>NZ_JAGTUU010000001.1 GCF_018224955.1 Thetidibacter halocola
CGTCAGGTTCTTCACACCGCTGTCGACGATCGCCTGGATCAGAAGTTCCGGAATGCCGCAAAGACCGAAGCCACCAGACGCGATCAGCATGCCGTCATGCAGCACACCCTCCAGCGCCTCGGCCGCACTGCCGTAGACCTTTTTCATGCCGCTTGTCCTTCCTCGTTTTCGCCCGGCATCCGCAGCCCGAGGATCTGCCGCGCCTCCTGCCATGTGGCCACCGGGCGGCCGTTTCGGTTGCAGATGTCGACCGCGCGGCGCACAAGCGCGGCATTGGACGGCGCCAGCCGGTCGCGGTCGAGCCGCACGTTGTCCTCGAGCCCGGTGCGGGCATGACCGCCCGCGGCAATGGCCCATTCGTTCAGCTTCAGCTGGTTCGATCCGATGCCAGCAGCGCACCACGGTGCGTCCTCACCGAACAGCCGGCGTACGGTGTGGATGTAGTAATCGAACACGTCGCGATCGACGGGCATGGCGTTCTTCACACCCATCACGAACTGCACGTATGGCGTGCCCGCAAGCTGCCCCTTGTCGGCCATCTCTTTGGCTTTCAGGATATGGCTCAGGTCAAAGGCCTCGATCTCGGGCTTGACGTCGTATTTCAGCATTTCGGCCGCCAGCCAGTCGACCAGATCTGGCGGGTTCTCGTAGACGCGGGTCGGAAAGTTGTTGGACCCCACCGACAGCGACGCCATGTCAGGCCGCAAGGACAGCATCCCGCCGCGCGTGTGGCCTGCCCCCGAGCGACCGCCGGTCGAGAACTGGATGATCATGCCGGGGCAATGCTGCTCCAGCCCTTCCTTGAGGCGGGCGAATTTCTCGGGGTCCGAGGACGGGGTCTCATCGTCGTTGCGCACATGGGCATGGACGATGGTCGCCCCTGCCTCGAAGGCCTCGTGGGTCGATTCCACCTGTTCCGAAACGGTAATCGGCACCGCGGGATTGTTGGCCTTGGTCGGCAGGCTGCCGGTGATGGCCACGCAGATCATGCAAGGGTTTGTCATCTGGGTCTTTCGCTGTCTGGCTGAGGCGCGATGCGCCGGTCATGGCCTCGGTTCAGGAGTGCGACACCGCGCCGGGACGCTCGGCTGTCCTGTCAGGCCGGGTGAGCGCCGCCCGATCCTCGTCGGTGAAGAACATCCAGGCTGAGTCAGCCGTGGTGTGTTTCGTGCAGCCCGGGCAGGGCTTGTCGGCGTTCTTGCACATGGGTCCTCCTCCCTTGCGGTCGTCTCAGGCCGCCCTTGCGGCGGGTTGCGGCATCTTCCCGAGAGCCTCGACGAAGAATGGGCGGAACCCCTCGGGGTGCTCGCTCATCGGGAAGTGGCCGAGTTCTTCCATCACAGCCAGCGTCGCGCCGGGAATGGCAGCGGCGGTCCGGCGGGCGTCCTCGGGCGTGCAGGTCAGGTCATAGGCGCCGACGAGTATGTGCACAGGCGTCTTCCGCGTGTCGATGGTCGGGAGACGCGCGATCAGGCTGTCGTCCTTCGTGTAGAAGCTGAGGTCACCCCGGAACACGCCCGGCCCGCTCTGCATGAACATCCACAGCGTGTTCCAGCGCTCGGCTTCGGGCGCGAAGGGAGAGATGTTGGCCGAAACCAGTGCCGCGCCCATCTCGCCGCCATGGGCATCGGGGCGGTGGAACCAGTCGATGTCATACCAGGCGGGTTGGAAATCCGACGCCTCGATGGCGATGAAGCCGCTGAACTTGTGGCCGTGCAGCGCCGCCAGTTGCAGCGCGATACGGCCACCCATGGAACAGCCCGCCAGGATAGGCCGATCGAGGCCGAGTCCGTCGATCACGGCAAGGACCGTCTCGATGTAGGCCTCGGTGGTCAGCAGGTATTCCTGCGTCTCGAAGCCTTCGGGCGGCAGGGACTTGCCGTGCCAAGGCATGTCGAAAGCGATCAGGCGGTTCGACGCGGTGATTCCAGCGTCGTTCATCAGGTGGCGCCACTGGCGGGTGTCGGCGCCCGCCGTATGCAGGCAGAGGACCGGGCGGCCCTGGCCGGCTTCCTCGAAATAGATGCGGCGGGGGGCACCGCCGACTGTCACGGTCAGATACCGGCCGGTGATGGGTTCGATGGTCATGCGGCTTGCTCCTCTTTCGCGCGGGCAAGGGTAAGCACTTCCTTGAAGAAGCGCAGGGTCTTGACGAGGCTCAGGATGTCGCCGTCGATCCGACCGCGCCCGATCTTCACAAGCCCGAAGATGTCGTGGAAACCCGGCGCGGGCCGCGCCTGCCAGAACTGCGCCAGCGCCTCGGCATCCGTGCGCAGGGCGAAACGCCAGGGCGTCTTGCGGCTGGGCCCTTCGGTGACCGAGACGATGCGCCCCTTCTCGAAGGTCAGGTAGTATTCGGCGCCGCCGACCTCGATCAGCACCGTCTCGGAAAACAGCCGGCCAAGGCGTTGTAGGTGCGGTGTCGCGTCGAGTTGCGATTGGATTGTCCTGAAGGTGTCGATCACCTGCGCCTCGCTTTCGTTCCTGTGGATGCAAGGGTGGTGCCATGACAGGGCAGGGCGGGGCCATGCCGGGGCGGGTATGGGGCGATACCCGGCGCCACATGCCCGCGACGGCCCTGCATCCGTCATGGTATCATCCGATACCGGCGCAGGCATTGGGCCGGGGCGCGGTTTCGGCCAAGCCTGATGGCAGACGGGGGCCTGACGCCTCCCGCCAACGGACCAAAGACCGCCAGGAGGAGGAAAACCCATGGGCATCGTCAATCAGGACAACATCACCGACGTGGTGATCGACAGCCTCGGCAAGCACGGTGAAATCACCGACCGCGAGCGCGAGATCGCCACATCGTTGATCAGGCACCTACACGGCTTCATCAAGGACGTGAAGCTGCAGCACAGCGAATTCCTCGCCGCGTGCGACTACCTCGCCCGCGCCGGCAAGCTCTGCAATGACAACCGCCAGGAGTTCATCCTGCTGGGCGACATCCTGGGTGTCGAGGTGCTGGTCGACATGATGACCAACCCGGTCGAGGGCAACGAGAGCGAGTCCACCGTGCTCGGCCCGTTCTACCGCGAGAACCCGCCGGTCCTGCCCAAGGGCGCCTCGACCATCCAGAAGCACTATGACAACGAGGAAACCGCCTATTTCGAGGGTTACATCAAGGATGAAAACGGCCGCGGCATCGCTGGGGTGACTCTGGACGTCTGGGAAGACGCGCCGAACGGCATCTACGAGAACCTCGACCCCGACCAGCCGGAATACAACCTGCGCGGCCGGTTCGAGACCGACGAGAACGGCCATTACGCATTTGTCGCCGTCCGTCCCGTGCCATATCCGATCCCCGATGACGAGACCGCCGGAGAGCTGCTGCGCTTCATGGGCCATCATCCGAACCGCCCCGGCCACATGCACTTCATCATCTCGAAAGAGGGCTACCGTCCGCTGATCAGCCAGATCTACGACGCCGACAGCGCGTGGTTGGACGAGGACAGCGTGTTCGCCGTCAAGGAAAGCCTGATCGGCAAGTTCAAGCCCGCGGCGCCGGAGCTGGGCACCGACCTGCACTTCACCTTCGACTTCGTGCTGAAGACCGCTGCCGACGCCAAGGCGCTTGCCGCCGAGTGACACCGAGACCTCCCTGTGACTGGCCCCCGCATGTCGGGGGCCTTTCTTCGTTCCGGGAGATCACCTAACGTTTCACGAGGGAAGAGGGCCGGGCATGAATTTCAGACAGCTGACCTATTTCATCGCAGTCGCCGAGGAACTGCATTTCGGCAGGGCTGCCGAACGGCTGGACATGGCGCAGCCGCCGCTCAGTCGCCAGATCAAGCAGCTGGAAGAGGAACTGGGCGCCATCCTGTTCAACCGCGGCCGCAGCGCCATCACCCTGACCCAGGCGGGCGAGCGGCTGCTGGAGCGCGGCAAGTCGATCATGGCCCAGATGGAGGATACGCGACTCGAGGTGCGCCGCCTGGGGCAGGGGGCCGAGGGGCGGCTGCGGATCGGATTTGTCGGCTCGGCCACGTTCGGCATCCTGCCCAACATTATCAAGTCCTACCGCGCGAACTACCCGGAGGTCAGCCTCAGCCTGATCCCGATGAACAATGCGCAGCTGCACCGGTCGCTGGTATCGCGCGAGCTGGACGTGGTCTTTGCGCGGCCCGCGCTGAAGGATCCCGAATTCCTGACCAAGGAACTGCTCGAGGAAAAGCTGATCCTCGCGCTGCCGGATATCGTCGATACCGGGGGCCGCAGCGTGGCCAGGCTGGAGCGCCTGATGACGCACAACCTGATCCTCTACCCGGAATACCCGCGCCCCAGCTACGCCGATTTCGTGCTGAAGGCGGTGGAGGATGCCGGGTTCGAGGCGCCACTGCGCATCTGGTGCATGGACCTGCAAACGGCGCTGGGTCTGGTCGCGGTGGGCGAGGGCGTCTGCATCGTTCCCGAATCCGTCGCCAACGCGCCGCGCAAGGGCATGAAGTTCCTGCGCATCGAACCCGAGATCGCGCGCACCGCGCTTTCGTTGAATTATCGGCTGGACGAGCAGGGCGTGCACGTCCAGAACTTTGTCCGCCTCGCGCAGAAGGTGGCGCGCAAGATCCTTTAGCTTGCCGTCACGCCGCCGGGATCAGGAACCCGCCGAAAAAGGCGGCAAGCGCCGGGCCGCCGCCCTCCAGCGGCAGCACGGTGGCCACATGCTGGTCCGGCCGGACCACGACCACGCAGCCGCGCGCGCGGTCGACGCCGCGCAGGGCATGGATGTTCCGGTCCGCGTGCTGGTCGGCGCAAAAGACCTTTTCGTGATCGATCAGCCCGTGCCGTCCCTTGCGCGGTCTCAGCAGGTCGGCCAGGGCGGCAGTGTCCAGGTCGTGGTGATGGCCGGGATAGATCGCGCGCAGGTCGATCACGTCGTCGGGGTCGGCGCCCCCGGGCGTGAAGCGCCGTAGCGGCGAGGCCGGATCGTCGGCAAGGAAGGCGAAGAGGGTATTCGCCTCGTCCTGTGCCTCTGTTCCCACGAAGACGAAAACGCGCCAGCGCCCGTCGGCCTGCACGACGTGGCCCAGATGCATCGGCTTGCCGTCATGGAACCGGATCACCGGCGCCGAATGCAGCCGCGTGCCCATCTGGAACCCGGTCGCCAGCGCCTGGTGTGCGCCATCCCCGGTCAGGACCGAGGGCGCATAGCGCACCGCGACACCGGCCGTGTAGCGCCCGTGTTCGATGAAGTACTTCTGGAATGTCGGCGTGTCCTTCCCCCTGGCGCCGTCCGAGCGTTCGGACATGATCCGCGCCCATTCCCGGTCGAAATCGATCAGGTCCTGCGCCACGCCCTGCCGCTCGGCCGAGTAGCTGTGCAACAGCGACGGCTCGGCCTGCCCACGCAGCACATGCGCCAGTTTCCAGCCGAGGTTGAACGTGTCGCCCATCGAGACGTTCATCCCCTGGCCGGCCTTGGGGCTGTGGGTATGGCAGGCGTCACCTGCGATGAAGACGCGGGGCAATTGGTGATCCTCGGACCCGGCGGGCACGTCATCGAACTTGTCACATAGCCGCTGGCCGATCTCGTAGACCGACCACCAGGCGACCTCCTTCACCTCGAAGGAATACGGCCGCAGGATGCGTCCTGCCGCCGCGATCAGGTCGTCCACGGTGATCTTGCGGTCGGCCACGCGCTCATCCGCGGCCAGCTTGTCCATCTCGATGTAAAGGCGCACGAGGTAGCCGCCCTCGCGCGGGATCACCAGGATCGTGCCCTGGTCGGCGGAGCGGATGAGCGACTTGAACCGTATGTCGGGGAAATCGGTGACGCAGAGCACGTCCATCACGCCCCAGGCATGGTTCGCGGCCTCGCCGCTCAGGCTGCGGCCAATCGCCTTGCGCACCGCGCTTCGCGCCCCGTCGCAGCCGACGACATGGCGGGCGCGCACGGTCTCGGTCCCGTGCGGGCCGTCGAAGGTAACGGTGACGGGGTGATCCCCCGCCGCCTCGTCGATGTGGAGCGCGTTCATCTCGCGACCATAGTCCGGCACCAGCCGCGACGGCGAATTGCGCATCACCTCGAGATACATGTCATGCACCCGCGCCTGGTTGAGGATGACATGGGGCATCTCGCTGAGCCCGTCCTCGACATCCCGGACGCGCCCGTTGCGCATGATCCCGCCATGCCCGTCCGGTTTCCAGAAGGTGTCCTCGTTCACCCAATAAGCCTCTCGCATGACGCGATGCGCGAAACCGAAGGCCTGGAACATCTCCATCGAGCGGCAGGACACGCCGTCGGCCTGGCCCTTTTCCATCGGGCCATCCTTGCGCTCGACGATCCGGGTCGAGATCTCGGGAAACTGCGACAGCTGCGCGGCCAGCGTCAGCCCGGCGGGGCCGGCGCCGACGATCAGCACGTCCACCTTGTCCGGCAGCCCCCCGCGCCGTGCCTCGACGCCGGGGGCGGGCTCGGCAATGTCGGGATCGCCGGGGCGGAACCCGTTCAGGTGAAACTGCATGGCATCCTCCCGGATTGTGTCAGACGCCCAGCCAGGTGTGCTGCGCCGTCTCGTCAGCCTTGATCGCTTCGGCGCTGCCTGTCCAGACGACCTGTCCCTTGCTGACGACCACCACGTCATCCGCAAGCGAGGTTGCAAAGCCGAAATTCTGCTCCACCAGGATCATCGACAGCCCTTCGGCCTTCAATTCCTGCAACTTGTCGTGGATCAGCTTGACGATGATCGGGGCCAGCCCCTCGGTCGGCTCATCCAGGATCAAGAGGCGCGGGTTCATCAGCAGGGCGCGGGCGATAGCCAGCATCTGCTGTTCGCCACCCGACAATTGCGTCCCGCCATTGTCCAGCCGTTCGCCGAGGCGCGGGAACAAGTCCAGCACCCGCTCCATCGTCCAGTCTGCGCCTTCGGCCCCGAACCGGCTGGCGGCGATTTCGAGGTTCTCTCGCACCGAGAGCGACGGAAAGATATCGCGCGTCTCGGGGACGTAGGCGATGCCGGTCCGGGCGACATCGAAGGGGCGCGCCGGGATCGGTTTGCCGTCAAAGGCGATCTGCCCGGATTTGACCGGCAGCAGACCCATGATGGTCTTGAGCGTCGTGGACTTGCCCGCGCCGTTGCGGCCGAGGATGGCCAGGACCCGGCCCTGTTTCGCCTCAAGTGTCAGGCCATGCAGGACCTGCGTCTCGCCGTAGCCGGACTGCACTGCGTTGAGTTCAAGCATCTTCCCAACTCCCCAGGTAAATGTCCTTCAGCAGTTTCGACCCGCGCGCTTCTTCCGGCAGGCCGTCGAACACCACCTCGCCGTAGTTCAGCACGGTGATCGTGTCGGCCACGTCGAATGCAAGGTCCATGTCGTGCTCGATGATGAGCAGCGTCAGGTCGCGCGGCAGGCCGTTGAGCAGGTCGTGGAACCCTTTGGCCATCTCCGGGCCGACGCCGCTGGTGGGTTCGTCCATCAGCAGGACGAGCGGCCGTGTCGCCAGCGCGACGCCCACCTCCAGCTGGCGACGCACGCCATAGCTGATCTCCGACACTTTCGCGTGCAGGAAGGGCATCAGACGGACCTGTTCGGCCACCTCGGCGACGATCTCGCGCACCTCGGGCTTGGCCAGGCTGTCGGACCACAGTCGCGTGGCGTGGCCGGTGTGAACCGCCGCCGCGAGGCCAAGGTTCTCCTCCACCGTCAGCCCGTCGAACAGCGTGTTCTTCTGGTAGCTGCGCGACAGGCCGCGCCGGGCGCGTTTGGCCACGGGTAGGGCGGTCACGTCCTCGCCCGCCAGGTGGACCGAGCCGCTGTTTGGCGTCAGTTCCCCCACCAGCAGGTTGAACAGCGTCGTCTTGCCGGCCCCGTTCGGGCCCAGGATCACGCGGCGCTCGCCGCGCTCCAGTTTCAGCAACACATTTCGGGTGACGTGGACGGCGCCGAAGCTCTTGTCCAGATTGCGTGTCTCAAGCATCGCTCACCACCTCCCCGGGTTGCTGCTTGCGCGTGGCGTCGGCCACGCGGCGGTCTATCCGCGCACCCCAGCGGGCCTCGACCCAGCCGAAGATCCCGTTGGCGCGGCTCATCACGACGGCGATCAGGATCACGCCGACGACAAGATGCCAGTAGGGGGTGACGGCGCTGAGTTCGTGTTTCAGCACCACGAAGGCGGCGGCACCGACCAGCGGACCGACCAACGTGCCGAGCCCGCCAAGGATCACCACCACCAGCGCCTCGCCCGACACGGTCCAGCCCAGCAGGCCGGGCGAGACGAACATGATGTGCTGCGCCGCCAGTGCCCCCGCCAATCCGGCAATCATGCCCGACAGGCCGAACACGTCCGCCTTGACACGCCAGACGGTCAGGCCCAAGGCGCGCATCCG
Organism: Thetidibacter halocola; assembly: GCF_018224955.1. GTDB lineage: Bacteria > Pseudomonadota > Alphaproteobacteria > Rhodobacterales > Rhodobacteraceae > Thetidibacter > Thetidibacter halocola. Next base: position 8,328 of record NZ_JAGTUU010000001.1, read on the forward strand.
CTGTTCGTTGTGCATGATGCCCGAAAGCGATCGGCCTAGGCCCGACCGCAGGATCAGCACCGTCGCTCCATAGGCCGCGCCCAGCGCGAACAGGCAGAACAGTGCAAAGCTGCGGCTGTCGGTCAGGTCGAGGCCGATCATGGTCAGGTCCAGCCGGGCGATCCCTCCGAGGCCGTCATCGCCGCCAAAGACCGGCGCCTCGAAGACCCAGGAATAGGCCATCTGCCCAAAGGCGAGCGTCGCCATGATGAAGTAGATGCCGTGGCTGCGGGCGCAGACCGCGCCGATCACCCAGGCCGCGGCGCCGGTGATGGCGACCGACCCGGCCATGGCGACGGGCGGCGCGATCCCGGCCTTGGTGGTCAGCATCGCGTAGGCATAGGCGCCCACGCCCATCAGCGCGCCGTGGCACAGCGAGACCATGCCGCCGAAACCCGCGACCATGTCGAGCGCCAGCACCAGCATGGCGAGGATCAGGATCTCGGTCAGGATCTCCAGGCCGAAATATTCGGCGGTGAAGGCCTGGAACAGGGCCGCTGCGGCCAGCAGCACGAGGACGCCATAGCGCAAGGGGGTATGTCGGAACATCGGCTTATCCTTTCGCCGGGAACAGGCCGACGGGCTTGATCACCAGGACCGCCGCCAGCAGGGCATAGATGAGGACAGAGGCGAGTTGCGGGGCCAGCACCGCGCCAAAGGTCTGCACGAAGCCGAAGATCAGCGACCCGGCGACCGCGCCCTTGAGCGAGCCCAGCCCGCCGATCACGATCACGATCAGCGTCGGGATCAGGATCTGCAGGCCCATGTCCGGCGTGACGCTCAGCAGCGGCGCGGCCACGGCCCCAGCCAGTCCTGCCAACGCACAGCCGACGCAGAAGACCACGAAGAACAGCCGTTCAACGTTGATCCCGAGGCAGGCGGCCATCGCGTCGTTGTCGACGCCCGCGCGGATCATCGCGCCGATCTGCGTGCGGCCCAGCACAAAGGCCAGTGCCGCGATGATGGCCAGGCCCAGTGCGATGATGAACAGCCGGTAGGTGGGGTATTCGACGCCGAGGAAGCTCAGGCGTCCGTCCAGCAGCGCGGGCACCTCGATTGCCAGCGCCAGGTCGCCCCAGAAGATGCGGGTCAGGTCCAGCATGGCAAAGATCAGCCCGAAGGTGACCAGAACCTGCGCCATCGGCCCGGACTTGCGCATCCGCCGGATGAGCCCCGAGTAAAGCAGGATGCCTACCCCCGCCACCGCGACCGGCGCCAGGAAGAAACCCATCCAGAACCCGCCCACCGCCGCCAGAGAGGCGGCGACATAAGCGCCCAGCGCGTAAAGCGAGCCATGCGCGAGGTTCACGAAATGCATCAGCCCGAAGATCACGGTCAGGCCGATGGACAGCAGGAAAAGCAGCATGGACAGTTGCAGCGCGTTCAGTGCCTGCAGCGTCCAGAAGCCAAGATCGTTCGCCATGATTGGCCCTCCTCCAGGGGTTGCCCGGCCGCTCCTCCGCGGCCGGGTCTGAGGCGTCAGTTGGAAACCGGCGCCATCTCGCAGCCGTTCACGGGGTCGCGCTCGGCGGGCAGTTGGGCCAGGACCTTCTGGGTCAGGCCGCCCTCGCCGGCGATGGTCTCGTAGACGTAGATCGGCTGGATCAAGTTGTTCGTGGCCGGGTCGATGGACAGCGGGCCGCGCGGACCGTCGAAGCTGACCTGACGCAGGGCGTTGGCGAGGCTTTCGCGGTCGGTCGCACCGGCCTTGACGGCCTCGACCAGCGCACGGGCCGAGTCGTACCCCTGCACCGCGTATTCCGACGGCACGCGGCCGGTCGCGGCGGTGAACGCCTCGGCAAAGGCCTTGTTCGCGTCGTTCTCGATGGTCGGCACGTAGTGCAGCGCGGTGATCACGCCCTCGGCCGCCGGACCTTCGGCGTTGACGTAGAGGGCCGAGGTCAGGAAGCCCGAACCATAGAGCGGCAGGTCTGCCTTGAGGCCAAAGCTGTCATACTGCTTGACGAAGGAGATCGCCTCGCCCCCGGCGTAGAACACGAACACAGCATCCGCGCCGCTGGCCTTGGCCTGCGCCAGGTAGGGGCCGAAATCCTGCGTCTTCTGGAAGGGAGTGAACTCCTGCCCCACGATCTCGCCGCCGGCGGCGGTGAAGGTCTGGGCGAAGCCGTCGATCATCTGCCGGCCCGCGGCATAGTCGGGCGCTAGCGTGTAGACCTTCTTGATGCCCTGCTCGGCCATCCAGGTGCCCATCGGGCGGTTGACCTGCCCGTTCGAGAAGGACATGCGCGTGATGTAGGGCGAGCACTGGATGCCCGTGGCCTCATCGTTGCCGGCGTTGGCCACGATCAGCGGCACGCCCGCGCCGTGCACCATGTCACGCACCGCGCCCAGGACGCCCGAGCTGACGATGCCCGCCATGACGTCGACCTTGTCCTGCAGGATCAGCTTCTTGGCCTTGCCCAGTGCCACGGGCGGCTTCACCTCGGTGTCCTCGCGGACGATCTCGAAGGTCGCTCCGGTCTCGGCCCCAAAGGTCTCGAGGCCCAGGGCGAAGCCTGCGTCGATGTCGTTGCCCAGCGCTGCGTAGACGCCGGAATAGGGCAGCAGCAGGCCGACCTTGATGTCCTCGGCCGTGGCAGGCATGGCGAGGCTGGTGGCGAGCCCGAGGGCCGCCAGGATTGCGCGTTTCATTGTGGATCTCCTCCGGTTGGTTACACGGCCCCTCCCCGGGGCCTATCCAAGATCGCCCCCACCGACCGGCACGGTGACGCCGGTGATGTAGGAGGCATCGTCCGACGCCAGGAACAGGATCGGGCCTGCCTGCTCGTCGACCGTTCCGTATCGTTTCATCAGCGAGGACTGGATCGTCTGGTCGACGATGGTCTTGTACCAGTCCTCGCGCTGTTCCTCGGCCGCGTTCGGGTTGCGCGGCACGACGCGCGGCGGCGCCTCTGTCCCACCTGGTGCGGTGGCGACGACGCGGATGCCGCGTTCGGCCACTTCCCAGGCGAGGCTGGCGGTGATCGCGTTCACCCCGCCCTTGGCCGCCGCATAGGGCACGCGGTTCAGCCCACGCGTGGCGATGGACGAGACGTTGACGATCACGCCGCTATTGCGGGGCAGCATGTGGTCGATGGCCGCGCGGCAGCAGTAGAGCGTCGGGAAAAGGGAACGGCGCACCTCGGCGTCGATCTGCTTTGGCTCGTAGAACTCGTAGGGTTTGGCCCAGATCGTGCCGCCGACATTGTTGATCAGGATGTCGATGCGGCCCCAGAGGTCCATCGCCTTCTGCATGGCTTTCTCGCAGCCCGTCCAGGTCTCGAGGTTGACGTTGACCGCTTGGGCCTCGCCGCCCGCCCCACGGATCGCCTTGACGACGTCCGAGCGGGCAGGGGACCGATCCACGATCAGCACCTTGGCACCCTCGGCGGCGGCGCGTTCCGCGACGCGGCGGCCGATGCCCTGGGCCGCGCCGGTCACGACCATGACCTTGTCGGCGAAGCGGCGGGTCATGCGGCGGCCTTCTCTTCGGTCGGGTTGAACTTCTCGAAGTAGAAGTTGGCCGGTTCCACGCCCAGCTTGCCGAAATGCGCACGCACGGCGTCGACCATCGGGGGCGGGCCGCAGAGGTAGACGTCGCAATCGCCGCCCACCAGGTCCTCGGCCGTCACGTGATCGGTGACGAAGCCCTTGCGGTCATGCGCGTCCTCGGCGGCGGCGAGGATGGTGATGACGGTCACATCCCCGATCCGGTCAGCGAGCGCCTTCACCCGGTCCAACTCCACCAGGTCGGCGGCGCGGGTCACGGCGTAATAGAGCGTGATGGGATGATCGCAACCCTGCTCGGCCACCTGTTCCAGCATCGACAGGAACGGGGCAAGCCCGGTGCCGCCCGCGAGCCAGACCTGCGCCCGCTCGATGGGCCGCAGGTAGAAGGCGCCCATCGGGCCGGTCACGGTAACGGAATCGCCAGGCTGGGCGCGGTCCGCCAGGTAGCTGCTCATCACGCCGCCGGGCAGGTTGCGGATGAGGAAGGTGGCCTCGTCCGCGCCGGGGGCGGAGGAAAAGGAATAGGAGCGGTGACGCCCGGTGCCGGGGACAGTGACGTTCACATACTGGCCGGGCAGGAAACCGACGGGCTTGGCCAGCTTCACCCGCAGGCCGAAGGACGTCTCGGACAGGCGCTCGACGCCAAGGACCTCGCCCTCGACCGCCTCGGGGGCGGTCTTGCACACGGCGGACGAGGCCGAAACCCGCACGACGCAGTCGCTTTCGGGGATCATCTGGCAGGTGAGCGCGTAGCCCTGTTCGGCCTCCTCGTCGCTCATCGACTCGTCCATGTAGAATTCCAGCTCGTACTCGCCCTTCTCGACGAAGCACTTGCAGGTGCCACAGACGCCGTCGCGGCAATCCATCGGCAGGTTGATCTTCTGGCGGAAGGCGGCGTCGGTCACCTTCTCGTCGTCGCCGCACTGGATCAGACGGGTCACGCCGTCCTCGAAATTCAGGGCGATGGTGTAGTTCGTCATGGCATGCTCCTCCCTTGGCCGCGCACCGGGCAATCGGTGCGCGGAGGTTCGTTCCAGTCCGGAAAGGACGGGGTCAGATGTGGTAGACGTCGATCACGTGGTGGATGCGGTCGTTCTTGAGGACGACCTTCTTGTCGGTGATCAGCGGCCGGCCACTGGCTGTGTCGATCGTGTAGAACGATGTGCCCCAGTGCTGGTCGGTGTCGCCGTAGCGGTAGCTCAGCGTGTGCCAGTTGAAGCGCAGCGTGATCTTCGTGCCCTCGCGCCCCGTCACCTCGATGTTAGACAGGTTGTGGTTGGTGCGCGGCTCGGGCAGCGAGGTTGCCGACGAGCGGTCGGTCTTGATCCGGAACACGCGGTCCTCGATGCCCTGCTTGTTGGGGTAATACATCAGGGACATCTCGTTGGCCGGGTCCTCGGTCAGCTTGTCCTCGTCATCCCAGGTCGGCATCCAGAACGGGCAGTCCTTGTGGTAGAAGGTCAGCCAGGTGTCCCAGTCGCGGTCATCCAGCGCGCGGGCCTCGGCATAGAGAAAGGCCTGGATCTGGTCGAAGGACAGGGTCGTGGCGGCGGGGCGTTCCAGCGTTGCGGTGGTCATGGTCTCTCCTCCTCACTCGGCCGCGACTTGGGTCGCGGGTGCGGTTGCGCGTTCCTTGGCGATGGCGTCCGCCATGCGCTCCGACCAGTTGGTGTGCTGGATGACGAACAGGCCCTCGTCCTCGGTGCGGGCGCCGGACAGGATCGGGTTGATCCCCAGTGCCTTTGCGTCCTCGTCCGGGCCTTCGATCCACTGGGTCGCACCGCGCGTCAGGTCGTTCCACTTGGCATGGGCCGCGCCGGCATAGCCGCGCTGGGTCGCCCGGAATTCCTCGGTGTCGTCCGGCGTCGCCATGCCGGAGGCGTTGAAGAAATCCTCGTACTGGCGGATGCGGCGGGTGCGGGCCTCCTGGCTCTCGCCCTTGGGGGCGATGCAGTAGATCGTCACCTCGGTCTGGTCGACGCTGATCGGGCGGAAGACGCGGATCTGGCTGGAAAACTGGTCCATCAGGAAGACGTTGGGATAGAGGCAGAGGTTGCGCAGCACGCCCACCATCCAGTCGGCCTTCGTCTTGCCGTACTGCTCGGTCCACTCGTCCTTGCGCGGGTAGTTCGGGCGGTTGGTCGGGTCGGCCCATTCGGTCCACAGCAGGATGTGGCCGTTGTCGTAGGCGTGGAAGCCGCCGCGCTGCTTGGCCCACTTGGAGGCGTCGGTCGCCTTGATGTTGTCTTCCTTGCCGTCGTCGGTGCGGTGCGCGGTGGTGGCGACGTAGTTCCAGTGCACGGCCGAGACGTGATAGCCGTCGGCGCCGTTCTCAGCCTGCAGCTTCCAGTTGCCGTCATAGGTGTAGGTGGAGGAGCCACGCAGCACCTCGAGCCCCTGGTCGGCCTGGTCGACGATCATGTCGATCATCTTGCGCGCCTCGCCCAGGTACTCTTCCAGCGGTTTCACGTCGGCGTTGAGCGAGCCGAACAGGAAACCGCGATAGTTCTCGAACTGCGCGACCTTCGTCAGGTCGTGGCTGCCGTCCTGGTTGAACTGCTCGGGGTATCCCGCGCCCTTGGGGTCCTTCACCTTCAGCAGCTTGCCGGTGTTGGAGAAGGTCCAGCCGTGGAACGGACAAGTAAAGGTCTTCTGGTTGCGCTTCTTGAACCGGCACAGCATCGCGCCACGGTGCGAACAGGCGTTGACCAGCGCGTGCAGTTCGCCGTCCTTGTCGCGGGTGATGACCACCGGAGTCCGGCCCATGTGCAGGGTGAAGTAATCGCCCGGCTCGGGGATCTGGCTTTCATGCGCCATGTAGATCCAGTTGCCCTCGAAGATGTGCTTCATCTCCAGATCGAACAGGTCCTCGTCGGTGAAGATGTCGCGCCGCGCGCGGAAGATGCCGTTCGCCGGGTCCTCCTGGACAGCGCCACCGATGCGGGACTCGACGGCATCGAGATGGGATTGGGTAAGCATGGTATGTCCTCCTCCTTTGTATAGCGGGGTCACTCACCCGCGACGGCTTTGACGGTCCGTCCGCCATCGCGGCGGTAGAAATCGATCTTGTCGGGGTCGAGCGTCGCGCCGATGCCGGGTCCTTGCGGGATCTCGACGCAGAAATCGCGGTAGACGATGGGCTCGGCCAGGATGTCGGCGGTCAGCAACAGCGGGCCGAACAACTCGGTACCCCAGCGCAGCGTCTCGACCGTTGCAAAGAGATGCAGCGCGGCGGCGGTGCCGAGGCCCGTCTCGAGCATCGTTCCCGCATACAGTCCCAGTCCCGAGGACTGGCCGATCGCGATCACCTCGGAGGCGCGCTTCAATCCGCCCGACTGCGCCACCTTGACGGCGAACACGTCGGCGGCTCTCGCACTGGCCACCTCCAGCGCATCCTCGGGACCGTTCAGCGACTCGTCCGCCATCACCGCGATCTCGTAGCCCTGCGCCAACTCGGCCATGGCGCGGCGTTGGCGCGCCGGAACCGGCTGTTCGACCAGTTCGCAGCCCGCGTCCTGAAGCCCCTTCAGGCCCCAGCGCGCGTCCTGCAGCGACCACGCGGTGTTTACATCGACGCGCACGCTGGCGGCGTCGCCCACGGCGCGCTTGATCCGCGCCACATGCGCCACGTCCTCGGCCACGGCACGCTTGCCGATCTTCAGCTTGAAGATGTTGTGCCGGCGGGTCTCGATCATCTCCAGCGCCTCGGCGATGTCGGTATCCGAGTTGCCCGAGGCCAGCGTCCAGGCGACCGGCAGCCGGTCATGCACCGCGCCGCCGAAAAGCTGCGACACCGGCACGCCCAGACGCTTGGCCAAACCGTCCCACAGCGCGATTTCCACCGCCGCCCTGGCGATGCGGTTGCCCTTGACCAGCTTGTCCATCAGCTGGATCGCGCCGTTCACGTCGTCTGCGTCGCGGCCCGTCACGGCGGGGGCGATGTAGGTGTCGATGGCCGAGCGGATGCTCTCGGGGCTTTCGGGGCCATAGCTGAGACCGCCGATCGTCGTGCCTTCGCCGATCCCTTCGGACCCGTCCGAGAAGCGGACCCTGACCAGAACGGCGGCCTGCACCCGCATCGTGGCCATGGACAGCACATGTCCCCGGATGGTCGGGATATCGAGGATCACGGTCTCGATCTGGTCGATCTTGGTCACTGGGCTCACCACGTCAGCATGTTTCGTCGAGGTGGAGATTGCCTGCGCCAACCGGTTTCTGTCGATGATGGGGCGGGTCTTGGGTGATACCCTTGGGCGACATGACGGGTGCTTGTCCGGTCGCCTGGCCCGCCGCCAGAAGCGCGCCCCGACCTTGAAAACCGTGTTCGACGATTTGACCGCTCGGGCGGGTATTCGCGGTATACAGCCGGGACGCATGTGTTTATGAGGCGGGGCTTGTCTCTGTTCACCCGCAGGGGCGGCACGCGCAGACGCGCCTCATCCATCCAGACCGAGTCCGACCATGTTACAATGCCTTTCCGATGCGCTGACCCAACGCGGCTATGACAGCCTGACCGCCGTGCAGGAGGCCGTCACCCGTGCGGACCTGCAAGACGCGGACCTGCTGGTTTCGGCACAGACTGGGTCGGGCAAGACCGTGGGCTTTGGCCTCGCCATCGCCCCGACCCTGTTCGACGCCGACGGCACGCTGGGCGTGGCGCAGGCGCCTCTGGCGCTGGTCGTCGCGCCGACGCGCGAACTGGCCTTGCAGGTGAAACGCGAGCTTGGCTGGCTGTACGCCAAGGCCGACGCGCGGGTCACGACCTGCATCGGCGGGATGGACATGCGCGACGAACGCCGCGCGCTGGAGCGGGGCGCGCATATCGTCGTGGGCACCCCAGGCCGCCTTCGCGACCACATCCAGCGCGGCTCGCTCGACATGGGCAGCCTGCGCGCCATCGTGCTGGACGAGGCGGACGAGATGCTCGACCTCGGCTTTCGCGAAGACCTGGAATTCATGCTGGCCGAGGCGCCGCAGGAGCGGCGGACGCTGATGTTCTCGGCCACGGTGCCGACGGCCATCGCCCGGCTGGCCGAAAAGTATCAGCGCGACGCCGTGCGCGTGACGACACTGGGCAGCGAAAGCCAGCATTCGGACATCGCGTACCAGGTGCTGCGCGTGGCCGAGCAGGATTCCGAGAATGCCATCATCAACCTGCTGCGCTATCACGATGCGGAAAACGCCATCGTCTTCGCCAATACCCGCGCGATGGTGAACCGGCTGACCGCAAGGCTGACCAACCGGGGCTTCTCTGTCGTGGCGCTGTCGGGCGAACTCAGCCAGAACGAACGTACGCATGCCTTGCAGGCGATGCGCGACGGGCGGGCGCGGGTCTGCGTCGCCACGGATGTTGCGGCGCGTGGCATCGACCTGCCCGGGCTCGAACTGGTGATCCATGCCGAACTGCCCTCCAGCGCCGAAGGGCTGCTGCACCGCTCCGGTCGGACGGGACGGGCCGGGCGCAAGGGCATTTCGGCGGTGATCGTGACGCCAAAGACCGCGCGCAAGGCCGAACGGCTTTTGTCCTTTGCCAAGATCGATGCCGATTGGATCGCGGCGCCTTCGGCCGACGAGATCCTGCGCATGGACGAGGAACGCCTGCTGGCCGACCCGGTCTGGAGCACCGAGCCCGAGCCGGAGCAGCAGGACTTCGCCGCCCGGCTGCTGGCCCTGCATGGCCCCGAGAAGATTGCCGTCGCCTACCTTGCACTGCACCGCGCGCAGCTGTGCGCGCCCGAGGACCTGGCCGATCCCGACACGCGCCCCGAGCGCCGAGAGCGTAAGCCCTTCGGCCCGAGCCGGTGGTTCGCGCTGTCCGTGGGGCGTGACGACCGGGCAGAGCCGCGCTGGCTGCTGCCGCTGCTGTGCCGGGCCGGCAATCTGGACAAGGACGCGATCGGCGCGATCCGCGTCCAGCAGTCGGAAAGCGTCGTGGAAATCGCCGAAGCGGCCGTGCCTGGCTTCCTCGCTGCGATCGGCGATGCGGGGCAGCTGGAAGAAGGGGTCACGGTCCGGCCCATGGAGGGCGCACCCGCCCCGGCGGCCGCGCCGCGAAAGGCCGGGCCCCGTCCTGACCGTCCCGAGCGCGCGCCCCGTCCGAAAAAGGACAGCCGCACCGACGAGCGTCCCGACGCGGCGCCGCACCCGGCCAGAACAGTCGAGCCGAAGCCCGCCGCCATACCGGAGGCGGCTGCGGCCCCCGAAACCAGGGCGACGCCCAAATCCGACGCGCCCAGGGCACCCGTTTCCGCTGCCGCGCCGGCCTCCGACCGGCCGAAGGCGCCCGCGAAAAAGGCGGCGCCGAAATCCGACCGCGCCAAGCCGTACAGCTCAAAGCCTGCCCCGGCATCCGAGCGGCCCAGATCGTTCGCCAAGAAGGTGGCGTCATCCGACGCGCCCAAGCCGCGCCAGCGTCCGCGAACCGAGGACGGTGCCCCGCGATCCGCCGCGCCCGGGCGCCCTTCGGAGCCCCGCCGCCCGGAGTCCAAGCCCCGCAGCGGTGCGCCGGACAAGCCGAGGAACAAGCCCTTTGGCAAGCCCCAGGGCAACCCGGCCGAGAAGGACAGACGCGGCGGCCCCGCGGGCGCCGCAACCCGCAAACCTGACGCCAAGCCGAAACCGCCACGCGCGAATGCCGCCGACACGTCGAAACGGTTTACGCCGCCAAAGGCGGCAGGCAAGCAGGGAACCCCGGGAAAGCCGAAGCCGCAAGGCGCCCGGCCCGGCGCATCCCCGCGCCGCAAGGGCCCCGGCGGCAACGAACCGCCCCGTCGCGGCTGACAGCAGCAAGATTGCCATCGGGCCGGTCATGACCCGGTGGCGACGTCCACGGCATGGCCCTTTCGGCGACGGCTTCGCGCTGTCGATTGCGCCGCGGGCGCGGCTCTGACGATCTAGCCGCCTCCTTTACAGGATCGTTGCGATCCCATCTTGGCGCGTTGCTGTCGTCGGGGGCGCTGCACAAGCAGCGTTCCGGGCATATGCGTCAGTACCACCGCCGCCCCGCCGCATGACCCGCGAGGGTTATACGCGAAAGGGCACACCCTGCCGGCTGAAGACCGAACGCGGCCAGCGGCGCTGTCGGTTTCACGGCGGATGCAGCACCGGGTCGAAGACGCCGGAAGGCAAGGATTGCCGAGGCGCAGCGACGGCGTTGGGCACAATGGAGAGCCTCCAGGGACAAGCCTGAAGGCCTGCGAAGCCAGGCGGGCAGGACCGTTGCAAGCTGCATGTCGCCCGTTGGACGCGTGAGGCGCGCATATCACCGGGGCCAATTTGCGCAGCCTGCGGCAAGCTGAGGGATGGACCCTGCGCAAGGCTCGACCCGCACCGGCACACACAGACGCAACTTGCGCAGGGGCTCGGCCTGCATCTGCCGAGGTCGGGTCATGTCGCCCTCAGTCAATTTGTATCAAACACCCGGAACGAGCGACCGTTTGACTTGCATCAAGGCCCTCTGGTTGTCACAGGACAAGGATTGGTCCGCAGAAACGACAGCGCCGCTGTCGAAAACCAGTGGAGAGAACCATGGCGGGACCAAATTCAAGTGGCGGCGGAGGCGACAATCTGGGGGAGCTCTACGGCGACCTTTGGGTGGTGGTGCGGGATTTCGATCCATCCGATGGTGGCGGAAACGGAGAGCCCGTGCTGGATGAGAATGGCCAGATCGTGCCAATCGGATACAATCCGGAAACGGGCGAAACCTTTCCGATCTACTTCGTCGAAGGCATAGAAGAGGATTACGAGGTTCCACCCGATCTGTTGCCCTACATCCAGGAGATTGAGCTCGAGCGAGCGAACATCATCCGGGCGCCCGACAACGTGATGGAAAATGCGCTGGCCGAGGCGCTGGCCAAGATCGACGCCGGGACGGAAATCACCGCCGAGGCATCGGGCCGCATCATGGTCGACGGGGTTCTGATCGACTCGCCGCGCGAGAACGTGGCGCTCTACCAGCTGATCATGACGGCCGGCGGCGCCACCAGCTGGACAGAGGTGCAAGCCAATGCCGCGGCCGAACTGCCGCAACCGATCGCCGATCTGATCGCGTCGGGCTGGAATCCGACGGGCCTGCTCGCCGGCGTCTTTTCGAAGTTCAATGCGATCAGCCTCGACGCCGTGATCACGTCGCACACGCTGATGGGCGTGAACGAGGTCACCGGGTCGGGCGAAACGCTCAACATCGATCACTTCGGCTTCACCGACGGCGTGAACGAGACCTTCGACTATGACCGGGTTGCGACCTATGGCGATGTCTGGATGCGGTGGTATCAGGATCTGGACGGGAATCCGGCCAATCTCGAGGCCGTGCAGCGCACGCTGCTCGACGTCATCTGGGGGGAGGACCTCAACGGCGACGGTGTCAACGATGTCGGCAGCGGGGTGGGCTGGACGGACGAGTACCTGGCGCTTTCGGATGATGGCCAGAGTTTCGTGATGGCCGAAGGGTCCGCAGCCGGCATCAACGACTGGGCCCAATCGGTGGAAGATGCCCGCCAGGCCATCTACGTGCTGCACGAATACATCGGCGCCGAAGAGGTTGAAGCGCCCCCGGTTCTCGACGAGATCCTCACAGGCACCCTGGTCGCCGATCTTCTGGCCGGCTGGGGTGGCGATGACGTGCTGTACGGGCTCGCTGGCGACGACACCCTGGAAGGGGGCGATGGCAACGATACGGTCTACGCCGGCGACGGCGACGATCTCATCGACGGTGGAGCCGGAGATGACCTCCTTCGTGGTGCCTCGGGCGCCGATACGCTTTACGGCGATGTCGGCAACGACACCATCAAGGGCAATACCGGCGCGGACTTGATCTTCGGCAACGAGGGCGACGATCTGATCGGCGGCGGCATGCAGGCCGACACGATCTTTGGCGGCTTCGGCAATGACACGATCTGGGGCGGTCTCGGCACGGACCTGGTCTACATGAACGACGGCGACGACGTGTTCAACGATCACGCCCAGTTCACGGCCTATGGCGATGACAAGGTCTTCGGCGGTGATGGTAACGATACGTTCAATGGGGTCGGCGGCAACGACTCGTATGACGGCGGCAACGGCAACGACCGCCTGCTGGGTGCGGTGGGCGATGACCAACTGACCGGCGGCGCCGATGCGGATGTGTTCGCCTTCGTGTCGGGCGCGGGCCACGGCGACGACACGATAACCGACTTCGAGGACGGGATCGACCGGATGGAGGTCTCCGGCGCGGTTTTCGGCGACCTGACGATCTCGGATGCCGGCGGCAACGCGCTGGTGGCTTGGGCCGACGGTTCGGTCACGCTTCTGGGCATCTCCGACGCGCTGATCACCTCGGACGATTTCCTCTTCGTCTGATCCGTCCCACGAAATGACATGTGGCGGGCGCTACAGCGCCCGCCCTTTTCCTGGCAGCAGGCGCTCTGTTGCAGAAATCTCGCAAGAGATCGGTTTCGTGACTCCCGAGTGGTAGCAGGGTCTGAGCAGGCCGACGCCCCGACATACAGGACGAGGGCCTGATCGGCTATGCTATTCGTACGCAGGAAATCGTGAAGAAGCGGCGCGGCTTTGCGGGCTGGCGAGGGATTTTCAGGCGAGAGTCCCGGGGAAATCCAATGCAACCCGCGTCAAGGACCGGAATATGATGGAGGATGCAAAAGCCATCCATGCCATTTTCTGAATTTACGAGAATAAACTAAGCTTCTTAGTGGCGGAGAGACAGGCCGCCATAGGATAATCCGGCCTGTTCCGCAGAAGTCCCAAAATGTCTTGTTTAATTGGGGATATTGCACCTTCCCTTGTGCGTTACGTTCCGGCATGATCCGATGCAATCCACGTCAAGGTGGGGGATGTATCGGGGGATACGATGAGCAGCGAAAACATGCGCCGACCGGAAAAGGCTCTGTCGCCACGTTTCGTGGAAACCGTGTCTGACCCCGGCAAATACTTCGACGGACACGGGCTGTTCCTGCGGGTGGCGAAGAACGGCGCAAAGCAATGGGTGCAGCGCATCACCATTCGCGGCAAGCGCACCGAACTCGGGCTGGGAAGCCCGCCTGCCGTGCCGCTCAAGATGGCGCGGGAACAGGCGCTGTTGAACCGGGGCAAAGCGATGCTGGGTGGCGACCCGCTGGCCGAGAAGCGCAAGGCGCGCGAGGGCATGACCTTCTCGGATGCCGTGGACAAATACCTTGCCGCGAAGCTGTCGGAATTCAGGAACGAAAAGCACCGCAAGCAATGGCGCTCGACGCTGGACGCCTACGCCGCGCCAGTCATCGGGCCGAAGCTGGTTTCGGAAATCGATGTGCAGGACGTGCTGCGCGTGCTGGAACCGATCTGGAAGGACAAGACCGAAACTGCATCCCGCCTGCGCGGGCGGATCGAAAACGTGCTTTCCTGGGCGACGGTGGCGGGGCATCGGACCGGCGATAATCCCGCCCGCTGGAAAGGCAACCTGTCCGAAACCCTGCCGAAGCCCGCGAAGGTGGCGAAGGGCGACAATCAGCCGGCTCTGGCGCTTTCTGACGTGTCGCGGTGGTGGGCCGATCTGCGGCAACGCGACGGCATGGCGGCGCGGGCACTGGAATTCCTGACGCTGACCGCCGCACGCTCGGGTGAGGTGCGGGGCATGACGTGGGATGAAATCGACCTTGGACGCCGGGACAAAACCGACGCAACCGACAAAACCCCCGCTGCGAATCCCGCGAATTCTGCGAATTCAGGCGCGGTCTGGACCGTTCCGGCTTCTCGGATGAAGAACGGGCGGGAACATCGTGTGCCGCTGACGCCCGAGGCCGTGGCGCTGCTGGAAGCCCTGCCGCGCATGGACGGCTCGCCTTTCGTGTTCTTCGCGCCGCGTGGCGGGATGCTGTCGGATATGTCCATTTCCGCCGTCATGCGACGGATGCAGGAGGCTGAGGTGAAGGCGAAGCGCAGGGGTTACCTGGACCCGCGCAACAAGCGTCCTGCCGTGCCGCACGGGCTGCGCTCGACCTTCCGGCAATGGGCGGCAGAACGGGGCTATCCGCGAGACATGGCCGAAATCGCGCTGGCGCACTGGATCGGTTCGGAGGTGGAACGCGCCTATCAGCGGGCCGACATGCTCGACCGGCGGCGGGATATGATGGCGGATTGGATTGCGCATCTTTGTAGCGAGACGGCGCAGGCAAGCAAAGTGTCCAACATTCGACGCTAGGCTTTGCGTTAGTTGCTAGGCCGCACACAACTTATATGGACAGTCACACCGCGTTTGCCTTTACAGAAGGGTGGATGATGTAGGAAACTAACAGCGCATCTAGGCAACCGTGCGCTTAGGTGCGCCCTATGCCGTCACGGCAATGACGTCACAGGGCGCTGTAAGGGTTATGTGTACGTCCCCTGACGGCATTCTGCACGCCAACGAATTCTGAGCAAGTCTTGACTTTTCCCGTAACGTCTACGTGCGACAGTTTTGCTCATGCAGGGGAACGGGACATCAGGGTGCTCAGGATGAACCTTGAGGTGGCTGTATGCAACCGCTTGTATTGCGGCGACGTGCCGTCGAGCAGATGACCGGGCTCTCCCGTTCTACGATCTACGCAAAGATGGCTGACGGAACCTTTCCCAAGCAGGTGAAGCTGGGCAAGCGCGCCGTTGCTTGGCGCGAATCGGATATTGTGGAGTGGCTCAACAGCCTGGAATCGGGCAGCGCGGCCTGATCCATGTCGGGCAAAAAGAATGCGCCGTGCAGCGGTCAGGCTGGCACGGCGCGGGATATTCCGTTTGCGGCTGCGACGGACACCCAAAATGTATCAACCCGGCGCGTCAGACGCCAGAGCAATGGCACGCCCTATCGCGTCACGCCCAGCGCGGGCGACCCCTTCCGTATCGTGGTTGGGGGCCGTGTCCGGTGGGCGCTCGACCGGCTTCGGGCGGCAAACGATAGGGGCTGCACGCCGATAACCGAACCCGCCCCCCGCTGGGCCGCCTACGTTCATTCCCTGCGCGAACTCGGGGTTGAAATCGAGACGGTAGCGGAACCGCATGGCGGCGAATTCTCGGGCCACCATGCGCGGTATGTCCTGCGCTGTCAGGCCGCCCCGGACTGGAAGGGGGGCGCGGAATGCTGATCCTTCTTCTTCTGCTTTGCGGCGTTCCTCTGTCACAGGCCATAACCGTTGCCTTGCCCTGCTACGCGCTTCTCGTGCTGATCCTGTGGGAGGGCGAGGCATGAACCGGCTTCGAATCCTTTACCTTCGCCGCCTTCACGGACTGACCGAGGCACAGGCGCAGGCAATCGCCGCCCTGATCTGGGGGATGGGCCAGTGACGGACGCACGCGACCTGACATTGCAACTCGGGGGCAAATGGTATCGCCGCTATGGCAGCGCGCCTTGCCCGGTTTGTCAGTCCGAGGGCCGGAAGGGGCAGAACGCCCTGACGCTGCAAGACGGCACGTGCGGGCGGTTGCTGGCCCATTGCAAGAAATCGCATTGCGACTTTCGGGACATTCTGGTGGCGGCAGGTGTCGCCCCCGGAGACTATCGCGCGCCCGATCCGCGCGAACTCGCCCGCCGGGAGGCGGAGCACCGGGCCGAGGCCGTCAAGAAAGCGCGACAGGCCGAATACACCTGGCAGGAAGCGCAGCCGATAGGCGGCACCATCGCGGAAACCTACCTGCGCGGGCGGGGCATCACCTGCGGCCTGCCGGAAACCCTGCGGTTTCATCCGGCTTGCTGGCACGGGCCGACCGCCAAGCGGTATCCCGCCCTGGTGGCTCTGGTGGAAGGCGGTGACGGTTTCGCGGTGCATCGCACCTACCTGCGCGCGGATGGCACCGGCAAGGCGGCGCTCGACCCCGACAAGGCCATGCTCGGGGCCGTCTCTGGCGGCGCTGTGAGGCTGTCAGAGGCACCGGGCGCGCTAGTGGTGGCCGAGGGAATAGAAACCGCCCTGTCGCTTGCCTGCGGGCTTCTCCGCGCCCCTGCGACGATCTGGGCGGCTTTGTCCACGTCAGGAATGCGCGGCCTGCGACTTCCGACAAATCCGGCGCGGCTGACAATCGCAACCGATAGCGACGACAAGGACGGCGCGGGCAAGGCCGCTGGTGTCGCCTTGGCCGAACGGGCGCACGCGCTCGGGTGGGCCGTGTCGCTTCTTCCCGCGCCGGATGGGCGCGACTGGAATGATATTCTGATGATGAAAGGGGATGCAGCATGAATGCCCCCGAACCAATCCCGTTCAACGCGGAAGGGCCGGAACCGCTGGTGCGGGAAATCGCCCCCGGCAAACCCTATCCCGTCGCAGCTCTGGGGCCGCTGCGCGCGGCTGTGGAGGCCGTGCAGGGCATGACGCAAGCCCCGGTGGCAATCCCGGCTGCATCGGCCCTGTCCGTCGCGTCTCTGGCCGTGCAGGGCTTCGCTGATGTGGAAGCCCTGGGCGGCACGCAACCCACATCGCTTTTCGTTCTGACCATCGCACAAAGCGGGGAGCGGAAATCCTCTTGCGACAAACGGTTGATGGCGGCGCTGCGTGACCATGAAATGCAACGGGCCAAGGCGCAGCGCGAGGCGCACGCAAGCTGGCAGAACGCGCACGCGCTCTGGAAAGGCGAACGCGACCGCATCATGCGAGAGGCCACGAAAGTTGCAGGCGAGAAAAAGGCGGCAGCGCGGGCCGATCTGGACGCGCTCGGGCCAGAACCCGCCGCGCCGCCCGGCGCCGACCTGACCGTAACGGAACCGACCTTCTCGGGCCTGTCGAAGCTGTTTCAATCGGGGCAACCGTCGCTGGGTCTTTTCCACGATGAAGGCGGGCAATTCCTGGGCGGGCATGCGATGAACAGCGACAATGCCCAATCCACGATGGCGGCGCTGAACGGGCTATGGGGCGAAGGCACGATAAAGCGCACGCGCTCGGGTGACGGGCATTCGACGCTCTACGGGCGGCGGTTGGCGGCGCACCTGATGGTGCAGCCCGTCATTGCACGCGCATTCCTGGCCGACCCTCTGGCGGCAGGCTCGGGCTTTCTCGCCCGCTTCCTGATCTGCGAACCGCCCAGCACCATCGGCACGCGGTTCTACGCGAATGAAAGACGGGATGAGGCCGCGCTATCCGCCTTCGCAGCGCGCCTTTCCATCATTCTGGAAACGCCCCTGCCAATGGACCCGGAAACCCGCGCCTTGCAGCCCCGCACTTTGCCGCTTTCGGCGGGGGCACGTTCCCTGCTGATCGGATTTTCGGACTCCATAGAAGCGTTGCAGGCAAAGGGGCGCGAACTGGCCCACATTACCGGCGCAGCATCGAAGGCGGCGGAACAGGCGGCGCGCATCGCGGGCGTGCTGACGCTCTGGCGCGACCTGGACGCAGCACAGGTGGAGGCGGGCGACATGGCCGATGCAATCGACCTGGCGCAATTCTACCTGTCCGAGGCTTCGCGCCTTGCCAGCGCGGCGACCATATCGGCGGAAACCGACCGGGCCGAAACCCTGCGGCGGTGGCTGCTGGAAAGCTGGCCGCATCCCGAGATTACAAGCGCCGAGGTGGTGAACCGGGGGCCGAACCAACTGCGCGAACGGGTGAAGGCGCACGCGGCGTTGTCGCTTCTCGAAAAGGCCGGGTGGCTTGTGGCGCTCGACCCGGGAACGGTGATCCGGGGCAAAGCCCGCAAGGCGGCATGGCGGATCGTGCGGGGCGTGTGCAATGTGGTTTGACGCACGGGCGGCATTGGCGCGGATCGAGGGCGGGGAACATCCCGCCCCCGAACCGCTCGACCGGCGGGATTCGCAGAATTCGCAGAATTCGCAGCCCCCCGCTGCTGAAACAGAAAAATACCCCGCCCAGCGCGCCCCGGCTCAATTCGCAGAATTCGCGGAATTCGCAACGGGCGAGCATCGAACCGCGCCGCCAACCTGCGCCGCCTGCGGCCTGGCCGACTGGCGGGTTTCGCTGACCGAACCGGACGGGCGCAAGCTGCATGTCGCCTGCTGGCAGCGCGAGGCGGGCATATGACCGGGGCCGATTTGCGCGCTGCACGACTGGCGCAAGGATGGAGCCTGCGCGAACTCGCCCGCCGTGCCGGTGTATCGCATCGGGCCGTTGCCTATTGGGAAGCCCGCCCGAGGATTGACCCGCGCGGGCACGCGCCGAAACTGCTGACAGAGGCGCTCGGACTGAGCCTGCCGGATAGTTATCGGACCAATACGCGCACGCGTGAAAGGGTCTTACCGATTTTTCTGCGCCATGCCGCAAACGGCGCGACCCAAGCCCGTGATCTGCGGCGCTCGAACGCGAAAAGGCACGCCCTGCCGTGCAAAGTCCGAACCCGGCAAGCGGCGCTGTCGGTTTCACGGCGGATGCAGCACCGGGCCTAGGACGCCGGAAGGCCGTGAACGTATCGCGGAAGCCCAGCGCAGGCGGTGGGCGGCATGGCGTGCCGCGCAGAAGCCTTCAACGGCTTCCGAACGCGAGGCGATTTGACCAAGAATTTCTTTTGCAATGACTGGAGACAAAGCGCGAACAAAGAATTCCGACTATTATTGTTTGGTTAGTTGGTGCCTCAGTGAGTTGTTCAAGTTGTGTTCGCAGGATTTTTCCTGCGCGGCGCACGACCTCTGTCCCTTGGTCATTTACGCGCCTCTTGGGTATTGATGACGCGCAGCCCGCGACCACTTCAAGGTCGCGGGTTTTTTTCTCTTTGCAAGAGAAACCTACATGCCAGAAGAAAGCTGCACGGGACCGCCGCGCCGCGCTTTCCTAATGCAGGAAAGCCCTAGAAATGAGCATGGCGGCGCGACATGGCTGAGACGGTATGCCTTCGCAAAATGTCTGTGCGCATTGAAGGTCACACGGGCAGATTCAGCTTTGTCGGCTGAAGGTCGGCTGATACCTTGAACGTAGTCCCGTTGGATTCGAGGTATTGTAATGATCAAGCTTTTCTTGCTGGCCTCGGTGCTGGCGTGTCTCAGTGTGGACCTTGCTCAAGCCAAGACAGTGATTTTGGATGCGATGGGTGAGTTGGGAGAGATCGTCCTCGATAACGATGAAATATTGACTGTCGAAGACGGCTTCTCGTTCCTCGCCTGCGATTATCATTATTGTGCACCGGGCGGCGACGTGATTACCATCGGGACTAGGACCGGTGACAGAAAATCTGAGCTCTCTTCTGTGTCAGGGAAGAGATTTGATTTAATCTCAGCGGACCTCTCAACCTTCGTGAGATATTGGCGCACAGGCTTTGGCGATCGGCTTTACAATACAGAATCTGACGGTCAGCCGTGCGGTTCTTCATGCGATTATTGGCAGTGGGCTTTCTACGAGAGCCTAACTTTTGAGAGCCTAGGGGTGCTGGGCTACCGTAACGGCAAGCTAGTTGCGGATGCCTATTTCTCTGATGGTGCTCAGGACTTCGAATTCGACAAAGCGTTCAGGAATCTGGATTCGGTGCAATTCGTGGCTCGTGTTCCTGATGCCCAAACAGGTTACTGGCCTCCGTCCGAAGAGCGCACCGAATATTGCTACGTAGCCTCAGGCAACCTATCTTGTTCTCGGATTTCTATTGATGAAATCATCCTTCGCCCCGTCCCGCTGCCTGCAGCCTTGCCGCTGAGCCTTGCAGGGCTGGGGCTTCTCGTGTTGGCTGGCAAACGCCGAAAGAAGGCGGCAGCATGAGTAAGCCGACACCCCGACTGGCAAGAACAGAAAGAGAGCCATAAGGTTCCGGCTTGGCGCTGCGAGGCCGTGGGTGGGGCAATTCTTTGCCGCAATGCCTTGGGAACCGGCGGTGGGCTGCCATTTTCGCGCATTCACAAAATGGAGATTTCGACTGCCGGTCAGCCGTGCCGAATATCTCGCTGACCTAGTAAAATCCGGCTATCATTGAATTTCAGCTGCTTAACCCGTCTGTGGGTGCCGATTTATCGAGGATGCGCCATGCCTGGACCCGACCCGCACGCCCTCTGGATCGAGAGCGACGAACCGCCTTACCGGGTTTGCTTCCAAGCCTATTTCTGGACCGGCAACAACGGCAACCGTAGGGCGCGCGCAAACGCAATCCTGCGCCGCCTGTATCACCGGGACTGGGTCTGCCGGTGGTGCGGCGACGATCTGCCCGACTATGTGCGGGCCGATGCGCTGTATTGTTGCCAAGGGTGTAGGAAGCGAGGCGCGCGAGAACGGCGCAAGGCGCGGGCTGATATGCAAGCTTGACGCTGGCTAATTTTCTCGCGGATTGAGCCAAACAAATCCAAGAGGACAACCAGATCTATAGGCAACTCTTCTCGACTATAGCGTTCCTTACTGCGGCGAAGCGGGCACGAAGCACACGCGCCTCTTGGTCTTGTCGCATCTGCGCGCCCATCGCGTAGCCGCTTGCATACGATCCGGCAATATTGGCCACTCCATACTGACCCTGTGAGGAAGTTAATCCCTGAGAACCATAAGGGCTTCCGCCGAAAAGCTGGATTTCCTCAGCCAGTAGCTTCCTCTCCGCAAGCAGTTGTTCGCATGACATAGACGCTACGGAAGCCGGGGCGCTCGGAGCAGGTATGGTTTGCTGTGTGGAAGTTGTAGTTTGGCAGGCCACCAAGAGGCAGACGGAAGCCAATGAAATCGCGAATTCTTTCGTCATGGATCAAACCTCAAAAATACGAATCCCACTCGACCTTAAGATAGGCTGACAAAGGCTTGTGAAGAAATCTAGCCGCTACAAGGCGGGCGCATCGCGAAGTGGCTAGTCGGGCTAGATCGAGACAAGCCACGCTTTCCATATGCAGGAAAGGTCAGGGCAGCGACGCGACGCGCTTTCCTTAAAGCAGGAAAGCCCGAAGACAGCGCACGGCGCTGCGTTCTGGACCGGTATCGTCAGGCAAACATTCCAGCGAAATCCGGGGCAGTCCGCGTCACGGTGGGGGACATGATGGGGGATGGTAAAAAATCCGATGCCGTTTTGATTTTTAGATTCAATGACATGCGTGATTTTTGTGGCGGAGAGACAGGGATTCGAACCCTGGGTGGACTTGCGCCCACAACGGTTTTCGAGACCGCCCCGTTCGACCACTCCGGCACCTCTCCGCGGGGGTCTTGGTGGCGCAGCGTGTAGCCAATGCCGTGCGCGCATGCAACACCCAAAATCGGCTCTTTTCCGCGACCTCGCGCAAAGCGTGATCGGCCCGCCCTTGGAAATCGCCGCCGTCGCCGGTAGGGTGCGTGCGATTTCCTGACAGGAGCCTTCATGCTGCGCCGTCTCGTGCCGATTCTCTGCCTTGTCGTCCTTGCCCTGCCGCTGCGCGCGCAGACCGTGGATGCGTTGTTCGACCAGCTGCGCCTTTCCGAGATGATCGAGGTCATGCGCGAGGAGGGGCTTGATTATGGCCGGGAACTGGGCACCGACATGTTCGCCGGCGGCTCCAATCCGCAATGGACCGCGATCCTCGACCGGATCTATGATACCGGGCGGATGGAGGCGCTGGTGCGCGCCCGCTTTGACGCGTCGCTGACCGGAACGGACATCGCGCCGCTGTCCGACTTCTTCACCACCGAGACCGGGCAAGAGATCGTCGCGCTGGAACTGGGCGCGCGGCAGGCGATGATCGACTCCGCTACCGAGGAGGCGGCGCGCCAGACCTTCCGCGAGCGCGAGAACCAGGACGGGACCCGGATGGAGCAGGTGACCGCCTTCGTCGAGGCAAACGACCTGATCGAGACCAACGTGGCCGGGGCGCTGAACGCCTCGTATCGCTTCTATGCCGGGCTGGTCGAAGGCGGTGGGCTGGAGATGTCGGAATCCGAGATCCTGGCCGATGTCTGGTCGCAGGAGGAGGACACGCGAGGCGACACGCGCGAATGGCTCTTTGCCTACCTGCTGATGGCGTATGAACCGCTGTCGGACGACCAGATGGCGGCGTATCTCGATCTTGCGCGCAGCCCCGAGGGGCAGGCGCTGAACCGGGCGCTATTCGATGCGTTCAACCGGATGTATGACGACATCTCCTACGCGCTGGGGCTTGCCACGGCGCAGCAGATGCAGGGGCAAGACCTGTAATCAGGTGGGCCTTTGCGGCTTGACAGCGACGTGGACGACGGCCATACAGCGCCCACTCGGGACGGGGCCTTGGCCCCGCCTTTGTGTTTTTTACAATGACGGTTCCGCGAGGAACGCGCTGTTCGAGGCGGGCATGGATGCCCACAACACCCGGCGACGGGGGCCGAAGGACGCGGCAGACAAGAAGGACGACGCGCATGTTCGCGGTGATGAAGACCGGCGGCAAGCAATACAAGGTCCAGTCGGGCGATACGCTCCGGGTGGAAAAGCTGGCCGCAGACGCGGGTGAAACCGTGCAGTTCAACGACATCCTCATGCTGGGCGGCGACTCTGTCGTCATCGGCAGCCCGCTGGTGGCCGGTGCCGCCGTGCAGGCCGAGGTGATCGACCAGATCAAGGGTGACAAGCTCATCCACTTCGTGAAGCGCCGCCGCAAGCACAGCTCGCAGCGCACAAAGGGCCACCGCCAGCAGTTGACCCTGCTCAAGATCACCGAGATCCTGGCCGACGGCGCCGACAAGACCGGCGTCAAGGCCGCGATGGGCGCGGGTTCCGTTCCCGCCGCCGCCAAGGCAGCCGCTCCGGCCAGCGCCAAGCCGGCCAAGGCCGCCGCAGCACCCGCGGCCGCAGGCGACGACCTGACGCAGATCACCGGTGTCGGCCCCGCCGCCGCCAAGAAGCTGAACGAGGCCGGTATCACGACCTTCGCACAGCTTGCCGCCGTGGACCCCGAGACCTTCGAGGCCACCAAGGTCAAGCCCGAATGGGTCGACCAGGCCAAGACCCTGGTCTGAGTTAGAAGGAGAGACACTCATGGCACACAAGAAAGCTGGCGGTTCCTCCCGCAATGGTCGCGACTCTGCCGGTCGCCGTCTGGGCGTAAAGCTCTACGGTGGACAGGCCGCGATCCCCGGCAACATCATCATCCGTCAGCGCGGCACCAAGTTCTGGCCGGGCGCGGGCGTTGGCATGGGCAAGGATCACACGATCTTCGCCACTTCCGAGGGCTCCGTGACCTTCCACAAGGGCCTCAAGGGCCGCACCTTCGTATCGGTGCTGCCAATGGCGGAGGCCGCCGAGTAAGCCGACCTTAACGGTTTTGAACCAGAAGGGGATCGGCGGAACGGCCGATCCCCTTTGCCGTTCAGGGGCCACGCGCCCGTCGCACCGCTGCCAAAATGGCGGTGCAATTTGGCGGCGCGCTTCATCGCACGGGAACAGGAGGGTGCCGATGAGCCTTGCCACGATCACGGAACAGCCCGTCATCACGACGGATCGGTTCATGCTGCGTCCGCCGCGCCTGTCGGATATCGGTCTGCTGGACCTGTATGCCGGCGACGCCCGCGTGGCGCGCATGACGACATGGATCCCGCATCCGCTTCCGCCCGGCGCCTGCGAGGCGATGGTCGCCCGCGCCCAGGCTCCGAAGCGGGTCGAGGACATCTGGGTGATGGACGGCACGCCGGAGGGCGCGTCGGAACTGATGGGGGTCATCTCGCTCGAGCGGATGGATGCCCGCCAGTCAGAGATCAGTTACTGGGTGGCGCCGCCGTTCTGGAATACCGGGCTGGCCTCGGACGCGGTGCGCGCCCTGGTCGAGGCGAACCCGCTGCGCTGTGCAACGCTGTTCGCCAGCGTGTTCCAGGACAACGCCGCTTCGGCGCGCGTTCTGGTGAATTGCGGCTTCGACTATATCGGCGATGCCGAGGCGCATTCGGTGGCACGCGGCGCCACCGTGCCGACGTGGACCTACCTGCGCAAACTGGGTTGACGCAGGACCAGCGCAGCGCCCCCGGCTGATCCTGCCACACCCCTTCGGACTCGCGCTTTGTCGCTGGCCATATCCGTCATGCCCTGGGACGGGGTTTCCCCCGCCCAACCCCGCCTTGCCGTGTCGCGCAAAGGCGGGTAAACCGCGCCCTGCGCCCGTTCTCCGAAAGTCCCCCGATGAAGTTTCTCGATCTCTGCAAGGTCTATGTCCGCTCCGGCTCGGGCGGCAACGGCTGCATCAGCTTCCGGCGCGAGAAATTCGTCGAGTTCGGCGGGCCGGATGGCGGTGACGGCGGCAAGGGCGGGGACGTCTGGGCCGAGGCCGTCGACGGCCTGAACACGCTGATCGATTTTCGCTATCAACAGCACTGGTTCGCGCAGAATGGGCAGGGCGGCATGGGCCGCAACCGCACCGGCAAGGATGGCGACGATATCGTGTTACGCGTGCCCGTCGGCACCGAGATCCTCGACGAGGACGAAGAGACCGTGATCGCCGACATGACCGAGCTTGGGCAGCGCGTCCTGCTGGCGCGCGGTGGCAATGGCGGCTGGGGCAACCTGCAGTTCAAGACCTCGACCAACCAGGGCCCGCGCCGTGCGAATTCGGGCCAGGAGGGGATCGAACGCACGCTCTGGCTGCGGCTGAAACTGATCGCCGATGTGGGCCTCGTCGGCCTGCCCAACGCGGGCAAGTCGACCTTTCTGGCCGCGACCTCGAATGCGCGGCCCAAGATCGCCGATTACCCCTTTACCACGCTGCACCCGAACCTGGGCGTCGTGGGTGTCGACGATGCCGAATTCGTCGTCGCCGACATTCCCGGGCTGATCGAGGGCGCGCATGAGGGGCGGGGGTTGGGCGACCTGTTCCTGGGCCATATCGAACGCTGCGCGGTGCTGCTGCACCTGGTCGATGGCACCTCTGGCACGCTGATCGAGGATTGGCAGACCATCCTGGACGAGCTTGCGGCCTATGGCGCGGGGCTGGATGAAAAGCCGCGCGTGACCGTCTTGAACAAGATCGACGCACTGGACGACGAGGAACGCGAATTCCTCAAGGACGAGCTTGAGGCCGCCGGCGCCAAGGACGTGATGCTGATGTCGGGTGCGACCCGCGAAGGCGTGACCGAGGTGCTGCGCGCCTTGCGGCCGCATGTCAATGCCCGCCGCCGCGCCGAACGGATCGAGGCGCAAGAGGACGAAGGCCCGTGGCAACCCTGAACGACGCCCGCCGCATCGTCGTCAAGATCGGCTCGGCCCTGCTGGTCGACCGGGCCAGCGGTCGCTTGCGCGAGGACTGGCTGCACGCGCTGGCCGAGGACGTCGTCGCACTTAAGGCGCGCGGCGCCGACGTGGTCCTGGTCTCGTCGGGGTCGATCGCGCTGGGGCGCGGCGTGCTGCGCCTGCCGCCCACGCCGCTGCCGCTGGAACAGAGCCAGGCTGCCGCCAGCGTCGGTCAGATCCGCCTCGCCCGCGCCTATGAAGAGGCGCTGGCGCCGCATGGTATCACCACCGGGCAGGTCCTTGTGACGCTCGAGGATAGCGCGGATCGCCGTCGCTACCTGAACTCGCGCGCGACGCTGGAAACGCTTCTGTCCTTTGGCGTCGTGCCCATCGTGAACGAGAACGACACGGTCGCCACCGACGAGATCCGCTATGGCGACAACGACCGCCTTGCGGCCCAGGTTGCCGCCACGGTGGGCGCGGACCTGCTGGTGCTGCTGTCCGATGTCGACGGGCTTTACACCGCCAACCCGAACACAGACCCCGACGCCCGCCACCTGCCGCTGATCGACGCCATCACGCCCGAGATCGAGGCGATGGCGGGCGATGCCGGGTCCGGCCTGTCCAAGGGCGGGATGAAGACCAAGGTCATGGCCGCGCGCACCGCAACCGCCTCGGGTTGCGCGATGCTGATCGGGCAGGGCGCGCCACTGCACGCGCTGAAGGCGCTGGCGGAAGGCGCCCGTTCGACCCTGTTCACGCCGCTGCTTGACCCGCATGCGGCGCGCAAGCGCTGGATCGCCGCGATGAAGCCGCAGGGCACGCTGATCGTCGATGATGGTGCGGCGCAGGCCCTGCAGCAGGGCAAGTCGCTGTTGCCCGCGGGCCTCTCGGCGGTCGAGGGCCCGTTCGGGCGCGGCGACCCGGTGACAATCCGCGACCGCGCGGGCCGCGTTCTGGGACAGGGATTGGTGCGCTACACCGCCACCGAGGCCCGCGCCATCGCCGGCCACAAGAGCGCCGAGATCGAGGCGATCCTCGGTTATCCGGGCCGCGCTGTGCTGATCCACCGCGACGACATGGCGCTTTAAGCGCCGCTGCATTACCCTCGGACCGACCCGCCACGAAGGACGACGCCATGAAGGACCAGACCGACATCCCCGCCCTGATGGCCGAGATCGGCCGCCGCGCGCGTGCTGCTGCGGCAGAGCTTGCCTTTGCCGCGCCCGAGGCCAAGGCCAGGGCGCTGAACGCCGCCGCCGATGCGGTCTGGTCGCACCGCACCGACATCGTAGAGGCGAACGCGCAGGACATGGACTATGGCCGCGACAAGGGTTTGAGCGACGCCATGATGGACCGTCTGCTGCTGACCGAGGACCGCATCAAGTCCATCTGTGACGGTCTGCGCGCCATCGCGGCGCAGGATGACCCCGTCGGGCAGGTCATGGCGGAATGGGACCGGCCTTCTGGCCTGCATATTCGCCGGGTGCGCACGCCGCTGGGCGTGGTCGGCGTGATCTATGAAAGCCGGCCCAATGTCACTGCCGATGCCGGCGCGCTGTGCCTGAAGGCCGGCAATGCCGTGATCCTGCGCGGCGGCTCCGAGAGCTTTCACAGCTCGACCGCCATCCATGCCTGCCTGGTCGAGGGGTTGCGCGCCGCGGGACTGCCCGAGGACGCGATCCAGCTGGTGCCGACGCGCGACCGCGCGGCGGTATCCGAGATGCTGGCGATGACGGGTTTCATCGACGTGATCGTGCCGCGCGGTGGCAAGGGGCTGGTTGGGCTGGTGCAGCGCGAGGCGCGGGTGCCGGTCTTTGCCCATCTCGAGGGCATCGTGCATGTTTATCTCGACAAGGAGGCCGACCCGGTCAAAGCGCTGAAGGTCGTGATGAACGCCAAGACCCGTCGCACCGGCATCTGTGGGGCGGCCGAATGCCTGCTGATCCACCGCGAGGCGCTAGACACGGTCGGCCAGGGCGTGATCCGCGCTTTGCTTGATGCGGGTGTCGAGGTGCGCGGCGACGGGACGCTTCAGGCCATTTCAGGGGTGCGGCAGGCCACAGAGTCGGATTGGGGATGCGAGTATCTCGACATGAAGATCGCGGCGAAAGTCGTTGATTCTATTGATGACGCTATCGCTCACATTCGCCGGTACGGCAGCCAACACACCGATTGTATCGTGACCGAGGACCAGGACGCGGCCGACCGTTTCATGACCCGGCTCGACAGCGCGATCCTGATGCACAACGCCTCGACCCAGTTCGCCGATGGCGGCGAGTTCGGCATGGGCGCCGAGATCGGCATCGCCACCGGCAAGATGCACGCGCGCGGCCCCGTGGGGGCCGAGCAACTGACAAGCTTCAAGTACCTGGTCACCGGCGACGGCACCGTGCGCCCGTAAGGGCGCGGGCCGTTAGCCGATCTCGATCCGCACGCCGGCCTCGCCGGTGCTGATGGTCAGCGGCATGTCGCGTTCCGCCGCCAGCAGGGCCAGCAGGCCGAACTGCACCCGGTCGGGCGTCATCGCCGCCACATCACCGCCGCCGCGCAGGATGTCCCAGGCCTCGGGCAGCGCCTTGACCCGCGCCGCGGTGGCCGACACCGAAAGGCGCGCGCCGTCCTTGTCGCAGTGGATCGTGCCGCCCAGCGGCAGTGCGCTTTCGCAACACAGGCAGGCGAGGAAGGCCATCTGCACCAGCGGACGGGGCTGGTCGTCGGGCAGGCGCCATTGCGCGTCGATTCGGCTGTTCGCGGTCAGGCCCTTGAGCGTCGAGGTGATCTCGCGCGCGCTGACATGCTGGTCGTTGCCGGCGGTGCCGAAGGCGATGCGGAAGAACCGGATGCGTGCCGCCGCGCTGTCGCAGCTGTCGCGGATCAGGTCCAGTTCCGGCGAGGCCTGCGCCCCCGCCATCGTCATCAGTTCCAACCCGTTCTGGATCGCCCCGATTGGACTGATCAGGTCATGGCACAGCCGCGACCCTACCAATGCGACCAGTGTGGCGCTATTGTCTGTCTTCATTCGCCTCGCCTTCGTTTCTCATTCGCCCCGAACCCGGACAGAACCATGACCAACCTTAACGCACTCCTTGAACCCGGGATGCTGGTGCAGCATCCTGACCGGCCCGACTGGGGAATCGGACAGGTCCAATCCAACATCGGTGGCCGCATCACCGTGAACTTCCGCGAGGAAGGCAAGGTCGTGATCGACGGCGCGCGCATCTTCTTGCTACCGGTGTATGGATCATAGGTAAACGGAACGAGGTTATCCAAGCGTTAATGCCGCTGCAAAGCATCACGATGCTTGTCCTTTCGGGCAGGATTGCTAGAAGCGGCGCATGAGCGCTCAGCAGCCTTCCCGATCACGACAGACTTCGGACTTTTCGGTGCGTCTCGCGCGATCCGAGGCCGATATCGAGGCGGCGCAACGCCTGCGCTACGCGGTCTTCGTCGAGGAACTGGGGGGCGACGGCCCGATGGTCGACCATGCCGCCCGGCTGGAACGCGACCGCTTTGACCCGTTCTTCGATCACCTGATCCTGTGCGACGAGCAGTCCGAAGGCGCCGTTGTGGGCGTCTACCGCCTGTTGCGCGACGACCAGGCCGAGGCCGCCGGGCAATTCTATTCCGAGGACGAGTTCGACCTGACCCTGCTGCGGCAGAGCGGCCGGCGTCTGCTGGAACTGGGGCGCTCCTGCCTGCATCGCGACTATCGCGGCGGCAGCGCGCTGTTGCACTTGTGGCAGGGCCTGGGCGATTACGTTCAACGCCACGGGATCGAGATCCTGTTCGGCGTGGCAAGCTTCCACGGCACGAACATTCCCGCTTTGGCAGAGCCGCTGTCGCTGCTGCATCACCGCCACCTGGCGCCACCGGAATTGCGGGTGCGGGCGCGGGTGTTCCAGCCGATGGACCTGATCCCCGAGGATCAGCTTGACCGGCGCGCCGCGATGCTGCGTGTGCCCGCGCTGATAAAGTCCTACCTGCGGTTGGGCGGATTCGTGGGCGAGGGCGCCTTTGTCGACCATGCCTTCAACACGACCGATGTGTGCCTTGTCATGGACACCGCGCGGCTCGACCCGCAGCAGAGCCGCCGCTATGCCGGCGCCCCCGGCGCATGAACTGGACGCCACCGCCGCCGCCAGTCTTCGAGCCGCCGGGTGCGGCCGGCTGGGCGCGGATCGCCTTGCGCGCGCCGGTGATCGCCGTCGTGGTGTTCGGCGGTCTGGCCTTCCTGCTGCTCTGCCGGCTGGTGGAACGACCGCTCTGCGGCATGGACCGCCCGTTCACGCCGCATATCACCCGCTTTGTCTGCCGCAGCACGCTGGCCGTCATGGGCCTGCCGGTGGAACAGAAAGGGCCGGTGATGCGCGGGCCGGGAGCATTGGTGGCGAACCATACCTCGTGGCTGGACATTTTCGTACTGAACAGCCGCAAGACGATCTATTTCGTCTCGAAATCCGAGGTCGCGAAGTGGCCCGGCATCGGCTGGCTTGCGCGGGCGACGGGCACGCTGTTCATCCGCCGCGATCCGCGTGATGCCCGCGCGCAGACGCAGCTGTTCGAGGAACGGCTGATGCACGGCCACCGGCTGCTGTTCTTCCCCGAGGGCACCTCCACCGACGGGCGACGCGTGCTGCCCTTCAAGACGACGCTCTTCGCATCGTTCTTTTCTGAGCGGCTGCGCCACGCGGTACAGTTGCAGGCGGTGACGGTGATCTATCACGCCCCGCCCAACCGCAAACCGGATTTCTATGGCTGGTGGGGCGAGATGGACTTCGGCCCGTCACTCCTGCAGATTCTTGCCCAGCCACGGCAAGGCCGCGTCGAGGTGATCTATCACAAGCCGGTGCGGGTCGACGATTTCCCCAACCGCAAGAGCCTGGCCTCGCACCTCGAAGACCAGGTGCGCGCCGACCACATGGCGGCGATCGGGTCAGAGCATCGCCTGGCGCAGGCGTAGCAGCGCGGCCAGCGGATCGTCCGCACCCCAGATCTCTTCGCCCACGGCGAAGAAGTCGGTAACCGGGGCAAGGCTGCGCACGGCTGTCTCGGTCAGGCCGCCCTCGGCCACCACCGGCAGCTCGATCATCTGCGACCACCACTCGAACAGCTCGCGTTCTGCCAGGCCGCCATCGCCGAGGCTGCCCGTCACCGGGCCGAACGAGATATAGTCGCAGCCCGCTTCACCGGCGCTGATCCCATCGTGGCGGGACTGGCCGCAAAACGCGCCGACGATCGCATCGGACCCCAGAGCTTTGCGCGCCGCGCGCACGCTGCGCGATCCGTCCCGCAGGTGCACGCCATCGAGGCCCAGCCGTTCGGCGAGGACCGTGTGCGTATCGATCACCAACGCCACGTCGGCGGCGTGGGCCACATCGCGCACCGCGTCGGCGGCGCGCATCAGGCGGTCCTCGTCATGGCTGGCCAGCGACAGGCGCAGGCAGGCGATCTCGCATCCATCCAGGACGCGCGCCAGCGTTCCCGAAAAGCTGCCCAACTCGAAATCCGGCGGTGTGACGAGATAGATCTGCGGCGTGTCCTGCTCGGCCATGGCGGGCTCCCTGATCGTCTGGAGCGGTCGTTTACCGCAGCGGCGCGCGCTTGGCCATTCCGATTCGCCATCGCTTGCCCAAGGCGGCGCGCCCGGATAGGACAGGGCGCGCAATTGCAGGAGACCCACATGCCGACGGACATGCCGCAACCGGCCTTCGTGCTGGTGCGCCCGCAGATGGGCGAGAATATCGGTGCGGCGGCCCGCGCCATGTGGAATTTCGGGCTGGACCGGATGCGCGTGGTGGCCCCCCGCGACGGTTGGCCGAGCGAAAAGGCCGTGGCCATGTCCTCGGGGGCGGGCCGGCTGCTGGACGAGGCGCTGCTGACCGACGATCTGGCCGGGGCGCTGGCTGACTGTCATTTCACCCTGGCCACGACCGCGCGACCGCGCGACCTGACAAAACCCGTCTACACGCCCGAGGCCGCGATGCGCGAGGCGCGCGACCGCATCGCGCAGGGACAGCGGGTGGCGGTGATCTTCGGCCCCGAACGCGCGGGGCTGGAAAACGAGGACATTGCGCAGGCCAACGCCATCGTCTCGGTCCCGGTGAACCCGGCGTTTGCCTCGCTCAACCTGGCGCAATGCGTGCTGTTGTGCGCCTATGAGTGGCGCCGCATCCAGGACGACACGGCGCCCGTCGTGCAGGCCTTGGCCGGCACCGAGCCCGCGGAAACCCACGAGATCGAGCACCTGGCACGGCACTACGAGGAGCGCATGAATGAGGCGGGGTTCTTCTTTCCGGAAACCAAGGCCGAGGCGATGAAGGTCAACCTGCGCAACATGTGGAGCCGGATGCCGTTGACCCGCGCCGATGTGCAGATGCTGCATGGCATGATGCGGCAAATCGTGCGCTGGAAGGAACGTGGCGGGCGCTAGAAAGAAAAGGGCAGGCGAGCATCGCGCCCGCCTGCCAGTCGACCGGTTGCACGGTCAGGGAGAAAGAGGGCCGCCCATCGGGGCGGGATAAACTTGAGGTTGAGCATGCCCTGTCTCGGGTCGCAGGCAAAGTCCGGAATTGCTGACCCATTCCGGGAGGTATGGATGGTTGCGGTTGCGCAACAGCCTCGCTAGAACAACTTTAACGGAGTCCATGATGGCAGAAAAGCGCAAGCTGTTCGAAGAAGTCGGGGAAACCACCCGATCCGGGCAGCCGCAGACAGGCGGAATGATCGACGCGGGACGGCGCGGCGCGCGCGGTGCGATCCGGCTGTGGCTGATCGTGCTGTTCGCGCTGGTGGTGACGATGATCGCGGTGGGCGGGCTGACGCGGCTGACGGATTCGGGTCTGTCGATCACCGAATGGCGCCCGCTGACCGGTGCGCTGCCGCCGATGTCGGCCGAGGCCTGGCAGGTCGAGTTCGACAAGTACCGCGCCATTCCTGAATACCAGCTTCAGAACAAGGGCATGAGCCTGTCCGAGTTCCAGTTCATCTACTGGTGGGAATGGGGTCACCGGCAGCTGGGCCGGGTGATCGGCCTGGTCTGGGCGCTGGGGTTCTTCGGGTTCCTGCTGGCGCGTCGTATTCCCACCGACTGGACGGGCCGGCTGCTTGGCCTGGGCGTGCTGGGTGGGCTCCAGGGTGCGATCGGCTGGTGGATGGTCGCCTCCGGCCTGACGGGCGAGCGGCTCGACGTTGCCTCCTACCGGCTTGCGACGCATCTGGGGCTGGCCTTTGTCATCCTCGGGCTGATCGCCTGGTATGTCTATGCGCTGGGACGCGAGGAGCGCGCGTTGATGCAGGCGCGCCGCTCGGCCGAGCCGAAACTCTTTTCGATGTCCACCGGGCTGATGCATTTCGCCTTCCTGCAAATCTTGCTGGGGGCGCTGGTGGCGGGGATCGACGCGGGTCGCACCTACAACGACTGGCCGCTGATGGCCGGGCATTTCCTGCCGCCCTATCCGTTCGACCTGACGCCGGTCTGGCGCAATTTCTTCGAGAACGCGGGGCTTGTGCAATTCCTGCACCGCATGGCAGGCTACTTGCTGTTCGCCTTCGGGGTCGTGGTCTGGTTGCGGGCGCGCCGTTCGGCCAATCGTGACACACGGTTCCGGTTTAACGCGATCTTCGCAGTTCTGTGCCTTCAAATGGTGCTGGGGATCGTGACCGTGCTTTACATGGCGCCTTGGCAGATCGCCATCCTGCACCAACTGGGCGCCGTGGCGCTCTGGGCGCTGATCCTGCGGGGCAGATTTGCCGCGCGCTATCCTGTTCCGCAATCCCTCAGGAGTTGATTGATGACAGCCTTTGACGACCTCATGTCCTTCCAGCGCGAGACCGAGGCCCTGGCCCAGGTCGCCGGTCGCCTTTCCTGGGACCAGGAGACGATGATGCCCCGCGGGGCCGCGGCGCAACGGGAGGAAGAGGTCGCAGCGCTGGAATCCGTGCTGCATGCCCGCCGCGGCGACCCGCGTCTGGGCGACTGGCTGGCATCGGTTGACGACGCCGCGCTGGACGAGGCGAACCGCGCGCAGCTCCGGCTGATCCGGCGCAGCTATGAACGTACCGTGAAGGTGCCCGCCGCTCTGGCCGCCGCCATCGCCCGCACCGTCAGCCGGGCGCAGGTCACCTGGATCGAGGCGCGCGAGGCGGGCGATTTCCGCGGCTTCGCACCGCTTCTGGACGAGGTGCTGCGCCTGCGGCGCGAACAGGCCGCCGCGCTGGCGGGCGAGGACGGCGATCTCTACGACGCGCTGCTCGACGATTACGAGCCGGGCGCCAAGGGAGCGGACCTTCAGGCCATGTTCGACCGACTGCGGCCCCGGCTGGTCGCGTTGCGGGCCGAGGTGCTGGGACGGCCGTCACCGCTGGCGCTGGGTGTCGATTTCCACGAGGACGGCCAGATGCGGCTGGCCCGGATCGTGGCCGAAAGCTTTGGCTATGACCTGCGGCGCGGGCGCATCGACAAGGCGGTGCATCCGTTCAGCTCGGGGCAGGGGCATGACGTGCGGATCACCACCCGCACGGTGCCCGCCGACCCGTTCAACTGCCTCTACTCGACGATCCACGAAACCGGCCACGCGGGATACGAGCAGAACATCGACGCGGCCTATCATCTGACCCCTGTGGGTGGCGGCGTGTCGATGGGCGTGCATGAAAGCCAGAGCCGCATCTACGAGAACCAGCTGGGCCGGTCTCGCGCCTATTGCGGCTGGCTGTATGAACGGATGCGGGACGAGTTCGGCGATTTCGGCATTCCCGACCCCGAGTCCTTCTATGCCACGGTGAACCGGCTGAAGAACGGCTACATCCGCACCGAAGCGGACGAGGTGCAATATAACCTGCACGTGCTGCTGCGCTTCGACCTCGAACGCGCGCTGATTTCGGGCGACCTGGCGGTGGCGGATCTGGAAACGGCGTGGAACGACCGGTTCCTGGCCGATTTCGGCTATGCGGTCGACACGCCCGCCAACGGTGTCCTGCAGGACGTGCACTGGTCCGCGGGCCTGTTCGGCTACTTCCCGACCTACACGTTGGGCAATGTCTATGCCGGTTGCCTGCATGCCGCGCTGCGCCGTGCGGTGCCCGATCTCGACTCGCAACTGGCCGTGGGCCGGACCGGCCCGGCGCTGGCCTGGCTGCGCGAACGGCTGCAACGCTTCGGCGGCCTGCGCACGCCGCGTGCCACGATCGAACATGCCGCCGGGATGCCGGTCAGCGAAGAACCGCTGCTGGATTACCTCGATGCGAAATTCGCCGGCATATACGGGTTGAAAGCCGCCTGACAGGCGGTTTTCAGACTGGTTTCGGCGCAGGGTTCAAGCCCAAAGTCACGGCAATTCCACCAAGTGGTGCGAAAAATGCCGCATGTGCGAACCATGATCCAGCATTCTTCTTGCAACGAGAGGAACCGCACCTGTAAGGTGTTTCTAACGCTCTAACAGTGGAAATGAACATGAATCAGAAATTCTTTGGCATCATTGCTGCGGCTGCCATCACCGCTGCATCGGTTGTCCCCGCACTCGCAGCGACTGGCACGGTCATCGGCGACAGTGGCCTGCCCAACTACCCGCTGAGCGTCCGGACCAGCGATGGTGAGGTTCTGGCTTGCCGGAACTCGGTCGAAGGTGAGCCGGCAAATACGTTCTACTGCATCCGTCGCACCGCAGGCGCAGTTGCCCCGGGTGCGGGTGGCGGTCTGTTGGCTGGCGGCGGCGCAGCGGGTGTCGGCATTGGCATCGCGGCACTGGCTGCAGGCATCATCGCGATCAACTCGTCGTCCGACACCGAGTGATCCCGACCTGATAGACGGAAAAAGGCGCGGTGAGAACCGCGCCTTTTTTCATGTCCGATCTCCCGTTGCCCTTCCCCAGGACGCGGACGGATCGGGCGGCGCTTACGCGCCGCCGTCCTCTGCCTCGTCGTCGCCCTGGTCGGCGATCCAGGCAACGCTGACCACTTCCTCGCCGGCGCCGGTGTCGAACACCTTGACCCCGCCCGCGCTGCGCGACCGGAAGGAAATCCCGTCCACTGGCACGCGGATCGACTGGCCTTTCGAGGTGGCCAGCATGATCTGGTCGTCCATCTCGACCGGGAAACTGGCAACGATCTCGCCGCCACGCATGGTTTTCTCCCACGCGGTGACGCCCATCCCGCCGCGCCCGCGCACCGGGTAATCGTGGCTTGACGACAGCTTGCCCAGGCCCTTGGCCGTGATGGTCAGGATCAGGTTTTCGGCCGCCGACATCGCGGCATAGCGGTCCTGAGGCAGGGCGCTGTCGGCATTGCCTTCTTCCTCGTCGCTCTCGGTCTCTTCGGTCACACCCGCCATCAGGCGGCGCATCTTGAGATACGAGGCGCGCTCGTCCGATTCCGCGTCGAAATGCCGGATCACCGACATCGACACAACCTCGTCCTTGCCCAGCAGGCGGATACCCCGGACACCGGTCGAACTGCGCGAGTTGAAGATCCGCACGTCCGGAACCGGGAAACGGATCGCCCGGCCGGAATTCGTCACCAGCATCACGTCGTCATCCTCGGAGCAGATGCGCGCGTCGATCAGGCGGGTGTTCTCATCCTCGCCTTCGAACTTCATCGCGATCTTGCCATTGCGCATCACGTTGGTGAAGTCCGACAGCCGATTGCGGCGCACCGACCCCTTGGAGGTCGCAAAGACGATCTGGAGAGCGTCCCATTCCTCCTCGGGGCGGTCCACCGGCATGATCGCGGCGATCGAGACGCCGGTCGGGATCGGCAGGATGTTGACGATCGCTTTGCCCTTCGAGGTGCGCCCGCCCAGCGGCAGGCGCCAGGTCTTGAGCTTGTAGGCCATGCCGTCGGTGGTGAAGAACAGCAGCTGCGTGTGCGTGTTGGCGACGAACAGCGTCGTCACCACGTCGTCATCCTTGAGCGCGCCGCCCGACAGGCCCTTGCCACCACGCTTTTGCGAGCGGAACTCGGCCAGCGGGGTGCGCTTGATATAGCCGCCCGCGGTGACGGTCACGACCATGTCCTCGCGTTCGATCAGGTCCTCGTCGTCGAGGTCTCCGGCCCAGTCGGTGATCTCGGTGCGGCGCGGCACGGCGAACTCGTCGCGAATGCTGCGCATCTCGTCACCGATGATCTGCATGATCCGCTCGCGCGAGGACAGGATGTCGAGGTAATCCTTGATCTTCGCCGCCAGGTCTTCGAGCTCGTCGGTGATTTCCTTGACGCCCAGCTGCGTCAGGCGTTGCAGCCGCAGTTCCAGGATCGCGCGTGCCTGCGCCTCGGACAGGTTGTAGGTGCCGTCCTCGTTGGCCTTGTGGGTCGGGTCGTCGATCAGTGCGATATAGGGCAGGATGGCGCCCGCCGGCCAGCGCCGCGTCATCAGCCGTTCCCGCGCCTCGGAGGCATCCGCGCTGGAGCGGATCGTCGCCACGACCTCGTCGACATTGCTGACCGCCACGGCGAGACCGCACAGGATATGCGACCGCTCGCGCGCCCTGCGCAGCAGGTAGGCGGTGCGCCGCGCCACCACGTCCTCGCGGAAGTCGATGAAGGCGGTAAGGAAGGCGCGCAGCGTCAGTTGTTCCGGCTTGCCGCCGTTCAGCGCCAGCATGTTGCATCCGAACGAGGTCTGCATCGGGGTAAAGCGATAGAGCTGGTTCAGCACCACCTCTGCCGTCGCATCCCGCTTGAGCTCGATCACCACGCGCACGCCGTCGCGGTCGGATTCGTCCTGCACGTGGGCGATGCCCTCGATCTTCTTGTCGCGGGCGGCCTCGGCGATGCGCTCGATCATCGTGGCCTTGTTCACCTGGTAGGGGATCTCGTCGATGATGATGGCAAAACGATCCTTGCGCAGTTCCTCGACCCGGGTCTTGGCCCGGATGATGACGCTGCCGCGCCCTTCGAGATAGGCCTTGCGCGCACCGGACCGGCCCAGGATCACGCCGCCTGTGGGAAAGTCGGGGGCCGGGATGTAGTCGATCAGGTCTTCGGACGACAGGTCGGGATTGGCGATCAGCGCCAGCGTCGCGTCGATCACCTCGCCCAGGTTGTGCGGTGGGATTCGCGTGGCCATGCCGACGGCGATGCCCTCGGCGCCGTTGACCAGCACGTTGGGATAGCGCGCGGGCAGGACGGTCGGCTCCATCCGCTCGTTGGCATAGTTCGGGACGAAATCGACGGTCTCCTTGTCGATATCTTCCAGCAGCGCCTCGGCCACCTTCTGCAAGCGGCTTTCGGTATAGCGGTAGGCGGCGGGCGGGTCGCCGTCCATGCTGCCGAAATTGCCCTGGCCATCGATCAGCGGCAGGGACATCGAGAAATCCTGTGCCATGCGCACCAGCGCGTCATAGACCGCCGAATCCCCGTGCGGGTGATAGCGGCCCATCACGTCGCCGACCGCCGTCGCGCATTTGCGATAGGGCTTGGCGCGGGTCTGGCCGTTCTCCCAGAGCGTATAAAGGATGCGCCGGTGCACCGGTTTCAACCCGTCCCGAAGGTCGGGAATGGCCCGGCTGACGATCACCGACATGGCATAGTCGAGATAGCTCGACTTCATCTCGTCGGTGATGGTGATCGTCGGTCCGGCATGAGGCGCCGGTTTTTTCTTTTCGTTTTCAGGAGTTTCCGGCGTATCGTTCACGTGCTCTGCCTGTCCGTTGCGCGGCCATATCTAGTTGCCGGAACTATACCAGAGACAAGATGCGGGGTGCAATGGCGCCTGCCCACCGCATTTTGGCAGCCGCGGCATATGACTGCTAACACACTGTTTTTATTGAAAAGTAAAGAATCACTTGGCAGACTCTTTCTGTGACACCCCGACATGAGGTTACAGGATGGAGAAAAGCGAGACCGAGTTGATGCTGCGAGGCTACGGGCTGACCACGGCGGAATTCTTCTACCGCATGCCCGACTACAAGAACGTCATCAATACCTTCGTCTGGCAGGATTACGACCTCGCCCCTGACCACCCGAAACTGTTCCGCTTCATCGAGTACTGGCAGGATCAGATCGAGGGGCCGCTCCACTCGGTGCGCTTCGTGCATCGAAAGATGATCAGCCCGGGCGAATGGCGCAATGTGGTGGGGGAATTCACCTACCACTGAGGCGCAACCGAAGCTCCGGCTACATCGAGCCGGACAAACTATGGGGTCGATTGGTCCCGGACCTGTCCGGGACCAAGAGGTGCAGAACCCTCTTGCACCTTTGTCAGGGAATGATCCGGGTGTATTTCACGCCTTCCAGTGTCGCGCCCACATGCAGGCCCGATTGGCCGAAGATCACCGCGATCACGGGCGCGAGCGAGGTCGTCGTCTCGGCGGCCAGGGTCTCGCCCCGTTCGGGGATGGCGTATTCGATATTCGCGCCGGCGGCGAAACCGGGCGAGCGGCGGAAGTTCATCAGCGCCTGTTCCGTCATGAAGAACAGCACATGCGAATATTGCTTGCCGCCGATTTGCAGCCCGCCGCTGGCCTTGGCGACGGAATAGTAATCCACCGTCGCCCCGCCGACGCGCAGCGCGCCGCGCCCATAGGCGCCGCCGAAGCCAAGCCCGGCCTCGGTGACAAGAGGCATGATCAGGATGCCCGCGGATTTCGCACCGAGGCTACGCGTGCCGGGATATTCGTTGTAAAGCTGCGCCAGGGTGGCGTCTGCGCGGGCGTCGATCATCGCCGGGCCGCGGCTGCCCACGCCGTTGGCGCATGCGGCCAGCAGCGTCGTGCTGCCCAGGCCCATCATCAGGGTGCGTCGGGAAAGGGTCATGGCTCTGCTCGCTCTCGTTCGGACGTCTTTTGCGTCCCGTTTGCTGCAAACCGGGATCTCCGGCTGGGCGCTTTATACAGCCAGCGCACGGGATTGTCACCGTTTGTTGTAGGCCTTGGGCGACAAACCGCTAGCCGTTGAGCAGGCGCGCGGCGGCGGGCGCGAAATAGGTCAGCACCCCGTCGCAACCGGCGCGCTTGAACGCCACCAGCGACTCCAGCATCACCTTGTCGCCGTCGACCCAGCCGCGTTCAGCCGCGCCGGCCAGCATCGCGTATTCGCCCGACACCTGGTAGGCAAAGGTCGGCGCGCCGAACATGTCCTTGGCACGGCGGCAGATATCGAGGTAGGGCATGCCCGGCTTGACCATTACCATGTCGGCGCCTTCGGCGAGGTCGCGTGCGATCAGGCGCATCGCCTCGTCGGAATTGCCGGGATCCTGCTGATAGGTCTTCTTGTCGCCCTTCAGCGCGCCGGATGCGCCCACCGCATCACGGAAGGGGCCGTAGAAGGCGCTGGCATACTTGGCGGCATAGCTGAGCAGGCAGACATTCTGGTGGCCGTGCGATTCCAGCGCCTTGCGCAGCGCGCCGATGCGGCCGTCCATCATGTCGCTGGGTCCGATGATGTCGGCGCCGGCCGCCGCCTGGGACAGCGCCTGTTTGACCAGCGCCTCGACCGTGCGGTCGTTGACCACATAACCGTCCTCGACGAACCCGTCATGCCCATCGATATTATAGGGATCCAGCGCCACGTCGGTCATCACCGCGATGTCGATGCCGGCATCCTTGATCGCGCGGGTCGCGGTGTTGGACAGGTTGTCGGGGTTCCACGCCTCGGCGCAGTCCTTGGTCTTCTTCGCCGGGTCGGTGTAGGGAAACAGGCAGATCGCCGGGATTCCCAAGGCGTGCGCCTCTCGCGCTGCCTCGACTACCTTGTCCACCGACAGCCGGTTCACGCCGGGCATCGAGGCGATCGGTTCGACCACGCCCTCGCCGTCGCGGACAAAGACCGGCCAGATGAAATCGGACGGCGTCAGCAGTGTTTGCGAGACCAGCGCCCTTATCGCGGGGCTCTGCCTCAGTCGGCGAAAGCGGGTGGCGGGGAAGGGCGATTGCGTGGGCTGCATGGCATGACCTGTCACTTTTTTCCGACACTAGGGATGCACCGTGCATGGCCCGCTGTCCAGACCCGCGCCCGGCTATGGGCAATCGCGTTTTGCCACGCTAGAGAGGGCGCGCAGGCGAAAGGGCGGACATTTGGACTGGTACGAAACCGTTTTCGAAGTCATCGACATGCGGTCCTTCTCGAACCTCTGGTTCTGGATCGTCCTCGCGGTCGTCTGGTCCTCTGCCAGCCACTGGGTCCTGGGCGTGCCCTTCGACATGGTGGCGCGCGCACGGCGCAATGGTGGGCGGGCCGAGCAGGATCTCGAGGACCTCGTGCGGATCAACACCAATCGCCTGATCTTCATCGTCGAGGAGGCCGGGCTCTGGGTCGCGGGGCTTGGCTCGGCACTTCTGACCGGGATGGGCGTGCTGGGCTTCGGCTACGGGATCGAACTGGCGCAGGCGCTGTTCCTGCTGGCCTTCCCGATGAGCCTCGTGGGTCTGCTCAGCCTCCGCACCTCGCGCCGCATCCAGGCCGGAGAGAACAGCGGCGAGGCGCTGTGGCGTCGGCTGGTGCGGCACCGCTTCGCGGTTCAGGGGATCGGCATGCTGTCGATTTTCGTCACCGCGCTCTGGGGCATGTATCAGAACCTCTCGGCGCACGTGCTCTGACTCAGCCTTCGGGGCGGCATTCTCCGCCCAGCCGCGCCCCGTCCGCCGTCAGCGTGGCCGACCCGTCACTGTGGCGGATCAGCAGCATGGCGCGCTCGGCCAGGAAAAAGCCGCGACCGCCATCCTGCGTCAGGATCGCCTCGGCGGTCAGTTCCACATTAGGCAGGGTGACGCGCGACAGCTGGCGGCGGGGCGGCTCGTCCGGTGAGACGGGATCAGCGAATTGCGCCGGGTCCAGCGTGAATCGCAGCGTCTCGAACGGCGGTGCAAAGGCACATAGCCACGCCTCGGGCGCGGCCCCGGCCTGGCCTGTCGACGCCATCGTGACCATTCCGGCCAGGACGAAACCCTTGCTGTGCCGCATTGCACCCCCATATGCCCCCATATCCCGATGATAGGAGGATTTGTCCGTGTTTCCAAAGACCGCAGCCGCCACCGCCGCCCTGATCCTGGCTGCCAGCGCCGCCCTGGCCGAACGGATCGCGACCGAAGCCGGCCCGATGGTCGCGCAACCCGTGGTCGAGGGGCTCGACATTCCCTGGGCCTTCGGATTCCTGCCGGACGGGACGATCCTGGTCACGGAACGCGAGGGTGCGCTTGTGGCGCAGCGCGGCGAGGACCGCTGGACAATCGACGGTCTGCCGAAAATCGAGGTGGACGGGCAGGGCGGCCTGCTGGACATCCTCGTGCCGCGCGATTTCGCCACCAGCCGCGAGATATTCCTGACCTACTCCAAGGCGCAGTTCGTCCGCGGATCGGGCACCGCCGTCTACCGCGCGCGCCTGTCCGAGGACGGCCGCCGCCTGGAGGGTGGCGAGACGATCTTCGAGATTGCACGCGGCAGCGGAGGCGGTTTTCACTTCGGTTCGCGCATCGTCGAGGCGTCGGATGGCACGCTGTTCGTGACCGTGGGCGACCGCGGCAATCCCGAGACCGCGCAGGACCGCGCGATGCACAACGGTTCGGTGCTGCGGATCACGCGGGACGGGCGCGTGCCTGCCGACAATCCCTTTGTCGGGCAGTCCGGCGTGCAGCCGGAAATCTGGTCCTGGGGCCACCGCAACCCGCAGGGCGCGGCGGTGGACGGCGATGGCCAGCTTTGGGTGATCGAACACGGCGCGCGCGGCGGGGACGAGGTCAACCGGATCGAGAAGGGCGCGAATTACGGCTGGCCCGTGATCGCCTACGGCGTGAACTACAACGGCTCGTCTATCGGGGTTGGCACCGCGCAGGAGGGTATGAAACAGCCGGTGTATTACTGGGATCCCTCGATTGCGCCGTCGGACATGGCGTTCTTCCGCGGTGGCAACTGGGACGGCCAGGCCTTTGTCGGATCGCTGAAATTCGACTATGTCTCGCGCCTTTCGGGCAATCCGCTGCGCGAGGTCGAGCGGATCGAGGGCGCGGCCACCAGCCGTGTGCGCGACGTCGACCAGGGGCCGGACGGGGCGCTGTGGTTCCTCAGCGAGGGCAACGGCGCGCTTTATCGGTTGGTGCCCGGCGAAGGCAGCTGACGCTTTTTCTTGATCGGCGCAGAATTCCCCGGCAGGCTTTCCGCATTGGTTGCCTTTCGGGGAATTTCACCATGCGGATTTATTGTTGCATCGATGGCACCGACAATGCCGATCCCTCCGGCAACGCGGTGCAACGCGCCTGCGTCATGCTGGAGGGCACCCAGTCGATGACCAACGGCCACGTCAAGCGGATCGCCTCGCTGGGGTTCGACCGGCACAAGTATTTTCCCGGCACGCAGGACAGTGTGACGGGCCGCAGTTCGGCCCAGATCGTCGAACAGGCCCTGAACTGGATTCTGGCCAATTACGGATCGTCGCCCAACCCGGACCGAAAGCTCTTCCTGGGCGGGTTCAGCCGGGGCGGCGCGGCGATGATCGTGATCGCCCACCGGTTGCAGCAAAGGCGCATCCCCGTGCAGGAGATGTACCTGTTCGACGCGGTGGACCGGTCCTTCTGGATGGATGACGACCAGACGAATTCCATCCCCGGCAATGTCACCATGGCCTTTCACGCGCTGCGCGATCCGCTGTCGGGCAGCCGCGTCAGCTTTGGCAATTGCGGGCTCTACGGCACCGGCGCGAACGTTTTGCCCGCGACCTTCATGACCACGCATGGCGGCGTCGGCGGCTGGCCGAACGGGGAAGCGATGGTCAAGCCCGGCGTCGGTCCCGAGGATTACATGTACATGGCGCGACTTGGGCCGGTCATCGGGGCCGCGGCGGCCGCATCCGACCGGCGCCGCCACAACATCCACGAAAGCGGTGAACCCTGGCCGTCGAACATCACGCCGGCACAGGAAAGGGCCGGGATGAGACGGGCCTGGGACTGGATGTTCGGCAAGGCGTTCAGCACGCTGGGGGCTGCCTATTCGTCCTGACGCAGGGCCAGCGCATACGAGGCGGTATCGCACCACTCGGTCCCACCATAGAGGAAGTTCCGTTCCTCAAGCCCGGTCATCGCGAAGCCCAGCCGCGCCAGCAACCGGGCCGAAGCGATGTTGCGGGGGTCGATCTCGGCGGTGAGCGTCTGCGCCTCGGGAAAGCGCGCCGCGATCTCGGCGATCAACGCGCGCATGGCTTCGGTCGCGAGGCCCTGGCCCCAATGGTCGGGATGGATCAGGTATCCGACCTCCCAGCGTTTCCACATCGCCACGCGCCCGATCAGCGCGCCGTCGCGCTCGACCGCGTATTCCAGCGACTGGTCCGGCGGGTTGTCGATGCATTTCGCCAAGAAGCGACGGGTTTCCGCGATATCATCCCAGGCGGGACGGTCCCAGTAGCGCATGGCGCGCGGGTCGGAAAAGATCGCGTGCAGCGCTTCTGCATCGTCCTCGCGCAGCGGCCGCAGGCGCAGCCGGGGCGTCTCGATCACACCGACAGGCGCTGCGCGTGGGCGCCGCGTTCGCGATAGGGGGTCGTCTCATAATGCGCGCGGTAGCATTTCGAGAAATGCGACGGGCTGGCAAAACCGCAAGCCAGCGCGACGTTGATCACGCTCATGTCCGTCTGCATCAACAGGTTGCGCGCCTTTTGCAGGCGCAGCTCCATGTAATAACGCTTGGGCGAGCGGTTCAGGTAGCGCCGGAACAACCGCTCCAACTGGCGTGTCGACATGCCGACCTCGGTCGCCAGGACGGCGGGGCTGATCGGTTCCTCGATATTGGCCTCCATCTTGTGGATGACCTGGCTAAGCTTGGGGTGGCGGACGCCGATGCGGGTCGGCACGGACAGGCGCTGGGTGTCCTGGTCGGTGCGGATCGAGGAATAGATCTGCTGGTCGGCCACCGCGCTGGCCAGATCCTCGCCATGGTCGCTGGCGATGATCTGCAGGAACAGGTCGATGGACGAGGTGCCGCCCGCCGTCGTCATCCGGTTCCCGTCGATCACGAACACCGACTTGGTCAGCGTGACCTCCTCGAATTCCTCGGAAAAGCTGTCGTGGTTCTCCCAGTGGATCGTCGCCTTCTTGCCATCCAGAAGCCCGGCACGGGCCAGCGTGTAGCCCGCGGTGCAAAGCCCGCCCATGCGCAGCCCCTTGCGGGCCTCGCGGCGCAGCCAGTTGAGCATCTTCTTGGTGGTCGCGTCCTGCACGTCCATGCCGCCGCACAGGATCACCGTGTCGTCGCGGCGCAACTCGTCGAGGTCACCATC
The DNA here is from genome assembly GCF_018224955.1 of Thetidibacter halocola. Taxonomy (GTDB): domain Bacteria; phylum Pseudomonadota; class Alphaproteobacteria; order Rhodobacterales; family Rhodobacteraceae; genus Thetidibacter; species Thetidibacter halocola. The sequence continues at coordinate 53,059 of NZ_JAGTUU010000001.1, forward strand.
CAGATGGAATGCCGTGCCGGTCGAACTGCGCACCACCGTGCCGCCCTCGCCGATCAGGCGCCAGTCATACAGCTTGCGGCCCGACATCCGGTTGGCCAGCCGCAGGCAGTCCAGCGCCGCCGCAAAGGACAGCAGGGTGAAGTTCTCCAGCAGCACGAAGACGAAACGCCGGGGCTTGTCCGGGGCGTTCTCGATCTCGACGGTCTGGCGCTGGGTCTGTGCGAGCATTCCGGCGGCATCCTTCCACGCGGCAGGCGCGCCGCTGTGCAAGGATGGTCAGAGAAGGACGAAAGCGTCAAGATATGTCGCATAAAAGCGGGTGGCGGGTCCGCCGGGCTTTGAGTATAGACGACGCGTTAACGCCAACACCCATGCTGAGAAGAACCGGAGAAAAGCGATGACCGAGTGGCAGAAAACGAGCTGGCGCGCCAAGCCGCGGGTTCAGATGCCCGATTATACGGATCAGGCCGCGCTGAACACCGTCGAGGCGCAACTGTCGAAATACCCGCCGCTGGTCTTCGCCGGCGAGGCGCGCAAGCTGAAAAAGGCGCTGGGGGCCGCGTCGCGCGGCGAGGCGTTCCTGCTTCAGGGCGGCGATTGCGCCGAGAGCTTCGAGCAGTTCAGCGCGAACGCGATCCGCGACACGTTCAAGGTCATGTTGCAGATGGCCATGGTGCTGACCTTTGGCGCCAAGGTGCCGGTGGTGAAGGTGGGCCGCATGGCCGGCCAGTTCGCCAAGCCGCGCAGCGCGCCGACCGAGATGGTGAACGGCCTGGAACTGCCCAGCTATCGCGGCGACATCATCAACGAGCTGGCCGCCACCCCCGAGGCGCGCCGGCCCGATCCGGCCAAGATGTTGCAGGGCTACACGCAGGCAGCGGCGACGCTGAACCTGCTGCGCGCCTTCTCGACCGGCGGTTATGCCGACGTTCACCAGGTGCACAGCTGGACGCTGGGTTTCACCGACCGCGAGGAAGCGGAAAAGTATCGTGACATGGCGAACCGCATCCAGGACACGCTGGACTTCATGCGCGCCGCAGGTCTCGACAGCGACCGCGAGCCCAGCCTCCAGACGGTGGATTTCTACACCAGCCACGAGGCGCTGCTGCTTGAATACGAAGAGGCGCTGTGCCGCCTCGATTCGACCAGCGGGAAATGGCTGGCGGGGTCCGGTCACATGATCTGGATCGGCGACCGCACGCGGCAACCGGACGGCGCGCACGTGGAATTCGCCCGCGGCGTGCTGAACCCGATCGGCCTGAAATGCGGCCCGACCACCACCGCAGAAGATCTCAAGGTCCTGATGGCCAAGCTGAACCCGAACAACGAGCCGGGCAGGCTGTCGCTGATCGCGCGCTTTGGCGCGGGCAAGGTGTCCGAGAACCTGCCGCGCCTCATCAAGGCGGTTCAGGAAGAGGGCGCCAACGTGCTCTGGGTCTGCGACCCGATGCATGGCAACACGATCAAGTCGGCCACCGGCTACAAGACGCGGCCCTTCGACCTGGTGCTGCGCGAGGTGCAGGAGTTTTTCGGGATTCATCGCGCCGAGGGCACGATCCCCGGCGGCGTGCATTTCGAGATGACCGGCATGGATGTGACCGAATGCACCGGCGGCGTGCGCGCGGTCACCGAAGAGGACCTGTCGGATCGTTATCACACGGCCTGCGACCCGCGCCTCAACGCCTCGCAATCGCTGGAACTGGCCTTCCTCGTGGCCGAGGAACTGACGGCGCTGCGCCAGGCTGGCGCGGCGGCCGCCAACGGCTGACCGGCCAACCCGGACACGTCAAAGGCCCGTCGCGATGCGGCGGGCCGCTTACCACATGTGGTGATGGTCGCGGCAACGGCTGGATCGCAATCCTTGACGGGACGTTCATCCTCTTTAGGACCCAAGTGGGGACCGCTGCATGGGTCCGATGGACGTGATGAATATCCAGCGCTGGATCAATCTCGGTCGTATCGAACGCGTGCGCGTCGCCAGTGTTGACCATGCGGATTCGAACTCGCATTTCTCGAGGAGGGTATCAAATCGGGAGCGTGAAGATGACCTCGGAATTCATTCGCGCGGCGACTCCCGATGACGCGCCACATCTCGTTCGTTTCTTCGTATGGGCCGGCGACGGTCTTCCTGACCTCGTCTGGGCCGGAATGGCTGCACCGGGGCAAAGCATCGACGATGTTGGGCTAGAGCGGGCAATGCGCGACGAGGGCAGTTTCAGCTATCGAAACGCCCATGTGATTGAGGTGAACGGCGTGGTCGAGGCCGGGCTCGTCGCGTATCGGCTGCCATCCGAACCGGGTCCCATCGGCCCGGATGTCCCGGCGCCTTTCGTGCCCTTGCAATAGCTTGAGAACCTCGCTGCAGGATATTGGTACGTGTACATCTTGGCCACGGTGCCCGATGCGCGTGGTAAGGGGTTTGGAACCGCGCTGCTGCGGCACGCAGAAGAGCGCGCGAAAGCCGACGGTAATCCGGGCATGGCATTGATCGTGTCCGCATCGAACCCGGGGGCCACTCGCCTGTATGCCCGGATGGGCTATGATGAGGCGGCGCGCCGGCGTCTCGACATCCCTGGCTGGCGCCATTCGGGTACCGACGCCGTCCTACTCCTCAAGCGCCTCTAACGGGTCACTCCTCGGTTTAGGTCCAGCAACCGAACTGCGGCGAGGTTTGCTTGCCAGCCAACCCACGGGCTCCGGCGAACAGGACACAAGGTGGCCGATACGCGCCAAAGATACCACATCAACGTTCGTTTCGTCCGATAGGTGGGTAAATCAAACGAATATGCCCCCGCGGCTTTCCGCAAGGGCGCTCTCTTGTTGAAAGCCAGGGTGCACTGGGCGCCTCGGGTGGCGTATCTTCACATCTGGCTAGGGGCTTGCGCGCTACGGCGGGCCATTCGTCTTGCGCAGTCGGGCGATCAGTTGCTCCAGTTGTGGACGTGCACGTCGCGGCCAGAATGGCCTTTCAGGATCTTCACGGCCAGTTCCTCCTTTTCCTTGTCCGCCACCCGGACCCAGACCAGGATGCCGCCATGCGCGATCTGCTCGGCGTAGTAATCCCGATGATGCTTGCCGACCCGCCGCGCCAGCAAGGTGCCGATGACCGCCGCCGGGGTTCCGCCGATGGCGATGGCCGCCACCGAAGCCGCGAGCGTGCTGAGCGGGGTCAGCATCGCCGCCATCGCGATGTAGGAGCCGAGAAAGAAGAATCCGCCGGCGATGGCGCCTTCGAGTTCGCCGATGGCTTCTTCCGAAACGAAGGCCGCACGCGGTGCGTCCGGATTGTCCTCGAGATCCTTCGACTGCCAGTAGCTCTGTCCCAGTTTCTCCTTCAGCGCTTTCTCGTCGCCCAAAAGGCTGATGTCGTAGCGGCTGAAGCCGACCATGCGCAGATCGTAGAAGGCGGCTTGCAGGGCGTCGAAATTGTCGAAGACACCGACTGCTTCTGGGATATCGATGACCGTGGTGCGGGTTTCCGTGGCTTTATGCGACGTCATCGCGAGCTCTCCTGATCTGGGTTCGGATAGCGCGATGGTTACAGCAGTCGGCGTGTTGAAGGATTGACACGGGTCAAGTCGCGGAAGTCCCCAAAGCGAAGCTGCTTGAAAATCTGCCTTGTCCTGCCTCGTGACCTTCAGGCCGCTCAGTCGTTCGACACGACCAGCCGCAGGTGCCCGCGCTGACGCTGTGGGGCTGCGGCGGTGGACCGGGCCGGTGCGGCGGGCGGCAGGGTGACGGCGGGCGCGGGGCGCGGCGCGCGCGGGGCAGGCGCATCACCGGTGGTCGCCGGGGCGACGACGCCTGCCGAGGGTGCCGACTCGACATCGATCGCGGTCACGCGGAACCGGCGCGGCGTGCGCCCGATCCGGCCATCGGTCACCATCGCGCCAAGGCCGCGGCTGACCTCGCCGAAATCCGAGCGCAGCGGCATCAGGATGATGTGGCCGGTCATCGCAGGCTTGCCGAAACCGCCCTCGGCCTCGAGCGTGATGCGCACCACCGCCGGATCGGCGAACAGCCGCGCCACCGCCGCGCCGAACCGGTCGCGGTCCTCGGGCGCGATGAAGCTGGACAGGGGCATGCCCGCGACCTGCATGCCCAGCAGGTCCGACAGGTGCGAGCCGGCAACCCGGATCTTGGCCAGGCTGGGGGCGATCCGTTCGATGAGAAAGGCGAATTCCAGCGCATTTTCCATCCCGCGCGGGTCGACATCGCTGCGCAGCGGCACCTGCGTCCCGTCGCACAGCCCGTGCCAATAGGCCTCGACCGTACGCAGCGGGGCCAGCCTGCGCGCCTTGTCCCGATCCGTCATCGAGACGATATCCTGGTCGTTCCCACCGTTGCCGAACATCACGTCGCTCCTGTCAACTCCGCGCTGCCCAAGCCCCCGATCGGACAGCGTCGCGTCATATTGCTTACTGAAACCTTACTAGCAGATCGGCGCCCCGATTTCGCCTCATTTGTGACCCAAAGGTTAACCCTGCGCTAAATCCCGCAAAGCGTGTCGCGGCCCGGGTGACGCGCAGCGACGGCTTGCCTTGCCGGTTGCGGGCGGATACCCCGGAGACGAGCGAAGGGAGGCCGGCGCATGCGGCAATCGATGACGGGTTTCGCCTCGAAGGCGGGGGATGGCGCGGGCCACGCCTGGCTGTGGGAACTGCGTGGCGTCAACGGCAAGGGCCTGGACCTGCGCCTGCGCCTGCCGGACTGGATCGAGGGGCTCGAACCCTTGCTGCGCAAGGCACTGGGAGCGCGGGTGGTGCGCGGCAACATCCAGGTCTCGCTCAAGCTGACCGCCGGCGACGATGCCGCGCCAATGCGCCTCGACGAGGCGCAGCTGGGCGCGGTGCTGGGTGCGATGGCCCGGATCGAGGCCGAGGCGATGGCGCAGGGCCTGTCGCTGGCGCCCTCGACCGCCGCCGAGATCGTGACCCTTCGCGGCATCCTGACCACCGAGACCGCCGAGGCCGACATCGCGGCGCTGCGCGACGCGCTGCTGGCGGATTTCGACGCGGCTCTCGACGCCTTCTGCGCCATGCGCGCCGAGGAGGGCGCGGCGCTGATGCAGGTGCTGACCCGGCAGATCGACGAGATCGCCGCATACACAGCCGAGGCCGCCGCCATCGCTGAAAGCCGCGCCGATGCGCAGGCCGCGCGGCTGCGGACGCAACTGGCCCGCGTGATGGAGAATGCCGAGGGCGCCGACGCGGCCCGCGTTGCGCAGGAACTGGCGTTGATCGCGGTGAAATCCGACATCACCGAGGAACTCGACCGCCTGCGCGCCCATGTGGATGCCGCGCGCAGCCTGCTGGCGGAACCCGGCGCGGTGGGGCGCAAGCTGGATTTCCTGTGCCAGGAATTCAACCGCGAGGCCAATACCCTGTGTTCCAAGTCCGGCGACGGGCGGCTGACACAGGTGGGGCTCGCGCTCAAGACCGTCATCGACCAGATGCGCGAACAGGTCCAGAACGTGGAGTGAGCCCATGCAGACGACCGGCCGACGCGGCCTGCTGATCATCCTGTCCTCGCCGTCGGGCGCGGGGAAGTCGACCCTGTCCCGGCGACTGCTGGAATGGGACCCCTCGTTGACCTTCTCGGTCTCGGCCACCACCCGGGCGCCGCGGCCGGGCGAGGTGGACGGCAAGGACTATCATTTCCTCAAGCCCGAGCAGTTCAAGCGCTCGGTCGCGGATGGCGGCATGCTGGAACATGCCCATGTCTTCGGCCATTTCTACGGCAGTCCGCGTGCGCCGGTGCAGCAGGCCATCGAAGAGGGGCGCGACGTGGTCTTCGACATCGACTGGCAGGGCGCGCAGCAGATCGTGAACTCGGCACTGGGGCCAAACACGCTGTCTGTCTTCATCCTGCCGCCCTCGATCAGGGAACTGCGCCGCAGGCTTGAGACGCGCGGCCAGGATTCGCCCGAGGTCATCGCCAAGCGGATGCAGAAAAGCTGGGACGAGATCAGCCATTGGGGCAGCTACGACTACGTCCTGGTGAACGACGATCTTGACCAGACCTTCGACCGGCTGAAAACCATCCTGACGGCGACGCGCCTGCGCCGCCTGCAACAGCCTTGGCTGGTGGAGCATGTCCGCCGGCTCCAGGACGAATTCGAGGACGTGTCATGACGCTTTACGCATTGGACGGAATTGCGCCCGAGGTTGCCGGGGATGCCTGGGTGGCCCCGGATGCCAACCTGATCGGTCGGGTGGTGCTGGAGGCGCGCGCAAGCGTCTGGTTCGGCTGCACCCTGCGCGGCGACAACGAGGAAATCCGGCTGGGCGAAGGCTCGAACATCCAGGAGAACGTTGTCTGCCATACCGACAAGGGCTATCCGCTGGTGATCGGGCCGGGCTGCACCATCGGTCACAAGGTCATGCTGCATGGCTGCACGATCGGCGAGAACTGTCTGATCGGCATGGGCGCGACGATCCTGAACGGGGCGAAGATCGGGAAGAACTGCCTGATCGGCGCCGGCGCCCTGATCACCGAAGGCAAGGAGATCCCCGATGGCAGCCTGGTGATGGGGATGCCGGGCAAGGTCGTCCGGCAACTCGACGAGGCGGCGATCGAAGGGCTGCGCCGCTCGGCGCTGGGCTACCAGGCCAATGCGGCGCGCTTTGCCCGGGGGCTGCGCGCGCTCTGAGCGGGGCAGGGGGCGCTGCCCCGCTGCTCCCGCAGAGCAGTCTCCCCCGGGATATTCCCGGCCATATGAAACGGGCCGGGCAACAGGAAACCAGTGGAAGCAAGGAACCTGCCAGCATGAGCGATGGCGAGATGAAACCCAGTCTGCAACGGCCGGTGGCGCCGATGGTGGGCGCCTCGCGCCCAGTTGTGACGCCGATCATGCCTTCGGTCGTCTATGCCTCGGACTGCCCCGACGCGCTGGATGCGCAATACGAGGGCCGGGTATTCGGCCATACCTACGCGCGAGAAGGGCACCCCAATGCCGACCTGCTGGCGCGGCGCGTGGCGGCGATGGAGGGGCTCGAGGACGGGATCACGCTGGGGTCCGGCATGGCGGCGGTGACGGCGGTCCTGCTGGGGTTGTGCCGCTCGGGTGATCACGTGCTGGGGGCGGACCAGCTTTATGGCCGGTCGCTGCGGATGATGAAGGAAGACCTGCCGCGGCTGGGAATCGCCACCTCGCTGGCCGATCCGACCGACGCGAGGGCCTTTGCCGCGGCGATCCGGCCCGAGACGCGGATGGTGCTGGTCGAGGTCGTGTCGAACCCGACGCTGCGGGTTGCGGATATCGACGGCATCGCCGCCGCCTGCAAGGACAAGGGCGTGCTGCTGGTCGTGGACAACACCTTTACCACGCCCGCCGCGATCCGGCCGCTGGAGCATGGCGCGGACATCGTGCTGCACTCGGTGACCAAGCTTCTGGCCGGGCATTCCGACGTGACGCTGGGCTGGGTCGGCGCGAAGGACCGGGCGCTGCTGGACGCGATGCGGGTCTTCGCGGTAACCACCGGCCTGACGGCAAGCCCCTTCGACTGCTGGCTGGCCGAGCGGGGGCTGGCGACCTTCGATCTGCGCTTTGCCCGTGCGCAGGAGACCGCGCAACGGCTGGGTGCGCACCTTGCGGGGCAGAAGGGCGTGACGCGCGTTCTCTATCCCACGCGGCCCGACCACCCGGATTCGGCGCGCGCGCAGGGCCTGTTGCAAGGCCGGGGCGGCAACATGCTCAGCTTCGAGATCGAGGGCGGGCGGCCGGCGGCCAATGCCTTTGCCAGGGCGGCAGAGGGGATCGCCTTTGCGCCGACGCTGGGCGACGTGGGCACGACGCTGTCGCATCCTGCCTCGTCCTCGCACCGGGCGCTGACGCCCGAGGGACGCGCGGCGTTGGGGATTTCCGAGGGGTTCTTCCGCGTCTCGGTGGGGCTTGAGGATCCGCAGGCGCTGATCGCCTGTTTCGATGCGGGCCTGTCCGCGGCGCGCCAGGTCTGATGACCCAGGCCGCGGCCTGCCTCGACGCGTTTCCGTTGCCCGCGCTGCTGGTGCGGGCCGACGAGCGTATCGAGGCGGCCAATGCCGAGGCGCGGGCGCTGTTCGGGCAGGGCATCGCGGGGCGGCACTTCATCACCGCGCTGCGCCAGCCGGTGCTGATCGAGGCCGTCGAGACCTGCCTGCGCGAGGGCCAGGCCCGCGAGGTCGAATACCTGGCACGGGTCGACCAGCGCGACGTGACCTTCCGGGTGACGGTGCGGCCGGTGGATGCCGGGGCGCGGGCCTCGGCGCTGGTCTGTCTCCAGGACACCAGCGCGGTGCAGCGGGCCGGGCAGATCCGGCGCGATTTCGTCGCCAATGTCAGCCACGAGCTGCGCACGCCCCTGACCGCGCTGATCGGCTTCATCGAGACGCTGCGGGGGCCTGCGCGCAACGATCCGAAGGGACAGGAGCGGTTCCTTTCGATCATGGAGCGCGAGGCGCACCGGATGAACCGGCTGGTGGGCGACCTGCTGTCGCTCAGCCGGGTCGAGGCCGAAGAGCGTGTCCGCCCGACCGAACCCGTCGACCCGGCGGCGCTCATCCAGTCCTGCCTGCACGGTCTCGCGCCGCTGGCGGCGGAGGCGGGCGTCACGCTGCGCGCCGACCTGCCCGAGGCGCCGGTCCGCATTCCAGCCGATCCCGACCAGTTGCGGCAGGTGCTGACGAACCTGTGCGAGAACGCCATCAAGTATGGCGGGCGCGGCTGCGTCGTGACCGTCACGTTGACCGGCCCGGACTATGAGCCGCGGCTGCGCGCGCTGGGCGTTAGAATCGCGGTGCGCGACACCGGGCCGGGGATCGACCCGCATCACATCCCCCGCCTGACAGAGCGATTCTACCGCGTCGACGATCACCGGAGCCGCGAGATGGGCGGCACCGGGCTGGGCCTCGCCATCGTCAAGCATATCGTGAACCGTCATCGCGGCTGGCTGCGCATCGACAGCACGCCGGGCGAGGGCAGCGTCTTCACGCTTATCCTGCCGGCCGATCCGGCCGAGGCGGGGGGTTCGCAAGGGCAGCGCGGCCTGTCATAAAACTGTTACGTCCCTGTCACAAAAGCATCGCGCGCCGGGTCTAGCTGTCCGCGCAAGATCATCGTGGGGATGATCGCACGGATTCAGACAGGAGCTATCCCATGACCTTCAAGATGACCGCCTCGGCCCTGGCGATCGCGGCCGTTTCTGCCACAGCCGCCGCTGCCCGCGACAACGTTCAGGTGGCCGGGTCCTCGACCGTTCTGCCCTATGCCTCGATCGTCGCCGAAGTCTTTGGCGACAACACCGACTTCCCGACGCCGGTCGTCGAATCGGGTGGGTCCTCGGCAGGCCTCAAGCGTTTCTGCGAAGGCGTTGGCGAGAACACCATCGACGTGGCCAACGCGTCGCGCCAGATCCGTCCGGCCGAGGTCGAGGCCTGCGCGGCCAATGGCGTGACCGACATCATCGAGGTCCGCATCGGCTATGACGGAATCGTCTTTGCCAGCCAGCAGACCGGCCCGGCCTTTGCCGCCTTCGAGCCCGCCGACATCTACAACGCCATCGGCGCCAAGGTGATGAAGGACGGTGCCCTGGTCGACAACACCTACGCCACCTGGGCCGATTTCAATGCCGACCTGCCGGCGGTCGAGGTCGCCATGTTCATCCCCGGCACCAAGCACGGTACCCGCGAAGTGTTCGAAGAAAAGGTCCTGCTGCCGGGCTGCGAGGCCACCGGCGCAATGGCGGCGATGATCGCCGGCGGCATGTCCGAGGACGACGCCGAGGACGCCTGCCTTGACGTGCGAACCGACGGCAAGTCGGTCGACATCGACGGCGACTATACCGAGACGCTGGCGCGCATCGACGCCAACCCGAACGGCATCGGCGTGTTCGGCCTGGCCTTCTTCGAGAACAACCAGGACAAGCTGAAGGTCGCCACCATGTCGGGCGTCGCGCCCTCGACCGAGAGCATCGCCACGGGTGAATACCCGGTGTCGCGCCCGCTGTTCTTCTACGTCAAGAAGGCGCATATCGGCGTCATCCCCGGCCTGAAGGAATTCGCACAGTTCTTCGTGTCCGACGAACTGGCCGGCCCGACCGGCCCGCTGGCCAACTACGGCCTGGTGTCCGATCCGGAACTGGCCGCGGTGCAGCAGATCGTCGCCGACGAAGTGACGTTGAGCAGCGGCATGTAAGACCGGGTCACGCCCGTTCTGCCGGGGGCGGCATATTCCGCCGCCCCCGTTTCCTTTTAGGACCTTTTCACCAACGGACTAGGGGCGCGGGCTCATGCCATTACTCTGGCTCATCGTGATCGTGACGGCGCTGGCGGCGGCTGGCTTCTTCGCCGGTCGGGCGCGCGCGCTGCAAAGCGCGGGTGGCAACATCCGCGACCTGCATTCGCTGCCGTCCTATTACGGCTGGAACGTTGCGTTGAAGGCGCTGGTGCCGGCAGGCGGGCTGCTGCTGGTCTGGCTGCTGGCGCAACCGCTCTACGTCAACGCGACGGTCTCTGCCACGCTGCCCGAGGCCGCCATCGCCGAGGGATCCTCGCGCGACCTCCTGATGGCCGAGGTGCGCCGCACCGCCGCCGGGCTGGACAGCGCCGTGGCGCAGGGCCTGCTGAGCGCCGACGAGGCCCGCGACCCGCAGGCCGATCCCGACGCCGTGTCCGAGCGGCTGAAGGAAGCCGGCCAGATCATCACCAGCCAGATCACGCGGCCGATCCTCGACGCCGCGCAGATGTTCCGCGCGATGAACGCGACCGGCGCCCTCATCATGGATTTCGCCGTGCTGGCAGCCGCTCTGGCGGGGCTGGGATTTGGCCTGCGCGAGACGCAGCGCGAGTTCCGCGCCCGCAACACGGTCGAGCAGGGCGTGCGCGCGCTGCTGCTGGCCGCCGCCTCCATCGCGATCCTGACCACTCTGGGAATCGTCCTGTCGCTGGTGTTCAACACCTGGGAATTCTTCCGCCTTTATCCCGCGACCGACTTCTTCTTCGGCACCACCTGGGCGCCCAGCTTTTCCGGCCGGGGCGGGGCGTCGGAACTGGGCATCCTGCCGCTGCTTTGGGGCACGATCTATATCTCGATCGTCGCGCTGACGTTTTCGGTGCCGGTGGGCCTGTTCTCGGCGATCTACCTGTCGGAATACGCCACGCCGCGCGTCCGCTCGGTGGTCAAGCCCCTGCTCGAGGTGCTGGCCGGCATCCCGACCATCGTCTACGGCCTGTTCGCGCTGCTGACGGTCGGGCCACTGTTGGTCGGGGTCTTCGGCAAGGACGGGCTGAACATCATGCAGTCGGGCACGGCGGTGATGACCGCGGGCCTGGTCATGGGCATCATGCTGATCCCCTTCGTCAGTTCGCTGTCGGACGACATCATCAACGCGGTGCCGCAATCGCTGCGCGATGGCTCTTACGGGCTGGGCGCCACGCAATCCGAAACCATCCGCCAGGTGGTGTTGCCTGCCGCGCTGCCCGGCATCGTCGGCGCGATCCTGCTGGCCGCCAGCCGCGCCATCGGCGAGACGATGATCGTGGTGCTGGGGGCAGGGGCGGCGGCGCGTTTGTCGCTGAACCCGTTCGAGGCGATGACCACGATCACCGCCAAGATCGTCAGCCAGCTTACCGGCGACGCCGATTTCGCCAGCCCAGAGGCGCTGGTCGCCTTCGCGCTGGGGATGACGCTGTTCGTGCTGACGCTGGGGCTGAACGTCTTTGCCCTCTACATCGTGCGCAAATACCGGGAGCAATACGAATGACCGACGCGACCCTGCACGACGGCCAGCCCGCGCCGCGCAAGTCCTCGCTGCACCAGCTGGACGCGCTGACGAAAAAGCGCAACGCAGCGGAATCCCGGTTCAAGGCCTATGGCATCGTGGCCATCCTGATCGGCCTGTTCTTCCTTGTCGTCCTGACGGTGACGATCGTCCGCTCGGGCATCCCCGCCTTCACACAGACTGTCGTCGCCGTCGAATTCACCCTGACGCAAGAGCAGTTCGACGACGCCGAAAGCAAGCTGATGAAGACCGGCGCCTACCAGGACTACTTCATCGCCGCGATGGAGGGGAAACTGGCCGAGCGCGGGATCGAGATGGATTTCGACCCGGCCGCAATCGAGCGCCTTCTGGGCAAGATCGGTTCGAACCTGCGCGAGCATTACCGCGCCAATCCCGGCGATCTTGGCCGGCCGGTGTCGTTCGAACTGTCCGCGTCCAGCCGGGTCGACGGCTATTTCAACGGCCGCGTGACGCGCGACACGCTGGTTGAATCGCGCTTCCTGATGCTCAGCGACCTCGATCTGGTCGACGCGCTTTCCGACGCGGGCCTGCTGAAGCAGGCCTTCAACTGGAACTTCATCACCGGCGCGGATTCGGGCGTGGACAATCCCGGCGGCGCGGGTATCGGCGCCTCTGTCGTCGGGTCGTTCTTCATGATGCTGGTTGTGCTGGTCCTGTCGCTGCCCATCGGCGTCGCGGCCTCGATCTATCTCGAGGAATTCGCGCCAAAGAACCGCTTTACCGACCTGATCGAGGTGAACATTTCGAACCTGGCGGCGGTGCCGTCCATCGTGTTCGGCATCCTGGGCCTGGCGGTGTTCATCCAGTTCATGCACCTGCCGCAATCGGCACCGCTGGTGGGCGGGCTGGTGCTGACGCTGATGACGCTGCCCACGATCATCATTTCGACCCGCGCCTCGCTCAAGGCGGTGCCGCCGTCGATCCGCGACGCAGCGCTGGGGGTTGGCGCGTCCAAGATGCAGGCGGTGTTCCACCACGTGCTGCCGCTGGCGATGCCGGGCATCCTGACCGGCACGATCATCGGTCTTGCTCAGGCACTGGGGGAAACCGCGCCGCTGCTGCTGATCGGCATGGTGGGCTTTGTCGCGCGCGGCTATCCCGACGGCTTCCTTGACGGCTTCGTCGAGCCGAACTCGGCCATGCCGGCGCAGATCTACACCTGGGCCGCGCGGTCGGACGTGGCCTTCTACGACAAGGCCTGGGGCGGCATCATCGTGCTGCTTGTGTTCCTGCTGGCCATGAACTTCGTCGCAATCGTCCTGCGCCGCCGCTTCGAGCGGCGCTGGTAATCGCGCGACCGGAAAGGGTATCCTGATGTACGACGCACTGCACAGGCAGAAAGAGGTGGACGTGAACGAGATCAAGATCGCCGCGCGCGGGGTGCAGGTCCATTATGGTGACAACCACGCCATCAAGGACGTGGACGTGGACATCGAGGACAAGACCGTGACCGCCTTCATCGGCCCCTCGGGCTGCGGCAAGTCCACCTTTCTGCGCTGCCTGAACCGGATGAACGATACGATCCCGATCTGCCGCGTCGAGGGTTCTATCCTGCTGGACGGCGAGGACATCTACGACAAGCGCGTGGACCCGGTGCAACTGCGTGCCAAGGTCGGCATGGTGTTCCAGAAACCGAACCCCTTCCCCAAGTCGATCTACGACAACATCGCCTATGGCCCGCGCATCCACGGCATGGCCCGCAACAAGGCGGAACTCGACGAGATCGTCGAACGCGCCCTGCGCCGCGGCGCCATCTGGGAAGAGGTCAAGGACCGGCTGAACGCACCCGGCACCGGCCTGTCCGGCGGCCAGCAGCAGCGCCTGTGCATCGCCCGCGCCATTGCCACCGAACCCGAGGTGCTGCTGATGGACGAGCCCTGTTCAGCGCTCGACCCGATCGCCACTGCGCAGGTCGAAGAACTGATCGACGAGCTGCGCGAGAACTACTCGGTCGTGATCGTCACCCACTCGATGCAGCAGGCCGCCCGCGTCAGCCAGCGCACCGCCTTCTTCCATCTCGGCAACCTGGTGGAATTCGGCGACACCAGCACGATCTTCACCAATCCCGAGGATCCCCGGACCGAGAGCTACATCACCGGCCGGATCGGCTAGGAGCCCCACAATGAAGCAGCACATCGTCTCTGCCTTCGACCGCGACCTGGAAGGGATCCAGGCGCAAATCATGAAGATGGGCGGCCTTGTCGAGGCCGCCATCGGCGACGCGACCCGCTCGCTCGAGACGCGCGACACCGAACTGGCAGAGGTCGTCCGCAAGGGCGACGCGGCCATCGACGCGCTCGAGGAAAGCCTGAACGCCGAGGCCGCGCGCGTGATCGCCATCCGGGCGCCGACGGCCATCGACCTGCGGGTGATCCTGTCGGTGATGCGCATGTCGAACAACCTCGAACGCATCGGCGACCTGTCCAAGAACATCGCCAAGCGCACCGGCGTGCTGGTCCAGATGCAGCCCATCGGCGGCACCGCCGCCTCGCTGCGGCGCATGGCGCGGGATGTCGAGGGCATGCTGAAGGATGCGCTCGACGCCTATATCCAGCGCGACGAGGCGCTGGCGATGGACGTGATCTCGCGCGATACCGACGTGGACCAGATGTACAACACGCTGTTCCGCGAGTTCCTGACCTTCATGCTGGAGGATCCGCGCAACATCACCGCCTGCATGCACCTGCATTTCATCGCCAAGAACATCGAGCGCATGGGAGACCACGTCACCTCGATCGCCGAGCAGGTTGTGTTCCTGACCTCGGGTCACAAGCCCGACGAAAACCGCGTCAAGGCCGACAGCACGGCGATGGATGCCGGCCCGACAATCGCACGCGGCACGGACGGGGTCTGATCCATGAGCCCGGATCGTCCCACGGTCCTGGTCGTCGAGGACGAGCCCGCACAGCGCGAGGTGCTGGGCTACAACCTCGAGGCCGAGGGGTTCCGCGTGCTGCATGCCGAGAACGGCGAAGAGGGGCTGCTGCTGGTCGACGAGGAGAACCCCGACATCATCGTGCTGGACTGGATGCTGCCCAAGGTCTCGGGGATCGAGGTCTGCCGCCAGATCAAGACCCGGCCCGAGACGCGGAACACGCCGATCATCATGCTGTCGGCCCGCACCGAGGAGGTCGACCGTGTGCGCGGGCTGGAAACCGGCGCCGATGATTACGTCGTGAAACCCTACTCGGTGATCGAGCTGATGGCGCGGGTGCGGGCACAGTTGCGCCGCACGCGACCCGCGGCAGCGGGTCTGCGCCTGGACTACCAGGACATCGTGCTCGATTCCGAAACCCACCGCGTGACCCGCGCGGGCAAGGAGCTGAAGCTGGGGCCGACAGAGTTCCGCCTGCTGTCGACCTTCATGGAAAAGCCCGGCCGCGTCTGGTCGCGCGAACAGCTGCTCGACCGGGTCTGGGGCCGCGACATCTATGTCGACAGCCGCACGGTGGACGTGCATGTGGGCCGGCTGCGCAAGGCGCTTTGTGCCACGGGCGGCGACGATCCGCTGCGCACGGTCCGTGGAGCGGGGTATTCCCTGGGGTGATTGCGGTCGGGTGCGGAGCATCGCCGTACGCTCCAGTGGAGCGTTCGAGGCAATCATGGGCGGAGCCAGGGCGAGGGGGCCAATTCCCCCGTTGACCTTGGCCCGCCGCGTGTCATGTCCTGCGGCAAGACAGGAGGATAACCCATGCGTCTCATTTTCGGACTTCTGATCTGGATCGCCACGGTCGCGGCGGCCACCGCCCACGAGGTGCGCCCGGCCATCGGCGATCTGGCTACACAAGACGGCGTGATCCGGTTGGACCTGCGGCTGAACGCCGAGGCGCTGCTGGCCGGGATCGACCTGGAGGGCGTCGAGGACACGAACGAGACCGACGGCTCGGACGCGGTCGACGCGTTGCGCGCGCTGCCGGCTGACGAGATCGCGGCACGGCTGCGCGAGGCCGCGCCGGGGATCATCGCCGCTCTCGGCTTTGCCGCCGATGGCGCGCCGATGGATTTCACCGTTGCCGATACGATCGGTGAGCCGGTGGGCAATGTCGAGTTGCCGCGCGAGACCGTGCTGCGGCTGGAGGCGCCGCTGCCGCCCGGGACGGCGTCGGTCGAGATGTCCTGGCCCGCGCGCTACGGCACGCTGATCCTGCGCCAGATCGACGTCGAGGACGGCTATACTGGCTATCTCGCCGGCGACAGCACCGGACCCATCGCGGTCGCCGGGGGCGACGCCAAGGGTGCGCTCGGCACTTTTGCAGGCTATATCCCGGTCGGGTTCGACCACATCCTGCCCAAGGGGCTGGACCATATCCTGTTCGTGCTGGGCCTGTTCTTCCTGTCGACGCGGATGGGACCGCTGCTGTGGCAGGTCTCGGCCTTCACGCTTGCGCATACAGTGACGCTGGCTCTGGGAGCGCTGGGATACGTCACCATCCCCGGCAGCATCGTCGAGCCGATCATCGCCGCCTCGATCGTCTATGTCGCGGTCGAGAACATCGTCTCGGACAAGCTGCATCGCTGGCGGCCGGCGGTGATCTTCGTCTTCGGCCTGCTGCATGGGCTGGGCTTTGCCAGCGTGTTGCAGGAGTTCGGCCTGCCCGAGGCGCAGTTCGTGCCCGCGCTGATCGGCTTCAACGTGGGCGTCGAGTTTGGCCAGTTGACGGTGATCGCCGGCGCCTTCCTGCTGGTCGCGCTGGCGCAGCGGGTGGACCGACTGGATACCGACGTGCGCACCGGTCAGGTCGTCTACGGCGTGGGCGCATTGCTGTTCCTGGGTCTCAGCTTTGCGCTGAACGGGCCGGGCTTCGTCGAGGCCATGGGGGCAGGGGCACCCACCTTCTTCTGGCCGCTGGCGGCGCTCTGCGTGCTCTGCGCGCTGGCGGTCAGCAACGTCGACAAGCTGCACGCCTATCGCCGCTTTGTGGCGATGCCGGCCTCGCTGGCCATCGCCTGCGTAGGCGCCTGGTGGTTCGTCGAGCGGGTGTTCCTGTAAGGCAGGCCGGGCAGGGGGCTCTGCCCCCGTCGCGCTGGGGCGCGACTCGTCCGGAGTTTATCGGGCAAGATGAAGAGGCGGGCCTTTCGATGGGTGACACGGTGAGGATCAACCTGGCCTTGCAGGGCGGCGGTGCGCATGGCGCCTTTACCTGGGGTGTGCTCGACCGGCTGTTGGACGAAGAGGATGTCGAGATCGCGGCGATCTCGGGCACCTCGGCAGGGGCGTTGAACGGGGCGGCGCTGAAGGCGGGCTGGTTGAAGGGCGGGCGCGAGGGCGCGCGCGAGAACCTTGACTGGCTTTGGGGGCAGATCGGCGCGCTGGACGACATGGCGCTGCCGGCCTGGATCGATCCGTTTCTGCCTGCGCCCGCGGCGATCAGCCGGTCGGTCGAATACTCGCTTCCCTATGTCTGGGGCGATGCGGTGGGGCGGATGCTGTCGCCCTATGCCTGGGGGCCACTGTATCGCAACCCGCTGGAGCGGGTGGTGGCGCAGTTCGATTTCGGCCGCGTCTGCGCCCGCGAAGGGCCGGAGTTCTTCGTCTGCGCGACCTGCGTGCGGGACGGCAAGATCCGGATCTTTCGTGGCGACCGGATCGATACCGCGGCGATCCTTGCCTCGGCCTGCCTGCCGACGCTGTTCCAGGCGGTGACGGTGGAGGACCCCTTGACCGGCCAGCCCGAGGCATTCTGGGATGGTGGCTACAGCGGCAACCCGGCGCTGTTCCCGATGTTCGAGCCGCACCTGCCGGACGACATCGTGGTGGTCAACATCAACCCGCTGCGGCGCGACGCGCTGCCGGTGACGCCGCAGGAGATCCAGAACCGGATCAACGAGATCAGCTTCAACTCGTCGCTGCTGCGCGAATTGCGGGCAATCGACTTCGTCCAGCGGCTGATCGAGGCGGGATCCGTCACCGAAGGCGCGATGAAAAAGCCTCGGCTGCACATGATCGCCGACGACGCGCTGATGAACACGCTGTCGGTGGCGACGAAGGTCGTTCCCGTGCCCTCGCTGCTGCGCAACCTGAAGGAGGCCGGCCGGCGCGCGGCAGACGATTTCCTGCGTGCCCATCGCGACGACCTGGGCCACCGACAGACGGCGGACCTGCGGGGCATGTTCGGCTAGAGCACGCCGCGCGCAAGCCATCCGATATAGACGGCGTAGAGCGCCAGCAGCAACAGGCCCTCCCACCGCGCCAGGGTGCGGCCGGTGCGCGCCAGCACGACCAGAAGGACCGCGGCAGCCAGCATCACCCAGATGTCGAACCCGGCAATCACCGGATCGATCGGCAGCGGCGCCAGCAGTGCGGTGGCGCCGAGGATACCGAGGATATTAAAGATGTTCGAGCCCAGGATGTTGCCCAGCGCCAGCGCACCTTCGCCGCGCCGCGCCGCGACCACGCTGGTCGCAAGCTCGGGCAGCGAGGTGCCGACCGCCACCAGCGTCAGGCCGATCAGCGCCTCGGACAGGCCGGCATCGCGGGCCAGGGCGCTTGCGCCCTCGACCAGCAGCGCGGCACCGCCGATCGTGGCGCCCAGCCCAAGGACCAGGCGCAGCACGTTGGGCCCGACCGAGGGCGCGCTCTCGGGCAGTTCGGGGCCACGCTCGCCGCTGCGCAGGGCGTGCAGCAGGTAGGCCGCGAGGCCCAGCATCAGCGCGCCGCCCAGCAGCGGACCCGGCGTTTCGAGCCGGGTCAGCGCCAGCGCCGCCAGCGAGGCTGCCAGCATCCAGACGCCGTCGCGCCGCAGGGTGCCGCGCGCCACCGGGATCGCCACCATCGTGGCGGCCACGCCGCCGATCAGCAGCACGTTGGCGATGTTCGAGCCGACCACGTTGCCAAGCGCGATACCGGGGCTGCCGCGCCAGGCGGCCTGAAGCGAGGTCAGAAGTTCGGGCAGCGAGGTGCCGAAACCGACCAGCGTGACACCGATCACCAGCGGCGACAGGCGCAGGCGTTGGGCCACGCCCACCGCGCCGCTGACCAGTGCATCCCCGCCGGCGACCAGCAGGATCAGCCCGAGGGCGACATACAGGATATCCAAGGAAAACTCCGTTCCGGGCCGGTTCCGTCGGCCTCATTGCCCGTCAGGTGGGGCGAGGTCCGGGGTGCTGCAAGGGTGGCGCGAAAATATCGCGTCCCGTGGGGCCGGGCGGTCAAGATGCCTTGCGCAGGGCCTCGATCGCGGCCTTGGCATCCTTGCCGTTCGGGTAGACGAGGCCCGCCGAAATCACCAGCTTGGCCGCGTCCTCTATCGTCATGTCCAGCTCGATCACGTCCTCGGTCGGGAAGAACAGCAGGAACCCCGAGGTCGGGTTCGGCGTGGTCGGAACAAAGACCGAGGTCAGCCCGTTCATCGTCGCGGCCTTGTCGGCGATCTCGCCCTTGGCCTCGGTCGAGATGAAGCCGATGGCCCAGATCCCCTTGCGCGGATACTCTATCAGGCAGGCCTTTTCGAAGCTGCGCTCGGACTGGGCAAAGACCGTCTCGGCGATCTGCTTGATGCCGGAATAGATCGAGCGGACCACAGGCGTGCGGTCGACCAGCCCCTCGCCCAGGCGGATCAGCGAGCGTCCGATCAGCCCCTTGGCGACCCATCCCACCGTGATGGTGAACAGAAGGAAGATGATGACGCCCGCGCCGCGCAGGTTGATGCCGATGTATTGCTCGGGGTTGAACCGTTGCGGCACAAGCGGCAGCACGAACCCGTCGACCCAGCCGACCAGCGTCCAGATCAGCCAGATTGTCAGGCCGACCGGCGCGATTACCACGATCCCGGTCAGGAACGAGGCGCGCAGGCTGGCCAGCAGGCCGGGCCGCTTGGGCTTCGGGTCGAAAGGCGTGGTCATGTAGTGCGGGTCCGCGGACAAGGCATGGCGGCAACGTAAGGTCGCCACGGCGACACTACAATGCCAATGCGCGCGACGGCGGGCATTATCACGTGAGCAAGGTCATTCGGCAGGCGATCTGTGCCGCAAGCCGGGCATTGTTCAGCACAAGTGCGATGTTCGCGTCCAGCGAGCGGCCCTGTGTCAGCTCGAATATGCGTTGCAGCAGGTAGGGGGTCAGCGCCTTGCCGGAAATGCCGTGGCGCGCCGCGTCAGCATTGGCCTGCTCGATCACCGGGGCCAGAACGTCGCGGGGGATCTCGGCCTCGGCCGGGATCGGGTTGGCGATCAGCTGACCACCGGGCAGGCCCAGTGCCGCGCGCATCCGGTGGGCGCGGGCGATCTGCTCGGGGGTGTCCATCCGCAGCGGCGCGCGCAGCCCGGCCTCGCGCGACCAGAAGGCAGGCAGCTGGTCCTGGCCATAGGCGATGACGGGCACGCCCAGCGTCTCCAGCACTTCGAGGGTCTTGGGCAGGTCGAGGATGGCCTTGGCCCCCGCCGCGACCACGGTGACGGGCGTCTGCGCCAGTTCGTGCAGGTCGGCCGAGATGTCAAAGCTGCTTTCGGCGCCCCGGTGCACGCCGCCGATCCCGCCAGTGGCGAAGATCCGGATGCTTGCGAGATTCGCGGCGATCATCGTCGCGGCGACGGTGGTGGCGCCGGTGCGCCGCTCGGCCATGCAGACGGCAAGATCGGCGCGCGAGAGTTTCGCCACGTGTTTCGCCTGCGCCAGTTTCTCCAGTTGCGCATCGGTCAGGCCGACATGCAGCGTGCCATCCAGGACGGCGATGGTGGCGGGTTCGGCCCCATGCTCGCGCACCGTCGCCTCGACCTGCCGCGCCATTTCCAGGTTCTGCGGCCAGGGCATGCCATGGGTGATGATGGTGGATTCCAATGCGACGATACCGCGACCATCGGCCTGTGCGTCGAGAATGGCGGGCGACAGGGTGATAATGCTCATGGTCCGATCTCCCCGGAGACGTAGATGGCGGCGGTCTGGAGCGCGCGGCCCAGTGCCGTCTGGCGGTCCGCGCCGCCGCGTTCGGCGGCGATATGCGCCGCCATGAAGGTATCGCCCGCGCCGGTCACCCGCGTCACCAGCACAGGCGGCGGGCTGTCGGCGATCAGCCCGTCGGGCGTGGCGTCGCAGCAAGTCTCGCCACCGTTCGTCACCAGCACCCGGGCGGCGCCGCGCTCGATCAGGCGAGCGGCGGCCTCGGGCGCGCTGTCGAACCGGGTCTGGCAGAGCAGGCTGGCTTCTTCGAGATTGACGTAAAGCGTACCGCGCGCGGCGCGCAGGAAAGGCAGCAGGCGCTCGGCCTTGCCGGGGCTGGCGGGCGCGATGCGCAGGTCGGCGCTCGCAAAGGCCGGGTGATGCGCGATCTCTTCCAGCAGGCCCTCTGTCAGGTTGCCATCCAGCGCGATGATACCGGCATAAGGCGTGGTCACGCTGCCCAGAGGCCCCTCGGTCAGCGGCCGCAGGATGCGGGCCCCGGCGGCCTCCAGCGAAAAGGCGTCGGCTACGGCGGCGATCAGCCCGTTTGCGCCCTCGACCGCCATGTACCGGTCGGTCGGCAGGTCTTCCGAGCGGTAGAGGTGGTCCGTCACCAGCCCCATCCGCGCGCAGGCGGCGACCAGTTCCTCGCCTTCGGCGTCGCGGCCGACGACAGACAGAAGCGCGGGTTTCAGGTCGAAGCGCGCCAGGGTCATGGCGATGTTCAGCGCAACGCCGCCGGGCAGGCGGGTGATGCGCCCGGGCACGTCCGAGCCCTGCCGCATGACCGATGGCGACCGCCCGATCACGTCCCACAGGACGGAGCCAACGCACAGGATGTCGAATGGTCCGCTCATGCCTCGCTTGTGGCCTGAGCGGACGGCCCGTGCAAGGGGTCAGCCTCGGTTGCGATCCAGTCGAGAAAGGCGCGCAAACTTGCGCTTTCGGCGCGGTCGTCGGGCCAGACGAGGTGATAGGCGCCCAGCACGGCGGGCGGACGGTCGGTGGCGTCGACCAGCGCGCCGTCGCGCCGTTCGCGGATCGTCATGTAATCGGGCAGCAGCGCCACGCCCAGCCCGTAAAGCGCGGCCTGGATCAGCGCGCCGAACTGGTCGAAGGCCGGGCCGGGCAGGGGACCCGTCACCGCGCCTTGCGCCGCGAACCAGCGCGGCCAGGCGTTGGGCCGGCTTTCAAGGTGCAGCAGCGGCAGGCGCATCAGCGCGGCGGGTTCCAGCGGCCCGGCAGTCAGCAGGCCGGGTGCTGCCAGCGGGCGCACCGCCTCGTGCATCAGGTTCAGGTGCCGGGTGCCGGGCCAGGCCTCGGGGCGCCCGAAATGGATCGCCGCGTCCAGCGGTTCGGCGGCAAAGGAAAAGGGCCGCAGCCGGGTCGCCATGTTGACCGTCACGTCCGGGTGCAGCCGCGCGAAATCAGGCAGGCGCGGCACCAGCCAGCGCATCCCGAAGCCCGGCAGGATCGCGAGGCTGAGGGCGCCGCCGCGCGGCGTCAGGCGCAGCGCCATCGCCCCTTGCGCGATCCGGTCCAGCGCGCCACGCACCGTTTGCGCGAACTCGTGCGCCTGCGGTGTCAGGCGCAGCGCGCGTCCCTCGCGGTGGAACAGCGCGACGCCCAGCTGATCCTCCAGCGTTTTCAATTGCCTGGAGACCGCGCTTTGCGTGAGGTTCATCTCGGCCGCCGCCGCCGTGGCGCTGCCCAGCCGGTCCAGTGCCTCGAGCGCGCGCAGCGCCTGGGTGGGTGGCAAGGGGCGGATTGGGCCAGTCATGCGGTTTCCTCATGTATTCTTGCGATATTGTCGTTTTTCCATTCGCTTTTCGCAAGGTATAAAGGTTAAAAGCATAAGGAGCGCCGCGATGAACGAGATGAGCCAACCCAAACCCGCACTGAAGGCCAAGGACGCGCCCGACCTGGGCCGTTTCGACTGGGAGGATCCGTTCCACCTGGCCGACCAGCTGACCGAGGAAGAGCGTATGCTGGCCGAGGGCGCGCGCGCCTTCGCGCAAGAAAAATTGCAGCCCCGCGTGATCGAGGCCTTCCAGACAGAGGCGGTGGATCCCGGGATCTTTGCCGAGATGGGGCAGATGGGCCTGCTTGGCGTCACGGTGCCTGAGGAATATGGTGGTCTGGGCGCGGGTTACGTCAGCTACGGTCTCGTCGCCCGCGAGATCGAGCGCGTCGACAGCGGCTATCGCTCGATGATGTCGGTGCAATCCAGCCTCGTGATGTATCCGATCTACGCCTATGGCTCCGAAGAGCAGCGGCAGAAATACCTGCCTAAGCTCGCCAGCGGAGAATGGATCGGCTGTTTCGGCCTGACCGAACCAGACGCCGGCAGCGACCCGGCGGGGATGAAGACCCGCGCGGTCAAGACCGAGGGCGGCTATCGCCTGACCGGGTCGAAGATGTGGATTTCCAACAGCCCCATCGCCGATGTCTTTGTCGTATGGGCAAAATCTGAGGCGCATGGCGGCAAGATCCGCGGCTTTGTCCTTGAAAAGGGGATGAAGGGTCTGTCCGCGCCCAAGGTCGGCAACAAGATCTCGCTGCGCGCCTCCGTCACTGGCGAGATCGTCATGGACAGTGTCGAGGTCGGCGAGGATGCGCTGCTGCCGCATGTCGAGGGGCTGAAAGGCCCGTTCGGCTGCCTTAACCGCGCGCGCTACGGCATCAGCTGGGGCGTGCTGGGTGCGGCCGAATTTTGTTGGCACGCTGCAAGGACTTACGGGCTGGACCGCAAGCAGTTTGGCAAGCCGATCGCAGGCACGCAACTGTTCCAGAAGAAACTCGCCGACATGCAGACCGAGATCACGCTGGGGCTTCAAGGCTGCCTGCGCGTCGGACGCCTGATGGACGAGGCGCGAGCCGCTCCCGAGATGATCTCGCTGCTCAAGCGCAACAATTGCGGCAAGGCGCTGGATATCGCGCGGATGTCCCGCGACATGCATGGCGGCAACGGCATCTCGGCCGAGTTCCAGGTGATCCGCCACATGGTCAACCTCGAGACGGTGAACACCTACGAGGGGACGCATGACATCCATGCGCTGATACTTGGGCGCGCGCAGACCGGCATCCAGGCGTTCTTCTGATCCGATGCGATTGAATTCCGCGCGCCGTTCCACGCGGCGCGCGGTTCCGGGGGCGACCTCGACCCGGCGCCCCATGAGTCCCATAATCAGTATTATGTAAATATTACTTGCCCCCGGATGCATCGTCCTGGCAACAGATCGGCATGAAACCAAGCCCATTGTCCTTTGCATGCTTTCCGGCGCGGCGCGGCGGACTTAGTATTCTCTCGCGATTTGGAGAACGCCCATGACCCCGGAATTGCGGGATACGATGCTTGCCCTGACCAATGCCGACAGCGTCGAATGCCTGTGGAAGATGCATTGCGACGCGATGGCCGGTTTCGGATTCGACCGTCTGCTGTATGGCTTTACCCGGTTCCGCACCGAGAACTCCTTGGGCGATCCGGCGGACTTCGTCGTGCTGTCGAACCATTCGCCGGCCTATCGTCAGGGCTTTGTCGAGGGCGGCCTCTACCGCGATGCGCCGATGGTCCGCTGGGCGCTGGAGAACGAAGGCGCCAAGTCGTGGCGCGCCAGCGGCGAAAAATTCGCCGCCGGCCAACTGGACGAGAAATCGCTGCGCGTGATCGAGTTCAACTTGCGCCACAAGGTCCATGCCGGCTACACGGTCAGCTTCAAGTCGGTCTCGAGCCGGTCCAAGGGCGCGATCTCGCTTACCGGGCGCACCGATCTCAGCCAGGACGCGGTGGATGCGATCTGGGTCGAGCACGGGCGCGACATCACGCTGCTGAACAACATCACGCACCTCAAGATCCTGACCCTGCCCGTCACCCTGCCCAACCAGAACCTGACGCCCCGCCAGCGCGAGGCGCTGGAATGGGTCGGCGACGGCAAGACCATGCAGGACATCGCGCAGATCATGGGCCTGACCCAGGCGACGATCGAAAAGCACCTGCGGCTGGCACGCGAGACGCTGAACGTGGAAACCACCGCCCAGGCCGTGGCCAAGGCCGCGTTCCAGAATCAGATGTATATTCTCAAGGCCTGATGGACCATTTGGTCAAATCGGAGACCCACCGGTCTTGCCAGAGGCGGCCTCCGTCGACACGATTTCGTGAAAATCCCGTGAAAGTGTAGCGATTTTGGGAAGGTCGGGAAAACCCGACTTCCTTTGCGTCACTTCGAATTGCATTATCGGGAAGTTCCGTGAGTGGTGGCGTTATGCCATGGAACACAGAGGTCGCAACCTGGAGGATTGATCCGGGCGCTGTGGCTTCTCCGGTGCAAGCCGGAGCCGGTGTCCGGGGCGCAATTGTCGCGTTTCGGCGCCGGCATCTTCGATCGGGACCCCCATCATCCCCAATGTCTCTGGGGGTCCCGATCCTTCCCCAGGGGAGCTCGTCCCCAAAAAAAGGAAGGAGCCGTCCTCTGGACGGCTCCTTTTCTTTTCCAGTCGGCAGGATCTCAGCCTTGGGCGGCCTTGGCCACTTCGGCCGCGAAATCCTCTTCCTTCTTCTCGATGCCCTCGCCCACCTGCATGCGGATGAAGCCGAGGATCTCGGCACCGGCCTCTTTTGCGGCCTGGGCCACGGTGATGTCCGGGTTGATCACGAATTGCTGGCCAGTCAGGGTGACTTCGGCAAGATACTTCTTCATCCGGCCCTCGATCATCTTTTCGATCACGGCCTCGGGCTTGCCCGATTCGCGCGCGATGTCGATCTGGACCTGGCGTTCCTTCTCGATCGCGGCCGGGTCGAGGTCGCCCTCGTTCAGCGCGGCCGGGCTTGCGGCGGCGACATGCATCGCAACCTGCTTGCCGAAGGCCTCGTCGCCGCCCTTCAGCGCGACCAGCACGCCGATCTGGCCCATGCCGTCGCCGGCGGCGTTGTGGACATAGGTCGCCACCACGTCGCCTTCGATCTTGGCCATGCGGCGCAGCGACATGTTCTCGCCGATCTTGGCGATCTTGTCCGTGATGACCTCGGAGACCGGCTTGCCACCGATCGGTGCTTCGGCCAGCGCCTCGACGCTGTCGACACCCAGCGCGGCGGTGGCGATGTCGGCCACCATGGTCTGGAATTCGGCATTCTTGGCGACGAAGTCGGTCTCGGCATTCACCTCGACGGCGACGCCAACACCACCCTCGACCTTGACGGCCACGAGACCCTCGGCGGCGGTGCGGCCGGCCTTCTTGGCGGCCTTTGCGAGGCCCTTGGTGCGCAGCCAGTCGATAGCGGCTTCCATGTCGCCATCGGTTTCAACCAGCGCCTTCTTGGCATCCATCATGCCTGCGCCGGTCATTTCGCGCAGTTCCTTCACCTGTGCGGCAGTGATCGCCATGATCTTGGCTCCCTCGATATGATAAAAAGTCCGGGCGAACCGGGATTCGGTCCGCCCGCTCTTGTCACGTGTCCATGTCGCCCTTGCGACAGGACGGTCAGGCTTCGCCGGGGGCGTCTGCCAGAGTTTCCTCGGCCGGCGCATCCTCGAGCGCGCCCAGGTCGACACCGGCGGCTTCCATCTGGCCGGTCATGCCGTCCAGGGCGGCGCGGCTGGCCAGGTCGCAATACATCGCGATGGCGCGGGCGGCGTCGTCATTGCCCGGAATGATGTAGTCCACGCCGTCCGGCGAACAGTTGCTGTCGACGATGGCGACGACTGGAATACCCAGCTTGTTCGCCTCGGCCACCGCCAGCGCCTCTTTCTTGACGTCGATGACGAACAGCATGTCCGGCAGACCGCCCATTTCACGGATGCCACCCAGCGAAGCCTGAAGCTTGGCCTGATCGCGTTCCATGTTCAGGCGCTCTTTCTTGGTGAGGCCCTCGGCACCACCTTCCATCTGCTCGTCGATCTGACGCAGGCGGCTGATCGACTGGGACACGGTCTGCCAGTTCGTCAGCGTGCCGCCCAGCCAGCGGTGGTTCATGTAATACTGCGCGCATTTCTCGGCGGCTTCGGCCACCGGCTGCTGCGCCTGGCGCTTGGTGCCGACGAACAGCACGCGGCCGCCCTTGGCGACGCAATCGCGGATCGCCTTCAGCGCCTGGTCCAGCATCGGGACGGTCTGCGTCAGGTCGAGAATGTGGATGCCGTTGCGCGCGCCGTAGATGAACTCGCCCATGCGGGGGTTCCAGCGCTGAGTCTGGTGGCCGAAGTGAACGCCAGCTTCAAGCAGCTGACGCATGGTGAACTCGGGAAGAGCCATGCCTTCTATCCTTTCCGGTTTCATGCCTCGGCGGGGGATCGGACCATTTCGGGCCAACCGGTGGACGCATCGGGATGTCTCCCCGAATACGCCCGCCCCCGCCTGCGGGGTTCGTGGACGCGTCCTTAGCCCTCATTTTCCGGATGCACAAGCCCCGGCATCGCGCCCCGGCCTCTTCTGGCCGGAAATATCCCAGGGGATTCGCGCGGCACGCGCGCCGGGGGCAGAGCCCCCTGCCCGGCTCAGGCCGCGGTCCAGCCGCCGTCGACCGCGATGGCCGTGCCGGTGATCTGCGCCGCCGCGTCCGAGCACAGGAACAGCACCGTTCCTGCCAGTTGCTCGACCGTGACGAATTCCTTGGAGGGCTGCTTGGCCAGGATGACCTTCTCGATGGCCTCGTCCTCCGATATGCCGTAGCGCTTGGCCGTGTCGGGGATCTGCGCCTCGACCAGCGGGGTCAGCACGTAGCCTGGGCAGACCGCGTTGCAGGTGATCGGCTCCTTCGCGGTCTCGAGACCCACGGTCTTGGTCATGCCGACCACGCCATGCTTGGCGGTGACATAGGCCGCCTTGAAGGGCGAGGCGCGCAACCCGTGCCCCGAGGCGATGTTGACGATCCGGCCCCAGCCAGCCTTGCGCATCATCGGCAGCGCCATGGCCGTGGTGTGAAAGACCGAGTTCATGTTGATCGCGATGATCGCGTCCCACTTGTCGGCGGGAAACTCGTCGATCGGCGCGACGTGCTGGATGCCGGCGTTGTTCACCAGGATGTCGCATGCGCCCGCCTGTGTGATCAGCGCGCGGCACTCTTCGGGCTTCGACATGTCGGCCTTGATGTAGCGCGCGGTGACGCCGTGGTCGGCGGCGATCCCGGCGGCCAGCGCGTGATCCTCGTCCCGGTCGGTGAAGGAATTGAGCACCACGTTGGCGCCAGCCTTGGCCAGTTCTCGCGCGATGCCCAGCCCGATGCCGGAGTTCGATCCCGTGATGACGGCGGTCTTGCCCTTGAGCGTCATGGCGCCCTCCTGATGCTGTGTCCGTGTCGGAGTAATGCTGCGGGCGCGAGAAAGTTCAACCGCGATCCGGCCTGCCGTGCAAACAGGCACAAAAAAAACCCCGGCCGAAGCCGGGGTTCAGTCATTGAGGCAGGTTTCATACAGGCAAGAAACCTATCGAGCAGTGCATCCTGTATAAGCGTTAATGCGCGCGAGTCCAAGCTAAAAGTTTGAAAAGGCGTGACAGCACCGATAGGCTCGGGCCTTAACGATACAAGGCCAAACAGGGATTGTTGCGCAAATGACAGGTGATTATTTCCACCGGGCGCGGACCGCCTGTGCAGCTGGCATGGCGGCGATTCTGCTGACCGCCGCAGCATGGGCAGAGCCGCAGCATGGCATCGCTATGTATGGCGACCCTGCACTGCCACCGGATTTTGTGTCCCTGCCCTATGCCAACCCCGATGCGCCCAAAGGTGGAAGGATCGTCACCGGCGAGGTCGGCAGTTTCGACAGTCTCAATCCCCACATCCTCAAGGGCAGCACGCCCTGGCAATTGCGCCTCATCGGCTACGAGTCCCTTATGGGCCGCAGCTGGGACGAACCCTTCACGCTTTATGGCCTGCTGGCCGAGTCGATCGAGGTCGGGCCGAATCGGGAATGGGCGGAATTCACCCTGCGGGAAGAGGCCCGATTCTCGGATGGCAGCCCCGTCACCGTCGAGGACGTGATGTGGAGCTACGAGATCCTCGGCACCGAGGGCCACCCGCGCTATCGCGGTGTCTGGGACAAGATCGACACCATGGAACAGACCGGGCCGCGCAGCATCCGCTTCACCTTCAACGCCGAGGACCGCGAACTGGCTCTGCTGGTGGGCATGCGACCGGTGATGAAAAAGGCGCAGTGGGACGGCCTCAGTTTCGCCGAGTCGGGCCTGGACGTGATCCCGATCGCCAGCGCGCCCTATGTCGTCACCGATTTCGAGGCAGGCCGTTTCGTCGAGCTCACGCGCAATCCCGACTACTGGGGCCGCGACCTGCCCTTCATGCGGGGCCAGGCCAACCTGGACACGATCCGGCTGGAATTCTTCGGCGACGGCACCGCCCAGTTCGAAGCCTTCAAGGCCGGGTTGCTGAATTCCAACCGCGAGTTCAATGCCGAGAAATGGGAGCGGCAATACGACTTCCCCGCCATAGCCGACGGGCGCATGGTGAAATCCGTGGTCCCGCACCAGCGTCCCACGGGCATGACCGGGTTTGTGATGAATTCGCGCAAGCCGCAATTCCGCGACTGGCGCGTGCGCGAGGCGCTGATCAACGCCTTCAACTTCGAATACATCAACGAGACGATGACCGGCTCGGCACAAAGCCGCATCACCTCGTATTTCTCGAACTCGGTCCTTGGCATGGGGCATGACCCGGCCGAGGGGCGCGTGCGCGAATTCCTTCTGCCCTATGCCGACGAACTGCCGCCCGGCGTGCTCGAAGGCTACAGCCTGCCGGTGGGCGACGGCACCGCGCGCAACCGCGCCAACCTGGCCCGCGCGATGGATCTTTTCGCCGAGGCAGGCTGGACCGTGCAGGACGGCGTGATGCAGAACGCGACCGGCCAGCCCTTTACCTTCGAGATCGTGCTTTCCAACGGCGCGACCGAGGAACAGACGATCATCGACATCTATGTCGAGGGGCTGAGACGGATCGGCATCACGCCCACCGTGACCGCCATCGACAGCGCCCAATACAAGGAACGCGAAAGCGCCTTCGATTTCGACATGACCTATTTCCGCCGTGGCCTGTCGCTGTCCCCGGGCAACGAGCAGTATCTCTACTGGGGTTGCGCTGCCGCCGAGACAGAGGGTTCACGGAACCTGATGGGCATGTGCTCGCACGCGGCCGAGGCGATGATCGACAAGCTGTTGAACGCCCGCAACCAGGAGGATTTCGTCGCCGCCGCCAAGGCGTTGGACCGGGTGCTGATGGCGGGTCGCTACGTGATCCCGATCTACGAATGGAACATCAGCCGCATCGCCCATGCGAAGGAACTGACCTTTCCCGACTACATTCCGATCTACGGCGACTGGATCGGCTGGCAGCCCGATGTCTGGTGGTGGCAGGAGTAGCGCCGCCCGGATCTTGGATCGAGCCGCTTTTTCTGATAGGAACCACAGCGACACGGCGGCGTGAGACCGCAGAGCAGACATGAGGCAAAGCATGAAACGGGTGGCATTCCCCCTTCTCCTGGCGA
The DNA here is from genome assembly GCF_018224955.1 of Thetidibacter halocola. Lineage (GTDB taxonomy): Bacteria > Pseudomonadota > Alphaproteobacteria > Rhodobacterales > Rhodobacteraceae > Thetidibacter > Thetidibacter halocola. Next base: position 83,202 of record NZ_JAGTUU010000001.1, read on the forward strand.
TCGCGCTTGCCGGATGCGGCACGGTCGAGGGCATCGGCAACGACATCTCGTCGGGCGCACGCACGGTGCAAGGCTGGTTCTGAGGACTAAGACCTTTCGCCTAAAGACCCGCGCCCGCCGCATCCCCTATGCTGCAAGCAGGCGGGGAGAAGGGTGACGACCATGATCGAAAAGGCGCGCAACATCGGAACTGTCGGCGGCGGCGCGGCGCTGGTGGTCGACGACCATCCGTTGTTCTGCGACGCGCTGACCCTGACGCTGCAATCCATCGCCGATTTCGACGAGATCCGCAGTGCGGGCACGCTGGAAAAAGCGCTGGAGATCGTCGCGCAGGACGACCGGGTCGGTCTGATCGTGCTGGACCTGAACCTGCCCGACGTGAACGGGCTGGACGGGTTGGTGCGGCTGCGCAATGCCGCGCCCGCCGCCCCCATCCTGATCGCCTCGTCGATGGCCGACAACCGGATGATTTCCCACGCGCTCAAGGCCGGGGCCAACGGGTTCGTGCCGAAACACTCGCAGCGCTCAGTCTTCCGTCGCGCCTTCGAGGCGGTGCAGGCGGGACAGTCCTTTGTCCCGGACAACTACATCGAACCCTCGGGCGGTGGCGGCGACGACGCGCCGGGCGACGCGCTGGCGCGACTGGCCTCGCTAACCAACCAGCAGGCGCGCATCCTGCACCTGATCTGCGAGGGCAAGCTGAACAAGCAGATCGCGTATGACCTGTCCATCGCCGAGACCACGGTCAAGGCGCATGTCACCGCCATCATGCGCAAGCTCGGCGTCCAGAGCCGCACGCAGGCGGTGCTGATCGCGCAGGAGGCGCGCTTTGCGCGGGTCTTGCCAACCGACGCGTAAGGCTCTTAACCTGTCTTCAGCCATAGTGATGGGAAACGAAGGTGGACGGAGCGGGTCACGGCTCTGCCCGGGAGGAGACGGCTACCACGCATGGCACGCTGCGCATCGCGCAGGTCGATGCCCGGAGCCCCGATGCCGCCGCCCGGTTGCATCAGGCCTTGGGCAACGGCCCGTTCGCGCTTCTGTGCCTGTTCGCCTCACCGGATGCGGATTTTCCGGCGCTGATCGGCAGCGCGGGCACTCTTTTTGTCGGCATGCCGGTACTGGGCTGCACCACGGCGGGCGAACTGGGCGCGATGGGCTACGAGGAAGGCCAGATCATCGCGATTGCCTTTCCCGCAAACTTCTTTTCGGTGTCCACCTATGCCATCGAGGGCTTGCAGGAATTCGATCAGCAGGCCGAGATCGACCGGCTGATCCAGTCGCGCCTGGCCCTGGCAAGCCGGGCGCCCGACATGGCGTCGGAATTCGCCTTTCTGATGGTCGACGGCCTGTCGCTGCGCGAGGAACATCTGACCGCCGCGCTGGCCTCGGGACTGGGGCCGATGCCGCTGTTCGGTGGCTCGGCGGGCGACGGCACACGGTTCAAGGCGACCTGGCTGGCGCATGACGGTCGCGTCCTTCGGGATGCCGCGCTGGTCGCGCTGATCCGCTCGCGCTGCCCGGTCCGGGTGTTCAGCCTCGACCATCTCGTTCCGACCGAGACGCGCATGGTCGTGACCCGCGCCGATCCGGAACGCCGCCTGGTGCAGGAGATCAACGCCGAACCGGCCGCGCAGGAATACGCGCGCCTGCTCGGCAAGGACCCGAACCAGCTGTCACCCTTCATATTCGCCTCGCATCCGGTGGTCGTGCGCCTGGGCGACAGCCACCATGTCCGCGCCATCCAGCAGGTCGACGAGGACGGCGACCTGGTGTTCTTTTCGGCGATCAACGAGGGGATGGTTCTCACGCTGGCGCAGCACCAGGACATCTCGGCCCACCTTGAACAGGCCCTGTCGGCGCTGGAAGGCAAGGGCGCACCGGATCACGTCCTTGGCTGCGACTGCATCCTGCGGCGGATCGAGGCTGGGCAGATGCAGAAGACGCACGAGATCTCGGACATCCTGCGGCGCCACCGCGTCATCGGCTTTTCCACCTATGGCGAGCAGTTCGGCGCGCTGCATGTCAACCAGACGCTGACCGGCGTCGCCATCTATCCCCCCGAAGAGAGCTAGGCCATGTCCCTCGTCAATCCCTCGGACAGTCTCGAACGGCAGAACGAGAAGCTGATCAAGATCGCGGGGGCGCTGATGCGCCGGGTGGAATACGGCAGCGAGCAGAGCAGCGCCGCCTATGCCCAGTTCGAACGCGCCGCGCTGCTGGAACGCCGGGTGCGGGAACGCACGCGCGACCTCGAACGCACGCTGGACCTGCTGCACGAATCGAACGCCCAGCTTGGCCGCGCCAATGCCGAGGCCGAGACCGCGCGCTCCAACCTGGCCGACGCGATCGAGACCGTCTCCGAAGGGTTTGCCCTGTTCGACCCGCAGGATGTCATGGTGATGTGCAACTCGCGCTTTTGCCGCGATTTCCGCGATACCGCCAATGACCTGCGCCCTGGCCTGCCCTTTGCATCTTACGTCGATGAGGTCAGCCGGTCGCGTTTCCTGGCCCTGCCCGACGGCCAGACGCCCGAGGCCTGGGCCGCGCAGCGCATCCGGCGGCACCGGGATCGGAGGGTGATGTTCAACGTCCAGCTGGCGCATGACCGCTGGTTGCAGGTGTCCGAGCACCGCACCGGCAACGGCGGCACGGTGGTGGTGCAGACCGACGTGACAGACCTGGTCCGGCTGGAACGGCAGGAACGGGCGCGGCTGCGGGACAAGCAGACCCGCATGATCCGCGCTACGCTGGATCACCTCAACCAGGGTGTCTGCATTTTTGATGAACATGCCCGCCTGCTGGGCTGGAACGACAAGCTGGGCACGCTGTTCGGCCTGCCGGCGCGGCGCCTGCAACTGGGCGTCAGTTTCTTCGGCCTGCTCGACCGGCTCGACGAGGACGTGGTGTTCACCCGCGGCATCGACCGCGACGGGTTCACCCGCTGGGCACGGGCCGAGGGGCCGCGCGGCCCGGTCAGCTTCGAGATCCGCCGCGGCGGCGGTGCGGTGTTGCAGGTCTTTGGCCGCGGCATGCCCGACCGCGGCTTCGTGATCTCGGTGACCGATGTCACCACCGAACGCGAGGCCGCCGAGAAACTGGCGCAGCTGAACGAGATCCTCGAACAGCGCGTGATGGAACGGACGCTGGAACTGGAGGACGCGCTGTCGGCGGCCGAGCGTGCCAACGCGTCGAAATCACGGTTTGTCGCGGCAGCCAGCCACGACCTGCTGCAACCGCTTTCGGCGGCAAAGCTCTACATCGCCTCACTGAACGACCGCTGCGCCGGTGGCGACGACGGCGTGATCCTGTCCAAGGCGGAATCGGCCCTGACCAGCGCCGAGCAGATCATCGACGCGCTGCTGGACATCTCGAAACTGGACGGCGACGGGCTCAGCCTCGACATCCGGCGGGTCGCGCTGCGCGACATCTTCGCACCGCTGCGCGACGAGATGGAGGTGCTAGCCGCGCGCAAGGGGCTGGACCTGCGGTTCGTCCCATCGGACCTGATGGTGGAAAGCGATCCGGCCTACCTGCGCCGCATCCTCCAGAACCTGCTGGCCAACGCGGTGCGCTATACCGAGACGGGCCGCGTGCTTGTGGGCGTGCGGCGCAATGGCGGGTCGGCCCGGATCGAGGTCTGGGACACCGGGCCGGGCATCGCCGAAGAGGACCAGAACGCCATATTCGAGGAATTCCGCCGGCTCGACGCGACGCGAGGGACGTCCGAGGGGCTGGGCCTGGGCCTGGCCATTGTCGAACGCGCCTGCGCGCGTCTGGGTCATCCGCTGGGCCTGTGGTCGGAACCGGGACGCGGCAGCTGTTTCATGGTGAACGTTCCCATCGCGGGCCGGGCCGAACCCAACAGGCCGACGCTGGCGCGGCAATCGGCGCGGCCGGCGGGGCTCGCGCAATCCGGGTTGATCGCGCTTCTGGTGGAAAATGAACCCCAGATGCGCCGCGCCATGTCGGTGCTGATGGAAAGCTGGGGCGTCAGCGTGATCGAGGCCGAGGATGCGCCCGGCGCGCTGACGCTGCTTGACGATCTCCAGATCACGCCGGACGCTCTGGTGCTGGATTACCAGCTGGGCCCAGGCCCCAGCGGCCTGACGCTGTATCGCATGATCGAGGATCGGCTGGGCGCCCTGCCCTGCGTGATCGTCTCGGCCGACCGCTCTTCCGCGCTGCGGCAGGGGTGCAAGGATCTCGGCCTGGCACTTCTGGCGAAACCACTGGACAGGCACAAGCTGGCAGCCTTCCTGGAACGCGCGGCCGTGCTCATGGCGTGACGGGGCGCTCAGCCCTGGAACGCGCCGGACAGGTAATCGGCCATCCGGGCGCGCACGCCCTCGGGCCAGTGGCGCGGCCGGATCACGTCGAGATCGGACAGGACCAGCGTCAGCGCCATCTTGACCCGCGCCTCGCCGCCGCAAGTGGCCGCAAGGTCCAGGTCAATCGCACTGCGCCCGATCCGTTGCACGCTTAATCGCCAGACCAGGTGATCGCCGAGGCGCGAGGCCCTTGGATACTCGGCATCGCAGCGCACCACGGGCACGCTGGCGGACTCGCCTCCGATCATTCGGGCAAAAGACCAGTCCAGCGCCTCGTCGAACCAGCTTTCGACGACATGCATGGCCATTTCCGAGTATCGGGGAAAGTGAACGATTCCAGTTGCGTCACAGTGATGGCAGAGCACTTGCAGGTGCAGCTTGTAGATCGTCATGTGAAGTTCGGTCGCCCCTTTCCCGGCCTTTGAGCGAGGCCCGTTTTGGGAAATGGTTAAACACGCGACACCGACCCGGCAACAGGTTTTTCCCGCTTCAGGCCGCGACCTTGGGACTACATCATCCCCGGACAGCCGCTCGGCGGCCTCGGCAGGCCCAGTTGCTGCGGATTGACGATCAGGATCCAGCGCTCGGGATAGCCCGGTGCCTGGGTGCGTCGATAGGTGCAGCCCTCGGGCGTTGTCCGGTAGTCACCTGCAACCGGGCCCGGCGCCATGCCCTGCGCGTCGATGAAGGGCGGCGCCTGGGTAAAGGTGGTCCCGGGTGCCTCCTGCGGCGCCAGCGTGCCGGCAAGGCCGAGCGCGGCAAGGGTGACAAACGTCTGGAAAGCCATGAGAACTCCTGCGGTCGGGGGCGGGCACACGGCCCGGACGATGGCAGCCTCGCCGATGCGCGGCGCCGCGCCGGGGCACGGACATGGCGAAACCGGGGCGAAAGCGCCGGATTTGAACGATGGCTTCAGCGCGCGATGACGATATCGGCGCGCAGCCCGCCCATCGCGTCGCTTCGGCCCAACCGCAGCATGCCGCCATGCGCCCGCGCGATATCGGCGGCGATGGCGAGGCCCAGGCCCACGCCCGTGCCGCGATCCTGGTTGCGCGACGGGTCGAGCCGGGTGAAGGGGCGCAAGGCCTCGTCGCGGCGCTCGGCCGGGATGCCCGGGCCATCATCCTCGACCCGGATGCGCAGGGATTTCGGCGTCACCCGCACCGAGACGGTGCAGGTCTCGCCATAGCGCACGGCATTGCCGATCAGGTTCTCGACAGCCCGGCGCATGGCTGCGGGGCGCAGGGTCACGGTGCCGACGCCCTCGGCCTCGGCCAGCGTCACCGCCTGCCCGGCGCGCTGCGCATCGGCGACGATACCCTCGACCAGTGCCACCGGGTCGACCGCCTCGGCTTCGCCGGCCTGGACGTCGCCGCGGGCGAAGTCGAGGAAGGCGTCGATCAGGCGCTGCATGTCCTCGACATCGCGTTCCAGCGGTTCGCGGTCGGCGTCGTCCAGCAGTGACAGGCCCAGCCGCAACCGGGTCAGCGGCGTCCGCAGGTCGTGGCTGACCCCCGACAGCATCAGGGTGCGCTGCTCGATCTGCCGCTCGATCCGGGCGCGCATGTCGATAAAGGCATTGCCGGCCGCCCGCACCTCGACGGCGCCGCCGGGCGTGTAGGGCACGATGCGGCCCCGGCCAAAGGCCTCGGCGGCGCGGGCCAGCCGGGTGATCGGGCGCAGCTGGTTGCGCAGGTAGAGAAAGGCGATGACGGTCATCAAGCCGCCAAAGACCAGCATGTTGACGAAAAGCTGATGCGCATTGGTGGGCGACAGGCGCCGGCGCGACAGCTCGATGCGATAGAGCGTCTCGTCCTGGCGCAGGAAAAGGAGCGCATCGCGGTCGTCGGGCAACATAACCCGTTCGAGCCCGGGCAGCGCGGCACGCAGTGTGCGGGCGACGGTGATGCCGGTCAGGTCGAACCAGCGCCGCTGGTCGCGAGCGGGCAGGTCGGCCTCGGTGACGGGCACCACTGTCAGCAATAGCGAACCCGCCAGCCCGGGGTCGGGCGGCACGTCCTGCAGGATGGTCGAGACGGCGCGCGCCGTCTCGGCGCTGAGCTGGCGCGTGACGTCCTCGAAGTGGCGCTGGATGAAGACGATCGAGACCACCAGTTGCAGCGTGATGACAGGCAGCACGAGGATCAGCGCCGCCCGCCCGTAAAGCCCGCGCGGCATATAGCGTTTGAGCCAGTCAAAGGTCATGCGCTAAGCCTGTGTCGTTGTCGCAATCAGTAGAGGCCGCCCGTGACGGATCCGCAACCCGATTTCCGCCCCACTCCGGGCCTTGCCGAGACAGTCGGGCCAGGCATCCGGCGCATCCTGGCGCCGAACCCCTCGCCGATGACTTTTCGGGGCACAAACACTTATCTCGTGGGCACGGGCGAGGTCGCCGTGATCGATCCCGGCCCGGACGACCCGGCGCACCTCGCGGCGATCCTCGCTGCGCTGGAACCGGGGGAACGGGTGACGCATGTCCTTGTGACACACGCGCATCTCGATCATTCGCCGCTGGCCCGCCACCTGTCGGACCGCACCGGCGCGCCCGTGCTGGCCTTTGGCCCGGCAGAGGCCGGGCGCAGCCCGGTGATGGCGCGCTTGGCTGCCGAAGGGCTCGTGGGCGGCGGCGAAGGCGTGGACAGGGCTTTTGCGCCCGATATCTTGCTGGCGGACGGGGCACGCGTCGAGGGCGAAGGCTGGCGGCTCGAGGCGCTGCACCTGCCCGGCCACATGGCCAGCCACATGGGGTTCGCGCTGGACGGCGCGCTGTTCTCGGGCGACCTGGTGATGGGTTGGGCGACATCGCTGGTCTCGCCGCCCGACGGCGATCTCGGCGCCTTCATGGCCTCTCTCGACCGGCTGGCCGGGCGGCGCTGGACGGTGTTTCACCCGGGGCACGGTGCACCGGTAGCGGATCCCGCCGGGCGCGTGGAAGAGCTATCGGCGCACAGGCGCGGCCGGGCCCGGCAGATCGCCGAGGCGCTGGCCGACGGCCCGTCCGACCCCGCGGCGCTGGCCGCGCGGATCTACACCGACGTCTCCCCTGCCCTGCTGCCCGCCGCCGAACGCAACGTCCTCGCACATCTTATTGAAATGGTTGAGAAAGGATCAGCCCAAACCGAGGGTCCCCTGCACCGAGGTGCGCTCTTCTCGCTTACCTGAACCCGCATGCAGATTTTTCCGGATTTTGGCGCAAAAGCCTCTGGACGCCCGGAATCGGGATTGCTATACGGCCCCCGTGTTCCGGCGTAGCTCAGCGGTAGAGCAGTTGACTGTTAATCAATTGGTCGTAGGTTCGATCCCTACCGCCGGAGCCACTAATGCCCGCCTATCTCCTTGAAAGCCTTGGAAACAAGGGCTTGCAGTGTCCTCGAGGGTCACTTTACGGGATACATCGGGGATGCACGCAACCATGGCACTGCTGATGAAGTTGGCGAATGTCGTCAACAACAAGGGGAAACTCGTCTACGCGAGACGAATCCCGACTGACATCAAACATCTCTACCCCTCCTCCAAGGAGCCCTTCTTTCACTGCCGCCTTCGCAATCAGCAACGAGATGCGAATTTGGTTGCCGAACATGCCGCGCTCGAAGCTGCCTACGCCTGTTTGGTCGCAGATGCCCGCAGCGGCATGCCGGAGGCTTTTGGCGACTGCGGTATCGAACGCTAAAAGCAAAAAGCGTGGGGTAGCATGGAAGACCCACGAAGAGAGAGAGAAATGGGAAGACTCCCGCATTGAAGCTGAGGCATTGGTCAGGTCGGCCTTGGCGGTCAAAGGCATAGCGGGTGCCGATTTTTTTGAAGATGGTGGGGATGAGGAAAGGCGGCAAATCGTTGCGAGGGAGATCGAGCACAGCGGCGGAGACCCGTTGCTTTACCGAGCGGTGACCCAGCCAGATGCACCCCCTCCCCCGGCCACACTCGCGGATGCCGCCGGGGTCTATCGAAGAGAACGTCTTGGCGACAATGTCCGACAGGTCGATATCCTCCTCGCGGATTGCGGCAATCTCAGTGATACGTCTTTGCGATATAGGCATCGTAGTGTTTCTTCTCATGAGCGGTTGCCTTGTCCCCAAGGCAACGACGGCGCGATATCGGTCGCCGGGCGATCCGTTTCGGCGCACGAGACAGGCTCCGCATGGCTGACACGGGTGCAGCATCCGGCGCATGACCGCATCGGGCCGGTTCGCGTCACCTGGCGCGGCTGGTCTTGCCGCCGGGCGTCGGCTACGCTGGCCGCAGCTTTGCAGGAGGGAAGACATGGAGCTTGTCGCGAGAGCAACGGCGTTGGTGGGGGGCACAGTCGCCTTCCTGCGGCGCCTGGGAGCGCCGAAGCGGCAGGCTTTCGGCGCCGATCCCGAGATTCCCGCCGCGCGCGCACAGGGAATCATGACGCTCAAGATGCCGGTGGCTGAAGGCTGGAAGAACGGCCGCCTGCCGACCTGTGCCCCGGGGCTCAAGGTCAATGCCTTTGCCTCCGGCCTCGACCACCCGCGCTGGATCGAGGTGCTGCCGAACGGCGACGTGCTCGTGGCGGAATCGAAGGAGCAGGCCGGACCGCCGAAGACCCTGATGGATCACGCGGCGCAGGCGACGATGCGGCGCGTCAAGGCAATCGGCAAGAGCGCCAACCGCGTCACGCTCTGGCGCGACGCCGACGGCGACGGCGTGGCCGAGATCCGCGAGGTCTTTGTCGAGAACCAGAACCAGCCCTTTGGCATGGCGCTGGTGGGCAACCGCTTTTTCCTCGGCAATACTGACGGCATCAAGGTCTTCGACTACGCGCCCGGCGACACCGCGCTGAAGGGCGCGGGCGAAACGCTGGTCACGTTCAAACCCCATGGCCACTGGACGCGCAGCCTGCTCGCCTCGCCGGATGGCACGCGAATCTACGCCGGGGTCGGCTCCCTGTCGAACATCGGCGACCAGGGGATGGACGCCGAACAGGGCCGCGCCGCGATCTGGGAGCTGGACGTGGCGACGGGCAAGGCGCGCATCTTTGCCTCAGGCCTGCGAAATGCCGTGGGCATGGCCTGGGAGCCGGTGACCGGCAGGCTCTGGACCGTGGTCAACGAGCGCGACGGTCTGGGCGACGAGACGCCGCCGGACTACCTGACGTCCGTGCAGGACGGTGGCTTCTACGGCTGGCCGTATTGCTACTGGGGCCAGACGGTGGACGACCGGGTGCCGCAGGACCCCGCGATGGTGGCGCGGGCGATCCAGCCGGACTACGCACTTGGCGGGCACACGGCCTCGCTGGGCCTTTGCTGGATGCCCGAGGGCACCCTGCCCGGCTTCGGTGACGGCATGGTGATCGGCCAACACGGCTCATGGAACCGCTCGAAGCTGAGCGGTTACAGGCTGATCTTCGTGCCCTTCGAGAACGGCGCACCGAGCGGCCCGGCGCGCGACATCCTCACGGGCTTTCTGTCGGAGGACGAGAAACTGGCCTACGGGCGGCCGGTTGGCGTGACCATCGGGCCGGACGGGAAGTCCCTGCTGATGGCGGATGACGTGGGCGACATCATCTGGCGCGTGACCGCGGCCGGGTGAACGGGCAGGATGCGGCGATGCCGACATGCACAGCAGTTCAGCCGGCGTGATCGTCCTAGAGGGGACAGCACAGCGAACGCGGCATCGCCGAGATGTGCCGCACACGAGCACCTCAGACCCAGAGCCTCTGGAGCGCACGTAGCCGTGCCCTGGACCCCGGGGTGAGCATCGCCGCCTGGGGAACGTCCCGGTTTTAGAGGTGTCGGTTCAGGCGCCAGTTCTCGACTTGCTGCGATCCCTGAACGAAACCTCAGCCTATCTTGCTTGTTGCCCGGGATTTCGCCGAGGCCGAGACCGTTGTCGACTGCATCGCGGTGATGTACCCACCCCCCCTGATCATCTGCGACCTCACGCCGTGCCTGTCCCCGGTCACATCAGCGCGCCCCGCGTTTCATCCGTTCGGCAAAGCGCCGCTGGCGGATCGCGGTGAGCACCGGCAACACGATTGCCAGTGCCACAGCACAGAGAAGCAACGCAGAGATCGGCCGCTCGAGGAAGATCATCGGACTGCCGAACGACAAAAGCAACGCTTGCCGGAGAGAGGTCTCCATCAGAGAGGCCAGAACAAGCGCAAGAACGAGCGGCGGGCGGGGAATGCCGAACTTGATCATCGCGTAACCGAGAAGCCCGAAGACCAGCGACATCCAGACTGTCGAGATGTCGAGCGTCGCGGCATAGGCGCCGACAAGCGAGATGCCGAGGATCGATGGCGCGAGATAGACATAAGGTATGCGCAGCAGCGCCGCGAAGACCGGCGCGAGCGGCAGGTTCAGGATCAGCAGGAAGACGTTGCCGACGAACATGCTGGCGATCAGGCCCCAGACCAGCGCCGATTCCTGGGTCATGAGCTGCGGTCCCGGCCGGATGCCGTGAAGGATGAGCGCCGCCAGCAGGATGGCGGTAGAAGCGGAGCCCGGGATGCCAAGCGACAGCATCGGGATGGCCGCGCCATGGGATGCGGCGTTGTTGGCGGATTCCGCCGCCGCCACGCCGTCGATGGCTCCCTTGCCGAAGGTCTCGGGCGAGCGGCTGAACTTCCGTTCAGTGAGATAGGCGAGCAGCGAGGCGATCGACGCACCGGCGCCGGGCATGATACCGACGAAGAGGCCGATCACGCCCCCCCGAACGATCGAAAGACGGCACACAGCCCAGTCGTTCGAGGTGAGCCACATGTCGCGCAGCCGCGTGCGGATCGGCTTCACGCTTTCGATGCGTTCCAGCGAGGCCAGCACCTCGGCGATGCCGAAGACGCCGATGACCACGGGGATGAAGTCGATTCCCTTCATCAGCAGCGGCTGGTCGAAGCTGAGCCGCGGCGTTCCGGTCAGCGGGTCGACTCCGATCAGCGCGATCATCAGGCCGAGGACGGCCGCGGCCAGCGACTTGATGGGCGAGCCGCCGAGACTGCCGATGGCAAGAACGCCCAGCAGCGCGAGCAGGAAGTATTCCGGCGCGTTGAATTTCAAACCGAAACTCGCCAGCGGCGGCGCCAGAAGCGCGACAGCGGTCACCGCGCCGATCCCGGCGAGGAAAGAGCCGATCGCCGAGATCGAAAGCGCCGCCCCTGCCCGGCCCTGGCGCGCCATGGCGTTGCCGTCGACGGCTGTCATCACGCCCGAGGCCTCGCCGGGCACCGCGATCAGCACCGATGTCAGCGTGCCGCCGTACTGGCCGCCATACATGATCCCGGCGAGCATCATCACCGCCGTGACCGGCTCGAGGCCGAAGGTCAGCGGCAGCAGCAGCGCCATGCCGGCCGAGGGGCCGAGCCCCGGGAGAGCCCCGACGATCTGCCCCAGCAGAACGCCAAGAAGAATGAAGAGCAGGTTCTGCGGCTCGAGGGCCGTTGCGAACCCGAGCAGGAGTTGATCGATCATGGTCTTGTCCTCTGCCCCGCCTGATCAGAAACCGAGCGGCATCGGCAGCGGCACCGACAGCCAGTGGATGAAGACAAGCTTGACGAAGCCCGAAACGATCACGGTCGCCGCCAGCGACGGCAGCGGCCGCTGCCTCAGGATGGCGAGCAGCATCACCGCCATGAAGGCCGCAAGCGCAGGAATGAAACCGACAAGCGGCGTAAAGACCGCAAGCGCCACGAGCGCGGCGACAGTGGTGCCGACGCGGAAGGCAGCCTCCCGCGTCGGGAAATGCAGGATCACGGACTCGAACCCGCGCCACTGCGCCCATAGCAGCACGAGCGCCACCGCCGAACCGGCGATGGCGAGGATCGTGGGAAAAAACCGAGCGCCTGGCGTTATGCCGTCCCAGTGGTTCAAGCCGGCGGTTCCAAAGACGATGATGCCCGCAAGCACCAGCATGAACAGGGCCGGGATGGCCTCGACCAGACGCATGGCAGTCTCCTTCGTGACTTCGGTTCGATCCGGGGTCGTCAGTTACTTGGCCAGACCGATGCGGGTCAGCACGTCCCGGAAGGTCTGCTGGCCATCGGCAAAGTAGGTGCCAGCGTCACCAAGGGTCAGCATGTTCGCGCGGTAGAGGTTCGCGTCGAGCCACTCCTGAAACTGCGGGCTTTCGGCGGCCTTGGCGAACTTGTCGGCCCACCAGGCGGCCACCGCCGGGTCAAGCCCGGCCGGACCGCCGACACCCCAGAACTGCGTGTAGACCACGTCGACGCCCTGCTCGCGCGCGGTCGCGACATTGGCAAAGGCCTCTTCCGGGCGGCGCTCTTCCGAAAAGATCGCGAGCGGCTTGCCCGTGCCCGAAGTGATCAGCTCAAGCGCCTCGGAGAGCGTCGCAAAGTGGAGTTCCACGTTGCCGCCGAGAAAGGTCGCCCGACCTGCGCTGCCGCTTTCATGCGGGATGTAGGTCAGCGTCGTGCCACTTGCGGTCTCGAGCAGACCCGTCAGGATATGGTCGTTGCCGCCCGACGAGCCGCCGGCGACGCGCACGCGGCCGGGCGCCTCGGTGGCTGCGGCCACGACGTCCTGCAGCGAGTTCAGCGGGCTGTCCGGCGTGGTCAGCAACACCAGTTCGGACTCCGCCAGCAGCGCGATCGGGGTGATCTGGTCGATCACCGAGGGCGTGCCCTGCACGATCGGGGTCGTGAAGACCGGCGAGGCCAGCGTCAGCAGCGTGGTCTCGTCGCCCGGCAGGCCGAGCACGTGGTTGTAGGCGTTCGAGTGTCCGCCGCCCGAGCGGTTCTGCACCACGATCGCGTTCGGCACGATGCCCTGCTCGGCCATGATCTGGGCATAGGTGCGCATGATTACGTCGGGCGAGCCGCCGGCACCGGAGCCGACGGTGAATTCGATCGGGCCCTCGGGGGCGCGCATGTCCTGCGCCATCGCGGTGCCGGCGAGAAGTGCGCCGCAAAGGGCAGCCGTCCCGAAGGTGAAGGTTCGTCTCAGCATTTCAGTCCTCCCAGTGTGTCTTTGGTCGTCTTCGGTGCCATGATCGCGGCTCAGGTCTCGAGCAGCGATGCTTCGAAAAGTTCCTCGGGCGCGACGATGCGCGGGGCGAGGAACTGGTCGACGGAATAGCGGCACATGGCCGCGATTTCGGTCCGGGCCCCCGCGAACCCGTAGGGCCAGTAATCGGGGCCCATCGTGGCGCGGGTGCGCTCCATGGCGGCATTGAGCCACGGCAGGCTCAGGCGGTTGGCCGAGCCGAGCCAGACATCGCGAAGCCGCTCCAGCGCGATGTCCCGCGCGCCGCACAGCGCCTGGTAAAGCGCTCCGGCGAGCCAGGGGTGCTCTTCGGCGAGCGTGCGGCGCAGCGCGATCACGTGCATGATCGGGAAAAAGCCGGTGCGGCGGTGCCATTCCTGCTCGACCTGTTCGAAATCGGGATAGACGCGCTCGATCCGCGGGTCTCCCTCCATGAAGGCGCGCGGTGGGTTCGGCGCCAGAAGGCCGTCGATCTCGCCTGCGAGCAGGAGGTCCTGCAGCGTCTCGCCGTCGGCGATCGGCGTGATCCGCAGGTCGGGCGGTGGCGTCAGGGCGAGGCGTTCGTGCCGGATACCCTGGTCGAGCGCCCCGGTACGCCAGTGCACCTGCGTCGGCGTGACGCCGTGGTCGTCCGCCATGATCCCGCGCATCCACAGCGCGGCGGTCATCTGGTATTCCGGCACGCCGATGGCGCGGCCGGCGAAATCGGACGGGCTGGTGATGCCGCTGCCGGTGCGACGGTAGAACCCGTTGTGGCGGAACGCTCGGCTGACGAAGGCCGGAATCGCGACGTAGGCCGCATCGCCTCTGGCGACCTGCAGGATGTGGCTGGACAGCGACAGCTCGGTTATGTCGAAACGGCCTTCCTGCACGGCGATCGGAAACAGCTTGCCCGTGGGCAGGATGTGGCTGGTGAAGGCGCAGCCCGGCACCGGCACCCGACCGTCGTGAAGCGCCATGACGCGGTCATGGTCCCATGTGGCGAGGCTCAGGTTCAGAGAACCAGTCATCGCGACACCGCCGCGTCACGCCTTGTGTCGACGTATGCATCAGCAGCCAAATCTAGATTGATCATTCTCATCCCCCTGAACAATGATTTGATATGGATTGATCAAAATCAAGGGGCATGAGTGGGTGAATTCGTGTCGAGCTGCCGTATCTGAATTCCCGCATGCGTTTCAGGAAACGCTGTCACCCCCAGGCAAGGGCGCGCGACCGTCCATCCACAGTGGACCATACCGCGAGATCAGCAAAGCTGGGACCACCACGTCTGATCAAGGCGAAATAGTCTACAGGTGATTGAAACCGTGACACTTTTTGGCTCCTCTAAAGCCAGGCGCACGGTCAGTGCGCCCTTATCTTCGACCGCGCCTTCCATGACATCGCCACGGACAACGGCGCCCGAGCCTGCCGTGTGTCCGTTATGGCGATATCGCCGGGCATCAACCCGACTGGTCCGAGAGCTTGGAGGTCATTTCCGGCCTCGTGCTGATGTCGTCGCATCATATCGAGGCGGACGGCATAACCACAAACGCAGTCGTGCGCGTTTTCGACCGGGACACTCGTCCTACCCTGGGGGCACAGCCACGACCAGTTCGCTCTCGTGATCAACGGAGGACGTATTGTCCGAAAAGGGAATTCTCTCATAAAATCAGGATTGTTCGAATTGTCCTGAAGAAGGAACGGCGGTTCGCGGTCTGGATCTTGCCCATCTCGATTGCATGGGCGGCATGGTTTTGGCCGGTGCCGCAGATGCACCGCACCGGGAAGACGTCGCTGCACCCTTTGACAGGGCAAGAAGCGGCACGGAGATAGGGGTCACGGTCATCATCATGGCTGGAACCTCGTCTGCTTGCACAAATCAGACGAGGTGGAAGAAAAAACAGGATCAATCTGTATTGATCGGATGCCCGCTGCTCATTACGATGACATAAACGGCGAGCGGAGACACATCAGTGAACGGCCAGCTTCGGAGAGACCCGGACGAAGACCGCCAGGCAGAAGACCTGCACGAGGTCTCCGATCCCGCGGCGGTCGCGCAGTTGCGGTCCTACATCGCCGATCACGGTCTGGCCGCCGGTGACCGGCTTCCGCCCGAGCGTCAGCTCGGCCCCGAACTGGGCCTGCGCCGGTCGTCGCTGCGCCGGGCCTTGGAAATCCTTGTGCACGATGGCGTCCTCTGGCGCCATGTCGGCAAGGGAACCTTCCTCGCCGACGACCGCGCGCTGGCCGCGAACGACTCCCTGTCTGCCGTCGCCCGTGACATCAGCCCGGCGGACGCCATGCGCGCGCGCGCCGCCTTCGAACCCTCCATCGCCCGCGAGGCGGCGCTGCATGCCTCCGCCGCCGACATCTCGCGCCTGGAACTGATCGCCGACCGGGCGCGGCACGCAGCGACCTGGCGCGAATACGACAGTCTAGACGCCGACCTCCACCGCGCCATTGCCGAAGCGACTGCATCTCCAACCTTGCTGGCTCTGTTCGACCAACTCAATGCACTGCGCGCGATGATATCCTGGGGCAAGGCCAGACGGACAGGCCCGAGGCCGCCAGACAACCATTTGAGTTTCGCCGAGCACGACCGGATCATCGAAGCGATCGCGGCGCGCATACCCGATGAAGCCGAGGAGGCCATGCGCCGCCATCTTCAGACGGTCAGCACCCGACTCGAGGCATGAGGCTTCTGAGTTCCTCCCCGAAAATCGCAGAGTGACCCAAGCTGGGATCTGACGTCTGCTGGTCTCCAGGAACGCCGAGGTCAGGACCTGTCAAAACGCAGGAACCATGACACGACCCTCAGGGCACGCGACGAGAATCCCACCCCAGGCAAACGTGGCCGCGGACTCGTCTCCCCTCCGCAAGGCGCATCGTCACGACACGATCTGGCAAAGAACCAGGCGTTGAAGGCGCCGGGATGCCTGATCCTCGGCGGCAAACCAGCAAGGCGACCCGATACCATCCAGGCTGTGAAGGGACGCCCGACCGCGTTCCGCGACGGGCCCGTCATCTTCGCATCCATATGCACCAGGCCCTCGCAACCGGCTACAGTCCCGCGACTGCCCAGAAATGCGACGGTGCCCCCCGCTGAGCCGGGAAATCGTGGCGCAGGAAGCAACAGTCACTTGACTGGGTGCTCACTGGGGCTTTCTCTGGACCAATCAGTCGGGCTGCTGGAGCCCAACAGGCATGCACGCCTCGCGTCTGCCCGCCTTGGCGGGGCCAGTCGCGGGGCGTTCGTTTTTTGGAGCGGCGCCAGGTGCGTATCGAACTCGGCATCCTCTTCTCGCGCGAAGGAAGCTACCGGCGGATTTCCGAGGCCTGCCGCAGCGGCGCGCTTGCGGCGATCGAGGCTGTCAACGCCGACCCCGCGCTGCCGATCGAACTGGTCGCGGTCGAACGCGATCCGCAGGGCAATGTCGATCGCTACGGGCCCCTCTGCGCCGAGATCCTGCGCGACAGTTCTGCGCGGCATATCGTCGGCTGCGTCACCTCCTGGAGCCGAAAGGAAGTCATTCCGACTCTCGAGAAATGGGACGGCAGCCTCTGGTATCCCTGTCCCTACGAGGGGTTCGAGGCGTCCGACCGGGTGGTTTATGCCAATGCCTGCCCGAACCAGCACCTTCTGCCGCTGCTGTCCTGGGCCTTTCCACGTTTCGGGCGACGCGGCTATCTGACCGGATCGAATTACATCTGGGGCTGGGAGACGAACCGCGTCGCCCGCGACCTGATTGCCGAGGCCGGTGGCGAGGTCGCAGGCGAACGCTACCTGCCGCTCGGCGACGACGACGTTAGCCGGCTGATCGATGAAATCCGGGCAACCCGCCCGGATTTCATCCTGAATAACCTGATCGGCCCGTCCTCTTACCGGTTCCTCGCGGCCTATACCGCCCTTGGCATCGAGGACGCGTCTTTTTCGCCTGATCGCTGCCCCGTCTTGTCCTGCAACCTCACCGAATGCGAATTCCCGGCGCTGGGATCCGCGGCCGAGGGGATGATCGCGGCGGGGCCCTATTTCCAAACCGGCGCAGCACCTTATGGCTCGTCCTTCGAGGCCGCCACGCATGATGCGGTCCGGACACTGGCGCTCCGCCTCGCGTGCGTGGAAGACCCCGGGACGGCGTCTCTGTCCGACCTGCTGCGGGTTCCGGTGCGCGGCGGCCTGACGATCGATCCCGGGACCCATCACGCCACTTTGCCGGTGCTGATCGCACAGGTTCAGGGCGGCGCCTTCCGGGTGCTCGAACGCTGGGAGGATGTTGTCGCCGACCCCTACCTGTCGCACCGCGACCGCCGTGTTGCCGCGCCGCCGACCAGCCTTTCGGTGGTGAAATGAACAAGCGGTTGAGGATTCCCGACCTGGGCGGGGCGCGGGCGATGATCCTGCACCGCCCTCACGCGACGGTCGAGGCGCTGACCCGCCAGCTTCGCGCCATCGGCCTCGCGACCAGCGATCACTGGCCCGAGTTGCCTGCCGCGGCGCTGGGTGCCGATTATGTCTTCTTCGACACCGACATGGGCCATGACGGACAGTTCCCGTGGAAGCCTGGCGAGGCGCCGATGCCGATGATCGCATTGATCGGGTCCGAGGCGCCGGGCCGGATCGAATGGGCGCTGAGGCAGGGCGCGGACGCGCAACTGCTGAAACCCGTCGGCGACAACGGCGTCTTCTCGGCGCTGCTGATCGCGCGGCAAGCCTTCGAGTCGCGCCGCGCCTCGGGAGACGAGATCGCTGGGCTGCGGCAGCGGCTGGCAGAACGGCAGACGATCGTGCGCGCGGTGACGCTGCTAGCCGCCCGCGGCAAGACCGAGGAAGAGGCCTTTGCCCAGTTGCGCCAGTTGGCCATGGCCTGGCGCGAGACAATCGAACAGGCTGCCGCGCGGGTGGTGGCGCGTCACGCCACCGAGGGAGGCCGGGATGACCGACGCGAACTTCCCTGAAATCCGTCAGCGCGGCACGCTGGCGAGACTGGCGCAGCGCAAGCTGGCGCTGCTGGGGCTGTTCCTGATCGTGCTGACCGTGGGCGGCGCGATCCTGGCGCCCTACCTCACGAAATACGGACCCGAAGAACAGCTCTTTGACGGGTTGACCATCGAAGGCGCGCCGCTGCCGCCGGGAGGCGAGTTCTTGCTAGGCACCGACCTTCTGGGCCGCGACCTTCTGAGCCGGATCCTGCACGGCGCGCGCACCTCGCTCATCATCGGGGTTGTGGCGAACGGGCTCGCGCTGATCATCGGCACCGTGGTGGGCGTGACGGCGGGCTATTTCCGGGGATGGATCGGCAGCGTGCTGATGCGCTTTACCGACCTCATGATGGCCTTTCCCGCGCTGCTGCTGGCCATCTGCCTTGCCGCGATCTTTCAACCCTCGCTGTGGATCGTGGCGATGGTGATCGCCATCGTGAACTGGGTCCAGACGGCGCGCGTGCTGTATACCGAGACGACCTCGCTGGCCGAGCGCGAGTTCATCGCCGCCGAGCGCGCGCTGGGTGCAGGGCACATGCGCATCCTGTTCCTGCACATCCTGCCGCATCTCGTGCCGACCATCATCGTGTGGGGCACGCTGGGCATCTCGACCACGGTGCTGCTCGAGGCGACGCTCAGCTATCTCGGCATCGGCGTGCAGCCGCCGACGCCGTCCTGGGGCAACATCATCTTCGAGAACCAGACCTATTTCCAGGCGGCGCCCTGGCTGGTCTTCTTCCCGGGCGTGGCCATCCTGGTGCTGGCGCTGTCCTTCAACCTGGTCGGCGACGCCCTGCGCGACGTTCTCGACCCGACGCAGCGGGGGCGTGACTGATGACGGCCTACCTGATCCGGCGGCTGGTGCAGGCGGTGCTGATCCTGCTGGGCGTCTCGCTCATCACCTTCTTCCTGCTTTATGCCCTGCCCGCCGACCCGGTGCGCCAGATCGCCGGGCGGTCGGCCACCGCCGAGACGGTCGAGAACATCCGCCGGCAGCTGGGCCTCGACCAGCCCTTCGTCGTGCAATACTGGCGCTACCTGACCGGCCTTGTGCAGGGCGATCTCGGGCGGTCCTACCTGCAGAAGACCGATG
Organism: Thetidibacter halocola; assembly: GCF_018224955.1. Taxonomy (GTDB): domain Bacteria; phylum Pseudomonadota; class Alphaproteobacteria; order Rhodobacterales; family Rhodobacteraceae; genus Thetidibacter; species Thetidibacter halocola. The sequence continues at coordinate 102,548 of NZ_JAGTUU010000001.1, forward strand.
TCTCGACGCTGATCGCCGCGCGGCTTCCAGCAACGCTGCTGCTGATGGCTGGCGCCATCTTCTGCGAGCTGATGCTGGGTCTGACCATGGGCATCATCGCGGCGCTGCGGCGCGGCACAACCACGGACAACGCGCTGATGATTACCAGCTTCATCGGCGTATCGGCGCCGCAATTCGTGGTCGGGCTGCTGCTGCTCTATGTCTTCGCGGTCAAGCTGGGCTGGTTCCCGATCGGCGGCTACGGCACCTTCGCGCACATGGTTCTGCCCTCGATCACGCTCGGCATCCTGGGCTCTGGCTGGTATTCGCGCATGATGCGCTCGTCGATGATCGACGTGCTGCGGCAGGATTACATCCGCACCGCCCGCGCCAAGGGGCTCAGCCGCCGCCGCATCCTTCTTCGCCACGCGCTGCCCAACGCCATCCTGCCGATCGTCGCGATGATCGGCATCGACATCGGCATCTTCATGGGCGGCATCGTCGTGGTCGAAAGCGTGTTCGGCTGGCCGGGGATCGGCCAGCTGGCCTGGCAGGCGATCCAACGCGTCGACATCCCGATCATCATGGGCGTTACGCTGGTCTCGGCCTGCGCCATCGTCCTCGGCAACCTGCTTGCCGATGTCGTCACCCCCTTCATCGACCCCCGGATCCGGGTGCGATGACAAAAAACCAACCAACAGGAGACAAGACCATGAAAAGACTGCTGACCTCGACCGCGCTTCTTGCGGCGCTCGCGCTGCCGGCAACGGCGCAGGAATATACTGCCGACCCGAACGCCAAAGCGGGCGGCGGGATCGTCGTCACCTACAAGGACGATGTCGCGACGCTCGACCCGGCCATCGGCTACGACTGGCAGAACTGGTCGATGATCAAGTCGCTCTTTGACGGGCTGATGGACTACGTTCCCGGCACGACGGAACTGCGCCCCGGCCTTGCCGAGAGCTACGAGATCTCCGACGACGGCATGACCTTCACGTTCAAGCTGCGGTCTGGCGTGACGTTCCACAACGGCCGCGAGATGACGGCCGACGACGTGAAATACTCGCTCGACCGCGTGACCAATCCTGTCACCCAGTCGCCCGGCGCGGGCTTCTTCGGGTCGATCGCCGGCTATGACGCGATGTCGGATGGCTCGGCCACCAGCCTGTCGGGTGTCGAGGTCGTCGATCCGATGACGGTCAAGATCACGCTGTCGCGTCCCGACGCGACCTTCCTGCATGTCATGGCGCTGAACTTTGCCTCGGTCGTGCCGAAAGAGGCGGTCGAGGCCGCAGGCGACGATTTCGGCAAGCAGCCCGTCGGCACCGGCGCCTTCAAGCTGGCCGAATGGACGCTGGGCCAGCGGCTGGTGTTCGAGAAGAACGCCGATTACTGGCGCGACGGCGTGCCCTATCTCGACACCGTGACCTTCGAAGTCGGCCAGGAACCCATCGTCGCCCTGCTGCGCCTGCAGAACGGCGAGGTCGACGTGCCCGGCGATGGCATCCCGCCGGCGAAGTTCGTCGAGGTCATGAGCGATCCCGAGCAGGCCGCGCGCGTCGTCGAGGGCGGCCAGTTGCACACGGGCTATATCACGATCAACGTGAACACTCCGCCGCTCGACAACGTCAACGTCCGCAAGGCCATCAACATGGCCATCAACAAGGATCGGATCACCCAGATCATCAATGGCCGCGCGGTGCCCGCGACCCAGCCGCTGCCGCCGTCGATGCCGGGCTATACCGAGGGTTACGCGGGGTATCCCTTTGACCCCGACGGCGCCAAGGCGCTTCTGGCCGAGGCGGGTCTGGCCGACGGATTCGAGACCGAGCTTTACGTGATGAATACCGACCCGAACCCGCGGATCGCGCAGGCGATCCAGCAGGACCTTTCCAACATCGGCATCAAGGCGTCGATCCAGAGCCTCGCGCAGGCCAACGTGATCGAGGCCGGCGGCACCGGGACCGCGCAGATGATCTGGTCGGGCGGCATGGCGTGGATCGCGGACTTCCCCGATCCGTCCAACTTCTATGGGCCGATCCTCGGTTGCGACGGGACCGTGGAAGGCGGCTGGAACTGGTCGAAATACTGCAACGAGGCGCTCGATGCGATGGCGGTCGAGGCCGACAGCATCACCGATCCTGCCATGGCGGGCGATCGCATGGCGAAATGGTCCGACGTCTACATGGGCGTCATGGCCGACGCGCCCTGGGTGCCGGTGTTCAACGAACAGCGCTATACGATGAAGTCCGCCCGCATGGGCGGAGCGGACGCGCTGTATGTCGATCCGGTGTCCATCCCGGTCAACTACGACTATGTCTACGTGACCGAGTAAGACGATGTGCAAGGCCTGCGACTACACGATCCACGGCGCGCAGCACCATTTCGGCTGGGACAATTCCAATATCCCGGCCGAGACGGTGGCGCCCGGATCGACCATCCTCTTTCATTGTCATGACTCTTCGGCGGGCCAGCTTGGCCCGTCGTCCACCGTCGAAACCGTCAAGACCCTCGATTTCGGCAAGATCAACCCGGTCTCGGGACCGATCTACGTCGACGGGGCGCAACCCGGCGACGCACTCAAGATCACCATCGACAGTTTCGCGCCCTCGGGTTGGGGCTGGACGGCGAACATTCCCGGCTTCGGGCTGCTGGCCGACCAGTTCACCGAGGCCGCACTGACGCTGTGGAAGTACGATCCCGACAGCATGGAGCCCGCGCTTTGGGGCACGCAAGGCAAGGTCCCGCTCAAGCCCTTCGCGGGCACGATCGGCAACGCGCTGGCAGAACCGGGGCTGCACTCGATCGTGCCGCCGCGGCGGGTGGGTGGCAACCTCGACATCCGCGACCTGACGGCCGGCGTCACGTTGTATCTGCCGGTCGAGGTCGAGGGTGCGCTGTTCAGCGTCGGCGACACCCATGCCGCGCAGGGCGACGGCGAGGTCTGCGGCACGGCCATCGAAAGCCCGATGGACGTGGTGTTGACCCTGGACCTGGTGAAGGGAGCGAACCTGAAGACGCCGCGCTTCACCACGCCAGGGCCGGTCACGCGGCACCTGGACGCCAAGGGCTACGAGGTGACGACCGGCATCGGGCCGGATCTGATGGCGGCATCGAAGGACGCGGTATCGAACATGATCGACCTGCTTTGCGCCCAGCACGGCATGGCGCCGGTGGATGCCTACATGCTGGTCTCGACCTGCGGCGATCTGCGGATCTCCGAGATCGTCGACATGCCGAACTGGGTGGTGTCCTTCTACTTCCCGCGCTGCGTCTTCGAATGACGGCGCTTGCGGAAAAGCGTTCCGGGGCCATGGCGGCCCCGGAACAGGAAACGGTGCTCTCGGTCGAGGGGCTCACGATCTCGGTCCGCACCGAGGCGGGCCTGCGTCCGCTGGTCAGCGACATGAGCTTCACGCTGGGGCGCGGCCAGACGCTGGCCATCGCGGGGGAAAGCGGGTCGGGCAAGTCGATCACCTCGCTTGCCATCATGGGGCTTCTTCCGCCGCCGGCCGTGCGGGTGACGGGCGGGCGCATCCTGCTGGGCCAGACCGATCTGACTGCTCTGAACGACGAGGCCATGCAGGACATCCGCGGCAACCGCATCGCGATGATCTTCCAGGAGCCGATGACCTCGCTCAACCCGGTGATGACCATCGGACGACAGCTGACCGAGGCCATCGAGGCGCACGAGTCCATGAGCGCTGTCGAGGCGCGGTCCCGCGCGCTGGACGCGTTGCGCGCGGTGCGCATCTCGGAACCGGAACGGCGACTGCGGCAGTATCCCCACGAACTGTCCGGTGGCATGCGTCAGCGTGTGATGATCGCCATGGCGCTGGCCCTGCGCCCTGACGTGCTGATCGCGGACGAACCCACGACTGCCCTCGATGTGACCGTTCAGCGCGAAGTGCTGGACCTGCTGCGCGACCTGCAGCGCGATCTGGGCACCGCGATCATCCTGATCACCCATGACATGGGCGTGGTGGCCGAGATGGCCGACCACGTCATCGTCATGCAGTCGGGCCGCATGGTCGAACAGGGCAGCGTCGAGCAGGTTTTTGCCGCCCCCGCCGAGGACTACACCCGCGCGCTTCTGGCAGCGGTTCCGCGGATGGGTCGCGGCGCCGCGACCCCGGCTGCGCCCCGGGCATCCCAGCCACCGGTCGCGCGCCTGTCGGATGTCGAAGTCACCTTCGATTTGCGCAGCGGTCTTCTGGGCCGCGTCACGCACCATGTCCACGCGGTCGCCGGCGTCAGTTTCGACATCCGCAAGGGCGAGACCTTTGCCCTGGTGGGCGAAAGCGGCTGCGGCAAGTCCACCATAGCAAGGGCGATGGCCGGCCTCGTCCCTTTCCGCGGCGGTATCGAGATCGGCGGCAAGCGTGTGGACGGCACAAGGGCAGACCTGTTGGCCACGCGACGCGAGGCGCAGTTGGTCTTCCAGGACCCGATGGCCGCTCTTGACCCCCGCATGCGGGTCGGTGACCTCGTGGCCGAACCGCTGGTCATCCACCGCATCGGCACACCCGAAAGCCGTCGCGCCAAGGTCTTCGACCTGTTCGAGCGGGTCGGCCTGACGCGCGAGCATGTCGACCGCTATCCGCACGAGTTCTCGGGCGGTCAGCGCCAGCGCATCTGCATCGCGCGCGCCCTTGCCCTCGATCCGAAGCTGATCATCGCCGACGAAAGCGTCTCGGCGCTGGACGTGTCGGTGCAGGCGCGGGTTCTCGACCTGCTGAAATCCCTCAAGGACGAGTTCGGCGTCTCCTACCTGTTCATCTCGCACGACATGGCCGTGGTCGAAAACATCGCGGACCGCGTCGCCGTGATGTATCTCGGCCAGATCGTCGAGATGGGGAGCCGCGCACAGGTCTTTGGTTCGCCGATCCACCCCTACACAAGGCGGCTGATCGACGCCGTGCCGGTCCCCGACCCGCGCCACCAGCGCAAGCCGCTCGAACGGCTCGCCACCGAGGTGCCGAGCCCGGTGCGCAGGGTTGGCGACAGTCCCGCCCGGCTTCCATTGCGCAACGTGGGAGACGGTCATCTTGTCGTCGACTGGCAGCAGGACGGGATACCGACGTGACCACCGACGCCGAACAGCCCCCGCACCAAAGGGTGTACTTTCATCAGGGCACGGACCGGAGGCAAAGTCGGTGCCTCCGGATCCCGAGTTGCGCCCTTTGTGCTGATGCTGACCTGCGGGCAGCAAGATGGCGCGCAAACGACGGCAAGGACTGCTGCACTGTCCGGGTCACGCGGCGATCCCGGCCTTGGCGGCAGAAACCGCAATTGCGAAAGCCGTTCCGCCTGACTTCCGGTCCTTTCGTTCAGCCTTTGCTGACCTGGAAGCCCCCAAGTACCGATGCGAGGTTCTTGCCCAGGCTTTCCGAAAGATAGCCACCCTCCTGCACGAACAGAACCGGCAGCCCGGCGGAAGCGATCCGCGTACCAATCCGTCCGAACCCGTCCTGCGTGATCGCGAGCCCCTTGAACGGGTCGTCGATCGACGCATCCAGACCCAACGCCACGACCAGCACATCGGCACCGAAATCCGCAACCCGCGCCAGCGCCGTGTCAAGCGTCGCAAGATAGGCATCGTTTCCCGTGCCACGCGGCAGCGGCAGGTTGAGGTTCGCGCCCAGGCCCTCGCCTTCGCCCCGTTCATGCGCATGGCCCCAGAAGAAGGGGTAGAAGCGCGCGGGATCGGCGTGGATGGACACGGTCAGCACGTCGCCTCGGCGGTAGAAGATGCCCTGAGTGCCATTTCCGTGGTGCACGTCCACGTCCAGCACGGCCGGGCGCATCCCTGCCTTGCGCAGACGCTCGGCAGCGATGGCCGCGTTGTTGAGGAAACAGAACCCCCCGGCGAGATCGGCAAAGGCATGATGGCCCGGCGGTCGACAGAGGGCATAGGCGACGCCCTCTCCGCCGATGACCAGATCTGCCCCCGCGATGGCGCTCTGCGCCGCCCAGTAGGCCGACTCCCACGTATGTTCCGCGATCGGGCAGGCGGTATCGGCCTGATGGTATCCCGCCTGCCCGATCGCGGACAGCGGGTAGCTGTCGGTCCGGTTGGCCGGGTGGATGTTCGGAATGACCTCTGGCGCGGCGCCCTCGATACGGCTCCATCGCCCGTGGATCGTGCGCAGGAAGGTCAGATACTCGGCCGTATGCACCGCCGCAATCGGCACGAGGCCCGCGTCGTCCGGTTCCGTGAAGACGCATCCCGCATCCTCGGCCGCGGCCTTGAGGACACCGATGCGCGCCGGCTGTTCCGGGCTTTGCGACACCACGCCGTTCGCCATGAAGTTCTTGGGGTCGTGTTTCCACTGCCGCGCATCGAAAATCGCTTTCATGTCATCCTCCGCAACCTTTGAAATCCCTCGTCGGTCAACACCATCAGCGTCTCGCCAGCGGCAGGCTCGAACCCGAGCCGTCCATAGAAGGCGCGCGCCGCATGGTTGTCGTCATGGACGGACAACCGCATGAACCGCGCGTCCCAGTCCTGCCCCGCAATCTCCGCCGCGCTGCGCAACAGCGCGAGGCCAAGACCCCTGCCCCGCTGGCCCTCGCCGACCCAGACGTCCGAGACATAGAGACCCGCCCCGCCCCGCACCGTCGAAAAGAGCGGCGTGAACAGGATGATGCCCGACAGCCCACCCGACCCCTCGGCAACGCAGGCGCGGGCAAAACCCGACGCGCCGAACAGCGCCCGTCCCAGATCGCTTGCCACGGTCCGGTGCGGGTCTCCGAGTTCGCGTGACAGAGCGGCCAGCGCCGCGTCGAGCGCGCGCAGATCAGCCTCCACGACGGGTCTGATACCGAATTTTTCCACGGGTCAGATCGCCGTCCGGTCCGCGCCCTTGAGCCCCAGGATCTCGCGCGCCTCGGCGGGCGATGCCGGCTCGCGCCCGAGGTCCTCGACGATCCGCCGGATCTTGGCGACCTGGTCGGCGTTGCGCCTGGCCAGCGTGCCGCGCGAGATCATCAGGCTGTCCTCGAGGCCCACCCGAACATGCCCGCCCATCGCCGCCGACATGGTCGTCAGCGGGATCTGGTGGCGCCCCGCGGCAAGGACGGAAAAGGCATAGTCATCTCCGAACAGCTTGTCCGCGATGCGCTTCATGTGCATCAGGTTCTCGGGATCGGCGCCGATCCCGCCCAGAACGCCGAACACGAACTGGATGAAATAGGGCGGTTTCATCAGGCCACGGTCGGCGAAGTGGCGCAGCATGTAGAGATGGCCGACATCGTAGCATTCGAACTCGAACCGCGCGCCGCGGTCCTGCCCCAGCTGGATCAGGATCGTCTCGATGTCCCGCGGCGTGTTCTTGAACACAAGGTCGTCCGAGTTTTCCAGGAACGGCTTTTCCCAATCGTATTTCCAGTCATGGATGCGCTCGGCTGCGGGATAGAGGGCAAAGTTCATCGTCCCCATGTTCAGAGAGCACATTTCGGGTTCGGCGGCCTTCGGCGCAGCGAGGCGTTCCTCGAGCGCCATGATCGCGCTGCCGCCGGTCGTGATGTTGAGAACCGCGTCCGAGGCCTGCTTGATCCGCGGCAAGAAGGCCATGAAATGCTCGACCGTGGCCGAAGGACGCCCGTTCTCGGGGTCGCGGGCGTGAAGGTGCAGGATCGCGGCGCCGCTTTCGGCGGCCTCGATCGCCTGTTGGATGATGTCTTCGGCGGTAACGGGCAGATAGGGCGACATGGACGGCGTGTGGATCGACCCGGTCACGGCGCATGTGATAATGATCTTGGACATGGGATGCGGTCCTCAGGCTGTCGCGACAAGCGACGGCGCGATCTCGTCGGCGAACTGGGAAAGGGCACCGTCGAGCAGCCCCATGATCTCGTCGATCTGGGTCTCGGTGACGATCAGGGGCGGACAGACGAGGAAGTGATCGCCTTCATACCCGCCCCTTGTGCGGCGGGAATAGACGATCAGCCCGCGTTCGTAGGCGATCTCGACCAGCCGGGAATGGGCGTTCAATTCCTTCGGCAGCGGGCGCATGCTGGCGCGATCCGAGACCAGCTCGAATGCCAGTAGCAACCCCTTGCCCCGGACGTCGCCGATGAAGGGATAGGTCTCCATCAACCCGTCCAGCCGGGACTTCAGCAGCGCCCCCATCGTCGCAGCGTTGGCAACAAGGTCCTGCCGCTCGATCTCGTCCAGGACCGCCAGCCCTGCGACGCAGGCCAGAGGGTTGCCGGCATAGGTGAAGCCGTGCAGGAAGCCCCCGGAATCGAGCACCGTCTCGACGATGTCGCTGCGGGCGACGGCCGCCCCCAGAGGCATGTATCCCGCCGCGAACCCCTTGGACAGCACAACGAGGTCGGGCACGATCCCCCAGTGCTCGGCCGCGATGAAGGCGCCGGTGCGGCCGGCCCCGGACATCACCTCGTCGTAGATCAGCAGGATCCCGAACTCGTCGCAGATCTCGCGGATCCGGGCATAGTAGCTGTCGGGCGCAACCAGCGCCCCGGTCGAGGCGCCGCCGACCGGTTCCATGATGAAGGCCAGAACGCTTTCGGGCCCCTGTCGCAGGATCTCGTCCCGCAGATACTCGGCATATTTCAGTCCGCGCGCCGCCGGGTCGAGATTGTCGCGGTCAAGATAGCAGGTCGGCGCGGGGATCTTGGGCATTTCGCGCATCATCGGGGCAAAAGGCACGGTCAGCGGATCGTAGCCGGTCACCGCCAGCGCGCCCAGCGTGCAGCCATGATAGGAGGGATGGCGCGAGATGACCTTCCAGCGGGTTCCCTCGCCGCGGGCCACCGCGTATTGGCGCGCGAGTTTCATCGCACTTTCGACGGCCTCGGACCCGCCCGAGACGAAGAACACGCGGTCCAGCCCCGCCGGCATCCGGCGCGCCGTCTCGGAGGCCAGCCGCTCGGTCGGCTCGGACTGGAAGTGCAGGCGGTACCCGAAGGTCGCCTTTTCCATCTGCCGGCGCATCGCCTCAAGCACGCGCGGGTTGGAATGCCCGATATTGGACACCATCGCACCGGAACTGCCATCGATGTAACGCTTGCCGGTCACGTCGTAGAGATAGATCCCCTCACCCCGGTCCAGCATCGGACGCGGCTGGCGCGACTGGTAGAAGAGGTTGGAGACGGGAGCGGTGGGCATCGCTTTGCTTACCTGTTGTGGTTGGTTTGAAGATGCTTGCGCAGGAAGGCCCGCGTGCGCTCGTTTTCCGGGTTGCGGAAGATGACTTCGGGCGGGCCTTCCTCGACCACGACGCCGCCATCCATGAACAGCACCCGGTCGCAGACACTTTCGGCGAAACCCATCTCGTGGGTGACGATGATCATCGTCATGTGTTCCTCGGCCAGCTGTTTCATGACGAGGTTGACCTCCTCGACCAGTTCGGGGTCGAGCGCCGAGGTCGCCTCGTCGAACAGCATCACCTTTGGTTTCATCGCCAGCGCGCGGGCGATGGCGACGCGCTGCTTCTGACCGCCCGAAAGCTGCGATGGATAGGCGTCGATCTTTTCCATCAGCCCGACCTTCGCCAGTTGCTGTTCGGCCAGCGCGTTCGCCTCTCCGGCCGACATGCCCTTGAGCAGTTTCGGCGCCAGCGTGATGTTCTCGCGGACGGTCAGGTGCGGGAACAGGTTGAAGTGCTGGAACACCATGCCGATGTCCTGCCGCACCTGGTTGACGTGCCGTTCATACTGGCGGTGCGGCAGCTTCTTGTTGATCTGGACGCCTTCCAGCCAGATCTCGCCCGAACTCAGCGGGTCGAGTTCGTTGATGGCGCGCAGCAATGTGGACTTGCCCGATCCGCTGGGGCCGATGATGGCGACGATCTGGCCGCGCTCGACCTTCAGGTTGATGTCGCGCAGCACCTGCAGCGACCCGAAGCTCTTCGCGGCGTTGCGGATTTCGACGAATGCGGTATCGGTCATGGCTCGGCCCCCGGTTTATCGGCTCAGGGCGATGCGGCGCTCGATCCGGCGCTGCACGGCCTCCATGATGAGGTTGATGGCGTAATAGAACGCGGCGGCGGTCACGTAGAACTCGAACGGCCGGAAGGTGCGCCCGATCGCCTGCTGCGCCGACAGCGTCAGCTCGGACACACCGATTACCGAAACCAGCGCGGAATCCTTCAGCAGCGCGATCATGTTGTTCCCGATGGGCGGGATGACATCGCGCACCGCCTGCGGCACCACCACGTAGCGCAGCGTCTGCATCCGGCTCAGGCCCAGGGTCCGCGCCGCTTCGGTCTGGCCGCGATCGACGGCGAGGATGCTCGCCTGGATCAACTCAGAATTGTAGACCGCGTAATGCAGCCCCAGCCCGATGACCCCCGCCACGAAGGCCGGCAGGTCGATCCCGACCTGGATCAGGCCGAAATAGATCAGGAAGAGCTGCAACAACAGCGGCGTTCCCATGAACAGCCACTCGAAGGCGCGGAAGGGCAGCCGCACGAACCACGGCGCATAAAGCGCTATGATTGCAAAGAAGATGCCGACGAAGAAACTCAGCACCGAGGCGCCGAGGGTGATCAGGATCGTCCAAAGTACGCCAAGCAGGATGACGTCGAGGAACTGGGGCACGACGGTGAAGTCAAGCGACATGATCGACCCTTTCCGGCATCACGTGATCCGCGCCCGGCGGTCGAGCCAAGCGATCCCGCGGCCGGTGGCGTAGATGATGATCATGTAAAGCGTCCCCGACAGCAGGAACATCTCGAAGGGTTTGTAGGTCGACCCGATATAGCGTTGCGCGGTATAGGTCAGCTCGACGACCGAGATCGCGGCTACCAGCGCCGTGCCCTTGATCAGTGCGTTGATGTTCACGCCCAAGGGCCGGATCATCAGCCGCGCGGCCTGCGGAAGAACGACGTATCTCATGCTCTGCCAACGGCTCAGGCCCAGGGTGCGCGAGGCCTCGGTCTGGCCACGGTCGATGGCGATGATCGCGCCACGGATCGTTTCGGTCATGTAGGCACCGATATTGACGCCCAGGCCGATCACCCCGGCCTCGAAGGCGTCCAGTTGAATGCCGATCTGCGGCCCGCCGAAATAGAGGATGAACAGCTGGATCAGCGCCGGCGTGCCGCGGAACAGGCTGACATAGACGGCGCCGATGATCCGGAAGATGCGCAGCCTCGACAGCCGCGCCGCCGCCCCGAGCGATCCGCAGGCGAGGCCCAGAACCGCCGTCAGCACGGACAGCTGGATCGTGACCCAGGCGGCCTGCAGGAAGAAGGGATAGACCCTGAGGATGAGATCGACGTCCAAGACCGGCCCCTAATGGTGATCCTTGCGCTGCAGGATCGGCAGCGCCCGGATTTCGCGAACCAGCGCCGCGGTTTCCTCGATTGCGGCCTGCAGGAACTTCGCCCCCGTTCCGGCATCCGCAACGGTCGGGTCGCCCATCGTGCCGTCGGGCGACACCTCGGACCACCAGCGCATCAGCATCGCCTTGCCGCCGCCCCGCGCGAGGTCGAGGTTGAAGAAGCGGCTGCCCGGATCATGCACGACCTGTGGCGTGGCCTTGCCCAGATCGACAAGGTCGGGATGCAGGTGCATGTAGATCGCGGCCTCGAACTCGCAGGCATGGGCGATCCCGCCCGTTTCGGACTTGCGGTGTTCGTTGATGCGGTCCGCGCAGAGGTTCCAGTACGAGGCCGAGACGCAGATCGCGCCGGTCTCGATCACCGTCTTGCGCGCCGCCAGGTCGAGGACCGAATGGTTCGACCCATGCGAATTCAGCAGCAGCATCCGCCGGAACCCGTGATGCGCCAGCGACTTGGTGATGTCGGTTACGAAGGCGATCAGCGTTTCGGGTTGGATCCAGATGACGCCGGGGAAATCCTTGTGATGCTCATTGAAGCCATAGGCGACCGGCGGCATCACGAAGACCTCGTCGGGCATCCGCTCGGCCACGCCATTCGCCACCGCCATGCCCAGCACCGTATCGGTATCCAGCGGCATGTGCCGGCCGTGATCCTCGGTGGCCGAGACGTTGAGGATGACGACACGATCCTTGTCGGCGTCGCGCACCTCTTCCCAGGTGAGTTTTCCGTAGTCGGTGGTCATGTCATCCCCGCGCGGCAAGGGCCCGCGCCGGGGCGCGGGCCGGTCTGCATGTCAGCGGATGTCGCCGCCCACCCATTCCTCGGCGATCTTCAGGTAGGTGCCGTCTTCCATCATGGCGTCCAGCGCAGCCTGCATTTCGGCCATGAGTTGTGGGTTGCCCTCGCGGATCGCGATGCCGGCACCGATCACGTCCGTCTCGAGATCGGGCACCATCACGAAGTCGTAGCCGATTTCCTTCATGGCCAGGATCGCGGCGATCGAGTCGTTGACGATCGCATCGACGCGGCCATTCTCGAGTTCGAGCAGAAGTTCGGGCAGCCCCTTGTAGGTCCGGATGGAATAGCCTTGCTCACGCGCCCATTGCTCGTGCGTCTCGCCCAGCGTCACGCCGACCCGCGCATCCCCAAGTTGCGACACGCTGGTGATGGGAGAGCCGCTCTTGGTAAAGACCGCGCGCTTGGTCGTGTAGTAGGGCCCGACGAAGTCGACGACCTTGTCCCGTTCCTCGGTGATCGACATCGAGCCGACGATGGCGTCGTACTTGTTGGCCAGCAGCCCGCCGATGATGCCGTCCCAGGCCGTGGTCACGATCTCGACCTCCAGCCCCATCCGCTTTGCGATCTCGGTTCCGACCGCCGGGTCGAAACCCACGACCTGGTTCTGCTCGTTGACGAAGTTGAACGGAGGATAGGCGCCGCTCATGGCGATGCGGATGACGCCCTTCTCGCGGATCGTGTCCAGCTCTTCGGCAGACGCGGCGGACGGCACGACGGATATCGTACCCAAGACGGTTCCGGCGGCCAAGGCCGCCATCAGCAGTGCTCTGCGCTTCAACATGGCTTACTCCCTGCGTTTTGATTGTTTGTGCGATGCAGGCCCCGGCCTGGACACCTGCGCGTTGAATTCCATGGAAAACTTGCAATGCGCAGCAGCATCATGCAAATAAATAATGGTAATCATCAATATAGACTTAGTCAATGCTACGCCCCTACGAACAGCGGTTTCCCTGGAACCTCGACTGGAACCTCCTGCGCACCTTCATGGTGATCGTCGAGCAGCGCAGCGTCACGCGTGCCGCGAACTTCCTCGGCCTCAAACAGCCGACCATCAGCAGTGCGCTGCGGCGACTGGAAGAGGCCGTCGGGCATCAATTGGTGATCCGCAAGCCGAACGAGTTCCTAGTCACTCCCTCGGGAAAAATGCTGTATGACCAGTGTCTTTCGGTTTTCGGCACCGTCGCGAAACTGCCCTCCATCCTCAATGCCGAGGAAGAGGCGCTGAACGGGCACATCAACCTCACGCTGGCCAGCCACGTCGTGTCGCCGCATTTCGACACGGTTCTGCACGACTTCGGCGCGCGCCATCCCCGGGTCACGTTCTCGATCTCGATCGCCGAGAGCGCCGAGGTGGTGAACCGCGTGCGGCAAAGCCGCGCCAGCCTTGGCATCTGCCTGATCGACCGCAGGCCCGCCGGGCTGGACCTTGAGCTGCTGTTCCGAGAGTCGTTCGGCCTGTTCTGCGGCCCCGCTCACCGGCTTTTCGGGCGCCGCGACATCCGGCTGGTCGATCTTGAAGGCGAGCCTTCGGTTTCGTTCCAGACCGAAACCGAAGGCGGGCCGCTCGACGCCGTCGCAAGGCTGCGCGCCCGCGCGCATCTCGCGCCTGGGCCGCGCGGCATCTCGTCCAACCTGACCGAAGTGCGCCGCATGATCGTCAGCGGCCTCGGCATCGGCGCCCTGCCGCTGCACGTGGCCAAACGGGATGTCGAGGAGGGCAGGCTCTGGCAGATCGCGCCCTATTCCAACCTGCCCTCGATCGACATCTACCTCGTGACCAACCCAAAGCGCCAGGCAACGGCGCCCGAAACAGAGTTCCTGTCTCTCTGCCGCGAGATGATTTCCCGCACGCCGATCGAGGAGCGAACTTATCTGTAGGACCGGTTCACGGCGAAGCAGTGCCACGTTTGCCCGATTGGCTGCAGGTGCGAGACATCGGGCGTTTTCCGATCCGGCTTCCAGTCCGGCTCGGAACACCGAGCAGCAACCGCGCCGCCCATGAAGCGTAACTTGTCCAGGCGATCGCGCAGCGCGTCACGGCCAGCCTTCGCACTTGTGACGCCTGTCCCGGCTGGTGGCGCTGGCGCCCAGGTTTCGACGGGATTACGGGAGCAGGACGGGAAAGAGAGCGGGGTGCCTGGAAATCCGTTTCTCTGATTGGGTCCACGTGTTGTCAGGTTCTGTACGGCGTCGAAACATCCCGCGAGCACGATGACCCGCTTTAACCGCGTCACATGGCATGCCGGACGGCGCGACCGGCCTTTTCGAAGTCGTGGCTGAACAGGAAGATCGGCTTCTTGCCGGCCTCATCGATGGGGAGGCAGGCCGTGGTCTTCGGCGCGTTCCTCAACACGTGGTTCGACGGCTCCACGCCATTTGTGGTGTGAATGAACTTTCGGAACGCCACGCCGCGCCTTTGGAACGATTTGACCTCGACGCAGTCCCGGCGCCAGGCCAGCTTGAACGAGGGGTCTTGTCCCACCTGCTTCCTCGAACGTGTCCATCAGGCGAGCAACCATCCGGGTGTCTCGTGCCGGGAAACCTGTGGCTGAGGCCACGGATCGTATCCACCACACGATCGATCGCATGGTCGCAACCAAGGCACAGGTCATTGGATCCGGTCAGCCGCACTCCGCCAGCCGGTCGAACCGCACTGATGCAGGCCAACCGGGTCGAAAGTCAGGCGACCCGCAGCTTGTCAGAACCCCGGCGCGCGCGCGGTCAGTTGGGACGGCCCGACGGCCTCGAAATCCGGGACGCCCAGCTGGCCAAGGGCGCGAACCAGCTCAAGCTTGAGGATCTCCATCGCGCGGTTGGCGCCGGCGCGCCCTCCGGCGCCGACGCCATAGGCCAACGCCCGACCGGCAAGGGCGAAATCCGCGCCAAGCGCCTTGGCCCGAAGCAGGTCCACGCCGCGCCTCACCCCGCTGTCGACGATGATCGCCATGCGTCCCTGCACCGCCTCGGCAATGGCCGGCAGCGCCTCGATCGTGGGCGGGCCAAAGGCGACCTGTCGCCCGCCGTGGTTCGATACCACGATCCCATCGCAGCCCATATCGGCGCATTGCACCGCGTCCTGCGGATGCAGGATGCCCTTGACCAGCAGCCTGCCCTTCCAGCGGTCGCGCAGGCGTTGCAGATCCTCCCAGGTGAAGCCCGGAGTGATCAGGGTCTTCTGCACATCGGCATAAGATGTCGCGGCCTTCAGCAGGTCGGCATAGTTGGCGATGTTGGGCTTGCCGTGACACAGCGTCTCCAGCGACCAGCGCGGGTGCAGCGCCAGTTGCAGCAGCACCTCGGGCGTGATCCGGAACGGCACGGCCAACTGGTTGCGGATGTCGCGGTCGCGCTTGCCTGCCGCCGGCACATCCGCCGTCACCATCATCACCTTGTAGTCGGCGGCCTCGGCGCGCGCGACAAGACCCTCGGTCACCTTGGGGTCACCCGAGACATAAAGCTGGAACCAGCCGTTGCCGTCCGCGGCCTCGGCCAGTTCTTCCAGCGTGGTCGAGGCGGCGGAACTGGCGACATAGGGGATGTTTTCGCGCTTGCAGAGCCGCGCGAGGGTCAGGTCGGCATCCGGCCAGAAGGCGTTCAGCATCCCGATCGGCGCCATGCCGAAGGGCGCGTCGAAATTCTGGCCAAGGACGGTTGCCCGCGTGTCGATCTTCGAGACATCGACCATGTAGCGGGGCGTTAGCGTCACCTCTTCGAAAGCCTCGGAATTGCGCCGCAGGTTGCGTTCCGATTCCGCCCCGCCATCGACAAGGTCGAAGGCGAAGCGCGGGATGCGGCGGCGGGCCATGCGCCGCAGGTCGTCGATCGAGGCCGCGCGGTCCAGTCCCATCAGGTCGACCACCCGCCATCGACGGCAAAGGCCTGTCCGGTAGTAAAGGCCGACAGGTCGCCCGCGAGGTAGCAGACCATCTCGGCGATCTCCTCGGGCTGGCCCAGGCGGCCCATGGGCTGGCGCGCCTGGAACGCGGCCAGAGCCGCATCGAAATCGCCGGTCGCCGCAAGCCGGTCGTTCAGCGAGGGGCTTTGCACCGTGCCGGGGCAGATCGCATTGCAGCGGATGCCGTCCTTCACGAAATCGGCGGCGATCGCCTTGGTCATGCCGATGATGGCGGCCTTGGATGCGCCATAGGCAAACCGGCGTGGCGCGCCTTTCAGGCTGGACACGATCGAGGCGATGTTGACGATCGACCCGCTGCCCTGCTCCAGCATGCCGGGCAGGACCGCACGGGTCAGCCGGAACATCGCCTTGGCATTGAGGTCGAATGACCGGTCCCAGGCCGCGTCGTCGCAGTCGAGTATGGTTCCGTCATGCACCCAGCCGGCGCAGTTCACCAGTATGTCGAGCGGCGGCAGCGAGGCGACCAGCGCCTCCACCGCCGCTGCGTCAAGCACGTCCAGCCGGTGCGCGGTGATGCCGGCGGTTCCGGCGGCGACGGCCTCGACCGCCGCGCCGTCGATGTCCGTGGCGATGACGGTCGCGCCCAACCGGGCCAATCCCTCTGCCGAGGCGCGGCCGATGCCGTTCGCGGCAGCGGTGACGAGGGCGGTCTTGCCTTCAAGGGTCTGTGTCATGGATCCTCCTCAGCGGGCCAGCCAGCCGCCATCCACGGCCAGGACGCTGCCATGGCAGTAGGCAGCAGCGTCGGAGGCGAGGAAGACGGCGGCGCCCGCGATTTCCGATGGGTCCGCAAAGCGGCCCGCGGGGATGCGTTCGAGCAGCGCGCGGGATCGTTCCGGATCGTCGCGCAGCGCCTGGGTGTTGTCGGTGGCGGTATAGCCGGGGGCGATGGCGTTGACGTTCACGCCCTGCCCCGCCCATTCGTTGCAAAGCGCCCGGGTCAGGCCGATCACGGCATGTTTGCTGGAGGCATAGGCGGGCACGCGCAAGCCGCCCTGCGAGCCCAGCACCGAGGACACGATCACGATCTTGCCCGATCCCTGCGCCACCATGCGCCGCCCAGCGGCCTGCGACAGCAGCCAGACGGAATCGAGGTTGACCGACAGCACGCGCCGCCAGTCATCCAGCGCCATCCTGGTCGACTCCTCGCGGTGGATGATGCCCGCGTTGTTCACCAGGATGTCGAGACCGCCCAGGGCGTCCGAGGCAAAACCGATCACCTTGTCCGCGGCGGCCTCGTCCATGCCGGCGAAATCCGCCTGCACGGCGGCGGCCTTGCGGCCCATGGCCCTGATTTTTTCAAGCGTCTCCTCGGGCTGGTGGCTGCGGCAGGTCAATGCCACGTCGGCACCGGCGGCGGCAAGGGCAAGGGCAATGCCCTCGCCGATGCCGGTCGCGCCGCCCGTCACCAGCGCCTTGCGGCCGGTCAGGTCGAACGGATTGGACATCGTCAGTACCGGTTCGCGATGGGCAGGTCCTCGGCCGGGAACAGGCTGATGACCTCGCAGCCGGTTTCGGTCACGACGACCTCTTCCTCGATCCGCGCGGCGGAATAGCCGTCCGTCGCCGGGCAGTAGGTTTCCAGCGCAAAGACCATGCCTGTCTTGATCTCCATCGGGTGATCCAGACTGATGGCACGGCTGATGATCGGGCGTTCGTGCAGGGCAAGGCCCAGACCATGGCCGAATTGCAGACCAAAGGCCGCATCCTCGTTCGGAAAACCAAGGCTTTCGGCAGTGGGCCAGACCTCGGCCACCTTGTCGGTGGTCACGCCGGGCTTGATCATCGCGATCGACGCGTCGATCCATTCGCGCGCCTTCACATAGGCGTCGTTCTGCGACGGCGTCGCACGACCCACGTTGAAGGTGCGGTAATAGCAGGTGCGGTAGCCCTGATAGCTTTGCAGGATGTCGAAGAACGCCTGATCGCCGGGGCGGATCAGCCGGTCGGTAAAGTTGTGCGGATGCGGGTTGCAGCGCTCGCCCGAGATCGCGTTGATCGCCTCGACGTCGTCCGAGCCCATCTCGTAGAGCATCTTGTTGGACAGGGCGACGATATCGTTCTCGCGCACGCCGGGTTTCAGTTCCTCGTAGATCATGTGGTAGACGCCATCGACCATGGCGGCCGCCTGGGTCAGCAGCTGGATCTCGTCCCAGTTCTTGATCTCGCGCGCCGCCAGCATGATCTGCTGGCCGTCCACGACATTGATCCCCTCTTCCTTGAGCGCATGGAACATCGCGGTTTCGGCATAGTCCACGCCGACTGGCATGTTGGCCATGCCCGCATCCTTGATCAGCTGGGCGATCATCTTGGCGTATTTCTGCATCAGGCCGAAGTCGGGCGGGATCGTGCCGCGCATCCCGACGACACCGGCAAGGCAGTGGTCCGGTTCCAGCCAGTCGGAATGCCGCTTGTGGTGGATCGCGGCCGATCCGAAATCCCAGACATAGGGACTGTCATCGCCGGTCAGCAGGCAGAAGCGGCACATCTTGTCCCGTTCCCATTCGCCGATCTTGGTGGCGGTGACGTAACGGATGTTGTTGACGTCGAACAGAAGCAGCGACCCGGCGTTCGAGTTCTGCAGCGACTGCCGGGTGCGCGCCAAACGGTAGCGGCGCAGGCGGTCATGGTCGATCCGACGTTCGAAATCCACCGATGTGTGACCCCAGGCGGGCAGGCGTTCACGCCATTCCCAGTTGGGTTCGAGGTCTTTCGGGGTAAGCAGGTTGGGCATCAAGGCGCGTGACATGGTGGTCTCCTTCGGATCGCGATGGCGACCCGTTGATTGTGCGTGACATGAAAAAGGGGCGGCCGTGGCGCTACTGGATGCACCAGCCGCCGTCGATATGGACCATCTGGCCGGTCATGTAGTCGCTGTCGTCGCTGGCGAGGAACGACGCGGTGCCGACGATATCCTTCGGGTAGGACACCCGCTTGATCTGGAGCGCGTCGCGCACGATGTCGTCATAGGCCTGCCCTTCGCGCTCCTTGAAGCCGATATCGACCAGATCCTTGTCCAGTTGTTCCCAGAGCGGCGTCACCACGACGCCCGGCGCATAGCCGTTAACGGTGATGTTATGCTCGGCCAGGCCGATCGCGCCGCAGTGGGTAAGCGCCAGACAGCCGTATTTCGAGGTGCAATAGACCGTCACATCCACCAGCGGCTTGCGCGAGGCGATGGAGCCAACGTTGATCAGCTTGTAGGGATGATCCTCCATCGGGCCCTGCGCGATCATCTGGCGGGCGGTTTCCTGCATGCCCAGCCACATCGCCTTGGTGTTGACGTTCATGATCATGTCCCAGTTGTCTTCGTCGATATCCATGAAGAACCGGGGCTTGTTGAGGCCGGCATTGAAAAGGCCCACGTTGATCGAGCCGAAGGCTGCGACCGTGGCGGCCACGGCGGCGGCGTTGTCGGCGCGTTTGGTCACGTCCATCTTGACCGCGATGGCGCGGCCGTTGCCCTTGGCGTTGATCGCGTCGGCCACCTTTTGCGCCTCGGCCTGATCGAGGTCGCCCAGGCACACGTTCGCGCCCTGCGCCGCAAAGGCTTCGGCATTGGCCGCGCCCATGCCGCGGGCGGCGCCGGTGATCAGGATGTTCTTTCCCTTCAGGCGGTTGGGGTCCATGGTCTCTCCTCCTCGTTCACGGTTTTCCGTCTGGTCGTATCAGCGCGTCGGCCCGTTTCTGGGCGGTGCGCAAGGCCTCGCGCGGGGACGTGATCCCGCGCAGCATGTCGTGGAATTCCTCGCCGCAGATGCGGATGATGTTGCAGATCTCGGGCACCGGCGGGCGGGGCCAGAATTGCAATTCGTCGCGCCATGACATGGCATCGACCGCCTCGAAGATCGTCGAGGCGCGGCGCACCTCTGGGTCTGCCCCGACCGAATAGCGCGGATTGGTCCGGCTGCCGTTCTGCACGAACAGCTTCTGCGCCTCGGGCGAGGTGAAGACGCACAGCGCCTCGACCGCGGCCGGAATGCGCTCGGGCGCGAGGTTGGCGGGGATGCCCATGACATAGCCGCCCACCGGCGCGACCTGGGCCGCGCCCTGCCCCGCCGGATGCGGCAGATAGCCTGTCTGGCCATAGGCGGGCGAGCTTTCGTCCATCTCGAAATACGGCGCCAGCAGGGTGTAGCCATAGGCCATCGCCACGGTTCCGGCGGCATAGGGGCGGACACGCTCGTACCAGGACATCGACAGGATGTCGGGGGGCGAGTATTGCAGCAGGTCCAACAGGAACTCGGCGGCGTAAAGGCCCGCCTCGGTGTCGATGGTCACGCGGTAGCCGCCCTGCGCCAGGTGATCCGTGCCAAAGCCGCCGGCGATGACGGGCAGGTCCAGGATCGGCTGGCCGAAATCGGCAAAGGCCATCAGCACCGTGTGCCCCAGCGCAGTGCCGCGCGCGGCGTTCCAGGCGATGCCGTGGCGGCCACGTTGCGGCTGGTGCAGCGTCCGGGCGGCGCGCAGCAGCGCGTCGGTGGTCGCGGGCGGTTCAAGCCCGGCCTCGGCGAACAGGTCGCGTCGGTAAAACAGCAGTTCGGGCGTGGTCTGGGCCGGGACGCCATAGGCGCGCCCGCCCCAATGCGCCGCCTGCCAGCCGGCCGTGTGGAAATCCGCCGGGTCCAGCCGGGCCAGGTCCATCACCTGGTCGAGCGGCATCAACACGTCGCGTTCGGCGAATTCGCCGATCCATGGCAGGTCCACCGCGACGATGTCGTAACGGCTGGTCTCGCGCGCCGCGTTGCGCAGCGCCTCTTCGCGCAGGCGGTCGATGGAAAAGGCGCGCTGGCTGATCTCGGTGCCGATGACCTGCTCGAACTGGCGCTTGAGATTGTCCATCACCATGAAGGTCGGGTCGCCATGCACCAGCACTCGGATGCCGCCCGGCACCTTGAGCGGTTCGCGGCGCACCCGTAGCGGCGGGATCGACTGCGCCGCCGCATAGCTGCCGCCGTAGTAGTAATCCTGGGTGTCCTGGCCCTTGGCCTCGCCGCCGAAATGGCCCTCGGCGAGGCGCCGCAGGCGGCCTGACAACTGCACCCAGCGCGCCAGCAGCGCATCGCTGGGATGCATCGAGAACGTCTTGCCCGTTCGGGTGCGCGGGCGTTGTTCGATCAGCCCGGCCTCGACCATCTCCTTGAGGCGGCGGTTCGCCGTGGCGTAGGGCACGCGACTGGCGCTGATAAGCGAGGTCGGCGTGACGGTCTTGGCATCGAGATGCCCGCGCATCAGATGCAGCGCCATGCGCAGATGCGCATTCGGCACCAGGATATCCAGCGCGTCCTCCAGCTCGTCGGTGAATTCCTCGAGAAAGGACAGAACCTCGAGCGTCTCGGTCTTCGCCTGTGGCGAAACCGGGCTGCCTTGGTTATGTCCTCTCATGGCGTTCATCGTGCCCGTGTGCCTTTTCACTTGCTGGTGCTTGCGCGGCTGTGCGGTGGTATCCGTTTTGGATGAGTTGGATTCGCTCACGGCTGCTGACCTCTAAAATGTCCAGAGTGGTGTTCAACGCGTATCGCAAAAATATCTGATCTGGATATTATAATATTCATTATGGATATTATTGTCGCGGTCCGATTGCCTGGAACACGGCACAGTGTCGTTCAATCGTTCGGTGCGCCGAGTGATCTGTCGGCGTCCTCGACGGGACGCCACTAAGAACCGAAGAAGACCAACACCATCGGGGAGGAGACCCACATGAAACTTCGCAACACCCTTGCAGCATCGACCGCCCTTCTGGCGCTCGCCGGCGTCGCGTCGGCCGAGACCATGAAGATCGGCATCACCCAGAACAATGTCGGCGTCGACAGCTACCAGACCACCTATGAAAAGGCCTTCATCGCGGCCGCAGAGGCCAATGCCGATGTCGAGGCCGTGGTGCTGGACGCCGGCGGCGACGTGGCACGCCAGATCGCGCAGATGGAGGACCTGATCCAGCAGGAAGTCGACGCCATCATCATCTGGCCGACCAACGGCGAAGCGGTGATCCCCGCAGTGCGCAAGGCCAAGCAGGCCGGCATTCCGGTTATCGTGACCAACTCGAACATCGCCGAGGCGGGCTTCGACTTTGTCGCGTCCTTCTCGGGCCCCGACAATATCACCCAGGGCGCGCGCTCGGCCGAGATCATGTGCGACAAGTTCAAGGAGATGGGCATCGAGAACGAAGCCCAGGTCGTGCACATCACCGGCCAGCCCGGCTATACCACCGCGATCGAGCGCGCCAAGGGTTTCGAGGATCGCCTGCCCGAGGTCTGCCCGGACGTCACCGTGGTCGATACCCAGCCGGGCGACTGGAACCGCGAGAAGTCGCAGCAGGTGATGGAAGCGTTCCTGGTCAAATATGACGACATCGACGGCGTCTATGCCGGCGACGACAACATGGGCGTGGGCGCCCTGAACGCCGCCAAGGCCGCGGGCCGCGAGGGCATCATCTTCGTCGGTGCCACCAACTTCGCCGTCGGCTACGAGGCGATGGCGGCGGGCGACTACTGGGGCTCGATCTACCAGTCGCCGGTCGATGACGCCGAGGCCGCGCTGAAGACGGCCATCGACGTGCTCGAGGGCAAGGACGTGCCGTTCCTGAACTACTTCGACACGCCGAAGATCACCCAGGATAACATGGCCGACTTCACCAAGCCGGTGTTCTGAGGCCTCCTCCCGGTGCGGGGCGCGGAACTTCTGCGCCCCGTGCATCGTTAATGTAATCGACTGTCAGGGGGGACGCGCCATGGGACGTGTTTCTGAACGCGTCTGCATCGTGACCGGCGCGGCGCAAGGCATCGGCCGCGCCATCGCCGAGGCGTTGCTGGATGAAGGGGCAAGGGTCTGCCTTGCCGACATCAACGGCGACAAGGTCGCCGAGACCGCCGACGCGCTGCGCAGCCGCCTGAACGGCCGGGCGCGCGACGTGACCTCGGCCCGGGTCGACGTGACAGACCGCGACCAGGTGCGGGCGATGATCGCCCACACGGTCGAAACCTTTGGCAGGCTGGACGTCAAGTTCAACAATGCCGGCGTGAACAAGCCGATGAACTTCATGGACGTGACCGAGAAGAACTGGCACTTCATCATGGATGTCAACGGCCTGGGCTGCCTGATCGGCATGCAGGAGGCCGCGCGCCAGATGATCGCGCAAGGCGGTGGCGGCAAGATCATCAACACCGCCTCGGTCGCCAGCCGTCAGGGCTTTGACAACGTCGCGCCCTACTGCGCCTCGAAATGGGCCGTGGTCTCGCTGACCCAGTCGGGCGCGCGCGATCTGGCCAGGCACGACATCACGGTGACGGGCTTTGCCCCCGGGGTGGTTGCCACCGAGATGTGGGAACAGGTCGACAAGGACCTGATGGAGATCGGCGCCGCCGATCGGCCCGGACAGGCGATGGAGGAATTCTCGGCCGAGATCCTCCGGGGCCGCGTGGCCAAACCGTCGGACATCACCGGGACGACGACCTTCCTTGCTTCGAAGGACAGCGACTACATGACCGGCCAGATCGTCATGATCGACGGAGGCATGACATTGGTCTGACGTCGAGGAGGAGGAACACGTGTCGGACGCATCGCGGAACGCCAGCGACCTTAGGGAGGGGATCATGGCAACACTCAGCAGGCAACAGGTCGGGGCCATACTGGCCCGGCAGGGCATCCTGATCGCCTTTGCGGTCTTCATGATCGCTTTCACCCTCGCCAATCCCAAGTTCCTGACTCCCGACAACGTGCTGAGCGTCGTGCGCTCGTCCGCGATCATCGGTGTCATGGCGCTGGGAGTGACCTTTGTGGTCATCAGCGGCAATCTCGACCTGTCGGTCGGCTCGATGATGTCCTTCTCGACCATCGTGGTTCTGGACCTGCATGACAAGATGGGGCCGCTGCTTGCCATACCGGCCATGTTCGCCATGACGCTGTGCCTGGGCGCCTTCATCGGGTTCCTCGTGGGATACCTGAGGCTCAACTCGCTGATCGTGACGCTGGGGATGCTTTCAGCGATCCATGGCCTGACGCTGACCTATTCCGGCGGGCAGAACATGGACATCGCCGACAAGGAGGGCACCTGGTTCAGCATCTTCGGCCAGGGCACGGCGCTGGGTATCCCGGTGCCGATCCTGATCTTCGTCGCGCTGGCCGCACTCCTGGGCCTGGCGCTGGCCAAGACACCCTTTGGCCGCAAGGTCTATGCGGTGGGCGGCAATGGCACGGCAGCCACCTTCTCGGGCATTCCGAGGGCGCGCACAGTGTTCACCTGCTACCTGATCTCGGCGGCCTGCGTCGCCACGGCAGGGCTCATCCAGGCCAGCCGGTCGCTAGGCTCGCAGAACACCGTCGGCCAGGGGCTGGAGCTCGAGGTGCTGGCCGCCGTCATCCTGGGCGGCGCCTCGCTGCTGGGCGGCTCGGGGACGATATTCAAGACCGTGATCGGCGTGCTGATCCTCGGCTTCATCCAGAACGGCCTGCTGCTGGTCGGCCTGCAATTCTACGTCCAGTTCGTCGTGACCTGGGTCATCATCATCCTTGCGGTCTGGCTGGATATTGCAGCCAAGCGCGGCAAGCTCTGGTCGCCGATCGCGTAAGGGAGGAAAAGCCATGCAACCGGGTGCACTGTCCAAGGCGCTGAAAAGCGGCGCGATCTGGGGCTTCATCGTGCTGGAACTGGCGTTCTTCAGCATCGCGGGCGAATTCCTGTCGCTCTCCGACAAGGCCTTCATGGACTGGGAAAACATGCTGCTGCTGCTCAAGCAGTCGGCGCCGATCGGGATCATCGCGATGGGTATGACGCTGGTCATGGTGAACGGCAACATCGACCTGTCGGTGGGCGCCACCTTCGCCATCGCCGCCATCGTGCTGCTGGACAGCATGACCTGGCCGATCTTTGCGGGCCTCGGCGACTGGGTGATCCCAGTGGCCTGGCTGCTGGCGCTGGCGGTCGGAACGCTTCTGGGCGCGCTCAACGGGCTGATCGTCTGGAAGACCGGCGTCGACGCGTTCATCGTGACGCTGGGCTCGATGCTGGGCTTTCGCGGTATCGTCTTCATGTTCAACGGCGAGAACCCGACCAGCCACCTCAACTGGACGCTGGTGGATTTCGCCGAGGCGCAATTCCTGGGCCTGCACACCGCGACGTGGTTCCTGCTGGGCGTGACGCTGGCGCTGTGGTTTGTGATGGCGCGCACCGTGCATGGCCGCAATGCCTATGCCATCGGCGACAACCGCGAGGCGGCGGTCAATGCCGGTATCCGCGTGGGTCCGCACATGATGATCAACTTCGCCATCATCGGCTTTCTCGCGGCGCTGTCGGCGGTGGTCTTCTATTCGGAAAGCGGCTCGGTGAACCCCAATGACGGGCAGCTCTACGAGTTGTGGGTGATCACGGCGGTCGTTCTGGGCGGCACCAAGATCACCGGCGGCGCGGGTAACGTGATCGGGACCTTCGGTGGCGTCATCGCCATCCAGTTGCTGCGCAAGGGGCTGGGCCATATCGGCGCGGACACGTCGACGGTGAACCTGGTGATCGGCCTGATCCTGATCGCCGTGCTGATCCTGGACCGCCAGCTCAACATCAAGGGCAAAGAGGAGTTGAAGGTATGACCGACCCGGTTCTTCGTCTCGAAAACATCGTCAAGACCTTCCCCGGCGTGCGCGCCCTCGACGGTGTCTCCTTCTCGGTCATGCCCGGCGAGGTGCACGCCCTGATGGGCGAGAACGGCGCCGGGAAATCCACCCTGATGAAGGTTCTGGGCGGCATCCACCAGCCCGATGGCGGCGCGATCGTCATGGGCGATACCCCGGTCGTGATGGCCGGCCCGCTAGAAGCAAAGGCCAAGGGGATCGTCTTCATCCACCAGGAACTGAGCCTGGCCGAGGAACTGTCCGTGGCCGAGAACATCTACCTGGGCGAGTTGCCGCGCAAGAGTTTCGGCCGCGTCGACTGGGCTCGGCTTGCCGAGCGGACAAACAGCATCCTGAAAAAGCTGAACGTGGGGTTCGACGCGCGGACCCGCGTGGGCGACCTGTCCATCGCCAACCAGCAGATGGTCGAGATCGCCCGCGCGCTGACGGTGGATGCCAAGGCGGTGATCTTCGACGAGCCCACCGCCTCGCTGACCGACGCGGAAAAGGTCGTGCTGTTCGACGTGATCGCCGACCTGAAGGCCAGCGGTGTCGGGATCATCTACATCTCGCACCGGATGGAGGAGATCTTCAAGATCACCGACCGCATCTCGATCCTGCGCGACGGGCAATACCAGGGCACCGTGAACACCGCCGAGACAACCGAAGAGGCCGTCACGCAGATGATGATCGGGCGCAAGCTGGACCTCAGCCGCAACGCGTCGCACCACGAACTGGGCAACGTCGCGCTGCAGGTGCGCGGGCTGAGTTGCGGCAAGCTTTACAGCGATGTCAGCTTCGAGGTGCGCCGGGGCGAGGTGCTGGGCTTCTACGGGCTGGTCGGGGCCGGCCGGACCGAGATCGCCGAGACCCTGTTCGGCCTGCGCGACCCGTCCTCGGGCCAGATCCTGCTGGACGGAGAGGAGGTGCGCATATCCTCGCCCGCCGACGCCATCGCGCGAGGCATCAGCCTTGTCCCCGAGGATC
This sequence comes from Thetidibacter halocola, assembly GCF_018224955.1. Lineage (GTDB taxonomy): Bacteria > Pseudomonadota > Alphaproteobacteria > Rhodobacterales > Rhodobacteraceae > Thetidibacter > Thetidibacter halocola. The sequence goes on from NZ_JAGTUU010000001.1 coordinate 129,146, forward strand.
GCAAGGGCCAGGGCCTGGTGCTTGGAATGAACTGCCGGGACAATATGACCCTGCCCCAGGTCGACGACCTGAAGGCCGGCCCCTTCATGGCCGAGGGGGCCGAGGTCGCGATCTTCGACCAGTATCGCGACAAGCTGGACATCCGCACCCCGGGCTGGAAGCAGCGGGTCGGCAACCTGTCGGGCGGCAATCAGCAGAAGATCGTCATCGGAAAATGGCTGTCGATGCATCCCAACGTGCTGATCGTGGACGAACCCACGCGCGGCATCGATGTCGGCAGCAAGTCCGAGATCCACAAGCTGTTGCGCGACCTGGCCGCCCAGGGCTATGCGGTGATCGTCATCAGCTCGGAAATGCCGGAGGTTCTGCATGTCTCGGATCGGATCGTGGCCATGTATTCGGGCCGCATCATGCGCACCTTCACCTCCGAGGAAGTCACCGAGGACAGCCTGATCCAGGCCATCTCGGGCCTTGGCGGCGACAAGGCCGCCTGATGCGCCCGGCCGACCATGACCCGGCAGCCCTGCAATTCCAACAGACCTGAACTGGAGATCACATGAAACTTCTGCGCCATGGTGCCCCCGGAGCCGAGAAACCGGGGCTACTGGACGCCCAGGGCCGCGTCCGCGACCTGTCCGGCGTGGTGCCCGACATCGCCGGTGAGACGTTGCGCCCCGACGGGCTGCGCGCCCTGCGCGATCTCGATCCCGAAACCCTGCCGCTGGTCGAGGGCGTTCCGCAGCAGGACCTGCGTCTGGGCCCCTGCGTGGGTTCCGTGGGCAAGTTCATCTGCATCGGTCTGAACTATGCCGACCACGCGGCAGAAGCGGGCATGCCGATCCCGCCCGAACCGGTGATCTTCAACAAGTGGACCTCGGCCATCTGCGGACCCAACGACCCGATCCGGATTCCGCGCGGCTCGGTCAAGACGGATTGGGAGGTCGAACTGGGTATCGTGATCGGCGAGCCCGGCGTCTATATCGACGAGGCCGACGCCATGTCCCATGTCGCGGGCTTCTGCGTCATCAACGACGTATCCGAGCGGGAATACCAGTTGGAACGCGCCGGGACCTGGGACAAGGGCAAGGGATGCGACACGTTCGGCCCGACCGGCCCCTGGCTGGTGACACCGGACGAGATCGCCGATGTCGACGACCTGTCGATGTGGCTCGACGTCGACGGACAGCGGATGCAGTCCGGCTCGACCGCGACGCTGATCTTCAAGGTGCCGCATATCATCAGCTATTGCAGCCGCTTCATGAGCCTCCAGCCCGGCGACGTCATCTCGACCGGCACGCCCCCCGGCGTCGGCATGGGCCAGAAACCACCGCGCTACCTGAAGGGCGGAGAGGTCGTGTCGCTCGGCATCGCCGGCCTGGGCGAGCAGCGTTCGGCGGTCGTCGCGCCGTCCTGACCGGACAAGACTAAGACCGCGCGCCCGGGCAGGCAGGCAAGTTGTCTTGTCGCAGGCCTGGACGCCGGCGAACCGCCTTGCCGAAACCAGATTGGTGCGCCCTGCCGCCCCCAATGGGCTCGTCATTCAAATCACTGGTTACCGGGATCACAGCGGCAGGACGCAGATTCGGGTCTACCAGCCGTAGGTGACAAAAGCTGACAGGGGTTAGCAGCCGACGACCCTCACGGCGCCTTCTGTGGCCGCAGTTTCCGCACGGTTTCGGCGGTCCAGGGCTTGCCTGTCGCGCTGCGAATATCCCGGGCATTCAGCGCCTCGGCAATGTCCCTGTTGGTCAGCCCGTCGACGGAAAGCCGCTCGATGGCCGCGCGCGCCGTGGCGAGGCGATCCGCCTTGCCCTCGGACCACTCCCGCTGCCGCGCCCGCCAGTCCGAGAAATGCGCATGCGGGTCGAATACCTGGCTGTCGATCACGATCTCGCCGGGAAACACCGTCTCGACCCGGATACCGTGTTCGTCGGCCCAGTCCGCCAAGGGCGCCATGCTGCGCCAACCCTGCACTCTGGCGAAATCGACGTGGAGAAGGATCGCTTCCTCGGCCTGGCAGAGCGCCTTCAGCGGCTTGAGCACATCGAACACAGCCCTGCTGCTCCGGTCCGGCGCGATTTCCAGGAACACCTTTTCCGCCACCAACGCCAGTTTGTTCTCCTTCGCAAAGCGGCGGATGACCTCGCGCTGGTAGCGGATCGTGCGGCTGGCCTTCGCGGCGGCGTCGATATCCTCGGGCAGCGTGGTAAAGCGCGCCCAGGGCACGGGCAGCGTCCAGTAGAAGCCGATCGCCTTCTGCATTCCCATCCTCCGATCCGGGCCCAAGCGGAAAATCCCGAGCGATCCGCAGGGACACCGCTGGGACTGTATTCAGCGGACATGGAAGCAAAGGAGAATGCCATGATCCAGTCCCAAATCGCCCCCGCGACCCTGCTGCCCGCCGTCCTCGATGCGGTGGCCGACGCTGGCGCCCTGATCCGGGCCGAGTTTCACTGCCCCGGCGGCCCGCGCGGCCGCGGCGGCAAGGCCGCCGTCGACATCGAGGTCGAGACCCTGCTCAAGTCCCGGTTGTTGGCCCTGCACAGCTGCGGGTTTCTCGGCGAAGAAACCGCGCCGCGCCGCGCCGCGGGCGACGACCTTTGGGTGGTGGATCCGCAGGACGGCACCAGCGATTTCCTCGCCGGGCACCGGGGCTCGGCGGTCTCGGTCGCGCTGCTGCGACGGGAACGGCCGGTGCTGGGCGTGGTGTTTGCACCGCTTGCGCCTGACGATGGCGGCGACCTGATCGCCTGGGCAAAAGGCGCGGCGCTGACGCGCAATGGCCAGCCGGTGCGGCGCGCCGGACAGGGCGACCCCATCACCGTCGCGCTGAACGCTCAGGCCGCGGATTACGCGCGGCACAATCATGCCACCCTGCCCGGCCTGCGAATCCGCGCCCTGCCCAGCCCGGCCTACCGACTGGCGCTCGCCGCGGTGGGCGAGGTCGATGCGGCGGTCAGCCTGACGCAGGGTCTTGCGCCCTGGGACATCGCCGGGGGTCATGCGCTGCTGCTCGGCGCCGGCTGCACGCTGGTCGACCTCGCGGGCCGTCCGGTCGATGACGCGCGCGGAACGGCCAACGGCGTGATCGGCGGCGATCCCGTCACCGTGGCAAGGCTGGTGGCGCTGGCGCCCCGGCCCGGCCCGCGCGAGACGCGGCATGGCGCGCGGCCAAAGGCCCGCAGCGCCGATGCCGGGCGCCTGGCGCGGGCGCAGGGCTGCCTGCTGGGGCAACTGTCGGGCGACGCGCTGGGCTCGGCGGTGGAGTTCGGCTCGGCCGCCTCGATAGCCCGCAGCCACAAGCAGGGCGTGACACGCCTCGTCGATGGCGGCACCTGGAACCTGATCGCGGGCCAGCCCACCGACGACAGCGAGATGGCGCTGGCGCTCGCCCGCGCGCTGGTAGCGAAGGGCGGCTTCGACGCCGCGACCGTCGCGCAGGCCTATATCCGCTGGAGGGACTCTGCCCCTTTCGACATCGGCATGACCACCAGCGCCGGGATCGCGGCCCTTGCACGGGGCGCGGCAGCGCGCCCGGACAGCCAGTCGAACGGTGCGCTGATGCGCGTCAGCCCGGTCGGCATCCTCGCCGCAGGCGACCCGGCGCTGGCCGCGCGATTGGGGGCAGAGGATGCAAGCCTAACCCATCCGCATCCGGTCTGCGTCTCGGCCAGCGCCGCCCTTGCCGCCGCCATCGCCGTCGGCGTCGCAGGTGGCACGGCGGAACAGATGATGCAGGCGGCCGAGGCCCATGCCGGCGAAAGTGACGGCGCGGCAGCGGTCCGCGAACGGCTGGCCCTTGCCCGCCGCGCACCGCCCGCCGAGTTCCAGCGGCAGATGGGTTGGGTGCTGACCGCCTTGCAGAACGCGTTTTTCCACCTGCTGCGCGGCACACCCCTGCCCCAAGCCCTGCCCCAAGCCCTGACCGAGACCGTCGGACAAGGCGGCGACACCGACACCAACGCGGCGATCTGCGGCGCGCTGCTGGGCGCGGCTCAGGGGCGCGAGGCGATCCCGCTGCAATGGCGCAACGCGGTGCTGACCTGCCGCCCCATCAAGGGGCCGGGCATCCGTCACCCGCGCCCGCGCGAATATTGGCCGGACGACGCGCTCGACCTCGCCGAGGCGCTGCTGACGGCTCGCAACGCCTGAGGCCATCGAAGGCGCCTGCGGATGACGGGATCTGTCGCCAAGCGCGCTTGCGTTTGGCGACACCGGCACGACACCCTTCGAAAAACCACAGCCACAACCCGTTACCCCGACGGCCTGCCTGTCGTCGTGAGGATTGAAGCGATGCCTGCCGCGACAGGCGCCGCACGGTTCGTCGCATCACGCCATCGTCGCGCAGATCGCGGCGCCGGGCATGGGAACTCTCGCAGGATGCTGTTCAGAAAAGCAGGTGCGAGTCCTGTCGCCTAACCTGCCGGTCCCGCCGTCCCGAGCAAGGCCAGGATCAAGCCCGCATGTCCAGGCACTCGAAGCCGACGACCTCAAGCGATCCGGCATCCAGCAAGGGCTGGAAATGGACGGTGAATTCGTTGGCCTGCAGGCCGCGCATGACATCTTCGGCGATCAGCGCAGTGGCGACACTGTGCTCTCGCATCGATGGTTCAAATTCCACCACCGTGTTGCGGCCCCGTCCCTTGCTGGCGTTGAGCGCGACGTCGGCTTCCTGCATTGCCTCCTCGAGGCCGCGCAGGTCTCCGGACCGCCATTGGGCGACGCGGATGCTGGCGCCGATCCGGCAGACCTGCCCGTCGAAGGATACAGGCTTGGCGATCGCCTCGCGCAGCCGGTCGGCCGGCCGCAGCGGCGCCGCCAGCGTCCGGCAAAGGAGTCCCCCGGCCCCGCAGCGCGTCGATATGCGCGAAGGTCTCGGTATCGAACAGGTCGGCCAGGTAGCACAAGTGCAAGGTTTCGAGGTCGAGGTTGTCCAGTGCGCGGCGGTTCGCGTGAGGGAGTCGCCCGCTGTCCGGATCGATGCTCAGCACCTCGCAGGACGAGGCATCGAGGCTTGTCCCGCAAAGCTCATGAGAGAAACCAACACTCCCTTCACCGCCCAGATTGTCTGGAGGAAGATCGCAAGGGTTTCTTGCTCCGTCGTCCGTGCAGGATGGCGTGCGAGGCGACGCTCAGCGCCGCCGGATCACCGTGGGCCAGCCAAAGGCTTGCGACAACGGCAGCGCACCGCCCTGGATGACTGAGGGCCGTTTCGCCCGCGGCATCAGCAGGGGCATCGGCCAGAAAAAGCGCGACATGAACCGCGTCCCCGGCAGGACCGACCGCGACGCGCGATGCCGCACGACATGGGGCATCGGCCAGAACATCCGCGAAACAAGCGCCCCGCCCCGGATGACCGAATGCCGACCATGCCGGTCGATCAGCAGCGGAAGTCCGAGCCCGCCGGTGATCGGGCCGCGCGGCATGTCGCCGGGCCGCGGCGGCATGGTCAGGAAGCGCCGGTGGGCGATCCCCGCGCCAGTGCCCGTGCCGGGAGGCTCTTCCTTGACCTTGAATTCCTGCACGCTCTCGTCCAGCGGCAGAGTGTTGCTCTCGGCCACGATCTCGCGCGTGATGCGTGCGGCCCCCAGCGGCCGGTAGGTCGCCTGCACCACCAGCAACGCCTTTTCCGTGCCCATCGCCTTGACCAGCGCCTGCGCCCCGGCCTCGGGAACCAGCAGACGGGTGAGGGCCGCGGCTTCCACCCCGCCCGTGATCACGTGCACGGCACGCGGCGGAAGCCCCGCCTGCCGAACCTTCGCCGCGACCGCGCGGGCCGCCTCCTCCGTGGCGTAAAGCCGCGTGATGACGTTCGTCATGATACCTCCACCGGGTTGCGTTCCGTTGTCGTTGCCTGCGAGCGGATCTTGAGGTCATGGCGCCCTCCGCGCCAGGCCAGCGGCAGCAGAACAGCGCAAGCCAGCGCCAGAAAGACCATCTCGATCCCGAAGACTACAGTATAGGGCACGTGCACCGCCATGCCATCCATCGCGGGCCGTGCCAGGATGGCGTCGCGCACGATCCCCGCCAGCGCCACGCCGAGGCCGGCGGCGGTGGCCTGCACCGCGCCCCAGGTTCCCAGCGCAAGGCCGATCCCGTCGCGCGGCGCGGACCGGATGCTGGCGGTCAGTGTCGCATGGCCGAACAGGCCCGCGCCGATCCCCGTCAGCAGGGTTCCCGCGAGGAACACCGGCGCGCCGCCACCCAGCGAGGACAGGATGATCGCGGCAAAGCCCGGAATGCCGATCCCGGCACCCAGCAGGCCCAGGCGTTCTGCCGATCCGCCTGCCCCGAGAGTGCGCGAGGCATATGCGAAGCCGACCAGCGTGCCCCCGGCCAGCAGCGCGGTAAGCTTGGTCGTGTCGGCCACGCTCAAACCTAGCGCCTGCCCGCCATAAGGTTCCAGCAGCACGTCGGCCGACCCGAAACCCAGCGTGCCAAGCGCGATAACCGCCAGCAGCCAGGGCTTGCCCGGCGTGCGGATCAGCCGTGCCCAGGCAACGCGGAACGGCTCTGGCCGCGTCGTCATCATCCGGCGCGCCACGTCGCGATTGCGCGCCTCCTGCTTCCACAAGGCCAGCAGGTTCAGCGCAACCGTCACCACTGCCGCGCCCTGGATCACCCGCACCAGACGACCCGGCGAATAGGGCTCCAGCAGGGCGCCAAACACCAGCGCGCTGACGACCATGCCTGCCAGCAGCATGACATACATCAGGCCCACGACCTTGGGCTGATCCTCTTCGGCGACCAGGTCGGTCGCCAAGGCCAGGCCCACGGTCTGCACCATGTGCACCCCCGCGCCCACCAGCAGAAAGGCCAGCGCCCCCGAGGTCAGGCCGATCCAGCGCGGCGCGTCCACCGCCTCGCCAAAGCCCGACAGCACCAGGAGCGCGAAAGGCATGATCGCGAAGCCGCCGAACTGGTACAGCGTGCCTTTCCAGATATAGGGCACCCGGCGCCAGCCCAGCGCCGACACATGCACGTCCGACCGGTGGCCGATCAGCACACGAAGCGGTGCGAACAGCAGCGGCAGCGCCAGCATCCCCGCGACCAGCGTCGCAGGGACGGACAATTCCACGATCATCACGCGGTTCAGCGTCCCCACCAGCAGGACCACCGCCATCCCGACCGTGACCTGGAACAGCGACAGCCGCAGCAGGCGCGACAGCGGCACCTCGGCCGTCGCCACGTCGGCGAAGGGCAGATAGCGCGGCCCGATCGCCGCCAGCTTGCGCAAGGCATAGGTGCGATAGTCGAACATGAACCCAGCCCCTGTCCGGTTGTGGCCGATCCCGCAGGCCGGTCGCCCGCGGGTCTGCGAGTGCGAGGGACGGCAGCCGGCGCACCGGCCGCCGCGCCGCTCAGTTCTGGACGAGCTTGCCCGCAGGCGCTGACGCCGAGGCCAGCAACGCGCCGGGCGGTTGCAGCACCGCCGTCGCCGTGGTGCCGTCCGGCATGACGACCAGAACCTGTTGGCCACCGTCGGGCATCGGCATCGTGTAGGCTGCCTTGGCGCTGTCCGTATCCGGCAGCATCCGCGCGGCAGCCTCTTGGGTGTCGCCGGCGCCCAGCGGCTGGCCGCTGAGATAATCGTTATACCACGACACCTTGCTGAGGACCGCGACATGCACGGCAAAGGATCCCACCGCGACGGCCCCGAGGAAGATCGGGACACCGACAGAGGGCGAAACGACGAGCCACATCTTGGCGTTGTTCATGTCAGCCTCCCGTTATCCAAGCCACGGTGTCGAGACCGCGACGAGGAAATGCGCGACCAGCGCGATCGCCCCAAAGACGCGCGTGCCATCGATCAGATAGCTGTGCACCTCCTCGGCCTCCTGAAGGGTCAGGCCGGTCGGCCAAACCTTGTCTGGATCATCGGTCATGTGAAATCTCCTCTCATGCAGCGTTTCAAGCGAAGCACAGCGGCCGCGTCCGAAACCGAGGGTCGGAGCAACCCTGCAAATCAACGGTTCCGGCAGGTCTGGCACGGACCGTACCTCGATACTGTCAGATTAATTTGACATGACAACTGTAATCTATAGCTTACATTCAGACTCCGCTTTGCACCCTTTTGGGCAAACCCCGCAAAGTTTCGAAACGCCAATCGGTTAGGGCATTCCGACCCATCCTGGCCAGAGCCCGCATGAAACGGGAAAGCCGCCCGCTGCGGCGCGACACGCGGCGAAACAGGGTGAACGGAATGCAGATTGCGACGAATCAACGCGGCCAGGACCGGGCGCGGCCGATAACGCCGCGCCCGGTCGTCGCTCAGGTCTTGAACACCCGGTAGATCGCCGGGATCACCAGAACCGTGAGCACGGTGGACGAGATCAGGCCGAACAGCAGCGAAATGGCGAGCCCTTGAAAGATCGGGTCCGCCAGGATCACCACGGCGCCGATCATCGCCGCCAGCGCGGTCAGAACGATGGGCTTGAAGCGCGTGGCACCCGCCTCGATCAGCACGTCGATCGTCACCGCGCCGTCGGGCCGCGCGTGGCGGATGAAATCCACCAGCAGGATCGAGTTGCGCACGATGATGCCCGCAAGCGCGATGAAGCCGATCATCGACGTAGCCGAGAACGGCGCGGCAAACAGCCAGTGTCCCACCATGATCCCGAGAAAGGTCAACGGCACCGGCGTCAGCACCACCAGCGGCAGGCGGAACGATCCGAACTGCGCAACCACCAGGATGTAGATGCCCAGCAGCGCCACGCCAAAGGCCGCACCCATGTCGCGGAACGTGACCCAGGTGACCTCCCATTCGCCATCCCAGAGCAGCACCGGTCGATCGGTTTCGGCGGGCTGGCCGTTCAGGCGGATCTCGGGCTTGGGCACGGCCTCGGTCCAGGTCATGGCGTCCAGCGCCTCGGCCACGGCGAGCATACCGTAAAGCGGCGCCTCGAAATCGCCCGCGAGTTCGCCCGTCACCATCACAACGTCATAGCCGTTGTGGCGAAAGACCGGCCACGAGGCGCGCTCCTCGCTGACCCGGATCACGTCGCCAAGCTCGACCACGCCGCGCTCGCCGGGAATCGCGTTCGCCGGCACCGGGATCGACAGCGCGCGCTCGTCCATCCGGCGGTCGCCCTTGTCACGGGCGATGACGATGGGGATGGGCCGGCGCCCATCGCCGCGATGAGAATAGCCCACCGTGGTCGTGCCGTTCAGCAGGCGCAACGTCTGGAGCACGTCCGCCTCCTGCACGCGGTAGAAATCGAGGTCGCTGGGTGAAAGCTCGGCGCGCAGGCGGCGCGGCTGCTGTCCCAGGCTGTCGTCCACGTCGACGACAAAGGGCACGCCCTCGAACGCCTCGCGCACCCTCGCCGCGACCGCATGCCGGGTCTCGGCGTCGGGTCCGTAGATCTCGGCCAGCAGCGTCGCGATGACGGGCGGTCCGGGCGGCGGTTCCACCACCTTGATGACCGCGCCCTCGGGCAGGTCCAGCGCGCGCAGCCGCTCGCGCAGGTCCAGCGCGATCTCGTGGCTGCTGCGCTCGCGTTCCTCCTTGCCGGCGAGGTTCAGCTGCACCTCGCCCAGTTCCGGCGACTGCCGGAGGAAATAATGCCGGACGAGACCGTTGAAATTGAAGGCCGCGGCCGTGCCCGCGTGGGTCTGCGCCGAGTGCACCTCGGGCAGGTCCAGCGCGACATGCGCGGCGGCGCTCGCCACGGCGTCCGTCGCCTCGACCGAGGCGCCCTCGGGCATGTCGATCACGATGGCCAGTTCCGACTTGTTGTCGAAGGGCAGCAGTTTGACCGTGACGTCCTTGGTATAAAGCGCCCCGAGCGAGCCAAAGGACAGCACGAAGGCGACGATCAGGAACAGGCCCGACACCGCCTTGTTCGCCAGAAGCGGCCGCGCCACAGCGGCAAAGAGCCGTCCCAGCCAGCCGCCCTGCGCATGATCTCCATGAGCATGGGCGGCATGCGCCCGGCCCGCGATGCGCAGCATCAGCCAGGGCGTGATCATCACGGCGACGAAAAAGGAAAAGATCATTGCCGCCGAGGCATTGGCGGGGATCGGGCTCATGTAGGGGCCCATCAGCCCGGAAACGAAAAGCATCGGCAGCAGCGCCACGACGACTGTCAGCGTGGCGACGATAGTGGGGTTGCCGACCTCGGCCACGGCGGCCACGGCGGCATCCTGCGGGCCGCGCCCGCCGATCCGGCCGGCCCAGTGCCGCGCGATGTTCTCGATCACCACGATGGCGTCGTCGACCAGGATTCCGATGGAAAAGATCAGCGCGAAGAGCGAAACGCGGTTCAGCGTATAACCCATGATCCAGGCGGCAAACAGCGTCAGCAGGATGGTGACCGGGATGACCAGCGCCACCACGACCGCCTCGCGCCAGCCGATGGCGACCAGCACCAGCGCCACGATCGACACGGTGGCGAGGCCAAGGTGGAACAGCAGTTCATTGGCCTTCTCGTCGGCGGTTTCGCCATAGTCACGGGTGATTTCGACCGACACGCTGTCGGGGATCAGCCCGCCCTGCATCGCCTCGACCCGGTGCAGGATCTCCTCGGCCACCAGCACCGCATTGGCCCCGGCGCGCTTGGCCACGGCCAGCGTCACGGCCGGGCGGCGATGCACCGTTCCCGCCTCGTCGCGGTGAAAGCTGGAAACGCGGTGTTCCTCGAGATCGTCGGCCAGGCCCACGGTCGCCACGTCGCGGACATAGACGGTGCGTCCGTCCCGCGTGGTCAGTTCCAGGTTGGCGATCTCCTCGGGGGTGGCCAGCGTCTTACCGATCACCAGTCCCACCTGCTCACCGCCGTCCCGCAACAGGCCCGCTGGCGCCGCGCTGTTGGCGCCCTGCACCTTGCCGGCCAGTTGTTGCAGCGTGACGCCATACAGCGCCAGCTTTTCCGGGTCAGGGGCGACGCGCAAGGCCTCGTCCGTCTCGCCCACCAGGTAGGTGAGGCCGACATCGTCGATCCTGGCGAGTTCCACCTGCACCTCGCGCACGATGCGCGTGAGTGCCGCCGCTCCGATCCCGTCCTCGCCCGCAACCGGGGAAAAGGTCAGCGAAACGATGGCCACGTCATTGATGCCCCGCCCCACCACCAGCGGTTCGGGGATGCCGACCGGGATGCGGTCGAGATTGGCCATCAGCTTGTCGCGGACCCGCAGGATGGCGGTGTCGGCGGGAATGCCAACCTTGAACCGGGCCGTGACCATCACCCGGTCGTCGCGCGTGTCGGAATAGACATGCTCGACCTCGTCGATGGCCTTGACGACGGTTTCCAGCGGTTCGGTGATCAGCTTGACCGCGTCCTCGGCCCGCAGCCCGTCGGCCTGCACGTGGATGTCAACCAGCGGGACGGAAATCTGCGGCTCTTCCTCGCGGGGCAGGCTGACCAGGGCGATCATGCCCACGGCCAGCGAGGCCAGCAGCAACAGGGGGGTCAGCGGCGAGGCGATGAAGGCGCGGGTCAGGCGGCCAGCCAGACCCAGCGCTGTTGCGGGATTGCCTTCACTCATGGCCGATCACCACGGTCTCGCCGGGTTCAAGCCCGGTCAGGATCTCCAGCCAGATGGCGCCGTCGCGGGTGACGCTGCCGCCAGGTACAACGGCACGGGTGCGAGGGCCCGCCTCGGTCTCGACCGTCACGAGGTCGAGTCCGCCATGCCGGGTCAGCGCCGCCTCCGGCACGAGGATCGCATCGCGGCTGCCCACGGGCAGGCGCACAGGCACGCGACGCCCGACGAAACGCCCATCAAGCCCCGCGACCTCGACATCCGCCTGCACGCGGCCGCCCTCGATCTGCGGGTAGAGCTTGACCAGCGTGCCGCTGCCGCCGTCACCGATCTCGATCGCGTTGCCCTCGGCCAGGTCGCCGGCATGGCGTTCGGGGATCGACAGGCGCAGAAAGACGCCGCCCCCCGCGACCACGGCCGCAGCCTCGCCGGGATTGACCACCGAGCCGCGCGAGATCGGGACCGAGATCACGATGCCGTCGCCCGGCGACAGGATCGCGCCCTCGGCGATCTGCTGTTCGACCACCAGGCGCTCGGCGCCCAGGCTGCTGATCTGCCCCTCGATCACGTCCACCGCGGTCTGGAGCTGGTCCAGCCGCTGCGTCGTGATGACCCCGCGCTCGATCAAGGTGCGGCCGCGTTCCAGGTCTGCCGTCGCGGTCTCGCGCTGGGCGTTCAGGGAGGACAACTGGGCATCGAGCGCGTTGATGCGGAATTGCAGCTTGTCGTCCACCACTAGCGCGACGCGTTGACCGGCGGTGACGCTGTCACCCTCGGTCACGTCAAGCGCGACAACCGTGCCGCCGATCCGCGCCCGCGCGGGCACCCGGTCCCGCGCCTCGACCTGGCCAAAGACCGCCTTCCATTCGACGATCGGAGCGGCGGTCACGGTGACGGTTTCCGCCAGGATACCCTGCCCGGCGGCGATCAACCAGGCCAGCAGGAACAGGAAATGTGGCGTGCCGATGCGCATGGTGTCCTCCGGGGTGTTTCGCGTGTGTCCACGCCTTATCGGCCAACCCGGCGGCGCCTGCGTTGATGAAGATCAACAAACGGAACAGGTCTTGCGGACAGGGCGCTGTCCCGTCGACCTCAGACGAGGATGATGTCGTCCAGCAACCCGGTCGTGCTGGTCAGCCCCTCGAAGGTGAGGCTGTGACCATCCCCGAAGTCCAGCACGAGGCTGCCCGAGGACAGGTTGGACAATGCATCGAGCCGCGCCTGGCTCAATGCGCCGCCCCACAGTGTCGTGTCGATCTGGAGCGCGTCGATACCGACCTGGTAATCGGTGATCCGGTCGGCGTCGATCGCATCGGCGAAGATGAACACATCCGCCCCGGTGCCACCCGCTGCAGTATCGTTGCCGCCGCCCATGCGGATCGTGTCATTGCCGGAGCCGCCCACCACGAAGTCGTCGCCGAACCGGGTCTGGTCGTTGTCGAACCACTGGTCGTCACCGTCCCCCAGGAAGGCACGGTCGCGGCCGTTGCCCCCGGCAACCGTATCATTGCCGGCACCGGCGTTCAGCGTGTCGTTCTGGTCGCCGCCGAACAGCCGGTCGTTGCCCAGGCGCCCCAGGATCAGGTCCTTGCCGTGCTCACCAAAGAAGACGTCGTCGCCCGCGCCGCCGCCGATCGTGTCGTTGCCGACATTGCCGTACACGGTATCCCGGCCGTTCACGCCGCCCTGGGCATTGTCGACGAACAGGTCATCACCAATGCCCATGTAGACAAGGTCGCGGCCGTTGCCGGCAGTGACGGTGTCCGCGCCATCGCCAGCCTGCACGGTGTCAGACCCGGCACCGCCGAAAATCCCGTCGTCACCGTCGCCGCCAGAGATGCTGTCGGCCCCGTTCTGGCCATAGAAGACGTCGTTGCCGTGGCCGCCCAGGATCGTATCGTTGCCGCCATTGCCGAGCAGGATATCGTCGTCGTCGCCGCCCAGCAGCAGGTCGTCGCCGTCGCCCCCGGTCAGCGTGTCGCTGCCGCCAAGGCCGGTCAGCGTATCGGCGCCGTTGCCGCGCCCGGTCAGGCGGTTGGCGCCGTCATTGCCGGTGAGGGTCGCGTCCATTCCCAGCCCTGCGGTCAGGTCGCCATCGCCGGATCCCAACAGGACGGCCCGGGTGATCGGCATCGTTGCCGAGCCGCCCTCCGGCGTGCCGAAGGTCAGGCTGGTGGAGCTGCGCAGGATCCAGCCGTCTGACAGCCGGACGAAATCCAGCTTGGCATTCTCGCCGGCCATGTCGAGTGTCACCTGAACGCCACCGGCCAGGCCGGGCAGCGTTGCGGTAAAGGTGGTCGGGCCGGTTTCCTGTGTCGGGCGGAACTGGTAGCCACCGGACGACCAGCCATCGATCGTTCCGACCTCGGTCGCAAGACTGACGCCGCCCTGCCCTTCGCCCGACGTATACTGCCCGTCGCCATTGGCATCGGCAAAGACCACGCCGACGACCTGCGCCTTGTAGCTCCAGGTCGTGCCGAAGTTCTGTGTCACTACCCAGGGGCCGACCGACGTGCGCGCGTCGGTTTCGGCGATGACGGACATGCCGATTTCGGTATAGGTTGCGCTGAGCATCGAGTTGCGGTGGCCGGCGGGATCCTGCATGCCGTCACCGAGGCTGGCCCAGTTCGTGCGCAGCGTGTTGTTGGAAAAGTCGGTCGAATCATAACCCCAGTCGACATAGAACCCAGCATGGGCATGCAGCGGCGACTGGGAAAAGGCATAGACGTTCTCGCCGAGGGCGCTCCAGGTATAGCCGGCGGCCGTCACCCGGTTGCCAAGGGACGCTTCGCCCGGAACCTGGTGGCTTTGCAGATCTGCGTCAATCATCGCCGCGGTGTGGCCAGCAGCCGCGTCGGCCAGGCGATCGTTCCAGGCCAGTGGGGCCACGGCTGCATAGCTGTCGAGTTGCGCGCGAAAGGAGTCGAGATCGACACCGAAATAGCGCAGGGCCGTGGTGATGTCCCGGGTCGCGCCGGTGACGCTGGCCTCATCTGTTACCAGGAAGTCAAACTCACCTGCGGGGTCAAGCCTTGCACGGTTCAGAAGTTCCAGCATCTCTTGCTCGAAATTCGTCGGGCTGGGCATGGGTCTGGACTCCGTTCTGCGTGCGTCTGCGTCCCTGCAATGAGCATGGAATTCGGCCGATCTCGTGGCATTGAACCGGCGAAAAAAGGAAGAAACAACCGCAACCGGGTATCATCTGCGCGTGATTTCGCTCAAATGCGATCCGCTTTCGGTTGCGGCGCCGTTGCCCTCGGCAGGACCGGAGGAGATCACGCCGCCCGGGTCATCGCGGATGGCGCGGCCTCCGTCCCGGAAGAGAGTTCAAACCGCTCGACCTGACCGGACAGCCCCTCGGCCTGCTGACGCAGCATATGGGCTGCGGCGGTCGCCTCTTCGACCATCGCGGCATTCTGCTGCGTCACCTGGTCCAGGCTGGCGACGCCGGCATTGATCTGCGACAGGCCTTGCGCCTGTTCGTTTGCCGCCTTGGCGATGCCGGAAACCAGCTGCGAGATGTCGGCGACCTCGCGCACCACATCCTCGAGCGCCGCACCCGCGCGTTGGACAAGGTCGACCCCGCTCTTGACCTGCTCGGACGAGCCTGAGATCAGGTCCTTGATCTGGCGGGCCGCGTCGGAACTGCGCTGGGCCAGCGCGCGGACCTCGGAGGCGACCACGGCAAAGCCCTTGCCTGACTCGCCGGCGCGGGCGGCCTCGACACCGGCGTTCAGCGCCAGGAGGTTGGTCTGGAAGGCGATGTCGTCGATCACCGAGATGATCTCTCCGATCTGGCCCGAGGACGTCTCGATCGCGCTCATCGCGCTCATCGCCTGGCGCATGACCTCGTCGTTGCGCGCGGCCTTTTCTCGGGCGGTCTGGACGGCGCGATCGGCGTCATCGGCATTGGTGGCGGTCACCCGCACGCTCGACGACAGTTCGTCCAGGGCCGCGGCGGTCTGTTCCAGCGTCGCGGCCTGGGTTTCGGTCCGGCGCGACAGATCGTCCGAGGCCGCCGCGATCTCGTCCGAGCCGCTACGGATCGAGGAGGCGGTCTCGCCCACGGCGCGAATGGCGTCGCCGACGCTTGTCAGGGCGCGATTGAAATTGTCCCGCAGGGTTTCATACTCGGGCGGGAAGATGTCGGTGATGCGGCGCGACAGCAATCCATGCGACAGCGCGTCGAGCCCCTGCGCCAGGCGTTCGACCACCTGGGCCTGATCCTGGTGCGCGGCGGCCTGCGCCGCTTCAAGACTGCGCGCCTTCTTCAGTCCTTCGACCAGCTGCGCGAGATCGGCTGCGATACCTCCGATCTCGTCCCGGCGGTCCTGCATCGGAACGGGCTGATCATAGTCGCCCCGCGCAACGGCATCGACAGAGGCGCGCAGGGTCGCAAGCGGCCGCCCCAGTTGACGGCGCAGCAACCAAAGCACCGCCAGCGACACGATCCCGAGCACGGCGATTGCCTCGATGATGACCTGCCGATGCTCGGCCAGGGCCATCTCGACCGCGGTGTCGTCGCTCCAGGCCATGGCGACGATGCCGACTGCAGGCCCCTCGGGCGCGGCCAGAACCGGCACCGCAAGGCTGAGACCGCCATCGGCCACCGTGTTGCCAGCCTGCGACAGGCCCGAACGGGCGAGTTCGGTCAACGCGCCGAGCATGCCTTGGGCACCCTCGGCCGCGGCCGAGGACAGAACCGTGCCCTCTGCATCCAGCACCACGGCGGCAAGGCCCGAACTGCCAGCGGATTTCATCGCCGTATCCACGACGCCCTCGATCTGCGGCAGCGCCTTGAACCGGATCGGCTTGACGAGTTCCTCAGCCTTCAGCGTGACGGTGCGGTCCGCGGCATCGACGACCCGCTGGCTGGCAAGGCTGACGACAAGCCGGCCCGCCTCGAACGCGAGAACCCCGGCGACGAGTACCGTGGCCAGCACCATGACGGCGGCTGTCCGGACAAAGACGGAATGCCTGACGGTTCCGATCCAATGCATCGCTTTCACGTTTCTCTCCTCCTGGTCGCGATCGATCCTGCGGGCCGGGACGCGCTTACATCAGCGCTTCGGCGTCCACGCCGACGGTCATCGCGCCGATCGCTGCGCCGGTGGCGGGATCGACGATGGTGAACGAGATCTGCGCCTGGTAGCTCTGGCTGGATTCGTCGAATTCCACCTCGCTGATATGGACGGCGCCGACGCCCTTGCCGAAGGTTTCCTGGAACTTCGCCTCATCCCCCTGCCAGTAGTCGGAGGTCACGTCGGAGGCGGCAACGTTCAGGCCCAGATTGTCCATCACGAAGACCTCGGTGATGGCACCGCCGGTCGCGGCGACCTGCGTGCGCAGGAAATCGGCCGCGGCGTTAGCCAGAACGGAATCGACGTGCGGTGTCGCGGCGGTGCCGACCTCGGCCCGCCAGGCCTGGTCCAGCGCCTCGATGGCGGCGGCATCCAGACCGGTGTGTTTGACATTCTGCGCCTGGATCGCCTGGATCAGGACAGGATCCTGTGCCCAGGGCATGATCTGCGCGTCGAGATAGGACTGCATCGAGGATTTCACGTCGACGGCATGGGCGGCGGGGGCCATCAGTGCGACGGCGGCGGCGGCAAGAAGAAGACGGGGCATTGCAGACTCCGATTGTTTCAGAACTGCCCGCAGCCTAGGCACCGGTCTGCTTACAGGTGGTTAAGAACACCCGTTTCGCTCGCATTCGAAACAGTTTCCAGAAAGCGAATCCGGTGTCGCTTTCGGGCAAGACCGCACGCCACCCGCTGTCCGACACTTGCACGACAAGCAGATGGGAGGCCGCCATGACCGAAACGACCCTGCGCCGCTCGGGCGGCCGTGCCGCGCGCCTGAGTGCGCGCGCCTCCGTGGCGGAACCCGCGATGCGCCCGATCAGGCCCGGCTTGCGGGGTGGACAGTATCGCCCCCTCAGCGACGCGGACGTGCAACGCATCCACGAGGCCGCCCTGCGCGCATTGTTCGAGATCGGCCTGGCCGACGCGCCCGAAAGCGGCATCGCGGCGATGACGGCGGCGGGTGCGATCCTGGGCACGGACCGGCGGTTGCGGTTTCCGCCCGCGATGGTCGAGGACGCGCTGGCGCGGACGCGGCGCGACCTGGTGCTGTTCGGCCGCAGCCCCGAGAACGACCTCGACCTGTCGGGAACCCGCGTGCATTTCGGCACGGCCGGCGCCGCGGTGCACATGGTCGACGTCGAGACCGATCGCTATCGCGAAAGCACGGTCGCCGACCTGCATGACGCGGCCCGCATCGCCGATGTTCTGGACAACATCCATTTCGTGCAGCGCCCGATGGTCTGCCGCGACATTCCCGACAACCTGGAAATGGACCTCAACACGATCTATGCCTGCTGCACCGGCACGCTGAAACACGTGGGCACATCCTTTACCGACCCGGATTTCGTCGATGATGCGCTGGAACTGCTGCACATGATCGCCGGGTCCGAGGCAGCGTGGCGCGACCGGCCCTTCGTCTCGAACTCAAACTGTTTCGTCGTGCCGCCGATGAAATTCGCCACCGAAAGCTGCAAGGTGATGGAGGCCTGCATCCGCGGCGGAATGCCGGTGCTGCTGCTCAGCGCGGGCCAGGCTGGCGCGACCGCACCCGTCACCATCGCCGGCGCCATCGTGCAGGCGGTGGCGGAATGCCTCGCGGGCCTGTGCTATGTCGACGCGCTCGCGCCGGGGCATCCGGTGATCTTCGGCACCTGGCCCTTTGTCAGCGACCTGCGCACCGGCGCGATGTCCGGCGGTTCGGGCGAGCAGGCGCTGCTGACGGCGGGCTGCGCGCAGATGCATGCCTTCTACGGGCTGCCGGGCGGTGCCGCCGCGGGCATCGCCGACAGCAAACGTCCCGACATGCAGGCCGGGTGGGAGCAGATGTGCTCGAACGTCATGGCGGGGCTTGCGGGGCTGAACATGGTCTACGAGGCGGCGGGGATGCACGCCTCACTGCTGGGCTTCTGCCATGAAAGCCTGATCCTGGGCGACGACCTGATCGGACAGGCGCTGCGCTGCGTGCGCGGCATCGAGGTGGACGACGACACGCTGGCGCTGGACGCCATCCGCGACGCGTGCATCGGCGGCGTGGGCCATTACCTCGGGTCCAGTCAGACGCTGGCGCGGATGCAGCGGGACTATGTCTATCCCGCGCTCGGCGACCGGTCATCGCCGAAGGAATGGGAGGAACGCGGCAAGCCCGACCTGCTGGCGCAAACCACGGCGCGCAAGATGGCGATCCTGGCCACCACGCCCCGCGCAAGGCTGGACCCCGCCACTGACAAGGCTATCCGGGCGCGCTTCCGCATTCACCTGCCGGCCTGACCCAAGGGCGCGCATCGAGGGGGCTTCCCGGGACTCACCGGAACGGGTAGTGTCCCGGCCTCAACGAAAGCCTCCACCATGCCCTACATGATCCTTGCCCTCGCGGTCCTGGCCGAGACCATCGGCACGACTGCCCTTCAGGCCAGCCAGCAGTTCACCCGCCCCGGACCGAGCGTCGTCGTCGTCCTCGCCTATGGCGCCGCCTTCTACCTTCTGTCGATGGCGCTCAATCACTTCCCGGTTGGCATCGCCTATGCGATCTGGTCCGGCCTTGGCATCATGCTGATCGCGCTGATCGGCTGGACCGTCTTTGGCCAGCGGCTGGACTGGCCCGCAATCCTCGGCATGGGCATGATCCTGGGTGGAATCCTGGTGATCAACCTGTTCTCCTCGGCAACCCATCCCTGAAGGGAAAACCCCCGGCGGAAAGCGCCGGGGGTCCGTGCCTTGCAGGAGGGATCGCGCGTCAGAAGCGCAGGGTTCCACGCAGCGAATAGCTCTGCGCCTCCGCGTCGATGCCCGAACCGCCGATGTCGTCAAACCGGTGCATCAAGGCCTCGCTGCCGATCGAGAACCGGTCTGTCAGGCGGTACTCGACACCAACACCGCCGACCGGGCCGTTGGCCGTGCCCAGCGACGTATCGATGCGCGCCGCACCGGCGGTGCCGTAGATCAGCGTGCGGCCAGCGTCATAGCCCGCGCGCAGCTTGATACGCGCGACGTTGTCCACGTCGACGCCACCGATGTCATAGTCGTTGCCGGCCTGGACCTCGGCCTCGCCGCCCAGGACGAAGGCGCCAAAGTCGTAGTCATAGCCTGCATGAAGGCCGTAGACGCCGCCCGTCTCGGACGTGCCCGCGGCCTGGGTGTCGAGTCGGCCGAGGCTCAGGCCCGCGTAACCGCCGGTCCAGTCGCCACCCAGAGGTGCGGCGACCGGGGCCACCGGCGCCATCGGAACCGGATCGACCGGTGCGGCGTCGATGCTGCCGGCCATTGCGGGGGCTGCGGCCATTGCGGTTGCGGCCGCTAGGGCAAGAATGCTCGATTTCATGACTGTCTCCTTTATTGACTGTCTCCGCGCCCCCCTCGGGTTGCGCGGTCACGGGATACATGTGGCGACCCGTTGCAGCCGTTCAACCGGTTGAGCCACCCGCTGTTTCCCGCCCGGCCCCTGCCCCGGCGTCACCGGCCAAAGCCTGCCGGGCCTTGCTATCCCAACCGGCCGAAACCCGCCGGTTCCCGCAACCGCTCGCACGCTCGTGAAGCGTCGCCGGCTTGCAACAGCCGGTCGCCCGCCACATTTGCGCTGGTCTTTTCAGCCGGTCCCGGCTAGGTCCGCGCCAACTCCGATCAAAGGAACGATCCCATGGATTTGCGCAACGTCGCGATCATCGCTCACGTTGACCACGGCAAGACGACGCTGGTGGACGAACTGCTGAAACAATCCGGCGCATTCCGCGCCAACCAGGCCGTGGCCGAGCGGGCAATGGACTCGAACGACCTCGAGCGCGAACGCGGCATCACCATCCTCGCCAAGTGCACCTCGGTGGAGTGGAAGGGCACGCGGATCAACATAGTCGACACGCCCGGCCACGCCGATTTCGGCGGCGAGGTCGAGCGCATCCTGAGCATGGTGGACGGTGTGGTTCTGCTGGTCGACGCCGCGGAAGGGCCGATGCCGCAGACCAAGTTCGTGACCTCCAAAGCGCTGGCGCTTGGCCTGCGCCCGATCGTGGTGCTGAACAAGGTCGACAAGCCCGACGCCGAGCCCGACCGCGCGCTGGACGAGTGCTTTGACCTGTTCGCCAATCTCGACGCCGACGAGGACCAGCTGGATTTCCCGCATCTCTACGCCTCGGGCCGTGCCGGCTGGGCCGATACCGAGTTGGACGGGTCGCGCAAGAATCTCGACCCGCTGTTCAAGCTGATCGTGAACCACGTTCCCGCGCCCAAGCAGATCAAGCACCAGAACGAGGATTTCCGGATGCTGGCGACAACGCTGGGCGCCGATCCCTTTGTCGGGCGGCTCCTGACCGGACGGGTGGAATCCGGCAAGCTGAAGGTCGGCGCGACGGTGCAGGCGCTGTCGCGCATCGGCCAGAAGATAGAGCAGTTCCGCGTGACCAAGATCCAGGCCTTTCGCGGTCTCCAGATGCGGGACATCGAAGAGGCTCAGGCCGGCGACATCGTCAGCCTGGCCGGCATGTCCAAGGCGACCGTGGCAGATACGATCTGCGCGCTGGCGGTGGACAAACCGCTAAAGGCGCAGCCGATCGACCCGCCGACCATCACCGTGACCTTCGGCATCAACGACAGCCCGCTGGCTGGCCGTGACGGCAAGAAGGTGCAGTCGCGGGTGATCCGGGACCGCCTCTACAAGGAGGCGGAATCCAACGTCGCGATCAAGATCAAGGACACGCCCGGCGGCGAGGCCTTCGAGGTATCGGGGCGCGGCGAACTCCAGATGGGCGTGCTGATCGAGAACATGCGCCGCGAAGGGTTCGAACTGTCGATCTCGCGGCCGCAGGTCATCCTGAAGGAGACCGACGAAGGCATGATGGAGCCGATCGAAGAGGTCACGATCGACGTCGACGACGACTATTCCGGCGCGGTGATCGAGAAGGTGACCGGCGCGCGCAAGGGTGAACTGGTCGAGATGCGACCCTCGGGTGTCGGCAAGACGCGGATCATCGCGCATGTGCCGTCACGCGGTCTGATCGGCTATCACGGCGAGTTCCTGACCGACACGCGCGGCACCGGCGTGCTGAACCGCGTGTTCCACGGCTGGGCGCCGCACAAGGGTCCGATCCCGGGGCGGCGCGCGGGCGTGCTGATCTCGATGGAGAACGGCGAAGCGGTGGCCTATGCGCTGTGGAACCTCGAAGAGCGCGGACGCATGTTCGTCGAGCCGCAGGAGCAGGTCTATACCGGCATGATCATCGGCGAGCATTCGCGCGACAACGATCTCGAGGTGAACCCGCTCAAGGGCAAGAAGCTGACCAACGTGCGCGCCTCTGGCACCGACGAGGCGGTGCGCCTGACGCCCGTCAGCCGCATGACGCTGGAACAGGCCATCGCCTATATCAACGACGATGAACTGGTCGAGGTGACGCCGAACGCGATCCGGCTGCGCAAGCGCTACCTGGACCCGCATGAGCGCAAGCGGATGTCGAAATCTCTCTAAGATGGCGGATGGGCGCCCTGCCCCCGTTTGCTTTCGCGACTCTCCCAGCGGTTTCCGGGCAAGATGAAGCGGGGGGCCGGCGACATCCCGTCAGGTTGCGCCCGGCCGCGCGCCGGGTCACTCTGGCCGGCATGCGCCTGATCCCCCTCTTCGCCATACTCGCCGCTGGATCGCTATCGGCGGAACCTCAGCTTTGCGACAACCGGCTGTTCACGGTCGAGGCCGGGGATGCCGGGCTGCGGCGACAAATCTGCGAACAATCCGACAGCGCATTGACCGTTCTGGCTGATTGCGGCTTGCCAAAGCCCGATCCGGTCCGGGTTCGCGTCGTAGAGGCGTTCGAAACGGATTGCGTCGGGCTTTTCCACTGCGGCGTGGGCTTGATCGAAGTGCTGGCACCGGAACCG
This sequence comes from Thetidibacter halocola, assembly GCF_018224955.1. Lineage (GTDB taxonomy): Bacteria > Pseudomonadota > Alphaproteobacteria > Rhodobacterales > Rhodobacteraceae > Thetidibacter > Thetidibacter halocola. The sequence continues at coordinate 151,573 of NZ_JAGTUU010000001.1, forward strand.
ATGACGGAGCGGCAAGCGGATTTCGCCATCTTCGCCGAAATCCCGCCACGGGATTTCCAGGCGAGCATCCTGATGCACGAGGTCGCGCATGCGGTTCTGGAAAAGACGCCCTGTCCGGACCGCAATTGCCTCGTGACGGAGGAGTATTTCGCCTACATGCTGCAAATCCTGTCATTGCCGGATGCCGACCGCGACCGGCTTTCGACGATGCTGCAAGGCAAAGGCGTCGATCACGGCGCCTATCTGAACGAATTCATCCTGCTGATGGCGCCCGAGAAATTCATTCTGCACGCGTGGGCTCACCTGAGCAGCCGCCCGGATCCCTGCGCCCATTTGCGCCGGATCGCGGCGGGCGACTTGTCGTTCGACCAAGACGACAATTGACTGTCACGCAAGGGCCCCGCGCCCCGGCGACGCTTTACTCGGCGATTTCGACCACCATCAACTCGCGCTCGGATGCGCCGCGGGCGTGGTTTAGCGCGGCCTGGTAGGCGTCGGACTTGTAGCACTCCACCGCCGCCTCGAGCGAGGGGAAGCGCGCCACCACATTGCGCGGGCGTTCCTTGCCCTCGAGCTGCACGAAGCGCGCGCCGCGGGCGATGAAGGTGCCGCCATGCGCCGCGATGGCCGGGCCCGCAAGTTCGGCATATTTGCCGTAGGCCTCGGGGTCGGTGACGGTGACATGAGCGATCCAGAGTGCGGGCATGGGTGTTATCCTTCGATGATGGCTTCGGCGGCCTTGATCGCGGCATCGGCGCGGGTCGGGTCGCTGCCGCCGCCCTGCGCCATGTCCGGGCGACCGCCGCCGCCCTTGCCGCCCAGTTCGGCGACCGCCGCCTTGACGATGTCGACCGCCGAGATGCGCGCCGTCAGATCCTCTGTCACGCCTGCCGCCACGGCGGCCTTGCCGCCGGCATCGGCGATCAGCAGCACGACACCCGAGCCGATGCGCGCCTTGTGCTCGTCGATCAGCGCGGGCAGGTCCTTGCCAGAGACGCCGCTCAGCGCCTGCGCCATAAATTGCACGCCCCCGACGTCGCGCGCAGCGGCGCTGCCGCCTTGTCCCGCGCCGCCGCTCATCGCCAGTTCGCGGCGCAGTTGCGCAACCTCGTTTTCCAGCTTCTTCCGATCGTCGAGCAGGGCGCGGACACGCTCTACCGCGTTCTCTCCGCCAGCTTTCAGCAGGCTCTCGATCGCAGACAGCGTCTTGTCGCGGCCGCGCAGTTCAGCCATCGCCGCCTGCCCGGTCAGCGCCTCGATCCGGCGGACCCCGGCGCTGGACGCGGATTCAGCCAGCAGCGCGAATGTGCCGATATCGCCGGTCTGCGCCACATGCGTGCCGCCGCAGAGTTCCAGCGAATAGGTCTGGCCATCGCTCCCCTTGCCCGATCCGGTCAGCCGGCCCATCGACACGACACGCACCTCGTCGCCGTATTTCTCGCCGAACAGGGCCTGCGCCCCGATCGCGCGCGCGTCGTCCGGCGTCATGATGCGGGTGGAGACTGGCGCGTTCTGCCGGATGAAGGCGTTCACCTCGGCCTCAACCTGGGCGATTTCCGCATGTGTCAGCGCCTTGGCGTGGCTGAAGTCAAAGCGCAGCCGGTCCGGCGCGTTCAGCGAGCCGCGCTGGGCGACGTGATCGCCAAGCGCGCGGCGCAGGGCCTCATGCAGCAGGTGTGTCGCAGAATGGTTCGCACGGATCGCCCCGCGGCGGCCATGATCGACCTCGAGCGCCAGCGCGTCGCCCTTGGTGAATGTCCCACGTTGCACCGTCACCTGGTGGGCGAAGATACGGCCATTGGCCATCTTGTGCGTATCGGTGACCTGGGCCTGGTCGTCCTCGTCCTCGATCCGGCGAAGCCAACCGGTATCGCCGACCTGGCCGCCAGATTCGGCATAGAACGGCGTCTGGTTCACCACGATCCAGCCGCTTTCGCCTTCTTTCAGGGCATCGGTTTCCGCACCATCGCGGATCAGCGCGACGACCTGGCCCTCGGCGGCCTCGGTGTCATAGCCGAGGAATTCCGTCGCGCCCGCGCGTTCGGCGATGTCGAACCAGATGGCGAGGTCCGCCGCCTCGCCGGAACCGGACCAGGCGGCGCGGGCCTTGGCCTTCTGCTCGGCCATGGCGGCGTCGAAGCCCTTGGTGTCGACCGTCCGGCTCTTCTCGCGCAGCGCGTCCTGCGTCAGGTCCAGCGGGAAGCCGTAGGTGTCATACAGCTTGAACGCCGTCTCGCCCGGCAAGGTCGCATCCTCGGGCAGCGCCGAAAGCTCGTCATCCAGCAGGCGCAGGCCACGCTCCAGCGTCTGCTTGAAGCGCGTCTCTTCCAGCCGCAGCGTCTCTTCGATCAGCGACTGGGCGCGGGACAGTTCGCCGTAGTGCCCACTCATCTGGCGCACCAGCGCGGGAACAAGGCGATGCATGACCGGGTCCTTGGCGCCCAGCATGTGGGCGTGCCGCATGGCACGGCGCATGATCCGGCGCAGGACATAGCCGCGCCCGTCATTCGAGGGCATCACGCCATCCGCGATCAGGAACGAAGTCGAGCGCAGGTGATCGGCGATCACCCGGTGATGCATCTTGCCCGGGCCGTCCGGATCGGCGCCGGTCGCATCGGCGCTGGCCTCGATCAGGGCGCGCATCACGTCGGTGTCGTAATTGTCGTGCTTGCCCTGCAACAGCGCGCCGATCCGCTCCAGCCCCATGCCGGTGTCGATCGACTGCATGTCGAGCGCGCGCATCGAGCCGTCCTCGAACTGCTCGTTCTGCATGAAGACGACGTTCCAGATCTCGATGAACCGGTCGCCGTCCTCTTCGGGGCTGCCCGGCGGGCCGCCCCAAATGTGGTCGCCGTGATCGTAGAAGATCTCGGTGCAGGGGCCGCAGGGACCGGTCGGGCCCATCTGCCAGAAATTGTCCGACGTCGCGATGCGGATGATCCGGCTTTCGGGGATGCCGACCTTCTTCCAGATCTCGAAGGCCTCGTCATCGGTGTGGTAGACCGTGGTGTAAAGCCGGTCGCTGGGGATGTCGAAACCCTTGGTGATCAACTCGTAGGCAAACGGGATCGCCTCGGTCTTGAAGTAGTCGCCAAAGCTGAAATTCCCCAGCATCTCGAAGAACGTGTGATGCCGGGCGGTGTAGCCCACGTTGTCGAGGTCATTGTGCTTGCCGCCGGCGCGCACGCATTTCTGCGAGGTAGTGGCGCGCTTGTAGTCGCGCGTCTCGACCCCGGTGAACAGGTTCTTGAACTGCACCATGCCCGAGTTCGTGAACATCAGCGTGGGGTCGTTGCGCGGCACCAGCGGGCTGGAGGCGACGACCTCGTGCCCCTGCTTGGCGAAGTAATCGAGAAAGGTCGACCGGATGTCGTTCAGGCTGGGCATGGCGGGGGCCTCATGATCGTGTTCGGCGCATCATGTATCGCCGGGTTGACGCGGTGTCCATAAGCGGGAACGAGAACGGGGCGCCGCGTCCGACGCCCCGTCCCCGGGTATTCTCGGCCGCCCGTCGGCGACCGTGGGGGGCTGCTGTCCCCGTCAGCGGCTTTCGGGGGGCATCAGCCCTCCATCACCTCTTCGCCATCATCGTCACCCATGTGGAAGTCGAGCCCATGCGCGGCACGGATCTTGTCCTCGATCTCCATCGCGATCTGGGTGTTTTCCTTGAGATAGGTCTTGGCATTCTCGCGGCCCTGGCCGATCCGCTCGTCGCCATAGGAATACCAGGCGCCGGATTTCTCGACCACGCCCGCCTTGACGCCAAGATCCAGCAATTCGCCGGTCTTGGAAATACCCTCGCCATACATGATGTCGAATTCGACCTGCTTGAACGGCGGGGCGACCTTGTTCTTGACCACCTTGACGCGCGTGGCGTTGCCCACCACCTCGTCGCGGTCCTTGATCGAGCCGATGCGGCGGATGTCGAGACGCACCGAGCTGTAGAACTTCAGCGCGTTGCCACCCGTCGTGGTTTCCGGGCTGCCGAACATCACCCCGATCTTCATCCGGATCTGGTTGATGAAGATCACCATGCAGTTCGAACGGCTGATCGAGCCGGTCAGCTTGCGCATGGCCTGGCTCATCAGGCGGGCCTGGACGCCCACGTTGCTGTCGCCCATATCGCCTTCGAGTTCCGATTTCGGGGTCAGCGCGGCGACCGAATCGACCACCACCATGCTGACCGCACCCGAGCGCACCAGCGTGTCGGTGATCTCCAGCGCCTGTTCGCCGGTGTCGGGCTGCGAGATCAGCAGCTCGCTCAGGTCGATACCCAGCTTCTTGGCGTATTGCGGGTCCAGCGCGTGTTCGGCGTCGACAAAGGCGCAGACACCACCCTTCTTCTGTTCCTCGGCGATGCAATGCAGCGTCAGCGTGGTCTTGCCGGAAGATTCGGGGCCGTAGATCTCAATGATGCGGCCCTTGGGCAGGCCGCCGATCCCCAGCGCGATGTCGAGACCCAAGGAGCCGGTCGAGGTCGCCTCGATGTCCTTCATGGTGTGCTCGCCACCCAGCTTCATGATCGAGCCCTTGCCGAACTGCCGTTCGATCTGGGCCAAGGCGCTGTCGAGCGCCTTCTGCTTGTCTGCGTTGCGCTTGTTGTCCATGCTCAGAAGATCTGCCGTTGCCATGTTTCCAGCCCTTATTCCACACGCCGCCGGGCGCGTCCATTGCGGTTTTGTTCGCTTCTTGTTCTTCGCCCTGTATGAGATCAAAAAGAGAACATTTCAAGTCAAATCTGTTCTTTCCCAGAGTGGCGCAGCTTGGTTAAACAAAGGTTGACGAAGATGCGGGTGGAGGCTGGGCGATGATGATTTTCTGGAAGGCGAGGCTTGTCTTCCTCGCCGTGCCCAAGACCGGCACCACGGCCTACCAGGCGGCGCTGGGCCCACTGGCGGCGATCACGGTCGCGGACCCGCCCGAGCTGAAACACGCACCGGTCTATCGTTACAACCGCTTCTTCCGCCCCATGATGGAGAAGATGGGCGCGGATGACATGGACATCCTCGCCGTGATCAGAGAGCCCGTGTCCTGGCTGGGTTCGTGGTATCGCTATCGCCAGCGGTCCTTCCTGGATGGCAAGGCCGTCTCGACCCGCGATATCAGCTTTGACGATTTCTGCCGCGCCTGGGCAGGCGAGCGGCGGCCAGCCTTCGCGGACGTGGGCGACCAGTCGAAATTCGTCGAGGCGCGGCCCAACGGTGTCGCCGTGACCCACCTGTTCCAATACGAGGATCAGGCCCGCCTGCTGGGTTTTCTCGAGGAGCGGCTGTGCACCCGGATCGACCTGCCGCGCGAGAACGTTTCGCCCCGCCGCGACCTGGCGCTGACACCGGAAACGGAGGCGCTTCTGCACAAGACCCGCGCAGCGGAGTTCGAGCTGTGGCTGCGCGCCGGGGCGTGACGGTCAGTTCAGCTGGCTGTGCACGGTTTCCGTGAGTTCCGACAGCGAAAACGGCTTCGGCAGGAAGACCGAGTTCGGGATCGCCTCGCGCCCCTCGCCAAAGGCGTCCTCGGCATAACCCGAGACGAAGACCACGCGCACGTCGGGCCGGGTCAGCCGCGCCTTGCGCACCCAGGTGGGGCCATCCATGCCGGGCATCACCACGTCGGTCACGAAGACATCGACCGCCATCCCGTCATCGTCGAGCATCGCCAGCGCCTCTTCGGCGGTCTCGGCCTCGATCACCGTATAGCCGCGCAGGCGTAGCGCGCGGGCGGCAAAGGCGCGCACCGGCGCCTCGTCCTCGACCAGCAGGACAACGCCGGACCCTTTCTCGGGCAGCTTGCGCGCCTGTTCCTGGCGCACCGCGACCTCCGCCGAGGCCTGCTTTTCATGCGCCGGGAAGAACAAGGTGAAACAGGTGCCCTGCCCCAGCACGCTGTCGACAAAGACATAGCCGCCGGATTGCTTGACGATGCCGTAGACGGTGGACAGGCCAAGGCCGGTGCCCTCGCCGGTGTTCTTGGTGGTGAAGAACGGCTCGAACACCTTTTGCAGCTTGTCGGGCGGGATGCCGATGCCCTCGTCGCTGACGCGGACGCAGACATAGGTGCCCGGCGGCACCACGGCGCGATCGCGCGCGAGACGCTCGCGCAGAACCCGCCGCTCTGTCTCGATCACGATCTCGCCGCCTTCGGGCATGGCGTCACGGGCGTTCACAACAAGGTTCATCATCACCTGTTCCAGCTGCCGCCGGTCGCCCCGCACGGGAGGCAGGATCGGGTCGTGGCGCAGGGTCAGGCGCACCTTTTCGCCCACCAGCCGGTTCAGCAGATGGGTCAGGTCCGACAGCGTGTCACGCAGGTCGAGGATCTCGGGCCGCATCGTCTGCTTGCGGGAGAAGGCCAGAAGTTGGCCGACCAACGCGGCGGCGCGATTGGCGTTCTGGTTGATCTGCACCAGATCGCCATAGTCCGGATCGCCCTGGTCGTGGCGCAGCAACAACAGGTCGCAATGCCCTGAAATCGCGGTCAGAAGGTTGTTGAAGTCATGCGCTACACCGCCGGCCAGCTGGCCGATCGCCTGCATCTTCTGGCTTTGCACGAATTGCGCCTCGAGCGTCTTGAGCTCGGTCGCATCGTTCAGCACCGCGATCAGCGCCGGCGTGCCATCCTCGACGATGCGGTTCAACGTGACCTGGACAAACACCTCGCGGTCGGGCCGGGTCAGGCGCAGGAATTCGGACTTGTGCTGGCCGCGGCCCTCGGCCGCGTCCTCGAGCCAGCTGTGCAGCGCGCGGCCAAGCCCCTCCATGTAGTCGGCCAGGTTGGCGTCCTTGTCCTCGGCCAGGTCCAGCAGGCGGCGGGCCTGAGGATTGGCGCGCAACACCGTGCCATCGGAGGAAACCTTGACCAGCGGGACCGGAAGCGTGTCGAACCCGCCCTCGGCGCCATTGTCCGGCCCGTCAGCCTCGATCCGCGACAACACGATCTCCTGCCGGCCCGCACCGATGTCGGAGGCATGGACAAGCACGCGACGCGGCGCACCGCCATCCGCCGCCAGCAGATGCACGCCACCGGGGCGCAGCGGCATGTCCGTGATCACCTCGGACAGGTTGCGCACCCGCCCGCCAAGAAGCGCGCGGGCATCGGCGTTCATATAGAGGATCGCGCCATTGCGCCCGGTGGTCAGCGTCGGGTGATCACTGCGTCGCGTCGCGCCACGGCGGATCGCCTCGGGCTCCAGCCGCCAGAGCAGCAGGCCATGGGGCAAGCGGCGAACATGCACGCGGAACCCCTCGGCATGGCTGGTGATGTCCTCGAAAACCGGTTCGCCGGCGAGGCTTTTCTGCTGCAGGCGGAACACCACCCCCTCGGCATTTGCGAAGATTGCGCGCAGAAGCTCCGAGAGGGTCTGGCTGGACCCGGGGGCAAAACGATCCTGCGCAGCGCGGTTGACGTGCAGCAACCGGCCGGACTCATCGGCGAAGAAGCAATAGCCAGGGTCGTTTTCCATGATCGCCACGGCCAGCGCGCGCAGACCTCGGCGACGGCTGGCCTGCACAATGGCGATCACCGCCCAGCCCAGGCCCATCGCGCCAAGCGCCCCGGCACTGGACAGCGCCGCAATGCGCAGCCCCGGATCGGGCAGGAGCAGCGCCAACAGCGTCGCTGCCATGGCGAGCACGAACAGGAAAGCGGCCCCACGCCCGCCTGCCCGACGCTCGCCCGAAGGCATGCTTGCGATGGTCCGTTGCAACGATATCCCCTGACCGCGATCCGAATCCTTCGCGATTATGGTGCGCACAGTCCTTAAACAATGGTTAACCGAAATCGGCGCCGCAACCATTAGTTGTGCTCGTTTACGTTTCCCGGCGCAGAACCGCCACATATAGGCCATCGCCCTCGTCGGAGGGCAGGAACTGCCGGTCGTTGTCCACCGACCAACCCGTCACGCGGTCCAGAAACCCGTCGACCTGCGCCCCGTTCTCGTCTCGCAGGACGGAACAGGTCGCATAGGCCAGCGCGCCACCCGGTGCGACAAGGGCCGCGCAGGTGTCGAGAATCTCCGCCTGAACCGCCATAAGCCGCGTGAGGTCCACGGGCGTCAGGCGCCACTTGGCCTCGGGCGCGCGGCGCCACGCCCCGCTGCCGGAACAGGGAACATCGCAAAGCACCAGGTCGTATCCAGACGCTGGCGATGCGACGATGCGAATGTCGGCTTCGGCACGAAGGGCGCGCTGCGGCAGGTCGGCCATGCGACGGGGATCGGCATCGTGGGCCTCGACCGGGGCAAGCGTCCGTGCGGCCATGGCCAGGGCCTTGCCGCCGCCGCCGGCGCAATAGTCGAGCACACGCATCCCCGGCCCCAATGGAAGGGCATCGACCACCGCCTGGCTGGCGGCGTCCTGCAATTCGACCAGGCCCTCGGCATAGGCACGGCTGCCGGACAGGCGGCGCGCGCCCTCGACGACCCGCAGCGCGGTACCGGACAGCGCCGAGACCTGGGTCTCGATCCCTTCGGCGGCCAGCGCGGCGCGGGCCGCATCGCGGCCGCCGCGCAGCAGGTTGACGCGCAGGAAGACTGGCGCGCGGTGGCGCAGCGCCTCGGCCACGGCCCGTGGATCGTCGAGCGAGGCGGCAAGGCGGTCGAACAGCCAGTCGGGCAGGTCCAGCGCGCTGGCGCCCTGCGGCTCGATCCCGCCTGCCCGTTCCTCGACCGACAGCGGCGCGGGCGCATGGCCCTCGCCTGTGAACAGCGTGTCGGGGTCGGTTTCCTGCTGCCGCAACAGGCCGAGCATGCGTCCCCGCCCGGTCTCGGCGCCGCCCTGCGCGGCGGTGCTGCGCCAGCGCCGCAGCACATCGAACACGTGGTCCCGTACTGCGGCGCGATCCTTGGACCCGGCAAAGCGCGAGGCGCGCGCCCAGTTGGTCAGCGCGCGCTCGGCGGCGTCTCCGGCGGCAATGCGGTCGAGGATCTCGATGGCGGCCTGGATGCGGGCGCCGGGGGTCATGCGGGCACCGTCCGAAAGCCCCGGCCGTCGCGCTGTGCCCGAAGGAACCGCGCACCGATGCCATGGCTGCCGGACCAGACCGCGCCGGTGTCCGCCAGCCAGTCCAGCGCGGCGCGGCGGCTTTGGGCGGCCTGTGCCGCATCGACGTCGAACCTCGGGCCCAGACCGGGGTCCGGAAGTTGCACGGCAAAGCTGTGCAGGATGTCGGCCACGAGGGCGAACCCGTCTCCGATGTGCAGGCCGCAATGGCCCGGCGTGTGCCCGGGCAGGTGCCAGACGCGCAGGCCACCCGGCAGGATGTGGCCATCGGTCATCGGGGTGATGCGCCCGGCATAGGCGTTCAACATGACGGAAGCGGGCCCTTCGCCCGCGCCGAAATGCGCGATATCGGCGGGATGGACAAGGACCTGCGCGTTCGGAAAGGCGGGCTTGCCGTCCAGCACCGCACCGCCACAATGATCGCCATGCAGGTGGGTGAAGATTAGGGTGCGCACATGCTCCGCCGCGACACCCAGATCGGCCATCCGCGCGGGAAGATGCCCTGCGCCCGCGCCGAACAGCGTTCCACAGCCTGCATCGACCAGGTCCACCGCCCCGTCCGGGTGGCGCAGCAGGTAGACGTTGAAAGCCGTGTCCATCGTCTGCAGCCCCGCCGCCGCAAGCCGCGCCGCCCGCGTGGCGTCGTCGAGCGCCGGAAAGGTCGCGGCGTCAAAGCTCTTGGTGCCGTCCTCGAGGCACCAGACCTCGATCCCTTCGGCGATGAACCGCTGTGCCTGCATGAGACGATCCCGTGTTCTCGGCCCCGTGCGGGCGGTCCGCGCATCTGGCGCGGATCCCCTTGCCGATGGCCCCTGGTTTCCTTCAGCCTGTCGCCCGGCTCGCCTCGGTCGATGCCGGGTTCACGGCATCTGAGGCAGGGCGGTAGTCACCCCGGCTGTATCCGGCGCTGCCACGCAGGGTCAAGGATCTTGCCCCGGGTCGACGGGCCCGGCGCGGATCATTCCGTCGGGCCGGAAAAGGCGAGCGCGCGTTCCAGCTGGCGGTCGAGCGCGGTCTGTTCGCGCCGGGTCAGCGCGTGTTCCGCCTCGGCGCGTCCCTGCGCCCGCGCCCGCAGCGCCCACAGCACCGGCCGAACCGGCACCCGCAGCGCAAGGCGGCGAAGCCAGGGGGTAAAGCGGGTGAACAGCTCGTCGGACAAGGCGACGATCGCCTCGGTGCTGCCGGGATTGCCCTGCCGCCCGGTCCGTCCGAACAGCTGTCGGTCGATTCGGGCGCTTTCGTGGAACTCCGTCAGGATCACGTGCAACCCGCCAAGGGCCAGCACGTCTGCGCCGGGAATGATGTCGGTGCCCCGACCGGCGATGTTTGTCGCGACGGTGATTGCGCCGCGGCGTCCGGCCTCGGCCACGATCTCGGCCTCGGCCCGGTCCTGGGTAGCGTTCAGCACCTCGTGCGGCAGACCGCGCGCCTCTAGCACCGCCGCGCAGCGTTGCGACGCCTCGACCGAGCGGGTGCCGATCAGGACGGGCCGCCCGGCGCCATGCAGCGCCGCCACGCGCTCTGCCACGGCCTGCCATTTCGCCGGCTCGTCCCGGACAAAGGTCGCGCCCAGTTGTCGGGTCTTCAGCGGGCGGTGGCGCGGGATCCGCACCGTGGTCAGGTCGAACGTGTCGCGGAACTCGGCGGCCAATTCCATTCCGGTGCCGGTCATGCCCGACAGCCGCATGTAGCGGCGAAAGAAGCGTTGGTAAGTGATCCGCGCCAGTGTCTCCTTGCGGCCCGTGACCTCGACCGCTTCGCGCGCCTCGATCATCTGGTGCAGCCCGCCCTGCCAGCTGCGGTCGGGCATGATGCGGCCGGTGAACTCGTCCACGATCTGCACCTTGCCCTCGCGCACCACGTATTCGCGCCCCGACTCGAACAGGTGCAGCGCCGACAGCGCCTGCCGCGCCAGTTCCTCGCGCGCCAGCCGGATCGCCCAGAGGCCGGACAGCCGCGCGGCCCGCGCCCGTTCGGTCAGCCGCCGCTTGCCGGCCTCGGTCAGTTCCACCTGGCGGTTCATGCGGTCGATGCGAAAATCCGCGGGCTCGGTCAGCGACCGCGCCAAGGCCAGCGCGTCCGCGTAAAGCTGCGCGGCCTCGGGGTCGTCGGCGGTGGTCGACAGGATCAGCGGCGTGCGCGCCTCGTCGACGAAGACGCTGTCGGCCTCGTCGACGATGGCAAAGGCCAGACCCCGCAGCATCAGCGGCTGCCCTGCCCCGCCGCGCGTCAGCGCCAGCGCGCGGTGCCGCGCCTGTCCGCGCCGCGCCTTCAACGCGATCCGGTCGCGCAGGTAGTCGAAGGTCAGATTCGCGTTCGAGACATAGGTGATGTCGCAGCGATAGGCGTCGCGGCGTTGTTCGGGGTCCATGTCGCTGTCGATCACCCCGACCGTCAAGCCGAAGAAGCCGTAAAGCGGCCGTGTCTCCTCGGCATCGCGGGCGGCGAGGTAGTCGTTCACCGTCACCACGTGCACCGGGTCGCCCGCCAGCGCCGCGACAACCGCCGCCGGCGTGGCGGTCAGGGTCTTGCCCTCGCCGGTCGCCATCTCGACCATGCGGCCCTCGTAAAGCCCCAGCGCGCCCATCACCTGCACCTTGTAGTGCCGCTTGCCCAGCACCCGGTCCGAGGCCTCTCGAACCGCGGCAAAGGCCCGCACCAACGCCTCGACATCGCCGCGCCGTCGCGCCAGAAGGCGGGGCCGCAGCGCCTGCGCCGCGGCGCGCAGGGCATCGTCGGACAGGGCACGAAATTCCGGTTCCAGCGCCATTACCTGGTCCGCGCGGCGCAACAGGCGCCGGCGCAGCAGCGGGGCGCGCGCCTCGAGCCAGCCCAGCCGGCGTTCCAGCCACAGGTCCACGGCATTGCCGCGCGGGTCGCTGCGCTCGGCATAGGGTGCGATGCCGCGGGATGGGCGGCCAAAGCCCAGGAGGCCTTGCACCTCAGGCATTGAACTGCCGCAAGAAGAGCTGCCGCACCCGCCGCCAGATCTGCCAGCCCGCCGGCTCGAACCCGTGATCGAAGCGCACCAGGACCCGCATGCCAAAGGGCGCGTCGGCCAAGGCCTCGGGCAGCGCCAGGTCATAGAGAAAAGCCTGGCTCAGCAGCGTCGCGCCCTCGGGGTCCGCCGGGTCGGTCTGGAACCGGCCGCCCGCCACCTCGCCAAGCGCCGCCGCCGGCAGGACGGCAGTCGCCTGCGGCACGCTGCGCGCGAGGCTCGCCTCGTGGCGCTGATCCATCCGGCCCAGCAGACGCACTTCGACCGCGCGCGTCCGTTCCCGAACCAGCGCGATGTCTTCCTGCGGGACCAGAAGGCGCGCCACTTCAGCCCGGGGCGGCAGAACGTGGCCAACGATGTCACCTTCGCCGACCCAACGCCCGGCCATGTCGGAAATCGGGATCGCCGGGCGAAAGCGCCCCGCAACGCCGGCATGCAGGGTCTGACGCAGGCGCCGCTCGCGTTCGCGCTGCCATTGCGCCTCGGCTTCTGCCAGTTGCACGCGCGCCGCGGCGATTTCGCTCCGGTCCTCGGCCTCGGCCCGTTGCAGGCGTCGCCTGGCCTCGTCGACGCGGGCGGCGAAAACGACCACGCGTGTCTCGACAGGCGGATCGTCGAGCCGGGCAAGGATGGCGCCCCGGGCGACCTCGGCGCCTTCGGCGACCGGCAGATCGGCGATGAACCCACCTGATCCGGCGCGCACCACGGCGTCCTCGGGCAGCCAGATCACGCCCTCGGTATCGGTGCGCAGCGGCAGCGGCACCAACAGCAGCGCCAGAGCCAGCACCGCGATGCCGCCAAAGGTCAGGCCGACCGCGCGCTTGCGCACCTTGCGCAGGCTGGGCGAGGTCACGACATGGCGCAGGTGTTTGGCGATCGGCTTGACCACCGAATTGAACACCGACCAGATCGCCAGCAGCACGCCGAGGATGAAAAAACGCTGCGCCACCAGCAGGGCAATGCCGACCATGACAACCATCCGGTAGGCCCAGGCGGCGGGCGCATAGAACGCGAACCAAGCCTTTTCACCCGGCGTGGCCGGATCGGCCTTCAGCGTGCGGGCGTTGAACAGATAGCGCTGAACGACATGGCCCCACCACTTGTTCGCCCGCTGCGCCAGGTTCGGGATCTCGACCAGGTCGGTCAGCACGTAATAGCCGTCGAACTTCAGCAGCGGATTGCCGTTGATGGCCAGCGTCGACATGCCGCCGATCAGCACGAGGTTGAAGGCGATGGCGCGGACGAAACCGGGTTCTGCCGCGGCCCAGACCATGACCGCCACGGCGGCGACGAAAGTTTCGGCAAAGATACCGCCCGCCGACACCGCCGCGCGGTGCCATTTCGACCGGAACGCGGCTGCTGCCGAGGCATCGACGTACGGCACCGGGAAGAACACGAGGAACATGATCCCCATCTCGCGCACCTCGCCGCCGCGCGCGCGGGTCAGGTAACCATGGGTCAGTTCGTGGAATGCCTTGAGCAGCGGATAGGTCACCAGGCTGATGACCAGGTTCTGCGCCGCAAAGACCCGCTCGGCCAGGTTGCCGGTCAGCGCCGGCCAGTGCACCGCAGCCGTCGCCAGCCCCGCGACGACCACCGCCAGCCACAGGCAGAACCCCGCCCAGCCCGTCAGCCAGCGCACCGCCGGCAGGGTCCGGCGCAGAAAGGCGTCCGGGTCCCAGAGCGGGATGCGAAAGCTCATCGGGTTGGTCAGGTTCTGCTTGATGATCTGCCGCGCATTGCGCTCGTGCCGCTCCAGCAGGTCGGCCACGTCGGGACTGCCCTGGTAGCGGATCAGGTCGTTCTGGTGCAGCTGAGACAGCAGCCGGATCACGTCGTCCTGACCCGGCGCATGGTTGTCCTGCACATCAGCCAGCGCGCGCCAGATCTCGTCCACGCTGCGGCTGCCGTCGAACTGGCCAATCAGCATCCAGGCGCCTGGCGTGAACCGGTGGACCCGCCCCGAGGCGTGGTCGTGCAGCACGTACCAGGGTTGGCCACGATAGCGGTGGCGATGCACGCTGACATGCGGGCGCAGCCTGGGTTTCAGCCCTGCAACCCGATACCACAGCGTCGACAGGAAGCTTTCGGCCATCTCAGGGCTGCCATGTCCAGAGAGTCTCGCGCGCCCAGTCGATCAGGCGCCGCGACCAGACCCACGACACTAGCGCCTGCCCGGCATCCAGCTTGGCCACGCCCTGCATGCCGGGGCGCAGACCGCTGGCCACGGCGTCCAATGCGGCCTCGACCCGAAAGGTGTTGGCCCCGTTGCGCGCCTCGGCCATCGGCGTGATCCGCGTCACCGCCAGCGGCAACCCCTGGCTCGGTTGACCGGCCAGCGCCAGCCGTCCGGGCGTCCCCTCGGTGACGTAGCGCAGGTCGCGTTCGTCCACGAAGATGTCAACGCGGTAACGGTCGAGCGGCGCGACTTCGAACAGCACTTCGCCCAGCTGCACCGGCGCGCCGAGTTTCTGGCTCAGATCGCCCGAGACGATTACCCCGTCGATCGGTGCGCGCAGCTCGGCGCGCGCCAGTTGCGCCTCGGCCAGGTCGGCCTGCGCCCGCGCCTGCGCCACCTGCGCCTCCAGCAACGCGACCTGCGCCCGGTCCTTCTGCGCGAGTGCATCGCGCGACTGGCTGGCCAGCCGGTCCATCTCGGAGCGCCAGCGCAGCGCCTCGAGTTGCAGGTCGGCCTGGTCCAGCCGCACCAGGATATCACCGGCGGAGACCGTATCGCCGGCACGCAGCGGCGCCTCGGCGATGAAGCCCGCAAAGGGTGCGACCACGGCGCGATTGATCTCGCCGCGCAGGACGGCATCCGCCTGCACCCGGAACGGGCCGGTCACTGTCAGCGCGCCGGCCACCAGCCCCGCCAGCACCAGCGCCAGCAGCTTCCACGACAGCCGCCGCGGCCCCAGCAGGATCCCCAGCACATGCAGCGTTCCGTCGACAAGCCGCCCGCCGATCCAGCGGCGGTTGCGCCGCTTCAATTCGAGCGCGGGGCCGACAAGGGCGGCAATCGCCTCGGCCAACGACAGGTCCTCGTCCCCAAAGGGCTTGTCCTCGCGCCGCTCGAAGGTCATCGCCCCCACGGGACCGGAGGCATCCGACAGCGGCACGGTCAGGATATGCCGGGTGCGCGATCCCTTGACATGGTCGGCATGGGCGACTGCGATGGCGCGCGCCGTCGCCGTCAGGGCGGGCACCGCGACCGGCGCCACCTGGTCGAAACACTCCTCCATCGCCGTTTCCAGCGTCTCGGCCAGGGACGACCGGCGCCGGAACCAGGCGGCATGGGACAGGGCCAGCAGGCGGATCCGCGGGCTGGATGCCCGCCCCCGCACCATCCCGATCGAGGCCTGGTCCGCCGCCAGCGCCGCCTGCGCCTCGGCCAGGATCGCCATCGCCGCCGCCTCTGGCTTGGCATGCTCGGCGGTCACGGCGAGGATATCCAGCGCGATCTCGGCCCGCTTCAGGCGCTGTGCGGCATCGGTGGCCCGTTCGTCCGCCAGCCGCGCGGCGATCCAGCCGCTGGCCCAGTGCACCTCCTGGAGGGCGGCCTGCGCCGCGGCCTCGTCGGCGCCGGGCATGTCCAGCACGATCACCGCGGCGACCTGTGGGCCGGCATCGGGGCCGATCAGCACAGGGTAGCCGACATGGCGCCCGCCCTCGACCACCGGCACCGCCGGGCGGCCCGAACTCAGCACGCGTTCCGCCGTGGGCGCAAAGGCCGACAGGTCGCGGCGCGGGTCGGGCACCACGGCGACCGGCTGGAACACCCCCTCCTCGAGGTTGCGCTCCAGCACCACGCCCAGCGTCGCGCCGCGGCACCGCGCCACCAGCAGCGCCAGCCAGGCGGCCAGCCGCCCGGTTTCCGACCGCGCCCCGGCAAAGGCCGACCAAAGGCCCCGGTCCATGGTCGCAGGGGTCGCGCCCGGTTGCGACGGCTCGGGTCTGGCGGAGATCGTCATGGGGTCACGCCCGTGTCAGTCCCCCAGCTTGCCATAGCGCGTCTCGTGCTCGTCGATCAGCCGGTTCATCATGTCGCGCAGCCGCCTGGCCGCATGGGGCGACATGACGATGCGGTGATGCAGGTGAACCTTGAGCTTTTCGGTGCCCATGTCCCAGCTGTCGTTCACCCCGAAATTGATCACTACCTCCTCGCGGGTCGAGGTGCCGTTGCACACGTTGCAATAGCTGGATTTCAGCTGCGCGGTGTCGAACTGCACCTGGCTGGGCGGCACCGTGGCCGCCCTTGTGCGCGGCGCGGCCTTTTCGGCTCCGGTTTCCGGCGCGGCAGCTTTGGGGTCTTTCGCCATCGACAATCCTTCCCTGTCGGCGGTGCTGCCCGGCTCAGCGCTCGGGCATGTTGAGGCGCTCCGGCAGGGCGAAGGGAATCTTCAACCCGTTGGCCGAGCCGCCTTGCGTCAGAGTATAGGACTGCACCGGCGCGTCCATCCAGTCCGCGATCTCGTCGTCCAGCGGCACGTCCGCGCCGTCGATCACCAGTTTCTTCAGCTTGACCGTCCCGGTGCCGCGTCCAGTGCCCAACGGCCGGGCAAAGCCGACACAGGCCAGCACCGCCAGGTCAGCCAGCAGGCTGGGCAGGTTCGACACGCGGACCTCGACCTCGGACTGTTCCGGGCGATCCTCGACCGCCAACTCGCCGGATTCCAGCGTCGCCAGCCCGCCGATGGGCCGCAGCGCGGCGCCGTCATAGCCCAGGATCATCCGCACCTCGGAGGCCGAGGACAGGCCCGACATGCGCAGCCCGACATAGCCGCCCGACAGCGCGTCGGGATCGATCAGCAGCGGCCCCTGCACGCTGGCGCCAAAGCCGCCCAGGGCGATGTCGACACTGGCCGGCGGCAGGTCCGGCAGGGACAGCCCGACCCCGAGGTCGATCCGCACCGGGCCCTTGCCGCCATTGTCGGGCGTGACGACCGGCGCATCCGTCACCGGCTCGCCGTTGATCGTGACCGTCCTCACCTGCAACCCGGCGCCCGCGATCACGTCGCCCCGCAGCACGCGGATGCGGAACAGGTCGATGACCCCGGCGGGCAGCGGCTGCTCGCTGAAGACGCGGATCCGCATCACCGGGTTTTCGCCGTCGGGGTCGGTGATCGTGCTGTCGACGCTGACCCCGAACGGCAGACAGACCCCCAGCACCGCATCGAGCATCGACAGCTTGCCGGCCCGGTGGGTGACCTCCAGTTCGATCTCGCGCACGCCGCCCTCGGACTGGAACAGGACCGGGATCAGGTGCACACCGCTGCCGAAGGACGTGCCGCCGAAACGGGCGAAGGTGATCGGGTATTCCGGCAGGGTCGCGCGGGTCAGCCGGATCGGCGGCAGATCGACCTCGATCGGCGGCGACACCGGCCGGCTGCCGCCTCGACCGACGACCGGCAGGCGCGGGCCGCCCTCGATTTCCGGCGCGGCGATCCTGATCTGGACCGTCGCCTCATCGATCAGGCCGTCGGCATCCATGACCTCCAGCCGGGCCGTCACTGGCCCGAACCGGCCCGCGGTATTGCCCGTCAGGGTCTGCTTGGCCGGATCGAAGGCGATCCAGTCGGGCGCATCCAGCAGGCGCCAGGTCAGCGCGTCGGGCGACCCGTCGTCATCCTCGGCCTCCAGCGTGATCGACAGCGGCCGGCCCGCCAGCAGCGTCACCGTCCTGTCCCGCGCCACCGGCGGCGCGTTGACGTCCAGCAAGAACGACGCCTCGGCCGTCAGCCCGTCCGCATCGGTGACGGAGATCCGGACAATCGTCTCGCCGGCCTGCCCGGTGCTGTCGCCGGTGATGCGGCCCGTGGCCGGATCGACCACGATCCAGGCCGGGCCGGACAGCAGGCGGAAGGTCAGGCCGGAGGCCGGGGTATCGGCATCCGTCGCGTCGACCGCATGGGACAGCGCATCGCCCCGGACCAGAGTCACGTCCGCAACCGCAAGGGTCGGACGGGCATTGACGTCGATGGTCAGCGTCACCTCGTCGCTCAACCCGTCAGGGTCGGTGACGCGGAAGGTCGCGGAAACCGCGCCGGAATGGCCGGTGCTGTCACCGGTGACAAGACCCGTGACCGGATCGATGGCGATCCAGGCCGGGCCCGACACGATCGCAAAGGTCAGCGCGCCCGAGCCGAGATCGGCATCGCGGGCCGACAGCGGCAGCGACAGCGCCTGGCCTTCGACCAGGGTCACGCCGCTTCCGGACAGAACCGGTCGGGAATTGACATCGATAGAGACATCAGCCTCGTCCGACAAGCCGTTGGAATCGGTGACAGAAATTCGAACCGCAGTCTCACCCGGCGCTCCGGTCGAATCGCCGCGCAGGCGCCCGGTCGCCGGATCGACGGTGACCCAGTCCGGGCCGCTCATCTTGGCAAAGACAAGCTGCGCTGCCGGAGTATCGGCATCGCTCACCGAGGGCGTGAAGGCCAGCGCTTCGCCCTCGACCAGGGTCACCGACCCGCCCACAAGCACCGGCACGGCCAGCACGCGAATGGTCATCGTGGCGCGGGTCGCAAGGCCATCCGCGTCGACCGCCTCGACCACGACCGTGTGCCGACCGACCACCCCGGCGCTGTCGCCCGACAGCCGCCCGGTCAGCGGATCGACCGTGATCCAGTCCGGCCCCGAGATCGCCCGGAACCGCAGATCCTCGTCCGGCGCGTCGGGATCGGTTGCGCCAATGTCGAAATCCAGACCCTCGCCTTCGACAAGGATTGCCGTCCTGTCGGAAAGTTGCGGCGGGGCGTTCACGTCCAGCGTGAAGCTGGCCCGCGTTGTCAGGCCCTGCGCATCCGTTACGGCCACGGTCACCGTGACTTCGCCCGGCTGGTCGTTGCTGTCGCCTGTGATCCGGCCGGTCAGCGCATCCACCGAAACCCAGTCCGGCCCGCTCACCTTGGCAAAGCGCAGCGCGCTGGCCGGGCCGTCGGGATCCCCGGCGGTGACCGGGTGCGAAAGGGCCTCGCCCATGACCAGCGTGACATCGGCGATGGCCAGCGTCGGTCGGCCCTGCACGGTGATGCGCGCCTCGGCCTCGTCCGCGTTGCCCTCGGCGTCCGTCACGCGGATGCGGATCGTCGTCACGCCGACCTGACCAGTGCTGTCGCCAGCGATGCGGCCCGTTGCCGGGTCGACCGTGATCCAGTCCGGGCCCGCGACCTTGGCAAAGGTCAGCCTGTCGGCCGGGCTGTCCGCATCGCTGACGGCCGGTTCCAAAACCAGGCCCGCGCCCTCGGTCAGCGTGGTGTCGGCCAGCGAAAGGACGGGCACGCCCAGGACGCGCACGGTGAAATCGCCCTCGGAGGACAGGCCGTCGGGATCCTCGACCTTGACCGTAACGGTAAAGCGGCCGACCTGGCCGAGGCTGTCGCTGGTCACTGCACCGGTGACCGGATCGACGGTGATCCAGTCGGGGCCAGCCAGCTTTTCAAAGCGCAGGCTGGCGCGCGGGCTGTCCGCGTCGGTCGCATCGACGGAATGCACCAGCGCGGCGCCCTCGACCAGGACCGTGTCGGTCGCCAGCAGGACCGGACGCGCCCGGACGGTGACGGTGACCTCTGCCACCGCCGACAGGCCCGCCTCGTCCGTGACCCGGATCGAGAAGGTCGTCGGCCCCACCTGCCCGGTGGTGTCCCCGCTGACGATGCCGGTCGCCGGATCGATCGACAGCCAGGACGGCGCGCCGGGTTCCAGCGCAAAGACCAGGTCGGCTGGATCGGAATCGGGGTCGGTCACCACCGGCTCCAGCGCCAGCGCATCGCCCTCGACCACGATCAGCGCCCCGGCGGTGATGGCGGGCGGCACATTGACGTCCACGACAAAGCTGGCGGTATCGCTGAGCCCGTCCGGGTCGGTGACACGCACGCTCACCGTGGCCTCGCCCATCCGGCCGGTCGAGTCGCCGGTCACGGCGCCGGTCACGGCATCGACCAGGATCCAGTCGGGTCCGTCGATTTTCTCGAACACCAGGCCCGCCGCGCTGTCCTCGTCCGTTGCCGAAACCGCGTGGGACAGGGCCGTGCCCTGGACGACGGCGACGTTGTCGGCCGTCAGCACCGGCGCGGTGCGCACCCGCAACGTGAAGGTCGTCTCGCCAAAAGCGCCCTCGCCGTCCGTCGCGCGCAGGGTGAAGGACTGGTCGCCCAGCGTGGCGGGCGTCCAGGACAACCGGCCGGTTTCGGGATCGACGGTTGCATCCGCCGGGCCGGAAACCAGCGCAAAGACCAGTTCGCCCGGTGCGGCATCGGGATCGCGCGCCACCGGCGTCAGCGTCACCTCGGCCCCGCGCGGCACCGTCCGGTCGTCCAGCGGGTCGAAGACGGGGGCGTCGTTGACCGCCGAGATCGTGATGGTCAGATCCACCACATCGGACCGGTCGACGCCGTCGAACAGCCGGTAACGCACTACCGCCTCGCCGCTCACGTCGGGCGCGGGCGTGTAGCGGAAGACGCCGTTGCCCAAGGCGACCAGCGTCGCGCCGCCCAGGTCGCCGACAACCTCGAGGATCAGCGGATCGTTTTCGGCGTCGCTGTCATTGGCCAGCAGGTCGATGTCAACCGGCGTATCCTCGACCGTCGTGGCGGTCTCGCCGACCGCGACGGGGGCGGTGTTCGGCTCGGTGCCGAGCAGGCGCACGGTGCTGACCGTGACCTCGGCGCCCAGGGCCCCCATGCCGATCAGGTCGAAAGCCAGCGTCACGCCATCGGGCCGCGTGGCAAGACCGGTCAGGTCCAGAGTCACGATCAGGTCGCCGCCGATTTCAACCACCGAGACCGCCGAGGAGGCGAAGCGCGAACCATCAGCCTGGAAGTTCAGCACCGCGTCGGTGCCGCCCAGGCCCTCGATGGCGGGCAGAACCATCGCGCCCGTGCTCGCGTCGAACAGCGCCGCCTCGAACGCATCCGGTGCCGCGTTGCCGCCAGACCCCAGCGACAGGCCCGAGACCCGGAACTGGATCGCCGTAACCTCTGCGGGCAAGGCGAATGTCTGGCTGAGACCGGACATCGCGCCCCGCGTCTCGTGCAGGCGCGCGCCCGCGGCTGTGACGGTGACGTCGCCCACGGTCGTCCAGCCCGACAGGCCGCCCGAGAAGCCCCCGTTGGTGAAATCGGACGGCGTGCCACCCGACAGAGCCGCGGTTGCGCCTCCGGCAGAAGCGGATGCTGACCCGCCCGAGGTGGCCGCCCGGTTCATCACCAGCGGCCGCGCCTCCGGCCCTGCGACGGGCGGCGACAGGTCGCCGACATCCTCGGCCATTGGCAGGCGACGCAGGCCGGTGTCGAGGATGCTCGACATCACGTATCCGGGCGCGGTCGGGTCGATCAGGTCGGGCAGACCCATGACGTTGCCCATCTCGTGCAACAGCACGGTCAGCAGGTCGACCCGCCCATCCGCCGCACCGCCGGCAATCGCGCGGTAGACATGCGGCGCGCCATCGACGGGTTCGAATTCCTCCGCCTGCCCCGGCGTCGCGTCGATGAACCAGCCATTGCCGGCCGCATCGAGGTCGAGCGTGATGATCCGGCCCTCGGAATAGGCCAGCGCCTCGCCATCCAGATCCGCCACCCGCAGCTCGAACCCGTCGAGATAGTCGGCCGCCCCGCCCCAGAGTTCGGAGTCGATCCAGATGCCTTCTGCCACCTCGGCCAGCGCCTGTGCCTCGAACAGGCGCAGCTCTCCGACACCCCCCGCACCGATACCGGCGGCGGTCTGGTTCGAGCCGGGCTTCGCAAAGCGGATGTCGTCGACGACCATCAGAACCGACACACCGTCACCAAGGCCCAGCAATTGAACGCTTTCGAGGAAGTTCAGCACCGCCTCGCTGGGTGTCGCGGCAGCCGCACGTTCGAGGCCGATGTTCCTGATCGTGACGTTCGCCACGCGACCCTTTACCTCGGACGGGATGGTGAAGGTCGCCGTCTGGCTCGAGAAAAGGCCCGGCTGGAAGGCGAAATAGGGTGTGGTTACCGTCTGGCCGGTCTTGGGCGACTTGTAGGTGGCGTTGGCGGTGTAGGTCTGTCCGTCGATGGTGGTAAAGATCGCCTCGGCCCGGAAATCGTCGTTGAAGTTGACCGGGATGAAGGCGTCGAATTTCAGCGTTTCCATGGTCGGCGGGACGTAAAGGCGGTTATGCGTCAGCTTGTCCAGCTGCCCGACCTGGTCGATGAAGTCGATCATCGCCTGGCCCGGGTCGAAGTGACCCAGGAAGGGAACGCTAAAGCCGCCTTCGGGCGTGAAGGTCTTGATCAGTTCCTTCAGCGCCTGGCTGCCGCCCATCAGCAGGCCGTAATCGGGTTTCACGTCGACATTCGGGAACAGCTGCGACAGCAGCACGCCCAGGTTCTTCTGGATGATTGCCGTCACCTTGCCGATATCGGCCAGGCGAGAGTCGCGGTCGGCATTCTCGTTGGCGACGCTGTCGGTGCGGATCGGACGCCCGATGATCCAGGCCAGCGGGCCGATGCCCCCCGACAGCGAGAAGGCGGTGATGTCGAAGACAACGGCATTCGGATCCTTGGCCTTGGCGGCGTCGCTCTGCGCCTTGACGTCGGCGAGGAACGCCTTCACCTCGGGTTGTTCGATGATGTACTTGATCGTTTCGTCGATCACCTTGACCAGCAGGTCGACGATCACGCCGTCATCCACCAGGAAATTCACCAGCGAGCCGGACAGGCTTTCGAGTTGACCGGGTGTGAACAGGACCTTTGTCGGGTCATTGGCATCCACCACCGACAGGATCGGGCTGCCATCCGCGTTGGTTCCGGTCTGCTTGAGGACGCCGTCATTCGCCGTGGCGATGTTCTGCTTGGCACGGGCCGCCTTTTCGTCCGGGTTCAGGCCGGTATCCCAGGCCGGGTTGCGGAAGCGTTCGACGATGTTGTCCAGCACCCGGTCGATCAGCGGCTTGGCCACGCGGCCGACCACGTCCAGCAACTCGCCGATCCAGTTCTGGTTCACCAGGAACCGCCCGGTGATGTCGATGGGGCTGTTGAAGCCCCAGCTTTCGTCGAGCACATTCTTGAAGATGTCAAGGGTAAAGCTGACGCCCTCGTCGGTGAAATCCCCCGCACCGTGATCGATGCCGCCATGCATCGACCAGCCGGGGAGGTCGTAGCTGAGCGGAAAGCGGCCCAGTTCGGGCGGCAGGTCGGGGATCGAATCGATGGCCGATCCGATGGATTTCTTGGCGCTGGCGAAGATACCGCTGGCCGTGAGTTTCTCGGTCGCGTCCTTGACGGCCGCTTCCTTGGCCTCCTGGATGTTCAGCGTGTTCGCCAAATACTTGTTGTAGGCGCTGTCCAGCAGCCACTTGACGTAATCCGTCATGGCGTGACGCGTGCCGTGGCTGAAATCGCCGTTGAAGATGCTCGGCACCGCCGGATAGGCTTGGTCGATCTGCTGGGTCGGATTGTTTGGATCCTGGATCTTGGCCAGCTTGGGACGGTCGACCTCGGTGTTGTCGAAATCGAGCGAGGTGCGCGTCTTGCCAGTCACAGCCGACAGGATCTCGGGATCGCCCGCCACGGCGGAGAAGTAGAACCCGACGCCGACCGCCTCGTTTCGCAGCGAATTCGCGCTGGTGCCGTTGATCGGGTTGAAACCGGCGAACTCGAAATACTTGTCCAACTGACCCTTGATGCCCGACCAGTTGCCGTTGTTGAACGCGGACAGGTTGACGCCATACCAGGGCTGCTTGGTGAAGTTCTCGCCAAAGATGGCGCCGACCTGCTGGATCGCGCTGGGCATGGCAGAAGTGCCGACCACGATGCCCTGGTCGCCGGCGGTCCGCCAGACCGTCTCGCCGCCCATGAACAGCGCGTTCACATCCGCCGTGCCGAGATACCAGTTGGTGATCCGCGAATGCGGCGTCGCCATGATGTCGTCGCTGATGAAGCCCGGCACGTTCAGCGGCGACCCGCCCGCCGACTTGGTAAAGCTGATCTGGACGTCCGGCACGCCCTTGGGGCTGGGCACCTTGTCCGCGCCGTCATTCGTCGTCGGGATCGCCGTACCGTTTGGCGTGGTGGTCTGGGTGAAGGTGCCGACGATGCCGCTGAACAGGTTCGACACCGCCCCGCCGACGCTGCCGCTGCTGGTCGGCGGCTTGACAGTCTCCTGGTAGTAGTTGTCGGCGAAATCGACATTCGACCAGACCTGGACGTTCGGGTCCTTGAAATCGTCCCACGGGATTTCCGCCGCCTGAAGGCCAAGCAGACCGCCGACCTTGAAGAACAGCTTGGAGATGTCCTCCATGAAGCCGGCGATCTTCTGCAGGCCCGAGCCGATCATCGGGCCGGGCGGCGGAGCCAGCGAAATCAGGATGCCGGCAAGCTTGATGGCCTTGATGTAACTTTCGACCAGCGATTTCAGCGCGACCTTCAGCGAATCCTGCTTGAAGTCGTGCGGATCCAGCGTGGTCATGTGGATGTTCATGTCCTTGCCCTGCGGCACCTCGATCAGGGTGCCGAGGCGCTGGATGATCTCGGAGTTGACCACGGTGCCACGGCTGTGGCCGACGAAATGCATCGGGCTGTCAAAGATCCCGCCGACCCGGTCGAGTTCGACCAGAGAGGCAAAGAAGGCGTCGGCGGCGGCCTCGGAATATCCCGAATCCGAGATGTCGCTCTCACGATACCAGTCCATGACGAGGGTCAGCGCCTTGCCCTTGGGCAGGTCACTTGCGGTGATGGGCACGCCGCTGATCCGGTAACCCTCGACCTTGACGGGGTCGTATTCGTGGAACTTGCCGGTCTGTCGGTTGTAGACCGCGATCAGGCCGCCGCCTGCCGCCTCGTTCAGCACCTCGGCATTGGCCAGCCAGGCTGCCAGCGTCGCCTCGTTCAGCGGCGTATTGGGCGAGTCCGGCATCAAGGCGATCTGGAACCCGTGCGTGACGACCTGCACCGTGGCAAAGCCGTTGGGATTGGCCACGATCGGCGGCGTCTCGAAGGTCGCGTCGGCATAGATCGGGCCACCGCCGCGTGCTACGGCGACACCCCAGAAATAGTCCTGCCCGCCGGTCAGGACGCGGCTGAGCCCCTCGGCCACCTCGATGACCACCGCGTGTTTCAGCTGGACCCCGCCGTTGATGTCGGCCGCGGTCAGCGCGCGCTCTTCCTTGATCGACCCATCCGGCCCCAGCAGGTAGTAGTTGCCACTCTCAAAGGCATAGGTGCCGGCGGTCTGGCGGCTGTTGATCAGTCGCCACGGGTTATAGTCGCTGGTCTTTTCGGGATCGTTCGACGGGAAGTAGCGGGTGCGGAAGTCGTCGTTCGGGAACAGGCCCTCGCCCGCCTTCTGGGTGGACATGAACAGGTCCATCATGAAGGTCGACTGGCCGATCTTGCGCGGGTCGAGGTGCACCTCGAAGCGCAGCGGCTGCTTGCCCGTGCCGTTGACCTGGGTCACGCCGCTGGGCCGGATCAGCTCGACCAGTGCCTCGCCCTGGATATCGAGGCCGCGGCCCCAGAATTGCACGTCTAAGCCCGGCCCGTAGACGTTCTCGCGGTTGCCGGGTGCGATGGCGGTCTTGAGGCTCCAGTAGGGATAGTCGAGGTCGATCGGCACCTCGCGGTTGACCTGCCCCACCTTGCCGTTCGAGATGCCCTTTTCGGCTTCCTTGATTGCCTCGTCGACCCGCAGAGTGACGATGACACCGGCTTTGCGGAAATTCGCCAGCACCTGCGACCCGTCGGGCCGCATCGCCAGTTCGGTCAGATACTGGTCGGGGATCGGGCTGGTTGCGCCGACCAGGCCGGCGGTGCCCCACATGTGCTCGATCTCGGCCTTATCCCAATCCGCCTGCGATAGGTCGAACGGGTTGCGGATCAGGCCGATCTTGTTTCCAAGCTCATGATATTGCTCGATGTAATAGGCCAGTTCGGCATCGTTCATCGTCAGGTAGCGCGACAGGTCGTAGTCGGCGACGAAGGCATAGGACAGGTCCGGCGCGATCTCGACCGCGACCGGATAGCGGATGTCGAGGTCGTAGCGCTGGCTGGTGCCGCGAACGTAGCGATCAAAGATGTAGGGACCGAAGACGAAGGGGTCGTAGCGGACCTGGATCGGCTTCAGGTTCAGTTCCAGAGAGCGGCGCGTGTCGGATGCGCCATCGCTCAGCGTCGGCAACTTGGAAACCGTCGCAGCATAGCTGTCCGGGTTCGGGTCCGTGACACGGATCGTGTAGAAGCCCGAGCGGTTTTCACCGCGTGCCACGAAGACGAGCCGGTTCGGATCCGAGGTTGCGTCAATGTCATAAGGATCGACACCGGCATCGAGGATCTTGATGATCTGGTGGAAGGACGGCTTGCCCCGGTCGGCGGGATCCACGTTGATGACGACGATCTTGCCCTTCTTGGCGCTCAGCGGGCTGCGCGCCCAGCCGTCCTGTCCGAACATCGGCGCCAGCGGCACCGCGACATAGAGTTTCGACCCGTCCGAGGACAGTTCGATATCGTTGATCTTGCCCGCCAATCCGGGCAGGTCAAACTCTGCCGGCAGGGAAATCTGTTCGGCCTGGAGATAGGTGGACGATCCCGGACGCATGTCGATGACAAAGATCTTCCCGGTGCCGGCCGCATACAGGAAGCTGCCATCGCCGCTGATCGTCAGTTTCTGGACGTTGCCACCGGGAACCTTGATGATGTCGGCTCCGGGCGAGTCCGCGTCAGTGTCGTATTGGCGCAGCAGCGTCATGTCGACCACCGCGATACCGCTGGTCGTGGCGACAAAGGCCGCCGACAGGTCGGGCGCCATCAGAACGTCGTTGGGCCAGCCGCGCAGGTCGGTCAAACCGTCCTTGAGCAACACGTTTGCCACGAGCTCGGTACTTTCCGCGTCAGCGTCCGCGGTCGCGCCCTCGGCCAGCACGTCGAAGATTTGCAGCATGGTGTTGCCGGCCGCGTCCGACGCGCCCATGCCGCCGTAACCACGGGTGTTCTTGACCTGGATCGGCGTCGATTCCACCGCGCGCGTGCCATAGGACCAACCGTCCAGATCCCCGCCGGCGCCACCCGGTTGCGGCCGTTCAAAGGTTATGCGCGCGCGTCCCAGCAGGATGCCCTCGGGCGCGTCGATCACGAAGGTCGCCTTGCCCGAGGAGGCGTTGACAGAGCCGACGTCGAATGCGGCGCCGGTGACGTAGTGAAGGTTATTGCCGATGGCGAACTTGACCCGCGTGTCCTCGATATCCGATCCGAAGGCGCCGAACGCCGGCGAGTCGGTGCCGTAGATCGCGTTCTCGACGGTGAACTCGATGCGCACCTTACCGCCCTCGATCGTCGGCTTGGCGGAGCTGATATAGGGCGCGGCGCCGGCGGCGGGCGGGACGGAACCGGACGGGCGGGTGACGCTGAGCGTGACCTTTTCGGCGGGGTCGCCCGCGGGGATGTCGCGCTCCAGCGCCTTTTCCCAGTCCTTGCCGTCGAGATACTTCTTGTAGATCACCACGCGGTCGGCCTGGCTCTTGAGCAGGAACGCCGTGCCGACGCCCACCAGGCTCAGCCCTGCGACCGCCCCTAACAGGCCGCCGGTGGTGGCAAAGGCAATGCCGAGCCCGATCGACACGATCCCCGCCGCGGCCGCCAGGTCACTGCCCCAATCGAATGCCTGGCGCGTCGGCTGGTTGGCCTTGGCCACCAGGATCGAACCCTTCTCGGTCAGGCCCGGGAAGGGCGGCGAGGCGGTGCGCGCAATGCCGTTCTCGTCGACATAGCCGGTGTCGACCAGCCGCCAGATCTTGCCGAACTCGCCGCCCGATATCTCGGTGAAATCGTCGGCCACGAGGAACATCACCTGCTCGCCCGGGGCCGCGACCGAGGGATCGACCCGCGCGCCCATCTGGATCGGCCCGCCCAGCGTGCCGCCGATGATCTCGAGATCCGCCGCCGCGAGGAAGGTCAGCGCCTCGGGCACGACGATGTCGAGGTCCTGTTCAGCCACCGCCGTCACGGTCACGGTGGCGTCGCCGCCGGCGATCTGCCCGGCGCCAAAGGCGAATTCCATACCGTCAGCGGTGCGCAGGGCACCGCCCGCCGCGCCGATGGTGGCGGTGTTGCCCTCGACCGGCGGGGCGACCGTGACCTCCAGCACCTCCTCGGCGCCGCGATAGATCACCGTGACGGTGGTCACGCCGGGCGCCACCGCCTCGATCAGGCCATCGGCGGTGACGGTGACGACAGACTCGTTGCCCGAGATATAGACCACGCCCTGCTCGCCGCCGATGTAGTCCTGGAGGCCAGAACCCAGTTCCGTCACGATCTGGCGCCGGCCGCCCTCGGGCAGGATCGTGACCGTGTCGGGATAGGCATCGATGCCGAAGATCTGCGCAATCGCCCCGTCGCCGTCATCGGCGATGCCCACCGCCGCCGCGGTGGCGGCCGCAACCGCGCCGCGGCGCGCGATGACATAGGTGTCGCCTTCGCCGATTGCCGTCACGAGGCCGGTATCGGCCACGCGGATGACCGACGGATCGGCAGACAGGACGTCGACATAGTCGAAGGGCAGGATCACGTCGGCCTGGTCCTCGAACTGGCCAACGAGAACCATGCCCGAGACCTCGCCCGGCGCGTCGAACAGGTAGCGGCGCATCAGGAAGTCCATCTGCGTCAGCGCCGCGTCCGACACCGTCACGTCGATGGTGATCTCGGAGGTTGCCGCATAGCCGTCATCGGCCACCACCGTGACCGACCCGGCGCCGTGATAGCCATCCACCGGCCGCACGCGCAGGAACTGTCCATCCGGCGTGAAGGTGGCCGTCACGTTCTCGGTCGAGGCGATCCGGAAGAACACCGTGTCGCCATCGGGATCGGTGGCGATCTCGTCCAGACGCAGCAGGTAGGGCAGCTCGACATGGGTAAAGACCACAGGCAGCGTCGCCGCAACGGTTGGCGCCGCGTTCCGGCGCACCCCGAAGTTGACGTTCAGAACCTGCCGGTCCTGGGCATCGACGGCGCCATTGCCGTCGATATCCGTCCCCGCCCCGGCGTCGCGCAGCAACGCGCTGTCCGTGCCATCGACCGACCCGTCCGCGTTCAGGTCGCCGGCAAGGCCGACCGTCAGGACAAAGTCACCGGCCCCGGCCACGTTCAGCCGGTGCAGGCCGCCCGCCTCGAAGCTGTAAAGCGCCACGGACCCGTTCGAGCCCTGTTGGAGGCTCAGAAGGGCGGCGCCCTCGATGCTGGGCACTTGGGTCGCGGAATCGGTGGCGATCCGCAGGATCAACCGCCCGCCGGCCGCGCCGGCCACCTCGCTGTCGCGGATGGTCAGGGCATAGGTTGCGGGCCCGGTGCCAAGGATCATGCGCCCGGTGAAGTTGCCCACGCCGCCCAGGTCCTCGACGATGGGAACGAGGCGGGTGCTGCCGTCGGGGAGGTATTCGATGGCGTCACCGGCGCCACCGATCTCGGCGGCGATGCTCAGCCGGCCCTCGGAATCGTAGCCGTAGCGAACGCCGCTGCCATCCTGGAGCTGGCGTACCCCGGTCAGGCGGCCCGCGTCGTCATAGGTGTAGATCAGCGTGCGCCCGTCCGGCGCCGTGGCGCGAACGATCCGCCCTGCTTCGTCGCGCAGGAAGGACAGCACGTCGCCATTGGTCGCGGTGATGCCGCTCTGGCCGATGAACAGGCGCTCTCCGGCGACGCGGATCTCCTGCACTTCGCCCCCGGCGTTCAGCACGTATTGCGTGCCGCCCGGCGCGGTCAGCAGGAAAGGCTGCACGCCGCCAGACTGAGGATCGGTCGGGTTGTAGGGCAGCCCGTCCGAGGCGGCATAGAACCGCCCGCCGGTCTTGCGCAGGATCATGTCCGACGAGGCCAGCGTCCAGTCGCCCTGGTCGGCGACCCATTGTGGCCGCCAGAAGGTCGCCGGGCCCACCATCTGTTCGACCGGCGCAAAGGTGAAGCCCATGCGCACGCCCGTGGGCAGCGTCAGGTACAACCGGCTGCCGGCCTGAAGCGCGCTGTAGATGCCAAAGGATTCCCGCCCGGTGCGCGGCAGGTTCAGCGCGAGATCGGTGTCGAACCCGGCCGACCAGGTGCCGAAATCCGCATCCGCACCGGACAGCGCGTCGTAGCGGCGATCGAGGACAAGGCCGATGCCACCCAGCGTCACGGCCAGGTCGCTGCGGCGGTCGGTATGGCCGGTCAGCTTGTCCTGCCCGTTGATCTCGATCGTCAGGTCCGACCGGCTGGAGCGGCCGCCGATGTCGATGGCGCTCAGCCGCAGACGGTAGAAGCCGTTTTGCAAGCTCCGCGTGTCCAGCTGCGCCAGCACGCCGCCGGCCACGGCATCGCCCGAGGCCAGGCTGCGCAGGACGGCGCTGCCATCGGCGCGCATCAGGTCCAGCGTCCAGGTGTCGATATTGGCATCCGCCACGATCCCGGCGATGTCGACCACCCCGGACAGTTGCCGCGCCCGCAGGTCGTCATCGAAGAAGACCATCGGCGCCGACCGGTCGGCCGGATCGCGCACCTTGAGCGGCAGGTCCGCCACGCCCTCGATCCCGTCGGCATCCACGGCGACGGCGCGCAGCGCGACCTTGCCCGGCACGGTCGGCGTGATCGTCGCCCGCCCGCGCGCATCCAGCGCCGTTTCGACCCCGTCGACGAAGAACCGGATCCCGGTGATGTCGGCCAGGCTGTCTGCGACCACCGTCACCAGAACCGGCTGGCCCGGCGCAACCGGGAAGGAGGGGGTCAGCTCGATCCGCACATCGGGTTTCACTGGCTCCAGCGTCGCCCGCATCACGATGGTCTGCCGCGCGCTGCGCGCCCCGTCGGAGGCGATGAAGGTGACGTAGTATTCGCCCACCTGCCCCGGCCCCGGTGTCCAGGCGACCTCACCGGTCGTGGCGTCCAGCGTGGCCCCTTCCGGCAAGTTCAGCGCCTCGAAGGTCAGCGCCTGACCATCCGGGTCAGAGGCCTCGAGGGTAAAGCGCTTTTCCTCGCCCACGAGGAAGGCGCGGTCAGACGCTACCAGCTCTGGCACGCGATTGACGTTGGCGATGTCGATATCGACCGACAGGCGCGTGACAAGGCCGGTCGGGTCGGTCGCGGCGAAGGTCACGGTATAGGTGCCCGCCTGCTCGAAGCCGGGCAGCCAGACGAATTCGCCCCTTTCCACAGAGAAGGCCGCACCCTGGGGCAGGCCCGACACGACCGACAGTTTCACCGGATCGCCATCGGGATCGTCAGCGATCACGGAAAAGCGGATCTCGGCCCGCTCGCGGCCCAGTTGCGTCAGCATCGGCACGAAGACCGGCGCCCGGTTCTGCGGGTCGATGCGGATCTCGACCTTTTCGGTCGAACTGCGATTGCCGTCCGAAACCGTCAGCCCGATCGTGTAGCTGCCCGCCTGCGCGGCGTTCGGCGTCCAGTCGAGCCGCCCGGTGGCACGGTCGAACCGCGCGCCCAGCGGCAGGCCCTCGACGCTGAAGGTCAGCGCGTCGTCATCGTCGTCCGTGGCGCCGAAGGTGACGGTCAGCGGCGTGTCCTCGACCCCGGTGATCTGGCCAACCGGATTCAGGACCGGCGCCGCGTTGGCAGCGCGCACGGTGATACCCAGGGCCACGTCGGTCGTCGCGGGCGCGGTCTTGCCATCCGCCCCGGTATCGGTCGCGCGGATCGTCGCGGTATAGCTGCCCGCCTGCGAGGCGGTCGGCGTCCATTCCAGCAGCGCCCGTCCATAGACCAGCGGATCGGCGGTCAGCACGGCGCCGGCCGGCAGGCCAGTCAGCGCATAGGTCAGCGCGTCCTGGTCGAGGTCGCGCGCGGTCAGCGTCAGGCTCAGCCTTTCGCCGATCACCGCCACCACGTCGGACTGGTAGACCCATTGCGGCGGCTCGTTATCGGCCTCGACCTCGACCACGAAAGTGTGGAAATCGCCGCGCGGCAGGCCCTGCGCGCCACCATCGTCGGTCGCCACCAGCGTCAGCGCATGGGCGCCCCGGTCGCCGACCTGCGGCGCAAGCCGGATCGTCCCGGTGCCGTCACCATTGTCGGTGAAACTGACGAAGTCCGGCAGTGGAAAGCCCGGCTGTTCGTTCACCAGTTGCAGCGTGATCGGGTCGCCGTCGGGATCGACGGCGTTGACGGCGATCTCCTGCACGTCGCCCCGCGCCAGCGTGATCGTCGGCACATCCGCCACCACCGGCGCGAGGTTCAGTTCGCGCACCGTCAGGGTGAAGGTTTCCGTCACCGACAGCGGCACGCCGGTATCGACGCCATCATCGGTCGCCCGGACGGTGAAATCGTAGCTGCCCGCCTGGGTCGGACCGGGCGTCCACAGCAGCTGCCATGTCTCGGCATCGAAACTCGCACCCTCGGGAAGGTCGCCCAGCATCTCGACAGTGACGCTCTTGGGGATGTCGCCGCTTTCGACGAAATCGCCGTCGAGGTTGCGGTAGCCCGGTTCATAGAACGGGTTGTCCGGATCGAAGGCAAAGACACGCAGCGCGAACTGCTGACCCTCGTAGACCTGAAGCCCGTCGAACTCGTCGAAGACCGGCGCGCCATTGCTGGCCAGCACTTCGATCTCCATGCGCTGCACGGCGACGCCGGTGCCATCGGACACGGCAAAGAAGATCTCGTAGGTGTCGGCCTGAGTATAGCCCGGAATCCATTCGAATTCGCCGGTGGCCGCGTTCAGCGTCGCGCCGAAGGGCAGCGTCTGGTTGACCACGCCGAAATCCAGCGTCGCGCCCGGTTCCGCCTCGGCCCTCAGGACAAAGCGGATGCGGTCGCCCTCGGATGCGGTGATCCTGGCCGGAACCTGGAGCGTGACCGGGCGCAGCGCCTCGGCGACACGGATCTCGACCTCGGTCGCTGCCTCGCGGCGGCCGTCAGAGGCGCGCAGAACCACCTTATAAGTACCGGCCTGGCCATAGCCCGGCCCCCAGGTGAACTGGCGGGTCTGCGGATCATAGCTGGCCCCCTGCGGCAGGCCGTCGACCCAGGTGATGACCGCATCGGCATCGGGGTCCGAGGCTATCACGTCGAACTGGATCAACCCGCCCTCGCGGGCATCGACCGTCGCGGGCACGCCGGTAAACACCGGCGCCCGGTTGCCGCCCGTCACCGACAGGACGAAGCGTTGCAGCGAGACCGCGCCACGTGCGTCGAAGACCTGCACCGTCACCGGGGTTTCGGCGTTGGCGCCGGTCAGCGGCGTCCAGGTGATCAGGCCACTGGACGCATCGATTTCCATGCCATTCGGGGCCGACAGCAGCGAATAGACCACCACCTCGCCATCGGGATCCTCGACATCGACATCGTAGACAAAGGGCTGGCCAAGCTCGGCAATGGTCGGCGGCACGGTCAGGAAGACCGGCGCCGCGTTCGGCCCGGAGGATGCCGCGACGCCTGCGGTGAACTCGACCCGCAAGCGGTTCGGGGTGACGATGGCGACGGTCACGCCGGTGGTCGTCTCGCCTGCCCCCAGACGGCCGCCCGGCGGCAGGCTGTCGGTCAGGTCGATCAGCCACAGCCCGTCATCGGTGCGCCCATTGGCGGCGCTCGGCACGCCCTCGTAGCCCTGTGAGGGATCGAGCAGCAGCAGAACCGGCAGGACGATGTCGCGGTCGGTCTTGTTGGTCAGGCGCACCTCGTAGCTGACCGTCCCCGACGCTCGGTCATAGCGGGTGCGGAAGAATTCCACGTCGACCAGCGCCGACAGGTCGTCCAGCGCCTTGAAGGTCGTGACATGATCCGCCCCCATGCGGATCCCCTGGAGCGAGGTCAGCGCCGCCTTGACCGTCACGGTATAGTCGCCCTGGATCAGCCCGTCGGTGCGCAGCAGCGTGGTGCGGCTGGCGATGTCGTAGACCACCGCCGTTGGCGTCACGCGGGTGCCTTCGGCATCCGTGATGACGTAGTTTTCCGGGTTGATGACAGATGCGGGCTGATCCGCCGCGCCGACATACATGTCCTGGTCAAAGCGGATCGCCATGACCGGCATCGGCAGCGGCACCACCGCGTCGGCAGCGGGGTTGGTGAACACCACGCTGGGCGCATAGGCCGGCGAGATCACGTCGACCTGCCCGCTCTGGCTGACCAGGATGCGCCCATCGGCGGTGGCGATCACCACGTCGCCGCGGCTGCCGCCGGTGGCCAGCTCGATGCGGTTCAGCGTCTCGAGATCGACCATCGTCAGCGCCGAGCCTTCCGACGCCTCGCCGGTGCCCGAAACACGGCCCGTATTGGCCGAGACGAACAGCAGGTCCTCGAGGATGGTGCCCTGCTGGCCGAAAGCGATCGAGTCGATCTGGCTGTCGAACTTCAGCATCGTTTCGGCGCGCTGCCGGTCGGTAAAGCGCACGACCTGCGCGCGGTCGGGCCATGTCACCGCCCACAGGACTCCGCGCTGGTCGAAGGCCAGCGATCCGACACGCAGGTTCTCGTCCCGGCTCCACTGGGTGAACTGGCCGGTCTCGGGATCGAAGATCGAGACGCCCGCATTGGTGCCGACATAGATCAGGCCGGTCGCCGCCTCGACCGCAAGCCCCATCGTCAGGCCGTCGCCATGCCGTTCCAGCACCGCGCCGGTCAGCGGATCGAGGCGCAGCAGCGCGCCTCCACCGGTGGTGGCCCAGACCCGCCCCTCGGCATCCTGCGCAAGGTTGAAGATCGGATCGTCGAGCTCGGCCAGCAGCGTTTCCGCACCGGCCTCGCCGCCGAACGTGCCGAACCGGTAGAGCGATCCGCGATTGGCCCCGCCCGACACCAGGATCGACCCGTCAGCAAGTTCGAGGATCGCCATCGGGCCGATGCCGGCGTTTGACTGCACGAAACCGGTGGCAAAGGCGGACCCCGCCATCGGGCTGAGAACGCGTGTGTAGTCCGGCTGGTTGACCAGCGGATCGGCCGCCGGGACGTTCTGCGACGCCAGGCGGAACAATTCGTTGGTGGATGGCAGGTCGACCGGCGCGGGCGGCTGACCGAAATTCGGCGCCGTGGTCTGGTCAACCGTTGGCGTGCCGCCCAGGTTCACCGCCTGCCCGTCCGATGTGGTCACCGAGCCGTCGCGCGGCGCCTCGCGGTTGCCCGCGACATCCGTGGCGAGGGCGAGGAATTCATAGGCCTTGCCCGCAGCGCCGTCGAAGGTGGCAAGGCCCGATGTGCCCGCGACCCGGCGCTGCCAGATGCGGAAATCGCCGCCATCCTCGGCGACATAGACGGTGACATGCTTGACCCCCGACGCACCGGGATCGTCCGTCGCGCTCCAGCGCACGTCATAGCTGTCGGTCCCGGCGATCCGCTGCACGGTCAACGACGTCGTGGGTGCAGCCCCGTCCACCACCTGCACCAGTTCGTTGGTGGATTCCGGCGCGGCGGTATCGAACAGCACTCGTGCCGACGAGGTGATGCGCGTGCCGGTCTCGACGTCCTGCCGCGGCTTCACCGTCCAGGACACGAAGCCCGCGCCGATGTCTCCGGCCGTGTTCGGCGGCAGCAGGCCGCGAGTCACGTCCTGCAACACCTCGCCGGTCAGCGGGTCGACCGCCTGCAACACCCAACGCGCCGAGGCCGGGTCCTGGAACAGGTCGATGCCCGCGGAGACACGCAGGCGGAAGCCATGGCTCTGGCTGAAGTCGATCTCGTCCTGGTAGAACCAGCGCCCGTCCGGCACGTCGATCGTGATGTCGCCGATCTTGATGTCGCCCAGTTGGAAGCTGCGCGGATCGAGATCGGGATCGAGCTGCGTGACGATCTCGATCTGGTTGGCGTGGACTGGCGAATTCGCGTCGTTCTCGAATTTAACCGAAAAGGGCAGTTGCTCGCGCGCGGGCAGCCAGCCCATCGTCTCGAGCGTCTGCGGACCGGACAGGGATGCCAGCCCCGCCACGTTCGCCGGGTCGGCGAAGTAGCGCGAGAAATCCAGCGCCTCGAACTCGTCGCCATCGACCGGGGCGACGCCGTTGTTCATGAAGTCCGCCGGCAGCGCGGCGCCACGAAACTCGAACGGCACCCAGGGCGAATAGATGCGCACCGCCTCGAAATGGGTCTGGTTCGTCAGGCCGAGGTCGTAATCCTCGAACACCGGCAGTTGCGGCACCGGGATCTCGCCCTCGTAGCAGTCCGATTGGCGCGGATCGTAGTATTCGATGTCGGCCATCAGGTTCGGATCGTGGCCATACAGCGTGCGCAGCTGCTCGAAGAAGCCAAGGATGTCGCCGTCCGAGCGGATGTCCTGCCCCGCCGGGCCGAACAGGATGCCCGAGGCCAGCGTCGTCATCAGCGACAGGATTTCCTGGTGCGTCCGGATCGGCGGGATCGCGTCCTCGGCGCGCAGGATGCCCGCCTGTTCGAGGCCCGCCATGAAGATATCCACCCAGAGATCCGGATCGGCAACGATGGCAACCAGCGGCGCGGGCGCATCGTCGGAGGCGAGGATCGCATCGCGCAGCGCCAGCGCCTCGCGCGTCTGGAAGGCGATGAACTCGTCCCGCGTCATCGAGGTCGCGGCGGCGTAGATGTGGAAACGGAACGGGATGAACGGGATCTCGCACTCGCCCGGCTTGGCCACGTTCTGCTTGTAGAGTTCTTCAAAGGGGAAGGCAGACAGGGCCGCGCCCAGGCCGGCGCTGATCTCGGTCGCCTTCTCGGTCAGCGCGTCGAACCATTCGCCGATCTTGCCTTCGCCGCCTTCGAGAATGCCGTCGAGTTCGGGCAGGACATTCGCCATGCGCTTGCGGAACCCGTCGAACGCCTCGTCGGCCAGTTCCTTGAGGCCCGGATAGGCCGAGATGTTGAAGGTAAAGCCTGCGAAACCGTCGGCGGGCAGGTCGTAAAGGAAACCGCGCGTGGCCAGCTGGCCGTCCTTGTTGACGATGCTTTCCAAACCGTTCCAGAAGATGTCCGCGTTCGCGCTGCCGGCGGCGCCGTCCGGCGTGCCGCGCACGTTGGTGAAGAACTCCAGGAACGGCAGGCCGTAGACCCAGGGGTTGAGGTGCAACTCGGGAACGCCGACCTCGAAATAGGTATAGGGCGCATCCAGGTTGCCGAGGTTCTGAAGCGCGACGGAATAGGTCTCGGTCTCGCCGGGCAGGACGATGCGGCTGCCACCGATGCCGATGGTCACGTCGCCCTCGATGCTGCGTTCGATCAGAAAGCGGTAAGGGCTTATCGCCGCCGCGCCCGAGGGGTTGGTGACCAGCACGTCATACAGGCCGTGCGGCGCGTCGCCCAGGTCGAAGGTGGCGATGATGGTGCGGCTGTCGACCACCCGCCAGTCGACCGGGGCGAATTCGGCGATGCCCGGGCGGACCAGTTTCACCGTGGCAGCGTCCGAGAACTGCGCACCCGAGATCCTGGTCGTGACGAAGTTCGACGACCCGCCGCGATCCGTCTGCACGTCGGTGATGACCAGCGG
Organism: Thetidibacter halocola; assembly: GCF_018224955.1. Classification (GTDB taxonomy): domain Bacteria; phylum Pseudomonadota; class Alphaproteobacteria; order Rhodobacterales; family Rhodobacteraceae; genus Thetidibacter; species Thetidibacter halocola. The sequence goes on from NZ_JAGTUU010000001.1 coordinate 188,947, forward strand.
CAGAAGCTCGGCCAGAACGGTCAGGTCGGTGCCCTCGGGCTTGCCCGAGAAGTTGCGCAGCGAGACGTAGTAGACTCCCGGCTCTGTCGACGGCACGAAGGCCACGAGGTCGGACGACAGCGCGCCCTCATAGGTCGCGTCAAAGGCGTTTGGCGTCGGCAGCGCGTCGTGGCGCAGGAATATCTCGTTCGAGGCCGTAGGGTCAGAGGACACGACCGTCACGCGCATCGTCTCGTCCGGCGGCACCTCGATCCGCCAAAGCTTTTCGCCCTTGGGCGTCAGCGTGACGGTTGTGGGCGTGCCGATCAGCAACTCGTCCACGGTGGTCTGCAACACGTCGGCCGAGGCGGTGGTGTTGTTGGCCTCCTGCACGCCCTCGTGGATCTGGTTGAAGATGTCGGTGCGCACGATCACCCGATACCCGCCCGGCGTCGCGGCCGGCATCGTGGTGACCAGCGTCAACGTGCGGCTTTCACCCGGATTCAGCGGGCCTTGCGTCGAGACCCGCCCGATCGGCACGTCGCGCAAATCCCAGATGCCGTCATCGGACAGGAAGACGCTGTCCGACCAGCGGCCCTCGGCCACCACGTCGTCGGACTGGTTGGTGACCGTCCAGCTGATGGTGATCGGCTCGCCCGCCCGCGCATTGGCCGGCAGGCTGATCGACGTCACCTCCAGATCGGTCGGCGGCGGCAGTTCGACGATCATCGGCGTCGCGGGCGAGGCCGCGTTGTTGCGGTCGTCCGCCTCGAAGATCGCGCCGCGCCCGCCGCCCTTGGGTGGGTCGGTCACGACGAAGACGTAATACGCCTCGGTCGCCAGGTCCGTGGGCACGGTGAAGCTGCGCGTGACGTCATAGCTTTCGCCCGTCGCTAGCGATTCCGTGCGTTGGATCGACCCAATGAAGCGGTCGGCCGTCAAGTCGAGGAACGGATCGCGGCTGAGATACACGAGGTCGTCCCAGCGGGCCTGCTGGAACGGGATCGGACCACCAAGGTTGGTGACGGTATAGCTGAGGTCGAACGCCTGCCCGCGCGTCGCGCGTTCCGATACCTCGATGCGCGAGACGGTCAGGTCGGGGGCGTTGTAGGGATCGACCGTGACCTTCTTGAAGGTCGTGTTGTTTCCCTCGCCCTGGAATTCCCGCACCACCCCGCCCGCGGCACCCGCCACACCGGCTAGGCGCGGCGAGATCGTGCTGCGCGAATAATAGCTGTCGCCAAGGTCGCTGTCGGCCACGGCGAGGATGTGGTAATCGCCTGTGACCTCAAAAGGCAGCGTGACCCGCACGGTCGCAAGATAGCTTTCGCCCGCCGCCAGCACGCCCCGCCGCACGTGCTCGGCCTTGATCTCGCGCCCGCCCTCCTCTCGCCGCAGCAGGAAGTCGCCACCGTCGAGCGAGCTGTCGAGCGACAGGTAGACCCGGTCCACCCAGACTTCCTCGCGCGTGGCGCGGGTGCCCACATTCGTCACCTCGAAGGTGATGTCGACGGTCTGCCCGGCTTGCAGCCCGTCGGGCACCGTGACCGCCGTCACCTGGAGGTCGGGCTCGTCGTATATGACCGGCAAGTCCGCCCGAAGCATCGTGCCCTCGGGATGCTCGAAGGCATAGCGGTTATGGAATGCGGCGTTGGCGGCGTTGTTGCCGTTCAACTCTGGCCAGGTCCGCTGTGCCTCGGTCAGGCCGCCATTGGTGTTGGTGAACACGTAGATGTAATAGTCGCCGTCGATGCCCGGCGGCAGAGTGGCCTCGAACGACCGTGTATAGGCGGCGCCGGCATCCAGCCCCGCGTCGTTCGCGATGGTCAGGGTTCCCAGCTGCACCGCGCGGTCGCGGATGAACTCGGGGTCGCGGCTGAACCAGACTTCGTCCTTCCACCAAGCGGTGTCGGCCCAGATCGCCGTGTCGCTGTCATTCTCGACCGTGTAGCTGATCGTGACCTTCTCGCCGGACCGCGCCTCGGGCGGCAGGACGATCTGCTTGACCCGCAGGTTCGGTTCGGGCGAGCGCACACGGGTTTCGGCGGTATCCAGGTTGTCGGTGCTATCGGAGTCCTGGAAGACCGTCACGATCCCGGACAGATAGGCCCCATCCAGCCCCGGAGCCAGCTTGACCACCTGGGTAAAGCTGCGGCTGGCGCCGACCGCGATGCTGTCGCCACTGTAGCGGCCGATCAACCAGCGTTCCTGCCCCGGCACGTTCAACCCCGGGGTCGAACTCAGGATCAGTTCGACGGAATAGCCCTCGGCGTCCTTGTCTCCCTTGTTGGTCAGGGTATAGCGGACCTCGAATTCGTTCTGTCCGTCCACTCCGGCGACCGCCTCGGCGGTCACGGCATCGATGGTGATGCCCAGGTCGGGGCGTGTCAGGTCGGGCGGGTTGCCGATGATCTGCAAGGCCCGGCCGGCACCGATGATGTCGCCGCCACCCGCCTTCCAGTTGCTGGAATTCAGCTCGGTCGGGTCGTCGGGGTTGACGTTCACCGCCAGCGCATCCTCGAGCACCGTGCCGTAGGGATCGACATAGGGCGTGATGTAGTAGGTGCCCGACACAACCGCATCCGGCAGCTTGACGGTCACCGTGCGATCATAGCCCTCGCCCACGTCCAGGACGCCGCCATTGTATTGCAGCGTGGTCAGCAGGATGTCACCCTGCCCCGGATGCGGGCGGTTCTTGTCTGTAGTCAGCCAGATCTGCTCGGCCCAGTTGCCGATGTTGCTGGCCCCGGCACCGCGGTTGGTGATCGAATAGGTGACCGTGACCTCGTTCCCCTCGAAGCTCTGCGAGGGTGTCACCACGTCATGCACGACGAGGTCGGCGAAGGGGATCGGCGTGATGTCGATCTCCTGCACCCAGAGGTTGTTGTTCTCGTTCGGCCATTCCTCGACCGCGTTGCCGCTGTCGGTCTTGACCAGCAGGAAGGCGGTGCCGCGGAAACGTTCGGGAATGCGGAAGCTGGCCTCGCGGCTGAGATATTCCTCCCCCGTGCCAAGCGCGGATTCGTTCTGGAAAGAGCCCAGCACGATGTCGTCCGAGGTGATCTTGTCATCCAGCGACAGGTAGACCGTGTCGGTCCAGTTCGGCACCGTGGTCGCCACGGGGCCCTGATTGATGACGGTCCAGCGCAGGCTGCCCGTCGCGCCCGAGGTATAGGTCGCACCGGTCTCGACCCCCGATACCTGGAGGTCGGGGCGCGGCAGGCGGCTGACGGTGATTTCCTGCGCGCCGCCGGATTCGTTGTCCCCCTCCTTCGTGTGCTCGTAGACGGCGTTACCGAAATCCGTCACCACGATCAGGTCGTAGCGGTCGTTGGTCTGGACCGGCAGCTTGATCTGTTCGCGGCGGGTATAGCTGGTCCCGGCCTGAAGCGGCCCGGTATAGCTGAAGGTGCCGATGGCGATATCGGGCGTCAGGCCGCCCGCCTTGCGCAGAAAGACGCGGTCCGTCCAGGTGCCTTCGGCCGGGCCGGTGCCGGTGTTTGACACGGTCCAGGTCACGTCGATGGACGATCCCTCGGGGGCGCTGGCGGGCGCACTGACGGCGGTCACGACCAGGTTTGGCGGCGGCGAGAGGGTGACGTTGGTCTCGGCCGAAGCCCCCTCGTTGCCCGCATCGGTAAAGACGAACTCGTAGGGCGTGGTGGAGCGGTGGTTGCCGCTGCCCGGCACCTTCACGAAGAAATAGGCCGGCCCTTCCCAGCCGTCGGGCAGGCGCACCGTCGCCTCGCGGTCATAGCTGCCCCCCGGCGCAAGGAATCCTAGGTGGTCGAAACTGCCGACCCGCACGCGGCCGGTGCCGGCGGCATTGTCGGCGATGAACACCTCGTCGAACCAGCGGCTGACCTGGGTCAGGCCGATGCCCTCGTTCGCCACCGTCCAGCGCAGCACCAGCTCGTCGCCAGACTGAGCCTCGGCCGGTGCGGTGACGGACGTCACCACCAGGTCGGCATAGGGGATCGGCGAGACGTCGAAGACGCCCGCAAGCGCGCGGGTGTTGTCTGCCTCCTGACCGTTCTCGAACACCGCCCCCGCCGAATCCGTGGTGACGTAGAGCGTGAAACGCCCGGTCAGCGCCGGCGGCAGCAGGAAGCTTTCGGTGCGGGTATACTCGGCATCCTTGTCCAACCCGTCGACATGGGTGAAGACCGCCAGCTGGATGTCGTCGGCATTGCCGCGAATGCCATCGCGGTCCAGCCAGACGCGATCGACCCAGGTCTCGGTGATGCCGCGCCCGGTGCCCGTGTTCGCCACCGTCCAGCTGATGTCCAGCCGCGCGGGGTCGTCGACCAGCAGGTTCGGGGCGCTGACCTCGGTCACTTCGAGATCGGCATAGGGCGCCAGCGTCACGTCCAGTGCGGCGAAGCCCAGGTTGTCGTCCTCGGCGCCGGGTTCGGACACCGACAGGCCGGCATCGACTCCGACCAGGATGAACCACGCCCCCGAGGCCGAGATCGGGATCGTCACGTCGGCAAAGGCGACGCCCGAGGCGCCTGCGGCCAGCCCGTCGCCAACCACCGTCTCGCCCAGCAGGATATCGGACGGATCGAGCGCGCCGTCGCGGCTCAGCCAGATCCGGTCGGTGCGGTCGCCGGTCGCGGCGCCCAGCCCCGCGTTCAGCGTTTCCCACGTCACGCGCAGGCTCTCGCCCGAGACCAGCGCTGCACGGTCAAGCGCAAGGTCGCTGACCGTCAGGTTTGGATGCAGCAGCCCCAGGTCGCCGGTCGCGCCGCTGTTGTTGCCGTCGCGGCCGCCCTCGAAGACCTGGGCGCGGAAGTCGCTGCGCACCTCGATCCGGTAATCGCCTTCTCCCACCGTCGGAATGGTCACGGCAAGGCTGGCGGAATACTCTGCCCCGACAGCAAGATCGAAGGTGCGGACAAGCTCACCAAGGAAGCGCCCGCCGCCCAGGCCCGGACCCACCATGTAGACCCCGTCCGACCACGGCCCGCGCGCCACGGCCTCGCCGCTGTTGCGCACGGTCCAGGCGACGGTTTCGGTCACGCCGGGCACCAGCGCGGCCGGGCCGTCGACATCCGTCACCACGAGGTCGGCCGAGGGCGCCGCCGCGATCGACAGGCTGCCTGCGGCCGCGCGGGCGTTGTTGGTCGCCGCGCCGCGCTCATAGACGCCGCCCGTGGCGTTCGTCTCGACGATCACCCGGTAAGAGCCGACAAAGCCCGGCGGCAGCGTCACCGTGGCCGACCGGCTGTAGCTGGCGCCCACCGCCAGCGGGCCGGAGCGGGGCAGTTCGGTCAGCAGGTAGTCTCCCGCGCCGACCGCGTCATCCGCCGACAACCAGACCCGGTCGATCCATCGCGCCGCAGTGCTCACCGGGTCAGGGCCAAGGTTGGCGACGCGCCACAGCACCTCGACCTGCTGGTTCGCGGTGAAAGAGCCCGACGGCGCCGTGACCGCCTGCACCGCCATGTCGGCAAAGGGCGAGGACAGCGTCAGCGCCGCATTGGTCTGGTTCGAGCCGCGGGTGTCGGGCTCCAGCACGGCCTGGGCCGCATCCGCGACGACGATGATCCGCACGTCGCCCTCGATGCCGGCAGGCAGCGTGATCGTGGCCAAACCGTCATAGAAGGCGCCGACACCCAGCGCGCCGCTGCGCGCCACCTCGGCCAGCAGCGTGTCCGACCCGTCCAGAACGCCGTCGCGCGACAGGTAGACCCGGTCCACCCAGGCCGCCGCGCCGGTGCCGGTCGCGCCGCGGTTCTCGACCCGCCAACCCACCGTGCCGGTCTCGCCGCCACGCGCGTCCGACGGCACGCTGGTGATCGTCGTCACCAGGTCGGCATAGGGGCGCGCGACGCTGCTGACCAGCGCCTGCGCGTAGTTGTTGTTCTCGGCCGAGACCCCGTCGCGGGCCTCGTTCAGGGCCGACCGGCCGCTGGTGTCGCTGTCGGCGCGGATCTCGGCGCGCAGGGTTCCGACCCCGGCGAGACCGTCGGGAACCGTGAAGGTGACGCTGCGCGTGACCTCCTGTCCCGGCTCCAGGCGCTGGCCCGGCCCGGCTACCGCGACCGAGTGGATCACCGTGCCCCGCGTCTGGTTGACCAGGCGCACCCAGTCGGTCCAGTCGCCCGGGGTCGCAGCGGTGCCCTCGTTGCGCAATGTCCAGGTCACGGTGACGGTGCCGCCCGCCGTGGCCTCGGCCACGTCGAAGACGACATCGCTCACCACCAGGTCGGGCGCCGATGCGATACGGCGGGTGGCGGCGTTGTTGCTTTCGCCGGTGCCGTCGATATTGGCCTCGGCGATCTCTCCGAGGGCATCCACCGTGACGGCGAAATCGTATTCGCCGGTCGACTCGATCCCTTCGGGCCAGCCGAACTCGATCCTTCGGTCGCGCGTCCCGTCCGCCGCGAGACCCGCGTCGCGTTCGCGGATGTCCTCGGCATAGACGATCCGTCCGGTCGCGCGGTTGGTGACGACCAGTCGCTCTGTCCAGGGCGCCGCGGCCAGCTTGCGCCCCTCGTTGGCGACGGTCCAGGTGACCGCGACCGTCTGGCCGGGCGTCCAGCCGACCGCGGGATCGGGGGCCAGGTCGCGCACCACCAGGTCGGGTTGCGCGGCCAGCACCGCCGTGACCGGCAGCACGACGCTGTTGTTGGTCTCGGCCGTGCCGGCATCGTTCTGCTCGTCGACCTCGTTGTTGGCATCGAGCCGCAAGGTGACGGTCAGCGCCCCGACCGAACGCGAGCCGACCGGCAACCGCAGGCTGGCCGTCTGCACCGCGTTGCCGCCTTGCGCGAGGGTTCCATCGAACGGCACGACAAGGTCGGCGAGGATCTCGTTGGTGTCGGCGCGCCGGATCGTGACACGGTTGCTGAACGCGCCGGTGAAATCAAGGTCGCCGGCGTTTCGCACCGTCCATGTGAGGGGCACCAACCCGCCGGACTCGATATCCTCAGCGGTGTCCAGCGTGAAGCTGTCGATCACGAAGTCGGGCGCGGGCACGTCCTCCAGCGTCAGCTTGACCGGCGCGGTGATCGGGTTGGCAAAGACGTTGAAGACAAAGTCGCGCGTGCCCGGATCGTAGATCCGTCCCTCGACCAGAAGCAGGTAGGTCCCGGTGTCCAGCAGTTCGATCGTGTCGATATCCTGGGCCGAGGTGTCGAAGACCTCGCGCCCGTACGGGTCGATCAGCCGCCATTGCGTGCGGGAATCCCCGGTGACGAGGTTGAAGAAATATCGGTCCCCGGCAACGGCATCAAAGCTGTAAAGCTTGGTTTCCGATCCCGGCGCCAACTGGTCGGATTCGGTTGTGCCAAGGGTCAGCGCCTTGGCCTTGCCGGCGTCGAGCAGGGCAAAGGAATAGTCCCCCGTCACCCCGTTCTGCGGCGCGATGGTCAGCACGTAGTCGCCCGCCACCAGGTCGAACAGCGGCGGCGTGCCCGTGTCGCGGCTGTCGGACTGGGTGAAGGCCCGGCTGGAGACCTGACCGCGCGGGCCGGTCAGCGTCCAGCGCCAGTTGCCGTCGGCCGGGGCCAGCACGTCGACGAACAGCGTCGTGTCCGCCGCCAGCGTGAAGGTGTGGTTGACCTGCTGACCGGGCAGCGCGACCGTGCCTTCCACCGTCTCGTCCAGCGCCGTCGCCACCTGGGCGCCGGTCAGCGGCACCAGGCGGAAGGCCGTCGACGGTGTGCCGGACTCGTAGGCATAGGGATCGAGGATCACGTAATGCGGGCCCGACGCGGTCAGGGTCAGGCCGGGCATGTCGGTGCGGATATAGGTGTGGTCGCCGGTCCGCTGACCGTATTGGTTGACCACCTTCCAGTACCCGTTCGGCGCCCCTTCGAGGAAATCGAGATAGAATTGATCGCCCGCCTGTCCGTCGAAACGGTAGATCTTCTGCGCCGGGCCGGGATCGAAGGTGTAGTCGACCCGTGTCGACAGCGGCAGCGCCTCGGCCGAGGCCAGGTCGCGCAGGGCAAAGCTGTAGCCGCCCGTCGCCGCGCCGCTGCCCGAGATCACCATGCGATAGCGGCCGGGCGCCAGCGTCAGCACCGCCGCATCGCCGCGCCAGTTGGAATCCACCCGCCGGATCCGGTCGGAATACAGCGTGCCGCCCTGCCCTTCGAGCGCCAGGAACAGGTCGTCGCGGTCGGTCAGCGTGTCGATCACGACCTGCCGCGTCTCGGTCACGGTAAAGGTATGCGCGACGCGATCCCCGATCCCCGCGAGGCTGCCGGTCACGATTGTGTCGAGGTCCAGCGCCGTCTCGGTCAGCGACGGCCGGTAGACCGTGACAGCCACTGTCGTGGGGGCCGTCTGTTCGACCTGGCCGTCATAGACCAGGTAATAGGTCCCCGCCTGCCCCAGCCGGTCGAGGCTGCTGTGGGTGCCGTCGTTCCTCTGCTGGAAATAGACCGTGCCATCCGGCCCGATCAGCCGGTAATAGCTGGTCGCGCCGCCCGTCCGCGCCGTGGCGATGTAGACCGGAGTATCGCCACCCGGCCAGTCGAACGCCAAGACCTGCTGGCGGTTGGCCGGGTCCAGAGTCACGACCGTCTCGACACCCAGGTCCAGCGTGGTCGCGTCCGCGACGTCGCGCAGCGCAAGCTGGTAGCTGCCCGTCGAGGTGTTGGCGAAATAGACCGCGACCTCGTAGGTGCCGGCGGGCAGGTCCCGGAACGGGGTGCCCCCGACGAAAAATCCGTCGGTCGAGGTAAAGCTGGTCGCCCCGATTCCGACCGGGCCGCTCAGGCTCCAGCGCAGGGAGCTGTTGTTGGTCAGTGAATCGAACGTCACCCGCGCCGCTTCGGTGAGCACGATCTGCCAGCGATCCACCGCGCCCGGCTGAGTCAGGTCGCCGGTCAGAACGTCGCCCGGCGCCGCGGATTTCGCGCTGCCCGCCGCGGTCGTGGCGATGGAGACGTCGTCGATCGCCAGCCCCATCGTGTTCGCCGATCCGTTCTCGGCATGGATCACCAGCCGCCGGTCGGCGAGTTCGAGCCCGCCGATGAAACGGCCATCGACCACCGTCACGGGGCCCGCGCCCATGTCGATGGTCACCGTCACCATCGCGCCACCGTCGACCCGCTGGGCAGACAGCGCGATCCGGCCGGCGCCGACCGCGTCAAGCCCGAGATCGCCCAGAGGCACCTCGACCAGTTCCGAGCCGAAATGCAGCGACAGGTGCGGCACCGCTCCGTCGCCCGAGGTCTGGACCAGGTCGATGCTGGCCGCCAGCACGTCCGGGACATTCGGCTCGAGCCCGAAGGAGGGCACCGCGCCCCAGCGCCCATAGACCGCCGTCGGCACCAGCAGCAGCGCGAACCCGTTCCCCGGAGCGCCCACCCCGGGCGCCGTCAGGTCAAAGTCGAACCCGGCCTGCAAGGTCTCGTAGCGGCCCGCGGCGGTCGCGCCGAAGGCTATGGTGTTGCGCATTCCCGCCGACAGAGGATCAAGCAGGCGCAAGCGGCTGTCACCGGCGCCGACCGGTTCCTCGGCCGCCGCGTTGCCGGCATGGTTGACCAGCACATGCGGAATGTGCGGCCCGGTCCCGAAGGCCTCTGTCGTCGCACCGCTGGCATCGATCGGGTTCGGCGAGACGAGGTTGAACCGGTACTGATTGGAATTGGCGGCATCCGCCACGCTGCCTTCCAGCAGCAGCAGGTAATCGCCGGTTTCCGGCAGCACGAACCCGCCCTCGTCATTCAGGCTCCGCACCCCGATCACCTGGGCGCCCGAAGGCCCGATCAGCCGCCAGGCGGTGTTTCCGCCGGGCCGCTGGATCATGTCCATGTCGAAGGCGCGGTGCCGCTCGCCGTTCAGCCGGAACACCGCCGTTCCCAGGCCGGTTGCGGGCAGATTGCCGATCTGCTCGTCGTTGAAGACGATTTCGGTCGCCGCCGCGTCGGCGTCGAACAGGCGGAAATCAACCGCGCCGGTGAAATCGCCGGTCGCCCAGACGGTCAGGGTGTAGTCGCCCGCGCCGAGGTCGATCAGAGGGTTGCCAGAGAACTGGCGCGCATCGGTCTGGTCGAACCGCCGCTCGTCCACGATGGTGCCCGAGGCGCCGGTCAGCGACCAGCGCAGGTCGGACCGGTTGTCGAACACGTCCATCAGCAGGCGCGCCGGGTCGCTCAGCGTGAACGCGAAGCTCCGGCGCTGGCCGGGCGTTTCGATATCGACCGTGGTGCGCGCCCCGGGAGTCAGCGCCTGCGGCGCGGGTGGCGTCTGGTCATGGATCGTGAAGGCATAACGCGAGTCCCCGCCCCAGTAATACAGCCCCTCGACCAGGAAGGTGTAGGTGCCGTCGATCGGCAAGGTCACGTCGCCCCGGTCCGCCGGGCTGGTCGAACCCAGCGTGACGCGGCCCAGCGGGTCGATCAGCCGCCAGCGCATGCCTCCATCGGTTGCCAGCGCGTCGAGATAGAGCGATTGCCCCGCGGCGCCGTCGAACCTGTAGGCCGCGGTCCGCAGCGAGGGCAGCAACTGCCCGTCGACCCGCGTTCCCAGCGTCAGGGGCGCAGCCTCGGCCAGGTCGAACAGCCGGAAGTTGTAATTGCCGCGCGCATCACCCGCGCCCTGCACCAGCAGCTCGTAATCGCCAGAGGGAAAGTCCAGCACCGGGTTGGGCATGCCCTCGGAATCGACCTGGGCGAAATGGCGGTCCAGCACGGTGCCCGCGGGGCCGCGCAGCAGCAGCCGGATGTCGCTGCGCTCTGTCAGGCTGTCGAGGTAGAGCTTTTTCGCGCTGTCCAGCGTGAACGTATAGATGACTTCCTGTCCGACGCCGCCGATCGTGCCGCTGATGCCGCCCGTCCCGGTGCCGTCCACATGCTGCGCGGCCAGACCGGCGGGCCCGGCATCGCCGGTCGTGCCATCGGCGGCAAAGGCGTCCAGCGGCAGGTAGAACGCCAGGCCATCCTCGGTGCCGGCAAGCGCCGACAGGTGCCCGTCGGCGATCTCGGCGCCGCTGCGCGCCACGGACCAGAGCCGAAGGTCGTCTATCGCGCCTTCGAACCCTCCGTAATTGCTGGAGTTCTCGCTGCCCTGCCCGATCAGCAGCGCCCCGCCCAGGTCGCGGCCGACCTGCGTGCCCATGCTTTCTTCGCGCAACAGGGTGCCGTTCACGTAGATGCGCTGCTGCCCGGCGCCGCGGTCATGGACGACCGCCAGATGCGCCCATTCGCCCGCCACCAGCGCGCCCGCCGCCGTCTGGATCGAGTCGACCCCGCCGTCGAACCGCACCGCCGAGGCATAGATCGACCCGTTGCCGTTGATCCAGATGTCGTGGTCGGCCTTGCCACCGTCGGGGTTGCTCTTGGACAGGAGCGGCATCCAGGTATCGCCGAAGCGGTCTATGCGCACCCAGGCCTCGACGGTGATGCTGCCGGTCCGGTTCAGGGCGGCATCCTGCGCAACGAGCCATTCCGCGCCGCGCAGGACCACCCCCTGTCCCGCAATGCCGCCCTCGGTCGTCAGCGGCCCGGCGGCAGGGTTCTGCCCGCCAAGGGTGATTGCGATGGGATCGGTATTCACCTTGTAGACGCCGAAGCGGTAGGGAACCGTGGCCATCGGGGTCTGTTGCCGGTCGCTTTCGAGTACCAGCGTGTAGGATCCGGCGACACCCAGTTCGAACGCGTCCACATCGCCGGCATTGGCGATCAGGATCTGCTGTCCGAAAGGATCGAACAGTCGCCACTGCGCCGAACTGCTCGACACGCCCAGCGACTCGACGTCGATGTAAATGCGGTCGCCGGCGGCCACGTCGAAGGTAAAGGCCCGCGCCGACCGGCGCATGTCGAGACTGCCGTCGACGACATCGCCCAGGGCCAGCGCCTCGACCGTGTCGAGCGTCATCAGGCGCAAACCATAGGCCGCCTGCACCGCGCCGTTGCCGTCCAGCGACAGGGTATACTCCCCGGCGGGCGCCAGGAAAAGCGGGCTGGTCCCGTTGCCGGTATCGCCCGTGTCGGTCAGCGCCCGGTCGATCCGGATGCCGTCCGGCCCGGTCAGCCGCGCCCTTATGTCGGACCGGTTCGACAGCGTGTCCCAGTAGAGCCAGGTCGGCGCATCCAGCGTGAAGCTGTAGACGTCGACCTCGCCCGCCTTCTCGATCCGTCCCTTGAAGACGCCGCCGAGTGCGCCCGAGAAATCGCGCACTACGGCGTCACGGCCGTTCGACCCGGCCAGCGCCGCCGATCCGGCCGCGTCGGTCATGGCAAGGTCAATGACGGGCACCGGCACAAGGCTGCCGTCGCTGTGCAACGCGGCGGCGTCCGCCTCGTCCAGGGCGGCGCCGAACAGGCGGAACCCGGCCATCGCGCCCTCGAACCCGATGGTGTCCTCCAGCGAGCGGCCAAGCAACAGCGGGCTGTCGATGGTCACGCTGGGCGCATCGCGAAGCGCCCCGGTCTGGACCAGCGCGCCGTTCAGGTAGAGCCGCAGTTCCTGGCCGGTGCGGTCGATCACGCCTGTCACATGGGTCCACTCATCCCAGGTGATCGAGCCCGAGGGCGAGTTGATCGAGATCTGCCCCGAGCTGTCGGCGCTGGTCAGGTGCAGGTAGCCGGAAGAGTTCAGCCACAGCGTATATTGCCGCGTCGCGACGCTGCCCGCCGCCTTGTAGACAAGCGGCTGCCAGGTCGCCTGCGGCTGATCTGCCTTGAACCAGAGGTCAAAGCTGACATCACCGGTGATCGCCGTCTCGGGCTGCGCCAGTTCGAGATATTCGTAACCGGTGAAGCCCTGCGCAGGCCCGTCTTCGGGCCCGATCGCCGCCACCAGCCCCGACCCGAGGCTGCCGGTCGCAAGATCCGTCGCAACGCTGTTCACGATGGCCGGTTGCAGGGTGAAACCGTAGGTGATGACGCCGGCCTCGGCCTCGCGTGTGCGGCCCTCGACCAGCAGCGTGTAGGTGCCCGTGCGCCGCAGGGTCCGCAGGTCGCCGTCCGACAGGCGGGTCGGGCCTATCTCCTGCGCGCCGGACGGGTCGATAAGGCGCCAGTAGACCCCTGTGGAATCGCCGTCCTCGCGCAGCACATCCATCAGGAAACTGTCGCCGACGCTGGCGTCGAAGCGGTAAACATCGGTTTCCCGAGCCGGATCGAGCGTCCCTGCGATGGCCTGGCCCAGTGTGATCGCCGTCGAATCCGCGCTGTCGCGCAGCGCGAAGGCATAAGGGCCTTGCGCACCGTTCACGCCGTAGACGGTCACTGTGTAGGTGCCGGCGCGCGCCGCGAAGACGGAATTGGCGTTGAAATCGGCGCTGTCGGCATCACGGAAATTGTAGGTGCGGTCCACGCCGCCCGGCCCCTGGATGCGGATCCGCAGGTTCGGGTCGCTGGTGAAACTGTCGAGGAACAGCCGCGCATCTGCCGCGACGGTCATGGTCATCCGGTGCACCTGGCCCGCGCGCAGCACCGCTCCGCTGACCCGATCACCCACCGCAATGGCGCGCACCGCCGGATCCTGCGGAGTCTCTAGGGTGAACCCGTAGTCGATGACCCGGTCGGTTCCCTCGTAGATCCGGCCCTCGACCAGAAGGATGTAATCGCCGTCGCGCGGCAGTTGCACCGGCTCCGACGCCTGGAGATAGCGCGGCGCCATGATCTGGGTGCCATGCTGGTCCAGGATCCGGACATAGGCGTTGTAGCTGCCGCCCGTGTTGGTCACAGCGGTGAAGGACACGCTGGTGCCCGCCGCGCCGGTGAACCGGTAGGCATGGGTGCCCCGCGACGGGTCGAGCCGCCCGGTCACCGCCGTGTCGAGGTCCAGCGCCTGCGCCAGCGCATCCAGATCGGACAGCATGAAGGAATAGGACGGCACCGTATTCCCGTTGCCCCGCACCACCAGTTCGTAATCGCCAGCAGGCAGGCGCTGGAACGGCGGGGTCGAGGTCTCGGCACTGTCCGAGGTCTGCACCCGGAAATCGCGCAGCAGCAGGCCGTTCCGGGTCAGCGCAACATAGGCGTCATTGCCATAGGCCAGCGAATCCCAGACCAGGTCGGTCTCTTCGGCCAGCGAAAAGCGATAGCGGTCCCGACCGTAGGCTGTGCCGATGGTGCCCGTCACCGTGTCGCCGACGGCGATGTCTGCGGTCGTGTCCGCCACCTCGGTCAGCGTGAACGCATAGGACGAGGTCGCCGAGGCACTGTCGTAGATCCGGCCTTCGACGATCATCGTCCAGGTGCCGGCCACGGGGATGTCGATCACGCCGGAATCGGTCAGGTTGACGTGCCGCCGCGACTCGCGCCCGAACGGATCGATGAAGCGGACCGACAGGCCGTAGGACAGGTTGGACCAGCTTGCCCGGTCCAGCACCAGCCGGTCGCCCGCCTCGGCGGCAAAGCTGTAGACCGCGCTGGCCCGGCGCGGATCCAGCGTGCCGGTTTCCTCGACGCCGAGGGTCAGCGCCTCGCCCTGCGACAGGTCCAGGACCCGGAAACTGAACGCACCGGTCACGCTGGCATCCTTCGAGATGCGCAGGCGGTAGGTGCCGGCGGTCAGCGTCAGGGCCGCGTTGGTGTTGAGTTCGTAGGAATCCGAGGAATAGAAGTTGCGGTTGACCACCTCTTGCCCGTGCGGGCCGACCAGCGTCCAGTAGGTGTTCTGCTCCTGCGTCTCGAGCGCGTCGAAATAGATCCGCCTGGTGTCCGTCAGGGTAAAGACGTAATCCTCGGTCTCGCCCGCGGTGCCGATGCTGCCGCCGACGGTAGGCCCCAGCGTGATCGCCGTTCCCGTCAGGCTGGCCAGCGGCACCTGGTCGTCGAGCCTGACGGTGACGCTGCCAGTGGCGCTGCCGGTGGCGGCCTGCGGATAGCCTTCGACCAGCAGCAGATAGGTGCCGCTTGCCTGTAGCGTGGTGCTGATGCCGCTGAAGAACTGGTTGGGCGCGATGATCTGGCGCCCGAACGGGTCGATCAGCCGGCCATAGGCGCCCACGCCGAACCCTTCGATCGAGATGACGTCGCCGCCCTCGGCGACAAATCGGTAGGCCGCCGTTGCCGACAGCGGATTCAGCGTCACCGGCGCGGCGGTGTCATAGTCGATCAGCGTGGCATCCGCAGGCGAGAACAGGCGGAACGCATAGTCGCCGGCCGCAACCCCGACCCCGTCGACGATCAGGGTATAGTCGCCGGCCGGCAGTGTCAGCGCGGTGTTGGCGTAGTTGCCGTAGCTGTCGGTCTGGTCGAAGCGCCGCGACGACACCTCGACCCCGCGCGGGCCGACCAGCGTCCAGGTGATGTCGGAGCGGTTGGAACTGAGCGTATCCATGAACAGCTGCGTCGGCCCGCCTAGCGTGAAGGCATAGGCGTCGGCCTCGCCCGCGGCGCTCAGCGTTCCGTCCACCCGCGAGCCGACCGACAGGCTCAGGGTCTGGCGGACCTCCGGCACCAGCAGCAGGCTGTAGGCGACGGCGCGGGACTCGAACGGATAGCCTTCGACCGAGACCATGTATTCGCCGGTCTCGGGCAGCACGAAGGGGTCGATCACGTTTGGATAAGACGGCCCATGGATCGTCTGCCCGGTCGGCGACAGGATCCGGATCTGGGCGTTGGCGTTCTGCGACAGGCCGAACACCAGCCGCTCGCCGGCGGCGCCGTCGAACCGATAAAGCCGGGTTTCCGTGCCCGGGCCGAGGGTCATCGTCCCGTTGCGCCCATTACCCGAGATGTCGGGCACCGCCCGCGTGTCGGTGGCGTCAAAGCCGAAGGCCAGTTCCAGCCCGCTTGCCGCACCGGCTTGCAAACGGTCGACACCGGCGGCGATCTCGGCGGCGTTCAGCGCGCGGCTCCAGAGGCGCAACTCGTCCATCTGGCCGTTGAAGATGTAGCTTCCGTTGGAGAATTGCCCGACATGCAGCGCCGTATCGGCATGGGCGATCGGCGTGGAAAGGGCCCGTTCCTCGGCCAGCGCTCCATTGACGAACAGGCGCAACGCCGCGCCGTCATAGGTCGCGGCAACATGCGTCCACGTCCCGGCCGTCAGCGCGGCGGACACCCGGTGCGCATCAGAAAACCATTCGTTGACGGCGAAATAGACCCGCCCCGACGAAGCATAGAGGCCGTAGCCGCCGCTGAACTGCCCGTCCTGGCTCTTGGCGGCCAGAACCTCGAAGGCGTTGGGATTGTCCGACCGGATCCAGGCCTCGAAGGTCAGGCTCTCCGGTTTCAGCCCGGCCGCGTCGGCGACGACGATCTTGGGCGACGATCCGTTAAAGAGCTGCGCGAGGCCCGCATCCGGCGACAGGCCGGCGCCCGACGGCACGCGGTATCCCGCGGCAAAGGCGCCCTGGTCATCCAACATCTCGTTGACCTGTGCGCCGCGCTCCAGTTGCACGGACGAGGCGCGCGTCAGCAGTTGCAGCGCATAGGAGCCCACGCCGCCTGAAATCCCCTCGACGATCAGCGTGTAATCACCCGCGATCAGGCGCACCGGCTCGCCATAGGCCCAGTCCGAATAGCGCAGCTGGTCCGTGGCGATCTCGATGCCACGCGGCCCTTCCAGGCGAAAGTTCAACGGCGACGCGGTCAGCGTGTCCATCCAGACCGTCGTCGCCTCGGTCAGCGAGAAGGTCAGGTTGTGGCGCTGCGCCGGCGCGTCGATGCGGCCCTCGATCACGCTGTCCAGCGCGATCGCGCGGGTCTGGTCGCTGACCTGGTTCACCGTGAAGGCATAGGAATAGTCCGAGCTGTTGTAGAGATACCCCTCCAGCAACAGCGTATAGGTGCCGTTCTGCGGCACCACGAAGCGGGCCGGATCGCTCGACGGGTTGAAATTGGTCGGTCCGAAGATCGTGGATCCGTCCGGCCCGACAAGCTGCCAGTAGGCAGTGCCACCGGACGCCGAGGTGGCGTCCAGGAACAGTTCCTGCCCCTCGACCGCCTCGAACTGGAACAGGTCGCTTTCGCGGCCAGAGCTTTCCAGCACGCCCGACACAGCGTCGCCGGTCGCGATCACGTCGGCATTGGCGATGTTGATCAGGCGGAACTGATATTCGCCGGTGACATCACCATCGGCGTCGATCGCCATGCGGTATGTCCCCGCCTCCAGCGCGATCAACTCGCCACCCTGCGCGGCGTCGGAACTGCTGAACGCGGTCGGGGCGATCAATTGCCCCCCGGCGCCCTCCAGCGACCAGGTGAACCGCGAATCCGGCGTCAGCGCATCGAACAGGATCGTGCGTTCCTCGGCCAGCTCGAACGTGTAGAAATCGGTCTCGCCGGGAACCTCGATGCTGCCCGCAACCGGGATGAGGTCGGCCGACAGCAGCAGCCTTGGTTCGAACGTTTCGGCATGCAGTCCGCGGGCCAGGGCGGTCCCGCCTTTCAGGGCGCCGATCCGGGCCCGAAGCGCAGCGTCCGGGACGTTGTCCCTGCGATGTCCAGGGACGCGCAGGCCATGTCCCGTTACCGCCCGATCGTCCCTCTCCAGAACTCGGCCAGACCACTTGGATAAACCCAGAACCTTCATAGCGGCTTCCCGAAAAAAACGAGACGCATCTCAAAACGGGGCGGAATAGCTCAAAAAATCTTGCGTACCCTCGTATCCTAACACACCATGATCACGCAAAATCAACGCAATTTTGATCATTCGAGGGGCTGACATGCTCTTGCGCTCCTTAGGCGATAAATCCCGGAGAATCGCACAACTGTCGATTGCCGCCGCTTGGCTCTTGGCAGGTTCGGCAGCGGCAGAATCACTGGCGCCGGTGTCCTGCCTGATCGAACCGCGCGAGGTCGTCCGCCTGTCGACACCCGTTGCCGGAATCGTGTCGGATGTCGCGGTGGATCGCGGCGACGTGGTGGCCGCGGGCGACCCCATTGCGCGACTCGACAGCCGGGTGGAGGAAATCCAGCGCGATCTTGCCGCGACACGCGCGCAGGACCAGTCCGGGATTCTCGGGCTCGAGGCGCGGATCGCCTTCCTGACGGAACAGGCGGACCGCACAGAGACGCTGGCCAAGCGGAACGCGGTTTCCGACACCACCGCGCGCGAGGCCGCGCTGGAAGCCGAGGTCGCGCGGCAGGAACTGGCGGAGGCCCGGGTCGCGCATGTGCTGGCCGGGCTGGAGCTGACCCAGGCAGAGGAACTGTTGCGGCAAAAACAGCTTGTGTCGCCGGTCGCGGGCGTCGTCACTGAACGCCTGCTCAATCCCGGCGAATACCGCGACGGACAGGCGCATATCGCCACCATCGCGCGCATCGACATCCTGCGGGTCGAGGCTTTTGCCCCGATCGCCTATTTCCCCCATGTGCAACTGGGCCAGCAGGTCCTGGTGACACCCGAGGCGCCGCTGGATACGCCACGCACCGCCACGATCCGCGTGATCGACCGGGTGTTCGACGCCGCGACGGCGACATTCGGCCTGCGGATGGAGATCGAGAATGCCGACCTGTCCCTGCCAGCCGGCCTGCGCTGCACGCTGAGTTTTCCCTGAAGCGGCGAGCGGAACCGCACGGCCGGATCGCCTGGACCCGGCCGCGGCCAGAGACCTGTCAGCCGATCCGGTAGTTCGGCGACTCGCGGGTGATCTGCACGTCGTGCACGTGGCTTTCCTTGAGCCCCGCGCCGGTGATCTTCACGAAATGGCAGTTGCGCCGCATCTCTTCGACCGTGGCGTTACCGGTATAGCCCATGGCGGCGCGCAGGCCGCCCACCAGTTGGTGGATCACCGTGCCGGCCGGCCCCTTGTAGGGCACCTGCCCCTCGATCCCCTCGGGCACCAGCTTGTCGCTGGCCGCGTCCTTCTGGAAATAGCGGTCGGCTGACCCGCGCGCCATGGCGCCAAGACTGCCCATCCCACGATACGCCTTGAAGCTGCGGCCCTGGTAGAGGATCACCTCGCCGGGGGACTCGTCGGTTCCGGCGATCATGCTGCCCACCATCGCGCAGGAGGCCCCCGCCGCGATGGCCTTGGCGAAGTCACCCGAGAACTTGATGCCGCCATCGGCGATCACCGGCACGTCGCCCGCCGCCTGCGCGCAATCCATGATCGCGGTCAGTTGCGGCACGCCGACGCCCGCCACCATCCGCGTGGTGCAGATGCTGCCCGGCCCGATCCCTACCTTGACCGCATCGGCGCCCGCGTCGATCAGCGCGCGCGTGGCCTCGGCCGTCGCCACGTTGCCCGCGATCACCTGCACGCCGTTCGACAGGCGCTTGACCCGCCGGACGGCCTCGATAACGCCAGAGCTGTGGCCATGCGCGGTGTCGATCACGACGATATCCACCTGCGCCTCGATCAGCGCCTCGGAGCGCTCGAACCCCGAGTCGCCCACACCGGTCGCCGCAGCCACCCGCAGGCGGCCCAGGTCGTCCTTGCAGGCCGAGGGATGCACCACCGCCTGCTGCGTGTCCTTCAGCGTCAGAAGGCCGGTCAGCTTGCCCCCCTTGTCGGTCACCAGCAGCTTCTCGATGCGACGCTGCTTCATCAGGCCGATGGCCTCGCCCCGGTCAGCCGGCTCCTGCAGGATGGCGAGGTTGGCGTGGGTCATCATCGCGTGCACCGGCGTGTCGTCGCGCTCGGCGAAACGCATGTCGCGGTTGGTCACGATGCCGACAACGCGGTGCTGGTCGTCCACCACCGGAAATCCGGTAAAGCCGTAGCGTTCCGTCAATGCCTTGGCATCGGCCAGGGTCTGGTCGGGGCGGAGCGTGACGGGGTTGTACACGATGCCCGATTCGAACCGCTTGACCCGGCGGACCTGGCGGGCCTGCTCGTCGATCGACAGGTTCTTGTGGATCACCCCGATGCCGCCGGCCTGCGCCATGGTGATGGCCATGCGCGACTCGGTCACCGTGTCCATTGCGGAGGACAGCAGCGGGATGTTCAGCGCGATGGAGCGCGTCACGCGGGTGCGGGTGTCGGCGGTGGAGGGAAGCACGCTCGATGCGCCCGGAACCAGAAGGACGTCATCGAAGGTCAGGGCCTCGCGAATCTCCATGGGGGCACTCCTTGGGAAGGTTCGGTTGGCGCGTCCCTATTGCATGGGGGAAGGGAAAAGGAAAGGGCGCGCCGTGCCTCAGTGCTCGTGCTGGATCGCGGCGATCCTGTCGACCACGTGGCGCGCGTGATCCGCGACATAGGCGCGGTGCATGTCCCCGTCGACATATCGGCGAAAGCTGGCAATGTCGGCGAAATCCGCCACCAGTGCCGCGTCGTGATGGTTCGGCCCGCTGCCGACGTTCATGCCCAGGGTATGGGACAGGACCTCGGGGCTGGTCTCGCAGAGGCCGGTGACGGCCTCGCGCCACGCCTCTCGCGCCTCGGCGCAGGCGGTCGGCTTGAAGGTCACGAGAACGATATGGCGCAGCATGGATCACCTCCGGTGGGTCACGGGATCGCAAGAGCCCGACGCCGGGAACGGTACAGGCCGCGCCGGTGCCGCCGCTCTTACCAGACGCCTTTTCCGACGGCAGCGCAACGAATAGTTCCGACGCCCCTTGTTGCCCGCGCAAGGCCCGATAGTCTGGCCTCACGCAAGGAGACGCCCCATGACCCACGGATACCAGACCGGCCGCCTGAACCTGCCTTTCACGGGCATCTGCACCTTTGCCAAGGCACCCCATGTCGCCGACTGGGACGCAATCGACGCCGACGTGGCGGTGCTGGGCGCGCCCTTCGACGCCGGAACGCAATGGCGGGCCGGCGCGCGCTTTGGCCCGCGCGGCGTGCGCGAGGCCTCGACACTCTTCAGCTTCGGCCATGCCGGGGCCTATGACCACGAGGACGACGCGGTCTACCTCGACGGCGTGCGGATCGTCGACATGGGCGATGCCGACATCGTCCACACCGATACGCTGAAAAGCCATGCCAACATCCGCGCGGGCGTCGAAGCCGCGCTGAAGGCGGGCGCCCTGCCCGTCACCATCGGCGGCGATCATTCCGTCAACATCCCCTGCATCGAGGCCTACGAGGGCCACGCGCCCTTCCACATCCTGCAGATCGATGCGCACCTGGATTTCGTGGACGAGCGCCACGGCGTGACGCGCGGTCATGGCAACCCGATGCGCCGCGCCTCGGAAAAGCCCTGGGTCAGCGGGTTGACGCAGGTGGGCATCCGCAACGTGTCGTCCACCGCCCGAGAGGGCTATGAGGATGCTCGCGCGCGCGGATCCGACATCCTGTCGGTGCGCCAGATGCGCAAGCTGGGGCCCGAGGCGACGGCGGCGCGCATCCCGGCGGGCGTGCCGGTCTACATCACCATCGACATCGACGCCTTCTGCCCGTCCATCGCGCCGGGAACCGGCACGCCCAGCCACGGCGGCTTCCTGTATTACGACGTGCTGGAACTGTTGCAGCACACCGTGCGCGCGCATGAGGTTGTGGGCATCGACCTGGTCGAGGTGGCGCCCGACTATGACCCCACCGGCTCCACGTCGATCCTGGCCGCGCAGGTTCTGCTGAACCTGCTGGGATTCATCTTTCACGCCCGAAAGACAGGCTGAGCGCCTGCCGTCGCGGCAGCAAGCCGCCTATTCCGCACTGCGGCACTGGACGTCACGCGCCGGACACGGTCCTGTTGTCTTCGAGCAGAAAAACAGCGGAATCGCACCCATGACCCAGCCCCTGGCCGGATACATCATCCTTGACCTGACCCACGTCCTGGCGGGTCCTTTCTGCACCATGACGCTGCTGGATCTCGGCGCCCGCGTCATCAAGGTGGAAAAGCCCGGCAGCGGCGACGACACCCGCGCCTTTCCGCCCTTCAAGGACGGCAAATCGGCCTATTTCGCAGCGCTGAACCACGGCAAGGCCTCGATCGCGCTGGACCTGAAGAAGGAAGAGGACTGCAAGACCTTCGAGGCGCTGCTGACGCGTGTCGACGTGATCGTCGAGAACTTCCGCCCCGGCGTGATGGACAAGCTTGGCTATGGCTGGGACGACCTGCACGCGGCCTTTCCCAAGCTGATCTATGGTTCAGTGTCGGGATTCGGCCATACGGGTCCGGATGCCAGGAAACCCGCCTATGACATGGTCGTGCAGGCGCGCGGCGGGGTCATGTCGATCACCGGCGAAAAGGGCCGCGACCCGGTGCGGGTGGGCGCCAGCATCGGCGACATCGTGGCGGGCATGTTCCTGGCGCAGGGCATCCTTGCCGCGCTGGTCGACCGCGAGCGCGGCGCCAAGGGGCGCAAGGTGGACGTGTCCATGCTGGACAGCCAATTGGCGATCCTGGAACACGCGGTGGCGATCACCACCGTCACCGGCAAGCCGCCCGGGCCCAGCGGCGCGCGCCATCCTTCGATCACCCCGTTCGAGACCTTCCACGCCTCCGACGGGCTGTTCGTGATCGCGGCCGGCAACGACAAGCTGTTCGAAAAGCTCTGCATCACGCTGGACCTGCCGATCTCGGACGATGCGCGCTTTGCCAGCAATGCCGCGCGCTGCGACAACGCGCGGCTGCTGAAACGCCTGATCGAGGCGGTGACGCTGGAACACACCCGCGCGCACTGGATCGCGAAACTGAGCGCGGCAGGCGTGCCCACCGGGCCGATCCAGACCGTTGCCGAGGCGCTGAAGGATCCGCAGATCCTGGCGCGCAACATGGTGGTGGACGTGCTGGACAAGAACGGGCGCGCGGCCTTCAAGGCAGCGGGCAACCCGATCAAGCTGTCCGACATGACCGACCCGACCACGCGCCGCCCGGCACCCGACCTGGACGGCAGCCGGGGCGAGATCCTGCGCTGGCTGGAGAACGGCCGGACATGAGGCTGGCGGATGTCTGTTGACGGCCAGGTGTCGGGACCCCACGCTCAGGATAACAAAGTGGAGGGCCCGTCATGCGCAAGACCGAAGAGATCGTTCGCCAGTTCCATGAATCCTGGGACCTGCGCGATCCGGAACGCAGCGTCGCCGTGATCGCCGAGGATTGCCAGTTCGAGGATGTGGCGCGCAGCGAACGCCAGATTGGACCCGATGGCTACCGGATGGACTATGAACGCTGGCGCAAGGCCTTCCCGGACGGAGAGGTCAAGGTGACGAACGTGATCGTCGACGGCGACCGGGCCGTGGTGGAATTCGTCAACCGCGGGACCCATACCGGGCCGCTGCAATCGTCGCTCGGCACCTTCGAACCCACTGGACGCCGACAGGAGCCGCGGTATTGCAGCGTGATGCGGGTCAAGGACGGCAAGGTCGTCGAAGGGCGCGACTATTATGACGCCACCACGATCGCCCGGCAACTCGGCTTGCTGGACTGAACCCCGCTTCGCCGCTCGGGCGCGCTCAGGCCGCTGCGGCGGCCTCTGCCCTGATCCGTTCGATCATCGCGCGCAGGCCGTTGCTGCGCTGGGCGGAGAGGTGATCGTGCAGGCCCAGCCGGCCTAGTTCGGCGCGGGCATCCACCCCGCCGACCTCGGCCAGCGGCAGGCCGTCATACAGCCGGTGCAGCAGCGCGATAAGACCCTTGACGATCAGCGCGTCGCTGTCGCCCTGGAAATGGAACGCACCGCCCTCGGGCGTCATGTGCAGCCAGACCTGGCTGGCGCAGCCCTCGACCTTTGTTGCCGGCACCTTCAGCGCGTCGGGCAGCGGCTCCATCGCCTTGCCCATCTCGATCACCATGCGATAGCGGTCTTCCCAGTCTTCGAGGAACTCGAAATCCTCGACCACCTCTTCGAAGGCTGCCTGTGCCATGCCACACCTCTCTTTCCGCTGTCGAGTTAGGCGCTGTGCGCGTGAAGGTCCAGCACCTCGCACGCTTTTCAAGCGCGACGGAATGGGTTAACCCAAGGCACAGGCAGGAAAGGCGACCTCATGGGCAGAGCGGCTCTCATCCTCATTCTTTCGGGCGCACTGGTGGCGGGCTGCGGCGGCTTTGGCGAGTCGCGGTTCAATCCGATGAACTGGTTCGGCCGCAGCGTGTCGACGCCGGTCGATCCCAACGCGACAGTCAACCCGCTGATTCCCCAGCGCAGCGAGTCGGTCCTGCGGCGGCCAAGGCAGGACGCGGCCTATGCCGGATCGCTGGTCGGCGAGGTGACAGAGTTGCTGGTCGAACGGCGGCCGGGCGGCGCGATCATCCGCACGACAGGTGTGGCCGACTACCAGGGCCCCTTCGAGCTGCGCATGGTCCCGGTCGAGGACGCCGGCGACGGCGTGCTGGCCTACGAGTTCCGCGCCTACCAGGCGCCCGGCCCACGCGGCACCGACCTGTCGCGCACCGTGACCGCGGCGGTCTGGGTGACCGACTCGGAGCTTGCCGGAATCCGCACGATCAGCGTCAAGGGCGCCCGCAACGAGCGCACATCGCGCCGCTGATCGTCTTGCAGCCCCGGCTGCGCGGCACTAGATTTCCTGCAAGACCACCAGCGGAGACCCGTTCATGCCGATGCAAGCCCAGCAAATCGAAGACCTCCTGCGCGAGAGCTTTCCCAATGCCCGCATCGTCGTCGAGGGAGACGACGGTGTGCACATGTCGGCGATGGTGGTGGACGAAAGCTTTCGTGGCCTGAACCGCGTGCAGCAGCAGCGCGCCGTCTATGCCGCGCTCAAGGGCAAGATGGACGGCCCGGCCGGCGAGCTGCACGCGCTGGCCCTGACCACCAAGGCGCCCGACTGATGGGTTCCCTGACCGGCATCGTGATCCTCTGCGCGCTGATCCTGGTCGTGGCCGGGCTGCGCGCGGTGCAGGCCGTGCGCGACGACCGCGAACGCGGCACGCGCGGATCCGAGCCGGGCAAGGGCTTTCACGTGATCGACGCCTCCTATCATTCCGGCGGCAGCGGGGGCGGGCATTCGACACAATATCGCGTGCCCCGCGATCCGCAGGACTACGCCCGCCTTTTCATTCCGAAGGACAAAAGCTGATGACCGACACCGCAACCGATGCCAAGACCAAGATCGATGAAACCGTGAAGTCGCATGACGTGGTGCTTTACATGAAAGGCACCAAATCCATGCCGCAATGCGGCTTTTCCAGCCGCGTGGCGGGTGTTCTGAACTACATGGGCGTCGAATTCCACGACGTGAACGTGCTGGCCGACGAGTCGCTCCGCCAAGGGATCAAGGACTATTCCGACTGGCCGACCATCCCTCAACTCTACGTCAAGGGCGAGTTCGTGGGCGGCTGCGACATCATCACCGAGATGACCCTGTCGGGCGAGCTTGACGCGCTGTTCGAACAGAACGGCGTGACCTATGACAAGGCGGCGGCGGAGAAGATCCGCGAAGCCAACGCCTGAGTTCGGACGACGGAAACTAGATACGGGCGGGAGAGATCCCGCCCGTTTCCTTTTGCCCCCATGCCGGCCGCGCGAGGCCGGTCAGACCGACAGCTTTTCCTCGATCGTCTCGGCCAGCGCCTCGGCGCGTGCGGTCAGTTCGGCCAGCGCGTCTGTCACGTCGTCGGGGATCACCGGCACCTCGACGCGCTCGGGTTCGGGCGGCGGCGCGTCGCGCAGCGCGCGCAGTTCCGCCGACAGCGCCGACAGCCGGTCCTCGGCCTCGCGCAGCCGTTCCTCCAGCCCGGCGGTCTTGTCCGCCAGCATCAGCCCCGCCATCAGCAGCATCCGCGCCTCGGGCATCCGCCCGATCTGCTCCACCAGCACCTGTGCCTCGGCGTCCAGCAGGCCGGCGGCGGCCTGGAGATAGGGTTCCTCGCCCTGCTGGCAGGCCACCTCGAAGGTGCGGTTGCCGATGGCGATCTCGACTTCGATCTGGGACATCAGACACTCTCCTCTTGGCCGTGGGATCCGGCGGCCTCGGCCAGGATCGGGGTCAGCGCACTCATCAGCGCCTGCGCCTCGGCGGCATCAACCGCGCGCGCGGCGCGCAGCGAGTCGAGTTCGGCCAGGATCGCCTTGTTGATCAGGTGCGGCTCGCCCACGCCCTTGGCATTGGCCTCGCGCAGCGCCTGGCTGACCTCGCGCAGGGCGTCGTTGGCCTGACGCAAGCGCTGCATTTCGGCATCCAGCCCCGCCACGGCCTCGCGCTGCGCGGCAATCTGTTCGCGCAACGCGGCGGTGTCTCCGCCCTCGCCGGTGCGGGCCTTGAGCAGGCGCACACGCTCTTCCAACTGAGCATTGGCGAGACGTTCCTCGTCCAGCGCCTCCTGCAAGGCGCGCAGTTCCTCCGGGTCGGCCTCGGGCGCGGCCGCGGGTGGCGGCTCTGCCACCGGCATCGGCGCGGCCCCCGGCGGCTCATACCCTTCCACCGTGCGGCCGATGCGTTCCAGCGCCTGCGCCAGTCGCGTTTGCAAGTTTTCGATGCTGCTCACATCCACCCCTTTCCGCGCCCCGCCGATGCGGCCGGGCGGCCTGTTCCCGCCTGTCCGGGGCCCTCGCCTGCGAATCGCCCCGTTCCTCTCTGGAAAAAAGTTTACCAAGCGCCGCCGGAAATTGCGCCCCCTTGCGTTCCAATGCCTTACGGCGCGGCTTTCACACGCCATCGGGGCGGACCCGCGCCACGCGCTTGCAACTGCGCGTCACGCTGGTATTGAGCCTGCACATCGCCATGCTGCCAGAGGATCCGCCTGTCATGGATATCCAAGCCCTCCGCTCCAAGAACCCCGATCACTGGATGCGCGCCACCGCGATCCGCGCGCTTGCGCTGGATGCCGTCGCGGCCGCCAACTCGGGCCATTCCGGCATGCCGATCGGCATGGCCGACGTGGCGACGGTGCTGTGGTCGAAACACCTGAAATTTGACGCCAAACGCCCCGACTGGCATGACCGCGACCGGTTCATCCTGTCGGCGGGCCATGGTTCGATGCTGCTTTACGGGCTGCTCTACCTGTCGGGCGATCCCGAGATCACCCTGGACGAGGTGAAGAACTTTCGCCAGTGGGGCGCGCGCACCGCGGGCCATCCCGAAAACTTCCACGCCAAGGCGATCGAGACCACGACCGGCCCGCTGGGCCAGGGCCTCTCGAACGCCGTGGGTTTCGCTATGGCCGAGGAAATGCTGCGCGCCCGCTTCGGCGCCAAGCTGGTCGATCACCACACCTATGTGGTCGCCGGCGACGGCTGCCTGATGGAGGGCATCAGCCACGAGGCGATCGGGCTTGCGGGCCGCTATGAGCTGGGACGCCTCGTCGTGTTCTGGGACAACAACGGGATCACCATCGACGGCAAGGTGAGCCTGTCGGACCGCACCGACCAGGTCGCGCGCTTCAACGCCGCGGGCTGGCACGTGCAGGAGATCGACGGCCATGACCCCGAGGCGATCGACGCCGCCATCGCGGCCGCCAAGAAGGACAAGCGTCCCTCGATGATCGCCTGCAAGACGCATATCGCGCTGGGCCACGCCGCGCAGGACACGTCGAAAGGTCACGGCGCGCTGACCAACGCCGATCAGAACGCGGCGGCGAAGCAGGGCTGGGGCTGGACCTCGGCCCCCTTCGACGTGCCGGCCGAGATCAAGTCCTGGTGGGAAACCATCGGGTCGCGCGGTTCAGCGGATCGCGAGGCCTGGGAGGCGCGGCTGGCCGCGACCTCTGGCGCACGGCAGGCGGAATTCGCCCGCACCATGGCGGGCGAGGCCCCCAAGAAGCTGTCGGCCACGATCAAGGCGCTGAAGAAGCAGATCAGCGACAGCCGCCCCAAGGTTGCAACGCGGAAATCCTCGGAAATGGTGCTGGAGGTGGTCAACCCGATCATGCCCGAGACCTGCGGCGGTTCGGCTGACCTGACCGGCTCGAACAACACGTTGACCGGCGACATGGGCGTGTTCGATGTCGACAACCGCAAGGGGCGTTACGTCTACTGGGGTATCCGCGAGCATGGCATGGCCGCGGCGATGAACGGCATGGCGCTGCATGGCGGCATCCGCCCCTATGGCGGCACCTTCATGGCCTTCACCGATTATGCCCGCCCGGCGATGCGCCTGGCTGCGCTGATGCGCATTCCGACGGTCTTTGTCATGACGCATGACAGCATCGGCCTCGGCGAGGACGGCCCGACGCACCAGCCGGTCGAGCACCTGGCGATCAGCCGAGCCACGCCCAACACGCTGGTCTTCCGGCCCGCCGACACGGTCGAGACGGCCGAGGCCTGGGAAATCGCGCTGCGCCAGACCGGGACACCGTCGGTGCTGTCGCTGACACGCCAGAACGTGCCCACGGTGCGCGTCGACCACAAGACCGCGAACCTGGTCGAGAAAGGCGCCTATGTGCTGGCCGAGGCCGAGGGCAAGCGGCAGGTCATCCTGATGGCCACCGGCTCGGAGGTCGAGATCGCGATGGCGGCAAGGACGCAGTTGCAGGCCCAAGGGATCGGCACGCGGGTCGTGTCCATGCCGTGCTGGGAGCTGTTCGAACAGCAGGATGAAAGCTATCGCCGCCGTGTGCTGCCAGCCGGCCCAGTGCGGGTCGCGGTCGAGGCGGGCATGCGCTTTGGCTGGGATCGCTGGCTGTTCGGCGAGCGCGGCCGCCGCGAGAAGGCCGGTTTCGTCGGTATGCACGGGTTCGGTGCCTCGGCCCCGGCGGAGGTGCTGTACGAGAAATTCGGCATCACCGCGGATGCGGTGACGCAGAAGGCCACCGACCTGGTTCTGGGCCGCTGGCAGCCCGATCCGCGCGTGGACTGATCCAGCGGCGTCGCTGACGCGACACAGGATACGCGGCCCTGTCGGGCCGCCGCGGGCGCCCGGTTCATCCCGAGGCGCCCGTTTCCTTGGGTCGCCCGGTTTTCGAGGTCACAGGGGGCCCTGCCCCCGCGCTGTTTGGAAACTAGCGACGGTCAGTGCGCAGCGTTCTTTCCGCCGAAAAGCGGCATGAGGATACGGGTGGCCAGCGGCACCAGAACCAGGCCAAGGGCCAGGCCGAGGATACCGTCGATCACCGCCTTGGCGATCCAGTCGCCCGCCGGGCTGCCGCCGCCGACCGTGTGGGCGAGATTGTGGATGGTGTCCTCGGGCCAGTGAAAGCCCATCTGGTGCAGCGAGTGCACGATGATCGACCCGCCGACCCAGAGCATGGCCGCGGTGCCTACGATGGAGAGCGCCTTGAGCAGCCAGGGCATGAAGCGCACGATGCCACGGCCCAAAGCGCGTGTCATTCCAAGGCGCCCGACCTTGGTCAACCAGAGGCCCACATCGTCCATCTTGACGATGATCGCAACCGCTCCGTAGACCGCCGCCGTGATCAGGATGCCGACCACCGCCAGCGTCACGCCCTGGATCCAGATCACGTCCGTCTCGATCACAGACAGGGCAAGCGTCATGATCTCGGCGGACAGGATGAAGTCCGTCTTGATCGCGCCCTTGACCTTCTGTTCCTCGAGATGGGCCGGATCGCCCACGTCATGCGAGCCGTCGGGGCCGCCGCTGTGGTCGTCATGCGGACCCATTGCATGCAGAACCTTTTCCGCCCCCTCGAAACACAGGTAGGCGCCGCCCAAGATCAGCAACGGGGGAACGAGCCAAGGTGCAAAGGCCGCCATCAGCATCGCGGCGGGCAGAAGGAACACCAACTTGTTCACCAGAGAGCCGCGCGCTATGCGCCAGATCATCGGCAATTCGCGGGCTGGCTCGAACCCCGTCACGTATTTCGGTGTGACGGCGGCGTCGTCGATTACCACGCCCGCCGCCTTGGAGCCGGCCTTGGCCGCGTTCGCAGCGATGTCGTCAACCGAGGCAGCAGCCAGCTTGGCGATGGCCGCCACGTCGTCGAGAAGTGCCAGAAGTCCGCTCATGCCCTACCCGTTTCCGCGATGTCCCGGCGCAAGGATAGCGCCTCGAAAGTGACGCTCAACCCCAATCGCGGCTGATCGCCAAACCCGTCCCCGTCGTCGTGATTACCGTAGGTGGGTGCCCGGGACCAGTGTAAGCTGGACCCATTCGGAACTTGCACCTTTCCGCACGGAATTGCGCCATGCCGATCGTTTCGTTCTGTCTGATCTACGAAATCCAGCCTGCCGCCGGGCCGCAGCACGACCATCCCTTCATGTCGCGGATCATGGACGTGTTCGGGGACAGCATGCCGTAACACTATTGGGATCAGTTCGGCAATCATTACCACGTCGTCGGCAGCGGCAATGCCCATATCGTCAGCGACCATATCCGGTCGATCTATGTCACCCGGACGGTGATCGCGGACGCGATCTCGGCCCCGGCATCGGGCATCACGGCCGGTTCCGGGTCGTTGCAGACCCAGGGCGGAACCGCTTCTGACGCATGGGACGCAGCGTTGCAGGCCGCCATCGACCAGACGGCGCTGGACATAGGCACCGCGGCCGAAACCGCGGCGGCGCTGTTCCTGTGCAGCGTGCTGGCCTCGGCGCCAGACCGCGCCGGTGTGGTGACCGAGCGCCTCTTGGGGGGCAGCGCCGATCTGGTCGGCGCCGACCTGGCCGACACGGCGCGCGGCGGCATCCTCCCCGACCGGTTCCTCCCGCTGGACGGGAACGAATTTGCCTATTCGGGGTTTGGCAACGATACCGTCGATGACGGCAAGGGCCATGACGCGTTGCTTGGCGGGCGCGGCCGCGACCTGCTGCTCGGCGGGCAAGGCAACGACCTGCTCGACGGCGACGACACGCTGCATGGTGGCAACGGCAATGACCGGATGCGCGGCTCCAACGGCAAGAACATCTTGTTCGGCCGCCAGGGCAACGACACGATGGAGGGAGGTGCAGGCAACGACACCCTGGCCGGCGGATGGGGAGCCGATGTCTTCGTCCTTGGCACAGGCACCGATCAGGTCACGGATTTCGGACTGGCCGCAGACCGGATCGCCGTATCGGGGCTCGGCGTTTCCGCCGTCTCGAACCTGGCGCTGCACCAGATGAACTGGGGGACCCTGCTGATGCATGACATCGATGGCAACGGCAGCACGGACCGCCTCAAGCTTCTGGGTATCGCGGCGATCGATCTGGACGAAACGCATTTCCTGTTCTGACCTGGGCCCGGCGTCTCAGGTCGCCGATCCGGGCGATTGTCCCGCGCTAACATGCCGGGCATTTCCGATCCAGGTTGAAGTTTATCGCTAACACATTGCCATACCACATGTTTTCGGCTTTGCAGTTGCAGCATACGCCGGTATACCGCAAGCAGATTAATATTTTAGGAGCCCGCCATGACCGTCACCGTCGGCATCAACGGATTCGGCCGGATCGGCCGCTGCACGCTGGCCCATATCGCCGAAAGCGCGCGCAACGATGTCCAGGTGGTGCGGATCAACGCGCCCGGCCCACTGGACACCCATGCCCACCTGCTGCGCTACGACAGCGTGCATGGCCGCTTTCCGGGCCAGGTAAAGGTGACGGACAATGCGATCGATCTCGGCCGCGGCCCGATCGACGTGATGTCGAGCTACGAGCTGGACGAACTGGACTGGGGCGGCTGCGACGTGGTCCTCGAATGCACCGGCCAGTTCAACGACGGGCTGAAGGCGGATGCGCATATCCGCAACGGCGCGAAATCGGTGCTGATCTCGGCCCCGGCGAAGAACGTGCAGCGCACCGTGGTCTACGGCGTCAACCATCGTGACCTGGTGCCCGGCGACACGATGATCTCGAACGGGTCCTGCACGACGAATTGCCTGGCGCCGCTGGCCAAGGTTCTGGACGAGGCGATCGGCATCGAGAGCGGGATCATGACCACGATCCACTCCTATACCGGCGACCAGCCGACGCTGGACCGCCGCCACAAGGACCTCTATCGCGCACGCGCCGCGGCCATGGCGATGATCCCGACCTCGACCGGCGCGGCCAAGGCGCTGGGCGAGGTGCTGCCGAACCTCAAGGGCAAGCTTGATGGCTCGGCCGTTCGGGTGCCGACGCCGAATGTCTCGGCGGTCGACCTGACCTTCTACGCCAGGAAGGACGTGACCGTAGCCGATGTGAACGAAGTGGTGGCCGAGGCTGCGGCGGGACGCATGGGCACGGTGCTGGCCTACGACCCCGAGCCCAAGGTCTCGATCGACTTCAACCACACGACGCAGTCCTCGATCTTCGCGCCGGACCAGACAAAGGTCGTCGGCGGTCGCATGGTCCGCGTGCTGGCCTGGTATGACAACGAATGGGGATTCTCGGCGCGCATGGCCGATGTGGCCGCCGCGATGGGCCGCCTGCTGCACTGATCTCGTCCAGCAAGAAAACGCGGAACGCCCGGCGCCGGTTGGCCCGGGCGTCTTGCGTTTCACGTCATCGCGTCAAAAACCAGCTTGACCGCCAGCACGCTCAGAAGCGCAAGGATCGCCCGGTCGAAGACCTGCGGCGGCCAGCGCCGCGCCAGCGCGGCACCCAGCGGCATCCCCGCCAGCAAGGGCGCAAGCGCCGCCACGGACCCCGCAACCCGTTCCGGCGTCAGCAACCCATACCAGAGCATCGTCGGCGCCTGCGCCAGAGTCATCGCCAGGAAAAAGACAGAGATCGTCGCCACGAAAACCGGCCGCGCCAGCCGCATCGCGTTGAGAAAGGTGATCGAGACCGGCGCGCTGACACCCGTTGCCCCTTGCAGCACACCTGCCACGCCCGCCACGGGCAACACGATCCGGCCGGCCAGTGCAGGGTCCAAGGCCCAGCCCGGCCGCGCCAGGCGAAAGCCGACATACAGGAACACCACCCCGGCCACCATCGCCAGCAGCAGCGACGGCGACACATGCGCCAGCATCAGCGTGCCGATCCAGGCGCCCAGCAGGCCGCCGCTGGCAAACAGCCAGGGAAAGGCACCGCGCGGCAGGTGCGACCAGAAGCTGCGCAGCTGGACAAGGTTTGTGGCGAAACTTGGCAGCACCATCACGACGACCGCCGTGGGCACGTCGAAATGCAACGCTATGACGGGCACCGCGACGATCGGCGCGCCCGCGCCCGTCGCCCCTTTCAGGACGCCGCCCAGCACCAGCGCCAGCGCCGTCCAGACCAGCCCGGCCAGATGCCCTTCTGCAAAGTGAATCACGAAACCCCTCCCTGTCGCACGGGCACCTTCGCCCCGAACGGCAGGGCGGACAAGGCCGCGCGCTCACGCGCGCTCGGCCGCCAGTTCGGACAGCGCCAGCATCAGCTCCGCGCCCTTGGCCATGTCCTGAACGGACACCCATTCCAGCGGTCCGTGCACGTTCTGCATGCCGCAGAACAGGTTGGGCGTGGGAACTCCCATCTCGGTCAGCTTCGACCCGTCGGTGCCGCCCCGGATCGGGGTCGAGACCGGCTCCACTCCGATGCGCCGCGCCGCCTCGAAGGCGAGGTCGACCGGCGTCATGTCCTCTTCAAGCCAGTAGCGCATGTTGCGGTATTGCGGCGCGATGGTGCAGGTCACCTGCGCGCGCGGCTCGGTGGCCTGAACCGCCTCGCAGATGGCGCGCAACATGGCGCCCTTGGCCGCCAGGCCCTCGCGTTCGAAATCGCGCAGGATCAGCGTGATCTCCATCCGGTCGGCATCGCCACTCATCCCCGTCACATGCACGAACCCGTCGCGCCCGGCGGTGGTCTCGGGCGCCATGGTCGCATGCGGCAGCATCGAGACGATCTTCGAGGCCAGCGTGGTCGCGTTCACCAGCTTGCCGGTCGCCCAGCCGGGATGGATCGAGACCCCCTTGACGACCACCTTGGCGCCATCCGCCGAGAAACTCTCGTAGGTCAGCTCGCCGACGTCGCCGCCATCGAACGTATAGGCGAAATCGCAACCCAGGTCGCTCGGCAGGTCGGCGTGCACGCCGCGCGCGATCTCCTCGTCGGGGGTGAAGGCGACGCGCACCGGCCCGTGCTTCAGCCCCGGCGTGGTCAGCATGTGCCGCGCGGCGGTCATCACGATACTGATCCCCGCCTTGTCATCCGCCCCCAGCAGCGTGGTGCCCGAGGCGGTCACGATGTCATGCCCGACCTTGCCTGCGAGATAGGGGAATTCCTCCGGTGACAACACCAGCTCAGGCGCGTCGGGAAAGGTGATGTCGCCGCCGTTGTATCCCTTGATGACGCGCGGCCTCACGCCGGTCGCGTTGAACTGCGGCGCGGTATCCACGTGGGCGAGAAATCCCACGGTCGGCCCCGCGACCGTGCCGGGGATCGTCGCCAGCACCGCGCCATACTCGGTTAGCACAACGTCCCGGGCGCCCATCGCCTCCAGCTCGGCCTTCAGCATCCACGACAGATCCAGCTGGCAGGCGGTGCTGGGCGTGCCGGGCTGCTCCGCGTCGCTCTGGGTGTCCACCGCCGCGTAGCGCACCAGGCGCTCTTCGAGTTCCTGGTCGAATTGGGTTTTCATGCAATGTCCCCTAGAGAGCGCGGCGCACCATGCCGCCCCTTCATCTGGCCCCTAAACTCCGAGGGTGTGGGGGCTGGCCCCCACATCCGTCCCGGCCACGGGCACAGATGTCAGAGATAATCCGCGCGCTGCAAGCCGTATTTTGCCATCTTCTCGTTCAGCGTCCGGCGCGGTAGGCAGAGCTCGTCCATCACCGCGCTGATGGAACCCTTGTGGCGCCGCATCGTGTTGTCGATAAGCATCCGCTCGAACGCCTCGACATATTCCTTCAGCGGCTTGCCCTCGGTGGTCATCACCGGCTGCATCTGGTCATGGTCGCTCATCAGCAGCGAGGCGATGGTCCCCTGTCCCCGGCGCGATTGCAGCACGGCGCGTTCTGCCATGTTGATCAGCTGGCGGATGTTGCCCGGCCAGGGCGCCTGCAAGAGCTGCGCCGCCTCCTGTGCCGAGACCTTGGGCGCCTCGCAGCCGTATTCGTCTGCAAACTGTTCCGACAGGCGGGTGAACAGCGTCAGGATGTCCTCGCCGCGCGCCCGGAGCGGCGGCACCACGATGCGCAGCGCGGCGAGGCGATAGAACAGGTCGGGCCGCATCGTGCTTTCGCAGGTCCGCCCCTCGTCCTGGAGGTTGCAGATCGCGATGATGCGGGTCTCGGGCGGGTTGCCCATGTCGTTGATCACCGATAGCAGGCGCGCCTGCGCGGCGTCGCTCAGCGTCTCGATATCCTCCAGAACCAGCGTGCCGCCACGCGCCTCTTCCATGGCGGGCAGGCGTGGGTCCTCGGGCTGGCTGGGGCCGAACAGGCGGCGCGTCAGCGCCTCTTCGTCGAAGGCCGCGCAGGAGACCAGCGTGAACTTCTTCCCCGCCTTGGCCCCCACCGCATGCAGCGCATGCGCCACCAGCGTCTTGCCGGTGCCGGTCTCGCCCTCGATCAGCACGTGTCCCTCGGCCTGGCCGAGGTCGAGGATATCCTCGCGCAGCCGTTCCATCGCGGGCGATGTGCCGATCAGCTTTTCCATGATCTGGCCGCCCTCGGCCAGGTCGCGGCGCAGCGCGCGGGTATCCAGCGTCAGCCGGCGCGCATTGGTCGCCTTCTTGGCCAGTTCCGACATGCGGTCGGGATTGAACGGCTTTTCGAGAAAGTCGAAGGCGCCGATCCGCATGGCCTCGACCGCCATGGGCACGTCACCATGGCCGGTGATCATGATGACCGGCAGCGCCGAATCCGCGCCCATCAGCTTCTTCAGCAACTGGATTCCGTCCATGCCCGGCATCTTGATGTCCGAGATCACGATGCCCGGGTAATCCGCACCGACCCGCCCGAGGGCTTCTTCGCCGCTGGAAAACGTTTCGGTGTCGTAGCCCGACAGCGCCAGCCACTGGCTGATCGACTGCCGCATGTCCTTCTCGTCGTCGACGATCGCGATTTTCATTGCCTTGGCCATGCGTTCACTCTGCCGCCTCTATCGTGTCGTTCGCCCCGGTGCCCTCGTTCAGCACCGGCAGCTGGATTTCGAACACCGCACCGCCATGCTCGCCATTGCGCGCGGTCAACCGCCCACCCAGTTCGGTAACGATCCCCGACGAGATCGCCAGCCCCAGCCCCACCCCGTCGCCGGGCGCCTTGGTGGTGTAGAAAGGCTCGAACAGCAGTTCGAGATCCTCGATCCCCTCGCCATTGTCGCGCACCGACACGGTGGCGGTCTCTCCGGCGGCGAGGATGATCTCGATCTCTGGGTGCTCCACGGACTTGGTGGCATCTAGCGCGTTTCGCAACAGGTTGACCAGCACCTGTTCCAGCCGCATCCGGTCTCCCATGATGCGCACGGGCTCGTCCGGCAGGATCTTGCTGATCCGCACGCGCCGCGCCTTCAGTTGCGGCTCCATCATCGACAGGCTCGAGGCCAGCGCGTCGCCCATGTTGACCGGGCTGAACTCGGCCTGCCCCTTGCGGGCATAGGATTTCAGCTGCTGGGTGATGGCGCCCATGCGTTCGATCAGGTCGTCGATGCGGTGGAAGGCGGTCAGCGCCTCTTCGGGGCGGTTGCGCCGCAGCAGCAGCCGCGCGCCAGCCAGGTAGGTTTTCATCGCGGCCAGAGGCTGGTTCAGCTCGTGGCTGACGGCGGCTGACATCTCGCCCAACGCAGCCAGTTTCGAGCTTTGCGCAAGGCTCTGTTCCGCCACGGCCAGAGTCTTCTGCACCCGCTCGCGTTCCGCGATCTCGCGTTGCAGCCGGGCGTTCAGCGCGCGCAGTTCCGCCGATTCCCGTTGGAACAGCGCCATGCGCAGCGCGGTCTTGCGGCTGAGCGCGTAGAAGGCCAGCGCCGCCAGCAAGGCAAAGCCCATGATCTCGAGCGCGAGGACCGCGTTCACCTTTTCGCGCACGCTGGCATAGGTGGTGAAAGTGGTCATCGTCCAGCCGCGGAACGGGATGCGCCCGTCGATCCGCATCACGGCCTCGCCGCGGATATAGGCGTCGGGCGGCTGCGCCGTCCAGTCGGCGGTGGCCTGTATGGCGCGCTCGATCGCGCCCGAGGCGGGTTGCGCCTGCAACGCCTCCTCGCGCGTCAGGCTGCGCCAGCGCGGCTCGGTCGCGAGGATGATGATGCCCTCGGAATTGGTCACCAGCACCGCGTCGGAAATGCCCGCCCAGGCGCGCTCGAACTTGGCGAGGTCGACCTCGACCACGATCACGCCGACCGTGTTGGACTGGCTTTCCACCCGCCGCGCATAGGTAAAGCTGAAACCGCCCGCCTCGCGCTGCATCACCGTGAACACGGTCGAGGCGCTGCGCACCGCGTCGACGAAATAGGGCGCGGTGCGGTGCGTCTCGCCCAAGCGGTTGCGGTCGGTGGCGGCCACGGTGCGCCCGTCGATGTCCAGCAGCATCAGCGAGGCCGCACCGATTTCCTCTACGAAGGAAATCAGGCGCTGCGACGACTGGCTGTAATCGGCCGAATTCAGCGCCCCGATCAGCGCCGGGTCGCGCGCCAGCAGTTGCGGCACGATGGCGTTGCGGCGCAGTTCGGACACCAGGTTGCCGGAATAGAGCGCAAGCCGCAGCTCGGCGCGGTTGCGAGTCGTCTCGGTAAAGCGATCGGTCAGCAGGCGGTTCGTGACCCAGACCGTCGCCACCGCCACAAGAAGCAGAAGCGCCAGTGCGGCGCGGACGCGCCAGCCCAGCGGGCCCGTGCGCCGTTGGCGCGATATGGTGCGGGGGGTTGCCATGGCCGACAGGATAGGCCCCCGCCCGCCCGCGCTCAAGTCACGCGGCCGTCAAGGCCGTCGTCAGATGCGCGAAAAGACGCGCACCGTCGGTATTGCCATGGGCGGGTTCCGCCGCCCTCTCGGGATGCGGCATCATGCCAAGCACGCGACGGTTCTCCGACAGGATGCCCGCGATGTCGCGGGCCGAGCCGTTGGGGTTGTCGGTATAGCGGACGGCGACGCGCCCCTCGCCCTCGAGCGTATCCAGCGTCGCGGGATCGGCAAAGTAGTTGCCGTCATGGTGCGCGATCGGCAGCGCGATCTCGGTCCCCGCGCCGTAGCCGTCGGTATAGACCGAGGCGCCCTCGACCCGCAGGCCCACCGTGCGGCAGATGTATTTCAGCCCGGCATTGCGCAGCAGCGCGCCCGGCAGCAGTCCCGCTTCGGTCAGCACCTGGAAGCCGTTGCAAACCCCTAGGACGTACCCGCCGCGCGCCGCGTGATCGCGCAGCGCACCCGAGATCGGCGCATTGGCGGCGATCGCCCCGCAGCGCAGGTAGTCGCCAAAGGAAAAGCCGCCGGGCACGCCGACGATGTCGATGCCCGCGGGCAGCGTCGTGTCCTTGTGCCAGACCCGCGTGACGTCCAGGCCCGCCCGCGCAAAGGCCACTTCCATGTCCCTGTCGCAGTTCGAGCCGGGATAGACGATGACGGCCGCGCGCATCAGAGCGTCTCGATCCGGTAGCTTTCGATGACCGTGTTCGCCAGCAGCTTTTCGCACATGGCGGCAATCTGGTCCTCGGTGGTGCCGTCGGCGAGGTCAAGCTCGATCACCTTCCCCTGGCGCACGCCGTTCACCCCCTCGAAACCGAGAGAGCCGAGCGCGTGGCGCACCGCTTCGCCCTGAGGGTCCAGCACCCCGTCCTTCAGCATCACATGCACCCGTGCCTTCATGGCGCCCTCCGATTGTCTTTCCCGGATTTGCGGAAACCGCCGCCCGTTGCCGGGCGGACGGTCAGTTGATCAGTTTCGGCTTGGCGATATGCGTCGCCTGCTTGGGCATGACGCCCAGCCGCCGCGCCACCTCGGTATAGGCGTCGGTCAGGTCGCCGAGGTCGCGGCGGAACACGTCCTTGTCCAGCTTGCGGCCGGTCTCGATGTCCCACAGGCGCATCGAATCCGGGCTGATCTCGTCGGCGACGATCAGGCGCTGGA
This sequence comes from Thetidibacter halocola, assembly GCF_018224955.1. GTDB lineage: Bacteria > Pseudomonadota > Alphaproteobacteria > Rhodobacterales > Rhodobacteraceae > Thetidibacter > Thetidibacter halocola. Next base: position 227,477 of record NZ_JAGTUU010000001.1, read on the forward strand.
AGTCGCCGTCATAGACGCGGCCGATCTCGATCTTGAAATCGACCAGCCGGATGCCGACGCCATACATCAGGCCCGTGAGAAAGTCGTTGACCCGCAGCGCCAGGGCCACGATGTCATCCATGTCGTGCTGGCTGGCCCAGCCGAAGGCGGCGATGTGTTCCTCGGTGACCAGCGGATCGCCCAGCTTGTCGTCCTTGTAGCAGTATTCCACGATCGGGCGCGGCAGTTGCGTGCCTTCCTCGATCCCCAGCCGCGTGGCCAGCGAGCCGGCGGCATAGTTGCGCACGATGATTTCCAGCGGCACGATCTCGCAGGCGCGCACCAGTTGCTCGCGCATGTTGAGACGGCGGATGAAATGCGTTGGCACGCCGATGGTGTTGAGGCCGGTCATGAAGAATTCGCTCAGGCGGTTGTTCAGCACGCCCTTGCCTTCGATCGTGGCCTTCTTCTGCGCGTTGAAGGCTGTGGCGTCGTCCTTGAAATACTGGACGATGGTGCCGGGCTCGGGGCCTTCATACAGGATCTTGGCCTTGCCTTCGTAGATTTTCTTGCGCCGTGCCATGCCAGCCCTTTCGAAACACCAAAGCCGCGCCTCCGGTTCGGGGCGCGGGTTTGGCGCCGTCATAGTGGAAGCCCGCCTCGCCCGCAAGCGCCGCAGCAGTGTCGGGGCGGGCGACGTTGCCGCAGATCGCCGCTTTGGCTTGCGCCGGGACGCGCGGGGCGGCATATCGAAAGAAACCCAACGCCATGACGGAGCGCCAACCATGTCCACTTTCGACGATCGCGAAAGCGCCTTCGAGAACAAGTTCGCCCATGACGAAGAGATGAAGTTCCGCGCCGAGGCGCGCGCCAACAAGCTGCTCGGCCTCTGGGCCGCGGCCCTCATGGGCAAGAGCGGCGACGAGGCCGACGCCTATGCCAAGGCGGTGATCAAGGCCGATTTCGAGGAAGCCGGCCACGAGGACGTGGTGCGCAAGGTGGCCGGCGATCTCGGCGACAAGTCCAACCCTGACGAGATCCGCGCCAAGCGCTCGGAAATGCTGGCGCAGGCCAAGGCCCAGCTGATGAAGGAAGTCTGACCCGGCACGGCATGACCGGACAGGTCGAGGGGCGCGCCCATGTGGCGCGCCCTTTGTTCACCTGCCGGATGGGCACAATTCTTCGCATTCCCCAACTGGGCCATTAACCCGCGGGCCACAAACGTCATGCGACGCTGCGCATGGGGTTTCGGCGGGAGAACGGCATGCAGGACAGGATCCCGGCGCGGATGCGCGCCGCGTCGCAAAGGGCGTTTCCCGTCCTCCTGGGCGCCGTCTGCGCCTGGCTGCTGATGCGCCAGGCCGGGACGCTGGACTGGTCCTCGGTCGGCGCGGCGATCCAGGCGATTCCGCCCGGCCGCTGGGCGTTGGCGCTGCTGGCGACGGCGGGCAGTTTCTGGGCGCTGGCGCAGTATGACGCGGTGGCGCATCGCCACCTTGAAACCGGCGCGCCCGACGGACCTGCGCGGCGCGCGGGCGCTGCCTCGATCGCGCTGGGCCAGGTGATCGGGTTCGGTCCTGCGGTGGGCGCCGCGGTGCGCTGGCGGTTGATGCCATCGCTCGGGCACGGCGCGATCCTGCGGCTGACCGGCTTTGTCACCCTGTCCTTCTTTGCCGCCTGGGGCGTGTGGGTGCTGGGGCTGGCGCTGCCGATGGTGGGCGGGGCGGCCTGGCTTGCGCTGCCCGTGCTGCCGGCGCTGGGCCTTGGCGGGGCCCTGGCCCTGTGGCGCTTCCCGGTGTTGCGGCTGGGCCGGGTGGCGCTGCGCCTGCCCTCCATCCCCGCCGCGGCCCGCCTGCTGGCGCTCTGCCTGCTGGACCTGGTCTGCGCGGGCCTCGCGCTGTGGCTGCTGCTGCCCGCCGGGACGGCCCCCGCGTTGCCGGTCTTTGTCGCGGCCTATGCGCTGGCGATGGGCGCGGGGCTGGTCGGCGGCACGCCGGGCGGCGTCGGTCCGTTCGAGCTGGCGCTTCTGGCGCTGCTGCCGATGGTCGATCCGGTGGCGCTGGCCGCGGCGATCCTCGGCTACAGGCTGGTCTACTACGCGGTTCCCGCGGTTCTGGGCGCGGTCTATGCCACCCTCGCGCGCCCGCTGGCGATGTTGCCGCAGCCCCGATCGGCGCCGGTGCACCTGTCCGGGCCGCGGGCCGAGGCGGCGGTCGCCGCGCAGGCCAGCGTTCAGGCCCTGCGCAGCGCGACGGCAGGCGCCTGCCTGCTGCGCACGCCGCACAGCCTGACGCTGTTCCTGGGTGCACAGCACGGACCGATCTCTGACCTGCTGGCACCCCTGCGGGCCGAGGCACGGCGGCAGAATCGCGTCGCCTGCCTCTACAAGGTTACTGCCCGCGACGCCGCCGCCGCGCGCCGCGCCGGATGGATCGCGGCCCCGCACAGCACCGAGGCGGTGCTGGACCCGCGCGCCTTCGATCTCGACGCGCCCGACCGGCGCCAGTTGCGCCGCGCGCTGCGCAAGGCCGACAGGGCTGGCGTCTCGGTCGAGCGGATGACCGCCCCGGACTGGCCCGCGCTGGCCGAGGTCAACACCGCCTGGGCGCAGGCCCATGGCGGTGAACGCGGCCTGACCATGGGCCGCTTCTGCTCCAGCTACCTGCGCGACAAGCCGTTGTTCGTCGCCCGGCATCAGGGCCGCATCGTGGGATTCGTCACCGCCGTCGCCGCACCCGGCGAACGCTGCCTCGACCTGATGCGGCACCGCCCCGAAGCGCCCGCCGGAACGATGCACGCGCTGGTCCATGCGTTGATCCGCAGCGCCGCGCGCGAAGGCTGCCACGAGGTCTGCCTCGCTGCCCTGCCCGCACCGCGCCTGATGCGCTTTGCGCCGGGCTCCGAGGGGCTGGCCCGGTTCAAGTCCAGCTTCGCGCCTTCCTGGCGCCCGCTCTACATTGCAGCGCCTGGCCGCACCGCGCTGCTGCTGGCCGCGCTCGACCTGTGGCGCGCGGTCTGCCGGCCAGAGCCCTTGCCGCCTCCCGCCCCATCCACCAGTGACTGGACCGGGCCACAGGCACCGGCGCAGGACGCGGACAGCGCAGTGCGCCTCGCGGGCTGAGCCCCCTTGCCATTTACCCGACCCATGGGCCAGATGCCGCCGAACCGGAGGATGACCCATGTCCGATACCCTGCGCGGCTGCCTGTGGATGCTGGGAGCCATCGTGTCCTTTACTGCCATGGCCATCGCCGGGCGGGCGGTCAGCCTCGACCTCGACACGTTCGAGATCATGCTCTACCGCTCGTTGATCGGCATCGCCATCGTCGTCGCCATCGCCCGGCTGGCCGGAACGCTGCCGCAGGTGCGCGCGCAGAAGATGGGCTGGCATTTCAGCCGCAACATCTTTCACTTCGCCGGCCAGAACATGTGGTTCTACGCGATCACCGTGATCCCGCTTGCGCAGGTCTTTGCGCTGGAGTTCACCTCACCGCTCTGGGTCATGGTTCTGGCTCCGTTCATCCTCGGCGAGCGGATGACGGTAAACCGCCTGATCGCTGCGGCGGTGGGGTTCGTCGGCATCCTGATCGTCGCGCGGCCCAGCCCCGAGACTTTTCACATCGGCCTCGTCGCCGCGGCGCTGGCGGCCGTGGGCTTTGCCGGTTCGGCTGTGTTCACCCGTCGCCTTACGCGAACGGAAAGCATCACGTCGATCCTCTTCTGGTTGACTGTCATGCAGGCCGCCTTCGGCCTGATCTGCGCCGGGATCGACGGCGACATCGCCCTGCCCGCGTCCTCCAGCTGGCCCTGGGTCATCGTCATCGCCTGCGCCGGACTCGTTGCGCATTTCTGCCTGACGACCGCACTCAGCCTCGCCCCGGCGACCGTCGTGATGCCGATCGATTTCGCCCGCCTTCCGGTGATCGCCCTTGTGGGCATGGCGCTTTACGCCGAACCGCTGGACGCACTCGTGCTGATCGGCGCCGCGATCATCTTTGGCGCAAACTATGCCAATATCCTGATCGAGACCCGCCGTCCGACCGCTGTTACAAAAACGTGACGCTACGTTCCGGGCAGGTCGTGTGACGTATGGTCAAAGATTGACCCGATTGCCCCACCGGCCATAGCGTGCAGGCAGGAGACAACCCCACACGCAGGGATTGAGGGACACATGAAAACCTATCTGATGAACGGGGCAGCCGCGCTGGCCCTGACGGCTGGCGCCGTGTCTGCTGGCGGCCTCGACCGCTCGGGCCAGAGCGTGATGTCCGTGTTCTCGCCGGACAACACCGTGACCACCACGGTGGGCGTCGTCATTCCCAGCTTCACCGGCTCGGACGTGGCCGGCTCAGGCGGCAGCGGCAGCTACGACGTGGGCGAAACCTATACCCAGTATGGGCTCAGCTACACCAACGCGCTGAACGACCGGTTCAACTATTCGGTCATCCTCGACCAGCCCTTTGGCGCGGACATCGACTACAACGGCAACCCGCTGACCGACAACCTCGCCGGCACCTCGGCCGACCTGAACAGCACCGCGCTGAGCCTTGTCGCCCGCTACCGCCTCGGCGACCGCATCAGCGTGTTCGGTGGCATCAGCGCGCAACGCATCAATGCCGACGTGACGCTGAACGGCCGCTCCTACACCGCGGCGATCGGCGCGCCGCTGGCGCTGAGCGGCGTTGCCCGCCAATTGAGCGCGCAGACCAGCAGCACGATCACCGCGCAGACGCTTGCCGGCGCGCTGGCCGGTCAGACCACGCTTGACGGCGTCTTCGGTGGCCTTGCCGGAGGCAACGTGGCGGCGGGCCGCAACGCCGTTCAGACGCAGGTCAACAACGTGCAGAACGCATTCGCCACCGGCGGTGGCTATGCGTTCAACCTCGAGAACTCGACCAAGCCGAACTACTTCATCGGCGCGGCCTACGAGATCCCGGAAATCGCCCTGCGCATCGCCGGCACCTACCGGTTCGAAACGACGCACAAGGCGGATTACTCCGAAAATTTCGGTGGCGGCCTACTGACCAGCAGCGGCTCGATGGAATTCAAGACGCCGGCCAGCTTCAACCTCGAGGCACAGACCGGCATCGCCAAGGACACGCTGCTGACCTTCAGCTATCGCTGGACGGATTTCTCGGCGGTCAACATCATCCCGGCGACGCTGGGCAGCGACCTGGTGAACCTCGACGATGCAGAGCGCTACACGCTGGGCGTGGCGCGCCGGTTCAGTGACAAGCTGGCGGGATCGTTCACCCTGTCCTACGAGCCGAAAGGTGACAAGCTGGTGTCGCCGCTGGGCCCGACCAACGGCCTGTTCGGCGTGTCGATCGGCGGTCAATACACCGAGGGCAACCTGAAGATCTCGGGCGGGATCAACTATACCCGCGTGGGTGACGCGGTCGCCGAAGTCGCCAGTGTGGGTGTCGCGAACTTCAAGAACAACCACCTGGTCGGCGTCGGCATCAAAGCCGAGATCAGCTTCTGATAGCACGCGCCCGTCATGACGGATTAAAGGGCCCGGGCACAACGCCCGGGCCCTTTTTTCTTGGGCTCGACGGCGGATTTCAACCAGAGGGCGAAAGGATTTTACCCGAAGGCCGCATTTTCGGCTATTCTCGCCGCATGCAGGATATCGCGATTCTCTTTCCGGCCGCCGGGGCCAGCCGCCGGATGCGTGGCACCGACAAGCTTCTGGAGCCTGTCGATGGCCTGCCGCTGTTGCGGCGGCAGGTGCAACGCGCCTTGTCGACAGGCGCGCATGTCGCCGTATCCATCCCCGATCACGACCACCCCAGGTCCGCGGCGCTGGCCGGCCTGCCGGTGCAACTGGTTGCAGTGCCGGATTCGGGCCTGGGCATGTCGGCCTCGCTGCGTCGCGGGATCGGGATGCTTCCGCGGGGCATGAAGGCGGCGATCATCCTGCCCGCCGACATGCCCGAGATCACAACGGCCGACCTGGCGACGCTGATCGCCGCGTTCCGTGCCCTGTCGATCCCGGTTCTGCTGCGCGGCTGCGCGGCGGACGGGACACCGGGCCATCCCGTGCTGTTTCCGGCCGACTGCTTTTCGGCTCTGCAACACCTGCAGGGCGACCAGGGGGCCCGCGACGTGTTGCGGGCGAATGCGCACCGCACCCGCCTCGTGCCCTTGCCGGACAACCACGCGCTGACCGACCTCGACACGCCCGAGGCATGGCAAGCCTGGCGGGCAGGCGCGCTGTCGGACCCAACCCCGGCCGAGTAAAACCGCCACATCAACAAAATCTCGCAACCAATTGAAAAAACGGAAAGGCTTTCACCTTTCCGTTTATGACCAACCCTGTGACAGGCGGGCTTCGCTGCATATTCCTTGGTCGGGCGGCCCTTCCGTCAGCCCACGGAATAATGGGCCGCCCACGATTTCATCCGACCAGAAGCTGCGCCTCGTGCCGCTTCAGCGACCGGCGCGCCGCCCCGTAGGCGCGCAGGCCTTCGGCCTGTTCCAGTTCCGGGAACAGCTCGAGGATTTCCTGCCGTTGGGCGTTACCGATGCCCTTCAGCGTGTAGTCGCCGGGCTGGAAGCTTTCGGTCCAGGCGCCGTTCGACAGGACGACCTCGTGCTGGTCGAACATGAAGTGGATATAGGCCACGCCGTTCGCCTCGACCGCGTCGACACCGTCGAGCCCGGTCAGGTGCTTGGCCGCGACCAGCACCTCGCGCTCTTCGAAGTAGAGGGCGGTCTTGTCGTTGGCCACCAGCACCCGGTGGTTCGGCGACACCAGCATGTCATGCTCGGGCAGGTTGTTCCCCAGCGCGCCCTTGCGGATCAGGACCGGGTTCATGTGCGGCTTGCGCGCCAGGTCGTGTCCGGTCAGGTCCTTGCGGCCGATCCAGCGGACTTGCTGGATTCCGTTATCGCGGGTGATCACACGGTCGCCGATCTTCAGATCCTCGACAAGGCGCTCACCCTGCGGCGTGGCAATCAGCGTGCCGGGGGTGAAGCAGGGCACGATCTCCTCGATCTCGAAGAAGTCGAAACCACCGGTCACCCCGCCGTCGCCATCGAGGAACTCGATGGTGCCGTCGATGCCGTTGCCGTTGCTGTCCGGGCGGTCGTTCACGATACGCCAGTCCACGTCCTTCTCGCCCGAGCCGGTCAGGTCGAGGATGTCGTAATCGTCACCCTCGGACCCGCCATCGACGGTGTCATCGTCGCCTTCGCGCAGGCCAGCCACCTGGATCACGTCACGATCCGCACCGCCCGAGACGCTGTCGGCACCGTCACCGCCATTCAGCGTGTCAGCTCCCTGCCCGCCGATCAACGTGTCGTCATCGCCGCCACCCAGCAGAAGGTCCTCGTCGATGCCGCCATCCAGCAGGTCGTTGCCCGACCCGCCGATCAGCGTGTCGTCATCGTCGCCACCGATCAGCGTGTCGTTGCCGAGCGCACCGGTGATGTAGTCGCGGTCGTTCTCCGGCACCGTGTCGATGTCGTCGGTAAGTTCCAGCGACGGGATGTTCGAGCCGTCGATGAAATCGTCGCCCTGCCCGCCATCCAGCGTGTCCGAACCGTGGCCGCCGATGATCGAGTCATCGCCCTGACCACCGAACACGAGGTCGTCGTCAATGCCCGCGTCGATCGTGTCGTTCTCGCCACCGCCGTCGATCGTGTCGCGGTCGTCGCCGGTAAAGATCAGGTCGTTGCCCCGGTTGCCCTGGATGCTGTCGCGGCCGTCTTCCTTGTTCGGGTCGCTGGTGAAACCAAGGATCGGCAGGTTCGGGTCGTCGCCCTCGTAATCCGAGAACGTGTCGATGCCGGCCAGGATCGTGTCATCGCCCGAGCCGCCCAGGATCGTGTCCGAGCCCTGCACGTCGAAGACACTGTCATTGCCGCCGCCCAACTCGACATAGTCGTCGTCGATGCCGGGGCGCACCACGTCGTCGCCGCCGCTCGCGATGATCGTGTCGCGGTCATCGCCCGTCTCGATCGTGTCGGCGCCCGAGGTGCCGTCGATGCTGTCGCGGTCATCCTCGGGATCGGGGTCTTCGTCGAGACCGTTCAGCGGGTCCAGCGGTTGCAGTTCCGGCGAGACGGGGAAGACATCGGTATCGATGCGCCCTTCGCCACCGTTGGTATCGTCACCCACCGTCACGGTGACGATGGCGCTGTCGCTCAGATCGCCGTCGGTGATGGTGTAGCCGATTGTCGCCTCGCCGGTGAAACCGTCGTCCGGCGTGAAGGTCACGGTGCCGTCGGGGTTGACCGTTGCGATGCCGTTCGTGGCGATTGCTGTCTCGACCGTAATCGGATCGCCATCCGGATCTGAATCGTTGGCCAGAACCGGAATGACGACCGGCGTGTTGACCGTGGTCGTGGCGGTGTCGTCCACCGCATCCGGCGCGGCGTTGTCGTCGCCGTCAGGCGTCACGGTGACGATGATCTCGCCGGTGTCTGTGCCGCCATTGCCGTCATCGACGGTGTAGGGAATCGTGTCCTCACCGGTAAAGCCGGTGTCGGGGGTATAGGTCACCGTCCCGTCCGGGTTCAGCGTGGCGGTGCCGTTGGTCGGCGTGCCGATGCTGGTCACAGTCAGCGGATCGCCGTCCACGTCGGTGTCATTGTCCGAGGGATCGGGAATGACGATGGCGGTATCCTCGGGTGTGGTCGCCGTATCCGGGTTTGCCACCGGGTCGTCGTTCACCGGCTCGACGGTCACCGCGACCTCGCCCGTGGCGCTGTTTCCGGCGGGGTCCTCGATCGTGTAGGTGATGGTTGCGGGCCCGTTGTAGTCGGCCGGCGGCACGTAGCGCAGCGTGTTGTCCGGATTCACGGTGACGGTGCCGATGTCGACGGTCGCCCCGGTCACGGTCAGCGCGTCGCCATCCGGGTCGCTGTCGTTCGACAGAACGTCGATGACGACGGCGGTGTCCTCGGGCGTGGTGGCAGAGTCATCCTCGGCCACCGGGGGGGCGTCCTCGATATCGACGGTCGAGAAGTTGATATCCGAGATGGTCACGCCCTGCTGGGCGAGGTCGCCATTCGCGTAGGAGATCTCGATGCGCGAGACCGGGCCCGCGATGGTCACAAGGACAGAGCCCGCGGCATCGGTGAAGGTCGTCTCGGAGGTGCCGGTCGCGGTGGCGCCGGTGACCGAGGGGCCGCCAGCCTCGGGCGTGATGGTCACGGGCACGGCATTGCCGTCTGCGTCGAAGGCCAGGATCGTCACGATGTCCTGAAAGCCCGAGGCGGCAGCCTCACCCAGGTCTCCGCCGGTGGCGGACATGTCGATGTCGTTCATCCGGAACGAGACGTTCTGGACCGAGTCCGCGTAGAGTTCGGTGTTGGACGCGCGGAAATCCAGCGTCGCCGAGGCAGTCCCCGGTTCGCCGTCATCGTTGACGTCGTCGAACAGCTTGAACCACGAGTTCGGGTTCAGGTTGTCCTCTGGCTCGACATAGCCGTCGGCGGCAAAGGTGAACGCGGTTGCGTAGGCATCCAGCGCCGAGAAATTCACGTCGACCGCGACACCGCCGGTCTCGATCGTCACCGACGCGCCATCGTCCAGCGTGGTAGGGGCGATATCCCGCCAGTTCAGAAGAAGATCTGCCATCTCAATCGACCCTTTTCACTCATGCGGCACGGACGTCCGCGCGTCAGACGACAGAGCCTCAGGCAATGCCGGTTTGCTCAATCTCGAGCCGTGCCTGCAAATATGCGAAAGGTTCGCGCCCCGCCGCCCACATCTGTAGTGGGCGAAGAATACCAAAGCGGCCGGGCGTTGTTCATCGCCCTCGCGTCCCTCGCATCCCGCGGGATGCACGACAGTTCAGCGGCCGCCCCCGTGGCCAATAGTCTTCGCCCATGGTGGGCTTGCGTGAATTCTTACTGCCCTTGGTCCGCTGCTCAAAGGAGAAAATGGCGGAAAGGGGGCGCAGGTTGGCCCTCAAACGTCCGAAATTGCGCCATTTTTCAGTTAATGCAGGTGGACGAAACGGGCGATTGTTTCAGGTTTTGTCACGACATTCCGGAAATTCATCAAGAATCTGCCCGTTTGTCCCCGCGTGCTGCAACCAGGGAGCGAAGCGTGCCCTGGCATTGTTCACGATTCGTGAACAAAGGCGATCGGCACAATTGCTCGGTTCGACCCGCGCGGCCTCGCCAGAATATGGCGAGTTTTGTTCAAACACGTGGATCAATCGCGGAAACTCCGCCGGGTTTGTTCACCGGTCTGCAAGAAGCCGGGGCGAATCGTGGCGCTGGACCGAGTGAACCGGCCACAGGGGTCGTTCAGCGCGGATCACCCTCGTGCAGCGCCGCCTCGAAGGCCTCGACAAAACCGGCCGCCAGCCGCGACAGGGGCACGTCGCGCCGGATCAGCAGGCAGGCGCCGATCTCGATCCGCGGCAGGAAGGGGCGCGCCACCAGCCCCTGGTCTCCCATGAAATCGGCGGTATGGCGGTCGACGATGGCGATCCCCATGCCGGCATTGGCCAGCACCGCCGAGGTATGGCAGTAGCGCACGACCACCCGTGGCAGGTAGGGCACCCCGGCGGCGTCAAAGGCGTTGCGCAGCAGCATCCCCAGGCGCGAGGCCTGGTCCAGCCCGATATGGTCATGCTCGAGGCAATCCTGCGGCGTCACCGCCTCGGCCCCGGCCAACGGATGTCCGGCCGGCACCAGCGCGACCATCGCGTCAAAGTTCAGCCGGCGCACTTCGACCGCCGGGTGGCTGTCCAGCGCCAGCACGATGCCCAGTTCGGCCGAACCGATCTCGACCTCCTGGATGACGTTCTCCATCCGGCGCACGTCATACTGGATCGTCACGCGCGGCCGGTCGGCCAGGAACCGGCGCAGCGCACGCGGCACAACGGAATGGCCCAGCGGCGGCGTCGCCATGATCCGCAGCTTGCCCGCCGTGCCCTTGCGCAGGTCGCCCACATGGCTTTCGACAGAGCGCAGTTGCAGCAGGATCGGCTCGATCTGGGCAAAGAGGCTGCGCGCCTCCTCGGTGGGCTGAAGCCGCTGGCTGCGACGCTCGAACAGGGAAAAGCCGATCTGGCTTTCCAGCTGTTTCAGCGCCAGCGATACGGCGGGCTGGCTGATCCCAAGCTCGTAGGCCGCGTCCACCGTGGTCTGGTGCAGCATCACCGCGCCGAAGATCTCCAGCAGGCGCAGCGACAGGTCGTTCTTGCGGTTGACCTTCATGGCGCTAGCCCGCCAGCAGCGTGCCCATCGCCATGGCGACCGCCGCCTGCGTCGGGTCGATGACGGGCACGCCGAGTTCCGCCTCCAGCCCCGGCCGGTGCCGCGCCATGCCGGCGCAGCCCAGGATCACCGCCCCCGCACCGCGCGCCTTCAGCGCGCCGCCGACTTCGACCAGCCGTTCGAACGTCTTCTCGCCGCGGGCGGATTCGTCGACGCTCATGTTCAGGGGAATTTCTGCCGCCAGCCGCCCCAGCACGCCCATGCGCGCCATGAACCGGCGGTGCCGCGCGACCGAGGCCTCGGCGATGGCGATGATCCCGAACAGGTCGGCCCGCGCCAGCGCGGTCAGCACGCCGCTTTCCTGGATGCCGAAAACCGGACGTTTCGTGACCGACCGGCAGGCGTCGAGGCCAGGATCGGAATAGCAGGCTATGACGAAGGCACCCGCGTCCGGGCGCCCCTGCACCAGCCGTGCCAGCGGCAACACCACGCTGTCGGAATCAAGCTGGCTTTCGATGCCGAACGGCCCCTCGGCAAGCGTCAGGCACTCGATCCCCGGACCGCCCGGCAAGCGGAACGCTTCCAGTGCCGCGTCCAGACCGTCCGTCACGGCCTGGTTCGAGTTCGGGTTGATGACGACGATGGGGCCGGGCATCACAGGATCTCCGCGCCGAAGTTGGTCGCCGGGTCGGTTTCCGGCAACCGCGTGCCGGTAAGCCCCGTCAGGTCCGTCCGCCCCCGCGCGACAAAGGCCCCGTCGCCCGGTTTCGCCACCAATTCCCCCCTGTCGATCACGCGCCGACCGCGCGTCAGAACGGTGACGGGCCAGCCGGTGATCTCCATCCCATCGAACGGGTTGTAGTCCATCGCGTCGTGCATCTTGCCCGCAACTCGGGTCTCGGTCGGGTCCCAGATGGCGATGTCGGCATCGGCGCCGATGGCGAGCGTCCCCTTCTTCGGGTGCATACCGTAAAGCCGCGCTGCGTTGGTCGAGGAGAGCGCGACGAACTGGTTCAAGCCGATCCGCCCCTTCACCACCCCTTCCGAGAACATCATCGGCAGGCGCATCTCGATCCCCGGCATGCCGTTGGCGATCTTGCGGAAATCGACATCGCGCCCCGAGGCGAACTTGCCCGTCTCGTCATAGCGGTAGGGCGCGTGATCCGAGGACACGACGCTAAAGGTGCCCGCCGCGATGTGGCGCCACAGCACGGCCTGCGTCGCGGCGTCCCGCACCGGCGGCGAGCAGATGTATTTCGCGCCCTCCATGCCCGGGCGGTTCAGGTCCTCGCGGGTCAGGAACAGGTATTGCGGACAGGTCTCGCCAAAGACATACGCGCCCTCGTGACGGGCCTTCGACACAAGCGAGGCACCGCCCGGGGTCGAGACATGCACGATCATCAGCGGCGCATCGACAAGCCGTGCGAGGCTGATGGCGCGGTTGATCGCCTCTTCCTCGGCTAGCGCGGGGCGTGCGGGCGCGTGGTAGCGGGGCTCGACATATCCGCCCTCGGCCAGTTTCGTAGCCATGTAGGTCAGCATGTCGTGGTTTTCCGCATGCACCATGGTCAGCCCGCCATGCCGCTGCGCGACCGCCAGGATATCCAGGAACTGCGCATCGCTGACCCGCGTCGCGTAGGTCATGAAGACCTTGAAACTGGTGATGCCGCGGTCGAACACGCCCGGCAGCTCCTCGAGCACCGACGGGTTCGGGTCGGTCAGGATCAGGTGATAGGAATAGTCGATCACCGATTTCGGCGCCGCCCGCCCGTCATAGGTGGCCAGCGTGTCGGCGACGCTTTGCCCCTTCTTCTGCGCGGCGAAGGGGACAAAGCAGGAATTGCCGCCGAACGCCGCCGAGATCGAGCCAGACTCATAGTCGTCGGCGGTCATCAGGCCCATGCCGCTTTCCTGCGCGATATGGCAATGCGCCTCGATCCCACCGGGCAGGACCAGTTTGCCGGTGGCATCGATCACGTCCTCGCCCGACAGGTCCTCGCCCAGCGTGACGATGCGGCCGTCGCGGATGCCGATATCGGCCGCGAAGGTTTCCGAGGCGGTGGCCAGCGTGCCGCCGCGAATGACGAGGTCGTGTTTCATGCCTGCCTCCCTCAGATGGACCGGATCAGCCCGCCGTCGCAGCGGACGAGACTGCCGGTGACGTAAGCGGCGGGAACGCTGCACAGGAAGGCCGCGACGGCGGCAAATTCCTCGACATCACCATAGCGGCCGGCGGGGATCGTGGCGATGCTGGCGGCGCGCGCGGCTTCGGGCGTGGTGCCGGTGCGTTTCGCCGCCGCCGCGTCGAGTTCGTCGACGCGCTCGGTATGGATGCGGCCGGGCAGCAGCATGTTCACGGTGATGCCGTCGGGGGCGAGGTCGTTCGACATGGACTTGGCCCAGCCCACCAGCGCCGAGCGCACGAGGTTCGACAGGCCGAGGTTGGGGATCGGCTGCACCACGCCCGAGGACCCGATGGCGACGATCCGGCCCCAGCCCTGCGCCCGCATGTGCGGCAGCAGCCGGTCTGTGACCTGCGCCACGCGCAGCACCATCGCCTCGAAATGCGCGGTCAGTTTCGACAGGTCGACCTCGGACATCTTGCCCGGCGGCGGGCCGCCGGTGTTGGCGATCAGGATGTCGGCGCCGCCCAGCTTGTCGGCCACGGCAGACGCCAACGCATCGACGCAAGCGGGATCGGCGAGATCGGCGCAGACATAGTCCGCCCGCCCTGCCCCTTTGGTGTTGATCGCATCGGCGACCTCGCGCAGCCGGTCCTCGCTCCGCCCGGTCAGCAGCACGTCGCAGCCCTCGGCCGCCAGCGCATGCGCAATGCCCGCGCCGAGGCCACGGCTGGACGACATGACCAGCGCCTTCTTGCCCTTCAGTCCGAAATCCATCAGCCCATCTCCCCCAGTTTCTTGTCCAGTCGGCTCATCAGGCGCGTCAGTTCCGCATGATCCGCCTTTGTCAGCGAAGGTCCCGGCGCGCGCACCTTGGGCGCGGCCAGCACGCCGCGACGGTGCAGGATTTCCTTGCGGATGGCGAGCCCGATGCCCAGCTGCTGTTCATAGCGCACCATCGGCAAGTAGGCGTCGAACAGGTCCTCGGCCCCGTCCACGTCGCCCGCCTTGTGGCGCTCGACCACCTGCACCAGCATCTCGGGATAGGCGAACCCTGTCATCGCGCCGTCCGCCCCGCGCTGCAATTCCTGCGGCAGGAACAGCGCCGCGTTGCCGACTAGGATCGACAGGCGCGGCATGTCGCCGGTGCCGGTTTCGGCGCGCACGCGCGACAGTTTGTTCAGGCCAGGCCAATCCTCGTGTTTCAGCATGACGACCTGCGGGTTCGCGCGGGCGATGTCGAGGATGGTTTCCACACTGAACTGCACGCCGGTGGTCTGCGGATAATCCTGCAGGCAGATCGGCACGTCCGGCCCCAGCGCGCCGCAGACCTGCGCGAAATAGCCCTTGAGCTTGGTTTCCGTCAGCAGGCCCGGCATCGGCGCCACCATGACGCCCGCCGCGCCCATGTCCATCACCGAGTGCGACAGCCGCGCCATGTTGTCGAGCCCGGCGCCCGAGACGCCCACGATGACCGGCACGCGGCCCGCGACGCGGTCCAGCACCCGGCGGGCGAAGACCTGCGATTCCTCGCCCGACAGCTTGGGCGCCTCGCCCATGATGCCGAGGATGGTCATGCCCGTCACGCCGCAGTCGAGGTAGAAATCGACCATGCGGTCCGTGCTGTCTAGGTCGAGCGCGCCATCCCCCGCAAAGGGCGTGGCGGCGATGATGAAGACGCCATCGGAGTGGCGGTGGATCAGGGTGCTCATTGTGTGTTCACCGATGTCATGGTCGCTTGGGTTGCGGGATCGCGTGGCGTGCGATCTCTTCGAGTCTTGCGTAGCGGTCCGCGAACAGGCGCGCGACAGGAAAATCGCCGCCCCAGTCCAGCCTCAGCGTGTCCGGGTCGACAAGCCCCTCGCGGCAGGACAGGGCCACCGCGCGTCCCAGCATGATCGAGCGTTCGGCACTCAACGACAGCGCCATCATGCGCACGCATTCGATGGCGACCGGGGCCTGCGCGAGGCGCGGTGGTGCGACCTTGGCTGATGGCGCGAGGTCGAGCCCCAGCGCCTCGGGTTCACTTTCGTCCGGGCCATAGGCGGCGGCGGTGCCCACCATCGCCTCGACCAGGTCGGGCGTCGCGATGTTGACCACGAATTCGCCGGTTTCGTCGATGTTGCGGGTCGTGTCCTTGGGCGAGCCGTCGGCGCGGTGTTCGAGGCCAAGGATGATCACCGCCGGGTCCTGCCCGAAGACGTTGAAGAAGGAATAGGGCGCGGCGTTCACCAGCCCCTGCGCGTTGACGGTCGTCACCCAGGCCACCGGGCGCGGGATGACCACCGCCGTCAGCAGCTTGTAGCGGTCCTTGGGCGGCAGCGCGTCGAGATCGATCTGCATCACGCGGACCGCTCGACGCCGGTCTGCGAACAGATGCGGCCGTAATGCTCGATCCGGCGGTGGCGGGCAAAGTCGAAGATCGTCGACTTGCCGAAGTTGCAGGCATCCATGTCGCAGGCATGCACGATCAGCTCGTCGCCTTCGCCCGCCGCGCGGGCCACGACATAACCGTTCGGGTCGACGATGATGCTGCCCCCCATCAGCGGGTGCCCATCCTCGTCCCCCGCCTTGGCGACACCGACGACCCAGGTCGAATTCTGGTAGGCCCCGGCGGTCATCGACAGGTCGGAATGATACAGCCGCTTTTCCAGCCCTTCATCGGCCATCTGGCTGTTCACAGAGGGCGTGTTGTAGCCCAGCATGACCAGCTCGACCCCTTGCAGGCCCATGACACGGTAGACCTCGGGCCAGCGGCGGTCGTTGCAGATGCACATGCCCATCAGCGCATCCATGTTGCGCCAGACCGGGAAACCCAGGTCGCCGGGCAGGAAGTAGCGCTTTTCGAGGTGCTGGAAGGCGCGCTCGGTGTCGAATTCCGAATGGCCCGGCAAATGCACCTTGCGATACTTGCCGACGATGTTGCCCTCGCGGTCGGTCAGGATCGAGGTGTTGAAGTGCTGGCCCTCGGGCGTGAGTTCGGCATAGCCGAAGCTGATGGCGATCCCCGCCTGTTTCGCCGCGTCGAAGAGCGGTTTCGTCGCGCCGTTCGGCATCTCGCGCTCGAACCAGAAATCGACCTCGGCCGGGTCTTCCATGTACCAGCGCGGGAAGAAGGTGGTCAGGCACAGCTCCGGGAAGACCACGAGGTCACAGCCCGCCCCCTTCGCCTGCTTCAGCAGGGCGATCATCCGCTCGACCACCGCCTCGCGGCTGTCGGCCTTCTGGATCGGCCCCATCTGGGCCCCGCCGATCACGATTTCCCGCATGTTGAACCTCCCTTTTCCGTCATGCGCCAAGACCCCGGCCAAAGCGGCTTACAAGCCGTACGAAGGGCCAGAGCAGAATGAGATAGACCAGCGCCGCCAGCACGATGGGCGACGCGTTGTAGGTGACAGACCGCGCCATATCGGCGGCATGCAGCAATTCACCTAGCGACACGACCGAGGCCAGCGAGGTCAGCTTGACCACCTCGATCGTGTTCGACAGCAGGTCGGGCAACACGTTGCGCACCGCCTGCGGCAGCACCACATGCGCCAGCGTTTGCGTGGCCGTCAGGCCGGTCGAGCGCGCGGCCTCGGTCTGGCCAAAGCCGACCGACTGGATGCCGGCGCGAAAGATCTCGCCGTAATAGGCCGAGTTGTTCAGGAAGAACCCGATAACCACGGCCGTGAAGGGCGAGATGCGCAAGCCCGCAAAGGGCAGGCCGGCATAGATGAAGATCAGCAGCACCAGCGGCGGCACCGCGCGGAAGAAATCCACGAAGAAGATCGTCGGCAGACGCACCCAGCGCGACCGCGCCAGCGACCCCAGCGCCGCCAGCAAGCCCCCCGCCAGCCCCAGTGGGATCACCGCAAGGCACAACAGCAGCGTCACGCCCAGCCCGTCCAGCAGCATCGGCCAAGCGGCGATCATGATTTCGACATTGAAGAATTGCTGGATGATCCGGTCCATCGCCTACGCCTTTCGCCAGGCAAAGCGGTTTTCCAGCCAGCGCGACAGGATCACCAGTGGCAGGAACAGAGCGACATAGACCACCGCCGCCAGCATCAGTGGCGAGGCGTTGCCGGAAAAGGATTGCGCCGTGGTCGCCTGGTTGAGGATGTCGGGCACGCCGATCACCGTCCCCAGCGCGGTCATCTTGGTGATCGCGATGGCGCGATTGGTCAGTGGCGGGATACCCATCCGCAGTGCCTGCGGCAGCACGACAAAGGCCAGCGACTGGCCGAAGCCAAGGCCGGTGGAGCGCGCGGCCTCCCACTGGCCCTTGTCGACCGAGGTGATGCCCGCCCAGACGATCTCCTCGGCGAAAGCGGCCAGCACCAGCGCCAGCACCACGAACAGCACGAAGAAGCTGGACAAGAAGATGCCCGCGTTGGGCAGGCCGAAGAAGACGATCAGGATTAGCACCAGCGGGGGCACCGCACGCATCACGTCGGCAAAGACCACGATCGCGAAGGAGGCCAGCCGCCAGCCGAAGGACCGGATCACCGCAAGCGCGACGCCCAGCCCGATCCCCGCCAGCACGATCAGCACCGAAAGCCAGACCGTCACCCACACGCCTTGCAGGATCGCGGGCGTGTATTTCGCCAGCACCGCGGCGTTGAAGAAGGTGTCGAGAAAACGCTCCCACTGGGTCATGTCAGTCGCCGGTCACGCGGGACAGAAAGGCGCGGGTGCGGTCGTGTTCGGGCGCCCCAAAGATTCGTTCGGGCGGACCCTGTTCCACGATGCGGCCCTGGTCCATGAAGATCACGCGGTCGGCCGCCTCGCGGGCGAATTTCATCTCGTGGCTGACGACCAGCATCGTCATGCCCGCCGCCTTGACCTCGCGCATGACGGCCAGCACGTCGCCCACCAGTTCCGGGTCCAGCGCCGAGGTGGGTTCATCGAACAGCATCACCTGCGGCTCCAGCGCCAGCGCCCGGGCGATGGCGACACGCTGCTGCTGCCCGCCTGATAGTTCGCTGGGATGGTTTTCCGACTTGTCGGCGAGGCCGACACGGGTCAGCGCCTCCATCGCGCGCGCATCGGCCTCGTCCCGGCTCATGCCGCGCACCTTGCGCAGCGCCAGCGTCACGTTCTTGCGGGCGTTGAGATGTGGGTAGAGGTTGAACGCCTGGAACACCATGCCAATGCGCTGCCGGATCGCGTTCAGGTTCACGCCCTTGCCGGTGACGGGATCCCCCTCGAGCAGGATCAGGCCGGAATCCGGTTCTTCGAGCCGGTTGCAGCAGCGCAGC
Source organism: Thetidibacter halocola (assembly GCF_018224955.1). Lineage (GTDB taxonomy): Bacteria > Pseudomonadota > Alphaproteobacteria > Rhodobacterales > Rhodobacteraceae > Thetidibacter > Thetidibacter halocola. The sequence continues at coordinate 246,004 of NZ_JAGTUU010000001.1, forward strand.
ATGGTGGACTTGCCCGATCCCGAAGGCCCCAGGACGAACACCATCTCGCGGTGCGCCACCGTCAGGTCGACACCCTTCAGCACCTCGACCGTCCCGAAGGACTTGTGCAGGCCGCGCACCTCGAGCGACGGGGTCGCCTGCGCCGCTTCAACGTCAGCAGTCATCGGAAGGCTCCGGTCAGAAAGGCCGGGCCGGGGCGGTTGCCCGCGCCCGACCCGGCCCATGTCAGTGTCGGATCAGCAGGACGGCTCGTGGCCGTTGTCCTCGTAGCCGTCAAAGCCCGGCTGGCCGAAGCCCGCGACCGGCGTAACGGCGGCGGAACCCGCGGCGGGCGCCACGCCGAACCACTTTTCATGCATCGCGGCGATGGTGCCGTCGATCTTCATGCACTCAATGACGCTTTCGACCTTGGCGCGCAGCTCCTCGTCACCCTTGCGGAAGGGCATGCCCCAGACGAGGCCGGTCGAGTAGAGATAGCTGAGCTTGATGTTCGGGTTCTGCTTGGCTGCCCAGGCTGCCACGGTGTTGCCTGCCACGTTGGCAAAGGCGCGACCCGAGATGACCGCCTGCACCGCGTCGGTGTTGGTGCCGTAGCTTTCCACGGTCCAGCCGATCTCGGCCTCGCGCTCGCGCGCCCAGCTGTCATAGGCCGAGCCCTTGTTGACCGCGATCACCTTGCCCGCGAACTCCTTCATGTCGGTGATGTCGGGCGCGTCGTTGGCTACGACGAACTGGAAGTCGGTGTTCAGGTAACCTTCGGAAAACAGGTAGTTGGCCGCACGTTCTGCGTTGATCGTGGTCGGCGCCACGACGAAATCGTAGGTGCCCGCCTGCAGGCCCGGCAGGATGCCCGAGAACTGCGTCGCGACGATGTCCATTTCCACGCCCAGCCGCTCGCCGATCGTGTTGGCGAGATCGACGTTGAACCCCTCGATGCCGCCGCCGAGCTTCGGCATGGCATGGGGTGCGAAAGTGCCGTCCAGTGCGACCGTGTACTTGTCCTGCGCGATGGCCGCGCCGCCGGCCAGAAGTGCTGCGCAGGACAGGCCCGCTGCGATGATCTTCCTCATGAGTGATCCCCCGTGTCGATGTTGTTCCTGCACCGAGGGTATAAGTCACACGATGGATCGCAAGGAAAACCGGGGGTGCTACTTATGAAATTGCTGATACCGGGATAAGTCAGGTGAATAAGCGGGCACATCCCGCGCCCGACGCAATCAGACCAGCTTTTGCAGCGACCGCCGCACCCGGTCGGCATCGATGTCGCGGCCGATCAGCACCAGCGTGTCGTCAGTCGGCGCGCCCGGGTCCGGCAGGATTTCCGGCGATTGCACGGTGCGCCGCACCCCTTGCAGCAAGAGCCGCCCTGCGGGGGTGCGCACCACGCCCTTTACCCGCACGATCCGGTCGCCATGCACGTGCAGCAGTGCCGACAGCCAGACGCTGAACGGGCTCCAGTCCATCCCTTCGGGCAGGGCTACGGGCACCGGCACCGGTGGCGCGACGTCGCCGGTCTCGACCAGATCCATCGGCAGTACGCCCGCGGGCAGCGGCGGCAGCGGCCAGTCGACGCCATGTGCCGCGGCGGTGACCTCGGCGCCCGGGTTGAGCCGCGCCAGCGTGGCGCGCAAGCGGTTCAGGTCAGGCGCGGCGTCCGGCTTGGTCAGGATCAGGCGGTCAGCCGCCTCGATCTGGTGTCGGCCCAGCGGGTCACTGGCCAGTTGTGCCGCGCCATGCAGCCCGTCCACCAGCACGATGATCTCGTCCAGCAGGATGTGGCGGGTCAGAACCGGATCGGCGCGGATCGCCTCGGCGATGGGCGCCGGATCGGCCAGCCCGCTGGTTTCCAGCACCACGGTATCCAGCCGCACCGCCCCTGCCCGGCTGCGCGCATCGCAAAGCCCGCGCAGCGCGGCGATCAGGTCGGCCCTTGCCGTGCAGCATACGCAGCCGCCCGCCAGCACGGTGACCTCCCCGGAACTGCGCAGGAAGGCGTCGTCGACCGGGATTTCCGCCGCCTCGTTTACGATGACATGCGCCTTGCCGAACCGCCCCTCGTAAAGCGCGTGGCGCAGCCAGGTCGTCTTGCCCGCGCCCAGATAGCCGCCAAGGATGGTCAGCCGCAGCCGGCCCTCGGCCTCAGTCATCGGCAAGGAAACGGTCGCCCAGCGGATCGACCGGTGTTCCGGTCATGCGTTCGGCAGCGGACCAGAGCGCGGCGAGGTCCGGCACGATCTCGCGCGCGCCGGTGCGCGAGGCCAGCTGGACACCGGGGATCACCCCGTCGTCATGGGCTGCCAGGCCATAGGGGCCCAGCAGCGTGTTCAGGGCCTTGACCCGCTGGAACCGCACCCGAAGCCGATCGCCGGGGCTGGCCGCCCCGGCATCCGTCCAGTGCCCCGGCGCCGCCGGATATCCGCAGGCAGAGCACATGGCTCAGATCACCTCGGGCCGCTTGTCGCTGTCGAAGGGATAGCGCTTGCGGAAATCGGCGGCGATGTCCTCGAAGGTCATCCACTCGACGCCCTCGTGCCCGCTGATGTATTCGATCAGCCTTTCCAGCATCAGCAGAACCTGCGGCCGGCCCGACACGTCAGGGTGAATGGTGAATGCGAAGACCGCGTAATCCATCTCGCGATAGACCCAGTCGAACTGGTCCTTCCACATCTGCTCGATGTCGCGCGGGCTGACGAAGCCGTGGCTGTTGGGCGACTTCTTGATGAACATCATCGGCGGCAGGTCGTCGGTGTACCAGTTGGCCGCGATGTCGACGAGGTCGACCTCCTTGCCGTGCTTGAGCGGCTTCATCCACTCGCCGGCGGTCTTGGTGTAGTCGATCAGCGTCCACTCGTCGCCCACGCGGGCATAGAACGGCTGGAAGTCGCGATACATCTGGCTGTGGTCATAGCTGAAGCCGTGCTTCGCCAGCAGCGCGGCGGTGGAGTTCGACATTTCCCACCAGGGCGCGACGTAGCCGCGCGGCGGCTTGCCGGTCAGCTTGTCGATCAGCTCGATCGACTTGACCAGCACATCCTCTTCCTGCGTCGGCGTCATCGCGACCGGGTTTTCGTGGCTGTAGCCATGCGCGCCGATCTCGTGGCCCCCGTCCACGATCATCTGCATTTCCTTGGGGAAGGTTTCCAGGCTGTGGCCGGGAATGAAGAACGTGGTCTGCAGGTCGTATTTCTTGAACAGGCGCAGCAGGCGCGGCACGCCGACCTCGGTGGCAAAGATGCCCCGCTGGATGTCGGACGGGGAATCCCCGCCGCCGTAGGACCCGATCCATCCGGCGACCGAGTCGATGTCGGTGCCGAAGGCGCACATGATTTTCTTGGCCATTTCGTCTCTCTCCCTCGCTGTGATGGTTTCAGACGCCGATCGGCATCATCTTGGGGTCGCGCAGCACGGGGCGCGGCGCGACCAGTTCCTTCCAGGTACTCAGCGCGCGGCCCACCGCCTGGTAGGTGGGACGGCCGACATGCGCCCCACGCCCCGGCTGCGGCTGGCTCTGCGACGTGCTGTCCCAGACCAGCGCGCCGCGCGACAGCGTGTAACGCGCCGTGGCCGAGACCTCGAACCCCTCGAACACGTTGTAATCGATGGCGGATTTCTGGGTTGCCGCCTTGATCGTCTTGCCTGCCTTGGGGTCCCAAACGACGATGTCGGCATCGGCGCCGGGGATCAGTGCGCCCTTGCGCGGGTAGACGTTCAGGATCTGCGCGATGTTGGTCGAGGTGACGGCGACGAATTCATTCGGCGTCAGGCGACCCTTTTCGACCCCGTAGGTCCAAAGCAGGGAAAGACGGTCCTCAAGCCCGCCGGTGCCGTTGGGGATCTTGGTGAAATCGCCCATCCCCATGCGCTTCTGCTCGGTGGTAAAGGCGCAGTGGTCCGTCGCCACCACGTGCAGGGAGCCTGCGGCCAGACCGGCCCAGAGGCTGTCCTGGTGCTTCTTGTCGCGGAAGGGCGGGCTCATGACACGCTGCGCGGCGTGGTCCCAGTTGGGGTTGGCGTATTCGGACTCGTCCAGCAGCAGGTGCTGGACGAGCGGCTCTCCCCAGACGCGGATGCCCTTCTGCCGCGCCCGGCGGATCGCCTCGTGCGCCTCTTCGCTCGAGGTGTGCACGATGTAGACCGGCACGCCCACCGCGTCGGCGATGACGATGGCGCGGTTGGTCGCCTCGCCCTCGACCTCGGGCGGGCGGGAATAGGCATGGGCCTCGGGGCCGCTGTTGCCCTCGGCCATGAATTTCTGTTGCAGGCTGGCGATCAGGTCGCCGTTCTCGGCATGGACCAGCGGCAGCGCGCCCAGTTCGGCGCAGCGGGTGAACGAGGCGTGCATCTCGTCGTCGTTCACCATCAGCGCGCCCTTGTAGGCCATGAAGTGCTTGAAGGTGTTCACGCCGCGCCCGACGACCGTGCCCATGTCCTGGAAGATCTGCTGCGACCAGCCGGTGACAGCCATGTGAAAGCCGTAGTCGATGCTGGCCTGCCGCGCGGCGCGTTCTTCCCAGGTGTCCAGCGCGGCGATCATGCCCTCATCGCCCGGAATGACGAAATCGACCACCATGGTCGTCCCGCCCGAGGCGGCGGCGAAGGTGCCGCTTTCCCAGGTCTCGGCGGTCTCGGTGCCCATGAAGGGCATTTGCAGATGTGTGTGCGGATCGATGCCGCCGGGGATGACATAGGCCCCCTCGGCGTCGATCACCTCGTCGCCCTTCAGACCCGGCCCGATGGCGGCGATCGTGTCGCCCTCGATCAGGATGTCGGCCTCATAGCTGCGGTCGGCGGCCACGATGGTGCCGCCCTTGATCACTTTCGACATGGTTCTCTCTCCCCTTGCGTCATTCCGGCGGCGGGATCGCGCCCGTCCGCTCGACGATCAGACCGTAATGTTCGGGCCGGCGGTGGCGGGCGAAATCGAAGATCGTCTCGCGATAGCGCTTGCCCATGTCGAGGTCGCACTTCGCCGTGATGACCTCGTCCTCGACGGTGACGCTCTGCGCCACGATCTCGCCCGACGGCGCGATGATGACCGACTGGCCCAGCATCTTGGAGCCTTCCTCGTTGCCGCACTTGGCCGTGCCCACGACCCAGGTCGCGTTCTGATAGGCGCCCGCCTGCATCGACAGGTGGTTGTGGAACAGCGACAGCGCGTCCATCGCCACCTCGCCCACGTGGTCGAAGGGCGTGTTGTAGCCCAGCATCACCATGTCCACCGCCTGAAGCCCCATCACTCGATAGACCTCGGGCCAGCGGCGGTCGTTGCAGATGCACATGCCCATGACGCCGCCGAAGGCCCGCCAGACCGGAAAGCCCAGGTCGCCGGGTTCAAAGTATCGCTTTTCCAGGTGGTGCAGCACGCGGCCCGGGATCGGCTCGCTGGTGCCGGGCAGGTGCACCTTGCGATACTTGCCGACGATGTTGCCGGTCCGGTCGACCAGGATCGACGTGTTGTAGCGGCGTTTCACCCCGTTCTCGACCACCAGTTCGGCAAAGCCGAGGTAAAAGCCGACGCCAAGTTTCTTCGCCTCGTCGAACAGCGGCATGGTCTGGGCCGAGGGCATCTCTGTCTCGTAGAACGAGTCGAGCTCTGCCTCGTCCTCGATCATCCAGCGCGGAAAGAAGGTGGTCAGCGCCAGTTCGGGAAACACCACCAGTTCGGAGCCGCGCGCCTTGGCCTCGCGCATCATCTCGACCAGGCGCTTGACGCAATCGGCGCGGGTCTCTGCACGGGCGATCGGCCCCATCTGGGCCGCTGCGGTCATCACGAAGCGGGACATGGGTGTTCCTTTCGGGTTGGTTTGGCAGAGGGCCCCAGCGCGACCAGCATCCGCGCCAGCCCGGTCGCGGCGGCGACGCCGTCGATCACCGGCACGCCATGCTCGGCGGCCAGTTCGGCGGCAAGATCGGCCATGCCCGCGCAGCCCAGCACGATAGCCCCGGCCCCGTCCTCGGCCAGCGCGCGGGCGATCTCGGCCGAGACCTTGCCGCGCGCATCCGATCCGGGTTTTTCGAGATCCAGCACCGGCACCTCACTGGCGCGAACACGGGCGCAGGCCGAAGCCATCCCGTAGCGGTCGATGTTGTCCGCGATCACCGGGACCGAGACTGACAGCGTCGTGACGACACTGAAGCGCGGGCTCAGCAGCATGGCGGCATGAAACGCCGCCTCGCCAATGCCGATCACGGGGATCGAGACGGCGGCGCGCGCTTCGGCAAGCGCCGTGTCGTCGAAACAGGCGATGATGCAGGCATCCGCCCCCTCGGCCTCGGCCCGTCTGACCTCGGCCATGACATGTGGCGCGGCAAGGTCGCCGTCCTCGGGGCCCTGGATCGCCGGCGGGCTGCCGGCACAGGTGCGCGCCTCGACCGTCACGCCGGGACCGGCAGCGATGCGCGCGGCTTCGGCGATCTTCTCGGTCATCGACACCGTGGAATTCGGATTGATGACGGCCAGTCTCATCGCTCAGACCATGCCCTTTCCGGCATCGGAGACCCGCCGTGCCTGCCGTTTCTGCCAGATGAGGGCGAAGACGATGAAGGTGCCGATCACGCAGAACGAGAACACAGTCGTCAACGTGCCAAGCGCGAAGATCACAGGCGTCGTGACGTTGGTCGTCATGCCGTAGATTTCCAGCGGCAGCGTATTGCGGCTGCCCGCGGTCAGCAGCGTGCGCGCGAATTCGTCGTAGCTGAGCGTGAAACCGAACAGCGCCACGCCGATCAGCGACGGCGCGATCAGCGGCAACACGATGTGACGGAACACCTGCCAGGGATTCGCCCCCTGGTCGCGCGCTGCCTCTTCGAACGACCGGTCGAAGCGGTTGAACACGGCAAACATGATCAGAAGGCCGAAAGGCAGCGTCCAGGTCAGCTGGGCGCCGAAGGCCGAGGTATACCAGTTGATGTTCCAGCCCAGCTGGTTGAACATCAGGCCCACGCCCAGCGACACCAGGATCGACGGGATCACCAGGCTGGCGATGATGACGTAGAACAGCACGGTCGATCCGGCAAAGCGCCGCCGGAACGCCAGCCCGCCCATGACCGACAGGACGATGGTCGTCACCATGACCATCATGCTCAGCGCCAGCGAGCGCCGGAACGAGCCCCAGATGTCGCCCACCGCCTGCTCGGCAAAGAGATCGCGGAACCAGTGCAGCGAGGTGCCGCGCATCGGGAAGGTCAGACCGCCTTCCGGCCCCTGGAAGCTGAGGATCGCGATGGTGATCGTCGGCCCGTAGAGGAAGATCAGGAACAGGATGAAGACGCCGGTCAGGATGTAGAAGGAAAGGCCGCGCTTGCCGTCCATGTCAAAGCTCCTTGCGGATGTCGACGAGGCGCAGCATCACCGCCACCATTATGAGCACGGTGATCAGCAAGACCACCGAGGTCGCCGCCGCGCCGGGATAGGCTAGCAGCGAGATGTCGTTCTGGATCAGCCGCCCCATGTTGGCAATTTGGCTGCCCGACATGAAGCGCACGGTGATGAAGTCGCCCATGACCAGCGTCACGACGAAGATCGAGCCGATCATCATGCCCGGCTTGCACAGCGGGATCACCACGTTGGTCAGGATCTGGAACCCGTTCGCGCCCGCGTCGCGTGCCGCCGCGATCAGCGATTTGTCGATGCGCATCATAGTGTTGAAGATCGGCACCACCATGAACAGCGTGTACAGGTGCACGAAGGCCAGCGTGACCGAGAATTCAGAGAACAGCAGCCATTCCAGCGGCTGGTCTATGACGCCCATGTTCATCAGCGACTGGTTGGCGATGCCATTGCGCCCCAGGAACGGTATCCAAGAGATCATGCGGATGATGTTCGAGGTCCAGAACGGAATCGTGCACAGCAGGAACAGGACGATCTGCCAGGTCAGCGAATGGATGTGGAAGGTGAGGTAATAGGCGATGGTAAAGCCCAGGACCAGGGTGATCGCCCAGGTCAGGAAAGCGAATTTCAGCGTCTGCAGGAACACGCTGTAGGTCACCTGCGACCCCAGCAGATACTCGTAATTGTCGAAGATGAAGGCCGGGTAGATCGAGAACGAGGTCGATCCCCAGAAACTGACCACGACGATCAGGGCGATCGGCGCGAGCAGGAAGAATGCAAGGACCAGCGTCACCGGGAGCGCGAGCGCCCAGCTGCTGAACCCGTCGCTGAGGATGCGACGGGCCAGTGAGGGTTTTCCGGCCTCGGTCCCCGGCGTTGCCGCCGAGGTGAGGGACGCACGCGGCGCCGTCTGGTCTTGGGATGACATCAAGCCGTCCTTACGCTGCGATGAACTCGTTCCACTTGCGGACCATGTACTGGTTCTCGTCCATGACGGCGTTCCAGCAGGCCACGGCGCCCATGCGGTCGTAGAACGAGCCGCCGTCGCGCACCGCGCCCACGTCTTCCATCTGCACGCCCTGCGGGTTGACGATCGGCGCGGTGGCTTCCTTGCCCTCGAACCAGTAGCCCCACTCGTTCTCGGACATGAAGTCCTTGGAGGTTTCCGGAACCGCCGAGTAATAGCCCTGGCGCATCAGGAAGCCGCCGACCCAGCCGGACAGGTACCAGTTGATGTATTCGTAGGCCGCGTCGAGCGCAGCGCCGGACAGGTTGGCGTTCAGGCCGATGCCGCCGCCCCACGAGCGATAGCCCTCTTCTAGCGGCTGGTAGACGCAGGGGATGCCCTGGCTGCGCACGGCGGTGATCGCGGGCGACCACATCGACTGAATCACCACTTCGCCCGACGCCATCAGGTTCACCGACTCGTCGAAGGTCTTCCAGAAGGCGCGGAACTGGCCGGCCTTCTTGGCTTCGGTGAAGATCGCGATGGTCTTGTCGATCTCCTCGCGGGTCATGTTGCCCTTGTCGCCATACTGGATCTCGCCCATCGACTCGCAGACCATGGCCATGTCCATGATGCCGATCGAGGAAATGTCGAGGATCGAGGCCTTGCCCTTGAACTCGGGGTTCAGCAACTCGGACCAGTTGTTGATCGGCCGGCCGATCAGGTCAGGGCGGATGCCCAGCGTGTCGGCGTTGTAGATCGTCGGGATAAGCGTCATCCAGCCGGATTCGTTGTTCACGAACTCGCGGCCGTCCACGCCCTCGACGAAGCCCACCGAATGCGGCGCGGTGCCCTGCGCGATGGTGCTTTCCGGCGTCAGCTTGCCGTCGCGGAAGATGCCGACGATCTTGTCGTAGTTGGCGATGCGGCTGGTATCCATCGCCTGGAGGTTGCCGATCGGCCAGACTTTCTTGCAGATCCAGTATTCGATGTCGGCGATGTCGAAGGAATTGGGCTGGGTCGCCACGCGCTGCGCGACAGCGTCCGAGTCGAGCGCCGTGATTTCCAGCGTGATGCCAAGGTCTTCCTTGGCCTTGGCCGCGATCTCGTTGAAGGCCGAGACGCCGGTGCCAGCCTGGCGCAGCACGATCTCGTTCTGAGCCCAGAGCATCGGTGCGCCGAGCGTCGACGCGCCCGCAGCGGTCACGCTGGCCGCAGCGCCCTTGAGCAGCGTGCGGCGGCTCAGGCCGTTGCGCTTGGTGAATTTCGTCATGTCCGTCTCCTTGTATTGGGCGCGGTTTTTTCGGTGCGCCGTTTCCCTGCTGGTCTTTCCTCGATCTACTGGGCGAGCGGGTGCAGATCCCGTTCGTGCCAGTTGATCCGAACCTGCGAGCCCTGTTCGAGGGGCTTCGCAAAGAACTCTTCCTCCGGCACCATTGCGTTGATCGCCGTGTCGCCGGGGCCGACAAGGCCGAGCGAGACATGTGTGCCAAGATATTCCACCGAGGCCACGGCGGTCTCGAGCCCGCCATCCGCCCCCGGAGCGATCTGCACCCGGTCAGAGCGCAGCGCAAAGCGCTTGCCGTTCAGCGCGATCACGTTGTGACCGCCGATGAAACGGGCCACGAACTCGGTCTTGGGTGCGTTGAACACCTCGCGCGCGGGGCCGGCCTGTTCGATGACCGCGTTGTTCATCACCACGACCTCGTCTGCCAGCGCCAGCGCCTCGTCCTGGCCGTGGGTGACATGAACGAACGTGATTCCAAGCTCTTGCTGGAGTTTCTTCAACTCGCTGCGCATGCGGATGCGCAGGAACGGGTCCAGCGCCGACAGCGGCTCGTCCAGCAGCAGCACCTCGGGGCCAGTAATCAGCGCGCGCGCCAGTGCGGCGCGCTGCTGCTGGCCGCCGGACAGCTGCGCGGGAACCCGGTCGGCCAGCGTGTCAAGCCCCACCAGTTCCAGCAGTTCGCGCGCCTTCTTGTGACGGGTCGCCTTGTCGATGCCCTTCATCTTCTGGCTGAACGCAACGTTGTCGAGCACCGTCATGTGCGGGAACAGCGCGTAGCTCTGGAACATCATCGCCGTGCCGCGCCTGGCCGGTGGCATCTGCGAGATGTCGGTATTGCCCAGCAGGATCGCGCCCTCGCTGACGCTTTCATGCCCGGCGATCATCCGCAGGGTCGACGACTTGCCGCAGCCCGACGGACCCAGCAGACAGACATAGCTGCCGTGGTGAAACAGGTGATTGATCGCGTTCACGGCAACGGTCGTGCCGTAGCGCTTGGTCACCGAAACAAGCTCCAGATCGAGTTTAGACCGCATGGCGTCCCCTCTGCCTCCCGCTCCCGCAACACGTCGGGCATCCACCGTTCACAGACAATCTGACCGACCGACCTACAACCTCCACAATACGGCGGATGGTGAAAAAGTCGGCATTTTATTTCTCGCTTGCTCAAAGACTAATCTAATAATTGCGCAACGCCAGTCCAGCTTGTCGTTGTCTTGCGAGATTCGACGCCTGATGCTCGGTCTGGCGCCACGACTGACCCTGCCGGCCCGCCACGAGGGCGGCACTGGCGACTCGGGGTCACCGACACAGCAAGCGCGACAGGCGCGATCTGAGAGGGGAAGCGGGGATGAAAACCATTGGTGTCGACGTGGGCGGAACCTTTACCGATCTCGTCTATTGCGACCTCGCCACCCACAAGGTGGCGATCCACAAGGTCGCGACCACGCCGGACGATCCGTCCGAGGGCGTGATGCTGGGTGTAACGGAACTTTGCGCCCAGGTCGGCGTGCCCCTGTCCGGGATAGAGCACGTCTTTCACGGCACCACCACGGCGACCAACGCGGTGCTGGAGAACGCGGGTGCGCGCGCCGGCCTGATCACCAACGAGGGGTTCCGCGACGTGCTGCATATCGGGCGTCACCAGCGCCCGCAGCATTACTCGATCCGGCAAGAGATCCCGTGGCAGGATCGCCCCCTGATCGCCCGCCGCTTTCGCAAGACGGTGGGCGGGCGGCTGGTGCCGCCGGACGGATCGGAGCTGGAGCCGCTGGACGAGGCGGACGTGCGCCGCGCTGCGCAGGAGCTGAAGGCGGCGGGCGTCGATTCGGTCGCCATCTGCTTTCTGTTCTCCTACCTGAACCCGGCGCATGAACTGCGCGCCAAGGAGATCGTCGAGGAGGTCATGCCCGAGGCTTTCGTCACCGCCTCGTCGCTGATCTCGCCGCAGTTCCGCGAGTTCGAACGGTTCACCACCGCCGCACTCGCCGCCTTCGTCGGCCCCAAGGTGCGCCGTTACATCGGCGGGCTGGAGGGCGCGCTGCGCCGCGCGGGCGTGCCCGGAGACCTGCGGATCATGGCGTCGAACGGCGGCGTCGCGACACCCGCGATGGTGCGCGAGCGCCCTGCCCTGACGCTTCAATCCGGCCTTGCGGCCGGCGTGCTTGGCGGTGGCTGGGTTGGCGCGCAATGCGGGCGCGACCGGCTCATCACCTTCGACATCGGCGGCACCTCGGCGGATATCGGCATCGTCGTGGACGGCACATATGCCGAGACCGACGCGCGCTCGACCTCGATCGCCGGTTTCCCGCTGCTGATGCCGATGCTCGACATCCACACGATCGGCGCGGGCGGCGGATCGATTGCGCATGTGGACCGGGGCGGCGCCTTTCGCGTCGGCCCGCAAAGCGCGGGCGCGGTGCCCGGGCCGGCCGCCTATGGCAAGGGCGGCACGGCGCCCACGGTGACGGATGCCAACCTCGTGTTGGGTCGGCTCGAGGCGCAGGACTTTCTCGGCGGCGCAATGGCGCTGGACGCCGAGGCCGCCGAAACCGTCATCGCGCGCCTGGCCGAAACGCTGGGCCTGCCGAGGCTTGAGGCCGCCGAGGGCGTGCTGACCATCCTCAACGCCAACATGGCCAATGCGATCCGCTCGCGCACGGTGCAGAAAGGCATCGACCCGCGCGGCTTTGCCCTTGTCGCGATGGGCGGCGCGGGGCCGCTGCACGGGGCCGAAGTGGCGCGGATGCTGTCCATCCCCGAGGTCATCGTGCCGCCGCATCCCGGCATCACCTCGGCCATGGGCCTGCTGACCACCGACCTGAAATACGACGCGATCAAGACGCAGTTCCAGGTCTCCAGCAAGGTCGACATGGCGCGCATCGCCGCCGATCTCGACGCCATGCGGAACGACCTCTCCGAACGGTTCGACGCCGACCACGTGCCGCCCGAGACGCGCAGTTTCGCCCGCATGGGCGACCTCCGCTATGTCGGACAAGGCTATGAGTTGCGCGTGCCGATCCCCGACGGGCCCATCGACACCGCCGCGATGGACGAGGTCTGGGAGGCGTTCCACGCCGCCCATGCCCGCGAATACGGCCACGCCTTCCGCGACAACCCGATCGAGATCGTCAACCTGCGCCTCGTCGGCACCGGCACGCTGGACAAGATCGAGCACATGGGCGCCACCGCCTCGGGCAGCGTCGAGGGCGCGCTGCTGCGCCGCAAGCCCTGCGTCTTCCGCACCGAAGGCGGGCTGGAAACGCTTGAGACCGCCGTCTACCGCCGCGACGCGCTGCCCGCCGGTGCGCGCCTGACTGGCCCCGCCATCATCCTGCAAAAGGACAGCACCACCGTCGTGCCGCCCGGCGCCACGGCCGAGGTCCATCCCTCGGGCAGCCTGATCCTCAGCCTTGGAGACATCGCATGACCCGTGCCCAGACCATCACCGCACAACGCGTCGATCCGGTCACCGCCGCCGTGATTCAGGGCGGGCTGGAGACCATTGCCATCGAGATGGGGCACAAGCTGATGCGCATGTCCTATTCCTCGATCATCCGCGAGTCCGAGGATTTCGGCGCAGCGCTGACCGACGCCACGGGTCGGCAGATGTGCGAATGCAAGATGTCGACCCCGCTGCAATCAGGGCCGATCCCCGGTTATGTGCGCAACATCCTCGAAGTGACGGCACGGCGCGGCGACCAGATCCGCCCTGGCGACGTCATCATGCACAATGACCCCTATGGCGGGGCCAGCCACGGGCCGGACGTGGCCTTTGCCGTGCCGGTCTTCCTGGATGACACGCTGATCGGCTTCTCGGTCACGACGGCGCATCACCTGGATATCGGCGCGCTGTCTCCCGGGTCCTGCGGCATCGTGGACGCGGTCGACACATATGCCGAAGGGTTGCAGTTCAAGGCCATCAAGGTCGTGGATCGCGGCGTGCGCAACGAGGCCGTCTGGCAGATCCTGCGCGCCAACATCCGTGCCGAGGAAATGGTCGTCGGCGACATGGAGGCCCAGATCGAGGCCGCCCGGATCGGCGCCGAACGCTTTCTGGCGCTGGTCGGTCAATACGGGCTGCCAACCGTGATGGACGCGTTCGAGGACCTGCTGGATTACTCAGAGCGCCTGATGCGCGACGCGATCCGCGCCCTGCCCGATGGCGCCTACACCGCCACCACGCATATCGACGGCTATCTCGACGATCCCGACCCGGCGCGCCGCGACCTGCCCATCGTGGCGACGATCCGGGTGCATGGCGATAGCCTGACCGTCGATCTGACCGGCACCGCACCGCAGGTCTCGGACAAGCCGATCAACATGCCGCTGGTCGGCACGGTGGATTGCGCGGTCTGGCTGACGATCCGCTCGATCCTGCTGGACAGCGCGCTTTATGGCGACATCCCGCAGAACACCGGGCTGACGCGGCCGATCGAAATCGTCGCGCCCGAGGGCTGCCTTGCCAACCCGATCTTCCCGGCGCCGGTCATTGCCCGCTTCTGCCCCGGAAACCAGCTGGCCGACACAGTGATGAAGGCGCTGAGCCAGGCGGTGCCGGGCCAGGTCTCGGCCGGGATCGGCAACCTTCGCGTCGTGGCCGTGTCCGGCCTCAGCAAGGGCCAGCACTGGGTCCACATGGAGATCATGGAGGGCGCATACGGCGGGCGTCAGGGCATGGACGGGATGGACGCAGTCGACACGCTTTATGCCAACACCCGCAACAACCCGGTCGAGGATATCGAAAGCCACATCCCCCTGCGCGTCGAATGCTATGAGCTGCGCGAGGACGCGATGCCCGCCGGGAAATGGCGCGGCGGGATCGGCACGCGCCGCATTTTCCGCTTTCTCGACGATGCCGGCATCTCGATCGAGGGCGAAGGGCACAAATACGCGCCCTGGGGCTTTGACGGCGGGGCCGAGGGCCGGGTCGCGGCCCTGACGCTGGAGGCCGGCGACGGCACGCGCCGCAGCCTGCCGTCGAAGCTGCCCTATCACAAGGTGCGCGCGGGCGATCGCCTGGTGGCCGAGGGGCCCTGTGGCGGCGGCTACGGCAACCCGCTGGAGCGTGACGCGCAAGAGGTGCTGGACGACGTTCTGGACGAGTTGATCGGGACGGACAGCGCCCTGCGCGACTTTGGCGTGGTGATCCGCGATGGCGCGCTGGACCTCGCGGGAACCGAGGCCGAGCGGGCGCGCCGCGCGGGCGGCTGACGCCGGGCGCTGCGCATCGGATGGGCGCCGCCCGGTTCCACGACCGGGCGGGGTTTCAGCCGATCCGCAGCAGCAGCTTGCCCGCCACGCGGCGCGAAGCCAGCGCGTCATACATCGCAAGGACGTCGTCCATCTCGAACACCGCCTCGACCGGCACCTGGATCGTGCCCGAGCGGATGCCGCCCAGCACCTCTTCGACGCCCTGCGCCCAGGACGGTGCCCTGTAATCCAGGTGGCCAAGGTGCATCCGGGTAAAGGTCAGCGACTTGCGCACCAGCCGTTCCCAGAGCGAGTCATAGGGCTTGCCCTCGGCCTCGCCGTAGCTGACCACGTGTCCCAGCGGCCGGATCGCGTCAAAGCTGCGGTCGAGGATCGAGGCACCGGTGGAATCGATCACCTTGTCGACGCCCCTGCCCTGTGTCGCCTCCAGCGCGACGCTGACGAAATCGGCCTCGGCCCGGTTGACCACGATATCGGCGCCGAATTCCAGCGCGCGCGCCTCCTTGCCGCTGGTGCCCACGGTGCCGATCACCGTCGCACCCGCCGCCTTGGCCAGTTGCGTCAGGAACAACCCAACGCCGCCGCCGATGGCATGGATCAGCAGCACGTCGCCCGGCGCGGTGCTGCTGACCCCGTGCAACAGGTTCCACGCCGTCAGGCCCTGGATGTAGAACGCCGCCCCGGTCTCGAACGACACGTCGTCCGGCAACTGGATCACCCGTTCGACCGGCACTGCGCAGAACTCGGCGAAGCCCCCCGCATCCTCGCTGAAGGCGGCGATGCGGTCGCCGACGGCCAGCCCCGTCACGCCCGGCCCCAGCGCCGCGACCGTCCCCGCCATCTCAAGCCCGGCGACCAGCGGATAGCCCTTGGGATGCGGGTAGATGCCGGTGCGCATCATGACATCCGCATAGTTCAGCCCCGCCACCGCGACCCGGAGCAGAACCTGACCCGGCCCCGGTTCGGGCACCGCGATGTCCCGGATCAGAACCGACTCGGGGCGCCCGTCGGGCTTGTCCAACACGACCGCTTTCATCTCTGCCACTCCCTGCGCTTGTCATTCCTTCCTGCGAGAAGACCGTCAACCGCGCCACTTGGAAAGCCTTATCGCATGAACCGGCGGCGCGACCGCCGTGCAATGCGCTCCAAGAGCCAATCCTTCGGCAGTTGCAGAAGTGCGCGCAGCCCGCGCGTCGGGTGTTGGTCCCCTTTGAAACCCCGCAGGAATCTTCGGCCTTGCCCTGCCGTTGACGCGTCCCCGGTGGCCCAGGACCACATCGGCTTCTACAGCACGCTTTTTGTCTGCCATACCGGCGACGCGGCGGATATCGTGCCGACGTCGTCCGACGGCTGGAACCGGGGCACATTTCCCTGTCCCGGGCGCAAGAAGAAGGGCGGCCAATGCCGCCCTTTTCGCTTTTTCGCTTTCGACCGGCTTTTCCCGATGACGGAACTGTTCCGCATCCGTTGGACCGTTTCCGGGACGATCTGAACCACTCTCTGTCCCGGCCAGTCGGCTTCGGTCGTGTGGACATGGCCCGTGGCGGGCAGGTGTCCGCCATGGGCGGCGTGCGGCCGCTGGTGGGTGCAGAAACCGACCCAGCGGCAGAGGGCGCGCCCCGCCTATACCAGCGTGATGTCGTCCAACAGCCCGGCATTCGAGGTCACGCCGAGGAAGGTGATGCTGTTGCCGGCACCGAAGTCGAGCACCAGCACGCCCGAGGACGTGTCCGAGATGCCGTCGAGGTGCGTTTGCGTCAGCGGACCGCCCCAGAGATTCGTATCGATCCGAAGCGCGTCGGTGTCCACGGCGTAGTCCGTTAGCGTGTCGTTGTCGATCGCCGCGGCAAAGACGAAGGTGTCGGCCCCCTGCCCGCCACTGGCCTCGTCATCGCCGCCGCCGAGATTCACCGTATCGTTGCCGTTGCCGCCAAAGACCGTATCGTGGGCGTTCGCATTGGACTGGGTGTTGTCCCAGAAGATGTCGCTGCCATCGCCAAGATAGACCAGATCGCGCCCGTTTCCGCCCCAGACGGTATCGTTGCCGGCGCCACCAAAGATCGTGTCAAAGCCATCGCCACCGCCAAGCCGGTCGTCACCGACGCCGCCGACCATCGAGTCGTTGCCGGCTTCGCCGAACAGCACCTCGTTGCCGCCGCCGCCATTCAGCGTGTCGTTGCCCGTGCCGCCGAACACCGTGTCATGGGCATGCACGTTCGATTGTCCGTTGTCCCAGAACACGTCGTTGCCATCCAGCAGGCGGACCTGGTCCCGGCCATTGCCGCCCCAGACCGTGTCGTTGCCGGCGCCGCCAAAGATCGTGTCGTAGGAATCCCCGCCGCCGATCAGGTCGTCGCCGTCACCGCCGAACAACAGGTCGTTTCCGACGTCGCCGTTCATGCTGTCATTGCCTTCGCGACCGTCCAGCGTGTCGTTCCCGGCCCCGCCGAACAGCGTGTCGTCCCCGGCAAGTCCGATCAACGTATCGTTGCCGTTGTTGCCGGACAGAAGGTTCGCGCCGTCATCCCCGGTCAGCCTGTCGTCGAGCGCCCCCCCGATGACATTCTCGATTCCGTTTTCGGAAATGTACCCGACGCCGACCGCATCCGGGTCGCCGCCCGGCGCGCCGACGTTCTGCCAGATTCCGCCCCCGTCGAGCGTGAAGGTCACGGTCGTGCCAAGGCCGCCGAAATCGACCGTATCGATGCCGCTGCTGCCCGAAAGGCGGGTGCCGAAAGTCGGGTCCGAGGCGGCGGTGAACCGGATCAGGTCATCGCCGCTCCCCGTGTCGATCAGCGAGGGACGCCCGGCCGCGACATTGACGGTGTCGCTGTCGTCGCCGGTCTCGATCGAACGGGCCCAGGAGGTGCCGTTCATGTTGACCGTGTCCATACCGCTGCCGGTCCTGATCGCCCCGGCGCCGTCCTCGATGTTGAGCACGTCGTCGCCATCGCTCGCGTGGATGAAATCGACGAATCCCTGCGCAGTCAGCGTATCGTTCCCACGGCCCAGGCCCACGCTGTGGCCTCCGCCAAGCAGGAGCACGTTGTCGGCGCCATCATCCGTGCGGACCGCGTAGACGAAGCTGCCGCTGGCGCTTTCGACCGTGTCGTCGCCGCCGCTGGTCCGGACAAACCCGGCCCCGCCAGTGCCGACACGCACGATATCGGCGTCGTCAAACGCCGTGATGATGTCCGTAAACTGATCCCCGGTCGTCACATCGTTGTTGCCGGACCCTGCCCGGATGACGTCGATCCGCCCCGTCGAAACCGAGATCGTGTCGTCGCCTTCATAGGTTTCGAGATTGTTGATCTGACCACCAATGACAGTGACCGTGTTGGCACCGTTGCCAAGGGTCGCGGTCGCGATCCGTCCGCCGCTGACGTCAAGCGTGTCGTCCCCCCCGTAGGCAAGGAGTTGTTCCACCTTTCCGTCGATCAGGTCGAAACGATTGTCACCGCTTCCCAGTTGCGCCGACTGCAAGTTGAAATCGGCATTGTCCAGGGTCACGGTATCGTTGTCGCTGTAGGCAACCACGGTATTGAGGTACTGGTCCGAGGTGATCGTCAGTTCGTTGTTTCCATCTCCAAGGTCGAGCGTGTTTCCCCGGGCCTGACCAGTCATCGAGACTTCGTCGTCGTTGCCACCGAGGGTCGCCGCATTGAATCGCCCTGCGACCGCCAGGTTGTCGACACCGCCCGAGGTGCCGATCGTGCGCACCTCGGCGCCATCGGCGATGGTGATCGTGTTCGTTCCGCTGTAGGACGTGAAATTGCCATGAAACCCGCCGGTGAAATCCACCGTGTTCGTGCCGTTCCCCAGCACCACCGAATCTGATCCGCCTGAGCCAAGGGTCAGATTGTGGGTAGAATTCGTTCCGCGCAGGCTCTCCACGTGGCCGGTGCCGGAATCGATGTTGAAGGTGCCTGCGCCATACAGTTTGACCATGCGCAGATCGCCCGATCCGCCATTGACGGTCGTCGTTTCGCCGGCGTCGGTGCCCAGTTCCAGGTGGTTGAAGGTTGTCCGGTTCACGTTGATCGTGTCGCCGCCCGCTTCCCAGGCAAAGAGCGAGTCCACGCGGCTGTCCGCCCCGGTCGATCCGTTGAACGTGTCGGCACCGTTGTCCAGATAGACCGACCCGATCAGACCGTTGTCGCCCAGCGTCAGCGTGTCGTTGCCGTTGCCCATATAGAGGCTGTCGACACGCCCGGCATTTCCGATCGTGGTGACGTCGGCGCCATTGTCCATCCGGGCCGCATATACCCGCCCATTGTCGGCGACGTTCAGCGTATTGTCACCACCCGACAGGTCGACATACTCCAAGCGTCCGGTGCGGGTCGTCACGCTGTCGTTGCCGTTTTCAAGGTCAATGGCTCGAGTCGAATTCTGGCCCAACGTCAGGGTCACATTCGAACTCGCAAGGTCGCCGCTCTGGCGGATGAACTTCACATCGACATACGGCAGGTCAATGACGAAATTGCCGTCGCCCAACCGGAGAGTATCGATGTCCCGTTCGATGCCGTCATCCGCCTCGGTGATCGTCACATCAATCCCGTTCAACGAGCCGACAAGCATCGTCTCGATTCGCCATGGGCCATCGCTGAGAGTCAGGTCAAGACTGTTGGGCCCGACTTCGTCGGTGAAGATGTTCACGAACTCTTGGTAATTGTTGCCACCTGACCAGTCGTAGGTCCGGCCCAGGATCGTGACGGGTGTGACTCCGTCGAGGATGTGGGATTCATTTACGGCCATTGTTGCTCTCCAATTGAAATTTTCGGATAAATACGAACTGACTGTGTCAGACATCGAAACAATAACACGAATCGGCTTTCCCGCCAAAACGCGGGTCGGCGCAGATGCCCGCCGGGCATGCGCGCCGAGAATCCTGAAACCCTATCGCCGAGTGAATCCAATGCTGTGCCGCACCGGCCCCGCACGAACGTGCGTCGTCGGAGGCCATGACGGCGGTTCCCGGATGCTGATCTGGTGGTGGTGCCCAAGGTGGGACTCGAACCCACACGCCTTGCGGCGGGGGATTTTGAATCCCCTGCGTCTACCGTTCCGCCACTTGGGCACGCATTCCGTCTAGCGCGAGGCAGCAAAGGCGTAAAGAGGGATTGCACCGTCGGCGCAGGCATGGTCTTTGCCCTGCGCAACAAACCCGGAGTGCCCATGCTGCGCCGTCTCTACGACTGGACCATGGCCAAGGCCGACCACCCCCGCGCGCTATGGATCCTCGCGGCGGTGGCCTTCATCGAGTCCTCGGTCTTTCCGATTCCGCCCGACGTGCTGATGATCCCGATGATCCTGGCCGCGCCGCATCGCGCCTGGCTGATCGCGGCGGTGGCGACGGTGTCCTCGGTGCTTGGGGGGATGCTGGGCTATGGAATCGGCTTCTTCTTCTACGAGAGCCTCGGCCAGCCGATCCTCGAGGCGCTGGGCAAGGGCGACGCCATGGCCGCCTTCAACGAGCAGTTCAATGGCGTGGGCTTCTGGGCAGTGCTGACGGCGGGCGTCACGCCCTTTCCGTACAAGGTCATCACCATCATGTCGGGCTGGACGGCGATGCCGCTGGCCACCTTTGTCGTGACCTCGATCATCGCGCGGGCGCTGCGCTTTTTCGTGGTGGCGGCATTGCTGCGCAGCTTTGGCGCACCCATTCGTGATTTCATCGAGAAGCGCCTTGGTCTGGTCTTCACCGTTTTCGTCGTTCTATTGATCGGGGGCTTCTTTCTGGTGAAATACCTGTGACACGCCAACGCCTGATGATCCTCGCCGCCGCCGGGTCGGCCGCCATGCTGCTGGCCGCCTTCGGGTTCCAGTATCTGGCTGATATGCCGCCCTGCAAGTTGTGCTACTGGCAGCGCTATGGCCATGGCGGCGCGGTGATCGCCGGGTTGCTGGCGCTGGTCGTGCCGGTGGCGCTGGTGGCGGTGCTTGGCGCGACCTCGGCGCTGGCCTCGGCCGGGATCGGCGCCTATCACGCGGGTGTGGAACAAGGCTGGTGGCAGGGTCCGACCACCTGCACCTCGGGCTCGATCGAGGGGCTGTCGGCGGACGAATTGCTGAACCAGATCATGGCCGCGCCGCTGGTTCGCTGCGACGAGATCCCCTGGCAGATGCTGGGCTTGTCCATGGCGGGTTGGAACGCGGTGGTGTCGCTGGGCCTTGCGCTGGTCTGGATCGCGGCGCTGCGGGCGCGCCGGGCCTGATCGTCAGAGACTCTTGCCGCCCCAGGCATCGACATGCTCCTGCACCGGCACGCTGGCACGGTTCAGCAGCGACTGGATCTCTGCCTCGTCGTCGGAGGGATGATGCGCCGGCCCCTTGCCGCTGATCCAGGCCAAGCCGATCAGCGCCGCCAGAACGGCCGCGCGGCACAGGTTGAAATCGCGATACAGGACGTTGTGGGCCATCTCGAATGCCTCCTACACGGAACGCTGCCAAGGTAACGCCGCGCCGCCCTCGCACGCAATTCACGTTGCCGCGCGGGATTGTTGCAGGCCAGTCGCCCGGTCGCCGAACAGGGCCGGCAGAAAGCCGCGCAAGATTTGCAAAGATTCTTGGCTTCGTCCGACATTTTTTCCGCAAACGCGGTTGACGCTCCCGGCCGTCGCTCATAAGGTCGCCGCGCATTCACGGAGCGGCGAAATGATCGACCTTCTGGTAATCGTAGGGACATGGCGCATGGGCCGGTGACGGAACCCCTTCAAGGACCCCATGCGCCCCCGATCCAGAACCGGGGGCTTTTTTATGCGCGGACGACGGAATGACACGAGCAATGTGTCCAGATCGGAGATGAGAACATGGCACAGACGATGACCGGTGCGAAAATGGTGGTTCAGGCGCTGAAGGATCAGGGTGTGGACACGGTATTCGGCTACCCGGGCGGTGCCGTGCTGCCGATCTATGACGAGCTGTTCCAGCAGGAGCATATCCGGCATTACCTGGTCCGGCACGAGCAGGCGGCGGTCCACGCCGCCGAGGGCTATGCCCGCTCGACCGGCAAGCCCGGTGTCGTTCTGGTCACCTCGGGACCCGGCGCGACGAACGCAGTGACCGGCCTGACCGACGCGCTGATGGATTCGATTCCGATCGTCGTCCTGACCGGCCAGGTGCCGACCTTCATGATCGGATCGGACGCCTTTCAGGAGGCGGACACGGTCGGCATCACCCGGCCCTGCACCAAGCACAACTGGCTGGTCAAGGACACTGACCGACTGTCGGCCACCATCCACGAGGCCTTCCATGTCGCCACCTCGGGCCGTCCCGGCCCGGTTCTGGTCGACATCCCGAAGGACGTGCAGTTCGCCAGCGCCATATATCAGCCCAAGCCCAAGACCATCGCACGCCATTATGCGCCGCAGGTGAAGGGCGACATGGCCCAGATCGAGGCGCTGGTCGCCGCGATGGAAAAGGCCGAACGCCCGGTCTTTTATACCGGCGGCGGCGTCATCAACTCGGGCCCGGCGGCAAGCCAGCTGTTGCGCGAGTTCGTCGAGGCGACCGGCTTTCCCATCACCTCGACGCTGATGGGTCTGGGTGCCTACCCCGCCTCGGGCAAGCACTGGCTGGGGATGCTGGGAATGCACGGCCTTTACGAGGCCAACCTCGCGATGCATGGCTGTGACCTGATGATCAACATCGGCGCGCGCTTCGACGACCGGATCACCGGGCGGCTGGATGCGTTCAGCCCGAAGTCGAAAAAGGCGCATGTCGACATCGACCCGTCCTCGATCAACAAGGTGATCAAGACCGATATCCCGATCATCGGCGACGTCGCCCACGTGCTGGAGGACGCGCTGAACCTGTGGAAATCGCGCGGCCGCCGGGTGAACACCGACGGCCTCGCCAAGTGGTGGCGCCAGATCGACGAATGGCGCAAGGTCGACTGCCTCAAGTTCAAGGCGTCCGAGAGCACCATCAAGCCGCAGCATGCCGTTGCCCGGCTCGAGGCGCTGACCAAGGGGCGCGACCGCTACATCTGCACCGAGGTCGGCCAGCACCAGATGTGGGCGGCGCAATACCTGGGCTTCGAAGACCCGAACCGCTGGATGACCTCCGGTGGCCTCGGCACGATGGGTTACGGTTTCCCGGCGTCGATCGGCGTTCAGGTGGCGCACCCGGATGCGCTGGTCATCAACGTGGCGGGCGAGGCATCCTGGCTGATGAACATGCAGGAAATGGGCACCGCGATCCAGTATCGCCTGCCGGTCAAGCAGTTCATCCTGAACAACGAGCGCCTCGGCATGGTGCGCCAGTGGCAGCAGCTGCTGCATGGCGAACGCTATTCGCATTCCTGGTCCGAGGCCCTGCCCGATTTCGTCAAGCTCGCCGAGGCGTTTGGCGCCAAGGGCATCTTTTGCTCGGATCCGAAGGACCTCGACGACGCGATCATGGAGATGATCGAGCATGATGGGCCGGTGATCATGGATTGCCTTGTCGAGAAGCACGAGAACTGCTTCCCGATGATCCCCTCGGGCGAGCCGCACAACAAGATGCTGCTGTCCGACGCCAAGGCGACCAACGCCATCGCCGGCAAGGGCGCCGTGCTGGTGTGATGCGGTTTCGGGCGGGCGCGGCCCGCCCGACCCACCGACCGGGGGCTCTGCCCCCAGCCCCAAGAGGTATTTGAGGCCCAAGGAACCCAAGGGCCGTTTGGAAGGAAGACCGGATGTCGCCACTGCATATCAAGAAGGGCTCGTCCAAGCACTCTGCCTACAACCTGCGGCCGTCGTTCTCCGACGTGCAGGAGCGTCACACGCTGGCGGTGCTGGTAGAGAACGAGCCCGGCGTCCTGGCCCGCGTGATCGGGCTGTTCTCGGGGCGCGGCTACAATATCGAAAGCCTGACCGTGGCCGAGGTCGACCACGAGGGCCACCTCAGCCGGATCACCATCGTCACTACCGGCACGCCGCAGGTGATCGAGCAGATCAAGGCGCAGCTGGGGCGGATCGTGCCGGTGCACGAGGTCCACGACCTGACCGTCGAGGGCGCCAGCGTCGAGCGCGAACTGGCGCTGGTCAAGGTGTCGGGCAAGGGCGACAAGCGGGTCGAGGCGCTGCGGCTGGCGGACATCTTTCGCGCCCATGTGGTGGATTCGACGCTGGAAAGCTTCGTCTTCCAGATCACCGGCACCCCGGAGAAGATCGACGCCTTTGCCGACCTGATGCGCCCGCTGGGCCTGATCGAACTGGCGCGCACCGGCGTCGCGGCACTGTCGCGAGGCTCCTGAGCGGGACGGACCGCCGGTGAAACGAAAACGGGCGCCCTCGGGCGCCCGCGTCGTTTCCGGCCGGTTGCCCTGAGGGGGTCAGGGACGGCGGAACGGGATCACCGTGGATTCAGGTTGCGGCGCATGGCGCGGCTGGTCGACCTTGAGCCGCGTGGGCAGTTCCGGTGCGAACCCGGAGCTGACACGACGCAAGTTGCGGGCCCGGCGACATTCGCTTTCTTCCCTGAGATCGAACTGGATCAGGTCGCCCGCATCGATTGCGCCCCCGTCATGCAGGCTGCATTCGGGGTCGTAGTAATAGGCAAGGTTTCCGTGATCCTCGCACCAGATCACTGCCTTGTTATCGCTTTTGTCTGCCCAAAGAACAACGCCGTACATGTGTTCGCCCATTCTGCGCAAATCTTCGTATTGCAATGCGATTTTGAAACAAAAAACCGGTCACAAACATGGTTTTCCCAGCGTCGGCGGCTTGATTTTTGTGTCGTCAGTCGGCAAGTCTGGTGCTGTAGAGCATCAGGTGTGACGCCAAGTGGCGTCAGCGCCTTTCGAGTATGTGACGGTCTGGTCAGTGACGACGGTTTTCCGGCAATATCGAGCGACACGCGAGGCACAAATGCCGACAAACGGCCGCAAGACGGCAAAGCGCCGACCAAGCCCCGCAGAATTGCGGAGCATGCTTGGTGCCAACCTGCGTCGGCTCTCACGCCAGGCGACCTCCATCTCGGCCCTGTGCCGCGACCTGGGGATCAACCGGACACAATACAACCGCTATCTTGCCGGAGAGAGCTTTCCGCGGCCGGACGTGCTGCACCGAATCTGCGATCATTTCGGCGTCGATGCGCGAATCCTGCTGGAACCGGTCGAGAACATCGGCCAGTCGGGCAACGACCTGCTGCGGCACGAGGCGGTGGCCGATTTCCTGGGACGCTCCGTCGAGCCGCTGACCGAAAAGGAGTTCCCCTCGGGGTTCTTCCGCTTCGTGCGGCGCAGCTTCATGGACGAGGCGCGCTTCGTCCAGGGCCTGATCTACGTGTTCCGGCGCGACGACCAGACCTTTCTTCGCGGCTTCGAGGCGAAGGAGGCGATGTCAAGCCAAGGGCTGGAGGCAACGCCGCCACATCGCGAGTTCCGCGGCGTGGTGATGCGGCAGGAAGAAGGCGTGGCGGCTCTGGTCAGCCGTCGCGGCACGGTCACGGCCTCTTTCAACTTCCTCGCCCATATTCCCAGTTTCGAGAACAATTACTGGGTGGGCTACGTCACGCGCCCGGTGCGCGAGAACGTGGCTGGCCGCCGGATCGAGCGGCTGATCTACGAGTATCTCGGCCGCGACACCCACAAGGTGCTGAGCGCAGCGCGGGCACAGGGCTTTTGCACGGCGTCCCAACTGGTGCCCTATCACCGGCAGTTGCTGGACCTGGACAAGCCGCTCACCTGAGGCGGATCGGGGGCGGCGTGGCCCTGACGGACGGACCGCCCCCGCAAGTGCCCGTCTATTTCTGGATGCCTTCCAGGAAATAGGCGATCGAAAGCACCTTGCCCCGGCTGTAGAGCACGTCGCCATACAGGGTGCCAGAGCCGCTTTCGGACATGAACAACGCGCCGTAGACCGGCATCGGGCCGCCATGCGACCGCACCCCCGTGCGTCCATCGATGACGTGGATCACGTCCAGCATCGGGAACTCGCCGTCATTCTTGGCCGACAGCCCGGTCAGGTCTGGCACCACGGCGGTCATCATCTCGGCCAGCGGACCGGCGCCGGTGCCGTCGGCACCGTGGCAGGTAGCGCAATACTGGTCGTAATACTGCCTGCCGTGGTCCGCGTCCTGGGCCAGGACCGCACTGGCGGCCACAAGCGCACCGGCCAGCGTCAGGGTTGCCGTCTTCATCATCTCATCCTCCCATGCGATCACAGTCACGCCGCCGCCGGGGATGCGATCGCATCCACGGATGAACGACACTCACATGGTACAGTCCGAATGCTTTCGGACCTTGATGCAGATCAGGCGGGCACGACCGCCTGCGCACCTTGTTCCGCCGGGCCGTAGGCCAGCATGGCGTAGAGGTGCCAGGTCGCGTGGCCGAAAAGCGGCAGCGTGACGAACAGGCCCAGGAACCCCGGCAGCATCGACAGCAGCGTGATCGAGGCGATGAACCCGGCCCAGAGGAACATCGGCACGGCATTGGCCTGCACATACTGGAACGAGGTGATCATGGCGGTTACGAAATCGATCTCGCGGTCCAGCAGCATCGGCAGCGACAGCACTGTGATCATGTAGAGCAGCGCGGAAAAGCCCGCCCCCACAGCCGTGCCCACCGCAAGCATCGTCAGCCCGTTGGGCGTCAGGTAGACCGCGAAGGAACTGGAGACGTTGGTCATCGTCGACAGGCCCAGGAATAGCGCAAAGATCATGTGGGCAAGGAAGAACCAGAACAGGAAAACCACGATGATGATCGCGCTGATCGAGGGCAGTTGACGCTTGGATTGCCGCCCGATCACGCTGACGATCTGCATCCAGTCCAGCGGTCGCCCCTGCTGGATCCGGCGCGACACATCGTAGAAGCCCACGCCGGCAAAAGGCGCGATCAGCGGAAAGCCGATGGCGGCGAAGACCAGCCAGTAGGTCTGGCCGGTGATCCAGGTGATCCAGACCATGATCCAGCCGCCCAGCACGTAGACGCCCGCGAACAGCAGGGCAAAGCCGGGTGCCCGGCGCAGGTCGGCCCAGCCCCGGCGGATCGCCTCGCGCAGCAGGGCCGCGTCGACGCTTGCCAAGTCCGGCACGCCGGGTTTCGGTGTATCGGGCATCCGCTCTCCTCCTCGCGATGGCCCGCGCGTTTCCCAAGGTCAAGTAAAGCGCGGGCCTCACGAGGGCGTCAAGCGGCGTCAGACGAAAAGGAAATCGTCGGCCGTCAGGATCAGACCGGAGTTGCTGTTGGACTCGAAGCGGATCTCGCCGCCATCGTAGCGGACGAAATGATAAGGCAGCGCGAACTCGCCGCCGACGCTCGCGTCGTTGATCGTCAGATCGGCAAACCCGCCCGTGTGACCCTCGATCACCATGACGTCGCTGCCCTGCTGGAAATCGTCGATGTAATCGACGTCACCGGTATTGGCCGTGAACAGGAACTGGTCACGTCCAGCACCACCAACCAGTGTGTCGCGGTCCGCTCCGCCCTCGAGCACGTCATCCCCGGCACCGCCCAGCAGGCTGTCCGACCCGGCGCCGCCACGCAGCGTGTCATCATCGTTGACGCCGCGCAGAACATCGTCGCCCGCGCCGCCCTCGAGCAGGTCGAACCCGTCGCCGCCCCAGACAATGTCGTTGCTCTGTTGGCCTTTCAGGGTGTCGTCGCCATTGCCGCCAAAGATCGTGTCCTCGCCCCAGCTGCCCTCGATCACATCGTCATCAGCGCCACCCAGCAGCGAATCCGCGTCGCCACCACCGAAGATCATGTCACTGCCGCCGCCGCCCAGGATCGTGTCGACGCCCGAACCGCCGTCAATCAGGTCATCGCCGGTGCCGCCGACGATCGAATCGTCGTCGTCTCCACCATGCACCGTGTCGTTGCCCTCGGCCCCCTTCAGAACGTCACCGCCCGCTTCGCCACGGATCAGATCCTCGCCATTGCCGCCAAGGACGAAATCGTCGCCCTCGCCGCCATCGAGAACATCATTGCCGTCGCCGCCATACAGTTCGTCATCGTCGTTTCCGCCAAAGAGAATGTCCTCATCGGCGCCGCCAAAGATCGTGTCCACGCCGTCGCCCCCGAACAGCAGGTCTGTGCCGGAGTCACCCTGGATCGAGTCGTCACCATCGCCGCCACCCAACTTGTCCGCACCGGACCGGCCCAGAAGCGTGTCCATCCCCTGACCGCCATAGACCACAAGCCCGTCGCTGCTGTCGGACAGGTGCGACAGGGAATCGTTGCCGTCGCCCATCCAGAGGATGCCCAGGTCGGTTCCGTCCAGAACCACGGAATCGTCACCGCCGCGCAGACCAAGCGCCAGGATCGCGCCGCCCAACGCATTCACGACGTCGCTGCCATCCCCCAATCGGATGGTGCCTGCGCCAAGCGCGCCGGTGGTCAGCGTCGTCGCCTGGTATCCATGCATGTCGATTGCTTCGACATAGCCAAGGACGGCATCGATGGTGTTGTCGATCGGCGGTGTCGGCTCCGGGCCGCTCAGGTCCGGCGTCGATGCCTGCGACTGGATCGCCCCGATCCCGCCCGCGCCCACCGTGATCGTCGCCGCGACATCGCGCAGCGTCAGGTCGGCCAAATTCTGGTCCGCCGTCGTCAGTGTCAGCGTGCCGTCGCTCAGCTCGGCGTTGCGCAGCCGCGCCGTGTCGCCGATGGAAATGTCGAACGCGCCGCCGGACAGGAACAGCGTATCGAGGCGCGACGAGCCAACCATGTCGATCGTCGCATCGGCATCGACATGGCGCAGCATGTCCATCCGCGCGTTGCCGTACAATTCGATGGCCAGCGCGCCGCCATTCTCACCACCCGCGCTGCGCAGGAACTCGAGCCGCGCGGAACCGCCGAGGTCGATGGTGCTGTCGGTGTCCGCGACCCGCAGTTCCGCCATGCGCGAGGCATCGCGCATTTCAAGCAGCATGCTGCCGCCAAAGCTGGCCGCGAAGAAGACGATGCCGGCGTTTTCAATCCGGATGTAGTCGTCGCCGCCGTTCATCACGGCCAGCCCGACACCGCCGTTCAAGACCTGAACGGTGTCATTCCCGTCATCCCCTGTGAACGCGTTGACGCTGCCGCCGTCGACCAGGACATAGTTGCTGGACCCAGACGCGTTGATCGAATTCACGTCGCCGTTCACCGCGATCGCGGCGGGCCCCGTCACATCGATCAGACCCACATTGCCCGATCCGGTGATGATCGTGTTGGAGATCGAGCCAAAGGCGCCAAGATAGCGGACCTCGGAGGCGCCGAGCGTGATGTTGCTGGTCGTACCGCCCCCCATGATGAACGGGATCGTGCCGCCGCCGGAAAGGTCGACATTGAAGGTGGTGGCCAAACCGCCGTTCAGCCGCTCGATCATGCCGCTGCCGCTTCCAGTTACCGACGCCGTGCCGCTGGTGACGAAGGTCAGCCCCCCCACCGTCCAGCCGCCACCTGTCATCGAGACGGCTTCCGCATTCAGGACCAGGTCCCCGATGTATCCGCTTCCACCCCAGGAAATCGGAAAGCCCACATTGTTCAAAACGTCGGTGCTGCCATCCAGTGTCGCCATGCGCCAAATTCCTCTTTCGGTCCGATCCAATCGAGGTTTCTTGGCATAGAGGCCCGGTCACGAAAACATCCCGGGCGGAAAATCGATTAATGACGTTGGGTAAACATCGCTTTCGTGGCGGGCATCGACTCGGCCTGCCGACGCTGTTGGCCGCGCGTTTCCGCCGCCAGAAAAGGCAATGGCCGGGACCGTGACAAGAGCGGCGTCATGCAGCGATTTCGTGTGCCGGCGTTGATCGACTCTGTCCACTGTGGCACCGTGCGGTATCGCGCCGCCTGGGTCCGCGACCTTCATGAAGAGCGGCCTGCGTTTATTGGGAGGACTTTTCATGACTCTGCGACCTGATCCGACATTTCACGCGACACCGAAACTGGCGATGCAGGCGCCTCCGGAAACGCTGGCCTTCACGCTGATGCTCAGCCCCGATGGGTCGCAGCCGGACGGGCTGGCCGTGGTGGACGTCGACCCCGGCTCGAAGACCTATGGCCAGATCGTCCATCAGGTCATCATGCCGAACACCGGCGACGAGTTTCACCATTTCGGCTGGAACGCCTGTTCGTCGTCGCTGTCGCCGCTGTCTGGGCATGCCTTCCTGGAACGCCGCTACCTGATCATTCCCGGCATCCGCTCGTCGCGGATCTACATCATCGACGTGAAGGAACCGCTGAAGGCGAAAATCCACAAGATCATCGAGCCCGAGGAGGTCTTTGCCAAGACCGGCTACTCGCGGCCGCATACCATCCATTGCGGCCCCGAAGGGATCTATGTCAGCACGCTGGGCGGCGGTGGCGCGGACGGTACCGACGGGCCTCCGGGCATCTTCATCATGGATTGCGAGACCTTCGAGATCCTCGGCCGCTACGAGATGGACCGCGGCAAGCAGGACAAGCACTATGACTTCTGGTGGAACCTGCCGCGCGACTACATGGTGTCGTCGGAATGGGGCCTGCCGCCGCAATTCGAGAACGGCATCGTCGCCGAGGACCTACTGTCCAACAAGTATGGCCATTCGATCCACTTCTGGAACCTGCGCCAGCGCAAGAACGTGCAGACCATCGACCTGGGCGCCAACCACCAGATGGCGCTGGAAATCCGGCCCGCACATGATCCGGCAAAGGATTACGGGTTCTGCGGCGTGGTGGTGGACACCACCAACCTGCAAGGCGCGATCTTTACCTGGTGGCAGAAGGACGACGGCACTTTCGAGGCCAAGAAAGTCATCACAATCGACCCGCAACCAGCCGATCCGGCCGACCTGCCCGACCTTCTCAAGGGCTTCGGCGCGGTGCCGCCGCTGGTAACGGATATCGACCTCAGCCTCGACGACCGGTTCCTTTACGTGGCCTGCTGGGGCACCGGCGAGATGCATCAATACGACGTGTCGGACCCGATGAACCCGACACTCGCCGGCAAGGTCGAGATCGGCGGCATCGTGAAGAAGACGAAGCATCCCAATGGCAAGACCTTCGGCTATGGCCCGCAGATGGTCGAGATCAGCCGCGACGGCAAGCGCGTCTACTGGACCAATTCGCTCTATTCCACCTGGGACGACCAGTTCTATCCGGGCGAGCGCGGGGCGGCGATGGTGATGGCCAACGCGGGCGAGAACGGCGGGCTGACCCTGGCCGAGGATTTCTGGGTCGACTTCCCGAAAGGTTATCGCAGCCACCAGATCCGCCTGGAGGGCGGCGACTGCTCGACCGACAGTTTCTGCTATCCCTCCGTCTGAGCCTTGGAAAGCATGACGAGCGCGACGGCCCTGTGGTGGGCCGTCGTCGCATCGGGGTTGTATCACGGGCTGAACCCGGGCATGGGCTGGCCGCTGGCTGTTTCGGCCGCGCTGATGGAACGGCGGCAGGCCGGGCTGTGGCGGGCGCTGACGGCGCTGGCGGCCGGGCACCTGCTGGCCATGGCGGCGATCCTGTTCCCCTTCTCGGCCCTGACCTTGCTGGCGGCCTGGCAATGGGAGATCCAGCTTGGCGCGGCGCTTCTGGTCATCGCGCTGGGGCTTTACCTGCTGGTCAACACGCGGCATCCGCGCTTTCTGGCGCGCGTGCGGCCCACGCAGCTGGTGCTGTGGTCGTTTCTTGCGGCGACGGCGCATGGCGCGGGGCTGATGCTGGTGCCGATCTACCTCGGCATCTGCCGGACCGTAGAGACCGACGCCGGCCATGCCGCGGCGCAGTCGCTGATGGCGGGCACCGCCGGGATAGCCGCGCTGGTCGCTCTGACGCATACCGCCGCCCAGACCGTGGCAGGTGCGGCGCTGGCCTATGGCGTCTATCGCTGGCTGGGCCTGCGGTTCCTGTCGCAGGCCTGGTTCAACCTGGATCGTGTCTGGGCCATCAGCCTGGTCCTGGTCGGGGTGGTCTCGATCCTCGTCCTGGTCTGAGGCTCAGTCCTCGGCGCGGGCATCGGCGCGGCTCTTGCCGGCCACCTGCATGGCCAGCGTGGCTTCCATGAAGGGGTCGAGATCGCCGTCGAGAACGCCCTGCGTATCGGCGGTCTCGTGCTGCGTGCGCAGGTCCTTCACCATCTGGTAGGGTTGCAGCACGTAGGACCGGATCTGGTTGCCCCAGCCGGCATCGCCCTTGGCCTCGTGCAGGGCGTTCACCTCGGCATTGCGGCGGTCAAGCTCCAGCTGGTACAGGCGCGACTTCAGCGCCTTCATGCACATGTCGCGGTTCTGGTGCTGGGACTTTTCCGAGCTTGTCACGACGATGCCCGTGGGAATGTGGGTGATCCGCACCGCCGAGTCGGTGGTGTTCACGTGCTGTCCGCCCGCGCCGGAGGACCGGAACGTGTCGATGCGGATATCAGCCGGGTTGACCACAACCTCGATATTGTCGTCGATCACCGGGTAGGCGCCAACGGCCGCAAAGGATGTCTCGCGTGTGCCCTTGCCAAAGGGCGAAATCCGCACCAGCCGGTGCGTGCCGGATTCCGATTTCAGCCAGCCATAGGCGTTCGATCCCTTGATCTGGTAGGTGGCCGACTTGATGCCCGCCTCGGCGCCTGCCTGTTCTTCCTGCAACTCGACCTCGAAGCCGCGCTTTTCCGCCCAGCGGACATACATCCGCGCCAGCATCTGCGCCCAGTCGCAGGCCTCGGTCCCGCCGGCACCGGCCTTGATTTCCAGAAAGGCGTCATTGCCGTCGGTCTCACCGTTGAGCAGCGCCTCGAGTTCCTTCTTGGCGGCGGTCTCGACCAGCGCCCCGATAGCGCGCTCGGCGTCCGCGACGATCTCCTTGTCGTCCTCCATCTCGCCCAGTTCGATCAGTTCGACCTGGTCCTTCAACTCCTGCCGGATGCTGTTGTAGGCTTCCAGCGCGTCGACCAGACCCTGACGGTCGCGCATCAGCTTTTGCGCGGCCTCGGGATCGTCCCACAGCTTGGGGTCCTCGACGCGGGCGTTGAACTCCTCAAGCCGGTGCTGCGCGGTTTCCCAGCCCAGGCGCTGCTTCAGCAGTTCCAGCGATTTCTCGATCTTGTCGACGTTGTTCTGGACTTCGGCACGCATGGGTTTTCCTGTCTAGGGACCTCAGGACCGGGGTCATAGCAATGGCCGGACGGTGGGGCAAGATGGCAAGCGGCCCGGGGTCGGTCCCCGGGCCGCCGGACGGGCGTTCACCCGCCCTGTCGCTCAGTAGAGACCGCCCGAGGAGAGCGAGCCGAAGCCCGCCTTCGGCCCCACCACGCCGGTGCGCCCGGTCGAGGTGGTGACCTGCCGCGCCTCGGTCGTGCCGTCGGGACGGATGATGTCGAAATTGCCCGTCATGGCAAAGCCGCCGTCGAACTGGATGCCGAAGATCGGCTCCTCGCCCTCGCGGAAACACTCGGCCACAACGTTGTCGCCGCTGGCGCCATCGCTCAGACGTGCGCCGGTGAAGCGGTCGATGTTGATGAACTGGCAGGCCTCGGGCACCTTGAACGCGCCGCCGCCATATTTTGCCACTGCCTCTTCCATGAAGCGCTGGAACACCGGACCGCACAGCCCCCCGCCCGAGGCGCCGCTGCCCAGGCTGCTTGGCGTGTCGAAGCCGATGTAGCAGCCCGCCACGATGTTCGAGGTGAAGCCCACGAACCACACGTCCTTGGAGTCGTTGGTCGTGCCGGTCTTGCCCGCCGTCGGCACCGGCAGGTTCACGGTGCGCGCCGCGGTGCCGCGCTCGACAACGCCTTGCAGCATCGAGGTCAGCTGGTAGGCGGTCACGGCGTTCATCACCCGCTCGCGCTCGTTCACGATGCGCGGCGAGCGGTCAGCCGGAAGGAGCGGGTCGGCGCAATCGACGCAGACGCGCCGGTTTCCCGCCGCCGCGTCATGGCTGTAGATCGTATTGCCGTAACGGTCCTGCACGCGGTCGATCAGCGTGGGTTCCACCCGCTCGCCGCCATTGGCGAACATCGCGTAGGCCGCGACCATCTGGTAAAGCGTCGTCTCGTCCGACCCCAGCGCGTTGGCCAGCACCCGGCCCATGTTGTCGTAGACGCCGAACTTTTCCGCGTAGGAGGCAACGATATCCATGCCGACCTCCTGTGCGAGGCGGATCGTCATCAGGTTGCGCGACTGCTCGACCCCTGTCCGCAGCGGCGTCGGGCCGTAGAACTTGTTCGATGCGTTCTTGGGCCGCCAGACGCCCTGCGGCGTGTCGATCTCGATCGGCGCGTCGACGACGATGGTCGCGGGGGAATAGCCGCTGTCCAGCGCCGCAGCATAGACGAAGGGCTTGAAGCTCGAGCCAGGCTGGCGCAGCGCCTGCGTCGCGCGGTTGAAGACCGAGTCCTGGTAGGAGAACCCGCCCTGCATGGCAATCACGCGGCCGGTGTTGACGTCCATCGCCATGAAGCCGCCCTGCACCCGCGGCACCTGCCGTAGAGTCCAGCGCACGAATTGCCCGCCCTCGGTGTATTCGCGCACATGCACCACATCGCCGGGTTCGAAATTCTCGGTCAGGCTGCCCTTGAACCAGCTCGTGTCGGCGCGCGGCACGCTCGTGCCCCGGGGATCGTCCAGGGCGATGTCCTCGATGCCGATCTCCAGCTCGTTCTCGCGCACCGCGCGCACCACTGCCACATGCCAGTGGCTGTCGAGGTCGATGTCCCGGGCGACCCGTGTCTCGGCAAGGGCCCCGCGCCAGGCCGCTTCGCTGGCCAGCGTGTCCAGCGGGATGGTCTTGCCCGTGCCGCGCCAGCGGCCAAAGCCGCGGTCGAAATCCTCCAGCGCGCGCTGCAGAGACTGCGCCGCGACGGTCTGCATGTCAGGATCCAGCGTGGCGCGCACGCTGTAGCCGCCGGAAAAGAACTGCTCCTCACCGAAATCGCGGCTCAGCTGGCGGCGGATCTCGTCGGTGAAATAGTCGCGCGGCGGCAGCGCCTTCTGGTAAGGGTCGAAATCGCCATTCTGGACAGAGCGCAGCGGCTGCGCCACCTCGGCCTCATAGACGGCCCGGCTGAGATAGCCGTTCTCGAACATCTCCTTCAGCACGAAGTCGCGCCGTTGCAGCAGCCGGTCTTTCTGGCGGACCGGGTGGTAATCCGAGGGCGCCTTGGGCAGCGAGGCCAGGAAGGCCGCCTCGTGCGGGGCAAGCTCGCCGAGGCTCTTGTTGAAATAGACCTGCGCCGCGGCGGTCACGCCATAGGCGTTCTGACCCAGGAAGATCTCGTTGAGATACAGTTCAAGGATCTTTTCCTTGCTCAGCGCGCCTTCGACGCGGGCGGCCAGGATGATTTCCTTGATCTTGCGCTCGGCCTGTCGGTCGCCCGATAGCAGGAAGTTCTTCATCACCTGCTGCGTGATGGTCGAGGCGCCGCGCACATCGCGCCCGCGCGAGCGCACCGCATCGACCACCGCCGCCGCGATGCCGCGGGGATCATAACCCTGGTGGACATAGAAATTCTTGTCCTCGGCGCTGATGAAGGCCTGCTTGACCAGGTCGGGGATTTGGTCCGCCGGAGTGAACAGGCGGCGTTCCTTGGCGAACTCGTCGATCACCTGCCCTTCGGTCGAATAGATCCGGCTGATCGTCGGCGGCGTGTATTGTGCCAGGCTTTCATGGCTGGGAAGGTCACGGCCATACATCCAGAACACGGCGCCGATGGTCAGAGCGACCATGAACAGACCCATCGTGATGACGCTGAAGATCGCGCCGAAGAAGGAAAAGATGAAGCGAGTCACGGATAAGTCCCAAGCCGTTCGGTCCGGAGGACTATAATGCAACCGCGCGGCGCCCGAAACACCACAACGAACACGGGGGCGCGAGTTCGCCGATTCTCAAGCATGGACCGATACGGCATTACCCGCCCTTGGTTAGCGCGGATGCGGGACGATGCCTTGTCATAAGAACCAGGCGTGATCCGGCACCGATCCACAGGGGTGAACCGGCGACAGGCCCAGTCGATGTCGGATGCCGCGGTGACTGCGACCGGGGTGCCGAGCGCACCAGGCACACCCGTGGCCATCGGCTTCGGTCCGGCCAGGTGATCGTCACCGAGTGATGTCCCTTAAGATGCGGCAGGTGCATCAATTTTAACGACGGACGCGATCTTGACCCGTGCAGACTGGAGGGATGGAGCCTCGACCGGCGTTACCCGCATCCTATAATTCTCGGTCAACCGCTCCAGAGCAAAGCTGTCTTCCGGGGTCAGATCAACCGACTTCGAACCCGCACGTCCCCGAGAAACTAATGCGGTTCGAACCGGATCACCATCTTCGGGTTGCCCGGGTGCGTCTCCATGAATACCGCGCGCTTTTCACGTTCGCCGAGGAATATCTCACAACCGGACAGCACTGCCAGCGACGCCATCGCACCCCCGACCATCTTCGCTATCTGTCCTCCGCCTCTCTTGACCTTGCGTGCCTTCAGCTGCGCGCAGGCGACCAAAACGCTCTGCGCTCAATGCCTTACCGCGCTTTCAAGAAAGAAATACCTTGCCTCGCTGAAGGCAGATCGGGTTTCGAGGCCCGAGACGGCACGCAAGCGTGCCATGTGTGTCACAGGCTCTGGCCGCGTCGGGCGGCGCACCCGCTCATTGGCGCCGCAGCCGCGACAGCGCGGCATCCTCCAGCGCCCACGCCTCGATCCCGTCGCGGATACCGGCGGCCATACCCGCGCGCCACGCCGGGTCCTGAAGGTTCTTCAGATCGCGCTCGGTCGACAGGAAGCCGAGTTCCACCAGGACCGAAGGGATGTCGGCGGACTTGAGCACCGAGAAATCCGCCTGACGCAGCGGCCGGCGATGCACGTGACCCAGCGCGCCCTTGATCCCCGCCACAAGGTGCCCAGCCAACGCCGCACTGCGTGGGCCGTTGTCCAGCCGGGCGAGGTCCATCAGCACCCGTGCCACCCGGTCGTCCGCCCCTGACAGGTCCAGCCCCGACAGCAGGTCGTCGCGGTCATGCCGTTCGGCCAGAGCGGCATCCGCCTCGTCCGAGGCGTCCTCGGAAAGGGTATAGACACTGGAACCATGCGCAATGCCCTCCTCGATCGCGTCCGCATGCAGCGACAGGAACAGGTCGGCGCCCGCGTCATGGGCCGCCGCCACCCGCGCCTCGAGCGAGACAAAGACATCGGTCTCGCGCGTCAGGACGACCTCGTAGCGCCCGGTGCGGCGCAGTTCGTCGCGCAGTTCGCGGGCGAATTGCAGCACGAGGTCGGCCTCGTCCACGCCGCCGCGCTGCGCGCCGGGATCGATGCCGCCATGACCGGGGTCCAGCACGACCATCAGCAGACCGGACCCGTCCGGCGCGGCGCGGCGCGCCCGCGGCGCGGGCAGGTCGAATCGCGGATCGGGCGGCGCGCCGGCGGCGGCGCGGGCCGCCTCTTCTTCCATATCGCGCAGGGTCAGTTCCAGCCGCGCCGTGCCGCCGTCGCCATCGACGCGCAGCGCCGCCGTGCCGATCGCGGCGGGCCGGTCCAGCAGCGCCACCAGCCGCGACCAGCCGGGCTGGAGCGGACCCATCCGCAGCTCGGAGACCCGCGCCGAGGCGTCCAGCGCGTCGGGCTCTGCCCCGGTCCAGTCGACTTCGCGGAAATCCAGGACCAGCCGCCAGGGATCGGCCAGCGTGTAGGCCCGCCACGGCACGCCCTGGCTGAGGTCGAGACGCAATTCGGCGCCGCCCTCCGCATCCTGCACCGCGCCCGCGACGAAGCGCGCAAGCCCGGCCGCATCCTGCGCCAGCGCCGCCCCGGCAGACAGCCAAAGGCCCGCCACCAAAAGAAGAATCCTGCTCATCCGCCCTGCCCGGCTGTTCTTTTGGCCCAGACTATCAGCCTTGCGGCGGATTCGCACCCGCGACCACGATCCGCGCCACGCTCCGAAAGGCGGGGTTTCACCCGGCCAGCCCCCGAGCGACCATGAAGCGCCGCAGCCGAGACAGACCTTCCTCGATATCCGCCGTGCTGCGGGCATAGGAAAAGCGCAGCGTGCCCGCCCCGCGCACCGGGTCGAAATCCAGGCCCGGCGTCACCGCGACACCGGCCTCATCCAGGATGGCGCGGGCAAAGGCGCGGCTGTCCTCGGTCAGGTGGCTGACATCGGCATAGACGTAGAAAGCGCCGTCGGGCGGCGCGATCCGGTCAAAGCCTGCCTGCGGCAGCCCCTCCAGCATCAGCGCGCGGTTCCTGGCGTAGACCGCCTTGTTGGCCTCCAGTTCGTCGGTCGCGTCCAGCGCGGCCAACGCCGCGACCTGGCTGGCATGCGGCGGGCAGATGAACAGGTTCTGCGCGAGCCGCTCGACCTGCCGCAGGCTACCCTCGGGCACCACCAGCCAGCCGACGCGCCAGCCGGTCATCGAGAAATACTTGGAGAAGGAGTTGATGACGCAGACATCGTCGCTGATCTCGAGAGCGCTGACCGCCCGGCGCTCATACTCGATGCCGTGATAGATCTCGTCCGACAGAAAAGCCGCGCCGCGCGCCTGCGCACAATCCACCAGCGCGCCCAAGGCATCCCGATCCAGCATCGTCCCGGTGGGATTCGCCGGCGAGGCCACCATCAGCCCCTGCCAGTTCAGCGGTTCGAGGTCGGCGGGCACAGGTTGCAGGCGGTTCTCCGCCGAGCTCTGCACCTCGACCGGTTCGAGGTTCATCGACCGCAGGATCTGCCGGTACGAAGGATAGCCAGGCGCCCCCAGCGCCACGCGCTCGCCCGCGTCGAAGAAGGCCGCAAAGGCGAGGATGAACCCGCCCGACGATCCCGGCGTGACCACCACCCGTTCTGGGTTCAGGTCGACACCGTACCACTCGCCGTATAGCCGCGCGATGCGGGCGCGCAGCGACGGCAGCCCCAGCGCCACGGTGTATCCCAGCGCATCACCGGCCATGGCCCGCGCCAGCGCGTCGCGTGCGGCGGCGGGCGCCGGCGTGCCGGGTTGGCCCACCTCCATGTGGATGACGTGGCGCCCCGCTGCCTCGGCCTGCCGCGCGGCCTCCATCACGTCCATCACGATAAAGGGATCGACCGCCCCGCGCCTTGAATTTCTCATGCCCAGCCTCTCTACTCGCGCCCGAGCCTTACGAGTGAACGAGGGACCGCGTCAATGATCCTGCCCCGGCTGATCGCCCTGGCCCTGGCCATGCTGACCGTGCTGGCGCTGCCTGTCCGCGCCGGCACGACGCTGCTGCGCGACGCCGATATCGAATACGCCCTGTCGCAACTTGCCGCGCCGGTGTTGCAGGCGGCGGGCCTGCCCGCCAGCGGCACGCGGATCGTTCTGATCGACGACAGTTCGCTGAATGCCTTCGTGGCCGATACCAGCCATATCTTCATCCATTCTGGCCTGATGATGAAACTGGAAACCGCCGCGCAGTTGCAGGCGGTCATCGCGCACGAGGCCGCCCATATCGCCAACGGCCATCTCAGCCGCCGGATCGCCAACATGCGCTCGGCGCGCACCGCGGCAGGGCTGGGCATGGTGCTGGCTGCGGCGGCGGCGGCATCGGGATCGGGCCAGGGCTCGCTGGCCATCGCGGCGGGCAGCGCGGGCTCGGCGATGCGGCTGTTCCTGTCGCACACCCGCGCCGAGGAAAGCAGCGCCGACCTCTCGTCGGTGCGCTACCTGGTGCGCGCGGGCATCGACCCGCGCGCCGCGATCCAGGTGCAGCGCCTTTTTTCAGGGCAGGAATCGCTTTCGGTGCAGCGGCAGGACCCCTACACGCGCACGCATCCCTTGTCCCGCGACCGTCTGCGCGCGCTGGAGAGCCTGGCAGCGGGCCAGGCCGCGACCCCGCCCAACGCCACCGCCGAATACTGGTTCGCCCGCGCGCGAGGCAAGCTGACCGCCTTCAAGCGCGCGCCCAGCTGGACACTGCGCCGCGCCGAAGACAGCGCGTCCCGCGACATAGCCTTGATGCGGCAGGCGGTGGCGCATCACCGCAACTCCGCCACCGGCAAGGCCATTGCGGCCATCGACGGCGCGCTGGCCCTGCGCAAGGGCGATCCCTACCTGATGGAACTCAAGGGCCAGATCCTGCTGGAATCACGCAATTTCGGCGCCGCGGTGCAGGTCTACCAGGCGGCCGCCCGCACCGCCCCGCGCGAGCCACTGATCCTGGGCGGGCTCGGACGCGCGATGCTGGCGGCGGGCGACTTCAAGGCCGCGCTACAACCGCTCGAGGCCGCGCGCGGGCGCGACGCCTCGGACGCACGGGTGCTGCGCGACCTCGCCGTGGCCTATGCCAAGCTGGGCCAGCCCGGCATGGCCTCGGTCGCGACGGCGGAACGTTATGCGCTGCAAGGCCGCATGGAAGACGCCGAACTGCACGCGAAACGCGCCATCGACCAGCTGCCGCGCGGCTCTGGC
Organism: Thetidibacter halocola; assembly: GCF_018224955.1. Lineage (GTDB taxonomy): Bacteria > Pseudomonadota > Alphaproteobacteria > Rhodobacterales > Rhodobacteraceae > Thetidibacter > Thetidibacter halocola. Next base: position 286,069 of record NZ_JAGTUU010000001.1, read on the forward strand.
CCGTGGCAGCGCGCCGAGGATGTGCTATCAGCCGCCAAACGCGCCAAGTAGCGCTGACCCGAACACAACACCGGAGACGACGACACATGCCATTCAAGACCCCGATCCATGCCCTGCGCGGTGCCGCCGCCGCCCTCGCCCTGATGACCGCCTGTGGTGCCGCGTCAGCGCAGGATCTCGACCTGTCCGCGATGACACCCGAGCAGAAGGACGCCTTTGGCGCACAGGTGCGCGAGTATCTGCTGGCCAACCCGCAGGTCATCATGGAGGCGGTCGCCGTCCTGGAACAGCGCGAGCAGGCCCAGCAGGCCGAGGCAGACGTGTCGCTGGTGCAGGCGCACATGGACGCGCTAGTGAATGACGGTTTCTCCTGGGTGGGTGGCAATCCCGAGGGCGACGTGACCATCGTCGAATTCATGGACTACCGGTGCGGCTATTGCCGCAAGGCGCATCCCGAGGTCGAGCAGTTGATCGCCAGCGACGGCGACATCCGCCTGATCGTCAAGGAATTCCCGATCCTGGGCGAGGCCTCGGTCGTGGCCAGCCGCTTTGCCATCGCGACGCAGATCGTGGCGGGCGACGACGCCTACAAGGCCGTCCACGACGCGCTGATCACGATGGAGGGCAACCCGGGCAACGGCCCGCTGCGCCGCATGGCCGAGACGCTGGGCCTCGATGCCGACGCGATCATGGCCGAGATGGACAGCGACGAGGTCACCCGCCGCATCGCCGAGACCCGCGCCCTGGCACAGTCGATGCAGATCTCGGGCACGCCAAGCTTTGTCTTCGGCGACCAGATGGTGCGGGGCTATGCGCCGCTCGACATCATGCAGCAGATCGTGGCGGACGTCCGCGCCGGCGGATGATGCGCACCGCCTTGGCGCTGTTGCTGGGGCTGGGCGCCGCCCTGCCCCTGTCAGCGCAGGACGCGACCCCGCTGCGCGACCGGCTGCGGGCCCTAGCCGCGCCGCCTGCGCCCACGGGGCTCTATGCCGATGAGGCCGCCAGTGACCTTGCCCTGATCGCCGCCAACCGTGAGGCGCTGTTCGGCGCACATCGCCCGATGCTGGGCACTGGTGACGGCGCTGCGGCGATCGCGCTGTTCGTCGGGCGCGACTGTGCCGAGTGCGACGCGGCTCGGCAGGACCTTGAGGCGCTGGTGCAAAAGCTGGACCTGCGTGCCAGCCTGATCGATGTCGACGCCGATCCGGCGGATGCCGGCCTGATGGCGCGGATGACGCTGGACATCCTGCCCGCCTATGTCATGCCCGACCGGCTGATCCGGGGCGCCTTTCCGGCTTTTGTCCTCGAAGGATACCTGACCGGCGCGCGGCGCTGAGGCGCGCCGGGCGTCAGGCCGCGGGCAAGTGCATCAGGACCTCGGTGCCCTCGCCCGGGGTCGACTCGATCTCTATGCCGCCCTGCAACTGCTCGGCCACGCCCCGCGCCATCGGCAGGCCCAGGCCCGAGCCCGCGCCGACCTGCTTGGTCGTGAAATAGGGCTCGAACAGGTGCGGCCGCAGGTCGGGGGCGATCCCCCCGCCATGGTCGCGAACTCCGAAGGTGACGGTGGGCGCGTCCAGCGCGTCGGACAGGCGGGCCGATATCTCGATTTCTCCGCCGTCGGGCATCGCCTCGCAGGCGTTGCGCATCAGGCCGGCCAGCGCCTCGGCCACAAGCGCGGCATCCGCCCGCACCGCCGGCAGATCGGGTGCGACGATCACGCGGGTGGAATGGCGCGCCCCCTCGGGCAGGTCCAGCACAGCGACGGCGGCGGCGACGAGCCCCTCAGGGCGGCGCGGCGCGATTTCCAGGTGGGACCGCCCGGACAAGGCCAGCAGTTCGCGCGTCAGCCGGGCGCCGCGACGGGCCGACCGTTCGGCCTCGGACATGAGCTTGTCCTGTTCGCCGGGCTCCTTCGTCATCCGGGCGAGTTCGAGATTACCGAGAACTGCGGTCAGCATATTGTTGAAATCATGCGCTATTCCGCCTGTCAGGCGACCGAGGGCAGTCAGCTTGGCAGCCTCGATCTGGGTCTCGCGGGCATCGACGACCACCGCCCTGTAGCGAAAGGCGTGGTTCACCGCGGCAAGGTAGTAGACCGATACCAGCACCAGTCCGGCCGACACCGCGATTGCGCTGGGCTGCGCCGCGTCGGCCAACAGGCTCCAGCCGACGCGCAGCGCAATGCCCAGCATCACGCAACTCACCTCGACGCGCATCGTCGCCACGTCGCCGACGCGCAGGCTGACCGTGTTGAGCATCGTTGCGGCCATCACAACGCTGGACAGCAGCATCATCGATGCATCGGGCTGCATCCAGAGATAGAGACCGAGGGCGACATAGCCCAGCGAGTCGAGCACCGAACTGGCCAGGACAAGAACAAAGAGGCGCTGGCCCACCCGGTCCGGCAAGGCCCGCAAGAGCAACGCGTGCAGCACCGAGATCGCGGCGGACAGCGCGGCAAGCAAGAAGATCGTCCAGTCGTCCAGCACCCGCGCGATCAGCGCGCCGCCGCCCAGCATCAGCGGAAGCCGCAGCAGAAAGGCCGTCACGTGGACACTGTCGACGGTCTTTATGGTGGACAGGTCAAAGGTCCGGTCGCCACCGCTCGTCGGACCACCAAGGCCGCCCGGCGGGCTGCGGGCCAGGTCATGCCGATATGACCTCTGCCCTTCCACGCTATTCCGCCGCTTCGGTTTCCGACGCGGCGGCGCGTTCGAGTTCCTCGGCTTTCTTCTCGACCTGCGCGACGATGTGCTCGATCATCTGGTCGTTGCTCAGCTTGTGGCTCGACTTGCCCGCGAGATAGACCATGCCTGCGCCGTTGCCGCCGCCGGTAAAGCCCACATCGGTCATCAGAGCCTCGCCCGGGCCGTTCACGACGCAGCCGATGATGGACAGGCTCATCGGCGTCTTGATGTGCTCCAGCCGCTTTTCCAGCGCCTCGACCGTGCGGATCACGTCGAAGCCCTGTCGTGCGCAGGAGGGGCACGAGATGATGTTGACGCCGCGGTGGCGCAGGCCCAGCGATTTGAGGATCTCGTAGCCGACCTTGACCTCTTCGACCGGATCGGCGGAGAGGCTGACGCGGATCGTGTCGCCGATCCCCATCCACAGCAGGTTGCCCAGGCCGATCGCGCTCTTGATCGTACCGGACATCAGCCCGCCCGCCTCGGTGATGCCAAGGTGGATCGGCTTGTCCGTGGCCTCGGCCAGGCCCTGATAGGCGGCGGCGGCCAAGAAGACGTCGGACGCCTTGCAGCTGATCTTGAACTCGTGAAAGTCGTTGTCTTCCAGGATCTTGATGTGGTCGAGGCCGCTTTCGATCATGGCTTCGGGGCACGGCTCGCCGTACTTCTCCAGCAGGTGCTTTTCCAGGCTGCCGGCATTCACGCCGATGCGCATCGAACAGCCGTGGTCGCGGGCGGCGCGGATCACTTCCTTGACCCGGTCCTGCGAGCCGATATTGCCCGGGTTGATGCGCAGGCAGGCGGCGCCGGCCTCGGCTGCCTCGATGCCGCGCTTGTAGTGGAAATGGATGTCGGCGACGATCGGCACCGGGCTTTCGCGGACGATTTCCTTCAGCGCGCGTGAGCTGTCCTGGTCGGGGACCGAGACGCGGACGATATCCGCACCCGCCTCGGCGGCGCGCTGCACCTGCTCGATGGTGGCGCGCACATCTGTGGTGGGCGTGTTGGTCATGGTCTGCACTGTGATCGGCGCGTCGCCTCCGACAGGCACGTTGCCGACCATGATCTGGCGCGATTTGCGGCGATCGATGTTGCGCCAGGGGCGGATGTGATTCAGGTTCATCGCGTTCTCCGCAACAGAAATCGTTCCGGTGATCTAGCCCGACCGCCGGGACGAATTCAATCGTCCGAATGATCCGGCCCAGGCCGGGTTCGTGTCACTGCTGGCCGGTTTGCGACAGATCCAGTTCCGCGACGATCTTGGCCAACGCGACGTTACGCTGAAGATCGGCGACCTGGAGCGTCTGCATCACCTGTTCGGGCGACAGCGCCAGGTTGTCGGCGATGGCACCGCTGGAGCCATAGGGGCCGAAGGTCTGGCCGTTCACCGCGAAGTAGATCGCCCCGGCATTGCCGGTGCGAATGACTGGCGGCTGTTCGGTTTGCGGCACGTTGTAGGTGTCGCCCGCCTGCATGATCGCCTCGAAGAGGGTGGCACCCGAGGACGCTTTGACCCGCACCCAAGCCTCTCGCGCGGCGACGATGGTGACGCCCGGCGCGCTGTCGGCCAGGACCTTGGGCATGCCCGGCACGCCCGGCGCAGTCACCCGGGATGCGGCGGCAATGGCGGCTGCCACCGGGTCAGAGGTGGGGATGTCGAGTTCGGCCAGGACCGTGTCTAGGTCGCGGTCGGCGCCTGCGGTGGCGGGCGCGTAGCGCGCCATCAGCGTCTCGGCGTCCAGCGGCAGGTCGGACGTCACGGCGCCCCGCGCCCCGGCGGGGCCGTAGGGCGTGCCGTCGAGGGCAAAGTAGACCGCCGCGCTTTCGCCCACGTTGATCCGCGGAGACTGCGCGTCGGCGGGCACGGTCAGCGTGTCGCCCGCGTTCAGGATGCCGCTGAAGAACAGCTTGCCCGAGGCATCGTCCAGCTTGACCCAGGAGGGGCGCACGGCAACGACCGTCACACCCGGCCCAAGCGCGGGCGCGGCGTCGGCCACCTGGCTGCGGTCGAAGGGCGTCTGGTCGATCCGCGGCGCCATGCCGGCAAAGACACCGACGCTGTCGGGATCGAGGGTCGAGATCGGCGCATCGCGCGCCACCAGGACCGGCACATCGAGCGCCTGCGGCCGGTAGAGCCGGTCAAACGCTTCGCCCGAAGGCGGCGAGAACGGCCCGCTGCCGCCCATGGCAGCGGCCTCGTCCCCGGCCTGCGGCATGGCACCGTCCAGCGGGTCGAGTTCGCTCAGGACGACCGGGGTCTGGTCGACCGGCGCCACCTGCACGCGCTGCACTTCTTGCAGCACGGACCAGCCGCCATAGCCGATGCCCGCCATCAGCGCGACCAGCACAAGGGTCGATCCGATCGCGCCGGGTTCGATGCGCGAGAACAGGCTGTCATCCTTCGCGGCGAAGGGCAGCTTGGGCTCGGCCAGCGGGTCGCGGGCGCGCGGCCGCGCGGGCGTCAAGGCGCCATTCGGCTTGCGGATGGTCGAGGCCTTTTCAGACATGCCATGCGCGACGGAAAAGCCGCTCTCGGCGCAGAAATGGGCAAAGGCGCGGTCCGGGTCCATGCCCAGGTAACGGGCATAGGAACGGACATATCCGGCGATGAAACCGGGCGTATCAAAGGCGGAGGGGTCGCAGTTCTCGATGGCGGCGATGTAGCTTGCCTTGATGCGCAGTTCGCGCTGCACATCAAGCAGGGACTTGCCCATCGTGGCGCGTTCGCCCCGCATGATATCGCCAAGACGCAGGTCGAAAGCGTCGAAGCCTTGCGGCGCGACATGCTCCACCTCGGTCGTCCTGTCGGATTTCCGCCCGATCATCCGCCTGTCCCGTCTTCCCTGTTTACGCCAGCCTCAAGCGGTCGACGTTGTCCTCGATTCGTCGCCACCGTTATTGAATCGAGCTTAACACAATGGAAGAGGTTTCACAGGCGAACGCGATATCACGCCGACATTTCGGCGCGATTCAGCGCACAGTGGCTCCAGAGTTCATCCATCGCGCGAACCAGGCGATCCATTTCGTTCGGGCCGTGAACCGGCGACGGGGTAAAGCGCAGACGCTCTGTCCCTCGGGGCACGGTAGGGAAGTTGATCGGCTGGACGTAGATGCCGTAACCCTCGAGCAGCATGTCGGAAAGCTTCTTGGTGTGGACTGGATCGCCGACGATCACCGGCACGATATGGCTGCCGTGATCGATCAGCGGCAGGCCCATACCCTTGAGCCGAGTCTTGAGGATCGTCGCGCGTTCCTGGTGCAGGTTGCGCAGCTTTTGCCCCTCGGAGGTCTTCAGGAAGGCGACCGAGGCCGCTGCTCCGGCCGCTACCGCCGGCGGCAGCGAGGTGGTGAAGATGAAGCCCGGCGCATAGGAGCGCACGGCGTCGCACATCTTGGCGCTGGCGGCGATGTAGCCGCCCATCACGCCATAGGCCTTGGCCAAGGTGCCGTTGATAATATCGATGCGGTGCATCAGGCGGTCGCGCTCGGCCACGCCGGCGCCACGCGGGCCATACATGCCCACCGCGTGCACCTCGTCGATATAGGTCAGCGCGCCGAATTCATCGGCGAGGTCGCAGATGTCCTCGATCGGGCCGAAATCACCGTCCATCGAATAGATCGATTCGAAGGCGATCAGCTTGGGCGCGTCCGGGTCGTCGGCGGCCAGCAACTCGCGCAGGTGGGCCACGTCGTTGTGGCGGAAGATGCGCTTGGCCCCGCCGTTGCGGCGAACGCCCTCGATCATCGAGGCGTGGTTCAGCGCGTCGGAATAGATGATGAGACCGGGGAACAGCTTGGGCAGGGTCGACAGCGTCGCGTCATTGGCGATGTAGGCCGAGGTGAACAGCAGCGCCGCTTCCTTGCCGTGCAGGTCGGCGAGTTCAGCCTCCAGCCGCTTGTGCCAAACCGTTGTGCCAGAAATATTGCGCGTGCCGCCCGATCCGGCGCCGGTGGCGTCCAGTGCCTCGTGCATCGCGGCAAGGACCGCCGGGTGCTGACCCATACCGAGGTAGTCGTTGCCGCACCACACGGTGATCGGCTTTTCGGACCCGTCGGGCTTGCGCCACATGGCGTGCGGGAACTGCCCCTTCTTGCGTTCGATATCGATGAACGTGCGATAGCGGCCTTCCTGGTGCAGGCGGTTCAGGGCTTCGTCGAGCTTCGCGGTGTAGTCCACCGGGGTCCTCCTTCTTGCCGGGCCGGTCGTTCCTTGGCGAGCGCCCCACGTGCGGTATGCCTCCGCATTCAATTTCGTGAATAACTAGAGAGCCGCGTTCTGTCTGTCCACCTCTTTAGGGGTGGACCAACGGTCGCATCCTTGACCTGCATCAAGCGGACGGCCCCCACCACACGGATTTTGGCGCATAAAGGAAACATGTTTCCTGCACAACAGGGCAGTCAGGGATACCGGACTCGGACCGTCACCAGCCTTTTGGTAGAGTGATGCCAGTTCACTTCACGTTCGAATTTTCGGGTGACCATCATGTTCGCCATGACCGCAGCGGGTTTTTCCGCACCTGTCCTCGTTCTGGCCACCGCGCTGGGCTACCTGATCGCGACACTCGGCATGAAGGGTGCGGCCACGGGCCTCGTCGGTCCGGGACTGGCTTTGGCTTTCGGGGGATTCGCACTGGCCTTTGCCGCCGAGGTCGCCCTGATGCGCCTGACCAAACTGTCACTGGTCTACATCGCCATCCTCGGCGTCGAGACCGTTCTGGTGCTGGCCGTGGCCTTCGGCATCGGCGAGGGATTCACCCTGCGGCAAGGACTGGGCGCGGGCCTGGTGCTGGCCGGGCTGGCCATCGTCGCGGCCTGACGCCTGCCCGCACTGCCCGCCGGTTCGCTCGAATCCTAAACGTCTTTCTCCCCGAACGCCCAATTATCACATTCCACCTTATTTATATGTCAGGGGGACGCCCCTATCTTGCTCTTGGGAAACGCGCCCCATCGCAAGGAGCAACCGAGCATGAAATCCATTCTGACCCTGGCCGCCTCGGCCGCATTGGTGCTGGGCGCCACGGGCCTCGCCATGGCCGATCACGGCAACCCCTGGGCACAAGAGGGCGATACCGTCCTTTCGCAGAACCACGAGACCAACCAGGCCTTCAGCGCCGACCGACCCGGCGAGGACGAGATGCGTGGCGCGCTGACCCGCAACGCCTTCGGCAAGACCGGCGGCAGCTCTGGCAAGGGCGCGGACAAGGGCGGCAAGGGCAAAGGCCCGGGCGAAGGCAAGGGCGGCAAGGGCCGCGGTCACTGACCGGGGCCGGGCCGGGGCGGCCGCACGGTGCCCCGGCCCGCTCTGGACAGCGCGGGCGGCGGTGCTAGGCTCCGCCGCGAACGCTACAGGAGCCGCGCATGTCCCTTGACCCCGTCCTTTCCCGCATCGATTCCGATCTCGACGCCGCCATCGACCGCCTGATGGCGCTGCTGCGCATTCCGTCGATCTCGACCGATCCGGCCTACAAGGCCGAGTGCGACCGCGCCGCCGACTGGCTGGTGGCCGACCTGCTCTCCATCGGCGTGGACGCCAGGAAATGCCCCACGCCCGGACATCCGATGGTCATGGGCCATGTCGCGGGCGACGGACCGCACGTGCTTTTCTACGGCCACTATGATGTGCAGCCGGTCGATCCGCTGACCCTCTGGCACCGCGACCCGTTCGATCCCGCCATCGAGGAGACGGCGAAGGGCCGCGTGATCCGCGCCCGCGGCGCCTCGGACGACAAGGGCCAGCTGATGACCTTCGTCGAGGCCTGCCGCGCCTGGAAGGCGGTGCATGGCACGATGCCCTGCCGCATCACCTTCTTCTTCGAGGGCGAGGAGGAATCGGGGTCGCCCTCGCTGATCCCCTTCCTCAGGGAGAATGCCGACGCGCTGAAGGCCGACTTGGCGCTGATCTGCGACACCGGCCTGTTCGAAGGGCGCGTGCCCTCGATCATGACGCAGCTACGCGGGTTGCTGGGCGAGGAAATCGTGCTGACCGGCCCGGACAAGGACCTGCATTCGGGCCATTACGGCGGGCTGGCGCGCAATCCGATCACGGTTCTGGCGCGCGTCCTGGGCAACCTTCACGACGACAAGGGCCGCATCCAGGTGCCGCATTTCTATGACGGCGTGCTAGAGGTGTCGTCCGAGATGCGCGCCCAGTGGGAGGCGCTGAATTTCGACCACAAGGACTTCCTCGGCGATGTGGGTCTATCGATCCCCGCCGGAGAGGCCGACCGCACCCCACTCGAGATGATCTGGGCGCGCCCGACCGCCGAGGTCAACGGAATCACCGGCGGCTATACTGGCGACGGGTTCAAGACGGTGCTGCCGTCCCGGGCCTCGGCCAAGGTCAGCTTTCGCCTTGTTGGCGACCAGGACCCGCACGCGATCCGCGAGAATTTCCGCGCCTGGGTCAAGGCTCAGTTGCCCGCCGACGTGAAGGTAGACTTCCACGGACACGGCGCCTCTCCCGCCAGCCGCATGGCGACCGACCATCCCGCCTTCGAGGCCGCGCGCCGCGCACTGGGCGAGGAATGGGCGGACGAAGCGGCGTTCACCGGCGCGGGCGGCTCGATCCCCGTCGCGGGGTATTTCAAGACGATCCTCGGCATGGACACGCTGCTGGCCGGCTGGGCAAAGGACGACGACCAGATCCACTCGCCCAACGAGAAATACGACGTGGAAAGCTTTCACAAGGGGATCCGCAGCTGGGCGCGAATCCTCGACGCGATCAGCCGCTAGGGCCAACAGCATGGCGCCGCCGCCCGGCGTCGGCCGCGCCCGGGAATCGGTCCGGACAGGCGACGGCGTGGTTGACGGGTCCTGAAACTTCGCCCGAACTCGCGGACAGGGCGCAGACCGTCCGCGGCTGGGAGACAATCCGCAAGCTGCACCCATTATCGTTTCCGACAAATTCAAGGCGCCGCCGCAAAACCTGCCGCATTGCATCACAGCTTTGCCCAATTTGGTTCCTAAGTCTTACGTCATGGGCAGCATTCGCAAACAGACTCAGAACGACTTCCAGCAACGCCTCCGGCGCGTTGACCCGGCATTCCAGCGTCACGGTGGCCCGCTGGCCGACGCGACGCCGCGCAGGCCGTTCCTGTCGCTGCTGGCCGGCTTTGGCGGCGCCTACCTGGTCGTCATGGTCGCGTCGAACAAGCCGGTACTGGAAAGCTCGCTGCGCCAGGGCGCCCTGCCCGGTCACCTGCATGACACGGTGATGATGGGTCTTTCGGCGCTGCTGGCGATCAGTTTCGTCATGCTGGGCGTGCACCTGTTCCGGTTCCTCGTTGGCCGGCGCGGCAGCAAGAAATCCAATTCCGCCGCGCTGCTGACCGGTGTCGTGGGCGCGCTGGCGCTGGTCTATACCCCCACCTCGGTCTGGCAGACGGGCCTTGGCATGATGGACGACAACTCGCGCGCGATCGTCCTGGCGGCCTCGTCTTCCTTCTCCGAGGTCATGCCGGAGCTTGACTTCGGCACCGTGACGCTGGCCTCCTCCTTCGGGAAATGAGCCTCGATTTCCTCGGCCCCCTGGCCTTTTCCGACCTGGACGGGATCCGCATCGCCTTTCGCAAGGGCGGTGACGGGCCTCCGCTGCTGTTGCTGCACGGCTTTCCGCAGACCCACGCCATGTGGGCCCATGTCGCCCCGATCCTTGCCGACCGGTTCACCGTGATCGCATCCGACCTGCGCGGTTATGGCGACAGCACACTGCCCGGCACGCTGGAAGCGATGAGCTTTCGCGCCATGGGGGCCGACATGCTGGCCCTGATGACGGCGCTGGGATTTGACCGGTTTCACCTGGCCGGCCATGACCGGGGCGCGCGGGTGGCGCATCGCATGACGCTGGACGCGCCGGGGCGCATCGCCAGCCTCGCCCTGATGGACATCGTGCCGACGCTGCACCTGCTGGAAACGCTGACCCATCCGGTCGCGCGGGCCTATTACCACTGGTTCTACCTGGCCCAGCCCGCGCCCTTTCCCGAAACCATGATCGCCGCCGACCCGGATCATTTCTTCGAACGTTGCCTGCTGGGCTTTGGCAAGGCAGAGCTGTCGGATTTCGAAGCGGACCAACTGGCCGAATACCGGCGCAGCTGGCGGCGTCCGGCCTGCATCGCCGCGATGTGCAACGACTACCGCGCCGCCATCGACATCGACATCGGCGATGACCGCGCCGACCTGCACCGCCGCGTGACCTGCCCCACACTCGTCGCCTACGGCGCGGATGGTGCCATGGCCCGCGCGATGGACGTGCCCGCCACCTGGGCGGACCGCCTGGATGAGATGCGCAGCGTCGGCATCCCCGGCGGCCATTTCTTTCCCGACCAGTTCCCCGCCGAGACGGCACAGGCGCTCGCCGCGTTCCACGGTTCGGTTCAGATCAGCCCGTAGAACCGCTCCGGCAACTCGTATTGCACAGCCATCTCCGGCCGGTCGAACTGCCAGAATCCGGTGTCGCCGCGCGGCTTCCAGCTGTCCTGCATCTGTGCACGGACAGGCGACAGGTCGAAGCCCGGCTGCAGAGGCAGATCGGCAAAGCCCCGGAACAGCACGGCATCGTCGCCGCGCGCCTCGGCGAACCAGTGCCGTCCGATCGAGACCTCGGCGGGCGGCGCGCCGACCGCCGCCGTCACCGCGTTGCGCCGGTTCATCGCCTGCGCGTACTGGCCTAAATCGCAGTATTTCAGGTGCAGCAGATACAGGCCCTCGGGCACGATCAGTTTCTCGAACTGGGTGAAATGCCCGCCGCGGGCGATCTTGGTGCCGGTCGAGAGGATGCAGGGCTTGGAGTAATGCGGCGCGGGTCGGACAAAGCGGCGCGGGCCAAGGATGGCGTCGGCGATCGGCACCTCCTCGATGTCGATCCGGTGGATCACCTCGAGTCCGATGGGTGTCAGAACCCGCTTGCCCCGCGTCCGGCCCAGAAACTCGGCCAGAGTCTCGCCCCGCGCCGGGTCGAGCACCACCAACTCGTCCACGTCACCGACGATCACGTGGTCGTAGTAGCAGCGCAGCCCCTGCACGAGGTTGTTAAGCAGGCGCCAGCGTTTCATGTCGAAATTCGGATGCGGATCGCCCGGGATGCCGATCAGGTTGCATCCCTCGGCCAGCCGCGCGACCTCTTCGCCGCGTCCGTGATTGACAATGTAGCAGTTCTCGCGGCCCAGCAGGCCGCCGTAATGGCGCAGCCACGCCTTCAGGAAGAACGCATCGTCCCGCACCATGGTCAGCGCCGCTGCCCTGTTCATGCCGATTGCCTGCCTGCCTGCCGTCCTGTTTACTCGGTCTGACACTACCGCGCGCCGTCGCGCGGGGGAAACCGAAACGACAACCAGGGGCGGCCAGGGTGCTGCAAATCGACGAAACCGGCCTTTTCATCCGGCGACAGGACGCGCCGTTGCGGCAATTCCAGGTGCTGGGCGAACGCGGCAGCGGCACGAATGTCGTGCGCAAGACGATCCAGCGTCACCTGGCCATCGACAGGGTCGAGTCGCTGGGTTGGAAACACGGCTTTCCCGGCATGATCGCCATCCCGCGCGACCTTCTGGTGATCTGCGTGGTGCGCCACCCGTGGGACTGGGCGCGCTCGCTCTACGCGCGGCCCTGGCATGCGCATCCGGCGATGCAGGCGCTGGGTTTTTCCGATTTCATCCGCGCCGAATGGGTCAGCATCATCGACCGGCCCACCGATTTCGGCCTGCGTGCGGACTCGCCCCTGCAAGGCCAGCCGCTGCAACCGGATCGCGACCCGTTCAGCGGCCTGCCCTTTCCCAACCTCTTCGCCCTGCGCACGGCCAAGCTGCGTGCGCTGACCGGCATGGCGCGGCGTGGCTGCTCGCTGGCCTTCCTGCGGTTCGAGGCCTTCCTGAACGATCCCGAGGCGATGACCGACCGGATCGCCCGCGCCTTTAACGTCGACCGTCGGATCGAGGGGTTCTCGCCGGTCACGCGCCGCATGGGCACCCGGTTCAACCCCTCGGTCGACGATCGCCCGCCGCCGCCTGACCTGCCCACGCCCGAGGATGCCGCCTTCATCCGCAACTCGCTGGACGGCGCGCTGGAGGCCGCGCTGGGATACCGCTACGACTGAGCGCCATGCGCCGCCGCCAGCCGCTCGACCGCTTCGGCGACATGCGCCAGGGGCGGACAGCTGCGACGGGTCTCCAGCGAGACATGCAGCAGGAACTGGTCGCAGGTGGCAAGCGTCTCGCCATCCGCTTCGCGCTTCATCTCGTGCCAGAGACGCAGCTTCTTGCCCGCGCCCAGAGTCACGCGTGTTTCGACAAAAAATTTCTCTGCCGCGAGCGTTTCCGCCAGATACTTGATGTTCGTCTCGGCGGTGAAATAGCTGTTGCCCGCGTCGATATAGGCGCGGTCCGCGCCGACATGCGTCATCAGTTCTTCGGAGGCGTCCGAGAAGACCTGCCCATAGCGCCCCTCGTTCATATGGCCGTTCACGTCGGTCCAGTCGACCGGCACCGTGCGCCGCACGGTGACCAGCGGCACGCCGTCGCCCAGCGGCCCGCGCAGCAGCGCGTCGTGGTCGAGCACCAGCTTGCCTGCCGCCGCCTCGCGCCCCTTGAGCGCATGCAGGATCGCCACGAGGTTGTCGTCGCGCTGACGCTCCAGTTCGCGGATCGTGCGATGCCCCGACTGTTCGTCGGACTGTCCGGCGATCAGGTCGACAAGGTCGTCGTTGAACTCGGGCACGTCGGTCAGACGGGTCCAGGGCCAGGTCAGACAGGGCCCGAACTGCTCTAGGAAATGCCGCATCCCGGCTTCGCCGCCGGCGATCCGATAGGTTTCGAACAGGCCCATCTGCGCCCATCGCAGGCCAAAACCATAGCGGATGGCGTTGTCGATCTCCTCGGTCGTGGCGATGCCGTCCTTGACCAGCCACAGCGCCTCGCGCCAGACGGCCTCTAGGAAACGGTCGGCGATGTGGGCGTCGATCTCGGCCCGCACATGCAGCGGATACATGCCGATTCCCGTGAGGATTTCTTTCGCCTTGTCAACCGCTTCGGGCGCTGTCTTTACGCCCGGAACCAGTTCGATCAGCGGCAGCAGATAGACCGGGTTGAACGGATGCGCAACGACGATCCGGCTGGCGTCCGGCAACCCCTCCTGCAACTGCGAGGGCCGAAAACCGGAGGTCGAGGATCCAATCACCGCCTCGGATGAGGCATGAGACACTATATCCCGGTATATCTTCAGTTTCAGGTCCAGACGCTCGGGCACGCTCTCCTGAACCCAGTCGGCGCCCGCCACCGCCTCGGCGATGGTCGAAACGAAACGGATCGCCCCGCGCGGCGGCATCGGCGCCTCGTAGAGCATCGGCAAGGCGCGCTCGGCATTGGCCATGACGGCGGCTATCTTGCGTTCCGCCTCGGGATCGGGATCGAAGACCCACACCTCCCAGCCCATCAGGGCAAAGCGCGCCGCCCAACCCCCGCCGATGACGCCGCCGCCAATGATCGCTGCCGTGCCGCTCATGATCCCTCCATCCGTTCCAGATCGTAGCCATACCAGTCAAGGATCGTGCGCGCCGCAACCAGCCGTTCGCCCGGTCGCCCGCTGCGGTCCATGATCCAGACCCGTGCGCCGCCCGGATCCCCCAGCGCGGCGGTGCGCCCGTCGGCGTCGATCCAGTGGATCCAGATCTCTTCACCACCGATCCGCACGCGACCCGGCCCGGTCTGCACCACCGGCGAGACACCACCGACCAGGCTCACCCGATCCTCTTCGAAACGCAGCCGCGCGCCCGGCGCCATCCCCGCGCCCTGCACCACCACCCAGTCTCCGCGCAGCCGCTCGAGGGTTGCGTCGGCCTGCGACGCCACCGGCATCGTCAGGTTGCGCACAGGAATGCTCGCCGGCGGCAGCGGCGTCGCCGTGCAGGCGGACAGCAGCAGGATCAGTGCCAGATGTCTCACCCCAGACGATCCGCGACGATCCGCGCCATGGCCGCGCCAAGGGCCGCATGGGCCGGCGCATCCCAGTGAACGCCGTCGAAATCCGACACGGTGACATGCGCGCCTGCATCGGCGAAACCGAAACCCGACGCCTCGGCAAGGTCCCTCAGGACCCCGGCCAACCCGGCCTGCCGCGCCTCGGCACCGACAAAGACCTCGGCCAGGCAACCCGCCTCGCGCACCGGCGCGGGCGAGACGATTAGCACGTCCTGCACCACGGCCTCGGCCCGCGCCAGCAGCGCCAGGCGCAGCACCGACCGCGCGATTTCGTGCGCGGTGACGGAAAAGCGCGGCTTGAGGTCGTTGGTGCCCAGCATCAGCACCATCAGGTCCAGCGGCTTGTGGCTGTGCAGGATGGCGGGCAGCACGGCGAGGCCATTGCGTGCCCCGCCCTCGACCAGATCCTCGTGCACCGTGGTGCGGCCCGGCAACCCCTCGGCGATCACGCGATGGGCCGGCCCAAGGGCCGCTGCCATCACGTCGGGCCAGGGCACGCCGGGCGGATGCCGTTCGGACAGGCCCGCCACCGACATCGGGCGCGTGCCATGGGTGTTGCTGTCGCCGTAACAGAGGATCGTCGCCATGCGCCTGCCTCCCTTTCGCACACCACTCATGCAAGCGGCGCGGACGCGGTCAAGCGATGCCGCACAATTGCCCCAGTTCGCTCGCCGATTCCGCCGCTTTTCCGCGGCAGCTTGTGCCGGACATTATCTGTGAGTCCCCGTCATGCTGCCACTGCTACCAATTCAGACCCCAAGTTCCGGACGCTTCGACCGTCTCTTTGCCCTCTGCAAGCAAGAGGTCCGCCAGGCCACCCACAGCCGCCGGCAGGAAACCCTCGCCGACGACGAGGCCGAGGCGCTGCGCGCGTTCGCCATCCGGTCGCTGATGGGGCCGCGCGGCGCCTAGCCGCGAAACCCCGTCGCCACGACGAATTTTTCGGAGGAATCCGACCGGCTGGCCGGCGGCTTGACGTTGGCGACCTTGTCGAAACGCTGCTTGAGCAGTGTCTGCAAACTTGTCTCTGCGCCACCCGCCAGCACCTTGGCGACAAAGGCGCCGCCCGGTTCCAGAACGTCGAAGGCCAGTTGTGCCGCCGCCTCGCAGAGCGCGATGATCCGCAGGTGGTCGGTCTGCTTGTGTCCCGAGGAGGCCGCCGCCATGTCCGACATCACCACGTCGGCGCGCCCGCCAAGCCATTCCTTGACCTTTGCATCCGCCTCGTCGGCCATGAAATCCAGTTGATGGATCTCGGCGCCCGGGATCGGGTCCACCTCCTGGAGGTCGACCCCCAGCACCCGACCCACCGCCTTGCCGCTCTTTTCCCCCAGCGCGTTCACCCGCTTTACCGCCACCTGGCACCAGCCGCCGGGCGCACAGCCAAGGTCGACCACCCGCGCGCCCGGCACGAGAAAGCGGAACCGGTCGTCGAGTTCGAGAATCTTGTAGGCGGCGCGCCCGCGATAGCCATCGTCCCTTGCGCGCTTGACGTAGGGATCGTTCAACTGCCGCTGCAACCACAGCGTCGAGGACAGCTTGCGCCCGCGCGCCGTCTTGACCCGCACCTTCAGGTCACGCTGCCCGCGCCCCGACGAATTCTTCGGTCCCTTGCCCATGGCAGGCCTCGCGTCCGTTCTTCTCTGGTTCACAAATCCGCAGGGGTTCAGGTAAAAGCCCCCGTCCCGACACCGCCCTATAGCGGACCATCCTCCAGAACGCCATCCGCCGACATCTGCGCGTAAAGCAGCCCTTCGCGCAGGCCGCGATCGGCCACCGACAGCCGGTCCGTCGGCCAGAGCCGCAGCAGCGCCTGGAGGATCGCGGACCCGGACATGATCAGTGCATGACGGTCCGGGCCGATCCGCGGATCGCGTCGTCGCCCCACCGGCCCGAGGTCGAGATAGCGACGGATCACCGCCTCGATCTGGTCCGAAGTCATGCGCAGCCCGTCCACCTTGGACCGGTCATAGCGTTTCAGCCCCAGGTGCGAGGCGGCGACCGTTGTCACGGTTCCGCTGGTGCCGACGATCTGGAACCCCTCGCGCGCCTGCTCGTCCTTGTAGGGGGCAAAATCGGCCAGGTGCTCCTCGAAATACCAGCTCATCAGCGCATAGCGCGCCGAGTCGTCCTTAACGTCCGAGAACTGGTCGCGCAGCGTTGCGACCCCCAGCGGTACGCTGATCCAGTCGACGACCTTGGCCGCCGGAAATGGGCTTTCGGGCGGATGGAACCCGGCATGCAGCCGCATGATGGCGCGCGGCCTCTCGCGCGCCTCGACACCCGACAGGTCGATCCACACCAGCTCGGTCGAGCCGCCGCCGATATCGACGACCAGCAACTGTTCGGTCCGGGTAGAAACCAGAGGCGCGCAGGAAATGACGGCGAGGCGCGCCTCTTCCTCGGGTTGGATGATCTCCAGCCTCAGGCCGGTTTCCCGGCGCACGTCGCGGATGAAGGCGCCGGCGTTCTGCGCGCGGCGGCAGGCCTCGGTCGCGACGAGGCGCATGTTCTGCACCTGGTGGCGATCGATCTTCTGCTTGCAGACGCGCAGCGCCGCGATGGTGCGTTCCATCGAGGCCCGGGACAGACGCCCGGACTTTTCCAGCCCGTGCCCCAGCTGGACGGACTTGGAGAAGCTGTCAACCACATGGAACTGGCTGCCCTTGGGCTGGGCAATCAGCATGCGGCAACTGTTTGTGCCCAGGTCCAGCGCGGCATAAAGCGCGTCTGTATCGGGCCGGGACGGCGCGGGGCTCTCGACCGGTTGGGGAAATGCGCCCGCACCATTGGGACGCTTGGGCGCCATGACATCGCGCCTTTCCGGTATCGTGTTGGAACCAAGACTAATTGCCGCCGCCCGACCGCGCAAGCGCCATGAGGGGCGCGCCAAGGGGATTCTGATAAACCCCTGACAGGTAGTCGTATTCCTCGGCCAGCAGCGCGCGCAGCGCAGCCAGCGTCGCGGGGCGCAGATCGTCGGCACTCAGCCGCTCGGCCGAGCGGTTGCGCCGCGGCATGACCACCCAGCGCCCCGTCCTTTCGGTAAGCGCCGCCGCCAACGCATCCAGTTCCGCCACCCGGAACACCCGGTCGTAGTCGCGCAGCTCCGGGCCGAGGAAAACCCAGGCCGGAAAGGCATGGTGCCGGATCGCGGACGAGGCCAACCGATAGCGCGGCAGCTGCTGGAAGAACGTGTCGGGATCGGGATCGCGCGGCAGGTCTCGGAACGCCGGATCGTCGCGCAAGCGGCGACTGTTCCACAGGTCGCGATGCTGCACGACCCGGTTCGTGTAGACCGAAAGCAGCCGCTCCAGCGGGTCGCGCACCACGCAGAACCGCCAGTGATCGCCATACCCCTGCCAGCGATGCGGACGAAAACGCCGCGTCGGATAGATCTGGTGCCAGCTATGCGTCGTCGGGGCGTCGGGCACCGTCACGGCAGGGTCGATCCGCGCCAGCGCCTCCTTGACCGAGGAACACGCGGCCTTGGGAAGGGGCATCCAGGCGATGCGGTATGCGGCGAGGGCAACGACCATGCGGGCTCCTTTCCCGCCCGTTTTGCCACGGCGCGGTTTGCCAAAGGTGAATCCCGCTCATGCAGACCATGACGCATTCGATACTGCGCCCGCCTTCCGCCGGGCGCGCCGCCGCGATAGGCTGTCGCTCGTGGCGGGGTTTGCGTCGAATTCCGACCCGGAATCCGACCCCCGCCCGGCTAATGCTGCGTGCGATACGCGAAGGGGAATCATCCATGCCCGAGGTCACCATCGTCTACTGGCGCGACATCCCGGCCCAGGTCATCGTGGGCAAGGGCCGCCGTGGCGCCAAGGCCGTTCTGCCCGAACGGTTCGAGCAGGCGATCGACCGGGCTGCGATGAAGGTGGGAGCGTCGGAAACCGACGCCTATCTCGCCGAGTGGCGCAAGGCCGAGCCCTATACTGTCGAAGGCGACCCGCAGGACGTTGCGGCGGCCGAGGTGGCAAGGCTGGATGCGGAATTCACCCCCGAGCGGATCAAGGCACTGATCGCCAATGACGGCTGGGCCTGAGCGCCCTATGTTCCGCAGCATGAAGGAGAGGCTGATGGCCCTGTTGAATTTCCGCAAGCGTGAAACGACCCCGGCCCGCACCGGTGGCGCCCTGCCCGCCTTCTTGCAGGACTATTCCATCGAGGTGATGCCGCGCACCGCCGAGAAGGTCGAGGATTTCCGCGCCCTGCTGCCCGAGGGCACCCGCGTCTACATCGCCCATATCGACGGCACGCCGATCGAGGACATGGTCGCGACCGCCCGCCGCCTGTCGCGGGACGGCTTCAACGTCATGCCGCATTTCCCGGCGCGGATCATAAAGGATGCCAAGACGCTGGAAAACTGGATCGCCCTGTACCAGGGCGAGGCCGGGGTGAAGCAGGCGCTGCTGCTGGCAGGCGGCGTATCGCAGCCGCATGGCCAGTTCCACTGTTCGATGCAACTGATGGAAACCGGCCTGTTCGACAAGGCGGGCTTCGAGCGCCTGCACATCGCGGGCCACCCCGAGGGCAACCGAGACATCGATCCCGATGGCGGCGACCGCATGGTGATGGAGGCGCTGCGCTGGAAGCAGGCGTTCTCCGAGCGCACCGACGCCAGGATGGCGATGGCCACGCAATTCGCCTTCGAGGCCGGCCCCATCGTCGCCTGGGCCGACCGCCTGAAATCCGAGGGGATCGCCCTGCCGATCCATATCGGCATCGCCGGTCCTGCCAAGCTTCAGACCCTGATCAAGTTCGCCATCGCCTGCGGTGTCGGCCCCTCGCTCAAGGTTTTGCAAAAGCGCGCGATGGACGTGTCCAAGCTGCTGCTGCCCTACGAGCCGACCGAGGTGCTGGAAGGGCTGGCAGCGCACAAGGCCGCGCATCCCGACTGCCTGATCGAGCAGGTGCATTTCTTCCCGCTCGGCGGGATCAAGGCCAATGCCGAATGGGCGATGCAGAACGGTGGCGAAGCGGCCCGCCCCGCGGCCAGCGCATGACAAAGGCGCTGCTCTTCGATCTGGACGGCACCTTGCTGCACTCGGACCCACTGCATTTCGCGGTCTTCGCCGAGATGTTCGCCGAGCGCGGCCGCCAGATCGACGAGGCGTTCTATCTCGAAAACGTGCACGGCACGCATAACTTGGAAAGCTTTCCGCATCTCTTTCCCGGCGAGGACGCGCAAACGCTGTCCGACGAGAAAGAGGCGAGGTTCCGCGACCGCCTCGGCGCGGGCCATCCGCCGATGCCCGGCGCCGCGACCCTGCTGGACCGGGCCGAGGCCGAGGGCTGGAACGTCGCCGTCGTGACCAATGCGCCGCGCGTCAACGCCGAGCACATGTTGCGGGCCATCGGGCTGCGCGAGCGGTTCGAGGTGCTCGTGATCGGCGACGAATGCCGACGGGGCAAGCCCGCCCCCGACCCCTACCTGACCGCCATGGCGACGCTGGGCGTCGCGCCGGGCGACGCCATCGCCTTCGAGGACAGCGGCTCGGGCCTTGCCGCCGCGCGGGCCTCGGGCGCCTATACCGTCGGCATCCGCTCTTCCGCCGACGACGCCACGCTGCGCCGCCACGGCGCGCACACGAGCGTTGCAGATTTCACAGACCCCGCGCTGGACCCGATCCTTGCGCGCCTTAACGGAAAGGCCATGACATGACCCGCACCATCGTCGAGTCGAAGACGAAAACCGCCATCATCGGCTTTGACCAGCCCTTCTGCGTGATCGGAGAGCGTATCAACCCCACGGGGCGCAAGATCCTGAACGAGGAACTCGAGCGCGGCGATTTCAGCCGGGTCCAGGCCGACGCACTGGCGCAGGTGGCGGCGGGCGCCAACATCCTCGACATCAACTCGGGCGCGGTGTTTTCCAACAAGATGGCCGAAGACCCGCGCTACGCGGACAACAACTTCGTCGAACCGACGCTGATGAAGCAGCTGATCGAGTGCGTGCAGGCCGTCACCGACAGCCCGCTCTGCATCGACTCGTCGGTGCCCGGTGCGCTGGAAAACGGCTTGGCGGCGGCGCAGGGGCGCCCGCTGCTGAACTCGGTCACGGGCGAGGAAGAGCGGATGGAACTGGTCCTGCCGCTGGTCAAGAAATACAACGTGCCGGTCGTGGCGATCTCGAACGACGATACCGGCATCAGCGAAGACCCCGACGTGCGCTTTGCCGTGGCCAAGAAGATCGTCCAGCGCGCCGCCGATTTCGGCATCCCGGCGCATGATATCGTGGTCGATCCGCTGGTCATGCCGATCGGCGCCATGGCGACCGCCGGCCACCAGGTCTTTACCCTGGTCCGCCGCCTGCGCGAGGAACTGGGCGTCAACACGACCTGCGGCGCGTCCAACATCAGCTTTGGCCTACCCAACCGGCACGGCATCAACAACGCCTTCCTGCCGATGGCGATGGGCGCGGGGATGACCAGCGCGATCATGAACCCGATCGCCCTGCCCGTCGGCCCCAAGGCCATAGCCGAAAAGCGCGCCGAGATCGAGGCGGCGGGCATCATCCTGCCCGAGGGGCTGGACGACGAGACCTTCGTCACGCTGTTCGGCATGGGCAGCACCTTGCCCCGTCCGGGCAAGGAGATGGAGGCAATCCGCGCCGCGAACTTCCTGATGAACCAGGACGATGGCGGCGGTGCCTGGATCGCGTTCAACCGTCAGCCGCCGAAAGCGGGACAGGAAGGCCGCGGCCGCGAGGGCCGCACCGGGGGTCGCCGCCGCCGCGGCTGAGCCGCGCCTGACAGTTAACCTGTCCTTAACTTTTCAACATGCATTGGCCGCATCCATGCTAGGGTGCGGCCAAAATGCTTTTTGGAGGCCCCCCATGGCCACGTTTGATCAGACCGTCAATTTCAATTCGACTCTCGGCAATCAGGACGAACCCGACGCCGCTCGGCTGCTGAGCGGAGATGTCATCGTGGTCTTCACGTCCTCGACCGGCGACGCGAGCGGCGATGCCGTGCTGTTTCAGCGTTATGACCAGTATGGCTTGGCCGTGGGTTCCAATACGCGCGTGAATACCCAGACCGTGGACTCGCAGGACGATGCGCAGGTTACGGCGCTGGCCGATGGCGGTTTCGTGGTGGTCTGGACCAGCGCGCTCCAGGACGGAAGCGAGGACGGGATCTACATGCAGCGCTACAGCGCGACAGGATTCCGGATCGGCTCGGAAACGCGGGTCAACACATTCACCTCCGGCGCCCAGTACGAGGCACATGTCGCGGCGATGGCCGATGGCGGCTTTGTCGTGGTCTGGACATCAGCGACCGCCAGCAACGGTTACGAGATCAAGCTCCAACGTTACTCCGTGCTCAACCGCCCGGTCGGGGACGAGGTTTCGGTCAACACGACAACCACCGGAACACAGGATTCGGCGCAGGTCGCCGGCCTGGCGAATGGCGGATACGCCGTGGTCTGGCGCGACCTTTCCTCGGGCACTCATATCAAGCTGCGGATCTTCGATGCCAATGGAAACGAAGTGCTGACCGAGACGAATGCCGACGATACCGCGCCCGTGACCGGCTCGTATTTCTCGCCGGTCATCGCGGCCCTTCCCGGTGGCGATTTCGTCGTCGCATGGAACAACAATTCCTCCGGCGGGATCTGGTACCGGCAATTCGCAGCTGACGGCACACCGCGCTTCGACGTGCGCGAGGCGTCGAACCCGGCGGAACGCCCGGGCACCGGATATGTCGACATCTCCGTGGCCGAAGACGGCGGCTACGTGCTTGGCTGGCATGATTTCTCCAGCGCGGCCAGCGCCGACGGCTACTGGTACCGCAGTTTCAAGCCGAACGGAGAGCCGGGCGATGACCAGACTCTTGGCCTGTCGGAAATTCCGCCAGGCGGGTTGAGTGACCAAGGCAGTATCGTCGCCATGGCCGCTGGAGGCGTCATGCAGTTCGGCCTGCGCGACAACGGGTCGAATGATGATGTCGTCATGGCCATCAGCGGGCGTGGCACAGACCTGGACGACTACGAACTCCTCTCGGCGCCGACGGACTATTTCGCGCGGGCTGGAAACGACTGGGTGATCGGATCGAACGGAAACGACACGCTCCGGGGCGGCGACGGCATGGACACGCTGCACGGCGGCGCGGGCGACGACCTGATACAACTCGGATCGGAATTCTTCATCGGCGCGGTCGAGATCGCCACCGGCGGCGACGGCAACGACATCCTGATCGATTGGGCCGGCACCGCGCGCATGAGCGGCGGTGTGGGCGACGACATCCTGCGGGGCGGTGCGGACGACGACACGCTGCTGGGCGAGGCCGGTTTTGACCTGCTGAGCGGCGGCGACGGCAACGACAGCCTCGATGGCGGCTGGGGTGCCGACCGGATGTCGGGCGGTAACGGCGCGGACACGATGCTTGGCGGCCAGGGCAACGACGTCATGCAAGGCGACGATGGCGACGACCTGATGCACGGCCAGGACAACAACGACCTGCTGAACGGCGGCGCGGGCAACGACGAGCTGAACGGCGGCGGCGGCAACGACACGATCAACGGCGGGCTAGGCGACGACACGATGAGCAGCGGTTGGGGCGTCGACCGTTTCGTGTTCTCGGAAACCGGATTCGGCGACGACATCATCACCGATTTCCAGAACGGCTCTGACCGCTTCATCGTGTGGGACGCGGTGGCGCTGGACATGACCGGTGTTACCGTCACCAATATGGGCGCCAACGCGTTGATCGAGATGGGCGGCGGATCGGTGCTGGTGATGGGCGGCGGCGGGTTGATCGACGCCACCGACTTCATCTTCTGACGGCTCAGGTCGCTGTCTTCTCTGCCTTGCGCGCGGCCGCGACCTTTTCGGCGAGGTCGCGCGCGATGCCGAAGGCGCCCTGGATCTTGTCCTTCTCGGATTTCCAGTCGCGGCGGACGACGATCTTGTTGTCCTTGATCTTGGCCAGCCCCTTCTGGTCGTGGATGAATTCCACCAGACCGGCGGGCGATGCGAACTTGTCGTTGTGGAACTGGATCGTCGCGCCCCTCGGCCCGCCATCCAGCTTGGCGATCCCCGCCTTCTTGCACATCGCCTTGATCCGAACGACCAGCAGCAGCGTATTGACCTCGCGCGGCAGCTTGCCGAAGCGGTCGATCAACTCGGCGGCGAACCCCTCCAGCTCGACCTTGGTGGTCAGCGCCGAAAGGCGGCGATAAAGGCCCAGGCGCACATCGAGGTCGGGCACATACTCCTCCGGGATCAGCACCGGCACGCCGAGATTGATCTGCGGCGCCCACTGGTCGTCGGCTTCGGAGAGACCCTCCATCGCGCCGGAGCGGATCTTGGCGATCGCCTCTTCCAGCATGGATTGATAGAGTTCGTATCCCACGTCGCGCATCTGGCCCGACTGTTCCTCGCCCAGAAGGTTCCCGGCGCCCCTGATATCAAGGTCTTGCGAGGCGAGGTTGAAGCCCGCGCCAAGCGCGTCGAGCGAGCCCAGCACGCGCAGCCGCTTTTCCGCCTGCACGGTCAACTTGGCGCGCGGTTTCGTCGTGAGATAGGCATAGGCGCGGGTCTTGGACCGCCCAACACGTCCCCGGATCTGATACAGTTGCGCCAGGCCGAACATGTCGGCGCGATGCACGATCATCGTGTTGGCGGTCGGAATGTCGAGGCCGGATTCCACGATGGTCGTCGCCAGCAGCACATCATATTGCCCGTCGTAAAAGGCGTTCATCTTGTCGTCGAGTTCGCCCGCCGGCATCTGGCCGTGGGCCACGACATAGGTCACCTCGAGCACCTGTTCCTTGAGGAAGTCCTCGATCTCGGGCAGGTCGGTCAGGCGCGGCACGACGTAGAAGGATTGCCCGCCGCGATAGTGCTCGCGCAGCAGCGCCTCGCGCACCGTGACCGGGTCGAATTCCGAGACATAGGTGCGGATCGCCAGCCGGTCGACGGGGGGCGTGCCGATCACAGACAGGTCACGCACCCCGGTCAGCGACAGTTGCAGCGTGCGCGGGATGGGCGTGGCGGTCAGCGTCAGCACGTGGATATCGCTGCGCAGCTGTTTCAGCCGTTCCTTGTGCTGCACCCCGAAATGCTGTTCCTCGTCGATAATCAGCAGGCCGAGATTGTGGAACTTGATCCCCTTGGCCAGCAGCGCATGGGTGCCGATGGCGATGTCGACCGTGCCCTTGGCAATGCCCTCTCGCGTCAGCGTCGCCTGTTTTGCCGAGACGAATCGCGACAGCGGTGCGACCTGCACCGGGAAGCCGCGAAAGCGTTCGGCGAAACTCTTGTAGTGCTGGCGTGCCAGCAGCGTCGTGGGCGCGATCACAGCCACCTGCACACCAGACATGGCCGCGACAAAGGCCGCGCGCATGGCGACCTCGGTCTTGCCGAAACCCACGTCGCCGCAGATCAGGCGATCCATCGGCTGGCCGGAATGCATGTCGGCCATCACGTCCTCGATGGCGCGCAACTGGTCGTCGGTCTCCTCGTAGGGGAAACGCGCGGCGAAACTCTCGTAGGCGCCCACGGGCGGGTCCATCACCGGCGCCGTGCGCAGGGCGCGTTCGGCCGCGATGCGGATCAGCTTGTCGGCCATCTCGCGGATGCGTTCCTTGAGCTTGGCCTTCTTGGCCTGCCAGGCGCCGCCGCCCAGCCGATCCAGCAAGCCTTCCTCATGGCCGTATTTCGACAGCAGTTCGATGTTCTCGACCGGCAGATACAGACGCGATCCTTCGGCATATTCGAGGGACAGGCATTCATGCGCCGCACCCACCGCGGTGATGACCTCCATCCCCTGATACCGGCCGATTCCGTGGTCCACGTGAACGACAAGGTCGCCGGGCGTAAGGCTCTGGTGCTCGGTGAGGAAGTTCTCGGCCTTGCGGCGCTTTTTAGGCTGGCGGATCAACCGGTCGCCCAGCACGTCCTGTTCGCTGATGACCGTCAGGCGCCCGTCGCCAAAGGGCGCCTCGAACCCGGCCTCCAGCGCCCAGACGGCCAGATGCAGCCCGCGCTTGCCGATACGGGTGCCGTTGCGGATCGGGATGACCTCGGCCAGGCCCTCGTCCTCGATCAGGCCGGTAAGGCGCTCGCGCGCGCCCTCGGAGTAAGAGGCGATGACAACGGGACCACCCTTCATCCGCGCTTTCACATGCGCCGCCAAGGCACCGAAAAGACTGATGGATTCCTGCTGTCGCTCGGGTGCGAAATTGCGCCCGATCCGCCCGCCCGCATCCACCACGCCCGGCCCGCTGGCCTGCGGCAACGGATGGAACTGCATCACACGGCGCGTCCCCAGCGCGGCCGTCCAGTCGGCATCGTCGAGGTAAAGCTGCGCAGGCGGCACAGGCTTGTAGACCGAGCCCATGGTCTTCTTCTGCGCCATCGCGAGGCGGCGGGTCTCGTACTGGTCGGCGATGCTGTCCCAGCGCGCCAGCCGCGCGGGCGTCAACTGGTCGTCCATCAGAACCGGTGCGTCCGGCAGGTAGTCGAACAGCGTCTCCATCCGCTCGTGGAAGAACGGCAGCCAATGCTCGGCGCCCTGGTGTTTGCGGCCCGCGCTGACCGCCTCATATAGCGGATCGTCGGACGTGCCCGCGCCGAACTCGATCCGGTAATTCTGGCGAAAGCGGGTGATCGCCGCCTCGTCGAGGATCACCTCGGAGACCGGGGCGAGTTCCACCATGTCGAGCTTTTCGGTGGTGCGCTGGGTCGCGGCGTCGAAGCGCCGCGCGCCGTCCAGCACGTCGCCGAAGAAATCGAGCCGCACCGGCCCGCCCTCGCCCGGCGGGAAGATGTCGATGATGCCGCCACGGATGGCGTAATCACCCGGTTCCGACACGGTTGGTGCCTGACTGAAGCCCATCCGCACAAGGAAGGTGCGCAGCGCCTCTTCGTCCACCCGGTCGCCGACGCGGGCGGTAAAGGCGGCCTCGCGCAGCACCTCGCGCGCCGGGATCCGCTGCATCGCGGCCGAAAGCGTCGTCAGCAGCACGAACCGCCCCGGCATCCCGTGCACCAGCCCCGCCAGCGCGGCCATGCGCCCGGCCGAGATGTCGGGATTGGGCGACACCCGGTCATAGGGCAGGCAATCCCAGGCCGGGAAGGTCACCACCGGCATTTCGGGTGCGAAGAACGTCAGCGCGTCGCGCATCGAGGCCAGCCGCCGGTCGTCGCGCGCGATATGCACGACCGGGCCGCCAGCGCGGTCCACTTCCTTCAGGATCAGCGTCGCGTCGAATCCCTCGGGCGCGCCGCCCATGATGATCGGTTTGTCTGCCATGGCGCGCCACATGGCGCGCCGGGCGCGTCAGGTCAACAGCGCTTTGCGCCTGTCACCCCAGCGAAGTGACCCAGAGAATGGTGGCGTCATCCTCGCTGACCGAGATCACGTTGTGCCCCATGGTCGCGTCGTAATAGGCGCTGTCGCCGCGACGCATCTCGATCGGCTCGTAGAACTCGGTATACAGCCGAACCACCCCGGTCAGGACGTAGAGGAATTCCTCGCCGTCATGGCGCACCCAGCCGTCGAATTCCGACAGGTCGCGGGCGCGGATGCGGGCGCGGTAGGGCAGCATCCGCTTGCGCGTCAGGGTCTCGGCCAGCAGCGTGTGCTCATAGGTGGCGGTGGCGTGGTGGTTGCCCTCACCCAAGCGCGTGACCGCCATCCGCCCGTTGACCTTTTCCGCCTGCGGCGGCGTGAACAGCTGCGGGATCGAGATTTCCAGCCCCACCGCCAGCTTCTTCAGCGCGTCGTAGGTGGGCGACATCTGGCCGTTTTCGATCTTGGACAGGGTCGAGCGCGCTAGGCCGGCCTTTTTCGCCGCCTGCTCCAGCGTCCAGTCTTTCTGCTTGCGCAATTCGCGGACGCGAGCCCCCAGGTCGACGGGTTCACCGGCCAGTTCCTCGCCCTCGGCCCTAGCGATGCGGATCAGGGATTTCGGGTCCTTGCTCATGTGTTTGCGCTATAGGGTCGCGCGGACAGGCTTGCAAGCGCGGGGCTTGCGCTGGCATAGGCTGACCGCATGGAGTCCGTATTCCACGACGGCGCCTTTGCGCCCTGCCCCGCCCCGTTCAACCTGGCCGCGCATGTGCTCGCGGCGGGCGAACGCATGCCCGACAAGATCGCGCTGGCGCTGGTGAAACCCACCGGGGCAGAGCGCTGGTCCTATGCTCGCCTCATCGCGGCGGTGCGCGGCACCGCGACGGGGCTGTTGCAGGCGGGGCTGAAGCCGGGGGACATCGTGCTGCTGCGGCTGGGCAACAGCGTGGATTTCCCAATCGCCTACCTGGGCGCCATCGCGGCCGGAATCGTGCCCGTTCCGACCTCTTCCCAGCTGGTCGAGCGTGAAGTGACCGGAATCGTGCAACAGGTGACGCCCGCCGCGATCCTGCGTGCCAAGGGCGTGGCCTGCCCCGAAGGTCTTACCCCCGTCATCGCCGAAGATGTCTTCCGCCGCTGGCGCGACCTGCCGCAAGCCGATTACGCCATGGGCGACCCGGACCGGCTGGGATACATCGTCTTCACCTCGGGCACCTCGGGCACGCCGCGTGCCGTGATGCATGCGCATCGGGCGGTCTGGGCGCGGCAGATGATGATGCGCGACTGGTATGACCTGCACGAGGGCGACAGGCTGCTGCATGCGGGCGCGTTCAACTGGACCTTCACGCTGGGCACCGGGCTGATGGACCCGTGGGCGGCGGGGGCGACCGCGCTGATCCCGGCGCAGGGCACCGACCCGGCCCAGTTGGCGCTACTGCTCCGGCGCAACGACGCCACGCTGTTCGCGGCGGCGCCGGGCGTGTTCCGCCAGATGCTGAAATACCCGCTGCCTGCCATGCCCCGTCTGCGCCACGGCCTCGCCGCCGGCGAGAAACTGTCCGAGACGGTGCGCACCGGCTGGCGCGAGGCGACGGGGACCGAGATCTACGAGGCGTTTGGCATGTCGGAATGCTCGACCTTCGTTTCCGCAGCGCCGGGGCGCCCGGCGGCCGAGGGCTGTCTCGGCCTGCCGCAGCGCGGGCGGCACATGGCGATCCTCGGACCGGATGGCAGCCCGGTGCCGCGCGGCACGCCGGGCATCATCGCCGTGCACCGCGACGATCCCGGCCTGATGTTGGGCTATCGCGGCGCCGAGGCAGAGACGCGGGCACGCTTCTCCGGCGACTGGTTCCTGACCGGCGACGGTTCGGTGATGCGCGAGGACGGGCAGATCGCCTATCTGGGCCGCGACGACGACATGATGAACGCCGGCGGCTACCGGGTCTCGCCGCTCGAGGTCGAGGCGGCGCTGGCGGGCCTGCCCGGCGTGACCGAGATCGCCGTGACCGACATCGCCGTGCGCGCCGACGTGCGGGTGATCGCCGCCTTCTACACCGGCGCACCGCAGGACGAGGCCGTGCTGCTGGCTGCCGCCGCCGAACGGCTCGCCCGATACAAGCAGCCACGCGCCTTCTTCCATGTCGAGACGCTGCCACGCAATCCCAACGGCAAGCTGCGCCGCTCTGCGCTGCGCCGCCTCGCCGAAGGCGACCAGGGTTGAAAACACGGGTCACGGCCTGTCGCGTCCCGGCGTGAAGCCTGCTAAACCGGCCCCAAGGAGGCGCCTGCCATGATTCAGCTCGATATCTTTTCCGACCCGATTTGCCCCTGGTGCTATATCGGAAAGGCCCACCTGGACCGCGCGCTGGAGGCCAATCCGGACCACCCGTTCCGCATCCGCTGGCTGCCCTTTATGCTGAACCCCGACATGCCCGCCGAGGGCAAGGACCGCCGCACCTACCTCGAAACGAAATTCGGCGGCAAGGACGCGGCGGTAAAAGCCTACATGCCGGTGGCCGAGCATGCGAAAAAGGCCGGTCTTGACCTGAAGCTCGACAGTATCGCGCGCACGCCGTCCACGATCGACGCGCATCGGCTGATCCACTGGGCGGAGCTGGAAGGGGTGCAAACGCCGGTCGTCTCGGCCCTGTTCCGGGCCTATTTCATCGAGGGCCGCGACATCGGCGATACCGAGGTGCTGGCGGACATCGCCGACGCCTGCGGCATGGATGCCAGCGTGGTGCTGCGCCTGCTGGCCAGCGACTCCGACCGGCGCGAGATCGTGGAACGCGACGCGGCGGCGCGTGGCATGGGCGTGACGGCGGTGCCAACCTTCATCGTCGCGGGCAAGCACGCAGTGCCCGGCGCACAGCCGCCCGAACTGTGGACGCAGGTCATCGCCGAGCTGCGCGAAGGGGCGGATCCGGCGGCATGAAACGCCTGGGGCTGATCACCCTCTTCGCCACGCCAGTGGGGATCATCGCGCTGGGCACGGTGTTCTTCCACCTGGTCGAAGGGTGGTCGCTGCTCGATTCCTATTTCTTCACCGTGGTCACGTTGTCCACCGTGGGCTATGGCAACCTCGTGCCCGTCACCGTGGCAGGCAAGATCGCGACAACCGTCTTCATCTTGCTTGGCCTCGGCATATTCGCCGTCGCGATCCAGCAATTCGGTGTCTTCGCCATGCGAAAGCGCGAAGAACACGTGGAATGGCTGATCGGCCGGCTGGGCGAAGGCAAGGCCGCCAATGCTGACGATCCACCAGGCGAGGACAGGGACAGCCCGCGCTGACCCTGCGTTTGCGCAGGTCCGACCCTGCGGAAATGGCCCTGTTCGGCATGGCCGCACGGTGTTAGCTGCGGATCATGCACAGTCACGCGATCCCACAGCAGATGCCCGGACGGACCGAGTTCATCGCGCTTGTCGCGATGCTGTTCGCCACCATCGCCTTTTCCATAGACGGGATGCTGCCCGCCCTGCCCGCGATGGCCGAGCAGTTCTCGCCCGACGCGCCGAACCGGGCGCAGTTCGTGGTCACCAGCTTCGTGCTGGGGATGGGGATCGGAACGCTGTTCACCGGGCCGTTGTCGGATGCACTGGGCCGCAAGCCGGTGGTGCTGGGCGGCGCCGCGCTCTACATCGCCGGGTCGTTCCTGGCCGCAATGGCGCAGTCGCTGGAGATGCTGCTGCTGGCGCGGCTCTTGCAGGGCCTGGGCGCCGCAGGTCCCCGCGTGGTGGCGCTGGCGATCATCCGCGACCTCTTTGCCGGGCGCGGCATGGCGCAGATCATGTCCTTCGTGATGATGGTCTTCACCATCGTGCCGGCGCTGGCGCCCTCGATCGGGGCGGGGCTGATCGCGCTCTGGGGCTGGCGGGCGGTTTTCGGTGCCTTCATCCTGTTCTCGGCCATCTCGGCGCTGTGGCTGGCGCTGCGCCTGCCCGAGACCCTGCCCGAGGAACAGAGGCGCCCCTTTCGCCTTGCGCTGATCCGCGACGCCGCGCGCGAGATGGCTGCACACCCGATGGTGCGCCTGTCCATCGTCACACAGGGCCTGTGCTTCGGCATGCTGTTCACCATGATCTCGACCGTGCAGCCGATCTACGACCAGGCCTTTGGCCGGGCCGACAGCTTTCCGATGTGGTTCGGGATCGTGGCGATCCTCGCCGCCTCGGGCAGTTTCGTGAACGCGCGGCTGGTGATGCGGCTGGGCATGCGGCGGCTGGTCAGCCGGATGCTGCTGGCGCAGACCGGACTGAGTGCAGTGATGGTGTTGCTGACCCTTTCGGGCCTGTCGGGAGACCCGCTCTTCGCCGCCTTCGTGACCTGGCAGGTCTCGGTCTTCTTCCAGGCCGGCCTGACGCTGGGAAACCTGAACGCGCTTGGGATGGAGCCGATGGGCCATATCGCCGGCCTGGCGGCCTCGATCATCGGCGGTGTCGCGACGGTGGTGGCGGTGGTGCTGGCGCTGCCGGTCAGCCTGGCCTTTGACGGCACACCGCTGAGCACGGCCGTGGCCATCCTCGTCTATGCCGTCCTTGGCGTCGGGCTGAGCCGCCGCATGGCGCGGCTGGAGCGCGAGGGCACCGGGTCCGCGCCCATCACGCCCGCTGCGCCCTGACCCGGGCGCCTGCCGTCAGGCCACCCTGCGCCGTTGCGCCGGATGGCCCCGGCGGTTGCCGAAGGCCGCCATGCTGTCGCTCAGCGCATGGGCCTGTTCGCGCAGGCGCAGGCCCATCGCAGCCAGTTCCTCGCTTTCGCCGGCTGTGGCCTGCGTGCGCCGGTCAAGGTCCGAGATCGTCTGCGCCAGCTGTCCCATTCCGCCGGCCTGGTCCTGCGCCTCGTCGCGGATACGGCCGATCTGACCGCTGACCTCGCCGATCTGGCTGACGATCCGCGACAGCCGCTTGCCCGCCTCGTTGACCAGGTTCGCCCCCTCGGAAACCTGCGCGGCGCTGGTCGCGATCAGCGACTTGACGCCATTGGCCGCCTCGGCGGTGCGCTGCGCCAGCCCCTGCACCTCGCCCGCGACGACGGCAAAGCCACGACCCGAGTCGCCCGCGCGCGCCGCCTCGACCCCGGCGTTGAGCGCGAGAAGGTTGGTCTGGAAGGCGATGTCGTCGATCAGGTCCATGATCTGCGCAACCTCGGAAGAGCTCTTTTCGATCAGGTGCATCGCGGCGATGGCCTGTTCGGTCACCATGCCGCCCTGCTCGGCCTCGGAGCGAGTCGCGTCGGCGCGCGAGGCCAGGGCGCTGGCCTCGTCCGCGGTCCTGCGCACCTTGCCGGTGATGTCGGTCAGGGTCTCGGCCGCGTCGCTCAGCGCCTGGGCCTGCGCCTCGTTCCGGGTTGACAGCGAGGCAGTCATGGATTCGAGCGCGACCGCATCCTGGTTGAAGGACAGCGCCGCGTCCTGCGCCTGTTCCACCGCCTCGGCCAGCAACGCGACGGCCCGGTTGAAATCGGCGCGCAGCGCCTCGAAGCCTTCGGGCATGTCGGTCTCGATCCGGCAGTTCAGGTCGCGGTCTGCCATCTGGGAAAGGTGCGCCTGAAGACGGGTGACGACGGCCGCCGTCTCGTCCCGCTTGCGAGCGGCCTCGGCGCGGGCGGCCTCGGCCCGGTCGCTTTCCTCGGCCAGCGCGGCCCGCTGCGCCGCCATTTCACCGGCCATCGCGGCGCGCTGGAGGATCGCGATCGTCAGCAGGGCACCTTCGGCGACGACAGCGCCGCCATGGATCGCGGTGCGCACCACGTTCTCGGCCAGGTCGGCCGAGGGATAGACCAGCGACGGCAGCAGCACCGTCAGGCCCAAGTGGTGCAGCGCGACGACGCCACAACCGGTCAGCAACGGCCAGGGCGAGGGAAAGACCGACAGGATGGCAAGCGACACGAAAAAGATCATGTGTGCGTCGATCTGCCAGGGATGACCGGCAAAGGCCGCCGTCAGCAGCATCGGCTGCGCCACGCAGCACAGCGCCAACACGTAGTCCGTCAGCCGCGAGTCGAGCCGCAGTGCAAGCCAGCCGACCAGGCCTACCGTGCAGGCGGCCGCTGCCTCGACATACACGTCGCGTCCCAGCAAGACATCCACCAGCGCGATGAAGGGGATCATCAACCAGGTGCACGCGAGAACCGTCACCCGCTGGAATCGTGCCTCGCCATTCGAAAGAAACCGTTTCATGTTCTGTCCAGTCCGCAAAGGAGGGCCAGCGCCGAGCCGTCGCGCACCGCCCAGGCGCCCAGTTCATAGAGCACAGGCCGGGGATCCGGCCCGTCGAAGGTGGCAAGCGTGCCGAACGGCGCCGAAACCGGCCCCAGCGGCGTGCCACCCGCCTGCAGGACGATCGACGCCGCACCCGCCCCCCAGGGCGGTGCCAGGACCAGCACCGGTCCGCTGCCGGGCCGAGCATCGGGGCCGAGCGCCGCCGCCACGGGCACCGCCGCGATCAGCACCGCCACGACAAGCCCGAGCGCGAGGTTCGCCATTTCCGCCGTTTGTCTCTTCATGCTGCCGGAGTAGCAGCCAAACCTTACCGGGTGGTTGCCGGTCGCACGAAACCCGCGCGCCGAAGCTGCCGGATTTTCATGCAGATGCGGGCATGGGCGCGCGCAATCGGGGCATCGCGACCGCCGCATCCCGACCGGCCCTTGCGGCCCGCGGCACCATCCGGCACAGGCTGAATCATGCTGCTGCTGGACATGCCCCCTCCCGACCGCCACCGCCCGTGGGAAGACGCGCAGGGCATCGTCATCGGTGCGACTCTGGTGGCGCTGTCGATCCAGTTCCTGCGCGCCTCCGAGCTGTTTACCGGCCAGATCGCGGGCCTGTCGCTGCTGATCGCCTACCCGTCAGGCTGGTCCTTTGGCGCGGTGTTCTTCGTGCTGAACCTGCCGTTCTACGCGCTGGCGATCACGCAGCTGGGCTGGCGCTTCACGCTGAAGAGCTTTGCCGCGGTCACGCTGATGTCGACCATGGCCGAACTGCTGCCGCTGGTTCTGACGGTCAACACGCTGCATCCGGCGCTGGGCGCGGCGCTGTTCGGCGTGCTGGCGGGGGTGGGCCTGCTGTCGCTGTTCCGGCACGGCGCGACGCTGGGCGGAGTCGGCATCGTGGCGCTGTGGTTGCAGGACACGCGCGGCATCCGCGCCGGCAACACGCAATTGCTGTTCGACCTCTGCGTCTTTGCCGTGGCACTGGCGCTGTTCCCGTGGGAGCGCGTCGCCTGGTCGCTGCTGGGCGCGGTCATCCTGAATGCGATCATCACGATCAACCACCGCCGCGACCGCTATATCGCGCGCTCCTAGCCCTGCGCGGCAAAGCGTTCGGGCAGGACCGTCCGGACGGTCTGTTTCAAAGCGCGGGCCTTGACGATGCCGCGTTCCTCGATCCGCACCGGGTCATGCGCCAGCTGCGCACGGGCCTGCGCCTCGGCTTCCTCCCACGATACCAGCGGCTTGGCGGCGAAGGTGCGATGGAAGGTTTCGACATCGCGCCCGGCCTCTTTCCAGCCGCCGCCTGGCAGGCCGCGCGCGTCGGTGTTTCCCACCTCTTCGCGCACGATCGTGGCCTCTGCCAGGGCGGCGCCATTGGCGTATTTGAGATGCGCCAGGAAAAGTCCCGGCGGCATGGTGAAGGGGAAGTCAGCCAGGCGGCGCGGCGGCACGCGCACCCCGTGCAGGGCAAAAGGGATCGGGCGGCGCGCCGCCACCGCCTTGGAATAATGACCGGAAAACGACAGGTTGCGGCGCGATGTGAATGTCGGCTCATTGGCCAGCGCCGCGTCTCCGGGCATCTCGACCAGGTCGAATCCCAGCGCGGTCAAAACCGGCGCGTCACCCTGCGCGGCTACCGCCTCGGGAAGCGAGCGATAGCGGTCGGGATCGAAACAGACGAGTTCGTCGGCATCGGTTCGGATCACCCAGTCGTAAAGCTGCGCCAGTCCGGCATGGATGCCGTCCAGCAACGCGCCACGGCGGCGGTCGAAATGGCTGAGATCGTCGCGGGGCACGGTGATGATGCTGGCACCGGGACAGAGGTCCGGGAGGCGTGGATCGGGTCCGTGGGCCACGACATAGAGGCTCTGCGCGCCCAGTTGCGCAGCGTGATGGGCATACCAGCGCGACAGCGCCCAGTGGTCGCGATAGACCATGGTCAAGGCGCAGACTTCCATCCCCGGCTTCCCTCGTGACGTTCACACGACGGCGACAATGGCCGCCAAGCGTGGCGATTGTTGGGCAAGAAACCAAGAAAAAGGGCCCCCGAGGGGACCCTTTGAGTTTCGCTGACAAGGCTCGATGTTTCACCGCCCGAGTTTTTTCTGCCTGCGGCCATGTCCGCGCCTGGGGCCAGCGCACCGGCCCCGGAGGATGGCCTGTCCCACAGCCCACCCAGCATCGCGCGCCGCGCCGGTCTCAGGTCCGGCAGGATGCGCGTCACCCCCCAGGGGTGATTTCGTCGCCGCGGGGTCTGAAGACCTGAGAGGTCATCGGACCCCGCGACTTCGGAGCAGGGACGCGCCCTGCTCCGCATTTCCGTGCGCCCCGCCGCGATTCCGCGACAGGGCGGACCCATCAGCTACAGCCGCTCGTCGCGCCGCAGGTGTTGCACTTCATGCAGGTGCCGTTGCGCACCAGCGTGTAGTTGCCGCACTCGCCGCAGGCCTCGCCTTCGTAGCCCTGCATCTTGGCCTTGGTGCGCTCGTCCATCGTCATCGTGGCCGAAGCCACCGCAACGGTGGAGGTCGCCTGCGCCGCCGAGACCGAGGTGACGGGAACCAGCGTGTTCAGCGCAATCATCGGATCGGTGCCGGTCGCCATGCCGCCCTGAAGGACAACCAGTTCCTGCGGCAGGCGCTTGCGCAGGTAGCCGGTCGAGCTGATCTGCTTGAGCACTTCCAGGCTGCGCGACGCGGCGCTTTCGCTCAGTTCGCGGACGTTCGACACGCCCTCTTCCTCGCCGCGACCGATGTCATCAAAGGTCGCGCCCTCGGGCTTCACATGCGCGAGATCGGTGCGGTCCAGATAGGACACGGCCAGTTCGCGGAAGATGTAGTCGAGGATCGAAGTGGCGTTCTTGATGCTGTCATTGCCCTGCACCATGCCCGCCGGTTCGAACTTGGTGAAGGTGAAGGCATCGACGAACTCCTCCAGCGGCACGCCGTATTGCAGGCCGACCGACACCGCGATGGCGAAGTTGTTCATCATCGCCCGGAAGCCCGCGCCTTCCTTGTGCATGTCGATGAAGATCTCGCCCAGGGAGCCATCGGAATACTCGCCGGTTCGCAGGTAGACCTTGTGGCCGCCCACGATCGCCTTTTGCGTATAGCCCTTGCGGCGGTCGGGCATCTTCTGGCGATGCGCCTTGACGATCTCCTTGATGACAACCTTCTCGACGATCTTCTCGGCCAGGACCTGCGCCTTGGCGGCGGGCGATCCCGTCTCGAGGATTTCCTGCGCCTCTTCGTCGTCCTCGACCAGGGCCGAGGCGAGCGGCTGCGACAGTTTCGATCCGTCGCGATACAGCGCGTTGGCCTTGACGCCAAGGCTGTGCGACAGCTCGTAGGCGCGCTGGCAATCCTCGATGGTGGCGTCGTTGGGCATGTTGATCGTCTTGGAGATCGCCCCCGAGATGAAGCTCTGCGCCGCCGCCATCATGGTGATGTGGCTGTCCACCGAGAGGAAGCGCTTGCCCCTCTTGCCGCAGGCATTCGCGCAATCGAACACGTGGTAGTGCTCTTCCTTGAGGTGCGGCGCGCCTTCCAGCGTCATCGTCCCGCAGACATGGTCATTGGCCGCGTCGACGTCACGCTTGGCAAAGCCGAGGTGCTTGAGCATGTCGAAGGTCGGGTCGTTCAGCTTTTCCGCCGGGATGCCCAGCACCTCGCGGCAGAATTCCTCACCCAGCGTCCACTGGTTGAAGACAAAGCGGATGTCGAAGGCGGTGGCCAGCGCCTGTTCCACCTTCTCGATCTGCGCGGGGCCGAAACCGTGGCCGATCAGCGCCGTGTGGTTGATGCCCGGCGCGTTGCCCAGCGTGCCATGACCCACCGCGTAGGAGATGATCTCTTCGATCTGCGCCGAGCCATAGCCCAGCTTTTCCAGCGCCGCCGGCACCGAGCGGTTGATGATCTTGAAGTAGCCGCCGCCGGCCAGCTTCTTGAACTTCACCAGGGCAAAGTCCGGCTCGATCCCGGTGGTGTCGCAATCCATGACCAGGCCGATCGTGCCGGTCGGCGCGATGACAGAGACCTGCGCATTGCGGTAGCCGTGCTTCTTGCCCAGTTCCAGCGCCTCGTCCCAGGCCTGCTTGGCCAGCGCGGACAGGTCGGCGTCGGGGCAGTTGGCGTGATCCAGCGGCACCGGCTTCACCGCGAGATCCTCGTAGCCGACACTCTTGCCATAGGCGGCCGTGCGGTGGTTGCGGATGACGCGCAGCATGTGCTCGGCGTTGCGCTGGTAGCCCGGGAAGGTGCCCAGCTCTCCGGCGATCTCGGCCGAGGTGGCGTAGGAGACACCGGTCAGGATCGCGGTCAGCGCACCGCACAGGGCGCGGCCCTCGTCGCTGTCATAGCCCAGCCCCAGGTTCATCAGCAGGCCGCCGATATTGGCATAGCCCAGGCCCAGTGTGCGGAAGTCGTAGGACAGCTGCGCGATTTCCTTGGACGGGAACTGCGCCATCAGCACCGATATTTCGAGGGTCAGCGTCCACAGGCGGGTGGCGTGCATGTAGGCATCGGCGTCGAACTTGCCCTTCTTGAGGAAGGTCAGCAGGTTCATCGATGCCAGGTTGCACGCGGTATCGTCCAGGAACATGTATTCCGAGCACGGGTTCGAGCCGCGGATCGCACCGTCCTCTGGGCAGGTGTGCCAGGCGTTCACGGTGTCGTGGAACTGGATGCCCGGATCGGCGCAGGCCCAAGCGGCGTGGCCCACCTGTTCCCACAAATCGCGCGCCTTGATCGTCTTGGCGACGCCGCCATCGGTGCGGCGCAGCAGCTCCCAGTCTGCATCGTCCTTGACCGCCTGGAGGAAGGCGTCGGTCACGCGGATCGAGTTGTTCGAGTTCTGGCCGGAGACCGATGCATAAGCCTCGGAATCCCAATCGGTGTCGTAGGTCGGGAATTCGATGCTGGAATAGCCCTGCCGCGCATAGTCGAGCACGCGCTTGATGTAGGTCTCGGGGATCATCGCGCCCTTGGCGGCACGGATCGCACCCTTCAGCGCATCGTTCTTGGCCGGGTCATAGGCGTCTGCCTC
This sequence comes from Thetidibacter halocola, assembly GCF_018224955.1. GTDB lineage: Bacteria > Pseudomonadota > Alphaproteobacteria > Rhodobacterales > Rhodobacteraceae > Thetidibacter > Thetidibacter halocola. Next base: position 324,290 of record NZ_JAGTUU010000001.1, read on the forward strand.
GGCCCCGTCCCAGGTCTTGAGCGCCTGGAAGATGCCGTTGAGCATCTTCTCGTGCATCTTGGAGCCGGCGACGATGCTGGCGACCTTCTGCTCCTCGATGACCTTCCAGTTGATGAACTCTTCGATATCGGGGTGATCGACGTCGCAGATCACCATCTTGGCGGCGCGGCGCGTGGTGCCGCCCGACTTGATGGCGCCGGCCGCGCGGTCGCCGATCTTGAGGAAGCCCATCAGGCCAGAGGACTTGCCACCGCCCGACAGCGGCTCGCTAGCGGCGCGCAAGCTGGAAAAGTTGGTGCCGGTGCCCGACCCATACTTGAACAGGCGCGCCTCGCGCACCCAGAGGTCCATGATGCCGCCGTCGCCAACCAGATCATCCCTGACCGACTGGATGAAGCAGGCATGCGGCTGCGGGTGCTCGTAGGCCGAGTCGGACTTGGTCAGCTTGCCGGTCTTGTAGTCGACGTAGAAATGCCCCTGCGAGGGGCCGTCGATGCCGTAGGCCCAGTGCAGGCCAGTGTTGAACCATTGCGGGCTGTTCGGCGCCGCCATCTGGGTGGCCAGCATGTAGCGCATCTCGTCGAAATAGGACTGCGCGTCTTCCTCGGTCGAGAAGTAGCCGCCCTTCCAGCCCCAGTAGGTCCACGCGCCTGCGAGGCGGTCGAAGACCTGCTTGGCCGATTGCTCGCCGATGCGCGGCGTGTCGTCGGATTCGGGAACCGAGCGCCACAGGAATTCCGGCACGCCCTTTTCGCGCACCTTCTTCAGCGCCTCGGGCACGCCCGCCTTGCGGAAATACTTCTGCGCGATCACGTCTGATGCGACTTGGCTCCACTTGGCGGGAACTTCGAGGTTCTCCAGCCGGAACACGACCTTGCCGTCGGGATTGCGAATCTCCGACGTGGTGGTGGTGAAGGCAACGCCCGCATAGGCGTCCTGACCTGCCTTGGTGAATTTCCGTTCGATCCTCATTCCCGTGCCCCTATCAGATGTGACCCCAATCCACAGGCGACAGTCGCTGTCTCCCGCACCTGAGAATGCGGGCCCTGGCCTTGCTGGCTGGATTTGCAGAACTGTCCCTGTGCCGCCGGACACTATATGTTGTGGTGGCCCGACTGGCCCGCACAACCTGACGCAAGCCGACCTCTATCGTCAACGGCTTTTTCCTTAACTTGACCATATATTTTGTGTTGACCCAGGGGGTATCTACCACCGGCGGTAGGCGCCAGGCGATTCACCCCCCGGTCCCGGTCTGTCCGATCCCGCGGCGGATACAGGGAAAACGGAGGTAATCCTCAGAGTTATGCACAGACCCTGCGATGACGGTCGAATGTTAACCTTTTACGACGCGAAAACAACGCGCCCACCACATATTGCGGCAATGCCACAGGCAACCCGGCAGATGTGGCGTGAAAGGTCGAATCGAGCCGGCTGCCCACGCGATGCGCAGGCCGCTGCATCCACAGGCAGGTGGACGGTCAGGAACGATTTCAGAGATGCGGCAGGAATGGTCGGGGCGGCGAGATTCGAACTCACGACCTTCTGTACCCAAAACAGACGCGCTACCAGGCTGCGCCACGCCCCGACGCGGCGGGTCTACCCGCACCGCCCGGCTTTGGAAAGCCCTTTCAGCAGGGCCAGGCGGGCTCGTCGATGGAAGGGTGGCGCATCTGCGCGCCGGGACCGATCCCCATCTGCCGCGCCAGCCCGCCATTGATCTCGAGCACGTATTGCGCGGGCCCGCCGCTGGGCAGCCCGGTCAGGTCGCCGGGAATCGCGTTCTCGTGCACGCGGATCACCGTGCCGGTGTCGTCGGCAAACAGGATGTCGAGCGGGATCAGCGTGTTCTTCATCCAGAAGGCGACAGGACGGGCGACATCATAGACGAACAGCATACCGTTCGAGGTCGGCATGGTTTCGACGAACATCAGGCCCCGGGCGCGTTCCTCGGCATCGTCGGCGATCGAGACCGAAAATCGCGCAGTCCCGAAATCGCCGCGCAGCCAAAGCGTGTCGTCGCGGCAGACCTCGTCGGCCGCTGCTCCGGTTGCGAAACAGACGACGAACGTCAGCGCGGCAAGGCGGATTCCCATGCATGTATCTCCATCGCCATGCGCCCCCGTTTGCCCTGGATCACCCGGATCGCCAGCGCCTCGCCGGGCAGCAGGTCGGCCAGACCCGAGCGGCGCAGCACCTCGACATGGATGAAGACGTCCTCGGGCTTGCCGAAGACATTGGCAAACCCGAACCCCTTTGCCCTGTCGAACCATTTAACCCGCGCCGGTTCAAGCGGCGCATTGGCCATCTCCTCGGGGTCGATGTCGTCGAAATCCGCCAAGGGCACGGCGGCGGTTTCCTCGGGCGGCTCGATGCGGAAGACCACGGTCGCCTGCATCCCCCGCTCGGTGCGCTGGACCGCGATCTCGATCCGCGCGCCGTCAGCGACAGAACTCTGCCCGAAATTCCGTAGCACGTTGGCATGCAGCAGAATGTCCGAGCCCCCGGCTTCCGCCACGACGAACCCGAATCCCTTCGCTGGATCGAACCATTTGACCCGCCCCTTCAGGCGCGCGTCCGTGTTGTCTTCCTGTGTCACCGTGTCGCCCAGTCGACTGTCTTCTTCACGTTCGGTTGCGAACCAATGAAACTACCCCAGCGTTTTTTCAAGAAGCCAAGCTAATGCAATTTGTGTCAGGTCACACTGACACAGGTCAAGAACAGGCCCTGGTGGCAGGCTCAGGGATTGAGCCGCAGGACCTGCCAGCCGCCCGATCCGTCGCGCCGCCAGCGGAACCGGTCATGCAGTCGGAACGCGCCGTCGGCCCAGAACTCGATCTCGACCGGATCGATGCGAAAGCCGCCCCAGAAGGGCGGGCGGGACGGATTTGTCCCCTGCTGCGCGGTCACCTTCGCCACCTCGGCCATCAGCGCCGCGCGCGACGACAACGGCTGGCTCTGCTGCGAGGCCCAGGCGCCCAGGCGGCTCTTCATCGAGCGCGAAGCATAATAGTCGTCGGCCTTGGGCCCGTCCTCGCGGGTGACGGTGCCGCGCACCCGGATCTGCCGATGCAGCGACTTCCAGTGCATCACGAAGGCAGCCTTGCCCGCCTGCTCGATTTCCTGCGCCTTCACCGAGCCGTAATTGGTGTAGAAGACAAAGGCCGCGTCCTCGATCTCCTTTAGCAGCACCATTCGGACGTTGGGCAGCCCGTCGCCATCCACCGTCGCCAGTGCGATGGCGTTCGGGTCGTTGACCTCGGTCTTCTCGGCCTCTGCCAGCCAGCGCCGCGCGATGGCGAAAGGATCGTCGCCCGCGAAAATACCCGTTCTGTCGCTCATGCCCGTCACCTCCGTGTCGTGTTCGTGGCGCATCCCCGCGCGGGGCGCAAGCGGCCTGTCCGCAGGCTGCGTCTTGCCCGTCTGCCGGGGATGCCCTAAAGGAACCCGCGATGAAATGGGGGAAACGGCGCTCATGTCAAATACGTTGATGGCGGGAAAACGCGGCCTGATCATGGGTCTGGCCAATGACAAGTCGATCGCCTGGGGCATCGCGCGCGCCTGCGCCGATGCTGGCGCGGAGCTGGCTTTCTCCTACCAGGGGGACGCGCTGAAAAAGCGGGTCGAACCGCTGGCGGGTCAGTTGGGCAGCAAGATCGTGCTGCCCTGCGACGTGGGCGACGAGGACTCGATCGACGGGCTGTTCAAGGCGCTGCGTACGCATTGGAGCAGCCTCGATTTCATCGTGCACGCCATCGGCTTTTCCGACAAGAACGAGTTGCGTGGTCGCTACGTGGACACGACTCGCGGCAACTTCATGATGACGATGGACATCTCTGTCTACAGCTTCACCGCCGTGATGCAACGCGCCGAGAAGATGATGAAAAACGGCGGCAGCGCCGTGACCCTGACCTATTATGGCGCCGAGCGGATCATGCCGCATTACAACGTGATGGGTGTGGCAAAGGCCGCTCTGGAGGCATCCGTGCGCTACATGGCCGAGGACCTCGGCAAGGACGGCATCCGCGTCAACGCGATCAGCGCCGGGCCGATCAAGACGCTGGCAGCCTCAGGCATCGGCGATTTCCGCTACATCATGAAGTGGAACGAATACAACTCGCCGCTGCGCCGCAACGTGACAATCGAGGACGTGGGCAAGTCGGCGCTGTATCTGCTGTCGGACCTCGGTTCCGGCGTGACTGGCGAGACGCATCACGTCGACGCGGGATACCACGTCGTCGGGATGAAGGCTGTGGACGCGCCCGACATCACCAAGGGCTGAGCGCCCCCGGCGCCCGCCCCTCTCGCAGACGACACGCGCGCCGGCCTTTGTGCCGGGGCGTCTTCATTTGACGGCGGGCGCGGCGCGTGTGCAGATGGCGGCGACACCTCGGAGCACGCCATGGACTGGACCCATTTCCTTGCCTTCAACCTGACCCTGCTGGCGGCGATGGCCGCACCCGGCCCCGCGCTGCTGTATGCGCTGCGCCAGTCCATCGCCGGCGGGTTCCGCACCGGGGTTGCGACCGGCGCGGGGCTGGGTCTGGTGGCAAGCCTGTGGACGGCGGCCGCGCTGCTGGGGCTGGAGGCGGTCTTTCGCCTTGTCCCGGCGGCCTTCGTTGCGGTCAGGATCGCGGGGGCGTTGTATCTGCTGTGGATCGCCTATGGCCTCTGGCGGGACGCGCACCTGCCGGTGGCTGACAGCGCGCGGCCCGGCGCGCGGGCGTTCTTCGGCGGGATGCTGGTCAACCTCGCCAATCCGAAATCGGTGCTGTTCGCCGCCTCGGTACTGGTGGTGATCTTTCCGCCCGGCCTGACGCTGGCGGACAAGGCGCTGGTCGTGGCCAACCATTTCGCGGTGGAACTGACGGTCTACGCCCTGTTCGCCGCGCTTCTCTCGACGCCGCCCGCCCGTGCCGGCTACCTGCGGCTCAAACCCGCCATCGACCGCGCCGCGGCTGCGGTGCTGGGCGCGCTGGGGCTGCGGCTGCTGCTGGGGCGTTGAGACTTGCCCGCCGCGCCCGCGCTGGCGTATAGCCGGAACCCAGAGCGCCACCCGAGGAGACGAGCACGATGACCGACCGCCTGCCGCACGAGAAAGGCTTTCACGTCAGTTGGGACCAGTTGCACCGCGACGCCCGCGCGCTGGCGTGGCGGTTGCAGGGCCAGGGCCCGGACGAGGGCGCCTGGCGCGCCGTGGTGGCCATCACCCGCGGCGGCATGGCCCCGGCGATGATCGTCGCGCGCGAACTGGACATCCGCGTGGTCGACACGATCAGCGTGAAATCCTACAACCACCAGACCCAGGCCGCGCCGAAGATCATCAAGTCGCCCGACATGGACGTGATCGGCGATGGCACCGGCGTGCTGGTGATCGACGACCTGGTGGACACGGGCAAGACGATCGAGGCGGTGCGCCGGCACATGCCCAAGGCGCAGATCGCCACGGTCTATGCCAAGCCGATGGGCCGCCCGCAGGTCGACACGTTCATCACCGAGGTGAGCCAGGACACCTGGATCTTCTTCCCCTGGGACATGGCGCTGCAATACGTGAAGCCCTATCGCGGCACTGACTGAAACGCGTGGATCGCCTCGTCGAATACGCCTATCGCCTCAGCCTTGTGGGCAAGGGTGCACTCGGACTGACACAACTCATTGGGGCGCTGGGTCTCTGGCTTGCGCCGGAGAGCGCCCTGCCCGCCCTGGTCGATTGGCTGACACGACATGAACTGGCGCAAGACCCGGTCGACCCGATTGCGCTGGGCCTGCAACACTGGGCCGCGTCGCTGACGCTGGGCTCGGACCAGTTCTATGCAATCTACCTGCTCGGTCACGGGACGCTCAACTTCAGCGTTGTGGTCGCGCTACTGCTGTCGCTTCCCGGGGCTTTCCGGGTCTCGTTGATCGTTCTCGGCAGCTTCATCGCCTACCAAGTGTATTCCTACGGCATGGCGCCGGACCCCGCGCTGCTTGTGCTGACGGCGATCGACCTCGTCGTGATCGTTCTGGTCGTTCTGGAGCGGCGGATCGGCGCGCGACGCTAGCGATCACCGCACCGGGCTGCTAGTCCTGATGCGAACGAACCCAAGCCGAGAGATCCCGATGACGACCCGCACGGAATCGACCTTTCCCCCGCCCATCCCCGAGGCGAGACGCTGGACCGAGGGCGTGGTCTTTCCCGCCGACCGGCCACTGATCAATCTCAGCCAGGCCGCGCCGGTCGAGTCGCCGCCACCGGCACTGCGCCGCGCGATGGCCGAGGCGCTGGAGGATCCGGCGGCGCATCTCTATGGGCCGGTGCTGGGCAATTCCGACCTGCGCGCGGCGCTGGCGCGCAACTGGGCGGCGCATTACGGCGCGCCGGTCGCGGCCGCGCAGGTGGCGATCACCACGGGCTGCAACCAGGCCTTTGCGGCAACGATCACGGCCCTTTGCACCGAGGGGCACGAAGTGATCCTGCCGGTGCCGTGGTACTTCAATCACAAGATGTGGCTGGACATGAGCGGAGTCACGGCCGTGGCGCTGCCCACTGGCGACAGCCTGATCCCCGATGCCGCCGCCGCGCGCGCCCTGATTACGCCGCGCACGCGCGCCATCGCGCTGGTCACGCCGAACAACCCGGGCGGGGTCGAATATCCCGCGCAGACGCTGTCGGCGTTCTTCGATCTCGCGCGCGAGGCGGGCATCCGGCTGATCGTGGACGAGACCTATCGCGACTTCGACTCGCGGACGGGTGCGCCGCATGACCTGCTGACGCGGCCCGGCTGGGACGAGACGCTGGTGCAGCTTTACAGCTTTTCCAAGGCCTACCGGCTGACCGGCCACCGGGTCGGGGCCATCGTGGCGTCGCCCGGCTTGCTCTACGAGATCGAGAAATTCATCGACACGGTCACCATCTGCCCGCCGCAGATCGGCCAGCGTGCAGCCCTTTGGGGGCTCGAGAACCTCGGCCAGTGGCTGGCCGGCGAACGGGACGAGATACTCGACCGCCGCGCCACCATCCTGCGCAACATGCCGCGGCTCGAGGCACAGGGCTGGCGCCTGAAGGGGCTGGGCGCCTATTTCGCCTATCTCGAACATCCCTTTGCCCTGCCCGCCAGCGAGGCCGCGCCGCGGCTGGTGCGCGATGCGGGCATCCTGATCCTGCCCGCCACCATGTTCGTGCCCAAGGGCGACCCCAGCGGCGAGCGGCATTTCCGCGTCGCCTTTGCCAATGCCGACCGGGCCACGCTGACGCGGGTCTTCGACCGGCTCGTGGCGCTGGACTGGCCCCTTGCGGGGGGCGGACTGGACGGGTAGTCAGTCCCGGACCAGACGGGCGGGAGAGACAGGCATGACCAAGCGCAAGGGTTCCATCGGCAGAACGGCGATCTGGATTCTTCTGGGCCTGCTCATCGTGGGACTGGCGGGCTTCGGCACGACCAATTTCTCGGGCAATGTCCGCAGCATCGGCGCTGTCGGCGAGACCGAGATCGACATAACCGAATACTCCCGCGCCCTCGACAACGAGATGCAGGCGTTGCAGGCGCAGACCGGCCAGCCGGTGACCTTTCCGCAGGCGCAGACGCTGGGCCTGCCGCAGCAGGTGCTGGCGCAACTGGTCGTCACCGCCGCGCTGGAGGACGAGGCGCGGCGCATCGGGCTGTCCGCCGGCGACGAGCGGGTGGCAGAGCAGCTGTCGGGAATCCAGGCGTTTCGCGGGCAGGACGGGCAGTTCAGCCGCGACGCCTATGCCTTTGCCCTGCGCAATGCCGGCCTGACCGAGCAGGAATTCGAGGAATCGCTGCGCTCGGAGGCGGCCTCGGCCATTCTTCAGGGCGCGGTTCTGGCCGGAACCGCCCTGCCCGACACCTACACGAATACGCTGGTCTCCTACGCGCTCGAGGAACGCTCTGTCACCTGGGCGCGGCTTGGCGACGAGGCGCTGACCACCGGCCTGCCGGTGCCCTCCGAGGACGACCTGCGCGCCTATTACGAGGCGAATATCGACGCCTTCACCCTGCCCCTCACCAAGGTGCTGACCTTTGCCTGGCTGACGCCCGAGATGATCGTCGACAGCGTCGAGGTGGACGAGGCCGCGCTGCGCGCCGCCTACGAGGAGCGCGCGGCGGAGTTCAACCTGCCCGAACGGCGGCTGGTGGAACGGCTGGTCATGGCCGACGAGGCCGCGGCGCAGGCCGCGCTGGACCGGATCGCCGGCGGCGAGAGGTTCGAGGCACTGGTGGCGGAACGCGGGCTGCGCCTGTCGGATACCGACCTGGGCGACGTGACCCTGGGCGACCTGGGCGCGGCGGGCGACGCGGTGTTCGGCGCCGAGGTGGGTGCGATCGTCACCGGCCCGTCCGACCTGGGCCCGGCGCTGTTCCGCGTGAATGCCGTCCTGGCCGCGCAGGAGACGCCCTTCGAGGAAGCGGTGCCGATGATGCGCGACGAACTCGCGCTGGACCGCGCGCGCCGGGTGATCGAGGGCCAGGCGCAGAGCCTCGAGGACGAGTTGGCGGCAGGCGCCACGCTGGAGGATCTTGCGCAGCTGACCGACATGGACCTGGGCAAGATCGACTGGACCGGCGCCGAGGCCGAGGGCATCGCGGGCTACGAAGCCTTCCGGGCTGCCGCCGACGCGGTGGTCGCGGGCGATTTCCCGACGATCGCCGAACTGGGCGATGGCGGCGTCTTTGCCCTGCGGCTGGACGAGATCCGCGAGCCCGCGCCCGAACCCTTCGACGACGCCCGCGACCGGGTCGAGGCCGCGTGGGAGGTTCAGGTCCGCACCGACGCGCTGGTGACGCAGGCCGAGACGCTGCGCGCGCAACTGGCTGAAGGGGTGGAATTCGCCGCGCTGGGTCTGGCGTCCAGCGAGGCCCCGGCGCTGACGCGCAGCAGCGCGGCGGCCGGCTTGCCCGCCGGTCTGGTCGAACGCGCTTTCACGATGACGCCGGGCGAGGTTGCTGTCCTGCCGGGCAACGGCGCCGCAATCCTGATCCGGCTGGACAGCGTGACCGCCGCCGACCTGGCCAGCGAGGGCGCCGAGGCGGTCGCGCGCTTCTACGGCGACCAGGCGGCCAGCGCCGTGGCGCAGGACCTGTTCCGCGCCCTGGCCAGCGACATCCAGACCCGCGCGGGCGTGGTGATCGACCAGGCGGCGATCAATGCCGTCCACGCCAACATGCGGTAAGACAGATGGCGACGCTGATCCCCTCTTTCGACGATTTCGCGCCGGGCTACGAGGCAGGGCGCAACCAGGTCGTCCATGCGCGGCTGGCAGCAGACCTCGACACACCGGTGTCGCTCATGCTGAAGCTGACGGGCGCGGCGCGCGACGCCTTCATGTTGGAATCCGTCACTGGCGGCGAGGTGCGCGGTCGCTACTCGATCATCGGGATGAAGCCGGACCTGATCTGGCAATGCCATGGCAAGACCTCTCGGATAAACCGGCAGGCGCGGTTCGACGCGGATGCCTTTGTCCCGCAGCAGGCCGAGCCCCTGGCCGCCCTGCGCGCGCTGATCGCCGAAAGCCGGATCGACCTGCCCGCCGACCTGCCGCAGGCATCGGCCGGGCTGTTCGGATACCTTGGCTACGACATGATCCGGCTGGTGGAACACCTGCCCAACGTCAATCCCGACCCGCTGGGCCTGCCCGATGCGACACTGATACGCCCCTCGGTCGTGGCCGTGCTGGACGGCGTCAAGGGCGAGGTCACGGTGGTCTCTCCGGCCTGGGTGCAGGAGGGGCTCTCGGCCCGCGCCGCCTATGCGCAAGCGGCCGAACGGGTGATGGACGCCGTGCGCGACCTCGAACGCGCCCTGCCGCAGGCCAGCCGCGACCTGGGCGAGGCCGCCGACCTGGGCGAGCCGGTGTCGAATTTCTCTCATCAGGCCTACCTGGAGGCGGTGGAAAAGGCCAAGGATTACATCCGCGCGGGCGACATCTTCCAGGTCGTGCCGGCGCAGCGCTGGACGCAGGAGTTTCCGCTGCCGCCCTTCGCGCTGTATCGCTCGCTGCGGCGGACCAACCCCTCGCCCTTCATGTTCTATTTCAACTTCGGCGGTTTCCAGGTGATCGGCGCCAGCCCCGAGATCCTCGTGCGCGTCTTTGGTCGCGAGGTGACGATCCGCCCGATCGCCGGCACCCGCCCACGGGGCGCCACGCCGGAACAGGACAAGGCGCTGGAACTGGATCTGCTGGCGGACAAGAAGGAACTGGCCGAGCATCTGATGCTGCTGGACCTTGGTCGCAACGACGTGGGCCGCGTGGCCAGGATCGGCACGGTGCGCCCGACCGAGGAATTCATCATCGAGCGCTACAGCCACGTGATGCACATCGTGTCGAACGTGGTGGGCGAGCTGAGCGAGGAGCATGACGCGCTGTCGGCCCTGCTGGCCGGCCTGCCGGCGGGCACCGTGTCGGGCGCGCCCAAGGTCCGCGCGATGGAGATCATCGACGAGCTGGAGCCGGAAAAGCGCGGCGTCTACGGCGGCGGCGTGGGCTATTTCAGCGCCGGCGGCGACATGGACATGTGTATTGCGCTGCGCACCGCCATCGTGAAGGATGCAAAGCTGTATATCCAGGCCGGCGGCGGCGTGGTCTATGACAGCGACCCCGAGGCCGAGTACCAGGAGACGGTGCACAAGTCGAACGCGATCCGGCGCGCGGCGGCCGATGCCGCGCGGTTCACCGGCTCGGGCAACGGCTGAAACCGGGCTGGGGGCTCTGCCCCCGTCTCCCGTTCCGGCAGACTCCCCCGGAGTTTCCTCGGCAAGATGAAGCCGCGGGACGTTTTCGGCACGGGGGATGCCGTGGATCGGCTTTCCCTTGCGCCACGCGCCGCTATTGTCCGCCATGACAGACTGACAGGAGTTTTCGATGTCCGAGACCGATCCGCTCGTCGTGTTCACGCCTTCCGGTAAACGGGGGCGGTTTCCTGCGGGCACGCCGGTCCTGCAGGCCGCGCGTCAGCTGGGGGTGGATCTCGACTCCGTCTGCGGCGGTCGCGGCATCTGCTCCAAGTGCCAGATCACGCCATCCTACGGCGATTTCCCAAAGCATGGCGTGACGGTGCGCGACGGCGCTCTGACGGAATGGAACGCGGTCGAGCAGCGCTACAAGGACAAGCGCGGGCTGAAGGAGGGGCGGCGGCTGGGCTGCCAGGCGCGGATCGAGGGCGACGTGGTGATCGACGTGCCTCCCGAAAGCCAGGTGCACCGGCAGGTGGTGCGCAAGGCCGCGGACGCGCGCGCCGTGGCGATGGACCCGGCGACGCGGCTGCATTTCATCGAGGTGGACGAGCCCGACATGCACGAGCCCACCGGCGATCTCGAACGGATCGGCCGGGCGCTCAAGGCGCAATGGGACATCGCGCGCGTGACCGTCGCCATGCCGGTCCTGCGTGGCTTGCAGACGGTGCTGCGCAAGGGCAACTGGCAGGTGACGGTGGCGCTGCACACGCCGCGCGAGGGCGCCGTGCCGCAGATCACCGCGATCTGGCCTGGGCTGCGCGAGGGCGGGCTGCACGGGCTGGCGATCGACCTGGGCTCGACCACAATCGCGGCGCACCTGACCTCGCTGGAGACCGGGGCCGTCATCGCCTCGTCCGGCGTGATGAACCCGCAGATCCGCTTTGGCGAGGACCTGATGAGCCGGGTCTCCTACGCGATGATGAACCCCTCGGGCGCCGTGGACATGACCGCGGCCGTGCTCGAGGCGATCGACGGACTGGCCACCGCCATCGCGGCCGAAGCAGGGGTAGAGCGCGAGACGATTGTCGAAACGGTCTTTGTCTGCAACCCGGTGATGCACCATCTGCTGCTGGGGATCGACCCGGTGGAACTGGGCCAGGCGCCCTTTGCGCTGGCGACCTCGGACCCGGTCACGCTGGATGCCGCGACCCTCGGGCTGAAGGCACTGCCGGCCTCGGCGCAGATCTACATCCTGCCTTGCATCGCGGGTCATGTCGGCGCCGACGCCGCCGCGGTCGCGCTGTCGGAACAGCCGGGCCAGTCCGACGACCTCGCGCTGATCGTCGACGTGGGCACCAATGCCGAGATCCTGCTAGGCGACAAGACCCGCGTGCTGGCCTGTTCCTCGCCCACCGGACCGGCCTTCGAGGGGGCGCAGATCAGTTCCGGCCAGCGCGCCGCGCCTGGCGCCATTGAGGCGATCCGCATCGATCCGGTCACGAAGGAGCCGCGATTCAAGGTGATCGGCTGCGACAAGTGGTCGGACGAAGAGGGTTTCTGGCAGGAGACCGCCCAGAGCGGCATCACCGGAATCTGCGGCTCGGGCATCATCGAGGCGGTGGCAGAGATGCGCATGGCCGGTCTGCTGGACCCGTCGGGCCTGGTCGGCTCGGCCGCGGCGACGGGGACCGACCGCTGCATCCCCGAGGGGCGGACCCATGCCTACCTGATCCATGACGCCAGCGCCGCGGGCGGGCCGCGGATCACCGTGACACAAGGCGACATCCGCGCGATCCAGTTGGCGAAATCGGCGCTTTATGCGGGCGCGCGCCTGCTGATGGACGAGCGCGGCGTGGACAAGGTGGACCGCGTGGTGCTGGCCGGTGCGTTTGGCGCGCATATCTCGCCGCTGCACGCGATGGTGCTGGGGATGATCCCGGACGTTCCCCTCGACAAGGTCACGAGCGCGGGCAACGCCGCCGGCACGGGCGCGCGCATCGCGCTGTGTTCGCGCGAGGCCCGGGCCGATGTGGAGCGCATCGTGCGCCAGATCACCAAGGTCGAAACCGCGATCGAGCCCCGCTTCCAGGAGCATTTCGTCAACGCCAACGCCATTCCGCATGCCACCGACCCGTTCCCGGAACTGGCCAAGCTTGTGACGCTGCCGCATGTCGGCTTCAACACCGGTGGCAGCGGGGACGATGGCGGGCGGCGCAGGCGGCGGCGCGGCTGACCACTTGACGCGGGCGCGCACCGTGGATAGCTAATCGAGCGAAGCGGGTATGATGTAATGGTAGCCTGTCAGCTTCCCAAGCTGAACGCGCGGGTTCGATTCCCGCTACCCGCTCCAGCCCTTCACAGTCTTTGCCGCAGACGCGCCAGGTCGGTGCGGATCCCGTCGCGGATCGGGCCCTCGCGCGGTGCATCGATGAGGCTGTTCAGCAGCGCGGGCGCGGGCTTTCCCTTACGAGCCCAGACCTGCCGGGCCAGCACCTCGCTTGCCGCTTCCGGCAGATCCCTGGGCAGCGCCTGGCCCGAGAGTTCCGCCCAGACCCGCGTCCAGCACCGCGCCACTGTCCACGGATTGTAACCGCCCCCGCCGGATACGATCAGCCGCGGCGCCAGCCGGCGCAGGGCGCGCACCGCCGACACATGCGCATTGTTCGACAGCGCAAGGCGTGACAACGGATCCTCTGTCACCGCATCAGCGCCGGATTGCAGGAAGATCGCCTGCGGTCGGAACGCCTCGACGGCGGGCAGGATCAACTCGTTCAGGATCAGCGCGAACTCCGTGTCGTTGAAGCCGCGCGGAACCGGCAGGTTAAAGGCCGCGCCGCCTGCCTCATCCTCGACCCGGCCGGTGCCGGGCCAGCGCCCCGCCTCGTGCACCGAGACCAGCCGCACCTGCTCGGAACCGTGAAACGCCGCCTCGACCCCGTCGCCGTGATGCGCGTCGATGTCAACATAGGCCACGCGCGACAGCCCCATGTCCAGAAGGCGCAGGATCGTCAGGACCGGTTCGTTGAGATAGCAGAACCCGGCGGCACGGTCGGCCATGCCGTGATGCGTGCCGCCACCGGGGTTGAACACCACGCCGCCCTGCGCCACCAACTCTGCCGCCAACAGCCCGCCGCCCGCCGCCGTCGCCGGGCGGCGATACATCTCGGGAAAGACCGGGTTCGACAGCGTGCCCAGCCCGTGCCGCGCCCGCGTCGCCTCGGACACCGCGCCCTTGGACTCGGCCTGCATCAACGCCGCTACGTAATCCTCTGTATGAAAAGCATGAAGCGCGGCAGGCTTGGCACGTGGCGAAGTCCGATACAGGCGATCCGGCAGGATGCCGAGGGCACGCGACAAGTCGATCACGGCGGGCACCCGCTCGATCGAGAGCGGGTGCAGCCGGCCATAGCGCGAGCCGCGATAGATCGTCGATCCGATGAAAAGCGCCTGTTCCATACCGCGCAGGGTAATGCGCGCTGCGGCACAGCCAAGCCCGATTGCATGCGGCGTCGGACCGCCTTAAGCCTCTGGCATGATACTGCCGCAACCCCTGCCGCGTTTCGCCGCGCTGACCACCCTGATGATCGCCACGGGCGCCATCGGCGGTTTCGCGGCAAGCCAGGCGGGCCTGCCGATGCCGTGGATGCTGGGCAGCCTGCTGGCCAGCGCGCTGGTGGTGTTGCTCTGGGCGCCGCCGATGCTGCGCGACTACAGCTTTCCGAACCCGTGGCGATCCTTCTTCATCGCGCTGATCGGGGTCATGATCGGTAGCCAGGTGACGCCTGACGTGCTGCGGCAGGCGGCGTCGCTACCCTTAACGCTGCTGGCGCTGCTGGTGTTCATCGGGGTGGCGCATTGGGGCAACTACCTGATCTTTCGCCGGCTCGGCGGCTATGACCGGGCAACGGCCTTCTATTCCGGCACGCCGGGCGGGCTGATGGAAAGCATCATGCTGGGCGAAGGCGCGGGCGCCGACGTCCGTATCCTGACCGCGCAGCAATTCCTGCGCATCATTCTCGTCATCACGACGATTCCGCTGGCCCTGTCGCTCTGGACGGGCACGGCGGTGGGCAGCGCGGCGGGGCTCACCGGCCCGGCGGCAGAACCGGTCAGTCCGCAGAATCTCGCGCTGATCGCGCTGACGGCGGGATTGGGCCTCTGGGGCGGCCAGCGCCTCGGCCTGCCGGCGGCACAACTGTCGGGACCGCTGATCCTGGCGGCGGCGGCGACCATGACCGGCGCGCTGGACCTGCACCTGCCCTTCTGGCTGATCGCGACGGCACAGCTGGTGATCGGCATGACGCTGGGCCTGCGCTTCAAGGGCACGGATGGTGCGCTGCTGCGCCGCTGCCTGTGGCTCAGCGCGGTCTCCGTGGCCTACATGCTAATCCTCGGCGCCGTCCTGGCGGTGATCCTGCACGCGCTGACGGATCTCGGCTACCTGACGCTGCTGCTGAGCTTCGCGCCGGGCGGCGTGTCGGAAATGTCGCTGGTGGCGCTCTCGCTGGCGGTCAGCCCGGCGCTGGTCAGCCTGCACCACATCCTGCGCATCGTGCTGACCGTGCTGCTGCTCGGCTGGGCGGCGAAACGCTTTGGGTTCAACTGACGGGACCGGTCCGACCTTCTGCTGATCCAAAGTATCCCGGGCAGCGCGCGGGGCTGGCAACTCGCTCCTGCCGCTACCGCCGGATCAACCCGCCTCAGCCTTTTCGGCCAGGTCCAGCCATTCCTCCTCGGCGGCGATCAGCGCCTGCTGGCGCTGGGTCAGCCCCTCGGTCGCCTTGCGGAACTTGACCGGCTCGCGGCCGAACAAATCCGGGTCAGCCAGCAGCGCCTCGAGCTTGCCGATCTCGGCGGTCAGGCGATCGATCTCGGCGGGCAGCGCCTCCAGCCGGTGCTTCTCGGTGAAACTGAGCCCTTTGGAGGCTTTCGGCCCCGACGCCGCGCGGGTGGGTGCGGGTGCAGGCTCTGCCTTGTCCGCCGCGGGCTTGGCCCGGGCCACCGGCGCATCCGCCCCTGCTTTCTGGGTCTGGTAGTCGCTCCAGCCGCCGGCATAGACGGTGGCGCGGCCATCGCCCTCCATGGCGATCGTGGTATCGGCAACCCGGTCGAGGAAATCGCGGTCGTGGCTGACCAGCAGCACTGTGCCGTCATACTCGCCCAGCAGGTCCTGCAACAGGTCCAGTGTTTCCACGTCGAGGTCGTTGGTCGGTTCGTCCAGCACCAGCAGGTTCGAATCGCGCGCCATGATCCGCGCCAGCAGCAGCCGCGCCTTCTCTCCACCCGAGAGCGAGCGCACCGGCGCCCGCGCCTGCCGCTCGTCGAACAGGAATTCCTTGAGATAGCCTACCACGTGCTTGGGCTGGCCGCGCACCAGGACCTGGTCGGCCTTGCCCGACACGCGCATGTCCTTGTCGCCGGTCAGGCTTTCCCAAAGCGTCATGTCGGGGTCGAGCTGAGACCGCGTCTGGTCGAAGACTGCGGGCAGCAGGTTGGTCCCCAGCGTGACGCTGCCCTGATCCGGCGCCATCTCGCCGGTCAGGATTCGGATCAGGGTGGTCTTGCCCACGCCGTTCGGCCCGACCAGAGCCACCCGGTCACCACGCTGGATGGTGATCGAGAAATCCCGGACGATGGTCTTGTCGCCGAAGCCGTGGCTGACGCCCTTGGCCTCGATCACCTTCTTGCCGCTCTTGGACCCTGCGGCGAGATCCATCGCCGCGGTGCCCTGGCGGCGGATCTGTCCCGAACGCTCGGCCCGCAGCGCCTGGAGCGCGCGCACCCGTCCCTGGTTGCGCTTGCGCCGCGCGCTGATTCCCTCGACCGCCCATCGCGCCTCGGCCTTGATCTTGCGATCCAGCTTGTGGCGCTGCATGTCCTCGTCCTCGAAGATCTTGTCGCGCCAGTCCTCGAAGGCGGCGAACCCGCGCTCCAGCCGCCGCACCTCGCCCCGGTCGACCCAGAGCGTGGCGCGGCTGAGCTCGGTCAGGAAACGGCGGTCGTGACTGATCAGGACAAAGGCCGCGCGGGTCGCCCGCAACTCGTCCTCCAGCCAGCCGATCGCCTCGATGTCGAGGTGGTTGGTCGGTTCGTCCAGCAGCATCAGGTCAGGCTCCGCCGCCATCAGCCGGGCCAGCGCCGCACGCCGCCGCTCGCCGCCCGAGGCAGTGGCCACGGGGCGGGCGGGGTCGAATTTCAGCCCCTCACCCGCGCGTTCCACCCGATACATCTCGGCGGGCGGCAGGCCGGCGGCGGCGAAATCGCCCAGCGTGGCGAATCCCGACAGGTCGGGGTCCTGTTCCATGTAGCCGACGCTGGTGCCCGCGGGCACGACAACGGTGCCACGGTCGGGTTCGACCAGTCCGGCCATGACCTTCATCAGGGTCGACTTGCCCGATCCGTTGCGGCCGACCAGCGCGATCCGGTCGCCCTGCTGGACGGCCAGGGACAGGTCGGAGAAGACGGGATCGCCACCAAAGGTCAGCGAGATATCGGTGAGTTGGAGAAGTGGTGCGGCCATGGCGCGCAGCTATGGTGCGCGACGCGCGTCGTCAAGCGCCGCAAAAGCCTTTCAGGGCTTTTGCAAATCCCGTCGACGGAATTTGTCCCGCTACCCGGCCAGCGCGCGCAGCATCCGCTTGCGGGCCGGCGGAATCGCCGCGATCTCGACACCGGTGAAGACATGCAGCGTGTTCATCCGGCGATCCACCACCGCATGGTCGCTGACCCAGCCGCCCATCATCAGGTAGGTCCGCAACAGCGGCGGCATCCGCGACATGGCCTTCTTCGCATCCGGCTGGCGGCGCAGCCGCGCGGCAAAGCGGAACACGTCGGGCGCCTTGACCCGCGGCAGCCAGCGCAACGGCGCAAGGTGGCGCGCCTTGAGCATGGCGAACGCGTCGTAATAGGCGCGCGCATCGGTGCCGGCGAAACTGGTGCAGCCGAACAGCAACTCGACGCCGGTTTCATCGACGTAATCAGTCATCGCCGCCCAGGCGACACGCAGGATGTCGGGGTCATGCCAGTCGGGATGCAGGCAGAACCGGCCCAGCTCGACCATCCGTCCTTCGAAGGATTCGAGCCCCGACAACTCGTAATACTGCGCCGAATAGCTGCGCCCGATCTCGCGTCCCTGCGCCAGCGGCAAAAAGCGGCAGCAGCAGACCAGCACGCCGCTGCGCGTCTCCTCGACCAGCAGGTGATCGCAGATCGCGTCGAACCGGTCAGAATCAAGACCGTCACCCTCACCGTGAAAGGCAAGCGCCCGCAGGCGTTGAGCCGCGCGCAGGTCGCACGCGTCAGAGGCCAGACGTGCCCGGTATCGCCCGCGTTCCAGTCCGGTCATCGCGCCCTTCCCCGTATCCGCCGCGGCACGCTTGACCGAATTGTATGACGGCCCGACGACGGCGTCAGTTGTTCAGGAGATCCGAGGCCGAAAATCCGCCGATATTGCCGAAGAGCTGCCGGATAAAGCCGATATTGCCATCGCCCGACTTCGTCACACGGCGCGTCAGCGGCACGACCTGCCCATCCTCAAGACCGTATGTCACGATATTCTCCACAACGCCGGCACCGTCGAAGGTGATCGCCAGCACGGTGCGGTCGACCACTTCGGGACGCTGCCATGCGAAACTGCGCACCTGGCTTTCGACGTAATAGAACCCGCTGTCGTCCTGCACGCCCGCCGTGCTGGGCACGCCGACCACGTCCTCGACCGAGGCGCGCGTGTCGACGCCAGGAACGATCTGTTGCAGGTCTTCCTCGGGTGGCACATAGCCATGCACGCGATACTGCGCCGAGCAGCCCGCCAGTCCCAGCGCCACCGCCAGAATCAGCCCCGCACTTGCCTTGCTCAGACGCCGCATGCCCACCTCTTGCCTTGGTCTTCCATGCCTCCTATTCGGAATAGAGGCGAAAATCCAGCCATGCAAGCGATGGAAGGCAAAGCGCATGACCGAAGAGAGACAGGATGCCACGCGACTGCGGGTCGAGTCGCTTCGCCAGAGCGGCCCAACGCCCTTTGCACTGCTCCCCGACGCCCCGGCGCGCACCGCCCTGGCCGAGTCGCTGGGCGCGCAGGCGATCCGCAAGCTGCGCTTCGAAGGCCGGCTGGAGCCGCGCGGCCGCGACGGCTGGCACCTGAAGGCCACGCTGGGCGCCACGGTGGTGCAGCCCTGCGTCGTGACGCTGGAACCCGTGACCACCCGCATCGACACAGAGGTCGAGCGGCTTTACGTGCCCGCGGACCGCCTCGCGCGCGAGGCCGGCTCCGAGACCGAGATGGACGACGAGGACGACATCCTGGAACCGCTTGGCCCGGTGATCGACCTTGCCGCCGTGATGGCCGAGTCGCTGGCCCTGGCACTGCCGGCCTACCCGCGCAAGGAGGGCGCCGACCTGGGTGCCGCGCGTTTCGCCGAGGATGGCGTGACGCCGCTCTCGGACGAGGCGGTGCGGCCTTTTGCCGGGCTGGCGGGACTGCGCGAACAACTGGGAAAGGACGATGACGAGGGGTGATTTTCCCCCTTGCCAAGCGCGGCTTTCCGCGTATTTTCGCGCGCTCATGCGAATTGCCGGGTTGTGCCCCTGCCGGTCTATCCGGTAAGAGGCCGCAACCCCCGAAACAGCGGGCGAACGCGCCCCCCTAGGAAGATCGAGGACGAGAGATGGCTGTCCAGCAGAACAAGGTGTCGAAGTCGCGCCGCAACAACCGCCGCGCCCACGACGCACTGACCGCCGGCAATCCGAACGAATGCGGCAATTGCGGCGAACTCAAGCGCCCGCATCACGTCTGCCCGTCCTGCGGGCATTATGGCGAGCGTGAAGTGATCGCCATGAACGACGAGATCGACCTGGACGAAGACGCGGCCTGATTGCGCCGCAGGACACCCGCTGAATGGCCTCGATGAAGGATCATAACTCGGCGGGCAGCGGCAGGATCGTGATTTCCGTCGACGCCATGGGCGGCGACCGCGGGCCGGCGACAGTCGTCGCCGGCATTGCGCATTCTGCGCAACGCAATCCCGACATCCATTTCCTGCTGCACGGTCCGCGCGACGAGCTGGAGCGGCTTGTGGCCCGCCGCAAGGCACTGTCCGAGCGCTGCGAGATCTGCGACGCCTCGGGCGTGGTCCAGATGACGGACAAGCCCAGCCAGGTGATGCGCCACGGCAAGGACACGTCGATGTGGTCCGCGCTGGAATCGGTGCGCGCGGGCGAGGCCAAGGTGGCAGTCTCCTGCGGCAATACCGGCGCGCTGATGGCGCTCAGCATGGTGCGCCTGCGCAAGCTGCCCGGCGTCAACCGCCCCGCCATCGCGATCCTGTGGCCCTCGCGCAACCCGCAGGGCTTCAACGTGATGCTCGACGTGGGCGCCGACATCCGCGCCGATGCGCAGGACCTGCTGCAATACGCGCTGATGGGCGCCTCCTATGCGCGCAATGCGCTGGACATGCCGCGTCCGCGCGTCGGCCTGCTGAACGTCGGCACAGAGGAACACAAGGGCCGGACAGAGCTGCACGAGGCGCACGCGCTGATCGCGGCCCATACCGAGGACGGCAAGTTCGATTTCGTCGGCTTCGTCGAGGGCGGCGACATTCCGGGCGCGCGGTGCGACGTGATCGTGACCGACGGCTTTACCGGCAACGTGGCGCTCAAGACCGGCGAGGGCACCGCCTCGCTGATCGGCGACCTGCTGCGGCAGGCCTTCGCGTTCAGCCCGCTGTCGCGCCTCGCCTCGCTGCTGGCCTATACCTCGCTGCGCCGCCTGAAGAAGCGCATCGATCCGCGCCGCGTCAACGGCGGCGTGTTCCTGGGCCTCAACGGCACGGTGGTCAAGTCGCACGGCTCGGCCGATGCGACCGGTGTCTCGGCGGCGGTCAAGCTGGCCTTCGAGCTGGCGAAGTCTGGCTTTGGCGACCGGCTGGCGGCACGGGTTGCCTCTGCCGCGCAGCAGGCGCAGGATGCGACCGGGGTCGAGCGCAAGAAAGAAGAGAATCCATGACCACAAGGGCCGTCGTCATCGGCGCAGGGCATTACCTGCCCGAACGAGTCGTTGAGAATGCCGAGTTCGAGGCCTCGCTCGACACGACGGACGAGTGGATTCGTGCGCGCTCGGGTATCGAGCGCCGCCATTTCGCCGCAGAGGGTCAGACCACCTCGGACCTCGCCACCCGGGCCGCCCGCGCCGCGCTGAGCGATGCCAGGCTGGAACCCGACGATATCGATGCGATCATCCTGGCCACCTCGACCGCCGACCTGACCTTTCCCTCCGCCGCGACCATGGTGCAGGCCGCGCTTGGTATGACGCGTGGTTTCGCCTTCGACGTGCAGGCGGTCTGCGCGGGCTTCATCTTTGCACTGGCCAATGCCAACGCGCTGATCCTGTCGGGCCAGGCGAAACGCGTGCTGGTCATCGGCGCCGAGACATTCTCGCGCCTGATGGACTGGACCGACCGAGGAACCTGCGTGCTGTTCGGCGATGGCGCCGGAGCGCTGGTGATCGAAGCCCGCGACGGCGAGGGCACCACCGCCGATCGCGGCATCCTGTCGACCGACCTGAACAGCGACGGGCGGCACCGCGACATCCTGTATGTCGATGGCGGCGTCTCAACCGGCACGACCGGGCACCTGCGGATGGAAGGCAAGGAAGTCTTTCGCCACGCGGTCGAAAAACTGGCCCAGACCGCGCAGACCGCGCTGGACAAGGCGGGTCTGGACAGCGGTGACGTCGACTGGATCGTGCCCCACCAGGCCAATATCAGGATCATCGCGGGCACCGCGAAAAAGATGAACCTGCCGATGGACAACGTGATCGTCACCGTCCAGGACCACGGCAACACCTCGGCCGCGTCGATCCCGCTGGCGCTGTCCGTGGGCAAGGCGCGCGGCCAGATCAAGACCGGCGACCTGCTGGTGACAGAGGCGATCGGCGGGGGCCTCGCCTGGGGCGCCGTCGTGTTGCGCTGGTAGCCCCTCGCCCGGCTTTTCAGCTTCTTCCCCCAAGCCACGTTATTGACTTGCGAATTTCTTCTCGCCTATCGTTCGCACAACGTCGGGAGGGATGGAAATGGGCGAAAAGACACTGACACGCATGGACCTGAGCGAAGCGGTATTCCGCGAGGTCGGTCTGTCGCGCAACGAAAGCGCCGAACTGGTCGAGGCGGTGTTGCAGCACATGTCCGATGCGCTGGTGGATAACGAGCAGGTCAAGATCTCGTCCTTCGGGACGTTTTCCGTCCGGGAAAAGGCCGCGCGCGTGGGCCGCAATCCCAAGACCGGCGAAGAGGTTCCGATCCAGCCGCGCCGGGTGCTGACTTTCCGGCCCTCCCACCTGATGAAAGAGCGCGTCGCGGCCGGCAACAAGGCCTGACGCCATGAGCAAGTCCCGCGACGCGTTCCGCACGATTTCCGAGGTGGCCGACTGGCTGGACACCCCGGCGCATGTGCTGCGCTTCTGGGAAAGCAAGTTCAGCCAGGTCAAGCCGATCAAGCGCGCCGGTGGGCGGCGCTATTACCGGCCTGCGGACATGGCGTTGCTGGCAGGCATCAAGAAGCTGCTGCACGAGGACGGGCTGACCATCAAGGGCGCGCAGAAAGTGCTGCGCGAACAAGGGGTCAAGTATGTCTCAGGCCTGTCGACAATGGCGCTGGACACTGACGATGACCTGCATGAGGGCGACGCGCCCTATGTCGAGGTAGAGCCGCCCGAACCCGAACAGACGCTGGTCAGCTTCGCCGAGGCTTCGGCGGCGCGCGCCTCGGCTGCGCAGGCCGAGAACGCCGATGATGCCGAGGCGCCGGCGGTTGAGACGCCGGACTCAGAGCCGGTCGCTGAACCGATGACGATGGCCGGGGAAGAGACGGCAGCGGCCAGTGCCCCATTGCCGGAGGACGCCGCCGAGACCGCCGACGAGTGGTCGGCACCGCCGGACGAGCTCGCGGCACCAGTCACCCCCGAGCCTGCCGAGGCCGACAGTGCCGCCGAAGCCGCCACTGCGGTGACGGAGATGCCGCCTGACGTTGCGGCCGTCCCCGACGAGGCCACGGACAGCACCGCCGCCGACACGCCCGAACCCGACGAGCGCTGGGCCAACCCGCAGCGCGACATGTTCGAATCACCCGGCGCCATGGCGACAGAGCCCGCGACCGACCCGACGGAACCGCCCGCCGAAGCGGATACCGACGCTGATGCCGTCACGGACCCGCAGCTTGCCGCCGACATGAACGATGCGGCGCCCGAAACCGCCGACGAGCGGTCTGAGGTCTTTGCAACCGGCATCGTGGTCGAGGACATGCCGCCGCCGGAGGAACCCAGCGCAACGTCCGCAGCCGACGACACGCCACCCGCAATGGCAGATATGTCAGAGGCCAGAATGGACGAGCTGGAGCCGGAAACCACGATCACCGCTGATCCGGACTCGGAACCTGAACCGCTGCCGCAGGCCGCCATCGAGGCCGGGCCGGAATCCGAACCGGAGCCCGAAACCACCCGTGCCGACGAACCCAAGCAGGTCCCTGCCCCGCAGCCGCTGCCAGATGTGCCGCTGACCGCCCAGCAGCGGGCCGAGCGCATCATGGCCGGGGCGCATCCGCACGCGCCCGGCCCGCTGTCGCTGCTCGACCGCGTCGAGCGGCTGACGCCCGAGCAGGCCCAGGCGCTGCGCGCGGCACTGCCACGGCTGAAGGCGCTGCACGACCGGTTGACCGCGCCGCAAGACTGACCGGCAGGCGGGATTTGCCCACGAAAAAGGGGTTGCCCCTGCGGCGAAAACCAGTATGACGGCGGGACAAGTCGGGCTATGGCGCAGCCTGGTAGCGCGTCCGTCTGGGGGACGGAAGGTCGCAGGTTCGAGTCCTGCTAGCCCGACCAAAATCACCGACTTGATCCCCGCGATGCCTCCCTGCCCTACTTGGCCGGGACTGATGCACATGCGGTCGCTTTCACTGCCTTTCCCCCTCCCCCTCGTCCGCCTCGCTTGCTAAGACCGTCCGGAGGCCACGGGCGGAGAGGACGGATGACAGGGGTTCTGGCAAGCCAGCAGATCGCGGCGCTAAGCGACGCGGGCGCGATCCGCGCCGAAACACCCTTTGTCGAGGGGCAGATTCAGCCCGCCAGCCTGGACCTGCGGCTGGGCCACGTGGCCTATCGCGTGCGCGCCTCGTTCCTGGCGGGCGAAGGGCGCAGCGTGGCCGACCGGATCGCCGCTTTTGAAATGCACCACATCGACCTGTCGCAGGGCGCGGTGCTGGAAAAGGGCTGCGTCTATGTCGTGCCCCTGATGGAGCGGCTGGCCCTGCCGCAGGGCGTCCAGGCCATCGCCAATGCCAAGAGTTCGACCGGCAGGCTAGACCTGTTGACCCGGGTCATCGCCGATGGCGGGGTCGAGTTCGACCGCATCCCCGAAGGCTATGACGGCCCACTCTATGCCGAGATCTGCCCGCGCAGTTTCTCGGTACTGGTCCGGCCCGGAATGCGGCTGAACCAGATCCGCTTTCGCCGGGGCCGCGCGATCCTGGACGATGCGGAACTGCGCGCGCTGCATGCGCGCGAGACGCTGGTCTCGGGCGGACCCGCCGTGATCGGCGAAGGCCTGGGATTCTCCGTAGACCTGCGTCCCGGTCCGGGTGGGCTGGTGGGCTGGCGGGCCAAGCCGCATACCGGCGTGATCGATCTCGACCGGATCGGCCAGTATGAGCCCGCCGATTTCTGGGACCGGCTGGAAACCCATGACGAGCAACTGATCCTCGACCCCGGGGCCTTCTATATCCTTGTCAGCCGCGAGGCGGTGCATATCCCCCCCGGCTACGCCGCCGAGATGGCGCCCTACCTCGCCATGGTGGGCGAGTTCCGGGTGCATTACGCGGGCTTCTTCGACCCCGGTTTCGGCCATGCGGCAGCGGGTGGCACCGGCGCGCGCGGCGTGCTCGAGGTGCGCTGCCACGAGGCGCCCTTCGTGCTGGAGCATGGCCAGGTCGTGGGCCGGCTGGTCTATGAGCGGATGTCCGAGGTGCCCCAGCAGCTATATGGTGCTGGCATCGCATCGAATTACCAGGGCCAGGGCTTGAAGCTCAGCAAGCATTTCCGCGCGGGCTGAGGCTCAGTCCTCGAACAGCTCGCTCTGGCCTTCGTCGATCTCATCATCCGCGTCGTCGTCACCCGCACGCGGGGCGCCGCCCGGCAAGGGGCGACTTTCCAGCAGACCGGCGGCGCGCAGGTCGGCCAGGCCCGGCAGGTCGCGCGCCGATTCCAGCCCGAAATGATCCAGGAACTCCTGGGTGACGACAAAGGTCACAGGCCGCCCCGGTGTCATACGCCTGCGGCCAAAGCGGATCCACTCCATCTCGAGCAACTGATCCACCGTGCCGCGACTGACGCTGACGCCGCGAATTTCCTCGATCTCGGCGCGGGTGACGGGCTGGTGATAGGCGATGATCGCCAGCGTCTCGATCGCCGCGCGCGAGAGTTTGCGCTGCTCGACCGTTTCGCGCTGCATCAGGAAACCAAGGTCGGGCGCGGTGCGGATCGCCCAGGCGTCGCCGACGCGCACGACACGCACCCCGCGCCCCTCGTAGCGCTTGCGCAGGTAGACCAGCGCCTCGGCCGGGTCGCAGCCATGTGGCATGCGCTCGGACAACTCGCGTACCGACACGGGGTCTGCCGAGGCAAAGAGGATCGCCTCGACCATGCGTTCCTGTTCGGCGATCGGCGGCGCCTCGAACAGGCTGTCGCGCGGCGGTGCCTCGCCGGTTTCGTCCTGCATGGTCTCGTCACTCATGGACGCCCCTCGCGGCGGCGCAGCTGGATCGGGGCGAACAGTTCGGACTGACGCAACTCGGCCTTGCCTTCCTTGACCAGTTCCAGCGAGGCGGCGAAGGTCGCCGCTGTGGCCGAGCGCCACTTGACCGGATCGGCGTCCCAACCATCTGGCAGGTAAGAGGAAATGTCGGTCCAGGTCCCGGCAAAGCCGATCAGCCCGCGCATCCGTTCCAGCGCCTGTTCCATGGTGAAGACGCTGTCTCGGTCCAGCACGAAAGGGCGGAATTCGTCGCGCGTGCGGATGCGGGCATAGGCCTGCATCAGGTCGATCAGCGTGGCGCTGTATTGGATGCGGCGCACGCGCTCGACCCCCTCGGGGATGCCGCGGGAAAAGAAATCCTGCCCCAGTCGGTCGTGCGCCATCAGCCGCGCGGCTGCGTCGCGCATCGCCTGGAGGCGCTCCAGTTGAAAGGCCAGGTGCGCGGCAAGGTCCTCTCCCGACGGCCCCTCTTCGGTAGGATCGGGCGGCAGCAGCAGGCGCGACTTCAGAAAGGCGAGCCAGGCCGCCATGACAAGGTAGTCGGCGGCCAGTTCGATGCGCAGCGCCTTGGCCTTTTCGACGAAGAGCAGGTATTGCTGCGCCAGTGCGAGGATCGAGATCTTGCGCAGGTCCACCTTCTGCGTGCGCGCCATCATCAGCAGCAGGTCAAGCGGCCCCTCGAACCCGTCCACGTCAACGACCAACGCCTCGGCAGCCAGCCGGTCGGCGACGGAGATCGCGGTTTCCGCTTCGGTCCAGTCCTGTTGATCGGCCATCACGCGCCCTTGGGTTCAAGGGCCTCAAACTCGGCAAGGGCGGCGGCAATGTCAAGATTCGCAGGGTCGCCACGGCGGGCCAGCGCCGCCTCGGCCCGGTCTTGCGCGGCGTCCATCATCATGCCGACCTCGTCCATAAGCGCCCGCATCTCGGAAAGGTCGCCGTTACAATGCAGGACCAGGTCGCAGCCGGCCTCCAGCGCGGCGCGGCAGCGTTCCGGCACCGTGCCAGACAGCGCCTGCATCGAGATGTCGTCGGTCATCAGCAGCCCGGCAAAGCCGATCTCGCAGCGGATGAGGTCGATCATCACCGGCGATGTGGTCGCCGGGCGCGCATCAATCGCCTCGAAGACGAGATGCGCCGACATGCCCAAAGGCGCGTCGGCAAAGGCCGCGAAGGCCGCGAAATCCTGTGTCCTCAGCGTCTCGCGGTCGGCTGCGACGCGCGGCAGGTCCAGGTGGCTGTCCAGCGTGCCACGCCCGTGGCCGGGCATGTGCTTGATCACCGGCAGGACTCCCGCCGCCTCGCAACCCGCGATCACGGCGCGACCCATCGCGACGACCGTTTCCAGATCCTCGCCATAACAGCGGTTGCGCAGGACGGGATGCGTGTCTGGTCGCGCGATGTCCAGCGTCGGCACGCAATTGCCGTCCAGCCCCAGCGCCCGCAACTCGGCGCCGATGATCCGGTAGCGCAGTGCCATCGCCTGCTCGGCATTCGGTCCGAAGCGTGCCACGTCCTCCAGCGGCGGGCGCCATTCGGTCGCCAGCGGCGGGCACAGGCGCTGCACGCGGCCGCCCTCCTGGTCAATGAAGATGGGCGCATCATGCCCCGCCGCCTCGCGCAACTCGGCGCAGAGCGCGCGGATCTGGTCAGGCGCACGCAGGTTGCGGTCGAACAGGATGAAGCCGAAGGGGCGCGTCGCGGCGAAAAGCCGTTTCTCGGCATCGGTCAGAAGCGGTCCGGACGGCGCGAGGATCGCCGCGCCGAACCGACTCACCGCGTCACCACCGGGATACAGTCGACATTGCCCGCGACGAGGGCGGCGCAGAAGCGCCGCGCGTCGTTGAGATCGTCAAAGCCGTGCGCCCGCAGCCGGTAGAAGGTGCGCCCGCCGGAACTTGCCTGCTGGATCACCCGATCCTTGCCTTTCAGGTAATCGCCGAACCGCTGGTCCAGCTTGCCCCAGGCCGCGCGCGCATCCTCGGCGCTGTCAAAGGCGCCGATCTGCACCAGCCGCGTACCCAGCGGCAGCGTGTCGGCGTCGACCTCGCGCGTTTCGGCGGCGGCGGGCAGCACCGGGTCCAGCGAGGCGACCTGCAATCCGCCGGGTCGCATCCGGGGCCGAAGCGAGCGGCGCAGGCCCGGGCCGTCATCCACGAGGATCTCGGCCTCGGCACTGTCGGCGCCGTCCTGGGCTGCGTCGAGCGGGGCAAGCGGCTCAACGCCCTGGATCAGTTGCGCCACGACCTTGTCCACGTCCGACATATGCGCCAACGGGCTGTCCGGCGGAAAGCTGACCTGTGGATCGTCACCGAGGGCGGGCACGTCGCCTTCGCGCATCGAGACGGCCTGCAACATGGGCGGGACAGGCTGGATCAGGCCCAGCGCCACGTCCTCTTCCGCAAGACCCGCCGGGCTGGGCGCCAGAACAAGGCGGTCGGCCGGCGGCGCGGCGGTGCCGGTGCCCGCCACCGCGTTCACCGAAAGCCCCTGGTGGTCGGCCTGTTCGCCGCCGGGCTTTTCCGGTGCGATCCGCATCGGCCCCTGCATCGCCATGACCACCGGAACGCCGCTGACGTCTCGCGCGATCAGCTTGTATCCCCAGACGCCGATGCCCAAGACCAGCGTCAGTGACACCGCTGCACCGGCCCAGTTGGCCATTGTCGCCACGTTGCGCGCACGCGGGGCCTGCTGGCCCCCGTCAAAGCTGTAATCCGCCATTCTCCGCCTCGTCTCCCCCGTGCGATACGTGCCGCACGGGTGGTCTGCCCTGGTTCATGAACCCCGGTGGGGTGTGCCTGTCGGAACCGGCGGGGCGCCTTTGTCAGCGCATTTCCTCGACCGGTGTGACGCCAAGGATACCAAGGCCTGCGGAAATCACAACAGCCACCGCACGTGCCAGCGCGATCTTGCTCCGGGATGTGGCCGGATCGTCCTGGATGAAGCGCAGGCTGGTGTCGTCATTACCCATGTTCCAAAGCCCGTGCAGGTCCGAGGCGAGTTCCGTCAGGTAGGTCGCGACGCGGTGCGGCTCGTGGTTGCGGGCGGCGATCTCGACCAAGCGTGGCCATTCCGCCAGCTTGCCCGCCAACGCCAGTTCCGCCTTGTGGGTCATGCCGGACGTGTCCGCCGCCGCCAGCGTGGCGTCCGACACGTCGATCCCCTGCTCGGCCGCCTTGCGCAGCACCGAGCAGATCCGCGCATGGGCGTATTGCACGTAGAAGATCGGGTTTTCCTTGGACTGTTCCACAACCTTGTCGAAATCGAAATCCAGCGGCGCGTCGTTCTTGCGCGTCAGCATCTGGAACCGCGCGGCATCGGCGCCCACCATGTCGACCACGTCGCGCAGCGTGACAAAAGTCCCGGCCCGCTTGGACATCTTGAAGGGCTCGCCGTTCTTGTAAAGCTTGACCAGCTGCAACAGCTTGATGTCCAGCGGCACGCGGCCGTCGGACAGCGCCGAAACCGCCGCCTTCATCCGCTTGACGTAGCCGCCATGATCGGCGCCGAAGATGTCGATCAGCTGGTCGAAACCGCGGGTGATCTTGTCATAGTGATAGGCGATGTCGGGGGCGAAATAGGTCCAGCTGCCGTCCGATTTCATGATCGGGCGGTCGACATCGTCGCCATGCTCGGTGGACTTGAACAGGGTTTGTTCGCGCGGCTCCCAATCCTCGGGGGTCTTGCCCTTGGGCGGCTGCAACACGCCGCGATAGATCAGGCCCTTGGCGCGCAGGCTCTCGATGGCCGCCTCGATCTTGCCCGTGCCATACAGCGACTTCTCGGAAAAGAAGTGGTCCATGTGCACGCCAAGTGCGGCCAGGTCCTCGCGGATCAGGTCCATCATCGCGTCGGTGGCGAATTCGCGCACCGGCTCCAGCCAGACCTCCTCGGGGGCGTTCAGCCAGATGTCGCCCACCTTGGCCTTGAGCGCCTCGCCCACCGGCTCCAAGTATTCGCCGGGATAGGATTCCGCGGGCCAGTCCACCGTCAGGTCATGCGCCTCGAGATAGCGGTTGTAGACCGACCGGGCGAGGACATCGACCTGCGCGCCGCCATCGTTGATATAGTATTCGCGCGTCACGTCATAACCGGCATAGGCCAGCAGGCTGGCGATGGCGTCGCCCACGATGGCGCCGCGGGCATGACCGACATGCATCGGCCCTGTCGGGTTGGCCGAGACATATTCCACGTTGACCTTCAGCCCTGCGCCCAGGTCAGAGCGCCCGTAATCCCGGCCCAGCCGCAGGATCGCCGCAGGCAGGCCCTGCCAGACGGTGTTTTCCAGCCGCAGGTTCAGGAAGCCGGGCCCGGCAACCTCGGCGCTGGCGATGCGCGGGTCGTCCGCCAGCTTCGCGGCCAGCGTCTCGGCGATGTCGCGCGGCTTCAGGCCGGCGGGCTTGGCCAGCACCATCGCGGCGTTCGTGGCCATGTCGCCATGCAGCGGGTCGCGCGGCGGCTCGACGGTGACGGGATCGGTGTTGAGCCCCTCGGGCAGCGCGCCCTCTGCCTGCATCGCGGCGATGGCGCCCAGCACGGCGGTGCGGATATCGGAAAAGAGGTTCATGGATAGGCTCCTGCGTGACGGGCACCCTCTATCATGTGGATCGGGCGGGTCAAACAGGATCGGTTTTCTCACGCCCCCGCCAGTCAGCCCGCCTGTCCGCCCCCCTGCCGGCGCTCCTGCCGGGCTGGCATCAAGGCAATGAAGCGCGCGCCTTTGTTCGCCTTGGGCCGTTCTCCTTCCGCGAACAGGCGCAGCGTTCCGTTCGGGCCCATTTCGGCGGTGATGATGGCCTCGGGATGCTTGGCGATCCAGTCGTCCATGGTGAATTCCTCGGTCACGCGCGTGACGCGGAATTCCCAGCCCTCGGACAGGCGCGCGTTGGCGTCGAAGAAGGTGTCGTCGGCGCCGATCGCCCTTCCGCCCAGCGTGGCGGGCAGCGCGTGGCGGGTGCTGGACTGCTTGACTCGCTTGAGCTGAAAGATGTTCTCGCGGCCGAATTCCGGCGCGAGATCGGTAGCGGCCAGCGTGTTGTAGGCATCGTTGTCGGTGGCGCAGATCAGCTTTTCATAGGCCGCTAGTTCCAGCCGGTGTTCGGCCGCCTCGGACAGGATGTCGCCCCAGAAGACCGGCAAACCCGCCTCGCGCGCGGCGCGCAGATGGGCGTGGTTCGCATCGGCCACCATCACCGGCAGTTCCAGCTTGGTCAGCGCCTGGCCCAGCGCCACCGACCAGCGGCTGCCGCCCAGGATCAGCACGCCGGGCGCCTCGGAGGCCGACAGGCCCAGCAGCCGTGCCATCGGCGCAAGGGTGAATCCATGCAGCACCACCGTGGCCGAGACCAGCGCAAAAGCCAGCGGTGCGATGCGGTCGGCATCGGCGATGCCCAGGCTGACCAGCCGCTCGCCGAACAGGCCCGCCACCGCCACCAGCACCACGCCGCGCGGCCCGGTGAAGGCCACCAGCAGGCGTTCGCGCCACGGGATATTGGAAAAGGCCAGCGCGGCCAGAACCGGCAGCGGCCGCGCCACCAGGATCACGGCCAGGACAAAGGCCGCAGCCCGCCAATCCAGCGTCGACAGCACGTCCAGGCTCATCCCCGCCGCCAGCAGGATGAACACGCCCGAAACCAGCAGGATCGTCGCGTGTTCCTTGAAGCGCCGCATCTCAGCGTAGCTTGGCAGGTCGGCATTGGCGATCCACAGCCCCATGATCGTCACGGCCAGCAGCCCGGATTCGTGCAGCACGGAGTCGGACATCGCAAAGACACCCAGCATGACCACGAACAGCACCGGCACCTTCATGTACTCCGGCACCCAGGCCATGCGGAACGCCTTGGACAGGCCCCAGCCCGCTGCGCCGCCCAGCACGCTCGCCACCGCGATTCCGGTCAGCAGCGCACCCGCCGCCTCGGCCGGGCCGGTGGCGGTCTGCATCACGATGACCACCTCGAAGGCCAGCACGGCAGCCAGCGCGCCGACCGGATCGTTGACGATCGCCTCCCATTGCAGCAGGGCGGCGGGACGTTTCGACAGCCGCGCCTGCCTCAGGAGCGGCGCGATCACGGTCGGACCGGTGACGATCATGATGCCACCAAAGACCGCCGCCGCCTCGATGCTGAGGCCCGCAACATAATAGAGCGCGGCGGTCGAGGCCGCCCAGCCCAGCGGCCCGCCGACGATCACCAGCCGCCGCACGCCCTTGGCAGCGTCGGACAGCGACCGAAAGTTCAGCGTGAGGCCGCCCTCGAACAGGATGATCGCGACGGCGATGGCGACCATCGGCGCCAGCATGTCGCCGAACTGCTCCCGCGGATTGAGCAGGCCCAGCCCCGGCCCGATGATCAGACCTGCCAACAGCATCAGCACGATCGCCGGCAGGCGCAACCGCCAGGCCAGCCACTGGCTGCCGACGCCCAATGCACCCACCAGCGCAAAGGCCAGTGTCGCGTCCAGCCCGCTGGACGCAGCCTCGGTTACTGCCATTCTTGTTACCCCTCGTCCGTCAAACGGTCCTGCCCCAACGCTCCCGCCTCTTGCGGGTTCCATGACAGGATGACACCGCCCTTCAGCCCGCGCGAGGCGTTTTCCGACAGCGACAGGATCGCGTCGGCGGCCGAGTCGATCTCGGCCCCGGTCCAGTCCGGGTGCGGCGGAAAGGACAGGCCCAGCATCCGGCCCGGCCGAAGGTCGCTGTCCAGTTGCCGCACCAGCCCCTCGAAGCTGCGCGGCGCGGCATCGCTGCCCTCGATCCGCGGCACGGCGATCACGCCGCGCGCGCTACCGGCGCGGATGCCCTGCCCCAGCGCCGCGGCCAGCGCGGCGGCCCGCGCGATGCGTTCGCTGCCCTGCGCCTCGGGAGTCTCGGCCAGCGCCATCAGGTCGACATAGACCGTGACCGGCATGGCGCCCCAGGCTTCGCGCAGATGGGTGAAAAGCGCTCCGCGACCCGGGCGCAGCCCGAGGGTATCGACCATCGGGCCGACGGCGCGGGCGATATTCATTAGGCATTCCTCGTCGGCGCCGATTGCCACGCCGCGCAGGCCGCGCGCCACCAGCCGCTCCAGCAGGCAACGACCCACCGGGTGCTCGGCACCGCCGATCACGGCGACGGGTTCGGGCGGTATATCGCGTTTCCTGGTGGCGGGCTGGATCATGGCCGGTGTTCTGCCATAACCGCGCCGACGCGCCTAGCGCGCATCGTCAGCTTCCGTCCCGCATCACGTCCTCGCCGGTCAGGCGCGCGTGTTCCTGGAGTGCGAACCGGTCGGTCATGCCGGCAATGTAATCTGCGACCAGCCGCGCCAGCGCGGTTTCGGTCGTCGCGGCCTCGATCTCGGACTGCCAGCGCCGCGGCAGCAGCGCGGGGTCGTTCATGTATAGCGGGAACAGCGCTTCGAGCGCGCGGGTCACGCGGGCGCGCTGCTCCATGACGCGGGGCGCGCGATACATGTTGGCAAAGAGAAAGGCGCGGATGTCGCGGATCGCCGCGGTCATGCCCGAGGAAAAGGCGATCACCGGGTGGCCCAGGTCACGGATCGCCTGCGCGTCGGCACAACCCGCCGCCTGAAGACGGGCCCGCGATGTCTCCAGCACGTCGCCGACCATGGCGCCGAAGACCCGCCGCAGCGCCTCGTGCTGGCGGCGATAGGGATCGAGACACGGATAGCGCGCATCGACCTCGGCGTAGGCCGGACCGACCAGCGGCAGGTGGGCGATCTGCTCTTCCTCGAATAGCCCGGCGCGCAACCCGTCATGCAGGTCGTGGTTGTTGTAGGCGATATCGTCGGAAAGCGCCGCGACCTGTGCCTCGGCGCTGGCGTGACTGTGCAGTTCCAGGTCGTGCAAGGCGTTGTATTCCGCCAAGGCATAGGGCAGTGGGCCGAGGGAGATCGGCAGGCCATCCGGGCCGACGACCGGGCCGTTATGCTTGGCGATGCCTTCGAGCGTGTCCCAGGTCAGGTTCAGCCCGTCGAACTCGGCGTAATGGCGCTCCAGCCTTGTCACGATGCGGATGGTCTGCGCGTTGTGGTCGAACCCGCCATAGGGATGCATCAGCGCGTTCAGCGCATCCTCGCCGGTATGGCCGAAGGGCGTGTGACCCAGGTCATGCGCCAGCGCCACCGCCTCTGTCAGGTCGGTATCCAGACCCAGCGCGTTCGAGATCGTGCGCGCGACCTGCGCCACCTCGATCGAATGCGTCAGCCGGGTGCGATAGAAATCGCCCTCGTGTTCGACGAAGACCTGCGTCTTGTGCTTCAGCCGCCGGAAGGCGCTGCAATGGATGATGCGGTCGCGGTCGCGCTGGAAGCACGAGCGAAAGGCGCTTTCCTCTTCAGGATGAAGCCGCCCGCGCGCCTGCGCGGGATCGCATGCATAGGCCGCCGGCATTGCGCGCCGCTCCTTGTCGTCCGTCCCGATGCCTCATATATTCTTCATTGACGCGAAGATAAACCGCCGAGGATCGCCATGAACCTGCCACCCAAAGTCACCGAACGCGCCTTTGACCGCCTGGCCGAGATCGGCGCGGGCAACGAGGGCAAGGCGCTGCGCGTGGCCGTCGAAGGCGGTGGCTGCTCGGGCTTTCAATACGAGATCAAGCTGGACGATCCCGCAACCGAGGACCTTGTGATCGAGGGACAAGGCCAGCGGGTCGTCGTCGACCCGGTTTCGCTGCCTTTCCTCGCCGGCGCGGTGATCGACTTTTCCGACGAGCTGATCGGCGCGCGCTTCGTCATCGACAACCCGAACGCCTCAAGTTCCTGCGGTTGCGGCACGTCCTTCTCGATCTGACGGGTTTACCGGACAAGCCAAAGGGCGCCCCGAGGGGCGCCCTTGTCGTTGAACACGAGACTCAGGCCCGGGCGGTGCGGCCGCGCACCACGCTTTCCTCGGCCACCAGCCACAGGCCCGAGGCGATGACCAGCATCACGCCCAGCACCGTGCCCGTGCCCGGCACCTCGCCGAAGGCGGCCATGCCGATGGCGACCATCCAGACGAATTGCAGGTTCATCAGCGGCGTCGCGACATAGGCGGGCAGCAGGCGCAGCGCCTCGGCCACCACGTAACGTGCGCCGAACAGCGCCACCGCGTAGGCCATGACCCAGCCGAAATCCGTCGCGGTCATCGGCTGCCAGACAAAGGGCAGCGCCACGCCCATGGTCAGCATCAGGCCAAGATTGGGCCAGAAGACCTGCGCCAGCGGCTTGCGCTCCTGCCGCGCGATCACCCGCGCGGCCAGCATCGAGCCGCAGCCGGTCAGCGCCGCCAACAGCGCCCAGGCATGGCCTGCCTGCGCCGCGCTGAGACCGCCGGGCATCAGGAACAGGATTCCCCCTGCCCCAAGGCTCAGCGCCATCCAGGCCATCGGGCGCGGCGTCTCGCCCAGCACCGGGCCGGACAGGGCCGCGGCAAACAGCGGGATCAGCCCGATGAACAGGAACACGTCGGCGAAGGGCAGCAGCCGGAATGCCATGAAGAAGGCCAGCGACGCGATCACCGTCAGCCCCGTGCGCAACGCCATCACGCCCCGCGCCTGCACCCGCAGCCCCTCACCGGTCTGCCGGGCGGCGGCGGCGGAGAAGGCGCAGACCATCAGCGCCGAGAGCGCAAACAGCTGCGGCGCGGAATAGCCGCCGGCGATCAGCTTGGTGATGCCGTCGGCGGCGGCCATCATGCCGGTGTAAAGCACCACCAGCACGGCCCCGAGGGTCGCGCCCTTCATGCTGCACCCGCCCGGGCAAACCCTTCGAAGAAGGCGTCGAAATGCACGCTCGAGGCGGCTGCGATCTCGATCAGATCGACGGTTTCGGGAGACAGGTGTGGCGCCATGCGCCGTCGCATCACGGGCCACTCGCCGCAACGCGCGCCCTCGAGTTCCATCAGCGCAAGGCTGATCTCGCGCAGCGGCGCGGGGCGCGCGGCGCGGTCGAACCGCGTCCGTTCCATCGCGACCGGTATCCGGAACACCGGCGCGCCGACCGTCGCCGCGTGCCAGTTGCACACGAAGAACTCGTGGTAATCGTCCTGCAAGGGCACGCCGGGGCCGCTTTCGGTGGCAAAGCCGCGGGTCTGCGCGCCAAGCCAGTCGGTCCAGATCTCGGGCGGCGTCTCTCCGGCATGGATCAGCGCGATGCAGATCTCGGCCAGCAGGTCGGCATTCTGTTCGAGGAAGGCGGTCAGCCCGGCGAAATGCAGGCTGCGGACCGCCGATTGCGGCAGGCGCGGGTCGCGGCGACCGTATTCCGACAGGTAATAAGCGATATGGGTCAGCTCGTAGGCCGCTTTCTTGTTCGGCAGGGCAAAGGTGCGGTCGCGGGCAGCGAAGGCGCGCAGCCGGTCGTCCAGCCCCGGATCGTTCAGCGGATCGATGCCGCGCCGCATCATCAGCCGCCGCGCCTCGGCGCGTTGCAGGTCCGACAGTTCGGCATCGGCCAGGCCCTGGTCGGCGGCGAAATGCGCCATCCGTTCGCCCGCATCACCCTTCATGCCCAGTGCTTCGATATCCAGCGTCAAAGACAGGATAAAGCGGTAGTACTGAGGAAAGAAACGCAGGCGTTCCTCTGCCCGGGTGTAAAAACCCTCATGCACGGCAAGGGACGCCGGATCGACGGAGATGCCCGTGCATTCCAGGATGTTCAGAAGCTCGGCGTTTTCCTTCAGCCAGAACACGTCGTCCTCGACCCGCCGCTGCGTGGCGAAAAGCCCGATCAGCGCCGAGACACGCTCTGCCATTGGTGCGATTCGGGACGGAAGGGAAAGCTGGATAACGGTGCCCATGATCTGCTCCTGTCGATTGGTGTGGCGTCGGGGCGGCCTGGGCCGCCCCCGCACGGGGTGGGGATCAGGCCTTGACCGGGCCGGACCACGAGGTGAAGGCCTCGACATTGTCGCCGGTGCCACGCTCGCCGCGCGCCGGGCCGGACCAGGAGGTGAACGCCTCGACCGCGTCGCCTGCGTCGCGGGCGGTGGTCGACGGGCCGGACCACGAGGTGAAGGCCTCGACATTGTCGCCGGTGCTACGCTCGCCGCGCGCCGGGCCGGACCAGCTGGTGAACGCCTCGACCGCGTCGCCTGCATCGCGGGCGGTGGTCGACGGGCCGGACCACGAGGTGAAGGCCTCGACATTGTCGCCAGTGCCGCGCTCGCCGCGTGCCGGGCCGGACCAGGAGGTGAAGGCCTCGACCGAGCAGCCCGATGCCAGGTCACCCGCTGCGGGTCCCGACCACGAGGTGAACGCCTCGACGGCGTCGCCGGTCAGGGCCGCGGTGGTGCCACGGGTCGAAAGGATTTCTTCAGACTTCAGGTGCTTCTTGAGAGCGGTCATCGTGTTTCTCCTTTGTGGATGAGTGGTTTGATGACCAAACGATGCGCGCCCTGCATGAAATCTGGGAAGTGTTTTCTAGTTAAAGTTTATTAACTTTTGAATTATCCACATGAAGATTGATCACCAAAATTTGTTGCCAAAACGGAAACAAAAGATCTCCACAGGCACAAGTTTTCTGTGGATAACTGTTTTTCGCCCCAGGCAACGGCCATCGAACGCCCTTCATGCAACACGAATCGGGTCTGCTTGCGTCCCGGCGCGGCATGGGCGATAGCTGGATCAAACGTCCGGAGGCGCGCCAAATGAAGATCGCAACCTTCAACATCAACGGCATCAAGGCGCGGCTGACCGCCCTCACCGACTGGCTGGACGAGGCGCAGCCCGATGTCGTCCTGTGCCAGGAGATCAAGTCGGTCGACGAGGCCTTTCCCCGCGAGCCTTTCGAAGACCGCGGCTACAATGTCGAAACGCACGGGCAGAAGGGGTTCAACGGCGTTGCAATCCTGTCGAAACATCCGCTCGAGGACGTGACGCGCGGCCTGCCGGGCGACGACAGCGACGAACAGGCCCGCTGGATCGAGGCGACGGTGATTGGCGAGAAGCATGCCTGCCGGCTCTGCGGTCTGTATCTGCCCAACGGCAACCCGGCGCCGGGTCCGAAATACGACTACAAGCTGGCCTGGATGGAACGGCTCGAGGCGCGCGCGCGCGATCTGTTGGCGTCCGAGATGCCGGCGATGATGGCAGGCGACTACAACGTGATCCCGCAGCCCGAGGATGCCGCCCGCCCCGAGGCCTGGACCGAGGACGCGCTGTTCCGCCCCGAGACGCGCGCGGCGTTCCGGCGGATCGTGAACCTCGGCTTCACCGAGGCGTTCCGCGCCCGCGTGCAGGCGCCGGGACATTACTCGTTCTGGGATTACCAGGCGGGCGCATGGGAAAGAGACAATGGCATACGCATCGACCACCTGCTGCTGACGCCGCAGGCCGCGGACCTGATGACCGATTGCCAGATCGACCGCGCCGTGCGCGGCCGCGACAAGCCGTCGGATCACGTGCCGGTCTGGGTCGACCTGGATCTCTGAGGCCGGGGGGGGGGGCGAGGCGCACGGCGTAGGGCGGGATTTCGTCCCGCCCGGGTCGTTCAGATCTCGATGACCTTGACGGTCTTGCCTTTTGCCGCCAGCGCGATCCGCCCGTCACACAGCCGCAGCGCATCCTCGCCGAAGACCTCGCGCCGCCAGCCCGACAGCGCCGCCACGTCACGCGCGCCGCTGGCGATGCGGTCCAGATCGGCGGCCTGCGCGATCAGCTTGGACGCGACGCCGAAATCCTCGGTCTTGGCCTTGAGCAAGACCCGCAGCAGGTCGGCCAGCGCCGGGTTGACCTGAGCCTTGTCGGCTTCCTCCTCGACGCGGGGCAGGTCTTCCTTGGGGCAGTTCACGCCGCGATCCACAGCGGCGAGAATCCCGTCGGCGATCTCGCCCTTGCGCGCCTCGCGCAGCAACAGGCGCGAGCGGCCAAGGTCCTGGTGCGTCACAGGCTTGGTCGAGGCCAGCTCGACCAGCGCATCGTCCTTGAACACCCGGCTGCGCGGGATGTTGCGCGACTGGGCGAAATCCTCGCGGAACGCCGCCAGTTCCCGCACGATGGCCAGGAAGCGCGGGCTGGAGGACCGCGTCTTGACCCGCATCCACGCCTCATGCGGGCGGGTGATGTAGGTTTCCGGGTCCATCAGCACGCCCAGTTCCTCGGCCACCCAGCGGTCGCGGCCGGACTCGTGCAGCTTGCGGTTCAGAAACTCGTAGATCTGGCGCAGATGGGTCACGTCGGCCAGCGCGTATTTCTTTTGCGCGTCGGTCAGCGGGCGGCGCGACCAGTCGGTAAAGCGGCTGGACTTGTCGACCTGCGCCTTGGCGATGCGCTTGACCAGCGTCTCGTAGCCCACCTGCTCGCCGAAGCCGCAGACCATCGCGGCCACCTGGGTGTCGAAGAGCGGCGCCGGGATCACGCGATTGTCGATGAAGAAGATTTCCAGGTCCTGCCGCGCCGCGTGGAACACCTTGACGATGTTCGGGTCGCGGAACACCTCCAGCAGCGGCTCGAGTGACAGGCCGTCTTCCAGTGGATCGATCAGGACCGCGTCGGCATCGTCCTTGCCGGGCAAGGCCAACTGCACCAGGCAGAGTTTCGAATAGTAGGTCCGTTCCCGCAGGAATTCGGTATCCACGGAGACATAGGGCTGACCCTTGGCACGCGCGCAAAAGGCGGCGAGGGCGTCGGTCGTGGTGATGGTCTGCATAGGGTCGGATCTTCTTCTTTCGTTATTGTCGCGGCACCCCGTGTGCCAGTGTATACCATGCCATGCGCATAGGGAAAAGCACGCTCACGGCAGCAGAACGGCAGTTCGGTCCCCGGCGGCGAAGCGGCGCAGCACAGCCGGATACAGGATGTGCTCCTGCTCAAGAACGCGGGCGGCGAGCGTCTCGGGCGTGTCGCCC
Organism: Thetidibacter halocola; assembly: GCF_018224955.1. Classification (GTDB taxonomy): domain Bacteria; phylum Pseudomonadota; class Alphaproteobacteria; order Rhodobacterales; family Rhodobacteraceae; genus Thetidibacter; species Thetidibacter halocola. The sequence continues at coordinate 363,592 of NZ_JAGTUU010000001.1, forward strand.
GGCAGGATCGGCACCCGCGCCTGGCCCAGGATCGGGCCATCGTCCAGAGCTGGCGTGACCTCGTGCACCGTGCAGCCGGCCTCGGTGTCGCCTGCTGCGAGCGCGCGGGCATGAGTGTGCAGCCCGCGGTATTTCGGCAAGAGCGACGGGTGGATGTTGAGCATTCGGCCCGCCCACGGCGTCACGAAATGAGCGGTCAGGACGCGCATGAACCCGGCAAGGCAGATCAGGTCGGGCTCATGCGGCGCCAGCGCCGCCTGTAGCGCATCCTCGAAGCCCACGCGATCACCCTTGAACGGGCGGTGATCCACAACCTCGGTCGGGACGCCCAGGGCGCGCGCCCTGGCTAGGCCGCCCGCATCGTCGGAATTGGCCAGCACCACGCAGGGCCGCGCCGGGTGGTCGCCTGTCATGTCTCGGGCAAGGGCCACCATGTTCGACCCGCCGCCCGAGATCAGGATCGCGACGCGCCTCAAACCAGCCGGCCCTCGTAGTGCATGCCGGGCGTGTCGGTGACATGGCCCAGGCGCAGCACCGTCTCACCCGCCTGCGTCAGCAGGTCCGTTAGCGCATCCGCCCGGTCGGCGGCGACGACGGCAACCATGCCGATGCCGCAGTTGAAGGTCTTGAGCATCTCTGCCTCGGCGATGTCGCCCACGCCGCGCATCCAGCGGAAGATGTCGGGCAGCGCCCAAGCCGAAAGGTCGATCGTCGCGCCCATGCCCTCGGGCAGCACTCGCGGCAGGTTCTCTGTCAGGCCGCCGCCGGTGATGTGGGCCAGGCCATGCACGCCGCCCGCCTTCACCGCCGCCAGCGCCGGCCGCACATACAGCCGCGTCGGCGTCAGCAACTGTTCGCCCAGCGTGCCCGCGCCCCAGGGACAGGCCGCATCCCAGTCGATACCAGACAGTTCCACCAACTTGCGCACCAGGCTGTAGCCGTTGGAATGCACCCCGTCCGAGGCCAGCCCCAGCAGCACGTCGCCCACCGCGACATCCGCGGGCAGCGCGCCGCCGCGTTCCATCGCGCCGACAGCGAACCCGGCCAGGTCGAAATCGCCCGCCGGATACATGCCCGGCATTTCCGCCGTTTCGCCGCCGATCAGCGCGGCGCCCGAGCGCAGGCAGCCCTCGGCGATGCCCTCGATCACCCGCGCGGCAACTTCTGTCTCCAGCTTGCCGGTGGCGAAGTAGTCGAGGAAGAACAACGGCTCCGCCCCCTGGCAGACCAGGTCGTTGACACACATGGCGACCAGGTCGATGCCGACGCCGTCGACCAGGCCGGTGTCGATGGCAATGCGCAGCTTGGTCCCCACGCCATCCGTCGCCGCGACCAGCACCGGGTCGTTGTAGCCCGCCGCCTTAAGGTCGAACAGCGCGCCGAAGCCACCGAGGCCCGATACCGTGCCCGGGCGGTCGGTGCGTTTCGCCGCCGGCTTGATCCGCTCGACCAGCGCATTGCCCGCATCGATATCCACGCCCGCCTGCGCGTAGGTCATCCCTGTCTTGCCGTTGGTCATTGCGCCCTCCGCATGTTGCGGGCCGCTTAGCCTATCCGCAGCCGCGCTGCAACGGCGAGGGTTGATGCGCGGCACCGGGCGCGAAAACCTCAACCGTGACGGGCTGAAGGGGACGTCGTGCCAGGAACATGGTTTCAGTGGTTCGATTGGGGGCTGATGATTGCTCTCGGCCTGTTCTCGGGTATCGCGGTCGCGCTCTGGCAGGGCTGGTGGCTGCGGCTCGAGGCGGTCATCGCCTCGCCCGACCATCGTGCGGCCCTGATCGACCCGCACGAATGCCGCGAGGCGGACGGCTACTACCTGACACTGGACGGGCTGCTGGGCTGGGTCGGGCGCGTCTATGGCCCGCCCCTTGGGTGGCGCGCCTTCAACCTGTGCCTGATGCTGGCTTTCCTCTACACGCTTCTGGCCGCCCTGATCGGGCTGCTGGAACTCTTGGTCATGATCCATCCGACCTCCCTGCCCTTTGACCGGCGTGCCTATTGGACCGCCGCGCGGGACAATCCGTGGAACGGCCTGGCACTTGTCCTGATGGCCTTCACAACGCTTCTGCTCACACTTGTCCATGTGGTCTGGGCCATCACCGTCTGGAAGGCGCAGAAATCCGATTTCACCCGACGCGCCGTCGCGCTCATGCACGATCTGGCGGATACCCCGACCAAGGCGCAACGGATCGAGATCGCAGACCTGATCAAGCGCGGCCAGCCGTCTGGCTTTCTGCGCGGCCTGATTTACGGGCTGCCGCTCATGGCGGCACTTGTCCTGCGAGTCTACACCTTGATCGCGTCTTGACCTGCCCGCGCCTGATGCTAGTCAAACATCCATGGTGGGCCTGTAGCTCAATTGGTTAGAGCAGGGCGCTCATAACGCCTTGGTTGGGGGTTCGAGTCCCTCCGGGCCTACCAAAATCCAATTTTATCATTGCTTTCATTGGACTTTTGTCAATTGTGGACCGCGCCAAAATCCTCGTGGTCCACATTGAGGCCTCAGAATCGAGTCATACCGGTTCGCGCAAGGAGGGCCCGCTCGACATTGCGGGTGTAGATCTCTGAGGTCTTGGCCTCGGTGTGCGACATGACGGACATGACTTCGTATTGTGAGGCGCCGCACTGCGCCAAAAGGTTTGACCTGCTCCCCTTTGAGTCCGCTAATTTTGGTTAGCTCTGTCCAGGTTTTCGTCTTATTCTGACCGGATAGCCTATTCGAATGGCGTCAGACCAGCGAGGCTGGAGTGAGGCCGTTGGTGATTGTAGTCAGTGCGCCATGCCACAATCGTGAGGCAGGCATGGCACAGAGACGGGAACAGGTGTTCGTTTAGGCATTCGGTCTTAGGTAGCAGATGCACCAAGTTGCCGGATGGACCAGGATTGCGGCTTGGGGTGCAATTGAGGGTATGAGCGAGCCCCTGATCGTCCAGACACTGAAGCACAAGCGCGCCGAGATCCTCGGGCAGATCAAGGCGTACGAGGCCCAGATCGCGCACGCCAAGCACGACCTCGCCCACGTGAACGCGACCATCGAGCTGTTCGCGGCGCCAGAGCGTCATCAGGCGCGCTATATTGTGAGCCATGGTTTCTTCAAGAAGGACGAGATCGCCGAGATCTGTGTGCGGCACCTCGGGGATGGGGCCGAGATGAAGACGCGGGAGTTGGCCGAACGGGTAATGATCGAGCGCGACCTCGAGATCACGGACACGGTGCCGCGGAACTCTGTGGTGTTCAAGGTCGTCCAGGCGCTGCGTCACGCCAAGCGCCGCAAGCTCGTGCGCATGTTGGAGAAGCGGCAAGGCATGTGCGTCTGAGCGGCAGGAGACGCTGTCACGCTGCACGTCGATGCCAGTAGCCCTTCCAGGCCCGACTAACCGGCGCGGCGAGCGCGCCGCCATGTCTATCTCCTGCCTGGTGACGCGCAGGAGATGGGCCTGCTTGCCCCCGTGCAAAAACCGCTTCACACCGTGCAAACAGCCGTCAGCACCGTACAAATGACCAACCCGCACCGCACAGACGCTGAAGCCCGCCGTGTGTGCGGCAGCAAATTCCGTGCAACTCGGTCGAGATTCCGGACTTTTCGACGCCATCACCGTGCAACGGGAGGCAAAATCCAGGTTTAGATCGGCGACAGCGACCCAACCCTCTGGCCCGGCTCAAGAATATCCCAAAAGAATGCCTTGGAACGTCAGAACAAGAGTGGAATACAAAAGAAGCGGCGCCAGAAAACAGCGACGAGACTGGGCTGGATCGCGACGACACAAGGAATTTTCCGCCGGGCAAGCCGTGCATACAAGTGTTCTTCATCAATCCAAAGCACACGAAAGGAGACCACTGGTGCCGATCGACAAAATTGAAACAGGGACGGCCGTCGAGAGATTGCTGCGCGTCGCAACAGTGACGTGTCGGCTGACGAGGAAACGGCTCTTTCGCATTCGTCTGCTCCTTCAAAGTTGGCGCAGACCCGACACCACGGTGAGGGATTTCGCGGGAGGCATGTATGAACTGCCTTCCCCTGCAAGCGATTTTTCGATGCACCGGTGACCCTGCTTCTATGTATTCGGTCTTTTTGCGGGGCATGCATTCGCCCCTGACCAAGATGGGAAGTCGCGCGGCGTGCGTCTGATTAGGTCATCGGCTCTCCCAGGCCATGCCCCCGTCAGACTTGCTCACCGCCGATCAGGTCGTTTGTCCATCTCCTTCTCGCCCGCAGATCCCTTCTCCGTTTCCGTTCAGATCACTCTGCCAGTAGAGCGCTCGGTCGGTACCGTTCGCCCTTGGTCAGCACGGCCCATGCGATCCGTGCCAGTTTGTTTGCCATGGCGACGCCGGCAACGTTGGCGTGCGCTCTCGATCTCAGCGCATCGACCCATCGCGCCAACGGCGTCGATCGGTGCAGGATAGTCCGGGCACCATGGATGAACAGCTTTCGAAGATAGCTGTTGCCGTGCTTGGAAATGCCAATGAGGCGCGCCCTGCCGCCGGTCGTGATCTGCCTCGGCACCAGTCTCAGCCAAGCGGACAGGTCCCTCGCACGTTTGAAACTGCCGCCGTCGCCGATTGCCGCGACGAGCGCAGTGGCGATGGTGGGGCCTACGCCCGGGATCTCCATGAGGCGTTGCATGTAGGCGTCGCGGCGCGCATGAGCACGGATCTCTGCATCGAGGCCGGTCACGCGTTCGTTGATCTCGGCCAATTCGACCGCCATGTCGGACGGGATGCGGATCTTGCCTGGCATCAGAGAGGCGTCGTCATCTTCCAGCAGCCTCGCCAGTTCGCGCTGAAAGACATGCCGGCCAGTGCCGATACGAATGCCTCGCTCCATCAGAAAGCCGCAGGCCTGGTTCACCAGGCGGGTCCGGTTCTGGACAAGACGTTCCCGCGCCCGATGGATCGCCTGAAGATCGAGTTGCTCGGGCGCTTTCAATGTCACGAAGGACATGGTCGGACGCGTGGCTGCTTCCGCGATCGCTTCGGCGTCTCGGTCGTCGGTCTTGTGGACCTTCACGTAGGGCCGAACATACAGGGGCGACATCAGGCGCGGCTCGTGTCCTTGCTCGACGCAGAAATGGCCGATGTGGCGAGCGCCGCCGCATGCCTCCATCGCTACTATGCAAGGTGAGAGAAAGGCCAACAAGCGATGGCGCTGAATGCGTTTGCGCACAACAACTGCGCCGTCACCATCCAGACCCGCAACACTGCAAGATGCCTTCCCCAGATCGATGCCCAAAACTGCGATCTCCATCAGGATGCTCCTTCCTCCTCCGCCGATCTCCACGACCATAGCCGCGGTCATGGCGGGAAGGCAGTTCATCCCATTAGGTCAGGTGGAACTTGCTATTGCTAAGTGACGCTGCGGCGTAAGCCGTCTGACCAAGGCCATTCAGTCCATCACGAACCGAAAAAACGCGCTCTGGACGCGTTGCAGCCCTTACAGGCCTCGAAACGTCTCCAGCGCCTTGCCGGCATACATCAGCGCGGGCCCGCCGCCCATCTCGACCGCGACTTCGAGCGCCTCGATGAGGTCGGCCTCTTCGGCGCCATGACGACGGGCGCCGTCGACGTGATAGAGGATGCAGTCCTCACAGCCTTTCGCGACGGCGATGGCTGTGGCGATCAGCTCCTTCTGCGCCGAAGAAAAGCGGCCCGCGGCCGTCGCGGTCTTCGAGACCTTTACGAACCCCTCCATCAAGCCGGGCGCGGCCTTGGCGAAGGCGCCCATGCGCGTCTTGGCGGCGGTCAGTTTGTCCTTGGTATCCGTGGCCATGTCCGTATCTTTCGTTTGGTGTGTCATGAGGAAAGGGCTCGCCAGTCAGATCGACGGCAGGGCGATGTCGGGAACGATGCCGCTGGCGGCGATGAAGGGCGCAGTGTCCTGCCCGGCGAAGAGCCCGTGGTCGGTGACCAGAATGGTCGCCAGCCCCGCCGCCTGGCCGCCGAGGATGTCGGTGTGCAGCGTGTCGCCGATCATCGCGTATCGGCCCGGCCCCATGTCGGACAAGGCGATCTCGAAGGCCTCTGGATAGGGCTTGCCGAAGAAACGCGGGACGATCCCGGTCCGGTCCTGCAGATCATGCGCCCAGAAGCCGGGCTCGACCGTCAGACCGCCTTCGCGTGGGGCGACAAGGTCGGGATTGCCGATCACCGCGGGCCGGGGCCGGCGCATGAGTGCCTCGGCAAGCCGGTCCTGCAAGGGGACGGTCCAGCGCGCCGAGGACAGGAAGACGAAACCCTCGACCGCGTCCCATGACACACCCGGATCAAGCAGGTCGACCATCGCATGTCCCACGGCATCGGCAAAGCAGTCGTCCTCGGCCGCGATGGCGCCCCAGCGCAATCCCTGGGCCACGCTGCCGAGATGGGCCAGGGTCACGTCCCGGCTGGACACGATCTCGTCGCGGGCGACGTCTAGGTTCATGCGGCGATACTTGGCCAGCGCGGCGTCGCCGGTATAGCTGGCGGCGTTGGTCAGGATGCGGATGCGCTTGCCCATCCGGCGCAGCGCCGTCAGGCACTCGGCGGCGCCGGGAATGGCGGTCTCGCCCACGTTCAGAACGCCGAAACTGTCGAACAGGAAGCCGTCGAATTCGTCGGCCACGTCCAGCAGCCCGGCCACCTGCCGGGTCCGGCCCGGCGCTCCGGCGGCGGGCAGGCGGTCGCGGATCGCCTCGTAGCGCGCCCAGGCCTCGGCCAGCGGCAGCATCGGCACCGCCGAGGCGGCGGTCATGCGTCGGTCAGGAAAGCTCATGCATCACGTCCTTGAGGCGCGCGAACTGGTCGCGCAGGGCCGGGTAAAGGTCCTTGTAGACCCCGAACAGGCGGTCATAGCGGGTGGTCTGGTCGGGGTCCGGCAAATGCTGGCGCCCACCCCCGCTCATCGCGTCCGAGGCCGCGCCGATGCTCGGGAACAGCCCGGCGCCCGCGGCGGCCAGCATGCCCGCACCAAGGCAGGTCGCCTCGGCCTCGCGGGCGATTTCCACCGGGCGATCCAGCACGTCGGCGACGATCTGGCTCCACAGCCGGCTGCGCGTGCCACCGCCCATCAGGCGAAAACGCTCGGTCCGCGTGCCCATCGCCGCCTCGGCTCCGGTGGTCGACAGCCGCTGTTCCAGCGCCAGCCCCTCGAGGATGGCGCGATAGACATGCGCCTTGCCGTGGCGCGGCGACAGGCCGAACAGCACACCGCGCGCGTTGCTGTCCCAGTAGGGCGTCAGCACGCCGGTCAGGTAGGGCAGCGCCAGCAGCCCCTCGGCCCCGGCGGGCAGGTCGGCGGCGGCGGCCTCGAGGATGCGCTCGGGCGACAGGTCCAACCCGAAGGGCTGCCCGCCGATGCCGGAAAAGCGCTCGGTGAACCAGGTGACGTTGTAGGTGCCGCCGCCGAAGAAGGTCTCGATCAGGTAGGTGCCCGGCACCCCGCCCGTCATGGTGCGAAAGGCGCGGTCGGTGCGATACTCGGCGCTGAACGTGCCCGAGACGATGCCTGTGCCGAGGTTCAGATAGGCCTCGCCCGGACGGGTGATGCCGACACCCAGCCCGGCCGCCTGCCCGTCACCCAGCCCCGCCACGACCGGCAGACCGGGGGTCAGGCCCAGCAGGTCGGCCACCTCGCGCCGCAGCGTTCCCAGAACGGTGCCGGGCGCATGGACGCTGGGGAATTGCGCCTTGGTCAGGCCGATCCGGTCGATCAGATCGTCATCCAGCGCGAAGGTTTCGAGGTCGAGTACGCCCAGCGGGTCGATACTGCCCCAGGAGGTCGCCCACTCGCCGGTCAGGCGGTTGACCAGGTAGGCATGCACGTCGGCGATCCGCGCGGTGCTGTCCAGCGTGCGGGGTTCGTGCGCCCGCAGCCAGAGCAGCTTGTACCAGCTGGTCGCGGTGTTGGGCGGCTTGCCGGTCTTGCGATGCACGGCATCCGAGCCAAATTGCGCGACCTCTTCCGTCGCGCGGGTGTCGAGCCACAGCATCGCGGGGCGTAGTGCATGGCCCGCCTCGTCGAGGCAGACGAAGGTCTCGCGCTGATGGGTGATCGACAGCGCGGCCAGGCGCGAGACGTCGATCCGCCCGCAAGCCTTGCCGATCGCCGTGACCGTCGCTGTCCACCAGTCGCCGGGGTCCTGTTCGCCCCAACCCGGCTGCGGCGCGGCGTGGCTGAACCCCGCATGGCCCATGCTGACCGCGCGGCCCTGCATGTCCCAGACGACCGCCTTGGACGCGGTGGTCGAGCAGTCGATGGCAAGGACGAGATCGCCCATCACGCCCCCCGTTCGGCCGCCACGCAGGCCGCCTCGACCCGGTCCAGCACGCGGGCGACGCCCGCCTCGTCCCACCAGCCCGCCAATGTCAGCAGGTCAGCCACGGTGAAACGCTCGCGCATGAACTGGCAATTCGCCACGACCCAGGCCAGCCGGTCTGCCGAAGGGGCGGGATCGAGATCTATGAAGCGCTTGGGCGATCCGGCGCGGTGCAGGTAGCGCGCGAGCCGGTGCGAACCGAAGACCAGCCGGTCATGCTCGGCCCGCAGCGCGCTCCAGTCCGCGAAGGTCGCCTCGATCCGTGCGCGGTTGCCATGCCAGGCGGTCATCTTGGCCTGGTAGCGACCCCAGCATTCCGCGCCGATCCGGCCCGAAGCGTCGAGCCAGGCAAAGCTGTCCTTCACCGCTGCCTCGCGCGTGCCGACCCCTGGGAACAGGCGGTCAGTGTCCAGCCCCTCTTCCTCGACACGCTCGCAGAACACTTCCCAGGCGGCGGCGCGGATGACCGAGCCGACTCCCACCTGCGCGCCGTGCAGGCCAGTGGGTTCGTGCAACTCGCCCGCGACCATGTCGAACATGTGGCTGACGAGATGCTCCATCCCCGACAGCGAGGCGGTGGTGCCGCCCACGCCGGTCACGATCCCGCGCATGGCGAGCGCGGTGGCCAGGCGGGCGCAGGCTTCGGGCTCTCCGGTGCCGACACCGGTCGACCACTCCTCGACGCCCTCTCCGCAGAGGCCCAGCATTTCCAGCAGGACGGGCGCGTATTTCGGGTCCATCCCCATGCGCGAGGCCAGATACCAGTCGCCCGGCGCGGCATACATCGACAGAAGCTCGCCAAAGCCCGAGGCGTTCAGGTAATGCGGCGCGTCGGCGATCACGCGGGTGTCGGTCAGCACGGCCTCGGGCCAGCGCGACAGCAGCGTGGTCTTGACCCCGTTCTGCAGGACCACGGCGAAGTTGTCGGTATAGCCGTCGACAGAGGCTGCGGTCTGCACCACAACGTGCACCGGCACGCCTGCCCGCTCGGCGGCGATCTTGGCGACGTCCGTTATGGTGCCGCCACCGACCGACACGATCACGTCGGCGCCTACCGAGGCGCGCGCGGCAGCGTCCAGCACGGGCTCATCCGCGTGCAGGATGGCATGGCCGTCATCCAGCGTGACGCGGGTCACGGCATAGCGCGCCCGCAGCAGAGCCTCGACCTCGGCCTTCAGGTCAGCCGCACCCCGCCGGATCGTCACGGGGTCCACGATCATGCGGACTTCGGTCGACCGGCTTGGCGGCCTGCCGGCGGTCAGCAGGTGGCGGTCGATCACCTCGGTCAGCTGCGAGAGCACCTCGTCCGAGATATGCACCTCGGCCATGTCGAGCGCGGCGAACTGGCGGTTCGGGTCGTTCTCGGCCAGCACCTGCCGCACGCGGTCGAGCCGGGAAAGATCGCTGAGGACGAGATCGAGGGGCATGGGAACCTCCGGTTTCCGGTTGTTGGGGCGTCAGCGCTGCGATCGGCGGTCGAGCATCACCGCGATGATGATGGCCACGCCGATCACGACGGGTTGCAGGTTGGGTGAGACGTTCAGAAGTGCCATGCCGTTGCGCAGCACGCCGATGATCAACAGGCCGATGAAGGTGCCGAACATGCCGCCCGACCCGCCCGACAGGCTGGCGCCGCCGATCACGACGACCGCGATGACAGAAAGCAGGTCCCCTGCCCCGGCCGTGGGATGCGCCGAGTCGAGCCGTGCGCCCAGGATCAGCCCGGCCAGTGCCGCCAGAAGCCCGGCGATGACATAGACCAGGATCTTGACCTTCTGGGTGTCGATGCCGGACAGCCGCGCCACTTCCTCGCTGCCGCCTATGGCATAGAGCGCGCGGCCCGTCGGGCGGAAGTTCAGCCAGAAGGCCACCGCCAGGTATACAGAGACGAGGATGATCATCTCGAGCGGGATGCCTGCCACGCGGATGGTCGCCAGCGCCGTGAACCACTCGGGGAACCCGGTGACCGGCCCGCCATTGGTGACGAACAGCGCGATCCCCGAACAGGCCGACATGGTGGCCAGCGTGGCGACGAAGGGCTGGATGCGCCCGTAGGTCGACAGGATGCCGTTGACGAAGCCCACCAGCGCTCCGACGCCCAGACCCACCAGAGTCGACAGGACGAAGGGCACGCCGAAATCGCGGTAGAGCCAGGCGTTGACCATCAGGCTGACGGCCAGCACGGCCCCCACCGACAGGTCGATCCCGCCGATCAGGATGACCAGCGCGGCGCCCGCCGCCATGATCCCGATCTCGGAGACCTGGCTGAAGATGTTGATGAAGTTCCGCGTCGTCAGGAAATAGGGCGAGAGCCACGAGAAGACGACGCAGACCAGGATCAGCCCCAGCAGCGGCCCGGGAATTGCGCCATAGACGGCCCGGATCACTCCGAACAGCCGGCCCGCGCCCATCGTCAGGCCCGTGCCCGCCGCCCGCGCCGTGTCCACGTTGTTGTTGAGTTCCGACATGACAGGCACCGCCTATGCTGAGGGTTCGAGTTGGGGCCGGACGGCCTTGCCGCCCACCGCGAGGGCCATGACGCTTTCGGGGGTCGCGTCCTTGCGGTCGAGGATGCCGGTCTGCCGGCCCTCGCTCATCACGAGCACGCGGTGCGACAGGCCCAGGACTTCCTCCAGTTCGGAGGACACGACGATCACGGCGATGCCGCTGGCGGCAAGGCCGCGGATGATCTCGTAGATCGCCATCTTGGCGCCGACATCGACGCCGCGGGTCGGTTCGTCGACGATGAAGACCTTGGGCTCCCTGACCAGCCACTTGGCCAGGAGAACCTTCTGCTGGTTGCCGCCCGACATCGAGCCCACAGGCAGGCCCATGCGGCCCCGGATGTCGAAGCGGTCGCGCTGGGCGCCGCCCATCTCGGACACGTCCGAGGGCCGGATCATGCCGAAGCGTTGCAACGTCCGCTCCCACGGCAGGGTGATGTTGGCCGCCGCCGCGCGGTCGAGGTTCAGGCCCAGGCCCTTGCGGTCCTCGGGCACCATGACGATGCCAGCGGCGATCGCCGCCTTGGGCGACACGGCATGGACCTTGACGCCGTCGACCTCGATTGTGCCCGTGTCGGCCCGGTCGGCGCCCGCGATGGCGCGGACGACATCCGTGCGCCCGGCACCGACAAGCCCGGCAAACCCCAGGATTTCGCCCTGGCGCAGCGTGAACGAGATATCCCCGAAGGCGCCGTCGCGGCCCAGCCCGTCCACCCGCATCGCGATCCGGTCACCGCTGGGCTGCGGCGCATGGTGTTCGAAGGTGAATTCGCGGCCGACCATCGCGTTGATCAGGTCCTGCTTGGCGACCGGCATCCGGTGCCACTCGGCCACCTTGTTGCCATCGCGGAAGCAGGCGACGTGATCGGCCAGCGTGGTGATCTCGTCCAGCCGGTGCGAGACATAGATCACCCCTGCCCCATCCTCGCGCAGGCGGTAGATCTGTTCGAAGATCAGCGCCGCGTCGGCTTCGCCCAACGAGGCGGTGGGTTCGTCGAAGATGATGTAGCGCGGGTCGCGCAGCAACGCCTTGGCGATCTCGATGCCCTGCTGGCGGGCCATCGACAGGCCACGCACCCGGCGGCGCGGGTCGATCCGCATGCCCAGGCGAGCCAGCACCGCGTGGCTCTGTTCCTCCATCGAGGCGCGATCGACGCGACCGCCGCGCATCGGCAGGCGACCGAGAAACAGGTTCTCGGCGACCGACAGTTCGGGCAGCAGGCGGATTTCCTGGTGGATCAGCGCGACACCGCGGGCCAGCGCGTCGGACGGCGACTGCGGCGCATAGGGCGCGCCGTCCAGCACCATCTCTCCGCCCGAAGGCGCGACGACGCCGGCGATGATGTTGTTGAACGTGGACTTGCCCGCGCCGTTCTCGCCGATCAGGCCCAGGACCGTGCCGGGGCGCAGCGTCAGGTCGACGGATTTCAGCACCTCGATGCTGCCGTAGGACTTGACGATCTTCCGGCAGACGAGGCCGGGCTCGGAATGCGCTGCGTCGAACATGTCCGTCTGGCTCCTCGGCGGGATTCAGGGGGTGGGCGGGCCCGGGTGGGAGAGAACCGGGCCCGTCCGGGGCGTCACATGTTGTTGGCGGCCGGACCGTAGAAGTCGGCGGCATTCACGCCGCCCACGGAGTCGCCCGTCACCAGCACGGCATCCTGGTATTGCAGTTCCGGGATGTCGCCGCCCTCGCCGTTGATGACCTTCACCGCCTGTTCGACGGCCATGTAGCCCATCGTGTAGGGGATCTGGGCCATCGTGGCCTGAGTCAAACCTTCCTGAATGGCCTTCAGCTGCGTCGGAAAGCCGTCGATGCCGACCGAGATCAGGTCGGTGCGGCCTGCCTGGCGCGCGGCCTTGGCGGCGCCCAGCGACATCGCATCGCTTTCGCCGAACACGGCATCCAGATCGGGATGCGCGGTCAGGATGTTCTGCGTCGCCTTGAAAGCCTCGTTCTCGTCCCAGTTCGCGGTCTGGATCGCCACGACCTCGATGTCGGGATGCGCGGCCAGCGCCTCTTCGCAGCCCTGGGTGCGCTGGATCTCGGCGGTCGAGCCCAGAACGCCCTTGAGGATCGCGATCTGGCCCTTGCCGCCCATCTGGCCGAACATCCAGGTGCACAGGTCACGCGCGGCCTTGACGCTGTCGGTGGCGATGTAGGTCACCAGGTCGCCGCTGCCCGTTTCCGGACGCTGGTCGACGGCGATGACCGGAACGCCCGACCGGTTGGCAGCCTTGACGCCGGCCGCGGCTGCGGTGCTGTCCTGCGAGATGAAGACCAGCGCACCGATCTGCTGGACGAGCAGGTTGTTCACCTGGTCGATCTGCTGGCGCGAGTTGTTGTTCGCGGCCTGCACGTTCAGCTCATAGCCCAGGTCCTCGGCCGCGGCGCGCATGCCGTCAACGGCGGCGATGTAGAACAGCGACTTCTGGTCGGCCACGGACACGCCGATCACCGGCTTGCTGTCGGCCATCGCCAGGGAAGGCGCCAGCGCCGCGGCGCAGGTCGCGCCGAGCAGCGCATTCAGAACGGCACGGCGTGCCAGGGTAAACGTTTTCATGACCGGGTCTCCTCCAGATGTGTCATGGTCTTCGTTGAGCGATGGGCGGGGCCTTGGCCCCGTCCGTCAGTGCGGGGCGCCCGTTTCCAGGCGGGTCTTGAGGTCTGCCAGGAACGCAGCCGCACGGGCCCCGTCCACGGCGCGGTGGTCGCTGGTCAGGGTGAATTCCGCGATCGGGCGCCACTCGGGCGCGCCGTCGTTCCAGACCTGGCGACGGGTGGTGCCACCGACGGCCAGGATGGCGACCTGCGGCGGGTTGATGATGGCGGTGAAGCGCGCGACGCCGAACATGCCGAGGTTCGACACGGTGAACGTCCCGCCCATCACCTCGGCGATGGCGATGCGCCCGGCCTTGACCTTGTCGACCAGAGCCTTTCGACGCTCGGCGATCCCGGCCAGGTCCAGCGCATCAGCACCGTGGATCACCGGGACGGTCAGGCCCCGGTCGGACGCCACGGCGAGGCCGAGGTTGACGGCGTCGTATTCGACCACGCATTCGTCCTGCCAATGCGCGTTCAGCGCCGGGTGCCGGGTCAGTGTCGCGGCCACATCGGCCAGGATCACGTCGGTCAGCGTCACGCCGGGGGCGCGGCGGGCCGTGGCCTCGGTCATGTCGATTTCGACCGTGACCGGGAACATAGGCGCGGTCCAGGCGGCGTTCATCGCCCGCACCATCAGCTTTTCGGTCTTGCCCAGGGCGCGGAGCCGGCCCTGCGGGGCGTCGTGAAGGGTGTCGGGCATGGCGGCGGCTCCTCAGGCGGCCTTGGCGTGCGCGGCTTTGCCCGCGCAGCCGTATTGCTGCATCTTGTGGATCGTCGCCTCGACCATGCGGGCGCGGCCCTCGGCCATCGCCTCTTCGAGCTGGCGGTCGCCGCGGGCGAACACCGCCTCGAGCCCGGCGCGGAAGGCGTGGCGCAGGTCGGTGTCGGCGTTGAACTTGTGCACACCGGCGGCGCGAGCCTCGATGATCTCGCGCTCGGTCAGGCCTGAGGCGCCGTGCAGCACCAGCGGGATGCCGGTCGCGGCCTTGATCTCGCGGATGCGCTGGATGTTGATCGGCGCCAGCGGAATGCCCGGGATGACGCCGTGCACGATGCCGACCGAGATGGCGAGATAGTCGATCCCGGTTTCGGCGACGAAGCGGCGGGATTCTTCGACATCGGTATAGTAATCCTCCCAGTCGACGCTTTCGCCGGCATCGGGGATCTTGCCCAGCTCCGCCTCGACGGGCACGCCGAAGGCATGGGCGATCTCGACCACCTTGCGGGTCGTCGCGATGTTTTCCTCGAAGGGCAGGTGCGCACCGTCATACATGACCGAGCTGAAGCCCAGCTTGAGCGCCTCCATCACCTCGTCCCAGGACCCGTGGTCCAGGTGGATGACGTACTTGGCATTCGACCGTTCGGCGATCCGGCGGGTCATATCGAAGGCGCGCGTGACGCCCATATGCGGGATGATGGCGCGGCCGACCTGCATGAACACGGGCGAGTCCGCCTGTTCGGCGGCCCAGAGCAGCGCCTCGGTCGTCTCTTCGTTGTGCATGTTGTAGGCACCCACGGCATAACCGCCGCGCCGCGCGTTCTCGATGATCTCTCTGGGGTTCGACTGGGGGTTCATGGCTGGTCTCTCCGGTTGTCGGGTGGGGTCACTGGGCCGCGATGGTGGCGGCGTGCGCCGTCTGGCCGGGCACGTCGAAGCGGCGGATGTAGGCGGTGTAGGTCTCGATCTCGCGGCGGCGGCGTTCGGCGCTCCAGCCTTCGCGGGTGGCAAGGATGTCGGCGGCGCGGTCCAGCGCCTTGCGGCCACAGGTGCCGTTCAGCCCGACCATGATGCGCCGGATCAGCGCGTCGGCCAGCGTGCGGCAGAACTCGGTCTCGAAGGTAAAGACCAGCTCGGCGGCGATCGCGCCCGAGTCCGGGTCGAACACCTCGAGCAGGGCCGGGTCTGCCCCGGCAAGCGCCAGGATGTCGCCAGCCCGCGACCCGTAGAGCGACACCAGCCGGGCGACGGTTTCGGCGCTGGCCTCGGTGGTTTCGGTCAGCCGCCGGCGATAGGCGTCGAAATCGTCGACACGGGCGCCGGGGAACAGGGTCTTCGCCGTGGTGCAGCGCGGCGCCTTGCGGCCCAGCCGGGCAAAGATCAGGTCGACGGTTTCCTCGGCCAGGCTGCGATAGGTGGTCAGCTTGCCGCCGATGATGGACAGCAGCCCCCGGCACTCCGGCGCGTGGTCATGGATGACGTGGCTGCGCGGCACTTTCCATTCGGATTTCTCCGGCACGTATGGCAGCGGGCGCACACCGCTGTAGGTGTAGAGGATGTCGGCCTCGGTCAGGTTCGCCTGGGGGATGAGGCTGTTGACCTCGCCCAGCAGGTACTCGACCTCGGCCTCGTCGGCCTTGGCAAGGTCGGGGTCCTCTTCGAACTTCTTGTCGGTGGTGCCGATCAGGTAACGCTCGCCCCACGGGATCACCAGGACAAGCCGGCCATCCTTGCGCGACTCGTAGTAGATCACGTCGCTGGGCGCGCCTGGGAACGGGTCGACCACCAGGTGGCTGCCCTTGGCGCCGCCGATATGGCGCTTGCCCCCGGCGGTCTGGCCCTTGAGCACAGCGTCGACCCAGGGACCGGCTGCGTTGACCGCAAGCCGGGTGTTCAGCGTATGCCGCGCGCCGGTCAGCTGGTCGGTGAAGGTCACGCCGGTCAGGCACTCGCCCTCCTGGACAAAGCCGTCGACGCGGGAATGGGTGAAGATGTGGCAGCCCTCGGCGGCGGCGGACAGCGCCACCTCGGCGCAGAGCCGCTCCGACCAGATCACCTGCCCGTCCATGAAGATGGCCGCGCCCTGCAGCCCGTCGCGGTGCATGCCGGGAAAGCGCCGCAGCGTCTCGTCCCGGGACAGAACCTTGTGGGCGTTCGTGCTCTTGTCGAAGGACAGCACGTCATAGGCGATCATGCCCGCCCGCACCGTCCATTTCGAGCGGCGGTTGTGGGCGTAGAACGGCATCATCAGCGGCACCGGCTTGACCAAGTGCGGCGCGAGGCGGAACAGGCGTTCGCGTTCGCGCAGGGATTCCCGCACCAGGCGGATGTCGCCCTGTTCGAGATAGCGCAGACCGCCATGGATCAGACGGCCCGACCAGCTGGACGTCCCGCTGCCGATGTCTTCCTTCTCGACCAACGCCACGCGCAGGCCGCGCGCCGCGGCGTCGCGGGCGATGCCCAGCCCGTTGATCCCGGCGCCGATCACGACGAGGTCGTAGACGGCCCCCGGTTCGGGGCTGCGTGCGGTCTTGGACTCCGGCTTGGTCATCGTGTCGCTCGCGCGTCGAAGGGTTGGGGAAAGCCGGGGGCGCAGGATGCGCCCCCAAGGCGGGTTTCGCTCAGTCGTCGGTCTCGATGATCGCGATCACGGTGCGGACCTTGGCGTCCTCGCCGTTCTGCACGAGGATCTCGGACAGGATGCCCGTTGCGGGGGATTCCAGTTCCTGCGTGGCCTTCTCGGCCTCGATCTCGGCCAGGGGTTCGTCCTCGGCGACGCGGTCGCCGACCTTCTTCAGCCACTCGGTGACCGTTCCTTCGCTCATGCCCATGCCCCACTGGGGCAGCAAAACTTCGACTTTCATCAGCCAACTCTCCGGTTTTCAGCGTTCAACTGGTCCGCACAGACCGCCTCGATGGCGGCGACGATGCGTTCCCTGGTGGGATAGATCTGGGCCTCCAGCGCGGGGCTGAAGGGCACCTGCATGTTCAGCGCGCAGACCCGCTTGATCGGGGCGACGAGCGCATGCTGCGCCTTGTCGGCGACGACCGCCGCGATCTCGGCCGCGGCGCCGCAGGTGCGGTGCGCGGGTTCCGCGATCACCAGCCGCCCGGTCTTGAGCACCGAGCGCACGATGGTCCCGGTATCCAGCGGCACCAGCGTGCGCGGGTCGATCACCTCGCAGGAGACGCCGCGCGCCGCCATGTCCTCGGCGGCCTGGAGCGCCAGCGGCAGGCTGCCCGACACGCCGACGACGGTCACGTCACAGCCTTCGCGGCGGGTGCGCGCCACGCCGAAGGGGATGCGGTATTCCTCGTCCGGGACCTCTTCCTTGGCGCCCCAGAGCGGCACAGCCTCGAAGGTCAGGACCGGGTCGTCGCTGTCGATCGCGCTGCGCAGCAGGCCCTTGGCGTCATAGGCCGAGGCCGGCGCCATGATCTTGAGCCCGGGGACGTTCATGAACATCGGATAGGGCCGGTCGGAATGGTGCGCCCCGGTGTTCAGCCCGTAGAACATCGCCGACCGGAACACGACCGGGATCGAGCTTTGCCCGCCGAACATGTAGCGGTTCTTGGCGGCCTGGTTCACGAACTGGTCCATCGCCATGTAGAGGAAGGACGAATAGGACAGGTCGACGATGGGACGCAGCCCGGTCATCGCCGCGCCGATGGCGGTGCCGACGATGGCCTCTTCGGAGATCGGCGTGTTGCGGATGCGGTTCTTGCCGAATTGCTGGACGAAATCGCCCTGCTCGGCCCGCTGCTTGCCGCCGCCGGTGGTGCCGTAGACGTTGGCCTCGACATCCTCGCCGATGATGATGACGCGCGGATCGGCGGACATCGCCTCCTGCTGGGCGGCGCCGATGGCGCCGATATAGGTCATGACACTCACAGGACGTCCTCCAGGTCGTATGCGTCGGTGAAGAGGTGCTCGAAGGCGACCGAGGGCTCGGGATCGGGGCTTTCCAGCGCGAAACTCGCGCAATCCTCGACCTCCTGCGCGATCTCGGCCTCGATGGCGTCCATTTCGGCCGCCGTGGCGATCCCGGCGGCGATCAGCGCCTCGCGGAACAGCACGATGGGGTCGCGCGCCGTCCAGAACTGCTTTTCCTCGGAGTTGCGGTAGTCGACGTTGATGCGCAGCCCTTCGGAATGCTCGCGGAAGCGGTAGGTCATTACCTCGACCAGCGAGGGGCCCTCGCCCCGGCGCGCCCGGTCGACGGCCTCGGCCACGGCGTCGTAGACCGCCATGACATCCTGGCCGTCATCCACCCGCACGCCCGGCATGCCGAAGCCCGCGGCGCGGTCGACGATCCGCCCGCCCGTCACCGTGTGCGACGGCGTCGACAGCGCGTAGAAGTTGTTCTCGCACAGGAAGATGACCGGCAGCTTGTAGGCCGAGGCGAGGTTCATCGATTCATAAAGCACGCCCTGGTTGGCCGTGCCGTCGCCGAAGAAGGTCAGCGCCACGCGATCTTCACCCAGCACCTGCGCCGACAGGCCCGCGCCGACGGCGATCGGGATCGACGATCCGGTGATGCCCGACTCGCCCAGGCTGCCGACCGCGTAATCGGCCAGGTGCAGCGACCCGCCCTTGCCCTTGCAGACACCGGTCGCCTTGCCGACGAGCTCCGCCATCAGCGGGCCCAGCGGCGAGCCCATGCCGATCGGGTGGCCGTGGCTGCGATGGTTGCCGGTCATGTGGTCGCCCGACTTCAGCGCCATGCAGGCGCCGACGACCTGCGCCTCCTGGCCGATGCTGGTGTGCACCGTGCCAGGGATGTAGCCGCGCTTGACCATCTTGGAGGCCCGCTCGTCGAAGAGGCGGATCCGCAGCATCCGGCGCTGCATCTCCAGCAGCGTCTCCCGGGCAAGTTTTTCGCTGATCTTCATGTTTTGCACCTTTTGATCTGGCTTGGATTATTTGTATCAAGTCAAAACCGATCAGGCAAGAACATTTGATACGCGTCAGCGCATTTGCTTCACGCAGCCATGGCCCACACTGCCGCATACATAAGGAGATTATGCCGCCCAACTTCGTTTATTCCTGTTTTCACAGGCGGATGACGGAACGGAACACCATGACCCACTGGACGAAACGGCAAACTTGATCCATATTTCAGGTCAACGAGCATATGTGGCAGAGGATTTCGCGATGAAAGATCTGGACAAGAAGTCGACCGATACGGCCCGCGCGGCGTGGCTCTACTACATCGAGGAGTTCACGCAGAGCCAGGTGGCCGACAAGCTGGGGGTCAGCCGCAGCACCGTGATTCGCCTTCTGCAGCGGGCGCGAGAGACTGGCCTGGTCACGATTTCACTGGGCGTCTCGCAGGAAACCTTTGAACTCGAACGCGATCTTGAACGGATCTTCGGGCTTCAGACCGTCCGGATCGTGCCAGAGGCAGAGGACGGAGAGACCCAGCGCCGCTGGCTCGGTCAGGCCGCGGCAGGGACGTTGCAGGAAATGGCGCGCAAGGATTCGATCCTCGCGGTCAGCTGGGGCCGCACCCTGCGGGCCATGGCCGACTCGCTGCAGGGCGAGGTCACGGTCCCGGGAATGAAGACCGTGGCGTTGATCGGCGGGCTTCACAACGCGGACCGCGGCACGAATCCCTATGAAGTGGCCGAGATCGTCGGCCAGTTCTTCAAGGCGCCGGCGCGGGCGCTCTATGCCCCGGTCTACGTCCGCAACGCGGAAACGGCCGCCGGGCTGATCAGCGACACCGGCCTGAACGAGGCGCTGGACATGGCGCGGCGTGCGTCGCTGGTGGTGTTCAGCGTGGGGTCGCTCAGCGAAAAGGCGACGATGCTGCAACTGGGCTATGTCAATGCCACGGAAAAGGAATTCCTGATGCGCAGCGGCGCGGTGGGCGACATCGCCTGCCGGTGGATCGACGCCAACGGCGCACCGGTGGAATTGCCGCCAACGATTCATCCGATCGGGATCTCGCTGAACGACATCAAGCGCATTCCCGAACGCCTGCTGGTGGCGGGCGGCGCGTCCAAGGCGCAGGCGATCCTGGCCAGCCTCAAGGGCGGCTACGCGACGCACCTGATCACCGACGAGGCCGTGGCCGCCACGCTGCTCGCCGAAGCCCGGGACCACGTCGACGCGAACTGAACCACTTGTGCATTATCAGAACATATGCTTCAATTGATCAAGTGAAGCATCACGGGCGGCACGGCGTGCGCCCGGTAGGGACCGGAAGAACGGCATGATACTGGGCATCGATCTGGGAACCTCGATGGTGAAGGCCGCGCTGTTTTCGGCCGAGGGCGACTGCCTGTCGGTCGCCTCGCGCCGCAGCAGCCCGCGCGCCCTCGGCGGTGGCCGGATCGAACAGGATTTCGAGGAAATCGTGACCGCGGTCGGCGCCGTGGTGGCCGAGGCCTGCGCCGGCCACCCTGCCCCACAGGCCATCGGCATCACCGGGCAAAGCGACGGCCTTTGGCTGCTGGACGAAGAGGCGCGCGGCGTGCGGCCCGCCGTGTCGTGGCTCGACGACCGGGGCAATCCCTATCTTCAGGGCTGGATCGACAGCGGCGCTTTTGCAGGCGTCTTTCGCCGCAACGCGAACGCAATCTTTCCGGGCAGCCATGCGCCGCTGATGGCGGCCTTGCGCGACGGCGACCCCGATGCGCTGGCGCGGGCGCATACCGCCAGCTACCTCAAGGATGGGATCCTGCAACGGCTGACCGGCGCGCGCGTCACCGACGCTTCGGACGCCTCGCTGCCCTTTCTCGACATCCGCAGGCGCGACTACGACGACGAGATCCTCGCCCTTCTCGGGCTGGAAGAGTACAGGCGGCTGCTGTCCCCCGTGATGCCCGCGCCGGGTCAGGCCTTTGCGCTGAACGCCGCCGGCGCCGCGCTGACCGGCCTGCCCGAGGGCATCCCGGTGCATGCCGGCCCCTTCGACCTGCCTGCCTGCGCGATGGGTGCGGGGGTGCGGGCGGTGGGCGACGGGCTGATCGTGATCGGCACGACGCTGGCCTGCGAGGTGCTGACCGACCGGATCGACACGACCGCCGACCCGGTGGGCATGACGCTGTGCATGCCGCAGGACGGGCTCTGGCTGCGGGCCATGCCGGCGACCGTGGGCACCGCGACGCTGGACTGGATCCTCGAGATGATCGGCGCGACCCATGCCGAGGTCGACGGGTTGCTGGCCCAGTCCCGCGCCGGCGCGAACGGCGCGAACGCCCTGCCCTTCTTCTCGGCCACCGGGGAACGCGCGCCTTTCGTCGACGTGCGCGCGCGCGGGCAATTGTCCGGTCTCAGCACCGCGACCACCCGCGCGGATCTGGTGATGGCGGTGTGCGAATCCGTGGCCTATGCCGCACGGCACTGCATCGAGGCAGCGGGCCTCTCGGGTCGCGTGTCGGTCTGTGGCGGCGGCTCGAACTCGGCCACCTGGAGCCAGATGGTCGCCGACGTGCTGCAACGCCCGCTGCACGTCGCCCGGCGCCCCGAGGTAGGCGCCCGGGGCGCTGCCATCGCCGCAATGGACGTGGCCGGGATCGCCTATGACCCAGCGGTCTGGACCCAGTCAGAGGCCGTGATCGAGCCGCGCCGCGAGACCGCCGCGGCTTACGCATCCGGCTTTGACCGCTATCTCGACACCGTGGCCTCGGCGCGCGCCCTGTGGAACCGCGCCCCGGCCAGACCGCAAAGGAATGCCCATGCCCCGCGACCTCAGCAACCCGTCCGAGCGACATCCTGAAAAGGCACGCCGCAGCGACACGCCACGCTTGCCGAAACCGGACTGGATCCGGGTCAAGGCGCGCGCCGGCGAAGGCTACAAGCGCACGCTCGACATCGTGCGCGAGCACAAGCTGACCACGGTCTGCGAAGAAGCCGGCTGTCCGAACCTGGGCGAATGCTGGAACCAGGGCCACGCGACCATGATGATCATGGGCGAGATCTGCACGCGCGGCTGCACCTTCTGCAACGTGGCGACCGGACGCCCGGACGCGCTGGACGTGTTCGAGCCGGGCCGGGTGGCGGACGCGGTCGCGAAGCTGGGGCTGAGCCACGTGGTGATCACCAGCGTCGACCGCGATGACCTGGAGGATGGCGGGGCGGCGCATTTCGCCCAGACGATCCGCGCGATCCGCCACCGTGCCCCCGGCACCACCATCGAGATCCTGACGCCCGACTTCCTGAAATGCGCGCCCGGCGCACTGGAAACCGTCGTCGCCGCGAAACCGGACGTGTTCAACCACAACCTCGAGACCGTGCCGCGCCTCTACCCCGAGGTGCGACCCGGCGCGCGCTATTTCCATTCGCTGCGGCTTCTCCAGCGGGTGAAGGACCTCGATCCGCAGATCTTCACCAAGTCCGGCCTCATGGTCGGCCTTGGGGAAAGCGCGGCCGAGGTGCGGCAGGTCATGGACGACATGCGCGCGGCGGATGTCGATTTCCTGACCATCGGGCAATACCTGCAACCGACGCCGAAACACCATGCCGTCGACCGCTTCGTGACGCCCGAGGAGTTTTCCAGCCTCGACAAGGTGGCCTGGGGCAAGGGCTTTCTCATGGTTTCGGCCAGCCCTCTGACCCGCTCGAGTCATCACGCCGGCGCGGATTTCGAGCGGCTCCGGGCTGCGCGCGAACAGCGGCTCGCCCGCCTCTGACGATCAATTAAAAAGGACGACAGGACATGACCAAGGCGCTTCGTTTCGCCTTTCTGAAGGCGCGTTGGCACGCGGATATCGTGGATCGGGCGCATGAGGGCTTTGTTGCCCGGATCGAAGAGCTGGCGCCGGGGACGCGCGTCGACGCCTTCGACGTGCCCGGCGCCTTCGAGCTGCCGCTGCTGGCGCAACGGCTGGCCAAGACTGGCGACTATGACGCCATCGCCGCGGCCGCGCTTGTGGTCGATGGCGGCATCTACCGGCATGATTTCGTGGCGCAGGCGGTGGTCTCGGGGCTGATGGAGGTGCAGTTGCGCACCGAGGTGCCGGTGCTTTCGGTGTCGCTGACGCCGCATCACTTCCAGCTCTCCGACGATCATGTCGGGTTCTTCCGGGCGCATTTCGTGCGCAAAGGGCGCGAGGCCGCCGATGCAGCGCTGGCCGTGGTGCAAGCCTTGGTTCCTCTCAGCTGATCGGCTGACGAACCGGCCATGAAAAAGGGCGGCCAAGGCCGCCCTTTTCGCTGTCTGACGGTCGCCCGGCTCTACTTGATGACCAGTCCGCGCGTCCGCGTCGTGGTCAGCGCCACCACGAGGATGATGAATATCCCATAGACGAGGCTTTGCGCCTGCGCGCTGAAGCCCAGCGCCTGGATCGCGATCGGCACGAAGGCCACGGTCAGCGCGCCGAAGATCACGTTCAGTGGGTTGGTCAGCCCGCCCGAGATCGAGGTCCCGCCGACCAGTGCCGCCGCGATGCCCGGCAGCAGCAGGTTGCTGCCCAGGCCGCTGGCCGAGGCCGAGCCGCCCTGCGCCACGATGCACAGGCCTGCCACCGCGCCAGTAAAGCCCGACACAGCGAAGGTGATCGTCTTGATCCGGCGGTGCGGCACCGCCGACAGGATCGCGCCGCTTTCATTCTTGCCGACCGCCGTCATGTTCTGGCCAACCACGGTAAAGCGCAGCAGCACCCAGTAGGCCACCGCCACCAGAACGCCGATCCAGAAGGTCAGCGGCACGAAGGCGAGGCTGGTGTTGTAGAAGGCCGTGACCAGCTCGCGGTTCTGCGTCAGGTAGATCGTCTGCGAGTCCGAGATCACCAGTGCGGCGGTCTGCAGGATGCCCAGCGTGCCCAGCGTCAGCGCAAAGGACGGCACCTGGGTATGCGCCAGGACAAAGCCGTTCAGCGCGCCCACAAGCGTCATCAGGACCAGCACGCCGAGGATGCCCGCCACGCCCAGCTGCGGCACCCAGAGCGCCAGCAGGATCGCCCCCAGCATGCTGATCGCGGCGTTGGACAGGTCGATCGAGCCGATGTTCAGCACCATCGCCTGCCCGACCGCCACCAGCAGGATCGGGGCCGCGGTCGCTGCGACGATCGAGATGCCGAAGGGACCGAGGTAATTTGGGTTGAAGATCCCCACCACCAGCAGCATCGCGAAGAAGACGAGCGGCGGCGCAATCGTGTGCCACGCCGCGAATTGGCGAAATGCCTTCATGGGGGCGATCCCCTTTGCCCTGCGCTTTTCAGCAGGAAAGTCGGAGGAATTTGCGAGTTCGTAGGTCATATCATCTCCGCCACGATTTCCTTGATTGCCAGGTCGCTTCCGCTGCTCAGGTCGTGGCGGGCGGATATCTGTCCGTCGCGCAGCACGAGGATTTCATCGGCCATGTCCAGCGCCTCCTCGATCGTGTCGGGGATCAGGACGACCGCGGTGCCGTTCTTGCAGGCCTCGCGGATCTGGGCGTTGACCGCCTGCGACACGCCCACGTCGAGGCCACGCAGCGGGTGGTCCAGCATCAGCACCCGCAGGTCCGGCGAGTTCAGCCACTTGGCGAGAACCACCTTCTGCTGGTTGCCACCCGAGAACTGGTCGAGCGGCTGCGTGATGTCGTTGGGGTTCACGTCGAGCCGGTCGAACCAGGTCTGCGCCGTGCGCGCCATGCGCCCGGGATGCAGCAGAGGGCCGACCATGGCCGTCTGGCGGTGCACCATGGCGATGTTGCGGGTGCCGGAATAGCCGCCGATCATGCCCTCGACCTTGCGCTCGGCGGGGACATAGGCCAGCCCGGCGGCGACCGCCTTGCGGATCGACCAGTTGCTGACCTCCTGGCCGTTCACCAGCAGCGTGCCCGCATCGGGCTTCCCGGCGCCAAACAGCGTCCGCATCAACGCCCCGCGTCCCGAGCCGTTGGTGCCCACCAGCGCGGTGATCCGGCCCGGGTGAACGGCGAAAGAGATGTCGCGAAACTTGCCGTTCACCGTCAGGCCGCGCGCCTCGATAGCGGGCGTTGATTGCGCCGGCGTGGCCGCGCGCGCCCGCGTCACGGCCACCGGCGCATCGTCCACCATCGCCTTGAACAGGTCCTGCTTGGTTACACCTTCGGTGCTGCGGTCACTGGTCAAAGAGCCGTGCCGCATGACCACGACCCGGTCGCAGATGCGCAGGACCTCGTCCAGCCGGTGCGAGACGAAGATGACGCTGGCAAAGCGGCGCAGCTTGCGGATCTCGCGTTCCAGCACCTCGACCTCGGCCTGTTCCAGAACGGCGGTCGGCTCATCGAGGATGATCAGCGGCGTCGCGTCCTTGCCCGGCTCGACACAGACCGCGCGGGCGATCTCGACCATCTGGCGGTCGACGAAGGACAGGTCGCCGACCCGCGCCCGCGGGCTCAGCTTGACACCGATCTTGTCGAGCACGGCCGAGGCGTTGCGGTTGATCTCGCCCCAGTTCCGGATGCCGAAACGGCTCAGGCCGCTGCGGTCCTGGTTCTGCAGCGCGATGTTCTCGGCCACGCTGAGGTTGGTGAACAGCGACTGTTCCTGGTGCACCACGCCGACGCCTGCGCGGAACGCGTCGTTCGGGCTGCGGAAGTTCGCGGGTTTGCCGTTGATCTCCATCGTGCCTTCGTCGGGGCGCTCGATCCCGGCGAGGATCTTGAGCAGGGTCGACTTGCCGGCGCCGTTCTCTCCGGTCAGGCCGATCACCTCGCCACGCGCGATGGTCAGCGAGACATTGTTCACGGCCTTGACCTTGCCGAAGGAGCGGCTGACGTTCGTCAGCTTCAGGACTGGGGGAATTGCACTGGTCATTTCGCCACCTTCAGGGCTCCGCGCGTGGGCCAGGCCACGGCGACGATTGCGACGATGAGGATCGCCCCGAACACGCCCGACTGGAAATCCGGATCGACACCGGCCAGCACCAGCCCGTTGTTCAGGATGATCAGGAGAAAGACGCCGAGGATCGAACGCAGGACACCGCCCTCGCCCCCGCCCAGCGCCGTGCCGGCGATGACCGCGGCGGGGATCACGGTGAAAAGCTGGCCGAACCCGATATCGGGTGAGCCGGAGCCCAGTTGCATCGTGGCGAGGATGCCCGCCAGACCGCTCAGGCAGCCAGCGACGGTGAAGGCTGCTATCTTGATCCGGTCGACGGCCATGCCGCCGCCGCGGGCGATGGTCTCGTTGTTGCCGACGGCCAGGACGCCGCGGCCGAAGCCGGTGTAGTTCGAGGCAAGGATGCCGCCCAGGATCACGACCGCCGCCAGCCAGAAGGAATTCGGCAGGCCCAGCGACAGGCGGCTCGGCCAGCGGGCGAGCGCCTCGCTGGTGAGGCTCGGCAGCATGCCGTTGCCGTAAAGCAGGATGGCGATGCCAAGGCCCACATACCACGTCCCCAGCGTCACCACGAAGGACGGCACCTTGAGCTTGGCATGCACGAGGCCGGACAGCAGACCCAGGCCAAGACCCAGACCGATGGCGATCACCCAGGCCCAGGGCCCGAGGTCGAGCGCGTGGCGTGTGTTGGGCGACAGCAGGATCCAGGCCATGCCCGAGGCGCCCATGACGCCCTCGACCGACAGGTCGATGGAGCCCATCTGGATCACCAGCGTCGCGCCGACCACCACGATCAGCGGCACCGAGGCCTGGTAGAGGACGTTCTGAAGGTTCTCGATGCTTCCGAACCTCGGGTTGAGGATCGAGAAGATCACGATCAGGACCAGGATCGAAACGATCAGGCCGATCGGGCCCTTGATGCTTCTGGACAGGATGCTTTGCATGATGGGTCTCGCTCTGGTTCCCGATGCGGTCTGGGGGCGACCTGGACTTTCCGGCCGGAACGGGGGGCTCCGGCCGGAAAGCGGGTCGGGTCTTACATGTTCGGCAGCACCTCGGGACCGGCGCCGACCAGCGGTACGGGCTGGGTATCCCAGGGGCCAGCCTCGACCAGGCGGGCGACAAAGGCGTCGGCGGCGCCGGGCTCGTCATACTGCAGGTACTGCTCGTAGTTCTGCGGCGTGACGCAGCTCAGCTTGAACAGGCTCTCGCGCTTTTCATCGGGCAGCTCGCTGGGCGTGATCTGGCCCGAGGCGGCGAGATAGGTGGTGTAAAGCCCGATGGCCGAGGCCATATAGCCGCGGTGGAAGGTCTCGCCGACGATGGCGTTGCCGCCGCGGCCCGAAATGATGTCCTCAAGCGTCTTGGGGTAGAGGCCGTCCGACGAGAACTTGACCTTGTCCAGCAGCCCGGCATTCTCGAACGCCTGCATGGCGCCGATCTGCATGCCGTCATCGGCCGCCCACACGCCCTTGATCTCGTCGCCATACTTGACGATCAGGTCCTGCGCGTTGCGGGCGCCCAGCTGCGGGTCCCAGTTCGACGGGCGTTCCTCGAGGATCTTGATGCCGGGATAGTTCTCGGCGATCTCGGCGCGGAAGCCGGCGACGCGGGTCTGGCTGGTGGTGCTGTCCTGCACGCCCGGCAGCATCACGACGCTGCCCTCGCCGCCCAGCGCATCGGCAAGCGC
The DNA here is from genome assembly GCF_018224955.1 of Thetidibacter halocola. GTDB lineage: Bacteria > Pseudomonadota > Alphaproteobacteria > Rhodobacterales > Rhodobacteraceae > Thetidibacter > Thetidibacter halocola. Next base: position 391,163 of record NZ_JAGTUU010000001.1, read on the forward strand.
CTGCGCGCCGCAGCGGCCGGATTCGACGCCCGGGTGCTTCTGGAAGGCGACGAAATGGTCGCCCACGTTCTGCGGCTTGAACTCGTCGGGCTTGTTCCACCAGATCGAGACATAGCCGCGCGCGCGGCCCACGGCGTCGACGATCGGCGGCGCGTCCGAGCTGGCGACGGTGTTGACGAACATGATCGGCTTCTTGCCGCTGGCAAGGATCGCCAGGATGTTCGAGATCGAGGTCTGCGACGAGTTGTTCGAGTTGACGATCTCGAGCTTGATGCCCAGCGCCTTGGACACCGCCTCGGCGCCCTCGATGTTGGAGATCATGTAGGGGTTGGTGGTGTTGATCACCGAGGCGACCATCACCCACTCGTCGGGATTGAACCCTTCGGGATGGGCGAATTCGGCAAGCGCGGCAGTGCTGCCGAGGCTCGCGATCATGGCGGCGGCGACGGCGGCCGCGCCGAACTGGCGGCGGGTGGTCTGGAACAGCGTTTTCATCATGTCCTCCTCTGGGATGTTCTGGCTGTAGGGGGGGTTAGCGAAGGGTGGCGAAGAAGGTGCGGACGTCGTCCACGAACAGGTGCGGCACCTCGAGCGGGGCGAAATGGCCGCCGTCGTCGTGGACGCGATACTGCTTGAGGTTGAAATACTTCTCGGTCCAGGTCATGGGCGGCTTGTAGATCTCGCCCGGGAAGATCGAGACGGCGGTTGGCGCGCCCACGACCGGAAAGCGGTTGTGGCTGGGCTGCCAGGGATTGCCGCGGCATTCCCAGTAATACCGGCAAGACGTGCCGCCGGTGTTGGTCAGGAAGTAGACCGCCGCCGTGGTGACGAGGTCCTCTTTCGGCCAAACCCTCTCGAAGGCTTCGGTGCCCACGCCGCGCTCGGCCAGACCCCAGAAATACCGCTTCTCGGTGATCCAGGCGAGTTGCCCGGCGGGGCTGTCGGCGACCAGCGCGGCCAGGGTCTGAGGCTTGGTCAACTGGATCTCGCCGTAACCGCTCTCGCGTTCGACGAACAGCTTGCCACGCTCGAACCAGCCAGCCTCTTCTGGGCTGTATTCGCTGGCGGCGGGCAGGCCCAGGATCGGGTCGAACTTGACACCCTCGGGCTGGTCGGGATGGGCGGGCAGGTAATGGCTCATCTGCGCCGGGAAGTGCGTGTAGACGCCGATCACGTCCTTTTCGTACTTGTGGCCGTGCTGCTGGGCCACCAGCGCGCCCCAGTCGCCGCCCGCCGTGGCGTATTTCTCGTAACCGAGGACGTCCTTCATCAGCGCGTTCTCCAGGTCGGCTGTCTTCCAGAAGTTCCAGCCGGTCGTGTTCAGCGGCGAGGAAAAGCCGTAGCCCGGCAGCGAGATCAGCACGACGTCGAAGCTGTCCTCTTCGCGGCCACCATGCGCCACGGGGTCGGTCAGCGGGCCGATCACCTTGCGCAGGTCCCAGAAGGTCCAGGGCCAGCCGTGGTGGATCAGCAGCGGCATCGGGTTCTTGCCCTTGCCCTTGACGTGGATGAAGTGCAGCGGCACGCCCATCAGGTCGATCTTGTAATGCGGCAGCTCGTTCATCCGCCGCTCGACGTCGCGCCAGTCGTACTCGTTGATCCAGTAGTCGATCAGTTCCCGGTGATACGCGGTGTTATAGCCATAGCGCCAATCGTCGTTGGCATAGTCGTTCGGGAACCTCGTCCGCTTCAGCCGCGCCATCAGGTCGTCGAGCTGGGCCTGCGGGATGTGGATCTCGTAGCGGGTCGCGCTCTGGTCCAGGGGCATGTCGTGTCCTCCCTTGATTGGGCAAGCCGGTATCGGTCGCAGACTCTGCGTTCTCGGCCTTGTCCGGTGTGTGGTGTCTGGTTCGGTTACTGGTTGAGGCTGCGCATGACGTCCTTGATCAGCGGCCAGACGCGCGCTGCCGAGGTATGGTCCATGCTTTCTTTCGGGGAATGCAGGTCAAAGAGGTTGGTCCCGATGCCTATCGTGTCGAGCCCGTCGATCCGCTGGGTGAACATGCCCAGTTCGAGACTGCAGACCGACACCAGCACGTCGGGCTTGCACCCCATGACGCGCTCGTAGCTCTGCCTGGCGATCTCGAGCATGCGCGAGTTCGGGTTCCACGGGAATTCCGGCGCGTCGAGGCCGATTTGTTTCGCCCGTACGCCCTCGCCCGCGAGGTCCGCAAGCTGCATCATCTGGTCCAGCAGCAGGTGCTTGCGCGAGGTGACGGCACTGGTGATCGTGCTGGTGATCTCGACCCGGTCACCGGCGGTGATCATCAGGCCGATGTTGTTCGAGGTCTCCCAGTTGCCGGGAACCTCGAGGTTCTGGTTGGTGATGCCGTTGGGCAGCAGCGCAATGACCTGCACCAGGCGTTTCGCTGCCGCCTCCGACATGACACGCTCGGGGCGGGCATCGCTGCGGCTGATCTCGATGCGCATGCCGGGATCGGCGCGGCGGAACTCGGCCTTGATGTCGCCTGCCAGCGCCTCAACCGCCTTGGTGACGGTGGCAGCCTCGGTTTCGGCCACCAGCAGCGTCGCCTGCGCCTCGGCCGGGATCACGTTGTTCTGCACCCCGCCCGAGACCCGCGCGACGGCGACATTGCCCGCCTTCATCGCGGCCCGCAGCAGCCGGCCCAGTATGGCGATGGCGTTGCCGCGTTCGAGGTGGATGTCGAACTCGCAATGCCCGCCAAGCAGGCCGCGGATATCAACGATCAGCGCCAAGTGGCCCGCAGGCGCCGCCTGCCATTCGGTGTCGACGTCGATCCGGCAGGACACGTCGCCCGAACAACCGGCCAGCAGTTGCTTTTCCTCGATCCAGTTGAAATCGATCATGCGCTTGCCGGTGAGCTTGGTCAGGTCGACATTATCACCGCCGACCTTGCCCATCTCTTCCATCACCGTCATCACGCATTCCAGCGGCGGGTGCGGGATGTCGTCGGAGTCGAGCAGCGCCAGCATGTAGGAGATGCCCAACCCGTTGTCTGCGCCAAGGGTCGTGCCCTCGGCCCGGATGCGGTCGCCATCGACCTTGAGCGTCACGCCCTGGGTGGCGAAATCGTGGGTCACGCCTTCGTCCAGCTTGCAGACCATGTCGATATGGCCGTGCAGGATCACCGTGGGCGCAGCCTCATAGCCCGGCGTGCCCGGCTTCTTGACGATGATGTTGTCGAGTTGGTCGCGGTGATACTCCAGCCCGCGCGTCTCGGCGAAGGCGGCGATGTAGTCGGTCGCGTCCTTCTCGTGCTGCGAACAGCGATGCCGCGCAGAGAGTTCCTCGAAGAAAAACATCACTTCCTTCGGCTCGATAGTCTCCAGAACCCGCATCGTGTCCTCCCGGTTCTTCCCATGTTCTCCGGTCGGAGGCTGCCGACCGAAGCGATCCACACCCGTCGCGTCCCCGGCGCGCTACGCGCTCCTCCAACCGGGTTGCCGCGACTCACTTTACAAACTCGATATGCACCAAATGATCACAACATGATCATGTGTACCACAGACTTTTTTTTGGCAATGATGTTTTTAACTTCGGCTGGCTCCCATTTGTTGCCTGCTGAAAAACGTAGACATAAAATCACTTATTATCTTATAGTTAAGTAAATCCACGTCATCGTCTCGGCACACCCAAACCACAATGACACAAACCGGTTGTCATTCCGAAACTGCTGCAAGCACAGATGAGCCAGAGGAATCCAACACGCTTCATGCCCAGCCTGCTACACGCAAGGCACGGCCTTCAGTGTTGATCTCATCACTTGGACGAGCCTTCACGTCGCAGGGGATTAGAGAAACTGCGGACGTGTCGCATGCGATTGACCTCGCCCAGGTTTGCGGGATCGCCAGAACACCGTGCAAGCCGAGGGTCGCGATACTGTTTTTGAATGCGCAAGAAGGACAGAAGCCCGAAATCGAGCGGTCGGTCATCGTTGCGGCACCGCCCGAGTGACAACGACGGATCGGAAATACCGGTCTTCTCGACAAAGAACTCATGAGGTTGCTTGATGCGCTGATGGATCGGTTAGAGTTTCGCGGCGCCTTGCCGGGGTCCGCGGACCGACAGAAGACCCGCCTCCTGTGACAGCCCCGCCTTCCAGGAGCACGAATGAGCCAGACAGGAAGCCAACCATCAAGACTTGATCCGGTCGAGCCTTGGCGCGGCACTCAATCAGTCGGAGCGGCCGAGTGAAGGATCAGAATGCAACATTCGGTGCAACACGACTTCGGAGATGGGCAAAACGCCAGGAAAACAAGGGGTCCGGGGGCTCACACCATCCAGTGCATCATCGGCGCCACGGAAAGGCGCGCCGTGCGCTGCATGTCGGCGTCGTTCAGTGGTGTTGGCTGGCGATCAACGGGCATGCATCTTGCCGTCCTGCGTCTCTGCCGGACCTTGAATCCGCCCAGTGCGCCAAGGCGGTCGGCCTTGGACGCGCGTTTTGACACAGGCATGCCCCTCCGTCAAAGCCCTTCGACTGTGAACTCCGCCGATCCGGCCCAGACAAGCCGCCACCGTGCGCCGGGGCGGACGTTCTGCACGATGCCCCGATCGAAAGCGACAAGGCAACGCCCGCCGGGATGATGGACGGACGGGTAGACCAACCCGCGATGCCCATCGCCGCGCAAGTCGCGCGCCAAGCGCTGTCCTGCCGGGTAACCGGTTGCCGTGTCGGGATCGAGTGCAGGATGCGACTGACCGTGCAGGTCGGGAAAGTCACCGATGAAGTCCGCCAGCAACCCGACGTAGCGGGCCTCATGCTCGAAACGCCCGACGTAACCCAGTTCGCGGGTGCGGTGAAAGCCGACCTCCTGCGCGCTGGTCAGCATGTCCCATCGTCGTCTCCCTTGTCGGTTCAAGGTCTCACAACCTAAACCTTCTCCGAAGATCGGCGATGACCGCCAGCGTCACCCACGGCCGCGCGCTGCGCTACGCCGGAGGCTCCGCGCGCGGCCTCTTACACCGTCACCCGGGACATTGCCGTCGCGCTTGGACGCACGGAACACCGTGTGGCGCGCGGCCGTGTTCCGTCGCCCGTCGCTCGACCTCGTGCGCGTCGCAGACCGAGGCGAAAGGGTGGCTCTATGCGGCTGTGTCCAAGACGGTCTGTTTGTCGTTCCCGAGTGCGGAGGGCGCCTGGATATCAGGTGTGCGGGGTGAGGTGGCGGCCTCAAAGTCGCGGAGGCCCGTAGTCCACACCCATTATTAGCCATTGATCTCCACAGACCCATTTGGGTGACATCGTGGTCGACATCGGTCATATTTTGTTGGGTTTTTGACGGATTTTGGCAGTCCCTCCGGGCCTACCATCTTACGTCCCGGCCTGCGCGCGCCGCCAGGCTGTTGCGCGCCGTTCCCAGCGCTGCACGAGGCCGTATTCGATGGCCAGCATCACGGCGGTGAAGCTGAGCGCATAGGCCAGCACGGACGCCGTATCGAACATCTGGAAATACAGGTGGATCTGGAACCCCACCCCGTTCGAGCGGCCAAGGAACTCGACCACCAGGACGATCTTCCAGATCACCGCCAGCCCGCTGCGGGTCGAGGCGGCGACAAAGGGCATCAGCTGCGGCCAGATCACGTGGCGCAGCCGCGCCAGCGGCGACAGGCGGTAGACGCGCGCCATCTCGGACACCTGCGGGTCCATCGCGCGCACGCCCTCGCGGATCGTCACCGTCACCATCGCGGTCTTATTAAACGCGACCGCGACGATGGCCGCCACCTCGTTCAGCCCGATCCACAGGTAGCACAGCACGATGATCACCAGCGCGGGCAGGTTCAGGAACACCGTCACCCAAGGGTCCGCCCAGCGGTTCAGCCGCGGCATCAGGCCCAGCACGATCCCCAGCGCACAGCCCACGCCCATCGCCAGCGCAAAGGCCATGACCACGCGCCACAGCGTCCAGGACATGTGCAGCCACAGTTTACCACTGGCGGATTCGCGCGCCACCACCTCGGCCACGACCCAGGGCTGCGGCAGGATCGAGGGGTCGCCCCCCGCCCAGGCGGCCAGGATCCAGACCCCGACAAGCCCCGCCAGAGAGATCGCCGCAACCGGCAGCGCGCCGTCCCGTTCCGCCATGATGGATCCTCCCTGCAGCCAGCCTATACCGCGCGGGGGGCGCCCGCCAATCCTCCCCCCACCAAGGTCGCATTCACCGGCGCGAGGCCCCCGCCTAACCTGCCGCGCATGATGTCCCGGCTGCTTTCCGTCCTGCTGTTGATCCTGGCCGCCGCCCTGCCCGCGCGGGCCGAACCCGTCGACGTGGAAACGCTGTCCAGCCACATCTTTGCACCCATGTCGCTGGGGTCGCAGATCTCGGACGACGGGGTGTATGAGCTGCTGAATTCCGGCGGCGCGCATGCCGGATACGTTTTCCAGACCGAACCCATGGCCCCGCTGCCCGGCTTTTCCGGTGCGCCGATCAACATGCTGGTGGTGCTGGACCTCGACGGGCGCTTCCTGGACGTCAAGCTGCTGAACCACAACGAGCCGATCTTTGTCAGCGGGCTGGGAGAGGCGCCGTTCCACGCCTTCATGGAGCAATACAGGGGCCATTCGATTTCCGACAGCCTGGTGGTCGGCACGCCTTATGGTGGCGGGTCCGAGGGCAGCGGGCTGGTCTATCTCGACGGCGTGACCAAGGCTACCGCCAGCGTCCGAATCGCGCATGAATCGATCCTCGCCGCCGCCCTTCAGGTCGCGCGCGAGAAGATGGGCGGCGTGGCCAGCGGCCCGCCCGCCTTTCCCGACCCGACGGTCGACGAGGCGCTGACCTGGGATGACGCGGTGGCGCAGGGTCTCATCACCCGCCACACCGTCAGCAACGCCGAGGTGCAGGCCCTGTTTGCCGGCACGGTCTGGGACGATGACGACCCGGACGCACTGGACGAGCCCGAGGCCCCCTATCTCGACCTCTGGATCGCCGACCTTGGCCCCCGCTCCATAGCACGCGCCGTGCTCGCCCCCGGCACGCTGGCCGAACTTGACCGCTTCACCGAGATCAGCACCTTCGACGAGCCGATCCTCGTTGTGGAAACCGCGCGCCACGGCCTTGTCTCGCCCGATTTCGTGCGCAACACCGCGCCGGACTGGATCGGCGCGGAACAGAACGGCTTTCCCATTGCCCTGCGCGACGCCGACCTGTTCGTCGAACTGTCGCCTGACGCCCCCGAGGCGCTGCATGACGGGCGCGCGCTGATCCTGCGCACCGACCGGCGGTTGGGCTTCGACCCGGCCGCACCCTGGACGGTGAATGTGCAGTCGGTGCGCGAACACGGCATGTTCCAGCCCGAGATCGGCCATGTCACCCTGACCGCCCAACACCAGACGCCAGAGCGGTTTTTCACCCGCCCCGGCGTGGTCGAACGCCTGTCCCCCTTCGAGGAAGCGATCCGCAACCGCGAGGGCGACCTGATCGTGCTGGCGGGTTTCCTGACCCTGCTGCTGCCAGTGCTGTTCTTCGCCCAATCGCGCCTGGCGGGGCTGCGCGCCTTCACGCCGGTGCGCCTGATGATCCTCGCGGGCGTTCTGGGTTTCGTCGGCTGGTGGGGCCAGGGGCAGTTGTCCATCGTCACGCCGCTCGCCGCGCTGCAAACGGCGATGGCGGGCGGCAGTTTCGCCTTCCTGCTCTACGATCCGTTCGGGCTGCTGGTCTGGGCGGGCGCCATTGCGGGCTTTGTCCTCTGGGGGCGCGGGCTGTTCTGCGGCTGGCTTTGCCCCTTTGGCGCGATGCAGGAATTCGCGCATCACCTCGGCCGCCTGCTGCGCCTGCCGAAATGGGAGCCCTCGCGCGCCTGGGACCAGCGGATGAAGAAGGTGAAATACCTAGCCCTCTTCGGTCTGGTCGCCGTGACCGTGATCCGCCCCGAACACATGGACAAGGCCGCCGAGATCGAACCCTTCAAGACCGCGATTACCACCTTCTTCCTGCGCGAATGGTATTACGCCGCCTATGCCGCGCTCTGGCTGGCTCTGGGGATGTTCGTGTTCAAGGGCTTCTGCCGCTATCTCTGCCCGCTGGGCGCGCTGATGGCCATCGGCGGGATGCTCCGCTTGCGCCGCTGGATCCCGCGCCGGATCGAATGCGGCAGCCCCTGCCAGCTTTGCGCCGTGAAATGCCAGTATGGCGCCATCCGCAAGACCGGCGCGGTGCAATACGACGAATGTTTCCAGTGCCTCGACTGCGTGACGATCCATGACGACGAGACGCGCTGCGTGCCGCTGATCCTCAAGGGCCGCTCGGGCCAGCGCCGGCCTCGCGCCACGGGCCACCCCAACACGGTGCCAGCAGAATGAGACGCCGCCGTTTCCTGACCCTCGCTGCCGCCTTCGCCTGTGCCCCGCGGCTCGCCCATGCCAACACCTGGCAGGGCCGCGCGCTGGGGGCAGAGGTCTCGGTCACGCTCAGCGGCCCGCGCGAGGCGACCGAAACCGCGCTGGCCGCGATCCCCGCACGGCTGGAGCAGGTCGAGCGCCTGTTCAGCCTCTACCGCGCCGACTCGGCGCTGGTCCGGCTGAACCACCGCGGACGGTTGACCACGCCCCACCCGCTGTTCGCCGCGCTGATGGATCTGGCCGACCATGCCCACAGGCTTAGCGGCGGCCTGTTCGATCCGACGGTGCAGCCGCTCTGGCAGGCGCTGGCCCGCGGAGAAGACATCGATGCGGCCCAGAGGGCCATTGGCTGGGCCCGCGTCACAAGCGGCGGAGGCATCACCCTCGGACCAGGTCAGGCGCTGACCCTGAACGGCATCGCGCAAGGCTTCGCCACCGACCTCGTGACGAAGGATCTGCGCAGGCAGGGCTTTGTCCGCGCACTGGTCGATATCGGCGAGCAGGTGGCATTGGGAGGGCCTTACAGGCTCGGCCTTGTCGATCCGGAATACGGTCTTGTCGGCCAGCGCACGCTGACCGCCGGCGCCATCGCCACATCCAGCCCCGGCGCGCTTCGACTTGGCGAGGCCACACATATCCTGTCTCCCGACGGCCGCCCGCCGCTCTGGTCCACGATCAGCATCGAGGCGCCAACGGCCACGCTGGCCGACGCGCTATCGACCGCCGCCGTCTTCATGGACGAACCCGCGTTGAGAGCCCTCAAAAGCCGCGCTGCCCTGCACAGGATCACCGCGGTCGCGTCGAACGGCGATCTCCTCACGCTCTGAGGCTTCTACTGGTTCCAAATACTCCGGGGGGTGAGGACCGGTCCGCGCAGCGGCAAACCTGCCAGCAGCAGGTTTGAGGTCCGCACGAGGCGGAGCCCCGAGGCGCCACGGACCCGCCAAAAGGATATCCCCCGGGCGTTTCCACCCGGGGGATTCCACAAGCAGCAATCCGACGATCAGTGCGCGGCGGCAACCGCCCGCTTCGTCATCACGCCGACCAGGTGCGCCCGGTAGGCGCCTGTGCCATGCAGGTCCGAGATCATGCCATCGGCCGGAACCGTCAGCCCCGCCAGCGCGTCGGGCGAGAACTTCGACGACAGCGCCGCCTCGGCCTCGGTCCATCGGAACACCCCGCCTTCGGAAGCGCCGGTCACCGCGACGCGGACGCCATCCGCGTATTTCGCCACGAAGACCCCCGTCAGCGCAAAGCGCGATGCAGGCTGCTCGAACTTCATGTAGGCGGCCTTTTCCGGGATCGGAAAGCGGACCTCGGTGATGATCTCACCCTCGTCCAGCGCGGTCGTGAACATGCCCTGGAAATAGTCGTCCGCCGCGATCTGGCGCTTGTTTGTCACCACCGTCGCGCCCGAGGCCAGCACTGCGGACGGGTAACAGGCCGAGGGGTCGTTGTTGGCCAGCGACCCACCGATCGTGCCGCGGTTGCGCACCGCCGGATCGCCGATATTGCCCGCCAGCGCCGCCAGTGCCGGGTAATCCGCGGCCGCCTCGCGGGCCACCACCACGTGCTTCGTGCCGCCGCCGATCGCCAGCTTGCCATCATCGGTCTTGCACACGCCCTGGATCTCGGCCAGCCCGGACAGGCTGACCAGCACCGAGGGGCTGGACAGGCGCTGCTTGAGCGTCGGGATCAGGGTCTGGCCACCGCCCAGCGGCAGTGCCTCGTCCTGGGCCAGGGCCTCGATGGCGTCCGCCACGGTCGCGGGCCGCACCACGTCGAATGAATACATCTTCTTGTCCTCCCTTGGCAGACAGGGACCACTGCCCCTTCATCTTGCCAGATAAACTCCGGGGGTCCGGGGGCAGAGCCCCCGGTCCTGTCCTCTGGATCAGCCGTGCATCGCCGCCCAGACGCGTTGCGGCGAGGCGGGCATGTTGATGTGCTCAACCTTGTGGCCGCCCGATTGCAGCGCGTCGATCACCGCGTTGATCACGGCAGGCGGCGAGCCGATGGCCCCGGCCTCGCCGCAGCCCTTCACGCCAAGCGGGTTGTGCGTGCAGGGCGTGGCGCAACTGTGGTCCACGCTGTAGAACGGCACGTCGTCGGCGCGCGGCATCGCGTAGTCCATATAGGACGCGCTCAGCAGCTGGCCGTTCTCGTCATAGGCGCAGCTTTCCAGCAGCGCCTGACCGATCCCCTGGGCAAGCCCGCCATGGACCTGGCCCGAGACGATCATCGGGTTGACGATGTTGCCGAAATCGTCCGCCGCCGCGAACCGCTCGATCGTCACCTTGCCGGTCTCGGGGTCAAGCTCGACCTCGCAGGCATAGGCGCCGGCCGGGTAGGTAAAGTTCGACGGATCGTAGAAGGCCGTCTCCTCAAGCCCCGGTTCGAGGTCTTCCAGCGGGTAGTTGTGCGGAACGTAGGCCGCCAGTGTCACATCGCCCCAGGCCACCGACTTGTCGGTGCCCGCGACGCTGAACTTGCCGTCCTTCAGCTCGATATCGGCCTCGGAGGCTTCCAGAAGATGCGAGGCGATCTTCTTCGCCTTGTTGATGATCTTCTCGGTCGCCCGGACCATGGCCGAGCCGCCGACCGCCAGCGAGCGCGAGCCATAGGTGCCCATGCCCATCGGGATCTTCGACGTGTCGCCGTGCACGATGTCGATCATCGATTCGTCGATGCCCAGCATCTCTGCCACCACCTGCGGGAAGGCCGTTTCGTGACCCTGACCATGGCTGTGGCTGCCGGTATAGACGCTGATCGTCCCGGTGGCATTCACCCGGACCGTGGCGCTTTCGTACAGGCCCGCACGCGCACCCAGCTGCCCCACAAGGTTCGACGGCGCGATGCCGCAGGCCTCGATGTAGCAGTTGACGCCAAAGCCGCGCAGCTTGCCCTTCGCCTCGGACGCCTTGCGGCGCGCGGCGAAGCCCTTGATGTCGGCCATTTCCTCGAGCTTGTTCATCGTCGCGTTGTAGTCGCCCGTGTCATAGACCACGGCGACCGGGGTCTGGTACGGGAACTCGGTGACGAAGTTCTGCCGGCGCAGCGCAATCGGGTCGACGCCCAGTTCGCGCGCCGCCTTGTCGATCACCCGCTCCAGCTGGAAGGTCGCCTCGGGACGGCCTGCGCCGCGATAGGCATCAACCGGCACGGTGTTGGTGAACACGGCCTTCACGTTCACGTAGATGTTCGGCGTCTTGTAGTTGCCAGCCATCAGCGTGCCATGCAGCCAGGTCGGAACCGACGGCGCGAAGGTGGACAGGTAGGCGCCCATGTTCGCCAGCGTCTCGGTGCGGATGGCGACAAAGTTGTTGTCCTTGTCCAGCGCCAGCTCGATCTTGGTCACGTGGTCACGGCCATGCGCGTCCGACATGAACGCCTCGGAGCGCGATGCCGTCCACTTGACCGGGCGGTTGATCTTCCGCGCGGCGAAGGTGACAAAGGCCTCTTCGGCATAGTGGAAGATCTTGGTGCCGAAACCGCCGCCCACGTCGGGCGCCACAACGCGCAGCTTGTGCTCGGGGATGCCGAGGACGAAGGCGCCCATCAGCAGCCGGATCACGTGCGGGTTCTGGCTGGTGGTGTAGAGCGTGCTCTCGTCATTGGCGCGGCTGTAATCGCCCACGGCCACGCGCGGCTCCATCGGATTCGCGACAAGGCGCTGGTTCACCAGCTCCAGCGTCGTGACGTGCGCGGCGTTCTTGATCGCCTCGTCCACGGCGCCCTTGTTGTCCTCGACGAAGCCCCAGTCGTAGCAGAGGTTCGAGCCGATATCGTCATGCACCAGGGGTGCGCCGTCGCCCAGCGCGGCCTTCATGTCGACGGCTGCGGGCAGTTCCTCGATGTCGAGCACGATCGCCTCGGCGGCGTTGCGCGCCTCTTCGAGGCTGTCGGCCACCACGGCGGCGATGGGATCGCCCACGTGACGCACCTTGCCCTGCGCGAGCACCGGGTGACCCGGCTCCTTCATCGGCTGGCCGAACCGGTCGGTGACCTGCCAGCCGCAGGGCAGACCGCCCACGCCCTCGAAATCCTTGCCGGTGAAGATGCGGACGACGCCCGGCATCTTCTCGGCGTCCGAGGTGTCGATCCTGTTGATCTTTCCATGCGCCACGTCCGAGCGCAGGAAATAGCAATAGGTCTGGCCGTAGACGTTGATGTCGTCGGTATACTGACCGGCTCCGGTCAGGAAGCGGACGTCCTCGCGCCGCTTCGGGCTTGCGCCGATGCCATGATCCTTCGGCATTCTCGTGTCCTCCCTAAGGGTCGGTGCGTATCGGAACGCACCCTGTATCTGTCTGTGTTCAGTCGGCAGGGTGCGCGCGGACACGCACCGCTGTGCAAATCACTCGGCGGCGATGCCGCTGACGTCCTGGCCCGATGCGGCCATGATCGCCTTGACGATGTTGTGGTAGCCGGTGCAGCGGCAGATGTTGCCTTCCAGGTAATCCCGGATCTCGTGCTCGGTGGGCTTGGGGTTGTCCTTCAGCAGGGCTGCCGCCGACATCACCATGCCCGGCGTGCAGAACCCGCACTGAAGCCCGTGATGGTCCTGGAAGGCCTGCTGGATGACCCCGAGAGAGCCGTCTGCATTGGCCATGCCCTCGATCGTCGTCACCTCGGAGCCCTGCGCCTCGGCGGCGAACATGGTGCAGGCCTTGATCGCCTCGCCGTTCACGTGGATCACGCAGGCGCCGCACTGGCTGGTATCGCAGCCCACATGGGTGCCCGTCAGCCGCAGCTCCTCGCGCAGGAACTCGGTCATCAGCGTATTGCCCTTGACCGACTTGGTGACGGATTTCCCGTTCACCGTCATCGTCACTTCCGTCATCGTCTTCCTCCCTGGAAATTCCTGTTGTCCCTGCCCCGCGCATCGGCCGGGGCCTCAATCCATCCGTCGTCCGTCAGGACACGATCCGTTTCAGCCAGCTTTTCTTCTTGGTGCCGTCACCCTCGGCGCCCGCCTCGGGCGCGGCGTCGGGATCGGCCGGCCCCTCGACCGCCTGCTGGAAATTCTCGAAGAACTGGTCGGCCATCTTCTTGGCGAAGCCGTCGATGATGCGGCTGCCCAGCTGCGCCAGCTTGCCGCCGACCTTGGCCTCGACGTCGTAATGCAGCATCGTGCCGGCCTCGGTCGGCTCCAGCCGCACGGTGGCGCCGCCCTTGGCGAAACCGGCAGCCCCGCCCTTGCCCTCGCCCGACAGCGTCACCAGGTTGGGCTCGTCCATGTCCGACAGAGTGACCTGGCCCTTGAAGGTGGCCTTCACCGGCCCGACCTTCTGCACCACGGTCGCCTCGAAGCCTTCCTCGGCGCTGCCCGCCATCTCGGTGCAGCCAGGCACGCAGGCCTTGAGCACTTCGGGGTCGAGGATCGCGGACCAGACCACTGACTGCGGGGCCTTGATCTCTCGGGAATCGCTCATCTGCATGGGTGTGTCCTCATTCTCGGGCGCCAGCCTAGGCGCGCCGCCCCAAGGGGCATATTAGACCAATGGCCATAGCGGGCCACGCATTTCACCATTGCGGCGGATGATGCGTCAGCCCGTAGGCCTCGAAGATGCCGGCGATGCGACCGTCGGCCAGGGCCTCGGTCACCGCATCGCCCACGGTGTATGCCAGCGGACGGTAGGCGAAATGCACCGCAAGGCCTAGCGTCCATTTCGATTTCGCCAGGCCCGGCAGCGGCGGTTCATGCACCGCCACCCCCTCGCCCGCGAAGAACTCCAGCTGGGCCAGCGGCCCCATCGCGGCCATGACCTCGCCCGCGTTCAGCGCCGCCATCGCGGCCTGCATCGTGGGATAGCGCCGTACGCCCGCCGCCGTCTGACCGCCGGCGAAACCCGTCAGGTAGAAATCCGAGATCGCGTCGTTCTCGACGGCAACCGTGTCGAACCGGAAATAGGCCGGCACCGGGCCGCCATCGGGATAGTCGGCCTCGCGATAGGCGATGGCGATGCGTTCCTCCTGGTATTGGCCCGGAAAGACCACCTGCTCGACCCGGCACTGGAAGGTGCTGTCATAGGGCATGCGCAACATCGCGTTCGACACCGCGCCGCCCACGACCGGCCCCTTCCAGATGTTGTTGAGAAGGTCCGCCTCGAGGTTCTCGCCCGCCGCGACGAAGTGAAAGCGAGGCTCGACCCCGACATACTCGGCCACCAGACGCGCGATCTCGACATCGATGCCGCGCGGCTGGCCCTTGTCTTCCCAGCTGTAGGGGGCGAAATCCTCATACAGCGCAAAGGTCATGAAACCGCGCTCGACGATCGCGTCCAGGTCCTGCCCCACGATGTCGCGGCTGGCATTCTGTGGCCTCGCCTGCGGCACCCAGTCGGCGCAGGGATCGGCCGCCAGCGCGGGCGACATCGTCAGAACCAGCGCCAGGCCCGCGCGCATCATCCCGCTGCCAAAGCAGCGCAACACCCCCTGCATCACCGTCACGCTCTCCCCTTCGGTCCGACCTGCGCTCAGTGTGCCGCGGAAAGCCCGATGGTCAAGGCCTCTGCCGCCTGCCGGAACCCGTCCTGCGAGCCGTCGATCAGAACGGCGGCGCGGCTGGCGGCGCTGTCGGCCACCGGCGCGCCGGACAGGGTCGCGATCCCGGCGGCGATCTCGGTCAGCTGGGCCTTCATCCCGTCGCTGTCCGCGCCCGAGGGATCCTCGGACCAGGCGACCAGCGTGTCGCGCATGCCCTTCAGCTCGTCCGCCACCTCTTCCATGCTGGCATCGTCGGGGCGCGTCTCGATGTAGGTGCGGATCGCCCAGGCGGCCTCCTGCCCCAGCAACTCGCCGAAGGCCGGCATCTTGGTGATGCCGTTCTGGGTATAACCGACGCGGAATCGCTCGACATACCACTCGTCGCCATATTCCTCGGCCTCGAGAAAGCGCAGGTCGGGGGCCAGCCCGCCCGAGATCACCTCGAGCCCGTGGCACCGCGCGCAGTTCTGGTTGTAGCCCGAGGCGCCAATCTTGACCGCGGCGGCCCAGACTTCTTCACCCGCCGCTTCGGCGCGGTAGGGGTTCTCGGTCAGCCATTCCTCGCCCACCGTGGGCAGGCCTGCGGTATCGACCGCCTGCGGGGCCACGTCGCCATGGGCGAAGGCCAGCGCGGGGGCCAGGATGAGCGCGGCCGCAGCCGTGGTGATGATCGATTTCATGACATGTCCTCCCGGATCGTGTCCGTTCCCGTTGCCATGGTGATACTGCACACCGCCGTCGCGCGGCCATTGGACTTTCGTGGCGCGCGGGCGGCGCGGCCGGACAATCCGGGCAGACATTGGTCGTATTGAGCCCCGTCCCCCCGTGCATACAGTCACCCCAAGGGAGGACAGGATGACGCGTATCCGCACGACGATCGCGGCGCTGCTTGGCGCCGCCCTTGCCCTTGCCGCGCCCGCGATGGCGCAGGAGGTCAGGGTCCAGTATCTGAAACAGGCCGTGCCACAGCCGCCGGTCCTGTCGAATCTCGACCCGATCCCCGAGAATCTGGGACTGCAAGGCGCGATCCTGGGCCTCGAGGACAACCGCACCACTGGGCGTTTCCTGGGGCAGGACTGGATTCTGATGACCGAAACCGTGCCCGAGGACGGCGATTTCCTTGTGGCGATGCGCACGGCGCTGGCGCAGACCGACCTGCTGATCCTCGACGCGCCCGCCGCGACCCTGCTCGCCGCGGCCGACCTGCCCGAGGCGGCGCAGGCGCTGATCCTGAATGCCGGCAGCCCTGAGACGGCGCTGCGCGGGGCCGAGTGCCGCGCCAACGTGCTGCACACCCTGCCCTCGCGCGCCATGTTGGCCGATGCCCTGATGCAGTTCCTCGTGACCCGCCGCTGGGATCGCCTCGCCCTGATCGAGGGCGAAGGGCCGGGCGACGCCGACCAGGCCGCCGCCCTGCGCGCCAGCGCCACCAAGTTCGGCCTTCGCATCCGGATGGAAAAGACCTGGTCCTTCGACGCCGACATGCGCCGCAACGCCAGCCAGGAAGTACCGCTGTTCACCCAGGACCTTGGCGAATATGATATGCTTCTGGTGGCCGACGAGGCGAACGATTTCGCCCGCTACATCCCCTTCAACACCTGGCTGCCCCGCCCCGTCGCCGGCGCCGAGGGGCTGCGGCCCGTGACCTGGGACCGGGTGATGGAGCAATGGGGCGCCGCGCAGCTGCAATCGCGCTTCCTCGAACTCGCGGGCCGCCCGATGCTGGACCGCGATTACGCCGCCTGGGCTGCGATCCGAGCCATCGGCGAGGCGGTGACGCGGACAAAGGCCACCGACGCGCCCAGCTTGCGCGCCTACATGCTGGGGCCGGACTTTGAGCTGGCGGGCTTCAAGGGTCGCCCGATGACCTTTCGTAACTGGAACGGACAGATGCGCCAGCCGATCCCGCTGGTCGATCGCGGCGCACTGGTGGCACAGGCCCCGCTCGAAGGCTTCCTCCATCCGCGCAGCGAACTCGACACGCTGGGCCTCGATCAGCCGGAATCCGGATGCGAGGCCTTCGAATGACCCTTCATCTTGCCCGCTAAACTCCGGGCTCCGGGGCAGAGCCCCGGTCCCGCCCCCGCTACAAGGACCGACGCCATGAAATCCGCGCCGCTGATCGCCCTCCTGCTCCTCGCCGCGCCGGCCGGTGCCGACGAGATCTGGGTCACGAACGAAAAGGACGACACGATCAGCGTGATCGACATCGCCACGCTCGAGGTCGTGCGCACCATCCCGACGGGCGAACGCCCTCGCGGCATCACCTTCAGCCACGATTACTCCGTGGTCTACATCTGCGCCTCGGACAGCGATGCGGTGCAGGTGATGGACCCGGTGACAGGCGAGATCCTGCACGACCTGCCCTCGGGCGAGGACCCCGAGCAATTCGTCCTGCACCCCGACAACCGCCACCTCTACATCGCCAACGAGGACGACGCGATCACCACCGTGGTCGATGTCGAGACCCGCAGCGTGGTGGCCCAGATCGACGTCGGCATCGAGCCCGAGGGCATGGCCGTTTCTCCCGACGGAAAGATCGCCATCACCACCTCGGAAACCACCAACATGGCGCATTGGATCGACACGGAAACGCGCCAGCTGTTTGCCAACACGCTGGTCGACTCGCGCCCTCGTCACGCCGAGTTCGTCAAGGACGGGACCGAGCTCTGGGTCAGTTCCGAGATCGGCGGCACGATCACCATCTTCGACGTGGCGACGCAGACCGAAAAGGCCAAGATCGCCTTCGAGGTGCCGAACATGCATCCCGATCGGGTGCAACCGGTGGGATTCGAGTTCACCAACGGCGACACGCATGCCTTCGTCGCTCTGGGGCCGTCGAACCACGTCGCCGTCGTCAATGCCGAGACCTACGAGGTCGAGGACCTGATCCTGGTGGGCCGCCGGGTCTGGCACATGGCCTTCAACGCCGACCGCTCGTTGCTGTTCACGACGAACGGGGTCTCGGGCGACGTGACGGTGGTCGACGTGGCACGGCGCGAGGCGCTGAAATCCATCAAGGTCGGCCGCTTTCCCTGGGGCGCGGCCTTTCGCCCAGCCCAGTGACGTCCACCGACAGGAAAGGAACCGCCATGATCCGCAGACTGCTTGCCGCCTCGGCCCTGTGCCTGCTGCCCGCCATCGCCGCTCTGGCCGACAGCCATGCCACCGCCGATGACGACGACACGGGGTTCGGCCTTGCCGGCCTGCTGTCCGCCGGCAACAAGGCCGATCTCGAGCCGATCCAGTTGTCGGCCGGGATGCCGCTGACCTCGGCACCCTGGGTGCTGAAATCCGGCACCTATTACGAGTTCGAGATCCAGGGCGACGGCAGCCAGGAACTCGGGCTGGTCGGGCCGGAATTCTTTCGCGCCATCTGGATCGACGAGATCGTCGTCGAGGGACTGGAGATCCGGCCCCTGGGATTGGACAGCATCGAGTTCGACGAGGCAGGCGAGATGGAGATCGGTTTCATCGCGATCAAGCCCGGCCGATACTACCTGAAGGTGCCCGGCAGCACGGGCGAGACGCAGCGGCTGGAGATCGTGATTGAATGAGCATCTCGGTGGCAAGCGCGGCATGGGGGCTCTGCCCCCGCCCCTTCGGGGCTCCCCCGGAGTTTATCGGGCAAGATGAAGACGGGACCGGGGTTTTGACGCCACGCGGCAAGGCGCGAGTGTGAGGGCATGAGCCTTTCCGTCCAGGAACTGTCCTTTTCCTATGGCGCAAAACGCGCGCTGGACGCGGTGTCCTTCGAGGCCGCGCCGGGCCGGTTCACCGCCTTGCTGGGGCCGAACGGGGCGGGCAAGTCGACGCTGTTCTCGCTATTGACGGGGCTGTTCGTGGCGCCCTTGGGGCGGATCGTAGTGGCCGGGCATGACATGGCCAGCGCGCCGCGCGCGGCGCTGGCGGCGATGGGCGTGGTGTTCCAGCAGCCGACGCTGGATCTGGACCTGAGCGTGCGGCAGAACCTGCGCTACTTCGCGGCGTTGCATGGCTTGTCGGCGCGGGTGGCGGATGCCCGGATCGACGCCGCGCTGGACCGTCTGGACATGCGCGAGCGCGCCGGGGAAAAGGCGCGCGCGCTGAATGGCGGGCACCGGCGGCGCACCGAGCTGGCGCGGGCCCTTCTGCACGAGCCGCGCGTGCTGTTGCTGGACGAGCCGACCGTGGGACTGGATGCCGCCGCGCGCGCCGCGATCACCGTGCATGTGCACGATCTGGCGGCGGGCGGACTGACCGTGCTGTGGGCGACGCACCTGACGGACGAGGTCCTGCCGGATGACGACCTGATCCTGCTGCATCGCGGCAAGATCGAGGCCGCGGGGCGCGCGGGCGACCTGCATGGCGCAATGCCGCTGAAGGACTGGTTCCTGACCCGCACCGGAGAGCCCGCATGACCCGCTGGAGCGTGGCCTTTGGCGCCATCGCCTCGCGCGAGGTTCTGCGTTTCGTGCACCAGCGCGAGCGGTTCCTCGCCGCCTTGGTGCGGCCGCTGGTCTGGCTGCTGGTCTTTGCCGCCGGGTTCCGCGCCGCGCTGGGCCTCGCGATCACGCCGCCCTACCAGACCTACATCCCCTACGAGACCTACATCCTGCCGGGCCTGTGCGGGATGATCCTGCTGTTCAACGGCATGCAATCCTCGCTGAGCCTCGTCTACGACCGGGAAACCGGCTCGATGCGCCTTCTGCTGACTGCACCACTGCCACGGGGCTTCCTGCTGTTCGCGAAACTGTGCGGCGCGACCTTCATCGGCATCCTGCAAGTCTATGCCTTTCTCGGCATCGCCGCGGCCTTTGGCGTGGATGCGCCCGCCTGGGGTTATCTCGCGGTGCTGCCGGCGCTGGTGCTGGCGGGGCTGATGCTGGGCGCGCTGGGGCTGGCGCTGTCGTCCTTCATCAAGCAGCTCGAGAATTTCGCCGGGGTGATGAATTTTGTCATCTTTCCAATGTTCTTCCTCAGCTCGGCGCTCTACCCGCTGTGGAAGATGGCTGAAAGCTCGCGGCTGCTGCACGACATCTGCCTCGCCAACCCGTTTACTCATGCGGTCGAGCTGATCCGTTTCGCGCTCTACCTGCAATGGAACGGCTGGGCGCTCTTGTGGACCGGGCTGGCGACGGTCGCCTTCATGGCGCTGGCGCTGTGGGGCTATGATCCGGCGCGCGGGCTGGTGCGGCGCAAGGGCTGAGGGATACGACCATCGCGGTGCTGCGCGGCATGCCCCACCCGTGCTAGTCTGGCCGAAAGGAGACCGCTCATGCGACCGACCCTGACCCTTTTCTGCCTGCTCTGCGCCGCGCCGTTGCTGGCCGAGGACTATGGCACGCTGAATCCCGAGGAGATGACCTGGGGCAGCAACATTGCCAAGCTGGAACGGGGCGAGATCACCATGCCGCTTTGCGCCAGCGGCTACATGATGACGAAATCGGGCGACCACGACACTGCGCGCAAGATCTTCGAGGCCTGCGCCGCCGCTGGCTATACCGGCACGATGACCTGGATGTCCTACATGGAAAACAACGGCTTCGGTGGCGACTACAACCCGGACGCGGCCGCCGACTGGGATCGCCTTGCGGCGGAACGCGGCGACCCGGTGGGCCTGTTCAACCACGGGCTGAACCTGCTGCGCGGCCATGGCATCGCGCGGGACGAGGCCGAGGGCAAGCGCATGGTGGAGACCGCTGCAGAGGCGGGGCTGGACATCGCGCAGGCGCTGATCGCGGCGGAGTGGGACCTGGACGCGGTGACGCCAGACGCTGACAACTGGCGGTATGCGCCGTCCTTCTGAGCGACGGCTTGCAGGGGCTCAGCCAGTCTGCTGCGACGCCGCCAGCCGGGCCGGGTTGCCCTCCAGCAACAGGATGCGGTCCGCGAGGCGGCGCGCCTCTTCGGGCGCATGGGTGACCAGCAGCGTCGTGACCGTGCGCTTGGCGCGCAGCCGCTCGAACAGGCTCATCATCTCGTCCGCCAGCGCCGCGTCCAGTGAGACGAAGGGTTCGTCCATCAACAACAGGTCCGGCTCGCCGGCAAAGGCGCGGGCCAGCGCTATGCGGCGCTGCTGACCCAGGCTGAGTTGGCCGGGAAACCGGTCGCCGCGCCCGCCCAGACCCACCTCGGCCAAGGCAACCTCGGCCTTGTCAGCGGAAATGCGCAGCGGGATCAGCAGGTTGTCGCGCAAGTTGCGCCAAGGCAGCAAGACCGGTTCCTGAAAGACCATCGCCAGGCGTGCAGGCCGGTCGACCTGGCCGCGATGGCGCGTCTCGATCCCGGCGAGGACCCGCAGCAACGTGGATTTTCCGATGCCCGAAGGGCCGGTCAGCGCCACCGTCTCGCCCCGGCCCAGCGTCAGGTCGATGGGCCCGAGGATCGGCGTACCGCCCAGGCTGAGCCCGGGCAGCGACAGGCGCGCGACCGCGTCGCGCGCCGGGGCTGTTGCGTCATGCACCAGACGCAAGGCCATGGATCACGAACCCGGCTGCACGAACAGGCCCGCAGGCAGGTCCGTGGCATCGCCCACCAGTTCGGTGCCGCCCAGCTCGGCCATCAGGCGCAGCATCTTCGCCGCGGCGGCCTCGTCGACGGGACCTGGGGTCGGGATGCCCGCGCGATAACCCGCCTTCAGCGCGGAGAATTGCGCATCGTTCGCGGCGTTCATCAGCGGACGCAGGCGGTCCCACTCGGCATCCGAGTTGGCCAGCAGGTCCTTGGCGTCGCGCGAGGCGCCCGCCAGCGCGTCGACCAGCGCAGGATTGTCGCGCAGCATCTCGCCTTTCAGGACATAACCCAGCAACGGTGTCTGCGGATCCAGCCCCAGCGCAATGGCGGCCTCGTCCACAGTAACCAGCGGCCGCATCCCGCCGGCCTCCATCTTGGCCAGGAAGTGCCAGAAGTTGATCGCGCCGCCCAGTTCGCCCTGCAGCGCGGTCTTGAAGATCAGCGGCGGCGCGCCAAAGACCTGCTCGGTTTCGGCGGCCAGGTCCATGCCGTGCTCCTGCTGGGCATAGGCGCGCAGGATCAGCCAGGACTTGTCCAGCGGGCTGCCGGCGATTCCGATCTTTGCGCCCTTGAGGTCGGCCAGCGACTTTGCCGGGGAATCGCCCGGCACCATCAGCGCGCCGACCGCCCGGCTATAGGGAATGAAGACGTAATCATGCCCCGCCGCGCGCTGCCGCGCGACCCAGAGCCAGTCCGACACGATCACGTCCGCCGCGCCGCCCTGGAAGGCGACCTGCGCCGCAGGTCCCCCCGCAACGCCCTGCACGTCCAGCGAGAACCCGCGAGCCGTGTCGAAGCCGTTGTGCTTGATCGTGTCCAGTTCCCAATTCACCGTGCCGGATTCCAGCACCGCGGCGCGCAGCACCGGCACCTCTGCCAGCGCCAGCGACGACGTCGCGACAAGCGCGGCAACCGCCGCGCGGATGGTTTGCATCATAGCCATGTTGTCCTCCCGAACTTCGACATGACCCTATCAGCCCGGCGGCTGCGCTGAATACGACCATTGGACAGGGCCACCGTTGATCTGGATCAACACCGCGTGACGCTGCACGGGCCTAGCCTGCCCTCGTATCGCAACCAAAGGAGAGACCCCATGACCCGCCTGCTGAGCGCCGCGCTGTGCCTTGTCGCCCTGCCCGCCTTCGCCGACACGTTCGAACAGGTCAAGGTTGCGGCGGGCCAGAGCCTGTTCGAGGCCGAATGCCGCCGTTGCCACGCCACGGATTCCAGCGACCCGTCCTATGGCCCGCCGCTCGAGAACGTGCTGTATCGCGCCGCGGGAAGTGTTGCGGATTACGACTATTCGATTGCGCTCGAGGCCTCTGGCATCGTCTGGACCCCGGCCGCCCTGCGCGCCTGGATGGAGGACAATGACGGCTTCATGCCCGGCACCAAGATGCGCCATGTCGGCATCGAGGACCGCACGGTGCAGGACTTCATCCTAGCCTACCTCACGTCCATCAGCCCGCAGGACAACCGCGCGATCCAGAAATGATGCCGCCGCGCCCGGAGTGGTTGCGCCGCTCTGCGCGATCGGGTTGACCGCCCGGCGGACCCGGGGTTTGCATCAAGGTGCCCGCAACCAGAAAGTCGCAGAGGGGCGCCATGCCGAATGACAGTGCGAGCCCGGAACCGGGCGTCAGGCCGCCTCCAGACCCGCTTCCCGCAGGGGTTTCGGTCTGGCGGTACCAGTCGATGCCCCGGCTGCTGCGCCGGGGCAATCTGCGCGACCAGTACGATTTCCATCCCTCTGGCCTCGTGGTCTTTTCCTGCGCCGATCCCGATTGGCCCGTGCTGTTTCAAGCGGGCGAAGGCGACACCCACCGGTTCAGTGCGTCGCCCGACACGATTCGCCGGCTCATCGGCGTCCTGCGCGATCACGTCCCGCCGCTCGAGGCGGCGCGCCGGCGGATGCCCCGGCGCTGGGGCCTGTTCCCGCCAAGACCGCACCTGTCGTGCATCGAGGTCGGCGATGATATCCGCGTCACCTTTGAGCGCGGACGGTGGGGCATCCAGAAAAAGGGACTCTGGATGGGTGTGCACCGGCTGCACACGGCAGAGTTGCAGGCCCTGGCGGACGTTCTGGCACACCTGATCGGCGCGGACCGCCCCGGTTCCGACGATTCGGTTGAGGATGAGTCGGGTGATTCTCCTGCCATCCTGTCAAGTCGCCAGAAGTAGTACGACCCAAGTCGCGTATCGCCCCCGACCTTGCCCCGTATACTCCAGCCCCAGACCGGCCCCGACTGCCGCTTGCAGCCGAGACCATACCGAAGCCTTGTTCATGGGAGGAGACAGAATGAACAGATTCGTCGCCGCCGTCGCCCTGAGCCTGCTCGCCGCTACCGGCGTCCAGGCCAACGTGACGGAAGATATGCTGGCCAACGACCAGGCGAGTGCCGCCGATGTCGTCACGAACGGCATGGGTCGTCACCTGCAGCGGTATTCGCCGCTCGAAACCCTCAACAAGGAGAATGTCGGCAACCTCGTTCCCGCCTGGGCCTTCAGCCTCGGCGGCGAAAAGCAGCGCGGCCAGGAAACCCAGCCGCTGGTGCATGACGGGATCATGTACATCACCGGCTCGTATTCGCGGATGTATGCCATCGACGTGAAGACCGGCCGCGAGCTCTGGCAATACGACGCCCGCCTGCCCGAAGGCATCCTGCCCTGCTGCGACGTCATCAACCGCGGCGCAGCGCTCTGGAACGACAAGGTCATCTTCGGCACGCTCGACGCGCGCCTGGTAGCTCTGGACGCCAAGACCGGCGATGTGGTCTGGAACAAGAAGATCGCCGACTATAAGGCGGGCTATTCCTATACCGCCGCGCCGCTGATCGTGAACGGCCTCGTCGTGACCGGCAACTCGGGCGGTGAATTCGGCATCGTCGGCGAAGTGCAGGCCCGCAATGCCGACACCGGCGAGCTGGTATGGACCCGTCCGGTGATCGAGGGCCACATGGGCACACTCAATGGCCAGGAATCCACCATGACCGGCACGCTGAACGCGACCTGGCCGGGCGACATGTGGAAGACCGGCGGCGGCGCCACCTGGCTGGGCGGCAGCTATGACGCGCGCACCGACACGTTGATCTTCGGCACCGGCAACCCGGCGCCCTGGAACAGCCACCTGCGCAATGCGGGCACCCCGACGGACGGGAATGCAGGCGACAACCTGTATGCGGCCAGCCGCATCGGCATCGACCCGGCCACCGGCGAGATCAAGTGGCATTTCCAGACCACCCCGCGCGAGGGCTGGGACTATGACGGCGTGAACGAGGTCGTGGCCTACGACGCCCGCGACGGCAGCCAGCGCCTCGCCACCGCCGACCGCAACGGCTTCTTCTACGTGCTCGATGCGGCGGATGGCGGCTATGTCGGCTCTGTGCCCTTCGTCAAGGACATCACCTGGGCAAGCGGCATCGACGAGAACGGCCGCCCGATCTTCATCGAGGAAAACCGGCCCGGCAATCCCGCCGCGGCAGCCGATGGCAAGAAGGGCGATGTCGTTTTCTCGTCGCCCGGCTTCCTCGGTGGCAAGAACTGGATGCCGATGGCGTTCTCGCAGCGCACCGGCAATTTCTACGTCCCCTCGAACGAGTGGGGCATGGATATCTGGAACGAGCCGGTGACCTACAAGAAGGGCGCGGCCTACCTGGGTTCGGGCTTTACCATCAAGCCCAACTACGAGGACCACATCGGCAGCCTCAAGGCGATCGACCCCGACACGCTGGAGGTCAAGTGGGAGGTCAAGAACGAGGCTCCGCTCTGGGGCGGCGTGATGACCACCGCCGGCGGCCTGGTGTTCTACGGCACGCCCGAGGGCGAGTTCGTGGCGCTGGATGACGAGACCGGCGAACAGCTGTGGTCCTTCCAGACCGGCTCGGGCATCGTCGGGCAGCCGGTGACCTGGGAACAGGACGGCGAGCAGTATGTATCGATCGTGTCCGGTTGGGGCGGCGCGGTGCCGCTCTGGGGTGGCGAAGTGGCCAAGAAGGTCAACTACCTCAACCAGGGTGGCATGGTCTGGACATTCCGCCTGCCCAAGGAACTGGCCTCGGCCAACTGATCCCTCGCGGATCGAAACCAGAGCGCCCGGCGGTTTCCGTCGGGCGTTTTGGTTTTTTTGAGCCCATGGCCGCGCCCTGCTCAGGCCGGGCGCGCAGCAAGCACCTGTTACCCTCTCTTTCAAACCGCGAGAGCATCCGATCGATATTTCCACCCTTGGTTGATATGCGTCAAATTCATCCGCCGGAATGCGGCCCATAGTGCCCAAGCGCTTGCCCGGATCGGGGCGCGGAAACGGGCCAGGTTTCGATCGGCCCCGTGAATTCCGGTCATCGGGCCCGCACCGCGGCGCAGACTCAAGATCGCCCGCATGGAGGACAGGATGCCCGAAGAAGACACGCTCTTTACCGACGAGGAATTGCAGGACATCAGCACCGCGGCCGCGCTTGCGGCGGCGGGATGTTCCGCCGTATCCGCCGCGGCCGCTCCGACCTGCTGGGCGGTGGCCGGCGGTGCGATCAGCGCCTTGTACACGGCGGACTGGATCTGGGACAATCTCGTGCCTGATGCGGTCAAATCCTTCATCTACGACCACGTGGCGGCCGAGGGTGTGTTCGACTGGCAGACCCTCTATGACCCGATCTACAAGTTTTGCGTCGAAAGCCATGCGAAGGCTGTGCTGTCGGTCGATGCTGCCTGGGCCGAGATGCACGGCCAGCCGCCCGGGCCCTCACCCGCCGGGGCGTTCCTGAACGACTGGGTCAACCGAAACGGCTGGCGCAAGGCAGTCGAGGTCGATTTCAAGGTCGACGGCAAGATGCGCTGGATGAAGCTTCGCCCCGACCTGGGCCCCTGGGTGATCGAGTGGGGCCCAAGCATGCCGAAACGCGCCGACACCGGAGGCAAGGAGGCCTTTGCGAAGACGATCGTCAACATCCTGACGGCGCACCGGCTGTCCGTCCTTCAGCGCGCGGTGCAGGAAACGCTGGTTTTCACGGCGCTGTCGCTGACCGGCACGGCGTGGAAGGTCTATGCTGGCCCGGTCCGCGAAGCGGTTTGGGTGCATGGCAGTTCTGTCACGCCCGAACGCCGCGGCGACCTGTCTGCGGCGCAGGTCTTTGGCAGTGGCGCGCGCTATCACGCGAAACCGGGACAGCGGGCCTGGTTTCACGTCCAGGTGCCCACGCCTGCGCTGATCGACGACATCCGCCCGGTCTGCACCAAGATATTCCTGATGTTCCAGACCAGCGGCGCGCGGATGGAGGCGCTTCATGTCTATGACGGCGCACACAGGGTCGCGCAATTCGATGACCTCGCTTTCGATGGCGATCATCACATCGGTTTCGACGCGGCCAACGCCCGGCTGCTCTTTCCCTGCCCGACGATCCAGAGCGGGTTGAGCCTGTCGTCGCTGATTCATTTCGGTCCGGGCGTTGCCTCCGGACAGAGCACGGATCCCTGGGTGCACTTCACGACCGCAGGGGCGGATTTCAATCGTTCGGCCTGAGCGCCGCGACAACCGAAGATACGGAGCGATACCATGATCAAGCGTGCAGTCTGGGTTCACGGCAACGCCGTGGTCGCCGAACGCCCAAAGGACCTGACCGAGGAAATCCGGATCGGTTGGGGCAGCAAGTTCCAGCTGCGGGCCGGGACGAGGAACTGGTTCCATGTCTCGATTCCGACACCTGTCCTGATCGACGATGTCCGCCCGAAACTGGCGCGGGTCTTTGTGCTGTTCAAGACATCCAAGCCGGAAAGCGGCGGTGTCTTCATCGGCTCGACCCTGGAAAAGCTGCACGTCTATGACGGTCACAATCGCGTCGCTGCGATCACCGGAATGCGCACCGGGAACCACGCGAACGCCATCGACAGCGCCAACACCTGGGAATTCGACGCGCCGCTGTCGATCTTCAGCGGGCTTGGACTGTCGATGGAGATCAGCGCGGCACAGGTCGGCACGGACACGACGCCCCAACCGGTCGAGTTCGCGACCATCGGCGCCGACTTCGTTTAGACGGTCGCCCGAAGGCGGACCGGCGTGTGCCTTGAGAGCAAGGCCGGGGATCGCTGCCAGCGTCGGTCCTTGCCCTCAGCGGGCCTTGAACAGTCCGCCCAGGATACCGCGCACGATGCGGCGGCCCGTGGTGCCGGTGAGTTCCTTCATCACCATCGAGCCCACCTGTTCGCTCAGGCTTTTCTCGCTGCTCTTGCGGCTGCGCGGGGCGGGGTCGTCCACGCGGCTGCCGGAATAGCGGCGCGCCGCCTTGAACTCGCGTTCGGCTTCCTCGGCCTCAACCTCGCGCCGTTCCGCCTCGGCGGCCGCTTCGGCGGCCTTTGCGGCGCGGGCGGCCAGGATCTCGTGGGCCGAGTCGCGGTCGATCCGCGTGTCGTATTTCCCGGCGAGGTCCGAGCCCCTCATCACGCCGCCGCGCTGTGCCGGGCTGATCGGGCCGAGTTGCGACGAGGGCGGCCGCACCAGTGTCCGTTCGGCGATGCCGGGCACACCCTTCTTTTGCAGGAAGGACGTGACGGCCTCGCCGACGCCGACCTCGCGGATCGCCGCCTCGATGTCGAAGCGCGGGTTCTCGCGATAGGTCTCGGCCGCCAGCTTCAGCGCCTTGCGGTCGCGCGCGGTGAAGGCGCGCAGCGCGTGCTGCACGCGGTTGCCCAGTTGCCCGAGGATGTCCTCGGGGATGTCGTCGGGATTCTGGCTGATGAAGAACACGCCGACGCCCTTGGAGCGGATCAGGCGGGCCACCTGCTCGACCTTGTCGACCAGCGCCTTGGGCGCGCCGTCGAACAGCAGGTGCGCCTCGTCGAAGAAGAAGACCAGCCTGGGCTTGTCCGGGTCGCCCACCTCGGGCAATTCCTCGAACAGTTCCGACAGCAGCCACAGCAGGAAGGTCGCGTAAAGCCGGGGCGAGCCCATCAGCGTGTCGGCGGCGAGGATGTTGACCTGCCCGCGTCCGTCCGGGGCGGTGCGCATCAGGTCCGACAGGTCCAGAGCCGGTTCGCCGAACAGGTTGGCACCGCCCTGGTTCTCCAGCACCAGCAGCCGTCGCTGGATCGCGCCGACAGAGGCCGGAGAGATGTTGCCATAGCGCAGCGACAGGCCGTCGCGATTCTCGCCGACCCAGACCAGCAGCGCGCGCAGGTCCTCGAGATCGAGCAGAGGCAGCCCGTCTTCATCCGCCAGCCGGAAAGCGATGTTCAGCACGCCTTCCTGCGCCTCGGACAACTCCAGAAGCCGCGACAGCAGCAGCGGGCCCATCTCGGCCACGGTGGTGCGCACCGGGTGGCCCTGCTGGCCGAACAGGTCCCAGAAAGTCACCGGGTAATCGCGATAGGCGAACTCGTCAAAGCCGATCTTGGCGGCGCGCTCGGTGAAGGGGGCGTGCAGCTTGCCCGTTGGATCGCCCGGCATGGCAAGGCCCGACAGGTCGCCCTTGACGTCCGACATGAAAACCGGAACGCCCGCATCGGAAAAACCCTCGGCCAGGATCTGCAGGGTGACGGTCTTGCCGGTGCCGGTGGCCCCCGCGATCATGCCGTGCCGGTTGGCGTAATTCAGCGCCAGAAACTGCTTTTCACCATAGTCCGGGCCGCCCCCGCCCACGAAGATTCCATTTGTCAACAATCCGCCCTCCCAGCCGTGCGCACCCGAACATACTATCTTAACCAGTTGCTGCCAGTGTCATTCGTGCCCAAGGCGTCATGTCCTCTCCTGTCTTGGGCAGACTTCCTCCCTGTCAGACTGGCCGCGCCCTCGGGCGCGGCTTTTTTCATGTGCCCAATGCGCATGATTATTTGATCAAGAAGCCTGTTGACCGCCGCGCATTGTTTTCGTAGCGTTCGGGCAATGACAAAGTCGGCCAGTCCGGCAGGGAGAAAAAAGGAAGAGGGCCACAGGCCCTCTTCTGCATTTTCAGCATCCTGCCAGACCGTTGCGTGCCGTTCTTCAAGTGCCTCATTTTCGGAATGCCGGGTATCTGGGCCGGCTTTCGCCGATCCGGGGGCGGCATCGGGCAGCAGGTCTGGAATTCCTTCCTGACACTCGCCTAGTCCCGTGTTAATCGAATGCCAACCAGAACGCAGGCATGCAGAGGACACCCATGAAACATTCGCTCACGCTCCTGACCACCATCGCGGCGCTCGCCGCGGCCCCCGCTCTATGGGCACAGGAGACAGCGCCCGCAGACCCCGCTCAGCCCGCAGCCGAGGCGCCGGCCGATTCAACTGGCATCGAAGGCACCCCCGGCGGCACGCTGGACGTGGGCGAAGAAGTGGCAAACCCGAACCAGCCGCGGACCTACATCAAGGAGACCTTCAACGATTGGTCCCTGCAATGCCTCCAGGTGCAGGAAAACCCTGAGGTCTGCCAGATGTCCCAGCTGCTGAAGGAGCCCAACGGCGGCGGCGTGGCAGAGGTCAGCATTCTTCGGGTGCAGGACGCCGGCCAAGCCGTGGCGCAGGGCACGTTTATCGTGCCGCTGGAAACGCTGCTCAGCGCCAAGCTCACCATCCAGGTGGACAATGGCCCGGCACGGCGCTGGGATTACACCTACTGCGACCAAATCGGCTGTTATGCGATCGTCGGGTTCACCGCCGAGGATATCGACCGGTTCAAACGCGGCGCAAAGGCGCAGATCACGCTGATTCCCGTGCGTGCTCCGGACCAGCGGGTTGTCGTCGACATGCCGCTGTCGGGCTTCACCGCAGCCTATGACAGCGTGACGGCGATCACCCAGTAAAACCGGTTTCAGCTTTCGACAGCCCCCGGCCGTCCTCGGCCGGGGGTTTTCCTTTGTCGCAGGGTCAATGGCGCGTCGCCGCCGCCGCAATGCCGTCCAGCACGGCGCGCGCCGCGCGCTCGCCGGGATGGGGGCCACCCGCACCCAACCGCTCCATCGTCAGGCGCATGGCCTCGCGCTGGTCACCGGGATCGTCCAGCACGCGCAGCGCCGCCTCGGCGATCCAGTCGGCGCGGCAGCGGTTGCCGATGAATTCGGGCACCGCGCGGGTTTCCGACACCAGGTTCACCAGCGTCACGGAATCGACCCGCAGCATCCGTCCAATGATCTGCCGGCTGAGCCAGCTCATGTCATAGGCGATAACCATCGGCGTGCCATTGGCCGCCAGTTCGAGGGAAACCGTGCCCGAGGCCGCCACCGCCAGGTCGGCGGCGCGGAAGGCCGCGCGCTTGGCGCTGCCATCGTCCTTGCGCGGGTCGATCACCAGGGGCGTGCCGGGCCAGCGCGGCACCTCTTCGGCCAGTTTCGCCGCCACCGCGGGGGCGGCCGGCAGGACCAGCCGCAGGTCGGGGCGCGCCGCGTGCAGGCGCCGGGTCACATCCTGAAAGATCGGCAGCAGCCGCGCGATTTCCGACCGGCGCGACCCGGGAAGCAGCAGCACCATCGGTCCGTCGATGCCATGCGCCGCGCGAAAGGCGGCGACCTCGGTCTCGGTGGCGATCGGGTCGGTCACCACCGGGTGCCCGACGAAATCGCAGCGCATGCCCGCAGCCTCCATGTAGGGCGGCTCGAAGGGCAACAGCGCCAGGACCTGGTCCACATGCGCGGCCATCTTCGCCGCGCGCCCCGGCCGCCAGGCCCAGACCGTTGGGGCGACGTAATGCACCGTGCGCACGTCGCCGGCGGCCTTGACCAACCGCGCCACGCGCAGGGAAAACTCCGGCAGGTCGATGGTGATCAGCACGTCGGGGCGCTGCGACACCACCGCGTCGGCGGTCTGGCGGATGCGGGCCTTGAGATGGCGGTATTCGCGCAGGATCTCGGCCACGCCCATGACGCTGATTTCGTCCATGGGAAAGAGGCTGTGCAGGCCCTCAGCCTCCATCCGCGCGCCGCCGATGCCTGTAAAGGTCACGTCCGGCACCAGCCGCTTGAGCCCGGCCATCAGCGCCGCGCCCAGCTTGTCGCCCGAGGCCTCGCCCGCGGTGATGAAAACGCGCATCAGGCGCCCCTCTCGCGGATCCAGAGGAACAGGCCCGCCCGGTCGCAGGCGGCGATGACGCGGGCACGGTGCAGCACCATCACGCCGCCCGCCTCGATCACGATGCCCGACAGACCCGCGCGGGCCACCGTGTCGACCGTGTCAGGGCCGATTACCGGCAGATCGGCGCGACGATCCTGCTGCGGCTTTGGTGCCTTGAACAGGATACCCTGCCCTGGCCCGTCGATCCCCGACAGCCAGTCTGCCGCCGCGCCCAGCAGGGCGCCTGCATTGTCCATCAGCATCCCGACCGCATCGCCCGCGTCAGCGCTGGGCGACAGGCGGCGCAGCATGGCGTCGGTGCCGTCGGCCTGCTCGCGCGCGACCACGGCACCGCCGCGAACCACGCAGGCTTGGCCCTGGTCGAGTGCGCCCATCTGCGCCACGGTGGCCTCGCCCAGGGCGGCGTCTGTCGCGATCTCGGGTACGGGTTTCGCGCGGGTGGGCACGCCGGCGGGCGGCAGCAGCGCGGGTGCGGCATCCTGCGCGGCCAGCACGTCGAAACCGGCCTCGGCAAAGAGTTCCAGCACGATGCGCAGCGCGCCGTCGTCGCCCATCTCCAACGCCTGTAGGAAACGCGGGACAAAGGGTTTCGTCGCATCGTCCAGCGCCGCCGGGTCGAAATCGGGACGGCGGATATGACCGCAGAAACAGACCCGGTCCACGCCGCGCGCCTTCAGCCAGACCAGCAGGCTGCCCAGTGTCTCCAGCCGAAAGCGGATGTCGGGCACCAGCCCCTCGGGCTCGAAACCGTGCAGCGCGCAGATCACCGGCGACTCGGGCAAAGCATCGGCGATGGCGCGCGGCAGATCGCCCGCGCCACAGATCAGCGCCAGCATGGCCCGCACCCCGCAGATGCTGCCCGCACCATCAGCCCGGCGTCAGGAAATGGCGATCACTGTCGCCAAGAATGAAGTCGACGATCTCGCGCACATAGTCGCTTTGCGTCTCGTCGCCCAGCCGCCTTGCCCGGTCGGCGAAGGCCCCCTCGCCCTGCGCCAGCATCTGGAAGGCGGCACGCAGCGCGGTGATGTCGGCGCGCGACACGCCGCGCCGTTTCAGCCCCACCAGGTTCAGCCCGTCCAGCTTGCCGCGCGGCGCCTGGACGAGGCCGTAGGGGATCACATCGTTGGTCACCATCGTGACCGCGCCGATGATCGCACCGCGCCCGATGCGCACCCATTGGTGCACGCCGGACAGCCCGCCGATGATCACGTCGTCCTCGATCACGCAATGGCCGGCCAGTGCCGCGTTGTTCACGATGATGACCCGGTTGCCCACCTGCGCGTCATGCGCCACGTGGCAGCCCGCCATGAACAGACCGTCATCGCCCACGCGGGTCACGCCGCCGCCGCCCTCGGTGCCGGTATTCATCGTCACGTGCTCGCGGATGCGGTTGCGCTTGCCGATCTCGAGCCGGGTCTTCTCGCCCCTGAATTTCAGATCCTGCGGGATCTCGCCGATCACCGCGAAGGGAAAGATCGCCGTCTCGTCGCCGATGAGTGTGCGTCCGGTGACGGCGACATGGCTTTTCAGCTCGACGCCCGCGCCCAGCGTGACCTCGGGGCCGACATGGCAGAAAGGACCGATCCGGCAGCCCGGCCCGATCGTCGCGCCGTCCTCGATCACTGCAGAGGGATGGATCACGCTGTCGCTCACGCCGGGATATCCATCATCGCGGTGAACTCGGCCTCGGCCGCCATCTCTCCGTCCACCTCGGCGACGCCGCCGAATTTCCAGACCCGCGCGCCGGGCTTGCCGCGCAGCGTGGTCAGTTTCATCCGCAGCTGGTCTCCCGGCGTGACCTTGCGGCGGAACTTGCACTTGTCGATGGACATGAAATAGACCTTCATCTCCTTGTCGGCCATGTCCAGCGCGCAGCCCACCATGACCGCCGCCGTCTGCGCCATCGCCTCGACGATGGTGACGCCCGGCATGATCGGCAGGCCGGGAAAATGGCCCTGGAAATGCGGCTCGTTCATCGTGACGTTCTTGATCCCGACTGCGCTGGCATAGCCGTCGATCTGCTCGACCCGGTCGACCAGGAGGAACGGGTAACGATGCGGCAGGATGCGCTGGATCAGCTGGATGTCGGCGCGGGTGGGCGTGTCTGTCATGCGGTTCGGGCCTTCCTGTCCTTGATTGGCGAAACCCCTAGCAACCGCCGCCGCGCGGGGCAAGCGCCGCGCTCAGTCGGCGGCGGGCGCCGCTGGCGATGCCGGGGTCTCGGGCGGGGCGGGCTGCGCCGGGGATTCGGGCACAGCCTCGGGGGCCGGGGTCAGCGCACTGCCGTCGCCGATGGCGCCGTCGATAAGCTCGATAGCCTCGTCGGTGACATCGATCGCATCCGCCGCCACGAAGACCGCGCGCAGTTCCAGGATGACGGCGGCGCTGGCCTGCTGCATCAGGGTGCCCAGGACCGGGCGCGCGGCCTCGGCGAACTGGCGCCGGGCGGCCTCACTGCGCGCGCCGAGAGAGCGGGCCTTTTCATCCTGCTCGCGCCGAAGCCGCTGCACCTTTTCGTCAAAGGCCTCGGCCAACACGCGAAACGCGCCCGCCTCCATCGCGGGCCGGCGCTGGGTGAGGCTGCGCTCTTCCTCGACCAGTTCGGCCTCGATGCGGCGGTTCTCGGCGGCGATGGCCTGGCCCTCGGACTCAAGCTCGGCGCCGATCCGCGCGCCGAACGCGCTTTCCGAGAACGCGCGTTCGAAGTCGATCACCAGGACCGCGCTCTGTACGAAGCCGGATGAGACGGGCTCGCCCAGGGATAGGCCCTGGGCCACGCCCATCGCGGGCGCAAGGCACAGGGCCAGCGCCGCAAGACCCCGCATCAGAACTGGGTCGAGATGGTCAGGTCGAAGTTGAGCGCCTTGTCGAACGACCGTTTCTTGAGCGGCTCCGAGAAGTTCAGGCGCAGCGGCCCGATGGCGCTGTCCCAGAAGATCGAGAAGCCGACGACATGCCGCGCATCGAACCCGTCAGAGACGACAGAGCCCGTGGCATTCGACTTGGTCGCGCTCGACAGGCCCCAGACAGAGCCCACGTCGTAGAACAGGCCGCCGGAGATGCCGTATTCCTCGGGAAGGCCCAGCGGGAATTCGGCCTCGAACCGGGCCACGGCAAAATAGTTGCCGCCCAGCGGATCGTCGACGCCGGTGGCCTTGTTGATCTCGCGCGGGCCGATGCCGCCATATTCAAAGCCGCGCATGACGTTCGGCCCCATCAGGAAGCGATCCGTCACCCGGCCTTCGCCCTGGGAATAGTTCAGTGCCCCAGCCTCGACAGAGGCGCGCAGCGTGACTTCCTCGGACAGGACACGGGTCTGCGCGACCGCGCGCACCGTCGACTTGATGAAGGTCGTATCGCCACCAAGACCGGCGAAATCCTGGCCGAACTCCAGCAGCACGCCGGAATTCGGGTTCAGGCCCGCGCGGCGGGTGTCAAAGCTGTAGGTATAGCCGAGATAGCTGTCAAAGCGCTCGCCCTCGGCGGCCTCGGCCGTGACGATGCCGCCCACCGCGGTGCCGGTGTTCAGGCTGATGTCGGAATAGCTGAGGCCGTAGCGCAGTTGCAGGCGCCCGTTCTCGGAGACCGGAAACTCGAAGCTGGGGCTGAACAGGCCCGAGGTCGTATCGTAATCCGCCGCGAGGTTGTCGGTCTCGTTATAGCTGAGCCCGACGCCGAAGGTCACGTCGCGCGCCAGGAAGGCGGGTTCGGCAAAGCTGAAGCTGTAGGCCCGGGCGCTGCTGGACGTGTTGATCGACAGGCCCAGTTGCTGGCCCCGGCCGAGGAAGTTGCGTTCGGAAAAGCCGATCGCCGCGCCGAAGCCATTGGTGGTCGAGTAGGACCCGCCGAAGGACAGCGAACCGGTGGGCTGTTCCTCGACATCGACCTCGACGACGACCTGCTGCGGGGTCGATCCCTCGCGGGCGTTCACCTGCGCGTCCGCGAAATAGCCAAGCGCGCGGATGCGTTCGGCGGATTCGCGGATAGCGCGCGGGTTGAACGGGTCGCCCTCTACCGTGCTGAACTGGCGGCGCACGACGCGGTCAAGCGTGGTGGTGTTGCCCTCGATATCGATGCGCTCGACGAAGATGCGCTCGCCGCGCGTCAGCAGCAGCTCGACATCCAGCGTAAGGTCGCGCTCGTTGCGGTTGATGCGCGGCTCGACACGGACGAAATTGAGCCCCTCGCGGATGGCCAGCCGTTCCAGCCGCGCGATCTCGGATTCGACGAGCGCGGGCGAATAGACCTTGCCCGACTTGAGCTTGACCGCCGACCGGAACAGGTCGACATTGACCTCGGGCAAGTCGGAATCGACGGAAACCTCGCCCACGCGGAACTGCTGGCCCTCTTCGACGTTGAACGTCACGAAGAACCCGTCGCGCTCTTGCGAAAGCTCGGAATTCACCCCGGTGATGCGAAAATCGACATAGCCGCGCGAGGCGTAGAAATCACGCAGCAACTGCTTGTCGAACTCGATCCGGTCCTCGACAAAGGTGTCGCGGCGGATGATGGCGCGCAGCAGGCCGGCCTGCTTGGTGTCCAGCACCCGACGCAGGCGACGGTCGGAATAGGCGTTGTTGCCGACAAAGCCGATACGCTCGATCTCGGCGACGCCGCCCTCGAATATCTCGAAAACAAGGTCGATGCGGTTGTCGCTGCGGCGGATCACCTTGGGGGTGACGCGCGCCGCGATGCGGCCCTGCACGCCATAGGCCTCGGAGATCAGCTGGGCATCCTGCTCGGCAAGGCGCGGATTGAACACGCGGCGCGATTCGGACTTGATCAGCGGCAACAGGTCCTCGTCCTTGATGCGCGAGTTGCCCTCGAAGCTGATGCGGTTGACCGTTGGATACTCGACCACCTTGATGACCAGCCGCGAGCCCTGCGGAATGATCTCGACCTCTTCGAACAGGCCCGAGGCGACAAGGCGCTGGTAGGCGTCATTGAGTTCGGCCGCGCTGACCGGCTGGCCGCGCGCGATGCCGGCATAGGACAGGATCGTGCCTGCCTCGATCCGGGTATTGCCCTCGATCGCCACGGAACTGAAACTGTAGGATTGCGCCTGCACCTGTTGCGGGGCGCCCGAAACGCCAACCGAAAGTGCCAGCGCGATGGCCACGGCCTTCGCTGCGCCGGAAAGGTGTGCGGCGGCACGACCCTTGGTGCGGCGATTGTCTTCACGCGGCCCGCGCGTGTTCTCCACTGCCCACATGGTAACAACCCGATCTGAAATCCCTCGGAATGTCACTATCGGGAATGGGGGGCCTTGTCAAAACCGCGTGGCGCGGTTTTCCGCATCCGTGGCAGACGCGCCTCTCAGTGCAGGATCGAACCCAGCCAGGCACCGGCGAAAAGCGCGAAAACGATGGTGCAAATGTAAAGCAGCCGGTCCCAGTTGATGGTCACCAGGAGGCTCACGCTGCGGTATCCGGCGGCAATCGTCTGCATGGATTCGGTCCTTTCCTGCGTGCAGACAGGCTAGCGCGACATTCGGGCAGGAATTTGACGTGCATCGGGCGGATTGTGACCGAAGGGAACGACAATGCCCGGCACGGACCGGGCATTGTGGACATTCCGGCGACGATGACCCGCTCAGGGACAGAAAATGTCGTTCGACAGGGCAAAGACCATCAGGCCCAGGATCACCGTCAGCCCGATCGACATCAGCACGCGCAGCGCCTTGTCCGAGGGCGGACGGCCCGATACCGCCTCGTAGGCGTAGAAAACCAGATGCCCGCCATCCAGAACCGGCACCGGGAACAGGTTCAGCAGGCCCACGGCGGTCGACAGAACGGCGATGAACCAGATGAAGCTGGCGGTGCCTTGGCTGGCCATGTCGCCGCTGGTCTCTGCGATGCCGATGGGCCCGGACAGGTTGCAGCTGCTGATCCGGCCTGTCACCATGTGCCACAGACCAGAGATCGAGCCCTGCATGATCGCGCCCACCTGCTCGACCCCGCCCCACAGCGCCGCGCCAAATCCCAGCGACTGCGTCGCCGGCTCGAACGCCATGCCACCGACGATG
Source organism: Thetidibacter halocola (assembly GCF_018224955.1). Classification (GTDB taxonomy): domain Bacteria; phylum Pseudomonadota; class Alphaproteobacteria; order Rhodobacterales; family Rhodobacteraceae; genus Thetidibacter; species Thetidibacter halocola. Next base: position 428,522 of record NZ_JAGTUU010000001.1, read on the forward strand.
CCGATGCGATAGAAGGTCTGGAAACTGTTGTCGGGCTGCGGCTCGTCCACGCGGCGCGGCGTCAGCGTCATGTCCAGAATCTCGCCGTCGCGCCAAACCGCGATGTCCAGCGGCGCCCCTGCAGAGCTTTCGACGCTGTCCTTGAGCTGGGCAAAGGCAAAGATCTCCTGCCCGTCGATGGCGGTGATCACGTCGCCCGGGCGCATGCCGATGTCACCCGCCGCCGAGCGCGGCACGATCTGCGTGGCGATGGGCGGCAGGACATACGGCCCGGCCACGTCGATCCGCGCGCCGTCGCGATCCACCGTGTAGGTCAGCTGCGGCGCAACCGGCAGGGACTTCAGGAATTCATCATAAGCGACGCCATCCTCGAACGAGGGTGGCGTGCGCCCCTCGATCGCCAGCACCGTATCGTCCGAGCGCAACTCCTGCGCCACAGGCAAGGTGCGCAACTCGCCCACGGTCAGCGGGTCGGCCACCTCGCCACGCATCATGAAGACGCCGGTGAAGATCACGATCGACAGGATGAAGTTGAAGATCGGCCCCGCCGCCACCGTCGCCGTGCGCGCCCAGAGCGGTGCCCCGGCCATGGTCGAGCGCCGCTGTTCCTCGGTCATGCCGGCCAGCGCCTCGGTGTCGGTGCTGGCCGAACTGGGATCGCCGTCGCCACGGAATTTCACATAGCCGCCAAAGGGAAGCGCCGCGAACTGCCATTTCGTGCCGTGCCTGTCGACGCGCGAGAACAGGACGGGACCAAACCCCAGCGAGAAGACCTCGGCGTAGATTCCCGACCACTTGCCCACGATGTAATGGCCGTATTCATGGATCGCGACGATCACCGAAAGGGCCACGACAAAGGCGACAAGCGTCCAGAGGACGCCGCCGAAATGCGGGATCAGGCTGGTCAGGTCCAAAACGTCGCGCCCCCTGTTATTGCGCTCTTCGGTCGGGCCGCGCCGTCAGGCCCCGCCCGCGATGATCTCGCGGGCCGTCTGCCTAGCGAGATGGTCCGCATGGTGGACGTTATCAAGAGTTATCGCGGCATCAATAAGGCCCGATTGGGCCGAAAGGCCGGAGAGCACGTCCTCGACGACACCCGCCATGCGTGTAAATCCGATGCGCCGCGCGATGAACCCGTCCAGCGCCTCTTCCTTGGCGGCGTTGAACACCGCGCCCGCCAGGCCGCCCGCCTGCATCACCTCGCGCGCCAGCCGCAGCGCCGGCCAGCGAACCTCGCAAGCCTTGCGGAAGGTCAGGCTGCCCAGCGCCGCCAGGTCCAGCCGCGCCACCGGCAGGTCGCGGCGTTCCGGGTAATGCAGGGCAAAGCCGATGGCGTGGCGCATGTCGGGCGGCCCCACATGCGCCATCAGAGCCCCGTCGCGGAAGCCGACCAGCGCGTGAATCAGGCTTTCGGGATGCACCACGGCCTCGATCTGACTGGGATCGACGCCGAAAAATTCACGGGTTTCAATCAGTTCCAGAGCCTTGTTGAACATGGACGCGGAATCGATGGTGATGCGCTGGCCCATGTCCCAGTTGGGATGGGTCGCGGCCTCTTCGGGCGTGGCATTCGCCAGCGCCTCAAGCGGCCAGTCGCGGAAGGCGCCGCCAGAGGCGGTGATGACGATGCGCTCGACCGTGGCGATATCCTCGCCGATCAGTGCCTGGAACACGGCGGAATGCTCGCTGTCCACCGGCAGGATGGTGGCGCCATGCGCCTTCGCCGTCTCCAGCATCAGGCGGCCCGCGCAGACCATGCTTTCCTTGTTGGCCAGCGCCAGCGCCGCCCCCTGCCTCAGTGCGCGCAGCCCCGGCTCCAGCCCGGCGGCGCCGACAATGCAGGACATGACCCAGTCCGCCGGCCGGTCCGCCGCCTCGAGCAGCGCCGCACGGCCCGCCGCGGCCTGGACGCCCGAGCCCGCCAGCGCGTCGCGCAGCGCGGGCAGTTGCGCCTCGTCCGCGGTGACGGCGACCTCCGCCCCCAGGCGGCGCGCGTCAAACGCCAGTTGCGACACGTTGCGCGCGCCGCTCAGCGCCACCACGCGATAGGCGTCCGGGTCGCGGGCGATCAGGTCTATCGTGTTCTGTCCGATCGAGCCCGTCGCGCCGAAGATCGAGATGGCACGCGTCATTGCACCCCCGGGGGAAAGCCCACGATCTGCCCGGCGATCAGGATGAACAGCGCCGCGCCCAGCATCCCGTCGAACCGGTCCAGCAGGCCGCCATGGCCGGGAATCAGGTGCGAGCTGTCCTTGACGCCCTCGCGCCGCTTCAGCGCGCTTTCACCGATATCGCCGATCTGGCTGGCCATGCTGACCGCGATGGAAATGCCCGCCAGCCCCGGCCCAGCAGCCGTCGCCTTGGCGAAGAGGATTCCGACCACCGCCGCGCCAATCCAGCCCGCCACCGTGCCCGACCAGGTCTTTTTCGGACTGACGAGCGGCCAGAGTTTCGGCCCCCCGATCATCCGCCCCGCGAAATAGCCCGCGACGTCCGTGACCACCACGACCAGTACCAGCCAGGCCATCCAGACCAGCCCGAAATCGTCGCGCACCGCCATCATGCCATAGCCCGCCAGCAGGATCAGTGCGGTAAAGACCGCGTAGGTCGCAGCGCGCCGCTCCATCCGGGCGAACCCCAGCATCGAGGGCAGCATCAGCAGCGGCAGGGCAAAGCCGGGCGGGATCTCGGCCGCGATCAGCGCGGCGGCGGCGGCGGCGGCACCGAGAATGTATTGCGAGGCCGAGCGCGCGGTATCCAGCATCGACACCAGCTCCCAAACCATCAGCCCGCAGATGACGGCGATCAGGATGTGGAACCACAGACCGCCGGCCCAGACCGCGGCCATGCCGACCGCCACCAGCCCCACGCCCGAGGCGACTCGGGCGGCCAGATCCTCCCAGCGTGGGTCGCTCATGCCGAGACGGCCCCGAAACGCCGGTCGCGACGGCCATAGCTCTGCGACAGGCGCGCCAGTTCCTCGGCGGTGAAATCGGGCCACAGCGTGTCGACGAACTCGTATTCCGCATAGGCCGATTGCCACAGCAGGAAGTTGGAAATCCGCGCCTCGCCGCTGGTGCGGATCACCAGGTCTGGATCAGGCAGAACGCAGGTGTCGAGATACTTTGGCAAGGTTTCCTCGGTCACGTCCTGGGGGCGCAGCCGGCCTGCCTGCACGTCCTCGGCCAGCCGCTTCGTGGCCCGCGCCACCTCGTCCCGGCCGCCATAGTTCAGCGCGATGGTCAGGTTGGTCCCGGTGCAATGCGACGTCATCTGCTCGGCCTCGTCCATCAGGGTCCGCAGCTTGGCGTCCAGGCGCGGTCGGTCGCCGATGAATCGAACGCGCACGTTTTCCTTCACGAAGGCCTGCATTTCCTTCATGATGTAGCGCCGGAACAGGCTCATCAGCCCGGCCACCTCGACTTGGGTGCGCTTCCAGTTTTCGGTCGAGAAGGCAAAGATCGTCAGATACTTGATGCCCAATTCGGGGCAGGCCTCGACGACCTCGCGGACGCGCTTGGCGCCGCGCTGGTGGCCGAACAGGCGCGGCCGGTTGCGCATCTGCGCCCAGCGCCCGTTGCCGTCCATGATGATGGCCACGTGATGCGGTCCATCGGTTTCACGGAAGGCTTTGGGCATGGTCTATCCTCTCGGGTTCTGCCCTGTGATAGCGCAAGCGCGCGGGAAGGACAAAGCGCAAAGTCGCAAAGCCGTGAACGCCCCCGGTTGCGCATCGCCGCAGGCGCGCCATATTCCCCCCATGCTCAAGTTCACGCCCATCCTTCTCGCCATCCTCTACGCGCTGGTGATGTATCGCTTCTCGGTCTGGCGCACCGCGCGCGAGCTCGACGCGCGGTCGACCGAGCTGGCCGATGCCGGGCTGAGGCGGCTGACCGACAGGATGGCGGCGGCCCTGTCGCTGCCGCGCATCCGCGTGCATGTCTACGAGATCGAGCCGATCAACGGGCTGGCCGCGCCGGATGGGCGGATCTTCATCACAAGGGGATTCTACAACAAGTACCGTGCCGGCGAGGTCTCGGCCGAGGAACTGGCCAGCGTGATCGCACATGAGATGGGGCACGTCGCGCTGGGCCACACGCGGCGACGGATGATCGACTTTTCCGGCCAGAACGCGCTGCGCACCGCGCTGGCCATGGTGCTGAGCCGGTTCCTGCCGGGCGTCGGCGTGGCGATTGCCAACATGCTGACCTCACTGCTGGCGGCGCGGCTGTCGCGGTCGGATGAATACGAGGCCGACGAGTATGCAGCAGCGCTGCTGGTCAAGGCGGGAATCGGGCTGGCGCCGCAGATCTCGATGTTCCAGAAGCTCGACGCCATGACGCAGGCGCGCGCGGGCGCCGTGCCCGCATGGCTGATGTCGCACCCCAAGACGGCAGAACGCATCGCCGCCCTGCGCGCGCTCGAGGACAAGTGGGAAAAGGCCTAGGCGGGCCTCACACCCCGTCCGCTGGCAGCAGTCGGAACGACGCCTCGGCCACGTCCTGACCGTTGACTTGCAGGATCACCGCGTGCGGACCGGGATGCAGGCGAAAGGTCGTTGCGTCCCCCTTCAGCCGATGCGCCTTTTCCAGCCGCAGCGCCGCGCCCGGCCCGACCTGCCCCTTGCCCAGCTTGAACACCTTTTCCGCCGCCCCCGTGGGTCGGTGAAAGCGCAGCCGGTAATCCGCCAGCACCGGCAGGTCGGCATCCGCGCCGATCTCGGCCACCACCGGCAGCGCCTCGCCGATGCGCACGGACCCTGGCAGGATCAGCCGCGCCCGCAGCGTGCCGTCTGTCCGGTAGCCCAGGAGCGCCAGCGCATCCGGCTCGCCCCGCTCAATCGCGGTGCGCAGTGCGTGCCGCGTGATCCAGGCCATTTCCCGCGCATCTTGCAGGCCGGCCCGTTGCCAGGCGGCCAGCCGCGCGGGCACAAGGTCCGGCACCAGTTTCCCGATATCGTTCATGTGGTTGGCCACCGACCGCGTGACATAGCGCGTGGGGTCCGCATGCAGCACGTCGAGGAAACGCAGCGGCACACGCGGGTCCAGCGTGATGTTGCGCGCCCAGGGCAGACGCGGCCGCGTGCCCTCGCTGACCAGCCGACGGACATGGTAATTGTCGTCCTGCGCCCACCGGTCCAGCCGCGCCAGGGTCTCGTCCGGCCAGCGGTTCAGAAAGGGACGGATGTAGAACTCCATCGAGAACCGCTGCGTCGCCGCGTGCAGCAGGTCCAGCGCCCGCTCGCGGTGATCCTCGAGTCCGTGCCTTGCGGCGAGGATGCCCGGCACCGCGTGGATGAAGCGCCCGAAATCGTCGTCGGTGCGCGACGGGTCGAGCGGCGGCGGCATCGCGGCCTCCAGCGCCTCGGCCATGGCAGGAAAATCGCGCGGCAACTGCGCCTCGATGCAATCGGCGATCCAGTCGAGTCGCTCCAGCAGGCCGCGCCCGGTCAGCCCGCCGACGGCCTGGGCACGAAAGCGCGCGGCGTCGAATCCCGACAACACGGCATAGTCCCGCGCCAGGTCGGCCACCGTTCCCTCGTTGAACAACTGGTCGGCAAGCGAGAACCCGGCCCCGCCGCCCTGCCCGTCCGGTCCGCGCGCCATCGGTGCCTCCTGTCCGGTCTCCGCCGCCTCAGCCCTTGCGCAGGTCGCCGCCCGAGAGCCGCGCCATCACGGCCAGCGCCTCTTCGACAGTCGCCACGGCGCTGTCCGGGGCAAGAAGGCGCACGAAATCGGGCTGGTCGCGCACGACCTGTCCGCTGATGACGACATGGATGGCCGGATTCGCTGCCCGGACCGCCAGCACCAGCCGCGCCAGCGCCTCGGCCGACGACTCGCCGCCAGATGACAGGCCCAGCACGACGCAGGCCAGCCTGTCGATCTCGGCAAGGATCTGGTCATGGTCGGCATTCACCAGCGTGCTCACGTCCCAGCCGTGCTGGCGGAACAGTTCCGCCGCCATCTCGACGCCAAGACTGTGTTCCTCGCCCGGCACCAGCGCGAACAGCACCTGCTCTGCCCTCGTGATCCGCGGCGGCGGCAGGCGGTCGCGCAGGTCATGGACCAGCTCGTAAAGCCGCCAGGCCGCGACCGTCACCTGCACGAAGCTGGCCTCGCTGTCTTCCCACATCTGGCCCAGACGCACCGCGGCCTCGGCGAGGTAGCCGACATAGAGCCGGTCCAGTGAAAGGCCGCTTTCCTGCAGATCGTTCAGGATGAACCGCGCGTCCGAAGGATCGTCTGACAGAACCGAGGCACAGAGGCGGTCGATGACCGCGCTCTGCGTCTGTTCCGCCGCACCCGGAACACGGGTGCGCGCCTGCGCCATGCGGATCACCACCTCTCGTGCGAGGTCGTTCAGCGCGTCCTCGGACAAGGCCGAGCGCAGCGCGGAGACCCGCGAGAGGGTGATAGTCAAGTCGGGGTCGGACTGATCCGGCATGTCCCCATCCGTTATTCTCTGGGCAGGCAAGCTATTGATTCATTCAAGATGTATCTTGCCTGGTCGTCCGGTGTCGATCCCTTTCGTCGGTTTCGGCGACCGGCTTGGCATCAGAGAGTAGCGTTGGTCGCGCCGCCGTCCAGCAGGATGTTCTGCCCCACGATGAAACCCGCATGTTGCGAACACAGGAACGCGCACATCGCGCCGAACTCGGCCGCGGTGCCGTAGCGGCGGGCCGGGATGGTAGCGGCACGGCGGGCGCGGGCCTCTTCGATCGGGATGCCCTCGGCCTTGACCACGCCGCCATCCAGAGCGTTGGCGCGGTCGGTGGCGTGGATGCCGGGCAGCAGGTTGTTGACGATCACGCCCTTTGGCGCCACCTGCCGCGCGGTGCCCGCGACATAGCCGGTCAGCCCGGTGCGCGCCGCATTGGACAGGCCCAGCTGCGGGATCGGCGCCTTGACCGATTGCGAGGTGATGTTGACCACCCGGCCCCAGCCCCGGTCGGCCATGCCCGGCATGAGGGCGGTCATCAGCGCGATGGGCGTCAGCATGTTGGCGTCGAGAGCGCGGATGAAATCCTCGCGCCCCCAGTCCGACCACAGGCCCGGCGGCGGGCCGCCCGCGTTGGTCACCAGGATGTCGACCGCGCCCGCGGCCTCCAGAACCCGCGCGCGTCCTTCCTCGCTGACGATATCCGCGGCAACGGTCGTCACCGACACCTGGAACCGGTCGCGGATCGCCTGCGCCGTGGCCTCCAGCGCCTCTGCGCCGCGTGCGTTCAGCACCAGGTCCGCGCCGGCCTCGGCCAGCGCCTCGGCACAGCCGCGTCCCAGCCCCTTGGACGAAGCGCAGACCAGCGCCCTCTTGCCGCGAATTCCCAGATCCATGCGCGTTTCCCCTCACGTCTTGTCCATCGCCGGCAAAAACCCGGCGCCGGTCCCAGTTGATGCCATATTTCCCTGCCAGACAACCCGCGCTAGCCTGCGACAGGACCGACCCGGGAGAGCAGACAGGATGACCGACCCGCGACCAGACGCCATCGCGCAACGCAGCGTTCAGACGCTGCGCCTGCTGCGCGCGTCGCACCTGACGGTCAGCGCGGGCGCGAACCTGAACGATCCGCTGGGCATCGCAGACGAACTCATGCCCGAGGACGTCTATCGCCTGTCGCCGCTGGCACGGGTCGAGCCGATGCGCGTCCTGGTACGCGCCACGCCACCCTTCGAGATCGCCCGCGACAGCGAGACCGGGATGCCGGGCGCGGCGCTGCATCTCGATGCGCGCGTGACGCTGATGGCCGCAGACGGCAGCACCGCCGAGGCCCTGGTCCTGGTCGAGACCGACAGGCAGGACGATGTCGCAGGCGTTTGGGTGCTGCCCATCTCGCCCTTGCAGCCGCGCAGCGATTACGTGCTGGTCAGCATCGACCGCGACGGCGGGCTCGACTGTTTTGCGCAGGTCGCCTGCGCCTCGTTCACGCGCGGCACGCGGATCACGATGGCGACGGGCGCGCAGGTGCCGGTCGAGGATCTCAGGCCCGGCGACCGCATCCTGACCCGCGACGACGGCCCGCAGCCCTTGCGCTGGATCGGCCAGCGCACGACCCGCGCCACCGGCCTGTTCGCGCCCGTCCTGATCCGTGCGGGCACGCTGAACAACGCCGGTGACCTGGTCGTGGCCCCTGACCACCGCCTGTTCATCTACCAGCGCGCCGACCGGCTGGGCGCGGGGCGGGCGGAACTGATGGTGCGGGCGCGGCACCTGGTCAACGGCACCAGCATCGTGACGCTCGAGGGCGGGCACGTGGATTACTTCCACATGCTCTTCGACCACCACCAGATCGTCTATGCCGAGGGAATCGCCGCCGAATCGACCCTGCTGGATACCGCCAGCCGCGCGCTGCTGCCCGAAGAGGCCGCGCCCGAACTGCTGGCGCTACTGCCCGCGCATCGGCGCAGCGATTTCCGCGCCATCGAGGTGCAGGAGAGCCTGCTGGACCGGCCCGACGCGGCCGACCTGCTGCGGAAATCCTCGCTGGGTTAGGCATCCTGTCGCATGCCTTGCGTCCCAAGCCCGAGATCCCGATGCTACGGAAGATCACGGGAAAGGGAGGCCCACCATGACCGATGCGATTCTCGTCGCCACCGACCTGTCGGAACGCTCGGACCGCGCGTTGCACCGCGCTGCCACGATCGCGCGCGCCACGGGCGCCAGGCTGCTCGCGGCGCATGTGGTGGACGATGCCATGCCCGAGGACATGCGCGACACGATGCTGTCGCGCGCCGAAAAAGGTCTGCACAAGCAACTTGGCCACCTGGCCGACGGCCTGGATTTCGAGGCGAAGGTCGTGACCGGCGACCCGACCGGCGCGCTCTTGCGCCTTGTGGCAGAGACACAGCCCCGGCTGCTGGTCGTGGGCACGCACCGACCCCGCCCCTTCCTCGACCTGGTGCGCGAGACGACTGTCATGCGCATCGTGCGCCGCGCCGCCTGCCCGGTGCTGATGGTGCGCATCCCGGGTGACACGCCCTACGCGACGGTGCTGTCGGCCTGCGATTTCTCACCGGCGTCGGACGCCGCGCTGCTTCTCTCGGCGCAGTTGGCCCCCGATGCCACCCGCCACCCCGTCCACGCGGTGCACGTGCCCTATTCCGGCATGATGGCCGCTTCGGGCGGCAGCGCCGACTTGGTCGTGGCCAGCTTCCTCCAGGAAGCCGAGCAACAGGCAGAGATCTGGCGCAAGAAGAAGGTCGTGCAGAGCGAAGAACTCAAGGTCGTCCATGGCCCGCTGGGGGCGGTGATCTGGCAGGAGGCGAACCGCCTGAACGCCGACCTGATCTGCGCCGGAGCCCATGGCCGTGTCGGTGCACCGCCCGCGCTGCTGGGCTCGCTGGCAACCGAGTTGTTGCGCGACGCCCCCTGTGACGTGCTGCTGGCGCGGCCTGCCGCGGATCAGTGATCGCGCAGCGCCGCGATCAGGTCGTCCTTGGTCATGCTCGACCGGCCTTCGATACCGATCTCCCGCGCGCGGTCATAAAGCGCGTCGCGGGTCCACTCCTCGTAGGGCGGCGCCTTGCCGCCTTTTTGCGAGGGATTCATCGACTCGTTGGCCTGCGCATTGGCGATGCGTGCAGCCTTTTCCCTGGACATGCCCTTGTCACGCAGGGCCTTGTAGGTGTCTTCGTCCTTGATCGACGGGGTCGGCATGGCGGGCCTCCTTTTACGCCTCAACGTCGCGACCCGCCCGACCGTTCCCGCGCTCACATGGCGTAGAAGAACTCCTCGCGCACGATCTTGCCATCCGCGACGTGATAGATCGCCACCTCCTTCATCGAGAAGGCCTTGCCGCTCGCCTTGTCGCGGCCCTCGGCCTCAAAGATCACCGCAAAGCGGTCGTCGCCATGCAGCAACGGGTCGCTGACGCTGCCGCCGGTCATCTCGTTGTTGGCGTTCCACCATTCGTGCTTGCCCCGGATCGCATCGAGGCCTTTCGCCTCGCGGCCCATGCCCTCCATGCCGACGGCTTCGACCGACACCGCGGTATCGGCGTAAAGCCTGCCCAGGTTCTCCATCTCGCGGCCGGTGCGGCATCCCTCGACCAGCGCATCCGCAATCGTCTTCAAATCCATGTCACATCTCCGACTATGCATATTTGTTCACGTTACGTTCGCAATTCTTTGCAGCCCGGCCCGAGTCGCACAAGCCTTTCCGTGCCACGCTTGCCAAGACCCGCCCTTCGCCCCTATACGCCGCCCATGCTGGACCAGTCGCCAAACCGCCCCGCCCTGCCCGCCGAGATCGCCCGCCGCCGGACGTTCGCGATCATCTCGCATCCCGATGCGGGCAAGACCACGCTGACCGAAAAATTCCTGCTGTTCGGCGGCGCGATCCAGATGGCTGGACAGGTTCGCGCCAAGGGCGAGGCGCGGCGCACGCGGTCGGACTTCATGCAAATGGAAAAGGACCGCGGCATCTCTGTCAGCGCCTCTGCCATGTCCTTCGACTATGGCAAGTTCCGCTTCAACCTGGTGGACACGCCAGGCCACAGCGACTTCTCCGAAGACACCTATCGCACGCTGACCGCCGTGGACGCGGCGGTGATGGTGATCGACGGGGCCAAGGGCGTGGAATCCCAGACGCAGAAGCTGTTCGAGGTCTGTCGCCTGCGCGACCTGCCGATCCTGACCTTCTGCAACAAGATGGACCGCGAGGCGCGCGAGACCTTCGAGATCATCGACGAGATCCAGGAAAACCTGGCCATCGACGTCACGCCCGCCAGCTGGCCGATCGGGATGGGCCGCGAGTTCATCGGCTGCTACGACATGCTGAACGACCGGCTGGAACTGATGGACCGGGCCGACCGCAACCGCGTGGCGGAATCGATCCGCATCGACGGGCTCGACGACCCGAAGATGGAACAATACGTGCCGCCGCAGTTGCTGGAAAAGCTGCGCGAAGAGGTCGAGATGGCGCGCGCGCTGCTGCCCGCGCTGAACCCGCAATCGGTTCTCGAAGGGCACATGACCCCGATCTGGTTCGGCTCGGCGATCAACAGCTTTGGCGTCAAGGAACTGATGGACGGGATCGGCCGCTATGGCCCCGAACCCCAGCCGCAAAGCGCGACACCCCGCCAGATCGCCCCGGAAGAGGACAAGGTCACGGGCTTCGTCTTCAAGGTGCAGGCCAACATGGACCCCAAGCACCGCGACCGCGTGGCCTTTGTCCGCCTCGCCTCGGGGCACTTCATGCGCGGCATGAAGCTGACCCATGTGCGCAGCAAGAAGCCGATGGCGATCACCAACCCGGTCCTGTTCCTGGCCGCCGACCGCGAACTGGCCGAAGAGGCCTGGGCCGGCGACATCATCGGCATCCCGAACCACGGCCAGCTGCGCATCGGCGACACGCTGACCGAGGGCGAGGCGCTCAAGGTCACGGGGATTCCAAGCTTTGCGCCGGAACTGCTGCAGGGCGTGCGCGCTGGCGACCCGATGAAAGCCAAGCACCTGGAAAAGGCGCTGATGCAATTCGCCGAGGAGGGTGCGGCCAAGGTATTCAAGCCGATGATCGGCTCGGGCTTCATCGTCGGTGTCGTGGGTGCCCTGCAATTCGAGGTGCTGGGATCGCGGATCGAGCTGGAGTACGGGCTGCCGGTGCGCTTCGAGGCGTCGCAATTCACGTCGGCCCGTTGGGTCCACGGCCCGCGCGAGGCGGTCGACAAGCTGGTGAACGCCAACAAGCAGCATATCGGCTACGACCATGATGGCGACGTGGTCTATCTGACCCGACTGCAATGGGACATCGACCGGATCGTGCGCGACTACCCCGAGATCACCCTGAGCGCGACGAAAGAGATGATGGTCTGATCCGCGCGGGTTTACGCCTCGGCCTGCTATGCCTAGGCTTGCACTTATGCGCCGTGTCTTTCGCTCCCTTTGGACCATAGCCCTCTGTGTCGGAACCGCGCAGGCCGCACCGCTGGCCTGCGGCAACGGCATCGTGACGGTCGAGGCTACGGACGCCGCACTTGCGGGTGCGATCTGCACCCGCTCGGACGAGACCTTGGCCCGCTTCGCCGCCTGCGATCTCGGTGCGCCGCCTCCCGTGACCGTCTCGGTGGTGGACAGCATCCCCGCCAATTGCGTCGGCGTCTTTCACTGCCACGAAAGCCGGATCGAACTGTTGTCCCCCGACGCGCTGGAGGCAAGACGCGACGATCTGGGCCTGTTCGACGGCCTCCCGCCCGAGACCTTGATCGGCAGCATCCTTCATCACGAATTGTCACATGCGCTGTATGACGGCACGCCCTGCCCCTATGCCAGCTGCGTCGCGAGCGCCGAATACTTTGCCTACACGCAGCAGCTGTCGGCCTTGACCGAGAGCCAGCGCGCGCCCGTCGCCGCGCGGGTGGCGCCCGGCGTTCCGGTGCCAAAAGCCCGGATCAACCCGTTCATCCTGTTCATGGATCCCGACCTGTTCGTGGCCACGGCCTGGGCCGATTTCACCACCCGCCCCGATCCCTGCACCCATTGGCGCGCGATGCTGGACGGCGACGTGATCTTTGACCGGGTGCATCCCTGAGGCGCATCACAGCAACGCCATCAGCCGCGCCTTTTCCCCGCTGTCGTCGGGGCGCGAGATCGCTTCGGCGAGTTGTTCCAGCGTGGCGATGCTGTGGCCCGCGCGGAAACTGTCCACGTGCGGCAGCATCGCGCGGATACCTGTCGCCTTGGGTGCGAACCCGTCCCAGCGCAGCAGCGGGTTGAGCCAGATCAGGCGGCGGCAGGACAGGTGCAGGCGCTCCATCTCCTTGCCCAGCGCGCCGGCATCGTCGCGGTCGAGCCCGTCGGTGATCAGCAGCACCACCGCCCCCTGCCCCATGACACGGCGCGACCAGTCGCGGTTGAAGGCGTGCAGGCACTGACCGATGCGGGTGCCGCCCTCCCAGTCCTGCGCCTCGGCGCCGGCAGCCTTGAGCGCGGCGTCCACGTCGCGGGTGGCGAGGTGGCGGGTGATGTTCGTCAGGCGCGTGCCGAAGGTAAAGGCATGCACCCTGGCCCAGCCCTGCCCCTTTTCATTGGCCACGGCGTGCAGGAAATGCAGCACCATGCGGCTGTATTGGCTCATCGAGCCGGAAATGTCGCAGAGCACAACGAGGTTTGGCCAGCGCGGGCGCTGTTTCGCCTGGGCGATGGTGCGGATCTCGCCCCCCTGGCGCAGCGCGGCGCGGATCGTGCGGCGATAATCGGTGCGGTGGCCCTGGGCGGACGCCATGCGCCGCCGCGACAGGATCGGTTTGACCGGCAGGCGCAGTTTCGCCAGCATCCTCTTGGCCTGCGCGATTTCCTCGGTCGACATCTGCTCGAAATCGAGGCTGCGCAACTTTTCCTGCGCGCTCATGGTCATCGAGGCGTCGATCTCGACCTTGGTGGCTTCTTCGTTCTCTTCCTGCTGGGGAAGTTCCGGGATCTTGTCGTCCAGCAGCGCCTGCGCCGCGCGTTTCTCGGCGGATTGGGCGAGTTTTTCCTCTTGCACGCCGCGGACTGCGGGCAGCATCAGGCTCATCATGTGTTCGAGAAAACGCGGGTCGCGCCAGTAGAGGCGGAAGATCTGCGCGAACACGACCCGATGCTCGGGGCGGTTCACGAAACAGGCGTGCAGCGTCCAGTAGAAATCCATCCGGTCGGTAAAGCCCGCCGCCTCGACCGCGCGCACGGCGTCGATGACCCGGCCCGGTCCCACCGGCAGCCCGGCGCGGCGCAGGGCGCGGGCGAAATGGATGATGTTCTGCGCGAGGCGCGGGTTCTCGGGGATCTCGATCGGGGCGTATTCGGGCATCGGTCAGGCCGCGCGGGGGCTCTGCCCCCGCACCCCCGGGATATTTATGGCCAGAAGAAACAGGGGACGTGCGCCCATCAGGCGGCCTCGATCTGTTTCTTCGCCTCGTCGAGGATGCGTTTCGCCTCGGAGCCCTGGATCTTCTGGATGTCGTCCTGGTATTTCAGGATCGCACCCAGCGTGTCGGAGATGACCTGCGGGCTGAGGTCGATCACGTCGAGCGCCAGCAGGCATTTCGCCCAGTCGATGGTTTCCGCGACGCCCGGCTTCTTGAAGATGTCCTCGGTGCGCAGACTTTGCACGAAGGCGACGATCTGGCGGCTGAGCGTGTCGGCCACCTCGGGGGCACGGGCATGCAGGATTTCCACCTCGCGGTCGAAGCCCGGGTAGTCGACCCAGTGATAGAGGCAGCGGCGCTTGAGCGCGTCATGCACCTCGCGGGTGCGGTTCGAGGTCAGGATGACGATGGGCGGTTCGGGCGCCTTGATCGTGCCGATCTCTGGGATCGTGACCTGGAAATCGGACAGCGCCTCGAGCAGGAAAGCCTCGAAGGGTTCGTCCGTGCGGTCAAGCTCGTCGATCAGCAGGATAGGCGCGCCGTTCTCGTCGGGGCGCATGGCCTGCAGCAGCGGGCGTTCGATCAGGAAATCCGGGCCGAAAAGCTCGCGGTTGAGGATGTCGCGGTCGGCATTGCCCTGCGCCTCGGCGGTGCGGATGGCGATCATCTGCGCCGGAAAGTTCCATTCGTAGACCGCGCTGGAGGCGTCGAGCCCCTCGTAGCATTGCAGGCGGATCAGGCGGCGGCCCAGGGCGGCCGACAGCGCCTTGGCGATTTCGGTCTTGCCGACGCCGGCCTCGCCCTCGAGGAACAGCGGACGGCCCAGCTTCAGCGACAGGAAGACGACCGTGGCCAGCGCCCGTCCGCAGACATAGCCCGTGTCGGACAGGACCTTCTGAACCTCGTCGATGGATGCGGGCACGGTCATGGGCTTTCCTCCTGTTCCGCCTTGGGTGCCTGCCCGCGCAGGCGGGGTCAATAGCGCCAAGGTCGCAGTGGCCTTGTTAAAATGCCTTGGAAAAGTTGACCGGCAGCCCCGCTGCCGTCATCTTTTCCTGAAGACTCCGGCGCTATGACCAGAACGGTCCGAGCTGGATCCAGAAGGAAATGACCGTGCCGATGCGGATCACGGCGGTGACATGCGTCAAGAACGAGGGCCCGTTCCTGCTGGAATGGATCGCCTTTCACCGCCTGCTGGGCGTGACGGATTTCCTGTTCTACACCAACGATTGCACCGACGGGACCGACGCGTTGCTGGACGCGTTAGGGGATTTCGGCGTGGCGCGCCTGCCCAACCCGGCCCATGGGCGCAACTACCAGATGGAGGCGCTGAAGGCCGCCGCGCATGAGGGTGTCGTGCGGGAGGCCGACTGGGTCTGGATCGCCGATGTGGACGAGTTCCTGAACATCCATGCCGCAGGGCACGACATCCCGGCGCTGATCGCGGCCTGCGGCGAACCGCAGGCGATTTCCGTGACCTTCCAGTTCTTTGCCAATGCCGGGGTCGAGCGGTTTCGGGACGCGCCCGTCATCGGCCAGTTCACCCGCAGCCACAATCCCGACCTGTGGTGCGACCAGAGCGCGATCGAGGTCAAGACCCTGGTACGGCGGGATTTCCCATTGCAGTATTTCGGCGCGCACCGGCCTTTCGTGGCGCGGCGCAAGGGCGTGCCGGTCTGGACGGACGGGTCGGGGCGGCCCGTGCCGGAAAAATACCTGCGCGCCGACAACCCACGCCGGATCAGGCGCTTTCCGGCGGCGGGGGCGCGGAACCTGGCAACGCTGCACCACTATGCCTTGCGCTCGCTCGACAGCTATCTCGTCAAGAACGACCGGGGCGACGTGAACCGCGAGAACCGCGAATTCGACTCGACCTACTGGCAGGAGCGAAACGACCAGTCGTGGACGGATGACAGCATCCTGCGCCACCTGCCCGCGCTGGAGGCCGCGCTGACGGCGATGAAGGCAGATCCGACAATCGGCGCGCTGCACCGGACCTGCGTCACGCGGCACCGGGCGCGGGCCGAGGCGCTGCGCGCCGATCCCGCCATTGCCGCGCTGGCCGAGGGACTGCGTGCCCTGCCGCCGCTACCGCCCGGCGAGGCGGAGTTGCGAGCAGACCTGGGGATCGCGTCATGAAGGGCGTGAAGCTGGTCAACCTGGGCCTGCCGAAATCCGGCACCTCGACGCTGTCGCGCGCCCTGTGGGAGGCCGGCTGGAAGGCCGCCGACCACAAGATCCGCAGGGGCCGGCCGCATCCGTCCAAGCTGGTCGGCAGCTTCGTGGCCGAGCACCTGTATCGCGGCTATTTCGACACCGGCAATCCGTTCAAATACCTGGGCTATTACGATGCCCTGACAGAGGTGAGCGTGCAGAACGCGGCGCTGTCGCTGTGGCCGCAATGCGACTACGCGATGATCCGGGCGATGCGGCTGGCACGGCGGCGGGTGCTGTTCGTCGCCACATGGCGCGAACCCGAGGAGATCGCCGACAGCATCATGCGCTGGCGCAACCTTGGCTCTGAACGGCTGCCCGCCGGTCACATTCCAGGCCTGCCCGCCGGCTGGGGCGAGACAGAGGCCCAGCGCCTGCGCTGGATCACCGGGCATTACACCATGCTGCTGGACCTGTTTGCCGGCGATCCGCGTTTCCTGATGCTGCCGGTGGCGGCGCGCGACGCACGGGCCCGGCTGGCGCGGTTCATCGGGCGCGACCTGCCGTGGTGGGGGCGCGAGAACGCGAACGCGGACAATCCCGCCGAGGCGGAGGACTGATGCGCATCCACCTGCATATCGGTCCCGACGCCGCCACGGCCGAGCGGGTGCAGCGCGTCTTCGACGCCGCGCGGGACCGGTTGACCGCGCAGGGCATCCGCTATGCGCAGGCCCCCGGCGCGCGCAACCACACGCGACTGTTCATGGCGGTCAGCGACCCGGACAGCCCGGATTCGCTGCGCTTTCATCGCGGCTTTGGCGATGCGCCGTCACAAGCGGCACTGCGCGCCGACCTGCTGAAGGATCTGGCAGACGAGGTCGCCACCCATGCGCCCCGCCACCTGGTGCTGTGCGCGGCGCAATTGGGGACTGGCCTGCACAACCGCAACGACCTGCTGCGGCTGCGGGACCTGCTGGCGGACCTCTCGGACGAGATCACCGTGCACCTGCATCTCGACGATCCCGCGCGCCTGCTGGCCCGGCGTTATGGCGCGCAGGTTCTGGAGGGGCGGATCCGGCCGCTGTCTCTGGAACAAAGCCTGCTGGAGCGGCCCGATTTCGCCGCCGCCGCGCGGGCGACATGGCCCACCCCTCAGCCCCATCGCAGCCTCTTTGCCGAGGCTCAGGGCGCGGGGTTCTGGCTGGACCTGCCCACGTTGGCGGCATCCTGGGCTGATGTGTTCGGCGCAGACGCGCTGCGCTGTCACACGCTCGACCCAGGGGCGCTGTTCGGGCCGCAGGGCGCGCGGGTGGCGCTGGCCGCGCTGGGAATCGAGGGCGATCCGGGCGAGGCGGGGGCCGAACCCCTGCCTGAAGAGCCCTCTGCCGTCTGGCTGGCGCGGGCGCGCATGATGAACGACGTGCTGTTGCGCTATGCCGCGAAACAGGGCGCGCCAATCCCCCGCGCGCTGTGGCGCAAACTGCTGGTCGAGATCAAGCGCCCCGGCCCGCCCATCGCACCGGGCAGCCTGCACCGCGTCTCGGCGCGCTTTGCCGAAGGTCTCGCGGCGCTGGCGACGGCGCATCCGGCGGTGGACCCCGCGCGTCTGCGCCCCGACACGCCGGCAGGCGACTGGCGCGAACCCGACCCCGAACTGGGCTTTCGCGCGACGCAATACCTGATGGCCTTCCGCTGGCGCATCGACGCCGCCATGAAGGATGAGCGCGACAAGGCCGCGCTGAGCGCCGCATTGCAGCCGGTCGATGGCGCCCAGCCGGTGGACCGGCTGCTGTCGCCCGGCGCGCAGGCCGCCCTGCCCGACAGCGCCAAGCAGGTCTTTCTGCGACTGCGCCGCTCTGCCTACGCGCCGCACAACCGCCTCGGCATGGTCGACGAAGAGGCGCTGGCCGCGCCCTTTTCCGCCGCCCAGAGCCGCATGGACGCGACCCGGCGCGTCATCGTCGCCTGCATGAAGAACGAGGCACCCTATGTGCTGGAATGGATCGCCCATCACCGCGCCTTGGGCTTCGACGCGTTCCTCGTCTACACAAATGATTGCGACGACGGCACAGACGCGTTGCTGGACAGGTTGCAGGCGCTGGGCCTCGTGCAACACCGCGACAACGGGGCGTGGAAAGGGCGCAGCCCGCAGCAGCACGCGCTGGACCTGTCGCTGAAAGAGCCGATGCTGCGCCAAGCGGACTGGATCGCGCATATCGACGTGGACGAGTTCGTCAACATCCGCTGCGGCAACGGCACACTGGACGATCTGTTCGCGCGGATTGGCGACGCGACCAACGTTGCGATGACCTGGCGGTTATTCGGCCATAACGGCGTGACCCGGCTGGACGACCGGCTGGTGATCGAGCAATTCGACCGCGCCGCCCCCCGCCACGTGCCGAAACCGCACACCGCCTGGGGGTTCAAGACGCTGTTCCGCAACATCGGCGCCTATGGCAAGCTGTCCTGCCACCGGCCGAACCGGCTCGACGCAGAGAAGGCGGGCCAGGTTCGCTGGGTCAATGGCTCGGGGCAGGACATGACCGACGAGGTACTGAGGAACGGATGGCGCAACTCGCGCAAGTCTATCGGCTACGACCTGGTGCAACTGAATCATTACGCCCTGCGCAGCGCCGAGAGTTTCCTGATAAAGCGGCAGCGGGGCCGCGCGCTGCACGTGGACCGTTCCATCGGGCTGAACTACTGGATCCGCATGGACTGGTCCTATGCCCGCGACATCACCATCCAGCGCAACATCCCGCGCGTCGCCGCCGAACGCGCCCGCCTGCTGGAGGATCCCGTGCTGCGCGCCCTGCATGACGAGGGCTTGGCCTGGCATCGCGCCAAGGCCGCCGAGTTGCACGCCAATCCCGAATTCGCCGCGTTGCGCGACCAGGCCCTCGCCCTCGACCTGACCGAGATGGAGCGCGTGGCCTACGCGCTTGCGCTGGACATGGACAGTTAAGTTGGGCGCCGATTTCATCGAATCCCGCGGCCTGCGCATCCCCAAGGATCCGATCCTGAATGCCGGCGGTGTGCGCGCCGCGCTGCGCAAGGACGCCTATGAACGGCGCGAGGTCGACGCCGTCGAGCGGGTCGTGCGCCGGCATGACCGGGTGCTGGAACTGGGCGGAGGGATCGGATTCATGTCGGCCTTTCTTTGCGCGCGCAAGCAGGTCGAACACGTCACCACATTCGAGGCGAACCCGACCCTGATCCCCTACATCCGGCGGGTCCATGCGGCGAACGGAGTGGACAACGCCACGCTGCACAACGCGCTGGTCACGCCGCTGGGTGGGCCACCCCTGCCCTTTCACCTGCGCGACAACTTCCTCGCCTCCTCGCTGGACCGCGACGCCGAACCCGACAGCGTCACTCAGACCGTGATGGTGCCACAGCGCCCCTTGGCCGAGGCGCTGGCCGAGGCGCGGCCAACCGTTCTTGTCTGCGACATCGAGGGGGCCGAGGCGACGCTGCTGCCCGCGGGCGACTGGTCGTGCCTGCGGCTGGCGGTGATCGAACTGCACCCGCAATGGATCGGCCAGGCGGGGGTGCAAGCGGTGTTCGACGCGATGCACCGCGCCGGGCTGACCTATTTCCCCAAGGCATCCGAGGGCAAGGTCGTGACCTTCCGGCAAGGCTGGTGATGCGGATCGTGGCGATCCTTTGCGTCCGCAACGAGGGCGCCTTCCTGCTGGATTGGCTGGCGCATCACCTCGCTTGCGGAGTGACGCATGTGGTCGCCGCGTCGAACGACTGCCAGGACGGCACGGATGCGATGCTCGACCGGTTGGAGGCGCTGGGCCATGTCACGCATATCCGCAACGACGCCCCGCATGACGCGCGCGGCATCCAGTTCACAGCGCTGGACCGCGCGGCGGAAACCAACGCTATGCGCGGGGCGGACTGGCTGCTGGCGCTGGACATCGACGAATTCGTCAACGTCCACGTCGGCGACCGGACACTGCCCGCGCTGATCGCGGCGTTGCCCCAGGCCACGGCGATCACGCTGACCTGGCGGCTGTTCGGCAATGCAGGAGTGGTGCGCTATCGCGACGCGCCCGTGCCGGCGCAATTCACCCGCGCGGCGCCGCCCGTCCTGCTCTGGCCCTGGCGTGCGGCGATGTTCAAGACGCTCTACCGCAATGACGGGACGTATCGCAAACCCGGCGTCCATCGCCCGCGCGCACCCGACCGCGAGCGGCTGAGCGCGGCGCACTGGGTTGACGGCGAGGGGCGCGACCTGCCGCCGCGCTACCGGGAAAAGGGGATCTTTTCCGACTATCGCCGTCCCAATCACCGGTTGGTGCAGCTGAACCACTACCCGCTGGGCGCGATGGAAAGCTACATCCTCAAGGCCGATCGCGGCCGGGCGGTGCACGGGGCCGACAGGCTGGGGATGGATTACTGGGTCGAGCGCAACTGGTCCGAGGTCGAGGACGACTCGATCCTCGCGTTGGCGCCTGCCGTGGCGGAACACCGCGCCGCGCTCGCCGCCGACCCGGAGCTTGCCCGGCTGCACGCGGTTTCGGTGGACTGGCGGCACGCGCGCTTCAAGACCCTGATGCGGGACGAGGCGAACCGCGCGCTTTTCGCCCGCCTGCTGATGACACCGCCGGCACGGCCGATTCCCGAACCGCTGGCCCGCCAACTGGCCGACCAGGCCCGCCGCGCCATGGACAATCCGTGACTTGGCCTCGAATTACCGCGCAATTTGCATAGAATTGCCCGAAAGCGGTGCCACACCGGACGCAAAGCCAGCGCCGCATGAACGGCGCAGAGGATCGAGCATGACCGGAGACGAATCCGTCTTTCCCCCCAACCTGTCGCGCCTGTCGCGGGCCGACTGGCTTGCTGCGCTCAAGCGCATCGGCGAGCAGAACGGCTTTACCGAACCGCTGGGCCGCGCCCATGCGGCCGTTTTCGTCGAACGCGGCGACACGCTGCTGGTCAGCTTCGAATCGACACCCGGCATCGAGGCGCTGTCGGAAACCCGCACGCCGCTGGGCTTCGAGATGGTGCGGCAGCACAATTGGTCGTCGCTGTCGGTGCTTTGCCATAGCGACACCTGGTTCCGCGATCCCCGCGTCTACGAGTTCTTCGACCACTTGCTGGACGACGGGTTCTTCGACGAGTTCGACTGCGTGCTGTTCTACGGCGCCGGTCCCTGTGGCTATGCCGCCGGGGCCTATTCGGTGGCCTCCCCCGGCGCACGGGTGCTGCTGCTTCAGCCACAGGCCACGCTGGACCCGCGGCTGACCGAATGGGACGACCGCTTTGCCGATCAGCGTCGGCGCGACTTCACCTCGCGCTACGGTTTCGCGCCCGAGATGCTGGACGCGGCGCTGCGCGCGCACGTGGTCTACGACCCGCGCGAGCCGCTGGACGCGATGCATGCGGCGCTGTTCCACAGGCCCGGCGTGACCCGGTTCCGCGCCCCCTTCATGGGCGGCGCCCTGCAGGCCGAGTTCATGGCGCTCGACTTGCTGCCCGCGATGCTGAAGGCGGTGGCCGAGGACCGGCTGGACCGGCAGGGCTTTGCCACCATCCTGCGCGCGCGGCGCGATCATCCGCCCTACCTGCGCCGCCTGCTGGCGCAGCTCGACGCGGACGGGCGCACGCACCTGGCGACGATGCTGTGCCGAAACGTGGTCAGCCGGATGCATGCGCCACGCTTCCGCCGGCGCCTGGCGCAGCTGGAGGCGGTAGAGGACGACACCGGGACCTGAGGCGCGGCACCCGGGACGGCCGCCGCATGGTGGCTCTGCCGCAGTCCCTGCGGGACTCCCCCAGGACATTTGTGGCCAGAGGAAACCGGGGCCTGTGCTGGTTACTGGCGCGGCGTGTCATGGCGTGCTAACGCGTCGAGCATGACCGAGATCACGCTTCCCCGCCCCGACGACTGGCACCTGCATCTGCGCGACGGCAGCATGTTGCGCGCCATGGCCCCCGAAAGCGCGCGCCATTTCGCCCGCGCCATCATCATGCCGAACCTCGTGCCGCCGGTGGTGACCGGCGCCCAGGCCGCCGCCTATCGCGACCGCATCCGCGCCGCCCTGCCCGACGGGAGCGGATTCACCCCGCTGATGACATTGTACCTGACCGAGGAAACCGACCCGGACGACGTGGTGCAGGCGCATCGCGACGGCATCGTGACGGCCGTCAAGCTGTATCCGGCGGGCGCGACCACGAATTCGGCGAGCGGCGTGCGCGATTTCGACAAGGTGCGCCCCGTGCTCGAGGCGATGGCCGAGGTAGGCATTCCGCTGTGCGTGCATAGCGAGGTGGTGGATTCCGACATCGACATCTTCGACCGCGAGGCGGTGTTCATCGACCGCGTGCTGGACCCGGTGCGCCGCGCCACGCCCGGCCTGCGCGTTGTGATGGAACATATCACCACGAAACAGGGCGTGGACTATGCCGCCTCGGGCGGCGCCGACCTGGGCGCGACGATCACCACGCATCACCTGGTGATCAACCGCAACGCCATCCTGGTGGGCGGGATCAAGCCGCATTACTACTGCCTGCCGGTGGCCAAGCGCGAGGAACACCGCCTGGCGCTGCGCCGCGCGGCCACCTCCGGCGACCCGAGCTATTTCCTCGGCACCGACAGCGCGCCTCACATCGACCCGCTGAAGGAGAACGCCTGCGGCTGCGCGGGGTGCTTTACCGCGACGAATACGCTGTCGATCCTTGCCGAGGTGTTCGAGCAGGAAGGCGCGCTGGACCGGCTGGAGGCCTTTGCCAGCCTGAACGGCCCGCGTTTCTACCGCCTGCCGGTGAACGAGGACCGCATCACGCTGGTCAGGGGGGATCCCGTGGCCTACCCGGCAAAGATCGACACCGGCGAGGGCCCGGTCACGGTCTTCGATCCGATGATGCCGCTGCATTGGCGGGTTGCGGACTGAGCCCGCCCGCGACCTCGTCCAGCCGGACCGGGATGTCCACCCTGCGGGCCGGCTCGGTCAGCGCCAGCATCGTGTCCGAGCCGGGCGGGATTGCCCCATGCAGGGACTCCAGCGCAAAGTCGGGCGCCAGCGTCATCAGCGCGTCCCGGGCACGCCGCGCCTGATCCATCCGCCCAAGCTGAACCAGCGCCAGCGCGCGGCACAACAGCGTCTCGACACTTTCCGGCGCCTGGGCGAGGATCTCCAGACTGCGGTCAAAGTCGCCGGAGGCAAAGGCGGCGACGCCATGCCCGATGGCGTGCCAGGCGGGGGCCGAGGGGTTCAGCACCGCCGCCCGATCCGCCCATGCCAGCGGCTCGGGGCCGAAGATCCCGACCGTGGGGGCAATCCATCCGGCAATCAGTAACACGTCGGCATCGTTCGGCGCCAAGTCCAACGCCCGCCGCAGATGGCGCTCTCCCCGCGCCCGGTCGCCCCGGGCCATGGTCACCGCCAGCGCCATCCCCCAGTTGACCGAAGGGTCGTCCGGGTCCAGCGCGTAGGCTTTCAGCGCCGTCGCCAGCTGCTGTCCACGCAGTCCGGCGGCTGCCTCGGGTGACGAAATGTCGGCCTGGAAGCCCAGCACCAGTGCAAGCGTGATCCAGGCCTGCGCGTAATCCGGGTCGAGGGCGACCGCCCGCCGCAGATAGACCAGCGCGTTTTCATAGGCTTGCGCGGTGAACCTGTGCTTTTCGTCCGACCCCAGCAGGAAGTTTTCGAAGGCGTCCAGATCGCTTGTGGGCCGCCTGCGCGCCTGCGCCTTGCCGTATTCCGCCAGAGTGCCGCTGTAGATCGAACTGAACTGAGCATCGATCGCATCGACGATCTCGTCCTGCACGTCGAACAGCTGGCTCACAGGGCGCTGCCACCGTTCCGACCAAAGCACCCGCGCCGTGGATTCGTCGCGCAGCGTTGCGGTGACCCGCAGCGTGTCGCCTTCGACCTGCAACCGTCCATCCAGCACGAAGCGCACGCCCAGATGCCCGGCGACATCGTCGGACGGCAGATGCCGCGCGGCCTCGGCCGAGACCGGCGCCGCAACATGGAGCCAGGAGTTGCGCGCCAGCACCCCGGCGATCTCGGCGGACAGACCGGCGCCCAAGCGCACCCATTTCAGATCGTCGTCCGGCGCATCGAACGGAAGGATCGCGATGGACGGCGGCGTGCTGACGGCGGCGGGACGCGGCCAGAGCCAAGCCGCGGCCGCCATGAGGACGATGACCGCGCACAGGGCGGCCAACGCAAGCCGGACCGGACGGCGCCGCAATGCCGCGTTTGCATTCGCACGGGTTTCTCCCCTGCGGACCAGCCGGTAACCGCGCCGCGGAACGGTCTGCAAGGCGAACTCCGGGTGGTCTTTCAGCGCGCGGCGCAGCTCCGACACCGCCTGGTAGAGCGAATTCTCGGTCACCGTTGTCGCCGGCCAGAGGGCGTCCATCAGAACGTCCTTGCCGACGACCTCGCCCTCGTGACCCCGAAGATAGTCGAGCAGGGCGGCCGCGTTCGGCCGCAGGTCGTCCAGCAACACCGCGCTTTCAGCCCCAAATTCGGGGCCAGACCCATTTGTCCGTTCGGCCACGAAATCCGTCAAACCAAACCCTCTCGCCTACATTAGTACCGATTCGGGGTTTTTCAGAAACAATTCAGAGCGGATTCAGGACTTTTTCGGGCCTGCCCGACACGCTTTGCGTGTTTTGCAACGGAGGCCTTGATCATGGAAATCCTGATTGACGCGCTGCTCGACTGGATCGGCGCGCGAACCGATTACCGCACGGAAGATCTGCCGAGACCAGTCGTTCTGCAACTGACGGCAGCGGATCTGACCCTCGAATACTATACCGGTGTCGCCCATCTGGTGCCGGACGACGGCGTGGACGAGCGGGTCAACGCGCTCTACGCGCCCGGTGACGGTCAGCACGGCACCATCTACATCATCGCCGCCGCCGCGATGGATGGCGCGGAGGATTTCGACGATCCGACCGACAACCCGGTGTGGCGCGAGATCCTGCTGCATGAACTGGTGCACCACGTCCAGCAGCGCAGTGGCGCCGCGGATGGCTGGGCTTGCCTGGCGCTTGGCGAAAAGGAAGCCTACAGGCTGGGCGGCATCTACCTGCGGGATCTGCGCGTGACCGATCCGCTGCCGAACCGCAATTTCTGGGGCGCGATCTACGCCCGCTGCTAGGCCCCGGGGCCGCGCGGGCGATGGCGTGCAAGCCCTGTCCTTGCGGGCCTTCAAACCGGCGCAAAAACCGGCTAAGGCGGCGCGAACCCTCAGCCGGAGCGCCGCCAATGATCCCCTCGACCTACCCCACTGCCGAAGAGATGGCCCGCCTGACCGCGCGCATGCTGTGGGAGATCGAGGCCGTCAACTTCATGTCGGACGAGCCGTTCAAGTTCGCCTCGGGCCAGCTGTCGCCGGTCTATGTCGACTGCCGCAAGCTGATCTCTTATCCGCGCATCCGCTCGACCCTGATGGATTTCCTGACCGTCACGGTGATGCGCGACGCGGGCTTCGAGGCCTTCGACAACGTGGCGGGCGGAGAGACGGCGGGCATCCCATTTGCCGCGCTGGTGGCGGAACGCATGGGCCTGCCGATGACCTACGTTCGCAAGAAACCCAAGGGCTACGGCCGAAACGCCCGGATCGAGGGCGTGATGGGCGAAGGCGACCGCGTGCTGCTGGTCGAGGACCTGACCACCGATGGCGGCAGCAAGCTGTCCTTTGTCGACGCGATCCGGGACACCGGTGCGACCTGCGCGCATACGGCGGTGATCTTCTACTACGGCATCTTTCCCGAGACCATCAAGACGCTGGGCGATCACGGCGTCAGCCTGCATCACCTCTGCACATGGTGGGAAGTTCTGGCCGAGGCGCCCGCGCGGCACAAACCGGTGCTGGGCGAGGTCGAATCCTTCCTGCGCGATCCGCATGGCTGGCGCGCCGCCCGTGGCACAATGACCTGACGGCATGCACACGGGCATTCCGCTTGCGCCGTGTCGCCCGTGCAACGGACCCGAGTCGCCCCCTGGGTATCCTGTCAAGATGTTGACCCGGGCCACGCCCTGATGCCAAGATGTGGGTTCAGGAAGGGTCCACAGCTTATCCCCAGAGATTTGCAGATTGCGACTCGGGGCTGCCGCCCGCTAAGCGGACGGCCTGCGGGTGAGGGACAGTATGAACGAGATCACGACGATCAATCCGACCGGCGCCGCCGCCGGCGCGCATATCGATGACGCCGAGACGATGCCGCATTCGATCGAGGCCGAGCAGCAGTTGCTGGGCGCGATCCTGACCAACAACGACGTCTATGACCGGGTGGCCAGCATCATCAACGCGGGGCACTTCTTCGATCCGGTCCATTCCCGCATCTACGAGATCGCCGCCGCGCGGATCGCCAAGAACAACCTCGCCTCGCCGGTCACGCTCAAGGCGTTCATGGAGGATGACGAGGGACTGAAGGAACTGGGCGGCGCGGCCTATCTCGCGCGGCTGGCGGCCTCGGCGGTCAGCAGTTTCGCGGTGCGCGACTATGCGCAGATGATCTACGACCTCGCGGTGCGCCGCGACCTGATCCGGCTGGGCCGCGACATCGCCGCCAAGGCGTCGAAGGTCGATGTGAAATCCGAGCCCAAGGAACAGATCGTCGAGGCCGAGCAGGCGCTTTACAAGCTGGCCGAGCAGGGCCAGTCGGAAAGCGGCTTTCAATCCTTCCTGCGCGCCGTCACCGACGCGGTGAACGTGGCCAATGCCGCCTACCAGCGTGAGGGCGGGCTTGCCGGCATCTCGACCGGGCTGATCGACCTGGACAAGAAGCTGGGCGGTTTGCACCCGTCCGACCTGCTGATCCTCGCCGGGCGCCCGTCGATGGGCAAGACGTCGCTGGCGACCAACATCGCCTTCAACATCGCCAAGGCCTACAAGAAGGGCACCAAGCCCGACGGCAGCGAGGGCGCGATCGAGGGCGGCGTGGTCGGCTTCTTCAGCCTGGAAATGAGCGCCGAGCAGCTGGCCGCGCGGATCCTGTCCGAGGCATCCGAAGTGCCCAGCGAGCAGATCCGACGCGGCGACATGACCGAGCAGGAGTTCCGCCGCTTCGTCGAGGCTGCAAAAAGCCTCGAGGCCTGTCCGCTTTACATCGACGACACGCCCGCCATCCCGATCGCCCAGCTGGCCGCCCGCGCGCGCAGGCTGAAGCGGACGCATGGGCTGGACGTGCTGATGGTCGACTATCTTCAGCTTGTGCGTGGCACCGCCGAGAACCGGGTCAACGAGATCGCCGAGATCTCGATGGGTCTCAAGGCCATCGCCAAGGAACTCAACATCCCCGTCATCGCCCTGTCGCAGTTGAGCCGCCAGGTGGAAAACCGCGAGGACAAGCGCCCGCAGCTCTCCGACCTGCGGGAATCCGGCTCGATCGAACAGGACGCCGACGTGGTCATGTTCGTGTTCCGCGAGGAATATTACACCGAGCGGGAAAAGCCCTCGGACCACGAACTCGACCGCATGGCCGAGTGGCAGCAGAAGATGGAACGCCTGCACGGCAAGGCCGAAGTCATCATCGGCAAGCAGCGCCATGGGCCGATCGGGTCGGTCGACCTCAGCTTCGAGGGCCGCTTCACCCGCTTCGGCAATCTCGTGAAGCCCTGGCAGCAGGACGGCGGCAGCGGGTTCTGAGGCGCTACAGCGACACCCAGCCGCCAAAGGGCAGCTGCGAGTCCCAGCCCTGCCCCTGCCCGCGGATCGCCAGCGCCGCCTTGATGCAGCCCATGTGGGTGACGATAAGCGCACCTTCGGGCGCGGTCGCCAGCCCCTTGCGCACGCGCGCCTCCAGCTGCGCCACGCTTTCCCCGCCATGATCGCGGTAGAGGTGGAAATCCTCGGCCCAGCCATCCAGTTCATCGCGCGGGATCGCGTCCCAGCGCGTCCCCTCCCAGCGGCCGAAATCCATCTCGCGCCAGGTCTGGTCCACGTGCAGCACGGCGCCCGACAGGGCCGCCAGGTGCTGCGCCAGGCGACGGCAACGGCCCAGCGGCGAGGTCACGATCACCCGCGCCGAAGCGGCCAGGTGTTCCACCGCCGCCGCCTCGGCCACAAAACCCTCGGCCAGGTCGAGGTCGGTCATGCCATAGCATGTGCCCTTTTCCACCGCTGGCGTCGTATGCCGCAACAGGGTCAGAGCCACAGCAGGATCCCCAGGTAGACGCCCAGTTCCGCCATCTGCTGCTCGGCCCCCAGGCAATCGCCGGTATAGCCGCCCAGCCGGGCGACGAACAGCGTGCGTACCGCCTGCCCCAAGGCAATGCTGCCCAGCACCGCCATCGAGGTCGGACCCGGGCCCAAGACCGCCACCAGCCCGATCAGCATGAGCAGCGTCGTCACCAGCGCCCAGCGATAGCCGTCCGGCGTGACCGACGGGGCGGGAAACTTGGTGCCCTTGGGGCGGGCGTAGTCGGTGGTGGCAATGATGTGCACCGACGCCATCCGGCCAAGCACGTGCCCGCCGACCAGCGCCCAGCCCGCGATCCAGGGCGGCAGGGCAGACAGCGCCGCCACCTTGACCGCCAACGACAGGCCCAGCGTGATCGCGCCATAGCTGCCGATGCGGGAATCGCGCATGATCTCCAGCGCGCGCTCGCGGTCGGCCCCGCCACCGATGCCATCGGCCATGTCGGCCAGCCCGTCCTCGTGAAAGGCGCCCGTGACCAGAAGCGTCGCCGCCAGCGACAGGAGCACCGGCAGCGGCGCCGGAAAGAACGGCTGCGCTGCCCAAAGAACCGCCGCGCCGATGCCGCCCACGACCAGGCCAACGGCGGGGTAATACTTCGTCGCCCGCACCGCCAGGTCGTCGGACCAGGGCAGGTTGCGCGGCACCGGCAGGCGCGTCAGCAGTTGCACCGCCAGCAGGAACAGCTGCCATTCGAGCCGCGGATCGGACCTCATGCGCGGCGGTCCGGCGACTGCGCGGGCGCGTCCGCCGCGTTCAGCACCGCCACCGCCGCGCGCAGGATCGGCCAGGCCAGCGCGGCGCCTGCCCCAGCGCCCAGCGCGATGTCCAGCGACAGGATCGGCTGCGCGCCCATGACCTCCAGCAGGACGCGGTGCCCCGGCTCGCGCGAGAGCTGGCAGAACACCATTGCTTCGCGCGTCGCGGGCACCATCTGCGCCGCCGCCAGCGCCGCCGCGCCGGGGATGAAACCGTCGATCAGCACGATCCGCCGTTCCGCCGCCGCACCGATGATCGCGCCCGTCATCATGGCGATCTCGAAGCCGCCGAATTCCATCAGTGCCGCCTCGGGGCCAAGTGCGCCGCTGACGCGGTCGCTGGCGCGGCTGAGGATGTCATGCTTGTGCATCAGCCCCTCGTCGCTGAGCCCGGCGCCGCGCCCGATCAGTTGCTGCAAGGCGACGCCGGTCAGCCGGTGCACGATCAGCGCCGCCGAGGAGGAACTGCCGCCCGCGATCTCGCCGAATGCGACGGCATCGGCGCGGCCCGAGGCGCCCAGCGCACGGCCCTGCGCCAGCGCCCGGTCGAGCTGCGCGCGGCTCATGGCCGGGCCGCGCAGGCAATTCGCCGTGCCCTCGCCCAGCGACAGGTCCTCGATGCCCGGCAGATCGCCCGCCCCGCCCCGCAGCCCGGCATTGACCAGCCGCAGGTCCAGGCCGTTTTCCCGCGCCAGCAGCGTGGTGGCGGACTGTCCGCGTGCCATCTCGGCCAGCATGTGTCGTGCCGCGCCCAGCGGCTGGCCCGACACGCCCGCCTCGGCGATGCCATGGTCTGCGGCGAGGACGATCAGCGCCGCCTGCCGCATCACCGGGTCGAGACGCCCTTGCAGGCGCGCCACCTGCGCGGCCAGCCGCTCGAGCCGTCCCAGAGCCCCCGGCGGCGAGACCGCCCGCTCCATCCGCGATTTCAACGCGTCCTCGAAACTCACGTCGCAACATCCCGAAAAACAGACTTGAAAACGGTGTAACGGTGCCTGCCCCATGCGGCAAGCTTGCATCGCCCGGGGCGCGATTTGGACTTGACCCGCGCCGCCATCGTGCGAAACACCGCCTATGGCACAGGCAATCCTTCGCATCGATCTGGACGCGCTGCGCGCCAACTGGCGCGCGCTGGCCGACATGAGCCGGGCCGAAACCGGCGCCGTGGTCAAGGCCGATGCCTATGGCCTTGGCATGGCGCGGGTGGCGCCCGCCCTGGCCGCCGAGGGCGCGCGCCGCTTTTTCGTGGCCATCGCCGAGGAAGGCGCAGCCCTGCGCCGCATCCTTGGCCCCGGCCCCGAGATCGCTGTCTTTTCCGGCCACATGGCCGGTGACACGGCGCTGATCCGCGAGGCGCATCTGACGCCGATGATCAACGATGCAGACCAGCTCCTTCGTCATCTAGAGGCGCTGCGGCACCATCCTTTCGGCGTCCAGCTCGACTCGGGCATGAACCGGTTGGGGATGGAGCCCGCCGAATGGGCCGCGCTGCGCGACATCGCGCTGGCGCAGGGTCCGGCCCTGGTGATGAGCCATCTCGCCTGCGCGGACGAGCCCGGCCACCCGATGAACGTCCAGCAGTTGCAGGCCTTCCGTGAAATGACGGATGGCATCGACGCGCCGCGATCGCTGTCGGCGACGGGCGGGGTGCTGCTGGGCGAGGCCTATCATTTCGACGTCACGCGCCCTGGCATCGGCGTCTATGGCGGCGATCCCTTTGCCGAGGCACGACCCGTCGCGAGCCTGCGCATCCCGGTGATCCAGGTCCGCGAGGTCGCGGCGGGCGAGACGGTGGGCTACGGCAACAGCTGGATGGCAGAGCACCCGACGCGCGTCGCCACCATCGCGGGCGGCTATGCCGACGGCATCCTGCGCGCCATGGGGCCGCGGGCCTGGCTGATGGCGGGCGACACCCGCTGCAAGATCCTCGGCCGCATCTCGATGGACCTGATCGGCGTCGACGTGACCGCGTTGGGCGACCGCCCGGAGACGCTCGAACTGCTGGGCGACGCGCAGACGGTCGACACGCTGGCAAGCTGGGCGGGAACCATCGGCTACGAGATCCTGACCTCGCTGGGCACCCGTTACGCACGGGACTACGTGGGCGGATGATCCTCCTGTCCCCGATCGGCACGCTGGGCCGCGCGGTATTGCAGACCCTGGCTTCGGTGGGGCGCGTGGCGCTGTTCGCGCTGTCCACCCTGACCCACATGCTGCGCCCGCCCTTCTACGGCCGCGAATTCGGACTTGCGCTGCTGAACATCGGCTGGCTGTC
Source organism: Thetidibacter halocola (assembly GCF_018224955.1). Classification (GTDB taxonomy): domain Bacteria; phylum Pseudomonadota; class Alphaproteobacteria; order Rhodobacterales; family Rhodobacteraceae; genus Thetidibacter; species Thetidibacter halocola. The sequence continues at coordinate 459,724 of NZ_JAGTUU010000001.1, forward strand.
GCTGCCGGTGGTGGGACTGACGGCGATCTTCACCGGCGGCGCGCTGGCCTTGCAGATCTACGCCGGCGGCGCGCGCTTCAACGCCGAGGCCGTGGTGCCGCAGATCGTGGCCATCGGCATGGTGCGCGAACTGGGGCCGGTGCTGGTCGGCCTGATGATCGCGGCGCGCGTGACGTCGAGCATCGCCGCCGAGATCGCCACGATGAAGGTGACCGAGCAGATCGACGCACTGGTGACGCTGTCGACCAATCCGATGAAATACCTCGTGGCTCCTCGCGTGCTGGCGGCGCTGATCGTGGTGCCTCTGCTGGTCGCGGTGGGCGACGTGATCGGCATCGCGGGCGGCTATGCGGTGGCCACGGGTAGCCTGGGCTTCAACCCGGCGACGTATCTCAAGAACACGGTCGATTTCCTCGAGGCGCTGGATATCGTGTCCTCGCTGGTCAAGGGCTGCGCCTTCGGCTTCATCGCGGCGCTGATGGGCTGCTGGTTCGGCATGAACTCGGGCCGGGGCGCGCAGGGTGTGGGCCGCGCGACCAAGGGCTCGGTCGAGGCGGCGGCGGTGCTGATCCTGGCCGCGAACTTCCTTCTGACAGGGGCGTTCTTTTCGCTATGATCGACCTGTCCAGCGTCACGAAATCCTTTGGAACCAATGCCGTATTGCGCGGTGTTGATCTGACCATCGACAGCGGCACGTCGATGGTCATCATCGGCGGGTCAGGCACTGGCAAGTCGGTTCTGCTGAAATGCATCCTGGGGCTGGTGACGCCGGATGCGGGCACGATCACCCTCGACGGGCAGGACGTGACCACGCAGGACCGCGATGCGTTCCTTGCGCGCTTCGGCATGCTGTTCCAGGGCGGCGCATTGTTCGACAGCCTGCCGGTCTGGCAGAACGTGGCGTTTCGCCTGTTGCGTGGCAGCCTGAAACGCCCCGCCGCCGAGGCGCGCGCCATCGCCATCGAGAAGCTGCGCCGGGTGGGCCTGAAGCCCGAGGTGGCCGACCTGTTCCCCGCCGAACTGTCTGGCGGGATGCAGAAGCGCGTGGGCCTGGCCCGCGCCATCGCAGCCGAGCCCGAGATCATCTTCTTCGACGAGCCGACCACCGGTCTGGACCCGATCATGGCGGGTGTTATCAACGAGTTGATCCGCGAAATCGTGACCGAGATGGGCGCGACCGCCATGACCATCACCCATGACATGAGCAGCGTCCGCGCCATCGCCGACAATGTCGCCATGCTTCATGACGGCGTCATCAAGTGGACCGGGCCGGTTGACCGGATGGACAACAGCGGCGACCCCTACCTTGATCAATTCATCCACGGCCGCGCCGAAGGCCCGATCGAGGCGGTGCGATGAACAGCCTGTTCCAGCCCGATCCGGTCGTCATTGGCTTCCTGTTCGCCCGGAAATTCCTCTGGCTCGAGATGCTGGCCCTGCTGGCGCTGGCGCGAGCGATCGGCGGGCCGGGCAAAGCGCGGGCGCTGGCGCTGGGCGCGCTGGCCCTGTGCCTGGCCGGGATCGCCACCACCTTTTCTCCCGCGCTGGGGCTGAACGGCGGGCCGCTCTATGCCAGCGCGGCGCAGGTCATGGCGCAGGGCGGCGGGATGCTGGCGGCGCTGGTACCCTCGGCGGTGCTCGTCGCCTCTGGGCTGGTGCGGGACGCGCGCTGGCGCTGGATCGACGTGGTGCACGGCGTCGCGCTGGTGGCTTTCCTGTGGGTGTGGTGGTGGATTTCCTGAGACTGGGAGGCGGGACGAAACCCTGCCCCGTGCCATGCTGCGCTGGCTGAACCTGATCCTGTTGATCCTCTTCCCGGTTGCGTGGTTCGCGCCGCTGATGCGCGCGGGCCTGCTGCCGTTGTTCGGCCTGTCCGAGATCTCTGTCGTCTCGGGGCTGCAATCGCTGTGGGAAACGGACGTGTTCCTCGCCCTCGTGGTCACGGTCTTCGCCCTGTTCGCGCCGATCCTCAAGACGCTGGGGCTGGCGCTGATCCAGTTCCACTGGCTCGACGCCCGCGCCCTGCCCATGGTCACGCTGCTGGGCAAGCTGGCGATGGCCGACATCTTCCTGATCGCGGTCTACATCACGCTCGCCAAGGGTCTGGGCGTCGGCCGGATCGAGACCGCCTGGGGGCTTTACCTGTTCACCTTCTGCATCCTTGGCTCGCTGGCGCTGGGGATTGCCGAGGCGCGCAGACATCGGTGACTTGGCCCCGGCCGTCCTCTGGGGCATAAGCGCGAGGCAAAACCGGAGCAGTCATGGCCAAGGCCCCCCTCAACTTCGTCTGCCAGTCCTGCGGCGCCGGCTTTTCCAAGTGGTCGGGCCGCTGCGAGAATTGCGGCGAGTGGAATTCGATCCAGGAAGAGACGCCGCTGTCCTCGGGCCCGAAATCCAAGGCGCTGACGGCGCGGGGCCGAACCATCCCGCTGACCGACCTGGCCTCGAAAGAGGCGCCGCCGCCGCGCACCGCCTCTGGCCTCGATGAGTTGGACCGCGTGCTGGGCGGCGGGCTGGTGCCGGCCTCGGCCGTGCTGGTGGGTGGCGATCCGGGGATCGGCAAGTCGACGCTGCTGTTGCAGGCGGCCGCAAGCTTTGCCCGCGCGGGGCTTTCAGTGATCTACATCAGCGGCGAAGAGGCCAGCGCGCAGATCCGGCTGCGGGCGCAGCGCCTCGGGCTGGCCGACGCGCCGGTAAAACTGGCGACGGAAACCAACCTGCGCGACATCGTCACCACGCTGGACACAGAGCGACCCGACCTGGCCATCGTCGACTCGATCCAGACCATGTGGGCCGACAATGTCGACAGCGCGCCGGGCAGCGTCAGCCAGGTGCGCGCCGCGGCGCATGAATTGACCACCTTCGCCAAGAAGCGCGGCAGCGCGGTCATCATGGTGGGCCACGTCACCAAGGACGGCCAGATCGCCGGGCCGAGGGTGGTCGAGCACATGGTCGACACGGTGCTGTATTTCGAGGGCGAGCGCGGCCACCAGTTCCGCATCCTGCGCAGCGTCAAGAACCGCTTCGGCCCGGCGGACGAGATCGGCGTCTTCGAGATGACGGGCGCCGGTCTGGCCGAGGTCTCGAACCCCTCGGCGCTGTTCCTGTCCGAACGGGGCGGCCCGACGCCGGGATCGGTCGTTTTCGCGGGCATCGAGGGCACCCGCCCCGTGCTGGTCGAGTTCCAGGCCCTGGTCGCGCCCAGCCCGCATTCGCAGGCGCGACGGTCGGTTGTGGGCTGGGATGGCGGGCGGCTGGCGATGATCCTTGCGGTGCTCGAATCGCGTTGCGGCATCCCGTTTGCCGGGCTCGACGTCTACCTGAACGTGGCCGGCGGCATGAAAATCGGCGAACCGGCGGCCGACCTGGCCGTTGCCGCTGCGCTGCTTTCCGCCCGCGAAGATGCCGCACTGCCCGCCGAAACGGTTGTTTTCGGCGAAATCAGCCTGTCCGGCAGCCTCCGTCCGGTCGGTCAGACAGAAAACAGGTTGAAAGAGGCGCGCAAACTTGGTTTTTCCACCGCGATCCTGCCGCTCGGCGGCAAGGAAGGCGGCTCGGGCGGCATGAACCTCACACGGATGGGGGACCTGACCACCTTCGTGGGCGAGATTTTCGGCGCCGGCTAGGCGCCAGCAAGAAAGACAGGGCCGCCGCGCGGCACCGGCAGGCAAGAGGACGAGGGACGCATGGAAGGCTTCACGATCGTCGACGGCGCGGTGGCCGTCATCATCGTCATGTCGGCGCTTCTGGCCTATTCGCGCGGCCTCGTGCGCGAGGCCATGGCGATCGCGGGCTGGGTCGTCGCGGCGATCCTCGCCTTCATGTTCGCGCCGCAGGCGCAGCCCCTGATGAAGGAAATCCCCGTGGTGGGTGATTTCCTGCGCGACAGCTGCGAACTGGGCATCATCGCCTCCTTCGCGGCGGTGTTCACTCTGGCGCTGGTCGTGGTGTCGCTGTTCACGCCGCTGTTCTCGTCCATCGTGCAGCGATCCGCCCTCGGTGGGCTGGACCAGGCGCTGGGCTTCTTCTTTGGCGTGGCGCGGGGCATCCTGCTGGTTGCGGTGGGCTTCTTCGTCTACCAGACCGTCATCACCGCGCAGGACATTCCGGTGATCAACGACTCGCGTTCGGCGGCGATTTTCTCGCGCTTCACCGACCGGATCGAGGAACAGAACCCCGAGGCGGCGCTGGGCTGGATCACGACGCAATACGAGCAGTTGGTCGGCGTGTGCCAGGAACCGGGCGCGAACGACGCCTGAGCCTATTGCGCCGCGTCGTCCTCGGCCAGTACGGTGGGCAGGTCGTCGGCCTGCGCCGTGTCCGGCGCGTCCGGTTCCGGCATCTCGACCCAGGCAGAGCCATCCGCCGCCACTGCCATATCCCGCGCCGCCATGTGGTGATCGACCGAACCGAAATGCCGCACCATTCCGGGCAGTATGTCGATCAGGTCATGGCTCGGCTCCGGGGCGCGGCCGTCGAACCGGAATTCATCCTGCGACACGGCCTGCGCGCCGCCCGGTAAGGCCAGCCCGAGCAGGGGCAGCGTCACCTGCCCCCAGTTGGCGGCGGAAAACAGGCGTGGACGGCGGTGCGACGGATCCTGTGTCATACGCCGATCATGCCACGCCCGGCGCCCTGAAAAAAGCAAAAGCATGCAAATTCCCCCGAATCGGCCATGCAAACATGCAACATCGTGTGATCGTTTCGTGACATGGCGCGCCCCGTCGCTTATGTGAGGCCCTGACGCTGCCACCGGATTCGGGATGCCGCCCTTGACCAACCCCCTCATGCCCCCTGCCCACCCCTTCGATTTCGACGCCGTGACGGAGGATGGCGATACCCTGCACGAGGAATGCGGCATCTTCGGTGTCGTTGGCGTGACCGACGCCGCCAACTTCGTCGCCCTCGGCCTGCACGCGCTGCAACATCGCGGGCAAGAGGCGGGCGGGATCGTGTCCTACGCGCCCGACACCGGCTTCAACAGCGCGCGCCGCTTTGGCTATGTGCGCGACAACTTCACCAAGCAGTCGCTGATGGAGACGCTGCCCGGCACCATCGCCATCGGCCATGTGCGTTATTCCACCGCCGGATCGAAGGGCCAGACCGCGATCCGCGACGTGCAGCCCTTCTTTGGCGAGTTCAGCATGGGCGGCGCGGCCATCGCGCATAACGGCAACATCACCAATGCCAACGCACTGCGCCGCGAGCTGATCGAGCGCGGCTCGATCTTCCAGTCCTCCAGCGACAGCGAATGCATAATCCACCTGATGGCGCGGTCGTTGCAGCGCGACATTCCCGCCCGGATGGAGGATGCGCTGCGCCGGGTCGAGGGCGCGTTCAGCGTCGTCGCCATGACGCGGACCAAGCTGATCGGCGTGCGCGACCCGCTGGGCGTGCGCCCGCTGGTTCTGGGCAAGGTGGGCGACGGCTGGTGCCTGTCGTCCGAGACCTGCGCGCTGGACATCATCGGCGCCGAGTTCGTGCGCGAGATCGAGCCGGGCGAAATGGTCGTCATCACCGCTGCCAAGGGCGTCGAGTCGATCCGCCCGTTCCGCCCGCAGCCGCCGCGCTTCTGCATCTTCGAACATGTGTATTTCTCGCGCCCCGACAGCATCATCGGCGGCCGGTCGGTCTATGAGACGCGGCGCCAGATCGGTGTGGAACTGGCACGCGAGGCGCCGATGGACGCCGACCTCGTCTGCCCCGTGCCCGACAGCGGCACGCCCGCCGCCATCGGATTCGCGCATGAAAGTGGCATCCCTTACGGCATGGGCATCATCCGCAACCAGTACATGGGCCGCACCTTCATCGAGCCGACCGAGCAGATCCGCAACATGGGCGTCCGGTTGAAGCTCAACGTCAACCGTGCCCTGATCCAGGGCAAGCGGGTGATCCTGGTCGACGACTCGGTCGTGCGCGGCACCACCAGCCGCAAGATCAAGGAAATGATCCTCGATGCCGGCGCGGCCGAGGTGCACTTCCGCATCGCATCCCCTCCCACCGCCTGGCCGTGTTTCTACGGCGTGGACACGCCACAGCGCGAAAAGCTGCTGGCCGCCACCATGTCCGAGGACGAGATGCGCGTGCACCTGGGCGTGGACAGCCTGAAATTCATCTCGCTTGATGGGCTTTACCGCGCCGTGGGCGAGGCGCAGGGCCGCAACGCCTCCTGCCCGCAATATTGCGACGCCTGCTTCTCGGGCGAATACCCGGTGAAACCTGCGGACATGCTGGAGCAGGGCTTCAAGATGAAGGCGGCCGAATAGGCCGACCCGCAAGGACGATCACGCCGGATTGATCCGCGCCCTCGGCGAAAGCGCGCCGGCTGTTGCCCGTGACAGGCGAGACTATGCCGCACTGCAGCATGACCTCTTTCGCCCCCCGATGCCCGTCGCTAGATGCCGCACCGCAGCATCAACGACCAGGACATCATGCAACCGAAATTCCTTCGGGCCCACACGCGGCCCTCCTCGCGCCTCCTGCGCGCCAGCGCCGAGACCGCCTCGGGCGAGGCCACGGCCTTTGTGGCGCGCAATGCCACGCGCAGCGTCTCGCTGAACACCGGCGCGCCGCTGCTGCTGGGCGTCTTCGGCAAGGCCGAGGCGCCGCAGGCGTTGGTCCGCCTGCCCTCGGGCAAGACCGAACAGCTGCGCGTGGGCGACCGTCTCGGCGATGCAGAGGTGCGCGCCATCGACGAGACCACCCTGACGCTGGTCCGCGCGGGCCAGTCGCAGCGTCTGCGCCTGCCCTGAGGCAACCGGAGGGGTTTGTTACAGGCTTTCACGGAAGCGCCCGCGACGCTCACATCGCCGCCAGCCCCCTTTCGCGGCGGTGCGAAGGCGGCCACCTTGCGGGCACACACCCCGAGGAGGACCGACCATGACCGCCCTGACCCGCCGCCATGCCCTACGCCTTGCCATGGCCACGCCCGCGTTGCTGATCACCACCCGCCCCGCCCTGGCACGGGAGTCCGAGATCTACCAGGAAGGCGGTATCGCCATCGACGGGTCCGACGCGGTTGCCTATTTCGCCGGTAACGGCCCGGTGACGGGCGACGCTTACCACAAGGTCGACTGGATGGGCGCCATCTGGCAGTTTGCCAATGCCGAGAACGCCGCCGCCTTCGCCGCCACGCCTGAGGCATTCGCCCCGCAATTCGGCGGCTACTGCGCCTTTGCCGCCTCGCGCGGCTACCTTGCGCCGACGATGCCGGAGGCGTGGACGCTCTACGAGGGCAAGCTCTATCTCAACGCCAACCTGCGGGCCCGCGAGTTGTGGTTGCAGGACGTGCCCGGCAACATCGCCAAGGGCGAGGCGAACTGGCCCGGCATCCTGGGCTGAAGCGACCCATGCGCAAGGCGCTTGACCTTGCCGCGCCGGCGCTGCAAACCGCGCGCATGACCAAGCTCGCCCTCATCACCGGCGCGTCGCGCGGCCTGGGCTTTGCCCTGGCCGAGGCGCTTGCGCCCGAGTATCACGTCCTCGCCGTCGCCCGCACCGTGGGCGGCCTCGAGGATCTCGACGACCGCATCAAGGAAAAGGGCGGCGAGGCCACGCTTGCGCCCATGGACATCACCAACCGCGATGCGATGGCCCATCTGTGCCGCTCGGTGCATGATCGCTGGGGCAAGCTGGACCTCTGGGTCCACACGGCAATCCATGCCGCCCCGCTGACCCCGGCGGCGCACCTGGACGCGAAGGACTGGCAGAAATCCGTGTCGACCAATCTCGACGCGATGGGCCACATGATCCCCTTCGTCGCGGCCCTGCTGGGCGAGAGCGGCACCGCCGTCTTCTTCGACGACCCGCGTGGCGGCGAGCGGTTCTTTGGCCATTACGGCACGACCAAGGCCGGGCAGATCGCGCTGGCGCGCAGCTGGGCCGCCGAAACAGAGCGCACCGGCCCCCGCGTCCGCATCCTGACCCCGCAGCCGATGGCCACTGCCACCCGCGCGCGGTTCTTCCCCGGCGAGGATCGCGCCCCGCTTGCCACGCCCCGTGACGAGGCCGCGCGCCTGCTGCCGCAGATCGTCTAGGCCACACTCCGGCACCGGCGGCGCCGCACGGGCGGCGCCCCGCTTGCCCAGATGCCCCGGTTTCCCTATGGAGAAACAAACAAGGGGCACGGGCACATGCGCATTCTTCTGACCAATGACGACGGCATCAACGCTCCGGGCCTCGAGGTGCTGGAGGCCATCGCGCGCGAGATCGCCGGCCCGCAGGGCGAGGTCTGGACAGTGGCCCCCGCCTTCGAGCAATCGGGCGTCGCGCATTGCATCTCCTACGTGCATCCCACGATGATCGCGCAGCTGGGGCCCCGCCGTTTCGCGGCCGAGGGCAGCCCCGCCGACTGTGTCCTCGCCGGGCTGCATGACGTGCTCAAGGACACGCCGCCCGACCTGATCCTATCGGGGGTGAACCGGGGCAACAACTCGGCCGAGAACGCGCTCTATTCCGGCACGCTGGGCGGCGCGCTGGAAGGCGCGTTGCAGGGCTTGCCGGCCATCGCGCTGTCGCAATACCTGGGCCCGCGCACCGCGACGCTGAAGAACCCGTTCGAGGCCTCGGCCCGGCATGGCGTCGACGTGGTGCGCCGCATCCTTGCCGCCGATCCGCCCGGCCAGGACGGCTATCGCCTGTTCTACAACGTCAATTTCCCGCCCGTTCCGGCGGCCGAGGTGCAGGGCGTGCGCGTCGTGCCGCAGGGCATGCGCGAAAACACCCGTTTTGCCGCCGAGGCGCAGCTGTCGCCCACGGGGCGGCGCTTCATCTGGGTGCGCGGTGGCGACCAGCGCGCGCCGGTCGCGCCCGACAGCGACGCGGGCGTGAACCTGGCGGGCTATGTCTCGGTCACGCCGATGCGGGCCGACCTGACGGCGCATGATGCCCTGGACAGCCTGTCGCGGGCCTTCGGATGAGTTTCGACGCAGAGACCAAGATGCAGTTTCTTTTCACGCTGCGGTCCAAGGGCGTGACCGACAACCGTGTGCTGGACGCGATGGAGCGGATCGACCGTGGCCGTTTCGTGCAGGGCTATTTCGCCGACCGCGCCTATGAGGACATGCCCCTGCCGATCGCCTGCGGGCAGACGATCTCGCAGCCGTCGGTCGTGGGGCTGATGACGCAGGCGCTGGCGGTCAGCCCGCGCGACAAGGTGCTCGAGGTCGGCACGGGATCGGGCTACCAAGCGGCGATCCTCGCGCTGCTGGCGCGGCGGGTCTACACGGTCGACCGGCACAAGCGGCTGGTGGCATCGGCCCGCGCCGTGTTCGACGACCTGGCCCTGACCAACATCACCGCCTTCACCGCCGACGGCAGCTTTGGCCTGCAGGATCAGGCGCCCTTTGATCGTATCATCGTGACCGCCGCGGCCGAGGATCCGCCCGGGCCCCTATTGGCCCAGTTGAAGATTGGCGGTATCATGGTCTTGCCCGTGGGCCAGAGCGATGCCGTGCAAAGCCTGATCCGCGTGACCCGCCACGAGGGCGGGTTCGATTATGACGAGTTGCGCCCGGTCCGCTTCGTGCCGCTGGTCGAGGGTCTGGGCAAGGATTGAACGGCGCGTCCGGCGCGCCACCATGGCATGACGACCCGGCGAACAAGGGGTGCATGCGAGGACATCGAGAGGGTTCCATGACCGCCATTCCCGTGACGCATCGCCTGCGCCTTGGCTCTGCCCTGGCCGTGATCGCCGCCCTGTCGGCCTGTTCCGGCCCGATCGACCTGGACATGCGGGGGCGGATGGGAGGCAGCCTCGACACCGCGGCGGCGGCCCAGACCGCCACGGCCGACCGGCCGAGCCCCGACAATCGCGGCGTCATCTCCTACCCGAGCTACCAGGTCGCGGTGGCGCAGCGCGGCGACACGGTGGCCAGCCTCGCGCAGCGCGTCGGCCTGTCCGCGGCCGAGCTTGCCCGTTACAACGGCGTGCGCGAGACAGACCCCCTGCGTGGCGGAGAGGTTATCGCCCTGCCCCGCCGCGTGGCCGAACCCTCGCCCGCGACCGGCGCCGCGATCACCGGGCCGATCCGGCCGGCCAGCCAGGTCGATGTCACCACGCTGGCCGGTGCCGCAATCGACCGCGCCGCGCCCTCTGCCGCCGGGACCGCCCCGGTCCAGACCGGGCTGGAGCCCGTGCGTCACCGCGTCGAGCGGGGCGAGACCGCCTTTACCATCGCACGACTCTACAATGTCAGCCCGCGGGCCCTGGCGGAGTGGAACGGGCTGGACAAGGATTTCGCCCTGCGCGAAGGCCAGTTCCTGATGATCCCCGCCGCCGCCGAGGCGCCGCGCGCCACGCAGGCCGCAGCGACCACCACGCCGGGCAGCGGTTCCCCGACGCCGGTGCCGCCCTCCTCCACCAAACCGCTCCCGGCGGAGACGCCGCCCGCCGCGGCGGCCGCGAAACCCGCCCCGGCAGCGAAACCCGTGGCCGATATCGGCCAGAGCCAGACCCGAACCAGCAACGCCGCGATGGCGATGCCGGTCGACGGGCGGATCATCCGCGAATACGCAAAGGGCAGGAACGAGGGCATCGACATCGGCGCCAGCGCCGGCACGCCGGTCAAGGCCGCGGCCTCAGGCCAGGTGGCGGCGATCACCAAGAACACCGAGAACGTCAACATCGTGGTGATCCGCCACCCCGACGATGTGCTGACGATCTACACCCATCTCGACGGGCTGACGATCCAGAAGGGCGACCAGGTCAGCCGCGGCCAGAGCATCGGCAAGGTCCGCGCAGGCGATCCCGCCTTCCTGCATTTCGAGGTCCGCAAGGGTTTCGACAGCGTCGATCCAATGGGCTACCTGCAATAATCTCGGCACCGCTCGGCGGGCTTGCCAGGCGACCCTGACCGATGGTCTGATGACCGGACGCGGCGCACATGCAAAGGCAGGACGGGATGGGCAGCGACACGGACCGGCAGGAAGACACGGATGTCCTGGTTGTCGGAGGCGGCACCGCCGGGTTCGGCGCAGCCGTTTCCGCCGGGCGGCTGGGCCTGCGGGTCACGCTTCTCGAGGCGACAAGCAAGGTGGGCGGCGTCATGGCCTTCTGCCCCGGCATGCCTTGGGGCGGCGGCTATCCGGTCGGGCGCAGCATCGGCGGGCTCTTTGCCGAGTTGACCGACCGGCTGGCCGCGATGGAGCCACCCGCCGCCGAAACGCGCCCCTGCACTCTGGAAAACTTCGGGCCCGAGGTGATCTATGACCACGAACTCGCGACGCTCGAGATGTTCGAGATGCTGCGCGAAGCCGGGGTGCGGACGCGGCTGGGCGCCGTGGCGACGGCACCTCTGATGGACGGGCCACGCATTGCCGCCGTGCAGGGATATGATCGCAACGGGCCGTTCACCATCCGGGCTGCCATCGTGATCGACTGTTCCGGCGACGGCGACCTGTCGGCGAAGGCCGGCGTGCCCTGCACGCTGGGCGACGCGACGGGCGCCATGATGGCTGTCACCGTGTCCTTCCACATGATCGGCGCCGACTGGGACCGCGTCTTTGCCGAGCCTGACCCCTATTTCACCCGCCATGCCGCCCGCGGTGTGGCCGAGGGCCGCCTGCATCCCGACCTGGGGCGCATCTACCTGATGAAGGGGCTGCATCCGGGCGACGTCTTTTGCAACTCGGTCCATGTGCGCGGCGTCGATGGCACCGATCCGCAGGCGGTGACCGAGGCCACCCAGGAAGGCCGCCGCCGCTGCCGTGCGCTGGCCGCGTTCCTGCGCAGCGACGTGCCGGGCTTCGAGGCCGCGCACATGACGCAGTTGTCACCCACCATCGGCGTGCGCGAGACGCGCAAGCTGCACGGCGCCTACCGTCTGACCGGCGCGGACCTGGCGCAGGGCCGGAAATTCTCCGACGGAATCGTCGCCTGCGACAACCCGGTGGACGACGTGATGCGCGCGGGCTCTGGCATGACGCACGAGGCCGCGCTCGACAAGGGCGGCTACTACACCATCCCCTTCCGCAGCCTGCTGCCCGAAACGGTGCCGAACCTGATGTTCGCCGGGCGCATCCTTTCGGCAGACCCGGTGGCCTTCGCCTCGGTCCGGGGGATGCCGCAGTGCATGGCGATGGGCCAGGCGACGGGAACCGCCGCCGCGCTGGCGCTCAGTGCCGGTGTTCCTGTGCAGAAGGTGGATACCGCCGCGCTGGTGGCGGACTTGGCGCGGCAGGGCATGAACCGCCTGGCCAGCGCCGAGGCGACCTGAACCCGGGCCTCAGCCCAGCGCCACGCCCTCGCGCCCAGCCAGATCGACAAAGAATTGCCAGGCCACCCGGCCCGAGCGCGCACCGCGCGTGGCCTGCCATTCGATCGCCTCGGCGCGCAGGCGCGCCGGATCCACCGTCACGCCATAGGCCGCGCAATAGCCGTCGATCATCGCCAGATACTGGTCCTGCGTGCAGGGATGGAAGCCCAGCCAGAGGCCGAAACGGTCCGACAGCGACACCTTTTCCTCGACCGCCTCGGAGGGGTTGATCGCTGAGGACCGCTCGTTCTCGATCATGTCGCGCGGCATCAGGTGGCGACGGTTCGAGGTGGCGTAGAACACCACGTTCTCGGGCCGCCCCTCGACCCCGCCATCCAGCACGGCCTTGAGGCTCTTGTAATGTTGGTCGTCATGGCTGAACGACAGGTCGTCGCAGAACAGCACGAAACGGCAGTCGGACGCGCGCAGGAGGTTGAGCAGCCGCCCGACCGAGGGCAGGTCCTCGCGCTGTAATTCCACCAGTTTCAGGTCATGGCCCTCGGCGCGAACGGCGGCATGCACAGCCTTGACCACGCTGGATTTTCCCATCCCGCGCGACCCCCAGAGCAGCGCGTTGTTCGCCGGCAGGCCGCGGGCGAACTGGCGGGTGTTCTGCACCAGAGTGTCGCGCGTGCGCTCGATCCCCACCAGCAGGTCCAGCGGCACCCGGCTGACCTGCGCCACCGGCTCCAGCCGGTCGGGCGCGACATGCCAGACAAAGGCCTCGGCCGCAGAGAAATCCGGTGCCTCGAGCGGCGCCGGAGCCAGCCGCTCCAGCGCCGCCGCAATCCGTTCCAGGTCGGTCACTTGCGCGCGCCCTCCGGCTTGTCGTCCTCGTCGAACTCGCGCATCAGCGGGTCGTCGAATTCCTCGGGGTCGTCCTCGAACCACAGGCCCTGCGCGCGCAGGTCCTTCTCGCGCTTCTTTTCCACGCGACGGACAAGGATGATGGACACCTCGTAAAGGCCGTAGACGACGCTGAACAGGATCATCTGCGTCACCACGTCCGGCGGGGTCACGACCGCCGCCAGCACCAGGATGCCGACCATGGCGTATTTGCGCACGGCGCCCAGCCCCTGCGCCGAAACCAGCCCGGCCTTGCCCATCAGCGTCAGCAGCACCGGCAGCTGGAAACACAGGCCAAAGGCCATGATGAAGACCAGCGAGGTTTGCAGGCTTTCGTTCACCTTGCCGAAGAAGGTGATCTTCAGCCCGGAATCGGTTGTCGGCACCACGGCCGCCGCGCCGCCCGGCGCGTCAACGGACCCCGCCATGAGGTTCGCGAACAGCGACGGTGCATCGGTGAAACCCAGGAAAAAGGACATGGCCAGCGGCGTGACCACAAAATGCGCGAAACTCGCGCCCAGCAGGAACATCACCGGCGAGGCGATGACGAAGGGCAGGAAGGCGTTCTTTTCCGACTTGTAGAGCCCCGGCGCGATGAAGCGCCACATCTGGTGCGCGATCACCGGAAAGGCCAGCGCAAAGCCGAAGACCAGACCGATGCGGAACAGCACGAACAGGTATTCCTGCGGGCTGGTGTATTGCAGCGTCGGCGCCGGATCCCCCAGCGCGCGCAGCGTCGCCTCGATCGGCCCCAGCAGGAATCGCAGGATGTGCTCGGCGATGAAATCGCCCTGGATGGGGATGAAGATGATGCAGATACCGGCGAACAGCGCCAGCACCGACCGGATGAGCCGCGTGCGCAGCTCGGCCAGGTGCTCGATCAGCGGGGCGCTGCTGTCGTCGATGTCGTCCTGTGCGGGTCGGCTCATGCCTCACCCTCTTTCTTCGGCTGATCGGCCAGCGCCTTTTCCAGCGCCTCGGCCCGTTCCATCGCCTCGCGCGCCTCGCGCGTCTTGCGTTCGGCGGCGGCGCGCGCGGTGCTGGCCTCGATCTTGCGGCGGGCCTCCTCGCGCTCGGCCGACAGCTTGCCCGTAGCGCTATCCGGCTTGATGTCGGTCATCGCCCGGGCGGCATCCTTGACGCCGTCCATGGCCGAGCCTACCGGATTCGTCGCGGTCTTCAGCGTCTTCTGGATGTCCTTCACGCCCGCCTCGTCGGCGGCCTCGTTCATAGCGCGGCTGAACTCGCGCGCCATGCCGCGCGCCTTGCCCATGAAGCGGCCCACGTTGCGGAACAAAACCGGCAGGTCCTTCGGACCCACGACGATCAGCGCCACGATCCCGATGACCAGCAGCTCGCCAAAGCCCAGATCGAACATGCGGGGTTATCCCTTGTCTTTTTCCTCGGCGGGGGTCACGTCCTTCGCCGCGGTGGACTTCTGTTCCTCGATCTCCTGGCCGCCTTCGCTCACGCCCTTCTTGAAGGCGGTGATGCCCTTGCCGACCTCGCCCATCAGCGCCGAGATCTTGCCGCGCCCGAACAGCACCAGCACGACGACGGCGATCAGCAGAAGGCCCGGCAGGCCGATATTTCCGATACCCATGTGGTCTCTCCTTGCCAGCGGGCCAGCCGGCCCGCGATCATTTCCACTGCGGGTATCTAGTGGCTCCGCCCGCCATGGGAAAGCGCCAAAACGCATCGCGCGAGGCTGTATTTGTCATGAACTTGTCAGTTGACAGGTTTCTGTCAGAATAACCCCGACATGAAACGCAAGGACCGCCTCTACGCCCTGATGGACCGCCTGCGCGACGGCCGCCTGCACACGGCCGAGGCGCTGGCGCAGGATCTCGGCGTTTCCGCCCGCACCATCTACCGCGACATGGACGTGCTGGCCGCCTCGGGCGTGCCGGTCGAGGGCGCGCGCGGCTATGGCTATACGGTGCAGGCCGCGGTCACGCTGCCGCCGCTGAACCTGACTGTGGACGAACTGGATGCGCTGCACGTCGCGCTGGCCGCCCTCGGTGCCTCGGCGCTCGACGATCTGGCTCCCGCCGCGCGCAGCCTCTCGGCCAAGATCGACGCAGTGCTGCCCGCCGATGCCGGCCCCGCCCCGGCGCCTTTCGGCTTCGCGACAGAGGCCTTCGCCGATGCCGCGCGCGGGTTTGCCCACATGCCGCAGGTCCGCGCAGCGATCCGCGCCCGGCAGAAACTGCGCGTGACCCTGCCCGACGCGACCCACGACATCCGTCCGCTGCACATGGATTACTGGGGGCGGGTCTGGACCTGCATCGCCTGGTCCGAGACCAAGGGCGCCTTCCTGCGCTTTCCACTCGACCGAATCCGCAGCCTCACCCCCCTGCCTGGCCTGTTCGTGGACGAGCCGGGCAAGCGGCTGGCGGACTTCGCTCCTTGAGGTTTCCGTCCCGTCCGGCACCGGGCCGATACGCCACCCGCCAAAAGCAAACGGGACGAAGGGCCTGACACCTCTCCGTCCCGTCCCAGCATCCTGCGCGCGCAGCGCACAATTGGAAAAGTCAGGTCACACCGTCTTCGACGCGGCCGCGATCTTGTCGATGTTGCTGCCCAGGGCGGCGTCGAACTCGGCCTCGGACTGCTGCTTGGACAGGCCCTCGGTCAGCGCCCGGCTGAAGGAGGCGATCATCCTGGGTTGGCGCGCCAGCCGCTCGCAGGCCTCGTCGGTCGAATAGCCGCCCGACAGCGCCACGACCCGGATCACCTTGGGATGCAGGGCAACCTCGTCGTAAAGACCGTCCTCTGTCGGGATGGTCAGTTTCAGCATGACCTCGACACCGGCGGGCAGCTCGTCGAGATGCCGCATCAGGTCAGCCTTGAGCAGCGTCTCGGCCTGCGCCTTGTCGGGAGCCTTGATGCTGACCTCGGGTTCGAGGATCGGGATGAGACCCGCGGCAAAGACCTGCTTGCCGACTTCGAACTGCTGCGCCACCACGGCGGCGATCCCCTGTTCGTTGGCCTCGTGGATGACCGAGCGTTCCTTGGTGCCGAAGATGCCGAACCCCTTGGCCTCCTTCAGCGTGGCGTCAAGCCCGGTGATCGGCTTCATCAGCTGCACGCCATAGGCCGTGTCCTCCAGCCCCTTGTCGATCTTGAGGAAGGGAACGATGCCCTTGTCCTCCCACAGCAGTTGCGCCACCGGCTTGCCCTCGATCGTGCCGCGCATGGTGCGCTCGAACAGGATCGCGCCGATCACCTTGTCGCGGGTGAAGGTCGGCGACTGGATGATGCGGGCGCGCATCGCGTGGATCTCGGCGAACATGGCTTCTTCGCCGTCATACTCGCTTTCGTCCACGCCGTAGAGCTTCAGCGCCTTCGGGGTCGAGCCGCCCGACTGGTCGAGTGCGGCGATGAACCCCTGCCCGGTCTTCATCTGCTGCTTCATGGCTTCGAATGCGTCCTGTCCCATCGTGCTCTCCCGGCGTCTGAAAATCGTCGTATTTGTCTTAACGCAGCGATTTCGCCAGATATAGAGGCATGTCAGCCCGTTAGCGCTATTTCAGGCATCCCGCGCGGTCACGCGCAGCCAGATGCCGTCTTTTGCCCGCACCGTCAGGTGTGCCTGTGGCACCGGTTCACGCCCCGCAACAAGGTCGACCCGCAGGTTCCGCAGTAGTAGTGCCAGCAGAAGCACGCCCTCGGCCATGGCAAAGCCCGCCCCGGTGCAGACGCGCGGACCGGCGGAAAACGGCATGAAGGCCTCGCGCCCGCAACGCCGGCCCTCGTCGGTCTGCCAGCGCGCCGGATCGAAGGCGTCGGGCATGTCCCAGATGCGTTCGTGCCGGTGCAGGTGCCAGGGACTGAGCACGATCTGGCTGCCCCGGGGCACGGCGCGGTCGCGGAAGGTCTCTGGACAGGCCGCCTCGCGCACCATCATCGGCACCGGCGGGTAAAGGCGCAACGTCTCGCGGAATACATCGCGCGTGGCGCGCAGGTTGGACAGGTCACCGAATTCGCCGGTCAGCCCCGCGCCCTCGGCCGCCACCCGCGCCTGCCAGTCGGGGGCGCAGGCCAGCAGGTACAGCGCCCAGCCCAGGGCCGAGGCGCTGGTCTCGTGCCCGGCAAGAAAGAAGATCGCCACCTGATCGACCATCTCCTCGGTGGAAAAGGTCTGGCCGGTGACGGGATCGCGCGTCGTCATGATCTTGGTGGCCAGGTCGTCCGGCGCGGTTCCCGCATCGATGGCGCGCATCCGCTGCTCGGTGAGCCCGGTGATCAGCGCCCGGATGCGCCGGGCGGCGGCGCGGGTATCGCGGCGGAACAGGCGTGGCATCCAGCGTGGGCCGGGGATGAAGGCGGCCAGGTTCAGGATCGGCTGGCTGCGCTGGTAGGCGCGGAACTCGTGGAACACCGCCGAGGCCACCGCATCCTCGATCGGGATAGAGAACAGCGTGCGGAATATCACGTCGGCGGCGGCGTGGCTGGCGATCTCCTCGATCTCGACCACGCCGCCCGCCCTGTCGCGCAGCCGCGCCTCGGCGGACAGCGCCGCCTGCCACATGGCCGGAAAGGTTTCGCGCAGGCGCCCACCCTCGAAGGCGGGGTCGATGATGCGGCGCTGGCGCTTCCAGGTCTCGCCATTGGTCAGGAACACCGACTCTCCCAGAAGAGGCCGCAGCCCGGCGCCGATCCGGTCGGATTTCGGGAAATCGTCGGGCCGCGCCTTCAGCACCGTGTCGACAAGGTCGGGTTGGTTCACGAGGAAGGAACGGAAGAAGGGCGTGCGGAATTCGGCCATCCAGGCGCGATAAAGCCGCGCGGGCTGCGCCGACAGGATGTCGCGCCGGAACAGCCGCGCATACTGCAACAGCGACACGCGATCGGCGCGCGGTTGCGGTTTTGGCGGGATCATGCCGCGATCGAGGTGTATTTCGACACCGCCCGGTCGATCCGGCTGGCCGAGGCCGGCCGCCCGGCATAGCGCGCGCCCAGCGATACCGGCCCGGCGGTGATGGCGAAGTAATCGTAATCCAGCGGCCGGTCGAAGGCGCAGAGATACTGGAAATGCAGCCGGAAGAAGCGCCAGCGCAACGCTTTCCATTTCTCGGGAGAAAGCGACCTGGTGAACTGCGCCGAGAACACCAGCGGCCATTTCTTGTCCTCCGGCGCCACGCCCGAGACGCTCACCGGGTCGCAAAGCGCAAAGGCGCAGCCATCGCCCGGCGCGGTCACGTCGACCCAGGTCAGGTCCTCCCGCGCCGAGAGATACCGCAGATCGGCCCGCAGCCGATGTGCGTCGCGCAGGAAGCTGACCATCGGCACGACCTGCCCCAGGCTGAGCAATGCCAGTTTCGGCCCCAGCGCCGGCACCCGCCCTGCGCGGATCAGGTCCGCCAGGATCGACACCGCCAGGTGCGCGCCCGAGGAATGGCCGACGACCAGCACCTCATCCACGTCCTCGGTCAGCGCCTGCGCGATGATGTCCCCGAACTCGGCCATGCGCGCCTCGAGCTCGGGCGGGTTGGCGCCCCGGAACCGGGCGGAATAGGCATAGTCATGCATCAGGTAATAGGCAAAGAACTTGCCGTCCCGCTTGCGGAACCCGTTCAGCACGACCCAGGTCATCCCGGCGAAGCCGAGGGCGCCGGCGATCCGCGCGGCGATGCCCAGCCACGGCTCGACCAAGGCCGCCAGCGCATAGACCGTCCAGCCCGCCAGCAGTGCCAGCACCAGTTGCAGCAGCAGCATCCCCACCGGGTAGAGCGCCGCGATCACCGGCCCCTTGCGCAACCGCATCAGCCGGAACAGCGCACCGGTGGCGATGTATTCCCAGGTCGTACGGACAAGCTGGCCATAGGTGGCGGGGATGGAGTTCGACATGCTGTCGCGCACGATGTCGGACCAGACCAGCACCTCGATATCTGCGTGGGTCTGGCGCCCGTCCATCGTGCTTTCCACCTGCCAGCCATACGGCCCCTCGGTCTTCTTCGGCTTCAGCCCGATCCCGTAGCCCGAAATCGCCGCCTGCTCCGCGCCTTCCTTGCGGTAGAGCTCTCGGTAGCGGCGGGGATGAATCGGATCGTAGCCGGGAATGTAGAACACCCGGCGGCGATGGACATCCTGGACTGGCGGCTCTGTCGGGGCCATGCGCGTACCTCTGTTCCGTGCAGGCTAGCGCGCTTTTCCGGCAAGAGTAAGGCTTGGGTTCAGGGGGTCAGCGGCCAGATCAGCGGTGCCAGCAGCACCGTCACCGCCCCCGCCAGAATGTTCATCGGCAGGCCCAGCCGCAGGAAGTCGCCAAACCGGTAGCCGCCCGCGTTGTAGACCATCGTGTTGGTCTGGTAGCCGATGGGCGTGGCGAAACTGGCGCTGGCGCCGAACATCACCGCGACGACGAAGGCGCGCGGGTCAAGGCCCAGCTGCGTCGCGATGCCCACCGCGATCGGCGTCATGATGACGGCGACGGCGTTGTTCGTGACGACCTCGGTCAGGATCGAGGTCACGACATAGACCATCGCCAGCGCGAGGATCGGCGGCAGCCCGGCCATCGGACCGGCCAGCGTATCGACGATGAGGCGCATGGCGCCCGTCCGTTCCAGCGCGGTGCCCAGCACCAGCATCGCCACCACCAGCAGCAAAAGCCGGCCGTCGATGGCGCCGACACCCTCCTCGGGTTCGACACAGCGGGTGGCCAGAACCACCGCCGCGCCGATGATCGCCAGCGGCAGGATCGGCGCGAGGTTCAGCGCCGCGCCCAGCACGACCGCCGCCAGCACCGCCACGGCGATCGGCGCCTTGCGCCGCAGGTAGGCACGAGCCGTGACCGGGGCCAGCAGGATCAGCCCCTCCTCGCGGGCCAGCGTCTCGACCCCGTCGGGCGGGCCGTCCAGCAGCACGGTGTCGCCCCGCTGCAGGTGCAGGCCGGTCTCGGCCAGGTCCACCGCCACGCCGCGCCGATGCAGCGCGATGGGATAGACGCGATACTTGCGCCGCCAGCCGAGATTGGCGACCGGTCCCTTGTCGGCCGTCACCAGCGCCTCGATCACGTGGTTGCGGCGCGTGCCGGCCAGTTCTGCCCCGGCGATCTCGAGCCCGTTGGCGGCGCCGGTGCGAAAGCCCATCAGTTCGGCATCCGAGGTGCGCAGCACGATCCTGTCGCCAGCCGCCAGCACCTCGGAGACGAGGTCGCGGCGCAGCGAGACGTCCTGCCGGATCAGGTCGATCACGCGGGTGGACGAGCGGCGGAAATCCGGCACCGCCTGAACGCCCTTGCCGATCAGGGCCGAACCGGGCGGCACGAACAGTTCCACGGTCCAGGACTTGCGCTCTCCCAAGGCGGGCGACTCGGCCAGCGCCATGCGTGCCGGCAGCAGGCGCGGCGCGGCGAAGGCCAGGAACAGCCCGCCGATGATGGCCAGCGGCACGCCAAGCGGCGCGATCTCGAATAGGCCGAAAGGTTCGAGGCCGAGGTCTCGGGCCACGCCATCGACCAGGAGGTTGGTCGACGTGCCGATCATCGAGCAGGTGCCGCCAAGGATCACGATGAAGCTGAGCGGCATGAGAAAGCGCGAGGCGCTGGTGCCCATCTGCCGCGCCAGGCCGAAGACGACCGGGATCAGCACCATGACCACCGGCGTGTTGTTCATCACCGCCGAGGCCGCGCCCGCGGCGACGAAAAAGATCACGATGGTCAGGACGGGATGGGTTGTCAGCCCCCGGCTCATGTGGTCGGCCACCGCGTCCAGCACGCCGGTGCGCACCAGCGCCGCGCTGATGACGAACATCGCGCCGATCGTCGCCGGGGCCGGGTTGCCCAGCGCCCTGAGCACGTCCTCGACCGGGACCATGCCCAGGAACAGCGCCACTGCCACGCCGCACAATGCGACCACCTCGGCCGCCAGTCTTTCGGTCAGGAACAGCGCGAAGACCGCAAGCACCAGCAGCAGCGCCGCATAGGGCGCGTAGGCGCCAAGATCGAACAGCATCGGGCGCCTCACCCCGGGGCCGGTCTGGAACGCGCCGACGGCGAGGCGCAAGGCTATTTCGGGCGCGACTTTTCGGACGCGCTCACGATACCTGCGTAGCGCGGCGTCGGGCGACAGTAAATGCGCATTTGCGAGAGCGGCGCTCGGGCGATCAGTGCGCGACATCGCGGGCTCTGCCCCTGCCCCTGCGGGCCTCCCCCGGGATATCTGAAGCCAGAAGAAACGGGCAGGTCAGCCCAGCAGGCCAAGCGCCGGGAAGGTTTCCAGCAGCCAGAAGCTGAGCGCGGTGAAGGCGCCGGTGACAAGGGCGAGGCCCACCGCAATCAGCAGGACGCCCATGATTCGCTCGATCATCGCCATGTGCCGCTTGATGCGGTTCATCAGACCCATCGCGCGGCTCAGGAACAGCGCTGCCAGTAGAAAGGGCAGCCCAAGCCCCGCCGCGTAAACGCCCAGCAGCAGCGTTCCGCGGGCGACCGAGGCCTCGGAGGCGGCAAGGCTGAGGATCGCGCCCAGTTGCGGGCCGATGCATGGCGTCCAGCCAAAGGCGAAGGCCAGCCCAAGCAGGTAGGCGCCAAAGGCGGAGCCGCCGGTATCGCCCGCCTCGATCCGCGCCTCGCGGTCGAGGAAAGGAATGCGGAAGACATGCAGGAAATGCAGCCCGAAGACGATCACGACGACGCCCGACATTCGCGCCAGAAGCACCTGGTTCTGAAGGAAGAACGACCCAAGCCACGACGCGGTGAAGCCGAGCAGAACGAAGACCGTGCTGAGCCCCAGCACGAAGAACAGCGCGGCAATGCCGACCCGCGCACGCGCGCGCCCGCCGCCCTGCATTTCCGTGATCGTCATGCCCGACATGAAGGCCAGGTAGGGCGGCACGATGGGCAGCACGCAGGGGCTGAGGAAGGAAATGACGCCAGCGAAAAGCGCCACAAGCATGGCGGGCAGTAGCGACGCGTCGATGATCTCGATTCCGAACATGGCGAAGATGTAGGCGAAAGCCGCGGCGGCGTCACGCGGCAAGGCATCACATGACTGTGGACGTTTCGCCGCCGCCCGCCTAACTCTCGGCTCCGAGGACCGGCGAAGAGGATGGCATGGAACAGGACACCGAACTGGACGCGACCGGGCTGTTGTGCCCGCTGCCGGTGCTGAAGGCGCGCAAGCGGCTGATTGGGCTGGCGCCCGGCGCGGTGCTGTGCCTGCGCACCGACGACCCGGCGGCGGTGGTGGACGTGCCGCATTACTGCAACGAGGCGGGTCACGCGCTGCTGGACAGCCGCGAGGATGGCCCGGTCATGGTCTGGCGCATCCGCAAGGGGGATTGAGGCGGACAAGAAAGGTCGGGTGTAATGAAAAAGACCCCGGTCCTTGCGGGCCGGGGTCTTTTTCGTTGCATTCCGCAAGGTCTAGCTGCCCAGCGACCACCAGCCGCGGCGCTTCGGCGGGGCGTCGGCAGGTTCGGCCTGTGCCTCGGCCTCGGCCGGTTCCAGCGCCGGTTCCTCGTCGGCGGCGGGTGTCTCGGCGGCCGGCGTCTCTGCCGGAGCCGCTTCCGCCTCGGCCTCGGGCGTGGCCGGTTCCGGCGCGGGTTCGGCGACAAGCGCCGTGTCGGTCGTCTCCACCACCTCGGCGATCACCTCGGCAGCCTTGCGGCGGGTGCGGCGCGGTTTGGCCGTGCTTGCCGCAGCGGGTTCAGCGGTCTCGGGCGCCGGTTCGGCTTCCGGCGCAGGCGCAGCAGGCGTGGCCTCGGCGGCAGGTTCCTCCTGCGGGGCCTCGGTCGGTGCCTCTGCTGGTGCTTCGGCCTCGGCCGTCTTGCGCTTGCGCGGCGCGCGCTTGCGCTTGGGCTTTTCGGTGACTTCCGGTTCGGCCACCGGCTCGGCCTGCGCATCGGCAGCGGGGACTGCCTCGGCGGGCTGTACCTCTGCCTCTGTGTCTGCGCTCACCTCGGCCTCGGCCTCGGGCTTCTTGCGCGAACGCGACCGGCGGCTGCGCTTGGGTTTGGGCGCCTCGTCGGTTTCAGCGCCGGTGGTCTCGGCGACGGCCTCGCCGGTGGCTTCTTCGGCTTCGGGCATGGCGGTGTCGTCGCCCTCGTCGGAACCCTCGTCACCATTGTCGCCGTTTTCAACCTGTGCGCCATTCTCGGCGCCATCACGGCCCTTGGACTTGCGGCGGCGGCGACGGCGGCGCTTCTTGGGCTTGCCTTCGTCACCCTCGGCACTGGCGGCGGCGGCCGCTGCAACCGCGGCGGGCGTCTCGACGGCCTGCGCCTCTTCGACGTCCTCCTCCTCCTCGTCCTCGTCGGCGATGCTTTCCTCGTCGATCAGGTCCATCAGCGAGGTGTCGACCGACACCACGGGCGGCGCCTCGGGGACGGAGCGCGTGGCGGTCTTGAACTTCTCCATGGAGAAGTCGGGCGCGACAAGGTGCACGTCGGCCTCGATCCGCACGGCCATGCCATAGCGGGCCTCGATCTGGGCGACATGCTCGCGCTTCTGGTTCATCAGGTAGTTGGCGATGGCCACCGGGCACTTGACCAGCACTTCGCGCGAGCGGCGGCGCGTGCCCTCTTCCTCGATGGTGCGCAGCACGGCCAGGGCCATGTTGTCATCCGAGCGGATCAGGCCGGTGCCGTGGCAGGCGGTGCAGGGCTGGGTCGTGGCCTCGATCATGCCAGGGCGCAGGCGCTGGCGCGACATTTCCAGCAGGCCAAAGCCCGAGATCCGGCCCACCTGGATGCGGGCGCGGTCGGTCTTGAGCTTGTCCTTCAGCTTCTTCTCGACGGCGGCGTTGTTCTTGCGCTCGTCCATGTCGATGAAGTCGATCACGATCAGGCCGGCAAGGTCGCGCAAGCGCAGCTGGCGGGCCACTTCCTCGGCGGCCTCAAGGTTGGTCTTGAGCGCGGTTTCCTCGATCGAACCCTCTTTCGTGGCGCGGCCCGAGTTGACGTCGATCGCCACCAGCGCCTCGGTGACGCCGATCACGATGTAGCCGCCGGATTTCAGCTGCACGGTCGGGTTGAACATGCCCGAGAGGTAGCTTTCCACCTGGTGGCGCGCGAACAGCGGCATGCCCTCGGCGTAATGCTTCACGTTCTTTGCGTGGGACGGCATGATCATCTTCATGAAGTCCTTGGCGATGCGGTAGCCGCGTTCGCCCTCGACCAGGACCTCGTCGATGTCACGGTTGTACAGGTCGCGGATCGACCGCTTGATCAGGTCGCCTTCCTCGTAGATCTTGGCCGGCGCGATGGATTTCAGCGTCAACTCGCGGATCTGCTCCCACAGGCGCTGAAGGTATTCGTAGTCGCGCTTAATCTCGGTCTTGGTGCGCTTGGCGCCCGCAGTGCGGATGATCAGGCCCGCGCCTTTGGGCACGTCGATCTCGTTCGCGATGGCCTTCAGCTTGGACCGGTCGGCGGCGTTGGTGATCTTGCGGGAAATGCCGCCACCGCGCGCGGTGTTCGGCATCAGCACGCAGTAGCGGCCGGCAAGCGACAGGTAGGTGGTCAGCGCGGCACCCTTGTTGCCACGCTCTTCCTTGACGACCTGCACCAGCATGATCTGGCGCACCTTGACGACTTCCTGGATCTTGTATTTCCGGGCGCGCGGCTTGCGCGCCGGGCGGATGTCCTCGTGGGTGTCGTCGTCGGCGACGGATTCGATGCTGTCGTCGTCCGACTGCCGGTCGTCCTCATCGCCCTCGTCTTCATCATCGTGGAAGGCCTGGCCTGCGGCCGGCGCCTCGTCCTCGTCGGGTTCCTCGACCGGGGTATCGGCCACCGTCTCCATCGGCGACAGACCCTCGCCCGGATCGCCGACCTCGGGCGTCACGGTCTCGGCATCGGTGGCATCGGCCTCGTCGCCGAGGTCGATGGTCTCCATCCCGGCGGGGTCGGCCTGCACGACCTTGTCGCCATTTCCCGACGACTCGGCGCGGGGCGATTTGCGCGACCGCGAGCGCGAGCGTTTCTTGGGCTTCTCGTCCTCGTCCTCTGCCGCGGCAAGCCGGGCCTCTTCCTCCATCAACGCCTTACGGTCGGCGACGGGGATCTGGTAGTAATCGGGGTGGATTTCCGAGAAAGCGAGGAAACCGTGCCGGTTTCCGCCGTAATCGACGAACGCCGCCTGAAGCGACGGTTCGACCCTTGTTACCTTTGCGAGATAGATGTTGCCGGCAAGCTGCCGGCGGTTTTCAGATTCAAAATCGAACTCTTCGACCTTGTTTCCGTCAACCACCACGACGCGGGTCTCTTCCGCGTGGGTGGCATCGATGAGCATTTTCTTTGCCATGTTGTCCGTCTGCACGCGACCGGCCGCCTCGGATCCGGTGGATCAGGGCGGCGTGTCTCATGTCTTGTCTGGGCGATACGCGGCGCGTGTGCAGGGCGGGCGGAGTCGCCCGTGCTGTCCTGCTTTGTCACTGTCTCGCGCCTCATCGCGTTTCTTCTCCGACGCGCGCCCGGTAAACCGGTGCCTCGCGCCAATGATGGGCCCGTCGCGTGTCGCGGTCCGGGCAAGTAGATGGCCTTGCGGCCCGATCGGTCTGAGCCTGCGCGGGCGTTGCCCGCCGCGGTCTCAGCGAAACTGACATGGGCACATCTGCGATGCGCGCACCAAGTGAAGCATAAGGGAAGGCCCGGGCAAAAGACAATGGGCAAAACGCCGGGCCGTCCCGCGCGTCACTGGACGCGGGTATAGGTGCCCTCGCCCGCGAGGACGCCGCGAAAGCCGCCCGGTTCGTCCAGCGAGAAGACCATGATCGGCAGGTTGTTGTCGCGCGCCAACGCGATGGCGCTGGCATCCATCACCTTCAGGTTCTTCGCCAGGCAGTCGTCAAAGCTGACATGGTCATAGCGTTTCGCATCGGCATGTTTCTTGGGGTCCTTGTCATAGACGCCGTCGACGCCGTTCTTGCCCATGAAGATCGCCTCGCAGGCCATCTCGTTGGCGCGCAGGGCGGCGGCGGTGTCCGTAGTGAAATAGGGGTTGCCGGTGCCGGCGGCAAAGATGCAGACGCGCTTCTTCTCGAGGTGCCGAACAGCGCGGCGGCGGATGTAGGGCTCGGCCACCTCGTCCATGCGGATCGCGCTGATGACCCGGCAGAAGACGCCCAGCCCCTCGAGCGCGGATTGCATCGCCAGCGCGTTCATCACCGTCGCCAGCATCCCCATGTAATCGGCCGTGGTGCGTTCCATCCCCTGCGCGCTGCCCGACAGGCCGCGAAAGATGTTGCCGCCGCCGATCACCATGCAGATCTCGACGCCGAGATCGTGCACCGCCTTCACCTCCTGCGCGACGCGCTGGACGGTCGGCGGGTGCAGGCCGAACCCCTGATCGCCCATCAGCGCCTCTCCCGAGATCTTCAGCATGACGCGTTTGAAGGCGGGTTTGGCGGGGCTGTCAGGGGCCATGTTGCACTCCGATCTGGGCAAGGGATAGGATTGCAGGCACAAATGCCGCATTTCCGCCCGGGCTGCAATGGACGACCTGACCGCGCTCATCGACGATCTTGACCCGGCGCGCCCGGTTCTGGTCGCAGGCCCCACGGCCAGCGGCAAGTCGGCGCTTGCCCTGGCCATTGCGGAACGGCAGGGCGGCGTGATCGTGAATGCCGACGCGCTACAGGTGTTCGGCGACTGGCGGGTGCTGACCGCCCGCCCCTCGCCCGAGGACGAGGCCCGCGCGCCGCATCTGCTATATGGCCATGTCCCAGGGGATCGCCCCTATTCGGTTGGCGACTGGCTGCGCGAGGTGGCGCCGCTGCTGGACGGCCCGCGCCCGATCCTCGTCGGCGGCACGGGGCTGTATTTCACCGCGCTCACCGAAGGGCTGGCCGAGGTGCCCCCCGTCCCGCCCGAAATCCGGGCCGAGGCCGACGCGATGCTGGCCAAGGCGGGGCTGGCGGCGATGGTCGCCGCGCTGGACCCCGCGACGCGCACCCGCATCGACACGCGCAACCCGGCCCGCGTGCAGCGCGCCTTCGAGGTGCTGCGGGCGACGGGGCGCGGCCTGGCCGAGTGGCAGGCCGACACGCCCCCGCCCCTGCTGCCACTGTCACGCGCGCAGCCGGTGCTGTTCGACGCGCCGAAAGACTGGCTGACGCCAAGGATCGAGCGGCGTTTTCGCCTGATGATCGAGGCGGGCGCGCTGGACGAGGCGCGCGCCAACCTGCCCGGCTGGCGCCCCGATCTGCCCTCGGCCAAGGCCATCGGCGCGGCGGACCTGATCGCGCACCTCAAGGGAGACATCCCGCTGGAGCAGGCCATGACCCGCGCCATCATCCTCACCCGGCAATACGCCAAGCGCCAGCGCACCTGGTTTCGCGCCCGGATGGGCGACTGGACGCAACTGGCGGCGAGGCGCGCCGCATGAGCGGCCTGCCGGGTTTCCTGCGCGGCGCAACGCAGGCGCCGATCCAGACCGTGGCCGGTCCGGTGCGGGCGGGCTCCTTCGGGTTGATCGCGCAGGGGTCGGCGTGGAAATACACACTGCAACACGACCGGCCCGCCGATTTCCTGCTGCTGATGACCCGCGGCCAGGGCCGCGCGGTGATCGAGGGCGTCCGCCGTGGCCTGTCCACACATCATGCGCTGTTCGTGCCCGCCGGCACGCTGTTCTCGCTCGACCTGCCCACCGGCACACAGGCGCTTTACATGGAAAGCCCGGCGGGCCTCACCGACCGGCTGCCCGACTCGGCCCTGCTGATGCGGGTGCGCGACAGCATGGCTCAGGCCGAACTGACGGCAGAGATCGACGCCATGGCGCGCGAGATCGCGGGCCACCGGCCCCGCGCGCTCGAGGCGCTGGAGGCGCGGGTGCGGCTGGTCTCGGTCTGGCTGCACCGGCAGGTGGCGGCCGGCTCGGTCGAGCCCGGCGCCGATGGCGCCTCGCAACGGCTGGCGCGGCGTTTCGCAAGGATCGTGGTGCGCGCCTATCGCAACCCCGCGCCGATGGCCGACCATGCCGAGGCGCTGGACGTCACGCCCACGCACCTGACACGGGTCTGCAAGCAGACCTGCGGGCGCACCGCAGCCGACATGCTGGCCGAACGCCGCCTGCACGCCGCGCGCATGGCGCTGGAAACCGGCACCCAGCCGGTGCAGGCCATCGCGCAAAGCCTGGGCTTCGCGTCGGCGGCCTATTTCTCGCGTTTCGTGCAGGTCCAGACCGGCCACAGCCCCACCGCCCTGCGCAAGGCCGCGCGCAAGCGCGCCTGACCGCTGCGGCGCAGCACGGACGGAAAACCCGGTTGCAACCCCGGGCCTGTCGTTTTTGTATGGGCCCCATGTCGTTTTTGTTTTGCGAAATGACGATGCAGGTCGTTGACGTGAACGCCCCCACCGTGCCGAATGGGCGCAATGGAGCAAGGCGCCGCGATGGAACGCGGCCAGACGACGGCACAGCCCGCAAGACCCCGAAAGCCACCGACGTGTCACAGGGAGAAAGACATGACGATCAACCACCCGGCCAGCCGGATCCACCCCGCGGCGCAGATGTATGCCCGCGAACTGCAAGAGGGCCGGATCGGCCGCCGCGAATTCCTGACCCGTGCCACCGCGATGGGCCTGACGGCCGGCGCGGCCTATGCGCTGGGCGGCCTGACCCAGCCGGCGCAGGCCGCGGCCCATGCCCAGACGGGCGGCACGCTGCGCATCCAGACCAGCATCAAGGCGATGAAGGAGCCGCGCTCCTATGACTGGTCCGAGGTCGGCAACCAGAGCCGTGGCATCCTTGAATACCTCGTGGAATACAATGCCGACGGCACCTTCCGAGGCATGCTGCTGGAAGGCTGGGAGGTCAACGACGACGCCACGCAATACACGCTCAAGGTGCGTCCGGGCGTGAAATGGCATGACGGCACCGATTTCACCGCCGCCGATGTGGTGCGCAACATCGAGGGCTGGTGCGACGCCAGCGTCGAGACCAACTCGATGGCCTCGCGCTTGGGTGGGCTGATTGCGGACGGCAAGCCGCGCGAGGGCGCGATCACCGCGCCCGACGACATGACCGTGGTGCTGAACCTCAGCACGCCCGACATCGCGATCATCGCCAACATGTCGGACTATCCTTCGGCCATCGCGCACAAGGATCACGACCCCGAGGCGCCCTACGACACCTGGATCGGCACAGGTCCCTATCGCGGGGTCGAACTCAAGGTTGGCGAGCGCTGCGTGATGGAACGCACCGAACAGCCTTGGTGGGGCACCGAGGTCTTTGGCGGGCCTTACCTCGACCGGATCGAGATGCTGGACTACGGCACCGACCCCGCCGGCTGGCTGGCCGCTGCCGAGGCCGAGGAAGTCGACGTGCTGTATGAAACCGTGGGCGAGTTCATCGACGTGATGGACGCGATCGGCTGGACCCGGACCGAGGCGGTGACCGCCGCGACGCTGGTGATCCGTCCGAACCAGGTGGCGCAGGTGGGCGACATCGTACCCTACGCCACCGCGCCGGTGCGCCGGGCGCTGAACATGGCGGTCGACAACAATGTATGCCTGGAACTGGGCTACTCGGGCCGCGGCATCGTCGCCGAGAACCACCATGTCTGCCCGATCCACCCGGCCTATGCCGATATCGGCGCGCCGGAATTCGACCCGGCCAAGGCCAAGGCCGAGATGGACGCCGCCGGCATGGCCGACTTCACCCACGAGCTCATCACGCTCGACGACGATTTCGAGCGCAACACCGGCGCCGCCATCGTGGCCCAGTTGAACGATGCGGGGATTTCCGCCAGCCACAAGGTCCTGCCCGGCTCGACCTTCTGGAACGACTGGACGAAATATCCTTTCTCGGCGACCTCTTGGAACCACCGCCCTCTCGAGGTGCAGATCCTGGCGCTGGCCTATCGCACCGGCGAGGCATGGAACGAATCCGCCTTTTCGAACGCCGAGTTCGACGCCCTGCTCGACCAGGCGCTGGCCATCGCCGATGCCGACAAGCGGCGCGAGGTCATGGCGAAGATCGAGCAGATCATGCGCGACGAGGGCGTCATCATCCAGCCCTACTGGCGCGGCCTCTACAACCACCACACCCCGAACGTGGTGGGTGTCGAGAAGCACCCGTCGCACGAGTTCCACTTCTACAAGTTCGGCTTCGCCGCCTGATCGCCGGACCGGGCCGCGCCAACTTGCGCGGCCCGGTCCCAACGATGACGGGCGGGCACTACGCCCGTCCGTTCCGGCATCCCGCCGGACAGAGCCCGGAGGGCCACGATGGGACTTTTCATCCTGCGCCGCGTCGGCGTGATGCTGCTGACCAGCCTCTGCCTGACCTTCGTCGTCTTCTTCCTGACGAACCTGCATCCCAACCTCGAAAAACTGGCAAAGACGCAGGGCAACGTCCGGATGACCGACGAACAGGTCGAAGTCTGGCTGGAAAACCGCGGCTACATGCGCCCGGTGATCGTGAAATACGGCGAATGGCTGGGCGTCGCGCCCGGCTGGACGCGCACGACCGAGGACGGCACGGTGACAGGCCGCTGCGTTGCGCTGGCCGCGACGCCGGACGAGGCGTCCACCTTCTGCGGCGTGCTCCAGGGGTGGTGGGGCGGCTCGACCGTGTTCAAGGAACCCGTGCTGGGCATCGTCGGCGAGAAACTGGCGCTGACCGGGCGATTGATGCTGTGGGTCATGCTGCTGATGGTGCCCTCGGCGCTGATCGTCGGCGTGCTAGCGGGGATGCGCGAGGGCAGCCCGCTGGACCGCACGCTGTCGACGGTGTCGATCACCACGACGGCGACGCCGGAATATGTCTCGGGCGTGCTGTTCATCGCGATCTTCACGTCCAGCGCGGTGGGTCTGAAATGGTTCAAGGGCACCGCCGCCTCGGCGATGGACGCCCCGGATTTCGAGAATTTCTTTCTGCCGGTGCTGACCATCGCGCTGTATGGCATGGGCTATATCGCCCGGATGACGCGAGCGTCCATGGCCGAGGTGATGACCGCGCAGTACATCCGCACCGCCCGGCTGAAGGGCGTTGGGTTCCGCGCCATCGTGCTGAAACACGCGCTGCGCAACGCGCTGATCGCGCCCTTCACCGTCATCATGCTGCAATTCCCCTGGCTGCTGAACGGCGTGGTGATCGTCGAGACCCTGTTCAACTACAAGGGCTTTGGCTGGACGCTGGTGCAGGCGGCAGGGAACAACGACATCGAGCTGTTGCTGGGCGTGTCGGTCGTATCGGTCTTCGTGGTGCTGGTGACGCAGCTCATCTCGGACATCGGCTATGTCTATCTCAACCCGCGCATCAGCGTGACCTGACGGAGGCGAGACCATGGACCCGCTAACCTGGACAGGTAGCCTTGGCACCGTGCTGAACCCTGTGCTGTTCTTCCTCGTGCCGCTCTTCGGCGTCGCGGTAGCCGCGCGCATCCTGCTGAGCCTGGTGACGCCCGAAACCGCCGTGCAGAGCAATCCCGACGGCACGCTGGTGGCCACGGGCGGGATGCAGGGCGGCGCACGGATGGCATCGAACGGGCTGGGCCTGCTGCTACTGGTTGTGTTGCTGGCCTACCTCGCGCTGGGTGCCGTCATGGGCCCGCAGGCGGGCATCATCGGCGCCATGTCGCAGCAGTTCGTGCCTGTGTGGATTGCACTGGCCGCCACCTATGCCCTGTCGATCCGCTACAAACGCAGGCTGGGCCTTTACGGCAAGCTGTTCGATTCCACGATTGGGATGATCGGCTTTGGCATCGTGATGTTCTGGGTCTTCACCGCCTTCTTTGCCGGCGTGTTCGACTGGATCGCCACGCAGGATTCGCTGTCGCAGATGTCGGGAATGAAGAACAAGCTGCCCGGAGAACCGCTGGCGCAGCCCGAGGACGGGACCTATCCTTGGTATCTGCTGGGCGGCGACAACCTGGCGCGGGACGTCTTCTCGCGCATGGTCGAGGGCAGCCTGGTGGTGATCGCCATCGCGCCGCTGGCGACACTCTTCGCCTTCATGGTGGGGATCACGCTGGGCCTGCCGGCGGGCTATTACGGCGGGCGGCTGGACACACTGCTGTCCTTTCTCGCCAACCTGATCCTCGCCTTCCCGGTGATCCTGCTGTTCTACCTGCTGGTGACGCCCGAGATCGTGCTGACCGGCCTGCCGCAATACATGGCGGTGGTGCTGTTCCTGTTCCCGCTGATCTTTGCCGGGGTGCTGATCCACGCGCGATACCGCACCCAGCCGCCGCGAAACGCACTGTGGCTGTCCGTGGTGCTGGTGCCGATGGCGGTGATCTACCTGTCGGCGATCAACGAGCCGGAATCGAAGGTGACCTTCTGGCCGCTCGACCTGTTCGACATCCCGTCGGGCATCCTGACGGTCTTCGTCTCGGTTGTCTTCGTCAACGCTCCGACGGTCTTCCGCATCGTGCGGGGCCTGGTGATGGACATCAAGACGCGCGACTATGTCGCCGCCGCCCAGACCCGGGGCGAGCGCCCCTGGTACATCATGCTGTGGGAGATCCTGCCCAACGCGCGCGGCCCGCTGATCGTCGATTTCTGCCTGCGCATCGGCTATACCACGATCCTTCTGGGCACGCTGGGCTTCTTTGGGCTGGGCCTGCCGCCGGAAAGCCCGGACTGGGGCACGACGATCAATGACGGGCGGCGCCTGCTGTCGATCTACCTGCACCCCGCCCTGCCGCCGGCGCTGGCGCTGCTCAGCCTCGTGCTGGGGTTGAACCTGCTGGCCGACGGGCTGCGCGAGGAATCGTTGCGCGACTGAACGCGGGGCGGACCGGGGGCTCTGCCCCCGGCCCCCAGGATACTCGAGGCCAGAAGAACACAGGGCGCAGGCCCGTTGAACCGACCGGGAGAGAGCGATGAAGGACACCAGCCAGGAGCCCATCCTCGAGATCGAGAACCTGTCGATCTCGTTCTTCACCCGCCTGCGCGAGATCCCGGCAGTGATGGATTTCTCGGTCCGGGTCATGCCGGGCGAGGCGGTGGGGCTGGTGGGCGAAAGCGGCTGCGGCAAGTCCACCGTGGCGCTGGGGGTGATGCAGGATCTCGGCAAGAACGGGCGGATCGTCGGCGGATCGATCCGGTTCAGGGGGCGCGAGCTGAACACGATGGGCCCCGAGGCACTGCGGCGGATCCGCGGCTCGGAGATCGCCATGATCTACCAGGAGCCGATGGCGAGCCTGAACCCGGCGATGAAGATCGGGCGGCAGCTGATGGAAGTGCCGATGATCCACAAGGGCGCCTCGGAGAAGGAGGCGTTCGAGCGCGCGCTTCAGGTGGTGACAGACGTCAAGCTGCCCGACCCGAAACGCATCCTCGACAGCTATCCGCACCAGCTGTCGGGCGGCCAGCAGCAGCGCATCGTCATCGCCATGGCGCTGATGGCGGAACCGACGCTGCTGATCCTCGACGAGCCGACCACCGCGCTGGACGTCACGGTGGAGGCCGCCGTGGTCGACCTGGTGAAAGAGCTGGGCCGCAAGTATGGAACGTCGATGCTGTTCATCAGCCACAACCTCGGGCTCGTGCTGGAGACCTGCGACCGGATCTGCGTGATGTATTCCGGCGAGGCGGTCGAGACCGGCGCCATCGACGACGTGTTCGACCGGATGCGGCATCCCTACACGCAGGCGCTGTTCCGTTCGATCCCGCTGCCCGGCGCGGACAAGGCGGCGCGGCCGCTGGTGGCGATCCCGGGCAATTTCCCGCTGCCGCATGAACGCCCCCGGGGCTGCAATTTCGGCCCGCGCTGCGATTACTTCGAGGCCGGGCGCTGCGATGCGGGCGACATTCCCATGGCGAATGTCGAGGGCGACACGCGGCACCGCACCCGCTGCCTGAAATTCGACGAGATCGACTGGGACGCGCCACCCGCCAACGTCATCACGCATGAAAAGGCGCAGCCGGGGCGCGTCGTGCTCAAGATGGACGACCTGCGGAAATACTACGAGGTGGCGGCCAACGCGCTGTTCGGCGGATCGGGCGTGCGCAAGGTGGTCAAGGCGAACGAGACGCTGAGCTTCGAGGCGCGCGAATCCGAGACGCTGGCCATCGTGGGCGAGTCGGGCTGCGGCAAGTCGACATTCGCCAAGGTGCTGATGGGGCTCGAGACCGCGACCAGCGGCAAGATCATCCTCGACAACCGCGAGGTGCAGGACATCCCCATCGAGGCGCGCGACGCCCGCACCATCGCCGACATCCAGATGGTGTTCCAGAACCCGTTCGACACACTGAACCCCTCGATGACCGTGGGCCGGCAGATCATCCGCGCGCTCGAGGTCTTCGACGTGGGCAACAGCGACGCCGAGCGGCGCGAACGGATGCTGACGCTGCTGGACCTGGTGAAACTGCCGCGCGCCTTCGCCGAGCGCATGCCGCGCCAGCTGTCGGGCGGGCAGAAGCAGCGCGTGGGCATCGCGCGGGCCTTTGCCGGGGGCGCGCGGATCGTGGTCGCGGACGAACCCGTCTCGGCGCTGGACGTGTCCGTGCAGGCGGCCGTGACCGACCTGCTGATGGAGATCCAGCGCGAGCAGAAGACGACGCTGCTGTTCATCTCCCATGACCTGAGCATCGTGCGGTATCTCAGCGACCGGGTGCTGGTCATGTATCTCGGCCACGTGGTCGAGATCGGCGATACGGAACAGGTCTTTGCCCCGCCCTATCACCCCTATACCGAGGCGCTGCTGTCGGCCGTGCCCATCGCCGACACCTCGGTGCACAAGCAGCGCATCGTGCTGGAGGGCGATGTGCCTTCCGCGATGAACCCGCCGCCGGGCTGCCCGTTCCAGACGCGCTGCCGCTGGAAGGCGAAGGTGCCGGGCGACCTGTGCGAGCGCGAGGTGCCGCCGATGCTCCGCATGGCCGAGGGCCACCAGGTCAAGTGTCACCTGTCCGAGGCCGATTTCGCCAGCATGGAGCCGGTCATCACCATCGCGGCGGAGTGACATCCGCGCACGGTTGACAGGGCCGTTGCCGCTGCGTGTCATGGCCGGACACGTTCCGCCAGCCAGACGAGGACCGCGCCATGCCCCCTGTCCTGCTCGCCCCGGCCTTTATCCTGGGCACCGCGGCCCTCGCGCTGGCGGTCTATTTCCTGACCCGTCGCATCGTCGGGCAGGAGTTCGGCGACCAGACGGAAACGCTGGCCGGGTCGGTGATCTTCCGCGTGTCGGCGCTGCACGGGCTGATCCTGGCGCTGGTCTTTGCGCAGGAGCTGCTCGACTACAACAAGCTGCAGGGCAACCTCGTGCTCGAGGCGACCGCGGTGGCCGACATCTACAATGACATCCGCCGTTACGATCCCGACCAGGCGCCCGCGATTCAGGCGGCGCTGTCGGCCTATGTGCGCGAGGTCATCGACGAGGAATGGCGCGCCCTGTCCGAGGTCCGCCGGCTGGAGAGCGAGGGCTGGCGCCTGCGCGAGGTCGTCTATCTCGGCGTGCTGGACTTGGTGCCGCAGACCCCCCGGCAGGAGGCCCTGCGCCATCACATGCTGGACAAGGCGCAGCGGATCGCCGAGTTCCGGCAGGACCGCGAGAACACCGCCCTGCACCGGATCAGCCCGCTGTTCTGGACGGCCGCGCTGGCGGGCATCGTGCTGGTGACGGTGCCCTATTTCATCTTCGCGCCCTCGCGCCTGCACGTGGCGCTGCTGTCGGTCTATGGCGGGTTCACCGGACTCATAATGTACGTGATCTTTGCCTTCTCGGACCCGTTCGGCGGGCCGGGTGCCCTGCAACCCGTGGCTTTCGAGCGGCTGGCCGAACAGGGGATCGGCGCCCCGGGCTGATCGCCACCCGCGCTGTCACAAGGCGGCAACAGTGACGCAGCGTCACGTCATGGCGATCCTTTGACCGGATGGTCAAATTTCTGCACCTGCATTATGATTTTTTCGGGCCCTGATTGAGTCAGCCGGCTCAATTCGGGTGTGGGGATGGAACCTCCGGCCACATGCGGCATTTCCCCTGGTAGCACCGCGAACGCGCGTTCCGGGTGTCAGAAAGGGTGTTTGCGCGCGAGGATAGAAGCGATGAACGGCACCGACGTCTTGCTGAACGACATGTTGCGGCATCTCGACAGCCTAGAGCTGCAAGAGCGACTGACGCGCCTGCACGACCTGACCGTCACCTTGCTGGACAGGCTGGGCTATGAGCTGGCGCATCACGCCACGAACGAGCAGGCCCGCACCGCCTTCATCCTGTCGAGCGAATTGCGCAAACGGATCGCGCTGGACCGTGCCGGGGACTGAGCGCGCTCAGCTTCCCCAGATCTTCTTCACGTAGTCCTTGGTCTCGCGGAACGGCGGCACGCCGCCATGCTTTTCCACCGCGCCCGGCCCCGCGTTGTAGGCTGCCAGCGCAAGGCGCCACGAGTTGAACTTGCGGTATTGCATCATCAGGTAGCGCGCGCCGCCCTCGAGGTTCTGCTGCGGGTCGTGCGGATCGACGCCCAGCAGCTTGGCCGTGCCGGGCATCAGCTGCGCAAGGCCGATCGCACCCTTGTGCGACACCGCCCCCGCCTGAAAGCGGCTTTCCTGGTGGACCAGCCGCAGGAACAGGTCCTCGGGCACACCATGGCGGCGGGCGGCGGCGCGGGCCATGTCCTCGTAGGGGCCGCGATAGGTGCCGCGGTATTTCGGCACCGTGCCCTCGAGCACGCCGTATTTCGTCGGCGTGACGACGGTGGGCGGCTGAAGCCGGACGGAGTCGTTGTATTGCCGCGATGCGCGGGTATCCAGAACCTTGGTCTGGTTCGAGAACAGCCGCGCCCGGTTCTTGGTCGACAGAACGTCGGCGGGGGCGATGGTGGGCACCAACATGCCAAGGGCGCCGATCAATAACGCGCTGCGTGCGAACCGCATGAAATCCAGTCCCTGACAATCGATGACGGACGGACTATGCCGGATTCCGACACACATGACCAGTCCCCGCCCGCGCCCCTTTCCCGCAGGGCCATGGCTGGTATACCGTCCTTCCGATATCCGCCGACAGATTCGAAAGGAAAGTGCATGGCCGGTTCCGTCAACAAGGTGATCCTCGTGGGAAATCTGGGCCGCGACCCCGAGGTCCGCACGTTCCAGAATGGCGGCAAGGTCTGCAACCTGCGCATCGCCACCTCCGAGAACTGGAAGGATCGCAACACGGGCGAGCGGCGCGAAAAGACCGAGTGGCACTCGGTCGCGATCTTCTCGGAACCGCTGGCGCGGATCGCCGAGCAGTATCTGCGCAAGGGTTCCAAGGTCTATATCGAGGGCCAGCTGGAAACCCGCAAGTGGCAGGACCAGTCCGGCCAGGACCGCTATTCGACCGAGATCGTCCTGCGCCCCTACAAGGGCGAGTTGACGCTGCTTGACGGGCGCGGCGAGGGCGGCGGCGGTGGCGGCGGCCAAGGTGGCAGCTTTGGCGGCGGTGGCGGCGGCTATGACGACCGCGGCTATGACGACCGCGACTATGGCGGCGGCGGCTCTGGCTCCGGGTCGGGGTCAGGCCCGTCGCGCGCGCCCGCCGGCGATATCGACGACGAAATCCCGTTCTGAGACAGCGGCGCGGCGCCATGGCGCACGTCCCACATGGTGGCATGATGGCGCCGGGATGCCTATCTCGGGGTCAGGACAACCCTCGGGAGTGACACATGGCATGGTCCTTTTCCATCGGGCGGCTGTTCGGCTCGGAACTGCGCGTCCACGCAACCTTCCTGCTGCTGCTGCTGTTCGTCGCGGCCTCGGCATGGTCGACGGGCGGCGCGGCGGCGGCCATCGTGAACGTGGCCTTCATCTGCGCTCTGTTCGCCTGCGTCGTGGCGCATGAATACGGCCACGCGCTGATGGCGCGGCGCTATGGCATCCAGACACCGGACATCACCCTGCTGCCGATCGGCGGGATGGCGCGGCTGACACGGATGCCGGAAAAGCCCGGGCAGGAGGTCGCCGTGGCGCTGGCCGGGCCCGCCGTCAACGTGGTGATCTGGGCCGTGCTGTGGCTGGCGGGCGCGGGCACCATGCCCGACCTCGGCGCGCCGATGACCCTGTCGGGCTTCCTTGGCCAGCTGGCGGGCGTCAACCTGTTCCTCGCGCTGTTCAACCTGCTGCCGGCCTTCCCGATGGATGGCGGGCGGGTGTTGCGGGCGCTCCTGTCGCTGCGGATGGACCGGGTGCGCGCCACCCGCGTCGCCTCGGCGCTGGGTCAGATCGTGGCCTTCGGCTTTGCCTTCTGGGGGTTGAGTTCGGGCAACCTGATCCTCGTGCTGATCGCGGTGTTCATCTTCTTCGCCGCGCAGGCCGAGGCGAACGACGTGGCCGCCCGCGACATCGCCCGCGGGCTGAAGCTGCGCGACGCAGTCATCACCAGTTTCGAGTCGCTCTCTCCCTCCGACCCGATGCACGTGGCGGCGCAGACGCTGATCCGCACGACGCAGCACGAGTTTCCCGTGATGGATGCCGAGGGGCGGCTGGCCGGTTTCCTGACCCGCGACGCGCTGTTCCGCGCCATGGCCGAGGGGCACAACACGCACCCGGTGGGCGAGGCGATGACCACCGCCATCCCAGCCCTGCCCCTGGGCGCACCGTTGTCGGACGCGCTCGACGCGCTGGCCGAGGCGCCCGCCGTGGCCGCCACCGATGCGGCCGGCCGCGTGCTGGGCTATGTCACCCGCGAGAACGTGGGCGAGCTGATGGTTCTGCGCGCCCGCCGCTGAGCCGAACTTGACACGGCTCAAGGACAGGCGCCGCGCGCGCCCGGCAAGATGCCCGCATTTGTCACCTGCATTCGGCCTTCGGGGGGAGGACACCATGCCGGACAGCCAGACCGTCGCCACCGTCCGCGTCACGACTATCGGGCTGGAGGGGCACCTGCGCTGCCCGCCGGATCCCGCCGGGCTGATCGTCTTTGCCCATGGCGCAGGCAGCAGCCATCGCAGCCCGCGCAACAACCGCGTCGCCGGGGCGCTGGCCGCGCAGGGCTTCGCCACGTTGCTCTTCGACCTGCTGACCGAGGACGAGGCGCAGGACCGCGCCAATGTCTTCGACATCCCGCTGCTGGGCCAGAGGATGCTGGACGCGCTGGACTGGACCTGGTCGCAGCGTCCGCTGCGCCGCCTGCCCGTGGGGCTGTTCGGCGCCAGCACCGGTGCGGCGGCGGCGCTGGTCGCGGCGGCGCAGGCACCCGACCGGGTCGGTGCCGTGGTCTCGCGCGGCGGGCGGCCCGACCTGGCCGCCGGCGCCCTGCCACAGGTGCGCGCGCCGGTCCTGCTGATCGTCGGCGGGCTGGACGAGGTGGTCGTCCACCTCAACCTCACCGCTGCCGACCGGCTGACCTGCCCGCACCGGACAGAGATCGTCCCCGGCGCCACCCACCTGTTCGAGGAACCCGGCGCTCTGGACCGGGTCACGACTCTGGCCGGCGACTGGTTCACGCAGCACCTCTCCCATGCGGAGAGCCGGGCATGACGCTTTTTGCCGATCGCGCCGAGGCCGGCCGCGCGCTGGCCGCCCGGCTGGCGGCGCTGGCCCATGCCGACCCGGTGATCCTCGCCCTGCCCCGCGGCGGCGTCCCCCTCGGGATCGAGGTGGCGCGCCGCCTGCACGCGCCGATGGACCTGCTGATGGTGCGCAAGATCGGCGCACCGGGGCAGAAGGAACTGGCGGTCGGTGCCGTGGTCGACGGCGACGCGCCACAATACGCCACCAACCCCGAGGTCATGCGCGCCTTCGGGCTGAGCCGGGCGGATGTAGAGCGCCTCGCCCTGCCCGAACTCGCGGAAATCCACCGCCGCCGCGCGCTGTATTCCGGCGGGCGGGCGCCGGTGCCCATCGCGGGACGCACCGCGATCGTGGTCGATGACGGGATCGCCACCGGCGCCACCACCCGCGCCGCGCTGCGCGCCTTGCGGCGGCGCGATCCGGCGCGGATCGTGCTGGCGGTGCCGGTCGCGCCGCGCGACACGCTGGACAGCCTGCGCGGCGAGGTGGACCAGATCGTCTGCCTGCACACGCCCGAGCCCTTCCACGCCGTTGGCCTGCACTACCGCGATTTTCCGCAGACCGGGGATGACGAGGTGGTGCGCCTGATGGACGAGGCCGCGCGGATCGCCGGGCCGGAATGCGGGACGGCGCCGGGCGATTGAGGGGCCCTGCCCCTCTGGGCCTGCTGCCCTTTCACCCTGCGGTATTTGGGAACCGGAGAAGGCGCCGGGGCGGGTTCAGGCCAGCCCGTCGCGCAGCAGGCGCAGCACCGCGTCGCCCGGCACGTCGGAGGTGACGAAAGCCTGCCCGATTCCGCGCGCCAGGATGAAGCGGAGCTGGCCGTCCACCACCTTCTTGTCCTGCCCCATAAGGTCGAGCAGCGCCTCGGCCCCCGGCAGGTCGCCGGGAATGTCGGCGAGGTCGGTCTTCATCCCCATCGCCCTGAGATGCTGGCGCACGCGCGAGGGGTCCTCCTGGCTGCAAAGGCCAAGGCGTGAGGACAGCTCGAACGCCAGCGCACAGCCGATCGCCACGCCCTCGCCATGCAGCAGCCGGTCGGAATAGCCCGTCGCGGCCTCCAGCGCGTGGCAGAAGGTATGGCCAAGGTTCAGCAGCGCGCGGTCCCCCTGCTCGGTCTCGTCGCGCAGGACGATCCCGGCCTTCATCTCGACCGAGCGTTTCACCGCGTATTGCCGTGCCTCGGCGTCGCCCGCGGCGGCGCGGGGGCCGTTTTCCTCGAGCCAGTCGAAGAAATCCGCATCGCCCAGCAGACCGTATTTCACCACCTCGCCGTAGCCCGCCAGATAATCGCGCGGGGTCAGGGTCGACAGCACGTAGATATCGGCCAGCACCAGGCTGGGCTGGTGGAAAGCGCCCACCAGGTTCTTGCCCTGCGCAGTGTTGATGCCGGTCTTGCCGCCCACCGAACTGTCCACCTGCGCCAGCAGCGAGGT
The DNA here is from genome assembly GCF_018224955.1 of Thetidibacter halocola. Classification (GTDB taxonomy): domain Bacteria; phylum Pseudomonadota; class Alphaproteobacteria; order Rhodobacterales; family Rhodobacteraceae; genus Thetidibacter; species Thetidibacter halocola. Next base: position 500,649 of record NZ_JAGTUU010000001.1, read on the forward strand.
CGGCACCTGGACAAAACGCACGCCCCGCCGCAGCACGGCGGCGGCGAAGCCCACGAGGTCGCCGATCACCCCGCCGCCGAGTGCCACGACGATGTCGCGGCGTTCCACCTTCTGCTCCAGCAGCCATTCGACCGTCTGCTCGAACGGACCCCAGCGTTTCGTGGCCTCGCCCGGCGGCAGGGTCAAGGTGGCATGCGCGATGCCTTCGGCCTCCAGCGCCGCCGTCAGCGTGGCAAGGTGCAGGCCGGCCACGCGTTCGTCGCTGACGATGGCGACGCGGCGGCGCGCCAGCAGCGGCGCGATCTCGGCCCCGGCGCGGGACAGCAGGCCGGGCCCGATGCGCACGTCGTATTCGCGGCCGGGCAGCGGAACGGGAACGGTGTCGATCATGGGACGGTCTCCAGCACGTCGGGTCGGGTCTCGTACAGGCGCCGCGCCACGAGGCGCGCCATCTCGTCCAGCGAGCGGCCGGCCTCGGAGGGCACGGTGATGTCGGCCAGCGCGTAGACCGGCGCGCGCGTCTCGTGCAGGGCCTTGAGCGTCCCGTATGGGTCGGGCGTGCGCAACAGCGGCCGCGAATCCTTGTGGCGGACACGGTTCCACAGCACCGGCAGCTCGGCATCGAGCCAGACCGAGACGCCCTTGTCCGAGATCATCCGGCGGTTGCCTTCGGACATGAAGGCGCCGCCGCCGGTGGACAGGACCAAGGGCGTGCCATCCAGCAGCCGTTCGATCACCTGGCTTTCCTTGCGGCGAAAGAACGGCTCGCCGTCGCGGGCGAAAATCTCGGCGATGGACATGTTGGCGGCCTGCTCGATCTCGTGGTCCGAATCGCGGAACGGCACACCCAGATGCGCCGCCAGCGTGCGGCCCACCGCCGTCTTCCCCGCGCCCATCATGCCGACCAGCACGACGGTTTTCCGCAGGATCAACCGGTTGCGCGTGCTTTGATCGGCCATCCTTCGCCCATTTGCCCTATCCCGTTGCGTGAATGACGTGAACGGGACAAAAAGACTAGGTAGAAGATGAAAAAAACCTGGGGCAGAGGCATAATCCGGACATGGGGCGACTGATCAAACTGCTGTTCTACCTGGCCATCCTGGGCGCGCTGGCGCTGGTGGCCTATGCCTATGTCGGGCCGTTCTTCGGGGCCGACTTCAGCCCGCCGCAAGGCGAAATCCGCCAACCCGTCGACCTGGATGCGAACTGAGGCGCTGATCCTCGCCCTGGCGCTGGCGCTGGCGCCGGGCCTGTCACAGGCGCAAGGCGTTCCTTCCACGCGCGGGGCGCTGCCGCCGCAAGTGGACAGCGCCCCGCTGGGCGAGACCGATCCCGGCGCCGTGGGGCTGCTTTCGCCGCGCATGACCGGGCTTCCGGCTGCGCTGTGGCAGCGCTCGGACGGGGTCGCGCTCGAAGGGCTGATCGGCGCCATCGTCCCGGTGGTGCCCGCCCTGCAGGACCTGATGCACACGCTGATGCTGGCCGAGGCGCTGCCGCCCGAGGGGCATGGCATGGCGCATCTTGGCGCGCGGCTGGACTGGCTGATCGACAATGGCGCGGTGGACGAGGCGGCGGCCCTGCTCGAGATCGTGGGCCATGACCGGCCCGCTCTGTTCGCCCGCTGGGCCGATCTCGCGCTGTTGCAAGGTCAGCCCGAAAGCGCCTGCCGCACCCAGGCGGCGGAACCGCGCCTGTCCGGCGACTGGTCGCTGCGGGTGTTCTGCATCGCGCGCTCAGGCGACTGGACGCGCGCCGCGCTGGTCCTGCAAGGGGCGCGCACGCTGGGCACGATCCCGGAACGCCGCGTCGACCTGCTGGAACGCTTCCTCGACCCGGAGCTGGCCGAGGGCGCGCCGCCGCTGCTGCCGCCGGTGCGCCCGACGCCGCTGGAATTCCGCCTGTTCGAGGCGCTGGGAGAGCCGCTGCCGACCGCGCCCCTGCCGCTGGCCTTTTCCGTTCTGGACCTGACCGGCGACAATGGCTGGCGGGCGCAGATCGAGGCGGCGGAGCGTCTGGCGCGGGCGGGCTCGCTGCCCGCGAACCGACTGCTGGGGCTTTATACGCTGCGCGAACCGGCGGCCTCGGGCGGGGTCTGGGACCGGGTGGCGGCCTTTCAGGCCTTCGAAGCAGCGCTGGCCCGAGGGCGGCCCGACGCGGTCGGCCCGGCCCTGCAACGGGTCTGGCCGCAGATGGCCAGCGCGCGCCTGCTGGTCCCCTTTGCCGAACTGTTCGCCACCGGCCTCGCCGCGCAGCGGCTGGAGGGACGGGCGGCGCGCATGGCGCAGCGCGCCGCCTTCCTGTCGGCAGATTACGAGGGGCTTGCCCCGGCCGCCGGCGCCCCGACCGATGCCGAGACGGCCTTTCTCGCGTCGCTCGCGCGCGGCAAGGCTCCGGCCTCCATCCCCGACTTGCCCCATGCCGAGGCTGTCGCGGCGGGATTTGCCGGCGCGCCGATGCCCCCGGTGCTGGCAGAGCAACTGGCGGCGGGCCGGCTGGGCGAGGTCATCCTGCGCGCCGTGGCCCTGTTTTCCAGCGGCGCCGAGGGAAACGGCGCCGACCTGGCCGACGCGCTGGCCACGTTCCGCGCGCTGGGGCTGGAGGACGTGGCGCGGCGCGCCGCACTGCAACTGGTGCTGCTGGATGCGGAGCGCGCGCTGTGAGCGGCGACCGTCACTGGGTCGCGCGCTTTCTCGAGGCGATGGCCGCGGAACGGGGGGCGGCGGCGAACACGCTGGCCGCCTATGAGCGCGACCTCGCCCACGTGGCGGAATGGCTTGCCGACCGGGGCCGCGACCTGTCGGACGCCTCGCGCGCGGATGTCGAGGACTACCTCGTGGATTGCGACACCCTTGGCCTGTCGCGGGCGACCCGGGCGCGGCGGCTGTCGGCGGTGAAGCAGCTCTATCGCTTTGCCTTCGAGGAAGGTCTGCGCGAGGACAACCCGGCGGTGCAGATCGCCGGGCCCGGCCGCGACAAGCGCCTGCCCAAGACGCTGAGCATCGAAGAGGTCGACCGCCTGCTGGAGGCCGCCGCGAAACACGGCCGGACCGACGCCGACCGGCTGCGCAATGGCTGCCTGATGCAGGTGCTCTACGCGACTGGCATGCGGGTGAGCGAGTTGGTCTCGCTGCCGCTGTCTTCCGCGCGGGGTGATCCAAGGATGCTACTGATCCGCGGCAAGGGCGGCAAGGAACGGATGGTGCCTCTGTCGCCACCCGCGCGGGTGGCGCTGGCAGCGTGGCTTGCCTGCCGCGATGCCGAGGACGCGGCGGCGCGCGAGAAAGGCAGGCCGCCCTCGCCCTTCCTGTTCCCGTCGCGCGGCAAGGCCGGGCACCTGACGCGCCATGCCTTCTACATGGCGATCAAGGATTTCGCCGTGGCGGGGGGCGTCTCGCCGGACAAGGTGACGCCGCACACGCTGCGCCATGCCTTCGCCACGCATCTGCTGGCCAATGGCGCCGATCTGCGGGCGATCCAGACGCTGCTGGGCCATGCCGACGTGGCGACGACCGAGATCTACACCCACGTGCTGGAGGAGCGGTTGCGCGACCTCGTGCTGGAGCATCACCCGCTGGCCCGCGACGACTGATCCAGCGGGGCGCGCCTGCGGCGCGCACACGGATCTTGCGGCCTGCGGCCGGTTCGGGGGCTCTGCCCCCGTCGCGCTGACGCGCGACTCCCCCGGGATACTTGTGGCCAGAAGAAGACCCGGATGGCTTTCAGCGGCGGCGGAGGTCGGGGGGCAGAATGTCTTCGGAGGGCCACCAGCCGCTGCGCAGGGCAGCGTGGTAGCCTTGGATCAGCCCCGATACCTCCATCGCCGCTGCGGCGGTCTCATGGTCGTATTCGAGGCGGTGCAGCGCTGGGCTGCCATCGGCATCGAGCGTGGCGAAGGCCGTTTGGGGGCGGCCGTCATGCGGCGGCAGGCCGATGGCGCCGGCATTGACCCAGGTGACGCCGGCGACCTGCCGGATGAAAGGCATGCCGCAGTGGCCCGCGATCATGATGTCGACCGGGCCGGCGACTTCGGCCAGGGCGGCGATTTCCTGCGCCAGATCGGAGTCGGGTGAGGACGGCCAGAGAAAACGGGAGATGTCGGTCACGCCGCCATGGATCACCGCGCCGCGCCGACCGGCGTGGCGGAAAATCAGGATACCGGGAAGCCCTTCCATCCAGGCGCGGGCCGTCTCGTCGCAGGCCGCAGAGGCGTGGGCATACCAGGCGGCAGAGAGCCTGTCGCAGGTGCTGCCCGCACCGAAGCCGCAGCCGCAATCCCCGCCACCCGCCGCGATCTGGCGCTCGACATTGCCGGCGATGCAGGGGATCGCCTCGGCGCGCATCCGTGCGACGCAGGCAGCCGCGTCGGCGCCGTAGGCCACAACGTCGCCGGTACAGAGCGTTTGCGTTCGGGGGATGGCGCGACGGGCGCCCTCGGCCAGCACAGCGTCGAGCGCCTGGAAATTCGAGTAAGGCCCGCCGAAGGCCAGCACCGGCCCGCGCAATTCGCCCAAATCCCGCAGCCGCATGACCTTCCCCTTGAACCGCCGGGGTCCGCGCCCCATAACCAGCCACATCAGAATAAAGGAAACCCCGCCCTATGGAAGCCGAGTCCGGCCTGCTCGACGCCGCCTTCTGGATGACAGCCCTGTCGATCCTCGGACTGCTGATGATGTCGGCCTTCTTTTCGGGGTCGGAAACCGCGCTGACCGCGGCCAGCCGGGGCAAGCTGCGCGCCGCCCAGGACAAGGGCAACAAGGGTGCGGCGCTGGCGTTGACGATCACCGAGGACAGCGAGCGGCTGATCGGTTCGGTTCTGCTTGGCAACAACCTGGTGAATATCCTCGCGACGTCGCTGGCCACCGCGCTGCTGACGCGAGTGTTCGGCGAAAGCGGCGTGGCGCTGGCGACGCTGGTGATGACGGTGCTGGTGCTGATCTTCGCCGAGGTTCTGCCCAAGACCTATGCCATCACGAACCCCGAGACCGCCGCCGCCTATGTCGCGCGACCGATCACCGTGATCGTGAAGGTCTTTGCGCCCGTGGTCTCCGCGGTGCGGATGCTGGTGCGCGGCGTGCTGCGCATCTTCGGCGTGCGCACCGATCCCGACAGTCACATCCTGGCGGTGCGCGAGGAAATCGCCGGCGCCTTGCAGCTGGGCCATTCCGAGGGCGTCGTCCAGAAAGAGGACCGCGACCGCATCCTGGGGGCGCTGGACCTGGGTGACCGCACGGTCGAGGAGATCATGCTGCACCGCTCGGGGATCGAGATGATCAACGGCGATGCCGCGCCGCAGGAAATCCTGGAACAGTGCCTGGAAAGCAGCCATACGCGCCTGCCGGTCTATCGCGACGATCCCGAGAACATCATCGGCGTGATCCACGCCAAGGACCTGCTGCGCGCCATGTACAAGCTGGTGGGCGAGGATCAGGCCATGGCAACGGCCCTGGCCGAGTTCGATATCTCGCAGGTGATGATGAAGCCCTATTTCATCCCCGACACGACCTCGCTCGACGACCAGATGCGCAACTTCCTGCGCCGCCGGACGCATTTCGCGCTGGTGGTGGACGAATATGGCGCGCTGCAGGGGCTGATCACGCTGGAGGACATCCTCGAGGAGATCGTCGGCGAGATCACCGACGAGTTCGACCCGGATGCAGAGCACCCGATCAAGACCGCCGAAGACGGCCATTACTGGATTGACGGCGCGATGACGATTCGCGACTTCAACCGCGCGACGGACTGGGTGCTGCCCGATGACGAGGCCAACACCGTCGCAGGCCTGGTGATCCACGAGGCGCAGATGATCCCGACCGTCGGGCAGGTGTTTTCCTTCCACGGGTTCCGCTTCGAGGTGATCGCGCGCGAGAACAACCGAATCACCAAGCTCAAGGTGCGCCCGCTGGAGACCGTCGCGGCCTGACCGCCCGGCGCGCGCCGCGGCTCAGGCCACGGGCCGGGCGGGCACGATCAGCTCCAGGCGATAACCTTCGGGCCCGGGGCCGATGGTCAGGCTGCCGCCCAGCTGGTCGGCCGCCGCCTGCATCAGGCGCAACCCGATCCCGCCGCCCGTGTCACCCGCCTCTGGCGCGGCGGACCCGCCGGTATCGTGGGCCTCGAGAAGCAGCGCCCCGTCCTCGTCGCGCAGCGACACCCGCACCGCGCCCGCCTGTCCCGCGCCGAAGGCGTGCTTGAAGGCGTTCGCCGCGAATTCGCTGACGATCACCGCCAGCGCCTGCGCCGCCTCGGGGCTGGCAACCAGCGGCGCCAGGACCGCCTCGACGCGCACGCCTTCGGGCGCCTGCCGCGTCAGCAGCGCCACCACCCGGCCCAGGTAGTCGTCCAGCGGCACGGAGCCGGGCGTTCCGGCGCGGTAGAGTGCGCCATGCAGGTCCGCCACCGCGCCGATGCGGCGGGCCACGGCGTCGAGCACTTCGCGCGCCTCGTCACCCTGTGCCCGGGCCCGGTAGAGCCGCACCAGCGAGGCCACGGTCTGGAGCGAGTTCTTCACCCTGTGGTCGATCTCGTCGCGCAGCACCGCCTCGGCGCGCAACGCGCGCCGCAGGTCGAGTTGGCGCATCACCTGTGCCGCCATCACGCGCAGCGTGTTGCGCTGCAGGTCGGTCAGCACGCGCGGCCTTGTGTCCAGCACGCAGAGTGTGCCCAGCGCCTGACCGCCCGGCGCGATCAGGGGCACACCGGCGTAAAAGCGCAGGTCCACAAGCCCGCCGCAGCACAGCGGGTTGTCGATCGTGCGCCGGTCGCGCGTGGTGTCGGGGATCTCGAGCAACTCGGTGCCGAGGATCGCGTGGGCGCAGATCGACTGATCCAGTGGCGTCTCGGCCCTGTCCAGGCCAACCCGTGCCTTGAACCATTGCCGCTCGGCATCGACCAGGCTGACCAGCGCCACCGGCACGTCCAGCAGCCGGGAAACCAGGGCCACGACCTCGTCGAAGCCGGTCTCGGCCCCGCTGTCGAGGATGTCGTAATCGCGCAGCGCGCGCAGCCGCGCAGCCTCGTCCCGTGGTTTGTCAGCCTGCATGTCGCGCCCTCCTCCTGCGGCGGGCACGGTAGCAGGACGTCGCGGCGGGGCAACCCGGTTGCGGGCCGTGTCAGGCGTCTGCCGCAGCCATGTCCGCCGCCATCGCCGTGGCGGCACGGGCCATGTCGCGCGCGCCCTCCAGCGCGGCCAGCGCATCCAGCGCCTGCATCACCGCGCGCCGCACCTCGGGTGCGTCGGTCGCATGGCGCAGGATGCCGTCATAGGCGGCGTGCAGGCAGTCGACGGCGGTCACCGGCGGCGCCCAGAGCCGGTTGCAGGCGGGCGGATCGGCGGGCGGGTCGCGCGCCTCGGCCAGAACGCGCGACAGGCGGAAGGCCACGTCGATCGCAGTGCCCGGGTCGTTGATGCCGGGCGACAGTGCGCGCACTCCGACCTCGGCCAGAACCGTCACGCCGAACAGCGGATCCTGCTCGAAGCTGCGCAGCGCCGACAGGGGCAACGCCTCGGCCAGGACGGTGCGGGCGGCAAGGCCCAGCGCCTGTCCCACGTCGCCCCGGTCGGCGGCGACAAAGCCCAGCACCCCGCCTTCCAGAACGTGGCCGCCCACCGGGACGGTGACGAAGACGCGCAGGCCCTTGTCCTCCGCCTCTGTCTGGATCGCCTGTTCGAACACCTGTTGCAGGTAGCCGCTTCGCCGCGCCCGGATCGGCACCGCGTCCTCGGGAATCTGGTTGCCGGGCTCGGTCAGCGCGTGCCCGCCATGGCAGGGCATCCGTGCCGCCCGCCGCAGCGCGTCCGCCGCCTCGGCCTCCAGCGTGGCGGCGGTATCGGTCAGGCTGCCCAACCCCTCGAGATGCACGATCCAGCGGATCAGCGAGACCATCACCAGCGTGACCACGCCCAGCGTCATGAAGAACAGCAATACCACGCCCCGGTCATCGAACAGCCCCGCCGCACGCATCACGATCCCCACCAGCGAGAACAGAAACGCGCCAAGGAAATTCGCCAGCACTGAATGCGTCACCGCGTCCTCGCGCAGCACCAGGTGGCTGCGCGGCGTCCATTGCGCGGCGGCATTGTTCAGCGCCGTGACCATGACGGTCAGCGAGAAGATCGTCACCGCCAGCATCGACGAGGCCAGCGTCTGCAGGATCGCATCCACCGCATCGGCGCCCACGACCCGGCCCAGATCGGCCGGGATCATGTGGCCGAAGGCCATCGCCCCCGCCAGCGCCAGCAGCGCCAGAATCGCCAGCAGGATCACCCGCACATGGATGCGGCGTGACAGCTGGCGCAGGCGCCGCAGGATGCTCAGGATCATGGCGGGACTCCCTTTTGTCCGGCGCAGGAAGGCATCCGTGCGACGGTTCGCTCCAATCGAATTCGTTGAAGGATAGAGACATGAGCGCATTCCGCCAGCGCCTGCATGGCACGCAGGGCCGCATGACCGTACATGTCGTCACGATCCACTCGCCCTCCGTGACACAGGTGCATGCGATGATCGCCGCAACACAGGGCTTCGACTGTGCGCCGACGGTGCGCGTGGACCGGATCGACGCCGCAACCGTCAAGCGCGTGCCGGCCCCCGGCGCCGAGGGGGTCGTCTTTCCGCAGGTCCGCAACGCCGGGGATGCCCGCGCGGCGGTGGCCTCCATGCGCTATCCGCCGCTTGGCGTGCGCGGCTTCGACCCGTTCCTTGCGCATTCGCGATGGGGTCAGGCGATGCCGGAAAATGCAAGCGAGATCGAGGACAGGCTGATCTTCTGCCTGCTGGTCGAGACACGCGACGCGGTCGAGACCATCGACGCGATGTTCGACCTGCCCCCGGACACGGGCCTGATGGGGCAGTTCGGCCATCCCGACCTGCTGGCCGCGATGGCGCAGGTGGAACGGGCCGCACAGGCGGCGGGCAATCCGCTGGGCAATGTCGGGCCGACCGGGGCCCAGGCGCAGGGCCTGTTCGCGCGCAGCTATCGCGTCATCGCCGGTTTCGACGCGCTGTGGCCGAAGGCCATGGCGGCCGAGGCGCAGGCATGGTGCAGGCGCGGCTGAACGCGCGATCACCAAACGACACGACCTGTCGCAGACGGACAAGCCCGCGTGGACGAGCCTTGGTCCCCTGCCCGCATAGGCTGGCAACGGAGCGTTCCATGAAAACCACCACACGGGTCGTCGTGATCGGCGGCGGGGTCGTCGGCTGTTCGGTGCTCTATCATCTGACGAAACTCGGCTGGTCGGACGTGACGCTGGTGGAACGCTCCGAGCTGACCTCGGGTTCCACCTGGCACGCGGCAGGCGGGTTCCACACGCTGAACGGCGACACCAACATGGCGGCGCTGCAGGGCTACACGATCCGGCTCTATCGCGAGCTCGAGGAACTGACCGGCATGTCCTGCGGGCTGCACCACGTGGGCGGCGTGACGCTGGCGGACAATGCCGAACGCTGGGACATGCTGAAGGCCGAGCGCGCCAAGCACCGCTACATGGGCCTGCACACCGAGTTGATCGGCCCCGAGGAGATCGCGAAACTCTCGCCGCTCATCAACCTCGACGGCATCAGGGGCGCGCTCTACGACCCGCTCGACGGGCATCTCGACCCGTCCGGCACGACGCATGCCTATGCGAGGGCCGCGCGCATGGGCGGTGCTGCGATCGAAACGCATTGCATGGTGCACGAGACCACCCAGCGCCGCGACGGCACCTGGGACGTGGTCACCGACAAGGGCACGATCCACACCGAGCACGTGGTCAACGCGGGCGGGCTCTGGGCGCGCGAGGTCGGGGCGATGGCGGGCGTCTACCTGCCGCTGCACCCGATGGAACACCAGTATGTGGTGACCGACGACATCCCCGAGATCTATGAGCGCGAGGCAGAACATCCCCATGTAATGGACCCTGCAGGCGAAAGTTATCTCCGCCAGGAGGGGCGTGGCTTGTGCATCGGCTTCTACGAGCAGCCCTGCCGCCCCTGGGCGGTGGATGGCACGCCGTGGACCTTTGGCCATGAACTGTTGCCCGACGATTTCGACAAGATCGAGGATTCGATCGCCTTCGCTTATCGCCGCTTCCCGGTGCTGGAACGCGCGGGCGTGAAACGCGTGATCCACGGCCCCTTCACCTTTGCCCCCGACGGCAACCCGCTGGTCGGCCCGATCCCGGGCCTGCGCGGCTACTGGTCGGCCTGCGGCGTGATGGCGGGGTTCAGCCAGGGCGGCGGTGTCGGCCTGATGCTGGCGCAATGGATGATCGATGGTGAATGCGAGCGCGACACCCGCGCGCTGGACGTGGCACGCTTCGGCGACTGGATCACGCCGGGCTACACGCTGCCCAAGGTGATCGAGAACTACCAGACGCGCTTTTCTGTGGCCTACCCGAACGAGGAAAAGCCCGCCGCGCGCCCCAACCGCACGACGCCGATGTATGACCTCTTCGATCGTCTAGGCGCGGTCTGGGGCCAGCAATACGGGCTGGAGGTGGTCAACTACTTTGCCCAAGGCGACGAACCCCGGTACGAGACGCCGAGTTTCCGCCGATCGAACGCCTGGGAGGCGACCGCGCGAGAGGTGGCGGCGGTGCGCAGTGGCGTCGGCATCAACGAGTTGCAGAACTTCGGCAAGTATCGCGTGACCGGGCCGCGCGCACGGGCGTGGCTCGACCGGATCATGGCGGGCCGCATCCCGGCGCAGGGGCGGATCGCGCTGAACCCGATGCTGTCGCCCGCGGGCCGGATCATCGGCGATTTCACCGTGACCTGCCTTGGCGAGCAGAGTTTCCAGCTGACCGCCAGCTACGGCGCGCAGGCCTACCACATGCGCTGGTTCCTGCAGAACCTCGAGGAGGGCGTTTCGGTCGAGAACGTCAGCGACCGCATCACCGGCTTCCAGATCGCCGGGCCAAAGGCCGCCGAGGTGCTGGCCGCCTGCACCCGCGACCCGGTCGACCTGCGCTTCCTCGACGCGCGCGAGATGGTCGTCGGCATGACAGACTGCCTGGTGCAGCGCGTCTCCTACACGGGCGACCTCGGCTATGAAATCTACTGCGACCCGATGGGCCAGCGGCAACTCTGGTCGACCCTGTGGGAGGCGGGCAAGGCGCATGGCATGGCGCCCTTCGGGATGCGCGCGATGATGAGCCTGCGGCTGGATCGCTTCTTCGGCTCCTGGGGGCGGGAGTTCTCACCCGACTACACGCCCGCCGAGACGGGTCTGGATCGGTTCATCGCCTGGTCCAAGGGCGATTTCATCGGCCGCGCGGCGGCGGAGGCCGAGCGCGCGACACCCCCCGCGCGCAGGCTCGCGCCCTTTGCCGTCGACGCGCTGGATGCCGACGTACAAGGGTTCGAGCCGATCTGGATCGACGGCGCGGTGGCGGGTTTCTGCACCTCGGGCGGCTATTCGCACCACGCGGGCACATCGGTCGCTTTGGCGCTGGTTCCGCGTGAGCGCGCCGCGCCGGGACTGGAGGCCGAGATCGAGATCCTGGGAGAGATGCGCCCCGCCCGCCTGCTGACCGAGGCGCTGTTCGACCCGGAAGGAACGCGGTTCAGATAGGTCGGCAAGTCTGCTCCAATGTTTCGCGCGCGAAACTTTGGAGCATGATTTATTATTTATGATCAATATGTTGTTAACCAGATCGCAGCCGAGCGCGGAAAAAGGCGCGCAGCGCCGCCGCGCCATCGACGGGTCGCCCCCACGGCCGGGCGATGCCGGTCCCGGTCTGCTCCTTGCGCCTCAGCCCCCCGCCCGCGCCACCGCGCGGCGCACCGCCTCGATCACCGCGCCTTCGCGGGCGTGATGCGGCATGTGGCCGATCCCCTCCAGCACGGTCAGCCGCGCAGCCGGGATCAGCGGCGCCGCGCGCTCCGCATGGACCTTCAAGGGTACGATCGTGTCGGCATCGCCATGCAGGAATTCGACCGGCAGGGACAGGGATGGATAGCGTTCCGACATCGACACAACGTGCGGGCGCAGCGTGTTCACCTGCCGCGAATTGGCGCGCAGCGTCTCGCGCCGCAAGCTAAGCCCCGGCCCGATATGATCCAGATACCCCTCGGGTGCGCTCTGCGGCTCGAAGATCGAGTTCACGACCGACCCCGTCTGCATCGGATCGGTGAAGGCCGTGACGACCAGTGGCACCGCCGCGCCGCCGATCCCGGATCCCAGCACCTTGTATTGCGCCCCCAACGAGCCTGGCCACGGCATGACCGCCCCCGACAGGATCACCAGCCCCGAAGCCGGGTGATCCAGCCCCCAGGCCATCGCAACCGCACCGCCATAGGAATGGCCCAGCACGACCGGCGCCGCGACCCCCAGCGCCCCGGCCGCCCGCGCCAGCAGCGCCGCCTGCACCTGCGGGCTTTCGGCGCGCGGGTTGAACGCGCCCGTGACCGACGGATCGGGCCGTCCGGTATAGCCCAGCCCCGGCCGGTCAAACGCCGTCACGCGGTGGCTTTCCGCCAGTCGGCCCATCAGCGAAAAGGTGAAATCACGCAGGTTGCCGCCCGCCCCGTGGATCAGCACCACGTCGGGCCCCTGCCCCTGCTGCACGTAATGGACGCGCGTTCCGTCCACCTCGACAAAGCCGCCGACGGGCGGCCAGCGCCGCTCGGCCTCGGCCTCGGCACGCTCGGCCCGGGCACCCATCCAGAGGCTGCCTCCCGGCACCACCAGCGCGGCGCTCAGGGCCACGGCACGGAATAGCATGTCACCCCCTCAGGTCGGTCGATCTCATCCCAATGTCAGATAGGTCGAAGGGCGTCGTCTGGTAGATCTCGTTGATCCAGTTGCCATAAAGCAGGTGCGCATGGCTGCGCCAACGGTTCTGCGGCGGTTTGCCGGGATCGTCGTCGGGATAGTAGTTTGCCGGCACGTTGATCGGCTTTCCGGCCGCCACGTCGCGGTCGTATTCTTCCTTCAGCGTCAGGCTGTCATACTCGAAATGGTTGAAGACATAGAGAGCGCGATGCGCCTTGTCCTCGACAAGGCAGGGTCCGGTCTGATCGCTGTCGATCAGGATGGTCAGGCCAGCGGCCTCGATCTCGTCGCGCTTCAGTTCCGTCCAGCGCGAGACCGGGATCACCATGTCATCGGAAAAGCCGCGCAGATAGGGCGAGGCCGGCGCGAGGTTGCGATGCCGCACCGCACCGAAGGCCTTGCGATCCAGCAGATGCTTCTGCACGCCGTGGAAATGGTGGATCATCGCCATCCCGCCCCAGCAGACGCCGAAGGTGGAATGCACGTTGGTCTGTGTCCAGTCGAAGACCTGGCACAGCTCATCCCAATAGGTCACCTCCTCGAAGGGCAGGTGCTCGATCGGGGCGCCGGTGATGATCAGCCCATCGAATTTCTCGCCCGTCTCGGCCACCTCGGCGAAGGGGCGATAGAAATTCTCCATGTGCTCGGCGGCGGTGTTCTTGGTCTGGTGCTCGGTCATGCGGATCAGCGACAACTCGATCTGCAGCGGCGTCGCGCCGATCAGCCGGGCGAACTGGTTCTCCGTGGCGATCTTCTTGGGCATCAGGTTCAGCAGGCCGATGCGGATGGGCCGTATGTCCTGCCGCGAGGCCGCATCCTCGGACATGACCATGACACCCTCGCGCGACAGCACGGTATAGGCGGGTAGGTCGGCAGGCAGCTTGATGGGCATCGCAGGTGTCTCCGGTTTCGGCAGGCGCCATAGATAGGCCAAGCCCGGAAGGGGAACAAGCGTTGCGCGAGAACCGATTCGACGAGATGCTGGAGGCTCCATTCCCTTGACTGGAGCATTTGACATGAAACCCATTCGAACCGCCGTTGCGGCCTTGGCCGGCCTTGTGGCGCTGGCGGCACCAGCCCGGGCCCAGGAGGATCCCATGGCGCTGCAACGCTGCGTCTGGTCCTGCCTTTACGGGCCGGGCAAGAACGATCCGGCCAGCCCGGCCTACAGTGCCTGTGTCGCCCAGCGCTGCACCGGCGAGAGCGCCGCGACCACGCCGGCGCCGCCCGCCGACCCGACGCAGGGCTGGGCCGCGAGCCGCACCGGCGCGGGCGTCGGCTATGCCGGGGTCGACGGGGTGCCCGGTCAGACCGGGCTCTACTACTTCTGCGGCCAGGGACAGAGCTTTCTGCGGGTCATCGGCATCGACGGCGGCGAGCGCGGCATGATCGTCGAGATCGACGGGCGGCAATTTCCCCTGACCTTCCGGCCCAATTCCAGCAACGTCCCGGAATCCCACCTGCCCTACACCGCGCCAGTGATTCAGGCGTTGCAATCAGGCAGCCGCGTCCGGGTCCTGTCCTACGAGGCCGGCGTGGTGGTGGACGCCACGCTGGCGGGCTCGCGGCGGGCGCTGGCGCAGGTCATCTCGTCCTGCTGAGGCGGTCCGTCCGGCTCTTCCCGCGGCCGGGCCATGATAAGGCTTGGTGCCGCGCGGGCCTCTTTTGGCTGCAAACATCCAGAGGGGGCGCCAAAGGACTGGCGCAAAGCCCCCCGCAGGATTTTTCGCAAAGATCTTGCGCCCGGCCTCAGCCCAGCGCGGCAGCGATCACGTCGTCGAAATCGGCGGCGTCGCGCACCGTGGCCATGTCCTCGGCCTCGACGGTGACCCCCCAGTTGTCCGCCATCGCCTGGTACAGCGGCTGGCGATGGGCCATGGCGCGGGCATAGGTCCAGCGGATGAAGCCGTCGGGATCGACCGCGTCCTCGGCGCAGCCGGTCGCGTCCAGGTAGTCGCGCCAAGCACCGGTCAGGAACTCGGGCTGGTAGGCCATCGGTTTGGGCGCGCGGTCGAAGCGGCGGATGAGTTCCGCCGTATGCGCCTCCGATCCGCGGATCCAGACCATCAGCGCCACTGCGCCCAGATGCGTCAGGATCGGGTCGGCCTCGTCCTCGGGGTCGACCCATTCGCAGATGCTGCCACCGGTATCGCAGACGAAATGCGGATAGCCATAGAGGTCCTGCGCCCGATCGATGAAATAGCCGGTGTCCAGCAGCGCCTGCATCTCGGCCCTGCGGAATTGTTCCTGGCGGCGGCGATACTCGGCGATGGGCAGGCCGCCACGCGCGACATCGCCCGGCTTGCCCAGGTAGGCTGACACAGCGCTGAGGTTATGGAAGGTGATGTTGGAGCCGATATGGATCGAATCCGACATCAGCAACTCGCGCAGGAAGGGCACCTGCATCGCGTGCCGCTTGGCGTTGTCGGCGATGTATTCGCCCATGTAGCGGGTGCCGATGCGGTAATCGATCGAGTAGTGGAACCAGTTGCCGCTGTCACGCAGCATGGATGAGACATGCGTCTTGCCCAGCCCGGACATGGCGAACAGCACTACCCGCTTCTTCGGCGCCTCGCGCCAGTCCCGCGCGGACTCGTAGATCATGCCCCACCACCTCTCGCGTCTTTCGCACCGGATTACGCGGGCGCGGGGCCGCCGTCAAATCTTCGCGCGCTTGCGGCGGTTCAGCAGCATCAGCCCCGTGGCCAGCAGGGCCAGGCCGGCAAAGGCCTGCGGCGGCAGCGCCTCGTCCCGCACCCAGGCGCCCAGCGCGATCGCCATTGGCGGGATCAGCAGCGTGACCAGCAGCAGGTTTCCCGACCCCGCCATCGCCAGCACGCGGTAGTAAAGCAGGTAGGCCAGCGCCGTCGACGCACAGGCGGCATAGAGGATGCCGGCCCAGGTCGCGGGTTGCAGCGCGACCGAGGGCACGCCCTCGACCATCAGCGTCACCGGCACCATGACCAGCGTGGCCGCCGTCAGCATGCCCAGCGCGGCGGTCACGGGTGGCAGGCCCGACAGCCGCTTGCGCGCCCAGACACCCGACAGCGCATAGCACAGCGTCGCCCCCAGAACCGCCAGTTGCGCCGCCGACGTCAGGTCGAAGGCAAGCAGCGCCTCGGGGCCGATCACCGTCACCACCCCGGCGAATCCCAGCGCCACGCCCGCCGCGCGAGGTGCCGTCAGCCGCTCGTCCGCCAGCAGCAAGGCCGCCGCGAGCACGCCGAAGATCGCCGTGCTGGCGTTCAGGATCGAGGTCAGGCCGGTCGAGATGAACTGCTGCCCCCAGGCAAGCAGCGAAAACGGCAGCGCGGTGTTCATCACCCCCATGACCGCCAGCGGCGCCAGCGAGCGGCGCGGCGGCCAAGGCACCCCGCGCAGCGCGCACCACAACGCCAGCAGCACCGCTGCCAGCCCGGTGCGCCACAGCACGGCGGTGAAGGGCCCGATCTCGTCCAGCGCGGTGCGCACGGCGAGGAAGGATGCGCTCCAGATCACGGCGAGCAGGATCAACTCGGCCCAGGCGCGCAGGGAAAGCGAGGTCTGTGTCATGCGCCGTCTGTGCCGCAGGACGCGCGCCCGCGCCACCCGAAAGCTGCGCATTTGCCTCTGCCGCGCCGCCGTTCCATAGTGCGCCGCAGGACCGGACAAGAGGCAGACCCGATGACCCTTCCCTTCGACGGCGCGATCTCGCGCTTTCACGCTCAGGAGGCCCCCCAGGAGATCCGCGACGCCATCGCCCGCGCCGACAAGGACGCCATCCTGGACCCCGGCTTTCCCTATGCCGAGGAGATGAAGGGCAAGCATTACGACAAGACGATGGAGGCGCTGCAGATCGAGCTGGTCAAGATGCAAGCCTGGGTCAAGGAAAGTGGCGCCCGGGTTGCCATCGTCTTCGAGGGGCGCGATGCCGCCGGCAAGGGCGGCACGATCAAGCGCTTGCGCGAGAACCTGAACCCGCGCGGCGCGCGGGTCGTGGCGCTGTCCAAACCCTCGGACACCGAGGCGACGCAATGGTATTTCCAGCGCTACATCGACCACCTGCCCGCAGGCGGAGAAATCGTGTTCTACGACCGGTCCTGGTATAACCGGGGCGTGGTGGAAAAGGTCTTCGGCTTCTGCACCGACGCGCAGCGCGAACATTTCTTCGCCCAGGTTCCCGATTTCGAGAAGATGCTGGTCGAAGAGGGGATCGTCCTAGTCAAGCTGTGGCTGAACGTGGGCCGCGGAGAACAGCTGCGCCGATTCCTCGAACGCGAGGGCGATCCGTTGAAACAGTGGAAACTCAGCTGGATCGACGTCGAGGGGCTGAAGAAATGGGACGCCTACAGCGCCGCCATCGCCGAGACGCTGGAGCGCAGCCACACGGCCGAGGCGCCCTGGACAGTGATCCGGTCCGATGACAAGCGCCGCGCCCGGATCGAGTCGATCCGCCATGTCCTGACCCGGCTGGACTACTCCAACAGGGACGCAAAGGCCCTGGGCGCCTGCGATCCGAAGATCGTCGGCGGACCGGAGATCTGGCATGGTTGAGCGCACCCACGCCATCCCGGGCACCTGACATGGTCAAGCGCGGCTACCATCACGGCAACCTCCGGCAGGCGCTGGTCGAGTCGGCGCTGTCCCTGATCGAAGAGAAGGGGCCGGCAGGCTTTACCCTGTCCGAGGCGGCCAAGCAGGCGGGCGTGACCCCCGCCGCCGTCTACCGCCATTTTGCCGGCCGCGAGGACCTGATCGCGGAGGCAGCAAAGCAGGGCTACGAGATTTTCGCCGACGTGATGCAATTCGCTTATGACAGCGGCCAGCCCTCGGCTCTGGCGGCCTTCGAGGCGACGGGGCGGGCCTATCTGGCCTTTGCCCGCAAGCATCCCGGCCATTACATCGCCATGTTCGAAAGCGGCATCGGCGTGAACCGTTCGCCAGAGCTGGCTGCGGCGTCGAGCCGCGCGCGCAGTGTGCTGGAACAGGCCGCCGCCGATCTCGGCCGCCACATCCCGCCCGAGAAACGCCCGCCGCCGCAGATGTTTTCGGCCCATATCTGGGCGATGAGCCACGGCGTGGTGGAACTCTTCGCGCGCAATTCGCCCGGCACCCGTGCGCCCTTTCCGCCCGAGGACCTGCTGGAATCGGGCATCGGGATCTACCTGCGCGGGCTGGGCCTGCTGCCGCCGGACGGGTGACAGTGGTGCACGGCACGGTGTTGCGATCGCGCCGGAACGCCGATCACGGTCTCAGGCGCAACGCGCCATCGGCTGGTCGAAACTCGCCAGACGGTCAGCCAGATGTTCCGGCCCGTCCCGTGCCAGATGCGGCAGCAACCGGCGGAACGCCGGCATGAACTTGTTGTATCGCGGTGCAATGCCCAGGGCCGCCAGACCGATGCAATACTTGGAGCACGACCCCACCGGGTGATTCCCCTGGGCGCGCAGGACGGTGTCTGCAATGCCGCGCCCGAATGCGGATTTCGTTTCGATGATGACCATGTCGGCCGAGATCCGTTCGCTGCAGCGATCGTCCCAGAACTGAAGCGATCGGTCGATGGTCAACCGCTCTCCTCCGGTGCGCGCCACCAGGGTCATCCGTTCGTATTGCATCTGCATGACGGGATCATAGGCGGCAAGGCCCCCGCGCGCGTAGAGATGATGGTGTGCGTCATCGACAAATCGCGCCGCGGGCTCGTTCAGTCGGTCGAGCATGTCCGGGTCGTGCGCCATCCGTTTCTTGACGGTTATCTTGCGGCGGGTCTTCAGCTTGACCTCGACAAAGCAGATGTCCGCGTCGAGATAATGGCGGGTGCGCACCTTCGAGCGCCGCCGCCGCCCCTGCACATGGTGACGGAAGCTGCACAGGTCGGGCGTGTCGAAATACTGGGTCCGGTAGCCAAAGCTGCGTTTCCCGTCGATCTCGAGGATGTCGAAATGCTTGGCGAGGCGTAGGCTCGCCCGCTCGAGCACCTCCATCGGGACAACATACTTGTTATCCAGACGGGTGAGCATTTCCGCCTTGGCGTTCAGGTCGGCGAGCGAAATCGGTTCGAAGCGCCTCTCGATCATTCGGCATTTCCCCTCGGCTTCTTGTTGTAGGTCAGGTTCACGATGGCCAGTTCGTTCACGTAATTCAGGCTGACGATGTCATAGCCCGTCACGTTGACGCCAAGCCGTTCGGTCAGGACCCCGGTCATTTCGCGCTCGTCTTTCAGCAACTGGGGATCGATCCGGTCCAGCGTCACGGTCACGGCGCGAGACCCTCTGACAAGCGCAGGATGATCCACGACATAGACGCCGAGCAGGGCAAGCGCGGAAATCGCAACGACGTTGAGAATCGGGGTTCCCTGGATCGAGCAGATCACCGCGATCGCGATGGCACCGAAGAAATACGCGATCTCGATCCGCCCGATCTGTTCCGAACGCAGGTTGAACAACGCAAGGATCGCAAACAGACCAAAGCCGGCCGCCAACCCGAATTCGACGCTGGACAGCTTTCCCAGCACCGCGAAGGCGAAGATGTTGAACATCGCCGCCGTTGTCGCAAGGATCCTGTCCCCGTGCCGATTGTAATACAGGCCGAATACCAGGATCGCCATCGCCGTGCAGTTCACGCCGAAGCGCAGTCCAAGATCCATCAGGTCCGAGTAATCGGTCATCGAGAGCTGGCCCTTTCAGTTGCACCGGTGCGCTTGGCACGGCGCGTGTCACAATTCTGTTACAAATAGGAACCGCATATGGGATTGCCAGAGACAGGGCGCCTTCGAGGGCCATTCGTCGGTTTGATCGGATGCGCGAAATTCAAACAATTGTTTTTATTATATATTAAATCTTGAACGCCCTGCCGGGCAGGCATCTGGCGCGATTGACCAAGCAAGAAATCGCCGACCGATGGCATGGCAAGAGCGAGACACTGAAAATAGGCAGATGCAGGCCCTGCCCATGGCACACCCATGCGCGACCCTGCCGCCGGAAAAGAAGCCGCCCATCGCCCCGCAGGAGTCCGGCCCCGGCGGCGCGGACCGGTCTCTAGGGCGCGGCGAAACGAAAAAGGGCCGCCCCGAAGGACGGCCCCCTGAAGATCGCGAAACGTCGGATCAGCGCTTGGAGAACTGGAAGCTCTTGCGGGCCTTGGCCTTGCCGAACTTCTTGCGTTCCACGACGCGCGAGTCGCGGGTCAGGAAGCCCGCCGCCTTCAGCGCAGACCGCAGCGACGGGTCATACAGCTGAAGCGCCTTCGAGATGCCGTGCTTGACCGCGCCGGCCTGTCCCGACAGGCCACCGCCCTTGACGGTCGCCATCACGTCGAACTGGCCTTCGACACCGGCCACCGTGAAGGGCTGGCGCAGGATCATCTGGAGCACCGGACGCGCGAAATAGGCGTTGATGTCCTTGCCGTTGACGTTGACCTTGCCGGAGCCCGGCTTGATCCAGACGCGGGCGACCGCGTCCTTCCGCTTGCCGGTGGCATAGGACCGGCCCAGCGCGTCACGAACGGGCTCGCGCGGGGCTTCCACGACGGCGGGAGCGGCGGTGACGCCAGCGGCGGCACCCAGCTCTTCGAGGGAGTTGATCTGATCTGCCATGATTAAACCCGCGTGTTCTTCTTGTTCATCGACTTGACGTCCAGCACTTCGGGCGACTGCGCCTCGTGCGGGTGCGCCGCGCCTGCATAGATGCGCAGGTTGGTCAGCTGGCTGCGGCTCAGGCGGTTGCCCGGCAGCATGCGCTTGACGGCCTGGAACACCACGCGTTCCGGGTGCGTCCCCTCGAGGATCTGCGCCTTGGTGCGCGACTTGATCCCGCCGGGATGTCCGGTGTGCCAGTAGAAGTGCTCTTCGCGCTTCTTGCCGGTCAGCTGGACCTTGTCGGCATTGATGATGATGACGTTGTCACCCATGTCCATATGGGGGGTGAAGGACGGCTTGTGCTTGCCGCGCAGCCGCATGGCAACGATCGAGGCGAGGCGACCCAGAACGACGCCCTCGGCGTCGATCACGATCCACTTCTTGTCGATGTCTGCCGGAGTCGCAGAGAAGGTTTTCATCGTGTATCCCGTTCGATTGAAGCGGGCCGCACGCAAATGCGGACGGCCCGGAATCCGATTGCCGCGTTATAGCCGAGCGGATTTTGCCGTCAAGCGGCATGCTTTCGAAATAACCATTCAAAAACAATATCTTGAAATTAAGGTATTATTATACCCCACATCAGACAGCGATCCCCTCGGGCGGATTCTCCAGCAGCGCCCGGATACGCCCCACCGCGTCCTCGAAGGCGGCCAGCGGAACCTGGGCATTGACCGCGATGCGCACCGCGTGCGGCGCGTTGCCGTCGCGGGGCGCGAAATCGTCGGCGGCGCGCAGCTGAACCCCGGCGGCCTCGGCGGCGCGGACAAACTGCGCCGCGCGCCAGCCGGCCGGAAGGGTCAGCCAGAGGAACGGCACGTCCTCGCGCCAGCGCAGGTCATGGCCGCCCAGCTGGTTCACCGCGACGCGCACGTAACGGGTGTATTCCTCGCGCACTGCCGCCAGCACCCGCGGCAGGTCGGGGCGGCTCAGGACGTCGGCTGCAAGGTCGGCCAGCGGCTGCGCCAGCCCGAAGAAGCCGTGTTCTGCCACCCTGCGCAGGTCGGCCCGCGCGCCCTGCGGCGCCACGACAAAGCCGATGCGCAGAGCCGGCGTGATCGCCTTTGAAAAGGACGCGACCAGCCAGCCCTGTTCGGGCAACAACGCGCGATAACCGATGCCCACCCTTGCGCCGATCCGGTAGCAATCATCCTCCAGCACGTGAAAGCCGCGCCGCCGTGCCACCTCGGCGATCGCCTCGCGCCGATAGGCCGGGGTGACGATCGAGGTCGGGTTGTGCACCTCGGGCGAGGTGCAGAGCAGCTGCGCATCATGCCGCGCGGCAATCGCGTCGAGCGCCTCGGGGATCAGGCCGTGTTCGTCCATCGGCACCGGCACGACCACGGCGCGCAGCAGGTCGGCGGCGCGGCGAAACCCCGGATAGGACAGGTCCTCGACCAGAACCACCGGCCGCGGCCCCCGCAGCACCGCCTGCATCACAAGGCCGATGCCGTTCTGACCGCCATGGCTGAGGATGAGGTCTTCCTGCTCGACCGCGCCCATTGGCGTGTCCGACAACCAGGTCAGCGCCGCCTCGCGCGCGGGGCGAAAGGCGCTGCGGCTGGGATAGTTCAGCAGGCGTTGCGCCGGGTGCTCGGCCAGCCGGGCGAAGGCATCGCGCACAAGTTGCACCTGACCGCAATCGGGCAGCTTGGGGGCCGCAAGGCTGATGCGCATCTCCGTTTCGGTGGCCTCGACAGACCAGGGCGGATCGGGCAGCAGCGCGCGAGGTTTGATCGCCGGATCAGCGATGAAGGTGCCCCGCCCCACCTCGGCCACGGCCAGCCCCTGGTCGGTGAGGATCGTGTAGGCCCGGGCCACCGTGCCCGGCGTAATGCCCAGCCGCCAGGCGAGGTCGCGCACCGGCGGCAGGCGATCGCCCGGCGTCATCCGGCCCTGCCGCACGGCGGTCTCCACCGCCTGAGCCACGGCGCGATACTTGGGCAGATCGGCCCGCGACTCATAAAGATCCGAAATTGTATCCATGACAATCTTTCGTTCGACGGTCGCTTGGAGGCAATGTATCAATACAAATACGGCAATCAAGCCAATTGTGTCGATACAATTCACGAGGATATGCTCATGGCACAGACGATGCTCCACCCCGCACTCGCCTTTCTGGACCGGGCCGCCCCGCTGCCCGTGACCGCCGAGATCGCGCTGCGCGTGGCCGTCGTGCTGGCGCAATGGTCGCAACGCAACCGAACCCGCAAGGCCCTGGCCCAGCTCGACGATCACCTGCTGCACGATGTCGGGTTGAGCCGCGCCGAGGCCGGACTCGAAGCGGTCAAACCGTTCTGGCGCGGGTGATCCCTGCCCCGCCGGACACTCGCGGGCGCGGCGGCATGGCCCCGCGCCCGCTTTTTCATTTTTCGCGCGCTGCGTGAAATCCGCCGGAACGCCGGGAAAATCCTTGATCGAGTCGCGAGCGCCCCTTACGTCGATCTGACTTTCGGAACCGATCCCAACCCGGCACCGACCTCGGGGGGCGCTAAGGGACCGACTGGAACGCACTGCTGGATTGAAGGAGGACGTGTTATGACCGACGCCACCCTCTTCCAACTGGGGTACGGTCTGGAAACAGGCGCCCAGGAGGAAGACACCACCCCGGGCCCCGCCCCGACCGTCGAGCCCCCCGCAGCGTCACCGCGCGACCTGTTCGACGCGACCCGCGACGACCATTTCATCCGCCGCGACGGCACGGTCTTTGCCGGGACCCATCTGATCATCGAGGTGGTGGGCGGTCATGGGCTGGATGACGAGCCGCGCATCCAGCAGGCCTTTCGTGACTGCGTCGACGCCTGCGGAGCGACGCTGCTGCATATCCACACGCACAAGTTCAGCCCCCAGGGCATAAGCGGCGTGGCCGTGCTGGCCGAAAGCCATATCTCGGTCCACACCTGGCCCGAGATCGGCTATGGCGCCTTCGACGTGTTCATGTGCGGCGACGCGCGCCCGTGGATGGCGGTCGACGTGCTGGCCTGCGCCTTTGGGACCAAGGATGTGCGCGTCAAGGAACTCAGGCGCGGCGAGGGTGTGGTGTCAGAGGCGGGCATCGCCGCCTGACGCCTGCGCACACGACCGGGGCGCGGGCGCAGGCCAGCACCCTTTTGCACGGAGGGGCCCGACATGGCCGACTGGATCCGCGAACCGCTGCATGACGGCTGGGCGCAAGCGCTGCGCGCCGACGAGATGCTGTATGACAGCGCGACCGACCACCAGCGCCTGCGGGTCTTTTCCAACCCGCGGTTCGGCCGGGTGCTGACGCTGGACGACGTGGTACAGACTACCGAGGGCGACAATTTCATCTATCACGAGATGATGACCCATGTGCCGATCCTTGCCCATGGCGCCGCCCGGCAGGTCTGCATCGTGGGCGGCGGCGATGGCGGCATGGCGCGCGAGGTGCTGAAACACCGTCGCGTCGAAAAGGTCACGATGGTCGAGATCGACGCGGCGGTGGTGGACTTCTCGAAACGATACCTGCCGATGCTCAGCAAGGGCGCCTTCGACGACCCGCGGCTGGAGCTGGTCATCGCGGATGGCGCCGGGTTCATGCGCGACACGGCGGGCGGGTTCGACGTCATCATCGTCGATTCGACCGATCCGGCCGGACCGGGCGAGGTGCTGTTCAGCGACACGTTCTATGGCCATGCGAAACGCGCCCTGAGTCCGGGCGGCATCCTGGTGACGCAGAATGGCGTGCCCTTCATGCAGGGCGCGGAGTTGACCAACACGATGCGCGCCTTCAAGCCGCTGTTCGCGGATGCCACCTGTTACCTCGCGACGGTCCCCACCTATGCGGGCGGGCCGATGGCCTTCGGCTGGGGCACGGATGGCGACGCGCGGACGCTGCCGCTGGCAGAGCTTGCGGCGCGCTTCGCCGCCTCCGGCCTGGAACCCGGCTATTACACGCCCGAGGTGCACCTGGCTGCCTTCGCCCTGCCCGGCTATGTCCGCCGCCTGATGCCCTGAGCGCGTCACGCAACGGAACGGCTGCATCGCCGCCCGCCCGCGTCTAGTCTGACCCCGTCCAGACAGGGGAAGAGACATGACCGATACTGTCCTGATCCAGCGAAACGGCCCCGTGGCCGAGATCGTGCTGAACCGCCCCGACAAGCGCAACGCGCTGTCGTTGGCGATGTTCGACGCCCTCTCCGAGGCCGGGCGCACGATCGCCGCCGATCGCGCCATCCGCGCCGTGATCCTGCGCGCCGAGGGGCCGGACTTCTGCTCGGGGATCGACACGGCGGTGTTCACCGCCAATCCAGACCCCGCCGCCCTGATCGCGAGGCTGCACGAGGTGCCCGAGGGCGAGACGGCCAACCCGTTCCAGAAGCCCTGCACCGTCTGGCAGGAGATCGACGTGCCGGTGATCGCGGCGCTGTCGGGTGCGGTTTTTGGCGCGGGTCTGCAACTGGCGCTGGGGGCCGATATCCGGCTGGCCGCAGCGGATGCACGGCTGTCAGTGATGGAGATCACATGGGGCCTGATCCCCGACATGGGGATCGCCACCACCCTGCCCCGGCTGGTCCGCGCCGACATCGCCAAGGAGTTGCTGTTCACCGGCCGCAAGGTCGCGGCGGACGAGGCCGCGCATATCGGCCTGGTCACGCGCCTCGCCGTCGATCCGCTGGCCGAGGCCCGCGCGCTGGCGCAGGACATCGCCGGGCGCAACCCCGATGCGATCCGCCGCGACAAGCGCCTGATGAACGACGCCTGGCTCGCCTCTCGCACCGCGGCCCTGCGGCTGGAGGCCGAGTTGCAGGCCGAGGTGATCGGCCGCCCCAACCAGGTCGAGGCCGTCATGGCGCGGATGCAGAAACGCCCGCCGCGGTTTCGATAAGTCCGGCGCGGTTCCAAACGCGGCCCGCCCTTTCGCCTTGACGGGAAGACGTCGGGCCCACGCCGCTCAGCGCGCGGGCGGGATGGAATAGGTCAGGCTGGCATGGGCGACCGGCGCGCTCGTTCCATCGGAATACAGCAGCACATCCGTCACGCTCAGGCTGCGCCCCAGCTTGAGGATACGCGCCTCTGCCAGCAGGTCGACGCCCGAGACCGGCTTGCGCATGAAGTCGATCGAGCAATGCGTCGTCACCGCCAGCGCCTGCTTGCCGATCCGGCTCATCGTCGCCACGTAGGCCGCCACGTCCGCCAGACTGAACATGGCAGGACCCGACACGGTGCCGCCCGGCCGCAGGTGGCGCTCGTCCGCGACCAGCCGCATGACCACGCGGGTCTCGGAGATCTCGTCGATCCGGAACATGCCCCGCACCTGCGGAAACACCTCGTCGAGGTAGTGCGCCATCTCCTCCGCGCCGATCACGATGCTCATTCTTTCCTCCGTCGCATTGCGCCGCTATGGTTCGCGCAAGCCGAAGGGGGGAACAAGATGGAACTGTTGTTACGCCACGACCGCGAGGGGATCGCATTCCTGCACATGAACGCGCCCGAGCGCCTAAACGCGCTCTCGGACGAGATGCTGGCCGCGCTGCAGGCGCAGATAGACGCGCTGTCCGAGGATCGCGAGACGCGGGTCGTCGTGCTGTCGGGCGCGGGCAAGGCGTTCTGCGCCGGGCACGACCTGAAACAGATGCAGGCGGGACGCCAGGCCGAGGACAAGGGCCGCGCCTATTTCGCCGACCTGTTCTCGCGCTGCGCCCGGGCGATGACGGGCCTGACCCGCCTGCCGCAGCCGATCATCGCGCAGGTCCACGGCATCGCGACGGCGGCGGGCTGCCAGTTGGTCGCCTCCTGCGACATGGCAGTGGCGGCACAAGGCACGCGTTTCGGCGTGAACGGGGTGAATATCGGGCTGTTCTGCTCGACCCCGATGGTGGCGCTCAGCCGCAACATCCCGCGCAAGCGCGCCTTCGAGATGCTGACCACCGGCACCTTCATCGACGCCGACGAGGCGCAGGCGCTGGGGCTGGTGAACCGGGTCGTGCCGGCGGAACGGCTGGAGACCGAGACGCAGTCGCTGGCCGAGACGGTGGCGCAAAAGCTGTCGGCGGCGGTCAAGATCGGCAAGCGCGCCTTCTACGACCAGCTGGAACTGGATCTCGAGGCGGCCTACGATCACACCGCACAGGTCATGGTCGAGAACATGCTGTGGCGCGACACCGAGGAGGGCATCAGCGCCTTCCTGGAAAAGCGCAAGCCGGACTGGTCGTAACCGTTGAACAGACGGCGGCGGGATCGATTTGACCGTTCGCCTGGCGAGGGATCGCACTTTCTGGCAATGAGAGCCCGAAAGCGGCAAACGGCCCCGTGCGGACATTTGTCACGACATCACGCGCTGCCGCATGGCTTTTCCCGGCGGTCAATTCGCTACGCCGTGCAGGGACATCAACGCTTGTCGGACTTGCAGCCAAAGTGTCCCTTGCTGACCAAGCCACTTGGCGAAATGCGACCCACCGGTAGGCAAAGCCATACTTTACGAGGTGGTCATTGACCTGTAGCCACAAGAAATGACGATGTTTCTATCAAAAGGAACACTTCAATGTCTTTCAATACTGGGTATTTCGCAGTCGTAAACACCAGTCGTGGTGATGGTGACACCGCATTGTTGACTTATGTCGCCGGTGGAAGCGGATCTCAACATGGTCGAGGTCTGGCCCCGCGTGGCGCTACTTCTGGCGCCGGTCCGTTGCAACTTTACAGTACTCACCAGACGTCCATGCAACTACACTATCCGCTACGGCAAAAGTTCTTCTCCGGTGACATCACCGATTTTCGATTCCGCTATGATGCAGCCGCTGTGCCGCTTACGGTCAGTGGCCCGGCGGGATCGAGTGTTGTACCGTGTCGCCTGGAAACGGTCATTGGCGGCACGCGCCGCATTCATCAAAGTCATCTTGTCAAACTGGTCAATATCGGTGCGATCACAACGCTATCTCCTATGACACTTGGCATTCCGGTTGCCCAAGTCCCGATGTATCCGGTAGTTCGACGGATCATGGGACGCGCGCGTCAACTCGCCCAAACGGTGAACTCGCAAGCGCAGGAAATGCTTGTCGGCGTCTTGCTTGTCTAGCATCAGCACGCCGCCTGTCGCGGGAGATGCTGCCAGTCTGAACAAGGTCTGGCTTGGACTCGAATAGCCGGAGACAGCTCTGTCCCGCCAATCGCGGCTTACTTTCGGCGGACAACGCCGCGTCCTCTGCATCAGCGCCGTGACACAGGAGTCCACCTCGTTGCCGGCATTGGGGGCGTCAGAGGTCGCAGGGCACCGGACAGGCCGGATGGCGGCGGATCTGTGGAAACATGGTCTGCCTGATGATCGCCAAGCGCACCATGGCTGTCCCGGGTGGCGAGACGTTGCCCTGCCAAGGAAAAGCCGCCATGCTGACGGGGTGGGACGAGGAGGACCGCAATGCGTACAGACGTGCTGGCGACACTCGTGATCTTGGCCCTCGTTGCGCCAGCAATCGCTGCCTCGGACGCCATGACGGCGACCCAGCGCGCCAAGGCGCGCGCCTTCGACGCGACGGGCGAGGTCGGCTGTGCACAAGAGGTTGGCCAGTCGCTTGGAACATGCCGCGCGGCGGTTGCCCGCGCCGATGGGTCGGCGGCGGTCGTCGTGACATTCGCAAACGGCTTTTCCCGAACGCTCATCTTCTCGGACAGGGCGTTCCTGCGGGGCAATGCGACCATGTCGGGCGTGGGCACCGACACGGAGTGGCACCTGTCTGACGGGATCTACCACGTTCGGGTGGATGACCAGCGCTTCGAACTTTCCGAGGCGCTGGTCTTTGGGAAGTAGACCGCGCGACAGGGTCGCGCGGCACAAGGTGGCTCAGTTGCCGGGGGTCAGCTTGTAGATCGTGCCCTCGTCGATAGCCGTGTAAAGACCGCCATCCGGTCCCATGACGACCGACCGGAACCGTCCGGGTTCCATCGGCAGGGTCATCTCGGTCACGTCCTCGACGTCGGTGTTGTCATCGTTGAAGTGGATCACGTCGATCCGCTGACCGATCGGGGTGCCGCCAAAGCCGATCCCCATGATGCCGACGACCATCGCACCGTCCCAGTCCCCCCAGGCCTCACCACTCAGGAACGCAGCCGAAGACGTGCCCTGCGACCAGCCGTTGTTGTTCCAGATCGGCGGCATGGCGTCGGGATAGGTGTCGAAGTCGGTCATCGGCATGAAGGCCGCGCGCTCGTAGCGGTTCATGCCCTCTTCCTGGTTCGGGCTGTAGCCACAGTAGTTGTCCGGGCAATCGCCACGGCCTGCCATGTTCGGCCGCGGATCCCAGCCGGCATTGCCGCCGTTGCGCAGGATCGTGATCTCGTCCGAATGCCACGGCCCGTGCTCGGCGGTGATCGCCTGTCCGGTTTCAGGGTGGAAGGCGATGCCCTGCACGTTGCGGTGGCCGTAGGTGTAGGTCCGCTTGTCGAAACCTTCGGGCGGCGCGTTGTCGGGATGCGCGTTGCCATCCGTGTCCAGTCGCAGAACCTTGGAGCCCATCATCGTCGGGCTTTGCGGCACCATTCCGTTATGGGTGTCGCCGGTCGTCAGCCACAGCGCGCCATCGGGGCCAAAGCGGACGCGGCCGCCATTGTGGGCACCCGGACCGCCGAACGGGTGGTTCGACGCTGCCATCTTGTAGGGCACGTCATCGACGATGTCGGTCCGGTCGGCAACCGCGGTGAAATCCTCGTTCACGGTGAACCGCATCAGGCGGTTCGTGTGCGGGGTCGACATGTTCGACGTCGAATAGACGTAGATCCGGCGGTTGTTCGCGAAATCCGGATCGAAGGCGACGCCCATCATGCCGGCCTGGCCTTCGCAGAACAGGTCTGCTCCGTTCGATGCATAGCCCTCGGTCGCGCCGACGCCATAAAGCGCGTTCACGGTGCCGTCGGGCATGCGCACCGACAGGCCCTTGCATTTCTCGGTGAACAGCATCGTGCCGTCATCGAGGAAGGCCATGTCCCAGGGGTTGTCGAGACCGTCGAGGACGACCTCGGACTGCAGCATGGTGGTGTTCATGCCATTCTGTGCGAGCGCCGGCGAAGTGACCATCGCGGTCCCGGCAAGCAGGGACGCAACGACAGGCAGAGCGGATAGAAAGTTCACGCGTTTCATCTTTTCCTCCCAAAAAGCAGTCCTCTAGCCGCTTCCGAATGCGCCGGTTGCCACTGTCAATGTGGGTCCTGCGTCAAGTTCAAAATGCCCAGAGACTACCGTAACACGGTAGTTCTTGGGCCCCCGAACCGTCAACGCTTATCTCATGGGCGCCACTGAGCGCTTTCGCGCCACTTCGGATCCGGTCGTCGTCAGTCGAATGCCGTGGTGACGTAGACCGAGAGGCTCACGATGTCCGAATCGGACAGTTTCTTGGCGTGCTGGATCATCAGCACCGAATTCGGCCCGAACTTTTCGCCCGCCCGATAGCGTTCGAGCTTCTCCACGATATAGGCCGGCTCCTTGTCCGAGAGGCTGGGATAGCTCGACGCGCCTTGCGCCTTGTTGCCGTGGCAGGCCCGGCACGATTTGCGGAAGATCTTCTCGGCCGCCTCGAGGTCCACCTCCTGTTCCATCGTGACGGCTTCGGCCGTTTCGGCGGTCTTGGCGTCCGCCGCATGGCTTTCGGCCCAGGCCGAAAAACCGCAAAAGACCATCGCTGCGGTCAAGACAAAGGTTCTTTTCATCGGTTCCGTCTCCCCTGTTCGCTGTTCGCTCCCTTGTGTAAACCGTCGCAGCGTCACTTCCAATGACCCGCGGGTGGCGCGCGTGGCAAAACCAAAGGCCCGCTTTCCGGTTGGCGTGTAGCGACGCCCCCTGCCCGCCCCCTTGGCAGACTGCGCCTCATCCTCTACATCCGCGCCATGACACAGGAACTCCACATCGTTGGCGGCGGCATGGCTGGGTCCGAGGCCGCCTGGCAGGCGGCGAACCGCGGCATCCGGGTCGTGATCCACGAGATGCGCCCCAAGGTCGGCACCTTCGCCCACCAGACCGAAAAGCTGGGCGAAATGGTGTGCTCGAACTCTTTTCGCTCGGACGACCACAAACAGAACGCCGTGGGCCTGCTGCACTGGGAAATGCTGGCGGCGGACAGCCTCATCATGCGCACCGCCCACGCCCACCGCCTGCCCGCCGGCGGCGCGCTGGCCGTCGACCGCGAGGCGTTCTCGCAGGCCGTCACAGACACGCTGCATGCCCATCCGAACGTCACCGTCAGCCAAGAGGAAGTCACCGACCTGCCCGATCAGGGGCAATGGATCTTCGCCACCGGCCCGCTGACCTCGCCCGCGCTGGGAGAGGCGATCGCGACGGTGACCGGTGCCGACCGGCTGGCGTTCTTCGACGCCATCGCACCCATCGTCCATGCCGACAGCATCGACATGGGAACGGCCTGGATGCAGTCCCGCTACGACAAGGGCGAGACCGAGGACGAGCAGAAGGCCTATATCAACTGCCCGATGACCAGGGCGGACTACGAGGCATTCATCGACGCGCTGCTGGCCGCCGACAAGACCGAGTTCCACGAGGGCGAAACCGCGGGCTATTTCGACGGTTGCCTGCCGATCGAGGTCATGGCCGAGCGCGGCCGCGAGACGCTGCGCCACGGCCCGATGAAGCCCATCGGCCTGACCAACGCCCACACGCCCGAGCAGAAACCCTATGCCGTGGTTCAGTTGCGCCGCGACAACGCGCTGGGCACGCTGTTCAACATCGTGGGCTTCCAGACCAAGATGAAATACGGCGCGCAAAAAGAGGTGTTCCGCCTGATCCCCGGCCTCCAGGACGCCAGTTTCGCGCGGCTCGGCGGCATCCACCGCAACACGTTCCTCAACTCGCCCACGCTGCTGGATGCGCAGATGCGCCTGCGCGCCCGGCCCAACATCCGGTTCGCCGGCCAGGTGACGGGGGTCGAGGGCTATGTCGAATCCGCCGCGATGGGCCTGCTGGCCGGCCGCATGGCCGCCGCCGAGATCGCCGGTCAGACCCTGCCCGAGGTGCCGCAGGACAGCGCCCACGGCGCGCTTGTCCACCACATCACCGGCGGGGCAGAGGCAAAGACCTTCCAGCCGATGAACGTCAATTTCGGCCTGTTCCGCCCGCTCGACGACGTGCGTGGCGGCCGGCGGGGCCGCAAGGAGCGCTACAAGGGCTACACCGACCGCGCCAAGGCCGCCTGGACCGACTGGCTGGCGGCCCAGGGCGAGGGCCCGGCCCAAGGCGCGGCGGCGGAATGACCCGCGCCGGGGCCGGATGATCACCCGCTTCGCCCCCTCGCCCACCGGCCCGCTGCACCTGGGCCACGCCTATTCGGCGATCCTCGCGCATGACCGGGCGATGCAGGCAGGCGGCACCTTCCTTCTGCGGATCGACGACCTCGATCAGACCCGCGCGCGCCCGGAATGGGAGGCGCAACTGAAAGACGACCTGCGCTGGCTGGGTCTCTGGTGGCCCGAACCCTGCCGCCGCGAATCCGAACACATGGCCGAGTACGAGGCCGCGCTCGACCGGCTCTGGGAAATGGGCCTGCTCTATCCCTGCACCTGCACCCGCCGCGACATCCGCGAGGCGCTGTCAGCCCCGCAGGAAGGCATCCCCGTCGAGGGCCCCGACGGCCTCGTCTATCCCGGCACCTGCCGCGCCCGCTGGTCGATGGAACAGACCTTTCCCGAGGACCACCCCCGCCCGCAGGGTGTCACGCTGCGCCTCGACATGGACAACGCCACCCGCCTCGCCCCCGCCTTCACCCATCGTATAGAGACCCGCGATGGCGGCTGGCATCATGTCGCAAGCTTCACCGAAACCGGCAGCGGCCAAAGGGAAGAGTCCGGCTTGGTCGAGTTCACGTCACAGGAGATGATCGACACCATCGGCGACGTGGTTCTGGCACGCAGGGATTTCGGCGCCGCCTATCACCTCGCCGTGGTGGTCGACGACGCCGCGCAGGACGTGACCCACGTGATCCGCGGCCGGGACCTGTTCGAGGCGACGAAGATCCATGTCCTGCTGCAATCGCTGCTGGGCCTGCCCAGGCCGGTCTACCACCACCACCGCCTGATCCGCGACGACGCGGGCAAACGCCTCGCGAAACGCGACGACGCCCGCGCCATCGCCACCTACCGGGCCGAGGGCGCGACCCCAGCCGACATCCGCCGTCTCGTTGGGCTCTGAACCGTCCAGCCCCTTCATCTTGCCGGATAAACTCCGGGGTCCGGGGCAGAGCCCCGGTCCTCAACCCTCCATGGGCGCCATCAGCTCGGTCTCTTCACCGACCACAGAAGTATAGAAACACGACCGCCGGTTTGTATGACAGGCTGGCCCCTCCTGCTTCACCACGGCCAGCAGGCAGTCACGGTCGCAATCGACTCGCAGGTCCACCAGCGTCTGCGTATGGCCCGATGTCTCGCCCTTGACCCAGAAAGCCTGCCGCGAGCGCGACCAATAGGTGACGCACCCGGTCTCCAGCGTGCGCGCCACGGCATCGGCGTTCATCCAGGCCATCATCAGCACCTCGCCCGTCCCCTCCGCCTGCGCGATGCAGGGGATGAGGCCGCGCTCGTCATAGACCAAGGTCGCAGGATCGAAGGACATGGGAAAAAACCTGTTTGATGCGCGCGGATCAGACCCTATCTATGGGTCGCAATCGGAAAGGAAAAGCCATGTCGGGCGAAACGGATCTGATCAAGCTCTATTCCGGGCGCATCCTCGAACTGGCCGCGGACATCCCCCATCTCGGCCGGCTGGACGCGCCGCAGGTGACGGTGCGCAAGCGCTCTCCGCTCTGCGGCTCGACCGTCACCGTGGACCTCGCCATGCAGGATGGCCGCGTCGCCGAATTCGGCCAGGACGTGAAGGCCTGCGCGTTGGGCCAGGCTGCCGCCGCCATCGTCGGTGGGGCCGCGATCGGCCGTACGCCGGTCGAGCTCTGCGCCGCCCGAGACGGGTTGCGCGCCATGCTCAGGGAGGGCGGACCGACCCCGGCCGCGCCCTTCGACGGGTTCGAGGTGCTGCGCCCCGCGGCGGATTTCAAGAACCGCCACGCCTCGATCCTGCTGTCGATCGAAGCGGCCTGCGAAGCCGCCGAAAAGGCTGCCGAGGCACAATCCGCTTAACCGTTTCTTCGCCGCTTGCACTGTATCGCTGACCCGCAAGCGACAGGAGCAGCGATGCGCCCCGAACCTGAATTTCCCGTCCCGGATCACTCTGGAACCCTGACGGCGCTGACGCGGAACGCCTCAGGCCTCGGCCGCGAGGTGGTCGAGGTCAGCGCCTTTCTCACCGATCTTGACCGCCAGTGCCATGACCAGTCCGCGGCGCTCGGCGATGTCGCGCGGCATCGCGCCCGGCTCGACTCGGCGGTGGATCACATGCAGCAGGCCGTGGCGCGCATGGCGACGCAGTCGGCCGAGGCCGTGGACCGGATGCGCGACTCGAGCGCGGTCCTGGCCGAAAGCGGGCACGCCTCGCGCGGGCTGGCCGAATGGGTCAACGGCGTCCATGCCCAGGGCGAGACGGTGCAGCAGATGGTCATGGCCATCCGCAATTCCAACATCCAGATTTCCGACATCGCCAGCCAGGTCTCGATCCTCGCCGTGAACGCCAAGATCGAGGCAGCGCGCGCCGGTCAAGCGGGCAAGGGGTTTTCCATCGTCGCCGACGCGGTGAACGAGTTAAGTCAAAAGACCGCGCGCGCCGCCGAATCCGTCTCCGGCACGGTGTCGCACCTGTCGGACTGGCTTAACGGCTTGCAGGCGGGCGCCGCGCGCAACGCGCGCATCGCCGACGGAATCCTGTCCAACGCGACGCGTACCGACGCCGCACTGAACGAATTGCAGGCACGGATCGGCAAGGTGGGCGCGGACGCCCAAGGCCTTTCCGAAAGCGCGGCCGAAGCGCGCGGCGCGGCAGAGGGCTTGCGCCCGGTCCTGTCGGGGATGGATCGTTTCGTCACCGAAGTGACCCACGGCGTGGACGAGGCGGCGCGCCGGTGCCTGACGCTGGTCGACACGTCCGAGGAAATCCTCCAGCAGACGGTGGAACTGGGCGGCGACGGCGCCGACTCGCCGATGATCACGTTGGTGCAGGACCTGGCCGGTCAGATCGTGCTGGCCTTCGAGGATGCGATCGCGCGGGGGCGGATCACGCCGTCGCAGCTGTTCGACACCACCTATCGCCCGATCCCCGGCAGCGATCCGCAGCAGGTGCGCACCGCCTTCACCGACCTGACCGACGCGCTGCTGCCGCCGATCCAGGAGCCGGTCCTGCACCGCGACCCACGCGTGGTGTTCTGCGCAGCGGTTGACCGCAACGGCTTTTTGCCGACGCACAATCGCAAGTTCTCCCAGCCGCAGGGTAACGACCCCGTGTGGAACGCCGCCAACTGCCGGAACCGCCGGATCTTCGACGACCGTGTTGGACTCAAGGCCGGGCGCAACGAACGGCCCTTCCTGTTGCAGGTCTACCGGCGCGACATGGGCGGCGGCACTTTCGTGATGATGAAGGATCTGTCTGCCCCGATCCGGGTCCAGGGCCGCCACTGGGGCGGTCTGCGGCTGGCCTACCGGCTGTAAAAAAACCGCCGCACTCCTTTTGGGAGGCGGCGGAGGAATGCGCGTCTTGGAATCGCCGGGCCGGTTCGGCAGGCAGCGCCGAAGGGGGACAGGCAGTCGCATCGGGACAGGATGCGGGGCCCGGGCGGAACACGCAGGCAGAAATCAGATCAGGGCGGGCAGGTGCAGCGCACCGAACAGGATCACCGAAAGGCTGATGACGCCCAGCGCATCCTGCCAAAGGGTCGCCTTGTTGCGGCTCATGGCGTCGGTCACGGTCTGGATCATCTTCGTTCTCCGATGTTCTCGTCTGTTGACCCTTTGTTCTCACACCGTTAACCGTATGTAAAGAACTTTTTGAGAACATTTGAGAACAAATCAGCAATCCCCCGACTTGGGCGGTCCGGCTGACGGTGTTCCCGCTGCACACGGGATCATCCCACACCGATCAACCGGATCGCCTCGTTTTGCCGCATCAGCCACAGCAGCAGGCGGGCCGCCTGCCCGCGCGGAGTGTCGAGTTTCGGATCGTCCGCCAGCAGCCGTCGCGCGTCACTCTGCGCCACGGCCATCAACCCCGCCTGCCGTTCCAGGTCGGCGATGCGGAACTTCGGCAGGCCCGATTGCGCCGTGCCGATCACGTCACCCGCGCCACGCATTTCGAGGTCCACCTCGGAAATGCGGAACCCGTCCTCGGTCTCGCGCAGGGTGGTCAGGCGCTTCATCCCCGACTCGCCCAGCGGCGGCCGATACATGAGCAGGCAGGTGGATTCGGCGGCCCCTCGCCCGACCCGGCCGCGCAGCTGGTGCAGTTGCGCGAGGCCGAAACTCTCGGCCTGCTCGATCACCATGATCGAGGCGTTGGGCACGTTCACCCCCACCTCGATCACCGTTGTCGCCACCAGCACCGAGGTCAGCCCAGAGACGAAGCGCGCCATCGCGGCGTCCTTGTCCGCATGGGGCATCTGACCGTGGACCAGGCCCACGACATCCTCGCCCAGCGCCGCGCGCAGATGGCGAAAGCGCGCCTCGGCGGCGACCATGTCGCTGACCTCGCTTTCCTCGACCAGCGGGCAGACCCAATAGGCCTGCCGCCCCTCGGCCACGGCGCGGCGCAGGTGGCCCACCACCTCCTCCATCCGCTCGGTCGAGACCAGCGCGGTCTTGACCGGCTTGCGGCCGGGTGGCTTTTCATCCAGCACCGACACGTCCATGTCGCCGTATTGGGCAAGTGCGAGGCTGCGCGGGATCGGCGTGGCGGTCATCACCAGCACATGCGCGCCCTGCCCCTTCTTGCCCAGTTCCAACCGCTGGCGAACGCCGAAGCGGTGCTGTTCGTCGACGATGGCCAGCCGAAGATCGTGGAAATCGACGTCTGCCTGGAAAACCGCGTGGGTGCCGACGAGGATCTGAATGTCGCCCCGCGCCAGCGCAGCCAGCTTGGACTGCCGCTCGGCCCCCTTGTCGCGCCCGGTGAGGATCTCCAGCACGACGCCCGCCTGTTCGGCCAGCGGCTGCAATCCGTCCAGGTGCTGGCGGGCGAGGATTTCCGTCGGCGCCATCATAACGCCCTGCCCGCCCGCCTCGACCGCGACCAGCAGCGCCATGAAGGCGACCAGCGTCTTGCCCGCGCCGACATCGCCCTGCAACAGGCGGTTCATCCGCTCGGTGCGGCCCATGTCTGCGGCGATCTCGGCGATGGCGCGGGTCTGGGCGGCGGTGGGTTTGTAGGGCAGCGCGCGCAGGACCTTGTCGCGCAGCCGCCCGTGGCCCACCGTCGGCGTGCCGCGCGACCGGCGGCGCCGCACCCGGGCGAGGGCGAGTGTCAGTTGATGGGCGAAAAGCTCGTCATAGGCGAGGCGGCGGCGCGACGGATCCTCGGGCGCCAGCGCGGCGGCATCCTCGGGCTCGTGCGCCCGGCGCAACGCCTCGGCCCAATGCGGCCAGCCCTCGCGCGCCAGCAGCGCCGGATCGATCCATTCCGGCAGGTCGGGCAGGTCAGACAGGATGTCGGCCACCGCCCGCGCCATGAGTTTCTGCGTGATCCCGGCATGCAGCGGATAGACCGGCTCGAATTCCGGCAGGGTCGCGGCCTCGTCCACCGGCAGGATGTGATCGGGATGGACCATCTGCGCGATGCCATCGAACAACTCGACCTTGCCGGACAGGATCCGCTCCTGCCCGCTGGGCAGCATCCGCGTGAGATAGTCGGTGCGACCGTGGAAGAAGACGATCTGGAACCGGGTGCGGGCGTCGTCGGCCTCGATCCGGTAGGGCGCGCCTTTCTTGCGCGGCGGGCGGTGCTGTCCGATCCGTGCGCGCACAGTCAGCGTTCCAGGCAGGTCCGCGTCCTGCACCGTGTCGCACAAGCGGCGGTCGATCACCGCGTGCGGCAGGGTGAACAGCAGGTCGCGCGGCGCCTCGATTCCCGCCTGGACCAGAACATGGGCGGTCTTGGGGCCGACACCGTCCAGCCCCTTGAGGTCCGCGAACAGCGGCCAGAGCGGTTCAGGCCGTCCGCTCATCCGCCGATGAGGCTGAGCCAGCCATCCTCGTCCAGAACGGTCAGGCCCAGCTCTCGCGCCTTCTTCTCCTTGCTGCCCGCGCCCGGCCCGGCCACCACGATGTCGGTCTTGGCCGAGACCGAGCCCGCGACCTTGGCGCCCAGCGCCTCGGCCCGCGCCTTGGCCTCGGCCCGGGTCATGCGTTCGAGCGTCCCGGTAAAGACGACGGTCTTGCCCGCCACCGGGCTGCCCTCGGTCCGGGGGCGTTCGGCCGGTTGCACGTCCAGATGCGCCACCAGCCGGTCGATCGAGGCGCGCTCGGCCTCCTGGTTCATGGTCGAAACCAGCGATTGCGCCAGCACGGTTCCAACACCGTCGATCGACAGCAGGTCGTCCCAGGCGGGCCCCTCCATTGGGGCGGCGTCGCGCATCGCCTGCTCGAAGGCTTCCCAGCCGCCATAGTGCCGCGCCAACAGGGTCGAGACCTGTTCACCCACATGGCGGATGCCCAGGGCAAAGATCAGCCGGCCCAGCGGGATGCGGCGGCACTCGTCGATGGCAGCGAAGAGATTGGTCGCCGATTTCTCGCCCCAGCCCTCGCGGTTCTTCAACTGTTGTAGGCCAGAGCCGAAGCGGTCGCGCAGGGTGAAGATATCGGCCGGTTCGCGGATCCAGCCGTCGCGGTGGAACTGTTCGACCTGTTTCGCCCCCAGCCCCTCGATATCGAAGGCGGCACGGCTGACGAAATGTTTCATCTTTTCGACCGCCTGCGCCGGGCAGATCATGCCGCCGGTGCAGCGGCGCACGGAATCGCCCGCCTCGCGGATCGCGTCCGAGCCGCATTCAGGGCAGGTTTCGGGAAAGGTGAAGGGCTGCGCGTCCGCGGGCCGCTGCGACAGGTCCACGTCGGCGATCTTGGGGATCACGTCGCCCGCGCGATAGACCTGCACCCAGTCGCCCACGCGGATGTCCTTGCCGTCGCGGATCGGGTTGCCGGTGCTGTCGCGGCCGGCGATGTAATCCTCGTTGTGCAGGGTTGCGTTGCTGACCACGACGCCGCCCACGGTGACGGGCGTCAGCCGCGCGACCGGAGACAACGCGCCGGTGCGGCCCACTTGGATGTCGATTGCCTCGAGCCGGGTCCAGGCAAGTTCGGCGGGGAACTTGTGCGCGATGGCCCAGCGCGGGGTGGTCGAGCGGAACCCGAGGCGCTGTTGCAGGGCGAGGTCGTCGACCTTGTAGACGACACCGTCGATATCATAGCCCAGCGTGGCGCGCTGCGCCTCGATCGCGGCGTAATGCACCAGCATGTCGGCCAGTCCGTCACAGCGCTCGGTCAGCGGGTTGGTCTGGAAGCCCAGCGCGGACAGGCGCGCGATCGCCTGAATCTGCGTCTCGGCCAGCGGCTCCGACAGCGCACCCCAGCTGTAGGCGAAGAACCTCAGAGGCCGGGCGGCGGTGATCGCGGGGTCGAGTTGTCGCAGGCTGCCCGCTGCGGCGTTGCGCGGATTTGCAAAGGTCTTGCCGCCCCGCGCCGCCTGTCTCTCGTTGAGCGCTGCGAAATCGGCATGGCTCATGTAGACCTCGCCGCGCACCTCGAGCAGCGCGGGCGCACCGGTGAGGCGTTCGGGAATGTCGTCGATGGTGCGGGCATTGGCGGTGACGTTCTCACCCTCGGCACCGTCGCCCCGGGTGGCGGCCTGCACCAGAACCCCGTCTTCGTAGCGCAGCGACAACGACAGACCGTCGATCTTGGGTTCGGCCGTGTATGCCAGGACTGCGTCGTCGGACAGGCCCAGGTACCGGCGGATGCCACGGTCGAAATCGGCGACATCCTCGGCCGCGAAGGCGTTGGAGAGCGACATCATCCGGACCGCGTGCCGGACCTTGGCAAAACCCTCGGCCGGCGCGGCACCGACCTGCTCTGTCGGGCTGTCTTCGCGCTTTAGATCCGGGAAGCGCACCTCGATCTCGGCGTTGCGGTGCTTCAGCCGGTCATACTCTGCATCGCTGATCTCTGGCGCGTCCTCGGCGTGATAGGCCTGGTTGGCGCGTGCGATCAGGGCAGAAAGGCGGGCCAGTTCGGCCCGCGCCTGTTCGATGGAAAGGTCGTCGACCGGCGTTTCCGACATGTCCTGCCCCTGCGTTTCGGTTTCGCAGAGTGATAGGGCGGAGCCCCGCGCAGGTCCAGCCTCAGCCGTTCGCTGCGATCTTGCCGCCGCCCTGCTCGAGCGCGGGCTCGGGATCGCGCAGGACATAGCCGCGGCCCCAGACCGTCTCGATGTAGTTCTCGTCGCCGGTCGCCTCGGACAGTTTCTTGCGGAGCTTGCAGATGAAGACGTCGATGATCTTCAGCTCCGGCTCGTCCATGCCGCCGTAGAGATGGTTGAGGAACATCTCCTTGGTCAGAGTGGTGCCCTTGCGCAGGCTGAGAAGCTCCAGCATCTGGTATTCCTTGCCGGTCAGGTGTACGGCCTTGCCGCTGACCTCGACCGTCTTGGCATCCAGGTTCACCGCCACCTTGCCGGTACGGATGATCGACTGCGAATGCCCCTTGGACCGGCGGATGATGGCGTGGATTCGCGCGATCAACTCGTCCCGGTGGAAAGGCTTGGTCAGGTAGTCGTCGGCGCCGAAGCCGAACCCCTTGATCTTGTTCTGCGTGTCATCCTCGCCCGAAAGGATGAGGATCGGCGTGTCGATCCGGGACACCCGCAGCTGGCGCAGCACCTCGTACCCGTTGACGTCGGGCAGGTTCAGGTCCAGCAGGATCAGATCGTAGTCATACAGCTTGGCCAGATCGATCCCCTCCTCGCCAAGATCCGTCGAATAGACGTTCAGGTTGGCGTGGCTGAGCATCAGTTCGATGCTTTTCGCCGTGGTGGGATCATCTTCCACGAGCAGGATGCGCATTTGGCTTTCTCCAATAACCTTCAGGCTTGTTCGGACCCTGACGGATAATAGTTAACGCACCCTTACCATACGTATAAATCCTCCGGCGATCTACCTATGGTTGACGATATTTCTGAATGCGCGTCGCTTTCAACGCATCCTCGCCAAAGGTCTCGGCCGCGCGCAGCCATTCACCCATTTCCTCTTCGCTGAGCGCATAGCGTTCCATGGCCTGCGGCACCGTCAGCAGCCCGTTCTGCACCGCCTTCACCACCGCGGCCTTGCGCGAGGCGACCCAGCGCCTGGTGTCGGCCGGCGGCAGATCAGCGCGCGTCAGGTAGGTTCCGTCGGGCAATTGCACCGCCCTCGGACCGTCCACTTTCTTGAGATACATCGCATGCCTCGTCGTCTTGACGGGTGCATAAAACCGGAACGGACTTAACAGCCGATAAAACCGGCCCTTGTGGATAGGCGGGATTTTCCTATATTTCAGCCCATTCCACGGAGTTGCCCATGCCCCTCGATGCGCCAAAGCCGAACTCGCTTGGCCTGCCCAAGCCGCCGTCCGAAACGCGGGTCGTCGTCGCCATGTCCGGCGGCGTGGACAGTTCTGTCGTGGCTGCCATGCTGAAAGACGAGGGCTATGACGTGGTCGGCGTCACGCTGCAACTCTACGATCACGGCGCAGCCCTGGCCAAGAAAGGTGCCTGTTGCGCGGGCATCGACATCCATGATGCGCGGCGTGTTGCCGCAGAGATGGGCTTTCCCCATTACGTCCTCGATTACGAGAACATCTTTCGCGAATCGGTCATCGAGGAATTCGCCGACAGCTATCTGGGCGGCGCGACCCCGGTTCCCTGCATTCGCTGCAACGAGCGGGTCAAGTTCAAGGACCTGCTTGAAACCGCGCGCGACCTGAATGCCGATTGCATGGCGACGGGTCATTACATCCAGCGCAAGACGGGCGCGGCCGGGCCGGAATTGCACAGTGCCGCCGATTCGAATCGCGACCAGAGCTATTTCCTGTTCTCGACCACGCCCGAGCAGCTGGATTTCCTGCGCTTTCCGCTGGGCCACCTGCCGTCCAAGGACGCGACGCGTGCCCTGGCGGCGAAATACGGGCTGGCGGTGGCGGACAAGCCCGACAGCCAGGACATCTGTTTCGTCCCCGACGGCAATTACGCGGCGGTGATCGAGAAACTGCGCCCCGGCGCGGCCGAGCCGGGCGAGATCGTGCACGCGGACGGCCGTGTGCTGGGCACGCATCGCGGCGTGATCCACTACACGATCGGCCAGCGCCGCGGCCTGGGCATCGGCGGGCTGACGGAACCGCTTTACGTGGTCAAGCTCGACGTGGATGCCAAGCGCGTCGTGGTCGGGCCCAAGGAGATGCTCTCGACCCGCACCATCCCGGTGCGCGAGATCAACTGGCTGGGCGACGAACCGTTCACCAGCCGCAAGGAATGGAATCTTTCGGTCAAGGTCCGCTCGACCCGCCCACCCCGCGAGGCGGTGATCCGACCGACCTCGGCGACCGAGGCCGAGGTTGACCTGCTGACGCCGGAAGAGGGCGTCAGCCCGGGACAGGCCTGCGTATTCTACGATCCCGAAGGCACGCGGATCTACGGCGGCGGGTGGATCTGGCGCGGACGCTGAGCCACGCGGTGACGCGCGCCCCGGCCTTGTGCCGGGGCCCCTGCCTCAGCTGCCCGGTTCCTTGTAGACGCCCTGTTCCTTGAGCGCGTCGACCACTTCCTTGGGCATGTAGGTCTCGTCATGCTTGGCGAGGATCTCGGACGCCTCGAACACGCCGTTCACGTAGCGCCCGGTGCCCACCATGCCCTGATTCTCTCCGAACAGATCAGGCAGCACGCCGCCATAGACGACCGGAACGGTCGCGCCGCCATCGGTGACGTTGAAACGGATCTGCTCGCCCTGCCCGCGGATCAGGCTGCCTTCCTCGACCAGCCCACCGATGCGGAAGGTCTCGTTGGCGGCTGGCGGCTCGGCCACCACCTGGCTGGGGGAGCGAAAGAAGTTGATACCGTCGCGCATCGCGTAGCCGATCAGCACGGTCGAGACGACCAGCGCCACGGTGGCGAGTGCGACGACCTGTATGCGCCGCTGTTTCTTGAGCGATTTCAGCGCCATGTGTTTCCTCCCGCAATCTTCGCGAAATATAGGGGTTGCCGGGACCGTTGTTTAGCCCCGGCGCACCATGTCGCAG
Source organism: Thetidibacter halocola (assembly GCF_018224955.1). Taxonomy (GTDB): domain Bacteria; phylum Pseudomonadota; class Alphaproteobacteria; order Rhodobacterales; family Rhodobacteraceae; genus Thetidibacter; species Thetidibacter halocola. Next base: position 543,154 of record NZ_JAGTUU010000001.1, read on the forward strand.
GTCAGGGAAAGCAGGGCGCCAGCATCAAGCCCGCCGCCTCGTCCTCGCCCAGCATCAGGTTGGCGTTCTGCACCGCCTGCCCCGACGAGCCCTTGAACAGGTTGTCGAGCGCCGCCACCACGATCGTCCGCCCCGGCAAGCGGTCGGCCACCACGCCGATATGGCAGAAGTTCGAGCCGCGCACATCATGCGTGCTGGGCGTCTGGCCCTTGGGCAGGACGTGGATGAAGGGTTCGTCCGCGTAGGCGGCCTGAAGCGTCGACAGCACCGCGTCGGCCTCTCCCCGGACATAGGCCGTGGCCAGGATGCCGCGGTTGAACGGGCCGAGATGCGGGGTGAACTGGATCTTTACCTCGCGGCCAGCCAGCGCGCTGAACTCCTGGTCGAATTCGCCCAGGTGCCGATGCACGCCGCCGACCGAATAGGCATTCGTGCCCTCGGACAACTCGGCATGCAGCAGGTTCTCCTTGAGCGAGCGACCCGCGCCGGACACGCCGCATTGCAGGTCGAGGATGATCTCGTCTAGGTCGATGACGCCCGCAGAGATCAGCGGGCGCAGGATGTATTGCCCGGTTGCCGCGTTGCATCCCGTGCCGGCGACCAGCCGCGCGCCGCGGATGACGTCGCGGTAGAATTCGGTCAGGCCATAGACGGCCTCTGCCTGCATCTCTAGCGCGGCATGGGGATTGCCGTACCACTTCTGATAGGCCGCCGGGTCGCGCAGGCGGAAATCGGCGGAGAGATCCACGATCTTCAGCGACTTGGGCAGCTGGGCAATGACCTCCTGGCTGGTCTTGTGCGGCAGGGCGCAGAAACACAGGTCGATGCCGGAAAAGTCGATCTCTTCCCAGGTAACCATCTTGGGCAGGTCGAGGTGGCGCAGGTGCGGAAAGACCTGCGCAATGCTCTGCCCGGCCTTGGAATTGGCGGCCAGCGCCTTGATTTCAAAGCTGGGATGGGTGGCGATGATGCGGATCAACTCGGCCCCGGTATAGCCGGACGCGCCGATGATGGCGATGGAATGGGTCATGTCGTGCCTTCCTTTGAAACAGTCGGATCAGGCGGCGCTGAAGGTGATCTTGCGGCGCAGGAACTGCGTGGCGTTCTGCGACACCTTCACCGGGTTGCCAGTGGTGAGGAATCCGCCCTCGGTGCCCTTGCCCAGCATGCCGGGATGCCGCTTGAGATAGTCGGCCAGAGACTCTGCCACGAGGTTGGCCTGCGAATAGACGGTGACACCGGGGCCGAGCGCCTCCTGGAACGCGTCCTGCATCAGCGGGTAATGGGTGCAGCCCAGGATCGCGGCCTCGGGTTCCGGCATCTTTCGCTTCAGCGCATCCACGTGGCTGCGCACCAGCGCCTCGGCGAGGATCATGTCACCTTCCTCGATCGCGTCGACCAGCCCGCCGCAGGCCTGCGCCTCGACATCGACGCCGATGGCGCGAAAGGCCAACTCGCGCTGGAAAGCGCGGCTGCGCACCGTGGCCGGCGTGGCGAACAGCGCAACATGCTTCACCGCGACCTCGCGCGGGGGAGAGTTGTCGCCCCAGCGGCGTTCTGTCAGCGCCTCGATCAGCGGAACGAAGACGCCCAGCACGCGCTTGTCCTTGGGCACCCAGCTTTCCTGCATGCGGCGCAGCGCCGCCGCCGAGGCGGTGTTGCAGGCGAGGATGACCAGGTCACAGCCTTCCGCCCACAGCCGCTCGACCGCGGCGCAGGTCAGGTTGTAGATGTCGTCGGCATCGCGTACGCCGTAGGGCGCGTGCTTGCTGTCGGCGAAATAGACAAAGGGCACGTCCGGCAGCCGGCGCGTCAGCGCGTCCAGCACCGTGAGGCCGCCCAGCCCCGAATCGAACACGCCCACCGCCATGCATGCCTCCGCCGTCAGTAAGGCCGGTGCGATTGACGGGCCTCACGCCTGAGATGTTTCGCCTCGAACTCGAATCCGAATTCCTCGGATCGAAGCGGGATTGGCGACAGGTCATACGTCGCCTTGCGCAGGAAATCCATCAGGCTTCTTGGATCCTTGGCGCGCGAGTCGATCTCGGACCGGGGGATCGGCTGGCCGATGGCGACGCGCACCGGCGTGTCCACGCGCTTGCGGAACTCCTGGATCAGCAGGCCCATGCGCAGCGTCATGTGCAGATGGCTGGCCAGCTGGAACAGGCGCGAGGTATGGCCGTCGAAATAGATCGGCACGACAGTGGCGCCGGATTTCGCGATCATCTTGGCGGTAAAAGTGCGCCAGCCCGGGTCCAGCGGCCGCGAAAAGGGCCGCGCGGCGGTCGCGACGGTGCCGCCGGGAAAGATTCCGATGCAGCCGCCCTGCCCGAGGTAGCGCAGCGCCTCTTTCCGCGTCTCGAGATTCTGCTGCACCGCTTCCTTGCTTTCCTCGAAGCTGATCGGCAGCACGATCTTGTCCAGTTCCTCGGCCTTGCGAAAGACGTGGTTGGCGAGGATGCGGAAATCGCCCCGCACCACGGACAGGATGTGGCCCATCATCAGACCGTCGAGAATCCCGTAAGGGTGGTTGGCGATGACCACCAGCGGCCCTTCGCGCGGGATGTCGTCGAGGCTGCCCGCGATGACCTCGAGTCCCAGACCATAGCGTTCCACCATCACCTGCCAGAAGTCGCGCCCCTGCGCGACCTCGGAATCATAACCCTCGGCGCGCTTGATCAGGCCAAGCCGGCCGGTAGCATTCTCCATCAGGCGGATCATGGTTCGGCCGCCGCGGGTCGCGGCGGAATAGGAATAGGAAATGTCACGGGCGACCTGACGCCGATCAGGCATCTGGCAAGTCCTCCTCCGGATCGCGTCGCTACGGGCGCCGCCTCAGTCTTGCACGGAACTGTAACGGATCGGTTGCGGATTGGCGAGACGACGTCATTCCGCCGCCTTCGCCATTGCCCGCCCGCCGTCGCGCAACACCGCCAGCAATTCCTCGCGGCGCTTTTCGGCCTTGGCGGCGTTGCCGTGCTTGACCGGGCCGAAACCGCGAATCTGCAAGGGCAGTTCGGCCAGCGCCACAAGCGCGTCCATGCGTTCGGGCGTCGCCTGTTTCAGCCATTCGGCCATGTCGGTCTCGTACTGGCGGATCAGCGCGCGTTCCATCCGGCGTTCCTCGGTCCGGCCGAAAATGTCGAAAGGCGTACCGCGCAGCCGCTTCATCCGGGCCAGCAGGCGGAACCATTTCACCATGCCCTCGCCATATTGCTTCTTGGCCGGGCGGCCGTCGGGCCCGGGTTTCGACAGCAGCGGCGGCGCCAGGTGGAAGGACATGCGGAAGTCGCCGTCAAAGGCCTCTCGCGCCTTGTCACGGCTTTCCAGGTGCAAGCGGGCGACCTCGTATTCATCCTTGTAGGCCAACAGCTTGTGATAGCCTTTTGCGACGGCTTCGCGCAGGTGCGGATCGGTCACGCCGTCCACCAACTTGCGATAACGCTTGGCCAACCGCTTGCCCTGGTATTTCACCAGGTGGTCGGCACGAAAGGCGATCCTTTCGTCCAGCGACTTCGGCAGCGCCGTCACGTTGGGCGCGATCAGGCGCTCAGCCTCGTCCGCATGCAGCACGGCCCAGCGGCCGATCTCGAAGGCGCGCCGGTTCCTTTCCACCGCCGCGCCGTTGAGGTCGATCGCGTCGTGGATCGCCTCGCGCGTCAGCGGGATCAGCCCCATCTGCCAGGCCGCGCCAAGGATCATCATGTTGGAAAAGATCGAGTCGCCCAGCGTCACGCGCGCCAGTTCCGAGGCGTCGAAGAACGCCACGCGATCCCGCAAACGCGCCTGAAGAGAGACGCGCAACCGGTCACTTGGCAATGAGAATTCTGTGTTGCGGGTGAAATCCCCGGTGATGATCTCGTGGCTGTTGACGATGCCGCCGGTGCGGCCTGTGCGCATCAGGCCCAGCGTCTTGGCGCCCGCGCTGACCACCAGGTCGCCACCGATCAGCGCATCGGCCTCGCCGGTTGCCACCCGCACGGCGCTGATGTCGTCGGGTTTCTCGGCGATGCGCAGGTGGATGTGCACCGCGCCGCCCTTCTGCGCGAGGCCCGCCATCTCCATCATGCCGGCGCCCTTGCCGTCGATCTGCGCTGCCTGTGCCAGCACCGCCCCGATGGTCACGACGCCGGTGCCGCCGACGCCGGTGATGACCACGTTATGCGTTCCACGGATCGCCGGAAGCGTCGGTTCGGCCATGTCGGGCAGCTCCAGCGAGGCGGTCGCGGGCTTCTTGAGAGTCGCCCCCTCAATCGTGAGGAACGACGGGCAAAACCCCTTTATGCAAGAGAAATCCTTGTTGCAGCTCGACTGGTCGATGGCCCGCTTGCGGCCCAGTTCGGTTTCCGCTGGCACGATCGACACGCAGTTCGACTGAACCCCGCAATCGCCGCAGCCCTCGCAGACATCGGTGTTGATGAAGACCCGCTTGTCGGGATCGGGAAACTGGCCCCGCTTGCGACGGCGGCGCTTTTCGGCGGCACAGGTCTGGACATAGACGATGGCGCTGACGCCCTCGATCCTCGTGCAGCGGGCCTGCACATCGGCAAGCTGCGCACGCTCAAAGGTTTCAATGCCTTGCGGGAAGGACTTGAGATCGACATCTTCCTTCTCGTCGTAGACGACAAAGACCTGCGCGACACCCATCGCCTTCAGTTCCGAGGCGATCCGCTGCGGCGTCAGGCCACCATCGTTCTTCTGCCCGCCGGTCATGGCGACCGCGTCGTTGAACAGGATCTTGTAGGTCATGGTCGTCCCGGCAGCCAGCGCCGCCCGGATCGCCTGCACGCCGGAATGGTTGTAGGTGCCGTCGCCGAGGTTCTGGAAAACGTGACCGCGCTTTGAGAACGGAGCCTCGCCGATCCAGTTCGCGCCCTCGCCGCCCATATGGGTAAAGCCCAGGGTCGAGCGGTCCATCCACTGCACCATGTAGTGACAGCCGATGCCCGCGTAGGCGCGGCTGCCCTCGGGCACCTTGGTCGAGGAGTTATGCGGGCAACCCGAGCAGAAATAGGGCAGACGCGCGGCAATCTCTTCGGCGTTGTCGGCTTTCGCCGCCTCGTCTACCGCCTGCAGGCCGGCCTTGATGCTCTCGGTGCCGCGCCCCTCCTCGATCAGGATGTCTCCCAGCTTGCGCGCGATCCAGACCGGGTCGAGCGCGCCCTTGGTGGGGAAAAGTTCCTCGCGGTGCATTCCGCCCGCGCCGCCCTTGTACCAGCCGTAGACGCGCACGCGGTTGTCGTCGAACAGCGCCTCCTTGATCTGCACCTCGATCAGCTTGCGCTTTTCCTCGACCACCACGATCAGGTCGAGCCCCTCGGCCCAGTCGTGGAACCCCTTCATGTCCAGCGGGAAGGTCTGGCCGATCTTGTAGGTGGTGATCCCCAGCCGCTCGGCCTCGGCGGCGTCGATGTTCAGCAGGCTCAGCGCGTGCACCAGGTCGAGCCAGTTCTTGCCCGCAGCGACGAAACCGATCTTGGCCCCCGGCTTGCCCCAGACGCGTTTGTCCATCTTGTTGGCGTTGGAAAACGCCTCGGCTGCAAACCGCTTGTAGTCGATCATGCGCGCCTCTTGCGCGTGGGGCGTGTCGACCAGGCGGATGTTGAGGCCACCCTCGGGCATGTCGAAGGGTGGCAGGACCAGGGTCATCCGGTCGACCCGGCCATCCACCACCGCTGTCGCCTCGACCGTGTCCTTCATCGTCTTGAGGCCGACCCAGAGACCGGAAAAGCGCGACAACGCGTAGCCGTAGATGCCGTAATCGAGGATCTCCTGCACGCCAGCGGGCGAGACGATGGGCAGGTAGGCGTCCATCAGCGCCCATTCCGACTGGTGCAGCACGGTGCTGCTTTCGCCGGTATGGTCGTCGCCCATCGCCACCAGCACGCCGCCGTGCTTCGAGGTTCCGGCCATGTTGGCATGGCGGAACACGTCGCCCGTGCGGTCGACGCCCGGCCCCTTGCCGTACCAGAGGCCGAAAACACCATCGAACTTGCCCTCGCCACGCAACTCGGCCTGCTGGGCGCCCCAGAGCGCGGTGGCGGCCAGGTCCTCGTTCAGACCTTCCTTGAACAGGATGTCCGCCTCGGTCAGGAATTTCGCGGCGCGGTTCATCTGCATGTCGACCGCACCCAGCGGCGAGCCGCGATAGCCGGTGACATAACCCGCGGTGTTCAACCCCGCCGCCCGGTCGCGGGCCTTTTGCGTCAGCATCAGGCGGACCAGCGCCTGCGTTCCGTTCAGCAGGACCTGGTCCTTGGACAGGTCGAACCGGTCGTTCAGCGAAATCTGCGTCTTGCTCATCTGCGCCTCCCCAACGCGGGCTGATGCCTGTTATAGAGCAAATTTAGGTCAAGAAGGCTGACCTGAACAGGGAAATTTTCGTGATCCATGGCGCTTGCGCAATGACGCGGGCGACATTTCTTAATATGACAACCAGCAACGCGTGGAAGGAAAGATGTGATCGGCATGGATTGGGACAAGCTACGAATCTTTCACGCGGTGGCCGATGCCGGCAGCCTGACCCATGCGGGCGATGTCCTGCACCTGTCGCAATCGGCCGTGTCGCGGCAGATCCGGTCGCTGGAGGAATCGCTCAACACCACACTGTTCCACCGCCACGCGCGGGGACTGATTCTGACCGAACAGGGCGAATTGCTGTTCGATGCCACGCATTCCATGCACAAGCGCGTCGAGGCCGCGACAGCCCGCATCCGCGACAGCGAGGAAGAGGTGTTCGGGCAATTGCGCGTCACCACCACCTTTGGCTTTGGCGCGCTGTGGCTGGCGCCGCGGCTGACCAAGCTCTACGAGAAATACCCCGAGCTCAACATCGACCTGATGCTGGAGGAGCGTGTGCTGGACCTGCCCATGCGCGAAGCCGACGTCGCCATCCGCATGAAGGAGCCCAGCCAGGCCGACCTGATCCGCAAGCGGCTGATGGGCATCCGCATGCGCCTCTATGCCTCGCCGGAATACCTGGCATCGCGCGGCACGCCGCAAAGCATGGAAGAGATGCGCGACCACAGGTTGATCTGCCAGAACACGCGCTCGGCCCAGGTCAGCGCCGGCATGCAGCTGATCCAGGAGCTGATGACCTTTGACATCCACTCGACGCTGACGGTGAACAACTATTTCGGCGTGCTCCAGGGGGTAATCTCGAATCTCGGGATCGGCGTGCTGCCCGACTACATCATCGAGGATTTCCCCAATATCGTGCGCGTTCTGCCCGAAGTGGAATCCATCGAGGTGCCGGTGTTCCTTGCCTACCCCGAAGAACTGCGCCAGTCCAAGCGCGTCGCGGCCTTTCGCGATTTCGTCCAGGAAGAGATCATCGCGCATCGCCGTTCGTTGCGGGCGATGGGCGCGGAATAGGACCGAAATCCGAACTGAACCGTGTGGTATGCATATCACGCATAGCGGGAATGCTGCACGTGCGGCACGGTTTTCCTTGATCGACTCGGGACTGCTGCCATATTCGGCACATGAACGGTGCAACGCTTAGCAGCTACGCATCTTCATACCTCCCTGTTGGACTACGGCCGAGCTTTGTGCTCGGCCTTTTTTTGGCCGCTTGCATGCTTGGCCGCCTGCACGGATCCGTCGATGCGCAGCCCCAAAAAAAAGGCCGCCCTCGTAAGGGCGGCCCTGCCGTGTGGGTCCAGCCCAGTCACTGCGTCGCGTTCTGCGCCGCCGCCAGCCGTTCGCGAATTCCATCCTCGGACAGCGCCGATTTCGGTGCGCCCGATTTCATGTGCTTCTCGACGGCGCGTTTGTTGATATACGCAAACGCCACCACGAAACCCAAAGTGCCGAAAGTCAGAATTCCAAGTCCGAAGTCCATGTCGTCTCCTTTCGCGTTGATGTTCTGTCTACGCTGCAACACGAAAGATGGATCAAACATGCGGAAAAATTTTTAAGTGAATTCAATGGCATACAAAAGCATACTTTGCAAGCCGCCCAAAGGTTGGGCACGGCGGTCAGGAGATGATCAGAAATACCGCAGCAAGGAACAGCGCCATCCCGACAAGACCGAACTGCGCGGCAAACAGGCTGACCAGGAACAGCAATCCCAGCACGCCGGTCAGCACCCCGGCCTGCGCCCGCATCGGCAGGCGCTCGATGCGCTGTGCCACTTCCGGCCCGCTCTGCCCGGGCCAGAACGCGGCAATCAACTCGGCGGCGACGATGCGCGCCTGACGGATCATCACGGCGAATGTCGAACCCTGGGCCATGCTGCTCTCTTGTTCACCGTGGTATGCCTAACACGCCGGTCTCGCGGCAGGCAAGCGATGCCCTTTTCCCCCCCGCGCACTTGGCATAAACAGCGCCCAAAGGAACCCGAGGGGACGACATGCAGGAACCGGCCATCACCGAAGAGCTGATCGCAGCGCACGGCATCAAGCCCGACGAATATGCCGAGATCCTGCGCATCCTGAACCGTGCGCCGAACTTCACCGAACTCGGCATCTTCTCGGCCATGTGGAACGAGCATTGTTCCTACAAGTCATCCAAGATCCACCTCAAGAAACTGCCGACCACCGGCCCGCAGGTGATCTGCGGCCCGGGCGAGAATGCCGGCGTCGTGGATATCGGCGACGGGCAGGCCGTGGTCTTCAAGATGGAAAGCCACAACCACCCCTCGTATATCGAGCCCTACCAGGGTGCTGCGACCGGCGTGGGCGGCATCCTGCGCGACGTCTTCACCATGGGCGCGCGCCCCATCGCGGCGATGAACGCCTTGTCCTTCGGCACCAAGGATCACCCCAAGACGCGTCAGTTGGTGCATGGCGTGGTCGAGGGGATCGGCGGCTATGGCAACGCCTTCGGCGTGCCGACCGTGGGGGGCGAGGTTCGCTTTCACCCTGCCTATAACGGCAACTGCCTGGTCAACGCCTTTGCCGCGGGCCTCGCCGATGCCGACGGGATCTTCTACTCGGCCGCCTCGGGCGTGGGTCGTCCCGTCGTCTATCTCGGTGCCAAGACCGGGCGCGACGGCGTCGGCGGCGCCACCATGGCCAGCGCCGAGTTCGACGAGACGATCGAGGAAAAGCGCCCCACCGTGCAGGTCGGCGACCCGTTCACCGAAAAGCGCTTGATGGAGGCCTGCATGGAACTGATGCAGACCGGCGCGGTGATCTCGATCCAGGACATGGGCGCGGCGGGACTGACCTGTTCGGCGGTGGAAATGGGCGACAAGGGCGGGCTGGGCATCCGGCTGGACCTTGAAAAGGTGCCGCAGCGCGAACGCAACATGACCGCCTACGAGATGATGTTGTCGGAATCCCAGGAGCGGATGCTGATGGTTCTGGATCCGGCCAAGGAGGCCGAGGCCAAGGCGGTCTTCGACAAGTGGGACCTGGATTTCGCCATCGTCGGCGAAACGATCCCCGAGGACCGTTTCCTGATCATGCACAATGGCGTGTGCAAGGCCGACCTGCCGCTGTCGAAACTGTCCTCCTCGGCGCCGGAATACGACCGGCCCTGGGTGGCGACGGCAGAGCCCGCCCCGCTGGGGGACGTGCCCCATGTCGATCCCGTGGATGCGCTGAAAATCCTGATCGGCAGCCCGAACTATTGCGCCCGCAACTGGGTGTTCGAGCAGTATGACAGCCAGGTCATGGCCGACACGGTCCGCGTCCCGGGTTTCGGCGCGGGCGTGATCCGGGTGCATGGCACCGACAAGAAGCTGGCCTTCACCTCGGACGTGACGCCGCGCTACGTCAAGGCGAACCCCGTGCAGGGCGGGCGGCAGGCGGTGGCCGAGGCCTTCCGCAACCTCGTGGCCGTGGGGGCGAAACCGCTGGCGACCACCGACAACCTCAACTTCGGCAACCCCGAAAAGCCTGAGATCATGGGCCAGTTCGTCGGCGCCCTGCAGGGCATCGGCGAGGCCTGCCTTGCGCTCGACATGCCCATCGTGTCCGGCAACGTCTCGCTCTACAACGAGACCGACGGGCAGGCGATCCTGCCGACGCCGACCATCGGCGCCGTGGGCCTGATCGGCGCGGATCAGGAGCCGATCCTGGGCTTTGCCCGCGACGGGCATGTGGCGCTGGTCGTGGGGGCCTCTGCGGGCCACCTCGGCCAGTCGGCCCTTCTGGCCGAGGTGTTCAACCGCGAGGATGGCGACGCGCCTCATGTCGACCTCGAGGCCGAGCGGCGCAACGGCGACTTCATCCTCGCGCAGCGCGACCTGGTGCGCAGTTGCACCGACCTGTCCGACGGCGGACTGGCACTGGCCGCCTTCGAGATGGCCGAGGCCTCGGGCGTGGGTGTGCAGATCGACACGGACGAAACAGCCGCGCTGTTCGGCGAGGATCAGGGGCGTTACCTGGTCGCGTGCAATTTCGACCAGGCCGAGGCGCTGATGGTCGCGGCGTCGCACGCCGGCGTGCCGGTTTCGACGGTGGGCCGGTTCGGTGGGGACATGGTGCGGTTCGGCAAGGCCGCGGCGCCGCTGGCCGAGTTGTCAGCGTTGTATCGCGGGGCATTCGCCGGGCATTTCGGCTGATCCAGCATAGCTTTCCAAAACGAGAAAGGCCGCACCAAGACGGTGCGGCCTTTTCCATTTCTCCAGCGGGGTCAGTCAGACCTGCATGATCTCTTCCTGCTTGGTCTCAAGCGCGGTGTCGATCTTCTTGATGTACTTGTCGGTCAGGTCCTGAACCTCGGATTCCCAGAGTTTCTGATCGTCTTCGGACATATGGCCGTCGTTCTTGGCCTTCTTGATCTGGTCCATGCCGTCGCGGCGGACGTTACGCACGGAGACGCGGGCGCTTTCGGCGTACTGACCGGCAACCTTGGTCAGCTCGCGGCGGCGTTCCTCGTTCAGCTCGGGGATCGGCAGCATGATGATCGTGCCGTTGAGCTGCGGGTTGATGCCCAGACCGGATTCGCGGATGGCCTTTTCGACCTTGCCGACAAGACCCTTGTCCCAGACGTTGATCGTGACCATGCGGGGTTCCGGCACGTTGACCGTGCCGACCTGGTTGATCGGGGTCATCTGACCATAGGCCTCGACCATCACCGGTTCCAGCATCGAGGCCGAGGCGCGTCCGGTGCGCAGCGAGGCGAATTCAGTGCGCAGCGAGGCCATCGCACCTTCCATGCGGCGCTTGAGGTCGTCGGTGTCGAGTTCGAAATCGTCGGACATGTCTGCATCCTGCCTGTTAGTGGCCTGAGGCTTAGCGCGCTCGCCGTTGCAATTCAATGCATCAAAGACCGTGCGAGGGAAAGCCCCGCGAAGGGGGCGAGGTTCGTATTTGCCGGAAAGAAAAGGCCCTAAATGATGCGACAAACGCCCTGATTACGGCGGTTACTGCCAGAAACGACGTGTTTGAGGCGTGAAAGACCGCCTTGCCGTGTTGGCGCCTGCCGCCGACCGGCCAGCCGTTCACCCTTACGCTTGGTTTACCTTTTTCGTGCATGAAAAGACGAACATATCGGCAATCTCGCCTCAAGTGACGCAAATCAGACCGAAAAGGACGACACGTCATGCAGATCCGCTTCGTCCTCTTTCCCGGCTTTCCGCTGCTGCCCTTCGCCCTGGCCCGCGAGACGCTGGATTGCGTCAATCGCTGCGCGGGCCGTCCGATCCTGTCCTTGGCGCTGCACAGCCCCGATGGCAATCCGGTCATGGCGCAAGAGGGCCTGGGACTGACACCCGACGCGACCGACTGGCCCGAGGCGCCAGGACTGGACCTCATCCTGCTGTTCGCGCCTGTAGGCACCATGCTCACCGTTCCGATGGGGCTGCGCGCCGCACTGCACCGGGCAGATCGCGGCGGCGCCACGCTTGGCGGGCTGGCGGGCGGCGGCCTGATCCTGGCGCGGCTGGGCCTGCTCGAGGGGCGCAGCGCCGTGCTGCCCCCCTGCCCCGACGCCGCGCCCCTGCCCGGGGGCATCGCCCGGGCCGAGGCGCGCTTTGCGCTGGACAGGCGCCGGCTGACGGTGGTGGGCGGGATGGCCACGGCCGAGGCAATACTGGCCTGGATCGCGCGCTCGGTCGGCGGGGATCTTGCCGCCGCCACGGCCCGGACGCTGGAGGCCGGGACCACAGTGTTGCCCCTGACCGGCGGTTCGGTCAGCGACCCGATCCTGTCACGGATGCGCACAATCATGGCCGCCCACATGCAAGATCCGCTGCCGCTGGAGGAGGTCGCCGAGGCGCTGGACCTCAGCCCCAAGCAGCTGCGCCTGCGTTGTCACAAGGCGCTTGGCCGCACGCCGATCCAGGCCTATTCCGACCTGCGCCTGGACCATGCCCGCGCGCTGGTGGCAGGCACCGGCCTGTCGGTGAACGACATCGCCGAGGCGACTGGCTTTGCCTCGGCCTCGGCCTTTACCCGCAGCTTCCGGGCACGCTTTGGCGACACGCCGCGCGACATGCGCGCGGCACAGCTGGGCAGGTAGCGAAAGGCGCGGCCGGGCCCAAATGGAACCGGCGGCGCGATCCGCGCCAGCGCGCTCGGCTCAGCCCATCGCGTTGAGGCGCTTGATCAAGCTCGACGTGTCCCAGCGCCCGCCACCCAGCTTCTGCACGTCCTTGTAGAACTGGTCGACCAGCGCGGTCACGGGCAGTGAGGCGCCGACCTCGTCCGCGGTCATCAGGCAGATGCCCAGGTCCTTGCGCATCCAGTCGACCGCGAACCCATAATCGAATTTGTCTTCGAGCATGGTCTGGTAGCGGTTGACCATCTGCCAGGACCCGGCCGCCCCACCGCCGATCACATCGACCACGGAGCGACCATCGAGGCCCGCCTTCTGCGCGAAATGCAGCCCCTCGGACAGGCCCTGCACCAGGCCCGCGATGCAGATCTGGTTGACCATCTTGCACAGCTGGCCAGAGCCGCTGTCGCCCAAGCGCTTGCACATCTTGGCATAGGCGTCGATCACCGGCTCGGCGCGCGAATAGATGTCCTCGGCGCCACCGCACATGACGACCAGCTGGCCGTTCTCGGCCCCCGCCTGCCCGCCCGACACCGGCGCATCGACAAAGCCGATGCCTGCGCCCGCCGCCACGTCGTGCAACTCGCGCGTGACCAGGGCCGAGACCGTGGTGTGGTCGACAAAGACCGCGCCCGACGCCATGCCGGCAAAAGCGCCGTCCTCGCCGAGGCAAACGCCGCGCAGATCGTCGTCATTGCCGACGCAGGACATGACGAAATCCGCGCCCGCCGCCGCCTCGCGCGGGGTCTTGCCCAGCGCGCCGCCGTGCTGGGCGACCCAAGCCTCGGCCTTGGCAGTGGTCCGGTTGTAGACCGTCACCTCATGCCCCGCCTTCGCCAGATGCCCTGCCATCGGGTATCCCATCACGCCCAGACCCAGAAACGCAACCTTCGCCATATCTTGCCTCCCTCGCGTTGTCCCCGCCCGGCAGCCCTTGGAAATCTGGCGCAGGCGGGATAATCCCGTGCAACCCCAGTTAGCGCACAGGGCGGGCGAGGGAAATGGCAGTTCTGTTCCGATGGCTTTTCCGGCTGGTCTCCGGCGCGCTGGTGCTTGGCGTGCTGGCGATTTCGCTGGTCTACTACCTCGGGTCGCGCTCCCTGCCCGTTTACGACAAGACGCGGGCCATGGCGGGAATCACCGCCGATATCGAGATCGTGCGCGACAATGCGGCGGTGCCGCACATCATGGCGCTGAGCGACCGGGACGCGTTCTTTGGCCTGGGCTATGTCCATGCGCAGGATCGGCTTTGGCAGATGATGATGATGCGCCGCACCGCGCAGGGACGCCTGTCCGAGGTGTTCGGCGTGCGCACGCTCGAGACCGACACGCTGCTGCGGCGGCTCGACCTGTATCCGCTGGCGGTGCAGTCGGTGCCGTTCCAGGACGCGCGCACGCTGGACGCGCTGGAAAGCTACGCTGCCGGGGTGAATGCCCGGATCGACGAGATCAACGAAGGCGGACTGGGCCGTGGCGCGCCGGAATTCTTCCTGTTCAATCAGCCCATCGCGCCGTGGCAGCCGGCCGACAGCATCGCCATCGTGAAACTCATGGCGCTGCAACTGGCCGGCCACTTGCAGGACGAGGTGATCCGGGCGCGCACCTCGCTGGCGCTGGAGGATGCGGCGCGGCTGGCCGACATCCTGCCCGACATGCCCGGCGCGGGTATTGCCGCCCTGCCCGATTATGCCGCGCTGGTGCCGGGGCCTCTGCCGCGCTTTGCCGAGACGCCGGCGCGCGACCATGCCTTCCTGATGCCGGTCGCGCCGCGCGGCCTGGCCGGGGCCTCGAACGCCTTTGCCGCCGCGCCCGACCGGTCCGCCGGCGGCGGCACGTTGCTGGCCAACGACCCGCACCTGGGTCTGACCGCACCCTCGACCTGGTATCTGGCGCGGCTGCAACTGCAATCGGGCGGCGTGATCGGCGGCACGGTTCCCGGCATTCCGGCGGTCATGGTGGGCCGGTCCGAGCAGTTGGCCTGGGCCGTGACCTCCAGCTACATGGACGACCAGGACCTCTATATCGAGGAGCTGAACCCGGACAATCCGGAGCAATACCGCGCCCCCGACGGCTGGGCGGAGTTCCGCAGCCGCCGCTCGATCATCGAGATCAAAGATTCCGCCCCCGTCACCGTCACCCTGCGCTGGACCGACAACGGCCCGGTCCTGCCGCGCTCTGTCTACGACCTCGAGGCGATCACGCCGCCCGGGCACGTGGTCTCGCTGGCCTGGACGGCGCTCTCGCCGCAGGACACCTCGGTGAGCGCGGCAGTGGGCCTGATGATGGCCGAGGACGTGGACGCGGCACTGGCGGTTTCGGACGGCTACGTGGCGCCCAGCCAGATGCTGACCCTGATCGACCGGTCCTCGATCGCGATGAAGCTGGTCGGAGCCATGCCGCGCCGCGATTCCGCCCACCAGAGCCAGGGTCGCCTGCCCAGCCCCGGCTGGCGGCCCGAGAACCGTTGGCAGGGGATGTTGCCGCGCGACGCGAACCCGACCTTCATCCGCCCGGTCGGCGGGATCGTGGGCAACACCAACAACAAGGTGATCGACCGCCCCTTTCCGCTGCATGTCAGCTTTGACTGGGGCGACAGCCAGCGGGTGCAACGCTGGCAGGCGCTGATGCAGGGCCGCGAGGTGCACACCCGCGAAAGCTTCATCGAGGCGCAGCTGGACACTGTCTCGCCCGCCGCGCGCACGCTGCTGCCGCTGATCGGCCGCGACCTGTGGTTCACCGGAGAGGCCGCGCCCGGCGGCACGCCGGAACGCCAGCGCCAGCGCGCGCTGGCCCTGCTGGCCGACTGGAACGGCGAGATGAACGAGCACATGCCCGAACCGCTGATCTATGCCGCCTGGCTGCGCGCCTTGCAGGACCGGTTGATCCGCGATGACCTGGGCCCGCTGGCGGACGATTTCGACCATGTCGAGCCGCTGTTCGTCGAACGCGTGTTCCGCGACATCGACGGCGCCTCGGAATGGTGCGACATCAAGCGCTCGGCGCGCGAGGAAACCTGTTCAGACATCTCGCGGCTGGCGCTGGACGACGCGCTGGTCTGGATCGGCGAGACCTATGGCACGGCGCTGGAATCGCTGCGCTGGGGCGATGCGCACCAGGCGATGCACGATCATCCCGTGTTGGGCGAGGTCCCGCTGCTGCGGCATTTCGTGAACATCAGGCAGAGCACCTCGGGCGGGGACCACACGCTGCAGCGCGGGCGGACGTCGGGGCGCGACCCGCACCCGTTCCGAAACGTGCACGCAGCGGGCTATCGCGGGGTCTATGATTTCGCTGACCCGGATTCGTCGGTCTTCATCAATGCGACCGGGCAATCGGGACATTTCCTGTCGCGCCATTACGACGACCTCGGGCAGTTGTGGCGGCGCGGCGAATACATCCCGATGTCGCTGGACGTGGACCTGGCGCGCGCTGCCTCGGTCGGGGTCACGCGTCTGGTCAAGCCCTGAGGGCGGAGGGGGCTCTGCCCCCGCGCCTTCGGCGCCCCCCGGAGTTTATCGGGCAAGATGAAGGGTCAGAGCGTCTCGAACCGTGCCCGGTCGCGTGCTGACCATTCGACGGTCAGACGATAGCCGTCCTCGGTCTGGCTCTCGTCCTTGACGAGGCCTTTCTCGAACAGCCAGGCGCGGCGGCGACCGGCGTCGAAGGGCAGATCGATCACCTCCTGCCGGGTCTGTTCGCCCAGAATGTCGGTGACGGTCTGCAGGAAGGCATCCAGCCCCTCGCCGGTCAGCGCCGAGACGGCGAAGACGCCCGCATCGCGCATGGCGCGGATGCGCACGGCCTCGGACTCTTCCGGCGGCAGGCGGTCGAGCTTGTTCCAGAGTTCGATCTGCGGCGTCTCTTCATCGACACCCAGGCTGTCGAGAATGTCGCGCACGTCGCGCGCCTGTTCCTCGGTCTCGGGATGCGAGATGTCGCGCACATGCACGATGACATCCGCCGCCAGCACCTCTTCGAGCGTGGCACGAAAGGCCGCGACCAGTTCGGTCGGCAGGTCGGAAATGAAGCCCACCGTGTCCGACAGGATCACGTCCGCCCCCGTGGGCAGACGCACCGCCCGCATCGTCGGGTCGAGCGTGGCGAACAACATGTCCTTGGCCATCACCTCGGCGCCGGTCAGCCGGTTGAACAGCGTCGACTTGCCCGCGTTGGTATAGCCCACAAGCGCCACGATCGGATAGGGCACCTTGGCGCGCGCCTTGCGGTGCAGTTCACGCGTCCTGACCACCTTGTCGAGCTGGCGGCGCAGCCGCACCAGCTGTTCGTCGATGGCGCGGCGGTCCGCCTCGATCTGCGTCTCGCCGGGGCCGCCGACAAAGCCCAGCCCGCCGCGCTGGCGTTCCAGGTGGGTCCACGCCCGCACCAGGCGCGTGCGCTGGTAGCTGAGATGCGCCATCTCGACCTGCAACACGCCCTCGCGCGTGGCGGCGCGGTCCGAGAAGATCTCCAGGATCAGGCCGGTGCGGTCGAGCAGCTTGACCTTCCATTCCTTCTCGAGGTTGCGCTGCTGCACCGGGGACACCGGCCCGTCGACCAGCACCAGTTCGACCTCGGCATCGTGGAATTTCTGTTTCAGCTCGGCGATCTTGCCCGAGCCGAAGAGCATCCCGGCATGGGGTTTCGGCAACGGCACGACAGTCTGGCCCACGACCTCGAGGTCGGGCAGCGCTGCGGCCAGCGCAACGGCTTCGGCCAGCCCCATCGCGGCGTCGCGACGATGGGGGTGCGATTTCATGTCAGGATGCAGCACCCACGCGCGGGTTGCCTGCGCGCCGTGTTCCTTCAAGCGCCCTCTTCGCCGTCATAAAGATTGATCGGCTGGCTTGGCATGATCGTGCTGATGGCGTGCTTGTAGACAAGCTGGGACTGCCCATCGCGACGCAGCAGCACGCAGAAATTGTCGAACCAGGTGATGACACCCTGCAGTTTCACACCGTTGATGAGAAAGACGGTGACGGGAACCTTGGTCTTGCGGACATGATTCAGAAACGCGTCCTGAAGGTTCTGTCTGTCGGAAGCCATTGAATTGCCTTTGTTCTTATCTTGCACCGACTGGCGGCACGCCCTCGTTCAGGCAGAGTATGAAACGGCGCGCCGGCGGATTCCAGAGCCTTTTTCGCACTGGGCCCGGGTTCGGCCGTTCTCTCCCCTGCCTTGGTGATACGCGGGTTCGCCCTTGCCTTGCAACCCGCACCAAAGGTTAATTTTCAGGCATAAGGCGAAAGTCGCAGCGGCGCACACGCGATCAGTCGCGCCAGATGTCGGGGTTGAGCATGACGACGATGGCCAGCAGTTCCAGCCGGCCCAGCACCATGCCGGCACAGATCAGCACCTTGGCCGCCACCGGAAGACCCAGCAGCGCGATGGGCTCTGCCGCCGCCACGGCGGTCAGCGGCCCGGTGTTGGACAGCGTGGCGATGGTCAGAACCATGGATTGTTCAAAGGCGATGCCCGCCAGCCCCAAAAGGATCGACAGCGCCGCCAGCGTCACCGCCACCATCATGAAGACGACCCAGGCGATGAAGCCGCCCTCGCGCCGGATGCGGCGGCTGACCAGGTTCGCGCGGCCCACCGAGTGCGGATAGACCAGCCGCTCGATCTCGCGTGCGCCGTTGAGATAGAGCGCGTAGACCCGCATCAGCTTGACCCCGCCGGCGGTGGTGGCGACCCCGCCGCCGATCAGCGCGAGGCCCATGAGGATGATCCCGGGTGTCGCCAGGCCCGACCAGTCACGCGCCGTGACCCATTCGGTGCTGACGAACCCGGTGGTCGACAGGAAGGACAACGCGGTGAACAGCGCGCCCCAGAAGGCGCGCAGCCCCGCCATGAGGTTCTGTTCGTCGCCGATCTCGAGCGCGGCGATCCAGTGGCGGACGAACAGCATCACCGGCACCGCCGCGACGATCAGGATGCCCAGCCGGAATTCCGGGTCGAACCATAGGCCCGGCCCCTTGCCTGGCGTTGTGTCGCTGGAAAACGTCTGGCGCGACAGGGCGAACAGCAGGAAGGCAAAGACGATCATCTCGCCCGGCAGGCCGCTGGGTGAGGCCGCCTGCAAGGGCAGCGGCGAGATGCCCGAGGTCGCCATGGTCGACATGGCGTGGATCACCGCCACCAGCGGCGGGTCGCCCGCAACCAGCAGCATGACGCAGAGCGCGCCCGTCAGGCCCACGTAGACCGGGGTCAGCCCGGTGATGCTGCGCCACAGCCGCGCCGCGGGGTCGGTCTGGGTTCCGCCGGCGACACCCTCGGCCATCGACTGGCCGGGCTCGCCGCCCGCCGTCACCTCGAACCCGCCCAGCGTCAGCGGCGCCAGGATCGCGGCGGCCGAGACCCAGATCATCCAGCCGCCCATCCAGCCCACCATGCCGCGCCACAGGTGCTCTGCCCCCGACAGGCGGGCGGGCTCGAACAGCGGCAGGCCCGTGGTGGTCAGCGCCGAGAGCATCTCCATGTAGGCGGACAGGAAGGCGGTGGTGCGCAGCGCCTCGAAGAACGGCACCGCGAGGAACAGCGGCAGCAGCACGAAGGCCGCCAGCAGCGCCAGCAATTGCCGCAGCGCGTTGCGGTTGTGGCGACGGTTGCCCAGCGCGACACCCACAAGGGCGGTCACGACAAGCCCCAGCAGCGCCGAGTAGAAGAAGGACCGCGCATCGTGGTGCTCGCCCACCGCCAGCGCATAGACCGCCGGCGGCAGCATCGCGACCGAGAACAGCCCGGTGAGCAGCAGCAGAAGCGGAAGGCGGTGAATCGCGCCCATCGGTCAGAAGAAGTCGATCGAGACCTGGAGCAGGCGCTCGACCTCGGCCACGTCGCCCGCAAGCGAGAAGATGACGATCTGATCGCCCGCCTCGACCCGAAGCGCACCGGTTGGCTTGACCACCTTGCCGCCCTTGCGCAGCGCCCCGACCAGAACGCCTTCGGGAAAGTCGATCTCGCGGATCAGGCGGCCCGCCATCGGCGAGGTCGACATGACCTCGGCCTCAATCACCTCGGCCTCGGCGTCGCCGATGGAATAGACCGCGCGCACCTTGCCGTGCCGGATGTGGCGCAGGATCGAACTGACGGTCGTGGACCGCGGGTTGATGTAGGCGTCGATGCCCAGCGGTTCCATCAGAGGCACCAGCGAGGGGTCATTGATCAGCGCGATGGCCATGGGACAGCCCGCCGCCTTGGCGCGGACCGCTGACAGCATGTTCACCTTGTCGTCGTCGGTGACGCAGAGCACCGCGTCGGCGCGGTCGATCCCCGCCTCGGCCAGCAGCGCCTGGTCCAGACCGTCGCCATGCAGGACGATGGTGCGCTCCAGCGCCTCGGCGGCGCGCTCGGCGCTCTTGCGGTTGCGCTCGATGATGCGGGCACGGATGCGGTCACGGCTTTCTTCCAGCTTGCTCGCGACCATCAGGCCGACATTGCCGCCGCCGATGATCACGACGCGCTCCTGCTTGCGCACCTCCTTGCCGAAGATCTCCATCGTGCGGCGCACGTCCTCGGCATGGGCCATGACATAGCAGGCATCGCCGGCAAAAAGCTGGTCGTCGGCTTCGGGCGCAAAGAGCGTGCCTTCGCGCCGCACGCCCACCACGACCGAGCGCAGGGTCGAGAACAGGTCGGTCAACTGCTTGAGCGGCGTGTTGACGATGGGGCAATCCTCGTCCAGCGTCAGGCCCAGCAGTTGCACGCCACCGTCGAGGAAGGTCTCGGTGTCAAAGGCGGCGGGCGCCGACAGGCGTTGCAGCGCTGCCTCGGCCACTTCCTTTTCGGGCGAGATCACCACGTCGATCGGCAGGTGGTCACGGCGGTACAGATCGGAATAGATCGCCGTCTGGTAGGATTGCGCGCGCAAGCGCGCGATCTTGCGCGGCACCGAAAAGACCGAATGCGCCACTTGGCAGGTGACCATGTTGACCTCGTCGGAATGGGTCGCGGCGATGATCATGTCGGCGTCGCGCGCGCCCGCCCGTTCCAGCACGTCCGGGTAAGAGGCAAAGCCCGCGATCCCCTGCACGTCCAGCGCGTCGGTCGCGCGGCGCACCAGGTCGGGGTTGTTGTCGACAACGGTGACGTCGTTGCGTTCGCCTGCCAGATGCCGCGCGATCTGCCAGCCGACCTGCCCGGCGCCGCAAATGATGACCTTCATCGCCCTTCCCCAAGGTTGCGCCCTTGGCATGACACGGGGGCGCGGGGCGGTCAACGCCTGCCGCATCCCGCCCACGCGGCGTCACCGGGGCGTCAGCGCCTCTGCATGCCACTGGCGTTTCCAGGCGCGCACCGCCTCGCGCGCTTCCCAGACATAGCGGTCGTCCTGCAACACCGGCCCGAAATAGAGCCGCCCCTGCCCGATCCGCCAGGGATCGAGGATGATCCCCTGGTCCATTGGCTGGCCGCGGGCGGTGGCGATCACCGTCGCATGTTCCAGCTGGATGTTGCGGGCGTTGGCGAGGGCGCGGTGTAGCTGCAAGGTCCGGAACCGTTCCGCCGTCAGCGCGATTTCCATCGCGTCGGCCCAGTCCTGGCAGACGCCCTTTTCGCGGATGCCATGCACGACCTTGAAGTTGTGGGCCAGCGGTGGATCGACCACCTGCCATTCGCGGGCCCAGGCCAGCGGCTGCGTGACCGCGACATGCGCCGCGCGGGCCGCCTCGGCCGGGCTCACGCCGGGCGACAGGCCGCGCAGCGCGGCGGTCAGCGCGGCGATCTGCGCCTGCTGTTCCGCCTGCGAGGGGGCGGGCGGCACCAGCGCCGCGCCCTCGGGCAGGGGCGCGCAGCCCGCCAGCAGGCCCAGCCCCAGCCCTGCCAGCACCCTGCGCCGCGTCAGGCCCACGGCGTCAGCCCGCTTCGCGCACATCGTCATCCAGTTGCGCGATCCGGCCGCCGGATTTCTGTGCCGTCACGACGCCCAGCGACTTGAGCTTGCGGTGCAGGGCCGAGCGTTCCATGCCAACGAAATTCGCCGTCCTCGAGATGTTCCCGCCAAAGCGGTTGATCTGCGTCAGCAGGTATTCGCGTTCAAAGGCCTCGCGCGCCTCGCGCAGGGGCAGCGTGGCCAGCGTGCCCGACAGGATGACCCGATCCTCCTCGCCGTCGCCGCCGCCCTCCTGCGGCAGTTCGCGCGCCTCGATGGGGCCGCCGCCATCGCCCAGGATCAGCACCCGTTCCACCAGGTTCTTGAGCTGGCGCACGTTGCCCGGCCAGGCCATGGTCTGCATCAGGGCGACCGCCTCTTCGGTGATGTCGCGCAGCGGCAGGCCCTGGGCACGGTTGAACTCGCCGATGAAATGCCCGGCCAGAACGGGGATATCCTCGCGCCGCTCGGCCAGCGAGGGCACCGGGATCGGCACCACGTTCAGCCGGTGATACAGTTCTTCGCGGAATCGGCCGGCGGCGATCTCTGTCTTGAGGTCGCGGTTGGTGGACGAGATTACGCGCAGGTCAACGCGCACCTTGTCGGCGCCGCCCTGTCGGGTGAATTGCTGGTCGACGAGAACGCGCAGAATCTTGGATTGCGTGCCGACAGGCATGTCGGCCACCTCGTCGAAATAGATCACGCCGCCATGCGCCTGTTCCAGCAGCCCCGGCTCGACCCCGCGCTTGGAGGATTCGCGGCCGAACAGCATCGCTTCCATCATGTCCGGTTCGACCCCGGCGCAGTTGACGGTGACGAAGGGGCCGCTGGCCCGGTTCGAACGCGAGTGGATGTAGCGCGCCGCCACTTCCTTGCCGCAGCCGGCGGGGCCGGTCAGCATGACGCGGCCGTTCGACTTGGTCACCTTGTCGAGCTGGCCGATTAGCGCGCGGAAAGCCGGGCTTTCGCCGATCATCTCGGCGGAGCGCGTCTCGCCCCGCTTCAGCGTCGCATTCTCGCGACGCAGCCGCGAAGTCTCCATCGCGCGGCGGATCACCACCAGCAACTGGTCGATGTTGAAGGGCTTCTCGATGAAGTCATAGGCGCCCTGCTTGATCGCCGCGACTGCGATCTCGATATTGCCGTGGCCCGAGATGATGACCACGGGGATGTCGGGATTGTCGCGCTTGACGGTCTTGAGAATGTCGATCCCGTCCATCTTGCTGTCCTTCAGCCAGATGTCGAGGATCAGCAGCGCCGGCGGTTCGGCGTTGATCGCGGCCATCGCCTCGGACGAGTTGCCGGCAAGCCGCGTGGTAAAGCCTTCGTCCTCCAGGATGTCCCCGATCAGTTCGCGGATGTCGCGTTCGTCGTCGACGATCAGAATGTCGCTCATGCGGATGCCCCTACCTGTTCAATTCTGTTCCAACTTCGCGCGGGCAGCGCGCGCCGCGCCCGCATCGGCCTCCAGCGGCAGCTGGATGACCGCCATGGCGCCGCGATGGGCGCCCTCAGAAAACGGTGGTGCGTCGTCGAGCGAGAGGCTGCCGCCATGTTCCTCGATGATCTTCTTGACGATGGGCAGGCCCAGGCCCGTGCCCTTGTCGCGGGTCGTCACGTAGGGCTCGAACAGCCGCGCGCGGTCCTCGGGCAGGCCGATGCCATTATCCATGATGCGGATCGTGGCGCGGCCCTCGGCGGCCCCGGCCAAAACGCGGATTTCCGGCACATGGCCCTCTGGCGCGCCCTTTTCCTGCAAGCTCTCGATCGCCTCGCCCGCGTTCTTGATGAGGTTCGTCAGCGCCTGTCCGATCATCGTGGCGTCCAGATGCGCCGGCATCGGCGCGTCAGGAATGGTGGTGACGAAACGCACGCCGGGCTGGCCGGTTTCCTGCAACAGCACCGCGCCGCGCAACAGTTCGGCCAGATCCTCGGGCTTGCGCTCGGGCTCGGGCATGCGGGCGAACTTGCTGAACTCGTCGACGATGCGGCGCAGATCCTCGGTCTGGCGGATGATGACGCCGGTCATGCGCTCGAGCGCCTCGGCGTCGTCCCCCTGCACCACGCGGCCGAACTTGCGCCGGATGCGGTCGGCCGACAGCTGGATCGGCGTCAGCGGGTTCTTGATCTCATGTGCGATGCGCCGCGCGACATCGCCCCAGGCGGCCATGCGCTGCGCGCTGACCAGGTCGGTGACGTCATCGAAGGCGACCACGTAGCCTTCCAGCGACCGATCCTCGCGCCGCCGCGTGGACAGGCGCACCAGCAGGTTTTCCAGCCGGCCCTCGCGGCTGACCTTGACCTCTTCCTGCGCGGTTTCCAGACCGGCAGCACGCAGCCGGTCGAACAGCGGCCCGAATTCCGGCACCGCCACCCAGATCGGGTCGGCGCGATGCGTTTCCTGCCACCCCAGCAGCCGTTCTGCCGAGCGGTTGACGAAGCTCACCCGCCCCTCGGCATCGAGGCCCACCACCCCGGACGTGACCGAGGACAGCACGGAATCGAAGAGCCGCTGGCGGCGTTCGATCTGGCGGGTGTTTTCCAGCAGCGTGTCGCGCTGGACCTTCAGTTGCCGGGTCATCTGGTTGAAATACCGCCCGAGCATGGAGATTTCGTCATCGCCCTGCTCCTCGGGCACATGCACGTCCAGGTCGCCGCCGCCGACGCGCTGCGCCGCGCCGGTCAGGCGCCCCACCGGGCGCGACAGGCGTTCTGCGAACCACAGGCCGGCAAAGGTCGCCGCCAGGATCAGCAGCACCGCAAAACCGAGATAGAGCAGCGCAAAGTCGAACAGACGGCGGCCGCGCTCGTTCTCCTGCTGCTGGTAAAAGCGGGCAGTTTCCTGCGTCTCGTCCAGCAGGCCCAGGATGCGACCGTCTACATCGCGGCTGACATAGAGATAGCGGTCGACAAAGGCGATCAGCGGCACCAGCGCGCGGTATTCGTTGTTATCCCAGTCTGGGATCAGCGCCACGCCCTCTTCCTGGGCGGCGGCAAAGGCGGCGGCCGAGGGCCGCTCGTAGTCGAACAGGTAGGATCCCTCGCCCCGCGCCCGGATCTCTCCGGTGCCGTCGATCACGTAGGCTTCGCGCAGGCCGCGCTGGATCTGCGCCTGCCCCTGCCCCAGCACCTGCCGCAGGTCGCCGCCATCCATGACGAAACTCGCCCGGCGCGAGGCGTCGAGAAAGCGCCCTAGCGCCTGCACATCCTGCACCAGTCCCTCGGCCGTGTCGGCCTCGTATGCCTCGGCCGCAGCGAGCGAGGCGCCGACCACGTTCTGCACGCGCGACGAGAACCAGGTCTCGAGGCCGATGTTGATGGTGAGCACGGCAAAGATCGCGACCGTGACCGTGGGCAGCAGCGCCATCATCGCGAATGCGCCGGTCAGCCGCAGGTGCAGGCGTGACCCCGCCGACTGCGCCCGCCGGTCGGCCACCATGCGGACCACCCGCGCCAGCACCAGCGCTGCCAGCAGCAGCACGTAAACCAGGTCGGCCAGCAGCACCAGCCGCAGTGACAGGGCACCCGCACCGCTGTCCAGCGGGCCGAGCACAAGGAAGGTCAGGACGGCAAGGATAGGCCCCAGCGCCACCAGCAGCAGGGCTGCGGCGTTCTGGACCCGGCGCTGGCGGCGCAAGGCGTCCAGCCGCGACAGGGAAATGCCGGAAAGTCCGCGCCCCAAGGCGCGTGCCCGCGTGGCCACAGCCATCCCTCACAAATTGCCGCCTCAAGGGCAGCGACCGCCATATCTTGTGGTCTGATTGCCGCCAATGGCAGCACCGCCACAGTTATGTGGCCCTTTTACATCAATTTGCGGCGGCGTGTCACGCGAATATCGAGGTCGGTGATCTTCTTCCGCAACGTATTGCGGTTGATTCCCAGAAGATCGGCACATTTGGCCTGGTTGCCGCCCGTCGCCTCGAGCGCGATCTCGATCAGCGGCGCCTCGACCTCTTTCAGGATGCGCGTATACAGGCCGGGAGGCGGCAGCATCGCACCGTGCAGGTCGAAATACCGCCGCAGGTGGCGGCCGACCGACGTTGCCAGTTTTTCGCTGTCGCCGCCGCGCAGGACCGGCCCGGTCTCGGGCTGGTTGCCCAGCACGCCCTCGACCTCGGCGCGGGTGATCTCGTCGGCGCGGCTGGTCAGGCTGAGGCGGCGCACGGCGTTTTCCAGCTGCCGCACGTTGCCCGGCCAGCTGTAGACGCGGAACAGTTCGGCCGCATCCTTGGACAGCCAGCGCTTGGAGGCACCGTCGCGCTCGGCCCGCAGGAAGAAATGGTCGGTCAGCAGAGAGATATCCTCGACTCGCTCGCGCAGCGAGGGCACGGCGATGGTCGCGCCCGAGAGGCGATAGAACAGGTCCTGCCGCACCCGCCCATCATCCATCAGCGAGCCGGGATCGTATTGCGAGGTGGCCATGAAACGGGGCACGTGGTCGCCCGGTACGTCCATCATGCGCACGATGCGGGCCTGCACCTCGTCGCTGACATCGGCGATCTCGTCAATCAGCAGCGTGCCGCCCTTGACCCGCGCCAGAATCCGCGCCGGGCCTTCGAGGTCAGACAGGTCCGAGCCGGTGACGGTCACGAAGGGCAGCGTGCGGCGGTCGGAGAAGTCGTGGATCGCACGGGCGATCAGGCTTTTCCCGGTGCCGCTCTCGCCGGTGATCAGCACCGGCAGGTCGGTGTTCATCACCTTGGCGACGAGGCGATACAGCGCCTGCATCGCAGGCGTCTTGCCGACCAGCGGCAGTTCGTCGGGCTCGTCCGCGCCCAGCGTCGGCTCGTCCCGGCGCGGCGTGCGGTTGCGGTTTTCCAGCGCCTTCGCCGTGCGCTTCATCAGGTCGGGCAAGTCGAACGGCTTGGGCAGGTAATCATAGGCCTCGGCCTCGGCCGCTTGGATCGCGGTCATGATCGTGTTCTGCGCCGAGATCACGATCACCGGCAGGTCGGGCCGATCCTGCTGGATCTTGGGCAGCATCTCCAGCCCGTTTCCATCGGGCATCATCACATCCGAGATCACCACGTCGCCCTTGCCCTCGGCCACCCAGCGCATCAGCGTCGTGAGGCTGGACGTGGCATGGACCTTGCAGCCCGCGCGGGTCAGCGCCTGCGTCAGGACCGTGCGGATCGTGCGGTCGTCATCGGCGACAAGAACGGTGCCATCCATTACTGCGTCTCCTCGGTTATGCCCTTGGCGCGGGGCAGCGACATGCGAAAGACCGTGCGGCCCGGGACGCTGTCCACGGAAATCCAGCCGCCATGGTCGGAAATGATCTTGCTCACCAGGGCGAGGCCCAAGCCTGTGCCGTTCTCGCGGCCCGACACGAACGGGTCGAAGATGTCGCCGCGGATGTCGTCGGGCAGGCCAGGGCCGTCGTCGATGACCTCGACCTGAAGCGGCAGCGATTGCCCCGTGCCGTCGGCGCGGCGCAGGCGGAAACTGTGCTCGTAGAAGGTGTGCAGCCGGATCGTGCCGCCCCTGATCGGGTCGGCGGCCTGGCTGGCGTTCTTGAGCAGGTTCAGCACCACCTGCAACAACTGGTCGGGATCGCCCAGCGCCATCGGCAGCGAGGGATCGTAATCCTCGACGATCTTCATGTGCGCACCGAACCCCAGCAGCGCCGAGCGGCGGGCGCGGTCGAGGACGTCATGGATGTTGACCGGCTTGCTTTCCGGCGCCGAGAGGTTGCCGAACTGCTCGACCTGCTCCAGCAGCTTCACGATGCGGCGGGTCTCGGCCACGATCAGGTCGGTGAATTCGAGATCTTCCTTGGGCAGGCTCATGGACAGCAGCTGTGCCGCGCCGGTGATGCCCGCCAACGGGTTCTTGATCTCGTGCGCCAGCATCTCGGCCATGCCAATAGCGGATTTCGCCGCCGATTTCACCGAATGGCTCTGCGTCATGCGGCCCGCCAGTTCGCGCGGCGAGATCAGCATGACCATCCAGCCCGGCTTGCCCTGCAAGGGCGCGATCTGGAGGTTGCAGACCAGCGGCGGACGCGACCCGGTGCCCACGTCGACATCGTTGACGAACAGCGGCGTGCCGTGCTGGCGGGCGCGGGCCAAGCTTTCTTCCAGCGGCGCGTCCACCGCCAGCCGATCCCAGATCGGCTGGCCGCGCAGCCACTTGGCGGAATTGTTCAGGAACCCCTCGGCGGCGGGGTTGAGGTCGCCGATCCGCTCGTTCTCGTCGATCAGGATGGCCGGAACGGGAAGAGAGGACCAGATCATCGCTTCGGTGTCTTCGGTCATGCCGCATATGCCTTCGGCGCGGGTCGGTCCAGGGCTTCGGACAAGCGCGCCAGAACGGTTGCGGGATCGGTTGCGGTCAGAAGGGCGTGGCGCAGGGATCCAGGCGTACCGGCCCGATCCATGTACCAGCCAAGGTGCTTGCGCGCGACGCGGAGGCCGAGGTCGGCGCCATAGAAGGCCAGCATGGCCTCGTAGTGCCCGGCGACCATGTCGACCAGCGCCGCGCCGCGCGGGATGACGGGCGCGTCGGTTCCGTAGAGCGCATGCGCGATCTCGGCCAGCCGCCAGGGCGCACCCTGCGCCCCCCGCCCCACCATGACACCGGCTGCGCCGGATTGCGTCAGCGCCTGCCGCGCGGTTGCGGCGTCGGTGATGTCCCCGTTTGCGATCACCGGGATCGACACGGCATCGCGGACCGCGCGGATCGCCGCCCAGTCGGCGCGGCCCTTGTAGAACTGGCAGCGCGTACGGCCGTGGATCACCACCATCCGCACGCCCGCCGCCTCGGCCCGGCGGGCAAGGTCGGGCGCGTTCAGGCAGTCCGTGTCCCAGCCCAGCCGGGTTTTCAGCGTCACCGGCACGTCGACCGCGCCAACCACCGCCTCGACCAGGCGCAGCGCGTGGTCGGGGTCGCGCATCAGCGCGCTGCCGGAATAGCCGCCCGTCACCTTCTTGGCCGGGCAGCCCATGTTGATGTCGATGACGCGCGCCCCCATGTCGGCGACCATGCGCGCCGCCTCGGCCATCGGCCCCGGCTCTCGCCCGGCGATCTGCACCGAGGTGTTCTCGACCTGCGCACCCAGTTCGGCCTTTTCGCGCGTGCCGGGGCGCGCCGTCAGGAATTCACCCGACGCGATCATCTCGGACACGACAAGACCCGCGCCGAACGAGCTGACAAGCGTGCGGAACGGCAGGTCCGTGATGCCCGCCAGCGGAGCCAGCAAGACCGGGGGGGAAATGAGCCTGTCGGACAGGGTCAGATGCAATCGCCTATTCCTTGTGCAGATAAACCCGAAGTAACCATGACGTTGCACCGGTTCAACGGTTCGCGCGCATTGCGCAAGCAGGCAAAGCGCACATGCCCAATAAATAGGCAAAATCGCCCGGGCGATTGCGCAGACCATGCGCCGCGCCTATGACAAGGCAAAGGAAAAGTCCATGACAACAGCCGCCCTCATCGTCGCCGCCGGGCGCGGCACCCGTGCCGGCGGGACCTTGCCGAAACAGTGGCAGAGCGTGGCCGGCGCCCCCGTCGCGCGCTGGACGCTTCAGGCCTTCGCCCATCTCGACCGCGTGGTGCTGGTGATCCACCCCGACGACCGCGCGCTGGCCCTGTCGGCTGCACAAGGCATGGACGTGACCCTGGTCGACGGGGCCGACAACCGGGCCCGATCGGTCCTTCACGGGCTTCAGGCGCTGGCAACCGACCCGCCCGACCTTGTGCTGATTCACGACGTGGCGCGGCCCTGCATCTCGGCCGCCTGCATCGCGGCGGTGATCGGCGCGCTCCGCGACTCTCCCGGGGCGGCCCCTGCCCTGCCCGTCACCGACGCGCTCTGGACCGGTGCAGAGGGCCGCGTGACCGGAACACGCGACCGGACGGGCCTATACCGGGCGCAGACGCCGCAGGGTTTCCGTTTTGCCGAGATCCTCGCCGCACACCGGACCCATCCGGGCAATGCCGCCGACGATGTCGAGGTCGCCCGGGCCGCGGGGCTGGACGTCGCCATCGTTCCGGGCGAAGAACGCAACCTGAAGATCACCGGCCCGCGGGATTTCGCCCGCGCGGCCGAACTGCTGGAGCCGCAGATGGACATTCGCCTTGGCAACGGGTTCGACGTGCATGCCTTCGAGGAGGGCGACGCCGTCATCCTCTGCGGCGTGCGCGTGCCGCATGATCACGCGCTCAAGGGGCATTCGGACGCCGATGTGGGGATGCATGCGGTGACGGACGCGCTTTACGGCGCGCTGGCGATGGGCGATATCGGCCGGCACTTCCCGCCCAGCGACCCGCAATGGAAGGGCGCGGCAAGCGAGATATTTCTCCGCCACGCCTGCGACCTGGCGCGTACCACGGGCTTCGAGATTTCGAACGTGGACGTGACGCTGATCTGCGAACGGCCCAAGATCGGCCCTCATGCCGACGCTATGATGCAGAAAATGTCCGAAATCATGCAGGTTTCACCCGACCGCGTCTCGGTCAAGGCAACGACAAGCGAGCGGCTGGGCTTTACCGGCCGCGAAGAAGGGATCGCGGCCATCGCTACCGCGACGCTGGTGAAACCATGAAATGGGTGGCCTCCCTGGGCGGCGTCGGCTTCCTGCGGCCCGGTCCTGGCACCTGGGGCTCGGCGCTGGCGGTGGTGCTGGCCTATGGGTTGGCATCCGTGGCGGATGTCTGGCTGTTCTTGAACCTGACGGTCTTTGCCTTCGTCACCGGCTGGATCGCGACGCAAAAGCTGATCGCCGGCAAGGACGACCATGACCCGTCCTGGATCGTCATCGACGAGTTGGTCGGCCAGTGGATCGCGCTGCTCCCCGTGGTCTATGGAGTCGGCATGATGGGGGTCGAGCCGTGGAAGCTCTATCCCGGCTGGATCGCGGCCTTTGTCTTGTTCCGCCTGTTCGACATCTGGAAACCCTGGCTGGTGGGCCGCGCCGACCGCATGGGCGGGGCACTGGGCGTGATGCTGGACGACGTTGTGGCGGGCGTGTTCGCCGCATTGGGCACGATTGCGCTGGCAGCCTTGTTCCACCTGGTGCTGATGTGACCGAGGCGCTGGCGCAGGCGATCCTGACCGCCGCGCGGGCCAGGGGCTGGACCGTGACCGCCGCCGAAAGCTGCACCGGAGGCAAGGTCGCCGCGGCGCTGACCGACTGCCCCGGCAGTTCGCATGTCTTCGAGCGCGGCTTCGTCACCTATTCCAACGCCGCCAAGACCGAGATGCTCGGCGTCTCGCCCGAAACGCTCGCGGCGCATGGCGCGGTGTCCGAGCCCGTCACGCGCGAGATGGCGCAGGGCGCGCTTGCGGCGGCGGGGGCCGATCTGGCGGTCGCGGTCAGCGGCATCGCCGGACCCGGCGGGTCAGAGTTCAAGCCCGAGGGACGTGTCTGCTATGCGCTGGCGACCCCGGCGGGCGTGACCAGCGAGACCGTCGAACACGGCGCGCTGGGCCGCGCCGAGGTACGGCAGGCGGCGACGGACCATGCGCTGCGGTTGATCCTGTCTGCGATGGTCTGATTTTTTCAAGACGCCCAAAAAACGGGCTCTATCGCCGAATAAAGCCCAACGAATCTGCATTTGGCAAACCGCCCATGATCTGACCGCCTCACGGCGTGATTGCCTCTTTTTTCCGCACCCGAATCCCGCTTTGTGCCGCGAAAACCGGAAAACCGAGGGAAGGAAGAAGAATGAACGGAGCGGATACCGCATGGATCATCGTCGCGACGGCGCTGGTCCTGTTCATGACTTTGCCGGGGCTGGCGCTGTTCTATGGCGGGCTTGTCCGGGCACGGAACGTGCTGAGCGTCTTCATGCAGTGCTACGCCATCGCCTGCCTGATGAGCGTGCTGTGGCTGGTGGTGGGCTATTCCATCGCCTTCGGCGGCAGCGAAAGCGGCTATTGGGGCGGCTATGACAAGATGTTCCTCGCGGGCGTCACGGCCGACTCGCTGTCGGGCAGCCTGCCCGAGGTGCTGTTCTTTGCCTTCCAGATGACCTTTGCCATCATCACCCCGGCGCTGATCGTCGGCGCCTACGTGGAACGCATCTCTTTCGGCTTTGTCCTGACCTTCTCGGGGCTCTGGATGCTGCTGTGCTATGCGCCGGTGGTGCATTGGGTCTGGGGCGGCGGGTTCCTCGCCGATGGCGGCATCTTCGGCGAGACCGGGGTCCGCGATTTCGCGGGCGGCATCGTGGTGCATGAAACGGCCGGTCTCGCCGCGCTGGTGATCGCGGTGTTCCTGGGCCCCCGGCGCAACCGCACCACCCCGCCGCACAATCCCGGCTATGTCATGATCGGCGCGGCGATGTTGTGGGTCGGCTGGTTCGGCTTCAACGGCGGCTCGCAACTGGCCGCCGATGGTGGCGCGGCGATGGCTCTGACGGTCACCCATATCTCGGCCGCCACCGCCTCGCTGACCTGGGCGCTGTGGGAAAAGATCAAGTTCGGCCGGGCCTCGCTTGTGGGCCTGGTCACGGGAACCATCGCGGGCCTCGCGTCGATCACGCCGGCGTCGGGTTTCGTCGGCCCGGTCGAGGCGCTGATCATCGGCGCGATCGCGGGCATCCTGTGCCAGGAGGCAGTGAACGTAATCCGCAATGTGCTCAAGATCGACGACACGCTGGACGTCTTCGCCGTGCATGGCGTGGGCGGCATCTTCGGCACGATCATGATCGCGGTCTTCGGCGCGGGCAGCGTGGTCGCGCAACTGGGCAGCCTGGCCATCGTCGGTATCTTCACCGTGGTCGTGACCGTGGTGCTGGTGCTGGTGACGAAGGCGACTATCGGGCTGCGCGTGGACGAGGAAACCGAGGTGACCGGCCTCGACATCTCGGTCCATGGCGAACGCGCCTACGATCACGCCAGCTGAGGCGGCTCAGGACAGGCTGTCCACCTCCGGGCTGTCCTCGTCGGCCAGCACGATGCGGGCAAAGACATAGCCTTCGGCGGCGGCGGGCCCTGCATCGGCAGGAGCCCACCGTTTCCTTTCGGCAGCGTCGGGCGCGGCGCGGTCAGGCGGCGGCAAGAGGGCAAGGGGCGGCATGGACATGAAAGGTGACGGGACGACCGAGGTTCACCCCATCCCCTGCCGTGCCATGATGGCCAAAACCCGGCGCCTGCCGGGCGGCCGGGCGGAACTCTGATGCGATTTTCCGAAAACTCAGCCGTAAAGCTGCGCCGCGCGGCGCTCGAAGGCGCGCACGATGCGCTGCATCGCCTCGTAGAAGAACATCCCCGCCGCGCCTTGCAGGATGCGGTTGCGGAACTCGAAATCGACGAAGAATGCCACCTCGACTCCGCCCTCGACATCGCGGAACTGCCATTTCGAGTGCATGTGCTTGAACGGGCCGTCGAGATACTCGGTATCGATCCGGTTCTCGGCAGGCCACAGCGTCACCCGCGAGCCGAACCTCTCGCGGAACACCTTGAAGGATATCACCAGGTCCGCGAGCATCACCTCGTGGTCGCCGCGATCCTCGATACTGCGGATGCGCGCCGCTGCCGTCCAGGGCAGGAATTTCGGATAGTTCGCCACATCCGCCACGAGATCGTACATCTGCTGCGCGGTATAGGGCAGCGTGCGGGTTTCCGAGTGCGTCGGCATGGCGCCCCTCTGGCTTGGTGACAACGGGGGGCCATGTCGTATAGGAAGCCGGGGAAATCAAGGCTTCTCCGGGACCAAACGATGACAGAGCGTCCATATGTCGTAGACCGCATGATCTCGGCCAAGGCCATCGCCGCCCGGATCGAGGCGCTGTCGGACCAGATCGAGGCCCAGTTCGCCGGCACCGAACAACTGGTCGTCGTGGGCCTGCTGCGCGGCAGCTTCGTCTTCATCGCCGACCTCGTGCGCGAGTTGCATCTGCCGGTCGAGGTCGATTTCCTCGAGGCGTCCTCCTACGGCAACGCCATGCAGTCGAGCCGCGAGGTGCGCATCCTCAAGGACCTGCGCAGCGGTATCGAGGGGCGCGACGTGCTGGTGGTCGAGGACATCATCGACACTGGCCACACGATGAAGCATGTGCTGGGCCTGCTGGCCTCGCGCAACCCGCGCAAACTGCGCTCGATCGCGCTGCTGGACAAGCCGTCGCGCCGCGAGGTCGACATCCGGGCCGACTGGACCGGCTTCGAGATCCCCGACGAATTCGTGGTGGGCTACGGCATTGACTATGCGCAGCGCAACCGCAACCTGCCCCATATCGGCAAGGTCCGTTTCACCGACTAGCCCTGCCCCCGCATCGGCCCGCCCTGCGCCCGCAACGCGGCGGC
The DNA here is from genome assembly GCF_018224955.1 of Thetidibacter halocola. Classification (GTDB taxonomy): domain Bacteria; phylum Pseudomonadota; class Alphaproteobacteria; order Rhodobacterales; family Rhodobacteraceae; genus Thetidibacter; species Thetidibacter halocola. The sequence continues at coordinate 576,720 of NZ_JAGTUU010000001.1, forward strand.
CACCGCCTCGATCAGCGTCTCGATCATGCGGATTCCGGCCAGGTCGCGGTGGCAGCCCACCCAGACCGGCGTGATCGGCATCGGCATCGGGTCGGGCAGCCGTTCCAGCCCGGGGCGGTTGTCACCCAGGATGCAGGGCAACAGCGCCCTGCCCCGCCCGGCCTCTGCCAGCGCGCGCAGAACCAGAAAGCTGTCGGCATGGGCGACGGGCGGCTGACCCTGGGCCAGTTGCTGCATCGTCTCGGCCGCCAGCGACGCCGAAAGCGGCCCGGCAAAGCCCAGCCATGCGTCGTCGCCCCCCGGTGCAGCGTAGACGGCAAAGCCGATCTCGCCCGACCGCCGTCCGATCATGCTGTCTGGCAGCGCCGGCGCCGGCCGCACACAGACATCCGCCTGGAGGCGCGCGAGGTCAAGCCGCTGGTTCGACGACACGATTTCCAGCCGGTGCGGCGCGATGCGGCGAGCGATCCGGCCATGCTCGGTCGCCAGAACCGTGGTGCAAAGCGTGTCAACCGAGGTCAGCCGCAGCACCCGCCCGCCCTCGGCTGTCTCTGGGCGCATCATCCGCGCGGCGCGGTCCAGCGCCTGCGCCGCTTCGCGCGCGGCCTCGACCATGGCGACCCGGTCGGGCCGCAGGCGATAGCCCTGCGCGTGGCGTTCAAAGACTGGCGCGCCTGCGGCCTCCTCGAAGGCGGCGATGCGGCGCAGCACGGTCGCGTGGTTGACTCCCAGCGCCCGCGCCGCCGCGCCGACCGATCCGTGATCGACGACCCCCAGCACGAAGCGCAGGTCGTCCCAATTCACCTTGTGCAAGAATCGAACCCCGTTACGCTATCTTTGTGAATGTATTTGAGACGTCATGGATGGCGACTATGTCATGATTACATCAAACAGGGAGTCCGCAATGAAGATCACGCTTACCACCCTCGCATTGACCACGGCGATGGCCACCAGCGCCGTTGCGCAGGAATTGCCCGCCGAGGTCAAGGCACGGCAGGGCCAGTTCCGCATCATGGCGATCAACCTGGGCATCCTGGGAAGCATGGCCAAGGGTGAGACGGAATACTCCGCCGAGGCCGCGCAGGCCGCCGCCGATTCGCTGGTCGGCGTGTCGATGGTGAACCAGGCGCCGCTCTGGCCCGCCGGCACCGACGCCATGTCGATCGACGGCACCCGTGCCCTGCCCGCGATCTGGGAAAACCTCCCCGACGTGCTGGACAAGTGGAGCGCCTTCGGCACCGCCGCGGCCGAGTTGCAGACGGTCGCCGCCACGGGGCAAGAGGCACTCGGCCCGATGCTGGGCAAGCTCGGTGGCGCCTGCAAGGCCTGCCACGACACCTACCGCGAACCGCAGTAAGCCATGCGGCTTCTCAAGCTGCTTGTTCCGGCGGCGCTGGTCGCCGCCGGGGCCGGGTTCTGGCTGACCGCGCCGGACCGGGTCGATCCCGGCCGGTTCGCGGCGTTGGCGGGAGACGCAGCGAGCGGCGAGTCGGTATTCACCGCCTCGGGCTGCGCCTCGTGCCACCACGCTCCCGAAAGCGATGACAATCTGGCGCTGAGTGGCGGGCAGGCCTTCCCATCGGATTTCGGCACGTTCCACGCGCCCAACATCTCTCCCGATCCCGAACACGGCATCGGCGGCTGGACCCTGGCGCAGTTCGCCGACGCGGTGACGCGCGGCGTCTCGCCCGAGGGCGCGCATTACTACCCCGCCTTTCCGTATACCGCCTATATCCGCATGACCGACGGCGACCTTGCCGATCTCTGGGCCTACATCCAGACGCTGCCACCACAGGCCGTGCCCTCGAAACCGCACGAGGTCGGCTTTCCCTTCAACATCCGGCGGTCGGTGGGCGGGTGGAAGCAGCTGTACCTCGATGATGGCTGGGTGCTGGACGTTCCGCCAGAGCTGGAGCGCGGCCGCTACCTGGTCGAGGCGCTGGCCCATTGCGCCGAATGCCACACGCCGCGCGATGCGTTGGGCGGGCTGGACACGGCGCGCTGGATGGCGGGGGCGCCGAACCCCTCGGGGCGCGGCACGATCCCGTCGCTAACCCCGGACCAGTTCGACTGGTCCGCTACCGACATCGCCTACTACCTGGAAACCGGGTTCACGCCCGATTTCGACAGCGTCGGCGGCCACATGGCCGCGGTCGTGTCGAATTTCAGCCAGTTGACGGCCGAGGATCGCGCCGCCGTGGCCGCCTATGTCAAGGCGCTCAAGGCGCCCTGACCCCGGGCAGGCGGGATCACCCGCCGCTGGCTGAATGAAAGCGCGCGGAAGCGCGCCGCTGGATCAGCCCCGGCCCAGTTTCGCCTCGCGAGCGCCGCGCAGCCGGGCGAAATCGTCGCCCGCGTGATAGCTCGACCGGGTCAGCGGCGTGGCCGACACCATCAGGAACCCCTTGCCCCAGGCGGCCTTCTCATAGGCGGCGAATTCCTCGGGCGTCACGAACCGGTCGACCCGGTGGTGTTTCGGCGTGGGTTGCAGATACTGGCCGATGGTCAGGAAATCGACATCCGCCGCGCGCATGTCGTCCATCACCTGCCGCACCGCCTGCGCATCCTCGCCCAGGCCCACCATGATGCCCGACTTGGTAAAGATCGACGGATCGATCTCCTTCACCCGTTGCAGCAGGCGCAGCGAGTGGAAATAGCGCGCGCCGGGCCGCACCTCGGGATAGAGGCCGGGCACGGTCTCGAGGTTGTGGTTGAACACGTCCGGTTTCGCGGCAACGACCGCCTCCAGCGCGTCGGGCCCGCATTTCAGGAAATCCGGCGTCAGGATCTCGATCGTCGTCTCAGGGCTGCGGTGCCGCACGGCGCGGATCGTCTGGGCGAAATGCTCGGCCCCGCCATCGTCCAGGTCGTCGCGGTCGACCGAGGTGATGACCACGTGGTTCAGCCCCAGCTTTTGCACCGCATCGGCAACCCGGCCCGGTTCGAACACGTCGAGCGCCCGCGGCTTGCCGGTGGCGACGTTGCAGAAGGTGCAACCACGGGTGCAGATCTCACCCATGATCATCATGGTGGCGTGACCCTGGTTCCAGCATTCGCCGGCGTTCGGGCAACCGGCCTCTTCGCAGACCGTCACCAGCTTGTGCTCGCGCATGATGCGGCGGGTCTGGTTATAGCCTTCTCCGCCGGGCGCCTTTACGCGGATCCAGTCCGGCTTTTTCGGCTGGGCATTGTCCGGGCGGTGCGCCTTTTCGGGATGGCGCTGGTCGGGCAGTTTGAGGTCGCGCACGTCGGTTTCCCCGCGAAGCTGCTGCGTTGGGCCGATACTAGCGGGCAGAGGGCAGGTTGACCAGTCTCGCGCGATGCGGCGGATGGCGCCGACCTTGGCCGCGACCCGCACGGATAACCGTTTGAATCCAGCGCGGTGGACGGCGCAATAAAACCAGCGCCGCACAGCGGGACGCGGCGTTGCAGCGCATGCAGGGCTGCGGCGCGGGGCGATCAGGCGCCCGACAGGCCCGCACCGGCGGCGCGCAGCGTCTCGGACAGACGGGTGAACCAATCCGCCGCCTCGGCCCCGGCCCGCCGGACAAGCCCGATGGTGCGGCTGGGTTCGGGCGGCGCGAAGCGACGCAGCGCAAGGCCGGGCGCCGCCGCCCGCTCCGAGGCCGCCGCGAGTTCCGGCATCAGGGTCAGGCCAAAGCCCGCCGCCACCAGCCGCGACAACGTGGCCAGCGACGAGGCGCCCATGTCGATCCGCGCATGCCCCCGCCCGCGCCCGCAGACCGCCAGCGCCTGGTCGGTCAGGCAATGCCCGTCCTCCAGCAGCAGAAGCGGGCTGTCGCCCAGCAGGTCGGGCCGCGGCATCGCACCCAGCGCGTCCAGCCGCGCCTCGGTACCCGCCAGCAGGAACCGGTCCTCGAACAGCGCCGCCGCCTCCAGCCCGTCGCGGTCGGCGGGCAGCGCGATCACCGCCGCGTCGAGCGCGCCCTCGGCCAGCATGTCGAGCAGACGCTCTGTCTTGGCCTCGGAAATCTGCACGTCGAGCGAGATGTCCGACGCCCGCAGCGCCGCCAGCGCGGGCGGCAGCAGGTAGGGCGCGACAGTGGGAATCATGCCAAGGTTGAGTGTGCCGCCCAGCCCCGCGCGCAGACGCGCGCGCTCTTCCAACTGGGCCATTTCCGACAGCACGCGGCGCGCGGTGTCCAGCACCTCGCGCCCCAGCGGTGTCAGCAGCAGGCGCCGCGTCCGCCGTTCGACCAGCGGCCCGCCCAGCGCCTTTTCCAGTTCCTGGATCTGCACGGACAGCGCGGGCTGGCTGACATGGCAGAACTCGGCCGCGCCGCGAAAGCTGCCCTGTTCGGCCAGCGCGCGAAAATAGGCCAGTTGTCGAAAGGTGATTTTCATAAGTCCGGCCTATATCCCGACGCCAGGATATAGGCCAGACCTATCAGTGTTTCAGCCGATCAGGTCGCCGCCAGAGGCGCGCAGCTCCTCGTAGTGGCGGCGCAGGCGCTGCAAGGCGATGCGCAGCACGATCTTGCCCGATCGCGCCGACCATCCCAGCCGCTTTTCCGTGGTCTCAAGCCCCTCGAGATAGCAGCAACAGCGCAGCGCCACGTCGCCCAGGCCCGGGCCAAGATCCCGCAGCGCGGCCTCCAGCCGGGCGCGTGCCGCCTCGGACCCGCTGCCCGACAGCGCGCGGTCGGGCGCGCCCTCTGTCCCGGCGATCAGGAACTGATCCCAGTTCTGCGTGGCGCGCGGCCCCATCTGCGCCAGCTCGAAATCCTCGCGCAGCCGTTCGCCCGCGGCAACCAGCGCCTCGGGCAGAAAGGGTGTGCCGTCAGGATCGCGGCGTCGGGCCAGCGCCGTGAGCGGGCTTTCGGCCAGCATGTAGCGTCCCTTGCGCGCCCGCGGATCGCGGTCGATCTCGTCCAGTGCGGCCTCGGCGTCGCGCCCGGTCTCGAACCCGGCCTGCGCCTCGGCAAAGCCGCGCAGGCGGTTTTCCTGTTCCGCCATCAGGCGCGACAGCGCGGCCCGGCCGGCGGCCGTGATGCGATAGCGCGAGATCCGCGCCGGCGCGTCGCAGGCGATCCAGTCCTTCAGCGCCATGGCCTGCGCCACGGAATTGTCGACGATGGCGGTGCGGGTGTTGCCGCCCTCGCCCGTGTCCCGCACGACCACCGCCTTGTCCATCTCGGCGGCCACGGCCAGCACCGCGCCGCTTTCGCACAGGCGGCGCAACACACGGCGCGCCTCGCGGGCCAGCGTGATTTCGTCCGGCGTTTCCTGAAACTTCGGAAGAGCAGTCATCCCATCGGCTTCCTTGTATACCCGCGCGTCAGTCCCCTCGTCCGGTGACGATCCAAGCCGGCGCAGGGCGGCGTCTACCAATGGATCATCCCGTCGCGTTTCTATCCTCCTGACCTGGCGCAGAACGGTGGAGGCATGGCAGCCCGCCTCCCGCGCCAGTTCCCTGATCGGCGTTCCGTCTTCGGTATGGGCCAGGTAGACGCGGGCCGCATGCGGCACCCATCCAGGCAGCCTGGCCCGGCCTTCGCTGTTCTTGCACTCAATCATCGCTCCGATCCCCCGGATGCCAGCCCTGTTTTTTGCACAGTTTTATCCACATGGGCCGATTGCAACCTAGACGTGTAAGAGTTACACCTTGGTTAAGATCGCATTCAATCCGAAGTATTTGACGAGGTTTGATAAACACTCCTGATACCAGCGCGCGCCGCTTTCCGAATCGGCGCAACACGCGTGCAGGCTGTGCCAGTGTCGGCGAGGGAATCGGGGAAAACCGAGGGACAGACCGATGCAAGACATTCTAAGCATGGTGCAGGCGCTGCGCCGCCCCCGCCTCTTGATCCGTGCCGCACGGATCGGGGCCACCGATTATCGCCGCGAGGCGCATCTGCCGCGGCTGCTGGGATATGGCGCGCTGCCGCGGCCGGGTGCCGCCGTCATGCGCCTGATGGAGATGGAGGCCGATCTGAACGATCGGCGCAAGGCGCAGGACGCCAGCTATGCCCTCACCACCCATGTCGAGGTGCTGTCCGCCATGATGGGAGAGACGCGCCTGCTGCGCGAGACGGCCCCTCCCGTTCAGCCAATCAGGTGAAGCTGTCGGGCATCGATGCCTTCTTCTGTGCGACATAGGCGTTCAGCGCCTCTGCGATGGCCGGGTCGAGCATGGGTTGCTGGTAGGTGTCCAGTTGCCGGCGCACGCGGGCATTGGCCAGCGCAATCGTGTCGCGCGCGCCTTCCTCGGCCCAGGTCTCGTAGGGCTTGTAGTCGAGCAGGTCGGTTCGCCAGAAGGCGGATTTGAAATTGGCCTGGGTATGCGCGCAGCCCAGGTAGTGCCCACCCGGGCCGACTTCGCGGATCGCGTCCATCGCCTGCGCGTTCGCGTCCATCGCGATGCCACGGGCCAAGTGGTGCAGCCCGCCCAACTGGTCGGCATCCATGACGAATTTCTCGTAGGAGGACACCAGCCCACCCTCGAGCCAGCCACAGGCATGCAGCATGAAGTTGACGCCCGACAGCAGCCCCATGTTCAGCGAGTTCGCGCTTTCATACGCGGCCTGCGCGTCGGGCAGCTTGGAGCCGTTGAACGCCCCCGCCGAGCGATACGGCAGCCCCATGCGCCGCGCCAGCTGGCCCGCGCCATAGGTGATGAGCGACGCCTCGGGCGTGCCAAAGGTCGGCGCGCCGGAGTTCATGTCGATCGAAGTCACGAAGGCGCCGAAGATCACCGGCGCGCCCTTGCGCACTAGTTGGCTGTAGCCGACCCCCGCCAGCACCTCGGCCAGAACCTGCGTCAGCGTGCCCGCGACCGAAACCGGCGCCATTGCGCCGCCGACGATGAAGGGCGACACGATGCAGGCCTGCCCGGCCTCGGCATAGACCTCGAGCGCACCCATCATCACGTCGTCGAAGGTCAGCGGCGAGTTGATGTTGATGAGCGAGGTCATCACCGTGTTCTCGTGGACAAAATCCTTGCCGAACAAGATCTCGCACATCTCGACGCTGTCGCGAGCCCGGCTGGGTTCGGTCACGGACCCCATGAAGGGCTTGTCGCTCAGTTGCATGTGCGCCAGCAGCATGTCGAGGTGCCGCTTGTTCACAGCGACATCGGTGGGTTCGCAGACCGTGCCGCCGGAATGGTGCAGCCACTTGGACATGTAGCCCAGCTTCACGAAATTGCGGAAATCCGCGATCGTGGCATAGCGGCGCCCCTTGTCGAGGTCGTGCACGAAAGGAGGGCCGTAGACCGGCGCAAGGACCAGGCTCTTGCCGCCGATCTCGACATTGCGTTCGGGGTTGCGGGCGTGCTGGGTAAAGGTCGAGGGCGCCGTGGCGCATAGCGACCGGGCCAGCCCGCGCGGCATCCGCACGCGTTCGCCGTGCACGTCGGCGCCGGCTTCGCGCCAGCGGTCCAGCGCGGCAGGGTTGTTGACGAAATTGACGCCGATCTCTTCGAGAATCGTCTCGGCGTTGTGTTCGATGACCTCGAGCGCCTCGGCGTTCAGCACCTCGAAATTCGGGATGTTGCGCTCGATATAGCGGGCGGTCTCGACGGACACCGCGCTGCGTTCGGCCCGGCGGGCGGCACCGCCCCCTGCCCCGCGACCCCGTTTGCGCGCCTCAAGCTCTGCCATCGATGTTCCCCATGCCTGGTCGTCTGAAGATGGCACTTCATATCCCAGCCCCCCGCGGGCCCTTGGCGCTTTTGCGGCGGTTTGCGTGAAAAAGCGACACGGGTCCTGGCGTGCCCCAGCGCTGCACCGCAGCAACGAAAACGCGTGACATGCCACATTCCGCAATCCTAATATCTGAAAACAGGAATACGGAAACGGAACAGGCGGCGCGCCCACGACACGGGCAGAAATCCAGCGACAACAAGGCCAAGGCGCCACGCGCGCCGGAGAATCGAGCCAGGGAAACGGCGCGCATTCTCCATCAAGGGAGGGATAATACATGATCGGAACAGTCGCGCGCAGGCTTGCCGCCGGCGCCCTGGCCACGGCTTGCCTTGCGGCAGGCCCGGCACTGGCCACGAACGGCTATATCGCCAACGGCTATGGCGGCGCGTCAAAGGGCATGGCGGGCGCCGGGGTCGCGGTGCCGTCGGGCGTACTCGGCCTCGCGCAGAACCCCGCGATGGGGCACATGGTTGGCAACGAGGCGGGGCTCTGCCTGACCAGCTTCCTGCCCGACCGCTCGGTTACCGTCAGCCCGGGCGGCCCGCTGACGCCAGGCACACACGAAAGCAACAACGAGTTCTTTCTGATCCCCTGCGGCGGCGCCAACTGGGTGCTGAGCGACCGCCTGTCCTTCGGCGCCTTCCTGTTCGGCAACGGGGGCATGAACACCGAATACGACACGAACTTCTTCTCGGGCCTGGGCGCGGGGTCGTCGCCGCTGGGTGTGAACCTGGAACAGGCCTTTATCGGCTTGAACCTCAGCATCAAGGCGACCGAGCGGCTGTCCTTCGGCATCGCGCCCATCATTGCGATCCAGCGTTTCAGTGCCACCGGGCTCGAGGCCTTTGCCGGCATGTCCATCGCCCCGGGCAACGTCACGAATCGTGGTGAGGACTGGTCGACCGGGGTCGGCGTGAATCTGGGCGTGCTGTGGCAGCCGACATCCGAACTGACCTTCGGCGCGTCCTACCGCTCGCGCATCGACATGGAGGCCTTCGACAAGTATTCGGGTCTCTTCGCGGAGGGCGGCGATTTCGACATACCCGCCGTCGCCACGCTAGGCGTCGCCTATACCCCGGCCAGCATCCAGAAACTGACCCTGACCGCCGAATGGCAGCGCATCTTCTATGGCGACATCCGTTCGCTGGCCAATCCGAACGCCCCGCCGAATGGCCCCCTGGGCGCGCCAAACGGAGTCGGATTCGGCTGGAAGGACATGGACGTGTTCCGTGTCGCCGCGATTTATCGCCACGACGACCGCTGGACGTTCCGCGGCGGCGTCAGCCACGCCTCGGCCTTCATCGACGACGACTCGGCGGTGATGAACACGCTCGCCCCGGCCACCCCGCAATGGCACGCCTCGCTGGGCGCGTCGTACCGGATCAACGACCGCTGGGGCGTCACCGGGTCTTGGACCCATGCCTTCGACAACAGCGTCACAGGCAGCAACCCGGCCCTGACCGGAGTCGCGCAGCCGGTCAAGATCCGCATGTCGCAGAACGAGTTCGCGCTGGGTCTCACCTATCGCTGGTAAGACCGCGTCCGGGCGCCCTGATTGAGGTCAAGGCGCCCGGACCGCCACCCCGCCAGACTGTTTTCCCATCGCATCGGAGGGCACGGCATGGACTGGCTCAGAAAGAAGAAACCGTTGATGGGCCTCGTCGGCGGGCTGGGCGTGGTCGCGGCGATGGGCGGATTCATCGGCGGCTGGTATCCCGTGGGCACCACCATCGTGTTGACTTTCGCCATCTGGATCATCGGCGCCCTGCTGGTGAACCTGCTGGCGGACTGAGCCCCGCACGGCGGATATTGCACTTTTCCCGGCCCCTGCCTATCAGGGCGCATGACCCAGCATGACACCCTGCTCATCATCGATTTCGGCTCTCAGGTGACGCAGCTGATCGCGCGCCGCCTGCGCGAACTGAACGTCTACTGCGAAATCCGCCCCTACCAGGCCGTGACGATGGACATGGTCCGCCAGTTGGCGCCGCGCGCGGTGATCTTTTCCGGCGGCCCTGACAGCGTCACCCGCGAGGGCAGCCCGCGCGCGCCGCAGGAAATCTTCGACTATGGCGTGCCGATCCTCGGCATCTGCTATGGCCAGCAGGTGATGATGACCCAGCTGGGCGGTCGCGTGGTCTCGGGCGAAGGCACGGCGGAATTCGGTCGTGCCTATGTGCAGCCAAAGACACCCCTGCCGCTGCTCGACGGCTGGTTCGAGGACGGGCGCGAGCAGGTCTGGATGAGCCACGGCGACCACGTGGCCGAGATCGCCCCGGGCTTTGAGGTCTACGGCACCTCGCCCGGCGCGCCCTTTGCCATCACCGCCGACGTCTCGCGCCACTTCTACGCGGTGCAGTTCCACCCAGAGGTGCATCACACGCCAAAGGGCGCGAAACTCTACGAGAATTTCGTGCGCCTCGCAGGCTTCAAGGGCGACTGGACGATGGGCGCCTACCGCGAAGAGGCCGTGGCCCGAATCCGCGAGCAGGTGGGCGACGCAAAGGTGATCTGCGCGTTGTCCGGCGGGGTCGACTCATCCGTCGCCGCGGCCCTGATCCACGAGGCGGTGGGCGATCAACTGACCTGTGTCTTCGTCGATCATGGCCTCTTGCGCCTGAACGAGGCCGACGAGGTCGTGGCCATGTTCCGCGACCACATGAACCTTCACGTGATCCACGCCCAGGAGCAGGAGCTGTTCCTCGGCGCGCTCGAAGGCGTCAGCGACCCCGAGACCAAGCGCAAGACCATCGGCCGCCTGTTCATCGACGTGTTCCAGAAATACGCCGACCAGATCGACGGCGCGCGCTTCCTCGCGCAGGGCACGCTCTACCCGGACGTGATCGAATCCGTCAGTTTCTCGGGCGGGCCGTCGGTCACGATCAAGTCGCATCACAACGTCGGCGGCCTGCCTGAAAAGATGGGCCTGAAACTGGTCGAGCCGCTGCGCGAACTGTTCAAGGACGAGGTCCGCGCGCTGGGCCGCGAACTGGGCCTGCCGGCGCATTTCATCGGCCGGCATCCCTTCCCTGGCCCGGGCCTTGCCATCCGCTGCCCCGGCGAGATCACCCGCGACAAGCTCGAAATCCTGCGCAAGGCCGACGCGATCTATATCGACCAGATCCGCAAGCACGGCCTTTACGACGAGATCTGGCAGGCCTTTGCCGCGATCCTGCCGATGCGAACCGTGGGCGTCATGGGCGACGGTCGAACCTATGACTACGCGCTCGCCCTGCGCGCGGTGACCAGCGTCGATGGCATGACCGCGGATTACTACCCGTTCAGCCACGACTTCCTGGGCGAAACCGCAACCCGCATCATCAACGAGGTCAAGGGCGTGAACCGCGTGTTCTACGACTGCACCTCCAAGCCGCCGGGCACCATCGAACTGGAATGAGGTGGCTGGCCGTCTTCGCGCTCGGCTATGCCGGTCTGTGCGGGACGCTGACCGGCCTGTCGACCGCGCTGGTCCCGGCCTGCCTTCGGGTCACCGAGCCGGCGGATGTCGCCATCGTTCTGGGTGCCGCGCTCAAGGGCGACCTGCCGACGGGCGAGACGCTGGCGCGGATCGATGCCGCCATTGACCTGCACGACCGCGGCCTCGTGTCTCGCCTCCACGCCACCGGCAGCCGCCCCGACGGGTCCATCCCCAGCGCTGGCGGCCTGATGCGGGCCTACGCGATTCTCAACGGCGTGCCCGAGGGCGCCGTCACCGCCGAGAACGCCTCGCGCTCGACCCTCGAGAACGCGCTGTTCTCGCGCCCGGCCCTGCCACCGGGCGAGACGCGGATCGTCGTCACCAATGGCTATCACGGGCTGCGCAGCATGCTGTCCTTCGCCTGGGCAGGCCGGCCGGCATCCGCCTGCGCCTCGCAGCCGATCGCCCGGAGCCTGACCGAACGGTTGCGCGACCCGCTGCGGGAAACCGCGGCCTGGGCCTACAACCTGCCCCGCGCCGCGCTCTGGAGCCTCGCCTGGCTGGGCGGCGTCGAACAACGCCTCGGCGCGCGGTTTCTCCAGTGAAGCGGGCCCGCCTCGCGACGCGCGGACATGGGACGGCGGGCGGGGCGATGTGAGCAAAGCGAACGAGCGCCGGTCCCGTCCCTCATAACCATCATGCAGATTATGAATTTGCGTCCTGTTCCGTCGCATGCGAGACGCGTGGAAACAGAAAGGCTGACCCATGTCCGATGCATTGACCCGCGCCCTCGCCACCCGCGACTGGCTGCTCGCCGACGGGGCGACCGGCACCAACCTCTTCAACATGGGGCTGATGTCGGGCGATGCGCCGGAATTCTGGAACGAAACCGAACCGGACAAGATCCGCAGCCTGTACCGCGGCGCGGTTGAGGCGGGCTCTGATCTGTTCCTCACCAACTCCTTCGGCGCCAACGCCTCGCGGCTGAAACTGCACGACGCGGGCCACCGCGCCTATGCGCTGTCGAAGCTTGCAGCCGAACTGGGCCGCGAGATCGCCGACGCCTCTGGCCGCGAGGTCATCGTCGCGGGGTCGGTCGGCCCGACGGGCGAGATCATGGGCGCCGCCGGAACCCTCGGCCACGAGCGCGCCGTCGAGATGTTCGAGGAAACCGCGAAGGGCCTGATGGATGGCGGCGCCGACGTGCTCTGGGTCGAGACGATCTCCTCGCCCGAGGAATACCGCGCAGCGGCCGAGGCCTTCGGCAACATCGACGCGCCCTGGTGCGGCACCATGAGCTTCGACACGGCGGGCCGCACGATGATGGGCGTCACCTCCTCCGACATGGTGCAGATGGTCGAAAGCCTGCCGAACCCGCCCATTGCCTTCGGCGCGAATTGCGGCGTCGGTGCCTCGGACCTGCTGCGCACCGTTCTGGGCTTTGCCGCCCAGGGCACGGACCGCCCGATCATCGCCAAGGGCAATGCGGGCATCCCGAAATATGTCGATGGCCACATCCACTATGACGGCACGCCCGACCTGATGGCAGAATACGCGGTGCTGGCGCGCGATTGCGGCGCGCGGATCATCGGCGGCTGCTGCGGCACCATGCCGGTGCATCTCAAGGCGATGCGCGCCGCGCTGGAAACGAGGCCCAAGGGCCCGCGCCCGACACTCGACCAGATCACCGCGGCGCTTGGCGGCTTCTCCTCGGCCAGCGATGGCACCGGCGCGGATGCCGGCGAAGGCCGCGAACGGCGCAGCCGGCGCCGACGCGCCTGAGGCCCGATGTCAGAACAGGCTCAACTGGTCGCCCAGCCGCGGCGGCGGGCGGAACAGGTCGCAGCGCAGCGCGGGCTGGTCACAGTCGAGTCCCAGCGCCCGGGCCGCCCGGTCGAACCGTTGTGCGACCAGCGCGGCATAGGGCCCCTCGCCCCGCATCCGGACATGCCAGCGCGGGGAATAGTCCTGCCCGCCATGCATCGCGCGCAGATGGCCCATGACGCGGGCCTTGGCGTTCGGGCGATGCTCCTCCAGCCAGTCCTGCCACAGGGTCGAGACCTCCAGCGGCAGGCGCAGCATGATCCAGCTGGCCGCCACCGCGCCGGCCTCGGCCCCCGCCTCGAGGATCGGCTCGAGCTCGTGATCGGTCAGGCCGGGGATCATCGGCGAGGCCATGACGCGCACCGGGATGCCCGCTGCGGCGAGGCGGCGGATCGTCTTCAGGCGCCGCGCTGGCCGGGGTGCGCGCGGCTCCATCCGGCGCGACAGGTCGTCGTCCAGCGTGGTGACCGAGATCCCCACCCGCGCCAGGCCCCGCGCCGCCATGTCGGACAGGATATCGATGTCGCGTTCGATCAGCGTGCCCTTGGTGACGATACCGACGGGATGGCCGAAATCGCGCAGCACCGACAGGCAGGCGCGGGTGATTCCCCGGTCGCGTTCGACCGGCTGATACGGGTCGGTGCCCGTGCCGATGGCCAGCGGCGCAACGCGGTATCCAGGGCGTCGCAACTCGCGCGCCAGGACCTGCGGCGCCTCGGGCCTTGCCACCAGCTGCGTCTCGAAATCGAGGCCGGGCGACAGGCCCAGATACGCATGCGTGGGCCGGGCGAAACAGTAGATGCAGCCATGCTCGCAGCCGCGATAGGGATTCAGCGTCCGGTCGAAGGGAATGTCGGGCGAGCGCACGTAATTGATGACGCTGCGCGGGCGTTCCTCGGTCACGGTGGTGCGCAGCGGCGGCAGGTCCTCGGGGATGTCCCAGCCATCGGCCTCATCGGCACGGGTCAGCCGCCCATACCGGCCGCCGTCGCGGCTGGCGGCGCCGCGGCCGCGGCGCAGGTCGGCGGGAACGGGTCTGTCGCTGGATCGCATATGGGCAGACTAGAACGTAACAGGAACATTGGAAAGGCACCACCGCCCGCCCCCGGCAAGGTCGGAACCCGCGCGCGCCATGTCGCAATCGGCCAAGTCCGCAACGCACAAAGGCCGCATTAGGATTCTCAACCACAGGCGCGGTCCGGCGCCCCCGGGCCATGCAAAGGAAACGCACATGTCCGACGAAGACGATATCATCCTCTCCGAACTCGACGACGAGGAACTTGTTCTCCAGATGATGGACGACCTCTACGACGGTCTCAAGCCGGAGATCGAAGAGAGCGTCCGCATCCTGCTGGACCGCGGATGGGAGCCCTACCGCGTGCTTACCGAACCGCTGGTCGGCGGCATGACCATCGTCGGCAAGGATTTCCGCGACGGGATCCTGTTCGTCCCCGAGGTGCTGCTGGCCGCCAACGCGATGAAGGCCGGCATGGCGATCCTCAAGCCGCTGCTTGTGGAAACCGGCGCACCGCGCATGGGTTCGATGGTGATCGGCACCGTAAAGGGCGACATCCACGACATCGGCAAGAACCTGGTGTCGATGATGATGGAGGGTGCGGGCTTCGAGGTGATCGATCTCGGCATCAACAACGCGGTCGAGAACTACCTGAACGCGATGGAACAGCACAAGCCCGACATCCTCGGCATGTCGGCGCTGCTGACCACCACCATGCCCTACATGAAGGTGGTGATCGACACGATGATCGCGCAGGGCATTCGCGACGATTACATCGTGCTGGTCGGCGGCGCACCGCTGAACGAGGAGTTCGGCCGCGCGATCGGGGCCGACGCCTATTGCCGCGACGCGGCCGTTGCGGTCGAGACGGCCAAGCAGTTCATCGCGCGCAAGCACAACCAGATGGCCGCCGGCTGAGCGGAAGATGCATCGTCGCCATCACAAGGCCCCCATTCCGCGCGGATGGGGGTTTTTCTTTACCCGAATCTGTCCCATATTGATCGGGAAAGGAGAAAGGTATGCCTGTCACATCCTTCGCGCTCATGCTGTTTTCCGTCATCGCCGCCGCGGCCCTGACGGTCTGGGCTTTCAGCGCGTGGGGGGCTGGGACGATGCTGCCGATCCTGCTGGCGCTTGCGCTGTTTGCCCGATGGGCGCTGGCGCATGTTCCGCATGACGACAACAGCCGCACCTGACGACGCGACCCTCACGCGCGACGGCCTGGCGCCCTCGGGCGAAGGCCGGGTTCTGGTGATCGCCTGCGGGGCTCTGGCGCGCGAGATTCTCGATATCCGCGACGCGAATGGCTGGGCCCATCTCGACCTCGCCTGCCTTCCCGCCATCCTTCACAACCATCCCGAACGGATCACCGGCGCAGTGCGCGAGGCGGTGGCGAAGCATCGTGCGGAGTACGCGACCATCGCCGTCGCCTATGCCGATTGCGGCACCGGCGGGCAGTTGCAGGCCGCCTGCGCCGAGCTGGGGGTCGAGATGATCGCCGGCCCCCATTGCTATGCCTTCTTCGACGGGGTCGAGCGGTTCGCCGCACGGGACGAGATCACCGCCTTCTACCTGACCGATTTCCTGGTTCGCCAGTTCGACGCCTTCGTCTGGCGGCCGCTGGGCCTCGACCGGCATCCGGAGTTGCGGGACATGTATTTCGCCCATTACGAGACGCTGGTCTACCTGGCCCAGACCGACGATCCCGATCTGACCGACAAGGCCCGCGCGCAGGCAGAGCGTCTGGGCCTCGCGTTCGAGCGGCGGCTGACCGGCTACGGTGACCTGCGCGACGCGCTGGCAGGCTGGGCCGGACCGGGCGGGACATAGCTCGCACCCTGCGGCGTGGAGCCTATTCGGCCGCCGCCTCGCGCAGCACGACCGACACGGGCACCAGCGCAAGGCTGCCCTCGCGGTCCTGCAAGCCCCACAGAACAAGCGCCGAGATCGTATCCGCCCGCAGCCGTCCCAGCATGACGACCCCGCCCTCCTGCCGCGCCCGGAAAGCGGCCTGGTCCAGCGTGCGGCGGATGACCGTGGCATCCTGTCCTTCGCCGTCGAAATCGCGGAACAGCGTCATTGCGGGCACACCTTCGCGCGCGGCGAATTGCTGCGCGGTGTTCAGCCCCCTGGGCATCAGAACCAGCCCATGCCCCGACCGCGCCAGGTAGGCCGCTGCCTGAGAGATCACGGCACGGTCGCTGCCCAGGCCCGCGCCGTCAGGCGCCTCGAGCACCGCGACCGACTGCGGCACCGCCGCCAGCGCACCCGCCAGCGTCACATCGACATCCGACGCCGTCGCCCCCTCAGGCGGGCGGGCGATCGACAGCACCTCGAAACCGAGCGCGCGATAGGCCTCGGCAGCGCCCGCAGGATCGGGATGCGCGGGGTCGATGGCAAAGCTGACCGGAAAGGGAAAGGCCTGCAACGTGGCGGGCCCCAGCGGCCCGCGCCCGTCGTCGACCAGCACCACCGCCATGCGCGGCACACCGTCCGGCACCGAGACCTCGGCGGCATTGGCCAGCAGCGGCGTGTCCGCCGCGATTTCAGCGTCCGGGGCGGTCTCGGCGATCCCGGCGGCCTCGTCGGGCGCATCGCCGATCCGTGGCAGGCGGTCCTGTTGCACCGCGCCATCGCGTTCCACCAGCGACACCGCCGGCTGGCCGATCGCCGGGGCATCCTCGGTCACGTCAGCGGTCGGTGTGGGCATGGCAGGCTCGGCGGACTCTGCCGCAGGCGTGTCCGTCGTCGCCTCGTCGGACGCCACGGACGCAGCCCCGGCAGGTGCCCCGGCGGCGTCCGGCACCAACGGGCTCTCGACGGAGGGAACCGGCGGCGCGGGCGGTTGCGCCGGGGCGGCATCGGCCAGCGGCGGCGCATCGGGAGACACCGCGCCGGGCGCCTCTGCCTGAGCGCCGGGCATCACCGGCGCCTCGGTCGTCACCGTCACCGGCGCCGGGCGGCCGGTTGCCGTCTCTGCCTGCGGGGCCTCGGGGGCCTGGCCGACAGCCGGCGGCGCGGGCGGCGCAGTTTCGGCGCCGACGCTGCCGGGCACGGCCTGCGATGGCAGGCCCGCATCCGGTGCGGCTGGGCGGTCGACGGCGCTGTCGGGCTCTGGCCGGCGCCCGGCGCTGTCGGGGTCCTCGGTGGGAACGGCGGCGGTTTCGGCGACCTCGGGGGCCGGGACAGGCTCCGGTTCGGCGGTCTCCTCGGCCTCGGGCTCTGGCATGGTGGTTTCGGCGGACGGCGGTGCCGTTGCCGGTTCGGGCGCGGGCGCCGTCGCCTCGGCATTCCCGGGCGCAGGCTCCTCGGCGGTTGCGGGCGCGACAGTCGGCGCCTCGGCCACCGGGCGCGGCATCGAAGGGCCGGGCGCATCGCTGAGGACCGACACTGCGCCAACGCCAACCACGGACGCCACCGCGCCCCAGATCATGCCTGCCAGAAATCCGCGTGCCATGCCCTGTCCCCTGCCCGTTTGCCCGATGCGGCGCGGCGTCTGTCCCGCCGCCCTTGACGCCACCGCGCCTGCCTGCGCATGTATACCGCGACCCGCGGCACCGCCGCCACCCCCGAGGCGCAGACCGATGCTTCTTCTGATCGATAATTACGACAGCTTCACCTACAACCTCGTTCATTTCCTTGGGGAACTGGGTGCCGAAGTGGTGGTGCGCCGCAATGATGCGCTCGACGTGCAGCAGGCGATGGCGATGAACCCGTCGGCGATCGTGCTGTCGCCCGGCCCCTGCGATCCAGACCAGGCGGGCATCTGCCTCGCTCTGACCCAGGCCGCCGCCGAAACCGGCACGCCCCTGCTGGGCGTCTGCCTCGGCCACCAGACGATCGGGCAGGCCTTTGGCGGCAAGGTGGTGCGCGCCGACCAGATCGTGCATGGCAAGACCGACGAGATCCACCACGAGGGGCGCGGCGTGTTCGCAGGCCTGCCCTCGCCTTTCCGCGCAACCCGCTATCACAGCCTCGTGGTACGGCGCTCCGACCTGCCCGACTGCCTCGAGGTCACGGCGGCGCTGAAGGATGGCACGATCATGGGCCTGTCGCACCGGACGTTGCCCATCCACGGCGTGCAGTTCCACCCGGAATCCATCGCCTCGGAGCATGGCCACGCCCTGCTCAAGAATTTCCTGACCTTCGCCGCGGAGCCTGCATGAGCGACGACATCAGACCCCTGATCGGCGCCGCCGCCGACCGACCCATGACCCGCGCCGAGGCCGAAACCGCCTTTACCATCCTGTTCGAGGGCGAGGCCACGCCGGCCCAGATCGGCGGCTTGCTGATGGCGCTGCGCACGCGGGGCGAGACGGTGCAGGAATACGCCGCAGCCGCCGCCGTGATGCGCGCCAAGTGCCACAAGGTCGCCGCCCCCGCCGGCGCCATGGACATCGTCGGCACCGGCGGCGATGGCAAGGGCACGCTGAACATCTCGACCGCGACAGCCTTTGTCGTCGCGGGCGCGGGCGTGCCGGTGGCCAAGCACGGCAACCGCAACCTGTCGTCGAAATCCGGCGCGGCGGATGCGCTGGGGCAGATGGGCATCAACGTGATGGTCGGCCCAGCGGTCGTGGAAAAGGCGCTGGCCGAGGTCGGCATCGCCTTCATGATGGCGCCGATGCACCACCCGGCCATGGCCCATGTCGGCCCGGTGCGCGCCGAGCTTGGAACGCGCACGATCTTCAACATCCTCGGACCGCTGACCAACCCGGCAGGCGTGAAGCGCCAGCTGACCGGCGCCTTCACCCGCGACCTGATCCGTCCCATGGCCGAGACGCTGGCCGCGCTAGGGTCCGAACGGGCCTGGCTGGTGCATGGCGGCGACGGCACGGACGAGCTTTCGATCGCGGGGATCAGCTGGATCGCCGCGCTGGAAGAGGATGGCACGATCCGGGAGGCCGAGTTGCATCCCGAGGATGCCGGCCTGCCCGCGCATCCCTTCGAGGCCATTCTCGGCGGCACGCCGGAACAGAACGGCGCGGCCTTCCGGGCGCTGCTGGACGGCGCGCCCGGCGCCTATCGCGACGCGGTGCTGCTGAACGCCGCGGCCGCGCTGGTCATCGCGGGCAAGGCCAGCGACCTGCGCGGGGGCGTGGCGATGGCGCGCGAGAGCATCGACAGCGGCGCGGCCCGGACCAAGGTTCAGGCGCTTGCCGCGGTGACGCAGGCCGCATGACCGTTCCCTTGGGCTGGCGCCATCTGCCGTTTTTCGTGCAGAAATGGCCCGACCTTTCGCGCGCGATTTCTGGCGATCCACGCACGATCCTGCCACCCGAGAACCAGCGCTTTGCCGCGCTTCAGGCCTGCCCGCCCGACCGCACCCGTGTCGTGATCCTGGGCCAAGATCCCTATCCGACGCCCGGCCATGCGCATGGTCTAGCCTTTTCCGTGGCGCCGGGCGTGGCGCTGCCGCGGTCGCTCGCCAATATCTACAGGGAAATGACCGACGATCTCGGCGTCTGCCCGCCCGATGGCGACCTGCGTTTCTGGGCAGATCAGGGGGTGCTGCTGCTCAATACCGCGCTGACCGTTCCGGCCGGAGAGGCCGGGGGCCATGCGAAACTCGGCTGGGCGCAACTGACCCGCGAGGTGCTGGAGGCACTGTCGGACCGCCCGCGCGCCTTTGTCCTCTGGGGCGGGCACGCGCAGGGCTTTGCCCCCTGCATCCGGGGCGACGGCCACTTGGTCCTGACAAGCGCGCATCCCTCGCCCCTGTCAGCGCGAAAGGGCTTTTTCGGCTCGCGCCCCTTTTCCCGCGTGAACGACTGGCTTAAAGCGAAAGGCGACACGCCGATGAACTGGACGGACCGATGACCGAAACCATCCTCGACAAGATCAAGGCCTACAAGCTGGAAGAGGTCGCCGCGGACAAGGCCGCGAAACCGCTGGCAGAGGTCGAGGCTGAGGCCCGCGCCGCCGGTCCCGTCCGTCCCTTTGCCGCCGCGCTGATGGCCGCCGCCGAAACCGGCTATGGCCTGATCGCCGAGGTCAAGAAGGCGTCGCCCTCCAAAGGCCTGATCCGCGCCGATTTCGATCCCGCGACGCTCGCCCGGGCCTACGAGGCGGGCGGTGCCACCTGCCTGTCGGTCCTGACCGACACGCCGTCCTTCGAGGGGGCCAAGCCGTTCCTGACGCAGGCGCGCGCCGCGACTGGCCTGCCAGCCCTGCGCAAGGACTTCATGTATGACACCTACCAGGTGGCCGAGGCGCGCGCCCTTGGCGCCGACTGCATCCTCATCATCATGGCCAGTGTCTCGGACGCGCAGGCGAAGGAACTCGAGGACGCGGCGCGTTCATGGGGCATGGATGCGCTGATCGAGGTGCATGACCGCGCTGAACTGGACCGTGCGTTGGAACTCGACAGCGCCATGATCGGTGTGAACAACCGCAATCTCAAGACTTTCGCGACCACTCTTGAGACAACACGAGAACTGTCTCGCGCAATCCCATCGGATCGCTTTCTGATTTCCGAGTCAGGGCTGAATACGCCTGCCGACCTGGCAGACATGGCCGCCCATGGTGCGCGGGCCTTCCTGATCGGCGAAAGCCTGATGCGCCAGGCCGATGTCGAGGCCGCGACCCGCGCCCTGCTGAAAGACCCGGTGACCGCATGAGCCTGACCCATTTCGACGAGCGCGGCAATGCGCACATGGTGGACGTGTCGGACAAGGCAGTGACCTCGCGCATCGCCACTGCCGAAGGCCACGTCACGATGGCGCGCGAAACCTTTGATCTTATTACCGAAGGCCGCGCGAAAAAGGGCGACGTGATCGGCGTCGCGCGGCTGGCCGGGATCATGGGCGCAAAAAAGACTCCGGATCTGATCCCGCTGTGCCACCCGCTGCCTGTGACCAAGGTCAGCGTCGACCTTGTCGCCGATCCGACCCTGCCGGGCCTGCGGATCGAGGCCACCGTCAAGACCACCGGCCAGACCGGGGTCGAGATGGAGGCGCTAACCGCCGTCAGCACCGCCGCGCTGACGGTTTATGACATGGTCAAGGCCGTGGACAAGGGCATGGTCATCGGCGGAATCCGCGTGATCCTGAAGGATGGCGGAAAATCAGGGCGTTACGAGGCGACATGATAACCGTCGCCGAGGCCCTGGACCATCTGTTCGCGCTGGCCGCACCGCTGGAGGTCGAGCGTGTTCCGCTGCTTGACGCAGAAGGCCGCGTGCTGGCCGAACCCGTCGCCGCCCGCCGCGACCAGCCACCTTTTCCGGCCTCTGCGATGGACGGTTACGCGGTGGTCGAGGCGATCCCCGGCGCGACGTTGACCGTCATCGGCGAAAGCGCGGCGGGACATGGCTTTGACGGGGCGGTGAGCGCGGGCCAGGCGGTGCGGATCTTTACCGGCGCGCCGGTGCCGCCCGGCGCTGCCCGCATCGTCATCCAGGAAGACGTGACACGCGATGGCGACCGCATCACGATCGGCACGAATCTGGACGAAAACGCCTATATCCGTTCCGCCGGAACCGATTTCCGCTCTGGCGACCGGGTAGAGGCGCCGCGCCGCCTGACCCCGCAGGACATCGCCCTGCTGGCCTCGATGAACATCCCCGAGGTTCCGGTGAGGCGCCGCCCCGTGGTCGCCCTGATCTCGACCGGCGACGAACTGGTCATGCCCGGTGAGGAGCCCGGCCGCGACCAGATCATCGCATCGAACACGTTCGGGCTGCATGCGCTACTGCGCCAATTGGGCGCGAAACCGCGCCTTCTGCCCATCGCACATGACAACGTGGCCTCCCTCGAAACCGTGCTGGGCCTCGCAGAGGGCGCCGACCTGGTCATCACGATCGGTGGCGCCTCGGTCGGGGACCATGACCTGGTGGCGCAGGTGGCGGCCGGGATGGGGATGGAGCGCGCCTTTCACAAGGTGGCGATGCGGCCGGGCAAGCCGCTCATGTCGGGGCAGCTGGGCGGCGCGATGATGATCGGCTTGCCGGGCAACCCGGTTTCCGCCATGGTCTGCGGCCATGTCTTTGTCGCACCGGTGATCCGCGCCATGCTGGGCCTGCCGAAGGCGCCGACCCCACGCAGCCGGGCGCCTCTTGCCGCGCCGCTGGGCGCCAACGGCCCGCGCGAGCATTACATGCGCGCCCGGCTCGACGCCTCGGGCCTGACCGCGTTCGAACGACAGGACAGCAGCCTTCTGTCCGTGCTGGGCGCCGCCAATGCGCTGATCGTGCGCCCGGTGAGCGACGGCGCACGCGCTGCGGGCGACATCGTGGACTATATCGCGCTCTGACTTATCCACAGCCAGGTTGACACAAAACGGGAACATGCGTAGAACAAAACAAAACGCATGACCCGAGGGGCACCCGATGTTGACCAAGAAACAACTGGATCTGCTGGATTTCATCAATCGCCGCATGGCGCGCGACGGTGTTCCGCCCAGTTTCGACGAGATGAAGGACGCGCTGGACCTGCGGTCGAAATCCGGCATCCACCGGCTGATCACCGCGCTCGAGGAGCGCGGCTTCATCCGGCGTTTGCCGCACCGCGCACGCGCGCTCGAGATCGTCAAGCTGCCAGAGGCACTGGGCGGCACCGCGCGTGGCTTTGTTCCCTCGGTCATCGACGGCGACCTGCCCGACAGCACGCCGGCAGACGCAATCAGCCTCGGCGCTGCCCACTTGGCCGAACTGCCGCTTCTGGGCCGCATCGCCGCCGGCGTTCCGATCGAGGCGATCAACGACACGCCGCCGGGCGTATCGGTGCCGGGGCAGATGCTTCACGGTGGCGGGCGCCACTATGCGCTCGAGGTCAAGGGCGACTCGATGATCGAGGCGGGCATCAATGACGGCGACGTGGTTGTGATCCGCGAAACCAGCCATGCTGACGATGGCGATATCGTCGTGGCCCAGGTCGATGGCTACGAGGCGACGCTGAAGCGCTATTACCGCAAGGGCGGGATGATCGTGCTCGAAGCGGCGAATCCGGCCTATGAGCCGCGCGTCCTGCCCGCGGGCGAGGTCGCCGTTCAGGGCCGCCTTGTCGGGCTTATCCGCACCTACTGACCGGTCTGCGCCAGCCGCAACGGGGCGTCCTGCGCCGCGGGGCGGCGATGCCAGAGCCTGTCCCCGGACAATTCCCGGTCGGTGACGACGCGCAGGCCGTCGGGCCGCGCGCTCACGGCGACGGCGCCGGTCGCCCCGAGCGTGTCGGGGTCGAACCGTAGGCAGGGACCGGACAGGGCCAGCGCCTCGCTGGCGACCACGATCTGGTCCGCCCGGCATTCCGCGAACCCCCGTGAGGCGATCTTGCCCTGAAGGTGGATTACCTCCCAGGAACCAAGGCGGCCACGGGCGACCCGGCCTTCCGCCTCGCCCGGCCAGAGCCCCGCAGCCCCCGCTTGATCCAGTCGCGAGCCGTCGTTTTCCAACCAGACCTCGGCTATGAAGCCCGACCCGCGCGGGCGCGACAGGGCGCGGCCCTCGGGGGTCATCAACCCGACCAACGCGCCACTGTCGGCGATCAGCAGCGCAGGCCGCTCTGCCCCGACCCAAAGCGCCAGCGCCAGCGCGGCGGGGACCATCCCGGCCAGCCGGCCACGCCCGCGCCACAGGCACAGGATCAGCCCGCCCATCGCCATCAGCGGCAGAACACCGGGGCCGGGCGCCGGGATCGGGCGCACCGCCCCCTCCCACGCCGCGACAGTGCGCGCCACCAGCAGGATCCAATCCAGCCCCCAGCCCATCACCGCCAGCGCAAGCCAGTCCAGCCCCAGCGGCGACAGCAATGCCGCGACCACCGCCGCCGGCACTACCATCATCCCCATCACCGGCACCGAGACGAGATTTGCGATCAGCCCGTAATGGGTCATCCGGTTGAAATGCGTCATGGCGACCGGCGCCGTGGCGAAGCCCGCCACCGCCGAGGATACCAGAAGGGAAATCACCGGGGCGGCCCAGCGTGGCAGGCGGCGTTCCCGTTGCAGACCGCTGACTTGCTCGAACACCGCGACCAGCGCGGTTGTCGCGGCAAAGGACATCTGAAAGCCTGGGCCGAGCATCGCCTCGGGTTGCAGGACCAGGATGATCAGCGCCGCCATCGCCACCGCCCGCAACGACAGGGCACGCCGGTGCAGCATCACCGCCGTCAGTGCCACCGCCGCCATGACAAAGGCGCGTTCCGTGGCCACGTTGCCGCCGGACAGCAGCAGGTAGCCGAAGGCCGCCACCAGCGCGCCCGCCGCCGCCAACCGCTTGACCGGCCAATGATGGCGCACAAGCGGCACCAGCAGCAGGCCGACCCGCAGCGCACCGAACACGAACCCCGCGAGAAGCCCCATGTGCAGGCCGGAGATCGCCAGCAGATGCGCGAGGTTCGTATCGCGCAGCGCGTCCAGCGTTTCCTGCCCCATGCCGCTGCGGTCTCCGGTTGTCACGGCGGCGGCAAAGGCGCCCGTCTCACCCGGTAACGCCTTCTGCACATACTGCGACAACGCCATCCGCGCGGCGAACACGGCCTGCCCCCCACCCGGTTCCTCCAGCAGCAGCACGGGATTGCGCGTATAGCCCACCGCGCCGAGCCGCAGGAACCAGGCATGGCGGCGAAAGTCGAATCCGCCCGGCTCCACCGCGCCGCCCGGCGGGCCGAGGTGGCCGGTCAGGATCACTACGGCATCCGGTTCCAGCGGGGCGAATCCCTGCTCGCCGTGCAGCGAGACGCGAACGCGCGTCGGCGTGTCCTCGGGCGCCATGCGCTCCAGCACCACGCGGTCCAGCGTCAGCCGCACCGCATCGCTGGCCGAGCGGTCGATGCCCACGACCCGCCCTTCGATCGATCCGTAGTAGCGGAAGTCCAGCACAGGCCCGGCGACGCCATGCGACCGTGCCCCGGCCAGCCCGATCCCCAGGCAGGCCAGCGCCACAGCGGCAACCAGCGGCCCCGCCACGGCGTTCATGCGCGCCTGCGCGACCAACCCCGCCAGCCCGGCCAGCGCCGCCAGCCACAAGGCCCATGTCGGCGGCTCTACCCGGAGCAGGAAATACAGCCCGATCCCCACGCCAAGGCAGACCGGCGCCCACGGGAACAGAAATCCGCGCTGGCCCAGAACGAGGCCCGCGGCGCGGTCGATCAAGGCTGTCGCGGCTGGCGCCATGCTTGCCCCTTCACAAGCCTCCCGGTAAGGAACGCGCAAGCTTTGCCATCCCATTCTTAGGAAAAGGTTAACCATGTCCGACCAGATGATCGTCACGCGGTTCGCCCCCTCGCCCACCGGCTACCTGCATATCGGCGGCGGGCGCACGGCGCTGTTCAACTGGCTTTTCGCCCGCGGTCGTGGCGGCAAGTTCCTGCTGCGGATCGAGGACACCGACCGAGCCCGCTCTACCCCCGAGGCGACCGAGGCGATCCTCAAGGGTCTGGCGTGGCTGGGGCTCGACCATGACGGCGAGGTGATCAGCCAGTTCGACCGCGCCCCCCGCCATGCCGAGGTCGCCCACCAGCTGCTGGACATGGGCAAGGCGTACAAGTGCTTTGCCACGCAGGACGAGATCGAGGCCTTCCGCGAGAAGGCCCGCGAGGAAAAGCGCTCCACCCTGTTCCAGAGCCCGTGGCGCGACGCCGACCCCGCGACCCATCCCGACGCGCCTTACGTGATCCGGCTCAAGACCCCGCTGGAGGGCGAAACGATCATCCGCGACCGCGTGCAGGGCGACGTGCGCATCGGCAACGACCAGCTCGACGACATGGTACTGCTGCGCTCGGACGGCACGCCCGTCTACATGCTGGCCGTGGTGGTGGACGATCACGACATGGGCGTGACCCACGTGATCCGCGGCGACGACCACCTGAACAACGCCGCCCGCCAGATGGGCATCTATACCGCGATGGGCTGGGACGTGCCGGTCTGGGCGCATATCCCGCTGATCCATGGGCCGGACGGCAAGAAACTGTCCAAGCGCCACGGCGCGCTGGGTGTCGAGGAATACCAGGCGATGGGCTATCCGGCGGCGGGGATGCGCAACTATCTCGCGCGGCTGGGCTGGAGCCACGGCGACGACGAGTTCTTTACCGATGCGCAGGCGCAGGCCTGGTTCGATCTCGATGGAATCGGCAAGGCGCCGGCGCGGCTCGACTTCAAGAAACTGGAAAATCTCTGCGGCCAGCACATCGCCGCCGCGGACGATGCTGCGCTGCTGCATGAGATCGTGGCCTACCTCGATGCCGCAGGCCTGCCCGCCCTGGCCCAGGCACAGGCGGACGGCCTGCATCGTGCGATGTATTGCCTCAAGGAACGCGCCCGAACCTTCCCGGAACTCCTTGAAAAGGCGCACTTCGTCCTGGCCGCAACGCCGATCGTGCCGGATGATGCGGCGGCGAAGGCGCTGGACACTGTATCCCGTGGTATACTGGCCTCGTTGACGCCGCAGTTGCAAAATGCTAGCTGGACGCGGCATGATCTGGAGGCGATCTTGAACCGCTTCGCAGAGGAACAGGGAACGAAATTCGGCAAGCTGGCGGGGCCGTTGCGCGCCGCGCTGGCCGGGCGCACGGCGACGCCCAGCGTGTTCGACATGATGCTCGTCCTCGGGCGCGACGAAACGCTGGCGCGACTGGCCCATGCTGCGGCCGACGGGCAGGACTGATCCGGTCCCGGGCCATGTGAGATCGATGATGCGGCCGGCACCCGGCCGCGCCGCAATCCGGGCCCCAGCGGCCCAGCTAGAAGGGATGACAAGCATGGCTGACGAGACGAGAAAAGCGACCCTCATCATCGGCAACGAGAACTACGATCTTCCGATCTACTCGCCGACCGAAGGCCCGGATGTCATCGACATCCGCAAGCTTTACGGGCAGGCGGGCGTCTTTACCTATGACCCCGGCTTTACCTCGACCGCGTCCTGCGACAGCACCATCACCTTCATCGACGGCGACGAGGGCGTGCTGACCCATCGCGGCTATCCGATCGACCAGCTGGCCTCCAAGTCGCATTACCTCGAAGTCTGCTACCTGCTGCTCTACGGCGAGTTGCCCACCGCCGCCGAGCTGGAAAAGTTCGAGGACACGATCACGCACCACACGATGATCCATGAGCAGATGCACAACTTCTTCCGCGGCTTCCGCCGCGATGCGCATCCCATGGCGACGATGGTGGGCGTGGTCGGCGCCATGTCGGCCTTCTACCATGACAGCACCGACATCAGCGACCCGCACCAACGCGAGATCGCCAGCCACCGCCTGATCGCCAAGATGCCGACCATCGCGGCGATGGCCTACAAGTATTCGATCGGCCAGCCCTTCGTCTATCCGCGCAACGACCTCGATTACGCAGCGAACTTCCTGCACATGTGCTTTGCCGTGCCCGCCGCGGAATATGTCGTGGACCCGATCCTGGCCCGTGCGATGGACCGCATCTTCACCCTGCATGCGGATCACGAGCAGAACGCCTCGACCTCTACGGTGCGCCTCGCTTCGTCCTCTGGCGCCAACCCCTTCGCCTGCATCGCCGCCGGCATTGCCTGCCTCTGGGGCCCGGCCCATGGCGGCGCCAACCAGGCCTGCCTCGAGATGCTGAAGGAGATCGGCAGCGTCGACCGCATCCCCGAATTCATTGCCCGCGCCAAGGACAAGAACGACCCGTTCCGCCTGATGGGCTTCGGCCACCGCGTCTACAAGAACTTCGACCCGCGCGCCAAGGTTATGAAACAGTCCGCCGACGAGGTGCTTGACCTGCTGGGGGTCGAGAACAACCCGATCCTTCAGGTCGCCAAGGAACTGGAAAAGCAGGCGCTGGCGGATCCGTATTTCGCCGACAAGAAGCTGTTCCCGAACGTCGACTTCTACTCGGGCATCATCCTCGAGGCGATGGGCTTCCCGACCTCAATGTTCACCCCCGTCTTCGCTGTCAGCCGCACCGTCGGCTGGATCAGCCAGTGGAAGGAACAGCTGGCCGACCCGCAGATGAAGATCGGCCGTCCGCGTCAGCTCTACCGTGGGCACAAGCAGCGCGACTATCGCGACATCGAAACGCGCTGAACCGGTTCCGCTCCGGCTTCGGGCCCGTCCCTCTCCGGGGGGCGGGCCTTTTCATTCGCCACAGGCACCCGCTGCCTGATCCCCGGCAAACGAAAAAGGCGCGCCCATCGGCGCGCCTTCGCTTCTGCCTTCTTCAGTGTGCTGGTCAGCGCCCCTCGTATTGCGCCGGGCGCTTTTCCAGAAAGGCGAGGACACCCTCCTGGAAATCGCGGGTCTTGCCGCATTCGCCCTGAAGCTTCGCCTCGATCGCCAGCTGTTCTTCCAGCGTGTTGTCCAGCGAGGTGCGCATCGCCTGTTTCACCCGCGTGTAGGCGGCGGTCGGCCCCTTCGCGAGGTGCGTGGCCCGCGCCTTCCAGACCGCCTCGAACTCGGCCGCAGGCACCGCCTCCCAGATCATGCCCCAGTCCGACGCCTGCCGCGCGCTGATCTTCTCGGCAAACAGCGCCGCACCCATGGCCTTGGCCAGACCCATCTGCCGCGGCAGATACCAGGTGCCGCCCGCATCCGGGATCAGCCCGATCCGGGTAAAGGCCTGGAGGAAGAACGCATCCTCCGAGGCGATGACCACGTCCGCCGCCAGCGCGAGGTTCGCCCCCGCCCCCGCCGCCGGACCGTTGACCGCGCTGATCGTCGGCACCGGGCAATCGAAGATCGCTTGCAACATGGGCACGTATTCGTCACGCAGCGTGCGCTCGAGGTCGATATTGGCGGCATTGGCGCGGTCGCCCAGATCCTGCCCCGAGCAAAAGGCCCGCCCCGCCCCGGTCAGCACGACCACCCGCGCCTCACGCGCCGCGCGTCGCATCGCGTCGGTGATCTCGGCGCGCATCTGGGTGTTGAGCGCATTCATCACGTCGGGGCGGTTGAGCGTGATCGTGGCCAGGTCCTCGACCACGGAATAGGCGATCATGTCATACTGCATCGCAGGCTCCCTCTTTGCGTCGCCGCATCAAACACCGCGCCCCGGAAAATGGCAAAGCGAAACGCGGCGTCACCCGCGCCCGCGTCCCGTCTTCTTCTTGTTCAAAATACTCAGGGCAGTCTCGCCGAAGGCGAGACGGGGCAGAGCCCCATACGTCGCGCCCTACTCGCCCAGAAGTTCCTTCAGGCGCTGACGCTCGGCCTCGCTCAGCCCCGCCTCGCCCGGTGCGACGGCGCTGGCGCGGCGGCGCACATAGACGATGCCGATCCCCAGCGCCATCACGAACAGTGCCGGCCCCGCCGCCCAGAGCAGCACGTTCCAGCCGCCCGTGGTCGGTTTCAGCAGCACGAATTCGCCGTAGCGGTCGACAATGAAATCAACCACCTCGGTGTCGCTGTCGCCTTCCATGATCCGCTCGCGCACCAGGATGCGCAGGTCACGCGCCAGTGAGGCGTTCGACTCGTCGATGCTCTCGTTCTGGCAGACCAGACAGCGCAGCCCCTCGGAAATCTCCCGCGCCCGCGCCTCCAGCGCCGGATCGGACAGCATCTCGTCGGGCTGCACAGCCGGTAGCGGCGCGCCCGACAACGCCAGGCAAACCGCCAGGACAAGAGCCGGAGTCTTGCCCCGCAATCCGCGCAACGGGTTCATTCCGCGGGCACTCCCAGCTTGGGCTCTGTCCGTGCCGCGCCGGCCGCCACACGATAGCGGCGGTCGGAGAGGCTCAGCAAGCCGCCCAGCGACATGATGATGCAGCCCGCCCAGATCCAGTTCGCCAGGGGCTTGATATAGGTCCGCATGACCCACCCGCCATTGTCCTGCGGATCGCCGATGACGACATAGACATCGCGCATCACGCGATAGTCGATCGCCGCCTCGGTCGTGGGCATCTGCGCCACCGGGTAGTTCCGCTTTTCCGGGTAGAGATGCGCGATCTCGACCCCGTCCTTGCGGACCGACACCTCGCCCATGGTCGAGATGTAGTTCGGCCCCTGCACCCGCTCGACGCCCTGCAACTCCAGTTCGAAGGCACCTACGGTAAACGGCTCGCCTACCCGGGCGACGCGGATGTCCTCTTCCTGCCACGCCATCAGCCCGGCAATACCCAGCATGGTGATGCCCATCCCCGAATGCGCCACCGCCTTGCCCCAGTCGGCGCGCGGCAGTCGCAGCAGGCGTTTCAGATCGCGGTTCTGACCGGTACGGCTGATCAGGTCGGTGATCGCGCCGGCGACCAGCCAGGTGCCCAGGAACACGCCCACCGGCCCCATCAGGCTGCGGCCGGTCTGCATCGCCCAGACGAACCCCGCCAGCGCCACCGCCAGCATGAAGGCCGGCGCCAGCTGACGGATGACTCGATCCAGCTTCGCCCGCTTCCAGCTCAGCATGGCGCCCACGGGCAGGATGATGCCAAGAACGATCATGAAGGGCGTGAAGGCCGCGTTGAAGAAGGGCGGGCCGACCGACAGCTTGCGGTCAAAGAACATCTCGGCCACCAGGGGCCACATCGTGCCGACGAAGACCACGAAAGACGACACCGCCAGCAGGATGTTGTTCGCCACAAGCGCGCTTTCGCGGCTGACCACGCCGAAGACGCCCTTGGCCTCCATCGCACTCGCCCGTGCCGCGAACAGCATCAGCGCGCCGCCGGTGAAGAAGACGAGGATCATCAGGATGAAGACGCCGCGTTCGGGATCGTTGGCAAAGGCATGGACCGAGGTCAGCAGGCCCGAGCGCACGATGAACGTGCCGATCAGCGAGAAGCCGAAGGCGAGGATCGCCAGCAGGATGGTCCAGCTTTTCAGCGCCTCGCGCTTTTCCACCACGATGGCCGAATGCAGCAATGCGGCGGCGAAAAGCCAAGGCATGAACGAGGCGTTTTCCACCGGGTCCCAGAACCAGAACCCGCCCCAGCCCAGCTCGTAATAGGCCCACCACGATCCCAGCGCGATACCTATGGTCAGAAAGACCCAGGCCGCCAGTGTCCAGGGCCGCACCCAGCGCCCCCACGCCGCGTCGACCCGCCCCTCGATCAGCGCAGCAACGGCAAAGCTGAAGCAGATGCTCAGGCCGACATAGCCGAGGTAGAGGAATGGCGGATGGAACGCCAATCCGGGGTCCTGCAACAGTGGGTTCAGGTCTTGGCCGTCGAACGGCGGCACCACCAGGCGCAGGAACGGGTTCGAGGTGAACAGGATGAAGGCCAGGAAGGCCACGCCGATCGCCCCCTGCACCGCGATCACGCGGGCGCGCAGCGTGTGCGGGATATTCCCCCCGAACCAGGCTGCGCAGGCGCCGAACAGCGCCAGGATCATCACCCAGAGCAGCATGGAGCCCTCGTGGTTGCCCCAGACGCCCGAGATCTTGTAGAGCATCGGCTTGGCCGAGTGGCTGTTCTGATAGACCAGCTGCAACGAGAAATCCGACGTCACGAAGGCATGCGTCAGCGCCGCAAAGCTCATCCCGATCAGCAGGAATTGCGCGGTGGCGGCAGGTTCGGCGACGGCCATCCAGCCGGGCCAGCGTTTATGCGCGCCGATCAGCGGCACGGTCATCTGAATCAGCGCCACGAAGAAGGCGAGGATCAGGGCGATATGTCCAAGCTCTGTAATCATGGTCAGGACTATAGGGCGACGCAAAACCCGGGCCAATGGGATTCGGCCCGGGTGCGCGTTCACATTGTCGCAACGGCATGGGTGGCCGAGCGGCTCAGCGCGTGGCGCGCCAGTCATCCAGCGCGGGGTTCCGCTCGGTGGTTTCCACGGCCGGCTCTCCGGCAGGGGTAGGCTCGGCCGGGCTCACGTCGCGAAGCGCCTCGACGTCGCGTACCGTCTGCACGACCTGCGGCACGGCGGCGATGGTGGCGGCCAGGTCGCGCTGGAAATCCTGCCCCTTGGCCTGGTGCCGCGCGCCGAAGTAGAAACTGACGATGGCCGCCAGCAGCCACCACAGCGGCTCGGGCACCAGCGCGATGCCCGCCATGCGCGCGGCGAACCAGACCGGGTCCACCATCGCCGCCACGAACAGCCCCATCGTGCCCAGCGCCATCGCCGGGCGCGGCACCCGGTTCAGCGCGTCCATGAACCGGTCAAAGCGCGAGCGGCGTTCCAGCCGGAATTCCTTGGCGAACTGCTCCAGCGAGGCATGTTGCAGCGTCAACTCGCGCCCCGCCTCGGCCTCGGCATTGACGCGGAAAACCTCGGCGGTCTCACGCACCACGTTGCGTCCGCCGCCGAACAGCCCGTTCAGCAGGATTTCGATCATCCCCATGCCGCAACCCTCCGCTGGAACTGCACGTCCGTCAGGTGATAGCGGGACGAGATGAACTCCTCGGCGCGCTTGATCCAGCCGCCCTTGCCGCCCGCGCGGCTGCGGGCATACTTGCGCGACGCGGGCCGCGCATCGGCGATGGCGAAGTAATAATTCCGCCGCGCGATGCCGTATGCGTCGGCAATATGGCCGGGCGCCCGCGCCGCCGCCCGTGCGGCTGCCGCGACGGTCTGCGGGCCGATGGCGCCATCAACGGCCACTTTTTCGCCCATCTCGACCAGCAGCCGTTGCAGGATCTTCACCGCGTTGGCGCCGGCATTCACATACATGTCAAAGACAGTCGCATGCAGCATCTCAGGCAATTCCGCGATGCGCGGCTTCAGGAAATAGTGCTGAAGAAAGATCTCAACCGCCTGCGCACGGCTCAGCCGTTTCACATCCTCGGCGGTCACGCTGCCGTCGCCATCAAGGTCGATCCCGAGGCGCCGCATGGTGTGGATGGTGACGCCGTATTTCGTGGCCCCGCCGGGATCGTCGGGGTCGTTGACATAGCCACCCTCGCGGGCGACGATTTCCTCGGCCATCTGCCGGACCGATGCACTGCTCATCTCTGCCTCCTGTGTTCGAGACGGTTTTCGAGTGGGCAGAGGGTGGGCAAAGACGGTTAACGAAACCCGAGGGGGGCGCGCGCCTGGACGCCGACGACATCATCGCCATGCTGGACCTCGCCCCGCATCCCGAGGGTGGGCATTATCGCCAGACTTGGGAGGCCGAGGGCGAGGGTCGCCCGGCGGGCACCTGCATCTATTTCCTGCTGAAGGCCGGAGAGCGTAGCCACTGGCAACGGGTCGATGCCGCCGAGATCTGGCATTTCTACGCGGGCGCCCCGCTGATCCTGTCGATTGCCGAAACCGCGGCCGGCCCGCGCGCAGACCATGTCCTGGGCCCTGACCTGGCCGTGGGCCAGCGCCCGCAGATTCTCGTTCCGCCGCATCACTGGCAGGCGGCCCGCGGCATGGGCGGCTGGACGCTGGTGGGCTGCACCGTAAGCCCCGGTTTCCGCTTCGATGGGTTCGAACTGGCCATGCCGGATTTCGACATTCCCTGACGCGGCGCCGTTACAGACCGTGGATTGAGGGGTTTGCCCCTGCTCCCCTCGGTCGCTTCCCCCAGTATGTTTCCCGCCAGAAGCAAGATTGGGGGCCTGTCATGCGACCGCTTCATCTTGCCCGACAAACTCCGGAGGAGTCGCGGAACGCGACGGGGGCAGAGCCCCCATTCGACGCCTCAGCCGCCGTGACGGTGGATGAAGTCAAGCAGCGCGCGCGTTGAGCCGTCCTTGCCCGCGCTATCCTGCTCGCCCGACACCATCGGCCCCAATGCCGTGGCCAGTTCCTTGCCCAGTTCGACCCCCCACTGGTCGTAGGAGTTGATGTTCAGGATCACGCCTTCGACAAACACCCGATGCTCATAGAGCGCGATGATCCTGCCCAGCGTCTCGGGATCGAGGCGCGGATAGATCAGCGTGGTCGATGGGCGGTTACCGGGAAAGACGCGGTGGCGCGCCTGGCGTTCCAGTTCATCGCCGGTGAACTGACCCGCCACCTTGGCGCGCGCCTCGTCCAGGCTGCGGCCCCGCATCAGCGCCTCGGACTGTGCGAGGCAATTGGCGACCAGCAGGTGGTGATGGTGGCGCAGGTCGTCCTCGTGGCCGCGCGCGGCGACCATGAACTCGCAGGGCACAACCCGCGTGCCCTGGTGGATCAGCTGGTAGAACGCGTGCTGGCCGTTGGTGCCGGGCTCGCCCCAGACCACCGGGCCGGAATGGCAGGCCAGGTCCGCACCGTCCATGCTGACGCCCTTGCCGTTGCTCTCCATCTCCAGCTGCTGGAGATAGGCGGGCAGCCGCGCGAGGCGATTGTCATAGGGCAGAACGGCGCGGGTGGCGTGGCCCAGCACCTGGTTGTGCCAGATCCCCACCAGCGCCAGCATGACGGCCATGTTCTCGTGCGGGGGGGCGTTGCGGAAATGGTTGTCCATCGCCTGCCCGCCGGCCAGGAAGGCGCGGAAATTCTCCGGTCCGATCGCCACCATCAGCGACAGGCCGATCGGCCCCCACATGGAATAGCGCCCGCCTACCCAGTCCTCGAAGCCGAAGACGCGGGACTCCAGGATGCCGAATTCCGCCGCCTTCGCCACGTTCGAGGAAAGCGCGATGAAGCGGCCCTCGGCGCTGACGCCCTTCTCCACAAGCCAGGCTTTGGCCGTCTGCGCGTTGGTCATTGTCTCGATCGTGGTGAAGGTCTTGGAGGCGACGATGAAGACCGTGCGCTCGGGGTCGCAGAGTTTCAGCGTGTCGGCGATGTCCGCACCGTCCACGTTGGACACGAAATGACAGCGCGGCCCGTCGTGGTAAGGCGCCAGCGCCCGCACCGCCATCGCCGGACCGAGGTCGGAGCCGCCAATGCCGATGTTGACCACGTCCGTCACGTCGGACGCGCGCAGCGCACGGGCCTCGGCCTCCATCCGGCGCAGCGTGTCCAGTACGCCGGGCATCACGTCGGCCCCGTCGACCGGCACCGCGCCGCCGTCGAGATTGCGCAAGGCGGTGTGCAGCACCGCGCGCCCCTCGGTCTCGTTGATCTTTTTCCCTGTGAACATCGCCTCGCGCCGCTGCGCCACGCCCGCGCGCTCGACCAGCGCCAGCAGCGCACCGCGGATCTGCTCGTCCAGTTGCGTCTTGGAATAGTCAAACACCATCCCCAACGCCTCGGTGCTGAATTCGGTGGCGCGGTTCGGGTTGTCCTCGAACAGCGACAGGATGCGCCGGTCGCCGATCCGAGCAGCATGGTTCTTCAGGTCGTCCCACATGGTCTTCACTCCGCCCAATGCACCACGGCGCCGTCCAGCACCGCGTTGATCGGCGCCTCATGCGCCGGTTTGCCCCGCGCGCCTTCCAGCGCCGCACGTTTCTCGGCGCCGAAGATCAGCACATGCTTGTGCAGCGCGCCGTTCAGAACAGGACCGCTCAGCGTCACGCGCGGCTCGGGTGCTCCGGGTGCGCGCATCGGCACCAGCACCGGCGCATCGCGCGACAGCGCCTCGTCCAAACGATCTGCGCCGGGAAAGAGCGAGGCGGTGTGCATGTCTGCCCCCATGCCCAGCAGCACCACCGCCAACGGCAGTTCCGGCGCGATGGTCTCGGCCAGGGCCGCCGCCGCCGCGTCGCATTCCATGTCCGGCCGGTAGAGCGGCAGCAGACGCGCCGCCGCTGCGCGGTCGGTCAGCAGGCGCCGCCGCAGCAGCGCGGTGTTCGAGCGCGGGCTGTCCTCGGGCACCCAGCGTTCGTCGGTCAGCAGCACGTCGACGCGGCTCCAATCGAGGTCAGCGGCGCAGAGATCGTCAAAGACCGGCCCCGGAGATGTTCCCCCCGGCACAGCCAGCGTCACGCGGTCCGCATGGGCCAGCGCCTGCCGCAACTCGCCCGCCAGGCGGTTGGCCAGGTCGATCGCCAGCATGTCACGGTCAGGGTAGGCGACAAAGTCGTAGCTCATGACCGGATCTCCCGCCACTTGCGGCCGTCCTTGTGCATCAGCATCAGCGAATCATCCGGCCCGCTCGACCCGACGTCGTAGGGTTTCGGCACCTCGTTCCGGGCAATCCAGCCCTCGATGATCGGATCGGTCCAGGCCCAGGCGGCCTCGACCTCGTCGCCCCGCATGAACAGCGTCTGGTTGCCCCGGATGACGTCCATGATGAGGCGTTCATAGGCATCGGGTACGTCCTCGACATCCGGGCCCAGCGCATCGGCAAAGGTCATGTCCAGCGGCACGTCCACAAGGCGCATGCCCCCCGGCCCCGGTTCCTTGATCGTCACGCCCAGCGTGATTCCCTCGTTCGGCTGCAAACGGATCGACAGCACGTTGCGGTGCCGCCCGGCATCGGCGCCAAAGATCGAATGCGGCGCGTCCTTGAACACCACCGCGATTTCCGAGGTCCGCGCCCGCAGCTTCTTGCCTGTCCGAAGGTAGAAGGGCGTGCCCGCCCAACGCCAGTTCGAGACATGGCATTTCAGCGCCACGAAACTTTCCGTGCGCGACCGCGGATCCTCGACATCGTGGCGATATCCCGGCGTGTCGCCGTCCGGCGCATACTGGCCGCGCACGATGTGGTGCCAGTCGACCGGGTCGAGCGCGCGGATCACCTTCAGCTTCTCGTCCCGGACCGAGTCGGGCTCGAATCGGGCCGGCGGCTCCATCGCGATCAGGCAAAGCAGCTGCATCAGGTGGTTCTGCACCATGTCCCGCATCGCGCCCGACTTGTCGTAATAGCCGCCGCGCCCTCCGACACCCACGGTTTCCGCCACCGTGATCTGGATGTGATCGACGTATTGCGCGTTCCACAGCGGCTCGAACAGCATGTTGCCAAAGCGCACCGCCATCAGGTTCTGGACGGTCTCCTTGCCCAGGTAATGGTCGATCCGGTAGATCTGCTGTTCGCTGAAATGCCGCGCCAGCGTCGCGTTCAGCGCCCGCGCCGATTTCAGATCGTGGCCAAAGGGCTTTTCCACCACCACCCGGCTGTCATCATCCGCAAGGCCGAAACCGCGCAGCCGCTCGGCCAGGTCGCCGAACAGGCTCGGCCCGACCGAGAAGTAGAAGGCCCGAACCGTGCCCGGCCGCAACCGTGCCTTGAGCGCGGTCCAGCCGCCATCGCCCGTGGCATCCACGGTTTCATAGCTGACCCGCTCCAGGAAGGCCGGCAGCTGGTCTTCATGCGGGTGCCGCTTGTCGCCGAATTCGTGGATCGACTCGGCCACCATCTGGCGAAAGCCCGCATCGTCCATGTCCGATCGCGCGGCGCCGATGATGCGCGCCTCGGGCGGCATCTGGCCGCCGCAGAAGCGGCGGAACAGGCCCGGCAGGATCTTGCGCCGGGCCAGATCGCCCGTGCCGCCGAAAATCACGAGGTCGAACGGATCGACCGGGATCACGCGTGAGACCATGGGACGCCCTTTCTTGCCTTTCCTGCGCCGGCCGCACCCGATGCGCGGCTGCGGCGTTAGCGCTAACGCGGCTTCCTCTAGCTCATAATGACGCCGGAGTCTAACAGCAAGAGGGGGCTTCACAATGGCGTCAGGGAAAAATTACACCTCTGGTCAGCCCGCAGGCAGACCCCTAGCACTCGGGGGCAACAGAGGAGAGCCCGATGAAGGACACCGCCAATCTCGGCAAGTTCGTGGACCCCGCCGTCACCGCGAAGGGCGAGCCGCGCGCCACCGTCGCGCTGACCAATCCGCAGACGCTGTGGTTCAACACCGGGACGCTGTGCAACATCACCTGCGCCAATTGCTACATCGAAAGCTCGCCCGAGAATGACCGTCTCGTCTATCTGACCGAGGCCGAGGTCGTAGACTACCTCGACCAGCTGGAAACACGCGGCTGGGGCGTGACCGAGATCGGCTTTACTGGCGGCGAACCCTTCATGAACCCCGAGATGATCGGCATGGCGCGTGTCGCTCTGGACCGCGGATACCGCGTGCTGATCCTGACCAACGCGATGCGCCCGATGATGCGCCGAAAGATGCGCGAGGGGCTGGTGGCGCTGCGCGAGGCGCATGGCGACCGGCTGGTGCTGCGCGTGTCGCTCGACCATTGGGACGCCGCCCGCCACGAAGAGGAACGCGGGCCCGGCAGTTTCGACAAGACCCTGCAGGGCATGCGCTGGCTGCGCGACGCAGGGGTTCGCATGGCCGTGGCCGGGCGCACCCTCTGGGATGAAAGCGAAACCGAGTCGCGGCAGGGCTATGCCCGCCTCTTCGCCGAGGAAGGCTTTGCCATCGACGCCTTCGACCCGGGCGCCTGCGTGCTCTTCCCCGAGATGGACGAAAGCGTCGAGGTGCCCGAGATCACCACCGCCTGCTGGGGCATCCTCAAGAAATCACCCGACAGCGTGATGTGTTCTTCGTCGCGCATGGTCGTGAAACGCAAGGGCGCCGCACGCCCCACCGTGCTGGCCTGCACGCTTCTGCCCTACGACCCGGAATTCGAGCTGGGCGAGACGCTGGAAGAGGCCGAGCGCCCCGTTGCGCTCAACCATCCCCATTGCGCGAAATTCTGCGTGCTGGGCGGGGCAAGCTGTTCCGCCTGAGCGCTTGCCATGCCGGCGCATGCCGATAGGCTTGACCGGAAACGGGGCTGAAAGGACGGCACAGCATGA
Organism: Thetidibacter halocola; assembly: GCF_018224955.1. GTDB lineage: Bacteria > Pseudomonadota > Alphaproteobacteria > Rhodobacterales > Rhodobacteraceae > Thetidibacter > Thetidibacter halocola. Next base: position 615,046 of record NZ_JAGTUU010000001.1, read on the forward strand.
CCACAAGGGACGAGATACAGGCCGTCCTGAACGCCTATGTAGCGGCCTATCGGGCCGGCGATGCCAAAGGCTGTGCCGCGATCTTTGCCGAGGATGCACAACTGCATTCTCCTTACGCCCCGCCCGCCATTGGCCGCGCCGCCATCGCGGCACTGCATGTCGACTGGGTGCAGGATGGCGGGAACAAGACCCTGACGGTCGAAGAGGCGGGCGCATCCGGCGACCTGGCCTGGTGCCTTGCCCGTTTCGCCGAAGGGGCCGAGACCGGCGACGGGACGACGCTGGCCGTGCTGGAACGCCATGGCGAAGATTGGTTGATCCGCATGTGCTGCCTGAACGAGGCACCCGCCGGGTAAACCCGCTACGGGCAGAAAAACGCCCACGTGCGCGATCCGCTTGAACCGCTTGGCGGCCCGTGTCACCACGGGAAGGCGCGAAAACAGGATTGCCCATGCCCCCCCGCAAGATCATCATCGACACCGATCCCGGTCAGGACGACGCCGTCGCGATCCTGCTGGCCCTCGCCTCGCCCGAAGAGATCGAGGTCCTGGGCATCACCGCCGTCGCCGGAAACGTGCCGCTGCCGCTGACACAGCGCAACGCCCGCATCGTCTGCGAACTGGCCGGGCGGCCCGACACCCGCGTCTTCGCCGGCTGCGACAAGCCGCTGCGCCGCCCCCTCGTCACCGCCGAGCACGTGCACGGCAAGACCGGCCTAGACGGGCCGTCCCTGCCCGAACCCACCATGCCCCTTCAGGACGCCCATGCGGTCGACTTCATCGTCGAAACCCTGCGGCAGGAACCGTCCGAAAGCGTCACGCTCTGCCCGCTGGGACCGCTGACCAACATCGCCAGCGCCATGATGGCCGCGCCCGACATCGTGCCGCGCATCCGTGAGATCGTGCTGATGGGCGGCGCCTATTTCGAGGTGGGCAACATCACGCCCGCCGCCGAGTTCAACATCTATGTCGATCCCGAGGCGGCGGATGTCGTCTTTTCCTCCGGCGTGCCGCTGACCGTGATGCCGCTCGACGTGACGCACAAGGCGCTGGTGACGAAGGATCGCAACGACGCCTTCCGCGCCCTGGGAACCACCGTGGGCGTGGCCGTGGCACAGATGACCGAGTTCTTCGAGCGGTTCGACAAGGAGAAATACGGCTCCGAGGGCGCGCCCCTGCACGACCCCTGCGTGACGGCCCATCTCATCTGCCCCGACCTGTTCGCGGGCCGGCACGTCAATGTCGAGATCGAAACGAACTCGCCCCTGACGCTGGGCATGACCGTGGCCGACTGGTGGCGCGTGACGGGGCGCAGCCCGAACGCGATGTTCATGGGATCGGTCGATGACGAGGGCTTCTTCGCCCTGCTGACGGAACGGCTGGGGCGGCTATGAAATCGCTTCACCTCGCCGGGCCTGACGATGCCGACCGCCTGTTGCCGCTGGTCGCCGCCTACCATGCCGAGGCCGGTTTCGACAGCGACGACAACCATCGCGCCGCGGCCATCCTGCCGCTGCTCGACGGCTCGCCGCATGGCGCGGTCTGGCTGATCGGACCACGCCGTGCGCCGGTGGGATATATCGCCCTCAGCTTCGGCTGGTCGCTGGAGTATGGCGGGCTCGACGCCATCGTGGACGAGCTTTACATCCGCCCCGCCGTGCGCAAGCGCGGCATGGGCGGCGAGGCGCTGGACGGCGTCGCCAAAGCGATGCGCGAGGCCGGCGTCAAGGCGCTCCACCTCGAGGCAGACCTGAACGACGAGCGCCTGCACGGCTTCTACCGCCGGGCGCGTTTTGCGCCGCGCAATGGCTACGCGCTGTTCAGCCGGGTGTTGTGACGCCGCGCCCCGCGCCTGCGGAATTCGATGACTGGGCCGCGCTTCTGGCGCTGCTCCAGGCCAGTTTCGCCTACATGGCGGGCCGGATCGACCCGCCCTCGTCTCTGCATCGGCTCGATGCCGCCGCGCTGCGGGACAAGGCGCGGGACGAACATCTCTGGATCGCCGGGCCGCCGTTGCTGGGCTGCGCGTTTTTCCGCAACGACCGGGACGCGCTTTACATCGGCAAGCTGGCGATCCATCCCGACGCGCAGGGGCGCGGCCTGGGCCGTGCCTTTGTCGCGGGTGCCGAAGGAATGGCGCGCCGCCTCGGCCTGCCCTGCCTGCGGCTTCAGACGCGGGTCGAGCTGACCGGCAATCACGCCGCCTTCGCCGCGATGGGCTTTGTCCGCGTGGCCGAGACCTGCCATGCCGGTTTTGACCGCCCGACCTCGATGACCATGGAAAAACCCCTCGGGAACGGCTAGATCACGGCCATGACCCTGCACATCCCCTTCGACAATTCCTATGCCCGCCTGCCCGAAGGCTTTGGCGCAAGGCTGGCCCCAACGCCGGTCAAGGCGCCCTCGATGGTCGCCTTCAACGCGCCCCTGGCCGAAGATCTGGGCATCACCGGCACGCAGGATCCACGCCTTGCCGCGATCTTCGCCGGCAACACCCTGCCCGAGGGGGCGGAACCGCTGGCGCAACTTTATTCTGGGCACCAGTTCGGCCATTACAATCCGCAACTGGGCGACGGACGCGCGATCCTGCTGGGCGAGGTGGTCGGGCGCGACGGCATCCGGCGCGACATCCAGCTGAAGGGATCGGGCCGCACGCCGTTTTCGCGTGGTGGCGACGGGCGGGCCTGGCTGGGCCCGGTGTTGCGCGAATACGTCGTCTCCGAGGCGATGCACACGCTCGGCGTGCCGACGACCCGCGCGCTGGCAGCCGTGCGCACGGGCGAAGAGGTGATCCGCGAGCGCGCCCTGCCCGGCGCCGTGCTGACCCGTGTCGCCAGCAGCCATATCCGCGTCGGCACCTTCCAGGTCTTTGCCGCCCGCCGTGACACCGAAGCCCTGCGGCAGCTGTTCGACTACACGGTTGACCGGCACTATCCCGGCGTGACCGGGCCGGACGGCCTGCTGCAAGAGGTCATCGACCGGCAGGCCGCGCTGGTGGCTCACTGGATGAGCCTTGGCTTCATCCACGGGGTGATGAACACCGACAATTGCGCCATCTCGGGCGAAACGATCGACTATGGCCCCTGCGCCTTCATGGACGAGTACGACCCCGAGACGGTGTTTTCGTCGATCGACCATCACGGGCGCTACGCCTATGTGGCGCAGGCCGACGTGATCGTGTGGAACATGGCGCAGCTGGCCACGGCGCTGGTCGCCCTGATGCCCGAAACGGACGCGGCGATCGAGCGATTCACCGCGCAGATCAATGCCATGCCTGACCTGATCCGGGCCGAATGGCTGCGCCGCTTTGCCGCCAAGATCGGGATCGGCGCACCACGGGCCGAGGATGCCGATCTGGTGGCCGATTTCCTCGACCTGATGCAGGCGGGAAGCTCGGATTTCACCAACAGTTTCCGCGCCCTGGCCGAGGGCACTGCCCGCGACCAGATCGCCGATATCGCGGGATACGATGCGTGGCACGCGCGCTGGCAGAAACGGATCGCAGTCGAGGACGCGCCGGACACCCGGATGCGAGCGGCGAACCCGGCCTTCATCCCGCGCAACCACCGCGTCGAGGAAATGATCGCGGCGGCGGTCGAGGGCGACGACGCGCCGTTTCATCGGCTGAACGCGGTGCTGGCACGCCCGTATGAGGATCAGCCCGAATCCGCCGACCTGCGCCGCCCGCCGCAGCCCTCCGAACAGGTCACCGCCACCTTCTGCGGTACCTGAGGGACGCGCGGCTAGATCCCGCCTGCCTCCGGCACCACCACGGGCCGTCGCCGACGCACCGTCACCAGCACGATCCCCACCGAAACCAGCGCCAGCGCGCCCAGGAACCCCGGCCCCACCGGCTCGTCCAGCAGCGCCCAGCCCAGGCCCACCGACAGGACCGGCGACAGGAACGAAAACGCCGCGATGTCCGAGGCCGGGTAGATCGTCATCAGGTGCAGCCAGAACAGGAAGCCGAGGCTGGCGACAAAGACCGCCTGCGCGCCCAGTCCCGCCCAGTGCCACCATTCCGGCCCGCGCAGCATCGGCCCGAATAGTGGCGCCACGAGGCACAGCACCACCGCCGAGACGGTGAGTTGCCAGAACAGCTGCGTCTCGGCTGGCGCATGCGCCAGCCGCGTCAGGCGCACGGTCAGCGCGATGCCGATCCAGGCGAAACAGGCCAGCAGCGCCAGCCCGTCGCCCAGCCAGTTGCCCGCATCCCGGCTCTGCGGATCGGACAGCGCCCAGACCACGCCGGCCATGGCCAGCCCGAGACCCAGCAGGCGACGCGGCGTCAGGCGCTCTCCCGGCAGGAAGAGATGGGCGATGACGGCGAACCAGACCGGCATGGAGTAGAACAGGATCGCGCTGCGCGAGACCGTCGTCAGGTCCAGCGCGACGAACAGCACCAGGAACTCGAAGCTGAACAGCCCGCCCAGCAGCAGCCCTGGCCACAGCGTCCGCGTGATGCCGCGCGGCCGCCGGCCCGTGGCCAGGCACCACAGCGCCAGCACGACCAGCGCCAGGACAGAGCGCAGCCCTGCTCCCCAGACTGGCGCGATGCCGGCATTGGTCAGCTTCACCACCACCTGGTTCGCGGCCAGCAGCGTGGCGAAAACCACCATGCCTGCCGCCCCTGCCCTGTCCATGCTGTCCTTGCGTGCCATGCCGCCCAAGGACATGCTGAGGCCCGCGCCGTCAATCCCTTGCGTCACGGCGGATATCTGTCAGTCTCTCGACAAGCGAAAAGGGAGGATCGTAACATGAGCCTGATGGGAACTCTGGCGAAGGTCGCCATCGGATACGCCGCCGCGCGCGGGGTCGACCGCCTGTCGGGCGGGGCGGGCCTGCCCGGCCTCCTGGGTGGCGGGGCGCAAGTTCCGGCACAGACCGAGGCTGCCAGGATCCAGGCGCAGGCCGGCCGCGCCATGGCGGGCGAGATGCCGAAGGGCGTCGAGAACCCGATGGCGGGCATGATGGAGCAGTTCCAGCAAGGCGGGCTTGGCGCGCTGATGGGCAGTCTCGGCGGCGGCGCCGGAGGCGCCAACCCGCTGGCCGAGATGATGCAGAAGATGCAGGCGCAGGGCATCGACCTTGCGGCGATGATGGGAGGCGGCGCCGCGCAGGGAGACCGGTCGGCGGGGCTGCTCTCGGCGCTGTCGGCAGGCGGCACCGGCGCGGGGCTGGCCGGGCTTCTGGCGATGATGGGCGGCACCGCCGCCAAGGCGCAGGGCCAGGGCGCGGCGGCGATGCTGGACGCACTCGACACCGGAAAGACCGCGCCCGACGCAGAAAAGGCCGCCGGTCTTATGCTGCGGGCGATGATCATGGCGGCCAAGTCCGACGGCGGCATCGACTCTGCCGAACAGGCCAAGATCCTCGAGACCGTGGGCGACGCCTCGGCCGAGGACATGGCCTTCGTCCAGGCGGCGCTGAAGGCGCCGGTCGATCCGCAGGCACTGGCCGCCGACACGCCCGAGGCGCAGCGCGGCCCGGTCTATGCCGCCTCGCTCATGACCATCCGCGTCGATACCGAGGCCGAGGCGCAGTATCTCGACCGGCTGGCGCGCGCGCTTCAACTGGACGAGAGCACGGTCAACACGCTGCACATGCAGATGGGCCTGCAACCGCTTTACGGCTGAGCCATGCCCGATACGCGACGGGGCGTGACGCTCGCCCTATTCGGCGCGCTGGTGCTGACGCCGGACGCGCTGCTGCTGCGCCTGTCCGGCATGGACGGGATGCAGATGCTGGGCTGGCGCGGGCTGTGCATGGGCTCTCTGTTCGTGCTGGCCTGGGCGCTGACCAGCCGCCACCGCGCGGCTGACCTGGCGGCGCTGGCCAGCGGAGGGACTCTGCTGGTGATCGCCAACCATGCCATGAACGCCACGCTGTTCCCGGTGGGGATCGCGGCGGCACCGGTCTCGGTCGTGTTGCTGGCGGTGGCAACGGTGCCGGTCTGGGCCGCGCTTCTGTCGCATGTCTTGCTGGGTGAACGCGCCAGTCGCGTCACCTGGGCCACCATCGCCGCCGTGCTGGCAGGCATTGCACTGGCCGTCACCGACACGGGCGAGGCGGCCCTGGATGCGCGCGCGGTGCTGGGCGCGGCCTGCGGGCTGGGTGTCGCGGCGGCGTTGGCGCTGAACTTCGTATGCCTGCGGCGCAGCCCGCAACTGCCTCTGTTGCTGGCGATCGGGCTGGGCAGCTTGCTGGCTGGGTCGCTGGGCTGGGGCGTCACCGGCCCGGCACGGATGACCGATGGCGCCGTGCCGATGGTCCTGGCCACCGGCCTGCTGATCCTGCCGCTCGCCTTCTTCTCGCTCAGCGCCGCCTCGCGCATGGCGCCCGCCGCCACGGTAAGCCTGCTCATGCTGCTGGAAACCGTGCTGGGGCCGCTCTGGGTCTGGTTGGGCACCGGCGAGGCGCCGACGACGCGGATGCTGGCGGGCGGCGCCATCGTCATCGGCGCGCTGGCGCTATACCTTGCGCGGCCTGCGGCGCGCTGAAGGCTTGGCCTCGGCCCCTACATTTGGCAATACAGGGCGGCACCGCCGGAGTAGACGATGTCCGACACCATAACCGAACGCTGCGCCGCCAAGGGCCTGCGCATGACCGGACAGCGCCGCGTCATCGCCGACGTGCTGGACGCCGCCAGGGACCACCCCGATGTCGAGGAACTGCACGCCCGCGCCAACGCGCGCGATTCGCGCATCTCGCTGGCGACGGTCTACCGGACGGTGAAGCTGTTCGAGGAATCGGGCATCCTGGAAAAGGTCGATTTTGGCGACGGCCGCGCCCGCTACGAGGATGCCGAACGCGACCACCACGACCACCTGATCGACATGACCACCGGCAAGGTGATCGAATTCGTCGATCCCGAGATCGAGGCGCTGCAGGAACGCATCGCCGCGCGGCTGGGCTACCGGCTGAAAGGTCACCGGATGGAACTGTATGGCGTGCCGGTGAAGAAACGCTGAGTGCCCCTCAGCCGAGGGTGATGTTCACCCGGCGGTTCTGCTTGCCCTTGTTCTCGATCTTGCCCAGCGCGATGACACCGATCTCGCTGGTGCGGGCAACATGGGTGCCGCCGCAGGGTTGCAGGTCGACCTGTCGGGTCTGGGTGCCGATCCGCACCAGCCGGATGCGCCCCGCACCGCGCGGCGGCTGCACCGACATGGTCTTGACCAGGCCCGGATTGGCGTCGAGTTCCGCCTCGTCGATCCAGAGGTCGCTGACCGGCAGGTCCTGGTCGACCATCGCGTTCAGCGCGCGTTCCAGCCCCTCGCGGTCATCCGGCGGCTCTGGCATGGCGAAATCCAGCCTGCCGGTCCCGGCGCCAATATTGCCGCCCGTCACCGGCAGCGGGATCACCACGCTGAGCAGGTGCAGCGCGGTATGCACCCGCATGTGCCTGTGGCGCCGCTCCCAGTCCAGCACCTGCAACACGTGCGCACCCTTGGGCGGCAGGCGCGCAGGCTCCGCCGCGACCAGCACCGAGGTGCCACCCTCGCCCTTGACCGTGGTCGCGATGGGCAACGAGCGGCCGTCCCATTCCAGCCAGCCGCTATCGCCCGGCTGACCGCCCCCCTGCGGATAGAACAGCGTCGGCTCGACGATCACGCCGCCCTCCTCGGTGTGGCCGATGACCACGCCGGGCGCCTCGCGGCGGTAGGGGTCGGTGCGGTAGAGGGGGTCGCTCATCGGTCGTCTCCGGTCTCGTTCATCTCGGCGAAAGGGTTCTCCTGTCCCGCTGCCTCTTCGTCGGGCGGCGTGGACGGCCTCCTGGCGGGCGGTTCCGGCGCGGCGGGGTCTGCCGGCGTCGCGGCGCGCAGCGCCTCGGGGTTGCGCAGCCAGACGTCGCGCTGCGCAAAGGGAATCTCGATCCCCTCCTCGGCAAAGCGTTCGACGATGCGGTGATGCATCTCGGTCTTGACCGCGATGAGCTGGTTCACGTCCCGCAGGATGGCGCGGATGCGGAAATCCAGCGAATCCGCCCCGAACCCCATGAAATCGACGCCCGGTTCCGGATAGCGCGCGACGACGGGATGCTCACGCGCGATTTCCTGCAGGATCTCCTGCACGCGGCGCGTGTTGGTGCCATAGGCCACTCCCACCGTGACGATGGCCCGGCCCACCGTGTTTCCGCGCGTCCAGTTGGTCACGGTTCCCGAGATCAGGTCGGCATTCGGGATCACGACGTCCGTCCGGTCGAAGGTCTCGATCCTTGTCGAGCGGACCGAGATCGACTTGACGATGCCCATGTTGCTGCCGACCTCGATCCAGTCACCTTCCGAGATCGGACGCTCGATCAGCAAGATCAGACCCGAGACGAAGTTGTTGACGACGTTCTGAAGACCGAAGCCGATGCCGACCGACAGCGCGCCCAGCACGACGCCCAGCGCGGTCAGGTCGATCCCGGCCGTCGTCACCGCGATCACCAGCGCCAGCGCGATGCCGACATAGCCGACGCCGGAATTGACCGCATTGCGCGCGCCCACATCCAGTTTCGTGCGCGGCAGGACGGTGGATTTCAGCGCCCCCTGGAACAGCCGCGTGGCGATCAGGCCAAGGGCAAAGACGATCGCTACCGCCGCCACGTTGCCCGGCGTGATGCGCCCTTCGCCGACCGGCACCCCCTCCCAGAAGCGGGCATAGATCTCACCCAGTTCTTCCGGGCGAATGCCCCAGGTCAGCGCCAGCAGCGGCAGCGCGCCGAAGGCCAGCGCAAAGTTCACCAGCACCGGCAGCAACGCCTGCCCGGCATCGTCATGCGAGGTGCGGAAGATCAGTGCATACAGGTCGCGCACCACCGGTTGCAGCGCGATGAGCACCCCGAGGATGGCCAGGCTTACCCCGGTCGGCACCATGATCGCCTCGGCGGCGTTGACGAAGCCGATCAGCGACAATGCCGGACCGACGATGGCGACGATGGTCAGCGCCTGCTGCAGCACGCTCAGCACCCGCCGCATGAAGCCCAGGCCGCTTTCCTCGGTGGCCTCGGCGCGCCCCGCCTTCAGCTGGCGCGCCCCGCGCAGGTAGAACAGGGCGAGGCCCAGGTAGAGCGGGAATTGCAGCACGCCCTTGGCGACCGGCTGCACGATGTCGAGTCCGGCGATCTGCTGGGCGACGACCGACAGGCCCAGAAAGACCCCGATGGCCACGACGGTCCGCCTTGCCGCGGCGCGTTGCTTGTCGTCCAGTTCCAGAACGCCCAGCGGCAGGTCCTCGCCGTCGGGGAACAGCCGCCCTGCCAGCCAAAGTGCGAAATAGACCGCGATCGTCAGCGCGCCCAGCGCCTGCAGAAGGGTGATGCCAACTTCGCCGATCACCCCCGAGGTCCCGACCGCGGCAAAGATCAGGATCACGCCCAGCAGCGGGATCACCAGTTGCAACAGCGAACTGAGAAAGACCAGAGCGGCCCGCCCCCGGACATGCAACCTGCGACCCAGCCGGCGCGTCAGGCGCTCGGTCCAACGCCGCCCCCGGACCAGCGCCAGAAGAGCCAGCGCCAGCATGAACACGACCACGGGCGCGGTCTCGGCCATCTGGGTGCGCCGCTCAGGATCGGACAGGCTGTCCGACAGGTCGCGCCGCAGCGCCTGCACGACATCGCGCAGTCCGACCAGCGCCGGTTCCCAGCGGACCGGATTGGCCGGACTGGGCGAAAGTTCCAGCAATTGCTGCTGCTTGCGCGCGTTCAGCAACGCGTCGATTTCAGCTATCAACCGGTCGACGCGCGCATAGGCCTGGCTGGCGTTGAGCCGCGGCAGCTGCGCCTGCGAGAGCTGCTCGTTCAGCACGGTGCGCCGTTCGGCCACCGCCGCGGTCTCGGTCGCGCCGTCAGCGGGTGGTGAGCCAAGATCGGCGATCTGCGCCTCGATCGCGGCGATCCGGCTGGCATTGGCGTTTTCCGCCGCCGTGAAGCGCCCCCGCCATTCGGCGAGCGAGGCGCGCACCTCGTCGAACAGCGCAGACGAGGCCGTGCCGGTTTCCAGCAGGTTTTCCGCCTGTTCCGCCTCGGCCTCCCAGCGGGCATAGTCGATCGCCGAGGCCGTGCGTTCCGCCGTCACCTGCTGCGCGACCGAGGCCACTGGTAGTCCCAGCGCCGGCAGCAGCGCCAGCACCAGCGCCAGGATGGCCAGCTGGGCGCGCGCCTTCTGTCCGAGACGGCTCATAGGGATCACCCCTCGAACACGCCCGGGATCGAGGCCGGCGCGCGGTCGAGCCAGCCGGGCACAGGCAGGCCCTTGGATTTCAGGAAATCGGGGTTCCACACCTTGGACTGGTAGCGGGTGCCATAGTCGCACAGGATGGTGACGATCGTGTGCCCCGGCCCCAGTTCCCGCGCCAGCCGGATCGCCCCGGCGACGTTCACGCCGGTCGAGCCACCCATGCAAAGGCCCTCGTCGGACAACAGGTCAAAGACAATCGGCAGCGCCTCGGCATCAGGGATGCGCCAGGCGAAATCCGGCGTAAAGCCTTCGAGGTTGGCGGTGATGCGGCCCTGGCCGATCCCCTCGGTGATCGAGTCGCCGGGATTGGGCTCTCCGGTATAGAGCTTGAACAGCCCTGCTCCCTCGGGATCGGCCAGCCCGATCTTGACGCCCTTGGGTTGCAGCGCCTCGGCCACCCCTGCGAGCGTCCCGCCCGAACCCACCGCACAGATGAAACCATCCACCTTTCCGCCGGTCTGTTCCCAGATCTCGGGGCCGGTGGTTTCCACATGCGCCTGGCGGTTCGCCACGTTGTCGAACTGGTTGGCCCAGATCGCGCCGTTCGGTTCCGTCTTTGCCAATTCCTCGGCAAGGCGGCCGGAATAGCGGACATAATTGTTGGGGTTGGAATAGGGCGCGGCCGGAACCTGCACCAACTCGGCCCCTGCCAGCCGCAGCATGTCCTTCTTTTCCTGGCTCTGCGTCTCGGGGATGACGATCACGGTCTTGAAGCCCATCGACGCGCCGACCAGGGCAAGCCCGATGCCGGTATTGCCCGCCGTGCCCTCGACGATGGTGCCGCCGGGCTTCAGCAGCCCCTTCGCCACAGCGTCGCGGATGATGAACAGCGCCGCGCGGTCCTTGACCGACTGGCCGGGATTCATGAACTCGGCCTTGCCGAGGATCTCGCAGCCCGTCATCTCGGAGGCCTTGCGCAGGCGGATGAGCGGGGTGTTCCCCACGGCGTCGGCAAGATCGCTGGCAACACGCATGATGCGTCCTTTCCTTCCTTTTGATCCGGTGTAGGCGCGGCGCGGGCCGAACTCAAGCCGATGCGCGGTGCCGGTCACGCCAGCGCGACAGCCACAGCAGCATCGAGGCCAGCGGGATCGCCGTCACCTCGCCGCTGTCGAGCAGCGCCATCGCATCGTCGAAAGGCAGGACATGGCTGAGGATGTCCTCGTGTTCCGCGTCCAGCCCGCCGAGCCCGCCCCTGACCTGCGACAGGTCGCAGAGCGCGAGAAAGCAGTGAAAGAACTCGGTCGAGTAACCGGGCGAGGCATAGCCTCGCATCATCGGGATCAGGTCGCCCAGCGCCAGCCCTGCCTCCTCCATCGCCTCGCGCCGGGCGGCATCGGCCGGTTCCTCGCCCGCATCGACCAGGCCCGCGACGGGCTCCAGCACCCAAGGGGCGGGATCGCCGCGCAGGATCGGGCCATAGCGCAACTGCTCGATCAGCAGCAGCCGGTCAGTGACAGGATCGTAGGGCAGCACCAGCGCCGCGTCGAAGGCGATGAAGCTTTCGCGCCGGACCATCGGGCTCCACTCGCCGTCAAAGCGGCGGTGGCGCACGTCGAAGACGCGCAGGCCGAAAAAGCCGTCATATCCGGCGCCCGGAACCGGCTCGACCTGAAGGGCATCCGGGTCGGGCGCCTTCCGCCGGGTCGCGGGCGCACCGCGCGCCGCGATCTGCCGCGCCCAGGCGCGCGACCGCAGGAACGGCAGCAGCGACATGACATGGGCCGAGTCCTGCACGCCATGGCGCGCCATCACGTCGCGCGCGGCACCCAGGGTGATCTCGCCCCAGCGCGCCGCCCAGTCGTCGAGCGACCAGGGCGCACCGGCCTGCCACAGCCCCTCCTGAGGAAAGAACACGCCCGCTGCGACCGCGCCATGCGCGGTCTGCACGCTCACCGCACGAGTCGCATAAGCAAAGCCGCCCTCGTAAAAGTTGAGCCGCGCGATGGCCGCGTCGGTGAGACCTTCGGCCAGCAGCCCCTCGGCCTCGGCGCCCGGTTCGGGCAGGATCATCGGAAAGGGCTGATCCGCCACCCAATGCACCGCGTGATCCGCAAGCAGAGCCGGAGTCAGCCGCAGGTCGGGCGCGCTGTCGCGCAGCACGATCTCGAGCAGCGGGCGGTAGCGCAGCGTGCCGTAGAAGAACAGCGCGCTCATCGCCAGCGTTTCGCCGCGATTTCCGTCAGAACGCCGGCGATGATGCCGCCGACCAGAAGCAGCGTGATCACCTTCAGGTCCAGCATCTGCCCGGCATAATCCGTCATGATCTGGAAGATCGCCACCAGCGCCTCGAACGGGCCGTCATAGCGGCGGCTCATGGCAAGATCGACCATCTCGTTCACGCCCTGGATGAACAGGCCCCAGAGTACCAGCGCGGCCATGCCGGTGAACCCGTTCGAGATCGCCGCCGACATGCCGCGCCCGGCGCGCTTGCCCATCACCACCCAGCCCAGGACAAAGCCCAGTGCCGCATTGACCAGCGAGAAAGCGCCAAAGTCGATGCTGGCGGGCAGGATGGTTTTGATGACCTCGGACACCGCGAAGCCGAGCGCCGCAAGGCACAAGGCAGCAACAAGTTTCGCGGCAGTGGGCATCGGTCAACCGGGCCTTGTAATCGTGATCTGTGTCACATCACAGTTACCGGAGTGGAAGGTCGCGGCGCAAGACGCAAGGTAAAAGTTCCACATCCGCCGGAACCGGTCGTCGAAACCCAGGCCGCGCACCTCTTCCCAGCGATCGTTGAACGTATCGTGCCAGCGCCGCAACGTCTGGCTGTAGCTTTCGCCGAACTCGATCGACCGCGCGACGCGCAGGCCGGCCTTTTCCACCTCCTGTCGCAGCACCACCGGACTGGGAAGCATGCCGCCTGGAAAGATGTATTTCTGGATGAAGTCAACACCGCGCTTGTAGACCTCCCAGCGGCGATGCTGGACGGTGATGATCTGAAGCGTCGCGTTGGCGCCGGGCTTCAGCCGTTCGCGCACCGTTTCGAAATAGACCGGCCAGTATTTCTCGCCGACCGCCTCGAACATCTCGATGCTGGCGATGCCGTCATACTGGCCGCGCTCGTCACGGTAGTCCTGCAGCTTGAACGTCACGAGGTCCGACAGGCCCGCCTTGGCAATGCGGTCCTGCGCATACTTGAACTGCTCCTGGCTGATCGTCAGGCCGGTCACCCGCAGCCCCCGCTCTTTTGCGGCATACTCCGCGAAGCCGCCCCAGCCGCAGCCGATTTCCAGCACATGGTCGCCGGGCTTGGCGCCCATCTGGTCGACCATGCTGGCGTACTTGGCGATCTGCGCCTTTTCCAGGCTTTCCTGCCCGCTTTCGAACAGGGCAGAGGAATAGGTCATCGTGTCGTCCAGCCACAGCCCGTAGAAATCGTTCCCAAGGTCATAGTGATAGCTGATGTTCTTCTTCGCCTGCCGCCGCGAATTCGATTGCAGCCAGAAGCGCAGCATCTCGTAGGCGCGCGCCAGCTTCATCCCCGGAAAGCCGTCATACAGCTCGTCATTGTCGGCATGAACCAGGTCCATGAAGGCCATCAGGTCCGGCGTCGACCACCAGCCATCCAGATAGGCCTCGCAGAAGCCGAGGTCGCCCTCGCGGATCAGCCGGCCGAAGATGTCTGCGTTATGGATGTCGAGCTCGGCCACGGGGCCGGCATTGCGCCCCTCGGCCCTGAAGCGCCTCCCGTCCGGCAGGACAAAGTCGAGCCGCCCCCGGTTCATCGCGCAAGCCGCGTCGAAAACCCGCGAAAAATATCTGGGAAGGCCGGTCTGGCCTTCTGTGCTGGTCAGGATCATGCAGTCCCCACTGTCCCGTCTGGCCAGACAGTCTAGAGTCATTGGCGGGTCTGACAAGCGTCCGCCGACCGAAAACCCCGTATGCGTGTCAGAAGCCACGGTTTTCATAGGCCGAAAGCGCCCTTTGCCGCCCCTCGTCCGCCGCGACGATCGGCTCGGGATAGCGGTCGGCGGGCGCCATGCCCCAGCTTTCGGGGATCGCCTCGAAATAGGCCAGCGCATCCTTGCCGGGGGTGCGCTGCCCCTCGGCGATCCAGCGGTCGACATAGGCGCGGCGGGGATCGAACTTGTCGCGCTGCGTGACCGGGTTGAAGACGCGGAAATAGGGCGTCGCATCGGGGCCGGATCCTGCCGACCATTGCCAGCCCATCGCGTTCGCCGCCGGATCCCAATCGATCAGGCAGTCCTCGAACCAGCGCAGGCCGATCTTCCAGTGGGTCAGCAGGTGCTTGGTCAGGTAACTGGCGACGATCATCCGGGCGCGGTTGTGCATCCGGCCGGTGACATACATTTCGCGCATCCCCGCATCGACGAAGCGGATACCGGTGCGCCCGCGCTGCCAGGCGATCACCTCGGGCCGGGTGTCATCGGTGTTCCACGGAAAGGCGTCCCAGTCCTCGCGCCAGTTGCCGGTCAGGATGCGCGGTGTGTGCCACATGAGGTGATAGGCGAACTCGCGCCAGACCAGCTCCTTGAGAAAGGTCTCGGCTCCGGGCTTACCCTCCTCCATGGCGCGGCGGCCCGCGTGCCAGCAGGTGGCCGGGCTGATCTCGCCCAGGCTCAGGTTCTCGGACAGGCAAGAGGTGCCATCGGTCCAGGGCAGGTCGCGCGCCTCGTCGTATTGCGCCACCTTCGACGCCATGAAGGCCCCGAGGCGCCCCTGCGCCGCCGCTTCGCCCAGCCGGACGAAGGGCTCCACCACTGCGGCGCCCCGCCGCATCGCCGCGCCAAGCCGCCAGTCCGCCAGCGCCTCGCTCTGCGGCCAGGCCTCGGGCGCGGGAATGCGCGATGGCGCCGGCAGCGGTTCGGCCACGTCGCGGCTGCGCACCGCCTTCCAGAAGGGCGTGTAGACCTTGTAGAACCCGCCCGTCTTGGTCTCGGTCGTCCAGGGTTCGAACAGCAGGTGCCCGGCAAGGGATTTCGTATCCACCCCCTGCCCCTTCAGCGCCTCCTTGACGCGCGTATCCCGGGCCACGCTGTCGGGGTCATAGGCCCGCATCCACCAGACCGCCCCCGCCCCTGTCTCCTTGACCAGCGCCTGCAAGACCTCCAGCGCGTCGCCCGAGCGCAGGATCAGCCGCGCGCCCTTCTGCTCCAGCGCCGTCGCGTGGTGGCCCAGCCCCAGACCCAGCCGCCATTTCGGCGCAGCGCCCAGCCCGTCCACCAGCACGTCGCGGACAAAGACCGGGATCACCGGCCGCCCGGTTTCGACCGCCGCATGCAGCGCGGCGTGATCGCTCAGCCGCAGGTCGCGGCGGAACCAGAGCAGGATGGGGGTCTTTTCGGTCACGTCTCGTCTCCCTTGCCGAGGCCGCAACCTAGCGCGCAAGCCCCGGGGTCAATGCCCGCGCCCTGCCCCTGTTTGGTTTCCGAATACCGTGGGGAGCCCCGCAGGGGCGGGCGTGAGGCCCGGGCCGCGCAAGGCGCAACCAGCGCACCGTTCCTGCCGTCACAGCACCGCGTCCAGCGCCTCGATCAGTTGCGCCACCTCTGCAGGGCTGGTGTAATGGGTGAAGGACAGGCGCAGCACGCCCTTCTCGAGGTCCACGCCCATCGCCTGCAAGGGCCGCAGCGCATAGAAATCGCCGCCACCCGCCATGATCCCGTGTGCCGCAAGCTCTGCCGCCACCGCTTCTGCCGGCCGGTTCAGCGCGAGGGCTATGGTGGGCGCGCGCCGCTCGGCCTCGACCGGGCCAATCACCCGGACAGAGTTCCGCCCCTGCACCGCCTCCAGCAGCGGGCGCAGCACCGCCTCCTCCTGCGCGCGCATCAGCCCGGCCACCTCACCGGGTGCTGTGCCGTGATGCGCGGCCAGCGCCTCGACGTAGTCGACCATCCCGGCACAGGCCGCGACCTGCGCATGATCCGGCCCCGCGGGCGTGAAGCGCTTGTACAGCGTGCCGCCGTTGAAATGGTGTCCCTGGTTCGGCAGCGCCTCGGCCAGCGCGCGGCGCACCACCATGATGCCCTGGTGCGGGCCATAGGTCTTGTAGGCCGAGAACAGGTAGATATCCGCCCCCAGCGCCCCCACGTCGGGAAAGCCATGCGGCGCATAGCTGACCCCGTCGACACAGACAAAGGCCCCCGCCGCATGGGCCAGCGCGGTGATCTCGGCCACCGGGTTGATCTCGCCCACCACGTTCGAGCAATGCGGAAAGCACACCAGCCGCACACCATCGTCCAGCAGCGCGGCCAGGCGCTCGGGGTCGAGATGCCCGGTCTCGGGATCGATCTTCCACTCTCGGATCACGATGCCATCGGCCTCCAGCCGCCGCCACGGGCCGGAATTGGCCTCGTGATCCTGGTTGGTGACGATGATGACCTCGCCCGGCTGCATCATCTGGCGAAAGGCCTGCGCCAGGACATAGGTATTCTGCGTGGTCGAGGGGCCGAAACTCAGTTCGTCCCGCGCCACGCCCAGCAGCGCGGCCAGCCGTGTCCGCGCCTCGTCCATTTCCTCGCCCGCCAGGCGAGAGACGGGATAGGGCGCATAGGGCTGCACCTTGCGCTCGCGGTAGAAGCGGGTCAGCCGGTCCACCACCTGCGCGCAAGGGTATGACCCGCCCGCATTCTCGAAAAAAGCCTGCCCCTGCAAGTCCGGCACCGAAAAGGCCGGAAACTGCGCCCGAACGAAATCGAGATCCAGCATGTATCCCCTCATTTTTGTCCGACAAGACAGCGCGGCGCGGTCGAGGTCAAGCGGCAGAAGAGGCGCGCCGGAACACGCCCTGATACCACCCAACCCTGCGATGCGCATCTGGTTTCGCCGCCCGGCCCTTGCGCGCGATGGCAAGGCTCGGAACCGGCAAGACAACCGGGCAAAAGGCGCGTCGGTCGACGGCAAGATGGAAAGACCGACCCTTTCCGACAGGTCGGCAGCAGGGTGGCGTCAAGGCCAGCCGCGACGCGCCGTTCTGCCGACGAGGCGCGTCGGGATGATGCCGGCGATTTCTTACCGCGCCCGGCCCAACGACGTGGCCCAGGAAACCGGGCGCCGTGCTGCAAGCCCGGTATCGCCCCCCTTTTCAGGACTGCCGACCCAAGGAACGTCTTGGTTTCGGACGCGCGCACCGCGCCCAACACCGTTCGCGGCCAGCGGCGCCGCCCGGCGTATCAGGCATCGGCGCGCCCGCCATATTGCCGCCCGAATTTCTGGTTAACCTTTTCGAAAGTCGAGCAAGCAACCAGCGGAACGCCCCCATGCGCACCGACGATGCCAGAACCCAGATGCGGCCCACGTTGCAGCAGCAGCGCGCCAACCTCTTTCGCATCTGGGCACAGACGGAAGATGGAGAGAAGCCGCGCGCACCTGTCTCGCGGCCTCCAAGGCCACAAGCCCGCGAGACGGTTACACCGCAGCTCGCCGCCGAATGGATCCTCGGCAACGCGCTCGCGGACACGTTCGTCTTTTCCTGACGAGCCCGCCCGCAGGCGGGCGCAGTTCAGGCGTTCACGTCGACCACGACGCGGCCGCGCACCTGGCCCTTGAGGATGTCCGCGCCCAGTTGCGGCAGGTCGGACAGAGTGGCGGGGTGGATCATCGCCTCGAGCCTGTCCATCGGCAGGTCCTTGGCGATGCGGCCCCAGGCGCGCACACGGTTCTCGTAGGGCTGCATGACGCTGTCGATGCCCAGCAGGTTCACGCCGCGCAGCAGGAAGGGAATGACCGTCGCGGGCAGGTTCGCGCCCCCCGCAAGGCCCACCGCCGCAACAGAGCCGCCGTATTTCACCTGACCCAGCACGCGTGCCAGCATCGGCCCGCCCACGGCGTCGACGCAGCCCGCCCAGGTCTCGGCCTCCAGCGGCCGTTTGACCGGCTCGGCGATCTCCTCGCGGGCGACGATGCGCGTGGCGCCCAGGCCCTTGAGATAGCCCTCCTGCTCGGGTCGCCCGGTGACACCCGCCACCTGGTAGCCCAGATGCGCCAGGATCGCGGTGGCGACCGATCCCACGCCGCCTGCGGCGCCCGTCACCAGAACCTCGCCCTTGTCGGGGCTCAACCCGTGATCCTCCAGCGCCATGACCGCCAGCATCGCGGTGAAACCGGCGGTGCCCACGGCCATCGCCGCCCGCGTGTCGAGCCCCTCGGGCAACGGCACCAGCCAGTCGGCCGACACCCGCGCCTTTTGCGCGTAGCCGCCCCAATGCACCTCGCCGACGCGCCAGCCGGTCAGCACGACCTTGTCGCCGGGCTTGTAGCGCGGATCGTCCGACGCCTCGACCGTCCCGGCGAAATCGATGCCCGGCACATGCGGATACTTGCGCACAAGGCCCCCGCCCGGCCCGATGCAGAGCCCGTCCTTGTAGTTCACGGTGGAGTATTCCACCGCCACGGTCACATTGCCCGCAGGCAGATCGTCAAGGCCGATCTGCTCGACCGATGCCGACGTCTTGCCGCTTTCCTCGCCCTTGCGGACCACCAGCGCGTTGAACATGTCAGTCTCCCTTCATCTTGCCAGAACAACGCCGGGGGTCCAGGGGGCGGGCCCCCGGGCGTCTCCACCCGGCTCTCAGACCCAGAAATTCTCGCGGACGCGAGCGGGCAGCCGCATGCCGTCCGGCGTCTCCACCCTCAGTGCCGTGCCCGCCTCCCAATGCGTCATGCGCACCATGCCGATCGCCACGCCGCAGCCGAAATCCGGCGACACCGCCGCGCTCGACACGCGCCCCACAATGCGGTCGCCGTCCAGCAGCCGCCAGTGCCGGTCGCAAGGCGGCAGGCTGTCGGCCTCGATCTCGATGGCGCGGACCTGGCGCACCGGCCCCTCCTGCGCGACCCGCAGCAGCGCGTCGCGCCCGACGCAGCCGATCGCGGTCGCCGTGTTGCAGAACTTGCCCAACCCGCATTCATGCGGCGTGTTCGAGCGGTCCATGTCGTTGCCGTAACTCAGCAGCCCGCCCTCGATCCGCTCGATCAGGTTGGGGCAGCCTGCACGCACGTCAAGGTCGCGGCCCGCCTCGAACAGCGCATTCCAAAGCGGCATGCCGATGTCCCCGCCCTCGACATAGATCTCGAAGCCGCCCTGCTTGGAATAGCCTGAGCGCGCCACCAGCATGTCGCGGCCCTGGAACCGGAACCAGCCGAAGCGGAAGAAGCGCACGGCGCGCACCGAATCGCCAAAGACCCGCGCCATCAGCTCGTCCGCTTGCGGCCCCTGCACCGCCAGGGGAGAGACGTCTGGCTCGTCCACCAGCACGTCCAGCCGGTAGCCATAGGCGATCCCCTTGATCCAGTGCAGCAGGTCGCTGTCGGCCAGCGAGACCCACCAGCGGTCCTCGGCCAGCTTGACCAGGACCGGGTCGTTCAGCATGCCGCCGGTCTCGTCAACCACGGGCATATAGTAGCATTGGCCCGGCAACATGCCGCGCAGGTCGCGCGGGGTCAGCATCTGGACCAGGCGGGCGGAATCGGGCCCGCGCACCTCGACCTGCCGTTCGCAGGCCACGTCCCAGACCTGCACGGCCGTCTTGAGATGGCGGTAATCCTCGACCACCGAGGCGAACATGGTGGGCAGAAGCATGTGGTTGTAAACCGTGTAGCCCTTGACCCCGGCAGCCTCGACGCCTTCGGAAAAGGGCGTGCGCCGCAGGCGCCGCGACGGTGCGATCATGGCCATGTCGACGTCTCCCCCAAGGCCGGCCTGCGGGTGCCGGGTCGCTTCACAGCCACGGCCCTTCGTCCGGCAGCACGAACAGATCGCTGACCGGGGC
Source organism: Thetidibacter halocola (assembly GCF_018224955.1). Classification (GTDB taxonomy): domain Bacteria; phylum Pseudomonadota; class Alphaproteobacteria; order Rhodobacterales; family Rhodobacteraceae; genus Thetidibacter; species Thetidibacter halocola. The sequence goes on from NZ_JAGTUU010000001.1 coordinate 635,008, forward strand.
CTCGGCCCCGGCAGCGGTCAGCATCGCGTGGATCTGCCCGCGGTGATGGGTCTGGTGGTTGAACATGTGCGTCACGCAAAGACCCACGGGCTTGACCATCTCGCGACCGGTGACGCCGGACTGCCAGCGCAGCGGCCCGGCCAGGTCGACCTGTTTCAACCCGTCGGCCCAGCGCAGAAGTGCACTGTCGACGCGGAACCGCTCCAGCGCCCAATCCTCGCGCGAGGTTGTCAGGCCGACGCTCTCGGCGATGCTGCCGACCGGCGGCTCGCCTCCGGTGAACCGTGACAGCCAGATCCGGTCGCCCCACAGCAGGTGGTTCGCCGTGGCCAGGATCGAGCCGAAGAACGCCCCCCGGTCGCGCGTCAGGTCTTCCGGCGAAAGCGCCTCGAAGGCGGCTTTGACCTGCCGGTTCTGCCACGCGTTGTAGCGCGCCATGGTCACGCAATAGCGCGGTGTGATCATCCCGCGGCGCCCTTCCAGTCGATGGCGCAGATCTCGCCCGACTTGCCCGACAGGTCCCAAACCCGGCCATAGTCTCGCACCTTGGACTTGCCCGCCTGCGCCACGATCACATCCGGCCCCATCCAGTATTTTGTGTTCGACACCATCACCGGATGATCCTTTGAGGCGCCACCGATCATCTCGATCTCTCCCTGGATCTTGCGCCCGATGTAAAGCCCGCGCTTGCGACCGTCGCGGACGATCTCGACCTTCTCGCGTTCATGCCCGATGATGGTGCTGACGAGCATGGTGAACAGGCCGGTGGTGCCGCCCGCCTCGCCCGAGAGGATCTTGAGCAGACCGTTGTAGGCTCCGGGCGTCGCGCTGTCATCGATATAGACGGCCACGCGCCAGTCGCCCTCGGCCATCTTGCCGGGGATCTCGACCATCAGGCCCACGTTGACGCCGGTGAGGTCATGGTTCTCGTAATGGCCCTCGTCGATGGCGATGGCCATCCAGGCCTTGCAGGTGCCGTCTGTCGGGTCGTGCTTGCCCAGGCTGACGACGCAGGGGCAGAACACCGTGCAAGAGCAGTTGAGGAACAGTTCGCCCTTGATCGCCCAGTCGGTGGGGCGCATCTGGCGCCGCTTGGGGTTCGGCATCCGCTGGTCGATCCGCTGGCTGACCGGCAGGCGATCCGCGTCCGGCTTGCGTTCAAGTCCCATTTCTCATCCTCCCGTAAAGCCTTGCAGCGCGACCCACGCTCCGCTGGCCACCAGAACGCCCCCGGCGGGCCGGGTCAAGACCCGCCCGACCTGCGGCAGTTTTTCCAGCACCATGAACAGCGTGGCGAGCCCCATCCACGCCAGGTTCATCACCCCGCCGACAAAGCCCAGCGCCATGATCGCCCAGCAGCAGCCGACGCAGAGCGCGCCCAGTTCCAGCCCCATGCGAACCGCGCCACGCGTGCCTGGCCGATAACGCCCGATGAAGAAGGACATCGGCGACAGGCAAGCGCTTTGGCACGAATCCTTGTACTGGCTGAACTGGTAGAGCCCGGCGATCACCAGCAACCCGCCCTGCACCGCCGCCAGTGTCACCGCGCCCGAGGCGTCGAGCCAGCCCAGTGCCGACAGCCCCACCTGCGCGCCGGCGGCCAGAACGGCAAAGCCCCCCCATATGGCCAGGTATCCGCCGATCAGCCCTGCCATGCCGTGTGTGTCGGCCACCGGAAGGCGCTGATAGGTGCGCAGCACAGGCAACATCGTGGGCAGCATCATCGCCGCCCCCATCGCGGCCCACATCGCCCAGACCGCCGCGAACCCCGCGACCGAGGCCCCCGGCCCGGTACACAGCGCCGCCAGCGTTTCGGCCCAGAGGCCGGGCCGTCCCAGCCAGTCCACATCCGCCGCCCGCGCCATCAGGTAAAGCCAGCCCCACGCGGCGAGAATCGCCGCGAAGAACCCCAGCCAGAGCGCGTCGCGGGCGCGGATCATGCCTGTTTCGCCAGCGCCGCCTCGCGCATGGCGCTCAGCGTCACGCGCGGGGTCAGCGCCTCGGCCGACACGTTGAGGTCCAGCACCGCCCCGGTCTTCGATGCCAGCGCGCGGGCAAAGGCCGCGGCGAAATCCTCGGTGCGCTCGACCCGCTCGCCATGAAAGCCATAGGCGCGGGCCAGCATCGCGAAATCCGGGCTGACCATGTCGGTGCCCGACACGCGGGCGGGATAATGCCGCTCCTGGTGGGCGCGGATCGTTCCATAGGTGCCGTTGTTGACGATCAGGATGACCGGTTGGGCCCCCGCCTGCGCAGCGGTCGCCAGTTCCTGCCCGGTCATCTGGAAATCGCCGTCGCCCGCGATGCAGACCACGGCCCGCCCCGGATGCGCGACCTTTGCCGCCACCGCCGCCGGCACGCCGTATCCCATCGCCCCCGATTGCGGCGCAAGCAGCCGGTGGCGCGCGCCGTATTTGAAGAAATACCCGGGCCATACCGCGAAATTCCCTGCGCCATTGGTCAGGATCGCATCCTCGGGCAGAACCTCTTGCAGATGGGCGATGACCTTGCCCATGTCCACCGGCGACGGCTGATCCGGCAGGGCAAAGCCCGCCTCGAACGCCGCCCGCGCCGTAGCCCGCCAGCCGGCCCAGCCGCCCGAGACGGGCGCGGCCGCCAGCGCCTGCGCCATGGCGGAAGGGTCGGCATGAATGCCAAGCTCGGGCACATAGACCTTGCCCAGTTCGTCGTCCGAGCCGTGCACATGGATCAGCCGCTGTTTCGGCTGCGGCACGTCGAGCAGGGTATAGCCATCGGTCGAATTCTCGCCGAAGCGCACGTTGATCCCCAGGATCACGTCGGCCTCGGCGATCAGCCGTTTTGTCGAGGGCCACATCCCCACCCCGGCATGGCCGCAGAAGGACTGCGAATCGTTGTCGAACTGATCCTGGTAGCGGAACACGGCCACCGCCGGAATGTCGCTTTCCTCGGCAAAGCTTTGCAGGGCGGCGCGGCCCTCTGGTGTCCAGTTGCTGCCGCCCAGGAAGATCAGCGGGCGTTCCGCCCCGGCCAGCAGTGCGCGCGCCTCGGCCAGCGCCGTTGTCGAGGGCGCTGCGGGAACGATCCTCGCCGGGCCACGCAGCGGCGCCGCGTCGGTGCTGTCGGTCAGCATGTCCTCGGGCAGCGCGATGACCACCGGGCCGGGCCGGCCCGTGGTGGCGACGGTCCAGGCGCGGGCGAGGATTTCGGGGATGCGCTCCACCCGGTCAATCTCGGCGGCCCATTTCGCCATCGTGCCGAAGACGGCGCGGTAATCCAGTTCCTGGAAGGCCTCGCGCCCCTTCATGTCGGTGCCCACCTGGCCCACGAACAGGATCATCGGCGAAGAATCCTGCATCGCCGTATGCACCCCGATCGAGGCATTCGTCGCCCCCGGGCCCCGCGTCACGAAGCAGATCCCCGGCGCGCCGGTCAGCTTGCCCCAGGCCGCAGCCATGAAAGCCGCGCCGCCCTCCTGCCGGCACAGCACGAAATCCAGCCGTCCGCGCGTGTCATGCAGCGCATCCAGCACGGCCAGGTAACTTTCCCCCGGCACGCCGAAGGACTTCGTTGCCCCCTGCGCCACCAGGCAGTCGACCAGCAACTGTCCGCCGTTCCGCATCCCGTTCTCCCCGTTTTTCCAAGGCGTAGCGCAGGTAGACCCCGAACCGAAAGACCCGAATTGCGCAAAACCGCCGCCAGACCGCCGCCCGCCGCCCGCGCAGCAGGGGCCATTCCCCGGCTGTCGGTGGACGGTTCGGGCCCGCCCCGTTACCCCCCGCGCGGCCTGCCGGAGAGGAAACGGGACTGCGTGGGATCCTGCCGGGGACAGGAACGACCCTTGCTGCTCCCTGCCGTGTCGTTATGAAAAGGGAAAGCCGTGCTCAACCCGAGGAGACGTTCATGAAGTTCCGCTTTCCCGTCATCATCATCGATGAGGATTTCCGTTCGGACAACACGTCTGGCCTCGGCATCCGCGCCCTCGCCCAGGCAATCGAGGCCGAAGGCTTCGAGGTGCTGGGCGCAACAAGCTACGGCGACCTGTCTCAATTCGCCCAGCAGCAGAGCCGCGCCTCGGCCTTCGTGCTGTCGATCGACGACGAGGAATTCACCCCGGGGCCCGACCTCGATCCCGCCGTGCTGAACCTGCGCACCTTCATCGAGGAGGTGCGCTGGAAGAACGCCGACGTGCCGATCTACGTCTATGGCGAGACCAAGACCTCGCGCCATCTGCCCAACGATGTCCTGCGCGAGCTGCACGGGTTCATCCACATGTTCGAGGACACGCCGGAATTCGTGGCCCGCCACGTCATCCGCGAGGCCAAGACGTATCTCGAAGGCATCCAGCCGCCCTTCTTCAAGGCGTTGCTCGATTACGCGGAGGACGGGTCCTATTCCTGGCATTGCCCCGGCCATTCCGGCGGCGTGGCGTTCCTGAAATCGCCCATCGGTCAGATGTATCACCAGTTCTACGGCGAGAACATGCTGCGCGCCGATGTCTGCAACTCGGTCGAGGAACTGGGCCAGCTGCTGGATCACAACGGCGCCATCGGCGCGTCGGAACGCAACGCGGCGCGGATCTTCAACGCCGATCACTGCTTTTTCGTCACCAACGGCACCTCGACCTCGAACAAGATGGTCTGGCATCACACGGTCGCGCCCGGCGATGTCGTCGTGGTCGACCGCAACTGCCACAAGTCGATCCTGCATTCGATCATCATGACCGGCGCCATCCCGGTCTTCATGCGGCCGACGCGCAACCACTGGGGCATCATCGGCCCGATCCCGCGATCCGAATTCGAGCCCGAGCAGATCAAGGCCAAGATCCGGGCCAACCCGCTGCTCGAGGGGGTCGATGCCGACACGGTCAAGCCGCGCATCATGTCGCTGACGCAATCGACCTATGACGGGGTTCTCTACAACACCGAAGAGGTCAAGAGCCTGCTGGACGGCTATGTCGACAACCTGCATTTCGACGAGGCCTGGCTGCCACATGCCGCCTTCCACCCGTTCTACGGCACCTATCACGCGATGGGGCGCAAGCGGCCGCGCACGAAGCATTCCGTCACCTACTCGACCCAGTCCCTGCACAAGCTGCTTGCCGGCATCAGCCAGGCGAGCCACGTGCTGGTGCAGAACTCGGAGACGACGCCGCTGGACCCGCAGCTGTTCAACGAAGCCTACCTGATGCACACCTCGACTTCGCCGCAATACTCGATCATCGCGTCCTGCGACGTCGCCGCCGCGATGATGGAGCCGCCGGGCGGAACCGCCCTCGTCGAGGAAAGCCTGGTCGAGGCGCTCGATTTCCGCCGCGCAATGCGCAAGGTCGACGAGGAATTCGGCAATGACTGGTGGTTCCAGGTCTGGGGGCCGGATGCGCTGGCCGAGGAAGGGATCGGCCGCGCCAAGGATTGGGAACTCAAGAAGACCGACAGCGAGGGCGTCGAAAGCTCGGGCGCGGATGCCTGGCACGGCTTTGGCGACATGGCGCGCGGCTTCAACATGCTGGATCCGATCAAGGCCACGATCATCACCCCCGGGTTGAACATCGACGGCCGGTTCGAGGAAAACGGCATCCCGGCTTCGATCGTCTCGAAATACCTGACCGAACATGGTGTCGTGGTGGAAAAGACCGGGCTTTACAGCTTTTTCATCATGTTCACCATCGGCATCACAAAGGGCCGGTGGAACACGCTGCTGGCCGCATTGCAGCAGTTCAAGGACGACTACGACAGGAACCAGCCGCTGTGGCGGGTCATGCCGGAGTTCTGCGCCAAGCAGCCGCGCTATGAAAGCATGGGGCTGGGCGACCTCTGCCAGCACGTGCATGCGCTTTACGCGAAACACGACGTCGCGCGCCTGTCGACCGAGATCTACCTCACCGACCATCACCCGGCGATGACGCCGACCGAGGCCTTTTCCCATATCGCGCGGCGCAAGACGGAACGGGTGGCCATCGACGATCTCGAGGGCCGCGTGACGACCAGCCTTGTCACCCCCTACCCGCCGGGCATTCCGCTGCTGATCCCGGGCGAGGTCTTCAACGGAAAAATCGTCGAATACCTCAAGTTCAATCGCGAATTCTCTCTCCAGTGCCCGGGGTTCGAGACGGATATTCACGGTCTGGTGCAGGAGAAGGATGCATCCGGAACCGTGCGTTACTTCGCCGATTGCGTGGCAGAGACGGCCTGACCACAACAGTCGCACGGCTGCCGCGCAATGGCACGGCAGCCGTCGCGGAAAAGAAAAGGCGCGGCCCCCGAGGGGACCGCGCCATGTGCCGGATGGGCGGTGGATCACTTCACGTCGAAGCGGTCCGCCTCCATGACCTTGGTCCAGGCCGCCACGAAATCCTTCACGAATTTCTCCGGCGCGTCGTCCTGGGCATAGACCTCGGCATAGGACCGCAGGATTGAGTTCGAGCCGAACACCAGGTCCACGCGGGTCGCCGTCCACTTGACCGCGTCGGCCTTGCGGTCGCGGATCTCGTAGGTTCCGTCGCCCTTGGGCACCCACTTGTAGGCCATGTCGGTCAGGTTGACGAAGAAGTCGGTCGTCAGCGCGCCCGCCCGGTCGGTAAAGACGCCATGCGCCGTGCCGCCGTGGTTGGTGCCCAGCGCCCGCATGCCGCCGATGAGGCAGGTCATCTCGGGGCCGGTCAGGCCCATCAGCTGCGCACGATCCAGCAGCATTTCCTCGGGCGTGACGACGTAGTCTTTCTTGACGTAGTTGCGGAACCCGTCTGCCAGCGGCTCCAGCACCGCAAAGCTGTCGGCATCCGTCATCTCGTCGGTCGCATCGCCACGGCCAGGCGTGAAGGGCACGGTCATGTCGAACCCGGCGGCCTTGATCGCCTGTTCCAGGCCGACATTGCCGGCCAGCACGATCACGTCCGCGATGGACGCGCCGGTCTCGGCCGCGATGGGTTCCAGCACCGACAGGACCTTCTTCAGGCGGGCGGGCTCGTTGCCCTCCCAGTCCTTCTGCGGGGCAAGGCGGATGCGCGCGCCATTGGCACCGCCGCGCAGGTCGGACTGGCGGAAGGTGCGGGCGCTGTCCCACGCGGTCGAAACCATCTCGGAGACCGACAGGCCGCTGGCCGCGATCTTCGCCTTCACCGCGTCCACGTCATACGAGGTCGAACCAGCGGGGATCGGATCCTGCCAGATCAGGTCCTCGGCCGGCGCATCCGGTCCGATATAGCGGTTGCGCGGGCCCAGGTCGCGGTGGGTCAGCTTGAACCAGGCGCGGCCAAAGCAATCGTCGAAATAGGCCGGGTCGGCCATGAATTTCTGGCAGATCGCATTATAGGCCGGGTCCATCTTCATCGCCATGTCGGCGTCGGTCATCATCGGCATGACACGCTTGGTCGGATCGGTGGGATCGACCGGCATATGCTCTTCCTTGATGCCGATCGGCCGCCACTGGTTGGCACCGGCGGGCGACTTGGTCAGTTCCCAGTCATAGCCGAAGAGCAACTCGAAATAGCCCATGTCCCACTTGGTCGGGTTGGTCGTCCAGGCGCCCTCGATGCCCGAGGTGATCGCGTTCGACGCCTTGCCGCCCATGTTCGGGTTCATCCAGCCAAAGCCCTGGTTCTCGATCGGGGCGCCTTCGGGCTCTGCCCCCAGCGCACCGGCATCGCCGTTGCCATGCGCCTTGCCGACGGTGTGTCCGCCGCAGGTCAGCGCCGCGGTTTCCTCGTCGTTCATCGCCATCCGGGCAAAGGTCTCGCGCACCTGGGCCGCGGTCTTGAGCGGGTCGGGCTTGCCGTTCACGCCTTCCGGGTTGACGTAGATCAGGCCCATGTGCACGGCGGCCAGCGGGTTTTCCAGCGTCGAGGGATCGTCGAGATCCTCGTAGCGGTTCTCGCTCGGGGCCAGCCACTCGCGCTCGGCACCCCAGTAGACGTCCTTCTCGGGATGCCAGATGTCCTCGCGGCCAAAGGAGAAGCCGTAGGTCTTCAGGCCCATCGATTCATAGGCCATGTTGCCGGCAAGCAGGATCAGGTCGGCCCAGCTGAGCTTGTTGCCGTACTTTTTCTTGACCGGCCACAGCAGGCGGCGGGCCTTGTCGAGGTTGCCGTTGTCAGGCCAGCTGTTGAGCGGGGCAAAGCGGATGTTGCCCGCGCCGCCGCCGCCACGGCCATCGGCCAGGCGGTAGGAGCCGGCCGAATGCCACGCCAGGCGGATCATCAGGCCGCCGTAATGGCCCCAGTCGGCCGGCCACCAGTCCTGGCTATCGGTCATCAGCGCCTTGACGTCGGCCTTCACGGCCTCGAAATCCAGCGACTTGACCGCGTCGCGATAGCTGAACTCCTTGCCCAGCGGAGTCACCTTGCTGTCATGCTGGTGCAGGATGTCGAGGTTCAGCGTCGCCGGCCACCAATGCACGACCGAAGTGCCGACCTCGGTATTCCCGCCATGCATCACCGGGCACTTGCCGATATCGTTTCCGTCCATGGGTCTCTCCCTTTGTTTGCAAGCCTGTCAGGCGGCAAAGGCGCCACACCCAGCACCCGCGCGACTCATGTCGCGCCGCGCCGCCCTGAAAGTGGAATCGTTCTAACAGAGGGAAGGCATTTGTATAAGTTGCATTTTCGGATGCAGTTCATAACCAAATCCTATCAATGGCACAGGCCCGCGCGGGATGGCGGGCGGGGCGATGTCCGCGCAGCGGACGAGCGGCGTCCGACACCCCGTACACGGAGAAGGGGCGCCGAAGCGCCCCTCCCCTGACCCGTCCCAAGGGACCGGTCTCATTTCTCGGGGATCAGCCCGCGAGGCGAAAAGCGCAACACCAGCAGAAGCACGATCCCCATGGTCAGCAGCCGCATATGCGCCACGCTGTCCAGCAGGTGCGCCTTGAGCGCCGATCCATCCGCCATGCCCGCCGTGATCCCCTGCATCAGCAGCGCGCCCAGCGGCTCCACCTGCACCCAGAGGAACCAGATCAGGAACCCGCCCAGCACCGCGCCCAGGTTGCTGCCCGACCCGCCGACGATCACCATCACCCAGACCAGGAAGGTAAAGCGCAGCGGCTGGTAGCTCGACGGGGTCAGCTGGCCGTCCAGCGTGGTCATCATCGCGCCCGCCAGCCCGCAGATCGCCGAGCCCAGCACAAAGACCTGAAGATGCCGGCGCGTCACGTCCTTGCCCATCGCCCGCGCCGCGGTCTCGTTGTCGCGAATGGCGCGCATCATGCGCCCCCAGGGGCTTTTCAGCGCCAGTTGCAGAGCGACGAAGATCACCACCAGCACGATGGCGAAGAGCACACCATACTGCGTCTTGACCCAGAGCCCCGAGGCGGTGACCGCGTCCAGCCCCAGCCCCGCCGCCTGCTCGACGAAGGCCGGGTCGTTCTGGAGGTCGACCTCGTAGGGCACCGGCCGAGGCAGGCCGATCACGTTCTTCACGCCCCGCGACAACCAGTCCTCGTTCTTCATCACGGCGATGATGATCTCGGAGATCCCCAGCGTCGCGATGGCGAGATAGTCAGACCGCAGTCCCAGCGCCGTCTTGCCGATCACCCAGGCCCCGCCCGCGGCCAGCAGGCCGCCAACCGGCCAGGCCAGCAGCACCGGCAGGCCCAGCCCGCCCAGGTAACCCGTCAGCGCCGGGTCCACCGCCTCGACCGCCTGCACGCCACTGTCGAACACCGCGCGAAAGGCGAAGAAGCCCACCAGGCCCAGCGCCAACAAGGCCAGCCCCCGCGCCCGCCCCGGCGACATCCGCTGCCACAGAAGGATCGCCCCCGCGATGGTCGCAGCCCCCAGCACCAGCCCGGCAAGAATGCCCAAGCCCCCCGCCTGCCAGGCCGCGCCCACCGGCGGCATCGAGACCAGCACCACCGCCAGGCCGCCCAGCGCGACAAAGCCCATGACGCCCACGTTGAACAGGCCCGCAAAGCCCCATTGCAGGTTCACGCCCAGCGCCATGATCGCGCTGATCAGGCCGAAATTCAGGATCACCAGCGCCGTGTTCCAGCTTTGCAGCATGCCCGTCCCGACGATCAGAGCTGCTACCAGCGCAAACAGCCCCGCGTTTCTCAACCCGTCGCTCATACCGCCTTCCCCTTGAACAGACCCGTGGGCTTGAACAGCAGCACCACGACGAGGATCATGAAACTGACCGCGAACTTGTACTCGGTCGACATGAGCTGCATCAGCCCCTCGGGCGCCAGCGCCTCGGGCAACGCGTATTCCAGCACCTTCTTCCAGGCATAGGTGACCGTCACCTCGGAAAACGCGATGATGAAACCGCCTGCGATCGCGCCCAGCGGGCTGCCCAGGCCACCGACGATGGCCGCCGCGAAGATCGGCAGCAGCAGCTGGAAATAGGTGAAGGGCTTGAAGCTCTTGTCGAGCCCGTAGAGCGTGCCCGCGATGGTCGCCAGCGCCGCCACCAGCAGCCAGGTCACCGCCACCACCTTTTCCGGGTTGATGCCGGACAGCAGCGCCAGGTCCTCATTGTCGGAAAAGGCGCGCATCGACTTGCCGGTGCGGGTCCGGTTCAGGAACCAGAACAGCGCCGCCACCACGATCACCGCCGTCACCACGGTCAGCGCCTGCGTGCTTCGGATGCCAAAGCCCTCGTCCAACCCGCTCCAGTCGCGGAACTCGCGCACGGTGAACAGGAACCGCGCCCCGTCGGCGAAATTCTGATCGTCCGGCCCGATGATGAAGCGCGTGATGCCGTTGTAGATGAACATGACGCCCATCGAGACGATCACAAGGATCACCGGTTTCGCCTTCTGCGTCCGGTAGAAACGATAGACCACCCGGTCCGTCCCCAGCATCAGCGCCGCCGCCGCCGCGATGCCGAAGGGCAGCGCCAGCAGCGCCGTCGGCACCGGGCCCAAGCTGATCCCCAAGGACTGGAACCACCAGGTGAACAGGATCACGGCGGTCGTGCCCAGCGCCATCCCGTCGCCATGAGCAAAGTTGGAGAACCGCAGGATGCCATAGACCAGCGTAACCCCCAGCGCCCCAAGCGCCAGCTGGCTGCCATAGGTCAGCGCCGGGACGATGACGAAATTCATCAGCACCATCAGTGCGTTAAGAAGCTCCATCATTTCGCCTCCAGGGATTCGGCCTCGATGGCGCAGGTGCCTTCTGAACTGAAGGCCCGCATCCCGCCGTAGATGATGTCATGGGTTGTAACCGCGATCTCGCCGCTCGACCGGATCGAGACAAATCCCGGCCCAAAGCCTTCGACCCAGCCGCCATAGCGGCTTTCCGCTGTTTCCCCTCCGGTGAATTTCGCGGTTGCGGGGCTGTACCAGAAATGCACGCTAGACTGCGCGCCATCGGCAAAGCCGTGAATGATCGACAGACCTTTTCCGTTGCCGTTGGGCCAAGTCAGGCGCGCAAGACACGCATCCCTGTTCCAGACGATGCTGAACCGCCCTTCGCTCGCGGTCTGCCCCTCCTCCGCGCAATCGAAATGCCACACCTGAGCCTGGTTGAAGTCCTGTGCGGCGACCGCCTGCGGTCCCAGTGCCGCCGCGAAAAGGCAGGCCGACAGTCTCGTTCGATATGACACCCCCTTACCCCCCCAGGAAACTCTTGCGCACCTCGGCATCGGCCAGCAGACCCTTGCCCGTGCCGGTATGCGCGTTCGCCCCCTGAACCAGCACATAGCCCTTGTCGGCGATCTCCAGCGCCTGCCGCGCGTTCTGTTCCACCATCAGCACCGGCAGGCCGGTGCGGGCCACCTCGATGATCCGGTCGAAAAGCTCGTCCATGACGATGGGCGACACGCCCGCCGTCGGCTCGTCCAGCATCAGCACCTTGGGCTGCGTCATCAGCGCCCGGCCCACCGCCACCTGCTGCCGCTGCCCCCCCGACAACTCGCCTGCATTTTGCCGCCGCTTGTCCTTGAGGATCGGGAACAGGTCATAGACCTGCTCCATCGTGCCACGGTAATCGTCGGTGCGGATGAAGGCCCCCATCTCGAGGTTTTCCTCCACCGTCATAGTCGGAAAGATGTTGTGCGTCTGCGGCACGAACCCCATTCCCGCGCGCACCCGCGCCTGTGGCGTCAGCGCCGTGATGTCCAGCCCGTCGAGCGTGACTTTCCCCTCGCGCAGGTCCAGCATGCCGAACAGCGCCTTCATCGCCGTCGACTTGCCCGCGCCATTGGGCCCCACGATCACCGCGATCTCGCCCCGGTCCACCGCGATGGTGCAGCCGTGCAGGATGTCCGGCCCGGACTTGCCGTAGCCGCCCGTCATCGCCCGGCCCTCCAGGAAAGGCCCGCCCGGCGAAACCGCCACCGGCCCGTCGCGCCGCGTCACGTCCACGCTCGCGCCCGCCCCGTCAGCCGTGATCGACCGATCCCGGTTGCCCCGGTCGTCCTGATAAGGGTTCTCACCGCCCATGAACCAAGCCCATCTTCATCTTGCCAGATAAACTCCGGGGGTGAAGGCGCGTCAGCGCCGAGGGGGCAGAGCCCCCTCGCCCACGGATTGCCGCGCTGTGCGCGGCGGGGGGAGCAGAGCCCCCTGCCGCGCGCTGCAGGCGCGCGGCCCCCGGGCGACGGCGGCAGCCGGCGCAACCGCTCATCCCACCTGCTCCTTGTTCTTGAGCCCGGTGCCCAGGTAGGCCTCGATCACCCGCTCATCGGCCTTGATCTCGTCCAGCGTGCCCTCGGCCAGGACCTTGCCCTCGGCCATGCAGATCACCGGGTCGCAGAGCCGGCCGATGAAATCCATGTCGTGCTCGATCACCACGAAGGTATAGCCGCGCTCCTTGTTGAGCCGGATGATCGCATCCCCGATCGTGTTCAGCAGCGTCCGGTTCACGCCCGCGCCGACCTCGTCCAGGAAGACGATCTTCGCGTCGACCATCATCGTCCGGCCCAGTTCCAGCAGCTTCTTCTGCCCGCCCGAGACCTGCCCTGCCTTGTGATCCGCCAGGTGCGAGATCGTCAGGAACTCCAGAACCTCGTCCGCCTTGGCGCGCAGCGCGCGTTCCTCGTCGGCAATGCGCTTGCGGCCGAACCAGGTGTTCCACAGCACCTCGCCCGACTGGCCCGGCGGCACCAGCATCAGGTTCTCGCGGCAGGTCATCGAGCCGAATTCATGCGCGATCTGGAAGGTGCGCAGCAGCCCCTTGTGGAACAGCGCGTGCGGCGGCAGGCCGGTGATGTCCTCGCCCGCCATCGTGACCCGACCCGAGGTCGGTTCCAGCACACCGGCGATGACGTTGAAAAGCGTCGTCTTGCCAGCGCCATTGGGGCCGATCAGCCCGGTTATCGAGCCGGGCTCGATCCGCAGGCTGGCCCCGTCCACCGCGCGGAAACCGCCGAAATGCCTGTGCAGGTTCTCTACCGTGATCATGCCCGGGTATCCCATGCAAAACAGCCCGGGCGCAATGCCCGGGCTGCCTGTCGATGTCAAGAAAGGCGTCTCAGCGGAATTCGACCGTCTCGAAGGCGCCACCGGTGATGGTGTATTCGCGGTAGGTGCCGGCGGCCTCGCCCGGCCCGATCAGTTCCACGTTGGTGGCGCCGACATAGTCGACATCACCGCCGGCCGCGATGATTTCCATCGCCTTGCCCAGCTCGCCCGGCAGGATGGGCTCGCCCGGTGCGTTGGCCACGTCCAGCACGTTGGCCGCGATGCCCGCCGCGTCGGTCGTGCCGGCCTTCATCATCGCCATGGCCAGCAGCGCCGCTGCGTCATAGCTCTCGCGGGTATAGGGGCCGTCGCCGTTGACGCCACCTGCCGCCGCCACCGCGCCGAAGGCCTCGGTGCCCTCGCCTTCGGACCACGGAACCGTGCCGAAGGAGCCTTCCATGTCGGCGCCGAGATCGGCCAGCAGCGCATCGGAATACATGCCGTCGCCCAGCGCGAAAGTTTCGAAGGCGCCGGTGTCCAGCGACGCCTGGATGATGCCCTTGCCGCCCTGGTCGGAATAGCCGAGCACCACCAGCACGTCGCCGCCGGCCGAGGCCAGAGCGCCGATCTCGGCCGAGTAGTCGGCCTTGCCGTCTTCATGCGGCGCGTTGATCGTCACCTTGCCGCCGGCCGCCTCGAAGGCCGCGATGAAAGCGTCCGACAGGCCCTTGCCGTAGTCGTTGTTGGTATAGGTCACAGCAACAGCGGTCACGCCGCGCGAGCCCATCACGTCGGCCAGGACCTGGCCCTGGCGCGCATCGGACGGCGAGGTGCGGAAGAACAGGCCGTTGTCCTCGGCGGCGGTCAGGCCCGGCGAGGTCGCGGAGGGAGAGATCATGGTGACGCCGTTCGGCACCGCCACGTTGGCCAGCACGGCGCCGGTCACGCCCGAGCAGTCGGCGCCCATGATGGCGCTAACGCCTTCGGCAGTGATCAGGCGTTCGGCTGCCGCCGTGGCCGCCGCCGCGTCGACACAGGTCGAGTCTGCGCGCACCGGCGCCAGCGTCACGCCGTCGAGGAACTTGCCGCTGTCGTTGACTTCCTTCAGCGCCAATTCGGCCGCGGCCGCCATGTCGGGGGTCAGCGATTCGATGGGGCCGGTGAAGCCCAGGATCACGCCGATCTTGGCTTCCTGGGCGTGGCTTGCCGCGAACGCGGCACCCGCCAGCAGCGATGCTGCTGCGGTGGAAAGCAGAAACTTCTTCATGGATTGCTCCCTTGGTTGAGGCGCGCCCATCTGCCGCGGGCTGGCCGGTCATGGCCCGCTAAAGTGCGCATTCCGCAGGCGGCGTCAATGGAAACCGCGCGGAAAGCGGTCAGGATACCCATTCACCCGCACGGAACACCGGAACGCGCGCGCCCGTCTCGGTGATGCCGTCGATGTCCGTATCCGGGCCTCCGATCATCCAGTCGACATGGATCAGGCTGGTATTGCCGCCCTGCGCCGCGATCTGCCCGGGCGACAGGCTCGCGCCATCGAGGAAGCACTTGGAATAGCACTGGCCCAGCGCGATATGGCAGGCCGCGTTCTCGTCATAAAGCGTGTTGTAGAACAAAAGCCCCGAGGCCGAGATCGGCGAGCCATGCGGCACCAGGGCCACCTCGCCCAGGCGCCGCGCGCCCTCGTCGGTATCAAGCAGTTTGTGCAGCACCGCCTCGCCCCGGCTGGCGCTGGCCTGTACGATCTTCCCGCCCTCGAACCGCACGGCGATGTCCTCGATCAGTGTGCCCATGTGCGACAGCGGTTTGGTCGCGCGCACGGTGCCATCGACCCGCGCGGCGTGGGGCGTGGTGAACACTTCCTCGGTCGGGATGTTGGGATTGCAGGTGACGCCGTTCTGCGCGGTGCTGGCCCCGCCATGCCATTCGTGCCCGTCGGCCAGCCCGACCGTCAGGTCGGTCCCGTCCGAGCGGAAGTGCAACGCGGAAAAACGCTGGCCGTTCAGCCATTCGGTCCGCGCCCGCAGCGTCGCGTTATGCGCCTGCCACTCGGCCACGGGGTCGGACCCGGTGACGCGCGAGGCGGCAAAGATCGCCTCGGCCAGTTTCGCCACGGCCTCATCCTCGGGCAGGTCCGGGAACATGCGCCGCGCCCAGGCGGCACCGGGATAGCTGGCGATGTTCCAGTTGATCGCAAAGTTCGAGATCTTTTCCAGCGCGGGCTTGTAGGCGATGGAATTGGCCTTGTTGGCACGGGCAACGTGCTCGGGGTCTTCCTCGGACAGCAGCATCGGGTCGTCGCCGGTGATCGCCATGCGCGCCGCGCCGCCCTCGAAGGCCGCCGCCATGCCGTCGAACAGCCAGTTCGGTGCGCGGTCAAAGCTGTCCTCATGCGCGTTTCGATACCGCGCCAGCGCCACCTCGGGGTCGGACAGGATCGGCGTCACCACGCCCGCGCCCGCCTTGTAGGCATGGGCCGCGATGCGGCGCACCAGCGGCAGTGCCTCGGCGGGCGCGGTCAGCACCAGATCCTGCCCTTCCTGAAGGTTGAGACCCACGCGGACCGAGACTTCGGCCAGCCGGTCGAGCAGGATCGGGTCGATGGGATTGTCGTTCATGGCATATCTCCGTCGTTTGGGGCGGAGAGTTGCGGCGCAGGGCGGGAATGTCCAGAGCCTGGAGCATGTGCATCAGGGCGCGCAGCACCGCCGCTGGCGCGATCCGATACGCGTCTGAACGGGCCTACAGTCCGCGCGCCACCTCCGCGATCACCTCGAACGCCGTGTCGGCATCCTCCTCGCGCATCGAAAAACTGCCCGCCTGGAACCGGATGACCAGCCGCCCCGCGACCCGTGTCTGGGTCAGGTAGATCCGCCCGTCGCGGTTGATCGCCTCGATCAGGCGCAGGGTCGTGTCGTCGTCGCCATACCGGAAGGTCCAGAGCGACAGGATGGGCTCTGTAACGATCTCGAAGCCCGGCTCGGCGCGCAAGCGTTCGCACAGCGCCTCGCTCCACGCGACATGGTTGCGGATCATCGCCCGCAGCCCCTCGAGCCCGTGAAAACGCAGCAGGAACCACAGTTTCAAGGCGCGGAACCGACGGCCCAGCGGGATCGACCATTCCGAGTAGTTGATGATCCCATCCGCGCCGTGGGTCTTGAGGTATTCCGGCTGGATCGCCAAGGTTTTGACCAGCGGTTCGGGATCGCGCAAGAAATGCGCCGAGCAATCGAAACTGGCGCCCAGCCATTTGTGCGGGTTGAACACAACCGAGTCGTAATCGCCCGCCCCCGCCCACGGTCCGCGCAATTCGGGACAGATCATCGCCGCGCCCGCCCAGGCGGCGTCGAGATGGGAGTAAAGCCCCTCCTCACGCGCGACCGCCGCCACCTCGGCCAGCCGGTCGGTCGACCCGGTGGATGTGCTGCCAAAGGCCGCGATCACGCCTGCGGGCACATGTCCCGCCGCGCGATCCCCGGCGATGGCACGGCGCAGGGCGGCCACGTCCATCGACCGCATGGGATCGGCGGGATCGACCGGAAGTTTCACCAGGTTCTCTTGCCCGATCCCCGCGATCCAGATGGCGCGGTCGATGCTGGAATGCACCTCTTCCGAGCAATAGACACGCAGCCGTCCCTGTCCGCTCAGCCCGGCGCGGTTGCCCGCCCAGTTCAGCGCGCGTTCCCGCATCACCAGCACCGCCGCCAGCGTCGCCGACGAGGCGCTGTCCTGGATCACGCCGCGAAAACACTCGGGCAGGCCGATCGCCTCGCGCAGCCAGGTCATCATGCGGGTTTCCAGTTCGGTCGCCGCCGGCGAGGTCTGCCACAACATGCATTGCGCGGCCATCGCGGTAACGGCGTACTCCGCCACGACCGAGACCGGCGCCGCATTGGCCGGGAAATAGGCGAAGAAGCGGGGGTGCTGCCAATGGGTCATGCCGGGCAGGACGATACTCTCGAAATCCTGCCAGATCGCCTCCATCCCGCAGCCCTGCTCGGGCACGGTTTCGGGCACGGCGGCCAGGATCGAGCCCGGCGTCACATCGGGGCGCACGGGGCGGTCTGCCAGCGTGCGGCGATACTCGGCCCCCCAGTCCGCCACGCGGCGCGACCATGTCTGGAACTGGTCCGGTGTCATCGAGGTCCTCCTGTATGCCGGACCATTAAGACCGGGCAGGCTCGGGCCGCAAGTCCGCATCAGAGGATGACGTTTCGGGCGTCTAGGCTGGCGATGGCGAACCCGTCGCTCAAGATCGTGCCAGAGCCGACGCCGAAGACACCCTGCCCGTCCGGGCCGGGGTTCGTGAAACTGTCATTGCCTTTACCGAGGTTGACCAGGCCAAGGATCGTGCCGTGGTTCGTGACGGCCGCATTCTCATTCCGGATCGAGACGCCGTTCAACTGCCCCGGATAAGCCCCCTCGTCGACCACCGCCGCGGTCATCAAGGCGTTGTCTTTCAAGCCAAGGATCGAGATGCCGTCCATGACCGGCGCGGTCAGGCCGGGTCGGTCAAGAGCCGGTCGAGGATCGCGCCGAACAGCGCCACCCCGGGCCCGATCAGCGCGTCGGGAAAATCGTAGTCGGGCGCGTGCAGCGGCGGGCAGTCCTGACCGGCGCCGAGAAAGATCATGGCGAGATCCACGCCATCGCCGCCAAAACCGCCAAAATCCTCGGACGGACGCATGGGCAGGGTCATGCCGGCCGTCTCCAGCCCCGCCTGTTCGGCCGCCCGCCGGACTATGTCGGTCGCGGCCGGCGTATTGTGGCAGGCGACGAAGATGTCGTGCCAGTCGATGCGGGCGATCATGCCATGGCCAGCCGCGGCGTCGCCGACCAGCTCTCCCGCCGCTTCCACCAGCGCGGCCATCGCGTCGTCGCGGGCGGCGCGCAGGGTCACGAAGAGATGCGCCTCGCCGGGCGCGATGCCAAAGACCGGCTCGCCAAGGCGGGCATGGGTGACGGTGGCCAGGCGGAATTCCGGATCGGTCACGACACCGAGGCTGAGAGCCTTCATCGCCGGGATCAGCTCTGTCAGCGCGAGATCGGGCGACACGCCCTTTTCCGGCTCGGATGCATGGGCGGTGCGCCCGGTCAGCGTCACCGCCATCCCGCGTGAGGCGCAGGTCATCGGCCCCGCATGCAGGGCGATGGAGCCCAGGGCCAGCCCAGGCATGTTATGGATCGCAAAGGCGAAATCTGGCCGGATCTCGGCATAGCGCGGATCGGCTGTGACGGCGGCGGCGCCCTGCCCCGTCTCCTCGGCGGGCTGGAACATCAGCACCACCTCCCCGCGCGCGGGCCGGTTCGCAAGACGTAGTGCAAGACCGGCAAGGAAGGTCATGTGCCCGTCATGGCCGCAGAGATGCGCCTTGCCCGCAACAGTCGAGCGCCACGGCGCCGCGCCCGTCTCGACGATGGGCAGCGCGTCCAGTTCGGCGCGGAACAGCACCCGCGGCCCCGGCGCGCGGCCGTGAAAGACACCCGCCACGCCATGCCCGCCAAGGCCCGTCAGCACGGCATCCGCGCCGCAATCGCGCAGCAACGCAGCGATGCGGGTCGCGGTTCGCGCCTCGTCGCCCGAGACCTCGGGCAGGCGATGCAGATCGCGGCGCAGCGCGGTCAGGTCCAGCTGCGCGGTCATGCCATGCTCTCCCGCAGGGCCGAGGCGCCGCGCGTCAGGGCAAAGACCAGCGCCGCGGCAACGACGATCGAGGGACCGGCGGGTGTGTCCAGCGTCCACGATCCCCATAGCCCGCCCAGCGCGGCGAGACAGCCCACCAGCGCGCCAAGCGCCAGCATCGCCTCGGGCGTGCGGGCGAAGGGGCGCGCGGCGGCCACCGGCACCACCAGCAGCGCGCCGATCAGCAGCGCGCCGACAACCTTGATCGCCACCGCCACGACCAGCGCCAGCGCGACGGTCAGGATGCGCCCCTCGCGGCCCGGATCGATTCCCGAGGCCCGCGCAAGGTCGGGCGACACGGTGGACAGCAGCAGCGCCTGCCAGCGCCAGGCGACCAGCGCGCCGATGACGGCAACGCCGCCCCAGATCACCGCGAGGTCGCCCACCGAGACAGCGAGGATGTCGCCGAACAGGTAGGAGGACAGGTCGAGCCGCGCCGTGGGCACGAAGCTGACCGCCACAAGGCCCAGCGCCAGCGCCGAATGCGAGGCGACGGCCAGGATCAGGTCGGCGCCATGACCGCGCCCGCCCAGCCCCGCCACCGCCCAGCCCATGACCAGCGCCACCGCCAGCGCGCCCAGCACCACCGGCCCCTGCAACGCCAGCGCCAGCGCCACGCCCAGGATCGCCGCGTGGGCTGTGGCATCGCCGAAGAACGCCATGCGCCGCCACGCCATCAGGCAGCCCAGCGGTGCGGCGGCCAGCGCCACGCCCAGCGCCGCCAGAACCGCGCGGGTCAGGAAATCATCCAGCATGGGCGTGTTCCTTGTCGGCGTCGCCATGCGCATGGGGATGCGGATGGGCGTGATCGTGGCTGTGATGGTGTTCGTGGCGATAGAGCGCCAGCGCGCCCTGCGTGCCGGTGCCGAACAGCGCGCGGTATGCTTCGGCCTGCGCCACGACCTCGGGATGGCCCTCGCAGCAGACATGGCCGTTGAGGCAGATCACGCGATCAGAGGCGCTCATCACCACGTGCAATTCATGGCTGACCATCAGCACGGCGCAGCCGGTGCGGTCGCGCAGCGCCTCGATCTGGCGGTAGAAAGCGGCGCTGCCGGGTTGGTCCAGCCCCTGCGTCGGTTCGTCCAGCAGCAGGATCTGCGGCTCGTTCAGCAGGGCGCGCGCCAGTAGCACGCGCTGCAACTGCCCGCCCGACAGGTCGTTCAGCTGGCGATTTTCAAGCCCCGCCGCACCGGCTTCGGCCAAGGCCTGCGCCGCGGCTTGCGCCGGAACCCGGCGCGGCAGCGACAGGAAACGCGCGACGGACAGCGGCAGGCTGGGATCCAGCGGCAGTTTCTGCGGCACGTAGCCCAGCCGCAGGCCCGGCGCGCGGCGCACCGATCCGCTGGCCAGCGGCTGCGCCCCGATCAAGGCCCGCAAGAAGGTGGACTTGCCGGAACCGTTGGGCCCAACCACAGTGACGATCTCATGCGCGGCGATGGTGAAATCGACGTCCTCCAGAACGATGCGCCCGTCCAGCCGCACCGACAGGTCGCTTGCCTCGATCAGCGCGCTCATGGCTTGCCCACCGCGCAGGCCGGGCACAGCCCCTCGGCCTCGATCGCCACGCGCTCGGTGACGAAACCCAGCGGAGCGGCGGCCGCGCGCAGCGCCTCGGCCACCGGGCGACCCGGCGCCTCGGCGACGGCGTTGCAGGCGCGGCAAATCAGGAAACAGGGCGCGTGCCGCTCGCCCGGATGGGCGCAGGCGATGAAGGCATTCAGCCGCTCGATCCGGTGGGCAAAACCGTGTTTCGTCAGGAAATCCAGCGCCCGGTAGGCGACCGGCGGCTGTGAGCCAAGGCCCTCGTCCCGCAGCCGGTCGAGCACCTCGTAGGCGCCCATCGCCCGGTGTTCGGCCAGCAACAGTTCCAGCGTGCGGCGGCGCACCGGGGTCAGCTGCAGCCCTTCCTCTGCGCAGGCCTGTTCGACCGTGCCCAGCACCGTCTCGATGCAGGCCGCGTGGTCATGCTGGTGGAATCCGTTGGCCGTCATGCTGCCCCCTTCGCGGTGCCCCGCATTCGAGGGGTTGATATGTTATACTGTTACGCTTATCAAGCCTGCGATGTTATAGCATAACACCCGGAGATTCCATGCTGCGCCCCGTTCTCGCCTGCCTGATCCTCGCCGCGCCTGCTCATGCCGAGGGGCTGCTCGTGACCGCCGACATCGCCCCGGTCCAAAGCCTCGTCACGCTGGTCCTGGGCGAGGCTGGCGAGGCCGCGACCCTTCTGCCACAGGGCGATTCGGCACATCACCTGTCGTTGCGTCCCTCGCAGGCGCGCGCGCTGACCGAGGCCGATATCGTGATCTGGACCGGCCCCGCACTGATGCCCTCCCTCGGCGAGGCATTGCAGATGCTGGCCCCCGACACGCCGCGCCTGACCCTTCAGGACGTGCCCGGCACGCTGGCCCTGCCCTATCGCGACGCCGAGGATTTCGGCGGGCATGACCACGCGGACGATCACGAGCATGGCGACGAGCACAGCCACGATGAGGCCGCCAAGGACGAAGCCGGGCATGATGTCCACGACCATGCGGGTGGCATCGACTCGCACCTGTGGCTTTCGCCCGACAATGCGCGGCTGTGGCTGAACGCCATCGCCGCCGCGCTGGCCGAGCAGGATCCCGGGAACGCCGCGACCTTCCGCGCCAATGCCGAGGCCGCCCGCGCCCTGGTCGATCAGGCAGCGGCAGAAGCGGCGGCGAGCCTGGCCCCGGTGGCGGGCCTGCCGCTGGCAGTCGATCACGACGCCTTCCAGTATTTCGAGGCGCATTTCGGCCTGACGGTGATCGGCGCGATTTCCGACAGCGAGGCGGCCCCCGCCGGACCCGCGACCCTTGCCGCGCTGCGTGACCGCGTGGCCGAGGCAAAGCCCGTCTGCGTTCTGGTGGAACCGGACGCGCGGCCCGGCCTGATCGAGGCGATTGGCGCCGCGGGCCTGCCGCGCGCCACGCTGGACCCGCTGGGCAGCGACCTCGAGCCCGGCGCGGACCTTTACCCGGCGCTCATCCGCGCGATGGCGAACCGTATCGCAGCCTGCGCCACGGGGTCCTGACCCTGCGCAGGGCCGGGTTTCACCCTGCCTGCGAGCCGAACGCGCCGCGCCGCCCCTCGAAGGTGCGCACAGCGATTCCCGCACCTTCCAGCGCAACCCTCACTGCGCGGGCCATGGGCAGCGCGGTGGGCCCGTCGCCATGCAGGCAGATCGTGTCGATGGCGGCGGGGATCGGATCGCCGGTCTCGGGCAGGATCGCACCCGCCTGCACCATCTTGACAATCCGCTCGGCCGCCGGTCCCGCCTCGTGCAGGACCGCGCCGGGCAGGCGCCGGTCGACCAGCGTCGCGTCCGCGTTGTAGGCGCGGTCGGCAAAGATCTCGCCCGCCCAGAGACAGCCGAGCTTTTCCACCACGCGCTGCTGCGCCGTGCCCGCCAGAACCATCACGATGATCTCGGGTGCGACCTCGAGCGCGGCGCCATAGCAGGCCTCGGCCATGCCTTCGTCCTCGGAAGCCATGTTGGAGAGCGCGCCGTGCAGCTTGAGGTGCCGCACCTCGGACCCCGCCGCCCGCGCCATGCCCAGCGCCGCGGCCAACTGGTATTGCACCATCGCGCGCAGGGTCTTTTCCGGCAGGTGCATCCGCCGCCGCCCGAACCCCTGCAGATCGGCAAAGCCCGGATGCGCGCCGATGCCCACGCCGCGCGCCGTGGCCGCGCGCATCGTCGCCGCCATCACCTCGGGGTCGCCCGCGTGAAAGCCGCAGGCCACGTTGGCCGAGGTCACGACGTCGAGCAGCGCCTCGTCCTGCCCCATCACCCAGGGACCAAAGCTTTCGCCCATGTCCGCGTTCAGATCGACCTGCATCGGCTGTCCTCCCCGTTGTCAGGCCTGTCAGCCCAGCCGCGCCATCGCCGCCAGGAAGGCCCGGACCTCGTCCATCGAATTATAGTGACACAGCGACACCCGCACGCAATCGTCCTGGCCCAAGGGGTGCAGCACATTGCCCGAGTAGTGATCGGCCTTGCGCAGGTGAGTGCGGATGCCCTCTTCGTTCAGCGTCGTGACGATCTCGGCCGAGGGGCGCCCCTCGATCCAGAAACTGACCAGCCCCTCGCGCGCCGCGTTCTCGGCCCCGCCGATCACCCGAACACCCTCGATCTCTGTCAGGCCCTTGAGGTTGCCGGTGCCGAACAGCATCGCGTCAGTCAGCGCGCGTTCATGCGCCTTGATCGCGGCGCCCGCCGCCACCAGCCGCGCGCGCTGCTCTGCCGTGTCGGACATCTGCCCGCCCAGCCAGTCGAGATAGCCCACCACGTCGGACATCGTGGCATAGGCGCCGGTGTCGCGCGTGCCCAGTTCCCAGTTGCCCGCAGGCCCGCCCACCAGCGAGTCATGCGCCAAGGCCGTCAACCGGTCCGAGGCCCAGGCGACACCGTAGCCATGCCGCGAAAACACCTTGTAGGGCGAGATCACGTAGCCATCGACACCCGCCGCCGCCACGTCGATCAGGCCGTGGCTGGCGTGCTGGATGCCGTCAGCGATGACGAAACAGTCGGGCGCGACGGCGCGGATCGCGGCGACGATGGCGGGCAGGTCGTTGCCCATGCCGGTCACGGGCGAAGTGTGCACCACGGTGGCCACCCGCGTGTCGGGGGTCACATGGGCGGCATAGGCCTCGGGCGTAACGGTGCCGGTGGCGTCATCATGCGCGACCAGAACGTGCGGCCGCCCGCTTTCGGCCGCCCAACGGTGGCAGGCGCTGCGCGAGGCGGGATGTTCCATGGTCGATCCCAGCACGATCCCACCCTCGGCCGCGCCAAGGCAGGCGTCGCGCACCAGCCGGAACAGCAGTTCGGTGCCGGACTCGCCCACCAGCACCGACCCGCCGGACGCGTTGAAGAACCGCCGCACGTCGTCGCGCGCGCGGTCGATCACCTGTTGCAGCGCCTTCGAGGCCGGGTTGTCGCGGCCCTGGTTGTCGGGAATGGCGGCAAAGCGGGCCGACGTTTCCACCACAGAGTTCAGCGTCAACGCGCCGCCGGCATTCTCGAAGAAAACGCGCTGTCCGGTGAACGGGCAGCTTTCAACATGGGCAAATCGGTTGCGGATCTCGGTCAGGAGGGCGTCGGAAAACATCAGTGTGGCTTGTCCTTTTGGGCTTCGGGATCGTTCAGCCATTGCTCGAAGGCTTCGGCGGCCTTCTCCATGTCCTCGGGATCGGTCGAGGGGATGGCATAATCGCCGCCCATCCAGCGCCCGAGGTCGATATCGGCGCAGCGTTTCGAGCAGAAGGGGCGGAATTTCGCCTCGGTCGGCTTGCGGCAGATCGGGCAGCTCATGCCAGAACCTCTGACAGCGGCACGCGATCGCGCTGGCGCTGGATTTCCAGCAGGCCAAGGTTGGTCCAGCCGGCCACCACGGTCTCGGTCTCATCCTTGCGGAAGCCCGAGCGCAGCAGGCTTTCCAGCTGGCGGCGTTCCTTTTTCGGGAAGGGCGCGGGATCGACGATGATCTGGCCCGCAAGCCCGCGCAGGCGGATCTGGCGCGGCAACTCGCGGAAGGCGGCCAGGGTCGCCTTGAGCCCCGCCGCCGGAGAGGTATCGCCGCCGGTGTTCACGTCGACCGCGACCAACGCCGAGGTCTGCTCGATCATCATCCAGGCACCGCCGGACAGCGGGACGCGGGGCGACAGCAGCGCCTCGACCATGCCGCCCACCTCGTGCCGGTCAAAGGCGCCTTCGCTCTCGTCCACATCCGCGGGTTCCACCCAGTCGCGCCAGGCCAGCGCATGCGGCCCGTCCCCCTCCAGCAGCAGTTCCTCGGCGCCCTCGGCATCGGCCAGGACCTGCGCCGCGAGGCGGGTCATCAGGGCCACGTCGCCGATGATCTCGGCCTCGTCGGCATCGGTGCAGGACGAGCGCAGGATCAGGCCCGCCCCCTCGGGCAGCGGCGCATCCTCGAGCGCGTCATGCGCGGCCTCGAGGATGGTGTCGCGGATGTCGTCGTCCTTGATCCGGCGCGAGACGTTGATGCCCGGCGCACCAGGGGTGACGATGGCGTAGCGAGACTTGAACAGGAGGCGGGTGGTGACGGGGATCGCCTTGCCTGGCTCGGCCCGGCCCGTCACCTGGACCAGCAGCGCCTCGCCCGGCGCAATGCCGCGGGTCTGGCGTAGAAAGGCGTTGCCGTCGGGGGTGCGCAGGAACAGCCCGCCCTGCCCCTTCATCGGGCGGTCGGCCACGGCGCGGTAGATGCTGCCGGGACGCGGTCCGTCGGCGTCGATCAGCAGCCCCTCCAACCGTCCGTCGACGATCAGCGCCGCCGCCTCGCGGCCCTGCCATTGGTCTAGAATGATGCTGCGGCCCTTCATGGGATGTCCTTGTAAAGCGGATAGCCCGCGGCGAGAAGAAGGTTGGCCGTCTCGGCCAGCGGCAGACCGACGACGGCGGTGAAACTGCCGTTGATCCACGGGATGAAGGCACCGGCCAGGCCCTGGATGCCATAGCCGCCCGCCTTGCCCTGCCAATCGCCAGAGGCGAGGTAGGCGTTCAGCTCCTCGTTCGAGAGGGCCTTCATCGCGACCTGCGTGACCACGTCGCGCTGCCAGGTCTTGTCGCCCCGGCGCAGCGCGATGGCGGTGATCACCTTGTGGCGACGGCCCGAGAGCATGGTCAGGAACTGCGCCGCCTCGCCCGCGTTTTCCGGCTTGCCCAGGATCCGGCGGCCGAGCGCCACGGTGGTGTCGGCGGAAAGCACGATATCGTCGGTCTCGGCCTGAACGGCCTGCGCCTTTTCCAGGGCCAGCCGCACGCAATAGGGGCGCGGCAACTCGCCGGGACGGGGATCCTCGTCGATCTCGGGCGGGCGCACGGCGTCGGCCACGACACCCAGCTGCGCCAGCAGTTCGCGGCGGCGCGGGCTGCCGGAGCCGAGGATCAGGCGCGGGCGGGCAAGGGTCATGACGGGGTCCCGTGTTTAACGTGCCCCCGTGAACAGCAAAACGCCGGGCACATCAAGGCCCGGCGTCGCGGTCGCGGTCCGTTCGGACTTACTTGAAGCGGTAGTTGATCCGCCCCTTGGTCAGGTCGTAGGGGGTCATTTCGACCTGCACCTTGTCGCCTGCGAGAACCCGGATGCGGTTCTTGCGCATCTTTCCTGCCGTGTGTGCGATGATCTCATGGCCGTTTTCCAACTCGACCCGAAACGTCGCATTCGGCAGCAGTTCCTTCACGACACCGGGAAATTCGAGCGTATCTTCCTTGGCCATGGTCTCTCCTTGCTACAACGCCCGACCGGTCTGCCGGGCGTGACGTCATATGGGACCAGACGCGCAACAAATCAAGGCGCAATTCACCGCAGGGGAACGAGCGGCGGCGCGACGTCGCGGCCCGACTGGTCGTCCCAGTGGGTGCGGTTCAGCACCACGCCGTCGCGGCGGACATGGGCGATGGCCTCGAGGTCCACCTCGGCATAGACCCAGCCGGGGTCGTTCAGCGCCCCCTCTGCGAGGACGCCTGTCGGAGGGAAGCCGGTGTCGGGCGGGCCGAAGACCGCGCCGCGCCCGGTCGAGACGTCGATCGCCTCGGACCAGTCGGCCTGTCCGACCACAGAGGCCATGACGGTCACGCACTGGTTTTCCAGCGCGCGGGCCTGCGCGCCGATGCGCACGCGGCTGTGCCCGGCCAGCGCCTCGGTGACGGACGGCACGAGGATCAGGTCGGCCTCCTTGAGGGCACGGCCCAGCAGCGGAAACTCGCTGTCGTAGCAGATCAGGACGCCGATGCGGCCCAGGGAAGTGTCGAACAGGCGCAGCGGCCCGCCGGGAACGATGTCCCAGGTCTCGCGCTCGAACCGGGTCATGATCTGCTTGTCCTGCACGCCCATGGCACCCGTGGGCGTGAAAAGACGCGCCCGGTTGACCGGGCGCAGCGCGATCGCCGGGTCGAGCACCGGGGCCGAGGCGGCGAGGATGTGGACGCGGAAGCGGCTGGCGAGGTCGGAATGCAGTGCGTCGGCCTGCGGGATCCGGTCGGAGACGGCGTGGATCGACGCCTCGAGATCGAGGGCCGTCGCGCGGCCCTCGATCGTGGCCAGTTCCATCGCGCCGTATTCTGGAAAGACCAGCAACTCGGCGCCCTGCCCGGCGGCCTCGGCGACCCATCGGGTGATCTTGTCGGCGTAGGCGTCGAAATCGGCCAGGAAATCGGGCGGGTAGCTGGCGGTCGCGATTTTCATCGTGGGGCGCTCCTGTCGGGCGGGGAATCGGGGCTCAGCCCCCGACGCGTGCCGCGCCTCCCCCGGGATGTTTGTGGCCAGAAGAAACCCCGGCTGGGGTTTCACTACAGTGGGCGGATCCAGAATTGCAGCGGTTTCGCGGTTTCCCCGGGCTGGTCGACGTCCTTCCAGCGAAACTGCGCCACGGCGCCCGCCAGCGGGTGGTAGCCGCGCTTGCGCCAGAACGGGTCGAGCGGGGCATAGGCGGCGGGGCGCAGCGGATGGTCATGCGGGCGCATCACGGCACAGAAGGCCGAGAACCGAAGGCCCAGGGTGCGGGCGTGATCCTCGCGTAGGTCGAAAAAGCGGTGGCCGAGGCCACGGCCGCGATACTCGGGCAGCAGCACGGATTCGGCGCAATAGAAGATGTCCGCGACGTGGTATCCGCTGCCGTCGAAGGCGTCAGTGAAATCCTCGGCATGGTCCTGCATCGGCGTGCCGGTGGCCGCGCCGACGAGTTTTTCACCATCGAAAGCGCCGACGAGGATCGCGCCGGGGCTGTCGCGGTAGGTCTGGATGTAGCTGCGTTCATAGGCGAGATCGCCGTCGTAGAGGTAGGGATAGGCCCGGAACACCGCGATGCGCAACCGCGCCAAGTCATCCAGCGCCGCGTCGAGCGCCGCACCTGTCAGCGCCGCGATCCTCACGAGACCTGCCGGATCCAGTCGGCGAGATTGTAATAGGTCACGACGCGGGCGATCCTGTCGTCACGGATCGAGAAGAAGGACCCTGCGGGCAGGCGATAGCCTTGGGCGCGCGCCTCGGGCAGGCCGGGATCGGTTTCCAGGTAGGTGCCATTGACCATGTATTCGGCGGCAGCGCGGGCCCCGCCCTCTGCCTCGAACAGCACCATCTCGGTCAGGGTCTCGTCATAGCAGCGCGCCATGTGGGCGCAGAACTCGGCGAAGGCGGTCTTGCCGATGCGCACCTTTCCCTCGTTGACGTGATGCGCCACGTCATCATGCAGGCAGGCCAGCATGCCGTCGATGTCCCTGGCGTTGAAGGCGTCGAAATACGCCTGAACGATGTCCTTGCTCATGCCGTTCCCCATTTTCCCTTCAGCTGGCCCACCAACTGGTCGCGCGTCTGCCGATAGGCATTCATCTTGGCCTCGCGCGTCTCGCCCAGGCCGGTGGGGTCCATGATCGGCCAGTATTCGACCGTCAGGTGGTAGAAGCGCGTCAGGTCCAGCGCCATGCGCTGCGACGCTGGCGACAGCGCCACCACAAGGTCGAAGCCCGAGAGCGCCTCGCCCATCTGTTCGAGTTCGTCGAAACTGCGCGCGCGGTGGCGTTCCAGTTCGACCCCGATCTCCTTGCAGACGGCGATGGCGAAACCGTCGATCTCGAGGTCGTTCACCACGCCAACGGACTGCACGTAGACGTCGGTGCCGTAGAGCTTTTTCATGATGCCCTCGGCCATGGGCGAGCGCACCGCGTTGTGATCGCAGCAGAACAGGATCGACTGAGGCAGCTTGCCCAAACGGTCAGCCCCCGAAATGCAGCACGCAGATCAGGGTGAAGAGACGGCGCGCGGTGGCGTCGTCGACCTCGACCTTGCCCTCGAGCCGTTCCTGGAGGATGCGCGCGCCCTCGTTGTGGATACCGCGCCTTGCCATGTCGATCGTCTCGATCTGGCTGGGCGGCAGGGACTTCACCGCGTCGAAATAGCTTTTGCAGATCGCGAAGTAATCCTTGACCACCTGCCGGAATGGCGACAGGGACAGGTGGAATTCAGCCGCCTTTTCGTGGCCTTGCGTGGTCACGTCAAAAACGAGCCGCTTGTCCCGGATCGACAGGCCGACGTTGTAGGGGCCGGGCGGCACCGGCCTGCCGTCGCGGGGCGGCAGCGCAAAGGTGTTGTCCTCCATCAGGTCGAACATCGCGACGCGCCG
This sequence comes from Thetidibacter halocola, assembly GCF_018224955.1. Taxonomy (GTDB): domain Bacteria; phylum Pseudomonadota; class Alphaproteobacteria; order Rhodobacterales; family Rhodobacteraceae; genus Thetidibacter; species Thetidibacter halocola. The sequence goes on from NZ_JAGTUU010000001.1 coordinate 664,184, forward strand.
TTCCTGCTCGATCTCCGGCGTGGGCGGCGGCAGGTTCGCGTCGTCCAGTTCGATATGCGCGATGCGGGTCATGGGCGCGTTCCTTGAGCGTTGGGGCAGTCATTACCGCGCCCGGCCAGTTGCGGCAATCTCTGGACGCCGCAGCGTGCAGCCAGCAGACACATTTTTTCCTTTGCATGTGGCGCGACAGAACGTCTAGCCTGAACGCGCCGTCGCGCCACAGGCAGATGGCACAGTGCGACGATTGGCCATGCTGAAACAGTTTCAAGCCGAGGCCCTGGACTGCATTTACGAAAGCGTCACCGATCCCGACGCCCTGACGCGGTTCATGACGGCCATGATCTGCCGGTTCGGTGGCACGGCGGGCGATGTCGTGACGGAACACCCGGCCTTGCGGCGCATCGAAACCCACGCCAGCTTTGGGTTCGATCCGGCGTTCCGTGCCAGCTACGACGAGGATTACCTCGGTCGCAACCGGTGGGTCGATGGCCTGGCCCGTATGCCCGCCGGCGGATGCCATGTCGTCGAGACCGTGACGCCGGCCTTTCGGGAAACGCCCTATTACCGGGACTGGGCCTTGCCGCAGGGCCTCGCGCAATCCCTCGGCGCACTCGTCGAATGAGGCCAGGCGCATCACACCTGGATCGGGATCGCCGGCGCCGGATGGCCCGAGGCGCAGGCCGAACGCGTTCGTGGCGCACTTGATCCGCTTTTGCCGCATCTGCGGCGGGCACTGCGGATCGCGCGCAGTCAGGCTTCGCTGGCCTTGCGCAACGACGATTTCGAGACCGCGCTGGACCGGTTGAATCCGCCGATCCTGCTGCTCGACTCGCGACGCCGGATCCGGTTTCAGAATGCCGCCGCCACAGCGCTCTTTCGCACCGACGACAGGTTCCGGGTCGACCACGCCGGCCGGCTGAAGCTGTCCGGCTCCCACGATGACGCCCGGCTGCGCCGCACGCTGGCCGTCGCGCTGAACGAAACAGCCCCCGAGAGCAAGGCCGACTCGATGTCCTGCGTTCTTGGCGAAACGGGGCGATTCGTGGTCCACGCCGTGCCGATCCGTCGCGGCGGGCGGCTGCACGGTTCACGGGTCCTCGTGGCGATCTGCGGCGCGATGCCCGAGGCCTGCCCCTCGGTCCAGGGCGCGGCGCTGGCGCTGGGCCTGACCCGGACGGAATGCGCGCTGGCAGAAGCGTTGGCACGGGGCGAACCGCTGGCCGATTTCGCCGAGCGCCATGGCATGAAAATCGGCACGGCGCGCTGGCATCTCAAGAATATCGAGTCGAAGGCCGGCGCGCACCGTGCCGAGCAGCTGGTCGCCCTGCTGCACGACCTCGCCTCGCCGCTCTGCCCCCCCCAAATGGGCGGCGACACGCGCTGAACCATACTCGATGATCCGTGTCACCCGCCATTTTCAGGCGGTTTTTCCCAAAGGAGGAAGACATGACACGTTTCATTTCCTGGATTTCAGCAGTTTTCGTATTCGCGGTGCTCGGCGCAGGCGCGCCCGTCCTGGCGCAGGACATACCCAAGGGCAAGCAGACCCGCGCGGGACTCTATCTGACCGCGGCAGAGGCGGCGGCGTTTCTCGAGAAGCAGGACGCGCTCTTCGTCGATGTGCGCACCCGCTCCGAGGTTGCCTTCCTGGGCCTGCCCGAACAGGTCGACGTGCACATCCCCTATATGGAGATGCCGCTGCTGCCGACCTATGACGACGAGGCGAAGGGCTACGCACTCGAGATCAACCCGGATTTCCCGATGGTCTTTCGGGCCTATGCCGAAGAGCACGGGGTCGCACCGGATACTCCGATCATGCTGATCTGCCGGTCCGGGTCGCGCAGCGCACGGGCCGCCGATGCGCTGGCCGAGATGGGCTTTACTCAAGTCTATTCGATCATCGACGGGTTCGAGGGCGACAAGGCCAAGGACGGCCCGCACAAGGGCGAGCGCGCCGTAAACGGGTGGAAGAACGCGGGCCTACGCTGGACTTATGCCGTGCGCCCCGATCAGGCCTACCCGGCCGACAGGATGTGACCGCATCGCGTCGGACGGGCAGCGGGGCCGGGCAGTCCCTTCCGCCCGGCCCCATCGCTTTCCCGGTTTCCGGCGCAAGCCCGCCATCGCCATCCAGACCGCTGCCGGTGAGTGCCGGACCGAATGCGTCTCAGCGGTTCAACCGGTCGAGACGCGCGGTCACGCTGAGGCCATGCGCCTCGAGGCTTTCAGAACGGGCGAGGGTTTCCGCCGCGGGGCCGATGGCACGCAGGGACTCGGGTGTCATGCGCGCCAGCGTCGTGCGCTTGACGAAATCCAGCACCGACAGGCCCGACGAGAACCGCGCCGAGCGCGCCGTGGGCAGCACGTGGTTCGGCCCGCCGACATAGTCGCCGATCGCCTCGGGCGTCCACTGGCCGAGAAAGATCGCGCCGGCATGGGTGATCCTGGCGCTCAGCGCCTCCGGGTCGGCGACGCAGAGTTCCAGGTGCTCCGGCGCGATGCGGTCGGACAGCGCCGCCGCCTCGTTCAGGTCGCGCACCGTGATGACCGCCCCGAAATCGCGCCAGCTGGCGCCGGCGATGGCGCGGCGCTCCAGCGTTTCAAGCCGCTTGTCGACCGCCGCCGCCGCCGCCTGGCCAAAGGCTGGATCGGTGGTGATGAGGATGGACTGCGCGCTTTCGTCGTGCTCCGCCTGGCTGAGCAGGTCGAGCGCGATCCAGTCGGGGTCGTTGTCGCCATCGGCGATCACCAGGATCTCGGAGGGACCGGCGATCATGTCGATCCCCACCTTGCCGAAAACGCGCCGTTTCGCGGCGGCAACAAAGGCGTTGCCCGGCCCGGTGATCTTGTCGACCGGGGCGATGGTTTCGGTGCCATAGGCCAGCGCCGCCACGGCCTGCGCCCCACCGATGCGATAGATCTCATCGACGCCCGCGACGCGGGCGGCCATCAGGACCAGCGGGTTCACCACGCCGTCGGGCGTGGGCACGGTGATCGCAAGCCTCCCGACCCCCGCCACCTTGGCGGGAATTGCGTTCATCAGCACCGAGGACGGATAGCTGGCCAGACCTCCGGGCACGTAGAGACCGGCGGCAGAGACCGGCGTCCAGCGCCAGCCAAGGCTCGCCCCCTCGGGGTCGGTCCAGCGCGCGTCCTCGGGCATCTGGCGGACGTGGTAGGCACGGATACGCTCGGCGGCCTGTTCCAGCGCGCGGCGCTCGGCCTCGGGAACGCGGGCGACGTGCTGTTCGATCTCGGCCTCGGAAAAGCGCATCGTCTCGGGGGTCAGCGTCAGCCGGTCGAATTTCGCGGTCAGCTCCAGCACGGCGGCGTCGCCACGGGCGCGCACGTCGGCAATGATGCCCGCCACGATGTCGTCCACATCGGGGCTGTCCTCGCGCTTCGCGCCCAGCAGGCGGGTAAAGGCGGCCTCGAAATCGGTATCATCGGTGTTCAGAAAGACGGGCATGGCGGCTCTCCTTGGCTTCGGGCTGGCGCCCGCGTCTGGCGGCGCACATAGCCCGCGCGGCCGCTGGCCTCAAGCGTCGGGTCGGAGTGGGGCAATTGTCTTCGACGACATTTGCAAATTCCATCAGTGGAATTTGCCCGCTAGGGTCCGCCGGAGGGAGGACCATCATGGCGCTGCGCATCTTTTCGGACCGGACCCGGCCCGTGCATCTCGGCCCCTACCCGCTGGAGCGGCTGGCGCGCGGGCCGATGCCCGATCTCGCGACCCTGCCCCGCTGGCAACCCTTGCGCTTTCACCGCGACGCACCCGATCACATCGTCAACGCCATGGCAGAGCACCAGGCGATGATGGACGCGATCCGCGACGGGCTGGTGAACCGGGTGCGCTCTGCCATCCCCGAGGATCCCGGCGAACGCGCGCGGCACCTGAAGGCGTTCGGCACGTTCTCGGACGCGTCGATGGTGGGGATCGGGCCGCTGGACGCTGCCTTGCGCCTGCCCGAGCCGGTGGTGAACCCCGGCATCGACGCGCTGGCCCGGGCGCTGCGCACCCGCCAGACCAAGACGCTGGCCGCCGGGATCGACCTCATCATGGCGGATCTCAAGGACTCGATGGAGGCGCCGCCCGCCTCGATCGACGGGCACACGCAGGTCATCGTCTTTCTCTACGAGTTTCCGCGCGATCCGCGCATGGACGAGCCGGGATGCGACTGGATCATGGATGCGCAGGCGGAGCGCGCCTGCCTGCGAGCATCCGAGACGGCGGTGGTCATCGCCAATTACATCCGCCTGCTGGGCTGGGACGCCAAGGCGCATACCGGCACCTCCTCGGATATCGACCTGCACCGCGCGGCGGTGGCGGCGGGGCTGGCCTGCGCGGATGGCACGGTGCCGTGGCTGGGGACGCGCTGGAGCGTCGCGGTGGTGACGACGACCCTGCCGTTGGCCCATGACGCGCCCCTGCGCCCGATGGATGAACAGCCTGCTGCCCTGCTGAGTGGCCTGGCCTGGAAACTGGGCTTGCACTCGGCGAAATCCGGCCGCACGCAGGATCCCTTTGCCCGCCGCGATTTCCGCGACGGCCCGCACCCGTTCGAGACGCTGAAACGGGTGGAGAAACCCACAACCTTCATCGACGAGCCCAACGTGCCCCGCGTGCCGAAACGCACCGACATGTTCGCCCGCGCGCAGTTCGGCGACATGGGCAAGGCGGTGCAGAAGGGCGCGACAGGCGGGCATTATGCCCGCAAGGCGCCGACCAGCATGGCGCAGCGCCGGATGCTGGGGGCCTTTGTCCTGTTGCAGGATGGCCCTCCCGCCGGCGACCGCCGCGTAACCGACCCGCAAGCCTTGGCCGACGCGATCAAGGCCACGTCCTACTGGCTGGGCGTCGACGCGGTCGGTATCTCGCGCTGCCCGGACTGGGCGTGGTATTCTCACGACGCCACCGGCGCACCCATCGACCCGCCGCATGACCAGGCGATTTCGATGATCGTCGACCAGGGGTTCGAGACGATGGAGGGCGCCTCGGGCGACGACTGGATCAGCGTGGCGCAGTCGATGCGCGCCTATCTGCGGTTTTCCCTGCTGGGCGGCGTGATCGCGGCGCAGATCCGGCGGCTGGGATGGTCGGCCAAGGCTCACACGGTGCTGGACGGTGAGGTGCTGCAACCACCGTTGCTGCTGCTGTCGGGCCTGGGAGAGGTCAGCCGAATCGGCGAGGTCATCCTCAACCCCTTCCTCGGGCCGCGGCTGAAATCCGGCGTGGTCACGACCGACATGCCGCTGGCGCATGACAAGCCGATCGATTTCGGCCTGCAGGCGTTCTGCGAAAGCTGTCGCAAATGCGCCCGCGAATGCCCTTCGGGCGCGATCACGGCAGGGCCGAAGCTGATGTTCAACGGCTACGAAATATGGAAATCCGACAGCCAGAAATGCGCCACCTACCGCATCACGACCGAGGGTGGTGCAATGTGCGGGCGTTGCATGAAGACCTGCCCCTGGAACCTCGAAGGGTTGTTTGCCGAAGCGCCCTTTCGCTGGGCGGCGATGAACATGCCCGGCGCGGCACCGCTGATCGCGAGGCTCGATGACATGGCCGGGCGCGGCGGACTGAACCCGGTCAAGAAGTGGTGGTGGGATATCGAGCTGGCCGAGGACGGCGCCTATTATCCGACCGAAAAGCCCGTGAACGCGCGCGGCCTGCAAAAGGAACTCGACTTGAAGTACGAGGACCAGACCCTGGCTGTCTATCCCGCGCCGCTGGCCCCGCATCCCTGGCCCTACCCGTTCCCGATGGACCGCGAAGCGGGGATCGAGGCCTACCAGGCAATGATCACCGCCGAGGAATATCAGCGTCGCCAAGCCGAGGGCGACAACAGCCATCTGCACCGTTACAAGAACGCGGACGAAAGCCCTGTCCTGCGGGTAATCGTTTCCAATGTGGAACAAATGGCCGAGGGCGTCACGAAGTACGAGTTCCGCGATCCTCAAGGCGCCGACCTGCCGGAATGGCAGGCGGGCGCGCATCTGGATATCGTCGTGGCGCCGGAATACCTGCGGCAATACTCGATGTCGGGCGATCCGGCCGACCGCAAGACCTACCAGATCGCCGTGCTGCGCGAGGATCACGGGCGCGGCGGATCGAAACTCCTTCACCGGATTTTTGCCGAGGGGCGTCGGGTCTTCCTGTCACGTCCGATCAACCATTTCCCTCTGGCCGAGGAGGCCAGCCACTCGTTCCTGATGGGCGGCGGGATTGGCATCACGCCGATGATCGCCATGGCGCACAGGTTGCACGCACTGGGACGGAGTTTCGATCTGCATTACTCCTTTAGATCAAGGGCTTCTGCCGGTTTCCTGAAAGACATGGCTCAGGTGGGCTGGGCCGACAGGGTGCATCTTCATGTCTCGGACGAGGGCACACGCGCCGACCTCTCGCGCGTGCTGCGCCACCGTCCCGGCGCGCATGTCTATACTTGCGGGCCCGATGCCTACATGCAGTCGGTCCTAACCGCGGCCGAGGCGGCAGGCTTTCCCGACGAGGCCCGGCATTTCGAGTATTTCTCGGTCCCCGAGCAACCCGATTACATCGATCAAGACTTCATATTGAAACTCAAGGATGGCCGTGAAATTACTGTTTCAAAAGAAGAAAGAGCAACCGATGCCCTGGCGCGCGCGGGCATCCACGTGGATGTGAAATGCGCCGACGGAATCTGCGGGGTCTGCCAGTGCGGCCTGGTTTCGGGCGCGGTCGAGCATCGCGATTTCGTGCTGTCCAAGGCGCAGCGCCAATCCCGCATCATCTTGTGCCAGAGCCGCGCCGCAGAACCCGGCGGGGTGATCGAGATCGACCTCTAGGCTCAGACCAGCCAGTCGCCGGAGGTGCTGCCGCGCCGGTCGGCGATCGCGGCAATCTGTTCCAGCGCGCGGCCGCGACAGTCGCAGCAGACGATCTCGACCGTCCCGATGCAGCTGCGGGGCGGCTGGACACCGTCGCCTGGATGGTCGGCTTGCGGTGCGCAGCAGATGCCGCAGCGCACCGGCGGACCATCTGCCACGGGCACAAGCCGGTCTTGCGGCGCGCGGGACATCAACTCGAGAAGCACCGTGATCCGGCCCTGCCCCCGTGGCAAGACCGTCATGCGGTAGTCGCGGCGCTCGTGCGGCGAATCGCAGTTCAGCGGCAGAGTCAGCGACAGCCCCTTGGCCCGCACGGTGAAAAACAGCGCGTTGAGATACCGTCTTACCGCCTCGCCCTCGATGCAGGTCCAGAGGCTGCGGCCGGCCAGATGCTGCGCCATGGCGCGGTCGCCGCCATTCACGCGCGCGAAGTCGTCCCATGCGCCGCCGACCTCGACGACGCAATCCTAACGATCCAGCGTGTAATACGTCCGCTCCGCCAAGCGCGACCTCCAGCCGACGAGTCATTTTTCGGCAGGATTCGTTAACGAAGGCTTACGCAGGGTCCAGGTTCAGACTTCGTGGTCGGGCATCTTGCCCGAGGGCGCCATGTAAGGCCGCGTCACGTCGCGCAGCGTGACGTCCAGCGCCTCGACCTCGGCGCGCAGGGCGCCGTCTCCGGCGAGGATAAGCGTCACATGCCCGCGTGGCGAATCGGCCGCCTCGAACCCGACCGAGAGCACGGACAGCACCGTGTCCGGGTCACGCCGGTCGATGCCTTGGCTGGAGACCCGCAGGACGTTGTCGATCACCAGCAGAGAGCGCACCCGCTCGACCGTCCCGCCGAGCCGCTCGCGCCGCAGCCGGTTCAGCAACAGGCCCAGGCGGCGCTTCTTCGGCTGCCAGGCGATCTCGGAGGCCGGCAGGACCGCATCCTGCACCAGCGCCGAGATCACCCGCAGGTCATCCGCATCCAGTGCGCCCAGGTTCAGCGGACGTTCGGCCCCGTCCTCGAAGGTCGCGTCCCGGGTCATTGCGCACGCACCCGTTCGATCCGGGCCCCCACCGCAGACAGCTTGTCCTCGACATGCTCATAACCGCGATCCAGGTGATAGACCCGGTTCACCACCGTCTCACCCTCGGCCGCAAGCCCCGCCAGGATCAGCGAGACCGAGGCCCGCAGGTCGGTCGCCATCACCGGTGCGCCGCGCAGGCGTTCGACCCCGGTCACGGTGGCGGTGCCGCCATGCACGTCGATTCGCGCACCCATCCGCATCAGTTCGGGTGCATGCATGAACCGATTCTCGAAGATCGTCTCCTCGAGTCGCGAAGTGCCCTCGGCGGTGCAGAGCAGCGCCATCATCTGCGCCTGGAGGTCGGTCGGAAAGCCGGGATAGGGCTCGGTCACCACGTCCACCGCGCGCACCCGCCCGTTCCGGCAGGTCACGGTCAGGCCCCGCGCATCCTCTGTCACCGAAATCCCCGCCGCATCCAGACGCTCGCAGAAGGCGCCGAGCAGATCGATCCGCCCGCCCAGGCAGGTCACGGCGCCGCCGCAGATCGCGGGCGCCAGCATGTAGGTGCCCAGTTCGATCCGGTCGGTCACGACGCGATGCGTCGCGCCGCCCAGCCGGTCGACGCCCTGCACGGTGATCTCGGATGTGCCCTCGCCCTCGATCTGCGCGCCCATGCGGCGCAGGCATTGCGCCAGATCGACAATCTCGGGCTCGCGCGCGGCGTTGCGGATCACGGTCGTGCCGCTGGCCAGCGTCGCCGCCATCAGCGCGTTTTCCGTCGCCCCGACAGAGACGAAGGGAAAGTCGATCACCGCGCCCTTCAAGCCGCCCGAGGGCGCCTTGGCATGGACATAGCCGTCGCGCAGGTCCAGGTCGGCGCCCATCGCCTCGAACGCCTTGAGGTGCAGGTCGACGGGCCGCGCACCGATCGCGCAGCCCCCCGGTAGCGAGACGACCGCCTGACCCATCCGCGCCAGCAGCGGCCCCAGGACGAGGATCGACGCGCGCATCTTGCGTACGATGTCGTAGTCGGCGCGCAGGTTCGACACGTCATGGCTGGACATGGCCAGCACCTGCCCGCCTTGCAGCGACTGCACCTCGGCGCCCAGCGACTGCAACAGTTGCGTCATGGTGCGGATGTCCGACAGGCGCGGCGCGTTGGTCAACGTCAGCGGCTCGTCGCTGAGCAATGTCGCGGGCATCAGCGTCAGGCAGGCGTTCTTGGCCCCGGCGATGGGAATGTCCCCGTTCAGCGGGCCATTGCCGGTTACGATGATCGAATCCATGCCTGTCAGTCCTTCCTGTCGCCGGTCTGGCCGGCCTTGTCCGCCCCGGGCGCCTGCCGCGCCCGGGCCTGCGCCTTGCGGCGCGCCAGGTTCGCCTTGAGAGCCGCCTTGAGACGGTCCTCGCGCGGCTGCGCGGCGGGTTTCGTTTCGGGTGTCTTGCGCTCCATGACCCCTCTCTATCTCAGGGTCGAAAAAGGGTCCAGATTGGGCTTGCACCCTCGGGATTTTGCGTCTAATCACCCGCCACATCGCGAGGCGGGCTGCCGTAGCTCAGGGGTAGAGCACTCCCTTGGTAAGGGAGAGGTCGAGAGTTCAAATCTCTCCGGCAGCACCATAACAACTCCCTGAAAACAAATGAACCCCTTGCCATCTTAGGGTGATTTACGTTTTCCTTTACATATTCGCTTACAAAACCGCTTACAAAATGGTGCGAGTATGGCTGGCAAGGTCCGGTATCTGCAATGCCTCGACGGACGCTACTACACGCGGATCGTCATCCCGGTGGAGCTGCGAAAATAGTTCGACGGCAAGGCCGAACTGCGTCAACCATTGGGCGCTGATCGCGTCGTTGCGATCAGCAAGCACCGTGTTGTCTTGGCCGAGCTAACGCATAAAATCACGCTCGCAGAGCGCCGCCTCGCTGTGGAGAAGGACATCCCACAACCTGCCGGTCGCTACCCCCTGACCGAGCAGCAGATCGCCTGGCGCAGCTACGAAGATCGGCTCGCGCAGGACGCCGACGGCCGCAAACAGCACCGCGCCTATGCACGCCTGACTATCGACGACGGCTAGGTCGCCCTGTTGCGCGCCGGAGTGGCAGGCGCAGCGTCCGACGCCGAGCTGCATGACTTGGTCGGGCACCGGATCGAGCACTTCAGGACAATCGGCAACACCACCGTGCACGAGGGCACCCAGGAATGGCGTAGCTTGGCCATGGCGCTCTGTGTCTCGGAATACGAAGCGCTGGCCCGAGTTATCGAGCGCGACGAGGGCATATTTTCAGGCATGCCTGAGCATAGGCTGCTCAAAGACGCCACGCCGACCGAAGACGAGCTGCCGCCGGTATCGCTCCGGGGTCTGTTCCGCGACTACCTTGCCTCCCGGCACGCCCTTGGCAAAGGTTACGAGGCCGGCAAACGATGGGAACCCGTAATCGAGAACCTGCGCACGTTTGTGGGCCATGACGATGCGCGCAAGATTACCAAGGCCGAGTTGCGGGACTGGCGTGACGCGCTCTTGAAGTCCCGCTCGGCACGCACTGTTTCAAATACCTACCTTGCATCCGTGCGCACAATCTACAACTGGACGATCCGCGAGGATCGACTGACTGAGAACCCGGCCGAGAACGTCCGGCAGGAGCGCGAGAAGCAAGTGCGCATCAGGCCCAAGGGCTACAGCGACGAAGAAGCCCTGCGCATCCTCAAGGCGAGCACCGCCTATGCTCCCGCACCGTTCATGGGCGGCAATATGCGCGAGTTCCCTGAGACCACGGCGGCAAAGCGGTGGCTGCCACTGCTCTGCGCCATGACCGGCGCGCGGGTTGCAGAGATGGCGCAGCTTCGCAAGCAGGACATTCGCCTCGAGGATAGCCGCTATGTCCTACGGATCTCGCCCGAAGCTGGCACGGTCAAGACCGGCCAGTTCCGCGACGTGCCGCTACACAGGCAGATTGTCGAGTTGGGCTTCATCGATTTCGTCGCGTCTTCAGCTGATGGTCCGCTGTTTTACCGAGCGCAGAACGCTAAGCAGAGCCTGCACGCGGCACGCACGGTCTCAGACCGCGTCGCCAAGTGGCTAAAGGCGCAGAAGCTGGTGCCTGAGGGCGTCAGCCCCAACCACGGCTGGCGCCACCGTTTCCGGACCCAGGCGGGCGAGACCGACGTATCCGACAGGATCGCCGACGCGATCTGTGGCCATGCCGGAAAAACTGCCGGCGACGATTATGGCGACGTGACCATCACGGCGAAATCGCGGCTGATCGATCAGTTGTCATCCTACAAAATAGGCGATTGACGTGGCACCAAAAAACTCCTCTCGTTGCGCTCAAAAGCAGGACTATCGACTGCCTGTCGTTTTTCGGCACGCCCGCGATCACAGAACTTACAACACTGTTCAAGACCAACCCGCCGCCGTCGCGAACTTGAACTGACATTCCGTTTAACATGGCTGTTCAAGACTGCGCAGGCTGCACTAGTCATGAACAACGCCGAGCATCCAAGTAACACTCTGATGTTAGACGATGAACCCTATTCGCCACTACAGAACAACAGCGACGAAAACGAAAGCAATAACCTCACCAAAACTAAGAGACGGTTCGTGGGCTACGCCCGCGTGTCCACAAGGAGGCAGGAGCAGAAAGGCCTTAAGCGGCTACGGGAAGAGAAGGGTATGGGAGCGACCGAGATCGCCCGTCGGTTGGGTATAGCGCGGACGTCTGTCTACAGGGTCCTCGAAGGAGAGCAGGATGCCTCAGCCGCTCACTAAGTTCGACCCACAGTTCTCAAAGTCAGGAAAAGGACTGTCATTTGGCCACATGGGCGCAACCAAAGGCATGGTGGCACACAAGACTTTTCACTGTCAGCATCAGCACTTTGGCAGCTTGGCAATGGAAGTCATTGCGAAGTGGTCATTCGCCGAAAACCAACTGCTCATGACTGTTTCTCGATTTGTCGGCGGCCCCGAGCATGAAGTCTACCTCGGCTTCTCAGCGCTTCGAGCAAAGACATCGAAACTCGAAGTCTTCAGAACCATTTCAGAGCTGCTGATTGACCCCACCGTTCGGAGCCTTGTTGCGAGAGTCCTTCGCTTCTACGCGTCCTGTCAGAAGCGCCGCGATGCCGTAGCGCATCATGCCTGGGGCTTCCTTCCTGACAGAGATGACGTTGCCCTGGCCTCGGCTTCGCGACGAGATTGAACTGTATCTCTCGGAGGACTGAGGCGGGTCCTCTAAGCTGATTGCCTGTTGTGGTTGGTTGGCCTGTGCTCGAGTCGCTACGCTCGTCCTGTTGTTCGGCGTGCGTAGCTGCCCTTAAGTCAATCCCGCCGAAAATACTGGCAGACCCTTGTTGAGCAGATGATTAATTATGCATCTCACCGACTCATCCAAAAAGATTGCGATAACAAAAACTTCCTCACTGGAAGGCGCGAGGCCACGGCCCTCTCTAACGGCCTGCATCACCATGATGCCCGTCAACAGGAGAGCAACATGAAACGGCGTAGTTTCGTAAAAGGGCTGATCACGGCAAGCGCCGGGTCGGTCATCGCGTCCCCCTGGGTCGCCCGCAAGGCCTTTGCCGCGGCGCACTCGGATACCGTGAAACTGGGGTGCCTCTTTTCGTCTTCCGGCACGATGGCCAACATCGAGGGCCGTCTGAACTACGTGGCCCGCATGGCCGCCGAAGAGCTCAACGCCAAGGGCGGCGTTCTGGGCAAGATGGTCGAGGTCGTCACCACCGACCCCGGTTCCGACTGGCCGCTCTACGCCCAGCTGGGCCGCCAGCTGATCCAGCAGGAAGGCGTCGCCGCCACCTTCGGCTGCTGGACCTCGGTCAGCCGCAAGTCCGTCCTGCCCGTGGTCGAGCAGAACGACGCGCTGCTGTATTACCCGCTGCATTTCGAGGGTGAAGAGAACTCCAAGAACGTTGTCTACCTGAACTCGCCGCCGTCCTCGTCGGTTCTGCCGGCCGTCGAATACTTGATGAGCGAAGAGGGCGGTTCGGCCAAGCGCTTCTTCATGCTGGGTTCGGACTATGTCTGGCCGCGCACGATCAACCAGCAGCTCAAGGGCTACTGGGCGTCCAAGGGCATCGAGGCAGACGCTTGGCGCGAGGAATATGTGCCCGTGGGCCACTCGAACTTCCAGACGCTGATCAACGAGATCCGCGCCTTCGCCGACCAGCCGGGCGGTCAGCCCGTGGTCATCCTGACGGTCGTCGGCAACTCGATCCCCGACTTCTTCCGCGAATACGTCAACCAGGGCATCAGCGCCTTTGACGTGCCGGTTCTGGGTCTCGACGCGCTCGAGGCGGATTTCGAGGGTCTCGACACGACCGCATTGGTCGGCCACCTGAACTGCTGGGCCTATCTGCAGAACGCGCCAGGCGCGCGGAATCAGGAATTCCTGTCGGCCTGGGCGAACTACGTCAACGCCAACGGCGTGCCCTACCGCCCGGACGTCGCCATCGACCCGATGGTATCGACCTATGACGGCGTGCACCTGTGGGCGCTGGCGGCGGAAAAGGCCGGGTCCTTCGATGTGCCTGCCGTGCGCGAGGCTTCGGCCGGCCTGACCTTTGCCTGCCCGTCGGGCTACGAGATCTCGATGACCGCCGAGAACACCTATGTGAAGCGCGGCGTCTTCATCGGGTCGCTGAACGAAAGCCAGGGCTTCGACATCCTGTGGCAGTCGCCCGACACGCCCGATCCGGTGCCCTTCAGCCCTTACATGAACGCGTAAGCGTGTCTTTGGCGCGGTCCCCCATGGCGGGGTCCGCGCCATCCTTCCGAACGCAACCGGAGCAGGTCATGCCTTTCCGCTTCCTTCGTCTGCAGGGCTTCCTTGCCGCCGCAATCCTGCTGTTGGCGACGCTGGTTGCGCTGCCCGCCGCCGCGCAGGACCGTGCCGACATCGTGGCCGAGATCTGCTCGGGCGACTTCGCCGCCCAGCAATCGGCGCTGAGCCGGCTCGCCGGGGCCGGGGTCGAGGCCGGGTCCGAAGGCGCGCTCTGGGCGCGCCGGATCGTCGAGGCCTTCGAGGGACGCAGCCTGCGCTGTGGCGACGGGCTGGCGGTGATCGATACGCCCGATGGCCCACTGCGCGCCAGCACGCTGGAGCCTGCCGAGGGCGTAGACACGTCCACCCTGTCGGCGCCCTCCGTCAACCTGCGCCTGCGTGCCGTCGCGGCCAGTGCCGGTGCCGTGCTGCGCCTGTTCACCGAGGAGAGCGTCGCCGCCCGGGCCGAGGCCGCCGCCTATGTCGACCGCCGCCGCGAGGCGCTGACCCCGGAAATCTTGGCCGCCGCCGTCGAGCGCGAGACCGACGCTGCCCTGCGCGACACGCTGTCGACGCTGCGCGCGAGCCTTTTGCTCGCCGATCCCGACCCGGTCAACCGTATCGCCGCCATCGAGGCCATCGCGCAGGACGCCACACTGCGCAACCGCACCGCCATCGCCGAGGCGCTGGCGGGCGAGACCGACGCCGCCGTGCTGGCAGCCGGTGAAAAGGCGATGGCCGGCATCGACCGGACGCTGGCGCTGGGCAAGGTGCTGGCCACGCTCTATAGTGGTGCCAGCTATGCCAGCGTTCTGTTCCTCGCCGCGTTGGGGCTTGCAATCATCTTTGGCCTGATGGGGGTCATCAACCTCGCCCAGGGCGAGCTCATCATGATCGGCGCCTATGCCGCCTGGTTTACGCAAGAGGCGATTCGCGCCGCGCTGCCGGGCCTGCTGGACTATTACCTGATCCTCGCCATCCCCGTGTCCTTCCTCGCCGCCGCGCTTGTAGGGCTGCTGATGGAGGTGCTGGTGATCCGCCGGCTTTACGACCGGCCGCTGATGACGCTGCTGGCGACCTGGGCAATCTCGTTGCTGCTCATCAACACCGTCCGCGTGACCGTCGGCTCGCAGAATCTGGAATTCTACCAGCCGGCCTATGTCTCGGGCGGCTTCCCCGTGCTTGGTGATTTCATCATGACTTCGAACCGGCTGTTCGCCATCGCGGTGGCGCTGTTCGCCTTCATCGCGGTCGTGATCCTGCTGCGCCGGTCGCTGTTCGGGATGAACGTGCGGGCGGTGACGCAGAACCGCGCAATGGCGGGGGCGGCAGGCATCGACACGCGCCGCACCGACATGATGGCCTTTGCGCTGGGGTCGGGGCTGGCAGGCCTGGCCGGGTTGGCGCTGTCGCCACTCTACAACGTCAACCCGGGCATGGGCACGGGCTTCATCGTCGACAGTTTCATGGTCGTCGTGCTTGGCGGGGTGGGCAGCCTGGTGGGCGCCATCGTAGCGGCCCTTGGCATCGGTCAGATCAATGTGGTGATCGAGCCGATCTATGGCGCCGTCGCCGCCAAGGTGCTGGTGCTGCTGCTGGTGATCGTCTTCATCCAATGGCGCCCCGAAGGCCTCTTTGCACCGAAAGGACGCCGCTGATGGCAAAGATACAGTCCGACGCGCGGGTCGACCGCCCGCTGCTGTTTCGCATCGTCGCCATCTGCCTGCTGGCGCTGATCGTGGCCGTGCCCCTGCTGGGCGGCCCGCTGTCGGGCAGCGCGCTGGGCCTGACGCCCTACCTAGCCAACATCATCGGCCAGATCGCCACCTTTGCCCTGCTGGCGCTGGCGCTGGACCTGATCTGGGGCTTCGGCGGCATCCTGTCTCTGGGACACGGCCTGTTCTTCGCGATGGGCGGCTATCTGATCGCCATGCACATGCTCAAGGCAGGCTACGTCTACGGCGGCGTGACGCCCGACATCATGACCTTCATGGGCTGGACCGAGCTGCCCGCCTACTGGTTCGGGTTCGAGAGCTTTCCCTACGCCTTTGTCCTGATCCTGCTGGTGCCGGGGCTGGTCGCCTTCCTCTATGGCTGGATGTCGTTCCGCAGCCGGGTGTCTGGCGTCTATTTCGCGATCATCACGCAGGCGCTGACCTATGTCGCCATGCTGCTTATGTATCGCAACGACACCGGGTTCGGCGGTAACAACGGCATGACCGGTTTCAGCACGCTTCTGGGCGTGCCGGTGGGGGCGCCGGGCATGGTGACGGGCCTTGCCACCGCCTCGCTGGTGGTGCTGTTACTGGCCTTCCTCGCCTGCGGGGCGCTGATGCGCTCGCCCTTTGGGCGGTTGCTGATCGCGATCCGCGACGACGAGGCGCGGCTGCGGTTCCTGGGCTACGACACCCTCTGGCCGAAACTGGCTGCCTGGTGCCTGTCGGGCGTCCTCGCCGCCATTGCAGGTGCGCTTTACGTGCCGCAGGTGGGCATCATCAACCCGCGTCTTCTGGCGCCCGAGGTCTCCATCGAGATCGCGGTCTGGGTCGCGCTGGGTGGGCGCGGCGCACTGTCGGGCGCCGTAATCGGCGCCATCATCATCAGCGCGCTGAAGTTCTGGCTAACCGGCTTCGTCCCCGAAGCCTGGCCCTTCATCCTTGCGGGTGTCGTGCTGGTGGTGGTGACCCTGCTGCCCAACGGCCTGCTCGACCTGAAGCCGCAGCGGCTGCTTGCGCCACTGCGCCGCAACCGAAAACCCGCCCCGGAGCCCGCAGAATGAATGCTGTCACCATGACCGCCCCCGGCGCGCAGGCGATCCAGATCGACGGGCTGCGTGTGTCGTTCGGCGATTTCGTCGCCATCCCGCAGCTGACCTTCATCGCGCGCTACGGCGAGGTGCATGGCGTGATCGGCCCGAATGGCGCGGGCAAGACCACCATGCTGGACGTCATCACCGGCAAGACGCGCCCCAAGGCCGGCACAGTGCGGCTGGACGGCAAGGTCGACCTGCTGGGTATGGACGAACCGGCGATCGCCTTGGCAGGCGTCGGGCGCAAGTTCCAGAAACCTTCGGTCTTCGAGGCTCTAAGCGTGCGCGAGAACCTCGAAACCGCGTTGCGTCTGAAACCCCGGTCGATCCTGGCCGAGATCCGCAGCTGGGCCGATCCGCGCCGCGGCACCCGCGTGGCCGAGGTGCTGGAGGAAATCGGGCTGAGCGACCTCGCCGACACGCCTGCCGGGATTCTCGCCCATGGGCAGAAACAGTGGCTGGAAATCGGCATGCTGCTGATGCAGCGGCCCAAGCTGCTGATGCTGGATGAACCCGTCGCCGGCATGACCGAAGAGGAAACCCGCCACACCGCCGACCTCGTGCGCCGCCTGCGCTCGCCGGAACGCGCGGTGCTGGTGATCGAGCACGACATGGCCTTCGTCGAGGAAATCGCCGACCGCGTGACCGTGCTGCACGAGGGCAACCCGATCTTCGAGGGCCGCATGGCCGACGCGCGCCAAGACCCGCTGGTGCGCCAGGTCTATCTGGGACGATAGGACATGCTTCTGACCATATCCAATCTTTCGCAACACTACGGCTCGGCCCGGGCGCTGGATGGCGTGGGCTTTTCCGTTGACAAGGACAGCTGCACCGCCGTTCTGGGCCGCAACGGCGCGGGCAAGACGACGCTCTTGCAGACGCTGATGGGGCTTATGCCCGCCACCGGCGGGCGGATCGAACTGGACGGCGCCGACATCACCACCGCGCCGCCGCACCGTCGCGCCCGCGGCGGCCTTGGCTATGTTCCGCAGGGGCGCGAGATCTTTTCCGATCTCAGCGTCGGCCAGAACATCGAGATCGTGCTGCGCAACCATCGCGTGTCCGAACCCGACGCCCTCCGCGACGAGATCGTTACGCTTTTCCCGGTGCTGGGCGAGATGTGGCACCGCCGCGGCGGCGACCTGTCGGGCGGCCAGCAGCAGCAACTGGCCATCGGCCGGGCGCTGGCCTCGCGGCCGAAAATGCTGATCCTCGACGAGCCGACCGAGGGCATCCAGCCCTCCATCGTGCAGGCGATCGAGGACGCGATCCGCGACCTCAAGGGGCGCATGGCGATCCTGCTGGTCGAGCAATACTACGATTTCGCGCGCTCCGTCGCCGACGCCTATGTCGTGCTGGACCGCGGGCGCGTGGTCAAATCCGGCAAGGGCGCCGACATGGAACGCGACGGCGTCGCCGACCTTCTCACAGTCTGACAACCAACAAGAGCGAGGGTAAGACATGGCAAGTCATGAAATCGACTGGAGTCCCGAAAACGTCTTCTGGGGGTACTTCGACCCGGCGCGCAAGCCGGTCGCGCGCGTCGCCTCGGGCGACGAGGTGATCCTGCACTGCCTGCCGGCCTGCGATCCGCCCGACCTGCCGCCCAAGGGCAAGGGCACCGTCCTGCCCGCGCACCTGGCCGCGATGGAGGCGCACAAGGGTGACAAGGGCGCAGGCCCGCACATGGTCACGGGACCGGTCTATGTCGAGGGCGCGATGCCCGGCGACGTGCTGCAGGTCGACATCCTCGAGGCTGTGCCGGCGCAGGACTGGGGCTTTACCGCGATCATGCCGCTGCTGGGTGCGCTGCCGGACGAGTTCACCGACTACGAACGCCTGCACATCGCCATCGACAAGGACGCGGGCGTCTGCCGCCTGCCCTGGGGGCTGAACCTGCCGCTCGATCCATTCTTCGGCATCATGGCCGTCGCACCGCCCGCCGAATGGGGCCGCATCGGCACGCCCGAGCCGCGCGCCATGGGCGGCAACATGGACAACAAGGAGCTCAAGTCGGGCACGACGCTGTATCTGCCGGTGTTCCACGAGGGCGCGCTTTTCAGCGCGGGTGACGGCCACGGGCGGCAGGGCGACGGCGAGGTCTGCATCGCGGCGGTGGAAACCGCGCTGACCGGCAAGTTCCGCCTGACCGTGCGCAAGGACATGAGCCTCAAGACGCCCTTCGCCGAGAACGACGAATACCTGATCTCGATGGGCTTCGACGAGGACCTGGACGAAGCGATGCGCAAGGCGACGCGCGACATGATCGACGCCGTGGCCCAGCGGTCGGGCCTGACCCGGAACCATGCCTACATGCTGCTGTCACTGGCTGGCGACCTGCGGATCACGCAGGTGGTCGACGGCGAGAAAGGTGTGCACATGATGTTCCGCAAGGAATGGATAAAGCCCTGACATTAATATTAAATAGCTGGGGCAATGTTGCCCCAGCTCGAGAAAGCATTCGAGGTTTGGCCAAGAGAATGGGCTGGCCACCGTCGTGAAATCGACAGCCGATACGCAACGGACGCCGTAGATATGATAAGGCAGGTGTCGCACTGCCTCGCCCTCATTCCCGGCGTGTTGACCATGACCCGCGCTGAGCAGGTCAATATCCTGGAACAGAACAGCGTGACCCGGCTGATGAGCCCGCGCACGGAGAGGAGGGTGCCATGGACAGCCCGCGCCCTGACCGATGCGTGGCCTCGGGTTCGAAACGAGATCGAACCGTATCTCTCGGAGGACTGAGGCGTCGCCTCTCGGGCGACCCTATGTTGGGATTGGCTGGTTGCGGCAGGGTCATGCAGGGCAGAGGCCACAACCCAGCGGCGGCTTGTGGGCCCACGCGCCTTTACCGCACCGTGGACCGGACGGCTGGGGAAGGATCGAGACCCTCTTGCGCCTCAAGAGTTGCCTTCGCGTGCCGGAGCGAAGACCGGGGATCGCCGGACGCATCGACAACCGCCCATGTCATTTCCCCTCGCTCGGCGGACAGTTGCTTTCTCAGAACGTCTACATCCGCGTCTGAGGCATCACCCTGCCTCGAACGCAAGCGCGCCTCGAGAACGGGTTCAGGCGCTTCCAGCCAAAGGCCATGAAACGGCAGGTTCGCGCGGGTTGCCACCGCTTCAGCGGCGGCCCTCAGCTGTGGGTCCACGAAGGTGGCGTCAAGGACAACCGAATGCCCCGCGGCCAGCAGCGTCGCTGTGCGCGCGAACAGATCGTGGTAGACGGCTTCGCGGCGCTCCGCGGCATAGGCTTCCGGATCGAGCGTCGTCCCGGCCGGCAGGCCGGCTTTCCGTTCGAGGTCAGAGCTGAGCAGCGCCGCCCCGGGCAGGGCTCCAAGGCCTGGCGCCAGCGCGCGGGCCAGAACGCTTTTTCCGCTTCCCGAATACCCGCCCACGGCGATCAACCGCAGTTCCTCGGGCTGCAACGCAGCGCAGGCAAGCTCCATATAGGCTGCCACCTCAGCCGCGGATTGGCCCGGTTCTCCACGCGCCTGATCGGTCTGAAGCAGCACCATGGCACGGATCGCGGCCCGAACCGACAAGAACAACGGCAGCGCCGCCATTCCGGCATCCTGACCGCCGCGTGCCGCGCGTAGCCAGGCGTCCAGCACCCGGCATCCCTGCCGGTGAAGACCGCGGTGACACAGGTCCATCACGAGAAAGGCGATGTCATAGAGCACGTCGCATGTTCCCAGCGTCTCGTCGAACTCCAGCGCGTCATAGAGCACAGGCCGCCCATCGATGAGGACGAGGTTGCGCAGGTGGAGGTCCCCGTGGGCGCGGCGCACGTCGCCTTTCCTGCCGCGGCTGTCCAGAAGCGATCCGTTGGTGTCCAGACAAGCTGCCACCGCCCTTTCCCATTCCCCGACCCGGGCGGTCGCCGCAGCTCCGGGAAACTCGGCGAAAACGCGCCCCAGCTCCGCCAGGATATCCGCAATCAGTATGCGACCCGGACGCCGTTGCACGGGGGCCACGGCGTGATAGGCCGCAATCGCTTCGCCGACCGCGCTGGCTGTGTCATCGTCGAGCGCGCCGCGCTCAGTCACACGCACCAGTTCGTTTTCCGCCGGGAACCGCCACATCCTCAGGACCCAATCGACAACCTCTCCACCGCCGTCCAGGGCAAGCCCGGCCTCGGTCCGCGTCACCGGCAGCATGTCACGGTAGATCTCTGGCGCGACCGGTTGGTTCAGCTCCAGTTCGCGTGCGATAAGGCCCTTGCGAAGCGCGACAGTGCTCAGGTCCATGTAGTCGTATTTAACGGCGCGTTTCAGCTTCAGCGCGGTGTCGCCGCACAGGAACACATAAGCGCCATGGGTCTGGATGACCTCGACGGGATCTTCGGCGGCGAAGGCATCGCCCGAGGACAGGAATCTGATCGTTTCCGCCTGGTCCATTCAAAGCCTCCATCGACAATCGCAGTATCGCCGTGGACATGCCCTCGCCGCATTGACACAGCGCAATGCTCCGCAGCGTTCAACATATGGTTGTGATAGTGATTGGGGTCATGTCTGCACGCGGTCAGCGTGCCGGTGCACCCGGAACAGGCGCTTGCGGCGGTGACCCATGACCAGAGCCTGAGTAACACAGTGAACAAGGACGTGACGCGAATGACATCGGCACCGAATGAGGCGCGACCTTGAGCATTGGCATTCCCGACCGCGCGCAGGTGGAGACCGTAAAGGCGAGATCCTGCATTCCGTCGAGAATGAATAAATCAAGCATAAATATCTGATTTCCAAAGTAAATCCGCATCGCACCTCGCTATAACTATGTCAGAGAAACATGCTGACTCAAAGAGGATCCCAGCCATGCCCACCCCCAGAAACGTTCACAAGAACCCCCACGCAAACACCCGGCTCGCCAAGTTCGTGGAGCATCGCATCCTCGGACCATCCGGCGTGAAGACGCAGAAGGAAATCGCGCGTGAAGCCGGATTCACAAACGCAAACGTTCTCAGCATGATCAAGTCCGGCGACACCAAACTTGCCATCGACCGCGTCCCGGCTCTCGCGAAGGCACTTGACTGCGATCCGAAGGTGCTGTGCCTCATGGCGCTCGAGCAGACCGGTCTTGAAACGACGCTGGCCGCCGTGAGAGAGATCTTCGGCACGATCGTGACCGCCAATGAAGTCGCCTGGATCGAGGAACTCCGCGACGCCAGCGACCATGCCGATCCCCGGCTCACGCAGCGCGCCCGTGCCGCGATCCGCGGGATTTTCGGCAAATGAGCCGCCGTGTTGTTGAGGGCTTCCACCTGCCTGACCGCTCGCCAGAACTGACCGAAGCTGAACTGACGTGGGTCGCCTATCTTCGCGACATCTATCCCGGGCCGCTAAAGCCACCCACGCTGCGTGCGATACAGGCGCTCAGGGAAGGTCTGGCGCCCCTTCGGCCCGAGACGTAGCGACCATTTGGGGACGCGCTACACGGCGCCTCTGCAGGGCGCTGGAAGGGCGTAATGCTATATGGTCAGGAGGGCGGGCGGCAGATTTGTCCCGGCAAGATGAACGAGGAGATTTTGATAAAAAAGAGCTGTTTCACCCTGAACCAGATCGTGGGCGTCGTGCGCGGCGCCGAGGCCGACAACTTCGATCACTCAAATGTGGTGCGTCCATCTTCCGCCGCTCTCCACGAAGCCCGTGATGCGGGGGCGGCGTCTTTGGTTGCAATCCGTGCTTTTTCCGTCGATCCAGCAATGTATTGCTGCTCTGCATACGGGGCATATCGTCGGTGGAATTCGGGAAACCTTCGGCGTGAATGCCCCTCAGGGTTTGGGCGTGCTCACGCCGCGCCTTCGTCGAGACGCAGCACACGCCCGAAGGGCGGCGACGGCGCCGCCCGCGGCACAGCCCAGAGCACGGGAAAGCGTGGCGCGGCGCCAGTCGGACCCTCGAGATCGGTCAGGATGACGGCGATCGATGGCGCGATCTGCCCGGCCCGTGCCAGAACCGGGCGGAAGTCCGTGCCGCCGCCGCGGCGCAGGGGCTGCCCTTCGATCTGTGCGCGCCAGGCGCCGGGCGTCAGGACCAGGTCGGCATCAAGCTCGGTATCGAAGGTCAGAAGATGCGCCTCGGCCCCGCTGCGGGCCACGATCCCGCCGATCTCGGCGCCGAACAGCCGCAGCGTCGGCGTGTCGATGGAGCTGGAGAGGTCGAGTGCGACGACGACGCTGGGGCGCGGGTTCAGAAGCCGGTGCTGCGGTGCAAAGACCGGAACCGGCCGGCCCGAGGCGCGGGCCTGGGCCTCCATCGCGACCCAGCGACCGGCGGGACGGTGCCAGACCGGCTGCGGCCGCGCGGTCACGGCGCGATCGACAAGGCCGCGCAACCGCCTTTCCCATGCAACCCGCGGCGGCGCCAGGTCGGCGAGCGGCACGCCGATGGCGCCGATCCCGATGCCGGCGCGGCGGCCAGCGTGCATCGCGCGCGACAGCCGGCCCTGCCAGTCGGCGGCATCGGCCGTGCCCGCGTCGTCCCGGGCGACCTGCCCGTCCTCGCCGGACAGGTCGGGTTGCCAGCCCCGTTCCGCGCCGTGCGCACACGCCGCGCGTGCCACGGTCTCATCGCCCGCGAGCCGCAGGTAAAGACGCTCGGCATCCCAGGCGGCAAGCGCCCCGGCCGGCGACTGTTGCGGCAGGCCCGCCGCGGCGACAAGGCCGGTGACGGTGACGGCCGGGCGTGGCAGGCCGTGCTCGGCCAGCAACAGCGTCTCGTTGATCAGCGCATCCGCCACCAGCCCGAACAGGCCGGCATCGAAGCCCGGCCCGAAGCGCAGCGCCATCGCCGCCTGCCGCGCCGGATGGCGCAGCGACACGTGCAGGACGTGGTGGCCGACGGTGCCGATCTGCTCGGCGAGCGTCAGGGAGTCGAACTCCGGGCCATAGAAGATACGCGTTCCGCGCGTCTCGGTCCGGTCTCCGTCGCGATGTGCGCACCAGAGTGCCAGCACCGACAGCGCCGGGTCGCGTTCCGCCAGGTGCGCCAGCGCGCGGGCGGCGCGCACCGAATGGCTCACAGGCCCGCCTGCTGCCGCGCGGCGGCATAGGCGGCGTAAGCGTCGGACCCGGCAAAGGCATCCTCCCAACCCTGGTCCAGCGCGCGCGCGATCAGCGCCTCGAAGCCGAAGGCGGCCAGTTCCGACAGCGGCAGGCGCGAGAACCGGTCGCCGCCGAGATGGCGCATGTCCTCGAGGATCTCGATGCCGGCAGGCAGGGTGGCGCGGTCAACCGCCTGTGGCAGGGCGCAGGCCAGCGCGGTCAGGCCGTGCAGCGAGGCCGGATAGAGCGCCGTGCGCTGGCGGCGCGGGCAGGCCAGCATGTCGGCGATCTGCACCGAGGCGGCGACATCGTCAGCGACCAGCGCGAATTCCGCCGCCGCCGCCGCACCGACCGTCCCGGCGATCATGGCGTCACGGATCCGGCGCGCCGGCGCGGCCACCATGATCTGCGAGACGCGCTCCCAGCTTCGCGGGGTGCAGGCCACCGTCTCGCCCCGGCGCAATGCCTCTTCAGTGGTCTCCAGCAGGTCGGGACGCGTGCGGATGAAGGCTGTGACCGCCGGGTGCAGGCCGCGCGGCAGCGCGAAGCCGCGCAGCCAGTCCTCGGCCTCCGCCGTCACCACCAGGTGGATCAGCCGGTCGGAAAGCGCCGTGCCCATCTCGTAGGCCAGCGCGCCGTCCTCGACCATGTTGCCCGCCGCGACCAGCAGAACGTCATCGGGCAGACGGTGGCCGCCGACGCGGCGCTCTTGCAGCAGGCCGTAGACCACCGGCTGCAGTTGCGGCGCGGCGGCGGTCAGCTCGTCGAGGAACAGCACGGCGGGCCCGGTGTCAGGCAGGTCCTCGGGGCGATACCAGACTGTGCGCCGTGTCTCGTGGTCGTAATAAGGCAGGCCGCGCAGGTCCTGCGGCTCGATCGTGGTCAGCCGCAAGTCGAAAAGGAGCGCGCCGATTTCGGCGGCGAGGTCGGTGACGATTTGCGTCTTGCCGACGCCGGGGCGGCCATGCAGCATCCAGCTGGCCGTCAGCGCGCCCGCGGCCTGCGCCTGCCAGGCATGCCGCAGCACCTCCAGCGCGGCGCCGGCGGGCAGGTGTCGGGCATTCACGGTCATGCCGGTGCCTCCGCTTCGGCCCGCTTCTCCAACCTCGCGGCCAGCCGCTGGTGCGCCGAAACGCTGCGCGCCTCGACCGCGACCATGCGCAGGAAGGTGTCGGTGCGCAGGTTGGCGCGCTGCAGGTCGCGCTCGGTGAACCGGTCATCGAACAGCCGCGCCAGTTCGGCGCGGTCGCCCGCGTCCAGCCGCAAGACGCGCGCCGGTGCCTCGGCCTGCACCGAGACCAGGGTCAGCGGCGGCACCCGCGCCATTCCGGATTGCTCGATCACGAGGTGCAGTTCACCCTCGTCCAGGCCCTGCCGGGCGGCGATCCGCGACAGGCAGCGCCGAGCCCGCAGCCGCATCGTGTCGAGGATTCGGTCAGCCTCGTCCGACGACAGGAGACGCTCGCGCGCGCCCGGGGACAGGGCGAGCAGACGGACCTCGACGAGGGCGATCACGACAATCATCGCCAGCGGTGCCTGGGCGAGCGGAAACGCGAGCTCGGGCCAGACCAGCATCGCCCCGACGAACGGCAGCAGGACCGCGAGGTAGCGCAGCAGCTGGATCTCGAACACCAGCCGCAGCGAGACACGCCAATCGGCCTGCCGCGGCCAGGGCATGACCCGCCCGAGGAAACGCCGCGGAAGGCTGCGAACCTCGAGGATCGCCGGATTGCGCAGGGTGTCGTGTGTCAGGATCAGCATGGCGTTGCAAAGGTATCGCGACCGGCCACCATGTCCATCGCCGGACTCGCGCCTCCTGTCTCTCCGATCGCGGCGCGCCCGGTGGCGCGGCCGAAAGTCCAGGCGGAGCAGCGGAGGCCGCTTAGCCGGCCACACCAACCGTAGCTCTCTGACCCGTCACACTCCAAGACTGAAACCGGACCACTTGATTGGGGAAGGTCACTACCCCACCCGGCTCCAGAATACCGACTTTCGCCCATGCGCCCCGCGCAAACCCGCAATGAAGGCCTGATGGTCCGGATGCCCTGAATAGTCATCGATTGCCGCATCGGCCTGCGCGCAGGATGTCAGATGGCGCGATGCGTGGCCGTAGCGCCCCGACCGAGCCTTTTCCAGCGCAAAGCGGATCATCGCCCGCCAGACCAGAACCGCAGCCAAGGGATGTTCCGGTGCGAGGATCTCGGCCGCCGGGGTCAGGACTTCATAGGTGTCCCCATCCAGATCCTCAGTGCGCGACAGAACCACCTTTGCCCCAAGCGCCGGATCAGGCCAGGACAGGCAGAACGCCAGCCCAGTGACGACGTCCGGGAAGGCCAGCACATGGGCCTGTGCCCTGAGCAGCGCCTCCTCGTCCTCGAAATCCGGCAGCCGTGCCAGGTAGCGCCGCAGGGTCGGGGCACAGAGCCGTCCTTCGAACCTGCTCCATTGGGCGGCGCGCAAGGCCTCTTCCTATCCCAGTGCCTCGAGGCAGTCGAAATGGACCTCGTCAAGGTCGGGCATGTCAAACCAACGGTCCCTGACGTCCTGCCGCGCAAGGCAGTTCTGCACGATGCGTAGCGCGTCCTCGGGCCGTCCGGCCGCCAGCAGTCTCTGCTCAGCCTGCGGGGCGACCGAGTATGCAGCCATCCAGCGCCGCTGGGTCGCCCTAAATGCCAAACCGGGTCCAATCCCGCTCATACAGATCGTCAGCCTGGCGGGACGGGTCTTTCGTCTCGCTGACCCCGGCCTTTCCGCAGATCTCTGCGACCCGCGCTTTGCTCACCCCGCTTCAGGACAAACGCCTTCCGCGATTCCGTGAACTTCGACGCCTTTCTTCGTTTCCGCTCCTCTCCCAGCAAGGAAAACCCAGCGGAAAGCTCCAGCCTCAAACGATCCGGTTTTCAGAGCTTGAGCACATCAGCGATGGTCCTGAACCCGGGTCGCATCGCGTTCACACAAAGATTTCTCACGAGTCTTTCAGAATGCACTCTATGACAGGCTAGAATATCTGATCATCGCCCCATACCAAGTCTTGCAGGCAATCCAGTGCCTTGTCCGGCCCCGTTCCGATTATCCCCACATCACTGATCGTTCCGTCGAACACGTCCCGGAACCCGGGCTGTCCGGTTGCACTGGCCCAGCCGTTGGCGCCGATCTGCAGGAACTCGCCATTGTCGGTCCAGTCGATGTCGAACGCCTCTTCGCCGACAAGGGCGCCGTTCAGCCACAACGCGACCCGGCCATCGCCGAAACTCGTCACCACGTCGTAGTCGGTGCCGGCCTGGATGCCCGCGACCTTGAAGACCGCCGAGGCCGCATCCTCCTGGAACCGCACGAACAGCGTGCCTTTCTGGATGTAGCTCGTGAAGTGACCGTCGTTGACCTCGAGCCCGTAGGCATCCTTCGACACAAGGCCCTGCCGCCCTGACACCGTGTCGGCGTTGAACGTGAACGCGATGGTCGCGGCCTCGACCCGCAACGCCTCGTCCGGCCCGAACTCCAGCACCGAGGCGCCCGACCCGTCGAACGTCATCGCGCCCGGGGCCGAGAACAGCAGCGGGCACGGCGGCGTGGTGCCGTCCTCGACCGTGATCGCCACCGAGGCCGTGTCCTCGCCGCCATTGCCGTCGCTGACGCGGTAGACAAAGCTGTCGCTCCCGAAGAAGCCGGCATTCGGCACGTAGCGGAAGGAGCCGTCCGGGTTCAGCGTCAGCGTCCCCGAGGTCGGCCCGCTTTCGAGCGCCGCGCTCAGCGTGTCGTCTTCGGCATCCGTGTCATTGGCCAGCACGCCGGCCGGGGAAACCACCAGCGCGGTGTCGGCGGTCGTCGAATACGCATCGTCCGCCGCCATAGGCGCGTCGTTCACGGGATCGACCGTGATCGATGCGGTCGCGATATCGCTGCCGCCGAAAACGGTCGATACCTCGTATGCAAAGCTGTCCACGCCGAAGAAATCCGAATCCGGCGTGTAGGTGAAACTGCCGTCCGGATTGAGAACAAGCGTCCCGTTGGCGGCATCCGAAACCAGTGTCGCCCGCAACACGCCACCAAGGGGATCGGTGTCATTCGACAGGACGTTGCCGGCCAGGAGCATGTCTTCATCCGTGGCGAAATCGTCGTCCATGCCAACGGGCACCGCCTGCGAGAGCAGATCGTCAGCATAACATCCCAACACCGCCACATCACTGATCGTTCCGTCGAACACGTCCCGGAACCCGGGCTGTCCGGTTGCACTGGCCCAGCCGTTGGCGCCGATCTGCAGGAACTCGCCATTGTCGGTCCAGTCGATGTCGAACGCCTCTTCGCCGACAAGGGCGCCGTTCAGCCACAACGCGACCCGGCCATCGCCGAAACTCGTCACCACGTCGTAGTCGGTGCCGGCCTGGATGCCCGCGACCTTGAAGACCGCCGAGGCCGCATCCTCCTGGAACCGCACGAACAGCGTGCCTTTCTGGATGTAGCTCGTGAAGTGACCGTCGTTGACCTCGAGCCCGTAGGCATCCTTCGACACAAGGCCCTGCCGCCCTGACACCGTGTCGGCGTTGAACGTGAACGCGATGGTCGCGGCCTCGACCCGCAACGCCTCGTCCGGCCCGAACTCCAGCACCGAGGCGCCCGACCCGTCGAACGTCATCGCGCCCGGGGCCGAGAACAGCAGCGGGCACGGCGGCGTGGTGCCGTCCTCGACCGTGATCGCCACCGAGGCCGTGTCCTCGCCGCCATTGCCGTCGCTGACGCGGTAGACAAAGCTGTCGCTCCCGAAGAAGCCGGCATTCGGCACGTAGCGGAAGGAGCCGTCCGGGTTCAGCGTCAGCGTCCCCGAGGTCGGCCCGCTTTCGAGCGCCGCGCTCAGCGTGTCGTCTTCGGCATCCGTGTCATTGGCCAGCACGCCGGCCGGGGAAACCACCAGCGCGGTGTCGGCGGTCGTCGAATACGCATCGTCCGCCGCCATAGGCGCGTCGTTCACGCCGGTCACCCGAACGGCAACCTCGGCGCTGCTGGTCAGCGCACCGTCGGAAACCGTGTAGCGGAAAACCTCGATGGCCGTCTCGCCGACGCCGAGATCGTCCAGCGCCCCCGCCGGATCGTATGTCACCGATCCATCGCCCCCCAAGCTCACCGTGCCCCGCAGGTCCAGCGCATCGATCGCGACAATGGACAGGCTGTCGCCGGTATCCGGATCGGTGTCGTTGGCCAGCACGTCGGGCAGAACCACGGCCGCTTCTTCGGTCGTGGCAAAGCCCGTGGAGCCGGCCTGACCATCCGCGACGGCCACGGGGGCCTCGTTGTAAGGCGCGACGTCGAAAGGGACGGACACGTTTTCCAGTGCCAACCCGGCTTCGTCACGAACCGTGACAGAGAAGCTGTCCTGCCCTGTGAAGTCGACAGGCGTCCGGATTTCGACACGACCATCGCCAAGGAACAGCAGCGCCGCGCCCTGGACGGTTGTGGCCGGCACCTCGAACGTCAGTGGCCGTCCTTCGGGATCGCGCAGCACTTCGTTGAGATCGATGACCGCGACCCGGTCCTCGAGAAGCTGGAAGGGATCGCGGGCGATTGCCTCGGGCGCCTGGTTCTCGTCGTCGTCTAGGATCAGGACGGAGGCATCGCGCGTCGCAACCGTGTAGTCGCTGCTGTCCAGCAGCCGCAGGGCAAAGCCTTCGTCGATCTCTTCGGCCAGGTCGCCCGCGATTTCGACCGTCAGGACGAGACTGGATTGACCCGCGTCGAAGCGCGCGGTGCCGCCCGGCAGGCCGCCACCGACGAAATCGCCGCCCGTCACCGGCGCATGGAACGCGCTCGGCACGACGATCCAGGAGACGTCCAGCGCGCCGGTCAGGTCGCCCGTCCGGGTGAGCGTGAAGGATGCTGTCGCAGCGACGCCATCCATTTCGTCGACCGTTTCGGCATCGGCTGCGACCGAGACCGCCGGCAGCGCGGGCCGATCGTCGTCAAGGATCTTGACCGTGGCCCGCCGCGACAGCATCACGTGCGGTGTGGCGGCATCCACCGCGATCTCGACCGTCAGCGTCTCGTCCGTCTCGGCCTCGGCATCGCCGAGAACGGCAACCGAGACGGTCGCGCTTTCCTGCCAGGCCGCCAGCGTGACGGTCTCGGGCAGCGCGGTGCCGATTTCATCGTCCGACAGGCTCCCCGTGCGGGACAGGGCGACGACAAGCGCCTCGCTCAGGTCCCCCAGGCGGAAGATCCGGAACTCCGCAAGGCCCTCCTCGCCGGGTGCGCCTTCGCCCAGTTCCGGGACCGCGGTCGTGATGCCGACCGCAGGGCCGAGGGCGGGCGCGTTCTGCACCGTGATCTTGTCCGCGATCCGCACATCGGTGCCACGGGCCGACTCGATGAAGGCCGGGTTGCCGGTCAGCGCGAAATCGAGGATCGCGGCCTCGCGTCCGGCGCCGGCCGGGATGCCGGCAGCGTCGACCGCCGCCTCTGCCGCCGCGCGCAGGTCGGCCGGCAGATCGTCGATCGAGATGTTCCCGCGCGGGAAGCTGCGGTCGGTGAAATCCTCGGTGCCCAATCCCGGCGCGTAGTCGAAAAGGCTCGTCGCATCAGTCAGGCGCCATGCTTCGGCATAGATGCCGTAGAGCGTATCGAAATCCGGGCTGTCCGACAGAACCGTGCCGTCCGGCAGGGCCAGGTCGTTGCTGGCGTCGCCGTCGGCATTGCCGAGAAGACCGCGCACCTCGCCCGGTGCGCGCGCCGGGTCGAGCAGCAGGCCGACATCAAGGAACCCGTCGCGGACGTCGACGAATATCCTTTCCTCGTTCGGCATGACGAACGTGTACCGGTCCCCGTCGAAAAGGACGCGGCCGGCACCGACTTCGATCATGCCGACATCCAGCGGCACATCGACCGCCACGCCATCAACCTTGAGAGGGGTGTCGGACAGCACGTCCAGCATGACCCGATGCCCGTCGATCTCGGTCGCGACAGCAGTGATGACCGAAAGCAGGTCGGAGCCGGGCTGCGGACTCATCCGGGCCTGCAACGTAAGGGGCGCGCCGGAGACGGCCTCGAGCATGGTGAACTCGCCCACCGCCATGAAGCTGTAGGACAGCCCGTCGGCGGTGGCCAGGTGCGGGTCGCCCCAGAACCTGAACAACCGGATGAATTCGACTTCGCTGCGCGTGAAGAGATCGTCGTCATTGACGATCATCGACGCCTCGTCGACCCGCAATTCGGCGGCACCCGTGATCGCGTTGGCGCTGTCGAGGCGCAGGTTCACGGTGCCGTTCACCTCGGGAATGCGATCGCCGCTCACCGGAACGCGGATGATCTTCTCGGTCTCGCCCGGCCGGAAGGTGATCGCGCCGAAGAGCAACGCATCGTCGGGAGCGGGCGCCGGCAGGACCGGGATCGAGAAATCCAACATCACAGGATCGAAGGTTCCGGGGGCCACGTCGAAGGTGACAGTGGATTCGAGGATCGGATCGAGTATCCCGTAAGGGCCGCCGATGAGCGATCCTTCGACAAGCGGCCCGAACTCGCCGCTCAGTTTCGCACCTGTGAAGGTGTCCTTCAGTTCGAAAGCGGCCTGGAACAGCCTGCTTGTCACGTCGACAACCGGGACCAGCGACGTGATCACCTTGATCGCCCCACCAAAGGCGAAGGATGCGGTGCCGAGAAGTTCCGACATGCCCACGGAAGTCGGGATCAGCGTGCTTTCATCGAAGCTGAGTTCGTTGTTGTTGATCGTGACCGTGGGAATGCCGGGCAGGAACACGAACTCCTGCTGAAGCATCAGGTCGAATGTCAGATCCGCGTCGAAGATCGCGTATTCGCCGGTCAACGCGAAATTGCCCAGCCTGATCGCGTTTTCGTCGTCCAGGTCGTTGCTCAGGAACCGCAGTCCCTGCAGGCCCGGGATCAGGCTGGCAAGGTTGAGAAGATCGGTATTGAACGAAAGCAGCGGATCCTGGACCGTCGCTTCGAGCACGGGTATCGAGGCTCCCGGCAACGCCACGCTGGTGGCCTTTGACCCTGTGGGCAACTTGGCCGAAAGCCCGAAGATCTCGAGCGGGTCCTCCACGTCGAAACCCAGGCCACGCGTGATCTCGAACAGGTCCACGCGGTCGATATCGGAAACGTCGACGGCCAGGTCGTCGATCCGGGCCAGTTCAGCCCCGAAGAAACCGGAGAGGACCACGTCCTTCGCGCCGAATTCGCCAACCCCAAAGGCAAGGTCGATATCGATCGAACCGTAGTTGAGGGATTCGGCGATCAGCTTCGGGGCAACCGCCTGCAGGCCGAAAGTCCCGACGCGGGCATCCTCGCCCGCCACGACATAACCGGGCATGCGCAAGTCGGTGCGCACCGGGTAGCTCATCGACACGTCGCCCAGGGTCGGGCCATCGATTTCGACCTCGAGGGCGACATCGGGCCAGACGAGATCGTATTGCACCAGCCCGTCGCGGAACGCGCGCGTGTTCCCATCGAGCAGGTTGAAGCTGCCCAGCGGGATCGTCAGGTTCGGCAGGCTGCCGTCCAGCGCCGTCACCGCGACCTCGTCAAAGCGGAAGGTCGGCGTGACGGTCTGGAACACCGGAGAGCCGTCGCGCGGCAGGACGTCCTGGCGCGACAGGATTTCGCCCGTCGACACCTCGCGCGCATCCTCTTCGATGCGGAAGCCGACGATCCTGTCGTTCCACGACCACCATCTGCCGAAAACGGTGATCTCTCTTTCCGTTATCCATTCGTCGACCAGCCGGGGCGGGCCGAGGGTCTCGGTCGCGGACCAGCCGACCGTGATGGTGTTGTCGGTCTCGCCAGCCCGGGTGACGATGAACTCGGCATAGCTGACACCGCTGTTGCCTTCGTCCATCCGGTCGCGCGCGGCGCGGACGGACAGCACCGCCGGTTCGTCGTCATTCCTGATTTCGATCCGCGCGCCATCGCCGCTGACCTCGGCATCGATGCCGTCGGTGGTGCGGGCGCTCAGGATTTCCAGCGTCAGGCTTTCGTTCGCTTCGGGATCAAGGTCGCCGAACACGTCGACCGGGATCACCGCAGACGTATCGTCCGGCCCGAGTGTCAGGCTGCCCGCCACGTTGACCGGGGTCGCATCGCTGCTGTCGGCGGTGGTGGACGTGATCCGGTATTCGACCTCGACAGTCTGCCCCTCGCCGCGCGATCGATCGATGGTGAAACCCGTCCGCGTCGTTCCGGCATCCCCTTCGTCCAGTGTGGCTCCCTGGATGACCAGACGCGGGGGGAAATCATCCGTCTCGATCACGCCCAGCGCGGTTGCCGTGCCGATCACCACCTCGTTGCCGCTGTCGGACGTGGCAGACGAGATGGTCAATTGCAGCGTCTCGTCAGGTTCGATATCCAGATCGGCAAGGATGCCGACGGGGATTTCCGCCCGGGTCTGCCCGGGTTCAAAGCGCACGGTTCCGATCAGCGGGAAGGAGTCGGTGATATCCGCCGAATTGGCCGGGTTGCCGCCGGCGGGATCGATCCGCCATATCGCGTCCACACCGTCCTTGGTGCCGCCGCTGCGTTCGATGGCCATGACCAGAGTCCGCGTGCCGCTGTCGCCCTCTGTCACCCGCGCGCCACTTGCTGTCAGGACGGCCAGTTGATCGTCGTTGAGGATCACCGCAGTCGCGCTGGAAGCTCCGAGCGATGTGTCCCCGCCGCTCGAGGCGGACGCTCCGGTGATGGCGAGAACCAGCGACTCGTCGGGTTCGAAAAGCAGGTCGGAGGCGATTGGCACCCGCACCTCGCGCGAGGTCTGCCCTTCGCCAAGAACGACACGGCCCGCCCCCAGAAGCCCGGGCAGGAGGTCGTCCGCATCGACCGGATTGGCGCCGGAGCCGCGGATTTCGTAGTCGACCGTCATGCTGCCCTGCGTGTCGCCCGTGCGCGACACGGAGAAAATGACCTCGGCCCCATCGCCGGGATCGCCTTCGAGGAAGAACCCCGAGGTGGTGACGTTGACGGTTTGCGGTCCCGGTTCTCCACCACCGCCACCGCCCCCTCCACCGCCGCCGCCAGTATCCACCGGCGGCAGGGACGGTACCGCGCGATCCAGCAGCGCGATGTCGATCACGCCATCCGCCGCGCCGTCGAGCAGATCGAGAACCTGCGCGCGGCCGCCGAACACGATCTGGGTCTTGTCGCGTCCGTCGGCGAAAACGATGTCGGGACGCCCGTCGCCATTCAGGTCCTCGCCGCCGGCGATGGAGCGCCCGGTGAAGAACGCATAATCCTGTTCCGCGAAGATGGTCAGCCCCTGTGCGGGCGTCAGCGCGCCGAGGTCCAGCGCAGCCGGCCAACCCTCGTCCTGCCCATAAAGGACCGTGATCCTGTCCCGGCTGGCCACAAGCAGGTCGTCCAGCCCGTCGTCATTGAAATCTCCCGCACCCGTGACCGACAGGCCAAGGCGGGCATCCGCGTTGCCGCCATACAGGACGAAGCCGTTGCTGCCATCCAGGGACGCCACATCGACCGGTCCGTTGGTGCCGCCGAACACCACCCCCACCGCGCCTGCCGAGGCATCGCCATCGAGGTTCGCAGCGCTTGGGATACCGATCGCGATGTCGCCAAAACCGTCGCCGTTCACGTCTCCGATTCCAGAGACTCCGTTGGGCAGGCTGGCAAACCCAGGGTATGTACTTGTGGAAACGGCCGAAATCTCGAAGCCCCGCGTGGGTGAGAGGTTCGACAGGTCCAGTCCGGCAAAGCCGGTCCTCGATCCGCCGTAGACGACATAAGCCAGCAGGTCGAAACGGCCCGGTTCGACCGACCGGACACCCGACAGCAGCAGGTCGTCGATGCCGTCACCATTGACATCCCCGGCAGACACCGCGCCGAGTCCGCTTGCGAATGCCCCCGAATGCAGAAGCTGGCTGGCCACGCCAGCACCCAGCACGAGTTCCGAACCGCCGCCGGGGCGGCCCCACACCACGTGCGCCTCGGCGTTGGTTGTCCGGGTAGTCAGGGCATTGAAGAAACTCGAACTGGGTTCGACGGGTATCTCTTTCAGAACCAGCAGCAGGTCGTCGAACCCGTCTCCGTCGAGGTCTCCTGCGGCAGAAACGTCGGTTTCAAAGCCCTCGGTGAAACTGGTCGGAACCCCGGGCAGGATGGCCACGCCCCCGGCACCCGGCGCATCGAGGCCCGCCTGGGGCGTGAACCCGTCCGGACCTCCCAGCAGCACCCCGGCATAGCCATCACCGACGGCGCCCCATTCGCGGCCAAAGAACTCCTCTTCGTCGAAGAACACCGAGTGGTCGCTGCCAAAGGCGATATCCGCGTGACCGTCGCCGTTGAAATCGCCGAGGCCTGCAATCGTCAGGCCGCGTCCACCATAGGGCAGATCGCCTGCGATCAGCGTTCCTGATCGTTGCAGGTCGGGCGCCAGTTCCCATTCCTGCTGTGCGGAACCGGGAACAAAGCTGACCGCGCCGACGACGTCATACACAAAACGATCGCTGGAACTGAGGTAAGAGCCCAAAACGAGATCGCCGATTCCGTCGCCATCGACATCGCCCGCCAGCGCCACGTCGTGGTAAAAGGCCCAGTACGTATCCGAGTTCGTCAGGGTCGCGCTGGCGAACGCGCCTTTCACGCCCACCCTTGCCGTGCCCGTCGCTTCGAGACCCGTGGCATCCTGCACCGTGTAGGTGAAGGTATCGTCCGTGGCGAAACCCGCGCCGGGCGTATAGCGGACCTGGCCGTTCTCGATCACGACATCGCCTGCCGCCGCGCCGCCGACCCCGGTCAGGGTCAGGGCGTCGCCCTCGGGGTCTGTGTCATTGGCCAGAACGTCGATGAGGACCGATCCGGTCGCCGCCACGGTCGCATAGTCGTCGGTAGGCTCAGGCGCGTCGTCCGTGCCCTCGGCCGTATAGGTGACCGTGGCGATTGCGGTCTCGATCCCGTCCGTGACGGTGTAATCGACCGTGTCGGTCAGGGTTTCGCCGGCGCGCAACGCGCCGATGGCCGCCTTGCCTGCTTCGGTTGTCTCGGCCCGAATGCCCCCGGACGCTCCGCTGCCGTCGCGCGTCACGGTAATGAAGCCGTTGGTGCTTGGGCCAAAACCGGTCACCGCGAGGTGCGCGGCAAAGGGCGATCCCGCATCGTTGATCGTGATCGACCATCCCGCCGCATAGGACCCGTTCAGCCCCAGCGACAACGCATCGTCGCCAGGCGACAGGAAACTGCGCGGCAGGCTGGCCAGCGTGTCTGCGATCTCGATCCGGCCGTCGGTACCAAGCGACAGGCGATCCATCTCGAAGAAACGCCGGAACCCGCCCTCTATGCCATAGCCGCCATCCGTCGTGCCGATGAACAGGTCGTCGATCCCGTCGCCGTCGAAATCCCCAAGAGATTCAACCGCAAGGCCGACACGATCCCCTGTTTCGCCCACGAAGCGCACCGCTTCGAAGAACGTGGGCAAGGCGGTCAGACTGCCCGAGCGCACGCCGTCCCGGTCGCCATAGATGACATAGACCTCGCCCGCCGATGTGCTGCTTGTTCCCGGAAGGCCGATGGCGAAATCGTCGTAGCCGTCCCCGGTGACGTCGCCGAGCGCCGCAATGGACAGCGGATCGCCGGGCGCGACATCGAGGCCGGTCAGGCGCGCGCCCTGCGAGGGTTGCAGGTTCGCCAGATCGATGGCTGGGAACGGGCCGCCAAAGCGCGGAGCATAGAGGACGTAGATCTCGGCCAGACCGCCGTTGAGCGGGTCGATGGCTGCAATGGCCACATCCTCGGCACCGTCGCCGTTCACGTCGCCGATGGCCTCCATCTCGAAGCCAAGTTGCGCCCCGCTGATCGGCCCCGCGATGGTGACAAGGCTGGCAAGATTGACCTGGCTGAGCGTCAGGGTCTGGTCGCCATCGTCCGGGTCGAAGTCGAACAACTCGGCCGTGTCGACGATATGCACCGCCCCGGCCCCGCTGCGGCCCAGCGCGTCGGCGTCCGGCGCCGCAATGACCAGATACCCAGTGTCGCCATAGAACCCGCCGTCGATGGGATCCAGCAGGGCGACCCGCGTGCCAAAGCCGTCGCCCAAGTCATCGGACTCGATGGTCAGATCGCCGAAGGCTTCATTCGGCAGTCCCAGCGCATAGGAACTGAAAACCACCTCGACCGATCCAGTGCCGAGTTCATCTGGCCGTCCGAGCGCGATGAAGTCCCGGCCAAAATAGGTCTGCTGGTTCACGTCGGCATCGACGACACCAACACCCAGCGTCTTGCCGGCACTTTCGTATTCCGGCGGAAGGGAAATGCCGTCCCGATAGGTCTCTTCCGACCCGAAGATCACATAGGCCGGTCGACCGTCTGCCGTCACCGTGCCGGAATAGGGATCATAGCCGTAATAACCGCCGTAATACCCGTAATAGCCACCATAAGGCCCATTGCCACCGGCATCATATCCGGCGCGCCCCAGCAAGACGACATCGTCAAATCCGTCGCCATTAAGATCGCCCGCGAGGAGAACTGCCGATGTTCCGGGATTGGTGTTCGCGAACTGCGCGATGATGCGATCGTCATAGTAGGGGTTTCCCCCACCAAAGGTCAGATCGCCCTGTGCAAGTCGCGATCCATCCAGCAGATAGGCGCGACCGTATGGTTCAGCAGAGCCATAGTCTCTTTCGACCTGTAGCGCATAATCGTCGAACCCATCGCCATTGATGTCCCCGACCGATGTCAGACGCGTTGCGCCGCCAGCGGAATCGCTTACCCGAAAACCCATATCAACCGTCCCTGAACACGCATTCCGAAAATGAATTTTTCGTCAGTGTCCGCGATGATGGCGATTCGGTAAATAGTTAATGATCCGTCATTCACCGCGATGCGGGCTGGCAGTGAGTGGCCGCCCTGCCCTCTATCGCTTCTGTGCCAGCGGACCTGGCCGGATCTGAAAGCGGATCTCCGGTGTCGCGAAGCCCAGCAGCTTCGGTCGGCGCACACGCGGGATGATCGCGACATCGTAGAGTTCGCGCACGACACCCTCGATGACAAGAGAATGGGCAATTTCGCCGGAATGCAGGTCAACGACTGCGATCATGCATTGCGGCTCCTGGCCGGTCCGCCCAAGGCGGTCCTCCAAGGCCAAGCCTTCAAAGGCAGCCTGACGGCGCGGACGCGAAACCCCGATGATGGCATGCGTCCCGGTCAGCGCTATCCCCCGCGCGAAACCGGGCAGAAAGCAGATCGGTTCGAACCTGCCAGTCGCAAGGTCCATTCGGCCAAATTCCCCGCTGCCCGATTGCAGTACGTAAAGTGTGCCATCGTGCCAACGCGGCGAATGCGGCATGCTCAGCCCCGAACCGACGATGGCACCGCTGTCTACGTCGATGACGATACCCCCGTCGCGTCGGTGGTCCCTCCAGGCGCCGGCCGTATTGCCGGCCGCGACACAGGTGACGAAACCCGGCTTGCCCCCACGCATCGCAAGCCCGTTCAGGTGGCACCTGTCCTCCGGAACGATCCGGTCGATGAACGGCGGATGCCAGAGGGGTTGGAAAGACGCGTTGCGGGCGAGAGTCGCAAGGCAATTGAAGCGGGTCGCAACGAACAAGGGATCCGGGTCTGAAACGCGCGGGCAGATATCATGCACGTCGATCTCGCCGGTCGTGTGGCCGACGAGAGGGACAAAGACCGCGTCAAACCCGTCCTCTGTCTGTCCCTGGTCTCCGAGCAGGTCCTGAAAGCGCCACAACTGAAAAAGTGTGGAAACCCAAAGGCCCGTCTGGCCGTTCGAGTTTTCCACGGCCAACCCCATGCATTTCGGAAACGATCGCTCGAAGACCGAAAGATCTTCGGTATCCGGATTGATCCCGACGGTGAACAACTTTCCCACCTGATAGGTTGTAAAGGCAATCGAACCGTTCTCGGCGTGCAGCCAGTCCCTGAAGCCGTTGGAAGGTGTTATTGAGAATGG
This sequence comes from Thetidibacter halocola, assembly GCF_018224955.1. Classification (GTDB taxonomy): domain Bacteria; phylum Pseudomonadota; class Alphaproteobacteria; order Rhodobacterales; family Rhodobacteraceae; genus Thetidibacter; species Thetidibacter halocola. Next base: position 702,615 of record NZ_JAGTUU010000001.1, read on the forward strand.
AGGGAACTCATCCATTTCGGGAGCCTTTGTCAAAACGCGCTCAGAGCCCCAAAAGAGCAGTGAACTTTCCTGCCATGTAAACCCTTTCAGGTCCTTTGGATGCAGTTTTGACCAGCCATGCCGAGTTGGATACCGTGTCTCGAGCTTTGCAGACCCGACGTGGGCTTGCCCGGTTCTGGTGGCGAGGACCAATTGACGAACCAGCAATTCTCCATTGCCCAGACCCCGGTATCCGTCCGGTAGGTGCTGACGTCAGACACCTGTGGCAGCACTTCGAACGGACTTGGTGTTTTCCGGAAGACGGCATGTGCCGCCCGCACGATCCATGGTCGCGGCGGGCGGCACCGTTTCAAAGGATGTCCAGGTAGACACCTGCACGATCGGCGATATCGATGCTAAGCACATCTTCAAGCATCAAGTCGCCCGTGGCGCCATGAAAGGTCAGATCGCCGACATACATCCACGCCTGTCCATTGAAGACCAGTTGCTGGTTCTCGACTGTCCAGTTGTCGTCCTGCCCCGTGATGAAGCCATCTCCGTTGGTGTCGAGGTCCGAGATCGCGTCGATGTCCGCGCCGTTTTCGCCGCGGGCGTTGCGGAACCGAAGGATGTCTTCGCCGGCCGTGAAATCGGTGATTGTGGTCACGTCGCCCACGGCATTGCGCAGCTGCGCCGCGTCGAACTCGAACGTGTCGGCATCCGCGCCGCCGGTCAGCGTGTTGTCTCCTGCCCCGCCGCGCAGCGTGTCCTCGCCATTGCCGCCGACCAGCACGTCGTCACCGTCGTCGCCATAGGCATAGTCGTCGCCGTCGTTGCCATAGAGGCTGTCGTCGCCGTCGTTGCCATGAAGGTCATCGTCACCGTCGCCGCCATAGAGCCGGTCGTCGCCGCTGTAGCCGCGAAGCCAGTCGTTGCCGTCGCCGCCCCAGATGCTGTTCGCCCCAGCCGTGCCGAAGACCTGATCGCGCCCACCGGACCCGACGTAGTTCTCGATGCTGACCAGCGTCTCGCTGCCGCCGACATCCAGGTTGGTCGCAAAGCCGTTCTCGAGGTTCACGTTCCACCTCTGGTCGCTGTAGGAGTAGTCGACAGTGTCGTTGCCGTTGCCCCCGTTCAGCATCCCGTCGGCTCCGAGACCACCAGAAAGCCAGTCGTCGCCGTTGCCGCCCCACAGGTAGTCGGTGCCGCCTTCGCCGAACATCCGGTCGTTGCCGTCACCGCCGAACAGGTTGTCGTTGCCGCTGCCACCCAGCAGGCGATCGTGGCCCGCCCCGCCGTTGAGGACGTCGTTGCCGGCGTTGCCATACATCCAGTCGTTGCCGTCCTGTCCATAGAGCCAGTCGCTGCCGCCGTCGCCGCGCAGGTAATCGTCGCCATCGCCGCCCTCCAGCCGGTCGCGGCCGCGCCCGCCATACAGACGGTCCTGACCGTCGCCGCCGACAAGCGTGTCCTGGCCGCGGCGGCCATGCATCGTGTCGTCACCGTCGCCACCTTCCAGCCTGTTGGCAAAGTTGGTGCCCGCGATCCTGTCGTCACCGCGCGAGCCGATGGCGCTTTCAAAGCTGACCAACGTCTCGGTGCCCGGCGCCGTCAAATTCTCGGCGGTGCCGGACCGCAGGTCGATCCGGAATGCGTTCGTGGTGTAGCTGTAGTCGATCGTGTCGTGATCGGCCCCGCCGTTCAGCACGTCGTCCTGGTCGAAGCCGCCCCGGATCGTGTCATTGCCCGACCCGCCGTAGATCGAGTCGATGCCGTAGCCGCCGTCGATGAAGTCGTCGCCCGATCCGCCAAAGATCAGGTCATTGCCCGACCAACCATAGATGGTGTCGTTCCCGGCCTGTCCAAAGATCAGGTTCTCGCCGGTGATGTCGTTGAGGAAGTCGTTCCACGCTGTGCCAACAAGTGCCATCGTTCTTCTCCTAAGGAATTTGTTCGAATGCGTCTTTCCGACGTCCGAATACCGGACGACACAGAAAGGCTAACCGGTCCGCCGTCATCCGGGCGTAAGGTCGGGGTCAGGCAGCCGTCAGGCTCGGCATCAAAATGCGTCAGACAGGCGTGATTTCGCCGGAATACCGCCAGGCACCGGCGGCAGGGTGGCCGCGCGGGAAACAACCTTGCCAAGTGAGCGGGCCTCACGCACACTCACCTTTAAGCTGTATCGCCACTTGCTCCCACGATTGCGGGGCGCATTCCGTGTTTCTTCCATTGGTTCGAAAGTTCTTTCGCCATGGCCGATCTGCAAGAGTCCACGCTGGTGCTCCGAATGTTCGGGACGATGTCCGCCGGTCTCGGCGACGGGCGCGCCCTGCGCCTGCCGGGCTCGCGGCAGCTTGCACTGATCGCTCTGGTGGCGACGGGGCCGGACATGCGGCGCAGCCGGATGTGGCTGATCGACAAGCTCTGGTCCTCCAGCGACGCCAGCCGCGGCCGCGCGAGCCTGCGGCAGTTGCTGCACGACATGCGGCAGCGGCTGGGGCCCCTCTTCGACGAGGTGTTCGACGTGACCGCCGACAGCGTTGCGCTGCGGCCGGCGCGCGTGGTGCTGGAGGGCTCGCCTGAGGACGGCGAGTTTCTCGAGGGCCTCGACCTGCCGCAGGAAGGATTCGAGGACTGGTTGCGGGACCAGCGGCTTGGCGACCCTGTGCGGATCAGGACCGCGCCCGCGTCCATATCCTACCTGCCCCGCATCGCCGTCCTGCCCTTTGCCGAGATCGGCGACGCGCAGGCGGCGGGGATCGGCGATTGCCTCGCGCACGAGATCACCTCGGTCTTTGCCCGCTCGCGGCTGGCCGACGCGATCTCGCATTTCTCGGCGCGCGCCATCGGTGTCGCAGCCCGCAGCCCCGGCCAGGTCGCCGAGCAGCTGCGCCCGGATTACCTGTTGCAGGGTTTCTGCCGCGTCTCGGACGGGCGCATCACCCTCGACGCATCTCTGCTGGACGTCGCCAGCGACACGGTGATCCTGTCCGACAGGCACCAGTTCGACCTGCGCGCCTTTCTGGCAGGGGACGATCCGGCGACCGCGACGCTGGCGGGGCAGGTGCTGCGGCTGGTCATGTCGCGCTCGATCGCCATGACGGCGCATCGCCCTGTGTCCGAACTGGCCGCGCATGAACTGATGATGTCCGGCGTCGGCCTGATGCACGCCTTCGAGCAGCGCCATTTCGATCGCGCCCGCGCGCAGTTGCTGACGGTGATCGAACGGTGCTCCAGCCATTCCGAGCCGCAGGCATGGTTGGCCCAGTGGCACCTGCTGCGGATCTTCCAGAAATGGTCCGACGACGTGTCGGCCGACCACGCGGCGGCCCGCGACACCATCGCGGCGGCGCTGGATCGCAACCCCAGCTGCCCGCTGGCGCTGGCCATCGACGCCAACATCCTGACCGTGCTCGACCGTGACTTCGACCTGGCCGAAAAGCGCTTTGCCGCCGCGCAGGCGATCAATCCCTCCAGCGCAATGATCAGCTACCTCGCTTCGGTGCTGGCGACCTTTCGCGGCGACGGCGCGCGGGCGGTCGAACTGGCCGACCGCGGATATGCCCTGTCACCCCGCGACCCCCGCGAGCCTTTCTTTCAGACCCTGAGTGCGGGAAGCTACGTGGCGGGCGGTCGCTACGACCGCGCCGTTGAGATGGCCGAGGCCTCGATCCGCCACAACCCGAACCACCTGTCAGCCCATCGCTGCCGGGTGATCGGCCTGCAACTGGCCGGGCGCGGGAACGAGGCCCGCGTCGCCGCGAAAGAGCTGATGCGGCTCGATCCCGACATGTGCGTCTCTGGCTATTTGCGCCAGCATCCAGCGGGCCATACCGAAGCCGGTCGCCTGTGGGCCGACGCGCTGGCCGAAGCGGGTGTGCCCGCGGCCTGACCGAACCAACCCGAACCGAACCGGAGAAAGACGATGCCTTTCCTGCAAAGCCTTCAATCGCTCCAGTCGCTTCAATCCCTGCAGTCGCTTCAGTCGTTGCAATCCCTGCAAAGCCTTGGCGGCAGCTCTGTCAGCGGCAGTGCGTCCGGGTATCTGACAGCGCGCGACGGGATCTCGAGCCTGTGGCCCGAGGACGCACAGGTGCCCGCGCAACGCGAATTCAACGACCCGGGCAATCTGCGTGCGTGGTCCGCCTCCTCGGTTCGGGCCGTGCTCTCGGGGGAGGTCACGTCACGCCTGGCATTCGGTGCCGTCGAGGGAGAGCGCACCGTCCTCGTCCACCTCTTGCGCGCCGAAGGCACGGATACCGAAACCCCGACGCTCGGCGTGGACGTGCTTGCACGACTGACCGCCCCGGCCCCCGAGGATTTCCTGGCACAAGCGCGACTCGTCTACGACTATGCCGAATTGAGGCCGGACCGGATGGTCGAGATCCTCGACCAGACCGTCGGGATGCTTGGCTACTTCGCGCGCCTCTTGCCGTTGGATCCCGCCCGGATGCCCCAATGCCTGCACATCCTGACACTGGCCCAGGATTGTGCTGCCCACGTCGCGCAGCACTGCAAGCACGTGCTGGCCTGCCGCCGACCGGACGCGGTCTCGGCCTCGATCCAGCCGATGATCGACACGCCGGGACACAGCACCCTGCCCAGCGGCCACGCGACCGAGGCCTTTGCCATCGCCGCGACGCTGGATCACCTCGTTCCGGTCGAGGCCCGCGCCGCCGACCTGCAGGGTCAGCTGATGGCAATGGCTGCGAGGATCGCCGTGAACCGCACGGTGGCAGGGCTGCACTTCCCCGCCGACAGCTTTGCCGGGGCCATTCTGGGATTTGCGGTGGCCGACGTGATCGCCGCGCGCGCGGGGCAACTGGATCGCGCACAGGCCGTGCAGTTTTCCGGAAAAGGCATGGGTCCCGAGGATTTCTTCACCGCGCGTGTCTGGCAAGACGGCACACGGCACAGCTTTTCGACTCCGGATGGGATCGGCATCACCGAATTCGAGCAGGCCGGGCCGACCACCGACGTCTCGACGATCCTGGACAGGGTCTGGCAAGAAGCCCGCGCCGAATGGAGCCTTTGAAATGGGCTATTCCCTTGTTCCGGAGCCTGCCGAAGAAGCACCCCATCCCAGGTTAGAGCCGGTCAGCGCATGGCTGTTTCGTGGACGCTCTCGATTTCTCAAGGCCGCCGGGTTGCAGCAAGCCGAGACCGCGCTTTTCACCATGCCGGTCGATGCACGTGGCTTCGATCCGTCGATCGGGGGCATGTGGCGAAACTACGCGCTGATGGACCTGCCTCTCGAGGAGAAGGCGCACTACTTCGCGGCGGAACCGCTGGAGGACAACCTGCAGCTGCTGGCCAGCGACATCCCGGCTCCGCGGGTCTACGTGCTGCCTCTGCCGCGCGACAGCATCAATCCCGATCACACCGGACTGGAACGGCCGGATATCGGGGCGCCGCTCACGGGCCGCGAGGCGCTTCCGGACACTCCGCCGAAAGCGATCATCGGGATCATCGATCACGGCATCAACATCTTTCACCGGCGCTTTCGAACCGGCCGGTTCGGCAGCCGCATCGCCTCGGCCTGGATGCAGAGCGCGCCACGCGAAGGCGACCGCCTGCCGTTCGGCCACGAATGGCTTCGGCGTGATATCGTTGCCGCGCAGGAGGCTCACGGCGACGACGAGGACGCGCTGCTTCGACTGATCAGCCGGGGCGCTGCTGGCATGGACCGCAGCCTTGAACACCGCGTCAGCCACGGAACCCACATTCTGGATCTTGCCGCCGGGATGGCACCGGACGACCCGCGCGGCGATGCATATCCCATCATCGCCGTGACATTGCCGCCGTCCGTCACGCGTGAGACGAGCGGTTCGATGCTGGCCCTGCCTTTTGTCCTGGGACTGGAATACATCCTCGATCGCGCCCGACGCTACATGACTGAAATGGCAGATCCGGCACCGGTCTTCGTGAATGTCAGCTTCGGCTTGTCGGGCGGCCCGCGTCGCGGCTTGCACCGTTTGGAACAGTCCATTCACCGCATCGCCGAACGCCATGTTTCGGAACTGGCAAAGAGCCACTCGAATGGCGGACCACCCCCGCGCATTCTCGTGGCTGCGGGCAACCGCAACCGGGCCCGCGGCCATTCTCAGGCTGCGCCGGAAACCGCGCAGATGGCGGTTGTCTGGCACCTTCCACCCGCGGACCGCACATCGAATTTCCTCGAATGCCGGATCGAGACAAGGGCAAACCGGCCGCCGAGTGCGATCACCGTGCGGCTGAAACCGCCGGATCGCGATCAGGAATTGGTGCGCCGGATGGAGCGGAGCGGCGGCACCGGTTGGAGTGAGGCCAGCCTGATCACTCGCAAGGGTGCCGCGATCGGGCGCGTCTCGATACAGGATGAGGGCGGGCAACCGACAATCGTGACGGTGGCCCTCGGACCGACCGATCCCGGCCCCGGTTCGGAGGCTGCGGCCTTGCCGGGCGACTGGCGGATCGGCGTCGAGGTTCATGGCGCCCGGGTTCTGAGGATCGATACATGGATCCTCAGAGACGATGTGCCGCCCGGATTCCGAGACAACGGACGTCAAAGCACGTTGGTGGATCAGGCCTACAGGGACCGCGACGATCGAGGGTTCCCGTTGGATGACGATCCTGAGCAGCCCTTCAGTCAGATTCGCCGGACGGGCACGCTGAACGCGCTGGCGACGGGTGCTCTGCCCCAGGCACCGGCAACCATGCAGATCCTGGAGACTGTCGGCGCCTATCGCGGTCGGGACCCGGGGGCGATCCTGCCCAGCGGATACTCGGCTACGCCCGATTTTCTTCAGGCCGAACGCATTGACAGCAGCGCGCAGGCCGATCGCTCGGCGGTCCTGCCCGGAATCCGGGCGGCAGGCTCCCGTTCGGCGACGACCGCAGTCCTTGACGGGACAAGTGTATCCACCCCTCAAGTCCTGAGACAGCGCGCCCTCGGAGAGGGAGAATGGCTGCGCAACATGATCGATGCCGGAAACCATCGGTTGGGTGCAGCGATCCTTTCGCCCCGCCAGGAACGTGGCCGCCGGTAAGGTGGCACGTCCGTCGTAGAAATCGCCGAACTCCACCTCGACCATGCATCTCGGCGGCCATCCGGGATTGCACAGCTTGCGTCAGTGGGATCGTTCCAACTCCTCGGATACTGGCGCACTGGGCTCCGGGCGTCGCTTTGACCGCTTTGGCGACTCCGTTATCCGCTGCCTTGCCGGACTGCGAGAGCTCTGGCGTGACCTGGTTGGCACAGGCTCGGCGGTCTGGGTCGCAGGAGACGAATGCGATGCGTTGTCGATGCGGATCGGCTTCGGGCATGCATGACAGTGAATGATCCGCGTCTCGCCTGAGCGCTTCTTTCGTCAAAGGGACGAAACGGCGCTTCTTACGATCTTCGCTCCGAGCAAGCCTGAACTTCGGCATATAAACATATGACAATCATATACAAAGAGAATAGATGGCCACTCTCGCAGCCCCATCTGGCCTGCGGATTTCCTTTTTCCGACAGACGACAAACCCTGCCACAGAGCGGGTCATTCTGCCCGGACTGCTGCGGCGAAGGTCCGAAATACCCGGCTTGACGCGAAAAAACTGCGGCGGATACCCTTTCCCAGCGCCAAGCATAAGACGAACGCCGGCCCGCGCAGCCGGTCGGGAAAAAAGTCTTTCATCGGTCAAGCACCGCAAGGAATTTCGACATGATCACGCAATCCCAGCTGTTGTCGCTGGCCGACGGAATTGACCAGTCGCTGAACACCACGCAGGGCCGCATCGCGGCCGAGGTCCTGGCCGAGAGTTTCCCGCTGATCGCCGATGGCATGGCGGATGCCGCGCAGGCCGGCGAACAGGCGCTGGAGGCGACGCGCCGCCTGGCCGAGGCGCTGCATGACGCGCTCACGCTGCTCGCCGCTGCCACCAGCCAGACCGAACAGGCGGTCGAGATCCAGTTGAACACGGCACTGGCCAATGCCGGGTTCCAGGGCACGGCGCTGTCGGTCACGGTGGTGGGCGACGAGGTGCGCATCAGCCTCGCGACCGACGCCTTCGGCAGCTATGTCCAGGACCTCGCCCCCGACCTTGGCCTCGGCCAGTTCGGCCTGGCGGGCGGCGGCACCGGGACGCTGGAGACCGTGTTCGGCTTCGACATGGATTTCGCCACCGATTCCTCGGGCTTCTTCATCGACACTTCGGCGGCGGCGGAGATCACAATCGACCTGGCCCTGTCGGACACGCTGTTCGACCAGGTGCTGAACATCAACGGGCAGGATTTCGTCTCGGCCGATGCGGGAACGACCTTTGTCGGCAGCATCGCCATCGACATCCAGGCGGCCGCGAACCGGCTGGGCACCGCGCAGGTGGCCAGCGCCACGATGGACGCGACCCTGACCGGCAGCGCGGGCGTTCAGGTGGGCCTGACCGCCGCCGACCAGGGCGCCATGAGTCTGCCCATCGGCGCGACCCTGTCGGTGGACTGGGATTTCGACGCCGCCGAGATCGACCCGTTCGATACCAACGCTGGCTTCGGCGACCGGCCCGACGTGCGCTTCGACACCGTCACCATCGGCCTTGGCGATTTCATGGAAGATTTCGTCGCCCCGCTGATCGAGCGCATCGACCAGCTGCTGGAACCGATCCGCCCGATCCTGACCGTGCTCACGACCTCGATCAAGGTGCTGGAGGATTTCCCCGGCCTCGGCAGCCTGTTCGATGTCACCAATGACGGCAAGGTCAACCTGCTCGACATTCTCAAGGTGCTGTTCCCGTCGACGAACTTCACCGCCGTGAACGCCATCGTCGACCTGGCCGAGCAGGTCGTGTCCTGGGCGGATTTCCTGGCCTCGACCGGCTTTGCCGATGGCGAACTGATCCTCGGCGACATCGACCTTGGCAATATCGACATCCGCCTGCCCAGCTTCGACCTCGACTCTGTCTCGGGGCAGCTGGCGGGGATCGCCGACAACCTTCAGGACGTGCTCGACACGCTGTCCGGCGCGGGCTGGGACACCGCGGATGGCGGCAGCGGCGATACCGGCCTCGATATCCTGCAATCCATCGTCGACAACGACATCTTCGACCTGCCGGTGCTGGACGATCCGACGCAATGGATCAACCTGATCGTCGGCAGGCCTGCCGACCTGATCTATATCGACCTGCCGGAACTGGTTCTTGGCGACCGCAGCGATCCCATCGAAATCCTCTCCCTGCCGATCATCCCGCTGGTCTTTCTCAAGGTGACGGCCGCGGTCGAGGCGGTCATCAACTTCGACTTCGGCTTTGACACGCGCGGCTTGCTGGACCCGGCGCGCCCGGCCATCGACGGCTTCTACATCGTCGATCTGCCCGACGAGTCCGAGATCACGCTCTATTCCTCGATCGGGCTGGGCGTATCGCTGGACCTTCTGCTGGCCGAGGCCTATGGCGGCGGCGACATCGCGGGCGAGATCGAGCTGGACCTGAACTCGGGCAGTACCGAAGGCAAGCTCTACTACGACGAATTCATCGCGGCGGTGAATTCCAACCCCTTCGCGATCTTCGACGCCTCGGGCTCGATCACTGCGGGGTTCACCGCCTATGTCGACACGCTGTTCGGCGAGATCTGGCGCTGGGAAAGCCCGCGCATCACGCTGGGCGGCTTCGGCTTCGACGAGACGGGGACGGCCGTGGTCGGCACTGTCTCGGGCGGGACGCTGACACTCTTTACCGGTGGACGGGCGGATCAGCGCACGAACGGCGCGCTGATCGGCGACGTGGCCGAGATCATCACCATCGCGCCCAAGGTGACCGGCGGGATCGCGGTGACGGTCCTTGGCATGTCGCAGGAATTCACCGGCGTCACCGACATCACCGGCAACGGCCAGACCGGCGACGACCAGCTTGTCGTCGACCCGACGCTGGTCATCCCGGTCAACTTCTGGGGCGGCGAAGGCAATGACGGCCTGTCGGGCGGCGCGGGCGACGACACGTTCTTCGGCGGCTTGGGCGACGACGCGCTGATCGGCAATGATGGCGACGATTCCCTGACCGGCGCCCTGGGCGACGATTATCTCGAGGGCGGCGCCGGGGCCGACACGATCAACGGCGGCGAAGGCAACGACTGGGTCAGCTATCGCACCAGCGACGCGGCCGTGGATATCGACCTGTCCGCAGCCACCCAGTCGGGCGGCGATGCGCAGGGCGACGAGCTGTTTGCCATCGAGAATATCGACGGCAGCGAGCACGGAGACAGCATCGTGGGCTCGCAGGGCGCCGGCAGCTTCTTTGGCCGGGGCGGCGACGACCTGATGACCGGCGGCACCCACGTGCAATACCTGTTCGGCAATGATGGCGACGACACGATGGAGGCCTCGGTCGCGGGCAGCGTTCTGGCAGGCGGCGAAGGCGACGACCTCTACATCGTGCGCGCTGCAGGGATGCTGGTGGGCGAGAATTTCCTGTCCGAGATCGCCGCAGGATCAGACAGCGGCCATGACAGCGTCGAGGCCTATGTCAGCATCGACCTGCGCGGCACCGACGAGCACATCGAGGACATCCAGCTTTTCGGGTCGGCCCTGACCGCCCATGCCAACGGCCTGGACAACCTGATCGAGGGCAACAGCCGCGACAACGGTCTTTACGGCTATGGCGGCGACGACACGATCCGCGGCTATGCCGGCAAGGACACGCTGTATGGCCATGACGGCAACGACCTGCTGGCGGGCGGCGACGGCGATGACGAGTTGCGCGGCGGTTCCGGCGACGACATCCTCAACGGCCTCGATGGCGAGGACAATCTCTTCGGTGACGACGGCGACGACACGGTCACGGGCGGCTTCGGCTTTGACACGCTGCGCGGCGGCGCGGGGGCCGACGAGCTGCTGGGCGGGTTCGACGCGGATTTCTACATCGTCGACAGCGACGACACGGTCTACGAGATCAACGGCGGCGGCATCGATTTCGTCTGGGCGGACGAGGATCACGCCCTCTTGGCTGGGCAGGAAATCGAGGTCCTGTCGGCCTATTCCTGGGAGGGGATCCTTGCCGCGATCACCGCGACGCTGATCAACGACACCCGCACGGGATACGAGGGACTGGCCCAGTTGATCGGCGTGAACGGTATCCTCGGCGCCACGCCGACCGTGGCGCTGACCGGTAACGAACGCGCGCAGCTGATCATCGGCGAGACCGGCGACAGCGACATCGTCGCCTTCCGCAACGTGCTGGAGGGGATGGATGGCGCCGACACGATCCTGGGCGACGACCGGGACGACGTGGCGCAATACCTGGCCTCGGACGCCGCGGTGCAGATCGACCTGTCGCAAGAGATCCAGTCCGGCGGCCATGCCGAGGGCGATCGGCTGATCCGCATCCACAACATCATCGGCTCGGCCCATGACGACACCATCCTGGGCGAGGATGCCGCCGCCTCGGGCGGCGCGATCCCGGCCGCCGACAACCTCTTCGAGGGGCGTGGCGGCAACGACCTGCTCGAGGGGCTCGACGGGTTCGACACGCTGCTGGGCGGCTGGGGGGCCGACACGCTCAAGGGCGGCAACGAAGACGACGACCTGCAGGGCGAAGGCGGCGCCGACAGCCTCGAGGGCGGCAACGGCAACGACACGCTGGACGGCGGCGCGGGTATCGACGTGCTGGATGGCGGGGCCGGAGACGACCTCTATTACGTGACGCTGCTGGACGACATCTTCGATTCCTCGGGCGACGACACGGCCATCGCAACCACCGACTACACGCTGAACGCGGGGGCCGAGGTCGAGCGGCTGGAGGCCTCGACCGACACCGACGACGACCTGATCCTTTTCGGCAACACCTTTGCCCAATGGATCGCGGGCAATGCGGGCGACAATTTCCTGCATGGCGGCGCCGGGGCCGACACGATCCAGGGCCGCGCGGGGCAGGACACGGCGGGCTACACCCTGTCGCTGGCCCCGGTCGATGTCGACCTGAACCGTGCGGTGCAATCGGGCGGCCACGCCGAGGGCGACGAACTGATCGGGATCGAGAACCTCTCGGGCTCGGGTTTCGGCGACGTGCTGGTGGGCCTGACCACGGTGCGCGGCGACGGGCTGGAGGACAACCGCCACGCGGGCCTGGCGGGCGACGACTGGATCGAGGACACGATCGGCACCAACACGCTCGAGGGCGGGTTCGGCGACGACACGCTGGTGGGCAGCGGCACCGAGGCGCTGGTGGCGGGCGCAGGCAGCCTGCTGCTGGGCGGCGCGGGCAACGACAGTCTCGATGCCGGGGTCTCGACCAACACGGGCGGCGACACGCTGGCGGGCGGCATGGGCGACGACATCTACCGCGTGACCTCGGCGGGCGACGTGGTGGACGAGAACTGGGCCGGCGACATCGCCGAGGGTGCCGATGGCGGGCACGACACGCTCATCAGCGACGTGACCGTCTGGAACATGGAGACCCCCGGCCAGGCCAGCATCGAGGATGCCGAGCTGGGCCTGGGCCGCGACCTTCTGGCCAACGCGCTGGACAACCACGTCACCGGCAACGACCTCGACAACGATCTGACCGGGCGCGAGGGCAACGACACGCTGCTCGGCCGGCTGGGCAACGACACGCTGCGCGGCGGCCTGGGCGACGACAACCTGAATGGCGGCGCGGGCGACGACCAGATGATCGGCTGGGCGGGCGACGACCTCTATATCGTCGACTCGGCGGGCGACGTGGTGATGGAGGCGGCGGGCAACGGCACCGACACGGTGCGCTCCAGCGTCGATCACACCCTGGCCGACGAGGTCGAGGTGCTGGTCCTCACCGGGACCGACGACATCGATGGCACCGGCAACGCGCTGGACAACCGGCTGGAGGGCAACACGGGCGCCAACCTCCTGAGCGGCGGCGAAGGCAACGACACGCTCAACGGTGGCGCAGGGGTCGACACGCTGCGCGGCGGGTTGGGCGACGACGTCTTTGCCCCCGAGGGGCTGGACGAGATCGACAGCATCACCGGCGGCGACGGCATCGACCTGCTGGACATGACGCTGCACACGGGCGGCGCGCTGACCGCCGACCTCGCGGCAGAGACCTATACCGTCGGCGGCCCCGGCGGGGTGCAGACCATCCGCAGCGTCGAGAACATCATCGCCACCGGCGAGGGCGACGCGGTGACCGGAAACGAGGCCGCCAACCGCTTCGAGGGGCGCGCGGGCGCCGACACGATGGCGGGTGGCGCGGGCGACGACTGGCTCGACGGAGAGGCGGGGACGGATTCGCTCGATGGCGGTGACGGCAATGACACCATTCTTGGCGGCAATGGCCACGACACGCTGTTCGGCCGGGCGGGCGACGACTCGCTGCTGGGCGGCGGCGGCCGCGACGAGATCCGTGCCGGCGACGGGTTCGACAGCCTCTATGGCGAGGACGGCGACGACTGGCTGATCGGCGGCAACGACGCCGACTTCGCCGAGGGCGGCACGGGCGACGACACGCTCAGCGGGAATGACGGCAACGACAATCTGATCGGCGGCGAGGGCAACGACCTGTTCTACGGCGGCAGCGGCAACGACACCCTGACCGGCGAGGCCGGAGACGACACCGCCTATGGCGGCGGCGGGCGCGACCGGCTGACCGGCCTCGACGGCAATGACACTCTGTTCGGCGGCAACGGCCAGGATTCGCTGTATGGCGGCGCGGGCACCGACAATCTGGTTGGCGGCGGCGGACAGGACCTGATTTTTGGCGGCGACGAGGACGACACGCTCTTGGGACAGGCCGGGCGCGACACACTGTTCGGTGGCGCGGGCGACGACCTGCTGTCCGGCGGGACCGAGGCCGACAGTCTGACGGGCGGCGACGGCGACGACAGCCTGCATGGCGGCACCGGGCCGGACGTGCTGACCGGCGGCATGGGGGCGGATGTCTTCGTCTTCAGCACGGTGGCCGACAGCCCGCCGACGCAGGCCGACCGGATCACCGATTTCGAGACCGGGATCGACCGGATCGACCTGGCCGCGATCGACGCCGATATTGCTACAGGCACTGACGACTCCTTTGCTTTCATCGGCACCGGCGCCTTCACTGCCGCGGGGCAGCTGCGCTTTGGTACCAACGGCACGGACGGGCTGTTGCAGGGCGACGTTGACGGCGACGGGAACGCCGACCTGTCCATCCTGCTCGAAGGCGTGACGGCACTGACCCCCGGCGATGTAATCCTTTGAGGCAGCCGGGCACCTTGCCAAGCGCCCCCTGCCCGGCCTATGCCCGCGCCATCCCGACCGGAGCCGCGTCTTGCCCCTGTATCGCCTGCTCGTCAGCCTCTTCGCCCTTGTCGTGGCGGTGGGCGCCCTGCGCAAGGGCGGCTGGCCGATGCTGAGCGCGCGACTGGGCCTGATCGCCCCGGAGAAAGACGCCCCGCATGTCTGGTGGCATGGCGCGTCGAACGGGGAATTGTCCTCGGCCCGCCCTGTCCTGACCCGGATCGTGCAGCAAAGGCCCGATCTGCATGTCCTGGTGACCTGCAATTCCGACACCGGGCAGGCGCTTGTCACCGGCTGGGGCCTGCCCCGCGTCACCGCCCTGCCCGCCCCGGTCGACCTGTCCCGGGTCACGGCACGGGTTCTGCGGCGCTGGCGGGTGGTGGCGCATGTCGCTCTGGAATCCGAGATCTGGCCGCATCGGTTCCTGCAATGTCGCGGCCCGGTGATCCTGCTGGGTGCGCGGATGCGGCCCGGCACCGCACGGGTCTGGCGGACTCTGCCTCGCCTGGCCCGCCGTGTCCTGTCATGCTGCACGCTGGTCTCGGCGCAGGACGCCGCCAGCCTCGACCGGTTGCGCGCCCTGGGCCTGCCCGAGAATGCCATCGGCCCGCTGACCGACCTAAAGGCACTGTATGATCCCGCCGCGGCGCCCATGCCGGATGCTGCGTTACAGGCGGCCTTGCCGCGCGCGCAGACCTGGCTCGCGGCCTCGACCCACGAGGGCGAGGAGGAAACCGTGCTGGAGGCCCACCGCCTCGCCCGCGCGGAACAATCCGACCTGCGCCTGATCCTGGCCCCGCGTCATGCCGCGCGCGGCGACGCGGTCGAGGCAATGGTGCGGGGCGCAGGGCTGGGCGTCGCCCGCCGCAGCCGGGGCGAGGCGCCGGGGGCCGCAGCGGTCTACCTGGCTGACACGATGGGCGAGATGGCGCTGTGGTATCGGCTGGCCGGACGGGTCTTCATCGGCGGCACGCTGACCGACCGGGGCGGTCACACGCCCTACGAACCTGCGGCCTTCGGCAGCGCGCTGATCCACGGGCCGGACGTGGCGAATTTCGCCGACCCCTTCGCCCGGCTCGACGCCGCCGATGCGGCACTCCGCGTGACGGATGCGGCCGAACTGGCCGAGGCGCTGGCACGCCTTGCACAGCCGGAGTCGCAGGCACAGGCCGGCGCCCGTGCGGCCGAGGCGCTGCGCACCGGGACGGATGTCGAAACGCTATGCAACCTCGTGCTGGAAACGCTGCCGGCGTTCAGGGAAACTTGAACCCTGCCGTGGCATGGTTATGTTCCATGCAACACAATGCGGGCAGCAGGGATGATCCGATACAACCTCAAATGCGCCGAGGGCCACGGCTTCGATAGCTGGTTCCAGTCGGCTGGTGCCTTCGACAGCCTCAAGGCGTCGGGTCACCTGGCCTGCGCGGTCTGCGGCACATCCCAGGTCGAAAAGGCGTTGATGGCGCCCCGCGTCGCCGCCTCCGAGACGGCCGAACCCGAACGCCCCCTGTCGCAGCCCGCAAGCCCCGCGGAGCAGGCGCTGGCCCGATTGCGCGCCCATGTCGAGGCCAACAGCGACTATGTGGGCCGCGATTTCGTGCGCGAGGCGCGCGCGATGCACCTTGGCGAGACACCCGAACGCCCGATCTGGGGTGAGGCCCGCGGCGACGAGGCCGCCGCCCTGGCAGACGAGGGCATTCCCATAGCCCCCCTGCCCTTCACACCCAGCCGCAAGAGCAACTGACCCCGCCTCTGGACGCCGCGCGCCCCGGCGCTACGGTAGCGACGAGCAGAGCAAGGGGACAGGACATGACCATTCTCATCACCGGTGCGAACCGGGGTATCGGTGCGGCGCTGGCCGCGGAACTGGCCGGACAGGGCCACAACGTGATCGGCACGGCGCGCAGCGGTGACTGGCCGCTCGAGGTCACAGACCCCGCCTCGCACGCGGCGCTGGCACAGCGGCTGGCAGGCAAGCCCGTCGAGGTTCTGGTCTGCAACGCCGGCGTCTATGCCGACAAGGGACAGAGCCTCGAGACCGGCTATCCAGCGCAGATGTGGGCCGACACCTTTGCCGTGAACGTGACCGGCGTCTTCCTGGCGGTGCAGGCGCTGCTGCCCAACCTGCGCGCGGCCAGGCGCCCGCGCATCGCGATCATCTCCAGCCAGATGGCTTCGGACACCAAGGCGCCGGGCGGGTCCTATATCTACCGCGCGTCCAAGGCCGCCGCGCTGAACCTGGGCCGCAACCTCGCCGCCGACCTCAAGCCACAGGGCATCGCCGTAGGCATCTACCACCCCGGCTGGGTGCGCACCGACATGGGCGGGTCTTCGGCGGATATCGGCACCAACGAGGCGGCCAAGGGCCTGGCGCAGCGGCTCGACGACCTGTCGCTGGCAATAACCGGATGTTTCCAGACCTGGGACGGGCGCGACCATCCCTATTGAGGCGCCGCGCGCGCACGCCCATTGAGGCGCCAAGGGCGCAGGCCCGGCCTGCGCCAACACGCCGCCCTTGCCCTTTTCCCCGACCCCGCGTAAGCCACGCGCGATCTGACCCGGGGAAATGTCATGCCCGTTCTCGTGATGAAATTCGGCGGAACCTCCGTCGCAACGCCTGACCGCATCCGCCGCGCCGCCAAGCGCGTCGGCGTCGAGGTGGCCAAAGGCTATGACGTCATCGTCATCGTCAGCGCCATGGCCGGCGAGACCAACAAGCTGGTCGGCTATGTCGACGAGATCTCTCCGCTTTTCGACGCGCGCGAATACGACGCCGTGGTGAGCTCGGGCGAGAACGTGACCGCCGGCCTGATGGCACTGACGCTGCAGGAAATGGACGTGCCCGCGCGCAGCTGGCAGGGCTGGCAAGTGCCGGTGCAGACCACCGACGCCCATGCCAATGCCCGGATCGAAGCCATCCCCAGCGACAACATCAGCCGCAAGTTCGCCGAAGGCATGAAAGTGGCCGTGGTCGCCGGGTTCCAGGGCATCAGCCCCGAGGGCCGCATCACGACTCTGGGCCGCGGCGGCTCGGACACCACCGCCGTCGCCTTTGCCGCCGCCTTCGACGCGGAACGCTGCGACATCTATACCGACGTGGACGGCGTCTACACGACCGACCCGCGGATTTGCGAAAAGGCCCGCAAGCTGGATCGCATCGCCTTCGAGGAGATGCTGGAACTGGCCTCGCTGGGCGCCAAGGTGCTTCAGACACGCTCGGTCGAACTGGCGATGCGCTACAAGGTCAAGCTGCGGGTGCTGAGCAGCTTCGAGGAAATGGACGACGCGGCCGGGACGCTGGTCTGCGACGAGGAGGACATCATGGAAAACAAGGTCGTGGCCGGTGTGGCCTATTCCCGCGACGAGGCCAAGATGACGCTGGTCTCGGTCGCGGACCGTCCCGGCATCGCCGCCGCGATCTTCGGCCCGCTGGCCGAAGCGGGCGTGAACGTGGACATGATCGTACAGAACATCGCCGAAGAGGGCCGCACGGACATGACCTTCTCCTGCCCGACCAATCAGGTGGCGCGGGCCGAGAAGGCGATGAACGACGCCAAGGCATCGGGCGCGATCAACTTCAACGAACTGGTCGCCGATACCGGGGTGGCCAAGGTCTCGGTCGTCGGCATCGGCATGCGCAGCCATGCGGGCGTCGCCGCCAAGATGTTCAAGGTGCTGGCCGGCGAAGGCATCAACATCAAGGTCATCACCACATCCGAGATCAAGATCTCGGTCCTGATCGACCGGAAGTACATGGAACTGGCGGTGCAGGCGCTGCACGACGCGTTCGAACTGGAAAAGGCTGGCTGATCAGGGCCTTCCGGAGCACAGTTGCGGCACGGCTCGAGCAAGCCGTGCCTGTTTTCTGCCTGCGATGCAGGCTAGAGCAGGAAGGTGGCACAGGCGCTGCGCGCTTGCCCTTCCCCTGCGCCACCGATCTCGCCTATAGGTGGCACTGGGAGATCGAGAGGGCGAAATGCCGAACGGACTGGAATCGGAAAGCCGCAAGCTGCTTGGCCGGTTGCGCGACACGATGGCCGAAGAGGCCGCGGGTCAGGCGCGACTGGACAAGATCACCCATCTCACTGCCGACTCGATGGGCAGCGAGGTCTGCTCGATCTACCTGTTCCGCGACGAGAACACGCTGGAACTCTGCGCCACGCAGGGTCTCAAGCCCGAATCCGTGCACGAGACGCGGATGAAACTGGGCGAGGGCCTGGTGGGCCGTGTCGCCCGCACCGGGCAACTCATCAACACCGCAGACGCGCCATCGGAACGCGGGTTCCGCTACATGCCCGAGACCGGCGAGGAAATCTATTCCAGCTTCCTCGGCGTGCCGATCCAGCGGCTGGGCGAAAAGCTGGGCGTGCTGGTCGTGCAGTCCAAGGAGGCGCGGCGCTTTACCGACGACGAGATCTATGCGCTCGAGGTCGTGGCGATGGTGCTGGCCGAGATGACGGAACTTGGCGCCTTCGTCGGCGAGGGCGCGGCGCTGAAGGCGCGCCACACCCGCCCCGTCATGCTGCGCGGCACCACCGGGCAGGAAGGCGCCGCCATGGGCCATGTCTGGCTGCACGAACCGCGCGTCGTGGTGACGAAACTGGTGGCCGACGATCCCGAAAGCGAAAGCCGGCGGCTGCGCGACGCGGTGGACAAGCTGCGCATCAGCGTCGACGAGATCCTGGCCGGCGCGGGCGAGGACGGCGAACAGGTGCAGGTGCTCGAAGCCTACCGGATGTTCGCCAATTCCAAGGGCTGGCTGCGCCGCATGGAAGAGGACATCGCCCGCGGTCTATCGGCCGAAGCGGCCGTGGAAAAGGAACAATCCACTGCCCGCGCGCGGATGGAACAGGTCACCGACGCCTACCTGCGCGAGCGGCTGCACGATCTCGACGACCTCAGCAACAGGCTGCTGCGCATCCTGACCGGACAGGGCAAGGAGACCGGCAGCGAGATGCCGGAAAACCCGATCCTGATCGCGCGCAACATCGGGCCGGGCGAATTGCTGGAATACGGCCGCAACCTGCGCGGGATCGTGCTGGAAGAGGGCTCGGTCGGCAGTCACGCGGCGATTGTCGCCCGCGCGCTGGCGATCCCGCTGGTGGTCCATGCGGAACGCATTATCAACGAGGCGCTGAACGGCGACCGGATCATGATCGACGGCGATCAGGGCATCGTGCACCTGCGTCCCGACGAAAGCGTCGCCTCGGCCTTTCGCGACAAGCTGGCGATGCAGGCGCAGGCGCTGGAACGCTATGTCTCGATTCGCGACGTGCCCTGCGTGTCGGCCTGCGGCCAGCGGGTCGAGTTGTTCATGAACGCGGGCCTGATGGCCGACCTGCCTTCGCTGGCCAGTTCCGGCGCCGAGGGCGTGGGCCTGTTCCGCACCGAGTTGCAGTTCCTTGTCCGCAACAAGATGCCGACCCGCACCGAGCTGGCCGCGCTCTATGCGCGGGTGCTGGACGCGGCGCAGGGCCGGCGCGTGGTGTTCCGCACGCTCGACATCGGGTCGGACAAGGTTCTGCCCTATATGAAACCGCAGGACGAGCCCAACCCGGCGCTGGGCTGGCGGGCGATCCGCGTGGGCCTCGACAAGCCCGGCGTGATGCGGATGCAGTTGCAGGCGCTGCTGCGCGCCGCCAAGGGCCGGCCTCTGTCGCTGATGTTTCCCTTCGTTGCGCAGTGTGACGAGTTCACCCGCGCCAAGGCTGAGATCGACAAGGCGCTGGCGCGCGAGCGCAAGCTGGGCCATGTCCTGCCAGAGCGGCTGGAAGTCGGAGCGATGCTGGAAACCCCCAGCCTCGCCTACGCCTCGAAACGCTTTTTCGACGAGGTGCAGTTCCTGTCGGTGGGCGGCAACGACCTGAAACAGTTCTTCTTTGCCGCCGACCGCGAAAACGAGCTGGTGCGTCGCCGCTACGACACGCTGAATGTCAGCTTCCTGACCTTCCTGGAAAACATCGTCGACCGCTGCGAGGCCTCGGGCACGCAGCTGAGTTTCTGCGGCGAGGACGCGGGCCGGCCGATCGAGGCGGTCTGCCTTGCCGCCATCGGGTTCCGCGCCCTGTCGATGCGCCCCGCCTCTGTCGGGCCGGTCAAGTCGCTGATCCTGCGCACCGATCTGCGCGCCTTGCGAAAGGTCATCCACGCGGTCCGCGACGCCGGTGAGCAGAGCGTCCGCCAGGCGGTGATGGAGCACCTGCGCGGCGCCGACTGACAGGTGCGAAGGAAACGCCCGGCAGCGGCGTTCTGCCGGCCACCGGGCGCAAGTCTGCTCAGTTTTCTGGACCGCGATCCTTTTGAACCGCGGCACCACACGCGCCTTTGACACGCAGGCGGGCCCTGTCTGATCCGGCGGGCGGGGGCGCTCGCGTTTTGCGCGCGTCCCCGCCCTGTCAGTTCTTGAGATACGGGCCTTTGCGGCGGGTCGTTTCGGACTCCGCACGACTCGTTGATACAGGCTTAAGGTTAATCGCAGGTTAAACGCGGATCACGAGGCATCCGACAGCGGCAGGGTTTCCGCACGGCGGCGCAGCTGCTGCCCCAGTTCGTCGAAGGGCAGGCCGCTTTCCTCGGACAGGCGGCGCAGGCCGAACACGACCCCCGCCATGTCGCGGTAATACCCGGCATAACTGGCGTTGACCGCCGCCCCCGTGGCGGCGCCCAAGACCGGCACGGCGCGGGTGGCCAGGCTGCGCCCGATCAGCGCCGCCACGCGCGGCGCCACCATGCCGATGCCGGCGCGCACGCTGGCCCCGGTCAGCGTCAGACGCGTGGCGAGAAAGCCCAGGTCGGCCCCGTCGCGCCCGGCTACCGGCCCCTCTGCGGCAAAGGCCAGCAGGCAGTCGCGCCGTGTCTGCATCTCGTCCGGGTCATAGCCATGCGCCCGCGCCTGCCCCTGCACCACGCGCGCCATCAGCGTCACGGTGACCGGCAATTCCACCAGCGCCGAGGGCAGTCCGCCAAGGCCGCCCAGCGCCCCTGCCGCCGCCAGCGAGGCGGTATCGGCCCAAGGGTGACGCGACAGAATACCCTGGCTGGCCGAAGCCGCGTCCATCGCGCGTTCCAGCGCCTTCGCGGTCAGGCGTTCCAACTGTTCTTGTGTGCCCTGCGGCAGGCGGGAAATGGCGCGCTCGGTCGGTCTGTTGATCAGGCCGATCACCTTCAACCCGGCATTCCCGGCCCCGCTCAGTCGTCGCGCCAGCGCTTCCAGCGCGGCGTCCAACTCGGCCCCGTCGGTGCAGATCACGGCATCGGCCATCGGTGCGCCCCTTCCATCCCTTGCCGGACAAAGGTGGGACTGCCGGGCGCCGCGATCAAGCCTCTTGTTGCCAGGAGGTGACTTCTCCGGTCACGCCGTCCCAGGCGCCGGGTCGCAGTGCGAAGCCCAGCACGCGGTCCGGGTTGGTCGGCGGCGGCATCACCACCCCGTCCAGGCGTTCGAACCCGAACCGCGCGTAATAGGGCGCATCGCCCACCAGCAGCACGCGGTCCTCGCCCAGTTCCTCGGCCCGCGCCAGCGTATCCCGGATCAGCGCCGCGCCCAGCCCCTCGCCCTGCGCCGTCGGGTGCACCGCGACCGGCCCCAGCAGCAGCGCCCGCGCGCCGCCTACTCGCACCGGCCAATACCGGATCGCGCCGCCGATCATCCCCTGCGGATCACGCGCCACCCGGCACAGCGCCGCCACCGGCGCCACGCCCTCGCGAAGCCGGTAGGAGGACAGCAGTGTCCGCCCCGGCGCAAAGCAGGTGTCGTAAAGCGCCTCGACCTCCCACCAGTCGTCGGGCCGTTCGTCCGATAGCGTAAACAGCGCGCAACCCCCCGTGCATTCCGGCGCGATGCCGCCTATCACGGGGGCGACAGACGCGCAAACAGCAAGGAGACGGGCATGTTCTACCGCCCCGAAGACGGCCACGGCCTGCCGCACAACCCGTTCAACGCCATCGTCACGCCCCGGCCCATCGGCTGGATCAGCACGCGCGGCGCGGACGGCCACGACAACCTCGCGCCGTATTCGTTCTTCAACGCTGTCGCCTACGTGCCGCCGCAGGTCATGTTCGCCTCGACCGGCGCCAAGCCCGACCGCAGCGGCACCAAGGACAGCGTCGAGCAGATCCGCGAGACCGGCGTGTTCTGCGTCAACGTGGTGGAATACGCGATGAAGGACGCGATGAACCAGACCTCGGGCGCGTGGGAGCGCGACATCGACGAATTCGCCCTCGCCGGCATCGACAAGGCCGAGTGCGAGACCATCCCCTGCGCCCGCGTGGCCAACGCCCCCGCCAGCCTCGAATGCAAGCTGACGCAGATCGTTCAGTTGCCCGGTGCCGCCAATTTCGTCGTCTTCGGCGAGGTCACAGGCGTGCACATGCGCGACGATTGCCTGAAGGACGGCACGTTCGACGTGCTCAGCTTCAGCCCGCTCGCGCGCATGGGCTACAAGGATTACACCGTGGTGCGCGACAAGTTCGCACTCGCCCGCCCCGGCGAGTGACACTCCCGCAGGGTGGTCCTGGCGGCGCCGCCCTGCTAAACTACTCGAACGTCGATGGAGAGCGAGATGAACCAGCCCCTTTGAACCCGTGACCTGAAACCCGGATTCCCAGGAGGCCCCATGCCCTTCTCCCTGCCCGACGCCACGCGCGTCCACCCCATCACCCTGCCGGATGGCACTGCCCACCAGGGCACCGTCCACCTCTCCGCCGTGATCCGCCATCCGCGCATAGAGGTGGGCGAATTCACCTATGCCAGCGATTTCGATCCGCCGCCGCCCGACGGCTGGGCGGCACGCCTTGCGCCCTACCTGTTCGACTTCTCGCGGGAAAGACTGACCCTCGGCCGCTTTTGTCAGGTCGCCCACGGCGTGCGCTTCATCACCGCGTCGGCCAATCACGACACGCGCGGCATCAGCACCTACCCCTTCGCCGTCCTCGACCCCGAGACCATGGCAAGCTACCAGCCCGACAGGCGCGACACCGTGATCGGCCATGACGTCTGGCTGGGACATGGCGCGCAAGTCATGCCTGGCGCGCGCATCGGCAACGGCGTGATCGTCGGCGCGGGCGCCGTCGTGCGCGGCACGATCCCGGATTATGCCGTCGTCGCGGGCAACCCGTCGCAGCGGATACGGATGCGCTTCACCCCCGACGAGATCGACATGCTGAACGCTCTCGCCTGGTGGCACTGGCCGCCCGAGTCCATCGCCCGCGCCCGCTCTGCCCTCGAACAGGGCGACATCGCGGCGCTCAAAGGTCTCGCGCCGTGATCTTCGCCGGTTTTCAAACACCGCGGGGAGCGTGAGGGGGTCGCCAAGTCGCGCCATCGGTCCGAGCGACGATGGCGACGCCGCTCACCGGCCAAGCCGCAGGCGAGGCCCTAGGCCACAGGCGCAGCCGGCGGCCGAAAAATCCTGAGCGCGGCGCAGCCGCGCCCCGCCGGATCAGGCTCTGAACAGGCTCAATGCCCGCCGAGGATCCCGGTGCGCACGCCGTAATCCACCGCCAGCTCGTAATCGGGGTCGTCGTCGCTGTCGATCATCAGGTGGCCCGCCTTCTGCAACAGGCGATGGCAATCGCGGCTGAGATGGCGCAGCTGGAGCGTCTTGCCCGCAGCCTCGTATTTCCCCGCCACCGCCTCGATCGCCTGAAGCGCTGACTGGTCGACTACCCGGCTGTCGGCGAAATCAACCACCACGACCGATGGATCGCCCTCGATGTCGAACAGTTCCACGAACCCATCGCTCGATCCGAAGAACAGCGGCCCCTGCACCTGGTAGACCCGCGCGCCCTCGGGCGTCACGTAGCTGCGCGCATGGATGCGGCGCGCGTTGTTCCAGGCATAGGCCAGCGCAGAGACGATCACGCCCACGACCACCGCGACGGCCAGGTCCTCCAGCACCGTGACCACGGTCACCAGCAGGATGACGAAGGCATCCATGCGCGGCACCCGCGCCAGGATGCGGATCGAGTTCCAGGCGAAGGTGCCGATCACCACCATGAACATCACCCCCACCAGCGCGGCCAGCGGGATCAGCTCGATCAGCGGTGCCGCGAACAGGATGAAGACCAGCAGGAACAGCGCCGCGGCGATGCCCGCGACCCGCGTCCGCGCGCCGGATTTCACGTTGATCATGCTCTGCCCGATCATCGCGCAACCGCCCATGCCGCCAAAGAAACCGGTCAGCAGGTTGGCCGCTCCCTGCGCAATGCACTCCTGGCTGGCGCCGCCGCGCTGGCCGGTCATCTCGCCCACGAGGTTCAGCGTCAGCAGCGATTCGATCAGCCCGATGGCGGCCAGGATCACCGCGTAGGGCAGGATGATCTGGAACGTCTCGAGCGTCAGCGGCACCGCGGGAATGTGGAACGGCGGCAAGCCACCCTGGATCGAGGCCATGTCGCCCACCCGCGGCACATCGAGGCCCAGCCCGATCACCAGCGCCGCGACCACGCCGATCCCCACCAGCGGCGCCGGCACCGTCTTGCTGATGCGCGGCATGACCCAGATGATCGTCATGGTCAGCGCCGTCAGCCCCAGCATCAGATACAGCGGCAGGCCCGACAGCCATTCGCCGCCGCCCATTCCATGCCCGGTATTCTCGACCGAGCCCGGCACCTTGAACTGACTCATCTGCGCCAGGAAGATCACGATGGCGAGCCCGTTGACGAAGCCCAGCATCACCGGATGCGGCACCAGGCGGATGAACTTGCCCCATTGCATCACGCCCGCCAGCAGTTGCAGCACGCCCATCAGCACCACGGTCGCAAAGAGGTATTCCACGCCGTGCTCGGCCACCAGGCTGACCATGACGACTGCAAGCGCCCCGGTCGCACCCGAGATCATGCCGGGCCGTCCACCGATCAGCGCCGTCACCAGCCCCACAAGGAAGGCGGCGTAAAGGCCGACAAGCGGATGCACCCCGGCGACAAAGGCAAAGGCCACGGCCTCGGGCACCAGGGCCAACGCCACGGTCAGACCCGCCAGCAACTCGATCCGCAGCCGGGCGGGGGTCAGCCGCTCGGTCGGAGCCAGAGACAGGTCGGGCAACGAGATTCGGTTGGCGAAACTCGCCAGAATGCCGGTTTTCATGTCGGGTCCTTCTTGATCTGACGGGATCGGCCGCGTCCGGCAGCAGCCCACGCGACGATCCGAAGGCCGCCGGGGCGGCCGTTTGGCGCGCTTATGGCAAAGATCGGCGACGGATGCACGGATTTCCTCGGCACACGCCTGCGCGACTCATGGTAGGATGGCGCATCATTCACGGGAACGATCATGCCCCGCATCCATTTCGAACCGGGAATCCAGCCTGCCGTTTCCGTGATACCGGTCTATTTTCAGAGGCTTCTGGACCGCGCCACGCTGGAAGGCGCCAGCGGCCCGCCGGACACCTGGCGGTTCAGCGATGGGGCACTCGATTATCACGTGCGGATCGAGACCCTGATCACAGAGGAGGTCGGCGGCCGCACGGTGATCGCCGGCGGCACGATCACCGCCCTGCGCGCCAACATCGTCGTGCCGGATTACGACGTGACGATCAGCGACCTGTCGCTGGACGTGGCAGAACTGCGCGCCGCGCAGGCGACCGACACGGCCACCCCCTCGGGCGCCGTGATCCGCCTGCTGCTGGAGCAGGACTGGACCTGGATCGACAATTACTCCTCGACCACGCTGGACGGCACCAGCACCGAGCCGGCCAGCGGCCAGCGCATCGCGCTGTTGGGCCATGACCGGGTGTTCCTGCGCGAGGGCAACGACCGCTTCTGGCTGGCCACGGGCGACGATTTCGCCGCCGGTCAGCGCGGCGACGATTCGCTGGCCGGCGAGGAGGGTGCCGATACGCTGTTCGGCAATCGCGGCCGCGACACGCTCGAGGGCGGCGCGGGCGACGACCGGCTGTTCGGCGGCAGGGCCGCCGACAGTTTGGTGGGCGGCACGGGCAACGACCTGCTGCTGGGGGGCGGCGGGGCCGACTGGCTGGAGGGCGGCGCGGGCGATGACACGCTGCGCGGCGGGGCGGACGCGGACGATTTCGTGTTCCGCGCGGTCGGGTCCGACGGCGATGCCGACGTGATCCGCGATTTCCTGCCCGGCACCGACCGGCTGCACCTTTTCGGCACCGCGGGCGCCAGCCTTAAGGCGCAGGGGGCCGATACGCTGGTGACCTGGGAAGGCGGGACAATCCTGCTGGAAGGGGTTGCGGACGCGCTGCTGGGCCGGGATATCCTGATCCTCGCCTGACCGCCGCAGCCGATGCACAGGGCACGGTTTCAAGCCGCCAGGCGCTCAGGTCACGCGGGCGCGCGCGTGGTAGTCCGGCGCATCCCACAGCCGGTCGCGCATCACCGCCTCAAGCACATCGACCGCCGCGCGCACGTCGCCCTCGTCGATATAGAGCGGCGTGAAGCCGAAGCGCATGATGTCGGGTGCGCGGAAATCGCCGATGACCCCTCGCGCGATCAGCGCCTGCATCGCGGCGTATCCGTGCTCGAAGGCGAAACTGACCTGGCTGCCGCGCTGGCCTACGTCACGCGGCGAGGCCAGCCGCAGGCCGGGGCAGCGCGCCTCGACCTGCGTGATGAACAGCTCGCACAGCGCGACCGAGGCGGCGCGGACATCGGCCATCTCGACCCCGTCCCAGACCGACAGCGCCGCGTCCAGCGCGGCGATCTGCAACACAGGCGGTGTGCCGACGCGCATCCGCTCGATCCCCGGACCGGGGCGATAGCCGGGCTCGAAGGCAAAGGGCGCGTCATGGCCCAGCCAGCCGGACAGCGCCGGCTGCACGCTCTCGGCAATGTCGGGCCGGACGTGGATGAAGGCCGGTGCGCCCGGCCCGCCGTTCAGGTACTTGTAGGTGCAGCCCACCGCGAATTCCGCGCCCGACCCGGCGATATCCACCGGCACCGCGCCGGCGCTGTGCGCGAGGTCCCAGATCATCAAGGCGCCCGCGGCATGGGCTCTTGCGGTGATCGCATTCATCTCGTGCATCCTGCCGGTGCGGTAATCGACATGGGTCAGCATGACGACCGCCACGTTGTCGTCGATGGCCCCGGCCACGGCCTCGGGCGCGACGACACGCAATTCGTGCCCCTGGCCCAGCTGCGCGATCAGACCCTGCGCCATGTAAAGGTCGGACGGGAAATTGCCGCTGTCCGACAGGATCACGCGGCGATCCGGGCGCATCTGCACCGCCGCCGAGAGCGCCTGGTAGACCTTGACCGACAACGTGTCGCCCAGCACGACCGATCCAGCCGGGCAGCCGATCAGCCGCGCGATGCGGTCGGCCACGGTGACAGGCTGCGCCATCCAGCCGTCCACGTTCCAGCCCCGGATCAGGTGCTGACCCCATTCCTGCGCCGTCACCTTCGCAATGCGTTCAGGCACCGCCCTTGGTAGCGGCCCCAGCGAATTGCCGTCGAGATAGATCACGCCGTCGGGCAGGTCGAAAAGGTGTTTTCTCGGCAGGTTCACAACTGTCCCCTCACGTCCCAGAGTTCCGGAAAGAGCCGCACCTCGAGCAGGCGGCGCAGGTAGGTCACGCCCGAGGTGCCGCCGGTGCCGCGCTTGAAGCCGATCACGCGCTCGACCGTGGTGACATGGTTGAAGCGCCAGCGGCGGAAGTAATCCTCGAGATCGACCAGCTTTTCCGCCAGCTCATACAGCGGCCAATGCGCCTGCGGGTCACGATAGACCGTCTCCCACGCGTCGGTCACGGCCGGTTGTGGCGCGTACGGCCGGTCACCGGGCATGTCGGCCAGCCCAAGGTCGCGGCCAAGCCCCTGTTCCAGCGCGCGCAGCGCCACGTGGTAGAGCGAGGGCCGCACCAGTTCGTCGGTCAGCCGCGCGTGCAGGTCCGGGCGATGCTCGAACACCCGCATCATCGCCGAGTTGCGGTTGCCGAGGGTGAATTCGATCAGCCGGTATTGATGCGACTGGAAGCCCGAGGACTGCCCCAACGCGGCACGGAAGGCTGTGTAGTCACTGGGCGTCATGGTGCGCAACACGTCCCAGGCGCCGTTCAGCTGCTCGAAGTTCCGGGCGACGCGGGCCAGCATCTTGAAGGCGGGCGGGAAGAGGCCGTGATGCAGCGCCTCGCGTGCGGCGTGCAATTCGTGCAGCGCCAGCCGCATCCAGAGCTCGGATGTCTGGTGCTGGACGATGAACAGCAGCTCGTCATGCGCCTGCGACAGCGGCTGTTGCGCAGACAGGATCGCGTCGAGCGACAGGTAGTCGCCATAGCTCATGGCATCGGCGAAGGCGGTCTTCGCGCCGTCCTGGGCGGGATCGTATGCGTCACTCATGGCGGCTGGATAATCGACGCGCCGGGCGGGCACCAGAGGCTGCATGCGCGGTCAGGGTTCGCCGCGGCTGGCGCCGCGCCGACCCGCCGGGGGCTCTGCCCCCGGACCCCCGGAGTTTAAGGGCAAGATGAAGCCGGGGGACGGTTGGCCCTTCAGCGCAGGTTGATGCGCAGGACGGCGGCGCTGGCGAAGGGCAGCAGTGCCAGCGCGCCGAAGCTGATCCCTGCGAGCATCAGCAGCGGGGTTTCCACCGCCAGCCCCTCGGCCCCGCGGCGGGCGACCTCGGCGCCGAAGATGAGCGTCGGCACGTAGAGCGGCAGGACGAGCAGTGACAGCAGCAGGCCGCCGCGTTTCAGACCCACGGTCAGCGCGGCGCCGAAAGTGCCGATCACCGACAGCGCGGGCGTGCCCAGCGCCAGGCTGACCAGCACCCAGAGATAGCCGCCCGCGGGCAGGTTCAGCAGCACGCCCAGCGCAGGCGCGGCCAGCACCAGCGGCAGACCTGTGGTGATCCAGTGGGCCAGCGCCTTGATCGTGACGATCCCCTCCATCGGCAGGGGTGCGGTGGCCAGCAGGTCGAGGCTGCCATCCTCCCAGTCGAGGGCAAAGATGCGGTCGAGCGACAGCAGGCAGGCGAGCAGCGCGCCGATCCAGAGCACACCGGGCGCGATCCTTCCCAGCAGGGCGGTTTCCGGGCCGACGCCGAAGGGCACCAGGACGACCACGATCAGGAAGAAGGCGAGGCCAAGGCCAAAACCCCCGCCCGCCCGCACCGCAAGCCGCAGGTCGCGCAGCAGCAGCGCGATCACAGGAAGGCCTCGTCATGTGCGGCGACGCGAGGGGTCGCGCGGAAAGGCGTGACGTCGAGCGCGTCGGCTTCGGCCAGGCCCAAGTCGATATGCGTCGCCATCAGCGCCGATCCGCCCTGTGCCAGGTGGCGGCGCACCGCTTCGGCGAAGAGCGCGACGGAGGCCACGTCGAGCGAGACCGTCGGTTCGTCCAGAACCCAGACCGGCCGCCCGGTGACCATGAGCCGGGCAAGGCCCAGCCGGCGTTTCTGCCCGGCCGAAAGCGTGCCGGCGGGCCGATCCTCGAGCCCGCGCAGGTCGAAGGCGTCGAGCGCGGCCTCGACCCCGTCATGGGCAAAGACACGGGCCCAGAAGGTCAGGTTCTCGCGCACCGTGAGTTGCGTCTTGAGCCCGTCCGCGTGGGCGGCGTAGGCGATGCGATCTCCGGCGCCTTCGATGCGGCCCTCGAGCGGTGGCTGCAGCCCGGCCACGGTGCGCAGGAGCGTGGTCTTGCCCGACCCGTTCGGGCCGCGCAGAACCAGCGCACGGCCGGGCGACAGGGTGAAATCCACCCCGTCAAGCACCGGCACGCCGCCGCGCGCCACCATCAGATCGGACACTTGCAAATCCATGGCCGCAGGATTAGCGCGGCCTGCTGCGGGACGAAACCCGCAAACGGGCTTTCGGCGGCGCGGCAAATGCGCTATGCGCCGCGCTTGATCTTGTGGAGCGTTCGATGTCCTTCTCTCTCGCCATCGTCGGCCGGCCCAACGTGGGCAAGTCGACCCTGTTCAACCGTCTCGTGGGGCGCCGCCTGGCGCTGGTCGACGACCAGCCGGGCGTGACGCGCGACCTGCGCGAGGGCGAGGCGCGGCTGGGCGACATCCGCTTTACCGTGATCGACACGGCAGGACTGGAGAACGAGACCGACGACTCGCTGCCTGCGCGGATGCGGCGGCTGACCGAGCGCGCGGTGGACATGGCCGATATCTGCCTGTTCCTCGTGGATGCACGCACCGGCCTGCTGCCCGACGACCGGGTCTTTGCCGAGATCCTTCGCAAGCGGGCCAAGCACGTCATCCTCGCCGCAAACAAGGCTGAGGGCAACGCGGCGGACGCGGGCGTGCTGGAGGCCTACGAGCTGGGCCTTGGCGAGCCGATCCGGCTGTCGGCCGAGCATGGCGAGGGCATGAACGAGCTGTATTCGGTCCTGCTGCCGCTGTCGGACGAATACGAAGAGCGCGCCGCCGAGGAGGCGCCCGCCGTCGAGGTCTCGCTGACCGAGGAAGAGGCCGAGGCGGGCGAGACGCAGGTGCCGGTGCCGACCCGGGAAAAGCCCTTGCAGATCGCCGTGGTGGGCCGGCCCAACGCGGGCAAGTCGACGCTGATCAACGCGCTTCTGGGCGAGGAGCGGCTGCTGACCGGGCCCGAGGCGGGGATCACACGCGACGCGATCTCGGTCACGATGGACTGGGGCGGCGTGCCGGTGCGGGTGTTCGACACGGCGGGTATGCGCAAGCGTGCCAAGGTGCAGGAAAAGCTGGAAAAGCTGTCTGTCTCGGACGGCATCCGCGCGGTCAAGTTCGCCGAGGTGGTGGTCGTTCTGCTCGACGCGGCCATCCCCTTCGAGACGCAGGACCTGAAGATCGCCGACCTCGCCGAACGCGAGGGGCGCGCGGTGGTCGTGGCCGTGAACAAGTGGGACATCGAGGACCAGAAGCAGGAAAAGCTGCGCTGGCTGCGCGAGCAGTTCGAGCACGTCCTGCCGCAACTGCGGGGAGCGCCACTGGTCACGGTCTCGGCGCGGACCGGGCGCGGGCTGGACAAGTTGCAGGAGGCAGTGCTCCAGGCCCACGCGGTCTGGAACCGCCGGGTGCCGACCGCCCAGTTGAACCGCTGGCTGAGCCAGATGGTGGCGCATCACCCGCCGCCGGCGCCGCAGGGCAAGCGGATCAAGCTGCGCTACATGACGCAGGCCAAGACGCGGCCGCCGGGTTTCGTGGTGATGTGCAGCCATCCCGACAAGCTGCCGGAAAGCTATTCGCGCTACCTGGTGAACGGTCTGCGCGAGGCATTCGACATGCCCGGCACCCCGATCCGGCTGCACATGCGTGGCCAGAGCGACCGCAACCCCTTCAAGGGGCGTCGCCAGAAGAACGCGGGCGCGCTGAAGAAGCACCTCGGGAGCCTTCAGGGCAAGAAGGGCGGCGAGCGCTGATCCATCGGAGGCCCTGGCGGGCCACATCCCCCCGCCGGGGGCTGGCCCCCGGACCCCCCTTGGGGAGGGCGCTGCCCTCCCCCACCCGCGCGCGGGACAGTTCGGGCGAGAAGAAACGCCTACTCGGTATCGGTGCCGCGCAGGCCGAGAATGGCAATGATGCCGATCAGGGCAAGGCCGGAGACGGCGGCATTGAAGGGCTGTGAATTGGCCACGATGACCGCCACCAGCGCCCAGATCACGGTGATGCCGTATTCCGGTGCGCGGTGCAGGAAATACTGCGATGCCAGCGCGATTGTCAGGGCGATGGCCAGCGCGACCAGCGCAGCGGGCGTATCCGGCAGCCAGCCATATCCCGCCAGCATCAGCCCCAGCGCCACGCAGGACGCGGCGGTGAGCCAGCCGGCATAGATCGCCACGGGCGTCTGTTGCAGCCAGCGGTCGGTGTCACCCACCCGAAACAGCGCCAGCAGCGCGGTGGCGAGCATGACCCAGATCATCACCGTGGCCGCCAGCGGCGAGACCCGGGCGACCGGCAGCCAGAAAGCACCGATGGCGAGCGAGGCGAAGAGTGGCGGACGCATCGGCGCCCAGTCGGGATCGCTCAGTCGCCGTGCCGCGCCGAAGCCCGCGCCGACCAGCAGCCAGGCATAGATCAGCCCCCAGATGGCGAAGGCGTAGCCGGCGGGCTGCACAGCCGGGCTTTGCTGCGGCACCGGGAACTGGCCGGCCTCGAACCCGTCGAAGCCGGGCACCAGCACCGGCGAGGCGGCAAAGGCGATCGCCGCCAGCAGGACGAGGATGGCCCAGGCGCGCGTCATGCCAGCGTGCCATCCGCCAGCAGCCGCGTCTTACTGCCGAGCCAGGGGTGCAGCGCCTGCGGCAGGTCGACCGAGCCGTCCGCCTGCTGGCCGTTCTCCAGCACCGCGATCAAGCAGCGCCCCACGGCGAGGCCCGAGCCGTTCAGAGTGTGGACGAACTCCGGCTTGCCGCCGCCTGCGGGCCTGAAGCGCGCGTTCATGCGCCGCGCCTGGAAATCACCGCAGACCGAGACCGAGCTGATCTCGCGA
Organism: Thetidibacter halocola; assembly: GCF_018224955.1. Lineage (GTDB taxonomy): Bacteria > Pseudomonadota > Alphaproteobacteria > Rhodobacterales > Rhodobacteraceae > Thetidibacter > Thetidibacter halocola. Next base: position 735,166 of record NZ_JAGTUU010000001.1, read on the forward strand.
TAGGTGTCCTGGCCCGGCAGCCAGACCTCGATGTCATGCGTCTTGATCGCGCCGAAACCGATATCGCCGGAACACAGGACCACCGTGCGATAGGGCAGGCCCAGCTTTTCAAGGATCGCCTCGGCGCAGCGGGTCATGCGCTCGTGTTCTTCCATCGAGCGGTCGGGATGCGTGACCGAGACCATCTCGACCTTCTCGAACTGGTGCTGGCGCAGCATGCCGGCGGTGTCCTTGCCGGCCGAGCCGGCTTCGGACCGGAAACACTGTGTGTGGGCCACGTAACGGCGGGGCAGATAGTCCTCGTCGACCGTCAGCCCGTTGACGATATTGGTCAGCGTCACCTCAGCGGTGGGCACCAGCCACCAGCCGTTCGTGGTCTGGTAGCTGTCCTCACCGAACTTGGGCAGTTGCCCGGTGCCCAGCATCATGTCCTCGCGCACCAGAACGGGTGTCCAGGTCTCGGCCAGGCCGTGATCGGTGATGTGCGTATCCAGCATGAACTGCGCCAGCGCGCGGTGGAGGCGGGCGATGCCCGAGGACAGCACGACAAAGCGCGACCCCGACAGTTTCGCCGCCGTCTCGAAATCCATGCCGGGCTTCACGCCGTCAATCTCGAAATGCTCCTTCGGCTGGAAATCGAAGCCGCGGGGCGTGCCCCAGCGGCGGATTTCCACGTTGTCGGTTTCATCCGCCCCGTTCGGCACGTCACCGTGCAGCAGGTTGGGCAGGGTCATCAGGATTCCAGCCAGCTGCGCGTCGAGATCCTTGGCGCGGGCCTGCATCTCGGCGACCTCGGCCTTCTTCTCGGCCACAAGGGCGCGCAGGCGCTCGAACTCGGTCTCGTCACCGCTGGCCTTGGCCTTTCCGACCTCTTTCGACGCCTTGTTCTGCTCGGCCTGGGCGGTCTCGGCAGCGTGGATGGCGGCGCGGCGCTGTTCGTCGAGCGACAGGATGGACGACGACACCGGGTCGGCCCCGCGCCGGGCGAGGTTCGCGTCGAAGGCGGCCGGGTTTTCGCGGATGGCGCGGATGTCGTGCATCTTGCTCTCCTGAAGGCATGCGAGTCGGGGGCGTTATGCCCCAACTTGCCGGGCGAGTGTAGTGCCGGCGGTCAGCGGCTTTGCGCGATGGCCCGACGCAGCCAGCTGTCCACCGGCACGGCCAGCCCGGCGCCGGGAAGACGCCCCACCACGACCGCGACGACGCGCTGCGCATCGCCCTCGCCATAGACGACGGGCCCGCCGGAAAGCCCCTGTTCGACCGCGCAGGCGACGCGCAGAAGCGGGCCCAGGCTGTTGCCCACGCAGCCGGTATCGACCGACAACCGGTGCGAGCGTGACCCGCGATAGCCCATGATGGTGAACGGGCCCTGAGGGGCGGCACTGCCAATGGGCAGGCCCGGCACGTCCAGCGACTCCTGCAGGACGATCAGCGCCATGTCATGGGCGATGTCCAGCCGTCCCTGCGCGAAGGCCAGCGGATGCACCTCGACCGAGGCCGCCCGCGCGGCGCCCGCGTGTCCCTCGCCATTCCAGCCGGCGACAAAGACCATGTCCTTGATCGGATGGGCGTAGCCATCCTCGGCATTGGCGACGCAATGGGCGGCGGTCAGCACGAGGTCGGGCCGGATCAACGTGCCCGAACACATCGACCGGGAGTGATACCCCCCGAGATTGACCCGCCCCACGGCGTCTTGTGCGAAGGCGGGCAGGCAGGTGAGCAGGATCAGGGCAAGGGCAAGGCGCATGGGCTTGGTCCGGATAGCGGTTCGCTTTCGAAGGTAGGTCCGCGTGGCGGCACCGTCCATGCGCGGGATCACTCGGGAGTGCCGGGGTCGAAACCGATGGCGCGCTGCCAGGCGCGCCAGCCGGTTTCAAATCCTAGGTCGCCCAAAGGACTATCAAACCAATGTTGAGGACGCTCTGCTTTCAGCGTCGATGGTTGAGCATCAGAAAAAATCTCTGACCATTTTTCTTCAGCTATTGGGAAATTTCCGAGCACGTGCTGAAACGCTGATCCTTGCAGTGAAGCAAAGGCGAAATTTTCGCCGCGAAGACTGACTTTGACAAAGTATGATCCATCGAAATTTGTGAATATGCAGCCCGCCCCATCGAGGTAAACACGCGTAAATCTAGAACTCCGAAAATCAGCCTTGGCGAGATTGGCGCCCTTGAAACTCGAACTATTGATTCTCGCTCCCTGCATTTTCGCGCCAACAAAAGAAGCACCATCAAAGTTAGCACGCCGAATAAAAATACTCTCAAAGTGAGCCCCGGAAAATTTGGCACCCTGACATGACGCACCGCTAAGCTTTGTTTGCGAAGGAAAAACAAGATCGGCTAGGTCGAAACCTTGAAGATTGCAATTCCGCAGGTCGATGGTCAGGTCGCCGTCCAACACGCCATCCACGGCGGACAGTCGTCCAAGCACCTGCACCGCATTTTCCATGTCCGAGCGCACCGGCGACAGGCCGCTCACCCAGGCCTTGATCTTTCCAGTGTCATCGGTCTGCGGGGCGGCTTTCGCAGGAAACTCCCGGCTCAACTCGCGGACATAGACGCTCAGCAGGCGCGACACGCGCCCGGCCTCAGAGGGTTGTTCCTGCACCAGCCCATGCAGCCGGTCGATCGCCGCGTTGCGGCGGGTAACGTCATCCTCCCACTCGTCTACAAGCCGTCCGTCCGCGTAGCGCCGCGTGACCCGGCGCTGCGCATGGAGGTCCCGCGCCGCCTCGGCGATCTTGTCGTTGAAAAGCGAGTCGCGCGCCGTCTCGGTCGCCTCGCGGGTCAGGCGCAGGTTATTCAGCGTGATGGGCAGTGCCACCACCGCACCCAGCACCGTGGTCAGCGCCACCATCTGCGCCAGCAGGAAGCGGAAGTTCCACGTCGCCTCGCCCCGCGTCTCCGCCCCCGGCACCGGCACCGGATGGAGAAGCACGTCGAGGACCAGCGCGAACAGCCCGACCGACAGGACACCGGCCAGACCGGCCCACAACGCGGCGGCAAACCAGAACAGCGCGGGCGGCAGGCCCGCCAGGCCGATGCGGCGTTGCAGCGCGCCCGCCCCCGCCTCCGACGATGACCCCACCGACCAGAGCAACAGCAGCACCAGTGCAGCCGCCAGCGCGAGGCCGGCAAGCCCCGCAACGTCCCGGGAGATCTCAAGTGTCAACGGCAGAACGGTCTGATCCATACCCGGCCTCACTCTTTACCTCGGCGCAGCCTATGCGTGCGCCGCGCACCCGTCTAGCCGGAGCGGCGCCCACGGCACGGGCATCAGACCGCCCGGGTCGCCCGAAACCCGCCCGCTTCACCTTGCATCCGCCCTGCCCCGCGCATAGGTTCCGCGCAATTCGCGGGCGGGGTAGAGCCGCCTCGCAGCCATTCTGACAAGGAGCGCCCCGCATGGAAGGCAACGCCATCGCACAGTTCGTCCCGCTGATCCTGATCTTCGCGATCATGTATTTCCTGCTGATCCGTCCGCAGCAGAAGAAGATGAAGGAACACCAGAAGATGGTCGAGGGGCTGCGCCGGGGAGACCAAGTCGTGACCCAGGGCGGGCTGATCGGCAAGGTCTCGAAGGTCAAGGAAGGCAACGAGATCGAGGTCGAACTGTCCGAGAACGTCCGGGTTCGCGTGGTCAAGTCCACCATCGCGCAGGTCCTGTCCAAGACCGAACCCGCCGAAGGCTGATCCGACATGCTCCAGATCGATCCGTGGAAGCGCGTCGGCATCTGGCTCACCCTCGCGGTGGGCGTTGCGCTGGCGATGCCGAACCTGTTCTACAGCCGCGTCGAGCAGCACAATGATGCGGCAGCCGCGATCGAGATGGGGCTCGACACCGCCGAGAACCGCGAGGCGGTCGGTGCCTGGCCGTCCTTCCTGCCCTCGGGGCTGGTGAATCTTGGCCTCGACCTGCGCGGCGGGGCTCACCTGCTGGCCGAAGTGCAGGTGCAGGAGGTCTACGAGGCGCGGATCGAGGCGCTGTGGCCGGACGTGCGCGACGTGCTGCGGGCCGAGCGCGCCGCGGTGGGCACCATCCGCCTGCAACCGTCCGACACCGGCGAATTGCGCGTGCGCATCTCGGAACAGGCGGGCATGCCGCAGGCGCTGGAGGCCGTGCGCCGCCTGGCGACGCCGGTCGTGTCGCTGACCGGGGCCGGCTCTACCGATCTGGACATCAGCGCCGACGGGTCCGACATCGTCGTGACCCTGTCCGAGGCCGAACGCCAGGCCACCGACGAACGCACGATGCAGCAGTCGCTGGAGATCATCCGCCGCCGCATCGACGAGGTCGGCACCCGCGAACCGACGATCCAGCGCCAGGGCGCCGACCGCATCCTGATCCAGGTGCCGGGCGTCGGCAGCGCGCAGGAACTCAAGGACATCATCGGCACCACCGCGCAGCTGACCTTTCAGCCGGTGGTCGGTCGCACCACAAATGCGGGCGACGTGCCCGGCGTCGGCAACGAGTTGCTGCCCTCGCTGGACGAGGAAGGCGCGTTCTACATTCTCGAGACCGCCGCCGTCGTCACAGGCGAGGAGCTGGTCGACGCGCAGCCCTCCTTTGACCAGAACGGGCGGCCGGCGGTCAACTTCCGCTTCAACCCGGCGGGCGCGCGCAAGTTCGGCGACTACACGGCGGCCAATATCGGCAACCCCTTCGCCATCGTGCTCGACAACGAGGTGATCTCTGCCCCCGTGATCCAGAGCCACATCCCCGGCGGATCGGGCATCATCACCGGCAACTTCACCGTCGAGGAATCGACGCAACTCGCCGTCCTGCTGCGCGCCGGCGCCCTGCCCGCGGGCATGGAGTTCCTCGAGGAACGCACCATCGGCCCGGAACTGGGCCAGGACAGCATCGATGCCGGCAAGATCGCAACCACTGTCGCCTTCACCGCCGTGCTGCTGTTCATGGGCGCCGCCTATGGCCTGTTCGGGCTCTTCGCCAACATCGCGCTGATCCTGAACATCGCGCTGCTGTTCGGTGCGCTGAGCCTGATCGGCGCCACGCTGACATTGCCCGGTATCGCCGGGATCGTGCTGACCGTCGGCATGGCGGTGGACGCCAACGTGCTGATCTTCGAGCGTATCCGCGAGGAACTGAAAACCGCGCGCGGCCCGGCCCGTGCCATCGAACTTGGCTATGAAAAGGCGCTTTCGGCCATCATCGACGCCAACATCACCACCTTCATCACGGCGGTGATCCTGTACGTCATGGGATCGGGTCCGGTGCGCGGCTTCGCGATCACTCTGGGCCTTGGGATCATGACATCCGTCTTCACGGCGATCTTCGTCACGCGGCTGCTGATCGTAATCTGGTTCGAACGCCGCCGCCCCAAGACTCTGGAGGTCTGAGATGCGCCTGAAGCTGGTCAAGGACGACACGAATTTCGACTTCTTCTCGCGCCCGACCCTGTGGCTGGGCATCTCGGTCTTCCTGATGGTGCTCGCCTTCGGATCGTTCATGGTCCGCGGGCTGAACTACGGCATCGACTTCCAGGGCGGCACGACCATCCGCACCGAAAGCGCGCAACCCGTCGACGTCGGCGCCTACCGCGCCGCGCTGGGCGCGCTGGATCTGGGCGACGTTGTGATCTCCGAGGTCTTCGACCCGAACTTCGGCCCCGATCAGAACGTCGCCATGGTCCGCATTCAGGCCCAGGAAGGGCAGGAGGCCGTCTCGGGCGAGGTCATAACCCAAGCCGAGGCCGCGCTGGTGGCGATCGTGCCCGACATCAAGTTCGTCTCGGTCGAGTCGGTTGGTCCCAAAGTGTCCGGAGAGCTGATCTGGACCGCCGCCATCGCCGTGTCGCTGGCGATCTTCGCGGTCCTTGTCTACATCTGGCTGCGCTTCGAATGGCAATTCGCGGCGGGCGCGGTGCTGGCGCTGGTGCATGACGTCATCCTGACCATCGGCATCTTTTCCGAGTTCGGAATCCGCTTCGACCTGTCGATCATCGCGGCGCTGCTGACCATCGTCGGCTACTCGCTGAACGACACGGTAGTGATCTTCGACCGGGTGCGCGAGAACCTGATCAAGTACAAGTCGCGCGACCTGAAGGAGGTGCTGAACCTCTCGATCAACGAGACGCTCAGCCGGACCTTCATGACCTCGGGCACGACGCTGCTGGCGCTGATTGCGCTGCTTGTTCTGGGCGGCGACGTGATCCGCGGCTTCGTCTTCGCCATGACCTGGGGCATCATCGTCGGCACCTATTCGTCGGTCTTCGTCGCCTCGGCCTTCCTGCTGTGGCTGGGCGTCAAGCGCGACTGGACCAAGCCCACCGACACCACCGGGAACCAGTTCGGCGACGTGGATGCCTGACGCGCTGGCCCAGGCGTTCTCGACGCCCGGGCTGGCATGGGTCGCGCTGGCCGCCCTCGTCGCGGGAACGGTGCGCGGCTTCGCGGGCTTCGGCACGGCGATGGTCTTCCTGCCCGTCGCGGGACAGGTCCTCAGCCCGCTGGCCGCGCTTGTAGCGCTGGTCGTGATGGACGCGGCGGGCCCCGTGCCCAACCTGCCGCGGGCCTGGCGCGACGGCCAGCCCGCCGACATCGCCCGGCTGATGCTGGGGATGACGCTGGCCCTGCCCTTCGGCCTGATGCTTCTGGCGCTGCTGGACCCGACGCAATTCCGCATCATCGTCTCGGTCATCGCACTGACGCTGGTGACTTGCCTGGTGCTCGGGCTGCGCTACCGCGGGCGGCTGCGCCCGCCCATGGTCTACGGGATCGGCGGCGTTTCGGGCATCCTCGGCGGCGTGGCGGGCATCCCCGGCCCGCCGGTCATCCTGTTCTACATGGCCAGCCCCTTGCCCGCCGCCGCGATCCGCGCCAACACGATGATGTTCCTGTTCCTGTTCGACCTGGTCTTCCTGTCCATGCTGGGAGTGCGTGGCAGCCTGAACCTTGACATGGTGCTGCTTGGCGTCACCCTGATGGCGCCGGTGGTGCTGGGCAACGTGGTCGGTGCGGCGATCTTCCGCCCCGAGCGCGAGCGCGCCTACCGCATCGCAGCCTATGTCATCATCACGGCCTCGGCCCTGTCGGGCCTGCCGTTCTGGCACTGAACACTGCCACCTGGAGAAGGGAGCCCACCCATGCGCATCAACGAGATCCAGTTCACCGACGCCATGCCCGTCGACGGCTATGGCCCCGGCTTCTTCCGCGTCGCGGGCGCTGTGCATGAGGGCCCGATGCTGATGGCAGGCGGCACGCCCCGGCCCTGGGGCGGCCTGCCGGATGAGCCGGCCTTGCTGGAGCTTGCTGGCACTGTCGATGTGCTCTTCGTCGGCATGGGGGCCGAGATCGCCCACCTTCCCGCTGCGCTGCGCGCCCGGCTTGAGGCCGCGGGTCTTGGCGTCGAGGTGATGAACTCCCCCGCCGCCTGCCGCACCTACAATGTCCTGCTCAGCGAAGGCCGCCGCGTCGCGATCGCGGCCCTCCCGGTCTGACGACGCGCACCGCCTGCCGCTTCATCTTGCCCGATAGGCTCAGGGCGCGTCGCGCAGCGGGCGACGAGGGCAAAGCCCCCATCCCTCAGCGGAAGGCGTGGAGCACGCCCTTGGTCGACACGACATAGAGCACGCCGCCGGCCACCACCGGCCGGGTCGTCGCGCCGCCGGGCACCGCGACCTCGGCCGTGAGGCTGCCATCCTCGGGCGAGAAGAAGCGCAGCGCGCCATCTGAACTGGCAACCACCAGCCGTCCGCCCGCCAGGACCGGGCCCATGTTGGCATAGGCCTCGTCACGCCGCCGGTTCGGGTTGCGGCTGGGCAGGTAGCCGGGCAGGTCCACTGCCCAGATCCGTTCACCACTGTCGGCGTCCAGCCGCACCAGCTGGTTGAGGTCAGAGACAAAGAAGACGGATCCGCCCACCGGCCAGATCGGACCCAGCGCACCGTCGCGCGCGGTCCAGATCCGCTCGCCGTCAAAGACCGACAGGGCGGCCACCCGGCCCGAATGTGTGCCGACATAGACCCGGTCTCCATCGATCAGCGGATCGCCGGTGATGTCGTTGATATTCGCCCGGGCCGACCCGTTGCGGCGGCCCAGCAGGTCGGCGTTCCACAGCCGCAGCCCACCCTCTCGGAAGGCCGCCTGCACGCTGCCCGAGCCATAGGCAAAGATCACCGCCTTGTCGCCCACCGCCGGCGCAGGGGCACCCGCGACATTGGACACGTCCTCGACGCCGTCCACCTGCCAGCGCACCCGCCCGTCCTCGGCCTCGACCGCCCAGCCGCTGCGATCCCCGCCGGTGACATAGACCACGCCGTTCGCCACGCTGGGGGCGCCGGTCGCGGTAGCGGAAAGACGCTGCGTCCAGAGCTCGGCCCCGTTCGAGACGTCGAGTGCCGTCAGCGTGCCAAAGCCCGACGCGACGAACACCCGCCCGCCCGCAACCGCAAAGCCGCCACCCTGTGCCTGCTCCGACCCCTCGCGCAGCGGCGTCAGGTCGTGGGACCACAACGGCGCGCCGCCGGTCGAGGTGGCACGCACCACGTTGGCGCTGTCCATGGTAAAGATGCGCCCGTCGGCGACCACCGGATCGGCGTTCAGTCGCTGGCGACGCGTGTCGCCCGCCCCGATCGATACCGACCAGGCCGGCTGCGGTGCCGGGGACAGGCGGGCATGGGTCACGCGGGCAAAGGGCGAGACAGGGCTTTGCGCCCAGTCGGCATTGGCGCTTTGCGCGGGCAACGCGATGCCCCGCGCCGCGTTCGACACCGTGACGTCATCCGCCGAGGCCCGGGTCTGAAGCACCTCGCGGATGCCCAGCCGTTCGCCCGGCAGGATGGCCTCGCGCTCGGTGCAGCCTGCGACCAGCACCGCCAATGCCACGATTCCCAGACCGGTTGCCCTGCTGCCTGCCATATCTGCCCCTTCCCGTTCCGGTGCGATCAGCCTTCGTCCAGCGTTCCGCCCAAGGCCACAATCACCTGTTGCGCGCGACGGCGCAAGCCCGTCGTCGCCGCCGAATCCGCCGCGATGGCGCGCAGCCGCTCGGTCGCGGCGGCGGTATCGCCGGCCTCGATGTCGAGCAGCGCAAGCTGTTCCTGCGCCAGCAGGTTCAGCGGTTCACCGGGCACGGCCAGCGCCTCGAACCCGGCACGGCGCGCGGTGGCGTCCATCCCGGAATCGGCACGCGCCAGCGCCTTGAACTGGGCGATCTGGCGATAGATCGCCGGCACCTCGGTGTTGCCGGACACAGCGCCCAGCCGCTCGGCCGCCGCAGCGCCTTCGCCCGCGCTGCCCTGTTCCGAGGCGATCAGCAGGTTGAGGATCGCCTCACCCTCGGGCCCCGGCGCCGCGACGGCGCCCAGCGCCGCGATACGCGCCTGCGGCTCGGCCTCGTCCAGCGCCCTCATGATCGCGTCACCAAAGGCCTGCGCCCGCGACTCGGCCTGTGCCCGGCTGTATTCCCGCCACGCGGTGCCGCCGACGATCAGCACCACCAGCAGGATGCCGATCCAGCCATAGCGCCGCATCAGCCCGAAAAGGCGGTCGCGGCGGACCTCTTCGGTCACCTCGTCGATGAAACTGTCGGTATTGCTCACCCGTGCCTCCCGTTCGGGGTCGCCCCCCGTCTTGCGGCCTCTCTTAACGCGCCCCCGCGGCGCTGCCAAGGCGCGACCGACCCGCACCAGCGCCCCTCCGCCGCCCGAAATGACGCCAAAATGCCCCGCAGAGGCCACACCGCGCGCGAAAATCGACGGGAAACGCAACTGAACCGCGCGGTTCATCTTGAAGGCCCCGGGGGCGCGCCCTAAACTGAACCGCACGGTTCAGCCTGGGCCGCGGCGAGACATCATGCCCCGTTTCCCCGCCGGGCGGACCCGTACAGACAAAACGCGCCGCGCGGCGGCGGAAAGACGAGACGGTAAAAAAGCGCATGCGACTGTTCCCCATCCTGACGGCCATCATCGTTGCCGGCCTGCTTTACGCCCTGGTGATGCAGCGCGACGCCCTTCTGGAGTTCGCCCGTGGCGGCGCCCCCGTCGCGTCCGAGGCCACCCCGGCCGCGGCGCCGGCCGAAACCGCCGATGCCACGCCCGAGACCGAGACTGACGGCCTGCCCGAGGGCACCGTTCGCGTGATGGCCACGCGCTCGGTCGCGCAGGAAGTCGGCAGCGCGGTGGTCCTGCGCGGCGAGACCGAGGCGCTGCGCGAGGTCGAGGTGCGGGCCGAGACCAGCGGCAAGATCGTCTCCGAACCGCTGCGCCGGGGCGTCCTGGTCGAAGCCGGGCAATTGCTGTGCGAGATCGATCCAGGCACCCGCGCCGTGTCCTTGCAGGAGGCGCAGGCGCGCCTGGCCGAGGCGCGCGCCCGCGTGCCCGAGGCCGCCGCCCGCCTGCTCGAGGCCGAGGCCGCCGTGCCCGCCGCGCAGGCGCGCATCGCCGAGGCCGAGGCAGCCATACCCGCCGCCCAGGCGGGCCTTTTGGAGGCGCGCGCGCGCATCCCTGCGGCACAGGCCGCGCTGGGCCAGGCCGAGGCCGGCGTGCCGGAGGCCGAGGCCCGCCTCAGCGAGGCGCGCTCGCGCGTCAGGGAGGCCGAGATCAACCTGACCGCCGCCAGCGAACTGGCCCGCGACGGGTTCGCGGCGCAAACCCGGCTTGCCGGGGCCGAGGCCGGATACGAGTCGGCCAAGGCGCAGGTGCAGACCGCGCTTTCGGGCGTCAAGGGCGCCGAGGCCGATGTCGAGCAGGCCAAGAGCACCGTCGAGGGCGCCCGTGCCGCGCTGGAATCGGCGCTGAGCCAGATCGAGGGCGTCAAGGCCGCGGCGATCTCGGCGAAATCCGCCTACGAGGGCGCGCTGGCTGGCGTCGAATCAGCCAAGGCCGCCGCAGAAAGCGCGCGTTCGGCCATCCAGTCGGCCGAGGCCGCCGTCGCCTCTGTCGAGAACGACATAGATCGGCTCACCATCACCGCGCCCTTCGCCGGCCTGCTGGAAACCGACACCGCCGAACTGGGCGCGCTGATGCAGCCGGGGTCGGCCTGCGCGACGGTGATCCAGCTGGACCCGATCAAGCTCGTGGCCTTCGTTCCCGAGACCGAGATCGCCCGCGTCGAGCCGGGCGCCCGCGCCGGGGCCGAACTGGTCGACGGCCGCCGCGTGGCGGGCACGGTCAGCTTCGTGTCGCGCAGCGCCGATCCGGTCACGCGCACCTTCCGCGTCGAACTGACGGTCGCCAATGGCGACCTCACGATTCGCGACGGCCAGACCGCCGACATCGCAATCGAGGCCGAGGGCGCCCCCGCCCACCTGCTGCCCGCCTCGTCCCTGACGCTGGACGATGACGGCACGCTGGGCGTGCGGACCGTGGCCGAGGACGGCACCGCGCAATTCATGGCCGTGACCCTGCTGCGCGACAGCCGCGAGGGCGTCTGGGTATCGGGCCTGCCAGACATGGTGGATGTCATCACCGTCGGGCAGGAATACGTCACCGACGGGGTTCCGGTGGAACCCAGCTTCGAGGAGGTGATCCAGTGACCGGCATCGTCGACTGGGCCGCCGCGCGCGCCCGCATGATCCTGGCCTTCATCGCGCTGTCTCTGATGGTGGGCGGCTATGCCTACGTGTCGCTGCCCAAGGAGGGCGAGCCGGATATCGAGATCCCGGCGCTGTTCATCTCCGTCCCCTTCCCCGGCATTTCCGCAGCCGATTCCGAGACCCTGCTGGTCAAGCCAATGGAGGCCGAGCTGTCGGACCTCGACGGGCTGAAGACCATGACCGGCACCGCCTCCGAGGGCTATGCCGGCCTGGCGCTGGAATTCGAGTTCGGCTGGGACAAGACCGCCACCATGGCCGAGGTGCGCGAGGGCATGAACAATGCCGAGGCGAAATTCCCCGATGGCGCCGAGCAGTATTCGATCAACGAAATCAACTTTTCCGAGTTCCCGATCATCATCGTGAACCTGTCGGGCCCGGTGCCGGAACGCACCATGGCGCGCGTCGCCAAGGACCTCCAGGAACGGATCGAATCCATCGACGCCGTGCTCGAGGCCGGGATCGCGGGCAACCGCGACGAGATGCTCGAGGTCACGATCGACCCGCTGAAGCTGGAAAGCTACAACGTGACGGCAGGCGAGTTGATCGGCGTGGTGCAGAACAACAACCAGCTGATCGCCGCCGGCGAGGTCGAGACCCAGCAGGGCACGTTCAGCGTCAAGATCCCGTCCAGCTTTACCGAGGCGCGCGACGTCTATGACCTGCCGGTCAAGGTGAACGGCGATCGCGTGGTGACGCTGGGCGACCTCGCCACCATCAACCTGACCTTCGAGGACCGCATCGGAACGGCGCGTTTCAACGGCGAGACGACGGTTGCGCTTCAGGTGGTCAAGCGGAAGGGCTTCAACATCATCGACACCGTCGCGGCGGTCACGGCCGTCGTGGACGAGGCCGAAAGGACATGGCCCGAAGGCCTGCGCGCGGTCATGGACGTGGGCACCTCGAACGACCAGAGCCGGCAGGTGGCCAGCATGGTCAGCCAGCTCGAGGGCTCGGTCCTGACCGCCATCGCGCTGGTGATGATCGTGGTGCTGGCGGCGCTGGGCGCGCGGCCCGCGCTGCTGGTCGGTTTCGCCATCCCGACCTCGTTCCTGCTGTGCTTTGCGCTGCTGGCGGTGATGGGCGTGACGGTGTCCAACATCGTCATGTTCGGCCTGATCCTGGCCGTGGGGATGCTGGTCGACGGCGCCATCGTCGTCGTGGAATACGCCGACAAGCGCATCGCCGAGGGCTCAGGCCCTATGCATGCGTATGTCGAGGCGGCCAAGCGGATGTTCTGGCCGGTCGTATCGTCCACCGCGACAACGCTTTGCGCCTTCCTGCCCATGCTGTTCTGGCCCGGCGTGCCGGGGCAGTTCATGGGGATGCTGCCGGTGACGCTGATCTTCGTGCTGTCGGCCTCGCTGGTGGTCGCCCTGGTCTACCTGCCGGTGATGGGCGGCGTGTCGGGCCGCTGGTCGCGCCAGATCCACCGCGCTGCCGAGGCCTTGCGGGCCGGCACGCCCTGGGCACTGCGCGCCGCGCTGGTGCCGGTGTCGCTGTTCGGCCTGTTCGTCGGCGCGATGATGGTGCTCAACCCCAGCTACCTGTTCCCGAACCCGGCGCAGGGCTTCCTCGCCTACCTGCCGGGGATCGTGGTCTTCCTCGCCTTCTCGGCCATGGCCTCGGTCGTGCTGGATGCCGCAGAGATCCGGCGCGCGCCCAAGCGGATCGACGCCGGCTATCGTCGCACGCCCTTCGGCTGGGTGATCCACATGATCGCCGCCAACCCGGTCATGCCGCTGGTCAGCGCCGCCGCCGTGATCGGTTTTGTCGTGATGACCTTCGGCTACTACGCGCAGAACAACAACGGCGTGGAGTTCTTCGTCGATTCCGAGCCCGAGCAGGCCATCGTCTATGTCCGCGCGCGGGGCAACCTGTCGCTCGAGGAAAAAGATGCGCTGGTCAAGCGGGCAGAGGCGATCGTGCTGGAGCAGCCCGGCGTGCAGTCGGCCTTTGCCTTTGCCGGCGAGGGCGGGCTGAACAACAACACCGGCGGCGCGCAGGCGCCCAAGGACACGATTGGCCAGGTCCAGCTGGAGACGATCCCGTGGGAGGATCGCGCCGAGTATGCCCGGACACATCCGACCGAAGTGACGCTGGCGCAGCTGGACGGCGACTTCATCATCGACGACCTGACCGCCAAGCTGGGCCGCATCCCCGGCATCGAGGTCGAGATCCTGGCACAGGCGCGCGGCCCGGCCTCGGGCAAGCCGGTACATCTGCGTCTCAAGGGCGACGACTGGGACGCGCTGGTGGCGGCGACCGCCACGGCGCGGGCACGGTATGATGCGACGCCGGGCCTGACCCTGATCGAGGACACGCGCCCCCTGCCCGGCATCGACTGGCAGATCGACGTGGACGTGGAAAAGGCCGGCCGTTTCGGCGCCGACGTGGTGACCGTGGGGGCGATGGTGCAGTTGGTGACGCGCGGCATCCTGCTGGACACCTACACGCCCGCAGGCTCCGACGAGGAGATCGAGATCCGCGTCCGCCTGCCCGAGGAGGACCGCGTCCTGTCGACGCTCGACACGCTGAAGGTTCGCACCAACGAGGGTCTTGTGCCGCTGGCGAACTTCATCACGCGAGAGCCGGTGGCCAAGCTGGCCGAAATCAACCGCATCGACCAGAAGCGCTATTTCGACATCAAGGCGGACGTGGCGCCGGGCCTGGTCAAGCTGATGGACGGGAACGCGACCCGCGCGACCCTGCGCAGCCTCGACCCCGGGGCAGAGCCGCATGGCGGCGCAGTGCTCGACGGCCCCGAGGGCGCGCGGTTCGAGTTGATTGCGCTGGAGGACGGCGTGGACCGGGATTCGGTCGCGCAGGCCGTGGCGTCCGGCGCAACGCTGGTGCCAGTCAATGCCAACGAGCGCATCGCAGAGCTGACCGCCTGGTTGCAGACCGGGCCGCTGGGCCCCGGGATCGAGTGGGAGTGGACTGGCGACCAGGAGGAGCAGGCCGAAAGCGCGGCCTTCCTGCAATCGGCCTTCGCCGGGGCGCTGGGGCTGATGTTCATCATCCTGCTGGCGCAGTTCAACAGCTTCTACAATGCCACGCTGGTGCTGCTGGCGGTGGTGCTGTCCACCGCGGGCGTGCTGATCGGGATGCTGGTGATGGACCAGTATTTCAGCATCATCATGACCGGCACCGGGATCGTTGCGCTGGCCGGGATCGTGGTGAACAACAACATCGTGCTGATAGACACATACCAAGAATACAGCCGCTACATGCCCCGGATCGAGGCCATCGTGCGCACCGCCGAGGACCGGATCCGCCCGGTGCTGCTGACAACGATCACCACCATGGCGGGCCTGGCGCCGATGATGTTCGGCCTGAGCCTCGACTTCTTCGCCGGGGGCTATTCGGTCGACAGCCCGACGGCGCTGTGGTGGAAGAACCTGGCGACGGCGGTGGTCTTTGGCCTGGGCATCGCGACGGTGCTGACGCTGGTCTTCACGCCCTCGATGCTGGCGCTGCGGGTCTGGTTCTGGCGCTATGTGTTTGCGCTTGCCCGCCTGCTGGCGCGGCTGGGCGCGGGCCGGTCGAGCCGGCTGGCGCGGGATTGGGCCTTGCTGCGCGAGGCGCGGCGGATCAAGGCGCCCGAAATCATCTGGGTCGAGTTGGAAGAGGCCGAGACCTTGCAGCCGGAACTGCCGCTGCGCGCTGCGGAATAGGGTTTCGGCCCGGGCCATGCCCGGGCCGACCCGCGCGGCGGCCTTGCCGCCGCGCAAGGGGCTCTGCCCCCTCGGCCCTTGCGGGCCTCACCCCCGGAGTTTACCGGGCAAGATGAAGCAGGGACTGCTCAGCGGCGCTTTGGCCTGTCGCCCTTGCACCGCTCGGAGCAGTAGCGGACCTCGGCCCAGACCTTTTCCCATTTCTTGCGCCAGACAAAGGGCTTGCCGCAGGTAGCGCAGGTCTTCTGCGGCAGGTCGATCTTTTTCACGCCCCTGGGCATCAAAAATCGAAGCTCCCTTGTCGTGCGTCCTGCCTGCGCTTCTCGGTGCGCGGCGCACGGTCGTTGACGAAATGGCGATCCTTGCGCGACGCGTGGCGGTCGATCACACGGGCGGCGTGGTCGCGGAAATCCTCGCCTTTGCGAACCGCCCAGATCGCCTCGCGCGCCTGTCTTGCCGCGTCGGCCACGTCGATGATTGGGCGCGGATAACGCGTGGGCCCGTCCCAGCGCCACGGTTCCTGCAACAGGGCGTCCGGCACGACTTCAAGCTCTGGCACCCAGCGGCGGGTGAAGGCGCCGGTCGGATCCTGGTCGTGGCCCTGTTTCACCGGGTTGTAGATGCGCAGCGTGTTGATGCCGGTCGTGCCGGATTGCATCTGGCACTGGCTCCAGTGGATGCCCGGCTCGTAGTCGGTAAACAGGCGAGCCAGGTGGCGGCCCGTGACCTGCCAGGGTAGCCAGAGATGGTAGGAGGCGACCGCCATCAGCATCGAGCGCATTCGGAAATTCAGCCAACCCGTCGCGTGCAGAGACCGCATGCACGCGTCGAGAAACGGCAAGCCGGTTTCGCCCCGCGCCCAGGCGTCGAGGCGCTCGTCGTCCGGCGCATCGCGGAGACCGCGATAGGCGGGGTGCATCTCGCGCCATTCGATCGGCGGCTCGTCCTCGAGCTTCTGCATGAAATGGTCGCGCCAGGCGAGGCGGGACTGGAAGGAGGACAGGCTGCCGGACCAGCCCTCGCGCGTGCCGCGGACCTCGCGCTGACGGGCGGCGGTGGCCTGCGCCACCTCGCGGACGGAAAGCGAACCGAGGGCGAGATGCGGGCTGAGTCGGGAACAGGCGGTCGCGCCCCCGAGCGGGGTGGACATGGCGCGGCGGTAGTCGCGGCCGCGTTCGGTCAGGAAGCCGCCAAGCAGGCTGAGGGCTTGGTTTCGCCCGCCCCTCTGCCGTTCGGGGCAGGTGTCGGAGACGCCCAGCGCGGCGGCATCGGGCAGGGGATCGGACCGCAACGCCAGCGCGTCGATCCGGTTGGGCGCGGGCAAGGGCGGCTCGGCGATCCAGCGGTTGCGTTGCTTCGACCAGTCGTCGCGGTCGTGCCGGCCCCGGCGGACAGCGCATTGCGGCAGTTCCGCCCAGCGCACGCCCTGCCCCCGCGCCCAGGCCCCAACTGCGCGGTCGCGGGCATAGGTCCACGCGTTACCAGTTTCCTCGAGGCTGAAAAGCCGCGACGCGCCGGTTTCCTGCCGCAACGCCTCGAGCAAGGCAACCGCCTCGCCCACGCGCAGCACGAGGTCGGCGCCGCGCGACCGCAGGGCCGCGCGCAGGTCGTCGAGGCTTTCGCGCAGGAAATCATACTGGCGGCCCGAGACATCCGGCAGGCGCCAGTAGTCCGGCTCGACGATATAGACGCAGACCACCGGGCCGTGGCGCTGCGCCGCCGCCAGCGCCGGATGATCCGCCAGTCGCAGATCGCGCTTGAACCAGAGGATCGACACCATACCCTCACCCGATGAGTTGCCCCCGCCCCGAAGGCGGCCTAACACTTTAGCGCGCGCCGCGTGCCCATCAACCGAAGGACCAGCGATGAAAGACGCCGCCCCCCAAACGGTCTATCTCAAGGACTACACCCCGTTCGGCTGGATCGTGGAGGAGGTGCACCTGACCTTCGTCCTCGCGCCGCGCGCAACGCGCATCCTGTCGCGCATCCGGTTTGCGCCGAACCCGCAGGCGCCCGCGCAGGACTTCCTCCTGCATGGCGAAGAGTTGCGGTTGATCCGGGCGGCGATCGACGGGGAAAAGGTCGAGCCAGAGATGGTCGAGGGCGGGCTGCGCGTGGCGGTGCCGGGCACGCCGTTCCTTTGGGAGGCCGAGGTCGAGATCGCGCCCGAGGCCAACACCGCGCTGGAAGGGCTTTACATGTCGCGCGGAATGTATTGCACGCAATGCGAGGCCGAGGGCTTCCGCAAGATCACCTATTACCCGGACCGGCCCGACGTGATGGCCACCTTCACGGTGCGGATCGAGGCGGACCTGCCGGTGCTGCTGTCGAACGGCAACCCAATAGGTGCGGGCGACGGCTGGGCGGAATGGCACGATCCCTGGCCGAAACCGGCCTACCTGTTCGCGCTGGTGGCGGGCGATCTGCGCAACCACGCCGACACGTTCGCCACGAAATCGGGCCGCGCCGTGGAACTGAACCTCTGGGTGCGACCCGGAGACGAGGGCAAATGCGCCTTCGGCATGGAGGCGCTGAAGAAGTCGATGACTTGGGACGAGGAGGTTTACGGCCGGGAATATGATCTGGACGTGTTCAACATCGTTGCCGTGGACGATTTCAATATGGGCGCGATGGAGAACAAGGGGCTGAACATCTTCAACTCGGCCGCCGTCCTCGCCTCGCCCGAGACCAGCACGGATGCCAATTTCGAGCGCATCGAGGCGATCATCGCGCATGAGTATTTCCACAACTGGACCGGCAACCGCATCACCTGCCGCGACTGGTTCCAGCTGTGCCTGAAAGAGGGGCTGACGGTGTTCCGCGACGCGCAGTTCACCAGCGACATGCGCGGGGCCGAGGTGAAGCGGATCGGCGACGTGATCGACCTGCGCGCGCGGCAGTTCCCCGAGGACCAGGGGCCGCTGGCGCATCCCGTCCGCCCCGAGAGCTTTGTCGAGATCAACAACTTCTACACGGCGACGGTCTATGAAAAGGGCGCCGAGGTGATCGGCATGCTCAAGACGCTGGTCGGCGACGATGCCTATGCCCGCGCGCTGGATCTGTATTTCGACCGGCATGACGGCGATGCCGCGACCATCGAGGACTGGCTGAAGGTCTTCGAGGATGCGACGGGCCGCGACCTGACGCAGTTCAAGCGGTGGTATGCGCAGGCAGGCACGCCCCGGCTGTCGGTCGCGGAGGATTGGCAGGACGGCACCTATACACTGACCTTCACGCAGCACACGCCGCCCTCGCCCGGCCAGCCGGTCAAGGCGCCCTTTGTCATCCCGATCGCCGTGGGCCTGCTGAACCCGAACGGCGACGAGGTGGTGCCGACCACGATCTGCGAGATGACCGAGGCCACGCAGAGCTTCCGCTTCGACGGGTTGTCGTCGAAACCGATCCCCTCGATCCTGCGCGGCTTCTCCGCCCCCGTGGTGCTAGAGCGCGAGGCCAGCCGCGAGGAGCGCGCCTTCCTGCTGGCGCATGACACGGATGCCTTCAACCGGTGGGAGGCTTCGCGCAGCCTCGCCCGCGACGGTCTGCTGGCGCAGGTCACAGACGCGAGCGCGCCGGATGCCGTCTGGATCGACGCGCTGGAGCGGGTCGTGCGGGACGATACGCTCGATCCGGCCTATCGCGCGCTGATGCTGGACCTGCCCACGCAATCAGAGCTGGCGCAGGCACTGTTCGAGCGCGGCGTGACGCCCGATCCGGATGCGATCCACGCCGCCGCCAAGGCGCTGGGGCAGGCGATGGCGGAGCGCTGGCGCGGGTTCCTGCCCGGGCTGCTGGCGCAGATGAGGATCGACGCGCCCTACAGCCCCGATGCCGATCAGGCAGGCAAGCGGGCCCTGGGCGGCACGGTCCTGGCGCTGCTGCGGCGGATCGACGGCGGCGACGCGGCGCAGGCGCAATATGACGCCGCCGACAACATGACCCTGCAACTCTCGGCGCTGACGGCGCTGATCCGGGCGGGCCGGGCCGAACCCGCGGTCAGCCGCTTCTACGAGCAATGGAAGGACGACCGGCTGGTGATGGACAAGTGGTTCGCGCTGCAGGTCGCGGCCTCGGACCCGTCCGAGACCGTCGAGGTCGCGCGCCGGCTGACGCAGCATCCGCTGTTCGACTGGACGAACCCCAACCGCTTCCGTGCGGTGATGGGCAGTCTTGCCGGACACCACGCGGGGTTCCATCGTGCGGACGGCGCGGGCTATGACCTGCTGGCCGACTGGCTGATCCGGCTGGACGAGAAGAACCCGCAGACCACGGCGCGGATGTGCTCGGCCTTCCAGACATGGCGGCGCTACGACGAGGGGCGGCAGGCGAAGATGCGCGCGGCTTTGGAGCGGATCAAGGCCCGCCCCGGCCTGTCGCGCGACGTGAACGAAATGGTGACAAGGATCCTGACATGAGCCGAGTTCTGATCGTGACCGGCGCCTCGGCCGGCATCGGGGCCGCGACCGCGCGCCTCGCCCCCGCGCGCGGATGGGACCGCATCGTGGTGCATTACGGACGTGACAAGGCGGGGGCCGATGCAGTTGCCGCCGCCGTGACCGCTCAGGGCGCGAAGGCGCATGTGATGCAGGCCGACGTCTCGGACATGCAGGCGATCTCGGCGCTGTTCGCGCAGGTGGCCGCGCTGGAACCGGGCGCCATCGACCTTGCGAACAACGCGGGTGTCGTGTCGCCCGCCGACAGCAAGCTGGCCGACCTGACGCCGGATCGCGTGCGCAAGGTCTTCGAGGTCAATGTCTTCGGCGCGCTCGAAGTGGCGCGGCAGGCGGTTCTGCTGATGCGAAAATGGGGCCAGGGCGGCAATATCGTCAATGTCAGCTCGGCCGCGTCGCGGTTGGGCAGCGGCAACCAGTATGTCGACTACGCCGCCAGCAAGGGCGCGATCGACACGATGACGCTGGGTCTGGCGGATGAACTGGCGCCCGAGGGCATCCGCGTCAACGCCATCCGCCCCGGCCTGATCGCCACCGACCTGCACGCCAAGGGCGGCCAGCCGGAACGCCTTGCCCAGATCGGCCATACCCCGCCGATGGGCCGGCCCGGCACGCCGGACGAATGCGCCGAGGCGATCCTCTGGCTGCTGTCAGGGCGCGCCTCCTACGTGACCCGGGAAATCATGGACGTGGCCGGCGGGCGGTGACGCCGCTGGTCCACCAAAGCACCGGGCGAACCTTGCGGGCGGGGCTGATCCTGCTGGCGACGTGGAGCGTGGTCCTGTGCCTTTGGCTGTGGATCGCGCTGTCGCCCTGGATCGCGGCGCTGATGCTGGCCACCACCCTGCCCGCGGCCTGGGACTTCGTCATCGCGCGGCGGGCCTGGCTGCGGCTGGACGACGGGGTGCTGGACTGGGGCTCGGGCCGGGCGCGCGGCACGGTCGCCCTCGACCGGATCGAGACCGTCCGGTTCGAAACACGGCTGGACCTGTCACCCCGGGTGCGGCTGGTGCTGCGCGACGGGCGGCGCCTGACCTTGCCGCAGGATGCGCTGCCTCCCGGGGGCATCCTGCAAACCGCCCTCGAGGCGCGGGGCGTGCATACGGAACGGCATCCGTTCGCTGGGTTCTAGCCCCTGGCCGGCAGGCAAACCGCCGCGCATTCAGATGACACGAGCCGGGCCACAGATGCAATTCCAAGCCAAAATGACTATACTCATAGGGAGCCCGCGCGTCACATCGCCGTTACGCTTGCGTGTTCAGGGTGGACCCATGAAAGACCGCATCGACCCGTTGATTGCCGAACGCGCGCCGTGGCTCTTCGCCTCGCGTCCTGAAACCCGCCTGGCCCGCGCCGCGCTGGACCGGGTCCTGGGCTATGACTGGACCATAGCCCTTGGCGAGACCCTGCAAGCGCTGCCCGCCGACACGATCATGCAGCGGCTGGGGCAAATGCTGGCCCGCGATGTCGAGGTCCGCGGGCTGGAGAACCTGCCGCGGCAGGGTGCCGCGCTGATCGTGGCGAACCACCCCACGGGCATCGCTGACGGGATCATGCTGCACCATGCCATCAGCCCGCTGCGGCCTGATGCCTTCTATTTCGCCAATCACGACATCCTGCGCGTCCTGCCGCAGTTCGAGGCGATGATCGCCCCCGTCGAATGGCGCAAGGAAAAGCGCAGCCACGCCAAGACGCGCGAGACCATGGCCTACACGCGAAACGCAGTCGAGGCCGGTCGACTGGGCGTGATCTTTCCCTCGGGACGGCTGGCGAAACGGCGCGGCCTGTCGCTGCATGAACGGCCGTGGATGGCCTCTGCCGCGATGATCGCGCGCAAGTTCGACCTGCCGGTGATCCCGGTGAACATCCGGGCGCGCAACTCGGTGCTGTTCTACCTGTTCGACCTGGTCCACCCGACGCTGCGCGACATCACGCTGTTCCACGAGACGCTGAACAAGGATCGCCAGCCCTACCGCATCACCATCGGAGAGCCGATCAGCGCCTCGGCCCTGCCGGCGAAATCCGAGGACGGGATCGAGATGCTGCGCCGCGCCACGCTGGCGCTGGGAGGCGCACGCGCGCCCGCCGTATCGCTGGTCGATGCGACCCGGCGGCCGGGCTGGCTGCGGGCCTGACGCCTAGCCTTCGCTGCGGGTGGACATGACCGGCATCTTGGATGGCGGCAAGTCCCTGGTCTTTGCCTCGATGCCGATCCCCGCGGGACGCGCAACCGGGCGCAGCGAGGGGGGCATGCCGGTGCAATACTCCTGCGAGCGGACCCAGGCGCGCATGTCCTCGCGCTTGCGCTTGGAATGGAACGGGCCCCAGTCGGCGGCGACGCCGCGCATGCCGGCGCTGATGACGCCGTCGCGCGGCACGGTGCGCGCCATGATGCGCAACGCGCAGGACAGGTTGTCCTCGGGGTCCTTCAGCGCCTCGCCGCTTTTTGCCTTGCAGCGATAGAGCCGCGCGGTCGAGGGCAGGATCTGCGTCAGGCCGTACCATTGCCCGCCGCCACCCACGGCAGCCGGGCGATGGGTGCTTTCATGCCAGGCCAGCGACGACACCAGCCCGACCCAGAACGCCTCGCGTTCCTCGCGCGAGGCGGTGGGATAGCCGGGGCACCAGGTGGCGATGTCGCGCGGCACGGTGTCGGGAAGGCTCGCGGCATGGGCCCGCAGCGCCCGGACGATGGCAAGGGTCCAGCCGCGCCGGTCCCCCTTGTTCGCCCATCGGGCATCGGGCAGCACGACTGCGCGCCGCGCCACCGGACGCAAAGAGCGGTCGACCGCAAGCGGCGAAACAGCCTCTGTCGCAAGCGCGGGCGCCGTTGTCCCGTTGCCCTGCGGAAGCGGGGTCGGGTTGGCGATGGCAGCAGTGCCCAGAAGCGTGAAAAGAATGGCAGCACGCAACATGATGGGCCGTGCTTGCCGCAAATTCGAGCATTTTTCAAGATGGCCAGGGTCGGCCCGATTGTCGCGACAGGCGGAACGCAGCGTTCCCATCGGCGGATCATTGCCTAAAACCGGCACGGAAGGGTCGGCAAGCTTTCCCCTTCCGGCCCCGTTTTCGCCGGAAAGGGGCGTCAGTGTAGAGCGTAAATCGACGAAAGTGCTGCCACACATGCGCGTCTTCACAAACCGACTCGGTCCACTGCTGCGGCGGGGGGCCACCCAAATCATGCGGCCTGAAAGCCCCGCTTCCCGGACCGCGGACGACCAGATCGTCTGGAAGTCCGCCGCGCCGGCGGCCGTGCCCCCGCTGCGCCCGCGCGTCGAGATCGCGATGCGCGATCCCTCGGACGAGGATGACCTGCGCCAGACCCTGCGCAACCGCGGACGCCATCTGGCGCGGCAGGACGCCTGGGATACGCTCGCCGCCGAGATCGAGGCCGCAGACCGCGCGCGCCTCATGACCACCGGCCTGATGCCGCAGGCGGAACTTCTGGCCCAGGGAGCCCGCGCCGACGTGGTGCAGGCGGCCCACGCCGCGATCATGCGGGGCGAACCGCGCCAGGCCAGCGCCGCGCTGACCGCCTTCCAGGCCAATCTCGAGGATCTGCCGGACAGCGCGGCGCTGGGCTATGTGGTGGGGGCGGCCCATGTCGATGCCGCGCGGGTCTGGCGCGGCGCGTCGCAGCCTGATGTCCTGTCGCCGCAGCGCCGCGGTGGCTGGTTGCGGCACATGCAGGCCGCCGCAAGGCTGGCCGAACGCTTTGACCCGTTCGAGACCGACAGCGCCCTGATGGCGCAGTTGCGCTGCGCGGTGCTTGATGTGGACCCGGCTCCGGCCCAGCGCGTTGAAGACGATTACGAGGACCTGATTGATCTCGAACCCCGCTGTCCCGACCACATGCGCGCGCTGGGGCGCGACCTGCTGCCGCGCCGCTACGGCACGTTCGAGCGGCTGGACGCGCAGGCCCGCCGCACCGCCCACCGCACCCGCGACATCTGGGGCATGGGCGGCTATGCCTGGATCTGGCTGGGCGCGATGGAGACCGACCCGCAGGCGCAGCGCCGCGCAGATGCCGGCCTGTTCCGCGAGGGGCTGCGCGACATCCTCGACCGGTTCGGCGACCAGCACATGGTCAACCGTCTTGCCGCCTTCACCGGCGTGACCCTGCCCTCCGGCGGCGAGGTGGACGACCCCGCGATGCGCCTTTCGGCGGAATTCGACTGGATCGCGGGCGAGCGGCTGGCCGAACTGCATCCCCGGGTCTGGGCCGACGCCGCCGCCCCCGGCCGCGCCGTCAGCACCACCGCCGAACCGGAACCGGGCAGCCTGGTCATGATCGGCAAGGCCCGCGCCCTGTCGACACTGGCCGAACGCTTTGCCCCGGAAATGGGCCGTTCGGGCCAGCTCACCTTTGGCGACGGAGGTTTGCTCCGGACCTAGGCCGCGCCGCTCTTGCCCCGCGCGCGGGCCTGACGTAGACCGACGCCCAATCGGACAAGAGCGGAGCGGCCATGCTGGACCTGACCTATGAGACGCCCAAGCCCAAGGTGATCGCGGGCGCAAAGCATGATTGGGAACTGGTGATCGGGATGGAGGTGCACGCGCAGGTGGCCTCTCAGGCCAAGCTGTTCTCGGGCGCATCCACGAAATTCGGCGCCGAGCCAAACTCGAACGTGTCTTTCATCGACGCGGCGATGCCGGGCATGTTGCCGGTCATCAACGAATACTGCATCGAACAGGCAGTGCGCACCGGGCTGGGCCTGAAGGCTAAGATCAACCTGACCTCGGCCTTCGACCGCAAGAACTACTTCTACCCCGACCTGCCGCAGGGCTACCAGATTTCGCAACTGTATCACCCGCTGGTGGGCGAGGGCGAAATCCTGGTGGACATGGAGCCGGGCATCGCCCGCCTCGTGCGCATCGAGCGCATCCACGTCGAACAGGACGCGGGCAAGTCGATTCACGACATGGACCCGAACATGTCCTTCGTCGACCTCAACCGCACCGGCGTGGCGCTGATGGAGATCGTCAGCCGCCCCGACATCCGCGGTCCCGAAGAGGCTGCCGCCTACATCGCCAAGCTCCGCCAGATCCTGCGCTATCTCGGCACCTGCGACGGCAACATGCAGAACGGCAACCTGCGCGCGGACGTCAACGTCTCGGTCTGCCTGCCGGGCCAGTACGAGAAATACCAGGCGACGCAGGATTTCAGCCATCTCGGCACGCGCTGCGAGATCAAGAACATGAACTCGATGCGCTTCATCCAGCAAGCCATCGACTACGAGGCGCGGCGCCAGATCGCAATCCTCGAGGCCGGCGGCAAGGTCGATCAGGAAACCCGTCTGTATGACCCCGACAAGGGTGAGACTCGCAGCATGCGGTCCAAGGAAGAGGCGCACGACTACCGCTACTTCCCCTGCCCCGACCTCCTGCCGCTGGAGATCGAGCAGGGCTGGGTCGACGACATCAAGGCCTCGCTGCCGGAACTGCCGGACCAGAAGAAGGCCCGTTTCGTCACCGAATTCGGCCTGTCCGAATATGACGCGGGCGTGCTGACCGCTGAAGTCATCAACGCCGACTATTTCGAAAAAGTCGCGGCGGGCGCCGGAGACGGCAAGCTGGCGGCGAACTGGGTCATCAACGAACTCTTCGGCCGTCTCAAGAAGGACGACCGCGACATCACCGACAGCCCGGTCGATCCCGACCAGCTGGCCGGCATCATCCGCCTGATCAAGTCTGACGCCATCAGCGGCAAGATCGCCAAGGACCTGTTCGAGATCGTCTATACCGAGGGCGGCGACCCCGAGAAAATCGTCGAGGACCGCGGCATGAAGCAGGTCACCGACACCGACGCCATCGAGGCCGCGGTGGACGAGATCATCGCCGCCAACCCCGCGCAGGTCGAAAAGGCCAAGGCCAACCCGAAACTCGCGGGCTGGTTCGTGGGCCAGGTGATGAAGGCGACCGGCGGCAAAGCCAACCCGAAGGCGGTGAATGACCTGGTCGCCTCGAAGCTGGGACTGTGACCGCGGACTTCGCGTATTGCCGGATTGAACTCTGTCGCGGCGCCATTACATTAGGATCAGGAAACCGAAAGGCTTGTCCATGATTGTCATCGCCGCCGCCGCCCTTCTTGGCCTGCTCGCCGCTCTTGCTGCCAAGCGCGGCACGCCGGCGCGCCAGCGAGTCGCTCAGCGCGCCGAGCCGCGTAAACGCCACCCGCTCGACCGCCGGTGATTCGCCAGTCTGGCGGCACATAGCATCGACGACGGCAAACACGACTTTCGGCTTACTTCGGGCTCAAAGGCGATTTTCCGCCGAAACGTGCAGACTTAGCCACGTCAAAGCGCTTTCATGCGATTCTCGCGACGTATGGTTTCCCATACTTCCGCCACGTCACGAAAAATGTTAATATTTTGTTACCGTCATTGTATTGGGCGGCAGCCTCCTTGTTGGTCGAGGCACAAGCAATCAGATTGAACAGGGGGTTTTTATCCGTTTGTTCAGAAATCACCGGGGCGGCTCCGCAGGGGCCGCCCCGTTTTCCTTGTCCCCTTTCGGGCGTCGCCACTCTGGACCATCCCGACGCCTGCTGTATCCTGCGTTTCCGCACATTCGCGCCGCGAGGAGCCAACCCATGCCCTATGAATACAAGGTCGTCCCCGCACCGGCCCGCGGCGCCAAGCGCAAGGGCGCCCGGACCGCCGAGGACCGCTTTGCCCTCACGATCGAGGCGCAGATCAACACACTGGCCGCCGAGGGCTGGGAATACCTGCGCTGCGACACGCTGCCATCCGAGGAACGCTCGGGCCTGACCCAGACGCAGACGGTCTGGCGCAACCTGCTGGTGTTCCGACGCGGAACTGCGGCGCAGGCCGACGCGCCAACCCCGCCCCGCATGCTGACAGCACCCAGGACCGATGAGGGCGACGATCTCGACACTGCCGAGGACACGACCCCGGACGGGCAGGACACGAACACGCCCCTGCCCGGCATCCTGCGCGCGCGGGCGCGGCAGGCAACCGGCCAGGACTGACGCTCAGGTGTCCAGGTCCAGCGCCAGCGCGTGGATCTGCGCCACCAGGTCGGCACCCAGTGCCTGGTGCACAGCACGGTGCCGTGCGATGCGCGATTGACCGGCAAAGTCCGGGCTGCGCAGCATCACGTGGAAATGGCTTTCGCCGCCGTCCTGATACCCGGCATGGCCGCGATGGCTCTCGCTGTCGTCCCGCACGCTCAACTCGTGCACGGTGAACGCCGCCCTAAGGCGCGCCTCGATCTGATCCGCTCTCGACATTTTTGCTCTCCTGCCCCCTGTAAGTCTGACGCGTTTCGTCTAAACTCTGGCGTCCGAGTCGAAAAGAGGTGAGCCATGAGCAGACCAGACCCCTTCGGTTTCGACATGTCCGTCAGGTCGTCGAAGAAGAAGAACCCGCGCGGACGGCGTGGGATGTCCGGTGAACAGGAAACATCGACCCGCCTCTGCGACCATGACGGCTGCGAGGAACCGGGCAAGTTCCGCGCGCCCAAGGCCCCGGACGTGCTGGATGATTTCTTCTGGTTCTGCAAGGACCACGTGCGCGAATACAACGCCAAGTGGAACTTCTACGAGGGCAAGACCGAGGCAGAGATGAACGCCCAGACCTCGTCGGACAAGGTCTGGGAGCGGCGCACGAAGGACTGGCGCGACCCCGAGGCCAAAGCCTGGGCGCGGCTGGGCATCGAGGACCCGCATCAGGTGCTGGGCGACAATGCGACGCGCAACCCGGGCAAGAAGGCGGGCGGCACGCGCAAGCTTCCGCCGACCGAGCGCAAGGCGCTCGAGATCCTCGAGGCCGAGGACACGCTGACCAAGGCCGAGTTGCGCAAGATCTACAAGTCGCTGATCAAGGTGCTGCACCCCGACATGAACGGCGGCGACCGCAGCCAGGAAGACCAGCTGCAACAGGTCGTCTGGGCCTGGGACCAGATCAAGGACTCGCGCTCGTTCAAGTGAGGCCGCGCGAGACATGGAAAAAGCGCCCGAGGGAGACCACGGGCGCTTTTTCGTCTGTGCCGTTCACCCGTGTCAGGCCGCGCGGAAAGTCAGCGAGACACCGTTGAGGCAGTGCCGCAGGCCGGTAGGCTGCGGGCCATCGTCAAAGATGTGGCCCAGGTGCGAGCCGCAATTCGAGCAGTGGCATTCGGTCCGCGTCATGAAGAAAGAGCGGTCGGCCTGCGTGCCGATGGCGTCGGCCCGGATCGGCTGCCAGAAACTGGGCCAGCCGGTGCCGCTGTCATATTTGTGCGCCGAGGAATACAGCGCCTGGTCGCAGCCGCGGCAGTGATAGGTGCCCGCGCGCGTGTTCTTGTCCAGCGGCGAGGAAAAAGCGCGTTCGGTGCCGTGGTCGCGCATGACGTGGTATTCGGCGTCGCTCAGCATGGCGCGCCACTCCGCCTCGGTCCGGGTCAGCGGGAACGTGCCGCCAGCCGCCCGCCCCTGCGAGGCAAGGCCCAGCGCGGCGGCGGCGATGCCCAGGAAACTGCGTCTTTGCATGGTCTGTCCTCCTTGATTGTCAGCATGATCCGGCAGGACGAGCCTGCCAAGTCCGGGCTCTGCACGATTGCGCGAGCCGCCAGGGGCCCGCGCAATCGCGGGGCGCGCGTTGGTTCGGGGATCCTGCGCGCACCAGTCTGGCCGCTCTTACTGCGACGGCAGAAGAACCCGGTCGATGACGTGGATCACGCCGTTCGACTGGCGCACGTCTGCGATGGTCACGCGCGCCTCGCGGCCGTTCTCGTCGGTCAGGACAAGGTCGTTGCCCTTCATCGAGGCCTGCAAGGTGCAGCCGCCCACGGTCTGCACGGAATGCGTGCCGCCCGAGTCGGCAATCATGCCCGCGATGACGTCGGACATGGCGTTGGCCGCGACCACGTGGCAGGCGAGGATCGTGGCCAGCTGCGCCTTGTTCTGGTCCATCATCAGCGCGTTGAGGCTGGATTCGGAGATCCGGCCAAAGGCGGCGTCGGTCGGCGCGAAGACGGTGAAGGGCCCGGCCGAATTCAGCGTGTCGACCAGCCCGGCCTGCTGAACGGCGGCGACCAGCGTCTTGTGATCGGCCGAGTTCACGGCGTTCTCGACGATCGTCTTGTTGGCGAACATCGGCGCGCCGCCGACCATCGGGTTCTGCATCTGGGCGCTGGCCGTGCCTGCGGCGAGGGCAAGCAGGGTGGCGGTCGTCATGGAAGTAAAGCGGTTCATGTCGGTCTCTCCTGATGTTGTTTCCCTCGCCGTCCCGGCAAGGTCACAGGAAGACACGCAGCCCCGTTTCAGACAGTTTCGCCACATTTCAAAGGCTCACGCGGTCGTGACCGATCAGCCCCGAACCGCCAAAGTGCCCAGCGCCAGCACCGGCCCGGTGGGCTGGCCGGTGGGGGAGCCGCCCGGCGGCTCGAGCGAGATCGCCACCGTCGCACCGTCGGTCATCAACGGCACCAGGGCCTCGGGCACCGGGATTTGCGTCAGCGTGTCGGGCGTCATCAGCCCGACCGAGACGGGTGCGGCGCCCGCATCGGCGATCAGCCAGATTTCCAGCGCCGCGTCCTGCGGCACCCCTCCGGCATCGCGCCGCAACATGAAGGTCTGGCTGTCGGGTGCCCAATGCGCCAGCAGCCGATAGCCCTGCTCGTCGGCCACGAGATCGGCATAGAGATGCGGCCGGGTCGGGCCCAGCAGGTCGGTGCCCACCACCACCCAGGCCAGCAGCGCCGCGGCGACCGCACCGCCCAGGTAGGGCATCAATTGCCGCCAGATCGACGGTCGCGGCGTCGAGAACAGACGCTGCTCGATCCGGTTCAGCACCTGTGGCGGCGGCGCAACCTCGGGCAGGTCGTCGGTCATGGTGGCGAAATACTCGGTCCAGGCGGCGACGTCCTGTTCGAGGTCCGGATCGGTCGCCATCTGGCGCTCGAAGGCGCGGACCTCGTCCTTGGACAGCAGGCCCAGGACATATTCCGCGGCCATCGCCTCCCAGCCGCCGGACAGATCGGTGTCTTGCGGATCGGTCATCGGCTCAGGCACTCCCTCAGCTGCATCAGACTGCGCCGCAGCCAGGTCCGCACGGTGTTGAGCGGGGTTCCCGACGCCTCGGCGATCTCGGCATAGCTCAGCCCGTCAAGGTAGGCGCCGCGCACCATGCCGGCGCGGTCGGGCGGCAATTCGCGCAGACACAGGTCCAGCATCCGCGCCATGTCGCTGGCCACCGCCTGGGCTTCAGGACCGGGGCCGGGATCGGCGATCAGGTCGGCCGCGTCCAGCGGCGCCGCCCCGCCCTGCGCGCGCAGCCGGCGCAGGCGGTCGATGGCGGCGTTGCGCGAGATGGTGATGAGCCAGGTCATCGGCGAATATCCGTTGGCGCGATACTGGCCGGCGCGGTTCCAGATGCGCAGGAACACCTCCTGCAAGACATCCTCGGCGGCGGCCTCGTCGGACAAGACACGCAGGCAGACGCCATAAAGTTTCGCCCCGGTCCGCGCATAGAGGGCACGGAACGCCTTGCGGTCCCCCATCGAGACGCGCGCGATCAGGGACTCTATCTCGTCCTGCGGTGTCACGGATGGCTTCCCCGGCGCGCTTCCCCTTGCCCCTCTCCGCGTTATGTTGCACCAAGCGCAGGATAACCGGATGAGGATGGGTGCAGCATGGCCGACGGGACGATCGATATCAACGCGAAACCGACCGAAGAGATCTCGGTGCGCGAGGTCTTCGGAATCGACAGCGACATGATCGTTCACGGATTTCCAGACCGCACGGACCGGGTTCCGGATCTCGATTCGACCTACAAGTTCGACCCCGACACGACGCTGGCGATTCTGGCGGGCTTCCGCAACAACCGTCGCGTGATGATCCAAGGCTATCACGGCACCGGCAAATCGACCCATATCGAACAGGTCGCGGCGCGGCTGAACTGGCCGGCAGTGCGGGTGAACCTCGACAGCCATATCAGCCGGATCGACCTGATCGGCAAGGACGCGATCAAGCTGGTGGACGGCAAGCAGGTCACGCAATTCCAGGAAGGGATCCTGCCCTGGGCGCTGCGCAACCCCTGCGCCATCGTCTTCGACGAATACGACGCCGGCCGTGCCGACGTGATGTTCGTGATCCAGCGCGTGCTGGAAACCGACGGCAAGCTGACCCTGCTGGACCAGAACATCGTCCTGACCCCGCACAAGTATTTCCGCATCTTCGCCACGGCGAATACCGTGGGCCTCGGCGACACGACGGGCCTTTATCACGGCACGCAGCAGATCAACCAGGGCCAGATGGACCGCTGGTCACTGGTGGCGACACTGAACTACCTGTCGATCGACGCCGAGACCGCGATCGTCCTGGCCAAGGCGCCCCACTACAATACGGAAAAGGGCCGCAAGACGATCCGCCAGATGGTGACCGTGGCCGATTTCAGCCGCCGCGCCTTCATGAATGGCGAGCTGTCGACGGTCATGTCGCCCCGGACGGTCATCGCCTGGGCCCAGAACGCCGAGATCTTCCGCAACGTGGGCTATGCCTTCCGGGTGTCGTTCCTGAACAAGTGCGATGAACTGGAACGGTCCACCGTGGCCGAATTCTACCAACGCTGCTTCGATGAGGAATTGCCGGAATCGGCGGCGAGCCTGTCGCTGGGCTGAGCCTCGCCGCACCAGATCGGTAAAGCTTTAACCGCCGCGCGCGGTGCCGTCAGGACTTGGTAAACCTTGCAGGCGCACCCTGTCTGCATGGGACGCCTGACCGCACATATCCTCGCGTTAGCCCTGATCGCCGCGCTGCTTCCCCGGACGGGGCATGCGGGCATGGCGTCCCGTCCCGACGATCTGACGGTGGCCTTCGCCACCTGCGCGGGCCGTCTCGCCGCGTTTCGCAACGAGGGCTGGACCGTTCCGGGCCAGCGCCTCGACAGTCGCGCCGCCTACCAGGGGTTTACCGACCTGCTTGCGGCCGTCGGCCCCTCTCCCAGCGACAGCAGCCCCGCCGCCGTGACGCTGCGCGCGATCCGAGCGCAGGCGCGGACGGAAACCGCGCGGCTTTTGTCCATCGCGCGCTACGGGTCCGACGCCCGCCGCACGCGGCTAGCCGCCGCGACGCTGGCGCAACGCCTGCTGGCCTGCGAGAGCCTGCTGCCGTGACAGGCTGTGGCCGTTTCGACAATACGGCTCAAAAGTTTTCATACCGCCCGTATTTTTAGCACATTTGTGTGCCTAAAGTCGGATTCATGGGCGATCTAAAAAAATTCTTGGCCGCGATCGTTGCCATGGCCTGCCTGGCGACAGGGGTCCTCGCCGAGGGTCCGCAGGATCGCGCAACCAGTTTTGCCACCTGCACCGGGCGCTGGTCCGCCGTCATGGAACACGAATGGCTGATGGGCCGCGACGGCTCCGAGGCCGAGATGCGGCGCGCCACCTTCGTCACGTTGCTGGAGGCCGCGATGCCCGATCCGGCGGTCGACGCGCCCGACCTGCTGCACCTGCGCATCGCGGCGAAACACGCACTCGCCCACCTGCTGCAACAGGCTGACCTGGGCACCGATCCGGCCACCGCGCGGCGTGCCCGCGCGATGGCCCGCAACCAGCTTGCCCCCTGCCGGACGCTGCTGTTGGGCTAAGCCGCGGCACAGGCGAAATCCGCCGCCGACAAGCCCCGCATCTTGACGCCGCGCAGGGTGATCCCGTCTAAGGCACCGAGATCGATCACCGTAGAGTGTCCCGCAAGCGCCGCGGCTACCAGCACGTCGGCAACCGAGCCGCCATCCAGTCGGACGGCACCTGTGACGACCACGTCATCCCCGCCGCCCGCATCGACCAACACGCCGGACCTGGCAGTGCCGGAAAATGCCGTGAGCGTCGTGACAGGCGGCGCCGTTCGGCGTGCAGACGGCGGAATTGATTGCGTCGACATGAGTCGCGCCCGGCCTGGTCATGGCCCGACAGCGCCGGGTATGTGAGTCCACCATCCGAGAGATAGCCATTACCGTCGAAGACCAGCGTGACTTTGGGCGCGACACTGGCGGAATCGAAATTCGCGGCGACGGACGGATCGATCCCCGGCATCGGAGACCTGCATGAAAGCGCGTGTCTCAGGGTCAAGCCCGCGCGGCAAACCGCGCAACTGGCATCGTTGCCAGAGCTTCCCGTGACAAACCTCTGTAAAACATGGAAAACTGTCACCCCTGACAGGGACTGGCATTCTACCATCGCCCGGACGGCAAGCCCCCCGCGCGGCTCTGGTCAATCCCGCGCGTCGGGGCTAGTTTGCGCAAGAGACAAGCAAGGCACGTGGCATGGCACAGCAATCCGACAATCCGGCCGACCCGTTCAAGAAGGCGCTCGCCGAGGCGACCAAGGTCATGGCCGATGACCGCGAGTTGACGGTCAGCTACACGGTCGATCCCTCGGGCGTGTCCGGCGACTCGATGCGCCTGCCGCAGGTCAGCCGCCGCATGACCCGCGACGAGGTGATGCTGGCGCGCGGCACGGCGGATGCGCTGGCGCTCTATCGCCGCTATCACGACAACGGCGTGCATGCCCGCTACGCCCCGCAGGGCGAGATGGCGCGCGAACTCTACGAGGCGATGGAAACCGCCCGCTGCGAGGCGATGGGTGGCCGGGACATGCCCGGCACCTCGGGCAATATCGACGCCAAGATCGCGCACGAGGCCGCCCGCCGCGGCTATGGCCAGATCCGTGACAAGGCGCAGGCGCCGCTGCCCGTGGCCGCCGGATACCTGATCCGCCATCTCGCCACCGGCCGCGACCTGCCCGCAGATGCCGCCAACGTGATGGAGCTGTGGCGCGGCTACATGGAGGAACAGTCCAGCGGCACGCTGGAGAATCTCGACCGGACGCTGTCCGACCAGACCGCCTTTGCCAAGTTCGCGCGCCAGATCATCACCGACCTCGGCTATGGCGATCAGCTGGGCGACGATCCCGACGACCTGGACGACGAGTCCGAGGAAGACGGCGGCGAATCCGAGGATGACCAGCAGCCAGACAGCACCGGCCAAGACGACGAGGAAGGCGAAGAGGCCGACGCCAATCCCGACCAGTCCCAGGACGAGACGATGGACCCCTCGCAGGCCCAGGTCAGCATGGAGGATTCCGCAGACCAGGAAAGCGGCGACGAGGTCGAGATGCCCGAGGGCGAGGCCCCGCTCGAGCCCCCCGCCCCGCAGCCAATCTCGGAGGCCGACCCCGACTACAAGGTCTACATCACCGATTTTGACGAGGAAATCGCCGCCGAGGACCTCGCCGAGCCGGTCGAACTGGAACGCCTGCGCGCCTATCTGGACCAGCAACTGGAACCGCTGAAAGGGGCGGTGTCGCGCCTCGCCAACAAGCTGCAACGCAGGCTCCAGGCGCAGCAGAACCGCAGCTGGGAGTTCGACCTCGAGGAAGGCATCCTGGATGCCGGGCGTCTTGCCCGCGTGGTGGCGAATCCCACGACGCCGCTCTCCTTCAAGGTCGAGAAGGATACCGAGTTCCGCGACACGGTGGTGACGCTGCTGCTGGACAATTCCGGCTCTATGCGCGGCCGCCCGATCTCGATCGCGGCGATCTGCGCCGACGTGTTGGCGCGGACGCTGGAACGCTGCTCGGTCAAGGTCGAGATCCTGGGCTTCACGACCCGCGCCTGGAAGGGCGGGCAGTCGCGCGAGGCTTGGCTGAACGCAGGCCGCGAACAGCAGCCCGGTCGCCTGAACGACCTGCGCCACATCGTCTACAAGTCGGCCGATTCACCTTGGCGGCGGACCCGCGACAACCTTGGCCTGATGATGAAGGAAGGCCTGCTGAAGGAAAACATCGACGGCGAGGCACTGGAATGGGCACACCGCCGGATGATACACCGCCCCGAAGCGCGCAAGATCCTTATGGTGATCTCGGACGGCGCGCCGGTGGACGACTCGACCCTGTCGGTCAACCCCGCGAACTACCTGGAAAAGCACCTGCGCGACGTGATCGCCATGGTGCAGCGCAAGAAGCAGGTGGAACTGCTGGCCATCGGCATCGGCCATGACGTGACGCGCTATTACGACCGCGCCGTGACCATCACCGACGTGGAACAGCTGGCTGGTGCGATGACCGAACAACTGGCCGCGCTGTTCGACAGCGACCCGCGGGCGCGGGCGCGTTTCATGGGGATCAAACGCGCGTCGTAACGGGCTTGACAGGGGCCGCGTGACGCGGCGCCTGGGCAAAGACCTGCGCGACGAAGGCGTGGAACGCGGCACGGCGGGCGGCCCGGCGCTGGCGGTTTGCCTCGCGCGTGGCCGCATCGGCGGCACCGTGGCGGTCGGCGGTGTGGGTCAGGTGGGCGGTGTCGAAGGGGGTGAACATCGGGTCTCTCCTCTGGCTGATGTCCCATCCTCGCGCAACGGCGAAGGCCGCGCTTGAAGGTCTTCCTGTGTTTTCCCTTGGAAACCCCTGAGAAACGATCCGAAGCTTGCGGAAACCCCTTTCGCCGGGCTTACTTGCCGTCATGCGCCATGCCTTTGCCGATTGCCTGCTGGATACCGAGACCCTGACGTTGATGCGGTCGGGCAGCCTAGTGGCGGTTGAGCCGCAGGTCTTCGACCTGATCCGCCTGCTGTTGGAAAACGCGGGCCGCGTGGTGACGCGTGACGAAATCGTGGAGCATGTCTGGAAGGGCCGCGTCGTGTCGGAGTCGGCCATCTCCGCCCGCATCGCCGCCGCGCGCAAGGCACTGGGCGACGACGGCAAGACGCAGGCGGTGATCCGCACCGTGGCGCGGCGCGGGCTGCAATGCGTGGTGCCCGTTCTCAAGACTACAACTCCGGGCGACCGCCAGGCGGAACAGGACAACGGCGCGGCGAAGCGCAGCACCGAGGACCCGCCGCGCGTCCGGTACACGCGCAACGGCGCCGGACAGATCCTTGCCTGGACCATGTGCGGAACAGGGACACCCATCCTGAGGATCGGCGCACCTCTGGTCAACGTTTCCGATCAATGGATGCTGCCGTCGGAAAGGACCCTGATGGAGATCCTTTCGGCCAGTCACAGGCTGATTCACCTCGACGGTGTCGGCTTCGGATTGAGCGAGGCGACGGACGAGCCCATCGATCACGTGCGCATGGTCGACGATTGCATTGCCGTGGCCGACGCCGCCGGGATCGACCGGTTTTCCTTAATGGCTGAATCGGGCGCATCGCTGATCGCGGTGCGGCTTGCCGCGCTTTACCCGGAACGCGTCGACAAGCTGGTGATGGTCGGCGGCTATGTCGACGGGCGCGCGCGGCGCGGCCAGCCGTCACCCCCGGATCCGATCCGCGGGTTGATCGAAGAGGGCTGGAAAACCAGTGGTGGCGGCCTCGCCCTGGCCTTCATGCTCAGCTATTTCCCCGAGGGCCCCATCGAAGACATCCAGCAGGTCGTGCTGGCCGAGCAATCGGCCGCAAGCGAAGCCCAGATGCTGAGCCTCCGCGATGCCGTGAACCATGACAGCGTTGCCGAATTCCTGCCGCGAGTGAAATGCCCTACCCTGATCGTGCAGGGCCGGGATAACGCCGTGCATCCGCTGAGCGAGGCGCGCAAGCTGGCCGCCGGTATTCCGGATGCCGAACTCGTGATCCTGAAAACCGCCAACCATGTGCCGATGCCCGGCAATGCCGTCTGGCCAGGATACATCGACGCCTTGCTCGCCTTTCTCGATGACGCCGAACCGGGAGCATGATCGAGAATGCGCCACGCCTTTGCCGATTGCCTGCTGGACACCGAAACGCTGACGCTCACACGTGCGGGCACACCCGTGCCCGTGGAGCCACAGGTCTTTGACCTGCTCCGCCTGCTGGTCGAAAACGCGGGACGCGTGGTGACCCGAGACGAGATCGTCGAGACCGTTTGGAAAGGCCGCATCGTGTCCGAGTCTGCCATCTCTGCCCGCATCGCCGCCGCGCGCAAGGCGGTGGGCTGTGACGGCAAGACCCAGGCCGTGATCCGAACCGTGGCGCGCCGTGGGCTGCAACTGACGGTTCCGGTCTCGGAACAGTCCGAACCGCCCGCCGCCCTCCCCGTCGCGCCCCAGCCAGCGCTGCAACGGATCCGCTATTGCCGGACGCCTGAGGGGCACCGGATCGCCTATGCGCTGTCGGGCAGCGGACCGCCGGTCATCCGGTCGAACCCGGTTGTCGCCTCCAACGTCGAGGCCGAGTTGAAGATCGACGCGCTGCGGGACTTCTTCGGCGCGATCTCGGCCCACAACACCCTGCTGCGCTTCGACGCGGTGGGCGTGGGCTGTTCGGACCGCGAGGGCGCGCGCATCGACCTCGACGGCCTTACGCAGCAGATCGGCCTCGTCGCCGATGCCGCCGGGATGGACCGCTTCGCTCTCTATGCCGAGTCCGGCGGAACCCACCGCGCGATCGCCTATGCCGCGCAGAACCCCGAGCGCGTCAGCCGCCTCGTGCTCGTGGGCGGCTACGTCGACGGCCGCCTGCGCCGCGGCGGCTTCGACGGGCCCGAACCGATCCGCGCGATGATCGAACAGGGCTGGGACACGCCGCGCGGTGGCCTGGCCGCGGGATACCTGCTCAGCTACTTCCCCGATGGCCCGCTGGAAACGGTCCGGGCCTGGGTCGACATGATGCAGACCTCGACGCCCAAGGCGTTTGCCCTAGCCAAGCGCGAATGGGTGAACAACGGGTCGATCGCCGAGTACCTATCACGGGTCCGCTGCCCGACCCTGGTCGTTCATGCCCGCCACGACGCCGTACACCCTCTGTCGGAGGCGCAGAAACTCGCCGCCGGCATCGCCCAGGCCGAACTCGTGGTGCTGGACAGCGGCAACCACATGCCCCTGCCCGGCACTCCGGTCTACGAGCCGTTCCTGGAAACCCTGCTGGCGTTCCTGGCCGAGGACGACATAGGGGGCGCGGTCTAGGATGCGCCACGCCTTCGCCGATTGCCTGCTGGACACGGAAACCCTGACGCTGACTCGCGCAGGCAGCGCGGTGCCCGTGGAGCCGCAGGTCTTTGACCTGCTCCGCCTGCTGGTCGAAAACGCAGGACGCGTGGTGACCCGAGACGAGATCGTCGAGACCGTTTGGAAAGGCCGCATCGTGTCCGAGTCCGCCATCTCCGCCCGCATCGCGGCGGTGCGCAAGGCGGTGGGAGACGACGGCAAGACCCAGGCCGTGATCCGCACCGTGGCGCGGCGCGGACTGCAGATGGTGGCGGAGGTGCACGACGCAGCCGAGCCAGCCACGCCGCCCGCGCCGCAGGCGCAACCACCTCGGACCACGGCCGCGCCGCACGTGCGCTACACCCGCAACGGCGAGGGCCATACCCTGGCCTGGACCGCCACCGGAACGGGTCCACCGGTGCTGCGCATCGGCGCGCCCTTCATCAATATCGTGCAGCAATGGACCTTTCCGCTCGAACGCGCCGTGATCGAGACGGTTTCGGCCCGTCACCGGCTGGTGCGCTTCGACGGTGCGGGGTTCGGGCTGAGCGAGGAGATCGCCGAATCCTTCGAACTCATGCGCCTCGTCGGCGACTGTCTGGCAGTGGCGGATGCCGCGGGGCTGGACCGCTTCGCCTTCATGGCCGAGTCCGGCGCCTCGCAGATCGCCGTGCGACTCGCCGCCCTCTGCCCGGAACGCATCAGCAAGCTGGTGCTCGTCGGCGGCTATGTCGACGGGCGGGCGCGGCGAGATCCTTCGCCGCCGCCCGACCCGATCCGCGGCCTCATCGAGGAAGGCTGGAAGACGCGCGGCAGCGGCCTCGCGCTGGCCTACCAGCTGAGCTACTTCCCCGAAGGTCCGATGGACGCGCTGCACGAACTGGCGAAGCTCGAGCAGGTGGCAATAACCGAGACCATGATTCTTGACATGCGGGACAAGGTGAACAACGACAGCATCGCCGAGTTCCTGCCCCGCGTGCGCTGCCCGACCTTGATCATCCAGGGCCGCGACAACGCCGTGCACCCGCTGGGCGAGGCGCGCAAGCTGGCCGCCGGCATCCCGGACTCGCAGCTGGTGGTGCTGGACACCGCCAACCACGTGCCCCTGCCCGGCAATGCCGTCTGGCCGAACTACATCGAGACCCTGCTCGCCTTCCTCTCCGAGAACGCGCAAGGGGGGGATGGCTGACATGCGCCACGCCTTCGCCGACTGCATCCTCGACACTGAGACCCTGACGCTGCACCGCAAGGGTCAGGCGGTATCGGTGGAACCACAGGTCTTCGACCTGATCCGCCTGCTGGTAGAGAACGCGGAACGCGTGGTGACGCGCGACGAGATCATCGAGACGGTCTGGAAAGGCCGCATCGTGTCGGAGTCGGCCTTTTCCGCCCGCATCGCCGCCGCCCGCAAGGCTGTTGGCGACGACGGCAAGGCGCAGACCGTAATCCGCACCGTCGCCAGACGTGGGTTGCAGATGGTCGCCCCGGTCACGCCAGGGACCAGCGCAGCTTCGCCCCCCCTGGTCCCGAACCGGACGGCGACGCCCCGCCTGCGCTACACGCACAGCGACTCGGGAGAGGCGCTGGCCTGGGCCGCGAACGGCGATGGACCGCCCGTCGTCTATTGTGGCTACAGCCAGACCGACGTGGAACTCGACTGGCACTGCGCCGCCTTCCGCCCGCTTTTCGACGCACTGGGGACCAGGCATCGCCTTCTACGCTATGATCCAATCGGCACCGGTCGCTCTGACCTGAGCCTGAAAGATGTCGATTTCGGCCGCGAAGCCGAAGACCTGCGCGCCGTCGCCGATGCCGCCGGGCTGGACCGCTTCGCGCTGTTTTCGCAAAGCGGCGGCTGCCTGACGGCAATCCGCTTTGCCGCGCAGTATCCCGACCGCGTCACCCGGCTCGTCATCAATGGCGGCTACGCCCAAGGCCGCTCGCGGCGCGAAGATTCGCACGGAACCGAAACAATTCGCGGCCTGATCGCAGACGGCTGGAACAAGCCGGAAAGCAGCTTCGCGCTGGCCTTCTCGCTGCTCTACTTGCCCGAAGGTCCGCTCCAAATGGCGGAGGAAATGGTCGCGCTGATGCGCCGGGCCTGCCCGACGGAAAACATGCTGCGCTTCCGCGATGCGGTGAACGACGCGGACGTGACCGATGTGCTCCCCCGCATCGCGTGCCCTACGCTGATCCTGCACAGCCGCCACGACACCGTTCACCCGCTGGCGCAGGCGCAGAAACTGGCCATGGGCATTCCAGGCGCCGAACTCGCCATCCTGGAAACCGCAAACCACGTGCCGCTGCCCGGCAACCCGGTCTGGGAAGACTTCCTCGCGCTGCTGCTGGACTTTCTTCCCGAGTGAACGCACCACGGTATCGAGAACCCGCCGCCCCTTCATCTTGCCCGACGAACTCCGGGGGGCGCGGGGGGCTGGCCCCTCGCATCCCGGCGCTTGCCACGGGCGGTCCGCGCGATATTGTCCGCCCCAAAGGAGACCGGCATGTTCCAGCGCTTCACCGAAACCGCCTCGCCGCAACCCGGCCCCGCGCGCCTCGCCGCGCTGCGCGCCGAACTCGACAGGGAGGGGCTCGACGGGTTCATCATCCCGCGCGCCGACGCGCATCAGGGCGAATATGTCGCCCCCCGCGACGAGCGGCTGTCCTGGCTCACCGGCTTTACCGGTTCGGCGGGCTGGTGCGTGGCGCTGCGCGACCGCGCGGGCGTGTTCGTCGACGGGCGCTATCGCGTGCAGGTGAAACGCCAGGTGGCCGATGTCTTCACGCCCGTGGACTGGCCGGAAACCAGCCTGGCCGACTGGATCGGTCAGGCCCTGCCTTCTGGCGCCGTGGGCTTCGACCCATGGCTGCTCAGCGTCGAACAGTTTCGCGGCCTGACCGACAAGCTGGACGGCGTCGAGATCCGCCGCTGCGCCAACCTGGTCGACCGGATCTGGGCCGACCAGCCCGCGCCGCCTTGCGGCAAGGTCATCGTCCAGCCCGTCGACCTCGCCGGCGAGGCGCATGGCGACAAGATCGCGCGCCTTGCCGCCGACCTGGGCAAGGCGCGCGGCGCGATCCTCACCCTGCCCGACAGCATCGCCTGGCTGCTGAACATCCGTGGCAGCGACATCCCGCGCAACCCGGTGCCGCATGGTTTTGCCATCCTGCACGCGGATGCCACGGTCGACCTGTTCATGGACCCGGCCAAGCTGACCGA
Organism: Thetidibacter halocola; assembly: GCF_018224955.1. GTDB lineage: Bacteria > Pseudomonadota > Alphaproteobacteria > Rhodobacterales > Rhodobacteraceae > Thetidibacter > Thetidibacter halocola. The sequence continues at coordinate 775,969 of NZ_JAGTUU010000001.1, forward strand.
CCTGGGCGACCACCTGGGCGCACGCGTGCGCTGCCATGCCCCCGACGCCTTCGCCGGCGCGGTCGCCGCGCTGGAGGGGCCAGTGCGGATCGACCCGGCCTCGTGCCCGGTGGCGGTGGCCGACGCGCTGGCCGGCAAACCTGTCGAGGCACCCGATCCCTGCCTTCTGCCCAAGGCGCGAAAAAACACTGTGGAACTGGACGGCGCCCGCGCCGCCCATCTGCGCGACGCCGCGGCGATGGTCCGTTTCCTCGCCTGGCTAGACGCCACGGCGCCCGGCACCCTGACCGAGATCGCAGTGGTCAAGCGGCTCGAAGAGGAACGCCGCGCCACCAATGCCCTGCGCGACATCAGCTTCGAGACCATCGCCGGCAGCGGCCCCGACGGCGCGATCGTGCATTACCGGGTGACCGAGGCGACAGACCGGCCGCTGGCCTCGGGCGAATTGCTGTTGGTCGACTCGGGCGGGCAATACGTGGACGGCACCACCGACATCACCCGCACCATCGCTATCGGCCCCGCGGGCGACGCGGAACGCGACGCCTTTACCCGCGTCCTCAAGGGCGTGATCGCCCTCTCGCGGCTGCGCTTCCCCGAGGGGCTCGCCGGGCGCGACATCGACCCGTTCGCGCGCCTGGCCCTGTGGGAGGCCGGGCTCGACTATGGCCACGGCACCGGGCACGGCGTCGGCGCCTACCTGTCGGTGCACGAAGGCCCCGCGCGCATCGCCCGCACCGGCACCGTGCCGCTGGAACCGGGCATGATCCTGTCGAACGAACCCGGCTTCTACCGCGAGGGCGCTTTCGGCATCCGCATCGAGAACCTGATCGTCGTGCAGGAGGCGCCCCCCCTTCCGGGCCAGACCGTGCCGCGGATGCTGTCCTTCGAGACGCTGACCCTTGTGCCCATCGACCTTCGCCTGATCGACCCCGAACTGCTGACCACGGCCGAACGCGAGTGGCTGAACGCCTATCACGCCACCGTCGCGAAAAGGGTCGGGCCATTGGTCGAGGGACCCGCGCAGGAGTGGCTAAAGGCCGCGTGCCGGGCCATCTGACTTGAAACCGTCATGAAAGCCGTGTCTTACAGGGCCGAACGATTGGGGGATACCATGAACACCATCACCATCCGTCCCGCCGAGGGGACCTGGGTCGTCCGCGCCGGCGGTGCCGTCATCGGCGAAAGCAGCCGCGCGCTGGAACTGACGGTCGGCGACGCGCCGTTCGTCATCTATTTCCCGCGTGAGGATATCGCGATGGCGTTTCTGGACCATAGCGAACACAAGACCACCGATCCGCAGCTTGGCGAGGCGAGCCATTTCTCGATCATGTCCAAATCGCACACCTACCGGAACGCCGTCTGGTCCTACGAGGCGCCCAATGCAGCGGCGGCACAGATCGCGGGTTATCTGGCTTTCGCCGTGCAGGAGGGCGTGGCTGTCGAGCAGGTCTGATCGGCCGCGCGCGCCGCACGAAGGGCAAAGGCGAGCTTGAAACGCCTATTTCTCGCAGTAATTGTGCCGCGAACAAATCGCTTGCCTTGAATGTCGAACGCTCCATACGCTTGCGCAGGAACGCAGGGAATTGCGCATGGAGTATCGCAAGTCAGTGGCGATTTGCCACCTGAGCGAACTGGTCAACGCATCCACCGATCCCCTTGATCTGGCGGCGTCGACCTTCCGGCATTTGCATGACCGGCTGGGTTATCGCCGGGCTGGCATCCTGCTGCTGCGAGAGGGCGCATCGCGACCGCAGGTCTATGCAAGATGCCCCGGCACCCTGACCGAGGCCGAGGCAACGGCCGAGATGGATCGCGTCGATGCGCTGTTGCGGACCGAACGCCCGGGTGTCGTTTCGATGGTGCTCGACTCGCACCGGCCGATGGTGGTGAACGACGTCAGCGACCAGATCCCATACCTTGCCGCCGATCCGGCGATGCGGTCCGAGGCCTGTTTCCCGCTCTGCGCCGACAACCGATGTTTCGGCGTGTTCGACGTGGAATCCGAGGAAACGGACAAGTTCGACTGGGACGATTTCACCCTGCTCTCGGCGATCACCGCGCAGATCGGCCAGATGCTGGCCCGGCACTGGCCCGCGGTGGATGCCAGGCTGGCGGCGCGGCAGGCAGGCATGACCCCCTGCTGAGGGTCAGGAATGCTCTTCCTCCGCGGTCGCGGCAAGCGCGCGATTGTAAGCCTTCAGCGCGTCGACATGGAACAGCGCCCCTTGCAGGACGGGCTTGTCCTTCTCGATCGTGACCACCGGCAGAAAGGCCACGCCGGACTTGTCGAACATCGGCAGCGCGGTTTCCAGCGTCGCCGTGGTGCGCAGATACAGCCCCTGTTCGATCATCCGCAGGCAGGCGTCCTGGTCGGCGGCGCCCTCGTCTGTCGGGCGGCGCATGACGCCCTGCACGCGGAACATCGCCAGGAGATAGGCCTGCGGCCCGGCGGCCAGGTGCACGTTGCGCCGTTCCAGCTGCGTCAGGAAGAAGGACCGGTCCACCAGCCGCGAGGCCAGCGCCGTCGACATCGACACCGACACCATCACCGCAAGGCCCGTCTGCCAGTCGCCGGTCAGTTCAAACACGATCAGCGTGGTCGAGATCGGCGCGCCCAGCACTGCGGCCGCCACCGCGCCCATGCCCGCCAACGCATAGAGGGTAAAGACCGACGAGACCTCGGGGAACAGTCCTGTCGCCACGTGGCCAAAGGCCAGCCCCGTCAGCGCCCCCACCATCAGCGAGGGAGAGAACACGCCGCCCCCCATCCGGCCCGCCATGGTGATCGCCACCGCCGCCACCTTGACCACGGCGTAGAGGATGGCCGCCTGCAGACCCAGCGCCCCGGTCAGCGCCAGCGAGGTCGTCTCGTATCCGACACCGATGATATGCGGGAATTGCAGCGCGATGGCGCCCAGCAGCACCCCCGCCAGCGCCGGACGCAACCAGTTGGGTAGGCCGAGCCGCTTTTGGAACCGGGTTTCTACGTCGTCGGCCCAGAAGATCGCCTGCATCATCACCACGGCGACCAGCCCGCAAAGCAGGCCCAGCAGGAAGAAGGCCGGCAGTTCGAGGTAGAATTCCACCGTTGTCGTGCCGGGCAGGACGAATTCGGTCACGTCGCCATAGACCAGCCGGTTGATGACCGTGCCCGCCGCGCTGGCCACCACGATGGGCGCAAAGGCGTGAAAGGCGAAATGGCGCAGCACCACCTCCAGCGCGAACAGCGCCCCGGCGATCGGCGCGTTGAAGCTGGCCGAGACCGCCGCAGCCACCGCGCAGCCCAGCAGGTCGCGCCCGGTGATCCCGTCCACCCGCAGCGCGTTCGACACCCAGCTGGCGATCAGCCCCGCGATATGCACCACAGGCCCCTCGCGCCCGGTCGAACCACCCGTCGACAGCGTGATCCAGGAACAGACCGCCGAGGCGATGCCGGCCCGCGTCTCGATCCGGCCGTCGTTGAGAGCCGCCCCCTCGATCACATCCGACACGCTGCGCACCCGCCCATCCGGGGTAAAGCGATGCAGGATGATCCCGACGGCGATGCCGCCCAGCGTCGGGATGGCCAGGACCCAGATCCAGGGCAGGCTTTTCGCGTAGCTGTACAGCAGGTTCGGGTCCTCGACCCCGTAAAGCAGGGTCTGGAGCCATTCGATCGCGCTGCGGAACAGGATCGCTGCCAGGCCCGCCGCGATGCCGACCGCCAAGGCGATGAACCAGAAGGCCACCTGGCCCGGCGCCTTGTGCCGCAGCAGATCCCAGCCGCGCGACGCCCGGCCCCGCAGGCCGTCCCAGTTCGGTCGCAGCGCAGTCACCGGCCAGAGCATCCCTGTTCTCGCGGGTTTCCAGCGGCGCGGCGCTTGTCTAGAGTGGCGCGCAAAAGATTGGATCCCCTGTCATGTCCCATCACCAGGCGCTCGAGGCGCTGTCTTCTGTCCTAGGCGAACGGCTGACCCGTTCCAAGGCCGATCTCGAGGCGCATGCGCGCTCGGAGTCCCATTTTCGCGCCCCGCCGCCCGATGCGGTCGCCTATCCGCAATCCACCGCCGAGGTCGCCCGGATCATGGCGATCTGCGCCGAGCACCGGATGCCGGTGGTGGGCTGGGGCGCGGGAACCTCGCTCGAGGCCCATGCCCTCCCGCTGCATGGTGGGCTGGTGGTGGATTTCACCCGCATGAACAAGGTGCTGGAAATCCGCAGCGCCGACATGGACGTGACGGTGCAGCCCGGCGTGACGCGCGAGGCGCTGAACGAGGAGTTGCGCGCCACGGGCCTGTTCTTTCCGGTCGATCCGGGCGCCAACGCCTCGCTGGGCGGGATGGCGATGACACGCGCCTCGGGGACGACGACGGTGCGCTATGGCTCGATGCGGGACAACGTGCTGGGGATGGAAGTGGTTCTGGCCGACGGAAGGGTGATCCGCACCGGCAGTCGCGCGCGCAAGTCCTCGGCAGGCTACGACCTGACGGCGCTGATGATTGGGTCCGAGGGCACGCTGGGCCTCGTCACGGAACTCACCCTGCGCCTGCACGGTATCCCCGAGGCGGTCAGCGCCGGGATCTGCGCCTTTCCGTCGATGGCCGCGGCGGTGGATGCGGTAACCGAAACCATCCAGATGGGCATTCCCATGGCGCGGATCGAATTCGTCGACGCCGCGACGGCGCGGGCCTTCAACGCCTATGCCGGGGTAGATATGGACGCGGTGCCGCACCTGCTTGTGGAATTCCACGGCTCGCCCGACAGCGTCGCGCAGGATGCCGAGCGCTTCGGCGAGATCCTGGCCGATCACGGCGGCGGCGCGTATCGCTGGTCGACCCGGCAGGAGGAACGCCGGGCTCTCTGGGCGATGCGCCACAACGCCTATTACGCCGTGCTGGCCTCGCGCCCCGGCGCGCGCGGGCTGGTCACGGACATCTGCGTGCCGATCTCGCGGCTGGCGCAGGCGGTCGAGGAAACCGCCGGCGACATCGCCGCCAGCACGATCCCCGGCCCGATCCTGGGCCATGTGGGCGACGGCAATTTCCACGCGATCCTGCTGGTCGACCCGGACAGGCCCGAGGATCTGGACGAGGCAAAGCGCCTGTCCCACCGGATGGCCGAACGTGCCCTGCGGCTGGGCGGCACCTGCACCGGAGAGCATGGGGTGGGCATCGGCAAGCTGCCCTACATGGCAGCCGAGCATGGCGAGGGCTGGCAGGTGATGGGCACGCTGAAGGCGGCGCTGGACCCGCTGAACATCCTCAACCCTGGCAAGCTGGTTCCGCCGCGCGGGTAAGGGGGCTCTGCCCCCGTTGCGCTGGCGCCCGACTTCCCCGGGATATTCGAGGCCAGAAGAAACGCAAGACCCCGGCGGTGGCAGCGCGGCATGGGACGGCGGGCGGGGCGATGCGCCCGAAGGGCGCGAGCGCCGTTGGCCGTCCCCCCTACCCCGCCAGCAGCGCGCGGGCGGCCGCACGCGCCTCGTCCGTCACCGTGTCGCCCGAGATCATGCGCGCGATCTCGCCCTCGCGGGCACCGGCATCCAGCGGCACGACTGTCGAGGTCGTCATTTCACCCTTGACGCGCTTTTCCACGCGCCAGTGATGCCCGCCCAGGGCGGCGACCTGCGGCGAATGGGTGACGACCAGGACCTGCCCGCCCTCGGCCAGCGCCTTGAGCCGCCGGCCCACCGCGTCCGCCGTGGCGCCGCCGACGCCACGGTCGATCTCGTCGAAGATCATCGTGACGCCGCGGTTGCGCTCTTCCGACAGGCAGACCTTGAGCGCCAGCAGGAATCGGCTGAGTTCCCCGCCCGAGGCGATCCGGTTCAGCGGGCCAGAGGGTGCGCCGGGATTCGTGGCCACGGTGAACTGCACCGCGTCCACCCCCTCGGGGCCGGGGGGCGCCGTGGCGATCTCGGTCACGAAGAGCGCGCGCTCCATCTTGAGCGGCGCAAGCTCCGCCGCCAGTGCCGCATCCAGCCGCGCCGCCGCCGCGCGCCGCGCCTCGGTCAGCGCCCTGGCCGCCGCGTCATAGGCCGCATCGGCCTCGCGCACCGCACGCTCCAACTCCGCGATGCGCGCCTCTCCGGCGTCGAGCGCGGCCAGCCGTTCGGACAGGTCCGCAGCCAGCGTCGCCAACTCATCGGGCAGAATGCCGTGCTTGCGCGCCAGACCGCGCAGGGCAAACAGCCGCTCCTCTGTCTCGTCCAGCGCCAGCGGGTCGAAATCCAGCGCGTCGAGGCAATCGGCGACGCCGCGCGCCGCCTCGTCGAGTTCCGCCATGGCACGGGCCAGCGCGGCGATGGGCGGATCGAGACGGCCCTCGGCGCGCTCCGCCGCGCCTTCGAGCCAACGCAGGGCGTTGGCCATCGCGCCCTCGGCGCCGTCATAACCCAGTGCGCTGGAGGCCTGCGCGATATCCTCGCGGATCTTCTCGGCGGCCTGCATCATGCGGCGGCGCGCGTCGAGATCGGCCTCCTCGCCCGGTTGCGGATCGAGCTTGTTCAATTCGGCGACGGCGTGACGCAGGAAATCCTCCTCGGCGCGCACGGCCGCCAGGGCCTTTTGTGCCGCGTCCAGCGCCTTGCGCGCATCCGCCCGCGCCCGCCACGCGGCGCGCACCGTGTCGCGCGGAGCGTCGAGCGCGCCGTAATCGTCCAGGATCGCGCGATGGCCCTTCGGGTCCAGCAGGCCGCGGTCATCATGCTGACCGTGCAATTCCACCAGCACGTCCGACAACTGGCGCAGAACCTCGCCGGTCACGCGGCGGTCGTTGACCCAGCCGGTCTTGCGCCCGTCAGCGGTGTTGACCCGGCGCAGAATCAGCTCGTCGTCTTCGGGAATGCCCGCCTCGGCCAGCACGGCCCGCGCCGGATGGCCGGGCGCCAGCGAAAAAACCGCCACGACCTCACCCTGCGCAGCGCCCTGACGCACCAGTTCAGCCCGCCCCCGCCAGCCCAGGACGAAGCCCAGGCTGTCAAGCAGGATCGACTTGCCCGCCCCGGTCTCGCCAGTCAGCACGTTGAGACCCGGCTGGAATGCAAGGTCCAGCCGGTCGATGATGAGGATATCGCGGATTTCCAACGCGCGCAGCATCGTGAATGTCCGTAGGACGGGGTTACACCCCGCCTCCCGCGTTCAAAGCCACTCGCCCTTGACCATCTGGCGATAGACGGCGCCCAGCCAGTTGTTCTCGAACACCTTGGGTTCCAGGCCACGGCCGGTCAGCAGCGTGTAGCTGTCCTTGTACCAGTCCGACGACTGATAATTGAAGCCCAGCACGGCCGCGGCGGTCTGCGCCTCTTCGGTCAGGCCCAGCGACAGGTAAGCCTCGACCAGACGGTGCAGCGCCTCGGGCGTGTGGGTCGTGGTCTGGAAATCCTCGACCACCACGCGGAAGCGGTTGATCGCCGCGGCAAAGTGATCGCGCTTCAGGTAGTAGCGTCCGACTTCCATTTCCTTCGCCGCGAGATGGTCGAAGGCGAGGTCGAATTTCAGGATGGACGAGCGGGCATATTCGCTGTCGGGATACCGCTCGATTACCGTGCGCAGTGCCTGGAGCGCCTGGAAGGTCAGGCCCTGGTCGCGGCCGACTTCCTCGATCTGGTCGTAATAAGACAGCGCCAGGAGGTATTGCGCATAGGCCGCATCATCATCAGCCGGGTAGAAGTCGATGTACCGCTGCGCGGCGGCGCGGGCATTCTCGTAATCCCGGTCCTGGTGAAAGGCGTAGGCCTGCATGATCAGCGCGCGCTTGGCCCAGTCGGAATAGGGATACAGCCGCTCGACCTCGGAGAAGTAAAAGGCCGCGTCCTCGGGGTCCTTGACCGACAGTTCGTATTCGCCGCGCTCATAGATCTGCTGGGCGGTAAAGGCTTCGAGAGGCTGTCCGCCGGGGCCGACATCCCTGCGCTGCAATTCGTCACATCCCGAAAGCGTCAGGGCCATCAGCCCCGCCGCGATCCAAAGCTTGTGCGACATGCCCGCTGCCATGCTCGACCTTCCCTCGACCCTGTGCCGGGATTGCGCCGTTTCCGGCCCCCCGTTGCCGGTTGGTCTAGCACAGAAAAATCCGGTGCAAAACGGCTTAACGACAGTTTGCCGGGGGGTGCCGCGGGAATGCGCCACAGGTCCGCCTCAGGCGACCGCGGGAATCTCGTCGCGCCCGACACCGGCACCGGGCAGGCGCGCTGCCTGGGACGGCGTACAGGTGATCATGCGGAAGGCGTCCGGCGTGGCGAAGAGTTCGCGCAGCAGCGCGTTGGTCAGCGCGTGACCGGCCTTGTGACCCTCGTAATGGCCAAGGATCGGTGCACCGGCCAGCGCGAGGTCGCCCAGCGCATCCAGCATCTTGTGCCGCACCGGTTCGTCCTCGTGGCGCATCCCGCCGGGGGTAAGAACCGTGTCGCCATCGACCACCACGGCGTTTTCCAGCGTTCCGCCCAGCGCCTTGCCCGCGGCGCGCATCGCCTCGACATCGGCGTTGCGGCAAAAGGTGCGGCTGTCACAGAGTTCACGCACGAAGGCGCCGTTGGCCAGGTCCATGTGCCGGGTCTGGCGGCCGATCGCCTCGTCGGCGAAGTCGATGTGGAAATCCATCACCATCCCCTGAGCCGGGCTCAGACGGGCCCAGCCCTGGGCCGTGTGCACCGACACCGGCAGAAGCACCTCGATCGCCCGGACCGGGGCCGCCAGCGTGCGGACGCCGCGAGACAGGATGCCGCGCACGAAGGGCGCGGACGAGCCATCGAGGATCGGGCATTCCGGTCCGTCGATTTCGACCAGGGCGTTGTGAACACCGCAACCCGCCAAGGCTGCCATCACGTGCTCGACTGTCGAAACGGAAACGCCCGCACGATTAACAAGCATCGTGCAGAGCGGCGAGGTCTCGACCACGTCATAGCGGGCCGGGACCAGGGAATCGCCCAAAACGATATCGGTGCGCTTGAACCAGATGCCGTGCTCGGCGCTGGCCGGACGGATGGTGAGCGTCGCCGGCCGGCCGGAATGCAGGCCGACGCCGGTAAAGCTGACGCTGGATCGGATCGTTGTCTGCACGGTAGGCTCCGGTTTCTGGCCTGGGTCTTGTCGGCACAGGGGCTGCTCGATCCCGCTGTTAACCCGGCGTTTACTGCCACAGGAAATACGGAAGGGAACCGCGCGGCTCAAATCAAAGATTGTAACCAAGTGAAACATGGCGCACCCGGCATAGGCGCGGCACCGCTTACCGCCGGGAAGACGCTTTCAACACATTGTTTTCAATAGAAAAGCGCCCTCCGAAACGGAGGGCGCTTAATCTGTGAAGTGACCGGCTCAGTTCGCCTGGCGGCGCAGGAAAGCCGGAATTTCGATCTTTTCCTGATCCGGATCGGGCTCGACATCCTTGACCGGCGCGGGGCGCTGGGCCTGAACCGGCGGCTGCTGGCGGCGCGGTGCCGGCTCGGGCGCGGCGGCGTGGCCACCGGTCATCCGGCCGATCAGCGAATTCACGCTGAAGCGCGGCTTGTCCCCCTCCGGCGTTGCCGGAGCGGCGGGCGCGCGGGATGCGGTCGAGGCCTGCCGGGCTGCCGCCGCGCGCAGGCGGGCCAGCGTTTCCTGGCTGGGCGTTCCCGGCGCGGGAGCGCGGGGCGCAACATAGTCCTCGGCCGGGTGCGCCTCGATCGTGTCGGTGCGCGGCTGGAACTCTGCCACCTGCGGCTGATAGGCCGGCGGCGGCAGGCCGTCGTCATCCGCGACATCGTCGTACATGGCATCCGATCCCGTGTCGTGAGCGCCGGTCGGCTCGAGATCCTCGAACAGCGAGGGCTCTTCCTCGTCATACTGCTCGACCCGCTGGGCGGCCACGGGCTGCGGTTGCGGCGCCGGTCGCTGCGCCGGCTTCGGAGCAGGCGCGGACTCTGCCGCCGTGTGCTGCGGCAACGGAGAGGCCATCGAGCGGCGCGGCAGCGGCATGTCGGCATGCGAGGTGGCGGCGTCGATGCCGGTCGCCACGACCGACACGCGCATCATGCCCGCCATGCCATCGTCCAGCGTGCTGCCGACGATGATGTTGGCGTCCTGGTCCACTTCCTCGCGGATGCGGTTGGCGGCCTCGTCCAGTTCGAACAGGGTCAGGTCGTGTCCACCAGTGATGTTGATCAGCACGCCCTTGGCGCCCTTGAGGCTGATCTCGTCCAGCAGCGGGTTCGCGATGGCCTTTTCGGCGGCCTGGACCGCACGATCCTCGCCCTCGGCCTCGCCGGTGCCCATCATCGCCTTGCCCATCTCGTCCATCACCGCGCGCACGTCGGCGAAGTCGAGGTTGATGAGACCCGGGCGCACCATCAGGTCGGTCACACCCTTGACGCCCTGATACAGGACGTCGTCGGCCATGCTGAACGCCTCGGTGAAGGTCGTCTTTTCGTTGGCCAGCCGGAACAGGTTCTGGTTCGGGATGATGATCAGCGTATCGACCACCTTTTGCAGCGCCTCGACACCGTCCTCGGCCTGGCGCATCCGCTTGGCGCCCTCGAACTGGAACGGCTTGGTCACGACGCCGACAGTCAGCACGCCAAGCTCACGCGCGGCCTGCGCGATGATCGGTGCGGCCCCCGTGCCGGTGCCGCCGCCCATGCCCGCGGTGATGAAGCACATGTGCGCCCCCGCGAGGTGATCGACGATCTGCTCGATGCTTTCCTCGGCGGCAGCGGCGCCGACAGAGGCCCGCGCGCCCGCGCCGAGCCCCTCGGTCACCTTCACGCCGAGCTGCACGCGGTTCTGCGCACGGCTCTGCTGAAGCGCCTGGGCGTCGGTGTTCGCAACAACGAAATCGACCCCCTCCAGCTGCTTTTCGATCATGTTGTTGACCGCGTTGCCGCCCGCGCCCCCGACACCGAACACGGTGATGCGAGGCTTGAGTTCGTCGGCGCTGCCGCCGGGCATGGAAAGGTTCAATGTCATCGATCCGTCCGCCTGTCTGATTTGTCCGTTGCCGGCCTCTAGCAGGGCCGTTTTCCGCCTATTCCCCGCAGTATTAGCGATCCAATAGCGACTCGTCACGTTAAAAACACGATTTCACCGCAAAATATGGGCGAATTCACGCCGAAACCTCGCGGATTTCGTCGTGTTGACCAGATATCGGGGAATGAAAGGGACGCACCACTAGCGTCGGCAGGGCGCCGCTCTGGCCTTGTCCCCGGAATGCGGCGCGTCGCGCGCTACCAGTTGTCCCTGAACCACTTCACCGCGCGTCTGAAGCTGCGCGCAGGCAGCCGGTCCACCGGGATCTCGAAATCCCACCATTCGTCCTGCGGATGCGCCGCGAACAGGCACAGGCCAACCGCGCTGGCAAAGCCGGGCCCCGTGGCCGCCTGCGGCAGCCCGTGCACCCGCAAGGGCCGCCCCAGCCGCACCTGCTGGCCGAGGATCTTGGCCGCGAGGCCGTCAAGGCCGGGGATCTGGCTGGCGCCGCCGGTCAGCACGATCTGCCGGCTGGGCAAATGGTCGAATCCCGCCGCGTCCAGCCGTGCCCGCACCTCTTCGAGGATCTCTTCGACGCGGGGGCGCATGATGCCGATCAGCTCGGCCCGGCTGACGGTGCGGCGATCATGTTCCCAGTCGCCCGTCTCGCCCCCCGTTTCGATCATCTCGCGGTCGTCCATGCCCGTCGCCACGACGCCGCCGTAGAAGGTCTTGATGCGCTCGGCATTGGCCATCGGCACCTGGAGGCCCATGGAAATATCGCTGGTCACGTGATCGCCACCCATGCGCACCGCATCGGCGTAGATCATGTGCTTCTTGATGAAGATCGAGACGCCCGTCGCGCCGCCGCCCATGTCGATGCAGGCCGCGCCCAGTTCCTGTTCATCCTCGACCAGCGCGGAAATGCCGCTGGCATAGGCAGACGAGGCGATGCCGGCCAGTTCGAGGTCGCAGCGTTTCACGCAATGGGCCAGGTTCTGGATCGCCTGCGCGTCGACCGTCAGCATGTGCATGTCCACCGACAGGCCGTTGCCGATCTGGCCGCGCGGGTCGATCAGGCCGCTGCGGTGATCCAGCGCGAAATTCACCGGCTGGGCGTGCAGCACTTCGCGCCCGTGGCCAAAATCCGGCACATCGCAGGCCGACAGCACCCGGGCCACGTCCTGCTCGTCCACCGTGACACCCCGCACCTCGACCTCGCCCGCAAGGCCATAGCTGCGCGGATCGGAGCCAGAAAAACAGGCGATGACGTGATCCACGCGGATGCCCGCCATCTTCTGCGCCGCCTGCACCGCGGTGCGGATTGCGCGCTCTGTTTCGGCCATGGTCGCGATCTCGCCGAACCGGACCCCGCGGCTTCGGGTCGTGGCGGCGCCGATCACCCGGAACCCGGACTGCCCGGCAAGGCTGCCGATGCCATCCTCGCTGGGGTCGGTGCCGTCGAAGCGCAGCACCAGGCAGGCGATCTTGGACGACCCTACATCGAGGATCGCCACGACGCCCCGCTGCATGGCCGCCTTGCGCATGTTGCGCATCGCCCGTTGGGATTCGTATAGCTCGATCATTGTCCGATCACTCCACCTGCCTCGATCGCCTTGAAGTCCCGCATCGCTTCCGCGGCCTTCTCGGTCATTCTGATTGTCGGTCTGTGCGGCAGACGCAGATCCACCGCGACCACGTCGCGCGCCAGCATGTCCACCGCCTGGTCCATCGCGATCGCGCGTTCCAGCGCCTGCACCGCGCCCGCCTCGGGCAGCAGGATGCGCTGGCCGCGATCCAGCACCACGTCCCAGCGCCGCGCGCCCATCCGTTCCAGCCCGCGCAGGCGGCCGCGGATCGGTTCGGCCACCGCGTGCAGCGCCAGCGCCTCGGCCACCGCGAGTTCGGCGCTTTCGCCCGCGATCACGGGCAGGTCGGGAAAATCGATGCGCGCCGGGGCCGGGCCCACCAGCACGCCGCCCTCGTCCAGCAGGTCGAGCCCCGCCTCGTGCCGCCACAGCACGGCGGGGATACGCTCGACCACGTCGACCTGAAGCACCCCGCCCTGCCGGATTCGCAGCCGCGCGCTGCGCACCGCGTCGAGGCCGATCACCGCCTCCTGCATCCCGTCAAGGTCGAGGTCGAAGGAACTGACCGGGAAATCCAGCGCCAGGATCGTGCGGATATCCTCGGCCGTGCCGGGCGCCGCCCCGTCGATCGCCATCAGCTTGACCTGGAATTCAGGCCGGCTTTCGACCTGAAGGCGCACATCCTCCACCATCGTGACGAAGCCCTCACGGTTCTCGGGCACCGCGAACCAGGCCGACACCGCGCCAAAGCTGATCGCCATGGGCAGGACCACCCGCAGCGTAAAGCGGAACAGCGGCGTCAGCATCAGCCGCTCGAGCCGGTAGCGCAGCCGCGACACCCGCGGGTCCAGCCGCGCCATCTGCGGTGCACTGTCTTCCCCTAGCGGCCGCATGAGGCGTCCTCCACCATCCAGGCGCAGAACTCGCCGAAACTCATCCCCGCCAGCGCGGCGTGTTCCGGCGACAGCGATGTGGGAGTCATGCCCGGCTGTGTGTTGGTTTCCAGCAAGATCAACCCGGCGGCGCCCTGAGCCTCGTCCCAGCGAAAATCGGTGCGGCTGACACCCCGGCAGCCCAGCGCCCGGTGCGCCCGCAGCGCATAGTCCAGGCACAACACGGTGATCTCGTCGGGGATGTTCGCGGGGCATTCGTGGCGCGACCCGCCCGCCTTGTATTTCGCGTCGTAGTCGTACCAGCCATCAGTGACGATGTCGGTCACGCCCAAGGCGCGGTCGCCCATCACCGAGGTGGTGAGCTCTCGCCCCGGCACATAGGTTTCAACCATGACGATATCAGGCATGTCGTCGGCCAGCACCGGCGGCGCATCGCCTTCGCGCACCAGATATACCCCGACGCTCGAGCCCTCGTTGTAGGGCTTCACCACATAGGGCGGCGCCATCACATGGGCCGCCATCACCTCGGCCTTGCCGAAAAGCCCGCTCTCTGCCACGGGCAGGCCCGCGTCGCGATAGACCTGCTTGGTCTTTTCCTTGTCCATCGCGAGGGCCGAGGCCAGCACGCCGGAATGCGTGTAGGGGATGCACAGCCATTCCAGCAGGCCCTGCACGCAGCCATCCTCGCCCCAACGGCCATGCAGCGCGTTGAAAACGACATCGGGGCCCAGCGCCCGCAGGCGCTCGGCCAGATCGACGCCCGCGTCGATCTCCGTCACATCATAGCCTTCTGCCCGCAAGGCGGCGGCACATTCCCGCCCGGAACTGAGAGACACCTCGCGCTCGGACGAGGGACCACCCTTGATTACCGCCACCTTTCGGGATGCCCTGCTCGACATTCCCAAAACCGCCTTGTCTGCCTCAACGGGGATTACGGCCTTGCGCCGTCCCCTTTTCGTTATGGTTGAACCCGCCTCGGGTCCGGGCGGCCGTTTTCGGCCTTGTTATTCAGTCCCTTGCGCATCGGTCTCCGGCACGGCCGGTTCGCCTATACGCATGATTTCCCACTCTAACTCTATTCCACTGTGTTGGAAAACCCTTTTTCGCACCTCTTCCCCCAGTCCCTCCAGATCAGCCGCCGTGGCGCCGCCCGTGTTGACGAGAAAGTTGGAGTGCTTGGGGCTCATCTGCGCACCGGCCAGCGTCGCGCCGCGCATGCCGGCATCGTCGATCACCTTCCAGGCCTTGAGCTCATGGGTGTCGTCCGCCTGCCCCGTGCTGGAGAACCCCGCCGGGTTGCGAAAGGTGCTGCCCGCGCTGCGGTCCTTCGTCGGCTGGCTGGCGTCGCGCCGGGCAATCTGGTCGGCCATCTTCGCCTCCAGCGCCGCCGGATCGCCCGCCGCGCCTTCAAAGGTCGCCTCGACCAGAACCCAGCCCTCGGGCAGATGGCTCTGCCGATAGGCAAGGCGCAGGTCGTCCGGTGTCAACGTCACCAGGTCGCCCGCCCGCGTGACCGCCTTGGCCTCGACCAGGTGATCGGCGACATATGAACCATAGCAGCCCGCGTTCATCCGCACCGCGCCACCGATACTGCCCGGAATGGTGCGCAGAAAGGTCAGATCGACGCCCGCCTCGGCCGCCTTCTTGGCTACATGCGCATCCAGCGCCGCCGCCCCCGCCGTCACCCGGTTTCCCTCGACCGCGATCCCGTTGAACCCCCGCCCCAACCGGATGACCACCGCCCGGATCCCGCCATCCCGCACGATCAGGTTCGAGCCGACGCCCATCGGGAACACCGGCACGTCAGGCGGCAGGTCCCGCAGGAAGTCGCACAGATCATCGAGGTCGGCGGGCTGGAAAAACCAGTCCGCCGGCCCACCGACCCGCAACCAGGTCAGGTCGTCGAGTGGGCGATGCGGTGTCAGGCGTCCGCGCGGGGTGGGCATATCAACCGAAGATTTCATGCTCGATTTCTTGGTCATGGTTTCAGGTGCAGCAGGACCTTTACCAGCAAGCCCGCAACGAAGGCCACCACCGAAACACCAAACAGCACCACAAGGAAACCAAGCAGGATACCGAACCCGATCCGACTGCCATCATCCCCAACTCCCGCTGCCATCGCCGGTCGCAACGTCCAGAACCAGTGCGCGGCAGCAAGCCCTCCGGACAGCGCCAGTGATCCACCAAGACCAAGCGCAAAGACCCGATGCCACCCTTTTTCCCAAGCGCGAAGCAGCCCAGTCCTGCCAGAACAAGCAGAGCAGGGCCGCTCATTGACCGCCCCCAAACAACCCCCGCACCCAGCGCAGCAGATACCGCACCGGCCAGCGCAGGACGCTCATCCCCGCCAGCAGGAACACCGCCGCCAGCACCCAGCCGTTCTGCCACCAGATCCAGCCCAGCAGCGGCAGGCCCACGGCGATCAGCACGTAGGCGCGAAACCAGTGATTGTCCTTCGACGGCAACATCGCCAGCACGTTGGCCGCCAGCAGCCAGGCGAACCCGGCGATCAGCGATGGTGTCATGCACGCCTCTCCGCATGGAAAAGGGCCGGGCGGATGCCGGCCCCTGACTTCATCTTGCCGACAAACTCCGGGGGAGTCGACCGAAGGGAGACGGGGGCAGAGCCCCCTTCCTCAAAACCTAATGCGCTGTGCGCAACGGAAGCCGAGCCCCCTTCCTCACAACCCGTTGCGCTGTGCGCAACGGGGGCAGAGCCCCCAACCGCCCTCAGCCCTTCAGCCGCTCCGCCAGGCCATAGGCCCAGGCGCTGATCGTGCCGGCGCCCAGGCACACCACCATGTCACCCGCCTGGGCCTGCTCGCGCACCAGGCGCTCCAGGTCGTCCTCGTCGCGGATCGCGCGGGCGTGCCGGTGGCCATGCCTGACCAGCCCCGCCACCAGGTCGTCGCGCGTGGCGCCCGGAATGGGATCCTCGCCCGCGGCATAGACCTCGGCGATGGCCACCACGTCGGCCTCGTTGAAGCAGGTGCAGAAATCCTCGAAATGATGCGACAGGCGCGTGTAGCGGTGCGGCTGGTGCACGGCGATCACCCGGCCCTCGCAGGCTTGCCGCGCGGCCTTGAGCACGGCGGCGATCTCCACCGGGTGATGGCCGTAGTCGTCGATGATCGTGACGCCGCCCACCTCGGCCACCCTGGTAAAGCGCCGGTTGACGCCGCCGAAGCCTGCCAGCGCGTCGCGCACCTCGTCGCCGGTCATGCCCAGGTGCAGCGCCACCGCGATGGCCGACAGCGCGTTCGACACGTTGTGATCGCCCGGCATCGGCAGGGTGCAGCCCTCGATCCGCTGGCCGCTGGCCTGCAGCACCACGTCGAAATGCGCCACGCCCTTTTCATAGCGCAGGTTCACCGCGCGAACATCCGCCTGCGCGTTGAAGCCGTATGTCACCACGCGCCGGTCCGTGACGCGGCCGACCAGCGCCTGCACCTCGGGATGGTCGGTGCAACAGACGGCCAGCCCGTAGAACGGAATGTTCGAGACGAACTCGTAGAAACCGCGGCGCAGGTTCTCGATCGTGCCCCAGTGCTCCATGTGCTCGGGGTCGATGTTGGTGACGATGGCGATGGTCGCGGGCAGGCGGTTGAAGGTGCCGTCGCTCTCGTCGGCCTCGACGACCATCCACTCGCCCTGCCCCATCCGGGCGTTCGAACCGTAGGCATGAATGATCCCGCCATTGACCACGGTCGGGTCGAACCCGCCCTTGTCCAAAAGCGTCGCCACCATCGTCGTGGTGGTCGTCTTGCCATGCGTCCCCGCGATGGCGACGTTGGATTTCAGCCGCATGAGCTCGGCCAGCATCTCGGCCCGGCGCACCACCGGCAGGCCGCGGCGGCGCGCCTCGTCCAGTTCCGGGTTGCCAGTCTTGATCGCCGACGAGATCACCACGACCTCGGCACCCTCGAGGTTCTCGGCCCGCTGGCCTTCGAACACGATGGCGCCCAACTGCTCCAGCCGGTCGGTGATCTTCGATGCCTTCAGGTCAGAGCCCTGGACGCGATAGCCGTGGTTCAGCAGCACCTCGGCGATGCCGGACATGCCGATACCGCCGATGCCGACAAAATGGATGGGCCCCACGTCGCCCGGCAGTTTCGTCGGTCCCATGGTCACCGCCGCCCTTTCCAGTTCCAGATCCTTCATGTCCCGCCTTTCCTTGTTATGCCTGTCCGGCCAGTTGTTCCACCAGCGCCGCCAGGTCTCCCGCCGCGTCGGGCCGCCCCGTCGACAACGCCGCCGCCGCCATCTGCGCCGCCCCCTCGGGATTGTCGAGAACCGCGAGGATCGCCTGCGTCATCGTCTCGACCGTCAGCTTGCTTTCCGGGATGCGGATGGCGCCGCCTGCATCAACCAGCGCCTGCGCGTTCGCGTGCTGGTGATCGCCCGTCGCAAAGGGATAGGGCACCAGGATCGCCGGCCGTCCGATCGCGCCGATATCCGCGACCGAGGACGCCCCCGAGCGCGAGATCACCAGCTGCGCCTCGGCCATGCGCTCGGGCAGGTCCTTGAAGAAGGGCTGCACATCGGCGCGGATGCCGTTTTCGGCATAGAAGGTCTCGACCCGCGCCTTGTCCTCGTCCCGCGCCTGGTGCGAGACGCGCAGGTAGTGCAGGGCAGCCTCGGGCAAGGCAGCGATGGCCTCCGGCACGATGTCGGACAGCGCCCGCGCGCCCTGGCTGCCGCCGATCACCAGGACGGACATCGGGTAAAGCCCCGGCGCGATATAGGGCGCCCCGGCCCGCTCGCGCACCGCGAGCCGCACGGGGTTGCCCACATGCACGCCCTCGACCCCCTCGGGCAAATTCGTCGGCCAGGTGCCGCAGGCCATCACGTCGACCCGGCGCGCGAAGAAGCGGTTAACCTTGCCCAGCACGCCATTCTGCTCGTGCACCATGCGCGGCAGGCGCAGGATCACCGCCGCCGACAAGGCCGGGATCGACGGATAGCCGCCGAAGCCCACCACCACGTCCGGCCTGTCGCGGCGAAAACCTGCTACCGCCTTGGCCACGCCGCCCGCGATGCGGAACGGCACCAGCGCCTTGGCCGCGACACCGCCGCGCGCGAAGGTGGCAGAGGGGATCTGCTCGATTTCGACGGAATGCGGGAACCCGCCGGTATAGCGTGCGCCGCGCGCGTCGGTGGTCAGCTTCACCCGCCAGCCCCGGCGCAGCATGGTCTCTGCCAGCGCCTGCGCGGGGAACATGTGCCCGCCCGTGCCGCCGGCCGCCATCACCAAGAGGGGCTTTCGTCCTGCCATCGCTCAAATCCCGCGCTGCAATTTCCGCGCCGCCTACATCAAACCCTTTGCCTCGTCCACGCCACACCAGCGAAACCTTGCGCATCGCCGCAGGGGACGGCGGGCGGGGCGCCTTCCGGCGCAGCCGGAACAGCGCCGCACGGCCGTCTCACCGGCCGCGCCCGCGCAGGATGTCCCCGATCTCGCCCTGGGGCCGGCTGCGGGTGAAGGCCAGCAGCATCCCCACCGCGATCCCCGTCGCGATCAGCGACGAGCCGCCGTAACTCACGAAGGGCAGCGTCATCCCCTTGGCCGGCAGCAACCGCACCGCGACACCCATGTTGATCATCGCCTGCACGCCGACCATCGCGCAGAGGCCCGTTCCCGCCAGCCGGATGAAGGGGTCGCGCTCGCGCATCAGCCGGACCAGGCTGCGCACCACCACCGTCGTGTAAAGCGCGATGATCACCAGCACCAGGATCAGCCCGTATTCCTCGGCGGCGACCGCGATGATGAAATCGGTATGCGCGTCTGGCAGTGACCATTTCACCTGCCCCTCGCCCACGCCCACACCAAAGAAGCCGCCCTCGCGGATGGCGTTGGTGGCATAGCCCAACTGCGTCGTCGGATCGACCTCGGGTGACAGGAACCCGTCGATGCGGCGGGCGAAATGCTCGGAGTTCGAATAGGCGAATGTGCCGCCCAGAACCACCAGCCCCGCCAACCCGATCAGCAGCAGCATCGGCGCGCCACCCACGAACCACATGACGCCCCAGCCGAACAGCACCAGCGCCGCCTGGCCGAAATCCGGCTGCATCGCCAGCATGAGAACGATCGCCACCATCAGGAAAAAGGACCACAGCCGCCCCGGCGGGCCTCCCAGGTCCTGCGCCGCTGCCATCATCCAGGCCACGACGATCACGAAGAGCGGCTTGAGAAATTCCGAAGGCTGCACGCTTGCAAAGCCAAGGCCATACCAGCGCACCGCGCCCTTGCCAAAATCGGTGCCCAGGAACGGCAGCAGCGCCAGCGCCACAAAGGCCACGAGGAAGCCCAGAACCGACAGCCGCCGGACCATGACTGGGCTCATCATCGAGGTCAGGAACAGCGCGATCAGCGCCATGCCGCCAAAGAAAGCCTGCCGCTGCACGTAGTGGAATGGTGCGAGGCCATTGCGCTCTGCCAGCGGCGGCGAGGCCGCGAGGCCCAGCAGCAGGCCCGCCCCGAAGAGCATCAGGATGCAGGACAGGCTCCACCTGTCCACGGTGCGCCACCACCTGGGCAGCACGGCTTCGCCCGGCTTCACGGGGACCGTGCCATAAACCATCTCTGTCATTGAAACACCGCTCGGCTGCCTGTAAATCGCCCGTTTGCCGGGTCTGACGCGAATGTTAGCCAAATCCATCCAGTCAGGCCAGAGATTTCCGGGGCAGCGTCGGAAATCGTCCGGCGGACCTTCAGGCCCTGATGCCAGATGGTTGGCGAAACACGATACAATCACGACGAAACCGCAAATAGTGTTTCGGTTTCATGCACAAAAGGAACAAAATGACCCAAACCCGGATCATGAGCAAGCGGACGCTGATCCTCGGCGCCGGTGCCGCCGGGATGATGGCCGCGGTCCATGCAGGGCCAGGTGTGCTGGTGATCGACCACGCGAAGCGCCCGGGCGAAAAGATCCGCATCTCGGGCGGCGGGCGCTGCAACTTCACCAACCTGCATTGTGACGCGGGCGCCTTCCTCGGCCAGAACCCGCATTTCCACAAATCCGCACTGGCGCGCTACACGCAATGGGACTTCATCGAGCTGGTCGACCGCCACGGTATCGACTGGCACGAAAAGACGCTGGGCCAATTGTTCTGCGACGGCAAGGCCACGCAGATCGTCGCGATGCTGCTGGACGAGATGCAAAAGGCAGGCGCCGAACTGTGGCTGTCGACCCGTGTCGAGAGCGTCCGGCACACCGAAGGCCGCTTTGTCACGCGACTGAGAAAGGACGGTCAGGACATTGAAATACAGTCAGAAAACCTGATTCTTGCGACCGGCGGAAAATCCATCCCCGCGATGGGCGCCACGGGCCTGTCCTACG
This sequence comes from Thetidibacter halocola, assembly GCF_018224955.1. Taxonomy (GTDB): domain Bacteria; phylum Pseudomonadota; class Alphaproteobacteria; order Rhodobacterales; family Rhodobacteraceae; genus Thetidibacter; species Thetidibacter halocola. The sequence goes on from NZ_JAGTUU010000001.1 coordinate 796,713, forward strand.
ACATCGCCCGCCAGTTCGGCCACGCCGTCACCGACCTGCGCCCGGCGCTTGTGCCTATGACCTTCGACAAGGGGCGCTTTGCCGAACTCTCCGGCCTGTCCTGCCCGGCGCGCGTTGCCGGGGGCGGCGCCAGTTTCGACGAGGGGCTTCTGTTCACCCATCGCGGCCTGTCCGGCCCGGCCATCCTGCAAGTGTCCAGTTACTGGCACGAAGGCGAGGAAATCGCCGTAAACCTCTTTCCAGAAACGGATATCGCCGGCAGCCTGCGTGACCGGCGCCGACAGGAAGGCAAGCGCGCCCTGACCACCGAACTGGCGACGCACTTGCCCAACCGCCTGATCGCTTTCCTCGGCGCGGAAACCGACCTGACCGGCAATCTGGGCGATCTGTCGGACCGCAGGATCGACGCGCTGACAACCGCACTGACCGACTGGCGGCTGAAGCCCACCGGAACCGAGGGCTATCGCACCGCCGAGGTCACGCTGGGCGGGATCGAGACCGACGGGTTCGACTCGCGCTCCATGATGTCAAAGACCGTCCCCGGCCTCTTTGCCATCGGCGAATGCCTCGACGTCACCGGCTGGCTGGGCGGCTACAATTTCCAGTGGGCCTGGGCCTCTGGCGTGGCCGCGGGCCGCGCCATCACCGCGCGGAAATAGGGCGGGTCTAGCCCGCCTGCCCCAGCGCGGCCTTGACGCGCGCGGCGAAATCCTCGCCCCGCTTTTCGAAATTGTCATACTGGTCGAAACTTGCCGCTGCCGGTGCCAGCAGCACCACCTCGCCCGGCTGCGCCTCGGCCACAGCCTGCGCCACGGCGCGGTCCATCGTGGTGCAGATCTCGGCCTCGACCCCTGGCAGGCCCAGCGCGAACCGGTCCGCCTCGCGTCCGATCACGTAGGCCTTGGCCACGTGCGGCAGGCCGCGGGCCAGCCCCTCCAGCCCGCCATCCTTCATCAGCCCGCCACAGATCCAGCGGATCCGGTCGAAGGCCAGCAGCGCCTGCAGCGCCGCGTCCACGTTGGTCGCCTTGCTGTCGTTGACGAAACGGATGTCACCCAGTTCCGCGACCAGCTGGCTGCGATGCGGCAGGCCCTGATAGCTGCGCAGCCCTGCCTCGATGTCGCGCGGGGACAGGCCCAGCGCACGAGTCGCGGCATAGGCGGCGCAGGCGTTCTGGTGGTTGTGCGCGCCCGGCAGCCCCTTGATGTCGCGCAGGTCGATGGATGCCACCTGCCGCCCCTTGCGCCATTCCGCCAGGAACCCCTTGCGCGCGAACACCATCCAGCCCGGACCCGCCAGCTTGCGCCCCGAGGCGATGCGGATCACCCGATCATCCCCCGGCCCCTCGGCCAGTTGGTTGGCAAGGAACCGCCCTTCGACCTCGTCCACGCCGATGACGGCGCGGTCCGGCCCGCCCTCGGCAAAGAGCCGGCGCTTGGCCGCGAAATACCCGCCCAGGCCGGCATGGCGGTCCAGGTGATCGGGCGAGAGATTGGTGAACACCGCCACGTCCGGCGTCAGCGCGCGCGCCAGCTCGGTCTGGTAACTCGACAGTTCCAGCACCACCACGCCGCCATCGCCCGGCGGGTCGATATCCAGCACACCGCGCCCGATATTGCCCGCCAGCTGGCTTTCGCGCCCTGCGGCCGTCAGGATGTGATGGATCAGCGCCGAGGTGGTCGACTTGCCGTTCGACCCCGTGACGGCCAACACCTTCGGCGCCCGGTCGAACCCGTCCCAGGCATCGCCCCCCAGCGAGCGGAAGAACAGCCCGATATCATTGTCCACCGGCACACCCGCCTCCAGCGCGGCCGCGATGACCGGGTTCGGCTGCGGATAGAGATGCGGGATGCCGGGGCTCGTCACCAGGCAGGCGATGTCGTCGAAGACACCGGCGCGCAGCAGGTCGACCGTCACGAACCCTTCGACCTCGGCCTTTTCCCGCGCGCCCGGATTGTCGTCCCAGACCAGCACCTCGGCCCCGCCCGCACGCAGCGCCCGCGCCGCCGACAGGCCCGACCGCCCCAGCCCCAGAACCGCCACCTTGTGCCCGTCGAAGCCCTGAACCGGGATCATGCCTGCCTCCACGCTTGTGCCCGCGATGGAGCTAACGCAAAGCCGGCAGGCCGAAAAGCCCCTTCATCTTGCCGAAGAAACTCCGGGGGAGGCTCCCGGAACGGGAGGTGGGGGCAGAGCCCCCTATTCCCGCCGTTCGCCCGGCTGCGGAACAAGCCCATAGCGCGCCGCCACCCGCCAGACATGCTCCGGCACCATGTTCTTCATCTTGGCCGGATGGGCACGGCGCAGGTGCAGCACCGTCTCGATCGCCTTCATCTCGACCCGCGCCCGGGCGAATTCCAACCCCCGCGGTCCGGTGCGCGGCTGGAGCCAGGCCACGATCGGCCGCACCCAATCAGGCATCCGCCGCAAGGGCAACCCGCCCGCCGCGCGCTCCGTATTGGCAAGAAACCCCTTCACCGCCGCCTCGCGCCGCCCCTCGTCGGTCAAGCCACGCAAGACCACCCGGTCGCCCAGACGGTCCAGCAGCCGCGCCCCGCGATCATTTCGCACGATCAGCCACTGGTCGCCATCGCCGCCCATATAGCCCACGGTAATGTCGGCCAACCGGTTGGTGTAGTCGACGCAGGTCTTGCAGGTCATCGGAAAGAAATCCGAAGGCAGATCCGAGATCGGCAGCTTGAGAAAGGGCACGAAGCGCGGCTTGCGCCCGTCATCGAACCGCAGTTCGACCCGGTAATCGGCCCGGAACTCGAGGTAGGACACCGTCTCAGGCTTCTCGTCCAGCAAGGCGAGGAACTGGTGAAAGCGATCGGTCGTCGTGTTGTCCGAACAGGGCGTGCCGATCACGGTGATCTCGTCAAAGCCCAGTTCGGCCTCCAGGGCGCGCAGCGCGTATACCTGGCAGGGCACGCCAACCACCGCGATGCGGCGATGCCCGGCCGCCCGCGCCGGCTCCAGCAGCGCCAGCAGCGGCCCGAACCCCATGCGCATGCCCCGGCAACGCGCCATGTCCGCGGCCTCGGTCACGATCACCGGCATCGGTTTCCAGCGGTCCAATGGGTCGGGCGCCGTCGCCAGGACCGCATCCACCGCCCGCGCCCGCAGCAATTCCGCCGCCAGCGCCGTGGTCAGGCCCGTCCACTGCGCCCCCTCCGCCGCCGGCACCAGCCGGGCCCGAAACATCACCTGCGCAACCCCAAAGAACGCCTCGTCGCCCTTCCCGGCCACCCGGCCATGCACGGATCGCTCCAAGGCGGGATAATCCGGCGCGATGAACTGGCAGGCCCGCCCGCAAGCCCGCCCGTCGCCCGTCCGCGAAATCCCGCAATCGGTGCACAGGCCCGAACGCGGCGCGCCGCCGATCTCCGGCACCGTCAGGCCACCATATCCGCCATCCATGACCCGACTCCCGCCAATCCAGATGTGTCAACTGTAGTTGACACATCGCGATCGGACCAGTCCCTTCTTCGGTTCACAAATGCCGCTGGGAACACGAGGGGCAAAGCCCCTCGTCGGCCAGCCGCGCAGCGCGCTGGCCCGAGGACGACGGCGCAGCCGGAGGACGAGACATCCTGCGCGCGCCGCAGGCGCGCCCCTTGTGACAAGGACGTGTCGCGGGTTTACCGCACCTTCAGCGTCGCAAGACCGATGATCGCCAAGATCAGCGAGATGATCCAGAACCGGATCACGATCGTGGGCTCGGCCCAGCCCTTCTTCTCGTAGTGGTGATGGATCGGCGCCATCAGGAAGACACGCTTGCCGGTGCGCTTGAAATACAGCACCTGGATGATGACGCTCAGCGCCTCCACCACGAACAGACCGCCGACGATGCCCAGCACCAGCTCGTGCTTGGTGACCACGGCGATCGCGCCGAGCGCGCCGCCCAGCGCGAGCGAGCCGGTATCGCCCATGAACACCGCCGCCGGGGGCGCGTTATACCACAGAAAGCCCAGACCGCCGCCCACCACCCCGGCGGCAAAGATCAGGATCTCGCCCGTTCCGGGGACGTAGTGAACGTCGAGATACTCGGTAAAGTCCACCCGCCCCACTGCGTAGGCGATCACGCCCAGCGTCGAGGTCGCGATCATCACCGGCATGATCGCCAGGCCGTCCAGGCCGTCGGTCAGGTTGACCGCGTTGGCCGCACCCACGATCACGAACATCGCAAAGGGGATGAACAGGAAACCCATGTACAGCAGCGCGTCCTTGAAGAACGGGAATGCCAGCTGATAGCTCAGGTCGGCCGGATGCGCCCAGGCCGACAGGAACCCGGCGATCCCGGCAATGACAAAGCCGAGGATCAGCCGCACCCGCCCCGAGACACCCGCCGTGGTCTGCTTCTTGACCTTCGCGTAATCGTCGGCAAAGCCGATCAGCGCGTAGGAGATTGTCACGAACAGCACGATCCAGACAAACAGGTTGTCCAGCCGCGCCCAGAGCAGCGTCGAGGTGACCAGCGCGCCGATGATCAGCAGCCCGCCCATGGTCGGCGTGCCGGCCTTGACGAAATGACCCTCGGGCCCGTCGCTGCGGATAGGCTGGCCCTTGCCCTGCTTGCGGCGCAGCACGTTGATCAGCGGCCGCCCGAACAGGAAGCCGAAGATCAGCGCGGTCATGAAGGCGCCGCCAGCGCGAAAGGTGATGTAGCGGAACAGGTTGAAGAAATCCCCCCCGTCGCTCAATCCCGTCAGCCAATACAGCATCGCGCAGCCCTCACCCGTCGCTATCCGCGGGGGCTTGGCCCATTTTGCGAATGGCGTCAACCACGCGCCCCAGCCCGGTCGAGAGCGAGCCCTTGACCAGCACCACGTCGCCGGCGTCCAGTTCATGCGCGACCCGCTCGGCCATCTCGGCGGCGGTCTCGGACCAGCGCCCGCGCCGGTCGCGCGGCAGGCTGTCCCAGAGGTGCCACATCAGCGGCCCGACGCAATGCACCTTGTCGATCTGCGCCATGGCCGGGTGGTCGGCCAGCGCCTTGTGCAATGCCACCTCGGTCGTGCCCAGCTCCTTCATGTCGCCCAGGTAGGCCACCCGCCGCCCGTGGCTGACGCGGCCCAGCCCGTCCTGCGGATGCGCCGCGGCCAGCACCTCCAGCGCGGCGGTCAGCGAGGCGGGATTGGCGTTGTAGGCGTCGTCGATCAGTTCGATCTTCTGGCGGGCATCGACGATGTCCAGTTGCACGATCTCGCGCGCGCCGCGGCCCGACCCGGCACTCCACTGGCCCAGCGCCATGACGCCAAGCGCGCGGTCGAGATCCAGCGCATGGACCACTGCCAAGACACCCATGCCGTTGACCGCGAAATGCCGCCCCGGCGCCATCACCTTGTAAAGCACCGGCGACCGCCAGCAGCGGCCCTCGGCGACGCTGCAATCGTCATGTGTCGTGATCCGCGTGACGCGGTGATGGTTGCCCTCCGCCTGTCCGAATGAGATGAGCGTCGCCGCGTAACGCCCTGCGATCTCATGAAGGATCGGGCTGACATCAAGGTCGCCGTTGTAGATCGCGGTGCCGCCCGGCTCCAGCCCCTCGAAGATCGAGGCCTTTTCGCGCGCGATGCCTTCGAGGCTCTCGAAGGCGGCCAGATGGGCCGGGGCGACGATGGTCACCAGCGCCACATGCGGTCGGGCCATGCGTGCCAGCGGCGCGATCTCGCCCGGGTTGTTCATGCCGATCTCGATCACCGCGAAATCGGCGTCTTTCGGCATCCGTGCCAGCGTCAGCGGCACACCCCAATGGTTGTTGTAGCTTTTTTCCGCCGCATGGACCGTGCCCTGCGCGCCCAGAACCGTGCGCAGCATCTCCTTGGTCGAGGTCTTGCCCACGCTGCCCGTCACCGCCACGACTCGCCCCGTGAATCGCGTCCGCGCGGCGCGCCCCAAAGACTCGAGCCCGGCCTGCACCTCTTCGACCACCAGCAACGGCGCGTCGGGCGCGACGCCCTCGGGAACGCGGCTGACCAGCGCGGCCGCCGCGCCCTTCTCCAGCGCCTGCGCGACGAAATCATGCCCGTCGCGCGCGGCCTTCAGCGCCACGAAAAGCTCGCCGGGTTGAATCGTCCTGGTGTCGATCGACACGCCGCACGCTTGCCAGTCCCGCGTCGCCCGCCCGCCGGTGGCGGCGGCGGCCTCGTCCGATGTCCAGAGCGTCACAGCCCCCTCCCGTCCAGTGCGGCCACGGCGATGCTGGCCTGTTCGGCATCGTCGAACGGATAGACCGTATCGCCCACGATCTGCCCGGTTTCGTGCCCCTTGCCGCAGATCAACAACGCGTCGCCCGGGCGTAGCGCGTCGACACCGCGCAGGATCGCCTCGGCACGGTCGCCCACCTCGGTCACGTCGGCGCCCGCGACCTCGTGCGCGCCTGCAAGGACGGCGGCGCGGATCGACGCCGGGTCTTCGGAGCGGGGATTGTCATCGGTCACGATGACCATGTCGGCGGCTTCGGCGGCAGCGCGGCCCATCAGAGGGCGCTTGCCCGCGTCGCGGTCGCCGCCGGCGCCGACGATCGCCACCAGCCGGCCCATCACATGCGGGCGCAGCGCCTCGCAGGCGGTGGCCACCGCGTCGGGCGTGTGGGCGTAATCGACAAAGACCGCAGCCCCGTTGTCCCGCGTCGCGGCCAGCTGCATCCGGCCGCGCACGGTGGTCAGCATCGGCAGCATGTCGAACACGTCGTCGGGGTCAGAGCCGCAGGCGATCACCAGCCCGGCGGCGACCAGCACGTTTTCCGCCTGGAAGCCGCCGATCAGCGTCAGCCGCTCCTGCCGGACCTTGCCCCGCCAGGACAGGCGCAGGTCCTGCCCCGTCGCATCGAAGCGCTGCGCCTCGAGGCACAGGTCGGCGGCATCGCGGCCCACGGTGATGACCTCCTGCCCGCGCGCCTTGGCGATGGCCAGCATGTCGACGCCGCGCGCATCGTCGATATTGATGACCGCCGTCCCGTCCTCGGGCAGGACGCGGGCGAACAGCCCGGCCTTGGCGGCGAAATACTCGTCGAAGTTCCGGTGATAGTCGAGGTGATCCTGGGTAAAGTTGGTAAAGCCCGCGGCGCGCAGCGTCACCCCGTCCAGCCGCCGCTGGTCGAGCCCGTGCGAGGACGCCTCCATCGCCGCATGGCTGACACCGGCGCGCGCCGCCTCGGCCAGCGCGCGGTGCAGGGTGATCGGCTCGGGCGTGGTATGGCCCAGCGGCGCCTGCCAGTCGCCCTCGACGCCCGTGGTGCCAAGGTTGATCGCGCGAAAGCCCAGTTCCTGCCAGAGCTGGCGGGTAAAGCTGGCGACGCTGGTCTTGCCGTTGGTGCCGGTCACGGCAACCATCGTCTCGGGCTGGGCGCCGAACCACAGCGCGGCGGTGTAGGACAGCGTCTGGCGCGGATCCTCGGCGACGATCACGGCCGCGGGGCTGGAGGCCAGCGCCCCGGCGGCCAGTTGCGCGCCTTCGGCATCGGTCAGGACGGCGGCCGCGCCACGCTCCAGCGCGGCAGGGATGAAAGTCGCGCCATGCACCTTGGTGCCCGGCAGCGCCGCAAACAGATGACCGGGCGCCACCGCCCGGCTGTCCACCGACAGACCTGTAACACGAGGCTCACGGCCGCCGCGCGCGGTCAGCCCCAGATCCGCCAGACTTCTTTCCTCGCGCGTCTTGGCCATGCCCGCCTCTCTGCCCCTGCTTCGTCCGACCCCAGATACGCAAATGGCGCGGCGGGGACCAGAGGGCTACTCGCTTGTGCTGGTCAGCGTCTGCTCCAAGGGGTCGCGGTAGTCGGGCCGCAGGCCCAGCAGCGGCGCAATCCGCGTCACCATCTCGGCGGCGACAGGAACAGCCGTCCAGCCCGCGGTGCGGCGCGGCTTTTCGCCCGAGGTCTCGACCGGCTCGTCCAGCGTCACAACCAGCGCATAACGCGGCGCATGGGCCGGGAAAATCGCGGCGAAGGTGGCGATCACCTTGTCCTTGTAATAGCCGCCGCCCTTTTCTTTGGGCTTGTCGGCCGTGCCGGTCTTTCCGCCGATGTGATAGCCGGGCACCTCGGCAAAGCTTGCCGTGCCTTCGGTCACGACCTTGCGCAGCATCACGCGCGAGGCCTCTGCCGCCTCTGGGGACATGACGCGGGTGCCGCTGACCGGCCCGGCCTGTTTCAGCAGCGTGGGCTTCACCAGGATGCCGCCATTGGCGATGGCGGCATAGGCCGCTGCCAGGTGCAGCGGCGAGGTCGAGATGCCGTGGCCATAGGAAATCGTCACCGTCGACAGGTCGCCCCAGCGTTGGGGGATCAGGGGCTTGCCACCGCGCGCCTCGACAATCTCCAGCGGGACCGGGTCGAACAGACCCATCGACTTGAGGAACTCCTGCTGCCGCGTCGGGCCGATGGCCAGCGCCATCTTGCCGGTGCCGCGGTTCGACGACTTGACGATGATCTGTTCGACCGTCGCCTTGCCGTAATTCTTGTTGTCGAATTCACCGATGCGGAAGCCGCCCACCTTGAAAGGTGGCGATGTGTCGATCACCGTTTGCGGCCCGACCAGGCCCAAGTCCATCGCCTGCGCGGCGGTCAGGATCTTGAAGGTCGAGCCCAGTTCGTAGACGCCCTGCACCGCGCGATTGAACAGCGGGCTGTCCGAGGGCAACCCCTGCGTCGGCGGGTTGGGCCGGTCGTTGGGGTCGAAATCGGGCAGGCTGACGATGCTGATGATTTCGCCGGTCTGCACGTCCATCAGGACAGAGGCCGCGCCCCGCGCGTTCATCATCACCATGCCGGCATGCAGCACGCGCTCGGCGGCAGCTTGCACCGACAGGTCCAGCGACAGTTCCAGCGGCGCGCCCTCGCGCGCCGGATCGCGCAGCAGGTCATCGTGGAATTTCTCGATCCCGGCGGTTCCCACCACCTCGGCGGAATGCACGCCTTCGCGGCCGAAACCGGCGCCGCCCAGCACGTGGCTGGCCAGCGCGCCATTGGGGTAAAGCCGCATCTCGCGCGGGCCGAACAGCAGGCCGGGCTCGCCGATATCGTGCACCGCCTGCATCTGTTCCGGGCTGAGTTTCCGCTTGACCCACAGGAACTTGCGGTCGCCGGAGAAATCCTTCAGCAGGCGCTCTTCCTCGAGGTCGGGAAAGATGCGGGCGAGTTCACGCGCCGCGCGCTCGGGCTCGACCATCTGCTGGGGATGGGCGTAAAGGCTGTGCGTCTCCATGTTTGTGGCCAGCACCCGGCCCCGTCGGTCGACGATGTCCGCCCGGCTGGCGATGATCGAATGGCCCGAGGCCTGCGCACGGGGTTCCTCGGGTTCCGAGGCGGCCAGCATCCCCATGCGGGCGCCAATCACGCTGAAGGCACAGAAGAACATCACCGCCAGCATCAGCAGACGCCCCTCGGCCCGGCTGCGGGCGCGGTCGCGCATGTCCTCGTGGCGCAGGCGGCGGTTCTCGCGCTCGATGGCGTCGGGGTTCTCGCCCCGCTCGCGGGCTTCGAGGATGCGCGCCAGCGGGCGCAGCGGCTTGCGGATCATGGTTTCATCTCCGCGGTCGAGACGTCGACGGGCTGGGTGAACTCGATCTCTTCCGGCTGCGGATAGACGACCTGATCAACGTTGCCGAACTGCTCGGGCAGCAGCGGCAGCAGGCCAAGGCGGTCGAAATTCAGCTCGGCCAGGTCGCGCAGCCGATCGGGACGGTTCAGATAGGCCCATTCGGCGCGCAGGATCGCCAGCCGTTCGCGCGCCTCGCCGATGTCGCGGCGCAGGGTCTCGACACGATCCAGCTCTGCCTGTGTGGTATAGTTCTCGCGATAGGCCCAGAAGCCCGAGGCGATGACCGCGCAGGCGGTCAGCAGGAAGAGAAGCGAGCGCATGGGGCAGTCTCCTTGCGTGTGCCTTGTGTCGCGGTCACGTCCAGTCCCCCGTGACCATGGGCATGTCGAGGTCGCCAGCTGCGATGGCCTCTGCCGGCACGTCGGTCCGCCGCGCCACGCGCAGCTTGGCCGAACGCGCCCGAGGGTTGGCGGCCAGTTCCCCGGCATCGGCGCCGACAGCCTTTTTCGTGATCATCTCGAACGGCCGGGTGATTTCCGGTGTCTCGTCGGAATAGCGGTTCACATGGGTCTTTTTCTCGGCATGGGCCTGGAAGAAGCGTTTCACCATCCGGTCCTCGACCGAGTGGAACGTCACGACGGCCAGCCGCCCGCCCGGTTTCAGCACGCGTTCGGCGGCCATCAGCCCCTGCCACAGCGCCTCGTATTCACCGTTCACCGCGATGCGCAGCGCCTGGAAACTGCGGGTCGCCGGGTGGCTCTGCCCCGGCTTCTGGCGCGGCAGGCACGAGGCGACGATCTCGGCCAGTTGCCCGGTCGTGGCGATGGGCGCCTCGGAGCGCGTCCGCACGATCGCCTTGGCGATCCGGCGCGAGGCGCGTTCCTCTCCGTAGACATACAGGATGTCGGCCAGGGCGGTTTCCCCGGCGGTGTTCACCAGGTCGGCGGCCGAGGGCCCCTGCTGGCTCATCCGCATGTCGAGCGGCCCGTCGCGCATGAAGCTGAAGCCGCGTTCCGCCCGGTCGAGCTGCATCGAGGACACGCCGAGGTCCAGCACAACGCCGTCGACCGCGTCGGCGACGGTGTCCATCCGGGCAAAGTTGCCCTCGACCACCGTCATGCGGTCGGCATAGGGGCCGATCCAGTCCAGCGCCATGTCCAGCGCGTCGGGGTCGCGGTCGATAGCGATCACCCGGTCGGCGCCGGCATCCAGAAGCCCGCGCGTATAGCCGCCCGCCCCCATCGTGCCGTCGATCCAGATGCCTTCTACCGGGGCGACAGCCTCGAGCAAGGGTCCGAGAAGAACGGGGATATGCGGCGCGGCGCCGGCCACCTAGGCCTCCTCCTCTTCCTCGTCGAGCAGCTGGAGCGGATCGAAATCCGCGGGCAGCTCGTCCAGGTAATTCTCGGTCGCGTCCAGTTCGGCCTCGTAGGTCTCGGGATGCCAGATCTGGAACGTATCGACGTTCGACGCGAAATAGGCCTCGCCCTCGATGCCGATCTTCTCGCGCAGGCGCGCGGGCAGGACGATGCGGCCGGTATCGTCCACGCTGGTCGTCACGGACTGGGTCGAGAACAGGCGCTCCAGCAGGCGGCGCTTCTGGCTGCCGCGCGGCATGCCAGAGATGCGATCCTCGACCTTTTCCATCTCTTCGATGGTGTAGCATTCCAGGTATTTGCGGCGATGATCGCCATAGACGATCACGAAATTGGGGCTCAGCCCGTCGGTCCAGTCGGGATCTCCAGCCTCGAGGACACGGCGAAACGAGGCGGGTATGCTGACCCGCCCCTTGCCGTCCACCTTGTGACGGCCTTCGCCTCTGAACCTCAGCCTGCGGCCCACACTGTTGTCCCTCTGGCCCTTCGGACCTTGTTCCTGCCCCCGAAACGAAATGCGGCGGGTTGATCAGCTGCCATTGATCAACCCGCCGCCTGACCCGCTGAGCGGGTGTCTCCGACTGCGCGCGCCATCTGGGGGGATGTCTGCTCGCCCGCGCGCCGGATCCTGTTGTCACGATGAAGGGCGGTGCCTGTATGAAGCCTGCTCTTGCTTTGTTTTTTGGATCGTTGCGGGGTCGTTTGCTGCCCCTGTCCGTCCCTCATCGTGTGAACAAGGGATGGCATGGGAATTCATGGTAATCAACTGTTATTTTCGGGAATTCGACACTTCATGTTGTCCACAGCCCCTGTGGAAAACTAGATGTTGCGACAAGTTTTCGTGAAAACTTGGCACCAATGGTGGATAAACTTTAGTTTATACACAATATGTAGATCTCGATCCGGAAAAGCCGCCCGCCCACGAAATCCCGAAAAAAACCTGGGCAGACGTGGAGCACGGGTAGGAAACGCAGGCCGATGCGCCCTGAAATCAGGCATTTTCGGTCGAATCAATGCTGAATCCGGGTGAGGCCCGGCATTGCGCCCATGATTTCCCATGACACCGCCCCATGAAATCCGGCGACCCATGCAATCCCATCGGCGCGCCGCTCTCTTGACCCTCACGCGCCTGCCCGATACCTCCCGCTGCGGAGGGCGCGCCATGATCACCGACAGCCACTGCCATCTGGATTTTCCCGATTTCGACGACACGCGGACGCAGGTCGTCGAAAACGCCGTGGCGGCGGGGGTGACACGGATGATCACGATCTGCACCCGCCTGCGCAAGGAACCCCAGGTCCGCGCCATCGCCGAGGCGCATGCCCCGGTCTTCTACGCCGCCGGGACCCACCCGATGAGCGCCGCCGAGGAACCGATGGCCACGGTCGACCAGTTCAAGACAATCGCGCAGCACCCAAAAATGGTTGGCATCGGCGAGACCGGGCTCGACTATCACTATACGGCTGACAGCGCCGAGGTGCAGCGCCAGAGCCTGCGTGTCCATATCGAGGCGGCGCAGGAAACCGGCCTGCCGCTGATCATCCACGCCCGCGACGCCGACGCCGACATGGCGCGCATCCTGACCGAGGGATTCCGCGCGCAGCCCTATTCTTGTGTCATGCATTGTTTTTCGTCCTCCGCCGAATTGGGGCGGGCCGCGCTCGACCTCGGCTTCTACCTGTCCATGTCGGGCATCGCCGCCTTCCCCAGGTCGCAGGAGTTGCGCGACATCTTCGCCGCAGTCCCGCTGGACCGCGTCCTGGTGGAAACCGACAGCCCCTATCTCGCGCCGCCACCCTATCGCGGCAAGCGCAACGAACCCGCCTACGTGGTACACACCGCGCGCGTCGGCGCAGAGATCTTCGGCCTGGACCTCGAGGATTTCGCCGCTGCGACCGAGGCCAATTTCGACCGGCTCTTCGCCAAGGCCGCCGCCTGGACGCCGGAGGCGACCGCATGAGTGGAGAATTGCGGTTCATCATCCTCGGCTGCGGATCGTCCGGCGGCGTGCCACGCCTTGGCGGCCACTGGGGCGAGTGCGATCCGAAAAACCCAAGGAACCGCCGCCGCCGCTGTTCCATGCTGATCGAACGCGAAACCGAAGGCGGCATCACCCGCGTACTGATAGACACCTCGCCCGACATGCGCGAGCAACTGCTCGACGCCGGCATCGGCACGCTGGATGCGGTGATCTGGACGCACAGCCATGCCGACCACGTGCACGGACTCGACGACCTGCGGCAGGTCGTCTTCAACACCCGCAAGCGGCTGAACGTCTGGGCCGATGGCGCCACGCAGAACGACCTGTTCTCGCGCTTCGGCTACGCTTTCGTGCAACCCGAAGGGTCGCCCTATCCGCCGATCCTGCGGATGCACACGATCGACGGGCCGGTGACGATCGAAGGCGCGGGCGGCGCGGTCACGCTGACCCCCTTCAAGGTCAACCATGGCAGCATCGACGCGCTGGGTTTCCGGATCGGACCCCTCGCCTACCTGCCCGACGTGGCCACCATCCCCGACGCGGTCTGGCCGATGCTGGAAAACCTCGACTGCTGGGTGCTGGATGCGCTGCGCCGCAAGCCGCATCCGACCCACGCCCATCTCGACCTTTCGCTGGAATGGATCGCCCGCGCCGCACCGCGCCGCGCCGTGCTGACCAACATGCACCTTGAACTGGACTACGCCACGGTCGAGGCCGAAACCCCCGACAATGTCACCCCGGCCCATGACGGCATGGTCATCCGCTATGCGCTCTGACGCAGGGCGCATCGGACACGCCCGCGCCGCCGCCAGCCTCGTCAGCGGGATCGATGCGCGACGCCCCCCCGTTCATCCTGCCCGGAAAACTCCCGACGCAGGCCCTCGCACAAGCCACGGGCAGGCCGCCGGAAGGCGGGGCGCAACGCTGCCACCGAGACAATCCGCCGGCGCGGCCCGCTGACATGCAGGCCCTGCTCGAGGTCATCATGCCCGTCTTCCTGTTGATCGGCGCGGGCTATGCCGCGGTCTGGCGCGGCTGGTTTCCCGACAGCGCCATCGACGGGCTGATGATCTTCACGCAGAACTTTGCGATCCCCTGCCTGCTGTTCCGCGCGATCTGGACGCTCGACCTCGGGCCTGATTTCGACCCCTGGCTGCTGGTCAGCTTCTACACCGGCTCCGCCACGAGCTTTGCCGTCGGGCTGCTCGGCGCGCGCATCCTGTTCGGCCGCGACTGGCAGGATGCCGTTGCCATCGGCTTCTGCTGCCTGTTCACGAATTCCCTTATCCTTGGCCTGCCGATCACCGAGCGCGCCTATGGCGCCGATGCGCTGGCCGCCAATTACGTCATCATCGCGATGCATTCGCCCTTCTGCTACGGCGTCGGTATCACCGCGATGGAACTGGTGCGCGCCCGCGCCGCCGGAACCCCGAACCGGCACCTGCCGGGCACCGTGGCCAAGGCGATGTTCCGCAACGCGCTGGTCATCGGGATCGGGCTGGGGCTGATCGCCAACCTCGCGAACCTGAGCCTGCCCACGACCGCGACCGACGCGCTCGACATGATGATCCGCGCCGCCCTGCCCACCGCGCTGTTCGGCATGGGCGGAGTCCTGTGCCGTTACCGGCCGCAGGGCGACGGGCGGGTGATCGCCTTCATCTGCGTCGTGACACTGATTCTGCATCCGGCGATCACATGGACGATGGGCGCGCTTGGCGGGCTGGCGCAGCCGGCCTTCCGCTCGGCCGTTCTGACGGCGGCCATGGCGCCGGGGATCAACGCCTATGTCTTTGCCAACATGTATGGCCGGGCCCGCCGGGTTGTCGCATCGGCCGTCCTGCTGGCCACCGGGCTGTCGGTGCTGACCGCGTGGGTCTGGCTGAGCCTGCTGCCATGAGGTCGTTTTCGGGCCAGACCGATCGGCGCGGCCGGGGCAGTTTGCTGCCATGACAGCCGTCCCGCACACTCCCGAACACGACCGCACCGCGCTTGGCATCCTCTGCATGCTGGGATTTTGCATCCTCGCCCCGATGATGGACGCCTTCGCCAAGGCGACCCCGTCCGAGGTGCCGCTGGGCCAGATCCTTGCCGCACGCTTTACCGTGCAGGCGGCAATCCTCGTGCCGCTGGCCTGGCTGGCGGGCCTGGGCGGCTGGCCGTCGCGGCGCGACATCATGCTCCACCTGGGACGAGGGTTCGCGCTGCTGGCGGCGACGGGCTGCTTTTTCGCCGCGATCCGGCATATGCCCATCGCCGATGCGCTTGCCATCTTCTTTGTCGAGCCCTTCATCCTGACGCTGATGGGCGCGGTCTTTCTCAAGGAGGCCGTGGGCTGGCGCCGCCTGGCCGCCTGCGCCACGGGCTTTGCCGGGGCGCTGCTGGTGATCCGCCCGGGGCTGGGCGATCTGGGCCTCGTCACCCTGCTGCCACTGGGCACCGCGCTGCTGTTCGCGGTCTACATGCTGCTGACCCGCTCGATGTCGCAACGGCTGCACCCGGTCGCTTTGCAGGCGCATACCGCGCTGGCCGCCTGCCTGCTGATCCTGCCGCCGCTGGTCCTGATGGATGGCAGCGGCAGCGCGCTGTTCGATCCGATCCTCCCCGAGGGGCGCGCGCTCTGGACGCTGGCGGGCGTCGGCGTGATCGCCACCGTGTCGCACCTGTTCATCACACTTGCACTGCGCTTTGCCCCAGCGGCCACCGTCGCGCCACTGCAATACTTGGAAATCGTGGGCGCCACCGTGATCGGCTTTTTCGCCTTCGGGGATTTCCCCGAGCCACTGACCTGGGTGGGCATCGCCGTGATCGTGGCCTCGGGTCTTTATGTCTTTGCGCGCGAACGGGCCCGGGGCACCCCGGTCGACCGGCCGCCGCCGGCCCCCTAGGACCGCGCGGGCCAGCCCTCCGGCGCGTCTTTCAGCGCAGCGCGCAACTCGTCCAGCGCCGTAACCGGCAGGATCAGCGCCATCAGCGCCGCGTCCATCTCCAGCAGCACCGGCCCAGAGACCGCGTTCGACGTGCCCACCCGGCCACCGGGGGCAAAGCGGATCCCGTCGATCGGCCAGCGCAACCCCTCGGACCGCCCGCCGACCGGACCCAGCGGCCAGAGAGACAGGCGCGATCCGGGTTCGATCGCAAGATGCAGGGACGGCGGGCACAGCATGACTACATCCTCGCGCCCGACCAGGATGCAGCGCCGCTCGGGGCGTCCCGCCAGCACGGTCAGCGCCGCCAGTTGGTGATCCAGCCGCGCGCCGAGAAAGCCGTAGCCGAGGATCAGCGGCGCCTCGATGTTACGCAGGCACTTGTCGAAATCGGTGCTGTCCTGCTCCTCTATCCGGTGCACGACGCCCGGCGGCAGGCCGTCCAACGCTGCAGTCGCCAACGAGTCCATGTCGCCGATCACCGCCTCGGGGACCAGCCCGCGAGACAGAAGCCGGGCCGCGCCACCGTCCGCCGCGACCGCGGGCAAACCCTCGGTCAAGGCCGCATTCAAGGCATCTTCCGGGCAGTCCCCGCCCCCGACCAGCAGGACTGGCGTCGATTTGCGAACAATTGCTGGTTTCATGGCCTATTAATGGCAAAGGGGGAAACAGACCACAATCAGGCCACGAAATGATACGCTCGTGTTCACAGATTCGGTCAGCTTTGGTCTAGGTAAGCGTGGTAAACACACTGTTGCACGAAGAAACAAAGTGAGCAGTCCCATGGTCAGTTCGAGCAAGATCCTCACGGTCTCCTACGGCACCTTTTCCTGCACGGCGGAAGGGTTCGAGGATCCGTTGGCCGTGGTGAAGGATACCACGCATTTCTTTAGAAGCGTCATCCGAGAGGACCGGTTCTTTGGCGCCGAACCACCGCAATTCGACCCCGAGATGGCCGGAGAGCTGATGCGCGCCCAGATCGCAGCCGAGGAACAGGGTGGCAAGCTGACCCTGCGGCCCGCGGTGAGCGCCGCATCCGCCGGGGCGCTCGCCGCCGCGCTGACCGCCGGGCCGGCGCGCCGCGCCCCCGAACCGGTCGCACCCGAGGCGCAGGATACCCTGCCCGATGACAGCGTGCTGGAAACCGCCGCCCGAGAAGCCGCAGAGGCCGCCACAGAGGCCGCGGAAGAACCGGTGATCGTGGCAGAGGCGCCCAATGCCGCCGAACCAGAAATCATCGAACCGCAGGCCGAAACGCCTGCCTCGGCTGGGATCGCGCCTGCTCCGCGCCCCGCCGAGCCCGACAGCATCGCCGCCCGACTGCAACGCATTCGCGACGTGGTCTCCGAGCAGCCAGCCGCAGAGCAGGCCGCCATCGACGATGACGCGGTCGAAGCCGCCGAGGACGCCGATTTTGACAGCGCCGCCCTGACCGCGATGCTCGAGGGCATGGGCCAGGCGTCGCCTGCCGAGGCGATGCCGGAGGCACAGGCCAGGGCAGAGCCGGCGGACGATCTCGACGACGAACTTGACGCACTGATCGCCGGGTCGCTGCTGTCCTCCGTCGAGGAGGACGAGGAACCGGCCGAGCCCGTCGCCACCACCGCGCCTGCAATGACCGAAGACCCGGATGACGCCTGGGACGATGCCGAGTGGGACGATGAACTCGAGTCCGTGCTCGGCGACACCGTGCGCGTCACCGACGAGGACGACCTGCTGGCCGAGGACGACGATGCGTTCGACCTCGCCGAGGACGAGGCCCTGGCCGAGGAGCCAATCGACGAGGATGAGATCTTTGCCGAGGCTGCCCTCGCCGAGGGTCAGGACGAAGCAATGGCCGAGGACGCCCTCGACGAGGACGGGGCCTTTGCCGAGGACGCCATTGGCGAGGATCTGGACGAGGCTCTGGCCGAGGACAAAACCCTGGCCGAAGACGTCATCGACGAGGCGGCACCGGCGCAGCCCGAAGAACCCGCCGCCATCGCCGAGACCGAGCAGGCCCCGGCCCGCCCGGCGCTGCGTGCCCGCGTTGTCAAGGTCAAGCGCGCGGTGTTCGAGCAGGCCATCGCCTCTGGCCGGATCGAACCCGCCGAAGACATGCCCGCCGAAGGCAGCCTGTCGCCTGACGAGGAAGATGAACTGGCCCGCGAACTCGAGGCCGTGAAGGCCGAGCTCGACAGCGGCCTCGACGATTGGGACGAAGACGAGGACAGTCTGGATGACGCCGCGCCGCAGGCCGTGACCGGCATCTGGGACGACGCGGATGAGGACGAAGAAGAAATCGCGCCGCCTGCCGCCGCCGGGACCGAAACCGACGACGCCGCAACGTCCGACGACGATTGGGACGACTGGGACGAGGACGCAGCCGCCGACCGTGCCGCACCTTTGCGTCTCGACAATCCCTTGCCGCGCCAGGAAGCCCCGGAAGAGACGGGTGCGGGCTCGCGCGGCACCGTCGCCGGCGCGCTGGACAGCGTCCGCAAGGCCGTCAAAATGGCCAGCCCGGCCCGCGCCATGCTGACCGAGAACAAGGTCGAGGACGACGATGCCTCCCGCATCCTCGACCAGACAAACACGCAGCTGGAAGAGCCCGAGGGCAACCGCCGCCGCAGCGCGATCGCGCATCTGCGCGCCGCCGTTGCCGCGACCCGCGCCGACAAGCTGCTGGGCCGCAAACCCGACGCCGCCGAACAGACCGAGCCCTATCGCGAGGATCTGGCCAGCGTCGTGCGCCCGCGCCGCCCGCAGACCGCCGGCGCCGTCCGCACCGAGCGGCCCGCCACCGAAAGCCAGCGCCCCGCTCCGCTGAAGCTGGTCGCCGAACAGCGCGTGACCGATGCCGAGTCGCAGCACGCTGCCGTCCGCCCGCGCCGCGTCAGCGTGGCCGAGGAACCGGCCCCCCTGCCGGGCGCCGATGGCGGTTTCGCGGATTACGCCGAAAGCGTGGGCGCCCGCGAATTGCCCGAACTGCTCGAGGCGGCGGCGGCTTACATGTCCTTCGTCGAGGGCCGCGACCAGTTCTCGCGACCGCAGCTGATGACCACCGTGCGCCAGGCAGAGCAGCAGGAATTCAGCCGCGAGGATCGGCTGCGCAGCTTTGGCCAGTTGCTGCGCGAGGGCAAGATCGAGAAGACGACCGGCGGCCGCTTCACCGCGTCCGACCGGATCAGCTTCAAGCCGGACCGCAAGGCCGGCTGACCTGCCAGGTAACGACCGCAACGCAGGGCGGCCCCAGACGGGGCCGCTTTTTCATGTGGAGCGCCGTTGTATGGGACGGCGGGCGGGGCGCCTTCCGGCGCAGCCGGAACAGCGCCGCTCCGCCGTCACTTGCCCTGGTCGGGATCGGCCTGGCCGACGCCGCGAAAGATGAAGCGGAACGGGATCGCCCAAAGGAACCCCAGCGCCACGTAGACGACGAATTCCAGCCAGATCGGCGGACGATCCAGCCAGTTGACGACCGTGACGGCCGCCACGACATACAGCGGCATGCCGACCAGCAGGATCAGCAGCGACAGGCGCTTTCGGGTTTTGTAACTCAAAGCCATGCGGCGCAGTTAGTCCGCAAAGGGGTCGGTGACAAGGATGGTGTCGTCGCGTTCCGGCGACGTCGACAGCAGCGCCACCGGGCAACCGATCAATTCCTCGATCCGGCGAACATACTTGATCGCCGCGCCGGGCAGGTCGGCCCAGCTGCGGGCGCCCTCGGTCGACTCGGCCCAGCCTTCCATTTCTTCGTAGACGGGGACGCAGCGCGCCTGCTGGTCGGCGGCGGTGGGCAGGTAATCCAGCCGCTGACCGTCGAGGTCGTAGCCGACGCATATCTTGAGCCGCTCGAACCCGTCGAGTACGTCCAGCTTGGTCAGCGCGATGCCGTTCACGCCCGAGGTCGCGCAGGTCTGGCGCACCAGCACCGCGTCGAACCAGCCGCAGCGCCGCTTGCGCCCCGTCGTGGTGCCGAATTCATGCCCGCGCGCGCCTAGCCGCTCGCCATCTGCATCGTGCAGCTCGCTGGGGAACGGCCCCTCGCCCACGCGCGTGGTGTAGGCCTTGACGATCCCCAGGACAAAGTCGATCGCCCCCGGCCCGATGCCCGTGCCGGTGGCGGCCTGCCCGGCGATCACGTTGGACGAGGTGACAAAGGGATAGGTGCCGAAATCCACGTCCAGCAGCGCGCCCTGCGCGCCCTCGAACAGGATCCGGCTACCGGCGCGGCGACGCTCGTTCAGCACCTTCCAGACCGGCGCGGCATATTGCAGGATCTCGCCCGAAATCGCCTCGAGCTGCGCGATCAGGGCCGCGCGGTCCACCGGCTCCAGTCCCAGGCCGCGCCGCAGCGCGTCGTGATGCGCCAGCGCCCGGTCCACCCGCGCCTCCAGCGTCGGGCGGTCGGCAAGGTCCGCGACACGCACGGACCGGCGCCCCACCTTGTCCTCGTAAGCCGGGCCGATGCCGCGCCCGGTGGTGCCGATCTTGGCGCCCTTGCTGGCGGCCTCTTCGCGGGCGCGGTCCAGTTCACCATGGATCGGCAGGATCAGCGGCGTGTTCTCGGCGATCATCAGCGTCTCGGGGGTGATCTCGACCCCCTGCGCGCGGATCGTCTCGATCTCCTTGACCAGGTGCCAGGGGTCCAGCACCACGCCATTGCCGATCACCGACAGCTTGCCGGACCGGACGACGCCCGAGGGCAGCGCGTGCAGCTTGTAGACAACCCCGTCGATCACCAGCGTGTGGCCCGCATTGTGCCCGCCCTGGAAGCGGCAGATCACGTCGGCCCGGCTGCTCAGCCAGTCCACGATCTTGCCCTTGCCCTCGTCGCCCCACTGGGCGCCCACGACCACCACGTTTGCCATGTTCCGGCCTCTGTCCTGCTGTCAAACACGCGCGGTATAGCGGCCCTGCCGGGCGGGCGAAACACCCTTTTCGCCGCAACCGGCTGGACAGCCGCCCTGTCACCCGGCACAGATCGGATAATCGAAAGGACCGTTCCATGAGCTTTTTCCTGCGCTGGCTCTTTGCCCTGTTCCTGGTTGGCGTGACCTACAACCCGACGCCGGTGAACTTTGCCCGCTGGGCCGAGGCAAACTGGCAGGCGCAGATGCCGCTGACCGCGCTGTTCGGCGTGCTGCTGCTGATCGGCTGGATCATCTACCTGCGCGCGACGCTGCGCTCGATCGGTCCCCTCGGGATGATCCTGGTGCTGGCGCTGGTGGGGACGATCCTCTGGGTGCTGTGGGATTACGGGCTGATCGACCTGAGCGATCCGCGTTTCGCCACCTGGATCGGCATCCTGGCGCTGTCGCTGGTGCTGGGCGTGGGTCTCAGCTGGTCGATCATCCGGCGGCGCCTGTCGGGACAGGCCGACGTGGACGACGTGGACGAGACCTGACCTGCAGAACAGGCCGTGTGCGGGCCTAGCCGCCCTGCCCGGCTAGCCGCACCGGATGTCCGTGGGGCGTGGCGAGGTAGGCCGCCTCCCAAGCCGCCTTCAGGCGCGACAGCGCCTCGGCCTCGGCCAGGCCCTTGTCGCGGCACAGCGTCTCCAGCGCCGCCACCCAGGCAAGGAAATAGTCGTCGCCACCATCCTGCGCCCGCGTCGCCCCGCGCCGCGCCAGTTCGGCGCCAAACGCCTCGGTCCATTCCGGCCAGCCGAAATGCCCGCGTTCGTTCAGGTGCACCGCCAGTGCAAAGGCCTGTGCGTGCCACGGCGCCTCAAAGACCGGCTCGGGCGCGGCGGTCACGCAACCGGCTCCAGGTAGCTTTCCCACAGGTCGCAGCTGACCGTGTCGCCCGCACGCTCCGGCGCGCCCCACAACTCACCCGCGTCGAACCGCACGGTATACAGCGGCTCTGGCGCCTCGCCCATGTCATGCGCGTTGGTGTCGGGGAAGACATGGCAGCCATGCAGCAGCACGACCTCGCCCACCGCGCCCGCGGCATAGGCCGGCAGGCGCGTATGGCCGCCCGGCACCGCGACATTGCGCGCAGGACGCATGGCGCGCACCCGGTCGCCCACGGCGAACCGTGGGGTTGGCCCATCGCGCCCCGTGGGCCCGCCCGAGGCCAGGACCCGGGGCACCGCCGCCACCGGCAGACGCCGCCCGGACAACGGCGAGGGCGCGGGTTCGGCCCGCCCGGCCAGTTCGTCCCGCGTCACAACGCCCTGTTCGACGAGCAGAGCGGCCAGCCCGCCCAGCCATTTCTCGTAATAGGAGAAGGCGGTGTAATCCTTTGGCGACAGGCACTCGCGCGCATGGCGCGAGCGGTCCAGCGTCCATTGCCCCAGCGCCCCCGCCGCCAGCGTCACCGCCAGCGCCCGCCCGTGCCAGTCCTCGGCGAAGACCGGCGCATCTTCGGGGTCGGGCCGCACTGGGCCATCGCCGAACCGGCCGCCCATGTCATGCACCCGGGTCATGCCGGCACCCGTGCAAGGCCGGTGCCGATCATCGAATCCCGCGTGACCAGCGCGGCCAGCCTGTCGGCATCCCAGCCCTCTGTTCCCCCGGGCCGTTCGGGGATCACCAGATAGCGGATCTCGGCGGTCGAATCCCAGACATGCACGCGCGTGTCCTCGGGCAAGTGCACGCCGAACTCGGCCAAGACCTGCCGCGGCTCGCGCACCGCCCGCGCGCGGTAAGCGTCGGACTTGTACCAGCCCGGCGGAATGCCGAGCAGCGGCCACGGATAGCAGGAGCACAGCGTGCAGACGACCATGTTGTGCGTCTCGGCCGTATTCTCGACCGCGACAAGGTGTTCGCCCTGCCGCCCGGCGAATCCCAGCTCGGCGCAGGCCGCCGTTGCATCCTCCATCAGCCTCGCGCGGAATTCCGGGTCGTTCCAGGCCCGCGCCACCACCTGCGCGCCATTCCTCGGCCCCACCTTGTGGGCGTAGGTGTCGATGATCGCATCCAGCGCGCCAGGATCGATCAGACCCTTGGCCTCGAGCAGCGACTCCAGCGCCTTGACCCGCAAGGCGGGGTCCGGCGGCAGCAGGGAATGCGGGTGATCGTGATCGTCATGGGGCATGATCCGACTGTGCCAATCCGCGTGCGGTCGCGCAAGCGCGGGATTGGCGGGTTGCGCGCGACCCCGCGCTGACATAGATACCGCCGAAATCGACAGACCTCAGCCGCCGGATCCTTCATGGAAAACGTTCTGCTCATCGTCCTGCTTCTTCTCGCGCTCGCGCTCGTCGGCGTGGTGCTTCTCCAGCGTTCCGAGGGCGGTGGCCTGGGCATGGGCGGCGGTGGCGGGGCGATGTCGCAACGCTCGGCCGCGACGGCGCTGACCAAGCTCACCTGGGTCTTCGGCGTGGCTTTCATGGCCATATCGCTGACGCTGACGGTGATCTCGGCGCGCAATGCCGAGGGAACCTCGGTCATGGACCGGATCGGCGCGGGCAGCGCCACCGAGACGCAGGACGGCCCGGCGCCCATCGACACCGATGCGCTGCTGCCGCCGCCGGCAGCGACGGACTCCGACACGCCGCTGGTGCCGCGCGCCGACTGACATACAAAGACTTGAGACAGCCCGACCGACCGCAACAGCATCTTGCGGTCGGCTGGACAAGATTTTGCGAATCCGGTAAAGGTCGAACCCCGTGATGCTGCGGTCCGCAAGGGCGGCGGGACGGCCATTAACAGGCTGAAACAAAACGACAATCACGGGGCAGCGACATGGCGCGATTCATCTTCATCACCGGCGGCGTGGTCTCGTCCCTGGGCAAGGGGCTGGCATCGGCGGCGCTGGGGGCGCTGTTGCAGGCACGCGGCTTCTCGGTGCGGCTGCGGAAACTCGACCCCTACCTGAACGTCGACCCCGGCACGATGAGCCCGTTCGAGCATGGCGAGGTCTTCGTCACCGATGACGGCGCCGAAACCGACCTCGACCTTGGCCATTACGAACGCTTCACCGGTGTTCCCGCCCGCAAGACCGACTCGATCTCGTCTGGCCGGATCTACATGAACGTGCTCGAGAAGGAGCGTCGCGGCGACTACCTGGGCAAGACGATCCAGGTGATCCCGCACGTCACCAACGAGATCAAGGACTTCATCTCGATCGGCGAGGACGAGGTCGATTTCATGCTGTGCGAGATCGGCGGCACGGTGGGCGACATCGAGGGCCTGCCCTTCTTCGAGGCGATCCGCCAGTTTTCACAGGACAAGCCGCGCGGCCAGTGCATCTTCATGCATCTGACGCTGCTGCCCTACATCAAGGCCAGCGGCGAGTTGAAGACCAAGCCGACGCAGCACTCGGTCAAGGAACTCCGCTCGATCGGCATCGCGCCGGATATCCTCGTCTGCCGCTCCGAAGGGCCGATCCCGCAGAAGGAGCGCGAGAAACTGGCGCTGTTCTGCAACGTGCGGCCCGACGCCGTGATCGCCGCGCAGGACCTCTCGACCATCTACGATGCCCCGCTCGCCTATCACCGCGAGGGGCTGGACCAGGCCGTCCTCGACGCATTCCAGATCACCCCGGCGCCCAAGCCGAACCTCTCCAAGTGGGAGGACGTGAGCGACCGCATCCACAACCCCGAGGGCGAGGTCAACATCGCGATTGTCGGCAAATACGTCCAGCTGGAAGACGCCTACAAGTCTATCGCCGAGGCGCTGACCCATGGCGGCATGGCCAACCGCGTCAAGGTGAACGTCGACTGGGTCGATGCCGAGATCTTCGAACGCGAGGACCCGGCCCCGCATCTGGAGAAATTCGACGCGATCCTCGTCCCCGGCGGGTTCGGCGAGCGTGGCACCGAAGGCAAGATCAAGGCGGCGCAGTTCGCCCGCGAGCACAAGGTGCCCTACCTGGGCATCTGCCTGGGCATGCAGATGGCGGTGATCGAGGCGGCGCGCAACGTCGCCGGCGTGACCCGCGCCGGATCCGAGGAATTCGACCACGAGGCCGGGAAAAAGCGGTTCGAGCCGGTGGTCTACCACCTCAAGGAATGGGTGCAGGGCAACCAGCGGGTCAACCGCTCGGTCAAGGACGACAAGGGCGGCACGATGCGCCTGGGCGCCTATGACGCGGTGCTGAAAGAGGGATCGAAGGTCGCCGAGGTCTATGGCACGCTCGCCATCGACGAACGCCACCGCCACCGCTACGAGGTGGACATCAAGTATCGTGAGGCACTGGAAAAGGGCGGGCTTTGTTTCTCCGGCATGTCGCCGGACGGCCGCCTGCCCGAGATCGTGGAATGGCCCGACCACCCGTGGTTCATCGGCGTGCAGTTCCACCCCGAGCTGAAGTCGAAACCGTTTGACCCGCATCCCTTGTTCAGGGATTTTGTGCGGGCGGCTAAAGAGGTCAGTCGGTTGGTGTAAGGCGCCCACTTATCGCAAAGGAACCAAACCTGTCCCCTCACCACGCCATCCGGACATACGGCGACGGTCTGCCATCAACCCACGATAACCAACAACAAAAAAGCTAAATATCTCCACTAACCATTGAGACATTCTCCATGTCTCCTCAAGTTCTATGCCCGTCAATCGAAAAGACTTGTCGGAGTGAACAATTGAATTCCGGCACTCTGCCAAAGCTGCATACCCGTCCTTATCGCTGAATGACTTAAGCTTGGCCTGCGTATTGCTTGCATGCTCAAGCGGATCAACAGCTAAATGAATGAATGCAGCTGCCGCCCGCAACTTGTCTGAAAACGCATTTTTATTAAGAAGATCCTTCGACCAGCCAGCTTTTTCACGAAGAATAAAGTGCACTAATATCTCGAGGCTACTATAGGAGGCCACAATCGCCAACTCTAGACTAGTCGATCGCGCAGCGTTAGAGGCGCGATAAAAATCTAAAGAATAAGTCAAAGGTCGCGTGGATGGCTCATCTTCTAAGTATCGATGGAATGCCCCCGCAAAACTCGAAAACCCATTTACAACCTCCAGATCAAACCAATTATTGGGCTGAAAGAACCCATCGCAACGAGAAAATCCCAACATCCGAAACGCAACATCGTCGCCGTTCGTAGCCTCTACATGGCCGACAGCCACTCCGCCACCAGTAGTGAAGGACAAAACTTTTGCTGCCCTATGAAAGTGCTTCCATAGAGCCTTATCGTCCTCACCCTCCGTGACAGGCGTTAGGGATAGAACGCCCGTAGGTATCCTATCGTAGGCATAAGCCTTCTTGTTTTCAAAGTAGTCGCGCGCCTGATCGAATGCCTTGTAAACAAAACGCCCGGCGCTCGACTCCCAACTTAACCCTGGTTTCTCAAAAAACGTATTAGGACCATTGACTACAACACACCGCGCCTGAGAATAACTTGAGACTTCTCCGTACAGGAAGGGTTCCCGCATTGGGCCGAACTCGGCTTGCCCATTTGATCCCAGAGAAAGCCGAGCCTTGAAACACAAAAATTCTTCTGTCAGTTCATTAGTAGAAAACTTGATCGCTCCGTCAAAAACATCATTAAAAATATCCAAAGCATGGAAATCAGAAAACTCACAGTGCAACCTTGGAGAAAAGTCATCGTGATAACGAAAGGACATTGAAGCTGGCGTCAACGTATGCTGACCTCGTCTAATCTCCCAATTAGGCAAATTGATCTTTGCCTTACGAACTTCTGGGATTGCAAAGTCGTCAACGGTAAGCATAGAGGCACTTTTCTTAACCCAAAGACAGGCTGCCACAATCGTATGTTACGGGAAAGTATCTTTTTCATTTGGAGCAATCAGCCGCGCGAGAGCCGACCCGCGGGGTGGCGGTTGCTCCCGTTGAACGGCGCGCTTTATGCCCGCCAGACCCGGATGACCTCGGAGCGTTCAGCCAACGGCAGCCAAAGAGCCGCCCCGGGGGGCGGGTCGGCTCTCGCGCGGCGGCCTTCGGCCTTGATTCCGCGCGTCTGAAGCACCGATCAAACCGCGCTGACCCTTGCCCTTCGCCCCGTCCCCTGCCACATCCCACCCATGCTGTCCTACCAACACGCCTATCACGCCGGGAATCTCGCCGATCTGCACAAGCACGCGCTGCTGGCGGTAGCGCTCGACTATCTGACGCAGAAGGACAAGCCGCTCTCGTATATCGAGACCCATGCGGGGCGCGGCCTCTATGACCTGACCAGCGAGGAGGCGGCCAAGACCGGCGAGGCGTCCAAGGGGATCGGCGCGCTGGCCGATGCCTTTGCGGCCGACCATCCCTACATGCGGGCGCTGGCGGCGACGCGGGCGAAACACGGGGCCAATGCCTATCCCGGCTCTCCGCTCATCGCGCAGCACCTGTTGCGCCGCGACGACCGGCTGCACCTGGCCGAACTGCACCCGCAGGAATACGCGCATCTGCGCCGGGTGACCCACGCGCCCAACATCCGCGTCTACCGGCAGGACGGCATGGACCTGGCAGCCAGCCTCTGCCCGCCCGACCCGAAACGCGGCCTGATGCTGATCGACCCGAGCTGGGAGGTGAAGGACGATTACCGCACCATGCCCACCCGCATCGGCCAGATCGCGAAGGCGTGGAACGTCGGCATCGTGATGCTCTGGTATCCGATCCTCGACGGCGAACCGCACGGGCCGATGCTGCGCGCGCTGGAACAGGCGCACGGGGACGCGCTGCGCCATGAGGTCCGCTTTCCCCCCGTCCGGCCCGGGCACCGGATGGTCGGATCGGGCATGTTCGTCGTGAACCCGCCCTATGGTCTGCGCCCCGAGGCCGAGCGCCTCACGCGTCTCTTTCAAACCCGTTTCCCCCGTGGACAGCGCCCCGGCGCACGGCCACAATAAGGAAAAAAAAGGGAGGCAGCCTTGTTCGAGCGGCTGAAACGATTCTTCACCCATCCCGCCCCGCCGCAGCGCCCGCTGCCGGAGCCCGACGCGCGGCATGCGCTCGGCACGCTGCTGGTGCGCGTGGCGCTGGCCGATGGCGCCTACCTGTTCGAGGAAGTCGAGCAGATCGACCGCATCCTGGCCCGCGCCTACCGGCTGAAACCGCTGGAGGCGGCGAAGATGCGCGCTGAATGCGAGCGGCTGGCGCTTCATATCGACGACGACACCGAGATGGCCCGGCGCATCCGCGAGGCGGTGGATTACGACCACCGGCTCGAGAAGGTCCGCGCGCTCTGGGCTGTGGTGATGGCGGACGGTGTGAGCGACGAGAAGGAAGAGGCGCTGGTCGCGCTGGTCGAGGACACGCTGGGCGTGGCGCGCCCCGACAGCGAGGCCGCGCGGGCGGCAGCGTCGATCCCCTGAGATCGCCGGCCCACGCGGGAATTTGAACCAATGCCGCGCGGGACGGGTTTCCTTTTTCCCTCGGGACGCCTTATCTGACATTCATGTTTGCCGATTTCATCAAGCGCCTGACGGCGCCCGATCCCTCCCCCCTGCCCGATGCCGACGCGCGCCTGGCGCTTTGCGCGCTTTTGGTGCGCGTCGCCCGGTCGGACGGAACCTATGACCAGGCCGAGCGCGACCGGATCGACCGGATCGCCGCCACGCGCTATGCCCTGTCGCCCTTCGAGGCGGCCAAGTTGCGCGGCGAGGCCGAGGCGCTGGAGGCCGAGGCGCCTGATACGGTGCGGTTCACCCGCGCGATCAAGGATGCGGTTCCCTACGAGGCGCGCATCGGCGTGATCGAGGCGTTGTGGCAGGTCGCGCTGGCCGATGGCGTGCGCGAGGCGCATGAGGATGCGCTGTTGCGGCTGGTGGCGAACCTGCTGGGCATCAACGACCGCGATTCGGCGCTGGCGCGGCAGCGGGTCGAGCGGGGATGATCGCCAGCCTGCCGATGTATGACCTGCCGCCCTTGCAGCAGGCCAACGATCGGCTCTGGCAGGCGATCCGCGCGGCGCTGTGCTGGGGGCCGCCCCGGCTCGATCGGTTCATCGGAGTGTGGGAAGCGTGGCGCTCGCCGGTGCTGGTGCTGTCGCAGACGTGCAGCCTGCCCTACCGGACGGCGCTGCACGGCCAGGTGGCGCTTGTCGGCAGCCCGGATTTCGGCCTGCCGGGCTGTGCGCCCGGGCAATACAATTCCGTGCTGGTCGCGCGCGAGGATGACAACCGGCCGCCGGCTGTGCTGCTGGCTGCGCGGGTGGCGGTGAACGAGCGGCTGAGCCAGTCGGGCTATGCCGCGTTATGGCAGGCAGCGCAGGCGCATGGCGCGCGGCCGTCCGAGGTGGTGCTGACCGGCGCGCATGCCGCCTCGGTCAAGGCTGTGGCGGAGGGGCGAGCCGACATCGCGGCCATCGACGCGCAGACCTGGCGGCTGTTGTCGCTTTACGATCCGGGGGCACAATGCTTGCGCGAGATCGAGCGCACACAGCCCACACCCGCCATGCCCTATATCACTGCGCTCCGGCATGATCCGGCCGAACTGCTCGCGGCGATGCGGCAAGCCGTCGACGCACTCGATGCGCCCACGCGGATGCGACTGGGCCTGCGCGGGGTCGTACCGGTCCAACCGATGGATTTCCTCGCGCTCGAAACGCCGCCACCACTGTCGCAACGAGGGTAAACGCGACAAGGGTCATTCGCGATTGCATTGCCCGCTCGCTTCGCGTCATTCTGCGCCGGATTGAAACCGGAGGCCCCATGTCCGACGCGCCCGTGATCGAGATCCGCAACCTGCACAAGGCCTACGGGTCGCTCGAGGTCATCAAGGGCGTCGACATCACCGCGCCGAAGGGCTGCGTGGTGTCGCTGATCGGATCGTCAGGGTCGGGCAAGTCGACCATCCTGCGCTGCTGCAACCTGCTGGAGGACAGCCAGCAAGGCGACATCCTGTTCAAGGGCGAGCCGGTGAAATGGCATGGCACCGGGCATGGCCGCCGCCCGGCCGACCCGAAACAGGTTCTGCGCATCCGCACAAACCTGTCGATGGTGTTCCAGCAGTTCAACCTGTGGTCCCACCTGACCATCCTTCAGAACGTGATGGAGGCGCCGGTGACGGTGTTGGGCCGCGACCGCGACGAGGTCGAGGCAAAAGCGCGCCACTATCTCGACAAGGTGGGGATCGGCGACAAGGCCGACGCCTGGCCGGCGCAACTGTCGGGCGGCCAGCAGCAGCGCGCAGCCATCGCCCGCGCCCTGTGCATGGAGCCCGAGGCGCTGCTGTTCGACGAGCCGACCAGCGCGCTTGACCCCGAACTGG
The DNA here is from genome assembly GCF_018224955.1 of Thetidibacter halocola. GTDB lineage: Bacteria > Pseudomonadota > Alphaproteobacteria > Rhodobacterales > Rhodobacteraceae > Thetidibacter > Thetidibacter halocola. Next base: position 826,621 of record NZ_JAGTUU010000001.1, read on the forward strand.
AACAAGAGGTGGTGCGCGTCATCAAGGCGCTGGCCGAGGAAGGGCGCACCATGCTGATCGTGACCCATGACATGAAGATGGCGGCGGACGTATCCGACCATGTCGTCTTTCTGCACCAGGGCCTGATCGAGGAACAGGGCGCGCCAGACCAGCTGTTCGGCAGCCCGAAATCCGAGCGTTTGCAGGGGTTCCTGCGCTCGACCACCCATGGCTGACGTGGCGGCCCCCTTGCGCTTGCCGCGGAATCCCATAAGCGTTCCGAAATCAGACGCGCCCGGAAGAGGCGCGGACCGAATGGGAGACACCATATGAAGAAACTGATCCTGACCACCACCGTCCTGACGCTTGCCGCGGGCGCCGCCCTTGCCGGCAGCCACTCCGTCGTGCGCCTCGGAACCGAGGGCGCCTATCCTCCGTTCAACTTCCTCAACGACAAGGGCGAAGTCGACGGGTTCGAGCGCGAATTGGGCGACGAGCTGTGCGCGCGCGCCGAGCTGACCTGCGAATGGGTCACCAACGACTGGGACTCGATCATCCCGAACCTCGTGTCCGGCAACTACGACGTCATCATCGCCGGCATGTCGATCACCGAAGAACGCGAGGCCGTGATCGATTTCACCCAGAACTACACCCAGCCCGACCCCTCGGCCTTCCTGGCTGCGGAGGGCAGCGAGATTGACCTGACCGGCGCGGTGATCGCGGCGCAGGCCAACACGATCCAGGCATCTTACGTCGCCTCCAGCGGCGCGACGCTGGTGGAATTCGCCTCGCCCGACGAGACCATCGCCGCCGTGCGCAACGGTGAGGCCGACGCGGTCCTGGCCGACAAGGCCTTCCTGTCGCCGATCGCCGAAGAAAGCGCCGAGCTCGACTTCGTCGGCGAGGACGTGCTGATCGGCGGTGGCGTGGGCATGGGCCTGCGCGAATCCGACAACGATCTGCGCGACAAGTTCGACGCCGCCATCCAGTCGATGAAGGATGACGGATCGCTGAACGCGCTCATCGAAAAGTGGCAAATCGGCGCCACGTTCTGATCGGACCGGGCCGGGCGGGCTGAAACCCGCCCTGCCCGACACAGCGCATGGCCAGCTTCTGTTCCGATCCCTCCACCCTGTCAGGCCTTTCCTGGCTGTTGTGCTACCTGACAACGGGTAAGCACGTGGCGCTCTACTGGTCGGTGGGGACCGTGCTGCTGCTGCTGGCGATCACGGCACCAGCGGCGCTGGCCTTCGGCTTTGGCGGGGCGACGGCGGCGCGGTCGCGGTTCCTGCCGCTGCAATGGCTGGGACGGGGCTATATCGCCGTGGTGCGCGGTGTGCCTGACATCGCCTTCTTCCTGTTCTTCGTGATCGCGCTGGACCAGTTCTTTGAATGGGCGCGACACAAGGTGAAATGCCCCGACTGGGACCAGCCGATCCGGCAGGGCAGCGATTTCGTCGTCTGCCCCGAGGCCAAGCTGCCGCTGGGCAACGCCGCGCAATGGGTGCATGAGACCTATGGTTTCATGCTGGCGGTGCTGACCTTTGCCATCGTCTTCGGCGCCTTCGCGGCCAACGTGCTGTATGGCGCGATGCGGGCCGTGCCCCATCCGCAGCTGGAAACTGCCGAGGCCTATGGCATGAGCCCGCGACAGACCTTCTGGCGCATCCTCGTGCCGCAGATGTGGGTCTATGCCCTGCCCGGCCTCAGCAACCTGTGGATGGTGCTGATCAAGGCGACCCCGCTGCTGTTCCTGCTGGGGATCGAGGATATCGTCTACTGGGCGCGCGAACTGGGCGGCGCCAAGACGGCGCGCTTTACCGATTATCCGCATGGCGACTGGCGGGTGTGGTATTTCCTGGCGCTGCTGATCTTCTACCTGGCCTTCACGCGGGTGTCCGAGATCGTGCTGGACCGCATCATGGGCCGGTTGACCCATGGCCAGGCCACGCTGGCGGGCGACGCCCAGAGGAAGGCGGTCTGATGTCCTGCTGGGAAACCATCGCGGATTACGGGCTGCGGTCGATCGGGATCGGAGAACGGCTGCTGCCCCGCGACAACTTCACCCTCTGCCAGCAGGTGGTGCTGATCGGCTCTGGGCTGATCTGGAACATCTATTTCGGCACGCTGGCGCTGATTTCCGGGTTCTTCCTGGCGACGGCGGTGGCATTGGGCAAGGCGTCGCGCCTGAAGCCGGTGCAAAAGCTGAGCGCCTGGTTCATCTTCGTGTTCCGCGGCTCGCCGCTCTTCATCCAGTTCTTCTTTGCCTATTTCCTGTTCCTGTCCCTGAAATCGGTCTCGCCGATCTTCGACCCGTTCACGGCGGCCTGGCTGGGCGCGCTGATCGTGCTGTTCCTGAACACCGCCGCCTATTCCGGCGAGATCTTCTACGGGGCGCTGCAATCGGTGCCGCGGGGCGACCTGGAAGCGGCGGATGCCTATGGCTTTGCCGGCTGGACCAAGTTCCGCCGGATCACCTGGCCCACCATGCTGCGACTGGCCTGGCCGGCCTACACGAACGAGGCGATCTTCCTGTTTCACGCCACGACGCTGGTCTACTTCAGCGGCTTCCCGGCCTGGCAGCAACGTGGCGACGCGCTGTATTATGCCAGCTACTTTGCCGACAAGACCTTCAACCCGTTCGTGCCTTACCCGATCCTTGCCGGGTATTTCATCCTGCTGACGCTGATCGTCATCGGCCTGTTCGGGCTGGTGAACCGGAACCTGAACCGGCACCTGCCGCAGGCGTCGCGCGCCCGGATGACCTTTCGCCCCACCCTTCTGCGCTAAGCCTTCAGCGGTCGGGCGGGGTCCAGTCGGCACCGGGCACCTGGCGGCGGCGCAGGCGCAGGGCAAGGCCCAGGCCGACGCCCACCCCGATGGCCACGGTCAGGTCGGCCACCACCGTCAGCACCAGCGTGAGCAGCAGCAAGAGGCGGTCCTCGGGCCGGGCGCGGGCATATTCGGCCCAGCGATGCGGCTCGGACATGTTCCAGGCGGTCAGGATCAGCAGGCCCGCCAGCGCGGGCATCGCCAGTTGCCCGGCCAGCGGCGCGGCGACCAGCATCGCCAGCAGGATCGCCATCGCATGCACGAGGCCTGCGACCGGCGTGCGCGCCCCGGCGCGGACATTGGTCGCGGTGCGCGCGATGGCCCCCGTGGCGGGCAGACCCCCGAACAGCGCCGAGGCGACGTTGGCCGCGCCCTGGGCCAGGATCTCGGCATTGGGCTTGTGCCGGTCGCCGATCATGCGGTCGGCGACCATGGCCGAAAGCAGCGACTCGATCCCTGCGAGGAAGGCGATGACCAGGGCCGAGGGCAGCAGGTCGCTCAGCCGTTCGAGCGTGATCACTGGCAGGTGCGGCAGGGGCAACGTGCGCGGCAGTTCACCGAACCGGCTGCCCACCGTGTCGATCCCGCCCAGAGCGGCGGCCGCGGCCGAGCCCAGCGCCACCGCCACGATCAGCCCCGGAAAGCGGGGAAAGGCACGGCGCAGGACGACGATCAGCACCATGGTCAGCAGGGCGACCGCGAGGCTTTCAAGGCTCAGCCCGTCTCGCGCCGCCCAGAGCGCCGCGATCTTGGCAAGGAACTCGGCCGGGACCTCGGCCATCGACAGGCCCAGCGCGTCCTTGACCTGGCTCGTGGCGATGATGATCGCGATCCCGATGGTAAAGCCGTTGATCACCGGTTCCGGGACCAGACGGATCAGGCTGCCCGCCCGCAGGAACCCCGCCAGCAGCAGGATCAGCCCCGCCATCAGCGTCGCCAGCACGAGGCCGTCATAGCCGTGCTGCGCGATCACGCCGTAGACTACGACGATGAAGGCGCCGGTCGGTCCGCCGATCTGCACCCGGCTGCCGCCCAGCGCCGAGATCAGGAAGCCGCCGACGATGGCCGTGATCAGGCCATCCGCCGGTGTCGCGCCCGAGGCGATGGCGATAGCCATGCTCAGCGGCAGCGCCACCATCGCAACCGTGATGCCCGCCAGCGCATCGGCTGCGAGGTCGGCGCGGGAGTATCCCGGCAGGGTCGAGATCAGCTTGGGGGTCATCGGGCGGCCTTTCGCCAGCACTTGCCCGGAATTTCGCCATGACGCATCCTGTTGCGCAAGCGCGGCATTGCCGCAGCCGAGGCCCCCCTTGCCAAACCACGGCGCACCGGGCTATGAATTTGATCAAATTCCAGAAGTGAGGCCCTCATGCCCCCCCCTACCATCGAATGGTTGCGCCGCAATCCTGCCGTGCGCACCGTCCGTGCTGCCGCTTGCGACCTGAACGGAATCCCGCGGGGCAAGCGGATGCCCTCGCGCGCCGCCGAACGGATGCTGAGCGAGGGCACGCGGTTTCCGATGTCGGCGCTGAACCTCGACATCTGGGGCGAGGATATCGACGACAGCCCGCTGGTCTATGAATCCGGCGACCGCGACGGCGTGCTGATGCCCACCGAGCGCGGCTTTGTCCCGATGCCCTGGCTCGAGGCGCCGACCGCGCTACTGCCGATCTGGATGTATCACGAGGATGGCCGCCCCTATTACGGCGATCCGCGCCACGCGCTGTCGCGGGTGGTGAAGGCCTATCGCGACAAGGGGCTGACCGCGGTTGTCGCGGTCGAGCTGGAATTCTTCCTGATCGACGATTCGGGCCGCAGCCTGCAGGTGCCGATCAGCCCGCGCTCGAACAAGCGCCGCAAGGCCGCCGAGATCCTGTCGATCCGGGCGCTGGATGCCTTCGACACGTTCTTTACCGACCTCTACGATGCCTGCGAGGCGATGGACATTCCCGCCGATACCGCCATTTCCGAGGCGGGCCTGGGCCAGTTCGAGATCAACCTCGTCCACCAGCCCGACGCGCTGAAGGCGGCGGATGACGCCTGGCTGTTCAAGATGCTGGTCAAGGGCTTGGCGCGGCGGCACGGATTCGCCGCCTCGTTCATGGCCAAGCCCTACCAGGATTACGCCGGCAGCGGGCTGCACACGCATTTCTCGATCCTCGATTCCGCGGGCGGGAATATCTTCAACGATGGCGGGAACAAGGGCACGGACGCGCTGCGCCACGCGGTTGCCGGCTGCCTGAACGCGATGCATGACAGCACGCTGATCTTTGCACCGCACCTGAATTCCTACGACCGGATGGTGCCGGATTCGCACGCCCCCACCGGACTCGGCTGGGCCTACGAGAACCGCACGGCGGCGATCCGCATCCCGTCGGGCGCGCCAGCGGCGCGGCGGATCGAGCATCGCGTGGCCGGGGGTGACGTGAACCCCTACCTGATGCTGGCCGCCATTCTCGGCGCCGCGCTGACCGGGATCGAAGACGGAAAGGAACCGCCCGAGCCGATCACCGGCAATGCCTACGCGCAGGACTTGCCGCAGATCCCGACCGAATGGGGCGACGCGATCGACGCGTTCGAAAAGAGCGCGACGATGCCGCGCATCTTCGGCGCGGACCTGATCCGCAACATGGTCATGACCAAGCGCCAGGAACGGCATTACATGGAAGAGCTTGATCCGCAGGAACGGATCGACATCTATCTGGATACGGTCTGACGGCGCGGCCGCCCGTCCTGGGCGGCGCCCCTCGGCCGAAGCAAGAACGAAACAGGTGTTTCATGAAAATCGGTATTCTCCAGGCAGGCCATCTGCCGGATGCCATGATCGAAAGGACCGGCGACTATGACACGCTGTTCTCCAACCTGCTGGGACGGCATGGCTTCGAGCTGCAGTTCTGGCCGGTGGTCGACGGCGTCTTTCCCGACAGCGCGGAAGAGGCGGACGGCTGGCTGATCACCGGATCGCGGCACGGCGCCTATGACGACCTGCCCTGGATCCCCCGGCTCGAGGACTTCATCCGCGCCATCGTCGCGGCGGACAAGCCGCTGGTCGGCGTCTGCTTTGGCCACCAGGTCATCGCGCAGGCGCTGGGTGGCAAGGTCGAAAAGTTCGGCGGCGGCTGGTCGGTTGGCCCGACGGAATACGACTTCAACGGCGCACCGCTGCGGATGAACGCCTGGCACCAGGACCAGGTGGTGGAAAAGCCCGAGGGCGCCGAGGTGGTGGGCGAAAGCGATTTCTGCCGCTATGCAGCGCTGCTCTATCCGGGCAAGATCTATACCGTGCAGGCTCATCCCGAGTTCACCGACGAGGTGGCGGGCCTGCTGATCGAGACCCGCGGTCGCGGCGTCGTGCCCGACGACCGCCTGACCAACGCGCTTGCGGCGCTGGGCACGCCGCTGGACAGCGCCGGGATCAGCGATCAGTTCGCCCGTTTCTTCCGTGAAAGGCGGATCGCATGAGTGAGTGGATACAGAACCTGCCGCAACCGGCTCAGGACTATCTCGAGGGGCGGCGGCTCGACGAGGTGGAATGCATCATTTCGGACCTGCCCGGCATCGCCCGGGGCAAGGCCGTGCCCGCGTCGAAATTCCAGCGCCAGGCCTATTTTCACCTGCCCGACTCGATCTTCTTCCAGACGATCACCGGCGACTGGGGCGAGGCGGCCGACGAGGACGAGGGCTTCATCGAGCGGGACATGATCCTGCGGCCCGACTACACGACCGCGACGGCGGCGCCCTGGACCGCGGACTGGACGCTGCAGATCATCCATGATGCCGAGGACCGCCACGGCAACCTGATCCCCTACAGCCCGCGCAACGTGCTGAAGCGCGTCGTGGCGCTGTATGAGGCGCAGGGCTGGAAGCCGGTCGTGGCGCCCGAGATGGAATTCTACCTGATCGCGCGCAACCTCGACCCGGCCAAGAAGATCGAGCCGATGGTAGGCCGTTCGGGCCGCCCGGCGGCAGCGCGGCAGGCCTATTCGATGACGGCGGTCGACGAGTTCGGCCCGGTGATCGACGACATCTACGATTTCGCCGAGGCGCAGGGCTTCGAGATCGACGGGATCACGCAGGAAGGCGGCGCGGGCCAACTGGAGATTAACCTGCGGCACGGCAACCCGGTCAAGCTCGCCGACGAGGTGTTCTACTTCAAGCGGCTGATCCGCGAGGCGGCGTTGCGGCACGACTGTTTCGCCACCTTCATGGCAAAACCGATCGAGGACGAGCCTGGCAGCGCCATGCACATCCACCATTCGGTGATCGACAAGGAGACGGGGCGGAACCTGTTCGTCGGCCCGCAGGGCGGCGAGACCGATGCGTTCTTCAACTTCATCGGCGGGCTGCAGACGCACCTGCCCTCGGCCATCGCGGTGCTGGCGCCCTATGTGAATTCCTATCGCCGCTACGTCCGGGACCACGCCGCGCCAATCAACCTCGAATGGGGCCGCGACAACCGCACCACGGGCATCCGGATCCCGATTTCTGGCCCGGACAGCCGGCGCGTGGAAAACCGGCTGGCGGGGATGGATTGCAACCCCTATCTCGGCATCGCCGCCTCGCTGGCCTGCGGCTATCTCGGCCTGATGGAGGAACGCCGCCCGTCCAAGCAGTTCCGCGGCGACGCCTATGAAGGTGAGGGAGACATTCCCCAGGTCCTTGGCCAGGCGCTGGAGTTGTTCGAGGGCGCCAAGGCGCTGCACGAGGTGCTGGGGCCGGAGTTCGCCCGCGTCTACTCCATCGTGAAGCGCACGGAGTACGAGGAATTCCTCCAGGTCATCAGCCCGTGGGAGCGTGAGCACCTGCTGCTGAACGTCTGATCGCCTTTGCGAGGTGGTGACGAGGGGCTCTGTCCCGCGCGCTTTCCGGGATACTTTTGGCCAGAAGCAACGAGGACGCGGTCTTGAATCTGCTGTTTTCCAACGACCGGCGCGGGCACTATCCAGACAGCTGGTATGCGGCGACGGCCGATGACCTGTCGCCTTTCCCGCCCCTGAAGGGGGCGCAGCGGGCCGATGTCTGCATCGTGGGCGGCGGCTATACCGGGCTGTCGGCGGCGCTGCACCTGGCCGAGGCTGGGCTGGACGTTGTGCTGCTGGAGGCGCATCGCGTCGGTTTTGGCGCCTCGGGACGCAATGGCGGGCAACTGGGGTCGGGCCAACGGCAGGATCAGGTGACGCTGGAGAAGATGGTCGGGCGCGATGCCGCGCAGACCATGTGGCGGTTGGGCGAAGAGGCCAAGGCGCTGGTGCGCGATCTTGCGAACCGGCACGGCATCGACTGCGCGCTGCGGCCGGGGATCGCCTGGGCGGGGACATCGGAGGCCTCGGTGCGCGAGTTGCATGACTATGCCGGGCACATGGCGACGCACTACGACTACCCGATGGAGGTGCTGGGGCGCGAGGCGTTCCACGCTCTGTGCCCGTCGCCCGCCTATCGCGGCGGCATCCTCGACATGGGGGCGGGGCATCTGCATCCGCTGCGGCTGGCGCAGGGGCTTGCGCGGGCCGCGGCGGGGGCCGGGGCGCGGATTTTCGAACAGGCCTGGGTGCATGACATCCGGCACGGGGCCAAGGTGCGGGTGGCCACCGAAAGCGGCCATGTCGAGGCCGATCACCTGATCCTGGCCTGCAACGGATATCTCGGCGGGCTGGAGCCGCGCGTGGCCTCGCGCGTCATGCCGATCAACAATTTCGTCGTCGCGACAGAGCCTCTGGGCGCGCGCACGGCCGAGGTGCTGACTCGCGACGTGGCAGTGGCCGACGACAAGTTCGTCGTAAACTATTTCCGCCTGTCCGAAGACGGGCGTCTGTTGTTCGGTGGTGGCGAGAGCTATGGCTACCGGTTCCCGCGCGACATCCGTGCGGTGGTCTCGAAGCCGATGCTGGAGGTCTATCCGCATCTGAAGGACGTGAAGCTGGACTACGCCTGGGGCGGGACGCTGGCCATCACCATGAAACGGCTGCCGCATCTGGAACGGGTCGCGGCCAACGTGCTGTCGGCCTCGGGCTATTCCGGGCACGGCGTGGGCAATGCCGTGCAGGCGGGCAAGCTGCTGGCCGAGGCGGTGCGCGGCCAGTCGGCGGGCTTTGATGCCTTTACCGCGTTGCCGACGCCGCGTTTTCCGGGCGGGGTCGCGTTGCGCAATCCACTCCTGGTGCTGGCCATGACCTGGTTCGCGTTGCGCGACCGGCTGGGGATCTGACGCGCCCGCTGCGACGCATCGTCAAAGGCACTGGAAGGCCGCACGGTCCCGACTAGGTCCGGGGTCATGACGCAACCCGAGACCCCCATGACCCGCCTTCTAACACTGGTGCGCGGCGCTTTGACGCCGCCGCCGGGGCGAAGGCGTATTCTGCTGGCCCTGGCCTATGGCGCGGTCTGCCACGCGGTCTTTGCCGCCGCCGTGCTGGCGATGATGGTCGCGCTGTTCTTCGGCATGAGCGAGAGCCTCGGTCGCGTGCCGGCACCCTGGTATCCGCTGGTCAACGCGTTGTTGCTGCTGCAATTCCCGCTGACCCATTCCCTTCTGCTGACGCGCCGCGGCGGGCGGTTGCTGGGCCGGCTGGCGCCGGGTGGCCACGGCGCCGTGCTGGGCACCACCACCTACGCAATCATCGCCTCTGTCCAGCTGCTGGCACTGTTCGCGCTCTGGACGCCCAGCGGCATCGTCTGGTGGCGGGCCGAGGGCGCGGCCTTCGCCGTCATCTGCACCCTGAATGCCGCCGTCTGGCTGATGCTGGTCAAGGCCAGCTACGACGCCGGGGCCGAAGTGCAGTCAGGCGCGCTGGGCTGGATGTCGCTGATGGCCGGCCGGGCGCCAGTCTTTCCCGGCATGCCGGTGGACGGGCTGTTCCGCGTCATCCGCCAGCCGGTCTACGTGGCTTTTGCGCTGACGCTCTGGACCGTGCCGGTCTGGACGCCGGACCAGCTGGCGCTGGCCGTGGCGCTGACCACCTATTGCCTGCTGGCACCCCGCCTGAAGGAGCGCCGTTTCGCCGCCCGCCACGGCGCCCGGTTCGAAGCCTACCGGGCGCGCGTGCCCTATGCGCTGCCGCGCCCAATCCCCCGACGAACAGGAGACCTGCATGACGCAGACCGCGCGCAATGACCTGACGATCTACGACGCCGTCGCGGATGACTGGTGGTCGGACGAGTTGCGCTGGGTGCGCACGCTGAAGAACATGGTGCCGGGGCGGCTGGCCTGGTTCGACCGCCAGATCGACTGGCAGGGCAAGGCGGTGCTGGACCTTGGCTGCGCCGGCGGCTTCATGGCCGAGGCGATCCATGACCGGGGGGCGACCGTGACCGGCATCGACCCGGCCCGGCGCGCCATCGCCGCCGCACGCACCCATGCCGAGGCGACGCTCCGCGCCATCCGCTACGACACCGGCGTCGGCGAACGCCTGCCCTATCGCGACGCCAGTTTCGACGCGGTGGTCTGCGTCGATGTTCTGGAACACGTGCGCGATCTCGACCGCGTGCTGGCTGAGGTGGCGCGCGTGCTGAAACCCGGCGGGCTGTTCCTGTTCGACACGATCAACCGAACGCTGCTGGCACGGCTGGCCGTCGTGACGATGGCCGAGGACGTGCTGCGCCTGTTGCCGCGCGGCACGCATGATCCGCGCCTGTTCATCAAGCCGGCCGAACTGCGCGAAGGGCTTGCGGCCGCTGGGTTGCAACCGGGGCGGATGACGGGGCTTGGGCCGCGCGGGTTGACGCGTCGGGGCGATTTCACCTTTGGCCCCCTGCCCCTGCGCAGCATCATCTACATGGGGCTTGCGCACAAGCCAGACCGGGCATGATGACCGCGCTGGCCCTGCTGGCGACCGCGCTGCTGTTCGGCGGCATGATCCTGTATTCCTTCGGTTTCGCGGCCTTCGTGTTCAATGCGCTGCCGGCGCAGACCGCCGGGCCGCTGATCCGCCGCGCCTTTCCGTGGTTCTACCTTTTCGTCATCGCGGTCTCCGCGCTGGCGGGGTTGCTTGCGCTGGAAAATGACCGTCTGTCGGCGGGACTCCTCGCGGCGATCGCGGCCACGACGGTCTGGGCGCGGCAGGGGCTGATGCCGGCGATCAACCGGGCCACCGACGGTGGCGACCGGCGGCGGTTCAAGGCGCTGCACACCCTGTCGGTCCTGGTGACGCTGGCGCATATCGGGGGCACCGGTTTCGTGCTGCTGCGCCTTGCGGAACAAGCGGCAATCCGGTGACAGGCGGGTGGCGAATTCGCGCGCGTCGCGCACTTGTCACTTGGCTGTTACAGGCAAGATAGATTAAGCATTCTGAAAGCACCAATTCAGGATTGCGAAATATGCTGCCCAACATGCACGACGCCGAGCCCATCCCCGAAGCCGCCCGCGCCGAGATCGACAGGCTGCTGCAATCGGGCGACCTGTTCCGCTACACCGCGCCGCAGGACGCGCCCGTGGCGTTGCTGGAACGCGAGTTCGCGGCGCTGATGGGTACGCGCTATGCGCTGGCGGTGTCGTCCTGCTCGGCCGCGCTGTTCCTGTCGCTCAAGGCGCTGGACCTGCCAAAGGGTGCCCGGGTGCTGATGCCCGGCTTTACCTTTGCCGCCGTTCCGTCCTCGGTGGTGCATGCCGATTGCGTGCCCGTCCTGTGCGAAGTCGGCGAGGATTACCGTATCGACATCGCCGATCTCAAGGCGCGGCTCGACGGCGTGGACGCGGTGATCGTCAGCCACATGCGTGGGCACACGTCCGACATGGACGCGATCCTGGCCCTGTGCGACGCACGCGGCATCCCTGTCATCGAGGACGCGGCGCACAGCCTGGGCACCACCTGGCACGGCCGCAAGATCGGCACGCTGGGCCGCGTGGGCTGTTTCAGCTTTCAGTCCTACAAGCTGGTGAACGCAGGCGAAGGCGGCATCCTGGTCACCGACGATGCCGACCTGGTGGCGCGGGCTGTGATCCTGTCGGGCGCCTATGAGCACAACTGGCGCAAGCACATGGATCATGGCGACAACGCCCTGGCCGAGGCCTTTGCCCGCTGGCAGAACCGCCTGCCGCTCTACAACCTGCGCTTGTCGAATCTGTCTGCGGCGGTGATCCGCCCGCAACTGGCCGAGATTGCGCGCCGTGTGCGCGACGGGCGGCGCAACCACGACCGCGTGGCGGCAGCGCTGAACCGAAGCCCCTGGATGGTCGTGCCGGACAAGCTGCCGCCAGAGGAACGAGCGCCGGATTCGCTGCAGTTCAACCTCTGCGGCATGAGCGACGAGGACGTGCGCGCCTTTGTCGACGCGGCCGGGGCCGAGGGCGTCAAGGTTCAGGTCTTCGGCCTGACGACGGACAATGCGCGGGCCTACTGGAACTGGGGTTTCCTGCCAGAGATGCCGGAGCTGCCGCGCACCCGTGCGATGCTGATGCGCGCCTGCGACACGCGCTTGCCGGCCCGGCTGACGCCAACCGAATGCGACGCGGTGGCGGATGTTCTGCTGCGCGCGGCGCACAGCGTCATGGGGACGGACCGGGCCTACGGCACCTGATGACATGACAACGCCCCGGGTCTGACCCGGGGCGGCCTTCGGGCTCAATGGCCGGTGCGGCCTACTTGTCGAACTTGTTCAGCTTGGCCTGAAGATCGGACAGCTGTTTCTTTATGGCATCGAGGTCTTCGCCTTCCTTGGGCGCCTCGTCGCGGCGCGGGCCGGTGCCGAAGCTGCCCATGCCGCCGGTCATGGCCTTGAGGAACGCCTCCTGCTGCGCCTGCATCGCCTCGAAACCCGGCATCTTGGCGATCGGGTTGATGGCGTTCATGTTCTCCATCCACTTGGACTGGCTTTCGCGGAACGCCTCGAAACTGGCCGCCAGGAACTGCGGCACCATCGTGCCGGCCTGCGTGGTGTAACTACGCACGAGATCGGTCAGCACGTTCACCGGCAAGACGCTTTCGCCCTTGCTTTCATGCTCGGCCACGATCTGCAACAGATATTGGCGCGTCAGGTCGTCGCCGGATTTCAGATCGACGATCTGGACCTCGCGCCCGTCACGGATGAAGCCGGCGATATCCTCGAGCGTGACGTAGTCGGACGTCTCGGTATTGTAGAGCCGGCGGCTGGCATAGCGCTTTATCAGCAAGGGCTTGTCGGTCTTGTCCTTATCGGCCATGCGCGGTCCTCTCCCCGTGGATGCAGCAGTGCAGCAAAGCCTATGCGAGCGCAGCAGAAAAGGAAAGCCTCGTGAACTGCCGGGGCCGCGTGCCTCAGAACAGGCTGCCCTGTTCGGGCGGTTTCGGTTTTTCGCTGCGTTTCGGCGCCGTGCCGCCCAGCTTCAGCGTGCCATCGGCGAACTCGATTTCCAGCCCCGAGGCAGCCTCGGCCGCGGCGCGGGTCGTGACCACCTGCCCGTCGCCGCGCACCACCGCGTAGCCGCGGCGCAGCGTCTCGCGATAGCCCAGCGTCTCGCGAAGGCGGTCAAGGGAGTCGAGCCGTTTCGACAGCGCGTCGAGCCGCGCGCGCTGCGCCTCGTCGAGGCGGCGCGACAGGGTGGCCAACCGGTCGGTCCCGGCGCGGATCTCGCGCAGGATGGGGCGCGGCGTCAGGCGGTCGCCGCGGCGGGCCAGCGCCTCGCGCCGGGTTTGCAGCAGCCGCTCGAGCGCGGGGGCAAGCCGCGCGGCGCGGTCGTCGAGCCGCGTGCGTTCATGGGTCAGGGCCCGCGCCAGCGTGGCGGGACGCAGACTGCCTGCCTGTTTCGCCAGACACAGGCGCTGGCGGTCCACCAGACGGGTCAGCGCGCCGGGCAGCCGGTCACCCAGCACATCGAGCCGCTGGCGCGGGCCGTCGAGCAGGCTGTCCGGCCGCGGCAGGGCACGCGACAGGTCGCGCAGGCGCTGGCCGCGGGTCTGCAAGCGTTGCCCCATCGCATTGGTCATGCGGCTACCCTGCTGCGCGACCCAGGACAGCAGGTCCAGCCGCACCGGCACGGCGCGTTCGGCCGCCCCGGTAGGCGTCGGTGCGCGGTAATCCGAGACGAAGTCGATCAGGGTCGTGTCGGTCTCGTGCCCAACGGCCGAGATCAGCGGAATGGCACTCGCCGCCGCCGCACGGGCGACGATTTCCTCGTTGAAGCCCCACAGGTCCTCGACCGAGCCGCCGCCGCGCGCCACGATGATCAGGTCGGGCCGCGGCAGCGCGCCGCCGGGCGTCATGCTGTTGAAGCCCTCGATCGCGCGGGCCACCTCGGGGGCGCAGGCCTGCCCCTGCACCGCGACGGGCCAGACCAGGACCTTGCGCGGAAAGCGATCGCGCAGCCGGTGCAGGATGTCGCGGATCACCGCGCCCGAGGGCGAGGTCACGACGCCGATGATCTCGGGCAGGAAAGGCAGCGGTTTCTTCCGGGCCGGGTCGAAAAGCCCCTCGGCCTGCAACTGCGCCTTGCGCTTTTCCAGCATCGCCATCAACGCGCCCATGCCAGCCGGGCGGATGTCGTCAATGACGATCTGGTATTTCGACTGGCCGGGGAAGGTGGTGAGCTTGCCGGTGGCGATCACCTCCATGCCTTCCTCGGGCTGGGATTGCAGGCGCTGGCTGACGCCCTTCCAGATCACGCCGGAAATCACGGCGTTGTCGTCCTTGAGGTCGAGATAGATATGGCCCGAGCGCGGACGACTGACGCGCCCGACCTCGCCGCGCACGCGGACAAAGCCGAATTCGCCCTCGATGGTGCGTTTCACCGCGCCCGAGAGTTCCGAGACGGTGTATTCCGGCGTGTTGCCCGGGGCTGCGTCGTCGTCGAGGAGGTCCATGTCTGCTCCGTTGTTCTTGCCCGCAGGATAGGGGATCGCGCCGGCGGTTGGAACCGGGGTTTCAGATCGCGCGACGCGATCAGAGCGGTTGGCGAAGCACCCCGGCAGGGGGGATCGGGCCCGCGGGCGTGTCGGCAGTTTCGCTGCCGTAGTTGAACCAGAACCGCTCGGCGGCAGTATCGCGGATGCGCAGACCGTCGGGCAGCGCGTGGCAGGGCAATCCCGCCCGGGCGCAAAGCCCGGCGACCAGGCGGTCGAGGCCCGGCTCATCGAGCCAGGCGCCGCAATAGGTGACGCGGCCTTCGCGCATCGCGACCGGCGTGCCATCCTCGAGCGCCATGAGGGAGTCTGCGGTGCCCTCCAGTGTCTCGATCCAGTATTGCGCCGCGCCGCCGCCCGCGAGCGGGCGCGGCATATCCGGGCGCAGGGTTTCCAGCCGCGCCACCGTGACGTCGAGCCCGGGCCAGGCCGGGGGCAATGGCACGGGAATGCGGAAATCGTCGGTGCGGGCGGCGCTGCGCGGGCCGACCAGGATCTCGGCGCCGCTTGTGTTCAGCGCCGTCTTGAGATCGTCGGACATTTGCATCATGCCCGGCGCAAGGATCACCCGGTAGCCGGTGAAGTCTCGCGCCGCGGTTGACAGGATGTCGATGGACAGGCCCGCCCGGCGCAGCGCGCGATACAGATCGAATACGAGGCCGAAATAGCTGAGGCCCCTGCCCTGCGGCTGCACCCTCCACGCCCAGTCCGAGGCATGGTCGAAGATCAGCGCGACCGCGGCTTGGGCCTGCGTGACAAGCGGCGCATCTGCCAGCTCCCGCGCGACCTGCGCGGCCTCGGTCAGACCCGGCGCCGCCGCGCTGTCGGGGCGCAACAGGCCCGCATGCAGCTGCTCCTGCCCGAATGGGGCCTGCCGCCAGCGGAAATAGAGCACGGCCTCGGCGCCATGGGCGAAGGCCTCCCATGTCCAGAGGCGGACCATGCCGGGCAGCGGTGCGGGGTTGTAGGGCGCCCAGTTCACCGGGCCCGGCTGCTGTTCCATCACCCACCAGCGCGGGGTGCCGCCCGCCGGGGCCAGTGTGGCGGCAGCGCGGTAAAGGTCGTGATGGAAGGCCTGGAAATCCGGGTCGCCCTGCCGGGCATAGCGACGCTGGCGCTCGGGCGGGGCGCCGACGCGGTCCTCGAGAAAGCCCAGCGGGTAGCTGTCCCACGAGGCGATATCCAGGTCGCCGCCCAGCGCGAAATGATCCACGTCCGTCTCGCGCCCCATGTGGTTATGCGCGATGGGCGCCTCGGAAAAGGCGCGGATGATCTGCACCTGTGCCCGGTTGAAGGCCACGACCTGATCCGAGGAAAAGCGCCGGAAGGCCAGCCAATGGCCGGGTGCAGCCTCTGTCACGGTCAGGTTGGGCAGGTCGATCTCGTCGAAATCGCGGTACTCCATCGACCAGAAGACCGTGCCCCAGGCCGCGTTCAGCGCCGCGATGTCGCCGCCATTCGCCCCACCGTAGCGCGCCCGCAGCCAGCCGCGAAAGGCGTCGCGCGCAGCCTCGGAATAGCTAAGCACGGTGTCATGGCAGCCGTATTCGTTGTCGGTCTGCCAGGCGGCGAGACACGGGTTGCGGCCATGGCGTTCGGCCAGCAGGGTCACGATGCGGCGGCATTCCTCGAGATAGCCGGGATGCGAAAAGCAGTAGTGGCGGCGCGACCCGAAGCCGCGCGGGCGGCCCTGCAGGTCGCGCGCCAGCATGTCAGGGTGACGATCCAGCATCCAGCGCGGCGGCGTGGCGGTTGGCGTGCCCAGCACCACCTTCAGCCCCGCCGCGCCCAGGGTTTCGATCGCGCGATCGAGCCAGTCCCATCGCAACACGCCCGGTTCCGGTTCCAGCCGCGACCAGGCAAATTCGCCGATCCGGACAAGGCTGAGCCCCGCCTCCGCCATGCGGCGGGCATCCTCGGGCCAGAGGGTCTCGGGCCAGTGTTCGGGGTAGTAGCAGACGCCCAGCCTGCGGATCATCCCGCCCATGTCAGAGGATTACCCGGTGTTCTTCCTGGCCCTTCGCCTCGGTCTGGATGGCAAAGGTGCGACCCGCCTGCGGCTCGTCCGTCAGCCCCTCGGCGGCGCTGGTGACGTAGAGCGTCGAAAGGTCCGCCCCGCCGAAGGCCGGGCAGGTGATCTGCGAGGCCGGCAAGTCCACGGCATGGCGAAAGGCGCCATCCGGCCCGTGACAGGCGACGCGCCCGGCGCCCCATTGCGCGTTCCACAGGTTGCCTTCGGCGTCTATCACCGCCCCGTCGGGGTTCAGCGCCTCGTCACGCAAGTCGATCCAGGGTTCGGGTTCCGCTTTGGGCCAGCCGTCACGGTCCAGCGCCACCCGGCGGATGATGCGGTCGGGCGTGTCGGTGAAGAAGGCATGCCCGCCATCGGGCGAAAAACACTGCGCGTTGGGGATGCTGATGCGGTCATAAAGACGGCGCAACTCGCCCTTGTAGTAGCGGTAGATCGCGCCGAGGCCCGGCTCCAGCCTCATCCCCATCGTGCCGATCCAGAATCCGCCCTGGGGGTCGGCGCGGCCGTCATTGCTGCGGGTGGCGGGATTGTCGGCCTCAAGCGCGACAAGACGATCCTGAGCGCCGGTCTCGAGGTCGAACTGGACGAGGTCGGTCGCGGTGGCGATCAGCAGGCGGTCGCGGTCGATCCGGCCCGCCGCAGACACGCAGCGGTCGAAGGACCAGTGGCGCTCGCCGTCTGGCGCGGCCTCGTAAAGCCGTCTTCCAAGGATGTCGAACCAAAGGAAACTGCCCCGGTCGGGATGCCAGAAGGCGCCCTCGCCCAGAATGCAGGCGGTGGTCGAGACGGTGCTGACGGTCATGGCGCGGATTCCTCGTCATAGGCGGCAACCAACTCGTGGGCGCGGGCGATCACATCGGCCACGGATCGGCCCGGCACGTAGAGTCCGGTGCCGATTCCAAAGCCCGTGACGCCGGCCGCGAACCAGTCGGCGAAATTGTCGGGGCTGACGCCGCCCACCGCGTAGGTGCGGGTACCGGGCGGCAGGACGGCGCCCAGCGCGCGGAGCCCCGCCGGGCCGATCAGCGGCGCCGGGAACAGTTTCAGCCCGTCGGCACCGTTGCGCAGCGCGGCAAAGGCCTCGGTCGGGGTCAGGATGCCGGGAAAGCAGGCCAGCCCCGCCGCCTTGGCCGCGACGATGACGCGCGGGTTGGTATCGGGCGAGACGATCATCTGCGCGCCGATCCCCTTGAGGCGCAGCACCTCCTCGGGGGCCAGAACGGTGCCGGCGCCGATCATGCCGCGCCCTCCAGCGGCTTCCAGCATCCGGCGGATGCTGTCGTAAGGATCGGGCGAGTTCAGCGGCACCTCGATCCGGTCGATGCCCGCGTCAAGCAGCGCCTCGGCCATCGGCCCGGCCTCGGGCGGGGTGATGCCGCGCAGGATGGCAATGATCTCTCTCATTCTGTTCCTTTCATGGCCCGGTGCGCGGCCTTGAGCCCTTCGAGCGTCATGCGTTCGGCATCCGCCAGGGTGACGGGAACGCCCTGTGCCTGCAACGCGGCACGATAGGGCCCGGCGATCTGCGGCGCGCCCAGCACGGCGACAGGCTGGCCCAGCCAATAGGGTTTCGCGGCGGCCAGTTCCATGCCGATCAGCAGGCCCGACAGGCGCGCCCGCGCGGTGTCCGGCGAAAGCCCATGCAGCAGCCCCTCGGCCCGGAGCGAGAACAGGTCGGCGGCTACCGCCGCCGGCCGCGTCTGGGCGCGCGCCACCGCCTCGGCAAAAGCCGCGTCGTCCCAGCCCTCGGCGGCGACCGAGTGGCGCAGGACGGATTGCGTCGAGAGCAGCGCGAACAGTTCACCGGTCAGGAAGGTGCGGAACGAGACGATTTCCCCGGCGCTGACATGAACCCACTTGGTATGCGTGCCGGGCAGGCAGATCACGCCATCGAAACCCGGGTTGAGCGCGAGGAAGCCCGCAACCTGCGTTTCCTCACCGCGCATCACGTCGGCGGGGCTGCCCTGCATGATCCCGGGCAGGATGCGCACGGCAAGGCGCGTGTCCCGCGCGGGCACGGCAATCGCCTTGACCGGTGGCGCGCAGGGAACCGCAATGTAAGGCGCCTCGCGCCAGCCCTGCCGGCTGCCCGCCATGCCGCAGATCAGCACTGGCAACGGCGCGTCGGGCAGGTCGGGCAGCAGCGCCAGCAGCACGGGCTCATACCCGTCGGGCTCCAGCCGCCCCATGCCTGCATCGGAGGTCCGGCGAAAGACGACCGCGTCGCCCGCCATGCCCCAGACCCGCAGATGCGAGCTGCCCCAGTCCACCGCGATCCAGTCGATACCGCTCATGCAGAGACCGTCACCACGCCGCCATCCACGGCGATCACCTGCCCTGTCATCATGGCGCTGACGTCCGACGCCAGGAACAGCACCGGCCCAACCATGTCGGCGGGGTCGAGATGCCGTTTCAGGCATTGCCGGTCCATCATCGCGGCCAGCGCCTCGGGCCTGGCCCAGAGGCGTTTCTGCCGCTCCGTCAGGACCCAGCCCGGTGCGACGCCGTTGACGCGGATGCCGTCACCGCCGAATTCCCGCGCCCAGCCCCGCGTCAGCGCGGTGATCCCGGCCTTGGACGCGACATATAGGGGATAATCCCCCAGCCCCATCATGTAGCTGATCGAGCTGAAATTGACGATCGCGCCCCGCCCCGCCGCGCGCATCCCCGGCAGGACCGCCTGCGTGGCGAAGAAGACCGCGCGCAAGTTCACGTCCACCACCTTGTTCCAATAGATCTCGTCCACGTCCGCCGTGGCGTGGCGGTCGTCCCAGGCGGCGTTGTTGACCAGCCCGGCAACCGGGCCATGCGCCGCAGCGACCTTGGCCACGGCGGCGCGCAAGGCATTCGTGTCGGTCAGGTCGCAGCGCAGGCCCAGCGGCCGGTTGCCGGTGCGCGCCTCGATCGCAGAGCACAGATCGTCAGGCTCGAGCAGGTCGATAAAGGCCACGCGCGCGCCCTGCGCGGCAAAGCCCTCGACCAGCGCGGCGCCGATGCCGCTGCCCCCACCCGTGACCAGCACAGAGGCACCGTCGAGATCGGGAAACCGCGCGCCCGTCATCGCGTCCTGCCCTTGCCGTCCGACATCCGCCGCCTCCGTTCCGCCCTGTTGCCCCCCTGAGTCTTGCAGCGCCGCGCGCATCCGTCCAGAGGAATGCGAGGCCGAGCGTCTTGCGAATGGGGCTGGAAAAGCCCGCCGATTTGCGGTCTTTTCCGAAGGGCAAGAAACGGGAGGGTGCGATGCAGTGTGTCTTTGTCCAGATCCGGTGCAAGCCCGGCACGGGCTATCGCGTCGCCGGCGACATCGCCCTGCGCGAGATCCATTCCGAGCTTTATTCCACCAGCGGCGAATTCGACCTGCTGATGAAGATGTATATCCCGCAGGGCGAGGATGTGGGCAAGTTCATCAACGACAACCTGCTGGACATCCCGGGCATCGAACGCACGCTGACGACGCTGACTTTCCGCGCCTTCTGACGCCGGAATCGGCCTGCCTGACCGGCGAACAGCCGCGCCTTGCGGCTTCGGGCGTTAGTCATGTCATGCTTGCGTCATGGGTTTCGATGATTAACGATTGGCGGAGCGATGTTGCAGAACGCCTGTCACAGCCGCCAACAGGAGAGTCCCATGCCCCGGAAACAGCCCAAGACGACCGGCAGCGATTTGCTGACCGGAGACGATTTTCGTAATATTATCATCGGATTTGACGGAGATGACACGATCCTCGGCCTCGGTGGGGACGATATCCTGATCGGCGGTCGCGGCGATGACGAGATCGACGCGGGCGACGGCGACGACATTGCCTTTGGCGGATTCGGAAACGATCTGATCCGTCTCGGGATTGGAAACGATCGCGCCTTTGGCGGGTTCGGAAACGATACAATCGAAACCGGGTCTGGAAACGATCGCGTCTTTGGCGGCCATGGCACCGACCGGGTCGTGGTCGAGGGCGGGTTCGACGCCTACGACCTGTCCTTCAGGGGCAATCCGTCGAAACTGATCGTCCTGAACCTGCTGGACGAGAGCGGCGCGGCGGTCGAGACCAAGCGCCTGCACCGGGTCGAAGAGATCGCCTTTGACGATGTCACCCTGCTGCTTGACGGACGCAACAACGCGGCCTTTGCCCGCGACGACACCGCCGCGACAGACGAGGACAGCGCGCTCACGCTGAACGCTGCCGACCTGCTTGCCAATGACACCGATTTCGACGGCGATGCGCTGAGCGTGACCGCGGTCGATGCCCTCAGCGCCGCCGGCGCGGCGGTCACGCTGTCGGGTGGGCAGATCACCTATGACCCGGCAGGCCGGTTCGACGCATTGGCGACCGGAGAGACCGCAACCGACAGTTTCGACTACACGGTCGATGACGGGCGCGGCGGGATTTCCACCGCCACCGTCACCGTGACCATCACCGGCGTGAACGACGCGCCGGTTCTGAGCGGCCCGGAAACGGCGGATTTCGCCGAGAACGGCACCGGCGACGTGGCCCTGTTCAGCGCCACCGACGCCGACGATGGCACGCTGACCTTCGCCCTGTCGGGCGACGATGCCGCGCTGTTCACGATCGATGCGGCGGGCGCCCTGCGCTTTGTCGCCGCCCCCGATTTCGAGACGCCGCTCGATGCCGATGGCGACAACGCCTATGACCTGACCGTGACCGTGTCGGATGACGAGGGCGCCGAGGACAGCGCGGCGCTGCGCGTGACGGTGACGGACATCCTGGAACTGCCCGATGTGGATGCCCGGATCAACGAGTTGCATTATGACAACGAGGGCACCGACGCGGGCGAATTCGTCGAGGTCCGGGTGCGTGCCGGCGACGACGTGTCCCTGCTTTCGGTCGAACTGGTGAACGGGTCGGGCGGCGCGGTCTACAACACGCTTGCCGTCTCGGGCGGTGTGATGACCAGCGACGGTTCGTGGGATTACTACGTGTTGTCCCTGCCCTCGAACGGCTTGCAGAACGGCGCACCGGACGGGGTCGTGCTGGCGAACGGGCCCGAGGTGATCGAGTTCCTGTCCTACGAGGGCAGCTTTGCCGCGACCTCCGGCACGGCAACGGGATTGACCTCGACCGACATCCTCGTGGCCGAGGCCGGCGACACGCCGCATGGCTTCTCGCTGCAGCGGTTGGACGGCGACATCTGGGATGCGCCGCGCGAGAACACCGCGGGCGCCGACAACACCCCGGCGCCGGAGCCGTTGGTGGCGCGGATCAACGAGTTTCACTACGACAATGCCGGCACGGATGCGGGCGAGTTCATCGAGATCAGGGTGAATGCGGGCGGCGATGCCTCGGGGCTGTCGGTGGAACTGGTGAACGGCTCGAATGGCACCGTCTATGGCACCCTGGCCATCGCCGACGCCACGATGACCAGCGACGGCACCTGGGACTACTACGTGTTCGACCTGCCCTCGAACGGGCTGCAGAACGGGTCGCCCGACGGGATCGTGCTGGCCAATGGCGGCGCGGTCGTCGAATTCCTGTCCTACGAAGGCGCGTTCACGGCAACGTCCGGCGCGGCGAACGGCCTGACCTCGACCGATATCGGCGTGACCGAGCCCAGTGACACACCGCTGGGCTTCTCGCTGCAGCGGGCCGAAGACGGCAGCTGGTACGAGGCGGGCGAGAATACCTCCGGCGCCGAGAACCAGGCCCCGCCGATGCCGTTCGAGGCACGGATCAACGAGTTCCACTATGACAATGAAGGCGCCGACCAGGGCGAGTTCATCGAGTTGCGCGTGACCGCGGGCGCCGATGCCTCGGGGCTGGCCGTGGAATTCTACAACGGTTCGAACGGCGCCGTGTATGGAACACTGGGCATCGCCGACGCCACGATGACCAGCGACGGCACCTGGGATTACTACGTCTTCAACCTGCCGTCGAACGGCCTCCAGAACGGCGCGCCGGACGGCATCGCGCTGTCCAATGCAGGAACGCTGATTGAATTCCTGTCTTACGAAGGACCAATGACGGCAGTTGGCGGCGCTGCGGACGGCGTGACCGCGACCGATATCGGCGTTGCCGAGGCCGGCGACACCCCGGTGGGCTTCTCGTTGCAAAGGCTGGAAGGCGACACCTGGGACGCGCCGCGCCAGAACACCTCGGGCGCCGACAACGCTGGCGGCACACCTCCTGGCCCGACCACGACGGTGATCAGCACGATCCAGGGCAGCGGCGCGGCCTCGGCACTGGTCGGGCAGACCGTGACCGTGACCGCCATCGTCGTCGGCGACTTCCAGAACGGCGACGGTGACGACATGCGCAACCTCAACGGCTTCTTCCTCCAGGAAGAGGCCGCGGACCACGACGCCGATGCCGCCACCTCCGAAGGCCTCTTTGTCTTCGACGGCGGCGTGGGCGTGAACGTGGCGCTGGGCGACCGCGTGACCGTGACCGGCACAGTGTCGGAATTCTTCGGCATGACCCAGATCAGCGCCACCACCGTGACGGTGGTCGAGGCGGGGGCCGTGGCGGATGTCAACACGATGGCCACCATCGTCGACCTCGACGCCGCCACGGCGATTTCGGACGGCGCGGGCGGCTACGTGGCAGACCTCGAAGCGTTCGAGGGCATGCTGATCACCATCCCCGAGACGCTGACAATCTCGGAGGCATTCAACTTCGACCGGTTCGGAGAGATCCGCCTGTCTGCCAACGGCCAGCCCTCGCAGTTCACGCAGGACAACGACCCGGATGCCGCAGGCTACGATGCGCATCTGCGCGAGGTCTTCTCGGACAGCATCGTCTACGACGACGGCCGCAGCATCCAGAACCCCGCCCAGGTCATTCCCGAGGCGGACATGAACGGCGACGGGGTTTTCAACACGGCCGACCCGTTCGGCATGGGCGACACGATCACCAACGCGACCGGCGTGATGGAGTGGCGGTTCAGCGAATACCGGATGCATTCGGTGTCTGACGGCACCAACAGTTTCGTCGACACCCGGACCCGCGACGCGACGCCGCCCTCGCTGGACGAACCGGGCGGGCGCAGCGCCGAGGTGGTGGTGGCCAGCTTCAACGTGCTGAACTTCTTCACCACGATCGACGATGGTTTCAACACATCCGGCCCCACCGGGCTGGAACCGCGCGGCGCCGACACCCCCGAGGAATACACCCGCCAGTTTGAAAAGCTGATCACCGCGCTGACCGCGATGGATGCCGACATCTTCGGCCTGGTCGAGCTGGAGAACGAGTTCCAGTCCGACCAGAACGGTGACGGCACCTTTGCCATCGAGGCCATCGTCGACGGGCTGAATGCCAGCTACGGCGCCGATCTCTGGGCCTATGTCGATCCGGGCCGCACCTTTGTGGACGTGTCCGATGCTATTTCGGTGGGCATGATCTACCGCACCGACGTGGTGTCTGTTTCCGGCCCGGCGCAGATCCTCGACGACAGCGTGCTGGCCTCGCTGCCGGGCAGCTACGGAACCGATGCGCTGTTCGACGGAGACAGCACGAACCGCGCGCCGCTGGCGGCGAATTTCGTCTATGACTACACCGACCTGTCCGGCGCGCCAGCGTCCGAGACCTTTACCGTCGCGGTCACGCACATGAAGTCCAAGGGGGGCGCAGGGCTAGGCGGAGACGCCGATGCCGGTGACGGCGCGGGTGCCTACAACGAGACCCGCACCGAGGGTGTGCAGGCGCTGACCGACTGGCTGGACCCGACCCGCGCGGGTGCTTTCGCCGATGCCGACCAGATCGTGCTGGGCGATTTCAACGCCTACGCGATGGAGGATCCGATCGACGCGATGAAGGCTGACGGCTATGCCGATCTCGAAGGCACATTCAATCCCGGCGCCTCGACCTACGTCTTCGACGGGCAGACCGGCACGCTGGACTACGCCTTTGCCAGCGCGGCGATCCTGGACCGGGTGACCAACGCCTCGGCCTGGAACATCAACTCGCCCGAGCCGGACATCTTCGACTACGACACCTCGTTCCGTCCGCCAGAACAAATCGATGTCTTCGACGGCACGGTGCCGTGGCGCAGTTCGGATCACGACCCGATGCTGGTGGGGTTGAACTTCTCGGGCGACGCGCTGCTGACCTGAGCCACGCCTGCAAGAACGACACGGCCCGCGCAGGACACTGCGCGGGCCGTTTTCGTTCGCCGTCTCAGTCAGCCACGGAGCGCAGGACAAAGGCCACGACACTGTCGGCGGCGACGTGATCGGGCGTTGCAGGGGCCGTGTCATTCGTGTCGAAGCCGCGCTGCCACTGGCGGCCCTTCTCGGCCTCGGGCAGAGTCACGGTGACCGCCTCGCCGGCGTTGAACACCGCATAGATCGCGCCCATGCGCGGTTCGTAGGCGGGCGTGCCGCGGGCCATCCGCATCTCGACGCCGAGAAAGCGCAGGTCGGGCGCCTCCCAGTCCTCGGACGACATCGGCGCACCGTCGGCGCGGCGCCAGGTCAGGTCGTGCTTGCCGTCGACGAAGCGCTGCTGCGCGTGCAGGAAGCGCCGCTGACGCAGGATCGGATGGGCGGCGCGAAAGGCGATGGCGCGGCGCACGAACTCGAGGAAGGCGGGATCGGCATTCGACCAGTCGACCCAACCCACCGGGTTGTCCTGGCAATAGGCGTTGTTGTTGCCGCCCTGGCTGTTGCCCAACTCGTCACCGGCAAGGATCATCGGTGTGCCCTGGCTCAACATCAGGGTGGCCAGCAGGTTGCGGCGCCGCCGGTCGCGGCGGGCGAGGATCCCGGGGTCGTCGGTCAGCCCCTCGACCCCGCAATTGTCGGAAAAGTTGTGATCGTGGCCGTCGCGGTTGTCCTCGCCATTCTCGATGTTGTTCTTGCGGTCGTGGCTGACCACGTCCATCAGCGTGAACCCGTCATGCGAGGTCAGGAAATTGACCGAGGACGTGGCCCGCCGCCCGTCATGGTCGAATTGCATGGCCGATCCGGCGACCCGCCGGGCCAGCTTGCGCGCGATGCCCTCGTCGCCCTTCCAGAACCGGCGCACCGTGTCGCGATACTTGTCGTTCCATTCCGAGAAGGGCGCGGGATAGGCGCCCAGTTGATAGCCTCCCGGTCCCACGTCCCAGGGTTCGGCGATCAGCTTGACCCTGTTCAGCACGGGGTCCTGCCGCACGGCGCGCAGGAACGGCCCGTCGCGGTCGAACATGCCGCCCGTCCGCGCCAGCGTCGAGGCCAGGTCGAACCGGAACCCGTCCACATGCATCACTTCGACCCAGTAGCGCAGGGAATCCATGACCAGCCGCAGGGTGAACGGGTGATCCATGTTCAGCGCATTGCCGCAGCCGGTGTCATCGACGTAGTAGCGCCGGTCCGGCGCCAGCCGATAGTAGCTGGCATTGTCGAAACCGCGGAAACACAGGGTCGGCCCCATCTCGCCGCCCTCGGCGGTGTGATTGTAGACCACGTCTAGGATCACCTCGATCCCCGCCGAGTGGAACCGCGCCACCATCTGCTGGAACTCGGCGATGTCGCCGCCGGTCATGTAGCGGGGTTCCGGCGCGAAGAACCCGTAGGTCATGTAGCCCCAGTAGTTGCGAAGACCGCGTTCCACCAGGAACCGGTCGTCGACAAAGGCCTGCACCGGCAGCAACTCGATCGCGGTGACGCCCAGCTTCGTCAGGTGGTCCAGCATCGGGTCCGAAGCCATCGCAAGGTATGTGCCCCGGTTCGAGAGGTCCTTGCGCCGTGCGGTCAGCCCCTTGACATGGGCCTCGTAGATCACGGTTTCCGACCAGGGCCGCTCAGCGATCGCGCCATTGCCACCCCAGGTGAAGGCAGGATCGACCACGACCGAGCGCGGCATGAAGGGCGCGCTGTCGCGGCGGTCAAAGGACAGGTCACCCAGCTTGTGCCCGACCTCGTAGCCATGCAGCGCGTCGTTCCACAGCGGCTTGCCGGTCAGCTTTTTCGCATAGGGGTCGATCAGCAGCTTGTGCGGGTTGAACCGATGGCCCTCGTCGGGAATGTAGGGGCCGTGCACGCGGTAGCCGTATTGCTGACCCGGCCGCATCCCCGAGATGTAGCCGTGCCAGACATGGCCATCGCGTTCCGCCAGGTCGACAAGGAAGATCTCCTTGCCGCTGTCGTCGCACAGGCACAGCGTGACCCGCGTGGCGTGCTGCGAGAACACGGCGAAATTGACGCCCTCCCCGTCGAAGGTGGCGCCCAGGGGAAACGGCAGACCAGCCGTCAGTTGAAATCCGTTCATGCCTGTCCTTCGGCGAGACCCTCGTAAAGCGCCGCATAGGCCCGGGCGGACACGTCCCAGCCCACCGGATGCGCCATGGCGTTGCGTTGCATCCGGGACCAGATTTTGGGCTGCTCGTAAAGGGTGCAGAGGCGGGAAAGCGCATTTCCCAGCGCCTCGGCGGTGACGGGATGAAATTGCAGGCCGGTCGCGACCTCGCGTGCCAGTGTTGCGGGCGTCGCGGGAATGACGGTGTCGGCCAGCCCGCCGGTCAGCGCGACCAGCGGGATCGTGCCATAGCGCAGACCGTATAGCTGTGTCAGGCCGCAGGGTTCGAAGCGCGACGGCACAAGGATCGCATCGCCACCCGCCATCATCCGGTGCGACAGCGCCTCGTCATAGCCCATGCGGACAGAGACGTTCGGGTGCACGCCAGCCTCCTTGAAGGCGTATTCGAGGGCAGGATCACCCGAGCCAAGCAATGCCAGTTGCCCACCCCGCCCCAGCAACACCGGCAAGGCCTGCAACAGCAGGTCGAGCCCCTTCTGCCCGGTCATGCGCGAGATCACGATGCAGAGCGGCCCGTCGGATTGCGGCAGGTCGAATTCTGCCTGGAGCGCGCGTTTGTTCTCGGCCTTGCCCTTGGCCGCCTTGTAGGTTTTCGGGATCAGCGGGTCAGCCGCGGGGTTCCAGACCGCCTCGTCGATACCGTTCAGGATGCCGGACAGACGGCCGCTGCGGGCGCGCATCACGCCGTCGAGGCCCATGCCGAATTCCGGTGTCATCAGTTCCTCGGCATAGGTGGGCGAAACGGTGGTCAGCCGGTCGGCGAACATCAGCCCGGCCTTCAGCGCCGAAAGCTGGCCGAAATACTCGACCCCCTCTGGCGTGTAGTCGGCCGGGTCGATCCGCAGCGCGCCGCAGCGCGAGGCGGGCGCAAGGCCCTGGAAGGCGATGTTGTGGATGGTGACGACCGTTCCGACATGCCCACCGGCCGGCCCGCGGGCGATGTAATAGGGCGCAAGCCCCGCCTGCCAGTCGTGGCAATGGACGATGTCGGGGCGCCAGTCGGCCAGCCCGCCCTCGGCAATGCGCGCGGCGGCATGGGACAGCGCGGCATAGCGTTCGGGATTGTCCGGCCAGTCGCGCCCGTCATCGCCCAGGTAGATTCCCGCACCCCGGTCGAACAGGTGCGGCGCGTCCAGCACGAGCAGGTCCAGCCCGCCGCCCTGCCCCGCCAATACCCGCCCCGCACCGCCGAAACAGTCGG
Organism: Thetidibacter halocola; assembly: GCF_018224955.1. GTDB lineage: Bacteria > Pseudomonadota > Alphaproteobacteria > Rhodobacterales > Rhodobacteraceae > Thetidibacter > Thetidibacter halocola. Next base: position 854,721 of record NZ_JAGTUU010000001.1, read on the forward strand.
GCAGGTCCAGAACCCTGCGCGCGCCTTCGAGCGCGGCCATGATCTGCGGATAGCCCGGCAGCAGCGTGCGCATCTGCACGCCCAACCCTGCAAGGGCCCCGGGCAGCGCCCCGGCCACATCGGCCAGGCCGCCGGTCTTGACCAGCGGCGCGCATTCCGACGCGACCGAGAGAACCCGCATCACCGCGCCGCCAGCCATTTGTCGACCATCTCGCGGGTAATCAGCGTCGTGCCTTTCTCGGTCACGCGGAAGAATTTCGCATCTTCCACCGGGTCCTCGCCCACGACCATGCCGCGCGGAATCTCGACCCCGCGATCGATCACGCATTTGCGCAGCCGGGCCGAGCGGTGGACCACCACGTGCGGCAGCACCACCGTATGATCGAGCACGGCATAGGAGTTGGTATGCACCTGGGTGAACAGCAGCGAGTTGCGCACCTCGGTCCCCGAGATGATGCAGCCGCCCGACACCATCGAGGAAATCGCCACACCGCGGCGATCCTTCTCGTCATGGATGAATTTCGCGGGCGGGACGCTTTCGGAATAGGTCCAGATCGGCCAGTCGGTATCCCACAGGTCGAGTTCCGGGGTGAAATCGGTCAGGTCGATATTGGCCTGCCAGAAGGCGTCGATCGTCCCCACGTCGCGCCAGTAGCTGGGGCCGCCCTCGGCCCGCACGCAGCTGTCGTCGAACCGGTGCGCCACAGCCTTGCCGTTCTTGACGATCTCGGGGATCAGATCGGTGCCGAAATCGTGGCTGGAATTGGTGTCCTCGGCGTCCCGGATCAGCAGGTCGCGCAGGAATTTCCACGAAAACACGTAGATCCCCATCGAGGCCAGCGCCTTGGTCGGATCCTCGGGCGTGGCTGGCGGGTCCTTGGGTTTTTCGAGGAACGAGGTGATGCGCGACTCCGTGTCCACCGCCATCACGCCAAAGGCCGTTGCCTCTTCGCGCGGCACGGTCAGGCAACCCACCGTGACGTCGGCGCCGGATTCGACATGCTGGCGCAGCATGATCTCGTAATCCATCTTGTAGATGTGGTCACCCGCGAGGATCACGATGTAGTCGATGCCGTAGCTGTCGACGATGTCGATGTTCTGCGTTACCGCATCGGCCGTGCCGCGATACCACATTTCCTCTGAGACCCGTTGCGAGGCGGGCAGAATGTCGAGGAATTCATTGCGCTCGGCGCGAAAGAAGTTCCAGCCGCGCTGGCAATGCCGGATCAGGCTGTGCGCCTTGTATTGCGTAGCGATGGCCATCTTGCGGATGCCCGAGTTCAGCGCGTTCGACAGCGCAAAGTCGATGATCCGCGTCTTGCCGCCGAAATAGACCGCGGGTTTCACCCGGCGGTCCGTCAGTTCCTTGAGGCGCGAGCCACGCCCGCCCGCCAGCACGAAGGCCACCGAGCGCTGTGAAAGTCTGGTCATGTCGGTCATGTTCCCCCCTGTCCGTCCGGCGTCATGGATCGCGCCGGAACATCACTGTCGAAAGCGGCGGCACGGTGATGCGGATCGACCGGTCAAGGCCGTGGCATCCCTCCTCCTCGGTCGTAACCCCGCCCGCATTGATCCGGTTCCCCCCGCCATAGGTCTCGGCGTCGGTGTTCAGCACCTCGGACCACGACCCATCGCCGCCGGGCACGCCCAGCCGCACGTCGTGCCATTCCATCGGCGTGAAGTTGCAGACGACGATCACGGGCGCATCCCCCGGCCCGCCAAAGCGCGCAAAGGCGGTCAGCGAGCGTTGCGGGTCGTTCATGATCCAGCGGAACCCCGCCGGATCGCAATCATTGACATGCAGCGCGGGCGTTTCGCGGTAGAGGTGGTTCAGGTCGCGCACCAGCGCCTGAACCCCCCGCTGGCTGTGACCGCGCAGCGCGTCCCAGTCGAGCGAGACGTCGTGGTTCCATTCCTGCCACTGGGCGAACTCGCAGCCCATGAAAAGCAGTTTCTTGCCCGGAAATCCCCACATGTAGCCGTAATAGGCGCGCAGGTTGGCGAATTTCTCCCACTCGTTGCCGGGCATCTTGTCGATCATGCTGCCCTTGCCGTGCACCACTTCGTCATGGCTGATCGGCAGGATGAAATTCTCGGTCCAGGCCCAGTCGATCGGGAAGGTGATCAGGTGGTGTTCCCAGCTGCGGTGAACGGGATCCTTTTCCATGTAACGCAGGGTGTCGTTCATCCACCCCATGTTCCACTTGAAGCCGAAACCCAGCCCGCCCGCATCCACCGGGGTCGAGACGCCGGGAAACGCAGTGCTTTCCTCGGCCACGGTCATGATTCCCGGAACCTCGCCATAGGCCACCGTGTTCATCTCGCGGAGGAAGGCGATGGCCTCGTAGTTTTCGCGCCCGCCATCCTTGTTGGGAACCCATTGGTCATGCGGGCGGGAATAGTCGCGGTAGAGCATCGACGCCACCGCATCCACGCGCAGCCCGTCCACGTGATACTCCGACAGCCAGTAGACGGCGTTGGCCGTCAGGAAGTTCCGCACCTCGGTCCGGCCGTAATTGTAGATCAGCGTGTTCCAGTCGTGGTGGAACCCCTCGCGCGGGTCCTCGTGCTCATACAGCGCCGTGCCGTCGAACTGCGCGAGTCCATGCGCGTCGGTCGGGAAATGCCCAGGCACCCAGTCCAGCAGCACGCCCAGCCCGGCGTTATGCGCGGCCTCGACCAGGTCGCGGAATTCGTGCGGCGGGCCAAAGCGGATGGTGGGTGCATACATCCCCACCGGCTGATAGCCCCACGACCCATCAAAGGGGAATTCCGACACCGGGAGGAATTCGAGGTGGGTAAAGCCCATGTAGGTCGCGTAATCCACCAACTGCGTGGCCAGTTCGCGATAGGACAGCATCCGCCCGTCCGCCGCGCGCCGCCACGATCCCAGGTGCACCTCGTAGATCGAGATGGGCCGGTCGCGTCGGTTGCGCTCGGCCCGCGCCTGCATCCAGGCGTCGTCCGTCCAGCCGTAGCCGGAAATGTCGCGCACGACCGAGGCCGTGGCGGGCGGGTGCTGGGCGCCGAACGCCACCGGGTCGGCCTTCTGGAACGCCGCGCCATGTTGCGGGGCGATCTCGTATTTGTAGAGCGTGCCCTCGGCCATGCCGGGCATGAAGATTTCCCAGCAGCCGGTCTGGCCGACGCGACGCATCGGGTTGCGGTGCCCGTCCCACACGTTGAAATCACCCACCAGCGAGACATGCGCGGCATTGGGCGCCCAGACCGCGAAATGCGTGCCCGGCACGCCCTCATGCTTGGTCACATGCGCGCCCAGCGCCTGCCAGAGACGACGGTGCGTGCCCTCGCCGATCAGGTGGCGATCCATGTCGCCCAGCACCGGGCCAAAGCGATAGGGGTCGTCGAACGCCCAGTCATCGCCGCCCGGATACGTGGCGTTCAGCGTGTAGCCGAGTTTCGAATTCGGCACCGGCCCGGCAAAGATCGGTCCGTCCAGCCTCGGGATTTCAACGGTCTTGCGACCGAACCGCGCCGAAAGCGTCTCTGCGTCCGGCACCAGCGCAACCAGCCAGGACTTGCCCCCGACCTTGTGCAGCCCCAGCACGTCGAAGGGCGCATCATGGCGCGCGGCCAAAAGCGCCTGGACGTCGTCGGCGTTCATGTGCGGCGGCATCGCGGGCAAGTCTGCTCTCCTCTTTCGTTCAAAGCGGTTTGGCCGGTCCTTCCGGCATACACGATCCCGCGCAGGATTTCACGGTCTGCTGCCAGACGCGCTTCGTCAAGCTTGGATCAGGCCGAAGCGCGTCGCGCGATGACAAAGCCGTTGGGGCCCAATTTGACCGTCTTGCCGCTGATCGTCGCCGCCTCGGCCAGCGCCGCTGTCACCGGCTGCTTTAGCGAAACCTCGGCCGCCTTGGCCGACAGATTGAACAGGCAGACGAACCCGTCGCCGCGTTCATAGCCCAGAACCGGCTCGGCCAGGTCAAGAAAGCGCTGGTCGCCGGTGCGCAGGTCGGGCTCTGCCCGGCGCAGCGCCAGCATCGCGCGGTAGAAGGCCAGGACACTGTTCTTGACCCCGTCCTGCGTCGAGACCGACCGCGTCTGCTGCGGCGGCTTCACCGGCAGCCAGGTGCGGTTCGCATTCGAAAACCCGGCATTCGGCGCCTTGGCATCCCAGGTCATCGGCGTGCGGCAACCGTCGCGGCCCACTGGTTCGGGCCAGAAGTTGATGCCTTGCGGGTCCGTCAGTTCCTCGAAGGCCAGTTCGGTGTCGACCTGGCCCAGTTCCTCGCCCTGATACAGGCACACCGAACCCTCGAAGCTCAGCAGCATCGCCGCCGAGAGTTTCGCCAGCGCGTCCTGGTTGGTGCCATGCTTGGCCCAGCGGCCGACATGGCGGGGCACGTCATGGTTGGAAAACGCCCAGCAGGGCCAGCCCTCGGGCGCGCCGTCAAAGAAGGCCTGCACGCGAGAGCGGAAATGCGCGGGCGAGAAATCCGGCCCCAGCAGCTCAAACGAATACGCCATGTGCAGCCGCTTGCCGCTGGTATACTGGCCCATCAGCTCGATCGAGTGGTGCGTGTCGCCAACCTCGCCCACCGTGGTGCGGGCGCCGAATTCGTCCAGCAGCGCGCGCAGCCGTTCGAGGAATTGCAGGTTCTCGGGCTGGTTCTTGGAGAACAGGCAGTATTGCATGTCGTAGGGCCGCGCCGCCGTCGGCCCCCACGGCAGGTAGTTCGCCGGGTTGTCGCGCAACAGCTTGTCCTGGAAGTAGAAGTTCACGGTGTCGAGGCGGAACCCATCTACCCCCCGCTCCAGCCAGAAACGCATCGTGTCCAGCAGCCAGTCCTGCACCTCGGGATTGTGAAAGTTGAGGTCGGGCTGTTCCTTGAGGAAGTTGTGGAAATAATACTGCTTCCGCCGCGTGTCCCATTCCCAGGCCGGCCCGCCGAAGATCGACATCCAGTTGTTCGGCGGACTGCCGTCGAGCTTGGGATCGGCCCAGACATACCAGTCGGCCTTGGGGTTCGTCCGCGAACTGCGCGACTCCTCGAAAAACGGATGCTTGTCCGAGGAATGCGACAGCACCTGGTCGATCATCACCTTCAGGCCAAGGCCATGCGCCTTGTCCACCATCGCGTCGAAATCCGCCAGCGTGCCGAAACTGGGATCGATGTCGGTGTAATCCGACACGTCATAGCCCATGTCCTTCATCGGCGACGGAAAGATCGGCGACAGCCAGATCGCGTCGACGCCCAGAGAGGCCACGTGATCCAGTCTGCGGGTGATGCCCTTGAGATCGCCGATCCCGTCCCCGTCGCTGTCCTGGAACGAACGCGGGTAGATCTGGTAGATCACCGCACCGCGCCACCAGTCGCTTTCGGCCTTCGCACTCTTTGCCATGATCGCCCCGCTTATGTTAGCCCTAACACTTGCCTCTCTCTATCCATGGGATCGCATTGAAGCTCAAGCCCTGCCAGAAGGATCGCACAGGATGCGGGCGCATCGGCCACAGCCTGCCCTGTTTTCAGGCAAAGCGGCGTGGTCAGGGGCGGATCAACGTGACATCCTCTATCTCGGCGATCACCTCGAGGTCGTCCTCATACAGCTCGGTCAGCATGTCGACATAGGCCGCGTCCCAGCCCGGCAGGTCGAGTTCCTGCTCGATCACCTCGTCCAACGCGAACCGGTCGAGCAGGACCATCATCGCCTGCCGCTTCTGGTCCTCGTTGATCGTCGGGTTCTCGGCAAGGAAGGCACGGAACCGCTGCATCCCCTCGCGCGAGATGATCGAGGCGAACATGTCGAAGGCGCCGGTGATCTTGCGGTCCAGCGGCACGCCCCCCATCCGCCGCAGGATCTCGCCCCAGATGAAGGGCGTGTCCTCGTTGGCCCAGATGGTCACGGGCACCTCGGGCGCGATGATGCGGATGCGGCGGATCAGGTCGGACCAGCGCAGATGCATCGGATCGGCGCCTTCCATCAGGACGGCCATGTCATGCGCCGGCGTATCGGCCAGCAGCGCCGGGATGAAGGTCGCCGGGTTGCGCAGCCCGATGAAGATTTCGACCTCGTCCTGGTCGAACAGGTCGCAGAACGTCTCAAGTCGCCGTTCTGCCCAGCGATAAAGATAGCCACCGGCAAAGGTCAGCTTCGGCACGGAAAAGAAATTCGCGTGGCTCAGGATCAGCCGGTCGACCTTGTCGGGATCGTCCGACAGGATCGCGTCAAGCACCACCTCGCGCGCCTCCGGGCTGGGCGGCGTGTCGGCCAAGGCCGAGATCGTGTCGGACAGCAGCGTGCGATAGCGCGAGGGGCCGGGAATCGCCACGCCCTCATGCCGCCAGGTATCGGCATTGCGCAGGAGCGTCTTGAGAAGACGGTCCTCGTCGGTGCAATGCACGCCGAGATGTAGGATGACCTGCATGGTTGGGTCTTTTTGTCGGGTTTTCGATGCACTATACCCGGCCGGGAGGAAAACGTAACCACCGGGCCGCGCGCATGACCGCCATCGACACCGCAAGGACACACCGCCGTCTCCGCCCGCCCTCGCTCTGGTCGGCGGGCGCGGTGGCGATCGCGCTGGTCGTCCTGGCGCCGATCCTCGCGGTGTTCTGGATCGCACTGAACCCGTCCGAGAACATCTGGCCACACCTGGTGGCCACCACCCTGCCCCGCTACCTGTCCAACACGGCGATCCTGATGGTCGGCGTGGGCATCCTGGCGGCGGTGGTCGGCACCTCGACGGCCTGGATGGTGGCGCGCTACGACTTTCCCGCGCGGCGCTGGCTGGAATGGCTCTTGCTTCTGCCGCTGGCAATCCCGGCCTATGTCGGCGCATATGCGCTGGTGGACTTCCTCGAATATGCCGGGCCGGTGCAGACCGCCCTGCGCGGCCTTTTCGGCTGGCAGAGCGCACGCGACTACTGGTTCCCCGAGATCCGCTCCATCGGGGCGGCCATCATCGTTCTGGCGGCGGCGATGTATCCTTACGTCTACCTGCTGGCACGCGCCGCCTTTCGCGAACAGTCGGGCGCAGCCGAGGAAGTGGCGCAATCGCTGGGCGCGGGCGCCTTCGCGCGGTTCTGGCGCGTCGGCCTGCCACTGGCCCGCCCGGCCATCGCAGCCGGCGTGGCCATCGTGATGATGGAATCGGTCAACGATTTCGGCACGGTCGATTATTTTGCGGTGCAGACCCTGACCACCGGCATCTTTTCCGTCTGGCTGGAGGGCTACAATGCCGGTGGCGCGGCACAGATCGCGACGGTCGTTCTGGTGCTGGTCATCGTCCTGGTCCTGCTGGAAAAGATCTCGCGCCGCCGGATGCGGTTCTTCAACCTGTCGACGCGGCACCGCCCGATCCTGCGCAAGCGCCTGCGTGGCCGCGCGGCCTGGGGTGCGTTCGCGCTCTGCGCCCTGCCTTTCGCCATGGGCTTTATCCTGCCGGCGGGCGTGATCCTGCGCCACGCGCTGTCGAACGCCGAGGCGTGGCGCGACCCCGAACTGTGGCGCGCCGGGCTGCACACGCTGAGCGTGGGCGGGCTGGCCGCCGGCATCACCGTCGCGGGCGGCATCTTCCTTGTCTATGGCGTGCGGCTGTCCGGCCGGAAACTGCCGCGCCTGCTGCTGCCGGTGACGACGATCGGCTATGCCGCGCCGGGGGCGGTGCTGGGCGTCGGCATCCTTATTCCACTGGCGGCGTTGGACAATGGCCTGGCCGACGCCGTGCAGGCGCTGACCGGAGTCGATATTGGCCTGGTCCTGACCGGCTCGGCCTTTGCCCTCGTGCTGGCCTATTCGGTACGCTTCTTTGCCATCGCGCAGGGTGCCGCAGATGCCGCGATGGGGCGCGTGTCGCCCAACCTGGCGCTGGCCGCGCGCTCTCTGGGCCGGACCGAAGGGCAAACGTTGGGCGCCGTCTACTACCCCTTGATGCGCGCCTCGGTCGCCTCGGCGCTGCTTCTGGTCTTTGTCGACTGCGTCAAGGAACTGCCCGCGACGCTGCTTTTGCGCCCCTTCAATTACGACACCCTGGCCACGCGCGTGCATGAACAGGCGAGCCTTGAAAACCTGGGCGACGCCGCCCCGGCGGCAATGCTGGTGATCGGCGTCGGCCTGCTGGCGGTGGGTCTGCTGGCACGCGCCAACCGCTAGCCGAAGCATATGGACAGCGCGCGGCGACTGTGCCAATACCGTGCCGCAGACCGCGCACTGGTCACGCCCCTATAGCTCAGCTGGTAGAGCAACTGATTTGTAATCAGTGGGTCGGGAGTTCGAGTCTCTCTGGGGGCACCAAAAATACTCAAATAAATCAATGACTTGAAGTGGGGACCCCTGCCAAACAGTATGTCAGAGCATACTGTGCCGTATTTGTGTCATTCGTTTACGATCCGGTGTGCCACTTCGAAGATATCCGCAGACACAAGGTGCGAATACTTCTTCGTCGTTTCGGTGCTGCTGTGACCAATCAAGAGACCGATCTGACCCTTGGTGAGTCCCTTTGCTTCCATGCGGGTAACATAGGTATCTCTGAGGGAATGAACGGTTGCAGAACCGCGCTGGGCGTTGAGGGTGGGGATGCGTTCCTCGAGATCGACGTAGCTGAACAACGATCCCGTCACCTGGTCCGATCCGCGCATCGCCACCTCCGTCTCCGCAGTGGCAACCGTGAATCATGTTCCGCGACAGGCGTCGAGGCCGGAGTTTTTCAGCAGCCTATTAGATAACCCGGCACCATCGCGTTCATAGGTAAGCGCGACGGTCTGGCCCCATGCGGCGAGGCTTGAAGGCTGCGCAGCGCCACGGCACGAGGTCCTCGATGCGGGATCTGGGGTGTCCGTCGAGGATAGCCCAGCGGGTATCGGCGAGGTAGTCGACGGGGTTCAGGCCTGACAGCTTGCAGGTGGCGACCAGCGAGGCCAGCATGGCCCAGGTCTCGGCGCCGATCTCGTTTCCGGCGAAGAGAGCATTTCTCGGGGTCAGCGCGATCGGACGGACTAGGTTTTTTTATCGGGTTGGTGTCGAACTCGAGGGTTCCATTGTCGAGGAAGCGGATCAGGCCGGGCCAGTGCGCGAGGATATAGCGGATGTCCTCGGCCAGCAGGGATTTCTGCGGGATGCGGGACAGCTGAGTTTCCAGCCAGGGCTTGAGCGCCGCGATGATCGGGGCGGAGTGCTCACGTTGGGCGGCGAGGCGGTCGGCAGGGGCATGGCCGCGATCGTCGGACACGACGGCCCAGAAGTAGCCGCTCTTGGTGGGGGAGTGCTTCGGTCTGCGGCGTGGCATTCGTGAACAGCGCCAAGAGCGGCAGACACAGGGTCCGGCAGCCGTTCCAGACGCTCCGCCACCATCTCCTGCAGGCGCCACAGATGCAGGTCATGGACACCGGCCCGCTCCAGTTCAGTGACGGTGTTCAGCAGGTATTCGGCCATCGTGCCGATGTGCCCTACGGCAGAGGCGAGCATGTCGGCCAGCTCTTCCATTGCGGGCTCAGGACGGTAGAGCGGAAAGCCGGCATCGGCGGCGAAGAGTATCGCCTCGACCGGGCCGGTCTCGGTTTCGGCGGTCACGTGTTCGGGCGGCACCGGGGGCTCTTTCCGCAGAAGGCTCACCAGCGCGACCGGCGGGTCGTCGCCGGTGTCCATCCGCAGGACGACACCGGAGCAGGCCCCGCCTCGGTCGAGGGACATCATCAGCCCCGGCGTCGACGGGCAGCCCCGGAAGCGCCGGTCGGTCAGGCAAAACGCCCGCCGCCACCCGGTTACTTGCGCGGCCCGGCGTTCGGCCACCTCCATGCGTGGGTTCCAGATCAGGGATCCTGCGGCGAAGACCCAGACCGCACCTTGCGTGTCGAGCCGCTCAAGGATCCCAGCCGCAGTCCGGTGGTAGAACTCCGGCGGGGGATCCTCGAGCATCACGGGCCCGCGTTCATCGACGCGCGGCGGCAGCCGGTCGACAAGGGTGCGGGTGAGGCGCAGGGGCGGGACGATGGGCGAATGCTTCAGGCCAAACATCAGTTCAGGCACCGGTCGATACAGGCGAGCCAGTTCTCGTGCGCGAGCTTCCGGATCAGGTCATCGCCGTAGCCATGCGCGGCCATCGTCTCGAACAGGCGTCGCACGCCGGTGACGTCGCCGATCAGGTCGGGCAGGACGCAACCGTCGAAATCCGACCCCAGACCGACGTGGTCCTCACCCGTCTGCGCGATCAGATGATCGAGATGGCGCAGCATCACTTCCCATCTGGTGCCCGTGTCCGCCGTGCCGTCGGCGTTCAGGTAGAAGGTGGCGAAGTTGAACCCCACCATGCCACCGCGCTCACGGATCATGTGCAACTGCCGGTCGGTCAGGTTGCGCGGGCTGTCACAAAGCGCGTGAGCGTTCGAATGCGTGGCGACAAGTGGTGCGGAAGAGACACGGGCCACATCGTCGAAGCCCTTTTCGTTCAGATGCGACAGATCGATTATGATGCCAAGCTGGTCGCACAGGCGCACCAGGTCCTTGCCCTTTTCCGTCAGGCCCGGCCCGGTATCAGAGCCGCCCGGAAAGGCCATCGGAACGCCGTGCCCGAAGATCGTCGGTCGGCTCCAGACCGGACCGAGCGAGCGCAGACCCATGTCGTGGAACAGGTAGAGCGCATCGAGGTCGGGGCCTATCGCCTCGGCCCCCTCCATGTGCATCACGCCCGCGATGACGCCTTGCACCATCGCCGCGCGGATCTCGGCCACCGATCGGCAAACGCGGAAGTCATTGGGTGCCGAGCGTTCCATCCAGTGCAACAGTCCCGCCATGGCCAGCGCGTTGGGCTGCGCCTGCGCATGGGTCATCTCGGGCGGCATCGGCAGGGCGTAGGGTGGATTGGCCATCAGCGCCTTGAAGTCGGGCGGTGGGCCGCTGGACGCGGGTGGGACAAAGATTGCGAACAGCCCGCCTGCAAAGCCCGCGTCCTTCATCCGCGCGAGGTCCAGATGGCCGCGGCCCGTCGCGCCCAGCCAGGTCTCCTCTCGCGGGGCGGGGGTTTTCAGCAGGCGCAGCAGAAAATCGTTATGGCCGTCGAAAAAGGGCGTGGGTGCGGTCATTCGGAAGATTCCTTATTTGTCAGTGCGGCGAGGTGGGCATCCACCGCGCATAACAGGTCGCTGCAATGCGCATCGGTAATCCCAAGATGCGTGAAATGCCCGACGATGTTGGCCAGATAGTCTCGGCTGGTGCCAAGATCGCCCGCCCCATGGGCGACGTAGCGGATCTGTTCCTCGTAGGTCAGGTCGGGGCGCACGTCCGGCACGTCGTGGTCCGCGATAAAGGCCAACACGCGGATGTCCGCATCGCCGATCCGGGCCGGGACGAACCGGGCGAGGTAGCCGGGCGCGATCATCTCGCGCCGGAACAGGATCTCGGTCTCTGCCTCGACATCCGCCGCCGCGATCCGAAAGGCCAGCCCCTCGCACGCGTCGCACCCTTCGACAGTATCCAGCGTCGCGAACAGGCCCGGTGCCTCTTTCGTGCCGCGGCCGCCCCTGGTGTCTACGAGGATCAGGCGGCGGGCATGACCCGCGACATAGGCGCGCCGTACCTCAGCAAAGCGCAGGGCCGGATCCCACATCAGCGACCCATAGCCGAAGATCCAAAGATCGCCGGAATGGTCGTCCAACGCCTCGGCCCGGATCGCCTCGCGCTGCGCGTCGGTGTGGACCCAGTCGCGAAGCGCCTCCTGTTGGGGGTCTGCTGCGATGATCGCCTCAACGCTGAACGTTCGAAAGTAGGACGTCTCGGTGTCGGCAATCCGGTCGCGCAATTCAGGGTGATGGGCAAATGGATCGGTCAGTCCAGGCAAGGCGGCTCTCCTCTTTGGTCTCGCGGACCGGTATCATTTCCATGCAGATGTCGACGCCTTCGACGATGCCCGGAAAATCCGGTGAGCCGGGCACGTCGCGAAATCCGGCGCGCCGGTAGAGCGACTGGGCGGCGTGCAGTTCGTGATGGGTGGACAGACGGTAGCGGACGTATCCGGCGGCCTCGGCCTCGGCCAGCAGCACTTTCAGCATCCGCGCACCGATCCCTTGACCCCAGGCATCGGGGCGCACGAACATGCGCTTGATCTCCATCGTCGCGGCGTCCTGCCCATAGAAGGCGACACAGCCCACCGGCGCGCCGTCAAGCCGCGCCAGCAGCAGACAGCCCGAGGGCGGGCCGAAGCGTCCCGGCAGGCCGGCAAGTTCGGCTTCGAGGTTGGCGAAGACCGACGGGTTGGGGTCCTTTTCGCCCTTCGCCACATTCTCCATCGCCCAGGCGAAGAAGTCGCGGATCAACGCCCGCGCTGCGTCGAGGTCTTCGGGCATCTCGGCTCTGGCGATATCGACCCCCATCTCAGCGTGCCTTCTGCGGGTAACGGTCGGCCTCGGCAAAGACGTCGATGGCGATGGTGCCCGCCTTGACGGCGACGGCATGTTCGACACCTGCGGGAATGTCGTAGCTCATCCCCGGACCATGGCGGCGAGTCAGCCCGTCGATGGTCAGCGCCACCTCGCCCACGACCACGGTGCCCCATTCTGGACCGTGCGCATGCGGCGGCAGGCTGAAGTCCTGATGGAAGTGGAAAAACACCACCAACCCCGCCTCCGAGCGAACAGCATGGGAGGTGACGACCGTTTCGGGAAAGGGAACGTCGAGCGCGGGCATCGCGTCGAAGAATTCGGGTAGCTGCATTGGTGTATCCTTTCGAGTCCGGTCAATCCACCAGGCCAAGCTGGCGGGCGATGCTGGCGCTGTCGAAATAGTCGCGGCCCTCGACCACCTTGCCGTCCTGCACCCGCATGACGCTACAGTAGCGCACTTCCATCCGGCGACCCGAGCGCGGGAATTCCCCAAGGGTGGAGTGAAGAGGTCCGGTCTGCGTGCCGCGATTGAGGAACTCGACGACAGCCCAGCCATCGGGTCCGTCGCCTCCGGTGATGACATTGACGACCTTGACCTGGCCGTCGGGGAAAGCCGCGCGCCAGCGGTGGTAATCGGCAAGGTAGCCTTCAGGGCCGATTTGCGCCTCGCCGTGCGCCACATCCTAGAATTGGCAATCCGGGGCGATGACGGCAGCGCCGCGTTCCGGGTCGCGCAGATCCCAGGATTCGTGGAACTGTCGGATAGTTTTTTCGATACTGTTCATTTGGCTTCCTCCCCTGTCGGGTCGCCCGGCTGTGGCGGCAGTTGCACAATCGCGAGGCGCACATCGTCATCTCCGAGAACTGTAGTTGTGTGACCTGCACCCGCCACATCCTCCATCCGCCAGATCGCGCCCGCACCGAATTCGCGCACCTCGCCGTCACCCGCCTCGACCCGCAACCGGCCCGAGAAGCAAAACGCCACCTGCCGTCGCGGCGACGGGTGCTGCGCGCCGCCCCAACCCGCAGGCAGGATCAGGTAGAGCAACCCGGTCGCCTCTTCGGTGGCGGAGATTGGCATGGCGGGTGCGGGTGGGGCGAAGGCGTCCGCGTCCAGCGGGACGGCGAGATCGGCAAAGTGGGAAATCCCGGCTGCATCCTCGGTCAGATGGAGAACCAGCATGGTGTTCTTGGGCAAATGTCTATCTCCTCATGTCGGCTTGATAGCATGTCTTTTTCTGGCTGGATGTCGGTAGCCTCAGCCCGCGGGTTTCGTGGCGATCATCGTCACGAAGGGCAGGAAGCCGTAGAGCGTCCCGGCCTCGGCGCGGCGCAGGTATTCGGCCTCCAGCGCGTCGGCCAGCGGCTGGGCGATCACGCCTTCGGCCACCAGTCGCGCCGATGCCATTCTGACCCAGACGAGGTTACCCATCCCGTCCGTCACCACGCGGTTGGCTGTGTCAAAGTGGTCGACCGTCAGTTCGGCCGCGCGGGCCAGCGGCTTGAGCTTGCCCGCAAGCCATGCGTCGGTCACCGACCCGGCCACGAAGGCCTGAGCGCAGGCCCCCAGCGGATCGCCGGGTCCGAGTCCCAGCGAAGCCTTGGAAAAATCGGCGTCGCAGACGACAAGTGTGCCGCCCGGTCGCAGGATGCGCGCGGCTTCGGCGACCAGCGGGGCTGGGTCGGCGACATGGGATAGCACCGTGTGCAGGATGGCGATGTCGGCGCTTGCGTCCGCGAGGCCGAGCGCCGCACCGTCGCCCAACCGGAATTCGAGGTTCGCCCGGTCGCCCACCAACGCCCGTGCCTTGTCCGTCAAGGCATTGGACGGCTCTATACCAAGGACCGAGGCCTGACCGAAGCGGTCGGCGATGCGCCGGGTCACGCCACCGGTGCCGCAACCGATATCGACGATCAGACCACCCTCGGGCGGGTCGAGCCTGTCGAGATAGGCGTCGATCAACGGCAGCATGGTCGGATCCGCCGCCCTGGTCTCAAGCCCTGCGACGATGATCTCGATGATGTCTGGCGACGCAGCATCTACATCGGCGAAGGGGTCGCTCATCCCGTCAACTGCCGAGCGTAATCCTCCGCATCGAACCATCCCCGCGAAGCCGCGACCTTGCCGCTCGCGTCAATCTCCCATTCCTCCCAACCCGTGATCCGCAGCGGCTTGCGGGTCTCTGAATGGTGGCCGGTGAAGGTCCAGAGATACAGGACATGATTGCCGGCGACGCGCAGCCCGTCGCAGACAAGGTTCAGGTCCGGCACATCGGCGAAGAAACCCGCCGCCATCGCGGCGACGCCCTGGCGCCCCTCCCGGGGCGTGCCACGGTTGATGACGATGCCGCCGTCTTCGGCGTAAAAGGACGCGACCGCCTCGGCCGAGCGACTGTTCCAGGCGGCGGTGTAGCCCGTGGCGATGGCGTGGATGTCAGTCGTCATGTCAGGCTTCTTTCCGTTCGGCATCCGCCGGCTCGCCGCCGAACATCGCCCAGAACTCGTCGCGGGCATTGCTGCGCGGGAACGCTGTGCCTGGTGTCGGCACATCGAGGAAGCGGCAGAGCGGTTCCCAGCCATCTGACGGTGTGAATACCAGCAGCCGATCGGCTGGCACGGTGGCGCGGACCTTTTTGTTATTGCGACGATAGGCAGCGATCGAACTTTCGCGATCTAGGCCGCCGAACACCCCGTCGACCAGCAGGATCTCCATGGTCCCGAACAATTCGATCATGGTCGGTGGCACTGGAAGCGATTTGTAATGCGCAAAGAACTTGCCGATGGTCTTGGAATAGCTGGCCCACCAGTCATCTTCCGGGCGCTCCGTGTGGATCACCTTCGCGTCGGGAAAGGCCACACGCATATCCTGCCAGTAGGCGGCACCGGGAAAATCCACCTGCGACGTGTACCCCGCGAACACCTGTGCCCACTCGACATCATGCCCTGCGGCAAGGGCATGCCAATGCGCGGGCTGGTCTGGGTTGCCCATGACCTCGACCATGTGGTGGCATGGGCCGAAGCCCAGCTGTTCCAGCGCCATCTTGGTTGACATGGTTCCAGTCCGGCCAAATCCGGAGCCGATGATCTGAAGCGTCATTGCATCATCCCCTTGCTTGTTGTCGCTTGTTTTCGAAGAATTCGAGGCAAACGGGTCACCGTCCCAGCCGCCGTGGCTGCGCACGGCGCGCAGGCGGGTGAAGGACGAATAACCCATCAGCATGCGCTGGCTGTATTCGTCGACGCACTCCCGGTACCGGCCGCGTTTGTAGGCGGCTGCGCGCTCCTCCTGCTCTCCCTCGAGCGCGGCGGTGCCGACTCTGACAACCCAAGTGCGCACAACTTGGGCCGCTGCGGCGGCATCCGCGACACGCGAGCGTCGACACGCGCGCCGGCGCCGGTGGCGTCAGGTCCAGCCGAGGGCGCGCATCGACTGGGCGTCGTTCCAGATCTTGGTCATGTGCTTGATCTTCGGGCCGTCGAACGTCATCGCATAGACGTAGTCGGCCGCCACGCTGCGCCCGGTCGGCGGCACCGGCCCGCCCTCGGCCGTGTGGGTCCCGTGGAACACTGCGAAACCCAGCACCGTGGCGCGCGCCTCGTCGGCGGCGAAGGCCTTCATTTCATAGCGGCCGTCCGGCGCCAGCTTCAGCAGACCCTCCATCCAGCCGGCATAGGCCTCGATCGTGCCAATCTCCGCCAGGGCGTCTGACTGGCAGGAGAAGGTGGCGCCCGGCGTGCAGAAAGGCGCGCAGGCGGCCCAGCCCTTGCCCGTCTCGATAGTGTCGAAGAACGCGGCGGCGGTGTCGGTCATCGTCATGGACTTGTTCATGGTGTCTCTCCCTGTCAGGTGGCCGCGATCTGGGGCGGCTTTTTCCAATGGGGCAGGTTTGCGCGTTGCTCGCTACACCACCGGCTAAAAAAACTTCTAAAGCTGATCTACGCGGACCGGCTCAGCATAGCGATATGGCGTCTTCGGGCGTCGCAAGGCCCGCAGCGTTGTGCTGGCCGAAAAGGACCGTACGACCGATGCCGTTCCGCCCCCCCGGAGCCACTCACCCGTGCGGCGGTTGGTATGCACCCGTGACCTCGCCCGCCTTCGTCATCGCGGCCATCGCGTCGGCCGAGGTCATCAGCTTCGTCGTCGCCGATTTCGAAACCGTACCGGCGGAGGCGACGGCGGCGGCCCCCGCCATCATGAACTTGTCGTCGGGGCCTTCGATCAGGCAGACGACGTCGTACTCGCCGAAAGCGAAGAACAGGTGGTGCAGTTTGCCGCCCAGCGCCTCGACCAGCTTGCGCGCTGCGGCTTCGCGATCGCTCGGATTGGCGACCATGCTCTTGATGGCGTCGGCGGAGTAGCTCAGTTGATATAGATAAAATGGCATGGCGCGGTCCTCCCTCAGACGGGGTCGCGGCACCGTTGCCGTTCATCCCCTTTCACATGCTGGGCGGCTCGACAGGGCGGTGTCTACAAGAGCCGCTAAAAAGATATAAATCCGCTTCATCTTGCGGATGCTACCGCAGCGCCTGCGCAGCCTCCGGCGGTGCGAGGCCCGCGGCGATGCGAAAGAACAGGTCCGCGCGGGCGAGGTAATCGGGGTTCGAACTCAGCCATCGGCCGCCAAGGCGCACCGCGACCAGGGCCGGTGCGATCGCCTCGACCCTGCGAAAGGCGGATTGGGCGCGGTCGATCTTCCCCGCGCCAACCCAGGCGATGGCGCCAAGAATCAGCGGCGTGGCGCTGTTGGCAGCCTCGGCCAGTGCCGCCTCGGACGCCTCGGCGGCCTCGGCATAGTTGCGCACCGCGAAATGCGTGAAGCCGAGCGCGGCCAGCATCGAGCCACGCGCGGGGTCGCGCGGGCTGCGCCGCAGCGCAGCCTCGGCCAGCGGCACCCCCCTTGCGGCATCCCCGTGGAGCCCCTCATAGAGCCCCAGCCAGCCCAGCGTCACCGCACAGTTGGGGTTCATCTCGTGGGCCAGCCGCAATTCGGGCAAGCCTACACTCGGGTTCTGGCTCATGAACTGCAAGAGCGCCCGGATGCGCCGCGCGTGGTGATCTGTCGGGTCGGCCGCGATGGCGCGGGTCGCCGCCGCGATGCCGTCGGACAGCGTCTTCGGCATGGACGGAGTCGTCGCGTGGTAGGCGTGCCACCAGTTCACCCAAGCCAACACGCGCCAAGCCAGCGCCGAGCCGGGATCGCGCGCCAGCGCCTGGCGCGCCAGTTCCGCCGCCTGCTCCCGCGGATCTGGATCGTAGGCCATCTCGCCAGCCGAAATTGCCGCCCAGCCTCTCTGCGCCAAACCGTGGGCCGTCAGGTCCTCAGGCGCGCAGATGCGGTTCCGCCTGGCCTCGGCCCGGTCGATCTGCGGCGCGAGGCAGGTGACGACAGCACGCGCGACCAGCGCCTGCGTCTCGAAACATTCGGTCATGGCACGGTCGAAATTTTCCGCCCAGACATGCCCGCCGGTCGTCGCATCGATGAGCTGGGCAGTGACACGAACCCGGTCAAGCGTCGGCCTTACGCTCCCCTCCACGACATAGCGCACGCCCAGAACGCTTGCGACTTCGCGCAGATCACGCGGCATGTCGCGATAGACGAAGGCCGAGTTGCGCGCGACGACGAACAGGTCGCGAAACCGCGACAGTTCGGTCGTGATATCCTCGACGAACCCGTCGGCCAGCCAGTCGAGGCCAGGATCGCCGCCCATGAGCGTGAAGGGCAGCACGACGACCGACGGACGGTCGGGAAGGGCCAGCGGCGGCGGATCCGGCGCGACATCAAGCGCAAAGCGCAGGCCCCGGCCGGCCACCGTGACAATGGCGTGTGTGCCGAGGACGCGGCGCAGGTTGGCGACCTGCACGTTCAGATTGTTCTCGCCCACCACTGCTCCGGGCCAGACCGACGCCATGATCTCGTCCCGCCCGATGACCCTTTCCCGGTTCACGACCAGCAGTTCCAGAAGATCGAATGCCCGCGCTCCAAGTGCAACGACATCGACACCGCGACGAAGTTGCCGCGCCTGGGGCTCGAGGGTGAAATCTGAGAAGCGAAAGTTGTTCATCTGGTTCCGGAATGAAAAGTTGAATCAACTCTACCAACGATTCTTGTAGAACCATGCTTTTTTTGACCGTTGAGGCAGAGGATGAACTCTATCCAAGTCTCTTTGTTCAGCAACGGCCGGTGAATGAAGATGCTCGGCGAGAAACCATTTTGCCAATATCTATATTAATTTCAATGCAGTACGGGCCAGATAAGGTTGGTTGTCAGGCCCATCCCCTCCGCCGGTTCAGCCAGACCGCCGAGGCCCCAGCGCGACCGCGGCAAGGCCCACCCCCGCCAGTCCCGAGGCCGCTCCGAGCCATGGCCAGAGGCCCGGCAGGATCGAGAAGAGGAAGAGGTAATTCTGGGCCGCCGCCCAGAGCGGCCAGAGGATCAGCGCTGCGGCGATCCCGCCCGCCCCGATCCGCGTTGCGGGGCCGCCGCGCCGGCCCCGCAACGCGATCCCGAGGCCGAGCGCCGCCACGACGAGGCCGAGGGCGATGCCGACACGCGCGGCCTTTTCGGCCCAAAGCACGCGCGCCATGCCGACCGGTGCCACGCCAAGGCTCTCCGACCAATCCCGCAAGACGGCGGCGAAGAGTGGCCAGGCGCGCTGGCTGTTGGACAGGATCACGATGCCGTCGCCGGTTTCCGGAACGAGGTGCATGTGGCTCATCCAGCCGTAGCCCTGGCCACCATGCCAGGCCGCCGCGCGCCCGTCCGAGAGCGTCTCGGTGAAATGGCCCAGCCCGTAGCTCTCGGCGGCGAAACCGAACAGGCCGCCGACGGCGATCACGGGACGGTGCAATGCCTCTAAGCCGTTGGACGAGAGTACATCCTGTGCTGCGCCCGCCATTCCCGCCACGGCGAAACGCGCGATGTCGGTGGCGGTGGCGTGCAGCCCGCCCGAGGCGCGACCGGGATAGACATAGGGCGCAACCGGCCGTCCGCGCAGGTCGTGGCCCACAGGCATCGGCGCACCGGTCCAGTCGAAGCCGGACGTCGTCATCCCGAGGGGCGCGAGAACCTCGTGCGCCATCAGCTTGCCGAAATCCTCGTCCGTGCAGTCCTCGATCACGAGTTCCAGCAGGACATAGCCCGTGTCGGAATAGGCAAATCCCGACCCGGGGGCGGCGATCAGCGCGAAGTCCCGTGCGATATGTTCGGGCAGGTCGGGCCTCGGCGCTTCGGGCTGGTAGCGCGCGGCATAGTCACCGAGGCAGATACCGGCGCTGTGGCTCAGCAGCATGCGCGGCGTGATCCGGTCCGCGCCTTCGGGCAGAAGCCAACGCCTCAGGCAATCGCCGATGGGTGCGTCGAGGTCGAGCCGCCCGGTCTCGGCCAGCCGCATCGCACACCAGGCGGTGACGGGCTTGGAGATCGACTCCACCCGGAACAGCGCCTCGGCGGTCATCGGCGTGCCTGCTGCGGGGGCGGCCATGCCGAAGACCCCGGTCCAGACCGGCGCGCCGCCCTCGATCAGCACGATCACCGCGCCTGGCACACCGTCGCGGGCCATCCGTTCGGGCACTGTCTGCGACAGGCGGAGCGCCAGCGGCGGACCGTCCTGCGCGGCCAGATGCGAGGGCATTGCCGTCAGCAGAAGGACGACAAGACGTCCGATCCGACCCGGCAGAACAACCATGGAGCAGATCAGAGACCGCTTCGGGCTGGCGCGCGGACATGCGTATGCGGCGGGCAACTTCACGGCAGATCGTCCCGGGTCAATCATCGGCATCCACCATTTCCGCGCTGCCGTTCAGGACGTCGTTCACAAGGATGGACGTTGCCCGTTCGGGTTCCTCGAAGAGCGGGCTGTGAGCGGAGTTCTCGAAGATGTAGAACCCCTTAACCGGTGCCTCGATCGCATCGAACCAGGCGCGCGAGAGGTCCGGGTGCGCGGTCCGGTCGTGGCGGCCGACGAAGATGTAGACCGGCAGCTCGAACCGGGTCAGCCGCGCACTCAGGTCGTCCCGAAGCAGGTCCTCCCAGAAGAACGGTCGCGACCAGATCTTGCCGCGCCAGACGTTGATCTTGTCCATCAGCGTATAGGCCCGCACCCGCCAGACCGGCAGGAAGATGCCCGTGATGACGGAGTCCATGTCGCGGGTGTGGCCGACGCCGGCCCGGTGCATGGCCGCATCGCGCAGCCGCATCCATTCTGGCGACGTTCCCGCCTCCATGCTGACCGGAGCGGCCTCCAGCCTGCCGACCATGACCGCGTCGCCGCGCGCGCGATAGAAGTCGAGCAGGTAGGCATGCGCCATGACCTCGGACCGCAGTTGATGGGCGATTTGGGCCATTCCGACATAGGCAAGGAACCGGTCCGGCGCGGCGGCGGCGACCTGGACGCCGAGGTAGCTGCCCCATGAATGGCCGAGAAGCAGGATCCTGTCCTGACCGAAGCGATCGCGCAGGTAGTCTGCCACTTGAATCGTGTCGGCGATCATCTGCTCCATGGTCATGGTCTCGGGCGGAATGTCGCCCGAGAACGACATGCCGGCCCCGCGCTGTTCCCACCAGACCATGGTGAAGTGGCGTTCCAGCCCCGTGGGATAATCCAGTTCCATGAAGACCTCGGTCATGCCGGGGCCGCCGTGCAGGAACAGCAGGACCGGGTTCGCGGGGTCGACGCTCTGGATGATCATGCCTTGCGGGATGCCGCCGATCTCGATGGTGACACGCTCGGACAGGCTGCCGGGAATCACGTCGCCCGCCGCATCGCGCAGCGGGTCCGGTCGGCCGGGGCTGATGGCGACGAGCCAGGCAAGGCCGAGGGCGAAGCCGAGCAGAAGGATCAGGCCTGCCACCATCATGGCCTTGCCGAACCTGTTGGCGAGAGACCGGCGTTTGGTGCGTGATGCCATGGCGGTGCGCCTTTTCCAGCAGAGCCCATGCCTAATGCCCGCGGTCCAGAAGCATGGTTTCCAGGCCGTCCAGCGCGGCACGATCCAGCACATGCCCGCCGACGATGACCAGTTGCGGCGCGCGAAGTGTCGAAAGGTCTTCCAACGGGTTCGCACCCAGAAGGACGAGGTCGGCCCGCCGTCCCGGCGCGATGGTGCCGTCCTGATCGGCCAGCCCGAAGAAGCGCGGCGGCGCGACGGTGGCGGTGTAGAGCGCCTCGCGGGGCGTCAGGCCGATCGTCACGTAAAGGTCCAGTTCGTCGAGCAGCGAGAAGCCGTGGAAGAGGTAGGGGTTGGCGAAGGAGGCATCGGTGGAGGCGAGGATCGGCACACCTGCCCTATGGGCCATGAGGAACGTCCGCCGGTCGAGCGCGATGCTGTCCTCGGCCAGAGCGCGCACCTCGTCAGTCATCGCCTCGAGCCGGAAATCCGGGCGGCCCCAGGCTTCGCGAACCTCGGCCGGGATCATGCGCATCCGCGGCGCGTCTTGTGCGGGCCAGTTGCCTGTGTAGAAGTCCGCCACGCCCAGCGTTGGGCTGACATGCATGCGCGCCTCGGCCATCCGCGCCAGCACCGCGTCGCACAGGCTTTCGTCCCAGGTTTCCAGGATGATGCGGTTGCGCGATGCCATGATCTCGAAGATGTGGGCCAGGTCCGCGCCCTCGGCCATGACGGTGCGCAAGCTCTCCAGCATGCCGTCTTCGACGGTCGAGCAGGCCATGGCGACCCGTCCGAAATGCTCGATCCCGTCCTGACGCGCCTCGATGGCGGTGCCGAGCGCGACCCGTTCGGGGATGTGGCCCACGAAGGGCAGCCGGGCGCTATGGGCCGCCTCGGCCAGCGCCAGATAGGTCGCTCCATCGAGCATCGAATAGGCCTTCACGGCGGCCCAGCCTTCGGCGGCGATCCGGTCCACGACGCCTCGTGCCTCGTCCGGCGTATCGGCTAGGAACATGCCGGGCCATGATCCGGGCGATGCGTCGACCCAGGCCCCGGCGAGGATCAAGCGGGGGCCAAGAACCTCGCCCGCCTCGATTCGGGCCTGCAGCGCCTGCTGCTCGGCGATGGGCCAGAGCGCGCCCATGTCGCGGATGCCGGTGACGCCGTTGACAAGGTAGAGCGGCAGCGCCGTGTCGGGTTCGTTCGGCGTTGAGAAGATGTGCACATGGCTGTCCCAGAGCCCCGGGATGAGATAGCCGCCCCCGCCGTCGAGGCGGGTCGCCGAAGCCGACGAGATCTCGGCGCCCACTTCCGCGATCAGACCATCCCGGATCAGCACCGATTGGCCGGAGGTGAGGGTGCCATCGATCACATCGACGATGGTCACATCGCTCAGCAGGGTCGCGGATTGCGCGCGGACCTCTGCGGCGACCAAGCTACCCAGGGCCAATGCCAGTAGGATCTTGAAACTGTGCATCATGGCTCGGTCACCCGCAGGACCAGTTTCCCTTCAACCTCTCCCGCTTCCAACTGTTCATGCGCGCGCCGCACGTCGGCCAGCGGCAGCACCTCGGCAACCACGGGGTCGATCCGTCCCGCGGCCAGCATCTCGAAAAGCCTGCCAAGATCCTCCCGAAACCAGTCGGGATGCCTTCGCCGCATCGCGCCGATGGAATAGAACGCGGTCGCGTGGCCGTTCGGCAGCCAGTCCCAAAGCTTCAGCTTCACGAAATCCATCGGGATCGAGCCGCCCCGGCCAAGCACCTCGTTCTGAAAACCGAAGGCCACTAGCATGCCGCCGGGCCTCAGCGCGTGCAGGGAGCGCGACAGGCTGTCGCCGCCCAGCGGGTCGAAGGCGGCGTCGACCCCGCCACCCGTCGCCTCCAGCAGGGTCGTCTCGGGCGCGTCCGCGTCGATCGGCGTGGCGCCGAGGCGACGGATCAGATCGTGCTTGGCGGCAATATCGGTGCCGAAGGCGGCGATTCCGGCATCGCGCGCCAGTTGTAGCATCGCCGTCCCGACGGCGCCGCCCGCGCCGTGGATCAGCAGGCTCTGGCCCGCCTGCATCTTTGCGACACGGGTCAGCATCTGGTAGGGCGTGACGGCCGACAGGATCATGCCGAGCGCATCGACATCCGACACCCCCTCGGGCACCGGCGTCAGCCGATCCTCGGGCAGGCAGATGTACTGCGAATAGGCGCCGATGGTGGTCAGGTCCGCCACTCGCTCGCCCGGCTTGAAGCGCGTCGCGCCGGGGCCGGTGGCGTCGACGATCCCTACCATGTCGTAGCCCGGGGTGAAGGGCGGCTTGTCCTTCACGTCCGGATACATCCCCTTGCGGATCATCACGTCGGTGAAGGCGGCGCTTGTCACCAGTACGCGCACGCGCACCTCGCCAGCCGCGGGCTCGGGCCGGTCCGGGACCGTCTCCACCACAAGGTTTTCAGGGCCGCCGAAGGCTTTCAGTGAGACACGGGTGTAGGGCATCAGGCTTCTCCTCGATGGGTCAGGGACGGGATGTTCCGGTGATGAAATCCCGAATGGCCTGCGTCAGGTCGCCATCGTGGCCGAGCCAGATGTGGCCTCCCTCCGGATAGACGATCAGCCGCGCGTCGGGCATGCGCCCCGCCAGCAACCGGGCGGTTTCGGCCGTGCCGAAGAGATCGTCCTCGCAGGACAGGATCAGGGTGGGCGCGGCGATGTCCTCGAAGGCCGTCTGGGTCGGGGTTCCCGTCCAGACTCCGTCGTTCCGCAATCCGTCCACCTTTCGGCCGATCGGCGTCAGGCCTTCGCGGATCAGGTCGCCCCGCCGCCGTTCTTCCGGCGAAACCCGGTCGAGCAAGGCCGGGTCGGTCGCGAGCAGCGTGCGCAGAGCCATGTTGGGGGCGAGAGTCGCGAAGCCCCAGAACCAGGTGTCCGAGGTCAGGACGCGCTCCACCGCCACGCGCTGCATAGCGGTGAATGCCACCGGGTCGCGCCCCGTGAGGTTCGCCGCCGGCACGATGAGGACGAGATGAGAACACCGGTCGGGGTGGCGCAGCGCGAGTTCCGCCGCCGTGAGCACCCCCGCCGAGCCGCCAGCGACGGCGATCCGCTCGAGGCCGAGATGGTCGAGCAAGTCGACAAGCACATCCGCCTGGTGTGCAGGCGAGGCATCGTCGGGGAAGGCGCTGCGCAGGTATCCGAAGCGCGACGGCGCAACGATCCGGAAGCCGGCCTCCAGCAGGCCATGGGCGAAGAGCAGCACCTGATCGAACCCGCCGCCGGTGCCGTGGATCATCATCAGCGCCGGCCCGTCGCTGGCCACAGCGTATTCAAGAGGCCCGGCGTCTGTCGGGATCACGCTGCTGAGCCGCGCGATGCGGGCCTCTGCCCCCGCCGCCATCGTGGCGCGGCAGGAGCCGACGCTCCATGCTCCACCTGCGAGCGCGATGCCGGCAAGGCCGGTCAGCAGGGTGCGCCGCGCCATCACCGGACGGCCTCGATCGCAAGGTCTGCCAGCTCCGCTTCGAGCGCAGGGACTAGATCGCTCGAGTTGTCCATGACGCCGATGTCGGTGTTGATCTGGAAGGCGAGGGTGACGCCGTGATCGGGATAGTGGCGCAGGCTGGAGACATAGCCCGGAATCCACCCGCCATGCCCCCAGACCGGCCCGCGCGGCGTGTCGGCGTAGATCGCCACGCCCGCGCCATAGATGATGCCGGGCGCGTCCGGATCGACCGGTACGCCATCGAGCAGCCGGTCGAGATAGGGGGCGTCCATCGCCTCGCCGCCGAACAGCAGATGCCCCCAACGCGCAAGATCGGCCGAAGTCGAGGCGAAGCCTCCGCCCGCGGATTCCACCGCCGGGTCCCACAGCAGCCGCCTCTCGGCATCGGCGGTGCGCGCGGGCAGGCCGAAAGGATTGTCGGGCGCGACATAGCCCACCGCGAGCCCGGGCAGGTCGGGGCGGTTCGACGGGATCGTGCCGCCAAGATCGAGCGGATCCACCAAGCGGGTGCGGACGGCTTCGTGCCACGCCTGTCCTGTTACTGCCTCGATCACGAGGCCCAACAGGACATAGCCCGTATCGCTGTAGGCCCAAGCCTCACCGGCCTCGAACAGCGGCTCGCGTCCGGCCACGAAGGTGATGAGGCGCTCGGGCTCGAAGTCCCCTGCGTCCGTCGTCAGTAGGGTCCACTCTTCCTGGAACTCCGGCAGATGCACATGGTCCGGCAACCCGGAGGTGTGGTGCAGGAGGTGATCGATGGTGATGGTGCCTGCATTGGGTAGCGCGTCGAACCACGGGCGATCACCACCATGGACGGCGAGCAGATCGTCGCGCGACAGACGCCCCTCGCTTTCCAGCGCCAGAACCGTCGCTGCGACGAAGCTCTTGCCGATGCTCGCGGCCAGCATCGGCGTCTCCGCCGTTATGGCGCGCCCTGCCTCTACATCGGCCAGGCCGGTGGCCGCTGTCATCACCGTGCCGTCCGGCAGGGCGATCGCCGCTGTGGCGCCGGGAAAGGCGTAGCGCTCACGGAACTCGCCCAGCTTGGCGGCCAGCCAGCCATCCTGCGCCGCCACGGGCGCCGCGAACCCACCAAGAGCCAAAGTGAAGGCGAGAACAAGGCCCCGGCGCATCCGCCTACTCCGCCAGGTGCGGCACGGCGCCGCGCGCGGCCGGGATGACCTCGGTCACCGCGCCGTCGCGGCTGAACATCGTCTTGCGGTTCAGCCAGACAACGACCACGGCCACGACGACCAGGATGCGGGTGTCCCAGGGTTGCGCGTCGGGCCAGAACGGGATGATGAGCTGCCAATGGAACAGCATCGGCAAAGCCAGGCTGCCGCGCGCGCTGTTGAAGATCGGCGTGACCAGGATCGCAAGCGTCATGTTGCCGATGAAGAACGGCAGGAAGGACCAGTTCTCGTAAACGACACCCGCTAGATAGAAGGCGGGCAGATGCCAGACGCCCCAAGCCGCCCCGATGATGCCCCCGGCCCAGAAAGGGGCCACATGGCGCTGCAGGAGCGGCTGGGCGACGCCCCGCCAGCCGAATTCCTCCATCGGCCCGAGAAACAGCATCATGACCATGAGCGCGACCATGGCGCCAACGCCTCCCGGGGGAATCGGCGCAAGGAGCGGCCCGCCCTTGATCAGCGATCCGGCTATGAAGACGACGGGGATGCCGATCAGGATGAAGGCCCACCAGACCGGGGCGCAGCGCCAGTAGAGGAGGCGCGAGAGAAAGGCGCGCAGGCCATGCAAACCGCCGAACGCCAGCACCAGAAGAATGCCCGCGATGCCGGGCGCCCACGTGGCGAGGAAGTAGAGGGGGTGGCTGCCGCTGATCTCGCCAAAGGCCGCGGCGGCGAGCTCCGGGAAGTAGATGTAGCCGCCGATCACGCTCCAGGTGATACCGAATGTGAGCAGTGCGAAGAACAAGAGCGCGAGGGAAGGCACAATCGACCGCGGTCTGCTCACGATGGAAGACATGTGTGAGCCCTCTCGAAACGGGATCTTTTTGAATTGGGCGCAACATCGCCCAAATCGCCCGCCCGTTCGCTGATCGAGATCAAGCTGGAGGACGTCAGGCAAACATGGGTTCGGGGCATAGTCTTTCTGTCAGGGAAATGTGCCCCTTGCCCGGCCGCTTCGTCGGCGCGGCGAACGTGCCGGCCGGCTGGCCGAATAGCTCTAGACCATGGAAAGGGCCCATGATGCGCAACGACGGATGCTCGAGACGGCGGTGCGTCGCCCCCGTTCTCGCAACCATCTGGCTGAGCGGCTGCGCGACGGACGCTTCTGACTTCGGCGGCCTCGATGCATGACCGCCGGGAGGTGCGTCGCCGCGAAGGCCAGAGCGGCGATTAGGGTGGCACTCCAGATGGCACGCGCGCTGGACATAAGGCAAAGCATCCAGACGGCGAGCAGCGACATGAGCCCCCAACGCAGCATCACCTCCTCGGTCAGGCCACCATAGAGAACGCCGATCAGCATGTCCGGCAGAGTCCTGTCCCCTCCGCCACATTCAGATACTGAACGCGTCCAAGGACCCCGATTGGGGACTTTTTTGTTTCAAAGGGCTTTGGCAGGGCCATCCGCCCTTGCGAGACTGGGCGCTTGACGCCGAATGGGTCTCCGAATGACCCGCGTCTCTCTTCGAGCGCTCATCGATGGTCACGGGACTGCGAAAAACATCCTCGCATTTCCAATGAGTTGCGGCATTCACGGGTTCGCCCCGCCCGCGAAATAATCTGGTGACGGAGACCGACACGAAGGCGCAGGGCGGCCAGAAGGACGGACCCGTGGCGGCCGATCTGGCGCATCGCAAACGCTTGCAGCGTCGCGAAATGTTGCAACCTCTGGCGACGAGTGAGAGTGGCCAGACGCCCGCCGTCCCTTGTGGATCTCGCCTCGAAATTCTGAACAAGGCCCTCTTTGGCGGGATGTTGCTCTGTTGTCGCCGCATTGGTCGTACGGTCACCACTTCGGACATCCGATTGATGATCCGCACAAACGGGATCATTCGAGCAGATGGTCATCCGGCTTCCACGAGGACCGCATCAGCTCAGTTGCCCGGCCTCATTAGCCGGTCGGCGCCGAGCGCCAGTTGCTCTGGATGACCGGACACATCGACCAACACGAAAGACGACCGGCCGCGCTCGAACAAGGCTATGGTTTGACCTTCGTATTCAAAGGCTGTCGGTGGCTCCTCGGCATCTTCCGGGCTTCGTGCGACGGCCATCAGCAGGAGCCTTCCGAGGTCGGGCGCGTCAACGGTGATGGCGACAGCGGGGCGTTCGGGGGTCGCAACAACCTGGACATCCCGCACCTTCCAGTCTGGCGGCAGCTGCGGCAGCTCGATTCCAAGTGCCGCGACGATCTCCTGCGCGTTCAACTCCGTGCTCTCGGGCTGCGACACCATCCAGTGCCGCAACTCCAGCGCAGCCTGCGCGTCGAGCGCCGCCTCGACCAGTGGCGATGCAGGGGCGGGTCCGGCCACCTGCCACGCGACATGGCTGGCCCAGCCCGCCGAAAAAAGCACCAACGCCGCTGCAACGGACGCATAACGACGCAGCAGGCGTTGTCCGCGCAGGCTATCCCGAAGACTTCGCGCCTCGGCGACAAGCTGCGGCGGCACCGGATCGCTTGATGTCGAGAGGGCAATCCGCAGCGTCGCCGTGTTGCGCGCATCCGCCAGCAGGTCCGCCATCCGCTCCGGGCGTTTGGCCAGATAATCCGCCACGGCAATGGTGCGATCGGGGTCCAGACGCCCTTCAAGAACGGCCAGAAGCTCCGCCTAGACCTCCGGATCGGCCTCAGTCCTGTCGCCCATCGCGTCCTCCAACAATTCTCAAGGGTTTCGCCCATCCCTCATCGGTCCGACCATCCTCGAACGCCCGGAGCACCGCGCGCGCCCGGCCGACTCGGGACATCACCGTTCCCACCGGCACGCCCAGTATCTCGGCCGCTTCGGGCGGTCCAAGACCCTCCACCGCGACAAGGTGCAGGGTTTCACGTTGTTCTGCGTTCAGCGCGAGAAACGCATTGCGCAGTTGCGCGAACCGCACCGCGATGTCGCCGGATGGTTCGACGAAGGCCGGACGTGTCTCGGCCCAGACCTTCTCACGTGCTTCGGCAGCCTTCGCGCTCCGGCGACCGTCGATGAAGAGGTTGTGCAGGATCGCCATCAGCCACACACGCACATCCGCTCCGTCGTGGAAAGTCGCACGTCGCTCCCTCGCCCGCACGAAAGTCGCCTGGACGAGATCGTCCGCCGTTTCCGGGTCGCGGGTCAGCACCCGTGCGTAGCGCCGCAAAGACTCCAGTTGATCGACGATGTCGAGGTCGTCGCTGGCCATGGGGCTCAGATCTCCGATGTCGTGTGTGTCATGCCGTCTATTCCGCTGCATTCTGATGGCTCGCCCGGTAACCTGAACCGGTCTCGCCAATATAGCGGGCGTTTTCCTCCCGAATGCGTGCTGCGGCGTCGTCGTACAGGAAGGGCAGAAAAGCAAAACGCCTGCCCTTCGTCACCTTGCTGACCTTGTGCAGAAGCGAGCAGGAAAACACCACCGCACCGCCAGCCGGGGCCTTGAAGCTGCGCGGACCGTATCCCGGAAAGCTGACCTCGCCGCCGTGGAAGTCGTCGTTGAGATTGACTGAAACGGCGAAGCGCCGATGCGCCGTGCCCTTGGTCGTGTTGTCACGGTGGGCAGAGAAGTGACCGCCATCCTCCGCCGCGTAACAGGAGACGATGTAGCGCTCCATCCGCGTCACCTTGAACTGGTGCACCTTTGCGATCTCGGGCACCACACGGCGCAGGAACCGTGCCTGAAGGGCCGCGATCAACTCTCGGTCCTCGATGTCATAATCCTTGCGCCGCTTGAAGCCTGGATCTGCCACGCCGACAGTCCGGCCGCCGACCTCGCGCATGAAACCGCTTTCCTGGCCGCCCCGGGCTTCGTAGAGCCCGATCAGATGGCGACACAGTTCGGGCTCGAACACGCGTGGCAGAAACAGGATCGGAGCCATGATCTCGACGCCGGCGAACCGCGCTGGCGGCGGCAGATCGTCCGGGATGCGCATTACCTCGGCAAGGTCGCTCTGGTCCTTGCGAAAGGGGACCGCGGCGACCACGCGCATCGTGGGATCGATCACGACCCATTGCCGAGCCAACGCGACAGGCCGGCTGGCGGCGCCTACATCCTTTGCTGACACGCCGTAGCAGTGCGACACGGTCAGATCGAAATCCCAGAAGTGCCGGTAGCCGGGGATGCGGTTTGCCACCCTTCCGCTCGCTTCATCCGCCGGGTCGGTGCTCACTCCAAAAAAGCAGGCCCGGTTGTCGTCGAAGATGTCCGGCCTGCCGTGGTCAGCCCGAAGCGCGGCCTGCGCATGGGGATCGCCCGCGCTGCCGTAGAAGCAGAGCACCAAGTACCGGCCCGCCGCGCTGTCGAAGGCGTATCGCGGATTCGTGGCACTCCTCTGGATGAAGCTGGACGCAGGGTCGCCGGGCGTCAACAGGGTCGTAACATCGATCTGCAGAGTTGAATCCATTGGGAGTACTCGCGTTGTTTTTCTTCACTACGGAGTCCTTGGACAATTCCATCCCAAGTTTCGAAAAAATATCTCGCGGTGCTCATGTCGTGGATGAGGGCGGTTGACGGCTCCGTACATGGAACAAACAGCACGCCGCGCGTCCAACGGCACGGCCCCTTCCGTGAGGACAGCAATGACCGACCATATTACTCAGTGGTCAGCCGACAATGCTGACCCATGCGGCTCGCCACGCCTGACCGAAATGCTCACTGGAAGCGCGCGGCAGACTTGTGGTGACCGTGTTTCAGTGCGCAAGCTCGTCGAGAAGTTCCGCTACCGGGCTTCGGGGGCGCTGCTCTTCCTATTTGCCGTGCCCAATGTCATTCCGATGCCACCGGGGACCTCCGGCATACTTGGCCTGCCACTGGTCATCATCGCGTTTCAGCTGATGGGAGGGCGGACGTTGATCCTCCCGGACTTCATCCTCGAGCGATCCATTTCAGCACAACACTTCGGCCGGATTTTCGCTGCGGTTCACGTCGCTGCCCGCCGGCGCAGCACACTATGCAAAGACCGGCGAATCTCTGCCCGTCGCCTCGCTGAAGGCCGCGGGGGCGGCCGATGCGATCCTGCTGTCGGCCATGGGCCTGCCGCAGGTGCGCTACCCCGACGGGACCGAGATTTCGCCCCAGATCGAGTTGCGCAAGGCGTTCGGCCTGTTCGCCGGCTTACGCCCGGTGCGCGTGCGAGCAGGGCAGCCCGGCCCCCTGACCCTGCCCGAGGGGCGCGAGATCGACTTCGTCCTGATCCGCGAAAGCGCCGAGGGCCTGTTCCACTCGCAGGGCCGCGGCGAGGTCAGCGGTGATGCCGCGACCGAAACGCTGCGCATCACCCGCGCGACCTCGGAAAAGCTGTTCCGTTTTGCCTTTGCCCTGGCCGCCAGCCGCAAGGCCACGGGACGTGGCCCCGGGCGCGTCACCTGCGTCGACAAGGCCAACGTGTTCCGGGCCTTTGCCTTCTTCCGCGGGATCTTCGACGAGGTCGTAAGCGATCACACCGACCTGGCCGCCGACCATGCCTACGTCGACGCCACCGCCCTTTGGATGGTGCAGAAGCCGTGGGATTTCGATGTGCTGGTGACCGAAAACATGTTCGGCGATATCCTGTCGGACCTCGGTGCCGGTCTGATGGGGGGCCTCGGCCTTGCGCCCTCGGCGGACATCGGGCTGGAGCACGCAGTGTTCCAGCCCTGCCACGGCTCGGCCCCCGACATTGCCGGTCGCGGTGTCGCAAGCCCGCACGCGATGATCCTGTCGGCGGCGATGATGTTGGACTGGCTGGGCGAGCGGCACGGTAACGACCCGCTGCGGGACGATGGTCGCCGCCTGCGCGAAGCGGTCGAGAGCGTGATCGCCCGCGGCAAAAGCCTGACGCGCGACCTCGGCGGCAGCGCCGATACCACCGAGGCGGCGGGCGCCGTCATGCGCGCGCTGTTTCCGCAGTGACCGCCCCGGCCGCAGAGTCCGACCCGCCGATCCGCGTTGCCGGGGTCGGTGCTGGCTATTTCAGCCGATTCCACTATGACAGCTGGGCGCGGATGCTTGGCGCGGTGCCGGTCGCCGCCTGCGACCGCGACATCGCCCACGCCCGCGCCACCGGCCTGCCCGCCTTTGACGACCTGCCCCGGATGCTGGCAGAGGTGCGGCCGGACCTGCTGGACATCATCCTGCCCCCGGCCGGCCATGCGGAAACGATCCGCGCCGCGCTGGCGGCAGGCATAAAGCACATGATCTGCCAGAAGCCCTTCTGCCTGAAACCAGACGAGGCCCACGCCATCACCGCCGAGGCAGAGGCCGCGGGCGCGCTGCTGGTGGTGCACGAGAACTTCCGCTTTCAGCCGTGGTATCGCGCGATCAAGGCCGCGCTGGACAACGGGCTGGTCGGAGAATTGCAGCAGGCCACGTTCCGGCTGCGCCCCGGCGATGGCCAGGGGCCTGACGCCTACATGACCCGGCAACCCTATTTCCAGCGGATGGAGCGGTTCCTGATCCATGAAACCGGGGTGCACTGGATCGACACCTTCCGCTTCCTGATGGGCGCGCCGACCCATGTCTATGCCGACCTTCGCCGCCTCAACCCCGCGATCCGGGGAGAAGACGCAGGTCTTGCGATCTTCGATTTCCCCGGCGGCGTCCGGGCGCTGTTCGACGGCAACCGGCATCTCGACCATGCTGCCGACAACCTGCGCCGCACGATGGGCGAGGCGCTTTTCGAGGGCACAGGCGGCACGCTGACGCTTAACGGCGACGGGTCGGTGCGCCTGCGCCGATTCGCAGAGATCGAGGACGAGGTTCTCTTGCCCGCCAACACCTGGACTGGCTTTGGCGGCGATTGCGTGCATGCCCTGCAAAGCCACGTCATCGCGGCGCTGCGCGGTGCCGGGGCGCTGGAAAACACCGCCCGCGATTACCTGCCGGTGCTGGGCATCGAGCAGGCGCTCTATTCCTCCGCCGAGACCGGCCGCAAGATCGCTCTGAGCACGGGGGGCACATCTTGACACCCTCTGGCAGGAAGACCACCGGCTCGAACGCCCGGCGCGCGGTTCAGGCGTTGCGGGCGATGATCTTTTCCGGCGAGTTGCCCGCCGGGTCGGACCACCTGGAATCCGAACTTGCGGAGCGTCTCGGCATGTCGCGCACGCCGGTGCACGAGGCGGCATTGATGCTGCAAGGCCAGGGCCTGCTGGAGGTGCGGCCGCGCAAGGGCGTGCGCATCCTTCCGGTTTCCGCCGAGGACATGCGCGAGATCTACGACGTGCTGACCGAACTCGAAAGCCTTGCCGCCGAGCGCGCCGCCGAGGCGGGTCATTCGGCAAGGGACCTCGCGGCGCTGGATGCCGCGATCCGTGACATGGACCTTGCGCTGAAGCATGACGACCGCGAGGCCTGGGCCCGCGCCGACGACCGCTTTCACGCCGAACTGGTGCGGCTGGGCGGGAATATGCGGGTGGTTGCCATCGTCGGCATGATAGCCGACCAGGTGCGCCGGGCGCGGGCCGTGACCCTGTTCATGCGCCCCCTGCCGGTCCAGTCGAACGAGGACCACCGCGCCGTGCATGACGCGATTCTGGCGGGCGACGCCGAGGCCGCGCGCCGCATTCACCGCGCCCACTGCCAGCAGGCGCGCGACATGCTGACCGGGCTGCTGGAACGGCACCGGCTGCGCAGCCTCTGAGGGCCGCGCAACCGGCGTCGCGGATCACATCGCCGCGTCGAACAGCGCGCGGGTGTTCTCGCGCGTCATCTTGACCGGGTTGCCGCCGACGCTGGGGTCTTCCAGCGCCATCTCGGTCAACTCGGCCAGCCGCGAAGCATCGACGCCCATCGCCGCCAGCCCCTTGGGCATGGCGAACATCGCGTTCAGCTCGCGCACGCGGTCGGCAAAGCCGTCGAACCCGCCCTTGATCCCGAGGTAGGCCGCCGCCTGCCCAATCTTCTCTTCGATGGCGGGGCGGTTGAAATCGAGGCAGGCGCTCATCACCACGGCATTGGTCGTGCCGTGATGGGTGTTGAACACCGCGCCGACCGGGTGGCTGAGGGCGTGGATCGCGCCAAGCCCCTTCTGGAAGGCCACAGCCCCCATCGCCGCCGCCGCCATCATCTGGCCCCGCGCCTCGATGTCCGTGCCGTCCGCGTAGGCGCGCGGCAGGTAGGTGTTGACCAGCCGCAGCCCCTCCAGCGCGATGCCCTGGCTCATGGGATGGAAGAAGGGCGAGGAATAGGCCTCGAGGCAATGGGCAAAGGCATCCATGCCGGTGCCTGCGGTGATGTGCTTCGGCATGCCGACGGTCAGTTCGGGGTCCGAGATGACCACGCTGGGCAGCACCTTGGGGTGGAAGATGATCTTCTTCACATGGGTCACGGAATTGGTGATGACGCTGGCGCGCCCCACCTCGGAGCCCGTCCCGGCGGTCGTCGGCACGGCGACGATGGGGGCGATGCCCGCCGGGTCCGCGCGCGTGTACCAGTCGCCGATATCCTCGAAATCCCACAGGGGCCGCGTCTGCCCCGACATGAAGGCGACCATCTTGGCGAGGTCGAGGCCCGAGCCACCGCCGAAGGCGATCACCCCGTCATGCCCGCCCGCCTTGTAGGCGGCAAGCCCCGCGTCGAGGTTGACCTCGGTCGGGTTGGGATCGACCTCGGCGAACATGGCGCGGCCAAGGCCCGCCGTCTGCATCAGGTCCAGCGTGTCCTGCGTGATCTTCATCGAGGCAAGGCCCCGGTCCGTGACCAGCAGCGGGCGCTTGATGCCCGCCTGCGCGCAGGCCGCGCCGATTTCCTTGATGCGTCCGGCTCCGAACTTGATGGCGGTGGGGTAGGACCAGTTTCCGACGAGGCTCATGGCTTGGCTTTCCGAAGGTGGTAGGAGCGCGGCCGCGTGACCGCATGATAACCCAGGACCGACATGGCGCCGCCCCGGCCGGTATCCTTGGTGCCGGTCCAGCAGATGCTCGGGTCGACATAATCGGCGCGGTTCAGGAATACCGTCCCGGTGTCGATCCGCCGCCCCAGCGCCAGCGCGCGTTCGGGGTCTTTCGTCCAGAGCGAGGCGGTCAGTCCATAGGGCGAGTCGTTCATCAGGCGCAGCGCCTCTTCATCATCGCTGACCGGCATGATGCCGACGACGGGGCCGAAGCTTTCCTCGGTCATGACGCGCATGGAGTGGTCCACGTTCACCAGAACCTGCGGCATCAGGTAGGCGCCGCCATCGTCAGCGGGAAAGTTCTGTCTTTCGATCAGGGGTTTGGCCCCGGCGGCGATGGCCTCGGCGGTCTGGTCGCGCACGGTCTTTGCAAAGCGCACATTGGCCATCGGGCCCAGCGTCGTGTCGGCGTCGAAAGGATTGCCCAGCTTGAGGCCGTTCGTCCACTTCACCGCCTTTTCCACGAAATCGTCGAAGTGGCGGCGATGCACGTAGATCCGCTCGATCCCGCAGCAGCACTGGCCCGCGTTATACATCGCGCCGTCCATCAGCACGTCGACCGCCCAGTCGATGTCGGCATCCTCCATGACATAGCCCGGGTCCTTGCCGCCCAGTTCCAGCCCGGTGGGGGTAAAGGTGCCTGCCGCCGCGCGCTCGATCGCCTGCCCGCCCGCCACCGACCCGGTGAAGTTCACGAACCCGAAGGAGCGTTTCGCGATCAGCCGTTCGGTCCCGGCATGGTCCAGCACGATGTTCTGGAACACGTCCTGCGGCACGCCGCCCGCGTGCAGCGCCTCGGCCATGAGTTCGCCGACCAGCAGGGTCTGGCTGGCGTGTTTCAGGATCACGCTGTTGCCCGCGATCAGCGCCGGAACGATGGTGTTGAAGGCGGTCAGATAGGGATAGTTCCAGGGCGCGATGACAAAGACCACGCCCACCGGCGCGCGCTCGATCTGGCGCAGGAAGCCGGGGCTGTCCTCGGACACCAGCGGGGCCAGCGCCTGCTCGGCGATGCCCGCCATGTAAGTGGCGCGTTCGTTCACGCCGCCGAATTCGCCGCCAAAGCGCGTCGGCCGGCCCATCTGCCAGGCCAGTTCCTCGACCACGCGGTCCTTCATGCCGCCCAGCATCTCGATGCCCTTGAGCACCAGCGCGCGGCGCTCGTCCAGCGGGCGGGCGGCCCAGGCGGTCTGCGCGGCGCGGGCGCGGGCGACGGCGGCATCCGCCGCCTCGGGCGTCAGCGCCGGGCGCTCGGCATAAAGGCTCCCGTCGACGGGAGAAATGCATTGGATCATTGTCGTCATGTTCATCCTCCGGCGCCGGGCGCGCCCGTCAGAGCCGCTCGAACCCGCGTTTCAGTTCCCAGTCCATCACCACGCGGTCCTGCTCCGCGATTTCCCACCGCGCGGCGTGCACGTAGTGGTCGATCACGGCGTCACCAAAGGCCGCCCGCAGCATGTCCGACCCGTCCAGCACCCTCACCGCCTCGCGCAGGTTGCGCGGGATCTGGCGGGCGTTCGGGTCGGCGTACATGTCGCCTTTCATCTCGGGCTCCAGATCCAGCTTTCGCTCGATCCCGTCAAGCCCCGCCGCAAGCTGCGCGGCCAGTGCGAGATAGGGGTTCAGGTCGGCCCCGCCGACCCGGCATTCGACCCGCACGCCGCGGGTCCCCGCGCCGCAGACGCGGTAGCCGGCGGTGCGATTGTCTGTCGACCAGACGGCCTTGGTCGGCGCGAACATGCCCACGGTGAACCGCTTGTAGCTGTTGATGTTGGGGGCGAGGAAATACGTCACCCCGCTGGCATGGGCCAGCAGCCCGGCGAGGTAGTGCCGCATGGTCTGCGACATGCCGTGCTCGGCATCCGGGTCGAAGAAGGCGGGCTTGCCGCCCGACCACAGCGACTGGTGGATGTGGCTGGAACTGCCCGCCCGGTCGGTGGCGTATTTCGCCATGAACGTGACCGAGACATCGTGCTGGTCGGCCATCTCCTTGATGCCGTTCTTGGTGATCGAGTGCATGTCGGCGGTGTCGAGCGCATCCGAATAGCGGATGTTGATCTCGTGCTGGCCAGCCTCGGCCTCGCCCTTGGAGTTCTCGACGGGGATGCCCGCGCCATACAGCCCGTTGCGCACGTCGCGCATCAGGAATTCTTCCTTGGCGGTGCCCATGATGCCGTAATCGTTGTTGAAGCGCACAACAGGCGTCATCGCGCGATAGCCCTCGTCGCGCAGCTCGGCGAAACTTTCCTCGAAGATGTAGAATTCCAGCTCGGTCGCCATCATGGCGTCGAAACCCATCGCCTTGGCCCGCGCCACCTGGCGCTTGAGGATGGCGCGCGGGGAATGCGGCACCTCTTCGTGGGTGTGGTGATCCAGCAGGTCGACCATGACCATGGCCGTCGCGGGCAGCCATGGCACGCGGCGCAGGGTCGAGAGGTCGGGCTTGTGGACATAGTCGCCATAGCCGCGCGCCCAGTTCGACGCCTTGAAGCCTGGCACGGTCGTCATGTCGACATCGACCGCCAGCAGGTAATCGCAGCCGTGGGTTTCCTCGTAGCCGCTGTCGACGAAATGCTGCGCGTGAAAGCGCTTGCCCATCAGGCGTCCCTGCATGTCGACGGCGCAGGTCAGGACGGTGTCGATCTCTCCGGCCTTCACGAGGTCGCGGAGCGCGTCGAGGGTCAGGTTGGCGGGCATGTCTGGTCCAGTTCCTTGAAGTCCGAATCGTGAAAGGCGGCGGCACGCGGCCGCCGCCCCCAATCTGCGGCAGGCTCAGCGATAGGGATAGCCGGCCTTTTCCATGTTCGCGGCGTAGCGCTTGAACGCGTCCACGACCTTGCCCGCGCGCGGGCTGGAGGCCGCGACCTCGTCCCAGAAGCCGTTGGCGTCGGCGACCACGGTGGCCCATTCATCCTGCGGGATCGAGGTCAGCTCCATCTTCTCGCCCTCGACGCGCAGCTTGGCCTCGCCGCCCCAGTACCAGCCGAGACGGTAGTAATGCGACTGGTCGATGGTGATCTTGAACAGCTCCTGCAGGTGCGGCGGCACGTTGGCCCAGCTGTTCGAGTTGGCGAAATAGCTGCCGAACCATGCGCCGGTGACGGAGTTGGTCAGCGCGTAGTTGCAGACGTCCGCCCAGCCGACCTCGTAGGCCTCGGTAAAGCCGCACCACGCCACGCCGTCCAGCTCGCCGGTCTGCATCGCCACCTCGACGTCATCCCACGGAACGGTGACGGGGATCAGGCCGTATTTCGACAGGAACTTGCCTGCCGTGGGCACGCCGAACACGCGCAGGCCGTTCATGTCGGCCAGGCTGCGGATCGGCTTGTCGACGGTGAAGATGTGCAGCGGGTCCCACGAGCCGGTGGACAGCCAGGTGACGTTCTCGACCTCGTCGTAGGCTTCCTTCCAGATCTCGTCCAACCCGTAGTAGCGGAACATCGCCGTCACATCGAGCGGGTAGCGCGTGGCGAAGGGGAAATAGCCGCCGAAGACCGAGATATCGACCGGCGAGGCCATTGTCGCCTCGTCCGACTGCACCGCGTCCAGCGTGCCGTTCTGCAGCGCGCGGAACAGGTCGGCGGTGGGCACCAGTTGATCGGCGTAATACAGCTCGATCTCCATCTCGCCGTTGGCGGCGGCGTTGAAAGCATCGATCTGCGGCTTGATCACATGCGCGCCCAGCGGTGCGCCGGAATAGGTCTGAAGCCGCCAGCGGATCGGCGACTGCGCGTTGACATAAGGCGCGCTGAGGGTCGAGGCGGCAACCGCCGCGCCACCGATGCCGGCGGTGCGCAGGAACTTCCGGCGCGAGGCGAGAATTTCCTCGGACGGGGACGGTTTTATCACTTTGGTCATGTCAGTCTCTCCAGTTGGTCAAGGGTCGGTCGGCCTCTTGGCGGGCCCGTTGAATTGTCATCCGCGCAGGCGGATCTGCGACGGCAGCCAGAGCGCGATCTGCGGAAACGCCATGATCAGCGCGATGGTCAGCGCCATCATCAGCACGAAGGGCCAGATCGACTTGTAGATATCGATCAGCGTGATCTCCTTGGGCGCGAGGCTGCGCATCAGGAACAGGTTGTAGCCGAAGGGCGGCGTGATGTAGGCGATCTGGCAGGTGATGGTGTAAAGCACACCATACCACACGATCTGGTTGGAAAATCCCAACTCCAGCGCCTTGACGATCGGGATGTACAGCGGCGCGACGATCACCAGCATGGCGGTGTCGTCGAGGAACATCCCCATCAGGATGAAGGACAGCTGCATCATGATGATGATCGTCCAGGGGTTCAGGTCCCACTGGCCGATGAACAGGTTCTCGATGGCGCGGCTGGCGCCGATCCCGTCAAAAATCGCGCCGAAGGCCAGCGCCGCGAGGATCAGCCACAGGAACATGCAGGAGACGGCCAGCGTCTTGCGGGCGGTCTCGTGGAACATCCCCCAGCTCATCTTGTGCTTGTAGAGCGCGGCGGCGGTGGCGGCCGTGGCGCCCACGGCCGAGCTTTCGACGAGGCTGGTGTAGCCCATGACGAAAAGCCCGGTCATCAGGAAGAAGATCAGGATCGGGATGATGCCCGCGCGCAGCAGCAGCAGCTTTTCGCGCAGCGGCATGTTAAGGTCTTCCTCGCTGACGGTGGGCGCGAGGCCGGGGTTCAGCTTGCAGCGCACCCAGATGTAGACGATGAACATGGTCGCCATGATCAGGCCCGGGAACACCCCGGCCAGCCACAGCTGGCTGACCGGCGCGCGGGCGATCATGCCGAACAGGACCAGCACGACCGAGGGCGGGATCAGGATGCCGAGGCTCGATCCACCCTGGATCACCCCGGTGATCAGCACCTTGTCGTAGCCCCGCCGCAGCATCTCGGGCAGCGCGATGGTCGCGCCGATAGCCATGCCCGCCACCGACAGCCCGTTCATCGCCGAGATGATGACCATCAGCAGCACCGTGCCGATGGCCAACCCGCCAGAGATGCGCCCGAACCAGACGTGGAAGGCGCGATACAGGTCCTCTGCGATGCCGGCCTCGGACAGGACATAGCCCATGTAGATGAACAGGGGCAGCGTCAGCATCGGGAACCAGTTGAACAGCTTGAACGCCTGGCTGAAGGGCAGCTCCACGCCGCCCGTGCCATACAGCAGCAGCGCCGCGATCGAAGCGACCGCGCCGATGGCGCCAAAGACCCGCTGCCCCGTCGACAGCATCAGCAGCATCGACAGGAACATCAGGATCGCGATCAATTCATAGCTCATTCCGCGGCCTCTCCGGCGCGGAGCGCGCTGGCATGCTTGATGAATTCGGCGATGATCTGGAGGATCATGAGAACGATGCAGACCAGCATCAGCGCCTTGATCGGGATCACGCTGGGGTTCCACATCGAAAAGCGCCGCTCGTCGGTCTCGATGGCGTAACTCAGCGACGACCACGACCCGATCAGCAGCACCACGAGATAGAGCATCATGAATGGCAGCGTGGCGACGTCCATCCGGTGCTTCCCCATCCGGCTGAAGCCGGCATAGAACAGGTCCATCCGCACATGCGCGTCATCGCGCAGCGTGACCGGCCCGCCGAGGAAATAGTAGGCCGCCAGCGTGAACTGCGAGAACTCAACGCACCAGTGCAGCGGGATATCCAGCACGTTGCGCGTGACCGCATCCAGCAGCAGCACCGCCACCATCACGAAGATCAGGTACATCGCCACGATGCCGATCCAGCCGGAAATCCGGTCCATCGTCCGCACATAGGCGCCGATCAGTTTCGGCATGTGGTCGTTCCCCCGTCGTGGTCCGGCCTGTCTTGCCGGCCGGCGGCGGTCCTCTGGCCGCGGGACGGGACGCTTGAGCCCCCGAACGGTGCATGGCGGGCGGCTTGTGCCATCCTCGCCTCCAGGGACCGTTGCCGACGATGCTAGCCGAGGCCTTCCGGGGGCTGTCAACAAGTTTTATCACTTGGTCAAACCATGGCATCGTGTGGCGACGGCGGGTTTGACGCCGCATCGGGCCGCGTGCAACAAATTGCCGGGAAAACAGGCGGCTGGAGGTTGGATTGGTCAGGGCGCAGGACACGGACGACCTCTTTGACGCGGCGGTGATCGGCGGCGGAGTGATCGGCTGCGCAATCGCGCGACGGCTGACCCTCGAAGGCTGGCGGACCGTCCTGATTGAAAAGGCCGCCGATATCCTCGACGGCGCGTCCAAGGGCAACAGCGCCATCCTGCACACCGGCTTCGACGCCCCGGAGGGCTCTGTCGAGCAGGCCTGCATCGTCGAGGGATATGCCGAATACCGCGCCATCCACGAGCGCCTGAACCTGCCCCTGGACGAGGCCGGCGCGCTGGTGATCGCCTGGACAGACGCCGAAGCGGCGTCGCTGCCCGCGCTCATCGCGCAGGCGCGGACCAACGGCGTGACCGACGTTTCGCCCCCGCTGACCCCGGCGCAGGTCCTGGCGTTGGAGCCGAACCTGAACCCAAGCCTGCGCAGCGCCTTCCGGGTCCCACGCGAGTCGCTGATCGACCCCTGGTCGGCGCCGCTGGCCTACATTCTGCAGGCGGTTGAGAACGGCGCGGTCCTGCTGCGCGGGACCGAGGTCACGGGCGGCGCCTTCGACGGCTCGGAATGGCGTCTGGAGACCACCTCCGGTGTGGTCCGGGCGCGCGTCGCGATCAACTGCGCGGGCAACTGGGGCGACGTGGTGGACGAGCGCCTGTTCGGCGCGCGCGATTTCACTCTTCGACCGCGCAAGGGGCAGTTCGTCGTCTACGACAAGCCCGCCAGCCGCCTTGCCCGCCACATCCTGCTGCCGGTGCCGAACAAGATCACCAAG
This sequence comes from Thetidibacter halocola, assembly GCF_018224955.1. GTDB lineage: Bacteria > Pseudomonadota > Alphaproteobacteria > Rhodobacterales > Rhodobacteraceae > Thetidibacter > Thetidibacter halocola. The sequence goes on from NZ_JAGTUU010000001.1 coordinate 896,285, forward strand.
GGTGTCGTCGTCTGCCGGACGGTCTTTGGCAACCTGCTGGTCGGCCCGACCGCCGAGGACCAGGACGACCGCGAGGCCGCGACGCTGGTCCCCGAGACGCTGGAGGCCCTGAAACGGCGCGGGGCGGAAATCCTGCCCGCGCTGGCGCGGGAAGAGGTCACGGCGATCTATGCGGGCCTGCGCCCGGCGACCGAGTTCAAGGACTATCGCATCAAGGCGCACGAGGGCCGCAACGCGGTGACGGTGGGCGGCATTCGGTCAACCGGCCTGTCCTCGGCGCTGGGAACGGCAGCGCATGTCTGGCGGCTGTGCGCGGGGCTGCTCGACCGCGCGGCCCTGCCCGACCCGCTGTGGCCCCGCGTGCCGAACCTGGCCGAGGCCCTGCCCCGCGGCTGGCAGGCCCCCGACAATGGCGGCATCCTCTGCCATTGCGAGCGCGTGACCCGCGCCGAGGTCGAGGCCGCGCTGTCCGGCCCGGTCCCGGCAGGCAGCCTTGCGGGCCTGAAACGCCGGACCCGCGTCACGATGGGCCGCTGCCAGGGCAACTGGTGCGCCGCGACGCTGGCGCAGGTCACGCGGGGCCGCCTGCCCTGCCCGATGGCCGAGGCGGTGGAATGAGTGCGCCACGCGTCGCCATCGTGGGCGGCGGGCCGGCGGGCCTGTCGGCGGCCATCGCGCTGCGCCGCACCGGGATCGGCCCCGTCATAGTGATCGACCGCGATCCCGCGCCGGGCGGCATCCCCCGCCATTGCGGCCACTATCCCTTTGGCTGGCGCGAGTTCCGCCGCCTCTATCGCGGTCCCGACTATGCCCGCCGCCTGGTGGCCGAGGCGCGTGCGGCGGGCGTCACGATCCTGTCCGCCACCACCGTGACCGCGATCCACGCCGGGCCCGTCCTGGAGCTATCAAGCCATGACGGATTGTCCAGCCTGTTGCCCGAACGGGTGCTGCTGGCGACCGGCTGTCGCGAGACGCCGCGCGCGCCACGCGCCGTCGGCGGCACGAAACCGGCGGGGATCGCCACGACGGGAACGCTCCAGACGATGGTCTACGGGTCCGGCTTGCGCCCGTTCCGCGCGCCGGTGATCCTGGGCACCGAACTGGTGGCCTTTTCCGCGCTGATAACCGCCACCCATGCGGGCATACGCCCCGTGGCGATGGTCGAGCCCGGACCGCGCGCCACGGCGCGCTTTCCGGCCGCGCTGTTTCCCTCGTTGCACGGCATTCCCCTTCTGACTGGCACGTCGGTCGAGGCGGTAGAGGGGCACGACAAGGTCGAGGCCGTCATCTTGCGCGACCGGAACGGCACACGGCGGCTGGTCTGCGACGGGCTGTTGGTGACAGGACGCTTTCGCCCAGACGCGGTGCTGCTGCGAGACAGCGGGATCGAGGCCGATCCGGCCACCGGCGGCCCCGTCGTCGATGCCTGGGGGCGTACCTCGCTGGACGGGGTCTTTGCCGCCGGCAACCTGCTGCGCCCGGCCGAAACGGCGGGCTGGTGCTGGGACGAAGGCCGCCGCGTCGCCGGCGCCATCGCGGCGTCCCTGGCCGGCGGCCTGCCCGCTCCGCCGCCACGCCTGACGCTGGCCGACCCCGTGCTGGGCTGGGCGATGCCGCAGCGACCTTCGGCAGCGGGCACCGAGCCGCGCCTGCACCTGCGCTTGTCGCGTCCCGCGCGCGGCCAGGTCGTCGCCACCGGGGGCGCGGGCGATCGAGTGGGTTTTGCCGTCGACAGCAGGCCCGAGCGGCGCATCGTCCTTGAGGCCGCTACGCTTCCCGCTGGCCCCGTCACCCTGACCTTTCGGGAGGATCCCGCATGACCTTCCTCGCCGTCGACCAGGGCACCACCTCGACCCGCGCAGTGCTGGTCGGCGAGGACGGGTCGGCGCGGGTGATCTTCAGCCGCGACCACGCCCAATCCTACCCCGCGCCCGGCCAGGTCGAACACGACGCGACCGAGTTGCTGGCCCATGTGCGTACGGCCTTCGAGGCTGGTGCAGCGGCGGGCGCGGTCGCCGTGGGCCTGGCGAACCAGGGCGAAACATGCCTGGGCTGGGATGCGCAAACCGGTGTCCCGGTAGGACCGGCGATCGTCTGGCAGGACGACCGCACCGCCGCCGCGCTGGCGCGCCTGGGACCGGAGGCGTCGGCGCTGGTGCGGGATCGCGCCGGTCTGCCGCTCGACCCGTATTTCTCGGCCTCCAAGCTGGCGCTCATCGCCGCCATCCCCGAGGCGGACAGGCTGCGCGACGCCGGACGGCTGCGGCTGGGCACCACTGACGCCTACTTTCGCGACCGCTTGGCGGGACGGTTCGAGACCGATCCCACCACCGCCTCGCGCACGTCGCTGATGCGGCTGGACAGGTTGGACTGGGACCCCGAGCTGTGCGCCCTGTTTGGCGTTCCGATCGAGTGCCTGCCAGCGATCCGCCCGAGCACGGGCGACCTCGGTCAGGTCGGCGGGCTGCGCCTGTCGGCTTCGGTCGTCGACCAGCAGGCGGCACTGTTCGGCCATGGCTGCCGCCGCGCAGGCGACGCCAAGATCACTTTCGGGACCGGCGCCTTCGCGCTGGCGCTGACCGACCGCCTGCCCGCCGATACGGGCGGCGTTCTGCCCACCGTCGCCTGGGCCGAACACGACGAACCGCCCGCCTATGCGCTGGATGGCGGCGTCTATGCCGCCTCGGCCGCGGTGAACTGGGCGCGCGGGCTGGGCCTGTTCCGCGACTATGCCGAGATCGGCCGGTTCGACGGCCTGCCCGCCATCGCGCGCGGGCTGGCCTTTGTGCCCGCGCTCGCGGGGCTGGCTGCGCCGCATTGGGACCGCCGCGCGCGGGGCGCCTGGATGGGGATGGACCTGGCCAGCGGCCCGCGCGACCTGATGCGGGCGCTGCTGGAAGGCGTGGCCTTCCGCGCCGCCGAGGTGGTGGCCGAGATGGACAGGGCGCAGCCGCTGGGGACGCGGATCTCGGTCGACGGCGGCATGTCGGCCAACGGCTATTTCCTGCAATTCCTGGCCGATGCATTGGGCCGCGAGGTCGCGGTGGCAGGCACGCCCGAACTGACCGCCGTGGGCGCGGCGGCGCTGGCGGCGCACGGGATCGGCGAACGGATCGTCACTCCGCCGCCCGCGCGGGTCATCGCTCCGCGGCCATTGGCGTCCGAGTGGGCAGAGGCCTTTGCCGCCGCCCGCGACGCGGTGCAGCGCTATGGCGCGGCACGGCAGGCTCAGTCGACCAGCACCAGCACATCCTCTGCCGCCGCCGACAGAGTCACCTGAGAGCCCGTCTGGGGCAGGTGCGCCCCCGCGCGGTTGAACGCGTCGAGCGACAACGGCGCGCCGCCCAGATCGACGACGATACGCTGCACCGCCCCGAGGAACTGCGTCTCGACCACGCGCGCCGACAGTCCGACCTCGCCCGGGCCCGGCGCGCCGATGCGCAGCGCCTGCGGCCGCACCGCCAGCGCGACGCGCGCGCCCCGTGCCCGGCCCAAAGCGCGCCCCAGCACCAGCCGCTGCCCTCCGACCTCAACCGTGCCGTTGGCCGGATCCTCGACCACGGCATCGACCTGATTCAGCGTGCCGATGAAGCTGGCGACAAAGCGGGTCGCCGGGCTGTTGTATATCTCGGACGGGGTTCCGACCTGGTCGGCGATGCCCTTGTGCATGACCACGATCCGGTCGGACATGGAGAGCGCCTCTTCCTGATCGTGGGTCACGTAGATTGTCGTGATCCCCAGTTTCTGCTGGATCGCCCGGATTTCCGACCGCAGCGAGACGCGAATCTGCGCGTCGAGCGCCGAGAGCGGTTCATCCAGCAGCAGCACTTGCGGCGCAGGGGCCAGAGCGCGGGCCAGCGCCACGCGCTGCTGTTGGCCGCCCGACAGCTGGAACGGATAGCGCCCGCCAAGGTCCGGCAGGCCGATCATTGCCAGCATCTCGTCGACCCGGGCCGCGATGCGGTCGCGCGGCGCGCCCGAGACCTTCAGCCCGAAGGCCACGTTCTGCGCCACGGTCAGGTTGGGAAAGAGCGCGTAGGACTGGAACACCATGCCGATGTTGCGGCGGTTGGGCTTGACGTTGACCACGTCCTGCCCGCCGATCCGGATCGCGCCCGAGGTCGGCGTCTCGAACCCCGCGATCATCCGAAGGGTCGTGGTCTTGCCGCAGCCCGATGGGCCGAGGAACGAGACGAATTCGCCCTTCTCGACCGACAGCGAGAAGTCGCGGACCACGCGCGTCTCGTTGAAGCTCTTTTCGAGCCGGTCGAGGTCGAGAAATCCCATCAGCGTTTTGCCTGCGTGTGTCGTGAAAACCGGTTGACCAGCCCGATCAGTCCCATGCAGGCCCAGGTGATGCCGAAGGCGATCACCGCCAGCGCGGCAGGCTCGTACGCGCGGTTGGCGCCGAGGATCTGCATGTAGGGGCCGAAGGCCGGCCGGTCGAGAAGGGCTGCCATCGTGAATTCCCCGATCACGATGGCAAAGGTCAGGAAGGCGCCGGACAGGACCGAGGCCAGCACGTTGGGCAGGATCACCCGCCCCAGGATCGTGACCCAGCCGGCGCCGAGGCTCTGCGCCGCCTCGGTCAGGGTGGCCACGTCGATGGTGCGCAGACCCGTATCGACCGAGCGATACATGTAGGGCAGAGCCAGCGTCGCATAGCCGAACATCAACAGCAGGTTGGTGCCCATGACCGAGCCGGTCAGCGGTAGGACCGAGGACGTGTTGTAAAGCCGGATGTATCCAAACACGACCACGATGGCCGGGATCACCAGCGGCAGGAGGGTGATGAACTCGACCCAGGGCCGCGCCTTGGGCAGTTTCAGCCGCACCCAGTAGGCGGTCGGCACCACCAGCAGCACGCCGAAGGCGATGGTCACCAGCGCCATCACCACCGAATAGGCAAAGGTCGCCTGGAAGCGCGGGTCTGCGAGGACCACGCGGTAGGCGTCGAAGCTGTATTCGCCGCGCCGCATGGACAGCGAAAACTCGGTCATGCCGATCAGCGGCAGCGCAAAATACATGCAGCCGAACAGCAGCGCCCCCCAGGCCCAGACGCGCATCATTTGAGCCACCTCTCGGAGCGGGTGCGCAGCCAGATATACAGAGCATTCGCCAGCCCGGTGATGACGATCATGCCCAGCGCCAGCGCGTATCCCAGGTTGGGCGAACCCAGGACGTCGCCCCGGATCTGCGCGAACAGCAGGATCGGCGCGATGTTCAGCGAGGGGCCGGTCAGGGCGATGGCGGTGGCGACGGCGCCGAAGGCGTTGGCGAACAGCAGCGCCATCGTGCCCAGCAGCGAGGGGAACAGGATCGGCAGGCCGACCATGCGCCAGTATTGCCATGCGCTTGCGCCGAGGATCGAGGCCGCCTCGCGCCACTCGCGGCGCAGCCCGTCCAGCGCGGGCGTGATGATCAGCACCATCAAGGGGATCTGGAAGAACAGGTAGGTGACGATCAGCCCCGGCGTCGACAGCAGGTTCCAACCATAGGCACGCAGGTTGATGCCGAAGTCCTGGCGCAGCCACAGCGTGATCAGGCCCGCCGGGCCGATCGTGGCAATGAAGGCGAAGGCCAGCGGCACCCCGGCAAAGTTCGAGGCAACGCCGGAAAAGGTCAGCAGAGGCTCGCGGATGCGTTTCGGCAGGCCGCCCACGGTGATCGCCGCCGCCATGCCGAAGCCGATAAGGCAGCCGAACAGCGCCGACAGGAAGCTGACCTTGATCGACACCCAGTAGGCCGAGCGAATGCTGGGCGTGTTGAGGTCGAGGATGTTCTGGAAGGTGAACCCGCCCTGCGGCGTGCGGAACGCGCCCACGACGATGTAGAGGGTCGGCAGGATCAGGAACAGGCCCGCGAAGACGGCGAAGGGCAACAGCCCCACCCAGCGCAGGTCGATCCGCCTGCGGCTTGCGGCCCGGTTCACCATCCCTGTCCTTTCGTTCGCGCGGGCTCTGTCGGCCCGTCTGAGGGCGTCGGCCCCCGGGATCATCCCGGAGACCGGCCGATATCGGGTTTACTGCACGTTGGCGCCCACGACGCTGTCCCAGCCGGCCACGACGGTTTCCTTGTTGGCGTTGACCTGCTCGACGGTCGGGAAGACCGCTTTGGCATAGCCCTCGGCGGGAGGCAGCTTGTCCATCATCTCCTGCGGGATGACGCCGCGGGCCGCAAGGTCGTTGAAGCGGATCGGGTGGCAGTAGCCGTTCAGCCAGCCGAGTTGGCCCTCGTCCGAATAGAGGTATTCCATCCACAGCTTGGCCGCGTTCGGGTGCGGCGCGTAGGCGCTGATCGCCTGCACGTAGACCCCGGCCAGCACCGCGTCGGACGGCACGATGACATCGACAGGCGGGTTGCCGGCCAGCGTGTCCCGGGCGGCGAGCGCGTTATAGTCCCACTCGATGATGATCGGCGTGGTGCCCTGGGCCAGCGTGCCGGCCTTGCCGATCACGGGCACGAAGTTGCCGGCCGCGTTCAGCTCGGCGAAGAACTCCAGCCCGGCCTCGGCGGCATCGGCACCAGGTGCCGCGCCGCGCGCCATGCCGGCGGCCATCACAGCGAGAATCGCCTGGTTCGAGGCGCGCGGATCGCCCGCCAGCGCGACCATCCCGGCATACTCGGGCTTCAGCAGGTCGGCAAAAGAGGTCGGCACGGTGTCGACCAGGTCCTTGTTCACGATGAAAGCCATGACGCCGTAATAGTCGCCATACCAGTAGCCCTCGGCGTCCTTGGCGTCGGCGGGGATCGTGTCCCAGGTCGAGACCTTGTAGGGCTGGATCAGCCCTTCGTCCTTGCTTGCGGGCCCGAAGGCGAGGCCAACGTCGATCACGTCGGGCGCCTGCGGGCCGGTGTTGCCCTTGTTGGCGCGGATCGCCTCGAGCTCGTCCGCCGAGCCGGCGTCGGGGTTGAGTTCGTTCACAGCGATGTCGGGATACTTCGCCTTGAAGCCCGCGATCACGTCGCCATAGCCGCACCAGTCGTGCGGCAGCGCGATCGTGGTCAGCATGCCCTCGGCATTTGCGGCGGCGACGAGGTCGCCATGCGACTCGGCAAGCGCGGCGTGCGTCGTCACGAACGCGACGGCAGACGCCAGGAGCGCGGTTTTCAATCTCTTGGTCATGACCAGTCCCTGTTGTATCGCCCGCCGGCCGCCCGGATCAGCCTGGGCATGGTCGGCAGGGGCGTTGTTCCGAGGACGACTGCATCGCTCCGCTGCTGCGGTCGTGCCGTCCCCCCGATACCGAGGATGGGAGACTGAACACCTGAGTCTCGCAAGTGAAATTTTTTTGACGGTCGCCCGCGGATCGAAGCGGGCCATTTCCGCGACGGCAGCGCCCGTCTTTCCCCGAACGGGCATTTCTGCTTCATTCGGCCCATCCACGCGGGCTTCGGAAAGAGACATGGCCTTCACCCTCCGGCAACTCCAGTTCTTTGTCGCTGCCGCCGAACATGGCAGTGTCAGCGCCGCCGCCAAGGCGCTGACGATTTCGCAATCCTCGGTCACGGAGGCGATCAAGGCACTGGAGGCCGACCTCGGGATAAGGCTGTTCGAACGCCGGGCCCGGGGGTTGGAGATCACGGTGGCCGGGCACCAGTTCCTGCGCCATGCGCGCAAGATCCGCGACGACGTGTCGGACGCGAGGCGGGCCTTCATGGTCGACAGCGAGGCGCGCACCGGAGAGATCCGGCTTGGCGTGACCTCGCTGGTGGCGGGTTACGGCCTGTCGGACGCGATGGGCCGGTTTCGCCGGACCTTTCCCGGCGTGCATATAAGCGCGGTCGAGGACAGCGGCGAATACCTCGAACACCTGCTGATCGGCGGCGAGATCGACGTCGCCTTCCTGTTTGTCTCGAACCTGCACAACCGTGCCGCCTTCCAGGTCGAAAGCATCGCGGCCTCGGCCATGCGGCTGTGGCTGCCGCTTGGCCATCCGCTAGGCGCCGAAGAGGCGGTCAGCCTGGCCGATGTCGCGCGCGAACCGCTGATCATGCTGTCAGTCGAGGAAATCGAGGAAAGCACGCAAGAATTGCTGTCGTCGCTGGGCGCGCGCCCCGAGGTGGCGTTCCGCACCCAGTCGGTCGAGGCGGTGCGCTCGCTGGTGGCGACGGGCATGGGCGTGGCGATCCTGCCGGACCTGATCTACCGCCCGTGGTCGCTGGAAGGCGACCGGATCGAGATCCGCGACGTCTCTGGCGATCTGCCCACGGTGCAGGTCGGCATGGCGTGGCGGCGGGGCGCACCGCTTTCGGACAATGCGCGGGATTTCATTCGCCTCGCGCGCAGTTCCTTTCAGGCATCGTCCTGAGCTTTCTGCTTTTCCGATACCTTGTGCCAGAATTTTGAGTTTGCGATTAGTCACCGGCAGGCGGACACTTTGCGTCAACCGAAAGAGCCCGAAAAAACGAATGGGCCGACTCACTGGACAACCGATAGGGAGACTCGGAATGACTGCACGCTTTCTCATGACGGCAGCAATCTCGGCCATCGTCGCCGCGCAGCCTGTCGTCGCGCAAATGACCACCATCGGCGCGGGCGAAGGCCAGGTCGATATCGTCGCCTGGCCCGGCTATATCGAGCGAGGCGAGACCGACCCCAACTTCAACTGGGTGACCAAGTTCGAAGAGGCCACCGGCTGCAAGGTCAACGTCAAGACAGCCAACACCTCGGACGAGATGGTGGCGCTGATGAACGAGGGCGGGTTCGACCTTGTGACCGCGTCGGGCGATGCCTCGTTGCGGCTGATCGCGGGCAAGCGGGTCCAGCCGGTCAACACCGACCTAATCCCGTCGTGGTCGACGGTGGACGAGCGGCTCAAGAATGCGCCCTGGCACACGGTGGACGGGGTGCATTACGGCACGCCCTACATGTGGGGGCCGAACGTGCTGATGTACAACACCGAGGTCTTCCCGGAGGCACCGACATCGTGGAACGTGGTGTTCGAGGAAATGACCCTGCCCGACGGCAAGTCGAACTCGGGGCGCGTTCAGGCCTATGACGGCCCGATCCACATCGCGGACGCGGCGCAATACCTGATGACGCACAAGCCCGAGCTGGGCATCACCTCTCCGTACGAACTGAACGCCGACCAGTATGCCGCCGCGCTCGACCTGCTGCGCACTCAGCGCACGCTGGTAGGGCGCTACTGGCATGACGCCTTCATACAGATGGACGATTTCAAGAACGAGGGTGTGGTTGCCTCGGGCTCGTGGCCGTTCCAGGTGAACATCCTGAAAAGCGAGGGGCTGCCCATCGCCTCGGTCATCCCGGCCGAGGGCGCGACTGGCTGGGCCGACACCACGATGATGCATGTCGATGCAGCGCATCCGAACTGCGCCTACATGTGGATGGAGCACACGCTGTCCTCGAACCTGCAATCCGACCTGTCGGTCTGGTTCGGCGCGGTGCCCTCGGTGCCGGCGGCCTGTTCGGACGGGCGCGGGATGCAGACTCAGGAAGGCTGCGACGCGAACGGTCTGGCGGACTTCGAGAAGATCCGCTTCTGGACCACCCCGGTCAGCAAGTGCGAAAGCCAGGGCGAATGTGTGCCCTACTATCGCTGGGTGTCGGACTACATCGGCGTGATCGGCGGACGCTGATCGGCTCCACTCACGGAACGCCAATGCCGGCGGCGCCTGACGGGCGCCGCCGATAGGGGATCTGCAATGACTGATGCGGTGGAATTCGACCGGGTCTCGCGCCATTTCGGGACGGTGCGCGCGGTGGACGAGGTGACTCTGACCATCGCCGAGAGCAGCTTTTTCGCCATGCTCGGGCCTTCGGGATCGGGCAAGACAACCTGCCTGCGGCTGATCTCTGGCTTCGAGCGGCCAAGCTCGGGACATGTGCGCATCTTCGGCGCGCAGTCCGACGACCTGCCGCCGAACCGCCGCCCGGTGAACACCGTCTTTCAGGACTACGCGCTGTTTCCCCATCTGAACGTCCGCGACAACGTGGCCTACGGGCTGATGGTGCGCGGCGTCGACAAGCGCGCCCGCCACGCCGCCGCCGAAGAGATGCTCGCCCTGGTCAAGCTGGAAGGCTACGGCGACCGCAAGCCCGCGCAGCTGTCGGGTGGGCAGCGGCAGCGCGTGGCGCTGGCCCGCGCGCTGGTCAACAAGCCCAAGGTGCTGCTTCTGGACGAGCCGCTGGGTGCGCTGGACCTGAAGCTGCGCGAGGCGATGCAGGACGAGTTGAAGGCGCTGCAACAGCGGCTTGGCATCACCTTTGTCTTCGTCACCCACGACCAGGGCGAGGCGCTGTCGATGGCCGACAAGGTCGCCGTTTTCAACGACGGCAGGATCGTCCAGATCGGGTCGCCGGAGGAGATCTACCAGCGCCCGCGCACCCGCTTCGTCGCGGATTTCGTCGGCTCGGCCAACGTGTTGCCGCCCGAGTTCTGCGCCTCTGTCGGGGCGCCCAAGACGTGGGCCAGCCTGCGCGCCGAAGTCATCGGTCTGACCGCGCCGGGCGCAGGCCGGATCGATGGCACAGTGGCGGGCCGCCGCTATCTTGGCCCGGTCAACCGCGTCACCGTGATGGCGGGCGGAACCGCACTGTCGGTCGACCTGCCCGCAAGCGCCGCCGCGCCCGAGCCGGGCGCATCCGTCGGCCTGACCTGGGACGAAGGCGCGCTGCACCGGATGGAGGAAGGCTGATGGCCGCCCTCGCCCGCCTGACCGATCCGCTCTCGGACCTGTTCTGGCGCCGCCCGCGCGTGCTGCTGGTGCTGCTGCTGGCGCCGCCGCTCTTGTGGCTGGTGGTTGTCTACATCGGCTCGCTCGCGGCGCTGCTGGTGCAGAGCTTCTTCTCGATCGACGAGTTCACCGGCCTCATCAAGCACGAGTTCACGCTCAAGACCTATGCCGAGCTCTTTCGCCCGGCGAATTTCGACATCGTCATCCGCACGACCGTGATGGCCGCCGCCGTCACCATCGCCGCCGCGATCATCTCCTTCCCCATCGCCTACTATGCCGCGCGCTATGCCCGGGGCCGGATGAAGGCCTTCTTCTACCTCGCGGTGATGCTGCCGCTGTGGTCGAGCTACCTGGTCAAGGTCTACGCGTGGAAGCTGATTCTCGCCAAGGAAGGCATCCTGACCTGGGCGGTGGACGGGATCGGTGCCAGCGCCGTGCTGAACGCAATCCTTGCGCTGCCGGTGATCGGGGGGAACTCGCTGTCGGTCAGCTACATCGGCACGTTCCTCGTGTTCCTCTATGTCTGGCTACCCTACATGATCCTTCCCTTGCAGGCCTCGCTGGAACGCGTGCCACAAAACCTGCTGGAAGCCTCGGACGACCTCGGAGCCTCGCGCCGCCAGACCCTGCGCCATGTGATCCTGCCGATGGCCATGCCGGGGATGATCGCCGGGTCGATCTTTACCTTCTCGCTGACGCTGGGCGACTACATCATTCCGCAGATCGTGGGATCGTCGCGCAACTTCATCGGACAGGCGGTCTATGCCCACCAGGGCACCGCGGGGAACATCCCGCTGGCCGCCGCCTTTGCCGTGGTGCCCATCGTCATCATGGGTTTCTACCTGTGGGTGGCCAAGCGGAAAGGGGCCTTCGATGCCCTCTGACCGCGCCTCGCTGGGGCTGAAGATCGCGGCCTTTGCGGGCCTGCTGTTCCTGCACCTGCCGATCCTGCTGATCTTTGTCTACGCCTTCACCACCGAGGACCGCACCTACCAGTGGCCGCCGCCGGGGCTGACGCTGAAGTGGTTCGGCGTGACCTGGAACCGCCCCGACGTGTGGGAGGCGCTGACGCTCTCGCTGAAGGTGGCGGCCATCTCGACCGCGCTGGCGCTGGTGCTGGGCACGCTTTGTGCCGCCGCGGTCAGCCGGGCGCGCTTTTTCGGCCGGGAAACCGTGTCGCTGCTGGTGATCCTGCCCATCGCGCTGCCCGGCATCATAACCGGCATCGCGCTGCGCTCGGCGTTCAACCTGGGCGGCATCCCGTTCTCGACGCTGACCATCATCCTCGGCCACGCGACCTTTTGCATCGTCGTGGTCTACAACAACGCGGTGGCGCGGTTCCGGCGCATTTCCGGCCCGATGCTGGAGGCCTCCGCAGACCTCGGTGCCAACGGCTTCCAGACCTTCCGCTACATCGTGCTGCCGAACATCGGCACCGCGTTGCTGGCGGGCGGGATGCTGGCCTTTGCGCTGTCCTTCGACGAGGTGATCGTGACCACCTTTACCGCCGGTCAGCAGGCCACCCTGCCGATCTGGATGCTGGAGGAACTGGTGCGCCCGCGCCAGCGCCCGGTGACCAACGTCGTCGCCATGATGGTGGTGCTGGTGACCTTCCTGCCGATCCTCGGCGCCTATTACCTGACCCGCGGCGGCTCCGAGACCGCCGGGGGCGGCAAGTGACCCAAAGACGTGGAGACCTGACATGGACACCCAATTTCTGATCAACGGCGCCTTCACCGCGGGCACCGAGACGCCCGAGGCGATCCTGAACCCGCGTACCGGCGAGACGATCCTCGACCTGCCCGAAGCCTCGCCCGAGCAGGTCGATGCCGCCGTCGCCGCCGCACATGAGGCCTTCGACGGCTGGTCCCGCACCTCGCCCGCCGAACGCTCGGCCGCGCTGCTGCGGATCGCCGACCGGATCGAGGCCGAGGGCGAGGCCTTTGGCGCGCTCGAGGCGCTGAACTGCGGCAAGCCGATCAACGCCGCCATCGGCGACGAGGTGCCGGCCATCGTCGACACCTACCGCTATTTCGCCGGGGCCGCGCGCAACATGCACGGGCCCGTGGCAGGCGAATACCTGCCCGGGTTCACCTCGATGATCCGACGAGACCCGGTGGGCGTGATCGCCTCTGTCGCGCCGTGGAACTACCCGATGATGATGATGGCGTGGAAACTCGCCCCGGCCCTCGCGGGCGGCAACACGGTCGTGTTCAAACCCTCCGAGCAGACGCCGCTGACGGCGCTGAAATTCGCCAAGATCCTGGCCGAGGAGCTGCCAAAGGGCGTGGTCAACGTCCTTACCGGGCGGGGTGAGACGGTGGGCAACGCGCTGGTGACGCACAAGGGCGTGGACATGATCAGCCTCACTGGGGACGTCGCTACGGGCAAGAAGATGCTTCAGGCGGCCTCGAAGACGGTCAAGCGCACGCACCTGGAACTGGGTGGCAAGGCCCCGGTCGTGGTGTTCGACGACGCCGATATCGGGGAGGTCGTCGAGGGACTTCGTGCCTTCGGCTATTACAATGCCGGGCAGGACTGCACCGCCGCCTGCCGGATCTACGCGTCGAAGAAGGTCTATGAGACGCTCGTGGCCGACCTGACCTCGGCGGTGTCGTCCATCGTTTTCGACAATGCCGATGATACGCAGAACGAGATCGGGCCGCTGATCTCGGCCCGCCAGCGCGACCGAGTCGCCAGCTTTGTCGAACGCGCGCGCGACGTGAACCATATCGAGATCACCACTGGTGGCGCGGTGCATGGCACGCGCGGCTACTACTATGCGCCGACCGTCATCGCGGGCGCGCAACAGCATGACGAGATCGTGCAGCGCGAGGTCTTCGGCCCGGTGGTCTCGGTCACGCCGTTCAACGACGTTGACGACGCGGTGGCCTGGGCCAACGACAGCGACTATGGTCTGGCGTCCTCGGTCTGGACCCGGGACATCGGCCGCGCCATGTCGACTGCGGCGCGGCTGCGCTATGGCTGCACCTGGATCAACACGCATTTCATGCTGACCAACGAGATGCCGCATGGCGGGCTCAAGGCCTCGGGCTATGGCAAAGACATGTCGATGTACGCACTCGAGGACTACACCGTCGCGCGGCATGTGATGGTCAAGCACTGAAGCGTCGGTTTGGTATGTCCTGTGACCTGCCCCCCGGTGGTCCCTCAGTCATAACGAGAGTCTGCGGTTTTTTTCGCTGCTCGCCCTCTTTGGACCGCCGGAAGCTGGAACATCCGGGCTCGTTCACGATGGCGGGCTGGCTGCGCCATCGGGATAATGCATGGCAATCGGCACGTTGTATCCGATTGCGCTGTGGGGTCTGACCTCGTTGTAGTCCCTACGCCAAGCATCCAGCTTTTCGCGTGCGTCGGCAAGGCTCATGAACCAGTGGGCATTCAGGCATTCCGCCCGGAGCTTGCTGTTGAACGCTTCGATGAAACCATTATCCGTCGGCTTGCCGGACCTCGCCTACGAGCGGACCATTCAGTCGTTGCCGAAGATCGGACCCTGGAAAGACATGCTCGACGGGATGCTGGCGGTGAACGCGCGGAAGCCCAATCGCGAGCGACTGACCCGCATCCGCATCTTCGAGGGGCTCAGGACCCGAGGTTATGATGGCGGTTATGAAGCGGTCCGGCGATACGCGGCGACGTGGTCCAAGGATGAAGGGGTGGCATCTGCCGCCGCCTATGTGCCGCAGCGCTTCGATCCGCGCGAGGCCTACCAGTTCGGTTGGAGCCACGAGATCGCAGTGATCGATGGCGCGACGACCACGGTGAACCGCGGCGATTTTGTCCCTCGTCCCTCCTGTCAGGCTGCCGAAGCAGTTGGACGTCGGCCTGGACGCCAAGCGCACACGAAACCGTGCCGTGGCTTATCGTGGCGAAGAGGGTTAATGGACGGACGGGCTGGGGGTCACGCTTCGGGCCCTCAACGACTGCCATCTCACATGATTTCCTTCACGCGAGAGCCCCTGACGGCCAGTTCCCCGGATCAAGTTCCGGCGCCGTCCTCGATCCGCGGTAGAAACCAGGCCAGCAAACCCGCGAGTGGAAGGAACGAGCAGAACCGATAGACCGCTTCGACGCCATAGCTGTCGGCCAGAAAGCCAAGCAGCGCGGCCGCGATCCCGCCCAGCCCGAAGTTCAGCCCGTAGAACAACCCGCCGATCAGACCGATGCGATTGGGGAGAAGCTCCATCGCATAGATCAGGATCGACGCGAAGGCGCTGGCCATGATCAGGTTGATCATGATCGTCAGAACGCCGGTCCAGAAAAGATCCGCATAGGGCAGGATCAACGTCAGTGGCAGCGGTCCCAGCACGGAAATCCAGATGATCCGGTATCGACCGATCCGGTCGCCCACGATCCCGCCGACCAGGACCCCCACCGCCGCGGCCAGCAGGAAGACAAAGAGCATCATCTGGGCCGACGGGATGGACAGGCCGAAGCGATCCATCAGGTAGAAGGTGTAGAATGAACGAAAGCTCTCGCTATAGGCGTTCTTGACGAACATCAGCAGGGTCAGGACGACGAGGCCGATGCCGATGGTCAGCGGCGCGTGCCTGACGACAACACCCCCCTTCTTGCTGGCCACGTCCCGCATGATCATGAACTCTGCCCTGATCTGGCGCTGCTTGCTGCCGATCCAGGTCAAGAGCATCATCGCCACGAGCGCAGTGGCTGCGAACCAGGCGAGGCTCGGCTGCCCGAAGGGAACGATGATCAGCGCGGCGAAAACCGGTCCGAGTGCCCCACCAGCCTGCCCGCCGACCTGGAAGATGCCCTGCGCGAGCCCATGCCGGCCCCCCGCGGCATAGCGCGCTATGCGCGTCGCTTCGGGGTGAAAGATCGACGATCCAATGCCGATCAATGCCACCGAGACCAGGATGATCGAATAGCTGGGCGCGAAGGCAAGGCTGACCAAGCCGGACAGGGTGAACATCATCCCGATCACCGGCGAATAGGGTGCGGGATACCGATCTGTCACCATGCCCATCACCGGTTGAAGCAGCGATCCGGCGATCTGGAACGTCAGCGTGATCATCCCGATCCTCGCGAAATCCAGCGCATAGGCCTCTTTCAGGATCGGATAAGCCGCCGGAATCAGCGATTGCATCAAATCGTTCAGCAGATGTGTCAGGCCCAGCACCACCAGGACCGTCAGATATGTGCCGGAGTGCGTTGCGGTCTTCACGGTCATCTGTCTTCGACTGGTCCGGTTTCAGGTGGCGATCCTGTCAATTGTTCACAGCGCCTTGGCAGCCGCAAGGGGCGCTGGAGACCGCAACAATTCACCTGCTGTTCCGGACCTTCTTCGCGGCGTGTCGCCACAGTCTGGTCGAACCAATATGCCCACCCCAAGCGAAACCATCCTCGCCGCGCTGCACGCTCGGCTCTTATCGCTGTCCGCCACGCCCCTGCGCGGTGAGGCGCTTCCCGAGCGCGTGCCGGCCGAGGGTTTGCTGATCCTGCGCGACGGCGAGCCAGAGAAGCCCGAGGTGTCAGTGTCGCCGATTGCCTATCACTACCAGCATCGCGCGGAGATCGCAGCGGTGGTGCAGCGCGCCGACCGAGATCTGACCTCCGCCCCCCTCTGCGCCGGTATCGGCACAGCACTCGCCACTGACCAGACGCTGGGCGGGCACTGGTCTGCCCCACTTGAGTGGTCCGGTTCGCAAGTTGGTGCATGATGTGCGAAGATCCGCTGCCAGATGACGCCGAAGCCAGCGGTTCCGACGACGAGAGCGCGCGTTGCTCGCCTTGTGTCGAATGCGAAGTCTTCAGAAACTTGCTTCCGTCCATGCCTTCGTCTCGAACCTCTTCGACAGCGAGCGCTGCGTCTCCAGCAGCCCCGTTCAAGGCCAACCGCGCCGCCGCTCTTGCCGCGTGGCGTCGGTCTCTGCGCGGCATCTCGGGCGGTGTTGCTGTCGATTCCGAGACTGTTTGGCATTCGTATGACACCACTCCCAAAAGGCACTGCCACACGCAGCGCATTGATCCGTGTCAGTACGGCAGGAGTTCCGATGTACTACACTTAAAGATGTAAGCGCCGATTGAACACGCTCAGAGTAGATAGGAACGCAATGAACCGGATCATATACATCGTCGGTCTCGTAGTCATCATCATGCTTATCTTGGGCTTTTTCGGCCTGCGCTGAGTGCAGAGATTTTCGCAACCCGACAACTGGAGACAAACTGATGGCCCGTGAGAAAACCCCGAAACCCGACGACGCCGACCACGCCCTTGGTGCTAAAGGCACCATCTCCCAAGCAGGGCGTTCAGGTGGACGTTTGCCGCGTGACATCGGCACGCGGGACGAGTTGAAACGTGCCAACGAACGTCCCGCAGGCAAGACCCGCGTCACCAAATCCGACGAAAAAGACGAGCAGCCGGAGTAACTGCGAAGCCTCGCGGATCGTATGATCAAAGCGTTCGAAGCTGTCATGTCGTTCGCGCGACAAGGTGAGATGAGCCCATGAGAGTATCCCGACCGGGGTGCCGAATATGATGCGCGGTCATCTCGAATTCGTTCCAAGGACATGGGACCGACTGCACAGCAGTTTCTGGTTTCTGCCGTCGGTCATGGCAATCTCGGCCATGGCAACGGCTATCTTGTTGATCCTGCTCGACTCCCTAGAGGCCGCATGGCTCGGATGGATCGACGAATGGACCTATGCCTTCGGACCAGAAAGCGCGCGCGCGATCCTGTCGGCGATTGCGGGGTCCATGATTACGGTTGCCGGCGTCACATTCTCGATGACGATGCTGACCCTGCAACTGGCATCTTCACAGTTCGGCCCCCGAATGCTGCGCAATTTCATGCGCGACCGCGGTAATCAGCTTGTGCTGGGCACATTCCTGTCCACCTTCGTCTACTGCCCGCTGGTCCTTGCCTCCGTTCGGGGAAGCGGCGATTCCTACTTCGTGCCAGTGATCGCAGTAACGTTCGGTATGATCCTGGCCGTCGCAAGCCTTGCGACGCTCATCTACTTCATCCACCACATCGCGACCTCAATCCGCATCGAGACCATTCTTGCCAAGCTTGCGGTCGAGGCCCGCAAGACCGCAGAGCGAGTCTTCCCCGAGCACGGCCATACCTCTGTCCCGTTTCCCGGGAAACCAATGGCCGAGGCGCTGCCGCCAGCTTTTGACGACGACAGTCGATCCGTGGTTGCGTCGGTCGGCGGCTACATACAATCGATCAATCTGGACCGGCTGAGGCGCGTCGCCAGCGACAACGATCTCGTTGTCCGGGTGGAGACACGGGTCGGAGATTTTGTTCCCGGCAGCGGGTCACTTGTCGTTTCCTTTCCCTACGGCCGGGTCTCGGATGCCGTTGCCGACGACCTGTCCAATGCGTTCTCGTTTGGTCAGGAGCGCACGCCCGACCACGATATCGAGTTCTCGCTCAGGCGGATCGTGGAAATCGCGCAACGTGCCTTGTCGCCGGGGGTGAACGACCCGACAACCGCGCTTTATTGCCTGGATCGCCTGGGCGAGGTGCTTGGCATCTTGGCGGGTCGGCATTTCCCCTCTGGCCAGATCTGGGATCAGGACATGAAACTGCGGGTCGTTTTTGATCCGGTGACATTCGCGGAATTGGCCTGTTCGACGTTCGCGGCCATTGCCCGATACGGAAACAGGGACGCCGACGTGGTCGGGCGACTTCTTGATGTCATGGAGAGATGCAGCCGCAGCGCGCCCGCATCGGATCGTGAGAAGATCATGCGTCTTCGCGAAGCGATCAGGGCAGGAATCGCTGCCTCGGATTTCGAAGACGTGATCAAGGCGACGCAACCGGCCCGTTCGTGAGCGGCTCCGCCTAGCGCGACGCGGGTTCTCGGCTCAGAAAGCGGGCCAGGGGCGCGATCGTAAGCCCTTGCACGATGATCGAGAACACGACGACGATAAAGGTCGCGGTGAGGATCAGCGGCTTCCAGTCGCTGTCCGGCAGGCTGAGCGCGAGGGCGACGGATATCCCGCCCTTGAGCCCGCCCCATGTCATGACTGGAATCACGCCGCGCGAATACTCCCGGAACGGCTTGATCAGCATGACCGGCAGCGCAACCGCGACAAGGCGACCGATCAGCGCCAGGCCGATCGTGGCGATCCCGGCCGAAATCGTCTCGACATTCAGGGTGACGACGAAGACTTCGACGCCGATGAGCAGAAAGAGCACGGCATTGAGAATCTCGTCGATGACGGTCCAGAACCCGTTCAGATGCGTCCGGGTTTGTTCGGACATGCCGTGCTTGGCGCCGACATCGCCGATGAACAGCCCGGCGACCACGGCCATGATCGGCCCTGATACCGTCAGGGCGACCGCGAGTTGGTAGCCCCCCAGGGCCAGGCCGAGCGAGAGCAGGATCTCCAGAGGATAGTCGTCGATCCGACGCATGACCCGGTAGGTCAGAAATCCGAGGACGCCGCCGATCAGCGCGCCGCCACCGACCTCCTTCACGAAAAACATCAGGATGCCGACCGGATCGGCAACCACATGCCCGCCGACCGGCTGGAAAGCCAGACCGGCCAGCACGAGGAAGACCACATAGCCGACGCCATCGTTGAACAGGGATTCCCCGATGATCTTGGCCTCGAGCGACTTCGGCAGGTTGGCTTCGGTCATGACGCCGAGCACCGCCACCGGATCGGTGGGAGAGATCAGCGCGCCAAAGACCAGTGCCGCCAGCAAAGGCATGCCGGTGACCCAATGAAAGCCGAAGCCTACAACCGTGACAGAGAGCGCCACCCCCAGCGTCGCCATGAGTGCGATCGTCCAGGCCTGTTCGCGCAGGTCCTCCACACGGACATGCAGCGCCCCTGCGAACAACAGGAGGCCGAGCATTCCTTCGAGCAGGGTCCGCGAGAACTCGGCGTCAGTCACGAAACGCCGCATTTCCATGGCGACACCGAGATCGGGGCGCAGCGCCTCGAGGCCAAGAACGCAAATGGATGCAGCAAGGGCGACAACCAGGATGCCGATGGCCGATGGCAGGCGGAATAGAATGTGATTCACAGCGCCGAACGCACCGGCGAAAACGATCAGAAGCGTACCGATCTGCAGCGCGTTCATCGAAACCTACGTCTTGCGGCCTGACGGTTTCCTGGCAGGCTTGGTCATGCCTTTTGGCTCAGGCCCGCCCCAGCGAGGGATGGTCAGCTTGTTGTCGGGCCGACGCCCGGGAAGCCGCCTGTCGCCCGCCGTGTCCGATGCATCCTGTCCCAGGCCCAAACCTGTACCGGCATGGGTTTCGCCAGAAGACCCGCCCAGATCAAAGCCCGGACGGTCGATCTTTGCGCCGCTGTCGTCAAACGCGCGTGGTTCTTCCAGTGCGGGCTTTTCGGGCCTCTGCTTGCTGGCGACGCCCCTTGGTCCTGGCGATGTCGGTGGATGAGAAGAAACTGATTTTTCGTTATGTTTCATGATTTTCTCATTTCATCACAAGTGGGTTGTGCTGTTTGATCCGCCGGCGCACTACAATGGTCCGATCCAGGAGAGACCGCGCGAAGTCACGCCCGGCGGACAGAGTTGCCTCCGGCGATGATCCGCCGGATCAGTGCCCCCGCAGCCCTGTGCCTTTCGATCTCGGCCTCGGATCCGACCGCATTCTCATGCGTGGCCGCGGCATCCATGAGAACGCCCATGATTTCCTTTTCGGGCAAGATCCCGGCGTCGTTCAGGGCGAGAAGCAGGGCTTCGCAGATCGAGAGGGCTGCCATGCCTGTAAACGTACGATCGTCCGTCATTGGGTCCTGACCTTTCCGGCATGTGTGACGCCGGGATGCGCCCGGGGCTTGGTGACAGATTGGCAAGGAACCTGCTACGGTGCGCTGATCGACATCAGTCGTCGTTGCGTTTTCCTTGGGTAGAACTGCGGCACGCGCCGGAGGTCGAAGCATTATAGACACCACTCCCCTCGTCAAAAAGCTCGGCGCATTCGTCGCCCTGTCGGATGCCGAGCTTTCCGTGCTTGCAACGTTGCTCAAGCGTCGGCGCAGCTTCGTGGCCGGGCGGGATCTGGTCCATCAGGGGCAATCGGACCAGGCCGCCTATATCCTCGCCTCTGGCTGGGCCTGTTCCTACAAGTTGCTGGAGGATGGGCAGAGGCAGATCGTGGATTTCCAGATCCCCGGCGATTTCCTCGGGCTGCGCAGCGTCCTGCTGCACGTGTCGGACCACAGCATCGAGCCGGTGACCGACATCGAGGTCACGGAAATCCACGTGGCCGACCTTCTGGAGGCGTTTGCGCACACACCCCGACTGGCGACCGCGGTTCTGTGGGCCGCGTCCCGTGACGAGGCGATGGTGGTAGAGCATCTGGTGGATGTGGGGCGTCGGAATGCCGCCGAGCGCATGGCGCATTTCCTGCTGGAACTGGCCGCCCGGCTGTTCCTGATCGGACAGGGTGACAGGACGGGCTTTGCCTGTCCGCTCACGCAATATCACCTGGCCGACGCGCTGGGGCTGAGCGCGGTCCATGTCAACCGCGTGCTGCGGCAGTTGCGCGAAGAGGGCATGGTCACGTTTCGCGACGGGCTCGTCACCTTCGACGACTATGCCCGATTGGCGGAATTCGCCCAGTTCGATCCGTCCTACATGGATCAGGCGAACCCGCTGCTTCGTTGACGTTTCGGGTCTGGCGTCTGCGGTCAGATGCGGCCAAGCAGCATCAGGATGACCACGATGATCAGAACCGTGCCCAGCACGCCGACGCCGGCGTGACCGAAGCCGTAGCCATAGCCTCCGATGCGTCCGCTGAACCCTCCCAGAAGGAAGACGATCAGGACAATGACGAGGATCGTGCCGAGTGACATGGTGATTTCTCCTTCGTTCGGGTGCCGTCTGTCGCGACGACGGCCCGGATTGCAGACTTCCGGCGGGGGCCGCCGGTTTCAATTGCCCTCGATGGTCACGCCACGCTCGTCGATCTGGATTTCGACGCCGCTCTGGCGTTCCTGGTAGTAGAGATAGCCTGCGCCGATCGCGCAGATGGCGAGCACTCCGACCAGGATGAGCAGCACGTTCCGGCTCATTCCCGTGCTCCTTGCGGGCTTGCCGGACGCGCCCACATGCTCCGGCGGCGGACTGATTGTCCCGCCGCCGGGGCATGCGCTCCCGAAGGCAGGCGCGCGCACGGTGCGGGGGGTCTAGGCATCACGGATCGTGTCCTTGATGCTGCCGACCGCGTTCTGCACCTTGCCCTCGACCTTGTCGGCCTGACCCTCCGCTTCGAGCTTGGCGTCGCCGATCGCCTGGCCCACCGCAACCTTGACCTTGCCCTTGACCACCTTGGCGGAGCCGATCACACGATCCTTGTCCATTCCATATTCCTTTCCCAGGATAAGTGGCCACCAAAGCCATGGTGACCTTGAAACAATCTGCAGGGTTTTCCGTGCCTGCGCATTGACGCACGTTAGCGCGTCGGAGTGATCACGATTTCGACCCGACGGTTCTGCGCCCTTCCGGCAGCCGTGGCGTTCGAGGCAATCGGCTCGTTGTAGCCGCGACCGGTATAGGTGATCCGCGACGAAGATACGCCGTCCCTGACCAGGATGCGCGCAACGGCCAGAGCGCGGTCCTGGCTCAGCTGTTGATTGAAGGCAGCAGTTCCGACGGTGTCGGTATGACCCACGACACGGACCGTCGTGTTCGGATGCGCGTTCAGTGAACGCGCAACTTCGCGCAGGGCAGGCAGGAAACTGGAAGCGACGGTGGCGGATCCTGTCGGGAAGGTCACGCCTTCGGGCAGGATGACACGCAGCTGGTCACCGGTATTGGTGATGACCGCGCCGCTGCCCGCCAGCTGCTGGTTCAACTCGCGTTCCTGTCGGGCCATGTCGGCCCCGATGGCGCCGCCCACCGCGGCCCCGATGGCGCCGCCGATGATCGTGGAGCGCCTGTCATCCCCGATGGCGTTGCCGATGGCCGCCCCTGTCACGCCTCCGATGATTGCGCCCGTTGCCGGCTGGTTCGCCGTGCCATCGTTGTAGGTGCAGCCGGCCAGGGCGATGGCGCTTGCCGTAGCGAGAATTCCAGTGACTTTGAACATGGTTTTTGTCCTTTTGGAGTGCAGCCTTTCCCGAGTTGGCCTTTGGCCATTTCAATACGGGAGGCGATGGAGTCCTTTCTCGCCTGCCGGCCCGAAAACCGCACTAACACCGGTCAGTCTTTGAGAAAGAATACTCTTGCATCGATAAAGCAATTCCAGGGGAACGGTGGTAGATAGCCAACTTCTGAAGATCCTGGATATACGGAAAGACTGTGCAAAAAATACGATGGGCGGCGCGGCGAAATGGCCGGCCACCCAGGGAATGCAATTTACTCGTCTTCACGAAATGGTTGCGAAGGGTTGATCCGGAATTCCTGGATTGACTTCCCGCGCCAGCCTGCCCGGAATGAATGTCCGGGCAGACGATTCATCACGTCATGCGAGAGCGTGGGTCGCGGCGTCCAGTTCCTTGTTCGCGGCGGTGTCGTCTTTGGCCGTATGGGCCTTCTGGGCCGCCTGATAGTGCTTCAGCGCAGCCTCCTTCTTCGGGCCGGAGGGCGCCTTGTCCCATGCAGCTTTCACGGATTGCATCTTGTCGGCGACGTTGGTCGGTTTGTTGGTTTCGGGTGTCATTGGATTGTCCTTTCATGGACGGTCCAGAAACGAGAAACACGCGGGACAGCAGAATAAGGGACAGGCTGCCCCACGTGTCTCAGGCTCACTCGGACTGGTACATGTCCACCGAGATCCGGCGGACATTCAAACTATGGCACCACCATCATCGAGCCACACTGATACAGATTGGTCCGCGCCGGTTAATCCGGATGTCTTTCGCCCCGAAAGCTTGTGCCGGCGGGTTTTCGCCTTGCCCGGAATCACCCGTGTGCCCGCCCGTCCCTCAAGGATCGCGCGGGCGTCACTCAATTGGCCGATGCCGGCAAGCGTGCCGCCTGCGCTGACGAACGCAATCGCAGCACTGACCTTTGGCCCCATCGACCCCGGTGCAAGGTCGAGGTCTTCCAGCGCCTCGGGCGTGGAATCGCCGATCGCGGTCTGATCCTTTGTGCCGAAGTGACGGAAGACCGCCGGCACGTCGGTCAGCAGCAGAAGCGCGTCGGCCTCGACGCCCAGGGCCAGCAGGGCCGCCGTCCGATCCTTGTCGATCACCGCTTCCACGCCGGTCATCCGTCCATCCGCGGTCCGCATGACGGGGATGCCACCGCCCCCGGCGCAGATCACGGTGTGCCCGGCGCCCAGAAGGACCTTGATGGCATCCAGCCCCACGATCCTGAGCGGCAGCGGGGAGGGAACCACGCGCCGACGACCACCGGATGCCTCGGTCACCATGGTCCAGCCATGGTCGCGCGCCGCCCGCTCGGCCTCCTGGGCCGTGTAGACCGGCCCGATCGGCTTGCTCGGATTTCCGAAGGCGGGGTCCTTCGGATCCACCTCCACCCGGCTGAGCAGGGTGGCGCATCTGGATCCCTCCGGCAGGGCGTTCATCAGCTCCTGCTCGATCAGGTAGCCGATCATGCCTTCTGTCTCGGCGCCCAGCACATCCAGCGGCCAGGGCGTGGCGGGATCGTAGGCAGCCCCTTGCAGCGCCAGCAGGCCGACCTGCGGCCCGTTGCCATGCGCCACGACGATCTGGTGGTCGCGGGCCAAGTCAGCCAGCGCGGTCGCAGCGATCCGCACATTCGCGGCTTGGGCGTCTGCCGTCATCGGCTCGCCTCGCTGCAGAAGTGCGTTGCCGCCAAGGGCTACCACCACGCGCACCTCAGGCCCCCATCGTGGCGACCAGAACGGCCTTGATTGTGTGCATCCGGTTTTCCGCCTGGTCGAAGACGACCGAGGCGGGAGACTCGAATACCGCTTCGGTCACCTCCATGCAGTCGATCCCGAATTTCCGGAAGGTTTCTTCGCCGACCTGCGTGTCGCGGTTGTGGAAGGCGGGCAAGCAATGAAGGAACTTGGCATGTGCGTTGCCTGTCATCTCCATGACCTTCGCGTTGACCTGATAGGGTGACAGGAGGGCGATCCGCTCTTCCCAGACCGCGTCGGGTTCGCCCATGGAAACCCAGACGTCGGTATAGACGAAGTCCGCCCCTTCCAACCCTTCGGCGTGCTTCTCGGTCAAGGTGATCCGGGCGCCCGTCGCTTCGGCGATCTTGCGGCACCGCGTGACGAGGGCGTCGTCGGGCCAGCACATGGTCGGGCCGCACATGCGGATATCCATCCCGATCAGGGCTGCGCCCACCAGCAGCGAGGCGGCGGTGTTGTTTCCCACGTCGCCCATGAAACAGATGGCGATGTCCGACAGGTGCTTATGCGTGAATTCGCGCATGGTCATCAGGTCGGCGAGAATCTGCGTGGGGTGGAAATCGTCGGTCAGACCGTTGAACACCGGCACGCCCGAGAACTCGGCCAGGACCTCGGCATCCTTCTGACCAAAGCCGCGATACTCGATCCCGTCATAGAACCGGCCGAGCACGCGGGCCGTGTCCTTGATGGATTCCTTGTGACCGATATGGCTGCCCGACGGACCGAGATAGGTCACATGCGCGCCCTGATCGTGGGCCGCGACCTCGAACCCGCTGCGGGTGCGGGTGCTGTCCTTCTCGAAGATCAGGGCAATGTTCTTGCCTTCCAGTCGGGGCTGCTCGTAGCCGCCGTTCTTTGCCATCTTCAGGCTGACTGCCAGTTGCAGCAGGTGTCGGATCTCGTCCGGGGAAAAGTCGAACAGCGTCAGGAAAGAGCGGCCGGACAGGTTCTGTGGCATGGGGATGTCCTCAAATGGGATCGCGGATCAGGGGGCAGGTCATGCAGTGCGATCCACCGCGCCCGCGCCCGAGTTCGGATCCGGGGATGGTGATGACCTCGACACCCGCCTTGCGCAGAAGGGTGTTGGAGTAGGTGTTGCGCTCGTATCCGACGACGACGCCCGGCTCGAGGCAGACCACATTGTTGGCGTCGTCCCATTGCTCGCGCGCGGACTCGTAGGCGTCGCCGCCGGTCGGCACGGTTCTGAGCGCCTTGAGGCCGAGGGCGCCAGCCACGACCTTCAGAAACGGCTTCGTCTCGGCCTCGACGACGACGTCCTCGCCATCTCCGGGCCGCAGGCTGTAGCAGCGGATGGCATCCGTGACCTCGGCAAAGATGGTCACTAGGTCGCGGTCGCAGAAGGTAAAGACGGTATCGAGGTGCATGGAGCTGCGCGCGCGGGGAAACTGGCAGGCGATGACACGCGTGGCGCCGCCCCCGGCGAAAAGCCCCCGGGCGATCTGGCCGACGGCCTGCGGTGTCGTGCGTTCACCCATGCCGATCAGAACGATGCCGCCGCCGATGGGCATGACATCACCGCCCTCGACCGTCGCCGGGCCATGATCCCGTTTTGGGTCGCCCCACCAGACGGGAAAGCCCGCATCCTTGAAGTCGGGATGGAAGCGATAGATCGCGGCGAGGTTGAGCGTTTCCAGCCGCCGCGCGGGCCAGTGCATCGGGTTCAGCGTGACGCCGCCATAGATCCATGCCGTCGTGTCGCGGGTGAAGATGTGGTTGGGCAGCGGCGGCAGGATGAAATCGGCGGGCTCCAGCATGGGCGCCAGCACACCCTCGACCGGGATCGGCAGTTCGGCCCGGCTCATGCCGCCGATCAGGATGGTGGACAGAAAGTCGGCGTCGACCTCCATCAGGTGCGCCATGAGATCATCGGCGAGGCCGACACCGACAGTGTCGTCGCTGATCCGCACCTCGAGCAGCCATCGGCGCGCGTCCATGTCCTTCAGTGTTTCCATCAGCAACTGCCGCAGGAACACGACCTCGACCCCGCGATTGCGCATCGCATCGACGAAGGTCATGTGCTCGATCCGCGCCTGCTTGACCCAGATGACGTCATCGAACAGCAGTTCGGCGCAATTGGAGGGCGTCAGCCGCGCCATGGCGGCACCGGGCTTGTGAACGAGAACGCGGCGCAGCTTGCCCGCCTCGGAATGGACGCCGTAGGTGATCATGTCGGTGTTCCTTGCAGAAGGACGCCAAGGCTGAGGGCGGCCATGACGATGATCGTGAGGACAAGCAGCACCGGCCAGACGAAGCGCAACCAGCGCTCATAGGGCACCCGCCCGATGGCGAGGCCGCCCATGACCACCGCAGAGGTGGGGGTGACCAGATTGACCACGCCTTCCGCCGACTGGAACGCGGTCACGACGAGGCTGCGCGATACCCCGGCGAAATCGCCGACAGGGGCGAGGATCGGCATGGACAGGACGGCAAGGCCCGAGGTCGATGGCACGAAGAACGACAGGACGACCTGGATCCAGTACATCACGTTGATGAAGACGACCTCGTTCAGGCCCGCGACGGTGCCTTCGGCCCAGTGCAGGATCGTGTCAGTGATGTGGCCCGCGTCCATCACCACGACGATGCCGCGCGCAAGCCCGATGATCAGCGCCACGCCAAGCAGGTCGCGCGCACCGCCGACGAAAGCGTCGACCACCCCCTTTTCGCCCAGCCGACCCACGATACCGATGCCGATGCCGGCGAACAGGAACAGCCCGCTCATTTCGGCCATCCACCAGCCGCCCAGCGAGACGCCCCAGATCATCACTGCAAAGGTCGCACCGAAGAGAAGCAGGACGATCTTGTGCAAGGTGGTGAACTCGGCGGGTCCGGCCTCGGCCGTACCTCGGAAATGCGCCTCGTTCTCGGCCTTCCTGTCGAAGACCAGCGACCGCGACGGGTCTGCCTTGACCCGTGCGGCGTAGCGCATGACGTAAGTGACGGCCGCGGCGAAAGTGAGCGCAAGCAGGACCAGCCTCAGCGTCAGCCCGTCGGTGAAGGGCACTCCGGCGGCGTCCGACGCGATCACGGTCGAAAAGGCGTTCACGGTCGAGCCGAGCACGCCCACCCCGGCACCCAGCAGGATCACCGCCACGGCGGTCAGCGCGTCATAGCCCGCCGCGATCATCACCGGAGTCAGGATGACGTAGAAGGCCAGCGTCTCCTCGGCCATGCCATAGGTCGTGCCGCCGATCGCGAAGAGCGCCATGAGGATCGGGATCATCCACTTTTCCCGCCCCTCCAGTCGCGCCATCGCGCGCTTGATCCCGGCGTCGATGGCTCCCGTGGCCGTCACCACGCCGATAAACCCGCCGATCATAAGGACGAACAGAGCGACGTCGATGGCATTCGCGCTGTAGCTGCCCGGATCGTAGAACCCGGCGATTGGGGCCAGGATGACGTCGAAAAATCCCTGCGGGTTGGCCGCAGTGGGCGCGTAGGTTCCCGCCACGGGAACGTCCTTGCCCAGCGCCTCGGACGCGACGCGCTCATACTGGCCGGCGGGGATGACCCATGTAAGGCCCGCGATGATCACGATCAGCGCGAAAAGAATGGTATAGGCGGAGGGGAAGCTGAACCGAGAGGTGGTTTCGGGAGCGGGAGGTGTGGGTTTTGCCATGGGATGTCCCTAGCCAGCAGGGCCGCGATATCGGGCGCGGCGGTCTCGAAGAGGGTAGGCGAGAGGGGCAGGCGGCGGACTGACCCAGGTTAGTGGGACCCGCCAGTGCGAAGAATTCGCCAAGCGGGGCAGACCAGACGCTGACTGCAAGCGCAGGACCTGCGAACTGGCCGAAGGGGCACCTGCAAGGGCGGGTCAGCTACGGGCATTGACTGCGGCATGATCGATTTGCCGCTTTGGGGCGCCCACGGCGAGAATTCAGTTCTGTGTTGTCTGCTATCTCTTTTCGGGAGCAAGCAGATTTTCGCCGGTGTCGGACAGGTCTGCGCCTTCGGCCTGACGCTCGAGTTCGTCCCTTTCGGAAAGAAGCTCACCTTCACCGGGTGTGACCATCGCAGCCTCCCCGCTGGACGGAACTGGCCCCTGCGGAACGCTGTCCGCCTCACGGTCTCCAGTCGGCACTTGTCGCACAGGCACTCCGTCCGGGAATATGATTTCGCGCGCCGCATCGGGCATCGAGATACCCGCGTCCTGCAACGCTCGCTTGACCTGCCGCATGAGGGCCGAACGCACCTTGAACACTGAATACGCTCTTCCGTCGAACCAGAATTGTACCCGAATATTGACCGTCGAAGGCCCGAGTTCATCGACCAAAGCGCCCGGTTCAGGGTCGTCGAGGACAGCGGGATGCTTTCGGAGCGTCTGAATGATGACGTCCTGCGCCTTTTGAGCAGAGTCATCGTAGCCGATGCCGACGATGAAATCCGAGCGCCGGTTTGGATTGGTCGAGAAGTTCTCGATCACGCTGCTGTAAACAAGCGCGTTCGGGATCTGTACATGGTTTCCATCCAGCGTAAGCAGGACAGTGGTGCGCATGTTGAGGTTTTGCACAATGCCCTGATGCTGGCCTACCCTTATCCAGTCGCCTGCGCGGAACGGGTTTCGGATGCTGAGAAGAATGCTGGCAAGCGAGTTTGCCGCAATCTCCCTGAACGCGAGACCCAATACGATGCCGACAAGCCCGGTGCCCCCCAAGACGGTAATGGCCAGTCGGGTGAGGCCTGCCACCTGAAGCACTATGTAAAGGCCGATCAGAATCACGGGTATCGACAACGACCGCGCTACAAGTTGGAGCAGCAGCGGCGAGGTAATACGCCGGTGCAGCAACTTGCGCGCCAAGGCCGTTACTCCGCGCGATACGATCCATGCGAACAGAAGGATGACCAGTGAAACGACCGTAAGTGGGGCAAGCCATTGAACGCGGTCGGCAAGTCTCTCGATTTCGCGCCAGGTCGGAGTAAGATCCCAGCTGATTTGCGGTTTCACCTCAATTCGGTTCACGACCGCGACCACACCTTCGGTTCTGAGGGCCAGTTGTCGTGCCCACTCCTTCCGCTCGTCGGATTCTGTTTGACCGTCGAGAAAAACGATGCCTTCACGCACCGAGACGGCCAGAGGCTCGAACCATTGGCTGGCAACCAGAATCCGCGTCAGACGGTCTGCAATCTCGGAGTCACGTACATCCGGTGCGACAGCTATCTCTTTCGGTGGATCGCTTACAGTGGAATCGATTGTGCCAGGGGATGTCTGCGCCTGGACAGGTTGGCTCGCCAGCAGAAGCGCGAGTGCAGACAGGCTTGCGAGGCACCTGCAAACAGCCCGGATGTTCTTCAGAAACAGTCTGGCGCTTGGCGTCATCTACCTGCCTGGCCGTTGAGGGATGGCGGCTACATTTTCCAATGCGGCAGAGTTCTCAGACCAAGCTGATTACCCCCGCGATTTCGATCCTCGCATGGTCCGATCATACCGGCATTGATCCTGATCAGGCCCGGCCCAGCGCGCCCTCCCGATGGAATTGCTAAGTGTCCGCTCATGGCAAAGCAAGGTGCAGCACTTGCTGCATGAGCTTCGAACGTGATTGCGCTGCGACCGCTTTGCGTTCGTAGCTGGCCCTCACGAGGTCACCCTTCCCGCGTATCCCAAACCGGCGTCTGTTGATGCGCAAGGCGCAGCCACTTGCCATCGTCGTTCAGGTAGGTCGAGGTGCAGAATGCTTCATAGATCGGCTCGTCGCTCCGTTCGGCGGAAATGCGATAGGCCAGAACGGCAATGTCGTCCTTGCGTGAGAGGTATTGCTCGCTCATCTCGACCGAACGCCACCGCTGGGCGACGTCTTTTTCTCTCCAGAGCGCATCGCCTTGAAGAATGCCGGCCGGGAGAGGCAACACGAAAACGGCGCCCTTTGCGGTCGCCTGACGCACACTGTCAGCGCCTTGTGTCCAGAAGCGTTCTTCCAGATCCCAGAGGGTGTCATCTGTTGTCATTCCAGGCTCCTTTCAGGATTGACGGTCTTTTTGAGTATGGCTGTTTCGGGCAAGGGCGCCTCTCACTGGCCTTGGGCCAGCAAGGTCACCCAGCCAAGAAACAGGGCCGCTGCGATGATCCAGTAGAAAGCGGCCCCCTGCACCGGGAACACGCGCGCGGCTGACGCGCCGCCGAGCGAGGTTCTTGCCGGTTGCGGCTGTCGGGGCAGGAAGGCGACGAGCCTCGAGACGACCCTGCCGCGATCGGCAACATGGGTTGTCACGTCATGGAACCGGTCCATCAGCGCCTGCAGCCTTTGCCGGGCCGCCCCATCGGGCAACTTTGCAAGGTCCGAGGCCTCACCCCAGGGATCGAGGCCGAGCCGGGCGAGCATGGACAGAACGGTGACGCTGGCGCCACGGCGATCCTCGCCTACGGGCGCGAAGAGAAATCGTTCGTACTTCGGGTCTTGTCCAAGTTGTGTCAGGGCATCTGCCATTGTGGGATCCTTCCTGGCGCCGTCTGCATGGGCCGAATTGGCCGATGTCATGGCGCCGGTCGAACCGAAGCGGGCGGATGCCGCGACTTCGGTTGTGGCCAGAATGACGGAATACGAGCCGCCTTGTGCTGACGCAGATCAATGCGGGCCCATGAGGGCCGGCGCAGACTTGGATTGTGAAGCTTGTCGGTGCCCCTGCGGCCTGGCTGCCGCGAGCGCTCACGGCCACGTGAACCGATCGGCGGTCAGCCCCGAGGGATCGCTGACCCAGATTAGTGCGCCGGGCTTCCGTCTCCGGCAGACAGGGTCCTGTCGCCAGTCCAGACGACGCAACAATTGGAGAGGTGCCACATGATAGGCTATGTCGCCAATATCGAAGACCTGACGGAAAAGAACACCGATTTCAGGCGCGTGCTCTATTCAGGATCGAAGCTGCAGCTGGTCCTGATGTCCATCAAGCCGGGCGAAGAAATCGGCGGCGAGATTCATGCCGATACCGACCAGTTCTTTCGCATCGAGGACGGCAAGGGCATGGTCGTGATCGACGGCGTGACCCACAAGGTCAAGGCCGGCGATGGCGTCGTCGTGCCGGCGGGGGCGCATCACAACGTGATCTGCACAGGGCATGACGTGCTCAAGCTCTACACGATCTACGGACCTCCGCATCACCGCGACAAGCTGGTTCAGAAGACAAAGGCCGAGGCGGATGCCGCAGAAGAAGCTTTCTCGGGCGAGACCAGTGAGCAGGCGCCCGAGGTCGTTCGGGTCTAGGCTAATCCGGCCAGCCACCTTGCGCTCTGCCAGCCCCGCCGCAAGCGCCGTGGATTGGCATCCGAACCACTAGAAACCAACGGAGGACAACATGGGAAACGACAGCAAGACGACCAAGGATGCATCCGCTACCGGTGATTACGAGGCGATCAGCGAGCAACTGGCCGCCCTGCGGGAAGACATGTCGCGGCTGGCAGAGACCGTCAGCGCGATCGCGGAACGTCGCGGCAGAAGCATGGCCGCGGACATCGCGGAAGGCCTTGGCGAAGCAAAGCATTATGCCGAGGCGAGGGGTCGCTCTGCCGAGACGCAGCTGGAGGAGTCCGTTGCGGCACACCCTTTGATGACGATCGGCCTCGCGGCGATGGCGGGGTTTCTGGTGGGCGCCCTGTCGCGACGTTGATGGGTATTCTCGATGACATGGTGCACAGCATTGGCCGAGATGTCCGGATGGACGTTCGGAAACTGCTGTTGCCGGTCCTGCTGGCCCTGGCCGGTGGACTGATCGGCGCCACCGGCGTCGGGTTCCTGACGGCCTGGGCCTATCTCACGCTCGGCCCGGCCATCGGGCATGGATCCGCGGCACTCGTGATTGGCCTCGGATACCTTGTGCTGTCGGCGGGCCTCGTGTTCCTCGCGCACAGGCAGTTGTCGAAACATGACCCGGATGACCCGTCGATGAAGCAACCCGGGGCACAGGGAAAGGAGGCAACCGATGCCGCCTCCGAGATCGCCTTCACCGCAGCGTTCGTCCTGGCCCGATACCTTGGCGCAGGCAAGCGAGACGGATAACGCTCCTGCCGGCACCTGTTCGACGGTGAGGCGTCGGGGGCGGCGCTTTCGCCCGGGCCCGGAAAGGCCAAGCAGATACGAGGATCTTATCAGACAAACCCGGCTTGAGGCTGGATGGGTCGCCGGGTGGCGTCCCGCACATGACCAAACCCAGCCCATTCAAGTGGTTCAAAACGAGTCAAGAAATCATCCGGCGCGCGGTGATGCTGTACGTCAGATGTCTGCTGTCGCTCCGGAATGACAAAGACCGCTGCACGAACGCGGCGTCGACATAAGCCACGAAACCGTCCGGTTCTGGTGGCACAGGTTCGGTCCGATCTTCGCCTCCGAGATCCGAAAAAGTCGGATCGAAGGTATGAAATCCAACCGATGGCGGTGGCACCTCGACGAGGTGTTTGTGAAGATCAACAGCCAACGGCACTATCCATGGCGGGCCGAGCCGCAGCTCTCGCTGAGGGGCGTGGTTTCTGCTCGCAGTAAAGCAGCCCCTTCTGCCAAAGCGGAGACGAATTCGAATTCGTCTGACAGCACAATCACATGTCCTGTTTCGGTCGGGCTGCACCGGAAAACAGAATTTATAGTGCCGTCTTGGCGGAAGCCCCTACCCCAAGATTTTTGTTGATGCACCATAGCTGCCCACCGGTTTTCAGCAAGATTTGATGCAGATCGTATGCGCACATCGGCTTTCCGAAAAAATACCCTTGTAGATACTGGCAACCCAATTCGCGCGCGAGTTGAGCGTGTGCCTCGGTCTCGACGCCCTCGGCAACGATATTCATTCCAAGACTTTTCCCAATACCCATGATCGCAGCGAGCAACTCTTTGGAATCGTCATTGTCCAGAACAGGGCGAATGAAGTCCTTGTCGATTTTCAGAATGGACGGCTTGATCTTCAGCAGCCCCTGCACCGAAGCATGCCCCGTGCCGAAGTCGTCGACCGCGATCGTGACGCCCAGTTCGTTGAGTTCATCAAGAGCCCATCTGACCGTTTCGCTCATGCGTTCAAGATAAACGGATTCGAGGATTTCAATGACGAGCCGCCCGGGGTCGAGTGCAGAGCTCTTGATGTCATGAATGAATGATGGGTCTTCCAGTCGGCCCGCAGAAACATTGATCGAAACACGGGGCAGCATTACGCCGGTTTCGTCGAAATGCTGCATCTCCTCTCTGAGAGCGCTGAAAACGATCCGATCGATCCTGTTCATGATCCCCATGGCCTGTGCGACATGAAGAAAATCACCAGGCAGAAGCAACCCCCGTTTCGGATGTGACCAACGAACAAGAACCTCTGCACCGGCGATGTGACCGCTTTTTGCATCGATTATCGGCTGGAAATAGGGAACGAACTCATTCCTATCACAGGCAACCAGGAGTTCCGTTGCCAATTGTTTGGTGGCTATGGAGTCGCTGTGCATTTCAGCGGTGAAGAAAGACCAACGCCCTCGGCCATGCGCTTTGGCGTGGTAAAGCGCCTCATCGGCATCTGCGACCACTTGCTCGGGGCTTGCCATCTTTGCATCGGCCAGGGCGACGCCCACGCTGGCGCTGCACAGGATCGACTTTCCCTCGAACGTGAAAGGCTTTCGCATTTCGTGCACGATTTCATCTGCAAGCCCGCTGATCTTCAATGCGCTGTCGCCCAAGGGTTTCAGTATGACGAATTCGTCTCCGCCCATGCGCGCGATCAGGTCCTCTTGACCACTGAGCCTGCGCAAGACACCGGCAGCGTGAACCAGCAACCTGTCCCCTGCCCCATGACCCAAGGTGTCGTTCACTGACTTGAAGCGATCGAGGTCGACATAGAGAACAGCAAAGCTCGCCCCCCCTTTGCGAAGGGCAGCGACCCAAGCCTTTAACTGAACCTCGAAATGACGCCGGTTTGACAAGCCGGTCAACGCGTCCTCTGTCGATTCCCGTGCAACGGTTTTTGCGAGGTCAAGCAGGCGTCGATTTTCCTTCTCGAGCCGCACGAGTTCTTCGGAGTACTTGGCAAGGATTTCCTGATCTGCAACGCCATGCGTCGGAGCATACCGGCTCCAGGCCTCCAAAGGCTGGCCCTCCAGTTCGATCAGCGAGCATAGCCACCAGCGGTTGCCGGTGATCGGGTCCGAGAGAGGATTCCATGTCATCTGGACCCTGTACGGTTCGCCGGTCTTCCTGTTGGTGGTCGTCTTGACCGAGAACCGCTCCCAGTTCATCAGCTTGTCGATGATGAGCAGGTGCATGCCCTGCTCCATGTCCTGCCCGATCAGGATCGTCCCGCGCCGCCCGACAACCTCATCGTGCGGGTATCTTGTTATTTCGCTGAAGGCCTTGTTGCACCAGTGAAACACCATCACGGCGCCATCTTCGTCATCCGCCAGAGCAAGACCCAACCCCTCGCTGCATTTCAGTGGCAGCTGTTCCAGTACCTTTGCCGGAATGTTGGACAGGGCGCGCGAGTTCATGCAGCTACTTCACACTGTTTCCGTTGCTCAGGGAAGAACTTGGACCTCAATGGTAAAACTGCGGTGTACGTCCTCAAGCTGAAGCTGCGCGCGTGACCAGACCCGGGAGATGATCGCGGCCTTCTGCCATAGCGGAGACGAGTTCGCCTTCGTCTGCCCGCATGTCATGGATCAATCGCCTGACAGATGGATCTTGTGTCCGGCGACCAGGCCAGGACAACTGACCGCGCCCGATTCCAGACGCTGCCAGAGGGCTCCGCAGCAGGGTGAAACAAGCGTTTCATCCCGTTACCACCCCATCTGCGACCTCGATCTGCCGCCGGCAGGAGGCCGCGATCTTTTCATCATGGGTCGAGATCAGAAAGGTCGTCCCCTCCTCGCGGTTGATCTCTCCGATCAGGTCCATCACCTGCTTCGCCGAGGCGCGGTCGAGGTTGCCGGTGGGTTCGTCCGCAAGCACCAGTTCCGGTCGGTTCATGAGGGCGCGGGCGACGGCGACGCGCTGCTTCTGCCCGCCCGACAGGTTGGCAGTGGGGAAATCGATCCGGTCCGCCAGCCCCATGCGCTCCAGCAGATCGCGGCCCCGCGTGCGGGCAGTGGGCGTCTCGCGTCCCTCTCGCACGGCGGTGGGAAAGATCACGTTCTCCAGCGCGGTGAAATCGGGCAACAGGTTGTGGAACTGGAACACGAAACCGATATGGGCGTTGCGAAAGTCCGTCAGCGCGCGATCGTCCGCCGAGATCATGTCCTGGTCCAACATCTCGTAACTGCCGGATGTGGGTTTCATCAACGTGCCGAGGATCGTCAGGAGCGTGCTTTTTCCCGCGCCCGACGGTCCGAGAAGGGCCGCCATCTCGCCCGCCTCGAGGCGCAGCGAGAGGCCGCGCAGCACACGGGTCTCAGCCTCGCCGGTGCCGTAGGTCTTGAACAGGTCGCGGACCTCCAGAAGCGTGCTCATTGGCCGATCGCCGTGACCGGATCGACCCGGGATGCGGCGCGCGCGGGAAGGATCGAGGCGAGGATCGCGCCGATCACCGTCAGGGTGATGGCGAGACCGTAGGACCCTTGCGTGATGTCCATGGGCAGCGTGCCTGGCTCAAACGCCTCACGCGAGGGGAAGGGCAGCAGGGCGAGGTATCCCAGCGCCGCGCCCATCACGCCCCCCATCAGCCCGATCAGCGCCCCTTGCGCGACAAAGACGAAAACGACGAAATTCCGCCCCGCGCCCATCGCCCGCATGATCCCGATCTCCGGCCGTCGCCGATAGGTGGAGAGCATGAGCGCCGAGGCGACGCCAATGACGATGGTGATGAGCGCGAAGGTCTTCAGGAAATACCCGGTCTGCGCCTGCGCGTTCAGCGCCTCCATCAGCTGTTCCGCCCCGTCTGTCCAAGGCACGGCATCGAGACCGGTCAGGGCGCGGATGCGCAGCGCCGTGGCGTCCGCCGCGTTCAGGTCGTCGAGCTTGATCTCGATCCGGGTGACGCCCTGCGGCATGGCGAAGAGTGTCCGTGCCACGGGCAGGCTGACGAAGGCGCGGGCCCCGTCCATCGCGCCATTGCCGGTCTCGAAGACGCCCGAAAGCGTGAGAAGCGCCGTGATCCCACCCGAACTCTGGAGCCGCACCGTCTGGCCGAGGGACAGCGCGAGGTCGTCGGCCAGGTCGCGGCCCAGCACGATCAGGCCGGAGCCGGTCCGGGCAGAGCCTTCGACCATGTAGCCGTCGAGGTCGAGGATCGCGGATTCCCGCCCCGGCATGACCCCGGTCACGCTGACCTGCGACACCTGCGCCCCACGGGTGAGAAAGCCCGCGCCGGTGATCTGCGGCGAGACGGCACGGACGCCGGGCACCGCCTCGATCAGGGGAAGCCACGTCTCGGCTTCGGCCAGTGTCGCGTTCCGCGTCCGGCCCCGCTCCGTCACCGCCAGGACGTGGCCCGCAGGAGCGATCAGCAGGGAGGGATCGGGATCCTCTGCCTCGATCGTGACATGGCTGAGGTCCCCGACCGTGCGCGACAGGATGAACTCGGCCAGCCCGCCGATCAGGGCTGACATGAAGATGAAGATGAACACGCCCACCGCGACGCCCGTGATCAGAAGCGCTGTCTGCGCCTTGTTGGCCGTCAGGTAGCGGGTCGCGATCTTGAGCGCGTAGAGCATCAGGGCCGATCCGCGGCGACGGTCTGACCATCGACGATGCCCGCCGCATCGGTGATCACCACCTCGCCTTCGATCAGGCCCGATGTGACGATCAGGCGTGCGGCAGGCCAGTCGACGACCGTCACTGGCCGGAACTGCGCCGCACCGTCCGCCACGACATAGACTCCTGTCACAGCCCCGTTGGCGTGCAAGGCGGTGCGCGGCACGGTCAGCGCCGCGTCGCGTGTGTCCACGATGATGTTCGCGGCCACGGTCAGTCCCACCGGGGCGGCAACCGGATCGTCGAAGCCGATCCTCACGGTAAGCCCGCCGGTCGCCACGTCCACCAGACGCGACACGAAACTGACATGGCCGTCGCGGGTGTCCGTCTCGCCCGCAAGCTGCATCACCGCGCGCTGACCCTCGCCGATCTGCGTCGCATAGGCCTCGTCCACATCGGCCTCGACCACAAGCACGCTCAGATCGGCGAGGGTCAGCAGCGGCGTGGCCCGATCGACGATCTGACCGACCTCGGCATCCATTGCGAGGATCGTGCCATGCATCGGGGCACGGACCGTGTGATCGCGTAACACGACCTGCGCCTGTTCCAGAACGGCGGTCAGACGCGCGACGTCCTGCTCGGCGGATTGCACCGCACGCGCCTGGGTCTCGAGCACGCTGCGCGCGACATTGACCCCGAGCGCAAACGAGCGGTCATAGGTCTCGCGGGCTTCGTCTCGGGTGATCAGCGCGGCGTCCAGTGCCGCCATCGCCTGCCGGACAACGGCGTTCTGAGCCTCGGCGTCGATCCGGGCCAGGACCTGACCTGCCTCGACCATGTCGCCCTCGGCCACGGGCAGGACCACGAGAGCGCCGCCGACTGATGGGCGCACGTCAACCGAATGCATGGCGGCGATCCGGCCATTGACCGCGAGCACACGCGTCACCGGCGCGGGCATGACCAGCTCCACCGGAACCGGCGTCGGCCGCGCCATCCAGAACTGGGACCAGGCAAGGGCGGCGCATGCCAGCACGAGGAGTCCGGCCAGCCCCCAAAGCCACCAGCGCCGCTTGCGCGCGGGTGTGGGCGGGACCGGTCGCAGGGCCGGAACCCGCGCATCCTGCACGACCGTCTGTCTTGGCGACGGACCGTGGTTCGCCTGAACTTTCGGTTGCCCGGTGGTCGACAAGAAAGACATCCTCCAGAATTCGCCGGCGCGACCCGAACAGACCGTCGTTTCCGGCCGGACGACCGCTGGTGCAGCATATGTCCGAGGGGCTGGCCCGCGTTGATATGGATCAGCGACGACCCCTCTTCGCCGTTGTAATTCCTGCGTATTGACATCGCTCGCGAGCCATTCCCCAGCCGTGCGCGGGAGCGGAAGAGAAGGAGGCTCGATGCTCAACGATCCGTACGAAGCCCTCGGCCTCAAGAAGACCGCCACGGCAGACGACATCAAGAAAGCGTATCGCAAGCTGGTGCGGACCAGCCACCCTGACTTGCATCCGGACGACGCGGATGCCGAGGCACGGTTCAAGACAATCTCCGCCGCCTACGATATCCTGAAAGACCCCGAGACCCGCGCGCGCTACGATGCCGGCGAGATCGACGGCCTCGGCGCAGAGCGTCCGCAGCGCCAGTATTACCGCGATTTCGCGGATGCTGCGGACAATACCTACCAGCAAAGGCGCGGGTTCGGACCGGATGCGGATCCGGCGGATATCTTCGCGGAATTCCTGCGCAATCGCGCGCGGCAGCCCGGGAACGATTTTGGCGGCGGCGGGTTTTCGGCAGCAGGCCCGGACATGCGCTATTCGCTCGAGGTGTCCTTCCTCGATGCGGCGCGGGGCGCCGAGACCCGGATCACCTTGCCGGATGGCCAGAGTCTTGCGGTCAGGATCCCGCAAGGAACCGAAGACGGCCAGACGCTGCGGCTGCGCGGCAAGGGGGCGCCAGGCCTGGGTGGCGGGCCTGCCGGGGATGCGCTGATCACCGTCTTCGTCCAACCGCATCCGGTGTTCCGCCGCGAGGGCGACGATATCCTGCTGACGCTGCCGATCACCATCGACGAGGCCATTCTCGGCGGCAAGGTGCCGGTTCCCACGATCGACGGCCGCGTGAGCCTGACGGTCCCGCCCGGCGCAAGTTCCGGTCAGACGCTCAGACTGCGCGGACGTGGCGTCGCGCATCCGAGGAGCAAGACGAAAGGCGATCAGAAGGTCGAGCTTAGGATCGTCGCGCCACCGCAGACCGATGACGGCCTGCGCGATTTCCTCGCGGAATGGCGCAAGACGCACGCCCATGACCCGCGGGTCGACCTGATGAAGAGGGCCGGGACATGACAGACCTGTTTACCGAGGCAGACGTCGTCGCCACCGTAACGCGGCTGACGCGCGCCCAGCTTTACCAATTCGTGCAGAGCGACCTCGTCCGGCCGCAGCGTGACGCCAGCGGCTATGTCTTTCGACACATCGACATCGCGCGCCTGGAACTGCTGTGCGACCTCTCGCAGGATCTCGAACTCGACGAGGCGGGGCTCGGCATCGTGATCTCGCTCATCGACCAGTTGCACGCCGCGCGCCAGGAACTCGCAACCCTTGCCCGCGCGATAGATGCTCTGCCGCAAGACCTGCAAGCCAGGCTCAGGGCCGAGCTGGGGCGGCTGTGAATGGTCTCTTTCGGCATCCAGATCCCTGACCTGGCCGTTTGCCGCGGAGACCCGGCATCGGAAATGCGGACTGGAGGAGATCCCGCTCGACGCGATTGCGCCCGGCGACCGGCTCCTGATCCGGCAGGCGACGTAGTGCTCGTGGACGGCAATGTGGCGTCCGATGCGAGCTGTTGCCGTGCTGGTCGTCGTCACGCGCTGTCCGCTGGTCCTGGCCGTGCCCGTCGCGTTGCCGGCCCGCCTCTCGCGCGCGGCGCATCGCGCTGAAGGAGCCGGCTGCTCCGAAACCACAGCCTGTCCTCTCAGTACAGGCGGACATTGCACAAGGAACCAGGCCATGAGCCGCCTCTCGCATTCCGAAATTCACATGGTGCATCGCATCGGTTGGCTGCGGGCGGCCGTTCTCGGAGCCAACGACGGTCTCGTCTCGACCGCGAGCCTGATTGTCGGCGTGGCGGCGGCCGGGTCGGGAAAGCCCGAAGTGTTGATCGCGGGGCTTGCCGGGCTCGTGGCCGGTGCGATGTCCATGGCGGCGGGCGAATACGTCTCGGTCAGTTCCCAGACCGACGCAGAGCGAGCGGACATCGCGCGCGAGACCCGAGAACTCGAGGAAACGCCGGAGGCCGAACTCGAGGAACTGACCCGGATCTATGTCGACCGCGGGCTTGACCGCGACCTGGCCGCGCAGGTGGCCCAACAGTTGACAGAACGCGACGCGCTCGGATCGCATGCCCGTGACGAACTCGGAATATCGGAAACCGTGACCGCGCGCCCGATCCAGGCGGCGCTGGTATCGGCGCTTACCTTCGCCATGGGCGCCGCGCTTCCGCTGATCGTCGCGCTGCTTGTGCCGGAAGCTCGGATCGGTCTTCTGGTGGCGGCATCGTCGATCGTTGGCCTCGCGATCCTCGGTGGATTGGGCGCGTCTGCTGGTGGAGCCGGAGTGGTTCGCGGAGCCATGAGGGTCACGTTCTGGGGTGCGCTGGCCATGGCCGCGACAGCCGCCATAGGGGCGGTGTTCGGGGTTACCGTGGGGTAGCCGCTTCGGTCTCAGGATAGAGATGGGGTGGCCGTCGCCAATGCTTTCTTGTCACAAAGGCTCAAGCCCTGGACCGGCAAGTGAGGCATGGAATGATCGAACGTCACCACCCCACGCTGTCGATTGGGGCAAAAGGCCGCCTGCCGCTGGTGCGCAGCGCATCAGTAGCGATACAGAAGCCGCGTGATGCGGCGGACAGCCACGCGTCGGTTCACCCTTTCAGCCTCCAGGGTAGGAACCTGCAGAAAGCTCTCGCCATAACCTTGAACGACCATGTTTTCGGTGGGAACCCCGAAATACTCGCTGAAGGCCAGCGCCACCGACTCCGCCCGCCGATCCGACAGAAGCAGGTTGTAACTTGCGCTTCCCACCGCATCGGTATGGCCTTCGACGAGGAACAACTCGGTCGGATCCTTTGCGATCAACTCGCGCATCAACAGACCCATCTCCCGCAGTTGCTCTGCCTGCGACGGCTGAAGGGCGGCAGAGTTCGTTGCGAAAGTGATGGCCTGCAGGTTGATCACAGGCGCCAATGCGCGCACTTCGGCATATTCCCGCACCTGGCGCAGGCTGAAACTGCGGTCGATGTCGCGCCTCTCGGCAGCAAGCAGTGCCAGGCGCAGGCTTTCGGCGTCGGATGCCTCCCGATAGTCGTAAGCGTCCTGGGCAGGACTGGGCAATTTGTGGACGATCACAGGCTCGAAGCTGCGGGTGTCGTCGATCAACAGATATTCGCGCCCGTCCGGGTCGATGCGCACGCGGTGCAGCGCGCGTCCCGTGGAATCGCGGATCGTGACGATCCGGGTGCCATCGGCACGCGTCACCATGGTGCGGGTCGACCCATCGTTGAAACGTTCCGTGCGCACCTCCGATCCCGGCTGGCGAAGCAGCGCATCGTCATCCTTCAGAACCCGGAAGGACCCATCGTCCTCCTTCACGATCACCCGATCGCCGGTGTTCGTTTCCACCCGCTGACCGTTGGACAGGATCGCCCCGACCGCAACAGCGCCCAGGAAGATCAGGCCCGCCTTTTCAAGATCGCTCAGACCGGTGTCGGGTTGCGCCGTGGCCGCATCGCCAGACGTGGTGGCGCCTGTCTCTTCGCCCGCTGTTTCCTCAACCGGACTGCTGTGGTCGAATTCCTCGCTGCTGGAGCGGTGCGTGCTCTCCGTGACGGTCTCGGTGATCACCTCGGCCTTTGCCTCGGTCCCGGCGTCGGACCCGGCCGCAATCGCCGCAATAGCATCGGACGTCAGCGCATCGACGCAACGGATTGTTCCGTCCGAATCGATGACCTGGGCCGGGCAATCGTCCGCGCTTGCGGCAGGAGCGGGTTGTTCAGACGCTGCGTCGGAGGTGTCCTCAACGGTTTGTTGGTCGACAGCAAGGGCTTCTGCTTCCGTGGCGGCCTTGGCGTCCGCCATGTCCTTTGCCTTGGCCTCGGACCGGGCTTGCTCATCCGCGTCAGCCGCGGCCTTGGCATTCACCTCGGCCTGCGCATGTGCGGCAGCTTCGGCCCGTGCTTGCGCCTCGTCATCCGCGGCTTGTGCAGCGGCAGCCGTGGCGGCCTCGGCTTCGGCATCAAACCGCGCCTGCTCGGCGGCGGCGGCAGCCGCGGCAGATTCTGCGGCCTGTGCAGCCGCTTGTGCCTGGGCCGCCAGCATTTCGGCGGTTTCAGTCGCCACCTTGGCCTGGCCTGCGGCGACATCCGCCTCGCGGGCAAGCCTCGCTGCCTCTGCCTTGGCCTCACCTTTTTCAGCGCCCTTGGCCTCATCCGCCAGTTTTCCCGCAGCCTCGGCTTCGATCGCGGCCTGTCCGGCTTTGTCGGTCGCTGCTCGGGCTTCGACTTCGGCCTTTGCCTGAAGGTCGCGGATCAGGGTTTCGCAGGCGCGCGGATCTGCAACTATTGCCTCGGCGCAAATCTCTTCGAACGAACCGGCCTCGACACGGTCGCGGCGCTCTTTCCGGTCCGACATCGCTCCGTTTTCGTTATCTTTGGCGTCCGTAACGATCTGCGTCGAAGCCGGCAACGGTTGCATCAGCGACAACACCGCGAGAATTGCCGTGGTTGTCTTGCGCGATTTGGAAGTCATCATCTCGGCCATCCTTGAATGTTGCGACTGTCTGAAAACCCTGTGGTCATCTTGGTGGGCCTGGTACTGCCTCTGGTCCGGATGCAGCGTGTCCATGCGTCCAGGCACCAGGCGAAGACTGGAAACGAAACCTCACCCGATCATCCCAATAGCCGGGAACGCCTCCTTCAAGGCTGATCTGGGTTTGTCTTCTGGGCCATTTTGTCGGTCGCGGTTCACCCCGCCACCAAGGCAGACGCAGCAAGAACTTATGGGAGGGCGACGTCAGAAGGCGTCACGTCGAACACCCGATGGGTGCGCCCTTTGTCAACATGTCCTGATGACACTTGGACAGCCGAGGCCGGTTTCTTTCCGCTTCTGAGCAAGACACACCCACTTAATTTCCGTGCCCCTAACCTGCGTCAGCACCCAA
Organism: Thetidibacter halocola; assembly: GCF_018224955.1. Taxonomy (GTDB): domain Bacteria; phylum Pseudomonadota; class Alphaproteobacteria; order Rhodobacterales; family Rhodobacteraceae; genus Thetidibacter; species Thetidibacter halocola. The sequence goes on from NZ_JAGTUU010000001.1 coordinate 939,609, forward strand.
TGTCCGCCTCGCTGATAGGTGGATGGCAAGAGTTGGATCGCGATGAAGCGATGGCCTGCCTGCCCGCGCTCGAACGCACGACATCCAGCGTCGCGACGCGCAGCGCAAAGGATGATTAGCCATGACATCAGATGAGTACCTTACCGAGACGGCAGTAGAGACGACCGATCTCGAACGGCGCGTGCTGGCCCATGAACGGATCCTGCAGGCCCTGATCGCCTACATGGCCCGTACCGAGCCGCGTTTCGTCGACCATCTGCGGGAACGGTTCGTGGAGCCGATGAGACGGACCCGGCGCGAACACGACCACCGCGAAACAGACGATTACGCGGAAGAATTCATTCGCGCCGTGATGCTCCTCGCAGAAGCGCGCGCGCCCGAAGCAAAGGAGCCGGACGTGTCCGACCATCAGCCGTTGCCGCCTAGAAGCAAAGACGAAAAGGACTCTTCCATGAACCGGCCACCGCAGCGCGGTGGGGTTCAGGTGCGCGAAAGAAACGGCATCTGGGAGGTGCAGGTCGATGGCGAGTTCCGCGGCGACTACCACCAGAAGGAACATGCTCTTGCAGCTGCGGCCTTGCACAAGTTGTCCCTGGGATGACCGGTAGCACCCACCCGACAGTCCTGCCGGACTTCGCGATCCAGGTGGCCGAGAACGAAGGCATGCCAACGAGATCGAATTCCAGGGGCTCCTCGCCACCGCCCGCTCGACGGCTGACCGGAACCCTCAGGCTTGGGCTGTCCAGGCCTCACGCGCCGACCGGCGGGCTCTGGTCCGCCAAGGAGAAAGCCGCGATGAGGCTTCCTCGGGAAAGGTCGATCTCGAGGCTGGCCATTGTGGCTGGAGTGATAGCGTTCGTGGCCTTCCCCGTCCTTGCGCAGGATGGCACCGGCCCGATGCCTCGGAACGCGCATCCTTGCAAGATGATCATGACATGACCGGGCGCGGCCGTGTGTCCGGCATGCGCGTCAGCATCGGCTGCCGTCTGCGCTACAGCTTCCCGCAACCGACGCCGCTGATCGCGCTGCTGAACGTCCACTACTCGCGGTTCGGCGATCTGGAGCGAGCCGATTATCTCGTGACGCAGCCGAGCGTGCCGCTCGAAAGCTACCGGGACGGCTTCGGCAACTGGTGTACGCGGATGGTGGCCCCGGCGGGGGACTTCACCCTGTCCACCGACGGGATCTTCCGCGACACCGGACTGCCCGATCCGACAGCGACCGAGGCCGCGCAGCACGCCGTTCAGGACCTGCCCTTCGAAACCCTGGTCTATCTTCTCGGCAGTCGTTACTGCGATACCGATCTTCTTTCGGAGGAGGCGTGGCGGCTTTTCGAGGCCACCGAACCCGGATGGTCTCGCGTTCAGGCAATCTGCGATTTCGTGCACGGGCATATCCTCTTCGACTATATGCAGGCGAAAGCGACGCGCACCGCATCGCAGACAATGGCAGAGCGACAGGGCGTCTGCCGTGATTTTCCCCATCTCGCCATCGCGCTGTGTCGTTGCATGAACATTCCGGCCCGCTATTGCACCGGATATCTGAGCGACATCGGTGAACCTCTGCCTCATCCGCCTGGGGACTTCGCCGCTTGGATGGAGGTCTTTCTCGCTGGAGAATGGCACATGTTCGACCCGCGGAACAACAAGCCGAGGTTTGCGAGAATCCTGATCGCGCGCGGTCGCGATGCTGCCGATGTCCCTCTGACCCAGACCTTCGGCCAGAACACTTTGACGGAATTCATGGTCTGGACGGATGAAATGGCCTGACTGACTTTGGCGACCTTTTCGATGCACCATCGTAAATCGGGTCGCCAATCCCCATATAGATAGCACCGATGCCAGATATCCCGGTCCGACATGGACGAGGAGTTGGCGTCGACCAATCAAAGGATCGATGACATGTCCTTCAAGGACCTGACCGCCAGGGCTGCGGCTGCAATGAAGCCGAAGCCTGCGGAGACCCCGAAGACGTCTGCCAAGGAGACCGAGCCAAAGGCCGCCTGTAAGGAAGCACCCGCGAAATCCAAGACATCTTGAGACGTGCAAAGGTTATGCCCCTCATTCCGATGAGGGGCGCGGACCACCCACAGCAACAAGGGAAAGGATCACGCCAATGGAAGATCTGACGAGCAAGACCGTCGCGGTTTTTTCCCGGTCGTTCACCGTACCGGGCTTTGCCGAGACGCTCCCGGCGGGTGAGTACGAGATCGAAACGGAGGTGGCTTCACCCCCGGATCGACAGGATCCCGCAGCCTGGAAAGCCTCGGTTCTGGTAAAGCTTCATCCCAGGGCATCGCATCCTGGCCTTGCGAGGACGCTCACCCTTTCTCTTGCCGACCTGGACCAAGCACGCGCCAGGGACAAGCTCACGGGCAAGGCGTTGTCCGACTTCTTCCTTGAAGAAATGCTGGCTGATCCGATGGTACAGCTCGTGATGCAGGCCGACGGGGTCACCGAGGCGCACCTGCGACATCTCTATTCCGGGTCCGGGACGCCTGATCCGAACCTGGCTGCGCCGTCTTCGAAGACGACCGCCCGAGGAGCGCGGGACGAAGAGTCGATCCGGACCGCCGAAAGCGAAGGCATGCCTTCGCGACCGGACGCGCCGCCGCCCTTGCGCACCGGTCCGGCAGCGGGAAAAACGTGATGGCGGACAAGGCCATCGCCGAAAGTGCAGCGCCGGACATCGAGACCGCAAGGGCCTTGGGCGATGTAGCGCAAGAACGCCGATGCCTGCGATGCGAAACCTCGTTCTGGAGCGAAGGTTTCGGAGAACGGATTTGCCGACGCTGCAAGGGGTTGAATGCCTGGCGGAACGCCGTGTCCGTCAGCCCGGGCGCATCGCGCCACCGCTGATCCCCACAGCCGCGCGCCGTCTTCTTCAAATCGAACTGGAACATCACTTTGGCCTGCCTCGACATCGTTCACACCACGACCTACAGATACCGCAACAAGGTCCCTCTTGGGCCCCATCGGTTGATGCTACGTCCCCGAGAAACCAGGGAACTGCGACTACTGGCGCATACCCTCTCCATTTCTCCGATGGCGACGGTGACTTGGTCGCATGACGTGGCCGGCAACTCCGTCGCCACCGCCGTCTTTGACGGCCCGACAGATCATCTGGTGATCGAGAGCCGTGCCACGGTGGAGCTCACCGCGCCAGACTGGCCAGTCTTTGCCATCGCTGCCTCGGCCGCCCAGTACCCCTTTGTCTACGCCGCCGACGAATGGATGGATCTGGGGGCGTTGACGGTACCGCAATACAGCGACCCAGACGGTCGCCTTGCACGATGGGTCGAGGGATTCGTCATGGCGCGCCCGACCGATACGTTGACTTTGCTGAAGGATGTCAGCAATGGCGTGTTCACCCAGATTTCCTACCAGAGCCGAGACACTGAAGGCACCCAGTCACCGATCGAGACGCTAGACCGGCGATGGGGCTCTTGCCGTGATTTCGCGGTCCTGCTCGCCGAAGCTGCGCGAACGCTTGGACTCGGTTCCCGCATCGTGTCCGGTTATCTGTCCGATCCGGAGGAAAGCCTCCTTGGGTCTGCAGGTTCCGGGTCCACCCATGCCTGGGTCGAGATTTTTGTGCCCGGTGCCGGCTGGATTGCTTTCGATCCCACGAACCGTAGCGTCGGATCCCGGAACCTGATACCGCTCGCCGTAGCCCGAAACATCGCACAAGTCACCCCGGTGGCAGGCACCTTTCTTGGAACAAACGTCGATTTGTTGTCGATGGAGGTGCTCGTGAGAGTCGAAAGTGCTTCGGTTCAAGACGGCTCGCTTGCTGGCCCCCAAAAGCGGCGCGGACATCGCGCTTGCCTGATGGCGCCAAATTGGGAATGGATTGCGCCGCCTGAACTAAACTGATTTATATCAGTGATTTAATGGCCAGAGAACGTTGGGCCCTAGTCCCGTTCCCTCCGCGATTTGCCCATGCAAATTGATCTTCCGCGAAAAGCCAACGCTCCGTTCATTCGGCCGGTATTCCTGACCGGGGCGGGACAGGCCGACGTTGATGGGTGACCGAGTCGCGCAAACCCGGCCAGCCGTGCGCCGGTCAGCATGCACAGGCGAATGATGTCTGCCGCCCGCCGATCTTCCGCGGCGTCGAGTGCTGCGGCGAGGCGGGCGATTTCCTCCTTCGACAAAAACCTCTCGCGCGGTGTCTCGGTGCGGCGGTGGAAGCGCTGGGCGGGATTGTCCTCGCGCCAGCCCCACTGGACGGCCAGCGTGAACATCTTCCGCAACACCTCACCGATCCTGTTGGCGCGCACCGGGGTCGGCTTCGCCCCCTGCAGTTTCCGCGCACGGTTGTTCGGCTTTTCCTTGTGCGGCCGCGCCCTGCCTTCGGCAATCTTCGTCAGGAGCTTGTCCACATCGGTGGGCGTGATTTCCGTCACGAGCTTGCGGCCCCAGACCGGCGCGACCAGTTTGGCCAGCGCCGACCGCTGATCGGCCGCGCTGCGTTCTGACAGCTTCGGCAGATGCTCGGCACAATAGCGTTCGATCAGATCGGTCACGCGGGGCGCCTCCCGTTTCGCCTCGCGCTGGGCGAGAGGATCAGACCCCGCATCGATCTCCCGCCGCAATTCCTTCGCCCGCTCCCGTGCCGCCGATACCGACCATTCTGGCCAGCGTCCGAAGGTCATCCGGCGCTGCCGGCCGGCATGGCGATAATCCAGCGTGAAGGCGCGCCCGCCGCCGCGGTAGATGCAGACCGCAAAGCCGCGCACGTCGGCGTCGAATATCTGGTAATCCCGCCCCGGTACAGGCTGGGCGTCGCGGAGCACTTTCTCGGTCAGTTTGATGCGTTCCGGCATGAACTCAGTCCTTGTTGCATCCGACACCCTCTGCCTCGCCGCCACCCTGTCGGCTCTGCGCTCACTGGTTCTGCAACACGCCCCTGATTTCGGGGCCAGGACCAGGGAGACCCCGATGCCGCATCCCGGATCGATGCCAGAACCGAAAGACAAACCCCGCACCTTGCTGGTCGGCTGGATCAGCCGCCTTGACCTCGCCCTGGAGCTCGGCCTGTCGGTCGACACCCTGCGCCGCTGGGAGGCTCAGCGCACAGGACCGCCGTGCGTGCGTGCCGGCCGCAAGGTCTTCTATCGCCGCGCCGCTGTCGAGGAATGGCTCGAAGAGCAGGAGCAGGCCGCACCGCGCCGCCGCCGTTCCGGGGGACGCCGGTGATGTCGCGATTTGACCGTACATCCGCGTGGCCCGCCGATCGTGTCGCCGAGGCGCGCGCCGTCATCGCGGATGCCGCACATCACAGCGATCACCTCATCAGGCTCGCCTGTGCCGTCCTGTCCGCCCATGGCGAGACGCTTACCGAGCGCGAAGAGGCGCAGCGTCTCCTCGTGGTGATCGATGCGCGCCGGCCGGTACTCCGCGCCCAGCGCGAGGACCAGGCGAGGAGCGCACGATGACGCGGCGCGGCACACCCGAGGCCGATCTGCAGCGTTCGGTCGTCCAGGCCCTGCGCGTAGCCCTGCCCTGCCCCGCACCGCGATCATCCATCACTGCGCCAACGAGGTGACCGAGGGCGGGCCGCGCGGGGCAAAGCGTCAGGCGATCCTCGTCGGCATGGGCGTTCATGCCGGCTTCGCCGATCTGATGATCCTGTGCGAAGGCCGCATCCTGTTCCTCGAGCTGAAGGCACCGAAGGGCCGGCTGCGCCCCCAGCAGCAGGCGTTCCGCGATGCAGTTCTCGCACAGGGCTTCGGCTGGGCGCTCGTCCGCAGCCTCAACGACGCGCTGGGCGCGCTCGCGGAGCACGGTTTCACCACCCGCATTGCCCCGGCCCTGCGGAGACCTGCGCCATGAGCCACGAGGCGACCAACTGGGCCATCAAGCAGCGCGGGTTGAAGCCCACGACGAAAATCGTGCTCTGGCATCTCTGCGATCGGTTCAACCCGGACTATGGCTGTTTCCCCTCCCAGGAGCGGCTGGCGCATGATTGCGAGATCAGCCGTTCCACGCTCAACACGCATCTCGGCCAGCTGGAGGCCGCAGGCCTGCTGCGGCGCGTGCCGTGGATCGATCCGGTGACCAGGCGCCAGCTGCCGACCCGCTACATCCTGGGCTTTGAGCCGGGCTTCACACCTTTGGATGTGGTTCCGTGTCCGAATACCGGACACGGCGACGAGACGCGTATGGACATCGTCGACGATGCCGGTTGCATGCCCCTCGACGCAGACATCGACGCGCTGCCGTGTCCGGAATTCGGACACGGGATCGAGGCCGGAGCCGTGTCCGATTTTGCGCCCGAGCCGTGTCCGGAAAATCGCGAAAGCCGTGTCCGAAATCCGGACACTAACCTTGTAAGAGAACCTCTAAGTAAACCAGTAAAGGAGGAGGAGGGCGCGCAGACGCGCACGGCGATCTCTGATCGGTTTTTCGGGGAGCTGCTCCAGGCGCTGGGCCTCGATCCCGCCGCCTTGCCCGGCTGGTGGCAAGGCTGGCCACCCCAGCTGCACGTCCAGCGCTGGCGGGACGAGCTGGGGCTGACCGAGGCCGAGATCGTCGCGGTGGCGAAGGCGACCCGTCAGGACCACCCCGAACCGCCCGATGGGCCAAAAGCGCTGGACCGCGCCATGCAGCGGGCCGCCCAGCGCCGGATGCAGACCGACGCGGCAAAGGCGGCGCATGGCGAAACCCGTCGCCGGAAGCGCGCTGACGGCCCGCGGCACAGCGAAGACGAGCTCGCCGCTTTCTACGCCGAGTTGGTGAACTCCGACCGGTTCCTGCCACCAAACACGATCAGCAACACCATGCGCGATGCCATGCTGGGCCGGGGCCTGGTCACGGTCGAGCGGCTCCGACTGAGAGGCGTGCGATGAGCCTGCCTCGACACATCACCCGCGCCGGCGGCACGACGGTGAAACGCGCGCTGGGCGTTCAGGCGGCGCTGGAATGGGCGTTCCGGGTCGAGAAGGCCCAGCTGGATCTTCCGACGCCGCAGGACGCGACCGACGAAGGGTTCGGCTTCGGCCTCGAATACGTCCTGCTGCAACGCGCCGCGCTAGGCTGCAAGGTCGACGGTGGCCAGCACAAGATCGGCAGCTATACCCACGAGGACGCCGAGGTGATCGCCGCCACTGTCGCCGGGATTCCCGAGAACCTAGGCGGAAGGCGCATGGCAATCCGCGTCGCCGAACTGGCCCGCGCCGGGCTGACCCCCGACTGGATGCCCGGGGCCGTCCCGCACTGCGTCCCGCTCGAGGTAAAGCGCAATCAACATGGCGAACGGGCGACCACCATCGTCGTCGGGACCGAAAGCATCCTTGTCCGCGGGAGGTGGCGCACGGTCGAGGTTCTGGCCTGCCCGGTCACCTACGTCCCGCATCCGCATCAGATCGAAGCCGCACGCCGCGCCTACGAGGATTGGTGGCAGGCGCTGGGCTGGATCCGGGATGGGCTGATCGAAGGAGGCCTGCTGCGCGCGGTCGTGGTGACGGCGGCGATGCCGATACCAAAACCTTGGAAGCGGGCGCACGCACTTGGGTAATAGATTGCCATTGCCATTTGGCATTATTATTCTATATTAATGCCAAAGGAGATCAGCCATGCAGTTCGCTACGGTCCAATCAATCACAGCACGCCCGGATCTACCTGTCATCACGGATGACGAGGCGGCGGCACTAGCGCGCGCAACAGTCAACTTATTCCGCGCTTGGGATCTAACGGATGTAGAAGCTCGCGTATTGCTCGGCGACATGGCCCAGCGCACATGGGCACGCTGGAAGACCGGTGACATCGGCCGCATCGACCGCGATCTGCGAGCCCGGATGGCGATCCTGATGGGCATCCACAAAGCGCTGCGCTACCTCTTCACCGAACCAGCCCGCGGCTACGCGTGGATCCGCAAGCCCAGCGTGGCTTTCGGAGGGCGCAGCGCGCTGGACGTCATGATGCGGGGTGAGATTACGGACCTGATCGATCTGCGCAGCTATCTTGATGCAGAACGGGGTGCCTGGTGAATGCACCTGTCCGCCGCGTGACATGGCCACGCACTGTCCGCATCATCCGCTCCATCCACCCGCCTATCGACCTCTTCGAGGACATAGCCGATCCTGCAGATTGGGAAGCGTTGGCCTCAGCCGAAGCCAAGTTCAATCCCCGCATCCGGGACAGTATCGGTGATCTGTCCAAGGTACCGGTCGCGCGCCGCGTGACTGGACCCGGCGCAAGTTGGGTCATGGCACCGTTCGTCCATTGCTCGCCCCTTCGGCCTGGGCGGTTCTCGGACGGCAGCTTTGGCCTGTACTACGCAGGCGACAGCACCGAGGTAGCAATTGCAGAAACCATCCACCACCACGCTCGGTTTATGCGCGCAACCAATGAGGCGCCCGGCTGGACGTCGCAGTTCCGCGAACTGACTGGGTCCATCGATGCAGATCTCGACGATGTGGCCGGCAACGCCGATCTTCTGCACCCAGACGACTACGGCCCCTCGCAGGTCTTCGGCGCCGAGCGGCGCGCGGCCGGGTCAAACGGCATCACCTGGCCCAGCATCCGTTATCCCAACGGCCAGTGTATCGCTGTCTTCTGGCCCGACGTGATCCCGATCCCCACGCAGGGCGCGCATTTTGCCTATCACTGGAACGGCGCCGCGGTGGATTTCGTTAAGCAGCTGGACAGTGGCGAGGTGTGGCACGTCACATGACCCTGTCAAAGACGGTCAGCCTCAATCCGCATTCATCAACTTTGGGCTGCATTTCGCCTGAAAACTACTTAGCTTGGCCGCAAAAGCCGATGTCCCCGAAGGTACCCTATGTCCGAATCCCTGCGTGATCTCATCCTTTCCCTTATTCCCGAAGACGGCTCCACCATCGGCAATCGCGCCATTATCGCACGGCTCCGCGAAGACATGCCGAATCTGACGGACGAGGACTATCACGAGGTGCGTGACCAGTTGATCGCCGAAGGCTTGCTTGCCAAAGGGCGCGGCCAGGGTCGCTCGGTCGCAAGGACGCATGGTGACGCGCCCAAGGCACAGCAGTCCGCCAAGCCCAAAGCCGCGCCCATCGCATCGGCGGCCGGGTCAGCCGCCTATGCGCATGCCGACGAGGCCGTGCTGCGGCCGGATGTGGGCGTCGAGGCGCAGTTCTCGCATCGCAAGCCGCCGAAGACCTATCGCTACGACTCCAGCCTCGCGCCGGAACTAGCATGGGATGAGAATGGCGAGCGGCCGTTTGCGGAATGGCTGCTCAACTTGGTGGCCGAGGCGGCGGAGAAGGGAGAGGCCACGGTCTTTGCCGAGCCGCAGGTCTGGCAGGGCACGGATGAGCCTTTCACCTCGCTCTGGCAATGCGCGGCGCGGCTGCGCAGCCTGACCAAGCCCTTCCTGAACTGGGCGGGCAAGGCCGAGCGGCAGCAGATCGCCGTGCCGACGCTGCCCCTGTTCGTGCACGAGCGGCATTCGACTCAGGCGATCCTCGAGACGCTGAAGTCGCATAAGGCGCGCGGCCAGACGCTCGACCTGTTTGGCGATCTGGACCTCGACATCGCCGACCGGCTGGACGCCTACGAGCACAAGGGCCCCTGGACCAACCGCCTGATCCTTGGCGACTCGCTGCAGGTGATGAACTCGCTTCTCGAATACGAGGGGATGGGCGGCCAGGTGCAGATGATCTATTTCGACCCACCCTATGGCGTGAAGTTCGGCTCTAACTTCCAGCCCTTCGTCCGGAGCCTCGCAGTCAAGGACAAGCACGGAAATGACGATCAGATGAGCCGTGAACCCGAGATGGTGAAAGCCTATCGGGACACTTGGGAATTAGGGCTGCATTCTTACCTCTCGTATCTGCGTGACCGGCTGAAACTTGCGCGTGAAATGCTCACACCGTCCGGGTCAATTTTTGTTCAGATGTCGGACGACAACGTTCATCATGTTCGTGAAGTACTTGATGAAGTTTTCCCGGGTGGTTTCGTTTCACAGATCAGCTTCCAGACGACATCAGGATTTGACTCCTCCACAATGCCGACAGTCGGCGACTACTTGCTGTGGTACACACGCGACCCGAAGCTTGTGAAATACAACAAGGTGTTCAGACCCCAACCAGTCGAACCCGGAAAAGGCAACGCACGCTGGGTCCTTTTTCCTGATGGCACTTATCGAGGAGTGACAAAGGCTGAGGAACGCGGCGAGGTCGATCTCCCGCCCGATGTTAGGCTTTATAAGCCGGGTGACCTGCAGTCACAGGGCGCGGCTTCGGAACCTCAGCCTTTTGAACATGAGGGGAAGACTTACAAGCCAGGCGCAAATTCGCATTGGAAGGCAAATTATCCCGACGGGATGGAAAAGCTAGCCAAGGCGGGCCGTATCCATGTCGCGAAGAACAGCATTCAGTATCGGCGTTTCTCAGATGACTTTCCTTTTGAGCAAATCGGGAACATCTGGACCGATACGATTACGGGGAGCTTCACCGAAAAGAAGTCTTACGTTGTCCAGACAAGCACAAAGGTTATCGAACGCTGCATACACATGACGACCGAACCAGGTGATATCGTCATGGATATCACCTGTGGCTCTGGCACCACGGCGGTGGTGTCCGAAGAATGGGGTCGTCGGTGGATTACCGTGGATACCTCACGCGTTCCAATCGCCCTAGCTCGACAACGCCTCCTGACGCGCGCATTCCCATGGTACCGGCTCAAGGAGCCTTCGAAGGGACCTGCCGGTGGGTTCGTCTACGAGCGCAAGCGCAACAAGAAGGGCGAAGAAGTTGGCGGCCTGGTCCCGCGCATTACCCTCAAGTCGATTGCGAACGACGAAGACCCCAAGATGGAGGTCCTCGTCGAGCAAGCTGAAGTAAACGACAAGATAACGCGGGTCTGCGGCCCCTTCACCGTCGAGGCCACGATCCAGGCCGCGATGAGCATGGAGGAGGATGCCGAGGGCGCCTCGACGCAGCCGCAGTCCTCCAGCCCGCGCTCTTATCTCGACCGGATGATCGAAGTGCTGCGGCAGAGCAAGTCGCTCAGCCTGCCGGGCAACGAGACGCTGCAGCTCGAGAACGTCCGTCCGCTGGCCGACCGCGAATACCTGCATGCCGAGGCCGTGGCGAAGAACGGCAGCGAAAAGACCATCGCCATCGCCTTCGGCCCCGAGGACGGCGCTATCGGCTCGGACTACGTGTTCAATGCCGCGATGGAGGCCATGCAACAGGGCTTTGGCCAGCTGTTCCTGTTCGGCTTTGCGATCCAGGCCAAGGCTCGTGAGCTTCTGGAAAAGATGAAGATCCCCACGGCCTATATCGCGGTGACGCCAGATGTGGTTATGTCGGACCTGCTGAAGACGTCAAAGAACAGCGAAATCTTCTCGATCACCGGCCTGCCGGATGTGAAACTGAAGAAAGCAGGGCAGCGCGCCGATGGCACGCCGCTCTATCGCGTGGAGCTGCGCGGGCTCGACATCTTCATGCCGCATCTGATGGACACGGATCACATCGACGCCGAAAACCTGCCCTGCTGGATGCTCGACACCAATCACAACGGCATGGCGTTCTATGCCAGCCAGGTGTTCTTCCCGAAGACCAGCGCCTGGGACAACCTGCAGAAGTCGCTGAAGGGCCAGTTCGAGGACAGCGTCTGGTCGCATCTGGCTGGGACGGTCAGCGAGCCCTTCGCGCTGGGTGACAAGAAGCGGATCGCGGTGAAGGTGATCGACGAGCGCGGCAACGAGCTGATGGCGACCCGCAGCGAAGAGGATGCCGTCTGATGTCCGTCGCCGCAGAACAAGACGCACCGCAACCGATCCCCGAGGATCAGCCGGTCATCATCAACTCGCCGTTTCGCGAGCCACAGGTTCACTGGAAAGTCGAGAAGGCCAAGCCCCCTTACAAGGCAGAGGGCCGTCGGCGCGCGAGCTATTTCTACCGCGTGCCGGAACACTCCGGCCGGGGCCGCCGCGACCGCAATCAAGCCGAACTGTTTGAAAGCCAAGCAGGCGAGGAGGTCGAGCTCGAGATCGTCAACGCGATCCGCGGCCGCGTGAAAGATTGGCGGGCGGGCATCCACAGCGGTGGCGTGGCCTATGACGGTGCGTCGCCTGTGACAAGGGAACTTCTGGAGCTTTGGCGCGGTGATCAGCGCATGCAGCGGCTGTTCTTTGCGCAAATCGAAGCGGCTGAAACGATAATTTTTCTCGTTGAGGCAAAGGACGCCTACCGCAAAGGCGTTCCCGAAATCCCCCGCGACGAGCCTGGACTGGAGGCAAAGGCGGCAGGCATCCGCGCCTTCATCCGCTACGCCTGCAAGATGGCGACAGGCAGCGGCAAGACGACAGTAATGGGCATGCTGGCCGCCTGGTCGATCCTGAATCGCGTCGCTTCACCACGAGACGACCGGTTTTCGGACACGGTTCTGATCGTCTGTCCGAACGTCACGATCCGCGAGCGGTTGCAGGAACTGGATCCAGCGCTGGGCGATATCAGTCTCTATCGGACGAGGCAGCTCGTCCCGCCACACCGCATGGAAGAGCTGCGCCGCGGCGAGGTGATGATCGCGAACTGGCATCGTCTGGCGAAGAAGGAGACCAACACCGTCAACGGCGATAGCGCCAAGGTCGTGAAAACCGGCGAACCGGTCGAGGTCGTCAAAAACGCTGGCAAGGCCAACGAGAGCGTGGAGACGAAGTACTTCGAGTCTGATCCGGCATGGTTCAAGCGCATCCGGCGAGAGCTGGGCAGCGGCAAAGGGCGGAGCCCGCATTGGTTGATCTTCAACGATGAGGCCCACCACGCTTATCGCCGAGGTGATGCGGCTAGCGAGGAAAGCCTCGACGAGGACAAGGATCTCGCCAGAAAGAACGCCCGGGAAGCGACAATCTGGGTTGAGGCGCTGGACAGGATCAATAAGCTGGCTGGTGGTGGCCGCAGGCGCGGGATCAACCTGTGCGTCGATCTGTCTGCAACGCCCTTCTACATCCAGGGGTCGGGCAACGAGGTCGGGAAGCCGTTCCCTTGGATCGTATCCGACTTCAGCCTGCTCGACGCCATCGAATCGGGCCTAGTGAAGATCCCGCAGCTGCCCGCTCGAGATGTATCGGGGGCGGAAGAAGCGGCGTATTTCAACATCTGGCGGTGGGTGCAGGCCAAAGCCAAGGAAGATGGACTAGGCACCAACATCACGCCTGAAATCGTGATGAACTATGCGTCGGCACCGATCAATCTGCTGGCTCAAGAATGGTACCAGCGGTTTTCGGAGTGGGAGCAGCAGTCCAAGCAGCAGCAGAAGCACCCGGTGCCGCCCGTGTTCATCGTGGTCTGCCGCGACACAGCAGTCGCCAAAGAGGTCCACGGTTGGATGGCGAACGGCAATGATAGCTACGGCGTCGCGCCAAGCTGGTTCAGGAACGCGCCAGGACAGGAAGTCACGGTTCGCATCGACTCGAAGGTGATGGAGGATATCGAGGACGGCGGCTCAAAGGACGAGACAAAACGCCTTCGGTTCATCCTCGACACCGTAGGCAAACCGACTTGGCCAGGAGGCAGGATCCCTGAAGATTGGTCAGAACTAGTCCGCAAGCACAATGACAAGGTCGCAAGCGACGACAACGACGGTTCACTGAAGTGGATCGATGAGCGCATTCCGCCCGGTCGCGATGTGCGGTGTATCGTTTCTGTCGCTATGCTGGCGGAAGGGTGGGACGCGAACACTGTCACGCACATTGTTGGCCTTCGGCCATTTGGGTCTCAGCTCCTGTGCGAGCAGGTCGTCGGCAGAGCACTGCGCCGCAAGAGCTACGCGTTGAATGAAGAAACACAGATGTTTGCAGAGGAGACCGCAAAGGTCTTTGGGGTTCCGTTCGAACTGATACCTTTCAAAGTCAAACCGGCTGGGCCGCAGCCGCCTCAGCCTGACCCAAACCACATTTTTTCCGTCCCAGAGAAAGTAGACTACGAAATCACATTCCCGATTGTGTCTGGCTACCATCAAACGGGGCAGTTCGACGTTCACCTCGACTGGTCCAAGGTATCCAAGGTCACGATTGACCCGATGAAGGTTCCGCAGACGGTCGAACTCACGCCGCTGACTTCACCGGATGGCTCACTGGCAGTTTTCGGGCCGGGCGAACGACCTGTCTTGTCCTTAAAAGACTGGCGAGCGCGATTCCGCGATCAACAAGTCGCATTTAGGTTGGCTCGGGAGGTCTGCGCCCGTTGGCAAGCGGACAACGGCGCAGAAGCTGTCCCGGTTCAACAACTGTTTCCGAAGGTTGCGTTCGCATCAAAGCGGTTCCTCGACGAGAAGCTTGATCTCAAGGGCGATAGTCTTCCGAGGGACTTGCTGCTGGTAGGCGAGTACATGCAGGCCGCGATCAGCTCTCTGCTTGAAGCGATCAAGAAAGGTTCGAGAACGGGAGAGCGCGAGGTCGCGGTGATCCCCACAGGCGCTGCCGGGCGTGGGAGCACTTTGAACGTCGATTTTCATACGACCAAGCCAATCTACCCGGTCAACCTGTGCCACCTCAACGCAATGGTGGCCGATACTGAAAAGTGGGAACAAAGCGCCGCATTCCTGCTCGACAGCCATCCTGGGGTAAGGCGTTGGGTCAAGAACGACAGGCTCGGCTTCACTGTTCCTTACCGACATCGAGGCGTTGTCTCACGATATGTTCCTGACTTCATCGTTGTCACCGACAAAGATCTGAATGTGATCATCGAGATCAAAGGTCGAGTGAATGACGACGCTGACGCAAAAGCAAAGGCAGCTGAGCGCTGGGTCGAAGCTGTAAACCATACAGGCGGACACGGGACGTGGCACTACATATTGGTGGATGACCCAGGCAAAGTCGGACTGGCCATCAATGGTCTGACAAGTCAGAAGTGGGATTTGGAACAGCAGAGTGCCAACTTGCCACTGTTCAACGATGATCAGCTTTCGAACGAGCTCAATGGAACCCTGCTCCAGCACTTTGGTGACATGCCAAACATGGTTGAGATAGGCCGAATACTGTTTGAAAGGGCGCGGCACGAGCACAGAGATTTCTTTCAGCTAGAGCATATTGAATCTGCTGCAAAAGCCGCATCATGCGAAGGAATTCAAGGGCTGTCTGTTGTTTCGGCATTGACAGACTATGATCGCCCACTCTTGCGCATGAAACTATTTCCGGTTTCCGCACCGACCAGCACTGCAGACCTAGCCGATCTATTTAAAATGATGGCCGCTTGGAAACAAGGCAGGGTTACTGAATCTGAATGGCGAAACTGGGCAAATAGCATCGAAATACGGTGGGAGTTAAGGGAAGGGCTTGTGCAGTGACTGTAAACCCTAACTCAGTTCTCGCCTTTGCAGAATTGCTAATGAAGAAGTCACCAGACTTCGTTGACCTCATTTGTGCCAGCACAGATGATCAGTTCGACAAAGCCTTTGACGCTTTCGTCGAGGGGGCGGTTGAGCATTTGGAAGTGAATAAGAAGAACTTCGCAACCCTAAACGAAGTAGGTCTGTCAGGTGTATTTACTGCATCGCTTAAAATTCCTGGTGTATCAGTATGTCAAGAAGCACATTCGAATGGCCATGTGGACATCACTGTCCATTTGAACTACTGCACACCCGTCAGAAAGAAACTCTTCGAAGCCAAAATATATGGTGGACCAAGCTATCATATAAGTGGGCTAGAACAGCTCCTCAGCCGATATACAACTGGAAGAGAAGGGCGAGGCGTTGTTCTTTCATATGTTAAGAATAAGAACATCGCGCAACTAGTAAAATCCGTGAGAGCAAAGATGGATGAAGATTTGCCCTGCAGTCAGCAGGGCCATACTTCAGACCACACCCTCAAATGGTCTTTCTTGTCGCACCATGCGCACTCCTGTGGCGAAGAGCTCGCGGTTGCGCACGTGAGCTGCAATCTCTTCCTGGAGGGTTCCGACAAATAGCTTCTTGCTGGGCCTTGACCTCGGCCCAGCGTTTTTTTGCCGTACGACTTTGAGCTTCTCAGCCATTTGACTTTGATCGGGCTCCCCCTCCTCTGGTTCCTCCCCGGCGTCTAACGTATGCGGGGGGGCGCAGCGCAGCATTTCGCTAGCGTCAGGCATTTTCACCGGGGAAGCCACCGGGAAGCCACCCCGCGAAGCTCGCGCAAAATTGCTGAGTCAGATCAGAGGCTTGTGAAATCACCGCCTGACCAGGGTGGATTCCCGACGGGAAGCCAGGGAATGTGAACAGGCATGCAATTTTGACCCCGTAGCGGGGTAATCGGCGCCCAAAAATGACCCCCTTACACTGATGGTCATGATGCTCCCGAGGTCATCGGGGAGCGCAGTGTGGGATGTTGATCGT
>NZ_JAGTUU010000010.1 GCF_018224955.1 Thetidibacter halocola
TCACCTCGCTCGCACGTAGCCCGCCGCCATAGGCCACGCTGAATGCCGCCCGGTAGCGGAGCCCGGGCCCGGGTGCGGCCTCGAGAATACGCGTCACTTCCTCAGCGCTCAGCACGACAGGTATCTTCTTGGCTGCCCGCTGATACCGCATGTGCCGCTTCATCTCCGGGCGCGGACAGGTCGTGGCATAGAAAAAGCTCAACACCGTCAGCCGATTATTGAAGGTCGGCGCGCCCACGCCGCGCTCCTTCATGTCGAGTTGAAACGCCCGCAACTCCTCCGGTGTCGCGCTATCAGGCGAATGGCCCAGATACCGCGTGAACTCCCGCATCGCCCGCAGATACATCGTCTGCGTCTTGGGCTGCAGCCCCTTGATCCGCATGTCTTCGAGAAAGCGTTGGCGCAGCGCAGGCACATATCGGTCCGTCATCGAAACCTCCTGTCATCAGATTGAGAAGGTCCCAATCGTCTGACAGGCGTGCTCATCTACAAAATCGCAGCGCCAAGTTCAGCGCGCATAACCCGCCACAAGCGCCAATACCGCGAGAGCGGTTTCGTCCTTGTCCCGCATAGCTGACCTTTACAGAGCGAGTGATGCAGCGCGACGTCATCGACGACCGTTTCAGCGATGCCGCACTGCGGCACCCACAGGTCGCTCGAAGGTCCGGAATGGGCCGATCACGTCGGTTTCGAATGCATTCTTGCGTCCGAAACCCCAGGCCACAGTTTTGGATCGCCTAGGCTGGATGTTTTTTGCGTTGATCGTAAAGGCGGGCGCGTGGTCGACATCGGGATCGACTGCCAGATAATGCCCGAGATGACAGGCGAAGGCGACATCTCAGAGCCGTCTTTCAGCTACAAATAGCGTCCGCAAACACCTGCGGAGATCATGAGGCCTCCGAGGTCACGACCGTCCTCCAATCGACAGCGCCCGGGTAATCCTCCCCGATCTTAGGGGGGATGCGGACGTAGAATTTTCTCGGCAGGATGACTGAGGAGCTTCCAATGAAGAAGACACGTTTCACAGAAGCCCAGATCATGGGTGTGCTGCGCCAAATGGAGGGCGGTGTGCCTGCCGCCGAGCTGTGCCGTGAGCACGGGATGAGCAGCACCACGCTGTACAAATGGCGAGCGAAGCATGACGGCATGGACGCCAGTCTCATCAGTGAGATGAAGGCGATGGCCGAGGAGAACCGGCGGCTGAAGCGCATGACCGCTGCCGTGAGTTTTCCGGTCAAACCTTGTCAAGGATTCAGAGCCAGGAGGGAATCGGCACAAATTTAGTACCGCCCTGGCTGTCCCATAGGTGGTTACTAAACTACGTTGGATTGCATGGCTTGGCGCACGACCTCAACAAAATACTGGACGCCTGTTGGCAATATGGCGTCATTGAAGCGATAGGTCGGGCTGTGCAGGATGCAGCCGCCATCCGCGCTGCCATTGCCCAGCCAGACATAGGCCCCCGGAACCGTGTTCAACATGAAGGAAAAATCCTCGGCCGCCATGCTGGGTGCGTTGTCGATATGCAGGGAGCTACGGCCGACCGTGGCTTCGGCGGCCCGCATTGCTAGGGTCACAGCCTTCGGATCGTTCAATGTAGCGGGATAACGCCTTTCATAGGTCAGCTTGGCCCGGGCGTGAAAGGCATCGGCAATCATCTCTGCCCGGCGGGTCATTTCGGACTGAAGCAGGTCCTGCGTGGCCGACGAAAAGCACCGCACCGTTCCACGCAGAACGGCCTGTTCGGGAATGACGTTGAGGGTGTCACCCGCGATGACCTGCGTGATGCTGATCACGGCCGGTTCGGTCGGGCTTACGGCGCGGCTGATGATGGTCTGCCAGGCCATCTGGATCTGCGCCGCGAGGGTGATAGGGTCGATCCCCTCATGGGGCATGGCGGCATGGCTGCCCTTGCCGGTGATCCGCAGTTCGAAAGTGTCCAGGGCTGCCATGACCGGGCCTGCGTGCACGGCAATCTCGCCGGCGGGCAGGCCGGGCCAGTTGTGCATGGCATAGACCTGGCTGATCGGAAACTGGTCGAAAAGGCCTTGGTCGACCATCACGCGGGCGCCGCCTTCGTTCTCTTCGGCTGGCTGGAAAATGAAGACGACGGTTCCGGGCCCGGGTGGATGGGCTGCCATGTGGCGGGCGGCACCCAGCAGCATGGTGGTGTGTCCGTCGTGGCCGCAGGCGTGCATCCGGCCAGGTGTTTGCGAGGCATAGGGGAGGCCCGTCGCCTCTTGCACCGGCAGGGCATCGATATCGGCGCGCAGGCCGATCGACGGCCCGTCGCCATTGCGCAGAACGCCGACCACGCCGGTTCCGGCCAGGCCCTCGTGCACCTCGAGCCCCATCTCGCGCAGCTCCCGGGCAATGAAGGCGGCGGTGCGATGTTCCTGGAATGCCAGTTCCGGGTGGGTGTGCAGATCGTGACGCCATTGCTCCAGCAAGGGTGTCATGGCACGGATCTCGGGCGCGATGGTCATGTGGAGGCTCCATAGAGGCGGAACAGGCCCTGGGTGCCGTCTTGGTCGTGGCCCTGCTCGACGAGGCGATCGAACAGCTTGCGGGCCAGAGCCAGGCCAGGCAGGTCCAGCTTCAGCCGCTCGGCTTCGGCCAGGGCAATCGACATGTCCTTGACGAAGTGATGCACGAAGAAGCCTGGTGCAAAGTCACCCTTCAGCATTTTCGGCCCAAGCACGTTCAGCTGGAAACTGCCCGCCGCGCCGGTTCCGATGGCCTCCAGAACCTGCGCTGCGTCGAGGCCTGCCGCCCGGGCGTAAGCCAGGCTTTCGCAGGTGCCCATGACTGTCGAGGCGATGGCAATCTGGTTGGCCATTTTCGTATGCTGTCCCGCACCCGCAGGGCCCATGTGGGCGATCTTTGCGCCCATCTTCTGGAACAGCGGCATGGCGCGGTTGAAATCGGCGACATCACCGCCAACCATGATCGCCAGCTTGGCGTCTCGCGCGCCAACGTCACCCCCAGATACCGGCGCGTCGAGACAGCCAATCCCGTTTTCGGCCCCCAGCGCGGCGATGCGGGCCGCAAGTTCGGGACTGGAGGTCGTCATGTCGATCAGGGTCGTGCCCGCCTTCGCATGGGCCAACAGGCCCTCCGCTCCGAGGTAGACCTGTTCAACGTCAGATGGATAGCCGACCATGGTGATCACCACCTCGCAGCAGGCGAAACCCGCCGGCGTGTCATGTGCCGTCGCGCCACGCTCTACCAGCGCGGCAGTGCGCGACGCGGTTCGGTTGTAGACATGCAGCGGGTATCCAGCGTCCAGCAGGTGACCCGCCATGTGCTGGCCCATGATGCCCAACCCGATGAAACCGACTGGGGGAAGCCTGGGATCCTGTGTCATTTCGGAGGTACCTTTCCAGCGTTCTTGGACGTCGCGCCGCGCAGCAGATCGCGCAGGCGCTGTGGGGACAACGGCATCTGATCGGCCACGACGCCAAAGGGGGCCAATGCGTCGTTCACCGCGTTGGACAGCGCGCCGATGGCGCCCATGATGCCGCCCTCGGCCATACCCTTGATTCCGGCGGGTGTCCGCCGGCTGGGCGTGTGCAGGGCCAGGATTTCGATCTCCGGCATCTCGGTCGCGGTGGCGATCATGTAATCGCCGAGGGTCGCCGACAGGTTCTGTCCGTCGGCATCGTAGACGACTTCTTCGAAAAGGGCCCCGCTCAGACCCATGGCCACCGCGCCCTGCTGCTGACCGCGCACGACAATGGGATTCAACACGGTGCCACAATCCTCGGCCACCAGGTAGCGCCGGATGCGGAGTTCGCCTGTCGCCGGGGTGAGTTCCACCTCGCAGGCGTGCGTCGCGTTGGAATAGGTCATCGGCGGTGGATCGTAGGTCAGCGAAAAGTCGAGACCCGGCGCCATCCCGGCGGGTAGCGCCGTCGGGTCCAGGTACGCCGTGCGCGCGAGGTCGGCCAGCGTCAGGCTGGTCGGCTGCCAGTCGCCGTCGAGCAGGCGTTCGACTCGCGCCTCGCGCAGGCGCAACCCGGTGGCATCGTTCAGGTTCAGGACATGGGCGGCAAGGCGCAATACATGGGCCTGCGCCTTTTGCGCACAGAGATACAGGGTTCCGCCGCCTGCAGTGGCGCCGCGCCCACCCCGGCTGCCCATGCCGTAGGGGGCGACATCGGTATTGCCCATCTGCAGACGCACGGCCTCGGCCGTCACACCCAAACCCTCTGCCACCGCCTGGGACAGCGGCGATTCATAGCCCTGACCGCTGCCCATCAAGCCGACCGATGCATTGACGGCGCCGCTGGGTTCGATGCGGACCCAGGCCGCCTCGTGCCCGGATCCGGGGATCCCGGCCGCCTTGTAGAACTTCGAGCCATAGGTCGTGGATTCGACGACGGTACACAGGCCGAGTCCCAGATACCTGCCTTGCTCCCTGCCTTCGGCCTGCCGGGCGCGAAACCCGGGAACGTCGATTGCCGCGACTGCCGCCTCCAGCGTTTCAAGGGGAGTGACGTCCTCCAGCACTTCGCCGGTGGGCATGGTATAGGGCAGATCCGCGACCCGGATCGTGTTGCGCCGCCGCACCTCGACGGGATCCAGACCCAGCCGCGCGGCAATCGCATCGATGGTGCCGTCCATCACCCAACTGGTAATGGCCATGGGCGCGCGCATTGGCCCGTTGCCGCACTTGTTGGTCAGCGCGACCTGCACGTCGAAGGCGTAGTCCGCGATCCGATACGGCCCGGTCAAGATCATCGCGACCACGCGCGCCATGTAGTTGGCAGGATAGAAGCAATAAGCCCCGAAATCCTCGGTGAGCCAGAGTTCAAGGCCCAGAATCCGCCCATCGGCGGCGACGGAAACCCGTGTACGGCAAACGGATTCCCGGGCGTGGCTGGCCGACGTCAGGTTTTCCAGCCGGTCCTCGCGCCAGCGAACGGGGCGGCCGAGATGGCGCGAGAGGGCCGCGACGCACAGTTCTTCGCGGTAAAGGGCGATCTTCTGGCCGAATGCGCCGCCAATATCAGGACTGACGACAGTGACTTGGGATTCCGCCAGTTTCAGGCGGGCGGCCAGTTGCGAGCGCAGAGGATGAGGCGCCTGGGTTCCGATATGGAAGGTCAGATGCTCACGCCCTGCATCCCAGTCGGCGAGACAACCGCGGGTTTCAAGCGGCGCATGGGTGTGCCGGTGCAAGCCGAAGCGCGCCTCGACGATGGAAAATGCCTCGTCCCGGCGCGCAGCCACGTCACCCGCCGCAAATGTCTGGTGCGACACAAGGTTCGACGGCAGCGAGTCGTCCACCAGAGGCGCCCCCGGCTCCAGCGCCTTTTCGAAACTCGCCACCGCATCCAACGGCTCGAAATCCACCACGACAAGCTCTGCCGCGTCCTCGGCGACATAGCGATCGGTGGCCACGACACAGGCCACCGGATCGCCCTGGAAGCGCACCTTGTCGATAGGCAGGGCCGTCATTTGGACCGGATGAAGCCCCTCGATGGCCGGCTCGAGGCGCAGCTTTGTCGTCCAGCGCGCCAGATCGGCGCCAGTAAAGACGCCGATCACGCCGGGCAGGGCCTGCGCCTCTGCGCTGTCGATCCCGACAATCCGGGCATGGGCAAGTGGCGCGCGGACAAAGCAGACATGCAGTGCGCCGGGCAGGACGATGTCATCCAGGAACCGCCCTTTTCCCAGCAAGAGCCGCCGATCCTCCTTGCGCGGCAGGGCGCGGCCGATCTGGGTGAAGAGGGTGTCGCCGCTCATGCCTGCCCCTCGCCGCGCATGACGCGTGCCGCCGACAGGATTGCTGCCACGATGGGTTGATACCCGGTGCAGCGGCAAAGATTGCCCGACAACACATCGCGCACCTCGTCTTCGGTCGGATCGGGCACCTCGGCCAGAAAGGCCTGGAAGGTCATGATGATCCCGGCAGTGCAAAACCCGCATTGCAAGGCGTGATGGTCATGCAGGGCCTGCTGCAGCGGGCTGAACTCACCCCCCTCGGCGACCTTCTCGATGGTGGTGATCTCGTGCCCTTCCATCTGTACGGCAAAGGCAAGGCAGCTGCGCGCGGGGCGTCCGTCGATCAGCACAGTGCAGGCGCCGCACACGCCATGTTCGCAGCCGACATGGGTGCCGGTCAGTATCAAGTCCTCTCGCAATGCGTCCGATAACAGCTTGCGCGGTGCAACTGTCAGACTGCGACGTTCGCCGTTGACGGACAGGGTGATTTCGCGTCTTGCAGGTCCAGTCATGGCTGCACCTCGCTTACTCGGGCACGCTTCACCGCCTCGGCCAGGGCGCGGATCGACAGGACCTCGACGATCTCGCGGCGGAAGGCCTCGGTGGCTTTCGAGTCGTCTTCGGCCGGAACGGTCGCCGCGATCTGTTGCGCCGTGTCCCTCTGCCATGCCGGCGTGGGATGATGTCCTCGCGCCCCGGCTTCGAGGTCGGCAAGGCGCTGCGCGACCGGCGCGGTCCCGCCCACGCAACAGCGCAGATCGGCGAGAGTGCCATCCTCTGCGAGGTCCAGGATCACGGCCACGCTTGCCAGGGCATAGTCGCCCCGGCGGCGGCAGAAATTCTGGAATGACCAGCCCTGCGTTGGGGACTGCAGCGGGAAGCCGAGGCCGGTCACGATTTCATCATCGTCGAGGGCAACCTCCATCGCAGACAGCACGAAGTCTGCCACCGGAACAGACCGGACACCCCTGCGGGACTGGATCGTCACCTCGGCGTCCAGCGCCAGGGCGACAAGTGGGATCTGGGCCGCCGGATCCGCCTGCACCAGGCTGCCCCCCATCGTGCCACGCTGCCGGATCGCGTAATGACCGATGGTGCCGACAGCAGCGGCCAGCAGAGGCATGCAGCGGCGCCCCTCGGGCGATGTGGCCACGGCATGATGCCGAACCAGGGCACCGATCTCGAACCAGTCGTCCCGCCGACGCATCTGCCCTAGGTCAGCCAGGTCGTTGATGTCGATCACATGCTCGGGCATCGCCATGCGCAGGTTCAGTAATGGCCCAAGGCTTTGCCCGCCCGCCAGGATCTGCGCATCTGCGCCATGCGCGGCCAGCAGGTCCAGAACCGCATCCAGCGTAGCGGGGCGGTGATAGGTGAAGGGGGCGGGTTTCACTGCGCTGCACCGTCCTCCCAGATCAGGGATCTGGAAGTCTCCGGGTCGAAGACGTGCAGTCGGCTGAGATCGACCGCCAGGTCGACGGTTTCGCCGGGCTTGTGCGCCAGATCCTTGCCGACGCGGAAGTAAAGCTCCTGCTTGTCGAAATGCACGCCCAGGTATTGGTCCGATCCGATGGGCAGCACCGATTTGACGCGCGCCCGCAACAGGTTGTCAGCCCCAGCCTGGTGCCGTTCATCCACATCTTCGGCGCGGATACCCAGGGTGACATGGCGCCCCCCTTGCCCGGCCAGACGCTCGGCCACATGCGGGGGCAGCCGCAAGGACAGATCGCCCCGGCGAAACAGGCTGCCGCCATCGACGGTGTCGATCTGGCCGTCCAGGTAATTGATCGGTGGGCTGCCCAGGAACGAGGCGACGAACGTGTTGCGCGGCCGCTCATAGATATCGTCGGGCGTACCGATCTGTTGCACGACGCCGTCGCGCATCACCACGATGCGGTCGGCCAGTGTCAGTGCCTCGGCCTGATCGTGCGTGACGAAGACGAAGGTTGTCTGCATCGTCCGGTGCAATTCCTTGATTTCGGCCCGCATCGAAATGCGCAGGGCCGCATCGAGATTCGACAGCGGCTCATCCATGAGGAACACCGCGGGTTCGCGCACCATGGCGCGGCCAAGGGCCACCCTCTGACGTTGCCCGCCCGAGAGGTTGCCGGGACGGCTGTCCAGCAGATGGGTGATCTCCAGCCGTGTGGCGGCGTCGCGCACGCGGCGGTCGATCTCGGCCTTGTCCATCCGCCGCATCCGCAGCCCAAAGCCGATGTTCTCGTACACCGACTTGTGCGGGTAGAGTGCATAGGACTGGAACACCATCGCCACGTCTCTCTTGTGAGGCGGTGCATCGTTGACGATGCGGTCGTCGAACAACAGTTCGCCGTCGCTCACCTCTTCCAGGCCCGCAATCATGTTCAGCGTGGTGGACTTGCCGCAACCGGACGGTCCCAACAGCACAAGGAATTCCTTGTCGCGGATTTCCAGGTTCAGGTCTTTCACCGCGTGAAAGCCGTTGGCATAGCGTTTGTTGACTTTGTTGAACTGGATGCGCGCCACGGGTGGTCCTTTCTCAGCCCTTCACCGCGCCGGCAGTCAGGCCCGACACGATGTAGCGTTCGAACACGATCGCCACGATGACGGGCGGGACGATGGCCAGAACGCCAGCGGCATTGATGAACGAAAAACTGATGGTGAAGTCGGAGGTGAAGGCCGCCAGCAGGATGGGCAGCGTCTGCGAGGCTTCGGTCTGGGTGAACATCAGCGCCAGCAGGAATTCGTTCCAGCTGGTCAGGAAGGTGAAGAGCACGACCGCCACCAGCGACGGCAGAGACAGCGGCAGATAGACATGGATCAACGCCTGGAAGCGCGAACATCCATCGACGCGGGCGGCCTTGTCCAGTTCGTCCGGCAAGCCTTCGAAATACTGCACGAGGATGAAGACGGTAAACGGCACCGTGACCGCGAGGTAGGTGATGATCAACGAGGAGAGCGTGTCGAGCAGGCCAAGGTTCTTAATCATCAGGAAGAAGGGCACCACAAGCGCGATGTCGGGGATGACCCGTGTGGTCAGGATGAAATAGACCGACGCGTTGCGCGCCATGAACCGGATCTTGGCGATGGCATAGGCGGCAGGTACCCCAACCAGCAGGTTCAGCACCACCACGGCACAGGCCACGATGAAGCTGTTGCCCATGGCCGGAAGCAGGCTTTTCGCCGTCGACGGGATGAAGCCGCCCGACACGGGGTCGACCCCGCTGCGGTTTTCATAGGTGATCTCTTCCTCTTCGGTCGCGGAAAAGATCGCTCGGTAGTTTTGCAGGGTGGGCTCTTCGGGAATCCAGTGCGGCGGAACCGACGTGATCTCGGCCTCGGTCTGGACCGACGACGACACCAGCCAGACCACCGGGGCCAGGACGTAGATCGAAAGGACCACGGCACTGACGAAGATCACCATGCGCCGCACCCAGAGCGCCCGCAGGCGTGCTCGGCGATAGCCTTCGGCGTCCCGGCGTGATTGTTCGGATACCTGGATGGCCGTGTCCATCACATCCTCCGTCCCAATGTGCGGATGAAGAAATACGACAGCCCGAACGTCGCCAAGGCCAGGACATAGGACATCGCCGCGCCGCTTCCGAACGAGAGGTTGCGGAATGTCTCGACATAGATGTGCCAGGACAGCACATGCGACGCGCTGCCCGGCCCGCCTTCGGTCAACACGAAGAACAGGTCGAAGTGCCGTATCGCCATCATGGTTTCGTAGATCATCACCAGCATGAAGCCTGGCCGCATCGCGGGCAGCGTCACGTGGACAAAGCGTTGCCAGACCGTGGCGCCGTCGACGCGTGCCGCGGCATAGAGATCATCGGGAATGGATTTGAGCGTCACCAGCAACAGGATCGTGGCCAGCGGCACTTCCTTCCAGACAAAGGCGTTGGCGATCAACATCAGCGTTTTGTCCTGATCCCCAAGCCAGACCATGTATTTGTCTATAAAATCAAGTTGGTACAGGACACCGTTCAAGGCGCCGTAGCCCGAGTCGTAGATCCATTTCCACATCAGCGCGTTGGCGACGTAGGGAATGGCCCAGGGGATCAGCAGGATTGTGGACAGGAACCGCCTGCCCCGGAACTGCTCGTTCAACAAGAGCGCGATCAAGAGCGAGATCACCGCGATCGCGGCGACAGAGGTGACCGTGAAGGTGACCGTCCGGCCCACGGACATCCAGAACTCATGATCGCCCAGTAGGTCCGTGTAGTTCTCGAACCATATGAAGGGCTGGCGGTTCGGGCGGGTCAGCTTGATGCGGAACAGGCTGATGTAGAAGGAATAGAGGATCGGAAAGACCGCGACGGCCATCAGGACCGCCATCACGGGGGCAAGGAACACCAGCGCGCTGCGTTCTTCATAGCCGATGCGATCCCACACGCCACGCTTGCGGGTGTGGGGGATGTCGGTCGCAGTCACGATCAAGTCCTCCTTCGGGGGTCAGCAGACAGGTCTGGCGGCGCCGGGTACTCCCCCGCGCCGCTGGACGCTTCTCAGTAGGCGTCTTTCAATTCGGTCCACAGATCCGAAGACGCCTTGACCGCCGCCGCCGCATCGGTGTTTCCGATGATGGCCGATTGCCAGGCCGACCCGTTGGTCTCGTTCCACTCTCCAAACCACGGGGTGACGACATCCTTTTTCTGAGCCAACGCCTGCTGTGCCTGGATCATGTCGACATCGCCGTAGGAGTCATAGGCGGCACGAATGTCCGGATCCTGGAAAAGCGGCTTGGTGCCGAAACCGGCGCCGATGTCGAGGAACAGCAGCTTCTGGAAAGTGTAGGCGCCATCCGCCTTCCCGCCGAACCATTCGATGAGCTTGGCGGTATTGGCCGCACGCGTCGCGTCGGCGGCAGCGGCCGCAGACATGCCATGGAACCGCATCCAGCCGACCGTGGCGTGCGATCCGTTCGGACCCATCGGCATCATTGCCTGCTTCACGTTGCCCGCGATGGACGATTGCGCCGGGTCGTTCAGGGTGCGCAGCCGGTACTTCGCGATCATGGCAAAGGCATGGTTGCCCGACGAGAACGCCTTGAGCCCGTTCAACTCGCCGGTCTCTACGCAGGCGGGGGAGATGATCTTGTGGGTGTTCACCGCGTCCACGACCCACTGCAGCGCCTCCTGCACGCCCGGCGACGAGGTCATCACCGATGCGCCAGCTTCGTCGGTGAAACGGCCCCCGTGCGAGAAGACCAGCGCCGAGATGAACTCGATCAGCCAGCTTTCCTGCGCCATGGCCAGCATCATCGGATGTTCCGAGATGCCCTTTTCCTTCATGGCCAGCGACTGCTCGACCACTTCGGCCCAGGTCGTCGGCGGGCCGTCGAACCCGGCGGCGGCCACTTTTTCGGCGTCGTAGAAGAACGCCATGTAGTCCGAGTAATAGGTCAAGCCGTACTGCCGCCCGCCATAGGTCATCGAGTTGGTGCAGAAATCGTCGGCCTCGGCGTTGTACGCCATCAAGGTCTCATTCTCGTCGATCGGCGCGATCCAGCCCGCCTCGGCCCATTCCGGCAGCCAGGCGTCGGAGACCCACATCATGTCGAGCGGCGCGCCACCGACGAATTTCGTCACCATGGCGTCGCGGTACTGGGCATAGGGCGAATTGCCATAGTCCACCGTCAGCCCTGTCTTGGCCGTGAACGCCGCAAGGTGGCTTTGCACCGTGTCGACTGCCGCCGACCAGGTCTGCATGTGAATGTCCGCCGACTGTGCGCGCAGCAAGCCGGGCGTGGCCAGCGTCAGTGCCCCTGCCGCAGCAGATGTCCTCAGGAAGTCGCGCCGTCCAAGGTGAGTCTTCGCAAATCGTGACATGGTCTCGTCCTTTCATTTCGACTTGACTGCGAGCAGAGCCAACTTCGCGGCGGTCTTTAGACGCTGACCTCGAACACCCTGGCCCTCGACAAGAACGCTAGGGAAGATTCTATAAGTCGTCAACTGACGACATATGTTGTAGGGCAGTATCCGGCAAATGCCGCTTTTGTGGGCGGGACGCGGCGCTAACAAGGTCGAAAAGTGCGATCCACGCCTCGGGTCGGGGTCAGTCCAGATGATCGGCGTAGTCCTGCACCATCGACTCGAAGCCCACCATGAATGTGCGGACGTGCATTGCGATGACCTTCTGCTCGGGCAGGATATTGCTCGCCTTGTAAAGGTGGCGTCTGATCGCGTAGTGCGAGATCGCTCCGTGAAGTGTCCATCCCATCTCGTGCAGCGCGGTGCGGTCGTCGGGCAGGGTCACAGCCTTTTCCTCTGCCACCTCGCGCACGATGACCTCCATCAGGTGGGTGACGATGGCCGAAATGTAGTCGGGTGCCATGCGCGCCTCCGACAGCGACGCATACATGAACAGTCGCAACCATTTCCGTGTCAGGGTGACCTTGAGATAATCCTCGTAAAACAATATGATACGTTTCTCGGCGGGGCGGGATCTGTCTTGCAGTTCGGCAAACCAGGTCGGTTTGAACACGCCGAGGATCTCTTGCCGGTAGACCTCGTCCAGCAGGTCCTCCTTGGTGGGAAAAAACCGATACAGCAGCCGTTGCGAGATCCCGCATTCATCCGCCAGGCGGCGGGTTTGGGCGGTTAAACCATTATCGGCAAAGAACTCCGTGGCCGTCTTCAGTATCTGCGCCTTGCGTTCCGCGTGCGGCAGCCTTTTCCGCCCTGCCTTGGGCCGAGCTGACTCGGCTGACTTCCGGCCTGTCGCCGCGTCCCTCAATGCTTCCGATTTCGCCTTCAAAGTCGGATTCCCCGTATCTGCCCGGGATATCTCACCGCGCCTGCGCACCGATACATGCTGACCGTGGCTGCAGCAAGCGCACCAAGCAAGTAATCAGTTGACGACTTCATGCTTGTGAAACGCTGCGATCCGCTCGTAGTCTCGGGCCAACCGCTATTTCGCGACATCACGCCGGAGGCATCTATGATCTATGAACACCGAACCTACCGCGTTTCTGCCGGCAAGGCGCCCGAGTTCCTGAAGCTTTACGAGGCCGAGGGACTCCACATCATTACCCGTTATGCCAAGCTCGTCGGATGTTGGACGACAGAGAGCGGGACGCTCAACTCGATCGTGTTTCTTTGGGCGTACAATGACCTGGGGCACCGGACCGAACAGCGTGCCAAACTGGGTGCAGACCCTGAATGGCAGGCTTTCGTGCCCAAGATCCTTCCCTACCTGGTGCACCAGGAAAGTTTCTTTCTGGCACCGGCCTCGTTTTCACCACTCGGGTAGACCGACGCGCAAGGGCGCCCGACGCGCGCACTTGCGACGGACCTGCGCCGTCGCAATAAAGCAGCAGCCATTCCCGCCCGAGGCGACCTCTCCCCAGGGAGTTTGGTAATCCATCGAACTCTTCGACCAATGAGCGCCAGCTGGTCAGGGGGCAGGTGCATCCGTTCGTAGGAAACCGTCCCGGGATCGTCGACGTCCCATGGGTGCTTCCCTCAACCGACCTTGCAGCCCCAGAAGGAGGTCTGATCGGCAGCGAAATACCCGTCCTGCGCGCGGAAGTGGAGATTATGTAGCTACTGCAAATCCAGCAGCTACGGAATTTCGGGGTCCATCTGACCTCCCCTTCAGGAGCGCCGAATGGCGCTTCCAGTAGGGGTTGGTCAGCCTTGGGTCCGGGGCGCTCTCCCTGGCGCCCGACTTTCCCCGCCGCGGTCGCGAGACCGCACGGAGGTCCGTCATGCTCTCGTCGAAGCGCCGGACCAGATCGCGGAGCGTGACGCTCCGGGTCCGGGGCGACGACGAGGCTTTGCGCGAGCGTTTCCGCCCGGCGGGCGATGACAGACCGGGGAGAGCGGAACGTCCGTCCCCCTTGGTCGTCTCTTGATCCGCCGGCTGACCGGTTACCGCCTTCGCGATGTTCCGGGCGCCGTTCACGTCCGCATGCAACTTCCTGCCGCAATGGCGGCAGTGGAATGTCTCACCCCCCGCCGCAAGTCACGCGCCAAAGCTCTGATTTGCGACGCATTTCGATTGCGCCACCTTCCCGGCTCGGCTAGCCTCGGCTCAGGCCCAGTAAATGGGCGCGCATAGTTATCGTGCGCATCGCCCGAGCCGGGAGAGCGTGATGGACAACGACAGGTCGGAACTTCGATGGGGCGTCGAGCAGCGCCTCGAGTTCATAGAGTTCCGCTTGTTCTGGGAGGGACATGTGAACCGCAGCGATCTGATGGACCAGTTCGGGGTCTCGGTGAACCAGGCGTCCACCGACCTGAATCGCTACATCGGCTTCGCGCCAGACAACATGGTCTACGACAAGAGCGCGCGGACCTACGTCCGCGGCTCTGAGTTCAAGCCGCAGTTCCTCAAGCCTGACGCCAGTCGCTACCTCGCGCAGCTGCGCTCTTTGGCTGATGGCATAATGGACAGCGAAGATACCTGGATCGCTGAGCTGCCGTCATATGATGCCGCACCGACGCCTACCCGCGGCGTAAACCCTGTCATTCTCCGATCCGTTGTCGGCGCCATCCGCCGTTCAGAGGCCATCGAGGTGAAGTATCAGTCGCTGTCACGCCCTGAGCCTTGTTGGCGGTGGATCGCGCCCCATGCCATCGGGTTCGATGGCTTCCGATGGCACACGCGGGCCTTCTGCAAGATGGACGAGATGTTCAAGGACTTCCTACTCTCCCGCATCATCTCGACGCGCGGCGTTGAAGCCAGTGAGGTCACGGATGCCGCCGATGAGGACTGGCAAGAGCATGTCACGCTTGAGATCGCCCCCCACCCAGAGTTGTCTGAAAGCCAGAAGAAGGTGATCGCCCTCGACTATGGAATGCGAGATGGCAAAGCAACGATCCAAGTTCGTCGGGCGCTTCTCTATTATGCTCTCAAGAGACTGGGGCTCGACAACAACGTGGCAGCCCGCCCTCCTCAAGAGCAGCAAATTGTCCTTATGTCCCCAATCACAGGTTTCCCACAGGGCAGCTCTATTGAAAGTGAAGGCTAGATGGTTCTTAGTGAACAGTCCACTTTTATGCGGCGGATAATAGCGCTTCGATATCTTGTCGGGTTCCTCGGTGAGAAATCGCAGTGCAATTGGTGGCCGACATCGTTTTACGAGACGTCGAGCATTCGGTTTCTCGAGCCGGTGTTTTCCCGAACAGCTCCTCTCGCACAGTACCATGGCGCAGTGGAGGCAGCACGTCGGTTCCACGACGAAAACTTGAGCGTGGGTTCATTCCATATCTTCCGGCTTCCAGAAGAGATCGAACAAGACCTGCACGAAATGGTGCAGGCACAACTGCTCGAGCTCTTTGATCCCGGCTTGATCGTTGATCGGGCGTCCGCTCTGAACGCTCTTTCCAAGGTCAGCAATGGAGCAGCTGGAGAGGCTGTCGGACCCGTGCTGGTTGGAAAGATCGACGAACTCCGCGCATCCGCTCTTTTGGACAAAATTGGCGCGATCTACCAGATCGCGCTGTCATCCGACACACACGCACTTCCCTACTTGGTCGCATGATGGAACGGGCGCCATACACAACTCAATTGCAGGCAGGGCTTGGCCTTGTGAACGAGACGAGAGCTCTTCTCGAGTTGTGGTCACCGGGCATGTCGGCGAGCCAGTTGCATGAAATTGCGCTGAAGTCCGGGAGATTTCCCGAAATTACTGCGCGACGCCTACGGAACATTGTCTCGGAGTGCTTTGCACCGCGTTACCTGACGGCCGATGGCGAACCCGCACTGCATTTGAAGAAATTATCCGCCGAACTCCCCGCATCAGAGCTTGTCCAGCTCATGCTGGTTTTTACAAGTCGAGCGAACCCCATTCTTGGCGACTTTATTCGCGACGTCTACTGGGCACGTTACGCGGGCGGCTACCAAGAGATCTCCAGCGACGACGCAAGAGCGTTTGTAGAACGGGGAATTGACGATGGGAAGACATCGAAACGGTGGTCTGAATCGACGGTCCGACGAGTATCTGCATACCTAACTGGATGTTGTGCCGACTATGGGTTGCTTGAACGTGGATTGCGGTCAAGTCGGCGCATTCTTCCGTTTCGAATTTCAGCCACGACAAGTGCATATCTCGCGCACGAGCTCCATTTCCGTGGCATCGGCGACAATGCCGTCCTGAACCATGACGACTGGAAGCTCTTTGGGTTGGAGCGGGACGACGTACTTGATGAGATGAAGCGTCTTTCACTGAAAGGTCTCATCATTATCCAAGCCGCTGGAGATGTCGTGCGGGTGGGCTGGAAGCAACACGACATGGAGGAGCTTTGCGATGTCCTCGCTAAGGGCTGACTTTGACGAACTTCGAGAGAGGATTCGGCATGGCCGCGAACTCGGGCATGCGAGCTTCGAGCCAATCTACTACCTTATCTTTTCTCCGGAGCAGATCTTGGAAGTTAAGCGGCAAACCCCCGCCTGGGAGGCAAAGCTGCACCAAGAAGGCTGGGACGTCCACGTCTTCTCGGTGGCCGAAAATCTGTGGGAACTTCTGCAGGAAGACCCCTTCTGGTCATTGTGCGTTCAACAGGACAAAGCCTCCCCTGGTGATTGGGCCCGAACGAACCTGGCGCTAGCAGATATTGTTTCGAATGCTGGCGGCCTATTGCGCAGGTTGGAGGACGCTCTGAAGCCCCTTGAGGGCAACCCGAGCGCATTGCTCTTGGTCACAGACCTCGAGGCGCTGCATCCGTTCCTCCGAATTGGCGCGATCGAGAGCCAACTCCAAGGCAAGTTTCATGTGCCGACGATCTTCCTCTACCCAGGGGTTCGAACCGGCAAGACCCGCCTAAAATTTCTCGGGTTCTATCCCGAAGACGGCAATTACCGCTCTGTCCACGTTGGCGGCTAGAGGCAGAAAGGTTTCAGGGATACCAAAATGAGCATCAGATCTCTCTTCGATCCAAGCAAAGACATCTACAGGACCATCGAGAAGGTCATTACGTATGGCGCTGCTCAGGAAGATCGCCTGAAATCGGAGATTGCCGAATACGTTGTGACTGAAAGCATCGAGGAGCAGTTCAGACGGCTTCTCGATCGCATGCAACTCGCAATGGAGGCCGGCGGCGAAAATGAAGTGGGCGTGTGGGTTTCCGGCTTCTATGGATCGGGCAAAAGCTCGTTCACGAAATACCTTGGCCTTGCCTTCGATGACAAGCGCACGATCGAAAGCACCCCGTTCATCAAATATCTGCAGGATCGTCTGCATAAGCCGCAAACCAAAGCTCTGCTGAACACGGTTGCACAGCGTTTTCCTGCGGCCGTTGTGATGCTCGATCTGGCAAGTGAGATGCTTGCAGGCGCGACGATGGAGGAAGTATCCACCGTCCTCTATTTTAAGGTGCTCCAATGGGCTGGCTACTCCCGTAACCTGAAGGTCGCGGCATTTGAGCGAATGGTTGAAAAAGATGGCCGCACCGAAGAGCTACATCAACTCGTCGCACAAGCTCTGCCAGGAGCGACATGGGATCGCGTACAGAACAACCCTCTCGCCATTGATGGCCTGATCCCCAAGATCGCGCACGAGATGTATCCGGCGTTGTTCCCAGAAGCGAGAAGCTTCTCTTCTAGCACAGACGGGTTCTTCCAGTTCGAAGACCAACGCGTCCAGGAAATGATCGACATTGTTCGCTCCAAGAGTGGCAAGCAGAACATCATCTTTATCGTCGATGAGGTCGGCCAGTATGTTGCCTCTCGCGACAACCTGATCCTCAACCTGGATGGTCTTGCCAAGAACCTGAAACGTCTCGGAGATGGCAAAGTCTGGATAATCTCAACGGCTCAGCAAACGCTCACCGAAGACGATCCGCGGGCCGCACTCAACTCAGATAAGCTTTACAAGCTGAAGGATCGTTTTCCGATTCAGATCGACCTGGAATCAAGTGATATCAAGGAAATCTGCTATCGGCGGTTGCTAGGAAAATCGCCTAGCGGTGAAGAGCAGCTCGGGAAGTTGTTTGACGCGCATGGTCAAGCGCTGCGACACAACACGCGGCTTCAAGACGCAAAATACTACGATGCCGACTTCAGCCGCGAGACGTTCATAAACCTGTACCCGTTTCTCCCCGCACACTTTGACATTCTTCTCCACTTGCTCGGCGCTCTAGCCAAGTCGACCGGCGGCATTGGCCTACGATCAGCCATCAAGGTCATTCAGGATGTTTTGAAGGGTGAAGGCGGATCGACCGCTATGGCTGATCAACCGGTTGGCTGGCTTGCGACGACCGTCACGCTTTACGACGAACTTGAGAAGGATATTCGACGAGCTTTCCCGTCTATACATCAGGCTGTCGGCAAGGTGCTCATCCGCTTCCCAGATGACGACCTCCATCAAAATATCGCGAAATCAGTCGCGGTTCTTCAGATCCTCGGGAACTTGCCAGTTAGCGTCCAGAATGTCGCCAGCTTGATGCATCCATCTGTCACCTCAGGGTCCCAACTCGACAAGGTAAAAGAAGCTGTTGATGAGATGCTGGGTGATGTGTTGGTTCCGCTCGGAGAGAAGGACGGCAACCTCGTCTTCTTGAGCGAGAAACTTCGGGACATCGAGCAAGAGCGTGGAGCCCTGGCACTTCGCTCCGTCGATGTCCGGCGCATCTTCAGCGACTCTGTGCGTGAAGTATTTGACCCTTTGCCAAGGGTCAGCCTTCACGGGACGTTGGCTGTTGCTTCTGGGATCAAAGTCCAGTCTGGCAGTGCCATAACTAGCCTTGCCGGAGATCAGAACACCGTCCAGACAGTCCTGGAATTGGTGGCTGCCACTGACTATGATGCAGCGCGCAACAGGATGCTTGACGACTCTCGCAGCCGTACTGGGCGGAACATTATCGGTCTGCTTGCGCGCTCCAATGCGGAATTGGATGACTTAGCAAACGAGATCTATCGGTGCCAACGCATTGCAGAACTCCATCGAAACGAACCGGACCAGGAGGTCCGCGACTACTGCTCTGGTCAATTGGATAGGGCGGCCAAGCTGGCCACACAACTTCAAAGCAAGATCAAGCAAACGCTCCAAGCTGGGTCGTTCGTCTTTCGTGGCCAGGCGACAGCAGTGTCTGCACTTGATCCCAATCTGCTGGATGCAGCCAAGAAGCTCCTGAATGATGTAGCGACGCAGGTGTTCGATAGATATGTCGAGGCTCCTGTGCGTGCAGGTACCGATACTGCTGAGAAATTCCTGAAGGTGGCCAATCCTGTCGCGATAAGCAGCGGGATTGATCCGCTTGGCCTTGTTCAAGCCACCTCGGGTCGAGCGTCGTTCAAGACCGACCACAAGGCGATGATAAGCATTCGAGACTACATTGACAAACGCGGCACCGTAGATGGGAAGCGGCTGCTCGACGACTTCAGTAGCGATCCTTTTGGATGGTCGCCTGACACGACCCGCTACATTCTTGCGGCCATGCTGATGGCTGGAGAGATCAAATTGAAGGTTTCCGGTCGAGAGGTGACGGCGGCTGGTCAGCAGGCTATCGATGCGCTCAAGACAAACAATTCGTTCAAGCAGATTGGTGTTGCCCTTCGGGATGAGCGTCCGTCCAACGAAACGCTTGGCCGTGCGGCCGATCGACTTACCGAGTTAATTGGTGACATTGTCATTCCGCTTGAACAGGAAATCAGCAAAGCCGCAGCAAAGCATTTCCCACGCTTCCAACACGACTACGGCTCGCTGGGAGAGAAGCTCAGCGGTTTGGGGCTTGCCGGAGGCGATCGTGTCCGAGTGATGAACCAGGAACTTGCGGACGTCCTGTTCACCGACGCGTCAGACGCACCGCAGCGTCTGGGGGCGGAGACGTCAGCCCTCTTCGACAACCTCAAATGGGCACTTGAGGTGAAGCGTGCGCTGGACAACGGCCTTGATGGAACCCTGCGCGAACTCCAGTGGCATCGCCAAGATATCGAAGCGCTCCCCGATACAGGCGTGCCAGGTGAACTGCGGAACGAACTAAGCGAAGATTTATTGGCACTTTCGGAGCGCCTAAAGACTGCGGACTTCTACAAGCATAGTGCGGACTTCAGCTCGCTGCTCACGCATGTCAAAGGCCGCGTCCGTGAGGCTGTGATTTCGCTTTCAGATCAGCAAAAACAGCGCATCAAGGAAGGCGCGGAGGAGCTTCAGCGCGTGCCTGAATGGGGAGAGTTAACCCAGGAAGAGCGTGGCAGCGCCATCGGCCAGCTGGACAGTCTTGAACTGACGGCGACCCACGACCTTGCGGGGCTACGCAAGCTGCTTGCCCGCGACTATGACATCAGTAGCACGATCGAAGAGCTTCGGCGTTCGATTCAGCGCCAGGGACAGGAGCGCATCCGCCAGCGGATCGAGGACGAGCGCGCTGAGAAAGGCAAGAAGGGCCCGGCCAGGTTCGAGCAAGCTGTTTCTGTGCCCACCAAAATGACGACGGCAGCTGACCTGGACGCGCTTATCCTCAAACTCAACGAGATCAAATCCCAGCTCGCGCTCTACGACGAAATCGAAGTCTCATTCAGCTTCGGCAGTGAGGAGTAGGAATGGCGTTTGATCAGTCCACCCGTAACCGCCTCCAGCGCTTCGTCACCGATGCCCGCCGCACGCTGGAAGAGGAATTTACCCGTCAGCTCCAAAATGATTACGGGCTGGATCCGATTTCCGGCACGGCCTCTCCGCTCGAAAGCCTACGCCACATCAATGACCAACAGCGCGAGACGGCGCGGATCCTGCGCGACACGCTGGCCCACTATTGCGCCAGCGCGGACACCGACACAAAGACTGGGCTCGACCGCATCGTGCGCGAACAGGCCTTCACCGTCCTGAACCGCCTCGCGGCACTCAGGATGGCCGAGGCCCGCGGGCTGCTGATGGAATCCGTCGGCAACGGCTACCAGGCCAAGGGGTTCCAGCTCTACGCCCGTCTGGCAGGCACCGGCCTGGGTGAAACCGGCGACGCCTACCGCGTCTATCTCCAGAGCGTCTTTGACGAGCTGTCACAGGATTTGCCCGGCCTCTTCGACCGCTACTCGCCCCAGGGCCGCCTGTTCCCGCGTGAGGCCGCGCTGATCCAGGTCCTCGCCCTCATCAATCACGGCGAGATCGAACCGCTGTGGGTCGAGGATGAGACGATCGGCTGGATCTACCAGTACTTCAACTCGAAGGAAGAGCGCAAAGCGATGCGCGATGCGTCCCAGGCGCCGCGCAACAGCCGTGAGCTGGCGGTGCGTAACCAATTCTTCACCCCGCGCTATGTGGTGGAGTTCCTGGTCGACAACACGCTGGGACGGCTCTGGTTCAACTGGACGGGCGGGCAGACCGACCTGCGCGACCGCTGCCAATACCTACTGGTGAAACCGGACGAGCAGCCCGAACCCGCCAAGCGCCTGCGCGACCCGCGCACGATCAAGCTTCTCGATCCGGCCTGCGGGTCGATGCATTTCGGGCTCTATGCCTTTGATCTGTTCCTGGAGATCTATCGCGAGGCCTGGGCGTGGGAGCAGACCCATGGCCCCGGTTGCCTGGATACCGAAACCGGCGGCAGCGCCGATCTGAAACCGCTCAGCCAGACCTATGCCGACCAGGACGCGTTCCTGCACGACGTGCCGCGGCTGATCATCGAACACAACATCTACGGCGTCGATATCGACCCGCGCGCGGCGCAGATCGCATCGCTGGCGCTGTGGCTGCGGGCGCAGCGCGCCTGGCATGAGGCGGGCGTGAAGGCCAAGGATCGGCCCCAGGTGGGACGTGGGCATGTGGTGGCGGCCGTCGCGCCCCCGGCCGAGGTGGACCTGCGCAAGCGGTTCATGGAAGAGCTCGACCCCCTGGATGCAGAGCTGTTCGAGAGGACGCTGTTCCTACTCAAGGGCCTGCCAGAGCTTGGGGTACTGTTGCAGGTTGAGAAGGAATTGCCAGCTCTCGTGCGCGCTGTGTTCGGTGAGCATGGCGACCTTTTCCGCGAAGAGGACATGGCGCAATGGCAAAAGGCTGAGTCGCGTTTGCAAGAAGCCCTGAACGAATTTGCACGCGCCGCGCGTGCCACATATCAGGGGCGGCTGTTCGCTGAGGATGCCATTCAGGGCCTTCGGATGATCGACCACTGCCGCGAAGTGTTCGATGTGGTCGTAATGAACCCGCCCTTCGGCGCATTGTCGGCGGGAACCAAGACACAACTAGGCAAGGCTTATCCCTGCAGCAAGAACGATCTCTTGGCGATCTTTGTCGAGCGCGGACTGGAAATGCTAAGGCCCAATGGACTAGTCGGCGCCATTACTTCTCGCACATGTTTTTTTCTTTCAAGCTATCGAAAATGGCGTGAAGAAGTGGTGCTTGGAGTCTCGCAGCCCTTGACCATGGCAGACTTAGGTTTGGGGGTAATGGATGACGCGTTAGTTGAAGCCGCGGCATATGTACTGGAGCGCCGACCATGACCCTGTTTTTAAGGTTGCTTGCTGATACTGATAAGTCAGCTGCTTTGTCGGAAGCAGTTTTTGCAGCAAGGAGCAACCTTGTTGATCAGCGAATTTTCGATGTTTCGGCGGAAGGATTTGAAACGCTCCCAGGCGCGCCGTTTGCCTATTGGGCCACTGATTCAATGAGGGATGCATTTGGTAGTCTTGATAGGATCGGCGACGCAGGGCGGTTAGCCCAACATGGTGGGTCAACGAAAGAAGACTTTCGATTTCTGAGGGTGTGGTGGGAGCTCGACGCTCTTGATGGTCCCACCGAACGCTGGTTTCCATTCGCAAAAGGGGGCGCATACTCACCGTTTTACGCTGACGTTTATCTCGCTGTGAATTGGGAGGATGACGCACGCGAACTCGAAGCCGCACTGCTAAAGAAGTATCCCTATCTAGGAGAAACAGCAAATTGGGTATTGCACCGAGAATGTAGTTATTTCTCGCCTGGTCTAACGTGGTCACGTCGAACGAAGACACCGCTGTCGATGCGTGTCTTACCTTCCAGGTGCGTATTTGCTGATAAGGGTCCCTCCCTTTTCACCCCTGGCGATGACCACGAGGAATTGCTTTGGCTGCTGTCAATAACATCGAGCCGGGCATTTCATAGCTTGGTTGAGCTGCAGCTTGCGGCTGGTGATGCTAGACCAGGAGGCGCAGCACATTCGTTCGAAGTTGGAATAATTGCAAGTACCCCGGTTCCAGAGTCTGGTCACGCCGAGAAAGCTAGAATGGTAGCCAGTTCCAGCCGTGCCTGGACGTTGAAGCGAAGTCTCGACACTGTTGATGAAGTCTCACATGCCTTTCACTTGCCCGCCGCACTCCGCGCACGTCTAGGGGACTACGATCCACTGACCATCGAAGCTGAGCTGGCCGATATCCAGGCCGAGATCGATGACATCGCGTTTGACCTCTACGCGTTCAGCGCCGCAGACCGCGCCGCGGCGCTTGGATCATCTGGCACGGAGGACGAGCATGTAAACGACGCTGCTGATAGCGAGGATGACGATGGTGCCGAAGCGGTCGACCAGACAGACGGTCTGCTCAGCTGGGCCGCTGGCGTCGCCTTCGGCCGTTTCGACTGGCGTTTGGCCACGGGTGAACGCGAAACCCCGCCCGAGCCGGAGCCCTTTGACCCGCTGCCCGCGAAAAGCCCCGGCATGCTGCCCGATGATGAAGAGCCGTTCCATGCCCATTCCGGCATCTTGGTGGACGACCAGGGGCATCCGAATGATCTCGCCCGCCTGATCGAGGAAGTCCTGGCCCGCGTCGAAGCCCCAGTGCCCGCCGATGTGCGACGCTGGCTGCAACGCGACTTCTTCCCCCTCCACCTCAAGCAATACAGCAAGAGCCGTCGCAAGGCCCCGATCTACTGGCCGATCTCGACCAGTTCGGGCAGCTACACGCTCTGGATCTACTATCCCAGCCTGACCGACCAGACCCTATTCACTGCAATCAACGACTTCATCGAACCGAAGTTGAAGCAGGTCGGCCAGGACGTCGCCGCCCTGCGAACCAAGGGCAGCGCCCGGTCCCGCGACGACGAGAAAAACTTCGAGGCGCTCCAGACCCTCGAGCTCGAACTGATCGAACTGCGCGACACCCTGCTACAGATCGCCCAGACCTATCGCCCGAACCACGACGACGGCGTCCAAATCACCGCCGCCCCACTCTGGCAGCTGTTCCGCCACAAGCCCTGGCAGAAGATCCTGAAGGACACCTGGACCAAGCTGGAAAAGGGCGACTTCGACTGGGCCCACCTCGTCATGGCCTACTGGCCCGACCGCGTGCGCGAGAAGTGCAAGACCGACAAGTCCCTCGCCATCGCGCATGACCTGGAACACCTCTACGTCGAGCCAGACCTCAAACCCACAAAGGCCCGCGGCCGCAAGAAGGCCAGTGAATGATCAGCAGCGTCCAAGACTATCCCGTCAGCCACTATTTCAATCCGGACGGTGCGCAGCAGTTCTTCATCCCGAAGTATCAGCGCGAGTATGTCTGGCGCCGCGACAACTGGGAGGCGCTGTTCAACGACCTTGAGGATGCGCCAAGTGGCCATTTCCTCGGCTCGATCATCTGCGTGAACAACCAAAAGGACTCGATGGCGGGCAGCCGGTTGGAGCTGATCGACGGACAGCAGCGGTTCACGACCATCAGTCTGCTGTTTTGCGCGCTCTATAGAAAGCTAAAGACCCATCCCGATCCTGATGACGATCTGACGGTTGAGTTGGTGAACCTGAAGAACCGGGTCTTCCTTAAGGGAACGAATTCCTGGCGCTTTGAGCCCAGTGAACAAGCCCAGAACAAGGCGGATTTTCAACGGATCCTCAGCGATCTTTTTCCGAAGCAGGTGTCCGCACCGAAGGGCCTGAAGAACTTCGGCAATCGGCGCATTGCGAAGGCTTATACCTATTTCACGGATCGCCTCGAGGCCCTTAGTGACGACCAAACCGTGGCCCTTCTGGATAAGCTCAAGGCCGCGATCCTAGTGAAAATTGAGGTCCCAAGCCACTCTGACGCATTCGTTCTGTTCGAGACAATCAACAATCGCGGCATTCCGCTTTCCGCGATTGATATCATCAAGAACAACCTCTTGGCGGAGCTCGACAAACGCGAAGAATATGGCATCGATAGAGCGTTCGAGGAATGGAAGGATCTGATCGACCTTCTGCCAGAGCCTGCCGTGCAGGAACGCTTCCTTCGTCATCTCTACAACATGTTCAAGTACCTCAAGTCGGTTGAGGTCAAAGGTTGCTCGAGGGCGACGCGATCCAACTTGATTTATATTTACGACACGCTTTTGCGCAGGCGTCCGGTCTGGGTGTTCCAACAGCTCCAGGAAAAGGCAAAAACCTATTCTGCGTTGATCAATCCAGTCGATGCCAAGGAAAAATGGGGCGACGCCACCAGCTTGGCACTTCAAGACCTCCATCGCCTCGGTGCTGCGCCCGCCTACGCCTTCCTTGTCTGGGTCAGTCAGGTCGCGAAGAGCCAGAAATGGGATGAAGGACATGCTCTCCAGCAGACGGCCGCGTATTTGACTCGCTGGTTCTTTTGGAGAAATCTGACAGATACACCGGCGACGCGTGATCTCGACCCGATGTTTATGGAGTTGGTCAACGACCTTCTAGTCAATCTGCGCAGTGGCAAGTTCAATGGATTGTCTGATTTTGTTGAACGAACGCGGGCGTGGCTCCTCCAAAGGGCGCCGTCAGAGGAAATCTGTGATGCACGACTCCTAGGGGACGTGTATCTCGAAAACTATGAAGCGACCCGCTTCATGCTCTGCAAGCTTGAAGAAACCCACCAGACCAAAGAAACGAAACGCGATCTTTGGGCTCAAGATTCTAATGGGCGGCCAGTATTTACGGTGGAACATATATTACCAAAGACCGAAAATCTTGCGGCTGGCTGGGTCACAATGCTCGAGGCAAACGGGAAAGACTCATCCGACGCGATAAGACAACGCTGTGCACATAATCTCGGAAATCTCACTCTAAGTGGGTATAATTCGAAGCTGGGCACCATGGAGTATTCAAGAAAACGCGACAGAAAGAACGATTCTGGTGACTTTATCGGTTATAGAAATGGACTGTATCTGAATGCCTCTCTTGCACAGCGTTCGGAGTGGAATGAAGAGGCAATCCTACAGCGTTCAAAAGTATTGGTCAAAGAGGTCAAGTCAATCCTCGGCCTAAGGGAACACCCATGAGTATTGCCGCTTTCATCCGTGACACCGTCTTGCGCCCTCGCCTTCTGCAGGCAGGCTGCATGGTCGTCTATGACCCCGATCACCGGTACCACGACCTCTGCTTGGGACTTGGCGATGACCGCATCCGTGTGATCGACGCCTCTGAAAGCAGTATCGAGAGCCGCCAGGAAGCGATCATGGCCCTACGTGAAGTCGGCAAGACGACGCGCGAGATTGACGCGTTGGTGGTCTATGTTCCGCAACGGCGCACGGAAACCGATGAAGAAAAGCAAGCAGATCCCTTCTCAATCTATGCACAAAGTGGAGCGGTCTTTCCCCAGGACGATGGCGACGACTACCTGAGCCTTTGCCTGCGAGCGAAGCCAGATCATGCGACCGAAATTCGCCGCATTTTCGCAGGATCGCCAAATGGCCCGTCTTTTTCTGTGATCGATGCGATTGGTGGTGGCGCCAGCTGGCCGCAGCTCCGAGCCGCGCTTCGGGTGGAGTCGGGCCGCGAAATCCTGGCGGCACTCTTGGCGCCGAGTGCCAAGCAAGCCGACGCCCTCAAGTCGCAAGAAGGCTGGAGCGAGGAAGCACGGGAGTTCCTGCGCGCTACCTTGGGGATGAGCGTCAAGACACGAGGCAAGACCTGGACTTCGATCGCCGATGAACTCTGGAGGTTCGTTCTCTTCAGCGAGTTTGTCTTTGATTTGCCGGTTCCTCTTCCTGAGTCACTCAAGGGCGTTCCTCACTCGCCAATCGAAGCAAAGCCGATCGTCGAGGATGTGTGCGATCGCCTCCGCACCAATCCTACAACTCGGGACACCTACATTGAGCGCGCAGAGGCAATTGAACTTGAACTCTCTCTTCCAGAGCAGTGCCGCGACATCGATGACCTTGGCGATCGCGATACATTCCCGTTTGAGGAGCGCACCTTCCTCAAGGCGGCGATCAAGGGCATCTCGACCAACGAAACTGACACGACACGCCACATAATCGGCCGCCATAAGAATTCTGTTTGGCTCGGCAAAGGCGAAAGCCAAGCCCAGTGGGAATTGATCCGCACGGGTCTGGCGCTGATTGAATGCTGTGACGACAACGAACGCCAGTTGCCGGAACATGCCCGATCACAAGCTGATTTGCTGGATTTCTACCTTGGAAGCCTGCGCGAAGCGGACCGCCTTCAACGCGAATTTGAGCAGGCAGTTGGAGACTTTCTCGATCCCCACGGCATCATGCACGAAGTCATTGATCAGGCCAGATCCCGGTATCGCCGGCTGGCGGAGAAAGTCCAAGCAATCTTCATCAAGCACATTGAGATTGCGGGTTGGCCTCCGGAAGGCAGATTAGCAAATGCAGACGTCTATGACCGACTTCTGGCCGACCGTCTGAAAGACAACGGACGAAGAGTTGCTTACCTCATGGTCGACGCCCTCCGGTATGAGCTTGGCGTAACGCTTGAGAAGCAGCTGTCTGAAGACGGGCCGGTCGAACTGCAAGCAGCCTACGCCCAATTGCCGACGATAACCTTGGTCGGTATGGCCAGCCTTCTTCCTGGCGCCCGCACACAGTTGTCGCTCGAGATCGAAGGCGACGCGCTGGCCCCAAAACTTGGAACGGCCAAGGTTGGGAACGTCACCCAAAGAATGGATGTGCTTCGAAAGAAACTTGGTGATCGGTTCCAGGAGATGCCTCTGGGCGAGTTCGTTCGTGGAAAGCCAAAGATCACGTCCACTGTTGACCTCCTAGTCCTACGATCAACCGAGATCGATAGTCAGCTCGAGAGCAATCCTGAGACCACCCTCGGCTTAATACCAAGCACCTTGAAGCTCATTCGTGTCGCACTGCACAAGCTGCGTGGAATGGGTTTCAAAGAGGCCGTGATTGTCACCGACCATGGATTTTTTCTCAATGGTCATGCAGCAGCAGGTGACGTTTGCACCAAGCCACAAGGAAATTGGACGGTCAATGCGCATGATAGAGCCCTACTCGGAAACGGAAACAGCGACTCTCATAGTGTTGTTCTGAAATCAGAGAGGGTTGGCATCCGGGGCAGCTTTGCGCAGGTTGCTCTGCCCAAGAGCATGGCTCCTTACAGAGCAGGACACCTTTACTTCCACGGCGGAGCTTCCTTAGCGGAGTCTGTTGTACCTGTGATTATTGCCCGCCTCGATAACGAAGAACACTTGAGAGCCGCCAAAATGACTGTCGAGCTCAACTATAAGAATGGCGCGAGACGAATTACCACGCGAGTACCTGTTGTGGAAATTGCCTTGGTTTCTGACGACATGTTTGCTCAAGAAGAAAGCGTTGAAATTCTAATAGAAGCGCAAGACGGAAAAGGGAACGTAGTCGGCGAGTCGCGAGCGGGCGGTGACGTAAACCCCGCCACGCGAACAATCACCCTCACGCCGGGCCAGCGCAAGCAGATTGCACTACGCATGGATCCCGACTTTGAAGGGAAATTCTCAATAAGGGCCTTGAACCCAACAACTTTAGCAAGCCTAAGCGCGCTGAATCTTGAGACGGACTATACCGTATGAGTGACATGGACGAGCTGGACCGGCGCCTCACGTCGACCTTCGATGGCAAGGTTGTTCGAAAAGATCTGCTGCATCGGATTAAGAAGGGCACAAACGTACCAACATTCGTGCTCGAATTCCTGTTGGCT
Source organism: Thetidibacter halocola (assembly GCF_018224955.1). Classification (GTDB taxonomy): domain Bacteria; phylum Pseudomonadota; class Alphaproteobacteria; order Rhodobacterales; family Rhodobacteraceae; genus Thetidibacter; species Thetidibacter halocola. The sequence continues at coordinate 28,479 of NZ_JAGTUU010000010.1, forward strand.
CGCTATTGCGCAAGCGACGATCAGGCAGAAATGGATGCAGGTATGGAGGCCGTACTTGCAACCCTTCAGGATAATTACGTAAGGCCCGACGAAGCCAATGCCGCTCAATCGAAAGTGGCAACTAAGGGTAAGCACCGCTTCATTGATAAGGTTCACGTCAGATACGTTGAAAAGGAAAAGCGGCATTGGGCATCGCTGGAAAATTTCAATTCGCAGCGCATCGCTATTGGAGAAAAATTCTATCGGGACAACGAACGGCTCCTCGAGGGTGGAATCTGGGCTGAGGTCACACTTTCCCATAATGACATCGAGGACGATGATTACGCCTTCTACATAGAAGATCTACGCCCGATTCAGCTCTCGCGCTTTGACTTCCAGCAGTACACAGATGGCCGCAACGAATTCACCCGGGATGATTGGCTCAACGTCATCATGAGATCGGTCGGCCTGGACCCGTCCAAGCTTTCCCAACGGGTCAAAATGCACTTCGTGGCTCGGTTGGCTCCGCTTGTAGAGCCCAACTACAACTATATCGAGCTAGGCCCCCGCGGAACCGGAAAGTCGTATTTCTTCAGTGAGTTTTCGCCCTACGCGACGCTCATATCGGGCGGTCAGGCAACAAAAGCGACGCTGTTCTATAACAACGCTCGTCGTAAAGTTGGTTTGGTTGGTTACTGGGACACCGTGGCATTTGACGAAGTTGGGGGGATCAAGGTCCGTGACCCGGATACGATTCAGATCATGAAGGACTTCATGGCGAATGGACGATTTTCGCGCGGCGCGGAAGTCATCGCTGATGCCAGTCTCAGTTTTGTAGGCAACATCGACCTGTCTGTGAGCCAGGTCGTCAACTCAACAGAATACGACCTCTTTCAGCCGCTGCCGCCCGAACTAGATCTGGCAATAATGGACCGGTTCGCAGCATATATTCCTGGCTGGGAGTTCCCAAAGAACAGCAGTTCTTTTTTGACCAGCAGGTACGGATTCATCACTGACTATCTTTCTGAGGCCTTTCATTATCAATTTAAGCATACCAATAGATATGAAGAGGTGAACCGACGCATTCGGCTTGGGAAAGCTGTTGAGGGACGTGACGAGAAGGGAATTAAGAAAACCGTGGCTGCGTTCCTGAAGGTTCTTCATCCGAATGGCGCGCCGAGCGACGAGGAATTCGAGGAGTATGTAGCGTATGCAATGGAATGCCGCCGTCGGGTAAAGGAACAAATGAACAAGCGTAAACCAGATGATGAGTTTGCCTTGATCAATCTTTCGTACTTCAACTCAGATGGGGCAGAGGTGGTTGTGTACTGCCCGGAGTCGAAGGACGTGGCAGCCACTCAGGAGCCGACAAGAAGAATGCTCAACGTCTCGCAGCAGACGGAAATTCAATCGGATGCAGACGAAACGTCGGTTGCTAGTAGCACCAAGGTTCAGAGTGGTCCCGCTCCATCAACAACAGATAACACAACTCCTGTTCAGCCGCAGCTTCGCGAACAACACTTCACCATCATGTACGGAGACACGGGCCACAGCTACGAGTCGATCGTCGGCCCATATCTTTCTGGTGCGAAGTCGGTAGTTGTAGAGGACCCGTACATCCGCCTTCAGCATCAAATCCAAAATTTTGTAAGGTTCTGCGAGACAATACTTAAATCAGGAACGGTAAAGAAGATTGAGCTCGTCACTGGGTATGATGATCGGACACAGCTCGCTGAAATACACGAGAAACTTGATGACTTGAAGCAAAGCTTGCTAGAAGTAGACGTCATACTCGATGTCAAGCTTAATCCAAACATACATGACCGTGAAATTCGGTTGGATAATGGCTGGGTAATTAAGATTGGTCGAGGACTTGACTTTTATCAGCGTCCCATGAGTTGGTTCGAGGTTGGGGTACACGATCTAAGCCTGCGCAAATGTCTGGAAACCAAGGTCGACATTTATAAGATCAAAACCGACAGCTAACGCGCTGTCAGTCTCATCGGCATTTTCGTACCTGATCCCGCAAAACGGCATAGTCGCTCATCATCTCGACCACGGCCGAGCTGTGTGGCAGCAGCTCCAAATCCTCGGTCGCCTGTGCCTGGAGCTCGCGGGTGTACTGCTCTGACCCCCGATAACTCCTCCATCTGATGCTAGAGTCTGGCCCACGAAGAGGACCGGACCATGAAGAGATTGAAGTTCACTGAGGAACAGATCATCGGCATCCTACGGGAGCAGGAAGCGGGTGCGAAGACGGCGGATCTGTGCCGCCGGCACGGGATCAGCAACGCGACGTTTTACGCCTGGAAGGCCAAGTTCGGCGGGATGGACGTGTCCGACGCGAAGCGGCTGAAGGCGCTCGACGAGGAGAATGCCCGGCTGAAGCGGCTCCTGGCGGAGTCGCTGCTCGACCAGGCCGCGCTGAAGGACCTCCTGTCGCGAAAGTGGTAACGCCCGCCGCCAGGCGCGAAGCCGTCGCGATCCTCGTGGAGCGCCACGAGATGAGCGAGCGGCGGGCGTGTGCCGTGATCGGCGCGGACCGGACCTCGATCCGATACCGCAGCCGACGCCCCGACGATCACGATCTGCGCGAGCGCCTGTCCTCGAGCCGGTAGACCACCCGGCCACCGAGTTTCATGTAGGCCGGGCCTTCCCCGGCCCATCGCCAGCGCTCGAGCGTGCGGTGCGAGATCGTCCAGCGCCGCGCGAGCTCCTTCTGGGTGAGGCAGGTCTTCTGCTGCATCGTTCTCTCCGTTGGCATGTGCTTCGGAGAGACAATGCGAAATCCGTCTGTGGGATGTCGTCAGGATCGCAGGGGGATGCGGAGGGGGATGGAAAACGCCATGAAATGAGGGGCTGCGGGGCGCACTGTGGGATGACTATCCCCCTCCATCCCCCAGACCATCCCACACGGGAGGTCAAACTGGAGGGAATCGTAGAGGGATGGTGGGCCGGTCAGACCCCGATAAGGCGATAGGCACCGCGGCCGTTCGAAGCGATCAGTGCGCGCCAGTTCTTCTTCGACTTGAAGACATCTGACATCTTGAGGCTGCGCGAGCCCACGGCGGTGAGGATCGCCTTGCCGTTCTGCCACGGCTCGCCGCGCGCAGCAGCTTCGTGCAGCACCCGCACGACCTGAGACTGAATCGGGCCAAGTCTGAACTGCTGCCCGTTGCAGCGGACATCCTGATAATCGTCGGAGGCCTGGAAGGTGCCGGGTTGGGGGCTGGCAACAGCACCGCCAAAGCCGGTCTCGGCCTCAAACCGGTCGCGCTCCTCGCGCCTCAGGAAAAGATCGCGATGACGGACGGTTATGCACTCACGCGCCCCTGTCAGACAGGCATAGTGGGCCCTGTGCGAGCGGAAGCGACTGAGCTTAACCTCGCCGTGCCGGAACAGCTGGAAGACGTCGTGGGCATGGAGATCGAGCAGCCCGTTGAACGGCCCTCGCTCGAAGGGTACGGAGAACCTTTCCCCCTCCGGCGTCTCCTCGTAATCGCCGAACTCAACCACCAGGTTGAACACCCGAATCGACAGCCGCAACTGGTCGTTCTCGGCGAGGTACACGAGGTCTGCCTCGGACATGGACCAGCGCTCGAGGATCTCCGGCAGGGTGAAATACGACTTCTCGATCTCCATCCGGACCCTCGATTCTCAGGTGTGATTGTTTAGGTTTTGTTCTAGTCTCTTGACGGCCCTGCTTCAATCCTGTTTTATCCCATTTCATCCACATATCCTTGGGGAAAACATGACCGAGCAGCACACATTGGCCGACCGCCTCCGCGCCCGTGCCCATCAGCTCGGCCTGGCGCCCGCCCATGTCGCCGAGATGGCCGGCGTGAACCGCTCCTTCGTCTACGACATCCTGCGCGGCCGCTCATCCCGGCCTGGTATCGACCGGCTGGCCGAGATCGCCCGGGTGCTGAAAGTGGATCGAGACTGGCTGATCCACGGGATCGGCGAAGTCGAGGGCCCGTCTCCCTTCGTGGAGAACCCCGACGATGTTTTCGTTGCCATTGCGCACGCCACGCCGCGCCCCACCATGGGTGGTGGCGCGGTCGTCACCGAGGACGGCGACACCCCCGGTCGCGTGTACCATTTCCGGCGGTCATGGATCCGGCACACCTTGAAAGCCACTCCGTCGCAACTGCGCATCATGCATGTGGAGGGGGACAGCATGGCGCCGACCCTGTTGAGCGGCGACGCCGTGCTGGTCGACATGACCCGTCGCGCGCCCAACCCGCCCGGCATCTTTGTCTTGGACGACGGGATGGGGCTGGTGGCCAAGCGGCTCGAGCACATTCCCAACAGCGACCCGCCCGCGGTCCGCGTCATCTCCGACAACAAGCACTACCCCGAATACGAAAGAACGGCCGACGAGATCCACATCGTCGGCCGCATCCGTTGGTTCGCGCGGGAGATCTGAGGTGATCGCGCTCAAGGAGATCGACGATGCCGACCCGGCGCTGACGCAGTCAGCGCTGGTGCGCGGGGTCGAGAAGACGATAACCATGCTGGGGACCACGGTGGCTCGGTGTCAAGCTCGAGGAAATAGCTCATGGCGGCGTTGCGCAATCGAATGGAAGATTTCTTGGCCGACTGGCGCAATGATTTGCCCAACGGTTGGCTGGATGTGTTCAACGAGATAGAACCTGATCTCGCTTCTATTCCACAAAACATCCAAATAGATATAGCTATTCCGGTTTTTCCAGGACGGCGGAATAACCCGATCGGCGGTGCGCCTCACGGCGCCCACCTGTTTCGAGCTTTCGATGGAATCGAAAGAAATGGTGTGCGTGTTGTTGTTCTCGGGAGAGACCCTTACCCAGTGCTACACTCCGCCACTGGAAGGGCATTCGAGGATGGAGCTTGGAATGGCGAGCCGACACAACTGGCTGACAGCCTCAAATGTTTAGTGCAGTCTGCGATCACTACCAATGGAGCGGAGTTGGCTGTGCCAGACGATACAGCAAACTGGCCCGCAGTGAGGCAGGCAGTCCAACGCGGACAAGTGGTCCTGCCGCAGCTTGATGCCTATTTCAATGGCCTAGCTCAACAAGGGGTGCTTTTCGTCAATTCATCACTTACACGCACCAGGGAAGAGGATTTTAAGCACCATTTAGCTTTGTGGAAACCGTTCTTAAATGCCCTCATAAGAAATCTTTCCTCTGATCAAAATGTCCCCGTTGTATTCTTGCTACTGGGCGAAGATGCGCAACGAAGATTCTGCTCCGCCGAACCTCTAATGAGGAACTCAGCTTTGGTTTCGAATGCACATCCTTCGCGCGCTCAACACTATTACAAAACTTCGAACCCGCTCTTGCGGACAAACACTGCCCTCATGGAGCTTGGAGCGGATGAAATAGTTTGGTGGCCACAAGTTTGAGCTGGACGTCGACATAATGTACGTGGCCTAGCCCAAGGTCCTCAACAGCATGCCGGGCCATCGAGCAATTTCTCAACTCATTCTCGCGGCAGAAATGCTCAGCGCAAATTTACGCTGACATCCCTGAAGCGCGGGTCTATTGAAAATTCACGTTGAACCCCACACCGGAAAATCTGACAAACTCGGGATAACCATCCGTACTAACATCAAGCTCAATATCAAGCGTCACTTGGCATCCTGCGCTTGCGCGCCTTGAATAAGCGGAAGGGCATTGTCGAGCCCTTTGCGTTACTTGTCGTCCATCATCCAGTTTGATTTCGAAGCTCAGGCCATCTTCAACTACGACCGTGAATTCATCCTCTAAGATTGGATTCGAATACATTTGACCGGAGACATTCAAAGTACTTCCATCAAAAGACCTAATTGCACGGACAAGTTGCGCAAAGGTTGCGGTCGTCATATCTTCCTCTGAAATCGTAACCGTCGTTTCGACCGTTGTGGTGAGTTGTTGCGTCAACCCGGGTGTCGCCGGAAAAAACAGAATCGCGGCGGAGACGACGATAGCTTTCATGAGACGGTCCCCAAATGTTAGTTGTCCGAACCCATAGTGCTTCAGCCGAGGTGGCTGATCAAGCATGTGCATCCCAAACTATTCTCATGGTCCAAGTTCCGCGAACGCTTCGCTTCTCATAACTTCGCTCTCCTACGACAATCTATTGTTTAAGCTTGAAATCACTCGTCGCGACCGGCGAACACGGAGCAATCCGCCTCAGGAGGTTCGCTCCCCATGCAAGACGACATCGCCTTCGCGCCGCCCGCCGAGACGCTCACCACAAATGAGCGGCTGGCGGAGTTAGCCACCATTCTCGCCAGCGCCATCGCGCGCACCAACCCACGGGAAGAGAACGAGAATTCTCCGCTGGACGGAGACAGTTCGCTGGACATTCTCGCCCTCAGACGCCGTCGTCGGAGACAGGTTCAAAACCGAGTTGGAGACGACGCATGAGGAAAAACATAAGGAAATCAGGCGCGAAGGCCGCGCTCGTGCGCCAGGCGGAGGGGATTGATGTCCTGGCCGAGCTGGCAGCACTGAAGGCGATGACGGTGCCCGAGTTGCAGGCCAAATGGCGGGTCATGTTCGGCGAGCCCGCACCGAACGCCAGCCGCGGGAACCTGGAGCTGCGGATCGGCTACCGCATCCAGGAACTGGCATATGGCGGGATCAAGCCCGCGACGCGCCGCACGCTGGACGCGCTGGCGGCCGAGGTTGCGTCCGGCGCGCCGGGTCCGCTGATCGCCGATCCACGCCGCCCGATCCCCGGCACCAAGCTTGTGCGCGAATGGCAGGGTGAGGAGCAGGTCGTCACCGTCTTGACCGACGGCTTCGAATGGCAGGGGCGGCGCTTCAAGTCGCTCTCAGCCGCAGTGCGGGCGATCACCGGAAGTCACTGGAACGGGTGGAAATTCTTCGGGCTGGCCCATGGCGCGGAGGCCCGCCCATGAGCCGTGCCAAGCCCGAACCCGTCCGCCGCCTGCGCTGCGCCATCTACACCCGCAAGTCGAGCGAGGAAGGGCTCGACATGGAGTTCAACAGCCTCGACGCCCAGCGCGAAGCCTGCGAGGCCTACATCGCCAGCCAGCGCGCCGAGGGCTGGGTGACGCTGCGGGACCGCTATGACGACGGTGGCTTTTCCGGCGGGACGCTGGACCGGCCTGCGTTACAGCAGCTGATCGCCGACATCGAGGCCGGGCTGATCGATGTCGTCGTGGTCTACAAGATCGACCGCCTTAGCCGCGCACTGATGGATTTCTCGAAGCTGGTGGAGATCTTCGACCGCCACGGCGTTACCTTCGTGTCGGTCACGCAGTCCTTCAACACGACCACCTCAATGGGGAGGCTGACGCTGAACATCCTGCTCAGCTTCGCCCAGTTCGAACGCGAGGTGATCGGCGAGCGCATCCGCGACAAGTTTGCGGCCTCGCGCCGGAAGGGCATGTGGATGGGCGGGCCGGTTCCGCTCGGCTATGTCGTGAAGGACCGCAAGCTGGTGATCGAGCCCGCCGAGGCCGAACAGGTCCGGACGATCTTCCGCCTCTACGCGCGGTCCAGTTCCACGGCGCAGGTGCTGAAGGAGCTGCACGCCCGCGGCGTCCGCACCAAGCGCGGCGCGGTGTTCGACCGGGGCTACCTGCTGAAGTTCCTGCACAACAAGGTCTATCTCGGCCTCGCCGTGCACAAGGGCGAGGAATACCCCGGCGAGCACAAGGCGATCATCGACCAGATGCTGTGGGACGAGGTCCACGAGGTCATCGCCAACAACCGCGTCGCCCGCGGGGCGGTGGCGCGCGCGGCGCAACCGGCGCTGCTGCGCGGGCTGATCTTCACCGAGACCGGCGCCGCCATGACGCCGCACCACACCAAGCGGAAGGGCAAGCGCTACTGCTACTACACCTCGATGGACGTGATCCGGAAACGCCCCGCTGCCGAGCTGCGCGGGCCGCAGCGGCTGCCGGGTGCCATGGTCGAGGACGCCGTGATCGGCGAGATCCGCCGGATGCTGCGCACGCCCGAGGTTGCGGCGCGGACGGCCCGTGCGGTCAGAAAGAAGCGCCCCGATCTCGACGAAACCACTGTCGTCGCTGCACTGGGTCAGTTCGATGACCTGTGGAAGGCGCTGATCCCGGCCGAACAGGCCCGCATCGTCCAGCTGCTGGTCGCGCGGATCACGGTGAGCGAGGCCGGCCTCGCCATCGACCTGCGCCACGACGGCCTCGGCGCCATCGCGGCCCTGATGGCTCCGCCGAAGAAGGAGGTCGCCTGATGCCCCAGCCCGAGACCCTGCGCATCCACATCCCGCTGGAACTCCGCCGCCGCGGCGGCCGCCCCCGGATCCTGCCGCCGAAGCATGTCGAGGCCGCCATGGACCGCGGGCAGGATCCGCACCTCCTGCGCGCCATCGGCCGCGCTTGGGGCTGGCGGCAGCGGCTGGAACGCGGCGACGTCACGACGCTCGCCGATCTCGCGGTCGAGGTGGGCCTCTCCGACCGCTATGTCAGCCGACTCCTGCGCCTCGCCTGGCTAGCGCCCGAAGTCCTCGAGAGGCTGGTCGTCCACCGCGAGCCCAGCACGATCAGCATCTACGATCTGTGCTTCGTGGCGTCCCTGCCGTGGGACGAGCAGCCAGGCCGGGTGTTCGATTAACGGCCTTCATCTGAAACATTACCGTCTGGGGAAATCCATAGTCCGTCTGTGAGATAGACCTTGTCGCGTCCATTGCCATCGAGTGCATTGTATAGTTCATCGCGCCCTGATGTTGAGAAAGATTCAGTGTAGCGGCCGATACTCTTACTCCCGAAGTTCTGCTTTTTGTTCTCAATTGTAACCGCCATCTCGAAATGGCGCTGTTCGGGGTGAGCGCGATGATTTCGCAAAAGCATACCGTCCGGATCAATCAGCTCTGCCAGTCGGAGGGGATCAAGTATTACAGACCTTACAGTATCGTATTCATATCCAATCGATATCAGCTTGTTCGACAGCCGCAAAACAGCTTCTCTTTGAGATTGAGAGTTTGATTCAATTTTATCAGATATGGGCCTAACAATCTTTCCGCATTCTCCGTTGAAGGCCACTGTTTCTGAATCCATAAGGTCGAACAAACATGTCATCCCACGCATCGATCGAAGGCCGACCAGTCGCTCTAGAATGCGCGACAAGGCTGTGTTCGTTGGCCAATTCTCTCGTTCGAAAAGAATTGGCCTCCCTGCGCCTTGCTCTATAACAATCCAAGATCGATGATGGGAAGAAACAAAGGTGAGCTTACCCTGCAAATATTTTGGCCAGATAGCTGCCATCATCAAGACTGCGTCAGAGACTAAAATGTAGTCATCCTCGGTCCACGAGCGAAGCTGACGAACCACCGGTCGACCATTATGGAAGTCTAACGCCGCAGTAGCCAGGATGTCGAAGCTTGTTGCTGTGCCTTGGCGATTGCGGTGCTTTTTAACCCACTCATCTGTTCCTTGCACCCTGTCTCTCCTGAGCAGTGGACCAGAAACACCAATAACTTCCTGACCTTGGCCACCGTTCGCGAAATGCTCCAGTATGAGCGGATTCCTGAAGCCTTCTGGCAGGGTAACTACATAACTATCGTCATCGAAGTCAGTTTCCGCGGGAGTCACTCCAAAGAGACTCTTCAAATACCTCTCCGCCGCTGCATCAAATTGCGAAAGCCCGCCGAATTCATTTTCAGAAATGGAGTCGTTATCGTATAAATCATCGTCACTCGAATATTCATCGTCATCCACGATGTCGTAATCCGGCTCGTATATCGCCTGAAATTTGCCTCCTCCAAAGCTTGCAAGAATGCCTGCCGGCCGGACCAGTGCCCAAGTGTCACCAAGTGTCCCATTTCCGTTAAATGGTGAAGAGTCGCACACTAGCAACCCAATCCATTTTGCATAGCGGAGATATACTTTTATCACATCTATCGTCTCGGTGATCGACAGGCCACGGTCGCCAGAAACAGCTAAAATTGACTCGAAGAATATACGCTCGTAGGAAGGAAAGCATCTAGCGTTCCTCGCTAATTTTTCTTCTCTGGAGCCGACCAGTGAGGATATTTCTTTCGCTATTTCGAGCTTATCGTCATCGTTCATGATGCAGGCGCCTCAGCCTCTAAGAGTTTACGCAGAATCCAGTCGAGAACGACCACACAAAGTCATGGGTTTCTGTTGTTTTCTTGGACACAACACACCGCATCACTATGGATTTCTGGGTTTCCGTCCGCAACACCAGATCCGACGACACAGGCACCCGCCACGAAAATTCAGCCCCATACACCGCGTCCTGAAAAGGTATCGAGTCGAGGCATGTACCGATCTTGGTTGCAAGTTGATAAGGGGGACGCTGCACTGGTGTTGGAAGCCACTGCGTAGTGCCATTGTATCATGGCACGACTTATCCTCTCATAACATATCTTCGATACCGTCGAGCTTCGCCAGAGCAAACTCGCCGGGCTCATTGCTCGTTGGGCAACTTGTAAGTTGATCGGCTTCCGCCACCGCTACGCGCTGGCCTGTTCTGTCACCTCTCCCTTCGCCTCCTGCTTTTTCGTTCTCTGTTCCGCTCGGTAGCGATGGAAACAGCGCGCGCAGTTTTGGCGTTGTTGAAACTCAGGCCATTGGAAAAGCGTGGAAAAATCCGACCGAACCGAAATCGGCGAGGTTCGCCCTAACAGAGACGGAGCGCCGTTCAGAGCCCGGAACGGGCCTGGCGCGCAGTCTCAGAGGTTCGGATGGGGGAGGCAAAGCCCTTTGAAAACACGACTATTTCCGCGCTGCGATAGGCGCCTGTCCGTGTTTGCAACAGGGATGATGGCGGAGGCTGTGTCCGCTCTACCATGGCTGCAATACACCTCAATCATCCACACAACAGCATGCTTTAATTTAATTTTCTGCCAAACAGCCCCTGCCCCACCTTGCATCTTGCTGCAAATAACTGCACTCAATCTCATGACTTATGGTGGCAAGGATGGTGGTAATGCCGAAGGTCGCGAATGAGATGAGCGCGCTCGCCGTCAAGCGCTTGAGCGAACCTGGCCGGCACGCAGTGGGTGGCGTCAAGGGGCTGTCGCTGAGCATATCGCCTAACGGGGCCAGGTCGTGGATCCTCCGGGTCAGAGTTGGCGACAAGCGGCGGCACATCGGCCTTGGCTCCTACCCAGAGGTTAGCCTGGCCGACGCTCGCGCGAAAGCTCTGGTTGAAAGACAGCGCGTTGCCGAGGGGGTCGATCCGGTCGAAGCACGAGCATTAGCAAGACAGGAGCAGGTCGCGCGGCAGAAGCGGGAGTTGTCGTTCGACGACGCCTTCGCACAGTTCTTCGACGAGAAGATGCGCAAGGAACTATCTAACCAGAAGCACCAGAAGCAGTGGGAGTCGACGATCAACACCTATGTCTCGCCTGTCTTCGGCACGAAGTCGGTCGCCGAGATCGACCTCGATGACGTTCTGTTGGCGTTGAAGCCGATCTGGACCTCCAAGACCGAGACCGCCTCGCGGTTGCGTCAAAGGATCGAGGCCGTGCTCGACTGGGCAACAGCCAAGGGGCACAGATCCGGCGGGAATCCGGCACGTTGGAAGGGGAACCTGCAACCGCTCCTCCCCTCGCCGGCGAAGGTCAAGGAAGCGAGGAACCAGCCGGCGATTGCTCTGACCGATGCCAGCCGCTGGTTTGCTGCCTTGGCAAAGAGGGAAGGCATGTCAGCCTGGGCGCTGAGGTTCCTCACTCTGACGGCAGCGCGGTCTGGGGAGGTGCGTGGCGCTACCTGGGAAGAGATCGACCTCGAGGGAGCCACCTGGACCATCCCGGCTGGCCGCATGAAAGCCAGACGCGAGCACAAGGTGCCCTTGTCTCCGCAGGCCGTTGACCTGCTCAAGTCCGTGCCCCGCTTTCAGGGTAGCCCCTTCGTGTTTCCGTCGAACAAGGGTAAGCCGTTGTCGGATATGTCGTTGTCGGCGGTCATGCGCAGGCTGCACCAGGCCGAGCTTGACGCCAAGCGGCCTGGTTTCGTGGACCCGAGGAGCGGTGACGCGGCTGTGCCCCATGGCTTGCGATCGACCTTCCGTGACTGGGCGGCTGAGAAGACTGACTATCCGCGCGAAATGGCTGAAGTCGCACTGGCCCATACTGTCGGCAGTGAGGTGGAGCGGGCCTACCGGCGCGGCGATATGCTGGAACGCCGGCGGCAGATGATGGCGGATTGGGCAGGCTTTCTGATAGCTGAGTGATATCTCCGGCGAGCACGCGCGGAATGAAAGACGCCCGCCAGTCCTGGATTGGCCACGGTGCTTTGTCTGCTTGGACAAATGACGTGATCATGGTCAGGCTCGATCCCTCGGCATTCGGAATGAATGTCGCAGAGTTGACAGGGGCTGGCGCGGCCTCAGGCGATGCCAGGACAACGGTTGTCGGCCTTGCGGCTGTCAGCGGTTCGGGTCGATCAGGTTGCTTGGGTTCAACTTTGCCGACTTGACGGGCGCGGATTTCCTGTTCTGACCACCCCTGCGTCAGGCGGCCACAAGACGATCTTCGCTCCTGCCTGTCGCGGGATTCGTGTAGCATGTGGCGGACGATCTGCGAGCGTGGTTTAACCGGCTTGACCGTGCGCCCGGTTCCACGGCCCGGTCCGACAGCTAATACGCCCAGTGCAGGGGTAGACGGGGTTGGCATCGCGGGTAGTAGACCGGAGAAGAGCGATGGCTCAGATCGCAGCTAGTCCGCTGCTTTGCTCGGCTTCGGCGCCGGCATGGGCTGCACCTTGGGACGCGTGGGATGCGTGGAAGTCTAGATTTCTGGGCGACGATGGCCGTGTCGTCGATGATGGTGGAATGGGGATTAGCCACTCCGAGGGCCAGGGCTACGGCCTGCTTCTCGCGCAGGCTTTCGGCGACAGGAACGCGTTCGAAGCGATCGAGGCCTGGACCACCCGCCACCTGCTGATCCGCCAGGAAACGCTGATGGCCTGGCGATGGGAACTGGAACGAGGCGTTACCGACTGGCGCACCGCCACGGACGGCGACCTGTTCCGTGCCTGGGCTCTGCTGCGGGCGTCGCGTGACTCGGGATGGGATGCCGCCAGCGCCGAACCCATTGCGCGCGACATAGCGGCGCTTTGCGTCGCACCGGATCCGCGGGCACCGGGTGAACCGCTGCTGCTTCCGGGGGCCGAGTCGCGCAGGGACGGACTGCGCGTCACGGTCAATCCGTCCTACATCATGGGCCGCGCGCTACGCGAACTGGGCGAGGCCGCGCAAAGCCCGATCCTCGTCCGCGCCGCCGACCACGGCGAGACGGTTCTGGGCGAACTCGCTGCCGCGGGCTTCGTGCCGGACTGGATCGACGTGACGACCAGCGGTTTCGCTGCCCCGGCCGACCACGACCTGCGCGCGGGATACGACGCCCTGCGCGTGCCGCTCTACCTCGTTTGGTCCGGGCGTCGCGACCATCCGGCGGTGGCCCGCGGGGTCGAGGCGCTGATGCCGTCCGACGATGCCACAGGCATCGCCGTCACGCGCGATGCCGGGGGCATCGTGACCGAGCATAGCGATCTGCCCGGATATCGCGCACTCCTATCCCTCGCGGCGTGCGCCGATGTGTCCGTCGCGCCGCAGGAAATGAATTCGCAACCTTATTACCCAGCGACGCTTCATCTTTTGGCGCTGATCGCTAAACGTGAAGGCGCCTCGTGCTGAGCACCGAGGGGTTGTGCCGAATCGCAGCTGCCGGCATCCATGAAAAGGACCTGACCCGATGCGTTTCACCCGTCTGTTCATCGGCATCATCGTCGTCATGGTGGCACTGTGGATCATCGTCGGCGAGCAGATGGCCGGGGCAAGCGGCGACGCCGTGGTCAATGCCCGCGTCGTCGTCATCCGCGCAAACACCGCGGGAAGCGTCGACATGCCCGAACGGGTGCTCGGGTCGCGCGTGGAGGTGGGTGAGGTCCTCGCCACTGTCGACGACCCGCTGGTCGACGTGATCCGGCTCAACGACCTGCGGATGGAGCGCGCATTTCTCAACGCGGAGTTGGAAAGGATCGGGATGCTTGTCGCCGATACGCGCGCCATCCTCGAGGCTCAGCAGGCGCGGGGCGAGATTTTTCACGCCCGCCGGCTGCAGGAGATCCGAACGCGGCTGTTGCACGCCCGGGCTCGGCTGGACCTGCTCGAGTCGCGGGTCGGGATCGACGCCGTGGAACAGCGCGTGACCGACGCGGTGGACCCCGAGCAAGACCGACTGCCCGCCGAACCCGTCCTCTACGACCTCGCGCTGGACCACGCGCGCGAGCGGGTCGCGGTGCTCGAAATCGCGCTGGCCGCGGCCGAGGCCGGTGTCTTCCTTGGTGACGGATACAACGATTCTCCGAACGCCCAGCAATACTCGGTCGTGCTGGAGGGTGAGATCGCGGGTCTGAATGCTGCGCTTGCCGAAACGCGGGCACGGGCTGCGGTTGTCGACCAGCGGATCGAGCGGGAGGAGGTCCGCGTCAACGCCCTTCGCGGTGGACAGATCGCGTCGCCGGTGACCGGGTTCCTGTGGACCGTGCTGCAGGCCGACGGCGTCACCGTCCAGCGCGGCGATCCACTGCTAACGGTCGTCGACTGCCGGTCGGTGATGGTCACGCTGCCGGTCAGCGAGAACGTCTACAACCGCCTCAAGATCGGGCAGGAGGCGCGGGTTCGGCTCAACGGCTCCGACCGGGTCTACGACGCCGCGATTTCCCGCCTCGCAGGCAGCGGCGCTGCGACCATCTACCAGCACCTCGCCGTCGCGCCGAGCCAGCAGCACCTCGAACGATACGACGTCACGCTGAACGTGCCTGAGCTTAACGACCCGCAGAACGACGGCTGCCTCGTCGGACGGACCGGGCGCGCGTTCTTCGAAGCCCGGCCGCTCGACTGGCTGCGCCGGTTCTGAGGCCGCACATGTTAGGCTATCCGTTCCCCGGAGAGTTCGCCGCCAGTGTGATCGACGTGTCCTTGGTCGCCGGCATCGGCCTTCTGCTGCCTTACGTTATCGACCGAACCCGGACGCTGCACCGTGCGTTGCTGTTCGCCGTCGCCTTCGCGCTGGCGGGCCGCTACGCGTGGTGGCGGGCGACAGAGACGCTCGCCCCAGCCGGCTGGACCGTCGACATGGCGGCAAGCTGGTCGCTCTTCGCGCTGGAGATGGCGGCGCTGCTGGGCAGCCTGAGCGCCTTCGTCATCATGTCGCGCCTGCGCCTGCGCGGTGCCGAGGCCGACCGACACGAAGGCTGGTGGGGCGACGCCACGCCGCCCCATGTCGCCATCCTGATCGCCACCTACAACGAGGAACTCGAGGTCCTCGAACGCACCATCGTCGGTGCCAAGTCACTGCGCCATCCGCGCAAGCAGGTGCTGGTTCTCGACGACGGGCGGCGCGACTGGCTGCGCGATTACTGCGCGAAACAGGGGGTGCGTTACCTGCGCCGACCGGACAACAAGGGCTCCAAGGCCGGCAACATCAACCACGCGCTCGGTGTTTTGGCCCAGGATGCCGAGGTGCCCGATTTCATCGCAGTGCTCGACGCCGACTTCGTGCCGCACAGGGGATTCCTGTCGCGCAGCCTGGCGCTGTTTCACGATCCCGAGGTGGGCCTGGTCCAGACGCCGCAGCACTTTTTCAATGCCGACCCGATCCAGCACAATCTCGGGGTCAGCCGCTCCTATCCCGATGAACAGCGCTTTTTTTTCGACCACATGCAGCCCGCGCGAGACGGCTGGGGCATCGCCTTTTGTTGCGGCACCTCGTCGGTGGCACGCTGGTCCGCGGTCGAGGCCGTCGGCGGCTTTCCCACCGAAAGTATCACCGAGGATTTCATGCTGACGCTGGCCCTCCAGAACGCGGGCTGGCGCACGGTCTACCTCGACGAGGCGCTGACGGAGGGCCTCGCGCCCGAGGGCCTGAAAGAATACGTTACCCAGCGCGCCCGTTGGTGCCTTGGCCTGATGCAGATCGCGCGCTCGCGGCTTGGACCGCTATCGCGCAACAACCTGCGCCTGCGCGACCGCTGGAGCGTGGCGGATTCCGTGCTTTACTGGTTCACCACGTTTCCGTTCCGGCTGGCCGCGATCTGCTACCCTCTGCTCTACTGGTTCTTTAACATTACGGTCGTCGATGCCAGCCTGCCCGATGTCTTGACCTACTTCGGCTGCTACTACCTGTGGATATTGATCGTCCTTAACACGCTGAGCCGGGGCATGGTTGTGCCGATCCTGAACGACGTGAGCCAGCTGATCGGCGCGATCCCGATCACGCGGGCGGCCGTCGTCGGGATGCTCAAGCCCAAGGGACATCCCTTCTCGGTCACGGCCAAGGGCGGCGACCGCTCGCGCATCGTCGTGCAATGGCGCCTGATGGCGCCGTTCGCGATCCTGCTGGCGCTGACCGTCATCGGCCTGTCGCTGGGCATCGTCTGGGACCGTTTTGCCTTCGACGAGGCGGGCGACGGGAAATGGGTGATCCTGTTCTGGACGCTCTACAACCTGCTGGTGCTCTCGATCGCTGTCATCGCCTGCATCGAGCTGCCGCGCCGGGAGCGGCACATCACCGACACCCCGGAACGCGCGACGTTCGAAGCCGACGGCGCCTTGCGCAAAGTCTGGTTGGTCTCGCTGACGGCCGACACGGTGCGCATTCGCGGCCACGCCTACTCCGAAGGCACACAAGGCTGGATCGACATCCGTGACGTCGGCCGGGTGCCGGCCAGCGTCATCGCCCGGACGGCGGACGGCGCCCGCCTGCTGCTGCGGCCCGACGAAACCCAGCGCGAGGCGCTGTTCCTGCGCTTCTACGCCGACGGGGCCGCGCCCGGAGTCACGGGCGTCCGGACGGCCGCCCTGCTCGAAGACCTCGGCCGCCGCTTTTCCTTCACGTCACGGCTGCGCTAGTCAGGCCTGACCGTCTCGCTGTTCCTGCAACCGCACCAATGCGGCGGACAGGTTCGCCATCTCGCGCGTGTTCCCACCTTCCGGGGGAAAGTCGTCAACGCCGTCCGCTATCCGCGTCGCGGTGCGCGCCAGCCGTTCGATGGGCCGGATGAAGAGGTGCACGAACAGCGCCGTCGACGCCGTCATGAGCGCGATGGCCGCCGCTGCGATCAGGCCCACCGCGTTCAGCGCCCCTTCCAGCGCGACCGAGAAGGAGCTGCCTTCCAGCCGTCCGACAAGGCGCCAGCCGAAATGCGGCAGGTCGCGATAGGTGACGCCGGGCACCAGTGACGAAAAATATTCCCGTCCGTCCGGCCAGGTCTCTCGTCCCGCGTTGGCCACCCCGACCTGCGCCGCACGCAGCACCCAAAGGTTGGCGCTGGTTGGGTCCGCGCCATCCGTGGCCAGCGACAACGCGCCGTTTGCCGACACTAGGAAGAGGCTCAGATGCAGGGCCGACGCGGTCTCGGTCATCAGGGTCTGCATCCACGTTGCATCGATATGCATTCCCAGGACTCCGGTAACGTCGCCCGCCTTGTTGCGCACCGGAAGCGCAAGATCGATGAACCGGATCGGGCTGCCGTCAGGCGGTGCAGGAAGAAGATCGGCTAGCAGGGCTGCTTCGTGCACATCGCCCGCGAATCCGCCCTGCAGCCCGTTCCTGAACCACGGCCGCGCAGACACGTCCTGCCCCTCGAGCAGGCCGTCCGATGCGACCCGCACGATGCCAGAGGTATCGGCGAAGCCGACCCAGGAAATGCGCGCGCCATCGCCGCGCAATCCGACCATTAGCGCGCCGATCGCGTTCTCGGGATAGGTGCCCACCATGTCGGCCAGCTGCTTCAGGTCCCCCCAGTCCGAATGCAACGTCCGGGCGAGTGTCTGCGCCGCCGCTTCGGTCCGGACACGGACGGCGCTGTCGAGCGCCGCGTCGGTCAGGCGGTTCATCCGGTTAGACACCAGCAGCGAAGCAAGAACCGCGACGACGACTAGTGTAAATACGACAAATCCGTAGACGGCGCGTGCCAAACTGAGTTGCGGTGTTGGTTTCTTGAGGTTGACCAAGGACGGATCTCCGGGCTGTGCGGCACAGGTCACGCGTCGACGCGTTGCCCGCAATGGATTCTCCTCATGCTGGCGCAGATGCACGAGCTGCAACAAGGTCAAAATATGTCTCGCCAACCCTTTCGCTTGATCCTTGCCACCTTCATCGACCGATCAGCCCCAGACCGGACACGGCGGGATGATAAGGCACAGACAGCGGCCGGCATGGACCGTAAGCTGTTATCCGAAATGCTATTGTGGGCGGTCATGCTGAGGCTCTATCAGGCGCAAATTGACACTCAGCGGACAGGCTTTGTGGAGCCAAAGAGCGGCGATGCGGCCGTGCCGCATGGGTTGTGATCGACGTTCCGGAATTAGGTAGCTGCAAGGACGGACTACCCGTCGGACATGGCGGAGATCGCGTTGGCACATCGCGTGGGCAGCAAGGTCGAACAGGCTTACCGCAGGTCCGACATAACAAAGAAACGCCGTGGGATGATGGAGGACTGGGCGGGGTTTCTCCACGTGACCTAGGCCAATCTTGGTTTCAATCTGAGGCGGGCGAAGCACAAAGGGGACAGGAAGTTTTGAAGCCCCAGATACAGCGTGAACCCGACCGATCCTGATCGCGCTGTCTACCCCATTCTAGGACTTCCAAGCTGCCGGCGGATCCCAAAAGCGCAAGCCTTTCCTCGGCCCCGAATGGTCGGCAGCAGGTGCGCAGAAATCCAACTTTGTCTTGAACTGGCCCCCGTTTCGACTGGACACTTGGGCATAACCATTGAGGCTTAGGCACAAGCCAGAGCAGGTGTTCGTGTGTGAGATAGAAATCATCACCGATGGGGGGTGTCGCCGCCGCTGGACTGCCGCCGAGAAACTGCGGATTCTAGAGGAAATACTGGCCCGTTCATCACCCCGTGTGCATGGAACAGTCCAAACTGCAGGTCAAACGGTTGCTACGGCCCGGGTTATCCACGCGTGTGCGGGGAACAGGGCGGCCGGATCGTGCATGCTCGGATGCAGACCGGGTCATCCCCGCGTGTGCGGGGAACAGCGGGATGACGAGATCGTGCTCCAGAACGGCAACGGGTCATCCCCGCGTGTGCGGGGAACAGTCATGGATCAGGATGACGTGGGTTTTTGCCACCGGGTCATCCCCGCGTGTGCGGGGAACAGGGCCAAGTGTTTGAAAAGAACGTGCAGGGCATCGGGTCATCCCCGCGTGTGCGGGGAACAGGGTTCCCGCAGGCACAGCAGGCGCGCGGCTTCCGGGTCATCCCCGCGTGTGCGGGGAACAGCGCGGTTGCCGAAAATCCAGACCTGCCCTGCGCGGGTCATCCCCGCGTGTGCGGGGAACAGTAGTCGCGCGCCAGCTCCGCGATGGCCTGCGCCGGGTCATCCCCGCGTGTGCGGGGAACAGGTGGCCCTGTCGGGGCATCCAGACGGGAACAACGGGTCATCCCCGCGTGTGCGGGGAACAGATCGTCAGCGCCCCGTTGGACGTAGCCGCGCCCGGGTCATCCCCGCGTGTGCGGGGAACAGGGAATCACGCTGAACGGCCAGCCGGCGCAATTCGGGTCATCCCCGCGTGTGCGGGGAACAGGGGCCGCCCTTGCCGCCCACCTCCTCCTCGCGCGGGTCATCCCCGCGTGTGCGGGGAACAGGGGTCGGCCTTCGGAAACGAGATGGACGGCAACGGGTCATCCCCGCGTGTGCGGGGAACAGATAGCCTGCGGTTGCCGTGCCGTCATCGCCTGCGGGTCATCCCCGCGTGTGCGGGGAACAGGGCATCCCTCATGCAGAGAACGCCAGACACGCCGGGTCATCCCCGCGTGTGCGGGGAACAGGCTTTGTAGATCGCTGCGAAGGCTGCCGGGTTCGGGTCATCCCCGCGTGTGCGGGGAACAGACCTGAACGGCACGACTCTGGACGGCACGACGCGGGTCATCCCCGCGTGTGCGGGGAACAGAACCCACCAGCTGACCCTACCGCCAACATGAACGGGTCATCCCCGCGTGTGCGGGGAACAGAAGGTAATCAGGTGTCCAGTCGTGGTTCCATGCGGGTCATCCCCGCGTGTGCGGGGAACAGGATCGCCATAGTCCACGGTCAGCTTGGTTGTGCGGGTCATCCCCGCGTGTGCGGGGAACAGGGGGAATACTACAAGCGCGTGACGTGGCACGCCGGGTCATCCCCGCGTGTGCGGGGAACAGCCGGCATGACCGGAAACCACCCACACGTTGACCGGGTCATCCCCGCGTGTGCGGGGAACAGAGCCGGTCGCGCACCGAGCCATTCGGCGTGGCCGGGTCATCCCCGCGTGTGCGGGGAACAGTTCACCTCGGACAGCGAGCGGGTGCAAGGCATCGGGTCATCCCCGCGTGTGCGGGGAACAGAGCTGCGCGCGCTACTCGAGCAGGGCAAGACGCGGGTCATCCCCGCGTGTGCGGGGAACAGGCAGTCGAGATGCTGCGCGCTTTGCTGGTCCGCGGGTCATCCCCGCGTGTGCGGGGAACAGTCCCTGTAAGGAAACAAGGAAATGCCTAACGCCGGGTCATCCCCGCGTGTGCGGGGAACAGTTCAGGATCGCGCCCTTGCTGCGTTCTCCAGGCGGGTCATCCCCGCGTGTGCGGGGAACAGTCGTCGTCTGGAAGTTCGACCGCAGGCCCATCCGGGTCATCCCCGCGTGTGCGGGGAACAGCAGTGGGTGTCGGGTCGGTCATGTCGTTACTCCGGGTCATCCCCGCGTGTGCGGGGAACAGGTCATGCACAAAGCCCGCGCCACCCTCTCCCGCGGGTCATCCCCGCGTGTGCGGGGAACAGGTGCCGGTGCGAATGCTAACCGTTACGTTGTTCGGGTCATCCCCGCGTGTGCGGGGAACAGGCCTTGTCCGGCGCGTCGATATGACCGGTCGGCGGGTCATCCCCGCGTGTGCGGGGAACAGGGCAACCGGGTCGAGGAGGTGTATCTTTCTACCGGGTCATCCCCGCGTGTGCGGGGAACAGTTCTGCTGCGTCACCTGGACGTCAGGCGCGGCCGGGTCATCCCCGCGTGTGCGGGGAACAGATCGGGGCTCCCTCGGGAAACTGCGTCTCCATCGGGTCATCCCCGCGTGTGCGGGGAACAGTGGTGAAGGTCGGAACCCCGGTCAACAACCAGCGGGTCATCCCCGCGTGTGCGGGGAACAGGCAATGTTCGATGCGTCCTCGATCCGCACCAGCGGGTCATCCCCGCGTGTGCGGGGAACAGGACTGCGCGCGCGGCCCCTCGATGTCAGGCATCGGGTCATCCCCGCGTGTGCGGGGAACAGGCGCACGGTCAGCAGATCGACCGTCAGATCGCCGGGTCATCCCCGCGTGTGCGGGGAACAGCGATCCCGGCTCGATCGAGCCCTCGACGGCAGCGGGTCATCCCCGCGTGTGCGGGGAACAGGTGTTCGAGATCACCGACCCGTCGACTGGCGTCGGGTCATCCCCGCGTGTGCGGGGAACAGGGCACGCATCCCAAGGTCGTGCTGCGGGGCAACGGGTCATCCCCGCGTGTGCGGGGAACAGTCTTCTTGCAGGCTGTTGATCTACCGAAGTTTTCACGATGTCAAACAGCGCACGGGGTATCCCCGGCATTGAAACGGCTCTACCAGTTCTTGTTCGGGTGAAAGCTCACAAGCTTCAGGCCGTCGAAATCCACCGGCATGCGCCGGTTCCGACCGCAGGTGCGGAAGTCATAGCCCTGATCGGTCGGTGCCTTCCAAACCATCACGGCATCGCCGGAATCGAGCCCTGAGAGGACCTGTTCCCAGATCATCTCGCGGGTGCGGGCAGAGTAATCGCCGACATAGACCCCGGCGCGCAGTTCGACCAGCCAGGCCGCTAGCCGTCCACGCAGCCTCGGGGGCGCGTTGGAGACGACCACCACCATCATCCCCGGTGTCCGGCATTGCCCGATTGCGGGTTTTCGAAGGCGACAGGCATGGCTTCCGGGGGTGGTGGCGGGCGCAGGAGTTCGCCGGCGCTCAACACCTCGTCGATCATGGGAATGATGCGGCCCAAGAGTCCGGTGCGGCGGAATGCATCGCGGCAGGCCAGGCGGACGGCACGATCCGGGGCCATGTCCAGCTTGCCCTTCGCGGCCTGTCCGGCAATCCGGAATGCCTCCGGCACCACAGTCTCGAGCTTGAAGATGTCGGCGATGTCGTAGACGAACGACAAGGGTTTGCCGGAATGCAGGAACCCGATGGCGGGCGCGTAGCCGGCGGCAAGCACCGCCGCCTCGGTCAAACCATGCAGACAGGCGGTGGCTGCGGAGAGGCAGCGATTGGGGATGTCCCCCGCCTCCCAATCGGAGGAGTCATAGCTGCGGCGCTTCCAGGCAACACCATATTGCGCGGCCAGAAGAGCATAGCTCTCGCGGACGCGCACGCCCTCAATGCCGCGCAGCTGGTCGATGGATCGCCGCGATGGGGCGTCCTCGCCGAAACGGATCGCATACATCTTGCGGACGACGCGAAGCCGCGCCGCATCATCGAGCGCGATCCGCGCCTGCCACAGCAGGCGGTCGGCGCGCGCACCGCCGGGCTGGCCAGCGGAGTAGAGCCGCACACCGCCTTCTCCGACCCAGGTAATGAGGGTTCCGACCCGCGCCGCGAGAGCCACGGCCGCGTGGCTGATCCGTGCTCCCGGTTCGAGCATGATGCCTGCGAGGCCGCCGACCGGGATCTGGGTCTGGGCTCCGTCGGCATTCACCGCAACGAAGGCGCCGTCCAGCACGTCGAGCCGCGCATGCTCGACAAACACCAGCGATGAGCGGTCCTTCAGCGGAATCGGACTGGGCGGGGCGAGACCTGGCAAACTGCCGCTTCTTGCCTGCCGCGGATCCTTCATCACGGCGCGCGCCGGATCAGCATGAGCCCGCAGCCGAAGGCCTTGGCGCGGCCGAACCCCTTGCCAAGCTGTGCCAGAAACGGCTCCGGATCGGTCACTTCGAGGTGGCCGACCAGATCGATGATCCCGAATTGCGGCTGGCCTTTCCGCGGTCCGCGATAGTCGGGAAGGACCGCGGTGACATAATCGTCGGCCACGGCGTTCAGCACGCGGAAGCCAGCCTTCTCTCCCTGCCTTGCAAGCCAGTCCGCTCCGGCCTGCGTCGCAAGCGCAAGGCGTTTTTCGCGACGCATGGCCGGAGGGATCCCGTGAAGGGCGTCCATGACCACATCCACCCGCGCGCCCCCCTTTTTCATCCGCGTCGCGTTGGCCCGGAGGGTGAACTCCATCCTGTCTCCCGGCGCCATGACCGGCGTAAATTCCTTCACCTCGTGGGGTTGGAACAGGTCGGTCTGGATGGGCGGGCGGGCGGAAAGGGTTAGATAGCCGTCCGAATTGTCCTCGCGCCAGAGAAAATCGCGCCTGCGATCGGCGTCGTCGGCAAAGACAGACCAGAGCAGGCTGTGCGCGGCCGATCGTCGCCGGCCCGCCTCGGACGGCAGAAGAAGGGGGGCCAAGGCCCTCGCGGAAGGGCTGCGCGAGAGGCGAACCCGGCTGAGAAACAGGGTCATCCGGCGCCTCCGGCAGCGATGTGCACAGGGCGCAGCGCAACGCGGCGCGGCGCGAAATGCCAATGGCCGCGATCCCGGGGAACGTCATGGACCAGGTCCCCCTGCGGATCGGCAACGACGAGAGTCCGGGCGATGGCGCCGGGCCGCCAAGGGGGCAATTCCAGTGAGGCGAGTGCATCTTCGCATGTCCGTGCCTCGACGACCTTCGCAGCCGTCGGCGCGGAAAGCGGGCAGGACTTGCGACCGAGATAGAGCGTGAAACAAGGGGCTCGCAAGGCCGTTGCGATGCCGGTCAGGCCTTCGCCCCGAACCGCGATCCCGTAGAGGCAATCGGTCCTGTAGTCGCGTAGGGTGATGGTCGTGTTCTTGCGAGTTCCGGCGATCCTCAGCGCTTCCGGTCGCGAGTTTGGCGCCTTGGCAGCTGCAGAAGGCACGGTTTCGACGGTGTGATAGTCGCGCAGCGGCACTCCAGCGTCAAAAACCGCGACCGAGATTTCCAGCGAATCCAGCGCCGTGAAGTCCCCGTCCCGGCGAATGCCGAGCGCAGCACCCATGATCCCGATGATCGCCGATCGTGCGGGCCAGACCAGCGAGCCGCGCCTTTCATGTCCGGCAAGCTCACCCATCGCGGCGAGATTCGCCGTCAGGCCGAAGACAAGGATCGGTTGCATCAGGCACCCCTAACCGCTTCGACCGAGAACCGGACGATCTCGTCCAGAGTGCCTTCGCCGGTCAGCGTGTCTAGCTTGCAGGAGTCCTCGGCCTGTCCGCCGAAGTAACACGTGTCGATGCGCTCGGCGATCTTTTCGAGGGCCTTCACAGACCCGGTCTCCAGGTCGTTGACCTGCAACTCGCGCAGCTTGCGGTCGACCGGCGTGAAGAAGGCCCCGGACAGGTCACGCGGGGCGCGGCTGCCGCGCTCGGCGCGGATATGAAAGGCCATGGGGTGATGGGCAAAGCTGTTCTGCTTACCGCGCGGCGTGGTCTGCGCGAGGGCACGGGACAGCGCCTCGATCCCCTTGGCGGCCAGCTCCCTGTCTCCGTCCAGGTTGTCGATCAGGAGATCACAATTCACGCAGACATACTGGTAGTAGATGCCCGAGCCGAAGGCTGTTTCCCCCAGGTGTCCGGCGCCGGTGTCTTCCTTCTTGTTGAGGTCGTCCACTGCCGAGAACCAGTCCTCTTCGGCCTGTGCGGTGTGCGTGGTGATGGCATGGGCCACCTGAACCGCCGCGTCCCGGTTGAAGTCCGCATCATCCGCCAGCATCCGGCCGAACATCGCGATGTCCACCGCGCCATCCGCCTTGCGCAGAACCAGTTTCTTGAGGTCCTTGTCCTTGGGCAGATCATCGCCCGCGACGATCTTGTCGGCCAGGTCTTCGGCCTGCTTCCACTCGGCGGGAGAGATGAAGGCGAGGGTTGTGGCCCGAGTTTCGGATCCACCCGGTTTCTTGGCGGTTTCCAGCTTGCCGAAGATCTGGGCGACCTGCGTGGCAGCGGTTTCTGCGGTCTCGGCGCTCTCGCCTTTGCCGACGAGCGATGCGACTAGCCTGCTCTGAAGATGCTTGGTGCGCGTGCCCATGTTCCCCTCAAGGTCGAGGGCGAAAAAGCTGCTCTCGCGCAGGGCCCGCTTCAACGACTGAGAGGACATCCTCAGGCGCGGCACCCCGCCGACCACGGCCTGCTTGGGACGGCCCTGGTCGTCGCGGTTCGGGTTCGACGGCCCGTAGCTGGTCAGCAGATGAAATTGCAGGAAGGTGGTCATGCGGTTTTCTCCTGGATGTCCTTGGCGGGCGCGTCGGCCCCGAAATAGTGAAAGCACCAGCGTGGACGAGCCGCGTCCCAGCGCAGCAGGTCGGAAGCAAGCGCCGCCACGTTGCAGCTCCGGTCCGCCATGACGATCGCACGACGCAGCTGCGCGGTCAGTTCTTCGCCTTCCGCGCGAAGCAGGCGCTGAAAGCGCAACTGCGACAGGACTGGGTCCTCGCCGCCGACCCGGCGCGGCAGAGGAGCCGGGTCGTTCTCGCGCAGTTCTGCCAGCAGCGCGGCCAGCCGGACAAGCTCGGCCGCACGGGAGGGGCCGAGCGACAATTCATGGGCGAGGTCCTGCACGCGCGGCTCGCACAAAACGGCCATCGGCGCCCCGCGTCGCAGTCGCGCAGACAGCGCCCGCGCGGCCGGATTGTCGCGCGGCTCGATGTTCCTGCGCCACCATCCCAGCGCCACCGCGCCAAGGCCTTTGGGATCCTCGATCATGCGGCTTTTCCTTTCCTGCTAACCGGCACCTCGAGCCCAAGGGCCTGAAAGATCGCCTTGCCCTGCTTCCCATACCCGGCGAAGGCCATGCCGAGGAACTTGCGCGCATCGACGATCCTCTTGATCGCGCTGGTATCGCGCTGATCGAGCCCGGGAACGGCGAGTTGGTCGAATTGCAGCATGGCCTGGGCGCGAATATCGCCGAGCCAGGCCTCGGAAGGGTCTTGTCCAGCCTTGATGGCGTCCACGTGGCCCATGAATTGGACCTCGGTCTCAGCAAAGAACCTCTCGCGTTCCGCCTCCCGCGCCTCGCCGCCTGCGGTGATCGGCTCCAAGGCACCCCGAAGCGCCACGGCGGCCGCCTCTGCCGCTTCGATGAGTTGGAACAGGCGATCCTCGGCCTCGAGATCGAGCGATACGAAAGGCTGGACCGACAGCGTGAAATCCCGCGGTTTCATGTTGTCCATGGCCCAGCCGGCCACGATCACCGATCCATATCCACCGCGCTGATCCCAGTCCCGAACACAGAGCGCCAGTTCGGACAACTCGTCACCCGGTTTCGCTGCCAGAATGCCGGCCCAGTTGCGAAAACCGAACCGGCCGGCGCGAGGATGCTTTGGAAGCCATTCCTCGCCGAGTTTCATTCGGTAGTAGGGACTCAGCGGATGCTTCCAGAGCGCATAATTGTTGCCCCTCGGTTTCTGAATCACACCGACGACCGTCCCCTTGTCGACGACTAGCCGCAACCGGCGCGGCATGCCGAAGAACGCCTCGCCATTGAAAACACCGGCAGGGGGATACCTTTTGGCGGCATCGCTGTCCGACACCATCGTCGGCCGCATCCAGGGCAGGTTTTCCACTTGACCAGGCGTGCCGTCCGGAACGTTTGCCCAGATCAACTCCCACAGGCCACAGCCGTCTTCCTCGCGTGGCTCGACGAGCGTCACCAGCGGCCCACCACCTCGCATGGAGGTGCGGTTTCCGGCCCCGCCTGCTGGCGCGAAGCCCTGGAAAGTGTAGAGCGCCATTGCCGCTTGCGGCAGGTCGAGTGTCGGATAGCGGTCCCGGTGGACCATCAGGTCGGCGTTGTTCTTCGCTGAGTTCGCCCCGGCGCTGTCGATGAAAAGCAGATCGACCGGGTTCACGTCTCCTTCAAGCGGCTCCAGGTCCTGCAGGAAGAGCGGCCCCTCGCCGACAAGGTTGAACGCCGGTTCAAAGACGGCAAGCCTTTCTCGCAGTCGCTGCGGGTCAGGGGAGGCACGCCCCCGCCAGTCTTCGATGTCGGACGGAGGATCGGTCAGAAAGACCAGCCCGATCAGGAACTCGAGACAGGCGATGTTCATGTCCGGGCGCGGCCAGTTCGGCTCTACGACATCTGTGCAAGCCATTTGCCATGGAGCGATGACACGGCTGGAGCCGTCAGCGCAACGAACAGGAATCCAAGCGTCGCTTATTAGGTTGAGCAAATGCGTGCCTCCGAAATACGTCCGAGAACAAGTCAGCACCTAGCCCGATTCCCGTAAAGAGGGAATAATCGGCAAGGTGTCAGGTATTGACACCCAGGTAATTAAATTCGGTCCGTGGAAATCGCGAAGCCGAGTATCTCTCAAGGGGATTTCGAATGTATCGAAACACCAGTCGAACTTATTGCTTTGGTTCGAACATCAACCCGAATACAGCGTCATAACGTAACCCCTCACAGATCGCGCCGTCCACCGCTACAGGGCAGAGCCACGCCCCAGCGCGTTTCCAGTCTGGCCACTGGTGAGTGATCGCCAGGATCTTCGGGTCGTTCTGATCCGGCAGGTTGTCCAGACGCTCAAGCCGCCGACGGGGCGCTTGAACCTCCGAGAGCGCCCATGCCTCTCGCGGCGCGGCATCGGCCCAAGGGCGCAGTCCATCCCCGGTCTGCCGGGCGAGGACAAGCGTCAGGGCTTCCTCACCCAGACGTGTCGGATACCTGGCGTCATCGTGGCCGCGCCCGCCCATCCTGTAGCCCTTAGT
Source organism: Thetidibacter halocola (assembly GCF_018224955.1). GTDB lineage: Bacteria > Pseudomonadota > Alphaproteobacteria > Rhodobacterales > Rhodobacteraceae > Thetidibacter > Thetidibacter halocola. The sequence goes on from NZ_JAGTUU010000010.1 coordinate 56,212, forward strand.
CAGATCGACAAGGTTGTGAAGCGCCTGCATCTTTTTGGCAGCATCCTTGCCGATGACCTCGTTCTCGGCCCTGAGCAGCACGTCCGGAACCGGTTCACCATCTTCGCCATGCACCGCCTCGATCAGGGCGCGCAATCCGGCCGGAGCCTCGATCCGGCCCGTGTCGAACAACACCCGCGCCGTGCGCCAGACATCGGCTACAGAGTAGACCCAGGAGCCCCGCCCGAGTGTCTCCTGTAACCACCTGTCATCTGGAACCGCTGCCGGGTCAGGTGACAGGACATGCAAGACAGGCCCTGGAACAGGGCGAAGGTCCGCCGGCCTCTCGTCCATGTGCCGCCACAAGCGCCCCGCGCGCTGGATGAGGGAGGCAACAGGTGCGACATCGGAGACCATCACGTCGAAATCGAGGTCGAGTGAGGCCTCGAGCACCTGAGTCCCGACCAGCACGAACTTCTCCCTGCCTGACCCGTTCTTGCCGGCTCGGCCAAGCACTTCCGTCTCGATCCTTTTGCGGTCTCCAAGGGTGAACCTGGCGTGCAGAAGCCGTGCCGCGATACCGTTTCGGTTTAGCTGACGGACGGCTGCGATCGCCTCGTCGACAGAATTGCGAACCCAGACACACGCCGCACCTGCCTCTGCCCCCTCGGCGATCACCTCGACCGCTTCTTCGACAGTGGCGATCCGTGTGACCGGAACAGGACCCTTGATTGGCCGGTCATCGTGCGAGAACCGCGTTACCGCAGCGCCGCCCGCTATGGTCAGGGCCGGGTAAGCTGCACTGCTCGCGGCACCGCCGTAGGTTGCTTGCAGCATCTCCCGCAAGGCAAGCGGCAGGGTCGCAGTCAGCAGGATCGCCGACCCACCGGCCGCGCGGTGCATTTGAAGCAGACGCTCGAGTTCCTTGGCCACGTAAGGCTCGCCCATCTCGTGCACCTCGTCGACGATGAGGATCTTGGAGGACAGGCCGAAATGGCGCAGGCTCTGGTGCTTGACCGGCAAGACCGCCAACAGCGCCTGGTCGACAGTGCCAACACCGACATCTGCCAGCAGCGCCCGGCGGCGGCTCTCAGCGAGCCACGACGTGCAGCTTGGCTCATCCTCCCCGGCTGCGCCACCCTCGACAAGGTCGCGATAATCAGTTGAAAGTCCCGCACGACCATGCGCCAGCGCGAGGCTCGGCCGGGCGAACGCCCGACCGATCACCTGCGATATGCGCGCAAACATGGCATCGGCTGTCGCCATGGTGGGCAGCGCGATGTATAGACCCCGCCCCTTTCCGGCCATCGCCATTCGATGTGCGAGGATCAGAGCTGCCTCTGTTTTCCCCGCCCCAGTTTCATCCTCGATGATGGCGAGAGCAGGCCCGATCGGCAGTTCGATCTCGAGGCACGTCTGCTGCATGGGCCGAAGTTCGAAATCAAAGACCGGTCCCTTGCGCACGGGCGCTCCGGCCAGCCCGGCTTCCTCGATTGCTCGTCTGGCGATGGTGCGCGCGTCAATCAGGTAGTCCGTGGGCGTTGGTCCGGGCGGGACGGAAGGGAACCAGGTCGTATTCGAACCGATCCAGTCGGCGGCGGCGCAGAGGCCCGGCAGCCACCACGACAGACGTTTTGCGTCTGAAAGGCTGAGGCCATCAAGAGAAGCTTCCTGCCAGATCGCGCAAAACGCGTCGACGACCGTTCCTGCCGGTTCCAGACCGGTCCCGACCTCCTTCAGTGCCCTGTGTAGTGCGCGCGCCCGTGGGTGTTTCGGCAGCGATCCCAATGGAAGGTCCGAGGGTTGGCCGTGATGCCCCGAGGTGGCCGCATATAGCTCCCACCGCTGGTCCGCTCCGCCACCGATTGCAGCTGCGAGGCGGACATCATGCGCATGCAGCAGGGCTTCGGTGAGTTGCCAGTGCCTGTAGTTCTGGCGGCGTCCCGTCTCCAACATGCTGCGGAAGCTGTCGCTGACCTTGCCGAGATCGTGTAGAGCGACGAGAAGAACCAAGGCTTCCCTCAGTTCCGGAGGGCATCTGAAACTGGCGATCAGATGCTCCGAAACCGCGGCGACATCCAACATGTGGTATACGGCAGGATGGGGAGGAAGCCTGTCGTCTGCCGCGCTTTTTCCGGGCCAGTCCAGAATCGACATCTTCACGTCACTGAAGTTTGTTGCGGGTGCTTGTTCATCCCGGATCGGTAAAACTTGGCCAAGGCAGGAAATGAGCCATTGCAGACGACGGTCACCGGGGCGCGGCATATGAACATGTCCGGCTGAGGATCCTGTTCGGGCTCATAGTCCTTAAGGCCCGCGACCGCCTGTTTGGCAATCGCTGAGTCGCAATCGAGGCGGCGAAAGCAAGGATAGCGCTGCTGCATTCCGACTTCCGGTAGCCGATGCTTCAACAGTCTCATGAGGACCAGAAGCTGTTTGGGAACTGGGACCCGAACATACCTGTTACCTACTCGATACATCGGTTTAAGTGCTCGCGAAGCTACCGCTATACGATAGTGTGGACAAGAACTTGCACCAGTTGTCTATCGATCATAGCTAGGGGAGCCAATGAGCGGGCGTCCCAGTTCAGGATTTCCTGGCCCAACAGGCAAGCCTGTCCTTCGCATGTTTCCTCGCGTCGGCGACCATGTCCATCGCCGCGCGGCCACAATTGTCCAAGAGCATGTCCTGCAACCTAGGCTTGTTCTCGGGATGGCGTCGAAGCGCATGACTGAGGCGGAGAACCGTCATGTCCGCTGGCGCGATGTCTGCGGCGATGAAAAACAGCACCAGCGTGTCCCCCTCGGTTTTCCTGCCGACACCGTGCAGCACCAGCCGGTCTTCATGGCTGCGATCAGATCGTTGTGTGCCCGGCAGATGATCCAACGTCCGACCGGCGACGCCGCACCGTGCAGTTGCAGGTCTTCCGCACGCGCGCGCAGTCCGTCGATCCGTCGCTCGCACACGTCTACAAGGACGGCATGTAGGTCGTCGGCTGCTGCCTCCAAACAATCTTTCCACTCGGCCGCCAAGCTGGCCGTCATGGCGCCTTTGTCCTTGTCGTTTCGGAGTAATGCGGCGGTCGCCGCTGCAGAGCCGAGGACCAGCGCCCCTGCCGGACCTATCCCGACTAGGCCGGACCAGGCTCCGACATTGCCGTCCACCATGACAAGTGCGGCGCGCGAAGCGCCATCGGGCAACAGCCAGGCGGGAAGATCGTGCAGCGGGATCCGGCCTCGGGCTAGTTCCGGACCTCCACGGAGAAGGCCTAGCGATAGTGCGATATCGAAGATCGCAGGATCGGCGAGATCGGCAGTATGGCACAGAGCCTCCGCGATCTACGCCTCAATGTCGACCAGGGCGAAGCCCGGCAGGGTTGTCTCTATATCGGCCTAATCAGCGCCGCTATCCTGTGCGGCCGCGGCGGGGACCTCGTTCGCGATCACTGGGATTTCCGGATAGGTTGCATTCGCACCAGTTGTGTGGCGAAGTCACAAAGTTCACGGCGCCACAACCTTCCTGTGGTTGTCGAAACGCTCCAATACTCGCTCAATCCTCTCTACTTGTCGGCTGCGCACATGGACACCTGTCCATCATTTATTTTGGCTTGTCTTTCCATGTTTCCCGCAATGGTGCGGTTACACGTCCGTCCGGCTGCGCTCGTCGCTGAGTGCGATCCTTCGTCTTGGGTGCTGCCGGGATGAAGCGCGACCAAAAATGCGTGTTGCTGAGCACCCCAGAGCTTGTGGTGATGAACCATAGATGAGCAAGTCTCCGACTCGCTTTAGTGGAGAAAATCACCGGGTTGTTAAGGAAAAGGTCTCGCGTCGTGCTGTTGATGATAAGGCATTGGAATGTCGTGAAAACGTATTCCGACTTGCTCGATGCGGCCCTGTCATACGCAAGGTTCTTCGAAGGCTTTCGACATCATGGACATGTCCAGGGGAAAGGTTTGGCAGGGCTGAGGCAAGGGGCAGTTCACTTGCCGTCAAGAGATCGCGGGCTTGATTCAGCTTAACAACAGGTTCAAAGGACAGCGGCAGATTTGTTGCCGGGGGAGCGACGGCGCCCCGAGGCATCCCCATGGTGCACCCGATTTCTTCTAGGACTTCGCGCGTCCATCGGTCCCTGGACGTTCAGCCTTTCCGAATCCATGGCGACAGGGGAGGGCTTGTCCCTGGCCGTCGCGGCGACCGGCGCATCCGTTGCCTTGGTGCAGGTGCGCTTTACCGTTACAGCTTGGCGTGATCGCGATGCTCGGAGAGGCAGTTCGATGGCCGGAAAGCCGCTCAACAAGAAGAACCTGGTTGCGCTGGGTGCCGACGCTCTGGCCGATCTCCTACTCGAGGCGGTCAAGGGCGATGCTGCGCGGCAACGGCGGGTCCGGATGGCGCTCTCTACCGAACAGGGTCCGCGCGAGGCTGCGGCCGATATGCGCAAGCGCTTTGCACAGATCCGGAAGGCACGCGGCTTCCTGTCGTGGAAGACGCAGCGCACACTGGCGCGCGAACTCACGGACCTGATCGGCGTGATCGACCAGCGCATTGCGCCGGAGGATGCGACCACCGCGTTCGACCTGCTCTGGTCGCTCCTGCACCTTGCCCCGGGTATCCATGAGCGCACGGACGACAGCAACGGCACGATCGGCGCGGTGATGGACGATGCGATGGACGTGATCGCACGCCTGGCGCCCCGGCTGGAGATTGACACGCAGGCGCTGGCCGAGATGGTATTCGACGCGATCATCGGTGACGAGCATGGCGCGTTCGATGACGCCGTGACGGCCCTTGGCGAGGCTCTGGGTGAAGCCGGACTTGCTCATCTCAAGACGCGCGCCGAAGCGGCGATCGCCATGCCGCTGACCGAGGCGGACCTCGCGCGTTACGACTTCGTCCAGGACGACACACGCAGGGCCGAACTGGCGCGCGACAGCCGGAACAGCAAGGCCAAGATCATCCTGCAGGATGTGGCCGATCTGCAGGGCGACGTGGACGCCTGGCTGGCACGCTACACGGCGGAGCAGCTGACTTTCCACACGATCGCCCCACAGGCCGCGCAGCGGCTGCTGGCGGCCGGACGGCCCGAGGACGCGTTGCGCATCGTGCAGAACTGCCTTGCGCGGCAGGACGTCAGGGACCGTTGGTTTGACATGCCCGACCTTGACGAGGTCCATTTCGACTGCCTCGAGGCACTGGGAGAGGAAGAGGCCTTGCGCGCCGCCCTATGGAGCAGGTTCGAAGGACGGCTCTGTGCCCCGACCCTGCGGCGCTACCTGGCACGGCTGCCGGATTTCGAGGACGAGGAGGCGCTGCTCAGGGCACAGGCCCATGTGTTGGCCTTCCCGGACGTCGTCACTGGGCTGGCGTTCTGCCTGTCCTGGCCTGATCCGGCGCTTGGGGCAAAGGTGGTTCTGTCGCGCACTGAGGATCTGGATGGGGACACCTATGAAGTCCTGACCCCGGCGGCCGAGGTCCTCGCACCGGAACATCCCTTGGCTGCGGTTCTGGTCTGGCGGGCGATGATCCGCTTTGCGCTGGAAAAGGCTCGGTCGGGGCGCTATGGCCACGCAGCGCGCCATCTGACATCCTGCGCGCAGGCCGATGCGGCAATCGATGACTATTCAGGGCATCCGGACCATCGGGCGTATTTGAGTGCCCTGCGTGAAGCCCATGGTCGGAAGACATCGTTCTGGGAACGGGCCGTGACCCTTTCGGGCTGAGCCACCATATCGGATTTCACCGGTTTGGGTCGCTTCGGGGGATGCGCTTGTCACCGGAGGTGCCCGGCGCTTCATTCAAGTCGCATGGCCCTCGCACAGGCTGGCTGAGCGCGGCAATCGTCGCGGAAGTTCGCGAAGAGCTTATCGTTTTCGATGACGCGGTCACGAAGCCGTTCAGCGATCTCCTGCAGTTCAACAATGGTTCCGTTGAGGGCTCAGATCTGCCGCTGTGCTTCCTGCAGATCTTCCACCGGCACCATCGCCTCGCGCAGGTCTGCAATGGTCGCGGATGCTGCATCCAGCTGGCGAAGCGCCTCGTTGCGCTCTCGATCGATCTGCTCGAGTCTGGCAAGGTGCAGCGAAATCGGGACAAATTCCTTGTCCAACCCAGCCTTGCCAGGACGTTGATTGCCCATGGCATTCACGGGCGCGAATACCTCGAACGTGTCGAAAGCGAGGATGAAGAACCGGTGCTTTTCCTTCCGGCAAAGTAGCATCGCGGTAGAGATTCTTCCTCGCGTTATGTGCAAAGCGCCAAGTTTGCCGTCGAACGTCCATTCATTTTCGACGAAGAGGAGCCTTGGCCGCCGGACGACGTGGATCCTGGCTGCATCCACGTCGTCGCATCTGCGATATTCTAGGACTTCGCAAGGTCGCCGCATCCCGCCTGGGTCTGGGGCGGGATGCAGCCATTCCAGACCGGAAGATCAGAACGCTCCGAACAGCGAGTTGTCGCTGTGGACAGGATCCGGGCTCTGCCGCGGCGTAGTTTGAACATCGCCACAATCAGCCCGTCGTTCACCTCCGAGGATTTGCCGCGCACGTCCGAAAGGCGTTCGTAACCGAGAGCCATCCGAACATCGCCCATGCCCTCCCTGGCCAGATTCTGCACCACCCGGTGGGCATTACCCATCCGCGCTTTTTCTATCTCGGCGATGAGGTGACGCGCTTCGAGAGCCCCGTAGAGGCCCCGTGTAGCGCCTCCTCCGATGCCGGCTACGTATCCGGCGGGCGGGGCCGCATACCCTCCCTGAGCGCTTGTATCGCGCGCAGCCTGGGTGGCTCCACGGGCCCGGGGTAGATGTCGCGGAGAAAGGTGATCCACGTCATTTCCGCCTCTGTAAGCTCCGGTGAGCCATCCGGAAGCTGGAAGCCCTCAACAACACGGCGGTTCATTTGCCGAAGATCCCGCGGATGGCGGCGCGGGCGCGCTGGGTCAGGCGAGGATCGGTGTGGTCGCTGGCGTCGCGGATTTCCTCGAGCCAGGCTGCCTCGTTCTGCGTGACGATCACGTTGAAGATGTCGCGCGTTGCCTTGAGGGTCGTTTCGAGACCAACCTGCTCAAGGGCAAGATTGAAGAGGTGCCGGGGATCGACCTCAAGCGCGGCGGCCATGGCCGGGACGCGATCCAGGGGAAGTTTCGTGGCTCCCGACTTAATCATGGATACAACGTTCGGGGTCTTGAACCCAGCTTCCAAGGCGATGTCGCGCTGCGACTTCCTGGGCGCCAGTTCGAGGATCCGACGGTCGATGAATTTCGCCAGGCGCGTCTCCGCGTGGGGATGTGTCCGTTTCGTCATGCTTCGCACTCCTGAACGCAGCAGCTCCCTGCTACTGCTGCGTTCGTTATTGCGATGGCGTGTATGGCAGTGCGTTGGGTTCCCGATGGGCGATGAGTCTACGCAGTAGGGTTATACTCGCGTCCCTCGGCCTTCGACCTCGTGACGCTGCGCTGGGGTTCTCGGCTCCAGGATATTCACCCGATGAGCACGCGTCATGGTGAGCGCGCTCGGTATATAGACAAGGCAGTATGCTGCCGCACGGAAGTTGTCGACCCGGCGAAGCAGGTTACTGAGAAGACCGCGAACAGCATCTGTCTTCGTTACGGGGCGGTGGGAGTTGCCGAAGCTCTTGATTTTGGTTCCCGCGTGGGCTGCTCGGAACTGCTTCGCGCGTCGAAACGCGCCACCTGTTTTCTGTAGCAACGTCGTCCGTGGGAGTGCGTTAGGTGCCGGCGGAGCGATGTGGCGATATAGCGGAGTATGCTCGCATCCCTCGGCCTTCGGCCTCGTGACGCTGCGCCGGATGCCTCGCTGCGCTCGGCACCTAAGAGATAAGGAGTTGTTCTTGATAGACAATAGAACGCAACCGCCGCTGGATTTACCCAGCGGTCGGAAGCTTTGACAAGGCTGTAGATGGTCACCCACGGAGTCTCCGGCAGGCCCCAGTCAGTCGCCTATTTGTTGTTCTGAAATTCCCGTGAGCAGACGAACGCTGTAAAGGCATCGTCGCTCCATAATTCCTTGGAACAATACTCGATCACACGCGGATCAGCAACGGTCTTCACGTCGACATCGCCAGATTTCACCAGCCCCTCCCAGTTCAGTTTGGCCTCGATCTCGAACCGCGCCTGCCTAGCCTTCGCAGTAGCGGATGGCGGCGCAGGATCGAGTTCGACGAGGAGATGCCAATGGGGATTGACCGCGGCCTTCTCGAGGAACGCGAACCACACGAGGCGCTCATCCGGACGCCTGTTCCATTTGGGACCGATAAGGAACCGGTTCATACGCGCGTCCCAGATCTTCAGGCGGTCCCTCATCGCGCGCGGGGTCAACGTGCTGTGGTTGGTCGCGAGAGTGACGAAGTAGTCGAACCGAAACTCGGACAGGCGGCTTACGAGTTCGGACTTCATACGCTGGCGCGCTGAAAGACTGTTGAAACTTGAGTGGAAAGTCATCGGGATCACCCATTTCTTGTGGTTTATGTGCACGGGGAAGGCCGCGGCGTCTCATGATCGTGTAAGGCGAGTGCGGCTCAACTACCGCATTCGGAACGGCGCCTAGCGCCGTTCCGCCTGGCATCAGCTCGCGGATGAGAGCTGCGACATCATTAAGCGACGTCGCGACTAGCCAATATCCAGGTGCATCAGGAAACACGCGCTCCGCGCGGCCTCCCAAGCCTCGATATCGGTCAGGCGCCACCGTGTCGTGCGGCCTCCGAGTTTCACCGCCTCGGGGAACTCTCCGTTCCGCTTCCACCGCCAGATCGAGTCCGCGGAAACGCCAAGACGCGTGGCCACCTGCTTCACCGAGAGGTATATGTCGTATCCATTTTGGGACATGCGTTCACTCCTGATTTTTTTATGCCCTTCAAGAGCCGAAGGCCACCAGGTTCAGCGGCAGTCCATCAGCTTGCCTATGTTTTTGCAATCACATGGGAGGGACGCATACGATTGCTCGAAAAAATCTTCGGCCTGGATGTCAGTCCGCGCTCCGCAGCTGCAAACGGCGCGGTGTAGGAGCCACACGCCCTGCCCTTGTGTCCGGCAGGAAGCACAACCAGCTCCGGTTCGTCTTGGTCAGCACCACTCATTTGTCCGCAGTGGGACGCGGCATGGACACCACTTACGCGGATAGTTCGGACAAGTCAGACATCGCCTCATCTCACGGCGACGGCGAAAAGTAACTTCCACGCCCGGGCGGTCAGCCGTGGATCGGTCTCGTTCGACACCTCGCGCAGCGCCTCGAGCCACGTCGTCTCATTCTCGATCACCAGAGTTCCGAAGACCGCGATCCCCTCCTGTGCCACATTTCCGGCTATCAACCCCTCGATGGCCATGTGCATCAGGTAAGCGGGCTCGAGCTTCAGCGCACGCGCCATCGATGGCACACAGTCGAGCGCCAGCTTGCTGGCGCCAGTCTTGATCATAGCGACCATGTTCGGGTTGGGGATCTCTGGGTCAGCGGCGATCTGACTTTGCGTCTTGGCCGGCTTCAACTTGGCGATCCGGCGATCAAGATACAGCTCGAACCGACTTGCGCCCGACTAGCCAGCCTACGAGGCCTTCAAAACGAAATTTGAAGCAATTGACTGCACGACGTGGCAGGCAATAGCGAATTTATTGGTGGCAAGGATGGTGGAACGATGCTTACACCCTTAGCATTACGAAATCATTTCATAGCGTTACAGGGCAATCTGGCGGAGGCTGTGGGATTCGAACCCACGGGACGCTTTCACGCCCAACGGTTTTCAAGACCGCCGCATTCGACCACTCTGCCAAACCTCCGCGTGCGGATGCAGATAGACCCGCCATGGCGATTCTGAAAGCGCACCGTGCCGGAAAATCGCGCATCCACGCGTTGCGGGCTTTTCAGAACGCGGACAAACGGTTAATCTGCCTTGCACAAGGGGCGGAAATCGCCCCGAAAGAGGCAGACGCGACCGGGTCAACCCGGCGCAGCCGCGGAACATGCGGACGACACAGGCAAGAGGCGGAACATGAGCTACCGGACATCGGCCCATCGCAGCACGGGTCTGCGCAACTCGGTCCTGATCGCGGGACTGGCCTTTTTGACCGCTTGTGCGGAAGGCCAGATGCCGGGATTCCTACAGAAATCCGGCGGGGACGAGACCGTCGCACGCGCCGCGACAGGCGGCGGCGGCACGGTCGAGCGCGACGTCGAGGCGCCCGAAGTCTTCCAGGCGACAGAGGCCGGTCTCTGGGACGGGCGGCCCTCGCTTGGCGGCGTCTGGGTGGCGCATCCGGACGTCACCGAACCGGAACGCGTCATCATCCGAAACGAGCAGAACGGCAAGTTCGTCATCGGCGCATTGTTCAGGAGGGAACGGCAGTCGCCGGGGCCGCGCCTTCAGGTATCCTCCGACGCAGCCGCCGCGGTCGGCATGCTGGCGGGCCAGCCCACGAACCTGAACGTCGTTGCCCTGCGCCGCGAGGAGGCCCCCGCAGAGGCCATGCCGATGGCCGACCCAATGGCCGCAGAGGGCGCCGTACCCTCCGCGCCCGAAGTCGCCGAAGGCGCGCTGCCTCCGGCCGATCCGGTCGTAAGCGGTTCTGCCGCAGCGATCGAGACCGCCGCGCTTGCCCCGGCAAAACCCACAATGCCCGCGGCCGCGATCACCTCGACGGACACGCCGCAAGCCACGCCCGCCGCCGCGCCGGCACCCAAACCGGCCAAGGCCTCGGGTCTGTCCCGGCCTTACGTGCAGATCGGCATCTTCAGCGTCGAGCAAAACGCCGAAAACACCGCCGTCGCCATGCGGCAGGAAGGCATGGTGCCCACGGTCAAGAAGCAGAATTCGCAGGGCAAGACCTTCTGGCGGGTCGTTGTCGGCCCGGCGCAGGACAAGGGCGAGATGGACGTGCTGCTGAAGAAGATCAAGGGAAGCGGCTTTACCGACGCCTACGCCGTCAGCAACTAGATGCCGACGCAGGCCCGGGCGGCGGGATGACACCCGCCGCACTTTGCGCGATAACCGCAAGGACATGACTCGCATCTCGCAAGGGAGCCTGCCGCCCATGACCGCCCTGCCCCGCCGCCTCCTGGCCTCCGCCGCCCTGATCGCCCTGACCGCCGCGCAGGCTTGGGCATTCGACACGCGCGCCAACGCCGCCTTCGTGATGGACCAGACCACCGGCACCGTCCTGCTGGCCAAGCGCGCCGACGAGGCGTTGCCGCCGGCGTCCATGTCCAAGCTGATGACGCTGTACGTCGCCTTCGAGGCGGTCCGCGACGGGCGCCTTTCGTTGAGCGAGGAACTGCGTGTCTCGCAGCATGCGATGGATTACGGTGGCTCGACACTGTTTCTGCGGGCCGGCGAGCGTGTGAAGGTCGAGGACTTGATCCGCGGGATCATCGTGCTGTCGGGCAACGACGCCTGCGTCGTGCTGGCCGAGGCGCTCAGCCCCGATGGCACCGAAGACGGCTTTGCCCGCATGATGACCCAGCGGGCGCAGCAGATGGGCATGACCAACTCGATCTTCAAGAACTCGAACGGCTGGCCCGCCGCGGGCCATGTCATGTCGATGCGCGACCTCGGCCTTCTGGCGCGCCGCCTGATCGAGGATTTCCCGGAATTCTACCCGATGTTCGCCGAACAGGAATTCCTGTTCGATCCCAACGAAAGCCAGAACCGCTTCAACCGCAACCCGCTGCTGGGGCTGGGGATCGGGGCCGACGGGCTAAAGACCGGGCATACCCAGGAGGCCGGATTCGGGCTGGTGGGATCGGCCAGGCAGGGCGACCGGCGGGTGATCTTCGCCATCACCGGTCTGGATACCGCCAAGGCGCGGGCCGAGGAATCGGAATCGATCGTGAACTGGGCCTTTCGGCAATTCGCCGAACAGACCGTCGTGACGAAGGATACCGCCATCGCCGAAGCCGATATCTGGATGGGGGCCGAGGAAAAGGTGGGCCTGGTCGCGCGTGAGGACCTGACGCTGCTGCTCCCCACCGCGCCGGTCGAACCGCTGAAGGCCGAGGTTGTTTATACCGGACCGATCCGCGCGCCGGTGACCGAGGGCCAGCAACTGGCCGAGCTCATCATTCGCCCCGAGGGCCTTGAAGAGACGCGCCTGCCGCTATTCGCGGACCGCGCGGTTCCGGCGGCCGGATTCGTCGACCGGGTGATGACCGCCGGGCAGCACCTTCTGGCGCGCGTGCAGAACCGCCCCGGGGATGCGATGTGACGGGCGGGGGACTGTTCGTCAGCTTCGAGGGCATCGACGGGTCGGGCAAGTCCACGCAGGCGCGGCTGCTGGCCGACCACATGCGCGAGCTGGGCAATGACGTGATCCTGACGCGCGAGCCGGGCGGCAGCCCCGGCGCCGAAGAGATCCGCGCCCTGGTCCTGCAAGGCGACCCCGATCGCTGGTCGGCAGAAACCGAATTGCTGCTGTTCACAGCCGCCCGCCGCGACCACCTGGAACGGACGATCCGCCCCGCGCTCGAAGCGGGCAAGGTCGTGATCTGCGACCGGTTCGCCGACAGCACGCGGATGTATCAGGGCCTGTCGCGGGGCGATCTACGCGCCAAGGTCGACCGCCTGCATGACCTGATGATCGGGCTGGAGCCGCACCTGACGCTGCTGATCGACATGGACCCGGGCGCCGCCCTGACCCGCGCCAAGGCCCGTGCCACGCCCGAGGAGCGGTTCGAGGATTTCGGCCTCTCGCTGCAAGAACGCATGCGGCAGGGCTTTCTGGACCTCGCCCGCGAATTCGCCGCCCGCTTTGTCGTGATCGACGGCAATCGCGCGGTCGATACGGTCGCCGCCGACGTCCGCGCCGCGGTCTCTGCCCGGCTGGCCGTCGCCGTGTCATGAGCGATCTGATCGACCTGCCCGAACCGGACGTCATCGCAGGTGCACCGCATCCGCGCATGGCACCCGTCGTCCTTGGACAGGCCGCCGCCGAGGCCGAGTTCCTGGCCGCCCATGCCTCGGGGCGGCTGCATCACGGCTGGCTGCTGACCGGCGCGCAGGGAACCGGCAAGGCGACGCTGGCCTGGGCGATGGCGCGCTTCCTGCTGACGACACCGGAAGAGTCCGGCGACGGGCTGTTCGGCGCGCCGCCCCCGCCGCAAGATTTGCATGTCGAGCCAGAGCACCCCGTCGCGCGCCGGATGCGCGCGCTGTCGGAACCGGGCCTTTTCCTGCTGCGCCGTGGGCCGACCGACAAGGGCGACAAGCTGGCCGCGCAGATCAGCGTCGGCGAGGTGCGCAAGCTGCATCGGTTCTTCAGCCTGTCGGCGGCGGATGGCGGGCGGCGCGTGGTGATCGTGGATGCGGCGGACGAGCTGAACATGCAGGCCGCCAACGCGTTGCTGAAGATGCTCGAGGAGCCCCCCGCGCGCACCACCCTGCTGCTCATCAGTCACCAGCCCGCGCGGCTCTTGCCGACGATCCGCTCGCGCTGCCGGACTCTGCGGCTGGCGCCGCTGGCGCCCGCTGACATGGCCCGTGCGCTGGACCAGGCGGGCGTGGTCATCGCGCCCGAGGACGCAGGCGCACTGGCGGAACTGGCCGGCGGCTCGGCCGGGGCTGCCATCCGGCTGGTCAACCTTGACGGGCTTGCGCTTTATCGCGAATTGCTGGCGGTGCTGGCCAGCCTGCCGACGCTGGACCGCGGACGCATGATGGCGCTGTCCGAGACGGCCGGCCGCAAGGGCGCCGAGGACCGGCTCGGCCTGCTGCTGACACTGACCGACCAGCTTTGCGCCCGGATCGCGCGCACCGGCGCCACGGGGCATCCCCCGGCGGTCGAGATCGCGCCAGGAGAGGGAAAGGTGCTGACCCGCCTCGCCCCCGATGCGCGGGCCGCGCAACGATGGGCGGCGGCGGCGCAGGCGGCGTGCGACCGCGCGCGCCATGCCCGCGCGGTTAATATCGACCCGGCATCGCTGGTGACGGACCTGGTCCTGCACCTGGCCCGCGCGGTCTGAGCGCGCCTCAGACGATCCCGCCCGAGATCAGGCGATCGGCCAGCCGCGCATAGGCCTCGGCCATCGGCCCGCTGCCGGTCGCGACCGGAACACCGCCATCCCCGCCCAGCCGCGTGTCGAGGTCGATGGGCAGTTGCGCCAACAGCGGCAGGCCCAGCCGCTCGGCCTCGGCCGCGACGCCGCCATGGCCGAAGATATGGCTGTCCTTGCCGCAATGCGGGCAGGTGAACACCGCCATGTTCTCGATCAGGCCCAGCACCGGCGTCTTGAGCGTGGCGAAAGCGTCGAGCGCCTTTTTCGCATCCAGCAGCGCCACGTCCTGCGGGGTGCTGACCACGATGGCGCCTGCGACCTCGGATTTCTGGCACAGTGACAGCTGCACGTCGCCCGTGCCCGGCGGCAGGTCGACGATCAGCACGTCCTGCTCGCCCCAGTCCACCTGCATCAGCATCTGTTGCAGCGCCCCCATCAGCATCGGCCCGCGCCAGACCACAGCCTTGTCCTCGGCCAGCATCGAGCCGATGGACATGACCGTGACGCCATGCGCGCGCAGCGGAATGATCGTTTTGCCGTCGGGGCTGGCGGGGCGCTGGGTCAGGCCGAACATGCGCGGCTGCGATGGGCCGTGAATGTCGGCATCCAGAAGGCCCACCCGCTTGCCCGCCCGGGCCAACGCCACGGCGAGGTTCGACGAGACGGTAGATTTGCCCACGCCGCCCTTGCCAGACCCGATGGCCAGGATCGTCTTGACGCCCGGCGGGCGCATCGGCCCGGCCTGCGCCGTGGGATGGCCGCCGAGCTTGAGCTGCGGCGCCTTGGGCGCGGCGGCGTGCGCGGTCAGGACGGCGCTGACGCCAGTCACGCCCGGCACCTGCATCACCGTGGCCTCCGCGGCGCGGCGCAGCGGCTCCATCTGGCGGGCAATTTCGGCGCTGGGCGCCTCGATGACGAAACGCACCGCACCACCCTCCACCGTGAGGGCACGAATCAAGTCACGCGATACGAGGGACCCACCATCGGGCAGCGCGAGTCGCGCGAGCGCCTCAAGCACCTTGTCCTTGGTTAACGACATCTTTGCATCTCTCCTTGCAAGGGACTGCTGGCAACCTTCCCTTGCGTCACCGCCCGGAAAAGATGCCGATTGCTGACGCCTTAGGCGTAAGTCGCACGAATCCAAGGGTTTGCATATGCAATTGCTGCATGGCAGCATTGTCGAGCGATGCATTGTGCAGTTGCAGCATTAGCGCCATCTTGGGTGCAACAGGAAACGACAGCCACTGAGGCACAGGAACATGGCATACGCAAGCAACTCGAACAGTGCATCCCGGGGCGGCCCCGTCGCCCGGGTCGAAGCACTGATGATCGACGTCCGGGCGCGCCTGGCGCGCCGCCGTCTCTACAAGCAGACCTTCAGCGAACTGGCACAATTGTCGGATCGTGAACTGGCCGATCTGGGCCTCAGCCGGTGCGACCTGCGCCGCCTGGCCTGGCAGGCCGCCTACGAGGTCTGAGACATGACGGCAGTCTCATCGAACCTCCCTTCGATGACGCTGCCGACACGATGGGGCCTCTGCCCCGACCGATGACCGGCTCTCTCCTCCCAACTGGGCCGACATCGACAGCGACGGTGCCTCTCCTCCTCCCTGGCACCGTCGCACCGACATTCAGGGGCGAAAGCCCCAAACAGATGTGATGGCCGCTCTCCTCCTCCCTGCGGTCAGACACTAGGCGGCGGTGCCTCTCCTCCTCCCTGGCACCGCCGCGCCAGATTTCGATCGGAGCCCCTCTCCTCCTCCCTGGGGTGTCCGTTACCTGAACGGCGGCGCTCTCTCCTCCTCCCTGAGCGTCGCCGTTTTTTCGTTTTGCCCTGCCAGAAACCAAAAAACGTGTGGGGCAATATCCTCCTGCGCAA
The DNA here is from genome assembly GCF_018224955.1 of Thetidibacter halocola. Lineage (GTDB taxonomy): Bacteria > Pseudomonadota > Alphaproteobacteria > Rhodobacterales > Rhodobacteraceae > Thetidibacter > Thetidibacter halocola. The sequence continues at coordinate 72,062 of NZ_JAGTUU010000010.1, forward strand.
CACCTGGCGCGGCCCCTCACCTCCCCAATCAGGGAGCCTCCCCCTTCCAATCCCGTCCCCATCCGGCTATCTGCCGAGGCAACGCATCAGACGGGACGAAAGCGATGGAAAAGAGCTTCAACGCAGCCGAGGTCGAACCGCGCATCTCGGCCGAGTGGGAACAGGCGGGCGCCTTCCGCGCCGGTGCGAACCGCAAGCGCGACGAGTCCTTCTGCATCATGATCCCGCCGCCCAACGTGACGGGCGCGTTGCATGTGGGCCATGCCTTCAACAACACGTTGCAGGACATCCTCGTGCGCTGGCACCGGATGCGCGGCTTCGACACACTGTGGCAGCCGGGGCAGGACCATGCCGGCATCGCAACCCAGCTTCAGGTCGAAAAGCGGCTGATGGCCGAGGAAGGCAAGAAGCGGACCGACCTGAGCCGAGAGGAATTCCTGTCCCGGGTCTGGGACTGGAAGGCGCAATATGGCGGCACGATCATCAACCAGCTGAAGCGGTTGGGCTGTTCCTGCGACTGGGAGCGGAACGCCTTCACCATGTCCGGCGCGCCCGGCGCGCCCGAGGCGGACTCCAAGGGCAATTTCCACGACGCCGTGATCAAGGTCTTCGTGGACATGTACGAAAAGGGCCTGATCTATCGCGGCAAGCGACTGGTCAACTGGGACCCGCATTTCGAGACGGCGATTTCCGACCTCGAGGTCGAGAACATCGAGGTCGCGGGCCACATGTGGCACTTCAAGTATCCGCTGGCCGGCGGCGAGACCTATGAATACGTCGAGAAGGACGCCGACGGGAATGTCACCCTGCGCGAGACGCGGGATTACATCTCCATCGCCACGACCCGCCCCGAGACCATGCTGGGCGACGGCGCGGTGGCCGTGCACCCCTCGGACGAGCGTTATGCGCCCATCGTCGGCAAGCTCTGCGAGATCCCGGTCGGGCCGAAAGAACATCGCCGCCTGATCCCGATCATCACCGACCTTTATCCCGATCCGACTTTTGGCTCGGGCGCGGTGAAGATCACCGGCGCGCATGATTTCAACGACTACGAGGTCGCCAAGCGTAGCGGCATCCCGATGTATCGCCTCATGGATACGAAGGGCTGGATGCGCGACGACGGCCTGCCCTACGCCGAGGCCGCCGCCATCGCGCAAGAAGTCGCGCGGGGCGAACGCAGCCTGACCGAAACCGAAGCCGATACGCTGAACCTCGTCCCCGACCATCTGCGCGGGATCGACCGGTTTGCCGCCCGCGACATGGTGATCGACGAGATCACAGCCGAGGGGCTGGCGGTGATGATCCGCGCGGACGATCCGCGCCTTGGCCGCAAGCTTGGCGAGGATGACGATCCGGCGGCATTGGTGCCCTTGGTCGAGGCCAAGCCGATCATGCAGCCCTTCGGCGACCGCTCGAAGGTCGTGATCGAGCCGATGCTGACCGACCAGTGGTTCGTCGACGCCGAAAAGGTCGTTGGCCCCGCGCTGGACGCGGTGCGCTCTGGCAAGATCCGGATCATGCCGGAAAGCGGCGAAAAGACCTATTTCCACTGGCTCGAGAACATCGAGCCCTGGTGCATCAGCCGCCAGCTCTGGTGGGGCCACCAGATCCCGGTCTGGTACGGGTTCGACCTGTCGGGCGAAGGCTTCTCGGACGACGAGGGCGACGGCGCGCTGGACCTGGTCGAGATGGGCCGCCTGATGAACGCCCAGACGCTGCTGCGCGGCGAGGAACGCCACCACGCGGCGCATGACTTCGGCGCGGTCAAGGCGCAGTTCGACGACGTGCTCGCCGGGCTGCCCACGCCGCTGAACCACGCCCGCGTGGTCGAGGTGTCCGACCGGAACGCTGCGGCGCATCTGCTTGCCGAAACCCTGGCCGACTACGAGGCGTCGCAAGACCCGACCCGCCTGGTCTACCCGGTCTGGCGCGACCCCGATGTTCTCGACACCTGGTTCTCCTCCGGTCTCTGGCCGATCGGCACGCTGGGCTGGCCCGAGCAGACTGATGAACTAAAGCGCTTCTTCCCGACCGACGTGCTGATCACCGGCTTCGACATCCTCTTCTTCTGGGTGGCACGGATGATCATGATGCAGCTTGCGGTGGTGGATCAGATCCCGTTCCACACGGTCTACCTGCACCAGCTCGTCCGGGACGAGAAGGGCAAGAAGATGTCCAAGACCACCGGAAACGTCATCGACCCGCTGGAGATCGTGGACGAGTTCGGCGCCGATGCGCTGCGCTTCACCAACGCGTCGATGGCGTCAATCGGCGGTGTGCTGAAACTGTCGGTGGATCGGATCAAGGGCTATCGCAATTTCGGCACCAAGATCTGGCAGGCGGCGTCTTTTGGCGACCTGAAAGGTATCTGGGAGGTGCCGCACCAGGCCGCGGTGCCGGCGGCGACGCTGCCGCTCAATCGCTGGATCATCGGCGAGGTGGCAATCCTGCGCGAGACGGTGGACGCGGCACTGGCTGAATACCGGTTCAACGATGCGGCGAATGCGCTTTATGCCTTCTTCTGGGGCACGTTCTGCGACCGGTATCTGGAATTCACCAAGCCGGTCTTCGACGCGGGCGGGGCCGAGGCGGACGAGACGCGCGCGGTCTATGCCTGGGCGCTGGACCAGGCGCTGATCCTGCTGCACCCGTTCATGCCCTTCCTGACCGAAGAACTCTGGGGCCACAAGGCGCGGCCCAAGATGCTGGTGCACGCGGACTGGCCCGAAAGCCTGACCTCGGCGCTGGTCGATGCGGATGCGGCGGCCGAGATGCGCTTCGTGATCGAGGTGATCGACGGCGTGCGCTCGGCCCGGGCGCAGGTCAACGTGCCGGCGGGCGCGCAGGTGCCGATGCTGGTCATGGGGCTGGACGACGCGGCGCGCGGCGCGTGGGAGCGCAATGCCCCCCTGATCCAGCGCCAGGCGCGGATCGAGTCGCTGGACACGGTCACGGCCTTCCCGAAGGGCTGCATCACGATTCCCGTGGGCAGCGCCACCTTCGGCCTGCCCGTCGCCGACCTGATCGACGTCGCGGCGGAAGCGGCGCGGCTGGAGAAGTCGCTGGCCAAGTTGGGCAAGGAGATCGGCGGGCTGAAGGGACGGTTGTCGAACCCGAAATTCGCCGAAAGCGCGCCCGAGGAGGTCGTCGAGGAGACGAAGGCCAACCTCGCCGCGCGCGAAGAAGAGGCGGCGACGCTTCAAACCGCGCTGGACCGGCTGGCCGAACTGGGCTGACACTTGGCGGGGATTGGGCTGCCCCCGTCCCTTCGGGACTCCCCCGGGATGTTTGAGGCCAGAAGAAGCCCCGGTCAGAGCATGGCCGGGGTCATCCTTATGACGGTGGGAACGGGGGCGCCGAAGGCCTCTCGCAGCGCGGATTGCAGCGCGGCCAGGCTGTCTGGCTGCGCAGCACGGGCACCGTAAGCGCGGGCCAGGGCGAGGAAATCCGGGTTGCGCGCGGTCACGGCTGTGGGGGCGATCTGCGACCGGGTCATGGCGTCGCGGATCTCGCCCAGCGCGGCATTGTCCCAGACGAGGATCGGCAGGCCGAGTCCCAGTTCCACGGCGGTGCCGAGTTCCGGCAGCGTATACTGCAGGCCGTAATCGCCGAGGATCGCCACGGTGGGCAGGCCGGGGCGCGCGACCGCGCCGCCGATCGCCGCCGGCAGCGCGTAGCCCAGCGTGCCGAAACCCACCGGGTGGTGCCAGTGACCCGGTCGGGGCATGTCCCAGACCTCTGTCGCGGCATAGGCGAATTGCGTCATGTCGGACCAGATCATGGCGTCGTCGGGCATGACGGCACGCAGCGCATCGACGGTTTCCACGATGGCGGGGCGCTCGGCCATGACCTCGGCCCGCCAGCGGGCACGGGTGGCGGCGACCTCTGCCGCATCCCAGCCGGAGGGGGCGTCGTGGTCGGACGTGGCGAGGGCCGAAGCCATGGCGCGAAGGAGTGCACCGGCATCGCCGAGAATGGGCGTATCGCCGGCGCGGGCCTGCGCCAGCATCCGGGGATCGAGATCGACACGGATCATCGGGGCGTCATGGCCGAGGTCGCCGCGCCAGAGATCCGTCTCGCTGAGTTCGGTGCCCAAGGCGATCACCAGGTCGGCACTGGCCAAGACGCGGGCGCTGTCGGGCCGGGGCAGGAAGCTGCCGAAATGCAGCGGCGCCTCGACCGGGACCAGGCCGCGCCCGGCGATGGTGGTAAAGCTGGCGGCACCCGTCCCTCGCAGCACGGCGGCGATGGCCCCTGCGCCGGCGCGCGCGCCGCCGCCGAGGATGAACACGGGCCGTTGCGCCGCAAGAACCCGGTCGAGCACGGCGCGCACCTGCGCCACGTCGGCCTGGGGCAAGGTGGGATGCGCCGGTGCCGGACCAAAGGGTTCGGCCGGAGCGCCGAGCGCCGCAATGGGCACATGGATCGCCTTGGGGCGCGGGCGGGCGCTGGCGAATTCGGACAGCGCCCGGTCGACCAGCGCATAGGCCGCCTGCGGCGAACGCGCCTCTTCGGACCAGTCGCAAACCGTGGCGGCAGCGGCCCTTTGGTCGCGCATCTGGTGCAATTGGCCACGACGCGCCGCCGTCTCGTCCAGGCAGGAGGCGAGGGCCAGGACCGGCACGCTGTCGCTGTAGGACTGACCCAGGGCGGTCATGGCGTTGACCAGGCCCGGCCCGGTGATCAGATAGCAGACGCCCGGCCGTCTCGTCGCGCGGGCATAGCCATCGGCCATGAAGGCCGCACCCTGTTCATGTCGGGCGAGGACGTGACGCAGACCGGCCTCTTCAAGCCCTCGATACATCTCGATATTGTGCACGCCGGGAATGCCGAAGACGACGTCCACCCCCCGGTCCTTGAGCATGTGCGAGATTTGCGCACCCAGCGGTCTTGGCATCAGGCCCTCCAGAATCGGACGGTGAACAGGGCGTAGACGGCCAGCAATTCCAGCCGCCCGGCCAGCATGCCAAAGCTCAGCATCCACTTGGCCGTGTCGTTGAGCCCGGCGAAATTGCCCGCCGGGCCGATCTGGTCTCCGAGGCCGGGGCCGATATTGCCCAGCGCCGTCGCCGCCCCCGAAACCGAGGTGATGAAGTCTAGCCCGGTCATCGACAGAGCGACCGACAGAACCCCCAGCGAGACCACGAAGAAGACGAAGAAGGAGATCACCGAGGACAGGACCTCGTCGCTGACGGGTCGGCCCTGAAAGCGCGGGACAAAGACACCGTGCGGCGCGCGGATGCGGCGGAGCTGGACCTTGATCGAGGCGAAAAGCAGCTGGTAGCGGAAGATCTTGACCGAGCAGGCGGTCGATCCGGCGCAGCCACCGATCAGCCCGATGAAGAAGAACAGCATGATCAGGAATGGTCCCCACTGCATGTAGTCGACGCTGGCATATCCCGTGCCGGAGATGATCGAGGTGATGTTGAACAGCGCCTCGCGCAGGGCCTGTTCGTGATCGTGGGGGAAGAGGAAGAACAGGATCGACCACGCCATGCCGACAAGCACCGCGATGGTGCCGAGAAAGGCACGGATCTGGCTATCGCTCAGCATCGGCCGCGGGTTGCGGGTGGCCATCAGCTGGACATAGCGGACGAAAGGCAGTGCCGCGAGGATCATGAAGACCGAGGCCACGTATTCCGCCGGTCCCTGGAATACGCCGAAGCTGGCGTCGTAATTGCCGAAACCGCCGGTCGATACGGTGGTCATCGCATGCACCGTGGCGTCGAAGGCGTTCATGCCCGTCAGCAGGTAACACAACACGCAGAGCAACGTCAGCGAGACGTAGATCGTCGAGATCGAGGCGCTGATCTGGGTCGCACGGGGCAGGATCTTGCCCATCGTGTCGAAGGCCTCGGAGCGGAAGATCTGCATGCCACCGACGCGCAGCTCCGGCAGAAAGACCATCGCCACGACGATGATGCCAATGCCGCCCAACCATTGCAGCAGCCCGCGCCACAACAGCAATCCCTTGGGCAGGGTCTCAAGCCCGGTGAATACCGTCGAGCCGGTCGTGGTCAGGCCCGACATCGCCTCGAAAAAGGCATCGGTGAAGCTGGCCTGCGTTGCGCCGAGCGCAAAGGGGATAGCGCCAAAAACCGGCAGCGCCACCCAGACGCCGGTGGTCAGAAGAAAGGTCTGCTGCAGGCTCAGCCCTTCCTTGACGCCGTTCGAGCAGGCCAGCGCGGTCATGCCGCCGGCCAGCATCGTGATCACGGCGCTTTCGAAGAAGACCGGCCATTCGCCCCGCCCCTCGGCGATGTCGACCAGCATCGGCAGCAGCATGGTGGCGCCGAGACAGGCCACCAGCAGGCCGATCACATAGGCGACGGGGCGGATATCGAACATGGCCGCAGCGTTGGCCCGCCTGACCCGGACTGTCAAGCGTGACGCGAGAGCCCCGGCGCTCAGCCCATGAGGTCGCGAAAGACATGCGGCAGGATGCCCTCGCGGTCGATGCCCAGATGGGCCAGTTCCTCGTCGCTGGAGGCCTCGAGCGCGATGATCTGGGGCAGGCGCGCGCGCCGGATTCGGCCGGGATTGAAGCCGAATCCGACTCCGGTCAGGAAAAGGTCGATGCGTGGCCCAAGGGCGTCATGGCCCATGGCGATCCGCACGTTATCAGTCGGCATTTCGGAAACCTCCTGTCTGGCGATCGGTTTCCTCCCACCCGGGCAGCATGGGGCAAAAGGCTTGCCCACCGGTAAACACGGCTGCGTGACCACGGCCCGCCAGGGCCCGTTGCACAAAAAAAGCGCCCGCCGGAGGGGCGGGCGCATGTTGTGCGGTCGGGAAAGCGATCAGCCGACGTGGAACAGTGTCGAGAACAGCTTGGGGTCGAGACTGTCGGAGGCAAAGGTGCGTCCCTCGGTCAGGACCGACACCGCGTCGTGGCTGTGCAGGCTTTCCTGGTGGCTGGCAACCACGCGGTAATCGCCGATACGCGCATCGGTCTGGCAGCCCTCGGCGAACAGCCGCGCCGCATCCTCGACGAAAATCGGGTTGGCGGCGTTCAGTTCGGCAAAGGCCTGCTCGTCCTCGCGCTTGACCATGACTTGCGTCTCGGTCGGCACGGCGCGGCGGCACATTTCGATAAGGTCCTCGAACCACAGGCATTCGCCGGGCACCAGTTCGACCGAGATCCGCGCGACGGAGCGCTGCGAATGCGGGGTCGCCAGTTGGCCGCGCTCGCGACGGGCATGTTCGCTGAGTTCCAGCGAGCAGGGGCAGGTCGAGCTGTACACATAGTCGAGATGCATGATCTTGCGGCGCACGCCGTCCTTCTCGACCAATTCCAGCGCGATGTCGTAATACTGGTAGCCCGACAGGCCGGACCGCAGCGACGCCACCTTGAGAGGAAAGCGGAAGGCCATGTTGATGCGGGCGTCGAACGATTCGAGGTCGCTCTTGTAGTCGTCCAGCGCCGCCTCGATCACCTCGAAGCTGAAGGTCTTGTCAGCATGCGCATAGAAGCTGCGCATGATGCGGGACATGTTGATGCCCTTCTTGTCAGCCTCGAGACTGACGGTGCCGGTCACGCTGGTTTCCAGCGTCAGGTCGCCATTGTCGCGCGTATGATACTGGATCGGCAGCCGAAAGTTCGAGATGCCGACATGCTGGATCGTCCGGTTCGCGCCCTTGATAAGCGATGACGGACCGTTCTGCAGGTCGGGCAGCGTCGCCTTGTAGGCCGCGTCTGCCGCAAAGCCGTGGGGGTAGTCGCGGTTGAGCACCGGATAGGCATCCGGCTGCGCATCCGGCGTCAACCGGGCGAGGATCGGATCCAGTTCGGCGATTTCGGCGTCGTGTGCCTTGCCAGTCCAGCGCCGCAGCAGTGCCAGGGCCTGTTCCGCTTCCTCGCGGCTGGGTTTCAGGTCGATATCCGGCGTGTGGATGTTCATGGATCAGGCCCCCTCGCATGTCGTTGACTTGTTCTTGAGATAGGTATCGCGAACCGCGATGTCCAATTTCTACAAGTGTTACGATGGGCAAATGGTTCCGGATCACTCTTTCCGCGACCCGACGCTAGATAGCGTCAAGCCCGCGCAGCAGGTCCTCGACCAGGTCGGCGCTGTCCTCCAGCCCCACCGACAAGCGGATCAGCCCGTCTCCGATGCCCAGACCGGCACGCTGTTCGGGCGTCAGGCGCTGGTGGGTAGTCGTGGCGGGATGCGTCGCGATCGACTTGGCATCCCCGAGGTTGTTGGAAATCACGATGATTTCCAACGCGTTGAGCAGGCGGAAGGCGGCGTCCTTGCCGCCCTTGACCTCGAGCGCCAGCATCGTGCCGCCCGTTCCCAGTTGGCTTTGCGCCAGGGTGTGTTGCGGATGGCCGGGAAGGCCCGGATAGATCAGCCGCGACAGTTTGGCATGGCCGTCAAGCGCCTCGGCAATGGCTTGCGCGCTCTGGGCCTGTGCACGTACGCGCAGGTCCAGCGTCTCCATCCCCTTGAGCAGCACCCATGCGTTGAACGGGCTCAGCGAGCCGCCGGTGTGCTTCATGTAGGGTTCGACCACCTTGCGGATATGCTGCTGCGTACCCAGGATCACGCCACCCAGGCAGCGCCCCTGCCCGTCGATATGCTTGGTCGCGGAATAGATCACCACGTCGGCGCCCTGTGCGATGGCATCCGAGAAGATCGGCGTCGAGAACACGTTGTCGACGATAACCGTGGCGCCGACCGCATGGGCCAGTTCTGCCACGCCGGCGATGTCGACCAGTTCCAGCGTCGGGTTCGACATCGATTCAAAGAACACCGCCTTGGTCCCGGGGCGAATGGCGGCACGCCACTGGTCGAGATCGGCGCCGTCGACAAAGCTCACCGAAACGCCATAACGGGTCAGGATTTCTTCGAGGATATACAGGCAGGATCCGAACAGGGCGCGGGCCGAGACCACATGATCGCCCGCCCGCAGCATAGAGCACAGCGCACCATTGACCGCCGCCATGCCCGAAGCGGTGGCAAAGGCGTCCTCGGCCCCTTCGAGCAGGGCGATGCGCTCTTCGAACATGCGGACGGTCGGGTTGCCGTAGCGGGCATAGATGAACTCGTCGTCGCCCGCCTTGATGAATCGCGCCTCGGCGGCCTCGGCGGTGTCATAGACGAAACCCTGGGTGAGAAAGATCGCCTCGCTGACCTCGCCCCATTGGCTGCGCCTTGTGCCGCCATGCACCAGGTTCGTGCGTTTGCCTTTTGCCATCGTTCCGTTCCTCAACAAAAAAGCCCCATCGCGGTCTCGCGAAAGGGGCCCCTCCGTCCGACCTCTTTAGCGGCATGTTTAACGTGGCCCGCAATCCGGTTAACAAATCGCCACGGGGGGGGGATTACGGCTTTGACGGGCCAAGTGCAAGGGTGTTGCGCATGGAGCGCACGCATCGTCACGCAGCTGTAACCAAAGCTTCACGGCTTCGTCGCAGCCTTTGCCTAAGGCGGCCACAACATGTCGTGGAGCGTGAGGATGCCCATACTACGCATCTCGACCGGAGAGACAGGTCCCCGCCTGCATGGTGTCAGTGCGCCACTGCTGCCCGCATTGCGCCACGCCCTGTCCGCGGATCCCGGCCCGGTCACGGTGATGATCCACGGGTTCAAGTATCAGCCCGGCCATCCCCGGCATTGCCCGCATGAGTCGCTCCTGTCGCGCCGCCCGGCCATCACCAGCCCGCGCATCGTCAGCTGGCCCCGGCGGCTGGGCCTGCGCGGCCAGCCGGGCGAGGGGCTTGGCCTGTCCTTCGGCTGGACGGCGCGCGGGTCGATCTGGCATGCTTGGCGCGCCGCGGATGCGGCGGGCGCGCAGTTGGCCGTTCTGCTGGGGCAGTTGGCGCGCCTTGCACCGGGAAGGCCGGTGCACCTGGTCGCCCATTCGCTGGGCGTGCGCGTGGCTCTGGCGGCGCTGGCGCGGTCCGCGCCCGGTGCGGCGACCCGCGCCATCCTGATGACCGGGGCCGAGTATCGGGCCACCGCCGACCATGCCTTGCGCAGCCCGGGCGGCGCCGCCTGCACCGTGCTGAACGTCACCAGCCGAGAGAACGACCTGTTCGACTTCCTGCTGGAACGGCTGGTGTCTCCCCCGGTGGCCGGCGACCGCGTGCTAGGCCACGCGCCGCTCGACCTGCCGCATGTCGCGACGCTGCAACTGGACGACCCGCAAAGCCTGGCCGCCCTGCGCGGGGCGGGTTTTGCCATCGGGGCGCCGCAGCAGCGGGTCTGCCACTGGTCGCCCTACCTGCGGCCCGGCGCCTTTCCGCTCTATCGCGCGTTCCTGTCCGGACGGCTGGAGATGGCGCGCCTGCGCGCGATCCTGCCCGGCGAGACCGCGCCGCGCTGGTCGCGCCTGCGCCCGGCCCTGCCCGGCCTGCCCCTACCCCGGCCCTTGCCGCTGCGCTGAGACGGGGCATATCGAAGCAAGCGCCAGCATTTTCCGGCGCGCCATGTTGCGTTTCCACGACGGCGCACCGCATCATGGAGGCAAGGCACAAGAAAAGAGGCACCATGGATTCTTTCCTGCTTCAGGGCACCATCTTTCTCGCGGCGGCGGTCATCACCGTCCCCGTGGCGGCGCGGCTTGGCCTTGGATCGGTCCTGGGATACCTGCTGGCCGGGTTGATCATCGGACCGGGTCTTGGCCTTGTCGCCCATACCGAGGATCTGCTGCACTTCGCCGAATTCGGCGTCGTGATGATGCTGTTCATCATCGGGCTGGAACTGGAGCCTCGGGCGCTCTGGGACATGCGGCACCGGCTGGTGGGCCTGGGGGGGCTCCAGATCCTGCTGACGATGGGCGCGGTGGTCGCATGCGGCAACGCGCTGGGCCTCGCCTGGCAGACCTCGCTGGCGGTGGGCATGATCCTGGCGCTGTCTTCGACGGCGATCGTGCTCCAGACCCTGAACGAGAAGAAGCTGATGCAGACGCCCGGCGGGCGGTCTGCCTTTTCGGTGCTGCTGACGCAGGACATCGCGGTGATCCCGATGCTGATCGCCCTGCCCCTGCTGGAAGTGGCGCGCGTGGCGACGCTGTCGAACGATGGGTCGATCAACCGGCCGCCCGTACCCGAGGAAGCCCACCACGCGATCTCGCTGGTCGAAGGGCTGCCGGGCTGGGGGGTCGCGCTGGTGACGCTGGGCGTGATCGCAGGTCTGATCCTGTCGGGCGTCTACGGCGCGCGGCCGCTTTTCCGCTACATCCACGGCTCGCGCCTGCCAGAGATGTTCACCGCCGTGGCTCTGCTGATCGTGGTGGGTATCGCCCTGCTGATGACGATGGTCGGCCTGTCGCCCGCGTTGGGCACTTTCCTCGCCGGCGTGGTTCTGGCCAACTCGGAATTCCGGCACGAGCTGGAATCCGACATCGAACCGTTCAAGGGCCTGCTTCTGGGCCTGTTCTTCATCACCGTGGGCGCCGGGATCGACGTGGCCTCGTTCCTGCGGGAACCCGCGATCATCATGGGCCTGGCGCTGGGCCTGATCCTGCTCAAGGGCGCCATCCTCTACGGTCTGGGCTATGCGTTCGGCCTGCGGCGGCGGAACCTGTGGCTGTTCACGCTGGGTCTGGCCCAGGCCGGCGAATTCGGCTTTGTCCTGATTTCCTTCGCCTTGTCACTGAACGTGCTGACCGATGGCCTGGGCGGGCGGCTGCTTCTGGTGATCGCCATCAGCATGCTGATCACCCCGCTGCTGTTCATACTGTATGACTACCTGTCGTCCCGCATGGCCGACCGCGAGGACGCGCCAGAACCCGACGAGATCGACGAGGAAGGGCCCGTCATCATCGCCGGAATCGGCCGCTTCGGCCAGGTGGTCAACCGGCTGGTGCAGTCCACCGGCCACAAGACGGTGGTACTGGACCACGACATGCAGACCATCCAGCTGATGCGGCGTTTTGGCTACAAGGGCTTTTTCGGCGACCCGACGCGGCCTGAACTGCTGAACGCCGCCGGGTTGGGCAATGCCAAGGTGCTGGTCGCCGCGCTGGACGATCCCAAGTCGGTGACCAAGCTGGTGGCCTATGCCCGCCGCCTGCGCCCCGACCTGCATATCGTGGCCCGCGCACGGGACCGGACCCATGTCTATCAGCTTTACCGGGCCGGGGCCGACGACATCGTGCGCGAGATGTTCGACAGTTCACTGCGTGCAGGGCGCTACGTGCTGGAGAACATCGGCATGAGCGACTACGAGGCCGCCCTCGCCGAGGAAACTTTCTACTACCATGACCGCGAGACCGTGCGCGAACTGGCCGAACTGTGGGACCCGTCGCTGCCGGCGGATCAGAACCACGCCTATATCGAGCGTGCCAAGGAACTGGAAAAGGACCTGGAAACCGCGCTGTTCACCGCGCTGGAGAACCGCGCCAAGCAGGACCAGAACGCCGCCTGACGGCAGCGCACAAAAAAAGCCGCGCCCGTCACGGGGCGCGGCGATCAGTCGTTCTTACCAGAAATCAGGCCGCGCGGCGGCCAAGGACATCGTCCACCTGCTTGGCGGCGGCGACCTCGTCTCCGCCGGAGACGGCGGCCACTTCGCGGGTCAGACGCTCCAGCGCGGCCTCGTAGAGCTGACGCTCGGAATAGGACTGCTCACGCTGGTCGTCCGCACGATGCAGGTCGCGCACGACCTCGGCGATCGCGATCAGGTCGCCCGAGTTGATCTTCTGCTCATACTCCTGGGCGCGGCGCGACCACATGGCGCGCTTGACCTTGGCCTTGCCTTTGAGCGTCTTCATCGCCTGATCCACCACGTCGGGCGAAGAGAGCGAACGCATACCGACTTCCGTTGCCTTGTTCGTCGGAACCCGCAGGGTCATCTTGTCCTTCTCGAACGAGATGACGAACAGTTCGAGGCTGATGCCAGCGATCTCCTGCTCTTCGATCGACACGATCTGTCCGACGCCATGCGCCGGATAGACCACGTAATCGTTGGGACGGAACTCGGATTTCTTCGCTTTGGTCATGTTGTTTCGGTCCTCACAACTCGCCCGCATCGCGGCATCGGATGAGCAAGGGAGCACCATCAGGCGACAAGAAAGTGAGCGCGGATCCCTTTGATCCCCGTTCACCCGATCTGATCGTCGATGGTTAGGCCCCCTGGTGCAGCTTCACCCGGTGCATGGTGCATGGCATATTCATATATGCAAGATAATACCATAAACCGAGGGCACTTGATAGCGGCACGAGAAAACCCGCTTAATCCCGCCTTTTCAGACGGATAGCGCGCCTTCCTAAAGTGCCGCGAGCGGTCGCCCGCCGAATCGCTCAGCCGCCCTGGCCGGGCGTTTCGCTGAAATACTTCTCCAGCTTTCCGGTCTCTCCATCTCGGTCCTCGGCCTCGGGCAAAGGGTCCTTGCGGGTGATGATGACAGGCCAGGCCTCGGAGTATTTCCGGTTGAACTCCACCCACTTTTCCATGTCCGGTTCGGTATCGGGGCGGATCGCGTCGGCGGGGCATTCAGGCTCGCAGACGCCGCAATCGATGCATTCGTCCGGATGGATGACCAGCATGTTCTCGCCCTCGTAGAAGCAATCCACGGGACAGACTTCGACACAGTCCGTGTATTTGCAGGCGATGCAGTTGTCGGTCACCACGTAGGTCATGGGGTCTCTTCCATCCGATGCGCGTCTCGGGTCTAGCTAGACCAGAGGCGGGGATCATTCAAGCGCATCGGGCCACGACTTTTCGAGCATGCGGCGATCGCGCTTGGTCGGGCGCCCACCCGCCTCGGCCTGGGGCGCCGACAGGTCAGGCTCGCGCGGTTTCGGCGGGTCCAGGTCGTGGTAGAGCGCCTGCGCCTCGGGGGCCGGGCCGCGGCGTTCACCGAGCGCGACGACACGGATCACCCGCACGTCGCGCGCCTGCGAAAAGGTCAGGACATCGCCGGGACCGACGGCAAAGGCGGGCTTTGCCACCGGCTGCCCGTTCACACGCAGCCCGCCCGAGACAGCCTTTGCGGCCAGGCTGCGCGTCTTGAAGAAGCGCGCATGCCATAGCCACTTATCGATCCGGAGCTTCGACCCGGCGCCGGTCAATTCAGGTCTTGTCCCTCAGCCCCATCAGCGCTGCGGCGAAGGGGTTGTCGGGGTCGATCCTGTCCTTCTTCTGCGGACGAGCCTCGTAGGTCTTGGGGCCGCGATCGCGTTCGCGGTCGGGCTTCGGCCCACCCTTGCCCTTTGGCTTGCCCCCCTTGCCACGCGGCTTGTCCCCGCGCTCACCCCGATCCCGACGCTCGCCGCCGGGGGCGCCGCGGTCGCGACGCTCACCGCTGCCTTCGCGCTTCTGGCCGTCGCCGGCCGTCGCCTCGCGGCGGGGTTTGCCGCCACCCCGGCGCTGCTGGTTGCCGCGATTGCCGCCCCAGGTGAAGGTGAAGAAGACCTCCATCTCGGGGCCGGCCAAAGCCTCGTCCAGCACCGCACCGGGCGTCATCTCACCCTCGGGCGTCTCGGCGACGGCGGGCTCGGCGGCCGGTTCGGCCGGCGTCTCCGCCACCGGCGCCACGCCGGCATCGGGGATCTCGGCCTTGGGCAGGTCGGCGGCCTCAGGCGCAGCGCCTTCGGTCGCCGCAGCCTCGGCCACGACCGCATCCACCGGCTTGACCTTGGCGCGCTCGGCCTTTTCGGCGCGATAGCCCAGGCCCTGCATGAGGTCCGCGAACTGGTCGAGCGTCAACCCGGTGATCGAGAGCATGTCGGCCTTGGCCTCGAAGCCCGCGCGGCTGTCCTCGGCGCGCAGCATGTCGGCCAGGCGTTCCAGCATGTCGATGCGGATCGCACGCTCGCCGGACTTGCGGTAGCCGCCCAGCGTGTAGTGCTGTGCGGGCACATCGGCGATGTTCGGCACGGTGACCAGGCCCGGAGGCGGCGCCTCGGGGAACTCGTCGAGTCCATTCGCCAGAGACCACAGCACCAGCCGCAGCCTGGTCGGCGCGGGCTTCAGCATGAGTGGCATGAAGATCGTGTATTGGCCAAAGCGGACGCCATGCTTGCGCAGAGCGCCACGCGACTCCTGGTCCAGCTGCTTGACCTCGTCGGCGATCTCGGCGCGCGGCAGCACACCCATCGACTCGACCAGGCGGAAGGCAAAGCCCCGTGCAAGGCCCGTCAGCGCCTCGTCGCCCTGCAATTTCAGCAGCGGCTCGAACAGGGTGGCGATCTTGCGATCGATGAAATGCTGCAGGCGGCGCTCGACCTTCATCGCGACGTCCGGCCCGGCCTCGTCATCGACGAAGGCCACCACGCGCGGCTTCAGCGGATCATCACCCTTGGCGAGCTTGCCCACCGCCTGGTCGCCCCACATCAGGCCACCCTGCTCGGTGAAGTCCAGCTCGGTGTCCGGCGCGTTGTAAAACCGGTCCGCCCGCAGGTGGAAATGCGGCGCCAGTGCCTGCAGCGAGGCCTGGCGGACGGTCTTGTCCTCCTGCCCCACGCCGCTCTTGTCCTGGCGGAAACGGAAACCCTCGAGCCGACCGACGAATTGTCCTTCGACGGTCACCTCACCCTTGTCATTGACTTCGGCCACCATGGCCTCCTTCTGCTTCAACCGGCGGAGCAGGACGCTGGTCCGCCGGTCAACAAATCTTTGAGTCAGGCCCGCGTGAAGCGCGTCCGACAGGCGATCTTCTACCGCACGGGTCTCGCCGCGCCAATGGTCTTCGTCCCCGACCCAGCCACGGCGCTGCGCCACATATGTCCAGGTGCGGATATAGGCCAACCGTTTCGACAATGTGTCAATGTCGCCATCGGTCCGGTCGATCCGGTTCACCTGCCTGTGCATGAAATCGTCCGGAATCCGCCCGCGTTCGTGCAGGTGGTTGAAGATCACGCCCAGCAGGCCCGCATGTTCGGCATGGCTGATGCCGCGGAAATCGGGGATACGGCAGACATCCCAGAGCAGCTGCACCGAGGTTCCGTCGCTGGCTCGCGCCCGCACCTCGGCCTCCGACGACAGCGCGCGCAAGGCGCGCAAGTCGTCGGCCTCGCGCGCCTTGGACAGCCACTCGTTGTCGGGGGATTCGTCGAGGCTGCGCTCCAGCGCGTCGATGCTGCCGAAGGTGAGGCGCGCGTTGCGCCAGTTGAGTTTCTTCAGCGGCGTGAAGCTGTGGTTGACGATGTTCTCGACCCAGTCGTCGGGGATCTGCCCGGCCTCGCCCGTCACGCCAAAGGTGCCGTGGCTCATCCCCCGCCCGGCCCGGCCGGCGATCTGGGCCAGCTCGTTGGGCTGCAAGGGACGCATCCGCCGCCCGTCGAACTTGGCCAGCGCGGAAAAGGCGACATGGTCGATATCCAGGTTCAGGCCCATCCCGATGGCGTCGGTGGCCACCAGGAAATCGACCTCGCCATTCTGGTACAGATCGACCTGCGCATTGCGCGTGCGCGGGCTGAGCGCCCCCATGACGACCGCCGCACCGCCCTTTGTGCGCTTTAGCAACTCGGCAATCGCATAGACATTATCGACGGAAAACCCGACAATTGCAGTCCTGCTTGGCAGTCTGCTTATCTTTTTCGAACCTATATAGGAGAGTTGGCTCATCCGCTCGCGGCGGATGAATTCCACACCGGGCACCAGGGCCGCGATGGGGCCCCGCATTGTATCCGCGCCCAGGAACAGGGTCTCGTGCAGGCCGCGCATCCGCATCAGCCGGTCGGTGAAGACATGGCCACGCTCGGCATCGGCGCAAAGCTGGATCTCGTCCACGGCGACGAAATCGGCGCCCATGCCCTCGGGCATCGCCTCGACCGTGCAGACCCAGTATTGCGCGCGGGCGGGCACGATGCGTTCCTCGCCGGTGACCAGCGCCACGACAGAAGGGCCGCGCGCCGCGACGATCCGGTCATAGACCTCGCGCGCAAGCAGACGCAGGGGCAGGCCGATGATACCGGTGCGGTATCCCAACATGCGCTCGATCGCGTAATGGGTCTTGCCTGTATTGGTCGGGCCGAGAACGGCCGCGATCCGTGCTTTCTGGGCCATTGGCCCCCCTCGCCTGGGCTGCGCGCTAGAGCGCGACGCCCTTCACCTCTCGCTCGAGCCGCTCAAGCGCCTGTTCGACTTCGGCATCATGCGGACGCAGCCGCAATACCCGTTCGTAGGCGTCATAGGCAAGGGCCGGTTTCCCGGTCTGCTCATGGATCGCGCCGACGCCGCGCAGCGCCGCGAAATGGTGGGGGTTCAGCGCCAGAGTGCGTTCCAGCGCATCCATCGCCGGGCCGAACATGTCGAGCTGGTAATAGGCCAGCGCCAGCCCGTGCCAGCCCTCGGCGAAATCCGGCGCATGGTCGGTCAATGCACCGAAATGTTCGACCGCCGCGGTCCAGTCGCTGACCTCCAGCGCATCGTGGCCGCGTTTCAGCAGCAGGTCGCGCGTGGCAGAGCCGGATTTCGACCATTCGTCGATCACCTGGCGTTCAAGCCGGGCTGCCGCCCCCTCGTCCGGGGCCTGCGCCAGCTCTTGCAGCAAGGCGTCCAGGCGACCGTCCTCGGCGCCGGCGAGGCCGGGTATGGAAAACATGACTACGGCCAGAAGTGCCGCGACGGTAGATTTGATATTCATCGGACCCATGCTCATAACAATGACGAGTGTAGCCGCTGGCCCGTTAAAATCCAGCGCACGTTATCGAGAGAAAGGCACCGATATGAGCGATACCCTCAACGCGGCCGTGGCCGCCCTGAACGAAAAGATGGCCGGAGCCGGCTTTGACGGCACCGCCCGCTTCGTCATGGGCGACGAGGGCAGCTTCATCGTGGACGAGACCGGCGCACGCCTGGGCGACGACGAGGCCGACGTGACGCTGAGCGCCGACGTCGACACCTTCCAGCAGATCTTCGAGGGCGCGCTGAACCCGACGAGCGCCTTCATGTCGGGCAAGCTGACCATCGACGGCGACATGGGCGCGGCGATGCGCCTGGCGCAGGTCCTGGCCTGATGACCCTGACACCCGCCCCCTTCCATGCCGACCTGGCAGAAGGCCCGCACGACTCGCGGGCCTGGTGGGTGCGGACCCGGGACGGACTGCGCCTGCGCGTGGCCCATTTCCCCAGCCAAGAGGCACAGGGCACGGTTCTGCTGTTCCCTGGCCGCACCGAGTATGTCGAGAAATACGGCCGCACGGCGGGCGACCTCGCAGCGCAGGGATTTCACACGCTGACCATCGACTGGCGCGGCCAGGGCCTGGCAGACCGGATGCTGGACGATCCGCGCACCGGGCATGTGGACATCTTCCTCGACTACCAGCTCGATGTCGCCGCGATGCTGGACGCGGCCGAGGCGCTGGACCTGCCGCGCCCCTATTACCTGATCGGGCATTCCATGGGAGGCTGCATCGGCCTGCGCGCGGTGATGTCGGGCCTGCCGGTGCAGGCGGCGGCCTTTACCGGCCCGATGTGGGGCATCCGCATGGCCCACCCCGTGCGGCCTGCCGCCTGGGCGCTATCCTGGTCGTCCAAGCGGATCGGGCTCAGCCATCTGCTGGCCCCCGGCACCGGGGTCGAAAGCTATGTCGCCGTGGGCGCCTTCGAGGACAACACGCTGACGACGGATCCGGACATGTGGGATTACATGCGCCGCCACGTCCTGGCCCGGCCGGAACTGCAACTGGGCGGCCCGTCGATGCACTGGCTGCACGAGGCGCTTGCCGAATGCCGCTCGCTGGCGCGCATGGCCTCGCCCGCGCTGCCGGTCCTGACCTTCCTCGGCACGAACGAACGCATCGTCGACACCGACCGCATCCATGACCGAATGCTGCGCTGGCCCTCGGGCAAGCTGGTGATCGTGGACCGCGGGGAGCACGAGATCCTGATGGAACGTCCCGAGGTCCGCAATGCCGTCGTTTCCGACATCTGCTCCCTGTTCGAGGGCGCCCGCCCCTCAGCCGCGCTCTCGGCCTGACGCCGCGTGAAACGCCTGTGCCGTGGCATTGGCCCCGGCGCGCATCCAGCCCAGTTCCGAACCGACCAGAACCATGTGCATGCCATAGTCGCGCGCCCAGTCCGCCGCCATGGCCGAGGTCGGGGTGAAGCTGGCAAAGCCCTTGCCCGCCGCCCGTGCCGCCGCGCCAACCCGTGCCAGCGCCGCTTTCAGATCGGGGTTGTCGAGGCTGTCATGACCGTAGCTGACGCTGAGATCCGCGGGGCCCACGAACAGCGCGTCGATATTCGGCACCGCTGCGATCGCCTCGCAGGCCTCGACGCCCTCGGGTTCCTCGATCTGGGCGATCACCACGCTTTGCGGGTCCTGCGATAGCACGTCGGCCATGGACCGCGCGCCATGCCCCGCCCAACGCGTCCCACCAGCGAACCCGCGCCCGCCCAAGCCGAAATGCGCGGCTCTTGCCACCGCCTCCGCCTTTTCCGCACTCCAGACATGCGGGACGACCACGCCCACCGCCCCGGAATCGAGCGCCTGGAGGATCTCGCGCGCCCCAGCCTCGCCCACCCGGACGACCACGGGGAAATCCATCGCCCGGGCCAGCGCAAGGCAGGCATCCATGCCCGCCCGGTCCACCGGTGCGTGTTCCGTGTCGAGACAGACGAAATCGAGGTCGCTCAGCGCCAGCACCTCCATCACCTGGATCGAGGGCGTCTTGACGAAAGTGCCCGCCAGCGGCGCGCCGCCGCGCAGCCTGTCCCTGAAACCTGCAATCCGCATCTGTCCCCTCCCTTGCTGGCGTGCGCGTCCCGTGCACCTATCTAGGGCATCATGGCCAATCCTGTCCTGACCTTTACCCAACAGGGTATCTTTTGCCCAGCGGGCGATTTCCACATCGACCCGTGGCGCCCGGTCGGCCGCGCGCTGATCACCCACGGCCATGCCGACCATGCCCGGCCCGGCCACGGCGCCTATTTGGCCACCCATGCTGCGCTACCGGTGATCCGGCATCGGCTGGGCGACATCCGGGCCGAGGGTATCGCCTATGGCGAACGGCGGCGGATCGGCGATGCGGTGGTCTCGTTCCACCCGGCGGGGCACCTGCCCGGCTCAGCCCAGGTGCGGGTCGAAGTGGGCGGGCAGGTCTGGGTTGTCTCGGGCGACTACAAGCTCGAGAGCGACGGGCTGTCTGAACCCTTTGAACCCGTGCGCTGTCACGCCTTCATCACCGAGTGCACATTCGGCCTGCCAGTCTTTCGCTGGGCACCGCAGGCCGAGGTCGCGGCCGAGATCAACGCCTGGTGGGCGGCCAATGCGGCCGAGGGGCGGACCTCGATCCTGGGAGCCTATTCGCTGGGCAAGGCGCAGCGCCTGCTGTCACTGGTCGATCCGGGGATCGGCTCGATCCTGACTCATGGCGCGGTCGAGAACACCAATGCCGTGCTGCGCGCGCAGGGCTATGCGCTGCCCGACACGGTCGCCGTCACGCCGGACACGAAGGGCAAGGATTTCCCCGGCGCGCTGGTCATCGCGCCGCCCGCCGCGCTGGGATCGGCCTGGGCGCGGCGGTTTGCCGGGGCCTCAACCGGTTTTGCTTCGGGGTGGATGCGGCTGCGCGGCGTTCGGCGGCGCCGCGCGGCGGATCGGGGTTTCGTCATCTCGGATCATGCGGACTGGGATGGGCTGCACCAGGCGATCCGGCAAACAGAGGCTGAAAAAGTATTTGTAACCCACGGTTACACGGATATCTTCAGTCGCTGGCTTAATGCGAATGACTGCTCTGCGCAAGTCGTCCCGACCGAGTTCGGCACGGACGAGGAGGACGCGGCATGAAGGATTTCGCGACGCTGTTTACCCGGATCGACCAGACGACGAAAACCACAGTCAAGACAAGGGCCTTGGCGGATTTCTTCAAGACCGCCAACGATACGGACAAGCTCTGGACCATCGCGCTGTTTTCCGGTCGCCGCCCGAAACGGGCGGTCACCACCACACAGCTGCGCGAATGGGCGGCGGAGCGCGCGGGCCTTCCGCTCTGGCTGCTCGAGGAAAGCTATCCGATCGTGGGCGACCTGGCCGAGACGCTGGCGCTGATGCTGCCGCCCGCCGAAAAATCGGAGGATCGCCCTCTAACCTACTGGATTTCAGAACTTCTCACACTTCAAGCCTTGCCGCTCGAGGATCGTCGCGCCCGCATCCTCGACGCCTGGGATCGGCTGGAGGCGACCGAACGCTTCCTGTTCAACAAGCTCATCACCGGCGGCTTCCGCATCGGCATCAGTCAAAAGCTGATGACCCGTGCGCTGGCCCAGGCAACCGGGCAGGACGAAGCGACCCTCGCGCTGAAGCTGATGGGGGCCTGGACGCCAGAGACCGCCAGTTTCGCCAGCCTGATCGAGGCCGACGACCCGCAGGCCGACGACAGCCGTCCCTATCCGTTCTACCTCGCCTACCAGATGGACGGCGGTCCCGACCCGCTGGGTGATCCGGCCGACTGGCAGGCGGAGTGGAAATGGGACGGTATCCGCGGCCAATTGATCCTGCGCGGCGGCGGCCATCACCTGTGGTCTCGGGGCGAAGAACTGATCACCGACCGCTTCCCGGAACTGGCTCGTGCCACGGATTTCCTACCGCAGGGCACCGTGATCGACGGCGAGATCGTGACGTGGGATGGCACACAGCCCATGCCATTCGCCACCCTGCAACCGCGCATCGGGCGCAAGAGCGTGCCGAAGAAGCTGCTGCGCGAGGCACCGGTGTTGATGCTGGCCTATGACCTGCTGGAGCAGGACGGCCGCGACCTGCGCGAGGCACCTTTGGCCGACCGCCGCGCGGCGCTGGATGCGTTGCTGGCGGGCCTGCCGCCAGACGCGCCGCTGCGCCCCTCGCCGCTGATCGCTTTCGACGACTGGCAGACCCTGACCGAGACGCGCGGCGAGGCCCGCGACCGCCACGCCGAGGGCGTCATGCTGAAACGCCGGGCCTCGCCCTATCTGGCCGGGCGCAAGAAGGGCGATTGGTGGAAATGGAAGCTCGACCCGCTGACGGTGGACGCGGTGATGATCTATGCGCAGCAGGGCCATGGCCGCCGCGCCAACCTGTTCACCGACTTCACCTTTGCGGTGCGCGACGGCAACGACCTTGTCCCCTTCACCAAGGCCTATTCCGGCCTGACCGACGCCGAGTTTGCCGAAATCACCCGCTGGGTGCGCAAGAACACGTTGCAACGCTTTGGCCCGGTGCGGCAGGTGCGGCCCGAACACGTGTTCGAAATCGCCTTCGAGGGGATCCAGGCCTCGCCCCGACACAAGTCCGGCATCGCCCTTCGCTTTCCCCGCATGGCGCGGTGGCGCCACGACAAGAGTGTGGACGAGGCCAATACGCTGGACGACCTGCGCGCCTTGCTGGCGGCGCATGGCTGACATGGCTTAACCCCGCCCGGTTTCCGTGGCAGACTGAGGCCCCGGACCCGAAAGGTGACCATGACCCGACCCGCCATTTTCGCCCTGTGCCTGAGCCTTGCCGCGCCAGCCGCCCTCGCGCAGAGCCTCGACATCGAGGGTCGCGTGGGCCTGGGGCTGACGGATGCGCGAGGCGACAGCTGGATCGCGCCGGTGGACATGACCGCGACCTGGCGCCTGGGCGCGTATGCAGCGGTGGAGATCGGAACATTTGCCTATGGCATGCCGGGAAAACGTCCGCATGAAACCTACGCTGCGCTGCACTGGGGCGATCTGCGCCTCGGCGTGGTGCGCCCGGCCTATGACGCGGTGCTGATCTCTGTTTTCGAAGAGACCGCGCCGCACCGGGCCTATGCCGAGGCCGAGACGACCCGCGCCCACACCACGACCCGCGCCATGCGGGTGAACGCCGTGCCGGTGGGCCTGTCCTACGACCGGCAGGACGGGGCCACCTGGTGGGGCCTGTCGCTGCATTCCGACGCCAAGGGTGCGTTTTCCAGCGCCACCGCCGCGATCCGCGGGCAGGAGGGCGCGTGGACCGTCGCCGCGGCGGTGGAGTCGGTCCATGCCGAGGGCGCGATTCGGAACAACACCAAGCTTGGCCTGCGCTGGAAAGGGGCCCGGATCGAGGCCGGTCTGGCGGCCTTTCACCCCGATGCATCAAGCCAGCCCGACGCGCTGGCGCTGGACCTGCACTGGCAGGCGAGCGACCGCCTGCGCCTTTCGGCCCTCGCCGAGACGGCGCGCGGCACGGCCCCCGACACGGGTGGCCTGGCCGCGACCT
The DNA here is from genome assembly GCF_018224955.1 of Thetidibacter halocola. Taxonomy (GTDB): domain Bacteria; phylum Pseudomonadota; class Alphaproteobacteria; order Rhodobacterales; family Rhodobacteraceae; genus Thetidibacter; species Thetidibacter halocola. Next base: position 95,159 of record NZ_JAGTUU010000010.1, read on the forward strand.
GGGCGCTGTCGCCCGGCCTGACCCTGTCCGGCGCCGCCCTGCACGAAGGCGACCGCGACAGCGCGCACCTGACGCTGACCCGGCGGTTCTAGCCCGCGCTGGTTGCCAGCCGCCTGTCCGGGCCATATGTCAGGGGCAAACGACACGAGGACGCCATGCAGAACATTCCCAGCCCCCGCCCGCTTTTCGACGCCAGTGCCGCAGGCGGCGCCCGCAACCTGGGCGACCTGCCCGAGTGGGATCTGACAGACCTTTACGCCGATCCCGACGCGCCCGAGCTCAAGCGCGATCTCGACTGGCTGGAAAAGGCCTGCGCCGATTTCGCCGCAGATTACGAGGGCAAGCTGGGCACGCTGGACGCGGCCGGGTTCCTCGAGGCGGTGCACCGGCATGAAAAGATCGAGAACATCGCCGGCCGCATCATGTCCTTCGCGGGCCTGCGCTATTACCAGCTGACGGTTGACCCCGAACGGACGAAATTCCTGTCCGACTGCCAGGAAAAGATCACCAACTTCACCACGCCGCTGGTTTTCTTCACGCTGGAACTGAACCGGCTGGAGGATTCCTTCCTCGACGGTCTTTTCTCGGCGAACGACGACCTCGCGCGCTACAAGCCCGCCTTCGACCGCATCCGCGCGATGAAACCCTACCAGCTTTCCGACGAACTGGAGAAATTCCTGCATGACCTCGGCGTGGTGGGCGACGCCTGGGAGCGGCTGTTCGACGAGACCATCGCCGGGCTGGAGTTCACCGTCGATGGTGAAGAACTGAACATCGAGGGCACCCTGAACCTGCTGACCGAGCAGGAGCGCAGCAAGCGCCAGGCCGCGGCCGAGGAACTGGCCCGCGTCTTCCAGGACAACATCCGCACCTTCGCCCGCGTGCACAACACCCAGGCCAAGGAAAAGGAGATCCTTGACCGCTGGCGCAAGATGCCGACGCCGCAGACCGGACGCCACCTGTCGAACGACGTCGAACCCGAGGTGGTAGAGGCGCTGCGCAACGCGGTGGTCGCCGCCTATCCGCGCCTGAGCCACCGTTACTACGAGCTGAAACGCAAGTGGCTAGGCCTCGACGTGATGCAGGTCTGGGATCGCAACGCGCCGCTGCCGATGGAACAGACCCGCACGGTAGGCTGGTCCGAGGCCCGCGAGACGGTGATGACGGCCTATGCGGGCTTCGATCCGCGCATGGCCGAGATCGCGACACCGTTTTTCGAAAAGGGCTGGATCGACGCAGGCGTGAAGCCGGGCAAGGCGCCCGGCGCTTTCGCCCATCCCACGGTGACCACCGTGCATCCCTACATCATGCTGAATTACCTCGGAAAACCGCGCGACGTGATGACGCTGGCGCATGAACTGGGACACGGCGTGCACCAGGTCCTGGCGGCAGGACAGGGCGAGATGCTGGCCTCGACGCCGCTGACGCTGGCCGAGACGGCAAGCGTCTTCGGCGAGATGCTGACCTTCCAGAAGATGCTGGAAAAGGCGAAGGACGACAAGGAACGCAAGATCCTGCTGGCCGGCAAGGTCGAGGACATGATCAACACCGTCGTCCGCCAGATCGCCTTCTACGATTTCGAGTGCAAGCTGCACGCGGCGCGGCGCGGTGGCGAACTGACGCCGGACGACATCAACGCGCTGTGGATGAGCGTGCAGGCGGAATCCCTCGGGCCGGCCTTCGACTTCATGCCGGGATACGAGACCTTCTGGGCCTATATCCCGCATTTCGTGCACTCGCCCTTCTATGTCTACGCCTATGCCTTCGGCGACGGCCTGGTGAACGCGCTTTATGCCGCCTACCAGGAGGCGCCGCAGGGCTTCCAGGACAAGTATTTCGACATGTTGAAGGCTGGCGGGTCAAAGCACCACAAGGCGTTGCTGGCCCCCTTCGGGCTGGATGCCACCGACCCGAAGTTCTGGGACAAGGGCCTGTCTATGATCGAGGGCTTCATCGACCAGCTCGAGGCGATGGAAGGCTGATCAAAAGCGGCGCCGGACAGACCGCCCGGCGCCTCTTGCCATCTCAGAACGCCGCCACATCCTCGAAATGGCGCGGCAGGTCGTTCGTGGCCACGTGGACCAGATCCTTGTCCATGTCATGGGTGATTGCGACGCCCGACTGTTTCGCCAGCGCGGCGCGCAGGGCGCCCAACATCTTGGCCGGGGCCGAAACCATCAACCGGTCCTGCCCGCCCTTGCCGATGACGCGCGCAACCTCGTCGGCCAACGCCGCGGCGAACCGGCCCCGGTTCAACTCTTCGGACGAGGTCGCGTCTTCCATCCCGTGCCGCGCCACGCCCGGCGCCGCTTGGGAACGCCCGGGACCGGACGTGTAAGCGGGCTCTAACCCCGCCAGCCCCTCGGCCGTCAGGTGGGACAACTGATGCAGCCCCTTGCCCACGCCATCATTCTCGAGGAGGCGCGCCTCGCGGTCATTGGCCAGCAAAAGAACAGTGCGAACCGGTTTCATCCCTTTTCTCCCTTTGGATACCCATCAGGAGAAGGATAGCGCCCCCGGCACACCACCACCTTGACCCTGCGCAAATCGCAGCAGGGTCACTGGCTGGAGGTCACAGCTTCGAATGCGAGCCGTCGCACAGCGGCGCGCGGGCCGAGTGCTTGCAGCCGCAGAAGAACGCCTTGCCATCCTTCTCCGCGGTATACTTGACCGGCGAGAATTCCGTGCCCTTGTGCGAACCGTCGCAGAACGGCTGGTTCTTCGACTGGCCGCAGGCACACCAAAAATAGGATTTGCCCGCTGCCACGTCGATGGCATAGGGCGATTTCTGTGCGATGATCGGGGTTTCGTCGGCCAAGGGCTTTCTCCTGTCTGGCTTGGGTTTCGGCCCAAACAGCTAGCGTGCTACAGGCAAAGGCAAGCCACCCCGGCGGACGGGACTGGCTGGGTCAACGGGCGCCGCAGCGGCAGCCCTATCGCCGCGCGAACCAGTCTGCCGCTCGCCAGATCACCAGCAGAGACACGCCGACACCGGCAAGGCCGCGCATGAACGCGCCGTTTTCCCAGATCGGCCGGCTGGTCCAGAGCGCTGTCATCAACAGATCCAGCGGCCAAGCCAAGATGCGCCACGCCCACTCTATCACACCCGACGAATACGTCGCGCCGGGGTGGATCAGATAAGTGGCACCGGCACAGAAAACGCCTGTAAGGACATAGCCGCCGGCAACCAGTAGCCCGGCACTGACCGCATCTTCTGACTGTACGCCACTCGCCCTGACAGCCGCCCGCCAGATGCGGAGCACGACAAAGGCGTATGCCGCCAACAGGACGAGGAACGCGGCGACGAAAAGCGGGATGGCCATGCGGCTTTCGCCCCTATTTCAGCTGCGAGTCCTTCGATCCGCGCCGGTTGATCCCGCCCCGGCGCAACTCGCGGCCCTGCCGCTCGGCGGCGCAGTCGATGCACAGCTTGACGCCGGGAATCGCCTGCCGCCGCGCCTCGGGGATCGGCTCATCGCAGTCGGCGCAATGGGTCAGGCTTTCGCCCACCGGTGCGCGGCGGGCCTTCATCCGCGCGAGTTCCTCGGCGATCGAGGCCTCGATCTGCTCGTTCACCGCGCCGTCGCGGCTCCACCCTCCGGCCATTCGGGCCTCCCCCTCGTTTAGCAGACCAGCCGCGCCGCTTCATCTTGCCCGACAAACTCCCGCCGGAGGCATCCGAACGCAGCCAGCGGCGCTGCAGCCGGTCAGTCAAGCTCTGTCCAGGGCCACGGCTTCACCTCCGAAGCCGCAGTCTGATAGCGCGCAGCCTTGGCCATCCAGATCCCCAGGTCGGTGCCGAAATCGGCCAGCCGCTCGTTCGGCTGGCGGTTATTCACCAGCATGATGATCAGTTGCACCACCGTCGCGACCGTCAGCACGGTCTGCGCGAGGCTCAGCATCAGCCAGATCAGCAGCATGTAGGCCAGCCGCGCCGGCATTGGTTCGGCCCGGGTCGGCGGCTGTTCGCCGTTGATCCGTCCGTCGACCTTGTCCTCTTCGCTGGGGCTCATGGCACCCTCCCGTTACGGTCACGCTTGCGTGAGAGACTAGCCCAAAGCGCCCCCTTGCGCCAAGCGCGCCCTTGATCCCGCCGACTGCCCGCTATCCTCTTGCCCAACAAGGAGACAGATCATGCTGCGCATCTTCGCCCTGCTCGCGACGCTTGTCGCTTCCCCGGCGCTGGCCGGGTTCACCTTTGCCAATATCGACGGCGGCACGATCGACCTCGACGATTTCAAGGGGCGGCCGGTGCTGGTGGTCAACACCGCCTCGCGCTGCGGCTTTACCCCGCAATATGACGGGCTCCAGGCGCTGTATGACCGCTACCGCGACCGGGGCCTGGTGGTGCTGGCGGTGCCGTCCAACGATTTCCGGCAGGAACTGGCCTCGGCCGAGGAGGTCAAGGAATTCTGCGAAGTCAATTTCGGCCTCGACATGCCCATGACCGACATCACGCCGGTCACTGGCGAGCAGGCGCACCCATTCTTCAAATGGATGCGCGAGGCACATGGATATGCCCCGCAATGGAATTTCAACAAGGTGCTTCTGGATGGCGAAGGCCAGCCCGTGGCGACCTTCGGGTCGATGACGCGGCCCCTGTCAGGGCCGATCACCGACCGGGTCGAGGCGCTGCTGCGCTAGGCCTTCTCGGCCGTCAGCATCGCGTAAATCTGATCCTTGAGCGCGGCGCGCTGCTTCCGCAGGGCGGTTTCGGCCAAGTCCTCCATAGGCTCGATATTTGTCTCGGCGCGGTGAATCTGACGGTTGAGGTCGTGGTATTCCTCAGCCAATCGGGCGAAATGCGCGTCGTGCGTCTTCAACTCGGTGATGCGGGCGGCGAGGTGCGGGAATTCCTCGTGCAGTTCGTGGGGTGTATGGCTCATCGCGGTTCCTTTCTGTCCTTTGCCGAAGGACAGTCGCATCCGGTGGCGCCGCGAACCTTGACCCGGATCAAGTCGGCCCGAATTTCATCGCCGCGCCCGGCGCCAGCCCGCATCCCGCGCCTCGGTCTCCGAACAGAACCAGCGTTCACCCTTGGCGGTGTCGATCCGCGTCCGGGAATACCAATCCTGTCCCGGCACGTGATAGATGCGCTTGCCGTCGGAACTGATGTTGCCCTTGATCGTGCAGCCATCCGGCGCGACACCAGCACTTACCGCGGGCAGATCGCGGCGGAAGGCCCGGAAATCGGCCGGCAGCGTGACATCGGCACCGTGCAGGCCGCGCCCTTCGACGACGGCCGACTTCTCGTCGAGGTCATAGTCCATCGAGTAGCGGCGATACGCAAAGGCCAGCCCCTCGCGCACCAGGACCCGGCCCATGTCCTGCCCGTCCACCATGCAGCGCGCCACGGCGCGGCCATAGCGGTCTGTATCGACGACCGCGCAATCTGCCCGCGCGCCCTGGAACCGCGCCCGCACCTCGGACGTGACCCAGGCGCCGCAGGCCCAAAGCGGGCCGTTGCCGCCCGCACCGCACATCTGGTCCGATTCCGGCGCGTCGATGCCATGCAACCGCACGGACCGGCCCGCAACCTCCAGCGTGTCGCCATCCTTGACCCGGATGGTTCCGTCGATACGCTCCGCGGCCGCCAAAGGCGACGCGAGCAGCGCGACAATCATCAACCATTTACCCATGTCTCCAAGATCGGAGGCATGGAACCCGCGTTCAAGCGTTAAGATTAATTAATCTTAAGAAAGTGTTAACGTAGCGTGGACGATCCCGCCTCACTCGCCACGCGGGAATCGCTTGCTCTCCTCCAGCACGTTCAGGTCCATGTGGTTGCGCATGTAACGCTCGGATGCGTCGCGCAACGGCTGGAAATCCCACGGGAAATAGCCGCCCTGCCGCAGCGCCTCGTAGACCACCCAGCGCCGCGCCTGGGATTGGCGGACCTCGGAATCGAACCGCTCGAGGTCCCAGCGCTCGGCGGCCATGATGCGGAACTGTTCCAGCACAGCGGCGCGGGCCGGATCCCCGGCAAGGTTGGTCAACTCGTGCGGGTCGTCCTCGAGGTTGAACAACTGCTCGGGGTCCAGCGCGCAATTGGTGTATTTCCACCGCCCCTGCCGCAGGCAGACCAGCGGCGCCTCGGACGCCTCGGCAGCATATTCCATCGCCACCGGCCCGCGCCGCTGCGCGCCCTGCATCAGGGGCACCAGGTCCTCGCCCTCGGTCCAGGGCATGACCTCGTCCATCGAGACGCCGGCCAGCGCACACAGCGTCGGACACAGGTCGATGGTCGAGACCGGCGCGCCGACCCGCCGCCCGTCCTGCCCAGGCACCGCGATCATCAGCGGTACGCGGGCCGACCCCTCGTAGAAGTTCATCTTGTACCACAGCCCGCGCTCGCCCAGCATGTCGCCGTGATCGCTGACGAAGACGACGATGGCCTCCTGCCGCGTGTCATCGAGCACCTGCAACAGCCGCCCGATCTTTTCGTCGAGATACGAGATGTTGGCGAAATAGGCCTGCCGCGCCCGGCGGATCATGTCCTCGGTGATGCTGTAGCTGCGCCAGTCGTTAGCGTCGAAGATGCGCCGGCTGTGCGGGTCATGATCCTCGTAGGGCATGGCCGGCACCTCCGGCAGCAGGTGCTCGCAATCCTCGTACAGGTCCCAGAATCGCTTGCGCGCCACGTAGGGGTCGTGCGGATGGGTGAAGCTGACCGTCAGGCACCAGGGACGCGCATCCCCGCCCCGCGCGAGGTCATACAGCTTCTGCTCGGTCTGAAAGGCCACGTCGTCATCGTATTCCATCTGGTTGGTGATCTCGGCCACGCCAGCGCCCGTCACCGAACCCATGTTGTGATACCACCAGTCGATGCGCTCGCCCGGCTTGCGGTAATCCGGCGTCCAGCCGAAATCGGCGGGGTAGATGTCGGTGGTCAGTCGCTGCTCGAACCCGTGCAACTGGTCCGGCCCGACGAAATGCATCTTGCCCGAGAGACAGGTGAAATAGCCCGCCCGCCGAAGATGATGCGCATAGGTCGGAATGTCCGACGCGAATTCGGCGGCGTTGTCATAGACCCGCGTGACGCTGGGCAATTGCCCCGACATGAACGAGGCCCGCCCCGGCGCGCATAGCGGACTGGCGGTATAGGCGTTGGCGAACCGCGCCGACCGCGCCGCCAGCGCCCGCAGATGTGGCACATGCAGCCAGTCCGCCGGACCGTCGGGGAACAGCGTCCCGGTCAACTGGTCGACCATGACGATCAGGATATTCGGTTTCATGCGCGCCTCCCTGCCCTCGGGCGAGAGTGTCGCGCGCCGTGCCCGCCGTCAATCGGCAGCCACTTCCGGCTTCCTTGTGCCGCAAACAGGGGCAGTCCAGGGGACAAGGCGCCCTGGCCACACTCCGGCTGGCCGCATCCGGCCGGTCAGACCGCGATCGTGCCCAGGACCCGGTTCTGCGGCAAGCGCGCAACCTCGACCCCACCCTCGGTGCGACGCAGGTTGTAGCCATAGCCGCGCATCCGAAAGCGCCACTCGCTCTCGCTCAGCACCTTGCGGCGTTCGGCCAGAAGAAAGGCCATGATCTCGGTCATGTCGTCAGTCAACTTGTTCTCGGCAAACATCGTATTTCTCCCGCTGCGTTCAGCCGTTCAATGAGATCACGCTGATTCATGATTGGGGCAGGACTGTGCCGAGGCCGGGGATTCTTCGGGAAACGGCGACAATCCCCGATCGAGCCGGGGATCATGCACCCGACCGTCACAACTTGGTCGCATGCTCCACCGGGGTGATGCGTTTTTTCAGCACCGCCTCGCGCCAAGTAATGAACAACACCGCCCCCAAGATCAGCGTGCCGCCGGCAATCACCCATGGGTCGATCGGCTCGGCAAAGAACAGCGCGCCAATGGCGACCGACCAGACCAGTTGCAGGAAGGTGACGGGCTGCGTCACCGTCACCGGCGCTGCGGCGAAGGCCAGGGTCATCGTGTAATGCCCGGCGGTGGCGAAACTCGCCACGGCAAAGAGGATCGCCAGCGCCCGCCAGTCGGGCCAGACCCAGACAGAGATCGCCAGCGGCGCCAGCCCGATGGTCACCGTCACCGACAGGATGAAGACCACCACCGTCGCCGGCACCTCGCCCGACAGGATCTTGGCCAGCAGGTAGGACACCGCAAAGAACAAGGCCGTGCCCAGCATCGCCACATGGCCAGGGTCCAGTTCGCGAAAGCCGGGCCTAAGGATGACCAGGGCTCCTGCCAGCGCCGCGAGGATGGCCAGGATGCGTCGCAGGGCCAGCGTCTCGCCCAGGAAGAAGACGGCGAGGATCGTGACATAGACCGGATTGAGATAGTTCATCGCCGTCACCTCGGCGATGGGAATGCGTGTCATGGCATAGAACCACAGCACGACGCCCCCGGTATGGGTGATGCCCCGCAGGGTGAACAGGCGCCATTGCCGGGCGGTCAGCCGCGTCTGGCGCATGGCGGGCCACATCGGGATCAGAAAGACCAGCCCCAGCAGATAACGCAGAAAGGCCGATTCCGATGCCGGGATGGCACCGCCCAGCAGCTTGACCAAGGCCGTGACCATGACAAAACACAGCCCCGTCACCGCCATCCAGAAGATGCCCCGGCCGGGGCTGTATTGCGTCTCGTCCATAAGGACGGGTTTAACCGCCGGCGCGGCAGTGGCAAGGGGGCGGGGCGCAACCCCGCCTTGCGCCATGGAACAGCCCCGCGCTCAACCGCCCCACAGCAGCTTGGCCGCGATGGCCCACATGGTCAGGCCCACCAGCAGGTCCAGCCCCTGCCAGGCCCGCGGCCGTGAAAAGAGCGGCGCCAGCGCCCGCGCGCCGAATCCCAGGCTGAAGAAGAAGGCGAAAGACGCGGTCATCGCGCCCAGCGCAAAGGCCAGCCGCGGCTCGTATTGCGCCGAGACGGCACCAAGCAGCACCACGGTATCAAGATAGACATGCGGGTTGAGCCAGGTCAGCGCGAGACAGGTCAGCACCGCCGAGTGCAGGCTCTGCGCCTCGGCCCCGGCAACCAGCACCTGCCCGCCGCGCCAGGCGCTGCGCAGGGTGCGCGCGCCGTACCAGATCAGGAAAACCGCGCCGAAGACCCGCATCCAGAATTCCAGACCCGGCACCGCCTGCGTCAGCGCGCCGAACCCCGCCACCCCCGCCGCGATCAGCGCCGCGTCTGACAGCGCGCAGACCAGAACCACGGGCAGAACATGCGCCCGCCGCAGACCCTGCCGCAGGACAAAGGCGTTCTGCGCCCCGATCGCCAGGATCAGCGAAAAACCCAGAGCGAATCCCGCGAAAGCCGCCTGCATGCCCTGCCCCTTCCTGTCCGTCGGCAGCCGGGTGCCATTTTGCTGCGCAGTGTGCAAGCGCCCATGGGCTTGACCCGACCGGCGTCGCGCCGCAGGGTCGGCGCAGCGTTCGGAAAGGAGCCGCCATGTGCTGGAGCGAAGGCGTCTCGGTCGCCATGGTCGGCCTTGGCACGGCGGCAACGCTGGTCAGCGCCCGCCGCGGCCTGCCCCGCGCCATCCCGGCCACGCTGGCATTCTTCACGCTGATGGAGGCGTTGCAGGTCGGCGGCTACTGGGTGATCGACCAGTGCGGCACGGCGGAAAACCGCATCGTCACGCTGCTGTCCTATGTCCATATCGCGGTGCAACCCATCTTCATCAACGCCTTCGCCATGGCCATCGCACCGCGGCCCGTTTCGGCCGGAATGCGCCGGGTGGTCTATGCCCTCGCGGCGCTGGCGACGGCGATGCTGCTGTTCCGCCTCGCCCCCGTTTCCTGGGCCGGGCAATGCCAGCCGGGCGACGTGCTGTGCGGCCCGTTCCTGTGCACACGCTCAGGCACCTGGCACCTGGCCTGGGAGGTGCCGTTGAACGATCTCTGGGGCGGGGTCAGCGGGCTGTTCGGCGACGCGATCCAGTTCCCCAGCTACATGATCGCAGTCTTCGTGCTGCCGCTGGCCTATGGCGCATGGCGGTTCGCGCTGTTCCATCTGACCTTCGGGCCGGTTCTCGCATCGCTGCTGACGACCGACCCGAACGAGATGCCGGCGATCTGGTGCCTGACCTCCATCGCTCTCGTGCTGGTGGCACTCTGCCCGCCGATCCGCACGCGCGTCCTTGCCGCCCCGGCCTAGGCGCTCAGCCGTCCCGCCGCGGTGGCAGCAGCAGGTATTCGATCAGCACCCCGGTGCGGAACGGCAGACGGTCCTTGCGCTCGGCCAGCTGGCGCACTGTCATGCGCCGCCGCCGCACCACCGCCCGCGCCACGCGGAAATCGAACCGCCGCTTGGCCTCCAGCCAGTGCCGGGGCAGCAGGCGGCGCATCCCCCGCCACAGCCACGACAGCTGGAGAAAGGCCAGCAGCTTGAACAACGATTTCTGCGTGCTGGCCCAGATCGCCTTGGCCAGCCCCGCCGCCCCCGCCGCCAGCCAGAACGGCAGCTGGACCGAGAACAGCACCAGCCACAGCCCCAGCGACGTGACCGACAGCGCCAGCGTGGCAAAAAGCACGATCGCCCAGGCGAGCGCCTTTTCCACCGGCCCCAGCCCCGCGAACCAGCGCATCAAGGAGTCATAGGTCTGCTGAACGCTGGCGAGATAGCCCGCCAGGAACAGCTTGATCCGGCGTATCAGGGCGCGGCCGAACACCATCGGCACGGCAACCGAGGTGATCCATTTCTTCAGCAGCTCGACGCGAAAGAACGCGACCCACTGCGCCTTGAGCCAGATGAGCAGCGCAGGCCATTCCACCATCGCCAGTTTCTTGGCCAGCACCTTGACCTGGACAAGGATCAGCCCCAGCGCGATGACCACGTCACGCCCGAAATACCACGTCGCCAGCGCCGACAGGCCGACGACAAGGATCAGGAGGACGATGGCGCGCAGCATGGGTTCCGACAGTCTCCCCGCGGGTTTCAAACGGCCCTGAAAAACGGGCCGACGACGATTTGCAAAGTTTCGGGGATATTCCCCGGGAAGCCCAGAGGCAGGCCACGCGCCAGACAGGTTTTCCCGCCTGGCCGCGTCGCAAGGGGGCTACAACTTCGGACCGGATCACGCGAAGCTGTCCCGAAATCGAAAGGTTCGGCATGAGCGACTTTGAAACCGTGGGAATCGTCGGCGGCGGCCTGATCGGCATGAGCTGGGCAAGCCTGTTCCTGGCCAGGGGATGTGACGTCATCGTGGTCGACCCGGATCCCGAAACCGCCAGACGCCTGGAGGATTTCCTGCCCAAGGCCTGGGCCAATCTGACGGCATTGGGCCTGACGAACAGCGAAACCTGCCCGGCGCCCGTCGTGACAGACGATGTCGCGGCACTGCGGCCCGTTGATTACGTGCAGGAAAACGGTCCCGAGCGCCTCGAGGCCAAACGGGCGATCATCGCGGAACTCGAGGCGGTGATCAGGCCCGAGGTCGTCATCGCGTCAAGCACATCATCGCTCTGCGCCAGCGACATGCAGACCGGCGCCCGGGTCCCTGGCCGCATCCTCGTCGCACATCCGATGAACCCGCCGCATCTCGTGCCGATGGTGGAACTCGTCGCAGGACGGGAAACGTCGGAGGAGGCGGTGGCCGTCGCCGAGCGGTTCTATGCCCGGATGCAGCGCGTGTGCATCCGCGTGAAACGCGAAGTCCCGGGTCACCTGGCCAATCGCCTCACCTCGGCCCTGTTCCGCGAGGCGGTCCATCTGGTTGCCGAGGGGATCGCGGATGTCGAGGATATCGACAAGGCCGTTGCCTATGGACCCGGACTGCGTTGGGCCCTGATGGGGCCGCATCTGACCTATCACATGGGCGGCGGTCAGGGCGGATATCGCGGCTACCTGGACCACCTTGGCCCGACACAGGAAGAGCGCTGGAAGAGCCTTGGAAACCCGACACTGACCGAGGCGGTAAAGGCGGCGCTGGTCGCGGGCGTGGACAACGAACTCGCCGATATGGACGAAGCGACGCTGACCGACAGACGCGATGCGGCCCTAGTCGAGTTGCTCAAGCTGAAGGCCGCACACCGTCTCTAGGGCTCGAAGAGCCACGGCGGGTTCAGGAGAAGGACCTCACCGGGGGGCCAGACCAGGGCGTAGCGGTTGCCCCCAAGGGCCGACTGCGGCGGGCTTCGGTCGAAACCCGCCGACAGGTTTCGTGTCGCGGCTCAGGCGTTCTCGAGCTGCGCCATGACCTCGTCGGAGGCCTCGAAATTGGTGGTGACACGCTGCACGTCGTCGTCATCCTCCAGCGCCTCGACCAGCTTCATCAGCGACTGCATGTCCTCGACGCCCAGTTCGGTGGTGGTCGACGGCTTCCAGATCAGCTTGGTCGATTCGGATTCGCCCAGCGCCTCTTCCAGCGCGGCGGCGACCTCGGCCAGGTCGGTGTCCTGGCAATAGACCACGTGGCCTTCCTCGTCGCTTTCGACGTCCTCGGCACCGGCCTCGATCGCGGCCATCATCACCGTGTCTGCGTCACCGACCGAGGCCGCAAACACGATTTCGCCCTTGCGTTCGAACATGAAGGCGACAGAGCCCGTCTCGCCCAGGTTGCCGCCGTTCTTGGTGAAGGTCGAGCGCACGTTGGATGCGGTGCGATTGCGGTTGTCGGTCATCGCCTCGACGATCACCGCGACGCCGTTCGGGCCATAGCCCTCATAGCGGATTTCCTCGTAATTGTCGCCCTCGCCACCGATCGCCTTCTTGATGGCGCGCTCGATGTTGTCCTTGGGCATGGACTGCGCCTTGGCTTCCTTCACCGCAAGGCGCAGGCGGGGGTTCTTGTCGGGGTCGGGGTCGCCCATCTTGGCGGCGACGGTGATTTCCTTGGAGAACTTGGAAAACAGCTTGGCCCGCACGGCGTCCTGACGCCCCTTGCGGTGCTGGATGTTTGCCCATTTGGAATGGCCGGCCATGTGGTTGCCTCTTGGGTGTGGTGTGCGCAAAACTGCGCCCTCTTAGCGCATGCCCCCCGCGCTTGCCAAGGCCGGGCTTGGCAGGCCGCCACCCACGCGGTAACGGAAGGACATGGCACGGTTCCTGCTGCTGCAACTCCGCCCCGAGACGGAAGCCTCGGACGACGAATACCACGCCTTCCTGGACAAGGGCGGGCTGGACGCCGCGCGCGTCCACCGCATCCGGCTGGACCGCGAGGATCTGCCGCGGGGGCTGGACCCTGCCGATTACGCCGGAGTCATCGTCGGTGGCGGGCCGGGCTGCGTCTCGGACCCGCCCGAGACAAAGGATCCGGTCGAGGCGCGGATCGAGGCCGCCTGCCTGTCGCTGATGCCCGCGATCACCGCGCAAGACATTCCCTTCATGGGCTGCTGCTATGGCATCGGCATCCTGGCGCATCACCTTGGCGCCGAGGTATCCAAGGCCCGCTATGGCGAGCCGGTGGGGGCCGTGACCTGCCGCAAGGTGGGTGACGATCCGCTGCTGGCCGCCCTGCCCGACCGCTTCGACGCCTTCGTCGGCCACAAGGAGGCGGTGCAGGCCCTGCCGCAGGGAAGCGTGCACCTGCTGGCAGGCGAGGGCTGCCCGTTCCAGATGATCCGCCACGGGCAGAACGTCTATGCCACGCAGTTCCACCCCGAGGCCGACGCGGCAGGCTTTGAAACCCGCATCCGCATCTACAAGGACCGCGGCTATTTCCCGCCCGAGACCGCCGGCGACCTGATCGCCATGTGCCGCGCCGCAGATGTGACCTGGCCCGCGCGCATCCTCGAAGGGTTCGTCCGTCGCCATGGCTGACTACCGGCTGCATTATGCGCCCGACAATGCCTCGCTGGCGGTACGGCTGGCGCTGGAGGAACTGGGCGCTCCATATGCGACCCGTCTTGTCGACAGGGCCGCGAAGGCGCAGCAGGGCGCGGTCTATCGCGCGGTGAACCCCGCCGGGTTGATCCCCGCGCTGGAGACGCCGGATGGCGTGATTTTCGAGACCGGGGCGATCCTGTTGTGGCTGGCCGACCGGCACGGGCGGATGGCGCCCCTGCCGGGCGATCCGGCGCGGGGGGACTTCCTGAAATGGCTGTTCTTCACATCGAACACGCTGCACCTGATGCTGCGCATGAGTTTCTATCCGGGGAAGTTCGTCGGTGACGACGCCGCGGCGCAGGCGGCGCTGTGCGCGACGCTACGGGCGTGGCACGCGGTGGACATGACCCTGCCCCGCGCGCTGCACCTGCTCGACACCCATGTCGCCGCGCGCGGCCCCGGGCCGGACATGCTGGATTGCTACCTCGCCCCGCTCCTGCGCTGGTGCGCACTCTATCCTGCGGGCGGCACGGCGTGGTTCCGGCTGGCCGACTTCCCGGCGCTGGCGGAACTGGCCGCAAGGATGGAGGCGCGCCCTTCGGGCCAAGCCGCCGCCCGCGCCGAGGGGCTGGGGCCAACCCCCTTTACCGCGCCGCGCCCCTGCGACCCGCCCGAGGGCAGTGCCACCTGACAGGCCGCTTGTCCGCTGTCCCAGGTCGTTTTCCGGCGTGGAACCCGGCCCGATCCGGCATAGTTACCCGACAAAGGAGTCGCGCGCATGTTCCTGTCCGTTTTCGAGATGTTCAAGGTGGGCGTCGGCCCGTCCTCGTCGCACACGATGGGGCCGATGGTGGCCGGGGCGCGGTTCCTCGATCGGCTGCGCGCCGCGCCCTTCACCGCGCATGGGCTGAAGGCCTCGCTGCACGGGTCTCTGGCCTTTACCGGTGTCGGCCATGCCACAGACCGAGCGACGGTGCTGGGCCTCGCAGGGTTCACCCCCGCCGAGTATGACCGCGACAAGGCCGATGCCGCGCTGACCGCGATCCGCCAGGACAGGCGCGTTACGCCCGACGGCCTGCCACCGCTGGCCTTCGACCCGGAGCACGATCTGCGCTTTGACTTCGAGCGCACGCTGCCGGGGCACGCCAACGGCATGATCCTGATGGCGACCGACGCGCAGGGCGACGTGATCCTCCAGGAGACCTATTACTCGGTCGGCGGCGGGTTCGTCCTGACCGAAGGCGAACTGGCGGCGGGCAAGGACACCGATGACGGGCCGCCCGTTCCCTACCCGTTCAAGACCGCCGCCGAGATGCTGGAGATGGCGCAGGCCAGCGGCAAGACCATCGCTCAGATGAAACGTGCTAACGAGATCTCGCGCGGCGGGGCCGATGGGCTGGACCGGGGCGTGGCCCGGATCTGGCAGGTGATGGCCGATTGCATCGACCGCGGACTGGAAGGGGACGGCATTCTGCCCGGCGGGCTGAAGGTGAAACGCCGTGCCCGCGCGATCCATCAGCAATTGCTGGCGGAACGGGGCATGAACCTGACCGCGCCGCACACGATCAACGACTGGATGAGCGTCTATGCCATGGCGGTCAACGAAGAGAACGCCGCCGGCGGGCAGGTCGTGACCGCACCCACCAACGGCGCGGCGGGCGTGGTGCCGGCGGTGATCCGGTATTGGCTGGACCATGTTCCCGGCGCAACGGCCGCGCGCATCCCCGATTTCCTGCTGACCGCGGCGGCGATCGGCGGACTGGTGAAATACAATGCCTCGATCAGTGGCGCCGAGGCCGGCTGCCAGGCCGAGGTCGGATCGGCTGCGGCGATGGCCGCGGCGGGGCTTTGCGCCGTCATGGGCGGGACGCCCGAACAGGTGGAAAACGCCGCCGAGATCGCGCTGGAGCATCACCTCGGCATGACCTGCGACCCGGTGAAGGGCCTTGTGCAGGTACCCTGCATCGAGCGCAACGGGCTGGGCGCGATCAAGGCCGTCTCTGCGGCTTCGCTGGCCCTGCGCGGGGACGGCACGCATTTCGTGCCACTCGACGCCTGCATCGAGACGATGCGACAGACCGGGCGCGACATGCACGCGCATTACAAGGAAACCTCGCTGGGCGGTCTGGCAGTGAACGTGCCGAACTGCTGACGGCACCGGCCGGAGAGGGCGTCGAGGGGGCTCTGCCCCCGTCGCATTCCGCGACTCCCCCGGGATATTTTCAGCCAGAAGAAAACGGATCAGGCGCCCGAGATGCAGAGCAGGAAGCGCGCACCCTGTCCCTTTTCGGTGACGAAACGCGTAGCGCCGTATTGGCGGAAGCGCAGCACGTCGCCCGGGCCCAGCGCCTGCGGGCTGTCCTCGACAATGGCGGTCATGTAGCCCGACAGCATCACGATCTGCCGTTCCTGCCCCGGCAGGCTGCCCTGCTGCTGGGCGAGTTCGCGGTCGGGCGGCAGCGTGATTTCCTCGATGTGAAGGGCGAAGGACGCTGCGGGCGGGGAGAGAACGCGATGCCGCACCCCGGTCGCCTCGTCGCGCAGACTTGGCTGGTCGTCGCGGCGGATATGTCCGGGTTCGGCCTCTTCGACCTGGGACAGGAGTTGCGACAGGGCCATGCCATGGGCATCGGCCAGCCGGGCGATCACGTCGACCGTCGGCGAGACCTCGGCGTTTTCAAGCCGCGATAGGGCCGCCCGGCTGACCCCGCTGCGCGCAGCGAGCTGGTCCAGCGTCCAGCCTTCTGCCGCGCGCAGTTGCGCGAGACGGTCGGCCAAGCGACGGTTCAGCGCGGTTTTCATGGCAGCCCCCGGGAGATAATCCCGGTGAAGAGAATACGCTGTGAGGTCCCCCGGGTCTAGCGGAACCAGCGATCCCACCCGTCCAGGTAGTAGCCAAGCAGCGCGTGCGACTGGATTCTGTTGGTTTCGACGGCGACGCGCGCGATGTCGGCGGGGAAATGGCGAGCCGCGGTCCAGGTCGCGCCCGACATGAACTGCAGGCCTTCGGGCCATCGCGGCGCGCGATCGGCCAGCGGCGCGAGGCTGGCCAGAGCAAAGCCCCATTCGCCGAAGCTGGGCACATGGGCGTGGTAGGGGACCACCGACAGGCCCTGCCCTGGCGCCACCGGGTTGCGCGTGTCTCCCAAGGTGGCGACAACCGACCAGAACGCCTGCCGCGCATAGAGCGGCGAGCCCGCCTGCGTCACCAGCAGCCCGTCGGCGGCCAGGCGTTCGACAAGGACGGCATAGAACTCGCGGCTGTAGAGCTTTGACAGGGCGAGGTTCTTGGGGTCGGGCAGGTCGAGGAGGATGATGTCGAAGGCCTGCGGGCTGTCCTCGGCAAAGCGCCAGGCGTCGGCGTTGACGATGGTGACGCGCGGATCGGACAGCGACCCGTCGTTCAGCGGCGCCAGTTGAGGATGGTCGCGGAACAGCGCCGTTACGCGAGGATCGAGATCGACCAGCGTGACGCGCTCGACCTTGTGGCGCAGCACCTCGCGCGCGGCCATGCCGTCGCCGCCGCCGAGGATCAGCACGGATCGCGGGCGCGGATGCAGGCCCATCGCGGGATGCACCAGCGCCTCGTGGTATCGGTGCTCGTCGAGACTGTCGAACTGGATCGAATGGTCGAGGAACAGCCGCACCCGGTCGCGAAAGCGGGTGACGGTGATCTGCTGGTAGGGCGTCGCCTCGGACAGGATCACGTCATCCTCGAACAGCGCCGCCTCGGTCACCGAGACCAGCCGTTCCGATTGCGCCAGCGCCGCGCCGGACAGGCCCAGCGCCAGGGCCCAGACCATCCATTGCGTGCGGCTGGCCTCGGCCCGGAACAGCCACAGCGACAGGCCCGCCACCAGCAGGTTCAGCACACCGAAGGCGAGGCTGGCCGACATCAGCCCGAGGAAGGGGATCACCAGCAGCGGAAAGGCGAGGCTGGCGGCCAGCGCGCCGACGTAATCCACGCTCAGCACGTTCTCGAAGCGGAACTCGGGGGCGCCGATCTCTTTCAGGACGCGGGCGATCAGCGGGATTTCCATGCCCGACAGGACGCCCACGGCGATCAGCCCACCATAGAGCACGCCTGCGACAGAGCCCGTCCAGGCATAGACGAAGAACAGCGCCGGGGCGAGAAAACCGCCCACGATCCCCAGCCCGATCTGCGCCCAGGCGAAACCGCGCAGCGCGTGACCCACGTAGCGCGACAGGTAGGCCCCCAGCCCCATCGCGGACAGGAAGACGCCGATCACCAGGCTGAACTGGCGCACGCTGTCGCCCAGCAGGTAGCTGGACACGGTGGCGGCGATCAGCTCGTAGATCAGGCCCGCGACGGCGATCAGAAACGTCGCCGCCAGCAGCCAGACCTCGCGCAGGCGGGAGTGCTGTTGCCCGACCGCGTCGCTGCTTGAGGGCCGCGTCACGACGTGATGACGGCGGCGATGATGATCGACAGCGCGATGAAGACCGACCCGATCAGCACGGCAAGGGCGATGTTCTGATCCTCCTCTATCTCCTTCACGACGCTGAAATGGGTCAGCCGGTTGATCAGCCACCAGCACAGGCCCATCAGCGTCACGCCGAGCAAGGTGTAGAACACGGTCGATACGATCTCGGATACCTGGATGGTGATGTAGGCGTCCATGTCTGTCTCCTGTCTATTTCACGCGGCCCGTCAGGACCGCCCCGCCGCTTCCGGCGCGGATGGATTTGTCGAGATCCGAGCTTTCGCCGCCGCGCCCGTAATAGCCGGTATAGGCGGCCCCGCCGATGGCGGCGAGCGCGAGCACGATGAAGGCCACGCGGAGGATCATCAGTCGTCGTCCCAGTCGCTTTGCACCCAGCGGGCCTTGTCATGCAGGAGCCGGCGGCCCCAGGTCAGCACCGCAACCGCGAGGAAGCCGGCGGCGAGCAGCAACAGGTAAAACCCCGAGGACAGGCCCTGTTTCGCGGTGACCGCCACCAGGGCGGGCTGGCGCGAGGCAAATCCGGGGCTTGTCCAGACCCCGGTTTCCGGGCCGTCCAGGGTCAGCGTGTAGGTGCCCGCCTCGGTCGGCAGGAAATACAGCGACGCGCTGTTGCTACCCTCGGACCAGCTGCCCTCGCTGTCGCTGCCGGTGTAGTATTCCATCGTGCGGCCAGCCTCGAACAGGGTCTCGTCCTCGGGATCGGTCAGGTCGAGATCGACATAGGCCCAGCTGTTGGAGGCATCGCTGCGCAGGTAGATGCCGGCCAGGCGGCTTGGCTGCGTGATGGTGAAACTCACCTCCTGCGGCAGGTCGGACAGGCGCAGCGTGGTTTCCGACAGCACGGTCTTGCCCGGCAGGAGGGCCAGCGCCAGGCCCAGCACAGCCGCGATGACCGCCATCAGGGGCGCGGCCAGTTTCAGGAATTCCTCGTTAGGCCCGCTTCGGTAGGGTTGCAGTGGGCTTTTGCCCACCGGCCTCAGCGCGCCCACATCCAGCCCGAAGGCGGTCAGCGTCTCTCTCGGATCCAGCCACTCGGACCGGTAAATCTCGCGCTCTTCGGCGGTTTCGGAGAAATCCAGCATCGCGTGGTCGGCCAGGGCCGAGACAGTCACAGTCACGTCGCCCACGTTCGGCGCCCAGGTGAATTCGCCCTCGGCAAAGGCAAGCGTCGCCTCGGTGGTCTGGTAGTAGACGTAGCGCGCGCCATCCAGCAGGACGGTGGGACGGTTTTCCGAGGTCTCGACCCATTGCACGCCCATCCAGTCGGGGCGCGGGGCGCGGCGCTGGCGACGGGAAAAGCCAAGATGCCCGTCCTCGACAGTCAGCCAGGCATAGCCGTGCGTGGGCGAATACAGCTGGTGTTCGGCCCAGTCCCAGCGCCGCCCCTTATAGGTTTCGGTCAGGCCCAACGTGCCGATGATCGTCCAGGAAACCCCCTTGATCGTGCCTGCCTGGCCGATGGCAAAGGGCGAGTCGGGGCGCGGCATGTCGCCGAAGCGGCGCAGCGCCTTGTAACCGTCCAGCGCGTCCAGCTCTGTCCCGCAATAGGGGCAGACATGGGTTGTGACGCGCCCGCCGCCCAGGATGTCGAGGCCTGCGCCGCAGGCGGTGCAGTCGATGGACTTCAACTGTGGCGCGCGGGTCATGGATCGGCCTCGATGGCGATCTCGAACGGATCGAACCACTGCCCCAGGAACCACGACTGTTCGCTGCCCCGGAACTCGCCGGACAACAGTCGCCCGCCGCTTTCAGCGTTGACATAGGCATAGCGGTCGCCCACCAGCAGGCGGTCGCCGAAGGAGCCGCGCAGGGCGATGCATTCGCCCTCGCCGGTCTCTGTCACGCGCCACTCGGCCCCGTCGAACTCGAAGGCGGTGCCGACGCGGCTGCTGCGGCGGACGGGCGGGCGGGCATCGAGCGGCTGTTGCATCACGATGTCGCCCTCGTCGACCGAGACCCAGCGGGCCTCGCCGCCGGCGGTGGTGCCCCAGAACTCGTCCCACCAGCCGCGGCCGTAAGAGAACTGCGCCTGCCCGCGCGCCGTGAACTTCACCCGGCCCAGCCGCACGGTCTGGCCGATGCGGAACAGTTGCGGAGCGTCATGCACAATGCCCGCCTGCCCGGCGTCGCGCAGCCGCGCTCCGTCCAGATACAACGTCGTGGCGCAGGACGGGCAGGTCAGCATGGCGACCTGTCCGATCTGCTGAGGCACGGCGTCACCGCAATTGGGGCATTGCATGCTCATGGGCGCAGATTGCCGAGGTGCGCCGCGATTGCAACTGCGGCGGTGTCAGCCGCCCTGCGACGGGACGATTTCGCCCACTGACAGCACCGGCGCGGCGTCGATGTCCTCGGCATCCAGCATCGTTGCCACCCGTTCCAGCGCCGCGACCAGCATCGCCTGTTCCCAGTCGGGCAGCGCCTCGAATCGCTGAACGAACCGCTGTTGCAGCGCATCGGGCGCGCCGTGCACCTTGTCGCGTCCCTGCGCGGTGATGATCAGGTTGGTCTGTCGCCGGTCGGTTTCCGAGCGCTGGCGGTCCAGCATCCCGAAGCCTTCAAGTTTCTTGATCAGCGCCGAGACGGTGGCCTGCGTCACCCCCATCCGCGTCGCGATCTCGGTCGGCGTGGCGTGGCCCTTTTCATCGACGATCTGCAGGACACGCAGCTGAACGGCGGTCAGCCCGGCCTCGCGGGCCAGCCTGCGGCCGTAGAGTTCGGTCGCGCGCAGGATGCGGCGGATGGCGATCAGGCTGTCGTCGGTGCGGTCCATCGGGTCGTCCGGTCTTGGCCAAGCCAGACTACGCCGCGAGGGGCCCCGATCACAACCACGTTGGAAACTTTGCTTTTCTGCGAATGCTTGCATGGCATTTATTTAGCATGACAAATCATTTCTTTCTAGGGGTAATTTTTGAATCGTTTATATTCAGATACTTATAGGGAATTTATCAGATCACGGAAACCAAACTGGCTTGATTTTGCTTTGCCTATTGAACTATGCCACCCCGGGAACATACTTAGTACAACGAAGCAACAGACGAGGACAGCGTGAAAGACCTGACCAGCCACAAGCCCGCCGCGATCACCTTTCGCAAGCCCGTGCGCGAGGATGGCGCCGCGATCTGGGACCTGATCCGCGCCTGCAAGCCGCTCGACGAGAATTCGATGTATTGCAACTTGCTTCAGGCCGACCACTTCCGCGACACCTGCGTGGTGGCGGAACGCGGGGGCGAGATCGTCGGCTGGATTTCCGCCTATGTCCTGCCGCAGGACGCCGACACGCTGTTCGTCTGGCAGGTGGCCGTGTCCGAAACGGCGCGGGGCGCTGGTCTGGGCGGGCGCATGCTGGATGCGCTGCTGACGCGCGGCGAATGCCGCGACGTGCGCCGCCTCAAGACCACGATCACCCGCGACAATGATGCCTCATGGGGCCTGTTCAAAAAGCTGGCGCGCCGCCAGGGCGGCCTGCTTGACGCAGAGGCGCACTTCACCCGCGACACCCATTTCCAGGGGAAGCACGCGACCGAGCACATGGTCACGATCACCTTCCCCGCCGCAGCCCGCCGCGCGGCCTGACCCCTTTCCGAAAGGACTTCACATGACCAACGACATCTTCACCCGACGCGAGTCGGAAGCACGCAGCTATTGCCGCAGCTTCCCCACCCGGTTCACCAAAGCCAAGGGCTCCGAGCTCTGGGACGACAAGGGGCGCCGCTACGTCGACTTCCTCGCGGGCTGCTCGTCTCTGAACTACGGGCACAACGACCCGGACATGCAGGCGGCGCTGGTCGACTATATCGCCAGCGACGGCATCACCCATGCGCTGGACATGCACACCGACGCCAAGGCCGCCTTCCTGAACGCTTTCGAAGACATCATCCTGCGTCCCCGCGGCATGGACTACAAGGTGATGATGACCGGCCCCACCGGAACCAACGCCGTCGAGGCCGCGATCAAGCTGGCGCGCAAGGTGACGGGCCGCGACACGGTGATTTCCTTCACCAACGGCTTTCATGGCATGACCATGGGCGCGCTGGCGCTGACCGGCAACGAGGGCAAGCGCGCCGGTGCCGGCACCGCGCTGAACGGCGTCGCGCGGATGCCCTTTGAGGGCGCTTTTGGCGACGACATGGACAGCCTGACCATCATCGAACAGATGCTGGGCAACCCGTCCTCGGGCGTCGACGCCCCCGCCGCCTTCATCATCGAGCCGGTGCAGGGCGAAGGCGGTCTGAACGCCGCCAGCGCGGACTTCCTGCGCGGCCTCGCCCGGCTGGCGAAAGAACATGGCGCGCTGCTGATCATCGACGACATCCAATCGGGCTGCGGCCGGACCGGCACCTATTTCTCGTTCGAAGGCATGGGGATCGAGCCGGACATGATCACGCAGGCCAAGTCGTTCAGCGGCATGGGCCTGCCCTTTGCCGCCCTGCTGATCAAGCCCGAGCACGACATCTGGAAGCCGGCCGAGCACAACGGCACCTTCCGTGGCAACAGCCATGCCTTCGTGACCGCCCGCGTCGCGCTGGAGAAGTTCTGGAAGGACGACAGTTTCCAGAAGACGCTGGCCGAAAAGGCGATGCTGCTTACCAGCGGTTTGCAGGCCGTGGCCGACGAGATCCCCGGCGCGCGCCTCAAGGGACGTGGCCTGATGCAGGGCGTCGACGTGGGCTCTGGCGACCTGGCGGGCGACATCTGCGCGCGCTGCTTCGACAAGGGCCTGGTGATTGAGACGTCGGGCGCCGAGGACGAGGTCGTCAAGGTGCTTGCCCCGCTCACCACCCCCGAGACGATCCTGCGCGAAGGCCTTGGCATCCTGCTCGAGGCTACGCGCGAGGCGACGCAACAGACACTGATTGCAGCGGAGTGACACAATGATCGTACGCGATTTTCACGACATCCAGAAGAACGACACCGACCGCGTGGTATCGGACGCGAAATGGTCCAGCACGCGGCTGCTGCTGGCGAATGACGGGATGGGCTTCTCGTTCCACATCACCGTGCTCGAGGCCGGCTCGGAACACACGTTCGAATACAAGAACCACTTCGAGAGCGTCTATTGCATGAAGGGCTCGGGCAGCATAACCGATCTCAAGACCGGCCAGACGCACCGCATCAAGCCCGGCACGATGTATGCGCTGGACCAGCACGACCGCCACACGCTGAAGGCGGACGAGGAACTGTTCATGGCCTGCTGCTTCAACCCGCCGGTCACGGGGACCGAGGTGCACCGCGCCGACGGCAGCTATGCCCCGGCCGAGGAACTGGCGTGAGGCCCGACATGGACAGCCGAAAACACACGGTCGAAAAGATCGGCGGCACGTCGATGTCGCGCCTGAACGAGTTGCTTGAGCCGCTCTTCAGGGTCGAAAACCCCGAGTATAACCGCATCTTCGTGGTCTCCGCCTTTGGCGGGATCACGAACCTGCTGCTGGAACACAAGAAGACCGGCGAACCGGGCGTCTACGCCCATTTCTCGGACGAAACGGCCGATCACGGCTGGCACGGCGCGCTCAGCCGCGCCGAAGAGGCGATGCGCGAGGCGCAGGAGGCCGTGCTCGACCATCCCGGCGACCGGGCCGAGGCGCGGGATTTCCTGCGCGAGCGGATCGAGGGCGCGCGGTCCTGCCTGATCGACCTGCAACGCCTGTGCTCCTATGGCCATTTCCGCCTGTCCGAGCACATGGCCCTGACACGCGAGTTGCTGTCCGGCCTGGGCGAGGCGCAATCGGCCTTCGTCACCGTGCTGCGGCTGCGGCGGGCAGGCGTGAATGCCCGGTTCGTCGACCTGTCGGGCTGGCGGGACGAGCGCGAGATGTCGCTGTCCGACCGGATCGCGGACGGGCTGGCCGATATCGACCTGTCGACCGAGATGCCCATCGTCACCGGCTATGCGCAATGCCGCGAGGGGCTGATGAACAAGTATGACCGCGGCTATTCCGAGGTTACATTCTCGGAAATCGCGGCGCAGACCCGCGCGGCCGAGGCAATCATCCACAAGGAATTCCACCTGTCCTCGGCGGATCCAAAGCTGGTGGGTGCCGAGAACGTGCGCAAGCTGGGGCACACCAACTACGACGTGGCCGACCAGCTGGCCAACATGGGGATGGAGGCGATCCACCCCACCGCCGCCAAGGCGCTGCGCCAGGCCGAGGTGCCGCTGCGCGTGACCAACGCCTTCGAGCCTGACGACCCTGGCACGCTGATCGACGAGGCCGAGGCCGAACGCGGCGTGGCCGAGATCGTCACCGGGCTGGAGACCTGGGGGCTGGAACTGTTCGAACAGGACATGGTGGGGGTCAAGGGCTATGACGCCGCCGTGCTCGAGGCACTGACCCGCCACAAGGTGCGCATCGTCTCCAAGACATCGAACGCCAACACGATCACGCATTACGTGGACGCGCCGCTGTCCAAGCTGCGCAAGGTCCAGCGCGACCTGGGCGAGGCATTTCCCAGCGCCGATATCTCGACGCGGCAGACCGCCATTGTCTCGGTCATCGGCCGCGACCTGCGCGGGTTGCACGTGCTGGAACGGGGCCTTGGCGCGCTGCGCGAGGCTGGCGTCGATGTCATCAGCGCGCACCAGACGACACGCACGGTGGATGCGCAATTCGTCATCGGGCGCGATGATTTCGACCGCAGCGTGAAGGCGCTTCACGACACCTTCATGGGGCGCGCCGAGGACGCCGAGGTGCCGCGGGCCGCCTGAAACCAAGAGCCAAGGAAATGACGAAGGGCGGGGCATTTCACCCCGCCCTTTTTTCGTTGCACCCCGACACCCAACGATTCCAAGGGGTTGACCTTCCCCCCGCTGGAACGCCTAGGTGATGGTTCTGAACTGGGGACAAGGACATGATGAACCGCATTCTGCCGATTGCCGGCGCCGCCGCCCTTGCGGCCCTCGCCGTGATCCTGCTGCGCCCGCAGGCCGGGCCCGCGCCACAGGGCGCCGCCGCGACGGCCGGAGGCGCCCTCGTGCAGGTCTCCCTGCCCGACAGCCTGCTGCCCGAGGCACGGATCGGAGAGTCGGCCTTTGCCGCGAAATGCGCAACCTGTCATGGCCAGAACGCCGCCGGGCGGGACGGCATTGCACCGCCGCTGGTGCATCGCATCTACGAGCCGTCGCATCACGGCGACGAATCCTTTCAGCTGGCCGTCCTGCGCGGCGTCCGGGCACATCACTGGACCTTCGGCGACATGCCCCCGGTCGACGGCCTGACCCGCGCCGACGTGGCCGGGATCGTCGCCTATGTGCGGGCGCTGCAACGGGCGAACGGCATCGACTGAGGCGTCTTCCACAGCCCCGTTGACAGCCGCCTGCGACGCGAATACCTGCCGCTCCGATGCGGGCCGATGGCGCCGCAGCGTGTCCCGCCGCTTGGCCTCCTTCGGTCAATGAGCGGGCCTCTTGGACAGACCTTGCGATGACCGCCACCCTGTTTCCGTCCGGCGACCCGGCCGCCGACCGCCGCGCCGCCTTTGCCGAAACGCTCGCCCAGATGGGCGACCACGCCGCCGCCATCGAGGTCATGGAGGGCGCGCTCGCGCTCACCCCGGGCTGGGCCGCGGGCTGGTTCGTGCTGGGCACCTACCTCGAGGCCGCCGGCCGCACCGCAGATGCGGCGGCCGCCTGGGACCGCGCCGTGCACTCCGACCCTGCCGACCCGCTGGGCGCCGGGGTGAAACGCGACCTGGTGCGCAAGGTGCCCGTGGTCGAAAGCCTGCCGCCCGCCTTTGTCGAAACCCTGTTCGACCAGTACGCGCCGCGCTTCGAGCACGCCTTGGTGGAAAAGCTGTCCTATCGCGGTCCCGACCTGCTGCTGGACGCGCTGCGCGCTGCCGGGTTCCGCCACGCGGCCCATGCGATGGACCTGGGCTGCGGCACCGGCCTGATGGGGGTCGCGTTGCGCCCATTCTGCGACCGGCTCGACGGGATGGACCTGTCCCGCGCCATGCTGGCCAAGGCCGAAGCCAAGCGCGTCTACGACCAACTGGACAAGCGCGACATCGGAACGCTGGAACTGGACGGCGCGCTCCATGATCTGATCGTGGCGGCCGACGTCTTCATCTATCTCGGCGCGCTGGAGCGGGTCATCGGCTGGTGCGCGGGATCGCTGGCACCCGGCGGCTGGCTGGCCTTTACCGTCGAGGAAGGCCAAGATCCCATCACCCTGCGCGACAGCCGCCGCTTTGCCCATTCTCGCGATTACGTCGCGGGGCTGCTGGCCGAGGCGGGCTTTGTCGAAACCGCCATGGTGCCCTGCGTGCTGCGGCAGGATCGCGGCCAGGACGTGGCCTCGCTTTGCGTCACCGCGCGGGCTCCGGGCCTGCGCGCCGCGCAAAGCGACGGCGAGGCCGACACGGTCGCCGCCTGATCGGGGCGGGGCGCATTCAATTCGAAACAGGCCTTCAGTCTACCGTGCACGGCAGGGCTTGCCATGTATTCGCCGTTCGCATGGTTGACTGACTCCCGTATTGCACGACACGCGCTAGTCGGCGGGTTCGCGCAGCGCCAGCCCGCCGATCGCGCAGAGATGGGCAATGACCTCGTCCACGCCCTTTCCGTGCCGCATCTGCGTGAAGACAAAGGGTCGGCCCGCGCGCATCCGCCGCGCGTCACGCTCCATCACCTCCAGCGACACCCCCACATGCGGGGCAAGGTCGGTCTTGTTGATGATGAGCAGGTCGGATTTGGTGATCGCCGGCCCGCCCTTGCGCGGGATCTCCTCTCCCGCCGCGGTGTCGATGACATAGAGTGTCACGTCCGCCAGTTCCGGTGAGAAGGTCGCCGACAGGTTGTCGCCGCCAGACTCGATCAGGATCAGGTCAAGGTCGGGATGCAGCGCGTTCAGCTCGGCGATGGCGGCAAGGTTGATTGAGGCGTCCTCGCGGATCGCGGTATGCGGGCAGCCCCCGGTCTCGACCCCCTTGATCCGGTCCAGCGGCAGGACCTGCCGCCGCATCAGCTCCTCGGCGTCCTCGGACGTGTAGATGTCGTTCGTCACCACCGCCATGCTGACGCGGTCGCGCAGCGCGGAACAAAGCGCGGCGGTCAGCGTGGTCTTGCCGGCACCGACAGGGCCGCCGATGCCAACGCGGAGAGGGCCGTTGGGGCTGGTCATGGGATCACCTCAGGAACGGAAGATGCGGGAATAAAGGGTCTCGTGACGCATCGACGCCACGTCGATCAGCGGCGCAAAACCGCCGATCTCATCGAGGTCCGCCGTCAAGGCGCGCTCTGCCAGAGCCGCGCAAAGCGGCGCCAAGGCCAGCGTGATACGCTGCCCGTCGGTCTGGCCCAGCGGCACCAGCCGAACGCCCGCGCTGGTCAGGTTGGCGGCAAAGGCCTGAAGGATCAGGCGTAGCCCGTCCGCCACCGGCAGGTCCAGCGCCCGCAGCGCGCAGCCCACGGCGACAGGATAGGCCGCGTCGGGAACATCCGCGCCCCAGACCGCCCGGACCGTGGCGGCAAAGGCGCGGCCCTGTTCCATCGTCTCGGCACGGCGCTCTTTCGACGGGGTCAGGGCAGAGGCGAGTTCAGACAGTTCCGCCGAGTCGCGACCTGTCGCCGCCTGCGCGCAAAGCACCGCGTCGGACCATCCCGCGCCGTGACTCAGGACAGTCTCCAGCCAGACACGCAGCGTGGCGGCGTCGTGCACCGTCCCCTCCTGGATCGCGGTTTCCAGCCCGTGCGACCAGGCGAATGCCCCCACCGGAAAGGCCGGCGAGAACAGCTGGTGCAGGGTCAGGTGCGGGTCAGTGGTCATGGCCGTGATCATGCGTCTGGTCATGCGGGCCGTGGCCGTGGGAATGGTCATGCCCATGCGTACGCCCGTGGCCGTATGCGCCGCCCTCGGGGGTGAAGGGTTCTGCCACCTCGTCCACCCGTGCGCCAAGACGCACCAGCATGTCGGCGATGACGTGGTCAGGCTGGATCAGCAGGCGCGCCGTCTCGATCTGGCAGGGCGTGTGGCGGTTGCCGACGTGCCAGGCGAGACGCGGCAGGTCGGGGCCAGTGACCTGCAAGAGCGGCTCCACTGCCGCCTCGATGGCGATCTCGCGCCCGTCGGTTGTCACCAGGACCCCGCCGTGATCCAGCGAGGTCGTCTTGGGCAGGTCCACCAGGATCGTCCCGCCCGAGGCCAGGACCAGCACCTTGCGCCGCAGGAAACGGTCCTCGTAGGTCAGGATCAGCC
Source organism: Thetidibacter halocola (assembly GCF_018224955.1). Lineage (GTDB taxonomy): Bacteria > Pseudomonadota > Alphaproteobacteria > Rhodobacterales > Rhodobacteraceae > Thetidibacter > Thetidibacter halocola. Next base: position 123,556 of record NZ_JAGTUU010000010.1, read on the forward strand.
GGTCGGACAGCGCTGCATGGGCGTGCGGGTGATAGATATGGGCGGTGAGCATCGTCGACCTCGTCTCGGAGGGGGAGCGGTACGGGCAGAAGGCTTGCAGGAGTGCTGCAAGTTCCGTCGTCGGAACTTACCTTGCCCGGCCGTTTCAGAACAGGAAATAGCGCTGCGCCATGGGCAGGACACTGGCCGGTTCGCAGGTCAGCAACTCGCCATCGGCGCGCACCTCGTATGTTTCGGGGTTCACCTCGACACGCGGGGTCGCGGTATTCAGCTTGAGGTCCTTCTTGCCGATGCCGCGCGTGTTCTTCACCGCAAGCGTCTGCTTGGCGAGGCCCAGCGCCTTGCCGATGCCTTCGGCCTGCGCCGCCTCGGACACGAAGGTGACGGCCGAGTTCTCGACGGACCGGCCATAGGCGCCCCACATCGGCCGCGAATAGACCGGCTGCGGCGTCGGGATAGAGGCGTTGGGGTCGCCCATCTGCGCCATGACGATGGTGCCGCCCAGCAGCACCATCTCGGGCTTGACCCCAAAGAAGGCCGGCGACCAGAGGCAGAGGTCGGCGCGCTTGCCCACTTCGATACTGCCGATCTCATGCGCGATGCCGTGGGCGATAGCCGGGTTGATCGTGTATTTCGCGATATAGCGGCGGACGCGGAAATTGTCGTTGTCGCCGGTTTCATCCGAGAGCCGTCCGCGTTGCTTCTTCATCTTGTCGGCGGTCTGCCAGGTGCGGATGATGACCTCGCCCACACGGCCCATCGCCTGGCTGTCCGACGCGATGATCGAAAACGCGCCCATGTCGTGCAGGATGTCCTCCGCGGCGATGGTCTCGCGCCGTATGCGGCTTTCGGCGAATGCCACGTCCTCGGGGATCGACTTGTCGAGATGGTGGCAGACCATCAGCATGTCGAGATGTTCCTCGAGCGTGTTGACCGTGTAGGGCCGCGTCGGGTTGGTCGAGCTTGGCAGCACGAACTCCTCGCCGCAGATCCGGATGATATCCGGCGCGTGGCCACCCCCCGCCCCCTCTGTGTGGAAGGCGTGGATCGTGCGGCCCTTCATCGCCTTCACGGTGTTCTCGACAAAACCGGATTCGTTCAGCGTGTCGGTGTGGATCATCACCTGCACGTCCCAGTCGTCCGCCACCGACAGGCAGCAATCGATGGCGCCCGGCGTGGTGCCCCAGTCTTCATGCAGTTTCAGCGCGCAGGCGCCGCCCTTGATCTGCTCGATCAGCGCGGCGGGGAGCGAAGCGTTGCCCTTACCGGCAAAGGCCAGGTTCATCGGAAAGGCGTCAGCCGCCTGCAACATCCGCCCGATATGCCAGGGGCCGGGGGTGCAGGTGGTGGCCAGCGTGCCATGCGCGGGGCCGGTGCCGCCACCCAGCATGGTGGTCAGGCCGGAATGCAGCGCGTCGTCGATCTGTTGCGGGCAGATGAAATGGATATGGCTGTCAAAGCCGCCCGCCGTCAGGATGCGCCCCTCGCCTGCGATGGCCTCGGTTCCCGGGCCCACGATGATGGTCACGCCCGGCTGGGTATCGGGGTTGCCTGCCTTGCCGATGGCAGCGATGCGCCCGTCCCTGAGGCCGACATCGGCCTTGTAGATGCCGGTATGATCAACGATCAGCGCGTTGGTGATGACGGTATCCACAGCGCCCTCGGCCCGCGTCGTCTGAGCCTGGCCCATGCCGTCGCGGATCACCTTGCCGCCACCGAACTTGACCTCTTCACCGTAGACGGCGCTGTTGCCGCCCGAGCCACCGGTCATCGCGGCGCCCACCGCCTCGGCGGTCAGGTCGCGCTCGACCTCGATGATCAGGTCGGTATCGGCCAGGCGCAGCCGGTCGCCCGTGGTGGGTCCGAACATGGCGGCATAGTCGCGGCGGGAAATCGTGGCGGGCATCTCGCGTCCTCAGGTCAGATCGAGTTTCATGTGGATGAACCGGCCATCGTCGCCGCCGACGGCATCCGGATCGGTATAGCGTTCAAAGCCAAGGGACTCATAGAGCGGCAGCGCCTCGACATGACGGTAGAGCGCGTCGAGAAAGAGCGTCCGGTCGCCCCGGTCGCGGGCGGCCGCGATCAGAGCCTCGCCAAGCTTGCGGCCCAGTCCGTGGCCCCGCGCCTCGGGGGCGACATACATCCGGTTCATCTCGGATGTGCCGTCGCCCTTGGATTTCAGCATGACGCATCCCAGGGGCAGGTCGTCGAGCCGGCCGACAAAACAGTCACCGGCGGGCGGCAGAAAGGTCTCGGCAAATCGCTCCAGCTGGCCCTGCACGTCCTGGGCTTCGATATACGCGTCGATCTCGGCCAGCATGTCGGGATAGCGCTCTCTCAGGAAGTCGAAGAAGGCCCAGACCAGGGTCCTGACCGCGGCGATATCCGCCTCGGTCCGGACCGGCCGCACCTCCGCCCCGGCGGTCACGATGCCACCGTGACGGGTGCCCGCGCGGCAAGATCGGTGTAGAGGATCGTGGCGGGCATTGGCGGGCTCAGACCGGCAGGTGCGGGTTTTCGGCCGGATCGGCGGCCTCGATGTCGGCCGATTTCGCGGGTTTGCGGCGTGCGGTATCGGCTCGCTTGACGGAACGCAGCGCGCCGGTACGCGCGGGTTGCGGCGCGGGGCGGCTGATTCGGCCCATCCCGGCCAGCGCGACCTGCTGGCGCATGCCGGCGGTGCAAAGCACCTGCCACATGCGGACATTCCGAACCCAGAGATCGCCCTGCATCCGCATCATCGCGGCGCTCACCGCGAACGGAGACATGATCGGCATCGCTTGTCCTCCCTGTTGCCGGCGCGTCAGAGCGCGCCCATCACCTGCTGGTTGAAGCCGTAGACCTTGCGCGCGCCCGACAACGGGATCAGTTGAACCTCGCGCCGCTGTCCCGGCTCGAACCGCACGGCGGTGCCGGCGGCAATGTCCAGCCGCATGCCGCGTGCCGCGTCGCGGTCGAAATCCAGCGCGCTGTTGGCCTCGGCGAAATGATAGTGGCTGCCCACCTGCACCGGCCTGTCGCCGGTGTTGGCGACCATCAGCGTGGTCGCCTCGCGCCCGGCGTTGAGCGTCAGCGTGCCCTCGGCCGGGAACAGCTCTCCGGGGATCATCAGCGGCCCTTCACGCGGGCCAGCGCGACGCCGCCCGCAACCGCCAGAACTGCCAGCGCGGCGGCCACGGTCAGCCAGCTTGCACCGTCATGCGGATGGACATGCACGCCGGGATGGGCCAGGGCCGGGCCGGCCATCAGGACGAAGAGGGGAACATAGCGCATCTGGGGTCTCCTTGGGTCTGCTTGGATGTCGTCGGAACGGATCGTAGGGCGGGGTTTCACCCCGCCTGCCTCACCGGATCGGGTTGTGCACGGTCACCAGCTTTGTGCCGTCGGGAAAGGTTGCCTCGACCTGAACCTCGTGGATCATCTCGGGCACGCCCTCCATGCATTGCTCTCGTGTAATGACCTGCGCGCCGGCCTGCATCATCTCGGCCACGCTGCGCCCGTCGCGGGCCCCCTCGACCACCGCGTCGGTGATCAGGGCGATCGCCTCGGGGTGGTTCAGCTTGACCCCGCGGGCGAGGCGCCTGCGCGCCACCTCGGCGGCCATGGCAATCAGCAGCTTGTCTTTTTCTCTTGGCGTCAGGTTCATCGTCTACAGCATCCAGGGTCGGGGAAGATCGTCCTGCGCCAGCAGGCGCAGCAAGGGAACAAGGCTTTGCCGCAGGACGTAGCCGTCCTCGGCCACCAGGCGCACGAAGATCAGGCCGTCGTCCAGCGCGCTGGCCCCGGCGGTCGCAGGCAGTTGGGCGCGCAGGGCATCCAGCATCGCCGCGACGCCCGGCGCCGCCACCGCGACCGAGGCCACGGCCAGCGCGCCGCCCGTCAGGCGACCCAATTGCGCCGCCGCATTGCCCACAAGGCGCAACCGGTCGGCCAGCACCAACCGACCGTCGCGGATCAGGTCAATCCGGTCGCTCAGCCGCAGGTCGTGCACACTCTCGCCCATCGCAGCGCGGCCGAAGATCAGCGTCTCGCAGGCGATGACGCGGGCATCCGCCGCCATCTCGATCCGCAGGCGGCGGTCCAGGGCGGCGCCGTCGAAAAGGATGGTCTCCTGTGGTAGCCAGTGCAGGGCGGCGCCCTGCCCCGCCGTCAGGCGTGTGTCGATCCGGCCGGGGGCGCTGTCGGGTGGAGCGCGATAGATACGCTCCGCCGCCTGCGTGCTCAGGCGGAGGGAGGCCCCGTCATCCACGGACGCCGACAGGGAGAAGTCGTCGCCCCCGGTCACGCCCCCGGCCGAATTCAGAAAGACCGCGTCAAGCATCGGACCGGCCCCGCGCGGGAACAGCAGCTTGGCGCTGCCCGCCATCGCGAGATCCCGGATGACCGACTTGTCCCCGCGCCGCTTGACGGCCAGGTACGCCTTGCCCTTCGCCCGCTGGGGGGCGATGGCGGGCCGCGCCGTCTGTGCCGTGTCGTAGGGAATGGGTCCGTCCTCCGCCGTCTTTTGATCCAATCACGGGGCAGCGGCGTCAGAGTCGCAAGGCTGCCCTCCGGCAGCAGGCAAAGACTGCCCGCAAACCGGGCATTCCGCACAAACGGTGAGCGATCAATCGGTTTTCGCCCAATTTTCAGGCATTTCGGAAATCACCCTGCGGGCTTTGGCGGCGCTTCGGGCGTCCAGGCGCAGCGGTCGGGTTTGATGTCCAGCAAGGGCGTGCCGTCCAGGCAGTCGAGCCCTCGCACCACCAGCACCGGCCCCTCGCGCCGGATCAGCCGCACGCTGGAGGTGCCGATGGGATTGGGCCGCAGCGGCGAGCGCAGGGAAAACGTGCCGCGGACCGCGCCGTCCGATTTCGGGCTTTGCGTCAGCAGGTCGCGCCGCGCCTCGTGCAGCCAATACAGCACCTCGATCCGGGGAAAGGTCTCGATCCCGTCCAGCGCCGGGGCGAATCGCGGGTCCAGTTCCAGCCGGCATTCGGGCCCGTCGTCGCACCCCTGCCGAGGACAGTCGTCCCGCGTCAGGAAGGGCGTGCGGATCACCCCGATGAAGCGCAGGCCGACATCCTCGGGCGGCAATTCCACCAGTGCAGTCTCGCCCTCGCGCAGAGTGTCGCCGTGATGCATGCCCGATCCTCCCCGTTTGCGCCAGCCTGTCGCGGGCAAGCGCGCAGGGCAAGGTTCCCCTTCGCCGCATCCACGTCTAGAAGTGCGCCGAGTCATCTTGAGAAGGGCGCTCCATGAACATCCTCATCCTGGGCGGCGGCGGACGCGAACATGCGCTGGCCTGGGCCACCATGCAGAACCCGAAATGCGACAAGCTGATCGTCGCCCCCGGCAACGCCGGCATCGCCCTGATCGCCGAATGCGCGGCGCTCGATATCGAGGATGGCGGCGTGGTGGCCGAGTTCGCGAACGAGAACGCCATCGACCTGGTGATCGTCGGCCCCGAGGCGCCGCTGGCGGCGGGCGTCAGCGACCGCCTGCGCGAGGCCGGGTTCCTGGTCTTCGGTCCCAGCAAGGCAGCGGCGCAGCTCGAGGCGTCCAAGGCCTTCACCAAGGCAATCTGCGACGCGGCGGGCGCGCCAACCGCCGCCTACGGCCATTTTTCCGACGCCGAGGCCGCCAAGGCCCATGTCAGGGCGCAGGGCGTGCCGATCGTGGTCAAGGCCGACGGTCTGGCCGCCGGCAAGGGAGTCATCATCGCCCAGACGGTCGACGAGGCCTGCTCCGCCATCGACGACATGTTCGGCGGCGCCTTTGGCGGTGCGGGCGCCGAGGTGGTGATCGAGGAGTTCATGCAGGGCGAAGAAGCGTCCTTTTTCGTCCTCGTCGATGGAGAGACGGTGCTGCCCATCGGCACCGCGCAGGACCACAAGCGCGTGGGCGACGGCGACACAGGCCCCAATACCGGCGGCATGGGCGCCTATTCGCCCGCGCCGATCATGGATGACGAGGTCACGCGCAAGGCGCTGGACGAGATCGTGAAGCCCACCATGGCGGAAATGGCCCGGCGCGGCATGCCTTACCAAGGCGTTCTTTATGTCGGGCTGATGATTCTGGACGGCCAGCCCCGGCTGGTGGAATACAATGTCCGCTTCGGCGACCCGGAATGCCAGGTGCTGATGATGCGTCTTGGCGCGCAGGCCTTCGACCTGATCCATGCCTGCGCCGACGGTCGGCTGGCCGGGTGCTCGGTGAACTGGGCCGACGACCACGCGATGACGGTGGTGCTGGCGGCGCAGGGCTATCCGGGCAGCTACGAAAAGGGTACCGTGATCGGTGGCCTGGACGGGCTGCCCGAGGACAGCTCTCACCAGATGTTCCACGCTGGCACCGCAGAACGCGACGGCGCGGTGGTGGCGACGGGCGGTCGTGTGCTGAACGCCACGGCGCGCGGCGCGACGCTGCAAGAGGCCCGCGACCGCGCCTATGCGCTGGCCGAGGCGGTGGACTGGCCGCAGGGGTTCTTCCGCCGCGATATCGGCTGGCGGGCGCTGTAGCTGGTCAGGGCCAGGTATAGGCCTGACGCCGTGCTTCGACGGTCATCAGCCGCGCGTTCAGCATGTTGATCCGGGCGAAGATCCGCGCGCGCTGCGCCGGATCGGCCGTGGCCATCTCGCGGTTGAGGTCGGAAATTTCGTCCCGCAACTCGCGGATCTGGTTCGTCAGGGACAGGTATTCGCGCCCCTTGGCATGTGCCGCCGTCAGCGCGGGCAGGCTGGAGGCCGGACAGACCGGCGACAGCGAACGGCCATCGCGGCCCTCGTCATAGGCGCGGGCGGGGGTGCAATAGGCGGTCAGGCCGGTCTTGCGGCCCTGTTCCCATGCGGTGCGGTCCGGGGTGACGCCATATTCGGCGCAGGCCTTGACGTGCTGGGCGATGTAGTCGGCCGTGCGACCGTTTTGCCCGTCTCGCTGGCCGATCTCGCGCCAGTCGCCCGAGACGCATTGATCCTGGTTCAGGGTCGCGCAGGCGGCAAGGGCCAGCGGCAGGAACAGGCAGGCAAGGGCGAGTCTGGGCATATCGGCGGCTCCTCTCCGAGAGCTTTCAGCCTGAGCCCGACACTGTCCGCCGTCAACTGCGGCGTAGTGGCTCGATGATGCCCTGTTCGGTCACGATCAGGTCCAGCGGCTGGTCGGTCGGCTCCAGCGGCAGGTTCGGATCCTCCTGCGCGGCAAAGGCAAAGCCCAGCGCCAGCGTTGGCCGCGCCGCGCGCAACCGCTCCAGCGTCCGGTCATAGAACCCGCCACCATAACCCAGCCGCCCGCCTGCCCGATTGAAGGCCAGCAGCGGCACGATGAGGATCTCGGGCTCGAGGAACTCGGGCGCGGCAGGGATGGCCGCACCGAAGGGGCCGGGCACCAGCGGCATGTCCGGCTCCCACCGGGCAAAGCGCAGCGGCAGGCCGGGGCCGTCGATCACCGGCACGGCCACGGGGCCGTGGGCTGCGGCCTCGACCATCGCCGGGCGCGGGTCGATCTCTGTCCGGATCGGCAGGAAGCCCGACAGCGGCACACCGCGATACCCGGCGAGTATCGTGCTCAAATACCCTGCCTCGCCACCGCGTCGTGCTTCATACGCCGCCTTTCGGCGCTGGAACGCTGCCTCGCGGGCGGCTTTCTTGCGCGCTGCCAGATCGCTCACAGCAGGACCACCACCGCGAGGCCGAGGAACGCGAAGAAGCCCACCACGTCCGTCACCGTGGTCACGAAGGCGCCCGAGGCCAGCGCCGGGTCGACCCCGGCCTTTTCCAGCACGACCGGAATCACGATGCCCGCCAGGCCCGCAACGACCAGGTTGACCACCATCGCCGTGGCAATCACCCCGCCCAGCGCCGGCGAACCGAACCAGACCAGCCCCACGATCCCCATGATGACGGCAAAGGCGATGCCGTTAACCGCGCCAACCAGCACCTCGCGGCGGATGACGCGCCACAGGTTCGACCCGGTCAGATCCTTGGTCGCCAGCGCGCGCACCGCCACGGTCAGACTTTGCGTGCCGGCATTGCCACCCATCGAGGCGACGATGGGCATCAGCACCGCCAGCGCCACGACCTGCGTGATCGCGGCCTCGAACTGGGCGATCACGAGGCTGGCCAGCACCGCCGTCAGCAGGTTCACCGCCAGCCACGGGAAACGCCGCTTGGTCGTCTCGAACACACTGTCCGAGATGCGGCTTTCCTCGTCCACGCCGGCGAGGCGCAGGATGTCCTCCTCGTGTTCCTCGTCCAGCACGGCCATGGCGTCGTCGATGGTGATGACGCCCACCAGCCGGTCGTTCTCGTCCACCACCGGGGCCGAGATCAGGTGATACTGGTTGAAGGCATAGGCCACATCGCCTTCGTATTGCAGGACGTTGATGATGTGGAACGTGTCCTCGACCAGCGATTTCAACAGCACCTCGCGCCGCGACGCCATCAGCCGGCCCAGCGTCACGTTGCCCACCGGGCGCAGTTTCGGGTCGACCAGCGTGACGTGGTAGAACTGCGCCGGCAGGTCCTCGGTGTTGCGCAGGTAGTCGATGGCCTCGCCGACGTTCCAGTGCTCGGGGGCCATCACCACCTCGCGCTGCATCAGGCGGCCGGCGGAGTATTCCGGATAGGTCAGCGATTGCTGGACGGCGACACGGTCGCTGTCTTCGAGCGCGCCGAGAATCGCCTCCTTCTGCTCGTCCTCGAGATCCTCGAGCAGGTCGACGACATCGTCGCTTTCCATCTCGCGCACGGCGTCGGCGAGAACCTGCGGCGTGAGGATACCGATGACTTCCTCGCGGATCGTCTCGTCGAGTTCCGACAGGATCTCGCCGTCGAATTCCTTGTCGTAGAGCTTGATCAGCCGGATCCGGTCGAAGGCGTTGATCTGTTCCAGCAGGTCGGCGATGTCGGCGGCGTGCAGCGGCTCCATCAGGTCGACCAGCTGATCACGGTCGCCGATGTCCACGGCATGCAGGATGCGCGCGACAGCCTTGCGATCCAGCGCGTAGGAGTCGTCGGCCTCGGCGGTCGTCAGTTCGGTTTCGTCCAGCATGGGCGCCCTCCTGTCGCTCCACTTGGGATGCCATTCCCCATACCGGGGGGCAAGGCCGGATTGTCCTGCGCCCGCGCCGCGCATAGGCTGCGCCCGACGACAGGAGGGATCATGGCGCAACTGCATCTTGGACAGACGATCCGATTTTATGGCGATCCCCTTGTCGACGGGCCCGAAGCCGCGCGGCACGACAGCCGGGGCGGGGTCCTGGTGCAGGACCGCCGCATCGCGGCGATCGGCACGGCGGACGATCTGCGCGCGGCGCATCCGGGAGCCGGGATCGTCGACCACGGCGCGCGGCTGATCTCTGCCGGGTTCGTGGACGCGCATGCGCATTACCCGCAGACCGGCATCATCGCCAGCTGGGGCAAGCGGCTGATCGACTGGCTGAACACCTATACCTTCCCCGAGGAAATGCGCTTCGATGACCCGGCTTACGCGGCCGAGGTGGCCGGACGCTACCTTGACCTGCTGCTGGCCAACGGCACCACGACCGTCTGTTCCTACTGCACGATCCACCCGGCTTCGGTCGATGCGTTCTTTGCGGCGGCAGAGGCGCGGGGGATGCGCGTCGCGGCGGGCAAGACCTGCATGGACCGCAACGCGCCCGAGGGGCTGCGGGACACCGCACAGACCGCCCATGACCAGTCGAAGGCGCTGCTCGAGCGCTGGCATGGGCGGGGCCGGGCCGAATATGTCATCACGCCGCGCTTCTCGCCCACCTCGACGCCCGAACAGCTGGAGGCGCTGGGGGCGCTCTGGGCCGAGAACTCCGGCTGCCTGATGCAGACACACCTGTCGGAACAGCTGGACGAGATCGCCTGGGTCCGGTCGCTGTTCCCGCAGGCGCGGGACTATCTGGACACCTACGAGGCGTATGGCCTGCTGGGCGAACGCGGCCTCTACGGCCACGCGATCCACCTGGAACCGCGCGAGCGCGACCGGCTGGCAGAGGTCGGCGCCTCGTTGATCCATTGCCCGACTTCGAACACCTTTATCGGGTCGGGCCTGTTCGACATGGGGCTGGCGACGTCCGGAGCGCGCGTCGGGCTGGCGACCGATACGGGGGGTGGGTCATCCTTTTCGATGCTGCGCACGATGGCGGCGGCCTACGAGATCGGACAGCTTCGGGGCATACCGCTGCACCCGGCACAGTTGTGGTGGCTGGCGACCGAGGGCTCGGCCCGCGCGATGCGCATGGCGGACCGGGTGGGTGGGCTGGAGGTGGGACGCGAGGCCGATTTCATCGTGATCGATCTGGCCTCGACCCCCGCCATCGCGCAGCGCGCGGCGCGGGCGCACGACCTTTGGGAGGCGCTGTTCCCGACGATCATGATGGGCGACGACCGCGCGGTGGCGGCGACCTACGTGGCGGGCAAGGCGATGAAGACGCCCGGGGCATGACCCCGGCGGGCCGGCAGGCTCAGCAGCCGTCGCGACCCAGCACCAGCACCCAGATATCGCCCGGCGCGCGCACGAGGCCGTATTCCACGATTTCGGCATTCAGCAGGTTGCGCCGGTGCGGTTCGGACCGCGCCCAGGCGCCCAGCACCTCGGCCACGCTGCCCTGGCCCTGGGCGATGTTCTCGGCCACGGCGCACCAGCCATAGCCGGTGCGCGTCACCCGCGCGCCCACATCGCTGCCGTCGCTCCCCTCGTGCCCGAAGAAGCGCGACTCGGCCATGTCCATCGCATGGACCATCGCGGCCTCCTCCAGGCGGTCCGAGGGCGCGACCGGCCCCAGTCCCTGTTCTGCCCGCAAACCGTTCAGCAACTGGCGCGCCTGTTGCGCCGCCGCGCCTTGCGGCAGGACGGGCAGCACAAGCAGCATGAGAAGCGGCAGGATACGGGTCAAGGTCGGTGTCCCCCGGCGTCAAAAGCGTTCTGCAAGACGCCGGGCTAACCGATTCTGGTTAACGATAGCCTTCTCGAGATCGAAAGAGACAACCCGCCAATCCCGCACGATCTGCCGCCCCTCGACCAGAAGATGCCGCACCCGGGTTGGCCCGGCAAGCAGCATGGCGGCGGGATCCCAGCTGCCCGCGCTTTCGATGCCAGACACGTCCCACAGCGCCAGGTCGGCGCGCAGGCCCACGGCGACCTGCCCCAGGTCATCGCGGCCCAGCACCTCAGCCCCTCCGCGGGTGGCAAGGCGCAGCGCCTCGCGCGCGCTCATAGCGTCGGCGCCCCGAGACACGCGCTGCAACAGCATCGCCTGGCGCGCCTCGGCCACCAGGTTGCCCGCGTCGTTGCTTGCAGAGCCGTCCACGCCCAGCCCCACCTTGACGCCCGCATCGCGCATCGCGCGCACTGGCGCGATGCCGCTGCCCAGCCGGCAATTGGAGCAGGGGCAATGGGCGACGCCAGTGCCCGACCGCGCGAACAGCCCGATCTCGGCCGTGTCGAGCTTGACGCAATGGGCATGCCAGACATCGGCGCCGGTCCAGCCCAGATCCTCGGCATACTGGCCCGGGCGGCACCCGAACTGCGCCAGGGAATAGGCGATGTCCTCGTCATTCTCGGCCAGGTGGGTGTGCAGCATCACGCCCTTGTCGCGCGCCAGCAGCGCCGCGTCGCGCATGAGGTCCCGGCTGACGGAAAAGGGCGAACAGGGCGCGATGCCCACCCGCACCATGGCGCCGGGGCGCGGGTCGTGGAAGGCGTCGATCACGCGGATGCAGTCGTTCAGAATCGTCTCTTCGCGTTCCACCAGGCTGTCCGGCGGCAGGCCGCCCGCGCTTTCGCCGATGCTCATCGCGCCGCGGGTAGGGTGAAAGCGCAGGCCCACCTCGGCCGCGGCATGGATCGTGTCGTCGAGCCGCGCGCCATTGGGGTAGAGATAGAGATGGTCCGAAGACAGCGTGCAGCCCGACAGCGCCAGTTCGGCCAGGCCGATCCGGGCCGAAACCACCATTTCCTCGGGGCCGAAGCGTGCCCAGATCGGGTAAAGCGTCTTGAGCCAGCCGAACAGCAGCGCGTCCTGGCCGCCGGGCACCGCGCGGGTCAACGTCTGGTAGAGATGATGATGGGTGTTCACGAGGCCGGGTGTCACGACGCAGGTCGCGGCATCGACGATCTCGCCCGTGGTGGCCAGGCCCGGACCCATCGCCGCGATTACCCCGTCGCGGATCAGGATGTCATGGCCGACCTGTTCGCTGCCCGCATCGTCCATCGTCAGGATGGTCCGGGCGTTGCGGATCAGGATCTCGGTTCGATGCATCGGCCCCTCACATCGGCGCTTTTCTGTGCGAAATCGGGCGCCGGAAAAGGGAAAGTCGCGCCGCCGCCCGAGCCTAGCTGCCGGCGTTCAGCAGGTCCAGCGCGGCGGCGTGAATGGCGCGGTTGGCCGCGGCCAGCACCTGCCCGCCGTCGTGCACGGGCCGCCCCTGCCAGTCGGTGACGATCCCGCCCGCGGCCTCGATCACCGCGATGGGCGCCTGGATGTCATAGGCGTTCAGTCCCGCTTCGATCACCAGGTCGACCTGCCCCGCCGCGACCAGCGCATAGGCGTAGCAATCCATCCCGTAGCGCGTCAGCATAGCGGCGGCAGAGACCCGGTCGAAACCGGCCTTTTCCGCGGGTGTACCGACCTCGGGAAAGGTGGTGAACAGGATGGCGTCGGACAGGCTGGTGGTGCCACGCACACCCAAGGCCCGCCGCCCCATCGGCCCCGACCATTCCGCAAGGCCGAGACCACCGGTGAACCGCTCGCCGGTATAGGGCTGGTCGATGACGCCCAGGATCGGCCCCTGCGCATCCGACACCGCGATCAGCACGCCCCAAGTGGGCGTTCCCGCCAGAAAGCCGCGCGTTCCGTCGATCGGGTCGAGCACCCAGGTCAGGCCCGAGCGCCCCTCGGTCACACCGAATTCCTCGCCGAGAATCGCATCGTCGGGCCGGCGCTGCGCCAGCACGGCACGCATCGCCTTTTCGGCGGCACGGTCGGCGACGGTGACCGGGTCGAACCCGTCGGTCTTCTTGTTGTCCGCGGTGAGTCCGACCATGCGGAAATGGGGAAGAATCGCCGAACTGGCCGCATCGGCCAACGCATCGGCGGTCGCGCGCAGATCCTGCGCCAAGTCGGGATCGGTTCGGGTCATCGCGTCTCCTGTGCTGGCACCGGGCTAGCGCAGGGACGCGCCCGGCTCAAGCCACGTCGGACAGGACGCGGGCCAGTTCGAACAGACGGCGGCGCTGATTTTCCGGGATCGCGTAGTAGGACCGGACAAGGTCCAGTGCTTCCTTGTCGCCCATGATGTCGGCAGGGACGTTCTCAGACTTGGTGGTTTCGGCGCTCTCTGCCTCGATACCCTCGAAGAAGAAGCTGACCGGCACCTCGAGAGAATCTGCGATGTCCCAGAGGCGCGAGGCACTGACACGGTTTGCGCCCGTCTCGTATTTCTGGATCTGCTGGAACTTGATGCCGACCTTCTCAGCCAGCTGCTGCTGGGTCATGCCCACCAGCCAGCGGCGATGGCGGATACGCTTGCCCACATGGACGTCAACGGGATGTGCCATTCTTGTTTCCTGTTCTCTGGCGCTCGCTGCTCTGGCGGTGTCGATGCGATCTGGGCCGCAGGCGCTTACTACGCATCTCTAACTAGCTTAGACCGGTTGATAAAATCAAGAAAAAGAAACCATTAACGCGGGCAAAGATAAGGACAATTCGCCCAAAAGTTGAGGGCAAAAATGCCTTTCGGGAAGAAATGTTCATGTTGCGGAAACGGTTTAGGGGCAGCCGGCAAGCGTTTGACAGTCTGTGCGTGATTTGAGCACAGTGCGCCCGAACCATCCGGAGGCAGAAATGCGCGCTCTTGTCCTGACCGACTTCCAGTCGCCGCCCACCCTGAGCGACTTGCCCGTGCCCGATCCCGGCGCAGGGGAGATTCGTCTGCGCATTGCCGCCTGCGGGTTGAACTTTGCCGATCTGCTGATGCTCAAGGGGCAGTACCAGGACACGCCAGAGCCGCCCTTCGTGCTGGGCATGGAGGTCGCGGGCACCGTCGATGCGGTCGGCGCGGGCGTCTCGGGCTTCGAACCGGGCCAGCGCGTCGCGGTGTTCGGCGGGCGTGGCGGGCTGGCGCAAAACGGCTGCTTTGCGGCCGATCGTGCGGTGGCCCTGCCCGATGGCATGGATTTCGTCACTGCCGCCGCTTTCCAGATCGCCTACGGCACCAGCCACGTGGCGCTGGACCACCGCGCACGCCTGCAACCGGGCGAGACGCTGCTGGTGCTGGGCGCAGCGGGCGGCGTCGGCCTGACCGCGGTCGAGATCGGCAAGCGGATGGGCGCGCGCGTCGTCGCCTGCGCCCGCGGCGCCGACAAGCTTGAGGCCGCGCGCGCCGCCGGCGCCGATCACCTGATCGACGCCGCCACACAGGACATCCGGACCGAGATGAAGACGCTGGGCGGCGCCGACGTCGTCTATGACCCTGTGGGCGGCGAGCAGTTCGAGGCGGCCTTCCGCTCCTGCCGCCCCGAGGGGCGCATCCTGACCATCGGCTTTGCCAGCGGCGCCGTGCCGCAAATCAAGGCCAACCACCTGCTGGTCAAGAACCTGTCGGTCCTGGGCCTCTACTGGGGCGGCTACCTGGCCTTCCGCCCCGAGGTGCTGACAGGCTCGCTCCGGACGCTGCTCGACTGGCATGCCGAGGGCTTGCTCAAGCCCCATGTCAGCCACGTCCTGCCACTGGATCGTGCGACCGAGGGGATGGAACTGATGCGCACGCGCAAGTCCACCGGCAAGGTCGTGATCACCATCGACTGACGGGAGCGGGCTGGAGGGTGGGCCGCTGAGGCCGCAAGGCCTCAGCCGGGGCGGCCGGAGGCGCGCTCCCTGTCCCAGACCATGTCGATCATCGCCTGCGTGCCGCGGCTGAACTCCAGCGGGCATGGCCAATGCGTGCCGTCGAGGACCGACGCGTTGAACGCCTCGACCTGCCGCACATAGTGATTGTCGGCCGGAAAGCGGAATTCCGTCACAGTCATGTCGGGCTTGTGCAGTTCGATCCGCGCCGGGCCGTAGACCTGCGGGTTGAACGGCGCCGTCAACCGCATCAGCCCGGCATTGCCGTGAAAGGTCATGTCTTGCCAGGGCGCCATCCGCATCGAGACGACGCCGGTATAATGAAAGGTCGGGAACCGAGCGGTTATGTGGCTCCAGACATCCACACCGTTCTCGCGCCGGATCTCTGCCGAGAGGATCGCCTCGGGTTCCTCACCCGTCACGAAACGGGTCGCGCCGTAGATGTAGACGCCGATATCCGGGATCGCGCCGCCGCCGGTATCGGCCCGGTTGCGGATGTTCGCGGCATCCTTGCGATTGTCATAGGAAAACGCGCCCGACACGCGCACCAGCCGCCCGATCGCCCCTTCGGCCAGCAGCGCGTGGGCCTTGTGCCATTGCGGGTGATGCACGATCATGTAGGCCTCCGAGGCAAGCAGCCCGGTCTCGTCGCGCTTTGCGATCACCGCGTCGAATTCCGTCGCCGCCATGGCCAGCGGCTTTTCCACCAGCACGTGCTTGCCCGAATCCAGCGCCCTCAGAGCCCAATCCACGTGCAGGTGGTTGGGCAGCGGAATGTAGACAGCGTCGATCTCGGGATCGGCCAGAAGCGCGTCATAGCCCGCGTGAATCCTCAGGCCGGGCGTCAGCGCGACAAAGGGTGCCGCGCGAGCAGCGTCCGAGGTCGCTAGCGCCGCAAGGCGCCCGCGCCGTGCCATGTGAATCGCGGGCCCCATGTGCTCGCGGGCGAATTTCGCGGCCCCCAGGATGCCCCAGCGAACGTGTTCGGCCATGCTCCCCTCCCTCGCGATAGCGCCACCATCCTAGCGCACGGGGACAAGGACGCAATCGTCCTCCACAAACGAAAGACGCCCGCCTTGCAGGGCGGGCGTCCAGTCGTCGGATGAGAAGGGATCAGGCGGGCGCGCCCACGCTCATCCCCTGTTCGCGGGCCAGGTCGCGCATGCGCTTCTGCAACTTCTCGAAGGCGCGCACCTCGATCTGGCGGATGCGTTCCCGGCTGACATCGTATTGCGAGGACAGGTCCTCCAGCGTCACCGTTTCTTCCGACAGGCGGCGCTGGGTCAGGATGTCCTTCTCGCGGTCGTTCAGCACGTCCATCGCCTGCACCAGCAGGGCGCGCCGCGCCTGGAGTTCGTCCTTCTCGGCATAGGCCTCGGCCTGGTCGGCATCCTCATCCTCCAGCCAGTCCTGCCACTGCATCGACCCATCATCGTCGCTGCCCACCGTCGCATTCAGCGAGGCATCGCCCCCCGACAGGCGGCGGTTCATGCTGATGACCTCGTCCTCGGATACGCCCAGGTCGTGCGCGATCTTCTGCACGTGCTCGGGGCGCAGGTCGCCATCCTCGAGCGCGCCGATACGCGACTTTGCCTTGCGCAGGTTGAAGAACAGTTTCTTCTGCGCGCTGGTCGTGCCCAGCTTCACCAGGCTCCAGGACCGCAGGATGTATTCCTGGATCGAGGCGCGGATCCACCACATGGCGTAGGTCGCCAGGCGGAAGCCCTTTTCGGGATCGAAGCGCTTGACCGCCTGCATCAGGCCGACATTCGCCTCGGAAATCACCTCGGCCTGCGGCAGGCCGTAGCCGCGATAGCCCATGGCGATCTTGGCGGCGAGCCGCAGGTGCGACGTGACCATCTTGTGCGCCGCCTCGGTATCGCCATCCTCGACCCAGCGCTTGGCCAGCATGTATTCCTCTTCCGGCTCCAGCAGCGGAAACTTGCGGATCTCGGACAGGTAGCGGCTGAGGCCGGCTTCCGGCGTGGGGGCCGGCAGATTGGCGTAACGGCTCATGTTGCTCATGGTGTCCCTCCTTGCAGGGCCCGATGTTACTCGGATTAACATCCAGATAGTCTCGATGTTAGCGCCTTTCAAGCGCGTTTAACGTCTAATTGTTAAAACGAGGTTAGCACTTCTTTCCGTCGCATGAAGATTTGTGACTGCGCGCTCACGCACAGGTGATCCGCATTTCACGGAACCTTGCGCATGAGCGCAGGTCAGCCGCGCAGCGCGGCGATCAACTCGGCCATGTCCTGCGGCAGGGGCGACGCGAACAGCAGCGCCTCGCCCGTCACCGGGTGGTCGAAGCCCAGTTCCGCCGCGTGCAGCGCCTGCCGGTCGAAAGCCTGCGCCACCGCCAGCCCCTGCGTGCTCAGCGCTGAAGGCGCCAGTTTCCGCCGCCCGCCATAGACCGGATCGCCGATCAGTGCGTGGCCCGCATGGGCCAGGTGCACCCGGATCTGGTGCGTGCGCCCGGTCTCCAGCCGGCATTCCAGCAGCGCGGCGCAGGGCGGGGTGCCGAAGCGCTCCAGCACCTTGGCGCGGGTGATCGCGTGCCGGCCGTGGCCGTCGAAATAGACCGCCTGCCGCTGCCGGTCGGTCTTGTGCCGGGCCAGGCCGCTGGTGATCACGATGCCGCCGCCGGGCTCGGCGCTGACGCCGCGGGTGCCCATCAGGCGCGGATCGCCCGGATCGGGCACGCCAAAGCAGACCGCAAGGTAGGCACGGCGGGCGGTGTGTTTCTCGAACTGGGCGGCAAGGCCGTGATGCGCGCGATCGGACTTGGCCACCACCAGCAGGCCCGAGGTGTCCTTGTCGATACGATGCACGATACCGGGACGTTTCTCGCCGCCGACCCCGGACAGGTTGCCGCCGAAATGGTGCAGCAGCGCGTTGACCAGCGTACCGTCCGGGCTGCCGGGAGCGGGATGCACCACCATGCCGGCGGGCTTGTCGATCACGATCAGGTCGTCATCCTCGAAGAGGATCGCCAGCGGGATATCCTGCGCGACGACGTCATAGTCCTCGGCCTCTGGCACGACGATGGCGATCTCGTCGCCCTCCGAGACCTTCGCCTTGGGGTCGGTCAGCGCCGCGCCGTCGCGGCTGACCGCGCCCTCGGCGATCAGCCGGGCAAGACGGGTGCGTGACAGCGCCGCCTCCTCTGGCACGTCGCGGGCCAAGGCCTTATCAAGGCGCGGCGGCGGATTGGCCGCGATGATGACGTAAAGGATCTGGCTCATGGCTTCTCCGGACCCCGACCATGTACCCCAGCCCCCCGGGCTGCGGCTGTTGCAGGTGCTGGTGACGGTGCTGACCGCGGTGATGATTGCCGGGATCCTGGGCATCCTGGGCTTGATCTGGCATCGCTATAGCAACGCACAAGCCCCGCTGCCAGAGGTGATCGCCCTGCCCGACGGCACGCGGGCCATGGCCTATACCCAGGGCACTGACTGGTATGCCGTGGTGACGGCGGCGGATGAAATCCTGATCTTCGACCGGGCGACAGGCAAGCTGCGCCGGACCATCGACCTGAAGGCCGAGTAAGGCGGGCCTCAGCGGCGCGGTTTTTGCGGCTTCTTCGGCTTGACCTGGCGGGCCGAGGCTGCGGCTGCGCGCAACTCGTCGGCGATCTCCTCGGCCTCCTCGGGCTCGAAATCCATTGGGATCTCAAGGCCATCGGCAAAGATGAACAGGCGCACCATGCCCTTGTCGGTCGGTCCGATCTGGAGGTTCGCCTCGAAGTCGCTTTCGTCGTTGATGCCCATGGCCGCAGTCCCTGTGACGGTCTTCCCGCGCATACCGCCACGCCGCTTGCAATGCAAGCGCGGGCGGGGTTTCCTGCCACCATGAGCATCGAGATCAGGCACCTCGCCCCGGGCGACATCGACTGGCTGGTCGAACAGCATGGCACCCACTACGCGCGTGAAGAGGGCTTTGATCCCAGCTTTGGCGCACTGGTGCACGACATCCTGCTGGCCTTTGACGCCGACCACGATCCCACCTGCGAGCGCGCCTTCATCGCCTGGGACGGCGGGCAGCGGCTGGGCAGCATCTTCTGCGTGCGGCTGGACGACGAGACCGCAAAGCTGCGGTTGTTCTTCCTGACGCCTGAGGCGCGCGGCAAGGGGCTGGGCAAGCGCCTGCTGGCCGAGTGCATGGGGTTCGCGCGCGATGCGGGCTACCGGCGCATGACACTGTGGACGCATGAAAGCCACCGCGCCGCCTGCGTGCTTTATGCCAGCGCGGGCTGGCGGCTGGTGCGGTCGAAACCGGTGCACAATTTCGGCGTCGACCTGATCGAACAGGAATGGGACATCGATCTGCGGACATGATCCGGCGCGCTAAACGGATTCGGTCTTGCAATCGGTCGGGCGACGATTTATCCCGCGCGCCAGAGCCGCCTTAGCTCAGTTGGTTAGAGCGCTGGATTGTGGATCCAGAGGTCCCCCGTTCAAGCCGGGGAGGCGGTACCACCCCCACACAGACCATTCAGACCGGATGAACGCGCCGGATCGCGGCGTGCACGCGCCGATTCCGCGCCAGTCCAGGCATGAAGACGCCGCGCAAGGGTGCCCCGCGCGGCGTCGGGACTTACGCCGACTTGCTGAACCAGCGGCGCAGGCCACGCAGGCGGCTGCCGGACTTGCCCGCGGCGGCGATCGGACGCGCGGGCTGGCCGGGTTCCGGAGTGCGCCCCTTCAGCTGGTGCCCGGCGAGCGAGATGGCACCCACCGCCGCGGCGGCCTCGGCCTCGCGCGCCGCAAAGAGCTGCCGTGCCTCGGCCCCGTCGATCAGCGCACCGCTGACCGGATCGAAGACCAGTGCCGCAGACTTCTTGCCCTTGCCGCCACCGGTCGTTCCGCCATCGATCGTCCCGCCGGTGGTGCCTCCGGACGTGTCGCCGGTGGTCGTGCCCCCGCCTGCGCTGGACTCGGCCGTCACCGAGACTCGGGTGCCGGCGTCCAGCTCTTCGGACATGATCAGCAGGTCCTCGTGCTCGAGGCCCAGCAGATGCCCGATCTCGTGCCGCAGCACGGTCAGCAGATCGACGCCCGAGGCGATCAGGCCGCCGCTTTCCGTTTGCGTGGCGCCGGACAGGTTCCAGCCCGCCCCGGCCGCGGTCATGTCGATGAGGATCGTGTCGGGTTCGACCGCGCGGGCGAGCGTCGCGCCTTCGAGGTCGGCCAGCACGATGGTCACTTCGGCCAGCGCGGCGGCCTCATGGGCATCGACATAGCCCGCGTCGATCCAGTCCTGGAGGGCCGCGTCGTAGATGCCCTGCACGATCGCGGGGTCGAGGGCATCGGCGCTGATCGTGCCCGCCGCGGGCAAGGCGCCAAGGCTCTCCTGCGACAGTTTCAGCGCCGCGGCGAACTGGGCGTCGTTGGTCGCCAGCCGGAAGTTGGCAAAGCGCGCCTCGCCCGACAGGACCGCAAGACCGAAATCGCCGTCGACCAGCGCCGAGTTGAAGCCGAAGCTTGCGACCGGCGTGCCGTTCAGGGTGATGTCCAGCCCCGCGCCTTGCATCCCGACCTTCAGCCGCACCGCAGAGCCGTTCAGCGACACCGCATAGGAGGCGTCGATAACCTGCCCGTCCTCGGCGGTGGCGTGGCCCACTACGATCCGGTCATTCGCCGTGTCCAGCGCGACAAACTTGTAGCTCAGCGCGTCGTAGCGGTCGAAGACGAAGCCCGCGACGCCCTGTGTCGCGATATCGGCCTCGAGTTCGAGGATCGAGTTGGCCAGAAGGCCAACATTCAGGTTCACCGTCTGCACCGCTGGCGCGGGGCCGTTCGCCGTGCCTGTCAGCGTGCCGGATGTCTCGACCCAGGTGCTGGACTGGATCTCGCGCGGCAACTCGGTAATCGGCGGCGCGAAGTCGTCGGTTTCCTCCAGTGTCCAGTCGGGCGGCAGGATCTGCACCTTGAAGTTATCGATCCGGCCCTTCGAGCCGTCCATGCCGACGCCGACCATGCCGCGCGCCAGCGGGATCGGAGCGCCGTAGACGTCCAGCCGCGGCGTGTAGTCGTAGCTGAACCAGTTCACGCCTGCCACCGCCACGGTGACGTTGTTGCCGTTCACGGCCACTGTCACGTCATAGCTCTTGTTCGGCTTGATCTGCACCGGCTTGTTCGACTGCTGGACATAGTGCCAGCCGGTGTCATCGACGTAGCCCATCTCGATCTTGTTGGTCGAGATGTTGATGCCTGCGAACTTGAAGTCGGTGTCGCTGTAGTAGTCGAAGATCACGTAGCCGTTCGACTTCCACCCGCCCATGGGCTTGTCGAGGTTGAAGGTGGCCAGGACCTCGAAATAGCTGGGCTTGTAGTCGTCCAGCAGGAAGACCGCCGCTGCCGTCGTCGACTGGGTGGCCGAGGCGATGTTCAGCACGCCGCCCGTGGCATCGAACTTGCCGCGATCCACCGCAAACCCGTCGCCCGAGCGGTCGTTGAAGTCCGCCGTGCGCAGGATGTCGCGCCGTCCGCCGGGGATGTTGCCCGCCTGCGGATCGGTCGGCGGGCCGGACTGGTCCTGCCAGAAGCCGTGATCGCGCTGGGTGACAAGGCCGATCTCGCCATGCGGGTTGCCCTGCTGCTGGATCACCGCCGAATAGCGGCTGTCCTGCGTCGCCGTGAGGCTGCCGGTATCGGCGGTGCGCGTCATGTCGACACCGTCGCTGGCCGCCTGCGCGGTCAGGAAATCCCACAGCTGCGGCGGCACCTGGCGGCTGACCGTGGCAATGCCGAAGGGGGCGAAGGGCACGATGTAGCTGTTGAACTCGCCCAGGTGGTCGATCAGCCGGTCGCCGCCGGTATTGCCGATCAGGATGTCGAGGCCGGCGCCGCCAAAGACGCGGTCCTCCCAGGTGTAATGCGTCTCGGGCGTATCGTTCAGACCGGCGTCGCCGTCGTCATCGGTGCCGAAATCGCCGTTGTCGTAAGAGGTTCCCGGACCGCCCTGCACGTCGTCGGCATTCATCAGGTCGTTGCCGAAGCCGCCGTAGATATGGTCGCGCCCGGTGCCGCCGACAATCCAGTCATTGCCCATGTCACCGAAGATCCGGTCGTCGCCATCGCTTTCGACCACCCGCTCGGAGCCGAGGATCGGCGTTCCGTTCGGGGCAAAGTCGGTGATCCCTTCCAGCCGCAGGCCCTCGTTGTCATAGGCGTTGAGGAAATACTGCCGGAAGTTCGCCGGATCGTTCAGCGGATCGCTGGCGTCCTCGGGATCGACACCGCCCTCCCAGACACTGCCGTCGTCCTGGAACAGGATCACGCGGCGCGGGTCGTATTCGTCGTAGAGATAGAACTCGCCCGTGCGTTGCTGCACCGGGTTCGGCTCGTTCCAGTGCGCCTCGCCCGTGCCGAACAGCAGGATGTCGCCGGGGTTCCAGGGCCGGGTGAAGTCGGTGCGCACCAGCACCATCCCGTCGCCGTTGGCATAGGGGTTGTCAGGGTTGTCCACGCTGTCCAGCGGCATGTCCGGCGCATTGCCGATACCCGCGGGCAGGTCGCCCTCGAACCAGACCATGTAGCTGTCGCGCAGCGCCTCCTGTCCGCCGATCGCGTCGTCGCCCGATCCGCCATGCAGGAAGTCGTCGCCGAGACCGCCAAAGATGATGTCATCGGCGAATTTCGGATCATGCGCGTTCGGGTTGGCCGAAGAGACCGGCTCGATGGTGCTGTCGATCACGTCGAACGGGCTGAGATCGACCGACTTGATCAGTTCGCCCGCGCGGTTGATCAGCGCGCGCTGCACCTGGCCGGGCGTGTAGATTTCCTCGTTCAGGACGACGCCCTGGCTGGTGCGGCTGTCGGGATCCGCGTTGAGCAGCGACCAGACGCCGAACAGCTCCTCTGCGAACTCGGTGCCGTAATTGCCAAAGCTGCGGGTGTTGCCCTTTAGGCTGACCGCGCCGTCATCCGACAGGCCGGTGTTGCGGCTGGTGAAGATGCGGCCGTCGTCGCCGATCACACCGTCATTGCCAGTGCCGCCCGAGATCCAGTCGTTGCCCCAGCCCCCGATGATGTCGTCATGATCGGCATCGCCATAAACGATGTCGTCGCCGCCGCCGGCATAGACGATGTCGTCACCCGCGCCGCCATGCACCTCGTCCGCGCCGCCGATATCGGTCAGCGACCAGAAGCCATAGGTCTTGCGCCATTTGTCGCCGCCCACCGGCACCGCTGCGTTCTTGTCCAGAGTCACAGGCGTGTCGAGGTCGGAGGCGCCGGCATTGGCCGAGTAATCCGGGCCGCCCGCCAGGTAATCCAGCGTGGTCACGCCACGCACGATGATCCGCTCGCCGCCCTCGTCGTTGTAGCCGGTGTCGCGGACAAACGGGTTGACCGTGGTGCCCGTCAGCGTCTGGAACCCGTCGAGATTGGTGTCATAGGTGTAGGACAGGTAGAGGCCGTTCCGCGCCAGGTAGAGAGCGGCGTAATCCGGGTTGGCGATGTTGCCCAGGGTCGCGGCATTGCCATCCGCGTCCAGCAGGTCGAGGTCGTTCACGCCCACCAGCCGGATGATGCGGCCGTTGTCGCCCAGGATCACGTCGGCGTCGCGGGCATTGCGGCCCGAACCGATCACCGTATCGTCGCCGTAATTCTCGGTACCGGTCGGGTCGGTGACGATCCCGGTCTCGAAGCCGAGCGTGCCGTCAGTCAGAGCCGCCGCGTTCAGCCGCGCCGATTCCGTGCCATTGCCGCCGAACAACATGTCCTCGCCATCCGGGCGCAGGTCGGCAAGGATCAGCCCGAAGAAGTCGGACGAACCGCCCACGATGTCGTCCTGGCCAAGACCGCCGAAGATCACGTCGCAGCCGCCGCCGCCCTCGATATAGTCGTTGCCGTCCGTCGCCGGGTTGCCCTCGATCGCCGCGACGATCTTGAGCGCGCCGATCGGGTCGGCCACGCCATTCTCGAAGCTGGGCAATTCGCGCGCCGCGCTGACATAGCGCGTCGGCACGATCAGGCCTCCGAACAACGGGTTGTCAG
Organism: Thetidibacter halocola; assembly: GCF_018224955.1. Taxonomy (GTDB): domain Bacteria; phylum Pseudomonadota; class Alphaproteobacteria; order Rhodobacterales; family Rhodobacteraceae; genus Thetidibacter; species Thetidibacter halocola. Next base: position 147,394 of record NZ_JAGTUU010000010.1, read on the forward strand.
ACTGCACCCCGGCCGAGGTTCCGTCGCCACGGGTGGCCACCGCGTCGTCGATGGCGCCATCGCCCTGTATCGTGTCGCGACCCAGCTGACCGAAGATCTGGTCATTCCCGGCGCCGCCAGCGATGTAGTCGTTGCCGAAAGAGCCCTGCCCCACCAGTCCGTCATTGATGTCGAACGTGTGGTAACGGGCGTAGTCGATGGCGTATTCCGTCCACCAGCCCGGCCCGTTCGGATCGCGGTAGTCGCGCGCCACCGGGTTGCCGAACGCGTCCAGCGTCACCATCAGCACACCGCTGTTCGGGCCCGTGGTGCCGGCCTCGGCATAGCCGTCGGACAGCGCCCGGTCGGAACGCGAATACATCAGCACGCCGGCAAGCGTCTGGAAGCGCAGGCTGGTGATGTCGCCGCCGTCGATGCCGTTGCGGCGCGTCAGGTCGACATTGTCGCCAAAGATCAGGTCGTCGCCCTCGCGGCCGTCGATCATGTCGTTGCCCGCGCCGCCGATCAGGATGTCGTCGATCTCGGAGCCGAACAGGATGTCGTCGCCGCCGGTCTGCGGCTCGGCCGAGTTGATCTCGAGGATCGTCGACAGGAAGGTGGTCTGGATCTTTTGCGGGATGCCCGCAAAGACGGTCTCGCCCAACCAGTCCTGGCCCACCGGATCGGGCAGGTTCGGATCCAGCACGAACTGGATGACCTGACCATGATCGCCAAATACGATGTCCGGCGTGCCGTCCGCGATGCCAGAGCCGTTGCCCTCGATTACGTCGGCGCCGGTGCCCGGAACGGCACCATACAGCGCCAGTTGCGCCGCACGGGTTGCCGGGTTGGTCGATTGCTTACCCATCAGGTCCGCAACCGGGCTGGCCGCCGGATCGATGGAACCGTCGCCACGCGGCAGACTCGGGTCGACCGAGGGCAGCGGGCTGGCGTTCACCGTCGCCACCGTCAGGGCGCGCGTCAGGATGTTCACGTTGAACCCGCTGTCGCCATAGATGTGGTCGGTGCCGCGCTGGCCGATGATCGTGTCGTTGCCGGAACCGCCTGCCAGGTGGTCGCCGGTCTGCGAGCCGATGATCAGGTCGTTGCCCATGCCGCCATAGGCGGTGATGCCGACCGAAATCGTCAGCGACGCATCGGGGTCGTCCGCGAACAGTGCCGAGGCGTCGATCACGTCGTTGCCGTGCAGGTCGAACGGGTTGGCCAGGGCAAAGACCCACTCGTCGTCCTCGTTCTCCTGGTCGGAGAGTTTCGGGAACGGGTCGAAGGGCTTTTCGCCGAATTCGAGGCCCAGGCGATCCCAGGAATGGCCGGAATACCAGACGCCGTCCTGGCTGGTGTCGCCGTAGATGACCAACGGGCTGTTCGGCCCGGCGCCTCCGGTTACGATGAACGTATCGCCGCCGACGCGCGCGCCGCCGCCGCGGGTCTCGTCGTAGGTGGTCAGGCGCAGGGTGGCCATGCCCGTTACGGGGTCGGCGCAATCGCCCAGCGCGGCCTCGAGCAGCTGCATCTCGGCCCCGTCGATTGCCGCAATGCGGAAGCCGCCCGCATAGCCTTCGATGAACAGCACGTCATCGGCGTTGTAGCCGAGGCCCGCCCAGGTCTGGCCGGCATTGGCGCCGACAAGGGTCAGGTAGGTCTCGATCGTCGCGCCGCGCTCGATCACCTCGATGCGGACATCGAGGACATGCGAGGTCTCCAGCGCCTCGGGCACGGTGATCAGCAGCTCGGTGTCGCTCAGGTTGCCCAGCTCTGTGCCGCTGCCCAGCGGCTCGCTCAGGACAAGGATCGAACCCTCGCCCCAGTTGGCGAAGGGCGGCGGGTTCAGCGGGTTCGGGAAGTAGGCCTGTTGGTCGGCATCGAGGATCGCCAGGATCTCGCGGGTGTAATCCTCGCCTTCCAGCAGGATGATCTGCCCGACCGCAAAGCCGGCCTCGTCAAAGCCCCGCCCGTCGAGACGGGTCAGGTGATCGACCGCCACGGGATCGCCCGCGCCGTTCGTCCAGGTCTGACCATTGGTGAAGTCGAACTGGCCGAGGCTGTCGATATAGTCGTTGCCGCCGCCATGCAGCACGGTCAGGCTGCCATGGTTGCCCTGCACCCAGAAGGCGGTGTCAGTGAAGGTCTGGCCATCGCTCAGGCCCGCGCCTTCGACCAGCAGCGTGTCGTCGGCGAGAATCTCGACGATGCGCACCTGCTGCCGCGCCTCGCCGATGCCGATCTGCATCAGGTGCCCGGCAAGAAAGCCGTCATCCGCCCACACACCGCCATCGTCGCGCCGCAGCGTGATCGCGCCGGCATTGGACACGGCCACGGTGGCGTCGAGAACCTGCAACACCTCCTTGTCGACCGCTATCAGCGTGTCGTCGCCGCTCAGGTCCAGCGGCTGCAGAACCGTGCTGTCCAGGATCAGGAGAGAGTTGTCGTTCGGGTCGCGATAGGGCGTGCCGGTTTCGGGGTCGATGACCGGGGCGCCGAATTCGTCGAAATAGGCGATGGCATCCTCGATCGCCAGCACGCGGCCAAGGAAGACCTCGGTGCCGTCATCATCGACAAGGAACACGTCCTGGCCGACGAGGAAGCCCTGCGCCTTCCAGTCATAGCCGTCGCGGGTGATCAGCACCTTGCCGCCAAGGTCGGGCTGCTGCGTCACGAGGAAGCCGTAATCGGTGCCGTCGAAACCGCCGACGGTGCTGGTGTTCCAGTTCGCAACGAAGGTGAAGTCGTTGGTCGCCTGCACGAAGGGCGCCGGGTTCAGCGTGCCCTGCACTTCCAGCCGGTCGTTGCCCACGCCAAGCATAACGTTCACGACCTCGACGGTGGACACCTGGCTGTCGTTGCTGACGCCGGACGAACCGAAGTTCACCTTGCCGAAGCTGATGCCTCCCGGATAGGTCAGCGTCACCGGCCCGGCATCGGCATTGCCTTCGCCAAAGAGCGGCCCCTCGACGAACGGGAAGACCAGGTCCGGCCCCATGCCGAAGCCCTTCAGCGTCGTCTCGGTCAGGATGCCGGAACCGTCCGCCTGGCTGCCGTCGTTGAAGATGTTCAGCACGTCGATCTGCTGGCTTTCCGGCGCCTGGGTGCCGATGGCGATCAGGAATTCATCCGTCTCGCCCGGCAGCTTGACGCCGTTCTGAAGCGACCTGTCGGCGCCCGAGGGTCCGCCCTCGACGGCCAGTGGGCCGCGGATATTGGCCAGCAGATGCGCCTGCACCGGGAAGATCTTGACCCCTTCGCGGGTGGTCGGCACGTCGTAATAGGGGTCCGCGGTCAGTTCGACCGTCTGCGCGACGTAGTAGTTCGCGTCGGTGAAGACCGCCTGCACGGCAAGGCGATTGACGTCGACCTGCACCGGGCTACCGCTGGTCAGCCATGCGGCCGAGGCGAAGGAGTCGTTGGTTTCGAAGGTGAATTGCAGCGTGTGGTCCTTGGACCCATTGAAGCCGCGGATGATCGCGATCTTGGCGTCGACATACTGGGCCGGGTTGCCGAGATTGGTGATGCGCACGCGCATCCCCTCGACAAAGCCCTCGCCAAGGAAGCCCTGCACGGTGAAGTTCGGATCGCCCTCCAGCACCGCCAGCGCGTCGGGATCGTTCACGTCGATGCCGGTGGCGTCTACGAAGGCCTCGGTGCGGATCAGTTGGTCAGAGCCGTCCCCGGCGGTTTCGTAACGCACCTCGCCGGTCCAAACCTCGGTCTCGATCATCTTCGACAGCAGCACGTCGTCGACGCCCGCCACCGTGCCGGCGCCGGTGTTCACGGTCAGGGCGATCGTCGTCGCCGTGACCGCGGCCACCTCGTAGGTGACGCCGTCGATCAGCCCGCTGTTGCCGACCTGGATCAGGTCGCCCGCCTGCCAGCCTTCCGACAGGAAGCTGCCAAGGTCCGAACCCGCGCCGCGGGTGATCGTGGTCAGGCCGCCATCGGTGCCGAAATCCAGCGTGCCCGCAAACAGCTGCACCGGGCGCTCTCCGCCGATGGTCTGGTAATCGGTCGCGGTGATCTCTTCGCCGGCGTCGCGGATGCCGTCGCCATTGGCGTCGATCCAGGTCACGTCGGCCAGACCGTCGGTCAGGACCGATACGGTCACGTCGGCACCCGGCTGCTGCGTCAGGCGCAGCTTGTAGGTGTCCGATTGCGGCGCGCCGGATTGCGAGACGATGCGGGCATACTGGCCCGTTCCGTTCGACAGCCCGCCGCCCACGACGGTGATCGTGTCGCCGGAAATCGTCGCGATGGTCCGAGTGCCCGCAAAGATGCCCGAGCCGCCGAATTCGATCGTGTCGCCAAGGTCAAAGCCCTCGGCCCGCCAGTCGAACCCGTCTTCAAGCGCCTTGATCGTATTGCCGCCGGTGACGTCGAAGATGCCCGCCGTCGCCGTGGCCGGAACCAGCACGGTGTCGCGGCCCGATTCCAGCACGACCGATCCGGGCGTGTCATCGTCGATCACCGAGACATCCAGCAGGCCGGTGCCCGAGCGCAGGTTCGGGAAGACATAGTCGCCCGCGATCCCGTTGCTGTCGTCGCTGACCTGTTCACCCGCGGTCAGCACGCGCGTCGCGGTGGCGGCGGCGTAGTCGCCAGGGGTGAAGCCCGCCGCGAGCACATCCAGCAGCGCCGTCTGGCCCGCATCGGCGAAGCCTGCGATGGTCGCCGCGGCCAGGCCGGGAATGCCGGTGATCGTCACGCCTTCGCGGGCAAAACCGCTGGCCACCCAGCCCGCACCGTTCAGCGTCAGCGCCAGCTTTTCGGTGTCGCCGTCATCGGCGTCGGTCCAGCTGCCCAGCGTCAGGTCCGAAACCGTCTCGAGGTTCTGGCCAAAGCTGAGGACGGCAGTCTGCGGATCCTCCTCGATCGCGTCGTTCAGTTGCACGACGCGCACGGCCACCGGTTTGTCCCAGTTGGTGCTGTCGAAGGTGATCGTGCGGTTAAGCGCGTCGAAGCGGGTGCTGCCGCCGACATTCTCCAGCACCATGGCCTGGTCGGTCAGTTCCGCCAGGTCGAGATTGCCGGTCAGGTCGCCGAAATTCACCTTGACGACCACCTGGTCGCCCGCCTCGATCTCGCGCGAGAGCTGGACGAGGATCACGTCGGACAGGCCCGCGGTGGCGTCGCCCTCGACGATCAGGCTGCGGCCATCCTCGACAAAGCCCGCGGCCACGGTGCCGTCGCCCAGGATGCTGACGCTGTCCGGGTCGACCTCTGTCACCAGCACGCCGGGCGTGTCGTTGTCGCGCAGTTGTACCTCGACGTTGCGAACGTCGATGGCGTCGTAATCCGCCGACGTGCCCGAGATCACCGAATGCTGCACCACGACCACGCGGTCGCCCTCGGCGCGGGCATCGTCCACGGCCCAGAGATAGACATCCTGTGCCTGATCCCAGTTGCTGGCGTCGAAGACCAGCGTGACAGCACGGTTCTCGACGTAGCCATCGACGCCCTCATAGGTCACCGGCCGAAGGAAGGCCTCGTCGGCCAGCGTGCCGGATTCAAGGTAGTCGACGCCGTAGATCGTGCCGTTGCCCTGCGCAGTGCCCGCCGGATAGGCCGTCGAGACCCACATCGTGTCGCCCGCGCCATTGGGCAGCGGCGACGGGTTGGCGAAGCTGTCGTTGCGTTCCTCCTCGGGCGACCGGGCCGCCGAGACGGTGACATAGACCACCTCGTCGCCGGTCAGCTTGCGGGCAAGACGCACGGTGTAGCTGTCGATCGACAGGCCGTCCGTCGCGCCCTCGCGCACGGCGGTAAAGCCGTCGGCGCCCTCGTCGATGACCACCAGGCCCTCGCCGTCGGTGGTCACGTTGTAATCGAGACCGTCGACCACCAGCCCGTCATAGAAGATGTCGCCGGACTGGACCAGGTGATCGGCCGCGCCCGAGATGCCCTCGAGTTCGCGGGTGATGATGTCTTCCTGCACGTCGCCCGCGACGTTGATGATGTCCGACCCCAAGCCGCCGATGACGCGATAGGCCACGCCGAAGGCGGTGGAGCGGACATAGAACTTGTCGTCGCCTTCAAGGCCGTCGACCTCGACAACCTCGACCGTGGTGTAACGCACGTTCAGGCCCGCGCCGAAGATACCCTTGTCGGTGATCGCGATGTCGTCGGCGAATTCGGTGCCGAGGATCACCAGCTTGTCGAAACCGGTACCGCCATCGACGCTGACTGGCGCGTTGATGTTGTAGCGCACCTCGTCCTGGCCGCCGCCGGCGCGAATGTCCGGCGCCTGCGCGACAGAGAACCCGAGCCCGATCTGCGGGCTGGCCACGCCGTCCTCGTCCAGCACGATCGTGTCGTCGGTGCTGTTGCCCAGGGTGATGTAGAGATCGAGGAAGTTGATCCCGCCGTCGCCGTTGATGTCGAAGACGTAATCGGCCGGGCCGCCATCCTTGGGCAGCGCCGCAGCCAGCGCGGTGCGATAGGCGGTGGCCTCCGCCTCGGTCGTGACCTGCACGCCAAGGTCCATCAGCGTCGACAGCGTCAGCTGCGCGATTGCGCTGGCGGGCGTCTGGTCGTCGCCCGTGCCGAAGATGAAGTCATCCCCCTCGACCCAGTCGTAGAGGAAGGTCAGCACCGCCCGGCCCGCATCCAGATCGTCGACATTCGGAACCGTGGTAAGCGGGTCGCCTCCTGTCGTCGTGCCATCGACCGAGAAATCCCAGTTCCAGTCGGTCGTGGCCGCGATGGCGAAGGCGCGGACGATGAACAGGTCATTGTTGTCGTCGCCTTCAAGCCGCAGTTCGGACTGGTTGGAATAGACGCGGAACGTGTCGTTGCCGGTGCCGCCCTGCGCCAGGACCGGCGCGGACGAGCCGCGCGACAGCCAGCCGCGCGTGGTGGCGACGAGATCGACGAATTCGTCCTGTGGCAGCAGGTTGCCATCCGCCTCGCTGCGGTTCGAGCCGAAGATCTGGCCGATCTGGAACGTGTCGTCGCCGGCGCCGCCGTCATAGGTGGCGATCACCGTCATGTCGTCCGAGAAGAAGGCGTCGTTTCCGCCCCTGCCCTCGATGGTCAGCCGCCCGTTCAGCGCGGTGTCGTAGTTGATCCGCTGGACCTCGATGCTGTCCTCGTTGCCGGGTATCACGTCCTGGTAGGGGTCGAGCGTGCCATGCAGGATGGCCACATAGCCGGGCCGGTCGGCAGTGTCCTCGACCTTGATGCCGCCCACCTCGTCGCTGGGCAGATAGGCCGCCGCGCGCGTCAGGAAGATGTCGTCCACGGCGCCCGCGTTCGGATCGCCCGGCAGGGGCTGATAGTCGCGGCCGAAGATCGTCATGTCGTCCACGCCGTCATCCTCGGCGCCGGTATCCAGCACGTTGATCACGTAGTTGCGCGTATCTGGCCCCTGCGAGCCCAGCGTGTAGACCTCGACCGTGTCGGTATCGGCCTGGCCGTCCAGCGTCAGAGTGTGTTCCGCCACGACAGAGCCGGTCAGCGGCCCGGTGCGGGTCAGCGTGTCTTGCAGGTAGAAGACGCGGAACGTGTCCTCGCCATCGTCGCCCGCGCTGACAAAGCGGCCTTCCAAGCCGTCATAGACGGGCCGCGACTGGCTGCCATAGGCCCGCGTCTTGGAGCCGAGGAAGACATAGCCCGCTGTGCCGAGCAGGGTCGTGCCTGCGATCCCGCCCATGTCGCCGAAGTCGATATTGTCCTCGTCGGCGTTGCCGAAGATTTCCAGCAGATGGATGGGCGCGAGGGTCGAGCGTTGGGCCGTGCCGACGGGCGCGCCGCCCGCCGCATCGGTGCCAGGCACCACGACGGCCCCGGCGATCAGCTGGCCCCGGATCTCGATGGTGGCGCCAAAGCCCGCGTCGGTATCGGCCAGGAACGGCCCGTCGTTCACCACGCGCGCGTCGCCGTAGAACTCGATACCCTCGGCGGCCAGGACGCGGGCGTTGCTGTCAAGGTCGATGTCGTCGCCCGCGCGGACCTCGATCCAGCCGGCCTCGGCAAAGATCGTGGCATTGGTGATGGTGCGCGGCGCGTCCGCATGCCGGGTCGGCGCCGCCGTGCCGTCCTGCGCGAATTGCGCAAGACCCGGATCGGTCGCGTCCACATCGGTCAGGATGAAGTCGGCGGTGCCCTCCTGCCCCGCGACGATGCCATCCTCGCGCACCGTCAGGCGGATGTCGCCGGTATAGGTGTGGGCGAAGGTCAGGTAGAGCTGGTTCGCGGTCTCGGTCAGGTAGATGCTGTCCGATGCCTCCAGCATGACGTCGTCCACCGACAGACCGAAGATGTTGTAACGGCTGTCGATATCGAGGTCGTTACCGACCTGGCCAATCGAGCCGCCATGTGCGTCGATGAAGATCGACTGCGCGCGCACGTTCCAGACCTCGTCATTCCGGGCGTCGATGATGCTCCCCGCCTGGCTGCGCAGGCCCACGTCGTCACTGTCCGCGGCGTTGCGGGTCAGGCCGTCGAACGGGTTGGCGTCCTTCATGTCGATGGTATGGATGCGCATGTCGCCGACGGTCTCGTCCAGCCACACGCCGCCCGAATTGGTCGACGTAGTGTCGAAGACCCTCAGCACGCCGTCGCTATTCTTGAGATCGGTGTTGATCTCGAGCCAGGCGTCGCGCTTGCCGACGCCGCCAAGGCCCTGTTCCACCGTCGTCCCGGCGGTCACGGCCGTCGCGTCGGGCAGCAGGAAGTAGGGACCGGTGCCCACCACCAGGTCGGCGCCCGCCACCAGCGTGATGTTGGTGCCCGAGACATCCGCCTCGGGGTTGGCATTGCCCAGTTCCTCGGTCGCGCTGCGCGCGTCGATGATGGCCTGCGGCGAATAGAGCAGCACGTCGTCGAATTCCGACCGGATACGCTGCACCCGCAGGTCGCCGGTCTTTTCGGTGACGGTCACATAGCCGTTGGTCCAGATGTCGATATCGCCGCCCGACAGGATCTCGGTGATGCCGATGATGTCGGTGCGCGGTTCGGCCTGCACGGTGGCGGCGGCCGCCTTGATGACGATGTTGCCGCCGGCGCTGACGCCGGGCTGGGTCAGCTGGTCGGTGGCCTGGTCCGCCTCGCGGAAGCTGTAGACGCTGGCGATCTTGGACGGGTTGTTGGCATAGGCGCCGATATACTTGTTCGGGATCGGATTTTGTTCGGGCTCGAAATAGACGACATAGGTGCCGCCACCCGCCTGTGCCGGGTGCTTGACGGTTACGCCGCCGCGCAGGCCGACATTCGTCTCGCGGACCGAGGTTTGCAGGATCATGTCGACGTCGCCCACCGCGTCGACGGCGTCGATGGTCACCATGTAGTTCGGCGGGGTCGGCACCACACCGCCCGGCACACGCTGGCGACCCAGCACGTCGAGGAAGATGTTGTCGGCCGAGTCGACGTTGAAGCGGGTGATCGGCGTCAGGCTGTGGCTGTTTGTATCCGCCCCCGCGCTGGTGATGTCGATCTCGTTGCCCGCCAGCGCATCCGCCCGTGTCAGCGCCAGCTGCACCGACAGGCCGTCTTGCGAGACAATGACGAAATAGTTCTCGCCGCTGGTCAGCCCGCCCAGGGTGGCGGACCCGGCAAGATAGGTCACCATTTGCCCGGTGTAGAACGTGTTCTCGTAGGACAGGCCGATGGAATTGTCGCCGACAAAGACCTGGCGGCTTTCGAATTCCGTGGCGCGCGGCAGGTCGGCGGCATCCACGATATCCACGTTGATCCGGTTCGAGGAGGTGCCGATCGTACCCACCCCCTGATCCAGCGGCGCGATGCCGTCGGCCAGGTCGTCGGTTTCCAGCCGCAGGATGTTGGTGCGGATGAGCGAGGTCGCCCGGGTGCCCGTCGACAGGATGTCGCCGTTATGGTTATAGATCGAGGTCGTGCCGATCGGGTTCTCGATGATGCCGGTCAGGATCACGTCGCCCTTGCCGGTGTTCTCGATGGTGACGAGGCTCGGGGCCACGTCGCGCTTGATCGTGAAGACGAGGTTGCGCAGCGCGGTGGTCGGGTCGAGATAGGCCACCGGCGCGCGGTCGCCCAGCACGTTGATGTCCTGAAGCACGAGGTCCAGGTCGGACTGGTTCAGGATGCGCACCTGCGGCAGGCTGTCCCGCCATTCCCAGGTCTTGGCCTCGGTGCCGGTGATGGCGTCCTTGGCGCGGATCACCACGTCGCCTGAGCCGGGGTTGACGATGTCCTGAACGTTGATCGTGCTGGTGGCCGACTTGATCTGCTGGCCGGCGGTATTCTTCAGGCCTTCGTCGTCAATAATGTCGATATTCGTCGCCTCGAGGATGTTGCCCTGCGTGTCGATCACGGCCGAGACTTCCAGCAGCGGGATCTTGCCCGACAGGATCAGCACGTCGCTCTCGATATCGACGGTCTCGGTCCGGCCACCTGTGGTGCTGCCATGACTTCCGCCAGAGGCCAGCGACCGTTTGGAGGTCTGGGGATCGCGGACGATGTTCGCGTCCTCGCCACCCGCAAGGATCAGGAAGGCCATCTGGCTGGAGGCGCCATCCGTGCGCAGCGGCGTATCCAGGTTGTCGCGCGGTCCCGCAGTAATCAGCGCATCCGACCCGGAGATGACCGAGGAGTCGAGCTGCCGGTGCACGTTGGCGTCCGCGCTGACCCAGCCGAACAGGCCGGTCGAGCGGGCAAAGCTGCGGGCCCGCAGGTAGACTTCCTCTGCGGGGGTCTGCGGATCGCCGAAGGCAGCGACGAAATCGACACCCTCGAAGCCGGTGATCTTCGCCAGGTTGCCCACGTCCACCCGGTGCAGGGCGGTGTAGGACACGTCCGTGTCGTCCTCACCCTCGGAGTAGAAGCCCGCGCCCTTGGCCGAGCCGTCGGCGTTGATGTTGACGCTGCCGGTGCCGATGTCGATGGCGACGGTCGTGCCCTCGATGATCGTGGTCGTGCCGATGATCGCGTCGGCGGTGCCGCCGTCCAGGTTCACGTCGTTCAGCGACCGGCCGTCGCCGCCAAAGCCCAGGCCGCTGGCCTTGGCCTGGCTGTCCACGTCAGCCGAGAAATCGGCCGCGATGCGCACGTCGCCGCCCACCAGGATGTTGCTGGACGCGCCGACGCCGATATCGATGTCGTAATCCATGTTGGTCCGCGCCGTGGCGTCGGCCAGGCCCACGAACCCGCCCGCGCTCGACTGCGAGAAGATGTCGGAGCGGTGGAAGGTGTCGGCCTCTACGGTCAGGTTCTTGCCCGCGCGCAGACGCACGTTGTCGCCGATCGTCGCCTCGGCGGTGGTGGTCTGGTTGGACCGCGCGTCAGCGTCGCCGATACCGACGAAGCCGCCGGTGCCGTTGCGCACGTTGGCCATGCCGTCGGTTTCAAGGTCGACCGTGACGAACACGGAGCCGCCCGCCTCGACCACCGCGGCATCCAGAATGGCGCGGGTGACGGTGATCTGGTCGGCCTGCGCGTCATTGGTGTTCACGCCGACGAAACCGCCGCCCGATCCCTTGGCCTTGGCCAGCGAGCGCCCGTCGCCGGAAATCGCCAGCTCGGTCGCCAGGTCAGAACCGCCCGGTCCGAGGATCTTGTGGTTGCCGGCGGGGGCGCCGTTCTGGGTGATGTCGATGCGCAGGACATGCTCTTCGCCGCCCACGTCGTTCAGGTCGACCACGCGTTCAAAGCTGTGGGTGGCGTTGCCCAGCCCTGTTTGCGCGACGAGGTCAACCTTGTTCGTCCGTGCCTTGTCGGTGAACAGGGTGACGTCGTTGCCGCTGACCTCGACGTAATAGCTGCGCCCGATCTCCAGGCTGCCGCCGCCCGCCGTCTTGATCGGCGCGTCCTCGGCCAGGATCAGCTGGTGGATGTCGGCGCCGGTGTTGTGGCCCTTCTGGGTCAGGATGATCTCGTCGAAGACAGGCTTGGCAATGGTGGTCGTCGCGTCGAACCCGTTGCCCGCAAAGGTCGCCGTCGCCAGGACCAGGTCGTTGCCGTCCACTTCGACCACGGAATAGGTGCCGTCAAAGACGCCGCCCGTGCCGCTGATGACGATGGTCGAGCCCGTTCCGAAGGCCGTGTCCGACCAGCCGCCGGCCCGCGTGATGCGGTCGGTCTCGCTGGCGTTCGGCGCCGCGGTGAAGGTGATGGCATCGGCGATGCGGGTATCCTTGACGGTGAACGTGTCGGTGATCCGCAGCGTCGCGCCCGAGATCGACTTGATCTCGTAGGTGCCGTCGTTCTCGCCCGATCCGGCGACCTGGATGGCAAAACCCTCGGCCAGGCCCTGCCCGGCCCAGGTGCCCGAGGTCAGGACCAGCTTGTCGCCCAGCGCGTCGCGCTCGAACCGGACCTTGCCATTGATGTCGCCCGCGATGTCGCTGCCCAGCCCGTCATCGTCGGTGCCGACCGTCACGACCACGTCGACCGGTTGCGACATGTTCAGCCGCGCCAGGCCCGAACCCGTGTCGATGGTCTTGCCCGCTTCCTTGACCAGCTGGATCAGGGTGCCGCTGACCGAATGGATCTCGAAACTGTCGGTGTTGCCGGAAATGCCGGTGGCCAGCCCCGAGATGGACAGGGTCCCGCCCGCCACGAAGACCGAATTGTCCCAGTTGCCGCCATCCGTCCGGGTGACGTGATGGTAAAGACCGGCCGGATCGGTGATCGACACGGCCGCGGTGACCGCCGATTTCGACGGGTCAAGCTCGATCACCGGGCCGTCGAAGGCCTTGAAGACAGAGGCGAAGTCGAAGGTGCCGGTACGCGAACCGGTTGTGACCGCGCCGCTGAGACGGTCGAGCGTCAGGACGTTGTCTGTCTTGGCCACGACGTTGTAGGTTCCGGCGTTCTGCCCGGTGATGGTCAGCGGCGATCCGGCCTGAAGGCTGGCCCAGGCGCCGGTGGCCGTCACGGTGTAGCGGTCCGGCGTGGCGGTGCTGGCCCAGGTCGCGGTCTGGTTGTTGACACGGGTCGCGGTCAGGGCGTTCGCCGCGGTCAGCACCAGCACGTTGTTGGTGCCGCCGTCGCTGATGACATTCGCGATGACGTAGTTGGTGCCGTTGTTCAGCGACGACCCGCCGCCGCCGGGCGTTTCGATGAACAGGGTCTGGCCGGGGCGGAAGCCCTTGTCGAGCCAGTCGATGCCGGCATAGATCCGGTCACCGCCCGCGTTGCGGACGAAATCGACACTGGTTTCCAGCTCGTCGTTGAACTTGAGCGAGATCTCGTCGCTGTCGCCCACCACGACGCGATAGGTCTCGCCGAATTGCAGCCCGGCAATCGGCACGGCGGGCGTTTCCTGCGTGCTCGTCGCGGTATAGACCACCTGGTCGCCGTTCGAGAAGCCGTGCGACAGCGGATCGCCATCCTCGTTGATAAAGACGATGTTGTTGTTGGCGTCCACATCGGTGAACACCACCTGGCTCTGCGCCTGGCCGTTCTGGGTGAAGTTCGCGGTGCCGCGTGTCGCGTCTACCTGCCCGATGTTGAATTCGATGGGCTTGGGCGCATCGTAGACCACGCTGTCGCCGGTCACCAGGTCATGGCCGTTCAGCAGCGTGATCGTGTCGGCGGTGGCGTCCACGTCGCCCGCGTCAAAGTCACGCTGGAAATTGACGTCGGACGCTTCCTCGACCAGCCGGATCGTGTAATCGTCGACGACCACCACGTAATAGGGGTTCGGCTTGGCGTCATCGATGATCGAGGTATTGCCGTTCGGGTCGTAGATCACCCGGTCGCCATCCTCGAACTTGTGCCCGTTGGCGAAGGTCAGCAGGTTGGCGGCATCGTCGATGCCGTATTCCTGCGTCGGGGTGACGGCGGTGCCGGAGAACGTCGATCCGAACTGGAAGTTGTTCGCATCGACCACGATGACATCGTATTCGCGGCGGATGATCTCGCCGGTTGTGCCGTCCACGCTGCTTCCCTGAAGCGCACCGATCGCCGAGTTGCCGTTGTTCTCGTATTCGACCGAGTCGCCGTCGTTCAGGTTGTGGGCCGTGACGGTGAGGCTGTCGTTGGCGGCATTCGTGCCGATGATCGCGAAATCGGGGATCACCACGTCTTGGGCGGCGACCGGCTTGTTGATCGCCTCGATGCGGATGTCGTCATTCGCGCCCGTGCCCGCCTTGAGGAAGGCACCCGCGCCGACCAGCGCCTGCACGTTGGTCTTGACGTAGCTGTCCGAAAGAGACGCGCCCACACCGATCAGGCCACCGGTCACGCCCTTGGTTTCGGCATCGGCCTCGGGATCCATCTGGGCGCGGACCGTGATGTCGCCCGCGCTGTGCACCACAGCGGCCGAGCCGATTTCGGCCGTCACGGCATAATCCAGCGTCTCGACGCCGTTCTCGGCCACGGTCGAACCGGCCGTCGCGTAGGATTTGTTGTCGGTCAGCGCCGCAAGGCCGCCAGCAACCGCGCGGGCATTGGCGATGGCATCGTCGGTCGCCTTGGCCTCGACCAGGACGGAATCCGCGCCGGACTCGGTCTGCGTGCCCACATTGCCGTCAAGCCGCACATCGACATCGCTGGCCGCGCCCGCATTGGCATAGGCCGCGCCCACGCCAATCAGGCCGCCGCCCACCGCAGAGGTGGTGGCGATGGCGCGGTTTGACGACAGGCCCTGGATCGTGACGGTGCCGCCCAGATCCAGCGTCGTGCCGCTGTCCATGATCGCCTTGACCCGCGGCGTCGCGGTCGAACGCGCCACGCCACCGGAAATGCCCGCCAGCAGCGCGCCCGCGGCAACCTTGACATCGCTGTCGACCAGCGTGTGCGCATCCGCCAGTAGCGAGAAGTCGTCAGCCACCACCGACACCGTTCCTTCGGTGAAGGCCTCTGTGTTGGGATCGGCGTTCACCCGCGTGAACGCACCCGAAAAGCCGATGCCGAGGGCAAAGTTGGTGCCCGTGCCGTCCGCGTTAATCTTGACGTCCGAGAAGGCCGTCACCGCCACGTCGCCATTGCCCTGCGCCACCACGGTCGCGCCGTCGCCAAGATAGGCCCGCGTCGTCGTGTCCGAGTCGATCTGCGTCAGCGCGATCCCGAACGCGCCACCCAGCGCGATGCCCAGGATTTCGCCGTCGGAATAGAGGTCGCTGCCGAGTTTCGCGTCCACCGTGATGTCGCCGTTGGTGGCGGTCACCTCGGCGGGCTCTTCGCCCGGGTCGGTGCTCTGGCCGGTCTGTGCGCCGATGAAGGCCTCGACCGTGTGGTTGTCCGTCACCTTGGCAGAGGCGGCCGCGCCACCGATCAGGCCGAAGGACGTGTTGGAAATCGCCGCATCCGCGTCGGTCAGGCCATCGGCCAGAACGCCGACAGAGCCGCCCGACACCAGCGCCCCGTCGCCGATATAGGCGCGCGTGGTGCCGTTGACCGTCGCCGTCACGGTCAGCAGGGCCACGTTGACTAGGCCCGCCGCGCCGCCCGTCGAGGTCGCCTCGACCTCATATTCCGAGAAGGCCTCGACATCGATGCCGCCCGAGACGGTTATCGACTTGCCAGCGGCGCGCGAAGGCGCCTTGCCCAGCGCCGGACCGATGAAGGCCTCGGACAGGCCGTTGACCTGCGCGTTCGAGATCAGGCCCGCGCCGCTGATCGCGGCGAAGGCCAGCACACTGGCCTCGGCCCGGGCCGTCATCTTGACCCGGTTCGAGGCGTCCTGGCCCACGCGCACGTCGAGGTTGCCGGCGGTGATGCCGATATTCTCGCGCACATAGGCGCGGGCCTCGCCGTTGACGATCGAGGTGGGTTTCAGGCCGCGCACGTCAAAGGCGCTGGCCCCGACGCTGTCGATGGTCGTCGTGGCCGTCAGCGCGCCGTCCGCCTGCACGATCACGTCGCCGCTGCCCACATTGATATCAGAGGGCCTCGCGCCATCCGCCGCCCGACCCGTGCCGGTGCCGATGAAGGCCTCGAGCTTGCCCGAGACGACGGACTTGCCCTCGGAGAAGTTGCCGGTGATGCCGCCCACCTCGAAGAAGTCGAGCGAGGTCGTGGCGTCCATCGTCGCATTGCCGTCCACCGTGACCGACAGCGACCCCGCGTCGATATCGGCATTTTCGCCCACGTAGGACCGGATCACGCCACCGGTGTCGGCATCGGCCAGGATGATCGAGATCGAGATGCCCGACAGGCCGCCCCGGATCACGTTCGCCACCGCGTCGAAATCGCCGTCCGCCGACAGCGTCACAGCGCCGGTTCCGGTGTTGACCGTGGTCACCGCGCCGCTGGCCGCCTGGGTCGAGCGCGCCCCGATGAAGCTTTCCACCGTGCCGGTGACGCGCGCCGTGGGCAGCACACCGCCGGCATTGGCGAGCGACGCCTTGAAGGATTGCGATTCCGCCGTCGCGAGGAACCGCTTGGCATCCGCCCGCAGCGAGACAGAGCCCGCCTCGACTGTGCCGCCCGCGCCGACAAAGGCGCGCACGGTTCCGCCCACCGTTGCGGTCGGCTTGGAGAACTCGATCGAGATCAGGTTGAGCCCGGCGCTGAGCAGCGAGGCATCGGCGGTGAAATCGCCCACCGCGTCAAGGTCGACCGCACCGGCGATGTCCACTATGCGCCCGTTGGCGGCGACACCCGCCACGCCCACCGGCGCGCCGATGAAGGACTCGACCGTGCCGTTGGCATTGGCGGTCGAGACCAGACCCGATCCGCCAAAGGCCGAGAAGCTGCCAGAGGCGCTGATCGCGTTGGCCGAGATCCGCACCGGCTTGGCATCGGTTCCGGCCGCCACGGTCAGCGTGTTCGACGACAGATCGACCCCGTCGCGCACATAGGCGCGGGCGGTGCCGGTCACCTCGGCCGTGGGCAGCAGGATCTGGACGGTGCCAAGACCCACCGACAGCGAGTTGATTTCGGCCGTGGCCGTCATCGTGGTGTCGATGGTCACGTTGGTGGCCCCGGTCACCGCCACGTCGGCCGAGCGCGACGCAAGGCCAGTGGCCCCCGCCGCGGCCTGCGCGCCGATGAAGGACTCGACCGTCGCGCTGACGATGGCCGTCGACTGGACCCCGGAGACGGAGATCGCACCGACCGAGACGCCCACACCGGTGGTCACGGCGCTGAGGCCTTCGGGAGTCGACGCCTTGATGTCCAGCGAGCCGGCATTCACTACCGCTGCCTCGCCCACATAGGCGCGCACGGCGCCCGACAGGGTGTTGATGACCTCGGAAAGGCCCAGCGACAGGCCCGCCGAGACCTCGACACTGGTGATCTCGGGGGTCGAGGCCATGCGTGCGGTGGCGTCGATGGTCACGGCCCCGCCGCCCACGTTCACCACGGCGCGGTCGGCGTCGGGGCTTTCGAAACTGCCGTCATCCTTGACGCCAGAGCCGAGATGCGCGTCGACCACGCCGGAAATCTCGGTATTGGCCTTGATCAGCGAGATCGCCGCGAGGGTCGAGATGTTGATCGACTCGTTGGAAACCGCGACCTCGTAATCGCCGTCCGCATCCACATCGAGGCTGCCCGCCGTGATCCGGCCGCCCTGCCCGACATGGGCCCGGGTCGTGCCCGACACTTCGGCATCGGTGAACATGCCGGTCGCGGCCAGGACGCCGCCGCCCGCGCCGCGCAGCAGATGCGCCTGCGCCTCCATGTCGGACAGCGCCTGCACGTCGACCACGCCGCCGCCCACGTTGATGTCGTTGCGGTTGCCCACCGGCCCGGCGGAAATCGCGGCGATCCCGACCGGAGCGCCCACAAAGGCCTCGACAACGCCCTGAACCTCGGAATCGGCCTTGAGCACGCCCATCGAGGCGATGCCGCCGAAGCCCAGGAAGAAGGTCTCGGCCGTGGCCTTGTAGACCACGCGGTCGGCGTCGCTTTCGCCTGCCTTGACCTGCAGCCCCCCCGCATCCAGCGAGACGCCGTCGCGCACGAAGGCCCGCGTTTCCGCGGTGACCCGGGCCGAGGGCAGCATGGCCGACAGATCGAGACCCGCCGACGCGCCGACCGCATTGATATCCGCCTCGGCCTCGACCAGGGCGTCGGCCTCGACGGTGACGGCCGCACCGCCGACATTGATCGAGGGCGCCGGCAGGATCTGCGCATGATCCGACCCGATGCCGATGAAGGCCTCGACGGTGCCGCCGGCATCCGCCTCTGCGGTCAGCACCTGCGCACTGGCGGCAAAGCTGAACCCGCCGCCCAGCGCCGAGGCCAGGGCCTTGTGCTGGATCGCGTCGGCGAGGATGTCGAGGTCGGCGCCGGTCATCGTGACGCCCGATCCCACATAGGCGCGGGTCGAGCCGAAATTGTCGGCCTTGGGCAGCAGCACGGTGATGGCCAGCCCGAACGAGGCGCTTAGCCCGCCGGCCTCGGCGCTGGCGATCCGGTCGGAGGTCGCGTCGATGTCGAGGACACCACCGCCGGTGAGGGTGATCGTCGTCGGCGTCGCCGTGCCGGTGTCGTTGTAGCGCGCGCCGACAAAGGCCTCGACCGAGCTGGTGATCCGGGCGGTGCCGTCGGCGGCTGCCACACCGGCCCCCGCCCCGACGCCCGTCGCCGCCATGAAGGCGGTCGCGCGCTCGTTGGCCGAGGCGTCGATGGTCAGGTTGCGCGCGGTCAGCGTCGTGTTCTCGCCGACATAGGCGAGTGTCTGGCCGGTGACGCGGGCATTGGCCAGGGCGACGGCGATGCCGACAGCCCCGATGCCGATGCTGACCGGGGTGCTGACAGCGTCGAAGTCGGAGAAGGCCTTGACCAGTATGTCGCCCTTGGCGGCCGGGTTGCCGATGGCGTGGAAATCCACGGTGCTGGCCGCGGGTGCCGTGCCGGTGCGCGCGCCGATATAGGCCTCGGTCGTGCGGTCGACGAGGGTCTTGTATTCGGACCCCGCGCCGCCGGCGAAACCGATGGCGATGGTCGGAACCACCACGCCGCCTTCGGGAACCTGCGTCGCAAGCGCCTTGCTGTCCGCCGTCACGTCGAAGTCACCGCCCCGCACGGTCGATGTGCCATCGACAAAGGCGCGGGTCGCGCCGCCGATCTCGGCCTTGGCCAGCGAGAAGGCGACGGCGATGGTCCCCAGGGCCGCGGCGCGGGCGACGCCGCGTGCCGTGTGGTCGCTGTCGGCATCGACGAACACGCCGCTGCCCGCTTGCAGAGTCGCATTGCGGGCAAAGGCCTGGACCGTTGCCTCGATGTCGGAACTGCCCGAGGCCCCGGCCCCGGCGACGCTGATCAGCCCGGCAGTCGACGAGACCGAGGTCGCCGAGGCCTGCACATCCTGCGTGCCGTCCGCGTCGATGCGGATCTGGCCCGACCCGGTGGTTGCGCTCGAATTCTCGATCGAGGCCGTCGTGGTGTTGGTCACAACGCTGTCGGCGACACTACCCGAGAAGGCCGCGCCCGACACGCCACCGGCGAAGGCCAGCGCCAGGACCTCGGTCACGGCGTCGGAGATGTCCAGCGCCTTGACGCTGATCGCGCCCGATGCGTCGAGGACGCTGCCCGTCCGGACATAGGCCTCGGTCGTCGTGTTCATGGTATTGTCGCCGAAGCCGCCCGCGCCCGCCACGGCCATCGAAATGACACCAGCGGAGACCGCCAGGGCGAAGGCCTCGGGATTCACTTCGCTGATCGCAGCGGATGTGGCCTCGATCAGGATATTGCCCGCCGACGCATCAAGCGTGGCGTTGGACACTCCGGCCCGCGTGGTGGCGTTGTACTGGTTTTCCGCCAGTGCGACCGCGGCCGCGGCGTTGAAAGAAACCACTCCGCCGCCCGCCGAGACAGCCGCCGCCGTGGTCTTGGCCTCGGCCTTCATGGCGTCAGTCGCCCGGACGGTGATCGACGCGGCATCGATCCCCAGATCGGGGCTCGAAGGCGCGGGCGTGTCGTTGTTGGGAGAGTCGGTGACAAACGCCTGAACCGAACTGTTGACGACGTTCTTGGCCGTGGCGCCAGCGCCGGCACCGCCGATATCGACGGCCCCGCCGCCACCCTTGATCGCAACGCCCGTTCCGGACGCGGTGACGCGCGACGGCGTAAGGCCGGTGTTGAGCGACTCCGCAATAACCGACGCGGTGGTGTCGGCGTCGATCTTGGAACTGTCGACCTGCGCCAGCGTCGCCGCGTTGACGGTGTTTTCGGCCAGTGCCACGGAAATGGTCAGGCCGATGCTCACGGCCCCGCCCCCGGCGGCCAGCGACACGGCAACCACGTTGGTATCGACTGTTGTCTCTTCGGCGGCGCGCACCGTCACCGCGCCATTCTCGGCGGTCAGAGAGGATCCCGTGACGACGGCCGAAGCCGAGGTTGCATGCGTGGTCAGGGCATCGGCGCCTGCCCCGGAGACGAAGACCGCGACCACACCGCCAGAGACGGCGATGGCTGCGCCGATGGACAGCGAGGACACCTCGGCATCCGACAGGGCCTGCACGGTCACGTCACCGATGGCGGCCGTTACATCGGAGTCCGTCACCAGCGCGCTGACAGCGGTGGCGAACTGGTTGTCGCTCAGCGCAGCGGCCCCGCTGATGGACAAACCGAATGTCCCGACTGCGACAGACACCGCGGCGGCGACCGCTATGGAATCGATGCTGGATTTGTCCTCTGCCAGTACGTTCACTGGCCCGCCCGCATCGACGGTCGAGTCCACGATCTGCGCGGTGACCGCGTTGGTCAGCACGTTGTCCGTGCTCGACAGCGAGAAGGACAACGAAAGACCCGCGGCCCCGACGCCTACCGCCCCTGCGAAGGCGACGGAAACGGAGTCGATTTCGTTGGTCGCAAGCGCCTTGACGCGCACCTGTCCTGTTGCATCGATGTCAGAGCCGTCGATCGAAGCCAGCGTCGCGCCGGACATTTCGTTCTCTGCCAGGGTAACCGAGAAGGCGAGGCTCGCGCCCAGCGATCCGGCGGCGATGGCCAGCGAGGCCGCGACCACGACAGCCTGGATCTCCATGTCCGACTGGGCATCGACGGTGATCGCGCCGCTCATGTCCGTGCCGTCCGCGTTGCGGATCGTGGCGCCGTCCAGCTGCGCGGTGGTGACGCCGCTGATGCTGTTCTCTGCCTCGGCGCCCGCGCCCGACACGGCGACGGCCAGTGAACCGGCCGCGACCGAGATCGCCACGGCGACCGAGACGGCAAGGACGTCTGCGCTGGCCTTGGCGTCGATGTCGATGCCGCCCGCGCCGAGCGGGTCGAACAGGATGTCGGATGCGCTGACGCCCGCGGTCACTGCGGTCGACACGTCGTTGTCGATCAACGAGGCCGCGACCGAGATCGCGCCCGCAAGCGAACCCGCGCTGACCGAGATCGCAGCGGCAACCGCGACGGCGGTGATCTCGCCCGACTGCTCGGCGGAAATCGTGACCGGACCACCCGCGCGCACGGCGGCGCCCGAGCCGACACTGTCGACATCGCGGATCACCGCCTCGACCGAGCCGCCGACGGTGTTCTTCGCATCCGCGCCCGCGCCGCTGGCCGAGATGGCCAGCGTGCCGCCCGCAGCCACGGAAACCGCCGCGGCGATACCAACGGCGAGGATGTCGGCGGTGGATTGGGCGTCCATCGTGATCGCGCCGCCCGAGTCGAGTTCGGAAGCGTCGATCAGCGCCGCAGTCTGCGTCAGGATCGTGTTGTCGACAAGCGAGACGGCGATCGACGCGGCAAAGCTGCCGGTCGAGCCGACCGCGATGCCCACCGAGGCCGCGATAACGATGGCGGTGATCCCGGCATTGTCCAGCGCGGTGATGCTGGTGGCGCCGCCGGTGGTCACGTCGGACCCATCGACGATGCCGGCCGTGATGCGGTTGTCGATGATGTTGTCGACATCCGCGCCCGCCCCGGCGCCGCTGACGCTGAAACCGCTGCCTGCCGAGACCGAGGCAGAGAAAGCGATGCCCAGCGCGAAGATCGCGGAATTGGACGTGGCGCTCTGGACGAGGTCGCCGTCGAGGATGACGGTCGAGTCCTCGATCACCGCCTCGGTGTGGTTGCGGATCGTGTTCGTGTTGATCGCGGCGGCGATGGACATCGCGACGTTGACCGTGCCACCGGCCGAGACGCCCACCGAGACGGCAAGCGTCACCGCGTCGATGCTGCTGTCGTCGGTCGCGGTCATGGTCAGGTCGTCGGCCTCGGTCAGGGCCGAGCCGGTGATGATGCTGGAGACATCCGTGGCGATCTCGTTCTGCGCATAGCTCACGCCGACGCCGATGGCGCCGCCCAGTCCGCTGCTGACAGAGACGCTGGCACTGACCGTGACGATGATCGCGTCGATTGCGGAATTCGAATCCGCCGTGATGTTCAGGTGGCCGTCGGTCAGGACAGACCCGCCCTCGATCCCGGCAAGGACCGTGTTGGCGTCGCGCGTGTCGCCGTCATCCGTGCCGATCCGGTTCAGCGCGATCGTCGCGCCGATCGAGGCGGAAATGGAGCTGCCACCGCTGGAAATGCCCACCGAGACCGCGCCCGCCACGCCGATGGCCGAGATGTCGGTGTCGCTGACGGCGACGATGTCGACCGTGTCGGCCACGTCGACCGTGGTCGCAACGCTGTCATTCGCGTCGGTGTCGCGCACCACCGCCTCGACCGTGTTGTCGATGTTGTTGAGCGCGATTGCACCCGCGACGCCCACCGCGCCGTTCAGGCCCGAACCCTGCGAGAAGGCCACGCTGACCGCGAAGGTCACCGCCTCGATGGCGGCGGCGTCGGAGCTTTCCGGGGCGCCGTCCGGGTCGAAGGCATAATTGGTCGCGGTCGGGTTGAAGTTGATGCCGCCGTCTTCCTCGCGCTTGAACTGGTGGTTGGCGCCAACCGCGCTCAGATCCTGGCCATTGCCGATATCGACGATGCCGCCCTTGTTCAGCTGGAAGGTGCCGGCGGCCAGGTTGATGTTGGCGATGGTATAGGTCTCGCCATCCACCAGGCCGGCGATGCTGGTGCCGCCGCCATTGTTGTAGACGACCTCCTCGCCCGCGACGAGATCGGCGACCTTGTTGCCGACGAAGATCGTGTTGGCCGCCTGGTTGACCGGCGCGCGCTTCAACTGGTGAGCATTGCCGAGGGTCGACAGGTCCTGCGCGTCGGCGAAGTCGATGATGTCGCCCAAGTCGTCCTTCAGTTGGATCGAGCCGGTCGGGCCCTGTGCGACTGTGTAGATCGCGCCCTGGGTCAGCCCGCCGATGCTGGTGCCGCCGCCATTGTCGTAGATCACCTGGTCACCGTCACGGAACGGCGTCTCGGGCGTGCCGACATAGATCCGATCCTCGACCTGGTCGACCACCAGCTTGTCGGTCAGCGCGTATTGGCCCGCCTGCGGCAGCGCCGTCGCCTCGAGAAGAAGGCCGCCGGTTCCGTCGACGGTGCTGTCCTGGATCAGCGCCTGGGTGACGTTCTGCACGTCGTTGCGCGTCAGCGACAGGCCAAGGCCGAGGCCCAGACCGGACGTGCCGCCGGCAGAGATCGACAGGGCCACCGCACCCGACAGCGCGCTGATATGCGCGCCGTCCTCGGCCACGACCGAAATGTCGCCCGTTGCGTCGACGGTGGTGTCCTGCAAGGTCGCCAGCGTCGTGTTCTCGATCTCGTTGAACGAGAAGCTGCCCGCTACCCCCACGGCCAGGTTGCTGCCCGATCCGGCCGACACGGCGCCGGCAAGGCCCACGGTCAGCGCGTCGATGTCGGTGCTGGAGCCTGCGAATACATCCAGGTTGCCCGGCGCGGTCATCGTCAGCGATCCGCCGATCACGCCCGCCGTGGTGGTCGAGCCGATCTCGTTCACCGCGACCGCCGCGCCCATCGCGCCCGCGCCGCTGTCCAGTGAGATGGCGATCGCGACGCCGCCGGCATCGGCGTTGATGCGCGAACTGTCGCGCGCGTCGAAGCTGGTCGCGCCGCCGATGGTCAGCGTCGCGTCCTCTGCCGTCGCCCGCGCCTCGGACGTGACGAGGTTGACCGTCACCGCACCTGCGCCCGACAGGGCGTATCCGTCGGTCGAGAACCCGACCGCCCCGGCAAAGGCCAGCGCATCGCTTTCGGCGGCATTGTTGGCTGTCACCGTCAGGCTGTCGCCGGACAGACTTCCCCCGTGGATGCCCGCGACAACCGAGTTCTCGATCACCGTCACGGCCACCGAGACGCCGATGGCGATGGCGTCGCTGTCGTCACCCGCCGCGATGGCGATGGCAACGCCGCCGGAATCCGCCTCGATGTGGCTGTCGTCGCGGGCCGCAAGCGACACGTCGCCGCCCGCCGTCGTGACCGCGTCGGTCAGCACCGCGCGAACGTTGGTCTTGATCGTGTTGCCGATGCCCGAACCTGCGCCGGACAGAGCCGAGGAGGACGAACTGTCGGATTCACCCGAAACCGAGGACGTGCCGCCCGACGCGCCACGCGCACCACCGCCAGCCGAAGGCTGATCGACGCCGCCAGCGCTCTCCGTCGCGCTTTCTTGCGAAAGGATGCCGCCGTAATCCAGTGCGCCGCCGGGCACGCCGCCACCGCCGCCACTGCCGCCGATACCGCCACCTGCGTCCTGTTCGTCGCTGCCACCCTCGCCCGTTCCGGTCGAGACGCCGACAGCGACGCCGATGGTCACGGTGTCGACATTGCTGGCCGCGCGTGCGTCAAGCTGGATGTCGTCGGCGATGTTGATGACATGGCCACCCTCACCCTCGGCATGGACCACACGGTCGACCACCTCGACCGAGACGGCGCCGCCGATGGCCGTGCCATCGCCTGCGTTCACCGCGACTCCGCCGACGATGTTCTCGACCTCGGTCCGGTCGACCGCCCGCAGCAGCAGGTCCTGACCGGCATTCGCGCCGCCGTTCAGCGGGTTCACGTCCACGCCGCTGTCCAGGTAGGCGCGCGTCTTGCCCTTGTGCACGCCGACCGCCGCCGACAGCGCCACGCTGACGGTCCCCAGCGAGGCCGAGGCGCCGATGGCGAGGTGGAAATGCTCGGCCAGCGAGGTCGCCGACAGCAGCACGCCGCGACGCGCCTCCGTGCCCTGTTCCAGCTTGCCCGCATTCTCGACATAGACGCCGTCATTCACGTCCAGTGCAGCGCCCGCTGCATCGGCGGTTGCCGTCACGTCCTCGCCCAGGAAGGCCAGCGTGTTGTCGATATCGACCACCACGACGACCGACGCACCGATGCTTTCCTCGTTCAGCGACAGCGCGCCGGAACCGGACCGCGCGTCCATCCGCGTGACGCTGTCGGCGGAGACCAGCAGGCTGCCGCCCGCATCCACCGTCGCGGTGCCCGCGGCCGGGGTCTCGCCGTCACCCAGCAGATCGGCATCCTCGCCGACATAGGCCAACGTGTCGGTGATCAGCACGGTAACGGCCAGGCCGCCCGCAACGGCGGTGGAATCGCCCGCGCCGATATTGACGACCAGCGTCCCCAGATCCTCTACCGACGAGGCTTCGACCCGCGTCGATCCCCCCGAGACGATCGTCGTCGGGTTCAGCGCATCGTCCGAGGCCAGCACCCGCGCCTCGGTGTTCTTGATCAGCACCGTCACGTCCAGACCGACGCCGATGCCCTTGCCGTCCAGCGACAGGCCCAGCGCGCCAGCATAGGTGCGGATCGCCGTGTCGTCTTGCGCAAGGATCGCCACGTCGCCCAAGGTCGCGGTCACGGCCGCGCCGCGGCCCACCTCGGCCACCGTGTCGGAGAGCATGACGTTGACCACGCCCGACCCGGCGCCGCCATCGCCGCCCGACGAGATGCCCGCGCCGATCACCAGTGCCGTGGCCTTCAGCCCGGTTTCGCTGTCGATGTTGGAATTCAGCTCGGGCAGGATGATTTCCAGCGTCTTGAGTTCGCTTTCCGCCATCACCGTGACGTCGTCCGAGGCGGTAACGGTCACATCGTCGCCGATCCGCGCCAGCGCCGAGGTCTCGGTGACGTTCACGCCCACCGCCGCACCGACGCTCTTGGAGCCGGAACCCGAGGTGATCGAGGCCGCGGCCCCGCCGGCCAGCGTCTGCACGCCGAAGACATGGCGCGCCTCGACGGTGACGTCGCCCGACAGCGCCTCTGCGGTGGCATCGTCGCCGATCTCGGCGCTGGCATCCGACAGGATCACGTTGACCGCCGCCGCGCCCGCGACCGAGGTCGTGTCGCCGCTGCCCGTCTGGGTCGACCCCGCGCCCGCAAGCGCGGTGGCCCGGAAGCTGGACTCGGCGTCACTTGCGCCGGTGCCCGCCGCCACGCGCACCGACCCGCCGGTGACATCCGCCCCCGCACCGATCCGCGCGTCGGCATCCATTACCGCAACGTTGACCGCCACGGCCGCGCCCACATTGGTCGAGCCTTTGCCGCTGTCGCCCTCGCTGCCGGCCTCGGTCAGGGCAAGCCCGATGGCCTGCGTGTCGACCGTGGCCGCCGAGGTCGCCTCGACCGCGACATCGCCCGAAGCGTCAACCGTGACGCCATCGGCGATGGTGGCCGAGACGTCGCTGACATTGATCGTGGCACCGATGGACGCGGCCACGCGCACCGTGGCGCTGCTGGTTTCCTGCGACGCCGCCTGGCCCGAGCCACCCTGCTCGCCGGGATTGGACGTCTGGTCGGCGGCGGTGTCGTTGGCGCCACCCACGGCGCTGCCGGGTTGCGGCGTTTCCAGTGACTGGCCCGATTGCGACGAAGCGAAATCGGTCTGGTTCTGGCTTTCCCCGTCGGCGGTGTTGCCGCCCTCGTCTTCCTGCTTGGCGCCGGTGGCCGAGGCCGAGGCCACGGTTTTCGCCGTCACGCCCAGGTCGGCAGAGACGGTCACGCCACCCGCCGTCGCGGCACCGGTCGAGACGTCACGCCCCAGCAGCGCGTCGGCGTCGTCATAGTACCAGCCCATCGCCACGGCGATGCCCACGCCGGTCTCGCCGCCCTTGGTGTCGGCGTCGCCCAGCGTGATCGCGTCCTGCACCGAGCTTGCCGTCACCGTCAGGTCGCCCGCCACGTCCAGCGCGCCCGCACCTCCCGCGCCGGCCTCGGCCCTTGTCTCGTTCAGCGTGACGGCCAGCGCCACGACGCCGCCCACGTTGGTGCCGCTGCCGGTGACACCGGCCTTGGCCAGCGTGGCGGTCGCGTGATCGCCGTTGGCGGTGATCGCAAGGTCCTCGGCCCCGGTCAGGCCCGCTTCGCCCGAGAAGGTCGCAAAGGCGTCGCGGTCGACCACGTTCAGCGCGACCGACAGGCCCACGCCCGTGCTCTTGCCGCTGGTGTCGGCATTGGGGATCGCGCGGGCCAGCGCATAGCTGCCGCTGTCGGCGGTCACGGCGGAGGCCCCGGTGCCGGGCACAGTAATGTCGACGTCGGAGCCAACCGTGGCAAACGTATCCTCGAAGGCGAAGTTCAGCGCGACCGACCCGGCCACGCCCACGTCGCCGCCACCCGCGCCCGAGCGCGCCACGGCCCCTGCGCCATGCGTGGTGTCGAGCAACTTGTGCTCGTCGCCCGTGCCCTTGGAGGTCAGCGTGATGGTCTCGCCCTTCAGCGCCTTTTCACGGGTCTCGGCCAGCGCCAGCTTGCCGTCGCCATCGACCACGACGAAATAGGTCTCGCCATCGGTCAGCCCGCCGATGGCGGTGTTGCCCGCGTCGCCCTTGGAATACTGGACCGCCATGCCGGTCAGCAGGCTGCCGCTTTCCTCGAACGCCACCTCGAAGCGCGAGAGGTTCGGATCGAAGGTCACGTTCTCCTTGCCGGTGCGCTGCAGCACATGCGCGCCGCCGATGGTCGACAGGTCCTGGTCGTCGCCGAAATCGACGATCTCGTCCGAGCCGTTCTTCAGCTGGATCAGGCCATTGTCCTTCAGGACGACCTTGTAGGTATCGCCGTTGGTCAGCCCTTCGATATCGGTGCCGCCGCCATTGGAATAGGTGATCTCCTCGCCGTCCTCGAAGGCATCCTCGGGCGCGCCGGTGAAGATCGTGTTGGCTTCCTTGTCGACGGTCTTGAGCTCGGTGACTTCAAGGCCGGTCTTGCGCTCGGCCCGGCCCGCCTCGACCTTGACGCCATCGGCGGTGACTTGCGCGCGGTCCAGCGTGGCGAGATTGTCCAGCGTCGAGACGTTGATCGCCAGAGCCGCTCCCACGGCAGTGCCGTCGTCGAAGGTCACGGCAGAGCCGTCGGCAAAGGCGTTTGCGTCGTCATTGGCCTTTGTGGCAACCGACACGCCTTCGCCCGCCTCGATGGCCAGGTTGGGATTGACGCCAGACGCCAAAAGCGTGGCGGCAATATCGGTGATCGAAATGTTCACCGCGATGGCCGCCGCGACCGAGACATTGCCGGAACTGTCGTCCGAGGTCGCCGCATCGGGGCTTTCGGCCTCGTCACCGGTGCCGGTGCGGCCGGATCGGTCGTTGGCCTCGCCCACGCGGCTGTCAACCTGGGTCTGGGCGTTCTCGTCCTCGCCCTCGCCGGTGCCGGAATCGCCCTCTTTCTTGGCGCCCGCCGACGAGGCGCGCGCATCGGTGCGCGCCAGCACGAGACCCGTGGCCAGTGCGGACACGGCCCCGCCCGTCACGAGGTCGCGCGCGATGTCGGCACGGACGGTGTCAAAGGCGACGGTCACGCCGATGGCCGCGCCGACACCGATGTTCGTGCCCTTGGCCGCGCCCTTGGTCAGCGTGACGGTGGAGGCGTCGAGTTTCGCCTCGACCGAAAGGTCGCCCGCGATTTCCAGCGCGTTGACCCCGAACGGAATCCGGGCGTGCAC
Organism: Thetidibacter halocola; assembly: GCF_018224955.1. Classification (GTDB taxonomy): domain Bacteria; phylum Pseudomonadota; class Alphaproteobacteria; order Rhodobacterales; family Rhodobacteraceae; genus Thetidibacter; species Thetidibacter halocola. The sequence goes on from NZ_JAGTUU010000010.1 coordinate 176,009, forward strand.
GTCGTTTTCGGCCACGACGACGGCCACGATCGGCGCGACGGCGGTGCCGCCCTCGGTGCCGCCCGTGACCTTTGTGTCCATCCTGTGCTTGCTGTCGGCCTTGACCGTGACATCTCCCGCGCCGGGAACGCCGGTCGAGCCGATCGTCGCGCCGCCGAGGATCTCGGCGATGGTGTCCATGTCGGCATAATGGACCGCGATGGAGGCGCCGACGCCCACGGTGTCGCTGTCGTCGTTGCCGCCCTCCTCACCTTCCTCGGCCGCGGCCGCTTCGCCCTCTTCCTGGTCGGCGATGGCGGAAACCTTGCTCTGGATATCGGACAGCGCGATCACCTCGACCGCGCCGATATCGGTGCCGCCATCGCTGCCGTCACGCGCGGTCAGCACGGCGTTGTCGGACAGGAAGGCATGGGTCTCGATCCGCGGCAGGCTCAGGACAAAGCTGCCCGCGATGGAGACGCTACCGCCCGAGGCGCCCGACTTGGCCTTCGACTCGATCTTGTGGGTCTTGTCGCCGTCATTGTCGAACATGCCGGCGGTGACGGCGATGCCGTCGCCCGTCACGTCAGCATCACCGATGGACGAAACGATGGAGCCGGTGGCAAAATTCAGCACGACCGCCGCGCCGACCGTGGCGCTTTCGCCCTTGGAGGCAGAACCATCCGCCTCGCCCAGCGCGTCCATGTTGCCCAGCGCCGAGACGGCGACCGCGCCCTGTGCGTCGAGTGTCGCATCCCCGTCGATGGTGGCCGAGACGTCAAGGAAACCGGCATTGATGGCCAGTGCCGCCGCGACCGTCACCGAGCCGTCGGAACTGGCCGCATCATCCGGTGCCTCGTCCGCTCCGGTGCCTTCGCCGGTGCGGCTGGCGGCCTCGGAATTGGCGTGTTCGGCCTGGCGGTCGGCCTGTTCGTCCACGCTTTCGCCGGAGGCGGCGTTGCCGCCGCCATCCGCCTCTTCGGACCCGGCAGCCGAGGCGGCGGCCTTGGTCGTGCTGGCGGCGGCGCCCTCGGCAAGGACGGTCACACCGCCGCCCGAGGTCACGTCGCGGGTCAGCGTCGCACTGACATCGTCATCCGCCCAGGTAAAGCCGATGCCGATTCCGACAGCTGCATCGCTGCCCTCGGCGTCGCCCTTGGCCACCGTGACGGTGTCGGCGACGTGACGGGCGTGGATCTTCAGATCGCCGCCGATATCCAGCCCCGATGCCGCCGGCCCGTCGACCCGCGCATTGGTGTCGTTGTTGGCGACCGAGATCGCAACCACCGGCGCGACCGCCGTGCCGCCCTCGGCGCCGCCTTCGGCCTTGCTGTGCAGGCCATACTCGGACTCCGCCTCAAGCGTCAGGTCGTCGAGTTCCTCTCCTGCCACGGTGGACAGGCTTGCGCCCGCGTCCAGCGTCGCCGCCGTATCGTGATTGGCGAGGTTGAGCACAAAGCTGGCCCCGACGCCGACATTCCCGGCCCCGGCCTGCTGCGCGCCCGCGTCTGCGGCGGCAAAGGTGGCCGTCTCGGCGCGAACCGTGACCGCGCCCTTGTCGCTGTCGCCGTCCGAACCCTCGACCACGCCCAGCACGGAGCCGGTGGTGACCCCGGCATCGGTGTCGGCGGTATGCGCGTTGATCGCCAGTGCGCCTGCGACTCCGATATCGCCATCCGAGGCGCCCGAGGTCGCATCCGCGGCCGACCGTCCGACCGCGTCGATCAGCGACCCGTCACCGGTGCCGGTAACGGTGACTGCCTTGCCGTCGCGCGCATCGTCGTAGCTGGCCGCAAGGCGGAAATCGCCATCCTCCTCGAGGATCGCGAAATAGGTGGTGTCGTCGGTCAGACCCGGAATCGCGGTCCCGCCGCCATCGCTGTAGCGCAGCGCATCACCCGTGCGCAGGCGGTCCTTGTCGGTCGAGGCCAGCGTGAAATGCGAGCCCTCGGAATCGAAGGTGACGGCATCCTCGCCGGTTTTCGTCAGCGTGTGGGCATTGCCCGCCGGTGCCGTGGTGAAGTCGATGGCGGTGCCCGCGTTCGCGTCGACCTCGGAGGCGGCCAGCTGGATCTTGCCATCGTCCTTCCTGATGACCCAGACCGACCCTTCGGTGACGGCGCCGATGGCGGTGCCGCCCGCGGCGGAATAGGTCACCTCGTCGCCGGTCGAGAATTTCGCCGCGTCCTCGCCCAGGAAGATCGTGTTATCGTCCAGGTCGACGATGCCGTTGGTCTCGACCGACAGGTTCAGCGTCTTCTCCAGCATCCCGGCCTCGACGGTGATCCCGTCGGCGGTGATGTCGGCCCCGTTCGTCAACGCGCGCGTCGTGACGTCAGAGACGTTGATCGCCGCCGCCGCGCCGATGGTCGCGCTCTGGCCCTTGCTGGCGGACCCGTCCGCCACGGCCTGCGAATCCACGTTCGAAAGCGCGCGGAAGCTGGCCGGGCCGTCCGCCGTCACCGTGATCGCGGACCCAAGGTCGGTCTCGACCGTCGCGGTCTGCACATTGATGCTGATCGCCGCCGCGACCGACATCGACCCGTCGCTGGTCGAGGCGTCAGGCGCGGCAGGTGTGCCGGAGCCAGACCCGGTGCGTTCGGTCGCCTGGTCGTTGGCGAAACCGGTCTGGTCCTGCGCCTGCTGGTTGACCGCGTCATCGTCGGCGGTCGAACCGCTGTCGTCTTCCTCGGCGCCCGAGGCGGCCGCCGTCGCGGAGGACTTGCTGCGCATCGCCCCCGTGGCCAGCATCGCGACCGCGCCGCCCGAGGCCGCCACGTCGCGCAACAGGCGCACGGTCGAGCCCTGCTCGTCGATGGCCAGCGCAAAGGACGCGCCCACGGCGGTCGAGCCGCCCTCGGCATCGCCCTCGGCCGCGGTGTCGGACGAGGAGTCATGCGCCGAAGTCATCGACAGATCGCCCGACAGCGTCAGGATGGAACCCGTGCCGATGGCAGCGCTGGTGTCGGAGAACAGCAGCGTGATCGCCACGACCGGCGTGATGACCGTGGCCGATTCAGAGCCCTCGGCGGCCTTCGCGCCGCCCACGGCCTTCGTCTCGTTCGCGGCGGTCGCCGTTGCGGTCAGGGTCAGGTCGTCGCCATTGCTGACCGACGCCGCGTCGCCGATCTCGGCCACGGTCTGGTGATCGACCAGCGCGAAGGCCACGGAGGCCCCGATGCCGAGGCTCTCGGCGGTGACGCCATCCTCCAGCGGCTGCGCCGTGGTGGTCGATTTCGTCGCCGAGGTGGCGGTGATGGTCAGGCTGCCGCCCGACAGGTCCAGCACCGCGCCCGAGGAAACCCCCGCGGTGACGCTGGTTTCGACCACGTGGATCGCAAGCGATCCGGCAATGGCCGTCTTGGTGGAATCGCCCACCCCCGAGGTCGCGGTGATGGCAAAGGTCGAATCCGCGTCCATGTTGGCGGACAGACTCGTCCCGCCACCCGCCGCGATGACCGAGGTGCCACCGATGGCAGCGTTGGTCGAGGCATTGACGATGCCGATCGACACGGCGACGCCGACCCCGGTGCTGCCGCCGCCGGTATTGGTGCCGTCGGCATTGGCGGTCACGGAATCCGTCGACGACGCGCTGATGAGGAAGGCCGCGCCTGACGTGACCGACCCGCCGTTCAGCGCGGCCGAGGTCTGCGGCCGGTAGTCGGACACGACGATGGCTGCCGCGAAGGACACCGCGCCCTCGGCGGTGCTTGCGTCGTTCTCGGCCAGTTCCTCCTCGGATTCGCGGCCGGTGCCGCCGCCGCTGTCCTCGGCGCCGCCCGCGGTCGAGGTGGATTGCGTGGTGATCGCCGAGGTCAGCGTGGCCTGAAGCGTCACTGCGCCGGTGGCGTTGATGGTGGCATTGCCGTCCACCTCGGCGCGGGTCTCGCTGTTGACCTCGGTCACGGCCAGCGAGGCGCCCGCATCGCCGCCAGAACCGTCGGCACTGGCGGTCACGCTCAGGTCGGTCGCAGCACTCAGCGTGACCGTGCCGGCGGTGGTGATCGAGCCGCCCGACATGGTCGCACTCGCCCCCTGGCCCAGGCCCGCGCCAAAGAGATCGCCCACGATCACGGCGGAAATCGCCGCGTCGGTGGTGGAATCCTCGCCACCCGTCGCCGCGTCGACAAAGGCCACGTCCACGTCGATCGTGCTGGTGCCGGTGATGCTGGCCGCGGTGATCGACGCGCCGTCCAGGCCGATGCGCGCGGTCGGCATGACGCCCACGAGGTTCGCGGCGATGACGCCGCCGAACTCGGACCGGGTGATTGCGGTATTGTTCACCGTGGCCGTCGCCGTCATCGACAGGTCGCCCTCGGCGTCGATGCTGCCGGTCACGTCGATCGTGGCCTCGGGAACCGCCACGAACAGCCCGTCGAAGGTGCCGCCCAGCGTGCCGGGATCAAGGATCTGGCCATCGTCGGAATCCGCTGCCGTCAGCGTCACGGTGCCCGTGGAATCACCATCGGCATTGGCGTCGATACCGCCGGTGATGTCGATCTTCTCGGCGGTGATGGTCACGTTGCCCGCGGTCAGCGTGCCGGTGATCAGCACCTCGTCCTTGCCGTCGCCGCCATCGACGATCAGGTTCGCGCCGCCCAGGTTGATGGTCTGGATCGTCAACACGTCCTTCGACAGAATCGGAATGCCCAGATCGCCCTGAAGGTTGATCGTCAGGCTGTTCGTCGGAAGGGCGACATCGTGCTCTTCGAATGTGGGGATCAGGATGTCGCTGGTCAGTCGCAGGCCGTTGCCGCCGGCCGACAGCGTCGCGCGGTCGTCGACCTCGTCGCCAAGGCCCGGCACCGCCAGGTCGATGGTCAGGTCGGCCACGGCCATGTTGCTGGTCACGGGCTCCAGCCCGGCATAGGCGATGGTCTGGCCGTCGCGCGTGACGGCGCCGGAATGCGCATCCGCCGCGGCAAATGTCACCGCGTCAAAGCTGCCGCCGTCGAAATGCAGGGAATCGTAGCCGCCCGCGCCGCCCTGGACGCCGCCGCCCAGCCCCCCGGTCGCCGTGACGGTAAACGCGTCCTGGTTGTCCGCCGCCCCTTGCAGCGTCTCGACCGAGACAAAACGCAGCCCCTTGACCGAACCCGCGTCCTGCCCGTCGATGCGCCAGTCGGTATCCTCGGCCGGGCCCTGAATGGTGTCGTCGCCCGCGCCGCCATCGAACAGGATCGACACGCCCGCCGGGAACGCGCCCGTCACGTTCAGCGTCAGCCGGTCGCCCTGCCCGGTGCCCTGGATCGTCAGTTCGGTCGTGTCGGCCAGCGCCTTCTGGTCGACCAGTTCGCCCGTCTCGTCGTCGAACACCTTGAAGGCCTGCGCCACGCTGTCGAATTCCAGCGTATAGCTCGCCCCGTCACCGTGCAGGTCGGCCATCGGGATGAGGTCGGCGGACAGAAGGTAGCGCGGTTCGAGCGCCTCGACCCTGATCGCCGAAACGCTGACCGGAAGCCGCCCGCCCTGCATGGCACGGAAGCGTTCGAGAAAGCGGTGCCGGGTCTCGCCGGCGAACCATTGCCTGGGGTTGTCCTGCAGGCGGGGCGGCGCGCCCTCCACCTTGCGAGCACCGATTCGAAACGCCTTCGGAGAGAATGGAAAAGCCATCTCACCCCCCCATGGTTCAAAATTTGAGCATGAATCCAGCCCTGTGACCGAAAAACTGGCAAGAATGGGCAGCAAATTGCAAAGGCAGATGAGCGGGCACAGGAACGAACCCTACAAGACACAGTGTAGCACTCTCCTCGCCTTTTCGTGAGAATTGTTTACCCTGCGTAAACTTGATTCTTGGACTCAAGAAAATCCGAGGCCAGCCCGTCAGCTGCCGCCAATGTCCAGCGTGCAGCGATGGCCCGCGGGCAGGCTGCGTTCGGGGTTGGGCAGTTCCAGCACAACGACGAAAGTCGCGCTGGCCGCGTCGAAGACCGGGTCGATCGCAACGATCCGCGCCTCGTAGGCGCCTGCGATGGGCTCTGCCGGGCGGACCGTGCCGCTCTGGCCGACATTCAGCTTTCCGAACAGGGAAACGGGCACGAAGGCCTCGACCCGCAGAGGATCGAGCTGGACGATTTCCACGATGTGATCGTCGGCATCGACGTATTCGCCAGCGCCCATGACGCGGGCGCGGACGATCCCGTCCACCGGGCTGAGGATCGTCCGCTGGCCCAGCGCGATCTTGGCGCGGGCCAGTTCCTTGAGCGCCAGGTCGCGGTTCAGTTCGGCCTGAAGCAGCAGGCTCTGCGCCGCGATCAGTTCGGTTTCCACCTGGTCGAGCGTTTCCTGCGTGGCGATGCCGCGATCCTGCAACTGCACGATGCGGTCGTGCCGCTTGCGGATCATCTCGACCTGCTGGGCCTGCGCGTCGATCACCGCAGTCGAGTTCGCCCGGATGGCCAGCAGGTCGACGGTGCTTTCCTCGATCTCGGAGGACAGCCGCGCGATCAGCTGACCCTCCGTCACGACATCGCCGCGTTCGACCAGCACCTCGTCCAGAAGACCGGCCACGGGGCTGGCCAGTTCGACCGTCTCGAACGGGTCCATGAGGCAATCATAGCCCTGCGCAAAGACAGGCGGGGCGGCCAGCAGTAGGGAAAGGACAAGGGCGGGGCGCATCATTCGACACCTCCGGTAAAGGACAAAAGCTTGTTCAGGCGGCGGTCCTGGCGGACCAGGTCGCGGCGGGCGCGGGCATGGCTGCGCTCGGCCCGGCGCTGGGCACGATCGAACAGCCGCAAGCGCGGCCCGAGCCCCAGCAGGGGAAGCCGCGCAAGCGCCTTGAGCACGGGCGCATCCAGCACCTTGAGCAGGTGATCGTCCAGCGACAGCAGCACCGAGACGCTGCCCGGCTCGCCCCGCCGCCCGGCGCGGCCCGCCAGCTGGCGGTCGATCCGGCCGGCGTCGTGCCGTTCGGTCAGGATGACATGCAGGCCGCCCGCCGCCACGACCTCGGGGGCAAGGGCGATGTCGACGCCACGCCCCGCCATGTTCGTCGCCACCGTGATGCGGCGGGGCTGGCCGGCCTCGGCGATGACCTCGGCGGCCTCGAAATCGTTCTCGGCGTTCAGCACCCGATGCTCCAGCCCGGCCCGCGTCAGCGCCTCGGACACGGTCAGCGAGGCGGCGACCGAGCGCGTGCCGATCAGCACGGCGCGACCGCGGGCGATCTCGGCCGCGGCGGTATCGGCCACCGCCTGCCAGCGGGCATCGGCCCGCACAAAGACACGCGGGCGCCGGAACCGCAGGCGCGAGCGTTTGCGCGGCGGGATGCGTTCGGTCACGAGGCAATAGACGGCCCGCAATTCGCCCGCCACTTCGCGTGCCGTGCCCGTCATTCCGGACAGGTGCACGTAACGGCGATAGAGCCGCTGGTAGGTCATCCGCGCCACGGCGAGGTTCTGGCCGGTGACGGCGACGCCCTCGCGCGCCTCGACCAGCTGGTGCAGACCGTCCGACCAGGACCGGTCCGGTTGCAGGTGGCCGGTGTACTCGTCGACGATCTGAACCTTGCCCTCGCGCACCAGGTATTGGTCGCCCCTGCGGAAGATGTGCAGCACGCTCAGCGCCTGAGTCACCACCTCTTCGCGGCGGATGGCGCTTTGCCAGATGCCGTCGTCGCCGACGACCAGGGTGCCGATGCGCCTGCGCCCCGCCTCGGTCAGGGTGACGCGCCGCTCGTCGCTGATGACCTTGTAATCGCGCCCCTTTTCCAACCGCCCCGCCAAGTCGAGCGCGCGACCGGCCCATGCGGCCTCTTCCTCGGGGTCGGTCATGCGCGAGATGATGAGCGGGGTGCGCGCCTCGTCCACCAGAACGCTGTCGGCCTCGTCGACGATGGCGAAATGCAGCCCCCGCATCACCGGTTCCGACGTGGCGCCAGGATCGCTGGCAATACGGCGCAGGCGCTGACGCACGCCGCGCGGGCCCTCGCCGCCAAAGCCGATCCGGTCGCGCAGGTAGTCGAAGGCCATCTCGGAATTCGAGCCATAGACGATGTCGGCGCGATAGGCCTCGCGCCGGTCGTCCGGCTTCATGTCGGGCAGGATCACGCCCGTGCGCAGGCCAAGCCGGCGATAGACCGGTTCCAGCGTGGCCGCGTCGCGCTCGGCCAGGTAGGTGTTGACGGTGATCACATGCACCGGCACCCCGGCCATCGCGGCAGTCGCGGCGGCAAGGCCCGCGGTGATCGTCTTGCCCTCGCCGGTGTCCATCTCGATCAGGCGGCCGCGCAGCATGGCCAGCGCGCCGCGCACCTGCACCCGATACTGCCGCATTCCCAACTCGCGAAAGCTGGCCTCGCGGGCCAGCGCCACGCCGGGAACAAAGCTGCGGCGGCAAAGCCCCGCGCGGCGCACCTGCTGGCGCAGCCGCAACGCCTCGGCGTCGAAGGCGGCGTCATCCAGCAAGGCCAGCCGGCGCGACGCCCGTTCGATCCGCCACAGCAACGCGCGGTCCCCCAGTGGCCCGGCCAGACGCGCCGCGCCGTTGGCCAGCGCGCCAAGCACGGCGGCCCCGGTTTCGTCCAGCCAGCCCGGGTCGTGGTCCGCCCGCTCGGGATAGAAGCGGACGGACGGGGCCGGAAAGTCGGGGGCCGCGGTCACGCGCCCGCCCCTCAGGCGTCTTCAGTGGCGGGTTGCGGCGGCGATTCGGGCGCGGTGCCGCCGTCCAGGTCGCCGCCGAAGGTGTTCAGCATGGTCTGGAAATGCCGCATCGAGAAGAGATGCAGGAAGGTGCATTCCAGCTCATCCGTGTCGAACATCTGCCGCAGCTCTGCGTCAGGGATCGCCTTGAGCGCGTCCCGGTCCACCGCCATGAAGCCCGATAGCGACCGCTGTGCGCCGCCCGGCAGGCTGAACTGCGCCTGCATCGGCTTGAGCAGGTCGAGCTTCTTCAGCCGGTCGCAATAGGCCTCGGTGCGGCGGAACTGGCCCTGGTATTCCTGCAGGAAGCGCAGGATGTTCTGCAGGTAGACGGTGCGGTTGCCGTCGGCGTCGAACAGCCGCTCGCCGCGTCCGTCGCGGTTGCAGCCGGCATAGCTTTCGTCGATGTTCAGGATGAAGTTCTTGCCCTCCCGGTCGGTCGAAAAGACGAAGGGATAGCGCCGCACGAAGGCCGGCACATAGGCACCCGCGCGCCACTTGCCGTCCTCGGCCACGAACAGGTTCTGGTTCTCGGTGACGCCCAGGATCACGGCGGGCATGACCCGGTCCTTTGTCCCGGCAAAGACGATCGGGTAATGACCGGCGGCGGCGGCGAACTCGATCGCGGTCAGTGGCACCGAGTTGACCTTGCGGGCAAAACCGAAGGTGCCGTCGCCCCGAACCGAGAGGGTGCCATGCGCCTTGGCCGTCACCGGCTGGGCGTTCTCGTAGATCAGCAGTTGCGTCGCCATCGTGGTCTTCCTTCCCTTTGTGGTTGCCATTTCCGGTTTCCGGTCAGGCAGAATTATCCTTGGATACGAAGTACTTGAGGAACACGCGGGTGCCCGCTCGCCAGATACGTCCGGCCAGCGGAGCGGGGTCGTGGGCAAAGCGCACATGCACCCGCGCGCCATAGACCGGAACCGCGACACCGTCCTGCAACCTCAGGTCAAGCTGATAGACCGGGTCGAAGCTTTGCAGCCGCTCCATCGGTTGCGACGGGTCCAGCACCTGCTCGCCACCGCCCTGCGTGGCCAGCGCCAGCGAGGGCAGCGTCCGGCTGAGTCCCGGCGCCGCCCGGACCAGTTGCGCGGGATGCACCGTGTCCGCATCATAGGCAAAACGGATTTCGGTCGTGCGGGTCTCGTTGCGGACAAGGCTCGACTGATCCTCGGAGACGACGACGCGGATCGTGGGATCGGAGAAATCCTCGACCACGGCCAGCATGTCGCCACGCCGGGCAAAGCTGTCGCGCAGGTCCTGGCCCTTGGGCAGGATCACCCGGCCCGAGGTCGCCGCCAGCAGGGTCTGCCCGGCGATGCGGTCTTCGGTCAGGGCGAGGTCGCCCTTCGCCGCGGCCAGTTCCTCTTCGAGGATGCGCAGGGCGATCTGGTCGAAGGGCGTCTCGGCGGCCATGCGCCGCTGGATCTCGGCGATGCGGGCAGCCAGCACCACGCGCCGCGCCTCGGTCAGCGGATCCTCGATCCGCAGCAGGGCCGCGCCAGCCTGAACCTCTGACCCGGTCTCGACGAAGACCTCGCTGACCTTGCCTTCCCAGGTGGCGTTGGCAAAGGCCTCGGGGCGCGGGATGACGATGCCCTCGGCCATGGTGTTGTGCGGCACCGGCACGAACAGCAGCACGGCCAGGACCGCCGCGACCAACCCGCCCGTCACCGCAAAGGCGCGGCCCCGGTGACGACGCAGCACCGGCGCGGTGAACAGCCACCAGACGCCCTTGAGCAGCGGCAGGATCAGCATCAGGAACAGCGCCCAGACCGCCAGCACCACGCCGATCACGAAGAACCGCGTCGCCACCAACCCCAGGATCGCCAGCATGATGAACAGCCGGTAGACATAGGCCGCGACTGCGTATGTCACGAACCAGAAGGGTTCGTGCGGGGCGGTCACGGGATTCTCGACCCAGTCCATGCCAAAGGCGCGGCGCTGCACCAGGTAGCCAAGATAGCGGTTGGCCCGCTGGCCCAGGTTCGGGATTTCCAGCAGGTCGCACAGCACGTAATAGCCATCGAAACGCAACAGCGGGTTGCCGTTGAACAGCAGCGTCGAGACGCCGCCGATCAGCATGACGTTGAAGGCGAAGGCGCGGACGATCCCTTCTTCGGCGCCGACCCAGACGATCATCGCGATGGCGGCGAGAAAGACCTCGGTCAGGATGCCGGCCGCACCGACCAGCGCCCGCCGCCACTTGTCCGGAAAGGCGATGCTGTCGGAGGCGTCGACATAAGGAACGGGCATGAAGACCAGGAACATGACGCCGATCTCGTGCACCGCGCCGCCCCAACGCTTGATGAAATAGGCGTGGCCCAGTTCGTGAAACGCCTTGATGACCGGATAGGCGACCAGCAGCAGCATCAGGTTGTCCCGCGTCAGCGTCCGGTCCAGCAAGTTTTCCGTCAGCGGGCCCCAGTGCGACACGGCAAGAAATCCGCCATAGGCCACGACCAGGACGAACATCAGAACGCCGAACCACGACAGCAAGGGCCGCACCAGCGGCATCGTCGCCGCCAGGAAATCGTCCGGGTCGAACAGTGGCAGGCGCAGCGCCAGCGGATTCAGCACGCTGCGGACCAGGGTCTGGCGCGCCCGCTGGCGGCCACGGTCCGAGATTTCCACGATGTCTGACGGCACGTCGCCGGCCAGCACGTCGGCGGAATAGAGCTGCCCCACGAGGCGCACGAGTTCGTCCTGCGTGACGGCGTCGATCTCCATCGAGGCGACGGCCTCGGTCCAGATCTGTTCCATCGTGCGGTGGCCGTCCATCATCGCGATCAGCCGGTAGGTTTCCGGCGTGAAGCGGTGGAACCGCCCGGAGGCGCGGTCCTGGAGCACGAACCAGACCTTGCCACGGTAAAGATGGCGGTGGATTCGCACATGGGCGCGCAGGCGCGGCCGCATTTCCGAGACGCGATACCAGGACGCGCTGCTCCAGCTGCGGGTCTTCATGGCTGCCATCGCCAAGCGGTCAGGCGCAGCCAGTCGACCATGTCGTGGAACACGACCCAGGCCATCCGCCGTTCGCCGATCTCGGTACGCGAGACGCCCTCCATGCCGGGCCGGGCGCGGCCGGTCTTGCCTGTCAGCGCGGCCTCGACCAGGAAGAAGTTGCGCCCCTCGGCCTGCCGTGCCAGCGGCGTGATCCGGGTCACGCGGTAGGTATAGGGCGTCTCGGGAAAGGCCGACAGGCGCAGCGACCCCTCCTGTCCGGGGGTGATCTCGGCGATGTCGCGTTCGTCGATCTCGAGCATGACGCGGAAGCCGTCAAGCGGCGCGATGCGGAACAGGGTCTGCCCGCGCTCCAGCGCGCCGCCGACCTGCTGGCTGAGATCGCCCTCGACCACGTAGCCGGAGAAAGGCGCGCGGATGCGTGTGCGGGCCAGCTGTTCCTCGACGAGGCGCAGTTGCGCGTCGGTCTGTTCCAGCTGGGCGCGGATGATGCTGGCCTCAGCCACCTCGCGCTGGGCGATGGCGCGGTCCAGTTCGCGCGTGCGTTGCTGCCGCGCGGTCGCCAGCCGCAACTGTTCCAGCGTGAGGTCCTTTTCATCGAGGACGGCAAGGATGTCGCCCTCCGTGACCAGATCGCCCGCGCGGGCGCTTTGCGAGGCGAGATAGCCGTTGAAGGGCGCGATCACGCTGCGCTGCACCTCGCCCTCCAGCCGGGCCGGGGCCGAGACGGCGTATTGCGCGGGCGTATACCACAGCCAGGCGGCCAACGCGGCGACGGCCAGCGTCGCCAGCTTGGCCGCGAAATGCCGCGGCCCGACCAGCGCCGCCAGCCCACGGCGCAGGCTGACGCCGATCTTGACCGGAAGCCATCGGCTGTCCTTGCGCCGGTCCTCGACAATCGGCCCGGCGATGGCGGCGACGGCGTCCAGCACCTCGACATCGAGCGGGGTAAAGGGACGGTCGGCCCGGCGCTCGGCCGTCAGCGCGCCGATGATCTCGTCACCCGCCATCAGCGGGATGCTGAGCACCGATCCCACCCCGTGCGAGGCGGCAAGGTCCGCCGCCGCGCGGCTGACGCGGAAATCCCAGTTCTCGGGCGCGGGCCACAGGATCACCGCCTCCTGGTCCACCGCCTCGTCCATGGCCAGGCCCACCTCGCGGATCAGGCTGGCGCGGCGGCCAAAGCTGGCGGCCGAGGACACCGCCTGCACCCGCACCCGACCGCCACGCCGCAGCCCGAGGCTGACCGTCTCGCAATCCATCCGCCGGGCCAGTTCGGTGACCAGCGCGTTCGCCGCGTCACGCAGCCGGTCGTGTTCCAGCAGGCAGGCCAGCATGTCGAAGGATACGGTCACGCGTTCGCGCAGTTCGCCGTCCTTTTCCTCCTGCTCGCGGCGCAGCAGCAACTCGATCCAGGCCGCACCCCAGTGCAGGCGCCGGAACAGCGCCGGCGTGGGCGGGGCCGAGGCCGGCGCACTGACCGCGACCGCGCCGAACAGCCCGCCGAAGACGATCAGCGGAAAGGCCAGCACCCGCCGCTCGGTGCCCTCGCCGAAGACGACGCTCTGGCGGTCGGACACCGCCTGCGCCGCGGCCTCGGCCAGGTCGGGGGCGGCCTCGGTCCCTGCGGGCCAGCGCGCAGCGGCGGCGAAAGGCCCGGCATCGGGCGTCTCTCCGGTCACCAGAAGGGCGGTGGCCATGCCGTCGACCTGCCGCGCGACCAGGCCCAGCCAGGAGTCCAGAAAGGCGGTAATCGTTTCCGCCTGCTGGAAGCGGACCCACAGCGATTGGTCGAGGATGGCATAGGATACCTGAGAGGCGTCTTCAGCCCCTGATGAAACCGCTTCACCGCGTCTTTCAATCATGGCAACCTCTCCTTCATGGCAGGAGGCGCGAACCTGAAAGCACTTGCACGATAGACTTGTCAGCAAAGCCCAGACGATCGGGCCAAACAGGTCGACCTGTCAACGATTCTGGGAAATCCGGTCGGCCCGCAGACCCTTGCCCCGATTCTGGAACGGGTATGCAAGACGCCTTCCAGAGCCGGATGTTGCGCCACGCACGGGTCCAAGAGACCGCCCAGACCGGCGCCGCGAGAGGGAAAAACGCAACTCCGCCCGCCCGCCATGACGAAAAACCATCATTTTCGCCATCGCTCCATCTTTTCATTTCTTTCCTGAAAGCAGGCAATCATGAAAGAAGCTTGCCAAACAGTCGCGCATACAGTTTGACTCCCCCCTGTTACCGCCAACAGCTCTCTGGGAGGAGAACCAAATGAAAAGAGCTTTGACGCTGGCAGCAGGTCTTGCCATGCTCGCAGGCTCCGCTTTTGCGGAGCGCTATGTCGTCATCACTCACAGCCAGGGCACCGACCCGTTCTGGCCGGTGGTCGAGAAAGGCGCCAAGGACGCCGGCGCTGCCGTGGGCGCGGATATCGAATACAACTTCGACCCTTCCGGCGACATGGCCGGCATGGCGAAGCTGATCGAATCCGCCGCCGCGACCCAGCCTGACGGCATCATCGTCTCGCTGCCCGACGCCGACGCGCTGGGCGGGGCAATCAAGGCCGCGTCCGATGCCGGCATTCCCGTCATCACCATCAACTCGGGCCTCGAGGCGTCCAAGGGCGTTGGTGCGCTGATGCATGTCGGCCAGCCGGAATACGACGCGGGCAAGGCCGCCGGCGAACGCGCCAAGGCCGAAGGCGTGACCAAGGGCCTCTGCCTGAACCAGGAAGCGTTCAACACCGCCCTGGTCGACCGTTGCACCGGGTATTTCGACGCGTTCGGCGTGCCCCTGAACCAGATCGACGTGTCGAACGACGTGACGCAGATCAAGACCCGCACCGCCGCCGCGCTTCAGGCCGATCCCGAGATCGACGGGATCCTCGCCGTCGGCCCGCATGTCTGCGAAGCCGGTAACGAGGCCATCAAGGAAGTGGGCGCCGACGTGCACCTGGCCTGCTTCGACATGAGCCCCGGCGTGATCAACATGATCAAGGCGGGCGACGCGGCCTTCACCATCGACCAGCAGCAGTATCTCCAGGGCTATATCCCGGTCATCACGCTGCACCTCTACAACAGCTATGCTGGCATGCTGCCGGGCGCGAACATTCCGTCGGGCCCGGGCTTTGTCGATGCCTCGAACGCCGAGTCGGTCGAGGCGCAGGCGGGCGTCAACCGCTGACCAGCGGCACATGAACGGGGGGTCGGCCAAGACGGGGCCGGCCCTTTATTCTAGCAAAGCGACAGGGAGGGACAGGTATGAGCGGACGATCCGAATCCGATCGCCTGAAGCAGGAAAGCTTGCTGATGCGGCTGGTCCGCCGGCCCGAGGCCGGCGCGTTCTTTGTCATGGTGGTCGTGATCGTTCTGGTCACCATCGCCTCGAACGGAAATGCCATCAATCCGTTGGGAATTAAAAACAACCTCGCCATCATCGCGCAGTTTGGCATCATCGCCACGGGCGCGGCGCTGTTGATGATCGCGGGCGAATTCGACCTGTCCATCGGCTCGATGATCGGCTTTGCGGGCATGTCGATGGCGATGATGCTGAAATGGGGCCTGCCCTTTGGCCTCGGTGAGGCGACGCCCGCCTCGGCCTTCTTCATCACGCTGGCGATGACGCTGTCCCTCGGCTGGCTGATCGGCACCATCGTGGTGCGGTCGGGCCTGTCCAGCTTCATCGTCACGCTGGCCTTCCTCTTCGGACTGCGCGGCACGACAGAGGTGGCATTCCGCCTGATCAACCAGTCGACACAGATTTCCGGCCTGCCGGATTTCAAGCAGGAATACTTCTTCGCCCGCATCTTCGGCGGCGAGAGTTTCGGCTGGTTCTACGACCTGTGGTTCGCGCTGGGCGGCAACCTGAACCGTCGCGACGAACAATGGGTGACGGGCCTCGATGTCCGCGTTGTCTGGTGGATCCTGATCGTCCTGCTGGCCTATATCGTGCTGAACCGCACGCAGATGGGCAACTGGATCTTCGCCACCGGCGACAACAAGGAAAGCGCCCGCGCGAACGGCGTGCCGGTGAACAAGGTCAAGATCGGCCTGTTCATGTTCACCGCCTTCTGCGCCACGATCTTTGCCGCCTGCCAGGTCTTCGACACCAACACCGCCGACGCCGCCAAGGGCAACCTCAAGGAACTCGAGGCCATCGCCATCGCGGTCGTAGGCGGCACGCTGATGACGGGGGGCTTCGGTTCGGTCATCGGGGTGGTGTTCGGCGCCGTCACATTCGGGCTCGTGGCCAACGCGGTGTTCTACATCCCGTGGATCGACGGGTCGTGGTATCGTGTCTTCGTCGGCGTGGTGCTTCTGGCCGCCGTCTTTGCCAACGAACGCATCCGCAAGCGCATCACCGGGGGGATCTGAGCCATGGCCAAGCAACCGTATCTCAAGGTCGAGAGCATCGTGAAGAAGTTCGGCCCGTTCACGGCGCTGAACGGGGTCAGCCTGGATGTCTACCCGGGAGAGGTGCACGCGCTGCTGGGCGACAACGGCGCGGGCAAGTCGACGCTGATCAAGGTCCTGTCGGGCGTTCACGCCCCGACCTCGGGGCAGATCCATATCGAGGGCAAGCCGGTCAACTTCCGCTCGCCCCGCGACGCGTCGAACGCAGGCATCGGCACGGTCTACCAGGACCTCGCCGTGAACCCGCTGATGAGCGTCACGCGCAACTTCTTCATGGGCCGGGAACTGACGTCGGGGCCGCGCCCCTTCGGCCTGCTCAAGATGGACGAGATGGACCGCATCACCCATGACGAGATGCTGAAGATCGGGATCGATATCTCCGATCCGCAGCAGGCGGTGGGCACCATGTCGGGCGGCCAGCGGCAGACGCTGGCCATTGCGCGGGCGATCTATTTCGGCGCCAAGGTGCTGATCCTGGACGAACCCACCTCGGCCCTGGGTCAGAAGCAGCAGATGGAAGTGCTGAAGACGATGATGCGCGTCCGCGCCCGCGGCGACATCGCGATCATCTTCATCACCCACAACGAGATCCACTCCAAGCTGGTCGCCGACCGCTTCACCTTCCTCGCGCTGGGGCAGGTGATCGGTGCGGGCACCCACAAGGAACTCGAGGGCGAGGATATCCGCCGCCTGATGGCCGGCGGCGCCGAGATCAAGGATCTGGAACGGGACCTGGCCGAACTCTAGGCCGCCCTGCGTGCCGCCGGTGCATTGGCGCCGGCGGCCGTCCCTCAGCCCAGCCGCGCCTCGGGGTCGCGCAACCCGTGCAGACGCCGCGCCGCGTGCAAGGCGAACTTGCGGATCACCGCGTTGCGCCGCGCGCCCGCCAGTTTCACCTCCGGCCCCATGCGCAGGATTTCCGCGTCATAGGCATCGGCCACGATCAGCCCGGTCTCGTCGGGCAAGAGCGCGGTCGGGAAATCCTGATCCACAGCCCAGAAATAGCGGTCGCACCATTCCAGATATCCCGGCCACTTGCCATCCGAGCGGAAATCGGCGCGGCTCGACTTGCACTCGACCACCCAAAGCGCACCCTTGGGCCCCAGCGCCATGACATCGACCCGCTTGCCGCGTTCGGGCACGAATTCCTCGACCACGGCGAACCCATGCGCCGCCAGGTGGCGGCAAACGCCACGCGCCAGAAGCTGACCGGGTTGCATCTCGTCTCGCATAGACCAAATTGTGAACGAAACGTAAACAAAGCGCAAGCCACCTTCTCGGCGCTGGGTTCAGCCCCTACCTTGGACCAAGTGACAAAGGACGCGCATCCATGACCGACTCCCACCTGACCCGGGCCGAAGCCCGCGGTGTTCGCGCCGCCCGCGAACTCGAAGCCCATGTGCACTGGCTGGAAACCTTCTCCGGCACGGCGCTGGGCGTTCTCGCGGTGGCCTCGGGCATCTACACCTATCTGGGTGTCTCCTCGCTTCTGGATGAAAATGGCGCCATGTCGGTGTTTGCCGCCATCGCCTATTCGGTCGCCGTGTCGGTGGGCATTTTCGTCTTCTGGTCCTACATGATGCGGCTGTTTCCCGCCGTGCGCACCGCCCGCGCCCGCACCGGGCTGCTGGCGGCGATGGGGCTGGGCAGCCTCGCCATCGTTGCCATGTCGTCGTGGCTGAACGCCGCCGCGCTGGCTGGCTCGGCGGCGGTGGAACAGCACCTGGCCGAGACCGTGCAACGCTACCAGACCAGCCTGGAACGCGCCCACGAGGTCGCGCTGTCGGGCCAGGCGCTGGAACGCGACGTGGCCCGCGTCCGCCAGAGCTTCGAGGATCTCGCCGCGCAGGAAGCCGAGGGCGGCCTGTCGGGCCTGGCGGGCCGGGGCGCGGTGTTCCGCGTGCTGCGGCAGAAATCCGAGGAGCTGACGGCGCTCGAATCCCAGATCGCAACCCAGACCCCGCTGGTCGAACAGGCCTTTGCCGAGGGCAACGCCATCCTGTCGCGGATGCGCGCGCTGACGGTCGAGCCCGGCAATGTCGAGGCCCGCTCGGTCGAGTTCTCCGAGGCCGCCGTCCGCCTCCAGGGCCTTATCACCCGGCTGCGGCAACTCTCGGTCGGCACGCTGGTCGAACGCGCCGCGCAAGACCTGTCTGCCTCGGTCGTGCTGCCGGAACTCGATGCCAGCACCGAGGAAAGCCGCGCCAACCAGTCCATCACCATCGACTCGGTGCTGGCGGTGCTGGCCACCCGCGCCACCACGCTGGAACGCGCCGCCCAGGCGGTGCAGGACATGGCCCCGGCCCCCGAGGTCAATTACACGCCGCTCTCCTCCGCCGACGCGGTCATCCTCTATGCCCGCAACTTCGTGCCCAGTTGGGCCGGTGCCATCGCCATCGACCTGCTGCCCGGCGTGCTGGTCTTCATCCTCGCCGTGACGCAATCCGCCATCCGCCAGGGCCGCGAGGGTGCGGGCGTCGAGGATACGCTGACCCTGGCCGAGCTGCGCGCCGCGATGGCCGCCTTCGATGAGATCGAGCGCGCCCGCCCGATGCAGCCGAAACCGCCCGAGTCGCCACAGGCCGACGCGGCCTCGGTCACTGGCTTCAAGGGCAAGTCCGCATGAAGGCCGGCAGCATCGCCCGGGTCATGGCCGCGGTGCTGATCTTCCAGCTGGGGATCGGCGCATTCCTCGTCATCGCCGACATCAACCTTGCGGCCCCGCGCCTGCCCTTCTCGGCACCGGACGCGCCGCGCCTGACAGAACCGGTGCGCCCCGGCGACCAGCGCCGCCTCTACACGCCAGAGCGCGACCGTCCCGCCGTCCAGCCCCTGCGTGACGCCGGAGAGTTGCCCGACCGCCTGACCCTGACGCAGGAAGACGGCCAATGGCGGCTGGAGGGGACGATCGCCCCCGGCGATGCCGGACGCATCATTACGCAGATCGGCGGACAGGCCCCCGAGACCCTGATCCTGCAATCCCCCGGCGGCGCGGTGCACGAGGCGCTGATCCTTGGCCGCTTCCTGCGCGACCGCGGCATCGGCACGACCGTCCTGGCGGGCGAGATCTGCCTGTCGGCCTGCCCCTACATCCTCGCCGGCGGCACGCCCCGCCAGATCGACTCCGACGCCGCCATTGGTGTGCACCAGCATAGTTTCGGCGAAAACACCTTCCTGCCTGCCTTCCTCGCCGTGGAGGACATCCAGCGCGGCCAGGGCGAGGTGATGGTCTATCTCGACGACATGGGTATCGACCCGATGGTCATGTCCCACGCCCTCTCCACCCCCGCCGACGAGATCTATATCCTTCTGCCGGAGGAACTGCGCCGCTACGGCTTTCTCCCCGAGGGCTGACACCGGTTTTCTTGGACCGAAAAATTCCTTGGGGGTCTCATGGCACGGGAGCCCCCCCCGCCCGAAAAAGAAACCCCGACGCCCCCTTGCCGCGCCCCCGCCACAGGCATATCTCCACCGCAGGCGGGTTCTGCCCTTCTCGTAAGACGGGTACATTCCGGTGGCCTTAAGCAAATCCGAGGGAGCTGGCTCTGGTCTGGCCGTGGCCTGACTACCTGGCGCCCACCTGTATGAACAGGTCCTCGGGAATGCGTTCACCCATACGGTTGTCTGGTGGTTCCCGCCGCCCATTCCCCCGGAATCGCGATCATCCGAAATCGGCGCGGATAGACTCGTGTCACGCGGGCACATTCCTCGGCCAGAACTGGGCCCCGGACAGGATGACCCCGAAATGCGCTAGAGCAGGATAGCCGTAAAGCGTCCAGCCGCAGTATGCCTCACCATTTGCCACAGCTGGATATAGTGCAGCCACAAGAGCGGCCCAACGAAGACCGCCGGCACGACGAACCCGATGCAGCCTTGATGGATGTCGAGGCGGATCAATCGGGGCATGGCGCGGCCGCGCGGAAACTGGCCCCGTTTCAGGGAGCATCCCGCGGCATTGCGTCCAGCGCCCGGATCAGCGGCGGCGCAGCGCGTCCCTCGGCACTCCGGCCTCGGCCGCCGCCGGCGCGGGCACCAGCGGCAGCGCATCACGCTTGCCGCCTGAACCGTCCTCGTCCCGCCCCATCCGCATGATCGCGATGCCGAACTGCACGCCGGCAAAGACGATCCCGTTAAACAGCCACAGCAGGAAGACCGCCAGCGGCCCCGCATCGTTGTTGATGACAAGCGACCACAGCCGCGCCACGTCGAACCACAGCAGCGCCGCGACGAAGATTGCCGACAGGCCGAAGCCCACCATCACCTGGACGATGTAGAGACGGATCAACCTGGGCATGGCGCAACTCCTGACATTCCATGCAGGAAATATGACGTTGACCCCGCGATGCAAGGGGTTGGGCAGGTTGAACCCCGCCGCCGCGTCAGAACGCCTCGGGTTTCGCCTCGCGCGCCATGTGATCGAGCACCGCGTTGACGAAGGAGGCCTCCTTGCCTTCAGGAAAGAAGGCGCGGGCCACGTCGCAGAATTCCACGATCACCACCTTGGGCGGCGTATCCATCGCCACCAGTTCGGCGCCGGCGGCACGGAACAGCGCGCGCAGCACCGGATCGATGCGCGCGATCGGCCATTTCTCGACCAGCGCGCGGTCGGTCATCTGGTCGATCCTTGCCTGCCAGCTGACCGCCTGCTCCATCACGGCCGAGAAATGGTCGATATCGCCATCGACCATCGCCTCGCCCTCGTCGATCTCGGCGCCGAAACGGTGGTCGAGGAATTCCCGCCGCACCTTGTCCAGCGGCTGGCCCGAGGCCTCCATCTGGAACAGTGCCTGCACGGCGTATAGCCGTGCCGCGCTTTTCATCTGGCGGGCCTTGAGCGTCGCCGCGCTGGGTTCACGCTTGCGCATCATGCGGTATCCGTCTTGCTGGCCACGCGGTATTCGTCACGCGCGGGGACAAAGCCGACGCCCTTGCGGCCGCCGCCCCATCTGCGCGACAGCGCCACCAGGTGCAGCGCGGCCGCCGCGGCACCACCGCCCTTGTTCTGGCCGGTCATCTCGGCCCGCACCCGCGCCTGTTCATGGTTTTCCACTGTCAGGATGCCGTTACCGATGCACAGCCCCTGGAGCCCCAGCAGCGTCAGCCCGCGCGAACTGTCGTTGCAGACCGTCTCGTAATGCGTGGTCTCGCCCCGGATCACGCAACCAAGCGCCACGTAGCCGTCGTAATTGCTCATCCGCCCGGCGATGCCGATCGCGGTGGGCACCTCAAGCGCGCCCGGCACCTCGACGATCTCCCAGGTGCCGCCACAGGCCTCGATCTCGTCCTTGGCGCCGGCCACCAGTTGGTCGGCGATGTCCTTGTAATAGGGTGCGACCACGATCAGGATCTTCACCGGCTTGTCGAACTGCGCATGTGCCAGCGTGTAGTGTTCGGTGTTCGATGCCATCAGCCAAGCTCCGATATCTTGCGGGTTCCGACGATCTCGAGCCCGTAGGCGTCGAGACCGACCACCTTGGGCGTGGGAGAGTTGGTCAGCAGGACAAGCCGCGACAGGCCCAGCGAGGACAGGATCTGCGCCCCAAGCCCATATTGCCGCAGCGTCTTGGGCGAAACCTCGTCATGCACGTCCAGCTTCATCGACGTGTCGCGCAACAGAACGACCACGCCACGCCCCTCGGCGGCCACCGCCTGCATCGCGTGCTGGAATTCATGCGCGCGGCCCTTTGGGCCGGTGCCGACGATGTCCAGCATCGGGTCCAGCGCATGCATCCGCACCAGTACCGGCTCGGGGCCGGACACGTCGCCCTTGACCAGCGCGATATGCTCGTCGCCATGGGTCTGGTCGGTGTAGATCCGCATCGTCCAGTCGCCGCCGAACTCGCTGCGGATCGTCTCTTCCTTGCGGACGCGCACCAGGTTGTCGTTGCGGCGGCGATAGGCGATCAGGTCGCTGATCGTGCCGATCTTGAGACCATGACGCTGGGCGAAACCCACCAACTCGGGCAGGCGCGCCATCGTGCCGTCCTCGTTCATGATCTCGCAGATCACGCCGGCGGGGTTCAGCCCAGCCAGCCGCGCCACGTCGACCGCGGCCTCGGTGTGACCGGCGCGCACCAGCACGCCGCCATCCCGAGCCCGCAGCGGGAACACGTGCCCCGGCGTCGCGATGTCCTGCGCGCCCTTGCCCGAGTCGATCGCCACCTGGATCGTGCGCGCCCGGTCGGCCGCCGAAATGCCGGTGGTCACACCTTCGCGCGCCTCGATCGAGACGGTAAACGCCGTCTCGTGCCGCGAGGAATTGTTGGTCGACATCAATTGCAGGCCCAACGCGTCGATCCGGCGGGACGTCATCGCCAGGCAGATCAACCCGCGCCCGTAGAGCGCCATGAAGTTCACCGCGTCCGGCGTCGCCCATTGCGCGGGAATCACCAGGTCGCCCTCGTTCTCACGGTCCTCGTGGTCGACCAGGACGAACATCCGACCGTTGCGCGCGTCCTCGATGATCTCCTCGACCGAAGAGATCGCGTCGCGCCAGTTTTCCTCGACCGGGCCGGGGGTCTCGAAATCCGTCATGGGGCCTCCTTCGCTTGCGTCGCAGATACGCCAAGCCCCGCGCGAAGGCCAGAGGCTTCCCGCGTTGCGCCGCAAGGGCATGGGCGTCAGTCGAACAGGTCCTCGATGGCGTCGAAGGCTTCGTCGAAAAAGCGCGCGGCCAGTCCCTTGCGCTTCTTTTTCTTCTTCACCTTGCGGCCCTCGGGGCTCGCCATCCAGGGCGCCATCGCTGCTTCGGGCCCGCCGGGCCGGGGGCCGCGGCCCGGTTTCGGGCGGTGCGGCGCATGGTCGACCGCCTCGGTCTTCAGCATCTTGAGGTCGTGCAGCGGCGCGCCGCAACTGGCGCAGGCCAGTTCATGCCGCCCCCGGTCGAGGATCAGCGCGGCGCGGGTGCCACAATAGCTGCATGTGGCGATCTTGGGCTGGGGCATGGGTCTCTCCTGTCTGGGGCAGGTAGGCACCCGGCCCGCCCGGGTCAACGTGGCAGGCTGGCGTAAAGCGCGACCGCCGCCGCGTTGGACACGTTCAGCGACCCGAACCCGCCGGCGAAGGGGATGCGCACCAGCGCGTCCACCGTCTCGCGCGTCTTTTTGCGCAGGCCCGGCCCCTCGGCCCCCAGCACCAGCGCCACCGCGTGGTCGCGGCGGCCCTCCAGCGCCTGTTCGACGGTGTGCTCGGCCTCGCCGTCGAGACCCAGCACCAGGACCCCCATCTCCTGCAGGTCACGGATCGCCTCGGCGAGATTCGTCACACGCAGATACGGCTGGCGTTCCAGCGCGCCCGAGGCGGTCTTGGCCAGCGCGCCGGTTTCGGGCGCGGAATGGTGGCGGGTGCCGATCACCGCCCGCGCGCCGAAGACCTCGGCCGAGCGCAGGATCGCGCCCACGTTATGCGGATCGCTGACCCGGTCCAGCAGGACGAGCCGCGCGGGGCCCGTGCCCTCGGCCATCGCCACATCCTCGAGCGAGCCCCAATCCAGCGGCCTGACCTCCAGCGCGGCGCCCTGGTGCACCGATTGCGGATCGAGGGGGGCGGCGAACTTGCGCGGATCGCTGATCTCCGGGGTCATGCCGCTGGTGGCGACGGCATCGGCCAGCTTGTCGGCGGCGTTGGGCGTCAGGACCAGGCGCACGCGGTCGCGCCGGGGATTGAGCAGCGCATCGCGCACCGCGTGCAGGCCGAACAGCCAGACGGTCTCGCTGGCCGCGGCCTTTTTCGCCTGTTCCTTCTCGACCACCCATTTCGGTTTCATCGCCATGCCGCATCCCCCGTTCCGATGCCCGGTTGCTTGCCCGCACG
Organism: Thetidibacter halocola; assembly: GCF_018224955.1. Lineage (GTDB taxonomy): Bacteria > Pseudomonadota > Alphaproteobacteria > Rhodobacterales > Rhodobacteraceae > Thetidibacter > Thetidibacter halocola. Next base: position 199,821 of record NZ_JAGTUU010000010.1, read on the forward strand.
ACCGCCCGCATGCAAGGGAATTTCCTGTTGACGCCGGTTTCGGGCGGCGGTAATCCCGCGCTCACGCCGGGTCTATCCGGTCCGGTGGGCGACAGGCCGCAAGGTGTGGCAGGGGACTGTAACTCCCTCGCGGAGACGCACGCCTGGTTCGATTCCAGGGTCGCCCACCACTCAACCACCTGAAAACAAACGGTTTTCTCAACGCTGGTTGACTTTCCCAAACCATGTTCGAAACCTTTACACAGTTTTACACTTCGGAAGAGGTCCGGTGTGACTGTTACGAGCAAAGAATCTTACACAGACTTGCGTCGTCTGAAGCGCGGTCTGAGCATCTTCAAACGCGGGCGTTCGCCGTTCTGGTATGCCCGTGCCTACGATACGAAGACGAAAAAGTATCACTTCCGATCAACCGAGGAGACGTCTCGCGTCAAGGCGGAACAAGAGGCGTGGGAGTTTCTAACTGAGTTGAAATCTGGTGCCATCGCGCAGCCAGAACTCAAGAAAGAACATTCGTTCGAACACTATGCCAAGATGTTGTATGACCAAGCGGTCTTGGAAGGTAAGGCAAACACGATCAAAGATCGGAACAAGATCCTTCACCGTCCAGAAGACGGTCTGGTTGCATATTTCGGCAACTGGGACGTTCGAGCGATCAACACAGGCCACTTTCGCGAATATCTCATTCATCTAGACAAACGACGGGACAAACCTCTCGCGAACGGCACCAAACAGAAGCAAATCTTGATGGCGCGTCAGGTGCTGCACTTGGCGATGGAAGACGGTTTGATAACGTCTGTGCCCGCCGTGCCGAAACTCGAACTCAAAGACAAACCGCGACCTTCGTTCTCGGACGCCGAATACAAGAAGTTTATCACGACGATCAAACAACAAGGACGAGATAGAGAGACCGCAGAAGGCACGGTGGTTACACCTGAGTTTGTGCGCATGTTACAGTTTATGGTTCATACGTTTCTGCGACCGACTGAATCGGAACTCTATGGGTTGCGGCACAAGAACGTGGAACTACACGAGACGCCGAACAATCACTTGCGACTGTATATCAAAGGTAAGACTGGGGCGCGTGTCGCGGTGTCGATGCCGTTGGCGGTCGTTCTCTACACCTCACAACAACTGTTGTATCCTGACGCATCATCGGAAGATTTCGTGTTCTTTCCGCAGATCAAAGACAGATCGAATTTGGTCAAACGAACGGGCCATGTGTTCAATCACACCGCAGAGACATGTGGCTTAAAGTTGGATCAGTATGGTCAGCCTAGAACCCCCTACTCGTTCAGACACTACGCACTCCAAGCGCGTCTTCGTTCGTCTAAAGGTCTGGTAAACATACACAGTCTGGCAAAGAACGCGGGAACGTCTGTGGCGATGTTGCAGCGGTTCTATCTCAAGAACATGGAACTTTCGGACGACCTGATTGAGAACTTACAGATACATTCGATGGACGAGTATCGAACGAAGAAAAGAGAAAAAAGCGAAGAAGACGAAGAATGACGGCTCTTTTGTGGTTGCTTAATGGGCCAGACTTTTTACATTCGGTCTCACAGAAACAATGGAGACTGAAATGGCAAAGATCGATCTGAGCAAACTGAACATGGATGAACTTGGCGCACTCGCAAACGATGTTCAAAAACGCATGACGGAACTCAAAGAGGAAAAGCGCGCCGAGGCGATGAAGCGTATTCACGAACTCGCTAAGGAAGCGGGACTTACGGTCGACGAACTCGTTGGCACCGTTTCGACGACGAAGAAGCGCCGCGACACCGGCACAAAGAGCGCGCCGAAATACATCGATCCGAACGATCCCATGAACACTTGGACGGGCAAGGGACGCGCGCCGAACTGGTTCAAAGAGGCGTTGGAAGCAGGCAAGACAAAGGAAGAACTGTTGATTGCCTGAGACGCGACAACCTAAGGTATCTGACCCCGCTTCGGCGGGTTTTTTTTTGGCCTATCGGTCGTGCTCTGACCCCCGATAACTCCTCCATCTGATGCTAGAGTCTGGCCCACGAAGAGGACCGGACCATGAAGAGATTGAAGTTCACTGAGGAACAGATCATCGGCATCCTACGGGAGCAGGAAGC
>NZ_JAGTUU010000011.1 GCF_018224955.1 Thetidibacter halocola
CGTCAGGTTCTTCACACCGCTGTCGACGATCGCCTGGATCAGAAGTTCCGGAATGCCGCAAAGACCGAAGCCACCAGACGCGATCAGCATGCCGTCATGCAGCACACCCTCCAGCGCCTCGGCAGCACTGCCGTAGACCTTTTTCATGGAAAACTCCCCGTTTCGATGACAGGGGTTTTCGCCGCCGCGCAGCGTAGAGTCAATGCGCGGCGCCCGATCGGGCGATCAGGCCTTCTTCTTGGCGGCGGTCTTTTTCGCGCTGCTCTTGGCCGCGGCCTTCTTCTTGCCGCCCTTGCCCGCCTTTTCCGAGATCAGCGCCACGGCCATGGCCATGGTCACATCCTCGGGCTTGACGTCCTTGGGCAGGGTCGCGTTGACCTTTTCCCACTTGATGTATGGGCCATAGCGCCCTTCCATCACGTTTACGGCGCCGCCGCCCTCGGGATGCTCGCCCAGTTCGCGCAGGGGTTTCACCGCCGCACCACGGGCGCGCCCACCGGGATTTGCGCGCTTTTCGGCCAGCATCTCGACCGCGCGGTTCATGCCGATCTCGAACACGTCGGCCGGGTCGCGCAGGTTGGCGTAGACGGGCTTGGCCTCGTCCGGCAGCTGGTGCGCGATGTAGGGGCCGAAGCGGCCGAAATTCGACGTGACCTCACCGCCCTCGGGGTGCATGCCCACGACGCGCGGCAGGCTGAGCAGGGTCAGCGCCTTTTCCAGCGTCATCGCGTCCTTATCCCAGCCCTTGGGCAGGGACGAGCGCGGCGGCTTCTTGTTTTCCGGCGTGGGCTCACCACGCTGGACATAAGGCCCGAAACGGCCGTCCTTCAGCCAGATCTCGTCGCCATTGTCATGGCCCAGCAGGCGCTCGTCGCCCTCGGCCCCCTCGCCAGCGATGGGGCGGGTATAGGTGCATTCGGGATAGTTGCCGCAACCCACGAAGCCGCCGGTGCGCGAGGTCTTCAGATGCAGCCGCCCCTGCCCGCATTTCGGGCAGATGCGCGGGTCGGAGCCGTCCTCGCGCGGCGGATAAAGCTGGGGCGCAAGCGCCTCGTCCAAAACGGTCAGCACCTCGGCGATGCGCAATTCCGACGTCTCGGCGATGGCGGCAGAGAAGTCGCGCCAGAACTTGCCCAGCAGCGCCTTGTAGTCCATCGCGCCGGCGCTGACCTCGTCGAGCTCGTTTTCCAGCTCGGCGGTGAAGTCGTATTCGACATAGCGCTTGAAAAAGTTGAGCAGGAAGATGGTGACGATCCGGCCCTTGTCCTCGGGGATCAGGCGGCCCTGCTCCTTGCGGACATAGTCGCGGTCCTGGATCGTGGTCAGCACGCTGGCATAGGTCGACGGGCGCCCGATGCCCAGTTCTTCCATCTTCTTGACAAGCGTCGCCTCGGTGTAGCGCGGAGGCGGCTGGGTGAAGCTTTGCGTGCCCAGAACGGCGCCGTTTTCCGACAGCAGCGCCGCCGCGTGGCGGCGAATGCCCTTGGCGGCGGTCTCGACCACGTCGTCGGTCTTTTCGGCGGCCTTGTCGAAGGCGTCGTTCAGAGAACCGGGCGCAAAGACGGCCTTTTCGCCCTGCATGATCTGGGGCAGACGCTTGTCGTCGTCTTCGAGCGGCTCGTCGCGTCCCTCTTCGTAGACCTTGAGGAAGCCGTCGAAGGTCACGACCTGCCCGGTCGCACGCAGGCCGACCTGGCCGTCGTCGCTGCCGATCTCGACCGTGGTGCGTTCGAGGCGCGCTGCCTCCATCTGGCAGGCCAGCGTCCGCTTCCAGATCAGGTCATACAGCTTGCGCTGGTCGGCCTCAGTCAGGCGCAGGCTTTCGACATCCGCTTTCATCTCGGTCGGGCGGATGCATTCGTGGGCTTCCTGCGCGTTCTTGGCCTTGTTCTTGTAGAGGCGCGGGCTGTCGGGGACGTATTTCGCGCCGTAACGGTCCTTAATCGCGGCGCGGCAGGCGGTCACAGCCTCTGGCGCCATGTCGATGCCGTCGGTCCGCATGTAGGTGATGTGGCCGGCCTCGTACAGGCGCTGCGCGGCGTTCATGCACTGTTTCGCGCCCATGCCGAACTTGCGGCTCGCCTCCTGCTGGAGGGTCGAGGTCATGAACGGGGCCGAGGGGTTGCGCGTGCTTGGCTTGGCCTCGACCGAGCGGACGGTCATCGCGCGCGAGCCGACCGCCTGCACCGCCATCTCGGCCTGCGTGGCGTTGGCCAGATCGAACTTGTCCAGCTTCTTGCCGGCCAGCGTGACGAGGCGCGCATCAAAGGTCTGGCCGCGGGGCGTCTGGAAGACCGCCTTGACCTGCCAGTATTCGCGCGCCCTGAATGCCTCGATCTCCATCTCGCGCTCGACCACGAGGCGCAGGCAGACCGATTGCACGCGGCCCGCGCTGCGCGCGCCGGGTAGTTTGCGCCACAGAACCGGCGACAAGTTGAAACCGACGAGGTAGTCCAGCGCCCGGCGGGCGAGATAGGCTTCGACCAGCGGCGCGTCGATCTCGCGCGGGTTCTTCATCGCCTCGGTGACGGCGGCCTTGGTGATGGCGTTGAAGGTGACGCGCTTGACGTCGGTGGTCGCCTTGATCGAGCGCCGCTTGGTCAGCGCCTCCTTCAGGTGCCAGCTGATCGCCTCGCCCTCGCGGTCGGGGTCGGTCGCGAGGATCAGCGCGTTGTCCGTCTTCAGCGCCTCGGCGATGGCCGCCACATGTTTCCGCGAATCGGGAGAGACCTCCCACGTCATGTCGAACTCATGCTCGGTATCGACGGAACCGTCCTTGGCCGGCAGGTCGCGCACATGGCCGTAAGACGCCAGAACCGTGTAGTCGGATCCCAGATACTTGTTGATTGTCTTGGCCTTGGCCGGGGATTCGACGACGACGACGGGCATCGGGCGCTTCACCTCTTGAATGGTCGGGTCAACGGATTTTGCGGACCGCTCCGGCCCGCGTATGGCGTTCAGGCATGTGGGGTGCAAGGGGGATTTGTCAATTGCGGGTGGCGGCGAGGCCCCGCGACACGGTCGCTCAGCGCGGGTCGACCAGCGACAGCAGGCCGCCGGGCTGGCGGCGGATGCGGCCGTCCATTTCCAGGTCGGTCAGCACCGGTGCCACCTGCGCCGGAAAGCCGCCGAGGTCGCGGATCAGCTGATCCTCGGCCAGCGGCGAGGGGCCCAGCCGCGCCAGGATCTCGCCATGCAGGACGGCGGTCTCGCGCAGGCTGCGGCGTTCGGGCGGCGGATCTGCGATGACGGGCGCGGCGAAAGGCAGGTCTGGCTGCACGGGCTCCGCCAGCGGGCCCAGCGCCTCGAGTACGTCAGCCGCGTCACGCACCAGGCGCGCGCCGTCGCGGATCAGCATGTTGCAGCCTGCGGCGCGCGCGTCGAACGGGTGGCCGGGCACCGCCAGCACCTCGCGCCCCTGGTCGAGCGCGCCGCGCGCGGTGATGAGAGAGCCCGATTTTCCCGCCGCCTCGACCACCACGACAGCGCGTGCGAGGCCCGAGACGATGCGATTGCGGGTCGGGAAATGCCGCGCGACCGGTTGCATGCCAACGGGCTGCTCGCTGATCCGCGCGCCGCCTGAACTGGCGATATCCTCGCCGAGTTGGGTGTTTTCCGACGGATAGAGCACGTCGACCCCGCCTGCCATGACGGCGACGGTGCCGGTTTCCAGCGCGGCGTGATGGGCCGCAGCGTCGATCCCGCGCGCCAGCCCCGAGACGACGACGATTCCCGCCTGCCCCAGCCCGACCGCCAGAGACCGCGCCATGCGCAGGCCCAGCGACGAGGCGTTGCGCGCACCGACCAGCGCGACCATGGGCCGGCGCAGGATGGCGTGATCGCCCGTCACCCAAAGCGCCGGAGGCGCGTCGGGCAGGTCCAGAAGCAATGCGGGGTAATCGGCCTCGCCCGCGCAGACCAGGCGGGCACCGCAGGCGCGCGCGGCCTTCATCTCGGCCAGGACGACGCCAATGGGACAGGCCTCGTAGCGGTCGACCCCGGCGGCGCGGGCGACCTCGGGCAGCGCGTCCAGCGCGGCCCCGGCGGAACCATGTTCGGAAATCAGGCGCCAGAAGGTGGTGGGCCCCACGCGGCGCGAGCGCAAGAGACGAAGCCAGGACACACGGTCATCTTCCGTGGTGGGTGGGAGTGGGGGGTGAGTGGAAGAGTAGCTGTGTTCCGTCATCCTGGCCCCGTCGTCTTGCAGGATCATGGGTAGCGCGACAGTGGTTAACCAGCGGTAAACCGCGACGCTCCAATTCGACGAAAAACGCCTGGTCCGCGAAAAACTTGGCTTGGCGCCGCGGCGCCCGGCTCTCGCAAGACGCGAAATGCCCAGATATCGCTCAACTGCCCGAATCCTGCGCAGCGTGGCCAGCGCAGGATCGGCGCGAGAGGCAGTGGGCGGCTCAGGTCACCGCGCCGCCGACCGTCAGTCCGCCGATCATCACCGTCGGCTGGCCGACACCCACCGGCACCCATTGCCCGGCCTTGCCGCAATTGCCCATGCCGGGGTCCAGCGCCATGTCGTTGCCCAGCGCCCGGATATTGAGCAGCGCCGTCGCCCCGTCGCCGATCAGGGTCGCGCCCTTGACCGGCGCGCCCACCTTGCCGTCCTTCACGCGGTAGGCCTCGGTGCAGCTGAACACGAACTTGCCGTTGGTGATATCCACCTGCCCACCGCCGAACCCCACCGCCCAGATGCCGTCCTTGAGGTCGCCGACGATGTCCTGGGGATCGGCCTCTCCGCCCAGCATGTAGGTGTTGGTCATGCGCGGCATCGGGATGTGCGCGTAGGATTCGCGCCGTCCGTTGCCGGTGGGCGCGACGCCCATCAGCCGGGCATTCTGCCGGTCCTGCATGTAGCCCACCAGCACGCCATCCTCGATCAGAACGTTCTTGCCGCTGGGCGTGCCTTCGTCATCCACGGTGATGCTGCCGCGACGGTCCAGGATGGTGCCGTCGTCCAGCACCGTCACGCCGGGTGCCGCCACGCGCTGGCCCATCAGCCCGGCAAAGGCGGAACTGCCCTTGCGATTGAAATCGCCCTCGAGCCCGTGGCCGATCGCCTCGTGCAGCAGGATGCCGGGCCAGCCCGGCCCCAGCACGATGTCCATCACGCCCGCCGGCGCCGGTTCGGCGCGCAGGTTGACCAGGGCGATGCGCAGCGCCTCGCGCGCCTTGGCCTGCCAGTCGGCGGGGTCCAGCAGCCCGTCGAGGCCGACACGCCCACCGCCGCCCGCCGTGCCGGTCTCGCGCCGGCCGTCCTGTTCGACGATGACCGAGACGTTGACCCGCGTCATCGGGCGCACATCCGTCACCAGCCCGCCCTCGGGCCGCAGGATCGCGACCTCCTGCAGCGAGGCGGCGATGGTCGCCGTCACCTGCACCACACGCGGGTCGAGGTCGCGGGCAAAGGCGTCGATCTCGCGCAGCGTCTCAACCTTGACCGGAAAGCTCGCCCCGGCGATCGGGTCGGCATCGGTGTAGAGCCGCGTGTTGGTGCCCGCCGGTGGCGGCGCCATCACCCCGCCGCCGTCGCCCACCGCCAGCCGCGCCGTGTCCGAGGCGCGCTTCAGCGCGGATTCGCTGATCTCGGTGGAATGCGCATAGCCGGCCACCTCTCCCTTGACGGCGCGCAGGCCGAATCCCTCGGCGGCGTCGTAGCTCGCGGTCTTGATGCGCCCGTCGTCGAAGACCAGCACCTCGGACCGGCGGCGTTCGAGAAACAACTCGCCGTCCTCGGCGCCGGAAAGCGCCTGTTTCAGCAGCTGAGCGGCGCGATCACGGTCCAGATGCGTGTCGAACGGGGCGAAGGGGGCGTCGGCCATGCGTGTCCTCGGGGTTGATCCAGATCAAGAAAAGCGGCGGTTTGCCGCAAGGCGAGTTCTTTATCGTCGGAGCAGAATATGATTTCTAGCAGACGATACGCAATGGGAGGGGTTGCGCAGTCGGCGCAAGCATGTCCCTAGACCGCAGGCCCGCCCCGCGGCGCGGCACGACACAAGACGAAAACGATCAGGAAGTGACATGAGCATCAAGACGATCCTTTCAAGCCTGGGCGCCGCCATGATCGCCGCGCCGGCGATGGCGCAGGGCCTCGACGTCGTGGGCCGGCCCCATGACGGCATGACCGGGTTCCAGCCCGCCGCAACCGAACTGGCACGGGACCTGCAGTGGCTGGATGGCATGATCCTCGTCATCATCACGGCGATCACGCTGTTCGTGACGGCGCTGCTGGCTTTCGTGATCGTGCGTTACAACCAGCGCACCAACCCGACGCCGAAATCCTTCACCCACAACACCCCGCTGGAAATCGCCTGGACGGTCGGACCGATCCTGATCCTGGTGTTCATCGGCGCCTTCTCGCTGCCCGTGCTGTTCAAGCAGCAGGAGATCCCCGAGGGCGACATCACCATCAAGGTGACCGGCTACCAGTGGTATTGGGGCTACGAGTATGTGGGCACCGACCTGGCCTATGACAGCTACATGATCGGCGCGCCCGCCACCGGCGGCGAAAACCGCATGACCCCCGAGGTCGAGGCCCAGCTGGTCGAGGCAGGCTACACCAAGGAAGACTTCCTGCTGGCGACCGACACCGCCGTGGTCGTGCCCGTGGGCAAGACCGTGGTGATGCAGGTGACCGGCGCGGACGTGATCCACAGCTGGACCATCCCGGCCTTCGGCGTGAAGCAGGATGCAGTCCCCGGTCGCCTGGCGGAACTGTGGTTCAACGCCGAGCGCGAGGGCGTCTATTTCGGCCAGTGCTCGGAACTCTGCGGCATCGCGCATGCCTACATGCCGATCACGGTCAAGGTCGTCTCGGAAGCGGCCTATGAGGCCTGGCTCCAGCGCTCGATCGAGGACGGCGGCTATGTCGACGTCCGCGAGGTGCTGACGAACTGATCCCGGCACGGCCCGGCATGACCGGGCGCGCCAACCGGCAGGGCGGGGGTTCCCCCGCCCGCCTTGCAGAAAAGACCGACGGACGGACCCATGACCGACGCCAGCTTCGACAGCAGGACACTGACGCAGGAAGCGCAATTCGGCGACTATTTCGCCCTGCTCAAGCCGCGTGTCATGACGCTGGTCGTCTTCACCGCCTTCGTCGGCCTGCTGGCCGCGCCGGAAACGGTGCATCCCTTCGTCGGCTTCTGCGCGATCCTCTTCATCGCCGTGGGCGGCGGCGCCTCGGGCGCGCTGAACATGTGGTATGACAGCGACATCGACGCCGTCATGCGCCGCACGGCGAAACGTCCGATCCCCGCCGGCAAGGTGACGCGGGACGAGGCGCTGGCCATCGGGCTGACGCTGTCCGTCTTTTCGGTCGTGTTCCTGGGGCTGGCGACCAACTGGCTCGCCGCCGGGCTGCTGGCCTTCACCATCTTCTTCTACGTCGTGATCTATACGATGTGGCTCAAGCGGCTGACGCCGCAGAACATCGTGATCGGCGGCGCCGCCGGGGCCTTTCCCCCGATGATCGGCTGGGCTGCCGCGACCGGCGACATCTCGACCGCGTCGGTGCTGATGTTCTGCCTGACATTCCTGTGGACCCCGCCACATTTCTGGGCGCTCGCCCTGTTCGTGCGGATGGACTACGACAACGCCACCGTCCCGATGCTGACCGTGACCCACGGACGCCGGGCGACCCGCACCCATATCCTTGTCTACACCGTGCTGCTGGCGGTCTTTGCGCTGGGCCTGGGCCTGACGCAGGTGGGCGGGCCGGTCTACCTGGCCGTGGCCGTGGTGCTGAACGCGCTGTTCCTGAAAGGCGCCTGGGCGATCTGGCGCCGTGACGAGGCCGCGTCCGAGGCCGACAACTTTCGCGTCGAGAAGAAGTTCTTCAAGCTGTCGCTGCTTTATCTCTTCGCGCATTTCGGCGCGATCCTGCTCGAGGCCGGGATCGACCGGCTGGGGGTCTTCGCATGAGCCTGAACCGGCAGCATGAGATTCATGGCCGCCGCTTTGGCCGCAATCTGGGCGTCGGCCTTGTGCTGGGGGCGCTGATCGCGATCATCTTCGGCCTGACCGTCGTCAAGATCGAGCGTGGCGACTTCCAGGTGCAACCGCAGACGCAGGGGGTGTCCAATGGCAATTGACGCAAAGACCAGGACCGTTCTCCAGACGGCCGGCACAGTCGTCCTGATGGGCAGCCTGGCCTGGGCCTCGGTACCGTTCTACGACTGGTTCTGCCGCGTCACCGGCTTTGGCGGCACGCCCAACGTGGCGACTGCCGCAGGCGACGTGCTGGACCAGACGATCAAGATCAAGTTCGACGCCTCGAAGGAACGCGGCATGCCGTGGGACTTCCGCCCCGTCGAGCACGAAATGACGATCCGCATCGGCGAAGAGGGCCTGGCCTTCTACGAGGCCTACAACCCGACCGACCGCGTCGTGGCTGGATCGGCCAGTTACAACGTCACGCCCTACGAGGCCGGCGCCTTCTTTTCCAAGATCCAGTGCTTCTGTTTCGAGGAGCAGGTGCTGCAGCCGGGTGAACGGGTGCTGATGCCGGTCAGCTTCTTCGTCGATCCGGGCATCGTGACGGACCGCGACGCGAAATACACAAAGCACATCACGCTTTCCTACACTTTCCACGAGATCGACCTGCCCGAAGAGGCGCAGGCCGCGCTCGCAACCGAACAGGACGCGCCCGGCGCGTCCCTGAACTGACGCCTAACGAGGGAACCGATGGCACACGCTAAGAACCACGATTACCACATCCTGAACCCCTCCATCTGGCCCTTCGCCGGCGCGGTGGCGGGCTTCGTCATGCTTTTCGGAGCGGTCCTGTTCTTCCACGACCGCGGTCCGTGGATGCTTCTCATCGGCCTGGTCGGTGTGCTTTACGTCATGTTCGGCTGGTGGGCGGACGTTGTCGCGGAAAGCCAAGTGGGCGACCACACCCCGGTGGTGAGCATCGGCCTGAAATACGGCTTCATCCTGTTCATCATGTCCGAGGTGATGTTCTTCTTCGCCTGGTTCTGGTCGTTCTTCAAGCACGCGCTCTACCCGATGGATCCGGGTGGTATGAGCCCAGCGGTGGATGGCGTCTGGCCGCCCGCGGGAATCGAGACCTTCGACCCCTGGCACCTGCCGCTGATCAACACGCTGATCCTGCTGTGCTCGGGCGCGGCGGCGACCTGGGCGCACCATGCGCTGGTGCACGAGAACAACCGCGAGGACATGAAGCGCGGCCTGATCCTGGCCATCGCACTCGGCGCGCTGTTCACCGTGTTCCAGGTCTACGAATACGGTCACGCGGCCTTCGGCTTTGCCGGCAACATCTATGGTGCGAACTTCTTCATGGCGACGGGCTTTCACGGCGCCCACGTGGTGATCGGGACGATCTTCCTGTTCGTCTGCCTGCTGCGCCTGATGAAAGGCCATTTCACCCAGGACAAGCATATCGGCTTCGAGGCGGCTGCCTGGTACTGGCACTTCGTCGACGTGGTGTGGCTGTTCCTGTTTGCCGCCGTTTACATCTGGGGCGGCTGACCAGCCCCCAGGCCCAAGGACAGAGCGCCCGCCCTTTCGGCGGGCGTTTCCCTTTGGGGGCTCTGCCCGGCGGGCCCACGGCCCGCTCCCCCGAGGTATTTGAAGCCCAAAGAAGCCCGCGACGCGTTCCGGGCGCCATCCGGGGATTGCACCCGCCGTCCGAGAGGCTAAACCCGGGGGGCAGGACAGGAGACGGAAGTGACACGCGCCATCGCCCCCATTTTGCTTGGTCTCGCCGGCATCGCGATCCTGCTCTGGCTGGGCCTGTGGCAGATGCAGCGGCTGGAGTGGAAGCGCGGCATCCTGACCGAGATCGAGACCACCATCGCGGGCGCGCCGCAGCCCCTGCCCAGCCTTGTCGCACCGGACGAGCAGCGCTATGCGCCGGTCGATCTGAGCGGGCGTATCGGGGCCGAGGCGCTGTTCGTGCTGGTTTCCGTCAAGCAGCGCGGCGCCGGCTGGCGGGTGATCTCGGGTTTCGAGACCGAAGACGGGCGGCGCGTGCTGCTGGACCGCGGCTATGTGCCGGTTGTGGACAAGACCGCGCCGCTGCGCGACGACCTGCTGGAGGTCGAGGGCAACCTGCACTGGCCCGACGACCGCAACTCTTCGACGCCGGAAAACGACCAAGATGGGAACATCTGGTATGCCCGCGACATCGCCGCAATGGCCGAAGTATTGGGGACCGAGCCGCTGCTGGTCGTCGCGCGACGCATCACGCCGCCGGACCCCGGCCTGACCCCCCTGCCCGTCGACACGTCGGGCATTCCCAACGATCACCTGCAATACGCCGTCACATGGTTCTCGCTGGCCGCGGTCTGGTTCCTCATGACCGCGCTCTGGACCTGGCGGCGCCTGAAGGAAGGCCCCTGACATGCGCTATATCTCCACCCGCGGGCAGGCGCCCATCCTGAGCTTCGAAGACGCGATGCTGTCGGGCCTGGCGCGCGACGGCGGGCTCTATGTGCCCGAAAGCGTGCCGCAGATGAGCGCCGCCGACATCCGCGCGCTGAACGGGCTGAGTTACGAGGAGGTCGCCTTCCGCGTGATGCGGCCCTTCGTGGGCGACAGCTTTACCGACGAGACGTTTGCCGACCTGATCGCGCGCGCCTATGCCGGCTTTGGCCACAACGCCCGGGCGCCGCTGGTGCAGCTGGCGCCGAACCACTTCCTGCTGGAGCTGTTCCACGGGCCGACCCTGGCGTTCAAGGACTTCGCCATGCAGCTGATCGGCCAGCTTTTCCAGGAGGCGCTGGGACGGCGGGGCGAGCGGGTTACCATCGTCGGCGCGACCAGCGGCGACACCGGCAGCGCGGCGATCGAGGCGTTCCGCGGCCTCGACAATGTCGATGTCTTCATCCTGTATCCGCATGGCCGGGTGTCCGAGGTGCAGCGCCGCCAGATGACCACGCCCACCGAATCCAACGTGCACGCGCTGGCGGTGGACGGCACCTTTGACGACTGCCAGGCGCGGCTGAAGGACATGTTCAACCATTTCGAGTTCCGCGACCGGGTGCGGCTGGCGGGCGTCAACAGCATCAACTGGGCGCGGGTTCTGGCGCAGGTGGTCTACTACTTCTCGTCCGCCGTCAGCCTGGGCGCGCCGGACCGCAGGGTCAGCTTTACCGTGCCCACCGGCAATTTCGGCGATATCTTCGCCGGCTACATCGCCAAGCGCATGGGCCTGCCCATCGACCGGTTGGTTGTGGCGACGAACCAGAACGACATCCTGCACCGCTGCCTGTCGGGCGGCGAGTATCGGACATCCGAGGTGCATCCCTCGATCAGCCCGTCGATGGACATCGAGGTCAGCAGCAACTTCGAGCGTGCGCTGTTCGACGCCTATGGCCGCGACGGTGGCGCGGTGGCGCAACTGATGGCAGAACTCAAGGCGGGCGGCTTTGCCGTCAGCCAGGGCGCGTTGCAGGCGCTGCGCGAGCATTTCGACTCGGGCCGCGTGTCGGAGGAGGAAACGCTGGCCACGATCACCGTGGCACAGAAGACCATGGGAGAGCTGCTCTGCCCGCATTCCGCCATCGGCGTGAAGGTGGCCGAGGACCTGCGCAACCCGGCCGTGCCGATGGTGACGCTGGCCACCGCCCACCCGGCCAAGTTCCCCGACGCGGTCGAGAAGGCCAGCGGCATCCGTCCCCCCCTTCCAAACCGCATGGCGGACCTGTATGAGCGGCCAGAGCGCGTGACGCGGGTCGCCAATGACCTCTCCGCGCTGGAAACCCTGATCGAGGAGCGTCGCACAAAGTGACCGTGCAGATCGCCACACTGGAGAACGGCCTGCGGATCGTGACCGAACGCATGCCGGGCCTGCAATCCGCCGCCATCGGCATCTGGGTCTGCGCGGGCGGTCGCCACGAGCGCCCCGAACAGAACGGCGTGGCGCATTTCCTCGAACACATGGCGTTCAAGGGCACCGCACGGCGCAGCGCACTTCAGATCGCCGAGGCGATCGAGGACGTTGGTGGCTATATCAACGCCTACACCTCGCGCGAGGTGACAGCCTATTACGCCCGGGTTCTGGGCGCCGATACCGAACTGGCGCTGGACGTGATCGGCGACATCCTGATGAACCCGGTCTTCGACCCGAAAGAGATCGAGACAGAGCGCCATGTCATCCTCCAGGAGATCGGCCAGGCGCTGGACACACCCGACGACGTGATCTTCGACTGGTTGCAGGAAAAGGCCTATCCCGGCCAGGCACTGGGCCGCACCATCCTGGGCGAGACCGCGCGCATCCGCGCATTCGACCGCGAAGACCTGGCGACCTTCGTGACCGAGCATTACGGACCCGACCAGCTGATCCTGTCGGCGGCGGGCGACGTGGATCACGACCGGATCGTGACCCAGGCGCGGGAGATCTTCGGCGGCCTCATCCGCCGCCCCGGCCGCAGCGCCGACCCTGCCCGCTTTGCCGGCGGCGAGGCGCGGCATGAAAAGCGGCTGGAACAGGCGCATGTGGCGCTGGCCTTCGACGGTCCGGGCTATCGGCACGCGGATTACTACACCGGGCAGATCTACAGCATCGCGCTGGGCGGCGGCATGTCCTCGCGGCTGTTCCAGGAGATCCGTGAAAAGCGCGGCCTGTGCTACACGATCTTCGCGCAGTCCGGCGCCTATGCCGACACCGGCATGACGACGATCTATGCCGGCACCTCGGCCGATGAGATCGGCGACCTGATGACCCTCACCATCGACGAGATGAAGCGCGCCGTCGAGGACATGAGCGTGGCCGAGATCGACCGCGCCCGCGCCCAGATGAAGGCCGGGCTGCTGATGGGGCTCGAAAGCCCCTCGAGCCGGGCCGAGCGCATGGCGCGGATGCTCCAGATCTGGGGAGAGGTGCCGCCGATCGAATCGACCGTCGCCAAGATCGACGCCGTCACACCCGAGGACGTGCGCCGCTTTGCCGAGGCGCAGGCAGTGACCAGCCCCGCGGCGCTGGCGCTTTACGGCCCGGTGAAACGGGCGCCCGACCTCGCCGCACTGGCGGCCCGCCGGGCGGCCTGATGCTGGGACGCAGGCGCAAGATCCGGCTGGACACCGACCGGCTGTTCCTGCGCCCGCCGATCCATGCGGATTACACGCCCTGGACCTCGCTCCGGCGCGAGAGCGAGCCCTTCCTGACCCAGTGGGAGCCCAGCTGGGCCGAGGATCACCTGTCGCGCCGCGCCTTTACAAACCGCGTCTACTGGGCCGCGCGATCGGTCTCCAGCGGCAGCGCCCTGCCCCTGTTCCTCTTCCGCCGCAGCGACGAGGCGCTGCTGGGCGCGATCACGCTGGACAACATCCGCCGTGGCCCGGCCCAGGCCGGAACCCTCGGCTACTGGATCGGCGAGCGCCACGCCCGCCAGGGCTTCATGGCAGAGGCGCTGGCGGCGGTGGTGCATCACGCCTTCAACCGGATGGACCTGAGCCGGCTCGAGGCCGCCTGCCTGCCTGAGAACGTCGCCTCACGCGGGTTGCTGGAACGTTCGGGCTTCAAGTACGAGGGCGTCGCGCAAAGCTATCTCCAGATCAACGGGCGCTGGCGCACCCATGTGCTCTACGCCGCGCTGCGCAGCGACCGGCGCGGCCGCACCGACACGGGCTAGGTCCACGCGGCGGATGCCCGCCGGACAGGCAGCGCGCCCGTCGTCTTGTCGCCAGGGACCCACCCCGCGCGGATGTGACTTTGGCAAATGCCACGGCTGGCCTACCTTCATGCAGATCGCACAGGGAGCCGCCGATGATCCTCCGCCTCGCCCTCGCCCTTCTGCTGACCGCCAGCGCCGCCACCGCGCAGGACCAGCGCCGCCCGTCCCATTGCATCGCCATCGCCGATGCCGCGCCGGGGCTGCAATACCTGCAAAAGGCCAGTTGGACCGAACCGGTGCCGGAATACAGCGTCCGCATCCAGTATCTCGCCCATGCCTCCTTCCTGATCCAGACCCGAGGCGGGCTCGAGGCGGTCACCGACTTCACCGGCTACATCGGCAATGTCGACCTGATCCCCGACATCGTGACGATGAACCACGCCCATGACACGCACTGGACGGCCAATCCCGATCCGGCCATTCCCCACGTCCTGCAAGGCTGGGGAGAGACATTTGGCGCCGGCATCGATCACCATCTCGACCTGGGCGAGATGCTGGTGCGCAACGTCTCGACCGACATCCGATCGTCCTTCGGCGGGACCGAGGAAAAGGGCAACTCGATCTTCGTCTTCGAGGTCGAGGGCCTCTGCATCGGGCATCTTGGCCACCTGCACCACGAACCCACGGACGACCAATACGCCGCCCTGGGCCGGCTTGACGTGCTGATGGTGCCGGTCGATGGCGGCTACACGATGCCACTCGCCACCACGGTGCGGATCGTCGAGCGGCTGAAATCCTCGATCATCCTGCCGATGCACTGGTTCTCAGGCTTCGCCCTGAACCGCTTCCTCGAGGATATCTCCGACACTTTTCCCATCGATATCCGCGACACCCCGACGCTCGAGGTCTCGCTGCGCGACCTGCCCTCGCGGCCCACGGTGATCGTGCTGCGCCCGGAATGGCTGCGCGACCCGTCCTGATCTTCTTCGGCTCCCAAATACCGCAGGAGGGGTCCGGGGGCGCAGCCCCCGGGGCCTGCGCGGCTCGAGCGCAAATCATACTGAGCGGCGCAGCCGCACCGCTGGATCATTCCCGCGCCGCGTTCTAGACCTGTCGCCGACAGGAGAATGCCCATGCCGCTTTGCCCCGCCGACGACGCTTTTGCCGAGACCCTCGCTGCGCGCCTGCCGCCCGACACGCTGCGTCGGGCCGAGCCGCGTCACCTCGAGGAGCCGCGCGGCCGCTGGCACGGAATCTCGGGCTGGATCGCCCTGCCCCGCAATGCCGAGGAGACGGCCCTGGTCGTCCGCGCCTGCGCCGAGGCGCGCGTCGGGCTGATCCCGCTGGGCGGCGGCACCGGGCTTGTCGGCGGACAGATCGCACCCGACGGCCCGCCACCGCTGCTGGTCTCGACCGAACGCATGGCGGCGATCCGCGCCGTCTACCCGCGCGAGAACGTGCTGATCGCCGAGGCGGGCGCGATCCTCGCCGACGTGCAGGCGGCGGCAGAGGCCGAGAACCGGCTGTTTCCGCTATCCCTCGCCTCCGAAGGCTCGGCGCGGGTCGGCGGGTTGCTGGCGACGAACGCGGGCGGCGTCAACGTGCTGCGCTACGGCAATGCGCGCGACCAGGTGCTGGGGCTCGAGGCGGTGTTGCCCGACGGCACGATCTGGCACGGGCTGAAACGGCTGCGCAAGGACAACACCGGCTATGACCTGCGCCACCTGCTGATGGGCGCCGAAGGCACGCTGGGGATCATCACGGCGGCCGCGCTGAAACTGTCGCCCCGCCCAGCCGCGACCGGCACCGCGCTGCTGGCGGTGGCCTCACCCGAAGCCGCGCTCGACCTGCTGGCGCTGGCGCGCGACCGGCTGGGCGAGGCAGTGAGCGCCTTCGAGCTCATGGCCCGGACCGGCTTCGACTTCCTGCGGCAGACCCTGCCCGACCTGCGCCAGCCCTGGGACGCGGCGCCGGACTGGACAGTGCTGGTGGAGATCGGCCTGCCGCGCGGACTGGACCCGCAGGAGGCACTGGAAGACCTCTTTGCCGCCGCGCACGAGCGTGGCCTCTGCAACGACGGCCTGATCGCGCAGAATGCAGGCCAGGCGCAGGAGTTCTGGGCCGTGCGCGAACATATCCCCGAGGCCAACCGCCGCATCGGCGCCGTGTCGAGCCACGACATCTCGCTGCCGCTGGGCGAGGTCGCGCATTTCGTCGCCGAGGCCGGCCCGGCGCTGGAGCGGATCGGTGCCTTCCGTGTCAACTGTTTCGGCCACCTGGGCGACGGCAACCTGCATTACAACGTCTTTCCCCTGCCCGGCCGCAGCCCGGCGGATCATCGCAACCAGCGCGAAGAGGTCATGACCTGCCTGCACGACCTGGCGGATCGACTGGGCGGATCGGTCAGTGCCGAACACGGGATCGGCCGCCTGAAGGTCGGCGACCTGGAACGCTACGGCGATCCGGCCAAGCTGGCGGCGATGCGCGCGATCAAGCACGCGCTGGACCCGCAGGGGATCATGAATCCGGGCGCGGTGCTGCGCGTGGGCTGAGGCCCCTTGTTGCGAGGGGCATCAGGGGCTCTGCCGCTCTTGGCCTGCGGCCAATGCACCCCGGGATGTTTCCGGCCAGAAGAAACGCTGCCGCCCGCAGGATCAGCCCGCCTTCAATTGGCCGAGACGGCAAAGACGCAGCCGTCCGAGATCAGCTCCGGCGGCGTCAGGCACAGGCCCTTGGCGGTCTGGAAGGCGGCCAGCACCTTTGGCACGTAGTCGCGCGTCTCGGCATAAGGTGGGACGCCGCCATGTTTCGGGATCGAGTTCTCGCCCGCATTGTAGCCCGCCAGGACCAGGATCGGGTCGCCGTCGAATTGCTTCATCAGGAAGTCCAGGAACGCCACGCCGCCGCGGATGTTCTGCACCGGGTCGTCGCGGTCGATCACACCGAAGCGTTCCGCCGTGGCGGGCATGAGCTGCATCAGGCCGCTGGCCCCGGCATGGCTGACCGCATCGGCCCGCCCCGAGGATTCGACCGCGATCACCGCCAGCGCCAGCGCCGGGGAAACGCGCGTGCCCACCGTCTCGCGCAGGATGTGGCTGCCATATCGGGCGGCGATGTTCTGGAGCGATTGCAGCCGCGGGCTTGCCACGCCGTCGCCGGGCTGGCGCGCGGCCAGGGCATCCAGCGCGGCGCCGAGGCGCCCTGGCCCGCTGTCGGTCAGTTTCGGCGAGACCGCCTGCCAGAACCAGTCGTATCCGCCGGCAGGGGCGACAGGGCCTCCCGGGTCGCGCGGCGCGACCGTGGCGACCGCGGCGGGCGTCGCCGGCGGCGGCGGCACGGCAGGATTGTCGCGCGGGGCGATCTGCACCGTGATCCGTTTCGCACCGGGCGCGGGCGGTTTGACCCGCTTGGCCGAGAATTGCGGAAAGGGGCTGGGGGCTTCCGCCAGCACGGGCGGAGACGCCAGATGCAGCGCGCAAAGCGCCGCGAGAAGCGGGGTGACTCGCATGATTGCCTGGGCCTGCCTAGTTTTTTTTTGTCTGCTCTTTTGGCAGAGTTTCGCACAATCCACCCGTCTAGACCAGAATTGTTAACAAAAGCGGAACGAAAGCCAGCAATCTTCAAGGTCATGTCGCCGTTCTGCGCCCGAAAAATCATCCCAAGCCATTGATTTCAATACTACTAATTCCCGCTCCTTTGCCCTGCATGCGCCCCGCAGATACTGCAAAATCAATCCAATCCTGTCACACTCTTGCCCCAATGCGGGGGCCATATATGCCCATACCGCGACGGAACAGGGCAAGTGAGAGAGGCCCGGAACGGTCCAAGCGGTTCGAAGGACACCACATCTACGGAGAGAGACCAATGCTGAAATTCATCAACACCTTCCGCAAGGACGAAGACGGCGCTGTCACGGTGGACTGGGTCGTGCTGACCGCCGCTGTCGTGGGCCTGGCCATCGCCGCCTACTCGACCATCGAGACCAACGCCAACACGCTGATCACCGCTGCCGGTGGCGCCGTCGCGGCAGAGAACGACTTCTAATCACCCCGCGGCCTGACCGCCGCATTCAATCGACCGGCACCGCGGTGGTGCCGGCCCCTTCCCCGGACCGGGAACTCAGGAGAGACCAATGCTGAAATTCATCAACACCTTCCGCAAGGACGAAGACGGCGCTGTCACGGTGGACTGGGTCGTTCTGACCGCCGCTGTCGTGGGCCTGGCCATCGCCGCCTACTCGACCATCGAGACCAACGCGACCACGCTGATCACCGCTGCCGGTGGCGCTGTCGCGGCCGAAAACGACTTCTGAGCCTAAGGCTCTACCCGTCTAGCGCGGGCCGGCATCCCGGCCCGCGCTGTCCAACAGACAACGCGCAAAACGGGGAGCAAAGATGCTTGAGCGCCTGAAGGCCTTTACCGATGACGACAACGGCGCAGTCACTGTCGACTGGGTCGTGCTCACCGCCGCGGTTGTCGGCATGTCCGCGATCTCCTTTTTCGTGATCGAGGACAATTCCAACGACCTCATGGCGGCGGCAGGCGGCGCAATCGCCGCGGAAAACGACTTCTGATCGTTCCGAAATCGCAAGCGACGTAAAGGCTGAACCCAGAACGGGTCCGGCCTTTTTTCATGTCGGGGCCTTGCCCAACAATTCCCCAAGGCACGGCGCGTTTTGGCCATATTCCCCCGGTATCAAATCCCCACAAGCAGTTCACGACTCGTCCGAGTCCCAGGAAAAATGAGGTAAGACATGCGGCTCGTATTTGGACTCGTCCTGATTGCGGGACTCGGCCTGGCCGGTTTCGCGGTCTACATGGCGCAGAACTATATCGGTGCCTACGAGAACGCGCTCAAGCAGGAGCGCGAGAAGGCCACCAAGGCAGTTCCCACCCAGCAGATCTATGTGACCACGCGCGCCATCGCCTATGGCGAGCAGATCCAGCCCGAGGACTATCGCCTGGCCCCCTGGGCCAAGGAAGTCCTGCCCGAGGGCTTCTTCGACGAGGAAAACCCTTTCGTCAAAACCGGCGACAAACCCCGCGTCGCCGTGCGCGTCATCGAGAAGAACGAGGCGCTGACCACGGTCAAGGTGTCCGAACCCGGTGGTGACGCCGGCCTGACCTCTCGGCTGAACCGGGGAGAGCGCGCCTTTGCCATCGAGGTCGACGTGTCCTCGGGGGTGTCGGGCTTCCTGCGCCCGGGCGACCGCGTCGACATCTACTGGACCGGCCGGATCCCTGGCAACGACCCGAACCTGCCGACGGGTGACGTCACCAAGCTGATCCAGACCGGCATCCGCCTGATCGCCATCGACCAGAACTCGGTTGCGGACAGCACCGACGCGATGATCGCCCGCACCGTGACCGTCGCGGCGTCACCGCAGGAAATCGCCAACCTGGCGCAGGCGCAGCAGACCGGACAGTTGTCGCTGTCGCTGATGTCGCACAATGACGACACCGTCGCAGAGGCCATCGAGGTCGACCAGCGCTCGCTCCTGGGCCTGACCAAGCAGGAGCAGAAAGAGACAGAGGCGCTGAAGGTCTGCACCATCCGCACCCGCCGCGGCGCCGACGTCGTCGAACTGCCGATCCCCTGCTCGGATTGAACGGTTCGCCCCCGGCGCACCATGCGGGCCATCCTTCGGGGTGGCCCGCAGGCATTTCCCGTTAGCGTTGCATTTTCGCCTCTGTTGCGGGTTATCCACATAAAACCGGCATGGGAAGCCATTGATTCTTGCAAAAAATGGCAAACTGTCCCAAGTTGCAGTCAAAGCGGGCAACCAGACCCGCGTTCCGAGGCGTGATCGAAAGGCAGGTCACATGAAAATCGACAGGTTCATGCAGGCAGCCCTCTTGGGGTTGACTTTGGCATATGCGCCGGTGGCGCAGCAGGCAGAGGCGGAAAGCATCCGCGTCGTGCGGACAGGAACGGAATCGGTCCTGAGCGTCCCGATGAATCGGGCCGTCGTGGTCGAAAGCGACATCCCCTTTGCCGAGTTGTCCATCGCAAACCCCGCGATCGCGGATATCTCGTCATTGTCTGATCGGACGATATACGTCCTGGGCAAGGCGCCGGGCACCACGACATTGACCATTCTGGACGCCGAGGGACAGCTGATCACCAATGTCGATGTCCGCGTCGCCGCGGATGTCACCGAGTTCAAGGAACGGCTGCGCCAGATCCTCCCCGACGAGAAGATCGACGTGCGCACCGCCAATGACGGCATCGTTCTGTCAGGCACCGTGACCTCCATCCAGAAGCTGGAGAACGCACTGCAACTGGCTGAACGCTATGCGCCCAACCGGGTCTCGAACCTGATGGTGGTGGGCGGAATCCAGCAGGTCATGCTGAAGGTCCGCTTTGCCGAGATGCAGCGCTCGGTCGCCAAGACCCTGCGCGCTTCGCTGGCCACCGGCGGATCGGTGCTGAACGGCGACCTGGGACTTGAGATCGGCACCGGCAACGCAGCGCCGCTGACCGATGTCGACACCATCGTAGGCAAGCTTAACCCGCAATCGGGCTCGAACGCCGCCAATGGCGGCATGCTGCTGGGCTTCAACGCCGGCGGCCTTGAAATCGGCATCCTGCTGGAAGCGCTGGAACAGAAGGGCGTCGTCCGCACACTGGCCGAACCCAACCTCGTCGCCCTGTCGGGCCAGGAGGCCAAGTTCCTGGCGGGCGGGGAATATCCCATCCCGGTCAGCCAGCAGGGCGGCACGATTTCCATCGAATACAAGCCCTTCGGTGTCGAGCTGAACTTCATCCCGCGGGTTGTCGACGGCGACCTCATCAACATCGAGCTCGAGGCCGCCGTGTCGGCCATCGACCCCGACAACGGGTTCGAACTCGAGACGATCCGCGTCGACGCCTTCCGGCGCCGCGAGACTCAGACGACGGTCGAGATGCGCGACGGCGAAAGCTTTGCCATCGCCGGCCTGCTGCAGGACGATTTCCGCGACCTCAGCGGTCAGGTGCCTTGGCTGGGCGACATTCCCGTGCTGGGCGCGCTGTTCCGCAGCGCGGAGTATCGGCGCGAACAGTCGGAACTGGTCATCATCGTGACCCCGCACCTGGTGGAACCCACCCGGGGCGAGGCATTGGCCCTGCCGACCGACCGCGTCCGGCCGCCGACCGAAAAGGACCTGTTCCTCTTCGGCCGCGTCGCCGACGACACCAAGACGCGCCGCCCGACATCGGGCGCCGCGGGCGAGGTTGCGCGGCAGGACTTCAGCGGGTCTTATGGCTACGTGATGGACTAACGGACATGCGGGGGCGCACCATGATCAGGATCACTATCGCAACCGCCGGACTCGCCCTCTTGGGCGCCTGTGGCGTCGTCAGCAACGATCCGATCCAGGGCCAGTTCTGGCGTGAGGCGGGATCTCTGGTCGATACCGGCGACTTCGGCAACGCGACGATGAACAACCACCAGTACCAGACCGGCGAAAAGAAATTCGCCTACGACCTGGCGCAGCGGTTCGCATCCGAGGTGCTGACCACGGTCAACTTCGCCTTCAACAGCGACGCGCTGGACGCCGGCGCGCAGGACACGCTGCGCGAACAGGCCAACTGGATCCGGCAATTCCCCGAGTTGCGCTTCCGCGTCTATGGCCATACCGACAAGGTCGGCTCGGACGCCTACAACCGCTCTCTCGGCCTGCGTCGGGCACATGCGGTGGTCAACTTCATCGTCAGCCAGGGCGTCTCGCGCGAGCGCCTCGAGGCGGTCGTCTCCTACGGCGAGACGCAGCCTCTGATCGTGACCGAGGGACGCGAGCGGCGCAACCGCCGCACCGTGACCGAGGTGTCGGGCTGGGTCGGACGGCATCCGACCGTTCTGGACGGGCGCTATGCCGACGTGGTCTATCGCGAATACGTCAACAGTGCGCAGCCCGCGACCGGCCTCAGCGGCATCAGCGGCAACAACCTCAGCCTCGAAAGCGGCCTGACCGGCGGCGGCGGTGGCGGTGGCGCGGGGGCGGCGCAGGCGGGTCTCTGACCCGGCCAGCCCGGAAAAGACCGGCAGGAAGGCGCCTTCGGGCGCCTTTTTTCATGACCGCTTGCCAATCTGCGCCTGCCCTGCCCCGGCGCCGCGACTCCGGCCGGGACCGTCCGCCGATCATCTGCGCTTATCCAACAATTACGATCTTTTGGCCCAAATGTTGCCGCCTTTGGCAGCGACCTTGTCCGGCAAGGATCAATGTGCCGAGTCAGACCCGGCGCGCGCATTCGGAACGGGGCGGCCCCGCGCGGGTCCTTTCGCCTCAAACCGGAGCGGCTTCGAAAGGACCTGAGGCAAGATGGCGAGTATGACGAAAACACCGGATGCTCCTGCACCGATCCGGGGGTGTACGATCAGCCGCGACGTGCAGAACTTCGATCTTCTGATCGAGGATATGGAATCGATCCTGGGCGAGCAATGGGGCGACCTGGGTTTTGACGAGGCTCTGGCCTTCCTGACGCAACCCGAGGCGGCCCATCTAGAATTCGTCGCCATGGCGATCGACGCGCAGGACGAAAACGACATCGGCCGCCTCGGCGCCATCATCCAGGGGGCCGCGCAGGCCCGCATCAAGACGGTCCTGATCGCCGAAGACGTGACACCCGCTGCGCTGCACCAGCTGTTGCGGCTGGGCGCGGACGAATTCGTGCCCTACCCCCTGCCCGAGGGCGAACTGGCCGCCGCGGTCGAGCGGATGCGCAATGCCGCCCGCCCTGCGCCCGCACCCGAGAAGGAAAAGGTCAAGCTGTCGGGTGGCGGCGACGGCGTGCTGATCGCGGTGCAGTCGATCGCAGGCGGCGCCGGCGGCACGACCCTGGCCGTGAACCTCGCCTACGAGCTGGCCACCTCCAAGAAGGAGCACGCGCCGCGCGTCTGCATCATCGACCTCGGCCTGCAATTCGGTTCGGTGGCGACCTATCTCGACCTCAACCGCCGCGACGCGGTGATCGAGCTTCTGGCCAACCCCGAGCATCTCGACGAAGACAGCTTTGCCCAGGCGCTGGAGGTCTATGACGGTAAGGTGCAGGTCTTTACCGCGCCGCCCGACATCCTGCCGCTGGACATGATCGGCCCGGCCGAGGTGCACCGGTTGCTGGACGTGGCACGCGAGCATTTCGACTTTGTCATCGTCGACATGCCCTCGACCCTCGTCAACTGGAGCGAGACCGTCCTGACCGAGGCGCAGGTCTATTTCGCGCTGGTCGAGCTCGACATGCGCTCGGCCCAGAACACGCTTCGGCTCAAGCGGGCCCTCCAGGCCGAGGACCTGCCCTTTGGCAAGATCCGCTTCGTGCTGAACCGCGCGCCCAAGTTCACCGACCTGCAAGGCAAGGCGCGGGTCAAGCGCATGGCCGAAAGCCTGGGCATCGCGCTGGATGTGCGCCTGCCCGATGGCGGGCACGTGGTGACGCAGGCCTGCGATCACGGCGAACCGCTGGCGGTGCATTCCGCCAAGAACCCCCTGCGCAAGGAGATCGTAAAGCTGGCCACCAGCCTGATCTCCGTCGGCGCAACCGACTCCGAGGCAGCCTGAAAGGACTGAACACCGATGTTTTCGAGATACAAGAAGACCCAGGTGACAGACGCCAAGCCGGTCGCCAGCACGGCCACCGCATCGACGAGCATGGCGCCCGCGCCCGTTTCCACGGTCATGCGCAAGCAGAAGCCGACCGTGCCGGCGCAGACCGCGCCGCAGGACAAGGAGAAGAAGCGCAAGGAACGGCTTGGCGAGATCAAGCTTGAGTTGCACCGCGCGCTGCTGGAAAACCTGAACCTCGCCGCTCTGGACCAGGCCACCGAGTCTGAACTGCGCGAAGAGATCAACGACATCGCCACCGAGGCGCTCCAGGAAAGCGGCATCGTCCTGACCCGCGAAGAGCGGCGGATGCTGGGCAACGACCTCTATGACGAGGTCAAGGGTCTGGGCCCGCTCGAAACCCTGCTCAAGGATGACAGCGTCTCGGACATCCTGGTGAACGGGCCGCATCAGGTCTTCATCGAACGGGGCGGCAAGCTGACCCTGTCGGACGTGACCTTCAAGGACGAACGCCACCTGATGCGGATCATCGATAAGATCGTGTCCGCGGTCGGCCGGCGCGTCGATGAAAGCAACCCCTACGTCGACGCCCGCCTTTCGGATGGCTCGCGTTTCAACGCGATGGTGCCGCCGATCGCCATCGACGGCAGCCTGGTCTCGATCCGGAAATTCAAGAAGGACAAGCTGGGGATCGACGACCTGATCCGCTTCGGCGCCTTCACCGAGGAAATGGCCGTCTACCTTCAGGCCGCTGTGGCCACCCGTCTGAACATCATCGTCTCGGGCGGCACGGGCTCGGGCAAGACGACCACGCTCAACGCGCTGTCCAGCTTCATCGACGACAGCGAGCGCATCCTGACGATCGAGGACACCGCCGAACTCCAGCTGCAACAGAGCCATGTGGGCCGGATGGAAAGCCGCCCGCCCAACGTCGAGGGCAAGGGCGCGGTCACGCCGCGGGACTGCCTCAAGAACGCGCTGCGGATGCGTCCCGATCGCATCATCGTCGGCGAGACGCGCGGCGAGGAAGTCATCGACATGCTTCAGGCGATGAACACCGGCCACGACGGATCGATGACCACGATCCACGCCAACAGCGCCCGTGACGGCGTGGCGCGACTTGAAAACATGATCGCCATGGCCGGGATCGAGATGCCGCTGAAGGCGATGCGCAGCCAGATCGCCAGCGCCGTCAACCTGATCGTGCAGGCCTCCCGCCTCCAGGACGGTTCGCGCCGGATGACCTCGATCACCGAGATCACCGGCATGGAAGGCGACGTGATCTCGATGCAGGAACTGTTCCGCTTCCAGCGAGTCGGCCTGACCCCTGACAACAAGATCATCGGCCATTTCACTGCGACCGGCGTGCGCAGCCATTACAGCGAGCGCTTCCGCATGTGGGGTTACGACATCCCGCCGTCGATCTACGAACCCTTCAGACCGGAGTAACCCGTCATGAGTGCAGAACCGATCATCTACGGCATGATCTTCCTGGGCGTTCTGATCCTCGTCGAGGGGGTCTATCTGGTCGCCTTCGGCAAGTCGATCAGCCTCAACAGCAAGGTCAATCGCCGGCTGGAAATGCTCGAAAAGGGCAACAACCGCCGCGAGGAAGTGCTGGCCAAGCTCCGCAAGGAGATGGACCAGCACATGCAAAGCCGCTCTCTGCCGCTGTATTCCGTGCTCGCGGACAAGGCGCAGAAGGCGGCCATCGCATTCACGCCGAAACAGCTGATCATGCTGATGGTCGCGGTCAGCGTCTTTTCCTTCATCGGCCTGACCGCCGGCACCGAGGCCTCGCTGCCGGTGCGCGCGCTGATGGCGGCGGTGATGGGCGTGGGTGGCGTCTACATGTGGATCAACCACAAGGCCAAGAAGCGCCTCTCGCTGATCGAGGAACAACTGCCCGACGCGGTCGAGCTGATGGTGCGGTCACTGCGCACCGGCTATCCGTTTTCGTCCGCGATCTCGATCGTCTCGAAAGAGATCAAGGACCCGCTGGCCACCGAGTTCGGCATCATCGCCGACGAATCCACCTATGGCCGCGACATTGGCGAGGCGCTCAAGCACATGGCCGAACGGCTGGACATGCAGGATTTGCGCTTTCTCGCCGTGGCCGTGGCGATCCAGCAGCAGGCCGGTGGCAACCTGGCCGAGATCCTCGACGGCCTGGCCAAGGTGATCCGCGCCCGCTTCCGCCTGTTCCGCAGGGTGAAGGCGATCACCGCCGAGGCGCAATGGTCGGGCAAGTTCCTGTCCGCCTTCCCGGTCGGCGCGCTGATCTTCATCCAGGTGGCCAAGCCCGACTATTACGACGAAGTGCTGGATCACCCGTGGTTCATCCCCGCCTGCTTCATCGTGGGCATCATGCTGACGCTGAACATCTTCGTGATGCGCGCGCTGGTGAACATCAAGGTCTGAGGAGAAACCCGCCATGATCGCAGAACTCAACGACAGTATCGTCGACCTTCTTGGACCGGCCGGACCGCTGATGGTGGTTGCCGGCCTCGCCTTCCTGATGATCGTCGCAACCGTGCCGATGATGCTGGCCTCCAAGTCCGATCCGATGGACAAGCTGCGCAAGACCGGCCAGCAGAAAATGGACGCGGAAACCCGCGCCATCCTGCGCGACAAGCGGCGCAACGAGAAGCTGAACAAGTATGCGCAGTTCCTCGAGCCACAGAATGAGAAGGAGCTGTCCGACATCCGGATGAAGCTGCTTCAGGCGGGTTATCGCAGCAAGGACGCGGTCCAGATCTACTATTTCGCGCAGTTCGCGCTGGGCCTCGGCCTGCTGGGTGTCGGCGTGGCGTACTTCCTGCTGTTCAAGAACTCCGGCGACGCGACCATGCAGCAGAAGCTGATGTATATCCTCGGCCCCGGCGCCGCGGGCTACATGGCGCCGAAGTACTGGGTCAACAAGCGTATGGAAAAGCGCAAGGAAGAGATCCAGCAGGGTTTCCCTGACGCGCTGGACATGATGCTGGTCTGCGTCGAGGCAGGCCAGTCGATGGACCAGGCGATCGTGCGTATCTCGAAAGAGTTGCACGCATCCTTCCCGTCTCTGGCCGACGAATTCGCCATCATCAGCCACGAGATGAAGGCCGGCAAGGACAAGGGCCAGGTGCTCAACGACATGGGCGAACGCTGCGGCGTGCAGGACGTATCGAGTTTCGTCACCGTTCTGAACCAGGCGCAGACCTTCGGCACCTCGATTTCCGACGCGCTGCGCGTCTACGCGGGGGAAATGCGTGACAAAAGGGTCATGCGTGCCGAAGAAGCGGCAAACAAGTTGCCGACAAAGATGACGCTGACCACTATGATGCTCACGGTGCCTCCGCTGCTGATCATCCTGGTCGGTCCCTCGGCGGTGGGCATCACCGAGATGGGCAATATCGGGAAGTAACCATGCGCTTACCCCTCGTGGGAGCCGCCCTTTTGACCAGCCTTCTGGCCGCCTGTTCCGCAGGCGGCCTCGGCGCGCCCGGGGACCGGGTCTTTGCCCCCGGCCTCGATCCGCGCGGGCAGTCGGTCAGCGGGCTGGAAGTGGGCCACCGGCTGATGGATGCCGGCGAATACGACCTGGCGCTGGACGCCTTCACCCGCGCCGCGGGCGAGGAAGGCATGACCGGCGAGGTCGCGGTGGGCCTCGGCTCGGCCAACCTCGGGCTGGGGCGGCTGAACCAGGCCGAACAACTGCTGCGGCTGGCCGTGCGGCAGGAACCCGACTGGCCCGAGGCCTGGAACAACCTGGGCGTCGTGTTGATCGAACGCGGCAAGGTTGCCGAGGCGGCGCAGGTGTTCCGCAAGGCCTATGCGCTGGACAATGGCGAAAGTGACTCAATCCGCGACAATCTTCGCTTGGCTCTCGCAAAACTTGACAATTCGGATTATGCTTTGGGTAGTGAAGAAGAATTCAGGCTGGTGCGCCGGGGCAGCGGGATCTACCAGATCCGGCCGAACCGGTAGAAAAACGAGAACCGGCCACGAGAGGCAGAGCAGTATAAAGGACGCAGGCACATGCGCCACCCTATCCTCGTTTCCGTTTGCGTGGCGGGCATCGCCGCGCTGTCGGCCTGTGACAAGACGATTGACAAGAACGCCGTCGACCGAAAGTTCCAGGACAGCCTGAACGTCATCGACGAATCCAACCTCAACGACGTCATGCTGTCGGCAGGCGATCCGAACGAGGCGGTGACCTATTTCGAGCGCGCCAGCGCCAACGCCCCGGAGCGCCTGGACCTCAAGCGCGGCCTCGCCGCCTCGCTGGTCAAGGCCAAGCGCATCCCCGAGGCGAAACGCGCCTGGGCCGAGGTCGTGGCCGATCCCGCCAGCACGCCCGGCGACCGGGTCGAACTGGCCGACACTCTGATCCGCGCCAACGACTGGGCCGAGGCGGAGCAGGTTCTGGACGCGATCCCGCCCACCGTCGAGACCTTCAAGCGCTACCGGCTCGAGGCGATGATCGCCGACGGCAACAAGGAATGGGACAAGGCCGACAGTTTCTATGAAACCGCCGTCGGCCTGACGACCCAGCCCGCCAACGTGCTGAACAACTGGGGCTATTCCAAGCTGTCGCGCGGCGACTTCGCGGGTGCAGAGCGGCTGTTCATCGACGCGATCCGGCAGGACCGCTCGCTGTTCACCGCCAAGAACAACCTTGTTCTCGCCCGCGGCGCGCAGGGCAACTACACGCTGCCCGTGGTGCCGATGACGCAGATCGAACGCGCCAACCTGCTGCACACGCTGGGCCTTGCGGCGGTCAAGCGCGGCGACGTGCAGATCGGCAAGGGCCTGATGCGCGAGGCGATCGAGACCCATCCCCAGCATTTCGAGGAAGCGGCGCGCTCGCTCGACGCGCTCGAAGCCAGCGTCACGAATTGAGGCGGCGATGGACATCGCCGCCAGCGCCGCCCTGTGGTTCGCACCGTTCGTGGTGCCGCTCTGTCTTTATGTCTGCTGGACGGACATGGCGACGATGCGCATCCGGAACCATGCCGTCGTGGCGCTGTTCATCATCTATGCCGTGGTGGGGCTGATCGCCCTGCCGCTGGACGCCTACCTGTGGCGCTACCTGCACCTGGCCGTTGTCCTGGTGGCGGGGATCGCGCTGAACGCGGGCGGGGCGATGGGCGCGGGCGATGCCAAGTTCGCCGCCGCCGCCGCCCCATTCATCCATATCGGAGACCTGCGGCTGCTGGTCTTCCTGTTTGCCGCGACCCTGCTGGCGGCCTTCAGCGCGCATCGCCTGGCCAAGCACACGGCCCTGCGCCGCCTCGCGCCCGACTGGGTCAGCTGGAAAAGCGGGCAGCGTTTCCCGATGGGGTTGGCCCTGGGCGGCACGCTGGCCATCTACCTGCTGCTCGGCATCTGGATCGGCCGCCCGGCCTGAGCCTGCGGGGGCCAAGAAACATCCCCGCCCAAGCCCCTGATTTGCCACAAAGCCGCGCGATCTTGTGCCCAACACAAGAAACCGGAGGCCGAGCCATGAACATGCAGATCGGAGAGGTGACCGCACCGCCCCCACCACGTCGGCTGGAGGATGTCGGGCTGTCGCCGGTGATGATGCGGGACATCCTGCTCAAGACCCTGTTCCGCAAGAACACCAACCTGCCCACCACGCTGGCGCGGGCCGTCTGCCTGCCCGTTCCCATCACCCAGGAACTGATCGACTCGGCGCGTAGCCAGGGTCTGCTCGAGGCGATGGGCACGCTGGGGCCAGGCGGCGCCACGTCCGCCGAGATGCCCTACCAGCTGACCGACAGCGGCAAGGCCCGCGCGCTGGATGCGCTGGCGCAGTCCGAGTATTTCGGCCCGATGCCGGTGCCGCTGGAGATGTATCGCGAGCAGGTCTCGCGCCAGTCGATCCGCAACATCCATATCTCGCGCGAGCAACTGACCGGTGCGATGAGCCACCTGGTCCTGCCGGAGAACCTGATCTCGAATCTCGGCCCGGCCGTGTCCTCCGGTCGCTCGATCCTGATGTATGGCCCGCCCGGCAACGGCAAGTCCTCGATCTCGAACGGCATCCGCGACGCGATGGGCGACCGTATCTATGTGCCGCTCGCGCTGGAGTATTCCGGCCAGGTGATCTCGGTCTATGACCCGATCGTGCATTCCCGCGCCGAGGACGATTCGGACAACCCCAACAGCCTGCGCCGCACGTCGCGCTTCGACCGTCGCTACATGCTGTGCCAGAGGCCCACGGTCATCACCGGCGGCGAGCTGTCGCTGTCCATGCTCGACCTCGTCTATAACCCGACCGCCCGCACCTACCAGGCGCCCTTGCAGTTGAAATCGACCGGCGGGATCTTCATCGTCGACGACCTCGGCCGCCAGGCCGAACCGCCGCAGAAGCTGGTCAACCGCTGGATCGTCCCACTGGAAGAGGGCAAGGACATCCTCGCGCTGCAATCGGGCGAGAAGTTCGAGGTGCCCTTCGACACGCTGGTGATCTTCTCGACCAACTTCCATCCCAACGAGATCTTCGACCAGGCCGCGCTGCGCCGGATCTTCTTCAAGATCAAGATCGACGGCCCCGCCCAGGAGGACTTCCTCAAGATCTTCGCGCTGGTGGCCCGCAAGAAGAAGATGCAGCTGGACGAGGCCAGCCTCGTGCACCTGCTCAAGACGAAGTATCCCACCATCGGCAACGTCTACGCGAACTACCAGCCCGTCTTCCTGGTCGACCAGATGATCGCCGTTTGCGACTTCGAGGGCTGGCCCTACAAGATGACGCCGGAACTGGTGGACCGCGCCTGGGGCAACATGTTCGTCCGCGACGAGCATATCGTGAAGTGACGGCCGGATCCGCGCGCGACCGCGCGGACCGTTCCGACCCATCGCGGCGATACACGGCGCATTCCGCCCAATTGCCCCTTGACGCCCCTGCCCCGTCCGCTTAATCACCCGCCACGTTGGCGCGGTAGCTCAGTTGGTTAGAGCGAACGACTCATAATCGTTAGGTCGGGGGTTCGAGTCCCCCCCACGCCACCACACCCCTCTCTCACATCCGGATGCTCACGGGACAGGCACTGCCGATGCTGGCCGGACGCTGCCCCCCGCGGTGCCATCGACAGGCGCCAAGGGGCGCGTCAGGTTCTGGTTTCGGGGCGGATTGGCAGTCGAAATAGGGCCGCCGTCGAATGGGAATGAACACAAGACGATTGATTTTTTGCGCGCGATAAGAAAACTTGGCGGGTAGGAGAAAGCATGCCCACGGCATCAAAGCGGTCGCTTGGCCGGGATTGGACAGCGTGAAGAAGATTCGCAACATGGAGGAGTTCGCGGCGCGCAGCGGCATCTCGCGCCCGACGGTGTCGAAGTATTTCAACGACCCCGAAAGCGTCCGCCCCTCGACCCGCGAGCGGATCGAGAAGGCGCTGGAACGCTACGAATTCCGCCCCAACCTGTTCGCGATGAACCAGAACCGCAAGCTGACCAAGAATGTCGGCATCGTGGTGCCGTTCCTGTCCGACCCGGTGTTCGCCGAGCACGCCCGCGCCATCGAGCAGCGCAGTATCCAGGCGGGCTATCGCCCCTTCATCTTCAGCGCCTATGGCCGGCCCGAGGTCGAGGTAGAGATCCTCGACAGCCTGCGCTCGCTGAAACCGGCGGGCGTGCTGCTGGCACCGCTTGGCCGCGCATCGGACAAGGCCGAGATCGAGAAATTCTGCCGCGACGTGCCCACCGTCCTGTTCGACAGCAACATCGACGGCATGGGCGAAGCCTTTGTTGGCTCTGACAATTTCAGTTTCGTCAACCAGACGGTGGACTACCTGGTCCGCACCGGAGAGCCGCCCTGCTTCTTTGAGATGCGCAGGCCCGCCAACCCCAACGCGAACAAGCGACGCGCTGCCTACATCGCCGCAATGCAGCGACATGGGCTGGAACCCCAGGTGATCCAGATCGAGGGCGATGGCTGGGGCTTCGAGGAAATCGGGCGGCAAGGCGCGCTGCGCGCCTTCGAGGACCGCGCCCTGCCCGGCAACACCGTGCTGTGCAGCAACGACCGCCTCGCCATCGGCCTTCTGTCGGCCTGCTATGACCGAGGCTTGCGTGTAGGCCGGGGCGAGGGCTGCGCGCTGCGCGTGGCCTCGCATGACGACCATCCCTTTGCCCGTTTCACCTGCCCGTCCCTGACCACGGCGGCGCATGATTACGAGGCCGTGGCAGAGCGTAGCGTGCAGACCCTGCTGGAGGTGATCGACGCCGGCGGCAGCCTGGCCGACCGCAAGGAAACGCTGTTTCCGGCGCACCTGGTCCTGCGCGCATCGGCCTGAGTAATTTTACGCGCGTAAATTTTTTATTGACGCGAATCGACATTCGCTGCAATGTTGGCGCCATCATCCAAGCATAGGGAGGACAGGGATGAGCTTCGCAAACGCACTTCGTGCGGCGACTTCGCTCGCACTCGTGTTCGGCGCCACGGCGCAGGCCGAGACCATTACCATCGCAACCGTCAACAACGGCGACATGATCCGCATGCAGGGTCTGACCGAGGATTTCACCACCAAGACCGGACACACGGTCGAGTGGGTGACCCTCGAGGAGAACGTGCTGCGCCAGCGTGTCACCACGGACATCACCACCAAGGGTGGCCAGTTCGACATCATGACGATCGGCATGTACGAGACTCCGATCTGGGGCAAGAACGGCTGGCTCGTCCCGCTGGACGACCTCAGCGCCGAATATGACGTCGACGACCTGCTGCCGGCCATGCGCAACGGCCTCAGCTATGACGGCACGCTCTTTGCGGCGCCGTTCTATGGCGAAAGCTCGATGATCATGTATCGCACCGACCTGATGGAAAAGGCCGGGCTGGAGATGCCCGAGGCACCGACCTGGCAGTTCATCCGCCAGGCCGCAGCGGCCATGACCGACCGCGCCAACGACATCAACGGTATCTGCCTGCGCGGCAAGGCCGGCTGGGGTGAGGGCGGCGCCTTCATCACCGTCACCGCCAACTCGTTCGGCGCACGCTGGTTCGACGAAGAGTGGAACGCCCAGTTCGACCAGCCCGAGTGGAAAGAGGCGCTGGAGTTCTTCGTCGGCATGATGTCGGAATCGGGCCCGGCCGGCTATGCCACCAACGGCTTCAACGAGAACCTCTCGCTGTTCCAGCAGGGCAAGTGCGGCATGTGGATCGACGCCACCGTGGCAGCATCCTTCGTGACCAACCCCAACGACTCGAGCGTCGCCGACAAGGTGGGCTTTGCCCTGGCGCCGAACTCCGAGGGTGTGGAAAAGCGCTCCAACTGGCTCTGGGCCTGGGCGCTGGCGATCCCCGCCGGTACGCAGAAGACCGACGCGGCCAAGCAGTTCATCGAATGGGCGACCTCGAAGGACTACATCGAGCTCGTGGCCGCGAAAGAAGGCTGGGCCAACGTTCCCCCGGGCGCGCGGACCTCTCTCTATGAGAACCCGAACTACATGGAAGTGCCCTTCGCCAAGATGACGCTGGACTCGATCCTGTCGGCCGACCCGAACAACCCGACGGTCAAGCCGGTTCCCTATGTCGGCATCCAGTTCGCCGCCATCCCGGAATTCGCGGGCATCGCGACCGAAGTCAGCCAGGAGTTCTCGGCCGTCTATGCCGGCCAGCAATCCGTGGACGAAGCCCTGGCCAAGGCGCAGGCCCTGACCAACGACGCAATGGAAGCCGCGGGCTACCGCTAAGCGTTCCTCCCCACCGGGGGGCGGCCCAAGGGCGGCCCCCCGGACCCCAGAAAAACTCTTTACATCTCAGAGTTCCGCGAAAAGACGGCTCGTCCGTCAATGGAAGAGGCTTGCCATGGCGACCCAGCATTCCCGATCCGCCGCCCGTCTGATGATGGCGCCCGCTGTGATCCTGCTCTTGGGCTGGATGCTGGTGCCGCTGACGATGACGCTGTTCTTCTCGTTCAAGAAATACCTGCCGATGCGCGGCGACTCCCTCGAAAACGGCCTCGAATGGGTCGGCTTCGAGAATTACGTGCGCTTCATCGGCTCCAGTTCCTTCTGGCCCAGTGTGCAGGCGACGCTTGTGATCGTCGGCGGCGTGCTGGCCATCACCGTGATCCTGGGCATCTTCCTGGCGATCCTGCTCGACCAGCCGTTCTGGGGACAGGGCGTCGTCCGCATCCTCGTGATCGCCCCGTTCTTCGTCATGCCGACCGTGTCGGCGCTGGTCTGGAAGAACATGTTCATGGATCCGGTCAACGGCATCCTGGCGCATCTGTGGCGCTTCTTCGGGGCAGAGCCGGTGTCCTGGCTGTCGGATGCCTCGCTGCAGTCGATCATCATGATCGTCTCCTGGCAGTGGCTGCCCTTTGCCACGTTGATCCTGCTGACCGCGATCCAGTCGCTGGACAGCGAACAGCTGGAAGCGGCCGAAATGGACGGCGCCCCGGTCGTGCAGCGCTTCTTCTACATCGTGCTGCCGCATCTCGGCCGGGCGATCACCATCGTGATCCTGATCCAGACGATCTTCCTTCTGTCGATCTTCGCCGAAATCTTCGTCACGACCGGCGGCGCCTTCGGCACCCGGACGCTCACTTACCTGATCTTCCAGCGGGTCATCGACAGCCAGAACATCGGGCTCGGTTCCGCCGGCGGTGTCTATGCGATCATCCTCGCCAACATCGTCGCCGCCTTCCTGATGCGCATCGTCGGAAAGAACCTCGATGCCTGATCCAGGCACCCGTCGCGCTCCGGCCCTCGGCCGGGTCGCCCCCCTCACCCAAGAGGTCCCGGCACGAGGCCGGGACGGGAGACGCTGACATGGCACGCTCTACCACGACCCGCCGAAAGATCATCACCACCGCCGCCGCCTGGGCCGTCGGCCTGCTGATCTTCTTCCCGATCTACTGGACCATCCTGACCAGCTTCAAGACAGAGGCCCAGGCGATCAACGACCCGCCGCTGTTCTTCTTCTTCGACTGGACGCTGGAAAACTACGCCGTCGTCCAGGAGCGATCGGACTACATGCGCTTCCTGTGGAACTCGGTCATCATCTCTGGTCTCTCGACGCTGCTGGGGGTCATGATCGCGGTCCCTGCCGCCTGGTCGATGGCCTTTGTGCCCTCGCGGCGCACCAAGGACATCCTGCTGTGGATGCTGTCCACCAAGATGCTGCCCGCTGTCGGCGTCCTCTATCCGATCTCGCTGCTCTTCGTGAAGTTCGGCCTGCTGGACACGCGGACAGGCCTGGTCGTGGTGCTGATGCTGATCAACCTGCCGATCATCGTCTGGATGCTCTACACCTACTTCAAGGAGATCCCCGGCGAGATCCTCGAGGCGGCCCGGATGGACGGCGCCACACTGCGCGAGGAAATCGTCTACATCCTGACGCCGATGGCCATTCCCGGCATTGCCTCTACCATGCTGCTGAACTTCATCCTGGCCTGGAACGAGGCGTTCTGGACACTCAACCTGACCGCCGCCAAGGCCGCCCCGCTGACCGCCTTCATCGCCAGCTATTCCAGCCCCGAGGGCCTGTTCTTTGCCAAGCTCAGCGCGGCATCCACCATGGCCATCGCCCCGATCCTGATCCTGGGCTGGTTCAGCCAGAAACAACTTGTCCGAGGCCTGACCTTCGGCGCCGTTAAGTGAGGAAAGACACATGGGACGCATTCAGCTGAAGCAGGTCAAGAAGTCCTTTGGCGACGTGACCGTCATCCCGCCGCTGGACCTGGAAATCGAGGACGGGGAATTCGTCGTCTTCGTCGGCCCCTCGGGCTGCGGCAAGTCCACGCTCCTGCGACTGATCGCGGGGCTGGAGGACACCACCGGCGGCGTGATCGAGATCGACGGCAAGGACGCCACCTCCCTGCCTCCGGCCAAGCGCCGACTGGCGATGGTTTTCCAGTCCTACGCGCTGTATCCGCACATGACGGTGCGCAAGAACATCGCCTTCCCGATGCGGATGGCGGGGCTGGACAAGGCCGAGCAGGACAAGCGGATCGCAGCCGCCGCCAAGGCGCTGAACCTGACCGACTACCTCGACCGCCGGCCCGGCCAGCTGTCGGGCGGCCAGCGCCAGCGCGTCGCCATCGGGCGGGCCATCGTGCGCGAACCGGCGGCCTTCCTGTTCGACGAGCCTCTGTCCAACCTCGACGCCGCGCTGCGGGTCGGCATGCGGATGGAGATCAGCGAGCTGCACAAGAAGCTGGCCACCACGATGGTCTACGTCACCCACGATCAGGTCGAGGCCATGACCATGGCCGACAAGATCGTCGTGCTGCATGCCGGCGTGATCGAGCAGGTCGGCAGCCCGCTGGAACTGTATCGCGCCCCGCGCAACAAGTTCGTGGCCGGTTTCATCGGCAGCCCCAAGATGAACTTCATCGAAGGCAAGGAGGCGGCGGCGCACGATGCCCACACGATCGGCATCCGGCCGGAACACATCGACGTCTCAACCACCGAGGGCCACTGGCACGGCACAGTCGGCGTGGCCGAGCACCTGGGCTCTGACACGTTCATCCACGTTCACGGCGTTCCGGGATGCAGCCCGATGACCGTGCG
Source organism: Thetidibacter halocola (assembly GCF_018224955.1). GTDB lineage: Bacteria > Pseudomonadota > Alphaproteobacteria > Rhodobacterales > Rhodobacteraceae > Thetidibacter > Thetidibacter halocola. Next base: position 35,637 of record NZ_JAGTUU010000011.1, read on the forward strand.
CGTCGGCGGCGAGATACCGGTGCGTCATGGCGACAAGGTCTTTCTGACGCCGAACCTCGATCATCTGCACCGGTTCGACGCCAAGGGGCTGCGCATCGCATGACACGGCTTGCAGGAAAGACCGCGCTGATCACCGGCGCGGCGCGCGGCATCGGCCTGGCCTTTGCCCGACGCTACGTCGCCGAGGGCGCGCGCGTGGCCATCGCCGATATCGACATCGTCCGCGCCCGGGCCTCTGCAGCAGAGATCGGTGAAGCCGCCATCGCCGTCGAGATGGACGTGACGCGGCAGGACAGCATCGACGCCGCGGTGACCGAGACGGTTGCAGGGCTGGGGCAGATCGACATCCTGATCAACAACGCCGCGATCTTTACCGCCGCCCCCCTGATCGAGATCGAGCGCCGCGATTTCGACCGCGTCTTTGCGATCAACGTGGCGGGGTGCCTGTTCACCATGCAGGCCGTCGCCCGCCACATGATCGAGGCAGGCATCAAGGGCCGGATCATCAACATGGCGTCGCAGGCGGGCCGGCGGGGCGAGTCCCTCGTCGCCGTCTACTGTGCGTCCAAGGCGGCGGTGATCTCGCTCACGCAATCGGCGGGGCTGAACCTGATCCGGCACGGCATCAACGTGAACGCCATCGCGCCCGGCGTGGTCGATGGCGAGCATTGGGACGGCGTCGACGCCTTCTTTGCGAAATACGAAGGCAAGGCGCCCGGCCAGAAGAAACGCGAAGTCGGCGAGGCGGTGCCGTTTGGCCGCATGGGAACGGCGGACGACCTGACCGGGATGGCCGTGTTCCTGGCCTCGGACGATGCCGAATACATCGTCGCCCAGACCTACAATGTCGACGGCGGCAACTGGATGAGCTGATGGACGGAAACGCGCAAGGGGGAATACCCATGAAACTCGCCAACGAGACCCTCGCCGCCCTGCCCGACGGCATCGAGCGCCCGCGCTACGACCGCGCACGGCTGACGCCCGGCATCGTGCATATCGGGCTGGGCAATTTCCACCGCGCGCACCAGGCGTGGTATCTGCACCGGCTGATGCAGCAGGGGCAGGCGCTGGACTGGGCCATCATCGGCGCGGGCGTCCGGCCCTATGACGCGGCGATGCGCGAGCGCCTGCTGGCGCAGGATTGCCTGACGACTCTGGTCGAACTGGACCCGGCCGGAACCACGGTCGAGGTGACGGGCGCGATGATCGACTACCTGCCCATCGTCGAGGGCAACGGTCCGCTGATTGCCGCCATGAGCGACAAGGCGATCCGCATCGTCGGCCTGACGATCACCGAGGGCGGCTATTACCTCGACCCCAATACCGGCGGTTTCGACACGACGCATCCGGATATCGTCTTTGATGCGGCCAACCCGGACACGCCCCGCACGGCGTTCGGCGCGATGGTGGCGGCGCTGCGCGCGCGTCGCGCGGCGGGCCACCCGCCCTTTACCGCGCTGTGCTGCGACAACCTGCAAGGCAATGGCGCGATCCTGCGCGCCTGCGTGGTGGGCCTCGCGCGGCTGAGCGACCCGGCGCTTGCGGAATGGATCGACGCACAGGGTGCCTTTCCGAACTCCATGGTCGATTGCATCGTCCCCGCCACCAGCCCCGAGTTGGTCGCAAAGGTCCGCGCGCTGGGCATCGACGACGCCTCCCCGGTGAGCCACGAGAATTTCCGCCAATGGGTGATCGAGGACGACTTCTGCATGGGCCGCCCGGCCTGGGAGGACGTCGGCGCAACCATGACGGACGACGTGCACGCCTACGAGGCGATGAAGATCCGGATTCTCAACGGCGGCCACCAACTGCTTGCCAACGCAGGGGAAATCCTGTCAGCGCCGACCATCGCCGACTGCATGGCCGATCCCGACATCGCCGGTTTCTTCCGCGCGGTGCAGACCGCCGAAATCGTGCCCTGCGTGCATCCCGTGCCCGGCATGACACCCCTGGCCTATGTCGACCTCATCGTGACCCGCTTTGCCAACCCGGAAATTCGCGACAGCACCCGCCGCGTGGCCTTTGACGGCTCGTCGCGGCATGCAGGTTTCCTGCTGCCGATCCTGCGCGAGGGACTGGCGGCAGGCCGCTCCGTCGCGGGGCTGGCCCTGGCCGAGGCGCTCTGGGCGCGGATGTGCGAGGGCACGCGCGAGGACGGCTCGGTGATCGAGCCCAACGACCCGAACTGGGACGTGCTGAACGACGCTGCGCGTCGCGCCCGGCATGACCCGCAGGTCTGGCTGCGCGAGGCGGGCATCTATGGCGACCTGGCCGACGCCCCCCGCTTTGCCGCCCCATTCGCCGAGGCGCTGACCGCGCTCTGGTCCGAGGGATGCCGCGCCACGCTGCGGCGCCACGCGGGCGGCTGAGTCGCCCGCTTCTTCGCGCGCCGGCGCAGCCCGGGCGAAGACGCTCATTTTGCAGGCAGATGTCGCAATTGGCGCATGCGAACGCCCGAGAATTGTGCAACCTTGTTGCGGACGCTCGATGACGCCTGTCATCTTGACCAACGAACCGGCCAGCGTAGGGCTGGTCATGTCAACAGGAGAGACCCCTTGTTCCATCGTTTCAAATCCCTTGCCGCCGCGGCCTCCTTTGCGGTCATGGGCGCGGCTGGCGCCGTCTCGGCCGAGACGAACATGCCCTTCGCCCTCGACTGGAAGTTCGAAGGCCCCTCGGCGCCCTATTTCCTCGCCATCGATTCCGGCCTGTTTTCAGGCGCGGGCCTGACCGTCGAGATCACCGAGGGTCAGGGCTCGCTCGACGCGATCCCGAAGGTCGCCACCGGCGCATTCCCGGTCGGTTTCGCCGACATCAACAGCCTGATGCGTTTCCTCGACCAGAACCCCGGCGCGCCGGTCAAGGCCGTGATGATGGTCTATGACAAACCCCCGTTTGCCGTGGTCGGCCGCAAGTCGCTGGGCGTCACCGGCCCCAAGGATCTCGAAGGCAAGGTGCTGGGCGCGCCGCCGCCCGATGGCGCCTGGGCACAGTTCCCGATCTTCGCCGCCGAGAACGGCCTCGACACCGCGTCCATCACCGTGGAACCGGTGGGCTTCCCGACGCGCGAGCCGATGCTGGCCGAGGGCAAGGTCGCGGCCGTGACGGGCTTTTCCTTCTCGTCGACGCTGAACCTCAAGCGGCTGGGAGTTCCGGCCGATGACCTCAGCGTGATCCTGATGGCAGACAACGGCGTGGCGCTTTATGGCAACGCGATCATCGTGAACACCGATTTCGCCGCCGCCAACCCCGAGGCCGTGACCAGCTTCCTTGGTGCCATCGCCGCCGGCTGGAAGGCCGCCATCGCCGATCCCGACGCCGCCATCGCCGCCCTTTTGCAGCGCAACCCGGCCGCCGATTCGGACCTGGAAAAAGAGCGCCTGATGATGGCGGTCGACGCCAACGTGCTGACCGATTACGTCAAGGCAAACGGCATCGGCGGCGTCGACGCAGACCGCATGGCCAAGGCGATCGAGCAGACGAAGTCGGTCTACACCTTCACGACCGAGCCCGACGCCGCGCTCTATTTCGACAGCAGCTTCCTGCCTGCCGCCGACGCGCGGATGTTGCAGTAAGGCAAGGCGCGCCGGCGGCCCACCCGCCGGCGCGCATTCGCAGGACCGGCAGGCCATGACCAATCTCATCGAAATCAAGGGCGTGACCCACGCCTACCAGACGCCGAACGGTCCGCTGCCGGTGCTGGACAACCTGAACATTGCCGTCCCCGAGGGCGAATTCGCCGCCGTCGTCGGCCCTTCGGGCTGCGGCAAGTCCACCCTGACGCGCCTCATTGCCGGGCTGATGAAACCCGACACGGGCGAGGTCTGGCTGCATGGCGAACGGGTGAAATCGCCGCGCAAGACCGTCGGCATGGCGTTCCAGAACCCAGTGCTGCTGGAATGGCGCTCGATCCTCGACAACGTCATCCTGCCGCTGGAAATCGTCGCCCCCTCGATGCCGCGCAAGCAGCGCGAGGCGCGGGCCGAGGAACTGCTGGCGCTGGTCGGCCTTCAAGGCTTCGAAAGCAAGCGGCCCTCGGAACTCTCAGGCGGGATGCGCCAGCGGGCCTCGCTCTGCCGATCCATCGTCCACAAGCCCGACGTGCTGATCATGGACGAACCGTTCGGCGCGCTCGACGCCTTCACGCGCGAGGACCTGTGGCAGACGATGCACGCCCTGCGCGCCTCCGAGCCCTTCACCGCCGTACTGATCACCCACGACCTGCGCGAAAGCGTCTACCTGGGCGACCAGGTGTTCGTCCTGTCCGGGCGCCCTGCCCGCACGCAATACGTGCTTGATGTGCATTACCCGCAGGCCGAGGGGCTGCGAAAGCTCGAGGGGCTCTATACGCCCGAATGCGCGCAGATGCTGGCCACGCTGCGCGAGCAGATCCAGATCGCCCAGGGGCGGCATCCGGAACAGGCGGTGCACTGATGAAGACCTTTCAGAAGATCGCCGTTCCGATCGTCGCCATCGCGCTGTTCCTGGCGGTGTGGGAGTTCCTCGTCTGGGTCAACGGCTGGCCCAACTATGTCATGGCTTCGCCCTCTGACCTGCCCGAGGCCTATATCCGCTTCTGGAACCTGTTCGTGAGCGGTGGCTGGCAGACGCTGTGGCGCACCGTGGCGGGGCTGGGTCTTGCGGTGCTGTTCGGCACGGCTCTCGGCATGGTCATGGGCTTTTCGCGGGTGGCGCGCGACGCGCTCTATCCGCTGCTGGTGGGGTTCAACGCGATCCCAAAGGCGACGCTGGTGCCGGTGCTGGCGCTGCTGTTCATCGGGCAGCACAATTTCAACACCGTACTGATGGCCTTCCTGATCTCGTTTTTCCCGATCGCCGTGTCGGTGGGCATCGGCCTGTCGACGCTGGAGCCGGAATACCGCGACATCCTGCGCAGCCTCGGCGCCAGCCGCTTTACCATCTTCCGCAAGATCGCCCTTCCCAAGACCCTGCCTGAATTCTTCGGTGCGCTGAAGGTTTCGGTCACGTTGGCATTCATCGGCACCAACCTGGTCGAGATCATCTCTCCGCACGGCCGGGGCTTGGGCGCGCTGTTCCTGTCCGGGCAGACGAACTCCAACTATCCGCTGATGTTCGCGGTGCTGATCGCGCTCGCGGTACTGGGCATCGTGCTGTATTACGCGGTGGTCGCGCTGGAAAAGATCTTTGCCGGCTGGGCCGAGCGCCCGCACGGCTAGGCCGTCGCGGCCTCGCGCACCAGGTCCAGCAGCAGCGCCTGCGCCCGGGTCGGCACCCAGCCGGCCCGGCACGTCAGCCCGATGGCCCGCGCGGGCCAGTCCAGCGCCACGTCCAGCCGCACCAACAGACCCTTGTCGAGTTCCGCCTGCGCCTGCCGGGCCGAAATGCAGCCCAAGAGGTCACTGCGCACCAGCAATTCCCGCATGAGCAGGATCGACCCGCATTCCAGGATGCTGTCCGGCAAGGCCATGCCCCGGCTTTCGAACAGCGCGTCGAACTGCTCGCGCGAGGGGGTTCCGGGGCGTGGCACCGCCCAAGGGTGGCGCACCAGCACCTCCAGCGGGATGGCGCGCTCGACGGTCAGCGGATGGCCGGGCCGGGCGAACATCGACAGGCGGTCGTCGAACAGCGGTTCCTGCGCGATGTCATCCACCGGGGGCGGATCGCGCATCGCGCCCAGCAGGAAATCGATCTCGCCCCGCCGCAGGCCCGCCAGCATCTCCGCATAGGTGCCGTCGATCACCGTGACCGGATGGGTGGGGCGAACCTGCCGGAACCGCGCCAGCGCCTCGGGCAGCACGACGCTGCGCGACAGCGGCAGCGCGCCGATCACGATGCGGCCCGCCTCGCGTCCGTCGAATTCGGCCAGTTCCGCCTCGGCCTGCGCGAATTCGGACAGGGCCAGCAGCGCCGCCATCACGAGGCCTCGGCAGGCACGCGTCGGCACCAGCCCGAAGGAGGTTCGCTCGAACAGGGGCTTGCCTGCGGCCTTTTCCAGCTGCGTGGCGCCGCGATGCACGGTCGGCTGCGACAGGCCCAGGCGCCGCGCGGCGAGTGTCGCGCTCTGCGCCTCGGCCACGGCGATCAGCTGGCGCAGCTGCGCCGAGGTGGCGGTCAGCACCAGCCGTGGCGAGACCTCGGCCAGCGCGATGTCCAGCCGGTCCATCGCCCGCCGCAGCCGCGCCTCCAGCGTCGCGCCGCGATCGGTCGGAAAGGCGCCCTGCGGCGTCCGGTCGAACAGCGCGCCGCCCGCTTCGCGCTCCAGCTTGCCGATGGCCTGGGTGACGGCGGGCTGCGACACCCGGCACAGACGCGCCGCCCCGGTCAGCGAGCCCACGCGCGCGACCGCAAGGAAGACCCGGACATGGCGGAGATTTCGGCTGAGCATGGCGGGGCGCGGGATTCCGGGCGGCAGGGAAGCCCAGACTAGACCCGCACCCGCGCCCGGGAAAGGCCTGGCGCAGCACCTTTGCACTACCCGACCGGGCAATCGTCCAAGGCGACACACGGCCCGTTTGCGCGTTGCAACAAAAATGCCGCTTTTCAGGAGGTTCCGCCCAAGACGCGCTTGATCGGGCAACCCGCGCCGGGCTACGGCTTCAGCAATTTGGTTCAAATCCGGTTCGACGATTTCAGCAGATTCCGGTTCAGGCAAGGCAGCGCCCAATGACGATTACCCAGGCACAGATCGATTCCCTTTCCAGCGGCGCCGACACGGCGCTGGCCGTCCTTGACGCGGCATGGCGGGCGCAGGCACTGGCAGAGGCGCTGCCGCTGATCGGCGACGGTTTCGGTGACAGCGTCAACGACGCCACAGGGGCCGTGGCCGACCTGCGCACAGCGCTGCTGTCGGGCCTGTCGACCCTGTCGGACGCGGCCACCTACACCGCCGCCGAACTGGAAACCGCGCTGGCGAACGCGCTGGCGAACCGTGGCCTGTCGGGCATCGTCGTCTCGGCCTCGGAGGGGACGGGCGGGATCACCCTGACCATCGCCGCCGCAGCCTCGGCGACCGCGGCCGTGGCGCTGGCGGGCGACCTCGCCCTGCCGGGCCTCGCACTGGACGTGTCGGGCAGCGCGACGCTGGCGGCCTCGGCGGGCATGGCGCTGACGCTGGGCCTGGATGAAACCGGGTTCTTCATCGGCACCGGCGGTGCCTCGGGCCTGGACCTGTCGCTGGACGCCAGCGCAATCAGTTTCAACGCCTCCGCCACCCTCGGCATCCTGGGCTTTTCGGTCGCGGACGCGGGATCGGACCTCGACCTCGATTTCTCCATCGACCTGACCGACGCCAACAACGACGGCAAGCTGCGCCTGTCCGAGCTTTCCTCGGACTTTCTGAACGTCACGATGAGCGGCACCTCGGACCTGGTCGTGGACCTCGCGGCAGATTTCGGCACGGGCGCCCTGCCCTCGGTCTCGGCCACGCTGGACGTGGACTGGGACTTTGCCAATGCCACGGTCAATCCCGGCGACCAGAACCTGAGCTTTGGCGGGTTGCCGACGGTCGTGCTGCGCGACGTGACGCTGGACCTGGGCAGTTTCCTCGAGGACGTGGTGCTGCCGGTCCTCGACGCGATCCAGCCCATCCTCGAGCCCATCGGCATCGCGCTCGACGTGCTGACCGCCGACATCACCATGCTCAAGCTGCTGCCGGACTGGGAAACGCTGCTGGACCGCACCGGTGACGGCAAGATTAACCTGCTGGACCTGCTGAAACTGGCCGATGACGCGCTCGACCTCGGGCCGGTCTTCGACTTCGTCGACCTGGCGCAGTCGCTGACTGACTGGGCGCAGTTCCTGGGCAGCGTGAACCTGTCCGAGATCGGGCTGAATTTCGGCGATTACGCACTGGGCGCGGGGTTGGACATTCGCGATTTCGCGCTTGACCTGGCCAATGCGAACATCCCGCTGACCTCGGCCGCAGAGACGCTGAGCGGCATTCTCGACACGATCTCGGGCGGCAACTGGGACGGGTCTGGCGGCGGCAAGGCGATCCTCGCAGAGATGGCCGGCAGCCCCGCGTTCAGCCTGCCGCTGCTGGAGGATCCGTCACAGATCATCGCGCTGCTGTTCGGCGGCGATGCGGACCTGGTCGAGATCGACTTTCCCGACATCACCCTGTCCGCAGGCGGCGACAGCCTGATCCAGATCCCGGTCTTTCCGGGCATCAACGTCACGCTGGGCGGCTCGGTCAGCGCGGCCTTCGACCTGGCCTTCGGCTACAGCACGCGGGGCCTGCTGGCGCCGGGCGCCACCGCGCTCGATGCGCTGAACGGCCTTTATGTCATCGACGGCGAGGGTGCCGAGGCGACGCTGTCGGCTTCGATCTACCTGGGCGGCACGCTGGATGCGCTGATCGCCAGCCTTTACGGCGGCGGCGACGTGACCGGCACGATCGAACTGGACATCGCGGATTCGCTGCAAGGCACGCCAGGCCGGCTGTATTATGACGAGTTCCTCGCCGCGCTGACCACCAACCCATTCAGCCTGTTCGACGCCTCGGGCTCGATCACCGCCGGGCTGTCGATCGCGGCGCGCATCCTGGGCGGCGACGTCTTCCGCCTCGACAGCCCGCGCCTGACCCTGGCCGAGTTCAACTTTACCGGCCGCGCGGCGCTGACGGCGGCGGACGACCCGCTGGGCCTTGCCGACCCGTCGGGCGGCTTCCTGCTGCTCAACATCGGCGGGCGCGCCGACCAGCGGCTGGTGGGCAGCGCGACGGATGGCGCGGAACTGGTCTACCTGGCCGATTCCGGCGGCGGCACCGTCACCGTCATCATCGACGGCTACTCCGGCACCTATGACGCCGGCAGCCGGATCGAGGGCGCAGCGGGCGCTTTCGACGACCAACTGGTGCTGGCCGAGACGCTGACCGTCGCGGCACAACTGTCCGGCGAGGCGGGCAACGACCTGCTGGCCGGCGGCGCGGGCGACGACACGCTGCTGGGCGGCACGGGCGACGACACATTCTTTGGCCGGGCGGGCGACGACAGCCTTTCGGGCGGCGACGGTGCCGACCTCTTCTATGGCGGTGCGGGCGCCGACACGATCGCGGGCGGCGATGGCGAGGACATGGTCAGCTATGTCTTCTCGGGCACAGGCGTCTCGGTCGATCTCGGCAACGGGACTGGCCTGTTCGGCACCGCGCAGGGCGACGTCCTGAGCGGGATCGAGGTGCTGCAAGGCTCGTATCACGCAGACACGCTGGCGGGCAGCAGTGATGCCGACATGATCATCGGCCTCGAAGGCGACGATGCGATTTCGGGTGCCGTCGGCGACGACGTGCTGCTGGGCTCGACCGGCGCGGATACGCTGGATGGCGGCAGCGGGGCCGACACGATGGTGGGCGCGGCGGGCGACGACGTGTATTTCGTCGACGATGCGGGCGACGTGGTGGACGAGAACCGCTATGGCGAGATCCTGTCAGGCGACGTTGGCGGCCATGACGAGGTGCGCGCCAGCATCGACTGGTCCATCGCCACCGGTACGCAGGCCGCCATCGAGGACCTGACCCTGATCGGCAGCGCCGTGGTCGGCACCGGCAATGCGGGCGCCAACGTGCTGACGGCCAACGCCCTTGGCCTGGCAGACGGCGCGCTGCATGGCGGCGCGGGCGAAGACACGCTGATCGGCTCTTCGGCAGGGGAATTGCTGGATGGCGGCGCAGATGCCGACAGCCTGATCGGCCATGGCGGCGACGACACCTATCACATCGACACTTCCGGCGACGAGATCGTCGAGATCGCGGGCGAAGGCACCGATACTGCGGTCGTCTTCCTGTCGACCTTTGCACTGGAGGCAGATGACGACATCGAGGTGATGCAGCTCGACAGCTCGGTGACCGATGGCGACCTGACCGGCAACGCGCTGGACCAGACGCTGATCGGCGCCCTGGGCGACGACACGCTGGTGGGCGGCGCCGGGGCGGATGCGCTGATCGGCGGTGCAGGCACCGACCGCGCCAGCTATCGCAACGCCTCCGCCGCCGTGCTGATCGACCTGACGCTGGTCACGCAGGCGGGCGGCGATGCCGAGGGCGACACCTATACCAGCATCGAGCAGGTCGAGGGCTCGACCCATGACGACACGCTGATCGGCGGCACAGGCGATGACGAGTTCTTCGGCCTTGCAGGCAACGACGATCTGCAGGGCGCGGATGGCGCGGACACGCTCTGGGGCGGCGCGGGCAACGACCTGCTGGATGGCGGTGACGGGGCCGACACGCTGGTCGGCGGCGACGGCGACGACACCTACATGGTGGACAATGCGCTGGAACAGGTGACCGAGATCGGCTCCGGCAGCGACCTGGTGATCGCCTCGGTCGACTGGTCGCTGGACACCGCGAGCCAGCAGAACATCGAGGCGCTGACCCTGACGGGCCTCGCCCGCGTGGGCACCGGCAACGCGCTGGCCAACGTGCTGACCGGCACCGCCGGCGACGACACGCTGGACGGCCTTGCGGGCGCGGACACGATGATCGGCGGCGCGGGCGACGACCTGTATCGTGTGCAGAATGCCCTCGACCTGGTGACAGACTTTTCGGGCGATGACCGGATAGATCTCTCCTCGGCCGGGACCACCAGCTATGACATGAGCGTGCAGGCAACGCAGGTCGAGGACCTGCGCGTGATCGACGCCGTCGCCAATGTCGCGATCACCGGCAACGCGCTGGACAACGTGATCGAGGGCAATGCCCGCAACGACGTGCTGCGCGGCGGCGACGGCAACGACACGCTGATCGCGGGCGCGGGCGGGCGCGAATTGCTTTACGGCGACGCGGGCGACGACGACCTGCGCATCGTCTACGCCTCGCGCGGCGATCACCTTTTCGATGGTGGCGCGGGTGATGCCGACATCATGCGGCTGGATTGGTCGGATGCGACCTCGAACGTGATCTACAACAACAATTCCAACGGCATCTACTACAACACCTCGGTGACGGCCTATGGCTTCATCAACGCCTATTTCGTCGGGATCGAGGCCTTCGACCTGCGCTCGGGCACGGGGCGCGACATCCTCTATGGCGGGGTTCTGGACGACACGCTGCATGGCGGCGCGGGCAACGACCGGCTTTTCGCCTCGCGCGGGCGGGCCGAGATCGAGGGCGGCGATGGCGCCGACTTCGCCTCGGTCACGGTGCGCACGGCGGCGGATGTGGACCTTGGCCTGGATTTCAGCCTGCGCCTGATCGACACCCAGTCAGCCACGGTCACCGTGAACGCCGGCACCGCGGTCGAGACGCGCTGGCAGGGGATCGAGCAGATCCACCTCTATACCGGCGCCGGCGACGACCTGCTGGACACCCGCGGCGTCGGGTCGACCGTGAATACCTTCGACATTTCCAACTATTTCTCGTCCGGCGACGGCGACGACACCTATGCGACCGACATCCTGTCGCTGGGCTCGGCCAGATTTGTCGCGGGGGCGGGGTTTGACCGGCTGATCCTCGACTGGCGCGACGCCACGTCGACCGTGCTGCACAACAGCAACTCCAACGGGGTCTACTACAACACCGCCGTCACCGGCCACGGCTTCATCAACCAGTATTACACCGACATCGAGGAGATCGACATCCGCTCCGGCGCCGGCGCAGACCAGCTGCGCGCCGTGGGCGGCCGTGACCGGTTCGACGCGGGCGCGGGCAACGACCGCGTCTTCGGCGCAGACAAGGGCGACACGGTGATCGCCGGCACCGGCACCGACTGGATCAGCCTGGACCTGCGCTTTGCCGAGGATGAGACCGACCCCGCCGAGGATATCCGCCTGGTCCTGGCCGAGGCGCAGGAGACCGCCGTCACCTGGTATGCCGGCACGGCGGACGAGACGACCGTGCAGGGTGTGGAACTGATCCACCTCTATACCGGCGCGGGCGACGACAGCCTGGACCTGCGCGGCATCGCGACGAATTCCGGCACCTTCGGCACCTCGAACCACTTCGAGGCGGGCGCGGGCGACGACAGCTATGCGATCGACCTGATGGCGCTGGGCTCGGCCAGTTTCATTGCGGGCGAGGGCTATGACCGGCTGCTGATCGACTGGAGCGCGGCGACCAGCACCGTGCTCTACAACAGCAATTCCAACGGCATCTACTACAACGTCTCGGTCGCGACTTACGGCTTCGTCAACCAGTATTACCGCGACATCGAGGAGATCGACATCCGCTCGGGCTCGGGCGCGGATGAGCTGCGCGCCGTGGGCGGCCGCGACCGGTTCGAGGCGGCGGCCGGCAACGACCGCGTGTTTGGCGCCGACAAGGGCGACACGGTGCTGGCCGGGACGGGCAGCGACTGGATCAGCCTGGATCTGCGCTTCGACGCGGGCGAGACCGACCCCGTCGAGGATATCCGCCTGGTCCTGGCCGACATCCAGGGCGCGACGGCGACCTTCTACGCCGGAACCGAGAACGAGACGGTGGTCGAGGGCGTCGAGCAGATTCACCTCTATACCGGCGCCGGCGACGACCTGCTGGACACGCGGGGGATCGCGTCGGATTCCGACCGGCATATCAAGTCGCATTACTTCGACGCGGGTGACGGCGACGACACCTATGCCACCGACATCCTGTCGCTGGGCTCGGCCAGATTTGTCGCGGGGGCGGGGTTTGACCGGCTGATCCTCGACTGGCGCGACGCCACGTCGACCGTGCTGCACAACAGCAACTCCAACGGGGTCTACTACAACACCGCCGTCACCGGCCACGGCTTCATCAACCAGTATTACACCGACATCGAGGAGATCGACATCCGCTCCGGCGCCGGCGCAGACCAGCTGCGCGCCGTGGGCGGCCGTGACCGGTTCGACGCGGGCGCGGGCAACGACCGCGTCTTCGGCGCAGACAAGGGCGACACGGTGATCGCCGGCACCGGCACCGACTGGATCAGCCTGGACCTGCGCTTTGCCGAGGATGAGACCGACCCCGCCGAGGATATCCGCCTGGTCCTGGCCGAGGCGCAGGAGACCGCCGTCACCTGGTATGCCGGCACGGCGGACGAGACGACCGTGCAGGGTGTGGAACTGATCCACCTCTATACCGGCGCGGGCGACGACAGCCTGGACCTGCGCGGCATCGCGACGAATTCCGGCACCTTCGGCACCTCGAACCACTTCGAGGCGGGCGCGGGCGACGACAGCTATGCGATCGACCTGATGGCGCTGGGCTCGGCCAGTTTCATTGCGGGCGAGGGCTATGACCGGCTGCTGATCGACTGGAGCGCGGCGACCAGCACCGTGCTCTACAACAGCAATTCCAACGGCATCTACTACAACGTCTCGGTCGCGACTTACGGCTTCGTCAACCAGTATTACCGCGACATCGAGGAGATCGACATCCGCTCGGGCTCGGGCGCGGATGAGCTGCGCGCCGTGGGCGGCCGCGACCGGTTCGAGGCGGCGGCCGGCAACGACCGCGTGTTTGGCGCCGACAAGGGCGACACGGTGCTGGCCGGGACGGGCAGCGACTGGATCAGCCTGGATCTGCGCTTCGACGCGGGCGAGACCGACCCCGTCGAGGATATCCGCCTGGTCCTGGCCGACATCCAGGGCGCGACGGCGACCTTCTACGCCGGAACCGAGAACGAGACGGTGGTCGAGGGCGTCGAGCAGATTCACCTCTATACCGGCGCCGGCGACGACCTGCTGGACACGCGGGGGATCGCGTCGGATTCCGACCGGCATATCAAGTCGCATTACTTCGACGCGGGTGACGGCGACGACACCTATGCCACCGACATCCTGTCGCTGGGCTCGGCCAGATTTGTCGCGGGGGCGGGGTTTGACCGGCTGGTCCTCGACTGGCGCGACGCCACGTCGACCGTGCTCCACAACAGCAACTCCAACGGGGTCTACTACAACACCGCCGTCACCGGCCACGGCTTCATCAACCAGTATTACACCGACATCGAGGAGATCGACATCCGCAGCGGCGCCGGCGCCGACCAGCTGCGCGCCGTGGGCGGCCGTGACCGGTTCGACGCGGGCGCGGGCAACGACCGCGTCTTCGGCGCCGACAAGGGCGACACGGTGCTGGCCGGGACGGGCAGCGACTGGATCAGCCTGGATCTGCGCTTCGACGCGGGCGAGACCGACCCCGCCGAGGATATCAGCCTGGTCCTGGCCGAGGCGCAGGAGACCACCGTCACCTGGTATGCCGGCACGGCGGACGAGACGACCGTGCAGGGTGTGGAACTGATCCACCTCTATACCGGCGCGGGCGACGACCGGCTGGATGTGCGCGGCATCGCGACGAATTCCGGCACCTTCGGCACCTCGAACCACTTCGAGGCGGGCGCGGGCGACGACACGTTCGCCACCGACCTGATGGCCCTTGGTGATGGCAGTTTCGTCGGTGGAACCGGGCTCGACCGTCTGATCCTGGACTGGCGCGATGCCACCTCGACCGTGCTCTACAACAGCAATTCCAACGGGGTCTACTACAACACCGCCGTCACCGGCTATGGCTTCGTGAACCAGTATTTCACCGGGGTCGAGATGTTCACCCTGCTGGGCGGTTCCGCTGCCGATACGCTGAACGGTGCGGCGCTGGACGACGTCCTGTCCGGTGGCGGCGGCAACGACCGGCTAAACGCCGGCGATGGCGCCGACAGTGTCGCGGGCGGCACCGGCAACGACACGATCCTGCTGGGCGCGGGCGACGACACCGCGAATGGCGGTGTCGGCAACGACACGATCACCGGCTCGGGTGGAGCCGACCGCAACGTGGCGGTCTATGCCGATGCGCTGAGCGGCATCCTCGTCGAGGCGCTGGCGGATGGCAGCTATCGCCTGACCACGGCGACCGAGGGCGTGGACATCCTGCGCGACGTTCAGGTCCTGAGGCTGGACGCGGATGGCATCACGGTCGAGATGGCGATCGCCGACGCGGTCAACACGGCGCCGGTCCTGCCCGAGGACGCCGCCTTTGCTTTCGTCGAGGGCGAGGTCGGCACGCTGTTCACCGCGCTTGCGAACGATCCGCAGGGCCACGCACTGACCTATGGATTGTCGGGGCCAGACGCCACCTTCTTCGAGATCGACCCGGCGACCGGCGCGCTGGGCTTTGCGCCGTCGGTCTTCGACGGGCTGACGCCCAGCGCAGATGGCGACGGCGTCTACGAGGTGATCGTGACCGCCAGCGACAGTTTGCTGGAGGACGCGCAGGCGCTGAGCATCACCATAAACCCGCCGAATTTCGTGCCCGAACTGGTGGCGCCGGTCGATCCGCAGAACTGGCTGAACGGTAATGCACACGACCTGTCGCTGGCCAGTGTCTTTACCGATGGTGATGGCGAGGCGCTTGTGCTGGCGCTGACGCTCGCCGATGGCTCGGCCCTGCCGCCCTGGCTGGGCTTCAACCCGGCTTCGGGCCTGCTGAGCGCGGATATCCCGACCGACGTGACCGGCCCCTTCACCCTGCGCCTGAGCGCCACGGACCCGAAGGAAGCCACGACGACAACAGAGTTCGCGATCACCGTGGCGAGCAACCTGATCACCGCCCTGCCAGAGGGCGGCGCGCTGGACGGGACGGCGCTGAACGACCGGATGCAGGGGCTGGAAGGCAATGACAGCTTCCAAGCGCTGGGGGGCGACGACTGGCTGGATGGCGGCGATGCGGCGGACCTGCTGGATGGCGGCGCGGGCGACGACACGATCCTGGGCGGGCTTGGCGGCGATACGATGCTGGGCGATGCCGGGCGGGACAGCCTCGAGGGCGAACGCGGCAATGACGTGATGAATGGCGGAACCCAGGCGGATATGCTGATCGGCGGCAACGGCAACGATACGCTGATCGGCGGCTATGGCGCGGACAGCCTGCTGGGCTCGAACGGTAACGACCTGCTGCGCGGCGACGACGGGGCCGACATTCTGATCGGCGGCAATGGCAACGACCGCCTCGTGGGTCTCGACGGCAACGACGCCATGACAGGCGGTTCCGGCGGCGACCGGCTGTATGGCGGTCGCAACAACGACGACCTGCATGGTGGCTTTGGCAACGACCTGCTGGGCGGCGGCGTGGGCGACGACACGCTGAACGGCGGCGGAAACAACGACCGGCTGACCGGCGGCGCCGGCGGCGATTCCTTTGTCTTCGACACGGCGAATTTCGGCGACGACACGATCGCCGACTTCACCCCGCATGCCGTGGGCGCAGAGGCCGACCGTCTGCATTTCGGTGGAGGCTTTGCCGAAGTGGGCGATGCCGCTGGCTTCATCGCCGCATCGACGCAGGTCGGCACGGACGTGGTCTATGACCTGAACGGCGACGGGGTGAACCGGATCGTGCTGACCGGTGTCACACTGACAGATCTGGCGGCGGACGATTTCCGCTTCTTCTGACGGGTGGCAGGGGGCGCATCCGCCCCCTGCCCCGATTTCAGAAGCCCACGGCCTGGCCGTCCTTGCGCGGCTCGGACCCGCCGGCATATCCGCCGCTCTCCAGCCGGTGGATCAGTTGGGCGCCGCCAAAGCCGAAGGCGTTGTCCGGCGCTTCCTCGGACAGGTCGTGGCCCATGGCGCGCAGCGTGTCCTTGGTGTCGGCGGGCAGCGTCGTCTCGCAGGCGACGCCCAGGCCATCTGTCACGCGCCAGCGCGGCGCATCTGCCGCCATCTGCGGATCCTGCCCCCAGAGCTGCGTGCGCAGCGTCATTTGCAGATGGCCCTGCGCCTGCATCGGGCCGCCCATCACGCCAAAGCTCATCAGCGGGCTGTCGCCTTTCATCAGGAAGGCCGGGATGATCGTGTGATAGGGTCGCTTGCCCGGCGCCACCACGTTCTGGCTGGACGGGTCCAGCGAGAAGCCCGCGCCACGGTTCTGCAACGCGATCCCCGTTCCCGGCACCACCACGCCCGAGCCGAAGCCGGCATAGTTCGACTGGATGTAGGATACCATCATGCCATCGGCATCGGCGGCGGTGAGGTAGACGGTGCCGCCCTGCTTCGGCGCGCCGGCGCCGAAATTCGTGGCCTTCGTGCGATCGATCAGCTTTGCCCGCCCGGCGAGGTAGCCGTCGTCAAGCAGATCCTGCACCCGGACATCGGTCATGTACTCGATATCGGCAACATAGGCCTCGGCGTCGCGCAGGGCGAGTTTCATCGCCTCGATCTGCAGGTGGAAGGCGCGCGGGTCGTCGGCATCCAGATCGCGGATTTCCGTCTGGTCGAGGATACCCAGCGCCATCAGCGCCGCGATCCCCTGCCCGTTCGGCGGGATTTCATGCAAGCTGACATCATCGAAAGACCGCGAGATCGTGCCGCACCAGTCCGCCTTGTGCGCCGCCATGTCCGAGACGCGCAGCGCCGCGCCGTGCTCTTTCGCGAAGGCTTCGATGGCCTCGGCCAGTTCGCCCTCGTAGAAGGCGCGGCCCTTTGTTTCCGCGATCAGGCGCAGGGTGCGTGCCTGCTCCGGACTGCGGAACCGCTCACCCGCCCTCGGCGCACGCCCCCCCGGCATGAAGTGCGCCGCGAACCCGGGCTGGTCCTTCAACTGCTCGGCGCCCTTTTCCCACAGGGCAGCAATGACCGGGGAAACCGGGAAACCGCCCTCGGCATAGCGGATCGCGGGTTCGAAAAGGTCGGCGAAGGGCAGCTTGCCGAAGCGCTCCGACAGCGCCACCCAGGCCGAGACCGCGCCCGGCACCGTTACGCTTTCCCAACCGCGGAAGGGGATCGCCTGTTGGCCGGCGAAGCGCTCGGGCGTCCAGCCCGCGGGCGACCGGCCCGAGGCGTTCAACCCGTGCAGCTCCTTGCCGTCCCACAGGATGCAGAAGGCGTCAGAGCCAAGGCCATTGCCGGTGGGTTCCACCACCGTCAGTGTGATGGCGGTGGCGATGGCGGCGTCGACCGCGTTGCCGCCCCGGGCCAGCATGGAAAGACCCGCCTGCGCCGCCAGCGGCTGCGAGGTGGCGACCATGTTGTCGGCCAGGACCGAGGATCGGCGTGACGGATAGTGATGCGTTGCGCGCAGTTTCATGGGCGTCCCTGTTCCTTTTTCAGTCTGTCGTCGTGGCGAAGGAGCGCGAGGCGATCCCGCGCGCGGCCCGGTCTGCTTCGGACTTGGCGATGGCTTCGTCAAGCGGCCGGCGATCCACCATGCCAGAGAAATTCTCGACGGTGGGCATCGCCGTGCGGAAGATCGTGTAGCGTTCCTCGGCCACGTCCATCAGGCGGCGCAGTTCCGCCAGCGGATCGGCATGGTCGTCCACCCGCAGGTCGAGCGCCGCATAGGGCTGGCCGGCATGGACCCGCAGACCGGCGGCCTGCCGCCCGCGCTTGTCGCCGCCGGCGCGCTCACCCGCCTCCATCGCGGTCAGCAGGCGCTGCGCCAAGGGCTGGTCCTCGGCCGCGACGAAGGCGGCAAGCGTGTCTTGGACCACCGCGGACCCCGCCAGCATGTTGCCCGCGACCGAGACGTTCGGTGCCTGCGCATGGCCCGCCCAGGGCACGCAACCCGCACCGGTATGCTGGGCGATTCGCCCGTCCGGACCGATCATGTGCGCCTGCCGGATCTGCTGGCCGCCGTCGCGGGCGACGAGATCGTCGAGAATGGCCTGAGGGTTCTCGCCGGCGGTCAGGCGCTGCAGCCCCTCGATTCCCCAGAGCGGATTGACGAAGGCCTGGCTGGCCATGGCCGCGGTCGGTCCGACATGCGGCACCATCGCGCCACAGGCGAAAAAGCGGCTGGCTACCGCGATCCCGACCTCGCCTGTGCGCGGATCCCGCGCCACGATCGAATAGGTCATTGGTCCCCCCTCCATTTGTTGCGTGGCCCCGCTGCCGCGCTGGGCTGGACGTGGTCCGAACCCGTCTGTCAGACAAGCGCCCGCTGCTGCCCCAGGGTTAACCGGGCGGACATTGCCCATTTTTCAGTCACCGATCACGATACGCGCCACAAGGCGCACAATCTTTCATCAAAAAACGCTGGCGCAAGTTAGTGAGCATCTGCTCTACTCGCTATATGCTGATCTCGGCGTATCTGACAAGGCAACGAACAACCCGGGGGACATGGCGAGAATGCCGCTGCTGGACATCCGCGACCTGACCGTGACAGTGAAATCGGACGGCACCGAAACGACGCTGGTCGATGGCATTTCTTACGCCATCGAACCGGGCGAGACGCTGGCGCTGGTGGGCGAAAGCGGTTCGGGCAAGTCATTGTCCTCGCTTGCCGTGATGGGCCTGCTGTCCTCGGCGCTGTCGGTGACGAAGGGCCAGATCCTGTTCCAGGGCCGCGACCTGCTGGGCCTGTCGGCCGAGGAGATCCGCAAGATCCGGGGCCGCGACATTTCCATGGTCTTCCAGGAGCCGATGACCTCGCTCAACCCGGTGCGCAGCATCGGCTCGCAGATCATGGAAAGCATCGAGGAAAACCTTGGACTGTCCCGCCGCGAGGCGCGAGACAGGGCGATTCGCCTGCTCACAGAGGTCGGCGTCGCCGATGCGGACCGCCGGCTGAAACAGTATCCGCACCATTTCTCGGGCGGGATGCGGCAGCGCGTCATGATCGCCATTGCGCTGGCCGCCGAGCCCAAGCTGATCATCGCGGACGAACCCACGACCGCGCTGGACGTGACGATCCAGGCGCAGATCCTCGACCTGATGGCGCGGGTCTGCCGCGACCACGGAACGGCGCTGGTGCTCATCACGCACAACCTCGGGATCGTGGCGCGCTATGCCGACAGGGTGAACGTGATGTATGGCGGGCGGATCGTGGAAAGCGGCGACGCCCGCGCGATCTACGCCGCGCCGCGCCATCCCTATACCGAGGGGCTGCTGCAATCGGTGCCGCGTCTCGATCAGGACCGCAGCGTGCCGCTGCGCCCGATCCGGGGCAACCCGGCCGATCCCTTCACGCGGATTTCCGGCTGCCGGTTCCACCCGCGCTGTCCCTATGTCGCCGCGACCTGCCGCAGCACCGTGCCCGCCTACGAGAACGGTGTCGCCTGCCATTTCCCGCTGGATGCCAGCCGCAAGGAGGCCGTGTGATGGAGGCATTGATGCGGATCGAAGGCGTCTCGGTGCATTTCCCGGTGCGCAAGGGGCTGCTGCAACGCCAGGTCGCCGCGGTGCGCGCGGTCGAGAACGTGACGCTGGAACTGCGCAAGGGCGAGGCGCTGGGCCTTGTCGGCGAATCGGGCTGCGGCAAGACCACGCTGGCGCGCACCGTGCTGCGGCTGGTCGAGCCGACCGAGGGTGCGATCTGGTTCGACGGCCAGAACATCACCGACCTCAAGGGTAAGGGGCTGGCGCCTTATCGGCGCCGCGTCGCGGCAATCTTTCAGGATCCGTTTTCGTCGCTCAACCCGCGCATGACCTCGGGCCAGATCCTGACCGAGGTGCTCAAGGTCCACAAATACCCCGGCGACGTAACGGCGCGGGTGCAGGAACTGCTGTCGCTTTGCGGCCTTGCCCCCCGGTTCGCCGACCTGTTCCCGCACGAGATGTCGGGTGGTCAGCGCCAGCGCGTCGGCATCGCCCGCGCCCTCGCGCTCGACCCCGAGATCATCGTCTGCGACGAGGCGGTGTCCGCGCTCGACGTGTCGATCCAGGCGCAGATCATCAACCTTCTGGAAGAGCTGCGCACGAAATTCGGCCTGACCTACCTGTTCATCGGCCATGACCTGTCCGTGGTGCGCCACCTCTGCGACCGTGTCGCGGTCATGTATCTGGGCCGGGTGATGGAGACAGCGGATTCCGAGGAAATCTTCGCCAATCCCCGCCACCCCTATACCCGCGCGCTGATCGACGCGATCCCCACACCCGACCCCGAGGGCGAGCGCGGGCGCGAACACGTGGCGCTGGGCGGCGAGATCCCCAGCCCGCTGAACCCGCCGTCGGGCTGCGTGTTCCACACCCGCTGCCCGCTGGCGATGGAGCGTTGCCGGCAGGAAGTGCCGGTGCTCGAACGACTGACCCGCGATCACGCGGCCGCCTGTTTCGCGCTCGACGCGGAAGCCTGACCCTCAACGACAACAGACAGGGAGACGACCATGAACGACGACAAGGACCTGATCCGCCGCGCCCAGCGGGAGATGCGGGACGCGCATGACTTCGACCCGCGCGACCCGCTGTTCGGCCTGAACCGCTCCGAGCTGAGCGGCCCGAAACTGTCGCGGCGCGCCACGCTGCGCCTGCTGGCCGCCGGTGGCGCGCTGACCATGGCGCATGTCCTGCCCGGCCTGCGCCCGACGACTGCGATGGCCGCGGCCCATGGCGGCGGCGAACTGCGCGCGATCTGGTCCGGCGTGGCCGAGATCACCACGCTCGACCCTGCCCGCATCGACCAGGTGCTGCAGTTCCAGATCGCCTCGAACGTGCTGTCGGGCCTGATGCACATCAACAACGCGCTGGTGGCCGAGGGCGACCTCGCCGAAAGCTGGACCGTGTCCGAGGATGGCCTCGTCTACGACATCAAGCTGCGCGAGGGCCTGACCTTCCACAATGGCGACGCGTTCAACGCCGATGACGTGCTGTTCACGTTCGAACGCTCGTCGAACCCGGAAATCTCGATCCATTCCCGCGTCCTCGCCAACGTCGCCTCGCTGGAGAAGGTCAGCGATTACGAGGTCAAGTTCACGCTGAAGCAGCCGCAGGCCTCGTTCCTGACCAAGGCGCTGGAGCGCTCGTCGGGCCGTGCCATGACGATCGTCTCGCGCGGCGCGCTGGAGTCGATGGGCCCCGCACAATATGGCCTGACCCCGGTCGGCACCGGCCCGTTCAAGATCGTCGAGCACCAGATGGGCGGCTCTGTCATCCTCGAGAAGTTCGCCGACTACTACGACCCCGAGCGTCCCAAGCTGGACCGCATCGTCATCACCCCCGTCGACGGCACCGAGCCGCTGGCCGCCGCGATCGAGGCGGGCGACGCGCAGTATGTCGGCGGCAACCCGCTGCCGGGCGAACTGGTCGACCGCTTTGCCTCGAACCCCGACCTGGTCGTGGACATCAAGCCCGGCCCCGGCTTCCAGTCGGTCTGGTTCAACCCGTGGCGCGACGCGATGAAGGTCGAAAGCTTCGACAAGCCGCTGGAAGAGCTGAAGAAGGAAAAGGGCTTCATGGTGCGCCTCGCGCTCGCCAAGGCGCTGGACCGCGACCTGTTCGTCACGCAGGCCCTGTTCGGCAACGGCGTGCCCGCCTATGGCACGATCAACGCCGCCATGGGCTTCTACTTCGACGAGGGTTTGGCGACGACGTCCGAGCAGGCATTCGACCCCGAGGGCGCCAAGGCGCTGTTGGCCGAGGCGGGCTATCCGACCGGCGAAGGCTTCCCGACGCTGAAGCTGCAGACGACGCCGAACACCCGCCGCGCGGGCCTGGTCGTCGCCAACATCTACAAGGAGGTGTTGGGCATCACGGTCGAGGTCGACGCCAAGGAATTCTCGGTCGGCATCGAGGAGTTCAACAAGATGGACTTCGACATGCGCCTGGGCGGTTCGGGTGGCGACTATGATCCCGATGACGGCCTGGTGGACTGGATGCAGACCGCATCCAAGTTCAACGGCCCGGCGCGTGACACCGCCGCGATGCCCTTCGGCTTCTTCTCGGAGGCCGAGGTGGATTCGCTGACCGACCAGCAGGCCGTGACCGCCGATCCCGAGGCGCGCCGCGAGCTGGTGATGAAGGCCAACGCGATCACCTCGAACAAGGTTGCCTGCGGCTTCCTCTATCACCCGGTCGATATCCTGGTGCATTCGGCCTCGGTGACCGTGCCGCCGGAAAACCGCATTCCCGGCCTGTGCGACTTCGACCGCGTCACCATCGGCTGAACCCAAAAGAAAGGCGGGCGGGCCGTGACGGTCCGCCCGGCACATCATGTTCGCATATATGCTCAGACGCCTCGTCGGCGCGGTCCTGGTGATGCTGGCCGTCTCGACGCTGGTCTTCTTCATGATCCGCCTGGTTCCCGGCGATCCCATCGCCGTCATGCTGGCCGATGCCGGAAGCGAAGAGGCGCGCGAGGCGATGATCCGCCGGCTGGGCCTCGACCAGCCGCTGATCGTGCAGTTCGGCAAGTGGTTCTGGGGGATGTTGCACGGCGATCTGGGCGCGTCGATTTACGGCTCGAACCAGCCGGTTTCGGCCATCCTGATGGAGGCGCTGCCGCGCACGATGTCGCTGGCCTTCCTGTCCTTCGTGATCGCCATGATCATCGCGGTGCCCGCAGGCATCATCTCGGCAACGCGCAAGAACACGGGCGCCGACACGGCGGTGTCGCTGTTTGCCTTCCTCGGCCTGTCGATGCCGGATTTCTGGCTGGCGATCATGCTGATCATCATCTTTGCGGCCAACCTGCAATGGCTGCCCGCCATCGGGTATGAGCCGCTCTCGGCGGGCTTCTGGCCCTGGCTCAGCCACCTGATCCTGCCCTCCATCGCCATCGGCACCGGCTTTTCCGCGATCATCGCGCGGATGATCCGGTCGTCCATGCTGGAGGTGCTGCAAGCCGATTACATGCGCACCGCCGCCTCCAAGGGGCTGACCCAGCGCGTCATGCTGCTGCGCCACGCTCTGCCCAACGCGCTGATCCCCGTGGTGACCGTCATCGGCATCGCCTTTGCGCTGCTGATCTCGGGCGCGGTGGTGGTCGAGAATGTCTTTGCCATCAAGGGGCTGGGCCGTGTCCTGATCCAGGGCATTCAGAATCGCGATTACCCGGTCGTCCAGGGCGCGGTGCTGCTGGTCTCGGCCTTCTTCGTGCTCTCCAATCTCGCGGTCGACCTGCTTTACGCGGTGATCGACCCCCGAATCCGGTATTCCTGATGACCGACTCGACTGTGATCGACGAGCCCCTGGCCGACGCCCCCCCGCGCCGCCGCAACCGGTTCCGCGTGGTGTTTTCCAAGGATCGCAAGGCGCAGTTCGGCCTGGTGATCCTGGGGCTGTTCCTGCTGGGCGCGCTGCTGGCACCGGTGATCGCGCCCTACGATCCCAATGCGATGACGCTGAACATGATGGCGGCGCCCTCGGGCGAGAACCTGCTGGGCACCGACGACCTCGGACGGGACCTGCTGTCGCGCATCCTCTGGGGGACGCAGATCTCGCTCTTCGTGGGTGTGGCCACGGTGGGCCTGGCGCTGGTGGCGGGCGTGTTCCTGGGGGTCATCGCGGGCTATTACGGCGGCTGGATCGACAACCTGATCATGCGCTACATCGACCTTCAGTGGGCATTCCCGAACTTCATCATTGCGGTCTACCTGGTGGCGGTGTTCGGCACGGGGCTTCTGAACGTGATCGTCGCCATCGCGCTGGCCTTTCTCGACGATTTCGCCCGCATCGCACGATCGATGGTGCTGACGCTGAAGCAGGAGCAATTCGTCGATGCCGCCCGCGTGCAGGGCTATTCCGACCTGCGCATCATGCTGCGTCACATCCTGCCCAACGCCATGGCGCCGATCATCGTGCAGGCGACCGTTTCGGTGTCCTACGCGATTCTGGGCGAGGCCTCGCTGTCTTTCCTCGGCCTCGGCGTCAGCGCCGACACGCCGACCTGGGGGCTGATCCTGGCGGACGGGCGCAGCTTCATCAGCCGAGCCTGGTGGCTGGGCGTGTTTCCGGGGCTCGCGATCATGCTGGTGGTGCTGTCGATCAACTTCATCGGTGATGCGCTGCGCGACGCGCTGGACGTGCGGGAAAGCGACCTCTAGGCCGCGTCGTCGGCCATGCCGCGCGGCGCGATACGCAGGGCCCGCAGCGCGTTCAGGATCACGGCGACGTCGATGACCTCCTGCAGCAGCGCGCCTTGCACCGGCGACAGATAGCCATAGGCGGCGGCGATCATTCCCGCCACCGACAGGCCCAGCCCCGCGACGACGCTCTGCAGAGCGATGCCGCGGGCGCGGCGGGCGATCTCGATCCCCGGCCCCAGCCGGTCGATCCGGTCGACCAGCAGCACCGCGTCCGCCGCCTCGGCACTTGCCGCGGCGCCGCGCGCGCCCATCGCCACGCCGACATCGGCGGCGGCCAGCGCGGGCGCATCGTTCACCCCGTCGCCCACCATCATCACCGGGCCATGCTTGCGCTCGGTCAGGACCAGAAGCACCTTCTGGTCCGGCGTCAGGTCGGCGCGCAGACCGTCCAAGCCCAGGCCTTCGGTCACGCGCTCTGCCACCTCGGCGCGGTCGCCGGTGGCCAGCAGGATGCGCGCGATCCCCTGGCCGCGCAGTTCCGCCAGCATCTCGCGCGCACCCTCGCGCAGAGGGTCGGCCATCACAAGGTGCCCCGCCATGTGGCCGTCGATGCCCACCGCGACCAGCACCGAGCCCGCCTCGAACGGTGGATGATCGCCCGGCTGGCGCCCGACACGGCGGGCGACAAAGGCATCGCCGCCGACGATTACCCGCCGCCCGTCAACCTGCCCCACCACGCCTTCGCCGGGAATCTCGGCCACCTCAAGGGGCACGGACAGCGCCAGCCCGCGCGCCCGCGCCGCTGCGACGATGGCCTGTGCCACCGGGTGCTTGGACGCCTGGTCCAGCGCCGCCGCCAGCCGCAGCATCTCGTCCGCGTCGATCCCCTCGCGGGCGTCGATGGCGACGATGCGCGGTCGGCCGTCGGTCAGCGTGCCGGTCTTGTCGAGGATCAGCGTGCGGATGCGCGCCATGGTTTCCAGCGGCCCCGCGCCCTTGATGAGCACGCCGAAATGCGCCGCCCGCGACAGGCCCGCGACCAGCGCCACCGGCACCGCCAGGATCAGCGGACAGGGCGTGGCGACGACCAGCACGGCGACCGCGCGGATCGGGTCCCCGGTGAACCACCACGCCGCAAAGGCGATGGCCACGGTCACGGCAAGGAACCCCAGCGACCAGCGGTCGGCCATGCGCGCCATCGGCGCCTTGGAGCGCTGCGCCGCCTCGACCAGCCGCACGATCCCGGCATAGGTGCTGTCCCGC
This sequence comes from Thetidibacter halocola, assembly GCF_018224955.1. Taxonomy (GTDB): domain Bacteria; phylum Pseudomonadota; class Alphaproteobacteria; order Rhodobacterales; family Rhodobacteraceae; genus Thetidibacter; species Thetidibacter halocola. Next base: position 61,499 of record NZ_JAGTUU010000011.1, read on the forward strand.
GCCTCGCGTGTGGCCAGTAGGTCGAACGCCTCGCCCGCATTGGCCGAACCGCTCATCGCGTCGGCGCCCGGTTCCAGCCGCACCGGCAGGGATTCCCCGGTCAGCGCGGACGTGTCCAGAAAGGCCACACCCGAGGCCACCGTGCCATCCACCGGCAGCACGTCGCCCTGCCGGATCAGCAGCCGGTCGCCGGGGGCGATCTCGTCCAGCGGCACCTCTTCCAGCCCGCCATTGTTGTGACGGGTGGCGCTGCGCGGCACGCGCGACAGCAGGTCGTGCATCTCGCGCCGCGCCCGCCCCTCGGCGAAACTTTCGAGGAAGGTGCCGCCGGAATACATCACCGCGACGACAGCCGCGGCCAGCGCCTCGCCGAACAGCAGGGCGGCGCTCATCGACAGGGCGGCGACGATGTCGAGCCCGACCTCGCCCTGCCGCAGGCTTTGCACGATCTCGACCAGCAAGGCGGCCAGGACCGGCAGCACGCCCGCTGTCCAGACGATCCCCGCGAGCGCGCCCAGGCCGGCGAAGTGCAGCATCAGCCCGGTGACAAGCCCGCCCAGCGCGATCAGCAGGATCAGGGTCTTGATCCGGTCGCCTCGTGCCTGCTCCATCCGCGCCTCCTGCGCCGTCAGACGCGGTCCAGGATCCACGGCACCATGTCGGCCAGCATCGACCGCAGTGCAGCGTCGAAGGCGTCGACGATGGTGGCCGCGTCGGTATCGGCGGCCGGCGCCACGCTTTCGAAGGTGCGGCGGGCTGTGACGCGGGCATCGCCCTCGCGCACGATGCGCAGCATCAGGCGGACGCGTACCTGTGCGCCCTGCCCCTCGGCAACCTCGGCCTGGAAATCGGTCAGTTCGCCCAGGACCGCGTAATCCGCCCGAGTGCCGACCGGCCCCCTCCCGACAGAGTTAAAGGCGCCGGTTTCGGCTAGGCTGCGCAGCAGCATCGTCTGCAACATGGCGGGCGCTGGATCGGCCCAGCGCACACCGGGCAGGTATTGCGCACTCAGCGGCGCGGGCCGGATCATGATGCGTTCGGTTGCCAGCGCGCCGGTGGCGACGGGTTCCTCGACCACAACCTCGACATCGCGGGTCCGCCGCGCGGGCTGCTCCGGGGCCAGCGCGCGCAACTCGAAGACCTCGAGCGGGGTCGAGGCCGCGCCCAGCGCCGACAGCGCGCTGCACCCCGCCAGCGGCAGGATCATCAGCAGGATAACAGGCGAAAGACGCAGGGACATGGGACTACCTTCGGTATTCGGGCGCGCCGGAATCAAGGAAAAAGCGGCTGGGATTGCTGCGGATCTGCTCCACCAGCCGGTCGAGATTGCCGATCAGGTCGCGGGTTTCGGTCGCCAGCCGCGTGTATTGCGGCAGCGCCTCGGCGGCAAAGGCGCGGAAGGCCGGGGCGCTTTGCCCGACCACCCCCTCGATCCCGGCAAAGGCCTGCTCGGCCGAGCGGCTGGCCGATCGCAGTTCCTCGGTGACGGCGGGAATGTCCTCGGCCACCGCGGCGATGGCGGCGTCGAGCTGTTCGATCGTGCCGCGCAGACGGGCGGCGATGTCGGCGGCGTCACGGTTGATGACCGTATCGGCCCCCTCGAAGGCGCGCTCGGCGGCGGCGAGCGCACGGTCGCCGGTTTCCAGCGCCGCGTTGATCGCCTCCAGCGTCTCGTTGGCGTTGGCGAAGGTGACGCGCGCATCCTCCAGGGTCTGCGTTGCGCTGGTGGCCAGCGTGTCGAGTTGCCCCGAGGCGCCGGTCAGGTCCTGTCCGACACGCTCGATCACCTGCGTCGCGTTCTCGGTCGCGCTGCGGATATCGGCAAAGATCGCAGGCAGGTCGGTGCGGGCGGTGTCGCCCACCAGCCGGATCACGTCGGTCGCCTCGGCGGTGGCTGTGCGCAATTCGTCGATCAGGGGTTGGGCGCTGTCGGTCAGCAGCCCGTCAAGGCGCTGCGCGGCCGTGTCGACGCTGCCCAGCGTGGTGTCGATCCGGGCGATCAGCGCGTTGGTGGCGGCCAGCGTCTCCTGCGCCTCGGTCAGGCGGGCAGTGGCGGTGGTGCCGGTTTCCGTGAAAGTCTCGACCAGTGCACCGGCGCTGTCAGTCAGCGCGGCGAAGCGGGTCTGCACGTCCTCGACCGTGCGGTTCAGCGCCTCGGTCGTGGGCCCGAGCCCCTCTGACAGGTAGCTGTCTGCGGTGGCGAGCGTGGTGTTGGCCTGCGCCAGCGCGCCTGTGCCCTCGGCGATCAGGATCCGCGCCTCGTCGGCGGCCGAATTGATCGTGGACAAGGTTGTCTGCGCCTCTCTGACCAGCGCGCCCACATCCTGCGTCAGGCTTTCGAGCGTGGTGTTGAAGCGGTCGATCTGCGAGGCAAAGTCCGACACCGTGCCGGTCACGTCGGCGAAATCGCCCAGCGCCTCCTCGAACGAGGCGGATGAGCGTTCGACGTTCTGAAGGATCGCCTCGACCCGCGTCTGGTTCTCGGGGCCGACCATCTCTCGCACCTGCCGGACCACTTCGAGCGTCTCCGACAGGATCTGCGGCGCATCCTGCGACAGCGATTGCAGCACGGATTGCCCGGCTTCGATCCGGGGCACATCGTCCCCGGCGTCGGTCGCCAGCGGCGCGTCGGGCGTGCCCGCAGAGATGCCGACAAAGGAAACGCCGGTCACACCCTGCGCCTCGATCGTCGCGACGCTGTCCGTGCGCACCGGCACGCCCGCCTCGATCTCGACCCGGACACGCACGCGCCCGTCATTCTCGGGCGACAGGCGCACGTCCACCACCTGCCCCACCGGCAGACCGGCGAACCGCACGTCCGAGGCGTTGCTGAGGCCCGAAACCGTCTCGAAATCCACGTCGTAATAGGCGAACTGGCGATCCAGCTCGACATTGGCGAACCAAAGGAAGAAGCCCATCAGGCCGAGGAAGCCCGCAATCGCGAAGGCCCCGACCAGGACGAAATTCGCGCGCGTTTCCATGCTCAGACTGCCCCTTCTTCCCGGTCATCCGACGCCGCCGAATCCTGCGCGGCGCGCGCCCTTGGACCGGTGAAATACTCGTGAACCCACGGATGGTCGACCGTCAGCATGTCGCGCATGCGGCCCGTGACCAGCACCTTCTTTTCCGCCAGCACCGCGATACGGTCGCAGATCGCGTGCAACGTGTCGAGGTCGTGGGTCACCAGGAACACCGTCAGGCCCAGCGAGCGGCTGAGATTGCGGATCAGTTCATCGAATGCCGAGGCGCCAATCGGGTCGAGCCCCGCCGTGGGCTCGTCCAGGAACACGATTTCCGGGTCCAGCGCCAGCGCCCGCGCCAGGCCCGCGCGCTTGCGCATGCCGCCCGAGAGTTCCGAGGGATACTTGTCGCCCGCAAGATAGGGCAGGCCAACCAGCGAGATCTTGAGGTCGGCCAGGTCGCGTCGGATCGCGGACGGCAGACCGGGAATGTCGCGCATCGGCACCTCGACATTCTCGCGAACCGTCAGCGAGGAAAACAGCGCGCCGTCCTGGAACATCACGCCCCAACGATCGTCCAGCGTGGCGCGACTTTCCTCTGACCCGTGCAGCACGTCGACGCCAAAGACCTCGATACTGCCCGCCGCGGGCTCCTGCAGGCCGGTGATTGCGCGCAGCAGCACCGATTTCCCGGTGCCCGAACCGCCAACAACGCCCAGGATCTCGCCGCGATACACATCCAGGTCTAGCCCGTCATGCACGACGTGGCTGCCAAACTGGTTGCGCAATCCGCGCACCCGGATCACCACCTCGCGCTCGTCCGCGCCGCTCATAGCCCTACCTGCGCGAAGAAGATGGAAAACAGCGCATCGGCCACGATGACGGCAAAGATCGCAGTCACCACCGCGTTCGACGTCATCCGCCCCAGCGATTCCGCGTTGCCCTTGACCTGCATCCCGGCATGGCAGCCCACTACCCCGATGATGATCGCAAAGACCGGCGCCTTGACGAGGCCGACGAAGACATGGCTGATATCCGTCCCCTCGACGAGGCGGGTGCGGAACATGGCGGGCGAGATGCCCAGCTCGACCCAGGCCATCAGCGCGCCACCCAGCAGGCCCATCACGTTCGCGATCAGCCCCAGGATCGGCAGCATCAAGAGCAGTGCCAGGATGCGCGGCACGAACAGAACCGTCGCCGGGTCAAGGCCGAGCGTGCGCATGGCGTCGATCTCTTCGCGCATCTTCATCGAGCCGATGGCGGCGGTAAAGGCCGAGGCGGTGCGGCCCGCGACGATGATCGCGGTCAGCAGGATGCCCAACTCGCGCAGGATGGAAATCGCGATCAGGTCGACGACAAAGACCTCTGCGCCGAACTGGCGCAGCTGGGCCGAGCCCTGGAAGGCGAGGACGACGCCGATCAGGAAGGCCATCAGCGCCACGATGGGCACGGCTCGCAGGCCCACATCCTCGGCATGGGCGACCAGCGCAGTCAGGCGGAACTCGCCCGGGCGCAGGATCATCCGGAACAGGCGCGCAAGGAACAGGCCAAGGTAACCCGTGAGGGCGGCGAGAAAGGCCAACCCGGTCATCACGCGGCGCCCGGTTTCTTCGAGGAACGGCGTCAGGCCACGCGGGCGGTCGGGCGGCTCGTCGGGCTGCGGCAAGGCGCGGCGCACGGTGTCGAGCAGCAGGGCATGGCCCTCGCTCGCGCCCTCGATGGCCTGCGCCGGAAAGCGCACCAGCGCCCAGGCGCCAGCGGTATCCATCTGCCGCACCGCGGAAAGATCGACCGTCAGCCCCTCGGGCGCGCGCAATGCCGCCAGCCGCTCTTGCAGAACCGCGATGTTGCGAACCGTCAACGACCCGGCGATGCGCAACACGCCGCCCGGCTCTTCCGTCACCTCGAATCCCGCATCGCTCATGGGTGGGCGCCCTTGTCCATGTCAGTGCATGTTGACCATGCCGGCGACCAGAGTGCCAGAGGGGTGCGGCGGTCAGTCCCGGTCGGGGTCGTCCCCCGCCGTCACGCCGCCGATCAACTGGTAGGCCAGCAGGTCGCGAATGTCGGCGGGATCGGTGATCAGGCGTTTCACCCGGCCCGGCAGGGCCTCCCAGCGGCGGCGCTCGGCGCGGTCGGCGGCGGTGACCGCGTCAACGTCCAGAAAGGCAAAGCGCAGCGTCTTTCCCGCCGCCGCCTGCGCCACGCGCGGCAGGTCTGCTGGCAGCACGGTGCCGATGCGGGGATAGCCGCCGGTGGTCTGGCATTCCGCCATCAGGACAAAGGGCGTGCCATCCCCCGTCACCTGGATGTCGCCGGGCACGACGACCTCGGACAAGATCGACAGGCCCGCGTCCGAGGCAAAGGGCGAACCGGAGGGCACAAAGCGCACCCCCATCCGGTTGCCGCGCGCATCGCGGCGGAACGTCTCGGCGGCGAAACGCTCGCGTTCCGCAGGCGCAAAGAAACGGGTCTGCGGGCCGGGCATCACCCGCACCAGACCGCCCTCGAACCGCGCGTCGGGGTCGAGGCGCAGGCCCACATGGTCTGGCCGCGCATCCTTGCCCACCGGCAGCGCATCGCCCGCCTGCAGGGTCCGACCCAGTCCCGCGCCCAGATGCGTCCCACGCGCGCCCATGATCTCGGGCGTGTCGATGCCACCGCCCACGTGAAGATAGCCATAGCTGCCCGTCTCGGCCGCGCCGATGGTCAGGCGCGCGCCCTTCGGCAGGGCGTGGCTGGCATTCCAGACGACCGGCGTGCCGTCGATGCTGGCGCGCATCGGCGCTCCGGTCAGGGCGATGCGCATGTCCTCACCCGCCTCGAAGGTGCCGCCGAACCCCGCGATTTCCAGCGCCGCCAGATGCGGCTTCTGGTGCAGGATCGCCGCACCCTCGTGCAGGGCCAGCCGGTCCATCGCGCCGCCGCGCGACAGGCCCGAGGCCAGGTAACCGGGGCGGCCCATGTCCTGCACCGTGACCATCGGCCCGGCATTGAGAACCTTCAGCACCCGACTCATTCCAGCGGCTCCGTCGTGGCGCCGCCATCGGGGCCGGAGGCCTCAAGGCTTGCGTAGTCCGAGGCCGGGACAGGCACGAATTCCACCTCGTCGCCGGCGCGCAGGACAAAGGGCGTCTCGGCCTCGGGGCGAAAGGCGCGGAACCCGGTCTGCCCCACATGCCGCCAGCCCGTGGGCGTAGAAACCGAGAACAGCACCATCTGGCGGATCGCGACCGTCAGCGCCCCGACGGGCACGCGTTCGGTCAGTTGGGTCTGGCGCGGGATGTCCCACTCGGGTGGCAAGGTGCCGAGATAGGGCAAACCGGGGGCAAAGCCGATGGTCAGCACGCGCACCCGGCTTTCCGAGATGGACCGCACCGCCTGCTCGGGCGACAGACCCGCCGCCGCCGCGGCCTCGTCCAGCTGCGGCGCAAGGTCGGTGCCGAAGACGGTGGGAATGCGCCACAGGCGCCGCCCCTGCGGCAGGCCCGCGCCATACCAGTCGCGCCCCTCCAGCAGGGCCGCGACGGCCTCCTCCATCGCGGCATGATCCGCCGCGTCGGGATCGAAGCGCAGATAGGCCGAGGCCAGCGTATTGGCCGTCTCGGCCAGGCCCGGCAGGGCGGCGGCCTCGGCGGCAGCGCGAAAGGCCAGCGCGGCGCGGTTGGCCTCTTCACTGAGCCGCTCGCCGAAGGTGACGAGCAGCCCGTCGACGCCCACGGGGTCGATCCGGGGCAGGGTCTTGTCCGTGGTGGGCATGGTCTGCGTCACTGGAGCGCGTCGGGCAGGAAGAGTGCGATCTGCGGGAAGGCGATCAGCGCGGCCACCATCAAGAGCATCGCGCCGATATAGGGCAGCGTTCCCAGCATGACCTCGCTCATCTTGCCCGATTTCCGCGCGCCCTGCACGACGTACAGGTTGAGCCCAACCGGCGGCGTGATCAAGGCCATCTCGATCAGCACGATCATCAGGATGCCGAACCAGATCGGGTCGTAGCCCTGCTGCACCACCAGCGGCACGATGATCGGGATGGTCACGACCATCAGCGACAGCGTCTCGATGAAGAAGCCCAGCACGATGTAGACCAGCACGATCACCAGCATGAAGGACAGCGGCGACAGGCCCAGCCCGTTCAGGAAATCCTGCAACTCGCGCCCGATGCCCGCCGAGGCCAAGGTAAAGTTCAGGAAGGAGGCGCCGATGACAACGAGCATGATCATCGACGTGATCTTGACCGTGCCGACGATCGCCTCGGCCATCATCGACAGGCTGACCCCGCCGAACATGGCCGCGATGGCGATGGCGCCCGCGACGCCCACGGCGGCGGCCTCTGTCGGGGTGGCCCAGCCCTTGTAGATCGAGCCGATGATGATGGTGAACAGAAGGATGATCGGGATCAGCTCGGTCAGCGCGCGCAGCATCTCGGCCAGCGGAAAGACCCGGCGCGGGCCGCCCAGGCTGGGCCGTGCCATGCAGATCAGCGCGGTCACGAGGATGAAGCCCAGCGCCAGCGCGATCCCCGGAACGAGACCCGCCAGGAACAGGCGCGGGATCGAGGTTTGCGTGAGAAAGCCGTAGACGATCAGGTTGATCGACGGCGGGATCATGATGCCCAGCGTGCCGCCCGCGGCGATGGCGCCGGAAAACAGCTTGGGATCGTAGCCCAGCTTTTCCGCCTGCGGCATGGCGACGGTGGCGACGGTCGCCGCCGTGGCGACCGAGGATCCGGATGTGGCCGAGAACATGGTCGCCGTGGCGATGTTGGCATGCACCAGCCCGCCCGGCATCCAGCTGACCCAGCGGTCGAGCGCGGCATACGTGCGGGTGGCGAGGCCCGACCGCACCAGCACTTCGCCCAGCAGGACGAAAAAGGGAATGGCGATCAGGGTGGCATTGTCCGAGGTCGACCAGACGAGGTTGCCTAGCCCCTTGGTCAGCGGAAACGGGCTGAAGAAGGCGTCGATGCCGAAGCCCAGCAGGAACAGCACGATTCCCACGGGAATCGACAGGCCCAGAAGGCCAAGCAGGCCAAAGGTCAGATATCCGATCATTTCAGAGCATCCAGTTCGCCATAGGTGCCCGCGACGGCATCCGCCTCGGAGAATTTGCCGCGCGCGATCAGCACCAGCGCGACGGTGAACACAACCCACGAGGTCAGCGCGAACCAGATCCAGCCCGCCAGCCAGGGCGCCTGCACCATCGCCAGCGGCGTTTCCAGCGGCGTGTTGGCCCGCGAGGAATTGGCCAGCGACCGCGCCAGCACCGGCCAGCCCTTGATCGCGATCAGGGTGATGGTGCCAGACAACGCCAGCATCGCCACCAGGTCGAACACCGCGCGCCCCCGCTGGGCCGCGCGGCTGCGCAGGATGTCGATGCGGACATGGCCCAGCTCTGTCAGGGCATAGGCCATGCCCCAGGACGTCGCGATGGCCATGACATAGCCGCTGATCTCATCCGTTCCGCCGAACGAGGACCCCACCTGCCGCAGCACGATGTCGGCCAGCACGAACGCCGCGCAGCCCAGCAGCAGCACGCCCACCAGGATCGCGATGATCCGGTTCAGACGGCGCAGCCGATCGAGAATCGTCAATTCCATGTGGGGTCCCCCTTTGCGTCAGATCAGCCGCCGATCGCCACGCCGACCACCTGGCCGACGCTGTCGTTCCAGCGCTTGGCCCAGTCGGCGCCCGCGCGCTCTGCCCAGTCCGGCAGGACCTTGGACACGAGGACCTCGCGTGCCTTGGCGAAATCAGCGTCCGAGACCGCGACCAGCGTCATCGACCGCGCGTCACCCGACGTGCAGGTGCCGTTGCCGGTCAGGCAGGCGATGTCGTTGTCCAGCGCGCCCTGTGCGGCATCCCACGCCGGATCCTCGAACTGGGCAGAGACTTCGCCGGCGATCAGCGCCTGCGTCTCGGCGTTCAGGCTGTTCCACTTGTCGAGGTTGATCGCGGTCACGACGCTGTCCCAGCCGCCCAGCGGGATCGGCAGGAGATGGGTCGACACTTCCCACCAGCCGGCGGAATAGCCCGAGCCCGCGCCGGTGATGGCGCAATCCACGACGCCCTTCTGCAACGCGCCCGGCACTTCGGAGAAGGCGACGTTCACGCCCTCCGCGCCCAGCGCCTCGAGGAACAGGGTGGTCATCCGGCCAGAACCGCGCACCTTCTTGCCGGCCAGATCGTCGAGGCTGTTGACCTCGCCGTTGCAGAACACGACCTGCGGCGGATAGGGCGCGATGGCCAGCACGTGGCTGTTGAAGCGCGCGTTGAAGATGTCCTCGACCATCGGGCGTGCGGCGTCCACCATTGCGCGCGCGTCGGTCGCGTTCATCGCCAGCAGCGGCACGTCCAGCCCTTCGAGTTCGGGCGCGTCGGCCACGGCGTAGTCGGCCACGGTCATGCCCACGTCATAGACGCCATCGCCCAGCAGGCGGAACACGTCGCCGACGCCCAGGTTCATCTGGTTGTGCGTGGTCATTGCGACGTTGATCGTGCCGTTCGAGGCGGCGGGCAGAGTCTCGGTCCAGAACGGCGCCTCGAACTGGTTGTGCAGCGGCAGGCTGGACCAGCTGCCGACAACCGACAGGTCTTCGGCGAGGGCGGGCGTCACCAGCATCGTGGTGGCCACCAGAACGGACAGGGTGCGGTTCATCATCATGGTTCTCCTTGTTGGACGTCGTTTGTTCGTGAGTGGAGTGTTCGTGAGTGGTCTTGTCTTCAGGTCTTCAGGATACCGGGGCCAGAACCGGCACCTCGGCATCCTCGGGAATGTCGGTGATCAGCATGTGGCCGGGCTTGTGCGTGATACAGATCGGGGCGCGGGCGGCCTCGATGGCGACCTGCGGCGTCACCCCGCAGGCCCAGAACATCGGCACCTGGCCGGGGCCGATCGGCGCGGGATCGCCCCAGTCGGGGCGCGTGGCGTCGGCGATGCCCAGCCCTGCCGGGTCACCCCGATGCACCGGGGCACCATGCGCCAGCGGAAAGCGGCGCGAGATCTCGGCGGCCTTGTCCGCATGGGCCGGGTCAACCGCCCGCATGCTGACCACCATCTTGCCGGAAAAGGGCCCGGCCGGAACCGTGTCGATGTTCGAGCGGAACATCGGCACCGTCGTGTCATGCTCGACATGCCAGACGGGAACGCCCGCCTCGGCCAGCGCGCGCTCGAAGGTAAAGGAACAGCCCAGCGCGAAGGCCACCATGTCGTCGGTCCACAGGTCGGTGATGTCGGTCACGCTGCGATCGAGCTTGCCGTCTATGTAGACGTTGTAGGCGGGAACGTCGGTGCGGATGTCGATGTCGCGGCCCAGCGTGGTCATCATCGGGTTGCCGGTATCCGACACGCCGACCAGCGGGCAGGGTTTCGGGTTGCGCTGGCAGTAGCGCATGAAATCCAGCGCAAAAGCCTGCGGCAGGATGGCGATGTTGGTCTGGAGATAGCCCGCCCCGAGGCCCGCAGTATGCGAGCGATAATCGCCACGACGGATCGCGCCGCGCACGGCGCCAAGCGGCAGTTTCATCAGCGTCTGGTGGTCGATCGGCAAAGGCAGTCCTCCTGTGCCGGCAAGGTCTCACCCCCATGCAATAAAATCCAATCGAAAAAATCTTGCGTTTGCCATCACGAATTTCTATCGCATCGCAAACTCGACGGCCACCTCCCTTGCCAGCGTGGCTGCCGTCTCGATCATCGGGCTGCGCGGATAACCGAGGTAGGAGGCGGTGAACAGCAAGGGCCGCGGTAGCCAGCCGGGATCGAACTCGCGGATCGTGCCGCGCGCCACCATGTCACGCCCCAGTGCCCTGGGGAGTGCGGCGACACCCAGGTCGGCCTCGACCAGCCGGAAACAGGCCGAGAGCGAGGATGACGGGAACAGCGCCACATCCGGGCCAACCCGTTCGAACAGAGACTCTTTCAGCTCTCGGAACGGGCGGGTCTGGCGGGCATAGGTCAGCACCGGGCGGCGCAGGTAATCGGCCGGGTTGGCAGGCTCGGGCGCCTTGGCCGAGACATACCAGGCCAGGTCGAACCCCGGCAGGTCGACATTGTTGACCGAGTACTCCGAAATCGGCCCCAGCAGCACCGCGAGATCCAGCGCCCGGTCCAGCAGCGCCGCCCGAAGATTGATCGAGATATCGACGTTGAACTCGATTTCCAGCTTTGGATAGAGGCCATGCAGGCGATAGATCAGGTCGGGCAGCCAGCATTGCGCGATGGTCTCCGAAACGCCCAGCCGCAGCCGCCCCTCGATTCCCTCGGGGTCCGCGATGTCGCGCTGCACAAGACCGGCGAGATTCTCGAACCGCTCGGCATAGCCCAGCAGCATCTCGCCCCGCTTGGTCAGGATCATGCGGCCTGCGTCGCGGTCGAACAACTCGGCGCCCAGCGCCTGTTCCAGGTTCTTGATGCGGGCCGTTACGGCAGGCTGCGTCAGGTGCAGTCCCTCGGCCGCCTTGCGCACGCCGCCCAGGCGCACGACATACAGGAACGCCTTCAGCTGATCGAGGTTGATCTGGCTCATCGGCCCCCTGCCCGCGCATGCCCTGCCCCGTCATAGCCGGGAAGCGGCGCGCAAGGCCACGGTTTTCGCCGTCCCCGCCCTGACCGGGGCGCAAGTCGGCCATGCAGGCGCCGGCAGCGCCTTGTCCGCCGCGCCCGGCCGGTGCTAGGCAGGGCCAGGCCACGCGCCAAGGCGGGGCGCATCGCGGGAACCAAGGGCGGTTTCGCGCATTCCTTCCCCTCAAAAGGGGACAATGGGGACTGGAACCGAGATGATCGACCGCGCGGCAGCCGTGTGCCTGATCGGGCTGACCGTGCTTTTTGCCCTGCGCGAATGGGGCGCGGCCGTGCCCGCCGCGCCGATCGAGGCGCTGGCCCTTCTGATCCTCGCCCTGCTGAGCCTGCGGGTGAAACTGACACGCAAGGCCTTCGTTCTGGCCGGAATCGGCCTGTCGGCCTGGCTGGCGCTGGCCGGGCTGGACTGGTGGGCCCTGTCACTGAACGGGCTCGACAAGGCCGCCTTCATCGCCGCCTTCTTCACCGCGCTTTCGACCCTGCGCAACGCGGCCGAGACCTCGCCCGCGCTGCGCCGGGCGGGCCTGTTCCTGGCCGCGCAGCCGCCGGGGCGGCGCTATGCGGCGCTGACGCTGGGCGGGCAGATGTTCGCGCTGCTCATCAACTACGGCTCGATTTCCCTCCTCGGCGGGCTGGCCACGCAATCCGCGCGGGCCGAGCCCGACCCCCGCATCCGCACGCATCGGATGCGGCGGATGCTGCTGGCGATCCAGCGCGGCTTTCTTGCCTCGCTGCCTTGGTCGCCGATGGCCTTCGCCATGGCGATCACCACGGCGCTGATCCCAGGTGCGACCTGGGCCGCCGCCGTGCTGCCCGGCATCGGGTCCGCCGCGATCATCGCGCTCAGCGGCTGGTCGATGGACAGTATCTTCAAGCCGCGCCTCGGCCCGCTGCCGCCGCGCAAGCCGCCGGACGGCTCGTGGAGCCTGCTGCTGCCGCTGCTGTTCCTGCTGGTGCTGCTGGCGGTCACGGTGCTGGGCCTGCACCTGGCGCTGGGCCTGCGCATCGTCGGCATCGTGATGGTGGTGGTGCCGGTGATCGCGCTGGCCTGGGCGATCCTGCAACGTCTGGGTGTCGGGGCCGAGGCCTCGCTGCGACAGCGCGCCCGGCACTACCTGGGACAGGAACTGCCCGGGTATCGCGGCGAATTGGTGCTGCTGATGATGGCGGGCTACATCGGCACCGTCGGCGCGCCGCTGCTGCAACCCATCGTGCTGTCGCTCGGGCTGGACCCGACGGCCCTGCCCGCCTGGGTTGTGCTGGCGTCGATGGTCTGGATCATCCCGCTGCTGGGCCAGATCGGAATGAACCCGATCCTGGGCGTGACGCTGATTGCCCCATTGATCCCCGACCCGGCCACGCTGGGCGTGACGCCTGCGGCGCTGGTCACCGCCATCGGCGCGGGCTGGGCGCTGAGCGGGGCGACTTCGCCCTTTACCGCGACGACGCTGCTGATCGGCTCTTTCGCCAATGTCAGCGCGACGCATGTGGGCCTGCGCTGGAATGGCGGCTATTTCCTGGTCACCGCACTGGTCCTGACCGGCTGGGTGCTGCTCTACGGTTTCGTCCTGTCCTGATCCGGCAACGCCGCCAGGAAGGCCCGCGCCGCCTGCGCCGTCTCGCGGATCACCGCCGCCGCGCCGATCTGGGCCATGCGCGTGGTCTGCGGCACCTCCAACCCCAGGGGCAGGTCCGGCGGCATCGCCGCGAGGAATCGCGCCAGGTCGATCCCGCCACGCCCCGGCGGCAGGCGTTCGGCGCGCGCCGCGAACAGAAGCGCCTCCTCGTCATAGGGCGGGTTGACCGGCGCATCGCAGAGATGAGCAAAGCGCAAGCGCTGCGCGGGCAAGGCTGCGAGCGTCTCGTGGCGGCTGCCTGAGCGGTCGAAATGCAGGCTGTCGGGCAGGAGTCCGACCCTGGGCCCGGCGCGTTCGACCAGCGCCACCGCCGCCTCGAGCGTGGGCACCACCGTCCAGGGGAAGAATTCCAGCGACACGCCAAGGCCGCGCGCCCCGGCCAGATCGGCCAGCGCGCCCAGCCGGTCGGAAAGGCGCGACAGGTCTGGATCGTAGGGCGCCGCGATGACCTCGTGCGCGCCCAGCGCGGCGCCTGCGTCCAACAACGGGATCAGCGTCTCTGGGTCGGTGTCCGGCTCGATCCGGACGAATTCCACGTCATGAACCGCAAGCCCCGTGTCGCGCAGCGCAGCGCGAGTCGCGCGCATCAAGGCGGGGTCGTCCACCAGCGGATAACCGGGGCTGGAGGGCGTCACCCGTCGCAGCCGCAGGCCCACCGCGTCGAGGCCTGCATCGGCGGCGGCATGGATCAGGTCGGGCGGTGCAAGGTCGATGGCCGTCAGATGCGCCAGAGACAGAAGCCGTGTCATGCCGCGCCCCCCGCCGCATGTCGTCCCGCGACGAAACCGAAGGTCAGCGCAGGACCAAGGTTGATGCCCCCCGCCGGATAATGCCCGCCCATGACGCTCGCCATGTCGGCGCCCGCCGCATACAGCCCCGCCACAGGCTGGCCTGCGTGATCCAGCACTCGCGCGAGGCAGTCGGTGCGCAACCCCGCGAAGGTGCCGAAACTGCCGGGCACGAGCCTGACCGCGTAAAAGGGTGCGGTCTCGATCGGGGCGAGGCAGGGGTTGGGGGTGATGTCGGGATCGCCCTGAAGGCGCATGTAAGGCGTGGTGCCACGGTGGAACGCCGGGTCTTCGCCGCGCCTTGCAAATGTGTTGAAGGTCTCCAGCGTCTCGCGCAGCCCATCCGGGTCGATGCCGCAGGCGGTGGCCAGCGCCCGTGGCGTGGCGCCGGTTTTCAGATAGCCGGACTTTATCCACGGCCCGACAGGCACCGGCGCGGGGCGCACGATCCCCAGCCCGTAGCGGCGCAGGAAACGGTGATCGCAGACCAGCCACGACATGGGCTCTGCCCCTTCTGGAAGGGCGCGCAGCATGTCGCGGACATAGTCGTGATAGCCCAGCCCCTCGTTGCAGAAGCGCCGACCATCGGCCAGCACGCCGATCACGCCGGGTTTGCCCCGGTCGATGATATGCGGAAACGTGCCCTTGCGACCATCTGGCCAGACGACCTCGGACACCGGGCAGAAGGCGGCCGGAGCGGCAAGGTCGGTCGCCTGCCCGCCGCCCACCGCCTCAGCGAGCGCCAGGCCGTCGCCGGTGGCCTCGGGCACCGCCAGGGTGCGATGATGGCCAGGGTGCGGGAAACTGGCGGACTTGCGCGCCGCGTCCTGCGGATACCCCCCGGCGGCCAGGATCACGCCGCGCCGCGCCGCGATCTCGACCGGGCCGGAAGGGCCTTGCAGCACGGCTCCGGTGACGCCGTCCGCGTCACGCGTCAGGCGCTGCACCGGGTGCGACGGCCGGATGTCGACACCCGCATCGCGCGCGCTTTTCAATAGCCGTGCCACCAGCGCATTGCCGTTGCGCAGCTGCATCCCGCGCCCGTGGCGAGCCAGATCCCACAGATGCCGGCCGAGCCGCTGCGCGACGTAAAGCGCCGAGGAAACAGAGCGCGTCGCCGTCAGGAAGGCGCGCAGGTCGGGCCCGGCCTGGATCGTCATACCGAGGAACGCGGTTTCGGGCAGCGGCCTGCGCAGCAGCGCGATATCCGCGCCCAAGGCCCGCCCATCGAAGGGCTGCGCGATGACCGATCGACCGCCTGTGCCCGCGCCTGGCAGGTCGCCATAGGTGTCGGGGATGCGCGCGCCGCAATCGAAGCGCAGCGCGGTCCGCGTCTCGAAGAAATCCACCATCTCGGGCGCGGCGGCCAGGAAGGCATCGACACGGTCCGCATCGAACCCGTTGCCCAGTACGGCGGAGAGGTAGCGGCGCGGCTCGGAGATATCCTCGACGATGCCGTGGCGATGGGCGACCGCTGTGCAGGGCACCCAGATCCAGCCGCCCGACCAGGCGCTGGTGCCGCCGATCACCGGCGCCTTCTCGGCCAGGATCACGCTTGCGCCGTAGTGCGCGGCCGTCACCGCCGCGGCCAGCCCCGCCGCGCCGGCGCCCACCACCAGCACATCGCATGTCTGCCTGTCCACCACCGCGCCCCTTTGCCTGGATGCGGCGATTGTCGAGGGGGACAGGGCTAACGTCAAATGCTTGTTCTTGCGCCTGCGTAACATGACGTTAACATGCGCCACAGGAGGATCCCCCATGCCCGAAATGACCCTGCGCCAGATCGAGGTGATCCGCGCCGTGATGATGACCGGCACGATCAGCGGCGCGGCCAAGTTGCTGAACGTCTCGGCCCCCGGCATCAGCCGTCTCGTAAAGCATACGGAGGAGTCACTGGGCATCCGCCTGTTCGAGCGCAAGGCCGGGCTGTTCGTGCCCTCGGTCGAGGCCAGCCGCGTCTTCGACCAGCTGCGCGAGGTCTACAAGGGCGTGGAGAACCTGCAACGCGCCGTCGGATCGCTGCAACAGGGCGAGGAGGTGCAACTGGCCTTTGCCTCGGCCCCGTCGGTGGCGCAGTTCATCGCTGCACGCGTGATGCAGCGCGTCCGGGCGCGCTATGCCGAGCTGTTCATCGACCTCAACATCCTCAAGATCGAGGAAACGCTGGACTATCTGCTGCTGGAACGCGGCGAGTTCGTCATCATGTCCTCGCGGATCGACAACCCGGCGGTTGAGAACGAGACGCTGGCCGAGGGCAGGCTGGTGGCCATCGTGCCCGACCGGCATCCGTTGGCCGCGCAACAGACGATCTCGGTGCATGACCTGGCACGGGAATCGCTGATCGGCATCGATCCGGCTGACCCCTATGGCCGCCTGTTGGCCCAACCCTTCGAGCGGGAGGGCCTGCCGGTGCGTCACGCGATGCGCGGCCGCTTTGCCCAGACCGTGGTCAGCCTGGTGCGGCACGGGCTGGGCGTGGCGCTGATCGACGAATTCTCGGTCGCAGAGGTCTACATGCCCGGTGTGACTCGCCGCCCGCTGGCCGAACCCAGTGGCGTTACCATCCAGGTGGTGCGCAAGAAAGGGCGTGTCCTGTCGGGTTATGCGGAATACACCGTGCAGCAATTCCGGCGCGAACTGGCCAAGGCAGTCGAGGACGGCCCCTCGATGCGCGCCCGCCCGTAACATCATGTTCATCAGACAGCAGCCTTGGTATTTGACGTTACGCGCCTGATCGGCGATCCCTGACGTGTCGGCCACCCGACCGGGTGGGTCCACGAAAACGACGCTAAGGGAGGATACCATGAAGCGCATTCTGTTCGGTGCCGTTGCGGCACTGGCCCTGACCGCGGGTTTCGCCGCGGCCGAATACCCCGAGAAGGAAATCCAGGGCATCATCCAGTGGGGGGCCGGCGGCTCTACCGACACGGTGATGCGATCGGTGACGCCGCATGCCGAGGAAATCCTGGGCGGCAGCGTGGTCATGCAGAACATGACCGGCGCCGTAGGCGCCATCGCGCTGAACTACGTGGCCGAGGCGGACGCCGATGGCTATACCCTGCTGATGGGCGCGGAAAACCCGATGCTCTACAAGGTGATGGGCCTGGGCGACCGGGACTACGGCGAGTTCATTCCCGTCAGCCTGCTGGCGCGTGGCACGCCGCTTCTGGTCGCCAACAACGACGCGCCCTTCGACACCTATGCCGAGATGATCGCCTATATCAAGGCGAACCCCGGCGAGGTCCGCTTCGGCTCGACCGGCCCGGGCGGACTGCCCTCGGTCGTGACGGCGATGATCAATGCCGTCGAGGGCGAGCTTGACGTGATCGCCGTGCCCTATGACGGCGACGGCCCGGCGCTGACCGGCCTTCAGGGCGGCGCGATCGACGTCATGCCCGCCGTCCTCGGCGCCGCGATCGAAGCTGTCCGCGCCGGCAACATGAAGGCGCTGGCCGTGGTCGACCTGACCGAGAACGACAAGTTGCCCGGGGTGCAGAGCGTGGCCGCAGTCAGCCCCGGCTATGCCACCTACCTGCCCTGGGGTCCGTTCTTTGGCGTCTTCGTCAAGAAGGGCACGCCGGACGACGTGGTGGCCAAGCTGTCGGCCGCCTATGCCGAAGCTGCCAAGAACGCGGAATTCATCGAGTTGATGGAAGGCCGCGGGTTCACCCTGATGGGCATTTCCGGCGCCGAGGCCGACGCCTTCCTGTCCAAGTGGCAGCAGGGCACCGCATGGCTGCTCCAGGATGCCGGCCTGACCAAGGCCTCGCCGGAGGAGTTCGGCATCGCGCGTCCCGGCCAGTGATCCTGGCGGGCGGATCCTGACATCCGCCGACGACAGGGCGTCGCATTTCCTGCGCGAAGTGCGGCGCCCTTTTTCTTGTCGCCCATCGGGAGGAGGGCCCCATGCAAAAGATCGATCCGGACCACCATGACGGCACGTCCGACGCCACGCCCGGAGGCGAGGCCGACAAGCGCCGCCCCGGAGAACTGGCCTTTGCCCTGTTCCTGCTGGGGGCCAGCGCCATCCTGCTGTGGAACGCCTACGGCATTGCGGGCTTCGAGGCGCTGTCCTCACCCGGGGCGATCCCGATGGCCACGACCGCGGTCATGGTCGTCACCGCCGCGATGGTCGCGCTGAAGACCCTGCGCATGCCGCTCGACAGCACCGAGACGCTGCGTCGCGACATCCTGCCCCTGACGGTGATCGTCTTTGCCGTCCTGCTGGTGGCCTATGGGCTGTTCCTGCGCACGCTGGGCTTTCTGCCGGTCTCGGCGATCTTCCTGATCGTGGCGGTGAAATACCTCGGCCGGCGCAGCTGGGGCTGGACGCTGGGCGTGTCACTGGCTGCGCTGGCAATCACGTGGCTGATCTTCCGCATCGTGTTCTCCGTTCTCATGCCCGCCGGGATCGTCCCCGAGGCCGAGATGGTGCAGGCGCTGCGGTCGCTGTTCCAAGGGGGTGCGCAATGACCGCGCTGATGGATTTCCTGACGGTTCTCACGCAGCCGCAATTGCTGCTGCTGGTGGGCCTGGGCACTTTCGCCGGCGTCTACGTGGGCGCGATTCCCGGCCTGTCGGTGACGATGGCCGTGTCGATCCTGATCTCATTTACCTTTTCCTGGGACGTGCACCCGGCCATCGCCCTGATGATCGGCATCTACATGGGCGGGGTCTATGGCGGATCGCGCACGGCGATCCTGCTGAACATCCCCGGCGCGCCCTCGGCCATCGCCACCGCGCTGGATGGCTATCCCATGGCGCAGCGCGGCGAGGCGGGCACCGCAATCGGCGTGACCACGGTCATGTCCTTCATCGGCGGCTTCATCGGCATCGGCGTGCTGGCGCTGGCCGCCCCCTTCGTGTCGGATTTCGCGCTGAAGTTCCAGCCGCGCGACTACATGCTGCTGGCGATCCTGGGCATCCTTCTGGTGGGCTCGCTGTCGCAGGGCAGCCTGGTCAAGGGTATCTTCGCCGGCGCGCTGGGCATCGCCATCGGCGCGGTCGGGCGCGACCCGCTGACCTTTGCCGAGCGGTTCACCTTCGACCTGCGGCTGATGGAGGGCGGGATTTCCTTCATCGCGGTGATGATCGGCATGTTCGGCGTCTCGGAGGCGCTGCTGCAACTGCACCATGTCGACAAGGACGCCGTGCGGCAGAAGATCACCCGCATCGTGCCGTCGCTGGCGACGGTGAAAAAGCACCTGCCGCTGTCCTTGCAGACATCGAGCATCGGCGTGGTGATCGGCGCCCTGCCCGGCACCGGCGGCGACATCGCCGCGCTGATGGCCTATGACCACGCCAAGCGCGTGACCAAGAACCCCGAGGTGCCTTTCGGCAAGGGCGCGATGGAGGGGCTTGTCGCCCCCGAGACCGCCAACAACGCCGCTGTCGGCGGGGCCTTCATCCCGATGATGACGCTGGGCATTCCCGGCGACGCAGTCACGGCGATCATGATCGGCGCGCTGTTCATCCACGGGCTGAACCCCGGCCCGATGCTGATGATCGACCAGCCCGACATGTTCTGGTTCATCGTCGGATGCCTGGTGGCCGCCAACTTCTTCATGCTGCTATTCGGCCTGACCGGGATCAGGCTGTTCACCAAGATCGTCGAGATGCCGCGGTCGGTGCTGATCCCGCTGATCATGCTGCTGTCGATCGTCGGCGCCTTCGCGGTGAACAACTCGATCTCCGATGTCTACTGGATGCTCGGGTTTGGCATCTTCGGCTATTTCATGCGACATTACGGCTATCCGCTGGGCCCCGTCATCCTGGGGGTGATCCTGTCGCGCCTGCTGGACGACAACTGGCGCCGCGCGATCATCTCGGAACGCGAGGACCTGGGCCGCTTTTTCGAAGGCGTCGTGACCTCTCCGCTGTCGCTGGTGCTGTTCGTCGCCGTGATCCTCGTCTTCGTGTCGCAGACGCCGGTCTGGCGCTGGGGCAAGTCCAAGCTGTTCAAGGAGTCCTGACCATGACCGCTCCCGACCTCAGGCTGGGCCTGATCGGCGACAACATCGCCCGCTCGCGCGCGCCGGTCCTGCACCGGCTGGCCGGTGACCAGAACGGCATGACCGTGCAATACGACCGTCTGGTGCCAAAGGACATGGGCGAGGAGTTCGACGCCGTCTTCGACCGCTGCGCGGAGCGTGGTTATCGTGGCATAAACGTCACCTATCCATACAAGGAGCGCGCCGCGCGCAAGGTGCGGATCGACGACCCGCTGGTGGCGGCGATCGGCGCGGTCAACACGGTACTGTTCGACGCCGACGGCCCACGCGGGTTCAACACCGATTACAGCGGCTTCATTGCAGCCTATCGCGGCGCACGCACGGCCGCCCCGGGCATCTGCTGCCTGATCGGGACCGGCGGCGTGGGCCGGGCGCTGGCCTTTGGCCTGCTGGCGCTGGGGGCCGAGGAAATCCGCCTGGTCGACCGCGACGCGGCCAAGGCCGAGGCGCTCGCCGCCGACCTGCGCGCCACCGGCAAGCTCACCCGCATCGTGATCCACACGGACGCGACCGAGGCGGCGCGCGGCGCGCAGGGCCTGCTCAACGGCACGCCCGTCGGCATGGTGGGATACGGCGGCACCCCCCTGCCCGCGAAGGCGATGCAGGGCGCCGCGTGGGCCTTTGACGCGGTCTATACGCCGGTCGATACGGAGTTCCTGACCGATGCCACCGCGGCGGGGCTGGACGTGATCTCGGGCTACGAGCTGTTCTTCTGGCAGGGCGTGCACGCCTGGGCGCATTTCGCGGCCAGGCCGCTGGACGAGGCCGCGCTGCGCGCGAGCCTGCAAACCGAGGCGGAAGCGGCATGAAGACCTCGATCGCCACCGTCTCGATCCCCGGCACGCTGCGCGAAAGGCTGGCGGCCATCGCCAAGGCCGGTTTCGACGGGATCGAGATCTTCGAGCAGGATTTCATCGCGGACGAGGGCAGCGCAAGCGACATCGGCGCAATGATCCGCGACCACGGGCTGGAGATCTCGCTTTTCCAGCCCTTCCGCGACTTCGAGGGGCTGACCGGCGAGTTGCGGCGCCGCGCCTTCGACCGGGCGCGGCACAAGTTCGACCTGATGGCCGAGTTGGGCACGAACCGCATCCTGGTCTGTTCGTCCTGCCATCCGCAGGCACTGGGCGGCATCGACCGCGCGGCCGACGATTTCGCCGAGTTGGGCGCCATCGCGGCGGATTATGGCATCCAGGTCGGGTTCGAGGCGCTGGCCTGGGGCCGCCACGTCAACGACCACCGCGACGCGTGGGAAATCGTGCGCCGTGCCGACCATCCCAATGTCGGGCTGATCCTGGACAGCTTTCACACGCTGGCCCGCCGGATCGAGCCGAACACGATCCGCCGCATCCCGGCGGACAAGATCACCTTCGTCCAGCTGGCCGACGCGCCGCTGATCGAGATGGACCTGCTGTACTGGTCGCGCCACTTCCGCAACATGCCCGGCGAGGGCGACCTGCCGGTGACGGATTTCCTGCGCGCTGTCGCCGCGACCGGTTATGACGACTGGCTCAGCCTGGAAATCTTCAACGACCAGTTCCGCGGCGGCCGACCCGAGGGGCTGGCCCGCGACGGCCACCGCTCGCTGGTGGCAGCGATGGACGACGTGCGGCGGCTGGAGCCGGGCGCCTGGCCCAACCTGCCCGAGATCCCGACGCGGGTCGCCGTGCAGGGCGTGGAATTCGTCGAGTTCGCCACCCGAGGCGCCGAGGCCGAGACGCTGCGCGACCTGTTGCGCAGCATGGGCTTTGCCGAGGCCGGGCGGCATGTCTCGAAGGCCGTCACGCTATGGCAGCAGGCGGATATCCGCATCGTGCTGAACGAGGAAACCACCGGGTTTGCCGACCATGCCTATACCGCCAGCGGAACGGGCATCTGCGATGTCGGCCTGAGCGTCGCCAGCGCCGAGGCGACGACAGAACGCGCAATCGCGCTGGGCGCCGACCTGTTCCACCAGCCGGTGGGACCGGGCGAGTTCGACATTCCCGCGATCCGCAGCGTCGGCGGGAGCGTGCTGCATTTCATCGACGAGACCAGCGGCCTGTCCGCAGTCTGGTCAGTCGAGTTCCGGGGCAGCGACAAGGGCCCTGCCCCGGATGCCGCCCTGCGCCGCATCGACCACCTGGCCGAGACAATGAGCTATGACGAGATGCTCAGCTGGTCGCTGTTCTACACCTCGCTGTTCGACATGCAGCCCTCGGCGATGACCGACGTGATCGACCCGGACGGGCTGGTGCGCAGCCAGGCCATCCGCACCCCCGACGGTGCCGCGCGCATCACGCTGAACGGCGCCGAGACGCACCGCACGCTGGCCGGCAGTTTCCTCGCCGAGAGTTTTGGCGGCGCGGTGCAGCACGTGGCCTTCACCAGCGACGACATATTTGCAAGCGCGCGGCGCATGGCCGATCTCGGGTTTCGTCCGCTGCCGATGACGGACAACTATTACCGCGACCTGGCAGCCAGGTTCGACCTGGGCGCGGAGGCGCTGCAGGCGCTGCAGGCACATGACATTCTTTACGACGAGGATGCTCGGGGCCGGTTCTACCAGTTCTACTCGCGCCCCTTCGGCGGCGGCCTGTTCTTCGAGGTGGTCCAGCGCCTGGACGGCTACGACGGCTATGGCGCGCCCAACGCGCCGTTCCGGATCGCGGCGCAGAAACGGCTGATGCGGGCCAAGGGGGTTCCGAGGCGCTAAGCGGACCGGGCGCCGGGTTGCGGCCAGGCTGGACAGCGTCGCACGGCTCATCGACGCTTCCGGCCTGTCGGTCCGCGTCAACCCGGCGCCGCAACCGCATCCTGCAAGCGGCTAGGACTTGGTCATTGCGCAGCGTGGCCGGGGCCGCCGGCGGGATCCGCCCTGCAGAGCCCGGGACGCGCTGGGACAAGAGGCCATGCCCGAACCATTGACCATCGTCATCGTCGAAGAGGACCGCGACCGGGCGGTGTCGATCGTGGACGCCCTGAAGGAGTCGGGCGACTAGAGATCCACGTGATCGGGTCGGCCTCGGGCCTGGCGCGCAAGATCGCCAGGCATTCACCGGACATCGTGCTGATCGACGCCGGCAACCCGACGCGCGACATGCTCGAGGAACTGACACTGGCCTCGGGGCCGCTGGACCGGCCGGTGGCCATGTTCGTCGATTCGGGCGCTGGGTGGGCTGGCGCGCACGGCGGTCGAGGCCGGGATGTCGGCCTACGTGGTCAACGGGCTTAAGCCCGACCGCCTGGCGCCGATCATCGAGGCCGCCGTAACGCGGTTCCAGATGATCCGGCAGATGCGCACCGAGTTGGCAGAGTCCCGCCGCGCGCTGGAGGAACGCAAGGTCATCGACCGCGCCAAGGGCCTGCTGATGAAGGCCCGTGGCATCGGCGAGGACGAGGCCTATGCCATGCTGCGCAAGACGCCGATGGACCAGGGCCGGCGGTTGGCCGAGGTGGCCGAAGCCCTCGCGACCGCATCGAGGCTGTTGTCGTGAAGTCGATCCCGTGGTGTTGCCCCACTGAAGTGGTCGCCTCCTCGGGATAGTTTATCCCGTATCACGGAGGACCACGACGATGGCAGGCAAACGAGAGAAGCCCGAAGACATCATCACGACGCCGCAGCAGGTCGAAGTGCTGCAGGGCCAAGGCGCGAAGATTGCGGACGCGGTTCGACAGATCGGCGTGACCCAGCAGACCTGCTACCGCTGGCGGCGTGAGTATGGTGGGATGACCCGCGACCAACTCAAACGGTTGAAAGAGCTTGAGCAGGAGACCACCCGGCTCCGGCGTGCGGTCGCGAATCTGACGCTGGACACGCTCATCCTGTCCGAGGCTGCGAAGGGAAACGACCGAGCCCTTCGCGTCGCCGCCGCTGCATCGTCCATATCCGGCAGGAGCTGGGCGTTTCCGAGCGCCGCGCCTGTCGGGCCCTGGGGCAGCATCGATCCACGCAGCGCAAGGTTCCTGCAGGTCGTCATGACGAGGAACGCCTGACGGCGGACATCATCGAATTGGCCCGGCTCTACGGCCGTTACGGCTACCGGCAGATCACCGGAATGCTGGTTCAGGCCGGATGGTGCGTGAACCAAAAACGCGTGGAACGGATATGGCGACGCGAAGGGCTCAAGGCCCCGCCGAAACAGAAGAAACGAGAGCGGCTCTGCTTGACCGAAGGCTCCTGCGTGCGCTTGCGACCGGACCGCCAAATCCACGTCTGGTCCTATGACTTCGTGCAGGACCGGACGGCGGACGGGCGCGTCTACCGCATGCTCAACATCATCGATGAATACACCAGAGAGGTCCTGATGATACGTGTGAAGCGAAGGCTCAACTCCGGTGACGTGGGCGAGCCGTCTCCCGCGCGCTATCGCACGACGAACTGGTCCAGCTACAACGCGTCGCTGCGGAAGCGGGGATCGCTGCTGATCGGGGTCGACAAGGAGATGACATCGCGCGCGCCGCGTGACGCTCGGCCCGGGCGTCCGCCGGTTTTCTCCGATGCGGCCATACAGTTCTGCTTGTCGGTCAAGGTTCTCTTCAAACTGCCGTTGCGCCAGACCGCCGGGATGGTGGCCAGCCTGCTCCGGTTAGCGGGACTGGACTGGCCGGTTCCGGACTTCTCCACCCTGTGCCGCAGGCAGAAGCCCCTGGCCGTGCAGGTTCCCTATCGCCGTGCCGACGGGCCGCTCAACCTGCTGGTCCCCTCTCGGGACAGTGCTGCGCAATGCCCTGCCGGGCAGTGGACGGCACCGGGATCAAGTTCCTCGGCGATGGCGAATGGCAGGCCCGCAAACACGGGGTGCAGGGCCGCCGCCAATGGCGCAAGGTGCATCTCGCCATGGACCCGGCCACATCCGACATCCGCGCCGTCGAATTCACCCCAAGCCGCGACAGCGACAGCCCCGTGCTGCCGGACCTGCTCGGCCAGATCCCGGCGGACGAACCGATCGGCACCGTCACCGCCCCTCTCGGCAGATTGCTTCGCAATCGCCTGCCGGGCAGTGGACGGCGCCTACGACACGCGCCACTGCCACAGCGCCATCATAGAGCGTGACGCCATCCCGATCATTCCCATCCGCAAGAACGGCTGACCCTGGAAAGGGGACTGTCCGGCCGCAAAGGTCCGCAACGACACATTGCGCGCGACGCGATACTGCGGCCGAGCATTCTGGAAACGCTGGACCGGATACCACGCCCGCAGCCGGATCGAGGCGAGGAGGCGCTGCCTGAAAGCCTTCGGCGAGCGCATCGCCGCGAGAGACCCCGACCGCCAGACCGCCGAAATCCAAATCCGCATCGCCCTCATGAACCGTTTCTCGGCCCTCGGCACCGCCGAGATCGTCCGCGTGGCCTGACGTCAGCTGGGAAAGGGGCAGTCGCGCCTTAAGCGTGACTTCTGCAACAATGCCGATGCGCTTGCAAAAAGGTGCTTTTCTGGTTAGCGTATTAATGTTGTGAGGCATCTTTTTTCCTGTAACAGGTATCGTGGAAGTGGCCTTTGGTCACGCTGAGATTGACGGTTGGCGGTTCAGGGCGGGCCGTCTGGTCTTGGGAGAGACTTACAGGCTTCGGGCAAATCAGAAGAAACGCACCTGTCTTAAGTTGAGCTAGTAGAAAGAGTATAGATGACTGGTATTTCCTTACCGGGATGTTTCCCGAAGATATTGAACGGCTTGATCAACGTATCCGGAAGCCTGGCCGACGATCGACGGCGTTGCAAACAGGCATTGGCCTGACCGGTTCCCCGTGACACGGGAAGACGTCCCGCCCTACCAGGACGCAGTGTAATACATCCGGGCCTTTGCCCGGTATTTCATCCTTTCCACCCGATGTATCTCGCACCTCGTTTTCCAAAGAAACATGACTTTTCCGGACCGCAGCCATGCCAAATGAATCGCCCATCCTACTGACCGATACGTTCAGCTTCGAAAAGTTCGTTGTGGACAACACGATGACCGCAACACATGCCGTCGCGGCCGCCGACTTCGACGGCGACGGTGACATCGACCTCGTCTCGACGGCCGAGGACGACAACACCGTCGCGTGGTTCCGCAACGATGGTGGACTGGGCTTCACCAAGATCGTGATCGATGCATCCTTCCTTCAGGCCTATCCGGTCAGTGTGGCGGACATGAACGGTGACGGCTTCATAGATGTCCTCGCCGGTGGCTACGGGCAGGACGAGTACCGGATCTACGTCAACGATGGGGTAGGCAATTTTTCCCTCGGCGCGACATTGGTCGCCGACGGGGCGCACAGCATCTTCGGCATCGACATGGACAGCGACGGCGACATGGATGTCGTCGTGGCCGATCAGGACGGCAACCGCATCGCCTGGTATCAGAATGATGGCGCGCTGAACTTTGCCGCCTTCGCGGTCGATGCGTCCTTGAAATGGGCAAAGACCGCGGTGCCCGCGGACGTGAATGGCGACGGTTTCGTAGACATCATCGGAACCTGGAACCGGGGCAGTTTTGTCAGGCTCTACCTGAACGACGGAGAACAGAACTTCACCGCCCAGACCGTGGATGCGACCATCGATGGCGCCTATTTCGCCGTTGCAGCCGATCTCGATGGAGATGGCGACGTCGATATCGTCTCGGTCGGACACAAGGACAACACGCTGGCGTGGTACCAGAACGACGGCAACCAGACCTTTACCAAGATCGCGATCGATACCGCCGTTGCGGGCGCGCGCTCGGTGGTGGCGCGCGATGTCGACCTTGACGGCGACATCGACCTGTTGGCGACGGCGCGTCTTGGCGATGCGATCAACCTTTACCTAAACGACGGCACCGGCACGTTCACCGGCAGCGCCCTGGATGCCACAGCGCCCGGCGCGTATGGTGTCGATACGTTCGACGTCAATCTCGACGGCTTGCCCGACGTGATCGCCGCGCTGCGAGACAGCGGCGAAGTCGTCGTCTACTTCCAGACAAGGGGCCAGTCGGCCCAGGTCACGCAGGGAAGCAGCGTCGTGATCGACAACACGCGCCTCCAGGCCGTTGATGTCGATGACGATCCGTCAAGCCTTATCTATACGCTGGATACCTTGCCGACTTCGGGGGAACTGCGTCTCGGTGGTGGTCTGCTCGGGGCTGGCGGCAACTTCACCCAGGCGGATGTCGATGCCGGCCTGCTAACCTATGTCCACGACGGCACCTCCGGGACAAACGACACTTTCGCCTTCACGCTGGCCGATGGTGGCGAGGACGGGGCGCAATCGATATCCAGCAGTTTTTTCCTTGCGATCAATACCGGTGAACTGGACGCCGTGCCGGATGCGTTCACGACGAATTTCGGTGAAATGCTGTTCATCGACATTCCGGCCGACCTCCTGGCAAATGACATTGCCGGCGGAGGACAGACGCCGGGATTCGATGGGTTCACCCTGCCCTCAAATGGCAGCCTGATCCGCAGCGGCGACACGTTGACCTACACGCCGAACCCGGGCTTCGACGGGATCGACGGTTTCACCTACACGGTGAGCGACGGGGGTCTCAGCGATACGGCCTCGGTGAGCATCACGGTTCTCGGCGCCCCGGCAGAACTCGTGTCGGACGATTTCTCGGACCCCGCGCTGTCGGGGATCTGGACGCAGGCCGGCCCGGCGGGCACCTCGGTCGCGCTGGGGGTCGAGGGGGACGACAAGTTCGTGCGCCTCTCGACGCCGGCTGGGAACTACGACGCGTTCAACCAGAACAACGCGGCGCGGCTGCTGCAGGCGGTGGCGGACACCGATTTCGAGGTCGAGGCGCGGTTCCTGTCGGTGCCGGTCGATGGCAACGAGTTCCAGGGCATCCTGGTCGAGCAGGACGCGAACACCTGGATGCGGTTCGACACCTATTCGAATGGCACGAACCTGATCGCCTTCGCGGCGGTGACGGTGAACGGGTCGTCATCGATCGCGATCAATAACGTGACGATCCCCGGCGGCGAGGCGCCCTACCTGCGGGTGACGCGGGTCGGCGACGCGTTCACCTTTGCCTATTCCACCGACGGCGTGAGCTATGTCACCGCCGGCACGGTCACGCGGGCGATCGAGGTCAACGCGATCGGCCCCTTCGCCGGCAGCACCAGCGGCGCCGGCGGCTTCGACGCCAAGGTGGACTACTTCTTCAACACCGCCAGCCCGATCGTGCCGGAGGATGACGTCGGATCGCCGGGCAACCAACCGCCCGTGGCTGTTGACGACGCGTTTTCGACCGGGCCCGGTGTGCCGCTGGCGGGCGACGTGCTGGCGAACGACAGCGATCCCGAGGGCGACCCGCTGACCGCCGCGGTCCTGAGCGGCCCGGTCAACGGCACGCTGAGCCTGAACCCGGACGGCACGTTCGACTACACGCCGAACCCGGGCTTCGACGGATCCGACGGGTTCACCTACACGGTGAGCGACGGCAGCGCCACCGACGAGGGCGCCGTCGCCATCACGGTTCTCGCGGCTCTGACGGATCCGGTGTCGGACGATTTCTCGGACCCCGCGCTGTCGGGGATCTGGACGCAGGCCGGCCCGGCGGGCACCTCGGTCGCGCTGGGGGTCGAGGGGGACGAGAAGTTCGTGCGGCTCTCGACGCCGGCTGGGAACTACGACGCGTTCAACCAGAACAACGCGGCGCGGCTGCTGCAGGCGGTGGCGGACACCGATTTCGAGGTCGAGGCGCGGTTCCTGTCGGTGCCGGTCGACGGCAACGAGTTCCAGGGCATCCTGGTCGAGCAGGACGCGAACACCTGGATGCGGTTCGACACCTATTCGAACGGCACGAACCTGATCGCCTTCGCGGCGGTGACGGTGAACGGGTCGTCATCGATCGCGATCAATAACGTGACGATCCCCGGCGGCGAGGCGCCCTATCTGCGGGTGACGCGGGTCGGCGACGAGTTCACCTTTGCCTATTCCACCGACGGCGTGAGCTATGTCACCGCCGGCACGGTGACGCGGGCGATCGAGGTCAACGCGATCGGCCCCTTCGCCGGCAGCACCAACGGCGCCGGCGGCTTCGACGCCAAGGTGGACTACTTCTTCAACACCGCCAGCCCGATCGTGCCGGAGGATCCTGTATCGACCCTGCCGCAGCCGGTCTTCGACTTGCCCGGGGCGCGAAGCTTCGATGGCAGCGCGGCCGCGGTGCTGGAACTGCCGCATGACGCGATCTATGCGCTGGCCGAAGGCACCATCGCCTTCGCCTTCACGGCGGCGGATACCAACGGCGCGCAGGGGCTGTTCACCAAGGACGCCTCCGGGTTCGCGGGCGGCGGCAACCATTTCGCGCTGTATCTCGACGGCACGGTGCTGACCGCGCGGTTCCAGGACGGCGCCGCGTCCGAGACGGTGAAGGTCAACGGCATCGAGGCGAACCGCGAATACGAGGTCGCCGTCACCTTCGACGCCGGCGGCGGGACGGTCTGGCTCGACGGCGTCGCAGTCGCCACGTCCGCGTTGGTCATGGACTGGAGCGGTGGCGGCAATGTCGAGTACATCCAGTGGGGCGGCCGCGGCTGGGGCAGCCAGACCGGCCAGCCCGGCTTCGACGCGCCGTTCGAAGGCACCATCTCCGACATGCAGGTCTACGACACCGCGCTCGACGCGACACAGATCGCAGAACTGGCGGGTGGTGGCGTAAACCAACCGCCCGTGGCTGTTGACGACGCGTTTTCGACCGGGCCCGGTGTGCCGCTGGCGGGCGACGTGCTGGCGAACGACAGCGATCCCGAGGGCGACCCGCTGACCGCCGCGGTCCTGAGCGGCCCGGTCAACGGCACGCTGAGCCTGAACCCGGACGGCACGTTCGACTACACGCCGAACCCGGGCTTCGACGGATCCGACGGGTTCACCTACACGGTGAGCGACGGCAGCGCCACCGACGAGGGCGCCGTCGCCATCACGGTTCTCGCGGCTCTGACGGATCCGGTGTCGGACGATTTCTCGGACCCCGCGCTGTCGGGGATCTGGACGCAGGCCGGCCCGGCGGGCACCTCGGTCGCGCTGGGGGTCGAGGGGGACGAGAAGTTCGTGCGGCTCTCGACGCCGGCTGGGAACTACGACGCGTTCAACCAGAACAACGCGGCGCGGCTGCTGCAGGCGGTGGCGGACACCGATTTCGAGGTCGAGGCGCGGTTCCTGTCGGTGCCGGTCGACGGCAACGAGTTCCAGGGCATCCTGGTCGAGCAGGACGCGAACACCTGGATGCGGTTCGACACCTATTCGAACGGCACGAACCTGATCGCCTTCGCGGCGGTGACGGTGAACGGGTCGTCATCGATCGCGATCAATAACGTGACGATCCCCGGCGGCGAGGCGCCCTATCTGCGGGTGACGCGGGTCGGCGACGAGTTCACCTTTGCCTATTCCACCGACGGCGTGAGCTATGTCACCGCCGGCACGGTGACGCGGGCGATCGAGGTCAACGCGATCGGCCCCTTCGCCGGCAGCACCAACGGCGCCGGCGGCTTCGACGCCAAGGTGGACTACTTCTTCAACACCGCCAGCCCGATCGTGCCGGAGGATCCTGTATCGACCCTGCCGCAGCCGGTCTTCGACTTGCCCGGGGCGCGAAGCTTCGATGGCAGCGCGGCCGCGGTGCTGGAACTGCCGCATGACGCGATCTATGCGCTGGCCGAAGGCACCATCGCCTTCGCCTTCACGGCGGCGGATACCAACGGCGCGCAGGGGCTGTTCACCAAGGACGCCTCCGGGTTCGCGGGCGGCGGCAACCATTTCGCGCTGTATCTCGACGGCACGGTGCTGACCGCGCGGTTCCAGGACGGCGCCGCGTCCGAGACGGTGAAGGTCAACGGCATCGAGGCGAACCGCGAATACGAGGTCGCCGTCACCTTCGACGCCGGCGGCGGGACGGTCTGGCTCGACGGCGTCGCAGTCGCCACGTCCGCGTTGGTCATGGACTGGAGCGGTGGCGGCAATGTCGAGTACATCCAGTGGGGCGGCCGCGGCTGGGGCAGCCAGACCGGCCAGCCCGGCTTCGACGCGCCGTTCGAAGGCACCATCTCCGACATGCAGGTCTACGACACCGCGCTCGACGCGACACAGATCGCAGAACTGGCGGTCCAGCCCGCGGGCGGCAACGCGCCTCCGGTTCCGGATGACGAAACCTTGGTGACAAGCGAAGATACCCCGGCGGCGATCACGGTCAGCGAGATCCTGGACGGAGACACCGACCCTGACGGCGATACACTCTCGTTCGAGGGCCTGGCCTCGCAGCCGCAGAACGGCACGGCCGTCTACGATGCAACGGCCGGAACCGTCACCTATACGCCCGGTCCGGACTATTTCGGCTTCGACAGCTTTGGCGTGCTCATCGGCGACGGTGCAGGCGGCTTTGCCCAATCGCTGGTCGCCGTAACCGTGGACCCGGTCGAGGACGATCCGGTTGCGAACGACGACTTGGCCAGCATGCAGGCGGGCGGGACCGCGACGATCAACGTTCTTGGCAACGATGTCGATGTCGATGGCGACACGCTGGTGATCCAGTCCTTCGACGCGGCATCGGCGAATGGTGGCAGCGTGACCGGCAATGGCGATGGCATGCTGACCTATACCCCGCCCGTCGGGTTCTTGGGCGAGGACACGTTCACCTATGTTGTCAGCGACGGGGCCGGACCGACCGATACGGCGACGGTCACCGTGACGGTCTCCAAGGAGCCTGTCCTGCCGGTTCCGGTCTTTGTCCAAGGCGGGGTCACGACCTATTCCGGCGCATCCGCGGATGTCGACAATTATGCGCCTGGCGACCTGCCGCTTGCCATTGCCGAGGGCACCATCGCCTTCTCGTTCATCGACGGCGATCCCGGGATCCGGCAGGGACTGGTCGTGAGGGATGCGTCGAGTTTCGTAGGCGGCGGTAACCATTTCGCGGCCTATGTCGATCGCGGCGACCTCAAGCTTCGCTTTCAGGACGGGGCGGACGATGTGACCTTCGTGTTCGCGGATCTGAACCCGAACGAGGAATACGAGGTCGCGGCGACCTTCAGCGCATCCGGGGTTGCGCTGTATGTGAACGGCGCCCTGATCGACAGCGACCCGCTTGTGATGAATTGGGAAACCAATGTCGAGTGGCTGCAGGTCGGCGGCCTCGGCTGGGGCAGTGCAACCGGATCGAGCGCGTTTTCCAACCCTTTCTCGGGCCAGATCGCGGATGTGGAGATCTACGACGAAATGCTGTCCGACGCGTTCATCGCCGATCTTGCGGCGGTTTCGTCCTTCGATATCGCGTGACGCGAACCAGCCGCCTGGGTCGCCTGCCCTGCCCGCATCGCGTGTCGGGCGGGAACGGCGGGATCACCCCGAATGGGCCTGACCAACGGTGCCTTCCGTGGATGAACGCGGTTGTCACGGCTCGATACGCTCTTGAACCAGGGCCGAAAGCCAGTCATCGCGACCGCAGATTGTCACGCGCGTTTTGACGGCCCCTAAGGCGGATAGAGGTTGTCCTGGGGCCACGTATTGCCGTGGCGCCTGTAGCGAGAGAGGAACAACACTCGCTACAGGCGAAGCCTTCGTGACATGGCCTTGCCGCGCTTGCCTCAGAAGAGGAAATCCGCGGCCACGTCCAGATCGGTCTGCACCGTGTTCCACAATTCGACGGACAGCCCCGTGGCCGTGATCAGCAGGTGCTGGTCCGAAGAGCCGAAGGCGGTAAAGGTCAAATCCGTTTCCGCCAACCCGAAGGCCGTCAGGTCCAGGTGATCCGCGCCGGA
Organism: Thetidibacter halocola; assembly: GCF_018224955.1. Lineage (GTDB taxonomy): Bacteria > Pseudomonadota > Alphaproteobacteria > Rhodobacterales > Rhodobacteraceae > Thetidibacter > Thetidibacter halocola. The sequence continues at coordinate 94,162 of NZ_JAGTUU010000011.1, forward strand.
CTGGAAATCCAGCACCCGGTCGCGGCCACCGTCCACCTCGAACACGAAGACATCGCTGCCCGCGCCGCCGCGAAGCCGGTCGCCTCCTGTGCCGCCGGTCAAGACGTCGTCACCCGCGCCGCCGGCCAAAAGGTCGTTTCCACCGTCTCCGAACAGGCTGTCATGGCCATCCTCGCCATAGATCCTGTCATGGCCGCGCCCGCCATGCAACTCGTCGGCGCCGCCACCCGCGCGGATCGTGTCATGGCCGCCCGCTGCGCCCGCAAGGCTGCTGTCGCCATATACCACGTCGCCGCCCCAGCCCGCGTCGATGAGATCGTCACCCGTCATGCCGAGGATCGTATCCGCCCCGCCCAGGCCGGTGATGGTGTCGTCCATCGCGGTGCCCGTCAGCAATTCAGGGGCGGGCGTGCCCGTGATGTCGGTCGAGGGCGGCGGGGTCAGGATGCCCGTCGCCATCTCGTAGAGGCTGCCATCGTCGAAGGCGAGGAACTCCACCGCCTTCTTGGGCTCGTTGTAATGGTCCGCCACCTCGACCGTGCCCAGCGCATGGGAGATCACCAGCGTGTCGATCACACGCGACAGGGCGATGTCGGCAAAGGTGATACCCGGCGCGAACAGGATGGTATCGACCGATACGGCGGGGGCCGCGTTTTCCTCGATGATGTCGGTCGCGGCGAAACCGCCGACCACGTAGGTATCGTTGCCGACGCCCCCCTTCATCTGGTTCTCGCCGGCCCCGCCGACAAGCCTGTCGTTGCCCGCGCCGCCGTCGAGATTGTCGTCTCCGACCTCGCCCATCAGCAGGTCGTCGCCATCCTCGCCATGCAGCCGGTCGTCCAGCAATCCGCCTTTCAGCGTGTCGTTCCCGGCACCACCGTAAAGGTCGTCGTCGCCATCCTCACCCAGCAGCCTGTCGTTGCCATCGCCGCCGAGGATGCTGTCGGCATCCGCACCGCCATGCACCACGTCATCGCCCGCGCCCGCGTCGATCGTGTCGAGGTCGGTCACCAGCCCCGCAACCGAGGTCGGGCCACCGGTGATCGTGTCGTTCCCGTCGCCGCCGAGTATGACGTCGTTGCCGTCGCCGCCATCGATCCGGTCGTTCTCGGTCCCACCGTCCAGCGCGTCGTCTCCGTCGCCGCCCTCCAACGTGTCGCGCCCGCCCTCGCCATTCAGGCTGTCACCGCCGGCACCGCCGATCAGCCGGTCCGCGCCCCAGCCGCCATACATGCTGTCGGCACCGGCGCCGCCATCGGCGGTGTCGTTGCCGGAACCCGCAAGCACCGTGTCGTCGCCGCCCAGCGCGAGGATCGAATCGTCGCCACCGAAGCCGCGGAACAGTTCCGGCGCGGCCGTGCCCACCAGGTTGTCGGCCCGCGCGCTGCCGGTCAGGTCCGGCGCCACCGCCACCGTCACCCGCGCCGAGGCGAAGCGCGCCCCATCTGACACGACGTAGGTGAACGTGTCGTTGCCGACAAAGCCGAAGGCCGCGGTATAGGTCAGGGTGCCGTCCGCCTCGATCACCACGCTGCCATGCGCCGCCACGGAGACCGAGACCACGTTCAGCGGATCGTTCTCGACATCGACGTCGTTGGCCAGCACGTCGATGCTGACCGGACGGGTGGATTGCGTTGCGGCGCTGTCATTGGCCGCGACCGGCGCGGCGTTGGTGCTGTCGAGGATCAAGTCGTCCAGCGACAGGTCGGATGGAGTCATGCCCGCCAGGAACAGGCTCGACCCGTCCGAAAAGGAGATCCGCGTCCCGCCCGCGTCGGCCACCGCCGAAAGGGTGGCGGCGGCGGCTTCGGTCTTGTCCATGCTGGACAGGTCGATGCGGTCGATCCCGTCCTCGAAATCGGCGACCGTGTCATGCCCGTCGCCCGCGTTCACCACGAAGCGGTCGGCGCCCGTGCCGCCGCGCATCGTGTCGTCGCCCAGCCCGCCCGACAGAACGTCGTCATCGGCGCCGCCATCGAGGTCGTCGCGCCCAGAGCCGCCGCGCAGGTCGTCGCGGCCGTCGTCGCCGAAACAGTCGTCGTCTCCGTAGCCGCCGTCGATCAGGTCGTCGCCCAGATCGCCATGGGCGGTGTCGTCGCCCAGCCCGCAGAAGATGCCGTCATCCCCTTCGGAGCCATCGATCGAGTCGTTCCCGTCGGTGCCCGGATGCGTGATGATCCCGCAAGCCGAAGCCAGCGCCGTGCGCACCGCGTCGGAAAAGTTTGCGCTGTCCGATGTCAGCGTGACGACCGCGCCGAAGCCCAGCTGCGCCACAAGATCCTCGTAGGTGATGCGCATCTCGGGCGTCACCGAGAAAACCGGAAAGATGTTCGCTGCGACCAGCGCTGCGCGCAGCCCGTCGATGGTGGGATAATCCTCGCCCGTGCCGGGGGGCGTGCCATCCAGGATCGCGTCGAGATTGTTCGCCACGACCGAGGCGAAATCGCCCGCGACGTGATAGGTGCTGTCGGTGGACAGCATCACGACGCGGGTGGCATCCGCGCGATAGCCCAGTTCGGCGATCCGCAGCGCGGTCTGCAGCAGACCCTCAAGCTGCGCCTCGGGGGCGTCGGCGCCGCTGCGGTTCGACAGCGCGTTCATCGCCGCGATCACCGCAGCGTTGTCGGTGCTGACCGCCAGGTGGGTCTGGTAGACGTAATCGGTCGTACCGCCGAACCCGCCTGTCGGCTTGTCGATGAACGAGGCGACACCGAAATCCGCATCCGGGTTCGACCCCTCGATCGCCGCGATCAGGTTGGGGATCTGCGCCTTGAGGATCGGCAGGTCATCGGAAAAGGACCCGGAGAGGTCCTGGAGAAAGATCAGGTCGATCGGGCCGCAGACAGCCGATGCGGACATGGCGCACATCCTTTCGCAACAGGGCGTGGGTGTTCGCGCGCAGTGATCTTTGCCCTGCTGCGTGACTACCGTCGGGGACCGGCCCTTGCCATTGGCGAAAAGTTTATGCGGCATGCCGGGCGAAAGGTTTATGCCCCGCAGCGGCGGTCCCGCCTCCGGGGCGCGGCCTGTGCCGACCGCCCCGGACCCGGACGAACGCCTTGGATCAGCTCATGCCGAGGGCGGCCTTGTACATTTCCAGCACCGCCTCTTCCTCGGCGATGTCGTCCTTGTCGCGCTTGCGCAGGGCGATCACCTTCCGCATCACCTTGGTGTCATAGCCGCGTCCCTTGGCCTCGGCCATGACCTCCTTGATCTGCTCGCCGATTTCCTTCTTTTCCTCTTCCAGACGTTCCACGCGCTCGATGAACTGGCGCAGCTCGCCCGCCGCGATGCCATAGCTGTCCGAGGAATCCGTATCCTGCATGGGCCTCACTCCTGCCGATGATGAGGCCGCATCCCTACAGCCCGGCCCGGCACGCATCAAGCCCCTTGCGCCAGCGCGCCCGACGGTCCAAAAGCAGGCCGCACCAAGGCGGGGGCGCATGCGATGGACTGGCTGATCACTCTGGGCACGATCGTGTCGCTTGGCGGGCTTGCCGGCCTGGTCTGGTGCATCCTGCGCGTCTGGAAGGCACGACGCGCCGGGCTTGACGACGAAAGCCTGCGGGCCGAGGTGCGCAAGGTCGTGCCGATCAACATGGCGGCACTGTTCTGCTCGGTGATCGGGCTGATGATGGTGATCCTGGGGATATTCCTGGGCGGCTGAGGCCGGTCTCAGAGCCCGTCGAAGGTCTGGCCATTCTTGATCCGGTCGACCCAGGCGGGCAGCGGGCGCCAGAATTCCGCGTCGGGATGGTCGAGACGCTCCATCGCCTTTTCCACCGCAAACAGGCCGCGTGTTCCGACCGCGTGCATGATGCCCCCGGAAACCCGGGGCAGGCCCAGCGCGTGGACCGAAACCACGTCGATATCGGCGGCAGAGCGCGCCATGCCCGCCTCCAGCAGGCGCAGCCCCTCGTTGGCCAGCGCGCCCAGGACCAGCGACACGATCCGGTCGGCCGGCATCGCCTGGTGCGGGCGCATCCCGTCCAGCAGGCTGCGCAGCGCAGGATCCGGCGTCGGTCGGTCGCTATCGGGCCAGAGGTAGAAGCCGCGCTGCGACTCGCGCCCGTGGCGGCCGTATTGCAGCAGTTCAGACGACCAGTTGCGCGCCCCCTCGCCGCGCGGCGCCTCGGCAAAGGCCGCGAGGCCGAGGATATCGCGTTGCAGGAAAGGGCCCTGCCGCAGGCCAAAGGAGGTCAGGGCGGTGTCGATCTCGATGGGGTCGGCGCCGGCGTCAACCAGCCCGTCGACAGCCCGGTGCAGCGTCGCGGCCAGCCGTGCCGAGACGCAGCCGCCCCCGGTTCGCTGGGGCACCGCAAGGCGGCGCAGCCGCGCGGCCAGCGCGTGGGCGGCAGCGATCTCGGCCTCAGTCGCCTCGGGACCCTCAAGGATCTCGACGATGCGGCCGCTGCGCGGCGGCGTTGGAAAGCGCAGGCCCAGCCGGTCGACCGCGCCCGGCGCGACCCGGGCGGCGATGATGCCTTCCGGCAGGGCCTGATCGGCCTGCCCGGGCGTGGCCAGCAGAACGATTCCGGCGCCCGCGATCATGTCTTCGCGCGGCCCGCAGGTCAGCCGGCCCAGCAGGTCGGACGCGGCCTCGGGGCTGCGGCGCTGGCGGACCAGGTCGGCCAGCGCCGCCTGCGCCCGCGCCAGACGGTCGGCATCGGTCGCCCCCCATTGCACGGCCATCCCCGCCTCGAGCAGCATCAGCACCAGTTGCACGCCCAGCGCGCTGCCGCCCAGCACGGCGACCGGTCCGACCTCTGCGGCCGGGGCGACGGCCAGCGACCGCTCGGCGCGGTCAAGATGCCGCAAGGCTCGCGATTCCGGCCCGGCGGCGCATTCGGCAAAGGCCTCGGCCTCCATCGCCTGTCCCATCTCGAAGGGCACCAGCGGCGCGGCCTCGACCAGGTCGAGGACGCGCGATGCGGCCTCGGGCGCGGCCAGGGCAGGCGCGGTGCGGCGGGCCTGAATCGCCGCCTGGTAGGCTTGCATGTTATCGAAGCCGGCGCGGCTGTCGCGCAACCGGCGCGGACCGTCCAGCGCGCCGCAGAAGGCGATGGCGCTGTCCCGCAAGCTGTCCATTTCGGCAAGCCCGTCGATCAGCGGCGCCAGGCGCGGCTCCGCCACGGGCACCAGGCGCCCGCCCAGCAGCAGGCCCAGCGCAATCTCGGCGCCCAGTGCGCGTGGCAGGCGCTGCGTTGCACCGGCACCGGGCGGCAGGCCGAGGGCGATACCGCCAAACCCGATCCGCGCGCCAGCCGCGGCGAGGCAATGATGCGCGGCCAGCGCGAACTCTGCACCGCCGTCCAGGACATCGCCGCCAAAGGCCAGCACCACGGGCAGTTCGCAGAACTCGATCCGGTCGCAGAGGTCGCGCAGCGCGGGCTCGTCCTGCCCCAGAGCGGGGTCGTCCGGATCGGGGCGCAAGGCCACGTCACCGGGCGCGAGGATCAAGATCGCGGTGACGCCATCCTCTTCCTCGGCGCGGTCGATCGCCTCCATCAGGGCGGTCCGCGCGGGCGCGGACAGGGCGCAGGCCGCCGGTTGCAGCGTCAGGCAGGCGACACCCTGCTCTACCGCGAAGCCGATCCAGTCTTCCATCTGCCCGCCAAGTCCCTCGGGGCCGCGTCCGCGCCGCGTCATGCCGCCCGCGCCATTGCCCGTTTTCCGGGCAATCTGGAGGACGGCGCCCGCGTCAGGCAAGCGCCGACACTGTCTCTGCCGCCGAAAACAGCGGTTTTTCCGGCAAGCGATGCGGAAATGTCAAAGCGGGAGATTGTCGAACTGCGCCTCGATCTCTTCTTCTGCCTGCGCGTCGAGACGCGCGCGCACCTGCGGCGGCACGTCTTCGCCAGCCTCTTCGAGCCGTGACACGGCGCGGTCGAGATGCGCGAACAGCGCCTTGCGGGTGGCCGGGTCGGCATTGTCGATCTGGGCCAGGATCTCGTCGATCTTGCGTTTCAGTTCCAGCATGTCGCGATCCTCCTTCATGGGGTCTTGCCCGACGCGCAGTTGATGCACAGGGGCGCGTCGGGCACGGCTTCGAGCCGTGCCTGAGAGATTTCGCCGCCGCAGGACTGGCAGATGCCGTATTCGCCCTTCGCCATGCGCGCCAGCGCCGAGCGGATACGACCGATCTCGGCCAGGCCGCTTTCACCGAGGCGTTCCAGCACCTCCTCGCCCTCGCGCTCGATCGCCATGTCTTCCCAATCCTTGGAATGCGGCTGGTCGAGATCCTTGTCGATATCCTCAAGGCGGATACCCAGTTCGTGAAGACGTTCGATCAGACGCAGCTTCAAGGAATGGTGTGACATGCGATATCTCCCTGTATCATGGCAACGCTCGCATGCCGCGGCCCGCGCCGCCTTGACGCAGGTCAACCGGAACGGGGGACTTGATACGCATTCAATAAAGCGTATATGTTTGTCCAGAAACGGAAGGAACAGGACCATGAATCCCGAAGTCACAGCCTTTTTCGACGAAGCCACGAACACCATCAGCTATGTCGTGCGCGATCCGAACGGGTCGTCCTGCGCGATCATCGACAGCGTTCTGGACTTCGACTATTCCTCGGGCCGCACCGATACCAAGTCGGCGGACGAGATCATCGCCTTCGTCAAGGACAAGGGCTACTCGGTCGAATGGCTGCTGGAATCGCATGTCCACGCCGACCACCTCAGCGCCGCGCCCTACCTGCAGCAGCATCTTGGCGGCAAGATCGGCATCGGCGACCGCATCAAGATCGTGCAGGACACGTTCGGCAAGGTGTTCAACGAGGGCACCGAATTCCAGCGCGACGGCTCGCAGTTCGACAAGCTGTTCCAGGAAGGCGACAGCTTTCACATCGGCCAGCTGCGCGGTGACGTGCTGCACACGCCGGGCCACACCCCGGCCTGCCTGACCTATGTCATCGGCGATGCGGCCTTTGTCGGCGACACGCTGTTCATGCCGGATTTCGGCACGGCGCGCTGCGACTTCCCGGGCGGGTCGTCCGAGACGCTGTACGAGTCGGTGCAGAAGATCCTGACCCTGCCGGACGAGACCCGCATCTTTGTCGGCCACGACTACAAGGCGCCTGGCCGCGACGTCTATGCCTGGGAAACCACGGTGGGCGAGCAGAAGGCGAAGAACGTCCATGTGGGCGCCGGCAAGTCCAAGGATGAGTTCGTCAAGATGCGCGACACCCGCGACGCGACGCTGGCCATGCCCAAGCTGATCATCCCGTCGCTGCAGGTGAACATGCGTGCCGGCCAGATGCCGCCGGCGGACGAAAAGGGCGATGTCTTTCTCAAGGTGCCGGTCAACAAGCTCTGACCGGACCGATGGATCGGCGGCCGGGCCCCGGTTGGGGTGGGACCCGGCCGTGACACCCCGGGCGGACCGGGGTCACAACAGGACAAGGGAAACACCACTCATGGAACAGGACTGGATCTGGGGCCTGATCGGCGGTCTCGTCATAGGCACCGGCGGGGCGTTCTACCTGCTGGCCAATGGCCGGATCATGGGCGCCAGCGGCATCATCGGCGGGCTGATCGACGGCACGGGGCATGACACGAAATGGGAACGCATCGCGTTCCTCGTCGGGCTTGCGCTGCTGCCACTGCTATTGCTGCCGCTTTACGGCACGGTCGACACGCATGTGACCAGCAATGTCCCGGTGCTGATCGCGGCCGGGCTGCTGGTGGGCATCGGCACGCGGCTGGCCAATGGCTGCACCTCGGGGCATGGTGTCTGCGGCATGTCACGGCTGTCGCTGCGCGGCTTCGCGGCCACATTCGCCTATATCTTTGCCGGCGGCGTCGGCGTCATCATCTTCCGTCACCTGCTGGGAGTGATCTGAGATGCGCAACCTTTTCGCCTTCATCGCCGGCGGCCTGTTCGGCACCGGGCTGTTCATCTCGGGCATGACCGACACCACCAAGGTTCAGGGCTGGCTGGACGTTTTCGGCGCATGGGATCCGACGCTGGCCTTCGTCATGGGCGGCGCGATGATCCCGATGGTCATCGCCTGGCTGATCACGCGCCGGCGCACCGCGTCGCTGGTTGGCACGCCCTTTCCGCCGAAACCCTCAACGAAGATCGACAGCAAGCTGATCGTCGGTTCGCTGATGTTCGGCATGGGCTGGGGTCTGGCCGGGCTGTGCCCGGGTCCGTCCATCGCGGCGCTGTCCTATGGCGGCACGGGGCTTTACATTTTTGTCGCGGCGATGCTGACCGGCATGGCGGTGACGCCCATCCTGCGTGCCCGGCTGGACAGGGCGGTTCCGGCAGAGTAACGCTGCATCATGCGACCGATCACAGACACATACGCGGTTTCCCCGCAAATCTCCGCCGAGGACATGCCCGCCATCAAGGCGGCGGGCATCACCACGGTGATCTGCAACCGGCCCGATGCCGAGGTGCCGCCCAGCCACCAGGCGGCGGCGATCGGCGCGGCGGCCGAGGCAGAGGGGCTGGTCTTTCACGTCCTACCGATCACGCACCAGACGCTGACGCCCGAGAACGTGGCGCGGCAGAAGGCGCTGATCGAGGGCGCGGGCGGGCCGGTTCTGGCCTATTGCGCCTCCGGTACGCGCTCGACCATCGTCTGGGCACTGGGCCAGGCCGGCGAACGGCCGGCAGAGGAAATCATAGGTGCGGCGGCGCAAGCGGGCTACGACCTGAGCGGGCTGCGCGGCGCGCTCTGATGCTCAGAGCTTGCTGAAATCGAAATCCATGTCGGCGGCGAAGGCCTCTTCGCCGCCGATATCGTTTCCGGCACCACCTCCGGCCTCGGCGGCAAACGCATCCTCGCCGCCCAGTTCGGAATCAAACTCTCCCATGTCGAAGGCGACGGCATCGGCGGCGAAGTCGATGGCGGGTTCGGCCGCTGCGTCGATATCGTCCATGTCAGCCTGGTCGATCCCGAAATCGTCGCCGCCGTCGAAACCGGCATCGGAGCCGGCATCGAAACTGCGCGTCGCCGCCGGTTGCGGCAGGGCGGCCTGCGCCGCCCGCGCGGCACCCGGCGTGGCACCCGCCTGCGCGGCGGGCCACGTGATGCGGAGCGCGCGCATCCCATGCATCTGGCCCAGCCGGCCACGCGCCACGACCTCGCCCCGGGCCGAGCGCAACTCGGCCTCGGCGGCGGCGGGCGACGGCAGGGGCAGCAGGTCGCCGGGGCGCAGGCGCTCGGCCTGCGACAGCGGAATCACGAGTCGTGCCAGCGCGCAGTCGAGGCGGACCGGCACGCGCAGCATCGCGTCCTCGTGCGGTCCGGGGCGGCCTTGCTGCGCCTCGGCCTGGGCCTGTCTTTGCGGGCGGTCGGGCAGGATCAGCGTAACGACACCACGCCGCCGGCCCAGTGCCAGGTCCAATTCGACCCGGAAGGCGCGATAGGCGGGCGCGTCCAGCAGCAGGCCCACGCCACGCGCATCCTCCATCATCGCACCGAAGCGATACCCCTCGACCTGCAAGCGCAGCGGATTCTGGTCGAGATAGGCGGCGAACCGTTCCAGCGCGTTGTCGATCAGCGGCGCGACCATAGCCGCATCCGTGGGTGACAGCGGCCGATCCTCGACCGGCATCGTGGTGACCTGCTGGATGGTCTGCACCTCGACGAGACCGGTCAGCACCTGGCGGTCGATCTCGGCCAGGCCGATCGCGCCTTCAGGCCCGTCTAGCAGGACGATCAGCGTGTCCTGCCCCAGACCGCCCACGACGCCGTCCTGGTCGCGCATGTCGATCTGGACGGACTGGCCGACCAGCGCCAGGTCCCAGAGCACGTCCGCCGCGCGCGACAGCGCGCGCCGCAGCGCCTTGGCTGGCGACATGCCCCGTGCCTCGAAGGCACGTTGGGCCGCCTGTGCCTTGCGGCCCAAAACGTCCTGTCGCCCACCATCAGCCATGCATGGAATCGCCTGTCCCGAACCCGTTTCAAAGTCTTGCCTTCGGGTTATGGGGTGATTTGGTTAAGGGGGCCTTTAGCGCGGCGGGAAATCCTTGCCGCGAGAATTCACTGCGCCGCCAGTGCCAGGTCTGTCGGCAGCACCACGCGGAACGCCGCGCCGCCCTGCCCCGGCAGGTAGGAAATCGTCCCGCCCAGCCGCACCATGATCTGCCGCGAGATCGCCAGGCCCAGCCCTGCGCCACCGGCCTTCTGCTCGCCCACGCGCGAGAATTTCTCGAAGATCACGTCCTGCGCATCGGGAGCAACGCCGCTGCCATTGTCGATGAAGTCGATCACCACCCGGCCGACATCCCCGCGCACGCGAATCTCCAGCACCGGGTCGGGCGCGTCGCAGTATTTCCGCGCATTGGCGATCAGGTTGATGAAGACCTGGCTCAACCGGTCGATATCGGTGTAGAGCAACACCTCCTCATTGTCGCTGCGGCGGCGGATCGTCAGCGGCCCGGTCTCCTCGGCCGAGGCGGCGGCGGCGGCGCGGTCCAGCACGTCGGCTAGCATCCCATGCCGCAGGTTGAGGTTGACCTGCCCGTTTTCCAGCACCGACAGGTCCAGCAGGTCGTCCAGCAGGCGCGTCAGGCGCAGCGCCTCATCATGGATGATCGAGGCATAGCGGGTCTGGTCGGATGGTCGCATGTCGGCACTGTCGCGCAGGATCTCGGAAAAGGCCCGGATCGAAGTCATGGGCGTGCGCAACTCGTGGCTGATCTGGCTCAGGAAGGCGTCCTTCTGCACCGACAGACGGGTGAGCTTCTCGTTCGCCTCGCGCAGCTGGCGGGCGGTGCGGGTCAGTTCCTGGCTCTGGGCCTCCAGCCGGGCCGAATATTCCATCATCTGCGCGGTCTCGTCCGCCACCGCCATCAGGTCCTGCACGGACACGGCGGCACCGCCGACGATCTGGCCGACCATCGCATGGGCCGTGGCCGCGCCCACCGCGCCCGACAGGCGCTTTTCCAGCACCTCGAGAAAGTCCGGCGTGGGATCGGGCAGGCTGCCCGACAGGCCCTGGCGCTGCGCCTCGGTCAGGAACAGGTCCTGCGCCTCGCGCGCGCCGAGGATGCGCTGGGTCATCACCATCAGGTCCTCGGCCTGGGCGGCGCTGGACGACCAGCTGCGCGCGCCCCCCCCGACATGGTCGGTGGTGACGAACTGTGCCCCTTGAAGGCGCTCTAGCGGTTGCGGAAAGCTGAGCAGCGAGACCGAGATGAAGACGACCGCGTTCAGGCTGAGGCTCCACAGCACGGTATGCAGCAGCGCGTCCAGCCCCTCGATCCCGAACAGCGCCTGCGGTCGCAGCCACGCGATCCCCAGCGGCCCCTGGTCGAACAGGTTCACTGGCAGCAGGGTCCCTGCACCGAAACTGGGCAGGAACAGCGTGTACATCCAGATGACGAAGCCCACCGACAGGCCCGCCAGCGCCCCGGCCCGCGTTGCGCCACGCCAGAAGATGCCGCCCAGCATCGCCGGCAGAACCTGCGCGACGCCGGTAAAGCTGACCAGGCCGATGGCCGACAACGCAGCCCCGCCGCCCGAGACGCTGTAATAGAGATAGCCCAGCAGCAGAACGCCCGCGATGGACAGCCGCCGGGACCGCAACACCACCTTGCGCACGTCGCCGGAAAAGCTGGCTGTGCCCTCGCGCAGGCGCAGCCAGATCGGCATGACGATGTGGTTCGAGACCATGGTCGACAGCGCGATGGCCGCGACGATCACCATGGAGGTGGCCGAACTGAACCCGCCGAGGAAGGACAGCACCGCCAGCCCCTCCTGCCCCGAAGCCAGCGGCAGGGTCAGCACGAACAGGTCGGGATTGGCGCCAGCGGGCAGGATCTCGAGCCCCGCCACCGCGATCGGCACGATGAACAGGCTCATCAACATGAGGTAAAGCGGAAAGGCCCAGGAGGCCATGCGCAGTTGCGCATCGCTGTCGTTCTCGACCACCATGACCTGGAACATGCGCGGCAGGCACAGGAAGGCCGCTGCCGACAGGAAGGTCAGCCCGGCCCAGCGCCCGCCGGAGACCTGCCATTCGCCCAGGGCCGAGGCGTCGATCCGCGCCAGCGTCTCGGTCACGCCGCCCATCAGCCCCCAGACGACGAAGATCCCCACCGCAAGCAGCGCGGCCAGCTTGACGATGGCCTCGACCGCGATGGCGGTGACGACACCATGGTGACGCTCGTTGGCGTCAAGATTGCGGGTGCCGAAGATCACCGTGAACACCGCCAGGCCCGCCGCCACCCAGAAGGCCGTCATCGTCTGGCTGTCCGCCACGACCGGCGCGGCCGGGTCGGCGTGGCGGAAGGCATCGACCGACAGAACCACCGATTGCAACTGAAGCGCGATATAGGGCGTTGCGGCGATCACCGACAGGACGGTGACGCCGACACCCAGCAGGTTCGACTTGCCATAGCGGGACGAGATCAGGTCGGCGACCGAGGTGATGCGCTGGCTGCGGCCGATCCGCACCAGGCGGCGCAGGATCCAGAACCAGCCGATCAGCACCAGCGAGGGGCCGAGGTAGATGGTCAGGTATTCGAAGCCGCCGCGCACCGCCGTGCCCACCGCGCCGTAGAAGGTCCAGGCCGTGCAGTAGATCGACAGCGACAAGGTGTAGATGACCGGCGCCCGCAGCCAGGCACCGCGGCCGCGCCGCGCCGCACGCTCGGCGAAGAAGGCGACGGCAAAGAGGAATAGCACGTAGGCGACCGAGATGACCGCCAGCGCCTGCATCGCGATCACGGTTCGTCATCCTCGTCGGCCAGCGGGTCTGGCACGGCGGCGCCGCGGTCGGTCGCGTTCATCGCCGAGACCAGCGCCCCCGCCACGATCACCAGACCCGCCCAGACCGTGAACAGGAAGACCAGCGCGCCGCTGGCCGAGACCGCCTCGGTGTTGAGCGGCCAGAGCAGCGGCACCATCCACAGCAGCAGCCCCAGCACCGGCAGGGCGCGGGCCGCGTCGCGCAGGCGCCGGCGGCGATAGGTCTCGCGGGCGACGAACAGCGGCCGCGCGCGCCGGGCCGGGCCCTCGGCACTCATGTCGGGATCAGCGCCCGCACGGCGTCGAGCACCTCGGAATTGCTGAAGGGCTTGGTCATGAAACGGCTTACGCCCGCGCGCTCCGCCAGTTCGCGGTCGCGCGACTGGCCGCGCGCGGTCAGCATCAGCACCGGCACCGCCGAGGTGGCCGGATCGTCGCGCAGGTCGCGCAGGATGTCATAGCCCGAGCGGCCCGGCAACATCACGTCGAGGATCACGACGTCGGGCGCCTTCGCGCGCACCACGTCTACGGCGTCGACGCCGTTGGAATGCGTGTCGACCCGCCAGCCATCCCGCGACAGGATGAAACTGATCGCCTCTATGATGTTGGGCTCGTCCTCGATCACCAGAACATGTCCGGCCATCCGCCCCCTCCCTATCGTGCCGGACCGGGCGCCTGCGCGCTCCTGATCTTCCCACCGGCCCTCGGACATTACGGACAAAAATCCGGTCCGTCAAAAGGCAGATGCATCAATCGATGCCGGCCACGACCGAAGGCTCGCGGCGCACCGGGCAGGCCTTGCGCGGGCAGATGCGGCAGGTGACGCCCACGGGCTGCACCTCTTGCGGGCGCTGGTCACGCGGCAAGGCGCGCAGCAGCATGTGCGCGTCGTATTGCGGGTCGGCGTTCACGGCGATCGGGCCGCGCGGCACGGCCAACGCCTCGGCCCGGACCCCTTCGCCGGGGCGGCCGGCCTGGGCGATGGCCTGCGCGATGATGACCATCGGGCGGTTCAGCGCGCGGTAGAGCGGCCAGAGCGGACAGGCCGCCCCGATCCGGGGCAGCGCGAATTCCGGCAGCGGCTTGCGATAGCTGAGCACGCCCGAGGGGTCGCAGATCACCAGGCCCACGGGCTCTGGCAGAAGATCCTCTGGCAGCGCCGCAAGACGGCGCATGACCAGCGCCGGATCGGTCCCCAGCGCCTGCGCCAGTGCCGCCGGATCGGGGCCCAGACGGGTGACGGCATCGGCCAGCCGATCGGCGGGCAGCGCCGCGGCATCCGCGGCATAGCGGTTGAGGAACTGCCGCAGCAGGCTGCGCCCTGCGGTGGACAGGCCCTGCCCGATCCGGTCCAGCGCCTGCGCGACCGAACCGCCCTGTTCCAGGTCGGGGACATGATGGCCCTCGGCCTCGAGCGCATTGTCCATTTCCTCCTGCGGCGTGCCGGTCTCGGTCACCGTCTCTCCGTCGGCCTCGAGAAAGGTGACCAGGGCGCGGCTTGTTTCGGCCAGCCGGCCGCTGTCCTCGAAGATGTTGCGCAGAAAACGTTTCTGCCATTCCGGCTCGACCTCGCCGGGTTCCGTAAGGATCGTCGCGGTCGAGCGGATGGCGGTCACGGTCGACAGCATCTCGTGCAGCGAGGCCGCCAGGTGCGGGTCATGCGTCAGGCGGTCGTTCAGGGTCTCGACCATGCGCTCCAGCGCGGCGATCCGCGTCCGGCCGTCGGCCAGCAACTGTGCCCAGCCCGGAAAACGTCCGGCAAATTCGTCGACGCGGTCCAGTTCGGCCGCCGCCTGCGGCACCGCGATCGCCGCCTCGCGCAGCGTCGCGATCATCGCCGCGCCCGCCCCCTCGGTCAGGGCCGAGGGTTCGACGCCCAGGATCTCGGCGATGTCGACCAGCAGCTTGCCACCGATTCTGCGGCGGTTGTGCTCGATCAGGTTGAGGTAGGAGGCCGAGATCCCCGCCTGCCGTGCTAGGTCGGCCTGCTTCATGCGCCGCGCGACGCGCCTTTCGCGAATCCGCGAGCCGGTGAGTGTGTCCTGGGCCATGACGCTTTCTTATTCCGAATCAACGCGTTTCTGCGGCGCAACATAAAACTGTTTACAGAATACCACCGTGCACTTTTCAGATATTTACAAAAAAAGCGTTTGATGAAAAGAGTTTGTTGCCAGCTTTTCCATTTCCCTGCGATAGTGCCTTTGCATCCAAGATGCACGTCGCGCGGCCTGGAGACCCGCGCGTCGTTCCATGAAATGGGAGGATTACATGTCCAAGACCAACGTGACACGCCGCGGCGTGCTCAAGTCCGGTGCGGTCGCCGGTGCGGGCGTCGCGCTGCCGACGATCTTCACCGCATCGTCCGCCAGCGCCTATACCAACGAACCGACCGGCGACACCGTGACGCTGGGCTTCAACGTTCCGCAGACCGGCCCCTATGCCGACGAGGGCGCAGACGAACTGCGCGCCTTCGAACTGGCGGTCGAGCATCTGAACGGCACCGGCGCCGACAACGGCATGCTGGAAACGTTCAAGTACGCCGACGGCTCGGGCACCGTGCTGAAAGGCAACGGCATCCTCGGCAAGAAGGTCCAGTTCGTCAGCGGCGACACGCAGACCAAGTCGGACGCCGCCCGCGCATCGGCCAAGTCGATGATCGAGAAGGACGGCGCGATCATGATCACCGGCGGCTCGTCCTCGGGCGTGGCCGTGGCCGTGCAGGCGCTCTGCCAGGAAGCCGGCGTGATCTTCATGGCGGGCCTGACCCATGCCAACGACACCACGGGCAAGGACAAGCGGGCCAACGGCTTCCGCCACTTCTTCAACTCGTACATGTCCGGCGCGGCCCTCGCTCCGGTTCTTGCCAAAGCCTATGGCGGCGACCGCAAGGCCTATCACCTGACCGCCGACTACAACTGGGGCTACACGACCGAGGAAGCGATCCGCGCCTCGACCGAAGCCATGGGCTGGGAAACCGTCGCAGCGGTCAAGACCCCGCTTACCCAGACCGACTTCTCGTCCTACATCGCGCCGGTCCTGAACTCGGGCGCAGACGTGCTGGTGCTCAACCACTACGGCGGGAACATGGTGAACTCGCTCACCAACGCCGTGCAGTTCGGCCTGCGCGCTGCCGAAGCCAACGGCAAGAAGTTCGAGATCGTCGTCCCGCTGTATTCCGAGCTGATGGCGCGCGGCGCCGGCTCGAACATCGCCGGCATCCTCGGCTCGCAGAACTGGGACTGGAAACTCGAGAACATCCTGGGCTCGCGCTATTCCGGCACCAACGCCTTCGTGCAGTCCTTCGGCACCAAGTACGGCTTCCCGCCGTCGCAGGCAGCTCACACCTGCTACGTGCAGACGCTGCTGTATGCGGATGCCGTCGAGCGCGCCGGCTCGTTCGAGCCCTGCGCAGTCGTCGCGGCACTGGAAGGCTTCGAGTTCGACGGCCTGGGCAATGGTCCGACGCTGTATCGCGCCGATGACCACCAGTGCTTCAAGGACGTCGTCGTGGTGCGCGGCAAGGAGAACCCCGAGAACGAGTTCGACCTCGTCGAAATCGTCGAGGTCACCCCGGTCGAGCAGGTCACCTATGCGCCCGACCACCCGCAGTTCGCGGGCGGCGCGCTGGGCAGCTGCAACAACGGCGCCTGATCGCCGAAGGGTGGGCCGCAAGGCCCACCCTTTTCGCCGTCGCAGCGGCCCCCAAGGGGCGGCCGACGGGCAATTTTCACTTCGCAACAGGGTGGGATCATGGACGCACTAATCCTCCAAATCCTGAACGGGCTCGACAAGGGCTCGGCCTATGCGCTGATCGCGCTGGGACTGACACTGATTTTCGGCACGCTGGGCGTGGTGAACTTCGCCCATGGGGCGCTGTTCATGATCGGCGCCTTCTGCGCGGTCACGCTCAACAAGATCCTGACCCTGTCGCACACCGTCGTCGACGAGACGCGAAAGAACTTCCTCGGTCAGCCGATGGAACTCCAGGTGCCTTACGTCTACGACCTGTTCGGTGAGGACATGGGCAACACGATCATCGACTGGTCGGTGCCGATGGCCATCCTCTTCGCCATCCCGGTGATGGTCCTGGTCGGCGTGGTGATGGAACGCGGTCTGATCAAGTACTTCTACAAGCGTCCCCATGCCGACCAGATCCTTGTGACCTTCGGCCTGGCCATCGTGCTTCAGGAAGTCATCAAGTATTTCTACGGCGCGAACCCGATCCCGACGCCCGCCCCCTCGGCCTTTACCGGCTCGTTCGATTTCGGCGCGCTGATCGGCTTCGACGCGAACACGATCATCTATCCCTACTGGCGCCTCGTCTACTTTGCCTTCGCCGCCATGATCATCGGCGCGGTCTTTGCCTTCCTGCAATTCACCACCTTCGGGATGGTGGTCCGTGCCGGCATGGCCGACCGTGAGACCGTGGGCCTGCTGGGGATCAACATCGACAAGCGTTTCACCATCATGTTCGGCCTCGCGGCCGCGGTAGCCGGCCTTGCGGGGGTGATGTATGTCCCGATCAACCCACCGAACTATCACATGGGGATGGATTTCCTCGTGCTGTCCTTCGTCGTGGTCGTGGTCGGCGGCATGGGATCGCTGCCGGGCGCCGTCCTGGCCGGGTTCCTGCTGGGCATCCTCGAAAGCTTCGCCTCGATGAAGGAGGTGATCGACATCATCCCCGGCATCAACCAGATCATCATCTACCTGGTGGCGATCATCATCCTGCTGACCCGTCCGAGGGGCCTCATGGGCCGCAAGGGCGTGATGGAGTCCTAAGCCATGCTCGGTCTCGAAAAGAAAGACTTCACCCTCCTGCTGATCGTCTTCGCACTGACGATGCTGGCGCCCTTCCTGCTGAACCCCTTCCCCGAGGGCAGCGCCATGGCGCAGTTCAACGCGGGCTACCCGGACCTGATGCAGCGTTTCGTGATCTTCGGCATCTTCGCCATCGGCTTCAACATCCTGTTCGGCCTGACCGGATACCTCTCCTTCGGTCACGCCGCCTTCCTGGGTGTCGGGTCCTACGCGGCGGTCTGGATGTTCAAGCTGCTCAGCATGAACGTGCTTCCGGCGATCTTCCTCGCGGTGGTCATGTCCGGGCTCTTCGCCCTGCTGATCGGCTTCATCTCGCTGCGGCGGTCCGGCATCTACTTCTCGATCCTGACGCTGGCCTTCGCGCAGATGATGTTCGCCCTCGCCTATTCGGTTCTGACGCCGATCACCGGCGGCGAGACCGGCCTGCAACTGGCGCTGAACGACCCGCGCATCCTGGGCACCAGCGCAACCGCGACCGGCAACATCCCGGTCCCCAGCCTGTTTGGCCTGGAGATGCGCACCACCGCCGACCTCGACCTCGGCGCATGGGGCTTCACCTTCAACGTGGGTTACTACTTTTGCGCACTGGTGATGCTGGTCGCCTTCTACCTGTCGATCCGCATCTTCCGCTCGCCCTTCGGGATGATGCTGCGCGCGATCAAGTCGAACCAGCAACGGCTGAACTACACCGGCCTGAACCCCAAACCCTACACGCTGGCGGCCTTCGTCATCTCGGGCATGTATGCCGGCCTCGCCGGGGCGCTCATGGCCTCGATGGACCCGCTGGCTGGCGCCGAACGGATGTTCTGGACGGCCTCGGGCGAGGTGGTGCTGATGACCATCCTGGGAGGCGTTGGCACGCTGATCGGCCCTGTCCTGGGCGCCGGTGCGATCAAGTACATGGAAAACATCATCTCCAAGATCAACTCGGACATCCTGCACACCTGGTTCGCCTTCCTTCCGGACGGGCTAGAGGATTTCGTGGTCGCGATGATCTATCCCTTCATCGGCAAGGGCTGGCACCTGACGCTCGGCATCATCTTCATGCTGGTCGTGATCTTCCTTCCCGGCGGCCTGGTCGAAGGCGGTCAGCGGATCGCCCGCGCCCTGCGCGGCCGCAAGACCACCGACGACAGCGGCAAGTCCGCCAAGACCGAACCCGCAGAGTGAGGAGAGGCAAAGATGGGCATTCTTGAAGTCAAGGACGTCAACAAGCGCTTCGGCGGCCTCAAGGCGCTGAGCGAGGTCAACCTGAGCGTGAAGGAAAACACCTGCCACGCCATCATCGGACCCAACGGCGCGGGCAAGTCTACGCTGCTGAACTGCCTCGTCGGCAAACTGATCCCCGATACCGGCTCGGTCATGTTCGACGGACAGTCCGTGCTGGGCCGCACCCCGCACGAGATCAACCAGATGGGCATTTCCCGCGTGTTCCAGACGCCCGAGATCTTCGGCGACCTGACCGTGATGGAAAACATGATGATCCCGCTCTTCGCCAAGCGCGACGGGGCCTTCCGGATGCATGCCTATGAATCGGTCAGCGCCGAACGCGCGCTGATCGAAGAGGCCGAGGCGATGCTGGCCGACGTCAAGATGCTGGACAAGCGCAACATGCACTCGGCATCGATGTCGCGCGGCGACAAGCGGCGGCTGGAAATGGCCATGTGCCTGATCCAGAAGCCGAAACTTCTGCTGCTGGACGAGCCGACCGCCGGCATGGCGCGCGCCGACACCAACAACACGATCGACCTGCTGAAGGAGATCAAGTCGAAGCGCGACATCACCATCGCCATCATCGAGCATGACATGCACGTGGTGTTCAGCCTGGCCGACCGGATCACCGTGCTGGCCCAGGGCACGCCGCTGGTCGAGGACACGCCCGAGAAGATCAAGGGCCATCCGAAGGTGCAGGAAGCCTATCTGGGCGAAGCGCACTAAGCCTTACGCGAAACGCGCCCCGGCCCAGCGCCGGGGCCTCCACCGTTGAGGTCCCGGCTCAGACCCGGGACAGGAGGACACCAAGATGAACGTTCGTCCGGATTTCTCGAAGAACGCCAACATGGCCGAAACGGCCCCGGCCTTCCTGTCCGTGTGGGACATGCATTCCTACTACGGCGAAAGCTATATCGTGCAGGGCATCAGCTTCAACGTGCACGAGGGCGAGATCCTGGCCCTGCTGGGCCGCAACGGCGCCGGCAAGACCACGACGCTGCGCTCGATCGCGCGGCTGGACAACCCGCAGGTCCAGAAGGGCGAGATCTGGCTGGATCACCAGCCGCTGCACAAGATGAAATCCTACGAGGCCGCCGTTGCCGGTCTGGGCCTGGTGCCAGAGGATCGCCGCATCATTGCCGGACTGACGGTCGAGGAGAACCTGCAACTGGCGCAGATCGCACCGCCCGTGGGCTGGTCGCTGGAGCGCCTGTATGAGCTTTTCCCCCGCCTTGGCGAACGCCGCAAGCAGGAGGGCGTGACGCTTTCGGGCGGCGAACAGCAAATGCTGGCCATCGCCCGGGCTCTGGCGCGCGACATCAAGCTTCTGCTTCTGGACGAACCCTACGAGGGCCTCGCGCCCGTCATCGTGGACGAGATCGAAAAGACCCTGCGCCACATCAAGGAACAGGGCATGACCACGATCATCGTCGAGCAGAACGCCGTGCGCGCGCTGCAACTGGCGGATCGCGCGGTGATCCTCGACACCGGCTCCATCGTCTTTGACGGCAGCGCCGCCGAGGTTCTTGAAAACGAATCGCTGCGCGCCGAGTATCTCGCCATCTGATCCCTCGCCCGGCCTCCTCCGACCTTTTGTCGTCTTGCATCGGGGGCCGGGCCATCGTTCCCTGCCCCCCAAGACGAAGGAGGAGCACTCATGTCACAAACCTACGCACCCTCGCCCGACCTGGTGAAAAACGCCCACATTGACGCGGCGAAATACGATGCGCTTTATGCGCGGTCGATCTCTGACCCCGAGGGGTTCTGGGCCGAACAGGCTCAGCGGCTGGACTGGATCAAGGCGCCGACGAAGATCAAGGACGTCGATTTC
>NZ_JAGTUU010000012.1 GCF_018224955.1 Thetidibacter halocola
AACCAACCAATCTTCCGATCCGTCCGTCGCCGCCCCGCTGGCGCCCCGTCGTGCGCCTCAGCGCCGCCGGTGAGGGGCTATTTACGGTTCACTCCAAACACCCGCAAGTGCTTTTTACAGGGAGGCGCAAAAAATCTTGCAAATCACTGATTTTCATTGGTTTATTTGCCCATATTTTTGGCGTTTGGCCGCCGCCTGCCGGGTCGGACACGGCCAGGGCGGCGACTCAACCCGGTGTTTGGCCCCCAAATCGCCCATCATCGGGTGATTTGCGCCGCTGAATCGGCCCTCTGTGCCCTCTCAACCTCGGACTTTAGCCCCGGAATCAGGTGCTGCCTGTCTGCCGAGTCAGGACGGAGATCAGGGCCGGACCATCCTGTGCGGTCGAGAGCCAGATCAGATAGGGGCGCGCGCCGACCACGATCCCGCCGAGATCCGGGCCCAGCCCGGCGAAGCGCGCCGGGACCGCCGTGGCCATGGCCAGCGCCTCGGCCACGCCCAGCCCCACGTCTTGTGTCATCACGTCCAGCGCCCGGGTCATGTCGAGGTCGGCCCCGGCCAGCGTACCGTCGGCCAGCCGCAACGCGCCTCCCTGCCGGAACACTGTGCGTCCGTTCAGGGTGAACCCGTCATCCTGCGTTCCCGCGGGGGCCATCGCATCGGTGACGAGGAAGATTCGCCCCGCCCCCCGCTTGGCCGCAAGCGCGACCCGGATCGCCGCCGGGTGGACATGGATGCCGTCGGCGATCAGCCCGGCGGACAGCCCCCCGCAATCGAGCGCCGCGCCGACCAGTCCCGGCGCACGGCTGCCCAACTGGCTCATGGCGTTGAAGATGTGGGTCACGCCGCGCGCGCCTGCCGCCGCATAGGCCATGGCTGTCTCATGGTCGGTGTCGCTGTGCCCCAGCATGACGATCACCCCTGCCGCCGCCAGGGATGCCACCTGTTCGAGGGTCACGCTTTCGGGCGCGAGCGTCACCATCAGCACGGGCAGGCGCCGCGCGGCCTCGCAAAGCTGCGCGTGGTCAGCTGCCTCCATCCGGCGGATCAGGGACGGGTCATGCGCCCCCTTGCGCGCCAGCGACAGATGCGGCCCTTCGAGGTGCAGCCCGGCGATCCCTGGAACGCCCTGCCCGACCGCGGCGATGCAGGCGGCGATGGCCGAAGCCGTCACCTCGGGCCGGTCGGTAATCAGCGTGGGCAGGATCGCCGCGCTGCCGAGCGCCCGGTGCGCCGCCGCGATCCGCGTCAGCCCCGCGACGGTCGGAACGTCATTGAACTGGACGCCACCGCCGCCATTGACCTGGAGGTCGACATAACCCGGCGACAGGATATCGCCTTGCAGGTCCACGACCTGCGCGCCCTTTGGCGTCTGGCCTTCCGGACCCAGCGCGGTGACGGCACCATCGGTCAGGCACAGCGACCATCCCTCGTGCAGCGCCTCACCGTCAAAGATGCGTCCGCCACGGAACACCGTCACACCCATCTATCCCTCCCCCGCCAGATCCCGCGCCAAGGCCAGCGCCCCGTCCAGCGCGCTGCCTTTTGGCGGCGTCAGCGCCGCCGTCATCTCGGCCGGCAGGAAGGGGGGATAGGCCGGGGCCACGCCGCCCGTCAGGCAAAGCATTTCTCCATCCCGCCACCCGAGCGCGCGCAACGTGCGGGCAACATGCGCGGCACCCTCCTCCAGCACGGAACAGGCCAGCGCATCCCCCTGCCCCGCCGCCTCGATGACCAGTGGCGCCAGGGCTGCCATCTCGGCCGTCGGCGACCGCGCAGCAAAGGCAACGATCCCGGTCGCGCCGCCGCATCGCGCCAGCAATCCGCCGGCCAGGTCGGTCTGTTCGGCCAGCCCATCCACCGCATCCAGTGTCCGCGACAGAGCCCGGCGTGCGATCCAGTAGCCCGACGCCTCGTCCCCAAGCCGCGCCCCCCAGCCACCGCACAGCCGGATCCGCCCATCCGCCTGCCGTGCCAAGAAAGAACCAGTGCCTAGCGCGGCCAGCGCGCCGTCGGCCGCGCCCAGCGCCCCCCGGACGGTGGAGCGACGGTCATCCTCGACCACCGCGCGCCGAAGGGGCAGCGCGCCACGCACCCGGTCGGCGATGCGCGCATCGATCACCCCGGCGAGGCCGAGATAGGCGGGCATGTCAGACAGCGCCGCCAGCGGCAGACCCGCCTGCGTCGACAGCCGCGCAAGACCGTCGTTCAGCACGGCCAGCGCAGCGTCGAAATCGGAAAACACATTGGCCGGACCCAGCGTCACCGCGATCCTCCCGGCCCCGCGCTCCAGCGCAAGGCGGCAGCGCGTGCCCCCGCCATCGACGGCCAGCACCGCGTCAACCATCGTTGCGCCTTGGCCCGTAGCTGGCAAAGGCCACCAGCGCCTCGTCGATCTGGGCGCGGTTCAAGAGGTGCGGGGCGCCGCCGATGGCACTGAACAGGTAGGTGCGCGCCAGCGTCTCGAGTTCCTCCATCCGCCACAGCGCACGGTCCAGGCTCTCGCCAAGAACGGTCGCGCCGTGGTTCGCCATCAGGCAGCCATGCCGCTCGGCCATCGCCGCCGCGACGTTGGTCGCCAGTTCCTCGCCGCCGAACAGGGAATAGGGCACCAGCGGAACATCATGCCCGCCAAAGGCCGCGATCATGTAATGCACCGCCGGAATCGCCCGCCGCTGAACCGCCAAGACACTGCAATACGGTGGATGCGCGTGGACAACCGCCATCATGTCGGGTCGCGCCGCCAGCAGCCGCTGGTGAAAGCGCCATTCGCTCGACGGGCGCAACCCGATAGGCGGGTCGCGGTCCAGCGGCATGAACACGATCATGTCCGGCGTCATCGTCTCATAGGGGATGCCCGATGGCGTGATCAGCATGCCGTCGGGCACCCGGACAGACACATTGCCCGCCGTGCCCTGGTTGATGCCCCGCGCGTTGAGCCACAGGCAGGCGTCGATGATCGACTGGCGCAGGGCGGCCGTGTCATTTGGCACCGTCATCCCACCTCCCGTGCCATCTCGGGAAACAGCGCCGCCAGCCCCTCAGGTGTGGCGGGGCAGATGCCGCGCTCGGTAATAAGGCCGGTGACAAGGCGATTGGGCGTCACGTCAAAGGCGGGGTTACCGCCCGGCGTCCCATCGGGCGTGACCTGCACGGTGGCGATGCCGCCGCCCTCGCCCCGCCCCTGGATATGGGTCGTCTCGCGGGCAGAGCGCTCCTCGATCGGGATCTCATCCACGCCGTTCTCGACCGTCCAGTCGATGGTCGGAGAGGGCAGCGCCACGTAGAAGGGCACGCCGTTGTCGCGCGCGGCCAATGCTTTCAGGTAAGTGCCGATCTTGTTGCAGACATCGCCGCGCCGCGTGGTGCGGTCGGTGCCGGTGATGACCATGTCGACGAGGCCATGCTGCATCAGGTGCCCGCCAGCATTGTCGGTGATGTAGGTGTGCGGCACGCCGTGGCTGCCAAGTTCCCAGGCTGTCAGCGCGCCCTGATTGCGCGGGCGCGTCTCGTCCACCCAGACATGCAGCGGGATGCCCTCATCATGCGCCTGGTACATCGGACTTGTTGCGGTGCCCCAGTCGACCGTGGCGATCCAGCCGGCGTTGCAGTGGGTCAGCAGGCGCACGGGCTCTCCGGCCGGCTTCCGCGCGGCGATCTCGCGGATCAGGGTCAGGCCGTGTTCGCCGATCCTGCGGTTGATCTCGACATCCTCGTCGGCGATGGCATGGGCCAGCGCCAGCGACGCCGCCGCCCGGTTCGCCTCTGGCAAAGGGCGCAGGGCGGTGCGGCAGCGATCCAGCGCCCAGCGCAGGTTGATCGCCGTGGGCCGGGTGCGGTTCAGGACATCCCGGGCGGTATCCATGCTGGCGTCCGAGGGATCATCGGCCATCGCCCGCGCCATGCCATAGGCCGCCGTCGCCCCGATCAGCGGCGCGCCCCGCACCCGCATCTCGACGATGGCATCGGAGAAATCCGCCAGCGTGCGCACGGGCTGGATGCGCAAGTCATGCGGCAACCAGCGCTGGTCGATGATCTCCAGCACGGCTTCGCCCGCGTTCCACCACAGCGACCGGTAGTGCTGGCCCTCGATCTTCATGGCGTGCCTCCCTTGCGGTTGAAAGGACCATGGCACGCACCCCGAACTGCCGCAAGCAGGGCACCGAACGGTGCAAGGAAACCCTCAGCAACACCCGCCCCAGCTGACGGGAAATGCTGCGAATCGCACCCCGCCCGGTTCCCGTGGCGCCGGGCACCGGCTAGACATGGGGCAGACACCCAGGGGACAGGAGACACCCGATGGCCTTTCAGCTTGCCGCCTGCGCCGAGATGCTCTGGCAAGACAGACCCATCGCCTGGCGCGCCGCCCGCCTGCACGAGATGGGGTTCGGCGTGGGCCTGTGGAACTGGCCCGCCTGGGACCTTGAGGCGCTGGAGAGGACCGGCGCGACCTTCACCATCATGAACGGCTACCTGCACGGCCGGCTGGCCGATACCGAGGGCGCCGACCTACTGCTGGCATCGGCCCGGGAGACAGCCCAGGTGGGCAAGCGATTGAGCGTGCACCGGCTGAACCTGCATGGCACCGGGCTGGGCGACATGGGCCTGCCGATCCAGCAGTCGGCGCATGTGGCGCCCGGCATGTGGCTGCGGGCGCGCGACACGCTGCACCGCATCTGCGACATGGCCGAGGAAGAGGGCGTGACCTTCACGCTGGAAAACCTCAACCTGCGCGAACACCCGGGCTGCCCGTTCAACTCGACCGCCGACGTGCTGTCGCTGGTTGCCGCCGTCGACCGCCCGCAGCTGCGCATCAACCTCGACCTCTATCACACGCAGATCGGCGAGGGCGACGTGATCCGCTGGGCCGAGGCCTGCCTGCCCTGGATCGGCGAGATCCAGGTCGCCGACAACCCGGGCCGGTTCGAGCCGGGCACCGGAGAGATGAACTGGCCGGTGATTGCCCGTGCGCTGGCCGACATGGGCTATGATGGCCCGGTCGGACTGGAGGCCTATGCCCGCGACACGCCCGAGGCCGCGCTCGAGGCGTTCCGCGCGGCCTTTACCCTGTAGCTAGGGCAGTTGGGCCGGTCGGAACGCATCCTCCCACAGGCCGAACAGGCGGCGGCGGGCATGGCCGTCCAGCGCCACCAGCAGCGGCGGCGCCAGGGCGATGGCCCGCGGCGCACTGGGCAACAGCCCGGTTTCGGCACCGTCGCGCGGCAGCAGCAGGCCGATCCGCTCGAGAATGCGCTGCGCCTCGTCCGACAACAGGAAATCCAGCAGGCGGCGCGCGGCCTCGGGATGGGCCGCGCCGCGCGGGATCATGTAACTGCGCGACAGGACCAGCGTGTAATCCTCGGGCAGGATGATCCCCACCGCCTGCGACTGGCGGTTCGCCACGTATGAGCCAAGCACGTTGTAGGCGATCAGGAAGCGACCCTCGGCCACGCCCTCGATGATCTCGGCCGAACAGCAGGTGGCGACCGCGCCCACCCGTGCGAAGGCTTCCAGCATCGCGCCAAAGGTCGTCGCCTCGAGACTGTCGGCATGGGCAAAAAGATAGCCCAGCCCAGAGGCCGCGATGTCATAGGTGGCGATGCGTCCGCGCAGAAGGTCGGGATCGGCCCGCATCAGGTCGAGCAGGGCAAACCTGTCATGCGGCACGTCCTGACCGGCAAAGGCGGCGGTGTTGTAGACGATGGCTGCCGGTTCCTCGGTGATGCCCCACAATTCGTCGCGCCAGCGCCGCGTCGGCGGCAGCGCCCCGGTCGCGGCCGAGACATGGGATTGCGCGCAGGCGGCGTTGACCAGCCAGACCATCTGGTGCGCGGCCGAGGAAAACACCGCGTCCGCAGGCGCGCGCCGCCCGTCGCAGGCGGCGCGGCTGTCGTCGAACAGGTCGTTCGAACCCCATTGCTCATAGGATACCGACAGGTCCGGGTTGCGCTCCACGAAGCGCTCGATCACCGGCGCGATGATGGCGATATCCGTGGTCGAGCGCAGAACCATCCGCGTGGCCCCCGCGCCGAAACTCGCCACCGCCTCCTGCGCGGGGGCGGCTCCGGGCAACAGTGCGATCAGGGCCAGTGCAAGGCGCAGAGCCATCGCCCTCATTCCCTGTCCTCCATAGGATCGGAGGGCAGGACCAGCGCGGCGCGGAAACCCTCTGCCTCGCGCGTCATCTCGACCCGTCCGCCAAAAGCGGCGGCGACCGCGTGCACGATCGACAGCCCCAGCCCGCTGCCATCCTCGCCCGAGGTGGCGCTGCGCTCGAACCGCTGGCCGAGGCGCTCTGCCATCGCCGGATCAGGGCCGGGCCCGGTATCCTGTACCCACAGCACGGCAGAGTCGCCTTGCCGGGAAACGCCGAT
This sequence comes from Thetidibacter halocola, assembly GCF_018224955.1. Taxonomy (GTDB): domain Bacteria; phylum Pseudomonadota; class Alphaproteobacteria; order Rhodobacterales; family Rhodobacteraceae; genus Thetidibacter; species Thetidibacter halocola. The sequence continues at coordinate 6,375 of NZ_JAGTUU010000012.1, forward strand.
CACCACGGGAGGCAGGCCGTGCTTCAGCGCGTTGACCATCAGGTTGCGTGCCGCCTCGCCCACGGAAAAGGCATCGGCATGCACGATCACCGGCGCCTCGCCCAGGTCCAGCCGCACCTCGGCCCCCGGCGCGATCAGGTCGTGGTCGCGCCGCTCGACCAGATCCAGCGCGGTCTCGCGCAGGTCGAAGGCCACGCGCGGCGCGCTGTCGGTGCGGTGGATCACCAGCGCCCGCGACAGAAGCTGGTCCAGCAGCGCCCCCAACGACCGGGTGCGCCCCAGCAGGCGGCCCAGCGCCCGGTCGCGCGCCTGCGGGTCGGGTTCCTCGAGGATCGTCTCGGCCTGCGCGCGGATTGCCGCGACCGGCGTGCGCAACTGGTGCGCGCTGTCGGAAATCAGCGTCCGCGTCGCGCTCATCTGCCGGTCGAGCCGCTGCATGAACCGGTTCATCGCCAACTGCACAAGCGCCAGTTCGCGTGGCAGGCCGCCGGTCGCCATCGGCGTCAGGTCGCGGGGGTCGCGGCGCGACAGGTCCTCGGCCAGCGCACCCAGCGGCCGCACGGCCGACCGGATCGCCAGCCATGCCATGACCACCAGCGCCACCCCGGCAAGCGCCATAGGCACCAGCGCGTCCAGCATCAGCCCCAGCGCCATCGCCCGGCGCGCGCGAAGGGTCTGGCCCACCACCACCGTCACGTCACCCGAGAACTCGCGCTCGGCAAAGCGGCGAGTGACCTGCACGAACCGCGCGGGTTCGCCTTGCAAGGCGCCGTCGAAATGCGCCGGGCGCGGGTCGGGTGGCGCGATCGGCGTCGCATCCAGCCCGGTGACGAAACGCCCGCCCGGCCCGCGCACGGCATAATGCACCCGGTCGTCGGGGGCCTGCGACAGCAGTTCGAAGGCAGACACTGGCAGATCGACAAAGGGCTCGCCGTTCTGGATGCGGATCGACTCGGCGATGTCGCTGGCTGCGCCCAGCAGGATGCGGTCATAGGCCTGCCGCGCCGCCTGCCGCCCGTTCATCCAGGTCGAGACCGACACCAGCACCCCGCCCAGCAGCAGGATCAGCAGCACCGCCGACAGCACCCGGCCGGCCATGCTGTGCGGGCGGGGAGCGGCGCGCTCAGCCATCCAGCGCGATCCGGTATCCAACGCCGCGCTGCGTGGTGATCGAGACCGGGCTGTCCGCCAGCTTCTTCCGCAGGCGGGCGACATAGAGCTCGATCGCGTTCACCCCCACATCCGCGTCGTCGAAGCCATAGAGCGAATCGTAAAGCCGCGTCTTGTTCAGGTACTGCCCTTCATGGCGCAGCAGCAGTTCCAGCAGCGCCGCCTCGCGCGGGGTCAGGTCCAGCCGGCGGTCGTCCAGCGTCGCGCTGCGCTCGGCGGGCGAGAAGGCCAGCGGCCCCAGAACGATCCGGTCGCCCTTCTGCGCCGCCTCGCGCCGCACCAGCGCGCGCAAACGCGCCTCCAGTTCGCGCTGATCGAACGGTTTCACCAGGTAGTCGTCGGCGCCGAGATCCAGCGCGCCCACCCGGTCCTCGACCGAGATCAGCGCCGTCAGCATCAGCACCGGCGTCCGGTCGCCCGCGGCGCGCATGTCGCGCAGCAGGCTGCGCCCCGAGCCGTCCGGCAGATTGATGTCGAGAACCAGCGCATCGTATTTCTGCACCGCGCGGAAATCCTGCGCCGCCTGAAGGCTGCCCGCCAGGTCGCAGACGATTCCCGCCCGCGCCAGCCGCGCGGCGACGGTTTCGGCCAGATCGGCCGCGTCCTCGACCATCAGAACGCGCATCTCTCCCCCCGCGCCGGCCCGCCCCGCCCGTCCTGTCCTGTGCCTGACAGGTTCATGACAGCTTGGGTCTGTATGCCTCCAGCCTAACCCGCAAGGAGGAGGGCCGCCAGCGCGGCCGAACATGCGGGGAAAAGGTCACGGGTCAGCGGTCTGGCTGCCCGCAAGACAATAAGGAGGAAGACCATGATTCTCACCGCAACCCGCGGCGCGCTTGTCGCCGCCATCCTGGGCGTTTCGGCGCTGACCGCCAGCGCGCAGGGCTTTACCCCGGAAAACCCCGAATGCATCGCCCCGGCCAATCCCGGCGGCGGCTGGGACTTTACCTGCCGGCAGGTGGGCAAGTCGCTCCAGGACCTCGGGCTGATCGAAAAGACCATGCAGGTCGTGAACCTCGCCGGTGGCGGCGGTGGTGTCGCCTATGCCGAGGTGGTGAACAAGCGTAACGACAGCAACGACCTAGTCGTGGCCGCCAGTTCCGCCACCGCGACTCGCCTCGCGCAAGGCGCCTATCCGGGCAACACGATGGGCCAGGTTCGCTGGCTGGCCTCTGTCGGCGCCGATTACGGCGTGATCGCCGTGTCCAAGGACAGCGCCATTGACACGCTGCCCGCGCTGCTGGACCAGATCAAGGCCGACCCGACCAGCATCTCGATCGCCGGCGGCTCCGCAGTGGGCGGCTGGGACCATCTCAAGGTGCTGATCGCCGCCAATGCCTATGGCATTGATGACGTGCGCTCGGTGAAATACATCGCCTTCGACGGCGGCGGCGAGGCTGTGACACAGCTGCTGGCCGGCTCGGTCCAGGCCTTCACCGGCGACATTTCCGAGGCCAAGGGCTTTGTCGACAGCGGCGACATCAAGGTGATCGCGGTTCTGGCGCCCGAGCGCCTGGGCGGCGAGTTCGCCGAGATGCCCACCGCCCGCGAACAGGGCGTGGACGCGATCGGCGCCAACTGGCGCGGCTTCTACGCGCCGGGCGGCATGTCGGACGAGGCCTATGCAGCCTGGGTCGAAAAGATCGGCGCGCTGTATGCGTCGGATGAGTGGAAAGCCGTGATGGAGGCCAACGGCCTGGCACCGCTGGACCTGCAAGGCGAGGCGTTCCAGCAGTTCGTGGCCGACTCGGTCGCTCAGATCGAGTCGATCTCGAAAGAGATCGGCATCATCAAGTAAGCGCATCCCGCGCCGGGCCGGGTGCCGCCAACGCGCGGCGCCCGGTTTCCGCCCCCTCCCCCCTCAAAGACCCAAAGAAGGAGATCCGCCGTGAGCGATCGCATCTTCGGGCTTTTCGGCATCCTCCTCGCCATCGGGTTCGCGCTGTCCGCGCTGGCCATCGAGGAAAGCTTTCTCTCCGATGCCGTCGGCCCAAAGGCCTTTCCGCTGATCATCGCCGCCGTGCTGGGCCTGTCCTCGGCCGTGATCGCGCTACGCCCCGATCCCGAGCCGCACTGGCCTGCCCTCGCGCGTCTGGCCGAACTCGCCGCCGCCGCCGTGGTGATGATCCTCTACGCCCAGTTCCTGCCAGAGGCGGGATTCGTCGCGGCCACCGCGGTCGCCGCCGGATACCTGGCCTGGCGGCTGGGTTCGAAACCGCTCGAGGCGGTGCTGACCGGCATCGGCACCTCGGTCGGCATCTACGCCATCTTTCACCTGGTTCTGGGCCTGTCGCTGGCCCGCGGCCCCTGGGGCTTCTGAGGGGCTGACATGGAAACCTTTGCAAATCTCGCCGACGGCTTTGCCATCGCGCTGACCTGGCAGAACCTCGGCCTCGCGCTGCTGGGCTGCTTCCTGGGCACGGTGATGGGCGCCCTGCCCGGCCTCGGCCCGTCGAACGGCGTGGCGATCCTGATCCCGCTGGCCTTTACCCTGGGCCTGGGGGCCACCCCCTCGCTGATCCTGCTGACCAGCGTCTATTATGGCGCGATGTATGGCGGGCGCATCAGTTCGATCCTGCTGAACATCCCCGGCGACGAACCGGCCATGATGACCTGTCTCGACGGCCATCCCATGGCGCAGAAGGGCCTTGCCGGCGAGGCGCTGAGCCTTTCGGGCATTGCGTCTTTTATTGGCGCCTTCCTGGCGACCTGGGGACTGATCCTGCTGGCGCCGCAACTGGTCAAGATCGCGCTGCTGTTCGGCCCGGCCGAGTATTTCGCACTCTTCGCGCTGGCCTTCATGACGCTGGGCGGCGTGTCCTCGACCAACCAGGCAAAATCGGCCTTTGCAGCGGCGCTGGGCCTGGGCCTCGCCATGGTCGGCGTCGACAGCCAGACCGGCGTGCCGCGCTTCACCTTCGGTGAGGTGCACCTGTATGACGGGCTGGATTTCCTCGTGGCCATCGTCGGTCTCTTCGCGCTGTCCGAGGTGTTCATCTTCCTGGAGACCCGCCACGGCGGGTCGGACGCACAAGGCCGCAAGATGGAGATCGGCCGCCTGTATCCGCCGATGTCGATGGTGAAACAGTGTATGCCGACGATGCTGCGCACCTCGTTCCTCGGCTTCCTCGCGGGCGTGCTGCCCGGCGCGGGCGCATCGCTGGGATCGTTCATCTCCTACTCGATGGAAAAGCGGCTGGTCGACAAGGAGGGCAAGACCTTCGGCAAGGGCGACCCGCGCGGCGTGGCCGCGCCCGAGGCGGGCAACAACGCCGCCGCCGGTGGCGCGCTGGTGCCGATGCTGGCGCTGGGCGTGCCGGGTTCAGGCACCACAGCGGTCCTTCTGGCGGTGCTTCTGGCGCTGAACATCACGCCGGGGCCGCTGCTGTTCACGCAGAATCCGGACGTGGTCTGGGGCCTTATCGCGGCGCTGTTCATCGCCAACTTCATGCTGCTGGCGATGAACATCCCGATGGTGGGATTGTTCACGCGCCTGCTGCTGATCCCGCCGCGAATCCTGATGCCCATCGTGGCGATGGTCAGCTTTGTCGGGATCTACGGCATCTCGGGGTCGAGTTTCGACCTGATGGTGATGATCGGCTTCGGGATCATGGGCTGGGGCCTGCGCAAGATGGATGTGCCGCTGGTGCCGATCATCCTGGGCACGCTGCTGGGCAACTCGATGGAGAACAACCTGCGCCGCGCCATTACCATCGACAACGGCAACTGGGGCACGCTGATCGACAGCCCGCTGTCGCTGACGTTGTGGGCGGTGGCCATCATCGGCTTCATCCTGCCGCTGGTGTTCGGCCGCCGGGTCAAGGCGCAGATGCACGAGCGGCGCGACGAGGAAGGTTCCATCAGCGACTGACACGCGACCACGCCGAAACGGAAAAGGGCCACCCGCGGCGCGCGCTGCGGGTGGCCCCTGCGTGCTAGGCGTTGCGCCTTACATCTTCGGCGCGTTCGGGAAGAACAGTTGCTGGCCGTCGATGGCAAAGCCCGCGATGGCCGCCTGCCCCGCCCCGGACACCAGCCAGTCGGCAAAGGTCTGCGCCGCCTCGGCCTTTACGCTGGGGCATTTCGCCGGGTTCACCGGGATCACGCCATACTGGTTGAACAGGTCCTCATCGCCCTGCACCTGCACGGTGTAATCCTGCTTGTTGCCAAAGCTGATCCAGGTGGCGCGGTCGGTCAGCACATAGGCCCCCATGCCGATGCCGGCGTTCAGCGTGGCGCCCATGCCCGAACCCGTTTCGCGATACCAGTCGCCCGACCCGGTCTTGGGGTCGATGCCGGCGGCGTTCCACAGCGAGACCTCTTTCTTGTGCGTGCCGGAATCGTCCCCGCGCGACGCAAAGGGCGCGCCGGACTTGGCGATCTTGTCGAGCGCGGCCTCGACATCGGTCATGCCGGCGACACCCGCCGGATCGGCCGCCGGGCCGACGACGACGAAATCGTTGTACATCAGGTCGGTCCGGATCGTGCCGAACCCCGCCGCCACGAACTTTTCCTCGGCGGGCTTGGCATGGACCAGCAGCACGTCTCCGTCGCAATTCTCGGCATTCTTGATCGCCTGCCCGGTTCCGACCGCCACCACGTTCACGGTGATACCGGTCTCGGCGGTGAAGATCGGCAGCAGGTAGTCGTAAAGGCCGGAATTGGCGGTCGATGTGGTCGATTGCACCAGGATCGATTGATCCTGCGCCCAGGCACCGCCCGCAAGGCCCAGCGCCAGCGCGAGGCCGGACAGGGTGTGTTTCATCATTGATCTCCCATTGTCATTGTCAGACGACCAACTGGCCGTCGAGGAACCGCCGCGCCGCCTCTGTCCGGGGCTGGCGGAAGAAGTCACGCGCGGGGCCATGCTCGGCCACGCGCCCGCGATGCAGGAACACCACGTCATCGGCCAGGCGCCGCGCCTGCCCGATGTCATGGGTGACGAAGATCACCCGTGTGCCCCCCTCGCGCGCCCGCGCCACGATCCGCTCGATCGCCTGTACCGAAGCGGGGTCGAGGCTGGCGGTCGGCTCGTCGAGGAACAGGATTTCGGGATCGGTGGCCAGCGCACGAGCCAGGGCCAGCCGTTGCGCCTCGCCGCCCGACAGGTGCCGGGCGGGTTGCGCGGCCTTGTGCGCAAGACCCACGTGATCCAGCAGGGCCGAGACGCGGCTGCGGTCCAACCCCCGCGCGCGCAGCACGAAATCGACGTTCGCGGCCACCGACCGCCGCAGCAGAACCGGTTTCTGGAACACCAGCGCCTGCCGCGCCCGCACCGCCTGCGGCGCGTGGCCGTTCCAGTCGATCGTGCCGGCGCTGGGCGCGGTCAGCCCGTGCAGCAGCTTCAGCAGCTGGCTCTTGCCCGCGCCATTGGGCCCCATGACCATCGTGCAGCCGCCGGCGCCAAGATCCAGGTCCACCCCGTCCAGGATGACCGCCCCGCCCAGCCGCAGCCCCACGCCGCGCAACCGCAGCGGCAGGATCGGCACGGCGACAGCCCGTGCGGTTGCCAGGGATGCCGGCAGGGGGCGCGCCTCAGACATAGGCCTGCCTCACAGCACTCATGCGCAGCGCCTGCACGCCGGCGTTCACGCCCAGCGCGATCACCAGCAGGACGATCCCCAGGGCCAAAGCCAACGCCAGTTCGCCGCGCGAGGTTTCCAGCGCGATGGCGGTGGTCATGACCCGCGTCAGATGGTCGATGTTGCCGCCCACGATCATCACCGCGCCGACCTCGGCCACCGCCCGGCCAAAGCCCGCCAGACCCACTGTCAGCAGCGAATAGCGGCCGTCCCACAGCAGCGCGCGCACGATCTGTCGGCGCGTCAGGCAGAAGGACCGGAACTGCTCGGCATATTCGCCGTGCAGATCCTCCAGCACCTGCCGCGACAGCGCCGCGACGATGGGCGCGATCAGGATCGTCTGCGCAATGATCATCGCCGTTGGCGTATAGAGCAGCCCGAGAAAGCCCAGCGGCCCCGAGCGCGAGAGGTGCAGGTAGACCAGCAGACCCACGACGACCGGCGGCAGGCCCATCAGCGCGTTCATCACGACCAGCACCGCGCCCCGCCCCGGGAAACGGGCAATGGCCACCAGCGCGCCCAGCGGCAAGCCGATCAGACAGGACAGCAGGGTCGCCGTCAGGCTGACCTGAAGCGACAGGGCGACGATCTCGAACAGGTCGGCGTCGCCCGACAGAACCAGCGCGAAGGCCAGCGAGAAGGCTTCTGCGATGTTCTGCAAAATTTCCCGATCTCTGCAAAATTCCCGTAGCACGGACAGTAATGCAGCCAGACACAGGATGATCAAGGCGCAAAATGAACATCTTGCGCGACAAACCCATCAGGATCGGGGAAGGACGTACGGCGTCGTCAGCCCGAGGCCGACTTCTCGGCCAGGTAGACCACCGCCTGCGCCAGCGTCGCGATGCGCGGGTAATCGCGTTCCGGGATGTCGACTCCCAGCCTTTCGTGCAGCGCCGTGACGAGGTTCAGCACATCCATCGAATCCAATTCCAGATCGTCCTGGAGGTGGTCGTTTTCACCCACGGTTTCCGGGTCGATATCGGGTGCGACACGCACCAGTTCCTCGAGGTAGATCGCGCGATAATCGGTCATAGGGCCTCCGGTTTCTGCATGAGTTCCTCGAATGCCGCGATGAATTTCGCGGCGACACGGCCGTCGCTGACGCGGTGATCGGCGGACAGGGTCAGTGTCACCACGTGGCGCGGCACGACCGCGCCCTCGACCACCCAGGGCCGCAGGTGCGGCGCGCCGATGCCCACGATGGCGACCTGCGGGGGAAAGATGACGCCCGTCATCGACTCGGCTCCGGTCTCGCCGAGGCTGGAGATGGTGATCGTGCCTTGCGTCATCTCCGAGGCGCGCAGCCGCCCCGCACGGGCGCGGGTGACAAGATCGCGCATGCCCGCCATGGTTTCGTCCAGCGTCATCCCGCTCGCATCGCGCAGCGCCGGGGCGACCAGCCCGCCGCCACGCAGGGCAATGGCAATGCCGGGATTCACCATGTCGGACGGTTTGAACCCCGCCTCGTCGGTGTAATGCCCGTTGATCGCCGGAACCTGCTGCGCCGCCAGCACCGTCGCCCGGATGAACAGCGCACCCAAGAGCACGCGCTCGGCCGGGGGCAGATCCGCGTTGCGCGCCTCGAGAAAGGCAATGGCCGGGTCCACGTCGATGGTCTCGGACAGGTAGAAATGCGGGATCGTCTGTTTCGACCGCGTCATGGCGGCGGCGATGGCCTTGCGCATCTCGGCCAAGGGCGAGGATGTCTTTTGCGTCGCCGGTTTCGCAGCATGCTCCACGTCAGCATAAAGGATCGCCCCGCCCGGCCCGCTGCCTTTCAGGGATGCCAGATCGACGCCCCGCTCTGCCGCCAGCGCGCGGGCGGCGGGCGAGATGCGCAGGGCGCCCGGCGTCGCGGGGGCGACGGGCGGCACGGGTTGCGCCGCCGGCTTCCTTGCGGCCTCGGGCACCGTCGGCGTAGGTTCCGGTGCCGCGGGCGGCGTGGGCGGCGGCACAGGTTGCCCTACCGGTTGCTTCGCGGCCTCGGGCTCCGGCGTCAGTGTGGTCTGTTCAGGTTTCGGTGCCGCGCCCGGCGCGGGCTTCGGCGTCGGAACCGCTTCGGACGGTGCCTCTCCTTCGCCGAGGATCACCGCCAGCGGCGCGCCCACCGGCAATTCCTGCCCCAGATCGGCCAGCAATTCCTGCACCGTGCCGTCCTGGAACACCTCGATCTCGATTGCGCCCTTCTGCGTCTCGACCGCCGCCACAACGTCGCCGCGATGGACCGTGTCGCCAGGCGCGATCATCCATTCCACCAGCCGGCCCGCCTCCATGTCGGCGCCGAGAGAGGGCATCTTGAAGACCGCCATCCTCAGCGCCCCATCTGTCCGCGGGCCGCCGCGACGATGGCGGGCACCTGCGGGATCGAGGCGTCCTCGAGGTGTTTCGGATAGGGGATCGGCACCTCGGCCGAACAGACCCGGCCCACCGGCCCGTCGAGCGACCAGAAGGCCTGTTCCATGATCCGCGCCGCGATCTCGGCCGAGATCGAGCCGGTCTTCCACCCCTCGTCCACGATCACCGCGCGGCGCGTCTTGGCCACCGAGGCCATGATGGTTTCGTCGTCCAGCGGCCGCAGGCTGCGCAGATCGATCACCTCGGCCTCGATGCCATCCTTGGCCAGTTCCTCGGCCGCCTCGAGCGTCTTCCAGAGCGATCCGCCATAGGTGATGAGGCTGAGATCCTTGCCCGCGCGACGCACCGCCGCGCGGGTGATGTCCACCGCCCCGGCAGCGGTATCCAGCATCCCCGTCCGGTTATACAGCATCACGTTCTCGAAGATCAGCACCGGGTCGGGATCCTGCAACGCGGTCCACAGCATGCCGCGCGCATCCTCGACCGTGGCGGGGGCCAGCACCTTGAGGCCGGGGATATGGCCATACCAGCCTTCCAGCGAATGCGAATGCTGCGCCGCCAGCTGCTTGCCCGCCCCGGTCGCCATGCGGATGACCACCGGCACGCCGAACTGACCGCCAGACATGTGGCGGATCGTGGCGGCGGTGTTCATGATCTGGTCGAGCGCCAGAAGGCTGAAGTTCACCGTCATCAACTCGACGATGGGTCGCATCCCCGCCGCCGCCGCGCCGATCCCCGCGCCGGTGAAGCCGCTCTCGGACAGCGGCGTGTCGCGGATGCGATCCTCGCCGAATTCGGCCATCAGCCCCTTGGACACCGCGTAGCAGCCACCATAGGCGCCGACATCCTCGCCCATCATGAAGACGCGCTCGTCGCGCAACATGGCGTCGCGGATGCCCTGCTTCACCGCCTCGCGATAGGTGATCTCGACCGTCTCGCCAGAGGGCTGCGTGGGCGCGGGTGGTTCGGGCTGCGGCCCGAGGACATGTGTCGTCAGGTCTTCGACCGACTCCCACTCGGCGGCCTCGGCAAAGGCCACGGCCTCGGCGATCTCGGCGTCGATCTTCGCCGTCAGGTCGGCCACGTCGCTGTCGTGGATCAGGCCGTTTTCCAGCAGCCAGCCCTGAAAGCGCACGATCGGCCCCTTGGAGCGCCACTCCTCGATCTCTGCCTTGTCACGATACAACTGGGCGTCGAACATGGAATGCGCGCGGAACCGGTAGGTGCGGCATTCCAACAGCACCGGGCGCCCGGTTTCGCGCATCGACGCCAGCGCGCGGCGCGCGGCGCGTTCGACCTCGACCACGTTCATGCCGTCCACGACCTGAGACTCGACACCATAGGCGGCCGCCTTGGCGTGGATGTCGGTCTGCGATTCCGACCGTGCGAGCGCCGTTCCCATCGCGTAGCCGTTGTTCTCGCAGACGAAAAGCACCGGCAGGTCCCAAAGCTCGGCAAGATTCATCGTCTCGTGGAACTCACCCTCGGCCACCGCGCCCTCGCCGAAGAAACAGGCGGTCACGCCGCCCGTCCCCATCATCCGGTCGGCCAGCGCCAGCCCGCCGGCCAGTGGCAACCCGCCGCCCACGATGGCGTTGCCGCCGTAGAAGTTCCGTTCCGCGTCGAACAGGTGCATCGACCCGCCCCGTCCGCCGGAACAGCCCGACCGCTTGCCATACATCTCGGCCATGACGCCCGTCATCGGCACGCCGCGCACCAGCGCGTGGCCGTGTTCGCGGTAGGTCGCCACGATCCGGTCCTTTTCGGTCAGCAGCGGGATGACGCCGGCGGCAATGGCCTCTTCGCCGTCGTAGAGATGCAGAAAGCCGCGGATCTTTTCCTGCGTATACATCTCGGCGCATTTGTCCTCGAAGCGGCGGATGCGGATCATGTGGCCCAGCAGGTCCAGCACATGGGCGCGGTCGAGGCGTATCTTGTCGGAACTGGTCATGTCTCGTCCGTCTCCAGCGTGGAAATGTCGCCCTCGGGCAGGCCCAGTTCGCGCGCCTTCAGCAGGCGGCGCATGATCTTGCCGGACCGTGTCTTGGGCAGGGTGTTGCGGAAGACGACCTCGCGCGGCGCCACGGCGGGGCCGAGTTTCTTGCGCGCATGGCCGCGGATTTCGCGTTCCAGGTCCTCGGACGGGGTGAAGCCCGGGTTCAGCGTGACATAGGCCTTGACCACCTCGCCCGCGGTCTCGTCGGGGATGCCGATCACGCCCGCCTCGGCCACGGCCTGGTGTTCGATGAGGGCGGATTCCACCTCGAACGGGCCGATCAGGTGGCCGGATGTCTTGATCAGGTCGTCGGCCCGGCCAACGAACCAGAAATACCCGTCCTTGTCCCGCATCGCGAGGTCGCCCGACAGATACCAGCCATCGACAAAGCATTTGTCGTAGCGCGCCTGTTCATGCAGGTAGGCCCGCATCATCGACGGCCAGCCCGGGCGCAGGGCCAGTTCGCCCACTTCGCCAGTGCCCAGTTCGCGCAGCGTCCCGTCCTCGCGCTCGACGATCCCGGCCTCGATTCCCGGCAAGGGCTTGCCCATCGAGCCGGGACGCACCTCCATTCCCGGGCGGTTGGCGATCATGATGCCGCCGGTTTCCGTCTGCCACCAGTTGTCGTGGAAGGGCTGGCCAAAGACCTGTTCCGACCAGACGACCGCCTCGGGGTTCAGCGGCTCACCCACCGAGGCGAGGAACCGCAGGCCGGAGAAATCGTATGACGCCGCCGCCTCGCGCCCGGCGCGCATCATCATTCGGATCGCGGTGGGCGCGGAATACCAGACCTGAACCTTTTCGTTCTGGACGATGGAATACCAGCGGTCGAGGTCGAACTCGGCCTCGTCCACCAGCATCGTCACCCGGTTCACCAGCGGTGCTATGATCCCGTAGGAGGTGCCCGTGACCCAGCCCGGATCGGCGGTGCACCAATACCGCGTGCCCGGCGTCAGGTCGAGCGCGTGACGCCCGGAAAAGGCGTGATACAGCACCGCCTGGTGCACATGCACCGCGCCCTTGGGCCGCCCGGTCGTGCCGGAGGTGAAATGGATCAGTGCCGGGTCCTCGGGTGCGGTCGCCACGGTCTCGAATACTGGCGAGGCCGCCGCCATGGCGGGGCCCAGCGCGACGCAGCCATCGGGCGCCTCGTCGCCGAGGATCAGCACCAGTTTCAGCGTCTTTATCTCGTCCCGCCACGGCGCGATCTTGCGGCGATAGATGCTTTCGGTGGTCAGCAAGGCGTTTGCGCCGCCAATCTCCATCCGCATGCGGATCGGGTCGGGACCGAAGGCGGAAAACAGCGGGGTAAAGACCATGCCGGCCTTCAGAGTTCCCAGCGCACCGGCGTACAGTTCCGGCACGCGGCCTGCCATCGCGAACAGGCTGTCTCCCTTGTCCAGCCCATGCGCCGCCAGCACGTTGGCAAAGCGCGCGGCCATACTCGCCATATCGGCATAGGTCAGGTCGCGTCGCTCGCCCTCCTTGCCCAGCCAGCGCAGCGCCACCTGCTCGCCATGGCCCGCGATGACATGCCTGTCCAGCGCCTCGTGGCAGATGTTCAGTCCACCCTTCCAGCCGTCCAGCATGGCGCGGGCCTCGCCCCAGCCGTCATCCGACGCGGGCTTCGTTCCGGTATCCTCTGTCATGGCCGTCCTCCCGCCAGACAGCCTGCGGCAAGCAGGGCGACACCGGAATGACGCAGATCAAGGCGGCGTCAGGCGGCGCGGCCCCGGAACAGGCCCAGCGACTTGAGGATCTCGGGCACGATCAGCAGCGGCAGCGATAGCGCGGCGATCATGCCCCATTCATTCCAGCCCAGCGGCACGGTCTGCAACAGCGTCTGGAGCGGCGCCCAGTAGACCGCCGCGACCTGGAGCGAGATCATCGCAGCGAAGGCCAGCAGCAGCACCGGGTTGCCCGACAGCCCCAGCCGCCAGTTCGGCGTCCTGAGCGAACGAAAGGCAAAGACGCTGACCTTTTCGAACACGACCATGCCGGTGAAGGCCGCGGTGCGGGCGACATCCACGCCCAGCGGGCGCAGCATCTCGAACAGCAGGACAGCCGCGGCCCCGGTATAAAGGCCAAAGGCCATGATCACCGTCACGCTGCCCAGCGACAGCACCCGGTCGGTCGAGGCGCGGGGCGGGTCGCGCATCTGCGCCTTTTCCGAAGGCTCCAGCCCCAGCGCGACCGCCGTGACCCCGTCTGTAATGAGGTTCATCCACAGGATCTGCGTTGGCAGGAAGATCAGCGGCGCCAGCATGATCGTGTTGACGATCAGCGCCACCACCTCGCCCGCGTTAGAGGACAACAGGTAGCGGACGAACTTGCGCGTGTTGTCGAACTGCCGCCTCCCCTCGCGGATGGCGCCGACGATGGTGGCGTAATTGTCGTCCAGCAGGATCAGGTCGGCGGCGTCCTTGGCGACCTCGGTGCCGCGGATCGCCATTGCGACGCCGATATCGGCCTTGCGCAGGGCGGGGGCGTCGTTCACCCCGTCGCCGGTCATCGCCACCGTCTCGCCCAGCGCCTGGAGCGCGCCGACGATGCGCAGCTTGTCCGCCGGAGAGACGCGGGCGAAGCCCACCGGCTGCGACAGGGTCTCGGCCAGCGCCGCGTCGTCCATCTTGGCCAGTTCGGCCCCGGTGACGATCCGCTTGGCACCGATGCCCAACTGGTCGGCGACATTGCGCGCGGTGGCGGGGTGGTCGCCGGTGATGATCAGCGTGCGGATGCCCGCGCCGCGCGCCGCGCGGATGGCACCCGCGACCTCCATCCGGGGCGGATCGATCATGCCGACAAGCCCCACGAGGACCATGCGGCTTTCCTCGATCATCTCGCCCGAGGCCTCGCGGCTGGCCAGGGCGATCACGCGAAAGCCGCGCTCGGCCATGCGGTGGGCGGCCTCGCGGGCGGCATCGGCGCCCTCGTCGGTCAGCGGCGCCGGGCCATGGGCGGTCAACACCCGGTCGCAGATGCCGATGACCAGTTCTGGCGCGCCCTTGGTCAGCACCGTGCCGCCGCCCTCGCCCAGTTCCAGCACGCTCATCCGCTTGCGGTCACTGGTGAAGGGCAGTTCCGCGATCACCGGCGCGCGCGCGTCGGTCGGCGCCCAGGCCTTGTGCGCCAGCACGATCAGCGCGGCCTCGGTCGGATCGCCATGGGCGACCCAGGTCTCGCCCTCGCGCGACAACCGGGCGTGGGAGCAGACCAGCCCGACATGGCAGGCGCGGTCCAGCACCGGGTCGTCGCCCCAGCGCAGCTTGTGGCCGCCCTGAGCGACGTGGCCCGCCGGGTCATAACCGCTGCCCGTGACCTCGTAGGCCGCGTCGCGGGTCCAGATCTCGCGCACGGTCATCTGGTTCTCGGTCAGGGTGCCGGTCTTGTCGGTGCAGATCACGCTGGCCGCGCCCAGCGTCTCGACGGCCTGGAGGTTGCGCACCAGCGCGTTCTGCCGCGCCATCGCCGCTGCCCCCAGCGCCAGCGTCACCGTCACCACGGCGGGCAGGCCCTCGGGCACCATGGCGACCGCCATCGACAAGCCCAGCATGAAGACCTGAAGCGTTTCGAGCCCGCGCCAGACGCCCATCGCCGCCACCAGCACCGCGACCCCGATCGCCACCCAGCCAAGTTGACGCGCGAGGATCCCCAGTTCACGCTGGAGCGTGGTGGGCGTGTCTTCGACCGAGCCGGTCAGCAGGGCCACGCGGCCGAATTCTGTCTCTGTCCCGATGGCGGTGACGCGCGCCTCGGCATGGCCCGAGGTGACGGTGGTTCCCGAAAACAGCGGTTCCGCCGTGATCTTGGACACCGGCACGGATTCGCCCGTCAGCACGCTTTCGTCGATCTGGAGACCCACCTCGCGCAGCGTCTCGGCATCGGCCGGAACCCGGTCGCCCTCGGCCAGCAGGATCAGGTCGCCGGGCAGCAATTCGCGCGCGGGGATCACCCGTTCCTGGCCGTCGCGGATCACCGTCGCATGGGGTGACAGCATCGCCTGAAGCGCGCGCATCGCCTGTTCGGCCCGCCATTCCTGGGTAAAGCCCAGCACGCCGTTCAGCACCACGACGGCTCCGATCGCCAGAGCATCGACCCGCTCGCCCAGCGCCAGCGCGATCAGCCCGGCAACGATCAGCATCAGCACGAGAACGCCGGTGAACTGCCGCAGCAGGACGACAGCGGCCGAGACGCGCTTGCCCCTCGGCAGCTCGTTCCAGCCATGTTCGGCGCGCAGGCGATGGATCTCGGCGCCTGTCAGCCCCTGCGGGTCCTGTATCATGTGCGGTTCTGCCATTGCGTCCCTTGCCGGTCGGAGGCGATCGGCGCCCCACCCCTCCGACAGCTATCGAAAGCGGTGGCGGCGGGGCATGACCTGCGTCAAGGCCTAGCGCTGAAAGACGTAGGTTCCGGGCGCTGGCCCCAGCGGCGGCAGACCCTCGCTGGCGGCGCCCATCGACGGCGGCGCGACGCGGATCCCGCTGCCATGACGGTTCAGCCAGTCGCGCCAGTCCGGCCACCACGAGCCGTCCTTCGGCGGATGCGCAGCCGCCCAGCGGTCGGGCGGCTGATACAGGTCGCCCGGCTTGCGGCAGCCGATGCGGTAGCGCCGGTGCGGGTGGCCCGGCTCGCTCACCACACCGCCATTATGCCCGCCGCTGGTCAGCGCAAAGGTCAGTTCCGTGTCGGTGAACAGCGCCAGCTTGTAGACCGAGCGCCACGGCGCGATGTGGTCCTTTTCGGTGCCCAGCGCAAAGATCGGCGCGGTGATGTCTCCCAGCGCGATGACCGCCCCCTCGACGGCAAAGCGGCCCGCCGACAGGCGGTTTTCTAGGAACAGGCCGCGCAGGTATTCCGAATGCATCCGCGCGGGCATCCGCGTCGCGTCGGCGTTCCAGGTGCCGATGTCGCTCTGCGCGTCGTCCTCGCCCAGGAAATAACGGCGCACCGCATGGGACCAGACAAGGTCGTGCGACCGCAGCGCACGGAAGGCGCCCACCATCTGCCGCTTGTCCAGGTATCCCTGGTCCCACATCGCGTCCTCGAGGAAGGCGACCTGCGCCTCGTCGACGAACAGGCCCAGTTCGCCGGCTTCGGCGAAATCGACCTGCGCGGCCAGCAGCGTCAGCGAGGCAAGACGGTCGTCGCCGTCGCGCGCCATGGTGGCGGCGGCGATGGACAGGATCGTGCCGCCGAGGCAATAGCCGCAGGCATGTATCTTCTGCCCCGGAACGATCCGGCCCACGGCGTCGATCGCCGCCATGACGCCCTGCTTGCGGTAATCGTCCAGCGACAGGTCGCGGCACTCGGCCCCCGGGTTGCGCCACGAGATGGCAAAGACGGTGAACCCCTGCCCCACCAGATAGTTGATCAGCGAATTCTGCGGGCTGAGATCGAGGATGTAGTATTTCATGATCCAGGCTGGCACGATCAGCACCGGTTCGGCCTGCACATTGTCGGTCTGTGGCGCATACTGGATCAGCTCGAACAGCGTGTTGCGCCAGACGACCTCGCCCGGCGTCGCGGCGATGTCGCGACCCACGGCAAATTCGGTCTCGGGTAGCGCCCCCTCGCCGGTCAAGCGGTCCATTGCGTCGGCCCAGGCGTGGCGCGCGCCCTCGACCAGGTTCTGGCCGCCCGTCTCTGCCGTGCGGCGCAGGATCTCGGGATTGGTCGCAGGAAAGTTTGAGGGCGACAGCACGTCCAGCATCTGACCAGCCATGAAATTCACCCGTTGCGCGGTCTTGGAGCGCATGCCGCGAATCTCGCCGGTGGCGTAATCCCACCAGTCCTCGGCGGCAAGGAACCCCTGCTGCCACAGCGCGAAGGGCGGCTTTTCCCAGCCCGCATCGTCGAACCGGCTGTCATTGGCCTTGGGCGCAAAGGGGCGCGTTCCGGCTGGCGCACCGGTCGTCACATGGGCGGCCAGCTTCGAGAAATTCTGTTGCGCCCGCATGGCCAAGTCCAGTTGCCGGCCCGGCGCGCGCGACAGGTGGCGTGCCCAATCCTCCCACGCGGCCCACACCGCATGGGGAGAGGCGCCACCGGAAACCCGCGCCTCGAGGGCGCGCACCGTGCGGTCGAGCGTGGAAAACCGCCGCTCGCCGCTGTCCGGCTCGACCGGGGGCGGCGGCAGGTCGGACGACACGGCCGGGACCGGAAGGGCGTGAGGTGCCGGCTCGGCCAATGGTCTTTCGGAAGCGGATGTCTTCAGGGGCCTGGTCATGGTCTGCACGCCTTCCGGTCAGTCGGTGACAACACCATAACTGGGGATCGCAGGCCTTTCGTGACAGAGGCGGCCGCGGCGACCTTCTGTCGCGCGGCCGCCCAGCCCCCGACCCGCTAAAGAAAGACCGTCACCGTGGACGGCACCAGCGCCACGATCACCAAAACCAGCAGCATCACCCCGATGAACGGCAGCGTCGCGGCAAAGATCTGTTCCACCGAGACATCCGGATCGTTCAGCGTGTTGTGCACGGTAAAGACGGAAATCCCGAAGGGCGGCGTCAGCAGCCCGATCTCGACCGCCAGCACCGTGACGATGCCGAAGTGCATCAGGTCGATCCCCATGCCCTGCGCGATGGGCGTGGCGATGGGCACCATGATCAACAGGATCGACGTGCTGTCGAGGATCATGCCCATCAGCAAAATGATCGCCGCGTAGAAGAAGATGAAGCCCAAAGGGCCAAAACCCGAGTCGGTGACAAGCCCCGCGATGGCGTTGGGCAGGCCCGCGATGGCCAGCATCCGCGAATAGAACGAGGCCGCGATCAGCAGCAGCAGGATCGAGACCGAGATCACGCCGGTCTGCTTCATCACCTGCCACAGCTTGTGCCGGTCCAGGCTGCGCCTCGACAGCGCGATCAGCAGCGCGCCGAAGGCACCGATGCCGCCCGCCTCTGTCGGGGTGAAGAAACCAGTGTAAAGTCCGCCCAGCACCAGCAGAACCAGCAACAGGATCGGGATCAGCTTGCCGATCATCACGCGCAGCGGCATCCGCTCGAAATCGCGGTCGAGCCGCCGTTCGCGGGCGCTGTCGGGATCGGTCAACACGAAGCGCGGGAACAGCAGCGTGACGCAGACCAGCATCGCGACGAAACCGCCCGCCAGCATCAGCCCCGGCACCACGCCGGCGATGAACATGCCCCCGATGGAGACCTCGGCCAGCACGCCGTAGATGATCAGCAGCAGGCTGGGCGGGATCAGCATGCCCAGCACCGACGATCCCGCCACGGTGCCCGCCGAAAAGGCCGGACGATAGCCGTGCCGCACCATTTCCGGCACCGCGACGCGCGTGAACACAGCGGCAGAGGCGATGGAGACGCCGGTGACGGCGGCAAAGATCGTGTTCGCGGCCACGGTCGCGACGCCCAGACCGCAGATCATCCGGCGCAGCAGTTCCTCGGCCACCTCGAACGTGTCGCGCCCCACGTTCGACACGCTGACCAGCAGCCCCATCAGCACGAAAAGCGGAATGGTGGCAAAGAGATAGTCCGCGATACCGGAATAGGCGGTCAGTTCCAGCATGCGGAAGGCCAGGCCGATATTGTCGCGGATCAACCAGATCCCGAGAAAGGCCACGCCGAACAGCGCATAGGCGATCTGCATGCCCAGCAGGACCAGCGCGACCAGCAGGCCGATCAGCACGAAACCGAAGACAAGCGTGGTCATGCAGGGGTCCTCAGGGTGCGAAGTTCCTCGGTCGCGCGATACAGCGCGGCCAGCACGGCCACGGCGCTGCCCAGCACGGTGATGCCGCGGAAGGGCCATGTGGGGATGGTCCAGACGCCCTGGACGCCAAAGAATTCCGCCGTCGCCCAGGCCTCGGGGAATTTCGGCCAGGACGCCCACAGGACAAGGCCGAAGACCACCGCGCCCGACAGGCAGAACAGCGCCTCGATCACCGCGACGGCGCGGGGAGAGGCACGCTCGATCCGGCGCACGAGGAAATCCGCCCGCGTCAGGCGCCTTTGCAGGATGGCGGCGGGCACCTGGAGAAAGACGATGGCGACCACGCCGCGCGCCGCGATCTCGGAGACGCCGGTGATCGGCATGTTCAGGAAGTTCCGCCCGATCACGTCCGCCACGATCAGCAGCATCAGCGCCCCGATCGAGGCCGTGCCGACCGCCGACATGGCCGCGGCGAGGCTGCCCAGCACGGCGCCGTATGGCGCCTGCGAAAAGGCCGGGACGAACCCGTCGTCAAGCTCTGCCGCGCTGTCGTCGCTCATGCCCGTCTCCTGCCGTCAAAGTAACGCCCGCCCGGCCATCATGACCGGGCGGGCGCAACGTGTCACCTGTGGGTCAGAGACCTTCGTCCCAGTTGCGCAGCGGGGTTGCGCCGCGCTCGCGCAGAGCGGCGAAATAGGCCTTGAGCACGGTCTTGCCCGCATCGCCGGTCTGTTCCAGCCAGGGTTCGATGATGTTGGGCAGGCCGCTGACCCACTTCGCCTTTTCCTCGTCGGGCAGCTGGTGGATGGTCAGGCCGGCGGCCTGCATCTCGGTCAGGGCGCGGGCGGCCAGGTCGCCCACATAGTCGCCATGCGCGACAGACGTCGCCTTGGCCGCCTCGCGGAAGGCCGCCTGAACCGGTTCGGGCAGACCCTCGAAAAAGGCCTTGTTGGCGGCGATGCCGCCGAAATACATCGAGCCGATGCCGACGCGGGTCAGTTCCGGGGCGACCTCGTAGACGCGGGTCGGCAGGATGCCCGAGGCAAAGGACAGCGCGCCCTCGGTCACACCGGTCTGGATGTTGGTATAATAGGTTGTCAGCGCGCCATCCACCGGCGTCGCGCCGGTGCCCTGCAGCCAGTTCGCCGAGGTGCCTGGCGCGTTCAGCTTGCGGTTCTGCAGGTCGGCCATCGAGGCGACTGGGAAGTTTGCGTAGATGTCGTAGCTGTCGGTGATCAGCGAGGACAGGTGCACCATGCCGTTCTCGGCCCAGCTGTTCTTCAGCTCGGGCAGGCTTTCCGACAGGTCGTCGAAGATCTCGATGATCATGCGGTGATCTTCGGTGGCGAAGGGCGTGAAATAGGTCACGTTCTGGAGCGGCATGTTCGCCCCTTCCCAGACCGTGCCGACCATGCCCACGTCCACGATCCCGTCCATCACCGCCTCGCGGGTGTCGGTGAACTTGTACAGCGTGCCGGCATAGTTCTCGACCCAGTTGACCTGGTATTCGTTGCCGCCCTCGGCGAGGATCCGGTTTACCTCGGGCTGAAAGGTGTTCTTCATCGCGTAGACCCAGATGTTGGCCTCGGGATGCGACGAGCCGATGTTGACGGTGATGCTTTGCTGCGCAAAGGCCGCGCTGCCCAGCAGCATGGCGGTGACCGTGGTGATGGTCATGAGTTTCATTGGTTTTCCTCCCTTGGATGGGCGCGCTCCCCGTGCGCCCGATTGGTTCAGTCGTGGATCGTGCCCAGCGCCCGCAGGATGCGTTCCGGCGTGAAGGGCATTTCTGTCACCTGCGCCCCCAGCGGGCGAAGCGCGTCGTTGATCGCGTTCATCACGGCAGCAGGGGCGCCTGCGGTTCCGGCCTCACCCGCGCCCTTGGCGCCCAGTTCGCTTTCCTTGGTGGGCGTTTCCACATGCGCGATGACCATGTCCGGCATCTCGGCCGCCATCGGCACAAGGTAATCCGCCATCGAGCCGTTCAGCAACTGCCCGTCTTCGTCATAGTGGATTTCCTCGAACAGCGCGCCGCCCAGCCCCTGCACGATGCCGCCGCGGATCTGCTCGTCGACCAGCTGCGGGTTGATCACCCGGCCGCAATCCTCGACACACCAGTGCTTCAGCAGCGTGACGACGCCGGTATCGGTATCGACCTCGACGTAAGACGCCTGCACGCCGTTGGTGAAGGCGAACGGGTAGTCCATCGTGATGAAGTGCCGGGTCTGCACCAGTTCGCGCGGCAGGCCCTTGGGCAGGGTGTCCCCCCGGAAATAGACGATGCGGCCCAACTCCTCCAAAGGCATGCGCGTCTCGCCTGTCTGGGTATCGACGATCTGGCCGTCGCGGATGTCCAGCAGGCCCTGATCGGCCTGCAACATCGCCGCCGCGACCTCGAGGATCGAGGACCGCAGCGCGCGGGCCGCCTGCAAAGCCGCCTCGCCACCAATGCCCGCGCCCCGCGAGGCCCAGGTGCCGCCGCCATAGGGTGTCACCTGGGTGTCGCCGGTGATGACGCGCACCTTGGACGGGCTGACCCCGACGCCCTCGGCCACGACCTGGCTCAGCATCGCCTCGGTCCCCTGCCCCTGCTCGGTCACGCCGGACAGCGCCACGACCGACCCGTCCGGGTCCATCCGCACGGTGCAGCCGTCCTGCGCCGAAATGCGCGCCCCGCCGATGCCGTACATGAAGGGCGAGGGGTTGGTCAGTTCGATGAAGGAAGCAATGCCGATGCCGCGCCGCTTGCCCTGCTTCAGCGCCTCGGCCTGGTCAGCGCGCAGCGCGTCGTAATCCATGATCTCCATGAGCTTGTCCATAGAGGCATGGTGCGACAGCCCCTCGAAGCGCATCTTGGCGGGCGAGGTCACGGGATAGGCGTCATCGCGGTACATGTTGCGGCGGCGGATCTCGACCGGGTCCATGCCGATGGCGGCGGCGGCCATGTCGACCAGCCCCTCGGTGATCGCCACGGCGATCGGGTGGCCCACGGCGCGATACTGGCAGGTCGGCGTCTTGTTCTGGAAGACGACGGTGGTCTGCGCACGGTAATTGGCGAAGTCATACGGCCCGCCGCAGAGGTTCACCACCTGGTTGCCCTCGATGGCCGAGGTGCGGGGGTAGACCGAATACGGGCCGATCCCGGTCCAGTCGTCCACGTCGATGGCGAGGATCCTGCCCTCGGCATCCACCGCGATCTTCGCCTCGATCTCGTGGTCGCGGGCGTGGATGTCGGTGGTGAAGCTTTCCAGCCGGTCTGCGATGAACTTGACCGGGCGGCCCATGATCTTGGCGATGGTCGCGGTGGCGACCTCGTCGGGATAGACATGCACCTTGATGCCGTAGGAGCCGCCAACGTCGCCGCAGATCACCCGCACGCGGCTTTCGGGGATGTCCAGGTGCTTGGCAAAGACCGTCTGCATCATGTGCGGCGCCTGCGTCGCGTGATACGCGGTCATCTGCCCTTCGGCGGGGTTCCAGTCGACCAGGATCGAGCGCGGCTCCAGCGTCACGCCGGTGTGCCGGGCGGTGCGGAAGCTTGCGGTGACGACCTTGTGGGCGGTGGACAGCGCCGCGTCCACGTTGCCCTCTTCGTGCAGGCGGCGGAAGGCCAGGTTGTCACCCATGTCGGGGTGGATGACCGGCGTCGTCTTGTCCAGCGCGGTCATCGTGTCGGTGACGGCGGGCAGAGCCTCGTAATCGACCTCGACAAGCGCCGCGCCCTCTTCGGCGGCGGCGCGGGTGGTGGCAACAACGGCCACAACCGGCTCACCCACCCAACAGGCGCGATCCAAGGCCATGGGATGCTGCGGCGGCGATTTCAGCCCCTTGAGATGCGCGAGGACCGCGACCCAGGGCGTGCAGACCTCGGCCAGGTCGGCGCCGGTAAAGACGCGCAGCACACCCGGCACGGTTTTCGCCGCCTCAATGTCGATCCCGGTGATCTTTCCATGCGCGACCGGGGACCGCACGAAGGCCACATGCACCATGCGCGGCAGCACGATATCGTCGACATAACGCCCGCGCCCCTGCACCAGCTTGGTGATATTGGGGCGGGGAACCGTCTTGCCGATGTAGGAATTCGGGCGGTCCGGGTTGCCGAATGCGATGCTCATGCCGCCCCCTTTCCGCCGCGTGCGCGCGCCACGTCCTCGCCGCCGCGTGCGCGCGCCACGTCCTCGACCGCATCCACGATGGCCTCGTAGCCCGTGCAGCGGCAGTAATTGCCCGAGAGGTGTTCCCGGATTTCCGCACGCGAGGGCAGGCCGCCCTGCGACAGCAGTTCCTCGGCGGCGACCAGCATCCCCGGCGTGCAGAAACCGCATTGCGCCGCGTTGCGCGCGACAAAGGCCTCTTGCAGGTCGGCGATGGCTGCGCTGTCCGACAGGCCCTCGACCGTCCAGACCTCGGCGCCATCGGCCTGGGCCGCCAACATCAGGCAGCCGCGCACGGCCTCGCCGTTCACCCGAACGGTGCAGGCGCCGCAAACGCCGTGTTCGCAGCTGGCATGCGCGCCGGTCAGGCCGACCGTCTGGCGCAGGAAGTCGATCAGGTGCTGGCCTGCAGGCACCCGAGCCTCGACGGGTTCTCCGTTCACGGTCAGCGCCACGTCCACCTTGTCGCGGAACATCTCGGTCATGCTTTCCCTCCCTCGGTCCGGGCTACGGCCCGGCGCAGCAACACGCCCGCCAGGTGCCGGCGATAGGCGGCGCTGGCCTGGGTATCCGACGGCGGGTCCAGTTCACCCGCCAGCGCGGCCACGGCGCCGTCCAGGTCGCCCGCATCCAGCGCGGCCATGGCGCCCGTGGCAAGGATCGGCTTGGGCCCAACCGAGAACAGCGACACGCGATGCCCCGCGTCGCGCTTTACCAGGCACAGCCCCGCCAACGCGTAATCGCCCGAACGACGCGCCACTTCCTCGATCACCTGCGCCTCGCCCGATCCGGCCTTGGGAACCGTGATGGCGGTCAGGATCTCTCCCTCTTCGATGGCGGTGGCAAAGACGTCCTCGAAGAAATCCTCGGCAGGGATAGCGCGGCTTCCGTGCGGCCCGGCAACGTGCATCGTCGCGCCCAGGGCCAGCACGCAGGCCGGAAACTCCGCCGCCGGGTCGGCATGGGCGCAGGCGCCGCCGATGGTGCCGCGATTGCGGATCGCGGCGTGGGCTATGTAGTGCACGGCCTCGGCCAGCAGCGGCGCATGGGCACAAACCAGCGCGTCGCGCCCCACATCCGCATGCCGCTTCAGTGCGCCGATGCGCAGGGTATCGCCTTCGTCCGAAACGCCCGACAGTTCCGACAGGCGCGAGATGTCGACCAGCAGGTCCCCCGTCGACAGCCGCATGTTCATCGCGGCGACAAGGCTCTGCCCCCCGGCCAGAACGCGCCCGGCCCCCTCGGCCGACGCCAGAAGCTGCAGCGCATGGTCAAGACTGCTGGCGCGGGCATAGCCGCCAACCGATGCCTTCATGGCCTTCTCCCCTCCCCTCGGGTGCGGCACTGGACCGCGCCCGTTGTTGAGCATTTGCTCAATCTTGTTGAGCAGATGATCTATAATTATCGAGTCGTTGCAAGCACAAAGTTGCGCTAGGGAACCTCGTGGGAGGCGCATGACATGGACGGACAGACCGAAACATCCCGGGCCGAGACCGAGGATGGCGGCACACGCCGCCGCCTGCCGCCCGAGGAACGCCGCCAGCAGATCCTGGACGAGGCCGTGCGCTTTTTCGCCGAGGTCGGGCTGGACGGCAACACGCGTGACCTGGCGCGCCGGCTGGGCGTGACACAATCCCTTCTTTTCAAATACTTCGCGACCAAGGATGATCTGATCGAGGCGGTCTACGAACGGGTCTACCTGGGCCGGCTTTCGCCCGACTGGCCGGACCGGCTTACCGACCGCTCGGTGCCGCTGCGGGCGCGGCTTTTGGCCTTCTACAACGAATACAGCGCGCTGATCTTCCAGCGCGAATGGATGCGGATCTTCATGTTCTCGGGCCTCGCCGGGGCCGCGCTGAACCATCGCTACCTGAAACACCTGGGCGATGTGATTCTCCGCCCGCTGCTGGCCGAGACAGAGGCGCTGGCCACGCCCGGCGCGCAACCGACCATGGAGGATATCTGGAACCTGCATGGCGGCATCGTCTATATCGGCATCCGGCAGCACATCTACCGCATGCCGCCGCCCGACGATCCTGACGAGGCCATCGCGCGGGCCATCGACAGGTATCTCGCGTTCTGCGGCATCGGCCCCGAGGACTGAGCCGGGCCGCACCAGCCGGCCCTGCCCGCCAAGGCGGCGGCCCCCGCCCCAAACACCCCTCATGCGCAGATTCCGGTTGCGGGCGCGGGGGTTGATCCGCCAAGCTGGCGGAAAGGGGGCGCTGCCAATTGACATCCCAGGACGCCGTAACGGCACAGAACGTGGTCAAGAGCTTCGGCCAGGGCAAGGTTGCAGTCCGCGCGCTGGACGACGTCTCTCTGTCCATCCGCAAGGGCGAGTTCTTTACCCTGCTGGGGCCATCGGGCTGCGGCAAGACAACCCTGCTGCGACTGATCGCGGGCTTCGAGATGCCCAGCGGCGGCACGATCCTGCTGGACGGGCAGGACGTGACCACCCTGCCCCCGAACCGCCGCCCGGTGAACACGGTGTTCCAGTCCTACGCGCTGTTCCCGCACCTGACCGTGCGCGAGAACGTCGGCTTCGCCCTCAAGATGCAGGGGCGCGACCGGGCCGAGGTCGAGGACCGCACCAATCGCATGCTGGCCCTCGTCAAGATGGAGGAGCTCGCCGACCGCGCCACGGCACAGCTGTCGGGCGGGCAGCAGCAGCGCGTCGCGCTGGCCCGGGCGCTGGCGCCGCAACCCAAGGTGCTGCTGCTGGACGAACCGCTGTCGGCGCTGGACCTGAAGCTGCGCAAGGAAATGCAGGTCGAACTGAAGCGCCTGCAAAAGGAAACCGGAATCACCTTCGTTTTCGTGACCCATGACCAGGAAGAAGCCCTGACCATGAGCGACCGTATCGGCGTGATGAGCGCGGGGCGGCTGCAACAGGTCGCCACCCCGCGCGAGATCTATACTGCCCCGATCAACCGCTTCGTCGCCGGGTTCATCGGCGAGACGAATTTCCTGCCGGTGACGAAAGGCGCGGACGGCGCGCGGCTGGGTTGTGGCGCCGAGGTGACGGCGCTGGGCGAAGGCCCGGTGCTGACGGTACGGCCCGAACAGGTGGGCGTCGTCGCCACCGACCAGCCCGGCGCGATCGCCGCCACGGTCGACACCCTGATCTATTTCGGCACCGACATGCATGTGCACCTGCGCCTGTCCGACGGCGCCGCGCTGGTTGCGCGGCTGCCGCTGCCGCCGGGCGGCGATCCGGGAATCGCGGCGGGCGACGGCGTGGGCGTCGCCTTTGCGCCGGGCGCGGCGCGTCTGATCGGGGACTGACGCATGAGCCGCCCCGAGGACACGCTGCGCCGAAGATCCGACCGCAACGGCTGGCTTCTCTCGGCGCCCGCGCTGGCCCTACTGGTGTTTGCCGCCTCGGGGCCGCTGATGATCGTGCTGGTCTATTCCTTCCTGGAAAAGGGCCAGTATGGCAACGTTATCTGGGAATTCAGCCTGGACGGCTGGGTCGGCATCCTGTTTTCACGCGACATATTCGACGGCACGCTGAACCTGGCCGACGCCCATATGACGATCTTCTGGCGCAGCGTGAAGCTGTCGCTGCTGACGACGCTCATCACCTTCACGCTGGGCTTTCCCACCGCCTGGTTCATCGCCACCCGGCCGCCGGCGCAGCGCGCGCTGTGGCTGTTCCTGATGACCATCCCGTTCTGGACGAACCTGCTGATCCGGACCTTCGCCATCGGCGAGATCCTGCGGACCGAGGGGCTGATCAACACCGCGCTGCTCAAGACCGGGCTGATCGCCGCGCCGATCCAGATGCTGTACAATGAGGGTGCGGTGCTGGTGGGCATGGCCTATGTCTACCTGCCGCTGATGGTGCTGCCGCTGTTCGCGGCAATCGAACGTTTCGACATGCGGCTGCTCGAGGCGGCATACGATCTTTATGCCAGCCGGATGCAGGTGTTGCGCCACGTGATTCTGCCCATCGTCAAGCCGGGCATCGTGGCCGGGTCGATCCTGGTCTTCGTGCCCTCGCTCGGCGCCTATGTGACGCCGCGCATCCTGGGTGGAGGCAAGAACATGATGATCGGCAACTTCATCGAGCTGCAATTCGGCCAGGGCCGCAACTGGCCGCTGGGCGCGGCGCTGTCGATGACGCTGCTGGTGATCGTGACCGTCGCGCTGCTGTTTTATGTCCGCGCGATCAATCGCAGCGGGTCCGGGGGCGGCAGCCATGGCTGAGCGTCGCTTCTCCGTCGCCGGGCTGCCCGGTTTTGCGACCATCGCGCTGGGCGTGTTCGTCTGCCTCTACCTGCCGATTGTGACGCTGGTGGTCTATTCCTTCAACGGCGGGCCATCGATCGCCGTCTGGCAGGGGTTCTCGCTGCATTGGTATACCGAGGCCTGGGGCAACCGCGCGGTGCAGGACGCCACGCTGCGCTCGCTGATCGTGGCGGCCTGGGCCAGTGCCATCGCGACCACGCTGGCGACGATGGCGGCACTGGGCACGACGCGGCGCGCGGCCTTTCGCGGCCAGACCTTCATTTACGTGATGATCAACCAGCCGCTGATGGTGCCAGAGATCGTGACCGCCGTGGCGTTGTTGATCTTCTTCGCCTCGATCAAGGTGGCGACCGGGTACCAGGGCCTTGGCTACCTGGTCGCGGCGCATTCGGCCTTCTGCATCCCCTTCGCCTACCTGCCGATACGGGCGCGGCTGGAGGGGATGGACATGACGCTGGAGACCGCAGCGGCCGATCTTTACGCGACGCCCTGGCAGACCTTTCGCCACGTGACCTTGCCGCTGCTGGCGCCGGGCATCGCGGCGGGGGCGATGCTGGCCTTCGTCATCAGCCTCGATGACGTCATCATTACCGAGTTCGTCAAGTCCGGCGGGCAGGATACGCTGCCTACCTACATGCTGGGCCAGCTGCGCCGCGCCGTCACGCCCGAGGTCAACGCGATCTCGACCGCGCTGCTGGCGCTGACCGTGCTCCTGCTGACCGCATTCTTTCTACTCACCCGAAAGAGAAACTGACCAAACCAGGGAGAACTGAGATGAAAACGACACTGACCGCACTGGCCACGCTGCTGGCGACGACGAGCCTCGCCCATGCCGAGGGGGTGCTGAACCTGTTCAACTGGGGCAACTACACCAGCCCCGAGTTGCTGGAAAAGTTCGAGGCCGACACCGGCATCAAGGTCATCGTCACCGACTATGACAGCAACGACGCAGCCCTGGCCAAGGTCGAGGCCGGCGGTCACGGTTTCGACCTGGTGGTGCCCTCGGCAAACTACGTGCCGATCTGGGTGGAAAAGGGGCTGATCCAGCCGCTCGACCTGTCGAAACTGCCCAACCATGCCAACATCGCCCCCGAATGGCGCGACGTGCCGTGGGATCCGGGCCGCGCCCATACCGTGCCGTGGCAGTGGGGCTCGACCGGTGTGGCAGTCAATACCTCTGTCTATTCCGGCGACATCAACACCTCGGCGGTCTTTCTCGACGTGCCGGACGAGTTGAAGGGCAAGATCAACGTCGTGCCCGAGATGAACGACGTGGTGAACCTCGCCATCTTCTATTACGGCGGCGAGCCCTGCACCGAGGATCTCGAGGTGCTGAAAAAGGTGCGCGACGGGCTGGTTGCAGCCAAGCCGCACTGGATCAGCATGGATTACGGCGCGACCGAAAAGCTGTCGAACAACGACTGGGCGGCCTCGGTCAACTGGAACGGTTCGACCATGCGGGCGCGGCTGGCCAACCCGCCGGTGCAATACGGCTATCCGAAAGAGGGCTATCCGCTGTGGATGGACTCGGTCGCGCTGCTGGCGGATGCGCAGAACGCCGACAACGCCTATGCCTTCCTCGACTACATCATGGAACCCGAGAATGCCGCCATGCTGTCGGCCTTTGCGCGCTATGCCAACGGCATCTCCGGGTCCGAGGCCTTCATGCCCGACGACATGAAGGACGCCCCCGAGGTGGTGATCCCCGAGGAGTTCAAGGCATCGGGGCGCTTCCTGCCGACCTGCTCGGCCAAGGCGACGGAATACATCACCGCGATCTGGACCGAACTGCAGAAGTGACGCCGAACTGGACGGTCCTGCCCCTGCGGCGGGGCCGTCCCCCTGTCATGCTAGGCCCGCCATGCCCCCCGACCTGATCGTTTCCAATGCCCGTGTCCTGACCATGGACCCGGCCCGCCCCCGGGCCGAGGCCGTCGCGTTGGCCCGCGGCCGCATCCAGGCTCTGGGCCCGCGGGGCGAGATCGAGGCGCTGGCCGGCCTGGAAACCCGCATCATCGACGCGCAGGGGCGCACTGTGCTGCCCGGTTTTGTCGAAAGCCACCTGCACCTGGTGCTGGGCGGGGCGGAACTGGCGCATCTCCAGGTCGGCGGCCTGCACGGGATCGACGCGCTGCGCGACGCCTTTCGCGGCTTTGCCGACCGCCACCCCGACCGTCCGCTGCTGATGGCGCAGGGTGCGGATTACGGCATGATCGGGCGGCCAATGACGCGCCACGACCTGGATGCGATCCTGCCCGACCGTCCCATCGCGATCACCGCCGCCGATCACCACACGGTCTGGGCCAACACCGCCGCGCTGAAGGCGGCCGGCATCCTGTCGGGCCTTGCCACGCCGCATGGCCACGAGGTGATGATGGGCGGCGACGGCCTCGCCACCGGCGAGTTGCGTGAGTTCGAGGCCTTCGCCCCCGTGATCGCGCTGGGCGGCGAGGCCCGGCTGAACATTGGCATCGCCACCGGGGGCGAACCCGCGCCCTGGCCTGATGCCGCGGCGCGCGCCATCGACAAGGCCAAGGTCCTGGCCGGGCTGCGCCATTGCGCCAGCCACGGCATCACCTCGCTGGTGAACATGGACGGCAACCGCTACACGCTGGCGCTGCTGGCCGAGATGCGCGACGCGGGCGACCTGCTTGGCCGGGTCAAGGTGCCTTTTCATTTCAAGCCGCACATGGACATGGCCGAACTGGACCGCGCCGATGCCATGAGCGCCGAATTCGACGACGACTGGCTGTGCTGCCGCTTCGTCAAGATGTTCATGGACGGGGTGATCGACAGCGGCACCGCCTTCATGCTGAACGATTATCCCGACCAGCCGGGCCACCGGTCGGAACCGCTGTTCGACGCCGCCCGCTTTGCCGCCATCGCCACCGAGATCGACCGCCGCGGCCTCCAGATCGCGGTGCATGCCATCGGCGACGCCGCGGTGCGCAGCACGATCGACGGATACGAGGCCGCCCTCCGCGCCAACGGCCCGCGCGACAGCCGCCACCGGATCGAGCATATCGAGATGATCGACCCCGCCGACATCCCGCGTCTCGGCGCGCTGGGAATCACCGCCAGCCTGCAACCCTCGCATCCGCCGGGGGCGATGGATTTCCCGCTTCAACCGACGATGGACCGGGTCGGCCGGGCGCGCTGGGGCGACGCCTATCTGTGGCGCAGCCTGGCCGAGGGCGGCGCGCCCCTGGCCTTTGCCAGCGACTGGCCGGTGACCGATGTCTCGGTGATGCGCGGCATCAAGGCGGCGCTGACCCGGCGCCCTTATGAGGGCGCGCGCGACGAACGCTTGCCCCTGGCCGAGACGCTGCGCGCCTATACCGCCGGCGGCGCCTGGGCGGCGCATCGCGACCACGTGACCGGCACACTGCGGCCGGGGATGGCGGCGGACGTGGTCATGCTGGGCTGCGACATCGAGACGACGCCACCCGACGAGATCGACCGCCACCCGGTCGCGCTGACCGTCTGCGGCGGGCGGATCACCCATGAGGGCGCGGTCTGAGCGCGTCCGCCGTACAACACCGTCCCGCCCGGCAAGATGATTGCGTCGGCGCGCCTTGGCCCCTATGGCAGGACGACCAGAGAGGGAGACAGACGTGACCCAGGCGCATCCAGTATACGGCCGGATCGACGGCCCCATCGTCATCATCGGCTTCGGCTCTATCGGCAAGGGCACCTGGCCGCTTATCGAGCGGCATTTCGACTTCGACGCCGACAAGCTGACGGTGATCGAACCGAACCCCGCCGCCGCGACCTTTCTACGCCAGCACAAGCTGAAGCACCTTCAGGTCGCCCTGACACAAGAGAATTACCGTGAGGTCCTGGGAGAGCTGTTCGCCGAAGGCCGGGGCTTTTGCGTCAACCTGTCGGTCGACACCTCGTCGCTCGACATCATGACATACTGCCGCGAACTGGGCGTTCTCTATATCGACACGGTGGTCGAACCCTGGGCCGGCTACTATTTCGGCGAGACCGACAATGCCGCGCGCACCAACTACGCGCTGCGCCAGGCGGTGCAGGACGAGAAGGCGCGCAACCCGGGCGGCACCACCGCCATCAGCTGCTGCGGCGCCAATCCCGGCATGGTCAGCTGGTTCGTCAAGGAGGCGCTGATGCGCCTGGCCACCGACATGGGGCGCGACGCGGCGATGCCCGCCGACCGAGGCGGCTGGGCCCGCCTGATGCAGTCGCTGGGCGTCAAGGGCATCCACATCGCCGAGCGCGACACCCAGGCCCGCCGCGTGCCGAAACCGCGCGGCACCTTCGTCAACACCTGGTCGGTCGAGGGCTTCATCTCGGAAGGGTTCCAGCCCGCCGAATTGGGCTGGGGCACGCACGAGACCTGGTTCCCCGAGAACGGCCATCGCCACGAGACCGGCTGCCAGGCCGGCATCTGGCTGGAACGGCCCGGCGCGATCACCCGCGTCCACACCTGGTGCCCGACGCCGGGGCCGCAATTCGGCTTCCTCGTGACCCATAACGAGGCGATCTCGATCTCGGACTACTATACCGTGGGCCAGGGCGCGCAGCCGGAATTCCGCCCGACCTGTCATTACGCCTATCATCCTTCCGACGACGCAGTCCTGTCGCTGCACGAAATGTTCGGCTCGGGCCGGCAGCAGACGAAACACCACATCCTGACCGAGGACGAGATCGTCGAAGGCATCGACGAGCTGGGCGTGCTGCTTTACGGCCACGCCATGAACGCGCTTTGGTATGGCTCGCGCCTGTCCAACGAAGAGGCGCGCGACCTCGTGCCCTACCAGAACGCGACCGGGCTCCAGGTCAGTTCGGCGGTGCTGGCGGGCATGGTCTGGGCGCTGGAGAACCCGCAGGCCGGCATCGTCGAGACCGACGAGATGGATCACCTTCGCTGTCTCGAGGTACAGCGACCCTACCTTGGCCCGGTCGAGGCGCATTACACCGACTGGACCCCGCTGCAGGATCGCTGGACGCAGTTCCCCGAGGATATCGACGAAAGCGATCCCTGGCAGTTCCGCAACGTGCTGGCGAGCTGAGGAGAGAGAGACGATGGCGCAGGCGGATCACCAGGTTTTCGAGATACGTGGCTTTCGCCTGCAACGGGGCATGACCCTGCCCCGCGCGACTCTCGCCTACAAGACCTATGGCAAGCTGGCGGCGGACCGGTCGAACGTCATTCTCTACCCCACCTCCTACGGAGCGCAGCACGGCGATACCGAGTGGCTGATCGGGCCGGGCCGGGTGCTGGACCCGACCGAATGGTTCATCGTGATCCCGAACATGTTCGGCAACGGCCTGTCGACCTCGCCATCGAACGTGGAGCCGCCCTATGGCCCCGGTCGGTTCCCGCAGATCACCCATTGGGACAATGTCGAGGCGCAGCGCCTTCTACTGGAACAGGTTTTCGGCGTCGAGAACTTGGCGATGGCCTATGGCTGGTCGATGGGTGCGCAGCAGGCGCTGCACTGGGGCGCGATCCATCCCGACCGGGTGGCGCGCATCTGCGCGGTCTGCGGCTCTGCCCGCACCTCGATCCACAACCGGGTGTTCCTGGAGGGTGTGCGCGCGACGCTGACCGGCGACCCTGCGTGGCGCGGCGATCATTTCGCGGAGCACCCCGTGCGCGGTCTGCGGGCGATGGGCCGGGTCTATGCCGGCTGGGCCATGTCGCAGGCCTTCTACCGCGAGAGGCTGTTCGAAAAGGCGGGCTTCGCCTCGGTCGAGGATTTCATCGTCCGCTCATGGGAGGCGAATTTCCTGCGCCGCGACGCACACGACCTGCTGGCCAGCCTCGACACCTGGCTGGCGTCCGACATATCGGACAACGCGCTTTACGGCGGCGACCTGAAACGCGCGCTGGGGGCGATCACCGCGCGGTCGATCGTCATGCCATCGCGCACCGACCTCTATTTCACGCCCGAGGACAGCGCGCTGGAAACCGCGATGATGCCCAACGCGGAATACCGACCGATCGAGTCGATCTGGGGCCATCGCGCGGGCAACCCGGTGTTCAACCCCGAGGACGAGGCGGTTCTGCGAAAGGCCGTGTGCGACCTGCTGGAGGGATCGCCGGCCTGACGGCGGGCCTCAGCCCTTGCCCGCCAGCATGGTTTCCACCAGCTTCTGCACGCGCAGCGCCTCGTCCGGCGTGGCCAGCCGGTTCGGCTGAACCTTCAGGCACAGCAGCAGGTCGTCCAGTTGCGCCCGCAGGCTGACCGCGCGGGGATCGGCGGGGCGTTCGGTGCGTTCCTCGAACGGGCCGCCTTCGGACACCGCATCGACGTAGAAATCGGTGATGCGGCGGCTGGTGGCCGAGCCCTTGACAGTGACCTCCTGCCGGTCGGGCTGGGCGCCGCCGACGCTGGCCATGATGGTGACGGACAGGCCATCGGCATTTTCCAGCCGCGCCAGCATGTGGGTCTCGCACAGCGCCGGGTCGGCGGGAAAGGAGGGCCGCGCCCAGACCACCGAGAGCGGCCCGAGGATGCGTTCCGAGAAGAACAGGAAATGCGAGATCACCTCGCGCGTCATACCGCCCTCGTCGCGGAACCGCAGCCAGTCCGCGGCCACCTGCCAGGCGCGCGGCCAGTTCGCATAGGTCACGACGATGTCGACGCCTTGCAGGTCGCCAAGCTCCCCCGCCCGCGCCGAAGCGGAAACACCCGTCAGCGCCGCGCCCGCCGCCTGGGTGAAGTTCACGGCCGCCGGAACGCCCGCCGCCTTCAACCCGGCGACCAGCGCCTCGCTTTCGGCCACGTCCACGCCCAGCGGCTTTTCCAGAAAGACCGGTGTCCCCGCAGCGGCGGCGGCCAGCGCATAGGCCTTGCGCGGCACCGGCGGGCAGGCGAGGTAGACAAGGTCCGCACCCGCCATCGCCTCCTCGGCAGAGGTCGCGATCCGGGCCTCGGGCGCCAGCGCCTGCGCGGCGCGGCAAGCCTCGGGGTCGGGATCCCAGAGCGTCGCGGGACGATAGCCGGGATGACGCGCCATGTTCTCGATCATGCGACGGCCCATGATCCCCAGCCCGATGATTGCCGTGTCGATGGTCATGCGCCCTGCCCCTTTGCCTGTTTCGGTCGTTTGTCCAGCATCCGCACCCGACGCTTAGGCAGTTCGCGGGTGTCGTGCAACCGGACGCGCCTCAGAACGCCACCTGGTCGGCGCCCTTCAGCGCCAGCATCTCGCGCGCCTCGTCCGGCGTGGCGACTTGCAGGCCCAGCCCCTCGACCAAGCGGCGGGCCTTCTCGACCTGCTGGGCGTTCGACTTCGCCAATTCGCCCCGCGCGATCCAGATGCTGTCCTCCAGGCCGACGCGGATGTTGCCGCCCATGGACAGCGCCTGCGTCGCGATGCGGAACTGGTCCTTGCCCGCGCCGAGCACCGACCAGCGGAAATCCTTGCCGAACAGACGGTCGGCAGTGCGCTTCATGTGCATGACATCCTCGGGATGGGTGCCAATGCCGCCCAGCAGGCCAAAGACCGACTGGATGAAGAACGGCGGCTGGACCAGCCCCCGCTCGGCAAAATGCGCAAGGTTGTAGAGATGCGAGATGTCGTAGCACTCGAACTCGAACCGGGTGCCATTGCCGGAACAGGTCTGAAGGACGTATTCGATGTCCTTGAACGAATTGCGGAACACCAGGTCGCGCGAGCCCTCCAGGTGCTCGCGTTCCCAGTCGTGCTTGAACTCGGTGTATTTCGCCAGCAGCGGGAAGAAGCCGAAATTCATCGACCCCATGTTCAGCGAGGCGACCTCGGGCTTGTAGCGCGCGGCGGGTTCAGCCCGCTCGGCCACGGTCATGTAGGGCGAGCCGCCGGTGGTGATGTTCACTGCCGCATTGGTCGCCTGCTTGATGCGCTGCAGGAAGGGGGCAAACGCCTCGGGCGACTGGTCCGGCTTGCCGGTCAGGGGATCGCGCGCGTGCAGGTGCAGGATCGCGGCGCCCGCCTCGGCGGCGCCCAGCGCGGCCTCGACGATCTCGTCGGGGGTGATCGGCAGGTGCGGCGTCATCGAGGGCGTGTGGATCGCCCCGGTGACGGCGCAGGTGATGATGACCTTGTCACGTGTCGGCATGTTCGCCCCTCCTGTTCGCCCTGACGCCGGATCGTCGCGAATTTCCGACGCGGGTCAAGCAGCCTTCCCGCCCGCTGGTCCGCGTTCAGCCCGCCTTTTGACCGTTCCGGCGCAGTTCGCCCGGCCCGTCGTCCGCGACCGGTTGACAGGGCTCAGGCCCGATTTATCCTGCCGGCTCGAACGACGCGAACCCGACGCCGCTGCGGCGTCGCAACAAAGAGGGGCCATCAGGCCCCATCCGACAGGAGAAACACCGATGACACATCCGTTCAGCCGAACGGCCGCGCGCCGCGTAGCCACGAGCCTCATGCTTTCGGCGGCCATGCTGGGAGCCGGCCTGACCGCCGCCCAGGCCGAGACGCTGCGCTGGGCGCGTGTGGGCGACGCCCTGACGCTCGACCCGCATTCGGCCAACGAGGGGCCGACCTCGACGCTGCTGCACCACATCTACGAGACGCTGGTGCGGCGCGACACCGACGGCTCGCTCAAGCCGCGGCTGGCGACAGAGTGGTTCATCCATCCCGACGATCCGACCGTCTGGGTGTTCCGCCTGCGCGAGGGCGTGACCTTCCATGACGGCGCGGCCTTCACCGCCGAGGACGTGGTGGCCTCGATCACCCGCGTCACCTCGGAAACCTCTGATTTCAAGGGCCTGCACACCGCCGTCGCAGGCGCCGAGGCCATCGACGACTATACCGTGCACATCAAGATGAGCGGCCCGAGCCCGCTGTATGTGCAAAACCTCACCAACTTCTTCGTCATGGACAAGGGCTGGATCGAGGCAAACGGGGTCGAGACGCCGCAGGATTTCAAGGCTGGCGAGGAAAAGTTCACCGTCCGCAACACCAACGGCACCGGCCCCTACACGCTGGTCTCGCGCGATCCCGAGGTGCGCACTGTGCTGGCGGCGAACCCCGGCCACTGGGATGCGGCCCCCGCCGTGACCGAGATCGTCTACACGCCCATCAAGGAGGCCGCGACCCGCGTCGCCGCCCTGCTGTCGGGCGAGGTCGATTTCGTGCAGGACGTTCCGGTGCAGGACATCGAGCGCCTGTCGAACACCGCCGGAATCTCGGTGACCACCGGTGCCGAGAACCGGACGATCTTCTTTGCCTATGACATGACCTCGGACAGCCTGAAATCGGTGCCCGGCGACAACCCGTTCAAGAACCCGCAGGTGCGCGAGGCGATGGCGCTGGCGCTGGACCGCGACGCGATCCGCCAGGTGGTGATGCGCGGCCAGTCGGTGCCCGGCGGGCAGAACGTGCCGCCCTTCGTCAACGGCCATGACCCGGCGCTGGATGCGTATTCCGCACCCGACTACGACGCGGCCAAGGCGCTGATGACCGAGGCGGGCTATGCCGATGGCTTCTCCGTCGACCTGCACTGCCCGAACGACCGCTACATCAACGACGAGGCGATCTGCCAGGCCTATGTCGGCATGCTGGGCCGCATCGGGATCAAGGCGAACCTGGTCAGCCAGTCGCGCACCATCCACTTCCCCGCGATCCAGAACGGCGAGGTAGATTTCTACCTGCTGGGTTGGGGCGTTCCGACCTTCGACAGCCAGTACGTGTTCGACTTCCTCGTGCACAGCCCGGCGGACGGCCGCGGCGGCTGGAACGGCTCGCGCTACAACAACCCCGAGATCGACGCCAAGATCGAGTCGCTGGCGACCGAGACCGACCTTGCCAAGCGCGACGCGACCATCGCCGAGATCTGGCAGACCCTCCAGCAGGACCGCGTCTTCCTGATGGTGCACAACCAGCTTCTCGCCTATGCCGCGAAGGACAATGTCGAGATCGCCGTGCATCCGGAAAACCAGCCGAGCATGACGACCGTCACGTTCAAGTAACCGGCCGCAGAACCCGCTCTGCGCCACATCCTGCCATCGAGGGGGCCGGCATCGTTCCGGCCCCTTCCCTCTCCCGGGGATTGCGATGATCGCCTATGTCCTGCGCCGGATCGTGCAATCCGTGCTTGTCATGCTGGTCGTGGCGCTGGTGTCCTTCTCGCTGTTCCGCTTCGTCGGCGACCCGGTTGCCACGATGATGGGCCAGGAGGCCAGTCAGGCCGACCGCGAGGCGCTGCGCGACCGTCTCGGCCTGAACGACCCCGTGATTGTGCAGTTCGCCGGCTACATCGCCCGCGCCGCCTCCGGCGATTTCGGCATCTCCTACCGGCTGCAACAGCCGGTGATGGAGTTGATCCTGTCGCGCCTGCCCGCGACGCTGGAACTGGCTCTGATCTCTGGCACGCTGGCCTTTGTCTTTGGCGTGGGCCTGGGCGTCTACACGGCGCTGAACCGGCGCGGCTGGCTGTCGGGAACGATCATGACCGTCTCGCTGGTCGGCGTGTCGCTGCCCACCTTCCTGATCGGCGTACTGCTGATCTGGGTCTTCGCGGTCGAGCTGCAATGGCTGCCCAGTTTCGGGCGCGGCGAGACCGTGGATGTAGGGCCATGGCGCACGGGGCTGCTGACGCCCTCGGGGCGCGCCTCGATCGTGCTGCCGGCGATCACGCTTGGGCTTTACCAGATGACGCTGATCATGCGGCTGGTGCGGGCCGAGATGCTGGAGGTGCTGCGCACCGACTACATCAAGTTCGCCCGCGCCCGTGGCCTGTCTGATCGCGCCGTGAATTTCGGCCACGCGCTGAAGAACACGCTGGTGCCGGTCATCACCATCACCGGCCTGCAACTGGGCAGCATCATCGCCTTCGCCATCATCACCGAAACCGTATTCCAATGGCCCGGCGTCGGCGCGCTGTTCATCAACTCTGTGCAGTTCGTCGACATCCCGGTGATGGCCGCCTACCTGATGCTGATCGCGCTGATCTTCGTAGTCATCAACCTGGTCGTCGACCTGCTGTATTACGCCGTCGACCCGCGCCTGCGGCTGGACCGCGCCGCGGCACGGCATTGATGGAGGCCCGGACATGAACCGCATCGCCCGCGCCTGGGACAGCGATTTGGCCTACAGCTTTCGCCACTCGCCCGTGGCGGTCGTCGCCGCTTTCGTCGCCCTGCTGATCATCCTGGCCGCCGCCCTGGCGCCGCTGATCGCGCCGCACGACCCGTTCAACCCCGCCAGCCTGAACCTGATGGACGGCTTCACCCCCCCGATGGAGCCCAACGCCTTTACCGGCAACACCTACTGGCTGGGCACCGACAACCAGGGGCGAGACATCTTTTCCGCCATCCTCTACGGCGCACGCATCTCGCTCTTCGTGGGGTTCTCGGCGGTGCTGTTCGCGATGGTGCTGGGCATCGCGGTTGGGCTGCTGGCGGCCTGGCGCGGTGGCTGGGTGGACAGCCTGCTGATGCGCATCGCCGACGTGCAGCTCTCCTTTCCATCGATCCTGATCGCGCTGCTGATCTTCGGCGTGGCGCGTGGCGTGATCCCCCCCGCCTATCGCGAGGAAATGGCGATCTGGGTGCTGATCGTCGCCATCGGCCTGTCGGACTGGGTGCAGTTTGCCCGCGTCGTGCGCGGCGCCGCGATGGTGGAAAAGGCACGCGAATACGTTCAGGCTGCGCGCGTGATCGGCGTGCACCCGGTGCGCATCGTGCTGACCCACATCCTGCCCAACGTCATGGGGCCGGTGCTGGTCATCGCAACGATCGGCCTGGCGCTGGCCATCATCGCCGAGGCGACCTTGTCCTTCCTCGGCGTGGGCGTGCCGCCGACCCAGCCCAGCCTCGGCACGCTTATCCGCATCGGCCAGGGTTTCCTGTTCTCGGGCGAATGGTGGATCATCCTGTTTCCCTCCATCGCGCTGCTGGCGCTGGCCCTGTCGGTGAACCTGCTGGGCGACTGGCTGCGCGACGCATTGAACCCGAGGCTGAAATGACAGAGCCGCTGCTTTCCGTCCGCGACCTGCGGGTCGAGTTTCCCAACCGGCGCGGCACGCTGACCGCGCTGGACGGGATTTCCTTCGACATCGCGCCGGGCGAGGTGCTGGGCATGGTGGGCGAGTCCGGCGCGGGCAAGTCGCTGACCGGCGCCGCCATCATCGGCCTGCTGGAACCGCCGGGCCGCATCGCCGGGGGCGAGATCCGACTGAAGGGCCAGCGCATCGACACCCTTTCGCCAGAACAGATGCGCCGCATCCGGGGCAAGCGGATCGGAATGGTGTTCCAGGACCCGCTGACCAGCCTCAACCCGCTCTACACCGTCGCGCAGCAGTTGGTCGAGACGATCCGCACCCACATGCCGCTGTCCGAGGTCGACGCCCGCAAGCGCGCCATCGCGCTGCTGGACCGCGTCGGCATCCCGGCGGCAGCGCGGCGGATCGACGACTACCCGCACCATTTCTCGGGCGGGATGCGGCAGCGCGTGGTGATCGCGCTGGCGCTCTGCGCGGAGCCGGAACTGGTGATCGCTGACGAGCCCACGACCGCGCTGGACGTGTCCGTGCAGGCGCAGATCATCGACCTGATCAAGGAGATCTGCGCCGAACGCGGCGCGGCGGTGATGCTGATCACCCACGACATGGGCGTGATCGCCGAGACGGCGGATCGCGTCGCCGTGCTCTATGCCGGGCGCCTGGCCGAGATCGGGCCGGTGCGCGACGTGATCCTCGACGCGGCGCATCCCTATACCAGGGGTCTGATGGGCTCGATCCCCACGCTGACGCAGGAAAGCGACCGGCTGGTGCAGATCCCCGGCGCGATGCCGCGTCTGTCGTCCATCCCGACCGGCTGCGCCTTCAACCCGCGCTGCCCCGAGGCCTTCGACCGCTGCCGCACCGAGCGGCCCGTGCCGCTGGACCGCCCGGGCGGGCGGCAGGTGGCCTGCTGGCTGGCCGCCAAGGAGAGCGCCCATGGCTGATCCCCTGTTGCAGATAGAGGGGTTGTGGCGCCGTTTCGACGTGTCCAAGCCATGGCTGAACCGCGTGATCGAACGCGAGAAACCGCAATTGCTGACCGCCGTTGCGGACGTGTCCTTTGACATCGCGCGGGGCGAGACCTTTGCCCTGGTGGGCGAGTCGGGTTCGGGCAAGTCGACCATCGCGCGGATGATCGTCGGACTGCTGGGCGCGTCCGAGGGGCGCATCCGCTTCGACGGCAAGGACATGACGGAAATGGCGCCGTCCGATCTGCGGGCGCTGCGGCGGCGGTTCCAGATGATCTTTCAGGATCCGTTCGCCAGCCTGAATCCGCGCTGGCGGGTGGGCGACATCATCGCCGAACCGATGCGCACCTTCGGCCTGGCCACCGGCGCCGAGGCCGCGACCGAGGTGGCCCGCCTGCTGGAAACCGTTGGCCTGTCGGCCCGCGACGCCGAGAAGTTCCCGCATGAATTCTCGGGCGGGCAGCGCCAGCGCATCGCCATTGCCCGCGCGCTGTCCTCCAAGCCCGAGTTCATCGTCTGCGACGAGCCGACATCGGCGCTGGACGTCAGCGTGCAGGCACAGATCCTGAACCTGATGCGCGATCTCCAGGACGAGTTCGGGCTGACTTACCTGTTCATCAGCCACGACCTGTCGGTGGTGCGTCACATGGCCAGCCGCATCGGCGTGCTGTATCTCGGCCGCCTGGTCGAGGTGGCCGATGCCAAGGCGCTGTTCCGCGCCCCCTGCCATCCCTACACGCGGATGCTGCTGGACGCGGTGCCGGACCTGGCGCTGTCCGGGCGGCGGCGCAAGCCGGTCAGCGGCGAGATCCCCAACCCGATCTCGCCACCCGCCGGCTGCGCCTTTCACCCGCGCTGCCCCGCGATGACCGAGGCCTGCAAGCAGGCGATCCCGGCGCCCCGGCCCACCGCGACCGGCATGGCAGCCTGCATCCGGCTGGACATGGCGGAAACCGCCGCGCGCTAGGCCTCGCGCCCCATGGCGGCGCTGCGGCGATGCAGCGCCCGGTCGAGTGGCAGGATACCCAGCAGGCTGAGCGCGGCGAACCCGGCACCGGCCAGGAAGGTCGCCTGCGGGCCAAAGACCTCCCACAGCGCCCCGGCCATCACGCTGGCCGCCAGCATCGCGACCCCGGTGACCAGATTGAACACGCCAAAGGCCGTGCCGCGCAACTCGGCCGGCACCGCGTCGGCCACCAGAGCCGCCAGCAGCCCCTGCGTCAGGCCCATGTGCAGCCCCCAGAGCAGCACGCCCGCGCCGATCCCCCACAGCCCCTGCGCCAGCGCCAGGCAGAGGTCGGCCAGGATCAGCACGGTCATGCCCGCCCCCAGGATGACCCCGCGCGGCGCCCGGTCCGACAGCGCACCCACCGGGTAGGCGGTCAGCGCGTAGACCAGGTTCATCGCCACCAGCACCAGCGGCACCAGCATCAGGGGCAGGCCCGCCCCCTCGGCGCGCAGGATCAGGAAGGCCTCGCTGAACCGTGCCAGCGTAAAGGCCGCCGCAACCGCGACCACCGCCCAGTAAAGCCCGCCCAGCAGGCGCAATTCCGATCGCGCCAGCGGGTTTCGCACCCGGCGCAGCCCCACCGGGCGTGGCGGTTCGTGCACTGCAAACAGGATCAGCGCCAGCGCGCCGAAGGCCGGCAGCACGGCGACCCAGAACACCGTCGTGAAATCGTCGGCAAAGGCCCACATCAGCGCCACCGCCAACAGCGGCCCAAGGAAGGCACCCACCGTGTCCAGCGTCTGACGCAGCCCAAAGGCCGCGCCGCGCAGACCGGGCGGTGCGATGTCGGCGACCAGCGCATCGCGTGGCGCGCCACGGATGCCCTTGCCGACCCGGTCGACGAAACGCGCCGCGACCAGCCAGCCGACCGTGGGCGCCAGCGGAAAGACCGGCTTGGTCAGCGCGGCAAGCCCGTATCCCAGCGCCGCCAACCCCTTGCGCCGCCCGATCCGGTCACTCAGCGCGCCGGAGAAGACCTTTGTGACCGCCGCCGTCGCCTCGGCGATACCCTCGATCACGCCGACGGTCAGCGCCGAGGCGCCAAGGCCCACGACGAGGTAGACCGGCAGCAGCGCGTGAATCATCTCGGACGAGACGTCCATCAGCATCGACACCAGACCCAGCGCCCAGATCCCGGCGGGCAGCCGCAACCAGCCCGGCCGCGCCGCCGTCGGATCGCCCGCTTCGCCTGTCTCCGACCTGTCGGTCATGTCACCCTCTCCGCACCCGTGTGGCCGATCCCGACCCGGCTCCTGTCAGGCGCTGTCCGCGATAGTCTTCAGGTGCTCCTCCAGCACGGTCAACAGCGCATCGCGCCGCGCGTCGCGGGTGCCGCGCGTCCAGGCCGCAGCCAGCACCAGCCTGCCGTGCGCCGCCGACGGCGGCATCTCCAGCGGGACAAAGCGGACGCCAGGCACCGCGATCCGCGCGGTCCAGCGCGGCACGATGGCCAGCCCCGTACCCGTCGCCACGAGGCTGACGATCGTGTGCTTTTCCTCGGCCACCTGCGCGATGCGCGCCGTCAGCCCGGCATCGAGGAACAGCTTGATCGTCAGGTCGTGGGAATGCGGACGCGAGCGGCGGTCGGGCACGATCAGGGGTGCATCCGCCAGGTCGGCGACAGTGACCGATGCACGATCCGCCAAGGGATGTCCTTCGGGCAG
Organism: Thetidibacter halocola; assembly: GCF_018224955.1. Classification (GTDB taxonomy): domain Bacteria; phylum Pseudomonadota; class Alphaproteobacteria; order Rhodobacterales; family Rhodobacteraceae; genus Thetidibacter; species Thetidibacter halocola. The sequence continues at coordinate 49,163 of NZ_JAGTUU010000012.1, forward strand.
GGCCACCACCGCGCTTTCATGGAACAGCGTGCGGAAGACCAGGCGCGGGTCACGCGTCTCGGGCGGGCGGCAAAAGGCGATGTCCAGCCCGCCGCGCAGCAGCCTCGGCAGCAGGTGGATCGTCTTCTGCTCGACCAGGCGAACCTCGATCCCGGGATGCGCCTTGCGCAGCAGGCGCAGCAGCGGCGGCATCAGCCCGGCAGCGGCGCTATCGATGGCACCGACCCGCAGCACCGGCGCCGCATCGCGGCCCAAGTCGCGCACCCGCCGTTCCAGCGCATCGGCCTGCGCCACCAGCGCGCGCATGTCCTCGAGAACCGCAGCACCCGCCGGTGTCAGCGCGACGCTGCGGGTCGTGCGAAAGAACAGCCGCGTGTCCAGCCCATCTTCGAGCATCCGTATCTGGCGGCCCAGCGAGGCGGGCAGCATCCCCAGCGCTTGCGCCGCCCGCCCGAAATGCAGCGCATCGGCGGCGGCGACGAAACACTTGATCTGGGCGATCTCCATGCGCAGCTCGATCCATCTCATTATTGCATTTAATTATATAATCATGCGCGCCTTGAGACGTCCATCCACCACCGCCTAGACTGAAACCAACCCGCCGCGGCCTACCGCGAACGGCCTAGGCCCAAGCCCAATGAAGGACGACAACCCATGCAGACCTACCGCATCGCCGCCATTCCCGCCGACGGGATCGGCCCCGAAGTCATCGCTGCCGGGCTTCAGGCGCTGGATGCGCTGGCGCGCCGGGACGGCGGGTTCACGCTGGACGTGACCGAATTCGACTGGGGCTCGGACCGCTACAAGCGGACCGGCGCGCTGATGCCCGAGGATGGGGCCGAGACGCTCAAGGCGTTCGACGCGATCTTCTTCGGCGCGGTCGGCGCGCCCGACGTGCCCGATCACGTCACGCTCTGGGGCCTGCGCCTGCCGATATGCCAGGGCTTCGATCAGTATGCCAACGTGCGGCCGACACGGATCCTGCCCGGCATCGCCTCGCCGCTGGCCGGGGTCGGACCCGGCGATCTCGACTGGGTGATCGTGCGCGAGAATTCCGAGGGCGAATACTCCGGTATCGGCGGGCGGGCGCATCGCGGCCTGCCCGAGGAGGTCGGAACCGAGGTCTCGATCTTCACCCGCACCGGCGTCACCCGCATCATGCGTTACGCCTTCCGGCTGGCGCAGTCGCGGCCGCGCAAGCTGCTGACGGTGGTGACGAAATCGAACGCCCAGCGGTTCGGCATGGTGATGTGGGACGAGATCGCCGCCGAGGTCTCGCAGGAGTTTCCCGACGTCACCTGGGACAAGATGCTGGTCGACGCCATGACCGTCCGCATGGTGAAGAACCCGCGCAGCCTCGACACGATCGTGGCCACCAACCTGCATGCGGACATCCTGTCGGACCTCGCCGGCGCGCTGGCGGGATCGCTGGGCGTCGCGCCCACCGCCAATATCGACCCCGAGCGGCGCTATCCCTCGATGTTCGAACCGATTCACGGCTCGGCCTTCGACATCACCGGCAAGGGCATCGCCAATCCCGTCGCCACCTTCTGGACCGCCGCGCAGATGCTCGAGCATCTCGGCGAGGCGGCAGCGGCCATCCGGCTGATGCGGGCGGTCGAAAAGGTCTGCGCCGACGGCGTGCTGACGCCGGACGTGGGCGGCAACGCCACGACGCAGCAGGTCACCGACGCCGTCTGCGACGCGATCCGCGGCGACAACATCTGACAGGCGGCGCGGCGGCGGGCGCGGCGCAATGCCCCCTGCCGCGGCCAAAAAAAGACCGGCGCCGGATGCGGCGCGCAACGGGCCGGGCCTTCGCCGGGCGGGTTTGGCATGTATCCGAAAAATTCTGCATAAACAGCGGGTCAGGTGCTTGCCCGTCACCGAAAACCGGCTATCGTCCGCGTGATTTTTTCGGAGTTTTCAAATGACTGACATGACGACCTTGGCCGATGGCCGCACTGTGACCTGGCGCACCGATGCCACCGTCTCTCCCGCCACCGTCGTTTTCCGGGTGGCCGATGCGGACGGCACCATCCTGATCGACCAGGCCGCGATCACGCCCACCGGGAGCAATCCCAGGATCAGCGTCGTGGGCGTCGAGGGGCTGGCCGATGGCGGGCTGCGGGTGATCTACCACGAAGAGCTGTTCATCCAGTTCGACGACGGCTCGATCTATTCCCAGGTCTTTTCCGCCAGTGGCGAGGCCAGCACGCCCACGCTGGTCTCCGAGCAGTTCCACCTGATGCCGCAGACCCGCCCCAGCATCGAGACGCTGAGCGACGGCACCTTCCTCTATGCACAGGACAGCCTCTTCGCCCCCGATCCCGATGCAGGCTGGAACGCGCAGATCGTCTATCCGGTCAGCTTCAACGACCGGCTCTTTCCTTATGCGCAGGCCATAACCGAGACCGATGCAGGCTTTGCCTGGGCCACGATGAGCCTCAGCCCGCCCTTGAACGACACGCCGGTGCTGCTGCACCTGTTCAATGCCGATCTCAGCCGGGTCGCGGTCAAGGTGCCGGTCGGCAGCACCCTGCACGAGGCGAATTCGGATTTCTCCGCGCGGGTCTACGCGGTGGACGTCGACACGCTGGACGATGGCCGGATCGCGGTGGTCTGGGCGACAGAGCGCTTTGCCGATGAAACCCGCACGGGAGACCCGCAGAGCGGCATCTTCCTTGCGATCCACAACCCGAATGGCACCGTCTCGGTGCCCGAGATGGTGGTCTCGCCCACCGCCAACGCGCTCCAGGTCTTCGAGATGCCGAGGGTCTTCGCACTGGACGGTGGCGGCTATGCCGTGGCCTTCCAGGGCCGGCAGCAGGGCAACAGCACGCTCAGCGCGGCGCTGCACATCCAGACCTACGACGCCTCCGGCCAGTTGCTGGACGAGGATATCGACCCCCGGACGGGCACCAGCCCGCTGCGCGGCCTGACCACGCAGGACCTGGTGATCTCCGCCGATGGCAGCAGCTTTGCGCTGACGGTGGACAGCCTGGTTTCGCTGGACGACCGCGAGGGCGCAGGGTCACCGCCCGACCTGCCCACCGAGGGCGCCGACGACCTGCTCGGCACGGCAGGCCCCGACTCGGTGACGCTGCTGGGTGGGAACGACACCTACTCGGGTGGCGATGGCGACGACCTGGCCAACGGCGGCACGGGCGATGACAGCCTCTATGGCAACACCGGCAACGATACGCTGCTGGGTGGCGAGGGCGATGACCGGCTGGATGGCGGCAATGGCGACGACAGCCTGGCCGGCGCCGATGGGGCCGATACGCTGCTGGGCGGCAAGGGTTACGACACGCTGCGCGGTGGCGACGGCAATGACCGGGTGGTTGGCGGCGACGGGCGCGACCTGGCCTACCTCGGCGGCGGCGACGACCTGTTCTTCGACAACGCGCAGGGCGGCGTGAACGGGCGCGACACGGTCTGGGCCAATGCCGGCAACGACACGGTGCAGGGCGGCAATGGCGACGACGTGTTCTACGGCGAGGGCGGCGCCGACCTGATCCTCGGGCGTCTGGGCAATGACCGGCTGTTCGGCGGCGACCAGAACGACACGCTGCGCGGCGGCGACGGGAATGACGTGGTGGCGGGCGGCAACGGCCGCGACCGGGCCTTCCTGGGGGCCGGCAACGACCAGTGGTTCGACAATGACCAGGTGCAGTTCGGCGATGATTTCATCGACGGCTGGACCGGCGACGACACGATCCGCATGGGCGGCGGCAACGACACCGCCGTTGGCGGCGCTGGGGCCGACACGTTTGTCTTCGCCGCCAGCATCGATGCCGATGTCATCCGCGACTACCAGCTGGGCCAGGACGCCCTGCAGATCGACACGGGCCTCTGGGGCGGCGCCCTCGACCTGGCGCGGCTGGAGGCGCTGACCGACACGAGTTCCGGCACGCTGGTGCTGGATTTCGGCGGCGGCCACAGCATCACCTTCGAGGGGCTGACCTCGAACGCCGGGCTGCTGGACGACATCGTGCTGGTCTGAGGCGCGGGGTTCTTCCGGCCTCGAATATCCCGGGGGGGGGCGCCACGCGCGCCGGGGGCAAGGCCGCCGGCCCACACCCCCGGGGTACCCTGCCCCGCGAATGACCGGCCAGGTGCGCGCTCGACACGCGCAACGACGGAACGCGCGCACCGCTCCGTATAAACAGGACGGCACGGCATCCTGTCGCCTTGGGTCCCCTGGGATGGACAGGCGGCGTCAAGTCGGGGGATCATGCACGGGGCTCGAGGCGAAAGGACGGCAATGACCACGGACAGCGAGGAAATGGCCCGCCTTCTCGGGCTGGGCCGGCATCGGAAACGCTGGCGTCTATGGCCGCTGCTTGCCGTTCTGGTCGCGGGCGGCATCGCGATCTGGCTGCTGGTGCCGTTCGACGGGGGCGCCGGCAAGGTGACCTATGTCACCGACACCGTCCGCCGGACCGACATCGCCGTGACGGTTTCGGCCACCGGCACGGTAGAGCCCACCGATTTCGTCGAGATCTCAAGCGAGTTGTCGGGCACGATCAGCAAGGTGCACGTGGATTTCAACGATACGGTCGAGCCGGGCACGGTGCTGGCCGAGCTCGACACCGCTCGGCTCGAGGCTCAACTGGCGGTTCAGACAGCCTCTCTCGCCGCCGCCGAGGCGCGGATCGCCATCGCCGAGGCGACATTGAAGGAGGCCCGCGCCGACTACGAGCGCGGACTGCAATTGCAGGAACGCGGCGTCGAATCCTTCCAGACCTTCCTCGCGCAGCAGGCCAGTTTCGAACGCGCGCAGGCCGAGCTGCAATCAGCCATCGCCTCGCGCGACCTGGCGCAGGCCAATGTCGATCTGGCAAGGGTCGATCTCGACAAGGCCTGCATCTGCTCGCCGGTCAAGGGCGTGGTGCTGAAGCGCGCGGTGGACGAGGGCCAGATCGTCGCCGCCTCTCTCTCGGCGCCGGTGCTGTTCACCATCGCCGAGGACTTGGCCCGGATGGAGCTTCAGGTCGATATCGACGAGGCCGATATCGGGCGGGTCGCCGTGGGGCAGAAGGCCCGTTTCACCGTCGAGGCCTTTGACGACCGTGACTTTCCGGCCGAGATCACCGCATTGCGGCTGGCGCCGGAAACCGTGGACGGGGTCGTGACCTACAAGGGCATTCTGACGCTCGACAATGCGGACCTGCTGCTGCGCCCCGGCATGACCGCCACCGCCGAGATCGTCGTCGCCGAGGTGCCGGGTGCGCTGGCCGTGCCGAACGCGGCGCTGCGCTATGCCCCGCCGCAGGAGGCCCAGACCGAGGAACGCTCCGGCGGCGGCCTGCTGGGCGTCATCATGCCCGCACGGCCGGTCCCCGGCAACGGGGTCGCCACGGCGCAGAAATCCGTCTGGGTGCTGCGCGACGATGCCGCCGTCGAGGTAGCCGTCACGACCGGCGAGACGGATGGCAGCCTGACCGCGATCCTTGCGGGCGATCTGGCTGAGGGCGACGCGGTCATCACGGACCGGTTCGATGGCCAATGACGCCCCTGCCCCGCTGATCGCCCTGCGCGACATCACCCGCCACTACGGCAGCGGCGAGGCCATGGTACGGGCGCTGGACGGCGTCACGCTGACTGTCTCGAAGGGCGAGTTCGTCGCCATCATGGGCCCGTCCGGCTCTGGGAAATCGACCGCGATGAACGTGCTGGGTTGCCTCGACAGCCCAAGCTCGGGCCATTACCTGTTCAACGGGATCGAGGTCGCGGGGCTCGACCGCGACCAGCGGGCGTTGCTGCGCCGGCACTACCTCGGCTTCATCTTTCAGGGCTACAACCTGCTGCCGCGCAGCAGCGCGTTGCAGAACGTCGAACTGCCCCTGATCTACAAGGGCCTGGCGCGGGCCGAACGCGAGGAACGCGCGCTCGAGGCGCTGGATCGTGTGGGCCTTGCGCATCGAGCGACACACGATCCCTCGGAACTGTCGGGCGGCCAACAGCAGCGCGTGGCCATCGCCCGCGCGCTGGCCGGTCACCCGCAGGTCGTGCTGGCGGACGAACCCACCGGCAATCTCGACACGAAACGCTCGGTCGAGATCATGGAACTGCTGCGGCAACTCAACCGCGAGGAAGGGCTGACCATCATCATGGTCACGCATGAAGAGGACATGGCCGAATTTGCCGACCGGCTGATCTGGATGGTCGACGGCAAGGTGGCGACCGACCGCAAGACCGCGAAAGGCGCCGCCTGATGCTGTGGGAGACGGTCCGGCTGGCCTTGCAGGCGATCCTGCGCAACCCGATGCGGTCCTTCCTGACCGTGCTGGGCGTGGTGATCGGCGTGGCGGCGGTGATCGCAATGGTGACGATCGGGCGGGGGTCCGCCGCGCAGGTCACGGCAGACGTGCAGACTTTGGGTGCAAACCGCCTGATGCTGTCGCCCGGTCAGGCCCGGATGGGGCCCGGCAGCGGCAGCGGTTCGGCCCGGCCCTTTGCCTTGTCGGATGTGGATGCCCTGACCGACCAGTTGTCCAGCATCGAGACCGGGGCACCCACCGCAACCCGTCAGATGGTGGCGGTCTTCGGCAATACCAACCACCGGACCTCGGTCAACGGCACGGATTCGCGGTATCTGGTCGTGTCGGACTGGCGGCTGGCTGCGGGGCGCGCCTTCACCAGCGCCGAGGAAGGCGGGCGCGCGGCCTGCATCCTGGGTCATACCGTGAAGCAGGAGCTGTTCGGCCACGCCGACCCGCTGGGCGAGGATATCCGCCTTGGCACGCTTTCCTGCCAGGTGATCGGCGTACTGGAGGCCAAGGGCGCCTCGGCCTTCGGCACCGACCAGGACGACGTGGTGCTGATCCCCTTCCGCACCTTTGCCCGCCGCATCGCCGGCAGCGCCGACGTGCCGCTGATCACCCTGTCGATGCGCGACGGCGTCTCGACCGACCGCGCGGTGGGCGACGTGACCGCCCTGATGCGCGAGATCCGCCGCATCGGCCCGGGCGAGGACGACGATTTCACCGTGAACACGATGGAACAGCTGTCATCCATGCTGACCGGCATCAGCAACGTGCTGACCGGGCTGCTGTCGGCGGTGGCCGCGGTATCGCTGCTGGTGGGCGGGATCGGCATCATGAACATCATGCTGGTCTCTGTCACCGAACGGACGCGCGAGATCGGCATCCGCATGGCGGTGGGCGCGCAGGCGCACCAGGTGCTGATGCAGTTCCTCGTCGAGTCCATCGTCCTGTCCGCGCTGGGCGGGCTCTTGGGCATTGCGCTGGGCCTGGCTCTCGCGGCACTGGGCGCGGGGCTGCTGGAGGTGCCCTTCGTGCCGGACCCGGGGGTGATCGCGCTGGCCTTCGTCTTTTCGGCGGCGGTGGGGATCGTCTTCGGCTTTGTCCCGGCACGCTCGGCGGCACGGTTGGACCCGATCGACGCGCTGCGGCACTGAGCCCAGGCGTCGCACGCCAAGGCCATGTCCGCCACCCGCCCGCACCGCTGTCCCGGGCACAGCGTTCGGATCGGGCGATGCCGTTCCAGCCTATGACGACACGGAAATACTGATCGATGTCCACTTGCCCGATCTCGACCCGCAAGACGAAGTTCGTTGGCGCGTGGCGCAGTGATTGTTCCAGTCGCCGCAGTTCGTGTCGATGTTGCAGATATCTTGGGCGACAGCCGCCGTGCTGTCCGCGCAGTCCCGCAGTCGCCACGGGATCGGCAACGATCTTGACCAAGTAGTCCATTTGAAGATCCACGCGCTCGGCAATCGAGCGAAAGGCCATTCCGAAATCCTTTCCGACCGTCCAGGCCAGGTCGCCGCCATAGGGGCCAAAGGATGCGCCCGGCACCGTTCGGCCTGCCCCCCGTTCAGAGAAAACGCCGTGCTTCCGATCGTCTCGAGAAAAGCGAAATCATGGATGCGGAACTGCTGGCGCATCTGGATAAAGCGTCCTGTGAACTCGTTCCACAACAGCGTGTCAGTTCGCGAGACCGGTGTCGCGATCGTGTCGGCGCCCGGGGTTCAGGGATCGTCGACCCCTCGATTAAGACCGTGACCGTGGCAGTCGTCACGCCGCCACGCCCGTCATCGACCGTTTGGGTGAAATCGACGGTGGCGGTTTCGTCCTCGGAAAGGTGCCCTTACGCGCCGGAGGTACCTTCGCCCGCAGGATTTGGGAAACTGCCCGCAGACAACTTGCCCCCGCGCTGCCCCAGTCATCAGGACGCGTCACCGGCAGACAGGCGTCCGGGGGCCAGGGCTTTCAGCGCCGGACGGATCTGGAAGCGGGTGAAACTGTCCTCGTCCTTGGTGATCGTGTCCTCGCCAAGGACCGGCGCATTGTTCGGGCCGTCCAGCCGCATCGTGTCGGCGCCGAAGATTCCGGTTTCCACCCCGATCAGCAGGTCAGTGCCATAGCCGTTCCCCAAAGGCGGCCCGCGTTGCACAGCCTCCGCACCCCGTTCACCGGCTCCAGCAGGATCGCACGGACCTCGGACCGAGGCGCATCCATCATCGTGTCATGGCCTCGCCCGTCCACCTTCTCGATCACGTCGCCCGCGGCGTCGACGTGGTGAGAGTCGCCGCCCCAGCCGCCCCGCATCTTGTCAGCGCCGTTGTCCTCGAACAGGTCGCCGGCGCAAGGAGTAATGACGACAAAACCCTGCGCGGCCACTCGGGAACCAAGTCTGCCGGCGATGCCCGAGAACGTCACAACCGCGTGCGCGGCATCGTCGCAGAGGACACAGCCAAGCAACAGGAACCGATCCGGCAAGACAGGAGATCCTGGCGACCAAGGCCGAACCACTTTGCCTGCGACGGTTCGATACCCTGTGCTGGGTCCGGCCTGCGCCTCTGGCAACAGGTCCGGCGAGGATGGGGCGGCGCGGGGTTTTACACGGTGTTTCCCTTTGCCTCGTCGCCGCAACCCGTTAGACGATCCGGGGGTGCGACCTTTGCCGTGAGGGATCGATGGCCGGAACGCCACTCAACAGGAAGAACCTCCTATCGCTGGGCGCAGAGGCCCTGGCCGACCTGTTGCTCGAGGCGGTCAAGGGCGACGCGGCGCGACAGCGCAAGCTGCGCATGGCCTTGTCGGCCCGGCAAAGCCCGCGCGAGGCCGCCGCGGATGTCCGCAAGCGCCTGGCCCAGATCCGCAAGGCGAGCAACCGCCTGTCGCGCAAGGCGCAGCGCACGCTGGCCCGCGAACTGACCGAGCTGGTCGAGATGGTCGACCGGCATGTTGCGCCGCAGGACACCGACACTGCCTTCGACCTGCTCTGGTCGATCCTGCACCTGGCCCCGGCCATCCTCGCGCGGACCGACGACGGCACCGGCACCATTGCCGCCGTGATGGACGAGGCGATGGCTGCGATCGCGCGCCTCGCGCCCCGGCTGGAGATGGACGCGCAGGTGCTGGCCGATACCGTCTTTGACGCGTTGACGGGCGACGAGCACGGCGCGTTCCATCATGCGACCACAGCCCTGGGCGAGGCCCTGGGCGAACCCGGCCGCGCACGTCTGAAAGCCCGCGCCGAGGCCGTCATCGCAGCGGCTCGGTGTGACGCCGACCAGGCGCGTCACACCCCTGGGTCGGACGAATCCCACGGCCACGGCCTGGCGCGTGACCGCCGCGACCGCACCGCCCGCACCATCCTTCGGGACATCGCCGACCTGGAGGGCGACGTGGATGCGTGGCTGGCCTGCCATACGACCCCACAGTTGACCTTTCACACCATCGCGCCGCAGGCCGCGCAAAGGCTGCTTGCCGCGGGACGCCCCTGCCAGGCGCTGCGGATCGTGAAGGATTGCCTTGCCCACCAGGATGTCGCGGATCGCTGGCTCGACATGCCCGACCTGGACGCGGCGTATCTCGACTGCCTCGAGGCGCTGGGAGAGGAAGAGGCCCTGCGTGCCGCCCTTCACGCCCGGTTCGAGTCCCGGCTATGCGCCCCGACGCTGCGCCGCTACCTGGCGCGCCTGCCCGATTTCGACGACGACGAAGCCTTGCTGGAGGCACAGGCCCGGGTGCTGGCCCATCCCGACATCGTCAGCGCGCTCGCCTTCTGCCAGGCATGGCCCGATCCGGCCTTGGCCGCGAGGCTCGTCCTGTCGCGCACCGATGCGCTGGACGGCGAGGCATACGATATCCTGAACCCGCTTGCCGATACCCTTGCGCCGGAACACCCGCTGGCGGCGGTCCTGGTCTGGCGGGCAATAATCCTCTTTGCGCTTCAAGAGGCGCGGCCGGGGCACTACCGCCACGCCGCGCGCCACCTCGCGTCCTGCGCGCAGACCGATGCGGCCATCGTCGATTACGCGGAGCACCCGGACCACCACGCCTTTGTCGCCGAACTGCGCGAGGCACACGGACGCAAGAAGGCGTTCTGGAGCCGGGTGAACTGACTTGAACGGCGGCACAGCGAGGCGGCGGCGGGCGGCGAGCAACCCCGTCTTAGGCGGCGCTTTCGGCCACGAATATTGGGCAAGACCGGCACCGCAAGGGCCAAGCCATCGCTTCGGGCCGGTGAAGACCGGCGCACAGGCTTGACAGGTCCGGCGCTGGCCTGACACTTCTTCCACGTCGTCTTTTTTTGACCCAAGGAATTCCTGCATGGCAAATCTCAGGCTCGTCACCGATTTCACCCGGAACGTTCCCGGCACCGCGACCATACAGGAGTGGGCCGACAGCATTTCCACCCTGACCGGCGGCGCGCATTCGGTCACGGTCTATTACGCCGGTGAACTGGTATCCACGTTCGACACGCTTGACGCGGTCGCGACCGGGGTCGCCGACATGGCCTGGCTGACGCCCTCTTTCTACACCGGCGCGCAGCCGACGTGGGAGGTGTTCAGCCTGCCGTTCATGGCCGAAACAGGCCCGGATGCCTCTCAGGCGCTGTTCGATGTCCTGTCGCAGGGCCTGTTCGACCCATATGGCCTGACCACGCTGGCCGCCGGGTATTCCGATCCTGCGGTGCTGCTGCTCTCGGAGATCGCGGCCGCCTCGCCCACGGATCTGCAAGGCGCCAAGATCGTGAACCGCGCCGGCAATATCGGGGCGGACCTGCTGGACGATGCCGGGGCGAATGCCTTTCCCGTGGCTGCGGCAGAAATCTTTATTGCTCTCCAGGTCGGTATTGCCGATGGGGTTCTGATATCCGCTGCTCTTGCTGACCGGCTAGGTCTGGAGGAGATAACAGACACGCAACTGGTGTTTCCCGGGGCGCAGGGCCTTTTCACGCATACCCAGGCGCTGGTGATCGACCAGGACGTTCTGAGCGGCCTGCCCGCCGATCTGCGCACGGTTCTGCAGACCAGCACAGGCGTTGGCCTGTCACGCGAGATCGGAGCGGCGTCGCTTGCCCGATACCAGGATGCCCTGGCGGCCTTTGCGGCGGCGGGCGACGGGCTGGTCGAAGCGTCCGGCGCGGACCTGGCTGCGTGGCAGGCGCTGGCCGACCAGGTCAACGCCGAAGTGCTGGACCGGCTTGGCCCGGAGGCGCAGGCGCTTGCCAATGCGCTGGCAGAGGCCATGCAGGCGGACCTGCCGGGGATCACCATCGGCGACGATTTCGGCAGCGATGCGCCCTTCGCATTGATCCTGCCGGTGAATCTGGGGGTCAGCTCCGCGACCGAGCTGGACGGGGCGACCGTCGCCCTGATAACCGGAACCCTGCAAGAGCTGGCGGTCTTCGAATATTTCGAGGCCAACAACATGAGCTATGAGCCAGTCCCGGTCGACAATGCCGGCGAGGCCATAACCCAATTTCTCGCGGGGGCCGCCGACGTTCTCGTCGTCCCCACCTCCTGGATCACACCTGCAGAGTTGCCGCCGGAATACGAGGTCATGCCCGAGCAGCTGGGCGACGCGGCCGTTCTTATGCCCACCGAGGGCGCAGACGACCTGCTCGGCACCGAGGGGCCGGACGACATCGCGGCGCTTGGCGGCGATGACCGGGTCGCGGGGCTGGGCGGCGATGACAGCCTCTATGGCAACACCGGCAACGATACGCTGCTGGGTGGCGAGGGCGATGACCGGCTGGATGGCGGCAATGGCGACGACAGCCTGGCCGGCGCCGATGGGGCCGATACGCTGCTGGGCGGCAAGGGTTACGACACGCTGCGCGGTGGCGACGGCAATGACCGGGTGGTTGGCGGCGACGGGCGCGACCTGGCCTACCTCGGCGGCGGCGACGACCTGTTCTTCGACAATGCGCAGGGCGGCGTGAACGGGCGCGACACGGTCTGGGCCAATGCCGGCAACGACACGGTGCAGGGCGGCAATGGCGACGACGTGTTCTACGGCGAGGGCGGCGCCGACCTGATCCTCGGGCGGCTCGGCAATGACCGGCTGTTCGGCGGCGACCAGAACGACACGCTGCGCGGCGGCGACGGGAATGACGTGGTGGCGGGCGGCAACGGCCGCGACCGGGCCTTCCTGGGGGCCGGCAACGACCAGTGGTTCGACAATGACCAGGTGCAGTTCGGCGACGATTTCATCGACGGCTGGACCGGCGACGACACGATCCGCATGGGTGGCGGCAACGACACAGCCGTTGGCGGCGACGGCGCGGATGTCTTTGTCTTCGCGGCCGGGATCGATGCCGATGTCATCCGCGACTACCAGCTGGGCCAGGACGCCCTGCAGATCGACACGGGCCTCTGGGGCGGCGACCTCGACCTGGCGCGGCTGGAGGCTCTGACCGACACGAGTTCCGGCACGCTGGTGCTGGATTTCGGCGGTGGCCACAGCATCACCTTCGAGGGTCTGACCACGAACGCCGGGCTGCTGGACGACATCGTGCTGGTCTGAGGCGCGCGGTTCTTCCGGCCTCGAATATCCCGGGGGGGGGGGGGGCGACGGGGGCGGCGCAGAGCCCCAGGGCATAATTCGGCGGGCGGGCTGGTTGCCGCCAGCCACATCCGGCCCCGTATTGCGATCAGCGGCGTCTGGCCGTCGCGAAAGGCCCCTCTGCCCCTTGCGTCAGCAGGTCCGCGCAGCCATCGTTCCGTTCAACCCAGCACGATGTCCGACAGCAGCCCCGCATTGCTGGACAGGTTGGCGAAGGTGATGCTGTCCCCGTCGCCAAAATCCAGCACCAGCGCGCCGGATACCGTCGACGAGAGCGCATCGAGACGCCCCTGCGTCAGCGCTCCGCCCCAGAGCCTTGCGTTGATCTGAAGCGTATCCACGCCGACCTGGTAATCCGTGATCGTATCCGCGTCGATGTTGCGCCCGAAGATGAACACATCGGCCCCGGAGCCGCCCTCTGCGGTGTCGTTGCCGCCGGCCATGTTGATCGTGTCATTGCCCGCGCCGCCGGAGACGAAATCCTCGCCGAACTTGGCCTGGGCGTTGTCGAACCAGACATCATTGCCGCCCCCCATGATGGCCCGGTCCCGGCCGTTTCCGCCGGCGATGGTGTCGTTGCCGTCCCCGCCATCCATCGTGTCGTTCTGGTTGCCACCGTACAGCTTGTCATCGCCCAATCGGCCAAGCAGGCGGTCATTGCCGTCCTGGCCGTGGAACTCGTCATTGCCCGCGCCGCCGCCTACGATGTCGTTGCCGGCATTGCCAAAGACCGTGTCCTGCCCGTTCACGCCATCCTGCGCGTTGTCGATGAACAGGTCGTCGCCATCGCCCAGGTAGGTCAGGTCGCGCCCGTCGCCCCCGGTCACGGTATCGTTGCCGGTGCCGGCGCTCAGCGTGTCTGCCCCGGTGCCGCCGAACAGCTGGTCGTTGCCCGAGTCGCCCTTCAGGTCGTCGTTGCCGCCGGCCCCACTGATCACGTCGTCGCCGTCGCCGCCAATCAGTACATCGTCACCAAGATTGCCCGACAGCGTGTCGTTGCCAAGCCGGCCGAGGATGCTGTCGTTCCCGGCGCCGCCAAAGAACGAGTCGTCGCCGTTGCCGCCCTGGATCGTGTCCGCCCCGCCGCCGCCCGAGACGGTGTCACGCCCCTCGAGGCCGCCCTCCTGGTTGTCGGTGAAGACATCGTTTCCGCCGCCGAGAAAGACCTTGTCCCGCCCGTTGCCACCGACGACGGTATCGGCCCCGTCGCCACCGTCGATCGTGTCGTCGCCGTCGCCACCGAACACCGCGTCATTGCCGAGACGGGCAAAGATCTTGTCGTTCCCGGCGTCGCCATGAAACACGTCGTCGCCATTGCCGCCCTGGACAGTATCGTTGCCATCGCCGCCATAGACGGTATCGCGGCCGCTGTTGCCGCCCTGGCCGTTGTCCTGGAACAGGTCAGCGCCGCCGCCCATGAACGCACGGTCGCGGCCCTTGCCGCCGATGATCGTGTCGTTGCCGTCGCCGCCGTCCAGGACGTCGTCGTGTCCGGCACCGTCCAGCCTGTCGTGCCCGTCGCCGCCAAGGATCATGTTCACGCCGTTGTCGCCGGTCAGCGTGTCGTCCAGCGCCGAGCCGGCGATGTCCTCGATGTCCACATAGGTGTCGCCCTCGGCATCACCGACATTCACGCCCGGCGCCCGCAGCGAGGCGAAGACGCCGGTCATGGCATCCTCGTAACTCACCAGGTCACGTCCCGCGCCGCCTCTCAGGTCGTCGTCGCCCCGTCCGCCGATCAGCGTGTCGTCGCCCGCGCCGCCGTCCAGCGTATCGTTCGCGGACCCGCCCGACAGGCGGTCATTGCCCGCCCCGGCGGCAAGGTGGTTGGCCAGCGCGTCGCCGATCAGGCTGTCCGCAAAGGCGGTGCCGGTGACGTTCTCGAGATGGGTCACATGCGCAAGCATCCGCCAGACGGAGCCCGACAGGTCGGGCGCGTCCTGCGTGCGGATCTGCCCGGCCAGCAGGTCGGCCTCGATCGCCGCGCCATGCGTCGCGAAATCGGCCAGGTCCTGCCCGTCGCCACCTTGCCAGCTGTCCTCGCCGCCGCCATGCAGGAACACGTCGTTCCCGCCGCCGCCCGCAACGGTATCGTCGCCCGCACCGCCCACAAGCGTGTTGGCACCGCCGTCGCCGGTCAGCATATCGGCATGGGCGCTGCCTATGAGGTGTTCGATCCCCTCGACTCTATCGCCTTCGGCGTGACCGCCCCCACCGCTCCCGGCGCGCAGATCGACCGTCACGGCGGCGTCCGAGTCGGCATAGGACAGCGTGTCGACGCCGTCACCGCCGTTGAGGCTGTCAGCGCCCGCACCGGCCAGCAGCAGGTCGTTGCCCGCGCCCCCGAAAAGCGTGTCGTTGCCGTCCCGTCCGTCCAGCGTGTCGTCGCCGGCCCAGCCCGACAGGGCGTTGTCGGCGGCATCGCCGCGCAGCGCGTCGCCAAAGCTGCTGCCGATGGCATACTCGATGGCGGTCATCGTGACCCGCGCGGTCAGCGCCCCGCCGGCCAGGTCCGTCGCATTGCTGGAGCGCATGACCCCGGTGTCGAGGTCGATATCGGCGGCAAAGCGGAAGCTCGAGAAATTCGCCGTGTCGCGTCCCGCGCCGCCATCCCAGTCGTCGGTCCCGTCGGCATAGGCGAAGCCGTCATCGCCGCCACCGCCCTGCACGATGTCGTCGCCTTCGCCATCGCTGAACAGGTTCGCGCGATCGTCGCCGATCAGCCGGTCGTCAAAGCGGGTGCCGATCAGGTTCTCGACATCCATGTCGTAGATCACCGCCGCAAGGGTCGTGGCGCCGACATGGCTGGAGGTCATGGCCGTGAGGACCGTGTCGTTGCGCTCCCGCAGATCGGCGAGGATGGCAAAGCCGAACAGGCTGAAATCGACCGCATCGATGCCTGCCCCGCCGTAGAAGTAATCCTCGCCACCGGTATAGATCATCAGGTCGTTGCCAGCGCCGGCCTCGATCAGGTCGTAATCGCCAAGGCCCGCCTGGATCGTGTTGTCGCCGTCATTGCCCAGCAGGTAGTCGCCGTGATCGGTCCCGATCAGCCATTCCACGTCGGCCACGGTATCGTCGCCGTCGCCATCGAGCAGGCTGGCCACGACGCTTTCGGCATTGTCGGAATAGTCCAGGACGTCGATGCCGTCGCCGCCGGCGAACAGGTTCGCGCCGTCACCCGAGAAGCCGATGATCCGGTCGTTCCCGGCCCCGCCGAAGAGCGAGTCGTTGCCCAGACCACCCGCCAGCGTGTCGTTGCCCGCCTCGCCATACAGGCCGTTGTCGCCATCGTTGCCGTTCAGGTTGTCGCCATGGACGCTGCCGATCACGTTCTCGATCGCGGTCAGGCTGGCGATCTGCCGCCAGGTTCCCGAGGCCAGGTCCGGCGCATCCTGCGTCCGGGCCACCGAGGGCGCCGCCAGGTCGACCTCGACGGCGGCGTCGAAATACTTGAACACGGCCGTGTCCATGCCACCGCGCCCGTCGAACCGGTCGAAGCCGGACAGGTAGGAGAACCAGTTCGCCTCGTCGTTGCCGGTCATCGTGTCGTCACCGGCGCCACCGATGATGTTCTCGACATTGCGCAGGCTGTCGGCATCGACATTGGGGCCCGTGACCTGGCCATCGTTCAGGCGCAGGTCGACGGTGATTCCGCCCGCCACGGCGGCATAGCTGACCGTGTCGAAATCCTGGTCGCCGTAATAGGTGTCGTTGCCGGTATTCTCGCCCTCGACGATGAAATCATCGCCCCAGCCCGCGCGGACCAGGTCGTCGCCGGTGCCGCCGACCAGCGTGTCGTCGCCATTGCCGGATTGCAGCGTGTCCTCCCCTGCCCCCCCATCGATCCAGTCGTCGCCGTCCAGACCGTCGAGCCTGTCGCCGCCACCGCGGCCATACAGGATGTTATCCTCGGCGCCGCCCGCCATGTAGTCGTCCCGGTCGGTGCCGATGACGACCTCGATCTGGCCGACGATGTCCCGATTGCCGAACGTGTCATAGGCATGCTGGTCCGCGATGCTCATCAGCACGTTGACGCCGAGCAATCCGGCCTCCTGGCTGTAATCCAGCGTATCGATGCCGGCGCCGCCCAGCAGCGTGTCGACGCCGTCGCCGCCGACGAGGATGTCGGCGCCGAGGTTGCCCTCGATCTGGTTGTCGCCCGCATCCCCAAGCAATTCGTCATTGCCCAGGCTGCCGCGCAGGTTTTCGAACCCGGTCAGCGTCACCAGGTCGACGAGGGGACCGCGCGACGGGTCGAGGTCGGTGGCGAGGCGCGAGCGCACCATGCCGCCCGGCACTGCGAGGTTGGCGCGGATGCCGTGGGCGAAGGCGTCGAAATCGGCCGTGTCGCGGCCGGCTTCGCCGAACCACGTGTCGACCCCTGCCCCGTAGCGGAAAAAGTCGTTGCCATCGCCACCATAGGCGGTGTCGTCGCCCATGCCGTCGTCGAGGATGTCGGCCTGTGCCCCGCCGTCCAGCAGGTCGTTGCCCTTGCCGCCGTCGAGATAGTCCGTGCCCGCACCGCCAGAGATCGTGTCGTTGCCATCCCCGCCGTAAAGCAGATCGTGCCCGTCGCCGCCCGAAACGGAATCGTGGCCCTCGTCGCCGGTCAGGTGATCGTCGCCGCCCAGACCCTCGATCGTGTCGTCGCCGTCATTGCCGAACAGGTTGTTGCGGAAGGCGTTGCCGATCATCAGGTCGTCGAACAGCGAGCCGTCGGCATGTTCGATGGAGACCAGCAGGTCGCCCTCGGCCTCGCCGCCGAAACCGCGGAAGGCCGTCAGGTCGATCTGCACGCCCGCGCCGGACCGCAGATATGACACCGCATCGCGCCCCGCGCCGCCATCCAGCAGGTCGGCGCCAAGGCTCGACTCGAAGAAGTCGTCGCCACCGAACCCGCGCAGGACATCGGAGCGCTCGGAGTGCTCGTAGAAATCGTCGTCGCCATCTGTGCCGACACGAGTAATCCCGTCGCCAAGGAACGGCGCCGCGGTGCCGCTGGCCGAGGCCGCCAGCGAGGCAGGCGCGGAAAAGACCTGCGTAAAGACCTGGTCGGTGGCGTCGAAGACGAAGTTCAACCCGACGGTCGCATTCTGCGCGAAATAGCCCAGGATCCGCAGGCTGTCGGTTCCGGCGTTGACCAGCAGGTCGTTGCCGTCGATGACAAAGTCCAGATCGGCCCGCGCATAGGCGGTGAACAGGATCCGGTTGGAACCGCCGGTCTCGCCAAAGACGATGTCCTCGCCAAAGCCTGCGCCCATGACATAGGTGTCGTTGCCGTCGCCGCCCGACAGGAAATCGTTGCCGCCCTGACCGATCAGGACATCGTCGCCGTCGCCGCCGAACAGCGCGCCCTGCGTCGTGCCGCTGATGAGAACATCTGCCCCCGCCCCGGCCGAGGCGGTGATTTCTTCGATCCCGTCATAGGTGACACGGCTGGCGCCGTGATCCTGCACGGTGAACACCGCGCCGGACATGGCGAACAGGGATGCAAAAGCCGAACGGTCCGGCTGTCCACCCGCCAGGTCGAAGGCTGGGCCGATCGCCTGCCCCGCCGCATCCAGGAAGCGCAGAGTGAACGGGTTCGTCATGTCGCTGAGCGCCAGCACGTCGTTGCCGGACCCGCCGGAAATCGTGTCGTGACCGCCGACATGGTCGAACAGGTCCTCGCCCGCCTCGCCCACCAGCCAGTCATTGCCCAGCCCGCCCGACAGTTCGTCCTGTCCCGCGCCGCCAAAGGCCGCGTCGTCCAGGTCGCCGCCGACGAAGATGTCGCTGCCCGAGCCCAGAAGCACGTGCATCCGCTCGAAACCGGCGACCTGGGTGCCCTGCCCGATATCGTAGCCGACGCCGCCCGGCACCGTCACGTCCAGCGTGAGATCTTCGGAGAAGCCGCGCAGGTCGGCCACGAAGATGTCCGCGTCGCCCTCGCGTTCGCCGCCGACATATCCCGCGCCCCCCTGGTAGAGGATCACGTCGTCGAATTCGCCGGTCCCGGCGATATCAACCGCCTCGATCTCGCGGTAGGTGACGTGGGTGAGCGAGCGGCCATACCAGGCGCTGGGGTTGCCGGGTGTGGAACTGTAATACTGGACCGTATCGGCGATCAGGGATTTCAGGGCGAGGTCGTGGAAATCCTCCCGGCTGTTGTCCCAGCGCACGATGCCGCGGTTCGCGGTCAGGATATCCTCGCCCGCCGCATCCAGCAGCGCCACGCGCGCATAGCCGCTGAAGCCGCCGATGATCAGGTGGTCGAGTTCCGGCTCTCCGGGCGCGTTGGTGCCGCCCTCGATCTCGTCATAACCGAAGCCGTCGTAATAGAACGTGTCGTTGCCCTGCCCGCCGCGCAACGTGTCGTTGCCTTCGCCACCGAACAGGATGTCGTTGCCGCCGCCGCCAACAAAAGCGTCGGACAGCCAGCCACCCGTCAGGATGTCGTTGCCGTCGCCGGCCAGGATGACCGCCCGGTCGACGCCGCTGATGAAGACACCGTTGGCCAGAACCTTGCCGGTCTGCGTCTCGTATCGGCCGCCGATCTCGAAGTCGATCCCGGCGGACTGGCCACGGAAATCGGCGGCGAACAGGTCGCGGTCGTTGCCGAGCATCGCTTCGCCCGCGTCATAGACCAGGCCGCCCTGGTAGATCAGCGCATCGTTGCCGTCGAACGAGGCGCGGAAGTTGATCTGCTCGATTTCCGAATAGGTCAGCGTGCTGTCGCCGAACCACGACGTCTGGGATGCGACCAGACCGTCGCGCAGCGCGTCCAGAATGACGATGAGATCGTCGGCGTCGCTGCTTGAGTCGACGTATCCGATCACGTCCCCGGCGCCATCATAAAAGGTGTAGGCGTGGTTGCCGCCGAACTTGTAGTCCGGCGAGGTCGAGCCGGATGTGGGGTCGTCGGCGACCTGGTCGGCGCTGATTGTCAGGATGTCGACGCCCGCACCGCCGAAATAGGTGTCGTTGCCATTGTCGGCCCAGTAGAAGCGGTCATTGCCGCTGCCGCCCTCGATGATGTCGGCGGCCTCGTCGATGCCGCCCGACAGGAAGTCGTCACCGCTTTCGCCCCAGATGCGGTCTTCGTAGGCGCCGCCATAGATGACATCGGCCTCGGACGTGCCGTGAACGTGCAGGCGGTCGATGCGGCTGATGATCGTCTGGCCGAAATAGCTGTCGCCGTCGGGATCGCCCGCGTCGATCTGGACCCCGCCGCGCGTGCCCAGGCGCCATTCGTAGGCGCCGAAATCGGCCACGAACGTGTCCAGCCCCGACACGCCGCCATCATAGCGCGTGCCGCCCATGAACAGCATCAGGTCGTCGCCCTGGCCCTGGTCTGGAGAGCCCTCGTCGATGATGATCGAGATCGACTCGACGTCCCGCGCGATGCGGATCTCGCCCTGCCGGTCCGCGCCGTTCTGGATCGAGATCCAGGCCTCGGGCGTGTTGGCCTCCCAGAGATTGCCGGTGTAGTCGCCGGTCAGATACTCGCCCTCGATGCCCCGCAGCGCGTAGTCCAGCAGGCTGGCAAGCTGCCCGTGAGACGCCGTCGAGGCGATGCCGTCAGCCCCGGCGATGGTCGAATACGTACCGAAACCCCCGGACTCGAAATACAGGCTGACGTTGTAGCGCAGCCCCTGGAGGCCGGACCGCACGAAGACGTGGTCATCGCCCTGCCCGCCGATCACCCAGTCGACGAAATCGGTGGTATACGGGCCAAGGAAGTTGCCCAGTTCCATCAGGGCCGTGTCATCGCCGACCCCGAGAGAGATGTAGTCGTCCGACGTGTCCGTGATCGTCACGCCGTTGTCGATCACGTAGTAGCGGTTCTTGACGATGTCGTTTCCGGCACCGGTGAAGATCACGTCGGACTTTGCCGCGGCGACGATGAAGTCGTCGGCGTAGCCGGTGATGATCGCCATCGCCTCGACATTGTAGACGTCGACCTCGCCGGCCAGCGTCACGCCGGTGCCCGCGTTCAGCGCCGCCGCCAGGTCCCATTCGATCGCCGTGTTCGGGTAGTAGGCCGCGAAATTCGCCACAAAGACGTCGTGCTGCCCGTTCAGGTTCGCGCCGCCATCGTAATAGGTGCCGCCCTTGTAGAGCGCCAGAACGTCGCCCAGGTCCTCGCCCTGCACGTTGGTCGGGCCGTGGCTGACCAGCGTCTTGCCAAAGTATTCGTAGGTTAGCGAAGACGTGTAGCCGGAATAATAGGCCTGGTCGTAGAGCACCGCGAACGGGCTGTCGAACTGGCCCCATTCCGCGAAACCGATCCGGTTCCCGGCCATGACGCGCAGGTTGTCCTTGACCAGGCCGCCGCCCGTGGCCGGCACGGCGATATCGGCCATGATGACGCTGCCGTTGGTCTCGTTGACATAGACCTCGGTATTGAAGGCACCGGTCCAGGCAAAGAAGATCTTCGTCGGATAGACCGAGGCGTTCCGGTAATCCAGAACGCCCACCGGCGGCGGGCTGCCGGGCTGGTTCTGGAAGCTGGCGTCGGAAAACTCCTCGAAGGTCTTTTCCTGCTGCTCGAAGATCGCATCGAAATAGCCGTAGATCGCCTCTTCGGCGCCGGGCAGGTTGGGATTCCAGTCGGTCGGCGCGATCTCGGGCTGGACGAAGAACACCTCGTAATCCGCCGTTTCGGTGTTGAATACCGAACCGTCGACCTCGAAGCCGTGATCGAACAGCTTGCCAAGCCCGATTTCCCAGCCGCCATCTTCCTCGTCGGGGAACTCGATCTTCAGCAGCGGGCCGAACTCCACCTCGAGGAAGGACGGCACCCAGGACCCATTGAGCGCGCCTTTGAGGATGTTGATTTCGATCCCGAAGGTCAGCGCCAGCCCGATTTCATGTTCGAACTTGGCGCGGGCGATCGAGTATTCCGCCGAAACCGTGGCGGTGCCGAAACTCGGCACGGCGCCGGTATCGCGCCCCTGGCTGTCAAAGACGGTGCGGGGCGCCGGCAAGGTCAGCACGCTGCCCAGCTTGCCGCTGGTGCTGATGTCGTCGAACGGGTTGTCGGGCGTGCCGTTGTCCGACACCAGGAGGATGTCGATATCCGCAAGGTTCAGCCGCTCTGCCTCGGTCAGGCCGCCGGGGATGTCCAGCGGCCGGATGTCGAGGTCGACCTGCTCGGTCAACGCCAGGCCGGCGGTCAGCTCGACATCGACAAAGGTGAATTCGAGCCCGATCTTGCCGTTCGGAATGAACGAGACATAGTCGCCCAGGTCGTACTCATGTTCGGCAAAGACGGTCTCGCCCAGGAACTTGACGACGGCCTGCGTGGTCGGTTCGGGAATCTTGCCCAGCAGTTTCAGCAGCAGCTCGTCCAGGTCCGCCGACAGCTCAAGGAAGTTCGTGTCCGACGTCCCCTCGCCCGACACAAGGCCGGAGTGCTCGCTTTCGCCCTCGGTATCCGCGCCCTGCGGCAGACGGGCCGTCAGCTTGACGCCTTCGGTCAGTTCTATCTCGAGTTCCGGCAGCTTGAGATTGACCTTGATGAGATCGATCTCGTGATCGATGTCGATCAGCTTGAACCCGCCGAAATTGTCGTCGCCCGCAGGCCAGGGCCAGTCGACATAGATATCGCGCACACCGGCCTCGAGCCCGAGGATCAGCTTCAGGCCGGCTCCGATCCCGTCATCGCCCGCACCGAACCCCAGGCTTTCGATTTCGGCGGCCAGGATGTCGTAGTTCGAAAAGTCGAAGACCATCGCGTCGCCGCCAAGGATGGCGTTGGGATGGTTGACGAAGACATCGATTTCATAGGACGCGTCCCAAGACCCGGAGCGGCCCAGATTGGCCCAGGCCAGCAGGCCAAATTTCATGTCGAGATAGGCCGTGAACCCGGCTTCGATGATCCAGAGATCGATGCCGAAATACTTGGCCACTTCGTCCGGGTCGTAGATCAGGGTCGATCCGGTATCGACATACAGGTTGATCGCCGCGCCCGGCCCCCAGAGCGATTGGCCTTCGGTTTCAAATGTCAAAGAGGTGTTAGTAATGGCCATGGAAGGTTCCTCTTCGACGGGAATTGGACGAATTGCTCGCCAGATGATGCGCAAAAAGGAACTCGTCGGAGCCAGGAGGCAGACGGCCCTGACCGACTTACTTCTGGATACCGTTGCATACCGATCTGATTGAGTCCATTTTTTTTGTTTAACCTTTAAATATCTCTCCTTGTCGACCTCGCCTGTGCCATATCAGGTGAATCGTCCGGCCTTTGCCAGTGATGCAATCCGCACCCGGCAACGGCACCGGCCTTTGTGCCTCGCCACGGTCTTGCGTCGACTGGCCCGGGTCGTTCGATGCAGTCGATGCAGCCCGCGCGAGGCAGGGCCCCTGTCATTGCACCCGAGAGGCCAGCGCCACCGAGACCGGGTCGCCGAGCCGCGAGGTGGCGACGGACAGACCCCGGCCGCGCATCTGGCCCAGCAGCAGGCTGCCCAGCGGCATGTCACGCAGCGGTATCGGACAGACGCAAAGCCCCTTGGCCACGGCACCGGACAAGCCGATCAGCCCCTGAAATCCGATGGTTCCCTCGCGCTTGACGGAGTAGCGGATCAGCTCGAAGCCTTCCGTTTCGACCAAGGGGAACAACTGCCCCCGATCCGCCATGCGGCGGCATCCAGCAAGTTGCGCACGCCATGGCGGGGCGCCCGGGCGATGTGCGGCAGGTCGAGGCAGTCCCGCAGGCGCAGTTCCGACCAGCCAGCAAAGGGGTGAGCCGTTCAGAGCCCGGACCGGACCTGCCACACAGTCTCAGAGGTTCGCATGGGGAAGGCAAAGCCCTTTGAAAACACGACTATTTCCGCGCCACGACGGGTAGCCTGTCCGTGTTCGAAACAGGTATAATGGCGGAGGGGGGCCTGACGTCGAACGTTCTCTGCCGCCAAATCATTGTTTTATTTGGTTATATTTATTATTTGAGCGGTCATTCGGTTCAGTCGCGACTGGTAGCGAAACGACCCAACTGGAGTCGCGGCAGCTTCTCTGACTCTATCCCGACCCGTCGGCATGGGCACCGTGTACCTGAAACGAGTTCTTTCCGAGATCAACGCGGATAATGGTTGCCTCTACCAGAAATGCCCTTCCATCAGCTTGTGCTTCGACACCGCAAGATCGGCACAGTGCGCTGCCGCGAGGGGAGAGCAGCATAAACCCGACCTTTGGTTGTGCTGAACTACCACTGGACATTCATTTGTCGGTTATGAGCGTCAAGAGAGCCGCGCAGGACTAAATCCCCCCAAAAGGATGCTTCCGCCAGCAATGTTCAGGAGGAAAGTGGTCGCTTCCAAAATGTTCCGGCGGTCCATTGCCAGTAGTCTTTAAAAAGCGGCCACCTGATTGGACCGTGTTCAGGTCATCATTGCAGCACCGTCTCAAAGCCTCTCCATTCCGCCAGGTTCGCAGCCTAGCCGAAATCGTTCCAGCCGACCGAAACGCGAAAGTAGTGGTCAATGTCGTTCAGATCGATCTGGACCTGCAAGACGAAGTCCGTCGGCGCATAGCGCCATTGATGGTAAAACTCGCCACCGATACCGGCGACAACGTTGTCGCGCGACCAACCGGTCGTTTCCTCAAGCTGGAAGACCTTGAGCCCGGTTTCGCCGCTGAGGCGCAGGGCATTTCCACCCGAGATTGCGGCAAGTTGCGCGGCGGTGACCTGATAGGTCAGGCCACTGAAAGTGCCGTTCGACATGACCAGTTCCTCGACATTCGAGATGTTGGTCAGCGAAGAAGCCACGTCATCGCAGAAGACAAATGTATCCCAGCCTGCACCGCCGTCGATGGTGCGATGATTGTCCATGAGGGTTCTTTGCTGACCCGGAAACAGGAACCCTGCAGGAGCATCGACCTCGGCCACGATCATGTCGTCGCCGTCGTCTCCGTAGACAAGGTAGCGGCTGTTCGGCCGGTTGCCGTCGAAATCCGCGGTCTGCATGAAGATGGTGTCGTTGCCGGCACCTCCGCGGAGTTCGTATCGCGATACGCCGCTGCCGAAGTAATCCTGCAGTTTTCCCGCGACGATGACGTCGTTCCCGGTGCCGCCGTCGATCAGGTAAAGCGCGTCGCCGCCGGAACCGCCCTGTCCGGGGCTGCCACCCGTGCCACCTTGCTGGGCCGCATCGTAATCGGCGCCGTCCTGGCCGTTGGTACCGGCCACGCCCGTGACCCCGCCCTTGCCGCCAAGCCCGCCGAAGATCAGGTCGTCGCCATCGTTGCCGAAGAGCCTGACGCGCAGCGACTCACCCTTGCCGCCCATGCCTCCGTCGCCGCCATCGCCGCCAAGGACGACGCCGCCTGTGCCGAATGTCCCACCCAGCCCTCCCGGCGTGACAATCACGGTGGCCGCCCCGTCGCCGCCGTCTCCGCCGCGACCGCCGGTGCCAGCCGTCACATTGTCGACACCGAAGATGATGTCGTCGTTGGCGCTGCCGTTCGTGTCGATGTTACGGATTGCACGGGCGACGGCCGCCGTGCCATCCGCACCGTCTGCACCGTTGTACAGCAGGCTGTTGGTGGTTCCACCCGGCTCTCCGTCCGCGCCGTCTCCGCCACGCAATCCCGCAATGGCCGGGATCGCGACCGGATCGGCCACGATTTTCGTCCGGTAGTCCACATCCATGTCGACGCGCGCGGCCGCAGTCAGGCCGTCGCCACCGCGATACCCGTAGAGGACCTGATCGTCGGCCAGCGCCGTGCTGCGTCGTGCCGTTCCGAAATCCTTGTCCACCGTCCAGACCAGGTCGCCATTCTGCATGCCAAAGGACGCGCCAAGCGCCGTGCGCCCAAAGCCCTCTCCGATCGGCAGCGCCGTGCCGCCGATACTCTCGAAGAAGGTCATGTTGTTTTCGTCGCCGCCGTCGCCAAGGTCGTTGGCTCCGACAAGCACGGCAAAATCGTCGATGCGGAACTGCTGGCGCATCTGGATGAAACGGCCGGTCGCCTCGTCCCAGAACAGGGTGTCGTCGCGCTGTACCGGCGCGGCGATCGTGTCGGTCACCGGTGTGTCCAGGTCATTCCTGCCCTCGATGATGACGGTCACGGTGGCGGTCGTGACACCGCCGCGTCCGTCATTGACCGTATATGTGAAGGTGTCGATGGCGGTCTCTCCCTCAGCCAGATACTCGAATTGGCCCGACGGGTCGTAACCCGGCGGATTCAGGAGGTTTCCGACAAAGACGCTGCCGATGCTGCTGGTGTCGTCGTAGGTCGTCGTGGGCAAAGGCATGTCGCCTGTGACAGGTAGGTAGCTGTCCGGGTCGAGATCGTTCAGGTCCAGAAGGTTCAGGAACGCGACGAAACTGTCCTCGTCCGTCGTGATCGTGTCATCGCCCAGGATCGGCGCGTTGTTGGTGCCGTCGAGCCTGATGGTCACACCGTCGAAGATCCCGACCTCGACCCCGATCAGGGTGTCGGTGCCATAGCCCGGCCCCGATGGCGGCCGGTGCTCCAGCGAAATGGCCCGAGCGCCGCCGACCGGGTCCAGCAGGGTGCCGCGGAACTCGGAAATCGGCGCGTCGTAGACCACCGTGTCGGTGCCGTTTCCGCCATCCAGCGTGTCGTTGCCCGTGGTGCCCATTAGGCGGTCATCGCCGTTTCGCGCCTCGATCAGGTCGCCACCGGCACTACCGGTGATCGAGTCGTTGCCGCTGCCTGCAATGACATGCTCGATGCCCTGCAGGGTCTGGCGTGGGAAAGCCGAACCGACGCTCATGTCGCCATCGAGGCGGATCGTCATCGCCTGCGTCCAGGCGGCATAGTCGACCGTGTCGAAACCGGCTCCACCGATCATCGTGTCGGCACCCGCGCCGCCGAGGAACGTGTCGTCGCCCCAACCGCCCTCGAAGAGGTCGGCATCGCCGGTGAAATCGAACCGCCCGCCGAAGGCGCTGTTGCCCAGGTAATGAACCGGAGTGCCGCGATCCGCGTCGTAAAGCACCCAGTTGTGATCGGAAAATGTGCCCTGAACGCCGCCGGCCCCCGGATTGAGAAGGCCGTAGAGCAGCAAGGAGCCATCGAAATTCACGAAATACAGCGCCATCCGGATATTGCTGTAATTGTAGATGCCAAAACTGCCCTCCGCGCCGCCGCCGCTGATGAACTGCCGACCGTCGAAGTCCGCCATCTCGCCGTCCAGCAGGTCGTTGCCCGCCCCGCCCAACAGCGTGTCGGTTCCCATGCCCCCGGTCAGCGTGTCGTCGCCCTGCATCCCATCGAGCCGGTTGTTCCCGGCATTCCCCAGCAGCGTATTGTCCGAACGGTTGCCGATCCCGGTCAGATCGCCGTCGCCGGTCAGGACAAGATGCTCGGTGTTCTGGCTGTCACGCCACATCGTGTA
The DNA here is from genome assembly GCF_018224955.1 of Thetidibacter halocola. Taxonomy (GTDB): domain Bacteria; phylum Pseudomonadota; class Alphaproteobacteria; order Rhodobacterales; family Rhodobacteraceae; genus Thetidibacter; species Thetidibacter halocola. The sequence continues at coordinate 76,343 of NZ_JAGTUU010000012.1, forward strand.
ATCCACGCTGGCGCGCACGGTGTCGTCGCCTTCGCCCGCCTCTTCGCGCACCACGTCCGCAGCATCGTCGACATAGAAAAGGTCGTTGCCCGAACCGCCGACCATCGAGTCGCTGCCGGCGTCGTCGATGAAGATGTCGCGTCCGTTGCCGCCGATCAGCGTGTCATTGCCCCAAGCGCCGTTTAGACGGTTGTCGCCATCGTTTCCAATGATGAGGTTGTCCTGCCGGTTTCCCGTTCCGTCGATATCGTCCCGACCTTTGAGCACGAGGTTCTCGGTAAAGTCGCTGTCGCGGCGCATGGCGTAGCTGACCCGCGTCTCGATCGTGTCCACCCCTTCTCCATCGGCCTCGACCACCCGGTCTCCGACCTGCTGGATCACGAAGAGATCGTCGCCACGACCGCCGATATAGGTGTCATTCCCCTTGCCGCCGATCAGCGTGTCGTCGCCCCAGGCACCGTCCAGGAGGTTGTTGCCGGCATTGCCGCTGATAAGATTGCCTTTGCCGTTGCCGGTCGCGGTCAGGTCATCGCGTCCGACGAGGATCAGGTCCTCGACGTGCTGGCCGTCGCGCCGCATCTCGTAGCTGACAGAGGCGATTACGACGTCGTGGCCCTGTCCGTAGGCCTCTTCTATCACGTCGCCGACATCGTCGATGTAATAGGTATCCGAACCCCAGCCTCCCCGCATCGTGTCGGCGCCCGCTGAATCCGCGAACACATCGGCGCCGCCGCCGCCAATCAGAAGATCGTCGCCTGCGCCTCCGTTCAGCCAGTCATCGCCCGCCGTGCCGGTGATCGAATTGTCGAGCGCATTTCCGACGCCCACCAGTCCAACCGCACCAAGCAGCACGAGATGTTCGACATTCTGGCCATACCGCCACAGCGCGAAATCGACGGTGGATCGGATCGTGTCGTTGCCGGCTGCCGCGTCTTCCACGATCCGGTCGCCCTCATCGTCCACGAGGTAGAAATCGTTGCCGAAACCGCCGATCATCGTGTCCGCGCCAAGACCACCGTCCAGCGTATCGGCGCCGGCGAGGCCCAGAAGAAGGTCATCACCGTCGAAGGCAGCGATGAAATCAGCGGATGCTGTCCCTTCCAGTTGAGGGTTGAGAATGCCATTGTCAGCCTGAAACGTGCCAATGATGATCGCCATGATTTTCTCCTAAAAATGTGACAATAACATCGCTCTGAAGGGTCCTGCGCTTTGAAAGCGTGGCCGACAACGTATCGTTGAACAAGTATTAGTTCTTGTAGTCTGAACGATTGCACTGCTTCGCCACGCTTGGCGCCGGCCTTGGCCTGCCCCGATCGAGTGGCCTTAGACTATTCGCTCGTCGCTAGCGGGATGGTTCATGCAGACCGCTGCGGCAGCGTCATCCCCTGCGTCGCACGGCTCGATTTCTCCGGGCCACGCGACGCCGCGCTGGCCGATTGGAGCAGGCCCCCATGCGATACGGCCGGGCGAGAAAACTGCAAGGCTGACGAGGAACGGGCCGTTGCACCTAATGTGGTGTCCGCGTCAGCCCAGCCACCCGCTCAGAAGGCGGTCTGTCAACTCGACTGCTCTCGTGGGTCTTCGTCCCAGTCCAGCTTGGCCATCTCGTCGAGGAAGGCCGAAACCAGGCGTTTCGGTTTCTCTCCCCGCAGGACCATGGCATAGGCCTTGATCTCTTGCCTAGGGTAAAGCGGACGATACGAGAGCCGATAGCGGTCGCCGGACATGCCGGTGAAGGAATCCACGATCGTGACACCGATCCCGGCTTCGGCCAACAGGCACCCAAGGCTGCTGTAGCGGACTTCGGCCACGATGTTCCGGTGAAGATCTGCCGAGAAATACGATCGTTGAAGCATCAGGTTGAAACGGCTCTTGGGCTCGTAGACCACGAGCGCGTATTTTCGCAGATCGTCTACGGTCACCGCGAGTTTGTCTTCCAGCGGGTGCCCGGGCGGAAATGCGCAGACCATTTGCCCGGTCGCGACATGGATCGCGTCGATATAGTCACGCTCGGGGGGCATCACCGCGAGACCGATGTCGGCCATCCGTGTTTCGACCCCTTCGATTACACCGTCGACGCGTCGCGTGTCGATGCTGATCCTGACATCCGGGCGGTTCCCCAGGAACGATCGCAAGGCGCCTGGCAGGATGGCATTCGCAATCGGGGGCGTCGCCAGGATGCGCAATTCCCCGACTTCGCGGCGGCGAAGCCCTTCGATCCTGTGACTGAAGGCATGGTAGAGACTGAACACGGCCTCCGAGCCGCGAAAGATCTCCTCGGCCTCGGGGGTCGGGACAAGCCGGTTTCCGGTTCGCTCGAAGAGCGTCATGCCGACCTGCGATTCCATCTGCCGGATCGCGTTGCTGACCGCGGGCTGCGAGATCGTCAGTGCCTTCGCCGCGCCGATGGTCGTTCGTGTCCGCATGACTTCACGAAATATCTCAAGTTGCCGTAGATTGAGCATCGGCGCCAAAACCCCGCCTGTTTCGCGCTCAGAATAACCGCAGGTTATACAAAGTGTAGAATTTTTGATTGTCGATGATGTTGCCAGATTTCGGAACCGTGTGGTTCCCTGAAACCCTGATGTCCGGATGTTTCGGGGCGGAGCTCCAAGACGCCCGCCCGGAGAAACGGATCGCGCCTCCAGAAGCGGCCTCGATCGCACAGACCGCCGGGCGTGACCGGGTCCAGACAGGGTCCAACAGCGAGGAAGTCGCAAATGTTTAGGAATTTCAGACTGACCTGCACGGCGCTCATGATGGCGACCGTGGCAGCGCCCTTGTCCGCAGAAGTGCTGCGCTGGTCTTCGCAAGGGGATATCGTCACCTTCGATCCCTACGCGCACACCGAGAGCTTCACTGCCAGTGTCATTCATCACGTCTACGAGCCGCTCGTGCGCAGGTCCGAGACGCTGTCCATCGAACCGGCCCTGGCAACGTCCTGGGAAATCGTCGAGCCGACCCGGTGGCGGTTCACGCTGCGCGAGGGAGTGACGTTCCACAACGGCAACGCGTTCAACGCCGACGATGTCGTAACCTCCATCGAGCGCCTGCTGCACCCGGACGCGCGGGCGCGCGGCAACCTCAGCACCGTGACCGGGATCGAGAAGGTCGACGACATGACCGTCGATTTCCTGATGGCGGGTCCCTATCCGCTGCTGCTGAACGACCTGTCCGGCATCTTCATCATGGACAAGGAATGGCTGGAAGAGAACGACGCGGTTCTCCCGGGCAATATCACCACCGGCGTGACATCCTTTGCCTCGACCAATGCCAACGGCACCGGTCCCTTCGTACTGGACAGCTACCAGCCGGACGTGGGCACGATCATGTCCGCCAACCCGAACTGGTGGGACACGCCGAAACACAACCTCACCTCGATCGAGTTCCGGCCGATCACCTCCGACGCGACCCGCGTCGCCGCGCTGCTGTCCGGCGAGTTGGACATGATCGCGCCGGTTCCGCTGCAGGACATTGCCCGGCTCGAGGCGTCGGACGGTTTCAGCGTGATCCAGGAACCCGCGCTGCGGCTGATCTTCCTGGGCTTCAACTACCGCGACGAACTGCACGCCATGCCCGGCCAGCCCAACCCGCTCAAGGACGAGCGGGTGCGCAAGGCGCTCTGGCACGCGATCGACCACGACAGCCTGCGCGACAAGATCATGCGCGGCAAGTCGCGGACCGTCGGCATCCTCGTCGCGCCGCCCGTTCCGGGCTACTCGGCCGAGGCGGACGTGCCGCTGCCCTACGATCCCAAAGGCGCCAAGGCGCTGCTGGCTGAGGCAGGCTTTGCCGATGGTTTCAGCACAAAGCTCGATTGCCCGAATGACCGCTACATCAACGACGAACAGATCTGCGTGGCGGTCAAGGCGTTCTGGGAGCGGATCGGCCTTACCGTCGACCTGAACACCGAGAGCCGTTCGACCTATTTCCCCAAGGTCGACAAGGGCGAGACCGACGCCTACATGCTGGGCTGGGCGACGCTGCCAGCGATGGACGGGTTCAGCGTCTTGCGCGCCATTCTCGCCACGCGTGACGGCAACAGCGGCGGCAACAACCCCAACGGCCTCAGCGACCCGCGCATCGACGAGCTGAACCAGCTTGCCGCCGTCGAACTGGACGAGGACAAGCGCCGCGCGATGCTGACAGAGGCGCTGACCATCGCGCGGGACAAGGCGTATTTCCTGCCGCTGCACCAGCAGCCGGTCGCCTGGGCGATCCGCGACGGTGTCGCGGTTCCCCAGTTCCCGGACGAATACGTCCGCCTCTGGTTCGCCAACGTCAACTGACCTGACAAAGGGGAAGGCGGTCCAATGGTCGGAATCCTGATCTCCAGGCTCATTCAGGCCATCACGGTCATGCTGACCGTGACCGCGATCGCCTTCCTCATGTTCCGTTTCGTCGGCGATCCCGTCCAGCTGATGTCGCGAGAGGACGCCTCGGTCGAGGAAAAGGAAGAGCTGCGCGCGCGGCTAGGCCTCGATCAGCCGGTCTATGTTCAGTATGCGCGGTTCATCGGGCGAGTCGTCCAAGGCGATCTCGGCATGAGTTTCCGCAACCAGCGCGAGGTTGCGACGCTGATCGCGGAAAAGGCGCCGGCGACGCTTGAACTGGTGCTGATCGCCACGACCCTGTCGCTGCTGATCGGCATCCCGCTAGGGGTCTATTCCGCGCTGCATCCGAACGGCGTGCTGTCGCGGGCGATTCAGGGCGTTTCCCTGGTGGGCATCTCGGTGCCGACCTTCGTGACGGGCATCCTGCTGATCCTCGTATTCGCCGTCAGCTTTCGCCTTCTGCCCTCCTTTGGACGGGGGCAGACCGTCGACCTTGGCTGGTGGACAACCGGTTTCCTGACTTGGAGCGGGATAAAGGCGCTGATCCTGCCCGGGATCACGCTGGCACTCTATTCCCTGACACTCATCATGCGCCTCGTCAGGTCCGAGATGATCGATATCCTCTCGACCGACTACATCCGGTTCGCCCGGGCTCGCGGGCTGCCCGAACGCTACATCATCTTCCGCCTTGCGCTCCGGAACGCGCTGCTGCCGGTCATCACGGTGACGGGTCTCCAGGTGGGATCGCTGATCGCCTTTGCCATCGTGACCGAGACCGTGTTCCAGTGGCCGGGTCTTGGCCTGCTCTTCATGCAGGCGGTGATCTTCGTGGATATCCCCGTCATGACGTCCTACCTACTGCTGGTTGGCCTCGTCTTCGTGACGATCAACACCATCGTCGACCTGCTTTACGTGGTCGTCGACCCCCGTCTGCGCGCGAGGGCGGCATGAAGACCGGAACGATCCGCCGCAAGCGTCTGCCGATGCCGCCCTATGTCATGGCGGCGGCACTTGTGGGCCTTGCGATCATCCTCGCGGCGATCCTGTCTCCGTTGATCTCGCCGGTCGACCCGACCGATAACGCCAGCTTCAACTTGATCGATGCCGAATTGCCGCCGTCATGGCTCGAAGGCGGGGACCCGCGATACCTGCTGGGCACAGACAACCAGGGACGCGACCTGCTGTCGGCGATCCTTTACGGCGCGCGCATCTCGATCCTGATCGGCGCCGGCGCGGTCCTGCTTGCGGCGACGATCGGGGTCTCGCTCGGGCTTCTGGCCGGTTACCTTGGGGGATGGGTCGACGCGCTTGTCATGCGGATCGCGGATGTCTTTCTCAGTCTTCCGACAATCCTTCTGGCGCTGCTGGTGGCCGGGATTGCCCGGGCTGTCATTCCCGACGCAGACAGCGTGTTCTGGGCGCCCATCATCCTAATCGCCGCCATAGGCATCAACGAGTGGGTCCAGTACGCGCGGACGGTCCGTGCCGCCACCATGGTCGAGGCATCGCGCGACTATGTCCGGGCTGTGCGGATCATGGGGCTGCCGATGCCGTCGATCCTGTTCCGGCACATTCTGCCAAACGTGATCGGACCGATCCTCGTTATCTCGACGATCAATCTCGCCGCTGCGGTCCTGACAGAGGCGACGCTGTCATTCCTTGGCGTCGGGATGCCGCCGGATTACCCCTCGCTCGGCACGCTGATCCGGATCGGCAACGAATATGCCTTCTCGGGAATCTGGTGGATCACCGTCTTCCCTGCCGTCACGCTGGTGTCGCTGGTGCTGGCAACGAACATAACCGGAGACTGGCTGCGCGACCGCTTCAATCCGAAGTTGCGGGGGAGCAAATGACCGCGTCTGTCCCGGCCCTCGATATCCGCAACCTTCGCGTCGAATATCCGCTGCCCGACAGCGACTCATTCGTCGCGGTGAAGGACCTTTCGCTCCACATCGCGCCGGGCGAGATCCATGCGCTTGTCGGAGAATCCGGAGCGGGAAAATCGACCGTCGGGAATGCCATCATGGGGCTTCTCGACCGGCCGGGTCGCATCGCGGCAGGGTCGATTTCGGTCGCCGGCAAGGCGGTGGACATCACGACGGGGCGGGCCCAGGGCATCAGACAGGGCCGCGACATTGGCGCGATCTTCCAGGACCCGATGACCAGCCTGAACCCGCTGTTCACCGTGGAAAGCCAGTTGTCCGAAACGCTTCGGTTTCACCTCGGGCTGGACCGGGGGAAAGCGAGGGCGCGGGCGCTCGAACTGCTCCGTGCGGTGGAAATCCCCGATCCCGAGCGCAGGCTGAAACACTTCCCGCACCAACTGTCCGGCGGTCAGCGGCAACGAGTGGTCATCGCCGCCGCGCTCAGTTGCGACCCGGATCTGCTGGTCGCGGACGAGCCGACTACCGCGCTGGACGTGTCGGTGCAGGCAACCATCCTCGAGTTGCTTCGGAAACTCGCCAGCGAGCGGAAACTCGGCGTCCTGCTGGTCACGCACAACATGGGCGTGGTGGCGCAGATCGCCGACACGGTCACGATCATGCAGAACGGCGAAATGGTCGAGAGCGGCCCGACGCGCGAGGTCCTGTCCCAGCCGCGCGCCCCCTACGCCCGCGCCCTGATCGGTGCGGTCCCTCGCATGGACCGCAGGCTGCCGCGTTTCCCGGTTCCGGGAGATCACGACCAGGCGGAAAGCGAAGCGCAGACCAAGGTTCTTGGCGACGCAAAACGTGATACCGGCCCGGCGGGCACGGACGATCTGCTGCGGGTCGAGGACCTGTCCGTCGTCTACGGCGCGGGTCGCCTATTCGGACGGGGCGAGCCGTTCAAGGCGCTGGATGGGGCGTCGTTCTCGGTGCGCCGGGGCGAGATATTCGGCATCGTCGGAGAATCCGGAAGCGGTAAGTCCACGCTTGCGGGATGCATCGCCGGGCTGATCAAGCCGACGAAGGGCAGCATGGCCTTTGACGGCCAAAGCCTGGGCGAGCGTCGGTCGAAAGCCATGCACCGGGCGGTCCAGATGATCTTCCAGGACCCCTATTCGTCGCTCAACACCCGGATGCGCGTCGGCCCCGCGATCCAGGAGCCGATCGACTTCTTCGGGCTGGCCGACCGGGGCCGCAGCGCGACCGAAGATGCGAAGTTGCTCTTGCAGGCGGTTGGCCTGCCGGTCGACGCCGCCTCGCGGTTTCCGCACGCCTTTTCGGGCGGTCAGCGCCAGAGGGTTTCGATCGCGCGGGCGCTGGCCAGCCGCCCCCAACTGCTGATCTGCGACGAACCGACCTCTGCGCTGGACGTCTCGGTCCAGGCACGGGTTCTGAACCTTCTGAAGGATCTCAGGGACCGGACCGGCCTGACCATCCTGTTCATCAGCCACGACCTGTCTGTCGTCCGCCAGATGTGCGACCGCGTCGCCGTCATGAAGAACGGCCGGATCGTGGAGCTTGGCGATGCCGAAGCGCTCTTCGACGCGCCGCAGGACGCTTACACGCGGGAACTCATCTCGCTCATTCCGACACTTGACCATCTTGCGGCTCCCGCAGCCTGACTCTCGGAGGACATCGAACATGGCAGACCTGATCGTGACGAACGCCGTCGTCGTCACCGTGGACCCCGAACGGCGCGTCCTGCATGACGCCGCCATCGCGGTGCAGGGCGACCGCATCTCGGACATCGGCCCGACGGACGAGATCCGCGCGCGCCATTCCGCCCCCGAGATCATCGACGGGCGCGACATGGTCGTCCTGCCGGGGCTCATCGACGTGCACGCCCATGCCGGGCACGGTCTGATCAAGACAATGGCCAGCGGCGACTCGGCGGCGTGGTTCGACGCCTGCCTGCAAGCCTACACGGTTGCCTCGACCCCCGATTTCTGGTTCGCCGAGGCCCAGTTGGCGGCGGTCGAGCGGCTGCGCTTCGGCGTGACGACTGGCATCTCGCTGCTGGGTGGCGGGGACTCGATCATGCGCACGGACGATCCCGACTACGGCGACGCCCATTGCGATGGGGTAGCCGAGGTCGGGACACGGTCGGTCGTGGCCGTCGGCACGACACGCCCGCCGCATCCGCTGACCTATGCCCGGTGGACCGGCGAGACGAAGGAAACTTTTTCCGTCGACTTCGACCGCCAGCTTGCGACCTCGCTGGACCTGATCAAGCGGCGCCATGGCAGCCTTGGCCGGCGGATCAATTTCTGCCTGCTGACGCCGACTCTGAGGGCAGAACATGTCGAGGACCTGGGCGAGGCCAACCTCGAAGAGGCGCGGCGGCAGGCGAAGGTGGTCTCGAGCAAGGCGCGCGAGCACGGCGTCGTTTTCACTCAGGACGGTCACCGCCGCGGCTCGGTCAAGTATGCGCAGGAGATGGGCATTCTCGGCCCCGAGGCGCTGCTGTCGCATTCGACCGGGCTGACCGAGGAAGAGATCGAGATCTGCGCCGCGACCGGCACCAAGATCGCCCACAACCCCAGCGCCATCGCCTCGATCTTCGACCGCTGCCCGGCGACCGAACTGATGCAGGCAGGTGTCGTCGTGGCCATCGGATCGGACGCGACGGCGCCGGACCGCTCGGGCGACATGTTCCGGCACATGCAGCAATGCATGCACTATCACCGTCGCCACCACCGCGATCCCAGCTGGCTGCCGCCGGGCAAGGTGCTCGAGATGTGCACCATCGACGGCGCCCGCGCGCTTGGGATGGAGGACGACATCGGGTCCATCGAGGTCGGCAAGAAGGCAGACCTGACGCTTGTCGACATGCGGCGGCCGCACCTTTACCCCGCCAACATGCACGTCTCGCATGTGGTGAACTTCGCCAACGGGAATGACGTTCACACGGTTATCGTGGACGGCAAGGTGCGCCTGCGGGCGCGCGAGGTCGTGAGCGTCGACGAGGGCAAGGTACTGGACGCAGCGCAGCGCGAGGCCGACCTAATGCTGGAGCGCAGCGGCTTGCGCGACCTGCTGATCGAGCCCGACAGCTTCTGGTCGTCGCTCAGAATGAACCCTGGACGCGGAGCGCCCTGACGTGGAGTTCGATTTCACGACGATACCGGCCGAGGATCGCTACAGGCTGCTATGCGGTTTCGTCGCCCCGAGGCCCATTGCGCTGGTCTCGACCGTCGATGGAAACGGCATCCGCAATGCGGCGCCGATGAGCTTCTTCAACGTCTTCTCGCAGACGCCGCCGATCCTTATCCTCGGCATCCAGAACCGGCCGGACGGGGCGGTCAAGGACACGATGGCCAATCTCGACGCGACAGGCGAGTTCGTGGTCAACATGGTCGACATGGCCATCGCCGAGGCCATGGTCGTGTGCGGTCTGCACTACCCGCCCGAGATCGACGAGATCGAAGCGGCGGGACTCATGTGGAAGGAGTCCCGGGTCGTGGCCCCCGCCTCAATCGTCGAAAGCCCCTGCGCCATGGAATGCCGCGTCACGCAGATCATCCGATACGAGTCGCGCTCGATCGTGCTGGGCGAAGTCGTCCACATGAGCGTCCGCGACACGTGTCTCGACGCCTCGGGCCGGTATGTCCTTCCGGACGCTTACCAGCCGATTGCCCGGCTGCATGCGAACAACTACATTGTCGCCGACCGCCAGTTCGTCTTGAACCCTCCCGTTGTTCTGCCGATGCCGGGAAGACCTGATCGAGCCGCCGACGAGCATCCTTAGGCTCGGGACCAATAAACAGGTCGCAGCGTCAACGGCTGCTTTGACTCAGCGCCGACACTGACAGAAAACTTGGCTATGATCGATTTGCAGGTTAAGCGGCAGTTCTCTATTGCTGTGGATCGGCCATATCATGTGCCCGCCATTTGAAGAGCGACCGGGTAATCCTCCCCGATCTTAGGGGGATGCGGACGTGGAATTTTCTCGGCAGGATGACTGAGGAGCTTCCAATGAAGAAGACACGTTTCACAGAAGCCCAGATCATGGGTGTGCTGCGCCAGGTGGAGGGCGGTGTGCCTGCCGCCGAGCTGTGCCGTGA
>NZ_JAGTUU010000013.1 GCF_018224955.1 Thetidibacter halocola
CCGCGCTGGACGACGGGCCGGCCTATGGCGCGGCTCCCGGCCCGCAACCCGGCTCACGGTATCATTTTACCACCATTCGCGGCCATGGCACGGGCGGTTTCATCCCGCCGCATTTCGACAATGAAAGCGCGCTGCGTCCGTCCTACCGCCACCTTGCCACGCTGATCGAACAGTCGATCTTTTCCTTCGTCCTGGCCTTCAGCCGCGCCGAGGCGGGCGGCGCGCTGGAGTTCTTCAACCTGACCGCCGCAGACCATGCCGACCGGTTCCGCAATGTCGACGGACCGACCCCTCCGCCCTCGGTCGACGGGGTGGAAAAGGTCTCGATCCGGCTGGCGCCGGGCGACCTGATCGCGGTGAACTCGGGCGGCTACCTGCATCGCGTGACCCCGGTCGAGGGGCCGCGGACGCGCTGGACGGCCTGCACCTTCATGGCGCGATCGAGGTCTGGCGATCATGTCCACTGCTGGGGGTGATCCCGCCCTGCCCTATGTCGTCCCGCTGATCGCCGAGGCGCGCGCCGGGCAAGGATCGGGTCACATGCACCTGGGCTTGTGGCCCTCTCCGCCGGCGCGGATCACGGCCGAGGACTGGCGCGCGGCGCAGGACAGGATGACGGCAATGGTGCTCGACCTGGCCGATCTGCGCGACGGCCAGCGCATCGCCGACATCGCCTGCGGGCTTGGCGGGACGCTGCGCGCCATTGCCGCGCGGGTGCGGTCCCGGGCGCTCTTCGGGGTGAATATCGACCCTGTGCAACTGCAACTCTGCCCCTCGGATCTTGCCGATTGCGTGCAGGCGGACGCAACCGCCCTGCCCTTCTCGGCGCAAAGCCTGGACCGCGCGATCTGCCTCGAGGCCGCGTTCCATTTCTCTGACCGCGCCGCCTTCCTCGCCTCTGTGGCAGGGGCCTTGGCGCCCGGCGGTCTCCTCGTCCTGGCCGACATTCTGTTGCAACCGGGGCCGCTGACACCGGGTGAAGGGGCTGCGCTTGCCGGCCTGCTGCGGCGCGATTTCGGCCCCTGGCCGCAGCCCTGGCTGACACCGGCCGAGCTTGAAACGATGGCCGCGCGCGCCGGGTTCGAGAGGATCGCGCATCACGACATCACCGCCCGGACGCGACCCAGCCATGCCTTCATCTGCGGGCCGCGCAGGCCCGAGCCCCCCCGGTCAGGCATCGAGGCGCTGCGCTTTCTGCATGAGAGCGGGCTGCTGCATTACGGGATATTCGTTCTGCGCAGGCCGGGTTCGCAGCCGTGACCGTCCGGTGGCAGGGCATCTTTCCGATGCCACCGGCATCGCCCCGCAATCGAATCCGGCCCTTGTCGCCAGGCTGCGCGGACAGGCGCGCGGGGTCCGGCGCGGGCGGATTTGCGGACCGCCCGCAGGTCTGGAACAATGACCCGTGCAGATCCGTACCCCGAAGGGAGCCGATTCAGTGACGCCCGACCAACTGGCGCTTTGCGCGATCCTCGGCGTGACCGTCCTGCTCTTCGTCAGCGGGCGATTGCGGCACGACCTCGTGGCCATCGCCGCCCTGCTGGCGTCGGTGCTGGCCGGGCTGGTCCCGGCAGACCGCGCCTTCGAGGGGTTTGGCAGCACCGCCGTCATCACCGTGGCCTGCGTACTGATCCTGTCGAACGCGCTGCAGCGCTCGGGCGCGGTTGATGCCTTTGCCCGCGCCGTGCTGCCCGCCGATCCGGGCCTCGTGACGATGATCGCGGCGCTGACCGGCATTGCCGCGCTGCTGTCGGCCTTCATGAACAACGTCGGCGCGCTGGCCCTGCTGATGCCGATCGCGCTCAAGGCCGCCGCGCGGTTCGACCTGCCTCCCAGCCGCCTGCTGATGCCGCTGTCCTTCGGCTCGATCCTGGGGGGCATGACGACGCTGATCGGAACGCCGCCGAACCTGATCGTCGCCGATTACCGGCGCGAGATCACCGGCGAGGCCTTTGGCATGTTCGATTTCGCGCCCGTGGGCCTTGCCGTCGCCGTTGCCGGGCTGCTGTTCATCCTGCTGGTCGGCTGGCGTCTGGTGCCGGTCCGCAAGCGCTCCGGCACCGAGGGTTTCGACACCGGCACCTATTTCTCCGAGGTCCACGTGCCGGAGGGCGCCAAGGCAGAGGGCATGACCCTGCGCGAGATCGAGGCCGCCATCACCGAGACAGAGATCCAGGTCCTGGGCCTGGTGCGCCGCGGCATCCTCGAATCCGCCCCGCCCACCGGGATACGGGTCCGCGCCGGCGACATCCTCATCGTCGAGGCCGAGACGGAGGGTTTCAGCGCCGCCGTATCGACGCTGGGCCTCGTGATGCAGCAGCCCGCCGCCGACGCCGCCGAAGGCGACACGACGCTCGAGCGGTTCCGCGACGGTGAGGGCCATGTCGAACTGATGGAGATGGTGGTCGGCCCGAAATCCCCGCTGGTCGGTCGCTCGCCCCGCGGCCTGCGGCTGCGCGACCGATTCCGCATCTCGTTGCTGGCGATCAGCCGGCAGGACCGCCGCCGGATCGGCCGCATCGGCACCGCGCGGTTCATGCCCGGGGACGTGCTGCTGATGCAGGGCAACCCCGACGCGCTGGCCGAGTTTGCCGCCGATCACGACTGTCTGCCGCTGGCCGACCGCCCGCTGGGCTTTCCCTCGCGCCGCCAGATGCTGACGGCGGCCGGGATCATGCTGGGCACCGTGGCGCTGGCGGCCAGCGGGCTGGTGGCAGCGCCGGTCGCCTTCGCCCTCGGCGTGCTTCTGTCGGCACTGACCGGCACGGTTCCGGTGCGCCGACTCTATGACGCGGTCGACTGGCCGGTGATCGTGCTGCTGGGCTGCCTGCTGCCGGTGGCCAATGCCATGCTCGACACCGGCACCGCCGACCTGCTGGCGGGTGTCCTGGTGGGCACTCTTGCCGGGGGGGCACCGGTGATCGCGCTGGTGCTGGTGCTGGTCGTCACGATGACGCTGTCGGACGTGATGAACAACGCCGCCACGGTCGCCGTCATGGCACCCATCGCGCTCGGCATCGCCAACACGCTGGGTGCGCCGGTCGACGTCTTCCTGATGGCCGTGGCGATCGGCGGCTCCTGCGCGTTTCTCACGCCCATCGGGCACCAGAACAACACGCTGATCCTTGGCCCCGGCGGCTTCCGGTTTGCCGATTACTGGCGCCTCGGCCTGCCGCTCGAGGTCATCGTGGTCGCCGTCGCCACCCCGATGCTACTTCTGGTCTGGGGATAAGGTCACAGGCGACTTGTGCCCCTGCCCGCCCCGGCCACAAGATGCGGCAGAAAAACCTTGCCCGAATCCCGTTTAGCGGCCATTAACTTACGCACAGAAGCGAAAATAACGCGATTTGCCGTAACAACGCGCCGAAACAGGCGGGCAGGATTGCGCAGAACAGGCCCGCAAACGGGCGACCGAGGCAGCAGGCCGCAAGGCCGGACCGGATCGAGGAGCGCGCGGATGCAGCGCAAGGAACGCATCGACAAGCTGGTGGGCGAACACGCCTCCCGGCTTTCGGAACGACTTCAGGCACACAGGGCCTCCCTGTTTCCGCCCAATGCCGCCAAGGCCCTGCGCAAGTTCACCTCCGGCGAGGTCGCCGACCTGCTGGGCGTCAAGGACGCCTACCTGCGCAAGCTGCACCTGGACGGTCGCGGCCCCTCGCCCGAGGTCTCGACCGGTGGCCGCCGTCTCTATTCCCCCTCCGACATCCTCGCCCTGCGCCACCATCTCGAAGCTGGGGCAAAGACCCCTGGCACCTACCTGCCGGGCCGGCGCGAGGGCGATCACCTGCAATCCATCGCCGTCATCAACTTCAAGGGCGGCTCGGGCAAGACCACGACCTCGGCCCACCTGGCGCAGCGCCTTGCGCTCAAGGGCTACCGCGTGCTGGCCATCGACCTCGATCCGCAGGCCAGCCTTTCGGCGCTGCACGGCTTCCAGCCGGAATTCGACCTGCTGGACGGCGGCACGCTGTATGACGCGATCCGCTACGAGGATCCGAAACCGCTCACGGATATCATCCAGAAGACCTATTTCCCCAATCTCGACCTCGTGCCCGGCAATCTCGACCTGATGGAGTTCGAGCACGACACGCCGCGCGCCCTTATGAACCGGGACGGGACGCTCTTCTTTACCAGGATCGACACTGTTCTGGCCCAGGTCGAGGGCGATTACGACGTCTGCGTGATCGACTGCCCGCCGCAATTGGGGTTCCTCACCATGTCCGCGCTGTCCGCCGCGACGGCGGTCCTCGTCACCGTGCATCCCCAGATGCTCGACGTCATGTCGATGTGCCAGTTCCTGCTGATGACCTCCAACCTGCTCGAGGTGGTGGCCGACGCGGGCGGCGACATGACCTATGACTGGATGCGCTATCTCATCACCCGGTATGAGCCCGGCGATGGACCGCAGAACCAGATGGTCAGCTTCATGCGCGGCATGTTCGGCGACCATGTGCTGAACCACCCTGTGCTGAAATCCACCGCGATTTCCGACGCGGGTATCACCAAGCAGACACTCTACGAGGTGGAGCGCAGCCAGTTCACGCGCACCACCTATGACAGGGCCATGGAAAGCCTCAACGCCTCCAACGACGAGATCGAGGCGCTGATCCAGGCCGCATGGGGGCGCTGATGGCACGAAAGAACCTGCTCAAGGGCCTGATGGAAGGCGACGGGACGGCGAAAACAGAGACTGTTTCGCCTGAAAACACCCCTGCTCCCGAGGCACGCTCACCCTATAAAAGGGGCGCGATCGGCGCTGTCTCACGCTCGATCGCCGATCTGAAAAGCCGATCTGTCATGGATCTCGACCCGTTCACCATCCGCGACGGCGGCCTTGCCGACCGGCTGGAACATGACGAGGAGGACCACGCGCGGCTGATGGACAGTCTCAAGACTTACGGCCAGCAGGTGCCCGTCCTGGTCCGCCCGATGCCGGGCGCGGAGGGCCAGTATCAGATCGTCTACGGACGCCGCCGCGTGCTGGCGCTGCGCGATCTTGGACTGCCGGTCAAGGCGATGATCCGCGACCTGGACGACGACGCCGCAATCATGGCGCAGGGCCAGGAAAACGCCGCGCGGCGGGATCTGAGCTTCATCGAAAAAGTCAATTTCGCCCGCCAGATGACCGAGGCCGGCTATGACCGCAAGACGGTCTGCGACGCGCTGGCCACCGACAAGACGCTGATCTCGCGCATGTTGTCCATTGCGCAGACGGTGCCGATCGAGATGATCGAGATGATCGGTGCGGCGCCCGGAATCGGGCGCGACCGCTGGCTCTCCTTCGCCCGTCTCTGGGAGGAAAAAGGCGGTCGTTCAGGCGATACAGAGACTGCGCGCGACATGATCGCAGCCGCCTGCGCCGAGACGTCCGATGCCCGTTTCGACGCCTTGCTGGCCTGGCTGGAAAAGCGCGGCTCGGGCCACTCCCGGCCCCCTGCCCCGCGTCCGCGCCGCGATCCGCAAACGGTGCTGCGTCCCGACGGCGCGCCCTTGGCCGAAATCCGGCGCAGCAACCGGTCGGTCACGATCACCCTGCCCGCCTCCGACCAATTTACCGATTGGTTGGAATCCAACCTTACCGAGATTCACCGCGACTGGGAAAAATCCCGCGACGGTGAGTGAACCGCCGGTTTCCGGCAACAAACCCGAGCAGCAAGAAAGGAGGCACGCCCCGAAAAGCAGAAAAAGAAAAGCCCCCCAGGATCGTCCCGGAAGGCCCTTCAGTGTTGTAGCAAACCCAAGGTAGCCTCTGGCGTTGACAGCTGTCAACAACCGTCGATTCGGCGGAGCAATAAATTCATGTCCGATCTGTTCCCCGTCCTGCGGCGCCCCATGCCGCAGGTCCGAAAGGTCTGGCCGTCACTCTGCTTTTTTGCGTGATACGCAATGCAAATCCTGACCCGAACCCCGTTTCGGCCCGCCCGCGTGCAGGCCGACCCTGTTTCTTCGCGCCGTCGCACGCCCGTCACGGGCTTTTCCATGGACAAATGGGCCGTGCTGCGGGCGCTCACCACAGCCCGGTCGCAATTCGGCCTGTCGGACCGCAGCCTGGCGGTTCTGTCGGCCCTGCTGTCCTGCCTGCCCGACCGCCCCCTGACCGCGGGTGCGGGACTGATCGTCTTTCCCTCGAACCGGACACTCTCTGCCCGCGTCCATGGCATGCCCGAAAGCACCCTGCGCCGGCACCTCGCCACCCTCTGCCGCAGCGGCCTGATCGCACGCCACGACAGCCCGAACGGCAAGCGCTACGCCCGGCGCGGCACGGATGGCGCGATTTCGACTGCCTTCGGCTTTGACCTGACGCCGCTTCTGGCCCGGACACCCGAGATCCTCGATGCCTGCCATGCAATCGAGGCCGCGAACCGCGAAATCACCGCCCTGCGCGAACGCTGCGTGCTGTTGCTGCGCGACCTGACCCGCCAGCTGGAGGCTCACCCCCCTGTCCCGCATCTGCACGACCAGGCCGAGGATGCCCTGCGCCTGGCACGACGCGCCTTGCGCCGCAAACTATCCGCCGAGGCCCTGAACGCGCTGTTCCAAAGCCTCACCGACCTGTCGGACCTGTTGACACCTGCCCCCGAAACCCAGCCCGCGACACCCGAAACGAGCGCCACCGGCAGCCGAAATGAGCGGCACAAAGAACACCAGGAAAACTATCACTTTGAAGAAGAGGAGCCGCAAAAAACCGAGCCCGTATCACCTGACATCGACCTGAGCGATCTGCTGAGAAAAGCGCCGGACATTCACGACTACGCCCAGCTCCCCATCCGACGCTGGAACGACCTTTTTGAAACCGCCGCCTTTGTCAGTCCGATGATCGGAATTCACCCAAGGCTTTGGGCCGAAGGTTGTGGCGCTCTTGGACGCTGCGGCGCGGCGGTGGTGGTGACCTGCATGCTCCAGACCGTTCAGAAGATCGAGAACCCGGGAGGCTACTTCCGCAGTCTTGTCCAGATGGCACGGAAAGGGCGGTTTTCGCCGGAAGCGATGGTTCAGGCGCTGCAAGCGCCGGGACAGGGGAAGGCGGCGTGACAGGCAAAAAGTTGACAGCTGTCAACTCAGGCGTCTTGTTTGCGGGGCAGGGCGATTGCGTCTACATTCAACGGCGCTATCGCGGTTCCGTCTTGAAACGCCGGATCAAACACCGGACGTTGAGAGCATGACACAAGGATCCGCCATGCCCATTTCCGATCCCGCCACATTGCTGCGAACGCTGTTCGATCGCGCCGTCGCCGTTGCCGATCCAATGCTTTGCGTGCCACAGGCGTTGGGACCAAAGCCGGAGGGTCGGGTCCTGGTGGTAGGCGCAGGCAAGGCCTCGGCCCGGATGGCGGAGGCGGTGGAAAGCGCCTGGGGCCCGTGCGAAGGGCTAGTCATCACGCGCTACGGCTATGCAAGGCCCTGTCAGGGCATCGAGATCGTCGAGGCGGCTCATCCGGTGCCGGACCAGGCGGGGCTGCAGGCCACGGCACGGCTGCTGGATCTTCTGGCCGGGCTGGGGCAGGGGGACCGGGTGCTGGCGCTGATCTCGGGCGGGGCCTCGGCGCTGATGGTGCAGCCTGCGGGCGACATCACGCTGGCCGAAAAGGCCCGGATCAACGCTGACCTGCTGGCCTCGGGCGCGCCTATCGACGCGATGAACAGGGTGCGCAAGCACCTCAGCCGGGTCAAGGGCGGGCAGTTGGCCGCTGCCGCCTACCCGGCCGAGATGGAGGCGCTGATCATCTCGGACGTACCGGGGGATGACCCGGCCTTCATCGCCTCGGGTCCGACGGTGGGAGATGAGACGACGCCACAGCAGGCGCGGGCGATCCTGGAGCGCTGGGGCGTGAGCCTGCCAGCTTCGGCGGAGGCCGTGCTGAACGGTGCGACCGGCGTGTTAAGGCCAGGCGATCCACGTCTGTCGCGTGTCACGAACCGGGTGATCGCCGCACCGTCGCAATCGCTGGAGGCGGCGGCCGAGGTCGGCCGCGGGGCGGGTTGTCAGGTGCGCATCCTGGGCGATGCGCTGGAAGGCGAGGCGCGCGAGCTGGCGGCGGATCATGCGCGGCTGGCACTGGAGTCGCGGTCGGACCGGCCGGTGCTGCTGCTGTCGGGTGGCGAATGCACCGTGACGCGGCGCGGCGACGGGGTAGGGGGCCCGAACGCGGAATACGCCCTGGCCCTCGCGCTGGCGCTGGACGGGGCAGGGGGCGTGCACGCCATCGCCTGCGATACGGACGGGGTCGACGGCGCGGCCGAGGTGGCGGGGGCGATGGTCGGCCCTGACACGCTGGAACGTGCCAGGGCGGCCGGGATCGACGCCGCGCAGGCCTTGACGCGGAACGATGCGCATACGTTCTTTGCGGGGATCGGCGGGCAGGTCGTGACCGGGCCGACGTTAACGAATGTTAACGATTTCCGGGCGGTGCTGGTCCTGCCGTGAGGGGCTTACGAGCGCGGGTGCTCGCCACAGTTTGGCTCGGGCGACCAGTCCGGGCCGCGCCCGACCCTCCCCCCGGGAGGGCGCACTGGCGATGTCAGTAGCCGCACGCGCGTCGTGCGGGCTTTCGAGATAAAGCGCTGACCACGAGGGTTGCGACGCGCCCACCCAGGGTCGGGCGCGGCCCTCCGCTCAGACAGCGGCCCTTGCCCCCTCGGGGATCATCCTCGGCGCCTCGTTCAGCTTGTCCCGGGCAAAGCCCGCCGCGCGCTTGTAATCCGCCATGAAGGCCGCGCGCTCTGCGGCCGGGATCACCGCGTCGATGTTGTCAAAGACCCCGCCGCAGCGCTGGTCCACGAGGTTCAGCAACCCGAACGGCCCCGCGCCACGGTTGCGCAGCACCAGTTGCCCGACCGGCCCGGCGAGTTGCGCATCATACGCCTCAAGCGCTTGTGGCGTGACGCCGTGGGTCAGCATCGCGGCACCCAGCGTGCGGGCATCCATGATGGCCTGCGACGCCCCGTTGGAACCGGTGGGATACATGGCATGGGCGGCGTCCCCCAGCAGCGCCACGCGCCCGTCGATCCATGTAGGGATCGGGTCGCGGTCGATCATCGGGTTGCGATACGCAACGTCCGCGCCGCGCAGCAGGGCAGGGACGTCGAGCCAGTCGTAGCGGAAGGCGTCGAAATGATGGGCAAAGCTGTCGATCGGCACAGGCTGGAACCAGCCGGCATCCTTCCAGCCGTGGGAAGGATCGACGGTCAGTTCGGCGATCCAGTTGATCTGGGCCAGGCCGTCGGCGTCCGGATGCGAGATCGGGTAGATGACCATCCGGTGCTCATGCGTGCCGAGACCGATGAAGGACGACCCGGTGCGGATCGGTTTCGCCCGCGTGGTGCCCCGCCACATGATCGCGCCGCCCCAGTGTATGGGCGGCTGATCCGGATGCATCTGCGCGCGGATGGGGGAATGGATGCCCTCGGCCCCGATCAGCAGGGTTCCGGTCATCTCTGCCGGTCCTTCCGGCGTGCGCAGCTGGACGGTCACGCCATCCGGGCCGTTTCGATAGCCCGTGACCTCTGTCGCGGTGCGTAGGGCGTCCGGGCCGGCGCGGTGGCGGAACACGTCCATCAGCAGCATGTGGAAGCGCCCGCGATGAGCGGCGTATTGCGGCCAGCGATACCCGGCCTCCAGCCCGCGCGGCTCGGCAAAGATGTCGTTGCCGTTCAGGCCCACCAGCGCCCATTCACGGGCGGGCAGGCCGACCGTGTCCAGCCTGTCTGCGCCCAGGCCAAGGTCGAAAAGCTCGCGCACGGCGTTGGGTTGCAGGTTGATCCCGACGCCCAGCGGCTTCGGCTCGCGGACCTTTTCGAAGACCACGCAGGGCACGCCGACCTGGTGCAGGGTCAGCGCGGTGACCAGTCCGCCAATCCCGCCGCCGGCGATCATCACCAGGGGGTGCGTCATGTGCGGATCTCCGTCACAGCTTCAGAAGCCGACGAGCGTTTTCTTTGAGAATCAATGGCTTGACCTCATCCTTTATGCTGATCGTGTCGAAATCCGCCAGCCAGCGGTCAGGCGTGATGGCGGGCCAGTCCGAGCCGAATAGCATCTTCCTCTTCAGGATCGAGTTGGCGTAATGCACGAAGATCGGCGGGAAGTATTTCGGGCTCCAGCCGGACATGTCGATATAGACGTTGGGCTTGTGCTGGGCGACCATCAGACCCTCTTCGGTCCAGGGAAAGGACGGATGGGCGAGGACGATGGGCGTGTCGGGGAAATCCACCGCCACGTCGTCGACATGCACGGGGTTGGAGTATTTCAGCCGCATTCCCATGCCGCCGCGCATCCCCGATCCCACGCCGGTCTGCCCGGTGTGGAACAGCATGATCGCGCCTTCCTCTGCGATCGCCTCATAGAGAGGATAGGCCCAGCGGTCGTTCGGGTAGAAACCCTGCATGGTCGGGTGGAACTTGAACCCGCGCACGCCGAAGTCGCGCACCAGCCGCCGCGCCTCGCGGGCGCCGGCCTTGCCCTTGGCGGGGTCGATGCTGGCGAAGGGGATCAGGATGTCGTCGTTCTCGGCGGCGATCTGCGCGACTTCCTCGTTTGAATAGCGGCGAAAGCCGGTTTCGCGCTCGGCATCGACGGGAAAGATCACGGCGCCGATCCGGCGTTCGCGGAAATACTGCGCGGTTTGCTGGACGCTGGGCAACATGCCATCGGCGCCTGCGGGGTTGCGGAAGTATTTCGCCATGCCGGCCTGGAAGTCGTCATAGCCGTCGTCGCGCGGACCGCAGCAGGGTTCCTCGGCATGGGTGTGGAAATCGATGGCGACCAGGTCGTCGAGGTTCAGGGGCATGGCGTGTCGGGCTCCTTCAGGCCGATATGCTTGCGCAGCAGGCGTTTCAGGGTGGTGGTCTCGTCCGGCGTCAGGCGGGCGGTTTCGCGCGGCTGTTGGGTGTCGAAGGCGGGGCGCAGGGCGGCGACGCGGGCGTGGCCGGTGTCGGTCAGCCAGAGTTCGACGGCGCGGCGGTCGTCCTGAGGCACGGTGCGGGACACGAGGCCGTCACGTTCCATCGCACGGACCATCTTGGTCATGTGCGCGCGCTTGATCGTCAGGGCGCGGGCCAGCACGCCCTGGCGGATGCCTGGGTTGGCCGACAGGACCAGCAGCACGGAAAGTTCACCAGGATGCACGTCCAGCCCGGCCATCCCGTCGAAGAAATCGGCGAAGGCGCGCAGTTGCGACAGCCGCAGCAGAAAGCCCAGGCTTTCGGACAGCGGGCCGTAGTCGACGCTGTCCGGGAGGTCAGTCATCGCCGGGCGCCTTGACCCGTGCGGCGCGCTTTTCGAGGAAATCGCGCAGGCGCTGCTGCGCATCCTCGGTCATGCTGGCCAGCGAGGCGACCATGCTTTCGGTGAACAGCCCGTCCTCGGACGACATGTCGGCAATGCGGGGCAGGGCGTTGATGATGGCGTAATTGGTGAATTGCGCGTTCTCGGCGATCCGTTCGGCCAGGCGCATGGCGTGGTCCAGCGCCTGGCCTTCGGGAACCACATGGGTCACGCCGCCCCAGCGTTCCATGTCTTCGGCATCCAGAACGCGCCCCGTGAGCATCATGTCGGCCATGCGCGCCGGTCCGATCAGCCGCGCGATGCGCACCGACCCGCCGCCGCCGACAAAGATGCCGCGGCTTCCCTCGGGCAGGGCGAAGAAGGCGGTGCTGTCGGCCACGCGCAGATGGGTCGAGGCCGCCAGTTCCAGCCCGCCGCCCACCGCCGCGCCGGAAATCGCGCTGACGAAGGGGATCGTGCCGCGTTCGATCCGGTCGAAGGCCTCGTGCCAGCGGCGCGAGCCGAGCACCGCCTCGAACAGCGGTTTCTCGGAATGCTCGGACAGGTCCAGCCCGGCGCAGAAATGCGGCCCGTGGCCAAAGATCACGCCGGCCCGCGCCTCGCGTCCGGCGCGGATCGCCGCCGCCTCGAGCGCATCGATGACCGCGTCGGAGACCGCGTTACGCTTGGCCGCGCGGTTCAGGCCGATCCGCGCGACGGCGCCGTGCAGTTCGTAGGTGACGAGCGTTCCGGTATCGGCCATCCTGACCCCGAGGCAATGCGCGAAGATTGTATCCCAGTAAACAAGATGCCGGAACCGCGTCAACCGCGGCGTCTCTTGCCGCGAGGACGAAAGCCGGGATGACCCCGCCCGATACCCTGCCCTTCGGGGCCGAAGATGCCTTTCTGACCGACCTCTCGGGCGTGGCCGCGTTGCGCGAGGCGGTGGCGCTCGGGCTGATCGATGCGCTGGAGGACCGACGCGACGCGGCCGCACTGGCGCAGCGGCTGGGCGTGCCCGAGCGTGGCTTGCGCCTGTTGCTTCTGATGCTGGAGGATGCGGGGGTCATCGCCGGGGGCGGGTTGACCGAGGGTTTCGCGGCAGTCTGGGACACGCGCCGGTTCGTGCTCTGCGCCAAGCTGGAGTTCCTGCACCGCGCCGCGCTGGACGTGGGCGAGGATTTGCACGGGCTCTTGTTCGACCTGCGCGGGTTCCAGGCGCGGGCACGGACCTTTGGCTTTTTCCGATATGACCGGGCGCTGGACGTGTCGGATGCGGCGCTGGCGGCCAGCCGCCCCTGGGTCGATTACGTCACCGCCCTGTCGCTGACCGAGACGCCGCACCTGCTGCCAGCGATCGACCTGGGCGGGGCGCGACGCCTGCTGGAGATCGGTGGCAATACCGGCGTGCTGTCAGAAGCGCTGCTGGAGCGCGACCCTGGCTTGACCGCGGCGGTGCTGGACCTTCCCGCCGTCTGCGCGCTGGGACGGCAGCGCATGGCCGGGCGCCCGGCGGAGGCGCGGCTGCGCTTTGTCGCGGGGGATGCGCGGCAGGAGCCCTGGCCCGGCCCGGCCGACGCGATCCTGTTCAAGTCGGTGCTGCATGACTGGCCCGAGGCCGAGATGCGGCAGTTCCTGTCCCGCGCAGCCGCGCGGCTGGCACCGGGCGGGCGCCTCGTGATCTGCGAACGCATCCCGATGGAGGATGCGGCGCCACCCTTTCCGCTGTGGATGCTGGCCAACCTGGTCTTTGCGCCCTTCTACCGGGCGCCGCAGGTCTACGCCGATATCCTGTCAGGTCTCGGGTTGGTCCCCGAGCCCCCCAAAAGAGTCGATCTGGACCTGCCTTTCGCCGTTCTGGCTGCGCGGAAACCGGTCGAGGGTTCGTCTGGCTCTTTCTAACCATGTGAGACGCAACAGATTTTTTCGTCTCCGAGAAAGATAAATCAGGTGAACGAAACGTTACCTCACGTTACGGTGGTGGAGCGAACAGCCCGATCAACCGGGGAACTTTGGCGTTTTCCACGCCATTGAAGGGATTGCTGACATGTCTTACCCCTTTGATTTCAAGGCCTTTTCCAAGGCCGAGCGCGTTGGCGGCCTGTTGCCGCGATGGATGCGCAGACGGTTGCAGCACCTGACCCGTCGGGGTCAATACCAGCCGGACTCCTCGGTCCGGTTCGAACCGCTCGAACCCAGATTGTTGCTGTCTGCGGACCCAATCACGGTCGATCTGACCGCAATGGATCCATCCGCGCAGGACCACGACGTTCTGATCCGGATGATCGAAGAGACTGAAACGACGCAGTCCGAATCAATCACGGTACAGCGTGTCGAGATCCTGGACCGCAGCAGCGGCGCGCGGGTCACGCTGGGTGATCTTGGCAGCTTCTCCTTCCTCAACGTCATCGGTGGCAGCGGTGACGACGTGGTTGGCGTGGATGCGGGTTCGTTCGGCGGCCAGGCCATGCCCGAGATCCGCATCGACGGGCGCGACGGCGCCGACCGGGTGTTCGCACAAGGCGCCGACGATACCGAATGGAACGTGCTGGCCGACAACGCCGGCACCGCGAGCGGCGGCGTCAACCTGGCCTTCGAGAATGTCGAGACGCTGCAAGGCGCGGCCGGCAACGAGGACACCTTCGTCGTCCACAACCTGTCGCGGATCGACGGTGGCGTGATCGGCGGTGACGGCGGGTTCGACACGCTGGTGTTCGAAGGCGGCAGCGGATCTGCCATCTCGATCCCGCGCGACGCGAATTCCGGCTCGATCCTCAAGGACAATTATCACTACGTCTATTCCGGCCTCGAGCCGCTTTTCGAGAACACGCCGCTTGCGTCCTACGAATTCCAGGGGACGGGCGGGGCGGACACTGTCAGCCTGACGCAGCTCTCGCCGGGGAGGCTGCACGTCCAGGAGGATACCGCCGATTTCGAACGCACCGAGTTCGCGATTTCCGGCGCCACCAATTCCATCTTTCTCAATTTCGGACAGGAAGACACTGTCACCATTTCGGGGGCGCTGAACCTCGGCAGTTCCAACCTGGTGATTTCCGCAGGGACGATCATCGTCGATACCGGCGCCACTGTCACCGGCACCGGCAACATCACGCTGCTGGCGACCGCCAGCTATACCAACGCCGCCAGCCCCATCCTGCCGATCGCGGCCGTTGGCATCGCGCAGACGCCGACCGCGGCGATCACCGTCCTGGGTGATCTGAACACCACGGGCGCCATCCGCATCGAGGCGAAGGCCCTGGCCGACATCGACTTGACGCTGGGCGAGGGTCTGATCGCCGACACGCTGATGGAGGACGGCACGACGCTGGGCGGCTTCACCGGGATCTCGGTGGATGCCAGCGCCACGGTGAGCATCGGCGCCGACGCCGACATCATCGCCGGCTCGCTGCTGGTCGAGGCGCTGTCCGACGTTCAGGTCGATGCCACCGTCGCCGAGGTGACGGGCATCATGTTCAACCTGACCGACATCGACAACACCACGCTGGTCGACATCGCTCATGGCGCGCTGATCGACGTGGGCAGTGCTGCGGTCACGGGCGAGACCGGCGAAAGCGTGGTGATCCGCGCGCTGGATACCTCTGCCGTCGACTACACGATCGACAATGCCGTGGGCGCCCTGCTGCTGCCGATCCCGTCGCTGATGGACGCGATCCTGAGCAAGATCAGCCTGTCGCGCGACACCAGCGTGGAACTGGGCGGCGCGGCCGCCAGCCTTGACGCGACCTTCCTCGATTCCGAGGGCGCCGTGACGATCGCCGCGCTGAACGAGGGCGGTATCGCCAACCGGATTCTGCCCGCCACCTACGACACCAACCCCGAACCGGGCCTGCGCATCAAGGACGTCACCCTGACCCAGGGCGACACCGTGGTGCTGGCCGACGGCTATTCCAAGGGCGGCCTGTCGAACGGCGTATACCGGTGGCAGGGTGTCACCGGCACGATCGTCGACCTGTACAACGAGAACTACTTTGCCGGCGCGCTTGCCGGGGAATGGGCCTATCTGGGCCAGAAGGGCCTTGTCGATTTCTTCGGCATCGCGGGCACCACGCTGGACGACTCCGCCGAGGTCGATATCGACCGGGTACGGATCGGCGGCGCCTCTGTCACCGTGGACGCGGGCAATGCCGGCGCCAGCGAGACCATCGCCAAGCTGAGCTATGTCTCGCTGTCGGGCGGGGTCCTGGCCACCGTGGACAATGCCGAGCTGATCTCGGACGCGGGCGACGTGTCCGTCGCCGCATGGGACCGGTCCGTGTCGATTTCCGAGGCGCGGTCGCTGGCGTCGGATTTCGACGAGGAAGGGTCGAGCGCGCGTGACAGCGCCAGCCTGTCGTCCTTCGGCACCAGCCCGCTGGGCTTTGCCGTCGACATCACCTTTGCCGTCAACCAGTACGAGCGCGCGATCCGCGCCTCTGTCACCGGGTCCAGGCTGGACGCCACCGGCGGCGGTGTCAGCGTCACCGCGACGCAGGATTTCGAACTGGGCGCCTATCACGAGGCGTCGGTCGCCTCGGTGCAGAACGATACGGTGGGCTGGGGCGGGTTCACCCTGGGCGGCACCTATGCCTCGAACCTGATCCGGGCCAACGTGACGGCAGAGGCCGTGACCTCGGATCTCGACGCGAGCGGCAGCATCCTCATCGCGGCACAGGATACCAGCGGCATCGACGCACGCGCCGCGGCCGGCGCCAGCACGCAGGGCGGATCGACCTTTGCAGGGTCGGCCTCGATCGCGTTCAACGCCATCGGCCTGTCCAATGTCGAGCCCTTCTCGATCATCCTCGACGAATTGCTGGGCCTCGACGTGGTCGGGCTGTTCGTGGGCGATGCCGCCTGGGGCAACGTGATCGCCCGCGCCCATGCGACGGGCCTGGACGCCGATGGCGACATCACCATCCAGGCGCTGTCGGACGCGCAGATCAACGCCACCGTGTCGAGCGTCGCGGAAAGCGTCGCCTCGGCGGCCTATGGCTCGAACGGGCTGGCGGTGGGCGGCGTGCTGTCGCTGACGCGGATGAACCGCCAGGTCACGGCCGAGATCACCGGACAGACCTGGGCCGGGCAGATCACCCGCGCCGGCGGTTCCTTGCGGGTCGAGGCGAACGACCTGTCCTTCGTCAATTCAAACGTGCTGGTCGCCAACACCTCGTCCACCTCGAATGATGGCGGCGCGTCGGTGCTGGATGCGCTGGTGAACCGGCTGGCCGAGGCCGACCATGACACTGCCGACGGTGGCACCGTCACGCTGAATTTCGGCGACACGGTGCGCGTGGGCGGCGACTGGCCCAGCGACCTGGGCGAGCGCGGCACGGTCTACCGCTATCTTGGCGACGACCCGCTGACAGTGAATTTCGACGAAGGCACCGTGGTCGGCGCCGATTTCGCCGATTTCGCGGCGCAGGGCTTTGCCAATCTCGACTTCTGGAAGAACGACCTCGACGCCGACCTGATCCCCGAGGGCAACAACCTGACGCCGTCCGACAGCTCGGCGGTGGGCGCGGCCATCGTGATGAACCAGCTGACGGTCGACGTGACCGCGCGCATCCAGGGCAGCACGGTGCGCAACGCCGCGACCGCGGTGGTGGTGATCGCCAGCAGCGCCGCGACCATCCGGTCGGAACTGGACATCAGCGCCAACAGCTCGGGCGGCAGCGTGTTCGGCGAGGGTCAGTCGATCTCGGGTTCTGGCATGGTTGCCTCGAACGTGCTGAACGGCCTGGTCGAGGCGTTCATCGCCACGTCGACGGTGGTCGCCGATCCGGGCGACAGCATCGGCGACGTGACCGTCCAGGCGCTGAATGACATGGTCATCGAGGCGACGAACCGCAACGCGGTGACCTCGGGCGCGGAATCCTTCGTCTTTTCCATCGCGCTGAACACGATGGGCTGGGAGAACATCCTGGGCTTCCTGGGCAGCACGTTCCAGACGCTGCTGGGCGGGTTCAACCTGGAACAGGCCGGGGCCGAGCTTTCGGCGCGGATCGCCGACAGCCGGGTGACGTCCGATGGCCTTGTGACGGTCGAGGCGCTGGGGCGCTCTACCGTCGAGTCCTTCCTGACCAATTCGGCGACCACCGCGGCGTCCGCCTTCTTCAAGGCAGAGGCGGCCTCTTATGCCGGGGTTCTGGCGGGCAACTACCTGTCCTCGCAGGTCGAGGCCTATGTCGAGGACAGGGTCGCCGGCGGCATGACGCGGGTGACCGGAGGGACCGGCGTGACCGTCGCTGCGGCGGACGAGGCAACGCTGAATTCCACCACCGAGCTGACGATCGAGAACAGCCTCGACAACAACGCGGGCGCGGGGATCATCAACGACTTCCTCGGCAGCGTGAAGAATGACTATTCCTACACGACCAACTCGGGCACCAGGACACTGCGCTTTGGCGATCTCGTCTATGTCGCCAGCGACTATGCCGGGGGCACCGGCACGCCCGAGGGCGTGTATCAGTACATGGGCCCCTCGACCGGGACCAGCGTGAACCTGGGCGAGCAGAACTTTGACGATCTCGGCTTCTGGAAGCAGCTGAACACCGACAACGTCATTCCGTGGGAACTGTCCTACCTGGTGCTCGAATCCTCGTCGCTGGACAAGGCGAACGGCGACGACAACGCGTATTCGGTGCTGATCTCGCGCAGCGACGTCGTGGGCGGAGTCGATGCCTGGATCCGGGATGCCACGGTGACGTCCGGCGGCGACATCACGGTCAGCGCGGACGAGGTCGCGACGCTCGAGGCGCGCGACTATTCCACAACCGAATCCTGGGGTGGCGCCGGCGGCACCCTGGTGACGAACAATCTCGTCAGCAAGGCCGCGGCCTATGTCGAGGATGCAACGGTCGATGCTCGCAACGCGGGCACGGGCGGCGGCGTCTTCGTGCTGGCCAACAACGCGGCGACGGTCATCGCCGAGGCCTTCTCGCGCTCGACCATCATCGAGGGGCAGTCGCTGGGCGGTGGCGCGGACGACGACAAGACCGCGGTTCCGGTCAACTTCGTCGTGGCGTTCAACGCGCTCGGCTATGAATCGGACAACCTTCTTGTCGACCTGCTGGAAGACCTGATTTCCATCGAGCAGTTCATCGACACCGAGTTCTCCTCGTTCTCGTCGGCGCAGGCCTGGATCGAGAACGCCGATGTCGATGCCGACGCGGCGGTGCAGGTGAAGGCCGACAACGCGTCCGACCTGACGGCGGTGATCGGCAACGAGCAGATCTCGGAGCAGGAAAACACGCTGGCCCTGACCGCCGCCGTGGGCGCGCAGGGCCAGGCGGGCGGGCTGCTGTTCGGCACCAACAAGGTTTCCGGCACGGCCGAGGCGTGGATCGGCGCCAACGGCGCGACGACCACCGTCGATGCCGGCGCGGGCGTGACCGTCGAGGCGCTGGACAGCGTCCGGCTGGACAGCCTCAGCACGCTGACGGCGATCTCGTCGGCGAGCAACACTTTCACCGCGCTGACGCCGCTGGCCGAAGGGCTGGACCAGATCGACTTTACCTCGAACTCGGGCCTCCAGAACGTCAATGACGTCAGCGAACTGCCGGGGATGGCCGGCGTTCCGGGGACGGGAACCACGACGGGGTCCTTCGGCGCGATCTTTGACAGCCTGACCGGGCAGCTTTTGTCGGCGCCGGGCATGGGCAGTATCGTCTATGTCGATGACACCTATGCCTCCGACGCGGCGGCGCGCGGGCTGCGCTATGAATATGTCGGCGGGCCGCTTGCGGCGCCGATCGACCTGGGCGCGCAACTCTATTCCACCGACACGCTGAACTGGCGGCTGATCCAGGCCGCCGACTGGGCCGACCTGGCCTTTCCGGCGATCGGCAACATCCAGGACAGCAACAGCCGCGCCTTTGGCGGGCTCCTGGTGTTCAACGACCTGCGCGGCGGCGCCGATGCTCGGATCGACCATGCCAGCGTGACCGACACCGGCGGCGCGGCCAGCACCGGTATCGTCGTCAACGCCGAGGAACAGGCCGAGATGCTGGCCCGGATCGAGAACACCGTGTCCTCGTCCGGCGGCAGTTTTCAGGGCACCGGCACCTCGCTGGCGGTGGGTGGCGTCATCAGCGCCAACCGCACGCTCGCCGCGGCCGAGGCGTCCATCCTCTCCAGCACCATCACCGCCGAGACGGCGACCAATCCGGGCGTCCGCGTCACCGCAGTGAACGACGCGACGATGGACGCGACGACGCTCAACGCGCTGAACAGCGGCGACACGGCGCAGGGCGCCTCGCTGGCCTTCAACACGCTGGGCTGGAAATCGCCCTCGATCCTGTTCGACGCGATCGAGACGATGATCGGTGACACGTTTGCCTCTGACCTGCTGAATTTCGACGTGGGATCCGGCGCTCGCGCCGTGGTCGAGAACAGCCAGGTCGACACGACCGGCCGCGTTGATGTCACCGCCGACAACACCATCGCCTTCAACGCGACCGTGTCCAACGCCGCCATTTCCGAGGCGTCGGCGCTGTTCAACGCCACCGGCAAGGGGCAGGGCGCGGTCGTCTCGTCGAACCGCGTCTCGACCTATGCCGAGGCCTGGATCACCGAGACCGGCTCGCGCACCGTTAACGCCGATGCCGGCGTGCTGGTGCAGGCTGACGACCTGGCCGTGTCGAACGCCAACACGACCATCGTCACCGCCAGCTCGACCGCCAATACCGGCGGTCTCGACGTGTTGCAGGAGACGGTCAACGACGTCCTCGCCGCGCGCTTCGACACCGGCGACGGCGAGAAGGTCGTCAACCTGGGCGATCGGGTGCGCCTGGCCGACGATTACGAGGGCGGCGGCAACGCCGGCAGCGTCTATGAATATCTCGGCCCGCTGGTCACCGATGCCGACCGGATCGACCTGGGGATCGAGGATTACTCGGTCACCGACCTCTGGAAAGAGGTGCGCGAGGCGCAGGTCATTCCGCAGGGGCTGAACGTCAGCCCGTCCGACAGCAAGGCGCTGTCTCTGATGTTCGCGCTGAACGATTTCCGCAGCGGTGCGCTGGCCAAGATCGACGGTGCCGACGTGACGACGCAAGGCGCGGGCGCCGTCGAGGTGCGCGCGACCGAAAACGCGTCGCTGGACGTCACCGTGGATGGCACGACGACATCCTCGGGCGGCAACTCGTTCGCCAATACCGACAATGGCGGCACCAGCCAGGGAATCGGCGGCGTGCTGGCGACGAACAGCCTTGTCGCGTCGGTCGAGGCCTATGTCGCGGGCAGCCGGATCGACACCGGCACCGGCGGCGTGATCGTCGATGCCGACAACACCGCCACGATGATCGCCAAGACCCAGTCGATGGTCGAGACCGGGGCCGAGTCGATCAACATCGTCCTCGCCTTCAACAACCTCGGCTGGGACATGCGGTCGTTCCTGATCCAGGGGATCGAGACGATCATCGGCAATACCGAGTTCTCGGAATTCCTCGACAGCCAGGACGGCATCAGCACCAAGGCCTGGATCACCGACAGCACCATCTTCAGCGATGGTGGCGTCAGCGTGACGGCGGACAATGCCGCGACGCTGGATGCGACCATGACCAACGCGGCGACCACCGCCGCCGCGGCCCTGTTCGGCGCCGACGGGATGAGTCTGTCCGCGGGCCTTGCCTCGAACAAGGCGGCCTCCAGCGCGACGGCCTGGATCGGCCGCGAGGCCGACGACGGCTCGCTGGCGACGCATGACACGACCATCGACGCCGATGGCGCGGTCGTGGTCAGCGCCAAGGACGACAGCGGGCTCAAGAGCGTCACCAACCTGAAGTCCATGTCGACCCAGAGTAATGACGGCGGCAGCAGCATCCTTGACGATTTCATCAACGATGCGGCGAACGACATCGCCTATACCACCCTGTCCGAGAAGGACGCGACCGGCACCGTCGACCTGGTGTTCGGCGACATCGTTCTGGTGGATTCCGGCTTCTCGGATGCCGACCTGATCGGCAACCGCTATCAATACATGGGCACCGCGACGACCGGCGCGGGCACCGACCTGTCGGGCGAGGATTTCACCGACAAGGGATTCTGGAAGCTCGTAACCGACACGAACCTGATCCCCGTCGCCATCGCCAAGGCGGGACTCAAGGCCGCGGGCCTCGGCACCGGCAAGAGCCAGGCTTTTGGCGGCCTGATCTCGCTCAACGACATGCGCGCGGGGGCGGATGCCTTTGTCGCGGATGCGCGGATCGACACCACGGCGGGCGGCGTTTCGGTCACGGCCGATCTTTCGGTGACGCATGACGCGACCGACAGTTCCGACGTGTCGACCAACGGCAAGGGCGGCGAATACGGCAAGACGACCGACGACCAGGGCAACGAACAGCCCAGCAAGCTGGGTGCGGTCAACGGCATCTTGGCCACCAACTACCTGCAGGGCGGTGCAAGCGCGCGGGTCCATGACACGGTGATCGAGCAGGCCGACGGCACCGCCATCGGCGGCGATGTCACGGTCGAGGCGCAGAACACCAGCGACTTCCGGGCGATCACGACCTCGTCGATCAGCGCCGCGGCTGGCGACGCCTTCGGGTTTACCATCGCGTTCAACGCCATCGGCTATGGCTCGCCCGCGAAGAACGTGCTGCTCAACGCCTTCGAGGCGCTGATCGGCGACGACATCTTCAGCGACCTGATCGACGGGGCGCTTGGCGAGGGGCCGGAAACCTACGCGCAGGCCTACATCACCGATGCCCGCGTCAAGGCGACGGGCAATGTCGAGGTCTCGGCGATCAACGCCGTGACCGTCCATGCCACCGTCGGCGCGGACACGGTCGCGACCGCCAAGTCGACTTTCGCGATCTCGAAATCCGCCGGTGCCTCGGGCATGGCGGCGACCGGGTTGCTGGCGTCCAACCGGATGCAGAGCCAGACCGAGGCCTGGATCGGCCAGGCGGGCAATCAGACCATCGTCGAGGCCGGCAAGGCCGTGATCGTCGATGCCGAGGAGACGGCGTTCTTCCGGGTCGACAGCTCGATGATCAACGAGCAGTCCAGCACCAGCGACGTCAGCGCGCTGGCCCAGGTCGTCGACACCTTCACCGACACGGAATACCGCTACACCACGAATTCGGGCGAACAGCT
Organism: Thetidibacter halocola; assembly: GCF_018224955.1. Classification (GTDB taxonomy): domain Bacteria; phylum Pseudomonadota; class Alphaproteobacteria; order Rhodobacterales; family Rhodobacteraceae; genus Thetidibacter; species Thetidibacter halocola. Next base: position 22,364 of record NZ_JAGTUU010000013.1, read on the forward strand.
GGTCAGCAGCTTCGTCTCCTTCGGCTTTGACACCAAGGAAGGCGTTGATATCAGCGACATCGCCTCGGCCTCGTTGCGCGGCACGATCGTGCGCGGCGATGACGGGCGGCTTTGGGAATACATCGGCGTCGCGGGTGCGGAAATCGTCGACCTCGGGTCGGTGGACTTCGAAGGCGTCGATGCGCTCGACTGGCTCGAGGTCACCGCGACCGACTATGCCGACATCCTGTTCCCGGGCATCGGCAACCTGACGGATTCGGATTCCAAGTCCTATGGCGGGCTGGTGCTGCTGAACAAGGCCAAGGCCGGTGTCAGCGCCCGCATCGACAGCTCCACCGTCACCGCGAAGGATGGCGAGATCTCTGTCTTCGCGAACGAAAGCGCGGCCATGCTGGCCGATGCGCTCAGCCGCGTGTCCTCGTCGGGCGGTTCGGCCTTTGGCACGGGTGACTCGCTGGCGGCCAACGGCCAGATCGTGACCAATGGCCTGATGGCCTCGGCCGAGGCCTATATCACGAACAGCACCGTCACCGCCCAGAACATCGCCGGCGGCGACGACCTGGATGGCGACGTGCGCGTGCGCGCCGTGCAGGACGCGCAGATGGACGCGACCCTGAATGCCGAGACGCTGACCGGTGCGGATGGCTTTGGCGTCACCTTTGCCTTCAACACCCTGGGCTGGGACACGCAGAACGTCCTGTTCAACGCGCTTGACGTGTTCCTGGGCGGCATGATCCAGCAGGCCTCGTCCGAGGTCGACGGGTTCGACAATTCCGAGGCCTCGACCGCGACGGCTTATATCCGCAACAGCGCCGTCACCGCGGCGGATGACGTGTCCGTCACCGCCGACAACCAGGCCCGGTTCAACGCCACGGTCGCCAACACCACCGACAGCACCGCCTCGGCGCTGTTCGATGCCAAGGGCAAGGCGCTTGGCACGATCATCAGCTCGAACAAGGTCAATAGCGGCGCCTATGCCTATATCGTCGAAACGGGCACCATCCGCACGGTTTCCTCCGGCGGCGCGGTCACGGTGCGCGCGCAGGACCTGACGCAGCACTTCTCGAACACCAAGCTGGTGGTGTCCTCGACCACCACCAATGACGGTGGCGTCGCAGTCGTCCAGGAAACGCTGAACGACCTGACGCTGGCCGATTACCCGGCCACCAACACCGCCGGCGAGAACGAATTCGTGCTGAAATTCGGCGACCGGGTGCGCCTGTCGGACGATTATGCCCAGGGTGGCGACGCGGGCGCGGTCTATGTCTATCTCGGGCCGGACCTCGATACGACGGTCGACCTGTCGACCATCGACTACGGCAATCTCGACGAATGGAAGCAGTCCTTCGAGACCAGCATCCTGCCGACGGGCCTGAACGTGACCGGGTCGGACAGCGTGGCCTTCGGCGGGCTTGTCGTCCTGAACGACCTGGCCACCGAGACCGAGGCCCGCATCGAGGGCGTCGACCTGGACGCGGGCACGGCCGGCGTGACCGTCGAGGCGATCGAAAACGCGCTGATGGACGCGACGGTGGATTCCGGCGTCTCGTCCTCGGGCGGCTCGCTCGACGGGCAGGGCAAGTCCGAAGCCTACAACATCCTGCTGGCCACCAACGTGGTCAACGCCGACAGCACCGCCGAGATCGCGGGCAGCGATGTCGAGACCAGTGGCGACGTGACGGTGAATGCGGTCAACAGCGCGCGGCTGAACGCCACGACGCTCAGCACCACCAGCACTGGCGACACCGGGGCGGGCTTTGCCATCGCGTTCAACAGCGTCGGCTGGGCGCCGACCAACGTCTTCTTCAACCTGATCGACACGATCATCGGCGATCCAATCATCCAGGAAAACGTCGACGGTGTCTGGGGCGGCCAGACCAATGTCGACACCTTCGCCAAGATTACCGATTCCGACGTGGATGCCGATGGCGCGGTCAGCGTGACGGCCAGCAACGAGGCGGTGATCCTCGCCACGATGACAAACGAGTCGACCTCGGCCGCGTCGGCGCTGGTCAATGCCTCGGGCACCGCCATCGGCGGGGTCATCACCTCGAACAAGGTGGCTTCCAACACCGAGGCCAGCATCACCCACAGCCAGGCGAACCGCAACCTGCCGGCCTCGGCCCGGGTGCTGGGCGACGACGGCGTGACGGTCGAGGCGACCGAAACCGCGACCATCGACAGCAGCGTGTCCCTCAAGGCAATCTCGACGGTGCAGAACGATGGCGGCCTGTCCATCGCGGCCGGCCTGATCGACAGCTATGCGCGGGAATACCGGTTCACCGACAGCTCTGGCGAACGGTTCGTCGTGGTCGGCGACAAGATCCGGCTGGGCAGCGCGTTCGGCGCCGACGAGGGCCGCATTTTCCGCTTCAACGGCACCAGTTTCGGTGGGCTGAACGTTGACAAGGGCGTGACGGACGCGATCGCCAACGTGCTCAACTCGGTGCCGCTGCCTCCGGGGCTTGCGGCGGACGAGGGCGTGCTGATCGATCTGTCGGCGCTGACGCTGGCCGATTTCACCGACGCCGCCAGCGACTGGACCGAGATCATCGATTTCGGCGTGTCCGACCTGCTGGACCTGGTGAACACCAACATCACCGCCTCGGATTCCACCGCCGTGGGCGGCATGGTCACGATGAACGACCTGCGCGGCGGCGTGACGGCAAAGATCTCCGGGATCAACGCGACATCGCAGGACGGCGACATCCGCATCGCCGCCCGGGAGAATGCGACGCTGATCGCGATCAACGAGTCCATCGTGGAATCCGACGGCAACAGCTATTTCGCCGAAGGGTCTTCGCTGGGCGTGAACGCGGTCATCTCGACCAACAACATGCTGTCGGGCGCGGTGGCCAGCGCCGAGAATGCCGACCTGACCACGGTCAATTCCGGTGACATTACCATCGAGGGTCTGAACCGCTCGACGCTGACGGCCTCGATCAACAACGAGACCTCGACCAACGGCACGGGCGTGGGCGTCACGCTGGCCTTCTCGGCCGTGGGCTATGACAGCCAGAACATCCTGTTCAACGCGCTCGACACGATCTTCGGCACCTCCATCGCCACGGCGAACCCGGTGGACATGATCGCCAAGGCGACCGGATCGAACCTGCGGGCGGCGGGCGACATTTCCGTGACCGCGACCAACGCCGCGACGCTGGAAAGCCAGGTGCTGACCTCGGCCGTGTCGATCAATCCGGGCGTCGTGGGCGACCGCGACGCGATCTCGATCGCCGGCAACGTGGCGCGCAACGCGCTGGCGATGAACACGCAGGCGTTGATCGAGTCCGCGACCACGGTGAACGCGGGCGGCAACCTGACCGTCTCGGCCTCGAGCAACGGGCCCGACCTGGTCGATCCCGAGCAGGGCACCATCCGGTCCTCGGTCGTGGCGCCGGCCATCGCCATCGGCGCCTCCGCCGGCGGCAAGAGCACGGCGATCTCGGTCGGCCTGAGCGTCGCCCGGAACGAGATCGAGGCGAATACCGAGGCGGCGATCAAGAACGTCACCACCGTGAACGCCGGCGGCAACCTGTCGGTTACGGCGGACAACGCGTCCAGCATCGCCACGACCTCGGCGGCCTCGGCCATCGCGGCCAGCGTCTCGACCAGCTCGACCGCGTTCGGCGTGTCGGGCGGGGGCGCGACGGCGGTCAACTCGATCTTCTCGACCGTCAAGGCGCATGTCGACAATGCCACCGTCACCGTGGGCGACGATATCGACAACGACATCGGCACGCTGACCATCCGCGCGACCGACAGTTCCGACATCGACGCGACCGTGACCGCCTCGGCGTTCAACTTCTCGGGCAGCCTTGCGGGCAACGCGACGGGCATCGCCATCGGCGTCGCCATCGCGCGCAACTTCATCGGCTGGGACGAATACGACTTCAGCGGCGATCCGTCGCCGAAGTCCGACCCGGCAGCCTCGGTCGAGGCCTACATCACCGGATCGTCGGTGACGGCGGACGAGGAGATCGACCTCAGCGCCACGACGACCAGCACGATCGACGCGCTGCTGGCCTCGGTTGCGGTTGCGGTCGCAGCGAGCGCTTCGGGCAACGCCACGGGCGTCGCGGTGGGCGGCCTGGTGGCCGAGAACAGCATCGGCCGCGACACCCGCGCCTATGTCGAGAACGGCGCCCTGCTGCGCTCGGATTACGAGGGCATCAACGTCACCGCCACGGACAGCGCGACGATCACCGCCTCGGCGGTTGCGGTTTCGGCCACGGCATCCATCGGCAGCAGCAACGCGACCAGCGTCTCGATCTCGCTGGTTCTGGTGTTCAACAACATCGAGAACCTGATCGAGGCCTATATCCGCAACGTCACGAATGTGCAGAGCGATGGCGACATCACCATATCGGCACGCAACGATTCGACCATCACCGCCATCGGCGCGGCCGTGTCGATCTCGGCGGCGGCGGGGCTGGGCGGCCGGTCCATCGCGGTCTCGGGCGGCGGCGCGCTGGTCAAGAACAGCATCGACAACGACGCGATCGCAGAGATCGACGGCGCCGACATCGAGACCGATATCCGCAACGACGGCGGCGACGGCGATGTCGAAGTCACCGCGACCTTCGCGGGCCGCATCGACGCCACCGTGGCCGCGGTGCAGGCGGCGATTGCCGCGGGGTCCAGCACCTCGGCGGCGGTGTCGGTCGGCGCGGGCATCGCGCTCAATGCCATCGAGGACGATTCCGGCCAGAACGCGATTCACGCGATCATCCGCAACACCGAGATCGACGCGGGCGACGTCACCGTCACTGCGATCTCGGACGCCCAGATCCAGGCGATCGTGGTGGCGGCCTCGGTCGCGTTGGGGATCGGCAGCACCGGCGTCGCGGTCAGCGCGGTGGGCTCTGTCGCGACGAACCGCATCCGCAACGACGTGAAGGCGATGATCGACGGCGACCGCAGCGGGTCGACGGCCGGAATCCGCGCCGCAAACGTCACTGTCGGGGTCGAGGACAGCGGCAGCATCGACAGCTACGCCTTTGGCGCGGCGGTGGCCGCGGCCTTTGGCAGCACGGCGGTCAGCGTGCCCATCGGCGTGTCCTTCGCGCTGAACGAGATCGGCAACACGGCCTATGCCGGCATTGCCAACGTGAACGACACGCTGCGCGCCACCGGCACCGTCGAGGTGACGGGCACGCAGGATGCCGAAATCCAGGCCCTGACCGCTGCGGCGGCCTTTGCCGTTGCCGTCGGTTCGACCGGCGTGGGCGTGTCGGGCGGCGGCGCCGTCGCGATCAACACCATCACCTCGGACCTGACGGCCGAGATCCTGTCCAGCGACATCGACGCGGATGGCGACGTGACGGTCAGCGCGCTGGCCAACGGCTCGATCGAGGCGGCGACCGTCGCGCTGGCGCTGTCCGTTGCCGCCGGTTCAACCGGCGTGGGCGTGGCCATCGGCGCATCGGTGGTCATCAACGATATCGGGTTCACCGGAGACCGCTCGGATTCCGACCCGGGCAACTGGACGCTCAGCCGCGATGGCGCGGGCGTGAAGGCGCTGGTGACGAACAGTGCCGTCACGACCGACGGCGTTCTGAGCGTCACAGCCGACAGCACGCAGACCATCGATGCGCTGACCGCGGCGGCCTCTGTCGCCATCGCGGCCGGATCGACCGGCGTGGGCGCGGCGGGCTCGGGCGTCTATTCGCAGAACAACATCGCGGTCGACGTGGCGGCGGTCATCAGCGGGGCAGGGGCTACGGGCACCGACGACGCCACGCTGGATGCCGACCGCATCGTGATCCGCGCGCAGGACACGTCCAGCATCGACGCGCTCAGCGCCTCGGCCTCTGTCGCGGCGGCCTTCGGGGCGACCGGCGTGGCGGTGTCGGTGGGGCTGGCCTTTGCCAACAACCGAATCGAATCCGTGATCGACGCTGGCATCGCCGACATGGACCGCGTGACCACGACGGACGTGGACGGCGTGGCCGACATCGCGATCTCGGCGATCGACGGAACCGCCATCTCGTCGCTGACCGCAGCGGCAGCGCTGGCCTTCTCTGCCGGGCAGACGGGCGTTTCCGTGTCGGGCGGCGGCGCGTTTGCCTTCAACTCGATCCAGACCGACGTGCATGCCTTCATCGATCGCTCGGATGTCGAGGCGGATGGCGCGATCTCTGTCACCGCGGATGCGACCGGCTCGATCGACGCCATCGTGTTGGCGGTCGCCGCGGCCGCGGCCTTTGGCCAGACCGGCATCGGCGTGGCCCTGGGCGCCGCCGTCGCGATCAACGACATCGGCTACCTGGGCATTCGCAACGACAGCGATCCCGAAGACTGGATCACCCAGCGCCAGAGCGCGGGCGTGCAGGCCCGGATCAGCGACAGCACGGTCGAGACCGATGGCGCGCTGAGTGTCCGGGCCACCGCGGACCAGCGCATCGACGCCATCGTGAACGCGGGCGCGGTCGCCATCGCCGCCGGCCAGGTGGGCGTTGCCGTCGCCGGGTCGGGCGTGTTCGTGAACAACAACATCGGCACCGATGTGTCCGCGGTCATCACCGGGCTGAACCGCACTGCCACGGTCGAGGCCGACACGATCGACATCGACGCCTCGAACGACTCGGCCATCCGGTCGCTGGCCGGCGCGGCCGCGGTCTCGGCCGCAGTGGGCCAGGTCGGCGTCGCCGTCTCGATCGGCGTCTCGATCAGTTACAACCTCATTTCCAGCACGGTCGAGGCCGGCATCGCGCACCTGGATTCCATCGTCACCGATGGTGGCAACGACGCGCCCGACCTGTCGATCCGGGCCAAGGACAGTGCCACGATCGACGCCATCGGCGTCGCGGCAAGCCTTGCCGCGGGCTTTGGCCAGGCGGGCGTGGCCGTGTCCGGCGCGGGCGCGGTCGTGACCAACGACATCCTTACCGGGGTCGAGGCCTTCATCCGCCAGACCACGACCGGCAGCATCGCCGGCGACGTGGTGATCGAGGCAGAGTCCACCTCGCAGATCAACGCGCTGGCCGGTGCGGCCTCGGTCGCGGTGGCGGGCGGGTTCGTTGGCGTGGGCGTCGCCATCGGCGCGGCCTTTGCCACCAACAACATCGGTTTCGCGCTGGGGATCGACCCCGAGGGCACGCTGGTCGCGCAGACCGCGCTGGTGCACGCCTATGTCGAGGACAGCAGCCTGACCATCGCGGGCAGCCTGAGCATCGACGCCGAGTCCGATCAGGGCATCCTGGCCGCCGTGGACACGGCGTCGGTCGGCGTGGCGGCGGGTGCGGTGGGCGTCGCCGCCGCCGGTTCGGGCGTCTTCGTGGTGAACAACATCGCCGTGGATGCGGCGGCCTATATCGACGGCTCTGCCAATGGCGGGCGCGGCGACATCGGCACCGCCGACAACGTCACCGCACGCTCGATCACCATCGAGGCCGACGACACGTCCAGCATCGAGGCGCAGGCCGGCGCGGTGGCGATCACCCTTGCGGTCGGCTTCTATGCCGGGGTGTCGGTTTCGCTGGCGGGCACGGTCGCGATGAACGCGATCTCGTCGACGACGCGGGCCTACATCACCGACGCGGGCAACATCACAAGCACGGCGGGCGGCATCACCGTCGACGCCTCCGCCGATGCGCAGATCGACGCTCTGGCGCTGGCGGCCTCCTTCGCGGCGGGCTTTGCGGCCTTTGGCGGCGTGGCGATTGCCGGTGCGGGCGCGGGCGCGGTCAACCTGATCAATTCCGACGCGCTGGCCTTTGTCATCGGCAGCGACCTGTCGGCGACCAATGGCGGCGTGACCGTCAGCGCCGACAACAGCTCGGGCATCAACGCGCTGATCAGCGCCGCGGCGGCCGCCATCGGTGGCGGGATCGGCGGCGTTGGCGCGGCGATCGGCATTTCCATCGCGCATAACTACGTCGGCTATGGCCTGACCTATGTCGAGAATGATGACGGCATCGACGTCGGCGATGCCTTCCTGGGCGAGGCCCTGACGGCCGCCTGGATCGAGGACAGCGACGTGATCGCCACAGGCGCGGTCACGGTCGACGCGGATTCGATCATGACGATCAACGCAGCCGTGGCCTCGATTTCGGCCGCGCTTGGCGTGGGTGGGGTCGGTTTCGGCGCTGCGGGCGCCGGATCGAACGTGGTGAACCTGATCGGCGGCAAGACCATGGCGCGGATCGACGGCAGCCGCACCATCGGCGACGAGGATGCCGACGACCGGCTGAGCGCAAGTTCGGTCACGGTCGACGCGCAGGACATCTCGACCATCAACGCAGCCGCCGGAGCGGCGGCGATCAGCGCCGCCCTGGGTGGCGCCGCGGTGACCCTGTCCATCGCGGTCTCGCTGGCCAGCAACCAGATCGAGACGGTCGTCGAGGCCATGATCGTCGACATGGACGAAGTTGCCGCCACCAGCGGCAGCGTCACCGTGAGAGCGGCCGAAAACGCCTCGATCTCGGCCATCTCGGCTGCGGCGGGCCTTGCGGCCTCGTTCAGCATCGGCGGAGGGATCTCGATTGCCGGTGCCGGTGCGGACGCCTCCAACGTGATCCTGACCGATGTCGACGCCCGCATTGCCGGCAGCACCGTGACGGCCAGCGACGACGTGATCGTGTCGGCCATTCATGCCGCAAGCATCACGTCGCGGATCATCTCGGCGGCGGCCTCGGTCGGCGTGGGCGCGGTGGGCATCGGCGCCTCGATCGGGTCGGGCACGGCGCGGAACTTCATCGGTTACAACGCGCTTGGCCAGGACCTGGCGGGCAAGGGCTCGGCCATGGCCCGGATCGGCAGCTCGCAGATCACCGCGGGCGACCTGGTGCGCGTGGCGGCCGATGTCGACAACACCATCCTGTCCGACGTGGCGACCGGCGCGGTCGCCATTGCGGGCGGCGCGTTTGCCGGCGCGGTCAGCGGCGCCTTCTCGGCCTCGGTCAACCTGGTGGGCTTCGACACCAATGCGGAAATCGTCGCAAGCAGCGGCACGCTGAGCGCCGGGCGGGTCCAGGTCGATGCGGATGACCGCAGCACGATCAACGCGCGCGTCGCGGCGGCTTCGGTCTCGGCTGCGGTCGGCCTGATCGGCGCGGCGATCTCGATCGGCGGCGCTGTCGCCACCAACGCCATCGACAACCAGGTGACGGCACGCGTCACGGGCACGGCGCTGAACGTCGCGGGCGACGTCACCATCACGGCACGCGAGAACGCGACCACCAACGCGCTGGCGGCAGCGGCCACCATCGCGGCGAACTTCTCGATCGGTCCGACCATCGCGGGCGGCGCGGCCGAGGCGACGAACACCAACACCACCGTCACCCAGGCCTTCCTTGTCGCGAACAACCGCACCGTCGAGATCGGCGGTGACCTGACGGTGAACGCGAACAGCCTTGCCACGACCTCGACGATCACCGGATCGGCCACCGTGGCGGCGGGCATCTTCTCGTTCGCGGCGAACGGCTCTGTCGCGCTCAGCACGGTCACGCCGACGGCGCGCGCCTATGCCAGCGGCACCAGCATCTTCGTCGGCGGCGATGCCGACATCGTCGCGACGGCGACGCCGCGGGTCAGCTCGATCGCCTATGGCGTCAGCGGCGGCGCGCTGGCGGTGGGTGTCTCGGCGGCAACGGCGACCAGCTCGCCAACGGTCGAGGCCTATGTCTCTGGCAGGCTGACGGTCATCGGGTCGCTCGACGTCGGGGCCAGGCTTGCGACACAGGGCAGCTTGCCCGCGGCCAGCACGCTGGCCAGCGCGTCGAGCGGATCGCTCATCGGCGTCAACGGCGCCGTCACCATCTCGCGCAGCGCGGGCCTGGTGAAATCCTATGTCCGCGCCGACTCGACGCTGGACGTGGGCAAAGCGATCAACGTCGTGGCCGAAAGCCGGACCGACCAGAACGCGGTTTCCGACAGCGCGACCATTGCCGGGCTTGCGGGCATCGGCGCGAACATCGTCGAGTCGACCTCGAACGTGACGACAGAGGCCTATATCGGCAGCGACGTCACCATCCTGAACGGCGAGGATGTGGGCGGGCTGACCGACGGGCAGGTTTATTACGTCGTCGTCAACGACGAGTCGAACCTCCTCGGCTACAGCACCGGCGGCGACACGATCACGCTGAACGCGGGTCTCGACCTGCGCACCAACGACATCATCACCTATTACAACGGCAGTACCGGGGCCGATATCGGCGGCCTGATCGACGGCACCAGCTATCGCGTGATCAAGACCGGCGCGGCCGGCTACCAGCTGTTCGCGCAGAATTCCGATGGCAGCTTCTCGGCGACGCGCGCCAACATCTCCGGTGCCGTCGGCACTGCGGGCCATTTCATCCGCGTGCAGGAACCGCGGACCGTGGGGCTGGTGGATTCGCTCCGGAAGGCGACCGACCGCGCGACCTATCCGAACCCGCCGCTGATCACGCTGACCGCGCTGGACGTGTCGGGCCTGATGCATTCGCTGACGCCCAGCTCGTCCTTCGCCAGCGGCGCCTTCCTGTTCGACCCCAGGCTGGATGTGGCCGGCAATCTCATCAACCTGTCGCGCGGCCTAGAGGTCGAGACGGATTACACCTCGGCCACCGGCACGCGCCAGATCGGTTTCGGCGAGACGGTCAAGGTGCTGCCCGGCCATACCGCCGGCGGCACGGTCGGCGAGATCTATGAATTCCGCCTCGATACGGGCGCCGACCTGGATGGCGACGGCCAGCCGGAGAACTTCCTGAACCTCGCGACCCAGGATTACAGCAATTCCGCGAACTGGCGCCGGGTGCCGACCGACCTGAACCTGCGCGACGGGCAGGCGGTGGTCTACAACCGCTCGGGCGGCGCGGACGTGACCGTGCAGGCCGTGGGCAACGACATCAACTGGGGCCGGGCGAACGCGCTGGGAGTCTCTGCGCTGTTCTCGGGCGCGGCCTCGGTGGTCGAGATCGGCGATACCTCGACGACGCGCGCCTATATCGATGATTACAGCGACGATGACACGCGCGACATCCGGGCCAACAGCCTGACGATCCGGTCGGTCCATACCTCGAACTTCGACGGCCAGACCGACTCGACCAACGTGGCGCTGGTGGGTGGTTCGGGCTCGTGGCTGACCTCGGTCATCGACGCGGATGTCGATGCCGATATCGGCGCGAATGTCTCGATCCAGACCGGCGACCTGGAAATCTACGCCGACAACAAGGCGCGAAAGAACCTCGTCGCCAGCCGCGGCGACGGCGATTACAACGTCTATGCCGCCTCGGGCGGCGTGGCCTCGGGCAGTGCCGGCGAGTCCGAGCATTTCCTCTACTATGACACCCGCGCGACCATCGGCGACGGCGCCGTGATCGACGTGGTGGGCAGCGTCTTCAATCCGGGCGACTTCTTCATCGACGTCTACAACGACTTCGAAGGCACGGACGACGTGAACCTGAATGCCGGTGGCCTGATCTCGGGCGCGGGCGCGGTCTCGCACATCAATGTGCGGCAGGCCGACAGCACCGCCAGCATCGGGCAGGGCGCGCGCATCACCACGGTGGGCGACATCGACGTGCAGACCCGCACGCGGTCCAACCTGATCGTCGAGCCGCAGGTCAACACCTATGGCGTGGCGGCAGGCGCCTCGGTGGATGGCGAGATCGAACTCGACATCGCGAACGAGACCCGCGTCGGGCGGGATGCCGTGCTGGTCGCGGCGGGCGACGTCAACCTGCTGGCGGGCCGCACCCGCGATGGCGCGTTGAACTCGCTGATCCTGACGTCGCATGGCGACGCGCTGAACGCCTCGGCGGTGCCGATCACCTCGCTGAATTCCGAGGTCTTCCTGGACATCGCGAATTCGGTCGTGGTGGAAAGCTCGAACAACGGGGCGCTGAACCCTGAAACCGCGCCGGCCGGCACGATCTTTGTCGGCATCAACGCCGGTGGCGACGTCAACCTGACGGCCGAGGCGCAGGAAACCGGCGACAAGCTGGCCTACGGCACGGGACGCAACTGGCTGACCGCGGTGGCCAGCGGCATCGACACGCTGTTCGGAGCCGACGGCGTGGCCGAGGAGATCGCCAACGGCACGCTGTTCAAGAGTATCGACACCAACGTGACGGTTGACGGATTTGTCCAGACAGGCCTGTTCCGCGAACAGACCATCACCTTCGAGAAAAATCCGAATCCGACCGGCGAATCCGATCTGATCGTGAACACGGTGAACACGGCGGGCGTCGGCTATTCCGTCACCTACGAGACGCTGGCCGCAAACCTGTTCGAGCAGGTCGACCGGCTCAAGGCCCTGATCTTCGAATACCAGGGGGATACCGAATCCGTTGCCGCCTATACTGCCGACCTCGAGCGCCTGCGGCGCGTGCTGGCCGACCTGGGCCTGTCGCGCGAAGTCACGAACGGGACCGAGACCGGAACCACCTATGTCGAACTGACCTATCCGGTCATCAACCTGGACGACGTCTTTGCCCAGACCGGCAACATCCGCATCGTCGCCGAAACCCTGAACGGCACGGGCCGGTTCTATTCGCCCGGCGACGTGACGGTCACCATCTCGAACGACACGCCCGCCTTCCTGCGGCTGGGCCGGATCGAGGTACCCGAGAATGACGGCGGCCGCGTCCTGTTCAACTTTGCCGACCTGAGCGCGGCAGACTTTGCCGGCACGATCACCACCGCGACGGCGACCGAGGCCCTGGTCGAGATCACCAACAGCTTCAACGCCGACGATCCGCAGCCTTCGCCCTATGACGATTTCCTGGTGTCGCCCGACATCGAGATCACGCAGGAGATCAACAACCTCGACGGCACGGTGCGGATCCGGTCCGAGGGCAGCATCGTTGCCTTCGCGTCGATCAACGCCTCGCGGCTGGATATCCTGGCCAAGCAGGATTTCGTGCTGAACGCGCTGGGATCGACGCTGCATACCGGTGGCGATCCGGCGGGCCGGGCCTCGCGCTTCGGCACCGTGTCGACCCTGGCCGAGCGGGCCTTTTCGCTGACCGGCACGACCCAGTTCGCCGAGGCCCCGGTCGACCAGGTCGGCAACATCACCATTCCGGGTGTCACCACGATCGACGGTCAGCCGACCACGGCCCAGTTGAACGCGGCGCTCAACGACACCACGCGCGTCGGCCACATCATCGCCGGCAACATCGTTCAGATCACCGCCAGCCGGATCAACGTGAACGGCGTGATCCAGTCCGGCATCGCCGACCAGGAGGTGATCATCTCGCAGGCCGCCGTCACCGCGGCCAAGACCAGCGGCAGCACCGACGTGCTGATCCCGATCAATGTCGGCGTGGCACAGGAAGTCGACATCAGCGACGAGCTTGGCATCGACAGCGACCAGGCGATCCCGGGCTTCACCCAGGATTCCGCGAAGGTCATCAACGCCTATTACAACCGGCTCGAGGACCGGATCGAGATTTCGTCGGCGCGCGTCAAGGGCGGCTTCCTGTCGCTGACCGGTCAGGTCGTCTCGACCGGCAACGGAGAGCTGCGCGCCGTCGACGGCTATGGCCGGATCAAGGTCCAGAACGACTCGACCACCAGGATCCTGATCGACACGCTGGACACCGGCGGCGACATCAAGGGCGTCATCAAGATCACCGATTTCGGCCCCGATAGCACCACGGGCGAGCTGTGGACCACCACCTATGAACGGGTCGGCGCCCAGATCCAGAAAACGGTGACCCTGTTCGAGGCGCCCGGCAAGGGCAGCTTCGACCCGCAGACCGACATCACCGGCAACGCGATCACCCTGCAAGGCATCAACCTCGGCTATGCCGTGGGCGACCGGGTGATTTACCAGACGGACGACGACAGCAACCCGGTGGGCGGGCTGACGAATGACGGCGTCTATTTCATCCGCTCGGTGACGCAGACCGGCACCGATCCCTTTACCGCGACCACCACGATCACCCTCTCGGCCACCTTTGGCGGCACGGCCATCGCGCTGTCGCCCAATGCGGGCAATGACGCCAATGCCGACCTGACCGAGGTCCGCGGAACCGGTTTCACCGCCAATGACGGCAACCGCACCACGACCTACGACACGCGGTCCGACAACTTCCGCTACAACTGGACGACGGGCCAGAACCTGTCCGAGACGACGACGACCCGCTATGGCACCGCGGCCTGGCTGGGCATCGACGCCTTCGCGCGCGATCCCGATGACATCGTCAGCGGGCCGACCCGCAGGGCGGACGACGTGCGCGCGATCGAGGACGGCGCCTATTTCGAATACGATCCCGGCGGCGAGCCCTACCTGTTCGAGTTCGAGCGGATCGCCGACCAGAAGACCTTCGACTCGTCGAAGATCGACGCTGCCACGGACACGATCACGCTGAACGGAACGGGCCTTCGCCTGAATGTCGACGACCAGGTGCGCTACTTCGCCAATGGTGGCACGTCGATCAGTTTCCGGCTGAGCAATCCCTTCTTGGCCCCCGAAATCCGCATCCATTCGGTCAGCGAAAGCGACGGCAACACGCTCGTCACGCTGAAGGCCAACACGATCGGCAACCTGAAGGCGTTCACCAAGGTCACCGACCTGACGCCCACCAGCGAGACGCAGCAGCAAGGCTTGAACAAGTACGTCTTCAAGATCGAGGACGACGGCGAGACGAGCACCTGGTACGGCACGACGACCTATTACACCAAGGAAACCGAGGTCGAGAACAAGAAGAACATCTTCACCCACTCGATCAACGCCGACCGCGACATCGCGATCAAGTTCATTGGCTATGACGAAGGCGCTGACAACCAGGACTATTCCGGCACGACCCTGGCCGACACGATGCCCGGCGCCGCCGCCGGCCCGGTCGTGGCGATCAAGTCGGTTGGCGACGTCCTGCTGAAGGGCTCCATCGCGAACGAGGCGGGTTACACCCAGATCGTGACCTCTGGCCGGGTGATCCAGCTGGGCACCGGCACCGTCACCGGCAAGAGCATCGACATCCGCGCGGGTTCGGGCATCGGCGCCGATCAGGCTGTGCGCATCGACCAGACCCAGCGGAATCCGTCGGCCGCGGCCAACGGGATCGTCAACCTGGTCACCACCTCGGGCAACATCAAGGTCACCGAACTGTCGGGCGACCTGCGCTTTGACCAGATCATCTCGGGCTTCGGCTCGACCACCGAGGTGACGGCGGAACGCGCCATCGTCGGCGTCGACAGCGGCAACCTCATCAAGGGCTCGCGCATCATCCTGAACGCGCAGTCGGGCAAGGTCGGCGATTTCGACAACGATGCGGCGGTCAACATCGACAGCGGCAACGCGAACACGGATTTCGTGCGCGTCTCGGCCACGGACGATGTTAACATAACCGAGATTACCGGAGATCTGCGGCTCGAGCGGATCGATACCGCCGGCGGCGTCGATCCGGCCACGCTGGACAGCTCGCTTTATCCCACCGTCGACGATATCGGCACCGACCGGAACGTTCGCCTGCGTATCCTGGACGGTGACCTGATCGACGCCAACACCGCCGAGTCGAAGGATCCGCGCACGGCGGACCAGCTTCAGGCCGTGTTCGACCGCATCCTCGGCTCGGGCGACCTGACGAACTCGGACTCCGTGAACCGCACCATCGCGGCCTTCGAAAGCCAGCGGGTCAAGGAATACAACGCCTACTGGGAGCTGCGCCGCAGCCAGGACGAAGGCATCGGCCAGTTGCAGCATGGCGGCACCTACTTTGCCGTTGCGGATTTCATCCGTGCCGACCTGGCGGATTTCACCGCCCTGCCCGACTTTGCCTCGGCTGACGGCGCGCAGGACATCACCGCCGGGACGCGCGTGATCGTGGCCACGGGCCACAGCGCGGGCGGCTTTGTCGGCCAGGTATACGAGTTCATCGGCATCGCGGATGCCGACAGCGGCGCGATCAGCGACAGCGACGTTGGCGCGGGCCTGCGGGTGCGGGTGGCCACGGGCCACGCCACCGGCGGCACCGAGGGCGCGGTCTATGCCGCCCTCGAACGCGCCGACACCACCTCTGGCGCGGGGGCCACCCTGGCGCAGGTGGGCCTGCTGGTGCGGGTTGCCGTTAACCACGGCGCGGGCGGCGTGGGCGGAGCCCTCTACCGTCTCGGTGATTTCGCCGATTTCGGATCGGACGACGCCAGCACGCAGGACGTGACCGCAGGCGTGACCGTGCGGGTGGTGTCGGGCAGCAGCACCGGCGGCACAGACGACGGGATCTACCGCTTCATTGGCGCGGACGAGACCGGCGTCGCCTTGTCGGCCGAGGATTTCGCCGACGAGACGCGCTGGCAGGCGGTCAGCCTCGACCTTGCCGCCGCCGATTACGGCGACACCGCGCTCTGGACGCGCGAGACGGTCGACCTGTCGGCCGAGGATTTCTCCGACGCCGCGTTCTGGACCCTCATCAGCGAGACCGACGACCTGGGCAACCCGGTGGACGACGCCGATGTCGACCTCTCCGCCGAGGATTTCTCGGACGTGAACCGCTGGCGCGCGGCCAGCAGCGACAATGCGCTGGCCATCGACGCGGGCAGCGCCTTGCAGACCGGCGACGAGGTCGTGTTCAACGTCGTCTCGACGGGGCTTGACGGGACGACTCCGACCACCGCGACCACGGCGGGCACCGCGACCCTCTCCACGGGCGATGTCGTGCGCATCGTGGCCGATTTCGCCGAGACCGATGCGGCGGCGGCGCTTGTCGCCAACAGCATCGTCGAGGATGCCGACGGCCTGTTCTGGCGCTATGTCGGCGCCGACCTGGGCGGCGGCACGCTGGACCTGACGGGTATCGACTTTGCCAGCAGCGACGATTTCGATCGCGTCGCCTCGGGCGTGTATTTCGTCTTTGTCGGGGGCACCGCGGCCGGGACGGATATCGACCTGCGGGCGACGGATTACGCCGACACGCAGAACTGGATCGCCGCGACCCTCGTGGCGGACCTGTCGGCGGTCAACGCGGGCATCGGCGACCTTGTCGACGGCACCACCTACACGGTGGAGCGGATCGGCGACGCCATCCGCCTGCGCGACACCGGCACGGGCGATCTGATGGACATGGATGCGACGGGCAGCCTTGCGGCCCTCGTGCGCCTCGACATCGTGGGCTCGGATCGCGTGTTCCTGGCCGGTTCTCTGGAGGATGCGCAGGCCTTCGCGCCGGTCGTCCTGTCGCTGGAGGTGGATTCCGCCCGCGCCGCGCCGACCGAAACCGCCATCCTGCCCAGCACCATCGCGGGCGGGACGATCGCGGTCACGCCGGGCACCTTCTATGCGGGGCAGGAACTGGTCTACACCCACGCCTCCGGCGCCGCCATCGGCGGCCTGACCGAGGGCGAGGTCTATTACGCCGTGCTCAGCGGCGCGGGCGACGGCACCCTGGCGCTGGCCCAGACACGGGCCGACGCGCTGGCTGGGATCAACCTGGTCGCGCTGGACGGCACCGGCACCACCGATGGCGATGGCCATGCCTTCCAGTCGGGCAAGCCGTTGCATCGCTTGTTCGCCGATGGCACCCCGCCGGCGGATCGCGACGACGCCTCGCTGCTCGCGGCCTTCGACCCCTCCTCGGCCTTTGCGCCGCTGGATGGCGAGACGCTGACCGTGGCGGGCGGGCTGAGCACCGGCACCGCGCTGTCCTACATGCATCTCTACCATGACCCCGCCTTTGCTGCCCCGCTGGACGCGGCCGAGCGCGCCGCCTACGAGGCGTTCTACGGCACCGACCGGGTCAGCACCTTTGCCCCGGCCGCCGATCTGCTGGGCGACGTGACCGGCGAGACGCTGGATCACTCGATCTATCTCGGCGGCCACGGCTTCGAGGATGGCAGCATCGTCACCTATGACTCGGGTCTTGCCGGTGGCGTACCCGCCGTCGCGGTGGGCGGGCTGACCGATGGCGCGAGCTACGTGGTCAACGTGGTCGGCGGCAACGGCGAGCGCGTGCAGCTGATCGCCGTCGCAAACGAGACCGCCTATCTCGCGCAGCTCGCCCTGCTGGAGGATGGCAACACGTCCAACGACGAGGCCGCCCGCGCCGCGATCAACGCGCTGGCGATTGACCTCGACGGGTCGGTGGCGACCGGCGTGGCGCACAGACTGACGGGCTCGTTGAGCCAGGCGCAAATCGACGACCGCATCGCCGTGCTCGAGGCCTCGCGCGCGGTGGAATACCACGTGCTGCACGAGACCTACGGCGCGGTGGGCAACATCCAGACCGGCGCGACCTACAATGCCGACCTGTTCGATGCGGATTTCGCCTATGATGCGGGCGACCGGACCAACGCCTCGACCGACACCCTGCACGGGCCCTTCGCGGCAGGCGACGTGTCGGGCGACGCGATCGACTTCGGCGTGAACGTCTTCGTCACCGGGCGGCAGGTGCAATACACCGCCGGCGGCGGCACCGCCATCGGCGGGCTGGTCGACGGTGAATTCTACTATGTCGTGAAGGACGCCAGCGACCCGACGAAGATCAGCCTCGCGCGGAACATCGCGGGCACCGACATCGTCACGCTGGATGGCAGCGCGGGCTCCGGCACCGGCCACCGCCTGTCCGAAGGCGCGGCGCTGGGGGCTCGGGCCGAGTGGTCGCAAAGCCAGCTCGACAACACGATCTCGGCCTCGATCCTGCGGCCCAAGGCCGTGCCGGGCACGACGCTGCTCAAGGAACAGCACAACATCCTCGGCAACGACATCGAGATCTACGCCAACGGCGCCACCGCCGATATCGGCTCGCGCCGCGACGTGGTGGTGATCGCGCTGTCGGATATCGAGACGCTGAAGAACGGCGGCACGCTGCCGAACATCGAAAGCTTCGAGTGGCTGATCCTGCAACTCGCCGCCGCCGAGCCGAGCGAGATCACCTTCCTCGCCGCCGACGGCGTGACCGTGGTCGACAGCGAGGACGTGAACGCGCAGGCCGCCTTTGTCCGCATCGACCCGTCCGAGGATCTCGACCTGGCCGCCAAGGGCAACATCATCGCCCAGGCGATCAACGGAGAGCTCTTCATCGGTTCCGACAGCACGCTGGGGATGCGCCTGTTGCAGGTCTTTGCCGGCAAGGATGCGCAGATCAAGTCGGCCTATGGCGTGTTCGACGTGAACCCGAACACGACCGACCCGGCCACCGTCATCGCCGACAACCTGATCGTCGAGGGCGACCTTGGCCCGATCGGCAGCGTGACCGATCACCTTATCATCGACCTGCAGGAGGGCGGCGAACTGACCGCGCGCAGCGCGGCCAACGTCTACATCACCGAGAACACGCTGGGCAGCGAGGCCGGCGACAGCGGTAACCTGATCATCCGTGAAGTCACTGCGCGGGCCGACTTGGTCGACAACCTTGTCGTCATCACGACGACCAAGGGCGACATCCTGAAATCCGGCCTGATCTCGGACGGCGGCGCGGTGATCTTCACCAACGACCTCGTGCTGGATGCCGAGGGCGGCATCGGCTCGGGAACCCGCTTCCTAGACATCGAGTTGCAGGACAGCGCCAATGCCGATGACGCCACCCTGACGGCCACCGCCAACGACGACATCTTCATCCGCGAGGCGCTTTCGGGTGGCAATTTCGCCATCGACCGGGTGGAATCCGTCTCG
This sequence comes from Thetidibacter halocola, assembly GCF_018224955.1. GTDB lineage: Bacteria > Pseudomonadota > Alphaproteobacteria > Rhodobacterales > Rhodobacteraceae > Thetidibacter > Thetidibacter halocola. The sequence goes on from NZ_JAGTUU010000013.1 coordinate 41,901, forward strand.
GGCAATGTCACGCTGGGCGCCATCGGCGGCAACCTGGTGGATGCGGCGCGCAACGATGCGGCTGCAGACGTGATCGGCTTTGACATCACGCTGTTCGCGGGCTTCATCACCATCGACCAGATCGAGGACGGCCTGATCGGCTCGATCGGCGAGGCGCTGCAATACATCGAGATCAACACCAAGGGCGGCGTGCTGACCACGCGCAGCATGGACAGCCAGCGAATCACCGAGGTGACGGGCAACCTGCTGCTGAACACGATCAAGGTCGACGTGGTGGGCGAGACCGCCTTCATCCGGGCGCCGGACGGCTCGATCCTGGATGGCGGCGCGGTGGCGGACGCCCCGAACCTGCTGTCGGGCAAGATCTGGCTGTTCGCGCTGAACGACATCGGCGCGTCGGACAACCCGATCGAGTCGGTGGCGCAGAACCTCGAAAGCTGGTCGCGCACCGGCAGCACCTATGTCTACAACACCGGCGCGCTGGCCGTGGGCGGCGTGATCGGCAGCGGCGAAGGCGTCGACGTGCAGGCGGGCGGCCAGGAAGCGGGCGGCGATATCGTCGTGACGGCCTCGAGCCCCATCGTCATCACCGAGAATGCGACCTCTCAGGGGTCGATCTTCTACAACGCCGATGACGACGGGCTGGACGACGGCACGCTGGCGGGCTTTGCGGCCGACGACGATTTCGTGGTCGCGGACGGCATCCTGATCCAGGCCGGCGTGGCCGGTCCGGGCCAGAACCCGAACGCCAGCATCACCATCCTGTTCGGCGACGATTTCCGCCTTGGCGCAAATGCCGCGATCCTCGCGCCGGGCGTCATCACCATGTCCGGCGACAGTAACCCCGGGGGGCAGGATGCCTCCGGTTCGGCGATGTATTTCTTTGATGGCAGCCGCGTCTCCGGCGGCTCGGTCGTCGTGACCACGGGCACCGATGCCGACACGATCACCATCGCCGCCACCGCCAGCCTGACCGCGACCGGCCTGCTGCGCATCGCGATGCGCGACGGTGACGACGACCTGACGCTGGAGGAGCCCGCCTCGCTGAGCGGCGGCACCGTCGAGATCGATGGCGGCGACGGCACCAACGCGGTGCGCATCGAGGGCACCGTGAACGCGGACGGAGCGATCTCCGTCAACACGGGGGCGGGCACCGACACGCTGACCGTCACGGAAACCGCCATGGTGACCGGGGACAGCCTGTCGGTCTGGACCGGTGGCGGCGCGGATGTTCTGCTGATGCAGGGCACGGCGACCATCATCAACGGCGCCACGATCGAGATGGGCTGGGGCGCCGACCTTGCCGAATTCGACACCGGCAGCAGTCTGAGCGCGGCTTTCGTGCGCGTCGATCTCGGAGGCAGCGCGGACGTTCTGCTGATCGAGGGCGACATCACCGCCACCGCGACGCCTCTGCTGCAACCGGGCACCCCGGGCGGAGTCCGTCCGGGCGACCTGACCGACCAGCAGCGCATCGTCGTGGATGCGGGCACCCAGAATGACGCCATCACGCTGGCGCGCGGCGCCACCCTGTCTGGCGCGACTGAATTCCGGCTGGGCGCCGGTGACGACACGATTCTTGTAGACGCGCTGACCAGCCAGGCTGCGACCGACTCGATGCTGATCGACGGCATGGCCGGGTCGGACCGGGTGACGATCCAGACATCGGGCAGCCTCGCGGGCCTTGAGGCGCGCGATTATGTCATCAACGTCCTGGACAGCGGCCTGCCCGACCAGGGCGAGGATATCCTGACCATCGACGGCACCGCCGATCCGGACGTGTTCCTGATGCGGCGCATGGCCTTCAACCCGCAGTTCGACAATCCGAACCTGGCCGAATACGCGTCGGTGAACGGCGCCGGATCGGCCTTTGTCGCGCTGCTGCACGGCACCGAGGCCGCGATCCGCGCCGGCCAGCCCGCCGGAACCCCGGTCGAGCGGATCAACTACGACCGCTCGATCAACGGCCGCCTGCAACTGAACACGCGCGAGGCGAATGACGTGGTCGCCGTGGATGACAACGCCGCGATCACCACGATCGACGGCGGCGCGGGCGACGACACCTTCCAGATCGGCCAGCTTTACGGGTCGGAGCGCGATTTCAACGCGCTTGCGCCGTTTGATGTCTTCGACGAGGCAACGGTCGAGACGACGCGCGGATTCTTGTCGCGCGGCGCCTCGCTGCCGATGCTGATCCAGGGCGATATCGGCAACGACATCTTCACCATCTACTCGAACAAGTCGGCCGTCCGGCTGGAAGGCAACGATGGCGATGACGATTTCATCGTCCGGGCCTTCGCGCTGGCCGATGGCCAGTCCATCGCCGAAGGGACAGAGGTCCTGGGCGGTGCGGGCGACGACGAGGTGCAATACAACATCAATGCCCCCGTCAACATCGACGGCGGCGCCGGTTTCGACGAGGTCGTCGTCCTGGGCACCGAGCTGGACGATGCCTTCGTCATCACCAAGGACGGGATCTTTGGCGCGGGCCTCAACGTCCAGCTTTCGGGCCGCGAGGAATCGATCGAGGTCGATGGCCTGGAAGGCGACGACACGTTCTACATCCTCTCGACCCAGGCGGGCGTCGGCTACACGATCATCGGCGGCCTCGGCCACGACCTGTTCGAAGTGGCGGGCGACGTGGACGAAGAGGGCGTGGTCAGCCGCGACCTCGAGGGCCGCTCGTCGGTCGTGCTGCATGGCATCGACATCAGCAGTGCGAACCGCGACACGCGCTTTGACACGCTGTTCGTGCCGGGCATCGACCTGAACATCGCCGACCAGAACGAAGGCCAGGTGCGCATCGACACTGGCGGCAACCTGGTGGTGAACGAGGCCGACGGCGCGGCGGTCAGCTATACCGTCAGCCTTGCGGGCCTGGGCGCGCTGGCGGTGCCGGTCTATGTCACCGTCTCCGCCGGCCTGTCCGTGGTGCGCGAGCGCGAGGGCGAGGCCGACATCTTCAACGCCGCGGGCGTCACCGGGGGTAGCGTGCAGATCGCGCTGACCGACCCGGCGCTTGGCCCGGTGGAGTGGCTGGACGCGGCCACGCTGACCTTCGCCAGCGCCGGCACGACGGCGGCCCAGACCATCTGGGTGCGCGCGGCGGACGACTTGCGGTCGGAAGGCACGCGCGACGTGTCGATCAGCCATTCGGTGATCTCGGCCGATCCGGTCTATGACCAGGCCGACGTCAAGGACGTGATCGTGACGGTATTCGACGACGAACGCCCGGCCATCGTGATCGAGAAGGCCGAACTCCTGGTGCTCGAGGGCAATGCCACGACCGGCATCACCGACAGCTACCAGGTGGGCCTGTCCATCGCCCCGACCGAGACGGTCGTGGTGCAGCTGGACTTTGCCGGTGCGCAACTGGCAGTCACCAGCACCGACCCGCGCTTCGATGCCGCGACCAACACGCTGACCTTCCTCGCCGGGGACACCGGCAAGGCGACGATCAACGTGGCCGCGGTGGACGATGGCGACGACGAGAGCCCGGATGTCGAGGTGATCGAGCATTACATCCTGTCTGCGGGCGGCGACTATGTCGGCGCTGACCGCGCGGATGTGGACGTGACTGTCTACGACAACGACGCGCCCGGCGTTCTGGTGCAGGAAACCGACGGCGACACGCTGGTCGACGCCACCGATCCCACCGACACCGACACCTACACGATCCGCCTGACCTCGGCGGTCGCGGCGGGCAAGACGGTGACGGTGAACGTCGGCCCGGATGGCCAGGTGCTTGCCTCGACCAATGGCGGCACGACCTACACCGATGGCAACGGCGTGGCCAAGCTGGTCTTCACCGCGGACAACTGGTGGATCGCGCAGACCGTGACGCTCAGGGCGAACCCGGATTTCGAATACGATCCGGCGGTCCAGCCGCGCAAGATCTTCGCCCCGCAGCCGCATCTGGTGAACAAGATCCGCGGCCCGATCGAGATCATCGGCGGCGAAACCGATGCCGACCGCTCGCTCAAGGCCGCGATCAAACTTCCGGGCGAACTGGACGCACCGCTGCCCGACGTCGAAATCGCCTTTGACGAGGCGACCGGCATCGACCGCGTGAACATCTACAACGACTCGAGCAACAGCAACGAGACGGTCACCGTCACCGCGACCAACGTGATGTTCGCCGGCATGAACGAGGCGCTGGAATTCGAGGAACTGCAATCGGATGGCACCACCTCGACCGTGCGTTTCGACGCCGGGATCACCTATGGCGACATCGAGATCCTCGAGATCCTGAACGGCCGCGGCAACGACACGATCACCGTGGAAAGCACCCTGATCCCGACCGCGGACTCGACCCATGGCGGCATCACCGTGATCCATGGCGGCGGTGGTGGCGACACGATTACCATCAGGGGGGGCGGCGGCGACGCCTCGCCGCTGGTGGTGTTCGGCGATACCTCGTCGGATGGGGTGCGCTACTCGGCGGCGTCGGATGCGCCCAACGGCAACGGCGTGGCCTTTGCCAACCCGGGCAATGACAGCATCGACGCCAGCCTTTCGACGGCGGGCGTGGTCATCGACGGCGGCGAGGGTGACGACACGATCATCGGCAGCCAAGGCGACGACCAACTGGCCGGCCGCGAAGGCAACGACCTGATCCGAGCCGAGAACGGCAACGACCTGGTCTACGGCGACGGCGGCTTCGACATCGACCCGGGCAGCTCCCTGCACGAGGAACTCGACCCCGAAACCGTGGCCTTTGCCGATGACACCCGCCTGCGGACGCTGACCGCGACCACCGGGCGCGAGACGCGCGGCCAGGACACGATCTTTGGCGGCCAGGGCAACGACATCATCCTCGGCGATGATGGCGTGATCGAACTGCTTCCCGAAACCGTGCGCCTGATCGACCCGCACCTGGTGCAGCGCATCTTCACCGTGAACGAGACCGAGGGCGGCGCCGACGTCATCACCGACGCGGTCACCGATCCGCTGGGCCCGGTCGAGCACAACATCATCTTCGCCGGTCAGAACTGGGTCGTTACCGAAGACGGAGACACCGTCGGCAACGACATCGTCACCACCGCCGCGGCGCGCGACACCGTCTTCGGCGATCACGGGATGATCGACTACAACGGGATCGACGGGAACATCGCCTTTGCCGACCGGATCGTCTCGACTGGATCCGGCCTCGGCGGCGCCGACATCATCACGACCGGTATAGAGGCCGACCTCGTGGTCGGCGGCGCGGGCGGCGACACGATCGACGCCGGCCAGGACGGTGCGGACACGCATGACGACCGCGTGTTCGGCGACAGCGGCAAACTGGTGTTCAACCGCAACGGGCTGCTGACGCTGGCACGCAGCATCGCCAGCGGGATCGGCGGGGCGGATCACATCAACACGGGCGGCGGCAAGGACTTCGTCTTTGGCGGTGCTGCGGGGGACATTATCGACACCGGTGCCGAAGACTATGACGACCGGGTCATCGGTGACGAGGGCCTGGCCCAGTTCACCAACCTCGGGGCCCTCACCCGGCTGCAATCGACGGACCCAGGCATCGGCGGCAGCGACACGATCTTCTCGGGCCGTGGCTCTGACATCGTGATCGGCGGCGCAGGCGCCGACCTGATCGACGCGGGCACCGATGGTGCAGGCGATATCGGCGACGACGCGGTGCTGGGCGACAGCGGCCGCTTCGTCTTCACCTCGGTCGGCGTGCTGACCAGTATCAGCACCTTTGCCCCCGGTGTCGGCGGGGCCGACACGATCACCACGGGTGGCGGCGACGACACCATCTTCGGCGGGGCTCGTGGCGATCTGATCGACGCAGGCGCGGGCGATTTCGGCGACGTGGTGATGGGCGACTCCGGCACGGCCACCTACACGGCCGCAGGCGTCCTGACCGAGTTGGTCTCGACAGCCGAGAGCATCGGCGGGGCCGACACGATCTTCACCGGCGACGGCGACGATATTGTGATGGGCGGCGCCGTTGGCGACCGGATCGACGCGGGCACCGACGCGGGTGGCGACGTGGGCGAGGACATCGTCCTGGGCGACAGCGGCCAGATCACCTGGACCACGGCCGGCGTCATCACCTTCATGCAGACGACGGCCCCCGCGATCGGCGGAACCGACGTCATCACCACGGGCGGCGGGCGCGACAAGGTCCATGGCGGCGCCGCGGGCGACCTCATCGACCTCGGCACGGGGTCGGACATGGCGCATGGCGACAATGGCCAGACGACCTTCCTGCTGGGGGCCGAATACCGGATCGAGACGACCGACAACGCCATCGGCGGCGCCGACACGATCTATGGCCGCGCAGGCGACGACCTGATCATCGGCGGCACAGGTGCCGACCGGATCGACGGCGGATCCGAGCGTGACCTCATCATCGGCGACAACGCGGACCTGACGCGCGATTTCGGCGACATCACCAGCCCGCGCTTCACCACGCTGACCGGCACGACGATTTACGACATCTCGGGCCTGGCGCCGGGGATCGCGGGCGAGGTGATGGTCACGGGCGATGCCTATGGCGATCCGACCGGAACGCCGGACTGGGCCGATTTCGACATCACGCTTGAGGATCACGACTTTGCCACCGAGGCGACGCGCCTCGACCTCTACGGCGCGGACTACATCGCCGGCGGCACCCAAGACGACCAGATCTTCGGCCAGCTGGGCGACGACACGATCCAGGGCGACGGCCGCATCCAGGACCTGTTCCTGCCGGGCGACGTGCTGCGCGACGTGGGCTTTGCCCGCAACCTCGACAGCACGATCGACACGACGGTCTTTAACGCCTCCTTCTCGACCGAAGGGGATGGCGACGACTACATCGAGGGCAATGGCGGCCGCGACCTGATCTTCGGCAACCTCGGCCAGGACGACATCATCGGAGGCTCGTCGAACCTGTTCAGCCTGACCGACCGCCTGCGCCGACCCGATGGCGAGGACGTTCTGTTCGGCGGATCGGGCGACCTGATCGACCGGAACACCTACGGCCTTGCCGGGGTGACGGACGAAGGCGCCCTGCCCTCGACCATCCATGCCCGCGACGCCGACGCGATCCTGGGCGACAACGGCACCATCTATCGCCTGGTGGGCGTCAACGGTGTCAGCGGCGGCGAATACCTGACCTTCGCCTATGACAGCTATGACGCGACGCTGCGGATCGTGCCGCGCGCGATGGAGCTGCTGGACTACACCGCCGGCGGGGCCGAGGTGGACGCGGCCTCGGCTGCGCTCGACATCGGCGGCGCGGACGAGATCCACGGCGAAAGCGGCGATGACAGCATCTACGCGATGCTGGGCGCCGACGTGGTCTATGGCGAGGCGCAGGACGACGACATCATGGGCGGCACCGGTCATGACTGGATCTCGGGCGGGACCGGCATCGACGGCATCCTGGGCGACGATGGCCGCCTGTTCACCGCGCGCAACGGCACGGCAGAGATGCTGCACGGCCTGCAACCGCGGATCGAGGAGTTCATCCAGGCCCCGGGCGGCTCGCAGCAGGCGACGATCAACGTCGCGGGCGAGCTGACAAAGTATGCTCACCTGACGCCCTTCGACCCGGACCAGGACCGCGCCGACGTGACCGACATGGCCTCGTCCAGCCCCGAGAACCACGACGACGTGATCTTCGGCGGCCTGGGCAACGACTTCCTGCATGGCGGGGCGGGCGACGATGCGATCTCGGGGGCGGAATCGCTGCCGCTGACCGCGTCGGACAATGGCACCATCGTCACGCTGGGCGGCTATGACCGGCCGTTCAACCCTGGCAACCTGCTTGGCTTCGGCACGAGAGACCCCGAAGAGATGCATCTCTACGACGAGAACAACCCGATGGTGAAGATCCTGGTGAACGGGCAGGAATTCCTGCTGAACTTCGCCGCGCAGGACGTGAACGCGCCGGTCGATCCGCGCTCTATCATCGATGTGGACCCGTCGATCGTCACCTGGACCGATGGCGACGACCGCATCTTTGGCGGGCTGGGTGACGACTGGCTGGTGGGTGGCACGGGCCGCGACCACATCTATGGCGGCTATGGCAACGACCTGATCAATGCCGACGACAACCTCGGGACCAATGGCGGGCTCAACGACGAGCCCGACCCGGATTGGGGTTACGAGGACCGCGTCTATGGCGGCGCGGGCCGCGACGTTATGATTGCCAACACCGGCGGCGATCGTCTGATCGACTGGTCGGGAGAGTTCAACTCGTATCTCGTGCCCTTCTCGCCCTTCGGCATGCCGACGGTCTCGCGCCAGGTCAGCCCGGGCCTTCAGCAATACCTGCTGGACCTGTCCGAGGCGGACGGCGCCGACTACACCCGCGCCGCGGATGCCGGCACCGATCCGGTCCGCAACGGCGAGCCCATGGGCGAGATCGGCATGGTGTTGCAGTCGGATGCGGATTGGGGTGACCAGCATGGCGGCCCGGACGATCCGCAGCCCGGCAACACGAAGGCGCGCCGCGACGTTCGGGTCAGCTCGGACCCGGATATCAGCGTGGGCGGCAGCGCCATCGAGGCGACCCCGGTCGACTACTCGCTGCCGGGCGCGGCACCCGGGGCCCTGGCGACCACCGTCTTCCTCGACGAAACCAGCGGCACGCTGGTCTCCGAGGACAGCCTCGGTTCTGGCGACCAGACCCTGGTGCAGGTCGATGCCGATGTCTGGGTCGTGATTGACCCGGTGGTGACGGTCGACACCGGAAACAAAGGCAAGTCGAAGGCCGCGTGATGCGGCCTCGGCATCACTGCTGTTGACGCAAGGCCCTTTGCGGGCGACAAAAAAGGGCAGGGGTCTGGTGCCCCTGCCCTTTTGCCTGCGCTGGAGCGCGCGGCCTGATTTCAGGACCATCGCATGAGCAGCACCGTCAGCCAGGAAGAGCCGGAGACGCCCTCCGACGTGGCTCTCTTGCGACCGGCCCTCTGGCAACGGCTGCTGAATTCCACCACCACCGCCGAGTTGGCCGAGGCCTGGCTCAACCTTCAGATCCAGCAGATCGACGGGGCCGATGGCGGCATCGTCCTGTTGCGCCGCGACAGCGGCTTTGCGCCCCTGGCGCTGTCGGCCGCGACCGAGGCCCAGGTCGAGCCCCTGCGCCGCGCCGCCGAAGAAGCCGCGCAGCGGCAGGCCGGCCTGGTGAAGGGCCGCAGCGACCGGTTCCTGGCCTATCCCGTGGCGCTGGACGGCGAGCCGGTAGGCGCCGTGGCGGTCCATGTCGGCAACGCCACGGACGAACAGGTTCGCCTGCGGCTGCGGCACCTGCAATGGGGCATCGGCTGGCTGCGCGACCGGCTGCGCGCCGAGGCCTTGCTGCGCAACGCCAACCGGCTGGAACAGACGCAGACCGCGCTGGCGCTCCAGGCGACGGCGCTGGTGGCCGAGGGGTTCAGCGCCGCCTGCCGCGCCGTGGCGACGGACCTCGCCCGCCGTCTCGACGCCGAGCGCGTGGCCATCGGCATCCGCCGGCTGGGCCGCTCGCGGGTTCAGGCGATCTCGCACAGCGCGGGGTTCGGGAAAAAGACCTCGCTGGTGCGGGCGCTGGCGGGTGCCATGGACGAGGCGCTGGACCAGAACAGCGCCATCCTGGTGCCCGCGCCGTCCGACGGCCCGGCGCTGGCCGCCCGCGCCCATGGCGAGTTGCAGAAGATTTCCGGCGCGCCCTACGTGCTGACCGTGCCGCTGATCGCCGAGGACCGCCTCTATGGCGCCGTCACCGTCGAACGCGGCGAGGCCACCCCCCTGACCCAGCGCGAGCTTGACCTGCTGGACGGCGCACTGGCATTGCTGGGTCCGGTGCTGCGGATCAAGCAGCTGGAGGACCGCTGGCTGATCCGCAAGGGCGCCGATGCGCTGGCCGCCCACGCGCTGCGCCTGTTCGGCCCCGGCCACTGGAAGCGCAAGCTCGCCCTCGCGGGGGCGGCGGCGGCGGGCGTCTTCTTCTGGTTTGCCTACGCGCCCTACACCGTGCCCGCCGACGCGCGGCTGGAAGGGTCGGTGCAACGCGCGGTCGTGGCGCAGCTCGACGGCTATATCCGCGAGGCGCCCTTCAGCGCCGGCGACCTGGTGGCCGAAGGCGATTTGATGGTGGCCTTCGACGACCGCGAACTGGTGCTGGAACGCCTGCGCTGGACGACAGAGCGCCAGCGCCAGCAGATCGAATACGAACGCGCCCTCGCCGAACGCGACCGCGCCGCCGCACAGGTGGCGCAGACCCAGATGGCGCAGTCGGATGCGCAGATCCGGCTGGTCGACGAAAGCATCGCGCGCAGCAGCCTGCATGCGCCCTTTGCGGGCATCGTCGTGTCGGGCGACCTGTCGCAGCGCATCGGATCCTCGGCCAATCGCGGCGAGGTGCTGTTCGAGGTCGCCCCCGAGAACGATTACCGCGTCGTCCTGATGATCGAGGAACGCCGCATCGACGAGGTGCATGTGGGCCAGTCCGGCTCGCTGGTGCTGACCGCCCTGCCCGAAGACGTGTTCGCCATCGCCGTGACCAAGATCACGCCCATCGCCATGCCGGTCGATGGCCGGAACGCCTTCCGCGTCGAGGCCAGCCTGGCGCAGGACGCCCCCGCCCTGCGCCCCGGCATGGAGGGCGTCGCCAAGATCGGCATCGACGAGGAACGGCTGATCTGGATCTGGACCCGCCCGATGATCGACTGGGCGCGCATCGCGCTCTGGCGCTGGATGCCGGGGCTCTAGGATGGACCCGTCCTTCCTTTCGCCGACCTGGTATCGCGTGGCCGACCTTCAGCCGCGGCTGAAAAGCCATGCCCAGATCCACCGGATGAAATACCGCGGCCAGACCTGGCACGTGTTGCAGGACCACCAGAGCGGCCAGTTCTTCCGCGTCTCGCCCGCCGCCAACCTGATGATCTGCCTGATGGACGGGCGGCGCAGCGTGAACTGGCTCTGGCTGCATGCCTGCGAGACCTATCCCGACGATCCGCCCACCCAGGACGAAACGATCCGCCTTCTGGCGCTGCTGCACCAGGCCGACCTGATGCACACCGATCTCGACCCCGACCTTGGCGAACTCGAACGCCGCTCGCAGCGCAACGAGACGCGGGCCATCATGTCGCGGCTGCGCAACCCGCTGGCTCTGCGCTTTCCGCTGTTCGACCCCGACAAGTTCCTGGACGCGACATTCCCGCTGCTGCGCTGGCTGTTCACGCCGTTCGGGATGCTGCTGTGGCTGTGCCTGGTCGGCAGCGGCGCGACGCTGGCGGTGATGAATGCCGACGTGCTGACCGCCGACCTGGCCGACCGGATCCTTGCGACGCAGAACCTGCTGCTGCTGGCGCTGACCTATCCGGCGGTCAAGGCCGTGCACGAACTGGGCCACGGCTATGCCACCAAGGCGGCGGGCGGCGAGGTGCATGAGATGGGGATCATGTTCCTGGTCCTGATGCCCATCCCCTATGTCGACGCCAGCGCGGCATCGGCCTTTGCCTCGAAATGGCAGCGGATGCTGGTGGGCTCGGCCGGGATCCTGGTGGAACTGGCGCTAGCCTCGGGGGCGATGATCTTCTGGCTTTATGCCGAACCGGGGATTGCCCGCGCCGTGGCCTTCAACGTCATGCTGATCGGCGGCGTCTCGACCCTGCTGTTCAACGGCAACCCGCTGCTGCGCTTCGACGGCTACTACGTGTTTTCCGACCTGCTTGAGATCCCCAACCTCGGGCCGCGCTCGAACAAGTACCTGGGCTACCTGGTGCAAAGCCGCCTTTTCGGCCTGCGCAGCGCCCAGACCCCGGTGACGCAGCGCGGAGAGCGGGGCTGGTTCGCCTTCTACGCCATCGCCTCCTTCGTCTACCGGATCGGGATCACGATCACGATCGCCCTGTTCATCGCGTCCAAGTTCTTCATCGTCGGCATCCTGCTGGCGCTGATGGCGCTGGCCAACATGTTCGTCTGGCCGGTGCTCAAGGGGCTGAAATTCGTGCTGACGAACAAGGCGCTGAAGGAACGCCGCGGGCGCGCCATCGCCTGGACGGTCGTTCTGGCGGCGCTGCCGATCGGTTTCGTCACCGCCGTGCCGCTGCCCTATGCGACGGTGGTGCAGGGCGTCGTCCTGCCGCCGCAGGTCGCGGTGGTGCGGACCGAGGCCGAGGGGTTCCTCACCGCTATCGCCGAAGACCGCGACCTGCGCGCAACCCAGCCGCTCGTCGCGCTCAGCGACCCGATGCTTGGCACGCAAGAGGCGATCCTGACCGCCCAACTGGACGAGATGCGCCAGAGGCTGGGCGCGGCCGTGGTGCTGGACCAGGTGGCGGCGCAGGCGCTGCGCGCGCAGATCGCGCACCTCGAAGGGGCGCTGGCGCTGGAACGGCGGCGCGTGGCGACGCTGGATGTCGTCGCGCCGCGCGACGGTGTCTTCCTGACCAACATCGCCGACCGGCACATCGGCCGGCTGGTGCCCAAGGGCAGCGAGGTCGGCTACTTGGTGCAGCCGGGCGAACTGGTGGTGCGCGCCGTGGTGCCGCAGACGCGCATCGACCTTGTCCGCCAGCGGCCCGGCGCCGTGGCGCTGCGTTACGGCAGCGCTCCGGCCGCGCTGCACCATGCCCGCCCGCTGCGCGAGGCCACCGAAAGCCGCGAATTGCCGCATCCCGCGCTGTCCGCCGCCGGGGGTGGCACGCTGCAGATCGACCCGACCGATCCCGACCGCCGCCGCCTGCTGCTGCCCGCCTTTCAGATCGACCTGGCGGTGATCGACCCGCCCAAGGGCCAGCGCATCGGCGAAACCGTATGGGTCCGCTTCGACCACGGGACGGAACCGCTGGCGCGGCGCTTTTACCGGGCCGTGCGGCAGGTCTTCCTGAGCCAGTTCGATGTCTGACACCACGCTTCGCCTGCCCCGGCCCAGCCTCTACCCGGAACGCCGGGTGCCGCGCGAGACGCCGATGGATTTCCGCGCCCGCAGCCTGCTGTCGCTGGCCGCGCCGCTGGGCGGCAGCCGCACCCGCGCGCTGCGCCGCATCGTGCGGCTGACCAACGCGGCCGCCCTGCCCCCGACCGTCACCGACGACGCGCTGCGCACGCGGGCCGCCGACCTGTCGCTGCGCCTGCGCGCCGGCCCGTGGCCGCCCGCCCCGGCGCTGGTCGCCGAAAGCTTTGCCCTTGTGCGCGAGGCCTCTGCCCGCGTGACGGGCATGCGCCATTTCGACGTGCAGGTGATGGGCGCCGCGGCGCTGGTGCGCGGCATGGTGGCCGAGATGCAGACCGGCGAGGGCAAGACCCTGACCGCCACGCTGGCCGCGATCACCGCTGGGCTGGCGGGCGTTCCGGTGCACCTTGTGACCTCGAACGACTATCTCGCCGCCCGCGACGCCGAGGAGATGGGGCCGCTGTATCGCTTCTTCGGCCTGACCGTCGGCGCGGTGGTCGAGGGCGTGAAACCCGAGGAACGCCGCCGCGCCTATGCCGCCGACATCACCTATTGCTGCAACAAGGAAGCGGCCTTCGACTATCTCAAGGACCGCATCCACCTGCGCGAACGGGCCGACAACCTGCACCTGCGGGTGGAATCGCTGGTCACCGACCGGCCCCGCCTGCCGCTGCTGCTGCATCGCGGCCTGCCCTTCGCCATCGTCGACGAGGCCGACAGCGTGCTGATCGACGAGGCTCGGATCCCGCTCATCATCTCGCGCAGCGTGCCGCCCTCGCCCGAGGCCGAGGAAACCTATCGCCGCGCGCTGCACCTGGCGCAGGGCATGCAGGAGGGGCGGCATTTCAAACACCAGAAGGCGCTGAACCGCGTCGACCTGACCGAGGACGGGCGCAGCGACCTGGCCGAGGCAGTCAGGGACTGGGACGGCAGCTGGCGCGTGCCGGTGATCCGCGAGGACCTGGTGCGCAAGGCGCTGACCGCACTGCTGACGCTGCATCGGGGCGAGGATTACCTGGTCCGCGAGGACAAGATCGAAATCGTCGACGAATACACCGGCCGCCGCATGCCCGACCGCTCCTGGAGCGAGGGGTTACACCAGTTCGTCGAGCTGAAGGAGGGCGTGCCGCTGTCTTCGGCGCGCGAGACGCTGGCGCGGATGACCTATCAACGCTTCTTCCGCCGCTATCGCTGGCTGTCGGGGATGACCGGCACCGCCCGCAGCGTCACCGCCGAGTTGCAGGCAACCTATGGGCTGAAGGTGGCGACGATCCCGACCAACCGCACGCCGCAACGGCGCATCCGCCCGGCCCGCATCTTTGCCGATGCCGCGGCGCGCTGGCAGGCCGTGGCGCAGCGCGCCGCCGAGATCCACGCCACCGGCGCGCCGATCCTGATCGGCACACGCTCGGTCGAGGCGTCGGAACGCGCGGCGGACGCGATGCGCGCGCTTGGGCTGGGGTTCACCGTGCTGAACGCCGAACAGGACGCCGAAGAGGCCTCGATCATCGCGCGGGCGGGCCAGATGGGTGCGATCACGGTGGCCACGAACATGGCCGGCCGTGGCACCGACATCAAGCTGGGAGAGGGCGTGGCCGCCATGGGCGGGCTGCACGTGCTGATGACCGAACGCCATGACAGCGCCCGCATCGACCGCCAGCTTGCGGGGCGCTGCGCGCGGCAGGGCCAGCCGGGACAGGTCGAGACCTTGCTCTCGATGCAGGACGACCTGCTGACGCAGCTTTCCACGTGGTCGCCCGCGAAACTGGCGCGGCTGGGCGGGCGGGCGCGCTTCTTCGATGCCGCGCAGCGTGCCATCGAACGGCGCCACGCCGCCATGCGGCGCGAGCTGATGCGCGTTGACAGCCAGATGGGCGATATGCTCGCCTTTACCGGAACACAGGAGTAGCGCCATGAAATCCCTGCCCCCTGCCCTTTTGCTGGCCTGGCTGGCCGGGGCGCCGATGGCCGCGACCTACGATTGCGTGATGGACCCTGCCGTGGTGGTCGAGGTCGGCGCGCCGGTGACGGGCCTGCTGGACGCGGTGCTGGTCAGTCGCGGGCAGGTGGTGGCGCAGGGCGACGTGATCGCCCGGCTGAAATCCGACATCGACGAGGTCTCGATCCGGCTGATCCGCATGCAGGCGGACAACCGTGACGAGGTGGCGATGCACCAGGCGCGGCTGGACCTGGCGCTGAAACGGCAGGCCCGGCTGACCCAGCTGTCGGAACGCGGTGTCGCCACGCAGGAACAGCTGGACGAGGCCGACGCCGCCGTCGACGTGGCGGGGCGCGAGCTGGGGATCGCCCGGACCCGCGTCCAGCTGATGGCGGTCGAGCTGGAACAGGCCGAGGCGCTGCGCGCGCAAAAGGAGATCCGCAGCCCGATCGACGGGATCGTGGTGGAACGCAACCTGGCGGGAGGCGAGTTCATGACGCAGGAATCCCACATCGCCACCATCGCCCAGCTGGACCCGCTGCATGTCGAGGCCTTCCTGCCGGTGTCCATGTATCCCGCCCTGTCGCTGGACCAGGTGATCGAGGTCAGCCCCGGCGCGCCGATCGGCGGCGTCTATCCGGCGCGGATCACCGCCATCGACCGGGTGTTCGACGCGGCCTCGGGCACGTTCGGCATCCGCCTTGCGCTGCCCAATCCGGGCTCTGTCCTGCCCGCCGGGCATCGCTGCACGCTGGAGATTCCTGGCGATGGCGGCTGAAGCGCCGCAGATCGGCGAAGACGTCTTTGGCGTCGGGCGCGACGTGTTCGCCGAACGCTCGGTCAAGCTGACGCCGCAGGGCGTGCAGGCGGACCGGGTGCTGTATGGTATCCGCAGCAAGGATGCACCGGGCCTTCGCGGCCAGGTCATGACATTGGCGCGGCGGCTGTTGCTGCCCCGCGTCGCCCTGGACGAGATCGAACTGCGCTTCGGCGAGGCGTTTATGGTCCATGCCGGGCAGGAAGGGCGCGACGAGGCCGCTGTATGCAAATTGTATCTCGAATTCGCCACGCCGCCGGCCGACCTGCCCGGCCTGCGTTTCATCGCCTGGAAGGCGGCGCAGGGCCGCGTCGTGCGCTCGACCTATACCCGAATCCCCGCGCAACGGCCCGAGGCGTTCGCAGCCGTCTTCGGCCCCCTGCCGCCGCCGGTCGCGCAGGCGCTGGACGGGCTGGTTCGGCTGGCCGCGTCCCGCCTGGACCCGGCGAACCTGGTCCTGCTGCGGTTAGAGGAGCCGGGCACGCCCCGCGCCTCTCTCGACCTCAACCTCTACGATGCCGGGCTGACGCTGGGCATGGCGCAGCCCCTGCTCGCTCCGGCGCTGGCCCTGTTCGGGCAGGCGGGCGTTCCCGGCTTTGGCACCGCCGCGCGGCTGGGCCACTTGTCGGCGGGCATCGGGCGGGACGGCGCGCCCTTCCTGACCATCTATGCCGACGCGACGCTGAAAAGAGCCGTCGCATGAGCGCCCCTGCCCTGCCCGATCTCGCCATCCCGTCGCAGCCGGGCGATACCTATGCCGATTTCTGCCTGTGGGAGTATGAAGCCTTTGCCGACCCCGCCGGGCGCTGGCGCAGCGAGACGATCCTGCTCTACTCCTTCGCCCTCGAAGGGGTCGAGGCCGAGGGCCGCGCGCTGCTCGACTCGATGAAACGCGCCTTTGGCCCGTTCCGCACCGTCTGGGGGATCAAGGAATTCGACGGCCGCACCAGCTGGGAGTTCTATTTCTACGATTACGGCCGCATCGCGCGCGACCGCTCTGCCTCGGCTTTGCTCAAGGCATTGGCGCCGTTGCATCCCTGCGCCCTGACCCCGCCCGAGGACCGGCCCTATTTCATGTTCTCCATCGCCTTCGACGCAGGGCAGTTGCGCCGCCGCGCGCCGATCGGGGAAATCGACTTCTACATCGGCAATCCGGGCAGCACCGTGTCCTCGGGCATCTGCTATGTGCAGGACGAAACCGGGCTGCGGATGAAGAACGTCTACTTCTTCTTCGACACCGCGACCCAGCGCGAGGAGGCCATGCGCAAGCTGACCACCTCGGCGCACTACGCCGAAGCGCAGGTCTGGCCCGCCGAACTGGCCTGGCCCGAGATGATGCGCTGCAAGACCGTGGTCGTCGCCAACAAGGCGCGCAACGATGCGCTCTATTTCTCGCGCGTGGATACGGCACAACTGCTGTGGTTCCTGGCCCGGACCGGGTTCCGCGCCGACCTGCGCGAGGCCATCGCCCGGAATGCCGCGCGTTTCGAACATCTGTGTTTCGATACCGGGTACGATTTTGTTCTGAGCCAAGGTCAACCCCGCGTTGCCAAAGCGAGTTTCTATGGCTACGCTTGATCTTATGTTCATTTTCGGCATCCCTTGATGGCGCTGTTCGATCACAGCCGATATGTCTCGCTGTCGATGGAATTTCGCTGCAATCTGCGCTGTGTCCATTGCATGATCGAGGGCACGATGGACCGGCTGAAGCCGGAGTCCACCGCCGACTTTCGCCGCATCCTCGCGCGTAACGCGCGCAGCCGCGAATGGGACGGGTTGATCCTGACCGGGGCCGAGATCACGCTGAACCCGAACCTGCCCGCCATGGCGCGCGCCGCCCGGGATGCCGGGTTCCGCCATGTGCGGATCCAGACCCACGGCATGAGCCTGGACCGGCCCGAGACCGTGCAGACGCTGGTCGAGGCCGGGGTCGACGAATACTTCGTCTCGGTCACCGGGCCGGATGCCGAAAGCCATGACGCGATCACCGGGGTGCCCCGCGCCTTTGACCGGATGATGCACGGGCTCGACCTGCTGGACGCTTTCGAGGGCGTGACGATCCTGACCAACACGGTTGTCACCACGCGCAGTTTCGACCGGCTGGCCGAGGTGGTGGACCGGCTGTCGCACCTGCGGCGGCTGCGCCAGATGGAATTCTGGGTCTACCTGCCGATGGCCGAGGAGGACGACAAGAACCTCGTCGCCCGGCATACCGACGTGCTGCCTCACCTGCGCGTCGCCGCGAGCCGTGCGCAGGCCCTTGGCCGCGCCGTCGAAATCAAGAACTTTCCGCCCTGCCTGCTGGGCGACCTCGCGCATCTCGTGCTGAACGAACAGCCCGAACTGCATATCGACCCGGCCTTCTGGCCAGAATTCATGCGCAACGGTTTCTACCAATGCGTGCATCGCGACCGCTGCGCGGCAACCGACTGCCTTGGCCTGTCGACCGCGTATATCGGAAAGTTCGGCTGGGAAGCCGCGCGCCTGTCGCCGATGCAATACGATCCGCGCCATCGCCGCGATGCCGCCAGACAGATCCTGTGCAACTGAAAGACGAGACCCGGGAGGGACCCCATGACGACCCAGATGCTGATCTACGAACGTGCCGCGCCGATCACCGTGGCCGCCCACAAGGACACCTATGTCAAGACCGGGGCCGATTTCGGCTTTGCGTCCAAGATCAATGCCGTGCCGCTGATGGCAACGGAATTCATCAGTGCGGCCAAGGAGTTCGCGGTGGTCTTTGCCGGAACCGAGGACAAGGTCATGCCGACCGCCGTTCTGGGCGTGCGCAACGAGGAAAACCTTTTCGTCAATGAGGATGGCAGCTGGGACGCCCGCTATCGCCCGGCCTTCCTGCGTCAATATCCCTTTGTCTTCGCGGGGCGCGAGGGCTCGGACCAGCTGACTCTGTGCATCGACGAGCAGTTCAAGGGCGTGAACAAGGACGGCCGGGGCGAACGCCTGTTCGACGCCGACGGCAACCGCACCGCCTATCTGAACCTGATGCTGGATTTCGCGCAGAAGTATCAGGGCCATTTCCGCCGAACCGAGATCTTCTGCCAGCGGCTGAAGGAACACGGCCTGTTGGAGCCGATGCAGGCCAAGTTCACCCTGCCCGACGGCCAGTCGGTGCAGCTGGCGGGCTTCTGGGCGGTGAACCGGGAAAAGGTCAAGCAGCTGGATGGCGACACGCTCAAGGCGCTGGCCCAGACCGACGAACTCGAACTGATCTATGTCCACCTGCAAAGCATGCAGAACCTCGATCGCCTGATCGAACGTCTGGGCGGCGTCGCGGCCGAAACCGACGAAAAGGCCAAGCCGGCCAGGAAGAACGCCGCAAAGGCCAGGAAGGAAGAGACCGAGATCGACGCAAGCTGATCCGGTCGACCTGACATGACCCGTCCCGGGGCAAACCCGGGACGGTTTTTCTTAGTTTTCGACCGGACGCAGACAATCGAAGCGCATTCGGCAGACGACCGGAACACGGCGCGCCGACCGTCCCGCCGACAAGACTCAATTGACAAATTTTTCGGCTCTGATATCGTTAAAAGTTATCGTACGTGTTTCGTCCAATTGATATTATGGAGGAGCGCATGTGGGCGAGAACGAGTTTTATTGCTGTAATCTTTGCAGCTTTAGCATCGATAGCCCAAGCCCAAGTCACTATAAATGTCGATGGCGGTTCAGTTTCGGTAAGAAACGGCATCATCTCGGGCTCTTGGAATGATGTTTCCGATCCAGTGAACTTTCCCGAAGAAGTCGACACGGGCTCGCTAAGGGGTACGATTTCGCCCACCGGCCAAATCAGCGGATCATTTTCGGGAACTGACACCTACTACGATAATTCGGGTGGAACCTTGAGACTGGTCACCGAACCATATTCCGGTACTTTCAGGGGGACAATTGATCCGCAGACCGGACAATACTCTGTTGACTGGGGTGGCCCGGAGCCCGGCTCTCGTTCTGGCAGGGCGCCTACATCCATCATCCCATCCGGACGTGTAGACAACGGGTCTCCTGGCACAAATATCTCAAACCAACCGTGGCTGCGAAGACCGGAACGTGAAAGCGACGGGGATCCAGATCGGCCTTTGAGTATCTCCGAGATGCGGCGTCGAGGAGAGGAACTCATGCAAAGTGATGCAGTCAAGGAATTCCGGAGGCTTCACGAAGAAGCAGAACGCCGAAGGGAGGCGTCTAGGCTGCGGGACGAACAACGTAGCGGAGCTGCGGGGCCGAATTCCACCGGTTCTCAGGGAACCAACGGCAACGCGGTAGACAAATCGCCTGGCGCACAGCTCGACCAGTTGCAAGAGATTGCAGAGGGAGCGGCGTCGATCGCCGGAGGAGTTCTTCAAGAAACAGGTTCGACCATTCCGCGCAGAGTGGGTGGCGGAACCGCGGCCGGCCCGGGCGGGGCGGCCGGTACGATTGTCGAAGGCGGCCGCGTCCTTCTGGACCCGAATACCGGCAGAGCCACTATTCTCCGCATTGAAGAAGGACAGGGGCGGCCGCCCAATTACAACGAACGTCGCGTCCTCGACGAGATTTGCCAAAGTTCGCCCGATTGCGTCAAGCCCGAAGACTTGAAAAAGCAGGGGTACCAAGAGAAATGATAAAGCAGTACACAGCTCTGGCTATTATCGCAATCGCGGTCTTGGCCTCTTGCGATCCCGCTGAAACGACCGGGCAATACAATATCTCTTCACGCGGCACACATTATATCGAATGCGTCACAGAGAAATACGTCGGGATTCATCAGGTCGGGGAACCCACTTTGGAAAGTTACGCTTTCGCGAAGACAATGTGCGGCGAAGAGGAACGCCTTTTCAAGGGAGCGCTCAAAAGTGCATATGGCGCGGATGGAGACAACCGGTTCCTGGAGCTTGATCGAAACCACTACCGGCAGCTTGCCACGTACGGGTAATCCGTCTGTCTGCACCACCCACTAGTTCAATAACGACTAGTCGGACGTTACGCCCACGCCCACAGCCGCGCCTTCGTCCACCGGCCAGTCATCCTCCAGCGGCTGGCTGTGCAGCCAGTCGGAATAGACGCGATGGCCCGGCAGGCTCTCGATCACCGTATCGGTCTGGGCGTCGATCTGGTCGAGGATGGACGCGACCCGCTTGAAATCGACCGCCGTCGCGCGGGCCGTCGGCCGCCTTGGCAGGCGATTGTTTCCGGCCAGGATGAAAAAGTAGTTCGCCTCGGCGAAACAGGCCTCGTGGCGCAGGGCAAGCTGGCCGTGCTCGTCATAGCCGTCCAGCGCCTCGGCCAGGCTGTCGGGCAGCGGCACCGACCGTGCGGCACGCCAGAAATCCGTGTCCTCGCGGCGCGAGGCGACGTAGTGCAGCACGATGAAATCGCGGACCTCGGCATAGGTCTCACCCATCTGCCGGTTGAAGGCGCGGCGCAGCGCGGGCGCCATGGCGCGGTCCGGAAAGCCGTCGCGCAGCAGGTCCAGCGCCCGGTGCACGAAATAGAGGCCGGTGGATTCCAGCGGCTCTATGAAACCGGAACTGAGGCCCATCGACACGACGTTGCCCTTCCAGAACTCGGTCCGATGCCCCACCCGCATCTTCAGGAACCGCGGATCGGCCGCCCGCGCCCGGCGGAACCCCGCGAGTTTCAGCAGCCGGTCGGCGGCGGCCGTGTCATCGAGATGCGCCGAGGAATAGACATAACCCGACCCCTTGCGATGGCTCAGCGGGATCTGCCAGATCCAGCCGGCCTCCTGCGCCGAGGACCGGGTGAAGGGTGGCATCTCTTCGTCCTTTTGCTGCGGCAGGACCACCGCCCGGTCGCACAGCAGTTGGTCCGACAGGTCGACCCAGGGATCGCCCATCGCCTTTTCGATCAGAACGCCTGCAAAGCCGGTGCAATCGATGAACAGGTCGGCCTCCAGGTGCCGCCCGCCCACGGTGTCCAGCGCGGCGACATTTCCGGTCTCGTCGTGATGCACCTGCGTCACCTCGTCGAAGATGTGCTTGACCCCGTCCTTGATCGCCAGTTCGCGCAGGTATTCCGCCATGGCGCCCGCATCGACGTGAAAGGCATAGCTGCCGGTATCGATCATCGGCGAGCCTTGCGAGACGGATCGCGGCGCGCGCCCTGCCTCCATCGCGCGGGCCTGGAGCGAAAAGCTGGCATAGGGGCGCGGATCGGCCGTCACCAGGCGCTTGCGCAGCCAGAAGTGGAACAGGTCGATCCCGTCGATCCGTCCACCGGCCAGCCCGAACGGATGCCAGTAGCCGTGCCCGGGCTCCAGCCAGTCGTCGAACCGGATGCCCAGCTTGTAGGTCGCCTTGCAGCGGCGCATGAACTCGGCCTCGTCGAGGCCCAGTTGCCGGATGTAGCGCACCATCGAGGGGATCGTCGCCTCGCCCACCCCGATCGTGCCGATCTGTGCGGACTCGACCAGCGTGATCTTGACCGGCACATGCCGCAGGAAGCGTTTCAGATACAGCGCCGCCAGCCAGCCGGACGAACCGCCGCCCAGGATCAGGATGTTTCGGATCGCGTTCGGCGTCATCAGGCGTGCCTCCTCTGGTGGGTCGGGCGCGGCGGCGGAAACACCCAGAAGAACTCGCCGCACTGGCCGCCCGCCGCCTCTGCCTCCAGCGCAACACGCTCGGCGGTGTCGCGCAAGGCCGCCTCGGTCCAACCCTTGGCGGCACGCAGTTTCAGCGTCACCGGGTCATAGTCCAGCGCGTGATCCTCCGCCGCCCGCACCATCAGCGCCGAGGGCAGTACGACACAGTGATAGACCCGCAGCGCGGCGGGCAGTTGCCGGGCGCGGCGGAACGACCGCATGAAGCCCTCGGGGCTGTCTCCGGGCAGGCCGAGGATGATCTCGACCGCGACGTTCCCCACCTCTCCCAGCGCCGCCAGCGTCGCGTCGAACCGCGCCTCGTCATAGCTGCGTTCGACATTGGCCAGCGTGTCATTGTCGAAGCTTTGCAGTCCCACGCCGATATAGGCGTGCCCCACGTCTGCCAGGAAATCGATATGCTTCTGCTGCACCTTGGCCGGGTAGACCTCCGAGATCAGGCCGCGCCGACGGAAAAAGCCCGTGTCGCGCGCCGCCTGCGCCAGGTTGTCAAAGGCCGCCTTGTTCAGGTTCAGTCCCGCATCCACCAGCAGCGCGCCGCCCAGCCCCATCCGCGCCATCGCGTCGAAATCGCGCGACAGGTTCCCGGCGGAGCGCACGTTCTTCGGCGCCTCCATTACGCCCCATTCGCAAAAGGAACAGGTAAAGGGACAGCCGCGATAGGTCTGCAACACGCCAAGCCCCCCCGCCGGGACCATGCCCGCCACATAGGGGGACGCCAGGTCGTCCAGCACCGCGGGGGCCGGGTTGGGCATCACCGCCCAGCCCTTGGGTGACGGCACCGCAACGCCCCTCGCCTGCGCCAGGTTTTCCGGCGAGCGGTCGCGCAGGCGGACCACTTCGGGGAACACCGTCTCGCCCTCGCCGGTCACCAGCAGGTCGATGAACCCGTGATCGCGGAAGGGCGGCTGATCCAGCATCGCGGGCCGGGCCGACGGACCCCCCATCACGATCAGCCGCGCGGGGTCTGCCGCCTTCAGCCGCCGCGCCGCGTCGAAGAAGACCGGAAAGGACCACAGATAGACCGAAAAGCCCACGATGTCGGGATCCCAGGCGTCAATCTCGGCCACCAGCGTCTCGGCATCGCCGCCGCGCATGTCCCACAGGCGCAGTTCCAGGTCCGGCAGGTCGGCGACGCGCAGGGCGGCAGCGACCATGTAGACGCCAAGGTTGGGGATGAATTGCGGCATCGCCGGGTCCGGGTCGGGATAGCGCGCCACCAGCGCGACCCGCCTACCCTGCCGGATCCCGCTCACGCGCGGACCGCGCCCGCCTGGGCACGGCTCTTGAACGCATACCAGAACTCTCCCGAATGTCCGCCATGCGCCCGAACCAGCGCCGACAGGCGGCGGCGCATGGCGGCGATGTCGTCGCGGCTCCAGCTGCTGTTCGAGATCATCGCCAGCGTGCGCGGATCGAACCGCAGGGTCCACTCCGCGCGCGAGCGTGTCAGCAGCGCGTCGGGCAGCACGAGGCAATGATAGGCCCGCACGTCGACCGGCAGCGACAGCGCGTATTGCAGCGTCTGCATGAACCCCTCTGGCGTGTCGCCGGGCAGGCCGAAGATGATCTGCACCTCGACCTCGGCGACCTCGGCCAGCATCCGGATGGCCGGGTCAAAGCGCGCGCCGTTCTGCGGCCGGTCCAGCGCCTTCAGCACGCCGGTATCGATGCTTTGCAGGCCGACGCCCAGGTAGGACGTGCCGACCCCTTCGAGAAACTCCAGGTGCTCGGGCTTGACCGAGGCGGGATAGACCTCGGCCCAGAACTGCCGGTCGCGCAGCGCAGGCACCTGCGCATGGGCGGCGGCAAGGTTGCGAAACGCATGGCCGTTCAGGTTCAGCCCCGCATCCAGCAGGAAGACCGCCGGGCTTTCCAGCCGCTCGAAGGCGCGCAGCTCCTCGACGATGGCCTCTTCGGGAAAGACGGCCTTGAGATCCTTGAACACGCCCCATTCGCAGAACCGGCAGGACAGCGGGCAACCCCGGAAGGTTTCCAGGTAGGCAACCGACTGCGGCGGCATCAGCCCCATCCGAAACGGCGACGCCAGCGCCGCCAGGTCGATGCGCGGCGCGGGACCGGTGCGCAGCCAGCCCTCGCCGCGTGGCAGGGCAAGGCCGGGAACCGTCTCCAACCCGGCGGCGGTCAGCGGATCGAGACGCGCGATTGCGTTGAAGATCAGCTCGCCATCCCCTTCGACCACAGCATCCAGGTAATCGCCCGCGCGATGATAGGGCGGCAGGTCGAAAAACGCGGTCCGCGCCGAGGGGCCGCCAAAGACGATCACCGTGCCGGGATTGGTGGCCTTGTGGGCGCGGGCCAGCGCGATCAGGTCGGGCGCCGACCAGACATAGGCGGAAAAGCCGATCAGGTGCGGGTCGAAACCCGCCAGCAGCGCCTGCTGCTCTGCCGCGCCCCTGCCTTGCATGTCGATCAGCCGCACATCGGCATCGGCCAGGGCGGGATCGGCGCGAACGGACGCCTCGATCCGCCGGATGCCGTAGCTGGGCATCTTCAGCGGGCCAAGTTCGGCAGTGTCCGGTTCAGGGGTCAGGCAGACAAGGGCGATGCGGCGGGTCAACCGGACTCCGAGGGTTGCAATGAAAGGGCGCGTTCCACACAGTGACCTTACACAAGTTCGGAGCACCGGTGAGCCATTTCTTTCAGATAGAGACGGTGGACGCGGAAAATCCTTCCGACGCCCCCCTCGCGGCGCTGCGCGCGGGTGAATTGCACGCGGTCCTGGTGCGCAACGTCTATCCCGCCGAGGTGATGGAGGCCGCCGTGCGCGCGCTAGAGGTCAACGCCCCCGGCTTCGTCAAGAGCCACTTTCCCGCCGCCTTCAAGGCCTTCTTCTATGGCTTGAACCTCAACCTCGCGGCACCCGACCTGCGGCCCTATTTCGCCGGGGAACCGGGATTTCGCGCGGCCCTCGCCGCGCTGGTGTCTCCCGGCATCGAGGCCCGCGTGGGCGATCTGCTGACCGCGCTGGACGACGGGCCGGCCTATGGCGCGGCTCCCGGCCCGCAACCCGGCTCACGGTATCATTTTACCACCATTCGCGGCCATGGCACGGGCGGTTTCATCCCGCCGCATTTCGACAATG
>NZ_JAGTUU010000014.1 GCF_018224955.1 Thetidibacter halocola
AAAAACCACACCTGTATCTCTCTTCTCGATCTCCAATCTCTGTCGCGGGGTGGAGCAGCCCGGTAGCTCGTCAGGCTCATAACCTGAAGGTCGTAGGTTCAAATCCTACCCCCGCAACCAAAAAATCAAAACATATCAGTATCTTGCGCAGCGCCCGACGGGGCGATTCTTGCATTGCGCCACCTACATCAACGCCACATCAACGTTTGTGCAGGCCCCTGACGCCGAGAAACATGATCGTGGCCATGGCCATCACAGTACCAGCTCGTAATGAGTGCTGCGACCGCCACCTTCTCCTTTCCGTAGCAAACCGAGGTCCTGCAGCGCAGCGATGTCGCGGTTCGCCGTGTCCTGCGAGCATTTGGCGATCCCTGCCCACTTCGACGAGGTTATCTTGCCCTCGAACCCATCGAGCAGCCGGTTCAGCACCTTGATCTGGCGTTCGTTCAGTGCCAGCGCCGCAGCGCGCTCCCAGAACTGGCCCTTGGCGACGACCGCCGCTAGGACGCCATCGGCGCCGTGGATCGCGCGGCCGAGGCAGTCGAGGAACCACAGGATCCATGCCGTTACGTCCGTGCCGCCCTTCTGGGTGCGCTCCAGCTGATCGTAGTAGGCGTTCCGCTCGACCCTGATCTGCGCGGACATGCTGTAGAACCGCTGCGGGCTGGTCTCGGATCGCGCGAGTGCCAGATCGGCGATGGCGCGGGCGATGCGGCCGTTGCCGTCTTCAAAAGGGTGGATCGTCACGAACCACAGATGAGCCAGAGCCGCCTTGATCACTGGATCGGTGGCCAGGGGTGCGTTGAACCAACTGAGGAATGCGTCCATCTCCGTCGCAACCCACGGAGCCGGGGGCGCCGAAAAATGAACCTTCTCCCGGCCATAAGGCCCCGACACCACCTGCATCGGGCCGGTGCTGTCATCGCGCCAGTCCCCGACGATAATCTTCGTCATGCCGCTACGCCCGGTGGGGAACAACGCTGCATGCCACCCGAAGAGGCGCTCGGAGGTGAGCGGGTCCTGATAGTTCCTCGTCGCGTCCAGCATCACCTCGACGATACCTTCCACGTTGCGATCGGCCGGTGGCAGGGCGCCGATGTCGATGCCGAGCCGTCGGGCGAGGGATGACCGCACCTGTGTGGCGTCCAACTGCTCGCCTTCGATCTCGCTTGTCTTGACAACGTCCTGCGTCAGCGTCTGCAGGACCGCCTCTTCGCGCAGCTTGAAGCCCAGCGCTTCCATCCGGCCGATCAGTCGCCCCTGATCGTGACGGACTGCAGCCAAGGGCGCGGCAACACTGCCATCCTGCCAGGTCAGCCTGGGCCAGTCCGCTTGCTCCCAGATGTACATCACAATCTCCGCATCAGTTGCGGTGATTGTGGGCTGTATTCTCCGCAGACGCAAGGAAAAAACGCCGCAAATTGTGCGGAGAATGATGGGATATTCTCCGCATTACCGACTTTCTGAGACTATTTGGTATGCCTATGACAGTGATGATCCCTCGGACTTGGGTTCGTCCTGTCCAAGGTCTTGTAACACTAGAAACCGTCTCGGGCAGCCTGCACATCTGTGCCGCTGGTCCGACAGCCGGTCGGCTATGGTCAGGATGGTGATCAGCACTGCGTCGGAATGCTGTGCGAGCCGGATCAGATGCTCTCCGCTCGGTCCGCGTTCCCCAGAAAGCCAGTACTTGGCTGTTCGTTCACTCGCTCCCGTCCAGCGCATAACGGTCTTGATGGCCTGATGCGTCTGCCCCAGTTCACGGCGCAGGGCATCGGCAATGGCCTTGCGATAGGCGGTCTGGTCCGCGTCCAGGTGCACAGTTGTGCCCATT
Organism: Thetidibacter halocola; assembly: GCF_018224955.1. GTDB lineage: Bacteria > Pseudomonadota > Alphaproteobacteria > Rhodobacterales > Rhodobacteraceae > Thetidibacter > Thetidibacter halocola. The sequence goes on from NZ_JAGTUU010000014.1 coordinate 1,835, forward strand.
TTCGGCACAGATGTGCCCATCTTGATCCGCATCGCGGCGTCCTCCTCCGGTAAACCTGTGGAGAAGACAACACAGCGGCAGATTCCATTTTGCGCCCCAGCCAATACTCCGGGTCCGACCAGACGGAGACGCCTGCATGAACTGATCTGGAGACGGGAATGGCAGGCAGAGAGCCGCCCTCAAAGGAAGAACCGGCGAACTCCCCGCCGAAGCGCCGTGCGGCCGAATATGTTCGCATGTCGACAGACCATCAGAAATACTCGACTGAAAACCAGTCGGACGCGATCCGCAAGTATGCGGATGAGCGCGGCTTTGAATTGGTCCGCTCCTATGCCGATGCCGGAAAGAGCGGTCTGAGGATCGAGGGCCGCGAAGCGCTGCAACAGCTGATCCAGGATGTACAGGACGGCACCGCCGATTTTGAGGTGATCCTCGTCTATGACGTCAGTCGATGGGGCCGGTTTCAGGACGCCGATGAGTCCGCCTATTATGAATACATCTGTCGTCGGGCAAACAAGCAGGTCGAATACTGCGCCGAGCAGTTCGAGAATGATGGCAGTCCGATTGCCACCATCGTCAAGGGCGTCAAGCGCGCCATGGCCGGGGAATATAGTCGGGAACTGTCGACCAAGGTCTTTGCCGGGCAATGCCGCCTGATCAAACTCGGCTATCGCCAAGGCGGCCCGGCGGGCTTCGGCCTTCGTCGTGTCCTGCTCGATGAACGCGGCGAGGTGAAGGCGGAGCTGAAACGCGGCGAGCACAAGAGCTTGCAAACTGACAGGGTAATCCTGATGCCAGGACCCGACGCCGAGGTGCAGACCGTGCGCTGGATCTACAGCCAGTTCCTGAAGCACGGTCGCTCGGAAAGCGAAATCGCGGCTGAGTTGAATGAGCGCGGAATCCTGACCGACCTCGACCGGCTCTGGACCCGCGCGACCGTCCATCAGATCCTGAGCAACGAGAAATACATCGGCAACAACGTCTACAACCGGCGCTCGTTCAAGCTGAAACGCAAGCGGGTCGCCAATGGCCCGGAGATGTGGATCCGGTCGGAAGGGGCTTTCGATGCCATCGTCGAGCCAAAACAGTTTCAGAAGGTGCAGGCGATCATCGCCGCCCGCAATCGCCGGTTCTCGGACGAGGAGATGCTGGATCGGCTGACGCGGCTGTTTCAGCGCCACGGCTACATATCAGGTCTGGTGATCGACGAGGCCGATGGAATGCCTTCCAGCGGCGCCTATGCCCACCGGTTTGGCAGTCTGATCCGGGCTTACTCCCTGGTTGGCTTCACCCCGGACCGGGACTACCACTACATCGAAGTCAACCGGATGCTGCGGCTGTTCCACGGGGACGCGGTGGAGCGCGTGATCCGCGAGATTTTGCAGCTTGGCGGCACGGTGGCACGCAATCCGGCGACCGACCTGCTGACGGTCAATGGCGAATTCACCGCGTCGGTCGTCGTCGCCCGCTGTCGCGAAACCACTGCGGGCGGCCTGCGCTGGAAAATCCGGTTCGACACCGGCCTCGCCCCAGACATCACCATCGCCATCCGGATGGATCGCACCAATACCGCCGCTCTCGACTACTACCTGCTGCCCCAGTTCGAGATGCGGATTAAACCCTTGGGGCTGGCCGAGGAGAATGGCCTTATGCTGGACGCTTACAGGTTTGCGACGCTGGACTTCTTCTTCGAAATGGCCCGCCGCGTGCCAGTTTCCGAGGTGGCACCATGGTGACCGAAGTCGAGATGCAGGACGAGGTGCAGATCATCCCAATTGCCGCCATCATGGTGGAAAACCCGCGCGAACGGTCGGAAAAGACCTTTCGCGCGTTGGTCGACAGCATCGGCAAGGTTGGCCTGAAGAAGCCGATCACTGTCGCCCGGGTTGATGAGGAGGCAGGGGCAGCCTGGCGCCTTGTCTGCGGTCAGGGGCGGATGGAGGCCTATGTCGTTCTTGGCGAAACCCACATCCCGGCCATCGTTGTAGAGGCAAGCGAGGTCGAACGGCTTCTGCGCAGCGTGATCGAGAACATCGCCAGACGTCAGCAACGCCCTCTCGAGCTGTTGCAGGACATCGCCGTCTTGCGAGACCGGGGGTATTCGGACCAGGACATTGCCGAAAAGACCGGCTTGTCACTGTCCTATGTCCACGAGATCGGCGAGTTGATCGCCAATGGCGAAGAGCGGCTGCTGATCGCGGTCGAGACCGGCCAGATGCCGCTAAGCGTTGCGCTCTACATCACACGGGCCGAAGAAAAGGATGTACAGAGCGCGCTTGAGGCGGCCTATGTCTCGGGCGAACTACGAGGAAAGAAACTGCTGGAAGCTCGGCGACTGGTTGAGTTGCGACAGCGGCACGGCAAACAGCGGGGTGCCACCCGCACCCGGCAGCCCAAAGTCGGGATGACGTCGGCGGCACTGGTGCGAGCCTATCGTGCTGAGGCCGAGCGCCAGCAGGACATGATCCGAAGGGCGCAGGCGACGCGGAGCAGCCTGTTGTTCCTCGATGCGGCTTTTCAGTCTCTCTTGAAGGACGAGAACTTTCTGACGCTGCTCCGTGCCGAGGGACTCGACTCCGTGCCGCGCATGATCGTCGAGGGGCTGCAGGAGGCTCGGGCATGACAAACTTGGGGAAAGTGCATTCGCCAAAGAGCCCGGGATTTGAAGCGAACCTGCGGCGGATCGAGATCGCCGCAATCCTGCCGGTCAAGCAACTTCCGGTCACGGTGCCCAAAAGCCAGAAATATGCGCAGATCGCCGCATCGATCCGCGAGGTCGGCCTGATCGAACCGCCAGTCGTCGCGCGCGCGGCGGGGCAGGATGGGGCCTTCATCCTTCTCGACGGCCATGTTCGACTGCACGTCTTGAAGGAAATGGGTGAGACGACCGTCACCTGCCTCGTGGCGACCGACGACGAGTCCTTCACCTACAACAAGCGCATCAGCCGCCTTGCCACGATCCAGGAGCACAAGATGATCCTGCGCGCGGTCGAGCGCGGCGTATCGGAGGCCCGCATCGCGGCTGCGCTGAATGTCGATGTTGCGCTGATCCGGCGCAAACGGACCCTGCTGAACGGCATCTGCCCAGAGGCGGCTGAACTTCTGAAGGCTCGACACTGCCCGATCAACAGCTTTCGCGCTCTGCGCAAGATGAAGCCGCTGCGACAGATTCAGGCGGCAGAACTGATGATCGCCGCGAACAATTACACCGTGCCCTTTGTCGATGCGATCCTGGCGGCCACCGATCCAGGCGACCTGGTCGATCCCGCATCGAAGAAGGAAACGCCGGGCGTCACACGCGAGCAGGCCGAGCGGATGAAGATCGAAATGGCCAACCTGCAGAAGAACATCAAATTGATCGAAGGCACCCTTGGGCCCGATCATCTCCGGCTGGTGGTGGCTGGCCGCTATGTCAAGCGGCTCCTGCAGAATGACCGTCTCGCCCGCTACCTCGATAAGAACCACGGCGAAATCCTCGGCGAGTTTCGGCAGATCGTCGCGAGCCTGGCGCAGCCTGTTCCCTCGACAGAAGCAGGGAGCATCGAGGGCGCTTAGTTTGCTGGTCAGCTTGCTGCTGACGCTGGGGACCCGGACCCGAAAGCGCGGGGACCGCAGGAGACGCCGGACGATGGGCCGGATCAAGCGCGGGAGTGGGGATGGCGGCGAACCCGCTCGGAGCCCGCCAGGCTGGTTTGAGTTTTCACCAGCCCAATGGTCAGTGTCCGACCATTGAAGCAAGCGGGCGCATTGACTGCCTTAGGTCAATGCGCCCGCCGGTGGCCTTGGGGCCTTGAAATCCCGGACTGCGAAGAGATCCTTACCATTAGAGTTATCCGGAGTTGCACTTGCGCCGCCGCCCGGACCACCTTTCACCGGCATGCCCTCATCTGATCGCGTAGAACCGCGTAATCGCTTAGCATCCGAACGATGACGGCGCCGCCTGTCAACGCTTCGACTTCGTGGGCCGCCATCGCCTTTTCTGCAGCAGTGTAATTGACGACCGGTGGGCACGGCGCCCGCGGTTCAGAACCGCCCGCTCCGCAGCCGCTCAACCAGAGCATTGCGATCATGAGGGCGACGCGCGGCGGCCTCGAGCATCTTGCGGTGGATGGCATTGTTTCTCTCCTTGATATCGAGCCGTTCAGCGCCGCGCCCAACGCGTTCGCCCGCACGACGCAGGTTGACGACGAACAGCAGGATCGCTGCAGCGGTGAGGATCGGGCCCAGCGCCTTTCGCGCCGGGCCGTGGGCAAGCAACCACCCGATCACCGCTGGCCCCGCTTCCAGTCGTCGAGCCGGGCATGGATCGTGATGACAATGCCGATCAGGGCGATGGCGATTAGCGCCCAGCGCAGGGTGTCGAGATAAGGCACCAGCGGCTGGATGGTGGATTGAGTTTCCGCAAAGACGTCCTGCAGCACATCCACGCCAGCTGCCCCGACCGTGGCCGCACCCGCGGCACCGCCGCCGCGCAGGGTGCGGCTCTCGGCCAGGACCTCGCGGGCGGGCGGCAGGTCAGGTGCAAAGGCGACAGGCCGGGCCGGGAAGGGATCACCCCAGGAGCGGGCGGGCCCGAGATCGATATGCATGAAGCCCGAGCGCGGGTAATAGCCGAAGCCGAGGAAACCCACTGCACGCGCCGCGGCCTCGAAGGCGACCGGGTCATGGTTCGTCATGGCGATATCGAAGGCGGTTCCCGACATGTGTTTTGACGCCGGAGCCCCACCGACCGCGCGGTTGTGTTCCGGGCTGCGGTAAGCCGAGCGGACGATCAGCGGCTTGCCCAGCCGGTCACGCAGGGCCTGAAGCATATCCATTGCCAGGATGTTGATCCGGATCGCTCCAGTGCCGCGGCAGGCGATCTCGGCCGGCGAGAAATTCGGCCAGCGCCAGCTGCTTTCCGGCACATCGCGCCAATGGGGATAGGTCAGGGTCGGCATCGGATTCTCCAGATGAAAAATCCGCCCCGCGCGGCAAGGCCGCGCAGACTGTGCGATCTGGCGGACCATGCCCGCCGCGGGCGGGGGAATTGGGTTTGACGAAGGGTGGCGGTCAGTCGATGCGGCCGCGCTGGAACGCGTCGAAGAGCATGTCCCGCACGGCGCGAATGTCGGCCTCTATGCGGTCGAGGCGATTGCCATCGGTCTTGCGATCTTCGCTGCGCTGCCGGTCGGCCCTGTCCCGTTGAGCAACAAGTTCCCGGTCCAGCCGATCCAGCATGGCCTCGTTGGTGAAGGCCTTGCGGGAGATGGCCGCAAAGAGTGTGATGGCGCCGCCGATCAGGGCGGTCAGCGCCGCGGTGATCCCGTGATCGCGGAAGGCCTGCGCGACCTCCCCGGTGAGCGTGGTCTGGTCATCCATGAGAGTCCCCTTGTGGCTCTGTGACTGATTGCCTGTCGGATGTTGCGATTGTCGCGATGTCGGTGGCTCCGCGCCGTCTCGGCGGTCCAACTCACCCGACCTTGCAACCCCAGAAGGACGTTTGATCGGCGGCGAAATACCCGTCCTGCGCGCGGAAACTGCCCTGCAGCTCGACCGTGTCGCCGGCGGTCATCGCCACCATTGTCTGCAGCCAGAGCGCTGTGGCCTCGGAGACGTGTGAACTGGTGACTTCGCCGCGTGAGCCGCGGATCTCCGTCGTGCCATTCAACACGAGCCGCCCGCTCATCCGCGCTGACGTGCTTGCGTTGACCTTGAACAGCAGCGTCGCGCCGAAGAGGTAGGTGCCGTCCACTGGCGCTACGAACCCGTTGTTGCCTGCGTCGAAGGCGCCCTGATCGTTGTAGTCGGTGTTGTTGAGGCCGATCTTCGTCCAGGTCCCGACGCCGACATAGTTGTCGTAATCGGTGTAGGCCTTGAACCGCGGCAGCCGGGGCTGGTCGATGATGCCGGTAGCGTTGTCGATGCTCAGCCCGTCGAAAAAGGTACTGCCATCAGCGGAGACCGCGAGGCGGAACCTGTCGGATCCGAACAACCCGAGCAGCGCCTTCGTCACGAACCCGGTCTGCAGCGTGAGCCCGAGATCGTCGCCGACTGCCTCCTTGTTCATGGTGTAGAACAGATCGCCAGTGCCGCCCTCGGCGACTGTCTTCGCCGTCCAGAGCGCCGCGTTCAGCTTGGCCGAGAACGGGTTCGATGCGTCCGCCGTCGTGCCGACCCCGAGGAGCGCGAGGTTCTGCAGCGACGCCGGGGTTGTACCAACCCAGCCCGCCCCGTCGTAGACCAGGAGAAGGTTCTCGTCTTCGACCCAAGCCCGCCATCCGGTGCGCGGCGGCAGGCGCATCCAGGCGCCGTCTGTCCAGAGCGCCACGTTCAGATCCCAGCCCGCCCAATCGCCGGTCGCGCCCGAGGCGACGATATAGCGATCGCCTTCGGCGGGGCTCCCGGGCGGTGCCGTCAGGTTGCGGGCGAGGACGGAAAGCTGGATGAGCCCGTCGAGGATCCGCATCGCCTCGTTATGGGTGACATGCTTCTGGGCCTGCGCGGCGAGGATGTAGGGCAGCAGCAGATGGGTTGTGGCGTCGGACATGGGATGGCCTTCAGAATGTCAGCGTGACGGATTTCGGCGCACCCCGCCCGACGAGGGCGGAGAGCTGGAAGATGCGGATGTCGAGCGTGTCGCCGGAACCGAGCGGCATGCCCCAGTCGGCGGTCTGCTCGGTGGCGGTGTAGACCGCGCTGGTGGTGGTCGCGCTCAGCGCCCGCTTGACTGTCCCGCCGTCGAGGATCTCAACCTCGTAGGCATCAAGTTCCTCTGACATAGGCACCTCCAGACCGCCCCAGCTGTCGGCGGCGAGCGACCGGGACCGGCGCGTCCAGCGGATGGTGAGATCGCCGGGCGTGCGCGGAGTGCGCCAGGGCTGCTCGACATGCGCCGCCGAGAATGGTCGCAACCCGACACCTTCAGGGGTGAAAGAGAACCCGACATAACTGTCATCGCTGACCGCACGGCTCGCCGGTCCGATGCGCCAGTTCCAGGGAATGCCAAGGTCGGCCTCGGCGATTGGCAGCGGTGCAAGGGTTTCGTCCAGCACGACCACCCGTGCGCCCGCGGGTGTCGGGTTGCCCATGGCGCCTTCCGTCCCGCGAACCCCGCGCAGCAGACGCGACAGCCGATACCGGCCCGGGGCGATCAGTTCGGCCGCGCCCGCCTGCACGATCTCCCAGACCCCGGGCGCGCTCTCGATGGCCAGCGCATTGGCCCCACCGAACAGCGTCAGATCCGTGACGCTTTCCAGCGTGCCGGAATAGAGATCGACCACCAGCGCGTTGCCCCGATCAAACCGCGAGGTCGGCCCTGCATGGAAATCCTCGACCAGCGTTCCGATCCGTGCGGCGCTGCCGAACGTTGTCAGCAGCTCGAACCCGTCCGTCGACGGGCTGCGGAACACGGCCATGTCGCCGGGCCAGGGAATGGCGTGTGCGGCGACCAGCGGCCGATGCGCCGCGACGTCCTCGCTGAGTTGTGGCAGGTCCAGGAGAACGATCTCCGGTGTGCCGAACGTGACCGCCTCGGTCACCGTGGCGCCGCGGGCGGTCCCGAGCGGGATCTCGAAACTGTCGAGGTCCTGTCGCAGCGCTTCGATGCCGCGGGCGTCCATCTCCACGCTGGCGGGGATTCGAGCGCGGTGATGATGTAGCCCTCGACCGAGCCTGTGAGGCCGGACGTGTCGATGCGGCTGGCGGGCAGGCCCGCGCGCAGGCAGAGGTCGCGGACGAGGGCCGAGAGCGAGCCGGCGCCGAGCCGGCCAGTCAGCCAGTGGCCGCGCGCCCAGTTCGGTCCGTCGGCCCAGACATGGGTCAGTTCGGGGAAATGCGGATAGGGTCGCGCATCCCACGTCCAGGCGGCACACTCGCCGAGATCGATCATCGGCGCGCCATAGACGGCGGAAACCGGGTTGTTGGCGATGTCGCCCCAGCAAAGCAGTGTGGCCTCGAAATACGCCCGTTGGATCGCATCGTCCCGCCAGCCCCGCGAGAAATACGGCACGGCGCTTTCCGACGACTTTGGGTCGTAGAAGACGTTGGGCAAATTGGTGCCGCGGTCGATGGCCGGGCAGCCGAACTCGGTGAAGACGATGGGTTTGGACTGCGGGACCCAAACGGTGGACGTGGCACTTTCCATGCCGCCGGGACGATCGTAATGCTCGTTCACCCACCAGTTCCGCAGATCCTTGTAGCGGAACACCCATGCCTTGCCGTATCCGTCCTCGATCGGAGATCGCGCCTGGTCCCCCCGATCCGCCTCAGTCGCGTAGAACCAGTCGTAGCCTTCGCCGCCTTCGATGTTCGCCTGCAGGTAGGCGCGGTCATAGACCGATGGCCAGCCATTCAAGGCGTCCGCATGATCCCGCCCGTCGCGCCAGTCCGAGAGCGGCATGTAATTGTCGATGCCGACGAAATCGATCTCCGGGTCGCCCCAGAGCGGATCGAGGTGGTAGAAAACGCTGGTGACGGGTTCGGTGGTGGCGAGCGGCAGTTCTGGACTGCTGTAAGTTACCACCTTGTCATAGGCGCCGCTGAGATAGGGTTCCTCGAGCTGAACGACGATGCGCAGGGCGACGATGGCGGGATCAGTGCGCGTGTGGCTGAGCGACCGTGGATAGGATCCCGGCGCAGTGGCGGTGGTGTTGCGCGAAGCCACAACGCTGGCAAAACTCGCCATGCGCAGCCCGTCCGGCTGCGCGCTGTCGATATCGCCCTGATCGAGCCCGTAGAGAAAGAGGATGTCGTTGCAGATGCTGGACGACGTGCCCTGCTGGATCGTCATGATGTCGGAATAGGTGAGCGTGGTGCCGAGCGGCACGTCTCCGATCCAGATGTCGCGGATGGCGTAGTATGTCGCCTTCGAGTCCGGTCCGGTCTGGGAGATGCTGGCCCCGAGCGAGACATCGCCCAGATCGATCGCCGTACCGCTGGAATAGACATGCAGCCGCCAGTTGGCGAAATCCGGCGCGAGTTGACCCACGAAGACCTTGTAGTCACCCGCGGTGATCGCGGCGCTGAGCTCGATGTCCGAGAAATCCGCCGGGGCCGATCCCCCGGCTTCGGTCACGTGGTAGCCGAAATACTCGCTCCAATCGGCAGCATAGCTGATGCGCGTGCTGGGCCCGAGGATGCCGCGAACATCCGAGGCCAGATCCCGCAACGCCTGAACGGCCGGAAAGCTGTTACCCTCGGCGCGGATCGTGGTCAGCCCGCGCAGTTCCGAGCCGATGAGAAAGCCATCGACCCCACCGGCGGCCGCGCAGAGATGCGCATAATGCAGGATCATCCGGCGCAGGCCCCAATCGGTGCCGCCTGTCCAGCTGACCGCTTCGCCGGAAAGGCTGAAATCCGACGGCGCGGCTGAGCCGAAGAAGGCGGCGACCTGGCTCTCTGCAGCAGTGGTCTGATCGACCGTTCCGTCGTAGCCCACCGCCGGCGAACAGGTGATCCGCCCGCGCCAGGGAAAGGCCGGCTGGCCGAGGGTGCCCGCGTTGTCCGAGTACGGGTCCGGCAGGCTGTTGCCCGAAGGCACATCCATCAGCAGGAAGGGATAGAAGGTGACGCGCCAGCCGCGGGCCCTGATCTCGCGGATGGCTTCCACGAGTGAGAAATCCGCCGGCGTCCCGCCATAGACCGGGCGCCCGGAACCATCCACACTGACCGTCGGCGCGCTGGCGCGATCGAGCCCGTTCACCCGCCATGCGAGCGGCGTGGTGGCCTTGTCCCCAACCTCGACGCAAGGGCGGATCTGGCAGTTCCCGGCGCGCAGATCAGTGCCGAACCAGGACACGACGAGGCTGACGCTTTCGAGGTTCGGAAGCGCGGCTTGCAACTGGTCGAGCGCAACCGTGAGATCGGTGGCGTCGGACCGCGCGTGGACATTCTCGGAGATGGTCGTGCCGGACCCGCCCTTGCGGATCGGCGTGGTGGCATAGACGAACTCGCCGGCCGAGGGGATGAGGGTGACGGCCCGGATCAGGCTTTCCGCGCCATCTTCGCCACCCAGAGGGCGAAAGACCTCGAAGGAGAGCTGTGGCAGGCGGTTGCCGAAATTCCCCAGCGCCAGATCCTCGAAGACGACATAGGCGGTGCCCCGATAGGCGGGCGTCTCGTCGGCGCCCATGGTGGTCGCGATGAGCGGATCGGCGGACTGGACCTCGTCGCCGGGATACCAGCGCCAGGTGATGCCGGAGGTGTCCAGCAGCTTGCCATCCGCCCAGATGCGCCCGATGCCGGTGATGGGGCCTTCGCAGAGCGCAACGGCGAAGCTGGCATAGTAGAGATACTCGGTCGTCTTGACCTTCTGACCGCCGCCGCCCTTGCCACCTCCCTGCGTGGTGGTCTTCTTCCGCTCCCTGAAATCCGTGGCCCAGATGATGTTGCCGCCGATGCGCATGCGTCCATAGAGCCGCGGGATGACCGCGCCCTCGGTCGAGGAGGTGATCCGCAGGCTTTCGAGCCGTGCACCTTCGATACGCTGGGCAGGCGTCAGCGAGGAGACGATCCAGCTGTCGACGACGGAGCCAAGGGCCGAGCCGACAAAGCCGCCGATGGTGGCGGCGCTGACACCGAGGATTGCGCCACCGATGCTGCCGCCGATGGCGGTGCCGACGGCGCCGAGAACGAGCGTGGCCATGGGTCAGGTCCGGTCCGGAAAGAGAAAGGCAAAGGCAATGCGACGGCGCCAGGCAGGCGTCAGAGGCTCCTCGATGACGCCCAGCCGCTCATCAGCGTGCAGGAAGGTGCCGGGCGTGGTGACGATCCCGACATGCTTGGCGATGGCGCGCGGCATCATCCGGAAGAGCAGGAGTGCGCCTGGCGTGATCTCCGCCGGTGCGATCTCGATCATCATCGAGCGCGCGCCATCGGCCAGAACTTCCCGCGGGGCGATCTCGCCCCAGTCCCGGCTGTAAGGCGGGACCGGGAAAGGCTCAGGACCCACGACTTCGCGCCAGACACCACGCGCGAGGCCGAGGCAGTCACAGCCAACGCCGCGCAGGCTCGCCTGGTCGTGGTACGGCGTGCCGAGCCAGGACCGCGCGGCGGCGATGACGCGCTCGGGATCGGCGGGTGTCACAGCACACCTCCGCTGTGCCCGCCGTCCTTGGTCGCATACCGGATCACGGCGTCCTGGCCCGGTATGTGCGGAAACCCCCGGAAGTTCGGCACGTTGGCGAACTTCGCGCCACAGGTCTCGATCCGTTTGTCGCAGCCGGCATGGATTGTGAAACCATCGCCTTCCGCCAAGCCGCGCACCGGAGCCATGAGCAGCGCGATGGTGGCGATGCCGTCGGAAACATCATGCGACGCGATCTCTGCCACGCGCCCGGCATTGGCGCCGCTGGTCCAGGTCAACGTGCCATGCATGAACCAGCCGGCCGGAAAGCCGACGAGGCCTGTTGCGTAGAAAGACCGATCCCGCAGGACCGCCTCGACAGTGCCGGTGCCCCTGAAGCTAGAAGCCTCGAGATTTACACCGCACCGGGCATCGCCAAGCGCGGCATCGCAGGTCGCCTGGAACGTCCGCCCGACGGTCTGGCCCAGCACGTGGGCCAGCGAGCGTACCTCGGCGACGAAGGAGAGCCGCCCGCGCCGGATCTGGCCGATGGCCCCGCGCCGCATGAGCACGCGCTGGCTAGTGTCCGCCCAGTTCACCCGCCAGACCTCGACCTCGGCATTGTCCCAGCGGCCATCGAGGATGTCGGTCTCCGTGATCCGGTCCGAGGTCAACACGCCTTCGGCATCCTGCGCATCGACCGAGAGATCGGTGCCCGAGCGGATCTCCGAAGCCGTCAGCCCGCTTTCCGGCTCGAAGCTGGTCTCGTCGAAATCGAGTGCACGATCATGATCGGTGAAGCCGAGCACCGTGCCGTCGGACCGGATGATCCGCCAACACCAGGCGAGCGTCGTCGTGCCCGCGTCGAGATGGGCCTACAGATCGGGCGAGAGGGTTTTCATTGATGTGTCCGTTCACAGATTGAATTGTAAAGCAGATGTCTTTACATTGAGAGTCGTATCGTTTCAGGAGCGCGCCGTGGTTGCCGTGACACCCAACGAGGACGCCCAACGGCGTTCGCTGATCAATCTTCGCGTCACCCCGCGGGACCGCGACCTGATCGATCGTGCCGCGGCGCTGCTCGGCAAGAACCGCTCCGAGTTCATGATGGAGGCCAGCCGGCAAGCGGCCGAAGATGCGCTTCTCGACCGCACGGCATTCCGTCTCGACGCGACGCAGTTCGCAGCCTTCATGGAGCGGCTCGATGCGCCGCCCGCGCCGAACGAGGGCCTGCGCAAACTGCTCGCCACGCCCGCACCATGGGAGAAATGACGCCGGGCGAGGAGCCGCTGCGCGCGCCGGAACCGCTGAACGACGATCACCAGATCGACGGCTTCGCCTCCGGGGCGCCCACACTCGATGCATGGCTCACGCGCAAGTCCCGGGCCAATCAGGCCTCCGGGGCCTCGCGCACCTATGTCCTCTGCCGCGGTCAGCGCGTTGTCGGTTTCTATGCGCTGGCCGCCGGGTCGGTCAGCCACGATCTGGCGCCGCGCAAGCTCCGGCAGAACATGCCGGACCCGGTGCCGGTTATCGTATTGGGGCGGCTGGCCATCGACGCCTCGGAACAGGGCAATGGCCTCGGCCGGGCACTTTTGCGTGATGCGGTGCTGCGCATCACGGCCGCCGCGCAGGAGGTCGGCATCGCTGCCATCCTGGTTCATGCCCTGAATGATCGCGCCAAGGCCTTTTACCTCGAGGCCGGGTTTGCCGAGACCGCGGTCGAGCCTCTGACGCTCTTCCTGCGGATCAAGGACGTCCGGGCGCTGCTGGGCGAAGCCTGAGCATCAGGTCGGGATCTCCATGAGCGGAATCGAGGTGATCGATCCGAGGCGCTCGAGGTCGAGGGTCACGTCGAGCATGTCGGTGTCGAAGCGCACGGGGACGTCGAATTCAAAGCCTGCGGTGATCGGGACGCCGGGGGCGGGGGCCACGGCGAACCCCACGATCCCTTTCGTGGGATCAACTGACCAGCCGTTGCCCTGTTCGATGCCGTCCAAAGCGATGCGCAGGGTGCCGGAAACGGGCTTGGTGATGATCCGCGACCAGGACTGGGCACCGGAGGTGTAGGACTTCACCAGTTGGAACGCCGTCGTCTCGCCGTCGCCGGTGCCGATGATCTGGTCACTTGGACCCGGCACCTGCGATGGCAGACAGGACCTGTAATCCGCCCAGTCCCTGAAGCGGAACCCATGGAGACGGCCGTTGCGCGCCTCGAAAAAAGCCACCACCGCTGCCAGATCGTCGGCACGGCGGATGCCATAGGCGACATCATAGCGTCGCCGGCTGTTGGCCCAGCTGGCATTGCGCTCCTCGGCGCCGCTCGCCAGCTCGACGATCTGCGTGCGCCGAACCGGCCCGCCTCGCGCCCCGCGGCTGATGTCATCCGGAAACCGGACCTCGTGGAAAGCCATCACATGCCCCTTCGACCCAGCGAGACCGCGCGCGCAATATCGGCCGCGACCTGCGTGCGCGACTGGCGGAAGCTCTCGGCGTCACGGGCGTTGATGGTCACGTTGATGCTGGGCGCGCCGCTGCCATATCCGGCCGCCTCACGCCGCGAGAGAACCCGCTCGCCGCGTTGCAGGATCGCCGGCACTTCGTCGGGTTTGAGGCCGGCCCACCCGCCGCTGCGCATCCGCGGGGCGCCGGCAAAGACCAGCGCCGGGACCATGCGGCCCGGGCCGGGCGCACCAACCACGCCACCGGTGTGCAGGACATTCGCAAACAGCCCACCGGCCCCGCCCAGCGCGCCGGAAAGGGCCTTTGCGATGGGGCCGAGGATGAAACGCCGGGCGGCGAGCTTTGCCAGATCGGCGATCATCGACGTGACAAGGCTGAGGAAGTCGAGCTTGCCGGTCTTCACGAACTCGCCCACGGCATTCTCGGCCGCGGTGAAGGCGCCAATCAGCGCCTGGCCGACATCACCGCCGATCTCGCGTGCCTTCGCGGCATAATCCGAAAGCGCCGCGGTGACGGCTTGCCAGCCGGTGACGGCCGTCTTTGATCCTTCTGCAGCCGCGGTGCCGGCGTCCCGCGCCGCACCGCCCGCGTCCTTGGCCGCGGTGGTTGTGTTGTTCAATCCGGCATTCAGCGCATCGGCCGCTCCAGCCGCTTCGGTCAGCACCGCCTCGGCCTCCGTCCCGGTACCCGTCACGGCATCCTTCAGCGCCTGCCAGCTGGCAAGCGGGCGACCGGCGGCATCGGCCAGCATGCCGGCGGCCTCCCGATAGCCGTCGGCCCGCGTGCGGGCGTCGTCGGCCAATGCGCCGAGCCCGAGGTCGGGCGGTTGGATATAGGTGCGTTCCAGAGCGCTCGAGAAGGCATCTGCCGCGGCGGTGCCGGCCGCTGCGGCGGCCCCCTCGAACGGGTTGCCGATGCGTCCCAGCTCCACCGGATCGAGCGCGCCGATCCGCACGCCGCCTTCGCCGGTGGCCCAGTCGGGCAGCAATGCCAGCGCCGCGTTCAGCGTTTCGATGAAGCGGTTGATCCGGGTGACGACACCGTTGAGCATGGCCTCGACGCCGGAGATCAGTCCGTTCGCCGCCTGGAACGCGAAATCGCCAATAGCACCCGGCAGGCGGCTCCAGATCGCCACCGCCGCATCATAGGCGCCCTGGAAGATCGCCGCCGCCCGGTTACCAAACTGCACGACGCCCGCGATGGTGCCCTCCAGCGCCGAGAAAGCGGAGGCCTTGAGCCCCTCCCAGCCGGCCGCCATGCGTGCGAGTGTCGCGTCGAGCGAGAGGCTGATCCGCGACCAGACTTCGCGCGCCAGATCGCCGAGCAGGCGGAAGGCCTCGCCCACGCCGCCGACCCCGGCGACCAGCCGCGAGAGCTGGTAGATCAGTTCGCCTGCACCGACGATCAGCGCCCCGATGCCGGTGCGGATCAGCGCGCCGCGCAGGAAAACGAGCGCGGTTGCCAGTCCGCGCACGGACAAGGCTGCGGCGGCCAGTCCCGCGACCCAGCGCCCGGCCATGACCCCGGCGAACGCTGCCGCATAGGACGCCATCCGCCCGAGGTTGCCGATCAGCGCATCGAGCGCCGTGCGCAGGATGCCGCCCTCCGAGGCCAGCGCCACGAAGGCCCTGGCCAGCGCTTCGACGGAAGGCGCCACGGCTACCGCGATCCGGTTGCGCAGGCCTTCGAAGACCAGCGAGACGGTGCCCAGCGCCAGTTCCGTGCGCCGCAAGGCTTCCAGCGCTTTGCCATCAAGCACGGCGCCAAGATAATCGGCCTGGTCGCCGAGCCGCGTCATCTCCGCCCCGCCATTGCGCAGGAGCGGCAGAAGCGGGTGGCGTCGGACGCCATGGCTTCGAGATAGAAGGTCATCTCCTGCTGGCTGAGACCCGCCCGCTCAAGCGTATCGACATAGAGCTGCAGAGCCTCCGGGCCGGAGAGGCGGGCGAACTGATCGGCCGTGACGCCCACGCGCGGCGCAACCTTCTCGAAGAAATCCGCCATCGGCCCGCCGCCGGTCTGCAGGAAATCACCCACCCGGTCGTTCACGTCCTTCAGGATGTCGGCGAGCTTCTCCTGCTCGATGCCAACCGTCCGAGCCCCGGCCGACCAGCCCTGCAGAGCCTCCGGCGTGGCATTGGCGACCTGCGCAAACTGCCGGATCTGTGCAGCGCTCTCGGCCGTGGCGCGAACGATGAGCCCGAGCGAGGCCGTGGCCGCCGCAGCAGCAGCGGACAGCGCCACACCGGCGCGCCGCGCGAAGCTGGCCAGCCGCGTGTTCGCCAGCTCCATTTCGCGGCTGAGCCGCCCGAACCCGCGGGACCCGGCCTCGCCGATGCCTTCCAGTTCGGCACGCACACGCCTTCCGCCCTCCGCCACGAGGCGGACGGAGACCTTCTTCTCAGCCATGCCGGCTTCCTTCCATCTGTGCGTTCAACGTGCGCACCATCACCGCTTCGATCTCGGGCAGGATCTCGGCCGCGATCAGGGCGTTGACGCCCAGCGCATGGCCCAGGGCGAGGGCCGCGCCCATGTCCCATCCTATGACGGCGCCAGGGGCGATGCGCAGCTGGCCGCCGAGCCGCTGCACCAGGTCCCAGACCTGCCAGCCTTCAACGGTCAGCGGCTGGTTCAGCCGTGCCGGGCAGTCGGGGCAGGGCCCGGCGCAGGCGGCGCAGTATCCGTCGCCCCCGCCGAAGGACCACTCGGCGAGAGCGCGGAGGCGTTTTTTTCCTGATCCAGCATCAGGCCGCGGGCAACGTACTGCGCCTGGAAGGCCTCGAAGACCGGCCAGATCTCCAGCAGCGCGTCGATCCCGGCCGGGCTGACGGGCACAAGATTGCCGGTATCGTCGCCGACACCGTCCCAGTCGAGCACCGCGCGGCGGGCGACGGCCTTGGCCATGGTCAGCGCCATGTCCTCCTGACTGGACGCCTCCGGCAGGCCGTCGATCGCCGGATCGGCGCGGGCCGAGACCATGAGGGCCGTGGTCAGAGGGGCCACCAGAACCCGCAGGCCGGGGAGAAGGTCCAGCCATTCAGGCCGGTTCGAGAGGTTCAGCCGGATCATGGTCAGTATCCCGAAACGCTGTTGATGAGAGTGGCGGTGCAGAGGCGGGCGGGGCTGGTTCCCCTGGCCGCCTGCCAGTCGAAGCTGGCCTGGATGCCCTGCGGGCCGGCGATTTCCACGCGCGGGAGGGGCAGGTAGACGGCGTGCGCCGTGAAGGTGAAACCCTCGCCGGACAAGAGCCCGTAACTGAACATCAGTTCGCAGGGCTCGCCATTGATTGCCTGTGTCACCAGCGTGTCATCGGCGAAGCGCACCTCGATCCGGCCCGTGAGGGCGGCCATGCCGGGATCGGCGCCTTCGATCTTGCCGTCATTGCGGATGGTCTCGATCCGGTCGAGTCCGTTGGCATAGGTGATCTCGGCAGAGACCACGTTACCGAGGGCCGACCCGTTCCGCATGATCACCCCGTTGAAATGACCAAAGCGCGTGAGCCCCAGCTCCGCCACCGTGCCGGTCGTTGGGCTCGTCGTGACAGCCTCGCCCTGTGCGACCAGACGCGCCGTCGCGGTCAGCAGGCCAGAGCGCCCCATCTGCCAGCTCAGCTGATCGAGCACGCAGCCGGCATACATCGCGTGGCGCGGCACCTCCGGCAGGCCAACCTCGATCGCTATCGAGGGCAGGGCCCAGCTGCCCGATCGGAACTCGTGGGTGTAGGGACCGGAACCCGAGGTGTCCGGATCCCCGAAGGCGGCCTTCAGCCAGAAGCCCAGCGCCTCGGCATCCAGCGGTACAACCACGTCGCCATCGGCCGTGACCGCGTCCTTGACCGGGGCGAGGGGATCGCGGCCGTAACCCAGAAGCTCGGAGTTGAGCAGCGGCTGTTCGGCGCCGAGCGTAGTGCTGGCGAAGGGCATCTTCGTGTAACCGCTGGTGGGCGGCGTGCCATAGGTCGTCTCGAACGCAAGCGCCATCTGCGCCCGCGCGCCCTGTGCGCGTGCCATGAAGAGTTTCTCCTTTCCTCGAAAGTCTGTAATTCGGCCTGACGTGAGGTTTGGAACCTCGAGATTTCAGCGACCGTATGGTCCGAAGCACGATTGGGAAAACACCATGAGCGAGTCAGTCTTTCAGATCATCTTGATGCTGGCTGCTCTGTTATTTCTGCTCTGGTTGTTCATCCTGCTGCCAGCTGGCATGGCGACCAATCGCGGTCGCAGTGCCTTCGGATGGGTGCTGGTCAGTGTGTTGTTTTCACCGATCCTCGCTTGCCTTCTTCTTTGGCTGTTGGGGGACAAACCGAACGGGCGAGGCTGAATACCGCATCACAGCAAGGGACCAGCTGTAGAGTAATGCAAGACGACGGTGATCACCGCCGCCTTCAGTGTGGCGGCGCCCTCGACGGGCAGATCAATCGGGGCCGGGGCCTCTGGTTCGACCCAGTCGCAGAGCCCGCCCAGCGTCCGGTCAGCCTCCAGTGCCGTGCCGATCTCGGCGACCAGGGCGTCGAAGGTGCCGGCTCGGCCGGTACCCGCCTGGATGACGACCTCCAGTTCTGCCCGGTGCTGGTAGTGGTAGCGCAGAGGCGAGAGCGTGACCTCCGGTTCGCCCGGCTGGCCGTCCCGCAGGATGATCAGGCCCGCCGCAGAAATCCGTTCAGGCAGGACCTCGTCACGCAGAACCTGGGCAGCAAGCGGCTGTAGCCGCGCGTGCAGCGCGGCGAGGATGGTTTCGCGGATGGTGGGCATTTGGCGTTTCTCACGTGGAAGTTCAGATCAGGCCAACTTAGCAACTTGCGCCTTCTGCCCTGGGATGCTGAACATTCTGCCGAAAGGCTTAACTAGCGGATAGGAGTATGATTTTGGCTAAGCAGCCCGAGAGTGTTACAGCCCTTGATGACTTGGGCCGCGTCCGTCTCTCCAAGTCATTTTTCATGCGTGAGTTTCTCTACAGCGAAGTCGCAAACCTCCATGGTATCCCGAACATCCCGGACGACCCAGACCTCGCTGTAGCGGTTGGTAAGCGCCTCTGTGAGGAACTTCTCGAACCGCTACATGCGACGTTCGGGAAGGTTGTCATTCGATCAGCCTACCGGTCGTGTGCAGTGAACGGCTTTTGCAACGAGCAACAGCGAGCCAAGAAGAAGGGGTATACCTGCGCATCGAATGAAGCGAATTTTGCAGGCCATATCTGGGATAGGCGGGACGCCAATGGTTTAGCGGGGGCGACGGCCTGTATCGTCATCCCTTGGTTTGCGGACCGCTATGAAAACGGCGAAGACTGGCGCGCCCTGGCATGGTGGATTCACGACCATCTTCCTTATTCGAGCATGTACTTCTTTCCCCGACTGTCGGCCTTCAACATTTCGTGGCATGAAGAGCCTGCCAAGCGGATAAGCAGTTACATCGAGCCGAAGGGTTGCCTGACCAAGCCAGGCATGGACAACAACACGGGCAGTCATGCGGAGTGGTATGCCGGCTTCCCGGAACTTGCCGTGCAGTCTGCCTAGGCACGCTGCTCAACTCACCTCACGACGATCCATCCCGGTACGCGGTCCATGACCTGCTCCGCATACGGCTCCGGATCAACTCGCCTCCACCACTTGACCTGCGGGAAGAGTATGAAGATCGGCAGGGTGGTCGTCCCTCGGCCGGTCTTAGACCGCGACGCCACTGAGCTGCGAGAACGGTTTCGCATGTGGAACGTAGGACATCAGCCCGAAAGAGATGACGAAGCCAGATTTCAGAACCTTCGCGCTACGTGGCTGGCTACTGACACGCATTTGCATTGCCGACATCTAGTTCAATGGCGCTCCCTGGCTGCTATGCATGGCTTCATAGAACTCGCACCCAGCGCCACGCCTGATCGTGGACATACACTTCTCATCGTGGAAAACGCTTCTTCCGCGAAGGTGCTGCTCGAGGTCTAGTCTGCGCCTTCCAACGAAGCGTGACCGGCCATGCGCCCGTTTCTTCTCACTCGGAATGCGCACGAAGTCCGTGGTCAACGCGCTGGATTTGTCCGTTTCGAAGATCGAAACGATCAATCCATTCTTGACTCCAACAATGCAGTCGACACGGGACGAACGCGCGACAGATAGCCCCCAATCTCCAAGCGTCGCCTGTGCAAGCTGATTTTCATCGTCGGACTCAAGCAATGAGCTCGTGTTCTGTCGGTTCAGGCTGACAAAGAGTATATTGCCTCGGAAGAGCGGGATATCTCCTCTTTGTATGGGATGATCGTATGCTTCGTTGATCTGATTGCTGCTCAGCCACAAATTCTGATCGCCATGTCCAGATACCTTGTTGGTATCGCCGAGAAGTGGAATGAGAACAGCTTCAATTGCGTGAGCCTCGTCATCGCTCAGTCCATGGGCGACGACAAAGACCTCGACATCGAGGCCACAACGGTGGATCTCGCGAATTCTGCCGAGTTTGTGTTCTCCTTCGTCAAGTGGTTCTTCACCCTTGCCGCGCGCCACATGGGCATGATTGAAACAGCGGTTCCCATTGCCCTTGCCGATATAAAACACTCGATCCCGCAATGCGCCGTCTAATCTGGGATCTGCCAAGGCGTAAACATATGCATCGAGCTTGGCTGTGACCATTGCATTGAATTGCATAGGGTTTCTCCTCGGCATGGCACCCTTTGCGGTAGAAAGAACGCTCTGGTTGTCATGAGTCAAGTTTGGCTATCCCCAAATTAACAATTTGCGGCGATTGTTGTCGTAAGGCTCTTACTATCTGACAACCCACCCCGCCACGATCCGCCCTGGCACTCCGTCGATCGCGCGTTCCGCATCCCTGACCAGATCCAGTCGCTTGCGCAGCCTGACCTGCGGCACCAGCAGGAAAATCGGCACCGTGGTCAGCCCGCGACCGGTCTTCGAGCGGGACGCCACCGCGCGTCCCTTGCTGTTCAGCCGCCCCTCTGCCACGAGCAGGCTCGGGCCCCGTCGACGATAGATGAACCGCAGTCGCAGCCCCGTGCGGCGCTCCCATTCGCCGGGGGTGATGCGCCCGCCGCGCGTGGATTTGCCTGCCGCCGCTGTGGGGATCGCCAGCCAGAACCCATCGCGCGAGCGGATCAGCGGACCGGTGTCATGCGCACCGACGATCACCGGCGCCTTCGACCAGACCAGCGCGGCGGCGTTCAGGCTCTCGCCGCCTTTGGGATAGGTTGCCAGCCTGATCGAGTTCGCCAGCCGGTTGCCCAGCCCCGCGCCGGTGATCTGGCTTCGCCAGGCGGATTTGAGACCCGCACCGGCCTCGCGCATGGCATTGGTGATGGCCTTTTCGCCGGCGCGGATCTCGGCCTGCATCAGGGCCGCGAGATCCGGGCTGATCTCGAGCTTCAGCTTCATTCTGGCCTCAGGTTCAGCGTCCAGATCAGCCGCTCGCGGTCGCGCAGGGGCTCGCCCTGGATCACGTGACTGTCGGTACCGATGACGATCAGATCGCCGGGGCGTGGGTCGGGAAGGTCGGCGATGCGCACGTCCACCACGGTCGTGTCGCTGACCAAGCGCCCGGCGCCGAAGTCGGTGACGCTATCGGGCGCGCGGGCAATGATGCGGATCTGGCGCTCGTCGGACGTGGTGGCGGAGATCCAGAGCGCCGGTGCCGCCATGGACGCATGGGTGAAGATGCGATCCATGGCGGCGGCAAAGACGGACATGGGATAGCCCGTCAGTTCGAGGTGGGCAGGCGGATTGCCAGCCGCGGTCGCTTGTTGACCGGCAGGATCGAGGCCTCGGTCATGATGTCGATCCAGCGGCCCTTCTCGTCGAGATGCTGGCGGGCATAGAGCGGCAGGCCGATCGTGTTGGCGGTTTCCAGCAGGTTGGCCGGGCCGCCATAGGTCGTGAACGTGTCCATCGTTCCGAGCGGAAAGGCGATCCCTTCACTCGCCGGGACCAGCCGTTCGGTGGCCTTGGTCGAGAGCGTGACGGTGCCCGCGTATTCCTCGAACAGGATCCCGCCGAAGGGGAAGTTGCGGCGTACATCTTCGCGGAGCGGCTGGGCGCCGGTCGCGGCGTAGAACTTGTAGGCCTCCTCGACCTTCGGGTGGCTGATCAGCTTGTCGAAGAACTCGCGGCTGACCAGCGCATGGACCGAGGTCATGGCCTCGCCCAGCAGGTTGTCCTCGATGGCGCGCAGCACCTCGCGCACCTTGCCCTGCACGTTGGTGCCGGCGGTGCCGAGCACGAAGTCCACCGAGATCTGCACAAGGCCGAACTCGGTGAAGTAGTCATAGAGCGTGGTGCCCGCGCCATCCTTCACGATGCCGCGCAGCGCGTTCATCTCCATGTATTCCCGGGTCTGGGCATGCTTGCGGCGCATCAGCAGGAGCTTGCGGTTCATCACCTCGACCAGCGGGTCGGCCGCGTCAAACGCGCCAAGCCCGGGCTGGCCCTGGATGTCGGCGGGCAGGATCACATCGTCATGCGGGATCCAGGGCAGGGCGAAGCTGCGCATCGAGCGCCCCTCGCGCGTGCCGACGGTGGCGGGACCGCCGAGGGGAACGGAGGGCAGAAGGCTCAGCACGCCCTCGTATTGCTCGATGATCACCGAGCGCTGGCTGACGCCTTCGAAGCGGAAGAGGCCGATTTGCGCGAGGCGGGTGTAGAGATTGGGCAGGATGTTGATGGCCTGCGTCATCTCGGCCAGCGAATAGCCGCCGGCGTCAAACGGATTGCGGACAAGGGTCATGGGGGTGCTCCGGGGGAGAGGGGATCAGACGCCGTCGCGGGCGATGATGCCGAGGTCGGCCAGCTGACCGAGCTTGGCGGTGATCTTGGCGGCATCATCGACGCTGCCGTCGTAGGCGAGCTCCGCGCGCGAGACGATGGCGGGGCCGCGGGCGACAACGATGCCCACGGCATCGGCCAGCGTGGCGTCGACGGCATAGAGCAGGACGCCGGTGGCGGTCTCGGCACCATTGCTGCCGGCCGCACTTGACAGCGTGTGCTTGCCACTGGCGGTGATCTTCCCCAGCACGGAGCCGACCGGGTAGGGAATGCCCGCGAGCAGCGTGACCACCTCGCGGGTGTAGTTCGGGTTGACCTCGTATTTGAGGACATCGCCCATGCTGGGCGGTTCCGTCAGGACGGGCATGGTTCAGTCTCCGGGTTGGGGGATTGGGAAGGGCGCGGCTGGACCCGGCGCCGGGATCAGCGCGGGGCGGCGGCCGCCTTCTTTGCGGCGGTGACGATCGGGCTTTCCTTCGTGCCGGCCGCGGGGGCGGCGGCGACGATGGCCGCGGCATCGCTGCGTGCGGCGAGATCGGCCAGCACCTTTGTGCGCAGGGCTTCGGGCTTCACACCGCGCGCGACGGCGTCGGCCGCGTCGATCTGCACACCCAGCCGGGCGGCCTGCGCACAGACCTGGGCGACTTCAGCTGCCTCGGCGCGGATCGCTTCGGGGGTGAGCGTCGCCGCGTCCGGCGTCTGTGGTGTGACTGCCGCGGGTGCGACCGGTGCAGGAATGGGACTCGCAGCGCTTGCAACCGGCACAGTGGTAGCCGCTACGGTGTTTTCTTCGGATGTCGTGGTCATCTTGAGGCCCTTTGTTCTGGGGATGGGTGTGCCGCCGAGGGCGGCCGCGAAGGCGCGGAAAGCGGTGACGGGATCGGCCACCTCGTCGGCGAGACCGGCAAAGACCGCTGCCTCGCCGCGGAACACGGCGGCCTCGGTGCCCAGCGCGCGAACTGTGTCGAGCCGCTGGCCACGGCCTTCGGCGACGGTCTCGGCGAAGAGCTGGCGCAGGTCCTCGAGCTCGCCTGCAATCCGGGCACGCACCGCGTCCGGCAGCGGCTGGTAGGGGTTGGCGTCGACCTTGCGGGCGCCGGCATGGATCAGCGTGACGGCGATCCCCTTCTTGTCCAGGGCCCCGCTCACCTCGCTGTGCATGGCAACCACGCCGATGCTGCCGACAGCACCGGTGCGGGACAGGACGATCCGGTCCGCCTGGGAGGCCAGCGCATAGCCGGCGGAGAGCGCGTGGTCGGCGACGAAGGCCTGGACCGGTTTCTGTCCTCGGGCCGCACGAATGCGGTCGGCCAGGTCGAACGCGCCCGCGACCTCGCCGCCGAAGCTGTCGATGTCAAGCGCAATGCCGCGGATGGCGGGATCATCGAGCGCGGCCTGCAGCTGCATGGCAAGCCCCTCATAGGAGGTCAGCCCGGAGGACTGGCCGATCCAGGCGCCGCGGTGCACCAGTGTGCCGGCGATTTCGATCACGGCGATCCCCTCCACCACCGCGAAGGGCTGCCCGCCGGTGCGCGCCTCGCCGCGGGTCAGATCGCCACTGAAGAGCGAGGAACGGGCTGGCAGGGTGGCGACTTCCCGATCCCCGGCCGCGAACTCTGCCCCCTCGACATGAATTTCCTGCCCGGTGATCCGCGGACCGAGCCCTGCAAGGAATGCCAGCGCCTTGGCCGGGTCGACCATGAGCGGTGTGTTGAAGACGCGCTGCGCGATCTGGGTGTGATGCATCACACGTCCTCCGCAGGCCGGGGTTCCCGGTCCTCACCGTCGTCTTCCTGATCGCCGCCAACCTGCGGATCCTGTCGCCGGGCCTCGGCATCACCCGGCCCGCCACCGGCCGCCTGCGCCGGCGACCCCGGCCGCCGGAAGTCGAGCCCCAGCTCCGCTTCGCGCTGGCGTTCGGCGGCGATCTCCCGGTCGACCTGCTCGGCGTCAAAGCCGCGCTCGGCAATGGCCTGCGTGCGGGATTTCAAGCCCGCCTCGATCTGAAGGATCTCCGCCGCCGCATCCTTGGCCGGATCGATCCAATCCCATTTCGTGGGAAGCCAGTCGCAGGCGAGATGGCTGCGCTGGTCCTGCGCATAACCCGGCAGGTCCAGCGCACCCGACAGCACGGCAGAGCTGATAGACCATCACCGAATGCTGGAAGGCCGAGATGCGGCGGCGGAAGTCGACCAACGCGATGCGCGTGTTCGAGAAGTTCCCCTTCGCCGTGTCACCGGTCAGGTAGCCATAGGGCACGCCCAGCGCGGCGGCGATCTGCAGCAGCGTGCGGTACTGGAAGGGCTCGTAGGTCGACCCGGAATCCGGGGTGGCGGGGGTGGTGACATCCTCTCCGGGATCGAGGCGCACCACCTGGCCCGGTTCCACCTCGAGATCATCCTCGGCCGGATCGAGGGCGGTTTCCGGGGCGGGGGAAGTTATGAACATCGCGAACATCGCCGCGGTCTTCTTCCGCTCGAGCTCGGCGTCGTCATAGAGATCCAGCGTGAAGAGCTTCACCACGGCCGCGGCGAAGCGTGAGACACCGCGCAGCTGGCCCGCTTCGATCGGGTCGAGGATGTGGATCACCTCCGAGGCCGGAACCCGCACCGTCTCGCCCGCCAGCCCCGGATCGGTCAGATCGCCCGGGTGGCGCCGCAGGAAGTGATAGGCCACGCGGCGCCCGATGCCGTCGAACTCGATGCCCTGCCGGACCGACCCGGCGCCGGGCAGAACGCGGGTCATGTCGAGCGGCAGCATTTCCGAGGGCAGTAACTGCAGTTGCAGCGGCACGCTCAGCCCGTCCTCCGGCCGCCGCATCCGGATGCGCAGGAACACTTCACCCGCAAGAAAAACCTCCCGCGCAGCCCGGCGCTGGATGCCGTAGAAGTCGGTCAGGCCCTCGGCATCGGCCTCGTCCGTCCAGGCGAGCCAGAGCTTCTGCAATTCCTCCTTCGTCGCGGGAGCAGCGATCTTCGAGCTGGGCTTGATGCCGTCGCCCACGACGTGGTTCGCAAACGCGTCGACAGCATTCGCCGCATAGCCGTTGTTCCGCACGAGCCAGCGCGCTCTGGCGGTGATGGTCTCGCCGGATGCCGCGATCAGCGTGTTCACATGCGCGCGGGTCGCGCGGAAGCTGCGCATCCGGCGATGCGATTGCGCAGCGTCGAACCCGCCGATGATCGCGCCGAGGCGCTGGCGGAAGGCATCGAAGGCCATGGCTCAGAGCCCTTTCGTCGCCACGGTGCCCCAGCGGCGACGCCGCGGCGTGGCGGAGACCGCGGCAATCCGAAGTTCCAGATCACGGATCGCCGCGGCCAATTCCGCGTCCGAGCCATAGGTCACCGTCTTGCCGTCGTAGCTCACGCTGCGCAGCCCGGCGAAGCGGGCTTCCTGCAGTGCGGTGAGCAGGGCCTGCATGCGCTCGAGATCCATCAGTCCCTCATGAAGGTCGGGGTATAGGCCCGCCGTTTCCGGCGCGGCGTGGTCAGGGTGCCGGCCCGCGGCTCAGCGGTTTCCGTTTTGGCGGCATCCGCCGGCACAGCCGCGGGCAGTCGCGTCTCCACGCCGGCCTGCGCCTCGAGCCGCCGCCAGGTCGCCTCGTCCCAGCGATCGGCGCCGAGGACCCAGGCCGCGGCACGGGCATAGACCCGGCAATCCAGCGCCTCGTTGCGCTCGCGCGTCTTCTGCCATTCCTGCCGCGCGTAGCCGCGGCGATCGCGGATCGTCACCAGCTGTTCCGCCACCAGCTGTTTCAGCCATTCACTGTCGATCCAGCCGGGCAGGTGGATCGTGCCGGCGGCGTCCAGGACGCCCAGCGCCCGCTCTTCGTCCGAGGGCCGCTCGATCCGGAGATACCGATAGGTCTCGGTCTTGAAGGTGGCCGTGGCCACCGACCAGAGCCGGGCGCCGCGGCGCAGGCGGCGGCCGCCCACCGTGGCGTCGACGAACGTGGGGCCCGACACCGGCGTAGAGCGATTGAAGCCTTCGAGGCCCTTCAGCGGGGCCACCTGGTCGAAGCCCACCCTGCGCGACCAGGCATAGACGGCGGCGGCTTCGTAGCCGGTGTCGATCCCTAGCCGCGCCACGGTCATGAAGGCACCATTGGTATGCTGCCAGCTGCGCCCCAACAGGGCCGTCAGGGCATCCCACGCCGCGGGATCGTCCGGCCCGCCCGGGATGACAACGTGATCGACAAGCCAGCTTTCGAGTCCGCGGCCCCAGGCCCAGACATCGATCTCGATCCGGTCCTTCTGCACGTCGGCACCGGCCGTCAGGAACAGACCCGCCGCCGGCACAATGCCTGGCGTCCAGGCCTCGCGCCGATCTGCCAGCCGCTGCCATTCCGGCGCCTCTCCGCTCTCGACCCATGTCTCGCCGAGCAGCGTGTTGCGCGCCGCGCGCAGCATCTCCTCTGACCCTTGAGCCGCCAGACAGTCCCGCGCGATATCGGTCCAGCTTTTCCAGCCCAGCGGCGAATAGAGTGCGGAGAGGTGGAAGCCGATGGCATGGGGATCGGCCGACCTGGCCATCGCCCGCCATTCGCCCCGTGCCAGCATCTCCGTCTTGTGGTGCTCGGCGATGGGCCGGTCGCAGCCCTCGCAGGCATAGGCCGCTGTCTCCGGTTGCCCCTTCGCCCAGCGCAGGCGTTCGAATTGCAGCCACTGCATCAGCCCGCAATGCGGGCAGGGGACGAAGTAGCGCCGCTGATCAGAGGCCTCGAACTCCCGCTCGATCCGACTGAGCCCGCGGATCGTCGGCGTCGAGACCATGAACACCTTGCGCCGATGCGCGAAGGTGGTCGTGCGCGCTTCGGCCAGCGTGACCGGGTCGCCTTCCTCATCCGCCGAGGCCGGATAAGCGTCGACCTCGTCGAGGAAGACGTACCGCGCGGGCATCGACCGCAGGCCTGTGGCGGAGTTAGCGCCGGTCAGCACGAGAATGCCGCCGGGGAATTCCTTCGACAGCATCGAATTGCCGGCATCACGCGAGCGCGCCGGGCTGACCCGCTCCCGCAGCGCCGGGCTGTCGGCGATCAGCGGGTCGATCCGACCGCGCGAGGACCGCTTGGCCATCTCGACCGTCGGCAGCACGGCCAGCATCGGGCCCGGTGCGTGATGGATGACAAACCCGATCCAGTTGTTCCCGGCCTCCGTCGCGCCCACCTGCGCGGCTTTCATGAAGGAGATGCGCTGCGCCGGGTGGCCGGGCGAAAGCGCATCCATGATCGCCCGCAGGTAGGGCGTGCGGTTGGTGCGATACCGCCCCGGTTCCGCCGAGGCCCGCGACGACAGCCAGCGATGCGCATCCGCCCATTCCGATACCGTGAGGTTCGGGTCGGGCCGCATGCCCCGCCCCCAGGCGCGCAGGATGTCCTCGGCGCCGTCAAAGCCGAGGTCGAGGCCTTCTGTCAGATCATGATCATCCGAGGCTGATCCGGAGGTCGGCGAGGGCGTCGAGCTGGTCTCGGACATGGGTTTCCAGCACCCTCTGCAGGATCGCGGTCTCGATCGTCACCGATGCCCCGGACTGCCGTTCCACCTCCGCCATGATCTGCGCGGCCATCAGCGCCGCCACCCGTCCGGGCCAGGTGACCCAGACATCCCGCTCCTGCCGGGCCAGCCGGAACACCAGCGTCTCCGCCCGCGCGCGGTCGACCAGCGTGCCTTTCTTCTTCTGGACGGCGATCTGCTTGTCCTGCGCGGCATAGACCGTCAGCAGCGTCCGCGCCTTGAGGTAGGAGGCGGTCTCGCCGGCGCCGCTCGTCAGCCCGTCGCCGCCGAGGCTGCGCCGCTGCTGATCGGGATCCGTCATCTCCGCCCGGCGCAGATCAGACGCGGCGGCGTTGATCGAGCCATCCTCGTAGACCACCAGCCGCCCGTTTTTCCGCGCCTTCTGCACGCCGCCGCGGGAGAGCCCGGAATGGGCCGCGTATTCCCGTTCGCTCATGCCCTTCATGGCGCAGATAATCCGATCAACCGTATGATATCGCTCGGGTTCGAGTTGATAGATCAGCGCGACAGAGCGAGTCTGATCACGAAGAAACGATGCAACTCACCCCCGGAGAGACCGCCATGACCACCCGCCGCGCCGCCCGCAACAATGACAAGGCGCTGGACGCCTTTATCGCCGCGAAGGCGGAGATCGATACCATGCTGGCGCGGTTGCAGGCGCTCAGCGGCGATCACTTCGGGTTCGACCCGGATGCCATCAACTGGGGCGCCGTGGGCTCGATCAACAGCGTTGCCGTCGACCTGCGCAAGATCACCGACTTCCTCTTTGGCGAGGGCGAGCACGCTGCCTGAGGCGCCTGCAGCCGCGCGACACGCACCCCGCCATCTGGCGGGGCTGGACTCCGTAGAAGGCGCGCATGCCGCACGCCGGAACACCGGAGGCCACGATGCCCAAACCCACCGATACCCAATCGATCATCCTCTCCCGCGCCGCCGCCCGCCCGGGCAACCTCGCCCTGCCGCTGCCCGATGGGCTGCATGGCGCCGCCGCGAGCAAGGTCGTCACCATGATGATCTCCCGCGGCTGGCTCGAGGAGGTCGAAGCCAACATGCGCCGCGGCGAGCCTCTCTGGCGCGAGACCGGCGATGGCCACGGCACCACGCTGATCGCGACCGAGGCCGGGCTCGCGATTGTTGGGATCGAGCCGGTCGTGGCCAGCGCCACTGCCAGCGCGCGTAAGGCGAAGGCAGACGCCGCGCCGATACCTGAAGCAGGCGACACCGTGAAACCTGTCGCCGTCCGCGCGGGCACCAAGCAGGCGCAGATCATCGCAATGCTGCAGCAGTCCGAAGGCGCTACCATCGCCGAGATGGTCGAGGCCACGGGCTGGCAGGCTCACACCGTCCGCGGCTCGATCTCGGGGGCGCTGAAGAAGAAGCTGGGACTGCTGGTCACTGCGGAAAAGGTCGAGGGCAGGGGGACAGTTTACCGGTTGAGCGTCTGACTGGTCGTGCGGTTCTGACGGTTTTCCACACTTCAAACATTCCGGTGGATGTAGTGGCAAAGGGCTTCACGAAGCAGATCACGTAGATCATCGAAGTCGTCGGCATAGCCTTTGACGAGTTGCGTCCGTAGCATCTCTGACCGGTAGAAAGCTGCTGTCGCTTCGACCAGGTGACTGAAGACCCACTCGTGATCTTCAGACGCAAGCAGCCAGTGCAAAGCTGCAATGCAATATGGCACGAGTTCGGGTTCATCGCTGATCTGGCTTACGATCGGTGCTGCCCCGACGGAGGCGAAGTTGACCGCAAGCGCCGTGCCCGCATCGTCTAAGATAACTGCGGAAAACTGCATCCCCCGCGATTTCATCTCCGCCTTTATCTGATCGTACTTTTCTTCGTAGGCCGAGGCGATGATACGTGCGACAGTCTGGGCCTGATCCTCGAATGCCAATGGAATGCCAGCACTGTTCTTAACACCCTGATTGCCATGGTGGCGGCGATATCCTGCCGGATCAGCTGTTGGAGACACCTCCAGCAAGTCAGCATATCCTCTGATGTTATTGGAAACGTTCTCGGGCGAGGACTGCTCTTCCGTATCACGAACTGTCGATTTACTGGTCAGGGGAGGCTCTCTTCTTGGTTGGCGATCGTTGCCTTGGGGCTTCTTTTTTGACCAGAACATTCTGAATTCGTGTTTCTTTCAACTTCGTTCGACCAACCTCTTGCTAGCGCTCATCATAACTGGATCGCAATCGCTTTCTTTTTCGCTGAAGCCTTGCACAGAAGTTACGTCCCTCCAGTCGCCAGTTCCCACCGGAGAATGGCGAAGTCGCATTAGACCGGATCCAGCGCCGCCTCGATCAGCGCCACGGGGATCACGGTCGCGTTCGATCCAGCTTCGCCCAGCGCACGTAATGCGAAACAAGTCGTCCGGGATGTCATGGCTCCGGATCGCTGCCTTGTGGCCAGGCGCATTCAAATAGCCAGCCGCTTAGCTTTCAATCCGGCAAAGGTCTCGCCAGTTTCCACCAGAACCCCCTGCTGACCCGTGAAGGCCTGCCAGCGCTCGATGGCGACATCGACATAGGCCGGGTTCAGTTCCACGCCGAAACACACCCGACCCGCGGTCTCGGCCGCGATCAGCGTGGTGCCGGATCCCATGAAGGGTTCATAGACAGCCTGACCGGGCGACGAGTTGTTCAGGATCGGCCGCCGCATACATTCCACCGGCTTCTGCGTGCCGTGGACCGTTTCGGCATCCTGATCCCGGTTGGCAATCTGCCAGAGCGTCGTCTGCTTGCGGTCGCCGGCCCAGTGGCCTTTGCCCCTGGCGCGCACGGCATACCAGCAAGGTTCATGCTGCCAGTGGTAATCACCGCGGCTGAGCACCAGCCGGTCCTTAGCCCAGATGATCTGCGACCGGATGGCGAAACCCGCAGACACCAGGCTTTCGGCCACTGTGGCCGCGTGCAGCGCCCCATGCCAGACATAGGCGACGTCGCCTGGAAACAGCGCCCAAGCCTCGCGCCAGTCGGCGCGGTCATCGTTCAGCACCTTGCCGGTGCGCCTGGTCTTTGCCGCGCCCACCTGGTTGCGCCAGGAGGGGTCGTATTCGACGCCATAGGGTGGGTCGGTGACCATCAGCAGCGGGCGCACATCGCCCAGGAGCCGTCCGACGATGTCCGCTGTCAATCGGCACGCAATCTTGACCCCCTATCGGCGTCCAAGAATGACCCCCTTGGAGCGCACGGGTAGCTGGCCCGATGCGGTGTAGCCCCCATACAGCGCAGCCGTATCGGGCCAGCGTGGGTGTCGGTCATTCTCGGGTCTTGAAGCGCCAGCTCTCGTTGCCGGTTTCGACGATGTCACAGTGATGGGTCAGGCGGTCGAGCAGCGCAGTGGTCATCTTCGCATCGCCAAAGACCGAAGGCCATTCGCCGAAGTCGAGATTGGTCGTCACGATGATCGAGGTGCGCTCGTAGAGGCGGCTGATGAGATGGAACAGCAACTGGCCGCCGGTCTGCGCGAAGGGGAGATAGCCGAGCTCATCGAGGATCAGGAAGTCGAGGCGGCAGAGCAGGTCTGCCGTGCGTCCCTGTCGATCGGCACGGGCTTCGGCGTCGAGTTTGTTCACCAGGTCCACGAC
>NZ_JAGTUU010000015.1 GCF_018224955.1 Thetidibacter halocola
ATTTCGCCCGGCGTCTCAAAACCCTCGGTGGCCTCACACCATACGAATACATCTGCAAGGTCTGGAACTCAGAACCGGATCGATTCATCCTCGACCCGATCCACCAGATGCCGGGACTGAACAGCTAGGGCGATCATGTGGATGCCATCGTCGAGATCTCCGGAGATCGGCACGACAAGGTGACGCTGAACGGTGTCAGCCCGGACGGCGCTGGTGCCCGGGCTTTCCGGTGCAAGGATTTTCTGGACGGCAACCACCTGATGTTGAACCCCGAGGCATTGCCGGCGCGCTGGAATCCCGCGGACGAGGGCGACCCGAACGATCCGAGCACAAATCCCGCCGCCTCGCCTGAAAGGCCCGGCGTTGGTTGCCCATGAGCCCGTGGGTCAAGGCGGGTCTGGTGCCGCCCGCATGGCGCGCCGGAATGCCGTGCAGCCGTAGATCGCGGGCCATCATGGCCGATGCGTGGGCTGCCGCAAGGGGTCAGGATCCGGACAGGTAGTCGGCCGAGACGTAACCGGTCATCCCCGGCGCATCGGCAAGCGAGACCCGGCACCAGAGTTGACCCATCTCGGTCACGCAATCACGGCGTATCAATTCGGTGCCCTCGGGCAAGCCGAGAACAACCCGAAAGCCGAGTCCCGGTCCGGCCCGCAGCTTCAGCATGTCCTGCGGCCCCGTGCCTGTTACGGTGGTGCGGCCGCCTCCGGTGGTTGCGCAGCCGGAAAGCAACGCAAGCATGAGAAGGGTCGTCAGTGCGATGCGGTTCATGCGTGTTGCCCAGTTGTTCCTCCATCCTGTTCTGCCTCAGTGTGTCGGGCATGGCAACCGGCGGCATCACGTGGTTCGGCCAGTTGCGGCACCTTTGCGAGGACGCAGCACGAGGTTCCCGGCAGTCGAGACATGGCGGTTTCCGCCGAGTCTGGTTCGGATGCCTCGGGCATTCAATTCGTCCGCGATTTCCCGTCGAGGCGCGTGGCATTCGAAGCGCATGGTTCCGATGACCGGGCGCAGCTCCCGGGCGAAGGGGTCGGCCGTCTGTCGAACGGTCTCGCGCAATGCCGTGGGTCGCGTGCGGGTGGGCGAGATCGAGGCTGTTGTGATCGGTGAGTGCCGCGCCGTGTTCCGCCAGCCCGAGATCGGGCACGGGACTTCGACCGCGAGGTTGCCGAACCCCTGGTGTGCATCGCCGTTCTCAAAGGCCACACCGCGCTCGGCATCTTCCGCAGCGTGGCCGCCACCATGCGCCCGATCGGGGCTTTGCTGTTCGGGCAAAACCGCTGATGGCAGACCGCAAGCTGCTACGCGATGGTCGAGCCCTCCGCCCAGATGGATAAAGAGAAGATCGCCCGCATTCTCCTTATAGCCACGAAAGTCGCCTGATCAAGCCCTTGGGCTATTCGGGAAACGACACCCGCTTGACCGATATGATCCCTGCCGGCAATTGCGGGAGTCCACGCAGTTTCGTGCGCCAATGGAGCGGGACAGGCGTTTGCAGCACGAGGCGGAAACGATCGCCAAGGCCACCGAGGATCAGTTCGGTCCGGATAATCTGACACGTTTCCAGGCGCTTATGGAATGGCCGCGCGACCGGAAGCGAGCGGGGCGCCGGATGGCGCCCCGGCTTCTGGCCCTGCGCATGTCCGATCTCAGATTGAAGCTTGTGCAATTCAGGGTGTCGTGTACACTACTTTGAGTTGTGCGGCGTGTCGGCATACAACTTTATTCGTATGCAAATGCCTTGTTTCGAGAGCTTTTCACCTGCACCGAGTCGCCGACTTCAGGAGCAATTCCATTGCGAGGTTAGAGAATGAAGCCACTTTTCCCGCCCAGCCGCGACACGCGGCGCTCTTGTGGCACTTCCGCGGCGGTCATTCTTGGCCTTGTCGCCGGCGTGCTCGCGGTCCCGGCCGCCGCACAGGACAATGCATTCGCCCCCGAACTCAGGATCGATCAGGACGCTCTCTTGTCGGGTGACTATCCGCTATCGAAGGTGCTCGAATCCGGCCAGCAATATTTCAACGTGCCCTTCACACCGGCGGGCGCGGACGCCAGTGGCGACGGGCTTGGCGAAGGCCATGGCGGCCCGCGCAGTTTCCAGCGCCACGCCTTCTGGCCCTATCCCTGGCCGGCACCGATGACCGACCTGGCGATGACCGATGCCGAGTTGAACTATCTCTACGAGTTTCCGTTCGTGAAGCTGAACGGTCTCGGTGCCACCAGCTGCTTTGACTGCCACAGCTCGATCGGCACCTACACCCCTCCGAACCAGTCCGGGCCCGGTATGGTGCGCAAGCCCGGAACGCCGGGCGGCGCGGGCGGGTTCTCGACGAACGCCTTTGTCAACTCCGAGTATCCGGCACGCGCCGTGATGCTGGTTCGCAACCCGCCGCACATATTCGGCACCGGCTATACCAACGCGCTCGGGATCGAGATGACCACCGACCTGCGCGCGCAGGCCGAAGTCGCCCGCCTTGTGGCACAGAACACCCCGGGCACGGCGCAAAGCATCGCGCTGATGTCCAAGGGCGTGGACTTTGGAACATTCAGCACGACTTACGACGCCTCGGCGCAGACCTTTGCCGACGACACCAGCGCGGTCAGCGGGGTATCCGGCGACCTCGTCATCCGTCCGTTTCAGTGGAAGGGCATCGCCTCCAGCGTGCGGCACTTCGTGCGGGATGCGCTCGATTTCCACTTCAGCCTGCAGGCGGTCGAGAAGGTCGACTCTGTCGACTGCGACCTCGACGGCAAGAGCGCCGAGGTCTCGGTCGGGTCGGTGTCGGCGCTGACGGCCTATGTCGCGATGACGCGCCCGCCGACGCAGGAAATCCCGACGGGCCAGGAAATGGCGGTCGCCAACGGCGAGGCGATCTTCAAAGGTAGCGCCGCAAGCGTGGTCGCGCTGAACCCGCCGGCCGGAGCAGAAGCGATGTGCGCCACCTGCCACGTGCCGAAGATGCCGCTGGACAAGGCGACGCTGACGATCTTCACGCCGCCGGATGCCGGCGTCACCGCCGAAAGCCAGTGCCCGGACGAAACCGCCTCGCTGATCAACGCCCTGCCACCTGACGTGCCCGTCGAGTCGCTTGTGGTCTTCGAGGCGCTCTTTCCGCAAGTCGTGTCGGACGCCCGCGTGCAGGCCGCGCTCGGTGCCGCCGGGGCGACGCCCGCCAGCGTCTGGCAGGCGATGGAGCCGGTTCTCGACATGTTGGAGGTCGGGGATCTTCTGGCCGCCGGTAACTACCAGATCGACCTGAGCGTCGCCGAGGATCCGTCGCTTCTGCCGCATCTGTTCCCGCGGCTCGCGGCGAATGCCGACGGCTCGGTCGACGTGCCGCTCTATTCGGACCTCCGGCAACACAACATGGGCGCGGCGTTGCAGGACCCAGCTTCGCAGGGGTCGGACGTCGCGGGCATCGCCATCGCACCGCCGATCTTCGTGACCCGTGTGCTTTGGGGGGTCGGTGACAGCGGGCCGTGGATGCATGACGGGCGTGCGCGCACGCTGACAGAGGCAATCCTGCTGCACCGCAGCGAGGGGTCGGAGGCCTCCGACGTGATCAACGTCTTCAGCCAGCTTCAGGCGCCGGACCAGGCCGACCTGATCGCCTTTCTCGAAAGCCTGCGTCTGCCGCTGCCGCAAACGGCGCAGTAAGCGCCCTCGGGCGCGGGGCGGCGTGTCTGCGCACGCCCCGCCCGGTTTCAACTTTCTTTTCAAACTTGGGAGAGTGACGTGAACATTCAGAAACCCGGGCCCGGTACGCCCACGCCCGACTGGGACATCACCCATCTGCGCGAACATCTCCAGGCGGCTGTCGACCTCGAATTCTGGACGATTCCGTTCTACATGACAGCGCTTTACTCGATCAAAGACCGCAATTCCGACGCGTTCAAGCTGATCATGTCGGTGGCCAACGAAGAGATGCTGCACGTCCAGCTTGCCAGCAATGCGGCCAACGCCTTTGGGGTCACGCCGACATTCGATGCCCCGGTCTATGACGACAGGATCGGAATCCCGCATCTCCAGTTTGCCCTCGACACGCCAAATCCAACCGACATCTTCACCCCGCATTCCGCAGAGCTTGGTCCGCTCGATCTGGCTCGCATCAACGCGATGTGCCTGATCGAATATCCGGAATGGCTCACCGCGCAGGGCATCATCCTGAAACAGGACCGGTCCGCCTATGGCTCGATCGGGGCGTTCTACGACGCGTTGCGCTATGGCGCGCGCCAGTATGCCGATGCGGTGCGCGGCAACGTCAATCAGGTCGACATCTTCAAGAACTTCTTCAGCAACTTCCCGACCCAGACCGTCACGGACAACGGCGCCAGGGGGCTGGCCCAGGTGATGACCCTCTTCGAGGCGATCACCGAACAGGGCGAGGGCAAGTCCGAAGGCTCTTCCGAGATCCCGCCAGAGTTCCGCAACACCGCCGACGACGATCAGCCGGACGAAGATCATTATGTCAAGTTCCTGTCGATCCGCGACGCGGCGGCGGGTCTGCCCGCAACCTACAGCGGAGATCCCGATCCGAAACCCGGCACGCCCGGCCACGAGGCACAGCAGATCCTGATCGGCAAGTTCGGCGATTTCCGTGTCACGCTTGCGGCGCTTTTCGCCGGCGCACATCCCGGCCACTTCGGCCGCGAGATGTCGGCACTGGGCGGATACGTCCTGAACTGCTGGAAACTGGGCGCCGTGCCCAAATTCTCCTGATCCGAGGACAATGCCATGAGCGACAAGATCTTTCGTGTTCACCCGTCCATCGGTTTCGCCCGCTTCGGGACGTCGCCGGACTACTATCTTGCCCCCGAAACGGCCGCTGGAATGTCCGGCCCGGAAGGGCAGGACGTCGATGGCGGCCTGCCGATCAAGGCGGGCACCGAGGACCAGACGATCACCAGTTCCGACCTGCGCGACAACACCGGCGCACTGGTGCGCCAGGCCGCGCGGTTCCGCATCTTCGCCTATGATTGCGGCGATCAGGAAACCTATCCGCAGGGCGCCGGCACCGAGATCCGGATCGGTACCAAGGTTGGCGGCAGAACCGTGACCGACATCACCTGGTGCGTGCATCTGGCCAACAAGAAGGCCAATGGCTACTTCATGGAAACCGGCATCGCGGCCGATCGGTCGATCCTGAGCTACTACAATTATGGCGGCACGCCCGGATTGCGCAACGCACAGGAAGGGCCTGACCCGACCAACCCCGCGCGGCTGAAGAAACTGATCATCGACGCCGGGCCTCGCGCCGTGTCCGGCGCCAAGGCGGCGCGCGTCGCCTTTGACCGAGACACACCTTGCGCCTACATCGACGACTCGGGCCAGATCACCGAAGCGCCGGACTACCCCAAGTGCTTTCCGTCGGACGTGTTTGCGAACCTCTACGAGCCCGACGGCCCGATCGACACGCTGGGAGAAATCGAGACCGACGCACATGGCCGGCTGATCGTGCTGCCGGGGCGCGGGCGGGCGGTGGCGTGGACGCAACCGGACGGATCGTATTTCCCTCTGACCAGTTTCGTCGACAACGACGGCTGGTTCGACGATGCCTCGGACGGCCCGGTCGAGGCGATGATCCATTTCGACGACGGCACCACCGCCACGGTGCACGGCGGCTGGGTGACGGCGACCGATCCGGGATATGCCCCCCAGACGCTGAACGTCGTGTCGCTATGGGATGATGTCTATGACGCGTGGGTCCGCGATCTGCGGCTGCAGCCAGAGATCTACACCGGTGGCTACAATCGCGACTTCGAACCGGATTTCGACGAGCATATCTCGCCGACCTTCAAGGCCGCGGCGCTGCAACGCTGGAACACCAACATGCCCAGCTTTGCGATCGATGCCCATGACGCCACCGGCGAAATCACCGCCGACGACGCACCGGGCACCACGATCATGGCGGGGCTTGCGTTTATCCGGAACCCGAACCTGGGGCAGGCCGAAAGCAGCAATGGCGCGCCATTGATGCCGCTTTCGCTGGGTGACAGCGGCAAATCCTTTCTGTCCACCAGCCTGACCCAGTATTTCTTTCTCGAACAGTGGAATGCCGGGAAATACACCAAGGCAAACCCCAAACCGCTGGGCCAGGGCGAACGGTTGGACAAGGTGTCGCTGATGAATTGCCTCGGCGGACGGTTCAGCCCTGGCATCGACATGACCTTCATCGCGCGGCAGAGCAACCTCTACCAGGCCGACTGGCGTGGCGGACCGGGCCCGTTCCGGATCGCGGGGCGGCCGCTCGACTATGCCACCGCCACCCCGAACAAGCCGTTTCTGGGCGAGGGCTATGTGCCGCTGCACACCGGCGAGGGGTCGGTCGAGCCGGGCGACATCTGCAAGTTCATGGCGCTGCCCTGGCATACCGATTACAATTCCTGCGCAACCCACACGACCGCGCCCTATACCAATTCGACCCTCTACTGGTCGTGGCCCGCCCAGCGTCCGGTGGCGGTGTATGCGGCCATGGACGTCAAAGACGGCCAGTTGGGCGAGCAACGCTATTCGGTGCGTGGCAAGGGCACCGAAAATGACAACCCCGCGCTGCAGGGGCGGTATCAGGACTCGGTCGACATGATCCTGAACTGGTCCAGGATCGGGATCGTGATCCAGGGTACCGCCATCGACGGCGGTGACTACAGCCGCAAGCATTACCTCGAGGTTCAAAGCCAGCTGGATGCGCCCGAGGTCGAGCCTTGGCCGATCAACGACACGAGCCGGACCTAGTGGAGCGGTTCGCTGTTGCGATCGTTGGCGCGGGCGTCGCCGGGGCGGCCTCAGCCATAGCCCTTGCCCAGGCGGGGATCGGGCCGGTTTGCCTGCTTGGTGCGCGCCAGGGCGGACGGGCGGTGGGCGAATGCCTGCCGCCGGATGCCAGCGACGCCTTGACCCGGCTGGGCCTGTGGAAAGAATTCCTTGGCCAGGGGCATCTTGCCTGTCCCGGCAGCCGGTCGATCTGGGGCGGGCCGAACGAGGGTTTCAACGATTTCATCTTCAGCCCACGCGGCAGCGGCTGGCACCTGGACCGCGCCGGTTTCGAGGACTGGTTGGTCGCCGAGGCGCAGGCCGCCGGGGCGGTTCTGTGGCCGAAGGCGCGTGCAACCGCCGTCACCCGGCAGGACAACGGATGTTTCACACTGGATCTGTGCGATGCGGCAGACCCGGCCATGAGCGCGGACGTCGTGATCGACGCGACCGGAGCCGCCGCGTGGATCGCCCGCCAGATGGGCGCGCGGCGCCGGGTGCTCGACAGCTTTACAAACCTGTCGGTCTGGTTCGAACGGGTCGACCCGGACACGTTTGGTGCCTCCACGCGGCTCGAGGCGGTGCAGGGCGGATGGTGGTACGGGGCGCTTCTGCCCGGTCGGCAGGCGGTGCTGTCGTTCAGCACCGATGCTGGCACCGCGCGGCAGATCCTGGCCCGGGGCTTTCCGGCCTGGGCGCGTGCGCTTGGCGAAACCCGCCTTGCGTCGCGCGGCCTGAACGGATCGCTGTGTCTTGCCGACAGCCTGACCGCCGTGGCGGCCCTGTCGTCCCGCCTCGACCGCAGCGCCGGGCTCGGTTGGGCCGCGGTCGGGGATGCCGCGGCCGCCTTTGATCCGATATCTTCGGCGGGCATCACCAAGGCGCTTCAGGGCGCGTTGCGCCTCGCCCCCCTGGTCCGACGCTACCTTGACGGTTGCGACGATGCCCTTGCCGGGATGGACGCGCCCGCCAGGTCCGAATTCACCGCCTACGCGGCCGCACGATCCTATTTCTACGCACAGGAAACGCGGTGGTCAAAGGCCCCGTTCTGGCAAGCACGACAGCGCGCGAACGCGGCCCATGCACCGCCTGGACAAGACGCGCGCGGGCCTGCCTTCGTCTGACCGCGTCACGACCGAAACCCCTGCCACTCTCAGCCCCGGAAGGCCGCAACCGATGACACCGACGCCCAATACCGCCGCATATACGGTCGACATCGATCCCCTTGCCCTTGAACTGTCGGTGACGCTCCGCCTGACCGGCGATTTCGTCTGCGACGGCATGCAACTGGTTGTGCCGGGCTGGGTGCCCGGGGATTACGATTTCGAACCCTATGCCCGCGATCTCTTTGACGTGACCGCCCGCGACCCGGCGACGGATGCGCCGCTCACCGTCACCCGCGACGGATGGAACGGCTTTCGCATCCACGGCGCCAACAAGGATGTCGACATCCGCTATCGGGCCTTTGCCTACGAAACCGACTTTGGCGATGCCATGGGGCTGGTGGACAGCGACTATGCGGTGCTGATGGGGGCGCGCTATCTGTTCTGCCCCGACTATGTAGGGGCCTGCGCGGTGACCTATGGCGGGCTGCCGGACCACTGGACAATCCACCATCCCTCCGGGGCCACGCGCGACGGCACCAGCCTGTGCTGGCGTTACCCCAGCTTCGAGATCCTGCTGGACACGCCCGTGGTCATCGGCGCCTTGACGATCAGGGAACGCACCATCCGCAAAGTGCCGTTCTACTTTGCCTTTGTCGACAAGGGTGTCGGGTTTGCGGCCAGGGTCGATGCCTTTGTCGATCAGCTGACCGTCGCGGTCGAGGCGATCCACGATGTCTTTGGCCTGTTTCCGTTCGAGGATTATACCTTTGTGCTATCGCTCAACCCGCAGGCGGATTGGGGGCTGGAACATCTGACCAGCAACATGAGCGGGCTGGGCCCGGACGTCTTTGTGGATGACGACAAGTTCGCAAACGGAATCCGCGTCTGTGCGCACGAGCTGTTCCATGCCTGGAACGTGCGCCGTCTGAGACCCGCTCCGCTGGGGCAATTGTCGCATCACCTGACCAGCGGCTCTTTCACCGAGGGGCTGTGGATGGCCGAAGGCTTTACCCGGTACTACGAGTTCCTGATCAGCACCCGCGCGCGCGCCTATACGCCCGACCAGTTCTTCAGCGCCGTCCTGGGCTATTACCGCCACCTCACGCAGCAACCCGCCTATGCGCGCGTGGCGGCCACGGATTCGTCGCGCGCCACCTATCTCAACCATGCCAAGTATCCGGGGCGTGTGAACAACAGCATCGACTATTACGACAAGGGGATGCTGATCGCCTTTGCGCTCGACACCCGGTTGCGCACCGGTTCGTCGGAATGGACGCTCGATATGGCGTTTCGCGACTTCTATCTGGAGTTCTTTGGAACCGGCAGCAAAGTGGCCTCGGATTACGTGGGCTATACCACGCAGGAGGTCGTCGCCTTCTTCAACCGCATCGAGGCGGGGCTGGGTGACTGGGTCGGCGCGCTTGTCAACGAGCCCGGCCAGCTTGCCACGCCTGACGAATTCACCACTCTCGGGCTACAACCCGTCTAC
The DNA here is from genome assembly GCF_018224955.1 of Thetidibacter halocola. Taxonomy (GTDB): domain Bacteria; phylum Pseudomonadota; class Alphaproteobacteria; order Rhodobacterales; family Rhodobacteraceae; genus Thetidibacter; species Thetidibacter halocola. The sequence continues at coordinate 9,347 of NZ_JAGTUU010000015.1, forward strand.
GAGGATACCCACCATCTGGGCATCTTCTTTCTGAATGATGGCGCGCCCACGATTTATGGCGTCGCCGACGACATGCCGGCCGCCGCTGGCCTCGCCCCTGGCGACGTGATCGAGGCGGTCAATGGCTTCGCCTATACGCCCGCCGCGTTGGCATGGGCGGCAAGCGCGCCGGAGGACGTCACCCTGACGGTCCGGCGCGGCCACCGCGTCCTCGATTTCAGCATGACACCAAGACCGGGCCGGAAGATCACCGGCCTGACGTGGACGGGAGACGCCGCGCAAGCCGACCTGATCTCAAGATGGCTCGGTACCGACTTCGCGCCGGCGCAGGGGCAGCAGTTCCCAGTGTCCTTCTACGAGAATTTCCACGGCATCGAGTCGATGGTCTGACCCTGAAGCGACACGGGGGACACCCATGACGGACACGACTTGCGGCCTCATCGTCATAGGCGGCATCGGGCTGTTGACCGCCTACCACGCAGGGCGCCGCGGCCTGCGCGGGTTGCCGCCGGAAAATCCGGCGTCCTTTACTATTCCGGCAGCTTGGCCGGTGTCGTGCGCAAGTTCCGCACGGAAATGATTGGTTGAGCTGTCGCTTTCGGCAAAACCAGCCCGTCGCCACCGTTGCCGAATCCTGCACCGCCGTTCTCATGAAGCCCAGCCGCGGGATAACCTGGCCGAGGACACCCGAGTGCCTGACGGTATCGACAGCCCCGGCCAAGCCGTCCATGACGGCGGCCACCGGATCGCAGGGAGTTGTGTCGTTTCCTCCGGGGCCAACCATGCTATCGTCGATCACGCCAGTGATCGCGCGTTCAAACTTGACGAACTGTTCGCCTGGGGTCTAGGGCGAGGGGACGGGATCGGGATCGAAGTTTCCTTTCGATTGACCAGTCAATTTGCCGGAGGTCCCCAGCGCCCAAGCCCACCCGCACTCTTGTTCTGCAGGAGCGACGGCTGTGTCCAAGCACCAGCTGCCGTTTTGGCAGCGGAGCGGCGCCCGTCGTGTCGCTTGTCACGAGTCCGGCGGTCAGTTCGAAAACGGTCGGAGGCATGTTCGGGTCCTCGATCCGATTCAGGAGTGTTCGCGCCAGTTTGCGGCCGAGCTCCAGGGGCGAAACGCCCATCGTGGTCAGGGGCGGTGTGGCCCCGCCCGCGTCCTCGATACCGTCCAAGCCGATCACTGACACATCGCGGCCCGGCTGTAAGAAACCCTGCCAGGTGGCGGCATAGGTAAGGTCGCCCACCCAGAGCATGTTCGGAGTTGAAACCCGGCGCGCTTCTGACCGCCATGCAGATCGCGGGGTAGTGCGACCCACGTCAATTCCTTCTTGCCGAACTGTGGCGTGCGTTCCGGACGGGCAAGATCTCTCGACCACGCGCCGGGTCATCGGATTGTTTCCGTGAGGAAAAGGCCGAGGTGCAGGTCGCCCGGCGATGTCGTCGTGTTCGTGATCGTGTCGAGATAGGGCTGGTCCGGCGCGCCGCCCCAGAGGGGCGCGGCGAACTCCGACGCGTCGGTGCCGATGGCGTAGTCGTCTATGGTGTCCGCGCCGATCACGCCCACATCGATGACGAACGTATCCGCCCGCCGTCGCCCGACAGCATGTCGTTGCCGAGATCCCAGGCCAGCGCATTGGCCTGACCGTCGCTGGTCAGCGTGGCGTCGATGTCGCCCGACAGAGTATGGTTCTCGATCCCGTCGAAAACGTCCCGACCATTGGGCAGAGGATCACCGGAAACGCTGTCGGTGCCGGCGGGGGGCGGTTACATCATCAGAGCCAATGCGTGCTGCTCCGATGGCGGCAAGGCCAATCTTGCCACGGCTGGCCGGTCGCGGACGGCTCTACCGGCCGATGACCGCCCGTTTCCACTCGCCGCTCAGCAGGCGGCGATGAAAGGCCGGGAGTTTCAGCAATTCTTCCCAAAGCAGCAGCGACAGGACCCAGACCGCCGGGACATCGAACCACAAGACTACCAGCGCTGTCGCCGGAACGCGGAACAGCCATTGCGCCCAGACGAAGACGTGCATCACGTAGATCGTGTCGCCGCTGGCACGCAGCGTGTTGCCGCAGATCGCGTTCGATCCTTTCGGGAAGGGCAGAAGCAGCAGGACGGGCATGAAACCCAGCAGGATTGCACGGGTCTCGTCACTCAGGTCGGCATAGAGGAAGCGCGCCGACAGGCATACCCCAGCATAGATTACCGCTACCGCCCCGGCCGCCCAGAACGCGCCACGCCATGCGCTGCCAAGAAAGCGGTCGAGCGTGGCCTCGTTATGTCCCTTGCCCAGAAGCTGTGCGACGATGATGCAGGTTGCCTGCGCCCACTGCATGCTGATCGTGCCGGCCACCATGATCCACGGGGCGATCAGCGTCATCGCGGCGAATTCGTTCAGGTCCAGGCGGGCATAGATCAGTGTGCAGACATGCATTGCGAATGTGGCGCTGATGAAGGTGGCGGCGATGGGTAGCGAAAAGCCGACATGGCGCAGCAGCGTGGTGCCGAAATCGCCTTGCCGCCACCCCGGGACCCGAAACAGATCGGTGTCCAGCGGCAGCAGACGCCACCCGAGGAAACCGACTTGCACCGCGACGGCAAGCGCGCTTCCCATGGCTGCGCCTGCGACGCCAAAGGCCGGCAGGCCGAAATGGCCATGAATCAGGACGACGCTGGCGATCACGTTGATCGGCAGCGACAGGCAAAAGCTGTACAGAGGCAGCGTCGTGCGTCCGCAGCCGTTGAAACAGCTCGAGAGGCATTGCCCGATGGCCTCGCCCAGGATCACCAGCGAAAAGACGGCGAGGTAGTCCCGGGCAAGGCGGGCGACCTCGTCCGATGGCGCCATGGACCCAATCAGCGCCTCACCGAAAATGGAAATCACCCCGAGCCCCAGGAGGCCGATGACGAGGCTGACCACCAGGCCCGAGAGCAGCGCCGATTTCACGAAAACGGGATCGCCGGTCCCGAAAGCCTGCGCTGCGCGAATCTGCATCGCGTTGGCAAAGGCGCGGTTCTGGGAAGAGCATCCCGGCCTTAAGGAGGCCATTTCGGCCTATGACGGCAACTACTACTACATCCCTTACCTGCCCGACGGCAAATACGGTGGTGCCTGGTACATCCGACAGGACTGGCTGGACGCGCTGGGTCTCGAGCAGCCGCAGAACGTCGACGAATACTATGCCGTGCTCAAGGCCTTCCGCGAGCAGGACCCGAACGGAAACGGCCTGAAGGACGAGATCCCCTATTTCGCGCGCCAGTGGGAAGAAGTGCTGCGCCTGCTGAACCTGTGGGATGCGCGGTCGTCGGGGTCGGACACCTATCACGACTTCTACGTGACCGACGATGGCAAAGTTGTGCATCCCTACGCGCAGGAGGCCTATCGCGACGGGCTGGCGAACATCGCGCAAGGGTACGCCGAGGGCCTGATCGACCCGGAAATCTTCACCCGCGGCTCCAGCTCGCGCGATTACCTGCTGTCCGAGAACCTGGGCGGTGCGACGCATGACTGGTTTGCCTCGACCTCGGGCTACAACGCCGCACTGGTCGACAAGATCTCTGGATTCAACTTCATCCCGTTCCTGCCGCCAGCCTCGGCGGGTGCCGTGCGGATGGAAGAGCACCGCCGGATCCCGATCAAGCCGGATGGCTGGGCGATCAGCTATACGAACAATAACCCGGTCGAAACGATCAAGTATTCTGACTTCTGGTTCACACCCGAGGGCAGCAACCTCGCCAATTTCGGTGTCGAGGGCAAGACCTGGGACATGGTGAATGGCGAGCCGATCTACAAGGCCGAAGTGCTGACGTCCGACCAGGCCGTGAACAGCCCGATGTACCTGGAAGGCGCGCAGATCTATCGCGGCTATCCGCAGGACTACCGCTATGAATGGCAGTGGACCTCCGAGGCGGCCCGCCAGGGGATCGAACTGCACGACCAGCACGACCTGCTGCTCGACCAGTTCCTGGGCGTCGCGTTCAACCGCGATGAGCAGTCGGTCTACGACAAGTACTGGCCGTCGATCCGCACCTACATGCTGGAACGCCAGCAGGCCTGGGTTCTTGGCAGCGGTGACATCCAGGCCGACTGGGACGCCTACGTCGCGACGCTGGACAAGATGGGCTACGCGCAGGTCATCGAAGTGATGAACTCGGCTTACCAGCGACAGTACGGCGACTGAGTCCCGTACGGAATGCACGAGACCGGGCGTGGCCGATGGTGGCCACGCCGAGCCCGACCTCCGCTTGAAGACAGGAAGTCCGACCGATGCGTGGCACCACCACTCCCCTTCTCGACGAACCCAGGGCCGGCCGCCTGACGATCCAGTATGCGCCCGACCGCGACACCGAGATCGTCGAGAACCCGCCGCGGTTCACCTGGTTGCCTGTGATCGAGGACGAGGCGCGCTACGTCCTGCGCCTCTCAGCCGATCCGGGGTTTCCGGCGAAGGGCACGCAGGTGTTCACGAAAATCCCGCTGAACTTCTTCACCCCCGACACCGCGCTGGCGCCCGGTGACTATCACTGGTCCTACGCGGTCTGCGACGCGACCGGGAAACCCGCGTCGTCCTGGAGCGCGACCCGCGGCTTTTCAATTCCCGAGCGTCTGCCCGAAACGCCGCTCGCGTCACGCGACGCGCGCTTCACGAAGGTCACGCAGGCGCATCCGAGGCTCTGGCTGACGCCCGACCGGCTGGAGACGTTCCGCGCGGCGGTCAAGGAAGACCCGGACCACTGCACCTGGTCGACGTTCTACAAGGACTCCGTCCTGCCCTGGATGGACCGCCCGGTGATGACCGAACCTGCGGGCTATCCGAACCACACGCGCATGGCGCCGGTCTGGCGCAAGACCTACATCGAGCTTCAGGAACTCTGGTATGCGATCCGCCACCTGGCCATCGGCGGCAAGGTGACAGGCGACCAGGCCATGCTCGACCGTGCCAAGGCCTGGCTGCTCTAGGCGGCCAGCTGGGACCCGATGGGCGTCACCTCGCGGGCCTATACCGACGAATGGGTCTACCGCGTCACCAACGCCCTCGCCTGGGGTTACGACTGGCTCCACGAACAGTTGGACGAGGTCGAGCGCCAGCGGGTGTGCGCATCCCTCCTGGCGCGCACCCGCGATATCGCCGAACACGCGATCCTCAACGCCAAGATCCACCTCTTTCTGTCAATCGGCACGCAATCTTGACCCCCTATCGGCGTCCAAGAATGACCCCCTTGGAGCGCACGGGTAGCTGGCCCGATGCGGTGTAGCCCCCATACAGCGCAGCCGTATCGGGCCAGCGTG
>NZ_JAGTUU010000016.1:0-2500 GCF_018224955.1 Thetidibacter halocola
TTTTGGTTGCGGGGGTAGGATTTGAACCTACGACCTTCAGGTTATGAGCCTGACGAGCTACCGGGCTGCTCCACCCCGCGACAGAGATTGGAGATCGAGAAGAGAGATACAGGTGTGGTTTTTGTCAGGTTTGGCGGTGACCTACTCTCCCACGTCTTGAGACGCAGTACCATTGGCGCGGCGGCACTTAACGGCCGGGTTCGGAATGGGACCGGGTGTTTTGCTCGCGCTATGACCACCAAACCGGATAAAAACCACGACGCGCGCAGCGCGGCGGGCCGGAGGCAGCGTTTCGGCGAAGCCGACAACGCGTTCCGGCACCCTTGCCATGCTGGGCGCTGTGTAATTCGTTTGTTGTCCAAGCCGTACTGATTGGTGTGTATGCTTTTGATCATTTCAGTGCGCTACCGCGTTGCTACTTGAGCGCGGCTTTGCGGGCAGAACCTGCCTTTTACTGGATCAAATCAAGCCTATCGGGCCATTAGTACCGGTCAACTGAACGCATTGCTGCGCTTACATCTCCGGCCTATCGACGTGGTGGTCTTCCACGGCCCTCAGGGATACCTTGTTTTGAGGGGGGCTTCCCGCTTAGATGCCTTCAGCGGTTATCCTGTCCGATCATAGCTACCCAGCACTGCCATTGGCATGACAACTGGTCCACCAGTGGATCGTTCACCCCGGTCCTCTCGTACTAGGGGCAACTCCTCTCAAGTATCCTACACCCACGGCAGATAGGGACCGAACTGTCTCACGACGTTCTAAACCCAGCTCACGTACCTCTTTAAATGGCGAACAGCCATACCCTTGGGACCTGCTCCAGCCCCAGGATGAGATGAGCCGACATCGAGGTGCCAAACACTGCCGTCGATATGGACTCTTGGGCAGTATCAGCCTGTTATCCCCGGCGTACCTTTTATCCGTTGAGCGATGGCCCTCCCACTTGGGACCACCGGATCACTATGGCCGACTTTCGTCTCTGCTCGACTTGTCAGTCTTGCAGTCAGGCTGGCTTATGCCATTGCACTCAACGAGCGATTTCCGACCGCTCTGAGCCAACCTTCGCGCGCCTCCGTTACGCTTTAGGAGGCGACCGCCCCAGTCAAACTACCCACCACGCAGGGTCCCGGATCCGGATAACGGACCGCGGTTAGACTTCAAACAAAACAAGGGTGGTATCTCAAGGGAGGCTCCACAGGGACTGGCGTCCCTGCTTCAAAGCCTACCACCTATCCTGCACATGTTGTGTCTGAAGCCAGTGCGAAGCTGTAGTGAAGGTGCACGGGGTCTTTCCGTCTAACCGCGGGAAGCCTGCATCTTGACAGGCAATTCAATTTCGCTGAGTCGATGTTGGAGACAGCGGGGAAGTCGTTACGCCATTCGTGCAGGTCGGAACTTACCCGACAAGGAATTTCGCTACCTTAGGACCGTTATAGTTACGGCCGCCGTTTACCTGGGCTTCAATTCAGAGCTTGCACCCCTCCTTTTAACCTTCAGGCACCGGGCAGGCGTCAGACCCTATACGTCGTCTTGCGACTTCGCAGAGCCCTGTGTTTTTAGTAAACAGTCGCCACCCCCTGGTTTGTGCCCCCGGATCCAAGTTGCCTTGAACCCGGGCCTCCTTCTCGCGAACTTACGGAGGTATTTTGCCGAGTTCCTTCAACATCGTTCTCTCAAGCGCCTTGGTATTCTCTACCAGTCCACCTGTGTCGGTTTAGGGTACGATCTAATGGAGGTGCTATTTCCAGGAACCGATCAGCGGCCCACCCAATCCGATAAGGGTGAACAACAGTCACGATCCGTCACAATCCTCCTGGCCCAGGAATATTAACCTGGTTCCCATCGACTACGCCTTTCGGCCTCGCCTTAGGGGTCGGCTTACCCTGCTCAGATTAGCTTTAAGCAGGAACCCTTGGACTTTCGGCGACAGGGTCTCTCACCCTGTTTGTCGCTACTCATGTCATCATTCTCGCTAGTGATCTCTCCACCGGATCCCTCACAGGCCGGCTTCACAGAAAGCCTCGCGTCTCCAAGGTGGGCGAACCCACTAAGGAGACAAGAGACTATGTCACACTACGCTCCGCTACCATGCCTTACGGCATCCTCAGCTTCGGCTCATGGCTTGAGCCCCGTTACATCTTCGCCGCAGGACAACTTGATTAGACCAGTGAGCTGTTACGCTATCTTTAAAGGATGGCTGCTTCTAAGCCAACCTCCTGGTTGTTTTGGTCGTCCCACCTGCTTTCCCACTTAGCCATGAATTGGGGGCCTTAGCTGGAGGTCAGGGTTGTTTCCCTCTTCACTACGGACGTTAGCATCCGCAGTGTGTCTGCCATCTAGTACTCCCGGGTATTCGGAGTTTGGTTAGGATCAGTAAGCCTGTGGGGCCCCATTACCCATCCAGTGCTCTACCCCCCGGGGTATTCGGATGACGCTCTACCTAAATAGATTTCGCGGAGAACCAGCTATCTCCGAGTTTGATTGGCCTTTCACCCCTAGGCAC
>NZ_JAGTUU010000017.1 GCF_018224955.1 Thetidibacter halocola
AGCCCAGATCCTCATAGAAAACTGGCGCCGCCACTATAACACCGTCAGACCGCACAGTTCGCTGGGCTACCGACCCCCAGCACCAGAAACCTTCGTCCCAATAGACCAGAGACCGACGATGCATTAACAATCAACCCGGACCACTCGTTGGGGGTAGACCAGCGCCGGCAGACCAGAAACGCGGATCGGACATTGATGTCCATTAGACGATCGTAATCATCTTCGGTGGACTCGTGGAGTGGTTTCACGATGATCGTGCCTGCGTGATTGAAGAGTACATCATAGGGGCCCACCTCTGTCTTGATCGCATCGAAAGCCCGGTCGACATCCTCAGACCTGGCGACATCGGCCTGAAAGAACCACGCCTCTCCGCCGGCGTCGCGGATCATCCCGACGGTTTCGCGGCCAGCGTCTTCTTGGATGTCGATGATGGCAACGCGCGCGCCCTCTTTGGCGAAAACAAGAGACGTGACGCGCCCCATGCCGGCGGCGCCACCTGAGATCACTGCCGTCTTTCCACCCAGTCTTCCGGTCATCTTCGTTTCCCTAACTGCATGTTCAGATGCATTCGCCGCCATCGACCACAAAGGCGTGGCCCGTCATGAATGACGATTTGTCGGACGCAAGAAATACGATGGCATCTGCAATCTCGTCGACGGTACCGAAGCGGCCCATCGGAATGGCATCGCGGATGTACTCCTCCAGCTTGTCGCGCCCGCCCATCTGTACTTCGAAACCGAGGTTGAAAGGTGTGTCGACAAACCCGGGACAGAGCGCGTTGAAACGTATGTTCTCCCTAGCATAATCTGCGGCCATCTGACGTGTCATCGCGAGCACGGCGTGCTTTGTCGTGGCATAGGCAATCATCTCGCGGTCGTATTGAACGCCCGAGTTTGACGATGTGATGATGATGCTTCCTTTGCCCTGTCGCCGCATCGGTGCAAGTGCAGCCTGCGCGGCAACGAAATGGGAGCGCACATTGAGCCTCCACGACAGGTCCATATCCGCAACCGCCACCTGCTCCAGCTTACCCTCGACCTGCACGCCTGCATGGGAGTGCAGAATATCCAGTCGGCCCTCGTTCCGTGCCACGTCATCAATCGCCGACACGAGTTCAGCATCATCAGTGACGTCGACCTCGAGCGCCCTGGCCTTGTTTCCCTCATTTGTGATGCGCGCCGCGACCGCGGCGGCGGCCGCGGCGTCTTTGTCAGTGACAATCACAAGAGCGCCTTCGCGTGCCAGAGCCTCGGCTCCTGCAGCGCCAATTCCCGAGCCAGCAGCCGTCACGAAAGCAACGCGATTTTCCAGCAGCATCGAAACCTCCCGAATTGTAGCTCTCAGCTCTTGTCGCTGCGCCGTAGAATGAGTTGTGCGATCACCAGAAGGACGAGCGACGCAAGCATCACCATTGTACCGATGGCGTTCACCTCGGGCGTCACCCCGCGCCGGATCGAAGAAAAGATATAGATGGGCAACGTCGTCTCGGAGCCGGCGACGAAAAAGGCGATGATGAAGTCGTCGAAGCTGAAGGTGAAGCTCAGCAGAAAGCCGGCCAGGATTGCAGGTGCGATCAGCGGAAGCGTGATCAGCCGGAATGTCCGCATGGGCGGTGCGTAGAGGTCGGCAGAGGCTTCAGACAAGGCGCCTTCGAGTCCCTGCAGCCGGGCACGCACAATAAGGACGACCAGCGCCAATGTGAACATCGTATGGGCGGCAATGAGGGACGGCATGCCCATCGACAGGGCCGGCGGCTCCCGGCCCTCGGGCCAGACGCTGGCCAGCCACGGGTTGACCACGTCGAAAACCGTCACCAGCGCGATGAGGGTTGCGATGCCGATCACGATGCCCGGAATCATTACCGCAATGTAGATGATCGCGTCGAAGAGTGAGCGAGCGGGTCCTTTGATTCCTTGCAGACCAACAGCGGCCAGTGTGCCCAGAATACTGGCCAGCGTTGCGGACACGAAGGCCACAAGGAGACTGTTGCCAAGCGCCTCCATCACGAAAGGATTGTTAAGCGCCCGTCCATACCACTTGAGCGAAAAGCCTTCGAACTGGCTAGCGCTGCGGCCTGCGCTGAAGCTGAATAGCGCGATGATGGCGATCGGTGTGTAGAGGAACACATAGACGAAGAGGGAATAGATGCGCATCGATCAGGGCCTCACATGATCGACACGTCTTCACGCGTGGCACTGAGCCGCGCGATGAGACGCATGTAGATCGTGACGGTCACCAGCATGACGAGTATGAGCATAACCGCCACCGCAGAACCAAAGGCCCAATTCCGGGACTGCAAGAAGAGATCGACGAGCGCGTTTCCGACGAAGAAAACCTTCCCGCCACCGAGAAGTGCCGGGATCAGGAACTCTCCCATCAACAAGATGAAGACCAACATACACCCGGTCGCGATGCCCGATATGGACATTGGTAGCGTGACACGGAGAAAAGTCGTCAGCGGCCTGGCCCCGAGATCAGACGAGGCTTCCAGAAGACGTTTGTCGAGACGGTCCAGCGCCACGTAGATTGGAAAGACCATCAGCGGCAGGTAGCCGTAGACGATGCCAACGGTGACCGCGAAGGGCGTGTAGATCAGCCGTACTCCTTCGAAGCCGAAGACCCCCAAGAGGGCAGGCAACCCCTGTCCGCCCAGAATGAAAATCCATGCATAGCTGCGGATCAGGATCGAGGTCCAGAATGGCACGATCACCAGGACAAGCAGGATAGTTTTCCACTTGGGATCGGTTCGCACGGCGAGCTGATAGGCCAAGGGATAGGCGATGATCAGAGCGGCCAAAGTTCCCAATGGCGCCAATGTGAGCGTGTTTTGAAAAGCCGTCAGGCGCGCGGGCAGGTTCGCGTATTGCTCTAACGTGAAAGCGGGCACCCAGCCACCGGCAGGTGCCCGCTCTCCGAAGCTGAAGATCAGCACGACAGAGAGCGGAAGGACAAGCATAACCAGCAGCCAGGCTCCCGCAGGTGCGACCAGAAGCCAGTTTCTTTCGCGCTCTGTCATCCCTTTCCTCCGATCAGGCCGACTTGAAGCGCGCGAGCAACTCGGCGCGGTTCGGGTCAGTCAGGGTTGCCGCAGCCCCGAATTCGAGCGCATCAAGGCGCTCGGCCGCCGGATAAAGGATCGGGTCGTTCAAGATCTCCTCTGGCAACAGGGCGTTTGTGCGGCTGTCTGCGACCGGATAGCCGTGGGCGAGGACTTCGCGCGCGTTGACTTCGGGATCGAGCATGAAGTTGATCAGTGCATAGGCCGCTTCCATGTGCGGGGCGCCTTTGGGGATGGCGTAGTAATCGCTCCAGAGTTCGCCACCCTCCTTGCCGAGAGCAAAGGCAATCTCCGGGATATCGGTATTCAATTGCTTGCCGTCACCTGTCCAGCAGATGGTCAGCCAGGCATCTCCCGACCGCATTGCCGGCTGGTAATCCGACGTGATCGCGAAGAGATGCGGCTTGACGTTTATCAGCAGTTTTTCCGCATCTGCCAGTTCTGCCTCGTCGACCGAGTTGAACGAATATCCATGATAGTTCAGCGCAGCGCCGATGGTGGTCAACTGATAGTCGTGCACCATGGTGCGGCCAGAGAAGTCATCCATCGTGCGATCGAAGAAGTCTTTCCAACTGTCGATGGCAGCACCGCCATTGTGCGACGTGTTGCTGGCGATGCCGGTGGTGCCCCAGTTCTTCGGCACCGCATAGACAACCCCGTCCACGATCCCAGCGTCGGCAAAGCGAGGATCGAATGCATCGGGGTCGTAGTTCGGAAGTTTCGACAGATCGAGTGGCTCGATCAGATCTTCTTCGACATAAGTTGTGATCGTATAATTCGTTGGAACGTAGACGTCCCAGCCGCTGCCCCCGGCCTGAAGCTTTGCCAGCATTTCTTCGTTCGAACCAAAGACGTTCACCTGTGTGAAAGCGCCTGTCTGATCAGTGAAGATCTCGAAGTTTTCAGGATCGTGATAGTTCGGCCAGGTCGCCAGGACAACACGGTCACCGATATGGCTGCCGGCCAGCGCGCTTGACGGTCTGAGGCCGGGAAATGCGCCTGCCATTACCGCCGTCGCGGTGCCGAGCCCAGTGACGCCAAGGAAATGTCGCCGTGTGACCGAACCCTTTTCGTAGCGACGCAGCTCTTCCATGAACTTCCGCTTTGAGATGTATGATCTGTCTTTCATGTCGTGTCTCCCAGTTGGATGGTTGCTGCTCTTTGACCTTCAGTCCGGCCTCAGGATTAGGGCAGCCTCCGGGGTCCAGTGGACCCAGACGGTGTCGCCTTTCCCGAGTGTCGATAAACCGGCGTCCGCCTGACGGGGCGCAAGTGCGGTGATGCTTCCAAGGTGTTCGTGACGAACGACGTACTCGGTGTGCTCGCCCAAGAAGATGCGGTTCTGTACCGTCGCCAAGAGACCGCCCGGCACTTCGGTCGGGCTCAGTCTGATCTGTTCTGGACGCACGCTGAGACATCCGGCCTGGCCAGGGGCGATGTCGCTGCCAATGGCGCTGGAATAGGCCTGCCCGTTGCCCAGCGTGATCGCTCTGTCGCCATTGGAGGCGATCTGTACCTTTCCATCAAAGAAATTCGATGTTCCGACGAAGTCGGCGACATAGCGCGTTGTCGGGCGATCATAGAGATCCTGCGGGCTGCCGGCCTGAACGATCGCACCCGCGCGCATCACGCAAATCCGGTCAGACAGCGACAGCGCCTCTTCCTGATCATGCGTGACCAGGATGAAGGTGATCCCCAGTTGACGCTGGATATCCTGCAATTCGATCTGCATCTCCTTGCGCAGCTTTCGGTCGAGCGCGGCAAGAGGTTCGTCCAGCAAAAGAAGCTTAGGCTCGTTGACGATGGCGCGTGCAAGGGCGACACGCTGCTGCTGCCCGCCGGACATCTCCCAAATGCGACGCGTGCCGAATTCGCCCAGGCGGACGGTGTCGAGCACACGTTGCACCCTGTCGGCGATTTCGGACTTCGGCAATCTGGGCCGCCGCTGATCCAGCCCGTATGCGATGTTCTGTGCGACTGTCATATGCGGGAACAGCGCATAGCTTTGAAAGACCATGTTGACGGGTCGCCGGTACGGCTCGAGCTCTGAAACATCCTGGTTTCCGATCAGGACCTTTCCTTCGCTCGGGGTTTCAAAACCTGCGAGCATCCTGAGCGCAGTTGTCTTTCCACAGCCCGACGGACCCAGAAATGACAGGAACTCACCCGACTTTATGCTGAGGTCGATCTTGTTCACGGCAACAAGCGATCCAAAGCGTTTTGTCACGCCGCGCAGCTCTGCGATGGGCGTATCGATCTTTTCGGTGGGCTGATCGTGATCCAGCAACGGCTTGCCTGAGCAGAAAAAACAGGGAACGCGCATATAACGCGCAACCTACACGATGTCGCAAATTGAACGTTTGTGTAAATATGCAATTTGTCATACACATCTTGTGATAGCTGAGGGTCGGAATGCCAACAGACTGGAACAGCCAGGCCGCGCTGTGCGTCGAAGCGCTCGGCACAGAGGGTTTCGCCGAAACCCTCGCCAATGGCCTACGCAGCGTGATCCCGTACGAGTTTACAGTGATCTTTGGATACATCGGGAAAGACCGGCCGCTCGCCCTCTTTGACGATTTCACCCCTGAGCGGCGAAAGCTCCACGTCGACGATTATCTTGAGGGGCCTTACCTTATCGATCCATTCTTCCTGGCGAGCATCGGCGACACGCCCCAGGGCATCTGGCGACTTAAGGAAATAGCGCCGGATCGCTTTTATCAGGGTGAGTATTATCGAAGCTATTACGTACAAACAGGGCTGGCAGAAGAGGTCGGGTTCCTGATCGACGTGGATTCGGAACTGCAGATCGTCCTGTCACTGATGCGGACCGAAAAGAAGTTCACCAAGACCGAGATGCGCGTGCTGTCTGAAATTCAACCGGTTGTCGAAGCATTGTGTCGTCGTCACTGGTCTAGTATCGACAGGTCAGGCTCCAACAATACATCGGACATTTTGAACCAGAAAGTTGCAGACGCCTTCAACACTATCGGCGATGGTGCTCTCACAGAAAGGGAAGGCCAGATCGTTGAACTGACCCTGCGAGGCCATTCATCCGAGGCAATTGGGCGGCTGCTCTCGATCGCGCCCGGAACCGTACGCATTCACCGCCGCAACGTCTACTCGAAGCTGAGGATCAACTCCCAGGGTGAGCTCTTTTCTCTCTTCTTGGACACCATCGGTGCCGGCTAGCTCGAATGCACAAGGGCGCGGCACAAGGGTGTGGCATCGCAGTAAGCAAATGTCCGCTTCGTCTAAGATTTGTGGCTGCTGTCAGCGTGAGCTGCAGCGGCGACAAATCTGACAAGGAGGAAAGCGCGGGCGGATTTCGGTGCTATGGGGATAGTGGCTCAAGGCTTGGTGGTTCGATGCTCT
>NZ_JAGTUU010000018.1 GCF_018224955.1 Thetidibacter halocola
ATGGGCGATCGGCTCCACGAAACGGAAGCGTTACGCCGATCGCCCATTGCTCCCCCCGCGCAAGCGGGCAATTGTCACCCACCGGCTCTGGTTTCAGCTGGATGAATGTCGGGGGTCAGAGCACGGTTCGGTATCTCATTCGACGATCTGTCACTAGAAGACTACTATACAGATGTGGTCGATTATGAAGGGTCAGCGCCCGGCACCATTGAAATCGATGGCGTTATCTATGCGCACTATCTGACCGCCGGTGCGATGGGTAGACCTATCTCGGGAGACAATCACGCACGAAACCTGTTGATGAAAGGGCATCGCAGCGCAACAGTCGGTCACTCACACTTTCTGGATTACTCCACTCATGTAGACGCATCGGGGCGACGCCTACACGGTCTTGTAGCAGGTTGTCACAAGTCGAACAAAGCAGACGCCTACGCGGGAACCAGTGCAAGAAATTATTGGCGAGGAGTAGCCATCAAGCGCAATGTGCAAGATGGTAATTATGATTTGCATTTAGTATCAGCACAAGAATTGGAGAGAATCTATGGCTAACAACAACAGACACAACGTATTCATTTCGCTCAACGACGCGATTGTATCGACCAAGACAGAGAAAGACGGATACATTCTTCTCTACGAGAACCTGACGCGTAATGAAGCGATCAAGAAAGCAGGACTTCTAAACGAGATATTCTCAGATTAACAAGAAACTGAAAACAGGCAAACACAAACGACTAACCCCCGCCTGAGCGGGGGTTTTTCTTTAGAAGTTGGGCTGGCACTGGTACTCACCATAATCAACCCAAATATCACCTCCTATAAAAGCTGTTTCCAATCGAATATACCGCCCGGTCGACCTCTCAATGTATGACTGCGAGATAAATGGCATTATCTCACTTGGAACAAAATCATGCTCTTTTATGACGATGTAATCATCGGTGATAATTGCCGGATACACCTTGACATAGAGTATGTCACCTGAACTAAAGCGAGCCTCAATCTTTACCGTGTCAAGACCTCGCTCAATAGTAAGGTGATATTCATTAAACGCATATCCACCGTTCGGAAAACAACGAAAGTTAATCGTTTGCGCCTGCGTCATGCTGGCACACAAACACATGGCTATCGCTGCAATCTTTGCTAGTTTCATGGTGCACTTCCGTGATTTTGTACCCGACAACTTCTCTTGGCAGTTACCGAACAAGTGATTTAGCCTCGTGGAGAACACCTCTGTAGTAGACGATTGCCAACTCAGCTAAAGCAATAGGACTGACGTCATCAAGTGGCTTGCCTAAATGTGAAGCGGGAAGTTCGTATGAAACACCACGATTTACCACCTTTTTGAGATTTTGCGAATACTTGACTTCAATCTCTGCGCCGGGAGTCTCTGGCTTGAATTCAGTTACATGAAATTTACCATTTCCATCGACGAACCCAGAAAACTCTCCTTTGCCATATGCCCAGATGCCAAAACCTTCATCAATTGAATTCTCTAAACCATGATGCTCGGCATTTCTGGCTTGATGTAGATATTGAAGAAGTTTGTCTTCTTGACGCGTCTTCGCAAGCTTTTCGTACCACTTTTTGCTTTGTGGGTCATCACGAGAACCCGCTTTCAATTTCTCGTTGATCCTTGAGACCTGTTGTAAAAAGTCATCCCACGCCTCGACAAATGCCCTATTGTGTTCCGCGAACCTCATCTGCGTTAGTGCATTGTCAGCACGACCCAACGCGACTAATGACTGTTGTAATGCCTTCTGCTTCATAGACATAAAACTCCATAACTTGATATTACATCGCATCTGATGATCGACAGCTTCCGTAGTCAAGACAGAAACCGCATGATGCGCCGCTGAACCTTGTCCAACGACGCATCAATTACTACTCGCACAACCTAGTGAACTTCGGGTTTACCAACCGATGTTGCGGGCGTTCTTTACCCTGCCATCGTCGCACAGATCGACATGATAGACGATTTCGTTGACGACAACGGTAGCGCAACGCAAAGCGACACGTTCAACGAATATCTCGCCGTTCGGAAACAAATCGCGAAAGTATACAATAACAGTTGCCTTGCGGGTTTGGATCATTTCCGTCCGTGCCATCTTGTTTCTCCTATTCTCAAGATGGATTTGTGGTAATCGCCGCCACTTTCCTGTCAACCTGCTCAATTAGC
The DNA here is from genome assembly GCF_018224955.1 of Thetidibacter halocola. Lineage (GTDB taxonomy): Bacteria > Pseudomonadota > Alphaproteobacteria > Rhodobacterales > Rhodobacteraceae > Thetidibacter > Thetidibacter halocola. Next base: position 2,174 of record NZ_JAGTUU010000018.1, read on the forward strand.
AGTCCGCATAAATACCCTTTGAATAGAACGGAAAGGGTATTTTCATGTCAGGCTATTATCCAAAACCATGCTCCGTTGAGGATGGAATTCAATACGCCAGAGATATTGTGTCTGGTCAAATCGTTGCTTGTAAGGCGATCAAGGCGCAATGCCGTATCTTTCTGAACGACTACGATCAGAACCAACACACAGACGACTTTCGTTGGCGCTTTGATGAAGCCAAAGCACGACACGTCATTACATATGTTCAACTACTCAACTTCATCGAAGGTGAAGTAGCAGGCAAACCCGTTCGTCTTTCACCTTGGCAAGCGTTTTTCTTTCTGAACCTGTATGGGTGGGTAGATAAGACAGACGCCGAGATAAGACGTTATACCCGCGCGATCTGTATGGTTGGTCGTAAGAACGCCAAGTCTACGATCCTCGCGACACTGGCGCTTTACGAGACGATGTATGGTCCCGAGGGATCACAGATTGTGACCCTTGCGACCTCGCGTGACCAAGCAAAACTGGTCTGGAACATGTCAGGTCGCATGGCGCAGATGAGCGACAGAAGTGTGAACAGGCATGCAATTTTGACCCCGTAGCGGGGTAATCGGCGCCCAAAAATGACCCCCTTACACTGATGGTCATGATGCTCCCGAGGTCATCGGGGAGCGCAGTGTGGGATGTTGATCGT
>NZ_JAGTUU010000019.1 GCF_018224955.1 Thetidibacter halocola
TGTGAACAGGCATGCAATTTTGACCCCGTAGCGGGGTAATCGGCGCCCAAAAATGACCCCCTTACACTGATGGTCATGATGCTCCCGAGGTCATCGGGGAGCGCAGTGTGGGATGTTGATCGTGGAGACGATAGCGAAGATCCGGCGGGCGTATTTTCAGGACAAGAAGTCGATCAAGCAGATCTGCCGGGAGCTGCGGGTATCGCGGAACACGGTGCGCAAGGTGATCCGGTCCGGTGCGACGGAACTCACCTACGAGCGAACCATTCAGCCGTTGCCGAAGATCGGGCCCTGGAAAGACATACTCGACGAGATGCTGGCGGTGAACGCGCGGAAGCCCAAGCGCGAGCGACTGACCCGCATTCGGATCTTTGAAGAGCTCCGGGCCCGAGGTTATGATGGCGGCTACGATGCCGTCCGGCGATACGCGGCCTCCTGGTCGAAGGAGGAAGAGGTGGCATCTGCGGCCGCCTATGTCCCACTAACCTTCGATCCAGGAGAGGCCTACCAGTTCGACTGGAGCCACGAGATCGTGGTGATCGACGGCGCGACGACCACGGTGAAGGTGGCACATGTCCGCCTGTGTCACAGCCGGATGCTGTTCGTGCGTGCCTATCCCCGCGAGACGCAGGAGATGGTCTTCGACGCCCATGACAAGGCCTTCGCCTTCTTCGGGGGCACCTGCACGCGGGGCATCTACGACAACATGAAGACCGCGGTCGACACGATCTTCGTCGGCCGCGACCGAGCCTACAACCGCCGGTTCCAGCAGATGTGCGGCCATTACCTCGTCGATCCCGTCGCCTGCACACCGGCATCTGGCTGGGAGAAGGGACAGGTCGAGAACCAAGTCGGCGTTGTCCGACGGCGGTTCTTCGTGCCCCGGCCGAAGTTCAGGAGCTACGCCGAGCTCAACGCCTGGCTCGAAGACCGCTGTGTTGCCTGGGCCAAAGCCAATGCGCACCAGGAGCTTCGGGATCGAACGATCTGGGATGTGTTCCAAGACGAGCGCGCGAGTCTTGTGCCCTACGTCGGTCCGTTCGATGGCTTCCATGCCGTGCCGGCGTCGGTCTCGGAGACCTGTCTCGTCCAGTTCGACAAGAACCGCTACTCCGTGGACGGCCGGGCCGTTGGCCGCCCCGTCGAGATCCGTGCCTATGCCGAGCGGGTCGAGTTCTGGCAGGACGGCAAGATCGTGGGGCAACACGCCCGAGCCTTCGGGCGCGACAAGGCCATCTACGACCCGCTGCACTACATTCCGGTTCTGGCTCGGAAGCCCGGTGCCCTCCGGAATGGCGCCCCCTTCAAAGACTGGGACCTGCCGTCGGCAATCAGGCGCGTGCAGCGCAAGCTTGGCAAGGTGCCGAACGGCGACCGGCAGATGGTCCAGATCCTCAGCATGATCCCGATCGATGGACTGGATGCGGTGGAGGCTGCCTGTGCCGAGGCCTTGAGCGAAGGGGTCCCCGCAGCCTCGGTCGTCATCAACATCCTGGCCCGGCATCGGGAGCCGCCACCGCCGCTGACCATCGATACGCCGGCCGCGTTGCGACTGACCTGCGAGCCCGTCGCCGATTGCAAACGCTACGACAGCCTCAGGAGGCCCGACCATGGAAAGATCACAGGTGCTGGACGCGATGAGCCAGCTGAAGCTCTACGGCATGAAGGCCGCCTACGATGAGATCATCACCACGGCGGTGAAGCGTCAGCACGAGCCGCAACAGATCGTCGGCGACCTGCTGAATGCCGAGATCAGCGAGAAGCAGGCGCGCTCGATCAAATACCAGATGACAATCGCCAAGCTGCCGCTGGCGAAAGAAGTCGACGAGTTCAGCTTCGAGGAAACGCCAGTCAACGAGACGCTGGTGCGCGACTTGGCCGCCGGCGAATTCCTCGAACAGCAACGTAATGTCGTGCTCATCGGGGGCACCGGCACCGGCAAATCCCACCTTGCCGTCAGCATCGCCCGGGCTTGCATCCGGCGCGGCAAGCGAGGGCGCTTCTTCAACGTCGTGGACCTGGTGAACAAACTCGACGCCGAAGCCCGTGCCGATCGACAGGGACGCACGGCAGACCTGCTCTGCCGCCTCGACTTCCTGATCCTCGATGAGCTCGGCTATCTCCCCTTCGCG
>NZ_JAGTUU010000002.1 GCF_018224955.1 Thetidibacter halocola
AACCAACCAATCTTCCGATCCGTCCGTCGCCGCCCCGCTGGCGCCCCGTCGTGCGCCTCAGCGCCGCCGGTGAGGGGCTATTTACGGTTCACTCCAAACACCCGCAAGTGCTTTTTACAGGGAAAACGCATGGAGCCGTCATTTTTCTATCATCTAATTGTTTTTATTATACTATTTTTTTGATCGTCCGGAAAAATATGTCGTCAGCCGCGCGGATCGGGCAAGCTGACGCTGGGTGAACCGGGAAGGTTGGGCGCGTTTTCGGCATCGCTTTGCGCAACTTTTGGAAATCAGGCGCCCTGCAACCCGTGAATCACCCTGAATCAGAGGGCCACTCGCGTTCGCTTTAGGATCAGGCGTGCGCCGCGACTCGCTTTCGGCGTGGCGCGAGTCGCAGCAGCAGCAAAATCGCGACCAGCCCGAGGTAGACCAGAGGCTCCAGCTGCCAGCCCTTGCGCAGCATCACGAAATGCAGCCCACCCAGCAGCACGGCCGGGTAGACAAGCCAGTGCAACTGCCGCCAGCGCATCCCCATCCGACGGATCGCCCGGTCGGTCGATGTCAACGCCAGCGGCACCAGCAGCAGGAAGCCCGCCATGCCCACCGTGATATAGGGACGTTTCAGGATGTCGGCCCAGACCTGGGCCAGGATCTGCACGTCGAGCACCAGCCAGACCAGCAGGTGACAGCACAGATAGAAGAAGGCCATCAGGCCCAATCCGCGCCGGAACCGAAGCAGGTTCACCCCTGCGAAGCGCCGCAGCGGCGTCACGCACAGGCCGGCGATCAGCAGTTGCAGCGCCAGGAGCCCGTACTCATGCTCCAGCGCCTTGATTGGCTCCACTCCCAACCCGCCGGTCAAACCCTGCCAGAACAGCCAGGGCGCCGGCAGCGACAGCCCGGCATAGACGATCCATGTTGGAACGCGCCGGGCCGTGGAGTTGAGGCGGTCGACCAGCATCAGAAGTTGGCGCGCAGGTCCATGCCTTCGTAAAGGCTGGCCACCTCGGCCTCGTAGCCGTTGAACATCAACGTGGGTTCACGGCGCGCGAACAGGCCCGCGCCGATGCGCCGTTCGCTGGCCTGGCTCCAGCGGGGATGGTCCACCGTAGGGTTCACGTTCGAGTAGAAGCCGTATTCGCGCGGGTTCGCCTTGTTCCAGGCGGTCGGCGGTTCCTTGTCGGTCAGGGTGATCCGCACGACGGACTTGATCGACTTGAACCCGTACTTCCAAGGCACGACCAGCCGCAGCGGCGCGCCGTTCTGGTTCGGGATCGGGCGACCATGGATCCCGGTCGCCATGATGGTCAGCGGATGCAGCGCCTCGTCCAGCCTCAGCCCCTCGACATAGGGCCAGTCGATCACCGGAAAGCGGAGGCCCGGCATCTCTTCGGGGCGATACGCCGTCTCAAAGGCCACATACCGCGCATCGGATGTCACACCCGCGAGGTCCAGCAGGTCGGCCAGTTCGAACCCGTTCCACGGCACGACCATCGACCAGGCCTCGACGCAGCGGAAGCGGTAGATGCGCTCCTCGATGGTCATCTTCGCTATGATGTCGGCGAACGAATACTCGCCGGGCCGCTCGACCAAGCCGTCGATCGTCACCGACCAGGGATCGGTCGTCAGCTGACCGGCATAGCGCGAGGGATCGTCCTTGTTCGTGCCGAACTCATAGTAGTTGCAGTAAGAGGTGATCTCGTCCCAGCCGTTCGGTTCCAGCGCTTCCTGCGCCTCCCCTGCCCCGGCGAGGCCCACAAGTGCCGTGCCCCCCATCGCCGCCAAAATCTGGCGGCGGTTCAGGTATGCAGCCCGGGGCGTGATGTCGTCATAGGTCAGGTCGTTGGTCCAGCGATGCGCCATTCGTCACCTCTCTTGTTTCGATGCAAGATAGAAGCAGGCGATCCTTGCGCCAACAAAAGCTGTCTCACAGTGTCGTGGCGCGCCTGAAACATCCCGGCAATCGACATTCCCCCTTGAGAATGTGTTGATTTACCTCAAGGCAGGAGCGGCAGCCGCCGTTAGTATGGGCCATCCAGGAGACATGGCGGCCCCGACCGGCCGCAAAAGGAGGACGCGATGAAAAACCTGATTGCCGTTCTGGCCATGCTGGCCGCCCCCGCCCTCGCGCAGGACGCCGTGACCTATGAGACAGACCAGAGTTTCGACGACGTTGTGTTCGGCTTGGAATCCGCGATCCTCGACCGTGGACTGGTGATCGACAGTGTCAGCCATACCGGCGAGATGCTGGAACGCACCCGCGTCGATGTCGGCTCGGACGTGGTGCTGTTCGAACAGGCGGACGTGTTCAGCTTCTGCTCTGCCGCGCTGTCGCGCAAGGTGATGGAGGTGGACCCGATGAACATCGTCTTTTGCCCCTACGACATCTTCGTCATGGTGCAGCCCAGCCGCCCCGACGTGACGGTGATCGGTTTCCGCAGCTTGCCCGAAGGCCCGATGAAAGAGATCGAGGCGCTTCTGGACGGCATCGCCAAGGCCGCGATCGGGCTGGACTGAGCCCGCTGAACTCGGATTTTTCTCACGCTCTGCTGACGGCGGATCACAAAGATTTAACTGGAAAGCATCAAAAGGCCCGGCATAGGTGCGCCAAGCCGCCGGTCAAGCCCGACCGGCGGAAATCCGCATATGAACCAAATGCTTACCTCCGGCGTAATGGTTACGATGCTTCGAAAACGCATCGGAACAATTCAGGAGGATATCTCATGTTCCGCAGAACTTTCATGGCACTGACCACTGCCACCGTCCTTTCGACCCCCGCCTTTGCCGGCGGCCACTCGATGGACATCGTCGACACCGCCGTGGGCGCGGGCACCTTCGAGACCCTCGTCGCTGCCGTGACCGCGGCCGACCTGGTCGACACGCTGAAGGGCGAAGGCCCGTTCACCGTCTTCGCACCGACGGATGAAGCATTCGCCGCTCTGCCCGAGGGCACCGTGGCAAACCTGCTGCTGCCCGAGAACAAGGACCAGCTGGTTGCGATCCTGACCTACCACGTGGTGGCCGGCAAGGTGATGTCGACCGACCTCAGCGACGGCATGACTGCCGCAACCGTTCAGGGCGGCAACATCACCGTCGACCTCGACAATGGCGTAATGATCAACGACGCGATCGTCGTGTCGGCTGACATCGAAGCTTCGAATGGCGTGATCCACGTCATCGATAAGGTCATCCTCCCCGAGGGTTGATCCTGTTTCGCGGGGGGCCTTCGGGCCCCTCGCACCCCTGGCGCGGGAATCGGCCGCATGGGCTGCCCCTTGATCCGCACCGGTTCGGCTGTCACCTCGCAGGCACCTGCCCCGGAGGACCGCCATGACCGATTCCCTGCCCATCCCCGTCACCGCCCCGCTGAGCCGCGCCCAGCGCACTCAAATCCTGTCGCTGGTGCGACGCGCCGCACGTGCTGAGATCCTGCCGCGCTTTCGCCAGCTAGACAGCCATCAGATCGATGAAAAGACCGGCCCGCAGGACCTGGTGACCGAGGCCGACCACGCCGCCGAGGCGATGATCGCCCGTGGCCTGCAGGCCATGTTCCCCCATGCACTGATCGTGGGCGAGGAGAACGCCACCGCCCGGCCCGACATCCTGAACAAGATCGCCGAGGCGGAACTGTGTTTTACCGTGGATCCGGTGGACGGCACCTGGAACTACGCCAAGGGGCTGACCCTGTTCGGGGTCATGGTGTCCATCCTGCGCTTTGGCGTGCCGGTCTATGGCCTGCTCTACGATCCCGTCATGGATGACGCGATCTGGGCCGACACCGAAAACCCCGCCCAGATGCTGAACAAGCGGCGCATCGCGCGCCCCGTCCGGGTTTCCGGCGGCGGCCCGGTCGAGGATCTCGTCGGCTCTGTGCCGCTGTACCTTGCGCCGAGGGACAAGCAGGCGCGCATCGCCGCGCAGATGCCGCGTTTTCAACGGACAGTGATGATGCGCTGCGCCTGCCACGAATACCGTATGCTGGCACAGGGCCAGCTGGATTTCGTGTTGTTCGCGAAACTGACCGCCTGGGACCATCCCGCCGGCGTGCTGATCTCGAGACAGGCGGGCGGGCATGTGGCACTGCTGGACGGCACGGAGTATCGCGCAGACCTGACCGAAGGCTACTTGCTGGCCGCCAGCGACGCGGCGACCTGGGGCCGGGTGCGCGACGTGTTTGACTTTCTGGTGGAATCCCCTGAACAGGTTGAAACACCCGCGGGCTGACGGCGCGGATCAGGCGGCGACGCGCAGCGCCTCGATGTCTCGGGCAATGTCCTCGGCCATCTGCGCCACCCGGGCATCCGACCCTTTGCGCTGCGCATAGGTGCGCAGGCCGAAGATCTCGGCCTGCAACCGGCTTGCAAGGCGGTCTGGATCGGCGGTCTGCGGCAACTCTCCGGTCTGAATGGCCTGCCGGAACATCTCTGCAAAGGCCGCCTCCATCGACTGGATCAGGGTTTCAGTCAGGCCCAGCAGATCGGCATTGTCGGGCGGCGTTTCCAGCATCGTCTTGACCAGCATGCAGGCCTGCGAGGGCGGACGGTTGTCCGCGACGCAGCCCAGCGCCCGCACATGCGCCGCCAGCCCGGCCAGCGGCGACCCCGCCTGTGCCACCGTCTGGCGGAACGCCTCGCGCGAATGCTGCGCATAGGATTTCAGTGCCTCGGCGAACAGCGCCTCTTTCGACCCGAAAGCCGCGTAGATCGAGCCTGGCCGCATGTCCAGCGCGGTCTCGAGATCCTTCAACGAGGTGCCAAGGAACCCCTTGCTCCAGAAAAGCGCCTGCGCCTGCGCCAGCACCTTGCCGCGATCGTATCCGGCCTGCCTGCCCATCTCCTACCTCGCTCATTTTTGAGTGAACGCTCAAAATGTATCTTGAGTGATCGCTCAAGTAAAGGTAGGAACGAAATTGTTGAACGATCATTCAAGAAAGGAACCGTCATGTCCCTCTTTACCCCGCACACGCTGGAAACCGCGCCCGAGGCCAGCCGCCCGCTGCTGGAAGATTCGCTGAAAAGCTTTGGCCGCCTGCCGGGCCTGCACGGCGTGTTGGCCGAGTCGCCCGCCGCCCTGAAAGGCTACAAGCAGCTGCACGGGATCTTTGCGACCGAGACCAGCTTTGACAAGGATGAGCTGACGGTGGTCTGGCAGACCATCAACGTCGAGCACGAATGCCATTACTGCGTGCCCGCCCATACGGGCATCGCCAAGAAGATGAAGGTGGACGACGCAATCAGCGCTGCGCTGCGCGACGAGACACCGTTGCCGAATGCCCGGCTCGAGGCGCTGCGCGACTTCACCCTGCATGTCGTGCGCCAGCGCGGCAACGTAACGGACGATCAGGTGCAGGCCTTCATCCGGGCCGGGTTCACCCAGCGCCAGATCCTCGAGGTGATCCTCGGCGTCGCGCAAAAGGTGATCTCGAACTACACCAACCACTTGGCGCAGACCCCGGTGGACGCCCCGATGCAGGCGTTTGCATGGTCCAAGGTGCCCAAGGCCGCCTGACCAGGAGAAAGCCCCGACCGGTCGACCCGGCCGGGGCTTGTCCTCATTCCGCCGCCTGGGCGATCTCGCTCATCGGCGGGCAGGTGCAAACCAGATGCCGGTCGCCATAGACGTTGTCGACGCGGTTGACCGGGGGCCAGTACTTGTCCACGCGGAAGGCACCCGGCGGGAAACAACCTTGCTCACGCGTGTAGGGGCGGTCCCAGTCCTTCACGAGGTCCTCCATCGTATGCGGGGCAAGTTTCAGCGGGTTCACCTCGTGATCCATCCGGCCGTCCTCGATGGCGCGGATTTCCTCGCGGATCGCCAGCATCGCGTCGCAGAACCGGTCCAGCTCGGCCTTGGTCTCGGACTCGGTCGGCTCGATCATCAGGGTGCCGGCCACGGGCCAGCTCATCGTCGGCGCGTGGAACCCGCAATCCATCAGCCGCTTGGCGATATCCTCGACCGTGACGCCCGCCGATTTCTCGAACGGCCGCGTGTCGAGGATGCATTCATGCGCCACCCGCCCGGTCGCGCCGCGATAGAGCACCTCATAGGCGCCCTCCAACCGCTTGGCGATGTAGTTGGCGTTCAGGATCGCGACCCGCGTCGCCTGCGTCAGCCCCTCGCCGCCCATCATCAGAACATAGGCCCATGAAATCGGCAGCAGCGACGGCGACCCGAAGGCCGCGGCCGACACAGGCCCCGGCCCCTTGGCCGTCAGCGGATCGCCCGGCAGATGCGGGATCAGGTGTTCCTTGACACCGATCGGCCCCATGCCGGGGCCGCCGCCGCCATGCGGGATGCAGAAGGTCTTGTGCAGGTTGAGGTGGCTCACATCGCCGCCGAGGTCGCCGGGCCGCGACAGGCCCACCATCGCGTTCATGTTCGCCCCGTCGATATAGACCTGCCCGCCGTGTTCATGCGTGATGGCGCAGACCTCCTTCACCGTCTCCTCGAACACGCCATGCGTGCTGGGATAGGTGATCATGCAGGCCGCCAGCCGGTCCGAGAACTTTTCGGCCTTGGCGCGGAAATCGGCCAGGTCGATACTGCCGTGATCGTCGCAGCCGACCGCCACCACCTCCCAGCCGACCATGTGGGCGCTGGCGGGGTTGGTGCCATGCGCGTTGACCGGGATCAGGCAGACATCGCGATGCCCCTCGCCCCGCGCCTTCTGCCAGTCGCGGATCGTCAGCAGCCCGGCATATTCGCCCTGAGCGCCGGAATTCGGCTGCATGGAAAACGCGTCATAGCCGGTGATCGTGCACAGCTTGGCCGACAGGTCGTCGATCAACGTCCGGTAGCCCCGCGCCTGATCGGCCGGAACATACGGATGCATCTGCGAGAATTCGGCCCAGCTGATCGGCATCATCTCGGCCGCCGCGTTCAGCTTCATCGTGCAGGAGCCCAGCGGGATCATCGCCCGGTCCAGCGCCAGGTCGCGGTCGGCGAGACGGCGCATGTAACGCATCATCTCGGTCTCGGCCCGGTTCATGTGGAACACGTCGTGCTGCAGGTAATTCGACTGCCGGATCAGCGCGTCGGGCAGGCGATACTCCGGCGTCAGGTCCTTGTCCTCGCGGACCAGGCCAAAGGCGCGCCAGACCGCCTCGATCACCTCGGGGGTGGTGCGCTCGTCCAGCGTGATGCCCACCTTGGTCCGGCCAACCCGGCGCAGGTTGATTCCCTGCTGCACGGCCGCCTGCAGGACACCGCGCTGCAACAGGCCAACATCTACGGTGATCGTGTCAAAGAAATGCTTGGGCTCCACCCGGAACCCAGCCGCCTCCAGTCCCTTGGCCAGCCGCACCGTCTTGCGGTGGATGCGCTGCGCGATGGCGCGCAGCCCCTTGGGTCCGTGGAACACGGCGTAGAATCCCGCCATGACCGCCAGAAGGGCCTGCGCCGTGCAGACATTGCTCGTGGCCTTCTCGCGGCGGATATGTTGCTCGCGCGTCTGGAGCGACAGGCGATAGGCGCGGTTGCCGTGGCTGTCGATGGATATGCCCACGATCCGGCCCGGCATGGCGCGCTTGAATTCATCCCGGCAGGCCATGTAGGCGGCATGCGGCCCACCATAGCCCAGCGGCACGCCAAATCGCTGCGTGTTGCCAACCGCGATATCCGCCCCCATCGCCGCCGGCTCTTTCAGCAGGCACAGCGCCATCGGGTCGGCGCTGACGATTCCAACGGCCTTCACCGTGTGCAGGGCCTGCATCTGGCGGGTGAAGTCGCGCAGGTGTCCATGCGTGCCCGGATATTGGAACAGCGCCCCGAAATAGAGGCTGGCATCCATTTCGTCGGGATTGCCCACATGCACGTCGATGCCCAGCGGCTCGGCCCGCGTGCGCACCACGGCGATGTTCTGCGGATGACAGTTCTCGTCTACAAAGAACGCCTTGGCCTTCGATTTGGCCACGCGTTGCGCCATGGTCATCGCCTCGGCGCAGGCGGTCGCCTCGTCCAGCAACGAGGCATTCGCCACCTCGAGGCCGGTCAGGTCGCAGATCATCGTCTGGTAGTTCAGAAGCGCCTCGAGCCGGCCCTGGCTGATTTCCGGCTGATAGGGCGTATAGGCGGTATACCAGGCCGGGTTCTCGAGGATGTTGCGCTGGATCGCCGGCGGCGTGACCGTGCCGTGATAACCCATCCCGATCAGCGAGGTGAGGACCGTGTTCTGCGCCGCCACGACACGCATCCGCTGCAACAATTCGCGCTCGGACAGGGGCTTGCCGAAATCCAGCCGGAAATCCTGCCGGATCGCCTTGGGCACGGTCTCATCGATCAGCGCATCCAGCCCCGCCACGCCCAGCGTCTCGAACATGTCGGCCATCTCGGCGGGCGAAGGTCCGATATGCCGCCGGTTGGCGAAATCGTAAGGCAGGTAATCGATCGGTTCATAGGTCATCGCAAGAACCCTTCCGGCGCGCGCCGCGCCCCTCTTCTCTGGTTTCCAAATACCGCGGGGGAGTCGCCCGGAACGGGCGACGGGGGCAGAGCCCCCTCTCAGTCCCCGATGAAATCCTTGTAGGCCTTCTCGTCCATGTAGTCGTCCAATGCCGACAGGTCCTCGACCTTCATCTTGAAGAACCAGGCATCCCCCTCGGGATCCTCGTTCACCTTGCCCGGCTCGTCGACGATGGCGTCGTTCACCTCGACGATCTCGCCATCCAGCGGCGCGAGGATGTCGGACGCGGCCTTGACCGATTCGATCACGACGATCTCGTCGTCCTTGCTGACCTCGGTGCCGACCTCGGGCAGTTCGACGAACACCACGTCGCCCAACTGCTCGGCCGCGTGGGCAGTGATGCCCACGGTGACGATGCCCTCGTCATCCACGTCCAGCCATTCATGTTCTTCGGTGAATTTCATCTGTTTCTCCCTGTTTCACCGTTTGAATCCCGCAGGCAGGAAGGGCAGCGCCGCCACTTTCACCGGCAACCGCTTCCCCCGCACCTCACCCCAAAGCCGCGTGCCTGTCGCGGAAAGGTCCGTCGGCACATAGCCCATCGCCACCGGCGCATTCACGCTGGGGCCGAACCCGCCCGAGGTGATCTGCCCCACCGGGTCGCCGCCCGTCTCTGCGGCAAACAGCGGCACGCCCTCGCGCATCGGCGCGCGCCCTTCGGGCGACAGGCCGACCCGGGCACGCGCTGCACCCGTTTCCAGCTCGGCCAGGATGCGCTCGGCACCCGGAAAGCCGCCCTCCCGCGCGCCACCCGCACGACGCACCTTCTGGATCGCCCAGGTCAGCCGCGCCTCGACCGGCGTCGTCCCGGTGTCGATGTCATGGCCATACAGGCACAGCCCGCCTTCCAGCCGCAGGCTGTCACGCGCGCCCAGCCCGATGAATTCGACCCGCGCGTCCGCCAGCAACCGCCGCGCCAGCGCCTCGGCCGCCGTCTCCGGCACCGAGATCTCGAAGCCATCCTCGCCAGTGTAGCCCGAGCGCGAGACCCAGACCTCGACCCCTTCGATCATGACGGTCGCCACGTCCATGAAGCGCATCTCTGCCACATCCGGCGCCAGCGCGGCCAGCACGGCCTCTGCCTCGGGCCCCTGCAGGGCCAGCAGCGCGCGGTCCTCCAGCATCTCGACCGAAACGCCCCGAGGCTCCAGCACTGTCTTCATGCGCGCCAGGTCGGCATCCTTGCAGGCGGCGTTGACCACGACGAACAGGTGATCGCCGCGGTTGGCGATCATCAGATCGTCCTCGATCCCGCCCGCGTCATTGGTGAAAAATGCATAACGTTGCCGCCCCTCGGCCAGCCCCGCCACGTCCACCGGCACCAGCGATTCGAGCGCCAGCGCCACGTCCGGCCCGCGCAGGATCACCTGTCCCATGTGGCTGACATCGAACAGCCCGGCATGGTCGCGGCAATGCAGGTGCTCCTTGAGCACGCCAAGGCCATACTGCACAGGCATGTCATACCCTGCGAACGGCACCATCCGGGCGCCCAGCTCGCGGTGCAGCGCGTTCAGCACCGTCGATTTCAGATTGTCCTCGGCCATGCGCCCTCCGGTCAGTGATCCCGACCAAGGCAAGCATGGTGCGGGCATTCATGGCGCGTCAAGCCGCACCGGCGAATGCCCCCTCTGTCCCTTCGCCTGAGATCGCTATCCCTTCGGCGGACGCAGTCCTGCGCCTCTCTCCAGAGTTCGTGTTCCATGTCGGTCCTTTGGCCTGAGCGTTTCCGGGGCGGTTGCGCCTTCGGCACCGGATGAACCGGTTCTCCCGTCATGAATGGCCGTCGATTAAACGATGGTTTCGGCGGCCGCAACGGTGCTTTTTCGCAACGGCCCCTTGCAGCCCCCTTGCGGCACAAGGATTTCAAGCAAAGGCGCATTGTCGCAGATCAGCGCATCCAGCGTGATCGGGTCCAGCGTCGCGTAAAAGGCGTTCGCTGCATCGTCCAGCGCAGTGCGCAGGCGGCATGCCTCTGTCAGCGGGCAGGTGTTGTCCACATCGGCAAAGCACTCGGCGATGGGCACCGGCTGTTCCAAAGCGCGGAACACCTCGCCGATGACGATCTGCTTGGCAGGCCGCGCCAGTTCGAGCCCGCCGTTCCGGCCGCGCTGCGTATGCAGGAAACCCAACTGCGCCAATTGGTTGATGACCTGGGCCAGATGATTCTCCGAGGCATTGCACGCCTTGGCAATCTCCGCCTTGGTGACCAGACGACCCATGTTGGCGGCGCAGAACATCAGCACCCGCATGGCGATGTTGGTTCGTTTCGTGACACGCACCGGACGCACTCCCGCTATCGGTATGACCCATAATTCATAGCAGACCAGTGCAAGATGGATTTGACATACATCAATCCCTGTGCAGATCAGGGCGAATGACACAGGCTTTCTTCTTCGGATACGGTTCCCTGGTGAACCGGCTGACGCATGGCTATGCCCCGGCGCATCGCGCGCGGGCCTCGGGCTGGCGCCGGGCGTGGATCGCCACGGCCCAGCGCCGCGTTGCCTACCTGACGGCAGTTCCAGACCCGGATTGCGCCATCGACGGGCTGATCGCCCCTGTCCCCCCCGAGGGGTGGGCCACGCTTGACTTGCGCGAGGCGGCCTACGAGCGGCTGACTGCCACGGACCGGATCGAGCATGAGGCAACCGATGCGCAGACCATCGCGATCTACGAGATCGCCCCGGAAAACCGACTGCCGCCCAGCCCGGACCACCCTGTGCTGCTGTCCTATATCGACGTGGTGGTCCAGGGCTACCTGACCGAATACGGATCCGAGGGCGCGGCGCATTTCTTCGCCACGACCACCGGATGGGAGGCGCCGATCCTGAATGACCGCGCCGCGCCGCGCTATCCCCGCGCCCAGCGCCTGACCGATGCCGAACGCGTCGTGGTGGATCACGGCCTTTCCCGCCTGGGCTGCCGTCTCTTTACCGAAGCCTGAGCCCGCAGGCTTCGGTGGGCCCAAACACCTTGGCGGGACTGCAAAACCACGGGGGCAAAGCCCCCTTTGGCCTCAACCGCTGCCGATCAGCGCACCGGCGGCAAAGACCAGCGCCCCGCCCAGCACCACTTGGAAGGCGGCGCGCAGGAACGGCGTCTCCATGTAGCGGTTCTGGATCCACGCGATGGCCCAGAGTTCCACGAAGACGACGACCATGGCGATGATCGTGGCGGTCCAGAAATGCGGAATCAGGTAAGGCAGCGCATGGCCAAGGCCGCCGATTGTGGTCATCACGCCCGCCGAGATGCCACGCTTGACCGGCGAGCCGCGGCCTGAAAGTTGCCCGTCGTCCGACGCCGCCTCGGTAAAGCCCATCGAGATGCCGGCGCCGACCGAGGCCGCCATGCCGACCAGAAAGGTCGTCCAGGTGTTCTGCGTCGCAAAGGCGACGGCAAAGATCGGCGCCAGGGTCGATACAGAGCCGTCCATCAGCCCTGCCAGACCCGGCTGCACCCAGGTGAGCACGAATTGGCGATGCGCCTTGTCGTTCTCGACCTCGCGCGTGGCGTCGCCCAGATGCGCCCGTTCCAGCTTTTCCGCCGAATACTGGTGCCCGGCCTCGGCCGCCGCCAGGTCACCCAGCAGCTTTCGCGTGTCCGCGTCGGTCGTGCGCTTGGCCGCCTCCAGGTAGAAATGCTCGGCATCGCTCTCCATCGCCGCCGCCTCGGAACGGATGCGCTCCAGCGACAGGTTCTCGACCAGCCAAACCGGCCGGCGGGCATAGTAGCCCGCCACATGCTCGCGCCGGATCAGCGGAATCACCTCGCCGAACCGCTTGCGGTGGAGCGAGATCAGCGCCTTGCGATGGGTATCCTCCTCGGCTGCCATGCCGTCGAAGACTTTCGCCGTGTCGGGAAACTCGGCCCGCAGGCGTTCGGCGTAACTGCGATAGATACGGGCGTCGTCCTCTTCGGACGAAATCGCCAGCGCAAGCACCTCCTGCTCTGTCAGGTCGTTGAAGTGACGGCGTTGAGTGAAAAAGCGCATACCGGCCTCGTTTTTAGAACAATTCTAATTTAGTGCCTCCAATGCCGGGTGCAACCGGCAAATTTGAACCGATCGGTTCAGTATTGGCTTGAGAATCTAAACTGACCGGTTTAGTTAAATGAACGAAACGGTTCAGCAGGAGAAACCCATGAAATCCGTCATTCTCGCCATCACCATCACGCTGTCCGCCACCGCGTCGATGGCCGGCGTTCCCGGCTGGGGCCTGCCCGACCTGACCTTTCCCGATCCGGTGACTCTGCCCGCCCCCGACATCTCGACACAGGGCTGTTTGCCCACGGCGGCTTGCCGGAACTGAACCGACCGGTTTATAGTGCCTTTCGGGGATACGAGAGGCATGGCATGACGGCAGAGGCGCTGGTCCGCAAGGGGCGGAAATTCGACCAGGTGCTGGACGGCGCCCGCGAGGTCTTTCTTCGCGACGGCTTCGAGGGCGCAAGCGTCGACGACATCGCGCGTCAGGCCGGCGTGTCCAAGGCGACGCTCTACAGCTATTTCCCGGACAAGCGCCTGCTGTTTATGGAGGTCGCGCGCGCCCAGTGCCAGCACCAGGCGGACGAGGCGTTGGCCAGCTTCGACCTGACGCGCCCCCCGCGCGAAGCCCTGACGCGTGTGGCGCATACCTTTCTCGGGTTCATCTTTTCAGACATGGGCCAGCGCATATTCCGCATGTGCGTGGCCGAATCCGACCGCTTTCCGGAACTCGGGCGCAATTTCTACGAAAGCGGCCCGATGGTCATGCGACGGGCGCTGACCAGCTACCTGACCGCGGCCGTCGCGCGGGGCGAGTTGCGGATCGACGACATGGCGCTGGCCGCCGACCAGTTCGCCGAACTGTGCAAGGCCGATCTCTGGCCAAAGCTGATCTTCGGCCTGAAGACCCGCTTTACCGAGGCAGAAATCGACCGGATCGTGGATGGCGCCGTCGAGACCTTCATGGCACGGTATGGCGCCTGACACGGAAGGAGCGCGGCGGATGCAGACAAAATCGGAAAACCGGTGCTTTGGCGGTGTGCAGGGCGTCTACACGCACGCCTCGAACGCCTGTTCCTGCGACATGACCTTTGGCCTGTTCCTGCCCCCCGAGGCGGACACCGGCCCCGTTCCGCTGCTGTGGTACCTGTCGGGCCTGACCTGCACGCATGAGAACGCAATGACCAAGGCGGCAGCGCAGGGTTGGGCCGCCGAGGCCGGGATCGCGCTGGTTTTTCCCGACACCTCGCCACGGGGCGAGGGCGTGGCGAATGACGAAGCCTATGACCTGGGCCAGGGCGCGGGTTTCTACGTCGACGCCACGCAGTCGCCCTGGGCGCCGCATTTCCGTATGTATGACTACATCGCGAACGAATTACCCGTCCTGCTGGGCGCGCATTTCCCGCTGGACATGGACCGCCAGGCGATCACCGGCCATTCCATGGGCGGGCATGGCGCGCTGACCCTGGCGATGACCTTGCCGGGCCGGTTCCGCAGCGTATCGGCATTCGCGCCCATCGCGCATCCGACCGAGTCGGACTGGGGCCGCAAGCAACTCGACGCCTATCTCGGCAGCGACCACGATGCATGGACACGCCACGATTCCACCCTGCTGATGCACGAACACGGATTCGACGGGCCGATCCTGATCGACCAGGGCGCCAGCGACCAGTTCCTGCATCTCCTGAAGCCCGAGGCGCTGGCGCAGGCAATGGCCGAACGCCGCCAGGACGGCGCCTTCCGCATGCAGAAGGGCTATGACCACAGCTATTTCTTCGTCTCGACCTTCATGGAGGACCACGTAGCCTTCCACGCAGAGGCGCTGTTCGCGTGATCTATGTCGATGCCGATGCCTGCCCCGTCAAGGACGAGGCCGAGCGCGTCGCCACGCGGCACGGACTGCGGCTGGCGCTGGTATCGAATGGCGGGCTGCGGCCGTCGCGCAACCCGCTGGTGGATACGGTGATCGTGCCCGAAGGGCCGGATGTCGCCGACCAGTGGATTGCCGACCGCGCCAGCAAGGGTGACGTGGTGGTGACCGCCGACATGCCGCTGGCCGCCCGCTGCGTCGAGGCTGGCGCGCAGGTGCTGCGGCACGACGGATCCACGCTGGACGTACGCAATATCGGACAGCAACTGGCGATGCGCGACCTGATGGCCGATCTGCGCGCCTCCGATCCATTCCGGCAGGGTGGTGGGCGGGCGTTTTCCAAGGCGGATCGCAGCCGCTTTCTCGACGCGCTGGAACGCGCCGTGCGCAAGGCTCAACAAGAGGCCCGGACATGACCACGATGATTTCCTTCGAGGACGGAGAGCGCAATCTCGACTGGCTGGGCCTGACCGAGGCACTCGCCGCCGGGCACCGCCTGCCACGGGCCGAGATCGCCGACGTGTTCCTGTATCGCGACCCCGACACGCTGCTGAACCGCTCTGCCTGGATCGACGGCTTGGGCATCGCGGTCAAGGCCGCGACGGTTTTCCCGCGCAACCCGGACAAGGGCCTGCCGATGGTCGGCGGCGCGGTGAACCTGTTCGACGACGCGACGGGCGGGCTGACCGCCATCGTGGATTTCCACCTTGTCACCAAGTGGAAGACCGCCGGCGACAGCCTGCTGGCGGCGCGCCGTCTCGCCCGACCCGACAGCCGCCGCATCCTGATCGTGGGCGCGGGCACGGTCGCGGCCTCGTTGCACCAGGCCTATTCCGCCGCCTTCCCGCAGGCAGGGTTCGCCGTCTGGAACCGCAGCCCCGACAAGGCCCGCGCCTTTGCCGATGAGCGCGGCATAGACTTTGCCCCCGACCTGGCCGAAGCGGTGGCAGGCGCCGACATCGTAACCTGCGCGACCATGTCCACCGATCCCGTCATTCATGGCGAGTGGCTGCAACCCGGCACGCATCTGGACCTGATCGGCGCCTACCGCCCGGACATGCGCGAGGCGGACGACGACGCCCTGATCCGGTCGCGTGTCTTTGTCGACAGCTATGCCACCACGCTCGGCCATATCGGTGAGTTGAAGATCCCGCTGGAGATAGGCACCATCCGGCGCGAGGACGTGATCGCAGATTACTATGAGCCGGACCTGTTCCGCCGCGAGACGGACCAAGAGATCACGCTGTTCAAGAACGGCGGCGGCGCGCATCTGGACCTGATGACGGCGCGATTCATCCTCGACCGGTGGCAAGGCGGCGAGCCGGCGCGCGATTGACGCCGCCGCGCCCCGTGCTAAGCAGCATGCCATGCTGGAGATCTTCCTCAAGACCGTGCCCTTCTTTGCCCTGATCGGGCTGGGCTATGGCGCGGGCCGCACGCGGTTCTTCACCGAGGAAGCCACCGCCTACCTGACCAAGTTCATCTTCTACTTCGCCCTCTCGGCGATGCTGTTCCGGTTTTCGGCCAACCTGTCCTTTGCCGAGATCTTCGATGCGCGGCTGGCCATGGCCTATCTCTGGGGCACCGCGTTCGTCTACGGCATCGGCATGGCGGTGGCATTCCTGCGCGGCATGGACACGCCGACTGCCGCGATCGAGGCGCAATGCGCGGCGATCGGCAACACGGGCTTTCTGGGTGTGCCGATGCTGGCCGTGCTGCTGGGACAAGAGGCGGTTGGCCCGATCATCCTGATTCTGGCCATCGACCTGATGGTGTTCTCCTCGGCGCTGACGATTCTCGTCACCGGGTCGCGCGGCGGCGAAGGCGGCCTTGCGGTCGTCAAGAAGGCCGCGCTGGGCCTGCTGAAGAACCCGATGATCGTGTCGATCAGCCTTGGCCTGATTGTCGCCGGTTTGGGCACGGGCCTGCACCCGGTCATGAACGAGTTCGTCACGATCCTCGGCAATGCGGCCACCCCCGGCGCACTGTTCGCCATCGGCGCCTCGCTGGCCAGCAAGTCGGCCGAGCGGGTCGAGGTCGCAGCCTGGCTTTCGTTCTGCAAGCTGGTGCTGCACCCGGTCTTCGTGGCGCTGGGCGCATTCCTGCTGTTTCCCACCGATCCCTACAAGGCCGCTGTCGCCGTGTCGGCGGCGGCGCTGCCCGTCGCGGGCAATGTCTTCATGCTGGCGCAGCATTACGGCATAGCGCCACAGCGCGTGTCGGCGTCGATCCTGATTTCGACCGCGGCCTCGATCCTGACGGTCAGCGTCGTGATCGCGCTGGTCAGCCCCGGACCATGATGCCGGGCAGCATGGCGTGCAGGCGCTCCATCTCGGCCTCGCAATCGTCCATCTTCCAGGCCGCGCCGTCGGCGCCGACACGAATCGCGATGTCGGGTTCCAGCTTGGCGATGTAGCCGCTGACAAAGATCAGGATCTTTGGTGCGACGATGCGCAACTCGAGGATGACCCGTGCCAGCGCCCGCACCCGTTCAACGCTGGACGCGGATAGTCCAACGATGGGATAGGCGCCCTTGCGGACGATCTCGCTCAACTCGCGCTCGCTGCGCTCGAGGCGCAGATCGACGTCCCAGCCGTGGTCGCGAAAGATGTCGGCGGCCATGGTCACGCCCAGGACATGGGTCTCGCCCGGAACGGTCGCGAAAAGCGCGCAGCGCGAGCCGCGCGGCTCGAACGGTGGGGCAAGCGCGCGCAGGTCGCGCAGCAGGTTCAGCATCCGGCCCGCCGCAAGCGCCATGTCGCGCAGGCTGATCCGGTCCTCTTCCCACAATTCGCCCAGCCGCGTCGCCGCCGCGCCGATATGATACAGGCACAGTTCCTCGTGGGTCGCACCCTCGCGATGGGCCGCCATGATGTGCCGGCTCGCCGCCATCGACTCGAGGCCGGTCAGCGCCGCGCACAACGAATCTATATCGGGTTCGACCCGCGGTGGGACGATGATCTTCCGCTGGGGCGCCGTTTCGGCCGCCCATCGCGCAAGACGCAGGATGACCTCCTGCGCCAGGATAACAAGGGCGGCCTCGGGCAGTCCGGGCCGGGCCTGTCCATGCGCATCACTGTCGATGGCACGCAACGGAATCGGCATATCGATCATGGTTTGGCCTTTCAGCCGTGCGACCCCTCGCAGGACAAACCTGTGCAGACTGTCGCCGGAAGTCAATCGGCCTTTCGTTCCACCTCAGTCCACCCGACGCACGAGCATCTGGTTGCCCGCGCCGCGCCGCGTCTCGAAGACCTTCAGTTCGGCCACCAGGTCGGACAGCTTGCGCTTGCCGTAGGTGCGGGTGTCGAAATCGGGGTTGGAGGCGGTGATGAACTGGCCCAGCGGGCCCAGCGCATACCATTCGTCGTCTTGCTCGATGGAATCCATCGCCTTGAAGATCAGGTCGCGCGCCTCGGTCAGGTCGCCGGTGGCCTTGGGCTTGCGCCCCTCGGCCCGTTCCGGTGCGCCGTCGAGGTTTTCCAGGAAGATGAACCGCTTGCAGGCCTTGCGGAAGGCATCGGGCGTCTTCTGCATGCCCATGCCGTAGACCTCCAGCCCCTGCTCGCGGATGCGGCTGGCGAGGCGGGTGAAATCGCTGTCGGAACTGACCAGCACAAAACCGTCGAACCGGCCAGTATGCATCAGGTCCATCGCGTCGATCACCAGGGCGATGTCGCTGGCGTTCTTGCCCACCGTGTTGGCGGGCGAGTGGTGCGGCACCAGGCCGAATTCGGCCTGCACCTTGTTCCAGCCCGCCATCTGCTGGCTGGAGAAATCGCCATAGCAGCGGCGCACGCTGGCCTCGCCAAGGCTGGCGATCTCGTCGAAGATCGCCTGAGTGTATTTCGGGGATGTGTTGTCGGCGTCGATCAGGACGGCGAGAAGTGTTGTGTCTGTCATGGCGGCACATTGGACGCGATCGCAGACCGGCGCAATACGTTGCAGCCCACCCCGCCTAAAGCCACCGATACATCACCAGCGCATCGACGAACCCCTGTTCGGGGTGGCGGAACGCTCCGGGCAGGCGTCCGACGATCTCGAACCCCGCGCGTTGCCATGTCTCGATCGCCCGCCGGTTGGTCGAGACGACGAAATTGTATTGCATCGCGGCAAAGCCCAGCCCCGGCGCGATCTCCAACGAATGCGCCAGCATCGCCCGCGCCACGCCGCGTCCCTGCGCCGCCGCCGACGTGACATAGCCGCAGTTACAAACATGGCTGCCGCCGCCCTTCTGGTTGCGGACGATGTAATAGGTGCCCAGCACCTGCCCGTCCTCCTCGGCGACGAAGACCCGGCGCTCGGGTCCGAACCAGTAGGCCAGTGCCGCGTCGCTCGAGATGTCCGGGTCGATGGCATAGGTGTCGCCGGCGCGAAAGACCGGCTCGAGCATCGCCCAGATGGCGGCGCGGTCTGCGTCGCGCGCCTCGCGAAGGATCACGTCATACCCTCCGTCTCGATATGCATGGTGGCGCCGCAATGCTTGCAATGCACCGCGTCGGCGTCGTGCAACACCAGCCCGCAGGTCTGGCATTCCTGCCGCACCTTGTTCGGCCGGAACAGCACCTGCACCAGCCGCAGGAACAGCGTGACACCCGCGATCATCACCACGACAGAGATCAGCCGCCCCACAGTGCCCGGCAGGGTGATGTCGCCGAACCCGGTCGTCGTCAGCGCCGTGATGGTGAAATACAGCGCGTCGGCATAGTTCCGGATCTGCGGATTGCTCGGATACTGCGTGGCATAGATGATGCCCGTCATGATGAAGATGAAGACGAACAGGTTCAGCGTTGCCTTGACCACGTCCTCGTTGCGGCGAAAATAGGGGAAATCCTCCTTCAGGCGCTGCGACAATTGGTAGGTGTGCAGCAGCCGCAGCGTCCGCATCACCCGCAGAAAGCCCAGCCCCTCGCCCGCCAGCGGCGCGAGGAACGACACCAGCGCGATGATGTCGGCCAGCGTGGTCAACCGGGTAAACAGGTGCAACCGGTTGGTCGATACCCAGACCCGCGCAGCGAAATCCGCCAGGATCACCACGCCGAAGGCGACGTCGATCGCCTCGACCACCGGGCCGTGATGGGTGAAAGAGGTGGCGATCACGAACAGGATCGTGACCACGTCGAAGACCAGCAGCGCATAGCGAAAGCGGTGCGCCTCGTCGCTGTCCCCCGCGTAGAGCGCGCGGATGCTGTCCTTCATCGCCGCGTCCTCCTTCTGCTGCCTGCAATAAGCAACAAGAAACGGCGAGGGCCAGAGCCCCCGCCGCGATCCGCGCAATGTTCCGTCATGCGCGGTTCGACATGTCCCGGTGTCAGTAGATCACCACCGACCGGATCGACTCACCCGCGTGCATCAGGTCGAAGGCCTTGTTGATATCCTCGAGCGGCATGGTGTGGGTGATCATCGGGTCGATCTCGATCTTGCCGTTCATGTACCAGTCGACGAATTTCGGCACGTCCGTGCGGCCCTTGGCCCCGCCGAAGGCCGTGCCCTTCCAGACTCGGCCCGTCACAAGCTGGAAGGGCCGGGTGCTGATCTCCGCCCCCGCCGGCGCCACGCCGATGATGACCGACACGCCCCAGCCGCGATGCGAGCATTCCAACGCGTCGCGCATCACCTTGACGTTGCCGGTGGCGTCGAACGAGTAATCCACCCCGCCGATCTGGTCCTTTTCCGTCTTGGTCAGGTTGACGATCTCCTGCACCACCGACCCTTCGATCTTCGACGGGTTGATGAAATGCGTCATGCCGAACTTGCGCGCCATCTCTTCCTTGGCGTCGTTCAGGTCGACACCGATGATCATGTCCGCGCCCGCCATGCGCAGGCCCTGGATCACGTTCAGCCCGATCCCGCCCAGGCCAAAGACAGCCGCCGTGGACCCGATCTCGACCCCGGCCGTATTGATCACCGAGCCGATGCCCGTGGTGACGCCGCAGCCGATATAGCAGATCTTCTCGAAGGGCGCGTCGGGCCGCACCTTGGCCAGCGCGATTTCCGGCAGCACCGTGTGGTTGGCAAAGGTCGAGCAGCCCATGTAGTGATAGATTGGCGTGCCATCCAGCATGCTGAACCGCGTCGTGCCGTCGGGCATCAGGCCCTGCCCTTGGGTGTTGCGGATCGCGGTGCAGAGGTTGGTCTTGCCCGACAGGCATGACGGGCACTGGCGGCATTCCGGCGTGTAAAGCGGGATGACATGATCGCCCGGCTTCAGCGTGGTCACGCCCTCGCCCACTTCGAGCACGACGCCCGCGCCCTCATGCCCGAGGATCGAGGGGAAGAGCCCCTCGGGGTCGGCACCCGACAGGGTGAACTCGTCGGTGTGGCAGATGCCCGTCGCCTTGATCTCGACCAGGACCTCGCCCGCCTTGGGGCCATCCAGGTTCACTTCCATGATTTCCAGAGGCTTTCCCGCCTCCAGCGCCACCGCAGCCCGTGTCCGCATGTCCGTCTCTCCCGTGCGAAATATTTCACCGGACCTTGCGTCATTCGGTCATGCATCGCAAGGCGGCAAGGACAGGTGGGGGCTCTGCCCCGGTCGGCTGCCCGTGAGGGCACCGCCCGTTCACGGCTCGGTCCTGCCACTGGCAAGCCCGTCGCTTCGCGGACCGGCGCTCACCACACCGGGAAATTTTCGGCCAGAAGAAGCAGAGGGCGGACTCGACTCCGGCCTTGGTCAGGACTAGAACAAAGGTGGAACAAACGCTGCCGCCGACTCCATGCCCAACCGCCGTATCCTCTCGCTCTGGTTTCCGCGCCTTGGCGCCGAACGGCTGATCCGAGCCGAGCCCTGGCTTGCCGAACGGCCCTTTGCCACCGTGGCCGTTCACGGCGGCGCGCAGGTTCTGGCCTCGCTCTCGGCAGAGGCGTCGCGAGCCGGGCTGCACCGGGGCCAGCCGCTGCGCGATGCGCATGCGATGTGCGCCGACCTGGTGACGCGTCCCGCCATCCCGCATCGCGAGGCCGCGTTCCTCGGCGCGCTGCACCGCTGGGCGGGCAAGTACTCTCCCTGGGTCGCGTCGGAGCCGCCCGATGCGCTGGTGATCGACCTGACCGGCTGCGCGCATCTCTTTGGCGGCGAGGAACCGTTGGCCGACCAGGTCGCGCAGGATTGCGCCGACCTGGGGCTGAGCGTGCGCGTGGGCCTGGCCGACACGCTGGGCGCGGCCTGGGCGCTGGCGCGTTTCGCCGGGGCCGAGATGCAGAGCCACCGCAGCGGCGACGCGATCGAGCAGGAGGCGCACGCGACCCGCGCCAAGGCGGGCAAACGCAGACATTGGGAAAGGGGCGGCACCACTCCGCCACGGGCGGCGTCCGTCTCGGACAGCGGGCGTATCGCCGCGCCGGGGCAGAGCTGGAGCGCGCTGTCCCCGCTGCCTGTCGCCAGCCTTCGGATCGATACCGACACGCAGGAACAGCTAAAACGCCTGGGCCTGCGGCGGGTGGGCGATCTGCTGGGCCAGCCGCGCGCGGGACTGGCGCGGCGGTTCGGGCGCGGGCTGGTCGACCGGCTGGACCAGGCGACCGGCAGCGCGCCCGAACCCGTCTCTCCGGCCAGACCGCCGGATCGCTTTGCCGTGCGCCTGTCCTTTCCCGACCCGATCGGCCTGGCCGAGGACGTGACCGCCGCGCTGGAACGCATGGTGCAGCGGCTTTGCGCGACGCTGAAGGACAAGGGGCGCGGCGCGCGGACCCTGCGGCTCGAGGCGCATCGCTGCGACCACGAGATGCGCTGGCTGAGTGTTACCGCCGCCACCGCCCATGCCGACCCGCACCGCCTGCTGCCGCTGCTGACGATCAAGCTGGATGTGCTGGAGGCCGGGCCGGGCATCGACATGCTGCGGCTGGAGGCGATTGCGCACGAACCCGTCCACACCCGCGCGATGGCAGGCCATGCCGAGGCCGCCGCGCGGGGCATGGCCCGTCAGCAGGGCAGCGCCGCGCTCGAGGATCTGATCGGCCGGATCGGCGCGCGGCTGGGCCCCGAGGCGGTCACGCGCCGTCACCCCGCCTCGAGCCACATCCCGGAAAAGACCGCGCAGGTGCTGGCCGCCGCCTGGTCGGAACCGGCGCGCGACTGGCCCGCGCCTCCCGTTCCCCGCCCGCTGCTGCTGTGGCCGCCGGAACCGGTGCATGCCCCCGACGATCCGCGCCCGCCGGAACGGTTCCGCTGGCGCGGGCGGGTCTTTGCCCGGCTGGCCGCGACCGGGCCGGAACGGATCACGCCGGAATGGTGGCTGGACGAGCCCGCCTGGCGGTCCGGCCCGCGCGACTACTGGCGGGTGGAAACCGACCGGGGCGAGCGGCTCTGGCTGTTCTACGCCCATGGAGGAACCATGAGTTCGGGCTGGTTCTGCCAGGGCGCCTTTGCCTGACTATCCCTGCCGGATGATCCGCGCCGGCACACCCGCCACCGTCGCGCCCGCCGGCACGTCGCGCGTGACCACGGCGTTGGCCCCGACCACCGCGTGATCGCCAACCGTCAGCGGCCCGATCAGCTTGGCCCCGGCGCCCACGTCCACATGCCCGCCCAACACCACAGGCCCGGCCAGCGTCACCTGGTGGAAGATCATGCAGTTCGGCCCGATACGCGCATCGGGATGGATGATGATGCCCGTCGGATGGGTCAGCCGCAGCCCGCCACCGATCTGGCAGGTCAGGTGGATTTCCGACTGGCAGATCGTGGACCAGAACAGGTGGTTCAGCGCCCAGTATCTCGACACGAGCCTCGCCACCGGCCCGCCCCGCGCCCGCGCAGCCTGGTATCGGCGCACCGCGCGCAGCAGTTTCTGCCCCGGATCCCAGAAGCGGCGGATCGCCTCGCGCGACCAATCCGGCTCGGTCGCCGAGATGCCCTGTTGCTCCATGCCGCCACCCGCCCGCGAAACGCCCCAATAGCGCCAAGAAATCCGCGCGGTTTGACGGTATGGCAACACTTGACCGCTATCAACCAGCCGCAGCGCTTGACTCGATCGCAGGCCGCTCGCCTGGCTGGCGCAATGCCGCGATCGGGACGCAGGGCACCCCTTGCAACCGGAGAACCCGGAGGAACGACAGGCGAATGACGGCTTTCCCCGCCGCCGACGACAACCGCAGCACGCGCGCGCCGATGCCCTATCGCGGGGATGTCGACGGGCTGCGCGGCCTGGCCGTGCTGGCCGTGGTCCTGCATGCCTTCGGCGCCCCGCTGCCGGGCGGCTATGCCGGCATCGACATGCTGCTGGTCCTGTCCGGTTTCCTGCTGGCCGAAACGCTCTGGCGCGAACGGGACGCGACGGGTCAGATCCGCGCGCGCGCCTTCCTCGCCCGGCGGATCGGGCGGGTCGGCCCGGCTCTTCTCCTCATGCTGGCGGGCGTCGGGGCGCTGGGCTGGGCGCTGCTGCTGCCGGCAGAGTTGCGGGCACTGGGCCTTTGGGCCACGGCTTCTGTTACCATGCTGTCGAACATTCTCCATTGGGCGACGGGGCAACCCTTTGGCGGCGGGGCGCTACCAACGCCCCTTCTGCACACCTGGCTGATCGCGCTGACCGCGCAGATGACCCTGCTGCTGACCCTCGTCATGGCAGCCCTCGCCATGCGCCCGGCCCGGATCGTCGCGGTCCTGGTCGCGCTTTGGGCGCTGTCCCTGGCAGCCTCGGTCCTCGCCACGCCCGTGGCGCAGCAGGCCACGCTGCTGCTGACGCCCTTCCGCGCCTGGGAATTCCTCAGCGGCGCCCTGCTGGCCATCTGGGGTCAACAGCGCGGCGCGGCCTGGCGCGGCCCGGCAGTCCTGTCATGGGTGGGCGCGGGCCTGTTGCTGGGCATCGTGGCGGCCATGCCGATGGGACCGTTCTTTCCCGGCCTGCTGGCGCTTCTGCCGGTGGCGGGGACGTTGTTGCTGATCGCGGCGGGAACGGGCCCGGGCCTGGTCAATCGTGCCCTGTGCCACCCGGCGACACACCTGGCAGGACGGATCGCCTTTGCCCTGTATCTGTGGCACTGGCCTGTCCTGACCTTCGGGCAGGCACTGCGGGGTGGGGCGCTGAACCCGGCCTGGGCCGCCCTGTTCATTACACTGGCGCTGGGCCTTTCCTGGCTGACCTGGCACTGGGTCGAGGGCCCGCTCTTGCGCCGGGGCCCGCTGCATCGCCGCGTCCTGCCCGCCGGCGCGCTTGTCGCCGGGCTTTCGGTGGCGCTGCTGGGCGGGGCGATCGCGGCAGGAGACGGGCTGCCGGGACGGCTGGACGCGGAAACGCGGATGCATGCCGCCGCCCTGGCCGATGGGCCGGA
This sequence comes from Thetidibacter halocola, assembly GCF_018224955.1. Lineage (GTDB taxonomy): Bacteria > Pseudomonadota > Alphaproteobacteria > Rhodobacterales > Rhodobacteraceae > Thetidibacter > Thetidibacter halocola. The sequence continues at coordinate 24,580 of NZ_JAGTUU010000002.1, forward strand.
TCTGTCCCGATGCATGGTGCCCGGGGGCGGGCCGCTGATGGGACAGACGGTCTGCGCCGTGGGCCCGGAGGGGCAGCCGCGCGTCCTGGTCTGGGGCGACGAACAGGCGCAGGCGCTGCTGCCCGGCCTCGAGGCCGCCGCATCGCAGGCGGGAACGCCGGGGCTGGTCGTCTGGCGCGCGGGCTGTCCGCCACTGTTCGGCCTGCGCAAAACCGAAAGCGGCCGCGACCTCCTGGAGGATACGGCCTGCACTGCGGCCAACACGCAGATCCGGCAGTCGCTGGTGCGGCTGGACAACCTCGACTCCGTGCTGTTGGCGGGGCGATGGTCGTATTACGCCAGCGGGCAGGGAATCGGCCTCGACTCCACGCGCCACATCGCCGTTCATCACGTGGACGAGACGCGCAACACCCTGTCGCAAGCCGCCCTTGTGATCGGCAGCGCGCGCGAGACGGTGGCGCTGCTGCGGCAGAGGGTCGGCATGGTGCAGGTGTTGCGGCAAGTGCCCGAGATCCCGATGCATGACAGCCGCATGGCCGCGCGCGAGGCGGCGCATCTCGGCTGGCCGCTGGCGACAAGGCCAGCCACGCAATCCGACGTGCCGCGCGACGCGCTGGCGCTTCGGGCGGCTCTGGCCGACGCACCCTGGCGCCCGTTGGCAAAAATGGGAACGATCCGCCTGCTCGATCCCTGGCCGCTGCTTTGCGATGCTGCGACCTGTCACGCGACACGGGACGGCACATCCCTCTATCACGACAATGCGCGGCTGACGGCCAGTGGCGCGCGGGCCCTTGCGCCGCTGCTGCTGCCGGTCTTTGCGCTGCCCGAGGGCACCCGACAAGCCCTGACAGGCACCTCGCAGCCATGAGCGCAGAGGCCGGCCAGGCCCTCTGGGATGCCATCGTCATCGGCACCGGGATCGGCGGCGGCACGATCGGCCGCGCGCTGGCCGAGGGCGGACAGACCGTGCTGTTCCTGGAACAGGGCGCGGCGGGCTTTCGCAGCGACCGCGCCGGCCTGTCGGACACGCCGCTGCCAGAGGCGCGGCTGACCCGCGGCCTCTGGCCCGAGCCCCTGCATATCCGGCTGAATGGGCAGGACAGCGCCTTTTTCGCGCCGCTTGGTGCCGGCGTCGGCGGATCGTCGGTGTTCTACGCCGCCACGCTGGAACGGCCCGAGCCGCATGATCTAGACGACCGGCCCGGCCTGCCGCATCCCGCGGGCGGGTGGCCGGTGGGGTTCGACGCGATGGCGCCCTGGTTCGACGTCGCCGCGCGGCTGTATCGCCTGTCGGGCACCGATGATCCGCTGGGCGGCGCTGATCCGTTGCCTTTGGTCCCGCCGCCGGCTGCCACCCCGGTGGAGGCATCGTTGATGGAAAGCCTCGCACAGGCGGGCCTGCATCCCTACCGCGCGCATACCGCGATCGACCGGCAGCCCGGCTGCCTGTCCTGCCTCGGCCACAAATGCCCGATGCGCTGCAAGATGGACGGGCGTTCAGCCGGGGTTGAACCGGCGCTGGCCACCGGTCGCGCCACGCTGATCGACCGTGCCGAGGTTCTGCGCCTGCACGCCGACGGTCGCCGCGTCACCGGCGTCGAGGCGCGGGTGCACGGGCAGGTCCGCACCTTTCGCGCGCGCCGGGTGGTCCTGTCAGGGGGCGCGCTGGGCTCACCCCGGCTGCTGCTGGCCTCGGCATCCGGCGACTGGCCGGACGGGCTGGCAAACCGCTCGGGCCTTGTCGGACGGAACCTGATGTTTCACGTCAACCAGATGGTGGCGCTCTGGCCCCGCCGCGGCACGGCAGACGGCACGACCAAGGGCATCGCCTTTCGCGACCTATACCACGACGGCGGGACGCGCTTTGGCACGGTTCAGGCGATGGGCATTCCCGCCGGCTATGGCGAGATCGTGCATTACCTGTCGCTGATGCTGGCGCGGTCGCGCGTGGCAGGCGTGCCGCTTCTGATCCGCGCCGCCGCCGCGCTGTCCGCCGGGCTGTTGGGCAGGGCGCAGGTCTTTGTCGGGCTGATGGAGGACCTGCCCTATCCCGACAACCGCGTGACCTTCGACCCCGCGCATCCCGGCCGCCTGTCCGTCGAATACCGGTTTCACCCCGAGCTGATCGCCCGGCACCGCGCCTTTCGGCGCGCGATCCACCGTGCGCTGCGGGGACACCGGCGGATCATGCTGGGCCTCGGGCCCGAGCTGAACTGGGGCCATCCCTGCGGCACGCTGCGCTTTGGCGCCGACCCGGCGCGGTCAGTGCTGAACCCGGACTGCCGGGCACATGACCTTGAAAACCTGTGGGTGGTCGACGCATCCTTCATGCCAAGCTCGATGGGCGTGAATCCCAGCCTGACCATCGCCGCCAACGCCCTGCGCGTCGCCGACGTGATCCTGAAGGAGCCGATGCCGTGACCGACCTGCGCCCCGAGGACGGCACCGCCATCGTGACCGGCGCGGGCAGCGGGCTTGGCCAGGCGATGGCCGTAGCGCTGACACGGCGCGGTTTCAACGTGGCGGGTACGGGGCGGCGGGCCGATGCGCTGGCAGACACTGCAGCGCTGTGCCCGCCCGACCGGTTCACACCTCTGCCGCTGGACGTGGGCGATGCCGAGGCGGTGGCACAGGCCTTTGCCGGAATCCGGCCCATCGCGCTGCTGGTCAACAACGCGGCGGTCTATCCGCAGGCGGATTTCGCCGCGATGGACCCGCAGGATTTCATGGCCGTGGTCAACACGAACCTTGGCGGCGTGGTCAATTGCTGCCACGCCGCGCTTCAGGACATGTGCGCGCGGGGCCAGGGCCGCATCCTGAACGTTGCCACCTTCGCCGACCTGCACCCGCTGCCTGCCGCCTCGGCCTATTCGGTGTCCAAGGGCGCGGCGCGCATCCTGACGCGGGCGCTGATCGCCGACCTGGGCGACCGCTTTCCCGAGATCGTCATCGGCGACTGGATGCCGGGCAGCCTTGCGACCGGCATGGGCATTCCCGACGGCTTGCCGCCCGAAGTGGCGGCGGAATGGGGTATCGCGCTGGCACTGCGCCGCGATCCAACGCTGACAGGTGCCGTCTTCGAGATGGATCGCGAAATCCTGCCGCCGCGCGGGCTGAAGCGCCGGGTCAAGGATGCTCTGCTGTTCCGGCGGCAGCGACCCCGGAGGCTGTAGCGATCAGATCCCGCGCGGGCGCAGCCGCAGAACCATGGCGCGCAGCATCTGCCCAGGGAGGATCGCGACGCATTTCAGATAGCGCGGACCCAGCCGCCGCGGGCTGGTCAGCGCGCGCCACAACCATTCCAGGGAAAACCGTTGCGCCCATAGCGGTGCACGCTTTTGCGTCCCCGCAAAGAAATCCAGCCCCGCGCCGATCCCGGCATAGCCGATCGTCGGGGTCAGGCGCCGACCGAGGGCGGCAAACCGCTCTTGCCTGGGGGCGCCCAGCGCAACGAAACACAGCCGCGCTCCGCTGGCCGCGATCTCGTGCAAGAGCGCCTCGGCCGCGGGGCTCGAGGGATCGAATCCCATGGGAGGTGAGATGGTGCAAACGACGCGCAGGTCGCGAACCTCGCTCTCGAGCAGCGATTTCGCGCCGGCCAAAGTCATGGGCGTCGATCCCACCAGCGCCACAGCCACACCCTGCCGGGCCGCGATGCGGCACAGCGGCAGAATCGCGTCAGAGCCGGGTATCAGCGAAACCGGCCGCCCCGCCAGGCGCGCCATCCAAACGATCGGGTTTCCATCGGCCACGACGAAATCCTGTGCCGAGTAGGCCTTGCGGAAGGCATCGTTGGAGCGCAGCTTGACCAGGTGGTCGAGATTGATCGTGGCAAGGGCGAAACCATCGTTCACGGCCAAGCGCTCTGCCACCCGCGCCTCAAGCACGGCCCAGTTCGGCACGTTGACCTGCAAGGTCTGCCCGGCAATCCTGAATTCCATGGCTTGCGAAGTCTCCCCGGCCTTCTGCGCGACGCTATGCTGGGAATGGTGCTTTTATTCGGCAGAATGCAGGCGAAAATAGGGCGGAAAGGTCAGGGATGTAAGAGGATTGATCCACCTGACGTTACGTGCCGAATTCTTGCCATGTTTGAACCGTATGCGTGAACCGCGAATAAGGTGGGCCACAGCCGTGAAGTCTGTTCCAGAGCGCGACCGGATTCCGGCGCGTCGATCCGATGGATTGGCGCGGTGACTGGGCGAGTCTGTCTGCTGGGCTGCGGCTTTGTCGCCGACCTCTACATGCGGTCGCTCAAGGTCATGCCGGGAATCGTCGTGGCGGGCGTGTTCGATACCGATGCCGCCCGCCTTGCCGCCTTTTGCACGCATTGGAACGTTCCGGCCAAGCCCTCGCTAGAGGCGTTGCTGGAAGAGGATGCGCTGGTCCTGAACCTGACCAATCCACATGCGCATTACGACACCACGCGCGCCTGCCTGATGGCGGGCCGGTCGGTCTATTCAGAAAAACCGCTGGCGATGACGATGGAGCACGCGCGCGCCCTGAATGCGCTGGCCCGCGAAAAGGGGCTGGAACTGACCTCGGCGCCCTGTTCGGTGCTGGGCGAGGCGGCGCAGACCCTGGGTCATGCGCTGCGCCATGGGATCGCGGGGCAACCCCGCACCATCTATGCCGAGCTTGACGACGGGTTCATCCCGCAGGCCGCCTATCGCAAGTGGCTGTCCGACAGCGGCGCGCCCTGGCCCTTCGAGGATGAATTCCGCGTCGGCTGCACGCTGGAACATGCGGGCTATTACCTGTCCTGGCTGATCTCGTGGTTCGGATCGGTGCGCACCGTGGTCGCCGCCTCGGCCGGAACCGTGCCCGACAAGGAGGGGCGCGGGCCCTTTGCCGCCGACCTGTCCGTGGCGACCCTGTTCTTCGACAAGGGGCCGGTGACGCGGCTGACCTGCTCCATCGTCGCGCCGCACGATCACAGCATCCGCATCGTCGGCGATACGGGCGTGCTGTCCTGCGACGCGGCCTGGGACAACGCCGCCAGGGTGCGGTTCGCCCGGCGGATGGTGCTGCGCCGACGGTTGATCGAGCACCCCCTGCCCCGCCGTATCCGCTTGCCCGGCCCGACACACCCAAAGGTTGGACGCTGGGGGGCCGCTGCGATGAACTTCATGCTGGGCCCGGCCGAGGTGCTGGAAGCGATCCGCGACGGGCGCCCCAGCCGCCTGGGCGGCGACTATGCCCTGCACCTGACAGAGGTGTCTCTCGCGATCCAGAATGCCGGCGAGTCCACCGGCGCGCAGGCGATGACCACGACCTGCCCCCCGATGGAGCCGATGCCATGGGCGCGCTGACCGTGGCCGTCACCGGGGCCTCTGGCTTTGTCGGCCGGGCCTGCGTGGCCGAGGCGCGTGCGCGCGGGGTGCGCGTGACTGCAATACTGCGCGGCGAGGCTCCCGAGGGTTGGGCGGACGACGACGGCATCCGCGTGATCCGCGCCGATCTGGCCCGACCCGAGGCGGTCGAAACCCTGCGCGCGGCGCTGGATAGGGCGACCGCCGTGATCCATGCCGCCGCGCACCTGGGCGGCGATGCGGCGGCGGTTCAGGCGGACACGCTGCGCGCCACCGACCATTTGCTGGCCGCGATGCAGGGTGGCGCAGCGCGGCTTGTCCTGATCTCGTCCATCGCCGTGCATGACACGATGCGGCTGAAGCCCGGCGCCCTGCTGGACGAAAGCGCCCCTCTGGAGGACCCCGCAAACGCCCGCGACGCCTACTGCCGGGGCAAGTTGTTGCAAGAAGATGCAGTGCGCGCCTCGGGCCTGCCGGCCTGGCTGTTGCGACCCGGCGCGCTTTATGGGCCGGGACGGACCTGGCATGCGCTGTCGGGGTTCGGGTCCGCACTGTTCTTCATCACCATCGGCTCGGCCGGGGAACTGCCGCTGATGCATGTCACCCACGCCGCCCGAGCCGCCGTCACCGCCGCGCTGACCGATCCGGGGGGCGTGCGCGAACTGATCCTGCTCGACGACGACCGTCCGACCCGAGGCCGCTTTGTCGCCGCGCATCGCCGGGCGACGGGCTTGCCGCGCCTGTCCGTGACGATTTCCTATGGCCTCTGGCGCGCGATGATCCAGCCCTTGCGGCCTGTCTCGAGGCACCTGCCGGGCCTGTTCCGCGAACCGATCCTGCGGGCCCGCATGATGCCGCTGCGTTATTCCAACGCCGCGCTGCACGACGCGCTGGGCCATTCCGACGACGCCCCGTTCGAGGCGATGCTGGCCCGCAGCATCGGGGGCGCACCATGACCCTGCACCGCGTCGCCTACCTGACCGGCGAATATCCCCGCGCCTCTGACACCTTCATCCAGCGCGAGGTCGCCGCGCTGCGTGCACTGGGGCACGAGGTGCTGACCTGCACCGTCCGAACCACCGGGGCCGAGCACCTGGTCGGCCCTGAACAGCGCGCGGAACACGCCCGCACCTTCCGTCTGCTGGATGCCTGCAAAAGCCCGATGCGGCTGATCCGGGCGCATCTGCGCTGGATGGCAAACCCGGCGCGATACGCACGCGCGCTCGCGCTGGCGTGGCAGACCGCACCCAAGGGACTGCGCGGCAGGTTTTACAACCTGATCTATTTCGCTGAGGCCGCGGTGCTGGCGGATCACCTGGCAAACGAAGGCATCGAGCACCTGCACAACCACATCGCCACGTCGTCCTGCACCGTCGCGATGCTGGCCTCGGAACTGTCGGGCATCGCCTACAGCTTCACCATCCACGGGCCCGGGATCTTTTTCGAGCCAATGCATTGGCGGATCGACGAAAAGGCGGCGCGCGCCCGTTTCGTCGCCTGCATCAGCGATTTCTGCCGCTCGCAGCTGATGTGCTTTGCCGATCCGGCGCATTGGGGCCGGTTCCATGTCATCCATTGCGGGGTCGACCCGGTGCGCTATGCCGCCGCCCCGCATGACGGCTGTCACGTCCTGTTCGTCGGGCGTCTGGCCGGGGTCAAGGGTGTGCCCGTGCTGCTGGACGCGCTGGGCCGCATCGCGCCAGACCATCCCGGCCTGCGCGTCACCCTGATCGGTGACGGGCCGGATCGCGCCGCGCTGGAACGACAGGCGCAGGGTTTGCCCGTGACCTTCACCGGCTATCGCTCGCAGGAGGAGGTGGCGCAGGCGCTGGCCAGCGCGGACCTCTTTGTTCTGCCCAGCTTTGCCGAGGGTCTGCCGGTAGTCCTGATGGAGGCGCTGGCGGCGGGTGTGCCAGTGGTGACGACACAGATCGCCGGAGTGCCGGAACTTGTCACGCCGGGCGAAACCGGCTGGCTGGTGCCGCCCGGCGATGCGGCTGCACTGGCGGATGCGATGGCCCGGGCGCTGGCCGACCCAGAGCGCCGCCGCGTCATGGGCAAGCAGGGACGGGTCGTCGTGGATGCCGAGTTCAACGCCGCGACCGAGGCCGCGCGCCTGTCGCGCCTGATCACCGGCTATGCCACCGGCATTCCGCCAAGGGACAAGCGCCCATGACCCCGGTCGACGTGGTCCTGATCGGGCGCAACGAGGGCGCGCGGCTGGTCGCCTGCCTCGGGTCCGTCACCGGGCAGGTGCGACAGGTCGTCTATGTCGACAGCGGGTCGACAGACTCCAGCGTGACCGAGGCCGAGGCACGCGGTGCCCGCGTTGTCCGGCTGGACCTGTCCACGCCTTTTTCCGCGGCGCGCGCCCGCAACGCCGGGTTCGACGCGCTGGACGATCCCGGCATCGTGATGTTCATCGACGGTGACTGCACCCTGGTTCCCGGCTTTCTCGACGCCGCCTGCGCCCACCTCGAGGCGCATCCGGGCCTCGCGCTGGTGACGGGCTGGCGGTCCGAGATCCACCGGGACGCCTCCGTCTACAACCAGCTTTGCGACTGGGAATGGCACCGGCCCGCCGGCATCATCGACGCTTGCGGAGGCGACATGATGGTACGCGCTCCCGCCTGGCAGGCGGTCGGCGGCATGAACCCGCAGGTGATCGCCGCCGAGGACGACGAGTTCTGCACCCGTCTGCGCAAGGCCGGCTGGCGGCTGGAACGCCTGCCGCTGGACATGACGCGCCACGACGCAGCCATGCTGCGCTTTGGCCAGTGGTGGGCGCGGGCGGTGCGCACCGGGCACGGCTTCGCGCAGGTGGGGTACCTGCACCCGGACTACTTCACCACCGAACGCAAGCGGATGCAGGTCTATGGGCTGATCCTGCCGGTGCTGTTCCTCATCGGGCTAGCCGTTTTCCCGCCGCTTTCGCTGTTGGCGCCGGCTGCCTACGGACTGAATTACCTGCGCACCGCGCGCGGCCTGGTCCGCGACGGCGTGCCGACCGCGCAGGCCTGGCGGCACGCCGCGCTGCTGACCCTGTCCAAGATCCCCAACACGATCGGTGCCGTGCGCTTTCACGCCCGCAGGCTGCTGGCGCGGCCGATGAACATCATCGAATACAAGCGAGGCTGACATGACCGATATCCGCGTTGGCCTGATCGGGGCCGGATACATCGCCAGCTGGCATGCCGAAGCGCTGGCCGCCACCCGCGGCGTTCGCCTGAGCGCGATCTGCGACGTCAGCGAATCGGCTGCCCAAGGCCTGGCGCAGGCCTGGGGCGCACAGGCTTTCACCTCTGTGGATGCGATGGCCGAGGCGCAGGCCGTGGACGCGGTGCATATCCTCACCCCACCGCATTTGCATGAGGAAATCGCGCTGAAATGCCTCACCCTCGGGTTGCATGTGCTTGTGGAAAAACCTGTGGCCGAATCCGCCGCAGCCACCATGAGGATCCGTGACGCAGCGGCAAGTGCGGGGCGGCGATTCCATGCCGGGCACAACTTCCTTGGCCTGCCGGCCTATGGGCGGATGAAGGCGGCGATGCAGGCCGGGGCCTATGGCCGCGTCTCGTCGGCAGAGATCACATGGGCGCTGCCCCTCGCGCCGCTGCGTTCGGGTCCGTTCAACCTGTGGCTGCTACGGACGCCGCAGAACCTGCTACTGGAACTGGGCCCGCACCCGATGGCCTTTGCCCATGACCTTTTCGGGCCGGTGACGATCACCCATGCCGAGGCGCTGAAGCCCGTGATGCTGCCAGGCGACGACCCACGTCCGCAGGGGTTCCGGATCCTGGGCAGGGCAGGCGATGTCGATGTCACCTTTACCCTGTCCATGGTCGAGGTGATCGACGACAGATCCGTGGTGCTGCGCGGCTCGTCGGCGCGGGCGCGGCTGGATTTCGCCAATGATGTGCTGGTGGTCGAGCGCGACAACGCCTCGGACCTGGTCGTGAACCCACTCCGCCGCCAGCTTGACCTGTCGCGCCAGCACCTGGCCGAGGGCCTGCGCAATGCCTGGGTGCAGGCGGTCTCGCTGAACACGAAGAACCCTTATGGCCGCAGCTTTCGCGGGATGAACGCGGCGGTCTACGGCGCGCTGGCCAAGGGCACACCGCCCGATCCCCGCTTTTCCGCCGACAGCGCGGTGGCGGTGATGCAGGCGCTGGACGACGCCATCGCGGCGTTGCCGCCCGAGGCCCGCGCGGTCAAGGCGCCCGCCGTGCCGACACGCACGCCGAAACCCTCGGCGCTGGTCATCGGGGGCACCGGGTTCATCGGACGCACGCTGACCCGGCGGCTGGTGGCCGAGGGGAGCGATGTGCGCGTCCTGTCGCGCGGGCGGCATGGCCCCTTTCCGGACCTGCCCGACCGGGTCGAGACGGTCTGCGTCTCGCTGCATGACCAGGACGCGCTGGCGCAGGCGATGCAGGGGGTGGACGTGGTCTTCAACCTGGCCAAGTCGCTGGACAAGACGTGGGAGGACGCGCTGCGCAACGATGTTGGCGTCGCCGTGACAGTGGCCGAGGCCGCGATGCAGGCGGGCGTCCGGCGGCTGGTCTATACCGGCACCATTGCCAGCTACGACATGTCCGATCCCCGGGTCACGATCACCGAGGACACCAGCTTTGCCGCCGACATGCGCGACCGCAACCTCTATGCCCGCTCCAAGGCGGAATGCGAAAGACGCCTGATGGCCCTGCATGACGAGCGCGGCCTGCCCCTGGTGATCGCCCGGCCCGGCATCGTGGTGGGCCATGGCGGGCCGTTGCAGCATTGGGGCATCGGGCGCTGGCACGGCGCCGGCGCGGTGCGCATCTGGGGGCACGGGCGTAACATCCTCCCCTTCGTCCTGATCGACGACGTGGCCGACGGTCTGGTGCGGATGATCGACCCGGACGTGGTGGGCCAGAGCTTCAACCTTGTCGGAGAGCCGATGCTGTCGGCGCGCGGCTATTTCGACGCGATCCACCAGACACTGGGCGCGCGCATCCGCGTGTCGCCCGGCAACCTGCATGCCTTCTACGCCTCGGACGCGGTGAAATACGCGCTCAAGAAATACGCCCTCAGGCGCAAAGGGGTGGTTCGCCCCTCGCTGGCCGACTGGAAGAGCCGGGCGCATCTTTCGCCCTTCGCGATCGACAAGCCCAGGCGCGCACTTGGCTGGCGGCCCGAGACGGATCCCGAGTGTTTCATTGAAAAGGCGATCCGCGACGCCAACCTGTTGGGTTTATAGGCCGGGGAACCGGATCGTGAACAATCCACGCAAATCCACCTTATTCTGGACAGAATCAGCGGGTCTAACTGGTGAGAGGCAGAGCGCGCGGTCTACATGACCCGCGAACCGGAGTGTTACGGGCATATGAACGGGGTGAAGACCGACAGCGATCGCAGGCACCGACGCGCGTTTGGCGCGCGGTCCTGCCCTGTTGCGCCTCGGGGTGGCGGGGCATGAACATGGTCGACCGCCGCAGATTCCACCGCCGCTATGGCAAGACCGACCAACCGGACGTATCGCCGGACGAAGGCCAGGCCGAGCAGGCCGCACAAGAGGCGGCAGCCCGGGCCGAAGAGGCGCGCCGCCGCGCCGAACAGCAGGCCAGCGACAAGGCCGAGGCCCTGCGCCGAGAAGCGGAGGATGACGCCCTCCGCCGCGCCGAGGAGCGCGCCCGCCGCCGTGCCGAGGTCGAAGCCGCCCGCGAGGCTGAAAAAGCCCGTGAAACCGCCGAAGAACAGGCCCGCGAGAGGGCCCATGCCGCCGCAGCACGAAAGGCCGAGGCGGCCCGCTTGGCGGCAGAACAGCAGGCCCGACAACGCGCCGAGGAACAGGCTCGCCAGCAGGCAGAGGCAGACCGAAAGACCGAGGACGCTCGACAGGCCACAGAAAGGCAGGCTCGACAGCGCGCGGCGGAACAGGCTCGCCAGCAGGCAGAGGCCGACGCGACCCGACAAGCCGCAGAACAGCAGGCCCGACAGCGCGCCGAGCGCCAGGCTCGCCAGAGGGCAGAGGCCGACGCGGCCCGACAGGCCGCAGAAAAGCAGGCTCGCCAGAGGGCAGAGGAACAGGCCCGCCAGAGGGCAGAGGCAAAGGCCGAGGCAGCCCGAAAGGCCGATCAGGCCAGGGCGATGCGCGCCAATCCGCTTCGCCTCGAGACGCGGGTGGATCAGCCGCAGGCGAAACGCATCCCCGATCCCGTCGATCCGTGGTCGCTGCTGCGGGAGTTCCCGGTGAACGACGCGCATCTGACACGCAACCGGATCGTCACCGCCTCACGTGAGGATCCGGCGCACACGGCGTTCGACGTCCTGCGCACGCGGCTTTTGCAGGCCCTCCAGGAACACGGCTGGCGGCGCGTGGCCATAACCTCGCCGACCAAGGATTGCGGCAAGACCTTTACAGCCGCGAACCTGGCGATCAGCCTGTCACGGCAGGAAAACTGCCGGACCCTTCTGCTGGATTGCGATATGCGGCGCCCGGCGCTGCACAGGGTGATGGGCGTTTCCCCGACCGCTGCGATCGGCGACATGCTGCGCGGCGAAATAGCGCCGCAGGACCACCTGATGCGGCTGGGGCCGAACGATTTCCATGCCGGGCACAACATCGCCTTCAGCTTCAACGGTTTGATCGAACCCTACGCGGCGGAACTGTTGCAGGATCCCCGAACGGGCGCGGCACTGTCCCGCATCGAGACGCTTTTCCAGCCCGACGTGATGCTGTTCGACCTGCCTCCGGCGCTGTACTACGACGATGTCATCGCATTCCGGCCGCTGTTCGACGGCGTGCTTCTGGTGATCGGCGGCGGGATCACAACGCCGAAGGAAATCAAGGAAGTCGAGCGTCGGCTGGGCGCATCGACACCGCTGCTCGGCATGGTGCTGAACCGGGCCGAACACACCGAGATCAATCGCTATCGCTACTGAGGGGGCGCAAGCCCGCGTCAGGATCCGGCAGACAGGCGCGGCAGGAACCGGCCCAGCGTCTCGGCCATCGGCAGACGGCTGCCCAGCCCGGCCAGCAGCGCCGCGGCACTGGCCAGAAGACCGACGATCCAGCCGAAGATGGCCAGCCCGCGCCGGGTCCGGTCGCGGCGGGTCTCGATCACCGGGATCGCGACGACCGGTTGCACGCCCAGCGCCCGGTCCAGCTGCGCGGCGCTGCGGATGGCGGGGTTCAGCAACTCGGCCAGGAAGGCGGCGGCAAGACCGGCAACGAGGCTTGCGACAGCGCCCATGGCGGCCAGCTTCTTGCGGCTGCGCGACACCGGCGACTCGGGCACCAGGGCGGTTTCCAGAACCTCGAACCGGTCGGTCTGCTGCCGGTCTTCCAGAACCTGGCCCATCTCGGCCTCGGCCTTGCGCCGGGTCACGACCGAGTATTGCTCCTGCAAGCGGGTCAGTTCCCGCTCCAGACGGCTGAGATCGCGTTCAGCCTCGGGGGCGGCCTCGATCTGCGCGAGGATCGCGTCCATCCGCACGGCCAGCAGCCGCTTCTGTTCCTGGAACAGCGCCGTCTGGCGTTGCTGCACATCGTCGCGCAGGCGGGAACTGTCGGTTTCCAGCGTCAGGATCTGCCGGTCGAGGTCGAGGTCGGCCTCGCGCAGGCTGGCCAGTTGCCCGCGCAGATCGTCGAGGCCCGCCGGCAGGCTGTCGGCATTGTCGCGCTTGAACGTGGCGATCTGACCTTCGAGGATCTCGATCTCGGATGAAACGCGGGCCTCTTCGGCGATGAAGAAATCCAGCGTGTCGCGGGCGCGGCCAAGGCTGCGGTCGCGCGACTGGTCGATGACCGTGTACATCAGTTCGTTGGCCAGGGTCGCGGCCTTGTCAGGGTCGGACAGGCGCACCGTGATCAGCAGCCCGGACGGCGTGTTCGCCCCGGCCCCATAGGGGTTTGCACGGTTCACGATCTGCTGGATATCGGCCGCCTCGCGCATCCGGAAGATGCGCTCGTTCATGGTCATCGCGGGATCGTCGGAAAACAGGTCATGCTTGTCCATGATCCGAACCAGATTGTCTCGCGCCATCAGGCGCTGTTCGATCAGGCGGACCCGGCGGGTGGCGTCCTCGGCCGGGTTGGCGGCCCCCATCAGCTGGTCGGGAACGCGGGCGTCCTCGATCTGGACCACCGCCGTCGCTTCGTATACGCGGGCCTGGTTCAGGGCAAAATTCAGCGACAGGATGCAGCCGGCGAAGGTCACGACGCAGATCAGCAGCGCGCGCCGCTGCAGCGCCGATACGGCCTCGGAAAAGGACTGCAACTGGTTCATCTCTGTCGCTCCCGCAAAGTGGCCCCCAATGCGTTCGGCAGGAGAAAGGTCGGTGTCCGACTTTTGCCCCCTTGATGCCACAATCTAGGCGATCCGCCCCATTTCTGCCATGATCATGTCGCGCCAACATGGAAACAAAGCGTGTCCCGAACCGGGATCACCGCCACATTTCTGCCATATTTCCAGGGATTTGGCGACCAATCTCGCGATCAGGCGAGATATTCCGGCCGGATCGTGCACAAGCTCATCAGCAAGCCGCCGTCAGTGGCCTGAAAGACCGGGAACCGGGCGGAATGGAAATCGGGCGCAATTGTGGCAGTCTCGGGGTGGTCGGTCAGCCGCGCGAAACCGCGGGACAGGTCGACATGCATCCCATGAAAGCCGAACATCACCCCGACGAGGGGATAAAGCGCCTTGAACGCCGCCTCCTTGGCCGAGAACAGGCGCAGCAGGTCACCATCCTCGTCCGGGCGGCGGATCTCTGCGGCGAGGGCCGGGTCGATGGCGGTGAGCGGCTCGAGGTCGAGTCCCGGGCTTTGCCCGTCGCTGGCGATGACGGCGATGGCCAACCCGCCCGCATGGCTGATGCTGCCGCGCAGGCCGCGGGGCCAGATCGGCGCGCGGTCGGCACCCTGCGGTATTGCCGCGGGGGGACACCCCGCCGCCTGCATGGCGCGGCGCGCGGCCAGGCGACCGGCGGTGAACTCGGCCAGGCGGGGAGGGCGGGCGCGGGCCATGGCGGCGGCCTCTTGCAGGAACAAGGCGGCAGGGTCGCCCGTTTCGGCAAGGCCCCAATGCAGGCCCGGCCGGCTCAGCGCCGAAACCAGGCTGGACAGAGCCGCCTGCGTCATGCCCGGCGGCGCGCCCGCATCTCGCGGCGGCGGGCCATCGCGTCGGCGCGGTTTTCGCCGCGGGCGACGGCCGGATTGTGCGGCGCGGTCGGAGCGCGCGGCGGCGCCGCACCCATGATCGACGCGACCCGCGACGCGAGGTCGGCCAGCACCGGAAAGCGGAAGATGTCGGTGATCGACAGCGCCTGCGCGCCCAGTTCCTCGCGGATGGCGCGATGCGCCTGCACCGCCAGCAGAGAATGCCCGCCAAGATCAAAGAAATTGTCGCGCGGGGATGGCGCGGCGACACCCAGGGTGCGCGCCCAGATCGCCGCGATGGCGGCCTCGGCGACAGAGGCATCGACCGGACCGGTGGCAGGCATCGGCGCGATTGGCACGGCGCGCGGCGCGGGCGCGACGGCGCCCGGCGCGGGCAGCGCCTGCCGGTCGACCTTGCGGTTGGGCGTCAGCGGGAAGGCGGGCAGATGCACCAGGTGTTGCGGCACCATGATCGCGGGCAGAGCGGCACCCAGTGCGGCCTTGACTGCCGCCTCGTCCTGTGGCGCGCCGGTGTAGTAGCCGACCAGCCGCAGGTCGCCCGGCGCATCCTCGCGCGCGAGGACCACCGCCTGCGCAATCCCCGACACGGCGTCCATCGCGGATTCGATTTCTCCCAGTTCGATGCGATGACCGCGGATCTTGACCTGGTGATCCGCCCGGCCGACGAAATCGATCCGCCCGTCAGCCCGCCGACGCACGAGATCTCCGGTGCGATACATCCGCCCCGGGTGGAAGGGATTGTCGGCAAAACGCTCTGCCGTCAGGTCCGGCTGGTTCCAATAGCCGCGCGTCACGCCCTCGCCGCCGATCCACAATTCGCCCTCGGCGCCCAGCGGCACCGGGTGTCGCGCCGCGTCCAGGACGTAAAGCTGCTGGTTGGCAAGCGGCAGGCCGATATCCACGATGCCCGCGCCCGGCGTGGCGCGGATGCAGGACGACCAGATCGTCGTCTCGGTCGGGCCATACATGTTGGTGACAGGCGCGCGGGTCAGCCGCGCGATCTCGGCCACCAGCGCGCCGGGCAGCGGTTCGCCACCGAGATATACATTCTGTACACGACCCAGCGCAAAGCGTGCCTCGTCGTTCATTGCAATCATCCGAGCCATGGACGGGGTGCATTGCAGATGTGTCACGCCATGCCGCACGATCTGCGCCGCGATGCTGAAATCGTCCTCGGCGAGGTCGGGCTCGGCCATTGCTGCCTTGACCACCTGCGCCAGCGGCCGCAAACCCTCCAGCACCGTTTCACGGTCGATGCCATAGTCGATCAGGCAGGCGATTTCCGTCACGCCGATGCGGCGCAGCTCTTCTGCCCGGGCCAGCGCGTCCTCGACCGTGCCGAACAGGCCACTGTCGTTGAAATAGCGTTCGAACGCGAAGTCGAGGATCGCGTCCAGTTCGTCGGGCTCCAGTGCGTCCAGTTGCAGGTCGAAGGCGTTGTTCACCCCTTCGGGGCGCTTGAAGGCAGGGAATGCCCATGCGTATTGCTTGATGAGGCCCGCCGCCGCGTTCAGATAGTCCTTCATCGGTTTCCGCGCGATCTCGCGCGCGTGGTCGCGCGTGTCCGAGAGGAAGGTGTGCAGCATCAGCGTGACGGTGAAGCGCGCCGGATCGTGCCCGGCCTCGCGCAGCGCGTCGTGATAGATCCGGATCTTGTCGCCCACCTCGTCGATGGACTGGCCCAGCAGATGGGTCAGCACGTTGCAGCCGTTCGCCCCCGCCTCGCGCCAGGTCTGCGGATTGCCTGCTGTCGTCACCCAAACCGGCAATTCCTTCGACACTGGGCGTGGCTGTGTGACCACCTCGTGCAGCGTGCCGTCCTTGCGCGGGAAAGCCACCGGTTCGCCCCGCCAGAGTTTACGCAGTATGCCGAGGTCACGCAGCAGGGCGGCCTTGTTTTCCGGCGGCGTGTTTTCAGGGCGCAGGATGAAATCGTCGGGCTGCCAGCCGCTGGCGATGGCCATGCCCGCGCGTCCGTTGGTCAGGTTGTCGATCACCGCCCATTCTTCGGCGATGCGCGCGGGATGGTGCAGCGGCGCCACGACCGACCCGGCGCGCACGCCGATATTCTTCGTCACGCCCGCCACCGCCGCGCCGGTGACCGAGGGGTTCGGATAGGGCCCACCAAAGGCGTGGAAATGCCGTTCCGGCGTCCAGACCGCGACAAACCCGTTCTCATCGGCGAATTTCGCGCCCTCCAGCAGCAGCCGATACTTGTCCCGGCCCGCGCCGTCGTCATTGCCCCAGTAGTAGATCGAGAACGCCATCCCCGACCCGCTCCGCAGCATTGGCCCGTTCGAGATGAGCCCGCGATCCGCGTCCCCGGTCAGCACCACGGCAAAGCCACGCGCCGTGGTCCAGAACAGCTCCAGTACCGAGATGTCGAAGGACAGCGATGTGACGGCGAGCCATGTTCCCCCGATGGGAACGACAGCATCCATCCCCGCGTAGAAGTTTAGCACGTTGTGGTGTTCGACCATCACGCCCTTGGGCTTGCCCGTCGAGCCGCTGGTGTAGATCAGGTAGGCGAGGTCCTGCGGCCCGGCGGTGTCGGGCAGGTTCTCGGCGCTCATCGTGGCCAGACGCGGGTCCGCGTCCAGCAGCAATAGATGCGCATCCTGCGGCGGCAGGCTGTCGGCGAGGGCGGATTGCGTGACGATCACCGACGCCCCGGAATCCTCTACGAAATGGCGCAAGCGGTCCGCCGGATAGGCCGGGTCCATCGGCAAATAGGCCCCGCCTGCCTTCAGGATGGCCAGCGCGCCCACCATCATCTCGACCGAGCGGCGGCAGCACAGGCCGACCACGGTGCCCGGGCCTACGCCCATCTGGCGCAGCAGATGCGCTGCGCGGTTGGCGCGGGCGTTCAAATCGGCATAGGAGACCGCCTGCCGTTCGAAGATCAACGCCGTCGCATCGGGCGTTCGTGCCACTTGCGCTTCAAAAGCGCGGTGCATCGTCAGACCCCGATCATGCTCAACCCCGGTCGCGTTCCAGCGGTTCAGAACGTCCTCACGTTCCGCATCACCCATCTGCGGCAGATCGGTGAGCGGGGTCGCGCCGTCATGCCGCGCGATGGCCTCGAGCCGCTGGGCCAGACGCTCGGCCCGGTCGGCATCGATCCGGCCGGTGTCGAACTGCAGCGCGGGTCGGTCGCCCGCAACGATCGTCACCGCGCAGCCGGGAATCGGGCCGTTGTCGGACAGGCCAAGGTCCGGTTGCGCCAGCGTCAGCGCCGGGTCACGCAGGGACAGATCGGCAAGGATCGCCCCCTTGCCGCGCGCCTCGGTCCAGTCGGCGGTCAACGCGGCACCGGCGGCGTCCATGTCGCCAGCCTCGGCCGTCGACACCGGCCGCCAGGGTAGAACGAGGCCAGAGCGCGCCAGTCCCGCCAGCGCGGCATCGGCGCAGGCGAGCGTTCCGCCCGTCCCCATCTGCCAAGCCAGAGCGGCAACCGCGCCCGCCAGTCGGTCTGCCGGGATCGCCAGAGGGCGCGCATGCACCTGCGGTGCGCCCCCGCGCAAGCCTGGTAGCGTCACGGGTTGCACCCTGGCCAGTCTGCGTCGCCAGTGATCCTCGAACCGCGCGACCTGAGCAACAATCCTGTCCAGCGCGGCCAGGTCCGGCGTGGTCAGCACGTCTCCCGCCACTGCCAGGTTCGCCACCTTGACCGCCGTGCCGTCCAGCCGCCGCAGCCCCGACAGAACCAGCGCCTGCGCGCCGCAGGCCACAGTCAGCGTATCGCCCGAGCCCTCCAGCACCGTCCCCGGCGCGGCGTGGCTTTCGACGATCCGTGCCCGGCCCACGGCCAACAGTGCCCCACGCACCCAGAGCTTGGGCACCGCCAGCGGGTTGCGCCAGGTGCCGTGATCCAGTGCGCGCACCAACCGCTCCAGCTCGGCGGCGGGACGGGTGAAATCCAGCACGCCGTGGCCCGCGGGCCGGTCGTCGCGGGCGTGATAGCTGCGCCGCGACAGGTCTTGCGGCACAGGGTGCAGAACGCCGCGTTCCAGTTGGTCCAGCAGCGCCGGAAAGCTGTCGATCGCGGCGGCATAGGCCTTGGCGTTCAGGGTCAGCGCGGTGTCGCTGCCGGTTATGTCGAAGGCGCGTGTCACCAGAAGGTCGCCCTCGTCCACGCCGCCCTCGATCAGGTGCCAGGCGATTCCGTGCTGCGCCTCGCCCGCGATCAGCGCCCAGACCGGCGCGTTCAGCCCGGCATGGCGCGGCAGCGGGCCGTCATGGAAATTGACCGCACCCTTCGCGGGCAGGGCCAGCACGTCGTCGGCAATGATCGAGAGATTGGCGATGGACAGAAGCCAGTCAAACGACACACCAGCCAGCCGCTGTGGCAGGTCACGCCCCGGTGCCTCGACACGCAGGCCACCACACCGCGCCCAGTCGGCCACTTGCGGGTTGCGCGTGACCACCGCCGCGACGCCGTTGCCCCGCGCCAGCGCCAGTTCGGCGCATTGCACGAGCAGGGATTCGTCGCCGATCAGCACAGAGGTAAAGGCCATGTCGTTCACTCCACTCGGGCCTCGATCGTGGCGCGGTCTGCGGGTTGGTCCGCCCGCGGCGATCCCGGCAGGGGACGCACCAGCGCCTTTAGGTCATGCAGGATCAGGTCGCGCAGGAAATGCGGTGGATCCAGCCGGGGCTTGCGCTGCACCACGCGGCGCAACCGCCACAGCAGCCCGCCCGTCACATGCGCCAGCGTCGCCAGCGCGGCATAGGGCCGACCGTGGTTCCCGGCGAAATAGCGCCAGCGGCTGTCCAGCCAGAACCCGGGAATGCGCGGCCAGCGCCCCATCCCGGTCGAGACGGAGCCGATATGCATCACCACGCTGTCGCGGACGTAATGCGTCTGATGACCGGCGCGAGAGGCGCGCAGGCACAGGTCGGTTTCCTCGAAATAGAGAAAGAAGCCCTCGTCGAAGAGCCCGATCTCGTCCAGCACCGATTGCCGCATCATCATCGAGGCCCCCGCCAGCCAGTCGACCCGGCATGTCGCCTCGGGCAGGCCAAGCGGCACCGCCTTTTGCCGCAACAGCCGCGAGATCGGGCCGAAACGCGCCGCGCCCTCGAGTTCCGACCAGGCCGAGGGAAAGCGGAAGGCGGTCATATGTGGCTCGCCAGCCTCGCCGTGGATATAGCTTCCGGCGAAACCGGTCTCGGGGTTTGCATCCAGGTGCTCGGCCAAGTGCCGGATCGCGTCCGGTGCGGGGAAGGCATCTGAATTCAAGATATAAAGATAATCGGGGCGCGTGCCGTTGGACATCCCCGCCCGGATACCCACGTTGTTCCCGGCACCAAAGCCGCCATTGTGCCCCGACTGGATCACGCGCGTTTCGGGCCAGTCTGCAGTCGCCTTGCGAAGGCTCTCTTCCGACCCGTCGCAGGAATCGTTGTCGACGATCACCAGTTCCGCATCCAGCCCGCGCATCGCCTTGCGCGCCGCCTGCGCCGCCCGCAGGGTCATGTCGGCGGTGCGCCAGTTGAGCAGGACGACAAGGATCCGGGCCATGACCTATTCCGCCGCGTGTCCGGGGAAGGGCACGACCTGGCCACGCCCGTCGGTTTCGTCGTCGGCCGTCTCGATGGCCTCGCGCATCAGGGCGGCCAGGACACGGACATTCGGCTCCAGCACCATGCTGTCATGGTCGCCGGGAACCTCGTGCACCTGAACCTGCGGCGCGACCAGACCCCAGTCGTTGTCAGGCGTGACATAGGTCCGCTCGGAATTCACCAGCGCCCCGCCCGACACACGCCACTTGCCGACCAGGGGCGGGCGATACAGAACCAGCGACCCCGTTCTTGCATGCATCTTGTATGTAGATATCGCCCGATAGAAGGCTGCCTCAATCTCGGCGTTGTGGAAGGCGCCCTCGGCCTCGGTCCGACCGGTGTCGCGGCGGCGCGCGATTTCCCACGCAATGCGGTTGCGCGCCCAGATCAGGGGATAGAACAGCCCCTTTTCGCGCGCCTGGTGCCACTGGATCACCAGCCGGTCGCGCCGCAACAGGGGTCGGCGCTGCGGCAGGGGCGTATCCAGCAGGACGACGAAGGAAACGACCTCTCCCACCGCCTCGAGCTGACGAGCGATTTCCCAGGCGGTGATCCCGCCACCCGAGAATCCGCCAACCATGTAGGGGCCGTGCGGCTGCACCTGCCGGATCTCGGAGATATAGTCGCGCGCGGCCTCCTCGATCGTTTCGTGCGGCGCCTCGCCCCCCAGAAGTCCCCGCGCCTGCAAGCCGTAAAAGGGCCGGTCCGCGCCCAGCAGATGCGCCAGGTGCCGCAGGTTCAGCACGTTGCCGAACATTCCCGCGACCAGAAAGAAGGGGCGGCGCGGCCCGCCATCGCCGTCATGCATGGCGACCAGATACCGGAAACGGCGCTTCGGGGCCTGCGGCGCATCGGAGGGTGCTGCCTCGACATGGCCCGTCCGCTCGGCGATCAGCGCGGCGCAGGCGCGGATGGTCGGCGCCTCGAACAACACGGAAATCGGGAAATCGACGCGGAAAGCCTTCTTGACCTTTGAAAAGAGCCGAACGGCGATCAGGCTGTGACCGCCGAGGTCAAAGAAACTGTCCCCCGCGCCGACGTTGGACACGCCCAGAAGCTCTTGCCAGAATCCGGCAAGCGTGGTCTCGATCTCGCCCTCGGGCGCGACGTAATCCGAGTCTAGTTGCGGGCGGTCGAAGCTCTGCCCCTTGGCCTTGTCGGTCGATGCCGCGGCCTGCGCCGTCAGGGCGTCGAGATCCAGCGAGGACACCACCACCTGCGGCAGGCCCAGCGCCATCGCCCGGCGGAACGCCTCTGCCCCCTCGTCGGGGCGGATGCCCTGGCCGAGGTTATGCGCCAGCCGTTCCTCGGCGGGCGACAGGGGGTGCGGCGCGTCGGTCTCGTCGAATTCCATCTCGGCGACGGTCAGGCGGGGCGCCGCCTTGAGGATATCCGCCGAGGCAAGCTTGCGGATGGTGAAGCCTGACACCTCGACCAATACCGTCCCGTCCGGCGCGCAAAGAGTCACGTCGAAACTGGCGGTCTCGGCGTCGGCCCGGTTGTCGGCGGCGTTGCGGACCCAGCTGACAATACGGTCGGGCAGCTCGGCATGCACCCGCACCCTGCCATAGCGCACCGGAGCCCAGAGATGCGTCGGTTGCCAGCCGGCGATCAACTCCATGGCCCAACCCGTCGCGATGTCCAGCAGCGCGGGATGCAGCAGGCATCCGTCATCCGCCGCCTCGGGGGGCAGGGACAGGTCTGCGATCCCCTCACCCTCGCCCAGCGCGCGGCTGTCCAAGACCTGCCAACGCGGGCCAAAACGCATCATCACCGCCTGCGCCGCGGTCAGCTTGCCGCTCGGTGCGACAGTCGGCGCGCCGCAGCGGGCGCGGATCGCGGACAGGTCCAGCGTCTCTGGCCGCTGCATCGGCAGAAGGCTGATCGCGCCCTGAGCGGTCGGGGCAAAACCGTGCCGGCCGTTCAGCGTGGCGTACGCGAGCACGTCGAACCCGTAACCGCGCTGCGTCCGGGCCAGCCGCAGGCGCACATCGCGCACCCCGCCGGAGACGCGCAGCGGGCGCAGGAAATCCAGGTCGCGGATCTCGAACCCGCCGGTTTCGCCATGCGCGCGCAAGGCATGGGCGGCCAAGGTCAGGTAACCCGTGCCCGGCAGCAAGGCGTCGCCCGCGCGGGTGCGGTGTTCGTCGATGATCCAGTCCTTCTCGGACAGGCTTGTGTGGAACACCCGGTTGCCCTGCGCGTCGAACCCGGCCCGGTCCAGCAGCGGCAGGTCCACGGGCGTCTCGGGTGTCCTCGCATGGTCGCCGGTGCGGGCGGCCACGGCTTCGGCCGCCATGCCAACCTCGGCCCAGATGCCCCAGTTGATCGCGGTGACGCGGGTCTTGCCGCCCGCGCGGGACTGCGCAAAGGCGTTCAGGAATTCGTTGGCAGCGACGTAATCCACCTGTCCCGCAGGCGCCGTGACGGTCGAGGATGAGGCGAACAGCGCCATCCAGCGCAGCGCGCCATCCGGGAACAGCCGGCCCAGCACCTCGGCTCCATGGATCTTGGGCGTGAACACGTCCTCGATGCTCGACGGCGACTTCGTCGCCAGCGGCGCATCGGCGATGACGCCGGCGCCGTGGATGACTCCGGTGATCGGGCCGAACCGCGCCTCGGCCTGTTCCTTGACCCGCTGCATCGCGGTCAGGTTGCAGACGTCGGCGGCAGCGACCATGACCTCTGCCCCCGCCTCTTCCAGCGCCTGCACAGCACGGATGCGGCGCGAGACCGGATCTTTGGGCGCGTGGCGGCGCAGGTGGTCGGGCCAGTCGGCACGGTCTGGCAGTGCCTTGCGCGCCAGCAGGATCAGTTTCGTCCCCCGCGAGGCCAGGTCGCGGCCCAGCGTCAGGCCGATCCCGCCAAAACCGCCGGTGATGAGAACGACCTCGTCCTGCGCGGCCTCTGGAACAGACGCCTCAAGCGGCACGGGTCGCATCGCGCATTCAAAACGTCGCCCGCCACGCAGGGCGGCGATGCGGTCTCCGGGGTCCGACAGCAGATCCTCCAGCACGCGCAGCGCCAGCGCGTCCAGCGCGGCATCCTGCGCGATCTGCGCGCGGGCTAGGCCGAAAACGCCCGCCTCGGGCGCGACCGGTAATTCCACGTCCAGCGTCGCAACATGCAGCCCCGGCATCTCGCGCGGTATCACACGGGCCGGACCGGCGATGGTGGCCTTGGCCGGGTAGGGCAGCGCCTCGTCCCGCAGGCGAGCGGCGCCGTTGGTGACGACGGTGATCGGCAGCGGGGCCTGCCGCGCCTCGTCCCCCAGCGCCTGCGCGAGGAACAGCAGCGAGTAGAACCCGTGTTCCTGCAAGCGATGGAAAAAGCTGGACCCGGGGCGATGCCCCTCATCCCCGGTCAGCAGCCAGAAATGCCCGATCCGGTCGGGCAGCATCCCGCGTGCCGCAAGATCCTGCACCAGTTGGTCATAGCCTTCGCGCCCCCGCTCGGGGGCCAGGAGATAGCGGTCCCCATGCAGCCGGGCGAAACTGTCGCCGGGCGTGACGGTGACCACCCGATGCCCCGCCTTTGTCAGGCGATCCGACGCGCGCGCCGCAATCCCGGTCGCATCTGCAAAGAATAGCCATGTCTGCGGCGACGCATCCGCAAGCCCTCCGGCCACGTCGACCTCGACCAGGGCGGAGCGCGGTCGCCAGACCGGCTTCCACCCCCATTGGGTCAGGTCGTCAAGGCGGGTCAGGTAGGAGGGCTGCTCAGCCGTGGCCTTGCCCGGCGCGATGAAATAGGGCGCGCGCTGGAACGCGTAGGTCGGCAGCGGCACACGGTGGCGCGGTGCGTCTCCCCAGATCTGCACCCAGTCGATTGCGACCCCCAGCGCCGAGAGGCGACCCAGCACCTCGAGCAGGTGCTTGTCGTCGGCAATGGAGTCGTCGCGGTGACGCAGCGAGGACAGGACCTGGTTCGCCGCGATGCCCGGATGCTGGCGCGCCAGCGAGGCCAGCGCCCGGCCCGGCCCGACCTCGAGGAAGACGCGGTTGGGCGCGGCCAGCGCACCGAGGCAATCGGCGAAATGCACCGTGCCGCGCAGATGCTCGACCCAATACTCCGGGTCGGTCGCCTGTTCGGCCGTCATCAGCGCGCCGGTGCGGTTCGAGGTCAATGGCAGCTGCGGCGGGTTCAGCGGGATGGCGCGCAGGTAGGCGCGGAACCGGTCGAGGATCGGCTCCAGCATCCGGCTATGCGCGGCGATGTCGATGGCGATACGCTGGCAGTCGATACCCTCTGCCTGCAGCCGCGACTCCAGATCGTCGAGGGCCGCCTGTGAACCAGAGGCGACGGACAGCGCCGGCGCGTTCACCGCGCCAAGGTCCAGGTCATCACCCAGACGTGGCCGCAGGTCGTCGGCAGGCAGGGCGACCGACAGCATACCGCCCGCCGGCACTTCATCGAACAGAGAGCCACGCAGATGCACCAGCCCGATGCAATCCTCGAAGGACATGATCCCCGCGAGGCAGGCCGCCGTATTCTCGCCCATGGAATGCCCGGTCAGCGCGGCAGGCCGGATGCCCCAACCCATCCACATTTGCGCCAGCGCGTATTCCACGATCAGGATCAGCGGCAGTTGCAGGCTTGGCCTTTGCAGGGCGCGGTCGGCCTCGGCCGTGTCCGCCTCGGCCAGCCACAGCGCGCGGATGTCGGCATCGGTCAGCGTCGCCAGATGCGCCAGACCGCGATCCATCCAGTCGGCAAAGACCGGCTCTGTCTCGTACAGGTCTCGGGCCATCCCGGCATATTGCGCGCCACCGCCGGGGAACATGAACACGCAATCCGGCCGGTCCAGCGCAGTGTGCACATGCACCCGCCGGGGATCGCCGGAGTCCAGCAGGCGCGCAACCTCGTCGTGGGTTTCGGCCACCACGACCATGCGCCGGTCAAAGGCGCGGCGCCCCTCCTTCAGCGTCCATGCCACGTCCGCCAGCGGCTGTTCGGGATGAGCGCGCAGGTGTCGGGCCAGCCTTGCGGCGTTCTCCTCCAGCGCGGTCTTGTTACGGGCGGAAACGGTCAGGATCTGGAAGGGCCAGTCGCTCTGGCCCGAGGCGCCGCGATCGGGTGCCTCCTCCAGAACCACATGGGCATTCGTGCCACCCACGCCCAGCGAGTTCACCCCCGCCCGGCGCGGATGCGCCCCGCGCGGCCAGTCCGTCAGCCGGTCGTTCACGCGGAACGGCGAAGTTTCGAAGTCGATGGCCGGATTGGGCGCCTCGAACCCCAGAGAGGGCGGCATCTGGCGGTGATGCAGGGCAAGGCTGGCCTTGATCAGGCTCGCCACACCGGCGGCGGTGTCGAGGTGGCCGATGTTGGTCTTGACCGACCCGATGCGGCAATGGCCCGTTCGGTCCGATGTCTCGCGGAAGGCCTGAGTCAGCGCCGCCACCTCGATCGGGTCGCCCAGGTAGGTGCCGGTGCCGTGGCACTCGACGTAATCCACCGTGTCGGCGGTGATGCCCGCGACGGCCTGCGCCTCGGCGACGGCCTGCGCCTGCCCGTCGACCGACGGCGCGAGATAGCCCGCCTTCTGCGCGCCATCGTTGTTGACCGCGCTGCCCTTGATGACGGCCCAGATGTGGTCGCCGTCAGCGACGGCATCCGCCATCCGCCGCAGCACCACCACGCCCACGCCGGAACCGAAGACCGTGCCCTTGGCCCGATGGTCGAAGGCGTGACACTGGCCGTCGGGCGACAGGATCTCGTTCTCCTTGTAAAGGTATCCACGACCCTGCGGCAGCTCGATCGTCACGCCCCCCGCCAGCGCCATGTCGCATTCGCCGTTCAGCAGCGCCTGTGCGGCATAATGCGTGGCCACCAGCGAGGTGGAACAGGCCGTCTGCAGGTTGATTGATGGGCCGGTCAGGTTCAGCACATGGCTGAGCCGCGTCGTCATGAAATCCTTGTCGTTGCCAGTATGGCGCAGCAGGAACATGCCAGTGTTCTCGACCAGGTCGGGGTTCGAGCAGACGTTGAAGTAGAAATAGCTGCCCATGCCGCAGCCGGCGAACACACCGATGGGCCCGCCGAAAGTCTCGGGGACGTGGCCCGCGTTCTCCATCGCCGCCCACGCGGTTTCGAGGAACTGGCGATGCTGTGGGTCCATGATCGCCGCCTCTTTCGGCGACAGGCCGAAGAACTCGGCATCGAACATCTCGTACCCGTCCAGCGGCGCGGCGAAGGGCACGTAGTCGCGGTGGCGCATCAGGCCCGGATCCTCTCCGGCCGCGCGCAGGTCGTCCTCGGACAGGCGGCGGATCGAGGACACGCCATCGCGCAGGTTGCGCCAATAGGCATCGATATCGGCGGCACCCGGCAGATGCGCCGCCATGCCGACGACGGCGATGTCAGTGTCTGCCATTGCGCCTGGCGCCTCGTCCGTCACGAACCGTCCCCTCGCCCCATCCGTGGTCCCATGAAGACCACCAAGTGCCAAAAAAATGCGGCGTTTTTTTGGTTTTCCACGTCTTTCACCGCCTGCTGCCGGTCGACGCCCCATGCGAACGGCTTCGCGTCGGAAACAATGCCCGAATCGAACCGGAATGTCCCGGTCATAGACCGAACCCGTTCAGAAGCCGTTGCCCATGGCCAGGGCAGCGACCGATGGCCAGTTCAGCGACAGGGCCAGTGCGACCGCCAGTCCGGCGAGACCCGCGAACAGCGCGTCATGCAGCGGATCCCAGGCCCCCATGCGCCGCGCCAGCCGCACAGCCAGCGGATAGGCAAGCAGAAAGGCCATGCCCTGCCCGATCAGTGCCCCCAGCAGGCCGGCCGTGTGCAGCCCGGCGACCAGGCAGACAATCATCAAGCCCGCCCGTGCCGCGATCAGGAAGAAATAGCGACGCGATTCCCCCGCTGCGAGGGCCGAGGGATCATATGTCAGCACGATGAGGGCTGGCATCTGCGCGCAGGCGAGCACCGTCACGACCCCGCCCGCCAGCGCATAGCGCGGGTCATACATCAGGTCGACCAGCCAGACCCCGAGACAGCCGAACAGGGTCACCAGCGCCATGAGTCCCGCCGTCACCGCAAAGCGCATCCGGCGCAGCGCGGCGAAGCTGCTGGCAGAGGCTGCGGGTGGCGTTTCGCGGTAGATCGGGATCAGGATCTTGCGCGTGACCATGCTGCCCAGCAGCAACGGGAAAGACGCCAGGAAGAAGCCGATGTTGTAGATGCCGAACACGTCCAGTGGCAGCCACTTGCCCAGCACGATCTTGTCCGCCTGGGAATAGAAAAAACCGGCGATGGTGGCGAGGAACACCCATTTTCCGAAATGCATCAATTCGCGCGCGGCCGCGCGTTCCCAGCGCAGTCGGTTCGCCTCTCCGGGCAGGAAGCGCCAGTTGACCGCGACCTCGGCGATGCCGCCGACGATGCCCGAGATCACCAGCGCCCAGACAGACCCCGTGGCCCAGGCCAGGCCGATCGCGGCAATCACGCCGACGATCTGCACCGCCATGTCGATCACCGTCACCCGGCCCAACAACAGGTGCCGGTTGGCAGTGTCCATCCGCGTCGGCTTGAACCCTGCGATCAGCAGGGTCAGCGCGGCGACGGGCAGGATCTGTGCCAGTTGCGGCTCGTCGTAGAACCAGGCCAGCGGCCAGGCCACGCCGCAGGCCACCAGCCACAGGCCGAAACCCCGCATCACCTGGATCGTCCAGGCGGTGTTCAGGAACGCAGGGTCGTCGCCGCGTCTGGATTGCAGGATCGCGGGCGTCACGCCGACATCCGAAAACTGACCCAACCCCACGAGAAAGACCATGACCAGCGCCATCAGGCCGAACGCCTCGGGAAACAGCAGCCGCGTCAGGACCAGGTTCGACGCCAGCCGGATCACCTGGGCAAAGCCGAACCCGCCCACCGTCAGCAGGACCGAGCGCAGCGCCCGCGCCGACAGCGAAGAGCCCCGCAGGCGGTCGGTCAGCGCGCTCATCGTCCCCGACTCCAGCCCTGGGCGTGGTGCCGCGTCAGCCGCGAGGCCAGCGCCACCGTCGCGTAGACGGCAAAGCCCAGGGGATCGCGCAGCGCAAGGCGCAACTTGCGCTTGACGGGAAAGGGCATCTTGTCTTCGTTCGCCATCAACGCGGGAAAGCGGCGCGCGATCTCGTCGACGCCCGCATCCTGCCGCCGCCGCACGCGGATCAGCGCGGGCAGGTCCTCGGCGATGGGCCAGTCATAGGACTGTGGCACGCCGACACGCTCTGCCGGAGTGAAACTGAGCCGCACGAACAGGTCGTCGGCGATGATGTCAGGAAAGGCGCCCCAGCGTGCGCGCCCGGCCGCGTTCACGGCGAACACGCCGCAGCCCGGCACCCCCTGCACCATGAAGGGCACCTGCCGCCAGATCCGCGCATAGGCCCGCGCGACCACGCCCCGCGCGGTGATCCTCACCCGTCCGCTGGCATAGCGTGGCGCATCGGTGTCCAGCGCATCGGCGATCCCGGCCAGAAGGTCGGGCGAGACGGTGACATCGGCATCCAGGTAGACCCGGATCGGGCCCGTCGCGGCGGCATCGCCTGCATTCAGCGCCGCCAGTTTGCCGCCCTCGGCCCGTTCGATCACGTCCAGCCGCCAGCCCCGAGCCCCGATCGCATCCGCCCGGCCGCGCGCAATGCCGGCGGTATCGTCGCGGCATCCGTTAGCCACGACCACGACCTGCACGGTCTCGCAACGCGGCCAGCGCGACGCGGCCAGCGCATCCAGACAGCGCCCGATCAGCGCCGCCTCGTTGCTTGCCGGAACGATCACGGAAACCAGCGTCATGTCCCTATCCCAAGCGCGATCCGCATGGCCGTTTCACCAGAGCCACACTCGCCGCTTTTCACAGCCGCCCCGGCGCGCTGATTTCAGTTAACTATGGCCAAAGAATGAAAACCCGGAAAACATTCTTACAGAGAGTGCCTGGAACCCCAAGCCCCGAAGGCTGTCGCTGCCGTGACTCGTCCCTTGCGGATCGGATATGTCGTCCCGCAATTCCCGGGACAGACCCATATTTTCTTCTGGCGCGAGATCCGCGCGCTGGAGTCGCTTGGCCATGAGGTGCGCGTTATCTCGACCCGCCGCCCGCC
Source organism: Thetidibacter halocola (assembly GCF_018224955.1). GTDB lineage: Bacteria > Pseudomonadota > Alphaproteobacteria > Rhodobacterales > Rhodobacteraceae > Thetidibacter > Thetidibacter halocola. The sequence continues at coordinate 53,697 of NZ_JAGTUU010000002.1, forward strand.
CCGCGGGCTGATCGCGCATGACTGGTCGGACATCGCGATGGAGCGGACGCATTACCTGGACGCGCTGGCGCCGGGCAAGATCCTGGGCGGCACGGCCCGCCTGCTGCCGCGCGGCCTGCTGCTGTGGATGCTGCGCGACGGGTTGTGGCGGGACGCGCCGGTATCGCTGGGTGCGGCGCAGGATCTCTATTCGCTGTCCGTCGACGAGCGGCTGGACCACATCCATGTCCACAGTTGCGGGCGCGCGGCGCTGATCGCCGCCTTTGCGCGGCAGATGGGCGGCCCGCCCTATTCGCTGACTCTGCACGGCCCGCTGTCCGATTACGGCCCCGGCCAGCGGTTCAAGTGGCGCCATGCCGCCTTTGCCACCGTCATCACCCGCAAGCTGGAAGGCGAGGTGCAGCAGGCCCTGGCCGGATCGCTGCCCGACCGGGTGATCGTGCGCCCGATGGGCGTCGACACCGACAGCCTGCGCCGCGACACGCCCTATGCCCCGCCGGAAAAGGGCCGGCCGCTGCGCATCTTCTCCTGCGGGCGGCTGAACATCGTGAAAGGCCACCAGGACCTGATGAGCGCCGTCCGGCAACTTCTGGACCAGGGCGTGGACGTGCGGCTGGAAATCGCCGGAGAGGATGATGCCGGCGGCACCGGCTATCGCGCCGAACTGGAGGCGCACCTGAAACGCCTGCACCTTCAGGATCATGTGCGCCTGCTGGGCGCGATCGACGCGGGCGCGGTCAAAGACAAGCTGGCCGAGGCGCACCTGTTCGTCCTTGCCTCGTGGCACGAACCGCTGGGCGTCGCCTACATGGAGGCGATGGCGATGGGCGTGCCGGTGATCGGCACAGAGGCAGGCGGCGTGCCCGAGCTGATCGAGGACGGGCGCACCGGCATCCTCGTGCCGCCGCAGAACCCCGCCACGCTGGCCCGCACGATCCGCGACCTTGCCGGAGACCCCGCGCGCCTGCGCCGCTATGCCGAGGCAGGGCGCGCCCATGTCGAGGCGCATTTCCGATCTGCCCTGGGCGCCGAGACTCTGGCCGAGGCCATCGCGGCCACTCGGGATTAAAGCGTGTCGGCGGGAACCGGGCTGTCGGGCTGGGCCGCGAACAGCACTTCCTCCACGGCGCGCAGCACCACCGTGCCTTGCGATCCGACGGCCCGCAGCAGCGCTCCGTCACGCTCGAATGCATAGTCGCCACGCGAGCCCGGCAGAACCGCGCGATCCGACCCCGGCCCGCCATGCAGCCGGTCGTTGCCGCCACCCGACACCAGAACGTCATCGCCAAGCCCGCCGATCAGGACATCCGCCCAGTCGGTCCCCTGTAGAGGCTGCCCCCCGCCGATGCGGACGAGCCCCTGGGCAAAGGCCCCGGCGTCGCGCAGTTCCCAGTCGTTGGGGCCCGTCGCGTTGAACGCCGCCAGTATGTCCCAGCGCGGATTCTCGTCCGCCAGGTGCCGTTTCGCGCCCCAGCTGCCCCAGCGCGTCGCGGGCGCCACGTCGACGAAAGCGGTGAACAGCGTGCCGCCAGCCTGCGCCCAGCCGCCCAGCAGGATTTCATACAGCCGGGCCATCTCGGGCGTATAGCTGAAGGCCGCAAGGAAATCGGTCAGGCGCTCGTCCTGGTTCCGCGCACCCGGCGCCACCAGGTGCGTGCCACCCTCGTACATGATCAGCCGCAGTCCCGCGCGCCGGGCGACGCCCGCGTGATAGGGAAAGACCTCTGACACCAGCCGGTTCAGGCTGCCCTCTTCCAGCGCCTGCGCCATCGGCGCGATGGCCGCGTCGAACCGGTTGGCGCGGACGTATTCGCGCAGCGCGACGCGGCGCAGGCCCGTTGCCTGCCCTGCCGCCTCTGCCACCGCCTCGGACGCGGCCAGCCAGGCATCGACCTGCGCGGCGGCCTCGTCTCCGCCCATCTCGTAGCCGAAATAGCCGGTTACGGCATAGGCGTCGAAACTGTCCTGCGGCGGGCGGCCGAGTTGCAGGAAGGCCAGCGGTGCCAGCAGGATCGACTCTTCCAGCCCCGGCCAGCCGGTCTGGGTCGCCACGACGCGCAGCAGCCGATCATCCGCCTCGGGGCCATAGACCTCGGTCCAGGTATCCATGACCTGTGCCGCGCGCAGGCCATAGAATTGCGCCCAGCCAGTGTCCGACTCGCCCCATCGCGCCTCGGCCTGCGCGGCGGCCCATTCGGCCTGCGGAAAGATCCGGTTCCATACCTCGTTGGAATATTCCACATGCGCCTTCAGCCGGGGGTTCAGCCCTGCCTTCACCGTCTCGGCGAAGCGGCGGACATAGTCGTCATCCGCCATGTGCGGCAGGGTGAACCACGGATCGGCGCCGACCGTGTTGGCCAGCTCGATCATCACTTCCAGCGGGACGCCCCAGGTCGTCCAGGTCGCGTCGGTCAGGCGGGGGCGATCCTCCCATGTCTGCACCGGAGAGCCATTGGTCATCATCCAGTCCATGAAGCGCAGCACGCGCATGTCCTGCACCGTCTCCAGCCAGAGAGGGTTGAACAGCGCCTCGACCTCGTAGAGCGGCAGGTGATCCTCGCGCACGATCCGGATGTTGCGCATCGGGTCGTCGGCCGGAATGGCCGAGATCGACACGCCCACCAGGCCCGGACCCGGTTCGTAGAAAAAGGTGGCGCGGCCCGGTTCATACCGCACCCGCTTGGCGCGGCCGGTCAGCGTGAACTCGGCCTGCCCGTCGTAAAGCATGACATAGTCGCCGCGCAGATAGGCGGCGTCCTCGGGCATGTCGGTCAGCAGGACGGATTCGAGGCGCTCGACGCCTTCGGGGATCGACACGGGCCAGCCATTTTCGTCGAGGTTGCCACCGGCGCGCAATTCCTCGGACGACACGCCACCCCAGCGGCCGGGCAGGTGCCCGACCCAATCGCGCGCGCTCTTCATCAGGTCGATGAAGGGATATTGCGTCGACCAGTCGGCCAGCCCGTTCAGACCCATGCCCAGCGCAGGCGCCCCCTCGGGCCGCATGCCGGAGGGCGGCAGCATCACCGGCTGTCGCTCGGGCAGGATCGTGACCGTTTCGGCGGGCGTCTCGGCCTCGGACGTGGCCTGGGTCGTGGCCGCGGTCTGCCGGGGCATCGCCTGCCAGATGGCCAGCGACAGTGCCCCCCACTGCGACACCACCGAGGGATGCAGCGTGGCGGGCGGGCGCCAGTCGGCGGGAGGCGGCGCGTCGAACAGGCCGACATAGGTGATCGCTGCCGCGATCAGATACAGCGTTTCTGTCCCGTGCGGCGCGTCGTCGGTGAACAGCGCCTGCGCGGGCACATTGGCCAGCAGGCCGCCCTCCTGCATCAGCACCGCCATGACCTGCGCCACCGGGATCAGCCGCACCCCCAGGCCCGGCCTTTCGACGACAAGACGGTCCAGCAGGTCGCCGTACCAGTCGTGCAGTGCCCCGGCGTTCACCGCGTGATACCGTGCGAACTCTTCCTCTGTCGGGGGGAACTGGCGCACGATCCCGTCCATCGCCGACCAGCCCTCATACAGCACGATCTCGGAACCCGGGCTTTGCGCCTGCACCCAGTCGGTCAGCCGCAACAGCGCGCCCAGCGGGCTTTCCCCCGTCGGGTTGTCGCCGTCATAAGGCCGGTCGGCGGGCTGATACTGGATGAAGTTTTCGGTCGCGATCAGGACCGTGTCGAACCCGGCTTCGCCAAAGCGGCCGCGATCCGGCGACCAGACGCCCGGCACGCCGGGAAAGGACCAGTTCGCGCGCGGCGGCAGCCCGTCGGCAAAGCCGCGCGGAAACCCCCATTGCCCGTCCAGGGCAAAGTCGCGACCTTCGGCCCGTGCCATCTGGTGCAGCCAATGTGGCACGTTGGTGTGGTCGGCCTGCTCGTCGAGATGGTTCAGCAACGAGTTGCCGAAGACGTAAAGTTTCAGCGAGTCGCGTTCGGCAAGCGCAGCACAGGGCAGCGCCAGCATGGCGAGAATGCAAAGAAGCCTGCGGATCATCGGTCTGCCCGTCGTTTTCCACGACTATGCTACAGCCGGCACGCCGAGCAAAGCGAAAGCGGGCGGATCGGTGAATTCCCGCCTTTTCATTTGTTCATCCGCGCGTATAGTGCGCGACATGACCATGATTGCCCATATCCCCGCTGTGCCGCGCGTTCACGCGCCGCTTGCGCTTGGGCTGCGTCTTCTCCTAATCCGCCTCTGAGCGCGGCCGTCACGGCGCGACCGCTCAGAGGAGGCTTGTTGCGCGCCGATACCGGACCCAAGAGAAGACAGAGAGAATTCCAATGACCGACCAGAAGACACCCGCGACCGAGGGCAAGGACCGCGTCCTCATTTTCGACACCACGCTTCGCGATGGCGAACAGTCGCCCGGCGCGACCATGACCCATGCCGAAAAGCTGGAAATCGCCGAGCTGCTCGACGACATGGGCGTCGACATCATCGAGGCGGGCTTTCCCATCGCCTCCGAGGGCGATTTCCGCGCCGTGTCCGAGATCGCCAAGCGGTCGAAGAACGCGGTGATCTGCGGCCTCGCCCGCGCGCAATTCCCCGACATCGACCGCTGCTGGGAGGCGGTGAGACACGCCGAGCGACCGCGCATCCACACCTTCATCGGCACCTCGCCGCTGCACCGCGCCATTCCGAACCTGACGATGGATCAGATGGCCGAGCGCATCGAGCAGACCGTGACGCATGCCCGCAACCTTTGCGACAACGTGCAATGGTCGCCGATGGACGCAACGCGGACCGAGTGGGATTACCTGTGCCGCGTGGTGGAAATCGCGATCAAGGCGGGCGCCACCACGATCAACATCCCCGATACGGTGGGCTACACCGCGCCGGTGGAATCCGCCGACCTGATCCGCCGCCTGATCGAGACGGTGCCGGGCGCCGATGCGGTTATCTTCGCCACCCATTGCCACAACGACCTGGGCATGGCGACGGCGAACGCGCTGGCTGCTGTCGCGGGTGGCGCGCGGCAGATCGAATGCACGATCAACGGCCTGGGCGAGCGCGCAGGAAACACCGCGCTGGAAGAGGTCGTGATGGCCCTGCGCGTGCGCGGCGACATCATGCCGTTTTACACCCAGGTCGACACGAAGAAGATCATGCACATCTCGCGCCGCGTGGCGACCGTGTCGGGCTTTCCGGTGCAGTTCAACAAGGCCATCGTGGGCAAGAACGCCTTTGCGCATGAATCCGGCATCCACCAGGACGGCATGCTCAAGAACAAGGAGACGTTCGAGATCATGCGCCCCGAGGACGTCGGCCTCTCGGGAACGTCCCTTCCGCTGGGCAAGCATTCGGGCCGCGCCGCACTGCGCGCCAAGCTGAAGGATCTCGGCGTCGAGGTGGGCGACAACCAGCTCAAGGACATCTTCGTGCGGTTCAAGGAACTGGCCGACCGCAAGAAGGAGGTCTTCGACGACGACATCCTCGCCCTTGTCACGGCCACCGCCGACGGCGAGGACCGGCTGCAACTGGTGAACCTGCGCGTGGTCTGCGGCACCGGCGGCCCCGCCACGGCCGAGCTGGAGATGGAGATCGACGGCAAGGAGGTCTCGGCCACCTGCCAGGGCGACGGCCCGGTCGACGCGACATTCAAGGCGGTTCGGATGCTGCATCCAAACAGCGCACGGCTGCAACTCTACCAGGTGCACGCCGTGACCGAGGGAACGGACGCACAGGCCACGGTGAGCGTCCGGCTGGAAGAGGACGGCATGATCGCCACCGGCCAGTCGGCGGATACAGACACGGTCGTGGCGTCTGCTCGCGCGTATGTGAACGCGCTCAACCGGCTGCTGATCCGGCGCGGCAAGACCGGCAAGGATGTCAAGGAAATCAGCTACAAGGACGTTGGCTGAGGTCACGGACAGGGCGGGGCGCAGACGGCGCCCCGCTAACCTTTCGTCAAGAACCTTTACCGTAAATTAACCTCCTTGACGCAGCGTGCCCCCAAATATCGAGGCATGCATGCGATGGCACAACGGACGGAACGGGTTCCGGCGACAGACACGCTGAATGCCGCGTGTTTCATGTCGGACATGATCACAAGCCTGTCGGGCCGCATCGAAGAGATGGTCGGCCTGGAGGAGTCGTCCTGGTTCATCGCGCAGGTGGGGCAGGATATCGGGCGCGACATCTCAAGGCGCTACAGGGACGCCGACGGCGCCCTGCCAGACGATCCCGAGGCCATCGGCGCGATCCTTTGCGACCTCAAGGCGCGGATTGGCGGGCACTTCTCTGTCGTGTCGGCCGACGCGGATGAAATCCGGCTGGTCGCCTCGCGTTGCCCGTTTGGCGAAAAGGTGCGCGGCCGGGCATCCCTGTGCATGATGACAACCCATGTCTTTGGCCGAATCGCGGCCGACGCCTGCGGCTATTCCAGCGTCCGCATCGACGAGGCGATCGCCCTTGGCGACCCAAGGTGCAGCGTCACGGTGGTTCTGCGGCGCACATCCCACGGGGCGGAGCATGAATTCTACCGCTGAGATCGCGCTCGCGGCCATCGAGGCCGCATTCCGCAACTGTCCCCGGGCGACCTACCTGGTCGATCCCGAAGGCCGGCTTCTTTGCGCAAACAAGGCGGCAGGACGGATCGCGCCAACCGAACGCGGCATGCTCCTGTCCGAAATCGCGGTCATCGAAACAGGCGCAGTGCAGTCGCTTCTTATGACGGCGACGCAATCCAGCGGGCCGGTACCGATGCGCCTGCGCATCGGGCAGCGGACTCATGCCTTTGTCGCGTGGCGCGTCGATCCCCTGCCCGGCGGTGAGACGGCGCTGGTCATGCTCAAGGCTACGCCCGCGCAGGAATTCGCCCGGCGGGCCCTGCGCGCGCAAACCGTGACTCACCGGGCCGAGCGCGAACTGAGCCTCGCCGAGGCCGAGCGTGAAAGACTGCGGGCCGAGGCGCGGCGATTGCGCGTCCTGGCCGATATCGACCGGATGACCGGCCTGCTGAACGCCTCGGCCTTTGCCGACCGCTGCCGGATCATCCTGCGCGATGGCGGCCGGGGAATCCTCGCCTTTGCCGATCTCGACCGCTTCAAGCCGGTCAATGACCGCTTCGGGCACGAGGCCGGGGATTTCGTCATCGCCACGATCGCCCGCCGCCTGAAGCAGGAGGTGCGCCAGCGCGACATGGTCGGCCGACTGGGCGGCGACGAGTTCGGGCTGTGGTTCGACCGGTTTGACGAAGGCAGGATGCCGGGCCTTGTCGCCCGCCTGACCGAGGAAATCGAGCGGCCGATCCTCTGGCAACCCGACGATGGCGGCGCAGAAATCGCGCTGCGGGTCTCGGCCTCGATCGGATGGGCCGTCGCGGGGCCCGAAACCACCAGTTACTCCGGCCTGCGCATGGCGGCGGACTCGCATATGTATTCCGTCAAGGGGCAGCGCGGCGGCCTGCGGGCCTGAGACGCGCCGTTCTTGTTGCCGCCGCGACACGCAAGCGCATGGCTCTGCCGCAATCCGGCAGGGTCCGGGCGCCGGGCGCTGTGCAATAGGGTCGGACAAGGCTATCCTGCTGGAAAACAAGGCAGGACAAGGCAGGACAGGCATGGGAACGGGCTATCGCGGCACGTTCGTCATCTCTTGGGCGCAAACCGAACTCGACGCGCGGCGCAATCCTCCGCGCGCCGCGCTGCGGCCCGGTGCACTGTGGTGCTGGCTGGGCGAGGCGCTGCGCATCGACGGCCCGGCCTCGATCCTGCCGCTGCTGGCGGAACCGGATGCGGCACGTCTTGGCGCGGCGCGCGCCCTGCGCGGCATCGCCGATGCCATCGGCCATGACGATCCCGACCAAGACGCGCCACTGTCCGAAGACCGCTTTCGCGTGACCGACGGGCAACAGGTCTTTTGCCTGACGCTGATCGACACCGGCGCGCGGCCGCTGCTGATGGTCCAGGGGGCGCTGCCGCCGCGCGACATCCCGCTGTGGGTGGTGGATACGCCGCGCCCGACCCGGGAGCGCCGCGCGGCGGCCCCGCCGCAGGCTGCGATGCCCGGCCTGGCACGGGGCACCCGGATCGCCACGCCATCGGGGCCGCGCCCGATCGAGACGCTGGAAGAAGGCGACATGGTCGCCACCCGCGACGCCGGTCCACAGCCTTTGCAATGGGTGGGCCGCAGCGTTCTGGGCGGGGCGCAGCTTTATGACCGGCCCGGCCTGCGGCCCGTCCGGATCGACACCGGCGCCTTTGGCATGGATCGCCCAGACCGCCCGCTGCTGGTCGCACCGGGTCAGCGCCTGCTGCTGCGTGGCGCTCATGCCCGCGCGCTGTTCAACTGCGACGAGGTGCTGGCCACGACCGTCGACCTGCTGGACGGTCGGCGCATCCGGCCGGATCACGGGTTGCGCGCCGTGACCTACTGGCACCTGCTGCTGCCGGATCACGCGGTGATCTTTGCCAATGGCGTCCAGACCGAAAGCCTGCACCCCGCACAGGCCGCGCTTGATGACCTTGATGCGGGCGACCGGCTGCGCCTGCGGCTATGCCTCGACCCCCGGCACTCGGGCCCTGCGGCGCGGCGCATCCTGACCACGCCGGAAACCGCGATCCTGCTGCACAAGGCGGCCTGAACGGCGCTAGTCGCGTTCCTCATCCGGCCGCACACCCCAGATCGCCGTTTTGGGCGCCCAGCCGGAATAGCCGCCTGCCGTCAGCTCGCACCAGTCGCGATTGCAGGCGCCCATGCGCGCCACCACGCCCATCGCCATGCGGGCAACCTCGGGCGCGTTGGCATCCGGCCGCATCCGCAGCGGCAGCAGATCCTGTTCCACCAGAACCGTGCGCACACCCGACAGCAGCGAGTAGTGGATCCAGCCGCCCGCCCCGTCGCGGTCGCGCACCCGGCGCCAGTGGCCGTATTCGGCGGTGATCTCCAGCGGCATGTCCCGCCGCGTGTAGATCCAGTCGATCCGGTGCGACAGAGACGGCCCGCGGCGCGCGTTCCCCTCGGCCGCCTTCAGCGACACGAAGCGCGGCAAGGGCAGGTTGGTCACCGGCCCGCGATCCTGCGCGGCGGCGGCGATACTGGCGAAAAGGGCCAGGCAAAGGCCCAGCATCCATGCCTTGGAAACCATGAATTCGTCCTGCTCGGTTCTTTTGTCCGGCGGGGTTCTTGTGCCTCGCCTGTTCCTGTCGCAGTGTAGCGCCCGACCGGACCGCCAGGGAAGATCGGGGAGCGTGGGAATGCCATCAAAACGTCTGAGTGTTGTTGTGACGCGACGCTTGCCCGATGTCGTCGAGACGCGGCTGAAGGAACTCTTCAACGTCACGCTGCGCGAGGACGACCGTCCGATGACACGCGGCGAACTGGTCGATGCGGTCGCGAGCGCCGACGTGCTGGTTCCCACGATCACCGACCAGATCGACGCGGGGCTGATCGGCCAAGCGGGCGAGCGGCTGAAGCTGATCGCCAACTACGGGGCAGGCTTTGACCATATCGACGTGGCCACCGCGCGGTCGCGCGGAATCCTGGTGTCGAACACGCCCGGCGTGGTGACAGAGGACACCGCCGACATGGTCATGGCGCTGATGCTGGGCGTGACCCGCCGCATCCAGGAAGGCCTGTCGGTGATGCAGCAAGGCAACTGGGCCGGTTACGCGCCCACCGCCTTTCTGGGCCATCGGATCGGCGGCAAGCGGCTGGGCATCCTCGGCATGGGCCGGATCGGCCAGGCGGTGGCGCGCCGCGCCGGGGCCTTCGGCATGCAGATCCACTATCACAACCGCCGCCGCCTGCGCCCCGAGACCGAAGAGGCGCTGGAAGCGACCTGGTGGGAAAGCCTCGATCAGATGGTGGCGCGGATGGACATCATCAGCGTCAACTGCCCCTCGACCCCCAGCACCTATCACCTGCTGAACGCGCGGCGGCTGAAGCTGCTGAAACCCTCGGCGGTGATCGTCAACACCTCGCGCGGCGAGGTCATCGACGAGAACGCGCTGACCCGGATGCTCAAGGCCGGCGAACTGGCGGGCGCGGGTCTCGACGTGTTCGAACACGGGACAGAGGGCAACCCGGACCTGCGCGACATGCCCAACGTGGTGATGACGCCGCATATGGGTTCGGCCACGGTCGAAGGCCGGATCGAGATGGGCGAAAAGGTCATCATCAACATCAAGACCTTCGCCGACGGCCACCGCCCGCCGGACCAGGTTCTGCCCTCGATGCTCTGACGGCGCGGCATTGGACAAGGCGCCCCTTGCGGGATAAAGGCTTGGCGAAACCGACAGGCCACCCATGACCCAGACCCCTTCCGACATCGCCCGCGCCGTGCTGACGACCGAGGCAGACGCCCTGCGCCGCCTGCATGACGAGTTGCCGGCCTGTTTCGATGCAGTCGTTGCGCTTCTTCTGGGGATCGACGGGCGGGTGATCGTCTCGGGCATGGGCAAATCGGGCCACGTGGCGAACAAGATCGCGGCGACCCTGGCCAGCACCGGCACTCCCGCCCAGGCCGTCCATCCCGGCGAGGCAAGCCACGGCGACCTTGGCATGATCACCCGCAAGGATGCGGTCATTCTGATCTCGAATTCCGGAGAAACCCGGGAACTGGCCGACATCATCGGTCACTGCGTCCGCTTCGCGATTCCGCTGGTTGCGATCACGCGAAAACCCGACTCGACGCTGGGCCGCGCCGCGCAGCACGTGCTGACCCTGCCCGACGCGCCCGAAGCCTGCGCCATCGGCATGGCGCCCACCACCTCGACCACGCTGACCATGGCGCTGGGCGATGCGCTGGCCGTGGCGATGATGACCAAGCGCGGCTTTGACAAGCGGGCCTATGGCGAGTTGCATCCGGGCGGTACGCTGGGCGCGCAGTTGCTGCATGTCTCGGCGGTGATGCACAAGGGCAAGGAACTGCCGCTGGTCTCGGCCGAGACGCCCATGCCCGAGGTGCTGCTGGAAATGAGCCGCAAGGGCTTTGGCGTGGCAGCGGTCGCGACAGGCGGGCGCCTGGCTGGTATCATCACCGACGGCGACCTGCGCCGCAACATGGACGGGCTGATGGCGCGCAACGCGGGCGAGGTCGCCACGCGAACGCCGCTGGTCACCCGCCCCGACACCCTGCTGACGGAGGCGCTGGGACTGATGAACATGCGCAAGCTGACCGTGCTGCCCGTGGTCGACGGCGAACACCGCCTTGTCGGACTGCTGCACATCCATGACGCGCTGCGGGTGGGCGCGGCATGAAAAGCGTGATCTTCATCCCCGCCCGCTATACCTCGAGCCGCTATCCCGGCAAGCCGCTGGTCGACCTGCGCGGTGCGACCGGCGTGTCGAAACCGCTGATCCAGCGTTCGTGGGAGGCCGCCTGCGCCGTGCAAGGCGTCGACTCCGTGCATGTGCTGACCGACGACGACCGCATCGCCGAGGCCGCGCGCGGCTTTGGCGCCAGTGTGCTGATGACCTCGGACAAGGCGCGCAACGGCACCGAGCGCTGCGCCGAAGGCGTCGCGCAACTGGCCGAGGAACCGGATGTGGTGGTGAACCTGCAAGGCGACGCGCCGCTGACCCCGCCCTGGTTCGTCGAGGCGCTGATCGCCGCCATGGCCGACCCCGCCGTGCAGATGGCCACTCCCGTCCTGCTCTGTGATGCCGAAACGCTGGCCAACTTCGTGCATGACCGCCGCGAGGGCCGCGTCGGCGGCACCACGGCGGTGATGCGCGGCGACGGCACCGCGATCTATTTCTCGAAAGAGGTGCTGCCCTATGTCGGCTCGCTGCAAGACCCGCCCGAGGTCTGGCACCATGTCGGCTGCTACGCCTACCGGCCCGACGCGCTGCGGCGCTACGCGGCATGGGACGAGGGGCCGCTGGAACGCGCCGAGGGGTTGGAACAACTGCGCTTCCTGGAAAACGGCGTGCCGGTGACCTGCGTCCCGGTCGAGGCACCCGGCCGCGTCTTCTGGGAATTGAACAACCCCGTGGACGTGGAGCGCATCGAAGCGGTCCTGAAAAAGGAGGGCATCGCATGAATTCCGTCACCCTGGGCAAGCTGACCATTGCCAATGACCAACCCTTTGCGCTGATCGCAGGCCCCTGCCAGCTGGAAAGCCTCGATCACGCCCGCATGCTGGCCGAGCGGATCGCTCAGGCGGCCGAGAGCGCCCGCACCGGCTGGATCTTCAAGGCCAGCTACGACAAGGCCAACCGGTCTTCGCTCAAGGGCAAGCGCGGGCTGGGCATGGACGAGGGGCTGCGCATCCTGCAAGCCATCCGCGAGGAATTCGGCGTGCCGGTGCTGACCGACGTGCACGGACCGGAACAATGCGCCCCGGTGGCCGAGGTGGTGGACGTGTTGCAAATCCCCGCCTTTCTCTGTCGCCAGACCGACCTGCTGCTGGCCGCCGGCGAGACCGGCCGCGCCATTAACGTCAAGAAGGGTCAGTTCCTGGCGCCCTGGGACATGGCGAATGTCGCCGACAAGATCGCCAGCACCGGCAACGATCGCATCATGCTCTGCGAGCGTGGCACCTCCTTTGGCTACAACACGCTGGTCAGCGATTTCCGCTCGTTGCCCATCATGGCGCGCACCGGCTGGCCGGTGGTCTTCGACGCGACCCATTCGGTGCAGCAGCCGGGCGGACAGGGCACGTCCTCGGGCGGGCAGCGCGAATTCGTCGAGCCGCTGGCCCGCGCGGCCCTGGCGGTGGGCTGCGCGGCGGTCTTCATCGAGACGCACGAATCCCCCGACACCGCACCCAGCGACGGGCCCAACATGGTGCCGGTGGATGACCTTCCACGCCTGCTGCAAGGGCTGCGCGCGATCGACGACCTGACAAAGGCGGGCTGATCCCGGTTTCTTCTGGCCTCAAGTATCCCGGAGGAGTCGCTTAGCGACGGTGGCAGAAACCCTGCTGCTAGCCCAGACGCGCGTGCAACCGCTCCAGGTATTCCGCGACCAGCGCCACGGCGAGATCCGTGCTGTCGGCCTCGGCATAGCATCGAAACTCGGGCGCATTGCCCGAAGCGCGCAGATGCAGGATCTCGCCCCCGGCGAAGGTCACGCGCAGCCCGTCGGTCAGGTCCAGCGCGGTCTCTGCCGGCATGGTCTCGAAGAAGGCGGCGCGCGCCTCGGCGCTGCCCGCCATCCCGGCGATGAAGGATGCGGCCGTTTCCGGCGCGATGCCTTGCAGGCGGTCGGCGGCGGTGAAGCGTGGCGGCAGGCCCGCCACTAGATCGGCCAAGGGCAGGCCGCGAGTCTGCGCCTCGGCCAGCGGCGCCAGCATCGGCAGCAGGCAGTCGCGCGTCAGCAGGGGCGCCATGCCCCGCGCCTCGAAGCCCAGCAGGAAACCGCCATTCGGCTCGTAGCCCACGACGCGGGCAGAGGGGGTCTCGGCCAGCACCGCCTCCATGGCCGCGATGACATAGGGCGATCCGATGCGCGTCCGGATCACCCGTCCGAACAGCCCGTCGACCTGCGTATTGGACGACACCGGCGTGCAGATCACCTCGGCGCCCAGCGCCTGAGCGGTCAGAGCGCCCAGCACGTCACCCGGCACCAGCCGCCCGGAGGCATCGGACAGCATCGGGCGGTCGGCATCGCCATCGGTCGAGATCACGGCATCCAGTCCATGCTCGGCGCACCACGCGGCCAGCATGGCGCGGGTTTCGGGGTCGACCGCCTCGGTATCGACCGGGATGAAGATGTCGGAGCGGGCCAGCGCCACAGGCTCGGCGCCCAGAGCGGCCACCACCTCGGCCATCACGTCCCGCGCGACGGAACTGTGCTGGTAGACGCCGATGCGCAGACCCGCCAGCGCCCCTGGACCAAAACCCTGGACATACCGGGCCGCGTAGGCGCCCGATGCATCCAGCGTGCGGCGCCCCGGCCCGGCAATGTCCGAAGGCTCGGTGCCCAGGCTTGCCAGGATCGCGCCCTCGTGTGCCTTGGTGATCTCGCCCTCGGGCGTGTAGAATTTGAGCCCGTTGCGGTCAGCGGGAATATGGCTGCCGGTGATCATCACGGCCCCGGCGCCAGCCTGCATCGCCGCCAGCGCCAACGCGGGCGTCGGCAAGACGCCGCAATCGGTGACGGCCACGCCCTCGGCCTCGGCCACGCCCATCACCGTCGCGGCGATCCCGGGCGACGAGGGGCGCAGATCCTGGCCAACGAACAGGCCGGACCCCACCGGGCAGGATCGTTGGAAGGCGCGGACGTGATCCGCCACCAGATCGGGCGTCAGTTCTACCACAAGGCCGCGCAGGCCGCTCGTGCCGAATTTCGGTGCCATGTCATGCCCTCCTTTACCGCAGGGCTATAGCCCAGCCTGCCCCATGTGCAAACGGGCAAAGGCCCAGGCCGCGGCATCATGGGTGATCGCCAGCGTGCCGTCGCGCAGGAATTCGTCCAGTGCCACGGGGTCATGCAGTTCGAGGGCCATTTCCTCATGATCGCCGGCAGAGGGCGGCTGCACGGCGCGGCAACCCCGGACAAGAAAGTAATGCCCGGTGCAGCCCTTCTGGTTGCCGTTGTCGGTGAAACGGCCCAGCGGCATGATCTCCGTCCCGGCATATCCCGCCTCTTCCAGCAACTCGCGGGCGGCGGCGTCCCGAGGCGTCTCTCCCGGGTCGATGAAGCCGCCCGGAAAGGTCAGGCAGACGCGCCCCGGCCCATGCTTGTAGGCGCGCAGGATCAGCACGCGACCATCCTCGGTGATCGGCACGGTCAGCGAGAAAGGCCGCAGGTGGACCTGGTAGAAATCCTCGATCACGCCGCCATCGGGCAGCGCGATGCGCTGTTTCGACACTTGCACGAAGGGCTCGGCGTCAAATACGATCTCGGACCCCAGGATCTTCCACGGCTGCATGTGTGGCTCAGTAGAACAGGAAGTCGGAGGCGTCGATCAGGCTGGCGTCGATCCCTTCGAGCATGACCGCACACTTGTAGGAACTGGCCGCCCACATGCTGCCCGAGACATACTCCATCCCGATCAGCGTGCCGGAAGCTGTCTGGAGGATGGTCAGGTCCTCTTCCATCGCGCCCGCGATCACCAGCGTGTCGATCCCGTCCTCGAAATCGGTGACAGTGTCGCGGTCGGGCCTGCGGTCGAAGCGGAAGTTGAACATGTCCGCCCCCGCGCCGCCGGTCAGCACGTCGTTTCCGTCCTTGCCATAAAGATCGTCGTCGCCATCGCCGCCGACCAGTGTGTCGCGGCCATCGTCGCCGTAAAGCCGGTCGTTGCCCGTGCCGCCCTCGACGTAGTCGTTGTTGTTGCCGCCGCGCAGCGTGTCGTCGCCATCACCGCCCATGATGCTGTCAGATCCGTTGCCCGAGAGGATGCTGTCGGCCTCGCCGCCGCCGTCGATCGTGTCGTTACCGCTGCTGCCGTAGATCAGGTCGCGCCCGCCGCCAGCCACGACGAAATCAGAGCCGCTGCCGGCCCAGATCACGTTGTCGCCGCCGCCATCCGTGATCGTATCGTCGCCCGACCCGCCCCAGATCGTGTCGTTGCCCCAACCGCCCTCGACGCTGTCGGAACCGCTGCCGCCATAGAGGCGGTCGTCGCCGTTGCCGCCATCGAGCGTATCGTTTCCGGAACTGCCATAGAGCGTGTCGTTGTCGTTGCCGCCATGCAGGCTGTCGTCATCGTTGCCCCCCGTCATCCAGTCGGCGCCATGCCCACCCAGAACGGTGTCGTTGCCGCCCGAGCCGTGCAGCGTGTCGTTGCCGGCGCCGCCCGAGATGACGTCGTCGCCATCGCCGCCCGCCGACAGGTCGTCTCCGTCCCCGGCGGCTACCGTGTCATTGCCAGCGCCGCTGTAGATCGTGTCGTTGCCCGCGCCGCCGGTCACGTCGTCATTGCCGTCGCCTGTGGTGACGCGGTCATTGCCGTCGCCTGCGCTCACAGTGTCGTCGCCGGTGCCCGCATCGATCCGGTCATGCCCGGCATCGCCCGTCAGCAGGTCATTGCCAGCCCCCCCAGTCACCCAGTCGTCGCCGTCTCCGCCCCGCACCACGTCGTCGCCATGACCACCCGACAGGCGATCGGCGCCGAGATGACCGATGATCGTGTCGTTGCCCGCGCCGCCCGAGGCCCAGTCCGTTCCCTCGCCCGCGTCGAGAAAGTCGTTGCCGTCGCCGCCGGACATGCGCTCGTCGCCGTCGCCGCCGGTGATGCTGTCGTCGCCCTCGCCGCCGTTCAGCCAGTCATTGCCCAGCCCGCCGACGATGGTGTCGTTGCCGTCGCCACCGTCAGCCCGGTCGTCGCCGTCTCCCGCCGACAGCATGTCATGCCCGCGCCCGCCGGCCAGGACATCGTCGCCGCCGCCCGCGTAGAGCGTGTCATGCCCGTCGCCCCCGGCCATACGGTCCCGGTCGCCGCCGCCGACGATCAGGTCGTCGCCAGACTGGCCATAGAGCAGGCCCATCCCATCGCCACCGAGGATGACGTCGGCACCGGTGCCGCCGTTGATCTTGTCGATCCCGCCCCAGCCCTTGAGCGTGTCGTTGCCCTCGAGGCCGTTGATGTATTCCTCGCCGTCGGTGCCCTCGATGAAATCGGCATCGTCGGTGCCGTCGATCGCCGTTGGCGACCACGTATCGGGGATTCTGGTGGACATTTCGGACTCCATGAGGCGGGCGTATTGCCCCAGACGTTGCTGCTTCAGGCGCCCGGCAGAATTTGGGCGCGATTAGGGTTAATTCGGGATCAAGGTGCCCAGAGAAGTGTCTGGTTGCCCCCCAGTTTCGAGAAGGAGAGCGGCCTGCGTGGCGCGGCAAGGGACTCGGCCAAGGGGTCGGCGGTCAGTGCGATGTAGGGTTCCAGCCAGGCCAGCTGGAAATCCTGCAGCTTGTCGTCGGACCCGTCGAAAAAGCTTTGTGTCTCGCCCGACAGCGCGGCGCTGGCGGCGCCGGTTTCGAGGTCGCCCAGCGCAAAGCGCGCGACCCGTTCCAACGCGCCACCACAGCGGTCGCGCACCGACAGGCCCTGACGTTCCAGCAGTAGCGCGGTGGCGGAAATGGGCGCCAGCGCGTGCAACTGGTAGTGCAACGCCAGCCGCCCGCGCGCCATTTCCTGCGGCAGCGCACCTTCGGTATCGGCTGTGCACAGGATGTAGACAGTCGACCACGCCGCCCAGCCGCGCATCACAGGATCGTTCAGCATGTCGGCCGTGGCAGCGGCGGCCATCGCGGCCCAGGCGCGCAGGTTACCCTGCGCCGCGCCATCGGGCGCCCCCTCCCAGAAGGTCATCTGCTCTTCGACCCGCCGGCCCAGCCAGACGCGGGTCAGGTCGAGCCCCTGGTAATCCGTGGTGTGCGGAATGGCGGCCCGCGCCACGACAGCCGCCGCGGCCAGGCGCGAGCCGATGGTCAGCCGCACGGTTTCGGACCGCTGGTCGGCCAGTGCATCGGCCCGGGCCCAATGCGCCAGATGCCCGATCAGGCAATCCGCATGGGCGCGCCGGGCGTCGCCCTCGGCCTTCAGCATCGCCTCTGCCCGGTCGGCCTGAAGGCGCAGGAAATCGTCCAGCGGGTCCAGCGCGGCGACCGCCTCGGCCTCGGCCTGCTTGTCGAGGGTCGAGCGCGTGGGATCGTCCGCCTGGTATCGGCTGTCGAAGTCCAGTTTCAACACCGGGTCGACGGGTGCCGGGCAATCCTGCGCCCAGGCGGGCGCGGAAAGCGTGCCCAACAAGGCCATTGCAGCAAGGCGCATCATTGGCCTCCAGTGACAGAGATCAGTGCCGCCATCTCGTTCGCGCGGGGGTTTCCGGCGGTGCGCGCCCGTTGCAGCCAGCCCATCGCCTCTGTCGGATCGCGCAGCGTGCCGATGCCAAAGCCCAGCGCAAAGGCCAGTTCGACCATCGACTCGTCCTGTCCGGCCTCGGCGGCACTGCGCAGCCAGCGCAGGCTTTCGGCCAGGTCCGCCTGCCCGCGCGCCTCGCGCCGCAGCAGCATCCCGTATTCATGCGCTGCCAGCGGATCGCCCGCCCGCGCCGCATGGCCATAGACTGCGCGCATGTCGATGCGCGCCGCGACGGCGGAGCGGATCGCATCGTCGGCCTTGCGATAGCCGGTCAGAACCCAGGGCGCGGTGGCGATGCCGGGGCGGGCCAGCGCATCCAGCAAGTGCCCTGCGGCGGCCTCGGCGTCGTAAGAGGGCAGATCCGGGTCGGCGGTCAGGCGGAACAGGCGTTCCAGTGCCGACGCGTCGCCATCCGCCAGAAGCCGCGCCTGAACCTCGGCAGCGCCCGGCGCGGCGCCGTTGCGATACAGGCGCATCTGGTCGTCGGAGAGGCGCAGCTTGGACAGAACGTGCCCACCCTCGAATTCCAACGCGATGCGACGCCAGTGCCACGACCCCTGCGGATCGCCGCGCAGGGCATAGGCCTCGCCCAGTTCGTCGGCGTCCTTGGTGCCGCAATTCATCAGGCTCACAGCGCGGTCGATGTAATCGTCCACCCGGTCGGCGGGCAGGAAGGGGATGGCAAAGACCAGCGCCAGGAAATCGCCGCGCGCCTCGATCACGTCGCGGAACTCCTGGTAGACGGCTTCGGCGCTGGCGCGATAGTCGCCGGGTAGCAGCGACGCCGCCAGCAGGCGCGATTTGAGCCGGATCGCCGCGCCCTCGCCCCGGTTGCCCGCCATGGTCAGCAGGCGCAGGATCTCGTCCGCCACCTGCGGGTCGCGGGCGTTGTCCTCGATCAGCGCGATGGCCAGGTCCAGCGCCGTGGTCACGCCGTTGTTCAGGTGCACCCGACGGAAGAACTCCACCGCCAGCGCCCGTTCGGCGGGCGAGGCGGCCAGTTCGAATTCCAGCTCGGCAAAGACCTCGAGGGCCTGGTCGGAGCGTTCCAGCCGCCCGGCCCAGAGTTGCAGCGCCGTGTCCGAGGACAGCGGACTGGAATGCACACGCTGCGCCTGCTGTGCCAGCGGGGCCGATCGGCCGGCCAGCGCCTGCGACTGGATCGCCGCGATGGTTTCGGGGTCCTTGAACGGGTCCAGCGCCACAAGGTCCGTGGCCGAAATCGTCACCGGCGCATTCCCCGCAGCACGCAGGTTCACCGCCCAGAGATCGGCCTGCCCCAGCAGCGGTGCCTCGTTCAACTGGCAGCGATAAAGGGTATCCAACCGCTCCATCGACGAGGTCATGCCAAAGCGCGAGACAGTCTCCTGCAGCAGGTTTTCCGCCCGCATTGCCTGGCGCGGATCGTCGCGGTAGCGCACCAGCATGCCAGCCAGTACCTGCATTCCTTCGGGGTCGCCGCGCCGCGCGGCCTCTTCATACAGCGGCAGCGCCTCGGCCTCGCCGGCCCAGCGGCCACGGCGGACCAGCACCTCGCGCGCCAGTTCGCGGAACACAAGGCCCGGCGCCGTCGGCATCACCGCAAGTTCGCGCAGGTAATCCATGTAAAACCCATCGTCGGCGGGCTTCATCCCGTCGACATTCACGACCAGGTCCAGCCATGGGATCAGCGAGTTCCGGCTGCGGCGATCATCCTGGTTGAAATTGTAGCCCAGCATCGTCTGCAATTCGTCGGCAGTCACGACCCCGGCAGAGATCAGGCGCCCGAACTGGCCCGCATCCAGCGACAGGCCCAGCTCGGCCGCGCGTTCGAGGTAGCGGCGCAGCTCGGCATTGTCCTTGCGGTCGGCCTCGGCGTTCAGGTGGTATTCCACCACGCGCCACGCGGCCTCGGCCCCGCCCATGTCAGCAGCGAATCGACGCCAGGCCAGCGCTGTAGCCGGGTTTCGTTGCACGATCTCGCCCTTGAGGTATTCCTGCGCGATCTGCTCGGCGCGGCCACACAGCGCGGGCGACATTTCCCCAAGGATGCCGCCAAAGGCCATGGTCACAGTCAGGTCGAGCGGCGCGTCCCAGCCCTCCAGCAGGTCGCCACGGGTCTGCATCCGCGCGATCTCCAGCAACGCGCGGGCATTGCCGCCATAGGCCGCCTCGCGGATCAGGTCCTGGGCAAAGGCCACGTCGGGCGCGACCCCGATGCCGTTCATGTAGAACTGCGCCAGCTCCATCCGCTGGTTGTTGGTCATCTCGCCCGCCTGCGCGCGCAGTTGCGGCACCAGCGCGCGGGCGGTCAGATCGTCCAGCCGCGCGGCAGAGAGGTGCAGCGCGATGCGGGCCAGCGTCTCGTCGATCCCGGCAAAGCCCTCTTCCAGCCCGGCCAGCCGGGTGATGAGCGCGTTGACAAAGTCGAAATGGCGGTCGGCATCCTCGGCCATCAGGGTGCGGATGTCCCGGTGCAGAAAGCGGATGCGGTCCTCGTCGGTCAGTTCCCCAACGCCGCCCTCGGCTTTTGTATCGTCGGCGCGGGTGCGTTGATCTGAGGGCATGCAGATATCGGACTGGCCCATGTTGGGCGGCAGGAAATCCAGCGCCAGGGGTTCGGCCCCCGCAGCCATCGGCAGGGCGATCAGGGCGGCCAGCGTCGCGGCACGGATCATTGCAGCGCCTCCTCGGGACAGGCCATCAGGCGGGGTTGCGGGCCCAGGGGCGCGTCGGTCTCGACCTCGACCCTCGGCGGCAGCGCGCCCAACCCGTCGAGCGGCAGAAAGAACCGACCCGAGCGCGGCGCATCCCGGCCGCGATGGATCGACCGGCTGCGCACCATGTCGGCGCCAGCCGGAAAGTGGAACCAGGCCGCGCCGGGCGACAGGCTGTCGGCATCCAGCATCAGCGTGTAGCGCCCGCCCGGTTGCAGGCTGCTCAGGTCCGCCATCAGGCGCTGGCCGCCGATCCCCGCCGCGACCGGCAGCGCGATGCGGCAGGTGTCGGCGGCGGCGGCGATCAGTTCGCGCAGTGGCTGGTCGCCGCGCTGGCCCAGCGACTGCCAGACCGGGTTTTCCCAGACGATATAGGCGGGCCGGTCGCGGGCAAAGTCGCGGCTGGTCAGATAGGCGGTCATCGCCTCCAGCGCGTTGCCACCCGGCACCGTGATCATCTGCGCCGGCAGTCCGAGCGCCTCTTGCAGGAACCCGGCAAGGTTCAGTTCCGCCGCACCGGTCATGTCAGAGCCGATCACGACCACGCGCGCGCCGGGGCCGGGTTGCGGCGCGCCCGGCGCCAGCGAGGATACAGAAACAATTGCGCGAACCGGCGGCAGTTCTGCCCTGCATTGCTGTTGCAGGCGAAAGCGCATGACAGAGGGCAGGTCCTGTTCCGCCCCGGTCAACGTGACAAAGCGTGTCTTGGGCAGTGCGCCAAAACCGGGAGTCTGCGCGATCCGTTCCGCAGCCGCCATCGCCAGCGCGCGCTGGCCGTCCGGGTTCGGGCGCGGATCGGGACCGAAGAACACCGGCGCCGCCTGCCCGGCCTGACGCAGTGCTCGACGGCCATCGACCACGGCGATCCCTGCGGCGCGCATGGCCTCCAACATCCCGTCATGCACCGTCGCGGCCAGTTCGGGGTCGAAACCCAGGTCGGCGGCGACGGGAGGCAGATGCTGCGGCGCGGCCAGGGCCTTGGTCGGCATGGGCAGGAAAATCAGCCGGGTTCCCCCGGCTTCAAGCACCTCGGACAGGCGGGCCAGCCGGGCGATCATCTCGTCCGGTATGCGGTGATTCGTCATCAGGTCGGGGTCGATGCGATAGAACTGACCCGCCTCGCCCTCGACACTGGGCAGGGCGCCACCTGCAAGGTCGCGGCAGCCGTATCCGGTGTCCTGCGCCCGCGCGCCGCCGGCGCACAGCGCGGCCAGTGCCAGGACGGCGCCTGTCAGCCTGTATGCCCGCATTGCCCTGCCCGCCATGGGAGCCCCCGCTGCCCAGGCGCCGCGCCGTTGGTGTCTATCCGTCCGCGGCGTCCTGTCCTGTCAACTGCCTCAACATGTTCTCGGCCGCGGCCCTGATGCCCGGATGCGCGGTCTCACGCGCGCGAACCAGCAGGGTTTCGGCTTCTTGTCTTTGTCTGTCCGTCAGGTTGTCCTGTTCCATCAGCGCCAGCGCCATCCGCAGCTCGATCCGGCCATCACCGGTCTGAGCGGATTGCGCCAGAATTCGGTCGCGCGTCGCGTTCGAGAGCGCGCCGAACAACCGCCCCTCGCCGTTGAAATCGACCACCGCCTGAAGCGCCAGCGCATTGCCCGCCCAGGCATGGGGATAAAGCACCTGGATATACTTGCGGATCCGCTCGGTCGGTTCGGTCGCGGGCGACAGGTGGCGCATCGCCTCGACCATCTCGGGTAGGGTCCAGACCCGGCCCGCCCCCACCGCGATCGCCGCGTGATAGGCCACGTCCGAGGCGGCGCTCTGCGCCTCGCCCCGTCCAACCAGCAGGCGGACGTATTTCTGTGCCGCCAAGCCGTCGCCATAGGCCGCAAGGCGGCGCAGGTGATCGTCGGACACGACCTGGCGGGCCTGCATCCGGCGGCGCGCGTCGCGCAACTCGGTGGGCAGGCCACGCATCGTGCTGCGGTCGGGCGTGACGGTGACGCTGATCTGGCGCGTGTCCATCTCGGCGGCGAAGGGCATGGGAATGCTCTGCGCCGCAAGCGGTGAGGCGACCAGCACGGCCAGCAAAAGGGCGCCGCGGATCATTGGCCCACCCCGCCTGCCGGGCAGTCGAATTCCGGCGCGGCGGCCATCGGCTCGGCGGTGCCGCCGGTCAGGCGCAACGACGCATCGCCGCGCAGATCCATCGCCACATGCCGCGACAGCATGGCAACGTCACCGTCCAGCAGGCGCGGGAATTGCTGCGACAGATCGTTGCCTTCCAGCAGCAGCGTCTCGCCCGTGGCGGTGGAGATCCCCGAGGCATTCTGGATCAGCACGTTGTCGGAAAGCTGCGTGACCGCGCCCCTGGACTGGGCCGAGACCCAGATGCCCGCGTTGCGGCTGCCCGCGACAAGGTTGGCGCTGACCGTGGTATCGCGGCTCTGGCGCACCTCGATCCCCTTCTGGCGCATATCCAGCACCACGTTGCCCGAGACGACACCACAGCGCGTTCGGAAAAGCTTGATGCCGCCGCCGATCCGGTTCGACAGGACGTTGCCGGTCACGGCCACGCGAGCGCTGTTGCCCTCGACGATGATCGCGGCGCGGTCGCCTTCGAGCACGTAGTTGCCCGAGACCCGCGTGTCGCTGGAGCCGTTCAGTACGCGGATCGCGTTGGTCACCGCGTCGCCGAAGAACAGGTTGCCCGCCACCTGCGCCATCGGCGAGGCCGAGACCAGAAGCGCGTTGTGGCGCATGTCGAAAAAGCGGTTCGACAGCACCTCGGCCCCGGTTGCGCCGGTGATCGACACGGTCATCACGTCCTCAAACAGCGTGTCCTCGATCCGCGAGCGGCCCAGTGCGCGCATCACCGGATGCGCCGCCACGGCGACGCCCGAGAACTTGCCCGTCTGGCCAAAGCCCAACCCCTGCACCCGCGCGCCGCGCATGGTCAGCATGCCGCCGCCACCCACCGCAAGGAACGGCACGAAATCGGGGGCAAGGGCGTTCTCCCCACCCGAGACGCCCAGCCAGGCACCCTCGACGGAAACCCGGCCAAAGCTCATCAGGAAGGCGCCGTCAGGGCGGCTGAGCGCGATCCGGTCCAGCGGACCGAGACGCAGGGTCGTGTCCTCCCACAGCAGGACGGGCGCGCGCAGCACCCAGGTGCCGGTGCCGTCCATGACCATGGGGGGCAAGCCGTGCCGGGCTAGTGCGGCGGCGATGTCGGACAGGGTCACAGAGCCGCCGCGAAAGGCCAGCGCATCGGTGCCGCGCGGCCCCTGTGCCAGCAGGATGTCGGTATTGTCCTTGCCGCCATGACTCTGCGCCAGGATCGCCAGGGCAAGGCGCATGTTCTGGAGGCTGCTTTGCGCCGGACCGTCGGGCAGGGCCGACAGGGCGGATGGCGCTGCGGCGGCCTCGACCGGCGCGGGGCGCGGCAGGCCGGCCTGGTCCAGCAGAGCGACAACGCTGCGGTCCCGGGCCGTGGGATCGTTGCGCAGCGTGTCGGTCAGCGCAGTCATCCGGGCGCGAAGGTCGTGCAGGTCGATGCCGGTATCGGCACGGGCCGGGACCGGCCCGAGAAGGGCGGCGCACAAGCCCGCGACCCCGAGGATCGCGGAAAGCCTATGCGCCAGCCCGTCAGGCATATTGCACCATGTTCATGTTCGGCGTGTTGGGATCGAAGGTTTCCAGCGTCACGAACAGCAGTTCCGCCGGCTCGTCACCGGTGTTGACGATGCGCACCGGGCCATTGGCATCGGCATAGATCCGGCCACCCTCGCGCGAGACCTTGCTCCATTCCGGGCCGCTGGCCTGCACCATGCCCCGGACCACGATGACCTGGCGCGAGCGCGGACCACGTTCGAGGATGATCGTGCGGCCGACGCCGATCTCGGCGGTGCCGAGGTGAAAGCGGTCGGTCTCGACGATCTTTTCCAGCGTCTCGGACTTGCGGAACGGCACCATCGCCGGGCGCGCCTCGGCCACGATCTCGGCCTCGGTGCGGCTGGCGGCCTTGAGCTGTTCCACCACCTTCTTGACGTCCTGCGTGTCGTCCATCCGGGCGACCAGCAGCGCGTCGGGCGTGTCGATCACGATGATGTCGGTCAGGCCGACCACGCTGACCAGGCGGGAATCCGCCCGGACCATCGTGTTCATCGCGTTCAGCGCGATGACGTCGCCCTGCAACACGTTGCCGTTCATGTCGCGGTGCGAGATGGCATACATCGCCTTCCAGCTGCCCACGTCGTCCCAGGACACGTCCAGCGGCGCCAGCGCGATGCGGTCGGTCTTTTCAAAGACCAGCCCCTCGGTCGGCTCGGACGCCGCGCGGCCAAAGCTGTCGGCATCCAGGAACAGGCCCTCAGGGGTGTCGAGGCCACGTTCGACGGATTCGGCCACCGCTGCGGCGGAGTCGGGGTCAAAGCGGGTGTATTCCTCGATGATCGTGTCGGCGCGGAACATCGACAGGCCGGACGCCCAGTAGGCCGCCTTGGCATCGATCAGAGCCTGCGCGGTTTCGGCGGGCGGTTTCTCGACGAAGCCACCGACGCGACGTACGCCCTCGAAATCGTCCATCGGGCCGGCATCGGTGATGTAGCCGAAGCCGGTTTCCGCATAGCGCGGCGGAATGCCGAAGGTGACGATGTGGCCGGCCTGCGCCGCCGGCAGGCAGCGCTCGATCGTGGCGTTCAACGGCCCCTCGATCACGTGATCGGCGGGGATGACGACAAGGATCGCATCGGGATCATTGCGCAGCGCGGCATGGGCCGCGGCCAGCACGGCGGGGCCGGTGTTACGACCCTTGGGCTCGCACAGGATGCGCGCACCGACCTGGACCTCTCGCAGCTGCTGGACCACGGTGCCGCGATGCGTGACGCCGGTCACGATCAGCGGATCGTGATACAACGCACCGCGATGACGCTGCACCGCCATCTGGAAGAAGGTCAGCGAGTCCGGGCCGC
Organism: Thetidibacter halocola; assembly: GCF_018224955.1. GTDB lineage: Bacteria > Pseudomonadota > Alphaproteobacteria > Rhodobacterales > Rhodobacteraceae > Thetidibacter > Thetidibacter halocola. The sequence continues at coordinate 79,068 of NZ_JAGTUU010000002.1, forward strand.
TCACGCGCTGGAACTGCTTGGGGCTTTGGGTTCGCGAGATCGGCCACAACCGTGTGCCGTTCCCGCCGCAGATGATCAGCGGATAGATTTTCGTCATGGAGAAGCCTCTCTCGTCAATCCGAATGCCCCCGGCAGGCTTTTCGACAGGCGCAGACGTGCTGCCTTGCCGATATCCGCCTCTGTCAGAGCGCCCGCTGGCGGCACCACCTCGACCGGGACAAAGAGATCGCCGCGCATTGTTGCCGCGCTGGTCGTCTCGTTCGGGACGATACGGACCGGGATGCTTCTCCCGTCGTTCAGATCCATGTGAACCTGGTCTCCGTTCATCGCCCTCGAAAGTCCCTCGATGCTCATCAGTGTTTGCACTCCAATTTCGGATCTATTAACGAAAATTGTCAAAATTAGGTCGGTGGGAAGGACAGTTGCGCCCTCGGAAATTCCTTTGGCCACAGCGACTTCGCAGTCACAGGGCATCTGGAAGTTCAGGACGTCGCCGGTATTGGCGTTAATGCTGTAGACAACTTCTCCTTTCTTGGCCTGAGGATTCAGGTAGGATATCTGCCCCGCGCCGGTCGCGCGCATCTGCTGGCCGCTGCTTTCGATGAAGATCGGGTGCAGTTCGTAGGCCGTGGTGTAGCGCTTGAACACGGTATAGGCGGCCATCAGGATCAGCAGGGCCGACAGGATCATCACGATGATCGAGCGCACGCGCTGCGACATCGGCTTGGCCGCCTCGTCCTTGGCGCGTTTCGGCTGGGTCGGCCCGGTGTAGGAGATCAGGCCGCCGATGGTGACGAAATCGCCAGCGATCACGTTGTTAAGGATGTAGCGCAGCTGCGGCAGGTGTTCGCCTACCGGGTCGGTGAACTGGAACACGCAGCGACCGTCGGCGCGTTCCTCCAGCACGGTGACCTGCGGGTGCAGCGTGACCGCGAAATTCTCGAAGGCGAAATGCAGCAGGCCCAGGTGTTTCGTGCCCACGCCCAGCGTGCCGCCCTCGTTCCGATGCGTGTGGATATGCGTGACGGACACCGCGTCGCCGTCATGGCGGCAGCCATCGACATGCAGGGTGAAGGGCACGCGCAGCAACGGATGCTCGTCCTCATAGCCAAAGTCGCGGGGCACGGCGCGGGTCTGCGGGCGCTCGGCCCTCGGCTCGGCGCGCGGCGTCTCGGGCCGGGCAGCGGGTGACGTGTCGGTTGCCCCCGAAAAGGTGAAGCCGGTCTCGAAGCTGTCGGTGTAGACGTCGTTTGCCATAACTCTACCTCTTGCGGCCTCATTCAAGCGTGTTCAGGAACAGGATGCCGACGGCCAGCCAGGTCAGCGCAAGCGCGTGAAAGGCGGCGGACTCGTAGGCCTTTATCCGGTCGTAGAGCGCCACGACGACCTTGCCGCCGCCAGCGCCCTGCCGGGTCCATTTCTGCTTGTCGAGGCGGAACAGGACGAAGGACTTGATGATCGCACCCGCGACCTGTCCGAAATACAGGATGAAGGGATGGGTGACGGGGAACCAGACCCCGTTGAACAGGGCGATGATTGTGCAGAAAAGATAGCGCGTCATCATCACCCAGGCGATATACAGCGGGATCACGATCGGCGTGTAGATGATCGCGGTCAGGAAGACAGAGGTCGGCCCGACAAGCGTCGTCCACATTGACACCCGCTGATCCAGGATCGACCACCAGGTGAAGAACCCGATCGAACGCGGTGACAGGCGCAGCGCCCGGCCATTGGTGCGCATCATGTTGCCGAACCAGCGCACCATCAGCGTCTTGGCACTGTCGTAAAAGGTGTCGCGCGGCTGGGTTTCCACCGACTGACTCTGCACGTCTGGCATATACAGCATCTCGTAGCCGTTGCGCAGCAGCCAGTACCAGGTCGACTTGTCGTCTCCGGTCAGGAAGTTGACGCGGCCCAGGCGCCAGTGGTCAAGGTGGTCGTGGCCAACCCCCCGGATGAATCCCGGATCGGTGGCCAGGCAGGCGCGGAAGACCGACATGCGGCCGGTCAGCGTCAGCACGTGGCGCGACAGGCCCATCGAGCACATCATGACCTGCCGCTGGTGAAAGCGCAGAACGAACCAATCCTTGAAAAGGTTCTGGCGGTCGATGATCGCCGCCTCGTCGGTGGTCAGCGCACCCACCTTGGGGTCCGAGAACATCGGCGCCGCCTGGTCCCAGATGTCGATCGGCACCACGGTGTCGCCATCGACGAAGATCATGATGTCGTCCTGCGTCGGCGCCATCTCGGCCAGAATGCGCAACGCCTTTTCCATGGCGTCGCGCTTGCCGCTGGACTTGATCCGGTCGATGACCAGCCGGACGTTCGACATGTCATGCGGCGATGCATCGTAGAGATGCCGGATCAGGCGCACATCCTTGCCATCGACGACCGAGGCGACCACCGTCGCCCCGTCGCGCGCATTGGCCGCCGCCTCGAACAGGCGGCGATAGACCATCATGGTCGTCTCGTTATCCACCATGTAGGTGGTGACCATGAAATAGCAGTGCGCCCGCACACCGCTTGCGGCAAAGCGCTGGCGGGCGGCGCGTTTCCAGCGCGGGTAGTGCACACGGCGAAAGATGATCGCGCGCACGAAGTTGGTCATCGCCCAGCTGTACCGCCACATGCCCAGGAAGCCCACGATCAGGATCGCGTTCGACGCGGCATGCACCTCCCCCAGGGCACCCTGGGGGATGACGGTCAGCAAAAGCAGGATGACCGAGAAATACGCCAGATGGGTGATGGCCAGCAGCATGCGCTTACCAGCAGATGCCTTCGTAGCGATCCTTGCTGACCATCTCGCGATGCAGGCGGGTCAGGTCGACGACCGGGCGACTGGTGGCGGCTGCCTTCAGCTTGTCGACGGTTTCGTTGTAGTAGTTCCCGACCAGCACGGCGCCAGCGTCGTTGATGAGCTTGTCCAGGTCGCCCACCAGGCGGTGTTCCAGGTCCGGCACGCTTTCGTTGCCTCGGCCCGCGCCCGGCGTCCCACTGTCAAAGGCCTCCTTGACGAAGGGATCGTAGATGTCGACCTCGATTCCCTTGCCGATCAGGCGTGCCGCGAGACTGATCAGCGGGCTTTCCCGCAGGTCGTCCGTTCCCGGCTTGAAGCTGATGCCGACAAAGCCGACCTTGGTCGCACCACTCTTTTCGATCAGCGCCTCGGCCCGGGCGATCTGCGCCTCGTTCGCGTCCAGCACGGCGTTCAGCAGGTGCGGCTGTACGCCGTTCTGCGTGGCGAGGTGGCGCAGTGCGCGCACGTCCTTGGGCAGGCACGACCCGCCAAAGGCAAAGCCCGGCCGCATGAAATACGACGACAGCGCCGCCTTCTTGTCGCTGCACAGGATCTCCATCACGGTCTGGCCGTCGATGCCGCAGGACTTGGCGATGTTGCCGATTTCGTTGGCATAGGTCACCTTGACCGCGCGCCAGGTGTTGCTGGTGTATTTCACCATCTCGGCTGTGCGGATGTCGACCTTGTGGATCTCGCAGGGCATGTCCCTGTTCAGGTCATACAGCGCCTCGCCGGTCTTTTCGTCCATGAAGCCGAAGACCACCAGACCGGGGTCATAGCTGTCGGCGATGGCGGTGCTTTCGCGCAGGAACTCGGGGTAGTATCCGACACCGAAATCGCGGCCCGCAACCTTGCCCGACATCTGCTCCAGCATCGGGATGCAGGCGGCCTCGGTGCTGCCCGGCACGATGGTCGAGCGGATCACGACCGAGTGCCAGGCGTCCTTGTCCGCCAGCGCGCGACCGATGGTCTCGCAGACCGATGTGACATAGTTCAGCCCGACAGAGCCATCCGGCGCCGAAGGCGTGCCGACGCAGACAAAGGAAAGGTCCGTCGCGTGGATCGCCTCGGCGAAGTCGATCGTGGCACGCAAGCGTCCGGCAGCGACCATGTCGCGCACCAGCTCGTCTATGCCTTCCTCGACGATGGGGGATTTCCCCGAGTTGATCGCGTCGATCTTGCCCGGGTCGACATCAACCGCGATCACGTCATGTCCGTCTTTCGCCAGAACGGCTGCGGACACGACTCCAACATACCCAATGCCAAAGACACTGATTCTTGCCATAACTCTGCCTCATGTGTTGACCCCGTCATTTTATCGCAGGGCCTTGATTGTCGGGCAGTCTACGGCCGCACTGCATTCGGGCAAGCTAACCTTTGAAGAAGGATCAACTTTTCAGGGCTTGTGCCCCGTTCGCTACAGTCTGTTGCCGTTTCGGACGGCCTTATCCGCCGATTTTGCGCCTTGACGGTCCGCATTTGCACCAGATGTGGGTAGAGCCTATAGTTGCCACACAGGATATTCGCAGGTGGGGAAGATATGGCGTTCCGGGGGCTGATGACCGTGATCCTGGCGTCGATCCTGTCGGCCTGCCTGCCGGTCATCGGGTTCCGCACGGCCGAGCCGGTCGATGCCCCCGCCGGATACGAACGCTTCTTCAGCCCCGCACCCCATGCCTTCCGCTTTGTCGAGGCCCGCGTCGGCGAGCCCGCGCGCCGCGGCGATCGCGCCGAACGGTTCGAGCTTCGCGACGGCGATTGCGGCGGCAGCGATTGCGGCAACCCGCGCTACCGGGCCGAGATCCGCATGCTGGACGACACGATCCGCGCCCGGTCGGGCGAGGACATCTGGTATGGCTGGAGCCTGTACAACGCCTCGCTGCCCGCCTTCGAGCGGCGCGACAGCCTGCGCGTCGTTCTGGGACAATGGACCATGGGCGGCGGCGTCAGTCCGGCAATCCGCCTGATTCAGCTGGGTGCCGACGAAGGCAACTGGACCGAATGCACGCAGGCGGTCTGTGCCGGCCCGGAAACCGCCAGCGGCGATGTGGCGATCCAGCTCGAGGATCTGCGCCGCGCGCTGGACTGGGGCCCAGCCCAGAACGATGGGTATGTCTGCCGCCTGTTCGACAGCCAGCAGGCGCGCAACCGCTGGACGGACATCACGCTGAACACGAATTTCGCATCCGGCCTGGACGGGTATCTGCGGGTCTGGGTGAATGGCGTGCTGAAATGCGACTACCGCGGTCCGGTCGTATCGCAGAACAGCCTGCTGGAAAGCCTGCGCCCCGAACACCGCCGGGGCGTCTTCGTCAGCTACTCGAAACGCTGGGAGGATACTCACCCCGGACGGCCCAAACCGACGCTGATCGTCTACTACGACGAGTTTCGGGTGGGCCGCTCTCGGGCAGATGTGGATGTGTTCATGCTGGAACGCGCAGGCGTCGCGCCAGTGGACTGACCGGCGCGCCGGCGTTCAGATCGTCAGGGAAACCGTCGTGCCGTCGGCATAGGCAAAGACGATGGCGTTGTCCTCGTAGGCAACGGCGGCCTTGCCGGCAAAGCGCGCGCCATCCTTCGGAACGACCCGCACAACGGTGTTTTCGCGCAGGTCGATCGCCGTATTGCGGGCGCGTGCGATCTGGTGTGTTTCGGTCTTCATCCTGGCAGCTCCTTCGCGGATGAACGGGCAGCGTTCGCCTTCGGGTCCCTGACCCTAGTCCTTGGACTGGCCGAAAACGACCAGATCAACAGCAGCGATTGCGACCATGGCGAGCAGAAAAGCCATCGTTCATCTCCCCGAGTTTTGCCCCTTAACCCTTGGTCGAGCAATAGCATTCAAGGCAGGAAAGGGGCAGAAATTCGCAAATCTGTCCGAAAAACGGCGAATTCGGGGCAGCACTGTCCGCCGTGCGGCGAAGGCTTTGTTCATGTCTGTTAATTGTTTCTGAAAACATGCCGAAACGTCGATCGCCCGCCCGAATCACGTCTCTTTCCGGCAACCGAATTGTGGCTACGTGCCTTTATCTGCGCGGATCGGCCCCCGGCAGCAGATCGATCCAGACCAGGCGATGCGGCCCGGCGCCCTCTTCCGGCGGCAGGGTTCCAGCGTTGCGGACGGTCAGCATCGCGGCGGGCAGGATATAGCTGACCCGCATCGGACCGACGCCGTCCCACGTGACCGAGGGTTGCCCGGCCAGCGGATCCTGCCAGAGCGGATCGTCAAGCCAGGCGTTCACCGCCTCATGCCAGCCCTCGCCCCCCTGCGGGTCGAGGTTGAGATTGCCGATCAGCACATGCGGCCCCGGCGGCGGCGGGCCAAGCGCGCCCTCCAGCGCGTGCCGCCACAACAGGACCTCGTCCCGATTGCGGCGGCCGTTGCGATCCTCGGGTCCGTCGAAGACCGGCGGCGTCGCGGACAGGGTCAGCAGGGTCAGCGGGCCGTCGGGATGCGCGACACGCAGCGCCCAATGCGCTGTGGAGGACAGGCGTTGCACGTCGTCGGCGGGATCTTCCGGCGCGATGGCGCTGTCGGGCAGCGTCGTCCAGAGCCGCGCCGAGTGATCCGCCAACAGCGTCACCGGCCAGCGCGACAACAGCGCCTGCCCGCCCTGCCCCGAAAACCAGCCATAGCCTTGCGCATCGCGCGGCCCGCCGGTGCGGCCGTCGCCGTCCAGGTCCAGCCCGGTCTGCATCCCGGTATTGGGACGCAGGGCAAAGAGATACGGATAATCCAGCCCCGCCGCCCCCAGCGCAGCGCGCATCGCGCCCAACGCAACCAGCCCGGCGTCGAAATCCACGTTCGTCAGCAGGATCACGTCGGCCCGCGCCGCGGTCAGGGTGGCCATGCCCGGAACAGGATCGTCCGACACCAGGTCCTTGAGCAGCAGGCCCGGCCCCTTGCGACTGAAATCGCCCGCCCAGGTGGCAAGGCGCAGCGGCTCTGCCGCGGCCGCGGTGAGGAACAGGCAAAGCGACAGGAAAAGACCTGTCAGGCGACCTGCACCTGGGCCTGCCGATAGGCGCGGCGGCGCTTTTCCTCGATCAGCTCGGCGATGCGCATCAGGGCAAAGCCCCGCATGATCATGCTTGCCGGCAGAAAGGCCCATGCGCTTGTCATCCAGATCAGGGTCTGCGGATCGTCCAGGTGGATCGACATCGACAGGGACGAGACGGCCTTGACGACCGCCGGGATCAGGAATGGCAGAAGAAACCCTAATGCAATGTTAATGTTGGCGTCCCGCTTAAGCCGACGCAGCACGTCGCCGCCCGCGGTCGGGTCGAACAGCGGCAGGTTGACCCAGAAATTGAAGGCCCCGCGCCGGATCGGCCAGTCGAGGAAGCGCACGAGACAAACGAAGACCGCCAACAGGCCCATCGAGATCAGGTAGGCCAGTCCGGCATGGGTGCGGATGAGGTCAGTCAACGCGGCAGACGCGCCTTCGGGGGCCAGCAGGACCATCAGGCGCACCGGCGAAAAGGGAAAGTCCAGAATGCCGCCCGCCACGTCGCCGATCCCGCTCAGGACCGCGCCCAGCGCAAAGGGATGCACCTGATGCCGCGCGATCAGGGACAGCAGCAAAACGGTCAGGAACAGCGCGAGAAAGCGCATCCGGTTGAAAGGCGGGGCGTTGCGAAACTCGATCAGCGAAGGATACTCGCTGACATATTCGACAAAGGTCAGGACGGCTGCAATCAGCGCCAGCAACGCGACCATCTGTGCGGCGTCCGCGTCGGCACCCGGCGCCATAAGGGTCGGCATCGCCACCAGCAACGCGACCAGAAAGGCCCGAGCGGCCGCTGCCACCATCCTTGAGATCACGATCCTGCCCCTTTCGTCCGGATGGGCGCGGTTCATTGCCGCCCCCTTTTGATCCGACACGACTCCGCCAATTGTGGCGGTATGCCTCATTATTGACATAGTTTTGCCCTCATTCAGCCGCTGCGGCAATATCCCCAGGCTACTCAAGGGCGCGTTTCAGGCAATTTCGCGGAAGACGTGGTGCCGGAATGCATCATTCACGGGGCAAGACCGGGGCTGCGTTGTGATTGGCCACAAGCCGTTGTGGAGCATGAAAAAGCCGCCACAAGATCACTTGAGGCGGCTTTGTGTTCCGGCTTGGCGAACTGTCAGACCCAGGGACGCGCCTGCGACGCCTGCGCCTCGAACGTGTCGATGGCGGCGGCCTTTTCCATCGTCAGGCCGATATCGTCGAGCCCGTTCAAAAGGCAGTGCTTCTTGAAGCTGTCCACCTCGAAGTGGAACACTTCGCCGTCGGACGAGGTCACGGTCTGCGCCTCGAGATCGACGATCATCCGCGCGTTAGACCCTTTCTCGGAATCCTTCATAAGAACGTCCACCGCCTCTTGCGGCAGCACGATGGGCAGGATGCCGTTCTTGAAGCAGTTGTTGAAGAAGATGTCGGCAAAGGAAGTGGAGATCACCGCCTTTATGCCGAAATCCTTCAGCGCCCAGGGCGCATGTTCACGCGACGAGCCGCAACCGAAGTTGTCGCCTGCGACGATGATCTGCGCCTGGCGATACTGCGGCTTGTTCAGCACGAAATCGGGAACCTCGTTGCCGTCGCGATCATAGCGCATCTCGTCGAACAGGTTCACGCCCAGCCCGGACCGCTTTATGGTCTTGAGGAACTGCTTGGGGATGATCATGTCGGTGTCGATGTTGACCAGCGGCAGCGGCGCCGCGATCCCGGTGAGTTTCTCGAACTTTTCCATGATCTTCCTCGGGTTAAGGACAAAGCGACGTGCACCTCTCTCAAGATGCACGTCAGCCTCTTACACTGTACCGGGACAGATTGGCAATTCCGTCACGCGCGGTTTCGCCGCCGCGAAACAACCGCACCCAATCCGAGCGCAGACAACAGCAACAAGCCAGCGGCCGGCAGCGGCACTGCAGATGCCGTAACGAGCGACTGGCTTTGAGGAGTTCCGACAGCTTCGAAGAAGGACAGGTTGTAGCGCTTGGGGCCCGCGTAGGTTTCGGCATTCGCCAGGTAAACGGCGGCACCCGAGTTCACCGCAGCGGACGAACTCGCCCTGAAGGTTCCGGCTGTCAGGTCCCAGTCGCTGTCGTAGATGGTATTCCACAATGCCATCTGGAAGGCGGCGCTTTCATCGGCTGTATCGATATTGGCGCCGTAGTTGGCATCGAACACGTTCTGCAGACGACCAAGAGAGCCCGCCAGGGAGTTGAAGGACCAAGGGGCCTTGGTCTGCTCATATTCAGAGCTGTTCAGCAGCCTCCTCGTGATGTCGAGACAGTAGGCAAGGAACTCGTCGACACCGTCAGACATCTTGAATGCGCCCGCGCCCGCCGGGTTGAATGCAGGCGTAACGGGGGTCGTCTGGAACTGAACCGTGCGAAAGCCGTATGCCGAACCTTCAAAACTCAGCGTTGCCGCCTGCGAAGATCCGGAAAAAAAGGAGGCGGCCAAGAAGACCGACAAGGAAAAATATTTCTTCATCCCACTCACCATGAAGCACAGATCACAATCAAGGAAAGCGTATCACTACCCCTGCCCGAGTCAACGATCAGGGCAAGAGAAGGGCTTTAAAGTGTCGTTTGACGCCATCGCTTAAAAGGATCCGTCCGCAAACGGCAGAATTGTTCCACCTGCGAAACAATCTGCTGAGTTCAATACAACTTTTGCGGCAGTCCGGGTCAAACCCCAATCTGCCGCAAACCTTTTTCAGACCGCGTCAACCCGTGATTCGCCGGACATCGGTCAGGTGCCCGGTCAGCGCGGCGGCGGCGGCCATGGCGGGCGACATCAGGTGCGTGCGGCCCTTGTAACCCTGCCGTCCCTCGAAGTTGCGGTTCGACGTCGCGGCGCAGCGCTCGCCCGGTGCCAGCTGATCGGGGTTCATGGCCAGGCACATGGAACAGCCCGCAAGGCGCCATTCGAAACCGGCCTCCTTGAAGATGTCCGCCAGGCCCTCTTCCTCGGCCTGCGCGCGGACAAGGCCCGAGCCCGGCACGACCATGGCGCGCTTCACCTTGATCTTCTTGCCCTTCACGATCTCGGCGGCGGCGCGCAGATCCTCGATCCGGCCGTTGGTGCAGGAGCCGATGAAAACGGTGTCGATCTCGATATCGGTCAGCTTCTGGCCCGGTGTCAGGCCCATGTAGTCCAGCGAACGCCTGGCCGCCTCGACCTTGCCGCCCTTGAAGTCCTCGGGCGCGGGGACAACGCCGGTGATCGGCAGCACGTCCTCGGGCGAGGTGCCCCAGGTCACGACGGGGGAAATATCTTCGCCCTTCAGCGTCACCACCTTGTCCCAATGCGCATCGTCGTCTGACCGCAGCGTTTTCCACCAGGTCATCGCGGCTTCCCACTGGGCACCCTTGGGGGCGTGCGGGCGGCCATTGACATAAGCAAAGGTCTTTTCGTCCGGCGCGATCAGGCCGGCGCGCGCGCCACCTTCGATGGCCATGTTGCAGACGGTCATGCGGCCTTCCATCGACAGGTCGCGGATCGCCTCGCCGCAATACTCGATGACATAGCCAGTGCCGCCTGCGGTGCCGGTCGCGCCGATGACGGACAGGGTGATGTCCTTGGCGGTCACACCGGGGCGCAGCTTGCCGGTGATCTCGACCTTCATGTTCTTCGACTTCTTCTGGATCAGCGTCTGGGTAGCCAGCACATGCTCGACCTCGGAGGTACCGATGCCATGCGCCAGAGCGCCAAAGGCGCCGTGCGTTGCCGTGTGGCTGTCACCGCAGACCACCGTCATGCCAGGCAGGGTCCAGCCCTGTTCCGGCCCGACAATGTGCACGATGCCCTGGCGGATGTCCGACACGGGGTAATAATGGATGCCGAAGTCGCGCGCGTTCTGGTCCAGCGCGGCGACCTGGATTCGGCTTTCCTCGGGCATCTGGTCGGGGTTCTCGCGACCAGGCGTCGTCGGCACATTGTGGTCCGGCACGGCGATGGTCTTGTCCGGCGCGCGCACCTTGCGACCGGTCATGCGCAGACCCTCGAAGGCTTGCGGGCTTGTCACCTCGTGCACAAGGTGGCGGTCGATATAGAGAAGGCAGGTGCCGTCCTCTGCTTCGTGGACGACATGTGCGTCCCAGATCTTGTCATAGAGGGTCTTGGGGGACATCGGTCCTCTCCCGTGATTTGACGATGGCGGGGAATGGGGGTGCGGATCGGGCGCTGATCACGTCCTTAGGCAGGCACGCACCGTGTGGGTCGCACCGAAGAACCGTTCGCGCAGGCGGGCACGGTCGCCGATATCCAGCATCTGTTTCATGCGCAGCCTCATATATCGCCGGAGCGAGTCTCGCAAGGCGGAGCCCGCGCCGGGCGCAGGTCAGCCCGCGTCGATCTGCTGCTGCCATCCGTCAGTCAGCCCCAGCCAACGGGCTGCCGTGTCGACCTCTTCGAAAACCGCGATCCGCAGGCGCGGATAACCCGAAAGGTTGCCCTCGATCATCCGGGCGATGCCCTGCCCCAGGGTGCCCGGCCGCGCCACCAGCGCCATTCGGAACACCACGGTCTCGTCGAGGGCGGCGGCCTCGATCGCCCGGCGCACCAGCGGCACCAGGCGACGCAGGCGTTGGGCGCTCAGACCCGAGGTCTCGACCTCGCGCAGGTCCGAGATCATGCGCCACATGCCCTGGTGCAGCAGCGCGGCAAAGCCGCTGTGAAGGAAGCGAAGAAGGTCTTCAACCTGCGGGGACTGGCCCGCCGTGAAAATGACGAAGCCCTGCTCGGGCACGCCCCTGATGTTCATTTTCCACCCAATGGAGGACCGGCCCGGGTCGCGGGATCGCTTCGCAAATGGGAATGCAGGGCCGTACATTCAATGGCGGGGCGGCGCCCGCACACGATCGGAGCGCGGCGTCATTCGGCGCGCCCTTGCCAGCCATGCATCCGGGCCCGACCGAAGGCGCCGCACGATCCGGCGCCGCCCCGATTTCGCTGCACAGGAACTGGGCGGCGTTAAAAAAAACCGGTCCGCAGCGCCCCTGCGACAATTCTGTCGCATTGAAAATGATCCGGTCAGCCCCTTTTTACCGTAAACCTGAAAAACAGTTTCATAAGGTATCATGCACAGCACGCTGAACAGGATCAATCTGGCGCTCATCGCGGTCCTCGTGGCCGCGGCCGCCGTTGCGCTGCCTGCCGGCCTGGAGCCGGTCGGGCCCAGCCTTGCCCACCTCGTTCCCTGACGGGGTTGCCCGCACCTGACGGGAATGCAAGTCTTGGCGAAATCGCCAGGACGCAAGAATGAATCCGGACACATCCGCGGCCACGGCCGAAATGCACACCGCCTTCCTGTCGCTGCTGGCGCAGGCAGAGGCCGCTCTGGCGACGGTGCTGCGTCCCTGGATGGGCTACCAGGTGGCGATCGTCGTCGCGCTGTTCCTGGTCGCGTCCCTGTCGGCCCACTTCTTCCGCGCGCGCTTCGACACCTGGTTGCGGACGCGCGAGGGTTGGCCGAAATGGCGCCTGCGCCTCGGGCTGATGGTGAACCGCCGGATGCGGATGATCGTCTTCGTCGCGCTGATCTGGCTGGTCTACTCGGTCATGCGCGAGGTCACATGGCCGTCGCGCTCCTACCTGCTGGGGATCGTGGCGAACCTGGCGACCGCCTGGCTGTTCATCGCCTTCGCCACGCGGTTGATCGTGAACCCGCTGCTGCGCGCCCTGGTGCGCTACGGCGCCTGGGCTTGGGTCACGCTGTCGATCCTGAACCTGACGGACGAGGCACAGGGCCTGCTGGACGGCATCGCGTTCACCATGGGCGACACGCGCCTGTCTCTGTGGCTGCTGATCAAGGCCATCGCCCTGCTGACGGTGCTGATCGCCGGGGCGCGCTTTGTCACCACGGCGGGCGCGGCCAGCATCCGCCAGAACGACGACATCAGCCCCTCGATGCAGGTGCTGGCGATCAAGGCGATGCAGGTGGTGCTGTTCGGCGCGGCCTTCTTCACCGGCCTGAAATTGGTGGGCGTCGACCTGACCGGGCTTGCCGTGCTGTCCGGCGCGATCGGCGTCGGCCTGGGCTTTGGCCTGCAAAAGGTTGTTTCGAACCTGGTGTCGGGCATCATCATCCTGCTCGACAAGTCGATCAAGCCCGGCGACGTCATCAGCCTGGGTGATACCTTTGGCTGGATCGCCAGCCTGGGCGCGCGCTATGTCAGCGTGGTCACGCGCGACGGCAAGGAATACCTGATCCCGAACGAGGACCTGATCACCGGACAGGTGGTCAACTGGTCCCATTCCAACGAATTCGTCCGTCTGGACATCTTCTTTGGCACCGCCTATGGCGACGACCCGCATCTGGTGCGCAAGGTCGCCGTGGCGGCGGCGAAAAGCGTGCCGCGCGTGCTGTCGGACCGCGCGCCGGTCTGCCACATCGTGGGCTTCGGCGACAGTTCGGTGGACTACATCCTGCGTTTCTGGATCCGCGACCCGACAGAGGGGCTGACCAACATCCGCGGCAACGTCTTTCTGGCGCTGTGGGATGCGTTCAAGGACAACGGCATCTCGATCCCGTTCCCGCAGCGCGAGGTGCGCATGCTGCGCGACCCGGCAGAGGCGCAGGCGGCCGCTTCGGCGCTGGACTGAACCGGTTTTCCTGTATGGACACGGGCGCCCGTTAACAAGCTTTTAGCGTTCCGCGGATTAGCGTCCAGCCGAGGGAATCGCGGTTCCCTTACGTCTCTCCGGGGCGGACGGCATGGTCAGGGCCGTCCGCCTCATTCCCCTGTATTGGATGTCGACAGGCGGCTCACTCCGTGTCGCGTATGCTCGTGCCGATGGGTCGCGCCGTGCACCGTATCGCTGCCACCGAAACCCCGGGCCGCAGATTCACCGGACAGGTCGGTTGTGCTTGCGCCGCATGGCCGCAGCGCGCCCCCTGCGGCGGTGCGTCGGGCTGACAAGCGGTGCGCGCCTGCGCATAGTCGGGCAAAACCATTCCCGGAGGGACAGAATGAGCGAAGACATCGTTATCCTGAGCGGCGCACGCACCGCCATCGGCACCTTTGGCGGCAGCCTCGCCGGCACCCCGCCCATCGATCTGGGCACCGCCGCCGCCAAGGCCGCGCTGGAGCGCGCCGGGGTCGAGGGCGGGCAGATCGGCCACGTGGTCTTTGGCCATGTCATCAACACCGAACCCCGCGACATGTATCTCAGCCGCGTCGCCGCCATGCAGGCCGGCGTGCCGGACACGGCGCCCGCGATGAACGTAAACCGGCTGTGCGGTTCCGGCGCGCAGGCCATCGTCTCGGGCACGCAGGCGCTGATGCTGGGCGATTGCGATTTCGCGCTGGTGGGCGGCGCCGAGGGCATGAGCCGCTCTCCCTACATCGTCCCGGATCAGCGCTGGGGCGCCAAGATGGGCGACATCCGCACGCTGGACATGATGCTGGGCGCGCTGAACTGCCCGTTCGGCACCGGCCACATGGGCGTCACCGCCGAGAATGTCAGCGCCGAGCACGACATCAGCCGCGAGGCGCAGGACGCCTTCGCGCTGGAGAGCCAGAAGCGCGCCGCGGCCGCCATCGCCGATGGTCGCTTCAAGGAGCAGATCGTGCCGGTCGAAGTGCGGGTGAAGCGCGACATGGTCCCCTTCGACACAGACGAGCACCCCAAGGCCACGACGATGGAGGCGCTGGCCGGGCTGCGCGCGGTGTTCAAGAAGGACGGCAGCGTGACGGCGGGCAACGCCAGCGGCATCAATGACGGCGCGGCGGCGCTGGTGCTGGCGCGGGCAGGCGCGGCGGAACGGGCCGGGCTGAAGCCACGCGCGCGGATCATCGGCTATGCCCATGCAGGCGTGCGCCCCGAGGTCATGGGCATCGGCCCAATCCCGGCGGTCGAGGCGCTGCTGGCGCGCACCGGCCTTTCGGTAGGCGATTTCGACGTGATCGAAAGCAACGAGGCCTTTGCCGCGCAGGCGCTGGCAGTGAACAAGGCGCTTGGCCTCGACCCCGCCAAGGTGAACCCGAATGGCGGCGCCATCGCGCTTGGTCATCCGGTGGGCGCAACGGGCGCGATCATCACCGTCAAGGCGCTGTATGAGCTGGAGCGGATCGGCGGCTCGAAGGCGTTGATCACCATGTGCATCGGCGGCGGTCAGGGCATCGCCCTTGCCATCGAACGCCTCTGACCTGTAGGGCGGGGTCGAACCCCGCCCTGCCCGATGCCGGACAGACGATGAGCCCTTTCCTGGGGTCCAGCCGATTTGTCATCCTGATCGTCGTGCTGGGCGTTCTCCTCCTGGCCCAAGCGGTGACCCGGGACGGGCAGCGCGACCTGATGGGCTTAGGCATCGGCATCGTGGCGCCGACGTGGTTTCTGGACGCCAAGGCGGGCAAGGACAAGTAGGCGCCTTTGTTGCAACCGGGCTTGGGGCTCTGCCCCCGCCGCGCCGTGCGCGGCTCCCCGGGATATCTTCAGCCAGACGAAGGCGCCGTCAGCGCAGTTCGACCGAGACCCGCCCCGACTGCCCGCTTGCGTCGATGACCGACAGGGTGGCGAAGCCCGGCCCGGGCAGCGGCGCGAGGAAGGCGCGGTCGCGCAAGCCAGTGGCCAGCACCCGCCCATCCGCCAGCAGCGTGAAGGGCGGCACGCCGCCGCGCAGCTTGACCGGAACACCCGCCGCATCGGCGATCAGCGCGGCGCCGTCGGGCGGGAAGGTGACGCGCAGCCCCTCTGTCTGCGCCGCCGCGCCAAAGCGTTGCAGATGGGCGGGCAGCTGGGCGTGGCCCGTCAGCAGGGTCTCGGGCGGCGGCGGGGCCAGCGGTACGTCGCGACCCCTTGCGCGGCCCAGCGCCTGGAACAGGAGCGGCGCGGCAAGGTCACCGCCAAAGGCGCCGGGCACCGGCGTGCCGTCGGGCCGACCAATCCAGACACCCGCCACATGCGCCCCGTCCCAGCCCAGCGCCCAGGCATCGCGGTGCCCGTAGGAGGTGCCGGTCTTGTAGGCGACCTGCCCCGGCCTGCCAGCGCCGGGTGGCGGCGGAAGCTGCGACAGGATCTGACCAAGATGCCAGCTGGCGGCGGAGGACAACACGCGCGCACCCGGCGCGACGGGCTGCTTGCGCCAGTGCAGCGGCACGGCCTGCCCGCCCCGCGCAAGCGTGCCGTAAAGCTGCACCAGGTCCTCGAGCGTCAGGCCCACGCCGCCCAGCGACAGGGCAAGGCCGGGCGCGCCGCCTTGCAGGGCCGGTTCCAGCCCCGCCACCCGCAGGGCCGCCATCACGTTCGCCGGTCCCATCTGGGCCGTCAGCCGCACCACCGGCACGTTCAGCGACAGTTGCAGCGCCTCGCGCACCGGCACCTCGCCGCGAAAGACCCCGTCGAAGTTCTGCGGCGTGTAGCTTCCGAACTGCACCGGCGCGTCGAGGATCAGTGTCTCGGGATGCGCCAGCCCCCGGTCGAAGGCGAGGCCATAGACCAGCGGCTTCAGCGTTGATCCGGGCGATCGCAACGCCCGCGTCATGTCGACGAAACCCTGACCCTGTGTCGCGGCATAGTCCGGCGAGCCGACCGAGGCGAGGATTTCTCCCGTCGCGTGATCGGCGACCACCACCGCCATCGACAGGCGCGGATCGCGCCCGGCCATGTGGCGCCGCACCAGGTCCTCGAGCCGCGCCTGAAGCCCGGCATCCAGCGTCAGGTCATGTCGGCCCGGCCCCTCGGCCAGGGCGAAGTCGGCCAGGTGCGGGGCCAGTTGCGGCATCGGGTGGCGGCCCAGCGGCGCGGCGTCGCGGCGGCTGGCCAGCGCCGTCTCGGAATCCAGAATCCCGGCCCGCACCATGCGATCCAGCACCCGGTCGCGGGCGATGCGCGCGGCCTGCAAGTGACGGTCGGGACGGCGGCTTTCCGGCGCTTGCGGCAGGGCGACCAGCAGCGCGGCCTCGGCCGGGGTCAGGCGGCGCGGCTCCTTGCCCAGCCAGATCAGCGAGGCGGACCGCAGCCCCTCGACATTGCCGCCATAGGGCGCAATCGCCATGTAGACTTGCAGGATCTCGGGTTTAGACAGCCGGCGTTCCAGCGCCAAGGCCAGCCGCACCTGCCGCAGCTTGCCATGCCATTCTCCGGTCGGCCCGTCCTCGAGCAGGCGGGCGACCTGCATGGTCAGCGTGCTGGCCCCCGACACGACCCGCCCATGGCGCAGCGCCTGCCAGCCGGCGCGCAGCGCGGCGACGGGATCAACGCCGGTGTGATCGAAGAACCGCCTGTCCTCGTAGGCGACCAGCATCCGGGTGAACAACGGATCGACCTGGTCCGCCGAGAGCGCCAGCCGCCAGATCCCGTCATCGACCGTGTAGGCCCGCAAGAGGGCGCCGTTTCGGTCGCGCATCTCGGCCCCGGTTTCCTGCACCAGCACCGGCAGGGGCGTGGCGTCGATCCAGCGGTCCAGCGCGTCGCGCCCCGCCGCGACCGACCAGAGGGCCACCACCAGCGCCAGCAGGGCGCGGGTCACGGAACGGCCTCCCACAGGCCGGGATAGCCGGTGACAAAGCCGTGTTCGTCCACCTCGAGATACGCGGCGAATCCGGTTTCCTCGGCAGCGTAATGGACGTATCCGCCGCGTTCGCGCCGGTAGCTCTGGTGCAGCGGGTCCAGCAGCGGCCCGGGCACGCGCAACCAGGCGGCACAGGTGCGGATCGTGCCGACCTCGGGCAGGCGACGGATCGGCATGAGATTGGTCGCCGGGGTAAAGCCCAGGTCGACATCGGTCGCGCCCCGCAGGTCGGGTTGCGGGGTGTCGTTCAGCGTCCAGTCCGCGCCGTTCCGTTCCAGCCGCAGCGCCACCGCGCCGCCGCCCTGCGTGCCGCTGACATCGCAGGACAGCGTGTGCCAGCCCTCGTCGCAGCGCACAACGTAATCCAGCGCCGCCCAGCCGGTCGCATCGCGAAAGCGCGCGTGGCCCACCAGCATCCAGCCGTGATCCATCATTGCCAGGCGACACTTGTCCTCGCCGTCGCGGTCCAGCGCGCGCCAATGCGCCGTGGCGACGGTCTGGCCGGTCATTTGATCACCACCCGGCCCGACGCCGTCGTCGCGCGGTAGTCCGGGCGATACATGTCCTCGACCAGCGCGGCGGGGTGATGGAACGCGCCGGGCGAGACCGCGCGCAGGATATAGGCCAGCCGGATCGGGTCGGCGCCGCCCTGGGTCACGGCGGCCAGGAAACGGTCGGCGCGGAACTCGGCCGTGTCGACCTCGGCCACCTCGAGCCAGTCCAGCGCCTTGAGGTCGCCGGATTGCAGCAGCGAGGGGTTGTCGATCTCGAACCCCGCCGGCAGCGCGTCGTCGATCATCAACCGGGCGCGCGTGTCCTCGGCCGGGCGCACCGTCAGCACGGCGACCAGCCGCGTGCCGGTGGCGACACCGGCGGAAGGGTCCACGAGGTCTCCCTCCAGCGTGTAATAGTCACGCGTCAGGCCATAGCCATAGCCCGAGGCCAGCGTGTCGCCCGAAGGCACGCCGAGCGTGGTCAGCGTCACGTCGGTCGGGCCGCTGCCGGTATTGGTGATCGTCATCGGCTCCAGCCCGGCACCTGTGAGACGCCGCAGGAATGGGCCGGTCGCCGGCACGCCATCGACATCAATGCCTGACACGGTCGGGTCCTGCACCATCGCGTGCGCCGCCAGCAGCGCCCAGGCCTGTTCCTGCGTGCTGCGCGGGGTACGGATGGCTGCGACCAGCGCCTCGCGGTCGACTGCCTCGGATCGGCTTTCCACCGCCAGCGTCAGCAGCCCTGCCGCATCGCGCATCGGCGTGCCGTAATCGGCGCGCCAGACCTGCCCCTCGGGCGTCTGCCGGGACAGGCGTGCGGCGGCTGCGGCGAACATCGCATCGGCCCGCACCTGGTCGCCGTAGGAGGCCAGCGCCGCGCCCAACTGCGCCAGCGCAAGCGGCGTGGCGAAGGCATCCTTGCGCTCGTCGGCGTAGTAGCGCAGGTCGCCCACCTGTGCGCGGCCCTCGCGCGCCAGCACCATCAGCGCAAAGGCGATATCCTCTCCGCCCTCGTCGAAATCGGGCGCGTAGGCGATGCGGTTGTTCAGGTTGTCGAGGGCGGAGGCAAAGGCGCGGTCCGGCACGTCATGCCCTGCGGCCCTGGCCCGGCTCAGGAAGTCGGTGACATAGGCATCCAGCCAGAAATCCCCCGAATCCGCCCGCCACAGGCCAAAGGCGCCGTTGGCCGACTGCCGTGTCAGCACCTTGTCCACCGCCTGCCCGACGCGCTGCCGCATCCGGTCGGCCCCGCCAAGGCCCAGCGGTTCGGCCAGAGCCGACAGATACAGCAAGGGCAGCGCCTGCGAGGTCACCTGTTCCGTGCAGCCGTAGGGGTAGCGATCCAGCGAGGCCAGCAGACCCGGCACGTCGAACCGCGCCAGCGGCCCGGCCGAGATCAGCGCCTGCGAGGACGCGAGACGGAACCCGTCGAACACCTGCCCGTCCAGTGTAAAGGTCTGCCCCGGCGCCAGCGTGAAACGCCGCGTCTGGCCGATGACCGGGTCGTTCGCCCGCACGCCCAGCGTCAGCGCCTTGGTCAGGCGCTGGCCCTCGGGTGTGGTGAGCGCAATCTCGATCCGGAAATCGCCCACATCGTCAGCGACAAGAGGCAGCGACACGGCGGCCTTGCCACCTTCAGCCAGCGCGACCGTCTCGGGTGCCCCTGTCAGGCGCAGGCCGTCGGCTGCGACCTCCAGCGGCATCGCGCCCGTCGCGCCCTTGGCATGGGTGAATTCCAGCAGCAGGCGGCTTTGATCCCCCGGCGCAAGGAAGCGTGGTAGAGAGGCCGTCATCACCACCGGGTCGCGCACCAGTACATCCATCTGCGCCTGACCCACGCCCTTTGCCGACCAGGCCACCGCCATCACCCGCACGGTGCCGTTGAAGTCCGGCAGGTCGAAACTGACCCGCGCTTTGCCCTCGGCATCCACGGTCACGGGGCCGGAAAAGAAGGCGACCAGGTCTTCGGTCGGCGGCGGACTTTGCATCCGCATCACCGCCGAGGCATCGCCACCCGTGCGCACCTGCCCCATCGCGCCGTTCATGCCGTCGATCAGCCGACCATACAGGTCGCGGATCTCGACACCCAGCCTGCGCTGGCCAAAGAAATGCGCCGACGGATCGGGCGCCTCGAAACCGGTCAGGTTCAGGATGCCCAGGTCGACCGCCGCGACGGTCACATGCGCGGCCTCGCCCGGCGCCAGCCCATCGATCCGCACGGCGGCGGTCAACGGACCGCGGGGCGCGGCCTCTGACCCGGTCTCGAGGGTCACGGCCAGCTTGCGCGCGCCCGGATCGACGGCGGCATGGGCGAGACCCAGCACGCGGCCCGGGTTCATCCCCGCCGCCACATCCATCGGGCGCAGCACCTGCGCGGTGACATAGACGCCCGCGCCCCACTCCTCGGTCACGGGCAGTTGCAGGGTGTTTTCGCCCTCGGCCACCTCGACCGCCTGCATGGAAATCACCCGGTCGGCCAGCACCGTGACCAGCGCCTTGCCCGCCGAACGTGGCACCATGCGCAGCGTCGCGGTATCGCCGACGCGATAGCTGGCGGCGTCCAGCGACATGTCCAGCATGTCCGGGCTGTCGGCCGCGTCTGCCGCAGCATACCAGCCCGCGTCGAACCCCATCGACGCGGCGACATAGGCGCCGTCGGTGCGTTCGACGACGATCTCGTAAGCGCCCCATTCGACATCCGCCGACACGCGCACCGGATCGGCGCCCAGAGTCGCCGCGCCCCGTGCGACGGTCTGGCGGGTCGTCACCGGCTCCCAGTACCAGCTGCCATATTGCTGATACCACTGGTAGCGCGTGTTGACGCGGTTCACCTCCCAGGTCACGGCCATCGCCTGCGGCATCAGGTCGGGGCCCAGCGCGATCAGGTCAAAGCCGGCCTCGGCCCCCTCGGGCAGGGTGTCGTCGAAATTGGGCCTTATGCCGATCATCGGCACAGGCGACGCAACCGGCCGCGTGATGCTGCGTTCCACCGGGCGGCCCGAGGCCTCGGCCAGGCGCAGGGTGATGCGGGCCGACATGGGGCGGCCTTCGGCGTCAAGTTCAGGCATCGGCAACGGCAGCATGGCATTGCCCGTGGCATCGGTGCGCAGATCGGCGGGCAGCCCCTCGCGCCGCGCCGCCGGGTCGGCGTCGTGACGGCCGAAGCGGTAGCGCGGGAAGGCGTCCAGCCGGTTCTGCGCCGACAGGGTCACGTCGCCCTCGATGGTCAGGTCTGCGCCCGGCGCGCCGAACAGGTAGCGCGCCGACACGCCCATCAGCGGCGGCGAGAGCGGGTTGAACGGCGCATCGGGCAGGGTCAGGTCAAAGTCGATCCGCTCGGGCACGAAATCCTCGACGAGGATCGTGGTCGAGGCCAGCGCGGGCGCCTTGGGGTCGGCATGCACCTCCAGTCGCCACGCCCCACGCGGCACCGAGGCGGACAAAGGCAGGTCGAACACATGCCCGCCGTCGATCCCGCCATCCGAGACATGGCGCGAATGCTCCACCCCGTCGGGGCGGGTCAGCACGGCGGTCATCGGCACATCGGCCACCGCATCGGCCCGCGCGTCACGCAACAGCGCAGTCGCGTGGATCACCTCTCCGGCGCGATAGGCGCCGCGGTCGGTTGCGAGGAAAGCGTCCAGCGGCCCGGCGGGCGCGCGGCCTGCCACGCCCCGGTCGCTGAGGTCGAAGGCCGGGTCGGTCAGCGACAGGAAGGCCATGTCGGCATCGCTTTGCCGCGCCACCACCATCGCAGGCGCAGCGCCCCCGGTGCCGCGCGTCAGGCCGGGCGCAAAGCGTGCCACGCCCTGCGGATCGGTCGTCACCCGGTCCAAAACCCGGTTGGCGCGGTTCATCAGCACCACCTCGACCCCCGCCAGCGGCCCGGCATCGGCCAGGCCACGGGCAAAGACCGTCAAGCCATCCGTGCCCTGCATCGTGGTCAGGCCGATATCGGACAAGAGGAACCATTGCGTCGCCCTACCCTCTTCGTCATCGCCCGGCACGGCGGCGGTCAGCGCATAGAGCCCGGCGGGCAGGTCGCCCACCACGTCGCCCATCGGCAGGCGGGTCAGCATGTCGCGGTTCAGGTCGTTGCGCACCTCGCCGGCGCCGCGCCAGATCTCTTCGGCGACGGTGTCGGCAAAGAAATCCTCTTCCCAGCGGTTCAGCGGTTGGCCGAACCAGTTGTCCTGCATGGTGCGGATCAGGTTCGCATCGGCCACCCGGCGCAGCACCAAATCGACCGTGTCCAGGTTCACGGTCTCGACCGGCAGACCGGCATCGACCGAACGCGGCAGCACATAGGCGCGGCCCGGAAAGCCTACCCTTGGCGCGCGGTCACGCACATAGGCGGTGATGGGCACGTCTCGCACCAGCGACTCGCCCGTGCCCGAGGGCAGCCCGGCGCGGAAGGTCAGCGTGTAGCGCGCACCATGCTCGACCCCCTCGACGCAGAGCCTGTCACCCGAGGCGGTGACCGCAAGACGGGGATCAGGCAGCCGGACATAGCTGGCATAATCGACACCCGCACGCACCAGCGCCTCGGAGAACTCAGCGCAGATTCGGGGCGCGGCGGCGTCGGCCTCGACCACGTGCTCGGTGATGCGAAAGCCGTATTTGCCGATCGCCTCGTCCAGAAGGGCGCTGACATCGGCGCGGGGCTGCAGCGTTTCCGCGAGGCGCAGCGCGGGGATCATGTCGCGCCCCCGTCCCTGCTGCTCCAGTGCCTGCGCGAGGTCGTAGAGCGCGGCGACGCGCAGGGCATCCGTGCCGCTGCGCAGGTAGGCGTTGATCGTCGCCAGGTAGGCGCGGTCGCTGTAGCGGCGCTGGTCGGACCCGCTCTGCGTTGCCTGATACTCGACCGACCAGGCGCCGTATTGCAGCCAGAGCGCAGCTTCGTCGGTCTGCGCCAGCGCGGCGCCGGTCCAGTGGATGGCCTGCGACCAGTTGCCCTTGGCGCGCTCGTCCTGCGCGGCCTGCAACAGTGCGGCGGGTGTCCACTGGCCGCCGCCATGGCGCAGCGCCAGCGCCTCGGCCTCGACCCGCGCGCGGGCAAGATCGGACTCGGACAGGAAGGCGAGGTCGGCGCCACGCAAAGCCGCGCGGGTCAGGGCAGCGGGATCCACCTTCACGACACGGGCCGAGAGCGCACCCTCGAACGGTTCCTCGCGGCTGATACCGGTCTTGGGGAAACAGACATTGGCCTTCTGGTTGAAGGTCAGGGCGTTGCAATGCGGATCGTTCAGGCACAGGCGCTGGCAGGCGTCGAACGTGGTGTCGAACAGCGGTTGCAGGTCGCCGCCGGGAAAATCCATGTCCCGCGTCACCACCAGGCGCCGCTCGGGCAGCCATTCCTGCGCCACGGCGAGCGAGGTGGAAAGCGCGCCCAACACCAGGGCCAAAACCAAACGCCGCATGGGAATGCTCCTTTTCACCAATCCCCCGATGCTGCCACGGCGCGCCCCAAGCCTGCAAGGATTCGGATATTAAGCGGATTTTCACCGCGTTCGGGGCAGTGTTTCGCGCGAACAGGAGGATAAGCATGAACCTGAGGGAGCTGCTGGCAGAGGAACGGCGCGCACGACTGGCCGCCGAACGCCTGCTGGAGCTCAAGCAGCAGGAACTGACCGCCGCCAACCGCAAGCTGCGCGAGCATTCCAACCGCCTCAGCCACGAGATCATCGAAACCCGGGCCGAGGTCGAGGAGGTCCGTGACGAGAACAAGCGTGTCCTGCTGCAACTGGGCGAGGCGACCGAAAAGATCGAGCTGGTCGAAGGCCAGCTGTGGCAGGCGCTGGAAACCATCCGCGACGGATTCGCCCTGTTCGACGCGGATGGCCGGATGGAACTGGCCAATGCCGCCTACCTGTCGGTCTTCGACGGCGTCGAAACGATCGGACCGGGCGCCAGCTATGGCCAGGTCCTTGAGATCATGGCCGAAGAGGGAATCGTGGACCTTCAGGGCGAAAACGCCCGCGAATGGCAGATCCGCATGATCGAACGCTGGCAGTCAGAGCCGATCCCACCGGAAACCCTGCGCCTTTGGAATGGCCGCTTCATCAAGATCCAGGATCGCCGTCGCCCCAATGGCGGCTTTGTCACGCTGGCCGTCGACATCACCGAGCTGATGCGCATGTGGTCCGCAATCGAGGAACTGCCGGACGGCTTCGTGATCTTCGACCCGGACGACCGACTGCTGATGTGCAACCAGCAGTATCGCGACCTCTACCGCCTCAGCGCCGAGGCGATCCAGACCGGCGCCACGTTCGAACAGATCCTGCGGTATGGCCTGGCGCATGGCCAGTATCTGGACGCCAAGGGGCACGAGGAGGAATGGCTGGAATCCCGGCTGGAACAGCACCGCATCGCCACGCAGGAACTGGAACAGCAGCTGGACGACGGGCGCTGGTTGCGGGTCTACGAACGCGAGACCCGCGATGGCGGGCGCGTCGGCCTGCGGGTGGACATCACCCAGATCAAGCAGAACGAGGTCCGCCTCAAGGAAGCGATGGAAAAGGCCGAGGCCGCGAACCGCGCCAAGTCTGCCTTCCTGGCCAACATGAGTCACGAAATCCGGACGCCGATGAACGGCATCGTCGGCATGGCCGACCTGATGATCGACACCGACCTGGCCGAGGAACAGCGCCTTTACCTGGAAACCATCCGCAGCTCGGGCGAGGCGTTGCTGGTCATCATCAACGACATCCTCGACTACTCCAAGATCGAGGCTGACAAGCTGCAGTTGCACCCCGAGCCCTTCGATCTGGAACGGGCGATCCACGAGGTCGTCATGCTGTTGCAGCCCAGCGCCCGCGACAAGGGAATCGCACTGCTGGTCGATTACGACATCTTCCTGCCCACGCGGTTCACCGGCGACCCGGGTCGGATCCGGCAGATCCTGACGAACCTGCTGGGCAACGCGGTGAAATTCACGCTGGAGGGAAATGTGACCGTTCGTGTCGTGGGCTTTGTCGACAGCGACGACACGGCCGCGATCCACATCACGGTCGAGGATACCGGCATCGGCATCCCGCCCGACAAGATCGAGCACGTCTTTGGCGAGTTCAACCAGGTCGAGGACGAGCGTAACCGCAAGTTCGAGGGTACGGGCCTCGGCCTGTCGATCACCCGCCGCCTGGTCGAACTGATGGGCGGCGATGTCTGGGTCGAGTCCGAGTTGAACCAGGGCAGCTGTTTCGGCCTGCGCCTGATCCTGCCAATCGAGGAACAGGCCGCCGACATCTCGGGCCGCATCCCCGAAAACATCCGCCGCGTGCTGATCGTCGACGGTCATTTCGCCAACCAGACCCTGCTGGCCAAGCAGCTGGGCCTGCTGCGGATCGATACCACCGTGCGGCAGACCGCCGCCGAGGCGCTAAAGGACCGCGGCGGCGACGCCGACCTGGTGATCGCCGACGCCGATCTGCCCGACATGCCCGGCAGCGACCTGGCGCGACGCCTCTGGGCTGCGGGGCGGCGCGTGCCCGTCATCCTGCTAGCCGACAACCCCGGCGCGGTCGTCTTGCCGGATGACGGGTCGATTCTGGCGTTGCTTCAGAAACCGCTGTCGCGCAAGGCGCTGATCGAGACGCTGGCGGGCCTGTCGACCCCAGCGAACCAGGCGGCGCCGCAAGCCGAAGCGCAGGAAGCGGCGCCAGAACCCGAGACGCCAGAAAACGACAGGCCGCTTATCCTGCTGGCGGAGGACAACAAGACCAACCAGCTTGTTTTCCGCAAGATGGCGGCAGGGTTCGATATCGAGCTGGTCATCGCCAACAACGGGATAGAGGCCGTGGCCGCCTACCAGGAGCGGCGTCCCGACCTGATTTTCATGGACATTTCCATGCCGCAGATGGACGGCAAGGAAGCCACGCAGGCGATCCGCGCGCTGGAGGGGGATGGACCGCACGTACCCATCGTAGCCGTCACTGCACACGCCATGACCGGCGACCGCGAGGGGATCATCGAGGCGGGGCTGGACGACTACCTGACGAAACCGCTGCGCAAGGCCGAACTGGCCTCAAAGCTGGAGCGCTACCTGCCCGCCGCCCCGGCAGCGCAGGACCTGGCGGGCTAGGCGACGGTCTTCACCACCCTATCGGCAGTCAAGCGGCGCTTTGCGCTTCGGCCGGGCGGACAAAGACCGGGCGGTCGGGCGTGCTCATCTCTTCCTGCCAGACATAGCCGCCGAGGTCGAAGTCGCGCAGCCCCTCAGGATCGGTCAGGCGGCGCTGGATGACGAAGCGCGCCATCGACCCGCGCGCGCGTTTCGCGAAGAAGCTGACGATCTTCGGACCCTGCGGCTTGTCCTCCATGAAGACGGGGGTGATGACCCGCAGCCTCAGCGCCTTTTCCGGCACCGCGCCGAAATACTCCTGGCTGGCGCAGTTCACCAGCACGTCGGCGCCCAGCGCCTGTCCTTGCGCGTTCAGCGCCTTGGCGATCTGGTCGCGCCAATAGGCATAGAGGCTGTCACCGCGCCGCGTCTTCAGGCGCGAGCCCATCTCCAGCCGGTAAGGCTGGATCGCGTCCAGCGGGCGCAGGATGCCGTAAAGCCCCGACAGGATACGCAGGTGATCCTGTGCCCAGTCCAGTTCCTCGGCCTCGAGCGAGCCGGCCTCGAGCCCCTGGTAGGTGTCACCGGCAAAGGCAAAGGCGGCGGGGCGCAGATCCTCGGGGCCGGGTTGGTCGGTGAAGGCCTTGAACCGGTCGCGGTTCAGCCGCGCCAGGTCGTCGGACAGGTCCATCAGCCCCTTGAGATCGGACAGGGTCAGGTTGCGAGCGGTCTTGGCCAGCCGCAGCGCATCCTCCTCGAAATCCGGTTTGGTCATGGTCTCGGGCCGCTCTGCCCAGTCCAGCCGCTTGGCCGGGGAAATCACCACCAGCATGATCGCCTCTCCGTCTGTGTCGGGGGTGGAACCTAGCCCGCTGCGTGCAGGACGTCCAGAAAGGCCATGCCGAAACGCTCGGTGCGCTTGTCGCCCAGGATGCGTTCGACGCCATCGGCATCCGAAGGCCGCACCTCGGCCAGCTTGGCCAGCTGCGAGGCAGAGCAGGTCAGCGGTTTCTCGGTGCCGTCGGGCCCGCGCATCAGCGCGGCCTGCGCCTCCATCAGCGCGTCGTAGATCGCGCCGGCATCACGCCCGGCCAGCTTGCGCCGTGCCGGGTGCACTGCCTCGGCCTCGCCGTTCAGCACCTCGAGGAAAGCGGCGCCATAGCGTTCCAGTTTCTTCGCCCCGACCCCGTTGATCCTCGCCATGTCGTCCAGCGTTGCCGGTCGCGTCTCGGCCATCTCGATCAGGGTGCGGTCGGGAAAGATGACATAGGCGGGCACGCGCGCCGCCTCGGCCAGCGCGCGGCGCTTTGCCTTGAGCGCGGACAGCATCGGCGCGTCATCCTCGCCCACCAGTTGCTTGACCGCAGGACGGTCGGTGGCGCGGGCCAGCGTGTCGCGGCGCAGGTGGATGGTTTCCTCGCCGCGCAGGATCGGGCGGGCGCGGTCGGTCATCACCAGCGCGCCGTGGCGTTCGGCATCCGGGCGCATCAGGTCCAGCCCCATCATCTGCCGGAACACCGCCTGCCACTGGCCCTGCGACAGGTCCTTGCCCACGCCGAAGGTCGGCAACGCGTCATGCCGCCATTGTTTCACCTTGTCGGTGGCCTTGCCGCGCAGGATGTCGATCAGGTGGCCGGTGCCAAAGCGTTCCTCGGTCCGCAGCGCGGCGGACAGCGCCTTGCGCACGGCCTCGGTGCCGTCGAAGGTCTCGGGCGGGGTATCGCAGAGGTCGCAATGACCGCAGGGCTGGGCGGTTTCACCGAAGTAGGCCAGCAGCGCCACGCGGCGGCAACCCTGCGCCTCGGCCAGGCCCAGAAGCGCGTTCAGGCGGCCGTGATCGGCGGCGCGACGTTCCGGCGGGGCCAGCCCCTCGTCGATCTGGGCGCGGCGCAGGCGGATGTCGTCGGCCCCATACAGCGTCAGTGTCTCGGCCGGTGCACCGTCGCGCCCGGCGCGGCCGATTTCCTGGTAATAGGCCTCGATGCTCTTGGGCAGGTCGGAATGGGCAACCCAGCGGATATCGGGCTTGTCTACGCCCATGCCGAAGGCGACCGTGGCGCAGACGATCAGCCCATCCTCGGTGGCGAACCGTTCCTCGACCGCGCGGCGCGGCTCGGCCTCCATCCCGCCGTGGTAGAAGGCGGTCGGGTGCCCCTCGTCGCGCAGGGCCTGGGACAGAACCTCTGTCCGCGCGCGGGTGCCGCAATAGACGATGCCCGATTGCCCCCGGCGTGCGGCGGCAAAGGACAGTATCTGATTGCGCGGGCTGTCCTTGGGCTGAAAGGCGAGGTGAATGTTGGGCCGGTCGAAACCGCGCAGGAAGCTGCGCGGTGCATGCCCGTCGAACAGCCGCGTCACGATCTCGTCGCGCGTTTCCTGGTCGGCGGTCGCGGTGAAGGCCGCCAAAGGCACGTCCAGCGCGCGGCGGAGTTCCCCGATCCGCAGGTAATCGGGGCGGAAATCGTGGCCCCACTGGCTGACGCAATGTGCCTCGTCCACGGCGATCAGCGACACGCCCGCGCGCGCCAGCATCCGCTGTGTCCCGCCGGAGGCCAGCCGTTCCGGCGCGAGATAGAGCAGCTTCAGCTCGCCGGAATGGAGCGCGTCGAACACCGCATCGTTTTCCTCGGGCGTGTTGGCCGAGGTCAGCGCCCCTGCCGCCACGCCCGTCTCGATCAGGCCGCGGACCTGGTCGCGCATCAGCGCGATGAGCGGAGAGATCACCACCGTCACGCCGGGCCGCAGCAGCGCGGGCAACTGGAAACACAGCGACTTGCCGCCGCCCGTCGGCATGATGGCCAGCACGTTCTCGCCGTGTGCCACGGCCTCGACGATCTCCTCCTGCCCGGGGCGGAAGGCGTCAAAGCCGAAAACGTCGCGCAGCAGGGCTGCGGCGTTGGTCATGTCTCGGGGCATGGGCCTGTCGGTTTTGTCCAGATCTGCTCTGGTTTTGACAATCACATACTAATGATTGATGAATCAAGCCGTTTAACCACCTGCCCCAAACGGACGGGCGGCCCGACGCCGGTCCCTCGCCACGGTCAGTAGCTGTAGAAGAAGCCCGCGTTGTTCGCCAGGATGATGCGGATCGCGTAGACCGCGATAAGCGCCAGCAGCGGTGCAAGGTCGAGCCCGCCCATCGCCGGCAGGATGCGGCGGATGCGGGAATAGATCGGTTCCAGCAGGCGGTTCAGACCGTCCCAGATCTGCGAAACCAGCGGCTGGCGCAGGTTCAGCACCTGGAAGTTGATCAGCCACGACATGATCACATGCGCGATGATGACGAACCACACGATGTCGAGGATCAGCATGACGATCATGAACAGCGATTGCATCGAAGGGTCCTTTCCCTGTGTCCGGCCGCGCAACAGGTAAGCGCATGACCGTCAAAGGACAAGCCTGCCGCAGGGTCTTGGTTGACGGCGCCACGCGAAACGCGCAGGGCGCGGGCGAAAGGAGCCGCCCATGTATCCCATCGTCCGCTTTGCCAAGGATTCCTTCCGCACCGCCCGCATGCCGCGCATCGGCCTGTTCGAAACGCATGTCTCGCGCCACCTATGCTGGCCGTGGGACATCGACCCATGGATGGAGCTGAACAACGGCCGCACGCTGACGCTGTATGACCTGGGCCGCATCCCGCTGGCCATGCGCACCGGCCTGATCGACACGCTGCGCCGCGAGGGCTGGGGCCTGACGGTGGCGGGGTCAGTGGTGCGCTATCGCCGCCGCATCCGTACATTCGACCGGTTCGAGACGCGCTCGCGCCTGATCGGCTGGGACAACCGGTTCCTCTATATCGAGCAGAGCATGTGGAAGACGGATGGCGAATGCGCCAGCCACGCCCTGTTCCGCAGCGCCATCACAGACCGCAACGGCATCGTCGCGCCCGAGCGCATCGCGCAGGCGATGGGTGTCGATCCGGTCTCGAAGCCGCTGCCAGACTGGGTGGAGGCCTGGATCGCCGCCGAGGATCAGCGGCCCTGGCCGCCGATGCAGGACGACCTGCCCCCTGTCGCCTGACACCCGGCCCGCTCTTGCCGCTGGACAGACTGCGCCTGCCGGGGTTTGATCCCGGCAACTCACAAGGGGGCAGGCATGGCGGGAACGGACCGCAGGAAACGCATCTGGGGATGGATGTTCTTCGATTGGGCGCAACAGCCCTACGCGACGCTTGGCCTGACCTTTGTCTTTGCGCCCTATTTCGCCGCTGTCGCCGCCGAGTGGCTGACCGTGCGCGGCGCGGCCGACCCGTCGAGCCAGGCACAGGCGATGTGGTCGTCTGCGCAAACGCTCTCGGGCCTGTTCATCGCGCTGTCCGCGCCGCTTCTGGGCGCGTGGACGGATGCGACGGGGCGCAAGGTGCCGTGGATCAAGTCCTTTAGCATCGTCACGGTGCTCTGCGCCGCGGGGCTCTGGTTCCTGACGCCGGACGGCGGCAACATCCTGCTGGTGCTGGCGCTGTTCTGGATCGGCTTCACCGCGTCGGAATCAGCCTTCAACCTGAACAACGCGCTGCTGCCGGGCCTTGGCACCCCGCAGGAAATCGGGCGGATCAGTGGAGGTGCGACCGCCTTTGGCTATTGGGGCGGGGTTCTGGCGCTGTTCGCCGTGCTGCTGTTCTTTGCCGAGAACGACAGCGGCAAGACGCTGATCGGCATGGCGCCGGCATTCGGCCTCGACCCGGAGACGCGCGAGGGCACGCGGTTCACCGGACCTTTCATCGCGATCTGGTTCGCGCTGTTCATGGTGCCCTATTTCATCTGGTGCCGCGACCCGGACGATGCGACGGGCAGCCGCCCGGAACTGGGCGTGGTCCTGCGCGATCTCTGGCAGACCATCAAGCGCGTGGCGCGGCAACGCTCCTATGGCAGCTTCCTGCTGTCCTCGATGTTCTACCGCGACGCGCTGACCGCGCTTTACGCCTACGGCGGCATCTACGCCAAGCTGGTGTTGGGATGGGAGATCATCCAGATCGGCGTCTTCGGCATCATCGCCGCCATCGCTGCCGCCGTGCTGTCCTGGGTCGGCGGCATCGCCGACCAGCGTATCGGTCCGAAGCCGGTCATCATCGGCTGCACGATCATGCTGATCGCCGTCTGCACCGTCATCGTCGGCATGAGCCGGGAAAGCCTGCTGGGCATCCCGCTGGCCGAAGGTTCGGCCATCCCCGATCTCCTGTTCTACATCTGCGGCGCCGTGATCGGCGGGGCGGGCGGCGCTTTGTATTCCGCGTCGCGGTCGATGATGGTGCGCCATATCGACCCCGAGCGCGCCGCCGAGGCGTTCGGCCTGTTCGCGCTGACCGGCAAGGCGACGGCTTTCCTTGCCCCCGCGCTCATCACCGTGTTCACGATCTGGACACAATCGAACCAGTTGGGCTTTTTGCCAGTGATCTTCCTTTTCCTGATCGGTCTGGCTCTGCTACGCTGGGTTCACCCGGACGGAGCAAGAGCAGTATGATCCGAACGATCGTTACCCTGACCTTCATCGCCGCGCTGGCGGCCTGCAGCGGTGGTCCGCGCGACATCTCTGGCGAGCGCATGGCCGCGCCCGCCCGGACGATCGACCCGGTCCTGTCCTCGAAAGAGGCTCGGCAGCTGTTCGGCGCGAAATCCTCGCCTTCCGAGCACAACCCGGCCTCTTATGGCGGCTATGCCAAGGGGTGCCTCGCCGGAGGCATGCAACTGGCCGATACCGGCCCGACCTGGCAGGCGATGCGTCTCAGCCGCAACCGCAACTGGGGCCGTCCGGAATTGGTGGACTTCGTTCAGGACCTCAGCCGCAAGGCCGCGCAGCAGCCGGGCTGGAGCGGTCTTTACGTCGGCGACATGAGCCAGCCGCGCGGCGGCCCGATGCTGACGGGGCACAGCAGCCACCAGATCGGGCTGGATGCCGACATCTGGATGCTGCCCGCCGACAAGCTGAACCTCAGCGTGGCCCAGCGCGAAAACATCTCGTCGATCTCGATGCAGCGGGCCAGCGGCGCCTATGTCAACGACCGCTGGACGCGCGCCCATCACGAGATCCTCAAGGCCGCGGCCAGCGATCCGCGCGTTGCCCGCATCTTTGTCTTTCCCGGCGCCAAGGCGCAGATGTGCAAGGACGAGACCGGCGACCGCGCCTATCTGCGCAAGATCCGGCCTTGGTGGGGCCACCACTATCACTTCCACGTCCGCCTCAGCTGCCCGCGCGATGCGTCGGGATGCGTCGACCAAGACGCGCCGCCGCCCGGTGACGGCTGCGCCGAGGCGCAGGACTGGGTGAACCGCATCCTGAACCCGCCACCGCCCGATCCGAACGCCAAGCCCGCGCCGCCGCGCCGCCAACTGACCATGGGGGATCTGCCAGCCCAATGCGCCGACGTGCTTGCGTCGCGCTAGGCGCGGCCCTTCTGGCGGGCTGCATGGGTTTCGCACCGGCCGACGACCGTGCGTCTGCGCGGGCGGAGTTCCTGCAGAGCTTGGTCTGGCCGACAAGAGAGCACGGGGCAGGCGGGTTTTCCGGGCTGGACGTGGATGCTGACGGCCAGCACTTCATGGCGATCAGCGATCGCGGCACGATCCTGTCCGGGCGCTTCATTCGCGAGGCCGGTCGCATCACAGGCATGGAGGCGACTGCCACCCAACCGCTGCGCGCGCCGGACGGACACATCCCGAAGGATCACATCCACGATGCCGAAGGCCTTGCGCTTTCCGCCGACGGCGGGGTCTTCGTGTCCTACGAAGCAATCCACCGCATCCGCGATCACCGCGACCCGCAGAAACCGCGCAGAATCCCGAGACCGAAGGAATTTGCCGCGCTGCCCGGCAATGGCGGCCTCGAGGCACTGGCCGTCGACGCGGCCGGGCGGCTCTACACCATGCCGGAACGCTCTGGCCGCCTGAACGAACCCTTTCCGATCTGGCGCTTCGATGGCACATGGAGCCAGCCCTTTGCCCTGTCCCGCAGCAACGGCTTTCTGCCTGTCGGTGCAGATTTCGGGCCCGACGGGCGGCTCTACGTGCTGGAACGGGCCTTTCCCGGTTTTGGTTTTCGCAGCCGGGTGCGCAGTTTTACCGTTACGGACACTACGCTGGGCGATGAACGCATCGACGTGAAAACCCCGGTCGGGCGGCATGACAACCTCGAGGGGCTGGCCGTGTGGCGGGATGCGACGGGCGCGATCCGGCTGACGATGATCTCGGACGACAATTTCCGCAGCTTCCAGCGGACCGAAATCGTGGAATACCGGCTGCCTCTACCGTGACGCCGACGCGGGTGGACAACCGTCGCACCCTTGCAACAGGGCGCGATCCCCGCTAGACGCCGCCCGTCCGGCGCGGTGCCGGGCCAAGTCCCCGCAACCTTGCAAAAACGGGTTTCAACATGACGCGCAAACACCTGCCCGGCATCCTTGCCATGGCGGCCATTGTCCTGGCCTCCAACATCCTCGTCCAGTTCCTGTTCGGCAACTGGCTGACTTGGGGCGCCTTTACCTATCCGCTCGCCTTTCTTGTCACCGACCTGATGAACCGCCTGTACGGCCCCTCTGCCGCGCGCCAGGTGGTTTTCGCGGGCTTCGTCGTCGGCGTGTTCTGCTCGCTCGTCGGCACGCAGATCATGTTGCAGGGCGATGGTTATACCTATCCGGCAGTCACGATGCGGATCGCGCTGGGATCTGGCCTTGCGTTCCTGACGGCGCAACTGCTGGACGTCGCCGTGTTCGACCGGCTGCGCGCGGGCGCCTGGTGGCGGGCGCCGCTGGCCTCGACGCTGATCGGATCGTCGGTGGATACCGCGCTGTTCTTCACCATCGCTTTCTCGGGCAGCCTGAGTTTCATCGAGCCCGGAAACGACGTTTCCTGGGCCGGCGAGGTGCTGCCGCTGCTGGGCATGGGACCCGAGGCGCCGCTATGGGTGTCGCTTGCCGTCGCCGACTGGAGCGTCAAGCTGGCGCTGGCACTGGTCGCCCTGATCCCCTTCCGTGTGATCGTTTCGCGGGCGACGGAAACGAAAATTTTAGCCTGAGTCGAAAAAACACTTTGTGGTTTCCGGTACCCATGCCAACATCATCTTGCGTTTCAACAGCTGAAAGGAGGTGATCCAGTGTCTAGAGAAGCATTGGAGAAAGGTGTCGGAACAGTTCGTGAGGTGACGCTTTAGGGCAGCCCCTGGGGCCGAAAACTCCGAATTGGCGAGCAGTGTCTAACCGACCCCCGCCTCCGAATTCTCGAAGGGCCGTCCGAAATCCAGGGCGGCCCTTTTCACGTCGCCCGTCCTGCCTTACCTGACCCATCATGCGCATCACAGACCAGATACGGATCGAGGACTGGGAACTGACCGAACAGTTCATCCGCGCCTCGGGGCCCGGCGGGCAGAACGTCAACAAAGTGTCGACAGCGGTCGAGTTGCGCTTTGAGGCAGAGCGGTCACCCAACCTGCCCGGCCCGGTCAAGGCCCGGCTGAAACGCTTGGCAGGCCGGCGCTGGACCAAGGAGGGCGCGCTGGTCATCCAGGTCGACGAGACGCGCAGCCAGGCCCGAAACCGCGAGATCGCCCGCGACCGGCTGGCAGAACTGATCCGTAAGGCGCTGGAAAAACCCAAGCGGCGCATCCCGACCAAACCGACCTTCGGTTCGCAAAAGCGGCGGCTTCAGGCAAAGAAGGAACGCGGTTCGGTCAAGTCGCTGCGCGGCAAGGTCGATCCCGAGACCTAGGAACCCGCGTTCCGGTTGGTGAGCCGTCGATCCGGCGGCTACGCGACCTTGCCAGGGTTGAGCCGCAACACGCTGGCGTTCAGCGCGCCCGCGATGCTGACCCAGACGAGGTAAGGCACGAACAGAAGACCCGCGATCCAGTCGACAGACCAGAGTGCGATCATCGTCGCCGCCACCGACAGCCACAGCGCGGACAGCACGATCAGGCCAAGACGGATCTTGCGCAGCCCGAAAAAGACCGGAGTCCAAAGCCCGTTCAACGCGATCTGCAAAGACCACAGCGCCATCGCAAGGCTGTTGCCCTCGGCCAACGCCACGCGGGCGCCAGCGGTAGCCATGCACAGGTAGAGCGTCGTCCAGGTTACTGGAAAGACCCAGTTCGGCGGGGTCCAGCGCGGTTTGGTCAGGTCGCGATACCATTGGCCCGGCGGAAAGAGACCACCGGTCGAGCCCGCCGCGAAGCAGGCCGCAAGGAAAACCGCGAAGAGAATCCAGAACATCTGTGTCAGCTAGCGCGTGCACGGTCCTGCATCAAGCCATTCATTCGTGACCGGTCCGTCGCGGCCAATTGCGACAGCGCGGAAATCAGCGCCTCGGCGCGGCCCGCCTCGGGCGCACCGCGGGCGGCGGCATTCACCAGGAAGGCAACCTCGGGCAGCGGCGGGGCATACAGCGTCGCCGGGCTGGGCGTCACCGTGCTCAGCGCGGCGCGAATCCCGGCCTCGGCCAGCCACAGCAACTTGCGTGGCTTCGACGTATGCGCGCGGGTCGTGATCGAGTCATATCCTGCCGCCGCGACCTTGCCGCCGATCCCGGCATAGATCAGACGCGCGGCGTAGATCCCGGGTCGGCAAGCTCGCGGCAACACGGCGATGCCCGCCTCGGAGCGGTAATAGAGACTGTTTGCCCGCATCACCAGCCGCCGGGTCATCGTCCGGATTTCAGGGAGGGGGCGCGGATCGGCCAGGAAACCGTCAGGGTCTATCCCGGCCTCTTCCATCCAGTCGAGCGGCAGGTAAAGCCGCCCCTCGCGCGCGTCCTCGCCCACGTCGCGGGCAATGTTGGTCAGCTGCATCGCCACACCCAGATCGCAGGCTCGGGCCAGCGCGTGCCGGTCGCGCACGCCCATCAGCACCGCCATCATCACGCCGACCGCACTGGCCACACGGGCGGAATAGGCGACGACATCGGAGAAGCTGTCATGTCTGCGACCCATCGCGTCCCAGGCCAGCCCTTCGAGCAGGGCATCGGGCAGCGCGCGGGGCATCCCGGTCTGCTCGACCATCCGGGCAAAGGCCCGGTCCGGCGCGGTGTCGCGGGGGCGCCCTGCATAGACCAGGTCCAGACGCCGTTCCAGCTCCAGAACGGCCGCCGCCTTTTCCTGCCGCAGGTCGACCGCATCATCGGCCAGCCGGCAAAAGGCATAAAGCGCCAGCGCGGGTTCGCAGACGCCGCGCGGCAACAGCTTGCTGGCGGCATGAAAGGACAGAGACCCGTGGCGGATCATCTCTCGACAGGTGTCCAGATCCGCCTGCGCAGTCATTCCGCCGCCACCTTCAGATCGGACGCGACATATTCGGGGTCGGGCACCAACTGGCTGAGCACCTCGGCCGACGAGATCACGCCGGGCAGGCCCGCGCCGGGATGCGTGCCCGCGCCGGTCAAATACAGGCCCTTCACCTCTTCCGAGACGTTGTGCGGCCGGAACCAGGCGCTTTGCAGGATGCGCGGCTCGATCGAAAAGCCGGTGCCGTAGGGCGTCAGATAACGGTCGCGGAATGTGTCGGGGGTAAAGGTCTCCTGCTCGGTGATGCGCTCGGCGAAACCGGGGATCAACTGCTCATCGAGGATCTTCACCATCCGGGCGCGATAGGCCGCGCCGATCTTCGACCAGTCGGCAGGGTTGTCATGGCCAAGATGCGGCACCGGAGACAGGACATAGAAGGTATCGTCGCCCTTGGGCGCACAGCTGGGGTCGGTGACCGAGGGACGGTGGACATAGAGCGACATGTCATCCGAGACCTTGCCCTTGATGAAGATGTCGCGCACCAGCCCCTTGTAGCGCGGGCCGTTCAGGATCGTGTGGTGGCCCACGTCCTTCCACATCCCTGCCGTTCCCTTGGTGCCGAAATACCAGACATAGAGACCCATCGACCAGCGCGACCTCTTGAGGCGCGCGGGGGTCCAGCGTTTGCGCGGCGTGTTGCGCAACAGCCGATCATAGGTGAACCCGGCATCGGCATTCGAGACGACGACCTGCGATCGCAGAAACTCGCCGCCCTTCAGGCGGACCCCTGTGGCGCGGCCGTCGCGGACGGTGATCTCGTCGACCTCTGTCCCCATGCGCATCATGCCGCCCTGGGACTTGATGACCTCGCCCATGACGCGGGCCATCTCGGCGACGCCGCCCATGGCATAGTGGACGCCGAATTCCTTTTCGAGGTGACTGACCAGGATATACATCGACGTCACGTTGAACGGATCGCCCCCGATGAAAAGCGGATGGAAGGACAGCGCCATGCGCAGGCGCTCGTCCTTCACCCGCCGCGCGGCATGGGCATAGACCGACCGGTCGGCGCGCAGCATGGCGAATCGGGGCAGCACCTCGATCAGGTCGCGCAGCTTGTGCATCGACCGCCGGCCCAGGTCCTCGAACCCGAACCAGTAGCGGTCCTCGCTATCCTTGAGGAACCGCTTGTAGCCCTCGACATCGCCGGGAGACAGGCGGCGGACCTCGTCGATCATCGCGTCGGTGTCCTGCCGCGCGGTAAAGCGCGAACCGTCCGGCCAGCGGATTTCGTAAAAAGGATCGAGCGGCCGCAAATCGACCTCGGCGTGGAATTGCCGCCCGCAGGCGGCCCACAATTCCTTGAAAATCTGCGGCACGGTCACGATGGTGGGGCCCAGGTCGAACCGATGGCCGCCCTTCCAGATGGCCGACCCGCGTCCGCCCGGCACGTCCAGCCGGTCGATCACCGTCACGCGATACCCCCGCGCCCCCAGGCGCATGGCCGAGGCGAGACCGCCCAGGCCGGCACCGATGACGACAGCATTGGCCCGCGCTGGCGTGAAATCTGCATCGAGACGAGTCATACTGTCAGCCTATCAGTGTAAACTAAACTTGACAATGCAGCACTATGTCTCAAAATCAAGGACAGAATGCGCTTGATGCCTGAGAATAGGATGTCACACTAAGTTGACATACCCCGGAGTGCCCGCAATGCAGACGGTCAGCCTGAGTCTTTTCCGCTTTGACGGCTTGGCATCCCGACTCTGGGCTTTTGCGATGATGGGCTTGGCACGCGGGCAATTGTCGCGCGTGCCCGACCTCGGCTTCTGGAAGCTTTGCGGCTCGGGCACCGGTGAGGGATTTACCCCGGTGCCCAATACCGCCGTCTACGCCATCCTCGCCACCTGGCCCGATCCCGGCACGGCAATGATGCGCACCACCCAGGCGCCCGTCTTTGAACGCTATCGTCGGCGCGCAACGGAAAACTGGACGCTACTGCTGAACCCGATCACCGCGCGAGGCGTCTGGTCGGGCCACGCGCCGTTCCAGGTGCAGACAGACGCCGGAAGCGGCCCAGTCGCCGCGCTGACCCGTGCAACCGTGCGCCCAAGAGAGGCGCTGCGGTTCTGGCGGCGGGTGCCCGACATTTCCACCGCCATCGGCGCAGATCCGAACGTGATGTTCAAGATCGGCATCGGAGAGGTTCCCC
Source organism: Thetidibacter halocola (assembly GCF_018224955.1). Classification (GTDB taxonomy): domain Bacteria; phylum Pseudomonadota; class Alphaproteobacteria; order Rhodobacterales; family Rhodobacteraceae; genus Thetidibacter; species Thetidibacter halocola. Next base: position 117,347 of record NZ_JAGTUU010000002.1, read on the forward strand.
TGCTGCACCAGATCACCTTTTCTGTCTGGCCCGATTCCCGATCCATGGCGCATTTCGCGCGCGAGGACGGGCCCCATGCCCGCGCCATCCGCGCCGTGCGCGACGGCGACTGGTTCGCCGAAGAGCTCTACGCCCGATTCCGTATCGTCGGGGAACACGGCCGCTGGGAAGGCCGCAGCCCCCGCATCCTCAAGGAGGTCAGCGCATGACCCGCAACCAACCCTTCCCCTTCTCGGCCATCGTCGGCCAGGATGCGATGAAGACCGCGATGATCCTGACGGCCATCGACCCCGGCATCGGCGGGGTGCTGGTATTCGGCGACCGCGGCACGGGCAAGTCGACGGCGGTGCGTGCACTGGCTGCGCTGCTGCCTCCGATCACCGTCGTTCACGGTTCTCCCACCAACGCCGCAACGCCCGAGGATCAGCCGGATTGGGCCGAAACAGTGCCTGATGTGCTGGTCGAGCGCCCGACGCCGGTGGTCGATCTGCCGCTTGGCGCGACCGAGGATCGGGTGGTCGGCGCGCTGGATATCGAGCGCGCCCTGACCCGCGGCGAAAAGGCGTTCGAACCCGGTCTGCTGGCAAGGGCCAATCGCGGCTATCTCTATATCGACGAGGTCAACCTGCTGGAGGATCACATCGTCGACCTGCTGCTGGACGTGGCGCAATCGGGCGAGAACGTGATTGAACGCGAAGGTCTGTCGATCCGCCATGACGCGCGCTTTGTCCTGGTCGGTTCCGGCAACCCCGAGGAAGGCGAACTGCGTCCGCAGTTGCTGGACCGGTTCGGCCTGTCGGTCGAGGTGCGCTCGCCCAACGATGTCGAGGAGCGGATCGAGGTGATCCGCCGCCGCGCGGCTTTTGACGCGGACAAGAGCGCCTTCATGGATCACTGGACCGCGGAGGATGCGAAGATCCGCGAGGCGATCCTTGCCGCACGCGGCAGGCTGGCCGGGGTCGCGGCGCCCGATCCCACGCTGCGCGATTGCGCCGAGCTGTGCATCGCGCTGGGATCGGACGGGTTGCGGGGCGAGTTGACGCTGCTGCGCACAGCTCGTGCGCTGGCCGCCTACCTTGGCGATCCGGCGGTGACGCGGGCGCATCTGCGGCGGGTCGCGCCTATGGCGCTGTCGCACCGCCTTCGCCGTGACCCGCTGGACGAGGCTGGTTCCAGCACCCGCGTCAGCCGAACGGTCGAGGACGTGTTCGCATGATCGAAGACCCCGTCGAAGCGTGGATCACGGGGCAACTGGCCCTGACGCTTCTGGCGGTGGACCCCGTCGGCCTTAAGGGCGTGCACCTGCGCGCCCGCGCCGGGCCGGTGCGCGATACCTTGCTGGCCGCCATCCCCGACGACCTGCGGCCGCTCCGACGTATATCTCCGGGCATTTCCGACACGCAGCTTTATGGCGGGATCGACATTTCGGCGACGCTGGCACAGGGAAGGCTGATCCGCGAGCAGGGGCTTCTTGCGCGGAAACAGAGACTGTTGCTGACCATGGCAGAACGCTGCGAGCCGGGACTGGCCGCGCGCCTGGCCCAGGCGCTGGATGGCGAGGCCGGGCACAGCGTCATCCTGCTGGACGAGGGCGCGGATGCGGACGAGCGCGCGCCCGCCGCGCTGATCGAACGGCTGGCCTTTTCGCTGGATCTCGACGGGCTGCGCTCTGCCGACATGGCGGACATCGCGCTGGACCCGCGCGACATCGACATGGCGCGCGAGGCGCTGCCACAGGTCGCCGTCCCGGACGAGGCGCTGGCGGTGCTGGTGGTCACGGCGGCGCGGTTCGGCATCCACAGCCTGCGTGCTCCGCTTCTGGCGCTGGCTTGCGCACGCGCCCATGCCGCGCTGTCGCGCCGCCAGACGGTCGGCGACGACGACCTGCGGCTGGCCGCGCAACTGGTCTATGCCCACCGCGCGACGATGATCCCGCAAGAGCCGGACGAGACAGAGGACACGCCAGAACCGCCGCAGCCCGACGACACGCAGGCAAAGGGACCGGACGAGACCGAACAGACCACTCCCGACGAGATGCTGATCGAGGCGGTCAAGGCGCTGCTGCCGCCGGAAATCCTGGCCGCGCTGCAAAGCGGTGGCACTGGACGCGGGGCCAAGGGATCGGGCGGTGCCGGGGCGCTGCGCAAGGGAAACCGGCGCGGGCGTCCCCTGCCCTCGCGACCCGGCAAGCCGGATGGCGCGCACCGGATCGACATTGTCGCCACGCTGCGCGCCGCCGCGCCTTGGCAACCGCTGCGGCGACAGGCCCAACCCGACGCAAAGGGTCTGCTGATCCGCCCGAGCGACATTCACCTGCGCCGGTTCAAGGAAATGTCCGATCGGCTGGTGATCTTCGCTGTCGATGCCTCCGGCTCCAGCGCTGTGGCGCGGCTGGCCGAGGCGAAGGGCGCGATCGAGCTGATGCTGGCCGAGGCCTATGCAAGACGTGACCACGTCGCGCTGATCGCCTTTCGCGGTGAGGGCGCGCAGGTGATCCTGCCGCCGACACGCTCGCTGGTGCAGACGAAACGACGCCTGGCCAGCCTGCCGGGCGGGGGTGGGACACCGCTGGCCGCCGGACTAAGGGCCGCGACGGAGTTGGCGCGGCAGGCGGGCGGACACGGCTTGTCACCATCGCTGGCGGTGCTGACCGACGGGCGGGCGAACGTGCCGCTGCCGGGCCGCACGGGCCGGGCGGCCGCGGTCGAGGATGCGCACAGCATGGCCGGGCTTTGGAGGGCGACGGGCTTGCCCTCGGCGCTGGTCGATACCGGCAACCGGCCCACCCGCGACCTGGCGACTCTGGCCCATGCGATGGGCGGCGCATATGTGCCGCTGCCGCGCGCCGATTCCCGGGGCCTGTCGCGGGCGATCGGGCAGGCGCTGGAGGCGTGACCCATGAAAGCCGCCGCCTTGCCGGACTGGCCGCTGGCCGAATACTCGCGCCATGTGCGGTCACGTCCGCATGAATGGCACCTGCAACAGATGGGCGACGGGCCCGACCTGCTGCTGCTGCATGGCACGGGTGCCGCAACCCATAGCTGGCGCGACCTCATCCCACTGCTGGCGGCGCAGTTCCGCGTGACGGCGGTCGACCTGCCTGGGCACGGGTTTACGCGGCTGGGCTCGCGCATGCGGTCCTCTCTGCCGGCGATGACCGACGATCTTGCCGCGCTTTGCCGGGTCGAGGGGATCGCGCCTGTTGGCATCGTCGGCCACTCCGCAGGCGCGGCTCTGGGCCTGCGGCTGGTGGATGCGATGGGTGTGGGGACGCAACTCATCGGGATAAACCCCGCGCTGCACCCTTTTCAGGGGCTTGCGGGCCTGATGTTTCCCGCCGCGGCACGGATGATGGCGATGACTCCGGGGATGGTGGACATGCTGACCTGGAACATGGCGCAGCCGGGACGTGTGATCTCGCTTCTGGGCGGAACAGGGTCGAAACTGTCAGCCCATGGCATGGACCTTTATGCCCGCCTGTTCTGCAACCGGGCGCATGTCGAGGGCACGCTGTTGATGATGGCGCAATGGAAGCTGGACGGATTGCAGGCGGACCTGCCCAGGGTCAAAACGCCCTGCCTGTTCCTGACAGGCAGCAATGACCGGATGGTGCCGCCGGTCAGCGCGGTCGAGGCGGCGGCGCGGATGCCGGATGCAACTGTTCACAGCCTGGAGGGCTATGGCCATCTCGTGCACGAGGAAGCGCCCGACACGGTTGCCCGGCTGATCGCGGGGTTCGTGCGCCGTTAGCGCTTGCAAGGCGTGCGGCACAGGGTCATCCCTTTGGAAATGAGCCTGATCCCGTTCCTGCGCGAGAATGCCCGCTGGCTGGCCGCCGGTGCGATGCTGTCCTTCCTGTCCAGCTTTGGGCAGACCTTCTTCATCTCGGTGTTTTCCGGCAGGATCATGGACGGCTTTGGCCTGAGCCACGGCCAATGGGGCGGCATCTATACTTTGGGCACGGGCGTTTCTGCAGTCGTGATGCTGTGGGCGGGCGGGTTGACCGACCGGTTCCGGACCCGCGCGCTGGGCGCGGTGGTGTTGCTGCTGCTGTCCTGCGCCTGCCTGTCGATGGCACTGAACCCCTGGGCGGCTGCGCTGCCGGTGGTGATCTTCGCGCTGCGGTTCTGCGGGCAGGGCATGGTCAGCCACCTGGCCATCGTATCCATGTCGCGCTGGTTCGTGGCGACGCGGGGCCGGGCCCTGTCGGTTGCGGGGCTGGGCTTTGCCGTCGGAGAGGCGGTGTTGCCGGTTTCCGTCGTCTCTCTGATGCTGGTGATCGACTGGCGGTGGATCTGGGTGGCGGCGGCGCTGGGGGCGCTGGCGGCGATCCCCGCGCTGGCCGCCCTGCTGCGCGAGGAGCGCACGCCGCAAAGCCATGCCGAGACCGATCACGCGGCAGGCATGGACGGGAGGCACTGGGCGCGGCGCGCGATGCTGGGACATTGGCTGTTCTGGATGATGGTGCCTGCGCTGCTGGCGCCCTCAGCCTTCAACACGGCCTTCTTCTTTCAGCAGGTGACCTTTGCCGAGGCCAAAGGCTGGGCGCATATCGAGCTGGTGGCGCTGTTCCCGCTTTACACAGGCTGCGCGGTTGGGGCGATGCTGTTGTCGGGCTGGCTGCTGGACAGGATCGGGACGGCGCGCCTGATCCCATGGTATCAGCTGCCGATGGTAGTAGGTTTCGTGCTTTTCGGGCTGGGACAGAACCTGTTCACGGCCTTTCTGGGCCTCGTATGCCTTGCCCTGTCTGCGGGGGCGAACAACACGCTGCCCAATGCGTTCTGGGCAGAGTTCTACGGCACGCGGCACCTCGGCGCGATCAAGGCGACGGCAATGGCAGTCATGGTTCTGGGGTCGGCCATCGGGCCGGGCGTGACGGGGGCGCTGATCGACCTCGGGATCGGAATCGAGACGCAATACCTGGGCGTTGCCGCCTGGATCTCGATGGCCTCGATCCTCATGGCGCTGGGCGTTCGGCGCGCCGTGCCGCTGCTGCCGCGCAGCCTCTAACGGCGACGTTTCAGATAGACGTAATAGGCACCGCTTCCGCCGTGTCTGAGATGCGCCTCGCTGACCTGCAACACCGCCTGCGCCGCCGGCGGCTGTTTCAGCCAGAGCGGCACCTGCCGTTTCAGCACGCCCCGGCGCATCGGCATCGGATCGTAAGGATCCTCGCGCCCGCCTTTGCCGGTGATAACCAACACCAGCCGCAAGCCTCGCGTCTGGCTGCCAAGGATGAAACGCAGCAACTCGGGATGCGCCTGGTCCAGCGTCATGCCATGCAGGTCGATCCGCGCCTCTGGAACCAGCTTGCCCTTCTTCATCCGGGTGAAGGCGCGGGCATCCATCTGCACCGGGTCGGACCGCAGCCAGGAGGCTGTCGTGCGAGGCTGCGCGTGGGTCTCGGGCGAAGGCGCGGCAGAGTCGCCAATCCCGAAACGCGGGATCGACGGCGGCTCAGGGCGTGGGCGAGGCACGGGAGATGTCTTGGGCGCGGGTTTTTCCTGAACGAGCTTGCGGTGCTTGTGCAGGGGATCGGCGCTGCGGGCGATCTGCTGCCAAAGCTCCAGTTCGTCGGGATTCAGGCGCCGCCGCCTGCTCATTGCACCGCATCCGGCAAGAGTGCATAGGCGCGCTGGATCGGCATAAGAACGACCAGTCGGCCGGGATCCTTCAACTGGCCGGCGCGGCGGCCTGCCTGATCGCCTGTGCCGATGAAGATATCCGCCCGTTGCGCGCCCTTGATCGCCGATCCCGTATCCTGCGCAACCATCAGCCGGCGGATGGGCGCGTTTCCTTCCTTCTCGATCCAGACGGGCGCACCCAGCGGCACAAAGGCCGGGTCCACGGCGATCGAGCGCATGGCAGTGATGGAGCGGTTCATCGCCCCCAGCGGCCCCTTGTCCGGGGGAACCTCGGAAACCTCGCGGAAGAAAACGTAGGAGTCGTTGTGGAACAGCAGCTCCTCGCCTTGCGCCCCGTTGCGCCGGACCCAGTTCTTGATAACCTGCGCGCTGACCTGGTGCGGCTCGTAAATGCCGCGCCGCACCATTTCCTGCCCGACCGAGCGATACTCGTGCCCATTGGCGCCGCCATAGCCAACGCGGATCACCCGCCCGTCGGGATACCGGATGCGTCCCGACCCCTGAACCTGGAGAAAGAACAACTCGACCGGGTCATCGACCCAGGCGATTTCCAGGCCACGGCCCTGCATCGCGCCGCCGGTGAGGATCTCGCGGCGGGTCAGCCATGGGCGCGTGTTCCGCGCTTCGTCGGGCATCCGGTAGATCGGGTGGCGATAGCGTCCGCCGGGCACGGGCGAGCCGTCAAGCTCTGGCTCGAAATAGCCGGTGAACAGTGGATCCTGGCCATCGGTGATGCGCACCGGGCGAAAGAACAGCTCAAAGAACTGGCGCGCGTCCCTTGTGTCGCGGGCAAACCCGCACAGCGCGCGCCAGTCGGGATCGTCCATCGCATCGCAAGTGTTGAGGAAGACGGACAGCGCCGCGGCATGATCGTCCGCGTTCCAGCCGGTCAGGTCGTCGAAGGACAGGATCTCATACGCCGTCTCGGGCTCTGTCTGGGCGGTGCCGGTCATTGGAAAGATCGCCAGAAAAAGCGCAAGAAGCGTTCGTGTCATTCGTCCGTTGCGACAAGCTGCCAGTTGGGGTCGTCGCTGCCCATCACGCGGGCATAGGTCCAGATGTCTTTCTGGCGCTTGACCGCGCGCGGCGAACCCTCGACAACCTCTCCCTCGGCATTCTTCACGACAGAAGTCAGTTCACCCACATAGCGCACGGTGACTTCGGCGAGGCGCGAGTTTTCGTCGAAACTCGCGTCATGCAGCGTCAGTTCGCGCACACCGACGAATTCCGCCTCGATCGTCAGGCCCTGCGCCTCGCGCGCGGCGACAACCTCGGCAAAGGTCTCGTAGACATCGGCGGCAAGGAATGGCTTGAGCTCTTCGATATCGCCGCGCTCGAACCCCATGAGGATCATCTCGTAGGCGCCGCGGGCACCCGAGAGGAATTCGGTCACGTTAAAGGACGGCTCGACCCGCTTCATCGCTGCAAGCGCCTTGGCGGCATCCGACCCTTCGGGAACGTGATCGATGATGTCGTGATCCGGTCCGCCCTCGATCACCTCGAACTCGTTCCGGCGCGAACGCTTTTCCGCCGGCGCCTTGGTCGCCTGCTTTTCGAACCCATCCCGCGTGCCCAGCACGTTGCGCAACCGCAGAACCAGGAACACGGCGATGCCGGCCAGCACCAGCAATTCGAGAATGGGGGAGTTCATTGGCACCTCTTGATGGGGCAACATGGAAAAGTCAGGATCGGTTCCTTATGTAGGGGCTGCGATCCGTTTAGTCCACCGGGCGCAGAAAGAGGGAGAAGGCATCATGTGGCTGTTCATCGCTTTTCTTACGGTCCCTCTGATCGAGATCGCCCTGTTCATCCAGGTTGGCGGCCTGATCGGGTTATGGCCGACGCTGGGCATCGTGGTTCTGACCGCGATCCTGGGCACATGGCTTGTGCGAGCGCAGGGGCGCCTGGCACTGGGCCAGTTGCGCACCAGCTTCGAGCGGCTGGACGACCCGTCCGAACCGCTAGCGCATGGTGCAATGATCCTGATTTCGGGCGCGCTGCTGCTGACGCCGGGCTTCTTTACCGATGCCTTGGGCTTTTCGCTGCTGATCCCGGCGGTTCGGATGGCGGTGTTCCGCTGGCTGAAGTCGCGGGTGAAGGTCCAGAGTTTCACGATGGGGCCGCAGGATGGGCCCGGGCGCACCGAGCGACCGGCCCGCGAGGACGTGATCGAGGGCACCTTCACCGAAGCGCCCGATCCGTCGGCGTCGAAGCGGCCAAACCATCCCGGATCGGGTTGGACCCGGCACTGAACCCGCCACGGCACGGCAGGCATTGAGACGCCGGGCCGGGACTGCTATCACCCTGCCAACTTGGTATTTCAGGAAGGGACAGATCCCATGGCAGAGAACGAAAACGGCGCCGCCGCCCAGCCGCAACCCGCCGCCCCGCAGGCAGCCCCCAAGATGAACGTCCTCGCACAATTCGTGCGCGACATGTCCTTCGAGAACGTGCTGTCGCAAAAGGGTATCTCGGGCGAGGTGCAGCCGGACGTGCAGGTGCAGGTCAACCTCGACGCCAAGAAGCGTAACGTCGACAACCAGTACGAAGTGCTGATGAAGCTGAAGATCGACAGCAAGTCGAAGAGCAGCGGCGATCACCTGTTCCTGCTGGAGCTGGAATATGCCGGCGTATTCCAGATCGAGAACGTTCCGGACGATCAGATCCATCCCTACCTGCTGATCGAGTGCCCGCGCATGCTGTTCCCCTTCGTACGGCGCATCGTGTCGGACGTGACGCGCGACGGTGGCTTCCCGCCGCTGAACCTCGAGAATATCGACTTCCTCGCGCTCTACCGCGCCGAGTTGCAGCGTAGGTCGGCGGCAAAGCCGGCCGAGTCACCGCGCGCCGACGCCTAATTGCGCGACCAGAGGGCGGTTTCGCCCATCTTCTCGACAAAGGCGGCGTGAGCCGCCTTTTCCTTTTCCGACAGGCGGGACGGCAGCGGCGCCGGACGCGGGCGCGGGCGCCAGTCGTCATCCGACACGGTATCGCGGCCACGCTGGCCCGGCGCCGACAGCCCGAAATCCGGCTGCTTGCCGCCGATCAGTTCCAGGTAGACCTCGGCGAGAATCTCACTATCCAGCAGCGCGCCGTGCAGAGTGCGGTTCGAGTTGTCGATCCCGAAACGCCGGCACAGCGCATCCAGCGAGGCGGGCGAGCCAGGGAACTTTGACCGGGCGATCATCAGCGTGTCGATAGCGCGCGCATCGTCCAGACGGGGCAGGCCGACCCACGACAGTTCCGCGCTGAGAAAGCGCATGTCAAAGGCCGCGTTGTGGATCACCAGTTTTGCATCGCCGATGAAGTCGATGAAGTCCTTGGCCACCTTCTTGAACACCGGCTTGTCGCGCAACGTGACCTGACCAGGCTGGGCGGGGCGGGGTGGCGACAGAAGGTCTGGCCCGATGCCATGTACACCAAAAGCCTCGTCCGGCATGTTGCGTTCGGGATTGATGTACTGGTGATAGGTGCGGCCCGTGGGAACGTGATGCAGCAGTTCGATCGCGCCGATTTCCACAATCCGATCGCCCTGTTCCGGATCAAAGCCCGTGGTTTCGGTATCCAGCACGATTTCACGCATTCCGCAGTCTTTCCCCGATGTCCGCCAGCACAGTCTGAACCTGCGCGCGGGCGTGTTCAACCGTGTCAGTCTCGATCACGTAGTCAGAGCGGGCGCATTTTTCCGCGTTGGGCATCTGTCGGGCCAGAATGCGGTCGACATCCTCGGCGGTCATGGTCCCACGTGCCAGAACGCGCTGGCGCTGAACCTCTGGCGGGATGGTGACGCAGGCCGTGGCATCCATCTCGGCGTCGCCGCCGGTCTCGAACAAGAGGGGTATGTCGAAGACTCCGATTGCGTCGGGATGCGCGGCGGCAAAGGCCTCGCGGTCGGCGCGCACAAGGGGATGCACGATGGATTCGATGCGGGGCAGGGCGGTGGGATCGGTCGCGATGATGCCACGCAGCACCTCGCGCGATATCGCGCCGCCCCGAACAGCCTGCGGAAACTGCGCGGCAACAGGCCTAACGGCAGCGCCATGCTTTGCATACAATTTGTGCACCACCGCATCCGCATCCCAGACCGGGCAACCCGCCTCGGAAAAGAGCCCGGCTGTGGTAGACTTGCCCATGCCGATGGATCCGGTCAGGCCGAGGCGAAACCTCATGCCAGGACGGCCTCACGCAGGGCGGCGTCGACCTCGGGCCGGCGGCCGAACCAGCGCTCGAAACCCGGCACCGCCTGGTGCAGCAGCATTCCCAGCCCGTCGACCGTGCGGCAACCCTGTTCGCGCGCGACGCGAAGCAGGCGGGTTTCAAGCGGCGTATAGACCAGGTCGCTGACCACGGTGCCCGGTTGCAGACCATCCAGCGGCACGCGCAATTCCTGCTTGCCAACCATGCCCAGAGAGGTGGTGTTCACCACCAGTGCGCAATCCTCGAGGATATTGCCCGCCTGCACCCAGTCATGCACCTTGATCCTTGTGCCGAAATCCTCGCGCAGCTTTTCGGCGCGAAGGCGGGTGCGATTGGTCAGCCGGATTTCCGGCACGCCCACATCCAGCAGCGAGGCGAGGACCGCCCGCGCAGCGCCCCCTGCTCCCAGGACGGTCGCGGGACCGGCGTGAGGATCCCAGTCGGGGATAGTTTGGCGCAGATTCTCGATGAAACCGTATCCGTCGGTATTGTCCGCGTGGATGCGGCCATCGGCGCGAAAGATCAACGTGTTGGCCGCGCCGATCAACGCTGCGCGATCCGAGACCAGATCGGCGATCTCCATCACCTTTTCCTTGTAGGGAATGGTGACGTTCACGCCGACAAAGCCCAGTTCCGGCAGAAAGCGCAGCGCCTCGGCCAACTTGTGCGGGGCGATTTCCATCGGCACGTAATGGCCCGGCAAGTTGTAGCGTCGCAGCCAGTGGCCATGCAGCCGGGGCGAGCGGGAATGTGCGACCGGTGCGCCGATCACGCCGGCCAGCGGGATACGGTCGAGACTCATGCGGGGATGTCTCCTCTCAGGGCGAGGGCGTTGAGCAGTTCAATCAGCGGCAGACCGAGGATGGTGAAATGGTCGCCCTGGACAGAGGCGAAGAGGCGCAGCCCTTCCTCCTCGATCCGGTAACCGCCGACAGAGGACCCGATCCCGGGCCAGTTCCGGTCGAGATAGGCGTCAAGATAGGTGTCGGAAAACTGGCGCATGGTCAGTCGTGCGACGCCGACATGCCGCCAGACGGGTTTTCCCTCGTCAAAGAGGACAGCGGCGGACAACAGGCGATGCGTCTGTCCGCGCAGGCGCAGCAACTGCTCGTGCGCCACGTCGCGCGTCGGAGGCTTGGCCAGGATCTCGCGGTCGATTTCCAGGACCTGATCGCAGCCCAGCACAAGCGCCTGCGGATGGCGGGCGGCGATGCGGCCGGCCTTGGCCTCGGCCAGTGCGTCGGCCACGTCGCGCGGTGTCGCGCCCTCTGCCACAAGCGACTGGCGGATGGCCTCTTCGTCGACGCGAGGCGAATCGATCTCGATCCGCAGTCCGGCGGCACGCAACATGTCGGCCCGTGTCCGGGAACCGGAGGCCAGGATGAGGTCAGACATCTGGATAACTCTGGGTGAAACCCTGCGGTGAAACTTGTGCGCCGTTTTGCGGAAAAACCGGCGCTGTGGCAAGCATGGGGACGAATGCCGACTTGTACGAGACCCCGGCCAAGTCTGTTCGCGCGGTGGATGGGAAAACCGGCCCCGTGTTGAAAACCGGTTCATCCCGGTTTGATCCCGCAAAGGATCAACACGGCCACTCGCGGGCATCATAGAGCGATTCACGCAACCCTGCCAAAGGCTTGGTGGCATAGTGAAGCCGGTTTCCCGGTTTATCCACAGCAGCGGGTTCCGATCCACCCAACTGGGGATCATCTGTTTAGAACTCGTTAATCCACAGCCAAAGGCATGTCCTACAAACTTCATCATCTCTTTAATTTCTTACTTTTTTGTAAAGAAGTCCGGATCAGGGACACCGATTGACGCCAAGCCCCGCTTCGGAGTAAGACCCACCTGCCCCGGTCCCGGGGTGGATTTCCCAGCTAAGACGACCAGAAACGGACCTGCGGGTCCGGGAGAGCGATTTGATGACCGTGGACCGCCTGAACCTTGCCGACCTGAAGGCCCAGAGCCCCAAGGATCTTCTCGACATGGCCGAGGAGCTCGAGATCGAGAACGCCTCGACGATGCGCAAGGGCGAGATGATGTTCCAGATCCTGCGTGAGCGGGCGGATGAAGGCTGGGAGATTTTCGGCGACGGCGTGCTGGAAGTGCTCCAGGACGGGTTCGGTTTCCTGCGCTCGCCCGAGGCGAACTACCTGCCGGGTCCGGACGACATCTATGTCTCGCCCGACATGATCCGGAAGTATTCGCTGCGCACGGGCGACACCATCGAGGGAGAGATCAAGGCGCCTGACGAGAATGAGCGCTATTTCGCCCTGGTGTCGGTCACGCGGATCAATTTCGAGGACCCGGAAAAGGCACGTCACAAGATCGCGTTCGACAACCTGACGCCGCTCTATCCAAACGAACGGCTGAAAATGGAGATCGAGGATCCGACGATCCGGGACCGTTCGGCTCGGATCATCGACCTTGTGGCCCCGATCGGGATGGGCCAGCGCGCGTTGATCGTTGCGCCGCCTCGGACCGGCAAGACGGTTCTGTTGCAGAACATCGCGCATTCGATCGAAACCAATCACCCGGAATGCTACCTGATCGTCCTGCTGATCGACGAACGTCCCGAGGAAGTGACGGACATGCAGCGGTCGGTCAAGGGCGAGGTCGTGTCGTCGACCTTTGACGAACCAGCGACGCGGCACGTGGCGGTCAGCGAGATGGTCATCGAAAAGGCCAAGCGGTTGGTGGAACACAAGCGAGATGTTGTGATCCTTCTGGATTCGATCACAAGACTTGGTAGAGCCTTTAACACCGTTGTGCCATCCTCGGGCAAGGTTCTGACCGGTGGTGTGGATGCCAATGCGTTGCAACGCCCCAAGCGGTTCTTCGGTGCGGCACGGAACATCGAGGAAGGCGGCAGCTTGACCATCATCGCTACCGCCCTGATCGATACGGGTAGCCGGATGGACGAAGTCATCTTCGAAGAATTCAAGGGCACCGGCAACTCGGAGATCGTTCTGGATCGCAAGGTGGCGGACAAGCGTGTCTTCCCGGCAATGGACATTCTCAAGTCCGGCACGCGGAAAGAGGAACTGCTGGTCGACAAGGGCGACTTGCAAAAGACTTTCGTCCTGCGGCGCATCCTGAACCCGATGGGCACGACGGATGCCATCGAGTTCCTGATTTCGAAGCTGAAGCAGACGAAATCGAACGCCGAGTTCTTTGACTCGATGAACAGCTGAACGAAAGGCGCGGGCGATGGATACGATCTTTGCTCTCGCCTCGGCAGAGGGCAAGGCGGGGGTATCCGTCGTGCGCCTCTCGGGGCCGCGTAGCCATGACGTGGCACGCGCCATGTCCGGCAGCTTGCCAGAGCCTCGGCGCGCAGGTCTGCGACGCCTCGTGGATCGAGCAGGCGTATTTCTTGACGAGGCCCTGGTTCTGGTTTTCGAAGAGTCGCGCAGTTTCACTGGCGAAGCGGTCGTCGAGTTTCACCTTCATGGCAGTATTGCCGTCATCCACGCTGTCCTGAAGGACCTGGGCACCCATGAGGGGCTGCGCCTTGCGGAGCCGGGCGAGTTCACGAGACGAGCGATGGAGAACGGACGCCTGGACCTGACGCAGGTCGAAGCGCTGTCCGATCTTATAGCGTCCGAGACCGAGGCGCAGCGCATGCAAGCGTTGAGGGTCTTGTCTGGTGAGCTTGGCGGGAAAGTCGAGAGCTGGCGGCGCGACCTTGTCCGGGCGGCCTCGTTGTTAGAGGTGACAATCGACTTTGCCGATGAGGAGGTGCCGGTCGATGTGAGCGATGAGGTGCGCGCTTTGTTGGGGGCTGTCGTCGATGGGCTCTCGACCGAGTTGCACGGAAGTGCTGCGGCAGAACGGATTCGGGCGGGCTTTGAGGTTGCGATCGTGGGGCCACCGAATGCCGGGAAATCGACCCTGTTGAATTATCTCGCCGGGCGGGAAGCGGCGATCACCTCGGAGATCGCCGGCACTACCCGTGATGTCATCGAGGTTCGGATGGATATCGGGGGTCTGCCGGTCACGCTGCTGGATACCGCGGGCCTGCGCGATTCCGAGGATGTCGTGGAACGGATCGGTGTGGATCGTGCCCGGGAACGGGCGGGACGGGCGGATCTTCGGCTACACCTGGTGCCTGCGGGCGATACACCGATCCTTCCCGTCTTGGTTGGTGATATCGTGCGCGTGGCCAAACAGGACGACGGAAATGGTAGGGGCATATCGGGCCTGACAGGGGCCGGGGTGACGGGACTGGTCGATGAAATCCGCGAGACGCTGTCGGCGCGCGTCGCACGCGCAGGTCTTGCGACCAGAGAACGACATCGGATGGCGATGGAGTCGGGCAAGGAGCAGTTGCAGCAAGCGTTGGTGTTGCTGGATACCGGTCCGGATGAGTATGAACTGGCTAGCGAAGAGATTCGCCTGGCAATCCGCCGGCTCGAGGCGTTGCTGGGCCGTGTCGACGTCGAACATCTGCTGGATGTAATCTTTTCCAGCTTCTGCATCGGGAAGTGAGGAGTGTTTCACGTGAAACATGGTGACTACGATGTTCTGGTCATCGGCGGAGGACACGCCGGGGTCGAGGCCGCCTGCGCGGCGGCACGAATGCGCGCTCGAACCGGGCTTGTCACCCTGAAGGCCGGAGACCTTGGCGTGATGTCCTGCAATCCGGCAATCGGCGGTCTTGGTAAAGGTCATCTTGTCCGAGAGATCGATGCCTTCGATGGCGTCATGGGCCGTGCAGCGGATTACGCCGGCATCCAGTTTCGGCTTCTGAACCGGAGCAAGGGCCCGGCGGTTCAAGGCCCGCGCACGCAGGCGGACCGCAGCCGGTATCGAGAAGCCATCGCGTCGCTTGTTGCGGCCATGCCGAATTGCGATGTCATTGTGGGCGAAGTCGTCGACCTTTTGCAGACTGGAACACGCATCTCTGGTATCTGCCTTGCCGACGGGTCCGAAATCCGGTCTCGATCGGTGGTTCTGACCAGCGGCACGTTCCTGGGGGGGATCATTCACATCGGTGACGTGTCCCGGCCTGGCGGCCGGATGGGCGATGACCCATCGAACCGCCTGTCGGCGCGGGTGCGCGACATGGGATTGCCACTTGGACGGTTGAAGACGGGAACACCGCCTCGGCTCGAGGGAAAGACAATTGCTTGGGAAAAGCTGGAGATGCAGCCGGGCGACGACGACCCGGTGATGTTCTCGTTCCTGTCCGATGCCCCTGTCGCCCGCCAGGTGTCCTGCGGGATTACCCATACAAACGAAAGTACTCATGAGATCATCGCCGAGAACCTGAAACGATCCGCGATGTATGGAGGCCATATCGACGGTGTCGGACCACGCTACTGTCCGTCGATCGAGGATAAGGTCGTGCGCTTTGCCGACAAGGCGTCTCACCAGGTGTTCCTGGAGCCTGAGGGTTTGGATACCGATACGGTCTATCCCAACGGTATCTCCACCTCGCTTCCCGAGGACGTGCAGGAGGCCTACGTCCGCACCATCGCGGGTCTTGAAAACGCCCGGATTCTCCAGCCAGGCTATGCCATAGAATATGATTACGTGGACCCTCGCGCATTGGACGGCCGCCTTGCCGTGCGCGGCATCGACGGTCTTTTCCTTGCTGGGCAAATCAATGGAACGACGGGATACGAGGAAGCAGCAGCCCAGGGACTCGCGGCGGGCTTGAACGCGGCGATGGCTGCACGGAACTGCGATTCCTTGCTGTTCAGCAGGACCACCAGTTATATCGGCGTCATGATTGACGATCTGATCACCCGCGGCGTCACGGAACCCTATCGAATGTTCACCTCGCGTGCTGAATTCAGATTGCATCTGCGTGCCGACAATGCAGATCAGCGGTTGACGCCAACTGCGATTGCATGCGGTTGCGTGTCCAGCGAACGTCAGCAGGCATTCAACAACAAGATCGAAGCCCTGGAGCGGGCAAAATCTGATCTGGGTGACATACGGATCTCTCCGGCCACGGCCGAACAGCTGGGCATTGCCGTGTCGCGGGACGGCGCGCGTCGCACGGCGTTTGATATTCTTAGTCACAAGGATGTGGATTGGGATGGTCTTACGGATGTTTTTCCGGAGCTTTCCTCGATTGACAGAGACATCGGTCAGCAACTGAAACGTGAAGCGACCTACGCCAATTATCTCGAGCGTCAGGAACGTGACGCGGCAGCCTTGCGCAAGGATGAAACGCTGACGATTCCATCGGATTTCGATTTTGATGGGCTGTCGGGTCTATCGAATGAACTGAAAGCGAAACTGCGGCGAAGCCACCCTGAGAACTTGGCGCAGGCCGCCCGGATCGAAGGCATGACACCGGCGGCGTTGACCTTGATCCTCGCGCACGTCCGGCGCCTCGGCCGGGAAACGGCTTGATGCACGATGTCTTGAGAGAGCTCGATGTTTCACGTGAAACATCCGAGCGCCTCGCTCGCTACGCGGATCTGCTCGAAAAGTGGAGCCAGAAGATCAACCTCGTTTCGCCGACCACTTTGTCGGAGGCGGACGTCCGGCACTTTGCGGATTCCGCCCAATTGCTGACGCTGGTCCATCCTGAAAACGGAAAATGGGTGGACCTGGGCAGTGGGGCAGGGTTCCCTGGGCTCGTCGTCGCGACAATTGCCGCAGAGCGACATCCCGCGCTTCATGTGATCATGATCGAATCCGATCAGCGCAAGTGTGTCTTCCTTCGGACGGTCATTCGCGAACTTGGGCTCGAGGCGAGGGTTTTGACCGAACGCATCGAGCGGGTGGAACCGCAGCAGGCGCAATACATCTCGGCCCGTGCGCTGGCCCCGCTCGACGATCTTCTTCCTCTCGTGCATCGCCATTGTGCGCCTGGCTGTGTCGCGCTGTTGCCCAAGGGCGCGACATGGAAAAAAGAGGTGGAAAAGGCTCGGGGGCAGTGGCGGTTCAGCCTCGCTTCGCATAAAAGTCGGACTGACCCAGGCGCAGTCATCCTGGAAATCGGAGATATCGCACATGCCTGACGTGTCCGAGGTTTCGGATCCCAAGATCATCGCAATCGCTAACCAGAAAGGCGGGGTCGGCAAGACGACAACTACGATCAATCTTGGCGCCGCTTTGGCAGAACGCGGGTTTTCCGTTCTCGTTGTCGACCTTGACCCCCAGGGCAATGCATCGACGGGACTCGGAATCGCACTCGAAGACCGGCAAATGACGACCTACGACCTGCTCGTGGGCGAAGCGCCTATTGACAGGATCATCGCTGCAACCCCGGTGGACCGCCTCTCCATCGTTCCGGCCACGGTCGATCTCAGCTCGGCGGACATGGAGTTGATGAGCAGCGAGCGGCGCAGCTATCTCCTGCGCAAGGCGTTGCGGGATCCTGCTCTGATGCGCAAGGGTTTCGACTATGTCCTGATCGATTGCCCGCCTTCGCTGAACCTGCTGACCGTGAATGCGATGGTGGCGGCGGATTCCGTGCTCGTTCCTCTGCAAAGCGAATTCTTTGCCCTGGAAGGCCTCTCGCAACTGATGCTCACAATCCGAGAAGTGCGCCAGACCGCGAATCCGGGACTGCGGATCGAGGGCGTGGTCCTGACCATGTATGACGCGCGCAACAACCTCTCACAGCTGGTCGAGGCCGATGCCCGTGACAACCTCGGCGAGCTGGTCCTGCGCACCGTCATCCCGCGCAATGTCCGCGTCAGCGAGGCGCCATCCTATGCGATGCCGGTCCTGACCTACGACACGGCGTCAAAGGGAGCGGCGGCGTACCGCGCATTGGCGGCGGAAATCGAGAAGAAGAACGCGAAAATCGCGGCCTGAGGCACAGAGGGGCAAGAGCATGTCGGACAAGAAGGAACGTCGCGGTCTAGGAAGGGGGCTCTCGGCCCTCATGGCGGATGTGGATCCGAACCCGGCTGGAGCGGCCGAAGGAACGCGTCGGTCTGATAGGACCATCCCGATCGAGCGGATTCATCCTAATCCGGATCAGCCACGGCGCAGCTTTTCCGAGGATCAGTTGGCAGAGCTTGCCAACTCGATCCGCACCAAGGGCGTGATACAGCCGCTCATTGTCCGTCCGCACCCGACTAGGCCCGACTCGTTCGAAATCGTCGCCGGCGAACGCCGATGGCGCGCGGCGCAGATCGCGCAACTTCACCAGTTACCGGTCCTCGTGCGGGATTTCGACGATACCGAGGTTCTCGAAGTCGCGATCATCGAGAACATCCAGCGCGCAGACCTGAATCCCATCGAAGAGGCGATGGGTTATCGCCAATTGATGACCAGGTTCGGTCATACGCAGGAAAAACTGGCCGAAGCGTTGGGCAAGAGCCGCAGCCACATCGCCAACCTGATGCGTCTACTGTCTCTGCCGGAGACCGTGCAGGACATGGTCACTACCGGAAAGCTTAGCGCGGGTCATGCGCGCACGCTGATTACCGCGCCGAACCCGGAAACCCTTGCCGAACGGATCGTTACCAAGGGGCTTTCGGTCCGTGCGGCAGAAAAGCTTGCCCGCGACAGTGGTAACAAGCCTGCGGGCACCGGTCGCCGTGTCGGCATGCAGATCGAGAAGGATGCCGACACCCGCGCGCTCGAGGCTGATCTGTCCGCAGCGCTCGGCATGAATGTGCGCATCGACCATCCGCCGGGGCAGGACAAGGGCAGCGTCACCATTTCATACGATACGCTGGAACACTTGGATGCGCTCTGCAGCCTGCTCAGCACTTACCGCTGAGCGAGTTCCCGCAAGGAAGGCGATCAATCCACCAGCAATTCGCCGATGACCCTGTTCAACAGCAATCGGCCGGCGACCGTCGCGCCGGCGCGTCCATCGCGACACCACATCAGTCCGTCCTCGACCAGCGAGGCCGCCCGCATATTCAGGATCGGTTGAGCCTCGAAAAACTCCATATCTACGCCTTCGGTCAGCCGTAGACCCATCATGATGCGTTCATTGACAATATCTTGCGGTGATAACGCTGTACGATCTTCTGCCTGTCCGGTGTTTTCGACTCGCGACAGCCACGCGCCCGGCGCGGCTGGGCATTCGCTGGCCCAGCGCGTGCCGTCCAGGGTCAGCCGCCCATGCGCCCCGGGACCGACCCCGACCCAATCGCCATAACGCCAGTAGATCAGGTTGTGTCGCGATTCCGCGCCGGGCCTGGCGTGGTTCGAGACTTCGTAGGCCTGCATGTCGGCCTCGGCACAGATCTCGTTTGTCAGGTCATACATGTCTGCTGCCAGATCCTCGTCCGGGAGGCCGCGCAGGCCACCGGCACGTTGCCTGTCCCAGAATGCCGTGCCCTGTTCGATCGTCAGTTGATACAGCGACAGGTGATCTACCGCCATGTCCAGGGCTTCGCGCAGTTCGGCCTCCCACGCTGTCAGGCTCTGGTCCTGACGTGCATAGATCAGGTCGAAACTCACCCGGTCAAAGACCGACCGTGCAACGCCAAAGGCGCGCTTTGCTTCGTCGACGCCATGCAGGCGACCTAGTCGCCGCAGCTCATCATCTCGGAGCGCCTGAACGCCCAGCGACACGCGGTTCACCCCAGCTCGGGCATAGCCGTCAAACCGCGCAGCCTCGACAGAGCGCGGGTTTGCCTCCAGCGTGACCTCGATGTCGTTGGCCCAGACCCAATTCTCGCGCGAGGCCTCAAGCACCGCCGCCACGGACTCCGGGTCCATCAACGAGGGCGTGCCGCCGCCGAAAAACACTGAATTCAGGACGCGACCGGGCGTTTCACGCGCAACGCGCCGAACCTCGGAGGCGAGGGCGCGCGCCCAACGAGCCTGATCGATACTGCGCGCCACGTGGCTGTTGAAGTCGCAATAGGGGCACTTGGCCTCGCAAAAGGGCCAATGGACATACAGGGCAAAACCCGCCTGGCGCCAATCCTCAGCCAAAACAGCCAGCGATGAACTTGCGGAACGCGTCCGCGCGGTGGCTGATCCGGTTCTTTTCCCAGCGGTCCATCTCGCCAAAGGTCAGGTCCTGCCCGGCGGGAACAAAGATCGGATCGTATCCGTGCCCTTGGTCGCCACGCATCGGCCAGACGACACGCCCCTCCATCACGCCGGGAAAGACATCGTCATGCCCGTCCGGCCAGGCCAGCACCAGCGTGCAGCAGAACCGGGCGGTCCAGGGTTCCGGCGCCCGACGGTCGACCAGCATGTCATGCGCCTTGGTCATCGCCATGACGAAGTCCCGACCAGAGCCTGTTTCGGCCCAATCCGCCGTGTAGACACCGGGTGCGCCATCCAGCGCGTCGATCTCGATGCCGGAATCGTCCGACAGGGCCGGCAGGCCGGTGACCTGCGCCGCCGCATGGGCCTTGATCCGGGCGTTTTCGGCAAAACTCGTGCCTGTTTCTTCGGGTTCGGGCAGGTCCATCTCCTTCGCGCCGACCACCGACACGCCGTAGGGTTCCAGCAGGGCGGCGATCTCTTCCAGCTTGCCCTGGTTATGCGTCGCCACCAGCAGCCGGTTCCCGGTAAAGCGTCGGGTCATGCCACCGCCTTGCGCTGGATCGCCACCAGGTCCGTGACGCCCTGTTCGGCCAAGCCCATCAGCGTGTCCATCTCGGTCCGGGAAAAGGTCGCGCCCTCGGCGCTCATCTGCACCTCGATCAGTCGCCCGTCGCCGCGCAGGATGAAATTGCCATCGACGCCAGCTTCGCTGTCCTCGGGGTAGTCTAGGTCCAGGACCGCCTGGCCGGCGTATATTCCGCAAGAAACCGCCGCAACCTCGGAGACCAGCGGATCGATTCGGATATCGCCGGCCTTCATAAGCTTGTTCACTGCCAGGCGCAGTGCGACCCAGCCCCCGGTGATCGAGGCGCAGCGCGTCCCGCCATCCGCCTGGATCACGTCGCAGTCGACGGTGATCTGCCGTTCGCCCAGTGCCAGCCGGTCAACCCCGGCGCGCAGCGCGCGGCCGATCAGGCGCTGGATTTCCACCGTGCGCCCGCCCTGCTTGCCGCTCGCGGCCTCGCGCCGCATCCGGGTCGAGGTCGAGCGTGGCAGCATGCCGTATTCCGCCGTCACCCAGCCCTGTCCGGTTCCCTTGATGAAGGGCGGTACACGTTCCTCGATCGAGGCGGTGCACAGCACATGCGTGTCGCCCACCTTGATCAAGCAGGACCCTTCGGCATGTTTCAGAACACCGGTTTCGATTGAAACCGCGCGCATTTCACCTAAGTTTCGTCCGGAAGGCCGCATGTCTTTCCTCCATCATGCCGATGTTCTGCGGGATAGACGGGCAGGGCCGTGGGGCGCAACCCCGATTGACGCCGGACACGCGGTGTCTTTAATTATCCGGTCTCGAGAGGCCATGGATGTCACAGGCAAGCCAGTTGCTGGATCAGATGAACGACCGCTCGCGCGAGGTGTTCCGCCGCGTTGTCGAAGGTTATCTGGAAAACGGCGAACCGGTTGGGTCTCGCACGCTGACTCGCACTATGACGGAAAAGGTCTCGGCTGCGACGATCCGCAACGTGATGCAGGATCTCGAATACCTGGGGCTTCTGGGCAGCCCGCATGTCAGCGCCGGCCGGGTGCCAACGCAGATGGGGCTGCGGATGTTCGTTGACGGCCTGCTCGAGGTGCGTGAACTCGGTGCCGACGACCGCGAGGCGCTGGATGCCACGGTCGGGTCCAACGAGGACGACGTGGGCGGCCTGCTGGACAAGGTCGGCAGCGCGCTGTCTGGCGTGACGCATGGCGCGTCCGTGGTTCTGGCCCCGAAATACGAGGCGCCGCTGAAGCATATCGAATTCGTCGCCCTGTCGCCGGACCGTGCGCTGGTCGTCATCGTCTTTGCGGACGGCCATGTGGAAAACCGCCTGTTCACGCCGCCGCCAGGTCAGACGCCCAGTTCAATGCGCGAGGCGGCGAATTTCCTGAATACCTTCGCCGAGGGGCGCACCCTGTCCGAGCTGCGCAAGGTCATGGGTGTCGAGATCGTCCGCCGCCGCCAGGAGATCGATGCGCTCGCGGCTCAGCTGGTCGAATCAGGCATTGCCGTCTGGAATGGGGAAAACGACACGCCAGCCCGGTTGATCGTGCGCGGCCGCTCGAACCTTTTGGGCGGCCCTACCGCGGATGAAGAGCTTGACCGAATCCGCAGCCTGTTCGACGACCTCGAACGCAAGCGGGACATCGCCGAATTCCTGCAATTGGCCGAACAGGGTGAGGGTGTGCGCATTTTCATCGGCTCTGAGAACAAACTTTTCTCACTTTCGGGTTCCTCTCTGGTGGTGTCTCCATATATGAACGCGGACCGTAAGATTGTCGGTGCGGTGGGCGTGATCGGCCCGACGCGCCTGAACTATGGCCGGATCGTCCCGATCGTGGATTACACGGCCCAACTTGTCGGGCGGTTGATCGCCGACCGGCAGCAGAGGTGACGCATGGCAGAGTCCAAGGAAGAAGAGTTTTTCGAAGAGGCAGAAGACATTTCGCCGGATGAACCGGCGAACGACGAACTGCATGGCATCGAGGATGAAATCGAGTTGCTGCGCGCCGAGCGCGACGATTTCAAGGATCGCTTCATGCGCGCGCTGGCAGACGCGGAAAACGCCCGCAAGCGCGCCGCGAAGGACCGGCAAGAGGCACAAGCCTATGGCGGTACGCGCATCGCGCGCGACCTGCTGCCGGTCTATGATAACCTGAACCGCGCGCTTCAGGCTGCCAGGGAGGACAGTTCCTCGGCCGTGTCGACCGCGCTGATCGAGGGCGTGGAGCTGACGCTCAAGGAATTGCTGAACGTGTTCGACCGCCATGGTGTGTCGCGAATCACGCCCACGGTCGGAGACCGCTTTGACCCCAAGGTGCACGAAGCCATGTTCGAGGCCCCGCTGCCCGGAACCAGGGCCGGCGACATCATCCAGGTCTCGACCGAGGGGTTCCTGCTGCACGACCGCCTCCTGCGCCCGGCGCAGGTCGGCGTGTCGTCCATGACCAGCTGACCCCGAGCGACAGGCGAAACGGATCGCAGGGCGGGGTCATACCCCGCCCTTTTCCTTGAGCAGGGCCTTGAGCTCGTACAGCGCCTGCAAGGCTTCGCGCGGCGTCATTTCGTCCGGCAAAAGCGCCTCCAGCCTTGTTTCCACCTCGGATGGTCCCTTTTTCGCGGCAACCGGGGCAGGCGTCAGCGCCGCGGCCGAGAACAACGGCAGGTCGTCGATCAACGCCTTGGGCGAGGTGCGCTCGCGCTCGCCCTTCTCTAGCGCGGTCAGCACTGCCCGCGCGCGCGTGATCACCGGCCTGGGCAGGCCCGCAAGCTGCGCCACCTGCACGCCATAGGACCGGTCCGCGGCGCCGTCCCGCACCTCATGCAGGAAGATGACGTCGCCACCATGCTCCTTGACCGCGACAGTCGCGTTCTTCACCCCGTCCAGCTTGCCCGCCAGTTGCGTCAGCTCGTGGTAATGCGTGGCGAACAGGCCGCGCACCCGGTTCACCGCCTGAAGATGCTCCAGCGTCGCCCAAGCGATGCTCAGCCCGTCATAGGTAGCCGTGCCACGGCCGATCTCATCGAGGATCACGAGGGCGCGGTCGTCGGCCTGGTTCAGGATCGCAGCGGTTTCGACCATCTCGACCATGAAGGTCGACCGTCCCCGCGCAAGGTCGTCCGAGGCGCCGACGCGGCTGAATATCTGGCTGACCAGCCCGACATGCGCACTTGCCGCCGGAACAAAGGAACCGATCTGCGCCAGCAGCGCAATCAGCGCATTCTGCCGCAGGTAGGTTGACTTGCCGGCCATGTTCGGCCCGGTCAGCAGCGTCACCGCCGATCCCTCGCCCTCGATCGTCAGGTCGCAATCATTGGCGATGAAAGGCTCTCCGGCGCGGCGCAGCGCCTCTTCCACCACCGGGTGCCGCCCTTGTTCCACGTGGAAAGCCCGGCTGTCGTCCACCCTTGGCGCCACCCAGTCGCGTTCCCGTGCCAAGTCGCCCAAGCCCAGCGCCAGGTCGATCTCGGCCAGCGCCAGCGCGGTTTCGGCCAGAGCGGGCGCGCGGTCCAGAATACCCGCTTTCAGGCTGTCATAGAGCCGCTTTTCAATCTCCAGCGCCTCTGACCCGGCATTCAGGATCCGGGTTTCCAGTTCCGACAGTTCGACGGTGGTGAACCGCACCTGATTTGCCGTCGTCTGCCGGTGGATGAAGCGGTCCGACAGGCCCAGCATCTTTTCCGCATGGGTCGAGGTCGTCTCAATGAAGTAACCGAGCACGTTGTTGTGCTTGATCTTCAGGCTGCCGATGCCGGTTTCCTGCGCATATTGCGCCTGCATCCGGGCCACCACACCGCGCCCTTCGTCGCGCAGCATCCGCGCGGCGTCCAGGTCGGCGTTATAGCCGGCGGCGATGAACCCGCCGTCCCGAACCAGCAGCGGCGGTTCCGCCACCAGCGCCGCGTCCAGCCGTTCCAGCAGCGCATCATGACCGGTCAACGCCCCCGCGGCCTCGGCGATCAGGCCGGGCAGGTCCTGCCCGGACAGCATCCGGGATATGGCCTCTGCCTGGGTCAGGGTATTGCGCACCGCCGCCAGGTCGCGCGGCCCTCCGCGATCCAGCCCCAGGCGCGACAGGGCACGGTCCATGTCCGGCACGCGGCGCAGCATATCGCGCAAGGAGTGGGCCTGATTCGTGTCGAATCCCCACTGCACTGCCGACAGCCGTCCCCGGATCCCGTCGAGGTCGCGCGAGGGCGACGAGATCCGCCTTTCCAGCAGGCGCGCACCCGCCGCCGTCGCCGTCCGGTCGATTACCGACAAGAGCGATCCGGCGCGCCCACCCTGCATGGAATGCGTCAGTTCCAGGTTCCGGCGCGTCGCCGCGTCGATCTGCATGAAGCGCGACACCGCCTCTTGCCTGGGCGGTTGCAGCAGCGGCAGCTTGCCCTTCTGCGTGATGTCCAAGTAGTCGACAAGCGCACCCATCGCGGACAATTCGACCCGCGCGAAGGACCCGAAGCCGGACAGGCTGGCCACGCCGAACAGATGGCAGAGCCGATTCTCGGCCCCGGTGCTGTCGAAACTGGCGGCGCCCAGCACGGTCGGGTAGATCCCCAGATCGCCGAGCACGCCGCGCAGGTCTTCGTCGACCGTATCCGTCACCAGGACCTCGGACGGTGCCAGCCGTGCGAGTTCCGCGCCGATCCGTGCCCGCGCCAATGGCAGGACGTGGAACGCGCCCGTGGAAATGTCGGACCAGGACAGCGCCCAGTCATCCCGCACCCGTGCCAGCGCGGCGAGGTAATTGTGCCGCCGGGCTTCCAGCAGCGATTCCTCTGTCAGGGTGCCCGGCGTCACCAGCCGCACCACGTCGCGCTTGACCACCGACTTGTAACCGCGCTTCTTCGCCTCTTCGGGGCTTTCCAGTTGCTCGCCCACCGCCACGCGGAATCCCTTGCGGATCAGCGTCAGCAGATAGCCCTCGGCGGCGTGCACCGGCACGCCGCACATCGGGATATCGTCGCCTTCGTGTTTGCCGCGTTTCGTCAGGGCGATATCCAGTGCCTCGGACGCCGCAACCGCGTCGTCAAAGAACATCTCGTAGAAATCGCCCATCCGGTAGAACAGCAACGCGTCCGGATACTGGGCTTTGATTTCCAGATATTGCGCCATCATCGGCGTGACGGTATTTTTATTGCTCTTTTCGGCAGACATGCTCTTTCCCCCGGCCGTCGCTCGTGACATTAAGACGGTCGGCAAACGGGGAAAACCCCGATCACGGCAGGGATGCACATGTCGAAACTGAAATTCACCCGCGAAGAGGCGCTGGCCTTTCACCTCGAACCCACGCCCGGCAAGTGGGAAGTGAACGCCACGGTTCCGATGAACACGCAGCGGGACCTGTCGCTGGCCTATTCCCCGGGCGTGGCTGTCCCCTGCGAAGAAATCGCCGCGCATCCCGAACTGGCCTATGACTACACCAACAAGGGCAACCTCGTGGCCGTGATTTCCAACGGCACGGCGGTGCTGGGCCTGGGCAACCTGGGCGCACTGGGATCGAAACCGGTGATGGAAGGCAAGTCGGTGTTGTTCAAGCGCTTCGCCGACGTGAACTCGATCGACATCGAACTGGATACCGAAGACCCGGAGGAGTTCATCAAGGCGGTGCGCCTGATGGGGCCAACATTTGGCGGCATCAACCTTGAGGACATCAAGGCGCCGGAATGCTTCATCATCGAGCAGACGCTGAAGGAACAGATGGACATCCCGGTGTTCCACGACGACCAGCACGGCACGGCGGTGATCTGCGCCGCGGGGCTGATCAACGCGCTGCACCTGTCCGGCAAGAAGATCGAGGACGTCAAGATTGTCCTGAACGGGGCGGGGGCGGCGGGCATCGCCTGTATCGAGCTGCTCAAGCGCATGGGCGCAAGACACGAAAACTGCATCGTCCTGGATACCAAGGGCGTGCTGTGGCAGGGTCGCACCGAGGGCATGAACCAGTGGAAATCGGCCCACGCCATCAAGACCGGCCTGCGTACCTTGGAAGAGGCGATGGTCGGCGCCGACGTGTTCCTAGGCGTCAGCGCGAAGGGCGCTGTTACGCAGGCGATGGTCGAATCAATGGCCGACAACCCGGTGATCTTCGCCATGGCGAACCCGGACCCGGAGATCACACCCGAAGAAGCGCATGAGGTCCGCCCCGATGCCATCGTCGCCACCGGGCGCAGCGACTATCCCAACCAGGTGAACAACGTCTTGGGCTTTCCTTATCTTTTCCGCGGTGCGCTGGACATTCACGCCCGTGCCATCAACGATGAGATGAAGATCGCCTGCGCCGAGGCGCTGGCCGAACTGGCGCGTGAGGATGTGCCAGACGAGGTCGCGCTGGCCTATGGCACATCGCTGACCTTCGGGCGGGATTACATCATTCCCACGCCCTTCGATCCCCGCCTGATCCACCGAATCCCTCCCGCTGTTGCCAAGGCCGGCATGGCGACGGGCGCCGCGCGGCGCCCCATCGTCGACATGCACACCTATGAGGAGACGCTGAAAAGCCGGATGGACCCGACCGCGTCGATCCTGCGCTCGATCAACGCGCGGGCGCGGGCGGCGCAGGCGCGGATGATCTTCGCCGAGGGTGACGACCCGCGCGTCCTGCGCGCCGCGGTGACCTATCAGCGGGCCGGTTTCGGCAAGGCGCTTGTCGTCGGGCGCGAGGATGACGTGCGCAAGAAGCTGGAGGAAGCGGGTCTTGGCGACGCGGTGCGCGAGCTTGAGGTGGTGAACGCCGCCAACACGCGGCATCTGAACACCTACAAGGGATTTCTCTACAAGCGGCTTCAGCGCAAGGGTTACGATCAGGCCGACGTGCATCGACTGGCAGCGCGCGACCGGCATGTGTTCGCCGCGCTGATGCTGGCGCATGGGCATGGCGATGGGTTGATTACCGGCGCCACGCGCAAGTCGGCGCATGTGCTGGAATTGATCAACCACGTCTTCGACGCCGATGCCGCGCATGGCGCCGCAGGGGTGACGGCGCTGTTGCATCGCGGGCGGATCGTGCTGATCTCGGATACGCTGGTGCAGGAATGGCCCGATGAGGAAGACCTCGCCAACATCGCCGAGCGCAGCGCGGATGTTGCCCGGCACCTGGGTCTTGAACCGCGCGTCGCCTTCGTCAGCTTTTCCACCTTCGGCTATCCGGTCTCGGAACGCGCCGCCAAGATGCATGGTGCGCCAAAGGTTCTGGACGAGCGCGGTGTCAGCTTCGAGTATGAAGGCGAGATGACGGTGGACGTCGCGCTGAACGTCAAGGCGCAAGAGGCCTATCCCTTCCAGCGCCTCAGCGGCCCCGCGAACATCCTGGTGGTGCCTGCCCGGCACTCGGCCTCTATCAGCGTCAAGCTGATGCAGGAAATGGCCGGGGCGACGGTGATCGGGCCGATCCTCGCCGGCGTCGACAAGTCGATCCAGATCTGTTCGACCAACATGACGGCGAACGACATCCTCAACATGGCGGTCCTGGCCGCCTGCAAGGTCGGCTGAGGCGGGGCGGGCCGAACCCCCGCCTTTTCCGGACCCGGATCGCGCATGAAGACCGACACCGACAGTTTCTATCGGATGGCCCAGGCCGCTATCGACGCCTTTCCCGAGCCGTTCCGCAAGGCGGCGGCCCAGGTCGTGCTGCAAGTCGTGGACTGGCCGCCGGACGACATCCTCGACGAGATGGGCATCGACGATCCGCTGGACCTGACGGGACTCTATGACGGAGTGCCGATGACCGAGAAATCCCTTGCCGATCCCTCGCCCTATCCCGACACGGTCTGGCTGTTCCGAGAGCCGATCCTCGACGAATGGCGCGAGCGCGGCGATGTGGCATTGCGGGATCTCGTGGCGCATGTGACGGTGCATGAATTCGCCCATCATTTCGGTTGGTCCGACGCGGATATCGCGACCATCGACCGCTGGTGGGAATGACGCGGGACGCCTTGTAACGCGCGGGCTTTGTCACCACACTCCGCCCATCATGATCCGTGTCCTGAGCCTGATCTGCCTGCTGTTCACCCCGGTCGCGCTGCGCGCCGAGGGGCCGACAGTGTTCGCCGCGTCCAGTCTCAAGACCGCGCTCGACCTGATTGCCGAAGACTATGGCGCGGCAACCGGGCAGACCGTGACCCTGTCTTATGCGGGCACCTCGGCGCTGGCCCGGCAGATCCAGTTCGGCGCGCCAGCCGACCTGTACATTTCGGCCAATGCCGAGTGGATGGATGTCTTGCAGGAACAGGCTCTGATCCTGCCGGAAAGCCGCGTCGACCTGCTTGGCAACCGGCTGGTGCTGATCGGCCCGGCGGGTGCGGCGCCGATCGACATGGCTGCGCCGCTGCCACAAGGACGGATCGCCATGGCCCTTGTCGAGGCGGTGCCCGCCGGGATCTATGGCAAGGCCGCGCTCGAGTCGTTGGGCCTGTGGGACGCGGCAGAGCCGAACGTGGTGCAGACCGACAACGTGCGCGCCGCGCTGGCGCTGGTCGCGCTGGGCGAGGCGCAGCTGGGAGTCGTCTATGCCAGCGATGCCGTGGCAGAGCCGCGCGTGACCGTTCTGGCGGAGTTTCCCGCGGACAGCCATCCGCCCATCGTCTACCCGGCGGCCATCGTCGCGCCCGGCAAGCCCGAGGCGCGGGCCTTTCTGGATCACCTGGCCGGCCCGCAGGCCCGTGCGGTTTTCGATGCGCAGGGTTTCCTGCCGCTGACGGACTAGCCGCATGGGCTGGCTCTCGGAACAGGAGTGGGCCGCCGTCGCTCTGTCGCTCAAGGTCGCATTCTGGGCCGTGGCCCTGTCACTACCCCTGGGCATCTGGGTCGCCCATCTTCTGGCGCGGCGTGATTTCCCGGGCAAGCAGATCGTCAACGGCCTCGTCCACCTGCCGCTGATCCTGCCGCCCGTCGTCACCGGCTACCTGCTGTTGCTGAGTTTCGGCACGAAAGGCCCCATCGGGGCCCTGCTGGAGCCGTTGGGCATCGTCTTTGCCTTTCGCTGGACGGGCGCGGCACTTGCGGCGGCGATCATGGCCTTTCCGCTGATGGTGCGCGCGATCCGCCTGTCGATCGAGGCAGTGGACCCGAAACTGGAACAGGCCGCCGCCACGCTGGGCGCCTCTCGCGGCTGGGTGTTTCTAACCGTCACGCTGCCGCTGACCTTGCCGGGCATCATCGCGGGCGCGATTCTGGCCTTCGCCAAGGCGATGGGGGAATTCGGCGCGACGATCACTTTCGTCTCGAACATCCCCGGCCAGACGCAGACCCTGCCCTCGGCGATCTACGCCTTTCTCCAGGTGCCGGGGGGCGAGGCCTCGGCCATGCGGCTCGTCATCGTGTCCATCGTCATCGCCTTCGCCGCGCTGATCGCGTCCGAGGCATTGGCGCGCCGGGCCTCGCGCAGGGTGGGCGGTGCATGACGCTGTCGGTTGACCTGACCCACCGTTTTGCCGGTTTTTCACTGAACGTGGCTTTCGACGCGCCGCCGGGCGTCACGGTTCTGTTCGGCCGATCCGGGTCGGGCAAGACCAGCGTGGTGAACGCTGTGGCGGGTCTTTTTGCGCCGGAACAGGGTCGCATCGTTCTGGATAAAACGCTGCTGTTCGACGCCACCTCGCGCGTATCCGTGCCGGTGCATCGGCGTCGGCTTGGCTACATCTTTCAGGAGGGGCGGCTGTTCCCGCACCTGACCGTGCGGCAGAACCTGGCCTACGGGCGATGGTTCGCGCCCAAGGAGGCGAACCATGCCGACTTGGGCCAGATAGTCGATCTTCTGGGGATTGGGCCGTTGCTGGATCGACGCCCCGGCGCCCTGTCGGGCGGCGAAAAACAGCGCGTCGCCATCGGGCGCGCCTTGTTGTCCGCGCCGCGCATGATCCTGGCGGACGAACCGCTGGCCGCGCTGGACGATGCCAGGAAGGCCGAGATCCTGCCCTATCTCGAGCGTCTGCGCGACGTGATGCAAGTGCCGATGCTCTACGTTACCCATTCCGCAGCCGAGGTCGCGCGGCTGGCGACCACGGTTGTCGTGCTGGAAGGTGGCCGCGTGATACGGCAGGGCGGCGCGGCCGAGGTGCTGGCCGATCCGCTGGTCACGCCGACTGGGATCCGCGCGGTGGGTGCGGTGCTCGAGGCGCGGGTGAAGGTGCATCATGCCGACGGACTGACCGAGCTCGAGGCGGGAAACCAATCCCTGTTCCTGCCCAGGGTGCCCCAGTCGCCCGGCAGCGCGCTGCGCATCCGCATTCCCGCGCAGGACGTGATCCTGGCACGTCACCGGCCCGATGGGCTGTCGGCGCTGAACATCCTGCGTGGCACCGTGCGCCATGTCCGTGCAGGCGAGGGGCCCGGCGCGCTGGTGACGCTGGACACGTCGGCGGGGCCGGTTCTGGCGCGGGTCACGCGGCGCTCGGCGCAGGCGCTCGGCCTTGTCGAGGGGGTCGAGGCCTGGGCGATCATCAAGACTGTCGCCCTTGCCCCCACCGACATCGGCGGGCCTTGAAGCGGCACCGCGCGGGCCTAGATCGCGCGGTCATGGAACGCGCATTGATCATCGGGAATACGGGCGGAATCGGATCTTCTGTGCAGGCGCGCTTGCATGCGCAGGGTATCGCAGTCACTGGTCTGTCGCGGTCGCGCGACGGGCTGGATGTCACGGACGAGGCCAGTATAGAAACTGTTTTCGGCAGACTGGATGGGTCTTTCGACCTGATCTTCGTGGCGACCGGCGCGCTGGAGATCGGCGGGGTCGAGCCGGAAAAGACCCTGCGCGCAGTCACGGCGCAAGCTCTGGCGGACCAGTTTGCGCTGAACGCGGCGGGGCCCATGCTGATTCTGAAACACGCTCTGCCACTGATCGCACGGGACAGGCTTGCCGTTTTCGCCGCGCTTTCGGCCCGTGTGGGCAGCATCGGCGACAACCGCCTGGGCGGCTGGCATTCCTACCGTGCCGCCAAGTCTGCGCTGAACCAGCTGATGCACGGCGCCGCGATCGAGCTGGCGCGGACGCACAAGCAGCTGTGCGTCGCCTGCCTGCACCCGGGCACGGTGCAGACGGCTTTTACCGAGAAATACCTGGGCCGTCATCCCTCGGTCACCGCCGATCATGCTGCCGAACGGCTGGTGGACGTGCTGTCGCGCCTGACGCCGCAGTACACGGGCGGCTTCTATGACTACGCGATGAAGGAGATCCCGTGGTGAGCCGGCTTGTCCTGGTCCTGGGCGACCAGTTGTCGGACTCGCTTTCTGCCCTGCGCGCGGCGGACAAGACGTGCGATATCGTGGTGATGGCCGAGGTGGCAGAGGAAACCTCATACGTCCGGCACCACCCCAAGAAGATCGCCCTGATCCTTGCCGCCATGCGCAAGTTCGCCGCCCGCCTGCGCGCCGACGGCTGGGACATCCGCTATGCAGAGTTGGATGACACCAACAATGCGGGCTCAATTCCAGCGGAATTGCTGCGCCGGGCCGAGGAAGCCGGCGCGACCGAGGTGATCGCGACTGAGCCCGGCGAATGGCGCCTGATCGAAGCCCTGCAGGCCACGCCCCTGAAACTGCGGTTGCTGGAGGATGACCGCTTTATCGCCTCGCACCGTGATTTCGAAGGTTGGGCCGAGGGCAAGAAGGCGCTGCGGATGGAATATTTCTATCGAGACATGCGCCGCAAGACGGGCATGTTGATGGACGGGGATCAGCCCGAGGGCGGCCAGTGGAATTATGACCACGACAACCGCAAACCCGCCCCGGACAGCGTAAGCTTTTCCGGCCCGATGCAGTTCACGCCCGATGAGACGGTCGAGCAGGTGCTGGACCTGGTCGAGACGCGGTTTGGCAATCACTACGGCAAACTGCGGCCGTTCTGGTTTGCCACCGACCAGGAGCAGGCACGCCGCGCGCTGACGCATTTCATCAAGGGCGCGCTGCCGAAATTCGGCGACTACCAGGACGCGATGCTGGATGGGAACCGCTTCCTGTATCACGCGGT
This sequence comes from Thetidibacter halocola, assembly GCF_018224955.1. GTDB lineage: Bacteria > Pseudomonadota > Alphaproteobacteria > Rhodobacterales > Rhodobacteraceae > Thetidibacter > Thetidibacter halocola. Next base: position 149,638 of record NZ_JAGTUU010000002.1, read on the forward strand.
TATCGCGGCCTATCTCAACATCGGCCTGCTGGACCCGGTCGAAGTCTGCCGTGCTGCCGAAGACGCCTATCGCGCGGGTGCCGCTCCGCTGAACGCTGTCGAGGGGTTCATCCGCCAGATCATTGGCTGGCGGGAATACGTGCGGGGCATCTATTTCCGCGAGGGGCCGGATTACACGCGCCGCAATGTGTTGGGTCACACCCGTGCGCTGCCCGAGTTCTACTGGACTGGCCAGACCGACATGCGCTGTGTCGCCAAGGCCGTCCAACAGACGATGGACGAGGCCTATGCCCACCACATCCAGCGGCTGATGGTGACGGGGAATTTCGGGCTTTTGGCTGGGATAGAGCCGCATGCGCTGCACGAGTGGTATCTGGCAGTCTACATGGACGCGTTCGAATGGGTCGAGGCGCCGAACACCGTGGGCATGAGCCAGTTCGCCGATGGCGGCATCATCGCGTCCAAGCCTTACGTGAGTTCGGGCAATTACATCGCCAAGATGTCGGATCATTGCGCGCATTGCCGCTACAGCGTGAAGGCCAAGACCGGCAAGGATGCCTGCCCGTTCAACCTGCTGTTCTGGCATTTCATGGACCGCCACCGCGACCGGTTCCAGAACAACCCGCGCATGGCGCAGATGTATCGCACCTTCGACCGGATGGACGGGGACAAGCGGGAAACCGTTTTACGCGAGGCAGAGGCGTTCCTGAACCGAATGGCACAGGGCGCGCGGGTCTGACCCGGTCGCGCCCCTCTTTGGCCGGAACAGAGTCTAGTTATTGGCAGGAGCTTCGGTCGGACCGCCTTCGGTCGTGCCCTCAGGGGTGGCCTGTGCCGGGGTGACGCGGGCGGTGGCGCTGTTCAGAGCACCGTTGATCCATTCGCCCGCGGCCTGTTCGCCGGTGGCATAGCGCATCGTGCCTTCGCCCTGGCGCTTGCCGCTGACGAACGTGCCCTCGTAGACATCGCCATTGGCGTAGGTGGCGACGCCCGTTCCGCTGATCTCGCCCTTGTCCCACTGGCCGACGTAAGAGAACCCGTTTGACATCGTGATCGTGCCCTCGCCGTGGCGCTGGCCGTCCCGGAACTGACCCTCGTAGACGGTGCCGTCGGCATAGGTCGCGCGGCCAGTGCCGTGGCGTTCGCCATCCTTCCAGTCACCCTCGTAGCGGTAGCCGTCGGGATAGGTCATCACGCCATAGCCGTCGTTTCGGGCGTTGCGGAAACCGCCGGTATAGACCAGCCCGTTGGGATAGGTGGCGGTGCCCTGGCCCTCGATCACGCCATCGACCCAGTCGCCCTCATAGGTGGCGCCGTCGGGATAGGTGATCTTGCCCTTGCCGTTGGCCAGGTCGCCGCGGAACTCTCCGGCATAGACCGAGCCGTCGGGATAGGTAACGCTACCTTGGCCTTCGATCTGGCCGGCGACCCATTGACCCTCGTAGCGGTAGCCGTCGGCTCCCATGAAGGTGCCCTGTCCGTGGCGCTGATCGTTGTCGAAGGCGCCGTCATAGATGTCGCCATTGGCATAGGTGACTTTCCCGCGCCCCTCGCGCCGGCCATCGACCAGCGCGCCTTCATAGACGTCGCCATTGGGCTGGGTCAGCTTGCCCTGCCCGTCGATCTGTCCGTCGCGCCAGGTGCCCTCGTAGATCAGCCCGTCGGGCATGGTCAGCTTGCCCAGCCCGTCGCGCTCGCCATCGGCGACGCGGCCGTCATAGACCGATCCGTCGGGATAGGTGATCTTTGACTCGCCCTCCTTGACCCCGTTCACCCAGGCGCCGTCGTAGACATAGCCATCCGGCGCGGTCATCAGGCCCCGCCCGTGATGCAGCGCGTTCTTGAACGAACCTTCATAGCGCACGCCATTGGCATAGATCGCAGTGCCCTGGCCGGTGATCTTGCCATCGACCCAGGTGCCCTCATAGGTACCGCCATCGGCAAAGGTGATCTTGCCGACGCCCTCTGGCTTGCCCTTGGCGAACTGGCCGACATAGACCGACCCGTTGGGAAACCGCGCGACGCCCTCGCCACGGATCTCTCCATCCACCCATTCGCCGGCGTATTCGTAGCCGTTGGGCAGGCGATAGGTGCCCGTGCCGTGCTGCAAGCCGTCCTTGAACGTGCCTTCATAGACGCCGCCATCGTCATATTGCTTGACCTGCACGTCGCCATCCTGCGCCGCTGCGGCGCTGGCCAGTGCGGCCGCGATGACGAGGGGTAGGATGCCTGTGATCTTCATGCCTGCGCGCCCCGGTTGAGGGTGTTCTGGTAGGATGCCGGGAAGGTAAAGGAGCGGGCAGGGCGGGGCAATCTCTTTTGCCCGGACGGGCGGGGATCGGCAAACCGCTTCCCCTCGCGGTGTCATCTGCTATGTGGGCGAACAGGATGAAAGGGCACGTCATGACCGACCGTTTCCGCCTGACGATGGCGCAGCTGAACCCGACCGTGGGCGATCTTGCCGGCAATGCCGCCAAGGCCCGCGAGGCGTGGTTGCAGGGCAAGGAGGCCGGGGCCGACCTGGTGGCCCTGCCCGAGATGTTCATCACCGGCTACCAGACTCAGGACCTGATCCTGAAGCCCGGCTTTGTCCGTGCCGCCGTCGACACGATCGAGGCGCTGGCGCGGGATTGCGCCGATGGTCCGGCGCTGTGCATTGGCGGTCCTTGCCCGGGCGAGGACATGCGCCTGCACAACAGCTATTACACGTTGCAGGGCGGGCAGGTCGCCGCCGTGGTGCACAAGTTCTTCCTGCCCAACTTCAACGTCTTCGACGAGGTGCGGCTGTTCTCGCGCTCGCGGATGCAGGGGCCGGTCGCGGTGAGCGGCGTGCGCATCGGCATGCCGGTCTGCGAGGATGCCTGGTATCCCGACGTCGTCGAGGCGCTGGAGGAATCCGGGGCCGAGATCCTGCTGGTGCCTAACGGCTCGCCCTATTTCCGCAAGAAGATGGAGACGAGGCAGAACCATATGGTCGCCCGCGTCGTCGAAAGCGGGTTGCCACTGGTCTACCTGAACATGGTGGGAGGGCAGGACGACCAGGTATTCGATGGCGCGTCCTTTGTTCTGAATCCGCATGGCAAGCCGGCGGCGCAGTTGCCCTTCATCGACGACTGCGTGACGCATGTGGATTTCGTGCGTGGCCCTGACGGCTGGAAGGCCGAGGACGGACTGTTCACGCATTATCCCGACGAATGGGAGGCCGATTACCGCGTGATGGTCACCAGCTTGCGCGACTATTGCGCCAAGACCGGCTTCGGCAAGGTTCTGTTGGGCATGTCGGGTGGCGTGGACTCGGCGCTGGTGGCGACGATCGCGGTCGATGCGCTGGGCGCGGAAAACGTGCGCTGCGTGATGCTGCCCTCGGAATACACCTCGCAGCACTCGCTTGAGGATGCCAAGGCCTGCGCAACGGCGCTGGGGTGCCGCTATGACTTCGTCCCGATCAGCGAGGGGCGCGCCGCGATTTCGGCCACGCTGGAGCCGCTTTTCAAGGGCACCCAACCCGACCTGACAGAGGAAAACATCCAGTCGCGTCTGCGCGGTCTGCTGCTGATGGCACTGTCGAACAAGTTCGGGGAAATGCTGCTGACCACCGGCAACAAGTCCGAGGTGGCGGTGGGCTATGCCACGATCTACGGCGACATGGCGGGCGGCTACAACCCGATCAAGGATCTGTACAAGACCCGCGTGTTCGAGACCTGCCGCTGGCGCAATGCCAATCACCGCGACTGGATGATGGGCCCGGGCGGAGAGGTCATTCCCGACCGCATCATCACCAAGCCCCCCAGCGCCGAGTTGCGCGCCGACCAGAAGGACAGCGATTCGCTGCCCGATTACCCGGTGCTGGATGCCATCCTCGATATCCTGGTGGAGCAGGAGGGCAGCATCGCCGAGTGCGTCGCAGCAGGCTACGAGCGTGCCGATGCCCAGCGGGTCGAACGCCTGCTGTATCTCAGCGAGTACAAGCGGTTCCAGTCCGCCCCCGGCGCTCGCCTGACGCGGCGCGCCTTCTGGCTGGACCGGCGCTATCCCATCGTGAACCGTTGGCGGGATCCGACATGACGATCTTCAACCTCGGCTCGATCAACGCCGACCTGTTCTATCGCGTGCCGCATCTGCCCGGACCGGGCGAGACGCTTGCCGCCACCGCGTTCTCTCGCGGGCTGGGTGGCAAGGGCGCGAACATGTCGGTCGCCGCTGCGCGGGCGGCGGCGCGCTGCGTGCATGTGGGAGCAGTGGGGGCCGACGGGCGCTGGGCGGTCGAGCGGCTGACGGAATATGGCGTCGATACGCGCCATATCGTGACGCTGGACGAGGCGACGGGCCATGCGATCATCGCCGTCGACGAGGGCGGCGAAAACGCGATCATCCTGCATCCGGGGGCCAATCGGGCCTTGTCAGAGACACATCTCGCCGCTGCGCTGGCCGAGGCGCGGGATGGCGACACGTTCCTGTTCCAGAACGAAACCAACATGCAGCGCGAGGGGGCGGAACGGGCCTCGGCGCGCGGGATGCGGGTGGCTTATGCCGCCGCGCCCTTCGACGCTGCGGCGGTGCAGTCGGTGCTGCCACTGCTGGACCTGCTGGTGCTGAACGCGGTCGAGGCGGCGCAGTTGCAGGCGGCAACGGGCCTCGCGCCCGAGGCGTTGCCGGTGCGCGACGTGGTGGTGACGCTGGGGGCCGAAGGCTGCCGCTGGCACAACACCGACTCGGGCGAAAGTCGCGATTTCCCGGCGCCGAAGGTCGAGCCCGTCGATACGACCGGGGCAGGCGACACGTTCACTGGCTACCTGCTGGCCGGTTTGGATCGTGGCATGCCGATGCCGCAGGCGATCAGCCAGGCGATCCGCGCGGCGGCGATCATGGTCACGCGGCAGGGCACTGCAGACGTGATCCCTGACCTGAAGGACGTGCAGGACCTCAGCCTGTAACTGGGAACGCCAATCGCCCCTAGTTCACGAAAGGCGCCGCATTGCCCCAGAGCTGTCTGACCCGCTGATCCCGGCCGCAGGCTTGGCGGTACCGCTTGTACGCGTCCTTGCGCGAGACATAGCCAAACCGCGTCAGCGTGCTTTCGCTGCTCTTGTAATAGCCCTGGTGATAATCCTCGGCCTTGTAGAAGGGCGCGGCGGGCAGGATCGGTGTGACGATCTTGCGGCCCAAGGCGGCCTCTGCCGCTGCCTTGGCCGCCTCTGCGGCCTGCTTTTGTGCTGAATCAGAGACGAATATCGCCGTGCGATAGCTGTCGCCCCGGTCGCAGAACTGGCCGCCCGCATCGGTCGGATCGACCGACCGGAAGAACAGGTCATACAGCTGGCGCATATCCACCCGGGCGGGATCGAAGACGATGCGCACCGCCTCGTAGTGCCCTGTGCCGCCGCGAACCACCTGCTTGTAGGTCGGATTGGCGACCGTGCCCCCGGTATAGCCCGACACCGCGTCGCGCACGCCGCGCACCTTCTCGAAATCGGCCTCGACGCACCAGAAACATCCACCCGCGACGATGATCTCGGCGGCTTCCGCACGCGGGGCGAACGCAATCGTAGTGGCCAAGGCGAACAGGGTCAGACGAAGAAAGGCAAGCATCGCGGACTCCTCTTTGGGGCGAGCCTGCGGGGTGGCGACCTTTTGGACAAGTCCTGTCATCCGTTTTCACGCCGCGTTGAACGTGCGTGATGGCTGGACAGGGCGCATCACGCGGGTGCAGGCTCTGGCCATGTCGCATCCCCGCGCCCCCTTCCTGGCCGCCTTTCTGCTGATCGTCCTGTCAGGGCTGGTCCTGTATCTCATGGGGCGGCAGATCCTGTGTCCCTGCGGTTATGTCCTGCCCTGGTACGGGGCGCTGGGCACGGCCGAGGGCAACATGCACCTGACCGACTGGTATACGCCCAGCCACGTGATCCACGGCTTTGCGTTCTTCGGGGTTGGCTGGCTGGTGTTGCGGCGGCTGAGCCTCGGCTGGCGTTTCGCGCTGGCGACCTTGGCCGAGGTCAGCTGGGAGATCCTCGAGAACACGCCCGCCGTGATCCAGCACTACCGCGACACGACGGTGTCGGTCGACTACATGGGCGACAGCGTGGTGAACTCGACAGCGGATGTCATAGCGATGTGGCTGGGCTTTTTGCTGGCCCGGCGTCTGCCGATCTGGGCCAGCGTCGCGATCTGCCTGGGTTTCGAGGTCTGGACGACGCTCGCGATCCGCGACGGTCTGGCGCTCAACATCCTGATGCTGCTGGCGCCCAGCGAAACCGTCCTGAACTGGCAGTCCGGAGGCTGAGACATGGCGCAGGTCACGACCCATCAAGCGCAAGAGGACGCGTGCAACGAAACCGTGCTGATCTGGGTGAACGGCGCGCTGAAGCCACGGGCCGAGGCGACGGTCAGCGTGTTCGACTCCGGCTTCATGCTGGGCGACGGCGTGTGGGAGGGACTGCGCCTGTATGACGGGCGCTGGGCCTTCCTGGACGAGCATGTCGACCGCCTGTTCGAGGCCGCCAAGGCGATCGACCTGGATATCGGGATGGATCGTGCCGGCGTGATTTCCGCCTTGTTAGAGACGCAACAGGCGAATGGCATGACGACCGACGCCCATGCCCGCCTGATGGTGACGCGCGGGGTGAAAAGCCGTCCGTTCCAGCATCCGTCGCTGTCGCGGCAGGGGCCGACGATGGTCATCATCATGGAGCATTCGCGCCCCTCGATCCCGCGTCCGATCCGCCTGGCCACCGTGCCGCATATCCGTGGCTTGCCGATGAGCCAGGACCCCAAGCTGAACAGTCATTCCAAGCTGAACTGCATCCTCGCGTGCATCGCCGCCGAGAAGGCCGGGGCGGACGAGGCCTTGATGCTGGACGTGCATGGGTTCGTGAACACGACGAACGCCTGCAACTTCTTCATCGTGCGGAAAGGGGCGGTTTGGACCTCGACCGGCGACTATTGCATGAACGGGATCACGCGCCAGAAGGTCATCGACCTGTGCCACGCCAACGGCATTCCGTGTTTCGAGCGGAATTTCTCTCTCGTCGATACCTACTCGGCGGATGAGGCGTTTCTCACCGGCACGTTCGGCGCGCAGACTCCGGTCGGCATGATCGACGGGCGTGTGATCGGCGACGGACAGATGGGGCCAGTGACGGCGCGCCTCCGCGATCTCTACAAGGCGCTGGTGGCGGCATGAGGCTGGCGATGTGGTCCGGGCCGCGCAACCTGTCGACGGCGATGATGTATGCCTTCGCCCAGCGCCCCGATTTCGAGGTCTGGGACGAGCCGTTTTACGGCCCTTACCTGCGGCTGACGGGGCTGGATCATCCGATGCGGGAGGCGGTGCTGGCCAGCCGCCCGGAAGGCCCGGTTGAGGTGGAACAGAGACTGTTGGCACCGCTTTCCCAGCTTCATGTCTATCACAAGCACATGTGCCAGCACATGATTCCCGGCATCCCGCGCGGCTTCATGGCCGAATGCGTCAACGTCTTCCTGATCCGCCATCCGGCGCGCGTGGTGGCAAGCTTCACGCAGGGTTTCCCGCAGGCGGGGGCAGACGATATCGGTTTTGCCGCGCAGGCGGAGTTGTTCGACCATGTCCGCGCGCTGGGGCAGGAGCCGGTCGTGGTGGACAGCGCCGACATTCGCGACGATCCCGAGGGAATGCTGCGCGCGCTTTGCGATGCGATCGGGCTGGACTGGAATCCTGTGGTTCTGTCCTGGCCCGCCGGGCCGAAACCCTATGACGGCGCCTGGGCGCCGGCCTGGTATCGCAGCCTGCATGGCTCGACCGGGTTCGCCGGGCCGGAGGGGCCGCTGCCGGTGCTCGAGGGCCGGGCCCGCGCCTTGACGGACGAGGCGATGCCGCATTTCGAGCGTATGGCGGCGCGGGCGCTGAAAATCTGACTCTGTCCTGAAACTCTTTCCCGGCGGCGTCCGTGTCTATGGGCGAGCACGGCGCTGGCCGTGCGCATGCACAGACAGGAGAGAGACATGAAATCCATTCTGACCACCACCGCCGCCTTTGCGATCCTCGCCACGATGGGCCACGCCGCAGGCCATGCCATGGCACCCGGAGTCGAGGCTGCCGACCAGGACGTTTCGACCGGTATCGTCACGGCCTCCAAGGTCGTCGCGCCCGCGAATGGCTGGCTGGTCGTGCACCGTACCGGCGATGACATGAAGCCGGGTCCGGTTGTCGGCTACGCCCCGCTGCGCGAAGGCGAGACGATGGACGTGGCCGCGATCCTGACCGAGGCGGTCGCGCCGGGCGAAAAGCTGATGCTGATGGTCCATGGCGAGGACGGCGGCATGACGGCGGGCGGCTTCGAATACACGCTGGGCGCCAAGGAAGACGGCCCGATCCGCATCGACGGCAACCTGGTGATGACGGTCGTCACCGCGAAATAATCCGGTTTTTCCGAGTGGCCTGATGTAACGAGTGGGGGCGGGAGTCGATCCCGCCCCGATCCGTTTACAGAAGCTGGCCCAGCTTCAGCGCCACGCTCATATCGCCCGAGACCTTGATCTTGCCCAGCGCGAAGGCGGTCATCGGGTTCAACTGGCCCTGCACCAGCTTTTCGAGATTCGCCTGCGAGATGCGGATCGTGCAATCGGCCGGGTCGGTCGAGAGCACCGCCTCTGTGCCTTCCAGCCGCAGCATGCCGTCCGCGCCGCAATCGAATGTCAGGCTGTTGTCCAGCGGCTTGCGGCCCAGCCCCTTGCGGATCAGCGCCGCGATGTCGTCCAGGTTCATTACACCCTCCATGTGGTGCGTCCTGCATGACGCAAGCCGCGTCGCGCGCCCAGCGTGACGTTGCGCCCTGTCAGCCCGCCGCCACGGCCTGCCGCGTGATCGGGCAGCGGGTGCCGCCATACATCCCGTCGAGAACCTGCGCGAACACGGGATCGGCGTCGGGAACGGCCTCGAACAGGGTTAGGCTGGACCGCACCTTGAGCGAGTCGATTGGACCCAGGATGGTTTCGGGGTCGGTGCCGGTGTGACTCAAAAGGATTTGTGACACCTCGACCAGGCGTGGGCCGAGGATCGGGTGAGCGAGATAGTCTGCCGCCTCGTCCACGCCCGACAGCCCGAAATGCCTGGCTCGGGGCGAGCGGCCCAGGCTGGACAGTTGCGGGAACACCCACCAGATCCAGTGGCTGGTCTTCTGCCCGGCGCGCAGTTCGCGCAGAACGTCGGGCCAGACGGCTTCCTGTGCAGTGACGAATCCGGAGAGGGTGGGCATTCGGTCTGCTCCTGTCGGATCATAGCAAATTGCTCCAATCCGCCGGAATTTGAAACCTACGCGCGGGACAAGGCCGAAGGCCGCCGCGCGAGCGCCGACCCGCCCCCATGGGGCGGCACTTTGGCTGCCATCAGAGACAAGCTCGGAGGTCAGCCGGACATCGCTGCCATAAAGCGCGCCGTTCAGAGGTTGCGGCGCCTCCCCGCGGGTCGGCGCTCGCGCAGCCTTGCGCCCTTACCCCAGCCGCCGGTTCCGGGCCGCCAGCAGGCGCAGGCGCAGGGCGTTCAGGGTGATGAAGCCCTTGGCGTCTTTCTGGTCATAGGCGCCGGCGTCGTCCTCGAAGGTCACATGCGCCTCGGAATACAGCGAATGCTCCGACCACCGGCCGATGCAGCGGACCGAGCCCTTGTACAGCTTCAGCCGCACGGTGCCGGTCACGTGTTCCTGCGACTTGTCGATCAGCGCCTGCAGCATCTCGCGCTCGGGTGAGAACCAGAAGCCGTTGTAGATCAGCTCGGCATAACGCGGCATCAGCGAGTCCTTGAGGTGGCCCGCGCCGCTGTCCAGCGTGATCTGTTCGATGCCGCGATGCGCCTCCAGCAGGATGGTGCCGCCGGGCGTTTCGTAGATGCCGCGCGACTTCATCCCGACAAAGCGGTTTTCCACGAAGTCGAGCCGCCCGATACCGTGCTTGCGACCGTATTCGTTCAGGTCCGTCAGGATCGTTGCGGGCGACAGGGCCTTGCCGTTGATCGCCACGGCGTCGCCCTTCTCGAACGTCACCTCGATGATTTCGGGCTGGTCCGGCGCGTCCTCGGGGTGGACGGTGCGGGCATAGACGTAATCGGGCGCTTCCTCGGCGGGGTTTTCCAGCACCTTGCCCTCGGACGAGGTGTGCAGCAGGTTCGCGTCCACGCTGAACGGGGCCTCTCCGCGCTTGTCCTTGGCGATGGGGATCTGGTTCTGCTCGGCGAAGGCCAGCAGCGAGGTGCGCGAGGTCAGGTTCCATTCCCGCCAGGGCGCGATCACCTTGAGCGAGGGGTTCAGCGCGGCCACCGACAGTTCGAACCGCACCTGGTCGTTGCCCTTTCCGGTTGCGCCATGCGCCACAGCGTCGGCGCCGGTTTCCTCTGCGATCTCGACCAGCCGTTTCGAGATCAGCGGCCGTGCGATGGAGGTGCCCAGCAGATACAGACCCTCGTAGACCGCGTTGGCGCGGAACATCGGAAAGACGAAGTCAGACACGAATTCCTCGCGCAGATCCTCGATGAAGATCGAGTCGGGGTTGATTCCCAGCATCTCGGCCTTCTTGCGGGCTGGGTCCAGCTCCTCTCCCTGGCCAAGGTCGGCGGTGAAGGTCACCACCTCGCACCCGTATTCGGTTTGCAGCCATTTCAGGATGATCGAGGTGTCGAGGCCGCCGGAATAGGCAAGGACGACTTTCTTGGGCGCGGTCATGTCAGGGGTCCCCCGTCAGGTTTGGCGGGCGGATTACCGGGTTTTGTGCGGCGCGGCAAGGCGGCGCCGTTTCGCGCATCGCGGAGCGCAGTTGGAAAAGATCGCCGGGATGGCGTTGACGCGGGCAGCCGGTTACGGTGTCAATCGAAAGACAGGGTTTGTGTCAGGGGGCGCGATGAAGGGTTTCACCATCTTCCGGCATTCTTTGCTGCTGGTCCTGCGCAACTGGCAGGAGGCGCTGCGTATCGGCGCGCTGCCGGTTCTTGCGGTTATGCTCGTCGGGCTTCTGACGATCGGACCGGCCGGGTTCGCGGCCTTGCAGGCGGAACCCGAAACGCTGGACCCCGCCCTTGCCTCTGGTGTCATCCTGACGGTGCTGGTCGGCATGGTCGCCATGTTGGTGATCGTGGTGAACTGGCACCGTTTCGTCCTGCTGGAAGAATATCCCGGTGGCTGGGTCCCGTCGCTGCACCCAGCCTTGGTGCTGGGCTATTTCGGGCGGTTCCTGTTGCTGTCGCTGCTGATGTCGCTGGCGCTGTTCCCGGTGTTGTTCGTTGTTGGGCTGTTCGGCCCGGCAAGCGTGATCGTCCTGCCGATCGTCATGCTGGGCCTGACGATCCTGTTCTACCGGCTGGCGGTGATCCTGCCGGCGGGCGCCATCGGACAGCCGATCACGCTGGCGCAGGCCTGGGAGGCGACGAAGGGCTCCAGCCCGTCGATCCTGATGGCGATGCTGCTTCTGTTCCTGGTCAATGTGGTGGCGCAGACGGTGGTGACCATCCTCGCGCTGGTCGTGCCGATCCTCGCACTGGCGTTGTCGCTGCCCGTTTCGGTCGTTCTGGCGCTGGCCGGGGTCAGCATCCTGACGACCCTGCATGGGCACTATGTCGAGGGTCGCCCGATTGACTGAACCCGCGCTTTGCGGCACGGCTGAACCATGAGTGATTTTCAGACCCGGGCCCGCGCGGCCACCGAAGCCATGCGAGGCGTCTTTCCCGAGACGCCGCTGTTGCGTAACGATCACCTGTCGCAGCGCTATGGCGCCGAGATCTGGCTGAAACGCGAGGACCTGTCGCCGGTCCGCAGCTACAAGCTGCGCGGCGCCTTCAACGCCATGCGCAAGCAGGACGCGGAGTTGTTCGTCTGCGCCAGCGCAGGCAACCACGCGCAGGGCGTGGCCTACATGTGCCGGCATTTCGGGCGGAAGGGCGTTATCTTCATGCCGGTCACGACGCCCGACCAGAAGATCCAGAAGACCCAGATGTTCGGCGGCGACAATATCGAGATCCGCCTGACCGGTGACTATTTCGACGACTGCCTGCGGGCGGCACAGGCCTTTTGCGCGCAGGAGGGCGGGCATTTCCTGTCGCCTTTCGACGACGAGGACGTGATCGAGGGCCAGGCCAGCGTCGCCGTCGAGATCGAGCAGCAACTGGGCGGTGTGCCCGATCACATCGTGATCCCGGTGGGCGGCGGTGGCCTGTCTGCGGGGGTGCTGTCCTATTTCGGCACGGCTTGCGCCTATACGTTCGTGGAACCCTCGGGCGGCGCTTGCCTGCGCGCCGCGCTGGAGGCGGGGCGGCCCGTGGCGCTGAAATCGGTCAACACCTTCGCTGACGGTGCCGCCGTGGCGAAGATCGGCGAACGCACCTTTGACCGGCTGAAGAGCGTGGGTGTGGCCAACACGCTGACCATCTCCGAGGACCGGCTGTGCACGACCATGCTGGAGATGCTGAACGTCGAGGGGATCGTGCTGGAGCCCGCGGGCGCGCTGTCGGTCGATGCGCTGAAGGATCTCGGGCAGGGGATCGCCGGGCGCAAGGTCGTCTGCATCACCTCGGGCGGGAACTTCGACTTTGAACGTCTGCCCGAGGTCAAGGAACGCGCCCAGCGCTGGGCGGGGCAGAAGAAGTATTTCATCCTGCGCCTGCCGCAGCGGCCCGGCGCGTTGCGCGATTTCCTCGACCTGCTGGGCCCGGACGACGATATCGCGCGGTTCGAGTATCTCAAGAAATCGGCGCGCAACTTCGGCTCTGTCCTGATCGGGATCGAGACGCCGGAGCCGTCGAATTTCCAGACGCTGTTCGCCAAGCTGGACGGCGCCGGGATGACCTACCAGGACATCACCGATGACGAATTGCTGGCGCGGTTCGTGATCTGATGCTGGGGGGCAAGACCGCCATCGTCACCGGCGCTGGGCAGGGCATCGGACGCGCCATCGCGCGGCGCCTTGCGGGTGCGGGGGTGCGGGTTGCCGTTTCGGATATCGACCCTGTTTCGGCCCAATCCGTGGCGGATGAGGTTGGCGGTATGGCGATAGCCTGCGATGTGCGCGACGAGGCGCAGATCGCCGCGCTGGTCGACGGGGCGCAACAGGCGTTGGGCCAGATCGACATGCTGGTGTCGAATGCGGGTTTCGCGCGCGGTGCCGTCGCGGGGCCGTGTTCCGCCTCCGACGCGTTGTGGCAAGACAGCTGGGATGTGCATGTCATGGCGCATCTGCGCGCCTGCCGCCTGTTGCTGCCGGGGATGATCGCGCGCGGCGAGGGTTGGCTGGTCAATGTCGCCTCCGCCGCCGGGCTGTTGAGCCAGATCGGTGATGCACCCTACTCGGCGACGAAACACGCTGCTGTCAGCCTGGCGCAGTCCCTGGCGATCGAGCATGGTGACCAGGGCATCCATGTGTCCTGCGTCTGCCCGCTTTATGTCGCGACGCCGCTGCTGGGCTACGACGCCGACGCGACCGAGGACCGGCCCGACCGCGTCCTGACCGCCGAGGACGTGGCGCAATCCCTTATGGATGGACTCGAACAGGGTCGATTCCTGATCCTGCCGCATCCCGAGGCGGCCGAGTTCTTTCGCCGCCGCGCCGAGGACACCGACCGCTGGATTGCAGGCATGCGCCGGTTGCGCGCCCGCGCCTTCGCCGAGGGTCTGCCTGCCGACCTTGCCGCGCTGCACCGGTTGATCTGACAGGTTTCCGTCACTCAATCCGAGGTTTCCTGACAGGGAATGAGGTAAAATGCGCGGCCCCCGTTTGGCCGGCGCCGCGCCGGGTGTATCGCAGGACAAGGCGGCCCCGTCTGGGGCCTGGCAGCGAAAGGGATATCCATGCTGAACATCGGTCTTCTGGGCGCCGGCCGTATCGGCCAGGTGCATGCTCGCGCGATCATCGCGCATCCCGGCAGCCGCCTGGTCGCGATTTCCGACGTGGTGGCCGACAGCGCCGAAAAGCTGGCCGCGACGGTCGGCGCCGAAGCGCGCAGCAGCCAGGCGCTTCTGTCTGACCCGTCCATCGACGCGGTGCTGATCGCCACCTCGACCGATACGCATTCCGACCTGATGGAGGCTGCGACCGCTGCCGGCAAGGCCGTGCTGTGCGAAAAGCCGGTGGATTTGAGCCTGGAACGCGCGCGGGCCTGTCTGAAGGCGGTGCAGGCCACGGGCAAGTCCGTGATGATCGGCTTCAACCGTCGCTTCGATCCGAATTTCGGCGCGCTCAAGGCGGCGCTCAAGGGTGGCGAGATCGGCAAGCCCGAGTTGCTGGCCATCACGTCCTTCGACCCGGCACCGCCTCCGGTGTCCTATGTAAAGGTCTCGGGCGGGCTGTTCCGTGACATGATGATCCACGACTTTGATATGGCGAATTTCATCATGGGCGAGGCGCCGGTCTCTGTCAGCGCCGTGGGGTCGTCGATCGTCGATCCCGCGATCGGCGCGGCGGGCGACGTCGATACCGCAGTGGTCACGATGACCTATGCCGACGGCAAGATCGCGGTCATCAAGAACTCGCGCCGCGCGGTCTATGGCTATGACCAGCGGGTAGAGTTGCTGGGCTCCGAAGGGCTGCTGCAGGCGCAAAACATCCTCGAGAACTCGGTGGTGAAATCGACGACTCAGGGCGTGACCGGGGCCAAGCCCGTCCTGTTCTTCCTCGAACGCTACATGCCCGCCTACAAGGCGGAGTGGGCAGCCTTTGTCGACGCCGTGCAATCGGGCGGTCCGATGCCGGTGACGCTGGCCGATGGCGTGGCCGCACTGGTCATGGCCGAGGCGGCGACGCGGTCGGTGAAAACCGGTGCGCCGGTGCGCCTTGCGGATCTGACCGGCTCACGCTCTTGAACCTGACGTGATTTGACGCATCCTCTCCGCTGACGCCTGATAGCGAAAAGGAGAGGATGCCGATGCTCACACGCCGTTCCGTTCTGATGACTGGTGCCGCCGCTCTGGTGTTGCCGAAGGTTGCGCTGGCCGCTCCCCTGGTCCTGAGGGCCGAACCGGTGGTCGCGCAGATCCTGCCTGAGGGCGACGGGACGACGGCGATGCTGGGTTTCAACGGCACGACGCCGGGACCGGAACTGCGCCTGAAACAGGGGGCGGAACTGGCGGTTCGGTTCGAGAACCGGATGGGCGACGTCTCTGCCATCCACTGGCACGGAATCCGCATCGAGAACGCGATGGACGGGGTGCCGGGCATGACGCAACCGCCCGTCGGGGATGGTGAGGATTTCGACTATCGCTTTACCGTGCCGGATGCGGGCACCTACTGGTATCACTCACATCACCGCTCATGGGAGCAGGTGGCACGTGGACTCTACGGTCCCCTGATCGTCGAAGAGCCGAACCCGCCTGCCGTCGATCACGACATCACCGTGATCGTCGATGACTGGCGACTGGAAGAGTCCGGCACGATGATGGAGGGCTTCGGGAACATGCACGATTTCGCCCATGCCGGGCGGATGGGCAATTTCGCCCGCGCGATTCCCTCGGTGGCCGAAGTGCGGCGGGGTGACCGGGTGCGGCTGCGTCTCATCAACGTGGCGACGGCGCGGATCTTTCCGGTGCAGTTGTCGGGCGTGGCGGGCAAGGTCGTGGCGCTGGACGGGATGCCGCTGCGCGCGACGCGCGACATTGGCGACCTGGTGCTGGCCCCGGCGCAGCGGGTCGACATCATCGCGGATGTGCAGGACGACGTGCGTTTCGACTTTCCGACTCGGGACGAGCCTTATGAAATGGGCCGGATCGCGGTTGCAGGCGAGAATCCCGCGCCGCTGGGCGGTGCGATCTCGGCGCTGCCCGCGGCCTCTGTCGCCGCGCCCGGCACGCCGACCCAGAACCTGACCCTGCGGATGCAGGGTGGCGCAATGGGCGCTGGGCATGGCGGCGACGACATCTGGGCCTTCAACGATGTCTCCGGGATGAAGGACGCGCCCTTTGCCACCTTCAAGCGCGGCGAGACAGCCCGGATCACAATGATCAACGACACCGCGTGGCCGCATGGCATCCACCTGCACGGGCACCACTTCTTCGAGGTGGCGGATGGCCAGCCCGGCGATCTGCGCGACACGTCTTTCGTCCAGCGCGGGGAGACTCGCGAGATTCTCTGCACCTTCGACAACCCGGGCAAGTGGATGTTGCACTGTCACATGCTGGGACACCAGGCCTCGGGTATGATGACTTGGGTCGAGGTAGCCTGAGTCGGGCTTGCCTGGCGGCGCGCGGTAAACGCGACGAATTGCGACACTGTATACCACTGTATGCTGTAGACGCCGCGCTTTGCTTTGGATATGGGAGGGCCAGCGAAATGAAAGGGGTTCCCCATGTCCGATACGACTCCCGATATCATCTACACCAAGGTTGACGAAGCACCCGAGCTTGCCTCGGCCTCTCTGCTGCCGATCATCCGCAGCTTTGCCGCCGCGGCTGACGTGTCCGTCGGCACGAAGGACATCAGCCTTGCCGGCCGCATCATCGCCGCCTTCCCCGAGCGCCTGACCGACGCGCAGCGCCAGCCCGACGACCTGGCGATCCTGGGCGAGCTGGTGAAGCAGCCGCAGGCCAACGTGGTCAAGCTGCCGAACATCTCGGCCTCGGTGCCGCAGCTGGTCGGCGCGATCAAGGAGCTTCAGTCGCAGGGTTACGACCTGCCCGACTACCCCGAGGATCCGCAGACCGACGCCGAAAAGCAGGCCCGCGCCCGCTATGACGCGATCAAGGGTTCGGCCGTGAACCCGGTCCTGCGCGAGGGCAACTCGGACCGCCGTGCCGCCACCGCCGTCAAGAAATACGCGCAGGCCAACCCGCACCGCATGGGCGACTGGTCGGCCACCAGCAAGACGCGCGTCTCGTCGATGAACGGCAACGATTTCCGCGCGAATGAGAAATCCGCCACGCTGGCCAAGGCCGCGACGGCCAAGATCGTGCTGGAAACCGCCGATGGCGAGACCGTCCTGAAAGAGGGTGTGTCCTACCCGGCGGGCACCGTGGTCGACGCGACCTTCATGTCGGCCAAGGCGCTGGGCGCGTTCCTGGCGGACGAGATCGTCAAGACCAAGGCCGACGGCACGCTGTTCTCGCTGCACCTCAAGGCCACGATGATGAAGGTTTCCGACCCGATCATCTTCGGCCACGCGGTGAAGGCCTGGCTGGCCCCGGTTTTCGAGAAGTTCGGCGACCGGATGAAGGCGCTGGGCGTCGACCCGAACTCGGGCCTGGGCGACCTGCTGGACAAGGTCTCGGGCGATGCCGAGATCATGGCGGCGATCGACGCGGTCAACGCGGAACGCCCCGACATGTACATGGTGAACTCGGACAAGGGCATCACCAACCTGCACGTCCCGTCCGACGTGATCGTCGACGCCTCGATGCCCGCACTGATCCGCGCCGGCGGCAAGGGCTGGGGCTCGGACGGCAAGGAACACGACACGAACTGCGTGATCCCCGACAATTCCTATGCCCCGATCTATGACGAGGCGATCAACTTCTTCAAGGCGAACGGCAAGCTGAACCCGGCCACCGCCGGCACCGTGCAGAATCTGGGCCTGATGGCGCAGAAGGCCGAGGAATACGGCAGCCACCCGACCACGTTCGAGATCCCGGTGGACGGCACCGTCAAGATGATCCTCGACGATGGCACAGTGCTGCATTCGCACAAGGTCGAAGCAGGCGACATCTGGCGCTCGGCCAGCACCCGCAAGGCGCCGATCGAGGACTGGGTGAACCTCGCCATCGAACGGCAGAAGATCACCGGCTACCGCTCGATCTTCTGGCTGGACGCAACCCGCGCGCATGACGCGCAGCTGATCGCCATGGTCAAGCCGATCCTCGAGGCCAAGGGCGTCGCCGACAAGTTCCAGATCATGGCGCCGCGCGAGGCGACCCGCGCCAGCCTCGAGACGATCACGAAGGGCGAGAACACCATCGCCATCACCGGCAACGTTCTGCGCGACTACCTGACCGACCTGTTCCCGATCCTGGAACTGGCGACCTCGGCCAAGATGCTGTCGATCGTCAAGCTGATGAACGGCGGCGGTCTGTTCGAGACCGGCGCCGGCGGCTCGGCGCCCAAGCACGTCCAACAGCTGCAGGAAGAGAACCACCTGCGCTGGGATTCGCTGGGTGAGTTCTGCGCGCTGGGCGAAAGCTTCCGCTTCCTCGCCAGCGCCAAGGGCAACGCCAAGGCGCGGGTGCTGGGCGACGCGGTGGATACGGCGACGCAGGGCATCCTCGACAACGACCGCAGCCCGGGCCGCAAGGTGGGCCAGCCGGACAACCGCCACAGCCATTACTGGTTCGCCCGCTACTGGGCCGAGGCGCTGGCGGCGCAGACGGACGACGCCGAGATGGCCGCGCACTTCGCGCCGATGGCCAAGGCGCTGGCTGATGGCGAGGCCGCGATCACCGCGGAACTCTCTGCCGGTCAGGGCAAGCCCGCCGACCTCGGCGGCTACTACCACACCGACCCGGCCAAGACCGCGGCGGTGATGCGCCCCTCGGCGACGTTCAACGCGATCATCGGCTGATCCTGGTGCGGGCAACTTCCGTCGACGGAAGTTGCACATTTCCTCGATGAAATGTGCGCCCGCTTCGAAATCCGGCCCCGGCAGGTTCCCTGCCGGGGCCTTTTTCTTGTGCAATCGGGGCCCGGCGATGAAAATTTCGACCCTCGCGAATTTTTACCGATTGATAAAATTTCTGCCTGTGGCAGGCTCGTGGGAAACGACAAGGACAGGGAGACGCCATGACCAGTCCCTTCACGCCGGGAATCGCCTCGGGCCGACTGGACGCCGAGACGCTGGCCCGGAACTTTTCCGACCTGCACCCGGCCTATGACCCGCACGAGGCCGCCGTTGCCGCGGATCGGTGCTATTTCTGCCATGACGCACCCTGCATCACGGCCTGCCCGACCGACATCGACATCCCGCTGTTCATCCGTCAGATCGCCTCGGGCATGCCCGAGGCGGCGGCGCGCACGATCCTGGAGCAGAACATCCTCGGCGGCATGTGCGCCCGCGTCTGCCCGACAGAGACGCTTTGCGAAGAGGCCTGTGTGCGCGAGGCGGCAGAGGGCAAGCCGGTCGAGATCGGACGCCTGCAGCGCTATGCCACCGACAGCTTGATGGCGCGGCAGGGACATCCCTTCACCCGGGCGCCCGAGACGGGCCGGCATGTGGCAGTCGTCGGGGCTGGGCCGGCAGGCCTGGCCTGCGCGCATCGGCTGGCGATGAAGGGCCACACGGTCACGATCTACGAGGCTCGGCCAAAGGCGGGCGGGCTGAACGAATACGGCATCGCCGCCTACAAGAGCACTGACGATTTCGCTGCGCGCGAGGTCGACTGGCTGCTGGGCATCGGCGGGATCACGATCGAATACGGCAAGGCGCTGGGCCGCGACATCACGCTGGACGGGTTGCGCGGCACACATGACGCGGTGTTCCTGGGCATCGGCCTGGGCGCGGTGAACGCGCTCGAGGCCGAGGGCGCCGACAAGGACGGTGTCGGCGACGCGGTGGATTTCATCGCAATCCTGCGGCAGGCAGAGGACAAGGCGGCGCTGCCGGTGGGGCGCAACGTGGTGGTGATCGGCGGCGGCATGACCGCCATCGACGCCGCTGTGCAGTCGAAACTGCTGGGCGCCGAAAACGTCACCGTTGCTTATCGCCGGGGCGCGGATCGCATGGGCGCTTCGCAGTTCGAACGCGACCTTGCTACCTCGAAGGGCGTGCGCATCCTGACCGATGTCGTGCCCAAGGCAGTGCATGGCAACGGCGCCGCACGCGAGATCGAGTTGGAATACACCGCCGAGGGGCCGGACGGGCTGAAGGGCACGGGCGAGACCCTGCGCCTGCCCGCCGACCAGGTGCTGCGCGCCATCGGCCAGGTGCTGGACCCGGTCGACGGGCTGACGCTGGACGGGCGCAAGATCGCGGTGACCGGCGCGGGTCGCACCTTTCTGCCCGGGGTCTGGGCCGGCGGAGACTGCACGCCGGGCGAGGACCTGACCGTGGTGGCCGTGGCCGAGGGCCGCGATGCCGCCGAAGACATTCACGCGACCCTGACGGGTATGGTCTCATGAGCACGCTGAGCCAGGCCGAACGGAGAGCGCTGGACACAATTCCAACCACCTCCAACCCGGACAAGCTCAGAAATCTCATTGCCAATGCGCGGCGCATCGGTACGCAAACCGTGGAACGGGCTGCGTTCGCCCGACTGTGCGAAATTCAACCGTCAGCCGAACCCGGCACCGTTGAGCACGATGTATGGCAGTCAATTCACGCACTTGAAGAGATGTTGAAGGATGAACGTGGAAAGACAGTTCGGCTTTCCCGCACCCGGCAGAAGATCGAAAGAGATGGTGAAGCGAAGACTGCTGCAGACCTGACTTTGAAGCCCGAAGTCTCTGCCGGTTTCAGGGATCTGATAGACCGAGGGCACCCAGAGCTCACGTTTGAGGCTGTAGTTCTTCGGCACCCTGAAGTCTTTGACGAACAAACGAGAAATGCAGCCTCCGCCCGATTAAACGCGGCGGGGATCATCCCTAGCGAACTCCAATAAATCAGGAGGTTCAACACCCATGGCCGATCTCACGAGCAATTTCCTGGGGATCAAGTCCCCCAACCCGTTCTGGCTGGCCTCGGCGCCGCCGACCGACAAGGAATACAACGTCCGCCGCGCCTACGAGGCCGGCTGGGGCGGTGTCGTCTGGAAGACTCTGGGCGAGGAAGGTCCGCCCGTCGTCAACGTGAACGGCCCGCGTTACGGCGTGGTCTATGGCGCCGATCGCCGCGTGCTGGGCATCAACAACATCGAGTTGATCACCGACCGGCCGCTCGAGGTGAACCTCGAGGAAATGGCGCGGGTCAAGGCGGACTACCCCGACCATGCGCTGATCGCCTCGATCATGGTTCCCTGCGACGAGGACAGCTGGAAACGCATCCTGCCGCGCGTGGCCGAGACGAATTGCGACGGGATCGAGCTGAACTTCGGCTGTCCGCACGGGATGTCCGAACGCGGCATGGGATCTGCCGTGGGGCAGGTGCCGGAATACATCGAGATGGTCGCGCGCTGGTGCAAGAAGTACTACGACCGGCCCGTGATCGTGAAGCTGACGCCGAACATCACCGACATCCGCTATCCGGCGCGGGCGGCGAAGAATGGCGGCGCCGATGCGGTCAGCCTGATCAATACGGTGTCGTCCATCACCAGCGTGAACCTCGACAATTTCAGCCCGGAACCGTCGATCGACGGCAAGGGCAGCCACGGGGGCTATTGCGGCCCGGCGGTCAAGCCCATCGCGCTGAACATGGTGGCCGAGATCGCCCGCGACCCGCAGACCCGCGGCCTGCCGATCAGCGGCATCGGTGGCGTCACCACCTGGCGCGACGCGGCGGAATTCATGGCGCTGGGCGCCGGGAACGTGCAGGTCTGCACCGCCGCCATGACCTATGGGTTCAAGATAGTCGAAGAGATGAAGCGCGGCCTGTCGGCCTGGATGGATGAAAAGGGATATGCCACTCTCTCCGACTTTGTCGGCAAGGCGGTGCCCAATGTCACCGACTGGCAGTACCTGAACCTGAACTACGTCACCAAGGCGCGGATCGACCAGGACGCCTGCATCAAGTGCGGCCGCTGCTATGCCGCCTGCGAGGATACCAGCCACCAGGCGATCTGGATGCACGAGGGCCGGGTGTTCGAGGTCAACGATGCGGAATGCGTTGCCTGCAATCTCTGCGTCGATGTCTGCCCGGTCGAGAACTGCATCACGATGGAGCGGATGCCCGCTGGTTCGGTCGACCCGCGCACCGGCAAGACCGTGTCGGACGAGTATGCCAACTGGACGACGCACCCCAACAACCCGATGGCGGTCAAGGCGGCGGAGTGAGGAAAGGGGGCTCTGCCCCCGTCTCCCTTCGGTCGACTCCCCCGGAGTTTTTCGGGCAAGATGAAGGCTCAGGGCGTCAGCAGGCGCCTGAACAGCGTTTCCAGATGCGCCTCGGCGCGGGGAAAGGGGTCGCCCGCTCCAAGGACCGCATGCACCTGCACGTCGAAATCGGCGTAGTGCTGGGTCAGCGCCCAGACCGAGAAGATCAGGTGCACCGGGTCGACAGGGGCAATGCGGCCTTCGTCGATCCAGCGCTGGATGACCGCCGCCCGATCCTCGACCAATTCGCGCAATTCGCCTTCGAGGGCGGGCAGGATGCGCGGGGCGCCCTGCAGGATCTCGTTGGCAAACAGCCGGCTTTCGCGCGGGAAGTCTCGGGCGAGGGCCAGCTTGCGGTGGACATAGGCTAGGAGTTCGTCGACCGGTTCTCCGTTCGGGTTAACCGCCTTGAGCGGGTCAAGCCATGTGTGCAGCAGGCCGGTCAGCAATTCCTCGTGGATCGCTTCCTTGGACGGGTAGTAGTAAAGCAGGTTCGGCTTCGACAGCCCGGCCTCGGCGGCGATCCGGTCGAGAGTGGCGCCGCGGAACCCTTCCTGCGAAAAGACCGTCAGGCCGGCCTCGAGGATGGCTTCGCGTTTCTCGCGCTGGATCCGGGTCATTGTCTGTTCCGGCTCTTGCCCTGCGTTGATGTCGGTCATCCGCGTCCCTCGTCTGCCCAATCGGCCGTCACATGCCCGTTCCTGCGGCAACTCGCTTGACTGAGGGCCGCCCTCTGGTAGCGTTTGTTTGACCGATTGGTCAAATCGAGGCAAGCCCGCATCAGACGGGTCCAACACGGGGAGTGACGCCATGGCAGCACCAGCAGCCAACATGACCATCAATGCCGACCGGCTGTGGGACAGCCTGATGGAGATGGCAAAGATCGGCCCGGGTGTGGCGGGCGGCAACAACCGGCAGACGCTGACGGACGCCGATGCCGAGGGGCGCGCGCTGTTCCAGAAATGGTGCACGGACGCGGGCTGTTCCATGGGGCTCGACCAGATGGGCAACATGTTCGCGCGGCGCGAGGGGACGGACCCCGATGCGCTGCCGGTCTACGTCGGCTCTCACCTCGATACGCAGCCGACGGGCGGAAAGTATGACGGGGTGCTTGGAGTGCTCGGTGGGCTGGAGGTGATCCGCACGCTGAACGATCTCGGGATCAAGACGAAACATCCGATCGTCGTGACCAACTGGACGAACGAGGAAGGCACCCGGTTCGCGCCGGCGATGCTGGCCTCGGGCGTGTTTGCCGGCATCCACACGCAGGACTGGGCCTATGACCGCACGGACGCGGCGGGCAAGCGGTTCGGCGACGAGCTGGATCGGATCGGCTGGAAGGGCGAGGAAGAGGTGGGCGCGCGCAAGATCCACGCCTTTTTCGAACTGCATATCGAGCAGGGGCCCATTTTGGAAATCGAGGGCAAGGATATCGGTGTCGTCACCCACGGGCAGGGCCTGACCTGGACGCAGGTGACGGTGACGGGGCGCGATTCGCATACCGGAAGCACGCCGATGCCGATGCGCAAGAACGCGGGTCTCGGCATGGCGCGGATCCTGGAAAAGGTCGACGAGATCGCGTGGAGCCATGCGCCCCACGCGGTCGGCGCGGCCGGGCATATTGACGTCTACCCGAACTCGCGCAACGTGATCCCCGGCAAGGTGGTGTTCACGGTCGATTTCCGGTCTCCCGACCTGAGCGTGATCCAGGCGATGGACAAGCAGCTGCGCGAGGAAGCGACGAAGATTTGCGACGAGATGGGTCTGACGGTGGAATTCGAGAAGGTCGGCGGGTTCGACCCGGTGACCTTCGACGAGGGCTGCGTCTCGGCCATCCGCAACGCGGCGGAGCGGCTGGGCTATAGCCACATGAACATCATCTCGGGTGCGGGGCATGATGCCTGCTGGATAAACCGTGTCGCTCCGACCGCCATGGTGATGTGCCCCTGCGTGGATGGCCTCAGCCACAACGAGGCCGAGGAAATCAGCAAGGACTGGGCCAAGGCCGGGACGGACGTGCTGTTCCACGCGGTGGTTGAGACGGCGGAGATCATGGAGTGAGTGATCGCAGCATTTCCATTCTAGGATTAGTATTGGCCCTTTTCGCCGCGATTTTTGCAGGCGGAGCCCTCTATTTCGCTTGGAAAGCCGACCAATCTGTTCAAGGTGCTGTAAAAATAGAATTCTTAGATTTTGACGTTACGGGGCATGAGCGCTGCTGTGTAAATTTTCAGTGGAGGTTTCAAGCTACTAATTATTCAGTCTACGATAGATTCTTGACTAGCGCATCATTCGACTCTGGTCAGTATGACATCGTGTCTGAAGTTTTTCTATCCGATGACGTGAGAAACGTTCTTTCCCAAAACTACTTTGGAGAATCTGCTAGCCGGATAGTTGTTCCGGGCCGAGGCAGCATTACTCTATATGCTAATGCTCCACTGCAATTAGGAATGCTCAGTCAGAAAAACAAAATGTATCCATTAGATAGTTCCGGGAACAACAGTGATCCATTCTGGGCCGGAGTAGAGGCAAGTGAAGCGGTCAAACACGCTTGGAAAGAAAATTTTGAAGAAAGACTAGCGAAATATGTTGAGAATTATGATCCGGAGTTTGACAGCATTATTATCCAAGCGATCAGAGGGTGCCGGTCAAACCTAAGACTCTTCCCGTCTCAATGCGGGCGGTTGTCGGTAGAATTGGATGACGGTTCTCTCGTCAATTCCGATGAAATTCTTGTTGGGTTCTTTCCAAATTATCTGAGTATGCCGCCACAAAGTGCAGTGGAACGCTTTGGCGATCAACCGGAGATCAAATGACATGATCACAGTCATCAAGAACGGCACCGTCGTCACGGCGGACCTGAGCTGGAAGGCCGATGTCCTGATCGACAAGGGCCGGATCGTCGAGATCGGTGATAGCCTGAAGGGTGACGAGCAACTGGATGCCACAGGCTGCTACGTCATGCCGGGCGGGATCGACCCGCATACGCACCTGGAAATGCCCTTCATGGGCACCTATTCCTCTGACGATTTCGAATCCGGCACCCGCGCCGCGCTGTCGGGCGGGACGACGATGGTGGTGGACTTCGCGCTACCCTCGCCCGGGCAGGGGCTGCTGGATGCGTTGCAGATGTGGGACAACAAGTCCACCCGCGCGAATTGCGACTACTCCTTCCACATGGCCGTGACCTGGTGGGGTGAGCAGGTTTTCAACGAGATGAAGACCGTGATCGAGGATCACGGCATCACCACCTTCAAGCATTTCATGGCCTACAAGGGCGCGCTGATGGTGAACGATGACGAGATGTATGCCTCGTTCAAGCGCCTCGGCGAACTCGGCGGCATCGCCATGGTCCATGCCGAGAACGGCGACGTGGTGGCCGAGATGTGCGCCAAGCTGCTGGCCGAAGGCAACACCGGGCCCGAGGCGCACGCCTATTCCCGCCCGCCGCAGGTCGAGGGCGAGGCGGCCAACCGCGCCATCATGATCGCCGACATGACGGGCGTGCCGCTCTATATCGTGCACGTGAGTTGCGAAGAGGCGCACGAGGCGATCCGCCGGGCGCGGGCGCAGGGCAAGCGGGTCTGGGGTGAGCCGCTGATCCAGCACCTGACGTTGGACGAGTCCGAGTATTTCAACAAGGACTGGGACCACGCCGCCCGCCGCGTCATGTCGCCCCCGTTCCGCAACAAGCAGCACCAGGATTCGCTCTGGGCCGGGCTGATGAGCGGGTCGCTGTCCGTCGTGGCGACGGACCATTGCGCCTTTACGACGGACCAGAAGCGGTTCGGCATCGGCGATTTCACCAAGATCCCGAACGGGACCGGCGGCCTCGAGGACCGGATGCCGATGCTCTGGACGCACGGGGTGGAAACCGGGCGGCTGACGCCCGAGGAATTCGTCGCCGTGACCTCGACCAACATCGCCAAGATCCTGAACTGCTATCCGCGCAAGGGGGCGATCCGGGTGGGCTCGGACGCCGATATCGTGGTCTGGGACCCGGCCAAGACCAAGACGATCACCGCCGCGACCCAGCAATCGGCCATCGACTACAACGTGTTCGAGGGCCACACGGTCAAGGGCCTGCCCCGGTTCACCCTGACGCGCGGCCATGTCGCTGTGCATGACGGCGAGATCCGCACGCAGGAAGGCCACGGCCAGTTCGTCAAGCGTGCTCCGGGGACGCCGACGAACAAGGCACTGTCGAAGTGGAAGGAAATCACCAACCCGCGCCCGGTGGAGCGGACGGGGATTCCGGCGACGGGGGTGTGATGGTCGCTAGGCGCCCCGGACTTGATCCGGGGCGTTACATTCGACAGCCAACAGCCGAGGCAAGGATGCCTGCCAAGACCAGAACCAGCAAAACTTGCGAGGCCCCGGGTCGAGTCCGGCGTGTTTGGCGCCGTGCGTCAGGCAGGCACCAACGCCTCCAACTCCGGCAACAGGACGACCGACTCCTGCTCATGCGGGTCGGTTCTTGCGATGACCGCCACCGCCGTCTCGTCCCCGTCGTTGAAGGGCAGGTGCGGGACGTCGGCGGGGATGTAGATCATGTCGCCGGCCTTGGTTTCCATCACATTCTCCAGACGCTCGCCCCAGTACATCTTGGCGGACCCCGAGATCACATAGATCGCGGTTTCATGCGTCTCGTGCTTGTGCGCCTTGGCGCGGCCGCCCGGTGGGACGGTCAGCAGGTGCATGCAGACGCCGTGCGAGCCCACGGTTTCCTTCGCGATGCCCTCGAAATAGGAAAAGCCCTGCTTGCCCGTGTATGTCCCCTCGGGCCGCAGTTTCACGCAATCCGGTTTCTCTTTGGCCGCCATGGTGATCCCCTTGATGTCTGAACCTGCCCCCATCCTAGCAGAAAGCGCCGCCCCGGTCATTCGCGCGCAACATCTGGACCTGACATTCCAGGCGGCGGACGGGCCGGTACATGCGTTGAAGGATGTGAGCCTCGACATTCCCAAGGGGTCTTTCGTCAGCTTCATCGGACCGTCCGGTTGCGGCAAGACCACATTGCTGCGCTGCATCGCGGCGTTGGAGCATCCCACGGGCGGCAGCCTGAGTGTGAACGGGATGACCCCGAACGAGGCGCGGCGCAAGCGGGCCTATGGCTATGTCTTCCAGGCGGCGGGGCTCTATCCATGGCGGACTATCGGGCGCAACATTGCGCTGCCGCTGGAGATCATGGGCTATTCCAAGACCCAGCAGAAGGAACGCATCGCCAAGGTGCTGGACCTGGTCGAACTGTCGGGCTTCGAGAACAAGTTTCCGTGGCAGCTGTCCGGCGGGATGCAACAGCGGGCCAGCATCGCGCGGGCGCTGGCCTTTGACGCCGACCTGTTGCTGATGGACGAACCCTTTGGCGCGCTGGACGAGATCGTGCGCGACCGGCTGAACGAGGAGTTGTTGGGGCTGTGGCGGCGGACGGAAAAGACCATCGCCTTTGTCACGCATTCGATCCCCGAGGCGGTGTATCTGTCGACCCATATCGTCGTCATGTCGCCCCGACCGGGTCGCATCACCGATGTGATCGAAAGCCCGCTGCCCTGGGAACGTCCGCTGGACATCCGCGACACGCCGGAGTTCATCGAGATTGCCCATCGCGTCCGCGAGGGGCTGCGCGCGGGCTACCAGGAATGAGCGCGGGTTTCCTGACATGGTTGGGCGCGGCGATGGCGGTCTTCCTCGCGGCGAGTGCCTCGATGCGCGCCTATGTGGACAATGATCGGCTCGGCTTGCTGGGACTTGCACTCATTTTGTATACGGCTGGCAACCTGATGATGGTGAGGCTCATGCGCGAGGGCGGGATGGCGGTGGCGATCTCGATATCGGCGGTGCTGCAACTGCTTCTGGCGGTGCTGGTGGCCTTCCTGTTCTTCGGCGAACGGCCCGCACCATTGCAACTGGCGGGTATCGCGCTGGGCGTCGTCTCGGTCGCATTGATCTTGGCGGCGCCGGTGGGGTCTGGCCGATGACGCGGTTGATCCGGCCTGTCCTGGCGATGGTGCTGGCGCTGATGGCGCTGTGGTATGTCGCCGTGCTGCCGATGAACGTGAAGGAAACGCTGACCCAGGCGGAACGTGCCGGGGCGGTAATCGCACCGCCGTCGGCCGTCGAACGCCGGGACATGAGCAACTGGGCGCTTGTGCTGAACAATACCCATGCGCTGGGCGAAAGCTGGAACCTCGACCGACCGCGCCTGCCCGCGCCACATCAGGTGCTGACAGAGCTTTACGCCTCGACCATCGGCGAAGAGGTGACGGGCCGGCGCGGTATCGTGAAAACCGGGACGCTATCGAACCGTAGCCTGATCTATCACGGCCTCATCACGCTGAACGCGACCTTTGTCGGCTTTCTGATCGGCACCGGGTTGGGTGTGGTGCTGGCAGTGGGGATCGTGCATTCCCGCGTCATGGACATGAGCGTGATGCCCTGGGCAATCGTCAGCCAGACCATTCCCATCGTTGCGCTGGCGCCCATGATCATTGTCGTTCTGTATTCGATTGGTATACAAGGGCTGCTGCCCAAGGCGGTAATCTCAGCCTACCTCTCCTTCTTTCCAGTCGTCGTGGGCATGGTGAAGGGGCTGCGCGCGCCGGATTCGATGCAGCTGGACCTGATGCGCACCTACAGCGCCGAGCCCATGACGGTGCTGACTAAGCTGCGGCTGCCCTCGTCGGTGCCCTATCTCTTTGCCTCGCTCAAGATCGCCATCGCGGCGTCGCTGGTGGGCGCCATCGTCGGCGAACTACCCGTGCAGCAGGGCGGCCTTGGGGCGCGGATGCTGGCGGGCAGCTATTACGGCCAGACGGCGCAGATCTGGGCGGCGCTGCTGATGGCGGCGGGCCTCGCGGCGGTGCTGGTCTGGCTCATCGGCGTTATCGAGCGGCGCACGCTGAGGCGGATGGGGATGATGGCATGATCCAGATCGTTTTCGCCTTCGTGCTTTGGGCCGCGGGTTGGGCGCTGAACGCGCGGCTGGCAAATGGGCCGGGCGCCGACACGCGGGCGGCGCGCCTGGCCGTTCCGCTGATCTTCGGCGCGACCCTGCTGGGCATGTGGGAACTGCTGGTGCGCGGGCTTGAGGTGCCGACAGTGATCCTGCCGCCGCCAAGCCAGATCGCAGGGACATTCGCCGAGAACACGGGCCTGCTGTGGCGAGACTTCGTGCAGACGATCCTCAAGGGCGCGGTTTCGGGCTATGTCATCGGCTGCGGTGCGGCGTTCCTGACCGCGCTGCTGGTGGACCGCTATGATTACCTGCGCCTGGGCTTGCTGCCGCTGGGCAATTTCATGGCCGCTCTGCCCATCGTCGGCACGGCGCCGATCCTGGTGATGTGGTTCGGTTTCGGCTGGCAGTCCAAGGCGGCGGTCGTCGTGCTGATGGTCTTCTTTCCTATGCTTGTGAATACCGTCGCGGGGTTGCAGGATACGACCACCATGCAACGCGATTTGATGCGCACATATGCGTCTTCGTGGGGTCAGACGCTGATGAAGCTGCGTCTGCCAGCAGCGCTGCCATTCATCTTTAACGGGCTAAAGATCACCTCGACCCTCGCCCTGATCGGGGCCATCGTCGCCGAGTTCTTCGGCAGTCCGACGCTGGGCCTCGGCTTTCGCATCTCGACCAGCATCGGGCAGCTTGACCTGGGCATGGTCTGGTCCGCCATCGTCGTGGCGGCGCTTTCCGGCACGGCGTTCTACGGGCTGATCGCCCTGATCGAACGCCGGGTCACCTTCTGGCACCCGTCACAACGGGGCTGACGACTAACCAACAAGACCAACACGGAGAAAGACACATGAACTTCAAGGGAATCGCAGCAGCGGCGGCCATGTCACTGGCGACGCCGGCCTTTGCGGCGGACGAGGTCACGCTGCAACTGAAATGGGTCACGCAGGCCCAGTTTGCGGGCTATTACGTGGCGCTCGACCAGGGCTTCTACGAGGAAGAGGGCCTGACCGTGAACGTCCTGCCCGGCGGTCCGGACATCGCGCCGACGCAGGTGATCGCGGGCGGCGGCGCCGACGTGGTCGTGGAGTGGATGCCGGCCGCCCTGGCAGCGCGCGAAAACGGCCTGCCGCTGGTCAACATCGCGCAGCCGTTCAAGTCGTCCGGCATGATGCTGACCTGCTGGAAGGATGCCGGGATCGAGACCCCCGCCGACCTGGACAACCGGACGCTGGGCGTCTGGTTCTTCGGCAACGAATACCCCTTCCTGTCCTGGATGAGCAGCCTTGGCATCAAGACAGATGGCAAGATGGAAGGCAGCGTCGAGGTGCTCAAGCAAGGTTTCAACGTCGACCCGCTGCTTCAGCGCCAGGCTGATTGCATCAGCACTATGACCTACAACGAATACTGGCAGGTGATCGACGCGGGCGTCGCCCCCGAGGAACTGGTGACGTTCAAGTACCAGGACCAGGGTGTCGCCACGATGGAGGATGGCCTGTACGTGATGGAGGACAAGCTGTCCGACCCGGCCTTTGTCGATCGCATGACCCGCTTTGTCCGTGCCTCGATGAAGGGCTGGAAATGGGCCGAGGAGAATCCCGAGGACGCGGCGATGATCGTGCTCGACTATGACGAGACCGGCGCCCAGACCGAAGCGCACCAGATCCGCATGATGGGCGAGGTGGCCAAGCTGACCGCAGGTTCGAACGGCACGCTGGACCCGGCAGACTACGAGCGCACGGTGGCGACCCTGCTGGCGGGCGGATCCGATCCGGTCATCACCAAGGCGCCCGAAGGGGCATGGAGCCACGCCATCACCGACGCCGCGCTGAACTGATCGCGACAACGGAAAGGGGGCCTGCGGGCCCCTTTTCTCATGCCGGTTGACCGCGGCGCATCCGGTCTGGCAGACTCCGTATGCAGATTGTGCGCACGGGGTGGCCGCCATGACTCCCAGACAGCTTTGCCAGGCCGATCTTGTCCGGCGCATCCTGACTCTCGACCTGCCACCGGGTACAGAGATGGACGAAACGCGCCTTGCCGCGCAATACGGCCTGTCCCGGACACCCCTGCGCGAGATCTTTCGGGACCTCGCGGGCGAGGGGTATGTCCTGCTCAGCCCCAACCGCGGCACGCGAGTCGCACCACTGGATTTCGCGGCGCTGCGGGTGTTTTTCCGCTCGGCCCCGCTGGTCCATGCGGCGGTGGCGCGGATGGCGGCGGAGTATCGGACCGAGGCGCAGGTCGAAGATCTCTGGTCGGCCCAGCGCGCCTGTATCGCCGCGACCGAGACTGATGCCATTGCGCTGGCCGATCACCGTTTTCACCACGTCATATGCGACATGGCGGCGAACCCTTACCTTGCGCCCAGCCATGGGCGGCTGATGATCGACCACGCGCGATTGACCGTGGGCACGGCACGGTCAAGCGCCAAGAAGGAAAAGAAGGCGCAGAAAAAGGCGATCCAGCACCACGAGGCGCTTATCGAGGCCATCGTCGCGCGCGATCCCGATAGCGCCGTGGCGGTGACGCTGGCCCATTGGGACCTGGAACGGGGCCGGTTTGACGGGATCATGGCAGGCGACCCGGCACCGGACCTGTCCGTCATGCAGGACGCTCCGTAAGCCTCAGTCGTTGCCGCCGTACGCGGTCCGGGCAAGATCGCTGAGGATCGGGCAATCCGGACGGTGATCGCCTTGACACGCGTGGATCAGGTCGGACAGCGTCTCGCGCATGGCGTGCAACTGGGCGATCTTTTCCTCGATCCGATCCAGGTGGTCCTGCGCCACCCGCTTTACGTCCGCGCTGGCACGCCCGACATCGTCATACAGCGCCAGCAGCGTGCGGCAATCCTCGATGGTAAAGCCAAGCGTGCGTGCCCGCGCGACGAAGGTCAGGCGGTGCAGGTCGGTCTCGGTGAAGTTGCGATAGCCATTGGGGTCGCGTGCAGGCGTGACCAGCCCGATATCCTCGTAGTATCGGATCGTCTTTGCCGGAAGATCCGCTCGTTCCGCCACGTCTCCGATGTTCATGCCTGTGCCTCCTTCAGCCTGGCATCCTGCGGTTGTGGCCCGGGGGCCTGCGTCTGCCCGATCCGCCGCAGCCGCAGCGCGTTCGACAGGACAAAGACCGACGACAGTGCCATGGCACCTGCGGCCAGCATCGGTGACAGCAGAACGCCCGCCACCGGGTAAAGCACGCCCGCCGCCACCGGGATCAGGGCGGTGTTGTAGGCAAACGCCCAGAACAGGTTCTGCCGGATGTTGCGCATCGTGGCGTGGCTGACGGTCAGCGCGTCCGCCACCGCCTCGATCCGGCCCGAGGCCAGGACCACGTCGGCGCTTTCGATGGCGACATCGGTGCCGCTGCCCACGGCGATGCCGACCTCGGCCTCGGCCAGTGCGGGCGCGTCGTTGATGCCGTCACCGACAAAGGCCACCGCGCCGAACCGGTCGCGCAGGTCGCGCACCGTGTCGAGCTTGCCGCCCGGAAGGACACCGGCGATTACCTCCGAGATGCCAAGCTCGGCGGCGATGGCCTGGGCCGTCGCCTGCGTGTCACCGGTGATCATCGCCACAGTCAGTCCGCGCGCCTTCAGCCCCTTGACCAGACCTGCGGCGCCGGGACGCAGCGTGTCGGCCACGGCAAGCGCGCCGGCCAGTTTGCCATCGACGGCGACGACCACCGCTGTCTGCCCGCGCGTGGCGATGCCGTCCAGCGCGCCGCGCAGTTGGTCGGTTGCGATGCCCTCTTCCTCCAGCAGGCGGGCGCTGCCGATCAGCAGTGTGCGCCCCTCGACCGTGGCGCGCAGTCCCTTGCCGGGCACCGCCTCGACCGCGTCGGGTCGGGTCACGCTCTCGGCGGCGCGTTCCAGCGCGCGGGCGATCGGGTGTTCCGAGCCCGACTCGGCGCTGGCGGCCAGGCGCAGCACCTCGGTCGCGTCAAAGCCCGCGGCGGGGAATTGCGCCACCAGTTCGGGGCGACCCTCGGTCAGGGTGCCGGTCTTGTCGAAGGCCACGACGCGCACGCCCTCCAGCCGTTGCAGCGCGTCGCCCTTGCGGAACAGCACGCCCATCTCGGCGGCGCGGCCGGTGCCGACCATGATCGAGGTCGGCGTGGCAAGGCCCATGGCGCAGGGGCAGGCGATGATAAGGACAGATACCCCTGCGACCAGCGCAAAGGACAGGCCAGGGCCGAACAGCAGCCATGCGGCGATGGTCAGTGCCGCGGCGCCGATCACGGCGGGCACGAACCAGCGCACCACCCGGTCGACCAGCGACTGGATCGGCAGCTTGGCGCCCTGCGCCTGTTCCACCATCTCGATGATCCGGGCCAGCATCGTGTCTGCGCCCACGGCGGTCGCGCGGAACCGCATCGCGCCCTGTCCATTGACCGATCCGCCGACCAGAACCGCGCCCTGCGCCTTGTCCACCGGGATCGGTTCGCCTGTCAGCATGGATTCGTCGACATAGGAGCGCCCCTCGAGCACCATGCCATCCACCGGAATCCGTTCGCCGGGGCGCAGGTGCAGGACCTCGCCGACCTGCACGGTATCGATCGCGGCCTCGGTCACCACGCCGTCGCGTTCCACGCGGGCGGTGGCGGGGCGCAGCCCGGCCAGACGCCGGATCGCCGCGCCGGTGCGCGACTTGGCCCGCGCCTCGAGGAAGCGGCCCAGCAGGATCAGCGTCACGATCACGGCGGCGGATTCGAAATAGACCGCCGTCGCGCCGTCGGGCAGCAGCGCGGGCGCGAACAGCGCCACGGCGGAATAGGCCCAGGCGGCCAGAGTTCCCAGCGCTACGAGCGAATTCATGTCAGGCGCGCCCTTGGCCAGAAGCGGCAGGCCGATGCGGAAAAAGCGCCGCCCCGGGATCGCGAGGACCGCCGTCACCAGCACGAATTGCAACAGCCACGAGGTGCCCTGCCCGATGGTCATCGCAACCCAGTGGTGAAAGGCCGGCACCAGGTGGCCGCCCATTTCCAGCACGAAGACCGGCAGGGTCAGCGCGGCGGCCAGGATCAGGTCGCGCCGCAGCTTTTCGGTTTCGGCGCTCTTGCGCGCCTCGGCCTCGGCGCTGTCGTCGGAAACCGGCTGTGCGTCATAGCCGATGCCGCGCACCACTTGCGCCAGCGCCTGCGGCGTGGCCGATCCGCGCAGCAACGTGACCTCGCCCCGTTCCGTCGCAAGGTTCACATGGGCAGTCAGGACGCCGGGAACCGAGGTCAGCGCCCGTTCGACCCGCCCCGCGCAAGAGGCGCAGGTCATCCCGCCGATGGACAGCGACACGCGCCCCTCTGCTGCTGGATAGCCCGCGTCCTTGAGTGCGGCGCGCAGACTGTCGGGCGTGCCGCCCTCGACCTGCGCGGTCCTGGTGGCAAAGTTGACGGTGGCCGACTGCACGCCTTCGGCTGCCTGAAGCGCGCGTTCGGCGCGTCCGGCGCAGCCGCCACAGTTCAGCCCCGTTACCTCGAATCGAATCGCGTTATCGGCCATGACGGCCTCCCTGCGTTGCCCGGATCAGTCTCGGACATACACATAGTCCCTCCAGTCACTGGAAGGTCAAGGGTGGTGGCATCGTTGCAATGCGCCTTCCGCAGGGTCGTTTCAGAGACCCGCGTCGGCCTCGATCTCGCGCCGGGACTTCCTTGCGCGTTCGGTGGCCGATTTCAGCTGGCCGCAGGCCGCCATGATGTCCTCGCCGCGCGGCGTGCGGATCGGGCTGGCATAGCCGGCCTTGTAGATTATGTCGGCGAATTTCTCGATACGTTCCCAGTCCGACCGCTCATACGGGGCGCCGGGCCATTCGTTGAACGGGATCAGGTTGATCTTGGCCGGGATGCCGGCGATCAGCTTGACCAGCCGCCGCGCGTCGGCGTCGCTGTCGTTCACGCCCTTCAGCATCACGTATTCAAACGTGATCCGTTCCGAGTTCGACAGGCGCGGATACTCGCGAAGGGCGGTCAGCAGCGTCTCGATGTTCCAGCGCTTGTTGATCGGCACCAGCCTGTCGCGGACCTCGTCAGTGGTGGCGTGAAAGGACACCGCCAGCAGACAGCCGATTTCCTCGGCGGTGCGGGCGATTTCCGGCACGACACCGGAGGTGGACAGCGTGATGCGGCGGCGCGACAGGGCGATCCCCTCGCCATCCATCGCAATCTTCATCGCGTCGCGGACGTTCTCGAAATTGTACAGCGGCTCACCCATGCCCATAAGCACGATATTGGACAGCAGGCGCGGCCCGTCCTCTCCGGTGCCGACACCGGGCCGGGGCCACTCGTCCAGGTCGTCGCGGGCCAGCATGATCTGCCCGACGATCTCGCCGGCGGTCAGGTTGCGCACCAGTTTCTGCGTGCCGGTGTGGCAGAAGGAGCAGGTCAGCGTACAGCCGACCTGGCTGGAAATGCACAGCGTGCCGCGATCCTCTTCGGGGATGTAGACGGTTTCGACCTCGTGTCCGCCGGCGATCCGCACCAGGTATTTCCGCGTGCCGTCTGCGCTGACCTGCTTCGAGACGATCTCGGGCAGGGCGATCTCGAACTTGTCGGCCAGCAGGGCGCGATAGTCCTTTGCCAGGTTGGTCATCCGGTCAAAGTCGCGCACGCCCCAGTGATACAGCCACTGCCAGATCTGGTTGACGCGCATCTTCAGTTGCTTGTCCGGCGTCCCGGCTGCTGCCAGCGCGTCGCGCATGCCATCGCGGGTGAGCCCGATCAGGTTCACCTTGCCGCCCTCGGGCTGCTTGCGGGGAATGGTTACCACGTCCTGCGTGATCGTCATGGCGCGCGCTCCAGCGAAAGAAGACTGGCATATAAGGGATTCGGCGGAGAAACCAAAGACCTTGTAAAGGCGGGTCACGGCATCTTCGGCCCGGCGGGCTTTGCATGGCGGCGGCGAATGCATAGATAGACGAAAACAGGGCAGGACGCGATGAGCTGGTTCAGCAAGGTCATGTCGTCGGTTTCGACGAAAAGCGCACAGCAGGCGTTCGACGCCCCGCTTGCGCCTGATCGTGCCTTCTATGCCGTGGGCGATATCCACGGCCAGTTTCACGCGCTCGACTCTTTGCTGAAGAAGATCGAACAGACCGAAGATATCGATCCTGTGATCTGTGTCGGCGACTACATCGACCGAGGCGAGCATTCGGCCCACGTCCTGACCTGGCTCAAGCACCTGACAGAGCTTTACCCGGAGTTGTTCCTCTGCCTGATGGGCAACCATGAACGGATGTGCCTGAATTTCATCGACGATCCTGACAGCCACGCGGAACGGTGGCTGCGTTACGGCGGCTTGCAGACCTTCTACAGCTTCAACCTGACGGTGCCACCCGGCGAAAGCCCGACGGCCCTGCGCGACAAGCTGGTCGAGGAAATGGGACAGCCGATGATCGACTGGCTGCGCGACCTGCCTTTGCACTGGCAGTCGGGCAACGTGGTGGTCACCCATGCGGGTGCCGACCCCGACCTGCCGATCGACCTGCAACCCGAACGTGTCCTGCTGTGGGGGCACCCGGAATTCGCGCGCAAGCCGCGCAAGGATGGAATGTGGGTCGTGCACGGCCACACAATCGTGGACGAGCCGATGGCGCAGGCCGGCCGGATCGCCGTCGATACGGGGGCCTACGCCACCGGGCGTCTGACTGCGGCGCACGTGTCGACTTCGGGTGTGCGCTTTGTGCAAAGCTGACAGTGAAATGTTGCCGTTTGGGCACGAGTCGGGCTGAAAAGGGGCGGGAGTGCTGCGATTGCAGCCTCTCTATTCAAAAGCGACCTTGACCGGGGTATCAAGCACGCAACGCGTGGACTGCGTCCGCCTTGCGGTGGGGTTTGTCGACTTTCGGACTTGTGGGGGCACGATGAAGAAGACCTTTTCTATCTCCGCGGCACGGGGGCCGTTGCAGTTCTCGAAACTCGCCTTCAAGGCAGTTTCGGTCTCGCTCATGCTGACCACGGCGGGATGCGGCGTGACCTATTTCAGCCCCGAGGTCACGACGCGCGATTCCGTCACGCCGGTCCGCGTGGTCGCCCTTACCCCGGAAACCGTCGCGGCGGCCAACGCGTCGGCCTATGCGCCGCGCAGCCTGCCCGAGGTGTTTTATGCCGCGGCGGGCGGCGGTTCGACCGGGGCCTATGGCGGCCTGCCGGCGGAACCCTTCCTGCCCAATGAGACACCCGGCGAGATCGAGTTCCGGCCCCTGCCCGACATCGACCCCGGCCCCTACCGGATCGGGGTGGGCGACGTGGTGCTGTTGGCGACGCGCGGCTCTGCCACGACGATCGAACAGCTGTCGGGCCTGATCAACGCGCAAAGCCAGCGTCAGGGCTACACGGTGCGCGACGACGGCGCGATTGCCATCCCCGAGGTCGGCACGGTCGACATCGCCGGACTGACGATCCCCGAGGCCGAGGACAAGCTGTTCCAGGTCCTGGTGCAAAGCCAGATTGACCCCTCCTTCAGCCTCGAAGTAGCCGAGTTCAACTCGCAGAAGGTCGCGGTCGGCGGGGCGGTCGAGCGGTCGGCGCTGGTTCCGCTGACGCTGAACCGGCTCACGCTGTCGGATGTGATCGTCGCTGCGGGCGGGATCGACGCCCGCGATCAGGAATTCGCGACGATCCGGATCTACCGGGACGGGACGCTGTACCAGATCCCGGTCGAGATGTATCTCTCGCGCCAGGATCTTCAGAACAAGACGCTGCTGAATGGCGACGCGGTTTACGTGGATACCACCTACGACCTGGACCGCGCGCTGGAGTTCTATCGCAGCCGGATCGACGTGATCTCGCTGCGGAATTCGGCGCGCAGTTCGGCGCTGAACACGCTGAACACCGAGATTTCCATGCGCCGCGCCGCGCTGGACGAACGGCGCAGCCTGTTCCGCAGCCGACAGGACCTGGATGCGGTGGAACGCGACTATGTCTATCTCAGCGGCGAAGTGGCCAATCAGTCGCGCTTTGCCCTGCCCTTCGACCGGCAGGCCACGCTGGCGGATGTCCTGTATGAGAATGGCGGTTTCAAGACCGTCACCGGCGACCCGTCGCAGATCTACGTGCTGCGCGGCAGCGCCGACCCGGATCACATGGGCGCGGTGACGGCCTATCACCTGGACGCCAGCAACGCGGCGAACATCGTGATCGCGACGCGTATGCAGATGCGTCCGAACGACGTGGTCTTCATCGAGGAACAGCCGATCACCAAGTGGGGCCGGTCGCTGCAACAACTGTTCCCGGTCCTGACCCGGAACCTAGAAAGCGCCCTGTGATCGCGCCGCTGGCGGCGATAAAGCATATGTGAGCACAAGGAAAAGGCAGCCGGATCGGCTGCCTTTTCCTTGTGTCAGGTCGGGGTGAGGGCTGGCAGGTCGGGCTGTCAGGCTCCGGCGCCACGCACCACGACACTCAGCGTTCTCCAAGCGATCCACAGTTCCAACTGGACGCTCGAATGGCTGATGTAATACAGGTCGGCGGCAACCTTGCGACGGGTCGCCTCGACACCAACAGCATAGCCGACCTCTGTCTGCGCCAGCCCGCTGATGCCGGGGCGCACGACATGACGCTCGCGATAGCCTGGGATTTCCGACAGGAAGTGGATGGCGTGGTCATAATAGTCGGGTCGCGGTCCGATCAGGCTCATGTCGCCCTTCAGAACGTTCAGGACCTGCGGTAACTCGTCGATCCGGGTCTTGCGCATGAAACCGCCAAGCGGCGTGATGCGATCTCTCTCGAGCGAGTCATTTGCATTTCGCTGGATCGTGTCGATTTCCCGCATGCTGCGGAACTTGATCGCCGGGAACGGATTGCAGCTGCGGCCCATCCGTTTCTGCACGTAGAACAGGGTTCCCGGATTGTAGAGCGGGTTCAGGATCAGAAGCAGCAATGCGACCAGTCCAATGACCGGCAGAAGCAACGCAGCCACGATCAGATCGAAGCTGCGTTTGAAAATGGAGAAAACCAGAGTGCCTCTGTCGGTGCGGGCTCTCAGTCGCTTGGCGACGCCCGGCAGCGAAGATGAATCCAGAAAAGCTGTGTCAAACAAGTCGATACACCCCGACAGCATGATGCGAGAACGGCTGCGTCACGGTTCAGGGGTATATTTAACGCATCGTTAAAGTCAATTAACGGTTTGTGAATCCAACAGTTTTCTAAAATTGGGGTTAATTTTGTCGCAAATCCGGTCAGTCGTGCACAGCGAACAACCTGGGGTTGTTCACGCTTGTGACACATCGGTCGTGCTGCGGTTTAGTGCAGGTTTCGGAACACCCGTAAAAGCTGGCCTAGACGCCCGACCGTGCCCTGCGCCGGTTGTTCAGCTGGCGCAGCGACTCTCCGCTTCTTCGTAGGCGGCGGTAAACCCGAGCAACGAGAAGGTATCCTTCGTTGTTGTCCCGCGGGCCGAAACCGCAGTCAGGACTGCATTGGCGCCACGCTTCATCGAGGTGATCATCTTGGCGTCGTCCTGCGGAGTCGCGGGCCAGGCCCACTCGCCCTCGGTATAGAGCTCGAACTGCGTGCCATCGACCTCGACATTGACAGTCGAACCGTTGGCGAAAGGATAGCCGCCGGTAAAGGCGATCTGGCCCGAGACGCCGGCCCCGGGTCGGAAGAACACCATCAGCAGGATCTCGCCCCGCGTCACGGCGACGACGCGGCCATCCTTGGTGTTGACGCTCTCCTTGTAGGTGGTGACGGCCCAGCATTCGCGGGGATTGTCACCCTCGAATACCGACCAGTCGGTCATCGCATCGACGCGATTGGTGCTTTCCTGTTGCGCCTGCGCGATCGTTGCCGCGCCCAGCGACAGGACGAAGGCGCACGCGCCGACCACCCGACCAAGCCCTGATTTCATGTTCCAGCCTCCAGCTGTCCGTGCCTCAACATGGCGGCAGGCCTGTCTTTTCCGGCTGCTCGCCGCCGCAGGAGCGCCACCGCGCGCTTTTCTCTCGACGGCGCGAGAATAGCCTGAAAGAAACGCGGCGTGAAAGCCCCGTTGGCAGAAAGTTGCTCAGAGATGAGGTGTCGTGATGGGATCGCCTGATACGCTTGTCGAGGTCTGGCGCGGACCCTTCGCCGAAAGCGTTCATTCCGGTCATGCGGTGATCTGCGATGGTACTGGACAAATCGTGCAGGCCTGGGGCGACCCGGCCGCGGTCGTCTTGCCACGCAGCTCGTCCAAGATGATCCAGGCGCTGCCGCTGCTGACCTCCGGCGCGGCGGACGCGGTCGGGCTGGACAGGCGACGGCTGGCGCTGGCCTGCGCCTCGCACCAGGGCGCGACGATTCATGTCGAGGCGGTGGCCGACTGGCTGGCCGAGATCGGCATGGGCGAGGATGCGCTGCGCTGCGGTCCGCAGGTTTCGCGCGACGATGACCTGCGCGACGCGATGATCCGCGCGAACGAGGCGCCCTGCCAACTGCACAACAACTGTTCCGGCAAGCATGCCGGGTTCCTGACGCTGGCGCGGCACCTGGGCGCCGGGCCGGAATACATCGAGCCCGACCACCCCGTGCAGCGCGCCGCGCTGGAGGCTTTCGAGATGACGACCGGAGAGACCAGTCCCGGCTTCGGTATCGACGGCTGCTCGGCGCCGAACTTTGCCGCCACGATGCAGGGCATGGCGCGGGCGATGGCGTGGTTTGCGGGTGCGAACACGCGCAGCGATACGGCCTCGCAGGCGGCGGCGCGGCTGGTCGAGGCGATGATGCTGCATCCCGAGATGGTGGCGGGCGAGGGGCGCGCCTGCACCCGGCTGATGCGCGCGGCGTCGGAACCCGTGGCGCTCAAGACCGGGGCCGAGGGCTACTTCGTGGCGATCCTGCCCCGGCGCGGCATGGGCATCGCGCTCAAGATCGCGGACGGGGCGACGCGGGCCTCCGAATGCGCGATCTCTGCGATCCTCGTGCGGCTCGGCGTTCTGGACCCGGCGAACCCCGAGGTGCAAGCCTTTCTCAACCCGCCCGAGACCAACCGTCGCGGCATCGTGGTCGGCGACATCCGGCCTGTGTCTGGCCTGGCGGACGGAGGCGGGGTCTGACCGGCCTAGGCCGGGTGGAATTCGGCGCGCGGATAGCCTTGCAGATACAGCAGCGCGCTGAGGTCGCCGTGGTTCACCCGCAGGTCGCATTGCGCCTGCACCGACGGCTTGGCGTGCAGCGCCACACCCATGCCGGCCCGGTTCAACATGCCTAGATCGTTCGCCCCGTCGCCCACCGCGATCACATCGGCCTCTGTGATGCCCAGCCGGGCGGTGATTTCCTCCAGCGCCTGCACCTTGGCCTCGCGCCCGAGGATCGGTTGTGCCACGGTGCCGGTCAGTGCGCCATCCGCTATGTGCAGCGTGTTGGCGCGGTTTTCGTGGAACCCCAGCATCGCCGCGACCCGCGTGGTGAAGGCGGTGAACCCGCCCGACACCAGCGCGGTATAGCCACCCGCCGCCTTCATCGTGGCGATCAGCTCGGGGCCGCCGGGCATCAGGGTGATGCGTGTCTCGACAACGCGGTCGATGACCCCGGCGGGCAGGCCGCGCAGCAGCGCGACGCGCTCGGTCAACGCGCCCTCGAAATCCAGCTCTCCGTTCATCGCGCGGGCGGTGATGTCCTTGACCCGCGCGCCGACCCCGGCCTCGTCGGCCAGTTCGTCGATGCATTCCTGCCGGATCATCGTGCTGTCCATGTCGGCCAGCAGCATCCGCTTGCGGCGGCCCGCGGCGGGAAGCAGGTTCAGGTCGGCCAAGCCGCCGATCTCGGCGCGCACCGTGTCGAAATTCGTCGGCTGGCTGGCCACGGGAAACTCTGCCGCTTCATCCGGAGAGAGCCATGTCGCCTCACCGCCACCCATCGCGTTGCGCAAGGACTCCACCAGCGCGGGATCCAGCGTTCCGGGCTTGGCGATAAGAGAAACGATGAACATGGGGTGGGTTCCTTGGCCGGGGTGTTGCGCGGCTTGTAGGGCAGGAACCGGGCGGGGAAAAGCGTGCCTGCGCAGTCAGAAGACCGTAGGCGCGGGACCGTCGCCGCCCGACCGCACCCAGTCATGGACACGCGCCACCTGGCCCGCCTTGCGCGACCACAGGAAGTGGTCCTGCACCCTCTGCCGCGCGGCCCGCGCCAACGCGGGCAGGGCCGAGGGATCGTCGGCCAGTGCGCGCAGCCTTTGCCCGAAAGCCTCGACGATCTGCTGACGGTTGCCGCAGGGAACCTTCAGGCCCGTCCCTTGCGTCACCAGTTCACCCGGCCCGGCATAGTCGACCACCAGCGGCACGACGCCCAGCGCCATCGCCTCGAGCACGACGCCGCCGCCGAATTCGCGGATCGACGGAAAGGCCAGCAGGTGACAGCGGCAGAGAATGTCCTGCACCGCGCCATGTTCCTGCCAGCCGTGAAAGGTGACGCCCTGCCTGATCTCCAGTGTCTGCGCCTGCGTCTTGAGCCAGGGCAGCATCGGCCCGTCACCGATCAGATCGAGATGCAGGCCCCCCTCGCGGATCAGCGGGGCGGCGGCCTGCAAAAGCATATCCGGCCCCTTGTAGGGCACCATCCGACCCACGAAACCGGCCCGCAACATGCCCGAGGGCGCGGCAACCCGGTTGAACCGCGCCGGGTCGATGCCGTTCTCGGGCAGGTAGACCGTCTTGCCCCGATACCGCGCCGGGATCTCGGATTCCGTGTGGCGCGACCCCACGAGGATCGCCGCCGCGTCGCGCAACGTCGCGTCCCGCCCGGGCAGCAGCCTGTAGGCAGACCGCAGGCGGCTCAGCCATTCGCGTTCGGCCAGCATCTCTGCCTCGAAACCCGGTGGCCAAGGCACGCCGCCATTGAGCGGACCAAGGACAAACGGCACCCCCGCCTTGGCGCAACGTGCGGCCAGCGGCGAAGCAATTGTGGGCGAGAGCGGCGTGATGCGGTGAACGATGTCGTATTCCCCGCCTCGTATCGCGTCGCCGAAACGCCGCCAGACCAGCCGTTCGAACCAGGGATAGGACAGGGCGTTGATCGCCTGCACCATGGTCCAGCCTTTGCCTTCGCCCATGCGCAGGGCCTCGGCCAGTTTCCACATCGGGCGGGCCAGAGCCTCGGAGTCGATGGCGGTGAAGTCGCGCCCCTCGACCAGTCCGGCGCGGAGGATGGGATCGCGGTTGCGGACCTGCGTGACCAGATGCACATCCGACACCTCGCGCAGCGCCTGCGCCAGCGACCAGCCCACCAGCGGCACGCTGACCCAGTCGGGGTTCGCTGCCTCGGCGATCGCCAGGACACGCCGCCTCACAGGATCGGTTTCCATTTCAACGTTGCGTCGGCGCGGCGCAGGTTCAGCCGTTCGCGCCGCAACTGCTCGGCATAACCGGTCAGCGCCCCCGCGATCAGCCAGGTCAGCGGCGTCAGCGTGGCGTTGGGCAGCATGTCGAAGACGTTGACCGCCAGGATCAGTGACAGCGGTGCGATCCACGGCGATACCGTCCCGGCCCGTGCTAGCGCGGATTCGCGCCAGAGCAGCAGGATGGGAAGCACCAGCAGCCCGAATTCCGCAAGGAAGCCGATCCAGCCATAGACCCCGATCACGATGATCCAGCGCCCGTCCGTCACCGTCAGGATGCGGCCCGAAAACGGGTCAAGGATGTGGTTCCGACCCCAGCTTCCCCAGCCGAAGACCGGCTT
Organism: Thetidibacter halocola; assembly: GCF_018224955.1. Taxonomy (GTDB): domain Bacteria; phylum Pseudomonadota; class Alphaproteobacteria; order Rhodobacterales; family Rhodobacteraceae; genus Thetidibacter; species Thetidibacter halocola. The sequence goes on from NZ_JAGTUU010000002.1 coordinate 193,127, forward strand.
TTCATAGGCGCGTTCCAACAGCGTGTTCTCGTTGTCAAACCGGAATTGCAGCGAATAGGCGCGTTCGGGGTCGATGCTGGCCGCAGCCGCCAGCAGCCGATCCTGCGGCACCAGGTCGGCACCTTTGAGCACGGGATAGCCGATGGCCAGCAGTCCGATCAGCAGCGCCACGCGGATCTGCATGCGCCTGCCCAGAAGCACCACCACCGGCACGAGCAGTGCGGCAAAGATCATCGCGCCGAGCGATTTCGCCAGGAACAGCACCATCAGCAGGTAGGCCGCCCCGGCGAGATAGCGGAACCGGTTTCCCGCCTCGGCCTGCCGCCAGAGCGCGAGGGTGGCGACCACCGCCGTCATGCAGAAGAACGCAACCCACAGCCCGTGATACAGGAAGACCACCGGGCGATAGCCGCCAAACCGGATCGATTGGGCGAAATAGTGCTGGAAATACCCGTAGATCCAGTTGTTCAACTGCGGCGATAGGCGGACCTCGATCAGCATCAGGACAGAGTATACCAAGCCGCCGATCATCAGCGCGCGCAGCATCTCGCGCTGCGCGTCGGCACTGGCCAGGAACTGCCGCGCCAGAAGGAAGGGAACGATCAGCAGGAACTGCTGCACCATCAGCGCCAACGCATCCTTCACCCCCAGCCCCGGCAGGCCGATCTGGCCGAAGAACACCGCCTCCTCGTTGGTCATGACGGTCAGGATCGGGGACAGGACGAAGGTCAGGACCAGCGCCTTGCCTATCAGGCTGTCGGGCAGGATCGGCCCATCGTAGCCATAGCGCCAGAGCGCTATCGCCAGGGCAGCCAGCGCGGGGATGTTGTGCTTGTTCAACGGCGGCATCAGCGGCAGGTCAAAGACCGCGGGCGGTTCCGGCAGGAACAGGTAGCCCAGCAGCAACGACCAGATCAGCGCGCGCGCTGGTGTCAGCCGCCCGTAAAGGGCGGCCACGACCACCGGAAAGATGGCCAGCGCGAGAAAGGCGATCGGGTTGGGCATTGGCCCTCGCGGCTCCTGTCAGTTGCGGTTTACCATCGCGCTGCGGCAATGTCGCGGCGGCTTTGCGGCCATGAAGGGAAAGCGTGGCGCCCTCGCGCTGCGGTCAAACTGTGGCCGCAATGCGGTGGCAACCCGCCGCGAGAGGCAGACAGGAACGACACGGATGATACTGAAGATCGCCTATCTCTGCGATCATTCACCGCTCGACCGGAACCTGTATTCCGGCGGAAATGCGCGCATCCACGACGCGCTGTGCCGTCATGCGGGCAAGGTCACGATCCTGCCCAACACCTGGTACGCGGCCCAGCCGATACGGCGCCTGATCGAGGCGATGCCCGACGCCGTCAACCTGCGCCTGCGCTGGCGGGCGCACCTGGCCTTGGCGCCGATCATCACACACGGGTTGCAGGCCGAACTGGCTCGTGGTGGCTATGACGTGCTGTTCTGTGCCTATTCCCTGTGGTCGTTGCACAAGCTGGATGCGCCAGAGGGGATGGTCACCGCCTTCACCTCGGACACGACGCAGACGGTGTTCCAGGCCTCTGAACTGGGACGGGTGCATGGCAAGGGGTTTCGCCTGACCCGGCCGCTGGACGCGTGGGTAGAACGCTGCGAGCGGCAGGCGCTGCGACGGGCGGACCTGATCCTGTGGCCGTCGCATTGGCAGCGTATGCGGGCCGAGGCGCGCTATGGCCTTTCGCCTGAAACGGCGCTGCGCGTACCCTGGGGCGCGAACCTCGACCGGGTGCCGTCCGCGCCCCCGCGCAGCATCGAACCGGACGGCCCGCTGCGGCTGTTGCTGGTCGGGCGCGACTGGTGGGCCAAGGGTGGGCCGCTTGCCTTTGCCACGATGCAGGCGCTGCGAACGCAGGGCGTCGATGCCCGGCTGACGGTGATCGGCTGCACTCCGCCCGAGTTTCACCGCGACGCCTACGTGACCGTGCATCCGCAGCTGGACAAGGCGGTGCCCGCCGAGCTGGCGACGTTCAACAAGACGTTCGGCTGCGCGCATTTCCTGGTGCAGCCGTCGTATGAATCCTATGGCTTCGCCTTTTGCGAGGCTTCGGCGCATGGCCTGCCCTCGCTTTGCCTGAAGGTCGGCGGCGTGCCGGTGCTGGACGGGGTGAACGGGCACCTCTTGCCCGCCGACGCCAAGGCACAGGATTTCGCCGCAGTGATCCAGCGCTATCGCGCGGCACCTGACAGCTACGCCGCGCTCTGCCGCTCGACCCGCGAGAAATACGAGACGCGGCTCAACTGGGATGCCTGGGGGGCCGAGGTCGCGGGCCTGCTGCAAGAGGCGGTCGCGCGCAAGCGGGGCTGATCAGTTCCCCGCCCGCTTCATCATCATCTCGTGCACGGCCTGCATGCCGCGCTCGGCCATGGCGGTCACTTCGGCGGCGTGGACATGCAGCGCCTCGACCAACTCGGGGTCGTCCGAGGTCTGGGTGACGACGATCCCCGCGTCGGAGATGTCGATCTGCGTCTCGATCCGATCCCCGCGGGCAAAGAAGATGTCCAGCGTCGGCGACTGGATGAAGACCTGCGGATCGCGCCCTTCCTCGACGCGGGCGATCATGCCGGTGACATGGCCAACCAGCGCCGCCATCACCTCGGGATCGCGGGCGTTGGTCACGGTGCGGATGCCGTCGGGCAGGGTTTCCACGCTGCGGTCGATCAGGTCGAAATGACGGAACATCACCGCCATCTCGGCGCTTTCCTGTGGCGTCGCGTCCAGCCCGCGCAGGCCGGGCATGGCGGCCTCGTCATGGCCCATGCCGCCCGGCCCGTGCATCATGCCGTGCCCGTGGCCCGTCATCATCTGTGCCTGCGCGCTCGCCGCTGTCAGCGCCGCGCAAAGTACAAGCGACCATGCGGCGCGGGCGAATCGGACTGTCGCCATGGGGCGCTCCTGTTGTCGTGGACTGCCGCAAGATGCCGCGTTCCGCGAGGCGGCGCCAGAGACGTGCGGTCACATCTGCCGGATCTGGCCTTAACCGGGGGTCCGCACTGGCCCTATCCGCACCCGGCGCGGCCTTCTAGGATCATCTGCGAACCGGCAGGCCCCCGCCTGCGCGCAAGAGGATTCCGCCCATGAAGATGACCACCGAAGAGGCCTTCGTCAAAGTATTGCAGCGCCACGGGATCGAGCATGCCTTCGGCATCATCGGCTCGGCCTTCATGCCGATTTCCGACCTTTTCCCCAAGGCGGGCATCATGTTCTGGGACTGCGCGCACGAGGGATCAGGCGGGATGATGGCCGATGGCTATACGCGCGCATCGGGCAAGATGAGCATGATGATCGCGCAGAATGGCCCGGGCATCACCAATTTCGTCACGGCGGTGAAAACCGCCTACTGGAACCACACGCCCCTTCTCCTGGTCACGCCGCAGGCGGCGAACAAGACCATCGGGCAGGGCGGTTTCCAGGAGGTCGAACAGATGAAGCTGTTCGAGGACATGGTCGCCTACCAGGAAGAGGTGCGCGACCCCTCGCGCGTGGCCGAGGTGCTGACGCGGGTGATCTCCAAGGCCTGGCAGGCCAGCGCGCCGGCACAGATCAACATGCCGCGCGATTACTGGACCCAGGTGATCGACATCGAGATCCCCGAACCCATCGTCTTTGAACGTCCCTCGGGCGGCGAGAATTCGGTCGCCGAGGCGGCGAAGCTGCTGTCGTCCGCGAAGAACCCCGTCATCCTGAACGGCGCGGGTGTGGTGCTGTCGCAGGGAGGCATTGCGGCCAGCATGGCGCTGGCCGAGCGGCTGGATGCGCCAGTCTGCGTGGGCTACCAGCACAACGACGCCTTCCCCGGCTCGCACCCGCTGTTCGCGGGGCCGCTGGGCTATAACGGCAGCAAGGCGGCGATGGAGCTGATCCGGGATGCGGACGTGGTGCTGTGCCTTGGCACGCGGCTCAACCCGTTCTCGACCCTGCCGGGCTATGGTATCGACTACTGGCCCAAGGGTGCGAAGATCATTCAGGTGGATATCAACCCCGACCGGATCGGCCTGACCAAGAAGGTCAGCGTCGGCATTGTGGGCGACGCGGCCAAGGTGGCGCATGGCATCCTTGGCCAGTTGTCGGGCACGGCGGGCGACGAGGGCCGCGCCGCGCGCAAGGCGAAGATCGCCGAGACGAAATCTCGCTGGGCGCAGCAACTGTCCAGCATGGATCACGAGGATGACGATCCGGGCACCAGCTGGAACGAGCGCGCCCGCGCGGACAAGCCCGACTGGATGAGCCCGCGCATGGCCTGGCGCGCGATCCAGTCGGCCCTTCCGAAGGATGCGATCATCTCGTCCGACATCGGCAACAATTGCGCCATCGGCAACGCCTATCCCAGTTTCGAGGCGGGTCGGAAATACCTGGCGCCGGGCCTTTTCGGCCCCTGCGGCTATGGCCTGCCGGCGATCATAGGCGCCAAGATCGGCTGCCCGGACGTGCCGGTTGTGGGCTTTGCGGGCGACGGCGCCTTTGGCATCGCGGTCACGGAACTGACCGCCATCGGGCGCAAGGAGTGGCCGCCGGTGACGCAGATCGTCTTCCGCAACTACCAGTGGGGCGCGGAAAAGCGGAACTCGACCCTTTGGTATGACGACAATTTCGTCGGCACCGAACTGGACGAGCAGGTGTCCTATGCCGGCATCGCGCGGGCTTGCGGCTTGCAAGGCGTCGTTGCCCGCACGATGGACGAACTACGCGACGCGCTGGCCAAGGCCGTCGAGGACCAGATGAAGCATGGCAAGACGACCCTGATCGAGGCGCTGATCAACCAGGAGTTGGGCGAGCCCTTCCGCCGCGACGCGATGAAGAAGCCCAATGTCGTCGCCGGGATCGATCCGGCCGACATGGTGCCGCAGGCGGTCTGAGTGGCCAAACTCCTTGGAAAGGAAGTTGCAGGTCCCTTTTCAAGTGGCTTGGTCCGTCCGGCTCATCGCAATGCTCAAAACGGTGGCGGCGACGATATCCTCGACCGTCGCGCCGCGGCTGAGGTCGCACACGGGTTTCGCGAAACCTTGCAGAACCGGGCCGATGGCCTGCGCACCGGCCAGTTCCTGCGCCAGCTTGTAGGCGATGTTGCCCGCGTCGAGCGAGGGGAAGACCAGGGTGTTAGCGTCGCCCCACCCCAGTCCCTTGCGCGCCGCGATGGCCGGGTTCAGGGCGGCGTCGCCCTGCACGGGGCCGGTGAACCCGGTGGCCTGAGCCGCCGCGCGCACCCGATTGACGCTGTCGCCCGCGCCGCTGTCGCCGGTCGAGAAGGACAGCAACGCCACCCGCGCTTCGCCCAGCAAGGCCCGCGCCGAGGCGGCCGAGGCGCGCGCGATGGCCGCCAGAGCTTCGGCATCCGGGTCCACGACCACGGCGCAATCGGCAAAGATCAGTTCCCGCCCGTCCGGGAAAACCATCAGGAAGAAGGACGAGGGCAGCGTCACGCTGGGTGCAAGCCCGATGGCCAGGCCCGCCGCCTCGATCACCCTGCGGGTGGGGTGGGTGACGCCCGCGACCATCGCCTCGGCCTCTCCGGCGGCGACCATCGCAGCGGCGCGGATCAGCGGCTTGTCCAGCATCCGACGGGCCAGCGCGGGCTTTATGCCGCGCGCCGCGACCAGCGCCTGCACCTGGGCCTCGGTCTGATCGGAGAGCGGCAGCGGATCTGCCAGCCCCTTGGCCCGCAGTCGGGCGCAGGCCTGCGCGATACGGGGGTCGTCCATCTCGGGAAACACGACGCGCGCGCACCGTTTCCGTGCCGTCTCGAACGCCCGTTCCAATGCTGTCATGCCATGCCTCCTGCCGAGGTGGCAGGATGCGAGCGCGAGGCGCCAAGATCAACCGCCACAGGGTTGCGCCCGGGTGAAACGGCGTTACGAATGAAATCAACAGCGCCGCGCGCAACGGGGAGGGTGCATGGCCCAGCCGCAGATTGACCTGTCGCCACCCGTCTCGGACGAGGTGCGGAAGACCACGTGCTACATGTGCGCCTGCCGCTGCGGGATCAACGTGCACATGAAGGGCGGCAAGGTCGCCTATATCGAGGGCAACCGCGACCATCCGATCAACAAGGGCGTTCTCTGTGCCAAGGGGTCCGCGGGGATCATGCAGCACAACGCGCCGTCGCGCCTGCGCAAGCCGCTCTTGCGGGTCGGGCCGCGCGGGTCTGGCGAATTCCGCGAAATAGAGTGGGACGAGGCGCTGGACATTGCCGTGTCCTGGCTCAAACCGCTGCGCGAAACGGCGCCGGAGAAGCTCGCCTTCTTCACCGGGCGCGACCAGTCGCAAAGCTTCACCGGCTGGTGGGCGCAGGCCTTTGGCACGCCCAATTTCGCCGCGCATGGCGGGTTCTGTTCGGTCAACATGGCGACGGCTGGCATCTACACGATGGGTGGCGCCTTCTGGGAGTTCGGGACGGCGGACTGGGACCGCGCGAAACTGTTCATCCTGTTCGGCGTGGCCGAGGACCACGACAGCAACCCGATCAAGATCGGCATCGGCAAGCTGAAGGCGCGCGGCGCAAAGGTGATCGGGGTGAACCCGGTGCGGTCGGGTTACAACGCCGTCGCCGACGACTGGGTCGGGATCACGCCCGGAACCGACGGCCTGCTCATCCTGTCCATCGTGCATTGCCTGATGAAGGCCGGGAAGATCGACCTCGATTACCTGTCGCGCTGGACGAACGCGCCGGTGCTGGTCAATGGCGACCCGGCGTCGGACGAACACGGGTTGTTCCTGCGCGACGCGGACGGCAAGCCGCTCGTGATCGACCGCCACACGGGCAAGCTGGCAGCGTTTGATGCGCCGGGCATCTATCCGGACCTGACCGGCCACCTGCGCCGCGCGGGCGTCACGCATCGCAGCGTCATGCACCACATGGCCGCGCGTTACCTGTCCGACGAGTACGCGCCCGAAACGGTGGCCGATCGCACCGGCCTGCCTGCCGCTCGCATCCGCACGCTGGCCGCCGAGATTGCGCGCGTGGCCTTCGACGAGGCCATCGAGATCGCCCAGCCCTGGACCGATTTCCGGAGCGAGCGGCATGAGACGATGGTGGGCCGCCCCGTGGCCTTTCACGCCATGCGCGGGATCTCGGCCCATTCCAACGGCTTTCAGACCGCCCGCGCGCTGCACATGCTGCAAATCCTGCTGGGCGCGGTGGAAAGCCCCGGCAGCTTCCGCTTCAAGCCGCCCTATCCCAAACCGGCCGAAGCGCATCCCCGCCCGCATTTCACCGCCACGCCGGGGCAGCCGCTGGACGGCCCGCACCTGGGCTATCCGCTGGGGCCGGAGAACCTGGCGCTGGACAACGGCAAGCCGATCCGCATCGACAAGGCCTTTACGTGGGAGAACCCGCTGTCGGCGCACGGGCTGATGCACATGGTCATCTCGAACGCCCATGCGGGCGATCCCTACAGGATCGACACGCTGTTCCTTTATATGGCGAACATGGCCTGGAACTCGTCGATGAACACGGCCTCGGTGATGAAGATGCTCACCGACACCGACGAAAGGGGCGATTACGTCATCCCCCGGATCATCTATTCCGACGCCTATTCCTCCGAGATGGTGGCCTATGCCGACCTGGTCCTGCCCGATACGACCTACCTGGAACGACACGACTGCATCAGCCTGCTCGACCGCCCGATCTGCGAGCCCGACGCGATGGCCGACGCGATCCGCTGGCCGGTGGTGGAACCGGACCGCGACGTGCGCGGGTTCCAGTCGGTGCTGCTTGACCTTGGCGCGCGGCTGGGCCTGCCGGGGATGGTGGACGAGGATGGTGCCCCGAAATACGCCGATTACGCCGATTACATGGTCCGGCACGAGCGCAAGCCGGGCGTCGGCCCGCTGTCGGGCTGGCGCGGCAATGGCGACGAGCATGGGCGCGGCGCGCCGAACCCGGCGCAGCTGGATCGCTATATCGCCAATGGCGGCTTCTTCGCCGCCCATGTCCCGGACGAGGCGCGCTTCTTCAAGCCGTGGAACAAGGCGTATCAGGACTGGGCGGTGACGATGGGCCTGCTGGACAAGCCCTCTCCCTACCTGTTCCAGCTGTATGTCGAGCCCCTGCGCCGGTTCCAGCTGGCGGCCGAGGGCAAGGGCGACCTCCAGCCTCCCGAGCACCTGCGTGAGCGCATCCGCCAGCAGCTCGACCCGCTACCGCTCTGGTATGCGCCGCTGTCGGACGAGGGATCGGAGGGCTTCCCGGTCCATGCGCTGACACAGCGCCCGATGGCGATGTATCACAGCTGGGGCACGCAGAACGCCTGGCTGCGCCAGATCCACGGGAAGAACCCGCTGTATATGCCGACGAAATGGTGGGACCGGCTAGGGCTGAAGGACGGTGACTGGGTGCGCGTGACCTCTCCGCACGGGTCGATCACGGTGCCGGCCGCGCATATGGCCGCGCTGAACGAGGACACGGTCTGGACGTGGAACGCCATCGGCAAGCGCAAGGGCGCGTGGGCGCTGGACAAGGGCGCGCCAGAGGCGACGCAGGGTTTCCTGCTGAACCACGTCATCCACGAATTGCTGCCGCCCAAGGGCGATGGGCTTCGCTGGTCGAATTCCGACCCCGTCACGGGGCAGGCGGCGTGGTTCGACCTGCGCGTCCGGCTGGAAAAGACCGATGCGCCCACTGAGAGCCAACCGGCCTTTGACGCGATCCGGTCCCCGGTTGGTCAGGGGCCGAAAGACCTGCGATGGAGTTCAAAGACATGACCCGACTGATGAAGATCACCCTTCTGGGCATCGCCGGATTTTTCCTGGCGGTGGTGCTGTCCTTCCTGTGGTTCGTGCTGACCTGGGACCCGGAGGCCGAGAAGTCGCTGACGCATCTCTGGGGCCATGCGAAAGGCGCGCTGGCATGACCAGCCTTCCGGCCTCGACCGAACGCAAGCTGGGGCTGGTGATCGACCTCGACACCTGCGTGGGCTGTCATGCCTGCGTGGTGTCCTGCAAGGGCTGGAACACCGAGAATTACGGAGCGCCGCTGTCGGACCAGGACCCGTATGGCGCCGATCCGACAGGCACCTTCCTGAACCGCGTGCACTCTTACGAAGTGCAGCCGGAAACCGGTCCGGCGCAGTTGTTCCATTTCCCGAAATCCTGTCTGCATTGCGAGGACGCGCCCTGCGTCACCGTCTGCCCGACCGGCGCCAGCTACAAGCGCGCCGAGGACGGAATCGTGCTGGTCAACGAAAGCGCCTGCATCGGCTGCGGATTGTGTGCCTGGGCTTGCCCCTATGGTGCGCGGGAACTGGATGCGGCCGAGGGCGTGATGAAGAAATGCACGCTCTGCGTAGACCGGATCTACAACGACAACCTGCCTGAGGAAGACCGCCTGCCCGCCTGCGTGCGCACCTGCCCCGCCGGGGCGCGGCATTTCGGCGACCTGGGCGACCCGGACAGCGATGTCAGCCGGCTGGTGGTCGAGCGTGGCGGGTTCGACCTGATGCCGGAACAGGGCACCAAGCCCGTGAACAAGTATCTTCCGCCCCGCCCCAAGGACGGGTGGGAGGGGCAGGTCGACGTGCTGGCGCCTTTCCTGGCCCCGGTGGCCGAGGAACCGAAGGGGTTTCTCGGCTGGCTCGACCGCGCGCTGGGCGCCCTGCCGGGCGGAGACCGCCCGTGACCGCCGCCGAAACGAACCGCAGGGCGGGGTTTCCGCCCGCCGCCTTCTAGGGAAGACGCATGCATCCCGCGCCGTCCATCATCGCATTTACCACCCTGTCGGGCCTTGGCCTTGGCCTGCTGTTCTGGCTGGGCATCGACCCGACACCGCCGACAGGCTGGGTGGGCGCGGTTTTCTTCGCCATCGGCTTTGCCCTGGCGGGGGGCGGGCTTATGCTGTCGACCTTTCACCTCGGTCGTCCCGAACGGGCGATCCGCGCCTTCTCGCAATGGCGGACAAGTTGGCTGAGCCGCGAGGCCTGGACCGCGCTGGCCGCGCTGAGCGTCATGGTTCTGCACGCGGCGCTTGTGGTGCTGTTCGGTTTCAGCCTGTCCCTGCTGGGCTGGCTGGGGGCCGCGCTGTGCCTGGCCACTGTGTTCACAACGTCGATGATCTACGCCCAGCTGCGCACAGTGCCGCGCTGGCACCACTGGTCGACGCCGCTGTTGTTCCTGACGCTGTCGCTGGCGGGCGGTGCGCTGCTGTCGGGACGGGTGAGCGTGGCGATGGTGCTGCTGGCCATCACGGGCGCTGTGCAGCTGTGGTCGTGGCGGGACGGCGACGAACGCCTTGCGCGCAGCGGCAGCGACATGGCCAGTGCGACCGGACTGGGCGGGATCGGGACGGTCCGCGCCTTTGAGCCGCCGCATACCGGAACGAATTACCTGATGCGCGAGATGGTGCACGTGGTGGGTCGAAAACATGCGCAGAAACTGCGGGTTATCGCGATGGGGCTGATGGTCGTGCTGCCCGTCGTGCTGCTGGCGTTGCCCTTTGGGCACGCATGGGCGGGATTGGCGGTGCTGAGCCATGTGGCCGGCGTGATCGTGGCGCGCTGGCTGTTCTTTGCCGAGGCCGAGCACGTGGTGGGATTCTATTACGGTAAGCGGTGAGGGCGGATGGGGGCGCTGCCCCCGTCCCTTCGGGACTCCCCCGGAGTTTTTCCGGCAAGATGAAGAACGGGCCGGGTCTCAGGAGAAACCCGGCTTGCCCGCATCCTCGGGGTGGCGGGTGAGGTGTTTCGCCTTGATCGTCTGGGACGTGTCGCGCGAGCCGTCATGGCTCCAGCCCGGGGGTGCGACGCAATACATCAGACGGTCGCGCCACGTGATGCCCGGTTGCGTGACGTCTCGCCAGATGCCGACCCATTCGTGGAAGGCGACGCGGATCGGGTTGAACGTGCCGAGGTTGTGGACCAGGCCGTAATCGACCTTTTCCTCATCCTGCTCGGGGACGAAGGTGCCGAACAGCTTGTCCCAGATTATGAAGACACCGGCATAGTTCGCATCCAGGTAACGCGGGTTGCGGCCGTGATGGACGCGGTGATGGCTGGGTGTGTTCATCACCGCCTCGACCCAGCGCGGCATCCGTCCGATCGCCTCGGTGTGGATCCAGAACTGGTAGATCAGGTTCAGCCCGCCGCAGAACAGCACCATGGCCGGGTGGAACCCGAGCAGGATCAGGGGCGCGCGGACGATCATCATGAAGGTGAAGGTGCCCGTCCAGGTCTGCCGCAGCGCGGTGGTCAGGTTGTAGTGCTGGCTGGAATGGTGGTTCACGTGGCTGGCCCAGACCCAGCGCACGCGGTGGCCAAAGCGGTGCACCCAGTAATAACGCAGGTCATCGAGGACAAAGCACAGCGCAACGACCCACCAGCCTGCCCCGAGGTCGAGCGGAGTCAGGTCCCACAGCAGCATGAAGAACCCCCAGGCGACGAAGCCCAGCAGGATCCCCTCGGCCACGTTGCCAGCACCCAGGATCAGCGAGGTCAGCGCGTCGCGGGTCTCGTACCGGCCGCCGCGCCTGCGGATCACGATCCAGGTCAGCTCGACCAGGATCGCCGCGATGAACAGGGGCACGGCGAGTTGCACCACGTCCGGGTAGGTCAATTGGTCGGTCATGTCGCTTGCCTCAGCAGGGTTTGCCAGCGGTCGGCCTCGTCTTTCGGAAGACGCAGCGAGACGCGGGGCGCGGTGTAGTCGGGGAGGTGCAGGGTCAGGCCGTGGCGGGTGCGATCGACGCGGATGCGAGAGAGCAGGCGCGCGGTGCTGTCGGCACCCATCGGCCAGACCAGTGCGACCCCGGAGTCGGTGCGCAACAGCGCGGCCTGCCCGTCGCGGCAGCGGGTGACGGCGCGGACGGGGGTTTCGGGGAATTCGCGGGCGAAGGCGGCGATCGCCTCGGAATCGCTGACAAAGCGGCGCGGGGTTGCCATGCCCAGTGCCCAGGTCAATGCAGCGATTCCGGCGATGCCCGCGACCACCAGAGTGATCAGGATTTGCAGCGGCATGACTCCTCCTGGTGCCATCATGCCTTGTGGCGCGCGCCTGTCAAAAGCGCCGTGGCGTCACGTGATTCGGGGGCGCGACGGTGGCAGGACCGCCGCTGATTGTTCGCGGATCGGGAACGACGCGCTGACAGGATCGCGGATTGATCCAGCGGCCGTGTCCAGTCACATGGAAATGGGACGTTTGCGTTGCGCGCTGCCGCAATTCCGCCCCAATCTGGCACTGCGGGAACAGAACCCGCAGGACGGAGGAATGCATGCGCACGGCGATCCTGGCCCTGATCCTGGCCGTTCCGGTCTCTCTGACCGCCGATCTGATCGGGTTGGCGATTGGTGAAGGCAATGCGAGCGAGGTGCCCTGCATCGCGCCGGTGCACGCCGTGCCCGAGGTCATGCCGCCGCAGGTCGAAAGCGACACGCCTGTTCCGCGCCCGTCGCGGCACCACCTGCGCACCGCCTAAAGGATTTTTACCAGCGATTGAGTCACGTCGGGGCGGCCTGCAAAGGGCTGCCCCTATTTCTTTCAGCTTCCCGGTCCGATCAGCGCCCGTAGTGCCGCCTTGGCACTGTCCGAGGCCCAATCCGCATCGCCTGTCAGGCGGCCGACCTCCTGCCCCTCTGGGTTCAGGATCACCGTCACCGGCAAGCCCAGCACAGCCATCTCGCGGGCCAGCTTGGACCCCGGATCGCGGTGCAACGGCAGGTTGGTGACGCCGATTTCCTCGAAGAAGGCGGCCATTGCGGGTGGCGGGTTGCGTGATGTCGCGATGGTCACGACCTCGAAGGCATCGCCGCCGAGTTCGGTCTGCAACTCGGCCAGCATCGGCATTTCCTTGCGGCAAGGCGCGCACCAGGTGGCCCAGAAGTTCACCAGCACCCACTTGCCCTGCCAGTCCGACAGGTTCAGCGGCTGTTCGTCGAAGGTCATGAAATCGGCGGTGCCGGCGGGTTTCGGTTCGGCGTGGAAGACCAGCTTGCGCATGTCGCCGTCCAGCGCGGCCTTGGCCGCGTCGACATCGGCCACGGCCGGATTTGCAAGCGCCATCGCGGCGGTATAGATCAGCGCCAAGCCAAGTTGTCTCATAAGCCCTCCGAAGGAAAGTCCATGTCCAAGACCTCGAACCAGATGTGGGGCGGCCGCTTTGCCGATCAACCGGACGCGATCATGGAGGCGATCAACGCCTCGATCGGGTTCGACAAGCGGCTGGCGGCGCAGGATATCGCCGGGTCAAGGGCCCATGCCGCGATGCTTGCGGCTACGGGTATCATCAGTGATAGCGATGCCGAGGCGATCCGGGAAGGATTGCTCACGGTGTTGTCAGAGATCGAGGGCGGATCGTTCGAATTTTCCACCGCGCTGGAAGACATCCACATGAACGTGGAGGCGCGGCTGAAGGCGGTGATCGGCGAACCGGCCGGACGGCTGCATACCGGGCGCTCGCGCAACGACCAGGTGGCCACCGATTTCCGCCTGTGGGTGCGCGACCAGATCGACGAGGCCGAGGGCAGCCTGACCCGCCTGATCCATGCGCTGCTGGCGCAGGCCGAGGCCGGGGCCGAGTGGGTGATGCCGGGCTTCACCCATTTGCAGACGGCGCAACCTGTGACCTGGGGCCATCACATGATGGCCTATGTCGAGATGTTCGGGCGCGACCTGAGCCGGGTGCGGGATGCGCGCAAGCGGATGAACGAGTCGCCCCTCGGTGCGGCGGCGCTGGCGGGCACCGGCTTTCCCATCGACCGGCACATGACGGCGCAGGCGCTGGGCTTTGACGCGCCGATGGCCAACAGCCTCGATGCCGTGTCGGCGCGGGATTTCGCGCTGGAGTTCCTGTCGGTCGCCAGCATCAGCGCCATGCACCTCAGCCGCTTTGCCGAGGAACTGGTGATCTGGTCGTCGGCCCAGTTCCGGTTCGTCACGCTGTCGGACCGGTTCAGCACCGGCTCCAGCATCATGCCGCAGAAGAAGAACCCGGATGCCGCAGAACTGATCCGCGCCAAGATCGGGCGCATCTTTGGCGCCAATGTCGCGTTGATGATGGTGATGAAGGGTCTGCCGCTGGCCTATTCCAAGGACATGCAGGAAGACAAGGAACAGGTCTTTGACGCCGCCGACAACTGGCTTCTGGCGCTGGCCGCGATGGAGGGGATGGTGCGCGACATGACCGCCAATGTCGCCAACCTGGAAAAGGCCGCGTCCGCTGGCTTTTCCACCGCGACGGACCTCGCCGACTGGCTGGTGCGCGAGACCGGCCTGCCCTTCCGCGAGGCGCATCACGTCACGGGCGCGCTGGTGGCGCTGGCCGAGAAGACCGGGCGCGACCTGCCTGACCTGACGCTGGACGAGATGCAGGCGGTGCATGGCAATATCACGGCGTCGGTCTATGATGTGCTGGGCGTGCACAACTCGGTCGCGTCGCGCCGCAGCTATGGCGGCACCGCGCCGGACCGGGTGCGCGAACAGATCGCGCGCTGGAAGGAGGCGCTATGAGAGCTGCATTGATCCTGTCCCTGATGGCGCTGGCCGCTTGCGGCGCCGATGGCGAACCGATCCGCCCGACCGCGACGACCACGGTCGGCGTTGGCAGCGACGGGGTCAGCACCTCGACCTCTGTCACGGTTCAGCGCGGCTCCTTCGGGTTGGGGGTGCGGCTGTGATGCGCTGGGTCTGGCTGGCGCTGGCGGCCTGGGGTGCGGTGCACCCGATGTATTGGTTCGTCTCCTACATGGCCGAAAATCCCGGCGGCCTCTCTGCCCTGATCGACGCCTGGTATGTCAACGACAGCACCACGGGCCTCACCTGGGACCTGACGATCGCCGCCATCGCACTGACCGTCTGGATCCTGTCGGAATCGATCCCGCGGAAGAACTGGCTGGGCCTGCTGGGCATCCCGGCCACCTTCTGCATCGGGGTCAGCTGCGGCCTGCCGTTGTATCTGTTCCTGCGCGCGCGGACGGCCTGATGGCGCTGTTGACAAGCCCCCCGGCGCGGTCTTGCATGGCCGCATTGTCCAGGGAGTTTCGCCATGATCCGTTTCGCCGCCGCGCTGTGCCTGTTGCTGTCGCCCGTGGCCGTGCAGGCGCAGGGCGTCGATAGCGGCCAGACCTTCGGCAACTGGACCGTGTCCTGCGAGGCTCTGGGCGTGAACCGCACCGCCTGCGTGCTGGAACAGACCTTGACGCGCGACGCCGACGGCGCATTCGTCGCGCAGGTTCTTGCCTTCTGGAATGCCGATGGATCCGAGCGGTTCCTGGCCATGCGGGTGCCGCTGGGCGTCTACCTGGCCTCGGGGATCGAGTTGCGCGCCGAGGACGAGGACGCGGTCTTTCCGCTGATCTGGCAGACCTGCACCCCGCGCTTCTGCGAAGCCTTGCGCGTGCTGCCCGAAGAGCGGCTTCAGGCCTTCGCCGACGGCGAGGCGCAGGTGCTGGCGGGCTACCGCCCCGGTCCGCTGGCCGAGCCGCTGGTGTTCTCGGTTTCCATGTCGGGCGTCATGCAGGGGCTGGAGGCGCTGCGCCCTGCGCCTTGACCGGGCATGCTAGGGTCTGGAATGCCTGACCCTGCGCGTGCATGAGAATTGAAAAACGGCGGATGCCTGTTAACATGGAGCGGATTTCGATGACGGAGTTCGCGATGCCCGCCTCATTCAAGCAGGACGGCCGCATGGGCCGTTTCCATTCGTCCCTTGGCACTGATGTCCTGGTTCTTCTGCGCTTCAACGGCTCCGACCATCTCAACGACCTGTTCGAATACAGGGTCGAGGCGCTGTCGACAGACCCGGACCTGAAACTCGACGACATCCTCGGCACCCATGCGCAGGTCGAGCTGCTCGACCGCAAGGGCAATTCCGTCTGGTTCGACGGGATCGTGACGCGGGTCGTCTGGGCCGGTCCATACGAGAACGGACACCGCTATGACCTGGAGCTGCGGCCCTGGTTCTGGCTGGCGGGCCGCAAGCGCAACCAACGCATCTTTCACGAGATGTCGGTGGACGAGATCCTGCAGGAGCTGCTGCAACCCTATGCGGCGCTGGGTCAGCCGCACCTGTCGAACAAGCTGACGAAAAGCTATCCGACGCTGGAATACACGGTGCAGTATCGCGAAAGCGACCTGAACTTTGCCTGCCGGCTGATGGAGCGTTTCGGCATCACCTATGCCTTCCGCCACGAGCAAGGCAATCACACGATGCTTTTGCTCGACGACCCCGAGGAGCACCCAGAGATCCCCGGCGGCAAGCGACCCTACCTGGGCGTCGAGGGTCACCACCAGGCCGATGAGGAGCACTTCTGGGAATTCCTGCCCGAGCGCAACATCACCACGGGGGCCGTCCGGCTGACCGACTACAACTTCAAGACGCCGACCGCCGCGATGGAGGTCGACCATTCCGATCCCGCCCCGCACGAGATGGCCGATATCGAATCCTTCGACTATCCGGGCGACTACCTCGAGGCCGGCGATGGCCGGTCGCGGGTCGCCACGCTGCGCGTCCGGCAGGAACGCACGCGGGACAAGGCGGTGCGCGCGCTGGGCGATGTCGTCTCGCTGAAATCGGGGATGCGGATCGGGTTGGGCGGCGAGCACCTGGCCTCGGTCTTGCAGGAGACCTACGTGGCACTGGCTGCGTCGCATTCCTATGTCTCGGACAGCTATGGCTCGGGCGGCGCGGCGTCCGATGGCTATGCCTATCGCGGCAGCTACATGCTGCAACCGGCCAAGGCGCCGCTGGCGCCGGTATGCAAGACCCCGCAACCGGTGGTGCAGGGGCCGCAGACCGCCATGGTCGTGGGCGAGGGCGAGATCGACTGCGACGAGTTCGGCCGCATCCTGGTGCGCTTTCACTGGGATCTGAACGCTGCCCATTCGATGCGCTGCCGCGTGTCGCAAAGCTGGGCGTCCAAGGGCTGGGGCGGCATGGTCATCCCCCGCATCGGGATGGAGGTCGTGGTCGAGTTCCTCGAGGGCGACCCGGACAAGCCGCTGGTGACGGGCTGCGTCTACAACGGCAAGAACACGCCCGCCTATCCGCTGCCCGCCAACAAGACGAAATCGGTCTTCCGCACCGACTCGCATCAGGGTTCCGGCTTCAACGAGCTGGTGTTCGAGGACGAGCCGGGCAAGGAACACATCGCTATCAAGGCGCAACAGGACCTTTCTACGCTGGTGCTGAACGACCAGGTCGAGCGGATCAAGCGCCATGATGTGCAGTCGGTGGGCGTGAACAAGCTGGTCGAGGTGGGCAAGAACCACAAGACCGAGGTCGGCGGATCGGTCAACATCACGGTGGGCGGCACGGGGCAGGGCGCCAGCTCGATGTTCTCGGGCCTCTCGGGCCTGTCGTCCAAGACCAAGTCGCTGCTGAACAAGGGCGGTTCAAAGGGCGGTGGCGGCGGTTCCGACCTGGGCAAGTTCGCGGGCACCGTGGGCAAGGCGGCCCTGGGCTTTCTGTCGTCCAAGGGCGGCAAGGGGCGCGGCGGGCTGCATGGTGCCGACGAGGCGGGTAAGGATGCCAACCACGCGATGCGCGGTGCGGGGTCGGAACTGGGTGACAGCGGCGACGACCTGTTCGACCAGCCCGGCGTGATGAACACGGTCGTGTCGAACTTTCGCTCCGACACCACGGGCGTCGCGTCGTCCGAGATGGTCGGTGTGACCAAGGTGCTGACCGTGGGCGGCGCGCTGATGGAATTCGTCGGCATGGAAAAGGAAGTGACGGTCGGCCAGAAACTGACCACCACGGTGGGCGAATCCATCCTGAACCAGACGCCCAAGCACACGCTGATCGCGACGCAGAAATTCACCATCGCAGCGCCGGGCGGGTCGATTGAGATCGACCAGAGCGGCATTACCATCAAGGCGTTCCAGCTGAAGGTCCTGTGCCCGTCGGTCGATTTCAATCCGGGGGCGCCGGCGACGGCCGAGGTGCTTAAGGCGGAACAGGCCTTTGCGCAGGAATGCAAGGCCACGTTGGGGGGCTGAGGATTGGACGAGGTCAGGGTCTTTCCCTCTGCCCCGGCGGACAGCGCGCCCGCGGCCCTTGCGGCGGAGTTGCGCCGAACCTGTGCCGACAAGGGTTTCAGCCCCTACCTGCTGGTCGATGCCTCGCGCTCGCCGGCGACCCGCTTTGTCATCGAGACGATGACCGACCATGCGCTGTGCCTGTTCGACGGCGAGGCCTTTGACGACCTGGCCGAGGTGGCACCCTGGCTGGTGCCGCTGACGCTGGACGCCCGCGACGACGTCTATGACTGGTTCATGGCCGAGGGCTACGGCAACGACTGGGGCGTCTTCGTGCTGGCCGGGGCCGAGGCGCGCAAGGTCAAGACGACGCTCAAGCGATCTCTCAAGGTCGTCGACGAGGACGGCAACGAATTGTATTTCAAGTATTATCGCCCTTCGGTCTTCAACACCTACCTGCCCGCGATGGAGCCGGACCAGGCATCCTTCATCCTGCGTGGGATCGAACAGGTCTGGGCCGAGGACCCCGACGACCCCGCCCGCCTGCGCCGTTACGCGATCCGCGAGGGCACGTTGCGCCGCGCGGACCTGGGACTGACGGTGGAGGGCGAGACGTGACGCCCTGCCATGCAATCAAGTTGAAAGGACAGGATCATGCCGGCCATGCCCGTTTGCCTTCTGGGTGACCTGCATGTCTGCCCGATCGTCATGCCCAACGGTGTGCCGCATCTGGGTGGACCGGTCACCAATCCCGGCCAGGCCATCGTTCGGGTGACGGGCCGTCCGGTGGCGGTGGTGACCGGGCAGACGATCTGCACCGGCGTGCCCTGTCCCGACCCGATGGTGAAGGGCTCGCTGATCGTGCGCATCATGGGGCTGCCGGTGATGCGGGTAACCGACCTGACCTCTCACGGCGGCCAGATGACGACCGGCAGCCCCATCGTCCGGTCCGACTGAGACGCCCGGATCGGTTCAAATACAGCGAAAATGCAACAAAACGTAGACGGCAGAGGCAATCCCGCGGATTCAACTTGCTTGACCTAGGGTCATACGGCGAAGACTGAACCAATTTATCGGAGGGTGAGTTATGTCTGCTGGAATTACCAAGGCCCTGTCCCTCGCAACTGTGGCCGCGATGCTGGGAACGACCGCGCTGGTCGGCGTGACGGGGATGGCCCAGGCGCAGGACTGGAACGTTGTGGGCGGTGGCGACTGGAACGTCGCGGGCAACTGGAACCCGGCGGTCGTGCCCGACTCTAGCCTTTCGACGGTCGATCTGGTGAGCAATGGCGGTTCCGGCAACATCGACCTTGGCGGCGGATCCTTCGATGTCGGAACGCTCGACGTGAACGGCGACTATCGGATCGTGAACGGGCAGCTTACCCTGTTCAACCCGGTGAACGTCAACGTCCAGACCACTCAGCCGTTCTTTTCCAATACCGTGGCTCTTGTCCTGGGCGCGGACGTCTTCCTGACCTCTGCCACCGACAACATCTCGAACGCGACGATCAGCGGGGCCGGGTTCAATACCCTGAGGGTCGGGACGACCGCCGGCACGCTGACGATGAACGGCGTAATGCAAGATGGCGGCACCACTCTGAATGTGCTGGTGCAGACCGGCACGGTGAGGACGACGGCGGTCAACACGTATACGGGTGGGACAGGCGTCCTGACAGGCGCGACTCTGATCCAGAACGGAACCATCGGCGATGTGACGGTCAATGCTGGCGCCTCCATGACCAACAATGGAACTGCCGGCGCCGTCACGACCAGCGGATCGGTTCTCAATGCCGGAACGATGGCATCGGTGATCGTGAATGGCGACACGACGATCGTTGGCCCGACGGGCGAGATCACCGGTTCCAGCACGGTCAACAACGGATCGCTGCGCAACCTCGGCACGGTGGCCGGGGTGGACGTGCAGCCCTTGGGCACTTTTGACAACCGGAATGTGGCCGGCGACGTGACCAACCAGGGCACGGTCACGAATTCCGGCGCCATCGCGTCGCTGATCCAGAACGGCGCCACGGCGACCACGTCTGTCGGCGATGCCGGGCAGATCACCGGCGCATCGACGATCAATGGCGGGACGCTGACGAACTTTGGATCGGTGGGCGACGTTTCCGTTGCGGCCGGGGCGTCGTTCTCGCAGAATCTCGGCGCCGACGCGCTTGCCAGCGCCGGCAACGTGACCAATTCCGGCACCGTCTCGGCGGCAGGCACGCTTGCCTCGCTGACCCAGGACGCCGGTCTGACCGTGATCCGCACGAACGGCGAGGTGACCGGGTCCAGCACGGTCAATGCCGGAACCATGCTGAACCGCGGGACGGTCGCCGACGTGGCTGTCGCATCTGGTGCCGTCCTGTTCAACCGGAACACCGCGGGCGACGTGACCAACTCCGGTACTGTGCGGAATTCGGGCGCGATGGACTCGCTGTCGCAAAGCGGCGCGACGGCAATGACCGAAGTCGAGGACGGCGGCCAGATTACCGGCACCTCTGCCATCGACGGCGGCCTGCTCACCAACTTCGGCGCCGTCGGGGCGGTGTCCGTGGCTTCAGGGGCGCGCTTCAACCAGCGCCTCGGCGGGGATGCGGCCGCCAGCGCGGGTGCCGTATCGAACAGCGGACTGGTCAGTGTCGAGGGCACGATCGCCTCTCTGACTCAGGCAGCAGGGCAGACAACCGTTCTTGCGGCCGGTCAGATCACCGGCGCGTCGGACGTGAACGGCGGCGCGCTGATCAATGCGGGCCAGGTCGCTTCGGTCGATGTCGCGGCGGGCGCCCAATTCACTAACCAGGCGCTGGCGAATGCCGGTCAGGTCCAGAACGCGGGTCTTGTGACCAACGCCGGCACCATCGCCACGCTCAGCCAGTCCGGGTCTGCCCTGGCGTTTACTCTGAACACCGGCACGATCAATGGCGCGACCGCCACGATCGACAGCGGCACCCTGCGCAACTTCGGCACCGTGACGGACGTTGACCTTGCCTCGGGAACGATCCTGCTCAACGAGGCAGGGGGCGCTGCCGACGCCGTGACCAATGACGGTGGCGCGGTCACGAATTCCGGTATCATCGACTCGCTGACGCAACTGGCTGGAACCACGAAGGTCAACGTCGGCGGATCGATCACCAATGCAACCGTCATCGACGGCGGCACCCTGTCCAACTTCGGCACGCTGTCGTCGGTCGACCTTGCGACCGGCACGCTGTTTTCCAACTTCGGCGCGGCGGGCCTGGTCACGAATGCCGGCGGGACAATGAACAACGCGGGCGTCGTCGCGGCCTTGTCGCAAAGCGCGGGCTCTAGCATCGTCCTGGCTGGCGCATCGATCACCGGCGCGTCACTGGTCAACGGTGGCCTGCTGACGAACCTGGGCACCGTCGACACCGTCGATGTCGGCATCTCGGGAGAGTTCCGGAATGCCACGGGCGCGACCGCCAGCAACGTGACCAACGCGGGCACGCTGGTCAACTCTGGAATGATGACGGGCACGCTGGTTCAGTCCTTGGGCAGTGCTTCGGTCACGCCGACAGGCGTCATCATCGGCAGTGTGACGATCAACGGCGGGGCGTTGTCCAATGCCGGCACCACGGGCGCCATCGCGCTCGACTTCGGCACGACGCTGGACCAGACCGGCACATCCGGAGCGATCGACAACAACGGCACGGCGACGCTGGGATCCGGGGCCACGGTGAACGGCAACCTGACGAATGCCGGAACGGCAAGCCTCACCGGGGCGACGGTGAACGGCCTGATCTCGAACACTGGCCTGCTGGCCCTGTCGGGAACGACAGTGACCGGCAATGTCAGCAACTCGGGGACCGCGTCCTTTGCCGGGTCGACGCTGGGCGGCAACCTGACCTCGACCACGGCGATCGATATCCTGGCCGGCACGACGAGCGTCGCGGGCAACCTGACCAGCCCCGTGTCGCTTGACATGGGCGATGGCAGCCCGACCGGCATCCTGAACGTCGCCGGGAACTCGACCACGAACGGGTCGATCACCATCGACCTGAACCAGACCACCGGCGCGACGGACCTGATCAACGTGGGTGCATTCGCCAGCGGGACGGCCACGCTGAACGTCGTGGCCGCTCCGTCCACGAACCCGACTGCGGCGGATATCACCGTCCTGACTTTCGGCGACGCGACCAGCGATGTGGCCCTGACCTTCAACGACGTGAACAGCTCGTTCTCGACCTCGTCGACGCTGCTGACCGCGCTGGTCAAGGATCCGAACGCCTATGTCCTGAAGAAATTCGAGAACCCCGCCATCGGCGCGCTGACCAGTGGCGTGGTCCTGACCCAGTCGTTGATCGGCACGGTGGTCAACCGACCGTCCTCGGCCTTTGTCACGCCGCTGGCCAATACCGAGGACGATCCCTGCTCGACCGGCACCTGGGCAAGGGCAACGGGCGGCGCGGCGGAACTCAAGGGGTCGACGACGAACAGCCTGGGCGACACCTACCGGACAGAGCTGGACGCGGATTACGCCGGCTTCCAGATGGGCATCGACCGGTCCTGCTTCGATGGCTATTACAACGGTTACGACATCACCATCGGTGCGATGGCGGGCTTCAACAACGGCAAGACCTCGCAGCCGGTGTTTCGCTATGACATCGCGACCAACACGATGGACTACGACACCGTCACCTCGGTCACGGATACCGAGTTCGAGCAGGCCTATGGCGGTGTCTACCTGACCGCAGCGCGCGACGGCTGGTTCGGCGACCTTCAGTATCGCTTCGAGAGCACGACCTACGACGTCGAGAACACTGCCCGCGGTGCCGCGGCGCCGCTGGGCCTGCTCAAGCAGAAATACAAGAGCACCGGCCACACGGTCAGCGGCACGCTGGGCTACCAGTATGTCCTGAGCGAGGCCGCCGGTATCTACATGGTGCCGCAGGGCGGTTTCTCCTTCAGCCGGCTGAAGGTGGATCCGATCGGCTTCCAGAACGGCGGCACGCTCAAGATCGAGGACATAACCCAGAAGATCGCCTTCGGCTCGCTCCTTCTGGGCAAGCAGCAGGTGCTGCCCAGCGGCACGGCGGCGCTCAACTATTTCGGCGTGGCGACCGTCTACAAGGACTTCACCGACGAGATCAAGTCGACCTACACGCAGGGCACGCGCAAGCTGACCTCGACCAACAGCACGCTCGACACGTTCGGAGAGGTCAGCCTTGGCGTGAACTACACCCGCATCCTCGATGACGGGTCGGCCTTGCCGGCGCGTCAGCTGGATATCACCGGCCGTGTCGACAGCCGGTTCAGCGATCGCCTGGACAGCTGGGGTCTGACGGCCCAGGTCCGGCTGCAATTCTGAGGCAGTCCTGCCTTTCGGGCCGGTGACGCTTGACCGCGCACCGGCCTGCCCGCAAGAATGAAGCCAGAAGGGCGCGTTTGCGCCTCGCTTTGCGTGAATTCTTTTCTGAAGGGCGGTTGAGGGCGAATGTCTTGGTATAGCAAGGTTGCCTGGAAAGAAGGCCTGTTCCTGCAACCGCACCACCTGCAACAGGCGGACCGCTATCACGAGCAGCTGCTGCGCATGCGCACGGCGCAGATTTCGCCTTATCCGTGGGGTGTGTCGAACCTGGCCTTCGACCGCGACCTTGCCCAGCAGGGCCGCATCGGGTTGCGCTCTGTCACGGGAATCATGCCCGACGGGATGCCTTTCGACGCGCCCAACGCCACGCCCCTGCCCACCCCGGTGCCGGTGCCCGAGGATACCGCAGCGGGGCTTGGGATCTGGCTGACCCTGCCCGATATCACCATCAACCAGCAGGACGTGGCCGCGCCGGGCGCCGACGCGGCGACCCGCTACCTGCTGGGGATGGAGACGGTGCGCGACAATGCCAGCGAGGCGCAGAACGAGCAGCGGATCGAGATCGCGACCCCCCGGCTGGAACTGTCGCTGCGCCACGATGCCAAGCCTGGCTACCAGAACATCTACCTCGGGGCGATCGCCGACATGCGTGATGGCGTCGTGACCCTGAACGAGACCGTGCCGCCCACAGGTCTGGTCCTGGGCGTGCATCCGGCCTACCAGGGCTACCTGACCCGCATCATCGGCTGGATGGAGGTCAAGCTGAAGGCGCTTGCGCGCTACGCCTCCGACCCCAGTTCCGGCGGCGGGATGCAGGCGACCGACTACCTGATGCTGATGGTCTTGAATCGCGAATTGCCGGTGCTGCGCCACCTTGCGCGGCAGGGCGCGGTGCATCCCGAACGGCTGTACGAGAAACTCATCGGCCTGGCTGGTGAGCTCACAACCTTCGACCAGGGCGACCGGCAGGCCAAGGATTACGGCGGCTACCGGCATGACGACCCCAAGGGGACCTTCGTCAACCTGGTGCTAGACATCCAGTCGCTTCTGGCGATCGAGGTCGGCCGCGCCGTGCGCCTGCCGCTGGAGGAAAAGAAGGCCAACAGCTATGTCGCGCTGGTCAATGACCGCAGCCTGTTTGCCAGCGCCAGCTTCGTGGTCGAGGTCAGTTCGGGCCTGCCGCTGACCCAGGTGCAAAGCCAGTTCCCGCAATTGTGCAAGGTCGGCCCCAGCACGCGGATGCGCCAGATCATCCAGGCGAACCTGCCGGGCGTGCCGCTGGTCCACCTGCCCAACCCACCGCGGCAGATCCGGGTGATCTCGTCCAACGTCTATTTCCTTCTCGACAAGTCCACCGAGCTCTGGCGCGAATTCTCGACCGCGCCGGCGGTGGGTATGCATTTCGCAGGCAACTGGCCTGACCTGAAGCTCGAATTGTGGGCGATACCGGAGACGGGATGATGTCCGACGACGACGACAAGACAGTCTTCGGTCAGGCGCTGCCACCGCAGCCGCCAAAGCCCGGTGCCGGTCAGGGCAAGCCCGCGCAGGGCGGCGACAACGAAAAGACGGTCTTCGGCCAGGCCCTGCCTCAACCGCCCCGTCAGGCCGCACCGCCTCCGCCTCCGTCAAGACAGCCTGCGCCACCGCCGGCCGCCCCCTATCCGCCGCGCGTCGCGCAATCGGGCGCGCCGCCGCCACCGCCGCAGCATCGCGCGCCCCCGGTGGGCCAACAACCGCCGCTGCAACGCCCGCCGCACCAGGCGGACCCTTGGGGTACACCCCCTGACGAGGATACCTGGCTGGGCGGCAAGATGCCCACCCAGCCGCAACCGCCCCGCCCGACGCAGCAACCTGCGCCGCCGCCACCATCCGGCTACAGTCCGGCACCACAGCCGCCCGCCTATCCCCAGCCGACGCCGCCGCCGCGCACCGACTATCGCGCCAATGCCTACCGCCCCGAAACCGGCCATCGCGGCCCCGAGATGTTCCCCGAGATCCCGCGCCCCGACCAGGCGCAGGCGCCCCGCGCGGCACACCGCAAGATCCCGCTGGCCGACGCGCTGCGCGCCACGGGCTTGGGACAGGGCGGCTCGTCTAACCCGCTGGTCGCGTCCGCCGCCAACCTGATGATCCTGCTCGGCCGGTTGCGCACCGGCCTGGTCGAAATGCAGAGCGCGCCGCTGCTGAACCACGTCGCCCGCGAACTGGACCTGTTCGAGCGTAATGCGCTCGAGGCCGGGGTGCCGCAGCCGGACGTGATCGACGCGAAATACGCGCTGGCTGCCACGGCCGACGACATCGTGCAGAACCTGCCCGGCGTGGATCGCGGCATGTGGCTGGAATACTCGATGGGCGCGCGCTTCTTCAACGACCGGAACGCGGGCGTCGGCTTCTTCCAGCGGATGGATGCCGCGATGAAGGCGCCGGGGCAGAAATTCCACCTTCTGGAACTGATGCTGACCTGTCTGAGCCTTGGCTTCGAGGGGCAGTATCGCGCGATGCATGACGGCTCGATCCAGCTGGCGCGCATCCGCACCGCGATCTACGAGACGCTGCGCCGCGTGGTGGGTCGCCCGGATGATGATATCTCGGTGCACTGGACGCCGGTGATCTTTCGCGGCAAGCGCCGCCGTGGCGGGCCGCCGGTCTGGGCCGTGGGGGCGATCGGCGCGGCGATGGCGGTGGCGCTTTTTGCCACGCTGTCCACCCTTCTGTCCTCGCAAAGCAGCGAGTCGACCCAGCGCATCGCGCTGATGCATTCGGGTCTGCCGCCGCTGGCGATGGAACCGGCCGCGCCCGTCCTGCGCAGTGTCGAGCCCAAGACGACGCAGATCGACCGGCTGCGCGCCGCGCTCGAGGCGCCGATCGGCGAGGGGTCTCTGGCCCTCGACGTGCGCAAGGAATGGATCGCGATCCGCGTCAGCGAGGCATTCCGCTTTGCCAGCGGCCGGGCCGAACTGCGCGAGGATGCGACGCCGCTGTTGCAGGAAATCGCCGCCGCCGTGGATGCGGAACAGGGACCGGTGCGGGTTGTGGGTCATTCCGACGGCGACGGCTGTTGCCGCTCGGGTCCATTCCGGTCGAATGAACAGCTGTCCGAGGGCCGGGCCAAGACCGTGTCGGACCTGCTGGGCGGCATGATCACTGATGCCAGCCGCCTGTCGGTCGAGGGCAAGGGTTTCTCCGAGCCGGTGGTCACGCCGGAAACCTCGCCGGCCGACAAGGCGCAGAACCGCCGCGTCGAAGTCATGATCCAGCGGGAGGAATAGGATGCGCTCGATCCTCGTGGACCTTCCGATGGGCGCGATCCGCAGGGCGTTCCGGAACCTCTGGGTGAGGCGAATCTTCCTGGTCCTCACAGTGATCGGCCTGGTCGCCGCGATCTGGTTCGGCTTCGAGATGACGGGCATGTCCTGGCTGATCGGCTTCTGGACGCGGGTCATCACCATCGCCGTGCTGCTGACGCTTCTGGTGCTGTATTACGGCCTGCGCTGGCGGGCGCGGCGCCGCGCGGCCGCCGATCTCGAAGACAGCCTGATGCCGAAACGCACGGGCGATGGCGTCGTTCTGGCCGAACGCTTTGAACAGGCACTGGCCAAGTTGAAGAAATCGGGCGGCAAGACCTATCTCTATGACCTGCCGTGGTATGTCATCATCGGCCCGCCCGGCGCGGGCAAGACCACGGCGCTGCGGTTCTCCGGGGTCGAGTTTCCGGGGCAGGAGCAACTGCCCGACCACGGAAACGGCTTTGGCGGCACGCGCAATGTCGACTGGTGGTTCGCCGAGGATGCGGTGCTGATCGACACCGCCGGACGCTATGTCACGCAGGACAGCGACGCCGAGGCGGACAAGGCAAGCTGGACCGCCTTTCTCGACCTGCTGAAAAAGGGTCGTCCCGACCAGCCAATCAACGGCGTGATCCTCGCCTTTTCGGTCGAGGACATGATGAGCGGCACGCCCGAGACGCTGGCCGCCCATGCCGAGACGGTCCGAGCCCGCCTGGCCGAGATCCACGAGACGCTGCGCATCGATTTCCCGGTCTATGTCCTGTTCACCAAGGCCGACCTGATCTCGGGCTTCCGCGAGTATTTCGCCAGCTTCAACCAGACCCGCCGCAACGGCGTCTGGGGTGTCACCTTTCAGACCCGCGACCGCAAGGAACAGACCCACGACAAGGTGCAGGCGGAATTCGACACGCTTCTCAGCCGCCTGTCCGACGAGGTGATCGACCGGCTGTCCGAGGAACCCGACGCGATCAGCCGCATCGCGATCTTCGGCCTGCCGGGACAGATGGCGATGCTGCGCGACGGGGTGTCGGATTTCCTGCGGCGCGTGTTCGAACCCACGCGCTACAAGACGAACGCGATCCTGCGCGGCTTCTACTTCACGTCCGGAACCCAAGAGGGCAATCCGATCGACCAGGTGCTGGGCGCGATGGCCCGAGACACGGGCGGAGCGCCGGGCTTCCAGCCGGATTTCATGTCCGGCAAGGGCAAGAGTTTCTTCCTGCGCGACCTGCTGCAAAAGGTGATCTTCGCCGAGCGCGACTGGGTCAATTACGACCGCGGCGCGGTACGGCGCATGACCATCCTGCGCACGCTGGCGCTGACCGTGATCGGGGTGACGACGGCGGGCGCGATGGGCGCCTTCGGCTACAGCTTCTGGCAAAACGCGAACCTTGTCCGCGCGGCCGAAGCCCATGCGGCGGTCTATCTCGACGGCGCGCGCAACGTGCTGTCGGAATCGCTCATCACCGATCCCGATCCGACCCCGGTCCTGGATCACCTCGCCGCGCTGCGCGGCATTCCCGGCGGGCGCGACAACCCGCAGCCGCGCACCGTGTGGGAAAGCTTTGGCCTGTCGCGTCATGCCGAGGTCGCTGCCGCCGCCGAGGCCGCCTATTCCGACGCGCTGGAGCGCCTGCTGCGGCCGAGGATGATGTTGCTCCTGCAGCAGGACATCCCGCAGCTGATCGCCGATGACAACGTGGCCAGCGCCTACCAGGCGCTCAAGGTCTACCTGCTGCTGGGCGGGCAGGGGCCGGCGGGGCGCGGCGACGAGGAAATCGCCGCCTATTTCGACTCTGTCTGGCGCGACCAGCTGGGCGGCTCGGGCCGGTTCGAGGACCGCGAGGCGCTGAAACGGCACGTGGCCGCCATGCTCGAGATGGACGGCGAACGCCGCCTGACCGTGATCCCCGAGGAACAGGTCGTGCGCCGCGCACGGCAGGCCATCGCCGACCTGTCTCTCGAGGAACAGGCCTGGGCCGCGCTCCAGTCGGGGGTGGCGACGTCCGGCATCGAATCCTTCAACGTGGTTGAGCGCGTCGGCGGGCAGGTGCGCGCGGTGTTCCGCACCAACGACGGCAGCGACCTTGGCACGCTCGAGGTGCCGGCGCTGTTCACCTATCTCGGATACTGGGGCTATTTCGTGAACGAGATGGCCGCCGCGCGAGAGCGGCTCCAGGACGATCAATGGGTGCTGGGCGAGGTCGCCGAACAGGCCAGCTATGAGCAGCAGTTGGCCGATCTCGAAAACGCGCTTTTCCGGCGCTACCGCTTGCAATTCAAGACCGAGTGGGACGCGATGTTCGCGCGTCTGGACATGGCGCGGATGTCGGCGGATGCACCCGCCTTTGACGTTCTGGGCTTTGCCTCGGCCGATTTCAACTCGCCCCTGCTCAAGCTGGTCGAGGCGGTCGACAGCGAAACCCGCATGACCCGTCTCTACGATCAGCTTGCCGCCATGACGCCCGAAGATGCGGCGCGGCTGATGGCGGCAGGGCAGGGTGCCGGCAGCCTTTCAGGCAACCTTGGCGACGCAGCCTTTCAGCGGCTTTATGCGCGGTCGGGCGTGTTCCAGCGCGTCGCACTGGATTTCGTCGCCAACAGCACGGGCGGCAAGAACGAGGCCCGCGCCGGTGCCGCGGGCGCGCTGCGCGAGGATGTCGACCGCCGCCGGGCCGAGCTCATCACCGGCGATTTCGCGTTGTGGCACCTGCAATTGCAGGGCGAGATCGGCCAGCGTCCAGTCGACCAGATCATCGCCGCGCTGGATTCGATCCGCGAGAACCGCGTGACATCTTCCTTTGCCTCGACGCCTGCGGACGACACGATCCTGAACCAGGCGCTGGCCGCGCTGACGCGAAACAACGGCAGCCGGCCGGGGCCGCTGGCGCAGATGCTGAACGCGGTCGAGGGTGAATTCCGCGCCGCTGCCAACGACGCCACCATGGTCGAGCTGAACCAGAAACTGGTCGAGACGGTGACGCTGTTCTGCCGCGACAACATCAAGCCCTTCTTTCCCTTCAGCCAGTCCAACACGCACTTGTCGCCGTCGATCTTCGGCCAGTTCTTTGCCCCCGGTGGGCTGATGGATCAGTATTACTCCGAGAACCTGCAACCGCATGTGCTGCGCACTGCAGACGGGCTTGCGCCAGACCCGGCCAGCCCGCTGGGCCCGCGCATCAACCGCAGCACGCTGCGCCAGTTCGACCGTGCGCAGCGCATCCAGCAGGCCTTCTTTGCCAGCGGCTCGGCCGAGCCAAAGGTGCAGATGTCGATCCAGCACCTGTCCTCGTCGCCTTCGGTCAACCTCGCCACCCTCGTCATTCACGGAGAGCGCATCATCACCCAGCCCAACAGCACACCGGCCAAGTTCACCTGGCCCGGCGGCACCTCGGGCGTGGCGATCGAACTGACCACAAGCAATTTCCTCGAAGCGCCGCCACGGATGGAATTCTCGCGCGGGCGCTGGGACATCGTGACCTTCCTCCAGGACGGGCGGCCACGCGGCAAGAACGTGCTGGACGTGACGAAATCGGTGCAGGGCGCGTCGATCACCTACCGGTTCGAATTCGACAGCCCGACCATCCCCTTCCTGATGACCGAGTTGCGGGAGTTCAACTGCCCGGACTCGCTGGAGTGAGCCCGGATGCCGGCATCCATCGGACTCATGGGCAAGCACCCGGCCTTCGGCGATTTCGTGCAGGCGGGACTGACGGACAGGACGGTGTCGGTGCTTTCGCTCTGGCTGGATCGCTCGCTTGCCGACCTGCGCGAGACGATGGGCCACGATTGGCCCGCATTCTGGGACGGGGCGCAGGGGTTGCGCTTCTGGATCGGGCACAAGGTGACGGGGCGGGGGTTGGCCGGCGTGCTGCGCCCGTCGCGCGACCGGGTGGGGCGGCGCTATCCGCTGCTGATGCTGGCCGAGGGCGTGGCCCTGCCGCTGCCGATGCAAGACACGGACCAGTCCCCGTGGGAGGCGTTCGAGGCGCACCTGGCGGGGGCGCACCCGGCGGATGGGTCCGGTGCGGCGGGCCTGCTGGCCGGGTTCAAGGCAGACCTGCCCGAGGAAACCGACGCGATGCGGGCCGAGGGTGCCGTCCTCTGGGCGCATCACCCCGAGGGCGACCTTGCGGCGCTGCTGCGCTCGGCCGGGCGGGCCGATCCGGCACGCGCGGCACTGGGGCGGTCCTACTGGTGGTCGCCCGGCGATTCCGGACGCCTGCCGGTCTGGCTGGGCTGCGACGGGTTGCCCGGGGCGCAGGCGCTGGGCTGGCTGCTGGGCGGAACGGCGCGGGCCGAGGGAGGACGAGATGCAGCTGAATGACTGTTTCACCTTCGAGACCGGTCAGGCGACCGATGTCGGCTGCCGCCGCGAGATCAACGAGGACAGTTTCCTGTCGCGCCCGGACTGGGGGCTCTGGGCGGTGGCGGATGGCATGGGCGGCCATGCGGCGGGCGATTTCGCCAGCCAGACCATCGTCGAGGAACTGCATTCCATCGGCATGTCGGGCTCGCCCGACGACCAGCTGGCGCGGTTTCACCACCGACTCGCGCGCGCCAACCAACTGATCCTGGACCATGCCGCCACGCTGGGCCGCGGCACGATCGGGGCGACGCTGGTGGCCCTGCTGATCCATGGCGACGAATATGCCTGCCTGTGGTCGGGCGACAGCCGCATCTACCTGCTGCGCGACGGTCGCCTGCGGCAGGTCACGCGCGACCACACGGAACTGCGCGCCCTTCTGGATGCCGGCACCATCACCGAGCAAGAGGCCCGCAACTGGCCGCGCCGGAACGTCATCACGCGCGCCATAGGGGTCTCTCCGCATCCGCATTGCGACACGGTCACGGGCACGCTGGAACTGGACGACCGCTTTGTCCTGTGCTCGGATGGGCTGACCGAGCACCTGGAGGATCACGAGATCGCCGAATTCGTCGGCTCCCTGGCGCCCCGCGCGGCCTGCCACGCGATGATCGACGAGACCCTGCGCCGCGGGGCCAGGGACAACGTGACGGTGGTCGTGGTCCGGATGACCCCACCTCCCCCGCCCGAGGACGAGGATTTTCCCCCGGAGGATACCCTGACCATCGAGGCCACCTTGCCCGACATGACAGTCGAGTCTGCCCAGGCCGATCCTGCCGGGACGGATGGCGCAGGTGACGACGGCGTGGCCGACGGACCGGCAGAGGATGAAAAGGCATGACCGGCCGGAATGACAGGCCAGACGGAGATGACGACGACCGCACGCTGTTCGTGACGCAGCCCGGCGCGGCAGCGCCCGGCGACGACGACGACCGCACGACCTTCGTGCCGATGCCGCCCGGCGACTCGGCGGATGACGACCGCACCGCACTTGGCGTCCCGCCGCCCGATCCCGACGTCACCCTGCCGCCGCAAGCCACGACGGCGCCCCCGGAGCCATCCATGCCGGAACCGCCGCGCGCCCCCGTGCTGGGCAAGCTGCCGGCCGGCACGCTGATCAACAACAATTACGAGATCACCGAGGAGCTGAACTCGGGCGGGATGGGCGAGGTCTATCGCGGTATCAACATCCATGGTGGCCCGCCCGTCGCCATCAAGGCGATCCTGCAGGAGAAATCAGCCGACAGCGAGGCCGCCGTCCTGTTCAAGCGCGAGGCGATCACTCTGTCGCATCTCGCCGACGAGACCATCGTCCGCTATTATAACTACGTCCATGACCGCGACCTGAACCGCTTCTTCCTGGTGATGGAGTTCATTGCCGGCGTGCCGCTGAAGGATCACGTGGCGCAGACCGGGCCGCTGTCGGTCGAAGAGGTCAAGACGCTGATCCGGCGCATCGCCGGGGGCCTTGCCAAGGCGCATGGCCAGCAGGTCTTTCACCGCGATCTGTCGCCCGACAACATCATGCTGCCGCGCGGGATCGTCTCGGAGGCGCGGATCATCGATTTCGGCATCGCCAAGTCCACCGTGATGGAAGAAGGCACGATGCATGGCCGCTTTGCCGGCAAGCTGAAATATGTCGCGCCCGAACAGCTAGGCCATTTCGGTGGAACAATCGGTCCTGCGACGGATATCTACGGCCTCGCGCTGTTGATCTGCGCCGCCG
The DNA here is from genome assembly GCF_018224955.1 of Thetidibacter halocola. GTDB lineage: Bacteria > Pseudomonadota > Alphaproteobacteria > Rhodobacterales > Rhodobacteraceae > Thetidibacter > Thetidibacter halocola. The sequence continues at coordinate 225,752 of NZ_JAGTUU010000002.1, forward strand.
CGCTGGGCAAGCCGCTCGACATGGGTAGCTCCATCGCCGAGGCGGTGGACAGGCGCCGCGCCATACCCGACCTGTCGGCGCTGGACCCGGAACTGCGTCCCCTGCTGTCCTGGATGCTGGAACCCGACCCGGCCGACCGGCCGCGCAACATGGACATGGTGCGGCGGTTGGTGGATCACCCCGAGGAGATCCCCGAACACTACCTGGGCGGCTGGGTGCCGCCTGCCCCGGCGCTGTCGCCGCTGGATCGCGGCCAGACCGGCACCGCATCGCTGGGTGGTGTCACACAGACCGGCGCAAGCGTCACGCAGACCGTGCAGGGGCTGCAACTGCCGGGCCAGGTGTCGCGCGGCACCGCAACTGGCACGCAGTCCGGCCCGACCGTGGTCGAGGTCGAGGACAAGGCAGGTTCTGGCGGCGGGCTGCTGCGCGCACTGGTCGCGCTGTTCGTGCTGCTGATGGCGGGGGCGGGCTATTACGCCTGGACGATGCAGGGGCCCGGCCCGGCACCTGCCGCATCGCAGCCGGTGGCAGGTATCCCCGCGCCGCTGACCGACACGCGCGAGGGGTTCCTCGCCTCGTTCGAGACCGGCCCCTGCACCTATGTCACCCGCGTGGCCGCCGGGCCGAATGTCGGCGTGCTCGAGGGGTATTCCGCCAACGGCGCGGATTTCGCGGGCCTGGGCGCCGGCTATGAGGAACGGTTCGGCGCGCGCCCTGAGGTGTTGCGGCGCGCGATCACGCCGGCGCAATGCGCCGTGCTGGATTTCGTCCGGGCGATCCAGGGCCGGGGCCGCGAGGGGCTGTCCGTGTATCTCGAAGCTGACAGGGTCGCCAGCCGCGAACGGGTATCCGCCCAGTTGGGCGTGCCGCGAACCCAGGCCGTCTGGGCCATCCTGATCGACCACAATGGCAGGATCGCCAACCTGACCGACCGGCTATCGCAGCCGGTCGGAGACCGCCGCAACCTCCCCTTCAGTCCCGTCGCGCCGGACGACAGCCCGGTTCCGTACCTGGTGCTGACGGTCGAGGCGGACTCGCCCCTGCCGCAAACCGTGCTGGCGCGAAACGGGGCGGATGCTGCGTCGCTGCTGCCGAACGTGCTCGAAGATATCGCCTCGCGCAGCGGGTCGACCGTGGGCGCCAGCGCAGCGCTGTCCTTCTTGCTGCTCTCGCCCAACGCCCCGGCGGGCAGCGACCTGTGATCAACGCATCCGAAAGCTGACCATGCCCAGCGCGGCGCCATCGGCCAGCGCGCCGGGCAAGCCCGCAAAGACATCCTGCGACAGGCGGCCCATCCGCTCGCGCAGCGGGTCCAGCGATTGCGTCGAGGCCACGGCCAAGACCAGTTGAGCGGTGTCGCGCAGCGAGCCCATCCGGGTCATAGGCACTTCGAACCGCGCGAACTCGTCCGAAACCGATGCAAAGCGGGTCAGATCCTGCACTACGCCGTTGTTGTCGATCAGCAGCAACATGAAATGCGGCGCTGCGATGCCGCGCAACACGCCTGCCAGCGCCCGGCCCGACAGGACCTCGTCGCTCTCCAGCCTGATGCCCAGCCGACTGGCGGGATAGTCCTGGTTCAACCGCATGTAGTCCAGCGCGGCGCATTGGCGGGGATCGATCAGGGTGCGGGTCTGGATGATCGCTTCATCCGCCTGGGTCAGCACGGTATCGGCGAAATTGGCCATGGCCGCATCCTCTGACGCGATCATCGCCAGCCCGATCCCGTCCTCGCCATTGCGGCGGGGCAAGGTCAGCAGGCAGGGCGGCGCGGTGGAGTCCGCGTCGCGGATGCGGGTGATCAGGTCGGCCAGGGCGAGGTCGCGCGGACCCAGCTGTGGCAGCGGCGCGACCTCGCGCCCTTCGACCGCCTGCGTTTCCGGGGCAACGGGCGTGGTCTCGGTCTGTGGGGCGGAGGGGGCGGCCTCGGTCGCCGGGGATGGCGCGGTCGGAGCGGCAGGTGTGGGTTCCGGTGCCAGCAACGCCAGTTGATCGGGTTCCGGCGTTGCAGAGGTCGCCGTGCCGGGCAGCGCGGCGATCTCGGGCGTCGAGGGCTCGACGGGCACGGCGGTCGCCGCGACGGTGGCGCCATCGCGCGGCGCGACAGGGTCGATGGCGCCGGGCAGCGGGGTGTCGCCCGGAATCGGCGCAGCCAGCCCCGACCCGGCATCATCGGCAAGCAGCGGCCCGGTGTCGATCGGCTCGAGGATCGGACCGGCTTCGGGGGCGACGGCAGGCGCCACCGGTTCGGCAGCGATCGCTCCGGCGGCATCGGGGGGCGCGACGGTCGCCGCCTCGGCGGTGTCCGGGGTCAGCGGTTCGGCGGGGGGTGCCTCGGGTGTGTCGGGGGCGACGGCCTCTGACGTTTGCAGGTCGGCCGCGATCGCCTCGGCGGCCTCTGGCGCGTCGGGCTGGTCGGGGTCTGCGGTCTCTGGTGGTAGCGGCTCGCCCTCGACTGCGACCATGTCTTCGGGGATGACCGGTTCGGCGGATTCCTCGGACGTCTCTGGTGCGATCGGCTCGGCCTCGGCGGTTTCGGGAGTCTCGGGCTCGACCGGATCGGGTTCCACCGCCTCCTGTTCCACAGGTTCCGGCTCGACGGGCTCGGGCACATCGGGCACGGGCGTGCCTTCGGATTCGACCGGGGCGTCGACCCCGTCAATTAGCTCGATCAGCGTGTCGGCATCCAGCGGCACCAGCGAAATCACGAAATCGGGGCGCGTCTCGGGCGTCTCGATCGCTGCTATGAAGCCCTGCATCGCCGTCACGATTCCCGCCGCCGCCACCACGTGCAGCAAGACCGACACCCCGGTGGCGATGCTCCAGCTGAGCGGGCCGCTTTCGCCATAGGGCAGGAAGCTCATGGCGCGCTCCGCCGGTGGATGGTGACAAGGCGGATCTCGAACGGGTCCAGCGCGGGATCGTCCAGCAGGGCCAGCAGACGGTGCGCGGGCGCGTCGCGGGCGATCAGGACATGCAGCACGCTGCCCGCCCCGAGCCTTCCCGGAACTTCTCCGATCGTGACGGGATCACCGTTCAGCGACAGTGCGGTTTCGTCCTCGACGATCAGGATCGGTTGCGGCAACTGCTCGATCGGCAGGTCGAAGGTTTCCGATACCTCGACCGTGTTGGTCGGCGCCGAGGTCAGCGAACCGCTGGCGAGAAAGAAGAAGATCAACAGAAGGACAATGTTGACGATGGCCAGCGAAACGTCGGGCTGCACCTTGGCGACGCGCGGCGGCAGCAGGCGACGGACGGCCATCAGCCCTCTCCCCGCGAGACCTGCAACGACATCACGTCGGCGCGTTGCAGCCGCGCCAGAACGGTCGACACATCCTGAACCCGCGCTCCGGGAAGGACGATCAGCACGACCTGCGCCGGCCGGCCCGTGGTGCCCAACGCCTCGGCCAGCGGGTCGAGCTGGTCGAAGGTCAGCCTCTGGCCGTTGGCGATGATCACGTCGCGGTCCACGCGCCAGATCTCGAGCGCGCCGGACGGCGCCGGCGCCCCCGGGCCCGGCCCCGGGGCGGAAATGGCGGCGGCGGCCTCATCCGGCATCTCGGGCGCGGTTTGCAGGGTCAGCATGGAATAGGGTGTCAGGCTGGAGGACAGCATGAAGAAGATCAGCAACTGAAACATCGCATCGGCGAGAGGCGTCAGCGCGAAGCGATAGGTGCGCTTGCGCTCGGGCAACTGAAGCTTCGAGGCGGCCACGACCCCGCCCCGGTCAGCGCAGCTTGGCGGTGGCTGACGGGTCCAGCCGCCCGTGGATCGCCGCCGAGATCACCGTCTCGATCAGGTTGCGTTCCCGGTCGATGCGGGATTCGAACCAGTTGGCGATGAAGAAAGTAACTAGCGCGATGGCCAGCCCCAGCGCCGTGGTGGTCAGTGCGGTCCAGATGCCGCCGGCCAGCGTGGTCGGGTCGACCGCTCCCTCCGAAGCCGCCAGCGCCGAGAAGGCGTCGATCATGCCGATCACGGTGCCCAGCAGCCCCAGCATCGGCGCCGCCTGCACCACCATGTCCAGCGTGCGCAGGCGGTCGGTCATCTGCGCCAGTTCGATGATGGCGGTCTGGCGCCCCAGTTCCTCGGCATAGGTGGTGTCGTTCGGCTTGGCCTGCACGCCGGAGAACACCGCCTGCAGGATGCGCGCCAGCACCGACTTGCGCTGCGTGGCCATGCGCACCGCCTCGTCGGCGCGGCCGGACAGCCAGTTGTCCAGGATCTCTTCGGCGCGCCTGCGTTTTCCCACACCGAGGCGCGCGAACTGGATCGACTTGAACAGCGCCACGGTGATCGCCAGCACCGACAGAAAGCCGAGCGCGGCAAAGACAGCGAGCGTCAGGGGATCGAACGCTTGCATGCGAAGGGAGTCCATTCCTACCTCCTGGGGCGGCGGGCGCATGGCGCCGCGCGGGGTCAGTCGTAAAAGCGGATGGCTGTGCGTGAGGAGAGGTTTTTCTTGCAGTGATCCATCGTCGCCTTGGTGCCGCTCTCGATGCAGGACTCGACCTTGTCGACGACGATGCCACTGATATCCGCGCATGTCGTCTGTGGCACCAGGAACTGGAGATAGCGGGTGTCCTTCTCGTCGAAGGCCCCAAAATCCAGCAGCAGTGACCGTTTGAATTCCCGGTTCGCGTCTTCGATCGATACCACATGCGAGACGGACTCCAGCCCCGTCGTCGAGCTGTTCGTCGCGCGGAACACGATGCTGCAGGCCGGCCCGTCGTTCGTTTCGGTATCCGTGGCCTTGTTGAGTTCAAGCTCGAAAGAGTTCGCTTCTTGCGACTGGGCGGTGCCGGTCGACAGAAGAGCAATGGCAATCAGACATGCCAAGCGATCAAAAGCCATGGGTTCCCCTGTCCAATGAATTCAAAGCCATTTTCAACCATTGGTTAGAAAGCGGCCTTGCGAGTCAACAGGGAATCGAGCCCTTGTCGGGCGTGTCGCCCTTACCGGGCGATGCCGATCATGTAGGGCAGGAACAGCTTCTTGCGGGCGGCCTGCTGGTTGTCCGGCGTCGCGGGCTGGGTGGCGCGCACGATGCGTGGCGTGGTCACGTTCGATCCGCCCTCAGTTCCGGCGTTGCGACCAGGCTCGCCAAAGAGCCGTTCGATCGAGAACTCGGTCCGCTGCTCGTCGAACAGGTCGGTTGCTTCTGCCACCAGGATCGGGCGCTGTTCCGGGCGCGGCGAGGTGGACGGGGCATGAGACTGCCCCGCGACTGTCACGGGCGCCACGAGACCGGCCAGCGAAACCGCCGGCGTCGGCGTCACAACGTCGGCCTGAACCAGTGCCGCGGGCGCGAGCGCCGACGACGACACAAAAGGTTGGTCGGGCAGGAGAGCGCCGTGCGCAATGGCCCCGTGTCCCGAGAACAGGGCGAACCCTGCGAGGACGGAAAGGCCGGTGGCGGCGATGGCTGTTGACACGAGTTTGATCATGAGAAGACCCTATCACAGTTCGACTCCACGTTCAGGCGGAAAAGTGGCGAAAAGATGACTTTGGCGCCAGATCGGCGAAAACCCACCGATTCGCTCAACCGACCGTGGAAGTTCGTGCTTGCGGCTGCGCTTTGCGCGCTGTCCGTCGCGGCGCCCTCCGAGGCGCGAGCGCAGTTCGCTGTGTGCAACCAGACGCTTAACGTCCTCAACATCGCGATCGGCCGGTTCCGGTATGATGCCTTCGCCACCGCGGGCTGGTGGACGGTGGGACCGAACCAGTGCGCCAACGTCATCCAGGAGCAGCTGGACGTGCGCTTTGTCTATGTCTTTGCGCAGGACGTTTTCGGCAACGTGGTGCTGTCCGGGTCGGTGCCGATGTGCCTTGCGCCGAACCGATTCGACATTGTCGGAGAGGCGGATTGCCTGGTGCGCGGCTATCTCGAGGCGCGGTTCCACGAGGTCGACACGCTGAAAAGCGAGCGCTGGACGCTGTTCATCTACCCGCCGTCGTGATCCGTTGCTCGGGTCGGGTAAGTATGACTCAACATGCAGAGCCAGTCGGGCTATGATGCGGCCAAGGTCATTGCGTTGTTCGATAGGTGTTCCATGCGCGGTCTTGCGCCCTTTGTCCTCCTTGTCGGTCTTTCCGCTGCGTCGGTGCACGCCCAGCCGACGGAAGCATGGGTTGCTCTTGTCTCCGGCCAGTCCGGGCCGGGCGCGCAAAGCGCGTTTTCCGATGCCTTTCATGCCGGTGCCTTCCTGGAACAGGGCGGCGTAGAACCGCGCGCCATGCTGCGCGACAGCGATCCCGCAGCGTTCGAGGCGGGCCTCGCGGCCGCGCAGGGCGCGCCGCGTGTCCTTCTCTACCATGCCGGTCCCGGCGATGCAGGGCGGCTGCGGCTGGCGGAAGGGTCGCTGCCGATGGAGGCGGTGCTGACCGCGCTGGCCGAGGGAGGCACGCAAGACCTGGTGATCCTGCTGGAGAATTGCGCCAAGCGCGCGGCAGACCCATCCTCTCCCGTGGTTCCGCAACCGCCCGAGGGGCTGGCCGTGACGGTCGTTGCCAGCGCGTCGCCTGACGGCGCCTGCCCCGGTGACGGTGCGCGCCTGACCGACCGGCTGGCGACGTTGTCCGGGCAGAACCTGGCCGGACAGGATGTTTTGGCTCTGCTCGACGGTTTTCCGCGCGTCGGCGCCGATGCAGGGCCGCTGCTGCTGGGTGCGCCGCGCGAACCGGCGAGCGCGCAGATCCTGCCTGTCGCCGAGGCGTCGGCTGGTCCGCTTCTGTTGCCGGTCGAGCTGCCGCCGCCAGAGCCTGACCTCGCCGACCCGACGCAAGGCGAGGCGGTGATCGTGTTTGCATCGCTGCCCGCGACGCAGTTGGTGGCGCAACCCCTGACCTCTGGTCTGCCGCAGCCATCGATCATGGTGGGCCTGGTGCCCGGTCTGACCGATGCCGCGCTGAAAGATGACGCCCCGCCGCCCGCCGAGGATGACAGGCAGCCCTCGATCACCTGGAACGATCTTGACACGCGCCGTCTGCTGCGGGCCGAGAATGCCGCGCTGTTCCAGACGCTGGTCGATGGTGGCGCCTTCGATCCGCCACAGGGCGAACTGGTGGTCGCGTTGCAGACCGAACTGACCCGGATGCAGTGCTACAATCGGGGTATCGACGGCGATTGGGGTAAGGGGTCGCAAGATGGTGTCAAACGCTATTTTGACGCCGCGGACATGCCACAGCCCGCGCTGGAGCCGACCTTTGACCTGTTCCGCACCTTTGTGCGGCGGGACGACGTCGAATGCCCGGTGGTCGCTGCGGCGACGGTGCGTACGCCGCGCCCGGCAGTCACCAACCGCGCGAACACCGGCAGCCGTGCAACACCCAAGCCCGCGCCGAAGCCGGTCGTGACACGGGCAGAGCCGAAACCGGCTGCCAAGCCCACGACGAAATTCGGGGTCGGCATCGGCTTGCGGTGACCGGCCGGGGCGGTTCGCTCCGCCCCTGCAACAAGGAAGGATCCCATGCGCAAGGCCGCTCTCGCCCTGCTGATCGCCCTGCCCGCCGCGGTGACGGCGCAGGACGGGCCCTTGTTGCTGCCGGTCGAACTTCCCCCGCCGCCCGCGACCGCCCTCGCGCCCGATGTGCAGGCGGTGGTTTTTGCCCAGGTGCCGCCGGCGCGGCGGGCAGTGATGCCGCTGACCAGCGGCTTGCCTCAGCCCTCGGTCCTTGTGGGGTTGATCGAGGGGGTTAATGAACCGGGCCAGGTCCTGTCGAAACCTGACGACCCGGTGCCGATCATCGCCTGGGACGACCGCGAGGCGCGGCGCGCGGTGCGCGATCAGAACCCGGACCTGTTCGCCTCCCTGCTGGAGGCGGGGGTGTTCGATCCTCCCGATGCACGGCTGGCCTTTGCGCTTCAGGAGGAATTGCAGCTGATGGGGTGCTACAGCCTGCGGATCGACGGGCAATGGGGCAATGGCTCTGTTTCGGCGGCGCGGCGGTATTTCGATGAGCTCGGTCAGGATCCGGTGACGCTGACCGCAGACATGGCTCTGTTCCGCCAGATCGTCCAGCGGGACGACATCCGCTGTCCGGCGCCCGTTGCCGCCCCGGCGCGGGTGACGCAGCCTGCCCGCACCAACTCGACGCGGTCGACGCCACCGCGACAGACCACCGCCACCCGCACACCGGCTCCCACTCCGGCCCCTGCGCCGCAACCGGCGCCGCGTACCGGCCTGAGCCTGACCTTCGGCGGCGTCGGTATCGGCGTGTCGCGCTAACGGGCGGGGCGCGGCGTCCGGGCATGGCAATCGAGGTCGACCCAGCCTTTCGCAACAGCGGCGCGACCGCGCGGCGGCGCCAGCGCCAGAGGCGGATCCGGCGCGGGATCGCGCTTGCGGCGATCGTGGTCTCGGCGGGCCTGGGCGGTTGGCTGGTGCTGGGCCGTGGCGCGCCCGAGGCCGATCTGCCGGATGACGATTTCGCGATGATCCAGACCGAAGAGGCTGACAGCGTCGGGATCGAACGGCTGGCGCCGCTGCCCTCGGCCGACATCCAGACCGATCCGATGATCCTGCGGCTGGGCGAGGGCGATGCCGGCCAGACCCGCAGCCTGCCCGGCCCCGCCGAGGGGTTCGAGCCCGCCCGCGTCGGCCTGCCCGGGCCAGAGCGGCTGACCGTACTGCGCAGCGAATTGATCGCGCGGGATCAGCGGGTGCAGGTGGTCCTGCCCTCCAGCAGCGCGGATTTCGCCCTTTTCCAGGCACAGCGCAGCCAGGGCATCGCCGCAATGCAGCAGGGCCTTCCCGCGCTGCCACAGGCGCCGGTGGATGCGGGCACAACGATCGCCGTGGCCGAGGACAGCAGTTGGGGCGATTTCATCTCCGCCGACGCCGATGCCGATGTGCAGACAGGTGCCGAGGCGGGCACCGCCGTCTATGTCGAGACTCGGATCGAAAACACCACCAGCACCGCGCTGGCCCTGCGTGAGGAACGGCGCAGCGCGCTGTACGAGGATGACATCATCGCAGTCACCCACGAGCGCCAGTTGGCCGAACTGGTGGTCGAGGCGGGGTTTTCGCCCGAGGCCGCGACCGAGATCACCGCCGCCGCCGCCCGCCTGATCGCCGCGCCCGCCACGCTGGATGCGGGCGCCGTGCTGGCGCTGCGCAGCCGCCCCGACCCCGAGGGGCGCGTGTTGTTGCAGATGTCGCTCTACCGGCTGGAGGGGTATCTCGGCACGCTGGTGCAGACGGGGTTCGGCCGGTACGAGCCCGGCGCCGATCCGTGGTTCGCCGACAACCTGCTGAACCATGCCGGGCGGATGCGTCAGGAAAAGGCGACGCGCACCGATATCCGCCTGATCGACGCGGTCTATTCCGCCGGGTTGTCAGCCGGGCTCTCGACGCGTCTGGTGGGCGAGCTGATCGTCGCGTTGTCGAAGCCCTACGATTTAGACCGTTTCGCCAATCCGGGCGACCGTCTGACCCTGCTCTATGCGTCAGAGCCGGGGTCGGAAGGGCAGGGCGTGGGCCAGATCCTGTTCGCCGGTCTCGAAGGGCCGTCTGGCGAGATGCCCTGTTACGTCCTGCCGCTGCCGAACCGGGGCGGGTTCGCCTGTTTCGACTTTTCCGGGCGGGGCGGTGGCGGCGCTGTCGGCGGGCTGGGCGGTGGCATGGTGGTGCCGGTCAAGGGGGTCAAGACCTCGGGCTTTGGCCCGCGGCATCACCCGATCCTGAAACAGGTGCGCAACCACAACGGCGTCGACTGGGCGGCGCCGACGGGCACGCCGGTGGGCGCCGCTCTGGCCGGGACGGCTCGTTTCGTCGGCGACGGCGGGGCCTATGGAAACGTGGTCTATATCGACCATGCCGACGGGGCGCAGACGCGCTATGCCCACCTGAACGCCTTTGCCGAGGGGCTGAAGCAGGGGCAGGCGGTGCAGGCCGGGCAGGTGATCGGGTTCGTCGGTACGACGGGTCGCTCCACCGGCCCGCACCTGCATTTCGAATTGCACATCGCCGGTGCGCCGGTCGATCCGCTGACCTGGCGGGCGGTGGGGGTGGTATCCGATGGCGGGCAGGCGGGCAGCGAGGCAGTCGAGGCGCTGGTCAACCAGATCATCAAGGTCGAGAGCGGCGGCAACGCCACGGCCAAGAACCCGCTGTCCTCGGCAACCGGTCTGGGGCAGTTCATCAACTCGACCTGGCTGCGGATGATGCGCGACTACCGGCCCGACCTGTTCCGCAGCATGTCGCAGGCCGAGTTGCTGAACCTGCGCTTCGACCCGGCGCTGAGCCGTGAGATGGTGCGCAACCTCGCCCGCGAGAACGAGTCTTTCCTGCGCGCTCGGGGCCGCCCGATCCGCGCCGGCACGCTGTATCTCGCGCATTTCCTGGGACCTGCCGGGGCTGCGACGGCGCTGGGCGCCGATCCCAATGCTTCTGTGTTGGAGGTCATGGGCGCGGGCGTGGTCAACGCCAACCCCTTCCTGCGCAACATGACGGTGGCCGACATGGTGGCATGGTCGGACCGCAAGATGTCGGGCAAGAAAGGCGCGGTCGCGGTGACGAACGGGCCTGTTGCCGCGCCGGTGGTGGTGTCGGCGGAGGCGAAGGCGTTCAGGGAAGCGGTGGATGCGGTGTTGGAGGGGGTCTAGCGGGCTCGGTTGAGGCGGCCAAAGACCTGGCTGCGTTCAACAACCGTCAATCGTTGTCAGCACGCTTTGGCCGTGACGTTCGTTGTTGCCGCGCAAGCCTGATTTCCCTTGGAACGTCGTGCCCTGCAGCTCAACGGTTCACTGCTTCCTGGAAGGCTTCCTTGACCGCTTTCTCGAAACCCTTGCGGATGACGAACTCCTTGACTGCGTTCTTCGTGATGGTGGACGCGACCCCTTTGCCAACCGTCTTGATTCCGCGTGAGAAATAGACGGCATAAATACCGTCGAGGACGAGGCCGCGCGCGAAATTCAGCCACATGTTGACGGCCATGTTTCCGAAGGATGCATCCCTCTCGATAACATCCATGTCAAAGCGTGCGGACATGGCGACCTCGGTGACAGCCGAGCCTTCGATGCTGATGGGCGAAACGAAGGATGCAATCCGCTCACCGATGGATACCTTGCCGTCCATGTTTCCATCGCGATCGTCGTAGTAGGCGACAACCGCGACGGCCTTACCCTCGAGAAAACCGATTGCACCAATCTTTCTCTGGAATTTCGTGACTTCGATCCATTCCATCATGTCAGAATTGGACATTGTTCCTAAACCTCCAATGCAGGGTTACCCAAACTCATACCCGAACACCCCGTCCGTCACCGAAACCTTGACCTCGCGCAGCGCCTCTCCGCTGACCATGCGGCCCAGAACCTGGCGTGACATCTCGGGGAGGATGGAGTTCGTGATGACGTTGTCGATCATCCGCCCGCCCGAATCCGGGTCGCGGCAGAGGCTGACGATGTGGTCGATCACCGCGTCGTCATAAACCAGCGCCGCGTCATGCGCCGTTTTCAGCCGCCGCGCGACAGAACCCAGTTTCAGACGGGCGATGCCGCCCAGCACCTCTTTCGACAGCGGGAAATAGGGGATCGAGACGATCCGGCCCAGCAGCGCGGGCGGGAAGACGCGCAGTTGCTCGGGCTTCAGTGCCGCTTCCAGCGCGTCGACACCCACCTCTTTCTCGCCGCTTTCGGCCATGTCCATGATGACATCCGTGCCGACGTTGGACGTGAGCAGGATCAGCGTGTTGCGGAAATCGATCCGGCGGCCGTTGCCGTCCTCCATCACGCCCTTGTCGAAAACCTGGAAGAACAGCTCGTGCACGTCCGGGTGCGCCTTTTCGACCTCGTCCAGCAACACGACCGAGTAGGGCTTGCGCCGCACCGCCTCAGTCAGCCGCCCGCCCTCGCCAAAGCCGACATAGCCCGGAGGCGCGCCTTTGAGCAGCGAGACGGTATGCGCCTCCTGGTATTCGCTCATGTTGATGGTGATGACGTTGTCCTGCCCGCCATACAGCTGCTCGGCCAGTGCCAGCGCGGTTTCCGTCTTGCCGACGCCCGACGGGCCGCAGAGCATGAAGACGCCGATGGGTTTCTCGGGGTTCGAGAGCCCCGCGCGGTTCGTCTCGATCCGCTTGGCGATGGCTTTAAGCCCGTGGTCCTGGCCGATGACGCGCTCTCGCAGGTGGTCCGACAGGTTCAGAACCGCCTGCAATTCGTCCTGCACCATCCGGCCCGCCGGGATACCGGTCCAGTCGCTGATGACGCTGGCCACCGCTTGTGCGTCGACATGGGCGTAAACCATGCGGTCGTCCGGATTGCCGGCTTCGAGATCGGCCATGACGGCGCGCATTTCTGCGCGCGCCTTTTCCGGGTCGGTGCTGTCGCCCTGGGCCTCGGCCAGCGCGTCGGCGGCCTCTTCCTGCTCGGCGGGCCGGGCATCGGCTACGGCCTCGGGCGCCCGGCCCTCGGCCACGGCGATGGCCTTGCGCAGGGCGATCACCTGGTCGACCAGCGCCTTTTCGCGGGCGTGGCTGGCCTCCAAATCGGCGAGCTTCACCTCCAGTTCCGACTTTTCCGCCTGCGCTTCGGCGATGCGGTCCTCGTTGGTCTCGCCGAGGTCGCGTTCGGCCTGCTTGGCCATGATCTCGGCATCCAGCGCGGCGATGGCCTCGCGCGTGTCCTCGATCCGGGCGGGCAGTGCTGCCTGGCTGACGGCGACGCGGGCGCAGGCGGTGTCGAGTAGCGACACCGCCTTGTCCGGTAGTTGCCGCGCGGGGATATAGCGGTGCGACAGCGACACGGCGGCGACGATGGCCTCGTCGGAAATCCGCACGTTGTGATGCGCCTCCATCGGGCCCATGACGCCGCGCAGCATGTAGCAGCAGCGATCCACGCTGGGCTCATCCACTGTGACGGGCTGGAAACGGCGGGTCAGGGCCGGGTCCTTTTCGAAATACTGGCGGTACTCGCTCCATGTCGTCGCCGCGATGGTCCGCAGCGTGCCGCGCGCCAGGGCCGGTTTCAGCAGGTTCGCGGCGTCGCCCGTTCCGGCGGCGCCGCCCGCGCCGATCAACGTATGCGCCTCGTCGATGAACAGGATGATCGGTGTGGCGCTGGCCTGCACGTCGTCGATCACCGATTTCAGCCGCTGCTCGAACTCGCCCTTCATGGACGCACCGGCCTGCATCGCCTGGATGTCCAGCATGTAGAGTTTCGTGCCGTGCAGCTTGGGCGGCACGGTGCCCTCGGCCAGGCGCTGGGCAAAGCCCTCGACCACCGCCGTCTTGCCTACCCCGGCCTCGCCCGTCAGGATCGGGTTGTTCTGGCGGCGGCGCAGCAGAACGTCGATTACCTGCCGGATCTCGTCGTCGCGGCCGACGATGCGGTCGAACTTGCCCGCCTGCGCCTGCGCCGTCATGTCGACGGCAAAGCGATCCAGCGCGCCCGAGCCCTGCGCGGCACGCGGTGCACCGGGGTCGCCTGCGTCCTGTGGGCGGGTCGTGTTCTCGATCGTCTCCTTCCACAGGCTCTGCGCCTCGGCGGCGATCTGTTCGGGGTCGAGCCGGGCAAAGACGGGACTGTAGCCCTCCAGTTCGTTGCGCAGGCGCGGGTCGGACAGGGCGGCGACAAGGATATGGCCGCTGCGCAACTGCACCTCGCCGAAGGTCAGCGTGGCCTGCACCCATCCCGCCTCGAACGCATCGCGCATGACAGAGGAAATCCCGGGCTTGCCGCCTTCGCGTTTCGGCAAGCGTCGCAGCGCGTCGGCGATGTCCTTGAGCACGGTGCCCCGGTCATGGCCCATGCCGCGCAGCGTGGCGGAGAGGTCGCTGTCCTGATCTGACAGCGCCTCGAACAGCCAGTGGCCGAGTTCCACGTATTCGCTGCGGTCGTCGTCGCGCGCGCGGCGGATCGCACCCTCGAAGGCGGAAAACCCCACCTTGTTCATCTTGTAGACGAATGTGGTGATCGGAATGGTCTGCATGTCCCTGTCGTCCTTGGGTATGCCGGGCGTGTCAGGCCGCCCGGTCGAATGCGGCGCCCTCGCCATCGTCGGGCGGGGGCGGTTTCAAAACGAAGGCGGTGGCCCGAACCAGGTGATCCGGGTTTCCCGGCTGCGGCGCGATGCAGGCCATCCAGCCCAGCTGCGCGGTCTTGCCCAGAACGGCGGGGCTGATCTGTGGGCGCGGCAGCCAGAGCACCAGCTCGACCTCGAAGGCGAGGCCGAGATACCAGAAGACGATGGCGCGTAGATGCTCGTGATCCGGCTTGCCGGGGAGGAAGTTGAAGTAGTCCTCGATCCGCGCGACATGCAGGTGCAGGCGGATGCGTTCCGACACCGACCGAACCCGCGCGCCCAGGAACATGTCGCGCCCCAGCGTGGCCGAGCGCATCCCGAGACGGTTCTGTGCGTCGGACTCGAACTCCAGCCAGCTGGGCACCATCTCCTCGATATCGACCTGCGCCTTGCCGCGGAAATGCCGCGAGAGCATCTGTTGCAGGCGCACCGGGCTCTTGACCGCGCCCGCCGCCAGCCCGGCCATGCCCGCGCGCAGCGTGTCGGGCAGGCCGTCGCGGTCGCGCATCGCCGCCGTGCCGTTACCCATGACCGACAGAAGGTAGGTCCTGAACCGGTCATCGGTCGGGTGATCGAACTGTGTGATCGCATGGGCGTCCGACCAGGTGCGAAAGAACAACTCCTGGAAGCGGGCGGTGAAGATGTCCGCAAAGGCGGTAAAGGCCTCGTCCCCGTTGCGGAACCAGCGCGCGATCTCCTCGCTCCAGTTCAGCGGCAGGGCGCCGAAGGGGCCGAAGAAGCCCAGGACCTGCGCCCGCACCATCGGCGGGGCGGCGCCGGGATCGAACCGCGCCAGGTCGCCCGCGGGCGTCATCAGGAACGGGTCCTGGCCCAGCGCCACCAGCGCATCGCGCAGGCGCAGGTTTCGTCCGATCCGCGGCTTGTCGCCGGCGTGGCGTTCGTAATGCCGCAGCAGCGCGAACAGGCCGATGCCGCGCGCCGCGCGTTCCTGCGCCTCGCGGTCGGGCGTCTTTTCGGGCAGGGGCGGGACATAGATCGGTTCCGCCAGATCGTCAGTATCGGCGATCAGCGATTCATAGAGCGCGCGCAGGTCGGGCGTGGGTAGGGCGCGTTCGGGATAACGATGCAGCGATGCGGTGTCGGTGGCCAGGCGCGCCAGCGTCGCGGGATGCAGCGGGCCGTCGCCCATGTGCCGCGCGGCCTGCCGCAAGAGCCCGGCAAAGCCGTGCAGGAACAAGGGGTCCTCGGGCCCTTCATCCTCGGGTGTGCCCGATGTCGGCGCGACGGGTGGGTCGGGCAGCACCGGCATTGGCAGGATGACGGTCTTGTCGTCGTCCTCGGGCGCGGGTGCCTCGCCCGGCCAGATCATGTCGTCATCGCCGCTCACAACACGCGCCCGTTGCCGAGCCGGCGGGGAAAGGCATGCACCTCGCCCCGTTGCAGGCTGCGGATCACCGTCCGCGTGAAACTGTTGACCGCCGCGTAATCGGCAAAGAACCGATCCAGCACCGTGCCAAGCAGCATGATCCCCGATCCGTCGAACGCCTCTTCATCGAAGGTCACGGTGATGCGCAGGCCGCGGGCGGTCAGGTAGCCTTCGGGATGCGGGATGGAACCCGTCTCGGGCTCTGTCGTCATGTCCTGGATGCCGGCGATCTGGGTTTCGGTCACGCTGTCGGACAGGTCGGCGAAGAGCATCAGCATCTCGCGCAGCGCGGCGGCGGGGGCAGCGCCGGGTCTGCCGGTCACGCCATAGGCGTTCAGCGACAGGTGGCTCAAAAGCCGCCAATAGATGTCGCCCGCGCGGGTGCGGTGCGGTGCGCCGCTTTCGAGATCGGCCAGCGAGTCGCGCGGCTGGGTCGGGCCATCGAAACAGGCCAGCGCGATTTCCCGCTGGTCGCAGAAATAGAAATCGTCGCGTCCCTGCCGGATCACCTTGGATCGCGGATCGGCGAGATGGCGGTTGGAACACCAGCCGCGCGCCTCGAGCCGTTGCACCGTGCCGCTGCCCGGCGGCTCGTAGAGCGAGACGAAGGTTTCCGTGCCAAGGTATTGCTCGCGCGAGACGCCCTGCCGGATCTCGCTTTCGGTGCGGCGTCGGGGCTTGCGGCGCTGGGTGAAATACAACGCATGACGCGGGTTTTCCGCCCCTTCCGGCAGGCCGTAGAGCGGGTTCACCCGGCGGCGGGTCTGGGCGCCCTGGTAATGCGCCCAGATGTCGGTGACGCGGTGGAATTCATAGTGCGTCAGCGGGCTGGACAGCGGCGTGATGTTGAACTCGTACGAGGCCCGGTCCAGCCGCTTCGGGCTGGCATCCTCGATGAACAGGTTCACCGCGGGCGCGGCATGCAGCACGATATCAGAGGCTTCCAGCTGCGATTGCAGGCGGTGGTCGAGCGCGTCGAACTCGACCACGATCTGAACGCGGGCGGCGCGGAGGCGTGGCCAGATCTCGCGCAGGCCCTTGATGCGAAAGCCGAGCAGACGGCGCGGATAGATGAAGGCCTCGCGCAGCAGGGCAAAGCCACGGAACAGCCGGTCGTCGCGGGGCAGCAGGGCCTCGTCTTCTGTGTCCAGGTCGGTGCGGATGGCGTCCTGCGGACACAGCCCCTCGCGCGGGCCGAACCCCACGGCCTCGATCGCGTCGGGCGGCAGGGTCTGGTGCACCATGCCCTGCCCGCCATCCCAGCGTAGCGTGACGCGCAGGCGGCGGGCGTGGATCTGTTCATACAGCGGCACCGCCTCTTCCATCGGACCGGCGAAATGAAAGGTCAGCGCATCGGCGCGCAGGTCTGTCAGGGGCGCGCTGTCGTCAGCCTCGCCGGTCAGGCCGACGCGCGCCAGTTCCAGCATCAGGCCGGCGCGCGCCTTGTCCAGCACCTCCGGGCGGTAGACACCGATCTGTCCCTTGGTCGTCAGGTAGCGCAACTCGGTCAGCGCCAGCGGCCACAGGCTGAGCGGCGCGCAGAGGGAAAACCGCACCGGGACGCGCTTTTCCTCGACACGATAGACTGCCTCGATCAGGTCGCCGCGCTTGAAGTGCACGCCGTTGACCAGGTCGGCATCGGCGTGGGGAGGGCGGGCCACGACCATCATCGCGGGGGGCACGGGCTCCATCAGGCCGGGCAGGAGCTGGTCCAGCATCTCGCGCGTGAAGCCGCGGAATTCCTCCTCCAGCTTCAGCTGGACGCGGGCGGCCAGAAAGGCGCTGCCCTCCAGCAGGCCGGCGACCGTCGGATCGAGGTTCTCCTCCAGCAGCCCGCCCAGCCGGTCGGCAAGGCCGGGATAGTCGCGGGCGAATTCGGCGGCCCGCTCGCGCAGCAGGGCCAGTTCGCGGTTATAGGCGTCTCGAAAGGCCTTCTTCACATCTGCACCCGCAGCTTGGACATGCGCAGCTTGCCGGCGCCGAGATCGACCTCGGCATCGAAATCCAGCGGGATGTCCACGGGATCGCCCATCAGGTCGGCCTCGACGAACAGGGACAGGCGCTGGGCGCGGCCGCCATCCTCGGTCGTCACCTTGATGCGGATCGAATCGGCCAGCAGACGCGGTTCGTGGTCGACCAGGGATTGGCGGATCAGCTTGACGATGTCCTGTTTCTGCAAGTCGTGCTGGGTGATGTCGCTGAGATCGCAGAACCCGTAGTTCAGGATCGAGCGGGCCAGCTCGGGATAGGTCTTGTCCCAGGGGGTCTTGGCCTCGAACCGGGTGGGCGTGCGCCCCTCGTCGGTTTCCTTCAGTTGATAGCATGCATCCAGCCGGACCGTGGACAAAAGCGCGCTGAGATCGGCCTCGATGTGATCGCGCAGTTGCTCCTCTGTCACGCCGTCGGCCAGCCGGATACGCGGCGTGATCGTCGTGTCGCCGTCCAGCGGGCGGTTCTCGTCATAGCGCGAGCGGAAGATCTGCATGATCGAGACCTTGGCGCGATCTTCCTTGCGCCAGAGCCTGCGGTCGGGGCCGGTCTCTGCGACGTCCTTCTCTGCCATGCGCGCGCCCTTGCAGCGTGGCCGGACGGGCGCGGCACTGGACGCGCCCGCGGGGCCGAATGTCGGCACGGACAGGGGGTGGCCGGAACCACCCCATGCCCAGTTTCAAGCGGCCTGCCTTGGGACGCTCATGCGCTCCAGGGCTTGTTCTCTGCGACTTCCCAGCCGGCCTGGCTCTCGGGGCCCGGGCCGCCCTTGGCGTCCTGCATGGTGTAGGTCACCTCGAACCGGCGGAAGTTCAGCGTCAGGCTTTCCTGCACGCGGTCGAGCCCGTCCTTCATGCCACCGGTCTGATACGAGGTGATCATGATGTCCTCGATATCGATCTTGAGGTAATCGACCGGCGCCGATCCACCGGCCTTGCGCACGATCAGCTGGCCCGACTTGATGTGCTCGCCCGAGCAGCAGCGCTTGATCAGATCATGCGTCGCGGCATCGACATACTTGGTCAGGGCGATGTCCGCGACGTCGACCTTGCCGCCGCCGCCGCCCATGCCCATGTGCGTCGTGCCGGACTGGCTCATGCCCCAGCTCCAGCTGAGCACATCGATCCATTCCTTGTGCTTGTCGTCCTGCGACTCGCCCTTGATTCCGTTGTCCAGCTTCAGAAAACAATCAATTGCCATGGCTCACTCTCCTCTTGGCGCCTTGTCCCGTCCTTTGCTGTCCTTCGGACGGTAGTATCAATTCACTTGGCAGGCAGCTTGGAAACCAGGCTCATCCCGATATCCATGCCCTCCATCTGGAAATGCGGTTTCAGATAGAACTTGCCGGTGTAGTAACCGGGGTTCAATTCGTCCTCGATCACCTGCACCTTGGCCCCGGCCAGCGGCTTCTTCGCCTTCTCCATCTCGGTCGCGCTTTCGGGGTTGCCGGTCACATACTTGTTGATCCACGCCTGAAGATCGCTTTCCAGCTGGGCGCGGGTGGGGCTTTGACCGATCTTGTCGCGCACCATGGCCTTCAAATAATGGCTGAAGCGCGAGACGGCGAAGATGTAGGGCAGGCGCGACGACATGTTGTCGGATGCGGTTGCCGCGTCGTCGACATACTGCTTGGGCTTGTACAGTGTCTGGGCGCCGATAAAGGCTGCCTTGTCGGTGTTCTTGCGGTGGATCAGACCCATGATCCCGGCCTTCGACAGTTCGCCCTCGCGCCGGTCGGTGATCGAGATCTCGGTCGGGCACTTCATGTCCTTGGTGCCATCGCCGCTGTCGAAAAGGTGGATCGGCAGGTTCGTGACCTCGCCGCCCGAGGTGACGCCGCGGATGCGCACGGTCCAGCCGTGTTCCTTGAAGGCGCGGTTGATGTTCACGGCCATCGCGTGGGCCGCGTTCATCCAGCCATACATGTTGCCCTCGTGGCCGTCGGTTTCCTCGACGAAGTCGAACTCCTTGACCACCGAGGTCGAGCCCGGGCCATAAGGCTGGCGCGCCATCGCGCGCGGCATGGCCATCGCGAGGAACCGCGCGTTCTCGCTGTCGCGCAGGCTGTTCCACTGGGCGTATTCGGCGTTGATGAACAACTCCCCAAGGTCGGGGATCTCGGTCAGTTCGTTCCAGCTGTCACGTCCGAACAGAGTCGGCGCCGTGCCCGAAATGAACGGCGCCAGCGACGCCTCCGAGATCTTGCCCATGAAGCGCAGCGTGTTCACGTCGGCCGAGCCATGGTCGAAATAGTAGTCGCCGACCAGCGTGCCGAAAGGCATGCCACCCAGCGTGCCGAGGTTCTGTTCATAGACCAGCTTGTGCAACGGCGACTGTTCCCAGTCGTCGTCGGCATAGTCGATGGCCATGTCCGACAGTTCTTCCTTGGAGATGTTCAGCACCTTGACCTGAAGGCTGGCGTCGGTTTCCGAGTTGCGCAGCGTGTAGGCCAGGCCGCGCCAGGTGCTTTCGAACTCCTGAAAGGTCGGGTCGTGCAGGATCGCGTTGGTCTGGTCGGTCAGCTTCTTGTCGAGCCGCGCGAGGATCGAGTCGATGCGCGCCAGCACGTTGCCGTCGAACTCGACCTGGTCGGCCATCGCCTCTCCCACCAGGGCGGCAAGGGCGCTGTCGACGGCCTTCTTGCCCTCGTCGGTGCGGGGCTTGATCTCCTGCTTGAGGATATCCGCGAATTCCGACAGGTCGCGGACCTGTTCCTGAACGCTCGCCGCGGTGGATTGCTGGTCTTTCAGGGCATCGTTCGCCATGGTCTATCGTCTCCCTGTGCCCGTCCGGGCGATCCTATTCCGCGTCCTTGTCGGCCGGTCCGGCGAGCGCGCGCAGCAACTCGGGGTCTTCCAGAAGGCGTTTGACATGCGCCTGCGCCTTGGGCTTCGAGTTCAGGTAGCGCTTCAGTTCTGCCAGGTGCTCGCGCGCTTCCAGCAGCTTCTTCATCGCCGGAACCTGCCGGGCAATCTGCGTCGGTTCGAGATCCTTCATGCTGGAGAACCGCAGTTCCACGCCCAGCTTGTCGCCGGCCTCGGTGTCGATGCGGTTGTCGACCGTCAGGCTGAGCCCGGGCTCGACCGAGGCCATGAGATCGTCGAGCGTGTTCTTGGTGACAGGGCGGAATTCGCGTTCGCCCACGTCTTCCTTGTCGACGCCGGGGTTGTTACCGGACAGGTCCGCCATGACGCCCATGACGAACGGCAGTTCGACCATCTTTTCGCTGTCATAGGGATCCTGATAGGCGATCTGGACCCGCGGCGGCCGGTTGCGCTTGATGTATCCAGACCCTGAATCGGCGGCCATGCGTAACTCCTGAAGTCGGAAATTTCTCAATCTAAAGGAATGAAACCGCCAATTTTACCTTGAGTCAACGATCCTGAGGGGTAGGGTCAGGGATTCCCTAAGTGCTCCGCGCCGCGCCTCATCCCTCGGGGTCGGGCAGAAGCTCGTCCAGGATCGACTGGAAATCGCGGTTCAGGTATCCGCGCGCCCTCGCCAGCAGCATCGGCACGGGGCTGGACCGTTCCACGGCGCGGAACCACTCCTCGACGGATCGCAGCGCCGCGGCGGCCTCGGTCGAACTGGTCACGCTGATTTCGGGGCCGGGATCGGGCTCTGGCGCCGCGTCCTGCGCCTCGTCGGCGGCGCTCGTCAGTCCCCGCAGCCGGTCCATGCCCAGGAGGAAGCCGCCCGGGCCGAGGCTGATGCGCGCCGAACCGGCCTTTTCCGGCATCAGGGTCTCGATCGCCTCGATCAGCGGGCGGCCGATCAGCAGGCGCGCCTGCGTGACCAGCAGAAGCGCCGCCGACGAGGGCTCGTTGCGGCGGTAATAGGCTTCGCAGGCCTCCAGCAGGCGACGGGCATGGGCCTGGCTGACGACCTTGGGGCCGGGCAGGTCGGCCACCCTGGCCGGGGCGGCCGCCGGCGCGTCGCCGGGCGCGTCCGCCCTGGACTCGTCCCTGGGCCCGGCGTCGGCCTGCGGTTCGGGTGCCGCGGCATGCAGGTCGCTGCGGACCTCCGAGATGGCGGCCAGCATCTGGCGGACGGTATCGGCGACGCCCGAGAGGTCGGGCGTGAAATTGCCGCCGCCCTCTGACTTGCAGGCTGCTGCCAGTCGGGTCAGTCCGTCGCGCAACCGGACGAGTTGTTCATGCGTTTGCGTGACG
The DNA here is from genome assembly GCF_018224955.1 of Thetidibacter halocola. GTDB lineage: Bacteria > Pseudomonadota > Alphaproteobacteria > Rhodobacterales > Rhodobacteraceae > Thetidibacter > Thetidibacter halocola. The sequence continues at coordinate 247,327 of NZ_JAGTUU010000002.1, forward strand.
GCCTTTGCATTCGCCTCGGAGCGCAGCGCATCCAGCAGCGGTTGCAGCTTGATGTCTTCCTCGAAACTGAACGGCGTGGATTCCTCGCGCGCGACGCGGATCTTGCGCAGGGTCACGTCGGTGGTGCCGGTCAGGCCATGGAATTGCAGCGGCAGGACCATCGTGTGCAGGTTGCTCAGCCCGTTCAGGGCGCGTTTGCGTTCGTCGGGCTTTTCCGGCTGCACGGCCGGGCCGAAGGTCTCTAGCAGCGCAGCGCAGGCCGCGATCGTGTCGGCCAGTTCGGGCAGGTTCGCGGTCAGCGCTGCCCATTGCGCCCGCAGCACGAGGTAGCGCAGGTCGCGGCTGCGCAGCAGCAGATCGTCCAGCGACTTTGCCTCGGTGCGAAAGTTGATCTCGGACCGGTCGAGCAACGTATCGCCGACCTCGTTCCCGACCCCGCCGCGCATGACATACTGTTTCGGCAGGCGCCCGTTCGAGGCGAGGTAGATGTCCATGAAGCCCGCATCGCGGCTTTTCTTGAGGTCCTCGCCGCAGGGCGCCTCGGCCGAGACGGGTTCCAGAAGGGGTTCGATCTTCATGCCCTTGCCTCCTCAGCCTTTCTTGCCATCGCTGCCGTCGCGGGCGCTGGCCTGCGCATAGGTCCGGGCAAAGGCCTGGAGGAACGCATCGAGGATGCCGTTCTCGCCAACCTGTGCCTTGGCGTCCCAGCGTTCGACATACAGTCCCCAGTGACGCCCCTTGCGCCCGCCGCCCAGCAGGTTGCCCGACCCTTCGGCGGCGGCCTCGATCTCGTCCGGGGACAGGCCCTTGAACACCTCGCGCAGCGCCGGTTGCAGGGCGCGAAAGATCGCCTCCTGGTGCAGGCGCACGTCCTTGAGCGCGTCGTCAAAGGCCTCGGGCCCGTCCATGAAACCGGGGCGCGGCGAAAAGAACATCGCCTCCAGCGCCTCGAGGCTATCGGGCAGGAATTTCATCGGGTTGTTGGCCGTCGCACTCAGCATGGTGCGGGTGCCGCCACGGGTGAAGGCCTTCACGTCGTCGCGCGAGCGCAGCATCAGCATGATCTCGTCGACCGCTCCGCGCAGGCTGCGGCCCAGGTCGAACATCACCTCAGCGCTGTTGGCGTTTGCCGCCAGTGACGGGTCGAGGCCGGCGCCCTCGCAAAAGGCGCGCAACGCGGCCTGCGCATCGCCGCCGCCGACACCGGGGCGCGGCGCCTGTGGTTGCCCGGCCTCCGGTCGCGGCCTCGGTGCCGGAGGTGGGCTGTAAGGCGGGGCCGAAACCTCGGGCGGGCGGGGTGCGGGCCGGTAGGGTTCCAGCGAGGGTTGCGGCACCGCACGGGGTTCCGCGGGGGGCTGCGGCGGAATCGAGCGGTGATCGGGTGCGGGGTCGCGGGCGTATGGGTCGTTCGGCGGTGCCGGCGCCTGCGGGATCGACTGCGGCACATAGGGCGGTTCCGACGGTGCCGGCGGCGGTTCGGGAACGAAGGGCGGTTGCGGCGTGGACGGTTCCAACGGGGCGGGCCCCCATGTCCATTCCGGCGCCTGGATGCCGGAATGGCGAGGCAAGCCTCCCTGCGGAAAGCGCGGCACCTGGAGGCCCGAAGTGCCACCCTGCGTCGGGGCGCTCTGCACGCCGGGGCGCTGCACGGGGATGAAGGCGCTGCCCGCGTCATCGACCCGGGGGCGCGACAGGCCGCCCGGGCGCTGCTTCGTCTCGACCGGGTCGAGGGGGCCGCCTACCGCGTCCCACGGGTCTTCGGGCTCGTCCATGGGCATGGGCGGCTCTGGCGCATAGGGCATCGCGGGCGCGACCGGGATCGGTTCCGGCTCGGGCTCGGGCGCAAGATTGCTGACATGCAGTTCGGCGAGGATGATGTAATGCCCAACGACAAAGCGTTCGCCCCCGCCGAGGCGCAGCGGCCCGGCCAGCCGGTGGCGCTGGCCATGCGGATAGGTGCCGTTGGTCGAGACATCGGTGATCCAGTAGGCGCCGTCCTGGTAGCTGATGTCGAAATGGTGCCCCGAGATGGTCTTGGACGGGTCGGGCAGGACCCAGTCCATCCCGCCGCGTCGCCCGACGCTGGCGCCATGATACTCCAGCCGGATCCAGGTGGGTCCGCCGTTGTCCAGCTGGTCGAAGTTCTCGATTCTCAATACAAGTGTCATCGCCGCTCGTTGTGCATGACGGGCGCCGGGTTGGCCTTTCCCGGCGAGGGTCCGTCGTCTGTTCAGAACCGGAACAAGGCCGCGGCCTGGTCGATGAAGCGCGCCAGCCGGACCGGGCGCTGGCTCATGTCTGCCCGGGCGAGGCTGGACAGGACGGCCGAGTTGATCGCCTGTGGCGCGCGATGCAGCAGCACCTGCGCCGGATCGTTCGGCGCGATCGGCCCGCCGGACCAGCCCACCGCCAGCCCGAGGAAGACCTGCGGCGTGCGCGACCTCGCGTAAAGCGCGGTGCGCATCGCGCGAAAGCGGTTTTCCGAATCCGGGTTGGTCATCCAGGTCGCCACCAGTTCCATCAGCTCGCGATCCGCCGCCGACAGGTCGTCGCTCGACAGGCGCAGGCATTCATAGCCCCACCAGATCGCCATCTTGGGCACCAGCGCGAAGGCGGTGAAGGTCACCGCCTCTTCCGGCGTGGTGGACCCGCGCAGGCGCTGCAGGTAGTCGATGTTGCGTTCGCCCTCGCGCGGGCGGTGCTGGGTCATGCCGCGGACGCGGGGCAATCCGGCATACAGCTCGGCCGGCGTGTCGAAACGCAGGGCCGAAACGGGCGGCTGGGTCTTTTCGCCGCCGTCCTCGTTGTCCGCCAAGGCGGCCTGATCGTCGAATTCGCTGGCCATGACATGACTGTTTCCGCTGTTTGACATCAGGTCAACAGCTTCTGCGGGTCCGGATCAAGCCCCGCGACTGTTCGCTGTCAAAGATATGAGGCGGAAAAGGGCCGTCAGGCGGTGCGAGAAAAGCGGAACAGGCTTTGCTGGATATAGTTCGCACCGGGCTCCAGCCGGACCGGGGGGAAATCGGCGCGGTTCGGCGCGTCGGGCCAGCCCTGCGGTTCAAGCGCCAGCCCGGCGTTGTGGCCATAGGGGCGGCCCGTGTGGCCGGGCCAGGGCGCGGTGTCCATCCGGGCGGCGGAATAGACCTGGAGTCCCGGCTCGGTCGATTGCAGGTCCATCCGGATGCCACCTGCCTCCAGCACCGCGTGGGGCCGCAGAGGCCCGCGCGTTTCGGCGATGCAGAAGTTGTGATCGACGTCGGGATGCGGCGCGCGAGGTTGGCGGTGGTCGAAGTCGCTGCCGTCCAGCGACACCGGGTTGGTCGGGATCATCCGCGCATCGACGGGCAGGTAACGGTCGGCATGGATCGTCAGCCTGTGGCGCGACAGGTCTGCCGTGCCGTCGAGGTTCCAGTATCCGTGGAACGCCGGGTTGAACAGGCAGGGCGCGGCCGCCTGCCCGCGAATCGTGATTTCCAGCGTGGCCTCGTCGCGCAGCGCATAGGTCGCCGACACCGCGATCGGGCCGGGAAAGCCGCCCAGCCCGTACGGATGGTCGATCTCCAGCGTCACGCTGGTTTCGGACGCCTCGGTGATCCGCCAGTTCCGCTGTGAGAGGCCCGTTGATCCGCCATGCAGTGTGGTGGCGCCGCCCTCGTTGCGGTCCAGCTCGCAAACCTGCCCGTTCAGTGTAAAGCGCCCGCCCGCGATGCGGTTCGCCACCGGGCCGACAATGGCGCCGTAATAGCGCATCGCCTGCGGATAGGCGTCGAAGTCAGGGCTGCCCAGGAGCAGGCTGCGATCGACCGCGCTTAGCCGGAAGTCCTGAAGGCTGGCGCCCCAGGTCATCACCGCCGCATTTCCCCAGTCCGCGCGCAATTGCACGCACTGAACCGGGCTGCCATCGGGGGCGGTGCCGAAGCGATCAGTCATGTCAGGCGGGCGCGAACAGGTCTTTGTAGCGGTCGCGCAGGATGTTCTTCTGCACCTTGCCCATCGTGTTGCGCGGCAACTCGTCCACCACGATCAGCTTGCGGGGATGCTTGAACCGCGCAAGCCTCTGCGAGGCGGCTTTCTGGATCGCGTCCAGGTCGGGCGTCGCACCCGGTTCCGCCACCAATACGCCCAGCACGGTTTCGCCGAAATCCGGGTGCGGCACGCCGACCACGGCGGATTCCATCACGCCGGGCTGGTCGTCGAGAACCAGTTCGATTTCCTTGGGATAGATGTTGTAGCCGCCCGAGATTATGAGATCTTTGTTGCGGCCGACGATCACGACGTATCCGTCCTCGTCGATCCGGCCAAGATCGCCGGTTATGAAAAACCCGTCCGCGCGCAGTTCGGCGGCGGTCTTTTCCGGCATCTGCCAGTAGCCCTTGAACACGTTGGGGCCGCGCACCTCGATCTGGCCGACTGCGCCCTGCGGCAGGGTCGCCCCGGTCTGCGGGTCGGTGATCTTCAGGTCAACGCCCGGCAGCGGGAAGCCCACGGTGCCCGCGCGGCGCTCGCCGTCATAGGGGTTCGAGGTGTTCATGTTGGTTTCCGTCATCCCGTAGCGTTCGAGGATGCGGTGGCCGGTGCGTTCCTCGAACCGGATGTGCGTTTCGGCCAGCAGCGGCGCGGACCCCGAGATGAACAAACGCATGTGACCGGTCAAATCGCGGGTAAAGCGCGGATCGTCCAGCAGGCGGGTGTAGAAGGTCGGCACGCCCATCATGGTCGTGGCGCGGGGCATCTCGGCGATGATCGTGTCGAGGTCGAATTTCGGCAGGAAGATCATCGACCCGCCCGCCGACAGCGTGACGTTGGTCGCCACGAACAGCCCGTGCGTGTGGAAGATCGGCAGCGCGTGCAGCAGAATGTCAGCGTCGGAAAAGCGCCAGTGTTCCGCCAACGTCTCGGCATTGGACAGCAGGTTGTCCTGCGTCAGCATCGCGCCCTTGGACCGCCCCGTGGTGCCGGAGGTATAGAGGAACGCGGCCAGGTCGCCGCCGCTGCGATCTACCGTGTCGAAGGCGTCGGACTGGCCCGCCGCGATGTCTGTCAGGCTGCCCGAGCCATTGGCGGCCAGCGTCTCCAGCCGTGCGCCAAGGCCTTGGGCCACCGGGCGCAGCCCGTCGGCGCCCGAGGGGTCGCAGACCACCAGTTTCGCGCCGCTGTTCTCGATGAAATAGGTCAGTTCATCAACGGTGTAGGCGGTATTGAGCGGCAGAAAGATCACGCCGGATTGCGCGCAGGCGGCGTAGATCGCCAGCGCCTCGGGCGATTTCTGCACCTGCACGGCGAGGCGATCACCGGGCTGCAAGCCGCATTCCGTCAGCGCATGGGCGATCCGCGCGGCCATCTTCAGGAAGGCGTCATAGCTGATCGCTTCGGCACCCGGCCGGTGCAGGAAGGCGTCCTGCCGGCCGGCATGTTTTCCAAAGAGGCGGTCGTAAAGCGGGTTGGGCATCGTCACTGTCCCTTTTCGGCGGCCAGCGCGCGGATCTCGGCCGACTGGGCGACCTCCTGCGCGGTGGCGAAACGTTCATGGTTCTGGGCGGCTTTCGACAGGTCGTATAGGTAATTCACCATCGCCCCGCCAGACTGCTTGCGCCCCTTGTCCGAGGTGTCGGCCCCGGCATGGACCGCGTGCACCTGCGCGCCGTTGCCCAGGTGGAACCGCGCCACCGGGTCCAGCGGCGAGCCGTCGGGGCGCTTGGCCTTGACGAGGTAGCGCGCAGCGAGGCGGCGGAGCGCCTCGTCGTCCTTGGCCTTCAACCCTTCGGCCTCCATCCAGCGGGACAGGCCCGGGATGGGCGAAAGCGTGACGAAGGTTTTCAGCGCCGGCAGTTCGGCGGACAGGTCGGCCGCGACCTGCTTGATCAGCGAATTGCCGAACGAGATGCTGGCCAGCCCCGCCTGGCAGTTCGAGATCGAGTAGAACACGGCGCATTTCGCGTCCCTCGCGTGCATCGCCTTGCGATCCTCGGCTAGCAGCGCCTGGATCGAGCCGGGCACGCCGTCGGTCAGCGCGACCTCGACGAAGATCAGCGGTTCATCCGGCATGGCGGGGTGAAAGAAGGCGAAACAGCGCCGGTCCGCCGGTTGCAGGCGTCGGCGCAGGTCGTCCCAGCTGTCGATGGCGTGCACGGCCTCGTAGGCGATGATCTTTTCCAGGATATGCGCCGGGCTTTCCCAGCTGATCGGCCGCAGCACCAGAAAGCCGCGGTTGAACCAGCTGGCAAAGAGGTGTCGGAAATCCATGTCCAGCGCCATCAGCGCATCGTCGCCCCGCCCCAGCCGCAGCAGGTCGGCGCGCATGGCGACCAGCGCGCGGGTCGCGCCCGGCACCTGATTGAGGCGGCGGATCAGTTCCTGCCGGGGCGGCTCTGCGGCCTGCATCAGGGCGCGGTAACTCGCCTTGTCCTCGCCCTTTTCATAGACCTCTAGCGCGGCGCGCAGGGCAGCGGGGTCGATGGTGCGTTCCCTTGCCAAGTGGGTGAAGAAGGCGCGCTTGGCCGCGTCGTCCATCCCGGCATAGCGATCCAGGATGGCGCGCGCCGCCGCCTGCCCCGTCACTTCGCCCGAGGCGCCGATCAGTTCGGCGGTCAGGTCGGGCAACGGGCGGCTGTCCACCCGGCCCAGGCCGAACGGCACGTAACGCCGCTCGAACACGGTGGACAGGATGTCTGCGAACAGGCTCATTGCACCGGGCCCATCACCATGTCGGGCAGGCCGGTCGCCAGCCACGGGAAGAAGCACAGCAGAACGATCGCCACAACCATGCACAGCACGAAGGGCAGCGAGCCGACGAGGATCGTGCGCAGCGAGATGTCCGGCGCGATGCCGTTGATCACATAGAGGTTCAGGCCGACCGGCGGAGAGATCAGGCCGATTTCCATGTTGATCGTCAGGATCACCGCGAACCAGATCGGGTCGAAACCGGCTGTGGTGATGATCGGCAGCAGGATCGGCGCAGCCATCAGGATCACCGCGACCGGCGGCAGGAAGAAGCCCGCAACCAGCAGGAAGAGGTTGATCGCGCCCATCAGAACCCAGCGGTTCACGTCAAGCGTGCCGATCCATTCGGCGATCGCCTGGGTGATGAACAGGCTCGACAGCATGTAGCTGAACACGCCCGCGGCAGCGATGATGAACAGGATCATCACCGACTCGCGCGTGCTGTCGCGCAGAACCACCCACAGGTCGCGCGGGTTCCACAGCCGGTAGATCACCACGGCGATGACGATGCACAGCAGCGCGCCCACCGCGGCGGTTTCCGATGGCGTGGCGATGCCGCCATACATGGCATAGAGCACGCCGATGATGATCAGCAGGAAGGGCACGACGCGCGGCAGGATCTCGAATTTTTCGCGCCAGGTGTAGCTGCCCGAGGACAGCACATGCGCGTCGCCCGAGCGCCACGTCGAATAGAGCGACCAGGCCATGAACAGGCCCACCAGCAGCAGGCCGGGAATCACGCCCGCAAGAAACAGCCGGCCGATCGAGGTTTCGGTCGCGATGCCGTAGACGATCATCGTCACCGAGGGCGGGATCAGGATGCCCAGTGTGCCGCCCGCCGCGATGCTCCCAGCGGCGACGCCGTCGGGATAGCCGCGCTTGCGCATCTCGGGGATGCCCATCTTGCCGATGGCGGCGCAGGTTGCGGGGCTGGATCCGCTCATCGCGGCGAACAGGGCGCAGGCGCCGAGGTTCGACACGACAAGGCCGCCCGGCACGCGGGTCAGCCAACGCTCCAGCGCCTCATAGAGGTCTGCGCCCGCGCGGGTCGAGGCGATGGACGCGCCCATGATGATGAACATCGGGATCGAGAGCAGCGCGAAATTGTCCAGCTTGCCGAAGAAGATCTCGGGCATCAGCGACAGCGAACGCAGCCCGTCGAAGACGATCAGGAAGCCCGCCGAAACGACCAGCAGGCCGGCGGCGACGGAAATCCCGGAAAACAGGACGAGGATGGTGAACAGCGCGACCAGCGCGCCCAGAACCAGCGGATCCATCAGTCGGCCCTTTCTGCGGTGTGGTCGATCAGGCTTGTGTCAGGGTCGAGCCCGAACGGGTGGTCGATGCCGGTGGCCATGGCGTAGAAATCAGCGGCCAGTTGCAGTGCGTAGATGCCAAAGCCCACGGGCAGCGCCAGGTAGGGCACCCAGAGCTTGGGGTTCCACGGCGTGTTCGAGGTCTCGCCCCAGTCCCAGGCCTCGTGCCAGAACTCGTAGCCGTGCCACAGCATGAGGCCCACCACCGCCAGCGTCAGCGTCAGCACCAGGGCGGCCAGCGCCATGCGCAGGCGCGGCGGCAGCATCAGCGGCAGCAGGTCGACGTTTACGTGGCCGCGCAGATACTGGACGTAAGGCAGGCCCAGCATGGTCGCGGCGATCATCAGGTAGGTGACGCCCTCGGTCTGCCAGACGGTCGATCCTTCCAGCACGAAGCGGATGAAGATCATCTGGCAGGTGATGGCGACGGAGGCGACGATCATCGTCGCGGACACGATCCCGCACAGCTGGCTGAGCCAGCCGATTGCGCGCAGAACCGGGTTGCCGCCGTGTTTCGCGGCGGCGGTGGCATGGACGGAACCGGACATCGGTGCCTCTCGGTCGGTGCGGGGAATTGGGATGCGGGCCAGGGTGTTCCCCGGCCCGCGCGCGGATCACTCGACGCTCAGCGCGAGATCCAGAAGGGCCTGGCCCTCGGCGCCGCCTTCGAGGAACGACTTGTAGGCCGTTTCCTGCGCCAGCGTCCGCCAGGCGTTGAACTGCTCTTCGGTCATCTGGGCGATCTCGACACCATTGTCGGCAAAGACCTTGGCCGCCTCGGCGTCCTCTTTCTTGGCCTCTTCCAGGTAGAAGGCCTCGGCCTTGGCGGCACCGGCCAAAAGGGCCTGCTGCTGCGCCTCGGTCAGGCTTTCGAACTTGGACTTGTTCATCATCAGCGGCTGATACATGAACCACAGCGCATAGTCGCCCGCCGGGGTAAAGCACTTGGTCTGCTCATACAGGCGGAAGCTGACGAAGGACGAGGACGAGGTGTTCACCGCGTCCAGAACGCCGGTCTGCATCGCGTTGTAGACTTCGGACGAGGCCATCGACGCGATCGAGGCGCCGGCACCGGCCAGCATTTCCTCGAACGACTTGCCGGCGGCGCGCATCTGCAGGCCCTGCACGTCCGCGGGGGACGCGATGCACTTGTCCTTGCCAGCGAAACCGCCTGCCAGGTAGCCGTGCACCAGGACCATGATGTCGTCCTCGGCCATGATCCCCTCGACGGCTTCCATGAAGGGCGACTCGTTGAGGCGCGCCGCGTGGTCATGATTCTTCACCAGGCCGGGCATCAGGGTCAGGTTGTAGGCGTTGCGCAGGCCGCCCGCGTAGGACAGCGGGAACACGATCATGTCGACCTGGCCGCGCGACAGCGGCTTGTATTGCTCGCGCGCCTTGAAGAGCGACTCGGACGGGAAGATCTGGATCTCCAGATCGACACCCGCGGCGGCAACCTCGTCGGCCACGATCTGGGCCACCTTGTGGCGCACGTCGCTGGTCGAGAACTGGTGCGACAGACGCAATTCCTCGGCGCTGGCGACACCACCCACCATCAGGGCAGCCGCGGCCGCCATAAGCACGTTTTTCATATCTACCTCCCTTGGCAGTCCGATTCGGATTCGGATGCTGCCCCTTGCTGTCATGGCTTGTGTTTCAGGTCAAATGTTTTGTATACAAGAATGGCAGTCTTGTAGGCTGCGCCAGCCATACAGGGCAGTCGTCATGGAAAGAAAACGCGCCGATATCATCGCTGACGAGCTGGAGGCGATGATCCTTGACGGCACTTTCGCCGACGGCGCCCGCCTCGACGAGGTGCAACTGGCGGCACGGTTCGGCGTGTCAAGGACGCCGCTGCGCGAGGCGCTGCAACGCCTGATCCTGTCCGGCCTGGTCGAGCAGCAACCCCGCCGCGGCGTCTTCGTGAAACAGCCCGGCCCGGTCGAATTGCTGGAGATGTTCGAGGTCATGGCCGAGCTTGAGGCGACCTGCGCCCGGCTGGCCGCATCGCGCATCAGCGACAAGGCGCTGGCAGCCCTGCGTGACACCAACGCCCGTTGCGCCGAGGCCATGGAGAACGGCGATTCAGACGGCTATTACGCTGAAAACGAACGCTTTCATCATTTGCTGTATCACGACTCCGGCAACAGCTTTCTGGAAGGCGAGTGCCGCCGCCTGCAACGCCGGCTCAAGCCGTTCCGACGCTTGCAGCTGCGCCTGCGGGGCCGGATGCGGCAGTCTCTGACCGAGCATGGCGCCGTGATCGCGGCGCTGGCCGCCGGCGATGCAGACGCTGCCGCGCGCGAGGCGCGGCAGCACGTGGCGGTGCAGGGCGAAAAGTTCCACCACCTGATCGCCAGCCTGAAGGCCGCCGAATAGCCGGTCACGCCCCCGCGGGTTTCGGCGGCTCAAGCAGCGGCTTTGCCTCTGGCTGGCTGATGATCAGCTGGCGATGCGGGAAGGGAATCTCGATCCCGCGCTCGTCCATCACCTCTTTCACCCGCTGGGTATAGGTGCGGCCGATGCCCCATTGCTTGCCGGCGCGCGTCTTGATTCGCGCCCGGACGACCACGGCGCTGTCGCCCAACATGGTGACGCCGTGCATCTCCAGCGGTTCCAGGATGTCGTTGCCGTATTCCTCCTTCACCCGGTCGAAGGCCTCGAACATGGCGGCCTTGACGGTCTCGACGTTCTCCTTGTAGGCGGCGCCGATCTCGGCCACGTGATAGCCGAAGTCGCGGGTCATGTTGCTGACCAGATCAACGGACGAGAATGGAATCACATGCGCCGCGCCGTCGATGGTGCGCAGGCGGACCGACCGGATCGAGATCTTCTCGACCGAGCCCGTGATGCCTGCGACGCCGACCACGTCGCCCTCGTTCATGGCGTTCTCGACCTGGATGAAGATGCCGGTGATGACGTCCTGCACCAGCTTCTGCGCGCCAAAGCCGACGGCCAGGCCGACGACCCCTGCACCGGCGATCAGCGGGCCGATGTTGATGCCCAACTGGCTGAGCACGACCATCACCGTCATGGTGATCAGCACGATGGCAAAGCCCGACCGGAACAGCGCCAGCAGCGTCCGGCGCCGGGCCGAGCTGTCAGCCCCGGTCAGGGTCGCTGCAAGCTGGTAGTCGATCCACGAGGCCACGACGGCCCAGACGATGGCGGCCAGAAGCACCACCAGCGCTGCCGAAATCAGGCCCCAGAGCACTGTTTGCACACCCTCACGCGCCATGACGGCGGTCATGTCCACGATGCCCCAGCCGTGCAGGATCGTCCCGAAAGCGGCCAGGAACAAAGCCACGGCCACGCCCCAGACCACCGAAGCGACGATGTTGGCCGCCCGGCTGCCCAGTTGCGGAACGAGGCCGCCGAACCAGCCGGCCAGCGGGCTTTTCGCCTTGCCGGCCATGTGCACCAGCCGGGCCGCGACGAACATCAACCCGAGGCCCAGAAGGGTAAAGGCAGTGCCGCCGAGGATCGTGTCGGTCAACGCCAACGGCCGGGTCAGGGCGATGAACCAGGCAAAGCCGACATAAAGCATCGCCAGCGGCGGCCAGACGCCCAGCCACAGGGTTTGCGCGCCCCGGGCCACCCGGTCTCCCGCCGTGTCGCCGGTGCCGGTGCCGCGATGCCCGCGCGAGGCGCGCAGGACGTGGCGGATCGCCTGGATCGCGCGCATGGCAAGGAGGGCGGTGACAGTCGCGAGGATCACCCGCACAGAGCGCGCCTCGACAAAGCCGATCCACAGTTGCACCAGCGGCACGATGAACAGCGTGGTCTGGATCGTCAGCCCACCCAGCAGGCGCAATTCCTGGTAGATGCGTTCCTGCGCGCGCGGCGCGGCATCGCTGAGCCCGGGCTCATGCTCGGCGTCTGGGGTGAAGATCGCTCGCAGCACCACGCGGAACAGCCCGAAACCGGCGAAGGCGTTCAGATAAAGGCCCTGAGCCCGCGACGGCCCCGACCCGTCGCTGAACAGGGTGGAACTGACGAGATAGCCGATCGCCCAGCTGAAGATCACCACCACCAGCCGGATCGCCGTCAGTCCCGCCAGCGGCCAGAGCGTCGCCGCCAGGCCGGATGCGCGCGGCTGACGCCAGCGGCGGCCGAGGCTGCGTCCGACACCGCCCAGCACGACATAGGCGCCCAGTGTCGCGGCGATGGTCATCAACAAGTCGAGCAGCGCGGCGCGGTCGACACCGGCCAGTTGAACCACCTCGGCAAGGCCATTCAGGTTGGTCATCAGTTGGAACAGTCGCCCAATTTCGTCAATCGCAAGCCCGGCAGCGCCCGAGGTCGCCGTCGCCAGGCGCTCGGCAAAGGTGGGCGGGGTTTCCGGCTCTGGCTCTGGCGCTGCGGTCTCTGTTGCCTGGAGACGGGCGATCAGCGCCTCGCGCGCGGCGGGATCGTTCAGCACGTCCAACAGCGCCTGAACGGCGGCATCCTGCGACACGGTCTCGGCTGGCGGGCTCTGCATGGTCTGCGCCGATCCGGGTCCGGACAACCCCATCATCAGAACGACGAGGAAGGCGGCCGCAAGGCGGGAAAGCAGGGTCATCGGGTCTTCGGTCCTTTCGTTTCGCGGGCAACGCGTCACCGGGAATGCGGTTCCCGGGCAAGGTGGCAGCCGCGCAAACAGTGTCGTGATGGAACGCCATCGGTGACGCGGCGTTGATAAACCGAAGCAACCATGAATGGAGATCACGATGTCCGCACCCGACACCAATCTCGACAAGCAAACGCGCCGTCACCGTCCCGCACTGGCCGGGATCGCGCTGGCCGTGGCCGTCGCGGGCCTCATGCTGGCTGGCTACCTTATCATCTTGGCCGAGCGTGGCAACACGCCGGGCGAGGAACCTGCCATCACGGCGCCAGCCACGAACTGACGCGGATCATCCGCACGGGGAAAGCCGGAACCTTTCCGGCCCACCCCGGTTCTCCTCCCATCACAGCCAAACGGAAAGGATCGACCATGCTTTACTGGGCTGCCGTATTCCTGATCGTCGCATTGATCGCCGGTGTCTTCGGTTTTGGCGGGATCGCCGCCACCTCTGCCGGGATCGCGCAGGTCCTGTTCTTCCTGTTCCTCATCCTGTTCGTCGCCGCGGTGCTGGCGCGGCTGGTCAGGCAATGAGTGAAACACACGAGCAAGACAGGAAAAACGGCTCCGACGATCGGAGCCGTTTCTTTTTGCAACGCTCTCCTTTTCAGGCGCGCAGCGTCTCGGTCGAGGCAAAGAACATCGCCTGGCTGACGGCCGAGCGCACCTGTTCTTCCGTATAGGGTTTCGAGATCAGGAAGGCCGGTTCCGGCCCCTCGCCGGTCAGAAGACGCTCCGGGAAGGCGGTGATGAAGATCACCGGGATGCCGGGGGTCTGTTGCAGGATGCCGTTCACCGCGTCGATGCCGCTGGAATTGTCGGCAAGTTGGATGTCGGACAGGATCAGGTCGGGCACCTCGCGCGCGGCCAGGTCCAGCGCGCCCTTTTCGGTTCGCGCCACGCCGGTCACGCGATGGCCCATCTCGCTCACGATGGCCTCGAGGTCGACGGCAATGATCGCCTCGTCCTCGATGATCATGACCCGGCCCGATACCGACTTGGCCATCTCGGCATAAGCGATGTCGACCAGTTCTCCGGCCTCGGTCGCAGTCAGTTCCATCACCTCACCGATCTGGTCAAAGCTCATCTCCTCGATCGTGTGCAGCAGCAGCGCCTCGCGCGTGCCGAAGGTCAGGCGGCCGAGATGTTCCTGCGCGCGGGCGGCCGGCCCGCCATCCTCGGCGTCGAGCGGTGCGCCCGAACTGGCCCAGATGCCGTGGAACACCTTGAACAGCGCGACCTTGGGCGCCAGCGCGCGACTGTAGCTGTCGGGATCGTTCAGGATCGCCTCGAGCGTGGCCATGGCATAGGTATCGCCCCGCGCCTGCGATCCGGTCAGGGCACGCGCATAGCGCCGCAGGTATGGCAGGTTCGCGCCCACGTCGGCCGACAGGTCTGCGCCAATTGCGTCCGTCATGTCCTTTTATCCTTTTTTTTGCGTCTCCGGGAACCAAACTCGAAAAGGGGCGTTCGGTTCCCGGGCACACGCACAAAACTGGTAGACCAAATGACGCAAGATAAACACGCATCAAGGATCGAGCGCGAGATCGACGCGAATTTGCGGCGAGTCTATCAAGATGTCGCGGACGAACAGGTTCCCGATCGTTTCACCGATTTGCTGGCACGGCTGAAGGCCGCCGACAGCGGCAAACGGGGGAGCAACGCGGAATGACAGTCGATCCGCGCGACGAGATCGTCGAGCACCTGGGCTCCATGCGCGCCTTCGCCATGAGCCTGACGCGCAACTCGGCGCTGGCCGACGACATGGTGCAGGACGCGCTGATCAAGGCGTGGTCCAACATCGACAGCTTTACGCCCGGCACCAACATGCGCGCCTGGCTGTTCACGATCCTGCGCAACACATTCTACTCGCATTACCGCAAGCGCCGCCGCGAGGTCGAAGACGTGGACGGTGTGCATTCCGCCCAGCTGGCAGCCAAGCCCGACCATGACGGGCGGCTTCAGATGCGCGATTTCAACGCTGCCTTCGACCAGCTGAACGAGGAACAGCGCGAGGCGCTGATCCTGATCGGCGCGGGCGGCTTTTCCTACGAGGAGGCGGCCGAGACCTGCGGCGTCGCCGTGGGCACCATCAAGAGCCGCGTGAACCGCGCGCGTGCCCGCCTGGCCGAACTGATGCAGATCGACGGCGACGGCCCGCTGGAGGCGACCGACGCCGTGACGCAGGCGCTTGTCGCCTCGAAACCCAGCGCTGCCTGAGGACGCCCCTTGGACCGACTGCGCGCGCAATTCCGGCGTCTGCCCGTCCGGCTGATCGCGCTTCTCAGCCTCGCGCTGTTTCCGCTGGGGCTGATCGCGCTGTATCAGACCGACAAGCTTCTGGAGGAGGCGCGCATGATCAACCGCGCCTCGCTGATGGAACGCACCGTCGCCGCCGCCGCCGAGGAACGCGAGCTGATCCAGCACGCGCTGGGCGCGGCGCGGGCGCTGGGCGCCGTCGTCCAGTCGATCCCGCAGGCGGCCTGCACTGAGGCGCTGCGCGACTTCATCGACAGCCAGGACGATTTCATCTTTGTCGGCTACACGCTGGCCAGCGGCGAGTTGCGCTGTTCATCACGCGGGGTGACGATGGACCTGTCGGGGCAGGACCGGTTCCGCCGCGCCATCGCCGCCGAAGGGCCGACGGTGCAGGTCACCGCCTCGGGTGCGGTGACGGGCCAGCCGGTGGTGATCGTGTTCTACCCGGTCGATCGCGCGGGCGTCAGGCTGGGCTATATGGCCATCTCGATCCCGCTGCACCTGGCCAACGACCTGATCGGCGAGGCCGAGCGCGCAGACGGCCTGCACCTGGCCGTCATCAATACCGATGGCGCAATCCTGACCGCGACCGGCGGGGCGGGCGAGGCGGTCGATTTCCTGCCGGCCAGCATTGGCCCCGCCGCGCTGGCCAACCTCGAGGGGCGCACCTTCGAGGCTGACTCGGGCACGGGAGAGCCGCGGATCTTCGCCGTCGGCACGATGATCTCCGGCAGCGCGGTGGTGGTGGGCAGTTGGCCTGCCGAGGTGGCGCTGGACGGCGGGTCGAGGCTGCGGGCCTGGGCGCCGCTGACCTTTCCGGTGGTGATGTGGCTGACCGGGATGCTGGTCGCCTATTTCGGCGTGCAGCGCCTGGTGATCCGCCACATCACGCAACTGCGCTCTGCGATGCGGCAGTATGCGCTGGGCGCGCTGCATGGTGGCCGGATCGAGATGGACGATCCGCCCGAGGAACTGCGCGAGACGGAACGCGCCTTCAATCGGATGGTTCTGCTGCTGGCGCAGGCCGAGGCCCAGCAGGAACAGGACCTGCGCGACAAGGAGGTGCTGCTGCGCGAGGTGCATCACCGGGTCAAGAACAACCTCCAGCTTGTCGGATCCATCATGAACATGATGGCGCGCAACGCCCGCACCCCCGAGGCGCGGCGCATGCTTGAGAGCCTGCAACGACGGGTGCGCGGCCTCGCCATGCTGCACCGCACGCTTTACACCACGCCCGAGATGACCACGGTCGACGGCGCCGAGATGCTGCGCGCCCTGATCGGCGACGTGACGCAGGGCACCCGCATGCGCGATCTGACCGTGGAAAGCGATCTGTGCCCCGTCGACCTGTTCCCGGACCAGGCGGTGCCGCTGTCGATGATTCTCGCCGAAGCGATGACCAATGCGGTCAAGTATTGCGGCCGTCCCGGAGACGGTTCGTCGGCCCGCATCGCGGTGACGCTGGCCTGCGATCCCGCCAGCGCGATGGTCGAGTTGCGGATCGAGAACACGCGCGGCCGCCCGTTGATGCCCAATGATGACGACGCGTCAATCGGTGATGGGCTGGGACAGACACTGATGACCGCCTTCGAACGGCAGTTGGGTGGCGTTTCGACCGTCGAGGACCTGCCCGACCGCTATGTCTACAGCCTGCGCTTCGAGCGGCGCGACTTCGAGCCGGGTGCGGACTGAGCCGCTCAGGCGGGGCGCGCCAGCGCCTTGTCCGGGTCCGCCTTGCGGCCTTCGGAATGCAGGCAGGCCGCCTGCGCCAGCGCCCGGAACAGCGCCCTTTGGCGGCGGGCATAGAACAGGTGTTCGGGATGCCACTGGACACCCAGCGCGAACGGCGCGCTCTGGCGTTCGATAGCTTGGATCATGCCGCCCTCGTCCCGCGCGGCGACGCGCAGGTCCGCGCCCAGGCGATCCACCGCCTGGCTGTGCAGCGCGTTCACGCGCATCGGCGCGGTGCCGGTGATCCCGGCCAGCCAGGTGTCCGGCGCCACGGCCACGCTGCGGCGGGGCAGGATGGTCTTGACCTTGCGCTCCATCCCGAAGGTGGCCCAGGCGTCCTGGTCCAGCGTGCCGCCCAGCGCCACGTTCAGCATCTGTGCGCCCCGGCAGATGCCCAGAACCGGCATGCCGCGCGCCAGCGCCGCCTCTGCCAGCTTTCGTTCGAAACGATCGCGGTCAGGGTCCAGCTGGGCAGCGACGCGCAGCGTCATGCCGTAAAGCTCGGGCGAGATGTCGTCGCCGCCGCCGATGATCAGGCCGTCGACCGCGTCGAGGTCGGCCGGCCGCCCGACGCCCCAGCGCACGGCGCGCGCGCCGGCCAGCCACAGGTTCAGCGCGACCAGCGGAAAGATGCGCCAGCCCGACCGGGTCGAGGTGGTGACGGCAATGGTCGGGCGGGTCATGCCGTGACCTCCGCGCCTGCCTCCATGTGCCCGGCCACGATTCCGGTCCAGCCGTCGCGCGATCCGCCCAGCAGCCGGTCACGATGTGCGGCCCATTCGGCGCACAGCGCCTCCAGCCGGTCGGTGTCCTCGGCCAGCCGTTCGACCGCCATCCAGTCGCGCCAAGGCTGCGCCAGCGACCAGTCGGGTTCGTCGATCCGGCAATCGGGCAGGCGGAAATGATAGGCTGGGCGTGGCTTGATCGCGCCGCCATCGGGGAACAGCCGGGCAAAGGATTCGGGATCGGCATCCTTGAGCAGCGGTAGCAGGTCGAGCCCGTGATTGCGGCTTTGGGTATGCTCGGCATAGACCTGCGCCAGCGCATCCGTGTCGGCAGGCCGCTCGCGCTCCAGCGCGTCGGTCAGGCCGCGCGGCCAGGGATCGACGAAGGGCAGCAGGCGGCGGGTCGGGTCGATGCGCCCGTCGCGCCGCAGCCAGTCCTCGGAAAGGCCATAGGCCAGTGCGATGCGGCCCGGATGTGTCGCGTCGCCCTCGATCCGGGCCGGGTTCAGGTGCACGCCAAAGCCCAGCAGGAGCCCGGCGCGCGACCCTTCGGCCCCCGCCTCGCGCAGCGCGTCGCACAAGGCCGAGAGTTGTGGCATCCGGCCGGGCGGCAGCGGTTCGGTCACGATCTCGACCGGCACCAGCCCGCGCGCCAAGTCGAGTCCCTTGTCCAGCCCCGGCAGGCCATCAGCCTTGCGCAGGGCGGTATCCAGTTCGATCCCGAGCGTGCCCAGGGCACTGTCGGTCAGGCGCAGGTCATGTGGGCCGCTACGGGCGATCTGACCGCCGAGCGCCTGCTGCGCGATCTCGGCGGTCTGCGTTTCGGTCAGGCCGGAGAACTCGATCTCGACGCCGCAAAGCCGCGGCGCGGTGTCCAGCCGCGGAAAAGGGGAAAACTGTGTCATGCAGAGGGAACCTCTGTCGAAGCGAAAGAGTTCCCGCGTCACAGTGCGCGGCGCATCGGTTGACCTTTGCCGCGCAAAGGATCAGCCTGCGAGCAATCCGGCGAAACACGACAAAAGGGCATCCGATGCGATACCATACACCGCAGACATTCGAGGATGCCGCCCGCATCGCGGCGGCGGCGCAGGGCGTGACACGCTTTCTGGCGGGGGGCACTGACGTTCTGGTGCAGATGCGGGCCGGCATGGTTCAGCCCGACGATCTGATCGACCTGAAACACATTCCTGGCACGCAAGACATTGCCCGCACCGAGGACGGCGGCTGGCGCATCGGCATCGCCGTGCCGGGAATCGCGCTGGGCGGGCATGAGGCGCTGTGCGCCGACTGGCCCGGCGTGGTCGAGGGGATGGAACTGGTCGGCTCGACCCAGATCCAGGGCCGCGCCACGCTGGCGGGGAACCTCTGCAACGGCTCGCCCGCCGCCGACAGCGTGCCGGGCCTGATCACTGCCGGCGCCGTCGTCGAGATCACCGGGCCCGCTGGCACCCGTACCCTGCCGGTCGAGGATGTGCCGCAGGGGCCGGGCCGCACCGCGTTGAAGCCCGGAGAGCTGGTCTCGGCCATCATCCTGCCGCCGCGCGGGGATTATGGTGGCGACTGTTACCTGCGCTTCATCCCGCGCACCGAGATGGACATCGCCGTGGTCGGCTGCGCCGTGAACCTGCGGCTGAAGGGCGGCGTGATCGCCGAGGCCCGTGTCGCGCTGGGCGCCGTGGCCCCCACCGTGATGCTGGTGCCCGAGGCCGCCGCCGCCATCGTCGGCACCGCGCTGGACGCCGCCGCCGAAGAGGCGCTGGCGCAGGCCGCCACCGCTGCTGCCAAGCCCATCAGCGACAAGCGCGGCACCGCCGAGTTCCGGCGCGAGGTCGCGGGCGTGCTGGCCAAGCGCGCCGCCCGTATCGCATTCGCCCGCGCCAAGGGAGACACCGCATGAGCAAGATCCACGTCACCACCAAGGTCAACGGCGACCCGGTCGAATTCCTCGCAGACCCGCGCGAGACGCTGCTCGACTGCCTGCGCGACCGGCTGGGCCTCACGGGGTCGAAAGAGGGCTGCGGCACCGGTGATTGCGGTGCCTGTTCCGTCATTCTCGATGGGCGTCTGGTCTGTTCCTGCCTCGTGCTGGGAGTCGAGGCGCAGGGCAAGGCCGTCGAAACCATCGAGGGCATGGCGCAGGGCGAAGACCTGCACCCGCTGCAACGCAAGTTCATCGAACATGCCGCGCTGCAATGCGGGTTCTGCACGCCGGGAATCCTCGTGGCGGCAAAGGCGCTGCTGGAGACGAACCCGGACCCGACCGAGACCGAGGTGCGCTATTGGCTGGCGGGGAATCTCTGCCGTTGCACCGGCTATGACAAGATCATTCGCGCCGTGATGGATGCGGCGGCGGAACTGCGCGGGGAGGCTGCGTGATGGCGAAGGACGAGTATCGCGAATTCCGGCTGGTCGGCACGCGCCCCGACCGACCCGATGGACTCGACAAGGTGACGGGCCGTGCACGCTATGGCGCCGACATGACCGCGCCGGGGATGCTGTGGGGCGCAGTGGTGCGCAGCCCGCATGCCCATGCGCGGATCGTGAAGATCGACACCAGCAAGGCCGAGGCGCTGGAAGGCGTGAAGGCCGTGGTGACGCGCGCCGACCTGCCCACCGGCCTGACGGGCGAGGATTGGGACCTGCAGGAAAACACGCTGGCGGGCGAGCGGGCGCTGTATGACGGCCACGCGGTCGCCGCCGTCGCCGCCACCTCGGCGTTGATCGCGCAGGAGGCCGCGCGGCTGGTCGAGGTAGACTACGAGGTGCTGCCGCATGTCACCGATGTGGACGCCGCGATGGCCCCCGACGCACCGGTGATCCGCGAGGGTGCCGCCGACCCGACCGTGCCGGAAGGCATGCATCCCAACGTGGTGAAGTACTTTGCCTTCGATCACGGCGACGTCGAGGCGGGTTTCGCGCAGGCCGACCTCGTGATGGAGCGCACCTATAAGACCGAGGCGACGCATCAGGGCTATATCGAACCGCATGCCTGCCTTGGCCAGCTTGGCTCTGACGGCAAGGGCGAGATGTGGGTCTGCACCCAAGGCCAGTGGTTCATCCGCCGCATGTGCGCCGCCGTCGTGGGCATCGAGGCCGCGCAACTGCGCGTGACCCCCTCCGAGATCGGTGGCGGGTTCGGCGGCAAGACGACGATCTTCATGGAACCGCTCAGCCTCGCGCTGTCGCGCAAGGCGGGCGGGCGCCCGGTCAAGATCGTGATGAGCCGGTCCGAGGTGCTGCGCGCCACCGGGCCGACCGCGTCCGCGTCGATGGACGTCAAGATCGGCATGAAGAAGGACGGCACCATCACCGCCGGCAAGGCCACGTTCCGCATGCAGGGCGGCGCCTTTCCCGGCGCGCCCGTGGACATGGCGCTGTATTGCGCCTTTGCGCCCTACAAGATGCCGGCGGTCGAGTGCGAGGGTTTCGACGTGCTGGCCAACCGCCCGAAATGCGCCGCCTATCGTGCGCCGGGCTCGCCCATGGGGGCCTTTGCCGTCGAAAGCCTGCTGGACGAGATGTGCCGCAAGCTGGGCATCGACCCGATGGACATGCGCATGAAGAACGCCGTGCGCGAGGGCGACCGCGCCGCCTACGGGCCGAAATTCGGCTCGATCGGGCTGGTCGAGGTGCTGGAGGCAACCCGCGCGCATCCGAACCTGTCGATCCCGCTGGGTCTGAACCAGGGGCGCGGCATCGCCAGCGGTTACTGGTTCAACCATGGCGGAGAGACCTCGGTCAGCATGGCGATTTCCGAGGACGGCACCGCGCAGGTCTCGGTCGGCACGCCGGATATCGGCGGCAGCCGCGCCTCCATCGCGCTGATGACGGCGGAAACGTTGGGCATTCCTTACGAGGACGTGCGCGTGAACGTGGTCGAGACCGGCGCGCTGGGCGTGAACGAGCCGACCCATGGCAGCCGCGCCACCTTTGCCAGCGGCAAGGCCGCAGTCGAGGCGGCGCAGCACGCCATCAAGGAAATGTGCCGCCGCGCCGCCGCCGAATGGGGGATCGAACCCGAAGCGGTGGAATGGGTCGACGGTGCCGCGCAGCCTGCGGGCCCCAATGCCGGTAAATTTCCGCCCATGACCATTGCCGAGATCGCGGGCAAGATGGGCAGCACGGGCGGTCCGATCTCCGGCCACCATGAATCGGTGCCGGGCGGCGTGGGCGAAAGCTTTGGCTGTCACGTCGTCGATGTCGAGGTCGATCCGGAAACCGGGGGCGTCAAGATCCTGCGCTATCTCGTGGTGCAGGACGCGGGCCGCGCGATCCATCCCTCTTACGTCGAGGGCCAATACCAAGGCGGCGCGGCGCAGGGCATCGGCTGGGCGCTGAACGAGGGGTATATCTACGGCGAGGACGGCCGGTTGCAGAACCCGGTCTTCCTCGACTACCGCGTGCCCGTCGCCTCGGACCTGCCGATGATCGACACGGTGATCGTCGAGGTGCCGAACCCCGGCCACCCCTACGGCGTGCGCGGCGTGGGCGAGACGGGTATCACCCCGCCGCTACCCGCCATCGCCAACGCGATCCAGGCGGCCACCGGCGCCCGCCTGACCGAGTTGCCGATGAACCCGCCGCGCGTGCTGGCGGCGATCAAGGCGGCGAAGGCGGGCTGATGGTCGCCGTGCACCTCTGGTCGAGCCTCACCCGCTTTACCGACGGGAAGCGGGTGGTTGAGGTTCCGGGCGTGACGGCGGGCGAACTCCTGTCCGGGCTCAAGGCCGCCTATCCCGGTCTTGGCCCGGTGCTGGACGGGGGCGTGTCGGTGGTCATCGACGACGCCATCGCCCCCAGCCTGCACACGCCTGTCCCTGACGGCGCCGAGGTCTACCTGATGCAGCGGCTCAAGGGGGGCTAGCCCAGACCCCCTGCTTGCGCTAAGGCGCAGCAAACCCAGCGCGGAGGCGGTCTTGGATCATTTCATCTATCGCGACGGCCGGCTTCACGCCGAGAATGTTCCCGTGGCCGAAATCGCGGCCGCGGTCGGCACGCCGTTCTACGTCTATTCCACCGCCACGCTGCTGCGCCATTTCACGCTGTTCGATGATGCGCTGGACTGGGGTCCGCACCTTGTCTGTTACGCGATGAAGGCCGCCAGCAACCAGGCGATCCTGAAGACGCTGGCGCAGGCGGGCGCGGGCATGGACGTGGTCTCGGGCGGCGAATATGCCCGGGCTAGGGCGGCGGGCGTGCCGGGAGAGCGGATCGTCTTTTCCGGCGTCGGCAAGACGCATGAGGAAATCCGCGCCGCGCTGATCGGCGGAATCCGCCAGTTCAACGTCGAATCCGAACCCGAGATGCGGGCGATTTCCGAGGTGGCCACGGCGCTGGGCGTGGTCGCGCCGATCACGATCCGTGTGAACCCCGACGTCGACGCAAAGACCCACGCCAAGATCGCCACCGGCAAGTCGGAAAACAAGTTCGGCATCCCCATCGCCAAGGCCCGCGCCGTCTATGCCGAGGCCGCCGCCCTGTCGGGTCTCAAGGTGATCGGCATCGACGTGCATATCGGCAGCCAGCTGACCCAGCTGGAGCCCTTCCGCCAAGCCTATCAGAAGGTCGCGGAACTGACCGAACAGCTGCGCGCCGACGGGCATCAGATCACGCGGCTGGACCTGGGCGGCGGCCTCGGCATCCCCTATACCCGCTCGAACGAGGCGCCGCCGCTGCCATCCGATTACGGCGACCTGATCCGCGAGACCGTGGGCCACCTGGGCTGCGAGATCGAGATCGAGCCAGGCCGCCTGATCGTCGGCAACGCGGGCATTCTCGTGTCGCAGGTGATCTACGTGAAGCAGGGCGAGGGACGGGATTTCCTGATCCTCGACGCCGCGATGAACGATCTGATCCGCCCCGCCATGTATGACGCCCACCACGAGATCGTGCCGGTGGTCGAACCCGATGCCGGGGTGGATCTCGCACCTTTCGACATCGTCGGCCCGGTCTGCGAGACGGGCGATACATTCGCCAAGGGCCGCCTGATGCCGCCAACCGCCGAGGGCGACCTGCTGGCCTTCCGAGGGGCGGGCGCCTATGGCGCAGTGATGAGCAGCGAATACAACACGCGCCCGCTGGTGCCCGAGGTTCTCGTGAAGGGCGATCAATTCGCGGTTATTCGTGCGCGACCGACCTTTGACGAAATCATCAATCGGGATACCATTCCGCAATGGTTGTAGGGCATCCTCCTTGCAGCCCCGGCTGACAAGGAGCGATGCATGGCGCGCGCCGACAGGGAAAACAGCGATATCTCGGGTGTTTACGGCGAAATCCGCTGGCCCCTTCGGCTGACGCTGTGGGGCATGGCGGCAGAACGCGTGACGCGCGCCTTCTGGCCTCTCTGGTCGGTTGTCTTCGCGACCCTGGCACTCTTGATGCTGGGCGTGCAGGACATGATGGCCGTCGAATGGGTCTGGGCCATCGCGGCCGGCTTCGGTCTGCTCGGAATCTGGGCACTGGCACGCGGCATCCGCAGCTTTCACCTTCCCCGGATTGAAGAGGCGCTGGTGCGTCTCGATTCCACGATGAAGGGCAACCCGATCCAGGCGGCGCTTGACCGGCAGGCGGTGGGCGCGGGCGACACGGCTTCGAACGCCGTGTGGCAGGCCCACCAGGCGCGGATGCGCGCCCGCCTGGCTGAGGCGCGGGCGGTCGAGCCTGACCTGCGCGTGTCCCGCGCCGATCCTTTCGCGTTGCGCTACGTCGCGCTGCTGATGCTGTCGACGGCCTTTCTCTTCGGCTCCTTCATGCGGGTCGAGTCGATCACCAATATCGGCGTCGGCGGCAACGAACTGGCACAAGGTCCAGCCTGGGAAGGTTGGATGGAACCGCCGGGTTACACCCGTCTGCCGTCGGTCTACCTGAACGACATCATCGCGCCGGGGTTCGATGTGCCCGAGGGCGCACAGATCACCTTGCGCATGTATGGCGAGGTCGGCGCGCTCAGCGTCGAGGAATCCGTGTCGGGTCGTCCGCTGGACGAAGGTCAGGCGCAGGAAACGGCGCAGGAATTCGCCGTGGCGCAATCCGGCCGCATCGCCATCGACGGGCCGGGTGGCCGGATCTGGGAGATCGCGATGATCCCCGACCAGGCGCCGGAGGTCCTGCGCGAGGGCGATATCGACGTCACCTATGACGGCGAGGCGACGATTCCCTACGCCGCCAGCGACGATCATGGCGTGGTCGCCGGAACCGCGCGCATCGTTCTGGCACTCGATCAGGTCGATCGCCGCTATCATCGCCTGATCGACCCGGAGCCGCTGCCCGCGCTCGAGGTTCCGCTGCCGATGCCGATTTCGGGCGACCGGGCCGATTTCTCGGAAAACATGGTCGAGAATTTCTCGCTGCATCCCTGGGCCAACCTCCCCGTCCGACTGGAACTCGAGGTCGAGGATGCCCGCGGACAACGTGGCCTGACGCAGCCGGAGTTGCTGACCCTGCCGGGTCGCCGGTTTTTCGATCCGATCGCCGCGGCGGTAATCGAACAGCGGCAGGCGCTGCTTTGGAACCGCGCGAACGCCGCCGAGGTCGCGCTGATCCTGCGCGCCGTGGCGCATGAGGGAGACGCCCTGTTCCGCAAGCAGATCCACGGCGAGCAGCTGATGGCGATCACCCGCAAGATCGAGACGCTGGCGCGCTTTGACAGCATGACGGATGATCTGCGCGACGGCATCGCCCAGGACCTGTGGGACTTGGCGATCACCATGGAAGAGGGCGACCTCGCCGACGCCATGGAACGCCTGCGCCGCGCGCAGGAGCGGCTGGAAGAGGCGATGAAGAACGGCGCCTCCGACCAGGAAATCGCCGAACTGATGCAGGAACTGCGCGAGGCGACGGACGATTACCTGCGCCAACTGTCCCGCCAGCAACAGCAGCAGGCCCAGCAGAACCCCGAGATGGGCGATCCGCAGGACATGATGGAGATGTCGCAGGACGACCTTCAGCGCATGATGGACCGCATCCAGGAACTGATGGAGCAGGGCCGCATGGCCGAAGCGATGGAAGCGCTGCGCCAGCTCCAGGAAATGATGGAGAACATGCAGGTCACGCAGGGCCAGGGCGGTCAGGGCCAGTCGCCCGGCGAACAGGCGATGGAGGGCCTGTCGGAAACACTGCGCGAGCAGCAGGGCCTGTCCGACGAGGCGTTCCGCGACCTTCAGGAGCAGTTCAACCCCGGCCAGCAAGGCCAGCAGCAGGGCCAGGGTCAGCAACAGGGTCAACAGCAAGGGCAGGGTCAACAGGGCCAAGGTCAGCAAGGCCAGCAGCAAGGGCAGAATGGTCAGGACGGCCAGAGCCTCGAAGACAGCCTTTCAGACCGTCAGCGTGCCCTGCGCAACGAACTGAACCGCCAAAGGCAGAACCTTCCCGGACAAGGTTCCGAGGCGGGCGACCGCGCCGCCGAGGCGCTGGGTCGGGCCGAGGGCGCGATGGACCGCGCCGAACGCTCGCTCCGCGACGGCGACCTGCCGGGTGCCATCGGCGACCAGGCCGATGCGATGGAGGCGCTGCGCGAGGGGATGCGAAACCTGGGCGAGGCCCTGGCGCAGCAGCAACAACAGAACCAGGGCCAGCAGGGCATGGCCGATGGCGGCGACCCGACCGAGCAGCGCGACCCGCTGGGCCGCAACGCGGGGTCCAACGGCCAGGTCGGCACGGACGAGTCGCTGCTGCAAGGTGAGGACGTGTATCGCCGCGCCCGCGAGTTGCTGGACGAGATCCGCCGCCGCTCGGGCGAGGGCGAACGCCCGACCGCCGAACTGGATTACCTCGAACGCCTGCTCGACCGGTTCTGACCGTGTTCGACAGCCCCGAGGCGATGCGGGC
This sequence comes from Thetidibacter halocola, assembly GCF_018224955.1. Classification (GTDB taxonomy): domain Bacteria; phylum Pseudomonadota; class Alphaproteobacteria; order Rhodobacterales; family Rhodobacteraceae; genus Thetidibacter; species Thetidibacter halocola. The sequence continues at coordinate 273,513 of NZ_JAGTUU010000002.1, forward strand.
CGCCGCCTGGCAGGCCATGGCGCGCGGCGTTGCCGACCGGCGCAGCCCCGCGCGGCATCCGACCCTGGCCACGATCGGCCCGGACGGGCCGCAGGCGCGAACGGTCGTGCTGCGCGGCTGGGCCGGTGACGTGGCCGAGGTGCATACCGACGCCGCCTCGGCCAAGCTGGCGGAACTGCGCGCCGATCCGCGCGCCGCGCTCCATGTCTGGCTGCCGAAACAGGACATGCAGATCCGGCTGTCCGCCACGGTCGGGATCGTCCTGAACGATGCTGACCGCTGGACGCGCATCCCCGAGGGCGCACGCATCGTCTATGGCGGCGATCCGACCCCGGGCGTGCCGCTGCACGCGGCCGAGGATTTCCGGCCCGGGCGCGATTTCGGGCGCTTCGCGGTGCTGCGCCTTTCGATTACCCGCGCCGACCTGGTGCACTTGGGGGCCGACATGCACCGTCGGGCAATCCTGGGCCGTGGCGCGGACGGCTGGACCGGCGGTTGGGTCGCGCCCTAGACTCTCGCATGCCTGAGTTTGCCAGGTCGGGCTGTTCCGGTGTCGCCTCGGTCTAGATGCCGAAGTTCCACCTGGCCCGGCGCGGCACCCGTACCGCCAGCATCGGCTTCAGAAGCGGAGACCGAAAGCGTCGCAGATCGAGCGCCTCGTGCACGCCTATGCTGGGCTGGCCTTCGAGTTGCGTTTCCACCATCGCCCGGGTGTAGAAAGGCGCGTCCAGCATCGGCATCACCTGGCGCGCCGGTCCGTCACCGCGCGTCTCGCGCCGGACCTGCCACAATGAGCGCGGCAAGGCGCGCTTTTGCGGCAGGTCGATCGCCCGCGCGCTGCCGTCCCGGTCGAAATGAAATCCCGCGCCCAGTTCCGACCCGTCCAGCCGCGTCGCGTCGTAGAAACAGGTGGCGCCGCTGGCGGTGGGATAGCGGCCCCAAGTCCAATAGGCGAAGTCCGCCTCCAGCGCACGGGTGCCGAAATTCGCGTCGAAATAGCCGTGGCCGGTCCATTGCCAGCCGGGCGCCTCGAGATCGCAGGTCACGGTCGAGACCGGGGCGAAGGGCCGCCAGACATGCGCGCCATCCGGCGTCAGAGGCAGTTCGACGCCCGTGATGGCGCTGGGCGTCACGCGGATCTTGCCGCGCACCCGTCCAATCACCGGCGGGGCCGATATCTCGTTGATGTCGATCACCAGCTCGCCGCGTTCCCACGTCAAGGACGAGGGGCCGACCTCGAACTTGCGCGGGCTTTGCCGCAACGCGTCACGCCCCCTGTCGGTCATGGTGAACCGCCCGCCGGGCCCGTAGGTGGCAACGTTGATGCAGACGTGGTTTTCCGGGTCCTTGCGGCCCGACCACGCATACCAGGGTGAAAAGACCGATCCTATGAACCCGATGACGGAGAGCGCGCGGGTGCCGCAATCCGAGACCGCATCGACATACCACCACGCATAGCCGTCCGGCGGGACGGCGAGGTGGAAGTTCGGTCCGTCAAGATCGCCTCGGCCGCGTGCCGGCCGGAGAGCGCAGCCATCGGCACCCCCGCCCCCGGGTGACAGCCGCCGCCGGCCAGATACAGGCCCGGCACCGGCGTCCGTGCCCGGGGCCGGCTCAGCGCCGCGAAGGTCCCATGCGGGCTCTGCCCGTAGAGCGACCCGGCGCTGCCGGGAAAGAGCGTTTCGAATCCGCCTGGTGTCGTCAGCGCAGCTTTGCCCGGAAGCCGGTCGAAGGTCAGGCCGAAGCGCGCCAGCGTCGGGAATGTCCGTTGGTGACATGTTGCGTGCTCCTTGTCATCGGGTTGCCTCTGGGTCAGGGGCGGGGCGTTCAGGATGATCTCGAACCGTTCCTCATGCGCCGGCGGGGTTGGATGCCCGCGATCCTCGGCACAAAGATAGAGCGTGGTATCGGCGGGCAAGCGCCCGGCTTCGAGCGCCCGGAAATCGGCCTGCGCGTCGGCGCAGAAAAACACGTTGTGATGCGCCAGGTCGAGTCCCGTGGTACGGGCGCGAAAGGCCCAGACATGGGCCGACATGCTGCGCGCGGCCCGGGCGGCGCGGGGCGCGGCCGGGCGCATGGCGTCACCCAGTTTGCCCAGTGCCAGAGCGCGCGGATCACCGTTGAAGATCACGGTTCGCGCGGGCAGGACCGATCCGTCGCGCAGGGCGACGCCCGACACGCCGTCGGAGTCGGTCAGGATTCTTGTGACCATGCTGTGCATGCGGAACTGCGCGCCGCGTGCCTCGATCAGCCCGGTGATAGCGCGGGCCAGCGCGTGCATGCCGCCCTCGGGCACCCAGACGCCCGCGGCCTCTGCGCGCCAGACCAGCGACAGCAACGCGGGCGCGCGATGGGGCGAGCCGCCGACATAGGTGGCGTAGCGGCCGAACAACTGGCGCAGTCGCGGATCTTCGAAACTGGCGCGCAACAGGCCTGCCATCGTGCGGCCTGGCGCCATGGCGCGCAACAGGGTGGGGTGGGCCAGAACCATCCGGGTCATCGCCGCCACGTCCGGTTCGGCCGCCTCCATCATCGGGGCGCGAAAGGCGGCAAAAAGCGTCTCTGTTCTTGCACAAAATGCCTCGAATTGCCGGCGAGCGCGGTGGCCAGCAAAGGTCTCTATCGCTTCGGCGTTCAGGGCAGGATCGGCATGCAGATCCACCGAGCTGCCATCGGGCCACCAGTGCCGCGCCAGCACCGCCTGGCGGTGCAACGTCACGTGATCGTCCAGCCGCTCGCCCACCCCCTCGAACAGCGCGTCAAACACCGTCCGAAGGGTCAGCACCGTTGGCCCGGCATCAACCCCGTCGACCTGCCGCATCTTGCCTCCGGGCCTGGCGGCGGCATCGACCACGGTGACGTCCAGCCCGGCATGGGCCAGCGGCAGGGCGGCGGCCAGCCCACCGATTCCGGCGCCGATCACGACGACGGGTTCAAGACGGCGACTCTGCGCGGCTTGGGGCGAAGTTTCCATAAGGCGATAGTTGACTCGTGATGGCGAACTGTCCAGTATGATTTACACATTGTTGTCAAACAAACATGACAGCCGCAGCGCAGGAGCGTCACATGGGATTGCACACTCGGATCGATTCCGCCGTAGAACGCGCTATTGCGCTGGGGCAGGGGGGCGCTGCGCCGGCCCGGTTGGCCTCGGCCCTGCATTACGCCTGCACGCCCGGTGGGGCGCGGATCAGGCCGACCATCCTCGTCTCTGTCGCGATGGCCTGCGGCGACGATCGGCCGGGCCTCGCCGATGCGGCAGCGGCGGCGCTGGAGCTGATCCATTGCGCCAGCCTCGTGCATGACGACCTGCCCTGTTTCGACGATGCCGAGATCCGGCGCGGCAAGCCTGCGGTTCATCGCGCCTATTCGCAGCCGCTGGCGGTTCTGGCGGGCGATTCCCTGATCATCCTCGCCTTCGACGTGCTGGCGCGGGCGGCCCATGCCGCGCCCGAGCGCGCCATCGAACTGATCCGCCTGCTGGCTCGCCAGACCGGGATGCCGCATGGCATCTGTGCCGGGCAGGGCTGGGAGAGCGAGGACAAGATCGACCTGGGCGCCTATCACCGGTCCAAGACCGGCGCACTGTTCATTGCCGCGACTCAGATGGGCGCCGTGGCCGCCGGGCAGGAGGCTGAGCCCTGGTATGAACTGGGCGCCCGCATCGGCGAGGCGTTCCAGGTGGCCGACGACCTGCGCGATGCGTTGTGCTCGCAGGAAGAGCTGGGCAAACCCGCGGGGCAGGACGATCTGCATGGCCGCCCCAACGCTGTCAGCCTGCTGGGCGTCGATGGCGCGGTGAAGCGGCTGAAGGACATCCTCGGCGGCGCCATCGCCTCGATCCCCTCCTGTCCCGGCGAGGCGCAGCTGGCCCAGATGGTCACCGCCTATGCCGATCGCCTGACCCCCGCTGCCGTCAAGGCCCGGGTCTGAGCCATGGCTCTGGCCGCGGACGGATCGGATCAGGCACGGCGGCACCGCCCCGGCCTGCGCACGCGACTGGCCCGCATCGCCGCCAGCCCCGGGTTTCAACGCTGGGCCGCCGGTTTCCCCTTTGCCCGCCGCATCGCCCGGAAAGAGGGCGAGGCGCTGTTCGACCTGGTGCAGGGCTTTGTCGCCAGCCAGGTCCTGTTCGCCGTGGTCGAATTGCGCCTGTTGCACCGCCTGGTGGACGGTCCGTTGACGGTTGGACAGCTGGCGCAGGGCACCGGCATTACGCCCGACCGCATGGCGCGGCTGGCGCAGGCCGCTGCGGCGCTGGGCCTGTTCCGCCGGTCCGGCGAAGGCTATGGCATCACCCGCAAGGGCGCGGCGCTGCTGGGAGTCCCCGGGCTGGAGCAGATGATCCGGCATCACGACGTGCTGTATCGCGACCTGTCCGATCCCGTCGCCTTCCTGCGCGGCGAGGTGCAGACCGAGCTGGCCGATTTCTGGCCCTACGTCTTTGGCGCGGGCGGGGCGTCCGACCCGCAGGTGACGGCGACCTATTCCGACCTGATGGCGCAAAGCCAGGGGCTGGTGGCGCAGGACACGCTGCGCGCGGTCTCGCTGAAAGATGTGTCACACCTGGTTGACATAGGCGGCGGCTCTGGCGCCTTTGCCGAGGCGGCGGCGCTGTCCGCGCCGGATCTGCGTGTGACTCTGTTCGATCTGCCGCCGGTGATGGAGGCCGCCGGCAGGCGGCTGGAGACGTCACCCGCGCGCGGTCGCATCGCCCTGCATCCGGGCTCGTTCCGCGACGATCCGCTGCCCGAAGGGGCTGATGCGATGGCGCTGATCCGGGTGCTCTATGACCACCAGGACGACACGGTTCGGACACTGTTTCGCCGTGTCAGAGACGCTTTGCCCCCGGGTGGGCGACTGGTCGTGTCAGAGCCCATGTCGGGCGGTTCCCGGCCCGAACCGGCGGGCGATGTCTATTTCGCCTTCTACTGTATGGCGATGCGCACCGGCACCGTGCGCAGCCAGGCGCGGATCGCCGCCTTGCTGGTCGAGGCGGGCTTTGAGCAGATCGACTGCCCGCGCAGCGCCCGGCCCTTTGTCACATCCGTGGTTACGGCGCGCCGTGGGCCGGAATGATCGGCAAATGAATGTCCATTTTAGTTGACACCCTGTCGTGTAATCGTAAACTGACACACAGAATGTAACGCCGGATTGACGCCGCGGTGAGTCGCCGCGGCGGGTCCGGCCCGGATCGAGGAGGGGCTCTCATCATGGAAACAACGGCCGTTCTCCTGAATGGACCCAGGGATCTGATCGTGGCCAATCTTGGCCTGACCGATCCCGGCCCGCGCGATCTGGTCGTCGAGATTCGCCATTCCGGCATCTCGACCGGCACCGAAAAGCTGTTCTGGTCCGGCCAGATGCCGCCCTTCCCAGGCATGGGGTATCCGCTCGTTCCTGGATACGAGGCCGCGGGAGAGGTGGTCGATGCCGGGTCGGAGTCGGGTTTTGCCGTTGGCGACCAAGTTTTTGTGCCCGGTGCGAACTGTTACGACGGCGCGTTCGGACTGTTCGGCGGGGCCGCAGCACGGGTCGTTACCGACGCTGCGCGCGTCACCCGGATCGACCGGGGCCATGGTGCGCAGGGCGCGTTGCTGGCGCTGGCCGCCACGGCGCGCCACGCGATGGCGGGCCTCGACAAGGCCGTGCCCGACCTGATCGTCGGTCATGGCGTCCTGGGTCGCCTGCTGGCGCGGCTGACCGTTGCCGCCGGTGCGCCTGCGCCGACCGTCTGGGAAATCGATGCCAGCCGCGCGAGCGGCGCGATGGGCTACGAGGTGATGCACCCCGAGGCCGACACGCGCCGCGACTACCGCGCGATCTACGACGCCTCGGGCAATGGCGGTCTGCTGAACGACTTGGTCGGCCGTATCGCCAAGGGCGGCGAGATCGTGCTGGCCGGGTTCTACACCCAGCCGCTGCAATTCGCCTTTCCGCCTGCCTTCATGAAGGAGGCGCGGTTCCGCGTCGCCGCCGAATGGGACCGCAGCGACCTCGCCGCCACGCGCGCGCTGGTCGAGAACGGGGCGCTGAGCCTCGACGGTCTGATTACCCACCAGGCCAGCGCCGAGGATGCGCCGGACGCCTATACGACGGCGTTCGAGGACCCCTCCTGCCTGAAAATGATCCTCAACTGGGAGCAAGCCGCATGAAAGACGAAGTGCCGAACCTCAAGGGCTACGACCAGCGTCTGCGCGACGAGGCTGCCGAGGACATGGAAATCCCCGTCACCGAGCCGACGAAGAAGACGCAGATCATCGCCATCTACGGCAAGGGCGGCATCGGCAAGTCCTTCACGCTGGCCAATCTCAGCCACATGATGGCCGAGCAGGGCAAGCGCGTGCTGCTGATCGGCTGCGATCCGAAATCCGACACGACAAGCCTGCTGTTCGGCGGCAAGGCCTGCCCGACGATCATCGAAACCTCGACCAAGAAGAAGCTGGCCGGGGAAGAGGTGAAGATCGGCGACGTCTGCTTCAAGCGGGGCGGCGTGTTCGCGATGGAGCTGGGCGGCCCCGAGGTCGGCCGCGGCTGCGGTGGGCGCGGCATCATCCACGGCTTCGAGCTGCTGGAAAAGTTGGGTTTCCACGACTGGGACTTCGATTTCGTCCTGCTCGACTTTCTGGGCGACGTGGTCTGTGGCGGCTTCGGCCTGCCGATCGCGCGGGACATGGCGCAAAAGGTGATCCTGGTCGCCTCCAACGACCTGCAATCGCTGTATGTGGCAAACAACGTCTGCTCGGCGGTTGAGTACTTCCGCAAGCTGGGCGGCAATGTCGGCGTCGCCGGGCTGGTGATCAACAAGGATGACGGCTCGGGCGAGGCGCAGGCCTTTGCCGAGGCGGTCAGCATCCCGGTTCTCGCCTCGATCCCGCAGGACGACGACCTGCGCAAGAAATCCGCGAATTACCAGATCGTCGGCACCGATGCCTCGCCCTGGGGCGCGCTGTTCGCCGATCTGGGGCTCAACGTCTCCGAAGCGCCGCCGATCCGGCCGAGGCCGCTGGACCAAGACGGTCTGCTGGCCCTGTTCGACGGGTCGGCGACCGGTGCCGGGGTGGTGCTGGAGCCTGCGACGGACATCGACATGCGCGGCAAGAACGCGGTGCCGAAGGCCTCGCTTGAAGTGGTCTACGACGACGCCTGACGGTTGGCGCCGGGGCTCTGCCCCGGACCCCGGAGTTTATTCTGCAAGATGAAGAGACAGACGTGAGCAACGAACAGACATACGACGAGACGGCAGAGGTCGAGGTGATCCGCGGCGAGACCCGGACCGAGACCTGTGACGCACCGGCCGGGGTCGACGGGCTTGGCTGTCATTCCGGGTCCGAGATGGAAAAGGCCGCCCGCATGGCCGGCAATTCCGAACTGCTCGACCGCTACGCCGCCGACTATCCCACGGGCCCGCACGACCAGCCGCAAAGCATGTGCCCGGCTTTCGGGTCGTTGCGCGTGGGGCTGCGGATGAAACGGGTGGGCACGATCCTGTCGGGATCGGCCTGCTGCGTTTACGGCCTGACCTTTGTCAGCCATTTCTACGGCGCACGGCGGTCTGTCGGTTACGTTCCGTTCAACTCCGAGACGCTGGTGACAGGCAAGCTTTTCGAAGACATCCGCGAGGCGGTGCACCAGATGGCCGATCCGGATCGCTATGACGCGATCGTTGTGACCAACTTGTGCGTGCCGACCGCCTCGGGTGTGCCGCTGCGCCTGCTGCCGGACGAGATCGACGGCGTGCGGATCGTCGGCATCGACGTGCCCGGTTTCGGTGTGCCGACCCATGCCGAGGCCAAGGACATCCTGGCGGGTGCGATGCTGAACTATGCCCGCAAGGAAGTGGCGGCGGGTCCGGTGCAGGCGCCCGATGGTGGCAAGGCTGACCGGCCGACCGTGACGCTGCTGGGCGAGATGTTCCCCGCCGATCCTATGATGATCGGCGCGATGCTGGCGCCGATGGGCCTGGCCGCAGGGCCTGTGGTGCCGTGCCGCGAGTGGCGCGAACTGTATGCCGCGCTGGACAGCGACGTGGTGGCGGCAATCCATCCATTCTACACAGCCAGCATCCGCGAGTTCCAGGCGGCGGGCCGCACGGTGATCGGCAGCGCTCCGGTGGGCCGCGATGGCACCGTCGATTGGCTGCGCGCGGTGGGCCGCGCCTATGGCATTCCCGATGCGCGGATCTCGGCGGCCGAGAATGCCTTTGCCGGGGCGATCGCCGGGGCGCTGGCGGCGAACCCGATCAAGGGTGTCATCACCCTGTCCGGCTACGAGGGCAGCGAATTGCTGGTGGCGCGCCTGCTGGTCGAGAGCGGCGCGGACGTCCGTTATGTCGGCACCGCCTGCCCGCGCACGATCTGGTCGGAACCCGACCGCGACTGGCTTGAATCGCGCGGCATCAAGGTGACCTATCGTGCCAGTCTGGAACAGGACTTGGCCGCGATGGAAGGCGTGCGCCCCGACCTCGCCATCGGCACGACTCCGGTCGTGCAGAAGGCCAAGGAACTGGGCATCCCGGCGCTCTATTACACCAACCTGATCTCGGCCCGCCCGTTGATGGGTCCGGCCGGTGCCGGCAGCCTCGCTGAGGTGGTGAACGCCGCCATGGCTGGCAAGGCGCGGATGGACACGATGAAGGGTTTCTTCGCCGGTGTCGGCGAAGGCGACACTGCCGGAATCTGGGAAGGGTCGCCGAACCTGCGCCCCGATTTCCGCGCCCAGCATCAGAAGAAACTGGACAAGCAGCGGCGCGCCGCCGAAGCGGAAAGGATGATCTGATGCTTATTCAGGATCATGACCGCGCGGGTGGATACTGGGGCGCTGTCTATGCCTTTACGGCGGTGAAGGGTTTGCAGGTGGTGATCGACGGCCCGGTGGGCTGTGAGAACCTGCCGGTGACATCCGTGCTGCACTACACCGATGCACTGCCACCACATGAACTCCCCATCGTGGTCACGGGCCTCGGTGAGGAGGAGCTGGGTCGGGAGGGGACCGAAGGCGCGATGAAGCGCGCCTGGGGTGTGCTCGACCCGGCTCTACCTTCTGTCGTCGTGACGGGTTCCATCGCCGAGATGATCGGCGGGGGCGTGACGCCGATGGGCACCAACATCCAGCGCTTCCTGCCGCGCACCATCGACGAGGACCAGTGGGAAAGCGCGGATCGCGCGATGACCTGGATCTTCACCGAGTTCGGCATGACCAAGGGCCGGATGCCGCCCGAGAAGCCGCGCGAGGAAGGGGCAAAGCCCCGCGTCAACATCCTCGGGCCGATGTATGGCACGTTCAACATGCCGTCGGACCTGCACGAGATCCGTCGCCTGGCAGAGGGGATCGGCGCCGAGGTCAACATGGTCATGCCGCTGGGCGCGCACCTGGCCGAGATGCGCAACCTGGTGAATGCCGACGTCAACATCGTGATGTATCGCGAGTTCGGCCGCGGCCTGGCCGAGGTTCTGGGCAAGCCCTATCTCCAGGCGCCGATGGGCGTGGACAGCACGACGCGGTTCCTGCGCAAGCTGGGCGAGATGCTGGGCCTTGACCCCGAGCCGTTCATCGAGCGGGAAAAGCATTCGACGCTCAAGCCGGTCTGGGACCTGTGGCGCAGCGTGACGCAGGATTTCTTTGCCACCGCCAGTTTCGGTATTGTCGCGAACGAGACCTATGCCCGCGGCGTGCGCAACTACCTGGAAACCGACCTGGGCCTGCCTTGCGCCTTTGCCGTGGCGCGCTGCGCCGGCACAAAGACGGATAACGACCGCGTCCGCGCCATGGTGCACGACAAGCGGCCGCTGATCCTGATGGGGTCGATCAACGAAAAGATGTACCTGGCCGAGACGCGCGCCGGCCACGGGCCGCAGCCGCATTTCATTCCGGCCGGCTTTCCCGGCGCCGCGATCCGGCGCCATACCGGCACGCCCTTCATGGGCTATGCCGGCGCAACATACATGCTGCAAGAGGTCTGCAACGGGCTGTTCGACGCGCTGTTCCACATTCTGCCGCTGGGCGCGCAGATGGATGCGGGCGACGCGACGCTGACGCCGCTGCGCCGCGACTTCCCGTGGGACACCGATGCCCAGGCCGAGCTGGACAGGATCGTGTCCCAGCATCCGGTGCTGACCCGGATTTCCGCAGCCAAGCAATTGCGCGACGCCGCCGAGGCGGCCGCGCTGAAAGATGGGGCCGAGCGTGTCGTGCTCGAGACCGTTCAGGCCCTGAACCGTTCAAAAGGAGGATGACCGATGGCCGATTTCACATCGAATGTACCGCGCCACAGGGGGCACCACGTCAAGCGTGGAACCGAATTCCTTGTCTACTTCAGCATCATCTTCGTGCTGGCGATCCCCTTCGCCGCCGTGGGCTGGGTGCTGGACGTGTTCCAGAAGCAGACGCTGATGCTGCACGGGCCGCTGGCCCGGGCCTGGGCCGAAGCTGACCGGATCACGCCGCTGATCTTCTCCGCCTGACCTCTCCGCCGTGGCCGGGGTGGGCCACGCGAGACGACAGACGGGGAGCAAGAGCTGATCGTTGCCCGGAAGGGCGGCGGACAGATCCCGTGTGACCACGGGAAACCCGGCCGCAGGGTGTGCGGCGTCGGTCCTTAACATTCCGGAGGAAAGTTCATGGCTGATAATTCCGACCTGTCCTTCACGGGTCTCACAGACGAGCAGGCGCAAGAACTGCATTCCGTCTACATGAGCGGCCTTTGGCTGTTCTCGGCGGTTGCCGTGGTCGCACACCTGGCGACCTTCATCTGGCGTCCGTGGTTCTGAGGGAGCACTGAAAAATGGCAAAGTTCTACAAGATCTGGCTGGTTTTCGACCCGCGCCGCGTGTTCGTGGCCCAGGGCGTCTTCCTGTTCCTTCTGGCTGCGATGATCCACATGGTGGTGCTGTCCAACGGCATCAACTGGTTCGAAACGGCAGCCGCAGCCGGCATGTAAGCCGGCCCGCGCGATAGCTGCGGGCGGCCCGTCATGGGTTGCCCGCAGCATACGGACAAGAAAATGACGGCCCCTCGAAATCGAGGACGCGCCGCCAAACGCGGAGAGAGAGAAGATGGCGCTGCTCAGCTTCGAGAAGAAATATCGCGTCCGCGGAGGGACGCTGATCGGCGGCGATCTGTTCGACTTCTGGGTGGGGCCATTCTATGTCGGCTTCTTCGGGGTCACGACCGCCTTTTTCGCCCTGCTCGGGACGATCCTCATTCTTTGGGGCGCCGCGCATCAGGGCACATTCAACCCCTGGCTCATCAACATCGCGCCGCCCGACCTGAGTTACGGTCTGGGCATGGCACCCCTGATGGAAGGTGGGCTCTGGCAGATCATCACGATCTGCGCGACCGGCGCCTTCATCAGTTGGGCGCTGCGAGAGGTCGAGATCTGCCGCAAGCTGGGCATGGGATATCACGTCCCCTTCGCCTTCAGCTTTGCGATCCTCGCCTATGTCACGCTGGTCATCTTCCGGCCCCTTCTGATGGGTGCCTGGGGGCATGGTTTTCCCTACGGCATCTTCAGCCACCTCGATTGGGTCAGCAACACCGGCTACGCCTACCTGCACTTCCACTACAACCCGGCACACATGATCGCCGTGTCCCTGTTCTTTGCCACCACGCTGGCGCTTGCGCTGCATGGCGGCCTGATCCTGTCCGCCGCCAACCCCGAAAAGGGCGAGGAGATGAAGACCCCGGATCACGAGGACACGTTCTTCCGCGATTTCATCGGCTACTCGGTGGGCACGCTGGGCATCCACCGCGTCGGTTTCCTGCTGGCGATCAACGCCGTCTTCTTCAGCGCCGTCTGTATCATCATCTCCGGCCCCGTCTGGACCAAGGGCTGGCCCGAGTGGTGGAACTGGTGGCTCGAGCTCCCCATCTGGGGCTCCAACGTGGGGCTGTGACCAATGCTGTATCCTGAATATCAAAACATCTTCACGCAGGTCCAGGTCCAGGGCAATCCCGAATGGGGAATGGAGACCGAGACCGCCCGTCAGGAACGGGGCACCTGGGCCCGGTTCTCTGTCCTGGTCGGTTGGCTGGGCAACGCACAGTTGGGTCCCGTCTACCTGGGCTGGACCGGCATCGTCTCGATCCTGACCGGGATCCTGGCGCTGAACATCATCGGTCTGAACATGCTGGCCCAGGTCGACTGGTCGATCCCGGAATTCATCCGCCAGCTGTTCTGGCTGGCGCTGGAGCCGCCGTCGCCCGAATACGGCCTGCGCTTCCCGCCGCTCTATGATGGCGGCTGGTACATCATTGCCAGCTTCTTCCTGCTGGTCTCGGTGATGAGCTGGTGGGCGCGGACCTACCTGCTGGCGATGGAACACAAGATGGGCAAGCACGTCTTCTGGGCGTTCGGCTCGGCCATCTGGCTGTTCCTGGTGCTGGGCCTGTTCCGTCCCATCCTGATGGGATCGTGGTCCGAGGCGGTGCCCTACGGCATCTTCCCGCACCTCGACTGGACCACCGCCTTCTCGATCCGCTACGGCAACCTCTATTACAACCCGTTCCACGCGCTTTCGATCGTGTTCCTCTACGGCTCCGTGCTGCTGTTTGCGATGCATGGCGCGACGATCCTGGCCGTCACCCGCTATGGCGGCGACCGCGAACTGGAACAGATCGTGGATCGTGGCACCGCATCCGAACGCGCCGCCCTGTTCTGGCGCTGGACGATGGGCTTCAACGCCACGATGGAGGGGATTCACCGCTGGGCCTGGTGGTTCGCCGTGCTCACGCCGATCACCGGTGGCATCGGGATCCTGCTGACGGGCACCGTGGTCGACAACTGGTTCATCTGGGCGCAGGAGCATCGTTTCGCTCCGATGTATGACGGCAGCTACGGCTACGAGGCATACGGCTCCTACGATGCCTTCATCGGCAAGGGAGAGTGACCATGCTACCCAAGTGGTTCAATGACTGGAACAGCAAGAACCCGGTCGACATCTACAAGCCCGCGATCCTCGTGGGCACGCTCGGGGGGGCCCTGTTCGTTCTCATCGCCCTGATGACGTTCGGCCAGCCCTACGAGACCAAGTCGATGCAGACCGGCCCGCGCGGCACGGGGATGTCCGTCCCCGAGTTCGTGGCCCAGGTGGAAACGCCCGATCCGACGATCGACGCCTACTACACCGAAGAACCCTATGTTCCCGCCGGCGGAGAGCCGCTGGCCAAGGACATCTACCAGAACGTCCAGGTGCTGGGCGATCTGACCGAGGACAACTTCAACCGTGTCATGAACGCCATGACCAACTGGGTTGCCCCCGATCAGGGCTGTGCCTATTGCCACGGCGACGTGGATATCGCGGAATACGGCAACGACGACCTCTATACCAAGGTCGTTGCCCGCAAGATGATCCAGATGACCCAGGCGATCAACGACGGCTGGGGCGGGCACGTGAACGCGAATGCCGAGGTGGGGGTGAACTGCTTTACCTGCCACCGTGGTCAGAACGTGCCGTCGGACATCTGGTTCAAGCTGGGTTCTGTCCATGCCCGTGCGGCGGAAGGTTGGAGCGCCAACCAGAACCGCGTCACGGTCCAGTCGCAGTTCACCTCGCTGCCCTCCGACGCGCTGGAGACCTATCTGCTGGATTACGGCGTGATCGGTGTCCACAGCCTCGAGGCGCATGTGGACGAAAAGCCCTACCAGGACGGTGTCCGCACCTGGCAGGATACGGAACGCACCTACAGCCTGATGAACTACGTGTCCAACAGCCTCGGTGTGAACTGCAACTTCTGCCACAACAGCCGGGCCTTCTACGATGTAGAGCAGGTGACCCCGCAATGGGGGACCGAGCAACTGGGCATCGGCATGGTGCAGGAGATCAACAACGAATGGCTCGTGCCGCTCGAGGGTGTCTATCCGCCCGAACGGCTAGGCCCGGTCTTTGCCGACGCTCCCAAGGCCGCGTGCAAGACCTGCCACAAGGGCTATCAGCAGCCGTTGCAGGGCATGAACATGGTCGCCGACTGGCCTGAACTGGCCGCGCCTGGCGCCCCTGTCTACGAGGCTCCGGCCTCCAACTGATCCGGTGGGGCGGGTTTGTCGCCCGCCCCACCGCACGGAATCCGGTTCCGGATCTTCCCATCACGGCACCGGATGTCGGGGCATAGCCCCGGTTCCCTTCCTGTTGGCTACAGGAGACTGGCGTCACGGCCATCGGCACCCCCCGCGTGACCGTGGCGCCAATTCGCCTCTCACTTCGATGGAGGATACCACATGACCCGCCCGAACACACCCGTTCTCGACCGCGTCGCTGGCCCGCAGGACCTGCGGCGCATGGACGACCGGACGCTGACCCAACTGGCCGACGAGGTCCGGGCCGAGGTGATCTCGGCCGTGTCGGAAACCGGCGGTCACCTGGGGTCGTCGCTGGGCGTCGTGGAACTGGCCGTGGCGATCCACGCGGTGTTCAACACCCCGATGGACAAGCTGGTCTGGGACGTCGGCCACCAGTGCTATCCGCACAAGATCCTTACCGGGCGGCGCGACCGCATCCGCACCCTGCGGCAGCGCAACGGCCTGTCCGGTTTCACCAAGCGGTCCGAGTCCGAATACGATCCGTTCGGCGCCGCGCATAGCTCCACCTCGATTTCCGCCGCCTTGGGCTTTGCCGTCGGGCGCGACATGGGCCGGCCCACCGGAGACTCCATCGCCGTGATCGGCGACGGCAGCATCAGCGCGGGCATGGCCTATGAGGCGATGAACAACGCGGGCCATGAAAAGCGCCGGCTGTTCGTGATCCTGAACGACAACGAGATGAGCATCGCTCCCCCGGTGGGCGCCATGTCGTCCTACCTGTCGCGACTTTACGCCAACGAGCCGCTGGCCAAGATGCGCAGTCTGGCCGAAGGCTTCGAGGCCGCCTTGCCTGCGCCGATGCGCGACCACGCCAAGCGCGCCCGCCAGCTTGTTACCGGCGCTATGCAAGGGTCCGGCACGCTGTTCGAGGAGCTTGGTTTTGAATACATCGGCCCGATCGACGGCCATGACATGGGCCAGCTTCTGCCCGTCCTGCGCGCCGCGCGGGCACGGGCGACGGGGCCGGTCCTGATCCATGTCTGCACGGTCAAGGGCAAGGGTTATGCCCCGGCCGAAGGGTCCGCCGACCGTGGGCATGGGGTGGCGAAATTCGATCCCGTCACGGGCCAGCAGGCGAAATCCCGGCCGAATGCGCCCAGCTACACATCCGTCTTCGGCAACGCGCTGACCGACGAGGCATCGCGCGATCCCAACATCGTCGCCGTCACCGCCGCCATGCCCAACGGCACCGGCGTCGACATCATGGGCAAGCGGTTCCCGGCGCGGGTCTTCGACGTGGGCATCGCGGAACAGCACGGCGTGACCTTTGCCGCCGGGATGGCCGCCAGCGGGCTGAAGCCCTTCTGCGCGATCTACTCGACCTTCCTGCAGCGCGGTTATGACCAGGTGGTGCATGACGTGGCGCTCCAGGGCCTGCCGGTGCGCTTTGCCATCGACCGGGCGGGGCTGGTGGGGGCCGATGGCGCGACCCATGCGGGGGCCTTCGACGTGGCCTACCTGGCGAACCTGCCGGGATTTACCGTGATGGCCGCCGCCGACGAGGCGGAACTGGTGCACATGGTGGCGACCGCCGCCGCGCATGATGCCGGTCCCATCGCCTTCCGCTATCCGCGGGGCAACGGCACGGGCGTTCTGATGCCGGAACGGGGCGAGGTGTTGCAGATCGGCAAGGGGCGCGTGTTGCAGGAGGGGACCGACGTCGCCTTTCTGTCCTTCGGCGCGCATCTGGACGAGGTGCAGGCGGCGGCGCGAATGCTGGAGGGCGAGGGCGTTTCGGTGACCATCGCCGACGCCCGGTTCGCCAAGCCGCTGGACATGGACCTGATCCGCCGCCTCGCGCGCGAGCACAAGGCCCTGATCACGGTAGAGCAGGGCGCGCAGGGCGGATTCGGCGCGATGGTGCTGCATGCGCTGGCGGCCGAGGGCGCGTTTGACCGGGGCCTGGCGATCCGCACGATGACGCTGCCCGACCGCTTCATCGACCAGGCCAGCCCGGACGAGATGTATGCCGATGCGGGTCTGAGCCGGCTGGACATCCTGCGGGTGGCGAACCAGGCGCTGGGCCGCGATACAAAGATCGTCAGCCTGAACCGGGCTTGAACCGGCCCTCTGCGGTCAGGCCTGCTGGTGCACCGCGCCGACCTCGGCGCGGATGATCCGGGCGATCAGCGCGCAATCGTCCAGGGTGAAGGTCAGGGGCAGGCGCATGTCGACGATGCCGCGCAGGATGCGGTCGGTGGCGGGCATCCGCTCAGACGGGGCGTAGCGCCAGGAATCGTAGCGCGAGGTAAAACCCTTGGGCTCGGCCCCGCCGAACCATTTCAGTTCCACGCCCCGCGCCGCGCAACGGTCGATCACCGCCTGCACCTTGTCCGTCGCCCAGTCGAGCAGCAGGAATTGCAGCGACGAACCGACAAAGCGGCCGCGCGGATCGCGGTCGATCACGGTCAGTCCGGGCGTGCCGCGCAGGCCGTCCTCGACCACCGCATAGCGTTCGTTCCAGCGTCCCACCTGGGTGTCCAGCGCTGCAAGCTGCGGGCGAAGGATCGCGGCGCGCAGGTTGTCCATCCGGCCCGAGACGTTCGGCGTGTCGTATTTCACGCTCTCGAAAACCTCGGGCGGCGGCGCCGCAAGATGGCGCTCATAGAGCATGTAGGAGCCCGACAGCATCACCGCCCTCGCCGCGATCTCGTCATCGTCGGTGACGAGGAAACCGCCCTCGCCCGAATTCACGTGCTTGTAGGTCTGCATCGAATAGCAGCCCACCGCGCCATGCCGCCCCGAGGGCACGCCGTTCCAGCTGGCACCCATCGTATGCGCGCAATCCTCGATCACGGTGATGCCGGCGGCGTCACAGATCGCCATCAGGCGGTCCATGTCGGCAAGGTGCCCGCGCATGTGGCTGAGCATCAGCACGCGGGCACGGCCGGTCTTGGCCGCGAGGTCGTCGAGGTCGATCACAAGCCTTTCGGTCACGCCGACATAGACCGGCACCGCGCCGACGCTGGCGATGGCCCCCGGCACCGGGGCCAGGGTAAAGGCATTGGTCAGAACCGTGTCACCGGGTTTCACGCCCACGGCGCGCAGCGCGCAGCCCAGCGCATAGCCGCCCGAGGCCACGGCCAGCGCGTATCGCGCGCCGGTCACGGCGGCGAATTCCTGCTCCATCAGCGCGGCCTCGGCGGTCTCGCCCGGTGCGGTGTTGTAGCGATGCAGTCGCCCCGACCGCATGATGCGGATCGCTGCCTCGATCCCCGCCTCGGGGATCGGTTCCTGCTGGGTGAAGCTGCCTGTGAACCGTTCCGTCATGCGCATCGGAGTGCCACGCGTTCCGCCGCCGGTCAATCTGGCGACGACCCGCGCCGCGACTTGTGAAGCCGGGCTTTGGAAAAGCCGAAACTCGCGCCCCGCCTAGTGCGGCAGCAGGCGCGCCACTTCAGCGGGCAATTCGTCGAAATGATCGATGACGCCCTCGGGCTCGAGATCGCGCACGGCCTGCCCCGGCGGGGCGAAGGTGACAAGGATCGACGGCACGCGGGCGGCGCGGGCGGTTTCCCGGTCCGTGTCGCTGTCGCCCACCAGCAGCGAGGCCTCGCGTCGGCCGCCTGCCCGGTCCACGGCGGCCCAGTAGGGCGCGACATCGGGCTTGCGGGTGGGCAGCGTGTCGGCCCCCACCAGCGAGGCGAACAGGTCGCGCACGCCGAGTTCGCGCAGGAGTTGCTCGGCCAGGGCCTCGGGCTTGTTCGTGCAGATGCCCACCGCGTATCCCCCGTCCCGCAGCGCCTGCACCGTCTCGGCGGCCCTGGGATACAGCGTGGTGTGCCTCGCGATGGCGCCGCCATAGGCGTCCAGCAACTCGGGATACCAGCGATCCACCACTGCAGGGTCAAAGGCGCCGGCGCGGGTCAGACCCTCGGTCAGCATGCGCCGCCCGCCGCGCAGCGCGACGCCGGCATCGGCCAGCGGGTCCAGCCGCACCGCCTGTCCCATCGCGGCAAAGCAATGGTTCGCCGCGGCGATCAGGTCGCCGCTGGTATCGGCCAGCGTCCCGTCAAGATCGAAGATCACGCAGCGCATGGCCGCCCCCTTTTCCGTCGCATCCCTGTCACCCCGCCCGCATAGCCCTTGTCACATCCCGCAATCAAGCGTGAGGCGCGGCCCCTTGTTCCCGTGCCTTGGCAGGATAAAAGGGGCGCGACACAAGAGAAACGGACCGAGGCGATGAGCACAAGCCTGATCATTCTGGCCGCGGGCAAGGGCACGCGGATGCAATCGGACCTGCCCAAGGTCCTGCACCGCATCGCGCATGCGCCGATGCTGTGGCACGCCATGCGCGCGGGCCTGGCGCTGGAGCCCGAATGCACCGTGGTCGTGGCCGGGCACGAGGCTGAACAAGTCGAGGCCGCGGCGCGCGATTTCGATCCCGAGGTGATGATCGTCCGGCAGGAGAGCCAACTGGGCACCGCCCATGCGGTGGCGCAGGCCCGTCCGGCGCTGGAGGGTTTTGCGGGGGATGCCATCGTTCTTTACGGCGACACGCCCTTCATCTCCGAGGAAACGCTGGCCGCGATGGCCGAGGCGCGCCGCGACCATGACGTGGTCGTGCTGGGTTTCGAGGCTGCCGATCCGGGGCGCTATGGACGCCTTGTCACCGAGGGCGACAGCCTGCTGCGGATCGTCGAATACAAGGACGCGACCGAGGAAGAGCGCACAATCACGCTGTGCAATTCCGGCGTCGTCGCGGCCGACGCGCAGACACTGTTCGGTCTGATCGACGCGGTGGGCAACGACAATGCGGCGCAGGAATTCTACCTGACGGACATCGTCGGCATCGCCCGGGCGCGCGGGTTGTCGGCCACGGTGGTGCGCTGTGCCGAGGCCGAGACGATGGGCGTGAACTCGCGCGCCGACCTGGCCGCGGCCGAGGCTGCGTTCCAGTCGATGGCGCGGACCCGCGCGTTGGAGGATGGCGTGGCGCTGCAAGCGCCCGACACGGTGTTCTTCGCCTGGGACACGGCCATCGGCCGCGAGTCCGAGGTCGAGCCGAACGTGATCTTCGGCCCCGGCGTGACGGTCGAGTCCGGTGCCCGCATCCGCGCCTTTTCGCATCTCGAGGGCTGCCACGTCAGTCGTGGCGCCATCGTCGGCCCTTTCGCCCGGCTGCGCCCCGGCGCGGAACTGGCCGAGAACGTGCATGTGGGCAACTTCGTCGAGGTCAAGAACGCGCTGCTGCATGAGGGCGTCAAGGCCAACCACCTGACGTATCTCGGCGATGCCGAGATCGGCGCGCGCACGAATATCGGTGCAGGCACCATCACCTGCAATTATGACGGCGTGTTCAAGCATCGCACGGTGATCGGGCGGGACGCCTTCATCGGCTCTGACACGATGCTGGTCGCGCCGGTCACCGTGGGCGACCGCGCAATGACGGCCTCGGGCTCGGTCATCACCGAGGACATCCCCGCCGACGCGCTGGCCGTTGCGCGCGCCCGCCAGGAGACCAAGCTGGGGCTGGCCGCGAAACTGATGCAGATGCTGAAGGCCCGGAAGGCCAAGCTTTCGAAAGGATGACTTGATGTGCGGTATTGTGGGGATCCTGGGACAGCACGAGGTCGCGCCCTCGCTGGTCGAGGCGCTGCGGCGGCTGGAGTATCGCGGCTATGACAGCGCCGGCATCGCCACCGTGAACAACGGGCGGCTGGACCGTCGTCGCGCAGTGGGCAAGCTGGTGAACCTGAGCGACCTGCTGGTGCACAACCCGTTGGCGGGCAAGTCGGGCATAGGTCACACCCGCTGGGCCACCCATGGCGCGCCCACCGAGGTGAACGCCCATCCGCATCGCTCTGGCCCCGTGGCGGTGGTGCACAACGGGATCATCGAGAATTACAAGGCACTGCGCGCCGAACTGGCCGGTGCCGGGATCGAACCCGAAACCGAAACGGACACCGAGACGGTCGCCCTGCTGGCGCGCCATTATCTCGGCCAGGGTCTTGCCCCGGTGCAGGCCGCCATGGCCACGGTGGACCGGCTGGAGGGCGCCTTTGCCCTGGTCTTCCTGTTCGATGGCGAAAGCGACCTGATGGTGGCGGCGCGCAAGGGCAGCCCTTTGGCCATCGGCTGGGGCGCCGACGAGATGTTCGTGGGCTCGGACGCGATCGCGCTGGCGCCGCTGACCGGGCAGATCACCTACCTGGAGGAAGGCGACCGCGCAGTCATTACCCGCAAAGGCGCGGTGATCTATGACGAGAGCGGCACCGAGGTCATGCGCGAGGTGACATCGGTCCAGATGGACGCGGCGCGCGTCGACAAGGCCGGCCACAAGCATTTCATGGCCAAGGAGATCGCCGAACAGCCGGTGGTTCTGGCCAATGCGTTGTCGGCCTACCTGTCGGGCGACTCGCTGATTCTGCCGGAGCCAGGCCTCGATTTCACCAAGGTCGAGCGGCTGGTCATGGTTGCCTGCGGCACCGCCTATTACGCCTGCCTGACCGCGAAATACTGGTTCGAGCGGCTGGCCCGCCTGCCCGTCGAAGTCGATATCGCCAGCGAGTTCCGCTATCGAGAGCCGCCGGTGACCAAGGGCACCGTGGCGCTGTTCGTCAGCCAGTCGGGCGAGACGGCGGATACGCTGGCGGCGCTGCGCTATTGCGCGGGCAAGGCGGATACTATCGTGTCGGTGGTCAATGTCGAGACATCCTCCATCGCGCGGGAAAGCGACCTGGCCCTGCCGATCCATGCCGGGGTCGAGATCGGTGTCGCCTCGACCAAAGCGTTTACCTGCCAGCTGAACGTGCTGTTCCTGCTGGCGCTGGAGGCGGCGCGGGTGCGCGGCACGCTGGATGCGCACGAGATCGCCCAGCTGATCGGATCGCTGCGGGCGATGCCGGGCCTGTTCAACGCGGCACTGGCGGTGGACCCGGCGCTGGACCAGGCCGCGCGCAAGATCGCGCCGGCACGCGACGTGCTGTTCCTGGGCCGCGGTTACATGTATCCACTGGCCTTGGAAGGCGCGCTGAAGCTGAAGGAAATCAGCTATATCCACGCCGAGGCCTATGCCTCTGGAGAGCTCAAGCACGGGCCGATCGCGCTGATCGACAAGGATGTGCCGGTGGTGGTCTTTGCGCCCAAGGATTCGCTGTTCGACAAGACCGTGTCGAACATGCAGGAGGTCATGGCGCGCGGCGGCAAAGTCGTCCTTGTGACGGATGCGGCGGGCGCGGCCTCGGCGGGGGCAGACGCTTGGCAGACGGTGGTGCTGCCGACGGTGGACGAACGTCTCGCGCCCCTGCTCTACGCGTTGCCGGCACAGCTGATCGCCTATCACGCCGCAGTCGCAAAGGGCACGGACGTGGACCAGCCGCGCAACCTGGCGAAATCGGTGACGGTGGAATAGGCGGCCGGGGCGCGAGGCGGTTTCCGCCCCGTCGGCCTGCGGCCTCAACCCCGTGGTGTTTTCAAACCGGAGAAAGGGCGGGACGATGGCGTTGACCGTGTCCGAAGCGCTGGATCGTTTGCAGTCCGAGGCCGATGCGGCGCGGGCCGCGGGCGCGGCCGCCTATCACAAGGCGGAACGCGTCTACTTGGGCGTGCCGAACCCGGTCCTGAACGATCTGTCTGCGGAATGGCGGGGCTTTCCGGTGGACGATCGGGTGGACCTGGCCGACGCACTTTGGCGCACCGACATCCACGAGGCGCGGATCCTGGCGGCCAAGCTGCTGACCCAGGCCCGCATCCGGGATGATTCGGCGACCTGGGAACTGATCCGGTCCTGGGTGCCGCAATTCGATGCCTGGGCGATCGCCGATCACGCCTGTTCTGCGGGTGGGCGGCGGCTGGTCGCGGACCCGTCGCGGCTGGATTTCGTCGAGGACTGGACGCAGTCGGATCACCTCTGGACGAAGCGCGCGGCGCTGGTGATGACCCTGCCCTGGACAAAGCAGAATTTTCCGTCCGAAGCGGAGCAGGCGGCGCGCGAACGCATCCTTGGCTGGGCGGCTTGCTATGTCGACGATCCGCGCTGGTTCATCCAGAAGGCGGTTGCCTGGTGGCTGCGCGACCTGTCGAAACACGATCCTGATCGCGTGCGCGCCTTTCTTGACGCGCATGGCGACCGGATGAAGCCCTTTGCCCGAAAGGAAGCGGCGAAATACCTTCAGGGCAGCCGGTAGACCTGCACCGTCGGCAGGTCGGTGAGGGGCGCCCCGATCAGGCGCATCGCCGCCAGGGACAGGCGGCTGCCGCCGTCGATCGGGATGAGATCGACCTGGGCCGATTCGCCGGTGGCCGGATAGACCACCCTGCCCTTGGCCGGGGCCGAGACCAGCGCGGTTTCGAGCCAGAAGCCCGGCCGCGCCACGTCACCAAGGGAAACGACGGTTTCGCCCAGCGACTGCTCCGTTGCGGCCGCAGGCGCGCTGGCCGCGGCGGCGCGCTGTTCGGCCGTGGTGGTGTCGAACTGTTCCTGTGTCCTTGCATTGGCGGGCGGCGTCGGCGCGGACAGGGCCGCGGGTCTGGCCAGCGGCCTGGTCTGCTCGTCGGATACCGTGTCTCCGGGCCGGGCCGGCGCCTTCAGCACGGCACAGGCGCCCAGCAGCAGAACGAGACAGAGGAATGGTACGTTTTTCATGCCGCCATCCTAAGCGGCCCGCGCGAAGCATACAATCGCGCACCGAGGCTTGCCCCACGGCGCAGGCGGGGCTAGTGTCTCGGCCATGACAACGCCGCTCATAGACCCGTTCCTGCGCCCGATCTCCTATCTGCGCGTCTCGGTCACCGACCGATGCGATTTCCGCTGCGTCTACTGCATGTCGGAAAACATGACCTTCCTGCCAAAGAAGGAATTGCTGACGCTGGAGGAACTGGACCGCCTGTGTTCCACCTTCATACGAATGGGCGTGGAAAAGCTGCGGATCACCGGCGGCGAGCCACTGGTGCGGCGCGACATCCTGACCTTCTTCCGCCAGATGGGCCGGCATCTCGAGGCGGGCGCGCTCAAGGAATTGACGCTGACCACCAATGGATCGCAGCTGGAACGCTTTGCGGGCGATCTGTTCGACGCCGGGGTGCGGCGGGTGAACGTGTCGATGGATACGCTGGACGAGAAGAAATTCGCCGACATCACGCGCTGGGGCCGGTTGCCGCAGGTGCTGAAGGGGATCGACGCGGCGCAGGCGGCGGGCCTGCGGGTCAAGATCAACGCCGTAGCATTGAAGGGATTCAACGAGGACGAGCTGTTCCGCATGACGGAATGGTGCGCCGAGCGCGACATGGACCTGACCTGGATCGAGGTCATGCCGATGGGCGACATCGGCAACGAGGACCGGCTGGACCAGTACTGGAAGCTGTCCGACCTGCGCGCGCGCCTGGCGCAGAATTATACCCTGACCGACCTGGCCGAGCGCACCGGCGGGCCCGCGCGTTACGTGCGGATCGAGGAGACTGGGCAGAAGATCGGCTTCATCACGCCGCTTACGCATAACTTCTGCGAAAGCTGCAATCGTGTGCGCCTGACCTGCACGGGCGATCTGTTCATGTGCCTCGGGCAGGAGGATAATGCGGATCTGCGCGCGCCCCTGCGGAACCACCCCAACAGCGATGCACCGCTGGAGGAGGCAATCCGCGCCGCCATCACGCGCAAGCCCAAGGGCCACGATTTCGACTATTCCCGCCAGACGGTGGACGGGCGCGTCTCGCGCCACATGAGCCACACAGGCGGCTGAACGGGATGGGGGCTCTGCCCCCCGTCGCCTTCGGCGACTGCCCCCAGGTATTGCGGGTCCAAGGAAGCCTTAGCCGTCTACCTGGCTTTGACCGCGTTGCGCGAACCGGATCCTGCGGAACAGGCCAAGGCGCCGATGGCCGCGCTTTCCGTCAGTCCGGCCGGCTGATCCGGCCGCCACCCACGGGGGCTGCCACCCCGGTCGTTCCGGGGGCCGACGTAGGCAGCCCGCGCGCCACACGCACCGCGAGAAAGGCAAAGGCCTGCGCCTCGAGCATGTCGCCGTCTAGCCCCACCGCCTCGACCGGTTCCACCGGGCAATCCAGACCGGCTCGAAGCATCCGCATGAGAACCGGGTTGTGTCGCCCGCCGCCGGTGACCAGAAGGCGATCGACCTGCTGGGGGCAATGCTCCATCCCCTGCATGACCGCCGCCGCGGCCATCGCGGTCATGGTCGCAGCCGCGTCCGCATCGTTCAACTCGCGCACCAGGTCGAGCATCAGGGCGAAATCGTCGCGGTCGAGCGACTTGGGGGGCATGCGGCGGAAATAGGGCTCTGCCAGGAAGAGTTCGAGCGCGCCATCCTCGACCTTGCCTTTGCGGGCAAGGGCGCCGTCGCGATCGCAGTCAAGGCCGAGACGTTCCTGCATCAGGTCGTTCAGGGGTGCATTGGCGGGGCCCGTGTCGAAGGCCAGCAACGCGCCCGACGCCTCGGGCCGGTCGGCGCGCGGGTCGACACAGGTGAGGTTGCCCACACCGCCGAGGTTCAGGAAAGCCACGGGGCGGTCCGCGCCCATCCAGCGGGCGCAAGCCCAGTGAAAGAAGGGCGCGAGCGGCGCACCCTCGCCGCCCAGGGCCACGTCGGCGCTGCGGAAATCCCAGACGACGGGCAGGCCCAGGGCCTCGGCCAGCGCCGCGCCGTCACCCAACTGGTGCGTGCCGCGTCCCCTGGGGTCGTGCGCCAGCGTCTGGCCGTGAAAGCCCACGATCTCGGCGCCACTTACGCGGGACAGCGCCTGCACATGGCTATCCAGCACGACGCGCGCGGCCTCGTCCAGGACATCGCCCTGCCACTTGCCCAGCGCTGCGCGCAGAACCTTACGTTCCGCGTCGGAATAGGGCCGGTAGGCGCATTCACCGAAGCCGAGGATCGTCTCGCCATCGGTGTGCAGCATCGCCACGTCCACACCATCGAGCGAGGTGCCCGACATGGCCCCCAGCGCCCAGACCGGCCCAATGATCTTGCCCTTCACCTTTGGTCCGTCCCCGCCTATAGCTTGCGCCGCGTTTATACCGAGGTGAGCCCATGACCTACCATCCCAAATCGGACTTCATGCGCGTCATGATGGAGCGCGGCTTTCTTGCCGACTGCACTGATTACCAGGGTCTCGACGAGGCGCTGAGCAAGGGTGTGGTGCCGGGCTATATCGGCTTCGACGCCACGGCGAAGTCGCTGCATGTTGGATCCCTGATCCAGATCATGATGCTGCGCTGGTTGCAGAAGACCGGACACAAGCCGATCACGCTGATGGGCGGCGGCACGACCAAGGTGGGCGATCCGTCGTTCCGGGCGGATGAACGCCCGCTGCTGACGCCGGCGCAGATCGACGACAACATCGACGGGATCAAGCAGGTCTTTGCGAAATACGTCAGCTATGGCGACGGGCCGACCGACGCGCTCATGCTGAACAATGCGGAATGGCTGGACGGGCTGAACTATCTCGATTTCCTGCGCGATATCGGCCGGCATTTCAGCGTGAACCGGATGCTGTCCTTCGAGTCGGTGAAATCGCGCCTCGACCGCGAGCAGTCGCTGTCCTTCCTCGAATTCAACTACATGATCCTCCAGGCCTATGACTTTCTCGAGCTGAACCGCCGCTATGGCTGCCTGTTGCAGATGGGCGGCTCGGACCAGTGGGGCAACATCGTCAACGGTATCGACCTTACGCGGCGGGTGCTGGATGCCGAGATCTTTGGGCTGACCTCGCCGCTGCTGACGACGAGCGACGGCAAGAAGATGGGCAAGAGCGCCGATGGCGCGGTGTGGCTGAATGCCGAGATGCGCAGCCCTTACGAGTTCTGGCAGTTCTGGCGCAACACGACCGATGCCGATGTGGGCCGCTTCCTGAAGCTGTACACCGAGATGCCACTGGACGAATGCGACCGGCTGGGCGCGCTGGCGGGGTCCGAGATCAACGAGGCCAAGATCGTGCTGGCCAACGCGGTGACGACGCTGTGCCACGGAGTCGAGGCGGCTACAGCGGCCGAGGCCACGGCCCGCGAGGTCTTCGAGAAGGGCGGCGTGGGCGATGACCTGCCGACGCTGGAACTGACCGCGGCGGAACTGGCCGAGGGCATGTCCATCGTGCAGGTGATCGTCCGGTCGGGCCTGGCCAAGTCCGGCAAGGAGGCCAAGCGCCTGATCGCCGAGAACGGTGCGCGGATCGACGACGCGCCGCTGACCGATGCCGGGATGATGCTCGACGCGGCCGCGCTGGCCAGCCCGATCAAGCTGTCCGCGGGCAAGAAGCGGCACGCGCTGGTGAAACTGGCGGAATAGGTCGCGCGACGCAGGGTCAGAGCAACAGGTCGAGCAGGGCAAGCAGCGCGAAAGGCGCCGACAAGATCAGCGCCACCAGCAGGGCGGCGGCACGGGTCGGGCGGGGTCTGGGGGCGTGGCCTTGCGTCATGCCTGTCGTTTACCATCCCGCAACTTTCCGCATGGTTAATGGCGGGCATGCGCGATGCCGTTCCCTTGCCCCAATCCCCGGAATTCGCCGCGGCGATGCGGCTGATGGGCCGCCCTGTGCGGATCGAGACCCTCGGCACTGGCGGTGACGCGATCCGCTGGCAGGTTCTGTCGCGGCGTCTGAGGCCTCTGGGCCAGGTCGACCTGATTTCGCGCGGGCCCTTGCTGCGGGATGTGCCTTTGGCGAATTGGCTGGATCAGGCGCGGCGCGCCGGGCCGCTGATTCTGAATGCCGATGGAGCAGATCCGCAGATACTGCGGGCGGCGGGGTTCTGGCCGCTGGTGACGCCCGTCAGCCTGGCGCTGTTGCCGCTGGGCGACGCAGGGGTGATGCGGGCGGCGCTGCGCCAGAAATGGCGCAACCGGCTCAACCGGGCCGAGGCGCAGGGCCTTCGCGTGGTGCGTCGCGGGCTGATGCCAGACGACTGGCTCCTGTCGGCAGAGGCGGCGCAGGCGCGCACGCGCGGCTATCGCGCCTTGCCTGCCGTGCTGTCTTTGGCCTTTGCGCAGGCCAATCCGGGCAAGGCGGTGGTTCACGAAGTCACGCATCGCGGCGCGCCTGTGGCGGCGGTACTGGTGCTGCGGCATGGCGGGATGGCGACCTGGCAGACCGGCCATGTCACCGAAGCAGGCAAGCGTCTGGGCGCGATGAACCTCGCGCTGTGGCAGGCGATATGCCACGCGGCCGAAGCGGGGCACGGCGTGCTCGACCTTGGGCCGGTGAACAGCGACGATGCGCCGGGTCTTGCGCATTTCAAGCTGGGCACGGGCGCCCGCATCCACCGGTTGTCCGGGACGTGGCTGTATCACCGGGCGCTGGCGCCGCTGGCAGGACGCCTGCCGTCCTGCCTGGCAGCCTGAGCGTCAGCGACCCAGCATCCATTGTCCATCCGGCCAGAAGGCGTGAAAGGCGAAGGCAAAGAGCACGTCATGCGCCATGTCCGCGCCCGCAGCATTCCGCACCCGGACAGAGCCCACGTCCCGCCCGGCGCCGATGCGTTCGGTATCCAACGCCGAGGCCTGGCCCGGTTGCCAGTCGATCACCAGCCCGGCCTCGGCAATGCGGCTCTCGCGGGCAAGCCTGTCCATCGGCCAGGCGCGGTCGCCGACCCGGACGACGCGCATCAGGGCGGGGATGCCGTGCGGTGGCGGTTCCCCGGAATAGAGGAAGGGGCGGCTGGCGCTGTCGTAATTGCGATAGGGATTGCGGCCATAGGCCCGGTTCCAGCCCGGCTCGTCCATCACCAGCCCGTCAGGATGGCGGGCGCGGAACTGGTCCCAGCTTTCCATCCAGCTGGGCAGTTGGGACAGGCGCGTGCCGGTCAGCTCGCCGACGATAGCCTCTCCCAGCGCCTGTTGCCACCAGCTGTGGGTCTGTCGGTCATACATGACCATGTCGGAATGGCGCAGCTTGCCCGAGACGCCGAATTCCAGCACTCGCCCACGGGCACGGCGGTCGAAGACCAGGGCCGAGTTGCACAGCGGGCAGAAGGTGACGGCGACCGGCACCCCGCCGACCGTGTCGTTGACGATTTCGTGCCAGGTCAGGTAGCGCACCGGATAGGCGCGGGGGCGAGTGCCGGGCAGCGCCACGGTGATGACAGGCTCAGGACCTTCGATGCGGGTCTCGACGGTGGCTTCGATGAAAGCGGCGTCAGACAGGGCGGGGATGCCGTCCTTGGGTGGACCGCCCGACATTATCTCGACCCACGACTGGACGCTGGTTTTCGAGAAATCGGTTTCCGGCCATTCTTGTTTCCAGAAGGCCGGGTCCGCAGCAGGGGCGGTGGCACACAGGGCGGCCAGCAGAAGGGTGGTAAGACGCATGGCAATTCCTCCGTGACATCATGCTGCCGCAGGGCAGGGGCGCTGCACAGGGGCCACACGGGGTGTTGATGCCGTCACGCGGGCGGAAAGGGGAAGGGGGCTCTGCCCCCGCGGGCTGCCGGCGCGTCCCACGAGGTATTTGGAGTCTACAGAAGCCTTGGGCGGTCAGACGCGTTCCAGCATCGCCCGGTCGAAGATGCGGGTGGCGTAGGTGTCGAGATAGATCCGCAGCCAGGGTGTGAAATCCGAGGGGTTCTCGGCGATGCGGTCATAAAGCGCGCGCAGGGTCAGCCAGTCTGTCTGCATCACCTCGTCCGGGTCAGGGGCAAGCGCCAGGTTTTCCGGGGCCTCGGCGGTGAAGATGTCGACCACCTCGTGTTCGATCAGCCCGCCGCCGACATCGGCGCGGTATTCGACACGGTCGCGGTAGACGGGGGTCAGTCCCTCGATCCCCAGTTCCTCGGACAGGCGGCGGATGGCGCAGGTCAGGCTGTCCTCGTCCCATTCAGGATGTGTGCAGCAGGTGTTCGCCCAGAGGCCCGGCGTATGGTATTTGCCGAGCGCCCGCCGCTGGATCAGGATCCGGTCGCCGCAGGTGACGAAAACCGACACGGCCTTGTGCCGCAGGCCCCGTTTATGGGCCTCCAGCTTTTCGACCGGGGTCAGGGTGCCGTCCACCCAGGCGGGGATATGGATCGTCATACGTGTGTCTCTGCGACCAGGCCGGCCAGGTGGCGGATGTTCTTGAACCCGATCTTGATGTGGGCCAGTGGCCGCGCCTTGACCAGTTTCTTGTTCATATAGGCCTCGAAGGTCAGTCTTTGCACGTCGATATCGTGACACAGGCTGACAAAGCGTTCACGGCGCGAGTCGGAGCGGTAGTAGGCGTCCTGCATGCTCTGCAGCACGTTGAACACTGTCTTGTGCTCGCGCATGAACAGCTTGCGGGCGAGCGCGAGGTTGGTGATGCGGCCCGTGGCCAGCGTTGCCGCCGCAGCGGTGGCGGCGCAGCGGCCGCCCATCATGGCGTAGTAGATCCCCTCGCCCGACGAGGGTGCGACCACGCCCGCCGCGTCACCCGACAGCACCACGTCGCGCGCATTGTCCCAGAAACGCAGCGGTTTCAGCGGGATCGGCGCACCTTCCTTGCGGAGCGTCTCGCAGTGCGACAGGCCCGAGGCCTCGCGCAGGGCAGCGGTCGCGTCCTTGAGGTTCACGTCGCCGTGGAAGGTGCCCATGCCGACACTCGCCGTCTTGCCGTGGGGAAAGACCCAGCCGTAGAAATCCGGGCTGATCGCACCGTCATAGATCACGTCGCAGCGGGTCGGGTCGTAGCGGTCGTTCGCCTCGGGGGCGGCGATGATCTCGTGGTAGGCGAAGACCAGAGGGGTCTTGTCGCCGCCCGGGATCTCCTGTGCCGCGACGCGGGATTTCGCGCCGTCCGCGCCGATGATCAAGCGGGTTTCGAGACGCATTTCCTCGCCGCTGTCCTTGTCGCGGTAGACGACCCAGCGCTGTTTGCCGTCACGATCGATCCGCAGGAAGGTGCCGGTGAAACGAATGGCGCCGGCGGCCTCGGCCCGGTCGCGCAGGAACGGGTCGAAATCCTTGCGGTCGACCATGCCGACAAAGCCGTTCTCGATATGGATATCGACATGGCGGCCGGTGGGCGAGATCATCCGCGCCGTGTTGACCTTGGCGATCAGTTGTTCGTCGGGGATGTGGAAGTCCTGGATCAGGCGTGGCGGGATGGCGCCGCCGCAGGGCTTGATCCGGCCTTCGCGGTCCAGCAGGGCGACACGGTGGCCCGAGCGGGCCAGATCTTCGGCTGCGGTGGCGCCTGCGGGCCCTCCGCCCACGACGACGACTTCGAACATGGCTCTATTCTCCGGGTTGCAGGGCAGGGGTCAGCGGGGCGGGGCGCAACAGGCGCGCGGCCACCACTGCGGCGGCAAGGAAAAGGGCGGCCTCTATGCCGAAGACGGTGCCATAGGCCGCCTGGTCGGGCAGCACCGTGCGGGCGATGTCGAGCGTGCCGGTGGCGACGAGGCCCGCGAGGCCCGCAGCCACCGCCTGCGCCGCGCCGAAGACGCCCATGCGGGTGCCGGTGGCGCCGGAGCGTTCCGCGGCGAGCCGCATCATGGACCCGATCGCACCCACGACGAACAGACCGTTGCCAAGGCCAAGCGTGACGGTCGAGGGCACAAGGGCCGCTCCGGTGCCAAGCCCGATCAGCCCTGCGGCGGAAATCATGCAACCGATCACGGCCCAGCCGCGTAGTGTGCCGATGCGAAGGGTGGACAGCACGCCCGCGCCGATCATGCCCAGCAGGGCCGCGCCGTCCTTGCCGCCCGAGAGCTTTGTCGACTCGTCCGGGGTCAAGCCGTGGACATGGCCGGCGAAGGGCTCCAACACCAGTTCGGAGAGGTAGAAGGCAAGGATCGAGAGGAAGACGAAGCCGGTGAAGGCGCGGGCGGCGGGATCGTCCCAGGCCTCGCGCAAGCCGGCGCGCAAGGTCGGGCTGGCTGGTTCGGGCACCGGCTCCAGCCGCCGTTCGATGCCGATCACGGCCACCACCGTCAGCAGGAAGGCGATGGCGCAGACCACGGCGACGACGGCGATTAGTCGGTCCGGCGAGTAAGGCTCCAGCGCGATGCCGGTCCCGATAGAGCCCGCGATGGCCCCGGCGATCAGCATCAGCCAGGCCAGCGTGGCAGCCGCCCCCTTGCGGGCGTCACTGGCGGCTGTGGCGAGCAGGGCGAGGAACGATGTTCCCGCGGCGCCGATGCCAAGGCCGATGGCAACATAGGCACCGATCCAGGTGGCGATGGCCAGAACGGTCGATGTCTCGGCCAGGCGGATGCCCCAGGCGACGGTCAGCACGCCCAGTGCAACCAGGCCGATGCCCATCAGGATGAAGGGCGTGCGGCCCCCCTTGGCGTCCGACCGGTGGCCCCAGACGGGGCGGGACAACTGCACGCCGTAATGCAGGGCGACCAGCAGGCCGGGCAGCAGGGCGGGCAGGGCCAGTTCCACCGTCATCAGGCGGTTGAACAGGTTTACCGGCAGAGCCGACAGCCCGCCGATGGCGGCATTCGCGAGGCAGAGCCGCGCCAGCCCACCCCAGCCCAGCGTCATGCCAGCCCCCGCAGCGCGAAGGCGGCGATCATCATGCCGGAGATATACATCAGGACACCTGTCGCATTGTACCACGGCGCCTTGCCTTTCGGGTCGCGCAGCAGGACGGACATGGCCCAGACCTGCCCGATCCCCAGTGCCAGAACGGCGGCGGCGTGCATCGGGCGGTCCCAGCTGGCCAGGGCCATGACGACCAGCGCCTGCGGCACCAGCATCACCACGCAGGCGATCCTTGCCGCGAGTTCCGGCCCCAGCGTGACGGGAAGAGAGTTCACACCCATCTGCCGGTCGCCTTCCAGCGCCTTGAAATCGTTCAGTGTCATGATCCCGTGCGCGCCGATGCCATACAGCAGCGCGACGCCGATGATCTCGGGGCGCGGCAGGCTTTGCGCCAGCACCGCGGCGCCAGTGAACCAGGGCAGGGATTCATAGCTGAGACCCACCAGGCCCGGACCCCACCAGCCCGACCGCTTCAGCCGTACGGGTTCGGCGGAATAGGCCCAGGCGGCCAGCACGCCGACGCAGGTTGCGACGAAACCCCAGAGACCCAGGAAAGAGCCGACGATCAGCGACAGGACCGACATGGCCAGCGCGATCCACAGACCCCAGCGGCCCGGAATGCGACCCGAGGGGATCGGCCTGTCGGGTTCATTGATTGCGTCCACGTGGCGGTCGCACCAGTCATTGGCTGCCTGGCTCATCCCGCAGACGATGGGGCCGGCCAGGATCACGCCCAGCACTGCAAGCCCCCAGTGTTCGGCAAAGGACGTGCCCGACGACACCATCCCGCACAGATAGGCCCACATGGGCGGAAACCAAGTGACCGGCTTTATCAGCCGCAGCATCGCGGCCGGTTCCGGGGTGGTTCGCTGGTGTAAACTAATGCTGACAGTCATGTGTAAACTAGACAACAAAGGGTGAGTCGGCGCAAGAGGAACAAGCGCATCATGTCAACTTTTGTTGACAGTCTCGGACATGGTGCGGATCAGTGGTTCTATTCTTCGTCTTCGTCGCTGTCGCGGCTCAGAAGGCCGTATTTCCGCAGCTTGACGTAAAGCGACTGGCGAGACAGGCCCAGCATTTCGGCCGCGGCGACGCGGTTGTTGCGGGTCAGGTTGACGGCGGTCTCGATGCACATCTTCTCGACCACGTCAGTGGTCTCGGAGACGATTTCCTTGAGCGTGGCGGAGCCGACCAGTTCCATCACGTTCCGGTTCGATTCTTCGGCCGTCTGCATCGGCGATTTGCGGATGGCATCGACCCGGCTGGCGTCACGGATGACAAAACCCAGCTCGGGGTCGGCGCGGTTGTTCAGGTAGGTGACCGACATCTCGACCGCGGTCTTGGACCCGAACTCGTTCAGCAGTTTCGTCGAATACAGGCGCATCTGCCCGGCGCGGCGGGCATTCTCGATCAGCACCGACATGTCGATCTGACCGCGCCCAAGAAAATCAGCAAGGCTGCGACCCTTGACGTCGACAAGATGCGCCGCATCTACCAAGTCGAGGAAAGAGTCGTTGCAGGTCAGAATGGCGCCAGTAATCGAGGTAAAGACCATCGCGTCGGCGCCCTTGCGGAACAGTACGTCCAGATTGATCGTCAACTCGTCCGAATGCGTAGCGGCGGTGCTCTCGCCATCCATCCGGCAGATCAGCACGCGTTCGCCCGCGGCACGAAAGACGTTCGGCGTGATGACGATGCGGTTCTTGTTGCGTCGGGCCGTCACCTCGAACCCGCCGGCATTCTCGGAAATCGCGGTGTTCACCAGGCTTTCGATGAATTCCTCGCGGCGGCGGTCGCGGAATTCCTGCGAAAAGGCGCTGCCCACCAGATCCTCGCGCGTCGATCCCAGAAGGGACGCGGCCGGTTCGTTCAGATCCTTGATCTTGCCCTCGTTGACCGAGACAAAGGCTATCGCGTCGCGCACCGAGCGCAGCAGCAGGCGATAACGCGCGTCGAATTCGCGCCGCGCCTCGTAACCCTGCTCCAGCGACATCTGCGCCTGAACCAGTTGCTGCTGGGTCTCGGCCACCGGGCGCAGGTCGCGCCCCAGCATGATGAGCGCCTCGTTGTCACCGAAGGCGTGAAAGCTGTAGCGGACCGGGAATTCCCAGACAGCGTTGTCCGTGTGGTTCAGCTCGACGGATTTCGCGGAAACGCTGCCGTCCTTGAACTGGTCGAGCACGGCCTGAAACTTCGGTCGGCTCTCGACGGTGAGGAATTCCGCGATCTTGCGGCCTTCCCAATGGCTGAGATTGCCGAAACTGGTTTCGGTGTCGTTGACCAGGACCGACAGGATCGTTCCGTCCTTTGCGACCACAAGGGCGATGTCGGAGGCTGCCGAGATGAGGCTCGACAGGAAAGACGGCTCGATGACCGGCATCGACCCGCTCTCCCAAAAACTTGAACCTCCGCTGTTCATACTCGCGCCACGGACCTCGGTTTCAGCCTTTTGTTGTCACACAGGCGGAACGCTACTCGCACGTCGCTTGTTACCAGATCCACACCGGTCTTTTCCTTGATCCGGTCCGTCAGGTTCAGCACGATGCCGCCCAGAGCGATGGGAGGTGTCCCATTCATCTCGCCTCGGACCCGTTTAACCAACTTGGCGATGGTTGCAAGCGCATCCGTCCGCGAGCAGGAAAACATGATCAAATGATACGTTTCTTCTTTCAGCACACGCGCGATCGTATCCGGATCGGGGCCGAATAGAAGCCGGACCGAGGCGCCAAGCCGGCGCAGTTGCGCCGTGGCCACATGCGGACCCAACGTGTGACTGTCGCTCGATTGGAGGATCAGAAGCGTGTTCATCCCCTCGGCTGGCTCGATCGCGCGGGCCGACCAGGGCGGGGCCAGAAGCGTCAGCAACCCTTGCAGCCGCGCCGTCGCGATCGTCACCTTGGCAAAGCCGATCGCGTCGTCGACCCACATCAGGCCCAGTTCGCGCGCGGCTTCGGGAATGTAGATGTCGACGATCTGCTCGGGCGATACGCGCCGGTCCTTGAGGTCGTTCAGCAGCATTTCCGCGTTGAAGGTGCCGTCGCGCAAAGCCGATCCGACCAGCTTGCGCACCACCGAGGTGCGGATGGTCGAGTTGGCATCTTCGCTCTTGTCGCCGAGCGCCGAGAGGACGGCGGTCGCAAGTGCGGACATGTCCGTCCGCCCGTCATCCGCCGAAACCCGGTCGTCGTTGCTGTTGTCGGTCGTCATGGCGCCCCCTCGATGATCGCCGCTCGCATGGCTTGCGTGCTGTGTCCAGTGCAAGAGTCGAGTCATTGTCAGAGAGCGGTTTGCAAATGTCAAAGAAAATTGACACATTGGGCGGGCCGGCGGCATCACGTTTTGCCTGACCCAGCCTAAACACCCCTTTCTTATAAAGATTTTTTCCGGCAGGCGGCGTCGGTTCGTGCGGTTGATACTGTCAGACCTCGCGGCGACCCGTAGTGTAAGTTTTGATTGACACTTATTTTGCAGAAGCGCTACGATTTCTCCATGCCGATGATGGAATCGACGATGCAACGCCCCAAGACACCGGAATCCCGGCCGATTTTCCTTTACACGCCCGAACAGCGTGTGCGTCGGGACAGCACCGTCTGGACCCTGATCCAGGGGATTCTGGCGCCGTTGCAGTTCGCGGCTTTCCTCGTCTCGGTTGTCCTGGTGCTGCGTTATCTCGCCTGGGACATCGGATACGGCGCGGCCACCGCATCGATCCTGGTCAAGACCGGCTTTCTCTACGTCATCATGATCACCGGCGCGATCTGGGAAAAGGTCGTGTTCGGGCAATACCTGTTCGCGCCTGCCTTCTTCTGGGAGGACGTGTTCAGCTTTGTCGTGATCGCCCTGCACACCGCCTATGTCTGGGCGCTGATCACCGGCGCGCTGACGCCGCAGCAGGAGATGTGGCTCGCACTGGCGGCCTATGCCACCTACGTCGTCAACGCCGGACAGTTCCTGTGGAAGCTGCGCATGGCCCGCCTGCAACAAGAGGCGGCCAACGCCGCCATCGGCAAGGAGGCGCTGGCATGACCGAACGCTTTGCGCCCCCGCCTGCGCGCGGCTGCTCGACGACTCCGGTCCTCAAGGAACGCGGCCAGCACGAGGTATTCTGCGGTCTGACCGGGATCATCTGGCTGCACCGCAAGATGCAGGACGCCTTTTTCCTGGTCATCGGCTCGCGGACCTGCGCGCACCTGCTGCAATCGGCCGCGGGCGTGATGATCTTTGCCGAGCCGCGTTTCGCCACCGCCATCCTCGAGGAAACCGACCTGGCCGGTATGGCCGACGCGCAAAAGGAACTGGATCGCGTGGTGCACGAGCTGCTCGAGCGCCGCCCCGACATCCGCCAGCTGTTCCTTGTGGGCTCCTGCCCGTCCGAGGTCATCAAGCTGGACCTCGCCAATGCCGCCGAACGCATGAGCGCCGAATTCGCGCCGCGCGTCCGCGTGCTGTCCTATTCCGGCAGCGGGATCGAGACCACCTTTACGCAGGGCGAGGATGCCTGCCTTGCCGCGATGGTCCCGGTCCTGCCCGCCAGCGATGAACGTCAGCTGCTGCTGGTCGGCGCGCTGCCCGACGTGGTCGAGGAACAGGCCGTCGGCCTGCTCGAGGCGATGGGTGTCGGCCCGATCCGCGTGTTGCCCGCGCCGGTGCGCAACGCGGAATACGGCGTCGGCCCCAACACCGTGTACGCCCTGACCCAGCCCTTCCTGACCGATACGCACGAGGCGCTGTCGCGCCGTGGCGCGCGCCACCTGCCCGCCCCCTTCCCCTTTGGCGAAGAGGGCACGACCGCGTGGCTCTGGGCCGTCGCGCAGGAATTCGGTGTGGATGCGGAAACCTTTGCCAGGGTCACCGAAAAGCCCCGCGCCCGCGCCCGCAAGGCCATTGCCCAGGCATCCGAGAACCTCCGCGGCAAGTCGGTCTTTTTCTTCCCCGACAGCCAGCTGGAACTGCCGCTGGCGCGTTTCCTGACCCGCGAATGCGGGATGCACGCGATCGAGGTCGGCGCGCCCTTCATCCACCGGGCCGTCATGGGTCCGGAACTCGATCTGCTGGCCGAGGGGCCGGTCATAGCCGAGGGCCAGGATGTGGATCGCCAGCTGGACCGCGCGCGCGCCGCCCGGCCTGACCTTGTGGTTTGCGGCCTTGGCCTTGCCAATCCGCTGGAAGCCGAGGGCATGACGACCAAGTGGGCGATCGAGCTGGTCTTCACCCCGGTGCATTTCTACGAACAGGCCGGCGACTTGGCGGGTCTTTTCTCGCGCCCGTTGCGCCGCCGCGGTCTGCTCAAGCTGGAGGCCGCGGAATGAAGCTGACGGTCTGGACATACGAGGGGCCGCCGCATGTGGGGGCCATGCGCGTCGCCACGGCCATGAAGGGCCTGCACTACGTGTTGCACGCTCCTCAGGGCGACACCTATGCCGACCTGCTCTTCACCATGATCGAGCGGCGCAACCATCGCCCGCCGGTCACCTACACCACCTTCCAGGCGCGTGACCTGGGTTCCGACACGGCGGGCCTGTTCAAGACCGCCTGCATCGAGGCGCATGACCGCTACCAGCCCGAGGCGATGATCGTCGGCGCCTCCTGCACAGCCGAGCTGATCCAGGACGATCCCGGCGGCCTTGCCGAGACGCTTGGCCTGCCCGTGCCAGTCATCGCGCTGGAGTTGCCCAGCTACCAGCGGAAAGAGAATTTCGGCGCCGACGAGACCTTCTTCCAGATCGTCAAGGCGCTGGCCCGGCCGATGGAAAGGACGCCCAACGTGACGGCCAACCTGATCGGGCCGACCGCGCTGGGATTCCGCCACCGCGACGACATCACCGAGGTGACGCGGCTGCTGGCCGACATGGGCATCGGCGTGAACGTGGTCGCGCCCTACGGCGCTCGCCCGGCCTGCATCAAGGCGATGGGCGCGGCGCATTTCAACGTCCTGATGTATCCCGAGACCGCCGAGACCGCCGCCCGCTGGATGGAACGCGAACTGGGCCAGCCCTTTACGAAGGTGGTGCCGATCGGCGTCGGCGCAACCCGCGATTTCGTGGCCGAGGTCGCCGCGATCACCGGCCGCAACGTGATCCTCGACGAAAGCCGCCTGCGCCTGCCGTGGTATTCGGAAAGCGTCGACAGCACCTACCTGACCGGCAAGCGCGTCTTCCTGTTCGGCGACGGCACGCATGTCGCCGCCTGCGCCCGCATCGCCCGCGACGAGATGGGCTTCGAGGTGGTGGGCATGGGCTGCTACAACCGCGAGCAGGCCCGCACGATCCGCGCGCTGGCCAAGGATTTCGGCGTTGAGCCGCTGATCACCGACGATTATCTCGAGGTCGAGCGCCGGATCGAGGAACTGGCCCCCGAACTGATCCTGGGCACCCAGATGGAGCGCCATATCGGCAAGCGCCTGGGCATTCCCTGCGCCGTCATCAGCGCACCGGTCCATGTGCAGGACTTCCCAGCGCGCTATGCGCCGCAGATGGGGATCGAAGGCGCAAACGTGATCTTCGACACCTGGGTGCATCCGCTGGTCATGGGACTGGAAGAGCACCTGCTGACCATGTTCCGCGAGGATTTCGAATTCCACGACGAGGCCGGGGCCAGCCATCATGGCCACAAGGCCAAGCTGCGCGACATCGAACCCGCCGCCATCGATGCCGATACGGTTGCGCCGGATGGGGGCTCTGCCCCCGCGCCTTCGGCGCCCCCCCGCGGTATTTCGGAACCAGAGAAGCAGGGGACCTCCTCGATCGAGGTGGTCTGGCTGCCCTGTGCCGAGAAGGAGCTGAAGAAGATCCCGTTCTTCGTGCGCGGCAAGGCGCGCCGGAACACCGAGAATTACGCCTCGGAGCGGGGCGTGAACCGGATCAGCGTGGACACGCTTTACGAAGCGAAGGCCCATTATGCGCGATAGTTTCGAAGAGACCCGGGCGTACAACATCGCCATCATCACGCTGGACGCCCATGCCGCCGGTCCGGTGGCGCGCGCGAGCCTGCGTCTTGCGCAGGATTTCCCGGGTCTGTCGGTCACAGTCCATGCCGCCGCAACCTGGGCCGAGACTCCGTCCGCGCTGGCCGAGGCCAAGGCCGCCATCGCCCGCGCCGACATGATCGTGGCGAACCTGCTCTTCCTCGAGGAACACATCACCCCCATCATCGACGACCTGCGCGCTGCGCGCGACAAGGTCGATGGCATGATCGGGGTCATCGCCGACGCCGAGATCATCAAGCTGACCAAGCTGGGCAAGCTGGACATGTCCAAGCCGGCCTCGGGCCTGATGCAGATCCTGAAAAAGCTGCGCCCCAAGGCAGCTTCCTGCAAGGACAAGGGCGAGAAGCGCATGGCGCAACTGCGCCGCCTGCCCAAGCTGCTCAAGCTGATCCCGGGCAAGGCGCAGGATCTGCGGTCGTGGTTCCTGGTCATGCAATACTGGCTGGGCGGCTCGGACGAGAACATCGAGCAGATGGTGCGCTACCTGCTGGGCAAGTATGCGCGGAGCCGCGAGGAATGGCTGGGGGCCGAGGGCCGCGCGCCCGTCGAATACCCCGATGTCGCGCTCTATCACCCCGACCTGCCGCAGCGCATCACCGAGTCCGTCCGCGACATTCCCGGGCCCGCAAAGCCTGTGGCCACCGTGGGCCTGCTGATGATGCGGTCCTACGTGCTGGCGGGGGACACCGCGCATTACGACGCGGTGATCCGTGCCTTCGAGGCCAGGGGGATGCGGGTTCTGCCCGCCTTCGCCGGCGGCCTGGACGGGCGCCCGGCCATCGAACGCTTTTTCCGCAACGAACAGACGGTGCATGTCGATGCTCTGGTCTCTCTGACCGGGTTCAGCCTGGTGGGCGGCCCGGCCTACAACGATAACGCGGCGGCGATTTCGGTGCTGAAGGCGCTGGACGTGCCCTACCTGGCCGCGCATCCGCTGGAGTTCCAGACGCTGGCGCAATGGAGCGGGTCGGATCAGGGCCTGGGTCCGATCGAGACGACGATGCTGGTCGCGCTGCCGGAACTCGACGGCGCGATCTGCCCGACGGTCTTTGCCGGCCGGCACGGCGAGGAGGGCTGCGGGGGCTGCATGCATCGCTGCAAGGCGGGCGGTACCGACCGGGCCATGGCACCCTGCGTCGAACGCATCGACAGCTTGGCGGAAAAGGCGCTGCGCATGGCCTCGCTGCGGCGCAAGGCCAACGAGGACAAGACCGTGGCCATCGTGCTGTTCGGCTTTCCGCCGAATGCCGGCGCGGTCGGGACGGCGGCCTACCTGAGCGTGTTCGAGAGCCTGTTCAACACGCTGCACGCCATGAAGGCCGAGGGCTATGACCTGACGCCGCCGGACACGGTCGAGGCGTTGCGCCACGCGGTGCTGGAGGGCAACGCCCGGCAATATGGGCAGGAGGCCAATGTCGCCGCCCATGTCAGCGCGGACGAGATCGTGGCCAACACCCCGCCGCTGAAGGCGATCGAGGCGGTCTGGGGCCCGGCGCCGGGCAAGGTGCAGTCGGACGGGCGCGGCGTGTTCGTCCTGGGTGCGCGTTTCGGCAAGGTGTTCGTGGGCGTGCAGCCGACCTTCGGCTATGAAGGCGACCCGATGCGCCTGCTGTTCGAGCGTGGCTTTGCCCCGACCCATGCCTTCGCCCAGTTCTAC
Organism: Thetidibacter halocola; assembly: GCF_018224955.1. Taxonomy (GTDB): domain Bacteria; phylum Pseudomonadota; class Alphaproteobacteria; order Rhodobacterales; family Rhodobacteraceae; genus Thetidibacter; species Thetidibacter halocola. The sequence continues at coordinate 313,628 of NZ_JAGTUU010000002.1, forward strand.
CTGTGGCTCCGGAACAGCCTCAAGGCCGACGCGGTGCTGCATTTCGGCATGCACGGCGCGCTGGAATTCATGCCGGGCAAGCAGGCCGGCATGGGCGCGCGCGACTGGCCGGATCGCCTGATCGGCGAGATGCCGAACATCTATCTTTACGCGTCGAACAACCCGTCCGAGGCGTCGCTGGCCAAGCGCCGCTCGGGCGCGGTGACGATCACGCACCTGACGCCGCCGCTGGCGCAATCGGGGCTCTACAAGGGGTTGCAGGAACTCAAGGACAGCCTGACGCGCTGGCGCGAGGGCAACGCGGACGATCCCCAGCGTGACGAGTTGCGCGCGTTGATCGCCGAGCAGGCCGAGGCCGTCGACATGGGCGGCACCGATCCGGACGCGCTGTGGCTGAAGCTGCTGGAAACCGAGAATGCGCTGATCCCCGACGGGCTGCATGTGCTGGGCAAGGGGTTCTCCGATGCCGCGAGGGCAGATTACCTGTCGCTGATCGAAGGCGCCGATGCCGAGACAAAGGCACGGGTCGATGCCCTGCTGCGCCAGCAGGCCGAGATCCCGGCGCTGATGCGCGCGCTGTCCGCCCGCTATATCGAGCCGGTGCCGGGCGGCGACCTGATCCGGTCCACCGCCGTGCTGCCCACGGGGCGCAACATCCACGCCTTCGACCCGTTCCGCATGCCCACCGAATTCGCCTGCCGCGATGGCGCGAAACAGGCGCAACTGCTGCTGGAAACCCATGACACGCTGCCGCGCACCGTGGCGCTGGTGCTGTGGGGCTCGGACAATATCAAGAGTGACGGCGCGCCGCTGGCGCAGGCTCTCGCGCTGATCGGAGCCAAGCCGCGGTTCGACTCCTTTGGCCGCATCTCGGGCGCCGACCTGGTGCCGCTGGACCAGCTGGGCCGGCCGCGGATCGACGTGGTGATGACCCTGTCGGGCATCTTCCGCGACCTGCTGCCCTTGCAGACCCGGATGCTGGCCGAGGCGGCGCTGCGGGCGGCGACGGCGGACGAGCCGGTCGAGATGAACTTTGTCCGGGCGCATGCGCTGGCCTACATGGACGAACATGGCTGCGACATCGAGACGGCGGCGTTGCGGGTATTTTCCAACGCCGAGGGCGCCTATGGCTCGAACGTCAATGCGCTGGTGGATTCGAGCGCCTTTGGCGATGAGGATGAACTGGCCGATGCCTACGAGGCGCGAAAATCGTTTGCCTATGGCGTGAACGGCAAGGCCAGCGCCAATGCCAAGCTGCTGCAATCGCAGTTGAAGACGGTCGAGGTCGCCTATCAGAACCTCGAGTCGGTCGAGTTGGGCGTGACCACGGTGGACCATTACTTCGACACGCTGGGCGGCATTGCCCGCGCGGTGAAGCGGGCGCGCGGCGGCGACGAGGCGGCGATCTACATCTCCGACACCACGCGCGGAGCCGGCAAGGTGCGCACCCTGGCTGACCAGGTGGCGCTGGAAACTCGCTCGCGCAGCCTGAACCCCAAGTGGTTCGAGGGTATGCTCAAGCATGGCGCCGAGGGCGTGCGCCAGATCGAGGCGCAGGTCACGAACACGCTTGGCTGGTCGGCGACGACCGGCAAGGTCGAGCCCTGGGTCTATCAGCGCCTGTCCGAGACATTCGTGCTGGACCCCGAGATGCGGGCGCGCCTGGCAGAGCTGAACCCGACCGCGTCGAGCCGGATGGCGAACCGCCTGCTGGAGGCGCACGACCGGAATTACTGGCAACCCGATGCAGAAACGCTGGCCGCGCTCCAGGACGCGGCGGATGCGCTCGAGGATCGGCTGGAAGGGGTGGCGGCGGAATGACTGGCCGTCACGCATACGGATCGTTCGGACCGGGGCTCTGCCGTCGTCCATCGGGCTTGAACCGATGGCGCCACGACGGACGACCCCGGGATATTTTTGGCCAGAAGAAGCAGGGGACCTGTGCCCCTGCCGATTGGAGGATGGCATGAGCCCTCTCGACAGCAAGAACCCCCCTGCGGCCCGGGCCGCGATGCGAGAAGCAGCGGGGCTTGCGGCGCGCGGTGTGTCCGCGCCGCCGGTTCTGCGCGGACAGGATGGCGAGGGATCGGTGCAGGTGCACCAGGATGACGCGCTGAAGATCGAGGGGGCGCAGGTCTTTTCGGTCTACGGCAAGGGCGGGATCGGCAAGTCGACCACCTCGTCGAACCTGTCGGCGGCCTTTGCCAAACTGGGCAAGCGCGTGTTGCAGATCGGCTGCGACCCGAAACATGACAGCACCTTTACCCTGACCGGGCGGCTGCAACCGACGGTGATCGACATCCTGAAATCGGTCGATTTCCACGCCGAGGAACTGCGCCCCGAGGATTTCGTCACCGAAGGCTGGGGCGGTGTCAAATGCATCGAGGCGGGCGGCCCGCCCGCGGGCACCGGCTGTGGTGGCTATGTCGTGGGGCAGACGGTGAAGCTGCTGAAGCAGCATCACCTGCTGGACGACACCGATGTGGTGATCTTCGACGTGCTGGGCGATGTGGTCTGCGGCGGTTTCGCCGCGCCCTTGCAGCATGCCGACCGCGCGGTGATCGTCACCGCCAACGATTTCGACAGCATCTACGCGATGAACAGGATCGTCGCGGCGGTGCATGCCAAGTCGGCCAACTACAAGGTGCGGCTGGCCGGCTGCATCGCCAACCGGAGCCGCGAGACGAACGAGGTGGACCGGTTCTGCGAACGGACCGGCTTCAAGCGGATCGCGCACATGCCGGATTACGACGCGATCCGGCGGTCGCGCCTGAAGAAGAAGACATTGTTCGATATGCCGGACGAGGACGACATCGTCGCCGCCCGCGCCGAATACATCCGCCTGGCGGAAACCCTGTGGAGCGGCACCGAGCCGCTGATGCCGCAGCCGCTGGAAGACCGGGACATCTTTGAATTGCTGGGGTTCGATTGATGTTGGACCGTGCGCCCATCGAGACCGCGCGCAACTATGACGCGACGCGCAACCGGGTGGAACACTATTTCGACCGGACGGCGACGCGCGTCTGGGAGCGGCTGACCTCGGATGCGCCGGTGTCGCGCATCCGCGAGACGGTGCGCCAGGGGCGCGATCGGATGCGGGCGCTGATGCTGTCGGCGCTGCCCGCCGACCTGAGAGGCGCGCGCATCCTTGACGCCGGTTGCGGCGCCGGGCCCACCACGATCGAACTGGCCGAGCGCGGCGCCGACGTGATGGCTGTCGACATCTCTCCGAGCCTCGTCGGGATCGCCGAGCGGCGCCTGCCGGATCACCTGCGCGACCGCGTGACATTCGCCAGCGGCGACATGCTGTCGGCGCAACTGGGCCATTTCGACCATGTGATCGCGATGGACAGCCTGATCTACTACACGGAAACCGATATCCGCGAGGCGCTGGATGCTCTGGGCGCGCGCACCTGCGGGTCGGTCGTGTTCACGGTCGCGCCGCGCACACCGCTGCTGATGACGATGTGGTATGCGGGCAAGGCCTTTCCCCGGTCGGACCGGTCGCCGGTCATGATTCCGCACGGCCCGGCGCGGCTGGCTCAGGCGGTTCGGGATGTCGGAAAGATCCGCGATCTTGGCCGCGTGACCAGCGGGTTCTACATCTCGCAGGCGCTGGAGTTCCGGGCATGATCGTCAGCCGCGCCCAGATTGCACGGGTTTCGGGGCGGCTGCTGCCGTTCTCGGATGCGGCGTCGGACGACCTGCCGTTGAAGCAACTGCTGCGCCTGGCGCTGTTCCAGGTGTCGGTGGGCATGGCGGGCGTCATGCTGTTGGGCACGCTGAACCGCGTGATGATCGTCGAGCTTTCGGTGCCCGCCACGCTGGTCGCCATCATGATTGCGCTGCCGGTTCTGATCGCGCCGTTCCGCGCGTTGCTGGGCTTCAAATCGGACAACCACCGGTCCGCCATCGGGTGGAAGCGTATTCCCTATCTCTGGTTCGGCACGCTCTGGCAGATGGGCGGCCTTGCCATCATGCCGTCCTGCCTGCTGGTTTTGGGCGGCGATGTCACCCACGAGGTGCCCTTTGCCGGTGAGGTTCTGGCGGCGCTGGCCTTCATCATGACGGGCCTCGGCATGCACATGACCCAGACCGCGGGCCTGGCGCTGGCCGCCGACCGCGCGACAGAGGAAACGCGGCCGCGGGTTGTTGCGCTGCTTTACGTGATGTTCCTGATCGGCATGGGTCTGTCGGCCATCGTGATCGGCTGGCTGCTGCGCGACTTCTCTGGCCTTCTGCTGATCCAGGTGGTGCAGGGCACGGCGGTCGTGACCGTGGTGCTGAACGTGACCGCGCTGTGGCGGCAAGAGCGCGTGCGCCCGATGACCAAGGAAGAGCGTGAGGCGCCGCCGCCGTCCTTCCGCGAGGCCTGGGCCGACCTGACCCGTGGCGGCACGGCGGGTCGGCTGCTGGCGGTGGTGTTCCTCGGCACGATGGCCTTCAACATGCAGGACGTTCTGCTGGAGCCTTATGGCGGGCAGATCCTAGGCCTGTCGGTCTCGGCCACCACGCTGCTGACGGCGGGCTGGGCGGCGGGTGCGCTGACGGGTTTCGCGCTGGCGGCGCGCTGGCTGAAATCCGGGCTCAGCCCCTATCGCATGGCGGGCCGTGGCCTGCTGGCGGGGGTCGCGGCCTTCAGCGCGGTGATCTTTGCCTCGCCGTTGGACTCGACCACGATCTTCTTTGCCGGCGCCATCCTGATCGGTTTTGGCGGCGGGCTGTTCGCGGTCTCGACCCTGACGGCGGCGATGACCATGCCGGATACCGACAAGGCCGGAAAGGGCCTGGCGCTGGGCGCCTGGGGCGCGGCGCAGGCCACGGCAGCGGGCCTGTCGACCCTGATCGGCGGCGGCCTGCGCGACGGCGTCAACCAGGTCGCCCTTTCGGGCGCCTGGGGCGAGGCGCTGAACGATCCCGCCACCGGCTACTCCGTCGTCTACCATACCGAGATCGGGCTGCTGTTCGTGACGCTTGTCGCGCTGGGTCCGCTCCTGTCCCGCACACGCCAAACAACCACGAAACCGACAGGGCTGGGCCTTGCCGATTTCCCCACCTGACCAAGGCCCAACACGGAGGATAGACCCATGGTCGAAGACTACATCATAGGAAACCTGGACCTGGCGAGTATCTCGCTCTGGCTTTTCTTCTTCTTCTTCGTCGGCCTCGTGATCTGGATCCAGCGCGAGAACCAGCGCGAGGGCTATCCCCTGATGGACGAGGACGGCACGCAGGCCGATGCCGGGGGCGTGTTCCCCGTCCCGTCCGACAAGACCTTCAAGCTGCCGCATGGCCGGGGTGAATACACCGTGCCGTCGGGCCAGACCCCCGAGCGCGGCGATATCGACAGCCTGCTCGAGGCGACGAATGGCGCCGGTGGGTTTCCCTATGTGCCAAAGGGCGATCCGCTGGCCTCGGGCGTGGGCCCCGCAAGCTGGGCGCCGCGCCGGGACGAGCCGGAACTGGACGGCAAGGGCCACCCCAAGATCGTGCCGATGTCCAAGCTGGACAGCTTCTCGGTCGCGGCGGGGCGTGATCCGCGCGGGCTGCCGGTGGTGGCCGCGGACGGCGCCATCGTGGGCATGGTCAGCGACATGTGGGTGGACGAGCCGGAACAGATGGTCCGCTACCTCGAATACACGCTGGACGGCGAATACGGCGCGGGCTCGCGCCTGGTGCCGCTGACGCTGGCGCGCATCCTGCGCGACCGCGTCCAGGTCCACTCGCTCTATGGCAAGCACTTTGCCGGCGTACCGACGATCAAGGCGCCGACGCAGGTGACCAAGCTCGAGGAAGAGAAGATCTCTGCCTACTACGGCGGCGGCAAGCTTTATGCCGACGAGTCCCGGCTGGAGCCGCAGCTGGGCTGATGACGACCCGGGGCGCGGCGGACGATCCTGCCCGCCGCCCCTTCACGAAAGAATCGGGGGGTAACCGATGAGCCATGACGATTTCGCAACCGAACCGGTCCCGGGCCTGCCGGAGCTGCCGCCCGAGGGTGAGCACATTCTCTGGCAGGGACGCCCCGACTGGTGGCGGCTGTCCTGGGAGGCGCTAAGCCTGCCCTGGGTTGCCGGATACTTCATCTTCCTCGCGCTCTGGCGCCTTGTTTCGGTGATCGACCTGATGCCGCTGGGCCAGGCGATCGGCGCGGCGCTGCCCTTCCTGGTCCTTGGCGGCATCGTCATCGCCGCGCTGATGCTGGTGGGCTACATCCAGGCGCGCACGACGCTGTATACCGTCACCAACCGGCGCATCGCCATGCGGATCGGCGCGGCGCTGACCGTGACGTTGAACCTGCCTTACACGCAGGTGTCGAACGCGGCACTGTCGCTGCGCAAGGGTGGCACGGGAACGATCGCGCTCGAGGCGTCGGGCAAGCTGCCGCTGGGCTATGCGATGTGCTGGCCGCATGTGCGGCCCTGGCACATCCTCAGCCCGCAACCGGCGCTGCGCTGCATCCCCGAGGCCGAGAAGGTCGCGCGCATGATCGCGGACTCGGCCGAGGCGCGCGTGTCGATGCCGCAGGTCGTGCGGCGCCAGCCGGGCATCGCCCCGGTCGCGGCGGAGTGAGGGCGATGGAACAGACGAAACCCCGCATCTACGTTGCCTCCGACAGGGACGTTGTTCCCCGCCGCATGGTGCGTGCGATGTTCGGGCTGGTGATGCTGTGCCTGATCCTGGTCAGCGCCCATGTCTGGACTGGCCAGCCTGTCAACTCGGCCCCGCCGGAAAGCCCGGTCAAGGCCGAGCGAGTCATCCACCTGACCGGCGCGATGTCGGGCGCCGCAACAGTGCGTGCCGAGGACGGCACGCTGATCGTCGAGCTGTCCCCCGAAGAGGGCGGGTTCCTGTCGGGCATCTGGCGGGTTCTGCAACGTGAAAGAACGAAGGCGCGGGTCGCGCTGGACGGACCCGTCATCGTCCGCGCCTTCGAAAACGGCCGCATGGCCATCACCGATCCCAGCACCGGATGGAGCGCGGATCTCATGGGCTTCGGCCAGGACAACGCGGCAGCCTTCGCCAAGCTGCTGCTCGATTGATGGGAGAAAAGATATGGGACTGCTGACACGCGAGATCGAGAAGGTGCCCTGCACCGTCGAGATCAGCCACAAGTTCGAAAGCCTGCATGCGCATGTGCGCTTCAACGACGGATCGGTCATCTATCCAGGTGACGAGGTCAAGGTGCAGGGCCCCGAGATCATGGCGCCTTTCGGCGAGATCGTGATCGAGGACCGCGAGGCGGTGATCGTCCGCGCATCCAAGCTGGAACGCCTCTGGACCCGCCTGACCGGCGATCTCGAGGTGATGGAGCTGTGTGAATTCTCGTTCTCCGAGGAGGTGACGCTATGAACGCCCCGACCATGCCCAAGCACACCGCGGATGCCACCACCGTCGAGGAAGGCCTGGCCATCCAGGAGGAACAGGCCAAGCTGGACAGCAAGTTCGCCACCGACGTGGCGATGCAGAACACGCTGCTGACCCCGCGCTTCTACACCACCGATTTCGACGAGATGGACGCGATCGATGTTTCCTCGGTCCGCAAGGACTGGGACGAGTTGATCGACGAGATGGAAGCGGACCCGAACAAGGGCCATTTCCGTAAGAACGAGGACTGGGACCATGTCGACTGGGACAACATGGAGCCGGGCCTGCGGAAGGAATTCATCGATTTCCTGATTTCCTCCTGCACCGCCGAATTCTCGGGCTGCGTCCTCTACAAGGAGATGAAGCGGCGCGGCAAGAACGGTGACATCGTGCAGCTGTTCCAGTTGATGGCGCGGGACGAGGCACGGCATGCCGGTTTCATCAACGACGCGCTGCGCGAAGCGGGTGTGGCGGTGAACCTGGGCTTCCTGACGCAGAAGAAGAAATACACCTACTTCCGGCCTAAGTTCATCTACTACGCCACCTACCTGTCGGAAAAGATCGGCTACGCCCGCTACATCACGATCTTCCGCCACCTTCAGGCGAACCCGGATCACCGGTTCCACCCGATCTTCAAGTGGTTCGAGGAATGGTGCAACGATGAGTTCCGCCACGGCGAGGCATTCGCCCTGCTGATGAAGACCGACCCCAAGCTGACCAGCGGTGTGAACGTGTTCTGGATCAAGTTCTTCCTGACCGCGGTCTACGCCACGATGTATGTCCGCGACCACCAGCGGCCGGCCTTCCACGAGGCGCTGGGCGTCGATCCGGACTGGTATGCGCACGAGGTCTATACAAAGACCAGCAAGCTGTCCGAGCAGATATTCCCGATCACGCTGGATATCGACCATCCGCGCTGGCAGACGAACCTGGAACGGCTACAGCGCGCCAACGTGCAGATCGACGCGGCCAAGAAGCGCGGCGGGGTCGGCGGAAAGCTGAGCCAGATGGCGGGGTCCGCCAAGGCCGCGCTTGCCTTTGTCTCGCTCTACACGATCCCGGCGAAGAAGCATGCGGTGCCGGTCAGCACTCGTCTGCAGCCGGCCTACTGACGATACCGGCGGGACCGGGGGCCAGCCCCCGGACCCCCGGAGTTTACCTGGCAAGATGAAGGACAAGACGTGCTGAACGACCCCTGGATCGCCGCCCTCGTGGCCCTGTTTCTCTGGTGGTTTTCCACCGGGGCGATCCTTGTGGCGGTGCGCATCGCCGACCGGCGCGGGTTGCGGGCCGGTCACATGGCGACTGTCGCGGCGCTGCCGATGCTGGGCCTTGGCGTCTGGGGAATCGCGGCTACGGCGGACCACGCCACGCCCGGCGCGGTCTACCACGCCTTCCTGTCGGCGCTGGCGATCTGGGGCTGGATCGAGATGGCATTCCTGACCGGCACGATTACCGGGCCGAACCGCATGGTCTTGCGGCGCGGCGTGGCGGAATGGGAACGCTTCATCCGGGCCTGGGGCACCATCGCCTACCACGAGATCCTGCTGACGGGCGCGACCATCGCGCTGGGCCTGTTCCTGTGGGACGCTGCAAATCCCTTCGGCTTCCTGACCTTCGCGCTGCTGTTCGCGGCGCGGGTGTCGGCCAAGCTGAACCTGTTCCTTGGCGTGCCGAAGATCAACACCGAATTCTTGCCGGCTGCGCTGGCGCATCTGCCCAGCCATTTCCGCCACGCCCGGCTGAACTGGCTGTTTCCGATTTCGATCACCGGGTTGACCCTGGCGGTCGGTTGCTGGCTGGCGCTGGTTGCCACCAGCGAACACCTGTCCGGCACGATCGGCTTTTCGCTTCTGTCGGCGATGACGGCCCTTGCTCTGCTCGAGCACTGGTTCATGGTCCTGCCCTTGCCGGACGAGAAACTCTGGCGCTGGATGTTGCCCGCGCCCAAACCTGAAATGACAAAGACGACGACGGAGGACGCTCATGGACTTTGACAAACTGTTCAACGCCCAGCTCGATGCCCTGAAGAAAGAGGGTAATTACCGCATCTTCGCAGAGCTGGAGCGGCAGGCAGGCGCCTTTCCCAAGGCACGCAGCCATGACGCGGATTGCCCCGAGCAGGTAACGGTCTGGTGTTCCAACGACTATCTCGGCATGGGCCAGCACCCCAAGGTGATCGCGGCCATGCAGGAGGCGGTGGCGCGCTGCGGCTGCGGCGCCGGCGGAACGCGCAACATCAGCGGCACCAACCACCAGCACAAGTTGCTGGAGGCGGAACTGGCCGACCTGCACCACAAGGAGGCGGCGTTGCTGTTCACCAGCGGCTATGTCTCGAACTGGGCGGCGCTGTCGACGCTTGGCTCGCGCCTGCCCGACGCGGTGATCCTGTCGGATGCGCTGAACCATGCCAGCATGATCGAGGGCATCCGCCACGCGCGCTGCAACAAGGTGATCTGGAAGCACAACGACCCCGAGGACCTGGACCGCAAGCTGGCGGCGCTGCCCAGCAATACGACCAAGATCGTGGCGTTCGAATCCGTCTACTCGATGGATGGCGACGTCTGCCCGATGCAGGAGATCGTCGAGGTCGCCGAAAAGCACGGCGCGATGACCTATCTCGACGAGGTGCACGCGGTCGGCATGTATGGCCCGCGCGGTGGCGGCCTGTCCGAAGAGCTGGGGCTGGCGGACCGGATCACGCTGATCGAGGGCACGCTGGGCAAGGCGTTCGGCGTGGTAGGCGGCTATGTCACCGGTTCCGAGGCGCTGTGCGATTTCATCCGGTCCTTCGCGTCTGGCTTCATCTTTACCACGGCGCTGCCGCCGGCGGTCGCGGCGGCGGCCCAGACCTCGATCGCGCATCTCAAGACCTCGGATGTCGAGCGCAAGCGCCAGAAGGAGCAGGTCGCCAAGCTGCGCAGGCGGCTGACGCAGATCGGCATCCCGCACCTGGACAATCCCAGCCACATCATTCCGGTGATGGTGAAGGATCCGGTGAAATGCCGCCAGCTGGCCGACATCCTGATGCAGGATTACGGGATATACGTGCAGCCGATCAACTATCCCACGGTGCCCAAGGGGACGGAGCGGCTGCGTTTCACCCCTGGCCCGCTGCACAGCGATGCCGATATCGACCACCTCGTTATGGCGCTGACAACGCTGTGGAAGCGCTGCGCCGTCGCCCATGCCGTCGCCTAGCGCTTTGGTCGCGGTCTGTTGAGACGGCCCTTGTTGACAAGGGCCGTGCTGCGCTACGTAGTGGCCCGGGAGACGTTCAAAGGGAGTCTATCCATGAAACTCAAGATTGCAGCGGCCCTCGCGGTTGCTTCGCTGGCCACCACCGCCGTCGCCGAAAGCCATGCTGGCAGCGGCGATGTCGCGGCAGGCGAGAAGGAATTTAACAAGTGCAAGTCGTGCCACATGATCGTGGCCGATGACGGCACCGAGATCGTCAAGGGCGGTCGTACCGGCCCGAACCTCTATGGCATCATTGGCCGCAAGGCCGGCAGCGTCGAGGGCTTCAACTACGGCGACTCTCTGGTCGCGGCGGGCGAAAAGGGCCTGGTCTGGGACGAGGCGAGCTTTGTCGCTTACGTGCAGGACCCGGCGGCCTTCCTGAAGGAATACACCGGCGATTCCGGTGCACGGTCGAAGATGTCGTTCAAGCTGCGCAAGGGCATGGAAGACGTCTATTCCTACCTCGTGTCGGTCGGCCCGCAGAGCTGATCACTGGGCATCGGCAATACAAAAGGCGCACCCTGAGGGGCGCGCCTTTTTCGTTGCCATTAAAGAATGCGCTAGAGGTTGCCGACCTGGTTCGACAGGCCGACGACAGAGCCGATCAGCCCGAAGATCGTGCGCGCGCTGTTGACCGCCGATTCCGTCGCAAGAACCGTGTCGTCCGGCATGATCCGGAAATTGCGCGCCGCGAACAGCCCGTCGGCGCTGGTCAGGTCCAGTGCGAAGACCACCTGCGGCATGGACGGGCCTGAGCCGTCCTGGCGCAGCTGCTTGCCGGAATACTCGCGCAGAACCAGAACGCCTTTGGGGTCGGCGCGGCTGTCGGACAGGCCGTTCATCAGGGCCAGCGCCTCGAGCGCGGACAACTCGTCGGTCGGGAAATAGATCAGGTCCTCTTTTCCTGATGCACCCAGCGCGATGAACTTGCGGTCGTCCTCTTCCACGATGACCTGGTCGCGCGGTTGCAGCAGCGCGTTCATGGCACCGCTTTCATACAGCGCGTCCGCCGAGATCGTGTAGGTGGCAGAGCCGCGCAGAAGCCGGATGCGCGGATTGCGCAGGTCGGACGGGATGCCGCCGGCATCGGCCAGCGCGCTGAGGATCTTGTAATTGCGGTTCGGGAACGGGTAGGCGCCGGGCTTGGCCACGCCGCTGACCATGTCGACGGCGTTGTCGCGGCCTTCGCGCAGGCTGAGCTGCACTTGCGCCGAGGGCACGATCGAGGTCAGCTGCTCTTCGATCCGCTCGCGGGCGCGGCTGACCGTCAGGTCGCGCACCCGGACGCGGTTGACGTAAGGCAGGAATACCGATCCGTCAGCCTCGACCTCGATGTTCTCGATCTTGGTAAAGCGTTCGTCGGGCGCGGTGATCAGCGAGTTTTCCTGGCTGTCCCATATCGTCACGTCGAGCCGGTCGCCGGTGCGGATGAAATTGGCGTTCGCCCCGTCAGAGGTGTTCGGCCAGTGGAAATGGGCTTGTTGTCCGGTCGCCGCCCAGCGGGCAATTCCGGGCAGGCTGGCGCGTGTCACCTCGACCACCTGAAAGGTCGGGTTCTGCTGGTCCGGTTCCTTGAGAATTTCCGATTGCAGCGCCGCGCCGCGCGGCAGGCTGCAAGCGGATACGCTCAGCGCGATCAGCAGAATCGCGGTTCGACGGTAGATGGAAGTCACTTTTGCCCCCCGGCTTACAGCCCCGGTCTTGTGGACTTTATCGGCAATCTCACCCCTGATAAACAGGCGTGCACCGTCAGGAAAGAGGAAAGAACCCGACCGTGGCAGACAGACCGCAACCATTGCGTATCCTGATCCCCGGCGCCAGCGGACGGCTGGGCCGGATGTTGCGCGCGGTCTGGCGAGACGGCGCCGATGGCGGGCCAGAGATCGTTCCGGTGTTTCGCGAGGCGGGGCAGGGGGATGGGCCGGTCTGGGCGCCCGGCGACCCGGTTTCCGCCCTGCCACGGGTCGATGCGGTGCTTGCCCTATGGGGCGTCACGCGGGGCGACGCGCAGGCACTGGCGATGAATGTCGCGCTGGCCGCCGAGGCGGTGCGGCTGGGCCGCGCCCTGGGCGCGGCGCGGGTGCTGCATTGCTCCAGCGCGGCGGTCTACGGCGCCGGTCCGCGGCCCTGGTCGGAAACGGACCCGACGGCGCCGGCCGGGGGCTACGGCCATGCCAAGCTGGAGATGGAGCGGCGGGTGCTGGCCACTCGTGTTCCCGGGCAGGTCTTCATGCGGATCGGCAGTGTCGCCGGCGCCGAAAGCCTGTTCGGCAACATGCGTCCCGGGGGAACCGTCCGGCTGGACCGCTTCGATGACGGCACCGCCCCGCGGCGCAGCTATATCGCGCCGCAGGCGCTGGCGCGGGCCATCGTGGCGCTGTGCGACCCAACAGCGCCCGATGGGCCGGTCAACGTGGCGGTGCCGGTGCCGACCGGCATGGATGCCCTGGCACGCGCGGCGGGGTGCGAGGTCAAGTGGCAGCCCGCGCCGTCGCAGGCGTTGCGCCTGGTTGCCCTCGACACGGCGCTCTTGTCCACGGTCTGCCCGCTGTCCGAGGCAGAGGCCGACCCTGCGCATCTTGTGGCGCAGGCGCGGGCGACGGGGTGCTGGCCATGACACCGATGAAGCGCGCACTCGACCTGGCCTCGGCGCTGGTGCTGGGTATCGTGCTGTTGCCGCTGATCGCCGGGGTCGCGCTGGCGATCCTGCTGCGTGACGGGAGGCCCGTCCTTTACCGCTCGGAACGGATGAAGGCGCCGGGCCAGCCGGTCATGCTGCTGAAATTCCGCACCATGACGCCCGACCGCGCCGACCGCGGCGTGTCGGGCGGCGACAAGGCCGCTCGGATCACGCCGACGGGCGCGTTCCTGCGCCGGCACCGGCTGGACGAACTGCCGCAACTGTGGAACGTGTTGCGCGGCGACCTGAGTTTCGTCGGTCCTCGCCCGCCGCTGCGCCGCTATGTCGAGATGTTCCCCGATCTCTATGCCGAGGTTCTCAAGTCTCGTCCCGGAATCACCGGCATGGCGACGCTGGTCTTTCACCATCGCGAAGAGGCGTTGCTGGCCGGATGCACCACGCCCGAGCAGACAGAGGCGGTTTATTGCCGCCGCTGCGTGCCGGTCAAGGCGCGGCTGGACCTGCTCTATGCGGCGCGCCGCACGGTCTGTTCGGATTTCAAGCTGATGGTCGCCACGGTGTTCCGACGCATCCCGCTGCACTGAGCGCGGGATGCAATGTCGTCACAGGCGCAGCGCCTGCGTGGCCACGTGGCCCAGTGTCGGGCCCAGCCATTGCCGAGACGACAGGATTGTTCCGTTCGCACCCACCACGTAGGTATCGCTGAACGAAACGCCGCTGCCCGCGCAGGATGCGTTGACCGCCGTGCCGCGCGTGTTCAGCGTGCCCCCCTTGACCTCGATCGACTGCCCTAGCGTCAGGTCGCACAGGACGGTGATGACCCGGGTCTCGTCCTCGGGCGTGAGGAACCGCAGGATGTAGGGCACGCGGCGCGCCGGCTGCCGTGCGCTGACGCGTGCCAGCAGCCAGTCCGATTGCGTCGACATCAGGTCGCCGCCAAGGCCCCGGCTGGAAGTGATCAGGCCCTTGCGAAGCACCACCGCCTGACGGGCGGCATTTCCATAGGTGGCATAGGGGCCGTTGCGCTCGATCTGCGTGAACAGGACCTGCGCGCCCGACTGTTCCTGCTGCACCAGCAGCAGAGGCCCGTTTGTACCCCGCAGGGCCGCGGCCACCTGTTCGGCGCTGACCTGGGGCGGCGCGGGCCGCTGACCGGAGAGAACCTGCGGAATCGCCTTGAGCGCGTTCAGCGGGTTGACGGTCTGCTGCTCGCTGCCGCAGGCCGCAAGAACCAGAGCCAGCGCCAGCGCGGCGACGGGACGAAGCATGCGTGGTGTCATCGCCAGAACCTCCCCCAGGATTTCGCGGCGTCAGGGCGATGGTATTCGCGGACCTGCTCGTAAAGCCGGTCGTTCACGTTCAGCCGTGCACCGCCGTCCCGCGTCAGCGACTGGATCACCAGGTCGTTGCGATTGCGCGAGGGCTGTCCGGTCAGCGCGCCGATAGGAATCGTGATGCGGATGCCCTTGTCGAACGACCCTTCGCCGAACTCCTCCGACGAGACGTCGGTGAAAGTGGCATAGGCACCGATGCGCCAGCCATTCGCGAATTCGCGGTCCAGCCGGAGCGTCGCGCCGTAATCGCCGGCGAGGTATCGGCCGACATCCATCTGGCCGTGGAACCCGTTCCCGAAGTCGTAATAGGCCGAGATATGGCCGTTCACGCTGGGGATTGTCTCACGCGTGCCGGGCACGCCGTTGACCGAGTTGGTGACGGGTTCGATCGTCGTCATGCTCTGGGTGCCGAACAACTGGTCGAAGTCGCGGCGCACCACGTAGTTGATTTCAGCGCCCAGCGCAAAGCGGCTGTTGACGCGTTTCCACAGCAGTTCCGCCGAGGCGCCGGCGAACATCGGCTCGAGGTAGCCGACGGTGACGCGGCTGTAGAGGTCCTTGGCCGGGCGTCCGAAATGCGCCAGTTGCAGATATTCGATGGCCGGATCACCTTCAGCGGCATAGCGTGCGTGGTCCGTGCGCACCCGGGGCAGGTTCGATGCCGACACGCGGGTCGAATCGCCGAGATTGCCGTTCAGCTTCTTGGTCACCGAGCCTGACAGGACGAAATTCGGCGTGATGCGATACTCGGCCCGCGCCCGCAGCCCGGCATCCGCTCGCACCGGGTTGTCCGGATCGAAGACCGACACCTGCACGTAGGGCAGGAAAGACCAGGTGAAGCGCGGATACTGGCCCGGCGCTGCCGGGGGCACGCGACCGAAGGCATCGATCATCTGGGTCCGCGCCAGCATCTCGAGCGAGTCGTCGTGTTCCAGCCGCTCCAGGTCGCTGCGGCGCAGGATGATCGAGGACATCGGCATGCCACGGACAACCGGGATGATCTCGAACTGTTCGACAGAGGCGGGCAGGGCGCGCGTCATGGCGCGGGCCAGCCGGCCCACCGCCTGGGCGGGCGCGCCGTAGCGCTCGTTGCGCATGCGCACGACGGCACGGTTGGCCTGAAGGTCGAGGCCTTCGACGACGATCCCCTCGTTGGCGGCCAGCTGGGACAGAGACGCCCCGGCCTGCTGCACGCGGGCGGTGTCCGTCGTCCAGCCCAGGTCGGCGGCCGCGCCGGGCGCACGAGGCGCAACCGGCAGCGGCGCGCCCTCGCGGCCACCCGGGATGCCGGACGTCGTGGGGTTGGTGAACAGCGTCAGCTGGGCGCCGATCTCGTTTCCATACATGTGGTAGAGCGACAGTTGCGTGCCGTTCCGGAACCGGTAGTCCAGGCCATAGTTCCACTGGCTGTCACGGGTCATGCCGCTGCGCCCGGCCTCGATGTCGTAGGCATCAGAGGAATACTCGGCCTTCAGCGACAGCCGGTCGTTCACCGCATAGCTGAGCCCGCCGAAGCCCGCCACCGGACCGCGGAACCAGCGGTCATAGGTCGGAATGCCGCCTCTGCCCAGGGTCACGTTCGGGCGTGTGCCGGTGTCGCCGAAAGAACCGTAGCTGCCCAGCCGGCCCCAGCCGATACCGCCGGTCAGGCGCAGGCCGCGCGCGATCTCCTTGGTCGCAACGATATATTCGCTGCTGTAGAGGCCGGTGCCGATGACATCCTGAAAGCCGATCGTCAGCGACGGGCGCGTGTCCGTCTCTGTCAGCAGCTGGTAGCGTAAGTCGAAGCTGCGGTCGTAGTAGCGCCCGCCGACTGCTCCGGCACCGCTGAAATCGTCCAGCGCCGAGTAGCGGAAGCTGCCGGAAAGCCGCGGCGTGATCTGGAATGTCAAAGTCGTGCGCAACTGCTTGCCGAAGGCGCCAAAGGTCGAGGACAGCGTCGCATCAGGCGCCGCGTCCGACGTCGGCATGTCGATCAGGCCCGGCACACCGTAAAGGTTGTAGTCCGGGAGTCTTTCCTGCTGCTGTGCCGGCGCCACCTGGCCCACGGCGAACATCGCAAGCGCCAGGCTTCCCAGGCGGACCCGTTTACGGAGCCGTCGCGCGCTCTTCTCCGACATGACTGGCCACCCTCCACATGAAATCCCGTTCTGCGTAGTCGCTTTGCCCGACCAAGTCTATTGCCCGGGGACAAGCCCGCACCGGGTTGTGGGAAAATCGCTACGCTGGAGCCATTGTCCGGCAAAGAATGAACATTTCTAGGCTTTAAGGCGCGGGAAAGGGTCGGGCGCTACACCTGAGGCGGTGGGAAAGAACGGGTGGTGAGATGGGTGGCAACAACACTGTTGCGCCAGTCATCATCAAGCGGAAAAAGGTCGTCATTGCTGGTGGGCATCATGGCGGCGCATGGAAGGTTGCCTATGCCGACTTCGTGACGGCAATGATGGCCTTTTTTCTGCTGATGTGGCTGCTGAACGCGACGACGGAAAAACAACGCAAGGGAATCGCTGATTATTTCACGCCGACGATCGCGGTCGCCCGCGTATCGGGCGGCGGGGATGGTGCGCTGGGCGGCGACAGCGTGTTCGCCGAGAACGCACTGCCGCGTGTCGGCACCGGCTCGACCAGCCTGCGGCCGCTGGCGGAAAACCGCGACAAGGGCACCGCGTCGCCCGGCGAAGCGCAGGAAAAGGCCGCCGAGGAAGAGCAGTTCGAGATTGTCGAGGAAACGCTGCTGGGTCGCGGGGGCGAGGCGATGCTGTCGGACCGCCTGCGCAAGCACGTCATCACCCGCGTGACCGACGAGGGGCTGGTGATCGAATTGTTCGAAACAGCCGATACGCCGCTTTTCGCCGGGGACGGCAGGCCGACCGAAACGCTGCGCGATCTTGCAGCGGTTCTCGCCGAGGCGGCGCGCATGGTCACCAACCCGATCGCGGTCGAAGGGCACACGGCCGCCTATCCGGTGGTGCTGGCAAGCGATCCCGCCTGGGACGTGTCGGCGATGCGGGCGGGCACCTTCCGCGACCTCCTGGTGGAAAACGGCTTTGCCGATCGGCGGGTTCAACGCATGACGTCGCACGCCGACCGAGAGCCGGCGCGGGAGAATCCGATGGACATCAGGAACAACCGGCTGGAGATCGTCTTTCTGCGGCAGCTCTGATCGGAGTGTCTCGGATTTTAGCTGTTAGTGGGGTATTAAGCGTGCGTGCGTATCTGTGGTTCCCGACTGGATCGGAAACTGCAGAAAGGCACGTCCATGACCATCTCATCCTCTCTCAATGCCGGGGTTTCCGGGCTCGCGGCCAACGCGTCGCGACTGGGCACGATTTCCGACAACATCGCGAACGCGTCGACCTATGGTTACAAGCGGGTCGATACGGAATTCAGCTCGCTCGTCATGGGCAATACCGGCCGCAGCTATACCGCCGGTGGCGTGACCACCTACACGACGCGAAACGTGGACCAGAAGGGGTCGCTTGTCTCGACCCAGAACGCCACCGACCTGGCGGTGCGCGGCAAGGGCATGCTGCCGGTCGTCTCGGCCACGCAACTGCGGGCGACGGGCGAACCGGAACTGCTGCTCACCCCGACAGGGTCCTTCCGCCTGGACGAGGACGGATACCTGGCCGATCAGTCGGGCCATTTCCTGCTGGGCTGGCCCGCCAACATCGACGGCACCATTCCCTCCTTTCCGCGGGATACGGTCGACGGTCTGCAACCGGTGCAGTTCAGCCTGAGCCTGACGGGCGATCCGACCACGAATGTCGACATGAGCCTCAACCTGCCCGCGATCGAAACGCAGGCCGACGGACCGGGCGACTCCTATTTCCTGTCGGTTGAGTATTTCGACAACCTCGGCGTTTCGCAAAGCATCGCGATGACCTTCACGCCGACGGTTCCGGCGACTGGCGCCTCGAACGAATGGACGATGACCATGACCGATTCCGCGCAGGCCGGCGCGGTGGTCGGGGAATATGTCGTGACCTTCGACGACGCGCGCAACAGCGGCGGCAAGATCCTCAGCGTCGCCACCACGACTGGCGGTGCCTATGATCCGGCCACCGGCGAGCTCGAGATCATGGTGGCCGGCGGTCCCATCATCGTGGATATCGGCGCACCGGGCGAACCCGGCGGTCTGTCGCAACTGTCCGACAGCTTCGCTCCCATCGCGATCGACAAGAATGGGTCGAAGGTCGGCAACATGATCGGGATCGAGGTCGATGCCAACGGCTATGTCAGCGCCAACTACGACACCGGCGTGACCCGCGTTCTCTACCAGGTGCCGCTGGTCGACCTGCCGAACTACAACGGGCTCGAGGCGCTGGATTCCCAGACCTTCCGTCCGACTCCGCAAAGCGGGCCGTATTTCCTGTGGGATGCCGGTGACGGCCCGACCGGCGACGTGCGCTCCTTCGCGCTCGAGGAATCGACCACCGACATCGCCAAGGAACTAACGTCGATGATCCAGACGCAGCGGGCCTATTCGTCGAACGCCAAGGTCATCCAGACGGTGGACGAAATGCTGCAGGAAACCACCAACATCAAGCGCTGATCCGACGACCGGCCGCAACAGCAGGAGGACGATAGATGTCCCTTTCAGGCGCGCTCTCCAATGCGCTGTCCGGACTCACGGCGAATGCGCGTGCGGCCGGTCTCGTGTCTGCCAACATCGCCAATGCCAGCACCGAAAGTTATGGCCGCCGCACCCTCGGGTTGTCTTCGAACGGCGCGGGGACAACGGGCGGGGTGCGTATCGACGGCGTCATCCGCCATGTCGACGCGGCGATCCTGTCGGATCGGCGCCAGTCGGACGCCGCGCTGGCCAACGGTGATTCGCTGCACGCCTTCGTCAGCCGGATCGAGACCGCGGTCGGTGACAGCGAGGCGCCCGGTTCGCTGGCGAACCGGGTCCTGGCCTTCGAGAACGCGATGATCGCGGCCGCCGCCAATCCGGCCGCGACCCAACGGCTCGAAAGCGTCGCCTATTCGGCCAACGCGCTGGCCGACACGCTGCGGGACCTGTCCGGGACGGTGCAGCAGGCGCGCACCGATGCCGACCGCAGCATCGCGGCGCAGGTGACCAGGCTGAACGACACGCTGGTGCGGATCGGTGACGTGAACACCGACATCGTGGCGGCCCAGGCCGGCAATGGCGACACGGCAAGCCTGCTGGACGAACGCCAGCGCCTGATCGACAGCATCGCGGAAATCGTGCCCGTCAGGATCATCCAGCGCGATCGTGGCGCGATCGCGCTTTACACGACCGGCGGGGGTGTGCTCCTGGATGGCAAGCCCTCGGTGCTGGAATTCTCGCCGACCGCCGCGGTCTCGCCGCACATGATCCTGTCGGGCGGGCCACTCTCGGGCCTGACGCTGAACGGCAACCCGGTGACGGCACCGCCGGCCGGGATGTTCGGCGGCGGCGACCTTGCGGCGCAGTTCGAGATCCGCGACATCGCCGCTACCGGCTATCAGGCCCAGCTGGACGGAATTGCGCGCGACCTTGTCGAACGGCTTGGTCCCGGCGGCCCGGACGCAACGCTCGGCGCGACCGATCCCGGGCTTTTCACCGATCTCGGCGGCGCCTTCGATCCGCTGAACGAGACCGGCCTGGCCGGGCGGATCACCCTGAACGCCCTTGTCGCCCCCGGTGGCGGCGGCAGCTGGCGGCTGCGAGACGGCCTGAACGCGGCCGGACTGGGCGATGTGGGCGACGGGCGGCTCCTTCAGGGCATCGCCGATGCGCTGACCGCATCCGGCCTGCCTGCCTCGCCGGCGCTCTCGCCGGTGTCGCGCAGCTTTGCCGACCGGGCGGCGGATTTCACTGCCGCGGTGACCGGCGACCGGGTCCGCGCCGAATCCGCCAAGGTCTACCTGACCACCCGCAACACCGCCCTGTCCGAACTGGAACTGTCGACCGGCGTCGACACCGACCAGGAGCTACAGATCCTGATGCGGATCGAACAGCAATATGCAGCCAATGCCGAAGTGATGTCGACAGTCGACGAACTTCTGATGCGGCTGCTCAACATCTGAGGAGGCACGGTATGGATTCCGTCGGTGATCTGGCACGCATGCTGGTTCTGCGCACCAACCAGGTGCGCCTGAGAGAAGAGATGGACGTTCTGGCCGTCGAGGTGGCGACCGGCTTCGTCAAGGACAAGGGGGCACATCTGCGGGGCGACGTCTCGGGGCTGCTGGCCATCGACCGGTCGCTCGAGAGGCTGGATACCTTCCGTTTCGCCAATGCCGAGGCGGCGTTGCTGACCGGGGCCATGCAGCAGGCGCTGGGCGAGATCCAGGAGCGGGCGCAATCCACCTCGCAGACGCTGATTTCCGCCGAACTGACCCCGTCCGAGGCGTTGCTGGGTACCATGAGCCGGGATGCCCGCGATGCTCTGGGTCAGACGCTTGGGGCGCTTAACCGCTCTGTCGGCGGGCGTTTCCTGTTCTCGGGCACGGCCACGGATCGCAGCGCGATGCCGGACCTTGAAACCATGATGACCGAGTTGCGGACGGCCGTGACCGGCCTGACGACCGCCACCGACATCCAGGCGGCGCTGGACGCCTTCTTTGCCCCCGGCGGCACCTTCGAGACGACGATCTACCAGGGGTCCGGCACGGGTATCGCGCCCCTGCGACTGGGCGAAAACGAGCGGGCGACGCTGGACATCAAGGCGACGGACGATGCGCTTCGCGCGATTCTCAAGCCGCTGGCCATGGCCAGTCTCGCGTCGGAGCCCGGGCTGGTGATCCCGGTGTCCGAAAAGGTGAAGATGCTCAGCACCTCCGGCGAGGGCTTGCTGGGTGCGCAGCAGGACATTGTCGAGTTGCGTGGCGGCCTCGGCGCGCTGGAAGGCCGGATCGAGGAAAACACCGCAAGGATCGAGTCCGAGCGTACCGCGACCCAGCTGGCCCGCCTCGACCTGGTGGGAACCGACCAATACGAGACCGCGACCCGCTATGAGAATGTTCGGTCCCAGCTGGAAAGCCTCTATGCCATCACCGTGCGTTCGCAGCGCCTCTCCCTGACGGAGTTTCTCTGATGCTCACCCGCCTTCTCGCTGTCCTCCTGATCTGCCTCGGCGTCACGGCCCAGGCGCAGAACGTCCGCATCAAGGACCTGGTCGAGGTCGATGGCGTTCGCTCGAACGACCTGGTCGGCTATGGCCTTGTCGTCGGCCTGAACGGGACCGGAGACGGGCTGCGCAACGCGCCTTTCACCGAAGAGATCATGTCGAACATACTCGAACGGCTGGGCGTCAACGTGACGGGCGAACAGTTCCGTCCGCGCAACGTCGCGGCGGTCTTCGTCACTTCCCGGCTGCCTGCCTTCGCCCGCGCGGGCGGACAGATCGACGTGACGGTGTCGGCCATCGGTGACGCCAAGAGCCTTCTGGGCGGCACCTTGGTGATGACGCCGCTGAACGCCGCTGATGGGCAGATCTATGCCGTGGCCCAGGGCACCGTCATCGCCGGCGGCGCCGAGGCAGAAGGCGAGGCCGCGCGCGTCATCCAGGGTGTTCCGACCTCCGGCGTGATCCCTGCCGGCGCGCGGGTGGAGCGTGAGGTGGATTTCGACTTCTCGCAGCTTTCGACCCTGCGGCTTGCCCTGCGCGAACCCGACTTCACCACCGCCGCGCGGATCGAGGATGTCATCAACCGCGCCGTCGGTCGGCGCGCGGCGACAATGATGGACGCCGGCACCATCACGGTTGACCTTCAGCGCACCGGTGCTGCCTCTCCTGCTCGGGCCGTCGTCGGGATCGAGAACCTGTCGGTCGAGCCCGAACGCCGCGCGCGTGTCGTGGTCGACCAGCGTTCGGGCACGATCGTGATGGGTGCGGATGTGCGGATTTCGCGTGTCGCCGTGTCGCAAGGCAACCTGACCCTGCGCATCGAGGAGGCGCCACTGGCCATCCAGCCCAACCCCTTCGCTGAGGGTGAGACGGTCGTGGTGCCGCGCACCGCCGCCGGGATCGAGGAGGAACCCGGTATCGGCCTCGCCGAGGTGCCGGGCGGCACCAGCCTGTCGGAGGTCATCGCGGGACTCAACGCCCTGGGTGTCAGTCCGCGCGACATGATCGACATCCTGAAAAGCATCAAGGCCGCGGGGGCGCTACATGCGGAATTCGTCGTGATGTGACGAAAGCCGGGGCGTCGAAGAGGTTTCTTAACGCCCCCCGTGCCACCCTTTCACCCGGTTCAGGACAGGAAGATCAGGAATGCTTGGAATCATCGGTCTCGTTGTGATCGTCGTGATGGTGTTCGGCGGCTACCTCCTCGCCGGGGGCAAGCTTGGCATTATCCTCAAGGCGCTGCCATTCGAATTCATGATGATCGGCGGCGCGGCGACGGGCGCCTTCCTGATCAGCAATGACGGCAGCGTGGTCAAGCAGACGCTCAAGGACATCGGCAAGGTGTTCAAGGGTCCCAAGTGGAAACACGGGGATTACCGCGACCTTCTGTGCCTTCTGTTCGAATTGATCCGGCTGGCCCGGTCCAGCCCGGTGGCCATCGAGGAACATATCGAGAGCCCGGAAAGCTCCTCGATATTCGGCAAGTATCCCAAGATAGCCGGTGACAAGTATGCGATCGAACTGATCTGCGACACGATGCGGTCGGTCTCGATGAACTACGATGATCCGCACCAGGTCGAAGAGGTGTTGGACAAGCGGATCGAAGCGATGGAACACCATGCGATGCATTCCAGCCACGCGCTGCAGGCGACCGCTGACGCCTTGCCGGCACTGGGAATCGTTGCGGCGGTTCTGGGTGTCATCAAGACCATGGCCTCCATCGACCAGCCGCCCGAGGTGCTGGGCAAGCTGATCGGCGGCGCGCTGGTCGGGACGTTTCTGGGCGTCTTCCTGGCCTATGGCATCGCGGCCCCCTTCGCGGCCAAGGTCAAGGCGGTCGTGGATGAGGACATGCCGTTCTACAACCTGATCCGAGAGGTTCTGGTGGCCAACCTGCACAATCATGCCACGAACATCTGCATCGAGGTCGGACGACAGAACACGCCGTCGCATTGCCGCCCCAGCTTTGTCGAGTTGGAAGACGCGCTCAAGTCGGTCAAGCAGGAGGCGGCATGATCCGGTGGGTTCTTCCGGTTCTGGTCATCCTCTGGGCAACCGTCGTCGCCGCCCAGGGCATCCCTGTGCGGTCTGGCGAACATGGCAGTTTCACCCGGCTGGTCATGCCGGTTCCGGACAATGCCGAATGGTCAGTCGAGCCGTCCGAAGATGGCCGACGTCTTTCGATCGCCTTCGAAACGCCCGGTGTGCGTTTCGACACGGCGCGTGCCTTCGACCGGATCGGCCGCGACAGGATCGTCGGCATGTCCGCCACGGGCGGCACCCTGACCGTTGATCTTGCTTGCCCCTGCGTGTCCTCTGTCTTCCTGCATGACAACGCCTTTCTGGTGATCGACATCCGCGAGGATGAGGCTGCCTTCGCCAACCTGACACGGGGATTGGCCCGCGAAGAGCCGGATGCAATTTCAACGACCGTCCCCGGCATTGCCCGTGATCTGAGCGCGCTCCGGCTTGGCGTGAGCCCGGGCATCGGCCCAGCCAGGGAACGGGTGCCTGCCCTGCCCGGCATGGACCTTTCCGAAAGGTTGCCAGACCCTGCGCGTGCCGCGCGGTCTGATCCTGCGGCAGACGAGATCGGTCGGGCGATCATCACCAATATCGCAACCGCCGCGACAGATGGTTTGTTGCGACCTGCGCCGGGTGTCCTTCGACCGGGCTCTCCGGAAGGTGATCCTGACCCGGCGGGAATGACCGCCGCCGAGCCCGGTGCGCCGCCAAAGCCTTTGGCCGATATCCTGCGCGAAAGCCTGTCGAGTTTCGATGGAAGGACGGACGGTGTCCTGTCGATCGGTGGAAGTCCCTGCACCTCGGCCGATCCGCTCATGGTCGAGACTTGGGGAAGCCAGGATGCAGACATGTCTTCCATCTCGGGAATGCGCGCCGATCTTTTCGGCGAATTCGACAAGCCGAACCCGGATGCAGTCCTGGCGCAGGCCAAGGCGCTGATGTATTTTGGCCTCGGCGCCGAGGCACGGGCCGTCCTTGCGCTCATGCAAACCCCTCCGCCGGTGCTGCTCGGCCTCAGCCATGCGATCGATGGCGACTCGGACCCTGGTGGCCGTCTCTCGGGTCAGGCGGATTGTCCGGGTCCGGTTGCTCTTTGGTCGCTCGTGGGCGGGGGCGATCCTGTGCCCGGGACACCGATCGATACCCAGTCCGTCATCACCGCGTTCGAGGCCTTGCCGTCCCACCTGCGCGAACACCTGGGGCCGATCGTCGCCCGCAAGCTGCACGCCGCCGCACGGAAGGATGCCGCCGCCAGCATCCTGCGACGCCTGCAAAGACTGCATGGAGAGGAAACACCGGCAATCGCCCTGGTGCGCGGCGAAATCGCGCTCAAGGACGGCGATGCCGAGGCCGCGGCGCAGGTTTTCCTTCCATTGGCTCGGCAGAAAGGGCCGGAAACCGCCGCCGCGGTGGCCGGTGCCGTCGAGGCCGCCCATGAAACCGACGACACGGTGCCGCGCGATGTCGCCGAACTCAGCGGTGCGCTGGCCAGGGAAATGCGCGGCAGCGCCGATGGCCCCTCGCTCTGGCGGGCTAATGTCCTGTCCCTTCTCAACGCCGGCCGGTTCGAGGATGCGCTCTCTGCCTTTGTGGATCGCGCCGGCATAGACACCGATCTTGCTGACCGGACAGGTGAGGACCTGATGGCGTCCCTGGCTGAAAAGGCACCCGATGCGACCTTTCTGACGCATGTGGCGGACGAGCGCTTGCCATCTCTGGCGCTGATGCCGCCGCGCATCATCGAGCCCTACGTAAGACGTCTCCTCGGCCTGGGCCTGCCAGATGCCGTCCTCGAGGCCATCGTGCTTGTTCCCGCCGAGGCGCGAACAAGGGCAATGCAACTTGTCCAGGCGGAGGCGCTATTGCGCATGTTCCGCCCCGAAGCGGCCGAACTCCTGCTGATCGGCCTTCAGGGCGACGACGCGTTGAGCCTGCGCGCAGAGGCGCGGGCGGCGATGGGGGACCATGATTTCGCCCAGGCCCTTTTCTCGCGACTTGGGGTCGAAGACCGGGCGCGCGAATCCGCCTGGCTCTCGGGAAACTGGGAACAGGTCGTGGGAAGCGATGACGCCATGTCTCGTGCGGCACAACTCGCCTCCGAGAAGGATGGAGGCCCGGAAACCGATGACATCAGCCTGGCCTATGCCGAAGCGCTGACTGCGGGAAGCGCCGATGCGCGCGCCACGCTGCGTGCCCTGCTCGACGAAACCCGCCTCGTCGAAGAGTGATCGCGTTACCGAATTGGTAACCCTGCCGCCGTTATTCTCCGGAGGTCACAGAACGTGTCAGGAACTTCGGAAATGCAACGAATCCCGCCCGTCCAGACTTCAACCTCGGGAGCCTTCGTCGTCGCGGCCAGCGGTACCACCCGATCCAGCGGTGCCACGCGATGAAGCTCGACCCGAAGGCGTTCTTCAAGCCGACCGTTCTTCTCGCCTTGGCACTGATGGCGATCATCGTCATGATGATCCTGCCGATGCCGTCATGGGTGCTCGACATCGGGCTGGCAGCCTCCTTCGGTCTTGCCATCCTGATCTTTACCGTGACCCTGTTCATCGAGCGGCCGCTGGATTTCTCGGCATTCCCGACGATTCTGCTGACGGCCCTGATGCTGCGTCTTTCGCTGAATGTGAGTTCCACCAAACTGATTATCGGCGAGGGCCACACCGGAACCGGGGCGGCTGGCGACGTGATCGAGGGATTCGCCAGTTTCGTCATGGGCGGCAGTGTCTTCCTGGGCCTGGTCGTGTTCGGGGTCCTGATGATCGTCAACTTCGCGGTCATCACCAAGGGCGCAGCCCGCATGGCCGAGGTATCTGCACGCTTCGCGCTGGACGGAATGCCCGGCAAGCAGCTGGCGATCGACGCGGACATGGCCGCCGGTGCCATCGACCATGCAGAGGCAAAAGCGCGGCGCGACCGCGAGCAGCAGGAAACGACCTTTTTCGGCTCCCTCGACGGTGCGTCGAAATTCGTCAAGGGCGATGCTGTCGCCGGGTTGCTGATCACGGCGCTCAACCTGGTCATGGGTATTGCCATGGGGGTCTTCGTGCACGGCATGCCGATCGGCAGCGCCTTCGAGACTTACGCGATCCTGACCGTCGGCGATGGCCTTGTCTCGCAGATCCCGGCCGTCATCATTTCCATTGCTGCGGGCCTCTTGCTCGCACGCGGCGGTGCGACAGAGGCGACGGATGTCGCCGTGGCCCAGCAGTTGGGGCGTCATCCGGCCGCGCTCGCCACCGTCGGTGTTCTCATGGCGCTTTTCGCCCTGGTGCCGGGTCTGCCCTTCGTGCCCTTCATGATCGGTGCGGGAATCCTTGGCTATGTTGCCTGGCGCATGGCCCGCCGACCGAAACAACAGGCAGAGTCCGAGGGCGCCGATGTTCCCGAGGCGGAACCGCGGCGGAAGTCCATGGGTGACGTGCTGGACCTGGACGACATTCACGTGGAATTCGCGCCGGACCTGGTCAACATGGTGCTGGATCCGGGAACCGGGCTGGATGTGCGCATAGCCAACATGCGTACCCATATCGCCACCAGTTTCGGTCTCATCCTGCCTGAAATCCGCCTCACGGATGCCCCGTCGCTGCATACCGGCACATACGTGATCCGCATACACGGGGTCGAGATGGCGCGCGGCGAGCTGAACCCGGACCTCGTTCTGGCGCTGATGCCGGAAAACGCCGGTGCCCTGCCCTCCGGGCGTGATGTCACCGAGCCGGTTTATGGCGCCCCCGCCCGCTGGATCCGGCCCGAGGACCAGGAACGCGCAGCGATCACGGGTGTCACCATCGTCACCCCGGCAGAGGTTCTGGCGACGCACCTGCTCGAGGTGATCCGTCGGAACTTCGGCCGGCTTCTCACGATGAAGGCCCTGCGCCGCCTACTGGACGAGATGGTGTCGATCTCGAACGAGACGCGTGCAGAGGCCAATCGCAAGCTGCTGGACGAGCTTGTTCCCGACAAGGTGCAGATCGACACCTTGCTCCAGGTCCTGCGTCTTCTGCTGGACGAGCAGGTGTCAGTGAGAAACCTGCCGCTGATCCTCGAGGCAATCGCCGAAACCCGGAGCCATGCATCGACGCCCGAGGCAATCTGCGAACATGTCCGAAAGCGCATCAGCTTTCAGCTGGTTGCCAACATGCGGCGAGACGACGGAACCATCCCGCTGATCCAGCTGGCCCCTGAATGGGAGGATACGTTCCTGACCTACCAGATGGACGGTGGGCACGGCGCGCTGGACGTCGCGCTGCCCCCCGACAGGTTTGAGGCCCTGACAGAGGGGCTCGCCCGGGAAATCGGCGAGGCGGGCAATCGCGGCGTGTTTCCAGCCGTCGTGACGTCGTCCCGCAGGCGCCGGTTCCTGCGCACGGTCATGGCCGCGCGCGGGATATCGAACCCGGTCATGTCCTTTGAGGAAATCGGGGTCGAGGCCCGCCCCGCTCTGGTGGGCGTGGTCGCGGCATGATCCCGCTGGACCAGATCCTTGCCGGAACCTCTGGTGTGGCTGCCGGCGTGGTCGTGGTGTTCATCCGGGTGGCGACGATGTGCGTGGTTCTGCCGGGTTTCGGAGAACAAAGCCTGTCGGTTCGGGTCAAGCTGGTCCTTGCCCTGCTGCTGACGGCGGCCGTTGCCCCCGCGGCGCTGCCATCTCTGCCGCCGGTGCAGCCGCAGTTGGACGTCTTCGTTACCGCGCTGGCCACCGAAACGTTGTCCGGCCTGTTCCTTGGCCTGATGCTGCGGCTCTTTGTGCACGCCATCCAGATCGCCGGTGCCATAGCGGCGCAGTCGACCTCGCTGTCGCAACTGATGGGGCAGGCCGGGGCCGATCCCCTGCCGGCCATGGGCCACATCCTGACAGTCGCGGCCCTCGCGCTGCTCATGCTGACGGGCTTTCACGTCAAGGCGGCGGCCTACGTTATCCTGTCCTACGACATCCTGCCGGCGCTGACATTTCCCGACCCGGCTGCCGTGGCGGAGGCCGGTCGCACAAGGGTCGGGCAGGCGTTCATGCTCGGCTTCACGCTGGCGGCGCCCTTCGTGATCCTGTCAGTGCTCTACAACCTGACCCTCGGCGTGATCAACAAGGCGATGCCGCAGCTGATGGTGGCCTTCGTCGGTGCGCCGGTCATCACGCTGGGGTCGATCGCGCTGCTGTTCGTCGCGGCTCCCTTCATGCTTGTCGCGTGGCTCGCGGCCTTCGAGGCCTTTCTCGCCGCGCCCTTCCGGTAGACGCCGATGGCCGCAGAGGACGATGGCGCAGAGAAGAGCCATGAACCCTCACCGCGCAAGCTGGAGGAGGCGCGCAAGAAGGGCGACCTGCCGAGGGCCGCGGATCTCCTGACGGCGTCGGCCTACCTGGGCATGCTGCTTTGCGCCATCGTCCTGGGCCAGCAAAGCCTGACCGCCTTCGGAGAGGCCCTGCTGCCCCTCATCGAACAGCCCGACCGCCTCGAAAACCTGTTCTTTCGCGACGGGGCTGCCTCGGTCACGGGCATGGTCATGGGCGCCGTGCTCCGGCCCGCCATGCCGATCCTCCTCGTCCCGGCAGCCTTCGTCCTCGTGGCTCTGCTGGCGACCCGGGGTCTTGTCTTTGCCCCGTCCAAGCTGGCGCCCAAGTTCAACCGCATCTCGCCCATCGAGAACGCCAAGAACAAGTTCGGCATCCGCGGGTTGTTCGAGTTCTTCAAGAGCTTCCTCAAGCTGACCGTCTACTCCATCTGCCTCGCCCTTTTCTTGCGTGCCGAACTGCCGGAGATGATCGGCAGCGTCCGCGCGGGACCGGCCGAGGTGATCGCCACGATGCTGACGATGATGGTGCGTTTCCTGACGATCGTCGTGGCGATCGCGGCGGCAATCGGCCTGCTCGACTTCTTCTTTCAGCGCGCCGACTACCTGCGACGCAACCGGATGACCCAGAAGGAGTTGCGTGACGAGTTCAAGGAGTCCGAGGGCGATCCGCACATGAAACAGCACCGCCGCATGCGGGCGCAGGACCTGGCGCTCAACCAGATGCTGGCGGATGTGCCGAAAGCCGACGTGGTGATCGTGAACCCGACGCATTACGCCGTCGCCCTGAAATGGAGCCGCGCGCCCGGGTCGGCGCCGGAATGCGTGGCCAAGGGCGTCGATGCTGTTGCCCTCAAGATCCGCGAGCTTGCCGGGGACAACGGCGTGCCGATCCATTCCGATCCGCCGACGGCCCGCGCACTTTTCGCCACGACAGAGATCGGCGCGCAGATCGATCCCGAACACTATCGGGCCGTGGCCGCCGCGATCCGCTTTGCCGATGCCATGCGCGAGAAGGCGCGGAAGGGAGAATGGGGATGACCGATCCGTTGAAGGCCGTGGTGACTGTGTCGGACCTGCTGAACGAGCGGGCGATGGAGCAGTTCCGCGACCGCACCGCCGAGACGCAGCGCGTCCAGGCAGAGCTCGACGAGCTCGACCGCCTGCGCGCGACGATGCAGGCGGACACGCAGTCGCTGGGCGCGCGCAGGCTGGCCGGGGCGGACACGATGTGGCAGGGTTGGATGGCGCGGCGGCGGATGACGCTTCAGCAGGAAATGGCCATTGCGCGGGCGCGTCAGATGGAAAGCTTTTCCCGTGCGCAGACCTCGCATGCCCGGCTTGGCGCGGCCTCGGACCTGTTGCGGCAGCAACAGGAGGCGCGGCGCGAGGCGCGGGCAAGGAAAGAGGCCGACACCCTGGATTGGTTGTCGGCCATGCGATCCTGGACGGATCAGATCTGAGCGGTCAGTTGTCCTGGCGCGCGATCTCGGTGATGAGAACGTCGCTGACAGTGTCGGCCAGCACCGGGCGGGCAGCCTCGAGCAAGGCGCGGCGCAGGACGCGCATCCGTTCGCCATCGGTGAAATTGCCGTCGAAGCCGCCGACATTGGCGTGATCCATCAGGACCTGCAGAAAGACGTCGCGCAGCTTGGGTTCGCGGGAATAGACAATCTCGCCCTCGCCCCGGCCGACCTCGATGCTGAGGGCCACGACCACCAGCGAGCTGACCCGGTCGGACGCTATGATCGGCACGATGAACTGGTTGTTCAGCTTGATGTATTCGCGGTTGGTAAGCGGCTCGGCGGCGGCAGCCATGGGCGCGGTTTCGTGTGCCACCTCCGACCCGGGCGGGGGGCAGACGATGGCGGCCGCCTCTGCCGTCTCGGTCTTTCCGGACGGCATCAGGGCCATCCCGGCGCCGACCCCGGCGCCGGTGCCCACGAGGGCGAGGATGATGGGAAGAAGCTTGCGCATGTCGCCTC
Organism: Thetidibacter halocola; assembly: GCF_018224955.1. GTDB lineage: Bacteria > Pseudomonadota > Alphaproteobacteria > Rhodobacterales > Rhodobacteraceae > Thetidibacter > Thetidibacter halocola. The sequence continues at coordinate 344,595 of NZ_JAGTUU010000002.1, forward strand.
CTCAGAACGGAAGGACCATGTCCAGCACCTGCTGGCCGACCCTGGGTTGCTGCATGTCGCTGATATGCCCGCGTCCGCCATACGAGATCCGGGCAGAGGCGATCTTGTCATAGGTGATCTCGTTCTGGCGCGAAATGTCCTCGGGGCGCACGTAGCCTGACACCAGGAGTTCTCGCAGTTCGAAGTTCACGCGCACTTCCTGCTTGCCTTCGATGGCGAGGATGCCATTGGGCAGCACGTCGATCACGGTGGCGGCGATGCGCAGGGTCAGCGATTCCGACCGCCGAACCGACCCATCGCCGCGCGCGTTGCTGCTGCTGTTGATCCCGACCGCGGCTTCCATGCTGGCGCCCTCGGGCAGGTTCTCGTTGATCCGCTGCGGGATGCCGAAAAGGCCGGGAACGCCCAGGCTTTCCGACCCTGACCGCGACCGCGAGGACGAATTGCTGATCTCGGCCTCTTCGTCGATCTCGATCGCCACGGTCAGGATGTCGCCGCGCTTGATCGCGCGCCGGTCGCCCAGCAGCGAAGCCTGCCCGCCAGACCACAGCGAGGACCGGTCCGTGCTGCGCGCTGATGGCACGCCGTCGGGAATGCCGGCGGCGATCATGGCAACCCGTTCGGGGCTTTGCAGGGCGGGGGTGAATTCCGGTTCCTGCCCGATATGCTTGGCGCGCCCGCAGGCGGCGACGATCAGCAGCAGGCCGATCAGGCCGATGTTCTTCAGCATGGATTTCCTCATTTCGATACAACGACGCTGCCGTTCGGCGCGACCGTGCCGAACAGGACGGTCCGCGACGTTTCGTTCATCACGCGAATCCGGTCGCCCACCGCGCCCCGGCCCAGTGCACGGCCCTCGGCGGCGATGCGCAGGCCGCCATGTTCGAACACCAGTTCGACGGCTTGGTTGCGGTCGATCAGGGCCGGTTCGGCCAGCGCGCCCCGCATCACGGCGCGACCTGGATAGATGGCAAAGCGCGCTTCCATGCCGATGACCTCCATCGGGTCGGAAAACGCGCCCTCGATCCGGCCTTGATCGATACGGATATCCTCGGCCGTCAGCACCTGCTGCGGCCGGATCGTCCGCGTTGCCATGACCGTCTCGGCGGCCAACGGGCCGGTCGAGAGGAACAGGCAGAGTGCCGCCAGACCCCGCATCAACGCACCTGGCTGGTGGCGGCCAGCATCTGGTCGGCGGCCGAGATCACCTTGGAGTTGAGCTCGTAGCCGCGCTGGGCCTCGATCAGGTCTGTAATCTCCTTGACTGCGTCGACCGAGCTTTCCTCGAGATAGCCCTGCCGGAGCTGGCCCAGGCCATCAGCGCCGGCAGTGGACTGGATGCCGGGGCCCGAGGCCTCTGTCTCGACGAACAGGTTCGAACCGATCGCCTCCAGCCCCTTGGGATTGGTGAAGCCGGTCATGGTGAACTGGCCCAGCAACTGCGCCTCTACGGTGCCGTCGAAATAGGCATAGACCTCGCCATCCTTGTTGATCGAGAGGCTGCGCGCGTCCTGCGGGATCACGATCTCGGGCGAGACGGGATAGCCGTCGGAGGTGACGATCAGCCCCTCGCCCGAGCGTTTCAGCGCGCCGTCGCGGGTATAGGCCGGCTGGCCACTGGGCAGCGTGACCTCGAGATAACCCTCGCCGTCGATGGCCACATCCAGGTCGCCTCCGGTGGCGGATAGCGCACCCTGCGCCAGTTGCATCGACACCGCGGCAGGACGCACACCCAGGCCAAGCTGGATGCCCGTAGGCAGGACCGCGCCGTTCGACGCGCTGACCGTGCCGGGGCGCGCCATCTGCTGGTAATGCAGGTCGGCGAAATCGGCGCGGCGGGCGTTGTAGCCGGTGGTGCTCATGTTCGCGAGGTTGTTCGAGATGACCTCGACCCGCATCTGCTGGGCGCTCATGCCCGTGGCGGCGATCTGGAGGGCGCGCATCGGGTAACTCCTTTACTTGATGAATGTCTTGAGCGCGGTGCGGATGCGCTCGTCTTCGCGGTCCATGAAGCTCTGGCCCAATTCGTAGGCGCGCTGGACCTCGACCATGCGGGCGACCTGGAGGATCGGGTCGACGTTCGACGCCTCGACAAAGCCCTGCATGACGCGCGGCGCCTCGACCGGCTCGAACCCGTCGTCGGCGCGGAACATCACGCCGCCCTCGCGCACCATTGCGCCGGGATCCAGCGGGCGGACCACGCCCAGCTGGCCGATCGGGCGTCCCTCGGTCGAGATCGTGCCGTCGTGACCGACGGCGACATTGGTCGACCCGGGCGGCAGAAAGATGGGCGCCCCTCCCGCGTCCAGCACCGGGTTGCCGTCCGGCGTCACCAGCGTGCCTTCGGCGCTGGGGGTAAAGGCGCCAGCGCGGGTCAGGCGCTGGCCCTGCGGCGTGTCGACCAGGAAGAAGCCCTCGCCCTCGATGGCGAAGTCGAAGGCACTGCCGGTCTGTTGCAGAACCCCCTGTTCGAAAGAGGTGTTGCGCACCCGCGGCGTCGCCATCGCGACCGAGGCGCCTCCGTCGGCCTGCCGGACATATTCCGAGAAGACCACGCCCTCCTGCCGGAAACCGGAGGTGCTGGCATTGGCGATGTTGTTGGCGATGATGCGCATTTCGCGCATCAGGCCGGTCTGGCGGGCCAGCGCGGCATATCCTGCGGCTTCCATGTCAGGCTCCGGTGATGATCGGGATGATGTGGTTCTGGAAGAAATCCACCAGCGTTTCGGTCATGAAGCTCATCGACAGCCAGAACACGGCGACGATCGCCATCAGCTTGGGCACGAAGGTCAGCGTCATTTCCTGGATCGAGGTCAGCGCCTGGAACAGGCCGACGCCGACACCCGCCACCAGCGCGGCGGTCAGGATCGGGACCGAGGTGATCGTGGCGATCCACAGGCCCTGGCGCAGCGTGTCGAAGAAGATGGCTTCGGTCAGCATCAGACCGGCATCCGCAGGATTTCCTGGTAGGCCTCGACCACCTTGTTGCGCACGGCGACGACCGTTTCGACCGCCAGTTCGGATTGCGCCAGCGCCTCGACCAGCGCATGCGGGTCGGCGTCGCCGATCATGCTGGCCTGCGCCACGTCCTCGCCGCGGCGGACGGTGTCGGTGAAGTCGCGCGCCGCCTGGGCAAAGCGGCCCTGCACGTCCTGGGCGCTGGCCGGGTCGGGTTGCAGCGCCGGTTTCGACGCCGTGTAGCGCTGGGCGGCCATGAGCGATTGGATGTCCATTCTGGTTTCCTGTCTGTGGGGTCGGGTCAGCGGCGCAGCAGTTCCATCAGGCCACTGGCCATTTCCCTGGTCTGCTGGAACATCTTGAGATTGGCCTCGTAGCTGCGCTGCGCCTCGCGGGCGTCGGCGATCTCGAGGATCAGGTTGACGTTGGACCCGTCGTAATTGCCGTTCTCGTCGGCCAGCGGATGGGAAGGGTCGAACACCCGTTCCAGCTCGCTCTGGTCCAGCCGGACGCGGCCGGGTTCAACCTGCGCCACCTCGTTCGCGCCGCGTTGCAGCTCGAACGGGATCATCTTGCGACGATATCCGGGCGTGTCCACGTTGGCGATGTTTTCGGAAACGATGCGCAGGCGGGTGGCCTGCGCCTTCAGGCCGCTGGCGGTGACGCCAAGCGCTTCGGAAAAGGCACTCATGTCAGGTTCCTTCAGCTTCTGCCGAGACTGGTTCTGAGGATGGTCATGGAAGACTTGTAGATCGCCAGCGCGCGGCTGTGTTGGCGCTGGGCATCGACGGCGTTCACCATCTCCAGCTCCAGCGAGACGGTGTTGCCGTTCGGGTCCATCGCATCGCGGCGTTCCTCTGCGACGGTGGCGCGTTCGGTGCCGCCATGCAGATGTTCGGGGCGCGTGGCGCGTTGCCCTGCCGCCGCCTGGCGCAGCGTCTGGCGGAAATCGGGCAGATCGAGCGCCCGGTAACCGGGCGTATCCGCATTGGCGATATTCTGAGCGCTGACGGCCTGTGCGTGACCCGCGTGGCGGGCCATGGCCATCGCCGTTCTGAAAACGTCCAGGTTCTGGAACATCGGGGCTTCTCCCTCGATTGGCTTCAATCAAGGCTTAACGGTGATTCCTTTAGAAACGGTTTGCGGATCCATGAACGGAGCGGACGATGCCTCAGGAGAACCTCGCTGCGCTGCGCGCGCAGATTGCCGGTGTCCAGCCGGTGCGGGCGGTCGGCCGCGTGCAATCGGTCGACGGAACAACAATCTGGCTGCGCGGTCTTGCGCATTCCGCCTGCATCGGTGACCGGCTGCGGCTAATCCGCCAGGGCGGCCTGCCGCTCGAGGGTGAGGTGCTGCGCATCCGCGACGACCTGGTCGCCATGCTGCCGGACGAACCGCCCGAGGGCGTGGCCCGCGATGATCGCGTCGCCGTTCTGGGTGCGCCCACGCTGGCCCCCTGCGACGCCTGGATCGGCCGGGTGATCGACCCCTATGGCCGGCCGCTGGACGGCGCTCCGCTGCTGCCTGGGCCCGACCCGCGTCCGTTCCGCGCCAGCCCGCCGCCCGCTGCCGCCCGCCGCCGCCTGGGGGCGCGTCTCGGCACGGGCCTGGCGGTCTTCGACACGATGCTGCCGATCGTCCAGGGTCAACGAATCGGTCTTTTCGCGGGATCGGGCGTGGGGAAATCCAGCCTCCTCGCCCAGCTCGCCCGCGGGATGGAGGCCGATGTGGTTGTCCTGGCCCTGGTCGGTGAACGGGGCCGCGAAGTGCAGGAATTCGTGCAAAGCGTCCTTGGCCCCGCGGGGATGGCGCGCAGCGTCGTCGTCGCGGCCACGTCAGACCGGTCCGCAATGGAGCGGCGGCGCTGCCCATTGGCGGCCATGACGGTGGCCGAGCATTTCCGGGATCAGGGACGGCACGTTCTGTTCCTGGCCGATTCGATCACGCGCTTTGCCGAAGCTCACCGCGAGGTCGCCATCGCCGCGGGCGAGATGCCGGCGCTGCGCGGCCATCCGCCCTCGGTCGCGAACCAGATCATGAGACTAGCCGAGCGTGCCGGGCCCGGCACGGCGTCGGCCGGCGACATCACGGCGGTCTTCAGCGTTCTGGTTGCCGGGTCGGACATGGACGAACCGATTGCCGATATCCTGCGTGGGGTCCTCGATGGGCATGTCGTGCTGGATCGGCAGATTGCGGAAAGGGGTCGATTCCCGGCCGTCGACCTGCTGCGATCCGTGTCGCGCAGCCTGCCCGAAGCGGCCAGCGCCGCCGAGAACGCGCAGATCGCCGACGTGCGCCGGCTGCTGGGGGCGTATGATCGCTCGGAAACGATGATCCGCGCCGGCTTGTATCGCGAGGGTGAGGATCCTGTTCTCGACCAGTCGGTGCGGGTCTGGAACGATCTCGATCTGTTCCTGGCGGAAGCCTCGCCGCGGGGGCCCGACTCGGCCTTCCGCAAGCTCGCATCGTTGCTGGCCCGCGCGCAGGTGGCGCAGCGGCCGGGCGGCCAGCAGCCACGACGCGGCCCGGCTCCGGCTCCGCGTGTGGCAGGCCGTTAGCCCAGCAGCGACGTGCGGGGGATGGCCTGAAGCAAGGACAGGGCCACCGCGCCGGAACTTGCCTGTGAGAACTGCTGGACCTCGGTCTGGAGAAGGTAGGTCTGCACCACCTTTTCGAGAATCGCAGGATCCGAGGCGATGTCGCGCACTTCCTTCACACCAAAGCGGGACTGCATCTTGTCGCGGAACACGCCCAATTGTTGGTCGATGTCGAGCTGTCCAAAACCTTTCGGCAGACCCAGGGCAGTTTCGAACACTGATCGCAGGGGGGGGGTGCCCATGACGCGAAACCATTTCGCGTCATCGCCGCCTTCGCCTTCGGCCACCTCAGGCAGGCTGCGTTGCAGGTTCAGTGCGAGACGCAGCGCATCGTCCTGTTCGCCCACCGCGATCTCGAATTCCTGTGCGCGAAAGCGGTCGATGATTTCCGCCGGGAATGCGGTTCTCTGCGTTCTTGGCGCGATGGGATTGTCGAACTGAAACGCCTTCGCGAGCGCCTTGTAGCGGTCGTCCGTCAGCTTGTTGGCCAGCGCCTCGCGGTCCGTCGTGCCTTCGGCCAGGATCTTCTGGATGAAAGCTCGGTTGTTGATGTCGTCCTGAAGGCCGAAGGCGCCGAGCGCGACGCGCAGCAGGCGTCGATCCGAGACCAGTTGTTCGGCCGTTGTCACCTCGGCGATCTTGGCGGCGAAGTAGTCCGTGTCGCGTGCCAGTTGCGGCGATTTGTCGAAGACTTCCTTCTGATTGCCCTGTGTGGTCTTCAGGAACTGCCACGCGACAAGACCGGTGCCGACGACGATGGGCCGGAACGTCATTTCGCGGCCGCCAGAAGCCGATCCTCGCGCGGGATCAGGGCGCGCAGGGCCTTGAGGCACTTGTAGTGCTGATCCGTCAGCAGTGCTTCGGTCGCCTGCGCGAGAAGCGAGCGGCTGTCCGAATCCATCAGTACGCGGCTCAGTTCCTCGATCCGACGGAGCAGGTTTTGACGCGCTTCCTCGGGGTCGGTGTCACCGGTCAGGACCAGCTGAGCGGCATAACACACGCGACGTACCGGGGTTCTTGCCTCCTCGGGGTGAATCGCGTCGCGCAGGCGCAGGATGTTTGCGTTCGGCGTCATGATCGACAGACGGCTGCGCCGGTCGCCATTCTCGATGACGGCGCCATTGATGAGGACCCGCTCGCGGGGTCCGAGTTTCAGGACGAGACCGCTCATTTTTCGGGTGCCTTGTTACGCAAGCCGCGCAGGATCGCAGCGTTGATTTCGAGAAGAGGACCAAGCCGCGCTTCGCGGTTCAGGACCTTGGAGGTGTGCTTCTGGATGAACTCGGCGAGGTAGAAGACCTGTGCGCGAAGATCCGGCGGCAACTGGTTTTGAGCGTCGGCGACATCGACCGCCAGTGCGGTCCAGAGGCGACGGTTGTCTGACAGCGCCTCTACGAGTTTCGGGAATGCCATTGGCCCTGCCTCGGCGGCGGATTTCAGGCGGTGGGTCACGCTTGCCAGCAACTGGTATTCGATGCCTCGGGCGGTGCGTGTTGTGGTTGCGGTTTCCGCATATGCGCGTTTTGCGAGAGTCTGGGCGTTCACTTCAGAACCTTCCGACGGCGGTTTCGGGAGAAGACGAAACCAGGGGGCCGGTTTTCCGGCCCCCTGTCATCCGGATGTTACCGGAAGAGCGACAGCAGCGACTGCGGCGCCTGGTTGGCGATCGACAGTGCCTGTACGCCCAGCTGCTGCTGGACCTGCAGGGCCTGGAGACGGGCCGAAGCCTCTTCCATGTCGGCGTCGACCAGCGTGCCGATGCCGGACTTCAGCGCATTGGACAGGCTTGTCACGAACTCCTGCTGGGTTTCGAGACGGCCCTGCACCGAACCGAAGGAAGCTGCGGCATCGATCGAATTCTGGATCATGAACTCGATCGCGACCAGCGCGGCGTCCGCACCGGCATCGGTGGTGACATCGATGTTCGACACTTCAGCAAGACCGCCGCCGATGGTTGCGCTGGCGCCGGCGCCAGCCGTTCCGGTATTCACCTGCACCTGGATGGTGTCGGTCGCGTTGCTCACCGTCGATGCGATGTCGAGGCCGGAGCCATTCTGCGTGACTGTCAGCACGTCGGGATCGATCGAATTGTTGGCAGCGTAGATCGCAAAGGCCTGCGCCAGGCCCTTGGCGACGTCGGCGGCGGTGTCGCCGTCCTTGGTCACATACATGATCTCGTCCAGTTCGCCGGCGTTGGCCGGGGTAATGGCCGCGCCGGTGCGCAGGTCGGCCTGCGTGAACGAGCTGTTGTCGGCGTCGGTGCCGAAGACCGACAGCGAGTAGACCCGGCCGGCCGCTGTGGGCGCGGTGATCGTCAGCGTGTCGGACTGGGTCGCGTTCAGCGTGCCGTTGTCGCCCGCCGTGGCTGTCCAGGTGCCGGTCAATGCCGCGGTCTGCGTGGTGAGGTCCTGCTTGCGGACACTGATGTCGCTGGAGGTCACGCCTGCGCCGGACCGGTCCAGCGAGGACAGCACGTTGACGGTGCCCGTGCCCGCCGTCGTATCCAGGTTCGATGTCAGGTTCAGGCCATTGAACTGGGCAGCGCCGGTGACAGAGGCGATCTGGTCGCGCAGCGCGTCGATGTCGGTCTGGATCTTGTCGCGGTCGACGTTCGATTCCTGCGCGGCGACGATCTTGCCCTTCATGTCGGTCAGCAGGTCGGTCACCGTCTCGGCAGCCTGGCGGGCAACGGCGACGGTGGACTGGCCCAGGTTGAGGCTGTCGGAGATGCCCTTGAAGCCCTTCACGTCGGCTTCCATGACCTTCGAGATGGCCCAGACGGCGGCATTGTCCTTGGCGGTAGCAACGCGCTTGCCGGTCGAGATTTCCTGCTGCGTGGTGGCGAGGTTCGAGTTGATCGACTTCAGGGTCTGCAGCGCCACCATGGCGCCGTTGTTCGTCAGGATGCTAGACATATGTGTGTCCTTGATGTCTGGAGGCGCATTCAGCGCCGGTTTGTCTTGCCTTGCGGCATCTCAGACGTCTTTCTGACGTGTGTGGGGCCCGTGGTTCGGACCCCACGCCATCCAATCGGATGCAGCGCCACCATGATCATCGAGTCCTAACGTCCTCCTAATCGCGCACGGTCCGAAAACGTCGATTTTACGAAAATCCGTTTCAGGCCCGCTTCTCGAGCTGGTTCGTCGCCGGATTGTCGATCGAGAACCGGCGACCCTTGGCGTCATAGCTGTCGAACGAGCGTCCGAGAGCCTGAACGCTGCCCAGACGCGAGACGACGGCGCGCACACCCTCCAGGGCCCGATCGAACAGCGCCTGGTTTCGCCGCAGCGCGCCTTGCAGCGGTTGCAGCGATTCGACGGAGACCGGGTCGTCGCCCAGCGCCTTCGCGAGTGACTGCTTTTCCTCCAGCAACGTTGCAATCCGGTCGAAGTCGCCGGCGAGCAGCGCCTGACGTTCGGATTCCAGCAGGTCGGCGAGACGATCCGCGATGCTGGTCATGCGCCGCGCTCCTTCATGGCGTTGAAGATGGCTTCGCCCAGGCCGATTCCTCCGGCGCGGGCCATGGCGCGCGCCTGTTCGAGGCGCAGGAACGAGCCGAACTGATCCTCTCCGGCGCCGCCGCCGAATTCCGAAGGCGTCTTTCCCACGCCGGCCGATTTCAGCATCTCGGCAAGAAATGTGGCCTCCATTTCCTGCGCCGCAGTCTTCATCTCTGCCTGGATCCGTGCCGGAACAGGCCCTTGAAGCGGTGTGATCGTCATTCGGGTGTCTCCAATTCGACTCACTTCCGCGACCGTGCCGGGGTCGGAGTAAAGATGCGGTAAGGATCTTTGTCCTAGATGGTGCTCGACGGAAGAATCCGGAGTGAACACATGCTTGGCCAGATCACTGCGCTTCTGGGACTGACGGTGCCGCAAAGGCATGGCGGGACCACAGATGCCAAGGGCGACACCCCCGACTTTTCAGAGGTTCTGGCGGAGGTCGCCGGACGCGACTCGGGAAATCGGCCCGACACGGAACGTGATCCGGTTTCTGGCCAGCGCGCCTCCACCGCAGAAACAGAAGCCGCCGGAGAGCCTGGCGAGGCAGCAGAAAGCGAGGCCGAGATGACCTCGGACAGCGCGCTGGATGCACCGCGGGAGGTCGATCTGGCCGAACCCCCGCTCGTGGCGGCGTCGCCGGATCGGCAGAAACGGGCAGAGCCTCCGAAAGGCAGGACCGACGATCAGTCCGATACCGTCACGAATGCCCGAATTGCCGTGGAGCCATCGGCAACGGGGCAGGGCACGGTTCGGCGGGATCGCGCAGGGGCCACCGATTCGGCCGATGGAATGACGTGGCCCGGGCGGGTGGGGAATCGCGTTCGGCATCTTCCCTTCGGCTTGGTGGCAGAGCCGAAGCCTGGTGTGCTGCCTCCTCAAGCTGCGGCGGTGGCTATCGCACGGATAGCGACGGATCCGGTTACGACGGACGGGGATCGAACCGCGGCCAGTTCCGATGGTTCGGGCAGGCGGGGCCCTTCCGCGGTGTTCGCGGAAGGCGGGAAGGCGATGGCCGGTCCGCCTGCAATGCGGTCGGAACGCCGGGCCGAGGGTGAGACGCCGCAGGGCGACCGACGCCTTTCCAGCATGGCTGGCGATGCGTCGACTGCAAGGCTCTCCACGTGGCGACCGGTCTTGCATGCCGCGGAGTCGGCACAACCCGGCCCGGATCGGTTGGCGACGGCACCGCGCGGCTGGTCTGCGGGCCGGGGTCAGCCGGACCCTGACCGCGGTGTGGCGTCAGTGGGCCAACCCTCTGGGGGCATATCGCTACCGGAAAGCCTTCTGAAGAGGGTGGCTGAAGCGCGCCCAAGCGATGCCGCGCAGTCTCCTGTGGCCGCCCGGCCGGAACCACTTGCTGACGCGCGCCAGCGGGCACTTGCAGCGCGCCTGCCGGAATTCGCGCCGCTGGCCGCCCGCATCGTATCGCCCGGCGAATCTCCCCCGGCATCAGTCGGCCAACCCGCCTTTGCCACCGCCAGTCCGGGGGCGTCCGGCCGGGTCCCGTCCGTGTCTGGCGGCGAGGGTTCGGCGATGGCGACACGCCCGGACGGCGTCTGGACAGGGCCCGAGCCGGCCGTGCCCGAATCCCTTGTCCCTGCCGGGGCTGGCAGGCTGGTAGGGCGACGGGGCGCCGAGCTGCCGCAAGAGGTTGGCCGGTCGTCCGAAGCGCCAAGGGGCGCGGCGGGCATGGCGCAGGCGGAAACCACGACGGCTGTCTTCCCGCCAATCGGGCGCGTGACGCAGAAGGTGGACCGGCCAGATGCCCGGTCGGCACAGGGTCAGGCACCCGTTGATGCCGAAACCGCAGGCCCGGGCCGGGCCCAGGGCGCAGGCTCCGGCGAAGTTCTCCGTGCCGGCGGTGGCCCGCACACCGCTGCGAAGTCCACCCTTGCCGGCGCGCCTCCCCCCCAGATTGTGACAACAATTCCAACGCGCGTCATCGATCCGTTCATCGCCGATCCCGAGGGTGAGGATGCGGATTTCGGGCTGACGGCAAGCGGCGACGCGCGCTTGGTTCCCGGCATGGCCACGGTGCCGACCCAGCCGGCGACGCCGATGCGCGCCGATCCGCAGGCGATCCTGCGCCAGGTGGCCGAGGCTTTGCCCGGCCTCTCCGAATTCGGAATCGAAATCCGGCTTTCGCCCGAGGAACTGGGCCCGGTCCGCATGCACCTGATGCAGACGGATGGCGGCATGATGGTGCATGTCCAGGCCGACAGGCCCGAAACGCTGGACCTCTTGCGGCGGCATATCGACCAGCTGGCACGCAACCTGGCCGAGGCCGGGCATGACGCCAGCGGCTTCACCTTCTCGGATGGCAAGGGCGGGCAACAGCGTGGTTCCAGCGGCATCGGCCTGACCCCGAGCGCGGGAACCGGGCCCGAGCAGGCCGTGACGCAGGGACGACCCGCACCCGATCAACCGACCGACGGCATCGACATTCTTCTCTGATGGAGTCCAGCATGGTGACCACAGCGACAACCAACACCCAGACCGCGGCGGCGCTTGCGCCCCGCGGCGACAGCGCCGCCGGCAAGACAAAGAGCGACGCGATCAATCTCAGTGCCGATTTTCAGATGTTCCTGACCATGCTTACGACGCAGATGCAGAACCAGGATCCGCTGAACCCGGTCGATTCGACCGAATACGCGACGCAGCTCGCCTCGTTTTCGAGCGTCGAGCAGCAGATCAAGACGAACGACCTGCTGCGCGAGATGATGGGGCAGGCGGGCAGCGGCGCGCTCCAGCAATTCGGAGGATGGATCGGCAAGGAGGTTCTGGTCGAGGCCCCGGTGCGGTTCGAGGGGCAGCCCGTGGTCCTGCGCCCCGATTACCACGCCGAGGCGAGTTCGGCCGTCCTGGTCATTCGGGGACCAGATGGAGCGCTGGTCGAGCGGCGACCGGTTTCGACCGACGAGGACAGCGTGATATGGACCGGCCGGGACGAGAGCGGCGCGGTCCTGCCCGCCGGTGTCTACCGGTTCGAGATCGAAAGCTATGCCGACAAGACCCTGCTCGAGACGCGGATGCCGCCGGCCTATGCCCGCGTCGACGAGATCCGGACAGAGGGGGGCGCCGTGATGCTGCGTCTTGCGGACGGGACAGAGACGACGGCGGCGATGGTCGCGGGTCTGCGCAATCCGGGGTGAGCGGGCGCTCACCCTGCCAGTGCCAGGGCCAGCGCGACGGCCCCACCACCCGCAACCGCGCCCAGCGCCGACCATAGCAGGCGCGTGGGCCAGGGATTGACACGCGCGGGCGCGGCCGGCGCCGCCTGACGGATCAGCGCGGCCTCTACAAGGCCGGGCAGGCGCGGACCGAACCGCGCCAGAACCACCGCTGTCTTGCGCAGGTCATTCAGCGCGGCGCGCGGCCCGAGGGAGGTCTTGATGTAGTCCTCGACCACCGGCTTTGCGACCGTCCAGATGTTCATGTGCTGGTTCAGCGAGCGTGCGACGCCCTCGACCACGACCATCGTCCGTTGCAACAGGATCAATTCGGTCCGTGTCTCCATCCCGAACCGCTCGGTCACCTCGAACAGGTAGGCCAGCAGCTTGCCCATTGAGATCTTGGTGGCGTCCATGCCGAAGATCGGCTCTCCCACGGCGCGCAAGGCGCGGGCGAATTCGTCGACATCGCGGTCGGCGGGGACGTAGCCCGCCTCGAAATGGACCTCGGCCACACGCTGGTAGTCGCGGCGGATGAAACCATACAGGATCTCGGCATAGACCCGGCGGGTGTAGATATCGATATGGCCCATGATCCCGAAATCATAGGCGATGATGTCGCCGTTCGCCGCGACCTTCAGGTTGCCCTGGTGCATGTCGGCATGGAAGAAGCCGTCGCGCAGCGCGTGGTTCAGGAAAAGTTGCAGCACCCGTTCCGACAACGCGACCCGGTCATGCCCCGCCGCGTCCAGCGCGTCATTGTCGCCCAGCGGCACGCCCTCGGCCCAGCCCAGCGTCATCACGCTGCGACCGGAATAGGGCCATTTGACCGTTGGCAACTGAAAGCCGGCGTCGTTCTGGGTGTTCGCCGCGAATTCGCTGGCGGCGGCGGATTCGAGCCGCAGGTCCAGCTCTCCCATCACGACGCCTTCGAAATGCGCGATCACCTCGGTCGGCCGAAGCCGTCGTGACGCGGGTGAAAGCACCTCGATGATCCAGGCCGCGAAGTAGAAGGCATCGATATCCTTGCGGAAGGCGCGTTCGATGCCCGGCCGCAGCACCTTGACCGCCACGGTCTCGCCGGTTTCGGCCAGCGTTGCCTTGTGCACCTGCGCGATCGAGGCGGCGGCGACCGGCTCGCTGAAGGTCGAGAACAGATTGTCCACCGGCCGCCCCAGTTCCTCCTCGACCTGCAACTTGGCCAAGGCGACAGAAAACGGCGGCAGCTTGTCCTGAAGCACGCGCAACTCGCGTGCCATGTCATCGCCCACGAGGTCGGGCCTGGTCGATAGGATCTGGCCGAACTTGATATAGGCGGGGCCCAGCGCCTGCAACGCGCGCACCGCGGGCGGCAGGGCCGGGTCGCCCTCGTCGCCCAGCCACGTGAACGGCCAGCCCAGCACCCGCGCTGCCACCCGCAACGGCGCGGGCGCGTCGAAGGCGTCAAGGATGACACGCATCGCGCCTGTGCGTTCCAGCGTCGCGCCGGTGCGCACCAGCCGCCAGAGGTTGTGCGGCCCGCGCATCAGATCTTCCAGCCGGAATGCAGGCAGGCGACGCCCATGGTCAGGTTGCGGTACTTGGCATTGTCGAAACCGGCGGCCCGCACCATTCCAAGGAACGTCTCCTGGTCAGGAAAGCGGCGGATCGATTCCACCAGGTATTGATAGCTGTCGCGGTCGCCGGCGATCATCTGACCCATGCGGGGGATAATGTTGAACGAATACAGATCGTAGACCTTCTGCATCATCTCGTTCGGAATCTGGCTGAACTCCAGCACCATCAGGCGCCCGCCGGGTTTGAGCACGCGGAACGCCTCGTTCAGCGCCTCTTGCGGGCGGGTCACGTTCCTTATGCCGAAGGAGATCGTGTAGACGTCGAAACTGTTGTCGGCAAAGGGCAGGGCCATCGCGTCGCCTACCACCCAGTCGAGGCTGCCGGACAGCGCCTCGGCCTCGGCGCGCTTGCGCCCCTCGACAAGCATGGGTTCGGTCAGGTCCAGAACGGTGGCGTGGCCGTGACCGGCCCGCTTGAGGAAGCGAAAGGAAATGTCGCCCGTGCCACCCGCCACGTCAAGCAGCCGCTGGCCGGGGCGGGGCGCCAGCCAGTCCATCATGGCGTCCTTCCACAAGCGGTGGATGCCCAGGGACATGGCGTCGTTCATCACGTCGTATTTCGACGCGACCGAGCGGAACACGCCCTGTACGCGGCCTGCCTTTTCCTCTTCGCGCACTTCCGAGAAGCCGAAATGCGTTTTGCGCTCCTGCTCGTCACTCATGCCGAACACCCTTTCCAGATCACCGCGAGACATAGAGGCAAGGTGGGCAAAGGACAAACAGGCAATTGCGCGCGGCCGATTTCACTTGAAAGCCGGGGCGACACGCCGACATTACGACGGCCAGAGAGGATCGCCATGCCCGAATTGCCCGAAGTCGAAACCGTGCGTCGTGGCCTTGCGCCCGCGATGGAAGGTGCGCGCATCGCTCGTGCCCAGGTGAACCGACCCGACCTGCGCTGGCCCTTTCCCGACCGCATGGCCGAAAGGCTGACCGGCGCGAGAGTGGACCGCCTGCGGCGGCGGTCGAAATACATTCTCGTCGATCTGGATACCGGCGAGACGCTGCTGATTCATCTCGGCATGTCGGGCCGGATGCTGGTGTCGGGCGACCCGCTGGGGCGCTTCGTGCATGATCACCCGGCGCCGGAAAAGCACGACCATGTCGTGCTGGAGATGGAGAATGGCGCTCGCATCACCTTCAACGACCCGCGCCGTTTCGGCGCGATGGACCTGATGCCCACCGACGCGCAGGATAGCCACCCGCTGCTGGCGCACCTGGGGCCGGAACCGCTTGGCAACGCGTTCAGCGAATCCCATCTGGTCGCCGCGCTGCGGGGGCGGAACACGCCGATGAAATCGGCGCTGCTGGACCAGAAGATCGTTTCCGGATTGGGGAATATCTATGTCTGCGAGGCGCTCTATCGGGCGGGCATCCACCCCGCGCGCCGCGCCCGCCGGGTTGCCGGCACCCGGATCGCAGCGCTGGTGCCGATCATCCGGCAGGTTCTGACCGAGGCGATCGAGGCGGGCGGGTCGAGCCTGCGCGATTTCCGGCAGGCCGATGGCGAACTTGGCTATTTCCAGCACAGTTTCGATGCTTATGGACGCGAGGGCGAATCCTGCCGGACACCCGGGTGCACCGATACGATCCGACGCATCGTTCAGTCGGGGCGGTCGTCCTTCTACTGCCCGTCTTGTCAAAGATAGCTTGAACAGGGTGAATTTGCTGCTAAGCCTGACGCCCTGACGGAAACGAGCGGAGCCCGCAGTCATGGCCTATGAGACGATCATCGTCGAACTGGAAGACTACGTCGCAACCATCAGGCTGAACCGGCCCGATGCCCTGAACGCGCTGAACACGCAGTTGCTGGGCGAACTGGCGGACGCGCTGGAAGAGGCCGATGCCAACGAGAAGGTCCGGTGCATCTTGCTGACCGGATCGGCCAAGGCCTTTGCCGCCGGGGCGGACATCAAGGAAATGTCCGAGATGAGCTATGTCGACGTGAACGCGTCGAACCTGTTCGCCGATTTCGGCGACCGCATCCAGAAGATTCGCAAGCCGGTGATCGCCGCCGTGTCGGGCTATGCGCTGGGCGGCGGCTGCGAGCTGGCCATGGCCTGCGATTTCATCATCGCCGCCGATACCGCCAAGTTCGGCCAGCCCGAGATCAACCTGGGCGTCATCGCCGGCATGGGCGGCAGCCAGCGCCTGACCCGTTTCGTGGGCAAGTCCAAGTCGATGGACATGAACCTCACGGGGCGTTTCATGGACGCGGACGAGGCGGAACGCTGCGGCCTGGTCAGCCGCGTGGTGCCAGCCAAGAAGCTGATGGAAGAGGCGATGGGCGCCGCCCAGAAGATCGCCGAAAAGTCGATGATCGCCGTGCGCACCGCAAAAGAGGCGGTGAACCGCAGCTACGAGACAACGCTGACCGAGGGCCTGCTGTTCGAGCGGCGCGCCTTCCATGCGTTGTTCGCGACCGAAGACCAGAAAGAGGGCATGGCCGCCTTCATGGAAAAGCGCACCGCCCAGTTCCGCGACCGCTGAATCCGCTCAGCCCTGGTTGGCGCCGCGAATCCGGCGGATCGCTGCGCGGACCACGCGCCAGTTCTCGGCCTCGCGGCTGTCAGTGCTTTCGCGTTCCCGCCGCGCGGCAAAGGCCTCGGCCCTGTCGCCTTGGGCGCGATACAGCGCATGGGCCAATTCGGATGTCCTTTCGGCTTCGAGCATGGCTGACTCCCTTTTTCTGCCAATTTGCCGTGGTCGTTTACCATAGCATATCCCGCCGCTTTGGCCAAAGCGCGGCAAACCCCCTTTGCAACCGAGGAAAAAGCCACTATAGGCGCCCCTCAGACATGCGCGTGATGCCCGCTCAGGCAAGATTCGGCTCCGACGAACGGTTCGGGTGGGCATTGCGTTTTGACACCTGAAACAACCGGACGAACCAAAGGAACGAATCGACATGGCAAATTCGCCCCAAGCCAAGAAGCGCGCCCGCCAGAACGAAAAGCAGAACGCGGTCAACAAGGCACGCCGTTCGCGCATCCGCACCCATATCCGCAAGGTCGAAGAGGCCATCACATCGGGCAACAAGGATGCTGCCGTCGCCGCCCTGCGCGAGGCGCAGCCCGAGTTGATGCGCGGCGTGACCAAGGGTGTCTTCCACAAGAACACCGCGTCGCGGAAAATGTCGCGTCTTTCGGCACGGGTGAAAGCGCTGGCCTGATTTTTCTCACATGTGGTAAATGTGACGAAGGGCACCACATCATGTGGTGCCCTTTTTCGTGTCTTATACAGCAATTCGGGCCGCAGAGATTCTTTTGCCGGGAAGTTCGAGTCAAGCTGTAAGTTCGGTTGCTCGGGCTGCGCGAAGGTTGGTAATTTCCTCCGGCGAGTGACTCGCTGGGGGGACAGAGGCACGCATCGGAATCGGTTTGCTGACGGTTCCGTTCGTGGTCCGGGCCGGGAAACCGGTTGGTTGGAGCGCGGATGATTGCGCCTTGTCCATTATTGGATCGAACGGTTTGGCGGCTGTGCTTTGGGGGTAGAGCAAAGCTGGCCGATCGTGACGACAAGCGGAATCAACCTGCGCCGGGGGGCGCGGGACTGGTTTCTGCGTCCCGGCGACGTCCTGGCTAGGATTGGCTCCGCAACGAACGGGGCGCGTTGAAAACAGAACGGGCGTAGGGACAAATGACCAAGGAACAATGGGGCGCATTGCAGGATTCACTTTGCAAGACGGTCGGCGAAAACAACTATAAGACCTGGATTGCGCCCCTGTCCTTTCACGGTCTCGAAGATGGCGGTGTCGCGGTCTTCGGCGCGCCTACGAACTTCTTCGGTACCTATGTCTCGCAGAATTACGGTGACCTGCTGCTGTCGCAGTTGTCCAAGGTGAATTCGTCTGTCTGCCGCGTGATGTTCCGCACCAGCACCCGCCCCGCCGCCAATGTGCCTGCGGCGGTTAGGCCCGCAGCACCCGCCCCCACCCCCCGGGAGGACCTGCCCGGCGCGCCGCTGGACCAGCGGTTCACCTTCGAAACATTCGTGGTGGGCAAGCCGAACGAACTGGCGCACGCCGCCTCGCGCCGGGTGGCCGAGGGCGGGGTCGTCACCTTCAACCCGCTGTTCCTTTATGGCGGCGTGGGTCTGGGCAAGACGCACCTGATGCACGCCATCGCGTGGGAGTTGCGCGCGCGCCATCCCGAAAAGACCGTCCTGTATCTGTCGGCCGAGCAGTTCATGTATCGCTTCGTGCAGGCGCTGCGCGAGCGCAAGATGATCGACTTCAAGGAGCTGTTCCGCTCGGTTGACGTGCTGATGGTCGATGACGTGCAGTTCATCGCCGGCAAGGATTCCACGCAGGAAGAGTTCTTTCACACCTTCAACGCGCTGGTCGACCAGAACAAGCAGATCATCATCTCGGCCGACCGCGCGCCGGACGAGATCAAGGACCTGGAAAACCGCATCCGGTCGCGCCTGCAATCCGGCCTGGTGGTCGACCTGCACCCGACCGACTACGAACTGCGCCTGGGCATCCTGCTGTCCAAGGCCGAGATGTATCGCGCGCAATATCCGGGCCTGTCCATCGCTGATGGGGTGCTGGAGTTCCTCGCCCATCGCATCAGCACGAATGTCCGCGTGCTGGAAGGCGCGCTGACGCGGCTGTTCGCTTTCGCCTCTCTGGTGGGCAAGCCGATCGACATGGACCTGGTGCAGGACAGCTTGGCCGATGTGCTGCGCGCGTCCGAGCGCAAGATCTCGATCGACGAGATCCAGCGCAAGGTGGCCGAGCATTACAACATCCGCTTGTCCGACATGATCGGGCCCAAGCGCGTGCGCAATTTTGCCCGGCCGCGCCAGGTGGCGATGTATCTGTGCAAGCAACTGACCTCGCGCTCGCTGCCCGAGATCGGCCGCCGGTTCGGCGGGCGCGACCACACGACCGTCATGCATGGGGTGAAGCGGATCGAGGAATTGCGCCTGCAGGATGGGCAGATCGACGAGGATGTCGAGCTGCTGCGCCGCGCGCTCGAGGCGTGATCGCGCCTTTCGGACACAGCCGACGGTGCGACGGGCCCATGTGGGCCCGTTTGCCTTGACGGCACAGGGTTTCCATCGGACAAAACGCGAAAACAGGGCTTGGAGCCGCAGGGGCTTGTGGCTAACCTGCGCGTCCGGCCTAGCGGAGGATGGGTGATGAAGATCAGCATTGAACGGGCGGCGCTGCTGCGCGCCGTGGCGCAGGCACAGTCCGTGGTCGAGCGGCGCAACACCATTCCGATCCTCGCCAACGTCTTGATCGAGGCCGAGGGCGACACCGTCACCTTCCGCGCCACCGACCTGGATATCGAGGTGCTGGACAAGGCGCCCGCGATGGTCGAGCGCGCCGGGGGCACGACCGTGTCGGCGGTGACGCTGCACGAGATCGTGCGCAAGTTGCCCGACGGGGCGCTGGTCGCGCTGTCCGAGGACAGCGCGTCGGGCCGGCTGACGGTCTCGGCCGGGCGGTCGACCTTCTCGCTGGCAACGCTGCCCAAGGAGGATTTCCCGGTGATGGCCTCGTCGGAATACGCGACGAATTTCACCGCCAAGGCGCAGGTGCTGCGGCGCCTGTTCGACAAGTCGAAGTTCGCCATCTCGACGGAAGAGACGCGATACTATCTGAACGGCGTCTACATGCACGTCGCCGATGCCGATGGCGGCAAGGTGCTGCGCTGCGTGGCGACCGATGGCCACCGCCTGGCCCGGATCGACGCCGACCTGCCCAAGGCTGCCGAGGACATGCCCGGCGTGATCGTGCCCCGCAAGACGGTGGGCGAGATGCGCAAGCTGCTGGACGAGGACGACATGGACATCGCCGTGTCGGTCAGCGAGACCAAGGTGCGCTTCGCGACCCCTGACATCACCCTGACGTCGAAGGTAATCGACGGCACCTTCCCCGACTATACTCGCGTGATCCCGCAGAACAACACCCGGAAGCTGGAAGTCGACGCCAGCGAATTCGCCAAGGCGGTGGATCGCGTCGCAACGGTCAGTTCGGAACGCTCGCGCGCAGTCAAGTTGCAGCTGGACGAGGATCGCCTGATCCTGTCGGTCAACGCTCCCGACAGCGGCGCCGCCGAGGAAGAACTGGCCGTGGCCTATGGCGACGAGCGGCTGGAAATCGGGTTCAACGCGAAATACCTGCTCGAGATCGCATCCCAGGTGGATCGCGAGAACGCTGTCTTCCTGTTCAATTCGTCCGGCGATCCCACGCTGATGCGCGAGGGAAACGACACCAGCGCGGTCTACGTGGTCATGCCGATGCGCGTGTGATTCCCATCGGGAGCCTCCGGCGGGAGTTTACTGGGCAAGATGAAGGGAGGACGGGGTGTATCTGTCATCCCTGACGCTCTCGCATTTCCGGTCGCACCGGTTGGTGCGTTTGTCAGTCGATGCGCGGCCAGTGGCGATCTTCGGCCCGAACGGCGCCGGCAAGACCAACCTGATCGAGGCGGTGTCGCTGTTCTCGCCGGGCCGGGGCCTGCGACGGGCGGCGGCGGCCGAGATGGCGCGGCGACCGGAAAGCCTCGGCTGGAAGGTCACGGGCATCCTGCATGGCACGACGACGCATGAGATCGCCTTTTCGTCCGAGGGCGGCGCAGCACGTCAGGTCGAGGTTGACGGCAAGGTGGCAAGCCAGGTGGGGCTTGGCCGGATCGCACGGGTCGTCTGGCTGATCCCGGCCATGGACCGGCTGTGGATCGAGGGGGCCGAGGGGCGGCGGCGGTTCCTCGATCGCGCGGTTTTGTCTCTTTACCCGGACCACGCGCAGGCGGTGCTGGATTATGAGAAGGCCATGCGCGAGCGCAACCGCCTGCTCAAGGAGCAGGTACGCGATCCGCACTGGTATGCCGCGCTGGAAGCGCAGATGGCGCGTAGCGGGGCCGCGATCCATGCCAACCGGCTAGCAGCCGTCGACCGGCTGACCGAGGCGCAGCGGGAGGCCGAGACGGCCTTTCCCGTGGCAGAGCTGGACCTGACCCAGACCGAGGGTGAGATGCCGGGTTCGGAGGCCGGTCTGCGCGAGGCCCTGGCCGAAAGCCGGTTCCGCGACATCGCCGCCGGGCGCACGCTGGTGGGGCCGCACCGCGCCGACCTGCACGGCGTCTTTGCCGCCAAGGGCGTGCCCGCCGCCGAGTGTTCGACCGGAGAGCAGAAGGCGCTGCTGATTTCGCTGATCCTGGCCAATGCCCGCGCGCTGGCGCAGGATGAAAGTCAGCCGCCGCTGGTGCTGCTGGACGAGGTCGCCGCGCATCTCGACGCGAACCGCCGTGCAGCCCTTTATGACGAGATCTGCGCGCTTGGGGCGCAGGCCTGGATGACCGGAACGGAGCGGTCGCTGTTCGACGGTCTGGGCGGTCGCGCGCAGGCGCTGGAGGTCACGGAAGAGGCGGGCGAATCCCGTGTTTCGACGGTCGCTTTAAACCCCTAAATCTTGTGTCCATCGCGTGACATTCCCCCATGAAACCGCTATAGAAACGGTCAAAAGAACAAAGGAAGGCGGCATGTCCGAACCCGCAGGCACCCAGGCCAGCAGCGAAAGCGAATACGGCGCGGAATCCATCAAGGTTCTCAAGGGCCTGGAGGCGGTGCGCAAGCGCCCGGGCATGTATATCGGCGACACCGACGATGGTTCGGGTCTGCATCACATGGTTTACGAGGTCGTGGACAACGGCATCGACGAGGCCCTGGCCGGTCATGCCGATTTCGTGCAGGTCAAGATCCATGCCGACAACAGCGTTTCCGTCCGCGACAACGGGCGCGGGATTCCGACCGACCTGCACACCGGCGAAGGCGTCAGCGCCGCAGAGGTCATCATGACCCAGCTGCATGCGGGCGGGAAATTCGACCAGAACAGCTACAAGGTCTCGGGCGGTCTGCACGGGGTCGGCGTTTCGGTGGTCAACGCCTTGTCGGTTTGGCTGGAGCTGCGCATCTGGCGCGGCGGCAAGGAGCATTACGCACGGTTCGAGCATGGCGACACGGTCGAGCATCTGCGCGTCGTCGGCGATGCGAACGGCCAGCGCGGCACCGAGGTGCGCTTTCTCGCCTCGACCGGCACGTTCAGCAATCTCGACTACGATTTCCACACGCTGGAAAAGCGCCTGCGCGAACTGGCCTTCCTGAATTCCGGCGTCCGCATCATCCTCGAGGACGAACGCCCGGCAGAGCCGCTCAAGATCGAGCTGCATTACGAAGGCGGTGTGCGCGAATTCGTGAAATATATCGACCGCTCAAAGCAGCCGATGATGCCGGACCCGATCTACATGACCGGCGAACGCGACGGTATCGGCGTCGAGGTGGCGATGTGGTGGAACGACAGCTACCACGAGACGGTGCTGCCCTTTACCAACAACATCCCGCAGCGCGACGGCGGCGCGCACCTGGCGGGCTTTCGCGCCGCGCTGACCCGCGTGTTGCAGAAATACGCCCAGGAATCGGGCATCGCGAAGCGGGAAAAGATCAACTTCACCGGTGACGACGCCCGCGAAGGGCTGTCCTGTGTCCTGTCGGTCAAGGTGCCCGATCCGAAATTCTCGAGCCAGACCAAGGACAAGCTGGTGTCCTCCGAGGTGCGCCCCGCGGTCGAGAACCTGGTGGGCGAGAAGCTGGCCGAATGGTTCGAGGAAAACCCGACCGAGGCCCGTATCATCGTCGGCAAGATCGTCGAGGCGGCGCTGGCCCGCGAGGCGGCGCGCAAGGCGCGCGAGCTGACGCGGCGCAAGACGGCGATGGACGTGAACTTCCTCGCTGGCAAGCTGAAGGATTGCGCGGAAAAGGACGCGTCCAAGACCGAGCTGTTCCTTGTCGAGGGCGACTCGGCCGGCGGATCGGCACAGACCGGGCGCGACCGGCGCACGCAGGCGATCCTGCCGCTGCGCGGCAAGATCCTGAACGTGGAACGTGCGCGTTTCGACAAGATGCTGGGCAGCCAGGAAATCGGCAACCTTGTGATGGCGCTGGGCACCGGGATCGGCCGGGACGAGTTCGACATCAACAAGCTGCGCTACCACAAGATCGTCATCATGACGGATGCCGACGTGGACGGTGCGCATATCCGGACGCTTCTGCTGACCTTCTTCTACCGCCAGATGCCCGAGCTGATCGAAGGCGGCTTCCTGTATATCGCGCAGCCGCCGCTCTACAAGGTGACGCGCGGCAAGTCCGAGGTCTATCTCAAGGACCAGGCCGCGCTGGAGGATTACCTGATCCAGCAGGGCATCGAGGGCGCGCAGCTGATCCTGGGCACCGGAGAGGTGATCCTTGGGCAGGACCTGATCCGCGTCGTCGAGGAGGCCAGGCAACTGAAGCGCGTTCTGGATGCCTTCCCGACCCATTACCCGCGTCACATCCTGGAACAGGCAGCCATCGCCGGGGCCTTTGTGCCCGGGGCGGTGGATGCCGACCTTCAGGGTGTCGCAGACATCGTGGCGGCGCGGCTGGACCTGATCGCGCTGGAATACGAACGCGGCTGGACGGGGCGCATCACGCAGGACAAGGGTCTGCGCCTGGCGCGAATTCTGCGCGGCGTCGAAGAAGTGCGCACACTGGACGGACCGATGCTGCGCTCGGGCGAGGCGCGCAAGACCGGCAGTTTTACCCAGGCCCTGCAGGCAGTCTACAGCACCGCTGCCACGCTGGAACGCAAGGACCGCCGCCAGTTGATCCATGGCCCACTGGATCTGCTCAAGGCGATCCTCGACGAAGGCGAAAAGGGCCTCACCCTGCAACGCTACAAGGGCCTGGGAGAGATGAACCCCGGCCAGCTCTGGGAAACTACGCTGGACCCGAACGCGCGCACCTTGCTGCGGGTCGAGATCGACGACATGACCGAAGCGGATGACCTGTTCACCAAGCTCATGGGCGATGTCGTGGAACCGCGGCGCGAGTTTATCCAGCAGAATGCGCTGAGTGTCGAAAACCTGGATTTCTGAGCTTTTCTAGGCGCCCGGCTCTCGTTTGAAATCCTCGCTGAACTGGTTGCAGGTCATCATGGCCAGCCGAACAGGATCAGCGCCATCACGGCGGGGCGACTTCTGGTCAAAGCGCTTGGGGCCGTATTTGGAGCCGCTCCGGCTCCGTCACCGCGCCAGTGATGTCGGCGTTGCGCGGTCAGCGGCCGGAAGCCGCGGGGACAAGGCGCGCATCCGTCGCCCGGAACGCCACGTGCAGGCTGTCTCCCTTGCGGAACCCCTCTGACTGGGGCGAGGCAATGGCGAACAGCGACCCCGCCGGCGTGGTCAGCGTGTATTGAACGCTGTTGCCCAGCCATGCCGCGTAGGACACCTCCGCCGGCAGCATGCCGTCGCCGGCATCGCGCGACAGGCGCAGCTGATGCGGGCGCAGGACCAGTTGCGCCGGGCCGGTCGCGGGCCAGGCAAGGGGCAGGGCATAGGTGCGGTCAAGCAGCCGGATCTCTGCCTCGGGCCCGGCCTTTGCGACCTCGACCGGGATCACGTTTGCATCCCCGATGAAGTCCGCAATGAAGGCCGAGGCGGGTCGGTCGTACAGATCCTCGGGCGTGCCCTCCTGCGCGATCTCGGCGTTCTTCATCACGATGATCCGGTCGCTGACCGCCATCGCCTCTTCCTGGTCATGCGTGACGTAGACCGCCGTCAGGCCAAGCCGCTGCTGGATCTGGCGGATCTCCTCGCGCACGTGGCGGCGCAGCTTGGCGTCGAGGTTCGACAACGGTTCGTCCAGCAGCAGGACCTCCGGTTCCAGAACGATGGCGCGGGCGACCGCGACTCGCTGCTGCTGGCCACCTGACAGTTCGGACGGAAGGCGCGCGCCAAAGCCCTTGAGCCCGACCAGGTCCAGCCCCGCCTCGGCGCGGTCCCTGACCTCGGCCTTCGGCGTACCCTTGACGGCCAGGCCGTAGCCCACGTTCTCGAGCACCGTCATGTGCGGGAACAACGCATAGGACTGGAACACCATCGACACCCGGCGATAGGTGGCTGACAGGTGCGTGACGTCCTGCCCGCCGATCAGGATGCGCCCCTCGCTGGCGCTTTCCAGGCCCGCGATCAGGCGCAGCGTCGTCGTCTTGCCGCAGCCCGAAGGCCCCAGCAGGGTGCACAGCGTTCCCGGTGCGATGTCCAGGGACAGCGGCTTGAGGGCCACGACCTCGCCAAAGCGCTTTGTGACGTTCTCGAACCGGACGGAACCTTTCATGGTCCTCTCCTCAATGGGCTTCCAGACGGTCGGCGCGGCGCAGGGTGCGCCGACCGATCACGAGTTGCAGGGCAAGAATGGCGGCCAGCATGGTCACGATCAGAACGGCGGCATAGGCGATGGCGATGCCGTATTCCCCGTTCTCGACCCGGCCGACGATAAAGCTGGTCGCCATGTTGTAGCGGGCGGACACCAGGAAGATGACGGCCGAGACCGAGGTGATGGCGCGGACGAAGGAATAGGTCAGCGCAGCCAGGATCGCCGGTCCCATCAGCGGCAGGATCACCCGGCGCAGCGTGGTCGCCGAATTCGCGCCGAGCGTGATCGACGCCTCGTCCAGCGACTTGTCCAGCTGGCTCATGGCGGCGATGCCGCCGCGAACGCCCACCGGCATGTTGCGGAAGATGAAGACGACGATGAGGATCAGCCCCGTTCCGGTCAGCTCGATCGGCGGAAAGTTGAAGGCCATGACATAGGCCACCCCGATCACCGTGCCGGGAATGGCAAAGGACAGCATGGTCGAGAACTCGAACGCGTCCTTGCCGGCGAATTTCTGGCGCACCAGCAGGTAGGCGGTGGCCAGACCGACGGCGGCGGTCAGCGGCGCGGCGATCGCGGCGATGGTCAGCGTGGTGAAATAGCTGTCCCAGGCCGCGCCAGTGAAATGCACCCCGTTTCGCACGACGATGCCGAAGGCGCGCTTGTAATGCTCCAGCGTGATCGTGTGGTCATAGCCCCAGAGCTTGACGAAACTGCCGAAGACGATGAGCACGTAAAGGACCAGCGTAAAGGCGGCCCAGGGCAGCGCGACCAGGTAGCAGGTCCAGCGCAGGCCGGGGTTCAGCGCGGCGTGCTGACCCGAATCCGCCTTGCCGGTGACGGTGGCGTAGTTCTTGCGACCCAGCCAGGTGCGCTGCGCGACGAAGGCGCCCAATGTCAGCGACAGCAGGATCATCGACAGGATCGCCGCTTTCGCCGGGTCGGCGACGGTGCCCACGATGGCAAAGTAGATCTCGGTCGAGAGCACGTTGAAATTGCCGCCCAGCACCAGTGGATTGCCGAAATCCGCCACGCTTTCGATGAAGCCCAGCAGAAAGGCGTTGGCCAGTCCCGGCCGCATCAGCGGCAGGCTGATATAGCGGAAGGTCTGCCAGCGGTTCGCGTCCAGCGTCTGGCTGGCTTCCTCCATGCTGGGGCTGACGCCTTCGACCACGCCGATCAGCACGAGAAAGGCGATGGGTGTAAAGGACAGCATCTGCGCCAGCCAGACTCCCCAGAACCCGTAGAGCCAGCGGGTCTTTTCCCAGCCGAACGCGTCCGAGAAGAACTCGGTGATGGTGCCCGACCGGCCGAACAGCAGGATCAGGACAAGGCCGATCACGAAGGGCGGGGTGATGATGGGCAGGATCGTCAGCACCCGCAACAGCCGCTTGGCGGGAAAGGCGGTCCGCGTGAAGATCAAAGCAAATGCGAGGCCCAGCAGCGTGGTGCCGGTCGCCGTGGACAGGCCAAGCAGAAGCGAATTCATCGCCGCCCCGCAATTGCCCAGCCCGGTCAGGCAGGCCGCCGACCAGATTTCTGGCGCGAGAAAGCGCGGCAGGAACTCGGACAGACCCAGCCCCGCGCCGTCGCGCAGCTCGAAGGCGCGGATCAGGATGAAGGACATCGGGTAGAAGACGAAGATGCCGACCAGCGCGACGATCGCGCCGACCAGCCCGGTGATGAACGCATCCCCCCGACCGCGACCCAGCCCCGAGATGCCGGTCGTCAGCAGGAACAGCAGACCCGCCGCCACGACAAGGGCCCCGGCGCCCATGCCGGGCTGCGTCTCTCCCTCGAACAAGCCGAACCTGGTGCGGTTGCCCAGGATCGCCAGCCCTTGCGCCGCCATCAGGACCAGCCCCAGCACGCCGCCCGCGACCAGCCCGCGGGCCGTCGCCAACTGGTCGCGGGCTGCGAGCAGCGCTGCACCGGCGACGGCGAACCCCGCCAGCGGCAGCCAGAGCCAGGGCCGGGCGGCCAGCGACCACAGCAGGCCCGACCGGGCCTCGCCGCCCAGCTCTGCCAGCCAGCCGAAGGACCAGAAGCCCTCCGCGACCATGTACCAGGGCAGCAGGGCATAGCCCGCCAACCCGATCAGAAGCCAAAGCCCCGCCGTGCGCCGCATTGCATCCATCCCGAATAATGACGGCCCGCGCCCGGTGGTTGGGGCGCGGGCCGGGTGTCAGGCGATCATTCTTCGAAATTGCCGCCCTTCGACTTCACCTCTGCTTCCCAGCGGTTCAGCAGGCGCTCGCGCGTGCCGGACGCGCCGTAGGTGGCAAAGTCGTAGTCGATCAGCTTGACGGCGGCCATGTCGGGCGCATCGGGGTCTACCGACGCTCCGGGGTTCGACGGGATGTTGAAGACACCCACCTCCAGCCCGCGGGACTGCGCCTCGGCGCTGGTCACGTATTCCACCCACTGTTTCGCGGCGTCCATGTTGGGCGTGCCGTTGATGACGCTGACCGCGCCCACCTCGTATCCGGTGCCCTCGCAGGGCGACACGATCTCGACCGGGAAGCCCTGTTTCTTGAGGTTCACCATGTCGTGCATGAAGCCGACTGCGATGGTCGTTTCACCGCGCGCGGCCATCTTGCCCGGCGCCGAGCCGGACTTGGTGTGCTGGTTCACGTTCGCGCCGATATCGGCCAGCAGGGCAAAGGCCTCGTCCTCGCCGAAGACCTGCACCAGCGTCGCCAGCTGCGTATAGGCCGTGCCCGAGGATTGCGGGTTCGACACCGTCACCTCGCCCTTGTATTCCGGCTTGGCGAGATCGCGCCAGCAGGCGGGGGCGGGCAGGTTCTTTTCGGCAAGCACCTCTGTGTTGTACATCATGCCCAGCAGGCCGACATGAACACCGATCGCCTTGCCTTCGGACATCTCGGCCATGTTCTG
Source organism: Thetidibacter halocola (assembly GCF_018224955.1). Classification (GTDB taxonomy): domain Bacteria; phylum Pseudomonadota; class Alphaproteobacteria; order Rhodobacterales; family Rhodobacteraceae; genus Thetidibacter; species Thetidibacter halocola. The sequence goes on from NZ_JAGTUU010000002.1 coordinate 372,539, forward strand.
CGCCCAGCCCAGCAGGCCCGACGTGTCAGCGCCGGTCGCAACCGTCAGCCCCTCGGAGGCCGCGATCAGGTGCGGGTCGCCCGTGCCGCCCCACCAGACATCGACCTTGGGATTGCCGGCCTCGGCCCGGACCTGCGCCAGCACCTCGCCGGTCGACTTGCGCACCATGGCGACATCGATCCCCGTATCGATCTTGAAATTCTGGGCCATCAGGTCGCACCAGGCCTGCTCGTTCGAGCAGACCACGTTCAGGCTCTGCGCCTGGGCCGCACCTGCGGTCATGACAGCAGCCAGCGCCAGCGCGCTGATCATTGTTCTTTTCATCGGTTTCCTCCCATTCGTCCGCCTCTGTGGGGCGGCGTGGTAGAAGTCTGGCACGTGGCCACCCCATGAGGCGAGGCCCGCTCCCGTTAACAACCTGACGGCGGCCCGGATTTTGATGAACAATGTTACAAAATGCGGACGCCCTGATAATCGATGAAACCCGATCGCGATTGCAGGGCGGTGACTTTGCTCCATTATGGACGGCGGGAGGACGGAGGCGATGGAGGAGGCTTCCACGGACGCTCAGGCGACCGCCACGGGCGAAGGTCCGGTTGTGGCGATCATCGACGATGACGCCGATCTGCGGCGCACGGTGGCGGCGCTGCTTGAGGATAACGGTTTCGTTCCTCTGCCGCTGTCCGACGGGGCGTCTTTCCTGGCGCTGGGTCCGCGGCCGCGCGTCGACCTCGCACTGGTGGACCTGCGCCTGCGCGGGGAAAACGGGCTGACGCTGGCGATCCGCATCCGCGAGACGCTGGGCCTTCCGATTGTCATGCTGACTGGCCGGGGCGACGAGATGGACAAGATCATCGGGCTCGAGACCGGGGCCGACGACTACATGATGAAGCCCTTCAATCCCCGCGAACTGATCGCACGGCTGCGTGCGGTGCTGCGGCGCGCGGGGCACCCGGCGATGCTGACGCCCGACCGCAGCGCCAGCACGATCCTGCCCTTCGGACGGCTCCGGCTGGACATGACCCGGCGCGAGCTTCTGGCGGCAGACGGGGCCGAGGTGCCGCTGACCAATGCCGAATACCGGCTGCTGGAATATTTCCTGCGCAATCCCGACCGGATCATCCCGCGAACCGAATTGCTGACGGAACTCGGCAACGATCTGTCGCAATACATGGACCGCACGATCGACGTGCTGATCCTGCGCCTGCGCCGCAAGATCGAGGCGGTGCCATCCAAACCGGTCCACCTCCAGACCCGGCGTGGCCAGGGCTATGTCTTTGTCATGGGCGGTGCCGCATGATGCGGCTGACCGTCCGGGCGCGGCTATTGCTGGCGCTGGCGCTGCTGGCGGTCGCGGTGCTGACCGTCGGCGCGATTGCCTGGGGGGCGCTGACGCGCGGCACGGACCGGCTTGACCGGTTGCATGGCGAGACCCTGGGCGGCGTGGACCAGGCGCTGACCCTGTCACGGCAGGCGGCCGACCTGGCGACGCTGGCGCCCTACCTTCTGACGCTGGACAGCCCGTTTCGCATCGCCCAGGAGGGGCGCGAGGCGACCGCGCTGGTGGATGCCATCGCCGCGGGACTGCCCCCGGACGACGCCTTGCGCGGCCGGGTGGACGACACACGCCGCGCCATAGCCGACCTTGTGCGCGAAACCTCGCTGCGCGCCGGTCTGCGCGACCGCACGCTGCGGCTGAACGCCGAGCTTGCGGCGGCCGAACGCCGCTTTGCCGCGCAGTCGGCCCGGCCCTCTGCGGCGCTGATGGAACGGCAGGACTGGCTGGCGCTGCAACGCATCGCGGCCGCCCTTCTGGGCGCAGGCCGGGCCGAGAACCTGATCGGCGTCGGCGAGTTCCAGCGCGAATACACGAGGCTGGCCGCCCACCTGGGTGACCGCCGCCCGGTCTCTGCGGCCGGGGACCTGGCCCGCATGACCGCGATCGCCGAGGGGCGCGACGGGCTGTTCGAGCTGCGCCGACTGGAACTGGCCCGGCAGATCGGGGCCGAGGCCGCGCTGGTGCGCATCCGCCAGGGCGCTGCCGCCGTCACCGGGCACTCCGCCGCCGCAACGGTCCTTGCCCGCGATGCCATCGCCGCCGAGCGGGCCAGCACCGCCACCGCGATCGCGCTGGCCAAGTCCACGATCCTCGCGGTGGGTCTGGCCAGCGCGGCGCTGGCGCTGATGGCCGCGCTGTATGTCTCGGGGCATGTCACGGCGAACCTGCGCGCGATTTCGGACGCGATGGTGCGGCTGGCCTCGGGCGACCGGCAAAGTCGCCTGCCACGGGGGGAGGGCGGAGGGGACGAGATCGGCAAGCTGTTTCATGCCTTCCGGATCTTCCGCGCCAATGCGCTCCGGCTCGACCGGTCGCACCGGCAGATGGCGCAACGCACCGCGCTTTTCGAAAAGATGATGGCGGGCATCAGTGACGGCGTGGCGATCCTGTCCGATAACGGCCAGATCGTCGCCAGCAATCAGCGCCTCGCCCAGGTCTTGCGCGTCGATCCGGCGCGCCTGGATGGCCGTCCGCGCCTGTCGGAGATCGTCGATGCGGCGGGCTGGCAGGTCGTTGAGGGCCCCGGCGGCTTTGCCAATCTCAGCCTGCCGGGCCTTGCCCATGCCGAGCGCCGGTCAAGCGATCTTCCCGGTGGCGGTTCGGTCGCTCTGTTCTCGGACGCCACCGAGCGCCGGCAACTGGACGACCGCCTGCGCCAGATCCAGAGAATCGAGGCGCTGGGCAAGGTTTCGGGCGAAGTCGCGCATGATTTCGGGAACATCCTGTCGACGATCTCGGGCAGCCTGCACCTGATGGACAGCGCGCCGCCGGAACGGCAGGGCATGCTGCGCCAGACCGTCGCCAGCGCGGTGGACCTGGGGATGTCGCTGACGGGTCGACTCCTGTCCTTCGCGCGGCGCCAGCAGCTTGAACCGGAACTGGTGGACCTGCCCGCGCTTGTCGAAGGGATGGCGGATCTGGTCGGTTTCGCACTGCGCGACGAGATCGAGCTTGTCATCGACATCCGGTCCGGTCCGCTCCAGGTGCGGGTGGACCCGGGGCAACTGGAAAGCGCGATCCTGAACCTGTGCCTGAACGCGGGGCAGGCGATCCCGGGCGAGGGCCGGATCACGCTCGGCGTCGCGCGCGACGGCGATCACGCCCGGATCGAGGTCACGGATACCGGGGCCGGGATGCCGCCAGAGGTTCTGGTTCAGGCGATGGAACCCTTCTTCACCGCCCGCGCGGATGGTGCGGGGACCGGGCTGGGGCTGGCAATGGTCTACGGCTTCATCCGCCAGTCCGGTGGCGACATCACCATCGATTCAACTGTCGGCGAGGGAACCCGGGTCTGCCTGACCCTGCCGCTTGCCGCGGTCGCCACATCCGGCTTGCCGGGTTTCGGCGCGGTCCTCGTGGTCGAGGACGAGTCCGGCGACAGGGCGCTGGCCGAAAGGCTTCTGACCGGATGTGCCGGGCGCCTTGAGATTGCCGGCTCTGCCGGGGCGGCGCTGGACCGCCTGGAACGGCCTTTCGACCTGGTCGTGACCGATCTGGCGTTGCATGGCCGCGTCGCGGGATGGCGCGTGGCATCGGTCGCCCTGTCCCGCTGGCCCGAGGCCCTGGTCATCGTGGTTTCCGGCAACCTGCCCGAGGTGAACCCGCTTGCGGCCCGGTTCCCGCGGCGGATCGCAACGCTGGCAAAACCCCTGACCTCGGCGGCGCTGGGCGCCGCGCTGGCAGAACTTGGCGCGACGGGTCAGGGCGACGAGCCTCAGTCAGGCATCCAGCGCTGATGCAGCCCGTGCCTGGCCTGGCCGGGATTCCCGTCAGCGATTTGGCTGAAAACTCTTATTAAATTTAACATGTTATCGTCCTGAAGGACATATTTCGACCATGTCTGCGCCGCCCCGGCGCCACGGTATCGGCCTTCAAAGGCAGGTGCGCACCACGATCAGCATTGCTCTGACATCCAAAGGAGCGACCGCCGTGAAACAGATGAACGAGGACATTTATCCGGACCCGCCGCAGTCCCTGCGCGAGGAACTGCCATGCGGGACGGAACTGTGCCACGGCCAGTACCGGATCGAGAAATACCTCAATTCGGGCGGCTTCGGCATCACCTATCTCGCGCTCGACAGCCTGGGTCGCAAGGTCGTCATCAAGGAGTGCTTTCCCGGCGCGATGTGCTTTCGCACCGAGGAATCGGTGCGCATCCGCTCGCGCTCGCACCAGACGGATTTCGAGCGGGTCCTCGCACTGTTCGAGAAGGAGGCCCACGCGCTGGCGCATATCCAGCACCCCAACGTCGTCGGCGTGCACCAGATCTTCAAGGACAATGGCACCGCCTACATGGCGCTCGACTATATCGAGGGGCTTGACTTGCTGGACGTTATCGAACTGACGCCCGAGCGGCTGGATCCACAACGCACCGTGCGCCTGCTGCGCGAGTTGCTCGAGGCGCTGAGCCATGTCCATGCCAACGGCATCCTGCATCGTGACATCTCTCCCGACAATATCCTGCTGGACAACGCGGACGTGCCGGTGCTGATCGATTTCGGCGCGGCACGCGAAGGGGCGGCGCGGGCCAGCCGGATCCTGTCGCGCATCCACACGGTCAAGGACGGGTATTCGCCGCAGGAATTCTACCTGGCGGGCAGCAAGCAGGGACCGTCGAGCGATCTCTATGCGCTGGCTGCCACCTTTCATCACATCATCGCCGGTTCTCCGCCCCCGAACAGCAACCTGCGCCTCGCCGCCGTCGCCGAGAAGAAGTCTGACCCGCTGAAGCCGCTGGCCGACGCCTTCCTGGACTACGACCCTCTGATGCTCGAGACGGTGGACCGCTGCCTGAGCCTGTTCCCGAAGGACCGGATCGACAGCGCCACCGCCTGGTTGGATCGGCTCGACGGACGGGGCGGGCCGCGGCGCAAGGCGGCGCCCCCGGCCGATGGCCAGATCGACCTGCGGATCGCCGAACTGGTGGAACAGAACATCCTCGCCATCCGCGAACAGGAAACCCGCGACCCGTCGTCGCCTGGGGCACCCGGCGCGCCGCGCCACGATGGTCGCGCTGCCGAGGCCCCGAGGCGGGCGGTCTACGGGATCACCGTGGACGAAGACCTGCGGACCCTGTTCAGCGAGATACCCGCCGAGGACGAGAAGCCGGACCCCGACGATTTCGACATGGCCTTTGCCGCGCTCGATCCGGAAGCCGAGCCGGACGACCCGCCCGAGGACTGGGACGACGACCTGGCGGATGACGCGGACCCGCCGCGCCGCCATGCCTTCCTGTCGGCGCTGTTCTCGAAGTTCTTCACCAGACCCCGGGACGCGCAGAGCCTGCAACCCCTCAGCTTTGGATCGGACAGATGAAAGACATCAAGGATATGATCATGCGGCGCCGTCCCGCGCAGAGCCAGCCCGAGCCGGGCGCGCCAGGCGCCGAAGCCCCGCAGCCGGAAACGGCGACGAAGACGGCGCCGCTGGCCCCGCCGCACGACTTCTTCTACGAAGCCGCGCGAGAGGCGCGCAATCGCGTGCCGCGCCCGTCGCGTCCGACGATCGGCGAGCATCCCGGCTGGACGATGCCCGACGAAGACCCGGAATCCGACCTGACGCGCTCGGTCCTGGATCACCTCGCCGTCGAAGCCGATCCGGATGAGGCCGATCCGGACGAGGCCGACCTTGACGAGGTCGACCTGGACGAGGCCGTGGCCGCGTTGCAGGAGGCGCCGCATGAGACACCGGAAGAGACGCCGCAAGAACCGCCGCAATCTGTCGCCAAGATCTGGGACCGGCCAAGGCCCGCAGCCGCCACGCCCGCCCCGATCGAAAGGCCCCTCACGCGGGTCGTGCAGCCCGAACCGACCATGTCCGCTGCACCGCGCCGCCCGGATCGCAGCCCCGAGACACCGCGCGGCGTGACCTCGGAACGGGTCAAGACCCGCCTGCTGGGCTTCCACGGCGCGGCGGCCGAGGCCGACCTGTTCGAGGCGGCGCCGGAGCGGGGCGCAGGCGCGGTGCCGTTCTTCCCGATCGGATGGCTGGTGGTCGTCGACGGGCCCGGGCGTGGCGCGTCCTTTACCCTTGCAGCGGGCCTGTCGACCATCGGCCGCGATGCCGACCAGACCGTGCCGCTGGATTACGGCGACACCAGCATCTCGCGCGAGCGCCATGTCTCGATCGCCTACGACGCCGAGGACAAGCGGACCTGGGTCGGCCATGGCGGCAAGTCCAACATCGTTCGGCTGAACGACAAACCCCTGCTGTCGACGGAGGAACTCAACCACGGCGACCTGATCCGGGTCGGCAAGACGTCGTTGCGCTATGTTGCCCTGTGCGATGCGACGTTCGACTGGGGCGATGCGGTCGAGGACGAGGACACCCGGCATGGCTGAGTTGATCCCCGAAGCGACGGCGCTTGCGGATGTCGGCCGTCGCGACCGGCAGGAGGATTCGGTGATCGCCGATTTCTCGCAAGGGGCCCGTCTGGGTCTTGCGGTCCTGTCGGACGGGATGGGCGGGCACGAGGACGGCGACCTTGCCAGCCGGGTGATCGCCGCCGAGATGTTCTCGGAACTGTTCTTTTCCGGTGCGCAACCTGACGCGCTGATCCGCGAGGCGCCGCAGCTTTTCCCCTCGGCTCTCGAGATCGCCAACCGGCGGCTGCGCACCCATGCCCGCGAGGGCGTGGTCAGCGACGGGTCGGGCGGGACGGTGATCGCGGTCGCCGTGGTGAACGGGGCGCTGCACTGGATCTCGGTGGGCGACAGTCCGCTGTATCTCTGGCGCGACGGGCTGCTGTTGCGCCTGAACGAGGCGCATTCCATGGCGGCGCAGATCGACCTGATGGTGCGGGCGGGCGCGCTGGACCCCGAAGAGGGCCGCACCCATCCGCAACGGCACTGGCTGACCTCGGCGGTGACGGGCGCCGCCATTCAGGCGGTCGACTGTCCGAAATCCGCCCTGGCGCTGCAACCCGGCGATGTCGTCATCCTGGCCAGCGATGGGCTGAACACCCTGCCGGACGAGCGGATCGGCGAGGTGATCCGGCGCAATCGCGACGTCGGCAGCCAGCGCACCGCGCAGGCGCTGATCGAGGCGGTCCGCGAGGCCAGCGCCCCCGATCAGGACAATGTTTCGGTCGTGGCGATCACCTTGCGTGCCGCCGAAGACCCGCAGCCGCGCCCGGCCCCCGCCGCCGCCCGCCCCTGCCGCCAGGGGTTCGGTGCCGTGCTGGGCCGGCTGGTCGATGCCCTGCGCGCTCCGGCGCGGTCCGGGGCAAGGCAGGCGCGGCCATGACCGGGATGCGCAGCGACAAGACCCGGGCGCTGGCGCAGCTCGAAGCCTGCCCGGCCCAGGGCCTGTCTCCACGTGCCGCGCAGTCCCGGCAGTCGCTTCTGGCGCGGTTGCGCAGCCCGGTCGGGATCGGCGTGTTCGGCATGCCGGGCTCCGGCAAGCGGCAGCTGGTCGAGGCGCTGGTCGGGCCGGACGTCGCGCCGCGCGGACTGGCCCTGCCCAGCTTTGCCTTGCGGCACGCCACCCGGCCCCGCACCGAGGCCGTCCTGCCGGATGGCAATACGGTCGAGATCGATGGCTATCCCGACGCGTGTCTCGCCGCTCTGAACCCGCTGTTTCTGGAGATCGGTGCACCCGTGCCCCGCCTTGCCGGCTGCCGGGTTCTGCTGGTCGCAGCCGAGGCATCGCGCGACGACCTGTCGGCGGCGCTGGATTGGGCCGCCGGGCAGGTCGACGTGTCGATCTGGTGCTCCCGCGACTGGACCGGGTTCGAACAGGCGGTCTGGCAGGCCGCGCCGGACAGCCTGCGCAACCATGCGATCCTGCTGCTGACTGGTGACGGCACGGCGGAACGCTCGGCCCCACCGCTGTTCGAAACCGTTGTGGCGGCGGCAATGGGCGCCGACGGATTGGGCGAAGAACGGGCTTCTGTGATTGCCGACGCACTGGCAGCCACGATCGACGAGGCGACCGTACAGGATGTTCTGGCCGCCGAGGCCTTCCTGCATCGGCATGGCGGTCCGGTCGAGGCACCGGAGGTTGCGGCGGCACCGCCTGCTGTACCCGTGCACGGGGCCTTGCAGCACCCGACCCCTGCCGCGATGGACCCCGCCGCGCGGCAGGCTCTGGGGCGTGCGTTTCAGCACTTGCGCGGGTCGGCCGATGCGCTGCGTCTGGCCCTTCCCGAGGATCCGGGCGACCTGGCCGCGCTGGAGGATGGCCGCGAGGTGCTGGAAGGACTGTTCGAGACCCTCGCGGATCGGATCTGCGGCGAGCAGAGCCTCGAACGCGCATGGCCCGAGCTGTGTGCCGATGTCGCCGAGGCCCGCGACCTGGCGCTTCTGCTTCGGATCGAGGGTGGCGCGCAGGGGTTCGAGGATGCGGCGATGCTGCTGGTGCAGCTGCGCGAGGAGATGGAAACCCGGCTGGCGGCATGATGCGCGACCCGACACTGGCCAGGCAGGACAAGAGGCATGACGACATGACACAGGCAGCGCAACCCCTTGATCCAGACGCACCGGCAGAGCCGGGCGCGTCGATCTTCGACATGTTTGCCGGGCTCGACGACCTGGCGGCGCGCATCGACGACCTGGACGACGACTTGGCCGGGATCGGCGACGGCGCTCACCCCGCCATTGCCGCAGCGGTTCTGGACCTGCGCCAGGACCTGCGCGCGTTCGAGCCGACCGTGACGATGATCGGCCAGGTCAAGGCGGGCAAGACGACGCTGGTCAACGCGATGGTCGGGAGTCCGGGCCTGCTGCCCGCCGACGTCAATCCCTGGACGTCGGTGGTGACCGCGCTGCACCTGCAACCCGATCTCCGGCCGTCCGAGCAGCGCTCGGCCTTCCGGTTCTTCAGCAACGAGGAATGGGATCGGCTGATTACCCGGGGCGGGCGGGTCGGAGAACTGGCGAACCGCGCCGGGGCCGAGGACGAGCTGGCAAAGGTTCGCGCCCAGCTGGACGAGATGCGCGCCAAGTCCCGCCGCCGTCTTGGCCGCAAGTTCGAGATGCTGCTCGGCCAGACCCATGAGTACGACATGATGACCGAGGCGTTGATTGAGCGCTATGTCTGTATGGGCGACGATTTCTGGGAGGACGATGCGAACGGTGTCGACCAGGGTCGCTATGCCGACATCACCCGGTCGGCGGACCTGTGGATCGGCAAGCCGGACCTGCCGGTGAACCTGTGCATCCAGGACACGCCGGGCGTCAACGACACCTTCATGATCCGCGAGCAGATCACCATCAACGCTCTGCGCGGGGCCAAGCTCTGCGTGATGGTGCTGTCGGCGCAACAGGCGCTGTCCTCGGTCGACATGGGCCTCATCCGACTGGTCTCGAATGTGAGGTCGCGCGACCTGGTCATCTTCGTCAACCGCATCGACGAACTGGCCGACCCGGTGCGCGAGGTGCCGCAGATCGAGGCCAGCATCCGCGCGACCCTGCGCAAGTTCGACGCCCCGACCGAGGCCGAGATCCTGTTCGGCAGCGGCTACTGGGCGCAACACGCCATCGAAGACACGCTGCACGACCTCGGCGAGGATAGCGCCGAGGCGCTGCTCGACTGGGCCGAGGCGCAGTTGCCGGACAGCCGTGAGGGGCTGGATCCGCTGGAAACCGTCTGGCACCTGTCCGGGCTGCCGGCGCTGGGCGATGCGATCGCCCAGAGGATCGCGCATGGCGCCGGGGCGCGCCTGGTCGAACGCACCTGCGCCGCGCGCGACAACCTGTTGCGCAGCCAGGAGGCCGGCGCCGGCCTGGCCATCGACATCAAGGCGGGCGTCCCGGCGAAATTGCCGGCGCCGCAGGACCTGGCCGCATGGTTCCGAGAGGCGGAAACACGTCTTGCCGCCGATCTCGATGCGCGGATCGCGGCGGGCCATGCCGCCTTTCTGTCGCGGGTCGACCGCGCACATCGCACCTTCCTGGATCGAGCGACAGCCGCGCTTGTGCAGCACCTGGACGCTTGGGGGCAGGACGACATCTGGACCTATGATCCCACCGGTCTGCGGATGCTGCTGCGCTCGGCTTACCAGGTCTTCGTCCGGGCGACGGCCGAGGCGGGCGAGGCGGCCCTGCATGCCGCGGCGCAAGAGATTTCGGGGCTATACCGCGACCAGTTCGGCATGGGGGGCCGGGCTCCGGCAATCCTGCCGCCGCCGCTGCCCTCGGCCGATCCGCCTATTGCCCTTGGCCAGACCATCGCGCTGGACCTGCGCGGCACCTGGTGGACACGGTTCTGGCGCAAGCGGCGTGGGCACCAGGCGCTTTGCGACGATTTCGCCCGGCTGATCCACGAGGAAACCGCCCCCATTGTCGAAACCCTGCGCCGCGACAATGCCGAGGCCTTTGCCGCCGCCGTCCGGGCCGAACTGTTCGGTTTCCTGGCCACGCAGCGCGGCATCGTTACCGGCCTGGCCGACGAGTCGACACCGCCCCGCCGGACGGAACGCCTGGCCTCCGAGGCAAGGCGGGACAGCCTGACAGAAGCACAAGCAAGGACCGGAACATGACCCTGACCAACAAGAGCCGATCACGCAAACCGCTGGTCGCCCTGATGGGAGAGTTCAGCGCAGGCAAGAGCACGCTGGCTAACCTGCTGCTGGGCGAAGCCCTGTCGCCGATCCAGGCGACGGCCACCCAGGTGCCGCCGATCCTCTATCGCCACGGCGAGGCCGCCGCCTTTCGCACCCGCCTGGACGGCACGCAAGAGCCGCTGGACCCGGGCGACCTGCGCAGCGCGACACCCGGCACGACAAAGATGATCACCATCCAGGCCGAGGCCGACTTCCTGCGGGCCTGCGACCTGGTCGACATGCCGGGCACGTCCGATCCGAACATGCCGGCGGATACCTGGGACAGCCTGTTGCCGGAGGTCGATTGCGTCCTGTGGTGCACACCCGCGACGCAGGCCTGGCGTCAGTCCGAGGCCGCACTTTGGGAACGCGTCGCCCAGCCGCTGCGCGACCGCAGCCTGCTGGTGGTCACCCGCATGGACAAGATCCTGACCGAGCGCGACCGGTTGCGGGTGCTGCGCCGGGTGCAGCAATCGGTCGACGGCCTCTTTCTCGACGTGTTGCCCGCCATGCTTTTGCCGGCGCTGAAGGCCGCGGACGACCCCCAGGTGCTTGAGGAAACAGGCGTTTCCGCGCTGATAGATCGGCTGGCCGAGGTGATCGACGCGGATGCGGCAGCACGGCAGCAGACCGTGCGGCTTGTCGAGGCCGCCGCGCAACCGTTAACCCGAACGGAACCCTCGCTGGTGCAGGATGCTCCGGAATCAGGGGCTGGACAGGAAATGCGCGTGATGCCGCGGCGCGTCGTCATGGACGGCGCCCGCACGCAGCGTCCCCGGCACGAGGCTGGTGGCAGGGCCTAGGACAAGGACATGGCAGGACGGCATGGCGGGGCATGACATCACCGATCTGAGGGCGGGCTTCGCCGGGTGCGAGCTTGTCGTGCTGGCCGATCTCTCGACCGGGACCGTTCTTGCCGCAGACAGTGCGATCAAGCTGGGGCAAGAGCATTTCGACCGGGAATGCGCCCTTGCTGCCGCCGTCTTCGGCCTGTCTTGCGGGCCCTCGATCTTGTCCGCGCGGCTGGTCCGGCCGACGGGGTTGCGCGTCTTCGCCCGCGCTGGTGCCGAGACGCCTGAAATCCTTTGCGGCGTCTTTGCGCCGGGGGGCGACGCCGCCGGTTTCACCGAGGCGGCGCGCCGCTTTGCCGCGGCGGCCTTGCCGGGGGCTGCCGGTGCGTGACCTCGGACAGGATCCGTCAACTGGGGCACTGCGCCGGATTCTTGCGCGGGCGGCGGCGGCCGGACTGGCATCGGAACGGCAGCGTGACACCGCATCGCCGGACGAGGCGCTGGCCTTCATTCTCGACCGGATCGACAGTTGCGTGTTGGGGCGCCGGCTAACGGTCGAGGTGAATGGCTCGACGCGGATCGTGATGGATGTCTCCGGGCGCCGGCTGTTGCAGGTGTCCTGCGCCAATGACGCTCGGCCCGATCTGACCGGCATGCTGCTTTCCGCGGCTGACGCCTCTCAGGTGGAGGGGATCGCGGACTGGCTGACCGCCCTCTGCTCCGACTGCCGCCGCGTTTCCGTCCGGTCCGGGTCGATGCCGGAAGCGCCCCCGGGCACCGGCAGCGGAATCCCTGTGCCCCGGTTGCGCAATGCGCTTGGCCTGCCAGAGACGGAGGCGGCACCCGCGCCATTCGCCGACATCCCTCCGGATGCCATACTGGCGGAACACGGCGCGACCGACGGATGGCGCATCGAACCGGATCGAGATCCCGCGGTCGAAGATTGGGTCGCAACGATGGAGACCTGTCTCGCCGATGCGCCGCGCCTCGCCTCGCTCCTCGATGCCGGGTCGTCGCTTCGGCTTGAACTGGCGCCCGGTGTCTTCGGCTGTCTCACCTTGCGGGACGGGGCGATTGTCGCCGTCATCGCCGCGATTGCCGAACATCCCCAAGCGGGCTCTTGCCCGGACAAGGCAACGTGACCTGTCGGCGCGATGCGCCAGGATCCATTCGCATCGGCCCTTGTCGTCGTCGGCCTTCCGTTCCGGGGCGCCGGATATGGGCCCAGCCCGGGAGATCTGGTCGGCGCCGGCCGGTTGACCCGGAACATCCTTGCGGACGGGGTGCTGCGCGACCTTGCGTTTCCGCTGTTCCGCATGGTGTCGCCGCGACCATTGTCGCGGATGCCGCACGGAATTCGTCCGGCCCGTAACCTTGCATTAACCACGGTGGCGACAAGATGGCCGCATCAACAAGAAACGCATCAATGCGATCGAGCGGTAAAGACATGACATCCAGACGCCTGTTCCTCATCGGAAGGGACGCAGACAGCTGCGCCCTGCTGACCGAAATCCTTGTCGACGACCATCCCGACGCGCGGGCCTGGCGCTTTCGCTGTGTCGTCGACGCGGGCGCGGCCCTTCTGCGCTGCCGGGCCAGCGCCATTCCCGATGCGCTGATCCTTGTCGACGGGCGCGATTCGTGGGTCGAGACATGCCTCGGTGAATGCATCGCGGCGCGGCGCGAACTATCGGCGGTGCCGGTGTTTGCGCTGGCTGCGGAACACTCCTGGCCGGAACCGTCCGAGCAGGCGCGACGGCAGGGCATGGACCTGCGCCCTGTGCCAGTCCGGTTCGACCGGGACGGGCTTGCAGCCGCGTGCCGTGCGATCCTCGATGCCTGTGGCCCTGCGAATGCAGCCCCATCGCAGCCCCTGCCGCTATTGCCGGTGCCGACGCCGCATCCCATCAGCCCTGAGGAAGCCCCGGAGCGGCGCATCGCCTGACCGTGCCCGTGCCACACACCGAGGGGAAAGGGCGGGGCAAACGCGCCCGTCACAGGGTTGACGCGGCTGTGGGACGGAACAGGCACGAAGCGGACCTTGGGGAATGACGCGCCCGGGAACTTGACCGCAGACGCGGCCGAAGCTTGCAAGGCCGGGGTTATCAACCCGATCCAGCTGAACGGCTTGGACCTGAGGCTGCCGGTGGCGGCTGGCCGGATGGTTCGCAAACCGGATCAGGCCGCGCCCAGCGCGACGAAGCGTTCGAGGTGGAAATCCGCGTCGCCGAACCGGTGATCGACCATGGTCAGCCGCTTGGCCAGGTGGCCCAGCGCATAGTCGCGCGTCATGCCGATGCCGCCATGCATCTGGATCGACTCCTCGACCACCAGCCGCGCGGCGCGGCCCACCAGGTTCTTGGTCGCGCTGACATGGCGTTCGCGCAGCGGGCGTTCGGCGTCCATATGGCCACACAGGTTGATGACGGCGCTGCGGGCCTGCTCGATCTCGATCAGCACATCCGCCATGCGGTGCTGCAAGGCCTGGAACTTGCCGATGGGCTGGCCGAACTGCTTGCGGGTGCGCAGGTAGTCGACGGTCAGCGTCTTGATCGCCTCCATCAGGCCCAGCGCCTCGGCACATTGGGCGGCGGTGGCGCGGGCCTGCGCGCGTTCGATGGCGGCAAGGGCTGTGCCCTCGGGCATCAGCAGGGCGTCGGCGGGCAGGGTCGCGTCCACATGCACCTCGGCGGCGCGCCCACCACCCTGAAGCGGGTAGTCCCGCATCGTCACGGCATCGCGCGGCACAAGGAACAGCGACAGCCCATCCTCGTCCGCCACCGCGCCGCCGGTGCGGGCCGAGACGATCAGCGCTTCGGCGGCGGGTGCGGCGTGCACCACCGCCTTGTGGCCCGCGACATGCCAGCCATCGGCCCGTCGCTGAGCCCGGGTGGCGACGCGGGACAGGTCATAGCGGCTGCCTGGCTCGGCATGGGCAAAGGCGATGACCTGTCCTTCGATCACCCTGGCCAGCAGGTCGTCTCGCCCCGTCTCGGCCAGCAGCCCGCCCGCCAGAACGGCACTGTCCAGCAGCGGCGTGGGCAGACCTGCGCGGCCCAATTCCTCGAACACCACCATCAGGTCGAATCCGTCGCCGCCGAACCCGCCCCGCGCCTCGGAGACCATCGCGCCGGGCAGGCCAAGGTCGGTCAGCCGCCGCCACAGGTCCGGGTCGTGCCCGGCGGCATCGTCCGTGGTGGCGGCGATGCGGGCGGGCGTGACGCTTTCGGCCAGGAACCTTCGCAGGCTATCCTGCAACATCCGGCGTTCCTCGGTCAGTCGGAATTCCATCTCAGAGCTCCAGGATCGTCTTGGAAATGATCTGCCGCTGAACCTCGTTCGAGCCGCCGTAGATCGACAATTTGCGGTTGTTGAAATAGGCCTGCGTGGCGGGCAGGGCGTAATCCGGACCGACCGGGTCCAGGTTTGCGCCCGCCTCCAGCGCCTCGGAGACGAAAGGCTGCGCATAGGGGCCGACCGCCTGCCGGGCCAGCGCGTTGATCTGCTGGCGCAGGATCGTTCCCTTGACCTTCAGCATCGAGCTTTCCGGCCCCGGTGCCTGTCCCTCGGCGGCGGCGGCGACGGTGCGCAGGTTCGTGGTGGCCATCGCCATCAGGTCGATTTCCACCTGCGCCACCTTGGCGGCGAACAGCGGGTTCTCGATCAGGGGGCGCCCGCCCTGCATCTCGGCGCTCGCGATGCGTTTCAGCGCCGCAAGCCCCGCGCGGGCGAAGCCGATGCCGGCGATGTTCGTGCGCTCATGCGTCAGCAGATACTTGGCGCAGGTCCAGCCCGCGTTTTCCGGCCCCACCAGGTTTTCCACCGGCACGCGCACGTCCTGGAACCAGACCTCATTCACCTCGGCCTCGCCGTCGAGCAGCACGATGGGTCGAACCTCGACCCCGGGCGTGTCCATGTCGATCAGCAGGAACGAGATGCCCTGTTGTGGCTTGCCCTCTTTCGAGGTGCGGACAAGGCAGAAGATGCGGTTGGCGTATTGGCCCAGCGTCGTCCAGGTCTTTTGCCCGTTCACGACATAGTGGTCGCCATCGCGCACCGCCTCTGTCCGCAGCGATGCCAGGTCGGATCCCGCACCCGGTTCCGAGTAGCCCTGGCACCACCAGTCGTCGCCGTTCAGGATGCGCGGCAGGTAGAGGGCCTTTTGCGCGTCGCTGCCGAACTTCATCAGCACGGGCCCCAGCATGTTGACGCCGAAGGGAACGATGCGCGGGGCATGGGCGGCGGTCACCTCTTCCTCGAAGATGTGGCGCTGCACGGCGTCCCAGCCGGTGCCGCCATGCTCTCGCGGCCAGGTCACGCCCAGCCAGCCGCGGGCGTTCAGGATCGCGTGCCATGTCTCGTAGTCGGATTTCGTCAGCCGCAACCCACGGGCCACCTTTTCCGACAGGGCTTGCGGCAGCTTGTCAGCCAGAAAGCCGCGCAATTCGTCACGAAAGGCGATCTGCGCCTTGGTATAGGTCAGGTCCATGTTTCCCTCCCGCCATGCCGGAACCATTCCCAGTGGTAGCGGCAAAGCAGGCGGGCATCCACAGCCCGCGCGCCGTCAGGAGCCGGAGCGCCCGGCGATCCGCCCCAGCACGGCGGCAGCAAGCAGGCCATTGCCCGAGAGATATCCGGCATCCCCGGATCCCGACACGCCACAGGCCGCGCCGCCCCCGGCGAACAGGTTGGCAAAGGGCGTGCCGTCATGATGCAGCACCTGGGCGCGGTCGTTCACAACCAGCCCGCCCTGGGTGTGGAACAGCGCACCGGTGACGCGCACGCCGCAATAGGGCGCGGCCAGGGGCGTCGCGCCGAACCGCCGCCCGAACCCGTCGGTGCCGCCCCAGGGCAGGTCCGCTAGCGTCTCGGCCAGGGTTTCGGGCGGCAGGCCCAGCGCCTGCGCCAGATCCTCGGGTGTGTTGGCGCGGCGGATCGCGCCCACTGCCTCGGCCCGCTTGAAATCCTCGAACTGGCGGGCGATCCCGGCGATGCGGTCGTCGAAGATGGCGAATGCCTCGGCCCCCGGTTGAGCCAGCACAGCGCGCGCCGCCTCGGAATAGCCCTGCGCCTCGTTCCAGAAGCGCCGCCCCTCGCGGTTCACCTGAACGCCGCCCTCGGTGATGACGGCCCAGGTGATCAGGATGCCATGCGGGTGCGCGACGTTGCCATGGCCCTGGTAGGCGCCCAGGTGCCGTGTCTGCGCGCCCAAGCTTTCGGCCCAGAGCACCGCCTCTCCGCGGTTACCGTCATGGCCGAACCACAGGCCGTTCTCGATCTCGGGCATGTGCCGGGCGACCAGCGCGCGGTTGCCGCCGAACCCGTTGCAGGCCAGGATCAGCCTCCCGCAGCCGATGCTCTCGGTCCCGCCATCGGCACGGGTCACGGTGACGCCTCGGAGTGTCCGCCCCTCGTGGTGCAGCACCGTGGCGCGGCGGTTGCAGACGATGTCGATCCCCGCCGTCTCGCAGGCGCTGCGCAGCGCGTCGACCAGTTCCGCGCCGGATCGGGTCGGAAGCCCGTGCATCCGCCGCCGCGAATGGCCGGGATAGTCGAAATCCGTCACCACGGAAAAGGGCAGGGCGTAGCGATCCGACAGCCAGTCGATTACCTCTGCGGCGTTGACTGCCAGAAGGCCGACCAGCGCGGGGTCGTTCTCGCCCTTGGCCTTGGCCTGAATGTCGGCGGAAAACAGCGCCGCGTCGTCCTCGATCCCCGCCTTGCGCTGGATCGCGGTTCCCGCCGCCGGGATCAGCCCGGCGCTGAGCGCGGTCGACCCCGAGGGCAGGGGATCGGCCTCGATCACCAGCACCTCTTCGCCCGCCTCCTGCGCCGATAGCGCTGCGATCAGGCCGCAGGCCCCGGCGCCGACGATCAGCGTCTGGCAGTCGATGTCGAACCCGCCCCTGGGGGGCGGCGCAACGCTAACGCTTGCTGCCGTCATAGCGCGCGCCTTCGGCCAGCATGTCGTCGGTGCCGATCACCTCGTTCAGACCGTTGAAGTCGAACATCCGCTCGGCAAAGGGCCGGTTCGAGCCGTTCTGCCGCAGGCTCTGGTAATAGTCCTGCGCGGTGCGGGCCAGCGCCCGGACGATCCCGCCGGGAAAGATCACAATGGAATAGCCCAGTCGCTCGAGGTCATCGGCCCCGGTGATCGGCGTGGCGCCGCCCTCGACCATGTTGGCGAGCAGCGGCGCGCGCCCGGCGAAATGGGCGGTGATCGCTTCCAGCTGCGCGCGATCCTGCGGCGCTTCGACGAACAGCGCATCGGCCCCGGCCTCGAGATACATTTCGGCCCGGTCGATGGCGGCGGAGAACCCCTCGACAGCGATAGCATCGGTCCGGGCGATGATGAGTGTCTCGTCCGAGGCCCGCGCGTCCGCCATCGCGGCGACCTTGCCGGCCATCTCCGCGGCGGGGATCAACGCCTTGTCCTTCAGGTGGCCGCAGCGTTTCGGATAGGTCTGGTCCTCGATCTGCAACGCGGCGGCCCCGGCGCGCTCATAGGTGCGCATCGTGCGCTGGGCGTTCAGCGCGTTGCCAAAGCCCGTGTCGGCGTCGATGATGACCGGCAGGCCGACGCGATCCGCGATCAGCGCCATCGTGTCGGCCATCTCGCTGGCGGTGGTCAGGCCGATATCGGGGCGGCCAAGGCGCGTGTAGGCCACAGCCGCGCCGGACAGATACAGTGCCTCGAACCCGGCCTGCGAGGCCAGCGCGGCGGTCAGCCCGTCATAGATACCGGGGGCGACAAGGATCTCTTTCGCGGCAAGTCGCTCTCGCAGGGTCATGCCGCGCCCTCCAGCCAGTCCAGCGCCTGCGCGCAGGTCATCTGGTGCGTGACGGTGCCCAGCGACAGGATCGTGGCGTCGTGCACCTCTTGCTTGAAGGCGGCGCAGCCGTCGGTCAGCATCACCGTGTCGATGTCGCGCAGATGTGCGTCCCGCAGGGTCGAGGCGACGCCGCCATTGGTCACGATCCCGCCAACGATGAGGTGTTTCATCCCGGTGGCCCGCATCAGGTATTCCAGCCGGGTCTGGTAGAAGGCGGAATAAGCCACCTTTTCGACCACGAAATCCGCTGGATACAACGTGTCGACCAGCGTGTGGCCAAAGCTGCCCGGTGCGAAGTCGCCCTTGCCCAGGAAGGGTCGTAGCTGTTTCAGATGCGGCGCAATCAGTGGTTCTCCGTCGCGGTCGGGGACCAGCGTGAACTGGGCAGAGACATAGCGACCGCCCCGTGCCCGGATCGCCCGAACCAGCGGCGCGATGCGGTCGGGCAGGGCGGCGATGGCGGCGGCACTATGCCCAGCGCGGCCATAGGCGCCCTCGGGATGGATGAAGTCGTTCTGGAGGTCGATGGTCAGAAGCGCGGTGCGCGACAGGTCCCAGTCCTGGGGGGCGGTCATGCGGCATCCTCCACGGGTTCGATGATGGTGTTGCCGAAACGGTCGACATGGCCGACCAGCCCCGGTTCGATAAGCACGGTCGTGTCCGGCTGTTCGAGGATTGCCGGGCCCCGGATTTCCGCGCCAACAGGCAGGGAAAGCCGGTCGTAGATCGCGGTGTCGTGCCATTCGGTTCCGAAATGCACGCGGCGTGTGGCCTTGGGTTCGGGCATCGCTGTGGCGGTTGGCGCGAGCGTCGACAGGTCGAATTTCGGCCGCCGCCCTGTCACGGCGCTGCGCAGGTTCAGGATGCGCCGCACGCCGCCTTTCAGCAGCCGGCCAAAGGCTGCGCCATAGGCCGTATCGAAGGCCTCCTCGATCTGAGCGCGGTTTGGCGGCGTCACGCGGCCATTCTCGATCCGCACCGTGACGGGCACCGGAACCGTGTGGGTCTGCCCGACATAGGCCATGTCCAGCTCGAACGTCACGTCGCGGGATTCGAACCGGGTTCGGGCGGCCTCGAGCAGGGCCATGCCCTGATCCGCGTGGTCCTGCATGAACCGGCCCAGCGCGTCCTCGTCGAGGTTGGCGACCAGCGCGTTGATCGTCTGCACGAAATCCTGCCGCATGTCGGCGATCACGCAGCCCATGGCCGAAGTCACGCCGGGATAGCGTGGCACGATGGCCCGGGCGATGCCCACCTCGGCCAGCATCGCGCCGGCATGCAGCGCCCCGCCACCGCCGAAGGGCATGAAGGCAAAGCGTTTCGGGTCGAAGCCCCGCTCGATGCTGACAAGGCGGATGGCGCCCGCCATGCGCGAATTGGCGACCCGCAGGATGGCTTCGGCGGCCTCCAGCGTGGTCAGGTCAAGGGGCGCACCGACATGCGTGTCGATGGCCTTGGCGGCGGCCTCCACATCCAGCCGGGTCAGTTTCCCGCCGATGGGATTGTCCGGGTCGATCCGGCCCAGAACTACGTTGGCGTCCGTCACGGTGGGCCGGTCGTTGCCCAGACCATAGGCCACCGGCCCGGGGTTCGATCCTGCGCTTTCCGGGCCGATGTTCAGCAATCCTCCCTTGTCCACCCAGGCGATGGAACCGCCGCCCGCGCCGATCGTGGTGATCTCGATCATCGGGTTGCGCACCACCATGCCGAAGTCGATGGAGGTCTGCGGCGACAGCATCGACTGCCCGCCGGCGATCAGCGAGACGTCGAAACTGGTGCCGCCCATGTCGCCCGTGATGACGTTGTCGAACCCGGCGGTCGAGGCGATGTAGCCCGCTGCGATGACGCCCGCCGCAGGCCCGGAGAGCGCCGTGCGCACCGGCAGGCGGCAGGCGGTATCCACTGCCATCACGCCGCCGTTCGACTGCACGATCATGAACTCGCCGTCAAAACCGCCTTGCGCCAGGGCGCGTTCCAGCCGGCCCAGATAGCCCGAGACCTCGGGTTGCAGGTAGGCGTTAAGCGCGGTGGTCGAGAAACGTTCGAATTCGCGGATCTCGGGCAGGATCTCGTGGCTGGCCGAGACATGCGGGTTGGGCCAGATCGACCGCACCGCGGCTACCGCCGCAGCCTCGTTCGCGGGGTTCGCGTAGGCGTTGGCGAAAAGAATGGCGACGGCCTCACAGCCCTGCGCCTGCAACTGACGCGCGGCGTCGCTCACTGCGTCCAGATCGACGGGCGTGCGGATCGTACCGTCGGCCAGCGTGCGCTCTGGCACTTCCAGCCGGTCGCGCCGGTCGACCACAGGTTCAAAGTCGCCGCGCAGGCCCCAGGTGCGGGGCCTGTCGCGGCGACGCATCTCCAGAACGTCGCGCAGTCCGTGAGTGGTGATGACGCCCGTGCGGGCGCCCTTGCGTTCCAGAAGTGCATTCGTGCCGGCGGTCGTGCCATGCACCACCACCGAAACCGTCGACAGGTCGTCCACTTGCCGCGAAATCCCGTCGAGGAAGCCGCCAGACTGATCGGGCCGGGTCGTCGGCACCTTGGCCACGCTTGCGGTGCCGGTCGCCTCGTCCAGGACGAAGACATCGGTAAAGGTGCCGCCCACGTCGACACCGATCATGCGCCCGCTCATGCGCCTGCCTCCCGCCAATCCGTGCCATAGTCGCGGTCCGCCGTCTCGGCGGTCAGCAGGCCGCGCGCCACGTCGCGCGCGACGGCCCGTGCATCCCGCGTGGCGGCCGTGCCATAGCCGCCGCCCCCCGGCGTCTCCAGCCGCACCGCCTGCCCCTGCCGCAGCTTGATGCCGCGCATCTTGGATGCCAGCGGCGGATGCTCCCACCCGCTGTCCTGCTCGAAGGAGAAGATATTCAGCGCCGCGTCACCGCCGCCCGCGATGCCCTTGGGCGCGAACCGTCCACGCTCGCCGAACAGGAAGCCCTCGGCGCCGTTTTCCTCGAGCACCTCGATTTCATAGACCGCACCCATGCCGCCGCGATGCGCGCCCGCGCCCGCGCTGTCGGGGCGCAGCGCCCATTGCCGGAACATCACCGGGTAGGCGGCCTCGAGGATCTCCATCGGCGGGATCGTCGCGGTAGAGATCGGCGCATTGCCGTGGTTCAACCCGTCCGATTCCGGCGAGCCGCCATGCCCGCCGCCATAGAAGCTGAACATGACCCAAGGGCGCCCGTCCTTGCGCCGCCCGGCCAGAGACAGCGCGTTGATCGTGCCATAGGCATTGGCCACCACACGCCCCGGCGCCGCCTGCGCGAAGGCCGAAAACACCACGTCGATCATCCGCAGGATCGTCTCGGTGTAGCCGCCCGTGGGCGCCGGGAACTGCGCTGCCAGAAGCGAGCCTTCGGGCACCACCACATCGATCGGGCGCATCACGCCCGCGTTGGCGGGCAGCATTGGGAAGATGTGCTTGATCGCCACGTAGGCTGTGGCGACGGTGGTCGGCAGGGCGATGTTCACGGGCCCCGCGCATTGCGGCGAAGAACCGGTGAAGTCCAGCACCATCCGGTCGCCCGCGATCTCCAGCGCGACCTTGATCTTCAGGGGCGTGTCGGTGATGCCGTCATTGTCGAGGAAATCCTCGGCCTCCCACCGCCCGTCGGGCAGTTCGGCCAGTTCGCCGCGCATCAGCGCCTCGGCCCGATGGCCCAGGGCCTCCAGCGCGGCGGCGACGGTTTCCGCGCCGTATTCGTCCAGCATCTCGTCCATCCGCCGCACGCCCAGGTCCAGCGCGCCCAGCTGGCCGTTCAGGTCGCCCTGCGCCGATTGCGGCAGGCGGGTGTTGCGCAGCAGGATGTCCACGATGTCCTGTTGCAGCACGCCCGCCCGGGCCAGCTTGACCGGTGGCAGAACGAAGGCCTCCTGGAAGACCTCGGTCGCGGCGGGGTTGTAGTTGCCGGGAACCGCGCCGCCCACGTCGTGCCAGTGGCCGACCGAGGCGAGGTAGCAGAACAACGCGCCATCCCGGAAATAAGGCCGCACCAGCCGCATGTCGGACAGGTGCGTGCCGCCGATATGGCAGTCGTTGAAGATGTAGATGTCGCCGTCCTGTAGGTCGCCATCCCTTGCCGCCTTCTCGATCACCGCCTTCACGGCAAAGGACATGACGCCGACAAAGATCGGCAGGCCGGACTTGCCCTGCACCAGCGTGTCGCCGGTGTCGCGGTGATAAAGGCCGTGGCTGGCGTCATGCGCCTCGGCGATGATCGGGTTGAAGGCGGCGCGGAACAGCGCCGCGTCCATCTCGTCGGCGATCTGCTCCATCCGTCCCGCCAGAACGGAAAGAGTGATCGGGTCGATCTCGGTCATGCCTGCGCCTTTGCTTCTGCCATGTCGTTCCACACGTCCTGTCGGATGAGCTTGCCGCCCGCGATCTCGAACCGGTCGATGAAGCGGATGCCCTCGAACGCGGTGCCGTCCAGCCATTCGCCGTGCAGCGTGCCGAAGCAGTAGACGATTGCCCCGCCGTTGCCAGGCATCGCATCGAACCGCTCATAGGTCTTGCGCACGAAGGCATAGCGCGGCTTCGACCAGGCGATGAGTTCCTCGAGCGTGGTCATCGGGGCCGCGCCTGGGAACTGCATTGTGAAACCCTCGGCCAGCATCGCCTGCGCTGCGGGCAGGTCGCGCCGTTCCATCGCGGAAAGATAGTCGTGCACGATCCGGGTTGGGTCGGGCAGGGCGGGCGCGGGCTGGCGCATCTCGCCGCCACGATAGTAGTTGGCCGCGGCCATCTCATGAACCATCACCGTGACGGCCTCGGGCGCGGCGGGCAGGACGAATCGCACGGCATCGGTCAGACCCTTGCCCAGGCGGGCCTTAACCCCATCGTCATAGCCTTGAAGAAGGTGGAGTTCGACAATCGGCACAGCTTCCCCCATCACAACCTGTATTTTTTGTAATACAGATTTTGGACGTTTGTTAAGTCAGAAAATCACGACTGGAACATACAGCAGCTTGATTTCTGAAAAACCGACGATACGATCCGGGCAACGGGGTCGGGGAAACGCATGAACATCAGGGGATCCAGTCTGCTGCCGGAAGGGGCCAAGGCGCGCCGCGTCTACCTTTCGCTGCGCGACGAGATCGCCGAAGGCCGCCTGTCGGATGGCGACCACCTGCCCGGCGAGCAGAAGCTGGCCGAAACCTTTGGCGTCTCCCGCGTCACCGTGCGCCGCGCGCTCGAGGCACTGGCTGCCGACGGGCTGATCGAACGCCGCGCGGGCAGCGGCACGCAGGTGCGCGCCAATGGTGTCGCGGACAAGCCCGTGGCGATGGATTTCACCACGCTGATGCCGCAACTGGTCGAAATGGGGCAGACGACCGCGCGGCTGCTGTCCTTTTCCTACGGGTCCGCGCCCGAGATGGTGATGCGCGCGATGGGCCTGATGGCAGAGGACAGGGTGCAGATCGCCACCCGCGTCCGCAGCGCCGAGGGGCGGCCGTTCTCGCACCTGACTACCTATGTCCCCGAGGCGATCGCGCGGAACTATTCGGAAAACGACCTGGCGACCTCGCCGCTTTACAAACTGCTGGAACGCAGCGGCGTGCGAATCGCCGAGGCGCAGCAATCGGTCTCGGCCACGCTGGCCGGGCCCGACGTGGCCGAGGCGCTGGAGGTGGCGGTGGGCTCTGCCCTGCTGTCGCTGCGCCGCGTGGTGCGCGACGTGGACGGCAACGGGGTGGAGTTCCTGTCAGCCCTTTACCGGCCCGACATGTTCCGGCTGGACATGGCGCTGGCGCGCGTGGGCGAGGGCAGCACCCGCCACTGGGAACCCGCCATCGGTCGCGCCGAGGGGGCCGAGGCATGAGCGCGCCCGCGACCCTGCTGGACAAGCTCTGGTCCGCGCACGAGATCCGGCGCGCGGCGGATGGGACCTCCTTGCTCTGGGTTGACCGGCACCTGGTGCACGAGGGCTCGCACCATGCGTTCGGCGCGTTGCGGGCGCGCGGTCTGCCGGTGGCGGAACCCGGCCTGACCTTTGGCGTGGTCGACCACTACGCCCCCACCCGCCACCGCGACCGGATCGAGGATGCCTCCATCCGCGTGATGATCGACCGGCTGGAGGCCAACACCGCCGAGCATGGCGTGCGCCTGTTCGGGCTGAACGACCCGCGCCAGGGCATCGTGCATGTGCTGGGGCCCGAACAGGGGCTGACCCTGCCCGGTCTGCTGATCACCTGCGGCGACAGCCACACCTCGACCCACGGCGCCTTTGGCGCGCTGGCCTTTGGCATCGGGGCGACGCAGGTGGCGCATGTGCTGGCGACGCAGACGGTCTGGCAGGCCAAGCCGCGCGCCATGCGGTTGGTGTTCGAAGGCAAGGCCGGCCCGGCGGTGGGCGCCAAGGACATGGCGCTGCACTGGATTGCCCGGTTGGGCACAAGTGGCGCGACGGGGCACGCGGTGGAATATGCAGGTCCGGCGGTGCGCGCGCTGTCGATGGAAGGGCGCATGACGCTGTGCAACCTGTCCATCGAGGGCGGCGCGCGCTTTGGCATGGTGGCCCCGGACGAGACGACCTTTGCCTATGTGCAGGGTCGTCCCTATGCGCCGAAAGCGGCCGACTGGGACCGCGCGCTCGAGGATTGGGCGGCGCTGACCACCGACGCGGGCGCGCATTTCCACGCCGAGGCGCGCTTTGACATGGCCGAGGTCGCGCCTACCGTTACGTGGGGCACGACTCCGGAACAGGCCCTGCCCATCGACGCGACCCTGCCCGATCCCGCCCGCCTGACCGGCCCGCAGGCCGAGGCGGTGCGCGATGCGATGGATTACATGGGGCTTGTCCCCGGCCGACCGCTGGCCGGAACGCCAGTCGACCAGGTGTTCCTCGGCTCCTGCACCAATGCAAGGATCGAGGACCTGCGCGCCGCCGCCGCCGTGCTGAAGGGGCGCAAGGCCAAGGTTCCCGGCACCGTCTCTCCGGGCTCGATGCTGATCAAGGCTCAGGCAGAGCAGGAAGGGCTGGACCGCATCTTCATCGAGGCGGGACTCGACTGGGTCGGCGCGGGCTGTTCCATGTGTGTCGGCATGAACGGCGACCTCGTGGCGGCGGGCAAACGCTGCGCCTCGTCCACCAACCGCAATTTCCGCGGTCGGCAGGGCAAGGGGGCGCGCACCCACCTGATGAGCCCGGTCATGGTCGCCGCCGCCGCTGTCACCGGCACGCTGACCGACGCGCGGCCGCTGCTGGAAGGGCGGGTGTGATGGCGGGCTGGACGCGGCACCAGGGACAGGCTGTCGCGCTGCCGCGCGCCAATGTCGACACTGACCAGTTGATCCCCGCGCGCTTCATGTCCGCCAGCCGGGCCGAGGGCTATGGCCGCTTCCTGCTGCACGACCTGCGCGAGGGCGATCCAGATTTCCCGCTGGACCGGCACCCGCAGGCATCGATCCTTGTCGCGGGCGAGAATTTCGGATGTGGCTCGTCGCGCGAGGCGGCGGTTTACGCGCTGGTCGACGCCGGGTTTCGGGTGGTCGTGGCACCAAGCTTTGCCGACATCTTTGCCGGCAACGCGGTGAACAACGGGTTGCTGACCGTGGCCACCGACCAGGCCCGGGCGATCCTGGCGGTGCTGGGGGACGGGACGCTGTCCGGCACGGCCGATCTTGCAGCCGGCACGCTGCGCATCGGCGACTTTGACATCGCGCTGACCCTGCCCGAGGCGGTGCGTGAGAAACTCATCAACGGGTGGGACGACATCGACCTGACCCGCGCCCATTCGGGCGAGATCCGCAACTTCCGCGACAGACGGAAGAGCGACCACCCCTGGGCCTTTCCGTCGACCTGACGCGGCCCGATTACCCACCGCCGGACCACCGGCACCCAGCAAGGAGAGACACGATGAAGATGACGATGATCGGTGGGGCGGCGATGCTGCTGGCCACCACGGCGCTGGCCGAGGACACGCTGAGCGCGGTCCACGCCTTTCCCGAGACCTTGATTTACACCCAGAGCTTCCTGCAGTTCGTCGACAAGGTGAACGAGCGCGGCGCAGGCGTGGTGCAGATCCAGGTGCGCGGCGGCCCCGAGGCGATCGGCATGTTCCAGCAGCCGGACGCGGTGCGCGACGGCGTTGTCGACATGGTGTATACGCCCGGCTCGTTCTACGGCGGCGCGGTGCCGGAAAAGGACGCGCTGGTGACGTCCAACATGTCGGCCCCCGAGGCGCGCGCCAAGGGCGGGCTCGACCTGATCGACCAGATCCACCAGGACAAGATGGGTGTGAAATACCTCGGCTGGTTCGACTCGGGTGTCTGCTACAACCTCTGGACCCGCGACGAGCCGCAGCTGGACGCCAACGGCAACCTTGACGTCTCTGGACTGAAACTGCGCGGCAACGCCGTCTACAATGCCTTCTTCACCGAGTATCTGGGTGCGCAGGTGATCGACCTGCCGACGACCGACGTCTACTCGGCGCT
Organism: Thetidibacter halocola; assembly: GCF_018224955.1. Classification (GTDB taxonomy): domain Bacteria; phylum Pseudomonadota; class Alphaproteobacteria; order Rhodobacterales; family Rhodobacteraceae; genus Thetidibacter; species Thetidibacter halocola. The sequence goes on from NZ_JAGTUU010000002.1 coordinate 399,207, forward strand.
CGAGCGTGGCGTGGTCGACGCGACCGGCTGGACCCAGATCGGCCTGATCGACCTCAAGTGGAACGAGTTCCTCAACTACCGGATCGAGCCCTGCTTCTTCTCGACCGACCTCGGCGTGATCGTGAACCTCAACAAGTGGAACAGCCTGTCTGAGGAATCCCGCGCGATCCTGACCGAAGTGGCGCTGGAGCACGAGCAGTCGTCCTACGAGGCGCTGCAGGCCAAGCGGGACGAGGATTTCGCCGCGCTGGAAGCGGGCGGCATGAAGGTTGTCACGCTCGAGGGCGAAGCCGCCGCGAACTACCTCGCCGAGGCCCGCAACAAGACGCTGGAACGGATGAAGGGCCTGATGGCCGAACAGCCGGGCGGCGACGCCAACTACGACACGCTGGTCGACCTGTTCTACGACGCCAGCAAGTGACCTGACCAGCGCGGTCCCGAAGGCGGGGCCGCGCGCAACCTGCGAAAGGCACGCCCCGATGCAGTCCTTCCGACGCGCCTATGACGGCGTGGTGACCGGCATGGCGGTGGTCGCCGGCCTTTTGCTGATCTGGCTGATGGTGGCCGTCATCGTCTCTGTCGCGATGCGCAACTTCGGCATGCAGCCTTTCGCCTGGCTCTTTACCTCGACGGAATACGGCTTGCTGTACCTGACCATGCTGGGCGCGCCTTGGCTGGTGCGGGAAAAGGGCCATGTCCATATCGAGCTGGTCACGGCCGCCCTGCCCGAACCGATGCAACGGCTGGTCAGCCGGCTGGTGGCGGGTCTGTGCGTGCTGGTCTGCGCCATCCTCGCGTGGAAGGGGGCGGAACTGGTCAACACCAACATAGCGCGCATGGATTACGACGTGCGCGCCTACTACACGCCGAAATGGTTGCTGACGCTGGCCTTCCCGATCAGCTTCGGCGTCATGGCGATCGAATTCGCGCGCTTCACCTTCGGGCCGCGCCTGTTGCACTCGGGCGAGGCGGGGGTTCACGAATGATGGAGTGGTACTGGGCGCTGGCCCTTCTGCTGGGCTCGATCCTTGCCCTCATGGCCATCGGCATGCCCGTGGCGCTGGCCTTTCTGGCCGCGAACATCGCGGGCGCCTGGTTCTTCATGGGGGGCGCGAACGGCATCACCCTGTTGCTCAACAACGGGTTCGGGTCGCTGACAACCTTCGCGCTGGTGCCGATCCCGCTGTTCCTGCTGATGGGCGAGATCTTCTTCTACACCGGCCTCGGCACCCGCATGTTCAACGCCATCGACAAGCTGTTGGGCCGTCTGCCCGGGCGGCTGTCCTACGTGACGGTGATCGGTGGCACCGGGTTCTCGACGCTGTCGGGGTCGTCGATGGGGTCCACCGCGCTGCTGGGGAGCCTGATGGTCCCCGAGATGAACAAGCGCGGCTACAAGAAGCACATGTCCATCGGCCCGATCCTTGGCACCGGCGGCCTTGCGATCATCATCCCGCCCTCGGCGCTGGCGGTGCTGCTGGCGACGCTGGCCAAGATCGACGTGGGCGCGCTGCTGCTGGCTGGGGTGATCCCGGGGCTGATGCTGGCGGGGCTGTATGTGCTGCTGATCTACGGCCAGACGCGGATGGACCCGGATGCCGCGCCCGCCTACGAGGTCGAGACCCTGACGGGTCGCGAAAAGCTGCTGCAGATCGTGCGGGACATCCTGCCGATGATGTCGGTCATGGTGCTGACCGTGGCGGGCATGGTGGGCGGCATCTTTACACCGTCCGAGGCCGCGGCCTTTGGCGCGCTGGGCGTGCTCATTCTCGCGGCGCTGTTCCGCTGCCTGACGCTGGAGGCGATCCGCAAATCGGTCGTCGGCGCGCTGCGCGTGACGCTGATGGCCTACCTGATCGTCTTCGGCTCGGCCACGTTCAGCCAGTTGCTGGCCTTTTCCGGCGCCTCGCGCGGGCTGATCACCTGGGCGACCGGCTTCGACCTCGAACCGCTGATGATGCTGGCGGTGATGTTCGGCGTGCTGCTGATCCTCGGCATGTTCATGGAGCAGATTTCCATGATGCTGCTGACCGTGCCGATCTTCTTCCCGCTGGCGGCGCAGATGGGGTTCGACCCGGTGTGGTTCGGCCTGATCATGCTGCTGGGCCTGGAGATCAGCTTTACCACGCCGCCCTTCGGGCTGCTGCTGTTCGTGATGAAGGGGGTCGCGCCACCGGACACGACCATGCGCGAGATCTACACCGCCGCCTTCCCCTTCATCGGCTGCACGCTGGTGCTGGTGGTGATCCTTGTGATCTTCCCCGGACTGGCGCTCTGGCTGCCGGGGTTGTAGCGGCGCAAAACGCCCTTTTCCTCGGCCCCCGCGCCGGGGTATCGGGAAGGTCCGGCAACGCAGGAGACCGCCTTGGACCAGACCGCAGCCCGCATCGCCCGTACCATCGCCGACCAGATCGCGGCCACACCCGCGCAGGTCGGCGCCGCCATCGAGTTGCTGGACGGGGGCGCGACCGTTCCCTTCGTCGCCCGCTACCGCAAGGAGGTGACGGGCGGGCTGGACGACACGCAGCTGCGCACGCTGGCCGACCGCCTGACCTACCTGCGCGAGATGGAGGCCCGACGGGCCACCATCCTCGACTCGATCAAGGGACAGGGCAAGCTGACCGACGACCTGGCCCGCGCCATCGCGCAGGCCGACAGCAAGGCCACGCTCGAAGACATCTACCTGCCCTACAAGCCCAAGAGGCGCACAAAGGCGATGATCGCCCGCGAGAACGGGCTGGAACCGCTGCTGCGGGCCATTCTCGACGACCGCAACGCCGATCCGCAGGTCCTGGCGCAGGGCTACGTGACCGAGGCGGTCGAAAGCGTGAAGGCCGCGCTGGAAGGCGCGCGGGACATCCTGGCCGAGGAGCTTTCGGAGAATGCCGACCTGCTGGGCCGCCTGCGCGGCTTCATGCAGAAAGAGGCGCAGATCGCCGCCCGCGTCGTGGCCGGCAAGGAAGAGGCGGGCGCGAAATTCCGCGACTATTTCGATCACCGTGAAAGCTGGGCCACGATTCCCTCGCACCGGGCGCTGGCCATCCTGCGCGCCGCCAAGGAAGAGGTCGTGACCATCGACATCGCGCCCGATCCCGAAACCGGCGTGCCGCGCGCCGTCGGCATCGTCTGCGCCGCCATCGGCATTCCGGGCGAGGGGCCGGGCGACCGCTGGCTGCGCGATGCGGCGGGCTGGACCTGGCGGGTCAAACTGTCGCTGTCGATGTATGTCGACCTGCTGTCCGACCTGCGCCGCCGGTCGCATGAAGAGGCGATCGCCGTCTTTGCCCGCAACCTCAAGGACCTGTTGCTGGCCGCCCCCGCGGGCAATCGGGCGACGCTGGGCCTTGACCCCGGTATCCGGACAGGGGTCAAGGCGGCAGTGGTGGATGCCACCGGCAAGCTGCTGGAGACGGCGACGCTTTACCCCTTTCAGCCCCGCATGGACGTGCGCGGGGCGCAGTCGGAAATCCTGCGCATGGTCCGCACCCACAAGGTCGAGTTGATCGCCATAGGCAACGGCACCGCCAGCCGCGAGACGGAGCGGCTGGTGGCCGAGACGCTGGCGCTGATCGACGGGCCGAAACCCACCAAGGTCGTCGTGTCAGAGGCGGGGGCCTCGGTCTATTCCGCGTCGGAACTGGCGGCGCAGGAATTCCCCGACCTCGACGTGTCGCTCCGTGGCGCGGTGTCCATCGCGCGGCGCCTTCAGGACCCGCTGGCGGAACTGGTCAAGATCACGCCGGAAAGCATCGGCGTCGGTCAGTATCAGCACGACGTCGACCAGCGTCGCCTTGCGCAGGCGCTGGAGGCGGTGGTCGAGGATGCGGTGAACGCGGTGGGCGTGGACCTGAACATGGCGTCCGCGCCGCTGCTGGCGCACGTGGCCGGGCTGGGCCCGTCGCTGGCGCAATCCATCGTGCGGCACCGGGACGAAAACGGCGCCTTCCCCTCGCGCAAGGCGCTGCTGAAGGTCGTGGGCCTCGGCCCCAAGGCGTTCGAGCAATGCGCGGGCTTCCTGCGTATCCGCGAGGGCAAGGAACCGCTGGACGCGTCTTCGGTCCACCCCGAGGCCTATGACGTGGCGCGGCGCATCGTGCAGGCCTGCGGCCGCGATATCCGCGAGATCATGGGCAAGCCCGAGGCGCTGCGCGGTCTGCGAGCCGAGCAATTCGTGGATGACCGGTTCGGCTTGCCGACCGTGCGCGATATCCTGTCGGAACTGGAAAAGCCGGGCCGCGACCCGCGCCCGGTGTTCAAGACGGCGACCTTCGCGGACGGCGTCGAGGACATCAAGGACCTGAAACCGGGGATGATGCTGGAGGGGACCGTCACCAACGTCGCGGCCTTTGGCGCCTTTGTGGACATCGGCGTGCACCAGGACGGGCTGGTGCATGTCAGCCAACTGGCCGACCGCTTCGTCAAGGACCCGCACGAGGTGGTCAAGGCCGGCGACATCGTGCGCGTCCGCGTGACCGAGGTGGACATCCCCCGCAAGCGCATCGGCCTGTCCATGCGCAAGGAAGGTGGCGAGGCGCAGGCCCGGGGACGGGGCGTGAGCACAGACGGTCCGAACGGACGCGGCGGCCCTGGTGGCAACCGCCCACCGCGCGCCCCGGCGCCCAAAGGTAATGGCGGCAGCAGCAGCACCGGCGCGCTGGGCGACGCGCTCAAGGCGGCGATGAAGCGAAAGTAGCGGTCAGGCGGGCACGACCGTGACGGACGTGCCCCAGCCCTCGCAGGCGCGGGCCAGTTTTGACGACAGCGGCCGGTCCGTCCAGAAGGCGTCGATCTCGGCCAGCGAGGCGATGCGCGCGGGGGCGCTGCGCTTGAACTTCGAATGATCGGCGACGAGGAAGGTGCGCCGCGACTGGCGCAGGATGGTCTGGCTGACCGCGACTTCCTGGATGTCGAAATCCAGCAGGTCGCCATCCTCGTCCAGCGCCGAACAGCCGATCACGGCGAGGTCGAACTTGAACTTGGCGATCGTGTCGGAGGCCAGGTTGCCGACCAGCCCGCCATCGGCACGGCGCAGGTGGCCGCCGGTGACGACCACCTCGCAGGACGGGTTGGCGACAAGGATGTTCGCCACGTTCATGTTGTTGGTCACCACCATCAGGTTCTCGTGGTGCAGCAGCGACCGCGCCACTGCCTCTGTGCTGGTGCCGATGTTCAGGAACAGGGAAATCGCGTCGGGGATCTGCGCGGCGCAGGCCCGGGCGATGGCGGCCTTGGCCTCGGGGTTCAGGGTGCGGCGTTCTTCGTAGCCGATGTTCACGGTGCCCGAGGGCAGCACGGCCCCGCCATGGACTCGCTCCAGCTTGCCGGAATCGGCCAGTTCGGTCAGGTCGCGGCGGATCGTCTGGAGCGTGACGCCGAAATGCTGCGCCAGTCCCTCCACGGTGACCTTGCCCTCGCGCCGCGCGATCTCGAGGATCTCGGGATGACGAAAGGTCTGGGACATGAGCGCTGTTCGCTTTGTTTCGATTGCAGACCAGTTTGCTGGAGATTTCCAGACTGCACAAGAATAATTCAGAAAAGCGAACATATACGAAAAAAGATTTCTGTTTAGAGTGATTATATATCGGAAAATTGGCGTATGATTGTTTTGCCCCTCAAAAACGAACATAAACGAAAACAAAATTCTTGCGAACAGAACCCACTCGCGCCATAGTCCCCGCATCCACGACGAATGGGAGGAGTCGCAGGATGACGCCCGCAGAGGCAAGACCGGCCGACCTGTTCATCATAGGCGGCGGCATCAACGGATGCGGAATCGCGCGGGATGCCGCGGGCCGTGGTCTGTCGGTGACGCTGGCCGAGATGAACGACCTCGCTTCGGCGACGTCCTCGGCCTCGACTAAGCTGTTTCACGGCGGGTTGCGTTATCTCGAGTATTTCGAGTTCCGCCTGGTGCGCGAGGCGCTGGTCGAACGCGAAGTCCTGCTGCGCGCCATGCCGCATATCAGCTGGCCGATGCGCTTTGTCCTGCCTTACCATCCCGACATGCGGTTCGAGTCGGACACGCCGACCTCGCGCCTGCTGTCCCTGTTCATGCCCTGGATGAAGGGCCGCCGACCGGCCTGGCTGATCCGCCTTGGCCTGTTCCTGTATGACCACCTCGGCGGTCGCAAGATCCTGCCCGGAACGACCACCGTCTCGCTTGATGGCACACCCGAGGGCGCGCCGCTGCAAGAGCGGTTTCACAAGGCCTACGAGTATTCCGATTGCTGGGTCGAGGATTCGCGGCTGGTAATCCTGAACGCCCGCGACGCGGAGGCGCATGGCGCCCGCATCCTGACCCGGACCCGCGTCGTCACCGCCGAACGCGAAGGCGACCTGTGGCGGATCGAGACCGAGGATTCGGAAACCGGCGATCGGCACACGCACCGCGCGCGGATGCTGCTGAACGCGGGCGGGCCGTGGGTGGGCGAGATCATCCGCGGCACCGTGCGCTCGAACAGCCGAGAGGGTGTTCGGCTGGTGCGTGGCAGCCATATCGTCACGCGCAAGCTGTATGACCACGACAAGTGCTATTTCTTCCAGGGAGCCGATGGGCGGATCATCTTCGCCATTCCCTACGAGAACGACTTTACCCTGATCGGTACCACCGACGCCGACCATCCCGATCCCTCGCAGCGGCCGGAATGCACGCCCGAAGAGCGGCGCTACCTGATCGCCTTTGCGAACCAGTACTTCAGGCAGCGCCTGACCGAGGATGACGTCGTCTGGACCTATTCGGGCGTGCGTCCGCTTTATGACGACGGCGCCAGCAGCGCGACGGCGGCGACGCGGGACTATACTCTCAAGGTCGACACGGTGGGCGGCGCGCCGCTGCTGAACGTGTTCGGCGGCAAGATCACAACATATCGGCGGCTGGCCGAAAGCGCGATGGACCTGGTGGCGCAGAACCTGTCGGGCGTCGGCAAAGGCTGGACGGCGGGTGTGCCGTTGCCGGGCGGGGATTTCCCCGTGACGGGGTTCGATGCGCAGGTATCGTCGCTGATGGGTCGTCATGCCTTCCTCACCGAGGCCTGGGCGCGGCGCTTGGTGCGCGCCTATGGCACCGAGGCCGCGCTGATCCTGGGCGACGCCGCGCAGGCCGCCGATCTCGGCCTCGATTTCGGCGCGACCCTGACCGAGGCAGAGGTCGTCTGGCTGATGGACAAGGAATACGCGCGCACCGCCGAGGACGTGGTGTGGCGCCGGAACAAGCTGGGGTTGCGGTTGAACGCGGCCAGGATCGCGGCGCTGGACGCCTGGATGGCGGAACGTCGCCGCGTGGCCGCCAAGGCCGCGGAATAGGGAGGAACGGGGATGGCGCTGGAACTGAAAGGCGTATCCAAGACGGTCGAGGGGGCGGAGCATATCCACCCCACGGACCTGCTGCTGGAGGCGGGCACGATGAACGTGCTGCTGGGTCCGACATCCTCTGGCAAGACTTCTCTCATGCGGCTGATGGCGGGGCTGGACGCGCCCGCTACCGGAAAGATCCTGTGGAACGGGCAGGATGTGACCGGGATGCGGGTGCAGGACCGCAAGGTGGCAATGGTCTACCAGCAGTTCATCAACTACCCGTCGATGACCGTCTACGACAACATCGCTTCGCCGATGAAGCTGATGGGCGCGGACAAGGCCGAGATCGACCGCCGCGTGCGCGAGACCGCCGAGATGATGAAGCTCACTCCGATGCTCAAGCGCAAGCCGCTGGAGCTGTCGGGCGGCCAGCAGCAGCGCTGCGCGCTGGCGCGCGCGCTGGTCAAGAACGCCGGGCTTGTCCTGCTGGACGAGCCGCTGGCCAACCTCGACTACAAGCTGCGCGAGGAAATGCGCGTCGAGATCCCCAAGATTTTCGAGGCGTCGGGCAGCATCTTTGTCTACGCCACGACGGAACCAGAAGAGGCGCTGCTGCTGGGCGGCAATACCGCGACCCTGTGGGAGGGGCGCATCACCCAGTTCGGCCTGACGCCCGACGTCTATCGCCGCCCCGTGGATGCGACGACGGCGCGCGTTTTCAGCGACCCGCCGATGAACTTCCTCCAGATCTCCAAGACCGGCGGCAAGCTGATGTTCGGCAAGGGCCAGTCTGCCCCCGCCACCGGCGCGCTGGCCCGTCTGGCCGACGGCCGCTACACCGCCGGGTTCCGCCCGAACCACCTCGAGATCGGCAAGCATTCCGCCGACGCGGTCGAGTTCAACGCGACGCTGTCCGTGACCGAGCTGACCGGCTCTGAAACCTTCGTCCATCTCGACCACCACGGCGAACGCTGGGTCGGGCTGATCCACGGGGTGCACGAGCTGGCCCTCGGCAAGAGCCTGAAGGTCTACCTGGACCCGCGCCATGTCTACATCTTCGGCGAGGACGGGCGGCTGGTCGCCCCCGCCGCCTACGCCATGGCTGCCTGAGGAGAACGCGATGGCCAAGATCACGCTGGACAACCTCGCGCATTCCTACATGCCGAACCCGGCATCCGAGGATGATTACGCGCTCAAGGAACTCAACCATGTCTGGGAGGACGGCGCCGCCTATGCCCTGCTGGGCGCGTCGGGCTGTGGCAAGTCCACCCTCCTCAACATCATCTCGGGCCTGCTGACCCCGTCTCAGGGCCGCATCCTGTTCAACGACACGGACGTGACGCGCTCGCCCACGGCAGAGCGCAACATCGCGCAGGTGTTCCAGTTTCCGGTGGTCTACGACACGATGACCGTGCGCGACAACCTGGCCTTCCCGCTGCGCAATCGCGGTCGCGCGGAATCCGAGGTTGCCGAGCGCGTGCAGGAAATCGCCCGCATGATTGGCATGGAGCACATGCTGAACCGCAAGGCGCGCGGCCTTGGCGCCGACGAAAAGCAGAAGATCTCGCTGGGGCGCGGCATGGTGCGGCGCGACGTGAACGCCCTGCTGTTCGACGAACCGCTGACCGTGATCGACCCGCATATGAAATGGGAGCTGCGCACCCAGCTCAAGCGGCTGCACAACGAGTTCGGCCACACGATGATCTACGTCACCCACGACCAGACAGAGGCGCTGACCTTTGCCGACAGGGTGGTGGTGATGCATGACGGGCGCGTGGTGCAGATCGGCACGCCCGAGGAACTGTTCGAGCGGCCCGAGCACACGTTTGTCGGCTATTTCATCGGCTCGCCGGGGATGAACGTCATCCCGGCGAAGGTCGATGGCAACCGCGCCTATATCGAGGGCACGGAATTGCCGCTGGCGCGTGGCTATGGAGCGCTGAAGGGCAAGGTCGCCATCGGCGTTCGGCCCGAATACGCGCGGCTATCGTCGTCCGAGGGACTGCCCGTCCGCGTCCGCCGGGTCGAGGACGTGGGCCGGCACAAGATCATCCGCGCGGAATTCTTCGGCCACGAGATCGCGATCATCGCCGGCGAGGATGACCGCATCGGCGCCGACATGACCCGCGTCACCTTCGACCCCGCGCATGTGAACGTCTACGCGAACGATTGGCTTGTGGCAGGGGAGGCCGCGTGATGAACAAGACCGTCAACCAGAAGGCCTGGTTCCTCGTGCTGCCGGTGCTGGTGCTGGTGGCCTTCTCGGCGGTGATCCCGCTGATGACCGTGGTCAACTATTCGGTCCAGGACACGTTCGGCAACAACCAGTTCTTCTGGGCGGGCCTCGAATGGTTCGAGGAGATGCTGCGCGACGAACGCATGTGGAACGCGCTGCAACGACAGCTGATGTTCTCGGCCATCATCCTCGCAATCGAGGTGCCACTGGGCGTGTTCATCGCGCTCAACATGCCAAAGGGCGGGTTCTGGGCGTCGTTCTGCCTGGTGCTGATGTCGCTGCCGCTGCTGATCCCGTGGAACGTGGTGGGCACGATCTGGCAGATCTTTGGCCGGGTGGATATCGGCCTGCTGGGTCATACGCTGGACGCGCTGGGCATCGACTACAACTATACCCAGAACATCTTTGCGGCCTGGGCGACCATCGTCGTGATGGACGTGTGGCACTGGACCTCGCTGGTGGCGCTGCTGGCCTATGCCGGGCTGAAATCGATCCCCGACGCCTATTACCAGGCCGCCAAGATCGACCAGGCGAGCCGCTGGAAGGTATTCCGCTACATCGAACTGCCCAAGATGATGGGCGTGCTGATGATCGCGATCCTGCTGCGCTTCATGGACAGCTTCATGATCTACACCGAGCCTTTTGTCGTCACCGGCGGCGGTCCCGGTAACGCAACGACGCTGCTGTCCATCGACCTAGTCAAGATGGCGCTGGGGCAGTTCGACCTTGGGCCGGCGGCGGCCTTCTCGATCATGTATTTCCTCGTGATCCTGCTGATTTCGTGGGTGTTCTACACCGTGATGACCAATCTCGACAAAAAGGGGATGTGAGCCATGGCCGACGCGACGATCAGCCAGACCCCGACCCGCGCCCGCACCCTGCCAAGGGTCAATACCAGTGCGGTGGTGATGGGCCTTTACCTCTTGTTCCTGCTGCTGCCGATCTACTGGCTGCTGAACATGAGCCTGAAGACCAACACCGAGATCCTGAACAGCTTCACCCTGTTTCCGCGCGACCTGACGCTGGACAATTACCGGACGATCCTGACCGATCCGGCGTGGTACATGGGCTATGTGAACTCGCTCATCTACGTGGTGATGAACACGGTCATCAGCCTCGCCGTGGCGCTGCCGGCGGCCTATGCGTTCAGCCGCTATCACTTCATGGGCGACAAGCACCTGTTCTTCTGGTTGCTGACCAACCGCATGGCGCCGCCTGCCGTCTTCGCGCTGCCGTTCTTCCAGCTGTATTCCTCGGTGGGCCTGTTCGACACGCATATCGCCGTGGCGCTGGCGCATTGCCTGTTCAACGTGCCGCTGGCAGTCTGGATCCTCGAAGGGTTCATGCGCGGCGTCCCGAAGGAGATCGACGAGACCGCCTATATCGACGGCTACAGCTTCGGCGCGTTCTTCGTGAAGATCTTCATGCCGCTGATCGCGTCGGGCATCGGGGTCGCCGCGTTCTTCTGCTTCATGTTCTCATGGGTGGAACTGCTGCTGAGCCGGACGCTGACCACCGTCGACGCCAAGCCCATCGCCGCCATCATGACCCGGACACAAGGCGCATCCGGCATCGACTGGGGCGTGCTGGCGGCGGCGGGCGTGCTGACCATCGTGCCCGGCGCGCTCGTGATCTGGTTCGTCCGCAACTACATCGCTAAGGGCTTTGCCCTGGGGAGGGTGTAATGCGGGCCCTTGCGGGAAGAATGAAGGGCCGCGCCCGACCCTGGGAGGGCGCAGGCAACATCCGGAACGGGCAAGACATCGTCGCGCTGCCTGTCGGCCCTTCGGCGCAGGACGGACACAATGCGCCCTCCCGGGGGGAGGGTCGGGCGCTGCCCGGCCTGCGGCCAGGCGACCACGGCACGAACGGAGCACCGGTTTCCGGCCGGCTTTTGCAAGAGGGGAGCATCTGACATGGAATGGATGGCATGGACCTGGCCGACCGCGATCTTCTTCATGGTCATCGCCTCGCTGCTGATCACCTTCACGATCCTCGCGATCAAGTTTCCCGAAACCCCGCGGGTGGGCATCCTGCGGATCGAGACCACGCGCGGCGACCGGCTGTTCATCACGCTTCTGGGAAGCGCCTTCATCAACCTCGCCTGGCTGGGCCTTGTCGGTCCCGACACCCAGCCCTGGGCGATGGCGGTCTGCCTCGTCTGGGCCGCAGCGGTATTCCGCTGGGTCTAGACGGGCCAAAACGGCGGCGCCCCCTCCCAACGGCCTGAGAAACCGGAAGGGGGCGCCGCCCATCGAAAACCAAGTTCGACAACGGGAGGACCTAATGAACTTGACCCTGAAATCAACAACCAGCCTTGCGCTGGCGCTCAGCTTGCTGGGCGGATCGGCATTCGCCGACATGGACGCCGCACGCGCGTTCCTGGATGCCGAGATCGGAGACCTGTCGACGCTGTCCCGCGCCGACCAGGAAGCCGAGATGCAGTTCTTCGTCGACGCGGCCGCGCCCTTTGCGGGCATGGAAATCAAGGTCGTGTCGGAAACGATCACCACGCACGAATACGAAAGCCAGGTGCTGGCCCCGGCCTTCACCGCGATCACCGGCATCAAGGTCACGCATGACCTGATCGGCGAAGGCGACGTGGTGGAAAAGCTCCAGACGCAGATGCAGTCGGGTGAGAACATCTACGACGGCTACATCAACGACTCGGACCTGATCGGCACCCACTGGCGCTATCAGCAGGTCCGCAACCTGACCGACTGGATCGCCGGCGAAGGCGCCGACGTCACCCTGCCGACGCTGGACATGGACGATTTCATCGGCCTCAGCTTTACCACCGGGCCGGATGGCAAGGTCTACCAGCTGCCGACCCAGCAGTTCGCGAACCTGTACTGGTTCCGCTACGACTGGTTCAACGACGAGAAGAACAAGGCCGACTTCAAGGCCGCCTATGGCTATGACCTGGGCGTTCCGGTGAACTGGTCGGCCTACGAGGACATCGCCGAGTTCTTTACCGGGCGCAACCTGTCGCACCTGGGCGTGACCGGCGAAGTCTTCGGCAACATGGACTACGGCAAGAAGGACCCGAGCCTTGGCTGGCGCTACACCGACGCGTGGATGTCGATGGCCGGCATGGGCGACGTGGGTGAACCCAACGGCCTGCCGGTCGACGAATGGGGCATCCGCGTGAACGAGAACAGCCAGCCCGTCGGTTCCTGCGTGGCCCGTGGCGGCGCGACCAACGCCCCGGCGGCGGTCTATGCCGTGACCAAGGCGATCGAATGGCTGCAGAAGTACACGCCCCCCGCTGCCGCTGGCATGACCTTCTCCGAGGCAGGCCCGATCCCGGCGCAGGGCAACATCGCCCAGCAGATGTTCTGGTACACCGCCTTCACCGCTGACACGGTCAAGCCCGGCCTGCCCGTGATGAACGAGGACGGCACGCCCAAGTGGCGCATGGCCCCCTCGCCGCATGGCGTCTACTGGAAGGAAGGCCAGAAGGTCGGCTATCAGGACGCTGGCTCCTGGACGCTGATGCAGTCGACCCCGGTGGACCGCGCCAAGGCCGCATGGCTCTACGCGCAGTTCGTCACCTCCAAGACCGTGGACGTGAAGAAATCCCATGTGGGCCTGACCTTCATCCGCGAGTCGACCGTGCAGCACGACAGCTTCACCGAGCGCGCCGACAAGCTGGGCGGCCTGGTGGAATTCTACCGCTCGCCGGCCCGCGTGGCATGGTCGCCGACAGGCACCAACGTGCCCGACTACCCGAAGCTGGCACAGCTGTGGTGGCAGAACATCGGTGACGCCATGTCCGGTGCCAAGACCCCGCAAGAGGCCCTCGACGCCCTTTGCGCGGACCAGGAGCGCGTGCTGGAACGCCTCGAGCGTGCCGGCGTGCAGGGCGACATCGGCCCCAAGCTGAACGAGGAGCGGGACGCGCAGTACTGGTTCGACCAGCCCGGCGCCCCCTATCCCAAGCTGGAAAACGAGGACGAGACTCCGATTACCGTCAGCTATGACGAGCTGATCAAGTCCTGGCAGTAAGCCTTCCTCCCTGGCCGGGGCCCTTCGGGGCCTCGGCTTTTTGCTGTAGAAGACCCATGCCGGGCGCACACCGGCTTTGCACGACAGGTGAGGCAGGCCATGACGCATATCCTAGCCATCGACCAGGGCACGACCTCGACCCGTGCCATCCTGTTCGACCAGTCCCTTTCCGTCCTCGCCACCGCGCAGGAGGAATTCACCCAGCATTACCCCGCGCCGGGATGGGTGGAACACGATCCCGCCGATCTATGGGCGACGACCGCCGCCACCTGCCGCGCCGCGATCGAACGCGCGGGGCAGGGTGCCGAGGGCATCGGCGCCATCGGCATCACCAACCAGCGCGAGACGACGCTGGTCTGGGACCGCAAGACCGGCAAGCCGATCCACAACGCCATCGTCTGGCAGGACCGTCGAACCGCGCCCCTGTGCCGCAAGCTGGAGGAAGAGGGCTTTGGAGCCGAGGTGACGCAGCGCACCGGCCTGCTGCTGGACCCGTATTTCTCGGCCACCAAGATCGCGTGGATCCTCGACAACGTCGAAGGCGCCCGCGCCCGGGCCGAGGCCGGCGAGCTGGCCTTTGGCACCGTCGACAGCTGGGTGATCTGGAACCTGACCGGCGGCGCCCGGCACGTCACCGACGCGACCAATGCTGCGCGCACGATGCTGTATGACATCCGGCAGGGCCAGTGGTCGCAGACAATCTGCGACCGGTTGGGCGTACCGATGTCGATGCTTCCCGAAGTGCTGGATTGCTCGGCCGAGTTCGGCGAGACGCGTCCTGACCTGTTCGGCCGCCCGATCCCGATCCGCGGGGTTGCGGGCGATCAGCAGGCGGCGACCGTGGGTCAGGCCTGTTTCCGCCCCGGCATGTTGAAATCCACCTACGGCACCGGCTGCTTTGCCCTGCTGAACACCGGCGATACGCCCGTGACCTCGACCAACCGGTTGCTGACGACGATCGCCTACCAGCTGGACGGCAAGCCGACCTACGCGCTGGAGGGCTCGATCTTCATCGCGGGGGCCGTGGTGCAATGGCTGCGCGACGGGCTGGGCCTGATCCGCAACGCCGCCGACACACAGGGGCTGGCCGATGCCGCCGACCCGGCGCAGGAAGTGGTGCTGGTGCCCGCCTTCACCGGACTGGGCGCACCCTACTGGCGGCCAGACTGCCGTGGCGCGATCTTTGGCCTGACGCGCAATTCCGGACCTGCCGAACTGGCGCGGGCAGCGTTGGAAAGCGTGGGCTTCCAGACGCGCGACCTGCTCGAGGCGATGCAGGTCGACTGGGCAGGCCTTGGCGGCGAAACCGCGCTGCGCGTCGATGGCGGGATGAGCGCGTCCGGCCACGCGATGCAGTTCCTGTCCGACATCCTGGGCGCGCCTGTGGAACGCCCCCGCGTGTTGGAAACGACGGCGATGGGCGCGGCGTGGCTGGCCGGGCAGAAAGCCGGGCTTCTGCCGGGGATGGAGGGCTTTGCCGCCACCTGGCAGGCCGATGCACGGTTCGATCCCGTGATGGCCGCCGATACCCGCGAGGCGCGCTATGCCGCGTGGAAACGGGCCGTCGCCGCGACCATCGGCTACGCCGCTTGAGCGCGCTGGTCGTCCCGGCGCGCAGCGTCGCCGCGCCGGGCAGCCGAGCGGTCCTGTTCGATGTGCTCGGGGCGATGCCGGGCGGGGTTCTGCTGGTGCACAGCCTCTCGGCCGCCTGGGCGGACGAGGCGGGTCGACAGATCGAATCCACGGGCCGCGCGCTGCACCGCCTGCCTGCACGCGGCGAGCCGACGCTGCCCAAGCTGGAGTCCGCTTTGGACGACCTGCGCGGACTCCAGATCGGCGTGGTTGTCGCCATTGGCGGCGGATCGGCCATCGATCTCGCCAAGGCGCTGGCCGCGCTGCTGCCTGCCCCGCGCCCGCCGCTCGACCACCTGGAGGTGGTGGGGCGCGGCCTGCCACTCGACGTGTCGCCACTGCCGATGATCGCCCTGCCGACCACTGCCGGAACCGGGGCCGAGGCGACGAAGAACGCGGTGATCGACGTGCCCGACCATGGCCGCAAGGTCAGCCTGCGCGAAGTACGCATGGTGCCGCGCGTGGCGATCCTCGATGCCGAATTGACCTTGGGCCTGCCTTGGCCGGTCACGCTGATGACCGGCATGGATGCGATCACCCAACTGATCGAGCCCTTTGTCTGCACCCGTGCGACGCCTCAGACAGACTTTATCTGCCGCGCTGCGATCGGGCCGGCCATGCGCGCGCTGCTGGCGCTGTCGCGCGGCGACAGCCTGGCCGCGCGGCATACGATGATCCTTGCCGCGCATCTGGGCGGGATCGCCCTGGCCAATGCCGGGCTGGGTGCGGTGCACGGATTGGCCGGTGTCATCGGCGGTCGGACAGGCGCCCCCCATGGCGCCATCTGCGCCCGGCTTCTGCCCGAGATCCTCGAGGTCAATCGTCTTGCCTGTCAATCGGCGGGGCTGGACACCGGGCGTTTCGACGAGATCGACGGGATGGTCGCAGACGCCTTTGGGGCACCTGCCGCCAAGGCGAGCGACCTCTTGCGCGGCTTCCTGCGTGATCAGGATCTTCCTTCGCTGCTGGGCCGTGCCGCGACCCCGCCAGACCCGAACCTCCTTGCGCAGGAGGCCGAAGTGTCGTCCTCGATGAAGGCCAATCCGGTCGCCCTGCCTCGCGCGGTTCTGGCGCAGGCGGTGCGCGCCGCAGATCCGGCCTTCGGCTGAGCGGCTCAGGCCGCGAACCGCTGCGGAAAATCGCGTTCGAACACGCCGCGCGCTGCGGCAAAGGTTTCGCGGAGCGCGTCGGCGGTGACCAGGTCCGGATTGCCCGACATCGCGGCCTTTTCGCCGTCGCGGCACAGTCCGGCCAGCGCCGAAAAGCCAAGGTTCAGCGACGCGCCCTTGAGGAAGTGCATCTGTTCGGCGACAATCTCTCGGTTGCCGGCATTCTCGGCCAGCAGATCGATGGCGCCGTCGACCTCCGTCAGGAAAAGGTCCACGATCTCGCCGAAATCCTCGGCACCGATTTCTTCCCGCAATTCGGCCACGCGCGCCCAGTCGATCATGCTCTAATCTCCTTTGAGGCCAGACTAGACCGCAAGGGTGAACGCAATCTTTGCACCAGACGGACGAAAGCCTGCAATTTTAGAGTTAAGGGAATGGCAACCAGCCGGATCGTATCGCATCAGGACGCCTCAGGAACAGGACGCCCGTGCAACCCCTTGCCATCCCCGAACCGCTCCCATCCCCGACCGGCGCCGAACGGCGTCGTGCGCTGGTCGTCGATGACAGCCGCGCGCAATTGCGTGTCATGCGCATCATGCTGGAACGCGCCGGGTTCGAGGTGTTCGAGGCCCAATCGGGGCCCGAGGCGCTGGCGCTGTGCTGCGCGATGCCCCCTGACATCGTGGTGTCCGACTGGATCATGCCGGGCATGGATGGGTTGGAATTCTGTCGCCGTTTCAGGGCGTTGCCGCGCGAAGGCTATGGGTACTTCATCCTGCTGACCTCGAAAAGCGGCAAGGACGATATCGCACAGGGTCTCGATTCGGGGGCGGACGATTTCCTGACCAAGCCGGTCAATGGGCACGAATTGCGCGCCCGGGTGAACGCGGGCGCGCGGATCGTCGCCATGCAGAAGGAACTGGCCGAAAAGAATCGCCAGGTGACGGAGGCGCTGGCCGAGTTGCAGAAGGTGCATGACGCCATAGACAAGGACCTGCGCCAGGCCCGCACGATCCAGGAATCGCTTGTGCCGGAACGGGTGCGCGTCTTTGGCCGGACGCGTGTCAGCCTGCTGCTGCGTCCCTGCGGTCATGTCGGCGGCGACCTTGTGGGCATGTTCAGCCCCGCGCCCGCGCGGCTCGGCCTCTACAGCATCGACGTCTCGGGGCATGGCATCACCTCTGCCATGGTGACGGCGCGGGTCGCCGGCTATCTCTCGTCGAAGTTCCCCGACCAGAACATCGCGCTGGACAGACGGCCAGACAGCCGGTTTGCCCTGCGTCCGCCGGATGAGACCGCGCAGATGCTGAACGCCCGCCTTTCGGCCGATCCGGGGGTCGAGGAATACCTGACCATGGCCTACGTGGTTGGCGATCTCGACAGCGGGCAGATGCAGATGGTGCAGGCCGGACACGCGCCGCCGCTGCTGCTGCGGGCCGATGGCGCGGTCGAGATGCTGGGTGAGGGTGGCCTGCCCATCGGCCTCGTCGATGACGTCTCCTACGACACGGTGCGTTTCGCGATGCGCCCGGGCGACCGCCTGCTGTTGTATTCGGACGGCTTCACCGAGGCGGTGATGCAGGACGGCGCCATGCTGGGCGAAGAGGGGCTGATCGACCTGTTCCGCGATTGCGCGACGCGGGCCGAGGGATCCGAACTGCTCGAGGACATGTTCTGGCGGCTGACAAGCGGGATGCAGCGGGGCGCGACGCTGGGCGACGACGTGTCCGCCGCACTGCTGGAATTCGGCGTCGTCGGCCGGGGGCGTACCTAGTCGAGGTGCCGCAGAACAAAGGCACGGTCGCCCGGGTTGCCCAGAACACCCGCCGCCTCGATCGGCGGCAGCCAGACCACGCTATGGCCGGGTTCCGTGGGATCGCCCAGCCGCGCCACGGGCCGCGCGGTATAGATGATGCACAGTTTTTCCGCCCAGAGGTCGTATTCCGGCATGTAGGTGAAGCGCCGGAAGGCGCCCAGCCGCCGAGGCGCCGCGATGCGCCAGCCGGTTTCCTCGAACACCTCGCGGTGCAGCGCGTCAAGCGGGTTCTCACCGGGATCGATGCCGCCACCTGGCAGCTGGACCTCTGGCCAGGGATCGGCCTGGTGGGTCAGCAGCAGCATTCCGTCTCGCGGCAGGATGGCATAGGCGCCGGCGCGCAGCGTGTAGCGGCGGGCGGCCTCGGGCGGTTCTCCATAGCGGCGGATCATCGGTTCATCCCCGGTTGCACCTGACTTGAATGCGCCTATATCGCTGCGGTATGCCAGCGCCCGGCAGATAAGGAAACCCCATGAGCATCGGCAGCAAACTCGCCTGGGACGACACCGTCCTGCCCTTCCAGCTTGATCGCTCCGACATGCGCGGCCGGGTCGCGCGGCTGGACGGCGTGTTGTCGGGCGTGCTGAAGCAGCACGACTACCCCGCCCCGGTCGAGGCGCTGGTGGCAGAGATGGCGCTGCTGACCGCACTGATCGGCCAGACGGTCAAGCTCCGCTGGAAGCTGTCGCTTCAGGTGCAGACCAACGGCCCGGTGCGGATGATCGCGACCGATTACTTTGCCCCCACGAAAGAGGGCGAGCCGGCGCGCATCCGCGCCTATGCCAGCTTCGACCGTGACCGGGTCACGGATGCGCAGCCCTTCTCGCAACTGGGCAACGGCTATTTCGCGATCCTGATCGACCAGGGGCCGGGCACCACGCCCTACCAGGGAATCACGCCGGTTGCTGGAACCTCGTTGTCGGATTGCGCCGCCGCCTATTTCGCCCAGTCCGAACAACTGCCCACCACCTTTGCGCTGTCCTATGGCCGTTCGATGGAACCGGGCGTTGGCGAACACTGGCGCGCCGGCGGCATCATGCTGCAGCACATGCCAAAGGCGTCGCCGTTTGCGCAGGGCGGCGGCTCGGGCGAGCAGGGGCTGTTGCTGGCCGAGGACCTGATGCATGGCAACGATGGCGAAAACTGGACCCGCGTGAACAGCCATATCGGCACGGTGGAGGAGTTCGAACTGATCGGGCCGACGATCTCGCCCGACCAGTTGCTGGTGCGCCTGTTCCACGAAGAAATCCCGCGCGTCTACGACGCCCAGCCGGTGCGTTTCGGCTGCACCTGTTCCGAGGCCAAGGTGCGCCAGACCCTGTCGATCTACTCGGCCAAGGACATCGAGAAGATGACCACCGATGACGGCCGCGTGACCGCCGACTGCCAGTTCTGCGGGGCGCATTACGACCTCGACCCGAAGACCGTCGGCTTCGAGGCCGAAGATGGGACCGACTGAACAGGCCGCGGCGCTGCGCCGCGCGCTGCACGCCGATGGCACGCCCTCGTCGGATTTCGACCTGAACCCGGACGTTCGCCTGCCCGAGGGCCGCGTGCTGCGCCCTGCGGGCGTGCTGGCGGCGTTCCAGCTGGGGGCGACGGGTCTTGAGGTCGTGCTGACCAAGCGGTCCTCGCGGCTGAAACACCACCCCGGCCAGATCGCCTTTCCCGGCGGCAAGCAGGACGAGGGCGACGCCGACCCGGTTGCCGCCGCCTTGCGCGAAGCCTGGGAGGAGGTCGGCCTTGATCCCGCCTCGGTCGAGGTGCTGGGCACGCTTCCGGCGCATGAAACCGTCACGGGGTTTATCGTAACGCCGGTCCTTGCGCTGATCCACGCGCCCTTCACGCCCCGTCCCGAACCCGGCGAGGTGGACGAGGTGTTCACCGCCCCCTTCGCCCATGTCACCGACCGCGCGCGTTTTACCATCCAGTCGCGGCGCTGGCGCGGGACGCGGCGGCATTACTTCACCGTGCCACTGGGCCCCTACTACATCTGGGGCGCGACCGCGCGCATCCTGCACGGGCTGGCGGAACGTGTGGACCAATGACCACCGTCACCGGAGACTGGCTGACCCATGCCGCGACGCAGCGGGTGATGGCCATGCTCGAGAAGGGCGGCCATCGCGCCTATGCCGTGGGCGGCTGCGTGCGCAATGCGCTGCTGGGCGTGCCGGTAACGGATGTCGACATCGCCACCGATGCGCGCCCCGAACGCGTAGTCGACCTGGCCGAGGGCGCGGGGCTAAAGGCGGTGCCGACCGGCATCGACCACGGCACGATCACCGTCGTCGCCGAGGGCGAGGGGTTCGAGGTGACGACCTTTCGCGCCGACGTTGAAACCGACGGCCGCCGCGCGGTGATCCGCTATGCCGACCGGATCGAGGATGACGCGATCCGGCGCGACTTCACCATCAATGCGCTTTACGCCGACCGGCGCGGCGGGCTGGTCGATCCGCTGGGCGGGCTGCCCGACCTGCACGCGCGACGGCTGCGCTTCATTGCGGATGCCGACACGCGCATCCGCGAGGATTACCTGCGCATCCTGCGTTTCTTCCGCTTTTCTGCCTGGTATGGCGACCCGGCGCAGGGCATGGATGCCGACGCGTTGGCCGCCATCGCCGCCAATCTCGAGGGGCTGCACACCCTGTCCCGCGAACGGGTGGGGGCGGAAGTGAAGAAACTGCTGTCCGCGCCTGATCCGGTGATGGCGGTGTCGGTTATGGAGCGGACCGGCGTCTTGCAGGCGATCCTGCCCGGTGCCACGGCCCGCGCGCTGGGGCCGCTGCTGTCGCACGAGGCGGCGCTGGGGCTTGGCGCCGATCCGATCCGTCGGCTGGCCGCGCTGGGCTTTGCCGATGGTCCCGCCCTGCGCCTGTCGAAGGCGGATCAGGCACGGCTGGACCTGTTCCAACGCTGGGTTCCCGACGCGGCAGGCCTTGCCGAAATCGCTTGGCGCGACGGGGCGGAACGGGCCCAGGACTTGGCTGTCCTGCGGGCCGCGCTGCTCGAGTCTCCCTTGTTCCCCGATCTGACCCAACGGATCGCCCGCGGCGCGGGGGCACGCTTTCCGGTCAAGGCCGCAGACCTGATGCCCGGCCTTCAGGGCAAGGCTCTGGGTGACGCTCTGAAAGACCTCGAGGCGCGCTGGATCGCCTCGGATTTTACCCTGACGCGTGAGGCGCTGCTGAAGGGCCTGGCCAAAGGGTGACTTTGGCCCATCTCTGGGCTATGCACCCTGTGGACAGGACCGCCTGACGCGGGCATCCCGGCGTCCCTGCCGCCTGTCCCTTTAGCCCCTTGGTCTCATGTTCCGTTTTTTTGAAAACCTGGTCGATCCCTATGTCGAGTATCCGCAGATGGACCGGCCACCACAGCGGCTTTATCCGTTCCTGAAGTCGTATCTGCACCCGTTCAGGCGCATCTTTGCAGTGGCGGCGGTGCTGTCGGTCATCACCGCCAGCGTGGAACTGGGCCTGATCTGGGCGATGGGCTGGGTGGTCGACATCCTCGCGGGCGATCCGGCGCAGGTCTGGCAGACGCATGGCTGGGCTCTGATCGGGTTGGCGGTCTTCGTGCTGCTGCTGCGCCCGGCCTTGCAGATGCTGGACGTGATGGTGCTGAACAACGGCATCATGCCGAACGTGGGCACGCTGTTCCGCTGGCGGGCGCATCGGCACGTGCTGCGCCAGTCGGTCGGCTGGTTCGAGAACGATTTCGCCGGCCGCATCGCCAACCGCATCATGCAGACGCCCCCCGCCGTGGGCGAGGCGGTGTTCCAGGTCTTTGACGCGCTGTCCTATTCCGCCGCCTATGCCATCGGCGCGCTGATCGTGCTGGGGCAAGCCGACCCGCGGCTGATGATTCCGCTGGCGGCGTGGCTGGTGCTGTATGGCCTGCTGATGCGCTGGACGATCCGGCGCATCGGCCCGGCGGCCAAGGCCGCGGCCGACGCCCGGTCAGAGGTGACGGGGCGTGTCGTCGATGCCTATACCAACATCCATTCGATCAAGATGTTTGCCCATCACGACCGCGAAATCGCCTATGCGAAGGACGCGATCGAGAAGACCCGCACCACTTTCGGGCGCGAGATGCGGCTGTACACGATCATGGATGTCAGCCTTGTCACGCTGAACGGCCTGCTGATCGTGGGGGTCGTGGGCTGGGCCATAGCGCTGTGGATGCAGGGCGCTGCCAGCGCCGGCGCTGTCGCCGCCGCCGCCGCGCTGACGCTGCGGATCAATGCCATGACCGGCTGGATCATGTGGGCGTTGTCCACCTTCTTCCAGCAGCTTGGCGTCATCGCCGAGGGGATGGAGACGATCGCCCAGCCCATCGACCTGACCGACGCGCCCGATGCAAAGCCGTTGCACCTGACCGAGGGCCGGATCGCGTTGCAGGGCCTGTCGCATCATTACGGGCGTGGCGCGGGCGGGCTGGACGCCATCGACCTGACCATCGAACCGGGCGAGAAGATCGGCCTTGTCGGGCGGTCGGGCGCGGGCAAGTCGACGCTGGTCAAACTGCTGCTGCGCTTCTACGACGCCGAACAAGGCCGCATCCTGATCGACGGCCAGGACATCCGTCAGGTTACACAAGAGTCCCTGCGCCGCAATATCGGCATGGTGCAGCAGGATTCGTCGCTGTTGCATCGCTCGGTTCGCGACAACCTGCTGTATGGGCGGCCCGACGCGACGGACGCGCAGTTGATCGCCGCCGCGAAACAGGCACAGGCGCATGAGTTCATCATGGCGTTGGAGGATCCGCAGGGGCGTCGCGGCTATGACGCCCATGTGGGCGAACGCGGCGTGAAACTGTCCGGCGGACAGCGCCAGCGAGTGACACTGGCCCGCGTGATCCTCAAGGATGCGCCGATCCTGCTTCTGGATGAGGCGACCAGCGCACTCGATTCCGAAGTCGAGGCGGCCATCCAGGACACGCTATATGGCATGATGGAGGGCAAAACCGTCATTGCCATCGCGCACAGGCTGTCTACCATTTCTCGCATGGACCGGATCCTCGTGCTGGATCAGGGGCGTATCGTGGAACAAGGCAGCCACGAGATGCTTTTGTCCTCCGGAGGCCTTTATGCCCGTTTCTGGGCGCGCCAGAGCGGCGGCTTCCTCGACCCGGATACGCAGACAGAGGCCGCCGAATGAACATGTTCCGCATCGACCCGTTCCAGCCCGCCGAGGGCCCGCCACCCAACCGCCTGCTGCCGTTCTTCGGCTGGGCGCTGAGGGGCGCGTGGCCGGTGATCTGGGTGGCCGGGGCGATATCCGTGCTGGCGGGCGTGGCCGAGGTGGTGGCCGCGCTGCTGCTGGGCTGGGTGATCGACGCGGCGCTGGCGACGGACGCGACTTCGGTCTTTGCGGACCAGAGCGGCGTGCTGGTGTTCTCGCTGGTGTTCTTCCTGCTGCTGCGGCCGGCGATCCTGGGCGCCTCGGCCTACTCGCAGTCGATCCTGATGCAGCCCAACGTGCTGAACCTGGCGCTGTCGCGGCTGCACAGGCACACGCTGGGTCAGTCGGTGACCTTCTTCGACGACGATTTCGCAGGCCGCATCGCGCAGAAGGAAATGCAGGCGGCGCGGGCGCTGAACGATGTCGTATCGGAAATGGTGCAGACGGTGCTGTTCGCGCTGGCATCCGTGATCGGCGCAGTGCTGTTGCTGGGGACGGTGGATTGGCGCATCGCGGCTGGGTTGCTGCTGTGGATCGTCGGATACGGCTTCCTGATCCGGCATTTCATGCCGCAGGTGCGCGAACGGTCCAAGGCGCGCGCCTCGGCCCGAGCGATGATCACCGGGCAGATCGTCGACACGATGACCAACATCAAGACCGTCAAGCTGTTCGCCCATGCCGACCACGAGGACCGCGCCGCGCTGGGCGCGATGGACAATTACCGTCTGCGCTTCCTGGAATTCGGCCGCGTGTCGGTCGCGTTCCGATTCTGGCTGATGGCGTTGGCAGGCATCCTGCCGGTGCTGCTGGTGGGCGGCGCGCTGTGGTACTGGTCTCTGGGCCTGATCTCGGCCGGGGATATCGCCGCGACGGGCGCGGTCAGCCTGCGGCTGGCGCAGATGACCGGCTGGGTCAGTTTCACGCTGATGAACCTCTATTCCAACGTCGGCGAGGTCGAGGACGGCATGCGCACCCTGTCGCCGCCGCATCGCCTGACCGACCGGCCGGGCGCGCAGGACTTGGCCGTGCCCGAGGGGCGGATCGCCTTCCGGGATGTGACCTTTGCCTATGGCCAGGAAAGCGGCGGTGTGGACGGGATCACGCTGCATGTCGATCCGGGCGAAAAGCTGGGCATCGTGGGGGCGTCGGGCGCGGGCAAGTCGACGTTGGTCTCGTTGCTGTTGCGACTCTACGATGTCGAGGGCGGCGTGGTCGAGATCGACGGGCAGGACCTGCGCGGCGTCACGCAGGAAAGCCTGCGGCGGCAGATCGGCATGGTCACGCAGGAAACCGCGATGTTCAACCGCTCGGCCATGGACAACATCCGCTATGGCCGCCCCGACGCCACGGACGACGAGGTGTTCGAGGCCGCGCGCAAGGCCGAGGCGCATGACTTCATCCTGACGCTGCGCGACCACAGGGGCCGAGAGGGCTACGGCGCCCATCTGGGCGAGAGGGGCGTCAAGCTGTCCGGCGGGCAGCGCCAGCGCATCGCACTGGCCCGTGCCATCCTCAAGGACGCGCCGATCCTCGTGCTGGACGAGGCGACAAGCGCACTGGACTCCGAGGTCGAGGCCAGCATCCAGACCGCGCTGTCGCGGGTGATGGAAGGCAAGACCGTGCTGGCCATCGCGCATCGCCTGTCTACCATCTCCAGCATGGACCGCATCATCGTGCTGGATGCGGGGCGGATCGTGGAAACCGGCACGCATGACGACCTGTTGGCGCTGAACGGACTTTACGCGCGCTACTGGGAGCGCCAGTCGGGCGGTTTCCTTGATGCGCTCGAGGCCGCCGAGTGAGGCGTCTCGCCGCCTTGATCGACCCCTTCGCCGAGGCCGAAGGGCCGCCGCCGCAGAGCATGTGGCGCTTCATGCGCTGGGCGCTGAAAGGATCGGAAAAGGCGATCCTGCTGGCCTTTGCCATCACCTTCGTCACCGGCCTGTCGGAACTGGTGGCGGCGCGCTTTACCGGCTGGGTGATCGACCAGACGGCCAGCGCCGCGCAGGGCGATTTCTGGACGGTGTTCTGGCCGGTGATCGTTGTCGGCGTGCTGTTCTTCCTGGTGATCCGGCCACTGATCTTCATCATGGATGCGGGCGTGACCGGCATCATGCTGGGACCGAACCTGTATCCATTGATCCTGTCTCGACTGAACCGGCACACGCTGGGCCATTCCATGCGGTTCTTCGAGAATGATTTCGCGGGCAGGCTGAGCCAGAAGGCGATCCAGACCGCGCGGGCGCTGACGGACCTGGTGATCGAGGTGTCGGACGTGGTGATCTACTCGCTCGCCATGTTCGCCGGCGCCTTCGTGCTGATGGGGGCGATCGACGCGCGGCTGTTGGCGGTCTTCGTGGTCTGGGGCGTGCTTTATGCCGCGGCGCTGCGGTTCTTCATCCCGCGCATCCGCGTGCGCTCGGCGGCCCGCGCAGGGGCGCGGACGACGGTGACGGGACAGATCGTCGACACCTATTCCAACATCGCGGCGGTCAAGCTGTTTGCCCGCGACGCCGACGAGGACGGCGCGACGCGCGCCGCGCTGGAACGCTACCGCGACCGGTCTCTGGATTTCGGCACGCTGTCGGCGGTGTTTCGCATGGTGCTGATGACGCTGGGGGGAATGCTGCCGCTGTTCGCGATCCTCGGCGCGCTGTGGCTGTGGAGCACGGGGCAGGCGACGGCGGGCGACATCGCCATGACGGCGATGGTCACGACGCGCCTGTCGATGCTGACCAACCGGCTGGGCCGCGTGGCCATGTCGATCTTCACCAATATCGGCGAGGTGCAGGACGGCATCGGCACGTTGACCCCGCCGCACGGCATTTCCGACCGGCCCGGCGCGCTGGCCGTCGCGCCGAGGGGCCCGATCCGGTTCGAGCATGTGACCTTCGGTTATGACGGCGCGAAAAGCGCGCTGCGCGACTTTGACCTGGCCGTAGCCGAGGGCGAGAAGGTGGCGCTGGTGGGCGCCTCGGGGGCGGGCAAATCCACCGTCGTCTCGCTGCTCTTGCGGCTTTACGAGATCGAGCAGGGGCGGATCACGCTGGGTGGCACCGACCTGCGCGACCTGACCCAGACCGCGCTGCGGCAGGCGGTGGCGGTGGTGCGGCAGGAAACCAGCATGTTCAACCGCTCGGCGCTGGACAATATCCGCTATGGCCGTCCCGAGGCGACCGAGGACGAGGTATTCGAGGCCGCGCGACGGGCCTCGGCGCATGACTTCATCACGGGGCTTGTGGATAACGCCGGGAGGCAGGGCTATGCCGCGCGGCTAGGCGAGCGGGGGGTGAAACTGTCGGGCGGGCAGCGGCAGCGGGTCGCCTTGGCCCGCGCCATCCTCAAGGACGCGCCGATCCTCGTGCTGGACGAGGCGACCAGCGCGCTCGATTCCGAGGTCGAGGCCGAGATCCAGTCTGCCTTGCAAGAGGTCATGCGCGGCAAGACCGTGTTGGCGATCGCACACCGCCTGTCCACCATCGCCAGCATGGACCGGATCGTGGTCATGGACAGTGGCAGGATCGTCGAGCAGGGCAGTCATGCGGACCTGCTTGCACGGGGCGGCCTCTATGCCCGCTACTGGGAGCGGCAATCGGGCGGCTTCCTTGGCACGGACGAGGCGCAGGCGGCGGAATAGCGGGCACTGGAAACCGGCTCTGAAAACGGGCAGAAGCCCTGACATGGAAACCTTGACTATCGAACGCCTCGGCCATCATGGGGACGGCATCGCGCCGGGGCCCATCTACGTGCCCGGTACGCTGCCCGGCGAACGCGTCGAAGGCGTGGTCGAGCACGGCGTCATGGCCGCTCCCCGCATCCTCGAACCCGTGCCGGAACGGGTGAAACCGCCCTGCCGCCATGCGAAATCATGCGGCGGATGCCAGCTGCAGCACGCCTCGGACGCCTTCGTGGCGGAATGGAAGCTGGGTGTCGTGCGCACCGCGCTGGCGGCACAGGGAATCGCGGCGCCGGTTTCCATGCTTTCCGCCTCGCCTCCGCACAGCCGCCGCCGCGCTGCCTTTTCCGCGCGGCGTACGAAAAAGGGCGCGTTGGCGGGGTTCCACCAAAAGGGTTCGGACACGGTCATCGCGATTCCCGACTGCCAGCTGGTGACGCCCGCGCTGGCCGCCAGCCTGCCGATGGTCGAGGCGCTGGCTGTGCTTGGCGCCAGCCGCAAGGGAGAGCTGTCGGTGCAGGTGACAGAGAGCCTCTCGGGGCTCGACGTAGCGGTCAGCGGCGGCAAGCCGGTGGACCTGGCCACACTGGCCGAGATCGCGCGCGAGCAGGACCTTGCCCGCATCGCCTGGGACGACGAGGTGCTGACGCGCCGCCCGCCCTACCAGCGGTTCGGCGGGGTCGATGTCGTGCCGCCGCCCGGTGCGTTCCTGCAGGCAACGGCGGCGGGCGAGGCCGCGCTGCGCGACGCGGTCGTGCAGATCCTGCATGGGGCGAGCCACGTGGCCGATCTGTTCGCAGGCTGCGGCACCTTTGCCCTGCCTCTGGCGCAGGCCGCGCGGGTGCATGCGGTCGAATCGGACCGCGCGATGCTCAAGGCGCTGGATCACGGCTGGCGGCATGGAACGGAACTGCGCCATGTCACCCACGAGGCGCGCGACCTGTTCCGCAATCCGCTGCTGCCGGACGAGTTGCGCCGCTTCGACGGGGTGGCGATCGACCCGCCCCGTGCCGGGGCCGAGGCGCAGATCGCCCAGCTGGCTGCGGCCCGGGTTCCGCGCATTGCCCATGTTTCGTGCAATCCCGTCACCTTTGCGCGCGATGCCGCCGCCCTGCTGCGGGCGGGATATCGCATCGGACCGGTGGGGGTGGTTGACCAGTTCCGCTGGTCCACCCATGTGGAACTGGTCGCAGGGTTCGTTTTCGAGGGGTAGACATGGCGTTTCGCGCGCAGCTGGGGGCGTGGCTGGACCGGCCCGCCGTCCGCAATGCAATCATCGGGGTCATCGTCCTGAACGCCGTCATGCTGGGGCTTGAGACCTCCAGCGCCATCATGGCGCAGGCCGGGGGGCTGATCCGCGCGGTGGACATGGCGTGCCTTGCCATCTTCGTGGCCGAGATCGCGGCGAAACTGGTGGCGCGCGGCTGGCGCTTCTTCCGCAGCGGCTGGAACCTGTTCGATTTCGTCATCGTCGGTGTCTCGCTGATCCCGGCGGGGCAGGGCGTGTCGGTGCTTCGGGCGTTGCGCATCCTGCGGGTGCTGCGCGTGATTTCGGTCGCGCCGCGCCTGCGACGGGTGGTCGAGGGATTCATCACGGCGCTGCCGGGCATGGGCAGCGTGTTCCTGCTGATGGCGCTGATCTTCTACATCGGCGCGGTGATGGCGACGAAACTGTTCGCCGCCTCATTCCCCGACTGGTTCGGCGATCTCGGGCTCAGCGCCTACACGCTCTTCCAGGTCATGACGCTGGAAAGCTGGTCGATGGGCATCGTCCGTCCGGTGATGGAGGTCTATCCCTGGGCCTGGGCGTTCTTCGTGCCCTTCATCATGATCACAACCTTCGCCGTGGTGAACCTGCTGGTCGGTCTGATCGTCAACTCGATGCAGGACGCCCACCACGAGGAGGACACCCAGCGCACCGACGCCTATCGTGACGCGGTACTCGAACGTCTCGAGGCGATCGAGACACGGCTGAAGGCGCTGGACCTGCCGAAAAAGTGATCTCGTCCGACGCCCGCTTTACCTGTATGATGAAAGAAAAATCATGAGGCGGGCAGATGGGATTTCTCAGGATCGTTCTGGCTTTGGCGCTGGGCCTTGGGCTGGGCGCGTGCAGCGGCAAGTTCATGCGCTACGACGGCCCGCCGGTGACGCAGGTCGTCGTTCAGAAGGGCGAGCGACGGATGTATCTGCTGAACGGGTCCGAGGTGCTCAAGGCCTATGATGTCGGCCTGGGTTTTGCCCCTGTCGGACACAAGGAAAAGCGCGGCGACGGCAAGACGCCCGAGGGCGATTACACCATCGACCGCCGCAACCCGAACTCGGAATTCTACCTGAGCATCGGCATCGACTATCCTCGCCGCCACGACACGGCAGCGGCATCCGAGGCCGGGGTCAACCCGGGTGGCGACATCTTTATCCACGGGCGGCCATGGAAGTACCGCGATGGCGGGCGTGACTGGACGGCTGGCTGCATCGCCGTCACGAATCGCGAGATGCGCGAGATCTACGCGATGGTGAAGGACGGCACGCCGATTCGCATCACGCCCTAGGAAGGCGTCAGATCGCGGACAGACCGCCGCCTTGCGGTGCGCCCAGCACCAAGTCCCACCAGATCTTGCCGTTCGGTTCCTGGAACCATGAGAATCCCATGTCGCGTGCCGCCGGGTCCAGGATGATGCGGCGGGTGTCGTCGCGTTCCATCCAGGCGGCCAGCGTCTCGGTCTCGGTTTCGAAGCTTTCCGAGATCGCTTCGCCGACGTAGCGGCCGTTGTAGCCCACGCGCTGCATGCGGTCGATCGGCGACGACCCGTCCGAGCCGAACAGCCAAGGCCGGTTCTGCACCGACATGTCACGCGAATGGGTTGCGGCGGCGGCGTTCAGGCGGGCGTTCAGTTCGACCGGCGGCACGCCGGCGATCTTGCGCAGCGCGTTGACCGAATCGAGCATCCGGAACTGGATCGCCCCGGCCTGGCCCGCGCCGATTCGATAGACTCGCGGCAGCGGCTTGCCATCCGGCCCCATGGCGGGAGGCTGCTGCGGTGCGGCGCAGGCGGCAAGGGCGGTGGCCGAGGCCAGGGCGAGGAAGGATCGACGATGCATGGCGGTGCTCTCGATTAGGCAAGGGTTTGGATTGCCTTATCCCGCACGGCGGCACCAATCAAACCCACATGCGCGTGATGCTGCCGCCACACGCCTGTTTGAATTGCGACTGAGGCATTCCGGCAATATATTGCCGTCCTGATATGAAGGCGCTTTGAAGGAGCCGACCCGATGACGACATTCAAGACCACACGCGTGAGCCGCCGCGCTTTCCTGGCGGGCACCGCAGCAGTGGCGGCGAGCCCGGTGCTGGCGCAGAACGTGAACGAAGGCACGACCGAGATCGAGCGCGACGTAACCAGCATCGTGCGCCGCAATGTCGCAAGCTTCCGCGCACTGGACTGGCAGCCCTATTTCAGCAGCCTGACGAATGGCGCGATCCTGGTAGACATCGACAGCCGCGCCCTTCATTTCTGGGAAGAAAGCGGAAATTATCACCTCTATCCGTCGTCGGTCCCACTGACCGACGACCTGACCCGCCGCGGCCGGACCGAGGTCGTACTCAAGGACCCCGAGCCCGACTGGCGGCCGACGCCCTCGATGAAGGTCCGCAATCCGGAATGGCCGGATTACGTGCCGCCGGGCCCGGACAACCCGCTGGGCACCCGCGCGCTGCACCTGAGCTGGCAGTATTACCGCATCCACGGCACCCATGACACGCGCAAGATAGGCCGCCGGTCGTCGAACGGCTGCATCGGGCTCTACAACGAGCATATCGAACAGCTTTACGAGATGGCAAAGGTCGGTACGCAAGTGTTGCTAATTTGACGACAGTGCGGCAGGTGCTGGATTTCTGGCATCAAACGGCAATTGCATTTGCCTTGAAATGCTGGTTAGACAGACTCACGAGGTAAGTCTTGGGTGCCTGCTGTTAGGACAATTGTGGCCACGGCAGGCGAATTATCTGGAGGATAACATGAAGAAACTCGCACTCGCCGCCGCCTTCGCCGGTGCAGCAACCACCGCAATGGCCGGCTCCTATGCCAAGGATGACGTGGTCATGGAGCCCGTCGTGGTCGTGGAAGAAGCACAGCAGAGCTCGTCCTCGGCTGCCATCCTGATCCCGCTGCTGCTGATCGCGATCATCGCAGCCGTGGCCCACAACAACTGATCCGCCGACGCGGTTCAGGGAAAAGGCGGTGCCGACGGCACCGCCTTTTTCTTTTGGCGCTGTCGTATCAGCCGCCCGCCGTTCCCCATTCCAGCCAACGGCGTTCCGCCGGTGACAGTGCGGCGCTCATGACGGCGTCATAGGCGGCCAGATCGTCGTCGGTCAGGATGCCTTCCCACTTGTTCGACGTGGCGCTGTCGAAAAAGCCCGAGTCCTTCTGCCAGAAATCCTGCCCGGCAGACGGCGTGAACCGGGCCGCGTTGGTCTTCATGCTGTCGAAGGTCGCGGCCTCGGCGATCCGCGCCATCAGCGCCTCGGGATGCGCAATGCGCACATGGTCCGCGATCCCGGCAATGGCCCCGGGAAGGTCCCGCAGCATATCCGCATAGTGCAGCCGCAGCAGGTTCTCGCGCGGCTCGCGGCGGAGCGTCTCGCGATAATGGCTCAGGATCAGCGGCAGCCCGCTATGATCGTTCTCGTTCCGCAGGAACAGGCGAAAACTCTCGCGAGGGTCCTCCGGCACCGGGGACATTCCGACGTCGACCTGCATGTTCGCGTGGTGCTTTCGATACGAGAAATGCACGTCGATCGGGTGCCGATAGACCGTGACATAGCGGACCTGGCCCCAGTAGGGGATGGCATCGAACGGAGAGTGTGTCTTGACCTGGCGGCGATGCTGCTGGGCCTCGAGCCGGCCCATGACTTCGTCGACATCGCGGCGATTGATGTCGATCCAGGGCGATTTCATCGAGGTCTGCGCGTCGACCTCGGGATCGCCGGCGATCAGCATGGCGACGATGCCCTGCGTCCAGGTCGTGCCGGATTTGGGCGGGGTGCTGACGACGATATCCCCGCTTCGAGGCTGGAAATGCGCCCATCGCGAGGAATCCGTCACCGGGTCCGTGTAGATGCGGGTCGGCTGTTCGGCTGTTTCGATCATGCGGCAGGCTCCTGTCCCGGGAAAGGCCGACAAGGCCGACCGGGATCAGGATAGCACGGTTTGACCGATCTGGCGCGCGGTGGATCGACAGGCGGCGGTTACTTGACCCAGCCGCCGAGATTCTCCGAGATCACCGCCGACAGAGCCTCGATATGGGCGTCGTCGTCGTTGAGGCAGGGGATGTAGGTGAAATGCTCGCCCCCGGCTTCCTCGAAGCTTTCCTTGATCTCTTCGTTGATCTCTTCGAGCGTCTCGATGCAGTCGGCCGAGAAGGCCGGCGCGCAGACGGCGATGTGCTTCTTGCCGTCCTCCTCGGCGAGGCGCGCGACCTCTTCGACGGTGTAGGGCTTCAGCCATTCCTCGGGGCCGAACCGGCTCTGGAAGGTGGTGGTGATCTGGGTATCGTCCCAGCCCAGCCGTTCCTTGAGCAGGCGCGTCGTCTTCTGGCACTGGCAGTGATACGGGTCGCCTTCCATCAGGTAGCGCTTTGGCACGCCGTGATAGGAGCAGACGAGGATCTCGGGCTTTTTTTCCATCGTGGCATAGGCGCGTTCGATCGACTGGGCCAGCGCCTCGATATACAGCGGATGGGCGAAATAGGGGTCCACGACACGGGCCGTGGGCTGCCACTTTTCGTCCATCAGCGCGCGGAAGAACTGGTCGTTCGCGGTGGCCGAGGTGGCGCCCGCGTAATGCGGATACAGCGGGAAGAACAGGATCTTGCGGCAGCCGGCCTCGACCATCGCGCGGACCTTGGACTTGGTCGACGGGTTGCCGTAGCGCATGCAGAAATCGACCATGACCTGGTCGCCGTAGTCCTCGGACATCTTGGCGGCGATCTTTGCGGTCTGCGCCTTGGTGATGGTCATCAGCGGGCTTTCGCCCTGCTCCTCGTTCCAGATCGACTTGTAATTCTGGCCCGAGCTGAACGGGCGCTTGGTCAGGATCACCAGTTGCAGCAGCGGCTGCCACAGCCACGGGCTGTAGTCGATCACGCGGCGGTCGCTGAGGAATTCGTTCAGGTAGCGGCGCATCGACCAGTAGTCGTAATTGTCCGGCGTGCCGAGGTTGGCGAGCAGGATTCCCACCTTTGCGGCGGGCACCTTGGGGTGGTCGGTGGGTGCATGCACCGGACGGGTGGCCTCTTTGGTGGCGTCGAGCATCGGTCTGTCCTGATCGGGAATCTTTGAGGGGTAAGTATCGTCTCAGCGCGATACGTCAATCTTTCAGCGGCGATTCGCGCGTTCCAAGCGCGTCTGCCAGCCTTGCCGCGGCGGATCCGGGGCGCAAAGGCTGCGGTTGCGAGCCGTCGGGCGCCCAGCCGGTCAGCGTGACGATTTCGAATGTCGCTGTAACCCGGCCGCCGTCGGTGAAGTTGTCGGAATAGATCTGCGCGGCGCGCAGCAGCACCGCGCGGCGGGTCGGGCGCCGCAGGCGATTGGCAAGGGCGTTGGTCTCTCCCATGGCGCGCAGGTCGCGCATCAGGTGCAGTGCCGAGTCGTAGCTGACCCGCAAGGGCCAGCTGTCCGCCACCGGCAGCGCCAGCCCGGCGCGTTGCAGCAGCCCGCCAAGGTCGCGGATCTCGCCCATCGGGACGACACGGGGCGACAGGCCGCCCGTTGCCTCGATCTCGGCCTCGCCAAGGGCGGCGCGCAATTCGTGCAGGGTCTGGCCGCCTGGAGTCAGCGCCAGCAGCATCCCGTCCGGGCGCAGCGCGCGGCGGCACTGGATCAGCTGGCCCACCGGATCGTTCGCCCAGTGCAGGCACATGGCATGGATCACCAGGTCATGCGCGCCCTCGTCCAGCGACAGGACGTCGTCGTCCGGGATCACCCGCGCCTCGGGCAGCAGGCCTTGCCAGACTTGCGGAAAGGGCGTGACTACGGCCGGGGACGTAAACCGCCTGTTAACCATGCCGAGCCGATCCTCAGCCTCGTCCCGCGCGGCCTCGTGCAGGAACAGCGCCGGGGCGCTTGCGGCGCGGCGGCGGTTGCGGGTCAGGGCGGTGCGGTCGGTCAAGTCGGACATGAAGGGCAGATAGGATGTGGACGCAGGCGATGCAAACGCTGGTTCAACTGGTCTACCCGCCGCGCTGCCTGTCCTGCGGCGGCCTGGTCGAATCGGATTTCGGCCTGTGCGGCAGCTGCTGGCGCGACACACCCTTCATCGTCGGCCTGTCCTGCGACCTGTGCGGCACGCCCCTGCCGGGCCAGTCCGACCGCGCCGAGCATTGCGACGAATGCCTGTCCATCGCCCGGCCCTGGATGCAGGGACGTGCGGCGCTGCTGTACCGCGACAAGGGGCGGGCGCTGGTTCTGGCACTGAAACACGGCGACCGGCACGACATCGCGGAACCCGCCGCGCAATGGATGGCGCGGCAGGTGCGGCCCATCCTGCGGCCAGACATGATCGCCGTTCCCGTGCCGCTGCACCTAGGCCGCCACCTGTCGCGGCGCTACAACCAGTCGGCGCTGCTGGCGCGGGCGCTGGCACAGACCCTTGGTATCGACTGGTGTCCCGACGCGCTGGAACGCCGGGGAAAGACGCCGATGCTGGACGGCAAGACCCGGGACGAGCGATTCGCCACGCTGGCGGGCCGGATCGCGGGCAATCCCCTGCGCGCGCCTTTGATCCGGGGGCGGCCGGTGCTGCTGGTCGATGACGTGATGACCTCGGGTGCGACGCTGGCCGCCTGCGCCGAGGCCTGCCTTGCGTCCGGCGCATCGGAGGTTTGCGTCTCGGTGCTGGCAAGGGTCGCCAAAGATGCATAGTTTAATGCCTGAACACCGTTTCAGGGATGACCCATGCAACCTGTCGAGATCTATTCCTCGCCCTTCTGCGGCTTCTGCCACGCGGCGAAACGCCTGCTGACCCAGAAAGGCGTCTCCTTTACCGAGTTCGACGTGGTGGCCGAGCCGCAGCGCCGCTCCGAGATGATGAGCCGCGCCCATGGCCGCCACACCGTGCCGCAGATCTTCATCGGCGAGACCCATGTGGGCGGCTGCGACGACCTCTATGCGCTGGATCGCGCGGGCAAGCTCGACCCCATGCTGAAGGGCTGAGACATGCGCGTCGCAGTCCTGCAACTGACCTCGTCGGACGATCCGGGCGAAAACCTGGCCACCGTGCAGGGAATGCTGCACGAGGCGAAGGTTCAGGGCGCGCAGATCGCGATGACGCCCGAGGTGACGAACTGCGTTTCGATGAGCAGGGCGCACCAGAACGCGGTCCTTCGGCCCGAGGAGCGGGACGAGGTTCTGGCCGGTCTGCGGCAGACGGCGGCGGCGCTGGGGCTCTGGGTGCTGGCGGGATCGCTCGCTGTGAAATCCGCCCCGCCCGAGACGCGCTTTGCCAACCGGTCGGTCCTTATCGACGCGCAGGGCGGGATCGTCGTGCGCTATGACAAGATGCACATGTTCGACGTTCAGGTGTCGGAAACCGAGACCTACCGCGAATCGGACGGCTATGCGCCCGGCGACCGCGCGGTGACGGCCATGACGCCCTGGGGCATGCTGGGCCTGAGCGTGTGCTACGACGTGCGCTTCGCTTATCTCTACCGCGCGCTTGCGCAGGCGGGGGCGCAGGTGCTGACCGTGCCTTCGGCGTTTTCGCCCGGCACCGGGCCTGCCCACTGGCAGCCGCTGTTGCAGGCGCGTGCGATCGAGACGGGCTGCTGGGTTGTCGCGCCCGCCCAGACCGGCCGGCACCGGGCGGGCGAGGGGCGCGCCCGGGTCACGCACGGTCATTCGCTGGTCGTCTCGCCCTGGGGCGAGGTGGTGCTTGATGCCGGGGTGGAACCGGGTGTGCACGTGGTCGATCTGGACATGGCGGCGGTGGACGCGGCGCGGGGCAAGGTGCCGTCGCTGACCCATGACCGGCGCTTTGCGGGGCCGACATGAGCGATCCCAGCGGCCTTGCCATCTCGCTCATCAGCGAGCTTCTGACGGCGGACCAGCTGCTGCGCGCGCGGCTGACCAGGGTTCTGCCGAACCGGATGGAAATCTCGCATTTCTCGGTCCTGAACCACCTGGCGCGCGGCGGGGAAAAGACCCCGGCACAGCTGGCGCGCGCCTTTCACGTCACGCGCGGGGCGATGACCAACACGCTGGGCAAGCTGGAGGTCTCGGGCTACGTCCATATCCGTCCCGACTGGGACGACGCGCGCCGCAAGCTGGTCAGCATCTCGCCCGCCGGGAAATCGGCGCGCGACGCGGCGCTGGCCGCGATCACGCCTCTGATCACCGCCATGGTCGGCGAACTGGGCGATGCGCGGGTGCGCGCGACCCTGCCGGTGCTGCGCGAGTTGCGGCTCAAGCTGGAATCCGACCTGGGCGAGGCAGGCTGAAGCCCGCCCTTGTCTCTGTCTCGGACCGGGGCCAGTCTGCGTGCATGGACTGGCGAGATACGGGCATCCTTCTGTCGGCACGGCCGCATGCCGAGACCTCGGCGATCCTCGAGGTCTTCACGCCCGCGCATGGCCGTCACATGGGTGTGTTGCGCGGCGGCGCCTCGCGCAAGCAGGCGGCCAACCTGCAACCCGGCACGCAGTTGGACCTGACCTGGCGCGCCCGGCTGGAGGACCATATCGGCGCCTTTACCGTCGAGCCGCAGCGCTCGCGTGCCGCGGTCGTCCTCGCCGACCGGCTGGCGCTGGCGGGGATGAACGCGGTCATCGCGCTGCTGCGCTTCTGCCTGCCGGAACGCGAGCCGCATCCCGCGCTCTACCGCCGGTCCGAGGCGCTGCTGGACCTGATGGGGCAGGGCGAGCTCTGGCCGCTGGCCTATCTGCGCTGGGAGCTGGCGCTGCTCGAGGAGATGGGGTTCGGCCTTGACCTGACCGCCTGCGCGGTCACGGGCGCGACCGAGGGGCTGGTCTATGTCTCGCCCCGGACGGGCCGTGCGGTGACGGCCGAGGGCGCCGGCGAGTATGCCGACCGTCTGCTGCCGCTGCCCCCGGTGTTGCGCGGCGAAGACCCCGAAAGCGACGCGGACATCGCCCGTGCACTGGGCACGACCGGCTGGTTCCTGGAGCATCGCATGGCACAGGCGCTGCGCGACAAGGCGTTGCCGGCGGCGCGCGCCGCCTACGTGGATCGTCTCATGCGGCTTGCGCACCCTTCCCCACGCCCGGAATAGGCGCTAGGAAACCCCCATGCGGATGACCTTGCCCAACCTCCTGACCGTTCTGCGCCTGCTGGCCGCGCCCGGCGTGGCGGTCATGTTCCTGTATTTCCACCGCCCCTACGCGGATTGGGCGGCGCTGGTGCTGTTCCTGTCGGCGGCTATCACCGACTGGTTCGACGGCCACCTAGCCCGCACCTGGAAGCAGGAAACGAAACTGGGCGCGATGCTGGATCCGATCGCCGACAAGGCGATGGTGCTGATCGCGTTGATGGTGATCGTGGGCTATTCCTCGATGTCGCCATGGCTGGTGCTGCCCGCAACCGTCATCCTGTTCCGCGAGGTCTTCGTCTCGGGCTTGCGGGAATTCCTCGGTGATACGGCCGGAACGCTGAAAGTGACGAAACTCGCCAAGTGGAAGACCACGGCGCAGATGGTGGCCATCGCGGTCCTGTTTGCCCAAGGCGTGTTCGAGCACTACCTGAACCTGTCGTCGCGCCTGCTTGACCCGGCGCAAGTTCGGGCGATCCTGGACCAAGTGCAGCCGGATGTGCACGGGTTGGTCTGGAAAGAGGCGGGCATGGTCTGGGCCGGGTATCTCGGGTTGACGCTGCTGTGGATCGCGGCGCTGCTGACGCTGATCACCGGCTGGGACTATTTCCGCAAGGCGGTGCCCTATCTGAAAGAGGAGGCCTGACGTGGACGTTCTGTATTTCGCATGGGTGCGCGAGCGCATCGGCCTGCCGAAGGAGCGGATCGAGACACAGGCCGCGACCGTGGCCGACCTGATTGCCGAGTTGAAGGCACGCGAGGCGCGGTATGAGGCAGCGTTCGCCGATCTGTCCGCGTTGCGCGTCGCCGTCGACCAGGAACTGACCGATTTCGACGCGTCCATCGCGGGCGCGCGCGAGGTGGCGTTCTTTCCGCCGATGACGGGGGGCTGAGCCGTGATCCGCGTCGTCGTGCAGGAGGCGCCCTTCGATTTCGGGGCCGAGGCGGCGGCATTTGCCCGCGGCCGCACCGACCTGGGCGCTATCGTCACCTTTTCCGGCATCGTGCGCGACGTGGCCGACGGCCTGTCGGTGATGGAGATCGAGCATTATCCCGGCATGACCGAGAAGGCGCTTGAAAAGATCGCCGCCGAGGCCGAGGCGCGGTGGTCGCTGGGCGAGGTGCTGGTGATTCACCGCCATGGCCGGCTGGAAGCGGGCGAGCAGATCATGATGGTCGCCACGGCCTCGCGCCATCGCAAGCATGCCTTCGAGGCGGCGGAATTCCTGATGGACTATCTGAAATCCCGCGCGCCTTTCTGGAAGAAGGAGCACACGGAGGCAGGCACCGGCTGGGTCGATGCGACCGAAGAGGACGAGGCCGCCCTTAAGCGCTGGTGAGGCGCGCGGACGGGTCCCGGGCCCAGCCATCGCGGTCCGCGCCTCAGCCCTTGGTCGCCGCTGTGACGTAGTTCACGCTCAGGTCGCGGTCCGACAGGCGCCATTGCCATGTCACCGGGTTGAAGACAAAGCCCTTGCGGTCCACCGGGGTCAGCCCGGCTTGCCGCAGCAGGTCGCAAAGCTCATCCGGGGTGATGAATTTCTTCCATTCATGTGTGCCCTTGGGCAGCCAGCGCATGACGTATTCCGCGCCGACGATCGCCATGGCAAAGCTCTTGGGATTGCGGTTGATGGTCGAGCAGATATGCAGCCCGCCTGGCTTCAGCAACTGCTGGCACGCGGTCAGGTAGGCCAACGGGTCGGCCACATGTTCGACCACCTCCATGTTCAGCACTGCGTCGAACTGTTCGCCCGCTTCGGCCATCGCCTCCGCCGTGGTGTGGCGGTAGTCGATGGTCAGGCCGGATTGTTCCGCATGGGTCATCGCCACGGGGATGTTGCGCGCCGCCGCGTCCACGCCCACAACCTCTGCGCCCAGCCGCGCCATCGGCTCGCAGAGCAGGCCGCCGCCGCAACCGATATCGAGGATGCGCAGCCCGGCAAACGGCCGCTCGATCCCCACGTCACGCCCGTATTCTCCGGCGATCTGCGTCGTGATATAGTCCAGACGGCAGGGGTTCAGCATGTGCAACGGCTTGAACTTGCCGTTCGGATCCCACCATTCTGCGGCCATGGCCTCGAACTTGGCGATCTCGGACGGGTCGACGGTAATGGTCATGCACTTCCCCATGGTCTTTTTCGTATTCGGTCCAATATAGATACCTCATGGACAAATTCCCGAGCCAAAAGCGCGCAGTTCAGTATCTCTATCCGCCGATCGACCCCTTCGATCAGCGCATGGTCGATGTCGGCGACGGGCACCGCGTCTATGTCGAGCAGGCCGGCAAGCCGGACGGCATTCCGGTGATCGTTTTGCACGGTGGGCCGGGCGGCGGATGCAGCCCGGCGATGCGCCGCTATTTCGACCCGGCCGTGTTTCGCGTCGTCCTGTTCGACCAGCGCGGCTGTGGCCGGTCTCGCCCACACGCGGTGGTTTCGAACAACACCACCTGGGACCTCGTCGCCGACATCGAGCGCATCCGGTCGCTGCTGGGCATCGACAAGACCGTGGTCTTTGG
Source organism: Thetidibacter halocola (assembly GCF_018224955.1). GTDB lineage: Bacteria > Pseudomonadota > Alphaproteobacteria > Rhodobacterales > Rhodobacteraceae > Thetidibacter > Thetidibacter halocola. The sequence continues at coordinate 439,000 of NZ_JAGTUU010000002.1, forward strand.
CGGCAGCTGGGGCGCGACGCTGGCGCTGGTCTATGCCATCACCCATCCCGAACGCGTGGCGCACCTGGTGCTGCGCGGCGTCTTCCTGATGACGCGACGCGAACTGGACTGGTTCTATGGCGGCGGCGCCGGGCAGTTCTGGCCTGAACCCTGGGCGCGGTTCCGCGACATGATTCCGAAGGACGAGCAGGGTGACCTGATCGGAGCCTATCACCGCCGCCTGTTCAGCGGCGACCTGCGCGAGGAGACGCGCTTTGCCCAGGCCTGGAGCGCGTGGGAAAACGCGCTGGCCTCTATCCACTCGGCGGGACACGGGGGCGAATCCCCCGGTGATTACGCCCGCGCGTTTGCCCGTCTGGAAAACCATTACTTCGTGAACGCGGGATTCCTCGAAACCGATGGCTGGATCCTGCAGAATATCGGCGCCCTGCAAGGCATTCCCGGTGTGATCGTGCAGGGCCGCTATGACATGATCTGCCCGCCGCGCAGCGCCTGGGAGCTTGCCCGGGAGTGGCCGGATTCCGACCTGCGCATGGTCCGCAATGCCGGTCACGCACTGTCCGAACCGGGCATCAGTTCAGAGCTGGTGCGCATAATGGACCAGATCGGCGAGGCGTGACGCCCGGATCCTGGCCGTTGCACCCCGGTAAAGGGGTTTACACAGAACCAACAACGGTTAACGTGGGCGCTAACAACAAAAGAAGACCGACAGGGAAAGTGCATCCGGTCCTGAAAATCATACTGCAGCGCCTGGCGCTTGGGCTCGTGACGCTGTTCGTCGTGTCGATCGTGATCTTCACGGCAGTGAACATGCTGCCCGGGGATTTCGCGCAGGCGATCCTGGGGCAAGGCGCCACGCCCGAGGCCGTGGACGCGATTCGCCGCGACCTGGGCCTCGATCAGCCGCCGGTGACGCGCTACCTGCAATGGCTGAGCGGTGCGCTGCAGGGCGATCTGGGCAATTCCTTTGCGCAGGCGAATTTCGCCAGCTTCGTCGGCGCCGACAGCGGTGTGCGGACCACGGTGGCGCAGCAGATCGCGCCGCGCTTCGAGAACACCATGTTCCTCGCAGGCGTGACCGCCGCGATCGCCGTGCCCTTTGCCGTGACGCTGGGCATCCTCGCGGCGCTCTATCGCAATTCGGTCTTCGACAAGGCGGCGAACATCGGCACGCTGACGTCGATCTCGAGCCCGGAATTCTTCGTCGCCTACATCCTGATCCTGTTCCTGGCAGTGCTGAACCCGATGCTGCCGTCGCTGTCGAACATCTACGAGGGGATGCCCTTTTCCGAGCGGCTGGAAAAGACGCTGCTGCCGGCGCTGACACTGACGCTGGTCGTCACTGCGCACATGATGCGCATGACGCGGGCGGCGATCCTGAACCTGATGGCGTCGCCCTATATCGAGATGGCCCGGCTGAAGGGAGTGAAGCCGATCCGCGTCATCGTCCGCCACGCCCTGCCCAACGCGCTGGCGCCGATCATTAACGTGGTGGCGCTGAACCTGGCCTACCTGATCACCGGCGTCGTGGTGGTCGAGGTGGTGTTTGTCTATCCCGGCATCGGCCAGCTCTTTGTCGACAGCGTCAAGATCCGCGACATCCCGGTTGTTCAGGCCTGCTGCCTGATCTTCGCCGCCGCCTATATCCTGCTGAACCTGACCGCCGACATCCTGTCGATCGTGTCGAACCCGCGGCTGAGGCATCCGAAATGAGCGCCTGGCTGTGGATCGTCGCGCTGCTGGCAGGATCGCTGGCCGTAGGCTGGCTGGGCCGCTTTGCCGCGCAGAAGGCGACAGGCAACAAGCCGGTCTATCGCGACATGCCGCTTGCCGTGGCCTTTGGCTATGCGCTGGGCGTCGCGCTGCTGGCGCTGGCGGTGTGGTACTACTTTCAGCCCACCGTGCAGGAGACGGGCGTCGCCAATGCCGGGGTGATGTTCTTCCGCTGGGCGGTGCATGGCTTTTTCGGATTTGCCGTCGCGGCCTGGCTGTTCCGCTTGCTGGGGCGCAGCCTGGGCACCGCCGCCTCGCGCAAGCTGTTCCGGCAGATGCCGCTGACCGCCGCCTTCGGCATCCTGGTCATCATCATCTACGCGGTGACGGCGATCTTTGCCGGGCTGCTGGCGCCGCATGGGCAGGCCGAGGTCTTTGCCCAGGCCAATATCGTGCCGGGCGGCAATCCGGCGCTGGGCGGAAATCCGGATTTCCCGCTGGGCACAGATCAGATCGGCCGGGATATCCTGTCGCGGCTGATCTACGGCGCGCAGAACACGGTGGGCATCGCCTTTGCCACGACCCTGATCGCCTTTTTCCTGGGCGGGTCCCTGGGGTTCCTCGCGGCGACCCTGCGCGGCTGGATGGACCAGTTGCTGAGCCGCGCGGTGGACGTGCTGATGGCGATCCCGTCGCTCATCTTCTCGCTGTTGCTGATCACGGTCGCCTCGGCGTGGGTGTCGGGCTTTGGCCTGACGGTGGCCATGGTGCTGATCATCGCGGTGATCGACTCGACCCGCGTGTTCCGGCTGGCGCGCGCCGTGGGCATGAACATCGTCGTGATGGACTATATCGAGGCGGCCAAGCTGCGCGGCGAAGGCCTCCCCTATCTGATCTTCAAGGAGATCCTGCCCAACGCCACCGCGCCGCTGCTGGCGGAATTCGGGCTGCGCTTCTGCTTCGTCTTCCTGACGATCTCGGCGCTGTCCTTTCTCGGCCTCGGCATCCAGCCGCCGCTGGCGGACTGGGGCACCATGGTCAAGGACCTGTCGGCCTTCATCAACTATGCCGGTTTCGCACCGCTGGCGGCCAGCGTGCCGCTGCTGGCGGCGGGCGCCATCGCGCTGCTGACCGTGGCGGTGAACTTCGTGGTGGACTGGATGCTGCAACGCAGTTCGGGGTTGAAGGAGTAGGCGAATGACCGACTACCTTGTCGAAATGCGCGGTATCCATATCGAGGGTCGCACCGACGAAACCTGGATGCCGATCATCAAGGGCGTCGACCTGACCCTGAAACGGGGCGAGGTGATGGGCCTGATCGGCGAATCCGGCGCCGGCAAGTCGACGCTGGGCCTTGCCGCGATGGGCTTTTGCCGGGACGGCGTGCGCATCTCGGGCGGCAGCGTGAAGTTCGACGGGATCGACCTGCTGGCCGCCAGTGCCGAGAAGAAGCGCCAGCTTCTGGGCAAGCGCATCGCCTATGTCGCGCAATCCGCCGCAGCCAGCTTCAACCCGGCGCACCAGCTGATCGACCAGCACACCGAGGCGCCGGTGCAACACGGCGTAATGTCCCGCACCGAGAGCGAGGCCGACGCGGTCCGGCTGTACGAAAAGCTGCGCCTGCCGAGGCCGAAGGAAATCGGCTTTCGCTATCCGCACCAGGTCTCGGGCGGGCAGTTGCAGCGGGCGATGACGGCCATGGCCATGTCCTGCCGTCCCGACCTGATCATCTTCGACGAGCCCACCACGGCGCTGGACGTGACCACCCAGATCGAGGTGCTGGCCGCGATCCGCGAGATCGTGGACGAGTTCGACACGGCGGCGATCTACATCACGCACGATCTGGCCGTGGTGGCGCAAATGGCCGACCGGGTGAAGGTGCTGCTGAAAGGCGACGAGGTCGAGGAGAACGAGACGCGCGAGATGCTCTCGAACCCGCAGCAGGACTATACAAAAAGCCTCTGGGCCGTCCGCGAGTTCAAGCGCCCGGCCAAGCCCGCCCCGGCAACAGACGCGACGCCGGTCGTCTCGGTGCAGGGCGTGACCGCCGCCTACGGCAAGGTGGACGTGCTGCATGATGTCAGTTTCGACATCCACCAGGGCCGCACGGTGGCCGTGGTAGGGGAATCAGGCTCTGGCAAGTCCACCACCGCGCGGGTCATCACGGGCCTCTTGCCGCCGCGCCTGGGCCAGATCGAGCTGGACGGCGAAGCGCTGCCGCTGGATTACCGCAAGCGGTCCAAGGACCAGCTGCGGCAGGTGCAGATGATCTACCAGATGGCCGACACCGCGCTGAACCCGCGCAAGACCATTGGCGAGATCATCGGTCGTCCCGTCGAGTTCTACGGCGGTCTCAAGGGCCGCGCGAAACGCGATCGCGTCGCCGAGTTGCTGGAAGAGATCGAGCTGCCCGCCAAGCAGTATCTCGATCGTCTGCCATCAGAGCTTTCGGGTGGGCAGAAGCAGCGCATCGGCATCGCCCGTGCGCTGGCCGCCGAACCCAAGTTCATCATCTGCGACGAGGTGACAAGTGCTCTGGACCAACTGGTGGCCGAGGGCATCCTGCGCCTTCTGGCCCGGCTTCAGGACAACCTGAAACTGTCCTACATGTTCATAACCCATGATCTGGCGACCGTGCGTTCGATCGCGGACGAGGTCGTGGTGATGAAGGATGGCGAGGTGGTGGAACAGGGTCCCAAGCCCGAGATGTTCCAGCCGCCGCACCACCCCTATACCGACCTGCTGCTGTCTTCGGTCCCCGAAATGGACCCGGACTGGCTGACCAACCTGCTGCACGAACGCGGGGTCGAGAATATCGGCGACGCCGCCATGCAGAAGATGGACTGACCGCATCACATTGTGACGACGTAAGAGACCAGAATCGCCTATAAAGGCGAAATGACAAAGGGAGAGACATCATGACACGCATCAGCAGACGCGGACTTCTGACCACCGGCGCCGCCGCGGGTGTGCTGGCCGCCAGCGGTCTTCCGCTGCGCGCGCAGGCCAAGAAGGGCGGCCGCCTTCGGGCCGGCCTGAACGGCGCCAACACCTCGGACAGCTGGGACGGCCGGACACATTCCGATCTTTTCATGATCGCCTCGGCACAGGGCGCGGTGTTCGACAGCCTGACCGAGATCAAGGCCGACGGCACGCTGGTCGGCGAACTGGCCACCGATTGGGAGGCCTCGTCGGACGCAAAGACCTGGACGTTCAACCTGCGCCAGGGCGTGACCTTCCACAACGGCAAGCCGTTCGGCGCCGACGATGTGCTGGAATCGCTCCAGATGCACGTGGCCGAGGGTGCGAAATCCGCGGCCAAGCCCATCGTCTCGGCCATCTCCGAGATGAAGAAGACTGGCGATCACCAGGTCCAGTTCACGCTGGAGGCCGGCAATGCCGACTTTCCCTATTTGCTGTCCGATTATCACATCCTGATGTATCCCGCCGGCCAGATCGAAGAGGCCATTGCCAAGGGCATCGGCACGGGCCTTTACCAGGTGCAGGCCTTCGAGCCGGGCGTGCGGATGGTCGCGACCCGCTTTCCGAACCACTACAAGGGTGAAGAGGCCGGCTGGTTCGACGAGATCGAGTATATCGCGATCAACGATTCGACCGCGCGGATGAACGCGTTGCTGACCGGCCAGGTCGATGCGATCAACCGGATCGACTTCAAGACCGAGGCGCTGCTGCGCGCCAACCCGATGATCCGCATCCAGGAAGTGACGGGCAACCAGCACTACACCTTCCCGATGCTGACCAACGTGGCGCCGTTCAACGACGTGAACGTCCGCCGCGCGCTGAAGTACGGCGTGAACCGGCAAGAGATGGTGGACAAGATCCTGCAGGGTCACGGCCTTGCGGCCAGCGACACGCCCATTGGCCCGGCTAACCCGTATTACCACGCCGAGATGGAGCCGCTGACCTACGATCCCGACAAGGCCAAGTTCTACCTGAAAGAGGCCGGGCTGACCTCGCTCGACATCGACCTGAACGTGTCGGACGCGGCCTTCAACGGTGCTGTGGACGCGGCGCAGCTGTACCAGGCCTCTGCCAAGTCCGGCGGCATCAACATCAACGTGGTGCAGGAACCGGCGGATGGCTACTGGTCGAACGTCTGGCTGAAGAAGCCGTTCTGCGCGTCCTACTTCTCGGGCCGCGCCACCGAGGACTGGATGTTCGCCACCGCCTACGAGGCGGGTGTGCCGTGGAACGACAGCCAGTGGGATTCCGAGGACAGCGCCCGCTTCCAGGAGTTGCTGCTGACCGCGCGGGCCGAGCTCGACAGCAACAAGCGGCGCGAGCAGTACCACGAGATGCAGCAGATCCTGCGCGACGATGGCGGGGTCATCATCCCGATGTTCGCCAACTACGTGCAGGCCGTATCCAACAAGGTCGCCAGCCCCGACAAGGTCGGGAACCTCTGGCAGATGGACAACGCCCGTATGGCCGAACGGTGGTGGATGGCCTGATCGCCAGCCATAAGGCCGAAATAAGACGCCCCGCCATGATCGGTGGGGCGTTTTCATTTTTCGGCCTCAATGCAGTCCGAATCCCTGATTAACCATGAGTGGACAACAAGGAGCGACCCCATGACCCTCATGTTCATCATCCTCGCCGTGATCGCCGTCGGCAGCCTGCATTTCGGCGCCTCCGCGCTTGGTGGCAAGACGGACGAAGTCCGGGGCTGACGCCCCGGCCACGGATCACAGCACGTAGCGGCTGAGATCCGTCGAGCGAGTCAGCTCTCCGAGGTGTTTCTCGACGAAATCCGCGTCTACCGTAACGGCATCGCCTGCCCTGTCCGGCGCGTCGAAACTGAGATCCTCGAACACCCTCTCCATCACGGTATACAACCGCCGCGCGCCGATGTTCTCGACGCTGGCGTTCACCTCGGCCGCGATATGGGCCAAGGCGGCGATGCCGTCCTCGGTGAAGGTGACAGTGACCTCCTCGGTCGCCATCAGCGCAGTGTATTGCCGGGTCAGCGCGTTGTCGGTCTCTGTCAGGATGCGGACGAAATCCTCTTCGGTCAGCGCCCGCAGGTTCACCCGGATCGGCAGGCGGCCCTGCAATTCCGGCAGCAGGTCGGACGGCTTGGCGATGTGGAAGGCACCTGAGGCGATGAACAGGATGTGGTCCGTCTTCACTGCGCCATGTTTCGTGCTGACGGTCGTGCCCTCGATCAGGGGCAACAGGTCACGCTGCACACCCTCTCGGGACACGTCGCCACCGCGGGACTCCTGCCTCGTGGCGACCTTGTCGATCTCGTCGAGAAAGACGATGCCGTTCTGTTCCACCGCCTCCAGCGCGGCGGCCTTGACCGCCTCATCGTCCAGCAGCTTGTCGGCCTCTTCGGCGATCAGCACCTCGTAGCTTTCGGCGACTGTCATCCGCTTGCGCGTGGTGCGGCCGCCAAAGGCCTTTCCGAACAGGTCGCCCAGGTTCATCATCCCCATCCCGCCGGCGCCGGGCTGGCCGGGAATGTCCATCATCGGAAAGGGGCTGGCGGTGTCGGCCACGTCGAGTTCGATCATCGTGCCGTCGAGTTCTCCGGTCTTCAGCTTGCGCCGGAACATATCGCGGGTGGCCTCTCGGGCGTCGGTTCCGGCAATGGCCTCGATCACGCGATCCTCGGCGGCCTGGTGGGCGCGGGCCTTCACGTCCTCGCGCATTTGCTCGCGCGTGTCGATGATGGCGGTGTCCACCAGGTCGCGGATGATCTGTTCCACATCCCTCCCGACATAGCCGACCTCGGTGAACTTGGTCGCCTCGACCTTGATGAAGGGCGCTCGGGCCAGCTTGGCCAGACGGCGGCTGATCTCGGTCTTGCCGACGCCGGTGGGGCCGATCATCAGGATGTTCTTGGGATAGACCTCGTCCCGGAGGTCGTCGCCCAGTTGCTTGCGCCGCCAGCGGTTGCGCAAGGCGACGGCCACGGCGCGCTTGGCGTCCTTCTGGCCGATGATGAAGCGGTCGAGTTCCGAGACGATTTCGCGCGGGGTAAGGTCGGTCATGTCGGTTGTTCCTGGTGCCCAAAATTCTTCGAAGAATTTTGGTAAGAATTTTCGAAAATTCTTACCCGCTGATGGTTTCGACGGTAAGATTTCCATTGGTGTAGACGCAGATATCCGCGGCGATGGCCATCGCCGCACGGGCGATCTCTTCCGCCGACTTGTCGCTGTCCATCATCGCCCGCGCCGCTGCCAGCGCATAGTTGCCGCCCGATCCGATGGCGGTCACGTCATGCTCGGGTTCCAGCACGTCGCCCGCGCCGGTCACAACCAGCAGGTCGGTGCCGTCGGTTACGATCAGCATCGCCTCGAGCTTTTGCAGATACTTGTCGGTGCGCCAGTCCTTGGCCAGTTCGACGCAGGCGCGCTGCAACTGACCGCGGGTCGATTCCAGCTTGGACTCCAGCCGTTCAAGCAGGGTAAAGGCGTCTGCCGTCGATCCGGCAAAGCCGCAGACCACGTCCTTGCCGCCCGGCGACAGGCGACGCACCTTGCGGGCGGTGCCCTTGATCACAGTCTGGCCAAGGGAGACCTGCCCATCGCCCGCGATCACCACCTGCCCGCCCTTGCGGACGCCGATGATCGTGGTGCCGTGCCAGCCGGGAAACTCCTGCGACATGCGTCTCTCCTTCGTTCCGTGTCATCCATATGGGCGGCGCGGTGCGAAAATGCAAAGGCGCGAGGCATGGCCCCGCGCCCTGATGCCCGTCAGCGGACAGGTCGGATCAGATCGAATCCTCGATCCAGCTTTGCAGCGCGGCCTTGGGTGCGGCGCCGGCACGGTTCGAGATCACCTGGCCGTCCTTGAACAGGAACAGCGCGGGGATGCCGCGCACGCCCATTGCGGCGGCGGTGTTCGGGTTCTGGTCGACGTCGACCTTGGCGATCTTGACCTTGCCTTCGTATTGCTTCGAAAGCTCTTCGAGGGCGGGGCCGATCTGCTTGCAGGGGCCGCACCATTCAGCCCAGAAATCCACGACGACGGGAATGTCGGACTTCTTCACTTCTTCGTCGAACGTGGCGTCGGTGACGGCAACGGTGGCCATGATCTCTCTCCTTCGGTGAGGCAGGGTGTCGATGGCGGAACGTATGGGCCGACCCCTCTGCCGTCAAGATGCGGCGGTCGCCAGCGCGTTCGCCGCCAGATCGGGGGGCACCACCATCAACGAGGCGTCGCGGGTCCAGACGATGGCGGTTTCGATCCGCCGGCCGGGATAAAGTTGCGCCAAAGCGGCGGCATAGGCGCCCATCTGGCGCAGGATGGCCTCGGGGATCTGCGCGGGATCGTCGGGCAGGACGCGGTTCGACTTGAAATCGATCACGGTCACGGTGTCGTGCGTCAGGTGCAGCCGGTCTATGATGCCATGCAGCCGCCCGATGCCGGGCAGGTCGGCGGAAACAGGCACCTCGGCCAGCGCATCGGGGTCAAAGACCCAAGCGAGGTTCGGCGCACGCAGCACGGCCAGTGCCTCGGCCAGGATCGCCGCCATCCGGTCAGCGGCAGGGGCCATATCGGGATCGCGCAAGAGCGTCTCGCACAGGGTGCGCCCCGCCTCCTCGCGCCGGTCGTCGGGCAGGGGCGCCAGCACTTCCAGCAGCGCGTGGATCGCTGTGCCACGGGCGGTTGCGATCTCCTCGGGTTCGCCCTCGGGGCCGGGCAGGGCCTTGGCGCCGCCAAGATCCGAGGGCGCCTTCGTCCTGGGGGTGTCGGGTGGCGGCGGTGCAGGCAAATCGACCCACCCGGGCAGGGACGGGGTCTCGGCCATGGGTTCGACGAGCGTTTCTGCTTTCAAGCTCGACCAGTGGGCGTTTTCATGCCGCAGCCCCTCGGCGGGGCCATCGGCGAAATCGAAGACATGCGGCACCGGCCCGCAGCGTTCCAGCCCTCGCCGCACCTTCTCATGCCAGGCGGCGCCGTCCTTGCCCAGGTCGCCCGCTGCCGCGACGACCAACCATTTCTCGGCTCGTGTCAGCGCGACGTAAAGTAGCCGGTCGCGTTCCCGCGCCTCGGCGGCCTTGGCGGCCTCGACCGCGGCGCTCTGGCGCGGCGGCTGCGCGTTGGCGGCCTGTTTCCACAGCACACCGTGCTCGTCGTCCAGAAGCGCGCCGCGCAGGCTGGCGTCGGGGGCGGCGCAATCGGGCAGGATGACGATGGGGGCCTCGAGCCCCTTGGCCCCGTGCACCGTCATCACACGCAGCTGGCGGCCGGCGCTGTCGGGCGCGCGCTTGATCTCCAGGTCGTCGGTCTGCGCCCATTCCAGGAAGCCGGTCAGCGAGGGCACGGCCGACCCCTCATAGGCCAGCGCCTGCGCAAGCAGCGCGTTGATCCCGTCTTCGGCCTCGGATCCCAGCCGTCCGATCAGGCGGCGACGGCCCATGTGGCGCGTCAGGATACGGTCGATCAGGTCGTAGGGACGGAGAAAGTCGGTCTGTCCGCGCAGGTCATCCAGCACCTCCAGAACTTCGGGGTGATCGTCGCGCGCCTGCCGCAGCGCCTGCCACAGTGGCCGCTTCCCCCGTCCATGCGCCAGCGTGAACAGCCGCTGCTCGTCCCAGCCAAATAGCGGCGAGCGCAGCGCGGTGGCCAGCGACAGGTCGTCCTCGGGTGTCGCCAGAAAGCGCAACAGCGCCACGATGTCCCGCACGGCGAGTTCGGCCATCACCTTCAGCCGGTCGGCGCCGGCGATGGGCAGCCCGGCCTGCTTGCAGGCGCGGATGATCTCGGAGAACAGCCGCGACCGCCCGCGCACGAGGATCAGGAAATCACCCGCATGAACGGGCCGCGCATGCCAAACACCGCCGTCCGGCCTGACCGGCAAGGGCGTGCCCGCATCGATCGTGTCGCGGATGAACCGGGCGATGCGGTTGGCCAGGATCACCGTGTGATGATGTGCGCCGACGCGGTCCATCGGGTCGAACCAGGGGCCGTCCTCGTCGTCCTTGACCTTGTCCACCACGGGCCAAAGGTCGACCCGCCCGGGCATCCCGTCGTGAAAGGCGATATGAGTCTGGTCTGGGGTGAAGCCCGCCTCGACCGCGTCGGGAAAGGTGTTGTCCACCAGCCGCAGGATCGGTTCGGCCGAGCGGAAGGAATGCAGCAGGGCGGCATCCACCAGCGGCGCGTCGGTGGCGGCAAGGCGGGCGCGGAAATCCTCGCGCATCCGATCGAATTCCGAAGGGTCCGCCCCCTGGAAACTGTAGATCGACTGTTTCTTGTCGCCGACGACGAAGATCGTGCGGCGGGTGTCGGCGCGGGCGCCGATCCCCGCGGTGAATTCCTGTGCCAGCCGCTCGATCACCTGCCATTGGACGGGCGCGGTATCCTGCGCCTCGTCGACAAGGATATGGTCGATGCCTCCATCCAGCCGATACAGCACCCATTCCGCCACGCGCGGGTCCGACAGCAGGTCACGCGCGCGCAGAATGAGGTCGTCGAAATCCAGCAGCCCGCGGGTCTGCTTTTCCGCCTCGTAAAGCGGCAGGAAGGCGCGGGCGAAACGGTGCAGGGCGATGTCGCGCTCGGACGCGGCCAGGGCGAGGCGCAGGCTGCGGGCCTCTTCGACGCGGGTGCAAAGCTGGTCGAACCGCTCGCACAGGTCCGGGTTGGCGCTGCGCAAGGCCTTGGCGGGCATGTTCTTGCGTATGGTGCCCGCCTGCGTGAGCACTGCCGCTTCCAGCGCGGAGAGCGCCGCGGCATCCGTGCCGGTCACGCCCGCCAGTGCGTCGGACACCTTCTGGTCGTTCACGCCGCTGCCACGCAGAAGCGGAACCAGGCTCACGAAAAGAGCGTCCTCGCCCCCCAGAAAGACCCGGCCCGCCAGCGCCGCCGCGTCGAAATCCGGCGGTAGACCATAGGCCGCACGGATATCCTGCTCGGTGCGGTCGGCCAGAAAGGCCGCGCGCCGCCCGGTGATGTCCCGCAGCAGCTTTTCGGTGTCGTCGCCCGAAACCTGCGGGGCGATGGCCGCGACCAACGGCGCCTCGGGTCCGTCGGCCATGCGTTCGAGGATCTCGGCGCGCAAGAGTTCGGCGGCGCGGTCCTCCATCTCGGTGAATTGCGGGCTGACCCCGGCCTCGAGCGGGAAACGCCGCAAGAGCGAGGCGCAGAAGGAATGGATCGTCTGGATGCGCAGCCCGCCCGGCGCCTCGATCGCGCGGGCGAACAGCGTGCGAGCCTGCCGCAGAAAATCGTCGGACAAGGCGGTTTCCACGCCCAGCCCGCGCAACTCGTCCCGCAGGGCGTCGGCGCCCAGCATCGCCCAGGTGCCGAGGCGGCGGAACAGACGGTTCTGCATCTCGGTCGCGGCGGCCTTGGTGTAGGTCAGGCACAGGATGTGCTCTGGCAGGACGCCTTCCAGCAGCAGCCGCGCCACGCGATCGGTCAGGACGCGCGTCTTGCCCGACCCGGCATTCGCGGCAAGCCAGGTGGACTGACCGGGATGCGCCGCTTCGACCTGTCTCTGCGTCGCCTCGTCCCGCATCAGTCCATCCCCTGCGTTTCCGGAAAATCGGTCACATCCCATTCGCCGAACCGGCTGAGATGGTCGTAATCGGCGCGGTCGCTGTCCTTCTGCAAGGCGCGCCGCGCGGTATAGCCCTTGGCCGCGTCGGCATAGGCGGCGATCAGCGCTGTGAAGTCGCGCCAGACGTCTGCCGGCGGCATGGCCTCCAGCGGCGCGGGCACTTCTTTCGGATCGCCGGGGGCCAGCGAGATATAGGTCGCGGCGGCCACGTGGCGCGGCGCCAGCGGGGCAAAGCCGCCCTGTTCCAGCATCGCCGCCTCGAGCAGCAGTTGCTTGTCGAATTTCTCTTGTTGCGGCGGGGTGGGGGCCGCGCCGGTCTTGTAGTCATAGAGATGTGCGCCGCCCCGGTCGTCGATGTCGATCCGGTCGGCCTTGGCGGTCAGGGTAAAGCCCAGCGCCGGGATCCCGGCCTTGCCCTCGATCTCGTAGCCCGCGGGGGTGGCCTGCGCCTGCCGCGCGCGTTCGGTCTCCGTGAACCAGTCCGCGACGCGGCCCAGCCGCGCGGCCCAGAGGATGCGCGTGGTGGGCGAGGGCAGGTTCTCGGGGTCGCCGATCACGGCCTCTACCGCCTGCATCAGGGACTCTGGTGTCAGCCTGTCGGGCTGGGTCACGGTTTCCTTTATGAAGCGATCCATCACGTCATGCACGAGGATCCCGCGCAGCAGCGCGTCGGGCGGGCGCATCAGCGGGTCGAGTTCGCGCAGGCCCAGGATGTAGCGGGCATAGATCGCGTAGGGGTCGCGAATCAGCTTGCGGATCGCGGTCACGGGCAATTCGCGCGGGCGCGCCGCCAGGGGGGGCGCAGGGGCCGGGCGCGGCGCGCGCGGAGTGGGGATCGGCGCCTCGGATGCGCGGGCCAGCGCCAGCCAGTCGGCGCCGCGTGCGCGCATCTGGTGCAGTGCCGCGGGCCCGTCCCGTTGCGGCAGACCGGACAGCAGGTTCACCAGCCGGTTGAGCCAACGCGAGGGCACGGTTTCCGCGTCGTCCGATTTCAGCGCGCGGCTGAGCCAGATCTCGCGCGCGCCCGCCGCCTGCTGAAAGTCATGTGCCGACAGGCCGACCCGCCGTTCCGGCAGCAGCAGCCCCGCATCCGCCCGCATCTTGCGGTTCAGCCACGGGTCCGCGCCGGGCAGGTCGGGCCAGCCGCCTTCGGCCAGCCCGGCGAGGATCATCAGGTCGGACCCCATCACCCGCGCCTCCAGCGTGCCGAGGATGCGGATGTCGGGGTGGCTGGCGTCGCGGTTGCGCAACTCCTCGCGCGACAGGACCGCGCCGAAGATGTCGGCATAGTCGCGCGCGGTCATCTCGGCGCCATAGCCCGCCTCGGCCCGAAGGTCGTCCATGACCCGGCGCACCAGCCGGCCCGCCGCCTCGTTCCACAGGGTGCCGGAGCCGCCCGCAGGCCCGCCCGCGATGCCCTCGGCCAGCGCCATGTGCCGCTCGACCCAGTCTGCCAGCGGCAGGTCGCCGGCGGTCCGGTGGTCCAGGAACGTGTCGGCGACCCAGTCCGCCCAATCCGCGCGTTCGCTGACCACGCCCCAGGCGCGCAGCGCGTCGGGGCGCGGATAGGCCCAGCCCTTCTTGCGGATGCGCAGTTCCAGCGCGGTCGTGGCCAGCAGGTGTGGGCCCCGGTCTGCGCCGCTGTGGCAGAGCGGGTGTTTCAGCAGTGTCAGCAGCGCCTCGGCAGACAGGGGCGCGGCGAACAGCGCCGCCACGTGCCGCAGCAGCCGCCCCGGCGCGGTGAGTTGCGCCGGGATGCCCGCGCTGTCATCGGGCACGATGCCCCAGCGGTCCAGCGCCGAGGTCACCTGCCGGGTCAGCATCCGGTCGGGGGTGATCAGCGCCGCGCTCTCGCCCCGTTCGGCGGCCTGCCGCAGGCGCAGGGCGATGGCGGTCGCCTCGTCGCGCGGTCCGGGTGCCTCCAGCAGGGTGACGCCGGCCATGGCTTGTGGCAGGTCGGGCAGGTCTGGCCCCTCGGCCAGCCATTGATGCGTCACCGGCGCCGGGCGCAGGGCCAGCGACAGGGTGCGGTTGCGGTCGGGCGCGGGGGCTTGCATGGCGGTCCAGGGCGCGACGAGGGCCGGGCCGAGTTCAAGGTCGCGCATCAGCTTCGCATAGCGGAACTGCGGGTGATCCTCGCCGGTCAGCGCGTCGGTCAGGCCCTGCCACACGGCCTCGGGCATATGCGTGTCGAAGCCGGGCAGCACGACCGCCCCTTGCGGCAGGCAGGCGACGGCCCGCATCAGGGCATGGGTCGTGCCGCGCGACCCGGTCGAGCCCGCGACGACCACCGGACCTTCGGGTGGCGCCGTCTGCCAGCGGGTCAGCAACCGGTCCAGCGCCATCCGGGCAAGCCCCCCCGCGTCGGGTTCGGCATCGGCCTCGAAATACTGCTGGACGATCGTGATGAAGCGCAGCGCGCGTTCCCAGTGGCCCGACTGGTCGGACACGTCCAGCGCGGCGATGATCTCGGGCGGGACGCCCTCGGCCTGCATTTCGTCCAGCAACGTGGCAAGGCTGTCGGCCAGGTCGAACACCGCGGCGCGGGCGGCCAGCGTCCGGTCTTGCGCGATTAGACGCGCCACGAGGCCGGCCAGTTCCAGGCGGCGGCGCAGCGGCGGCACGGCTTGCGGCAGGTCGGCCATGTCCAGCGGGTCGGCCAGATCCGTGACCAGCCGGATGCGCGGCAACAGCGCGGGGGGGCCGGAATCGAAGGCGGCGCGCACCGCCTTCCGCATCCGGTCAGAGTTGACGAACAGCGTCACGCGCGCCATCGCCTCGGGCGGCTGTCCTGCCATGCGACCACGCAGGCCCGCGACCAGTTCGGCGGGAAAATCCACGCCGCAGGGCAGGTGGAACAGTCGGGGGCCGGGCGTGTTAAACATCGGGCAGCATCCTTTCGGCCAGCGCGATGCCCTCGGGGTGGCCCACGTCGCACCAATGGCCAGGATAGGGCAGGCCGAACAGCCGCCCATCCTCGGCCATGGCCTGCCAGAGGAGTCGCAGCGAAAAGGCCCGCTCGCCGATGACGTGGAGGCGGTCCATCTTGAGGATCTGCGCGCCGGTATAGACCATGTCGCCACCCCAACTCAGCCTACCGTCCATGCCCAGCGTGAAATCGCCACCTCCCTTGCGCCCCACGGCGCGCGTCAGCGGCACACAAAGCAGCAGCGCATCCATCCGCGCCGGTTCCCAGGCGCGTGCCAACAGCCGCAGGGCGCTGTCGTCAGACCAGACAGCATCGGTATTCAGCGTGTATACAGGGCCGTTACCCAGCATCGGAAGCGCGTGACGCAAACCGCCACCGGTGTCGAGGATATCCGGCTCCTCGACCGACACGGCGATTCCACTGCCTTGCAGATACGCGGCGATCTGTCCGGCTTGGTAGTGGGCGTTCACGACGCGGGTCGGGATGCCCTCGGTCAGGGCGAGGGCGTGGTCCAGCAGGGGGCGGCCTGCGACCTCGATCAGGGGCTTTGGGCGCGACCGGGTCAACTCGCCCATGCGCGTCCCGAACCCGGCGGCAAAGAGCATCACGGCGTCGGGCATGTCTGGCGCAGCCTGTTCAGGTGGGCGGAATCGGGTTCGGGCAGGGTGGCCAACGGGGCGTGCACCGGCGTCAGGGCGGGATGGCGAAGGTCAACCTGGAGATGATCCCAAACTCGCGGGATCAGGTCGAGGTAATGCGGCTTGCCGCGCGTGGCGAGCCGGGCGAACACGCCCAGGATGCGGGTGTTGCGCTGCACGCCCAGCACCGCCAGAGACGTGCGGAATGCCGCTTCGTCATGGCCGGTTTCGCGCAGGTAGTGCGCGATGCAGGCCTCGGCCGTTGCCTCGCCAACGTCGCGTCGGGCGTCCCGCAGCAGTGAGGCAAGGTCATAGGCCCGGTGCCCCGCCAGGGCATCCTGGAAATCCAGCAGCCCGGCGCGCGCCGCGCCCGTCCGCTCCGGCAGGAGTAGGATGTTCTCGGCGTGGTAGTCGCGCAGGATCATCACGTCGGCGGGCAGGGCATGTGCCGTCAGCAGCGGCAGGAAGGCCGCCTGAGCGTCGGGCAGCGCCTCGGGCCGGTCAGCGTAGTGGGTAAAGGCGAGGTCGATCATTTCGGCCAGCCGTTCGGCGCTGGCCACGGGCAGACCGGCGGGCGGCGGATGGCGGTGCAAGGCCACCAGTGCGTCGGTCGCCGCAAGATAAAGGCCGCGCTCGGTTTCGGGATCGGTGGCCAGCCGGGCGATCAGCCCGTCGCCAAGGTCCTCGAGCAGCAAGAGGCCGGGCGCCTGGGCCAGGACACGCGGCGCGCTCAGGCCCAGACCGGTCAGGTGCCGCGCCAGCCGCGCGAAAAGTGCCACGTCGCCCTCGGGATCCTGCATCATGATCGCGGTCTCGGCGCCACGGTGCAGGCGCGTGTAGCGGCGGGCCGAGGCGTCGCCCGCCAACGGTTCGGCCTGTGCGCCGGCCCATCCGGCTGTGGCGAGGAAACCGGTCATGCCGCGAGGCCCGGAACCAGCGAATCCCAGCGCGTCCCGGTCCATGACAGGTCCAGCCGCCGTGTCTCTTCCTCCAGCGGGGTGAAATGCAGGTGCAGTGCGTCGGGCGGTGCCAGGTTGCCCAGCCGGTCAGGCCATTCGACCAGGCAGATCGCCGTCTCGAACGCCTCTGCCAGGCCCAGTTCGATGATCTCGTCGGCAGAGCCGAGGCGGTAGAGGTCCGCATGCCAGACCGATCCGGCCCGCGTGTCGTATTCCTGCACCAGCGTGAAGGTGGGCGAGGGCACATCCTCGGGGACGGTCTGAAGCGCGCGGATCAGGCAGCGGGCGAAATGCGTCTTGCCGGCGCCGATCCCGCCCGACAGCAGCAGCACGTCGCCCGGCGCCAGGCACGGCGCCAGGCGTTCCGCCAGGTGGCAGGTATGGTCAGGGCCGGTCAGGATCAGGCTTTGTGCGGACATGGGCCGAAGATACTGTCAGGGCCGGTCGCTGCAAGGGCCGAAGCCGCTAGGTCGCCTGATCCGCCACGGCTGGTTCGGGCGCCGGCAGTGCCTTGACCGGCTGGCCGCTGAAGCGGACCATGGTCGCCCCGGCCGAAACCGGCTCGACGGTGCACAGCAGCTGACCTCCGCTCTTGAGGCGGAGCGAGAAAGTCCAGGCCGACCGGTCGCGCAGAGTCAGCACGAAGTCCTCGAGGTCGGGCCACGCCGCGTTGGGGGCGCAATCCCGCTGCCAGCCCGCGGTGGCGTCGGCGATCGACATCTCGACAAAGGCGCTGTCCGGATCGCATTTCCACATCTCGCGGAAGGCCCGGTTGCAGAAGGTCAGAATACCCAGCTGCGAGAACACGGCCACCGCGTCCTCGAAGCAATCGATGACCGATTGCGTCATTTCCAGTTCCGATCGGAACCGGCGCGTCAGCGTGATCTCGGCGCTGATGTCCTCGATCAGGAAGGCGACGGCCCCGTCCGGGTGCGGCCGGCCGGTGATCTTGTAGGTCAGCCCCGAGGGCAAGTTCCATGTCTCGCAATAGCGGTCGTCGCGGGCGGCGGAAACCACCTCTGTCAGCCGTTCGCGCCAGGACACGTAGTTCTTGGGTTCCGGCATCATGCGGTTTTCCCGCATGTGGTCGAAAAAAGACATCAGGTTCGGACGCGCCGACAGGAAATCCACCGGCAAGCGCGTCAGGTCGACCAGCGCGGGATTGAACAGCACCAGACGGCGGTCGCGGTCGAACACGGCAAGGCCGATGGGCAGATGGGCGAAAGTCTTGGTCAGGGTCTGGACGAAGTTACGCTGCGCCAGCTCTGCCTCGACCAGGTTGTCGATGCTGACCGCGAAATGCAGAAGGCCAAGATCCGTCTGGCGGATCGCGACTTCGTACCAGCGGCGGCTGCCGTCGGTCAGGTCGACATTGACACGAACCGGTGCTTCGCTGCGGTCGCCGCCTTCGGGCAGAAGCAGGGGGCTGGCCATCGGATCCCTGAGGCCGGCCTCGGCGACAAGTTCGGTGCAGGCCGCGTTGCGCCACAGGACGACGCCGGTTTCATTGGTCAGCCAGACCGGTGTCGGTGCCGCGTCGCAGACGGCGCTCATGCGACGGAATTCGATGCCGTTGATCGGGCTGGGATGGGCGGTGTCGCACGACAGCCCGCCCATGTGCAGGGCGATCCGGTGGCGGTCGGCCTCTGGCGTGATGGACAGCCATCCCTCTGCATCGGCAAGGGCCGCAAATCGCCCGGTTTCGCTCGGCAGGGCGCGTGGCACACCGTCGAAATGCTGCGAAAGGGTCCGCGACAGATCGGCCCAGTCGACGCCGACCAGTGTTCCAAGACCAAGGAAGGCGCCCAGGCCAGGGGCGCTGTCGATCACGATCCCGTCGCGCAGCAGGATTTCCGGATCATGGTCGCTGGTTCCATGCTCCGCCGGGCCTGCGGGTCGCGATCGCAGCAGGAACCATGCAGCGACCATTGTGCAGAGCCCTGTCAGAACGCCCACGAAAAGCGCTGTTGCTTCGGTCACTGCCTGCCCCTGTCGTATCATCCCTCCCGCAGCCTGCGGAGGATTGGTTAATCCCGGGTTAATAGGCAGGCCCAACCTTCATATTTCGATGGGCTGGTTCTGCCCGATGAGGCTTCCTGGCACATGCGGTTCGGGAACGATCCGGCTGCGCGGCCAGACCACCTCGACCACGGCGCCGCGGCGTGCGCCCTGTTCCGCCGCGGGCAGGAACGGGTCGGCGCCATTGGCAAAGCTCAGTTCGGCGCCCGTCCGCTCCAACAACGTTTTGGCGATGAACAGGCCCAGTCCCATGCCCTCGTATTCCGGCCGGGCACGGCGTTCGCTTTCACTGCGGCGCTTGCGCACGAAGGGGTCGCCGATGCGCCCGATCAGGTGCGGCGGAAATCCCTGCCCGTCGTCCAGGATGCGGATCGAGATCACGTCGTCGGTCCAGATCGCCTCGACCCAGATGGTCGAGCGGGCGAAATCGACGGCGTTCTGCACCAGGTTGCGCAGGCCGTGGATGATCTCGGGGCGGCGCAGGATCTGCGGCTGGCCGGGTTCGCCGCCGGGCCCGGGGCCTTCCTCGATCAGGATCTCCTTGCCGCGGCCCTGGTGCGGCTCGGCCGCCTCGCGGATCACCTCGACCAGCGGCGCCTGCCGCATGTGCAGGTCGTCCTTGCCCGCCCGCCCCATGCTGCGCAGGATATCGCGGCAGCGGTCGGCCTGCTCGCGGATCAGCAGCGCGTCCTCGCGCAGTTCGGGCCGGTCCTCCAGTTCTTCGGCCAGTTCGGACGAGGTCAGCTTGATCGTCGCCAGCGGCGTGCCCAGCTCATGCGCCGCCGCCGCCACCACCCCGCCCAGGTCGTTCAGCTTCTGCGCGCGGGCCAGCGCCATCTGCGTCGCGGCAAGCGCATTCGACATGGAATGCATCTCGCGCGTGATGCGGCGGGCGTAGATCGAGATGAAGGCCAGCGCGATGCTGATCGCCACCCATTGCCCGAAGATGAAGATGTCGGGGATACGCAGGATGAACCCCTGCTCTGTCCGCAGCGGCAGGTGGTAATAGACCATCCCCGTCACCAGCAGGAAGGCCGTCACCCCCAGGATCAGGGTCGAGCGCAGCGAGAGCACGGCCGCCGACACCGTGACCGGCCCCAGCACCAGCAGCGAGAACGGATTGTGCAGACCGCCCGTCAGATACAGCAGGAAACACAGCTGCAGCAGGTCGAACATGACCATCAGGAAGTTTTCCGTCTCGGAAAGGCGCTTGTTTTCCGGAAAGACGAAGATGGCGATCAGGTTGCCCACGACCGAGACGCCGACGGCGAGGTAACATAGCCCCAGTTCCAGCCGCAGGTTATACAGCTGCTGCGCCACCGTGATCGCGATCAGCTGGCCGATGATGGCGAACCAGCGCAACAGGATCATGGTGCGCAACCGGATCCAGTTGCTGCGTTCGTGTTCGCCGATCAGACCGATATCCGACACGCCTGCGCCTTTTCGTCCCGCTTGAATGCCCTGCTGTCATTGTTATGTCCCGCCCGACGCGCATTCAACGACAGATATGGAGAGACCATGACCCGGCTGGCAGCCCTTTCCGCAAGCGTCGCGATCCTCGCCCTCGTGGGCGGTGTCTGGTTCATCACCTCGGGCGGCAAGCCCGAAGACGCCTTTGCCCAGTGCCGACAGGGCGCCGTGGCGGGCGAGATCGGCGGGCCTTTCGAACTGGTGAACGCGCAGGGACAGACCGTGACCGATGCCGACGTCATCACCGAGCCGTCGCTGATCTATTTCGGTTACACGTTCTGCCCCGATGTCTGTCCCTTCGACACGGTGCGCAACGCCGATGCGGTCGACCTTCTGGCAGAGCGCGGATACAGCGTGACACCGGTCTTCGTCTCGATCGACCCGGACCGCGACACGCCCGACGCGGTGGGCGATTTCTCTGCAAACATCCATCCGAAGATGGTGGGGCTGACCGGCAGCGCCGAACAGGTCAAGGCCGCCAGCCAGGCCTACCGGACCTATTACAACGCGCAGGACAAGAGCGACGAATACTATCTCGTCGACCATTCGACCTTCACCTATCTGGTCCTGCCGGAGGTCGGCTTCGTCGATTACTTCCGGCGCGAGGCGACGCCGCAGGAAATGGCCGACCGCACCGCCTGTTTCATCGACGCATCGGCACAGTGACGCATTGACATGGCGTTTGACCACTGCCCGCCCGCAGACTAATACTTTCCCGAACAGGCAGATGGCCGGGAGGAAAAGTTTTGTCGGAACGCGCGGTTGATGATCTAGGCGATGACAGGTCGCTGCTTCTGGTCGATGACGACGAACCTTTTCTGAAACGACTCGCCAAGGCGATGGAAAAGCGCGGCTTCGAGGTCGAGACGGCCGGATCGGTCGCCGCCGGCACCGCCATCGCCACTGCCCGGCCGCCGGCCTATGCGGTGGTCGACCTGCGGCTGGAGGATGGCAACGGTCTCGACGTGGTCGAGGTGCTGCGGGACAAGCGGCCGGATTCCCGGGTGGTGGTGCTGACCGGCTACGGCGCGATCGCCACCGCCGTCGCGGCGGTCAAGATCGGGGCGACCGACTATCTGTCAAAGCCCGCCGACGCCACCGACATCGTGAACGCCCTGTTGTGCAAAACCGACGACCTGCCGCCGCCGCCGGAAAACCCGATGAGCGCGGATCGCGTGCGCTGGGAACACATCCAGCGGGTCTATGAACTGTGCGACCGCAACGTCTCGGAAACCGCGCGTCGCCTGAACATGCACCGCCGTACGCTGCAACGCATCCTCGCCAAGCGCTCGCCGCGCTGAGCGGAGGGCTACAGGGCGAACCGCTTGACGATGCGGTCCACCATCGACCCGTCCTGACGGGTGTGGTCATTCGGCCAGACCTGCCAGTCCTCGAAGCCCATGCGCCGGTAATAGGCCAGCCCCGCGGCGTTGTCGGCGGTGATCTTGGCCAGGATGGCGACGCCGCCCCGCGCCCGGCAGTCGGCCAGCGTCTTGTCGAACAGCGCCCGCCCGGCGCCGCGCACCGGGGCGCGGCGGTCCGTGAAGCTGCCGATGGAATAATGCCCGTCGCCGACATCGAACGCGGCCTGGAAGCCGACGATCCGCTCACCTCGCAGTACGACATTGCTGACCGGCGGTTCGCCCAGGTAATGCGCCGCGAACCCATCCCCGGAAAAGGGCGTCTCGTAGGCGGTTGACCCGCCAAGGGCGATGATGTGGTTCACGATGGCGACGCAGTCGGCGACATCGCGGGCCTGCATGCTGCGAACGGCGATCATAGCTGCGCCAGCAATTCGGCGTGGCGGGTGGTGTATTCCTCGCGCGCCTCGACTGGCGGGCGCAGGCGGATTGCCAGGCCCTGCGTGACACCGGCATCCGGCCGCCCGAAAAAGCGGTCGGCCTCGGCCTCGGTGAACCCGGCGATCTGCGTCGCCTCCATCCAGGCGCTGATGCGGTCGGCCTTCTTGATCTGCTTCTTCTGTTTCGCCGGCGTCACGGCGGGCAGGCCGAAGCGGATGTGGATCGCCGCCGACAGCCGTTTGTCCAGTTCCTCGTATCCCGGTCCGACCGCGGCCTTGACCGGGCTGATCATGTCGCCGATCACGTATTCGGGTGCGTCGTGCAGCAGCGCGGTCAGCCGTTCAGCCGCGGTGGCATTCGGGCAGAGCCGCCCGAACAGCGTCTCCACCAGCAGCGAGTGCTCCGCCACGGAATAGGCATAGTCACCGCGCGTCTGTCCGTTCCAGCGGGCGACAAAGGCCAGCCCATGCGCGATGTCTGCGATCTCGATGTCCACCGGCGTCGGGTCCAGCAGGTCCAGCCGGCGGCCCGACAGCATGCGTTGCCAGGCGCGGGGTGGTGTGGGCAAGGTCGGATCCTCTTGTTGCGTTCCGAAGCCTTAGCAGGACGCCTTGCCGTTTGCATCCCACTTCCGGCACCGTACGGCCCGTGCCCACAAGGTAATCAGCAACCCCTGTGCCCGTCGCCATTCGCATGGTCGACGATGATGTACGAGATCCTGCCGCGGGTGGCGCAGATGAACACCAGCACCTCTGCATCCAGTGGCCGGCCGGTTGGCACGCGCAGCGGCTGGCGCGTCCACCAGCCGTTGTCGCCCGCGTCAAACAATTCCGGTATCCTGGACCGCATCTCGCGGCTGCCAAAGATCGGGTCGCCCTCGTCCTGCGGGTCGCGCCAGCCGAAACGGTGAAAGTTGGCGCGGTCCTGCTGGATCACCGCGGCGAAGTTGCCCAGCCGCGCGCCGCGCGAGTTGTGATAATCCTGCGCGCCCAGCGCCGCGTAGTAGCTGGCGACGATCTCTTGTGCCGCAAGCGGGCCTGCGGCGGCGAGGAGGAGGGCGAGGGAAAGACTTGCCTGAACGAATTTCATGGGGATGACCTATGTCTGAAATGGCTGACGCATAATGCTAACGCATTCGTGCCGATCCTCAAAGCGCACGACAGGAAAAACACACCGTCTCCATGCGGTGCCATTGTCCGGCCAAATCAAAGCTGCTAACGCCAAACCAACCGGATTATTCCAAGGGAGACGCCGTTATGAGCACCGACTATATCGTTAAAGACCTTTCGCTTGCCGATTATGGGCGCAAGGAACTGGACATTGCCGAGACCGAGATGCCGGGCCTGATGGCGCTGCGCGAGGAATACGGAGCCAGCAAGCCGTTGAAGGGCGCGAAGATCGCCGGATCGCTGCACATGACGATCCAGACCGCCGTCCTGATCGAAACGCTCAAGGCGCTGGGCGCCGATGTGCGCTGGGCCTCGTGCAACATCTTCTCGACGCAGGACCACGCGGCGGCGGCCATCGCGGCCGGCGGCACGCCGGTCTTTGCCATCAAGGGCGAGACGCTGGAGGATTACTGGACCTACACCGACAAGATCTTCCAGTTCGGCGGCGAGGGTGGCACCTGCAACATGATCCTCGACGACGGCGGCGACGCGACCCTGTATATCCTGATGGGTGCGCGGGTCGAAGCCGGAGAGACCGAGCTGATCGCCGTGCCCACTTCCGAGGAAGAGGTCTGCCTGTTCAACCAGATCAAGAAGCGGCTGGAGGCCAGCCCGGGCTGGTTCACCAAGCAGCGCGAGGCGATCAAGGGCGTGTCCGAGGAAACCACGACCGGCGTGCATCGCCTTTACGAGCTGCACAAGAAGGGCCAGCTGCCCTTCCCGGCGATCAACGTCAATGACAGCGTCACCAAGTCGAAGTTCGACAACAAGTATGGCTGCAAGGAATCGCTGGTCGACGGCATCCGCCGCGCCACCGACACGATGATGGCGGGCAAGGTCGCCGTGGTCTGCGGTTATGGCGACGTGGGCAAGGGTTCGGCCGCCAGCCTGAGCGGTGCCGGCGCCCGCGTGAAAGTGACCGAGGTCGATCCGATCTGCGCGCTCCAGGCGGCGATGGATGGCTACGAGGTCATCACGCTCGAAGACGTGATCGACACCGCCGACATCTTCATCACCACGACCGGCAACAAGGACGTGATCCGCATCGAGCACATGCGCGCGATGAAGGACATGGCCATCGTCGGCAACATCGGCCATTTCGACAACGAGATCCAGGTCGCCGCGCTTAAGAACCACAAGTGGACCAACATCAAGGAACAGGTGGACATGATCGAGATGCCCTCGGGCAACCGGATCATCCTGCTGTCCGAAGGCCGCCTGCTGAACCTCGGCAACGCCACCGGGCATCCGTCCTTCGTGATGTCGGCCAGCTTTACCAACCAGGTGCTGGCGCAGATCGAGCTTTGGACCAAGGGCGACGACTATGCCAACGGCGTGCACATCCTGCCGAAGCATCTGGATGAAAAGGTCGCCCGCCTGCACTTGGCGCGGATCGGCGTGAAACTGACGCAGCTTTCGACCGAGCAGGCTTCGTATATCGGCGTGACGCCCGAAGGCCCGTTCAAGCCCGAGCACTACCGCTACTGACCGGTCTTGCGGGCACCGCCCGCGTGGCGGCGCGAGGATCGAGAAAGACAAGGCGGCGTCCCGATGCGGGCGCCGCCTTTTCCTTTGGCGAAAAGAGCGCGGGCAGAAGCCCGTGAAACAAGGGCGCCCAGGCGCAGGGCTGGCGTGCCGGGTTTCGCGCCAAGGCGATGTCCATATGTCCCGTGCGCCGACGAGGGTCCCGGGGGCCGGATACCTTCGCCCGGCGAAGGGTTGCGGATCGGGTCCGCTTGGCGGGTTGGTCTACTGCAGGCCGATCCAGACGGCCGAAAGCGCCACCGACGACGACATGACCCGGCTCCAGACGGCGACACCGGCTGCCGACCTCAAGGCCCGCTGGATGATCTCGGCCATGAGGATCACCACGAGGAACACGCCGAACAGCGCGACCGAGGTGGCAAGGACAAGCGGAATCAGTTCGGCCATGCCGATCCTCGTGATGTCGGTGACCTGCGGAAGCAGTACCAGGTAGATCACAAGGGTCTGGGGGCTGCTCAGGCAGATTGACAACCCGGCAAGGCCGGACGCGATGATGCCGGTTACACCGGCAGGATGATCCGTCGACACCTGTGTGCTGCGCCACATGCGGAGGGCGATCAACAATAGAAACCCGATGCCGGCATACTTGAAGAAATCGAAGACTTCCGGGCGCGCCTCGAGCCAGATGCCTAGGCCGGCACAGATCGCGACGATGACTAGGATGTCGCCCAGGCAGATACCGACGGCCAGTGCACAGGCCCCGGACCGGTCCGCGCTTGCGGCGCGTGCGGCCATCACGGCCACGAGAGGCCCCGGAGTGAGGGTAAGCGCCGCCAGCGTCGCCATGTAGGTCAGCAATGCGGAGGTCTCCACAGCGCACTCCAATCCGCAATATCGACGTTCAATGGGAATCGACGATGTCACGACGGGCGATTTCCGCGAAGCGCCCGAAGCCCGTTTGGCAGCAAGTGTCTTTACTTTGGCGTCAAGCGTTCTGCCGAAAAAAGGTTGGCTGACGCATCGAGCCGGTTATGATTTGTGCAAGTTTATTTCAAAACCAATAAACGAAGTGCAGTTAATGAATGGCCGCGATCTTCTTTCCGCCCCCCGGTTCGTCGTGATGCTGGTGTATCCGCAGGTCGCTTCGGTCGATGTGTCAGGCCCGCTCGAGGTCTTCGGGCTGGCGAATTTCCTGACCGGACAGCGGCTTTACCAACCGATCACCGCCTCGGTCGACGGGGTGCCTGTCCCGGTCGCCGGCGGCTTTCTGAAGCTGGAGCCGACATGCAGCTGTGCCGATCTGCCCGACCGCATCGACACGCTTCTGGTCGCAGGCGGCCCGGGCTGCTTTGCCGCCTCGGAAGACGCGGCGCTGCTGGCGTGGTTGCAGCGCCTCGAGCCGCGCTGCGCGCGCATGGGCTCGGTCTGCACCGGCTCGACGGTGCTGCTGTCGTCCGGCGTCGTCGAGGGGCGCAAGATCGCGACGCATTGGCTGGAAGCGATGCGGCTTCAGTCCGAACCCGGGCTGGCCACGGAAGTCGACAGGGACGCCATCTTTGTCCAATCTGGCAAGTTCTGGACCTCGGCCGGGATGATGGCGGGCGTGGACCTTGCGCTGGCCTTGATCGAAAGGGACCAGGGCCGCGCGCTTGCCCTCGATATCGCGCGGTTCATGGTGCTGGTCCTGCGACGGGATGGCGGGCAATCCCAGTTCAGTTCGCAGTTGTTGGCCGAGGCGACTGAGGATCCGCAGATACGGAAGGTCCAATCACGGATATGGGAAGACCCGGGTGGGGATCTTTCGCTCGAAAGCCTCGCGACGGTTGCCGGAATGAGCAAGCGGTCGCTTGGTCGGCGTTTCGCGGCGGTCACCGGAACGACCCTGTCGCAGTATATCGAGGACGTGCGACTGAACATCGCCCGGCGCCTGCTTGAAGTGTCGACCCAGAGGATGGAGATGATCGCATTCAAGGCCGGGTTCGGCACGACCACGTCGATGCGTCGGGCCTTTGCCCGTCGGCTAGGCGTGTCGCCGAACCAGTACCGCAAGAACTTTGGCAGCGCCGAGCAGGGTCCCGGCCGCACGCCCCGGATCGAGGACGGGTTGCGGATGGACCTCGAGAACCTCGTCAACGGCAAGTCGGCCTGGTAGCGGAGGGCGCCTGCCGGTTGGTGGCCGATCTCGCCGGGATCGACGACCATTCCGGCGAACCAAACGGTGTTTCCTTGCACGCCCGGACCCTCCCGGAATAGCAAAGGCCCGGGATCGCCGGGCCTTTTTCGTTTCCTGTCCGCCGTGGTCAGGGCTTGATGTAGGTAAAGCCTTCCATTTGCAGCTTGGACAGTTCGGCCACGCCCGACGGCACGATGTCGCTGTCCCAGACATCGTAGAGGTCGTTCTCGTAGCTGATCTTGCGGCCCACCAGCGTGTTGTTGCAGACGTTGAACGCCACCTTCTGACCCTTCAGCGAGGTCACGGTGCCTTTCAGTCCCTCGTCGGACTTTGCGTTCTTAAGCAGGTCCACGCCATTGCCATGCAACACGACCCGGACCTCGATGTTCTCCGCGCCGACTGCGTTGATATGGTTCTGGATGTTGCGCAGCGCACCCTTGTAGGCCTTCGACTCGGATCCGCCGTCATAGTTGATGTGATAGACCACCTTCTGCTTGCCATAGCCTTCGGCGAAGGACGGCGCGGCAAAGGCCGCGACGAACAGCAGCGCGGCAGCCAGCATGGCCGTCAGTTTCGTCAGGATATTCATGCGTCTCCTCCCTGAGATGACATGCGCGCCTGCATTGGTTGCAAACATTCGCATGTTCGCATGGTGCGGTCCCGGGCGACGCAAATCAACCCTTTTGGCCGGTCACGCCGGCAGGGCAGAGACGAACCCCTCGCGGATCACCGCCGGATCATGCGCCTTTCGACCGAAGACCGCGCGCACCATCGGTTCGAAATGCTCCAGCCGCAGGCTGTCGTAATCGGGGTCGAAACTAGACTGGTCCCAGCGCTCGCAGAAGGTGGCGCAGCTGTCGAAACAGGGGTGGTCGCGGAACCGGTCGCGCGCGTTGCGGTCCCAGCCGTAGTGATGGCCGTAATAGAGCATCTGGAAGATGCCGTGATGCTCGACCACCCAGGCCACGTCCCAGCGCACGAAGGGGCGGATCACCTCGGCCGACAGGCGGTCGTGGTTCTGCGGCGCCAGCCCGTCGCCGATATCGTGCAACAGCGCGCCCACGATCCAGTCGAGGTCGGCGCCGTCCCGTTCCGCGCGCGTGGCGGATTGCAGTCCGTGATCCAGCCGCGTGATCCGGTAACCTTCGAGCGAGGTCTCGCCGGCGCGCCGCAATTCGTCCAGAACGCGGTCGGCGGTGAGCGCGAGAAAGGGTTTCTCGAGCCGCGCAAGCAGCTCGTAATCCTCGCGCGTGCCATCCTTCATGGTGGTGAAGCTTACGGTATCCGGGTCGGTCATGGCGGGTCTCCCTTTGTGGTCAGGCTGCGCGGCGGGGCGCGGTCATGCACGCGGTTTTCCGACAGCCGCTGTGGCAATCCCGCCAAAACGGCGTAATTCGGCGTCCTTTTTCGTTGTCAGCAGCCGGATTGCCGGTAACCATGCGTGCAAGGCCGGAGAGGGCCTTCGACAGGAAAACCGAAGACAGGGAGCCGGGACATGGGAAAACGGGACGAGCTGATCGTCAAGTATGCAGACGATCTGAAGAACAAGTGCGGGATGGAGCCGGACATGGCGCTGCTGACCAAGGTCACCATTGGCTGCGGCCCGGCGATCTATAATGACGATTCCTCGACCGTGGCGGCCAGCCAGCCGGGCGAGCTTGAGACGGTCAAGAACAATTTCCTCGTCAAGAAGCTGGGCCTCGCCGACGGCCCCGAGCTGATGGACGCGATCAACCAGGTGGTCGAGATCTACGGCAAGTCCGAGCGCAACAAGTATCGCGCCGTGGTCTACTACATGCTGACCAAGCATTTCGGCAAGGAAGCCGTCTACGGCTGAGTTCGGCGGGCCGGGCGACCGGCCCCACTCGCCGTTCCGCGGCAATCGCCTCAAATTG
The DNA here is from genome assembly GCF_018224955.1 of Thetidibacter halocola. Taxonomy (GTDB): domain Bacteria; phylum Pseudomonadota; class Alphaproteobacteria; order Rhodobacterales; family Rhodobacteraceae; genus Thetidibacter; species Thetidibacter halocola. The sequence continues at coordinate 467,789 of NZ_JAGTUU010000002.1, forward strand.
CGGGCAAATCCGGTTTGCTCTGGATGCGCCATGCGGCTAGGGTCAAGGAAACCGAGCCAGTAGGGCCGGACCCGATCCAGGTGTCGCGTGTGGTGCGTGGGAGCACGTGGGGCGAAAAGGGGTTCCGGTCCAGTCCGGGCCCCTTTTCCGTTTTTTGCAGCATCTCTGCCGCCGTGCCCCCCGTCACCCTGTCCCTGTCAAAGCAGGCCCAGCACGATCCCGATCAGGGTGCATCCCAACACCGCGTATCCACCGTCGATCAGCGTAAGCCGGAAGGGGCGCATCGCGTAGGCGTTGTTGATCAGGATCCACGGCGCGATGAAGAACAGACCGACACCCAGCCCGGTCACGCCCGAGGCGCCCGCGCCTTGGATGCCCGACATGCTCAGCATGTGGCGCATCATGCCTGCCACCAGCAGCATGCACAGCGCCGACAGGACGAAAGGCAGGGGATTGGCGCCGTTCGCGGGCTTGCCCTGCGCATCGCGGGGAACGCCGGCCGCCTCCATCCAGGGGGTGGCAAGCGCCATGTACCAGACGGCGCCCAGTATCCAGGCCGCGGCCGCCGCGGCGAGTACCGAAATGATCCCCATGTCTTGCATTCCCGATTAACCTGCTCTTGCCAGCGTATCCCGATTTCGGAAAAGTCGCCATGAAGGATGCAGGTGGACCCGACGGAATGCCGGTAGATGTCTCGACTTTCCCGGAACTCGGGTTGCGGTGGGTGCGTGCCAGCGGGACGGTCTCGGCGGCCGATCTCAGCGCGGCGTCCCTTTCGGCCTTTCCACCCGACGGCGCGGGTGCCCAGCCACTGGGGTTTGTCGACCTGCGCGATGCCACGGGGTTCGACCTTGGTTTTGCCGATGTCATGCAGACCCGGAACCGGGCGCAGGGCGCCACCGAGCGGCACGGGCTGCACGTGCGGGTCGCGATCCATGCGGGATCGGAGGTTGGCTTCGGCCTGGGCCGGATGTATGAACAATTGCTCGCCACGGTCGGGATCGAGGCGATGGTGACATACGACCGCGACGAGGCGCTGCGCTGGCTCAACCTGTCCCGGGTGCCTCCCGCTCTGCGCGGCTGAGGAGTCAGGGCGTGAGCCCGGCCATACCGCAGAGGATGCGCCATTCCTCCTCGGTGACAGGCTGCACCGACAGGCGCGAGTTCCTGACCAGCACCATCCCGGCCAGCCTCGGGTCGGCCTTGATCGTCTCCAGCGTGACCGGGGTCTTCGCTGCCTCCAGCGCCTTGATGTCGACGCAGTCCCAGCGCGGGTCGTCGGTGGTGCTGTCGGGATGGGACAGGGCGATCACCTCGACCGTGCCGACAATCGCCTTGTCGGTCTGCGAGTGATAGAAGAAGCCCCGGTCGCCGAGGCCCATCTGCCGCATGAAGTTGCGCGCCTGGTAGTTGCGTACGCCGGTCCATTCCTCGCCCGCGTCGCCCTTGTCCACCTGGTGTTGCCAGGACCAGGCGTCGGGTTCGGACTTGAACAGCCAGTAGTTCATCAGATCACCTTCTTCCAGGCGATCAGCTTGACCTCGTCGAACAGCCCCGCGCGGGCATAGGGGTCGGCCTCGGCCCAGGCCTCGGCGGCGGTCATGTCGGCCACGTCGAGGATCACCAGGCTGCCGCACATCTCGCCGGCGGCATCCAGCAGCGGGCCGGCCTGCGAAACGACGCCGGTCGCCTTGATATAGTCGAGATGCGCGTCGCGGTTGTCCTTGCGGATCTGCAAATGGCCGGGCTTGTCATGGGCGATCAGGGCGATAAGCATTCATTCCTCCTTGAGGGGGCGGTTGAGCAGGTCCTGCATGGCCTGCGGAACGGGGCGCCCGTCATGGGCGATGGCAGTGACGGCGCGGGCGATGGGCATGTCGACACCCAGCCTTTCGGCCAGGGCGACCACGGCCTCGGCGGTGCGGGCGCCTTCGACGGTCACGGCGGGGTCGATGGTCTCGCCGCGCGCCAGCGCCCGGCCGAAACGGTAGTTGCGCGAGTGGTCCGAGGTGCAGGTCAGAGCAAGGTCGCCAAAGCCCGACAGGCCCGCCAGCGTCTCGGCCCGCGCGCCCAGCCGCGTGGCAAGGCGCGTCATCTCGGCAAAACCGCGGGTCATCAGCGCGGCGCGGGCGCTCTCGCCCAGCCCCAACCCGATGCAGGCGCCGCAGGCGATGGCGATCACGTTCTTCAAGGCACCACCCAGTTCCGCGCCCGTTACGTCGCTGCTGCGATACAGCCGCAGAGTGGCCGTGGACAGTTGCGCCTGAAGCGCCGCGCCGCGCGCCTCACTGGCGCAGGCCAACGTCAGCGCGGTCGGCAGGCCGTGCGCGATGTCGGTGGCAAAGCTGGGGCCGGTCAGGATGGCGGCTGTCGCCTTAGGCTTGGCATGGGCGATCAGCGCTGCAGGCCCTTCGAGCGTTGCAAGGTCGATCCCCTTGCAGCAGGCCACCAGCGCCTTGCCTGTCAGCGGGTCGTCGATCTGCGCTAAAAGGCCCGACAGGCTCTGCATCGGCACCGACAGCAGGATCGTCTCGGCGCTCACCGCCTGCGCCAGGTCTCCGGTGACGGTGACGGTCTCGGGCAGGGTGACGCCGGGCAGGCGCGGGCTTTGCCGCGTGGCGATCAGCGGCGCGGCCTCACGCGCCCAGAGCGTCACGGGCCCGTTGGCCGACAGCGCCACCGCCAGCGCCGTGCCAAAGGCACCGCCGCCGAGGATCGCCACACTCATGCCTTGGCGCCTTTCTTGCCGTGGCCGACCAGTGGCGCGGCGTCGCGGTCCAGCGGCCAACGGGGGCGGGCCTGAAGGGTCATGTCGTGGGTGACGCCGAGGGCCAGCAGTTCCGAACCGGCCCACGCGATCATCGCCGCATTGTCGGTGCACAACCCCAGCGGCGGCGCGGTAAAGCGCAGGCCCGCGTCGGCGCAGAGGGCCTCCAGCGCCGCGCGCAGGGTCTGGTTGGCCGCGACCCCGCCCGCGATGGCAAAGGCAGGCTCGGCCGGGGTTTCGGACAGGTAGGCCGCGATGGCGCGGCGCGTCTTTTCCACCAGAACGTCGCGCACCGCCGCCTGGAACCCCGCGCAGAGATCGGCGCGGTCCTGTGCGTGCAGCCCGCCCTGCGCCTCGACCAGCGAATCGCGCTGCCGCAGGATCGCGGTCTTGAGCCCGGAAAAGGACAGGTCGCAGCCCTCGCGGTCCAGCAACGGTCGCGGCAGGCGAAAGCGCGTCTCGTCGCCCATGGCCGCCTCGGCCTCGACCGAGGGGCCGCCGGGCTGCGGCAGGCCGAGGATGCGCGCGGTCTTGTCGAACGCCTCGCCCGGAGCGTCGTCGATCGTGCCGCCCAGCCGGGTGAAATCCTGCGGCCCGCGCACAACCAGAAACTGGCAATGTCCGCCCGAGACCAGCAGCATGAGATAGGGAAAGGCCAGCCCGTCGGTCAGGCGCGGCGTCAGCGCGTGGCCTGCCAGGTGGTTCACCCCGATCAGCGGCACGTTCAGCGCCGTTGCCAGCCCCTTGGCCGTCATCACGCCTGACAGGACGCCGCCGATCAGCCCCGGCCCGGCGGTGACGGCGATGGCGTCGACCTGCGCCAGCGTCACGCCAGCCTCGTCCAGCGCCTGTTCCGCGCAAAGGTCCAGCCGTTCCGCATGGGCGCGGGCCGCGATCTCGGGCACGACGCCGCCGAACGCCTCATGCAGGGCGTTCTGCCCCATGACGACCGAAGACAGCACGGCTCGGCCGCGCAGCACGGCGGCCGCGGTATCGTCGCAGCTGCTTTCCAGCCCGAGGATCAGGGGGGCGGCAGCCATGCTCTTGTCGTTGCGAAACATGGCCTCAGCAGCTACCACCGGATACGCTGCCTCACAATCCCGGGTTCAGGGCATGACCGAATTAGCGCCGCTTCTTCTTCTGACCCGTCCGCAGGCGGCGTCAGAGGGATTCGCGGTGGCGCTGCGGGATCGAGGTGCGCGGTTTCAGGCCATCGTCAGTCCGGTGCTCGAGATCCGGCCGATTGGCCCATTGCCCGATTCAGAGGGTGTCGCGGGGCTGATCGTGACCAGCGCACAGGGCGTGGCGGCGTGGCGCGCGCTGGGCGGGCGGACCGATCTTCCGGTCTTTGCCGTGGGCGACGCGACCGCGCGGGCGGCGCGTTCCGAGGGAATGGAGGCGCGCTCTGCCTCGGGCGACGCGGATGCGCTGGTGGCGATGCTGACCGCGATGCGCCCCGACGGGCGGCTGCTGCACCTGCGCGGGACGTATAGCCGGGGCGCGGTGGCCGACCGCTTGCGCGCCGCCGGACTGAGGGTGGACGAAGCGGTGATCTACGATCAGCCGGAACGGGACCCGACCGAGGCAGCGCGCGCTGTCTTGGCTGGCGAAAGACCCGTCGTCGCCCCGCTCTTTTCGCCACGTAGCGCCGCTATCCTCGGCAAATGGCCCATAAAAGCGCCGCTTCTTGTCGCGGCCATGAGCGAAGCGGTGGTCAAGGCCTTCCCGACGACGCATATAAGGGGGCTAAGAGTGGCGTCGCACCCGGACTCGGGCGCGATGCTGGATGCGACTGCCGAATTGCTGGGCCTTGCCGCCGGGCTTGAGGCGGAGCCCGGCAGGGTGTAAACTTTTTTGGACACGAATGGTGTCTATCAGGATTGACGATACGGTTCGAAAGGTGGCTCAGGGTGGCAAAGAAGACCAGGGACAAGACCACGAACGGCGACCCGGTTGAAAAGACCGACGTCGAAACCGGCGCCGAAGGCACCGAATCGGTGACCGCCGTCACGCAGGACGCAGAGCCGGACAAGCCCGACGGCGCCGCCGCGGAGGCTGCCGCGCCGATGGTTGAGCCGGCCGCCGACACGGTTGATGCGGCCCCCGCCGCCGACACGGGTGATACGGCGCCGGAGAGGTCCGATACGGTATCCGAAGGCGCGGACAGCCCTGCCAATGATTCCGACACCGTTTTCGCCGAGGCCGACAGGCCCGCTGACGCTGACGGAGAGATCGCGGCGCGCGATGCCGCCGACGAGATCCCGCTGGCGCAGGATGGCGATGACGTGGCCTCGGCCGAGGCGGACGACATGCTGTCTTCGCAGGACTCCTCTGCGCCGCCCCCCGCCGCCGCCAAGCCCGAGGTCATCCGCGAGACCGTGGTCGAGCGCAAGGGCGGCTTCGGCGCGATGCTTCTGGGCGGGGCTGTCGCGGCAGTTCTGGGCTTTGGCGCCGCGCAATTCACCGATGTCCGCCTGCCGTTTCTGCCCGAACCCGCTCCCGATCCGTTCCAGCAGGAAGCACGCGACGCGCTGGCCTCGCAATCCGGTCAGATCGAGACGCTCGGCGCCCGGATCGACTCGACCGAGGCGGCCGTGGGCGGGATCGACCTTGCCCCGCTGACCGCCTCGATCGAGGCCGCCACCGCCGAAACCGCCGGTCTGCGCGATGCGCTGGCCGCGCTGGACGGCCGCCTGTCAGAGATCGACGCGCGGCTCGTCACGCTGGAAAAGGCGCCTGTCGTCGAGGCCGTCGGCCCCGAGGCCATCGCCGCCTACGAGCGTGAGTTCGAGGCGCTGCGCAACGAGATCACCCGCCAGCGGCAGGAGATCGAAGCGCTGGCGGCCAACGCGGTCGCGGCCGAAAGCTCTGCGGCGCTCAAGGCTGAACTGGCGCGCGCCCGCGCGGCCCTGGCCGAGATGACGGTAGCCATGCAGGCAGGCGAGAGCTTTGCCGCGCCGCTCTCGGTCCTGTCCGAAAGCGGCGTCGAGGTTCCCGAAACGCTGGCCACCTCGGCGGGCGAGGGTGTGCCGACACTGGCCGAACTGATGGACGGCTTCCCCGAGGCTGCCCGCGCTGCATTGGCGTCGGCGCGCACCTCGGACGGGGAAAAATCGCTGGGCGATTTCCTGAAAGGCGCGCTGGGCGCGCGCTCGGTCACGCCGCGCGACGGCGACAGCACGGACGCTGTCCTGTCACGGGCCGAGGCCGCGCTGCGCTCGGGCGATACTGGCGGTGCGCTCGCGGAAATCGCAACCCTGCCCGAAGCGGGACAGGCGGCCATGGCTGCCTGGGTCGCCCAGGCCCAGGCGCGACAGGCCGCGGATGACGCGCTGGCCGGCATCGCGCGGCAACTGAACGAAGAATAAGGGTCGACATCATGCTTTGGTCTCTCATCAAGATCGTTCTTTTCGTCGCGATGGTCGCGTCCCTGACCCTGGGTGCGGGCTATCTCATGGAAAGCGAAGGCGGCGTGCAGGTCACGGTCGCCGGTACCGAGTACACTCTGGGTCCGTTACAATCGGTCATCGCCGCGCTGGTGCTGGTGGTCGTGCTTTATGCCTTCTTCAAACTGGCGGGTTTCCTGGTGGCGCTTATCCGCTTCATCAACGGGGACGAGACCGCGCTCAGCCGCTATTTCGACCGAAACCGCGAGCGCAAGGGCTTTCAGGCCCTGTCCGAAGGCATGATGGCGCTGGCCAGTGGCGAGGCGCGCCTCGCCATGGCCAAGGCGCAGAAGGCGGACAAGTATCTGCACCGACCCGAACTGACCGACCTGTTGACCGCGCAGGCGGCCGAGATGGCAGGCGACAACCGCAAGGCTGAAGAGGTCTACAAGCGCCTGCTCCAGAACAGCGATACCCGATTTGTCGGGGTGCGCGGCCTGATGAAGCAGAAGCTGACTGCGGGCGATACCGACACCGCGCTGAAGCTGGCCGAGCGCGCCTTTGCGCTGAAGCCAAAGCATACCGAGGTGCAGGACGTGCTGCTGCGCCTCCAGGCCGAGAAGGCCGATTACGAGGGGGCCCGCAAGACCCTGGCTGCCAAGCTGAAGCACGGCGCCCTGCCGCGCGATGTCTACAAGCGGCGTGACGCGGTTCTGGCGTTGAGCCAGGCCAAGGACGTGATCGACGAGACCAAGACCATCGAGGCGCGCGAGGCGGCCATCGCGGCCAACAAGAGTTCGCCCGACCTGGTGCCCGCCGCCGCCATGGCCGCCCGCGGCTATATCGCCCAGGGACAAAAGCGCCACGCGATCCGCGTCCTGAAAAAGGCCTGGGAAGCGCAGCCGCATCCGGACCTCGCCGCGGCCTTCGCCGAGATCGAGCCGACCGAGACGCCGGCCGAGCGCGTGCGCCGGTTCGGCATGCTGACCGCGATCAAGCCGGACCACCGCGAGACGCGCCTGCTCAAGGCCGAACTGAACCTCGCCGCCGAGGATTTTCCCGCCGCCCGACGCGCACTGGGCGACCTGGCCGAGCATGAACCCGATACGCGTGTGCTGGCGATCATGGCCGCCGTCGAAAAGGGTGAAGGCGCGTCCGAGGCAGTGGTGCGCGGCTGGCTGGCCCGCGCGCTCACCGCACCGCGCGGTCCGCAATGGGTCTGCGACAAGTGCCACACGATCCATGCCGACTGGACGCCGATCTGTTCCAACTGCGGCGCCTTCGACACGCTCAGCTGGACGACCCCGCCGCAATCCGAGACGGCGCTGCCCGGCGGTGCCGGCATGCTGCCGCTGATCGTCGGCGCAATCGAGGACAAGTCGGGCGAAGCCGAGGCCAAGCCCCCGGCACAGGCCGATTCCGCTCCTGCGTCGAAGACCGAGATCGAGGACGCGGAAACCGTCGAAGAGAAGGCAAAATAGGTCTTTCCCTCGGGCGGCCTCGGTGCTAACAGGCCGCCCACCAGTGCCGGTGTAGCTCAGCTGGTAGAGCACGTCATTCGTAATGATGGGGTCGGGGGTTCGAGTCCCTTCACCGGCACCACTTCCCGAAAAAAAACCCTGATTGCGGCAAGGTCCTTGGGCCGGGCAAGCGGTCGTTGCGGGCGGCGGTGGCCAGAAATCATATCCTCCGGGTCGTGTCTCGCGGTGTCGATCCGCCGCTACCGCCCAGCAAAAAGCCCGCCACCTTAGGGGGATGGCAGGCGCTTGCTTGACCGGCAGAACGGCACGGAGGGTCAGTCCTTGGCGCGTTCCACATAGCTGGAATCGGCGGTGTTGATGACCACGCGGGTGCCCACGCCGATATGCGGCGGCACCATCACCCGCACGCCGACATTCGTCATCGCGGGCTTGTAGCTGGACGAGGCCGTCTGGCCCTTCACGACAGGCTCGGTCTCGGTGATCTCGACGACGGTCCGCTGTGGCAGGGTGATGGCGATCGGGAGGCCGTCGAAGGTTTGCAGGAAAACCTTCATCCCCGGTTCGAGGAAGGTGGCGGCCTCGGCCACGATGTCCTCGGTCGCGACCACCTGGTCATAGGTCTCGGGGTTCATGAAATGATACCCCTCGCCGTCGTCATACAGGAAATCCCATTCGCGTTCGTCGACATCGGCCTTCTCGACCTGCTCGGTCGTCTTCCAGCGTTCGGTGGTCTTCACCCCGTCCGAGATGCGGCGCATGTCGACCGAAGTGGTCGGGGTGCCCTTGCCGGGGTGAAAGTTCTCGGCCTTGAGAACGACATACAGTTTGCCGTCGAGTTCGACGACGTTGCCCTTGCGGAGGGAGGAGGCGATGACTTTCATCGGTGGAACCTTGTCGATGGGCGTTGGGCGCGATAGGCGCCGGGTCGGGCCGGGCCTATACGAACTCGAACCGGAATTCCAGTAACGAGGTGGACGGAATGAGCGATTCTCCGTGGTGGCTGCCGGACCGGCACGCCGACCGGCGCCCGGCGCTGCTGGCGCGCAACCGGGCGCAGACGGCGATAAGGGGCTTTCTGGCCGAGTGCGACTTTGTCGAGGTGGACCCACCCGGGCTGGTGGTCAGCCCTGGAAACGAGGCGCATCTGCATGCCTTTGCCACCAGCCGGATCGGCAATGACGGCGTGGTGCATCCGATGTATCTGCACACCTCGCCGGAATTCGCGATGAAAAAGCTGCTGGCGGCGGGCGAGCCGAGGATCTTTGCCTTTGCCCATGTCTGGCGCAACCGCGAGGCCGGGCCGCGCCACAGCCCGGAATTCACCATGCTGGAATGGTATCGCGCGGGCGAGGATTACGCCGTGCTGATGCAGGATGTGGTGCGGATGGCGCAACTGGCCTGCACGGCGGCGGGCAGCGCCGAGTTGCGATTCGGGGAACGCAGTTGCGATCCCTTCGCGCCGTTCGAGCGCCTGTCGGTGGCCGATGCCTTTGGCCTTCATGCCGGGATCGACCTGCTGGCGACGCTGGGGTCCGATGGTGCGGCGGATGGCGCGGCGCTGGCCGAAACCGCGGCACAGGCGGGTATCCGCAGCGCCGCGGGTGACACCTGGTCCGACGTTTTCTCGCGCGTGCTGGTCGAGCGGATCGAGCCGAACCTCGGCGACGGTCGGCTGACCATTCTCGACCGCTACCCAGCGGTCGAGGCGGCGTTGGCCCGGGCCTGTGCCGACGACAGTCGCGAGGCCGAGCGGTTCGAGGTCTATGCCTGCGGCGTCGAACTGGCCAACGGGTTCGGAGAGCTGACCGACCCGGTCGAACAGCGCCGCCGCTTCGAGATCGAAATGGACGAGAAACACCGCGTCTACGGTGAACGCTATCCGCTGGACGAGGATTTCCTCGACGCGCTGGCGATCATGCCGGACGCCTCGGGGATCGCGCTGGGCTTCGACCGGCTGGTGATGCTGGCCAATGCCGCGCCGCGCATCGAGGACGTGATGTGGGCGCCGCTCTGCTGATGATGGGTCACGGCCAGGCATAAGGCGCGGTGGGCACCATCGGCACTGTGCCCTCGGCGCCGCGCAGCGAGGCGCGATAGCGCCCGGGCGGCAGACCGCCCTGCGCCTTGAAGAAACGACTGAACTGCGCGGTGCCGGAAAAGCCCAGCAGCGCCGCGATCTGGTCCAGCGACAGCGGCGCGTTTTCCAGATACAGCCGCGCCTCCTGGTACAGCCGGGCGCGGATCAGGGCGCCGGGTGTCCGTCCATAGGCCCGCAGGCAGATGTCGTTCAGCCGGTCGCGCGAGATGCCCAGCGCGGCGGCATAGCGCTGCACCGTCCAGTGCGCGCGGAAATGGCTTTCGACCAGCGCGGTAAAGCGGGTGGCCAGTGCCCGGGCACCACCCGCCTCGGCCCGCGTGGCCTGTGGCTGGTCACGATAGAGCAGCACCAGCAGCACGTGCAGCAGCGAGTCGATCACCGCCCCGCCCATCAGTCCCGCGCGCGCCGTCTCGACAAGGATGCCGTCGACGCAGGAGCGCACCGCCTGGCGCGTCTCGTCCGAGCGGCCCAGCGGCAGAAGGGCAGGGCTGCCCGCCAGCAGGCGCAGTTGCGCGGCCTCGGGTTTCTGCCGCAGGGCGCGTTCTAGCGCGCCCGAGCCCAGCATCAGGTGGGTGCCCTGCGCGCCGGCGCCCAGTTCGACCCGCTGTGTCTCGGTCCAGGGGAACCACGCCAAGACAGGGCCGACAAAGGCGATATCCTCGTCCTGGCGGCGCAACCGGCCGGTTCCGCGTTCCAGGTGCAGCGCGCGAAAGCTCTGCGGTCCCTCGATTCCCACGCGCCCGATCACCCGCGTCTGAAGCGCGGCGCGGAACCGTTCGGCGCGGACCGGCGTGTCCTCGGCATCGGCAAGGCCACCGGATCGTGTATGTGGCATGCGACTTTCCCGCAAATCGCTAGTACTTTCCCACATGACGACATTTACTTTGCCCTGCGTCAAGCGAACTCTAAGTCAGCGCAGGCCGGGAGGGCGTCTGTGCCATCCGCAGTCGAGACAAGGCAGTTTGGGGAGGACGCCCTTGTTCGTGGCCAATGGCATCATTGGCGGGTTGGCCGTGGCCGGACCCGACGCCGCATCCTGGGACCGGCGCAACACGCTGACCGGGGCGGTCGTGACCCGTGCGGCCGCGTGCAGCCCGGCCGAGGCCGAGCGCGCCGCGGATGCTGCCGCCGCCGCCTTTCCCCACTGGTCGACCCTGCCGCCCGAGCAGCGCGCTTCCTGTCTGTGCGCTGCCGCCGACCGGCTGACCGAAGCGACCGAAACCCTTGTTGCCACCGCCGGGCAGGAACTGGGCGCAGCGCCCGGCTGGGTGCGCTTCAACGTGGATGTCGCCTGCGCCATGCTGCGACAGGCCGCGAGCCTCGCGACCGAAGTCGGCGAACGCGCCGCGCCCTCGGCAGCGCCGGGCATGCGCTATGCGCTATGCCGCCGGCCTGCGGGCGTGGTGCTGGGCCTTGCGCCCTGGAACGCGGCGGTGACGCTGGCGGTGCGGGCCGTGGCGGCGCCGCTGGCACTGGGCAATACGGTCGTGCTGAAGGCCTCGGAGCTTTGCCCCAAGACGCATGAAACGGTGGTGCTGGCGCTGATGCGTGCGGGGTTACCCGACGGGGTGCTGAATTTCGTCACCAACGCGCCGGAGGACGCGCATGCGGTGGTCGAGGCGCTGATCGCGCATCCGGCTGTGCGGCGGGTGAATTTCACTGGATCGACGCGCGTTGGGCGCGAGATCGCGGTGATGGCGGCGCGGCATCTCAAGAAATGCCTGCTGGAACTGTCGGGCAAGGGCACGATGATCGTGCTGGCCGATGCCGACCTGGACGGTGCGGCGCGGGCGGCGGCGCATGGTGCCTTCTTCAACCAGGGGCAGGTCTGCATGTCGACCGACCGGATCGTGGTCGAGCAGGCCGTGGCCGGCGCCTTTGTCGACCGCCTGCGGGTCGAGGCCGAACGCCTGCGCGCCGATCTCGCCGCAGGGGCAGGGCCGCTGGGCGCGGTCATCAGTCCTGAGGCGGTGACGCGCCTGCGCGGGCTGATCGAGGATGCCGTTGCGCGTGGCGCACGGCTGGTCACCGGCGGCGAGGCCGTGGGCACCGCGATGCAGCCCACAGTGCTGGATCACGTCGCCTTCGGGATGCGGCTGCACGACGAAGAGGTGTTCGGCCCCGTGGTCGGCGTGATCCGCGTGGCCGACGCGGACGAGGCCGTGACCGTTGCCAATGATAGCGAATTCGGGCTGGCGGCCTCGGTCTTTGGCGCCGACCTGGACCGTGCGCGCGCCGTGGCGGGCCAGATCGAGGCGGGGATCGTGCATGTCAATGGCTCGACCGTCTACGACGACCCGGCGATGCCCTTCGGCGGCATGAAGGCCAGCGGCTATGGCCGGTTCGGCGGCCATGCCGCTGTCGAGGAATTCACCGAAGTGCAATGGAGAACGGAGCGGGACGAACCCGCGCCAGACCGGCTGGGCCGTTGAACCCCGCTGCAACAGGATCTTTCAGGGAGGAAGACATGATGAAACGCAGAACCTTCACGACGCTCGCCGCTATTGCGGTTGCCGCCGCCGTGGCGCTGCCTGCCGCCGCGCAGGAGACGCTCAAGGTCGGGGCCGTTGCGCCCAAGACCGGGCCGCTGGCCGGTGGCGCGACCGTCACCTACTGGCCGAACGTCCAGCTTTGGGTGCACGACGTCAATGCCCGGGGCGGGCTGGACGTGGGCGGCACGAAATACATGCTGGAAGTCGTCGAGTATGACGACCAGACCAACCCCGGCCAGACCATCCAGGCCGTGCAGCGCCTTGTGAACCAGGACGGCGCGCAGATCGTTCTGCCGCCCTATTCCACTGGCCTGAACCTGGCCGCAGCGCCGATCTACAACCGCTTCGGCCTGCCGATGGTCACCTCGACCGCGACGACCGACAAGGCGGGTGAACTGTCGCAGCAATTCCCCAACGTGTTCTTCACGCTGGGCGGCGCGCAGGGCATTGTCGGCGGCGTGGTCGAGGCGTTCACCGCGCTGCGCGACCGTGGCGACATCGGCAACAAGCTGGCGATGGTCAACGTGGCCGACGCATTCGGCATTGAGCTGATGGGCCAGGCCAAGCCCGCCTTCGAGGCCGCCGGGTTCGAACTGGTCTATGAAAGCTCCTATCCGCTGGGCAGCCAGGACCTGTCGCCGGTGATGAAGGCCGCAAAGGCCGCAGCACCTGACGCCTTCATCGCATGGTCCTATCCGCCGGACACCTTCGCGCTGACCGAACAGGCCATCGTCGAGGATCTTCAGGTTGGCGCGTTCTTTACCGCCGTCGCCACCGCCTTCCCGGGCTATGTCGGCCGGTTCGGCGCACAGGCCGAGGGCGTGCTGGGCATCGGCGGCGTTTATGCCGATGGCGCGGCCTTTCAGGAATACGCCGCTCGGCACGAACAGGTGACCGGCGCCAAGCCCGACTTCTGGGCGTCGGCAATGGTCTACAGCTCGTTCCAGGTGCTGGAACAGTCAATCGAGGCCGTGGGCAGCTTCGACAACGCGGCGATCATCCAGCACATCAAGGACAACGCCTTTGAAACCGTGATCGGCACGCTGGATTTCGACGAGAACAACAACAACACCAGCTTCTGGACCGTGGGACAGTGGCAGGGCGGCGTATTTAAGGGTGTCGCATCGACCGGGCGCGAAGGCGCGGTCGAGGTCCTGCCCAAGGCGGGCTGGAACTGATGCAACCGACCCCGGCGGCGCAACCCGCCGCCGGGGCCCTTGATCGGAGAACGGGATGGACGTGATCGTCACGGGGCTGTTGCTGGGCGGGGCCTATGCGCTGATCGCCATGGGCCTGAACCTGCAATACGGCATGGCCCGGATCATGAACCTGGCCAATGGCGAGATGCTGGTTGCGGGCGGCTTTGCCGCCTTCTGGTTCTGGACCGCGGCCCAGGTCAGCCCGCTGCTGACCGTGTTCCTGGTGGCGCCGGTGGCGTTCGTGGTCAACTGGCTGCTCTACGTCCTGTTCCTGCGGCCGCTGGTCGCCCGCGCCAAGTCGCGCGGCCAGCTTGAGGTCGATGCCATCCTGACCACCTTCGGCCTGTCGTTTGTCGCGGTGGGCATCATGCTGGCGGTCTTTGGCGGCGACTACTTCAGCTATTCCTACCTGTCTTTCCCGGTTGCGCTGCTGGGCGACACCTATGGCGCGAACCGAATCGCGGCGTTCCTCGCGGCTGTGGTGATCTGCGGCGCGCTGTGGCTGTGGTTGACCCGGTCGCGCGCGGGCATGTCGATCCGCGCCATCGCCGTCGCGCCCGAAAGCGCGCGGCTGGTGGGCATCGACGTGCGGCGGCTGGCAGCGCTGGCCTTTGCGCTGGGCGGGGCCGTCACCGCGTCGGGCGGCGCGCTGATCTCGACCTTCCTGACGCTGGATGCCTCGACCGGCGTCCTGTTCACGCTCAAGGCGCTGGTCATCGTCATCATGGGCGGCGTGGGTGACGTGCGCGGCACCATCGTCGCAGCGCTGCTGCTGGGCCTGCTGGAAACCTTCGTGGCCAGCGTGATCGATCCCGGCCTGACGCTGGCGGCGGCCTACCTGCTGTTCGTCGTCATCCTGCTGGTGCGCCCGCAGGGCCTTTTCGGGAGACGCACGACATGAGGCTTTCGTCGAAGGACTGGCAGACCCTGACCTTTGCCACGCTGGCGCTGGCCGCGGCCGCCTGCCTGCCCTTCCTGACCGCGGGCTACTGGCTGACCATAGGCGTGACCATCGCCATGTACACGGTGCTGTCGACAAGCTGGGCACTGTTTTCCGGCCCCACGCATTACATCTCGCTCGCCACGGCGGCCTTCTTTGGCGTCGGCGCCTACGTGGTCGGCTACGGTATCGAGCATCTGCCCTACTGGTCGCTACTGGTGATCGCGGGCGTGATCGGCGCGGTGATGGCGGCGCTGGTGGGCCTTACCACGCTGCGGCTGAGCGGGGTCTATTTCGTGATCTTCACGCTGGGCCTGGCCGAGTTCATCCGCCAGGTCATCACCTGGGTGCAGAACTGGACCGGGCAGAAGGGTATCTATGTCCTGACCTCGATCACCGAGGCGCATATCTACTGGCAGTTGGTCGGCCTTGCGGCACTGGTCTTCCTGACCGGCTGGCTGATCGGGCGGTCGCGGCTGGGCTTTGCGCTACGCATCATCGGCGATGACGAAGAGGTGGCGCGCCATTCCGGCATCCGCACCGCCCGCGCCAAGATCCTGCTGTTCATGGTGCCGGGCGCGGTGGGGGCCATCACCGGCGCGATCCTGGCGCCGCGCTATGTCTATATCGAGCCGATCCTCGCCTTTACGCCGATGCTGTCCTTCCAGGTCGTCATCATGGCGCTGCTGGGCGGCACCGGGCGGCTGTGGGGGCCGATCGTCGGCGTGATCCCCTTCACCCTGCTTTGGGAGGCGATTTCGGCCTCGTTCCCGAACCAGACGACGCTGCTTCTGGGCCTGTCCTTCCTGGTGATCGTCTACCTGCTGCCGCGCGGCTTTGTCGGGTTGATCGACGACATCCGCGCCCGCGCCGGACGGGAGGCTCTGGCATGAGGGCGGTGTCCCCGGTCCTGAGCCTGCGCGGCGTGACCAAGCGCTTTGGCGGTCTTGTGGCAGTGAACGGGATGGATTTCGACGTGGCCGAGCACGAGGTGTTGGGCCTGATCGGTCCGAACGGGTCGGGCAAGTCGACGACGTTGAACCTGATTTCCGGCGCGCTGATGCCCACCGCCGGCACGATCAGCCTGCGCGGCACGCCGATCACTGAACTGCCTGCGCAGGACATCGCCCGGCGGGGCGTTTCGCGGACATTCCAGTTGGTGCGTCTGCTGCCCTCGATGACCGTGCTGGAAAACGTCAAGGCAGGCGCGGTGTTCGGTCATCGCCGCCGCTGGGGCGCCGAGGCCGACACTCACGCACAGGCGATGCTGGAATCCGTGGGTCTTGGCGGGCGCGGCCATCTGCGCGTGGGTCAGCTGACCTATATCGACACGAAACGGGTCGAACTCGCCCGCTGCTTGGCCTCCGACCCCAAGGTGCTGCTGCTGGACGAATGGCTGGCGGGTCTGAACCCGACCGAGCTTGAAGAGGGGATCGCCCTGATCCGCCGCCTGCGGGACGAAGGGCGCACGGTGATCCTCGTGGAACACGTGATGGATGCCATCCGCTCGCTCTGCGACCGCTGCGTGGTCATGGCCTCGGGGACCAAGATCGCCGAGGGTGGCGTGTCCGAGGTGCTGTCCGACCCGGAAGTGATCCGGGCCTACCTGGGGGATGACGATGCTTGAGGTCTCCGACCTGTCCGTCGCCTATGGCCAGCATCCGGCGCTGAACGGCGCCTCGCTGCGGGTGAAACGCGGCGAGATCGTCGTGATCCTTGGCGCGAACGGCGCGGGCAAGTCGACCCTGCTCAAGGCCATTTCCGGTATCTGCGAGGGCCGCGTCTCGGGTTCCGTCACGCTTGAAGGAGAGGAACTGGTCGGCCTGCCGCCGCATCGCATCGTCGAGGCGGGCGTGGCGCTGGTGCCCGAGGGGCGCGGCGTCTTTGGCGATCTGACCGTGATGGAGAATCTGCTTCTGGGCGCCTATGCCGAACGCGCTCGCGAGGAAGAGGCGGGCAACCTCGACCGCGTGCTGTCGCTGTTCCCCAAGCTGGGCGAACGGCGCGGCCAGCAGGTGCGCACCATGTCGGGTGGTGAACAGCAGATGGTTGCGATCGGGCGGGCGATGATGTCGAACCCGGCGCTGCTGACGCTGGACGAACCCTCGCTCGGCCTGTCGCCGCTCTTGTCGAAGGAGCTGTTCCAGAGCCTCAAGGCCGTGCGCGACACCGGCATCGGCATCCTTCTGGTGGAACAGAACGCGCGGGCGAGCCTTGCAATCGCGGACCGGGGCTACCTGCTGGAGAACACCCGCATCATCCACGAGGACAGCGCCGCCAAGCTGCGCAGCGACCCGGCGGTGCAGGCGGCTTACCTTGGGGGTGGCAAGGGGGCTGCGAAACCTGCCCCAATGGTGGCGAAACCCGCCGCGCCGCGCCCCAGCGCCCCGCGCCCCGCTGCCGGGCCGTCCCCGGCGCAGATCGCCGCCGCCGCGATGTCGGGCTTCCAGACGAACCGCGCGCCCCGGTCCGAGCCCGCCCCGAAACCGCAGCCGGTGGCAGAGCGTCCCCGCGCGCCCGCGCCGCCTCCGCCGCCTAAACCCGCCGCCCCGCCCCTGCCGCCGCGCGCCAGCGCCGCCGATGCGATCCTGGGTCGCTCGGTCGCGGACCTGGTCGCGAAGGCCGCGGAAAGCAGCCGCGCCCGCGTGGGAACGGGCGTCACGCCGCGCCCCGCGCCCAGGCCCGCGCAGCAAGACCGCAGGCCGGCCCAACCCATGCCTGACCCGCGCGCCGACAGCTCGGACCGGCTGAAATCCGTCCTCGCCGAGATCGAGGACGCCGCCGCGCGCGCCCGCGCCTGGCGGCCCGACACGCACCGCAAGTGAGGAGCGACAGACGATGCTCGATTCTGCCCCCAACGCCCCCGTCATCAAGGGCCTCTACATCGGCGGCAACTGGGTGCCCGCCGCCCGCACCTTCGAGGACCTGAACCCCTCGGACAACAGCCTGTATGCCCGCATCCCGGATGGCTCGCGCTCTGACATGCGCCGCGCCATCGAGGCCGCGCAGGCCGCCTTTCCCGACTGGTCGCAGCGCCCCTTCCACGACCGCGCGCATGCGCTGCTGAAGATCGCCGACACCTGGGAGCGCAACCGCGACCGGTTTGTCGCTGCGGCGGTGCAGGAGGGTGGCGGCTGGTTCGGCAAGGGCATGTTCGAGGCGGGATACGTCGCCGAGGTGTTCCGCAGCGCCGCCGCACTTTGCTATCAGAACATCGGCGAGGTGCTGCCCTCGGAACACGGCAAGTTCATGACCGCGACGCGCTGGCCGCTGGGCGTGGTCAGCGTCATCAGCCCGTGGAACATGCCCGGCATCCTGACCGCGCGCGGCTTTGCCGCCGCGCTGGCGGTGGGCAACACCGTGGTGCTGAAGCCGTCCGAGGACACGCCCTATGCCGGCGGGCTCTACTTTGCCGAGATCCTCGAAGAGGCGGGGATCCCGCCGGGCGTCTTCAACGTCGTCACCTGCTCGCGCGAGAGCGTCGGTGAGGTGGGAGACGAGATGATCGAGAACCCGCGCGTCAAGGCGATCAGCTTTACCGGTTCGACCGCCGTGGGCCGCCACATCGCGGCCAAGGCAGGCGCGCACCTCAAGAAAGCCTGCGTCGAACTGGGCGGCAAGGACTCGATGATCGTGCTCGAGGATGCAGACCTCGACGCCGCCGCCCGCGCCGCCAACTTCGGCAGTTTCATGCACCAGGGGCAGGTCTGCATGTCGACCGAAAAGCTGCTGGTGCACGAGGCTGTCTACGACGCCTTCATGCAGAAATTCCTCGCCCGGGCGCGCAAGCTCAAGACCGGGCACACTCGCGACAAGGACAACGTGATCGGCCCGCTCGTCAACACGCGGCAGGCGCTGCGGGTCAAGGCGCTGATCGACGATGCCGTGGCCAAGGGCGCGCGGGTCGAGCTGGGCGGCAACGCGTGGGAGAACTTCGTGGAACCCACGGTGCTGACCAACGTCGATTCCAGCATGGACATCTGGCACGACGAGACATTCGGCCCGGTGGTGATCGTGGTGCCCTTCCGCACCGACGAAGAGGCCATCGCGCTGAACAATGACACCGAATACGGCCTGACCGCCGCCGTCTGGACAAAGGACGAGCCGCGCGCGCTGCGCATGGCGGGACGGCTGGAAACCGGCATCTGCCACGTCAATTGCCAGAACATCAACGACGAGCCGCATGTGCCCTTCGGCGGCGTCAAGGCGTCTGGCGTGGGCCGCTACGGCGGACGCTGGTCGCTGGATGCCTTCACCGAGCTGCGCTGGATCACGCTCGACCGCGGCGGGCGGCATTTCCCGCCGGTCTTCTGATGCAGGAAAGGAAAACCCCATGACGTTTCTCGGCTGGATCATCCTGCTTGTCGTCCTCGCCGCCATCGCGATCGCGCTGGCCGCGTGGTTCTACGAACGCGCCACGAACGAGGTTGCGCTGGTGCGCACCGGGATCGGCGGGCGCAAGGTGGTGATCGACGGCGGCACGCTGGCGATCCCCTATTTCCATGAGGTCAGCCGCGTGAACATGCAGACCATCCGCATGGACGTGCAGCGCTCGGGCGAGCACAGCCTTATCACCAAGGACCGGATGCGGATCGACGTGGGCGCGGAATTCTACGCCTCGGTAATGCCGGAACCCGACGCCATCACCCGCGCCGCGCAGACGCTGGGCCGCCGGACCTTCCAGGCCGATCAGCTCAAGGCGCTGATCGACGGCATGATGGTGGACGCGCTGCGCGCCGTCGCCGCCAAGATGACGATGGACGAGCTGCACGAGAACCGCAGCACCTTTGTCCGCGAGGTGCGCGAGGCGCTGACCGACACGCTGGCGCGCTACGGACTGCAACTGGACAGTGTCTCGTTGACCGCGCTGGACCAGACGCCGTTCAACGCGCTGGACGAGAACAACGCCTTCAACGCGGTGGGCATGCGCAAGCTGGCCGAGGTGATCGCGAAATCGAAGAAGGAACGCGCCGAGATCGAGGGCGAAAGCCAGGTCAGCGTGCGCCGCGCCGAGGTCGAGGCCAACCGCCGCACACTGGAGATCGAGCTGGAGCAGCGCCGCGCCGAGATCGCCCAGACCCAGGAGATCGAGACGCTGCTGGCCCAGCAGTTGACCGAGGTCGCCCGCCGCAAGGCCGAGGCCGAACGCAATGCCGCCGAAGCCCGCATCGAAATGGAGCGCGCGATCCAGGCCGCTTCGATCAGCCGCGAACAGGCGATCCGCGAGGCGGAAATCACGCAGTCCCGAACGCTGGAGATCGCCGAGCAAGACCGCACGATCCTGACCGCCGCCAAGAGCCAGGAGGAAAGCCGGGCAAAGGCCGAGGCGACCGAGGCCCGGCAGGTGCTGGTCATGGCCGAAGAGGCGCTGGCCACGATGCGCCAGCTGGCAGAGGCCGACCGGCGCAAGCAACTGGCCCTCGTCGCCGCCGAGCAGGATGCAGAGGCGACCGCGCTACGCGTCCGCGCCAGTGCCGAAAGCGACAAGGTCGCGGCGCTGGCCCGGTCCGAGATCAGGCGTGGCGAGGCCGAGACGCTGCGCATCTTCAAGGAGGCCGAGGCCGACGGCGAGGCCGCGCGCATCCGCGCCGAGAACACCCGTTCCACCGAACTGGCGGCGATGGAGATGGAGCGCCAGCGGCTGGCTGCGCTGCCCGCGATCGTGGCCGAACTGGTCAAGCCCGCCGAGAAGATCAAGGGCATCTCGATCAACCATGTCACTGGCCTGGGCCGCGACGGGTCACGCGCCGCCGGGCCGTCGTCGCCGGTCGATCAGACCGTCGACGCGATCCTCGACATGGCGGTCAGCCTGCCCGCGATGAAGCGGCTGGGCGAGGTCATGGGTGTCAATCTCGACGCGCTGGATATCGAGGGAAAGCCGCGCGGCTGATCCCGGCGAGGCCTACCAGGTGGCGGTGGCCTCCATCGCCACCGGCCCGCCTTGACGCGCCGTCCAGAGGTGCAGCGCGCCATCGCGATCCTTGGCGTTCAGCGTGAAATACGCGTCGTCGAAGATCGGCGACAGGCTGCGGAAGGAAAAAGTCGCGGGTCGCGCGCCGCGCAGGTCGGCCGCCATCTGGCACAGCATCGTCGCCTGCATCGGCCCGTGCACGACAAGTCCGGGATAGCCCTCTGTCTCGATGCAGAAGGGCTTGTCGTAGTGGATGCGGTGACCGTTGAAGGTCAGCGCGGAATAGCGGAACAGCAGCGTCGAAGTCGGCTCGATCACGCGGCGATGCGTGCCTTCCGGCGCGGGTGGCGGCTCGGCCTTGCCCGCCGAGGCCGGGGCCACGTCGCGATAGACGATATCCTGCCGCTCGGTCAGCACGGGCTGGCCATCCGCCGTCACCGCGTGTTCGACGGTCACGAAACACAGCGCCCCGGTGCGCCCCTGTTTCAACTGGACATCGGTCACGGTCGAACGGCGCGTCACCTTTTGCCCAACGCGGATATCGCCGAGAAACGTGAATTCCCCACCGGCCCACATCCGGCGCGGCAGCGGCACCGGCGGCATGAAGCCCCCCAGCGCCGGATGCCCGTCGCGTCCCAGCGCTGACATGGGTGCGATTGGTTGTGCGAGGCACAGGTGGATCAGCAGCGGTGCAACCGCGCCTTCGGCATGGCTCGACTGGCGGTCGAAGGTGGCGTTGAACTGGCGCAGCGTTGTGGGGGACAGGGTCTCGCTGTCCTCCTGCATCGTGCCGATCCAGCTGCGCAGGTGGTCGATGTCCATTCACTCCTCCAGCGGGTTGAGGGCGGGCACGGGGCCATATTGGCGCGTCTCACCCTTCACCTGCGCGCCCGGCGCGGGGAAGGAGACGGAGCCATTCGGGCTGTTCACCGTGACGCGGCGCAGGTGAGGGTGGGCCGAAAGCCCGCCCATGTCGTTGACCATCGCCAGCGCGATGTCGGCCTCGGACAGGATCGCCACTGCCTCGGTGCTGCTGCGGCGGGCGAAAGCCTGTGCCACGATGCCGTCGGTGAAATCCCGGTACGAGACCCGCGCGACATTGGTGGCAAGGCGCGGATCGGTGCCAAGGGATGCATCCCCGATGAAGCGCTCGCACAACACACGCCATTCGCGGTCCGACTGGATCGAGATCAGGACCGGCGGGCCGTCACCCGTCTCGAACACGCCATAGGGCGCGATGGACGGGTGGGCGAGGCCGATACGTTTCGGGCTCTTCCCGCCCTCATGGTTCAGCAGCGGCACGGTCAACCAGTCGGCCATGACGTCGAACATCGACACCGAGATTTCGGCGCCCTCGCCGGTGATACCCCGGCGGATCAGCGCCTCGAGGATGGCGGCGTGGGCCGTGGCCCCCGTGGCGATATCGACCAGCGACACGCCCACGCGGGCCGGCTCGCTTGGCCCGCCGGTGATCGAACACAGTCCCGACTCCGCCTGAATCAGCAGGTCATAGGCCTTGCGGTCGGCCATCGGGCCATCCTCGCCATAGCCCGAGATGGAACAGGTAATGAGGCGCGGATAGTCCGCCCTCAGCCGGTCGATGGCAAAGCCCAGCTTTGTCAGCGCGCCCGGTTTCAGGTTCTGGATCAGCACGTCGGCCCCGGCCAGAAGTGACTCCAGCCGTGCCTTGCCCGCGTCGCCGGTCAGGTCCAGCGTCACGCTCTCCTTGCCCCGGTTCAGCCAGACGAAGTAGCTCGACTGCCCCGCAGCGACGTCATCGTAACCCCGCGCGAAATCGCCCTCGGGGCGCTCCACCTTGATGACCCGTGCGCCCGCATCCGCCAGCCGGGACGAGGCAAAGGGCGCGGCCACGGCCTGTTCCACCGCGACAACCGTCAGACCCTCGAGCGCGCGCATCAAAAGGACCGGGGCAGGCCGAGGATGTGCTCGGCCACGTAGGAGAGGATCAGGTTGGTCGAGATCGGCGCCACCTGGTAGAGCCGCGTCTCGCGGAACTTGCGTTCCACGTCGTATTCGCAGGCAAAGCCGAAACCGCCGTGGAATTGCAGGCAGGCATTCGCCGCCTCCCAGCTGGCCTTGGCGGCCAGGAGTTTCGCCATGTTCGCCTCGGACCCGCAGGGCTTGCCCGCATCGAAAAGGGCGCAGGCCTTGTAGCGCATCAGGTTCGCCGCCTCGATCTCGATGAAAGCCTCGGCGATGGGGAACTGCACGCCCTGGTTCTGGCCGATGGGCCGGCCAAAGACCTTACGTTCCTTCACATACTCGGTCACCTTGTCGGTGAACCAGTAGCCATCGCCGATGCATTCCGCCGCGATCAGCGCCCTTTCGGCGTTGAGTCCGGTCAGGATGTATTTGAACCCCTTGCCCTCTTCACCGATCAGCGCATCCTCGGGCAGTTCCAGCTCGTCGAAGAACAGCTCGTTCGTCTCGTGGTTGACCATGTTGGCGATGGGCCGGACGGTCATGCCCTTGGCCATCGCCTGTTTCACGTCGACGAGGAAGATCGACAGGCCCTCGGACTTCTTCTTTACCTCCGACAGGGGGGTGGTGCGGGCGAGCAGGATCATCAGGTCGGAATGCTGCACGCGGCTGATCCAGACCTTCTGGCCGTTGATCACCCAGCGGTCGCCCTTTTTCACGGCGGTCGTCTTGAGCTGCGTCGTGTCGGTGCCAGTGGTCGGTTCCGTCACGCCCATCGACTGAAGGCGCAACTCGCCGCTGGCCAGTTTCGGCAGGATGCGGCTACGTTGTGCCTCGGACCCATGCTGGACCAGAGTGTTCATGTTGTACATCTGGCCGTGACAGGCGCCGGAATTGCCGCCCGCGCGGTTGATTTCCTCCATGATGACCGATGCCTCGGTCAGGCCAAGGCCGGACCCGCCGTATTCCTCGGGGATCAGGGCGGCCATCCAGCCCTCGCGCGTCAGCGCATCGACGAAGTCCTCGGGATAGCTGCGTTCCGCGTCGATCTTGCGGTGATACTCGGGCGGGAAGGTCGCGCAGAGCGCGCGCACGCCCTCGCGGATGTCCTGGTAGTCGTCTTCGAGAAAGTTCATCGCGGTCCCCTCTTTTTCTGCTTCCGGATACGCCGCCGTATCGGCGGGTGCAATTCCGGGCCGGTCAGCCCGCCATCAGTTGCGAGAGCCCACCCCAGATCAGCCGCAGCGACAGCAGGATCAGCACGGTGTTCAGCGCAAACCGGAATTTCGTGTCGTCCATCCGGTTCAGGAACAGCTTGCCGACCAGCGTGCCGACAAACCCCGCCGCGATCATCGCCGCGACAAAGCCCCACCAATGCGAAAAGGCAAAGCCCAGCAGGCCAAAGGCGATGGTCTTGAGCCCGTGCTGCACCGTCATCAGCGCGGCATGGGTGGCGACATGGGCATGGCGGGGCAGATCCTGCGACTTGGTATAGGTTGCCACGAACAGCCCCGTCGCGCCGAAGAACATGGTCAGGAAGGTCGAGATCGCGCCGACGATGCCGGGCCAGTCGCGCACTTGGCGGGGCGGTCTGCCCAGTACCGACCATAGCACGAAACCACCAACGCCGATCTGCACCCATTCGGGCGGCAGGTTCACCACCAGCGCGCCGCCCAGCGCCGCGCCGATCACCGAGCCCACGGTGAAGGCGGGCAGCGCGGGCCAGAAGATATGCCGGAAGGTGATCAGCGCGCGGCCCAGGTTCGAGCCGATCTGGATCACCCCATGCGTCGGGATCAGCGCGGCGGGCGGCACCAGCACCGCCATGATCGCCAGCAGCAGGCCGCCGCCGCCGATGCCAAAGGCGACGGTAATCAGCGAGGCGATGAAACTCGATCCCAGGAGTGCGAGGAAAACCGCCGTGCTCATGCCCTCGGGCATCAGCCATTCCAGACCGCTCATGCTCTTGCCCCCGCCGGTATTGTGCGTAGCCTGCGCCCGACCCCGAGACAGGAGCGGCGACGATGCGCGTGGATTACCTTGGCCTCGAAGCCTTTGTCGCCATCGCCGACACGGGGTCCTTCCAGCGCGCGGCCGAGGTGCTGAGCCTCAGCCAGGCGGCGCTCAGCCACCGGCTGCGCAAGATCGAGGAGGACCTGGGCGCGGCGCTGCTGATCCGGTCCAGCCGCGAGGTGTCGCTGACACCGGCCGGGCAGAACCTGCTGCCCGAGGCGCGGCGCCTGCTGAAGGCGTTGCAGGACACCTACGAGGCCGCGCGCGCGGGCGGCAAGGCGCAGGCGCGGCGCTTTGCCTTCGCCTGCCTGCCGACCATCGCCAACGGGTTCCTGCCGCCGGTTCTGGGCGCCTTGCAGGTGGATCGGCCCGACATCGCCTTCGACCTGCTGGACATTCCTGTTTCGCGCATTGTCGAGGCGGTCCGGTCGGGGCGCGCGGAATTCGGTCTGACCATCGTCTCGGCCGAGTTGTCCGACCTGCGCATCCGTCCGCTGGCGGACGAGGATTACCGCCTGTTCATGCGCCACGACCATCCGCTGGCCGCGCGCCGTTCCGTCACGCTGGAGGATGTCGAGGCGCTGCCCATGGTGCGAATCTCCAGCCAGTCCAAGAACCGGCAGTTGCTGGACATCGCCTTTGGCCAGATGCGTGACCGGCTGCGCTGGCAGTTCGAGGTGCAGAGCGCGACGGTCGCCATGCGGTTGGTGGCCAGCGGCATGGCGCTGACCATCCTGCCGGAATCCGCCCTGGCCATGGCGCCGGTGCCGCTGGTGTCGGTCCCATTCGAGGGCGTTCGTCTGCAACGCAAGCTGGGCGTCGTGTCGCGCCGGGGCGTGCCGATCTCGGACGACGCCGCCGTTTTGCTGCACCGGATCGAGACCGAGATGCTGGAGAATTTTCCGCGTCACCTGGCGGTCAGCTCCGATCCCCGGTCCAGGCCTCGGGGTTGACCATGTGCTGCGGCGCACCTGTCGCGAAGGCGTTGACCAGCGCGTAGATGTCGGTGAACTGGCGGTCCAGTTCCTCGGCGGTGACGAAACCCACATGCGGCGTCGGGATCACCTGGGGATGCGACAGCAGCGGGTCACTCGCGTCGGTCAGGGGTTCCACGTCGAACACGTCCAGCGCGGCGCGTCCCAGCGTTCCGGCCTCCAGTGCGGCCAGGATCGCGCCCTTTTCCACCAGCCCGGACCGCGAGGTGTTCACCAGGATCGAGTCCGGTTTCATCGCCATCAGGTCGGCGCGCGTGATCTCTCCCTTCGTGTCGGGCGACAGGCGCTTGTGGATGCTGACCACGTCCGAGGTGGCAAAGAACGCCTCGCGGCTTTCGGGCACGGTCTCTCCGGCGGCGCGGGCACGGTCGCGGCCCTTGTCGCTGCCCCAGTATTGCACCTCCATGCCAAAGGCGCGGGCAAAGCCGGCCACGGCGCCGGCGATCTTGCCATGGCCATAAAGGCCCAGGGTTTTGCCGCCCACGTTGCGCCCCAACGGCGCCGCCGCCTGCCACTGGCCCGCCCGGGCCGAGGCGATCTGTTCCGGCAGATAGCGCATGGCGGCGATAACCAGACCAAAGGTCAGCTCGGCGGTCGAGGTCGAGGGGCCATCAACGGCCATGTGCGAGCAGAACAGGATTCCCGCCCGCGTCAATGCATCATGGTCGACGTGGTTGTGCTGGCCGCGCATGGCGATCAGTTTCGGGCCGTTCATCTGGCCCGCCAGCGCGGCGGTGATCGGCGTCCGATCACGGAACAGAACCACCGCGTCGGCATCGGCCAGTCGTGCCGCCAGCGTGGCGTCGTCGGGGGCGCGGTCGGTCCAGACCGTCACGTCGTGCTCGTCCAGCATTGCAAAACTGGGCAGACCGCGCAGCACGTCATACCAATCGTCGAGAATGTGAACCTTCACAGCAAGTCCTCCAGGGATACGGGGCGTTCGGTGCCGACATGGCCCTTGGGATGGGCGCGGCGGATGACGGGGGATGCGACCTTGTCCGAGATCGGGAAATCCCAGACCGCCGCGCCGCCGGTTTGTGCGAAGCGCGCGACGAGGTCGGGCAGGGTGGACAGGTCTGTGACCCGCTCGCCCTGCACACCAAAGCCGCGCGCGATGGCGGCGAGGTCGGTATGGCCAAAGACCGCGCCGGTGTCCGGCAATCCATCGTCGCGCAGTTTGTGGATTTCCGATCCATAGGCGCCGTCGTTCAGCGCGCAGATCAGGATGTTCATGCCGTGGCGGCGGATCGTCTCCAGCTCCTGCACGTGCATCAGCAGGGACCCGTCGCCGTCGAACAGCACCACTGTCTCGCCGGGGCGCGCGGCGGCAACGCCCATCGCGTAGGAAATGCCGTTGCCGATGGCGCCGAATTCGCGGATCGTCAGGAAACGGTCAAAGGGCCGGTCCATGTGCGCGAAGTAGAAAGAGCAATGGCCCGAGGAATTCACCATTTGCCAGCCACCGGGCAGAGCGGCGTCCAGTGCCGTGACCACGTCGCGGGGGTCGTGCAGGCCGGGTTCTGCCGGAAAGTCGGCGGTGTCGAAGGGGGTTTCCTTGATCGCCTTGGCCAAGGAATCCGTCCGCCAGCCGGGCTTCGGAGCGATGCGCGCAGCCAGCGCCTCGACCGTCAGGCGGGCGTCGCCGCGCAGGTGATGCCGCGCATGGACCATGCCCTGCGACAGGGCGCGGGGATGCGTGTCGATACGCAGGATCTCGGCCTTGGGGAACAGCTTGCCCTTGTCCATGTTGTGCTGCGTCAGCTGCGCGCCGACCGAGATCACCAGATCGGCCTCGGCAAAGCAGGCCCGTGCGAGGGACGACGAAAAGCCCCCGGCGATGCCAACATGGAAAGGATGGCCGTGGAACAGGCCGCGCGCGGGCAGGGTCGTGGTCAACAGCGCGCCCAACCGGTCAGCCAGTGCGCGGCAGGCATCGGCCGCGCCGCTTTCCGCCGCGCCAAGACCGGCCATGACGACGATCCGTTTCGCCTGCCCAATCCGGTTGGCGGCCTGTGCGAGGTCGTCGGGGTTGGGCGGGTTCCGCGAAGGGCGCGGCAGGATTTCGGCGGATGGCACGGGTAGGGCCAGCGGATTCACAGGCACCTGCGCTTGAAGGTCGAAGGGCACGCCCAGCACCACCGGAACGCGATCCTCCTGCGCCTCGACAAAGGCATCGCGGATCGCCTCGGCCATGCGCGGGACGTGGTGCAGCGGGCGATAGCGCGCACCGGTCGCGGTGATGAAGGGGGCCTGGTCGATCGCCTGATTATACCAGGACGTGCCCAGCGGAGATTCGCCGGCGAAGATCACCAACGGGATGCGGGCGCGGACAGCGGCGGGCAGCGCGGTCAGAATCTGCGTCAGCCCGGGGCCACAGGTGACGGTGGCGATGCCGGGCTTGCCCGTCTTGCGCGCCCAGGCCGTCGCAGCCGCCACGGCGCAATGTTCGTGCCGGACATAGACCATGCCCACGCCGCGCTCTGCCAGCGCCGCCGCCCAGGCCATGTTCGCATCGCCCAGCAGGGCAAAGCAGGTATCTGCTCCCTCGGCGGCGAAGACATCGGCGAGGGTCTCGAAGACATGGGTCGGCATGGGCGGCGGGATCCTTTCTCAGGCGGGTTGGCGCGGGGTCGGGATGAATTCGGGCTGCGAGAGTTCGGACAGCGCCCGTTCCAGCCGGCGGCGGCTGTCGAGCAGTGCATTGAACTGGGCGTCGCAGCCCGCGATCGGGCCGGGATAGCCGGTGATCTCGTCACGGACATCGTCAAGGCAGGCGCGCAGCGCATGTGCTGCGCGGTCGATCGGGTCGAGGGTCATGGCATGTCTCGCGTCAGGGGCTTGCTGTATGCCGCGGTATACCGATTTCGGCGATTCCCGGAAGACTGTTCATGCCTTGCCCGGCCAGACCGCGGAGGGCACCATGACCTCGCCCCGTGCGACCAACCGGGCGGTGCGCACCAGCCCGGCCGAGCGGATGTCTATTCCGCCCTTGGTTCGGGTGAAATCCATGACCACGTCGAACGTGCCAGAGGCGTGTTCCACGCCCACGGTCAGCGGCGCGCCGCGCCCGGCGACCCCTTCGGCAAAGGGTTCGGCCACGGTGCCGGGAAGGATCGAGCAGGCGGCGATGCATTGCGCGCCGGTGACCGCCATCGATGGGTGGCAGGACCACGGCATGAAGTAGCGCGCATTGATCGTTCCGCCGTTGCGCGGAGCGGACAGCAGCGTGATCTTGGGAATGACCGACTGAGACACGTCGCCCAGCCCCATCAACTCGCCCGCCTTCAGGCGGATCGGTTCCATCCGCGCGTAAAGGTCCTTGTTCTCGTCCAGTTCCTGCTGGGTTTCGTAGCCGGTCATGCCAAAGGCGTCGGCGCGGGCGAACATGACGGGCATGGCCACGTCCACGATCGTCACCTCGATTCCGTCGATCACGTCGCGCAGGTTGCCCGTGGGCAGCAGCTTGCCAGTGGCAGCGCCCACGGTTTCCATGAAGCCCATGCGGATCGGCGCGGCGCTGCCCGGCACACCGGGGATCTCTGCGTCGCCGTCATATCGGACGCGCCCGCCCGGCGTCTGGACGACCGATTCCACGACGGCCCCGGTGTTGACCGCGTGGATGCGCACCGTGGTCTTGCCGTCCTGCACCGGGACCAGCCCCATCTCGATTGCGGCGGGGGCGACGCCCACCATGATGTTGCCGCAGGTGGGCCGGTAATCGACCTCGCGCTTGTCCACCGCGCATTGGGCAAAGAAATAGTCCACGTCGCAATCCGCGCGTTCCGATTTCGACAGCATGGCGACCTTGGTTGTCACCGCGTTGCCGCCGCCGATCCCATCGATGTTGAGCGGATGGCCCGAACCGCAAACGGCCATCAGGACCTCGGACAGGGTGTCGCGATCCTCGGGCAGGTCGCTGCTCCGGAAATACGGCCCGCGCGAGGTGCCGCCGCGCAGGAACAGGTAGGGAATAGCGGTTTGGGTCATGGTTCTTTCCGGTAGGTCAGGTCAGGGGCCAGGGCAGGTCGGCCAGCGTTTGCAGGTAGCCGGGCGGCAGGTCGCGCCCGAGAACGGCGGCGAGCCCGGTGATGAAGCCGATCCCGATGGCGGTGGCAAAGACCGACCTTGCCCAGCCGAAACGGCCGCGCGTCCGGAAGAAGGCCATCAGGAAGATCGTCATCGCGATGAACAGGCCAAAGGTGAAGGTCAGCACGAGAAGGCCAATGAACCATCCCAGCGTCGACCACAGCCCATGCGGTGCCTGCCCCTCTCCCCCGGTCTCAAGGTCGATGAACACATCATCGGTGGCGGGCCGCAGCGCCATCCGCGCCAGCAGCGCCAGCGCGCCAGCCAGCGTCACCAGACCGATTGTCAGCGGAAAGACGCGGTCCTGCAAGCGGCCGACCATCCACGCGTCCCAGGTGGACACAAGCAGATACAGGGTCGCCACGCCGAGGAAGATGAAGGGGGCGGTCTTGCCCCCGGTGGGGGCGTCGATGTTCTCGCGGATGTTCTTGGACGCCTTGATGCCCACCACGACCGAGACGACCGTAAGTATCAGCAGCGTGACCGAGATCGGCGACAGGAGGTAATCCCAGCCTGCCTCTGCCGAGCGGCGGAACCGCGCGGCGGCGATCTGGAAGGCCTGGTTGACGAAGATCTCCGTCTGGTTGCTCAACACGAAGCCGATCAGGAAGGCCGGGCGCGAATAGTCGAAGCGGCGCAGCAGGATGCCGATGATCCCGATCCCCACCAGCGCCGCCAGGTCCAGCGCCGATTGCCGCGACTGGAAGGCGGCGAAGGCGATGATCATGAACAGGTAGGGCGCGATGATGGTAAAGCGGATCGTCGTCATTTTGGCGATGTGCTTGGACAGCAGGATGCACAGGCCAGCGCCGAACACGTTGGCCAGCGCCAGCGACCAGACGATGGTATAGGTGATGTCCAGGTTGTTGCGCACCATCTGCGGGCCCGGCGTCATGTTCAGCAGCGCAAGCCCGCCCAGGAAGATCGCCATGCTGCCCGACCCGGGGATGCCGAAGATCAGCGTCGGAACCAGCCCGCCGCCCTCCTTGGCGTTGTTCGAGCTTTCCGGCGCGATGACGCCCCGGATGTCGCCCGAGCCGAATTGCGACTTGTCCTTGGCGGTCTGCACGGCCGAGCCATAGGCCAGCCAGTCGACCACCGAGCCGCCCAAGCCGGGTATGACGCCGACGATCACGCCGATCGTCGCGCAGCGCAGTGACAGCCACTTGTGCTGCCACCAGTCGCGCAGGCCCTGACCCCAGCCGTCGCCCAGCTTGCCGCCCTCGGCGATCGGGCGATCCTGCCGCAGCAGCGAAACCAGTTCCGGGATGGCGTAGATGCCGAGGCCCACGATCACCAGCTGGAAGCCGTCGACGAGATAGGGGAAATCGTAGGTCGACATCCGCAGGCTGCCGCCCGCGGGGGCCGAGCCGATGGTGCCCAGCATGATCCCCAGACCGGCGGCCACCACGCCCTTGAGCGGCACGCGCCCGGCGAGGATCGCCACCATCGACATGCCGAGGATGGTGATCATCAGCATCTCGGGCAGGCCGAAGGCCAGGATCAGCGGCCGCGCGATCAGGATAAAGGCGGTGAGCACCGCCGCGCCGAAAAGCCCTCCGAACAGGGACGAGACGAAGGCCGCCGACAGCGCCCGCGCCGCGTGACCCTGTTGCGACAGGGGAAAGCCGTCCAGCACCGTCGCCTGGCTGGCGGACGAGCCGGGAATGCCCAGCAGGACAGAGGAAAACGTGTCGGATGTCGGGATCACGGCGATCAGGCCGACCATCAGGGCAAGGCCCGAAACCGGCTCCATGCCATACATGAAGGGCAGCAGCAGGGCGAGCCCGGCGATGCCGCCCAGGCCCGGCAGAACCCCGATCGACAGGCCCAGCAACACGCCGCCCATCAGGTACATCAACTGCATCGGCTGGAAGATCATCGAAAACGCCGATGCCAGCTCGGGCAGGACTTGCGCGAACATCGTGGAATCCTTCGGTCAGGCGGGCACAAAACCCCGCCCGGTGGGTCCGGGCGGGGCGGTATCGGGCCGGATGGCGGCTTACTCGATCGAGATGCCGTAATCCGCCTTCAGCCAGTCGAGGACATATTGCTTGGCCTCGGGTGCGATCTTTGTCGCCTGGTTGGTCGCCTCGACGGCGGCCGCGCCGACCAGCTGCGGATAGGCGCCCAGCACCGCATCCGCCTCGGCGATGAAGCCGTCCCTGCTGACCACGGCCTCGAGAGCCGCGACGTAAACGTCGACGACTTCCTGCGGCGAGGATTTCGGCAGGAAGATCGTCTTCTGGTTCGCGAAGCCCGCGACGAAGAACGCCTTCCATGCATCCCATGCAATGCCCGAGGTCTCGCAGCCTTCGGTCGCCTCGCAGACTTCCTTGAAGGTCGGCATGTCCGGGAAGGTCGGGTCACGGACGATCACGCCGTTGTCGTCCAGCGCGCCCCAGGAAAAGATCGGAACGGCCAGACCCTGGTCGACCAGCGGCTGCACGTTGGCGATGTAGGCCGAAGAGGTCTGGTAGTCGATGTTGGCTTCGCCGCGCTCGAACATCAGGCGGCCGTCGCCACGCCCTTCGACGCCAAAGACGGGATCGACCTTGAGGCCGAGCATCTTGAACGCCAGCAGCGGGACGAGGTCCAGCGTCGTGGCGCCCTGGCTGCCATAGAGGTAGAACTCTTCCTTCAGGTCATCCATGTCGCCGTCGAACTTCGCGCCCAGGTCGCCGGGCAGATAGACGACACCGCCGGTCGCCGAGGCGAGCACCGGCTGCCATTCGGCATATTCGTAGCGCACGCGCGGGTCGCCCAGCAGGTAGGGGAACTTGGTCGAGCCGGAATCGCCGAAGATCAGCGTGCCGTCGCCCTGATCCTGGTTTCCCTGGAACCAGTTGGCGCCTTCGGTCGAGCCCGCACCGGGGCGATAGCGCACGACGACGGTGGGCGCGCCCGGCAGGGCCTGGCCCAGCAGCGGCGCGAAGAAGTTGGCCCACTTGGCCGAGCCGCCGGATTCCGAGAACGGAATCACGTACTCGATGGTTTTGCCTTCATAGGACTGCGCGCTGGCGGCCTGTGCCGAAACGGCCATGATGGCGCCGGCCGCGATGGCGGCGACGAGATTGGTGCTGTGCACGGTATTCCTCCCTTGCGTTTCCAGTCGCGATTGTGGCCGCGACACTCGCGGGCCGGTTCGATGCCGGCCTCCTGCGTCAAAATGACAAGGGTTTTTGCATAAATCAAATGCATTGTGCGAATGCATGAATTAGAAATTTTCACTTTTGAGGCGGTGATTGCACGGATTTGCGCCCCCGTAGCCCCAACATCGACGCGGCGATGGGCGCGCCGAGGATCACCAGCATCAGCCGCACGAGGTGGTGGACCACGACGAAACCCAGGTCGGCGCCCGCGACGATGGCCAGGACCGTCATCTCGGCCTGACCACCCGGTGCGAAGGACAGGAAGCCCTCGATGGGCGAGGCAAGCCCCAGGATCACCACGATCTCGGTCACGATGAAGGCGAGAATGGCCAGGATCACGACGTAAAGCATCCCGGCGAGCACATCGCGCCTGAGTTCGTAAAGGGTCACGCCGACATAGCCGACGCCGATGCCGATCCCGATGAAGTATTGCGCGGCAAGGATCGCCTCGGCCGGGGGGCGATGCTCGATCACGCCGGACAGCGACAGGATGGCGGTGACGATCATCGGCCCGATGATGCCTGCGCCGAACAGGCCGACACGCTCGCCCACCTTCCATCCACCGATGGCGGCCACGGCCATCAGCGCCAGTTCCCACGCCGGCAATTCGGACGCGGGCGCGCCGATGGGTTGCGACAACGGGCTGTCGAAGACCCAGATCAGCATGATCGGAACGATGGTCACGATCACCAGGACCCGCGTCGCGTGGATCAGCGAGAGGGCGCGCACATCCGCCCCGGCTTCCTGTCCGAACAGGACCATGTCCTGCAACCCGCCGGGCATGGCTGCGAAATAGGCGGTCGGGCGGTCGAAACCGCAGACTTTGTGGAAGAAGGGCACGCCAACCAGCCCGATGGCGAGGATATAGAGCGGGACAAAGGCAACCGACCCGGCCATCTGCGGCAGCTGGTGCAGCACTTCGGGCGTAATCGAGGCGCCCACCGCGACGCCCAGGATCGTGCGCGCCGCCTTCGACACCACGCCCAGCCCCTTGAGCGGCGCGCCAAGAAGTGCCGCGCCGAGGCAGGCGAACATCGGCCCGAACAGGAAGGGCAGAGGCAGCGACAGCGCCCAGAACACTGCCACGCCCGCAAGGGCGAGCGCCACGGTGCCGGCACGACGGATCAGGATAGTGGGCATGGGTGAGCCTTGACGCTTTTGTATCCACGTGTATACGACTGGACGCATGAGCGGAAGCGAAAACCTTCGACTGGTGGGCGCAGAGGCGTCCGGGCGCGCCTTGCATGGGCAGAGCGCCTATGAACGGCTGTGCGATGAGATCCGCTCGGGCGCGCTGCGCCCCGGTGCGCGTTTGCTGGAAACCGAGATCGCAGACCGTTTGCAGATCAGCCGCACGCCCGTGCGCGAGGCGATCCGCCGTCTGGAATCCGAGGGGCTCGTCGATCATCAGCCTCGCACCGGCGCGGTCGTCCGAACGCTGGATTATCCAGAGATCATGGAGCTTTACGAGATGCGCGCCGTGCTCGAAGGCACCGCTGCACGGCTCGCAGCGCGGGCGGCCTCGCCGGTCGAGTTGGAAGAACTCAAGTCGATCAACACCGAGATGGCCGAGGCCACGGGCGACAGCAAGGCGCTGGTCCGGCTGAACCGGCAGTTTCACGCCCGCATGATGGACGCGGCCCGCAACCGGTTCCTGCTGAAATCGGCGGAAACGGTGGAAAAGACGCTGCTGATTCTTGGCCCGTCCAGCATGGAATCGCCGGAACGCGCCCGCGAGGCGGTCGAGGAACACGCCGCTGTGCTGGCAGCGCTCGAGGCGCGCGACGGGGCTGCGGCGGAACAGGCCATGCGGCGGCACATGGAGCGGGCGCAACTGACCCGCCTGCGGATGCTGCGCCGCGCCGAAGGACAAGAGGACTGAGATGACCGACGCGAAGACCCTGAGCGCCGAAACCTGGGATGTCGTCGTCGTAGGCGGCGGGAACGCGGGCCTGTGTGCCGCGATCGAGGCGGCAGAGACCGGCGCGCGGGTGGTGATCCTCGAAGGCGCGCCCAAGGTCTATCGCGGCGGCAACTCGCGCCACACCCGCAACTTTCGCTGCATGCATCACGGGCCTTTGGGGCCACTGATCGACACCTACGACGAAGAGGAATTCTGGCAGGACCTGCTGCGCGTCACAAAGGGCGAAACGGACGAGTCGCTTGCCCGCCACGTCATCCGCCAGTCCGCCGAGTGCCTGCCCTGGATGGAGGCGCATGGCGTCCGGTTCCAGAAATCCCTGTCGGGTACGCTGTCGCTGGACCGGACCAACGCCTTTTTCCTTGGCGGCGGCAAGGCGCTGGTCAACGCCTATTACCTGACTGCGCAGGACCTGGGCGTGACGGTGGCCTACGAGGCGACGGTGAAGCATGTCGGTATCGACGCCGCCAAAGCCACGCATCTGGAGGTCGACCTCGCGGGTGAGACGGTGACGGTCAAGGGGCGCGCCTTTGTTCTCGCCTCGGGCGGGTTCCAGTCGGACCTGGACTGGCTGGCGCGGGCCTGGGGGCCGGCGGCAAAGAACTTTCTCATTCGCGGCACGCCCTACAACCGGGGTCTCGTGCTGAAGGACATGCTGGATCACGGCGCCGAGACGGTGGGCGACCCGACACAATGCCACGCCGTCGCCATCGACGGGCGCGCGCCGAAATACGATGGCGGCATCGTCACCCGGCTGGACTGCGTGCCCTTCTCCATCGTCGTGAACAAGGACGGCGACCGGTTCTACGACGAGGGCGAGGATGTCTGGCCCAAGCGTTACGCGATCTGGGGCCGTCTGGTGGCGGCGCAGCCTGATCAGGTGGCCTATTCGATCATCGACTCGCGCTCGATCGACCTGTTCATGCCGTCGGTCTATCCGCCCGTGACCGCCGACACGATCCCCGGCCTTGCCCAGCAACTCGGCCTGCCGGGGCCGAAGCTGCAACAGACCATCGAAGCCTTCAACGCCGCCTGCCGCCCCGGCACGTTCCATCCGCAGGAACTGGACGGCGTGGCGACCGAGGGGATCACGCCCCCCAAGACCAACTGGGCGCGCCCCATCGCCGAGCCGCCCTTTTACGCCTACGAACTGCGCCCCGGCGTGACCTTCACCTATCTGGGGCTGAAGGTGGACCTGAAGGCGCGCACCACCGGCCCGCAAGGCCAATATGACAACATCTGGAGCGCCGGAGAGATGATGGCGGGGTCGATCCTTGGGCAGGGCTACCTCGCCGGGTTCGGCATGACCATCGGCACCGTCTTTGGCCGCATCGCAGGACAGGAGGCCGCCGCCCATGTCGCTTGACGTCAGCCTGCAGACGGATCCGGGGGTCCTGTCGGACGACCCGGTGATGGAAGCCCGCCGGCAGATCGAGATCTGCAACGCCTGCCGCTATTGCGAGGGCTATTGCTCGGTCTTTCCGGCGATCACCCGGGAAAAGGTGTTCGCCGATGGCGACATCACCCAGCTTGCGAACCTGTGCCACAACTGCCGGGGCTGCTATTACGCTTGCCAGTATACCGCGCCGCATGAATTCGACCTGAACCTGCCCCGCGCGCTGGCCTCGGCCCGCGCCGAAAGCTGGGAGCGGCTGGCCTGGCCCGGCGGCATCGCCAAGGTGTTCCAGGCGCGGGGAGAGGCCGTGGCCGCCGCCCTGGTCGCCGGGTTCGCCGTGATGTTCGCCCTGATCGCGGCGCTGCCGGGCGAGGGCGAGGGGTTCTACGCGTGGCTCAGCCACGGCGCGATGGTGGCGATCTTCACCCCCGCCTTCCTGCTGCCGCTGGCCGCCATCGGCGTGTCGCTGCGGGCCTACTGGCGCGAGGTGGGCGGCACGCGGCTGACGCTCGCCGACTGGCGCGAGGCGCTGGACGCGGCGGGACGGATGAAGAACCTGTCGGGCGGGCAGGCGGGCGGTTGCAACTATGAAAAGGGCGAACGCTATTCCTTGGCCCGCCGCCACGCGCACCAGGCGGTGTTCTGGGGTTTCCTGCTGTGCTTTGCCTCGACCTCGGCGGGGACGGTGCTGCACTACGTCTTCGACGCCAAGGCGCCTTATGGCTTCTTCTCGCTGCCGAAGCTGCTGGGTGTGCCGGGTGGCATCCTGCTGACTGTCGGCTGTGCCGGTCTGCTGATGCTGCGCAAGCAGGCCGACCCCGAGCTTGGCACGCCCGGCCGCGCCTCTGGCGAGCGCGCCTTCGTCTGGCTGCTGGGCTTTGTCGGTCTGTCGGGGCTGGTGCTGTACGCGGTGCGGGGGACCGGCCTGACCGGGCCGCTTCTGGCGCTGCACCTGGGCGCGGTTCTGACCTTCTTCTTGCTGGCTCCCTATTCAAAGATGGCGCATGGCTTCTACCGCCTTGCCGCACTGCTGCGCGAGGCGCAGGACAAGCGGGTGCGGAATGGCTGAACGCCTGACCCCGCCGCAGGCCCGCGCGGCGCTGCGGGCGATCCTGTCGGGCGACGCGTGTGTGCGCCCGGCCTCGGTTTACGATGCCATGACGGTGCGGGCTGCGGCGCGGCTGGGCTTCCCTCTGGCCATGCTCGGCGGATCGGTGGCGGCGCTGGCCGTTCTGGGTGCGCCGGATCACCAGTTGCTGTCGCTCGACGAATTCACCGGGCTTTGCCGCCGCATCGCCAGGCCCGGTGCGCTGCCGCTTCTGGTCGATGCCGACCACGGTTTCGGCAACGCGCTGCATGCCATGCGCTGCGTCGAGGAACTGGAGGCGGCGGGCGTTTCCGGCATGACGCTGGAGGATACGGCCCTGCCGACGTCGTTCGGTGCCGAAGGTGGATCGCTGATCCCGCTGCCCGAGGCCGAGGGCAAGCTGCGCGCGGCGCTCGAAGCGCGGTCCGATCCGGGTTTCGTCATCGCCGCCCGCACCGATGCGCGCCTGCAATCGGGCGAGGCGCTGATCGCACGCTCCGCCGCCTATGGCCTGACAGGAGTCGATGCGCTGTTCGTCACCGGGGCGCGCGACGCGGCGCTACTGGCTCGCGCGCATGAGGCGTCGGGCCTGCCACTCATCGTGCCGGAACCGAAGGGCGCACTGGCGGGGGCTGACCTGGCGGCGCTGGGCGTGCGCATCTGCCTGACGCCGCACCGGACATTCCCTGCCGCGCTCTCGGCGGCCTGGGACAGCTTGGCAGCGACGCCGGGCGCGCAACCGACGGACAAGCCCGAGGCGTTGCCCGAGGAGTTGAGCGAGGCCGCCCTCTGGACCGACCTTATCGCAAGGCACCTGCGCTAGAAGGCAGGGTTCAGGTCGCGTCGGGATCTTCGATGCGCGACAGGATCGCGTTCGCGCGGCTTTCCAGGTCGTCCTCGCCCGGGTCGACCCCAAGCGCGGCGATCATCGCCTCCCACTCCGCCGTGGCGGCCGCCATGCGCCCGCCGAGGCCCAGTTCATCCACGGTGCGGGCGACCTCCTGCATCTCGGCGGCGCGGCGCGCACCATGCACCATCATCCGTTCGAGGTTGTAGGCGCCGCGCTTGCGCCAGGCGATATCCGGGTCGGACGCCTCGAGCGAGCCGATCACCTCGTCGGCAACGCCCGCGCGATGGGCGGCAAGGAAACATTCGGCGGTCAGCGCCTCCAGTCCCTTGACCATGACAGAGCGCAGCATCTTGATCGAGGAAGCCCGCCCCACGGCGTCACCCGCGTGCTTGGGCTTCATGTCCAGCGCCAGAAGCACGGCTTCGGCGACCTCGGCGTGGGGGCCGGAGATCAGCAGCGGCGCGTGGTGGCGTTTGGGGTGCACTGGCGACATGACGGCCACATCCACATAGCGCCCACCTGCGGCCTCGATCACCTCGGCCGCGCGGCGTTTCGTGCCCGGCGCGCAGGAATTGCAATCGAACCACAGTGTGCCGACTGCAAGATGCGATGCGGCGGCCTGTGCGGCGGCCAGCGCCTGGTCGGCGGTGACGGTGCAGAATACCGCCTCGATCCCGTCCAGCGCGGATGCCGGCGTATCACGCCCGTCGATGCCATGCGCCGCATAGCGCGTCTGCATCGTGTCCCGCGTTGCGGCCCTGTCTGTCTTTATGTCGTAGGCGCGCAGATCGGCCGGGCGCATGTCGCCCCAGCCGGAGGCAAAGGCCGCCCCGGCCTCGCCGAAACCGACAAAGGCGAGGCGGGCGGGGCGGTTGCCGTTGGGGCTCATGGTATCCTCGTCATGCGGGGCGGGCCGATGGATCAGACCAGGCTGGCGCGCCCGACCCCGTCATAGGCGACGAAGCCCGCCTTTTTCGCGACGTCGGCGCTGTAGATGTTGCGCAGGTCGGCCATCGCCGCGTGGCGCATCGATCCGGCCAGCCGCGACAGGTCGAGGGCGCGGAACTCGTTCCACTCGGTCAGGATCACGATCAGGTCGGCGCCCTCGGCGGCGCCATAGGGATCGTCGGCCCAGAGCGCGCCGGGCAGCAGCGTCTCGCCCTCGCGCCGGCCCTGCGGATCGGCCACCGTCACCTGCGCGCCGCCGCCAATCAGCGCCGGCACGATGGTCAGAGAGGGCGCGTCGCGCATGTCGTCGGTGTTGGGCTTGAAGGTCACGCCCAGCACCAGGATCCGCTTGCCGTTGAACGTGCCGCCGCAGAGGTCCTGCAACTTGTCGATCATCCGGCGCTTGACCTCGTCATTGACCTTGATGACCGTCTCGACGATCGACACGGGCGAGGCATGGTCCTGCCCGATCCGCGCCAGCGCCTTGGTGTCCTTGGGAAAGCACGACCCGCCATAGCCCGGCCCGGCATGCAGGAACTTGTTGCCGATGCGGCCGTCCATGCCCATGCCCTTGCTGACCGCCTTGATATCCGCGCCGACCTTTTCGCACAGCGCGGCGATCTCGTTGATGAATGTGATCTTGGTCGCGAGAAAGGCGTTGGCGGCATACTTGATCATCTCAGCCGACTCGAGGTCGGTTGTGACGATGGGAAAATCGCGCAGGTAGAGCGGGCGATAGATCTCGGCCATGACCTTTGCCGCGCGGTCGGATTCAACGCCGACCACGACGCGGTCGGGCTTCATGAAGTCGTCGATCGCCGCGCCTTCGCGCAGGAATTCCGGGTTCGAGGCGACGTCGAAATCGAGGCCGGGATTGGCCTGCGCCACCACGTCTCGGACCTTGCGGTTGGTGCCGACGGGCACGGTGGATTTCGTCACGATCACCACGTAGTCGGTCGCCGCCTCGGCGATCTCGCGCGCGGCGGCCATGACATAGGTCAGGTCGGCATGGCCGTCGCCGCGCCGCGTCGGCGTGCCCACGGCGATGAACACCGCGTCCGCGCCCTGCACGGCACCGCGCAGGTCCTGCGTGAAGGACAGCCGCCCGGCCTGAACGTTGCGGTGCATCAGCGCGTCGAGACCCGGTTCGTAGATCGGCACCTCGCCGCGTTCCAGCATGGCGATCTTGCGCGGGTCCTTGTCGACGCAGACCACGTCATGCCCGAAGTCGGAAAAGCAGACGCCCGAAACGAGGCCCACGTAACCGGTTCCGATCATCGCAATTTTCATCTCGAAATCCCTTGGAAATTCTGGCTGGGAACTGGTCCCTAGGTTTCAGGTTTCGCCCTGCAAGGCAAGGGCCGGGCGGCCAGCGCCGCGCCGATACGACTCAGCTTTCGTCCAGCACCTTGCGCGCGGCGCGAAAGCATTCCAGCGCCTGCGGCACGCCGCAATAGATGCCGATCACGTGGATGATGG
Source organism: Thetidibacter halocola (assembly GCF_018224955.1). Lineage (GTDB taxonomy): Bacteria > Pseudomonadota > Alphaproteobacteria > Rhodobacterales > Rhodobacteraceae > Thetidibacter > Thetidibacter halocola. The sequence continues at coordinate 507,931 of NZ_JAGTUU010000002.1, forward strand.
CGCGGATTTCCTCGCGCGAGACACCGTTGTTCACCGCGCCGCGGCAATGCAACTCCCACTCGTGCATCTTGCCGAGTGCGCCGATCATCGCGAGGTTCATCATGCTGCGCGTCTTGGGGTCGATCACGTCGTCGCCCCAGCCGAACCCCCAGCACCAGGCCGTCATCGCTTCCTGGAAGGGCCGGGTGAAATCGTCGGCGGCGGCGAGGTTCTTTTCCACGTATTCCGCGCCAAGGGTGGCCTTGCGCTGCTCCAGTCCCTTCAGGAACAAGTCTTCGTCGAAGGTTCTCATCGGTGTCTCCTGCTTGGTTGTGGCAGCATGGCGTGGCGCGCCGGATAGGCAAGCCCTAGCGTTGCGCGGTCTGCCAATCGGGATGGATCCAGGGCTCGTCATTGGCCGGGGCGAGCGGGGTCAGGCCCAGGATGTGGTCCGAGGCCTTTTCCCCCACCATGATCGACGGCCCGTTGAGGTTGCCGTTGGTGATGCGCGGAAAGATCGAACTGTCGGCCACCCGCAGCCCCTCCACCCCGATCACCCGGCAGTCCGGGTCGACCACCGCCAGCGGATCGTCGGCGCGGCCCATGCGGCAGGTGCCGCAGGGATGATAGGCGCTTTCGGCGTGTTCGCGGATGAAGCCATCCAGTTCGTCATCGGTGGTCAGCGCCTCGCCCGGCTGGATCTCGTTCCGGACGAAGGGCTGCATCGCGGGCTGCTGAAAGATCTCGCGCGTCAGCCGCAGGCAGGTTCGGAACTCGATCCAGTCCTCTTCCTCGGACATGTAGTTGAACCGGATCGACGGCGCCTCGGCGGGATCCGCGCTGCGCAGGGTGATCGCGCCACGCGACTGGGCCCGCATCGGCCCGGTATGCACCTGGAACCCGTGACCCTCGGCCGCGGCCTTGCCGTCGTAGCGCACGGCCAGCGGCAGGAAGTGATACTGGATGTCGGGATAGTCCACGCCCGCCCGCGACCGGATGAAGCCCGCGCTTTCGAACTGGTTGGACGCGCCGAGGCCCCGGCCCGTGAGCATCCATTGCGCGCCGATCAGGCCCTTCCAGAACAGCCGCCAGTACTTGAACAGCGTGATCGGCTGGCGCGAGGCGAACTGGTAATAGACCTCGAGATGGTCCTGGAGGTTGCGCCCCACGCCGGGCCGGTCAGCCACCACGGGGATGCCATGCTCGGCCAGGTGCGCCGCCGGGCCAATGCCCGACAGCATCAGCAGCTTGGGCGAGTTGATGGCGCTGGCGGCGACGATCACCTCGCGCCGGGCGCGGATGGTGCGGATCGCCGAGCCTTGCGCGATCTCGACACCGGTGGCGCGCCCGTCCTCGATCACGATGCGGCGGGCAAGGCCGCGCACGACCTTGCAGTTGTCGCGCGCGAGGGCAGGTTTCAGGTAGGCGTTCGCCGCCGACCAGCGCCGGCCTTTCCAGACCGTCATCTCCATCGGGCCAAAGCCCTCTTGCTGGCGACCGTTGTAATCCTGCGTCACCGGGTAGCCCGCCTGCCGTCCGGCCTCGACAAAGGCGGAATGCAGCGGGTTGTTGCGCGGGCCGCGCGTGACATGCAGCGGGCCGTCCGTGCCGCGCCACGAAGGGTCGCCGCCCTGCCCGCTGTCGTGCCAGCTTTCCATCCGCCGGAAATAGGGCAGCACGTCGGCATAGGCCCAGCCATCCGCGCCGCTTTCCGCCCAGTGGTCATAGTCCCGCGCATGGCCGCGCACATAGACCATCCCGTTGATCGAGGACGACCCGCCGATCACCTTGCCCCGCGGGCAGACCAGACGCCGACCGCCCAGGTGCGGCTCGGGTTCCGTCATGAAGCCCCAGTCGTACAGCTTCATGTTCATCGGATAGCTGAGCGCGGCGGGCATCTGGATGAAGGGCCCGGCGTCGCTGCCGCCATACTCGATGACGATGACGGATGCGCCCGCCCCGGACAGGCGCCAGGCCATGGCGCAGCCCGCGCTGCCTGCCCCTACGATGACGAAATCGGCTTCCACGTTGCGTCCCACCCCTCAGCACTGGCCAAGGCTTAAAGCATCACCTTGGAAATGGGAACGCGGACCGCGCGGCAGCGTCGCGTCAGACCAGGACGATATCCCCCAGCAACCCGGCATTGGTGGTCAGCCCGTCCAGGGTCAGCCGGTCGCCGCCGCCGAAATCCAGCACAAGTGTGCCTGAGGAGAGGTCGCTGCGTGCGTCGAGAGCCGCTTGTGTCAGCGGCCCGCCCCACAGACTCGCCGCGATGTGCAGCGAGTCGATGCCCAAGTCGTAGTCCGTGATCCGGTCGGCCCCGATCTCGGCGGCCAGCACAAAGACATCCGCGCCGTCGCCGCCCGTCACCATGTCGTTGCCGCCGCCAAGCTGGATCGTGTCGTCGCCCGCGCCGCCTTCGATCGTGTCGTTGCCGTCTCCGCCATAGACGGTGTCGCGCCCACGTTCGCCGCCTTGCGCATTATCCAGGAACAGATCGTCTCCCGCTCCCATGTAGGCGACATCCCGGCCATCGTCTCCGAAGATGGTATCGTCACCGTCCCAACCCCAGAGGGTGTCATAGCCGCCGCCGCCATACAGCGTGTCGTTGCCGGTCCCTCCGTTCATCCGGTCATTGTCCAGACCACCGTCCAGTCGGTCGTCACCGTCCTGCCCGTAGATCGTGTCTGAGTGGCGGTTGCCTTCGAGCCAATCCGCGCCCTCGCCGCCGTGCAGCACGTCGCGTCTGTCATTGCCATACAGGCTGTCGTCCCCGCTGCCGCCCAAGAGTTCGTTGGCGATCGCGTTCCCGATCAGCGTGTCGTCGAACGCGCTACCCTTCGCGCGTTCGATAATCGTGCCTTGCATGATCGTCAGCCCGTCGGGCAGGTTCGACACGCGCGAGGTCGCGCCGTCGTTCAGGTCGATCCTAACCCGATCCGTCGCTCCCGAGGCGTCGATGACGTCCGTTCCGCCGCTGTCGACGATGGTGTAGCGCACGTTGGCCCAGCCATAGTCGCCGGGCTCTTCGCCGCTCAGCAGGCGGTTCCAGACACCGTCCGCGCCCTGCGAATTGTTGCCCGGCGTGAACTCGGTGGCAAAGACGGTGTCGCCGACATTGACCAGCTTTGTGCCGTAAAGCGTCCGCACCGCCAGGATATCGGCCGGCATCGGCGTGATCGCGTAGGATCGGAACGTGTCGGCAAAGACCACGTCCTCGGCCCCGAAATAGGACATGACGGTCGTGGCTTGGCTGTCGTTCGGATAGACGGCATCCTGCGAATAGTCGCCCGAGAAATTGTAGAACCCGCCATGGCCAAGGCCCAGTACATGGCCGATCTCGTGCAGGAAGGTCTTGTAGGCGAAATCGCCCAGGCCCGGGTCCCAGCGTTCGTAATCCCGGTCGATATTGACGAAGGCGCCGGTGATGATGGCGGTATCGCCTTGGTACTCCAGGTCCGTCCAGGCGCCGCGCGCCTCGTCGTCGAAGATCACGTGCGCCGCGCTGGACGTGCTGCGGACAAAGGTGACGTTCGCCACCGCCTGCCACGCGTCCAGCGCCCATTCGGCCAGTTGCTGCGCCCCCGGCTCCAGCCCTTCGATGTTGTAGGTGATGGTGCGCGGCCCCACGGCCGTCGAGAACCAGCGTGGATCGGTCGGCAGGTCGCGCTCGGCCCAATGGGTTACGCGCAGGAATTCAGAGATCTCCTCGAGCGTCCATTCGCGGAAATCGTCCAGCAGGTCGACCGTCACGGTATAGCTGCCGACCCGGCTCCACGCCATTTCCGCGCCGATGAACAGGGTGCCGGTTTCCGGCGCGACCAGCACCATGGCCTCGCTGCCGTTCTCGTCATAGAACTCGCTCCAAGCGATGAACCCGGTATCCTCGTCGCGCAGTTGGAAATAGGGCTGCCTCAACGGATCGGTCGAGCTGATGGTGATGCGGTATCCCATGCCCGCTTCGACGGTCAGCGCGATGGCATCGCCGTCGCCCGCGCCTTCGATCACGCCGTTGAAGATGTCTCCGGCCACGATCCGATATGGGGTGTCGTATTCCTCGGGCGCATCGGTGGTTTCGGTGATGACGGCCATGGCCGAGCCTCCTGACGCTATTCAGAGGCAGGCTAGCAGCGTGGGGGAATCCGGTAAAGGTGGCGACCTATCCGGTGGTCCGGGGCAGGGGCGCGATCCCCGGCACCGGGCAGGCGATGCTGATCGCCGTTTCGCCGATCTCGGTTGCCGGATCGACATGCCGCCAGTGCTTCATCACGTGCAGCGAGACGCGGCGCGCGTCCTGGCGAAAGTCGTGATGGATGACGAAGCTCACCTTGCCCGCGGCCAGCAACTGCCGGTTCGTGCGGTCCAGGTCATGCGCGGCAAACACCTCGATGTCGCGCCCCGCCTGCGCGAAGGCATCGAGGATTGCCGCGTTGCCGCCGCCGATGGAATAGACCGCGCTTATGTCGTCATGCGTCTCCAGCGCCTGCCGCACAAGGACCCCGGTCGAGCGGTTCACGCCGAACCCCTCCGACACGGTGACGCTGCGCAGCCGGGGCGCGTGATCCGCAAGATACCGCGTGAACCCGTGGCGGCGCATCTCTTCGCCCTGGAACATCTGGCTGGACAGGGTGACAAGCACGCGGGCGTCGGGCGCGCGCATCATGCGGGACAAGAGGTAGGCGGCGGTCGCACCCGCATGGGCGTTCTCCATCCCGACATAGGCCAGCCGCAGAGCGGCCGCGACGTCGGTGACATAGGTCACGACCGGGATCCGGTGCCGGGCGATCCCGGCCAGTGCGGCCTCGATCGCGGGCGTCGCCGGCACTTTAAGGACGATCCCCTGGCTGCCGCGTTTCGCGATGGCGCGCAAGCGGGCGACGATTTCCGCCTCGTCCATGCGTTCGGCCATGTGGAACCGTGCCCGGATCGCGGCCGGGCGCATCAGTGGCAGTTCCGCCTCGAACGCCGCCCGCACCGCCTGGGAAAAGCGGTTGGGCGCCTGCACCACGATATCCAGCGTCAGGCGCGCCCCGCTGGCGGTGCTGGCGGCATACTGGCTTTCCAGTTCCGCCAGCGCCGCCGCCACCCGGTCGCGCGTCACCTGCCGAACGCTGTCCCGCCCGTGCAAGGCACGGTCCACCGTCGCCGGGCTGAGCCCTGCCTGGTGGGCGATTTCCTTGATGGTAAAGCGGCGCGCCATGCCCGGATTTGAGGTGGTTTTGAGGCGATTGGCAACTGTTTCGGACAGGTGACCTTGGGCAGACTCTGCGCAATCCAAGGGAGGAGTCGCCATGAACATCCAGTCCAAGCCCCAGAAGGCACCCGTCTGGCTGACCGCCGACAGCGGTGATTTCGAGGAATTCCGTCGCCTGACGGCACAAACCACGGCGCCCCGCGACGTGCCTCATGCCGCCGAAATCGTCCGGAACATCCCCGTCTACGAGGGCCGCAGCGTCGATGCATGCGCGACCGACCCGACCCGCCGACAGGCGCTGATGGAGGAATGGGCCACGGTCCTGTCCTCGGGCGCGGGAATCATCGTCATACGCGCCGCCTATGCCGACACGGCCGTGCTTGATCGCGCCAGCGCGGTCTTCGACCGCATCATCGCCGAGGAAAAGGCCGCGGCGAAGGGCGGCGGCGACCATTTCGCCAAGCCGGGCGCGAACGATCGGGTCTGGAACTCGCTGGAAAAGCATTGCAACGCCGACCCGTCGAGTTTCGCGGAATACTACAGTTGTCACACGCTGGCGCTGGCGTCCGAGGCGTGGCTTGGCCCGAACTACCAGATGACGGCACAGGTCAACCGGGTGAACCCCGGCGGCGCGGCGCAGGTGCCGCATCGGGACTACCACCTTGGCTTCATGTCGGCGGCGCAGATGGCGCGGTATCCGGCGCATATCCACGCGGTCTCGCCGGTGCTGACTCTGCAAGGCGCGGTCGCCCATGTGGACATGCCGCTGGAAAGCGGGCCGACGATGCTGTTGCCCTTTTCGCAGCAGTATTTCGAGGGTTATCTCGCCTTCTCGCGGCCCGAGTTCCAGGCCCATTTCGCCGAGCATCACGTGCAATTGCCGCTGGCGAAGGGCGACGTCGTGTTCTTCAACCCGGCAGTGATGCACGGCGCAGGCACGAACCGTACGGCGGACATCTTCCGGCTCGTCAACTTGCTTCAGGTGTCGTCCGCCTTTGGCCGCGCAATGGAGACGGTCAATCGCGACGCAATGTGCCGGGCGCTCTATCCGATGCTGCTGAATGCGCCCGAGGGGATCGACCTCGCCAACGTCATCGCCGCCTCGGCCGAGGGCTATCCCTTTCCAACCAACCTCGACAGCAACCCGCCGGTGGGCGGTCTTGCGCCGAAATCGCAGGCCGAGCTGATGCGCGCGGCGCTGGCCGAGGGGCAGGACCCGTCGGCCTTCTGCGCCACGCTGGATGCTTTGTTGGATAAGAACCGGTCCTGAATCAGGATTTCAGCCGGTAGCCCCGGCGGAAAAACGCCCAGGCCAGCAGGCAGACAGCCGTCGTCGCCGCTGCGGCGACGGCAAAGCCCAGAGCCGGGTTGCTGTCGGACACGCCCAGCATCCCGTAGCGGACCCCGTCGATCAGGTAGAAAACCGGGTTCAGGTGGGTGATCTGGTACAGCACGGGCGGCAGCGCCTCGACCGAGTAGAAGGTGCCCGACAGGAAGGCCAGGGGCGTGACGATGAAATTGGTGATCGCCGCCATCTGGTCGAACTTGTTCGCGTAGATCCCCGCGACCATGCCCAGCGCCGAAAGGAAGGTCGCGCCCAGCAGGACAAAGGCCAGCGCGACCACCGGATGCGCCGGGACCAGCCCCAGTACGACCCAGAAGGCCAGCGTGATCGCCACCGCCACCAGCAGCCCGCGCGCCACGCCCCCGGCAAGGTAGCCCAGCACCAGTTCTCCGGCGGACAGGGGCGGCATCAGCGTGTCGACGATGTTGCCCTGCACCTTGGAAATGACGATCGAACTCGACGTGTTGGCAAAAGCGTTCTGGATCACCGTCATCATCAGGATGCCCGGCGCGATGAAGCTGGTGAAATCCACCCCCATCACGTCGCCCCGCTGCGGCCCGATGGCGATGGTGAAGATCACCATGAACAGCCCCGCCGTCACCAGCGGTGCCAGCAGGGTCTGCGTCCAGACATTGGCAAAGCGCATCACCTCGCGCAGCGCCAGCGTATACAGTCCCAGCCAGTTTACCCGTCCGAAACGTCGCGTGCCCGGTGCGTAGATGCGTTGCGTGCTCATTACCTGCTCCCCTCGGTTTCGGGCGGCTTGTAACTCGGGTCGGGATGATTAGAATAGGGGGGCAAGGAAATTTGCGCAGGCGGCCGCCGGAACGTGGCCGCTTTTTCAGTCGCAAGAAGCCGAAAAGGATGGGTCATGTCCTGGACCGATGAACGGGTCGAACTGCTCAAGAAGATGTGGTCGGAGGGCCAGTCGGCCAGCCAGATCGCCAAGGAACTGGGCGGGGTGACGCGCAACGCGGTCATCGGCAAGGTGCATCGCCTTGGCCTGTCGAACCGCGCCGGTGCGGCGCCGGCGCCCGCTGCCCCCGCCAAACCTGCCGAGGCCAAGCCAAAGCCAGCGCCCAAGACCGAAGCCAAGCCCAAGGCCGCGCCCAAGCCCGTGGCCGAGGAAGAGGCCGAACCGGTCGAGGAAAAGCCCGCCATGATGACGGTTTCGGCCAGCCCGCCGCCGACGCCCGCGCGCAAGCAGATCATTCCCGCAGGCCAGCCCCTGCCGCCGCAGCCCTCGGCCAACGAGATCAGCCCCGAGGCGCTGGCCCGGGTCAACGAGATCGAGAAGAAGGCCAAGAAGCTGACGCTGATGGAACTGACGGAGCGCACCTGCAAATGGCCGGTGGGCGATCCCGCAACCGAGGATTTCTGGTTTTGCGGCCTGCCCGTGCAGCAGGGCAAGCCCTATTGCGACGCGCATGTGGGCGTCGCCTTCCAGCCCATGTCGTCGCGCCGCGACCGTCGTCGCTGACCCTTGCGCTTCATTGACAAGGCCGGGCATGGGCCCGGCCCTTTTCATTCTGTAGGGCCTGGTCTGCCACAGAGCACACTGACTGCGACGACGCCAAGGCCACGAGACATGTTCTAACGCGTCCTGTCCCGGATGGCGGCTGCCCGGGCGACGCGGGCCTTCATCAGAAAGGCGCGAATGGCGGATTACCCGTCTCGTCCGGGTTCGTCCGGATTGTTTGAAAACAGCGCGATCTTGTTGCCTTGGGGATCTCGAAGATAGCCCACGTAGAAATGGGCTCCGTAAGCGGCACGAAAGCCCGGCCGGCCCTCGTCCCGGCCGCCGGCCGCAAGCGCGGCTGAATGAAGGTTCCGGACCTCCTGCTGGCTTCGTGCCTGGAACGCGGTCATCGCGCCGTTGCCCGCCGATGCCGGGCATCCGTCGAAGGGCGGTTTCACGAAGAATGCCGGTGAAACGGCAGGCTGGTCGGGACGCTCGGGGAGCGCGTAGCTCAGGCCCTCCGGACCTTCCTCCAACTCATAACCGAGAGCACGCAAGAAGGCCGAGTAGAACCGCTTCGCGCGCGGAATGTCGTCGGCACCGACGGTGACATAGCTGATCATGCTGCGGGTCCATTGTCAGAGATTGGGTTCGCCGTTGCGCCGGATTCTTTCTGCGATCCGTGGGCCGAAATGCTGAACGGCTCCAACTCCCGGTGCAGGAACCCATGCAAATCCAACCGTTCAGGCATGTCTTGGAACCCAACAGACTGGGCTTGAAGCGGGCATTGCCGCTTCAAGCTGCAAGATCGCTCACCTGCGCCCGCTTGATGCAAGGCGCCGGGCATGAGCCGACCTTTTTCGTTTCCCGGGCTGTGCCCTCACTGAGTCCAGCGCACGCCGGTCAGGTCGGTCGCCTGGGTCGGGGCGTTCTGCCACAGCCCTTCCAGCCGCGCGTCCATCACCGTCGGAAAGGCGAGTTGGAACAGGTAGCCGTTCACGTAATCGTCGGCGAGGATGGTCTGTGCCTGCGTCACCAGTTCGTGCCGCTTCGCCGGGTCGGTGGTGGCGGTCAGTGTGGTCATCAGCGCCTGGAAATCCGGGTTGTCATACTGGAAGTAGTAGTCCGGGCGGGCATAGATGCCGATGTCGAAGGGCTCGGTATGGCTGACGATGGTCAGGCCGAAATCCTTGCCGCGGAACACTTCCTCCAGCCACTGCGCCCATTCGAGGTTGGTGATCTCGGTCTGGATCCCCACCGCGCGCAGCTGCGAGGCGATGATCTCGCCACCGCGGCGGGCATAGGAGGGCGGCGGCAGTTTCAGCGTGGTGGTGAACCCGTCGGCCAGTCCGGCCTCTGCCAGCAGTTGCGTCGCGCGCTCGGGGTCGTATTGCGACTTTTCCGTCAGATCGACGTAATCGGGATTGTGCGGCGCGAAATGGGTGCCGATGGGCGTGCCCTGGCCGAACATCGCGCCGTCGATGATCGCCTGCCGGTCGATCGCATGGGCCACCGCCTCGCGCACGCGCTTGTCGTCGAAGGGCGGCTGCTTGTTGTTCATGGCGAGAATCGTCTCGCCCTCGGTCGATCCCACCAGCACCTTGAAGCGCGGATCGGCCTCGAACTGTGGCAGGTTCTCGGGGGCGGGGAAGCCGGCGAAGGCGTCGATATCCTGCGCCATCATCGCTGCAAAGGCGGCGGTGGGGTCCGAGATGAACTTGAACGTCGCCTCGGTCAAGGCGGGCTTGTCGCCCCAGTAGCCATCAAATTGCGACAACTCGATCCGGTCGCCCTGCACCCACTGGTCGAACTTGAAGGGGCCGGTGCCGATGGGCGTCGTCTTGATCGCCTCGATGCTTTCGGGCGCCACGATCACGGCGTCGCCCCAGGCCATGTTGAACAGGAAGTTGCCGTCCGGCTGGCCCAGCGTGACCTGCACCGTGGCGGGGTCGATCACCGTGACATCCGAGATCCCGGCAAACAGCGCCTTCTGCGCGTTCTGGCTGTCCTCGGCCCGGGCGCGGTCGAGGGTGAATTTCACGTCCTCGGCATCCATCGCGGTGCCGTCGTGAAAGGTCACGCCCTCGCGCAGTTCAAAGGTGTAGACCGTCCCGTCCTCGGAAATGTCCCAGCGTTCCGCCAGGCCCGCGGCGATGGCGCCGGTCTCGGTGAACCGGGTCAGCCCCTCGAACACGTTGGAATAGAGCACGCTGTCGATCGCCCCGGCCGCGGCCGAGGTCGGGTCCAGGTGCGGCGGCTCCAGCTGGAGGGCGATGGTCAGGTCGGTCTGCTGGGCCAGCGCGGCAGTGCCCGAAAGCAGCAGCGCCGCAAGCGGCAGGCGAAGGGTCATGGCGGGACTCCTTGAGATGATCCTGCCCCAAGTCTTGCCGTTTGCCGCCACGGGTTCAAGCACCGCCTGCATTTGCCCTCTGGTTCTGCGCCGCAGCATTTTCTAGACGACTGCGCAATTTTGTTGCGCGACCGATGGCGTTGCGCAGGATTCTGGAGGGGACCGCAGACATGAGCGCGACCGCGAAGAAGACCGCGCCGATGCCCGACGACATCCGCGCCCGCAAGGGTGGCGTGCCGCTGGTCAGCCTGACCGCCTACACGACGCCGATGGCGCAGGTCATGGACCCGCATTGCGATTTCGTGCTGGTGGGCGACAGCGTGGGGATGGTGCTGCATGGCCTGCCCTCGACCCTCGGCGTCACGATGGAGATGATGATCCTGCACGGGCAGGCGGTGGCGCGCGGGCTGAACCGGGCGATGATGGTCGTCGACATGCCCTTCGGCAGTTACGAGGAAAGCCCGCAGCAGGCCTTTCGCAACGCCGCACGGATCATGGCACAGACAGGCGCGGGCGCGGTCAAGCTGGAAGGCGGCGTGACGATGGCTGAGACAATCGGGTTTCTCGTCAAGCGCGGGGTGCCTGTCATGGCCCATGTCGGCCTGACGCCGCAGTCGATCAACACGCTCGGCGGCTACAAGGTGCAGGGGCGCGGCGCGGCGGCAGCGGCGCTGATGGCGGATGCGCGGGCCGTAGCCGATGCGGGGGCCTTTGCCGTGGTGCTGGAAAAGGTGCCGGCCTCGCTGGCCGACACGGTGACGGCAGCGGTGCCGATCCCGACCATCGGCATCGGCGCAAGCGCCGGATGCGACGGGCAGATCCTGGTCGTCGATGACATGCTGGGGCTGTTCACTGCCTTCAAGGCGAAATTCGTCAAACGTTATGCCACGCTGGGCGCAGATGCCGGGTCGGCTGTCGCCGCCTATGCCGAGGACGTCCGCGCCCGCCGCTTTCCCGGACCCGAGCACGTGTTTGGCGACGCCGCACCAGAGGGCAAGGCATGACCGCGCCCATCATCCGCACCGTCTCCGGGCTGCGCGCCATGACGGACGCCTGGCGCCGGGCGGGAGAGACAATCGGGGCCGTGCCGACAATGGGCGCGCTGCATGACGGGCATCTGAGCCTTGTTCAGGCGGCCAAGAACGCCTGCGACCGGGTGATCGTGACGATCTTCGTCAACCCTCGCCAGTTCAACAGCCCCGAGGATTACGCGAACTATCCCCGGACCGAACATGATGACGCCGAGAAGCTCGAGCGCTTCGCCGTCGACGCGATCTTCGTGCCCGACGGGGATCAGATGTACCCGGCGGGGTTCGCCACGACTGTCTCTGTCGCCGGGCTGACCGATGTCCTTTGTGGCGCGCACCGGCCCGGGCATTTCGACGGCGTGGCGACGGTGGTGACGAAGCTGCTGCTGCAGACCGCCTGTGACAAGGCGTTCTTCGGCGAGAAGGACTGGCAGCAGTTGCAGGTGGTGCGGCGGCTGGTGGCCGATCTGAACCTGCCCTGCGAGATCGTTGGTTGTCCGACGATTCGCGAGATGGACGGCCTTGCTATGTCCTCGCGCAACCTGCTGCTGTCGGATCGCGCGCGGGCGCGGGCAGCGGCGCTGCACGAGGCGATGGAAGAGGTGGCCGAGGGCTTGCGCGCAGGTCGCACGATGGCCGAGTTGCGCCTTAAGGCCGAGGCGCGGCTGGAGGCAGCGGGGTTCACATCGGTCGACTATCTCGACCTGCGCGCCCATGACGACCTGTCGGCGCTGGAACGCCCCGAGCGTCCGGCACGGTTGCTGGCCGCCGCGTGGCTGGCCGGAGTGCGGCTGATCGACAATATCGGGGTGTGACGTTGGCCGGCGCTGTTTGCCTGCGGCAAAGGCGCCCCGCCCACCGTCCCTTGTCGCGCTACGGCAGGAGCAGGGCTTGCAGGCTTCGGGCCATGACCTGCGCGCTGTCCAGCATGTCGCGGACCGAGACCCATTCGTCGGGCTTGTGCGCCAGTTCGAGGATGCCCGGCCCGTAGGCGATGCAGTTCTTCAGCTTGCCGATCCGGTCGATATGCTTCTGGTCGTAGCTGCCGGGCGAGGCGATGTAGGCAGGATCGCGGCCCAGCACATCGCGGATCGCCTGGTGCACGGTGGTCACGACGGGCGCGTCCTGCGGGGTCTGCGACGGGTCGATGCGGTTCAGGTCGCGAATCGCGTAGTCGAAATTCGGGCGGCGGGCCTTCAGGTCGTCGAGCAAGGCGATGACCTCGGCCCGGACATCGTCATACTGTTCCTCGATCAGGATGCGGCGGTCGATGATCATGCGGCAACTGTCGGGCACGCAGGGGGCGGGCAGGCCGGTGTAGCCGGGTTCCTCGGATTCGCCGCCATGCACCGAGTTCAGGTTCAGCGTGGCGTGGCGGGCGCCTTCGGGGGTGACGGGCATCTGCGTCACGCGAGCGGCGAGCGCCGGGAACAGGTGCCGTTCGAACGTGTCAATCACCGCGCCCATGTGGCGGATGGCGCAATCGCCGAGGAAGGGCATCGATCCATGGGCGATCTCGCCCCTGGTCTCGATTTCGGCCCACCAGCCGCCGCGATGGCCGATGCAGATGCGGTCCTTGTTCAGCGGCTCGGGGATGATGACGTGCTGGACCCTTTGGGGCGAGAAGTAGCCGCGTTCGGCCAGCCAGGCGACGCCGCCATAGCCGCCCGATTCCTCGTCCGCGGTGCCGCTGATCTCGATGGCGCCGGCGAAGTCGGGATGTTCGACGATGAAGGCCTCGGCGGCGATGATGGAGGCGGCCAACCCGCCCTTCATGTCGCAGGCGCCGCGGCCATAGATGCGGTCGCCCTCCAGTGTGGCGGCGAAGGGATCGCGGGTCCAGCCGTGGCCGACCTCGACCACGTCGGTATGCGAGTTGAAATGCACGCAGTCGCCGGGGCGCGTGCCCTCTCGCCGGGCGACGAGGTTCCAGCGCGGGTGACGGTCGCTGTCGCCCGGCGCGCCCTCGGCCCGCAGCAATTCGCAGGCGAAGCCGTGGGCCGAGAGGCGGCGAGACAGGTAATCGCATATCTCGCGATAAAACGCGCCAGGCGGGTTGAGTGTCGGGATGCGGATCAGGTCCTGTGTCAGCGCGATCAGGTCGTCGCGGCTGTCCTCGATCCGGTCTGCCAGTGTGTCGCGCATGATCCGCCCTCCTGCCCGCACTGTTCCCGTTGGTGCGGACCGGTGCAAGGGGTGGCGCGCGGACGGGCCTCAGGGCAGGCGCAGCAGCGGGCCTTCGCCCAGCGGGATCGGGCCCAGCATCACGCGCCCCTCGTCGAACCGGAGCGTCACGTCCAGCGCCTGCCCGTTGCCGGTCAGTCGGGAATAGAGCGCCAGCCCCTCCTCGATCGCGTCGGCCAGCGCCTGCGGCAATTGTCCGCCCTCGCGCGCCTGGTCCAGCAGGCTGCGCCAGTTCTCGGCGCGCAGCATGAGCTCACCGTCGCCGCGCCCCGCCGCGTCCACCGTCAGGGTTCCGGCCAGTTTCAGCAGCACGGCATCGACCTGGTACTGCATCAGCCGCAGGTCGATCGCGGTCGGCTGCGGGCGCTGCGCCGCCGCCTCGGCCAGCCGCCAGGGCCGGTCGAAGCGGATCTCGGCCTGCACGTCCAGGCCGTCGGCGGCGCCTTGCGACGGTCCGGGCCTGTCCTGCCCGGCCACGGCGTCGGCGGACAGGCCGATCCGATAGGTGTCGGGCAGGCCGGGCACGGTCGACAGGGCCGCGGTGACGCCGGCCAGCGCCACCGACCGTTCGGGTCCGGCCAGGTTCAGCACCACCGCCTCGGCATTGGCGCGCGCGATGATGCCGTCCTCTTCGACGATGCTGGCGCGCAGGCCTTCGGCCTCGATGAGCGTCTGGCCAAGCGTCATCGTCTCGGGAAAGGCGACGATGTGATGGCCGGGCTTGTAGACCAGCCGCAGCGATTGCAGGAAGGGCGCCTGCCAGCGGAAACCGCTTTCGGGATCCACCAGGCGCGGCTCTGTCAGCGTCACGTCGACCCGGTTGGGAAAGCCACGCACCGACAGGTCGGCATATTCCGCCGTCCAGCCCTCGGCGCGGCGGTCTGCGAACCAGCCGTCGACGGCAGAGCGGGTCTGCTGCGCCTGGAGGAACCACCACCCGGCCCAGATCGCGGCTACGGCGACCACCAAAAGCGTCAGACGTTTCATGCCAATCCCCTTCAATCCGGCCCCACGCCGTGTTTTAAGCGCCATCGGCAACAAGGACCAGAGACATGGCAGACGCGCAGGCGCCCCTATGGGTCTTCGGATACGGTTCGCTTCTGTGGAACCCGGGTTTTCCGGTGGCCGAGCGCCGCCACGCCCGGCTGGAGGGGTATTCCCGCAGTTTCTGCATGCGCTCGATCCACCATCGCGGCACGGTCGAGGAACCGGGGTTGGTGCTGGCGCTGGATTCCTGCCCTGGCGCCGCCTGCGACGGGCTGGCCCTGCGGGCCGAGCCGGGCACCGAGGCGGACACGCTGGCCTACCTGCGCGACCGCGAGCTGATCTCGTCGGCCTATGTCGAGCGGGTGCTGCCGGTAGCACTCCACGAGGGCGGCACGGTGGTAGCGGTGGCCTACGTGATCGACGCCCATCACGGCCAGTATTGCGGTGGTCTGCCTCTGGAAGACCAGGCCCGGATCATCGCCCGCGCCGTGGGCGGGCGGGGGCCGAATACCGAATACCTATTCAACACCGCCGCGCACCTGGCCGAACTGGGCATTCCGGATGCAGACCTTGATTGGCTGGTGCACCGGGTGCGGGCCCTGTGCGGATAACCGCTTGGCTTGACGGCGCAAAGCCCGTAGCGTCTGGCCAGTAGAACAAAGCGTGTCAGGTGTCCCGATGGACAAGCCGGACCTAGAGGCCGAGCTGCAATTTTCCCAACCCGTCCGCCAGGTCACCCTGATGCTGGTGGTTCTTCTCCTGTCGGGCTTTGGCGCCTTTCTGGCGCTACCACGCGTCTTGCCCGTATTCGAGTCGAACCCCTACCTGAACGGCTTCATCCTGCTGGTCTTCGTGGTGGGCGTGCTGGCGACATTCTGGCAGGTGGCGCAGCTGATCGTCTCGGTGCGCTGGATCGAACGGTTCGGCAGGAACCGCGATGCGGGCGGGGCCACGACGGCGCAGCCGCCGGCGATCCTGGCACCTCTGGCGACGCTGCTGCGGCGGCGTGACCGGCGCACGCAGATCACCACCACCTCGACGCGTTCGATCCTCGACTCGGTGGCGACCCGGATCGACGAGGCGCGCGAGATCACCCGCTACATCGTCTCGCTGCTGATCTTCCTGGGCCTGCTTGGCACGTTCTATGGTCTCGCAACCACGGTTCCCGCGCTGGTCGACACGATCCGTAGCCTGGCTCCGTCAGAGGGCGAAAGCGGGATCGTTGTCTTCTCGCGCCTGATGACCGGGCTCGAAAGCCAGCTGGACGGGATGGGCACGGCTTTTGCCTCTTCGCTGCTGGGTCTTGCCTGTTCGCTGGTGGTGGGCCTGCTGGAACTGTTCGCGGGTCACGGGCAGAACCGCTTTTACCGCGAGCTTGAGGAGTGGCTGTCATCGATCACGCGGATCGGCTTTTCCTCTGACAGCGAAGGGCCGGACCTGGGCGCTGCGGGCATCGTGCTCGACCGGATGGCCGAGCAGATGGCGCAGCTGGAATACCTGTTCCAGCAATCCGAGGCCGGGCGATCCGAGGTCGACAGCCGGCTGGGCCAGCTGGCCGACAGTCTCGAACGGATGACCGAGCGGATCGAGGCAACCGCGCCTTCGGCGGCGTCGATGGCGCGGATCGCCGACGGCCAGGACCGCCTGGCCGACGCCATCCGTGAAAAAGAAAGCGCCGAGGGGCTGGACGCCGAAAGCCGGATGCGCCTGCGCTCGATCGACGTGCAGATGCTGCGCATCCTCGAGGAACTGGCGGCGGGGCGGCAGGAAAGCATGGCCGAGTTGCGGACCGAGATTTCCGCCATGACCCGCGCCCTGCAGCAGATCGTCCGGCTGGCCGGAGGCGGTCAGCCGCAACAACCGCGCCGCACCGGCGGCGGGGAATAAGCCATGCCCCTGTCGCGCCGCACCGGATCGCGCCTTCAGGCGAATATCTGGCCCGGCTTCGTGGACGCGATGACCGGGCTTCTGCTGGTGCTGACCTTCGTCCTGTCGATCTTCATGATCGTGCAATTCGTCCTGCGCGAGACGATCTCGGGGCAGGAGGACGAGTTGAACACCCTGAGCGCCGAAATCGCCGCACTGGCGCAGGCGCTGGGCGTGCAGGAGCGGCGCAATACCGACCTGACCAACCAGCTGGGCGAGCTGGAATCGACCCTTTCGGACCGCGACACGCGACTGGCCGAGCAGGCCAGCATCATCGACACGCTGACTGCCACCCGCGACCGGCAGGCCGAAGAGCTGGCAGCGGCCAGCGCCCGGATCGCCTCGTTCGAGGATCAGGTCGCGGTGCTGCTGGCCGAACGCGACGCGGCGCGCGGCACGGTGGCCGAGTTGCGCGCCAGCGAGGCCGAGTTGCAGGCCGCCCGCGATGCGCTGGTGTCGGAACGCGACGCGCTGAACCTCGCGCTGGCGCAGGCCCGGACCGAGATCGACGCCCAGACCGAAGAAGCCCGCCTGGCCGCTGCCCGGCGCGAGGCGATGGAGGCCCTGATCGCCGACCTGCGGTCACAGAGCGAGGGCCAGCAGGCGCAGTTGGCCGATCTGCAGGCCCGTGTGGCCGACCTGGACACGGCGCTGAGCGAGGAAGAACAGCGCCGCCTGACCGAGGCCGCCGCCGCGGAGGCGCTGCGCAAGCGGCTGGAGAGTGCCGATGCCGAGCTGACCGCGATGACCATGGCGCTGGAACGGGAGCGCGCCCGCGCCGAAGAGACGCTGACCCTGCTGGCCGCCGCGCGCCAGGCCGAGGACGATCTGAACGCCCGGCTCGCCGCGGCGCTGGTCGCCGGGCAGGAGGCCGACGGCCGCCTTGCCGCGCTGCAGGCCGACCTGACCGACGCCCGACAGGCGCGGCGTGACGCCGAGGCGGCGCTGGCGGAGCGCGACGCCGCGCGGGCCGAGGCCGAGTCGCAGCTGTCGGAGCTGGCGGGACGGTTGGCCAACGCGCTGGCGCGGCTGGCGGAATCCGAGGCGCTGGACAAGGAAATGGCGGCGCTGCGCGCGTCCAATGCCGCGCTGCTGTCGGACCTGTCGGCAGCGCAGGGGCAGGCGGCCGAGGCCGCCGCGGCCCGTGATGCCGCCCGCGACACGGCGCAGTCGGCCGAGGTCGATCTCGCCGCCGCGCGCGCCGCGGCCGAGGCGGCCCGGGCCGAGGTCGAGAGCCTCACCGCGCGCGTGGCCGAATTGCAGGGCGGCAACGCGCAGGTCGCGGAACTGCAGGCAGACCTTCAGGCTGCTTCGCAGCGGATCGCCGAGCGCGATGCGAGGATCGCGGCGCTGCGCGATGCGCTGGCCGAGGCCGAGGCGCGGGCAACGAGCCAGGCCGACGATCGTCGTAGCCTGGAGGAACGCCTCGCCGCCGCGCTGGCCGCGCGCATGGCCGCCGAGACCAGCGTCGAGGAAACCCGCGACCGGCTGGCGGCGGCCATCGCCGAGCGAGAAGCGGCGCGATCCGAGGCCGCCGCGCGCCTGTCCGAGGCCGAACAGCGGCAGGCCCTGCTGGCCCAGGCGCAGGCGGAACTGGCGCAAACGACGGAACGCGGCAGCGCCGCGCAGAGACAGGCGGAATTGCTGAACCAGCAGGTCGCGCAACTGCGCAATCAGTTGTCGGAACTGCAGGCCATTCTCGGCGAGGCGCAGCAGCGCGACGAGGCCAGCCAGGTGCAGCTGCAGAACCTCGGTTCGGAACTCAACGCCGCGCTGGCCCGTGCGGCTGCGGAGGAGCGCCGCCGCCGCATCGCCGAAGAGGAACAGCGCAAGCTGGAAGAAGAGCGGGCCCGGCGTCTGGAGGCCGAAAAGCAGGATCTCGAACGCTATCGCTCGGAGTTTTTCGGCCGGCTGCGCGATGTGCTGGGCAATACCGAGGGCGTGCGGATCGAGGGGGACCGGTTCGTGTTCTCCTCGGAGGTGCTTTTCGCGCCGGGATCGGCCGACCTGTCCCCGGCGGGCGAGGCCGAGATCGCCAAGGTCGCAAGCATCCTGCAGCGGGTCTCGGACGACATCCCGCCGGAGATCGACTGGATCATCCGGGTCGATGGCCATACGGACGACATCCCGATCCGCCCCGGGGCGGAATTCGCGGACAATTGGGAATTGAGCCAGGCGCGGGCGCTGTCCGTGGTGCGCTACATGATCGATTTCCTGGGCCTCCCGCCGCAGCGGCTGGCGGCGAACGGCTTTGGCCAGTACCAGCCAGTGAACCCGGCGGACACGGCCGAGGCGCGCGCGCAGAACCGGCGGATCGAGCTGAAGCTGACCGAGCGCTGACGGCGGATCGGCGCTGTTTCGCGCGGGACGCGCGAAAGGCGCCCCGCCCGCCGTCCCGTGCGACGATGATCCGGCCGTCGTTGCAGGTGGAGATCGGGCCGGGGCTCTGCCCCGTCGCGCGTGCCGCGCGACTCCCCGGAGATTTCCGGGCAAGATGAAGGATCAGGTGAACCGATTGTCACGCGGGAAGCCGCGCGGTGCCATGCGGCCGGCGCTCGCGCGTTTCGCGATCCATTCCTCGAGATCGGTCTGGGTGCGGGTGCGTCCCGCCGGGTCGAGCCAGGTCAGCCCTTCGGAGAGGCTGAAGATGCGGGCGTCTGACAGCCCGCCATCCTTGTATTTCTGGAGTCGCACGCCCTTGCCCCGGCCCATTTCCGGCAATTCGTCCAGCGCGAAGACCAGCACCTTTCGGTTTTCGCCCACCACCGCGACATGGTCGCCATCGACCGGCGTGCAGACCCGGGCGCGAACGTCGTCGCGCATGTTCAGCACCTGCTTGCCAGCGCGGGTCTGGGCCAGGACCTCTTCCTCGGGAACGATGAAGCCGTCGCCAGCGGTTGAGGCAACCAGCAGCTTGCCGCCCGGCCGGTGGATGAACAGGTCGACGATCTCGGCCTCGTTGGGCAGGTCGACCATCAGGCGCAGCGGCTCTCCCATGCCGCGCCCGCCGGGCAACTGGCTGGCCTGGAGCGTGTAGAACCGTCCGTTCGACCCGAAGACCAGCAGCTTGTCCGTGGTTTCGGCATGGAAGATAAAGCGCGGGGCGTCACCGTCCTTGAACTTCAGCTCGCGGGTCAGGTCGATATGGCCGGTCATGGCGCGGATCCAGCCCATCTGCGAGCAGACCACGGTGATCGGCTCGCGCTCGATCATCGCCTCGATCGGCACCTCCTCGGCCTCGGCGGCTTCGGCAAAGGCGGTGCGGCGGGCGCCGCCGCCCTGTTCCTTGCCGAAGCGCTTGCGCACGTCGCGCAGTTCCTCGGCGATGCGCTTCCACTGCAGGCTCTCGTTTTCCAGCAGGTCCTCGAGCGCCGCGCGTTCCGCCATCAGCGAATCGCGCTCGTTCACCAGTTCGAGTTCCTCGAGCCGGCGCAAGCTGCGCAGGCGCATGTTGAGGATCGCCTCGGCCTGCACGTCCGACAGGCCCTCGGACCGACCGGCGAAACGGCGCGGGATCTGCGCCGGACCGCCATCGTCGGCCAGCACGCCGCGCGCCTCGGCCTCGGGGTCGTCGCGCAGGTCCAGCGACTTGACGTCGATGCCTGCCAGGGGCGAGACATAGTCGCGTTCCGACGTGGCGCGACGGATGCCGGCCTGGTGCGGGCGCGACCAGTCCTCGTACATCAACCCGGCCTTGGGATCTTCGTCATAGCGGATGATGTCGATCACGCGGTCGAGGTTGAGGAAGGCGACGATCAGCCCCTCGAGCACCTCGAGCCGGTTGTCGATCTTGGCCATCCGGTGTTTCGCGCGGCGGATCAGCACGTCGCGCCGGAAGTCGAGGAAGGCGCGCAGGACCTCTTTCAGCGAGCAGACCTTGGGCGTCACGCCGTCGATCAGCACGTTCATGTTCAGCGAGAACCGGATTTCCAGGTCGGAGTTCCGGAACAGCATGTTCATCAGGACATCCGGGTCCACGTTCTTCGACTTGGGTTCGAGGATCATGCGGATGTCGTCGGCGGATTCGTCGCGCACGTCGGCGAGGATCGGCACCTTCTTGGTCTGGATCAGCTCGGCGATGCGTTCGACCAGCTTGGATTTCTGCACCTGGTAGGGGATCTCGGTCACGACGATCTGCCAGGTACCGCGTCCCTGGTCCTCGACCTCCCACTTTGCGCGCAGCCGGATCGAGCCGCGCCCGGTCGCATAGGCCTCGGCGATGCTGTCGCGGGGTTCCACGATGACGCCGCCGGTGGGGAAGTCGGGACCGGGCACGTGTTGCAACAGCGTCTCGTCACCGGCACCGGGCGACTTGATGAGATGCAGGCAGGCGTCGATCAGCTCGCCGATATTGTGCGGCGGGATGTTGGTTGCCATGCCCACCGCGATGCCGCTGGACCCGTTGGCCAGCAGGTTCGGGTAAGAGGCGGGCAGCACGACCGGCTCCATCAACCGACCGTCGTAGTTCGGGCGGAAATCGACGGCGTTCTCGTCCAGCCCGTCGAGCAGAGCCTCGGACATGATCGTCATCCGCGCCTCGGTGTAGCGCGAGGCCGCCGGGTTGTCGCCGTCGATATTGCCGAAGTTGCCCTGGCCGTCGACCAGCGGATAGCGGATGGTGAAATCCTGCGCCAGGCGGGCCATCGCGTCATAGATCGCGGCGTCGCCATGCGGGTGGAAATCGCCCATCGTGTCGCCGCTGATCTTGGCCGATTTCAGGAAACCGCCGGTCGAGGACAGCCGCAGCCGCCGCATCGCGTAAAGGATTCGCCGATGCACCGGCTTCAGCCCGTCGCGCGCATCGGGCAGCGCGCGGTGCATGATCGTGCTCAGGGCATAGGTCAGATAGCGTTCGCCAATGGCCCGCCGCAGCGGTTCCGCCATGTGTCGAGGGTTGATGTTGGGGTCAAACGTATCGTCAGCCATAGATGCTGTGATAGCGATGCGGTGCGGCACGGTAAAGCGCGGTTGCGGGGAATCTACCGGGAATTTCCGCTACGACCGGCAGAGGGAATCTGCTAAACCTCGGCATGTCCTGCGGAATTGATCGCGGGGATACGTGCCGTGCCTGCCGGGGGGATTTCGATGAAGACGATGATTGGCATGACGTTTCTGGTGTTGGGCTGGGCATGGTTCGAGCTGTCTGGCGGGGCCGATTTCGAGGCCGGCGACCGGGGCGTCACCATCGTCGCGCGATATCAGCCAGACGCACGGATGCCTGCATCGGAACAGGAGGCACGCCCTGCCGTGGCGCGGGCCGAGACCGATCTGGGCCTGACCCCGACCGCGCCGCAACCGCGCATCCGCGTGGTCGAGGCGCCGGTTCTGGCGCCCAAGGTGTCCGCGGCCTCGCCGCAGGCGGGGGCCGACAAGCTGGCCGACGTAGCGCAGATCGCCGCCAGCCTCGACGACGCCGAGTCGGGGGTTGTGCTGGGCGGGCTGGGCGGCGACATGTCGGATTTTGGCCGTCCGGTTGGCGTAGACGCGGCGGTGCGCGACGCGCTGGGCGGTCCCGATTATCGCGTCGTCACGGGCGCCCGCGTCAACCTGCGGGACGGGCCCGGCACCGGCTTTGCCGTCGTGACCACCCTGTCACGCGGGCAGGAGGTCGAGGTTGTGCAGGATACGGGCGACGGCTGGGTGGAACTGCGCGCACTGGAGGGTGGATTCGTCGGCTGGATGGCCGATTCCTTCCTGGTCGCCGCGAACTGAACGCCATCCCTTCCCCTTGATCCGTCGGCGTCGTAAAGCCGCGCCATGACGGACCGCAGCATACTCATCACCGGATGTTCCTCGGGAATCGGCGCGGATGCGGCGCAGGTGCTGCGCGCGCGCGGCTGGCGCGTCTTTGCCGCCTGCCGGCAGGAGTCTGACTGTGTCCGCCTGCGCGCCGAGGGGTTCGACTCGCCCCGGCTTGACTATACCGACCCGGACAGTATCGGCGCGGCGCTGGAGCAGGTGCTGGAGTCCACCGGCGGACGGCTGGACGCACTGTTCAACAACGGCGCCCATGCGACGCCCGGCGCGGTCGAGGATCTGCCCGTGGACGCGCTGCGCGCGATCTTCGAATCGAATGTCTTTGGCTGGCACGACCTGACCTGCCGGGTGATCCCGGTCATGCGGGCGCAGGGGGCGGGCCGGATCGTCAATCACTCCTCGGTTCTGGGGCTGGTTACGATGCCTTGGCGCGGTGCCTACAACGCGACCAAGTTCGCCATCGAGGGGCTTACCGACACGCTGCGGATCGAGTTGCGCGACACGCCGATCCACGTCGTCACGCTGAACACCGGGCCGGTCACGTCGAAGATCCGGGTCAACTCGATCCCGCATTTCGAGCGCTGGGTGGACTGGCGTGCGTCGGCCCGCCGCGAGCAATACGAATCCCGCCTGCTGAAGCGGCTATACGAGGATCGCGGCCCGGACACGTTCGAACTGCCGCCCTCGGCGGTGTCGCGCAAGCTGATCCACGCGCTGGAACATACGCGCCCGAAACCGCGCTACTACATCACCACGCCCACCTACCTGATGGGGGCGGCGCGACGGCTGTTGCCGACGCGCGGGCTGGACTGGCTGCTGGCCAAGGGCGGCTGAGACGCATTGCGCCTTCGCTTTTCCCGGCCGGGGGTCTATGTCTCGCCCCAATCACAGGAGGGATCATGACCAAGGACCCGCTTTTCATCGTCGTCGCCGTCGCCATGCTTCTGGTGGTGGGCGTGCTGCTGTTCGGCATCGGCAGTTTCGCCAAGGGTGGCGAGTTCAACAAGAAATACGCCAACAAGGCCATGCAACTGCGGATCGCCGCGCAATTCGTCGCGATCCTGCTGATCCTTCTTTTCGTCTGGATTCGCCGGGGGGCATGACATGGTCGTTCTGAACAAGATTTACACCAAGACTGGGGACGATGGCGAAACCGCGCTGGGCAATGGCTCGCGCGTAGCCAAGTTCGCCCAGCGGGTCGAGGCCTATGGCACAGTGGACGAGGTCAACTCGGTCGTCGGCCTGGCCCGGCTGCATGCGGCGGACGAGGTGGACGCCGCTCTGTCGCGCATCCAGAATGACCTGTTCGACCTGGGCGCCGACCTGTGCCTGCCCGAGATGGCCAAGGACGACCAGCGCGAGTGGAACCCGCTGCGCATGCATGACAGCCAGGTTACGCGGCTGGAAAAGGAAATCGACGCGATGAACGTGCGGCTGGAACCGCTGCGCAGCTTCATACTGCCGGGCGGATCGGCGCTGTCGGCGCATCTGCACCACTGCCGCACCGTTTCACGCCGGGCTGAGCGGCTGACCGTGGCGCTGGCGACGGTCGAAGAGGTGAACCCGGCCGCGGTGCGTTACCTCAACCGCCTGTCGGACTGGTTCTTTGTCGCCGCCCGTATCGCCAATGACGATGGTCGCGCCGACGTCCTGTGGCAGCCGGGCGCGAACCGGACCTGAGGACCGGGCGGGGTCAGACCCCGTCCTCCGTCAGACCGGCGTGGCCTCCAGCCAGACCCCGCCCTGGGGCCGTAGGGTCAGGATCATCACGGGTTCCGGCGCCTTGCCCTTGACCGGCGTGAACCGCAGGTTGGCCAGCAGCGTCGCCAGGATGATCACCGCCTCCTGGATGGCGAAACTGGCCCCGATGCAGATTCGCGGGCCGTCGCCGAAGGGCAGGTAGGCGTATCGGTCGGGCCGTTGCCCGCCCCAGCGGTCGGGGCGGAAGGCATCGGGTTCTTCCCAAAGCAGCTTGTTCCGGTGCAGCGCATAGAACGGCAGGATCACCGTATCCCCGCGGCGTATCTCGCGCCCGCAAAGCTCGTCCGGGCCCTGCGCCGTGCGCGACACCATCCCCGCAGGCGGATATAGCCGTAGCGCTTCGTCCACGATCCGCCGGATAAAGGGCAGCTTCGCCACGTCCTCGCCGGTCGCGACACGGCCTTGCACCACGCCGCGAACCTCGTCCCGCGCGCGCTCCTGCACCACAGGGTCGAAGGCCAGCAGATACAGCGACCAGGCCAGCGTCAGCGCCGTCGTCTCGTGCCCGGCGACGATGAAGGTCAGCAGGTTGTCGCGCAACTCGCCCACGTTCATCTGGCGCTTGCTTTCCGGGTCCTCGCCGGCCAGCAGCAGGTCCAGCAGGTCGGGCACGCCCTCGTGCCCGCGCGCCTTGCGCGCCTCGATGGCCTCGTCGGCGACGCGCTTCATTTCCTTCACCCCGCCGGCGAAGAAAGTTCGCCCCGGACGCGGAACCCAGTCCGGCATGCCGAGGATGTCGAACAGCGAGATCTTGCCCGCCTCGGCGATATAGGCGTCGATCGCCTTGTGCACGCCGTCGCGGTCAAAGCCCTCGCCTCCCGAAAACGTGACGTCCGAGATCACGTCGAAGGTCGTCGTCACCATCTCGGCCAGGAAATCCACCGCCCGCGGGCCGGCCTGCGTCACACGGGCGACCGAGCGCTCCGCCGCCGCCGACATCACCGGCGCCAGGTTCATCACGTTGCGATGCGAGAACACCGGCGCGGCCGTGCGCCGCTGCCAGCGCCAGTTCGCCCCCTCTGCGATGAACATCGATTCGCCGATGGCCGGGCGCAGCAGGTTCTTGGTGACGATGGACTTTGGGTAATTGTCTAGGTTTTCCAGAAGGATGCGCCGGTTCGCGCCGGGGTCCATCACCATGTGCCAGCGCTTGCCGGTCTTGCCCGAGACCATCGGCTGGCGCGTCGCAAGGTCGGGGATGATCGACAGGACGTTGCGGCGCGAGGCCTGCAGGCTGCCCCAAAGGCCCATTGGCTGCGTCACCAGCGGCACGCGGACGGGCAGGGGGGCTTCGGTGACGGCACGCATCTCGGTCATGGCACGGCTCCAGCGGTCATGGCCCATAGATAGGGGCCGGACGGGTCTTGGCCAACTCAGCCGCGCCCGTCCTTGTGTGGTAGCAGCAGCGCGTAAAGCGCGGCGTTGGACGGGGTCGGGACGCCAAGTTGCCGGCCCAGCCGGACCGCCGCGCCCGAGACCCATTCGATTTCCAGCGGCCGTCCGTGCTCGACGTCGATTGCCGTCGAGGCGCGCATCGGTGCGGGCAGCATCTGCGCCCGTTCCCAGGCCTGATCCGCGATGTCCTCGGGCAAAGCGACGCCCCGGGCCCGCGCCAGCGCCGCCGTCTCGGCCAGAACCGACCGGAACAGCGCGGCCAGCGGCGGGTGGGCGACGATGTCGCCAATGGTGCAGCGCCCCGCAGCGGTCACGCCCGACACGGCCGAGAAGGACACGAACTTCATCCACAAATCGCGCTCGATATCGTCGGTTGGCGGCGCCTCGGCCCCGGCCTCTGTGATCGCGGCCCGCAGCGCGTCGATCCGGGCGGAAGGGCGGCTATCGCGCTCGGCAAAGGTGAAGCGGGCAAAGGCGCCAACCTGACGGATCACGCCGGGTTCCGCGATCGTGGTCGAGACCATGGCCGCGCCATTCGCGACATGCTGCGGCGGCAGGATCGCGGCAAGGCGCTCTGCCGCCTCGACCCCGTTCAGGAAGGGCACCACCAAGGTGGCCGGGCCCAGCATCGGCCGGCAGGACTCGGCGGCGCCGGGCAGGGCGCCGCCCTTGACGCCAAAGATTATGGCATCGACGGGGCCGACCTGCGCCGGGTCGTCGGTGGCGATCCAGGGCCGGACCGTCTCGACCCCCTCGGGGCCGTCAAGCGTCAGACCCTTGTCGCGGATCGCCTCCAGGTGTGCGCCGCGCGCGATGGTGGCCACCTGGTGGCCGGCCTGCGTGAGTCGAACCGCCAGGTAGCCGCCGATTCCGCCGGTCGCCATGGTTGCGATCTTCATTCGTCCCGTTCCTTTTTCCGCTGCCATTCATCCGATCCTAGCACAGGGCGGAGCAAGATGCCGACCGGGATGCAATTGCGCCAGCGGCTTGCATGATCTATCCACGGTCGGGACGCTTTCAGGAGAAGACAGCATGATCCGTCCCATAGCCGCCTTCGCCGGTCTTGCCCTCTGGCTGACCGCCTGCACCGATGCCACCCGCGACCTCGACGGTCCGTTCGAGCCCATGGGCGATTTCCGACTGGGGTATTCCGAGGTCGTGGCGCCGAATCTCGAAAGGCTGTTGATCTCGCGCGACGCGACCCAGGAAGAGTGGATCACCGCGGTCGACCAGGCGATGGAACGCCGCTTTGGCCGATTCGAAGGCGACAAGTTCTATCATCTGGGCATCAGCGTCGAGGCTTACTCGTTGCCGCCGCCTGTGGTGCCGGGCAAGTCGGCGCTTGCGATGCGCGTGACTGTCTGGGACGATGCGACCCAGCAGAAGCTGAACGCCGAAACCAAGGTGATCAGCGTCATCAAGGTGTTTGAATCCCGCATTACCATGACGCGCGAGCAGCAGATCGACATCCTCGCCGCCGACGCCGCCAAGGAGCTGGAGACGTGGCTGCGCGAGCAGTATCAGACCCAGGGCTGGTTCGGTGGAACCGTCGCCCCGCCGGTGGATCCGGCGCTGGTCCCGCCCGAGGGCTGAGGCGCGTATCTGGCGCTTGATTTTCCCTGATGAACCCCATAAACGGCCCGCGATGTGTAAACCGGGTCGGCTGTGGCCCCTTCAACAGAGGCGTCAGATAAGATGGCAAAGGAAAAGTTCGCGCGGAATAAGCCGCACTGCAACATCGGGACGATCGGTCACGTCGACCACGGCAAGACGACGCTGACGGCTGCGATCACGAAGTATTTCTCGAAGGAGTTCAAGGCGTACGACATGATCGACGCGGCTCCTGAGGAGAAGGCGCGCGGCATCACGATCTCGACCGCGCACGTGGAATACGAGACCGAGGCGCGCCACTACGCCCACGTCGACTGCCCCGGCCACGCCGACTACGTGAAGAACATGATCACCGGTGCGGCGCAGATGGACGGCGCGATCCTGGTGGTGAACGCGGCTGACGGCCCGATGCCGCAGACGCGCGAGCACATCCTGCTGGGCCGCCAGGTCGGCATCCCGGCGATGGTGGTGTTCCTGAACAAGGTCGACCAGGTGGACGACGAGGAACTGCTCGAGCTGGTCGAGATGGAAGTGCGCGAGCTTCTGTCGGCCTACGACTATCCCGGCGACGACATCCCGATCATCGCGGGCTCGGCGCTGGCCGCCCTCGAAGGCCGTGATCCCGAGATCGGCGAGAACAAGATCCGCGAACTGATGGCCGCCGTCGACGCGTACATCCCGCAGCCGGCGCGTGCGATCGACCAGCCGTTCCTGATGCCGATCGAGGACGTGTTCTCGATCTCGGGCCGCGGCACCGTGGTGACGGGCCGTGTCGAGCGTGGCGTGGTGAACGTCGGCGACGAACTGGAAATCGTTGGCATCAAGGCGACGCAGAAGACGACCTGCACGGGTGTCGAGATGTTCCGCAAGCTGCTGGACCGCGGTGAAGCCGGCGACAACATCGGCGCGCTGCTGCGCGGCATCGACCGTGAAAAGGTCGAGCGCGGCCAGGTGCTGTGCAAGCCGGGTTCGGTGAAGCCGCACACCAAGTTCGAGGCCGAGGTCTACATCCTGACCAAGGAAGAGGGCGGCCGTCACACGCCGTTCTTCGCGAACTATCGCCCGCAGTTCTACTTCCGGACGACGGACGTGACCGGCACGGTCGAGCTTCCCGAGGGCACCGAGATGGTGATGCCGGGCGACAACCTGAAGTTCGTGGTCGAGCTGATCGCGCCGATCGCGATGGAAGACGGCCTGCGCTTCGCCATCCGCGAAGGCGGCCGCACCGTCGGCTCGGGCGTCGTGTCGAAGATCGTCGCGTAAGCGACGGTCCCGAGACGCGCCACGAAATGTGTGTCGGAGATCGTCGCGTAAGCGACGGCCCCGAGACGCGAAACCCGGATGAGAATTGAGAAGGCCGCCCTACCGGGCGGCCTTTTGCTTTGCTCCGCCCCGCCGCCGCGCTAAGCCTTTGCCATGACCGATCCCGCACCGCATCCCGAGAGCCTGCTGGCCTATGCGCATGTCCTCGACGGGCCCGCCGCCGGCACTGCGCTGACCGCCGACGAGGCCCCCGCTGTCCTGCGCGCCGACACGCTGGCCTGGGTCCACCTGCGCGCCCAGCATCCCGACACCGCCGGCTGGATCATGCAGAACCTTTCCTATCTCGATCCGACCATCGTGGATGCGCTGGTCGCCGAGGAAACCCGGCCCCGCGTCACCCGTGTGGGCGACGGGTTGATCGTGATCCTGCGCGGCATCAACACCAATGAGGGCGCTGACCCCGAGGACATGGTCTCTGTCCGGTTGTGGATCGACCCGCACCGAATCGTCAGCCTGTCACGCCGTCGCGTTTCGGCGATCGAGCTGCTGTCCGACGCGCTGGCGCAAGGCCGTGGTCCGACCGACGCTGCCGGGTTCCTCGTGCGGCTGACGCAGTCGCTCAATACGCGGATCGAATCCTTCTGGTCAGAGCTCGAGGATGAGGCGGATGCATTGGAGGAAGAGGTGCTGACCGGTGCCACCTCGGACGGGATGCGCCAGCGGCTGGTCGAACTGCGCCGCCGTGCGATCATCCTGCGCCGCTACCTCCAGCCGCAACGCGATGCGATGCGGATGTTGCAGGCGATTCATCCGCATTGGTTGATGCAGGACGGGCTGCGCGAACTGGCCGAGGAACTGGACGCGCTGGAACGCGTGGTCGAGGATGCCGACGCGCTGCGCGACCGCATGGCCCTGGTGCGCGACGAACTGGTCAGCCAGATGTCGCAACGCCTGAACCGCAACATGTACCTGCTGTCGATCCTGTCGGCGCTTTTCCTGCCGCTGACCTTCCTTACGGGGCTTTTTGGAATCAACGTCGACGGATTGCCGGGTGCGGACCATCCCGCCGCCTTCTGGATCTTCAGCGCGGCGCTGGCGGTGCTGGTGGCGGTGCAGATGGTCGTCCTGCGGCGTCTGCGCTGGATCTGACGATTTCCGTCTTGCAATGGTCGGCGGGCCGCCGTAAATCAGCGGCGGCCTTAGGGGTATAGCTCAGCTGGTAGAGCGACGGTCTCCAAAACCGTAGGTCGCGGGTTCGAGCCCTGCTGCCCCTGCCATTTCCCTCCAGCATCGTCCGCGGACCGGAACCGCTGCCGGGATGTGCCGTCCGACACTTGTGGCCACGCGGGCTTGTTTTTGCCGGACGGCGGGCGTAAGTGACCACGAACCGAAAATCAGACCGGAACCTTCAGGCATGGCCCGCACCAATCCGCTCCAGTTCATCCAGCAGGTCCGCGCCGAGGTGGGCAAGGTCGTCTGGCCGACCCGCCGCGAGGTGATGCTGACCACCGTCATGGTCTTCATCATGGCGACGCTGACCGCGATCTTCTTTGCCCTCGTCGATCTGCTGATCCGCACCGGGCTCGAGGAACTGCTGAGGCTGTTCGCCTGAGGTGGGCGCGCGACCTGCGCACTTGAATTCGCGCGCGGCTGGGGATAGTCACGCGCAAATCGACAGCAAGGGCGTGCAATGATTCGAGTTGCACGCCGCTTTTTTGTTCCCCGCGCGCAAGCCGGGATGGAAAGACCCGCCCCAGCGGGCAGGAAACAAGGGTAAGGCCAGATGGCGAAGCGGTGGTATTCGGTGAGCGTCCTCTCGAACTTCGAGAAGAAGATCGCCGAGCAGATCCGGACGGCGGTGGAGGAGCAGTCGCTTCAGGACCAGATCGACGAGGTCCTGGTGCCGACCGAGGAGGTCATCGAGGTCCGCCGCGGCAAGAAGGTCTCGACCGAGCGGCGCTTCATGCCCGGCTATGTCCTGGTCCACATGGAAATGTCTGACCGCGGCTACCACCTGATCAACTCGATCAACCGCGTCACCGGGTTTCTTGGCCCGCAGGGCCGCCCGATGCCGATGCGCGATGCCGAGGTCGAGGCGATCCTCGGCCGCGTGCAGGAAAACGTCGACCAGCCCAAGCTGCTGATCAGCTTCGAGATCGGCGAGCGGGTCAAGGTCACTGACGGCCCGTTCGAGGGTTTCGACGGCATGGTCGAGGGTGTCGACGACGACAACCAGCGCCTGCGCGTCGCAGTGTCGATCTTTGGCCGGGAAACCCCGGTCGAACTGGAATTCACTCAGGTCTCCAAGCAGGGCTGAGCGATGCGGGCCCGTCAGGGCCCTCTCACCGTGGGAGGCGAGGGCGGCGCGCCGTCCGGACCTGACCACGCAACGAAACCGCCCCGAGGACGCGTCCGACGGGTGTTGTAGAGGAGAAAGCTCATGGCAAAGAAGCTGATGGGCAAGATGAAGCTGCAGATCCCTGCAGGCAAGGCCACCCCGTCCCCGCCGGTGGGTCCGGCACTGGGTCAGCGCGGCATCAACATCATGGAATTCTGCAAGGCGTTCAACGCCAAGACGCAGGACATGGAAATCGGCGCGCCCTGCCCGACCGTGATCACCTACTATCAGGACAAGTCCTTCACGATGGACATCAAGACGCCGCCGGCGTCCTATTACCTGAAGAAGGCGGCCGGCCTGAAGCCGGTGGGCAAGCGCAACCGTCCCAAGGGATCGGTCAAGCCGGGCCGCGACGTGGTTGGCACCGTGACCGTCGCCCAGGTCCGCGAGATCGCCGAGGCCAAGATGAAGGACCTCAGCGCGAACGACGTGGAAGCGGCAATGCAGATCATCCTCGGCTCGGCGAAGTCGATGGGTATCGAGGTGAAGGGGTAATACGATGGCGAAACTCGGAAAACGCACCCGCGCCGCCCGCGAAGCCTTCGCCGGCAAGGACAACGTGACGGTCGAAGAGGCTGTCGCGCTGATCAAGGCGAACGCCAATGCGAAGTTCGACGAGACGGTCGAGATCGCGATGAACCTGGGCGTCGATCCCCGCCACGCGGACCAGATGGTCCGCGGCGTGGTCGGCCTGCCGAACGGCACCGGCAAGACGGTGCGCGTGGCGGTCTTCGCGCGTGGCCCCAAAGCCGACGAGGCGCAGGCAGCCGGTGCCGACATCGTCGGTGCAGAGGACCTGATGGAGACCATCCAGAGCGGCAAGATCGAGTTCGATCGCTGCATCGCGACCCCGGACATGATGCCGATCGTCGGCCGTCTGGGCAAGATCCTAGGCCCGCGCAACCTGATGCCGAACCCAAAGGTCGGCACGGTGACGATGGACGTGGCGCAGGCCGTCAAGGACGCCAAGGGCGGACAGGTCCAGTTCAAGGCCGAGAAGGCCGGCGTGGTGCATGCCGGTGTCGGCAAGGCCTCGTTCGATGCGGACAAGCTGGCCCAGAACATCCGTGCCTTCGTCGCGGCGGTTTCGGCGGCCAAGCCCACCGGTGCCAAGGGCACCTACATGAAGAAGATCGCACTGAGCTCTTCCATGGGCCCCGGCGTGACCGTGGACGTTTCCAGCGCCACCGGCAACTGATCGTGCCCCTTGCGGCGGATGGGGCGGGCCTTCGGGCCCGCCTTTTTCGTTGCCGGGAAAGATCGCGTTAGCAGTTTGACCCTATCCTCCGCGCAGGACCCACCAGCCGGAGGACAAGACATGCTGCATGCGCTGCGCCAGATCGCTTTTTGGGGATTTCTCTTGGCGGGAACGGCCGCCCAGGCGCTAGAGGCGCCGCAATCCCCCACCGTGCTGACCGTGACCGGCGACATCGCCGTGACCAACGCCGGCGACTCTGCCGTGTTCGACCGCGCGATGCTCCAGTCTCTGGACTGGCGCGAGGTCGCCACGCATACCTCGTTCACCCATGGGCCGCAGCGCTTTGCCGGCCCCACGCTGGCCTCGCTGCTGGCGGCGCTTGGCGTGACCGAGGGGACGCTGCGCGCCACCGCGATCAACGACTACACGATCGAGATCCCAGTGGCCCATGCCGCCCGGCACGACGTGCTGCTGGCGATGGATCTCGACGGCAAGCCGATGACCGTGCGCGACAAGGGCCCGATCTGGGTCGTCTATCCGCTGACAGAGGTCGAGGCTGCCGGGAAACCCTTCGATGGCGAGATGATCTGGCAACTCGTCCGCATCGAGGTCCGTCGCTAGAGCAGACCGAAATGTGGCGGCGGTTTCGAGAAAATGCCCGCGCGGCACGGGCGCTGGCGGCGATCTGCCTTGCCGCAGCGCTGGCCTTTGCCGTGGTCGTGCAGGAACGCGCGCAGGCCCAGGCGAAGGAGCGCGCGATCTTCGCCGTCAACGCGATCTCATGGAAGGTCAGCGAACTGATCTTCGAGGCGCAACGCCTGTCTTCCGGCCTGCGCGACCATGAGGCGGGCCTGTTGTCCCGCGACGAAGTCAATCTACGCTTCGACCTGCTGTGGAGCCGGATGAGCATCCTCTCCGAGTCCGAACTGGCGCCGGACCCCACCTTTGCTCAGGTGATCGCCGCATTCCGGGATTTCCTGGCCATCGAGGAGCCGGTGATCTACACCGCCCCGTCGATTTCCCCGACGGAGGTCGACAGGCTGGCCCTGCGGCTGGACGACATGGTGCGGGACGCGCGGATCACCTGGATCGACATGTTCGCCGCCCGGCAGGCCGACCAGCGCCGCGTCGCCCTCAGTGCGCTGCAACGCCCGTCCATCCTGCACGAGGTGGTCCTTGCCATTCTGATCGCCGCTCTGATGGCCTATGTCCTGGGCGAGGTCTATTTTGCCGGCGTCGCGCAACGCCGTGAACGCAGCCTGCGCGAACAGGCCGCCCAGGCCAGCGCGGCCAAGACGCGCTTCCTGGCCAATGTCAGCCACGAGATCCGGACGCCACTCAACGGTATCCTCGGCATGGCGTCCGAACTGGCGGAAACCGACCTGACCCGCGAACAGGCCGATTGCCTGAGCGTGATCGAGCAATCCGGCGGCCTGCTGCTGAGCACGATCAACGACGTTCTCGACCTGTCCCGCATCGAGGCAGGCCAGCTGCACGTGGAAACTCGGCCATTCGTTCTGCGCGATGTGCTGTCCGCAGCGCGCGCGCTATATGGGGCAAGGGCACGGGAAAAGGGCCTGTCGCTGGACCTGGAGATAGACGAGTCGTTGCCCGAGGTCGTGCTTGGCGACGGCCGGCGCCTCCGGCAGGTGCTGCACAACCTGATCGCCAACGCGGTCAAGTTCACCGAGACGGGCGGGGTCCGGGTCCGGGCCGGGCCCACTCCTGCGGGCGAGGCGCTGTGGATCACCGTCACCGATACCGGCCCGGGCATTCCCGCCGAGGCACAGGAGCGCGTGTTCCAGCCCTTTCACCAGGCCGATGCCGGCGTCACGCGCAAGCATGGCGGCACAGGCCTGGGCCTGACGATCTCGCGCCAGTTGTGCGAGGCTATGGGCGGCACGCTGGACCTCGAAAGCGCGGTGGGGCAGGGGGCGGTCTTTCACGTCACCCTGCCACTGAACGCCGCCTCGCAGGACCAGGCGGCGGCGGTCTCCAGCCGCCTCGACCGGGCCCCGATCCTCGTCGGCATGCGCATCCTTGTGGTCGACGACACCGCGACCAACCGCCTGCTGATGCGCCGTTTCCTGGAGCCGACGCAGGCGCAGCTGGCCTTCGCCGAGGACGGGCAGGAAGCGGTGGACCGGGCGCGTGCACGCCGCTTCGACGTGATCCTGATGGATATCCAGATGCCTCGCATGGACGGCATGGCCGCCACCGAGGCGATCCGCTGGCAGCAGGCCGAAAGCGGCCAGGCGCCCAGCCTGATTGTCGCCGTCACGGCCAATGTCCTCGCTCACCAGATCGAGGAATACATGACGGCGGGGATGCACGATTTCCTGCCCAAGCCGGTGTCGAAACGCGCGCTGTTCCGGCTGCTGGCCCGCTATGCCCGGGCCGAGGCCGCCTGAGGTCCTGCGACGGCCCTTGGCAAGCCCCGCCAAACCCGCTAAACGACCCGCCGAGGGCCCGGACGCGATTCGTGTGCGGACCCTCATTTCGTCCGAGACGGTGGGCTGCATTGCGCGTTAAGTCCTGCCTGAGACGGGAAGAGACATCTTGCCAAGGCCCGCGCAGCCGCGCCGGCCCCACGGTATGCGTCGACCCCGGTATCGGACTTTGCGGCAGGGTTCGCCCTGTCAGACTGAGCCGGAGGGTCCGCCCTCCATCAACTGGAGTGAAACTGTGGATAGAGCCCAGAAAGAGAAAGTGGTCGAGGAACTCGGCCAGATCTTCGAAAGCTCTGGCGTCGTGGTGGTTGCCCGCTACGAAGGTCTCACGGTTGCCGAGATGACGGACCTGCGGGGGCGCGCACGCGCCGCCGGCACATCGGTCCGCGTCGCCAAGAACAGGCTCGCCAAGATTGCACTCGAGGGAACGCCGGCCGCTGGCATCGCGTCGCTTCTCGAAGGCATGACGGTTCTGACCTATTCCGAAGATCCCGTGGCAGCTGCCAAGGTGGTCGAGGACTTCGCCAAAGCGAACCAGAAGTTCGCGATCCTTGGCGGGGCGATGGGCGGAACCACCCTGGACCGTGCCGGTATCGAGGCCGTGTCGAAGATGCCGTCGCGCGAGGAGCTCATCGCTTCCATCGTCGGCTGCATCGGCGCACCTGCCGCGAACATCGCCGGCGCCATTGGCGCACCTGCATCGAACATCGCTTCCATCCTCTCGACCATCGAGGAAAAGGCCGAAGCGGCGTAAGGCAATCGGAATGACCTGCGTAGGGGCCAAGGCCCGACGTTGGAACACATCTTGCAAACGGAAAGAGTCTCAAAATGGCTGATCTCAAAGCACTTGCCGAGCAAATCGTGAACCTCACGCTGCTCGAGGCACAAGAACTGAAAACCATCCTCAAGGACGAGTACGGCATCGAGCCCGCCGCTGGCGGCGCCGTCATGATGGCTGGCCCGGCCGCCGGCGGCGAAGCCGCCGCTGCCGAGGAAGAAAAGACCGAATTCGACGTGATCCTCAAAGCCGCTGGCGACAAGAAGATCAACGTCATCAAGGAAGTCCGCGCCATCACCGGCCTGGGCCTCAAGGAAGCCAAGGACCTCGTGGAAGCCGGCGGCAAGGCCGTCAAGGAAGGCGTCTCCAAGGACGAGGCCGAGGCCATCAAGAAGCAGCTCGAAGAAGCAGGCGCAGAAGTCGAGCTCAAGTAATTGCCTCACGGCGATTGCGCGCAGCCCCGCCAATGGCGGGGCTGTTTTCGTTTCCGGGGGCGCTGCGCAGGAGTGCTTGACGCTGTTGCCTGTTTTTGGCAATCTGCGCGTTAATGAAATGGCAATTCCTGTGTGCAGGGGTTGCGTTTCGTGCGTTCAGCGAATATCCGGAACCTTCCTGCGGCTCGATCCGATTCGATGCCGCTTTTGGTTGTTCCGGACGACGAGGAGGCATTCCCGAATGAACGCAGCCCTGACCGCATCTTTTCCGGACCCCGCACAGCATCATATGGCCTGATCGGCCCGCCTGTCTTGGCAAGCCCCCGGCGCGGGGGCTTTCCAAGGCAAGGTCCGCCGGATCGAGTGGCGCGCGGTGGGACGCGCGCCGAGAATGGATCCGGTAGCCAGCCGTCACTGACAGAACGCCCGCTGTGGCCCCGGCAGCGCGCGCGTTCAGGCAGAGAAAATCGAAAGGGTGCCCCTCTCATGGCGCAAAGCTTCCTCGGTCAGAAACGTCTTCGCCGTTATTATGGCAAGATCCGTGAAGTCCTCGAGATGCCGAACCTCATCGAGGTTCAGAAATCCAGCTACGAGCTGTTCCTGAAATCCGGCGACCAGCCCCAGCCGCAGGACGGCGAAGGCATCAAGGGCGTGTTCCAGTCGATCTTCCCGATCAAGGATTTCAACGAGACCGCGCAGTTGGAATTCGTCGGATACGAGCTGGAAAAGCCGAAATACGACGTCGAAGAATGCATGCAGCGCGACATGACCTACAGCGCGCCCCTGAAGGTCACGCTGCGCCTGATCGTGTTCGATATCGACGAGGATACCGGCGCCAAGTCCGTGAAGGACATCAAGGAGCAGGACGTCTTCATGGGCGATATGCCCCTGATGACGCATAACGGCACCTTCATCGTGAACGGCACTGAGCGCGTGATCGTGTCCCAGATGCACCGCTCGCCGGGCGTGTTCTTCGACCACGACAAGGGCAAGACGCATTCCTCGGGCAAGCTGCTGTTCGCCTGCCGGATCATCCCCTATCGCGGCTCGTGGCTGGACTTCGAGTTCGACGCCAAGGACATCGTGTTCGCCCGCATCGACCGCCGCCGCAAGCTGCCCGTGACGACCCTGCTCTATGCCCTCGGCATGGACCAGGAAGCCATCATGGATGCCTATTACGACACGGTGACCTACAGCTATCGCAAGGGCGAGGGCTGGGTGACCAAGTTCTTCCCCGAGCGTGTGCGCGGCACCCGCCCGCCCTTCGACCTGGTCGACGCCGACACTGGCGAGGTCATCGCCGAGGCCGGCAAGAAGATCACGCCCCGCGCGGTCAAGCAGCTGATCGATGCCGGCAAGGTCAAGAACCTGCTGGTCCCGTTCGAGCACATCGTGGGCAAGTTCGCCGCCTGCGACATGATCAACGAGGAAAACGGCGCGATCTATGCCGAGGCCGGCGACGAGCTGACCTGGACCGTCGACAAGGACGGTGACGTGACCGGCGGCAGCCTCAAGGAACTGCTGGATGCCGGCGTGACCGAGGTCCCGGTGCTGGACATCGACAACATCAACGTGGGCGCCTACATGCGCAACACGATGGCGCAAGACAAGAACATGAACCGGGAAACCGCGCTCATGGACATCTACCGCGTCATGCGCCCGGGCGAGCCGCCCACCGTCGAGGCCGCCAGCACCCTGTTCAACACGCTGTTCTTCGACTCCGAGCGGTATGATCTGTCGGCCGTGGGCCGCGTCAAGATGAACATGCGTCTCGACCTGGGCAAGCCCGACACCCAGCGCACGCTGGACCGCGACGACATCGTGTCCTGCGTCAAGGCGCTGGTCGAGCTGCGCGACGGCAAGGGCGAGATCGACGACATCGACCACCTCGGTAACCGCCGCGTCCGGTCGGTCGGCGAGCTGATGGAGAACCAGTACCGCGTCGGCCTGCTGCGGATGGAGCGCGCCATCAAGGAGCGCATGTCCTCGGTCGAGATCGACACGGTCATGCCGCAGGACCTGATCAACGCCAAGCCCGCCGCCGCCGC
The DNA here is from genome assembly GCF_018224955.1 of Thetidibacter halocola. GTDB lineage: Bacteria > Pseudomonadota > Alphaproteobacteria > Rhodobacterales > Rhodobacteraceae > Thetidibacter > Thetidibacter halocola. Next base: position 545,476 of record NZ_JAGTUU010000002.1, read on the forward strand.
GGTGCGCGAGTTCTTCGGTTCCTCGCAGCTGTCGCAGTTCATGGACCAGACCAACCCGCTGTCCGAAGTGACGCACAAGCGCCGCCTCTCAGCGCTTGGCCCGGGCGGCCTGACGCGAGAGCGCGCCGGCTTCGAGGTGCGCGACGTGCACCCGACGCACTACGGCCGGATGTGCCCGATCGAGACGCCGGAAGGCCCGAACATCGGTCTGATCAACAGCCTCGCGACCTTCGCCCGCGTAAACAAGTACGGCTTCATCGAAACCCCCTATCGCGTCGTCAAGGACGCGACGGTGACCGATGAAGTCCTGTACATGTCCGCGACCGAGGAAATGCGCCACACCATCGCCCAGGCGAACGCCACCCTGGACGATGGCGGCGCCTTCGTGAACGAGATGGTGAACACCCGCCAGTCCGGCGACTACACGCTCGCTCCGCGCGAGCAGGTCGACCTGATCGACGTCTCGCCGAAACAGCTGGTCTCGGTTGCCGCCTCGCTGATCCCGTTCCTCGAGAACGACGACGCGAACCGCGCGCTGATGGGCTCGAACATGCAGCGGCAGGCCGTGCCGACGCTGCGCTCCGAGGCGCCGCTGGTCGGCACCGGGATCGAGGGCATCGTGGCCCGCGACTCTGGCGCGGCCGTGATGGCGCGCCGGGCCGGCATCATCGACCAGGTGGACGCGCAGCGGATCGTGATCCGCGCAACCGAAGACATGGAACCAGGCGATCCGGGCGTCGACATCTACCGGATGCGCAAGTTCCAGCGCTCGAACCAGAACACCTGCATCAACCAGCGTCCGCTGGTCAAGGTGGGCGATACCGTGGGCAAAGGCGAGGTCATTGCCGACGGCCCGTCGACCGACATGGGTGAACTGGCGCTGGGCAAGAACGTGATCGTCGCGTTCATGCCGTGGAACGGCTACAACTACGAGGACTCGATCCTGATCTCGGAACGCATCGCCCGCGATGACGTCTTCACGAGCATCCATATCGAGGAATTCGAAGTGGCCGCCCGCGACACCAAGCTCGGCCCCGAGGAAATCACCCGCGACATACCGAACGTGGGTGAAGAGGCGTTGCGCAACCTCGACGAGGCGGGCATCGTCTATATCGGTGCCGACGTCGAGCCGGGCGACATCCTGGTGGGCAAGATCACCCCCAAGGGCGAAAGCCCGATGACGCCCGAGGAAAAGCTGCTGCGCGCCATCTTCGGCGAAAAGGCATCGGACGTGCGCGACACCTCGCTGCGGGTCAAGCCCGGCGACTACGGCACCGTCGTCGAGGTCCGCGTGTTTAACCGCCACGGCGTCGAAAAGGACGAACGTGCGTTGCAGATCGAGCGCGAAGAGATCGAACAGCTGGCCCGCGACCGGGACGACGAGCTGGCGATCCTCGACCGCAACATCTATGCGCGCCTGCGTTCGATGGTGACGGGCAAGGTGGCCGTGAAGGGCCCGCGCGGGATCAAGCCGAACTCCGAGATCAACGACGAATTGCTGGACAGCCTGCCGCGCAGCCAGTGGTGGCAGCTGGCCCTTGAGGGCGAGCAGGATGCCAAGAACCTCGAGGCGCTGCACGACCAGTACGAGGCCCAGAAGCGCGCGCTGGACGCCCGCTTCGAGGACAAGGTCGAAAAGGTCCGCCGCGGCGACGATCTGCCTCCGGGCGTGATGAAGATGGTCAAGGTCTTCGTCGCGGTGAAGCGCAAGCTGCAGCCGGGCGACAAGATGGCCGGCCGTCACGGCAACAAGGGCGTCATCTCGCGCGTCGTTCCCATCGAGGACATGCCGTTCCTCGAGGACGGCACGCCGGTCGACTTCTGCCTCAACCCTCTGGGCGTGCCGTCGCGGATGAACGTCGGCCAGATCCTGGAAACCCACATGGGCTGGGCCGCGCGCGGCCTGGGCATCCAGATCGACGACGCGCTGTCCGACTATCGCCGCTCGGGTGACCTGACCCCGGTGCGCGAGGCGCTGCGCATCGCCTATGGCGACGAGGTCTATGAAGAAGGTCTGCGCGATATGGACGAGGATCTGCTGGTCGAGGCGGCGGGCAACGTCACGCGCGGCGTGCCGATCGCGACGCCCGTCTTCGACGGCGCCAAGGAGGCCGACGTGAACGATGCGCTGACGCGTGCCGGGTTCGACACCAGCGGCCAGAGCCGCCTGTTCGACGGTCGCAGCGGCGAGGAGTTCAGCCGGAAGGTGACGGTGGGTGTCAAATACCTGCTGAAGCTGCACCACCTGGTCGATGACAAGATCCACGCGCGTTCGACCGGCCCCTACAGCCTCGTCACCCAGCAGCCGCTGGGCGGCAAGGCCCAGTTCGGTGGCCAGCGCTTCGGCGAGATGGAGGTCTGGGCTCTGGAAGCTTACGGCGCCGCCTACACCCTGCAGGAAATGCTGACGGTGAAGTCGGATGACGTGGCAGGCCGGACCAAGGTCTACGAGTCGATCGTCAAGGGCGAGGACAATTTCGAGGCCGGCGTGCCGGAGTCGTTCAACGTGCTCGTCAAGGAGGTCCGGGGTCTGGGCCTCAACATGGAACTCCTGGATGCGGAGGAGGAAGACGCGGAGTGACGCGCCACCGCGCTCATCTCGTGCTTGGTGCGCCTGCGGGCGCACCTGCCTTCCCCGCACCCTCTAACTCTTGAGGAACAGAATGAACCAGGAACTGACCAACAACCCGTTCAACCCGCTGACCCCGCCCAAGGTCTTTGACGAGATCAAGGTGTCTCTGGCGTCGCCGGAACGGATCCTTTCGTGGTCCTTCGGCGAGATCAAGAAGCCGGAAACCATCAACTATCGCACGTTCAAGCCCGAGCGTGACGGCCTGTTCTGCGCGCGTATCTTTGGCCCGATCAAAGATTACGAATGCCTCTGCGGCAAGTACAAGCGCATGAAGTATCGCGGCGTCGTCTGCGAAAAGTGCGGCGTCGAAGTCACGCTGCAGAAGGTCCGGCGCGAGCGCATGGGCCATATCGAGCTGGCCGCGCCCTGCGCCCATATCTGGTTCCTCAAGTCGCTGCCCTCGCGCATCGGCCTGATGCTGGACATGACGCTGCGCGACCTGGAACGCATCCTCTACTTCGAGAACTACGTGGTGATCGAGCCGGGTCTGACCGACCTGCAATACGGTCAGCTGATGACCGAAGAGGAATTCCTCGACGCGCAGGACCAGTTCGGCATGGACGCCTTCACGGCGAACATCGGCGCCGAGGCGATCCGCGAGATGCTGGCCAACATCGACCTCGAAGCCGAGGCCGAGCGCCTGCGCGAAGAGCTGAAGGAAGCCACCGGCGAACTGAAGCCCAAGAAGATCATCAAGCGCCTGAAGGTCGTCGAGTCCTTCCTGGAATCCGGCAACCGCCCGGAATGGATGGTCCTGACCGTTATCCCCGTGATCCCGCCGGAACTGCGCCCGCTGGTCCCGCTGGACGGCGGCCGTTTCGCCACGTCCGACCTGAACGACCTGTACCGCCGCGTGATCAACCGGAACAACCGCCTCAAGCGGCTGATCGAGCTGCGCGCGCCGGACATCATCGTCCGCAACGAAAAGCGGATGCTGCAGGAAGCCGTTGACGCCCTGTTCGACAACGGCCGCCGCGGCCGCGTCATCACCGGCGCCAACAAGCGCCCGCTGAAGTCGCTGTCCGACATGCTGAAGGGCAAGCAGGGCCGCTTCCGCCAGAACCTGCTGGGCAAGCGGGTCGACTTCTCGGGCCGTTCGGTCATCGTGACCGGCCCCGAACTCAAGCTGCACCAGTGCGGCCTGCCGAAGAAGATGGCGCTGGAACTGTTCAAGCCGTTCATCTACTCGCGGCTCGAGGCCAAGGGCCTGTCCAGCACCGTCAAGCAGGCGAAGAAGCTGGTGGAAAAGGAACGTCCCGAGGTCTGGGACATCCTCGACGAGGTCATCCGCGAGCACCCGGTCCTGCTGAACCGCGCGCCCACGCTGCACCGCCTCGGCATCCAGGCGTTCGAACCGATCCTGATCGAAGGCAAGGCGATCCAGCTGCACCCGCTGGTCTGCTCGGCGTTCAACGCCGACTTCGACGGCGACCAGATGGCCGTGCACGTGCCGCTTTCGCTGGAAGCCCAGCTTGAAGCCCGCGTGCTGATGATGTCGACGAACAACGTGCTGTCGCCCGCCAACGGGGCGCCGATCATCGTTCCGTCGCAGGACATGATCCTTGGTCTCTATTACACCTCGATCGAACGCTCGGGCATGAAGGGTGAAGGCATGGCCTTCTCCTCGATCGAAGAGGTCGAGCACGCGCTCAACGCGGGCGAGGTGCATCCGCACGCCAAGATCACCTGCCGCGTCAAGCAGATCGACGAGGAAGGCCAGGAGGTCTGGAAGCGCTACGAGACGACCCCGGGCCGCGTGCGGCTGGGTGCTCTGCTGCCGCTGAACGCCAAGGCGCCCTTCGAACTGGTCAATACGCTGCTGCGCAAGAAGGACGTGCAGCGCGTCATCGACACCGTCTACCGCTACTGCGGCCAGAAGGAATCGGTGATCTTCTGCGACCAGATCATGTCGATGGGCTTCAAGGAGGCGTTCCGCGCCGGCATCAGCTTCGGCAAGGACGACATGGTCATCCCCGACAACAAGTGGGAGATCGTCGAAGAGACGCGCGACCAGGTGAAGGACTTTGAACAGCAGTACATGGACGGCCTGATCACCCAGGGCGAAAAGTACAACAAGGTCGTCGACGCCTGGTCCAAGTGCAACGACAAGGTCACCGAGGCGATGATGTCGACCATCTCGGCGGCCAAGACCGACGAAGCCGGCGCCGAGATGGAGCCGAACTCGGTCTACATGATGGCGCATTCCGGCGCCCGTGGCTCGGTCACGCAGATGAAGCAGCTGGGCGGGATGCGCGGCCTGATGGCGAAGCCGAACGGCGACATCATCGAGACGCCGATCATCTCGAACTTCAAGGAAGGCCTGACCGTTCTCGAATACTTCAACTCGACCCACGGCGCCCGCAAGGGCCTGTCGGACACCGCGCTGAAGACCGCGAACTCGGGTTACCTGACCCGCCGCCTGGTGGACGTGGCGCAGGACTGCATCGTGCGTGAGCTCGATTGCGGCACCGACCGCGCCATCACCGCCGAACCCGCCGTCAACGACGGCGAGGTCGTGGCGTCGCTTGCCGAACGTGTGTTGGGCCGTGTCTCTGCGGACGATATCCCGCATCCGGTCACCGGCGAGATCCTCGTCAAGGCCGGCCAACTCATCGACGAGCGCATGTCGGACGTGATCGACGAGGCGGCCGTGCTGACCGCCCGCATCCGCTCGCCGCTGACCTGCGAGAGCGAGGAGGGCGTCTGCGCCATGTGCTACGGTCGCGACCTGGCACGCGGCACGATGGTGAACACCGGCGAGGCCGTGGGCATCATCGCGGCGCAGTCGATCGGCGAACCGGGCACCCAGCTGACGATGCGGACCTTCCACATCGGCGGCGTGGCGCAAGGCGGACAGCAGTCCTTCCTCGAGGCGTCGCAGGAAGGCACCATCGCCTTCGAAGGCACCAACACGCTGGAAAACGCCAATGGCGAGACGCTGGTCATCGGCCGCAACATGAAGCTGCGGATCGTCGACGACCAGGGCAACGAGCGCGCCAGCCACAAGCTGGGCTACGGCTCCAAGCTGTTCGTCAAGGAAGGCGACACGATCAAGCGTGGTACCAAGCTGTTCGAGTGGGACCCGTATACCCTGCCGATCATCGCCGAGGCTGACGGTATCGCCCGCCACGTGGACCTGACCACGGGTGTCGCCGTGCGCGACGAGGTGGACGATGCAACCGGCATGACCCAGAAGATCGTGATCGACTGGCGTGCGGCGCCCCGCGGCAACGAGCTCAAGCCCGAGATCATCCTGATGACCGAGGACGGCGAGCCGGTGCGCAACGCACAGGGCAACCCGATGACCTACCCGATGTCGGTGGATGCGATCCTGTCCTGCGAGGATGGCCAGACCATCCGGACCGGCGACGTCGTCGCGCGGATCCCGCGCGAGGGTGCCAAGACCAAGGACATCACCGGCGGTCTGCCGCGGGTGGCGGAACTGTTTGAGGCGCGCCGTCCGAAGGATCACGCCATCATCGCCGAGATCGACGGTTATGTGCGCTTCGGCAAGGACTACAAGAACAAGCGCCGCATCACCATCGAGCCCACCGACGAGACGCTCGAGCCCAAGGAATACATGATCCCCAAGGGCAAGCACATCCCGGTGGCCGAGGGCGACTACGTCCAGAAGGGCGACTACATCATGGACGGCAACCCGGCGCCGCATGACATCCTCGCCATCATGGGGATCGAGGCGCTGGCCAACTACATGATCGACGAGGTGCAGGACGTGTATCGACTGCAGGGTGTGAAGATCAACGACAAGCATGTCGAGGTCATCGTCCGGCAGATGCTGCAGAAGTGGGAAATCCAGGACAGCGGCGACACGACGCTGCTCAAGGGCGAGCACGTGGACAAGGCCGAGTTCGACGAGGCCAATGCCAAGGTCGAGAAGAAAGGTGGCCGTCCGGCGACGGGCGAGCCGATCCTGCTGGGCATCACCAAGGCGTCGCTGCAGACCCGCAGCTTCATCTCGGCGGCGTCCTTCCAGGAAACCACCCGCGTCCTCACCGAGGCCGCCGTCCAGGGCAAGGTCGACACGCTTGTGGGCCTCAAGGAGAACGTCATCGTGGGCCGCCTGATCCCGGCGGGCACCGGTGGCGCAACCCAGCGCGTGCGCCGCATCGCGCAGGACCGCGACAACAAGGTGATCGAGGCCCGCCGCGAGGAGGCCGAAGCCGCCGCCGCGCTGGCCGCGCCGAGCATGATGGACGACGTGGTGGGTGGCGACGAATACGACACCCTGATCGTCGACACGCCGGAAAGCCGCGAATAAGCGCCTGACCGGTTGAGAAACATGGCCCTTCCCGGCAACGGGAAGGGCCTTTTCGTTTCCTGCGCAGGGCAGGTGACCTTGGCCGCGCCGTGATTTTCCCGCTGGCGAGACGCCGCGCCCGGTGCTACGCGGCAGACATGAGCCCCATGTCAGACAATTCCCGCGGCGCGCTGCTGATGATTGCGTCCATGTCCGCGTTCACCTTTGGCGACCTGTGCGTCAAGGGGCTGGGCGGGCATCTGCCACTGTCCCAGATCCTGACGATCCGCGGCCTTGTCGCGACCACGTTCATCCTGCTTCTGGCCTGGCGCATGGGCGCGCTACGCTGGCAGATCCCTCGCCGCGATGCGGGTCTTGTCGCCCTGCGCGCGGTGGCCGAGATCGGCGCCGCGCTGTTCTTCTTCTACGCGCTGTTCAACATGCCCATCGCCAACGTCTCGGCCCTGTTGCAGATGCTGCCGCTGACCATCACGCTGGGCAGCGCGCTGTTCTTTCGCGAGCCGGTTGGCTGGCGCCGCTGGCTGGCCATCGGGGTGGGGTTCTGCGGGATGCTGCTGATCGTCCGGCCCGGCACCGAAGGGTTCAACATCTTCTCGCTGTCGGCGCTAGCCTCGGTCGCCTGTGTCACGGTGCGTGACCTGACCACGCGGCGCATCTCGGCCGCCGTGCCGTCGCTGACGGTGACGCTGGGCTCGTCCGCGGGCGTGATGCTCTTTGCCGCGGTCTGGAGCCTGTTCCAGGACTGGCAGCCGATCGAGCCACGCAGCGGCATGCTGCTGGCGGGCGCCAGCCTGTTCATCATCGGCGGCTACATCTTCAGCGTGCTGGTGATGCGCGTGGGCGAGGTCGGCTTCGTCGCGCCCTTCCGTTACACCAGCCTGGTTCTCGCGCTGCTGCTGGGCTACGTGTTTTTCGGCGAATGGCCGAAACCCATCGCCCTGACAGGTGCCGCGATCATCATGGCCACCGGCCTGTTCACCCTCTGGCGCGAGATGCAGCTAAAGCGGCGTCAGGCAAAGGCACGGCGCACCTGATCGGCGTCGATGGCAAAGAGATCGCGAAAGGCCTCCTCGCCCTCGGCATCCAGCCTTTGCAGGTCGGGCTGCGTGACGTGCTTCTTCTGGCGCGAGTCGTTGTGGTCGTTGTGACCCCGCACATAGACCGGCGGATCGGTGAAGGTGACGGTCGGCATGAACTGGTTCAGCTTGTTGTGCGAGAAATTCAGGACCGTCTGCTGCACCCGCGCCTGCACCGCCACCGCCTGCGCCACACCCCAGTAGGGCGTCACGCATGGCGCGGCCAATAGCCCCCGCGCATCGGGCCGCGCGACAAACCCGCGGTTCCAGTCGAAGCCCACCAGCCGGTGTTTCCCGATCAGCGTCGCGCAGTCCCGCGCCGCCTCGCGCAGCAAGGCGACGAATTCCACGCTGACCGCGTCGTCGTCGTCATGGCGGAATTGCAGGCAGGGCCTGCCCATGTCGCGGACCGAATTCATCACCTCCTGGCAGACCTTGCGATGCGGCCCCGGCGGGTGCAGCACGATCCGGGCCTGCGGCATGTCGGCGGTCAGGTTGCGCAGCCGGTCCAGATGGCCCTTGGGCATCATGTCGCCGCACAGGATGACGAACAGGAAATCCGGGTCGGTCTGCGCCTTGATCCCGGGCAGGCAGATCGTCTCGAAATGACGGAATCGCTCCTCGATCCGGGCGGGGGCATAGAGGTATGCGATGCGTTCCTCGACCGTCGCATGACCGACCTGGAAACCGCCCTCGGCCGGGAAGGAAAAGCGGCAGAAACCGATGACTTGCATGGGCGGGCCTTTCGCGCGAAACACCTGCAAGGCATGGCATTGCCGCCGTCCCCAGGCAAGCCGGGGCTGCTGTTGACAACCCATGCGACTCCCCGTATACGCGCCCGGAATGTGGTTGGCGGATCCTGTCCGGCGACCAAATCCAGAACTTAGTGGTCAAGATCCGGGCGACTTAACTGCCCCGATCCTCTGAGAACCCGCCGCGTCGTTCACCTCGGAATGGGAACGAAGCGGCCTTTACGTGTTGCTATGAAGCGATGCGTGCGACATCGGCCACCAGCGGACGCGCTGGGGGTCTCAAACGAAACGGCCGGTACGTCCGGCGCACACATGTGAGAAGTACGGGGAAGATACCGGAATGCCCACGATCCAGCAGTTGATCCGCAAACCGCGGCAGCCGAAAGTCAAGCGCTCGAAGTCTCAGCACCTCGAGCAGTGCCCTCAGAAGCGCGGCGTTTGCACCCGCGTCTACACCACCACGCCGAAGAAGCCGAACTCGGCAATGCGGAAGGTGGCCAAGGTCCGTCTGACCAACGGCTACGAGGTGATCAGCTACATCCCTGGTGAAAGCCACAACCTTCAGGAGCACTCCGTGGTCCTGATCCGTGGCGGCCGGGTGAAAGACCTTCCCGGTGTGCGTTACCACATCCTGCGCGGGGTGCTCGACACCCAAGGCGTCAAGGACCGCAAGCAGCGCCGCTCCAAGTACGGTGCGAAGCGTCCCAAGTGACGCCTGTGGCGTCGTCCCGGGCCCGGCCCGGGATATCGTGAAACAATCGACCCTCGACCTCGTCGGGGACATGTCAAGATAAGAGCGAAGGATCGACACAGATGTCTCGTCGTCACGCCGCAGAGAAGCGCGAAGTCCTGCCCGACGCCAAGTATGGTGACCGGGTTTTGACGAAATTCATGAACAACCTGATGATCGACGGCAAGAAGTCTGTTGCCGAACGCATCGTCTACAGCGCGCTCGAGCGCGTCGAAGTCAAGGTCAAGCGGGCCCCGGTGGAAATCTTCCACGAGGCGCTGGACAACATCAAGCCGTCGGTCGAGGTCCGCTCGCGCCGTGTCGGTGGCGCCACCTACCAGGTGCCCGTCGAGGTTCGCCCCGAGCGCCGTGAAGCGCTGGCGATCCGCTGGCTGATCATCGCCGCGCGGAACCGCAACGAAAACACCATGGAAGAGCGCCTGGCCGGTGAACTGATCGATGCCGTCCAGTCCCGCGGTGCCGCCGTGAAGAAGCGCGAAGACACCCACAAGATGGCAGACGCCAACAAGGCGTTCAGCCATTACCGCTGGTAAATCTCATTAGCTCAAGGACCTGACAAATGGCCCGCGATTACCCTCTCACCCGCTATCGCAACTTCGGGATCATGGCGCATATCGACGCCGGCAAGACCACGACGACGGAGCGTATCCTCTACTACACCGGCAAGTCCCACAAGATCGGCGAAGTGCATGACGGCGCCGCAACGATGGACTGGATGGAGCAGGAGCAGGAACGCGGGATCACCATCACCTCGGCTGCGACGACCACCTTCTGGCAGCGCCAGGAAGATCCGACTGCCGAAGGCACGTCCGATACCAAGTACCGCTTCAACATCATCGACACCCCCGGTCACGTGGACTTCACCATCGAGGTCGAGCGTTCGCTCGCCGTTCTCGACGGCGCGATCTGCCTGCTGGACGGCAACGCCGGTGTCGAGCCGCAGACCGAAACCGTGTGGCGTCAGGCTGACCGCTACAAGGTTCCGCGCATCGTCTTCGTCAACAAGATGGACAAGATCGGCGCGGACTTCTTCAACTGCGTCAAGATGATCAAGGATCGCACCGGTGCGATCCCGGCCCCCATCGCGCTGCCGATCGGCGCCGAGGACAAGCTGGAAGGCATCGTCGACCTGCTCAAGATGGAAGAGTGGGTGTACCAGGGCGAAGACCTGGGCGCTTCCTGGAAGCGTCAGCCGATCCGTGAAGAGTTGCAGGAGCTGGCCGAAGAGTGGCGCGCCAAGCTGATCGAGGTCGCCGTCGAAGTCGATGACGACGCGATGGAAAAGTATCTCGACGGCATCGAGCCCGACGAGGCCACCCTGCGCAAGCTGATCCGCAAGGGCACGCTGTCGCTCTCCTTCGTTCCGGTGACCGCGGGCTCCGCGTTCAAGAACAAGGGTGTGCAGCCGCTGCTGAACGCCGTGATCGACTTCCTGCCCTCGCCGCTGGATGTGCCCGCCTACATGGGTTTCAGCCCGGATGACGAAACCGAAGAGCGCAACATCGCCCGGTCGGCAGACGATGCCCAGCCCTTCGCGGCGCTGGCGTTCAAGATCATGAACGACCCGTTCGTCGGCTCGCTGACCTTCACCCGGATCTACTCGGGCACTCTCAAGAAGGGTGACAGCATGATCAACTCGACCAAGGGCAAGCGCGAGCGTGTCGGTCGGATGATGATGATGCACGCCATCAACCGCGAAGAGATCGAAGAAGCTTTTGCCGGCGACATCATCGCGCTGGCCGGCCTGAAGGAAACCACCACGGGCGACACGCTCTGCGATCCGCAGAAGCAGGTGGTCCTGGAAACCATGACCTTCCCCGAGCCGGTGATCGAGATCGCCGTCGAGCCGAAGACCAAGAACGACCAGGAAAAGATGTCGGCGGGCCTGGCCCGTCTGGCAGCAGAAGACCCGTCCTTCCGCGTCGAGACCGACCTCGAGTCGGGCCAGACCATCATGAAGGGCATGGGCGAACTGCACCTCGACATCCTCGTCGACCGCCTCAAGCGCGAGTTCAAGGTCGAGGCCAACATCGGCGCGCCGCAGGTGGCCTATCGTGAGACGATCTCGCACAAGATCGAGCACACCTACACCCACAAGAAGCAGTCGGGTGGTTCGGGCCAGTACGCCGAGGTCAAGCTCGAGATCGTTCCGACCCAGCCGGGCGAAGGCTATTCCTTCGAATCCCGCATCGTCGGTGGCGCGGTGCCGAAGGAATATATCCCCGGCGTCGAAAAGGGCGTGAAGTCGGTCATGGACTCCGGTCCGCTGGCGGGCTTCCCGGTGATCGACTTCAAGGTCGCGCTGGTCGACGGCAAGTTCCACGACGTCGACTCGTCGGTCCTGGCCTTCGAAATCGCGTCCCGCATGTGCATGCGCGAAGGTCTGAAAAAGGCCGGCGCAAAGCTGCTGGAACCGATGATGAAGGTCGAGGTCGTGACCCCCGAGGAATACACGGGTTCGGTCATCGGCGACCTGACGTCGCGTCGGGGTCAGGTGTCGGGTCAGGAACCGCGCGGCAACGCCGTGGCGATCCAGGCCTTCGTGCCGCTGGCCAACATGTTCGGCTACATCAACACGCTGCGCTCCATGTCCTCGGGCCGCGCGCAGTTCACGATGCAGTTCGACCATTACGACCCGGTGCCGCAGAACATCTCGGACGAAATCCAGGCGAAGTACGCCTGATTTGCTCAAGGGGCCGGAGTTGCACGCATGATCCTTCTTCACGACCATAAGCTTGCTTATGTGAGCGTGCCGAAGTGTGCGTGCACCTCCGCCAAGAACCTGTTCTTCGAGATCGAGAACGGGGTGCCCTTCAAGCCTTTCGCGATCAGCGGCAAGACGCATACCCTGCATGACCTGGCGCGGTCGCGACCCTTCGAGTCGCTGCCGCATCAGCGAATTGCGGATTACGTCAAGGTCGCGATCGTGCGTGATCCCGTCGCGCGGATCCGGTCCTGCTACCAGGACAAGATCCTCAAGGGGCTGGCCTTCCGGCGCAAGCCCGACGTGGCGGCGGCGCGCAAGGCCGGGCTCGACGTCAAGCCGAGCTTCGAGACCTTCGTCGAAAAGCTCGACACGTATCGCAAGGCGTCGGGCGTGGTGCAGCAGCACTCGGAACCGCTGTCGCACTTCCTGGGCGCCGATCCCGCGTGGTTCGATGCCCTGTTCGACATCTCCGAGGCCGAGGCCTTCGCTGCGCTTGTGCGCGAGCGGACGGGATCGACGCTGGCGATGCCGCACCGCAACCGCACGAAGAACGCCGCCGACACGGCGCCGGTCTCCGACGCTGTTCGCGACGCGATCCGGAATCGCTTTGCGCAGGATTACGACCTTTACGGTCGATGGTTCGCAGCCAAAGGGGAGCAGGCCGTCAAGGCCTGACCTCCCGAACATCAACATCGGGTCCGTAGGGGCCCAATCAGCAGGAAAGAAGGAAAGCCATGGCAAAGGAAAAGTTCGCGCGGAATAAGCCGCACTGCAACATCGGGACGATCGGTCACGTCGACCACGGCAAGACGACGCTGACGGCTGCGATCACGAAGTATTTCTCGAAGGAGTTCAAGGCGTACGACATGATCGACGCGGCTCCTGAGGAGAAGGCGCGCGGCATCACGATCTCGACCGCGCACGTGGAATACGAGACCGAGGCGCGCCACTACGCCCACGTCGACTGCCCCGGCCACGCCGACTACGTGAAGAACATGATCACCGGTGCGGCGCAGATGGACGGCGCGATCCTGGTGGTGAACGCGGCTGACGGCCCGATGCCGCAGACGCGCGAGCACATCCTGCTGGGCCGCCAGGTCGGCATCCCGGCGATGGTGGTGTTCCTGAACAAGGTCGACCAGGTGGACGACGAGGAACTGCTCGAGCTGGTCGAGATGGAAGTGCGCGAGCTTCTGTCGGCCTACGACTATCCCGGCGACGACATCCCGATCATCGCGGGCTCGGCGCTGGCCGCCCTCGAAGGCCGTGATCCCGAGATCGGCGAGAACAAGATCCGCGAACTGATGGCCGCCGTCGACGCGTACATCCCGCAGCCGGCGCGTGCGATCGACCAGCCGTTCCTGATGCCGATCGAGGACGTGTTCTCGATCTCGGGCCGCGGCACCGTGGTGACGGGCCGTGTCGAGCGTGGCGTGGTGAACGTCGGCGACGAACTGGAAATCGTTGGCATCAAGGCGACGCAGAAGACGACCTGCACGGGTGTCGAGATGTTCCGCAAGCTGCTGGACCGCGGTGAAGCCGGCGACAACATCGGCGCGCTGCTGCGCGGCATCGACCGTGAAAAGGTCGAGCGCGGCCAGGTGCTGTGCAAGCCGGGTTCGGTGAAGCCGCACACCAAGTTCGAGGCCGAGGTCTACATCCTGACCAAGGAAGAGGGCGGCCGTCACACGCCGTTCTTCGCGAACTATCGCCCGCAGTTCTACTTCCGGACGACGGACGTGACCGGCACGGTCGAGCTTCCCGAGGGCACCGAGATGGTGATGCCGGGCGACAACCTGAAGTTCGTGGTCGAGCTGATCGCGCCGATCGCGATGGAAGACGGCCTGCGCTTCGCCATCCGCGAAGGCGGCCGCACCGTCGGCTCGGGCGTCGTGTCGAAGATCGTCGCGTAAGCGACGGTCCCGAGACGCGCCACGAAATGTGTGTCGGAGATCGTCGCGTAAGCGACGGCCCCGAGACGCGAAACCCGGATGAGAATTGAGAAGGCCGCCCTACCGGGCGGCCTTTTTTGACTCGAAGCTTATTTTCCTTGCTGCCTCCAGACCGGCCATTGCTGCGTCCGCCACCCGAGGGGTTGCGCGTCGTCGATGGCCAGCCGCCGCCACTACCTTGTCCTTTAACGATCGGACTGCTTTCTTTCCAAGTCAATTCCGGAAAACATAAGTTAAGGCAGGCTTGGACTGAGCGACTCTCCGATCGAAAGAGCGTTTCCGTCCAGCTACTGCAAAGGCCTTGTCACCCCTCCACACCCCCTGTATACGCGCGCAACGGTCGAGAGGCCGTCCAAGGGCGGGGTGATTCCCGCCCTTTGGGTTCGATGAGGGCTTGCGGTGGTCGCCGGTCCTCCTCTCAACCCCAACGCCAAAGAAGGCATGTTCCATGAACCAGAACATCCGTATCCGGCTGAAGGCGTTCGATTACCGTGTGCTTGATGCAAGCACCCAGGAAATCGTCAACACCGCCAAGCGCACCGGCGCACAGGTCCGCGGGCCGATCCCGCTGCCCAACAAGATCGAGAAATTCACCGTTCTGCGTGGCCCCCACGTGAACAAGAAGTCGCGCGACCAGTTCGAGATCCGGACGCACAAGCGCCTGCTCGACATCGTCGACCCGACTCCGCAGACCGTGGACGCCCTGATGAAGCTCGACCTCGCCGCCGGCGTGGACGTCGAGATCAAGGTGTAAGGGGGGTGACCATGCGCTCTGGAGTGATCGCCAAGAAGGTCGGCATGACCCGTCTCTTCATGGAAGACGGCAAGCAGATCCCCGTCACCGTGCTGCAACTCGATGGCCTTCAGGTCGTCGCGCAGCGCACCACCGACACCGACGGCTACACCGCAGTCCAGCTGGGCGCCGGCACGGCAAAGGTCAAGCGCACGTCGAAGGCGATGCGCGGCCATTTCGCCAAGGCCAGCGTCGAGCCCAAGCGGAAGATCGCGGAATTCCGTGTCAGCCCCGAGAACCTGATCGAGGTGGGCGAGGAAATCATCGCCGACCATTACTTTGAAGGTCAGTATGTCGACGTGTCCGGCACGACCATCGGCAAGGGCTTTGCCGGTGTCATGAAGCGGCATAACTTCGGCGGCCTGCGCGCCTCGCACGGCGTCTCGGTCAGCCACCGTTCACACGGCTCGACCGGCCAGTGCCAGGACCCCGGCAAGGTGTTCAAGGGCAAGAAGATGGCCGGCCATATGGGCTCCGTCCGCGTCACCACGCAGAACCTGCAGGTGGTGAAGACGGACAGCGACCGTGGTATCATCATGATCAAGGGTGCCGTTCCCGGCCCCAAGGGCTCGTGGGTGACGGTCAAGGACGCGGTCAAGAAGGCCACGCCCGAGAACGTGATCCTGCCCGCCGCCCTGATGAGCAAGAAGCGCGAAGCGCAGAAGCTGGCCGAGGAAGCCGCCGCCCAGGCAGCCGCCGAGGCAGAGGCCGAAGCCGCACGTCTGGCCGCAGAGCAGGCAGCCACCGAGGCCGCAGCACTGGCTGAAGCCGAGAAGAAGGAAGGCGACGAATGAAACTCGACGTGATCAACCTGGACGGCGGCAACGCCGGGTCGGTCGAGCTGGACGAGGCCCTGTTCGGGCTCGAGCCGCGCGCCGACATTCTTCACCGTGTGGTCCGCTGGCAGCGCAACAAGGCGCAGGCCGGCACGCACAAGGTCAAGACCCGCAAGGAAGTCAGCTACTCGACCAAGAAGATCTATCGCCAGAAGGGCACGGGCGGCGCACGTCACGGCTCGCGCAAGGCGCCGATCTTCCGCAAGGGTGGCATCTACAAGGGTCCGACCCCGCGCAGCCACGCGCATGACCTGCCCAAGAAGGTCCGCGCCCTGGGTCTGAAGATGGCCCTGTCGGCCAAGGCCCTGTCCGGCTCGCTGGTGGTGATCGACACCGCGGCATCCGAAGGCAAGACCGCCGCCCTGGCCAAGCAGGTTGCAAACCTGGGCTGGAAGCGTGCGCTGATCATCGATGGCGCGCAGGTGAACGAGACCTTCGCGCAGGCGGCCCGCAACATCGAGGGTCTCGATGTGCTGCCGTCGATCGGCGCGAACGTCTATGACATCCTCAAGCGCGACACGCTCGTGCTGACCAAGGCGGGTGTCGAAGCACTGGAGGCTCGACTGAAATGAGCGCGAACGCACAGCACTACGACGTGATCCGCAAGCCGATCATCACCGAAAAGGCCACGATGGCGTCCGAACACGGCGCCGTGGTCTTCGAGGTGGCGATGGCCGCCAACAAGCCGCAGATCAAGGACGCGGTCGAGGCGCTTTTCGGTGTCAAGGTGAAGTCGGTCAACACGACCATCACCAAGGGCAAGACCAAGCGCTTCAAGGGTCGTCCCGGCACGCGCCGTGACGTCAAGAAGGCCTACGTGATGCTCGAAGAGGGCAACACGATCGACGTGTCGACCGGTCTCTGACCCGGTCCCGTCCGTAAACTGGAACCCGGTCGTCGATACGGCCGGGTTTCGCTTGTCTGGCGTTTGCGATGCGCCGGGTTGCGCCTTAGGGCCACGGCCCGCGGCAATCGCCGATGATCCGCTGACGGCCCTCGCGGGCCTGACAACGCGACCGGAACAGTCTATCGGCATCCATGGCACGTCTCCTTTTCATCCTGCCGCGGTTTCACACGAACATGTGGTTCGCCGTCCGCCAGATGCTGCGCGATGGCCACGAGGTGAAGTTCCTGGTGAATTTCAGCGCGCGCGGTGAGGATCATTCCCTGGCCGAGCCCGTGGTGATGGGGCGCTATCCGTCCCGCGCCGAGGTCGAGGCGGCGGTCCGCGAATTCGATCCCGACCTGGTCATCATCCGCAACGCCTGGGCGATCAGCCGCCGCGCGGCGCGGGTTGCCCGCCGAATGGGGCGGCCGGCCGTTCTCTACAACCAGATCCCGCTCTCCCAACGCACCTCGCTCGTCCGCCGGGTCGAGCTGTGGTGGAAGGGGCTGCCCGCCCGCCGCATCACCCCGGTACGCGGTCTGGGACCGGTGGTGCGGCCCGATCCCCTCGCCACCTACCTGCCCTGGCCGGTGGCGCCCTTGCCGGTGACCGCCGTCCGGCCCGCCGGGCAGGATCGGCTGCGGGTGCTGCTGGTCGGCAAGCTGGGGATGGAGCGCAAGAATCAGACCGCGCTGATTGACGCGCTGGCGCGGTCCGACCTGGCCGGCCGGATCGACCTGACGCTGGTGGGCGCCCTGCCCGACGCGGGCAACCGGCATTACGAGGACCTGCGGCGGCTGGCCGACAAGCCCTGGGTCACGTTGGCCGGCGAGGTGCCGTTTCATGCCATGCCGGATCTCTATGCGACGCATGATGTCTGCATCCTGCCCAGCTTTGCCGAGCCTCTCGGCACATCGCCGGTCGAGGCCATGGCCTATGGAACGGTTCCCATGATCTCGACGCAATGCGGCTCTGCCGGCTACCTGATCGACGGGCAGGACGGCCTGCTGTTCGACCCCTCGGACCTTGCCGGGGCGGTGGACGCGCTGCGTCGGCTGGCAGAGGATCGCGACGGACTCGCCCGGCTGAAATCCGGCGCGCTTGCGACGGTCCGCCGGGACCTGAGCGAGGCCGTGTTCGCGCAGAAAATGGCCGACCTTCTCCGCGACCTTCGCGTCGCGTGAACGAAGGATCGGCCCGGTTCACGCCAAGAGCGGGAATGACGATTTCGCCGGGCGGCTTGCAGCGCGGTCTTCAAGGTGATGTTGGGGACCGCGACGGTCAACAGGGGCAAGACGAGGCGCTCGACATGTCACCCCGGCACGCGTCGCGATACCGGGAAAGCCCATGTGTTGCTCGAAGATGGGACCACGATTGACGTAGCGCCCGGGCATTGGTCCGGCAGCGTCGCAAGGAAAACAGGCCCCGGCTGCCGTCATGGCCGGGGGGCTCGCTTCTTGGCGGCATTCACTCACGCAGGCTCTGAAAGTGGACCTCGCCCTCAACGATACGCCGGACAAGCGCGGCATCGCCGCCGTTATCCGCGAAATGCAGCCATGAAAGCGCCGCGAAGCGCAGCGGTGACAGGCCCAGAATGGCTTCGCTCACCTCGGCAAGGTCGATCGGGCCGGATATGTCGGCCTTGGCCAGGATGCGGGACCGCTCTGTTTCGGGCAAGGCAAGCAACTGTATCGCGTAGGCAAGGTATTCATGCGCGACCCGCGGCAGGAACCGGCCCGCCAAGCCCTGCTCGACGAGAGCGTGGGTCAATTCATGCACGATCAGACTCTGGAATAGCAGGTCAGCGGTCATTTCCGGAAAGGCTTTCGCCCGCCCCGGCTGCTCTGCAAGGCAATCGGTGGGCAACAGTTGAACCTTCCGTTCCGACGAACTGTAGAAGGCGACGCAGATTCCCGGCGCAAGATCGAGGGTTTGAGTCACCTCGATCCTTACCGGCTGCCGGAGCTCCAGACCAAGAGACGTCAGGACCGGGAGTGCGGCGTGGACGGCAACGCAAGCGTCGCTCAGATCCGAGGCCGACGGCGCCGCCACCATCATGTTCCCGATGCCGCAGGAACCCTCGCTGACGGATTGCGCGGCAGCGCTTGCCGCCTGGCAGGCAAGCGCCAGGACAAGGGCATGTTTGAGAGCGGGCATTCGCGGTCCTCCTGCGCACGCAACGACCAGTCTACATGGCCCCGGCGGTATGGCGAAAGGTCCGTGTATCGCATGACCTCTTGCAGCCGTTTGCCTGCCCTGCTTTCGTCCAGAGCCGGCCCTTGACCTCTCGTGAGAAGCTGACTACACCGCAGCATCCGTAACGGCCCCGGATTCGTCCGGGGCTTTGCGTTTGTTCCATGCGGGTCCACCCGCGTCAGGAGCACTCTAACCGGGCACCTTCGGGGGCCTTCACCAAAGGTCGCAAGACCCAAACACGGCGGGGGGCAACCCCTGCGAAGCTAACGGAAGACAGAAAGCATGGCACTCAAGTCGTACAAGCCGACGACGCCGGGCCAGCGCGGGCTGGTGCTGATCGACCGTTCGGAGCTGTATAAAGGACGTCCCGTCAAGGCCCTCACCGAGGGTCTGACGAAATCGGGCGGTCGGAACAACACCGGACGGATCACGATGCGTCGCATGGGCGGGGGCGCAAAGCGTCTTTACCGCATCGTGGATTTCAAGCGGAACAAGTTCGATGTCGACGGCATCGTGGTCCGCATTGAATATGACCCGAACCGCACCGCCTTCATCGCGCTGATCCAGTACAACGACGGCGAACAGGCCTATATCCTGGCGCCGCAGCGCCTGGGCATCGGCGACAAGGTCGTGGCCTCGGCCAAGGCCGACATCAAGCCGGGCAACGCAATGCCGTTCAGCGGCATGCCGATCGGCACGATCGTCCACAACATCGAACTGAAGCCGGGCAAGGGCGGACAGATCGCGCGTGCCGCAGGCACCTACGCGCAGTTCGTCGGCCGCGACGGCGGCTATGCGCAGATCCGCCTCTCCTCGGGCGAACTGCGGATGGTGCGGCAGGAATGCATGGCGACCATCGGCGCCGTGTCGAACCCCGACAACAGCAACCAGAATTTCGGCAAGGCCGGCCGGATGCGCCACTATGGCAAGCGTCCCTCCGTCCGCGGTGTCGTCATGAACCCGATCGACCACCCCCATGGCGGTGGCGAAGGCCGGACCTCCGGCGGCCGTCACCCTGTGACGCCGTGGGGCAAACCGACCAAGGGCAAGAAGACCCGCAATCCCAACAAAGCGTCCGCAAAGCTGATCATCCGCTCGCGTCACGCCAAGAAGAAGGGGCGGTAACGCATGTCTCGTTCCGTTTGGAAAGGGCCTTTTGTCGACAGCTACGTGCTGAAGAAGGCCGAAAAGTCCCGCGAGTCGGGCAAGAACGAAGTGATCAAGATCTGGTCGCGCCGCTCGACGATCCTGCCGCAATTCGTCGGCCTGACCTTCGGCGTCTACAACGGCCACAAGCATGTCCCGGTCAACGTGTCCGAGGACATGATCGGTCAGAAGTTCGGCGAATACGCGCCGACCCGTACCTATTACGGGCACGCCGCCGACAAGAAAGCGAAGAGGAAGTAAGCCATGGGCAAGGATAAGAATCCCCGCCGCGTGGCGGACAACGAAGCGATGGCAAAGCTGCGCATGCTGCGCACCTCGCCGCAGAAGCTGAACCTCGTCGCCGCGCTGATCCGTGGCAAGAAGGTGGAAAAGGCGCTCAACGACCTCACCTTCTCGAAGAAGCGGATCGCCATCGACGTGAAGAAGTGCCTGCAGTCGGCCATCGCCAACGCCGAGAACAACCACGGGCTCGACGTGGACGAGTTGATCGTCGCAGAGGCCTATGTGGGCAAGAACCTGGTGATGAAGCGTGGACGTCCCCGTGCCCGTGGCCGGTTCGGCAAGATCGTCAAGCCGTTCTCGGAAATCACCATCAAGGTGCGCCAGATCGAGGAGCAAGCCTAATGGGTAACAAGACCAATCCGATCGGCATGCGCCTGCAGGTGAACCGCACCTGGGACAGCCGCTGGTACGCCGATACCAAGGACTATGGCAACCTGCTGCTCGAGGATCTCAAGATCCGAGAGTTCATCCAGAACGAGGCCAAGCAGGCCGGCGTTGCCCGTGTGATCATCGAGCGTCCGCACAAGAAGTGCCGCGTCACGATCCACACGGCGCGTCCGGGTGTCATCATCGGCAAGAAGGGCGCCGACATCGAGGTTCTGCGCAAGAAGCTGGCGGCGATGACCGACAGTGAACTGCACCTGAACATCGTCGAAGTGCGCAAGCCGGAACTCGACGCGCAGCTGGTCGGTGAAAGCATCGCCCAGCAGCTCGAGCGCCGCGTGTCCTTCCGCCGCGCGATGAAGCGGGCCGTGCAGAACGCCATGCGCATGGGCGCCCTGGGTATCCGGGTGAACGTGGCCGGCCGTCTGGGCGGTGCCGAGATCGCACGGACCGAATGGTATCGCGAGGGCCGCGTTCCGCTGCACACGCTGCGGGCCGACATCGACTATGCCAATGTCGAGGCGACCACGCCCTACGGCATCATCGGCATCAAGGTCTGGATCTTCAAAGGCGAGATCATGGAACATGATCCGTCCGCGCGGGATCGCAAGGCACAGGAAATCCAGGACGGTCCGGCACCTCGCGGTGCTGGTGGTGGCCGCCGGGATGATCGGAGGTAATCATGCTTCAGCCTAAGCGCACCAAATTCCGCAAGATGTTCAAGGGCCGGATCAAGGGCGAGGCCAAAGGCGGCTCTGATCTCAACTTTGGCACCTTCGGCCTGAAGGCGACCGAACCGGAGCGCGTCACCGCGCGCCAGATCGAGGCCGCACGCCGTGCCATGACGCGCCACATGAAGCGTCAGGGCCGCGTCTGGATCCGCATCTTCCCGGATACGCCCGTGACCGCGAAGCCCATCGAAGTTCGTATGGGTAAGGGCAAGGGCTCGGTCGACCGCTGGACCTGCAAGGTCAAGCCCGGCCGCGTCATGTTCGAGATCGACGGCGTCGGCGAGGACATCGCTCGCGAGGCCCTGCGCCTCGCCGCGATGAAGCTGCCGATCAAGACCCGCGTGGTCGTCCGCGAGGACTGGTAAGCCGGCGCACTCCGCGCAGCGGAGTGAGGCCAGCGGGGTCTAGGCAAGTTCGAAAGACCTGCCCCGGCCTCGCACCAAGAGAAAGATAAAACCCCGCTGCCAGGTGCAGCGGGGTTTTTCTTTGCTGCCCCGGATGACGCGACGGGCGCGGCGGCCGCCTATCCGTTCAGGATCGCCCGCACCTCCTGTGCATAGACCTCCCACGGCATGGTCGCCTTGTTCCCCGCGAACCCGTCGTAATAGCTGCGCCCCGAGGACGTCGGCAGGCCTGCCCAGATCTTGGCCAGGTTCAGCATAAAGGCCTCCTCGCTGATGACACCCTGCTGCACGCGCGACAGGCCCGCATCCTCCAGCAGCAGGTCGGCGAGCCGGTCCTGCACGTCGGGCGAGAACCGCGCGCCGGGGTCCAGCCCCAGCCGGTCGACCAGCCGCCGCAGGGTCGAGGGGATGAACTGGTAACGCCCGATTGCATGTGGCTGGCCGGGCGTGGCGCGGATCCAGGCATGGATCTCCTGGATCGTCATGCGGGTCGGCGGCAGGGGCGGGCGGATCACCGCACCGTGCTGCACCGCGTCATAGCCCGCGCGCCCGGCCTCGGCCCGGGCGATCAAGTCGCGCAGGCGCATGGCCGCGCTGCCGCCGGTGCCCGCGCGCAGCAACGGACGGTCCAACCGTTCCGGCAACGGAGAGAACAGGCCGCCGTCGCGTGTTCCCGCGAACAAGCTGGCGGTGGTGACCTGCGCATCCGGCGGGGCCGGGGCGAACAGGCTGGCAGAGCCGCGCCCGGTTCCGCCCTGCGTGGCAAACAGCGGCTGGCGATCGGCAAACAACCCGACCTGCCCCGGCACACGGGCCGGTTCCGCCCATAGGGTGCCCGGCAGCCAGACCAGCAGGACAGCCATGAAAACCCGAATCGAAACCAGTGATGCGTTCTGCGTCATGCGGGCACCGTGCCGCAAAGCGCCTAAGAAACCCTTGCCCCGCGCGTACCCATGCGGCGCAAAATCCTGTTTCCAGCGACCGTTTTGCGCAGTAAGAGGCGGCATGGCTGACATCCGATCCCTCTTTGCGACCCGACTCTATCGCGCCCGCCTGAACGATTTCGGCGACGTGGACCCGGCCGAACTGGCCGCCTCCTGCTATTCCATCGCCGAGGATGACGAGGCGGGACAGGACTGGTGCGAGACCGAGGGCTATCCCGGCTACACCTCCTACGCCTCGCTCACGGACCTGCCTTGGCGCTTTCCGATCTTCGAGGCGGTCAAGAAGGCGTTGGACAAGCACGTGCAGGCCTTCGCGAAGGACCTGGAATTCGACCTCGCCGGGCGTTCATTGGTGCTGGAGGACCTCTGGATCAACATCCTGCCAGAGGGCGGCACCCACGGCAGCCACATCCACCCGCACTCGGTGATCTCCGGCACCACCTACGTGGCGATGCCCGAAGGCACCTCGGCGCTGAAGCTCGAGGACCCGCGTCTGGCCATGATGATGGCCGCACCGACGCGGAAAAAGGACTGCCGCGAGGAATTGCGCAGCTTCGTCTACGTGAAACCGGACGTGGGCGACGTGCTGCTCTGGGAAAGCTGGCTGCGGCACGAGGTGCCGATGAACATGTCCGAGGACGACCGCATCAGCGTCAGCTTCAACTACAAGTGGGAGTGAGCCCTGGTCCGCGTCTTGCGCGGCAAACGCTCCGGTAGAGAAATCGACGACCGCCCGGACAGAGCTGCGGCTCCGTTCACCGTATGACGGGACAGAAATCCCTCTTCATCTTGCCCCTAAACTCCGGGGGGTCTGGGGGGCTGGCCCCCCAGCTTCCGCCGGGCAAGGACCGTGTCAGGATTGCAGCGGCTTGACGACCAGTTCGCCTTCTTCCCGCGCCTTCATCGCCATCGCGGCGGCATGGGCGCCGGCGGCGGTGGTGTAATACGGGATCTTGTCATAGAGCGCGACAGAGCGGATCTCGCGGCTGTCCTCGACCGCCGCCGCGCCCTCGGTGGTGTTAAGCACCAGCTGGATGCCGCCGTCCTTCATCAGGTCGACCACGTTGGGACGTCCCTCGTAGACCTTCTTGACCCGCTCGCAGGTCAGGCCATGCCCCTCGAGGAAGCCCGCCGTGCCGCCGGTGGCGACCAGGGTGAAACCCATGTCGGACAGGGTCCGCGCCGCCTCGACCATCTGGGGCGTCTTGTCCTCGTCCCGGATCGAGACGAACACCGCGCCCTCTGTCGGCAGATGCGTGCCGGCGCCCATCTGCGCCTTGAGGAAGGCGCGGGGGAAGGAGCGGTCCCAGCCCATGACCTCACCCGTGGATCGCATCTCGGGGCCGAGGATCGTGTCCACGCCGGGGAAGCGGGCAAAGGGCAGCACCGCTTCCTTCACAGAGAACCACGGCATGTTCGGATCGGCCAGCGTCATCGGGTCGGCCAGCGGCAGGACGGTGTCGTAATCCGCGTCGGCCGGGTAGGGCTCGCGCATCGGGAAGGCAGACAGTTTCTCGCCCGCCATGATCCGCGCGGCGATCGAGGCAATCGCGCTGTCGGTCGCCTTGGCGACGAAGGGCACGGTGCGGCTGGCGCGCGGGTTCACCTCGATCAGGTAGATTTCCTGCTTGCCGGTCTCGTCGGCCTTGATGGCGAATTGCACGTTCATCAACCCGACCACATGCAGCGCGCGGGCCAGCGCCTCTGTCTGGCGCTTGATCTCGTCCAGGATGTCGTCGGACAGCGAATAGGGCGGCAGCGAGCAGGCGCTGTCGCCGGAATGCACGCCGGCCTCCTCGATATGCTGCATGATTCCCGCCACGTGCACCGCCTCGCCGTCGCATAGCGCGTCGACGTCCAGTTCGACCGCGCCGGACAGGTAGCTGTCCAGCAGCACCGGGCTGTCGCCCGACACCACCACGGCGTCGCGGATGTAGCGGCGCAGCCCGTCCATGTCGCGCACGATCTCCATCGCTCGGCCGCCCAGCACGTAGGAGGGGCGGATCACCAGCGGAAAGCCGATCTCGGCCGCGATCTCCAGCGCCTGGGCGTCGGTGGCGGCGATGCCGTTATGCGGCTGTTTCAGGCCCAGCTGGTTGACCAGCGCCTGGAACCGCTCGCGGTCCTCGGCCAGGTCGATGGCGTCGGGGGTGGTGCCGAGGATCGGGATGCCCTCGGATTCAAGCGCGTTGGCCAGCTTCAGGGGCGTCTGGCCGCCGAACTGCACGATCACGCCATGCAGCGTGCCGTTCTCCTGCTCGCGCGTCAGGATTTCCATCACGTGTTCGAAGGTCAGCGGTTCGAAATACAGCCGGTCCGAGGTGTCGTAGTCGGTCGACACGGTCTCGGGGTTGCAGTTGACCATGATCGTCTCATAGCCCGCGTCGGTCAGGGCGAAACAGGCATGGCAGCAGCAATAGTCAAACTCGATCCCCTGGCCGATCCGGTTCGGACCGCCGCCCAGGATCACCACCTTCTTGCGGTCAGAGGGGCGCGCCTCGCATTCCACCTCGCCCATCATGGGCATCTCGTAGGTGGAATACATGTAGGGGGTCTGCGCCTCGAACTCGGCGGCGCAGGTGTCGATGCGCTTGAAGACCGCCGTCACGCCCATGTCGCGGCGCCGCTTGCGCACGTCCTTTTCCGAGAACCCGGTCAGCTTAGCCAGCCGTGCATCGGTAAAGCCCAGCATCTTGAGCGCGCGCATCCCCGTCTCGTCCGTGGGCAGGCCGTTCGCGCGCACCGTGTCCTCGGCCTCGACGATCTCGCGGATGCGGGCAAGGAACCAGGGGTCGTATTTCGTGACGCCGAAGATCGCGTCATCCGACAGGCCGTGGCGCATCGCCTGCGCGATGGTGCGCAGCCGGTCGGGCGTCTGCTCGCTCAGCGCCTTGATGACCGCGGCCTTGTCGGGGGCGCCGGGGATTTCCACCTCGTCGAAGCCGGTCAGGCCGGATTCCATCGAGGCCAGCGCCTTTTGCATCGACTCGTGGATCGTGCGACCGATGGCCATCGCCTCGCCCACCGATTTCATCGCAGTGGTCAGCAGCGGCTGCGAGCCCGGGAACTTCTCGAAGGCGAATTTCGGGATCTTGGTCACGACATAGTCGATGGTGGGTTCAAAGCTGGCCGGCGTGACCTTGGTGATGTCGTTGTCCAGTTCGTCCAGCGTATAGCCCACGGCCAGCTTGGCCGCGATCTTGGCGATGGGGAAGCCCGTCGCCTTGGACGCCAGCGCCGAGGAGCGCGACACGCGCGGGTTCATCTCGATCACGACCATGCGGCCATTGTCGGGATTCACCGCCCATTGCACGTTGCTGCCGCCGGTTTCCACACCAATCTCGCGCAGCACGGCGATAGAGCCGTTGCGCATGATCTGGTATTCCTTGTCGGTCAGCGTCAAAGCCGGGGCGACGGTGATGGAATCGCCCGTGTGAACGCCCATCGGATCGACGTTCTCGATGGCGCAGACGATGATCGCGTTGTCCGCCTTGTCGCGGACGACCTCCATCTCATACTCCTTCCAGCCCAGCAGGGACTCGTCCACCAGGATCTGGCCAACCGGCGAGGCATCCATGCCCGTGCGGCAATAGTGGATGTAATCCTCGCGGTTATAGGCGACGCCGCCGCCGGTGCCGCCAAGAGTAAAGGCCGGGCGGATGATCGCGGGCAGGCCGACGTAATCCAGCGCCTCCAGCGCGATCTCGACCCCCTTGGTCAGGTCGCGCTTGCCGTTTTCCTTTTTCGGGGCGGTG
This sequence comes from Thetidibacter halocola, assembly GCF_018224955.1. Taxonomy (GTDB): domain Bacteria; phylum Pseudomonadota; class Alphaproteobacteria; order Rhodobacterales; family Rhodobacteraceae; genus Thetidibacter; species Thetidibacter halocola. Next base: position 572,003 of record NZ_JAGTUU010000002.1, read on the forward strand.
ATGATCGTGGCCTTGGGATTCTCCAGGCCGATGCGGTCCATCGCCTCGCGGAACAGCTTGCGGTCCTCGGCCATCTCGATTGCGGCGCGCTTGGCGCCGATCATCTCGACGCCGAATTTTTCCAGAACGCCCATTTCCTCGAGCGCCAGCGCGGTGTTCAGGCCGGTCTGCCCGCCCATCGTCGGCAGCAGCGCGTCGGGGCGTTCCTTTTCGATGATCCTGGCGACGACCTCGGGGGTGATCGGTTCGATGTAGGTGGCGTCGGCCAGGCCCGGATCCGTCATGATCGTGGCCGGGTTCGAGTTCACCAGGACCACCCGGTATCCCTCTTCTTTCAGGGCCTTGCAGGCCTGTGCGCCGGAATAGTCGAACTCGCAAGCCTGCCCGATGATGATGGGGCCGGCGCCGATGATCATGATGGACTGGATATCGGTGCGTCTGGGCATGGTGTCCCCCCTGTCTGACTCGGCGTGGCGCAAATTGCCCGCGTTATAGACGTGGGGGCCGCCCGCGCAAGCCCGAAACCCCGATGCCTCTCAGAGCCCGATTTGATGTATGTCAAGTAAACTAGACAGCAGTGGTGTCACACTCTCGATACATCGCGGAGGGAGTGCCATGCGAATCCTGTTCATCCATCCCAACTACCATTCCGGCGGGGCAGAGATCGCGGGCAACTGGCCTCCCGCCTGGGTCGCCTACCTGACGGGCCACCTGCGCCAGGCCGGGTTCGACGACATCCACTTCATCGACGCGATGACCAACGACATCGACGATGACAGGCTGGGGGACATGATCGCCGAGATCGCCCCGGATGCCGTCGGCCTGACCGCCATCACCCCGTCCATCTACCGCGCCGAAGACGCGCTGAAGATCGCGCAGCAGCGCGCGCCGAACGCCGTGCGGATCCTCGGCGGGGTGCATGCCACGTTCATGTACAAGCAGGTCCTCTCCGAGGCGCCCTGGGTCGACGTGATCGTGCGCGGCGAAGGCGAGGAAATCGTCGTCAACCTGATGCACGCCATCGCCTCCGGCAACTGGCCCGAGCACCGCAACCGCATCCACGGCCTCGCCTTCCGCGAGGGCGACGAGATCAAGGCCACGCCCGCCGCTTCGACCGTCAAGGACCTCGACGCGATCAAGCCCGACTGGTCGATCATCGACTGGGAGAAATACATCTACATCCCGCTGGGCACGCGCGTCGCCATTCCGAACATGGCGCGCGGATGCCCTTTCACCTGTTCCTTCTGTTCCCAGTGGAAGTTCTGGCGCGACTACCGCGTGCGCGATCCCATCGCCGTGGTGGACGAGATCGAGGACCTGGTGACCAACCACGGTGTCGGCTTCTTCATCCTTGCGGACGAGGAACCCACCATCAACCGCAAGAAGTTCATCCAGTTCTGCGAAGAGCTGATCGCCCGCGGCCTGCCGGACAAGGTGCAATGGGGTATCAACACCCGCGTCACCGACATCTACCGTGACCGCGAGTTGCTGAAATTCTACCGCAAGGCCGGTCTGGTCCACGTGTCCCTGGGCACCGAGGCGGCGGCGCAGCTGAAGCTCGACCTGTTCAACAAGGAAACCAAGGTCGAGGAGAACAAGGAGGCGATCCGCCTGCTGCGCGAGGCCGACATCTTTACCGAGGCGCAGTTCATCGTCGGTCTCGACAACGAGACTCCCGAGACGCTCGAGGAAACCTTCAAGATGGCGTGGGACTGGCAGCCGGACCTGGCCAACTGGTCGATGTACACGCCCTGGCCCTTCACCCCGCTGTTCCAGGAGTTGAAGGACCAGGTCGAGATCTTCGACTTCTCGAAATACAATTTCGTGACCCCGATCATGAAGCCCGCCGCCATGACGCGGGGCGAGTTGCTGGACGGGGTGATGAAGAACTACCGCCGCTTCTACATGCGCAAGGCGCTGTTCCACTACCCGTGGCGCGGCACCGGCTATCGGCGGCGCTACCTGCTGGGCTGCCTCAAGGCCTTCCTCAAGGCCGGGGTCCAGCGCACCTTCTACGATCTCGGCAAGGCTGGTTACTGGGGGCCGCAGACCAAGGGCAAGGTGCATTTCGACTTCGACGAAACCCGCCAGCTGGCCGAAGCGCAGCTGGAGGATTGGGAGGCCGCGGCAGACCGCGCCGCGCGCGCCAAGGAGCGGCGCGAGGCGGTCCGCGACCAGATGAAGGAGCGCGCCGTCGACCGGGCGCAGGCCTTCAAGATGCCGAACGGGGCTGACGTGAAGGCCTGCGGGGGCGGCGACCAGCAGATGGAGGACGTCTGATGCCCCGCGACCTCGGCCCCGAGCCCGAGGGGCTGATCGGACCCAACGCGGTGCTGCAGGTGATCCCGGTGCTGGACCGGGCGGTGGGGCCTGCAGCCCGCACGCGGGTCCTGGCCCGCTGGGGCGGCGAGCTGCCCGACGGGTCCGAGATGATCCCCGAGGGCGAGGCCGCCAGCCTGCATCACGTGCTGCGCGCCGAATTCGGCCCCCGTGCGCCCGGCCTTGCCGCGCAGGCGGGGCGGGGCACGGCCGAGTACATCCTCGCGCACCGCATCCCGCGCCCCGCCCAGGCGATCCTGCGCGCGCTGCCCGCGTCGCTGGCCGCCCGCGCCCTGTCGAAGGCCATCGCGAAGAACGCCTGGACCTTTGCCGGGTCGGGGCGGTTCGAGGTGCTGTCGCCGTGGTCCTTCGCGATCCACGACAACCCGGTGATCCGGGGCGAAGCCTCGGACGAGACGCTGTGTCACTGGCACGCGGCGGTGTTCGAGACGCTTTATCGCCGGCTGGTTCACCCGGCCGCGCGCTGCCGCGAGGTGGCCTGTGCCGCCGCGGGCGCCCCTGCCTGCCGGTTCGAGATCGTCACGGGCTGAAGGGGGCTCTGCCCCCGTCTCCCTTCGGTCGACTCCCCCGGAGTTTTCCGGGCAAGATGAAGCAGGGGACCGGTTTCTACTCTGCCGCGTGGCGCATGTCGGCGGGCCTCGACGCCTCGTAGAGATAGCGCCGGGTGGCGGGGACCGCGTGCTGCGTCCGGCTCAGCTGGACCTGGAACACCGCCTGTCCCTGCTCCTCGAAGGCCATCTCGCAGGCCACGAGGTAGAAGCGCCACATGCGGATGAAGCGGTCGTCATACATCTCGCGGACCTTGGGCAGCGCCGCCTCGAAGCGTTGCCGCCAGTGGTTCAGCGTCGGGCCGTAGTGGCCGCGCAGCACCTCGATATCGGCGGTCCAGAGGCCGGAGCGTTCGAGCGCGGGCGCGAGGTCGGAGAGCGAGGGGACATAGCCGCCGGGGAAGATGTATTTCGCGATCCACGGGCTGGTGGGCAGGGGCGGGGCGATGCGGCCGATCGTGTGGATCAGGGCGATGCCGTCGGGGTCCAGCAGGTCGTGGACCCTTGCGAAATACTCGTCGTAATGCGGCAGGCCCACGTGTTCGAGCATGCCGACGCTGACGATCCGGTCGAACCGGTCGGACAGCTTGCGGTAGTCGAGCAGGCGGAAGGTGCAGCGATCCGACAGGCCCGCTGCCTCGGCCCGCGCCTGCGCCGTGGCAAGCTGGTTCCTGGACAGTGTTACGCCCGTCACCCGCGCGCCGTAATCCCGCGCCAGGGTCAGCGCCATGCCGCCCCAGCCGCAGCCGATGTCCAGAACCCGCATTCCCGGCTCGATCCGCAGCTTGTGCGCGATATGCGCCTTCTTCGCCGCCTGGGCATCTTCCAGGGTCATGTCGGGCCGTTCGAAATAGGCGCAGGAATACTGCATGTCGGCGTCGAGGAAGAGGCGATAGAAGTCGTCCGACAGGTCGTAGTGATGCGCCACGTTGCGCCGCGCGCGCAGGGCGTCGTTCCTCTGCTCGATCCGTCGGAACATCCGGCGCACCGCCTGCATCGCGTTCATCCAGACCGGCGCACCGCCTTTGCGCTGGTTGCGAACCAGCAGCGTCAGCAGGTAGTAGAGGCGGTCATCCTCGACCGTCAGGCTGTCGTCCATGTAGCACTCGCCGAGGGCCAGAACGGGGCGCAGGCAGAGCGCGCGCGCCGCGCCTTCGGTCAGCGTGACCGCGACCTCTGGCGCGCCCTCGCCGCTGCCGAAACGCTCGACCCGGCCATCGGGCCAGCGCAGCGTCAGCCGGCCCTGCACGATCATCCGCCGCAGCACGCGGCGCAGTACGGTTTCCCACATCGTCACACCCCGTTCCGGTCGACCACGTCGCATTCCGTTCTGGACTCGCAGTGTATCAAGAAAGGCGATTCCCGCCAATTCCGGGGCGCGCCCGTGACGGTTTGCGCCCTTGTGCCGCCCGGTGTTTGACGGCTCATTGGGCGGACCCAGTCCGGAGATGCCCCGATGCGCGCCATGCTTGCCCTGATCCTGTCCGCCGTGCCTGCCGCCGCGCAGGAGCTGATCGTTCACCCGGTCGAGCCCGGCATCTGGGCCATCGAGGGCCCGGCCGAGCAGCGCAGCGCCGCGAACCTTGGCAACAACGCCACCTTCGGCCTGATCGAGACCGCGGACGGCGCGGTGCTGGTCGATCCGGGCGGCAGCTGGAAGGGCGCGCAGGCGCTGCATGACGTGGTCAGGACGCTCACTGACCAACCGGTGACATACGTGATCGACACCGGCGGGCAGGATCACCGCTGGATCGGCAATGCCTACTGGCAGGCGCAGGGCGCGCAGACCGTCGCGGCAAAGGCCGCCATCGAGGATCAGGCGGCGCGCGCCTCGGTGCAGATGATGGTGCTGGGGCAGCTTCTGGGCGACGCGCTGGAGGGAACCGAGCCGGTGCATGCGCGGATCGCCTTTGGCGAGGGGTTCGACCTGACACTGGGCGGAGTCGAGATTCAGGTCCGCCAGCCCGGCCACGCCCATACGCCTGGCGACAGCTACGTCTGGCTGCCGCAAAGCCGCACGGTCTTTACCGGTGACATCGTCTATGTCGGGCGGGTGCCGGGCGTGATGGAGTTCTCCGACAGCGCCGGCTGGCTGGAGGCCTTTGCCGCCGTCGAGGCGCTGGACCCCATGCACCTGGTGCCCGGCCACGGCCCCGCGACCACGCTGGCACAGGCGCAGGCCGACACGCGCGACTATCTCGTGAACCTGCGCACGCAGATCCGCGCCCATATCGAAGAGGGCGGTGACATCATCGGCGCGGTCGAGGTGGATCAGTCGGCGTTCGAATATCTCGACCAGTTCGACTCCCTCGCCCGTCGCAACGCGCAGACCGTTTTCCAGCAGATGGAATGGGAGTGAGTTTCGGCACATTTCCCGCCGAATACCCCACGCTCCCTTGACTTCCACGCGCCAGAGGGGTGTATCGGCGCCTGACCTTCAAGCCTTCCACAAAAAGGGGCGACCCAGATGCACGCCTATCGCAGCCATACCTGCGCCGCGCTGAACAAATCCAACGTGGGCGACACCGTCCGCCTGTCCGGCTGGGTCCACCGCATCCGCGATCACGGCGGGATCCTGTTCATCGACCTGCGCGACCATTATGGCGTGACGCAAGTCCTGTGCGACCCCGACAGCCCGGTCTTTTCCGAGGTGGAGAAGGTCCGCAGCGAATGGTGCATCCGCATTGACGGCACGGTGAAGGCGCGGGACGAAAGCCTTGTGAACGCCAAGCTGCCCACCGGCGAGATCGAGGTCTTTGTCCGGGATATGGAAGTGCTGGGCGCGGCGGGCGAGCTGCCGCTGATGGTCTTCGGTGACCAGGAATATCCCGAGGAAACCCGCCTGCGCTATCGCTATCTCGACCTGCGCCGCGAGGCGATGCAGCGCAACATGACGCTGCGGTCCGATGTGGTGGCCAGCATCCGCAAGCGCATGTGGGGGCAGGGCTTCCGCGAATACCAGACGCCGATCATCACCGCCTCCAGCCCCGAGGGCGCGCGCGACTTCCTGGTGCCGTCCCGCCTGCATCCGGGCAAGTTCTACGCCCTGCCGCAGGCACCCCAGCAGTTCAAGCAGCTGATCATGGTCTCGGGCTTTGACCGCTATTTCCAGATCGCGCCCTGCTTCCGCGACGAGGACCCGCGCGCGGATCGGTCTCCCACCGATTTCTACCAGCTGGACATGGAGATGTCCTTTGTCACCCAGCAGGACGTGTTCGACACGGTCAGCCCGGTGATCGCGGGCGTGTTCGAGGAATTCGGCGGCGGCCGCAAGGTGGATGACCCCGCGACCTGGCCGCAGATCCCCTACAAGGAAGCCGCGCTGAAATACGGCACCGACAAGCCCGATCTGCGCAACCCGATCGAGATGCAGGATGTCTCCGAGCATTTCCGGGGCAGCGGTTTCGCGATCTTCGCCAAGCTGCTGGAGCAGGAGGGCACCGAGATCCGCGCGATCCCCGCGCCTGGAGGTGGATCGAAACGCTTTTGTGAGAGAATGAACTCTTTTGCCCAAAAGGAAGGCCTACCGGGCATGGGCTACATTTTTTGGAGAGACCGATGCGATGTGCTGAGAGGCGAGCTTGGCGAACTGAATTCTCAGCTAGTTAAAGCTGAAAGGCGCAAGGACACAGAGTCTGTCTCGTCCATCTCGGCCCGAATTGCAGAACTTGGCGCAGAGATTGATCTTCTTGAAGAAGAAGCGAAAAAGACGGGGAAGCGGCCAGTTGAGGCGGCTGGTCCGCCTACTCGTATCGGCCCCGAACGGACCGAGGCGATCCGCCAGCAGCTGGGCCTTGGCGTGGGCGACGCGGCCTTCTTCCTGGGCGGCAAGCCGCAGGCCTTCCAGCGGGTTGCGGGCAAGGCGCGCGACGTGATCGGCGCGGAACTGGGCCTGACGGATCAGGATCGCTTTGCCTTCGCCTGGATCGTCGATTTCCCGATCTACGAGAAGGACGAGGAAACCGGCGAGATCGACTTCGAGCACAACCCGTTCTCGATGCCCCAGGGTGGCATGGAGGCGCTGCAGGGCGACCCGATGGCGGTGCGCGGGTTCCAGTACGACCTGGCGTGCAACGGCTATGAACTGGTCTCTGGCGCGATCCGGAACCACAAGCCCGAGATCATGCTCAAGGCCTTCGAGATCGCCGGCTACGGCGAGGACGAGGTCAAGTCGCGCTTTGGCGGGCTCTACAAGGCGTTCGGCTATGGCGCGCCGCCGCATGGCGGCTGCGCGGCGGGCATCGACCGGATCGTGATGCTGCTGGCCGACCAGCAGAACATCCGCGAGGTCATCATGTTCCCGATGAACCAGCGCGCCGAAGACCTGCTGATGGGCGCGCCGTCGGAACCTTCCAGCGACCAGTTGATGGAACTGTCCCTGCGGGTTCTGCCGCGCGAGTGATTGGACCTCGCGCCGCGCGAGTGACCGTTCGGCGCGGTTTCGCCAACGTGATCGCGGTGCTCTAGGCGGCGACGGCTGGCAGGGCGTATGCTCTGCCCATTCTGCCGGAGCCGCCCATGCCCTTCGACCCCCAGCTTGCCGAGATGCGCTTTGGCTGCGGCCTGTCGCCCGGCGTCGCGCCGCCCGACAGCGTGGCAGCGATGCTGGCGGGGCTGTCGGCACCCGACTCCATGGCGGCGCGTTTTCCCGTGGCGTCTTTCGCCGCCCTGCTGCCCCGCATCGCCGAAGAACGCGCGCTGCAAAAACGACGTCGCGAGGTTTCCGGCACGTCCGCCGAAAAGGAGGCACGGCAGGCCATCAAGGCCGCCCGCCTGGCGCTGAACACTGTTGCGGCGCAGGCACTAACCGCGCACATGCTGCGCCGCGCCCACAGCGATACGCCATTGCGCGAGCGGCTGGAGGATTTCTGGGCCGATCATTTCACCGCGCAGGGCAAGGAGGCCGCGCTGCGCGCCGCCGGACCCGCCTATGTCGAGGAGGCGATCCGCCCGAACGTCGCGGGCCGTTTCGAGGATCTGCTGATCGCCGCCGCCACCCATCCGCTGATGGTGCATTACCTGGACCAGAACCGGTCCTTCGGGCCCGGGTCGAAGGCCGCGCGCGGCCGGGGACTGAACGAGAACCTCGCCCGCGAGATCCTCGAACTGCACACTCTGGGCGTCGGTGGGCCATATACGCAAGACGATGTGCGGCAGCTGGCCGAGTTGCTGACCGGGCTCAGCTTCAACGTCGAGGCAGGCCGGGTGTTTCTGCCGCGCCGTGCCGAGCCGGGGGCGGAAACCGTCCTGGGCCGCGCCTATGGCGGTGCGCAACCCGGCCTTGGCGACATTGAGGCGGTGCTGCGCGACCTCGGCCGCCACCCCGCCACCGCGCGGCACATCACGCGCAAGCTGGCAGTGCATTTCGTCTCTGAAACCCCCGACGCCGCGCTGCTGACCTCGATGGAGGAAGCCTGGCTTTCGACGGAGGGCGACCTGCAGGCGGTTCTTGCGGCGCTGCTCGATCACCCCGCGGCGTGGGCCGGGGTGGGCCGCGTCAAGCGTCCTGCGCTGTTCATGGCTTCGGCCTGCCGGGCGCTGGCCCTGCCCGGGACGGCGCTGGAGGGGCGAAAACCCCCGGCGGTGGCGCGGTTGTTCGCGAGGCCCATGGCACTGATGGGGCAGGTCTGGCTGCGCCCGCCGGGGCCGGATGGCTTTCCCGATGCCGACTCGGCCTGGATCACGCCGCAGGGCGTGGCGACGCGGCTGCAATGGGCGCTGACCGTGCCGCAGCGGCTGGTCGGCGACCTGCCCGACCCACGGGCTTTTGTCGACACGGCGTTGGGGGGGCGCGCGACCGGGGCGGTGCGTTTTGCCGCCGGGGCGGCGGAAAGCCGGGCGGACGGGATCGGCCTCGTGCTGGCCTCGCCGGCGTTTCAAAGGATGTGAGGCGATGGACAGACGCGGTTTCCTGACACGATCCCTGGCGCTGGGCTGTTCGGCCGCTGCCAGTCCGCTGCTGACGCCGGTCAGCTTTGCGGCCGCGCCGGGCGAAGCGCGGCTGGTGGTCATCATCCTGCGCGGGGCGATGGACGGGCTCGATGTTGTGGCGCCGCATGGCGACCCGGATTTCGCGGGTCTGCGCGGTGGCGTGTCGCTGGGCGGCGCGGGCGGGCATGTCGACCTCGACGGGTTCCACGCCCTGCATCCGGCGCTGTCGCCGCTGCTGCCCCTGTGGCAGGCGGGCGACCTCGGCGCGGTGCACGCCGTCTCGACCCCCTATCGCGACAAGCGCAGCCATTTTGACGGGCAGGACATCCTCGAAGCCGGGGTGGTGGGGCTGGACGACGGAGCGGTGCGCGAGGGCTGGCTCAACCGCATGATGCAGCACATGCCGGATGGACGGATGCAGACCGCCTGGGCGGTGGGGCGCGATCCCCAACTGATCCTGGACGGACCGGTGCCGGTCTCGCGCTGGGCGCCCGAGGCCGACCTCGCGCTGTCGCCGCAGGCGGCGCTGCTGGCGCGGCAGGTGATGAAAACGGACCCGGCGATGGCGGCCGCGCTGGACGAGGCGTTCCGCGTGGCCGATGCCGATGGAGACCCGCTGATGCTGACGCCGGGGGAGGGCGACGGCATGGCGGCGATGGCGGCGGGCGGCGGCGGACCCGGCCCGGCCCGGCGCATCGCCGATTTCGTCGCCGAACAACTGCGGGGCGAGGCACGGATCGCCGCGTTTTCGCTGAATGGCTGGGACACGCACGCGGCACAGGCTCGTGGCCTGCCCCGGGCGCTGAGCGCGCTGTCGAACACGATCCTCGGCCTGCGCGAAGGGCTTGGACCGACCTGGGGGCAGACGGCGGTGCTGGCGATGACCGAGTTCGGACGGACGGCGCGGATGAACGGCTCGGACGGGACGGATCATGGCACCGGGGGCGCGATGCTGTTCGCCGGTGGCGCGCTGCGCGGCGGGCGTGTTCTGGGCGAATGGCCGGGCCTGTCCGAGGCGGCGCTCTATGACCGGCGCGACCTGATGCCCACGCGCGACCTGCGCGCCCATGCCGGTTGGGTGATCGGCGGGCTGTTTGGCCTAGGCCGGTCCGAGATCGAGCAGGCGGTCTTTCCGGGTCTCGACCTGGGGTCCGATCCGGGTCTTCTGGCCTGAGCGGGACGGCCTGCGGCGCTGTTCCGCCTGCGGCGGAAGGCGCCCCGCCCGCCGTCCCATGCCGCCCGCGCTTGCCGTGGGCCGCCCGCGCCGGTTGCGGGCAAAGTGCGCCTGCTGATGCGCTTTCTAGATTGCGACCTTGTCGTTCAGCCGATCCTGGATCAGCGCCGCAAGCCGCGCGACGCTGGCCTGCATCGCGGCGCCCTGATTGCGGGCCCGCGCGAGATCCTCGGCCGCCTTTTGCAGCGGGGTATCGCCGGCGCTGCGGGCCACGCCGCCCAGGAACTGGGTGACATAGTCCAGCATCCGCCCGTCGTCGCTGTCATCCAGCACGTCGGCCGCGTGGGCCATGTCGTCGCGATAGGCGGTGGGATCGGGCCGCACCGGGTCGTCGCTGACCAGCCGGGGCCCCGGGGGCTGCCGGTCGGTCGGCAGTCTGCGCAGGATGGCGTTCTGGAAGGCCATGACCGACGAGATCGGCTTTGCCAGAAAGCCATCGGCGCCGGCGGCCAGCGCCACCTCTTCGGCAAAACTGTCGCCCGAGGTGCCGAGGATCACGTCGACCCGCGGGCAGGCAACCGAAAGCTCGGAGATCAGTTCCGCCCCCGACCCGTCAGGCAGGCCGAGGTCCACGATCACCGCGCTGGGCCTGTAGACCGACAGGTGCCGCCGGGCCGAGGCGAGGCAATCGGCCCGCCGGATCCGTGCGCCCGAGCGCAGGCACAACAGCCGCATCGCATCGCAGGCGTATCGGCTGTCTTCCACCACCAGAACGGTCAGCCCCAGAAGGGGCCGCGTCGCGGTGGGACGCAGGTGCATGTTCAGATGATTCATGTCGTCCATGTTCCCCTCCAAGGCGAATGCGACTCGACTTTGACTCGGCTTGGCTAACAGGCGGTTAATGGACGCACCGTCTTGCCTGACCGTGGGTGGCTGCGCCATATGGGCGGCAGATCAGCCACAGGAGAGACCCATGATCGGCCGCCTGAACCATGTCGCCATCGCCGTTCCCGACCTGGAAGCCGCCTCGGAGCAATACCGCCACGCGCTGGGCGCCAAGGTCGGCGCGCCGCAGGACGAACCCGATCACGGCGTGACCGTGGTTTTCATCGAACTGCCGAACACCAAGATCGAGCTGCTTTATCCCTTGGGCGAGGACAGCCCGATCAAGGGTTTTCTCGACAAGAACCCCTCGGGCGGCATCCACCATGTCTGCTACGAGGTCGATGACATCCTGGCTGCGCGCGACCACCTGAAGGCCACCGGTGCCCGTGTGCTGGGCTCGGGTGAGCCCAAGATCGGAGCGCACGGCAAGCCGGTGCTTTTCCTGCATCCCAAGGATTTCAACGGCTGCCTCGTGGAACTGGAGCAGGTCTGATGGGAATCACCTCGGCACTCGTGCTCTACGCGGTCATCTGGTTCATGACCTTCCTGATCGTGATCCCCATCCGGCTTAAGACGCAGGGCGACATGGGCAAGGTCGTGCCCGGCACCCATGCCGGCAGCCCAGAGGTTCACAACCTCAAGCGCAAGGCCTGGATCACCACCGGCGTGTCGGCCGTGCTGTGGGCCATCATCGCTGGAATCATCGTGTCGGGGGTCATCACCGTGCGGGATCTCGACGGTTGGATGTTCAACCGGATGGGGCCCCCCTCGGGGCAGTGAGGGCCGCCACCGCGCGGATCGGCCCTTAAACCCTGGAGTTTTCCAGCGTTGACGGGGTAACCCGCCCGGAACCCGAAGTCCCGGGCGGGTTCTGTCAGCCGCGCAGGCGGTGGTGCAGGATGATCGGCACGGCAAGCTCTTCCTCGTCGCCGAGATGCCGGTCGAGCAGCGCCTCGACCGCCTGCGTGTGTTCATGCAGGCACCCGGCCTCGTCCCGCGCCTGCCCTTGGTCCAGCTGGATCAGCTGGATGGTGCGGTTGGCGCTGCGGGTCAAGTCGTGCAGCACACCGTCGAGCATGGTGTGATCCTTTTCGAGGATCGCTAGCCCGCTTTCGAAACGCGGATCGGCGGCGGCGAGTTCAGGAAAATACGACCTGTCCTCGAAATGGTGGTGGCCGTGCAGGCTGACGACCAGAGCGTGCCCGGCGCGGCCAAGGCGGTCGGCATAAAGTTCTCCGTCCCGCGCCTTGTCCAGATACGCCTCGGTCTCGGCGGTCAGGGTCGCGGCCAGCCGGCGGAACCCCTGGTGCGCGCCGAGCCAATTGCGCGTGGCGCGGGCAAAGCCGGGATGATCCTCCCAGGCGTCGCGGGGATAGTCGCGCAGCAGGACGCGCATGGCGTCGGGCATGGGGGCGGTGCGGATGGTAGGTGTATCGAGCATAGCACTCTCCTTTCGCCCTCCATCTGGGGGGCGCGGCCCCGCCGCCACAGGCCCAGCCGCGCACAGTCGCGGTGCGTGGGCGGCCTCTCAGCGGCGCGAGAGTCGGTGGAAAAGGTGCGTGAATGTGGCCGCGCCGAGGACCGGGATCACCAGGTTCATCAGCGGAATCGTCAGCGGGATCGCCATCAGCACTCCCGCCGCCCAGATGCGCATCGCGTGTTGCCGGCGCAGGCGGGCGGCCTCTTCCCGTCCGACCCGGCGGATCGCGGCGAGCGTGAAGTACTCCCGTCCCAGCAGGAACCCGTTCAGCCCCCAGAAGATCAGCGGCGCGATCGGGCTGAGGAAAAGATACAGAACCAGCGCGACCGCGTTCGCCGCGATCAGAACGCCGAGGAAGCTGGCGGTGTCGCGCAGCGCGTCCGCGACGGGCACCTCGGTCGCGGGACCGAGACCGGGGTAGTGCCGGTCCTCGACCGCCTGGGCCACGTCGTCGAGAAAGATCGAGGTCATCGACGAGGCCACGGGGATCATCAGGAAGACCGACAGGACCAGCATCAGCGGTAGCATCGCCCAGCTGGCGACATTGTCGATCCAGGTCACCGTGCCGATCCAGGGCAACGTCACCGCATCCCCCACGAAGACCCCCACACCCCAGACCACCAGTGCCGTGAAGCCGAAGAGCAGCGCCAGCGTCAGCCCGATCCCGCGCAGCAGCACCGAGCGGAACCGCGCGTCGCCCATCTGGCCCAGCGCCGAGACGAAGCTTGTCAGGATCATTCCGACATCCAACTGGTGATGCGGTCTAGGTCGGGGCGCGGGCGGTCGGGCGGGGTGCTGGTTTCGGTGCCGATATGCACGAAGCCCGCGATCCGCTCGTTCGAGGCCAGCCCCAACGCGCCTTCGACGAAGCCGCGGTCGTGGCTGGCCCAGCCGGACAGCCAGTTTGCGCCCCAGCCGCTGGCCAGCGCGGCGTTGAGCAGCGCGAGGCAGACCGCGCCGGCGGAATAGGTCATCTCGATCGCGGGGATCTTGTCGCTGTCCTTGCGGACCTCGATCACCGCCACGGCAAGCGGGCTGTCGGCGAAGGCGGCGCGCGCCTTGGCGATGTCCTCGGCGCTCTTGCCCAGCCTGCCACCGGCCTCTTCAGTAGCCTCGGCAAGCCGTGCCAGCGCCGCCCCCTGCAGCACGATGAAGCGCCAGGGCTCCAGCTTGCCGTGGTCGGGGCTGCGGGCGGCGGCGGTCAGGATCGGGCGCAGGGCCTCGGCATCGGGGGTCGGCGCGCGCAGCGTCTTGGCCGGGCGCGAACGGCGCGTCAGCAGGAATTCCATCGCCTGCGGGTTCGGATCGGGCATCGTCTCTTCCTTTGTGCTGCGCTCTATGTCTGCGCGACGCGGCGGGGTTTCAACCGGGAAATGCCGGGTTTCGTTCCGGCGCCTTGCGCGTCAGGATAAGCGGATGAGCGATCCCGACCTCTCCGACCTCGCCGTGCCGGGCGCCACGCTGGCCGTTCGCGTCACGCCGCGCGCCGCGCGCAACGCGATCCAGCGCGAGGGTGACACCCTGCGCGTCACCGTCACCACCGTTCCCGAGAACGGCAAGGCCAATACCGCCGTGATCCGCATGCTGGCCAAGTCGCTGGGCGTGCCGAAATCGCGGCTGACGCTGATCCGCGGCGAAACCGGGCGGGACAAGGTCTTTCGAATCGAGGGGTGAGAGGCTTGAACAAGCCATCGCAGCGGCACGCGCTTCAATTAACAAGCTTTTGATAATAATTCATAAAATTTCTCAATGTTTCGCGTGCGAAACATCCGATCAGCGTTTCTGACCTTTCTCGACCCGGCGATACACGCCCTCGGGCAGGTCGATCGCGGCGGCGAGGTCGCGCATCTGGGTCCAGGACAGGGTGATCTTCTGCATCGTGTCGGTGCGGGCGTCGTATTGCTCGACGGTCACGCATTCCTCGAAGGACGAGATGACGATGTCCTCCTGCAAGGGGACCTCGCCCTCATCCACGAGGGTGACGATGGTGGCGTCGAAATCGTGCTCGATACTGAACATGGGCCCAGCCTAGCGCGCCGCGTTTCGCGGCGAAACCCCTGTCAGGCGATGTGACGCGCCCGACCCTGCCGTTCGCGCCTGCGGTGCATCGCGAACAACAAAGGGGCGAGGACGCGGTCATAGACCACCCGCGAGAGGGGCGCCACCACCGGCAGACGGACCAGCGCCGCCAGCCAGCGCAGGCGCGGTATCTGTTCCCACAACAGGGCAAAGGCCGCGACGCCGCTGAACCGTTCCCCGCCTCGCATGACGTGGAACCGCCGCGCCGCGTCCGCCGGGGTCAGTCCGAAACGCTGCATGTCGCCGTCGCTGAGGCCGGCGAAATCCACCGGCAGTTCCTCTTGTGCCACCGTGCGCTTGTAGCCTGCGACCTCGCGGGCACAGATCGGGCAAGTATCGTTGTAGATCACCGTCAGGCGGTCGTCGGAATGCTGTGTCATGCGCAGGCACATAGCGGGCGGCGGCACACCGCCAAGTGATCCGTCGCCTCTGGCCGCGCGGCGGATCGGCGCATATGGTATCGTCAACTGCAACCGGACCCTGACGATGACCCGTTTCCTGCCATTGATCCTGCTGTTCTTCGCCGCCGCCTGCGAGCCGGTCGTGATCCCGACGGGCCCCGCGCCCTCGTCGCGCCCGACGGTGGCGGCCCCCTCGGACACCGGGGCGATCAACCTGCGTGCCCAGACCGCCGCACGGCAGTTCGTGCAGGTGGTCGAGACGGTCGAGCCGGTGGCCGAATCGGAATGCCGTCGCGCCGCGCCGCGCGCCAATTGCGATTTCCTGATTGTCGTCGACGACCGGCCCGGCCAGGCGCCCAATGCCTTCCAGACGGTGGACGAGTCGGGCCGTCCGGTGCTGGCCTTCAATCTGGCGCTGATCGCCTCGGTGCGGAACGCCGACGAACTGGCCTTTGTCATGGGGCACGAGGCCTCGCACCACATCCTCGCCCATCTCGACCGGATGCGCGACAACGCGACGGTGGGCGCGGTGATCTTTTCCGGCATCGCGGCGATTTCGGGCGCCAGCGCAGAGAACGTGCGCTCGGCCGAGGAACTGGGGGCAGCGCTGGGTGCGCGCAGCTATTCCAAGGATTTCGAGCTGGAGGCTGACCGGCTGGGCACGGTGATCGCCGCGCGTGCGGGATTCGATCCGCTGCGCGGGGCCGCTTTCTTTGCCCGCATTCCTGACCCGGGCAACAAGTTCCTCGGGACCCATCCGCCCAATGCAGCGCGGATGGAGACGGTGCGCCGCACCGTCGCGGCGATGCGCTGATCTGACCTGAATCAAGGAAACGCGGCGACAGGCTGCTACCCTGACTGTCAGGATGATCTGACAGAGAAGGGGAAGGTCGATATGACACCTCACAAGACGATCCGACGCCATGCTGGACTGGTCGACGAGATGGCCAGTGCGCAAGGCATCGACCTCGAGGAGCAGATCCTGCGGGGGCATTTCTCGATCTCCGACCTCGAGGATGCAGTGCTGCGCTGCACCGGTTGCGCGGCGCCCGAGGCCTGCGAACACTGGCTGGCGGCGCAGGAGGGCGTTGCAGCGGCGACCCCGGACTATTGCCGAAACGCGGCGCTGTTCGCCGAACTCGCGCGGCAGGGCTGAACGATGTTGCCCGATCGCGCCGACCGCGCGCCAAACACGCCGCTTGGTCCCGAACAGAGGCATTACTGGCTTGTCATGCGCATGGCGCAATCCGCTGGGGTCGATCTGGTGGCCGCCATGCGCGAAGGGCAACTGACCCAGGCCGAATGGGCCGGCATGGTGACCCGCTGCCGTGGTTGCGATTGCGTCGAGGCTTGTCACCGTTGGCTGGCCGACCCGTCGGATGCGCCGCGCGCGGTGCCCGAGGGCTGTCTCAACCGCGACCGGCTTGGCGCGCTCAAGACAGAAGGAGAGACAAGATGACCCGGATCCTGCCGCTGGGCGATCCGGCCCGGCATTTCTTCATGACGCGCAGCGTCGCCAGGGTGATGGGCCTGAGCCTGTCGGAAGAGATGAAAAGCGGTCGGCTGAAGCCTGAAACCTATACCGCGATGGTCAATGCCTGCCAGACATGCGCCTTGGTTGAGGCCTGCGAGTCCTGGCTGGGCCGCCAGGCAGCGTTGAGTGCGAGCCCGACACCGGGTTGCCGAAACAGTGCGATCCTCACCGAACTCGCCCGCAGGCAATAGGCGTTTCGCGGCGAAACCGGCGGTCTTTGCGCCTGACACGAAAAGACCGGCCTTTGGGGGCCAGTCTTTTGCGGTCTGGTTGGCGGCGTCAGGCGCGCAGGTTGCGAGCCGATTCCTTGATCGCCTCGTATTGGCCGGAGGGCCGGAAGCGCCACAGATAGTCGGGTAGCACCGCCTCCATCGCCGTGGGCTCGATCCCCAGTTCGGCAAAGCCGCTGGCGTCCTCGGCCACCACGTTGTCCGACCGCAGCGAGCGGACCTGGTCGACGGTGATCTGCGCCGGGATCAGCCCGCCCGAGGCCATGGCGACGAAATCGGATACCGACCCGATGAGGCGCGCGACGGGGAACGGGATATTCAGGATCAGGCGGCGGCGGCGGATCACCCGCAGCATCAGCGCCATCAGGTCGCGGAACGTCTCGGCATCCGGGCCGCCCAGTTCGTAGATGCCGGGCTTCGCGGTGCCCAGCACGCCCTTGACCGCGGCCTGCGCCACGTCGTCGACATAGACCGGCTGAAAGCGCGTCTCGCCGCCCACGACAGGGAGCACCGGCCCCAGCCGCGTCATGCCGGCGAAGCGATTGAAGAACTGGTCCTCGGGGCCGAAGATCACCGAGGGCCGCAGGATCATGGCGCCCGGCATGTGGGACAGCACGCCTTCCTCTCCAAGACCCTTGGAGCGGGCATAGAGGCTGTCGCCGTCCTTGTCGGCGCCGATGGCCGAGATGTGGACCATGCGCGCCACACCCTGCTGCGCCGCGATGCGGGCAATGCGTTCGGCGCCCTCGTGCTGCACCGCGTCGAAGTTGTTCTTGCCGCGCGAGTCGAAGGTTCCGACGCAGTTGACCACCGCGTCCGCCCCCTGCATCGCCGCCGTGACGCTGGCATCGTCTCGGATGTTGCATAGCACCGGTTCCACCTGGCCCACGACGCCGTAGGGCCGGACAAAGATCGCCTCGTTCGGGCGGCGCACCGCCACCCTGACTCGCCAGCCCTCCTTGGCCATACGCCGCGCGATATAGCGTCCGACAAATCCCGAACCCCCATATATGGTTACGAGTTTCGACATGCGCAGGCTCCTTCGACGTTCGGTCCGGGGCAGGGATAGCCTTGGCGGGGCGCTGTATCAAGGTGTTCGATTGCCGCGGAAAAAATCCTGCGAAAAGCCCGTTGACAGTGCTTTGCGCAGCCCTTAAACGGCGCTTCACCACCTGTGCCCAGGTGGCGGAATTGGTAGACGCGCTGGTTTCAGGTACCAGTGGCTTAACGGCCGTGGAGGTTCGAGTCCTCTCCTGGGCACCATTCACTCCTTGTTATCCCCTATATTGTCAACGAAAACAGGCCGATAGCTGCCTCTCTGGGTCCAATCCACAGGAGGTCCACACTATGGGCGTTGTGATGAAGTTGAGAGGTCTCTCCGAACTCGGGCAAGGGCGCTGGGAATACCGGCGGCGCGTCCCGCTTGCTCACCGGACCGCCGAAGCGCAAACAGGAACAGGAGCACGGCGAAGACGACGGCACCTTAGCGCAGCCCCGCACGCATCCACGGGCTGGCGGTGACCCCAGCTATCAAGTTGGCGATCATCGTCGCCCCCGTTACCAATCATCAAAGCGGGCGAAGATCGTGACCGCGATCCCACCGAGCGCCACGGCGATGAATAGCCAGCTAAGCGTATCGAGATACGGCACCAGCGGCAGGATGGCGGTCTGGGTCTCGGTCAGGACGATCTGCGCCACCTCGACGCCTGCCGCGCTCAGCGTCGCCACGCCTGCCGCGCCACCGCCCTTCATGGTGCGGCTGTCGGCCAAAACCTCGCGCGCTGGTGGCGTTTCTTCGGCGAAGGCAGTCTCCCGGACCGGGAACCGCTCGCCCCACTGACGCGCGGGGCCGAGGTCGACATGTATGAACCCTGAGCGTGGGTAGAAGCCGAAGCCGAGGCATCCGACCACGCGGGCTGCCGTTTCGAACACCACCGGATCGTGGTTCGACATAGCGATACCGAAGGCGCTGCTTCCGAATGATGTTCAATAGTCCCATGTGGATCACTCCGTTGTCCCCGTCACCTGTCGCGAAGGGGAGAGTCGCATGGGTCAATTCTCATTGGAAATCAGGCCGCTGCCCGGGTCAGTTCTGAGTGAAAATCAACACCGAAGCATGCTGGCGACGCGGAAACGCGCGGAGATAGCGCCGCGCGGAGGCCTTCCTGCGGCCAGGAAACGGCGCCGCTGCGCTGTCAGGTTTCGCTCGAACACGCCTGGCGGCGGGCGATTGCGTTGATAAGGATCATGGTCTTTTCCATCGCGTCGCGGAACCGAGGCCGTCCCAAGTTGATAACGTCGAGGGCGACGCTCGGCAATCCGGCGCGCGCGAAGAACACGGCACACCAGGAGACGTGCGCCGGGCCTGCGTCGTCCTGCACCAGCACAGTTTCCATCGCCTTGTATCCGGCAGCTGGATCGCCGGCGAGGGTATTGAGCACGCCCTCGGCGATCCCGCGCTCGACATCGAAACGTGGATCGGCGGCGAGGGAGTGGAGAATACGGGCGGCGCCCGCGTTGTCGCCCTGCCGGGCGCGCTCCTCGAGCAACAAGAGCGCGCCGCTCATCTGTGCACCGGACGCCGCGTAGCACCGTTCCAGCATCTCCCTCGCCAATCGGCTGCCCCTGATGAACAGGTTTTGCCAGACGTAGGCGGTCGCGCCGGGAAGAGGCGGGCCGTTGCGCAGCTTGGCGACCCGGTGTCTGACGCCGGCGGCCCGGTAGAGCCGAATGGCGGCAACCACAGCCCAGTCGGGCGGTTCGGCGGTTGCCGAGATCAACCGTTGCAGCGCGTCGGCCGCTTCCGCGAGCCGCGCCTCGCGGGCGAGCGTCTTGATCGCGTTGAGGTCATTGAGGAACGCCGCGTCGAGACGGCTGCCGCGCGTTCGTTCGGGCTTCGCTTCGTCGCGCATGATGGCATCGAAGACCCGGGCCACGCCAGCGGCGAACGGGGGCATGACCATCAAGCTGTGGAACGTGTCGACCTCGTATTCATGAACGCCGCCGACGGCGAGATGCACCCACTCCAGGCCAAGATCGCGTGGTGCGAACGGAAACTTCCGCAGCGGTCTTATAAGGTGGCAGTCGGCCGTGATCGGGCCGACCGGCAGCATCAGAAACTGGTGCATCAGCATTTCGCCAGGTGAACCCGACTCCTTGCCGGTCGGGCCAAGGCCGCTGGCGGGGCTGGCGCCGTCGATCACGATGATCCGGCCGACGTTCAATCCGCGGTCGGCCGCGCGGATGGCCAACTGGCCGCAGATCGGCCCGCCGTAGGAAAATCCGACCAGGGTCAGCGGCGCCGGCGCCTGCCAGGCTTCGAGATCGTCGAGGAACGCCTCTATCAGCGCGGCGCCGCGCCCGGGGGCGGGCGGTACCTCGCCTGGCATTTCGAACGCCAGTGCCAGAACGGTGTTGCGACTGTCCATCGCCGGCAGGATGTCGTTCGCCCAGACCCCCGCCCCGGTGTGGCCCGGCATCAGCACGATCGGGGAGAGCGACGGGTCTCCCTGCTTGAGCACCCGCAGGTGTTTCAGGTTGCCGACGACGAGGGCCGGGCTGTTCGAGATCATGTACCGCATCCGTTGCAGCGTCGGATCGGCCCAGAACGCCGCGAAGTCGATCTCGGTCTGGAAGACTCGCTCGACCTCCAACACCATCCGGACGAGCGACAGCGAGGTGCCGCCAAGGGCGAAGAACTCGGCGTCGTCGGGGATCTGCCTGCGATCGAGCGACTCGCACCAGATCGACGTCAGCAGGTCCGGAGCGGTCGAGACGCCCACGGGGTCGACTTCGTCGGTGGCGTGGGCCGCGCGCAGGGCGCCGGCGTCGGCCTTTCCGTTCGGCGTCAGCGGGATCGACTCGACCGCTACATAGCGCGTCGGCAGGATCGGCTTGGGCAGCAGGCGGGAGAGGAAGGCCCGCAGGTCGCGTTGGGTCGGGGCTGGATCGGCGACGGGCTCGAAGTAGGCGACGATCCCGGTGACAAGGGTTTGCCCGCGGCGGAACTCCGGCACCACCGCAGCGCGGCCGATCCCGGGGTGCTCCATCAGAGCTGTTTCGATCTCGCTGGGCTCGATCCGGTAGCCGTGGAACTTGAACTGCGTGTCGCGGCGCCCGAGGAACTCGATCTGGCCGTCGCGGTTCCACCGCGCCCGGTCGCCGGTGCGGTAGAGCGACACGTCGCCGTCCCCTGCGATCCCGAGCGCGTGCGCAGGGAGGCGGATGAATTTCTCGGCTGCGAGGTCCGGCCGGTTCTCGTAGCCGCGCGACAGCCCGGGGCCGCCGACCAGCAACTCGCCGGCGAATTCGTCGGGCAGGGGCTGCAGCGCCCCGGAGAGGACGAAGGCGACGTTGTTAGGCAGGGGCCGACCGATCGGCACGTTCCCGGTCACCTCGGCCGGCACCCGGTAGCTGGTGGTCAAGGCTCCGTTCTCGGTGGGGCCGTAGACGTTGGCCAGGCAAAGGTCCGGATTGGCCGCGAGCGCGCGCCTGCAATGCGCCGCCGAGGCGGCCTCGCCGCCTACGGAGAGATATTTCAGCGGCGCGAGGGCGCCGGGGTCGGCGTCGACAAGGGTGTTGAACAGGCTCGTGGTCATGAAAGCGGCGGTCGGCCGTAGCCGGCGCAACTCGGCCTCGAGCCCGCCTTCGGCGAGGAGGTGCTTTTCGCAGAGCACCAGCGCGGCGCCGCACAGCCAGGCGCCCCAGACCTCGACGAAGCTCCCGTCGAACCCGGCGGAGGCGAGCTGGATCATCCGGTCGCCGCGGCCGATGGCGGCATGCCAGGTACCGGTCACCAGCCGCACGATGCCGACATGGCTTACCGGGACGCTCTTTGGATTGCCGGTAGTGCCAGAAGTGAAAATCAGGAAAGCGTCGCTGCCGGGGTCGGCGGCGAAGCGTGGCGGCGGCGTCGGTTCGAACCCCTCCAGCTCGGCGCGCCCGGGCAGGGTAAGGACGCGGGGCGGGCCAGAGACGTCGCAGTTTGCGTCCGGCGGCAGTATCAGCGCGTCGCTGCCGGATTCGCGCAGAACGTAGCCGACCCGCGCGGCGGGCAGTCCGCTGTCGACCGGCACCACCGTCAGCCCGGCCTTGAGCGCCGCGAGCCAGGTGCGGAAAACCGCCGTGCCCCGCGGCATGCAGACCGCCAGCCGATTGCCCGCCTCCAGACCTTGTGCAAGCATCCAGTGGGCGAACCGGTTGGTGTCGGCGTCTAGGTCGCGGTAGGTCCACGTGGCATCCGGTGTTTCCAGGGCGGTGGCGTCAGGATGGCTGCGCGCGACCTCGGCGAAGCGGCCGGAGATGTCGAGCGGCGACGCCAGGGGGGCTGTATGTACCGAGCGCGCGGCTGCGGCCCGGATCTGCTCTGCGTCGGCCAGCACGATCTCGCGGAGCGGGATCCGCGGGTTTTCGATCACCTGCTCGAGGATCCGCCGGAAGCACGCGGCGAGTGCCCGCAGGATCTCAGGGTCGAAATACTGGCGTTGGCCGTGGAAGGAGAAGACCACCCCGTCGGTGTCGCGGTGGAGCCGAAGGAAAAGGTTGAGCGCATGAACGCGCGGTGGTTCCGGGCGCGGCTCGACTACGAGCTCCCCTGCATCGACGGGGAGATCCGGGGCATTGTAGTAGACGATCCCCGCGCGCGAGGCGCTGCCGCTCGCGAGGTTCCCACGCGCCTTGCGCATCGCGGCGTCGACGGCGTCTAGAAGCGCGTCGAATCTCTGATGAGTGAAGGGCTCAAGGCTGACTTCTTGTTCGCGGACGAACAGACCCAAAGCCTGGCGGTCCGCCGGGGCTGGCCGGTCGGCCGCCGAGATCGAGACGCTTAGGCCCGGCTGATCGCAGTAGGCCGACAGCAGCAGCTGGTAGGCCGCGACGAAAAAGGTGAACTGCGTGCAGGAATGGACCCGCGCCGCGGCCCGGAGCGCGTCGAACCCGGCCAGATCGAGACGACCTTCAGCCGTGCAGATGGAATAGCCGCGGCCGGCGGGGAGATCACACTTCGGCATCGGCCAGTCGATCTCTGGCGGCGACGGCAACGGGGCGCCGGGGTCCATTGGCCGGGCCGCGAGGTAGGACGCGAAGGAACCGGGGGCGGGCAGATCCGGGGTGCCGCCCCCGAGGGCTGCGCGATAGAGCGCCGCGAGGTCGTGGATCAGGATGCGCCACGACCAGTCGTCGCAGATCGCGTGGTGAAGCACGACGGCGAAAACGTGGGTCTCGGCATCGACGCGCAGCAGCCGCGCGCGCCACATCCGTTCGGCCTCCAGCGGCAGCGGGGCAAGGCTTTCGCCGGCGACGATCGCATCGACGGTGGCAGCCCGCTCGGCCGGCGAAGCGCCGGCGAAGGTTTCGCACGGCAATGCCACGTCGAGCGCGGGGGCGAAGGCCGGGGTCAGTGCCCCGCCCGACTTGCGCACCGAGAACCGCAGGGCATCGTGGCGTGTGACCAGCGCCTTGAAGGCGGTCTCAAACGCGGTCGGGTCGAGGGGGCCGCGCAGGGTCCAACTTCGGGCGACGTTGGCCACCGCCTCGCCGTCATGGAGAAGTTGCGCCGAAATGACGGTCTTCTGTTCCGGGGACAGGACCGGTGCGCCCGACACGGCGGGAGCCGGACCTGTCACGGATGCGGCGCGCAGGGTGTCGAGCAGGGCTTTGCCGTCGCTGGCGGAAAGGGAGCGGGCGCCGGTCATGTGTCGCGTCCGCCGGTCACCACATCGACAAGGCAAGGGTGGTCCGCCGCCAGCGCCTGCGGGGCGATCGCCTCCCATTCGGCGAAATGGCATACCCTGTGGCCGGTGCCGCCAAAGCCGCGCATGATCGCGGCGTGGTCGGTCGTTCGCGCGTAGCCGGCGATCCGCGTGTCGGTGCCGCCGAGCTGGCCGCTTTCGGAGCCCATGCCGAAATTGTTGGCCACAACGACACAGACCGGGAACCGGTAGCGCACGAGCGTCTCGAGGTCGGCGAGGCCGAGGCCGAGACTGAAGTCGCCGGCGATCACAACGGCACTGGTGAACCGCCGCGACGCGAGCGCGCCGATCGCGTGGCCGAGACCGGCACCGAGATGGCCGTACACGCCGGGAGTGATCCGCGACCAGGCACCGGCCGGGATCAGGTTACGGCCCGCGTGGATCAGCTGGCTGCTTCCGTCGAGCACCAGCGCGGTGCTGGGTGCGAGCCGCCCAGCGAGTGAGCCGAGCACCTGGTCGAGCAACGCCGGGGCCGGGCGTGCCAGGTCATCGCGCCGCGGCGCGGGATCGGCCCGGTCTGGGCGGTTCGTCGGCAGATGACGGAGCAGGAGGTCCAGCGACGCGCCGATCGGCCCAAGGCAGGCGTGGTCGGGGGATCGGGCGGCGGCCGGCGGCCCGGACGTGGGGGTCAGCGCAACAACGGTGGCGGACGCGGGGATCGCGGCGCCGAACCGCAGCGACCAGTCGAACTGCGCCCCGAGCAGGACGACGGCGTCGGCGGACGCGAGCGTGGCGTGCACACGGTCGTGCGGAACCTGCGGAACTTCCGCGCCACCGAAACCGATGCTGAGCCCGGTCGGGCAGAGCGGCGCACCGAGGCGGCGTGCGAGCCGGGCGATGTCGGTGATGTCGACCGACCAGCGCGCCTCGTGGCCGACGACCACCACCGGACGTTCCGCCGCCGCGAGCGCCGCGGCAGCCGGCGCAGCCCAGTCCTCTTCGGCCGAGGCGGGCGCCACCGGGGGTAGGGGCGCCGGTGCCGTCGCGGCGCCCAGCAGCATCGCGCCAAGCAAGGGGCGCTCAAGCTCGACGATGGCCGGTACCCGCGACGGTCCGACGGCGTTGGCGAGTGCCGCGCCGAGATCGTCTACCAGGCTCCCGGCCACGGCGAGACGAAGCCGCCGGCAGGACGCCGGAACCAGAGCCGTTTCAGCCCCCTGGAAGGCACCCCGCGCCGTGTCTTCGTTGGTTTCCACCAAGCTCAGCAGCAGCATCGGCGCGCCATTGCGGATCGCCGAGTGGAACGCTGCCAGCGCCAGCGCAAGTGCCGGTCCGCGCGAAACCAGCACCACGCTTTCCAGCCGGCCGACGGCAAAGCTGTCGGCTTCGGCTGCGAACACCGCGCCGGTCTGTGTCCGGCAGGAGATGACCGTGAGCCCGGCGGCGGCAAGGGCCCGCAAAAGCGGGTAGGTGAGGTCGCCCGGTACGGTATAGACGCGCGCGATTCCCGCCGCGGCGCATGTCGCGGCAATCGCATCCGGGGCCGCCATCTCGGCCCCTCGCGGTGCGGCGCGGGTCACACCTGCGTTCCGTGCCGGGGCGGCAGATGCCGCGCCAGCGCCTCGACTCGGGCCGTGATCCGGGCACTGTCTATGGTTTCGAGGTGGGCGGCGAGCTCGACCGGGGTTGGAAAACGGAACAACGTCTCCGCAGACAGCGACACGTCGAACAGCGCGTTGAGTTGGAGGACAATCGTGGTTCCCGACAGCGAGTCGCCGCCCGCGAGGAAGAAGTCGTCGTCTCTGCCGAATTCGTCCCGGCCAAGGGTCTCCGCGAACAGTGCCACCAGCACGGCTTCGACCGGCGTTTCCGGTGGCGAGAATGCATTTTTCAGTTCCGCCGACAGCAGGCGTTCCATGTCGAGCCGCCGCGGCTTGCCGGTGGGGCCCTTGGGGATTTCGTCGACCCGCAGGATCCGGCTCGGTACCTTGTAGGCCGACAGCACGTCGAAAAGCGCGGCCCGCAGCCGGCGGGTGTCGGCTGGCGCGGCGGCGTCGATCACCACCGCGGCGGCCAGGTCCTGGCCGAGCGTCGGATGGGCCACGGCGAAAGCGATGGCCTCGGCCACGCCGGGCTGGTCGAGCAGGGCCTCCTCGATCTCCATCGGCGCCACCTGGGCCCCGCCGCGCTTCACGATCTCCTTGTCGCGGCCGACGAGCGTCAGCGTGCCGTCGGTGTCGATCCGGCCGGTGTCTCCAGTGTTCATCCAGCTATCAGCGAAGGTCGCGGCATTCGCTTCGGGATTGTCGAGATAGCCGTCGATCACCGACGGGCCGCGCACCTGCACGCGCCCGGCGGCACCCTTCGACCGCTCCATGCCGGCACCGTCGACGATCCGCAGGGTGCCTGGGGCCGGGCGGCCGAGGCTGCCGTGGGGGGCTGGTTCGTCGGGACGCTGGGCGCAGATCTGGTGGCTCGCCTCGGTCATCCCGTAGGCTTCGACCACCGGACAATCGAAGGCCTCGCGCAGCCGGTCGCGCAGCCTGCGCGGCAGCGCCGACGAGGACGACCGGATCGCCCGCAGCCGGCAGTTGGAGGCGAGGTCGGGGTGGGCGCGCGCCGCCTCGTGGATGGCGCGGTGCATGGTTGGAACGGCGGTGTACCAACTCGCGCCACTGGCAGCAGCGGTGCGCAAGAACGCCAGCGGCTCGGGGTCGGGCCGGACGATTGTCCTGGCCCCGGCCAGGAGCGGCGCGAGCAGCCCGGCGACGAGACCGTGGACGTGGTGGAGCGGCATGATCTCGATGCCTATGTCGGCAGCGGTCAGGCCGAGCGAGGCCGACACGTTCCGCGCCCCGCAGACCAGTCGCCACCCGTCCAGCGCGACTAGCTTGGGGCTCCCGGTGGTGCCGGAAGTGGTGAGGACCACGCCGCTCCCGCCGAGCCTGCGCCCCTGCGCTGTCGGAAGCGGGTCGTCCAGCGGCCCGGTGAGGCTGATCGGCCGGCCGGCCTCGGCGGTGACGACGATGCAGGGGATGCCACCGGCCCGCTCGCGTGCCAGTGGTGCGGCCTCGGGGGTCGCGACGATGGCGGCCGGGCGCAGTGCGGTGAGAAGCGCGCGCGTCTCCGCCGCGGTGGCCGCTGCCGGGATTGGGGCAACCCAGCGGTGCGCCGCGATCGCCGGAAACAGCAGCGCTGAGGCGATAGCGTGGCCGGAGAAGAGCGCCACGACGGCCTCCCGGCCGACGCCGAGACGCTCGAGCCCGGCGTCGATCGAGGCGGCATTGCTGTCGATCTGTTCGAAACTGACCTCGCTGCCTGTGGTTGCATCAACCAGCGCAATGCGCGGGCCGTTCGCGCGGGACGCGGCTGCGATTGCGCGCTCGAGGCTTTCCATTGCTGTCAAACCGTCCGGCCCCTTCCCCATCTCGCGCGAGGGAAGATAGGCCAGTCCCGGTGCGTCTCACAACCGATTCGCGTCCGGCGCCGAGTTCTTGCGCGGACCCAGCGCTGAGCCCGGGCGGCGGATGCGCCACCCTGCTTTTCCAGGATCCGGCCAAGCACGCCGCCGAGCGTCCGACGCCCTTCTGGCGTCGACGCGCCGCCCTCGAACACCGCCCGGCACAGGGCACAAGCGTGGCCTGAATGGACGCACAGAACAGGGAAAGCAAAAGCTACATATGTACCTGTCGTGCTGAGCGCTGAGGAAGTGACGCGTATTCTCGAGGCCGCACCCGGGCCCGGGCTCCGCTACCGGGCGGCATTCAGCGTGGCCTATGGCGGCGGGCTACGTGCGAGCGAGGTGA
>NZ_JAGTUU010000020.1 GCF_018224955.1 Thetidibacter halocola
GTCTAAGATTTGTGGCTGCTGTCAGCGTGAGCTGCAGCGGCGACAAATCTGACAAGGAGGAAAGCGCGGGCGGATTTCGGTGCTATGGGGATAGTGGCTCAAGGCTTGGTGGTTCGATGCTCTGAGCCTGGCATCTTGCGCCGCTGATCCGCTTCGGTCGGCTGATCTGTCCGGGTCGGTGCTGCCGAAGAGCCATATTTGTGTTGCCGTAGACCTCCAGCAGCGCCGGGTTTCGGTGGAAGGGCCGTAACGATTGGTCCGGTTCCTCCGAATAGTGGAACAGGTGTGACGGTTGGATCATGCGGCTTCCTCCCATGGCGGTGCCCGGGATCGAGGGAGTTGACCACGTAGGAAGGTTTCGATGATACGCATCGGGCCGCCGCATTTCGGGCAAGGCGGAAGCTGATCCGCTTCGTCAGCGCGGCTGAGCGGATTCTCTTCGTTTATTTGATCCGGCTCTGACTCGGTGCCGAGCAAGCGTCTGACCATCGCGATCCTTTCCCGGCGGATGCCGTTGGCGAGGAAGCCCGCGTGACGGATGCGGTGGAAGCCGATGGGCAGCACATGGATCAGGAAGCGGCGGATGAACTCGTCCGTGGGCAGGCGCATGGTCTTCATGCGGTCCCCGCGCTTGATGCGGTAGTCCTTCCAGCGGAATGACACCGTGTCGCCGTCGGTACTGATCAGCCTGTGGTTCGAGATCGCGACGCGGTGCGTGTAGCGGCTAAGATAGGCCAGCACGGCCTCGGGTCCGCCGAAGGGAGGCTTGACGTAAACGACCCATTCGGTCCTGCGCAGCGGCGCGAGATGGGTTGCAAAGGTATCGGGATCGGCCAGCCCCGACAGATTGCTGAAGAACTTCAGCTTGCCCGTCGTGTGCAACCTGGCCAGCCCTTCGAGGAACAGACGCCGGAACAGCCGTGACAGCACCTTCACCGGCAGGAAGAACCCCGGGCGGCAAGCGACCCACCGGGTGCCATCTGCCGACAGCCCGCCACCTGGCACGATGACATGCACATGCGGGTGGTGCGTCATCGCCGAGCCCCATGTATGCAGCACCGATGTCATGCCGATCCTTGCGCCCAGATGCTTGGGGTCGGCCGCGATGGTCAGCAGCGTCTGCGCGGATGCTTTGAACAGGAGGCCGTAGACCGCCGCCTTGTTTTGATAGGCAATTTCGGCGACTTGGGCGGGCAGCGTGAAGACCACATGGAAGTACGCCACCGGCAACAGGTCTTCCATCCGCGCCAGCATCCAATCGCGCGCGGCTGCCCTCTGACACTTCGGGCAATGTCGATTGCGGCAGGAGTTGTAGGCAATGTGCTGATGATCGCATTTGGTGCAAGCGGCAACATGGCCACCGAGTGCCGCGGTCCGGCAGGACTCGATGGAGGACATCACCTTCAATTGCGGCAGGTTCAGGTGCCCGGCATGGTCACGGCGATACGTATCACCATGGGTGCGGAAGATATCCGCGACCTCCAGTTTGGGACGGGACATGGGGCCGGGGTCAGCCGGGCCCAGCCTCCCGTCGCCCCAGCAGATCAAGCGGGCTGGTCACATCCCGGATCGTCTTGGTCGCCACCTTTGTGTAGACCGTCGTGGTCTCCAGCTTGGCGTGTCCGAGCAGGACCTGGATGACCCGGATGTCGGTTCCACCTTCGAGCAGATGGGTGGCAAAGCTGTGCCGCAATGTGTGCGGAGATACCTTCTTCTTGATCTCGGCGAAGTCGCAGGCGACGCCAAAGGCCCTGTTGAACTGCCGCGTCGAGATCGGATCGACCCGGTTGCGGCCAGGAAAGAGCCAGCCTGCGGGCCGGGCTTCGCGGTAGTAGTCACGCAGAAGCTCCAACAGGCTCGGCGACAGCATCACATGGCGGTCCTTGCGGCCTTTGCCCTGGTCGATGCGGATCAACATGCGGTCGCTGTCGATATCGCCAACCTTCAGGTGGGTCACCTCGCTCGCACGTAGCCCGCCGCCATAGGCCACGCTGAATGCCGCCCGGTAGCGGAGCCCGGGCCCGGGTGCGGCCTCGAGAATACGCGTCACTTCCTCAGCGCTCAGCACGACAGGTA
>NZ_JAGTUU010000021.1 GCF_018224955.1 Thetidibacter halocola
GACGCGGCGAAATACGATGCGCTTTATGCGCGGTCGATCTCTGACCCCGAGGGGTTCTGGGCCGAACAGGCTCAGCGGCTGGACTGGATCAAGGCGCCGACGAAGATCAAGGACGTCGATTTCACGCTGGGACAGGTGAAGATCGAGTGGTTCGCCGACGGCCAGCTGAACGTCGCGGCGAATTGCATCGACCGGCACCTGGCGACCCGCGCCGACCAGACCGCGATCATCTTCGAGCCCGATGACCCGAACGAGCCGGCCCAGCACATCACCTATGCCGAGCTGCACCGCCGCACCTGCCGCATGGCCAACGTGCTCGAATCCCTCGGCGTGCGCCGCGGCGACCGCGTCATCATCTACCTGCCGATGATCCCCGAGGCAGCCTATGCCATGCTGGCCTGCGCCCGGATCGGCGCGATCCACTCGATCGTCTTCGCCGGCTTCTCGCCCGACGCGCTGTCGGCGCGGGTCAACGGCTGCGACGCCAAGGTGGTCATCACCTCCGACGAGGCGCCCCGCGGCGGCCGCAAGACCCCGCTGAAGGCCAATGCCGACAAGGCGCTGCTGCACTGCAAGGACGACGTCAAGTGCCTGGTGGTCAAGCGCACCGGCGGCCAGACCACCTGGACCCCGCGCGATCACGACTACAACGAGATGGCCGCCGAGGCGGACGATTTCTCGCAACCGGCGGCGATGAACGCCGAGGACCCGCTGTTCATCCTCTACACCTCCGGCTCCACCGGCCAGCCCAAGGGCGTGGTGCACTCGACCGGCGGTTACCTGACCTATGCCGCGCTGACCCACGAGGTGGTCTTCGACTACCACGAGGGCGATGTCTACTGGTGCACGGCGGACGTGGGCTGGGTCACCGGCCACAGCTACATCGTCTATGGCCCGCTGGCCAATGGCGCGACGACCCTGATGTTCGAGGGCGTGCCGACCTGGCCCGACGCCAGCCGCTTCTGGCAGGTCTGCGAGAAGCATAAAGTGAACCAGTTCTACACCGCCCCCACCGCGATCCGCGCGCTGATGGGCCAGGGCAAGGAATTCGTCGAGGGCTGCGACCTGTCCAGCCTGCGCATCCTCGGCACGGTCGGCGAGCCGATCAACCCCGAGGCCTGGACCTGGTACAACGAGGTCGTGGGCAAGGGCCGCTGCCCGATCGTCGACACCTGGTGGCAGACCGAGACCGGCGGCCACCTGCTGACCCCGCTGCCCGGCGCCCACGCGACCAAGCCCGGCGCCGCGATGAAGCCCTTCTTCGGCGTCAAGCCCGTCGTGCTCGACCCGCAATCGGGCGTCGAGATCCACGAGTCCCCCACCGAGGGCGTGCTGGCCATCGCCGACAGCTGGCCGGGCCAGATGCGCACCGTCTGGGGCGATCACGAGCGCTTCGAAAAGACCTATTTCTCGGACTACAAGGGCTATTACTTCTCCGGCGACGGCTGCCGCCGGGACGCCGACGGCGACTACTGGATCACCGGGCGGGTCGACGACGTGATCAACGTCTCGGGCCACCGCATGGGCACCGCCGAGGTCGAATCGGCGCTGGTCGCGCATGAGAAGGTCGCCGAGGCCGCGGTCGTGGGCTATCCGCACGCGATCAAGGGCCAGGGCATCTACTGCTACGTGACCCTGATGAACGGCGTCGAGCCCACCGAGGATCTGCGCAAGGAGTTGCGCGCCTGGGTCCGCACCGAGATCGGCCCCATCGCCTCGCCCGACCTGATCCAGTGGGCCCCGGGTCTGCCCAAGACCCGCTCGGGCAAGATCATGCGCCGCATCCTGCGCAAGATCGCCGAAAACGACTTCGGCGCCCTCGGCGACACTTCAACCCTCGCAGACCCAGCCGTCGTCGACGACCTCATCGAAAACAGAATGAAC
>NZ_JAGTUU010000022.1 GCF_018224955.1 Thetidibacter halocola
GCGGCGATGAGTTCCTCGCGGGTGACGCCCTCGGCGCATTCCACGATGTGCAGGCCCTTGTGCGTCACGTCCAGCACGCCGAGATTGGTGATGATCCGGTCCACCACGCCCGCGCCGGTCAGCGGCAGGGTGCATTCCTTCAGCACCTTGGACTCGCCGTGCTTGTTGGTGTGGTCCATCACCACCACCACCCGACCGACGCCCGCCACCAGGTCCATCGCGCCGCCCATGCCCTTGACCAGCTTGCCCGGGATCATCCAGTTCGCCAGGTCGCCCTTTTCCGACACTTCCATCGCGCCCAGGATCGCCATCGCGATCTTGCCGCCCCGGATCATGCCAAAGCTGGTGGCGCTGTCGAAATAGCTGGTATGCGGCAGTTCGGTGATCGTCTGCTTGCCGGCGTTGATCAGGTCGGGGTCCTCGTCGCCCTCGAAAGGAAACGGGCCCATGCCCAGCATGCCGTTCTCGGATTGCAGCGTCACCGACATCCCTTCGGGGATGTAGTTGCTGACCAGCGTCGGGATGCCGATGCCGAGGTTGACATACATGCCGTCCTCGAGTTCCTGCGCGGCACGAGCCGCCATATGATTGCGATCCCAGGGCATTACGCGGTCTCCCTCTTGCGCACGGTGCGTTGCTCGATGCGTTTTTCATGCGTGCCCTGGACCAGGCGGTGCACGTAGATGCCCGGCAGGTGGATGTGGTCGGGGTCGAGCGTGCCGGGCTCGACGATCTCCTCGACCTCCATCACGCAGACCTTGCCGCACATGGCCGCCGGCGGGTTGAAGTTGCGCGAGGTCTTGCGGAAGATCGCGTTGCCCGTCGTGTCGGCCTTCCAGGCCTTGACGATGGCGAGGTCGGCGAAGATCCCGCGTTCGAGGATGTAGGTCCGGCCGTCGAACTCCTTGTGCTCCTTGCCCTCGGCGATCACCGTGCCGACGCCGGTCTGCGTGTAGAAGCCCGGGATGCCCGCGCCGCCCGCCCGCATCCGCTCGGCCAGGGTGCCCTGCGGGTTGAACTCCAGCTCGAGCTCGCCCGACAGGTACTGGCGCATGAACTCGGCGTTCTCGCCGACATAGGACGACATCATCTTCTTCACCTGCCGCGTTTCCAGCAGCTTGCCCAGACCGAACCCGTCGACGCCTGCGTTGTTCGACGCCACCGTCAGGTTCTTCACACCGCTGTCGACGATCGCCTGGATCAGAAGTTCCGGAATGCCGCAAAGACCGAAGCCACCAGACGCGATCAGCATGCCGTCATGCAGCACACCCTCCAGCGCCTCGGC
>NZ_JAGTUU010000003.1 GCF_018224955.1 Thetidibacter halocola
TCTGACACCGGCGCCATTGCGCCGACCCGAAGGGCCGCCCGGGACATCCCGCGCGGCCCTTTCCCGTTTCCACGGCCCGCAAACATCCCGAAGGCCGCGCCGCAGACGCGGCGGGCACAGCCCCCATGATCCCGAAAGGACCACACGCGCGCCGGTCGGTCAGACCGTCACGCCGCCACGCGCGCGCCGGGTGCAACAGGGGGGCTATTCAAACAAAAAAATGGGCGGGATCCGATGGATCCCGCCCGCAGGTTTGCGCCTGATTGGGAGGAGAGGGCGCAAATCCTTCTGTCGGCGTCGCCGATTACTTGGCGGCCGCGGTGGCCTTCTTGGCGGTCGCGGTCATCTCGTCGGTGGCCTTCTTCACGGCTGCGGTCGCATCCTCGGAGAAGTCCTTGCCGGCAGCCATCAGCAGCTCGACGGTGTCCATCTGAACCTTCTTCGCGATCTCGGCGAAGGCGGCCATGTTCTCGGCAGCCACTTCGGCCTGGGCCGATGCGAAATCGGTGATTGCCTTGGCGTAGTCAGCCGGCTCCGACTTGGCCTTGGACATCTCGGCGATCTTGGACAGGGTGTCCTTGGTCCACTTGGCCGAAATCTCGGTCGACTTCTCGGCGGCTTCCAGGGCCACGGACGAGAGCTTCTCGTTCATCGTCGCCGTGGTCTTGAACGCATCTTCCATCGCCTTGGTGTCGACCGGGAATGCGCCCATCATGTCCTTCATCATCGCGGTGAAGTCTTGCGTCTTTGCCATTGTCTTGATCCTTTGCTTAGACTGCTGCGGGCCCACCCCGCTGTTCTGCAGTTGCAAACAATATGCATGCTGCGGTGCGGCATTTCAAGAGAAAATGCTGCACCGCAGCAAAATTTGCCAAGTCACTGATTTTGCTTGGCGGCCTTCAGCTTCACATAGGTGCCTGGGGCCGGGCAGATGGGCCGATGGGTCGAATCACCCGGTTCGCGGGCGGGAATCATCTTGCCCGAACGGCCTTTCAGCCAGGCTTCCCAGACCGGCCACCAGGACCCGTCGTGATGCTCGGCGCCCTCGACCCACTTGTCGAAATCGAGGCTCAGGTCAGTATTGGTGAAATGGCCATACTTGTTCTTGCTGGGCGGGTTCACGATACCCGCGATATGGCCGGACTGTCCCAAGATGAAGGTCTTGTCCTTCGAGCCCATCAACTGCACACCGCGATAGACGTCGCGCGCGGCGGCGATGTGATCGGTCTGGGTGGCGATCGACATCACCGGCACGTCCACGTCCGCGACCGAGAGAGTCTCGCCCAGCAGGTCGAACCCGCCTGCGGCGAATTCGTTGCGCTGGCACAACCCGCGCAGATACTGGCTGAACATCCGGCCCGGCAGGTTCGCCCCGTCGCCGTTCCAGTAGAGCAGGTCGAAGGCCGGCGGCGTCTCGCCCATCATGTAGTGACGGATCGCCGGCCCGTAGATCAGGTCGTTCGAGCGCAGGAAGGAAAAGGTCCGCGCCATGATGAACGAGGGCAGGATGCCTTCCTGCGCGATCTCCTGCTCGATCCCATCGGCGAAATCGTCCTGCAGGAAGGGCGTGAACTCTCCCTGGTCGCTGAAATCGGTCAGCGCGGTGAAGAAGGTGGCGGATTTCACCGACTTGTCCTTGCGCTTCTTCATCAACGACAGGGTCAGCGACAGGGTGGTGCCGGCGATGCAATAGCCCACCGCGTTCACCTGCTTGACCTTGCAGACATCCTTGGCGATCTCGATCGCCTTGAGGAACCCCTCGTCGACGTAGTGTTCCAGCCCGATATCGGCATAGGACTTGTCGGGGTTGATCCAGCTGACAACGAACAGGGTATAGCCTTGGTCGACAACCCAGCGGATCAGGCTGTTCGAGGGTTTCAGGTCGAGAATGTAGAACTTGTTGATCCAGGGCGGGAACAGCACGACGGGCGTCTCGTGGACCTGCTCGGTCGTGGGACTGTACTGGATCAGCTCCATCATCCGGTTGCGATAAATCACCTCGCCCTCGGCGGTGGCGATGTTCGAGCCGATCTCGAACGCCTCTTCATCCGCCAGCCGCACCACCAGCTCGCCGTTGTTGGCCTCGAGATCGGCAACCAGGTTCTCAAGACCCTTGACCAGGCTTTCACCCTCGGTCTCGACCGCCTTCATCAGGGCGTCGGGATTGGTTGCCAGAAAGTTCGTCGGGGCGAACATGTCGGTGATCTGCTGAGCGAAGTAGCGCAGGCGGCGCTTCTCCTTGGGGTCAAGCTCGTCGATCGCGTCGATCGCGCTGGAGATGGCGTCGGCATTGATCAGATATTGCTGCTTGACGAAGTTGAAATAGGGATGCGTGTCCCAAAGCGGATTGGCAAACCGGCGGTCCTTCGGCCCCGGGTCTTCCGGCGCCTGAAGCTTGCCCTTCGCCAGCGCCTGCTGGGCCTCGACGAAATGCGTCATCGTCTTGCCCCAGTATTGCACCTGGTGCTCCAGCAGCTTGGCCGGATTGTTGATCCACTCCTGCCACCAGGCCTGACCGGCCTTCGCGTAAAGCGATGCATCCGGTCCGTTCAGCGCCTGCGGCGTGGATTTGCGCCGGGTCAGGGCGTTGATCAGCCGCTGCGACAGTTCCTCCACCCGTGCCATGTTGGCCTCAAGGCGCGTGTTGTTTGCACCTGCGGCATCGACGTTCGTTGCCATTGTAACGGTTTCCCCCTATCGTCGCTGCTATGCAGAATATCGTCGCCGAGTCTGAGGGGCAAAGCGACGAATTGGCTCGGGCAGGGGCCCGGTTTCGTGCGGCCCTTCGCGTCACTGTGCCCCTCTGGAATTCAAGGAGCGATCCATGCGCTACATGGCGACCTACGACCTGATGGAAACCATCCGCAACACGAACCAGTGGCTGGGCTCGACGGCGCGGACCATGGCTTCCTACCCGGCCTGGGCGATGTTGCCCAACCCGGCGATCCAGTGGATGGCGGCCTGGGGCGAGGTGACCGAGCGGACCTTCAAGCGCATGGTGGTCAAGCCCGACTGGGGCATCCGCACCTTTACCTGCGAGGATGGCAAGGACCACCTTGTGAACATCGAGACGGTGGTGGAAAAGCCCTTCGGCAACCTGATCCATTTCGACGTCGCTGGTCGCGCGACCCAGCCGCGCACGATCCTCCTGGTGGCGCCGATGTCCGGCCATTACGCGACCCTCCTCCGGTCGACGGTGAAATCCCTGCTCGTCAATTGTGAAGTCTACGTGACCGACTGGCACAATGCACGGGATATTCCGGTCAGCTGCGGCAAGTTCGACATCGAGGACTACACGCTCTACCTGATGGACTTCATGCGCTTCCTCGGGCCGGACACGAATGTCGTGGCCGTCTGCCAGCCGGCACCGCTGACCCTGGCCGCCACCGCCTACCTGGCCGAGCTGGACCCCGACGCGCAACCCCGCACGCTGACGCTGATCGGCGGTCCGATCGATCCCGACGCGACGCCGACCGACGTCACCGACTTCGGCCGCCGCGTGACGATGGGCCAGCTCGAAGAGACGATGATCCAGCGCGTCGGCTTCAAGTACAAGGGCGTGGGCCGGATGGTCTACCCGGGCCTGCTGCAACTCGCCAGCTTCGTGTCGATGAACGGAGACCGCCATTCGAAGGCCTTCAACGACCAGATCATGCGGGTCAGCCGCGGCGAGGCCAGCGATCACGATGCGCACAACCGGTTCTACGACGAATACCTTGCCGTGATGGACATGCCGGCGGAATTCTACCTGTCGACGGTCGAGCGGGTGTTCAAGAACCGCGAGATCGCGCGGAACGAATTCGTCGTGGCCGGCCACAAGGTCGACATGGGAAAGATCACCCGCGTGGCGGTCAAGACCGTCGAGGGCGACAAGGACGACATCTCGGCCCCCGGCCAGTGTATCGCTGCACTCGACCTCTGCACCGGCCTGCCCGACTCGAAAAAGGCAAGCCACGTGGAGCCCGGTGCTGGCCATTACGGGATCTTCGCCGGCAAGAGCTGGCGCAATAACATCCGCCCGCTGGTGCTGGAGTTCATCGACCAGAACGCCGCCCCGCCGAAGCCTGAAAAGGCCGCCATCGGCATCGCCTGATCCAGCGGTGCGCGGCGCGATGCGCCGCGCCCGTGATGTGCCGCCTGCGTCCCACTGGTCCTTGGCGGCATGCCCGTGTTGACGTTGCGCCCCTTCGCATGGACCGTGTGTGTCGCTGCTGCGCGGTGAGGGGCCGGCCCCTCACACTCCCCGGAGTTTAACCGGCAAGATGAAGGGACACCGATTGTCCTTCATCTTGCCGGTTAAACTCCGGGGGAGGCCCGCAGGGACGGGGGCAGAGCCCCCTCGACACCCGGTTTCAGAGCCCCTCGAAGGCGCAGAGTGCGTGCACGTCCATTCCCAGGGCCTCGAGCCGCTTGCGGCCTCCCAGTTCGGGCAGGTCGACAATGAAGGCGCAACCGATGATCTCGCCGCCCAGCCGTTCGACCAGCCGGATGCCCGCCTCGGCGGTGCCGCCGGTGGCAAGCAGGTCGTCGACCAGAAGGATCTTCTGGCCCGGTTCGATCGCGTCGTCATGGATCTCGACCACCGCCTCGCCGTATTCCAGCTGGTATTCCTCGGCGATCACCGCGCCGGGCAGCTTGCCCTTCTTGCGGATCGGCACGAAACCCGCCGAGAGCTGGTGCGCCACCGCGCCGCCCAAGATGAAGCCGCGCGCCTCGAGCCCCACGACCTTGTCGAAGCGCACGCCCGCGTAGGGGTGCAGCAGTTGGTCGATCGCCATGCGGAAGCCGCGCGGATCGGCGAAAAGCGTGGTGACGTCCCGGAAAAGGATGCCCTCATGCGGGAAGTCGACAATTGTGCGGATGTAGTCCCTTACGTCTTTCATGTGCTCCTCCGGAGGGTGGCGGTCAGCAGGCCCATGCCGATCAGCGCGGTGCCACCCGCGCGGGTCAGCCAGCGGATCGCGCGGGGATGCTCGAGGCGCCGGCGCAGCCGGTCGGCGGCCAGCGCATAGGCCAGCGCGTTCAGCGTGGCCAGCGTGACGAAGGTGGCGATCAGGATCGCGAATTGCGTCGGTATGGGCCGGGTCGTGTCTAGGAACTGCGGCACGAAGGCGATGAAGAAGGCGATGCTTTTCGGGTTGAGCGCGGTCACGGTGGCGTTGTGCCAGTAGACGCCGCGCGTCGTGACCTCGGCGCGGGGCAGGGCCACGCCGTTGCCCGGCGCGCTGCGGATCAGGCCGACGCCCAGCCAGACCAGGTAGGCCGCGCCGGCCCATTTCAGCACCGTGAACAGCGTGGCCGAGGCCGCGACCAGCGCGCCCAGGCCGGCCAGGGACAGGCTCATCGCCACGAAGTCGCCAGTCGCCACGCCTGCGGCCGAGGCGATGGCGACACTGCGGCCCTTCGATAGCGCATAGGACAGCACCAGCAGCACCGTGGGCCCCGGGATCAGCAGCAGCGCGGTCGAGGCGACGACGAAGGTCAGCCAGAGATCGAGCGGCACGGGTCTATCCCTCCGGCGGATAATGCCGGCGCAGGGCGATGACGTCCTGCGGACCGGGTTTCTTGGCGGCGTTGCTGTCTTCCGAGAAGATCGACACGCCTTCGTAATCCGGGTTTCGGATGTCGGTCAACAGGCCCAGCGCTTGGGCCAGTTCCTCGACTAGGGCGGATTCGTAGTGGCTTATGTGCAGCCGCGTGCCGATGGCGATGTCGGCGCTGCGGATCACGCCGCTCCGGGCCTGCACCACCACCCGCGCGCCGCGCAGCGTGGTGCCGTCCAGCGCGGGGCTCCCCGTTTCCGCCAGCAGTTCGGTCCCGTGGGAATCGATCAGGTGCAGGCGGATCATCGTCTCGCCCTCTGCCTCGGCCAGGCGCAGGCCCATGCCGCAGTCGTTGAGGTATTGCACCGCGCGGGTCAGCGCGGCGCGGGCGCGCGCCTGCTTGCCGCCAAGAAAGGCGGGGTCGATCCGGGCGATCCCGACTGTTACTGGCGCATCCGTCGGCCAGCGCAGCATCGGCTTGGCGCAATCCCCGCCCGGCGGGGCCGCGCAGGCGACGAGGCGGTAGAAATCCGCGTCCGACAGCGGGCCTGCGGTTGTCACGAAATCCTGCGCCAGCGCCGGACCGCAGGCCAGCGTCAGCGCCAGCACGAGACGCCCGGCGGGGCGCGGTGTCACCCCGCGGCCCCCAGGACCCGGCCCGCCACGGCATCCAGCCGGGCGACCAGCGCGGGGTCGCGTTTCTCGGGCGCGGTGAGGATCGCATAATCCAGCGCGCGGTCGCAGCCATGCGGGCAGGATGCGCGAACCGCGCCCAAGAGGGCGGGAAGGCCGCGCACCATCGCGCGGCCCTTGTCGGCGTTGCCCATCAGGGTCGCGATGATGTCGTTGATGTCGACCTCGCCATGGTCAGGGTGCCAGCTGTCGTAATCCGTGACCATCGCGATCGAGGCATAGCACAACTCCGCCTCGCGGGCGAGCTTGGCCTCGGGCATGTTGGTCATGCCGATCACGTCGCAGCCCCAGACCTCGCGATACAGCTTCGATTCGGCGAGGGTCGAGAATTGCGGCCCCTCCATCGCGAGGTAGGTGCCCCCCTTGTGGATCGTGACGCCCGCGTCCTTGGCGGCTGTGTAACAGGCCTCGGACAGGCGCGGGCAGGTGGGGTGGGCGACGCTGACATGCGCGACGCAACCGGTGCCGAAGAACGATTTCTCGCGCGCGAAGGTGCGGTCGATGAACTGATCGACCACCACGAAATGGCCCGGCGCGTATTCCTCGCGGAACGAGCCGCAGGCCGAGACAGAGATCACGTCGGTCACGCCGATCCGTTTCAGGGCGTCGATATTGGCGCGGTAGGGAACGGTGGTGGGGCTGTGCACGTGGCCGCGGCCATGGCGCGGCAGAAAGGCCATCTTCACGCCGCCCAGCGTGCCGGTCAGGACCTGGTCGCTGGGTGTACCCCAGGGGCTGGACACCTCGCGCCATTCGGCGCCTTCCAGCCCGTCGATGTCATAGATGCCCGATCCGCCGATCACGCCGATCATGGTTTCCGTCATGGGGTCGCCTCCGCAGCTTTTCGCGCAGAGTGCCTTGGCCCGCAGCCAATGAAAAGCCCTTGGCAGAATGCGTATCCGCGCATTGCATGAAGCTGCCACGCGGGTTCGCACTGCTTGGCTTGCGCTACATCAATGATGTCTTCCGACGATCGCGCTTATTGTTACTCAGTAGTGCTTGAGATCAACCGACCAGGGAGGACTGTTATTATGTTGCGTGCCAGACATTTTGCAGCGGCAACCATTGCGGGCATCGGCCTTGCGATGACTGCCACCGTCAGCCCGGGACTTGCCGAAGTCGTGGGCGAACAAGAGTATATGGCGGCCTGCGCAGGGTGCCACGGGGAGAGCGCGAAGGGGGATGGGCCGCTGGCCGGCCTTCTCAACATCTCGACCCCGGACCTGTCGACCCTGTCACAGGCGAACGACGGCAGTTTTCCGTTCGAAGCCGTCCTGAAAGTGATCGACGGCCGCAGTGACATCCGGGCGCACGGGAGTTCCATGCCGGTCTGGGGAGAGTTCTTTCAGCCTTCGGCGTCCAGCCAACGTGGCGAGACGCCCGACATGGTTGTGCGCGGGCGGATCCTGTCACTGGTCAATTACCTGGAATCCATCCAGGAATAGTACCCGAGAGACGCTCTGAGGTGCGTTGGACAACGCCGGGCCTCTCGAGGCGGCATGCCGCATATGCCGGGTCAAGCCGTCGGCCAGACTGGCATGATCCGCTTGCAACATGTCCCGCCTTGGCACGCCGTGTCCCGTCCTACGCCGTGACGGCGGGGGCGCGGACGTGGCGAAGATGCCCGGTCTTGATCCAGAGCTGCGCGCCTGCGTCGCCCGCGACCAGCGTCACATCCTGTCCGTCGGCGCGGCGGATCCATGTCCATGCGGGGCAGGGGGCGCTGTCGAGCGTCACTTTGCCCGCGACCACCAACACCTCGGCGCCGCCATCGGCGATCACCTTGGCCTCGGTTCCTGGCGCCCAGTGTTCCATCCGCACATCCTCGAACCCGTCGCGGTAGAGCGGCGAGACCTGCACGCCCGGCCGCGCCGCGTCATGCACTGCGCCCAGGCGCTGGGTTGCGGTGCGGACATGGGTGCGGTCTTCGGGCTGCATCTGCCAGAGCTTGACGAAGATCGTGCAGCCCGGCGCACTGCCCGGCGTGTGCGACGAGGTCGGCGGGTTGCGGATGTAGCTGCCGGCCGGGAAATCGCCATGTTCGTCGGAAAACACGCCGTCCAGCACGATGAACTCCTCGCCGCCGCCATGGGTATGCGGCGAAAACCGGCTGTCGGGCGCGAAACGCACGATCGAGGTCGCGCGTGCCACTTCGTCGCCGATCCGGTCCAGCATCATGCGCTCGACCCCGCCCACAGGCGAGGACACCCAGTCATTGTCCTGCGGGCGGATCACGACGTTCTTCGAGAAATCGGCGTTCAGTTCCATGACGGACCTCAATACGGGTTCTTGGCCGAGCGGTCGGCGGACAGGGATTGCTGGCCGCGCTCGACCAGCAGTTCGATCGCGTCGGCCAGATGCTCGCGGTCGATATGATGGTCGCCGCGCGCCACGCGGATGCGGTGTGC
Organism: Thetidibacter halocola; assembly: GCF_018224955.1. GTDB lineage: Bacteria > Pseudomonadota > Alphaproteobacteria > Rhodobacterales > Rhodobacteraceae > Thetidibacter > Thetidibacter halocola. The sequence goes on from NZ_JAGTUU010000003.1 coordinate 8,645, forward strand.
CTCGATCATCACGTCGGCATGGCGGCAACCTTCGGGCGGCTCGAACCGGTAGGACGCCAGTTCCAGGCGCAGGCCCAGCGGGTCGCGGAAATAGATCGAATCCATGAAGCCGCGGTCGACCGGGCCCGAATGCGGCACGCCGCGCGCATCCAGCCGTTTAGCCACCTGCCAGAAGGTCGCCTGGCTGACATTCAGCGCCAGGTGGTGCAATGAGCCGATGGCCTCGGGTACCGGGTTGCTGTCTGGCTTGCGCGCCTCGTTGGTGAAGATCGTGATCAGCCGGCCGTCGCCGGGATCGAAATACAGATGCCCCTGGGTTGGGTCGTCGAGATTCGGTTGGTCGAACACGAAGGGCATCCCCAGAACGCCCTCCCAGAAGTCGATGCTGGTCTGGCGGTCGGCGCCGTTGAGGGTGATGTGATGCACGCCCTGTGTCTGGATCTTGCGGATGAGGTCTGTGGTCATGGCGCGGGTCTCCTTCTGTCGGATGGCAGGATAGCGCATTCCGGCGCCGGGTCTGCCCGCAACAGGGCACAGGCATCGTGCCTGCGCGCGCGAAAGCGGGGCTCAGGCCGTGACCGTCTCTGTCCGGCCGCTTTCCGCGGCCCGCATCACCGCGTCGATGACCGCCATCGCCGCCAGCCCGTCGCGGCCGGTGACAAGCGGGACCTCTGCCCCGGTGATGACGCGCCCGAATTGGTCCGCCTGCCGCACCAGCGGGTCGCCATGCTCGACCGGGAAACGCGTGGCCGACAGCGGGTTCCACCAGCCGGGCACGCCCTCGTGCCGCCACAGCGTGAGATCGGGCAGCGACAGCGCCGCCTCGGTCCCCGCGATGCGGTAGCAGGAGCCGGGGCTGGCGGGATAGGCGGGGTTCTCGCGCGCGGTCAGTTCCCAGCTCCAGGGGCCGACCGCCGTGTCGGACAGGCTGACCGTGCCCAGCGCGCCCGAGGCGAAGCGCAGGGAGATGGCCGCTGTGTCCTCGTTGGCGAAACCGCGAATGGCGTCGGAGGCCAGGCATTGCACCGCCTCGATCGGGCCACACAGATGCGCCAGCAGATCGACGTCGTGGATCAGGTTGACAAGGATCGGCCCGGCGCCCTTTTCCCGCCGCCACTGAAGGTCGAAGTAATCCTCCGGCTTGCGCAGGATGGCCGCGCCCTGCACGGCCGCGATGCGTCCAAGCGCGCCCTCGTCGATCAGCGCCTTGGCCTTGGCGATGAGCGGGTTGTGGCGGCGATGATGGCCGACGGCCAGCGCGACGCTCGCCGCCTCGGACGCCTCGACCAATGCCCGCGCGTCGGCCAGGGTGTCGGCCAGCGGCTTTTCCACCAGCACCGGCAGGCCCGCCGCGATGCAAGCCAGCCCGCCGCCCTTGTGCAGCCGGTTTGGCGTGGCGAGGATCACGCCATCCGCCACACCTGCCGCAAGCATCGCGTCCAGCGTCTGGAAATGCGGCACATCAGGCGCGGTGTCCTGCGCCGCCGGGTCTGGATCGACCACCGCCGCCAGCGTCACGCCCTCGGCCAGGCGCAGCGCCGAGATGTGGCGCCGCCCGATCAGGCCAGCGCCGACGACGGCGATCCGCGCACTCATGCGGTCAGCTGCACCACGCGCCGCACGCCGGCCACATAGCCCTCGATCCCCAGCCCCGCGATCACGCCATCGGCGCGTTTTGAGACGTAGGAATGGTGGCGGAACGCCTCGCGCTTGTGGACCTGGCTGATATGCACCTCGATCACCGGCCCCTCGAACGTATTGAGCGCATCGAGGATCGCGACCGAGGTATGCGTGTAGGCTGCGGGGTTAATGACGATGCCGCAGGCTGCCTCGCGCGCCTCGTGGATCCAGTCGATGATCTGGCCCTCGTGGTTCGATTGCAACAGGCGGATCGTGTGGCTGTCGGGGCAGGCTGCGGCGCAGAGGCGTTCCACATCCTCCAGCGTCTCGTGCCCGTAGATCTCGGGCTGGCGCTTGCCCAGCAGGTTCAGGTTGGGGCCGTTCAGCACATAGATCGTCTTCATGGTTGGGCCTCGCGTCGGAATTTGCGACACCATACGGCGGTGCCGCGCGAAGGGAAGGGAAAAGGCGCGGGCGGTCTTTCCCCTGTCACGCTGGTGCGCCATGCTGGGGAAAGGCGTTTGGCGGAGGGTGTCATGGCGGATTTGGAACAGCGCATCGCGCAAGGGCGCGGGGACGAGCCGGCGGATATCGTGCTGCGCGGCGGCCGCATCTTCGACCTGATAACCGGCGAGATGCTGGAGGGCGACGTGGCGATCTGCGGCGACATGATCGTGGGGATCATGGACGCCTACGAGGGGCGGCGGGTGATCGACGTCTCGGGGCTGATCCTGCTGCCGGGCTTTATCGACACGCATCTGCACATCGAATCCTCCTGCATCACGCCGTTTGAGTTCGACCGCTGCGTCGCGCCGCGCGGCATCACGACCGCCATCTGTGACCCGCACGAGATCGCCAACGTGGTGGGGGTCGAGGGCATCCGTTATTTCCAGAAGGCCAGCGAACACACGCTGATGGATATCCGCGTGCAGCTGTCCTCCTGTGTGCCGTCCACGCATATGGAGACGGCGGGGGCCGAGTTGCTGGCCGAGGACCTGGCGAAGTTGCGCGACCATCCCTCGGGCATCGGCATGGCGGAATTCATGAATTATCCCGGTGTGATACATCGCGATCCTCAGGCGATGGACAAGCTGCGCCTGTTCGAGGGCGGGCATGTGGACGGGCATTGCCCGCTGCTGTCGGGCAAGGATCTGAACGCTTACGTCGCCGCCGGCATCCGGACCGAACACGAGGCGACCTCTGCTGCCGAGGCGCTGGAGAAGCTGCGCAAGGGGATGCGCGTGCTGATCCGCGAGGGGTCCGTCTCGAAGGACATGCACGCGCTGCAACCTTTGCTGACCGAGCGCACGGCGCCCTACATGTGCCTGTGCACCGACGACCGGAACCCGCTGGACATCGCGGAACACGGGCATCTTGACTACATGATCCGCACGCTGATCGCGTTGGGCACGCCGCCGCTGGCCGCCTATCGCGCGGCGACGCTATCGGCGGCGGAGGCGTTCGGGTTGAAGGACCGGGGCATGATCGCGCCGGGCAAGCGGGCGGATATCGTGGCGCTCGACAGCCTCGAGGGTTGCCACGCGCGGCTGGTGATCGCGGGGGGCGTCGTGGTCGACGACGCGGCCTTTGTTGCGCGTGGGTGGGTGGAGCCGGTGGGGCGCCATTCCGTCAAGGCGCCCAAGGTCACGGCGCAGGATTTCCGCACGACCGGCAACAAGACCGAGACCGACGTGATCGGCATCCGGCAGGGGCAGATCCTGACCGACCACCTGCACGAGGACATCCCGATCGAGGATGGCGACAAGCGGCCCGACCCGGCCCGCGACCTGTCGCGCATTGCGGTTGTGGAGCGGCACGGCAAGAACGGCAACATCGCCTGCGGGTTCGTGCGGGGGTTCGGGTTGCAGGCCGGGGCCATCGCCTCGACCGTCTGCCATGACCATCACAACATCGCCTGCGTCGGCGTCGACTATGCCGACATGGCGCTGGCGGCGAACCGGCTGGGCGAGATCGAGGGCGGGTTCGTCGTCACCCGTGACGGGCAGGTTTTGGCGGAACTGGCGCTGCCGGTTGCCGGATTGATGAGCCTCGGAACCTTCGAGGAGGTGCGCGACCGGCTGGTCGACCTGCGCAAGGCGGCGCAGTCGCTGGGCGTCACGCTGGAAGAGCCGTTCCTGCAACTGGCCTTCCTTGCCCTGCCGGTGATCCCCGCGCTCAAGATCACCGACCGGGGCATGGTGGACGTGACCCGCTTCGAATTGATCGCCTGAGAGCCCGCGTCATATTGCACCCGGTGGATATTTGAGGTGTAACCATGCGCGGGTTTGGGTAAGGGGAGGCCCATGTCGATCTGGGAATATGCCAATCCGGTCAAGTTCATCCGGACCACGGACAAGCTCTTGCCGTGGCTGAGCGTCGCCGCCGTGGTCAGCCTCGTCGGCGGGCTGGTCTGGGGCTTCTTCTTTACCCCCGAGGATTTCCGCCAGGGCTCGACCGTCAAGATCATCTACCTGCACGTGCCGTCCGCTCTGATGGCGATCAACGCCTGGCTGATGATGCTGGTCGCCTCGCTGATCTGGATCGTGCGCCGCCACCATGTCAGCGCGCTGGCCGCCCGCGCCGCCGCCCCGGTGGGCGCGGTGATGACGGTGATCGCGCTGGCCACCGGGGCGATCTGGGGTCAGCCGATGTGGGGCACCTGGTGGGCCTGGGATCCGCGTCTGACCTCGTTCCTGATCCTGTTCCTGTTCTATCTCGGCTACATGGCGCTCTGGTCCGCCATCGAGAATGACGACACGGCGGCAGACCTGACCTCGATCCTCTGCCTGGTCGGATCGGTCTTTGCGGTGCTGTCGCGCTATGCCGTGAACTTCTGGAACCAGGGGCTGCACCAGGGCGCGTCGCTGTCGATGGACAAGGAAGAGAACGTGGCCGACATCTTCTGGTATCCGCTGCTGGTCTGCATCGCGGGCTTTGTGTTGCTGTTCATCGCGCTGGTCTTCCTGCGGACGCAGACGGAAATCCGGGCGCGCCGGGCGCGGGCGCTGATCGCGCGGGAGCGGATGGCATGATGCCCGACCTTGGAAAATACGCGGTCTACGTGCTGTCGTCCTATGCCGTCTCCATCGCGCTGATCGTGGCGCTGGTGGCCCTCAGCGTGGCGCGCGCGCGCAAGGTCAAGCGCGACCTGGACCGGATCGAGGAGCGCGTGAAGAATGGCTAAGATCTCGCCGCTGATGGTCCTGCCGCCACTGATGTTCGCGGCCTTCGCGGCACTGGCCTTTTTCGGGATGCATCGCGAGGGCGCCGACCGGCTGGAATCGAAATTCGAGGGCAAGCCAGCACCGGCCATGACCGACGTGGCGCTGCCCGGATACGATCCGATCACGCGCGAGATGCTGACCTCGGGCGAGGTGACGCTGGTCAATTTCTGGGCCAGCTGGTGCCCGCCCTGCCGCGCCGAACATCCGAAGCTGCTGGAGATGGCAGACCAGGGCATCCGCATCGTCGGCGTGAACTTCAAGGACCAGGAAGGCAACGCCCGCAGCTACCTGGCCGATGACGGCAACCCGTTCCTGGCCGTGGCCTTCGACCCCGCCGGTCGCACGGCCATCGACTGGGGCGTGACCGGCCCGCCCGAGACCTTCATCGTCGGCGGCGACGGAACCGTCCTGTTCAAGTTCGTCGGGCCTCTGGTGGGGTCAGACTATGAACAACGCTTCGTTCCGGCGCTGGAACAGGCGCTGGCCGACTGAACGATCAAAATTTACGCGACTCGGGAAATGAGGCGTAGGATGTCCGTGTTTGTGCGCGGAGGACATCATGCGACACCTGACCATTTCCATTGTTCTTTCAACCCTGTGTGCCGGCTCGCTGGCGGCGGACCCGTCCGTGGAGCGGGGCAGATACCTTGTCGAGGGACCTGCGGGTTGCGGCAATTGCCACTCGCCCTTCGGGCCCGAGGGGTTCGACATGACCCGCAACCTGGCGGGGCGCCTGGTCGAGGAAAACCCGGCCTTCAAGGCCATCGCACCGAATATCACCTCGGGCGGTCGGGTTGCAGGGTGGAGCGACGCGGACCTGATCCGTGCGATCCGCGAGGGCATCCGCCCGGATGGCAGCGTGATCGGCCCGCCCATGCCTTTCCTCATGTATCGCGGCCTGTCGGATGACGACGTCGGAAGCATCGCGCTGTATTTGCGCACCATCCCTGCGGTCGAAAACGATCCCGGCACCAGCGTCTACAACATCCCGTTGCCGCCCGCCTGGGGCCCGCCGGTCGAACGCGTCGCCCACCCGGTCGAGGGGGTCACGGTGGAATACGGCGCCTACCTTGCCGGGCCGGTGGCGCATTGCATGGAATGCCACACCCCGATGAACGAGGCCGGGCCGATGTTCGAGACGCATCTGGGCGCCGGCGGGTTCGAGTTCCACGGGCCGTGGGGCACCTCGGTCGCGGCCAACCTGACGCCGCACGAGGACGGGATCGCGGGATATAGCGACGACCAGCTGCGGGCCATGATCACCGAGGGCAGACATGCCGATGGCAGCCCGATGCTGCCGCCAATGCCCTTCGGCTATTTCGCGCAGATGAAGCCTGACGACGTCAGCGCCATCATCCTCTACCTGCGCAGCCTCGCCCCGCTGCCCGACGCGGACTGAGGCCGGTCGGAAACGAAAAAGGCGGGCCGATTGGCCCGCCTTTCGCGTGTCATGGGATGGCGGGTCAGGCCGCCTTGGCGAGGTTGCGCAGCACATAGTGCAGCACGCCGCCATGCTCGACATATTCGCGCTCGATCGCCGTATCGATCCGGCACTTGAGCGTGATTTCCTTGGTCGAGCCGTCCGCGTAGGTGATCGTGCAGGGCGTGTCCTGCAGCGGCTTGACGTCGTCGAGCCCGTGGATCGAGATCGTCTCGTCCCCCTTCAGGCCCAGCGACTTGCGCGTGTCGCCGCCGGTGAACTCGAACGGGATGACGCCCATGCCCACCAGGTTCGAACGGTGGATGCGCTCGAAGCTCTCGGCGACAACGGCCTTGACGCCCAGCAGCGCCGTGCCCTTGGCAGCCCAGTCGCGCGAGGAGCCCGCGCCATACTGCTCTCCGCCGAAGATCACCAGCGGGATGCCGGCCGCCTGGTAAGCCATTGCGGCCTCGAAGATCGAGGTCTGCTTTCCATCCGGACCCTTGGTATAGCCGCCTTCGACGCCGTCCAGCATCTCGTTCTTGATGCGGATGTTGGCGAAGGTGCCGCGCATCATGATCTCGTGGTTGCCGCGGCGCGATCCGTAGGAGTTGAACTCGCGCTGGGGCACCTGGCGTTCGATCAGGTACTGGCCGGCGGGCGTCGTATCCTTGAAGGAACCGGCCGGGCTGATGTGGTCGGTGGTGATCATGTCGCCCAGCAGTGCCAGCACTCGCGCGCCCTCGATGTTCGAGATCGTGCCTGGCTCTGGCGACATGCCCTGGAAATAGGGCGGGTTCTGGACATAGGTCGAGGTCGACGGCCAGTCATAGGTTTCCTGCTGCGGAACCGAGACTCCCTGCCACTTTTCATCGCCCTTGAACACGTCGGCGTATTTCGACTGGAACGCCTGGCGTGTCACGGTCTGCTCGACGAGGTCGGCGACTTCCTTGGCGGTCGGCCAGATGTCCTTGAGGTAGACGTCGTTGCCGTCCTTGTCCTTGCCCAGCGACGCCGTGGTGATGTCGACATTCATGTCGCCCACCAGCGCATAGGCCACGACCAGCGGCGGCGAGGCCAGGTAGTTGGCGCGCACGTCGGGGGAAATCCGGCCCTCGAAGTTGCGGTTGCCGGACAGGACCGCGGTGGCGATCAGGTCGTTCTCATTGATGCACTTGCTGATCTCGGGCGCCAGCGGGCCCGAGTTGCCGATGCAGGTGGTGCAGCCATAGCCCACCAGGTTGAAACCCACCGCATCGAGATCCTTCTGCAGGTCGGCGGCCTCGAGATAGGCCGACACCACCTGGCTTCCCGGCGCCAGCGAGGTCTTGACCCAGGGCTTGCGCGTCAGGCCGCGTTCCGCCGCCTTGCGCGCCACCAGGCCCGCGCCGATCATCACGTAGGGGTTCGACGTGTTGGTGCAGGAGGTGATCGAGGCGATCACGATCGAGCCGTCATGCAGCTGGTAACCATGCTCGTCGGTCTTGACGTAACCGCGCTTGTGGTGGCCCTCGTCGCCCGGAATGTCGACCGGCGCAGTGTGGCCGCCTTCACCCTCCCAGCGGGCGGCTTCCTTGGCGGCGGGTGCCTTGCCCTCGCGCTGGCCGCGGATATAGGCGCCGAAGGCCGAAGAGGCCTTGTCGAGCGCGATGTAATCCTGCGGACGCTTCGGCCCCGAGATGGCGGGCACGATGGTGCCCATGTCGAGTTCCAGCGTGTCGGTATAGACCGGCGCGTAGTCCGCGCCGCGCCAGAAGCCGTTCTCCTTGGCATAGGCCTCGACCAGAGAGATCCGGTCCTCGTCGCGGCCGGTGTTGCGCAGGTAGCGCAGCGTCTCGTCGTCAATCGGGAAGAAGCCGCAGGTCGCGCCGTATTCCGGCGCCATGTTGGCGATGGTCGCACGGTCTGCCAGCGGCAGGTGATCCAGACCTTCGCCGTAGAACTCGACGAACTTGCTGACCACGCCCTTCTTGCGCAGCATCTCGACGACCTTCAGCACCAGGTCGGTGCCGGTGGTGCCCTCGATCATCCGGCCGGTCAGCTTGAAGCCGACGACCTCGGGGATCAGCATCGAGATCGGCTGGCCCAGCATCGCGGCCTCGGCCTCGATCCCGCCGACGCCCCAGCCCAGGACGGCCATGCCGTTGACCATCGTCGTGTGGCTGTCGGTGCCCACCAGCGTGTCGGGGTAGGCCACCGTCTCGCCGTTCTGATCCGTGTCGGTCCAGACGGTCTGCGCCAGGTATTCCAGGTTCACCTGGTGGCAGATGCCGGTGCCCGGGGGCACCACGCGGAAGTTGTCGAACGCGTTCTGGCCCCACTTGAGGAAGGTATACCGCTCCATGTTCCGCTCATACTCGCGGTCCACGTTCATCTGGAAGGCGCGCGGGTTGCCGAACTCGTCGATCATCACCGAGTGGTCGATGACCAGGTCGACCGGGTTCAGCGGGTTGATCTTTTGCGGGTCGCCGCCCAGCGCCTTGATGCCGTCGCGCATCGCGGCCAGGTCGACCACCGCCGGAACGCCGGTGAAGTCCTGCATCAGCACGCGCGCGGGGCGATAGGCCAGTTCCCGGTCGCCCTTGCCACCGTTCTTCGCCCAGTCCGAGAAGGCGCGGATATCATCGAGGTTGACGGTCTTGCCGTCCTCGAAGCGCAGCATGTTCTCGAGCACCACCTTCAGCGCGGCGGGCAGTTTCGAGAAATCGCCGAGCCCGGCCGCCTCGGCCGCGGGGATCGAGTAATAGGCGACGGTCTTGCCGCCAGCGGAGAGGGTCTTGCGCGTCTTGGCGCTGTCCTGACCGACGGTAATGGGCATGCTTGCCTCCCTGAGTTCGGATTGCGGGATGTCTTGCGCGCTATCTGCCCCAAGGTCCGCCACCGATCAAGGGGGGTGCGACGATTTTTGTATACCATTGCACACTAAGTCGGCAGGATTGTCGCGCGTCACGACCTCTCGCAAAACATTGATTGTTCATTTCAACGTGCCAAGCATAGGAAAAAGACCTGCACGAAACGGGGAATCGAGCACGACATGCACAGGGCGATCATCTTTGCGGCCGCGATCTGGACGGCCATGTCGGGCGCATTGGCCGCAGACGACCGCCCCGTGGTGGTCGAGCTTTTCACCTCGCAGGGCTGTTCCTCCTGCCCGCCGGCCGATGCGCTGCTGGCCGAACTGGCCGGGGTCGAGGACGTGATTCCGCTGGCCTACCACGTCGACTATTGGGACTATATCGGCTGGAAGGATGTGTTCGCCCGGCCCGAGAACACCCATCGGCAAAAGGCCTATGCCCGCGCCGGCAACTGGCGCATCTACACGCCGCAGATGGTGATCGGCGGCAGGGATGACGTGGTGGGCTCGCGCTCGATGAAGGTGGCGGACCTGATCCGCCGCCATGCCGACCTGCCGGCGGTCGTTGACCTGGACATCTCGCGCAGCGGCGACAGGCTGACGATCCGTGCGCGTCCCATCGATCCCGCCGGGGTCGCGCCGTCGGACGTGATGCTGGTGCGCTATGCCGAGGGCAAGACCGTGCCGATCGCCACCGGCGAGAATGCCGGGCGGAACCTGTCCTACACGCATATCGTGACGGAGTGGAGCAACGCGGGCACCTGGGACGGACGCACCCCGTTCGAGGCGGTGCTGCCGCTGACGGGCGGGGACGCGGTTGTCGTCTTGCTCCAGGAACGCCGTTACGGCCCCATCCTTGCGGCGGCGCGCTTGCGCTGACGGGCGGGCTTCCAGCGGCGGTGGGTCCACATCCACTGGCCGGGATCGGCCTTTATCCGCGCCTCCAGCCTTTGCGTGACCTCGCGCATCATGTCGATCGGCTCGCCATGCGGGACCGGTTCCTCGATCACGGTGTCAAAGCCAAAGCGGTCGGCGCGGCGGATGCCGAAATAGGGGATCAGTAGCGCGCCGGTCTTGATCGCGATTTCCGCCGGTGACAGGGCTGTGGGCGCGGGCTTGCCGAGAAAGTCGATGGCGGGCCCCGAGCTTTCGAACACGTCGAAGGCCATGGCGGCGATGCCGCCGTCGCGGATGTGGCGCAGCAGGTCCATCGTGCCGCGCCGTCCCTGGACGAAGACGGGGTCGCCCACGTCGCGGTAGTTCTGGATGTAGCGCGCATTGGAATAGGGGTTGGACAGCGGCCGCAGCAGGCCCGCCACCTGGAACCCTCGGGCGATCAGGGCGCTGCGGGCGCAGACCGGGCTGCCGTAATGGCCGGAGATCAGCAGCACGGGGCGGGCTTCGGCGGCGGCGGATTCGAGCGCGGGCAGGCCGGGGCCCGTGACCGGATAGGCCGCGCCGCGGCGCTTCATTTCCTGCGGGTCGTAATTCTCGATTATCGCGCGGCCAAGGTTGTCGATCGCGGCAGTGGCGATGCGGCGCTTTTCCGCGGGCGGGGTGCCGGGCCAGACATGATCGAGATTCGCCTCGACCCGGTCGTACCAGCCCAGCGGCGGCGCGATGACCCGGCGCACGATCCAGCCGACCAGGTCCATGCGCGGCCGGACAGGCAATAGCTGCACCGCGCCGATGAGGCCGCGCAGCGCAAGGTCGCTCAGCCAGTCGCCCCAGCCGCCGCGGTCGTCTTCCTTGGATTGCGCGTTCTTCTTGCTCAAGGCCGGGCCTCGCCGTTCCGTCGGGCCGTTCTAGGCGAGGTGCCTTTGGCGGGCAAGTCCCGCAGGGTCCGGCGCGGGGTCAGTCCTGCTCGTCCTCCTCTTCCTTGCGGAACTCGATCTCGCCGCCGTTGACCAGTTCGCGGATCGTGTTGACGATCTGCGTCATGGCCTTTTCGGCGAGCTTCTGCTTGACCGCGCCCTTGGCGTCGGCCTCTTCCCGCAGGTTGTCTGCCATGCGGCGCGACATGTTCCCGAGGATGAAGTCCACCGCCTTGCGGTCCTCGTCGCTGGTGGCGCCGGCGATGGCTGTGGCCAGCACGTCCGGCGGCACGTCGCGGGTGATCTTGGGCACGTCCGTGGCCTTCAGACGCTGCGGGATGTTGGCGAAGGTGAAGATCGACTTGCGCACCGCCTCGGCAAAGGCCGCGTCCTCCTGTTCCAGCGAGGCGAGCAGTTCGTCGCGCGTCGTTGATGTGCTATAGTTGAGGATCGCGCCCAGACGTTCGGGGGGCTGCGCCTTGAAGGCCTGCGGCGGCACGGCATCCAACTGCGCGGCCAGCGACAGGCCGATGCGGTCGACCGCGTCGGGGGTCACGCCTGCAGTCATCGATACTGCATAGGAAATGCGCCGCGCCCGGTCGCCGGGCAGTTTCGCCAGCACCTCGGCCGCCTTGGCCACGTCGATCTTGGACATCATCACCGCCGCGATCTGGACGGATTCGCTTTCGACCATCTCGACCAGCCGTCCCACCGTCAGCGCGTTGATCCGGCTCCAGGGGTCGCCGGTCTGGCGCACGCCGGCCTCTTTGCGCAGGCGCATCGCGGTGCGGGCGCTGATCTTGCCGTCAAGCGCGTCCAGCGCGCCTGCCATGTCGCCGGGAAAGGACAGGCCGACGCGTTCAAGCTCGTCGGTGAATTCCTGCAGGACGGTGTTCAGCGTCTCGCGGTCGATGTAGCGCATGTTGCCCAGCAGCAGGGTCAGTTCCGCCTGCTGTTCCTCGGGCAGCGAGGACAGCGGCACATCCGCCCCCTCGTTCAGCAGGAACTGCACGATGATCGCGGCCTTCGCCTTGCGCGACAGGCCGCCGGGGCCGCGCCCCGGCACGGGCAGGGCAGGGGCAAAGGCGGTGAGGTTGGTCATGGCGCGGGCTCCGTCAGGCGCGGCGGACTCTGCCGCCTTGGTAAACGGATAGCGCCGGGCTGGTTTCGGTTCGGTTAAGCCCGTGGCGGTCGGGCGGCGGAATTCGCGCCGCCCGACCGGTCGTCAGTAGGAATAGCCGCGCCCGCGGTCCAGCGTCAGCCGCAGCGAGACCTCGGCCCAGGTGCCGCGCCCGCCGCGCACGCGGATCTGCGTCAGCTCGGCGCGCGCCTCGTCCACGCGGCCGGTCTCGACCCAGCCCTGTGCGCGATAGCTGCGCGCCAGGTGGTTGTCGGGGTTCTGCACCAGCGCGGCGTCATACCAGCGCGCCGCGTCGTCCATCCGGCCCGCCTTGCGGGCGACAAAGCCGCGATAGGTCAGCACCATGTCGGCCTGCGGATCGGCCATCGCGTCGAGAATCGCCGAGGCGACATCCAGCTGGCCGTCATAGGCATAGGCGCGGATCGCACGCATCCGCTCGTCATCGTCCAGCCGCGCATCCTTGGGAGTGACGCAGCTTTGGCTCTGGGTGTCCCAGACCTTGCCATCGGTGCATTGCGGCGGCTGCGGGGCCGAGGTGCTGTCCGATCCGGCGGCAAGCGCCATCACGGGCAGAAATGCGGCGACAAGCGCCGTCTTGAAAAGGGTCATGGGCCATCTCCTGTTCAGCGATGCGCGACCAGATAGCGCCGCGCGCCGGGCCGGAAAGCGGCCCCGGAAAAAGAACAAGGCGGCCCGAAGGCCGCCTGTCGGACAACACCCGAATGGCGGGCGTGTCAGCCTGTGACCACCTTGCAGCTGCCGGTGGCGGCGTCATAGACCGTGCCATCGGCACAAGACATGGCCTGCTGCTCATGGCCGCAGGCGGCGAAAGCCAGTGCCGGCGTCAATGCCAGCAGGGCGGTCGTCACGAGAACCTTCATTTTCATCAGCATCTCCCTGATTGGATACCGGCAAGGTAGCACGGGTTTCCCTTGCGTCAAAAAGGATTCCCGCCGGTCCTCACGACCCCGTCAACTGGTGCCGAAAACCCGGGCAAAGATCGTGTCGACATGCTTGGTGTGATAGCCGAGGTCGAACTTCTCCTCGATCTCTTCCGCCGACAGCGCCTTGCGCACGTCCTCGTCGGCCAGCAGCTCGGTCTTGAAGTCCTTGCCCTGTTCCCAGACCTTCATCGCGTTGCGCTGGACGAGGGAATAGGCGTCCTCGCGGCTGACGCCCGCCTGCGTCAGCGCCAGCAGCACCCGCTGCGACATCACCAGCCCGCGGAACTTGTTCATGTTCTTGATCATGGTCTCGGGATAGACCACCAGCTTGTCGATCACGCCGGCCAGACGGTTCAGCGCGAAATCCAGCGTGACGGTGGCGTCGGGGCCGATGGCGCGCTCGACCGAGCTGTGCGAGATGTCGCGTTCGTGCCAGAGCGCCACGTTCTCCATCGCCGGGATCACCGCCATGCGCACCAGCCGGGCGAGGCCGGTCAGGTTCTCGGTCAGCACCGGGTTGCGCTTGTGCGGCATGGCGCTGGAGCCCTTCTGACCCTTCGAGAAGAATTCCTCGGCTTCCAGAACCTCGGTGCGCTGCATGTGGCGAATCTCGATGGCGATGTTCTCGATGCTCGAGGCGATGACGCCCAGCGTGGCAAAGAACATGGCGTGCCGGTCGCGCGGGATGACCTGCGTGCTGATCGGCTCGGGCGTCAGGCCCATCATCTTGCAGACATGGTCCTCGACCGCCGGGTCGATATTGGCGAAGGTGCCGACCGCGCCGGAAATCGCACCGGTCGCCACCTCTTCGCGGGCGCGCAGCAGACGCTGACGGCCGCGGTCCATCTCGGCATAGAAGCGGGCGAAGGTCAGGCCCATCGTTGTCGGTTCCGCGTGGATGCCGTGGCTGCGGCCGATGCGGACGGTGTCCTTGTGCTCGTAGGCGCGGCGCTTGAGCGCGTCGAGGACCTTGTCCATGTCGGCCAGTAGGATGTCGGCGGCGCGGACCAGCTGCACGTTCAGCGTGGTGTCCAGCACGTCCGACGAGGTCATGCCCTGGTGGACGAACCGCGCCTCGTCATTGCCGATGATCTCGGCGAGGTGGGTCAGGAAGGCGATGACGTCGTGCTTGGTCACGGCCTCGATCTCGTCGATGCGGGCGACGTCGAACTCCACGTCCTTCGCCTTCCAGACGGCCTCGGCATTGGCCTTGGGGATCACGCCCAGCGCGGCCTGTGCGTCGCAGGCATGGGCCTCGATCTCGAACCAAATGCGGAACTTGGTCTCGGGCGACCAGATGGCGACCATGTCGGGGCGGGAATAGCGGGGGATCATCGGGCAGCCTCCTGAAGCGGGAACGCGGGCGTCATAGGCCGCACGGCCCCGCGCCACAAGGGCCGCGACGCCTGCATGCCCCGGTTTGCGCCGATCTGCCCCGGTCGCGGCGTTGAACCCGGCGCTGAGGCGGGGCAGGGTGGCGGGCGTCGGAACGGAGGCGGGCAGGGCATGGACGGGCAGGCGAGGCGCAGGCAACTGGCGGATTTCCTGGGCGATTGGCAGATCGCGCGGGACATCCGCCACGCCGATGGCTCTGCCGCCCGGTTCGAGGGACGCGCCACATGGTGGACCGAAGGCGATGGCGCGATCTGCCTGGAAAGCGGCACGCTGATCCTGCCGGGGCAGGGCGCCTTCCAGGCCGAGCGGCGCTACCTGTGGGCGGCGGACCTGTCGGTGCGCTTTGACGACGGGCGGTTCTTTCACGCGGTGCCGCCCGAGGGCGGGCAGGCCGCACATTGGTGCGACCCCGACCAATACGACGCGGATTACGATTTCTCGGCCTGGCCCGACTGGTCTTGCACCTGGCGCGTTCGCGGCCCGCGCAAGGATTACACCATGAGCAGCCGCTATCGCCGCGCCGCGGCGTAAGCCCATGAAATGCCGGGATTTTGCGAGCCGGTGTGTGCGGTATACCGTTGCATCCCCGTAACACGTTGAAACGGCTTGATTTTTCGCTTTACAATCCGGCGCCCAGCGATAGGTTGCGGGTAAACGCAAGGGGATGCCGTCGATGCCGCCCATTCAGGACCACCCGCTCCGCTACCGGCTTGCCAACGAACTGCACGCCCGGCCCTTTCCCTCGCTCTCGGCGCCGTGCCGGGCGGTCTACCTTGCGGTCAAGAAGGCCAAGAACGCCGCCGGGCGCGACCGGGCGCTGGACCTCGAGCATCTGACCGCATTGCTGGACCGCTATGGCACAGCGCATCCGCAGCCGGGCGCCACGCATTTCTCCGGTCGGATCGGGCAGCACGTGCTGAAATGGGAACAGCACACGGAATTCGTGACCTACACGGTGTTCCTGTCGGGCGTGGGCGAGCGGCCCTTTGATCCGACCGATTTCGAGGTCTTCCCCGAGGACTGGCTGAACGCGGCGCCCGGCGTCCGCGTGACCTCGGCGATGATCCGGGTGCAGAAGCGGCCCGACGAGGCGCAGATCGGCCGCGCGCTGGACGACTGGTTCGTGCCGGAAAGCGTGGCGGTCAGCCGGGTGATCGACGACGAGGCCGTGGTGGCGGGCGATTTCCGCATCGATCCGGCCGGGCACCTGCGCTTTGCCGTCTTTGCCCGCGATGGCATCGGCGAGCGGCGGGTGGGACGGATCGTCCAGCGCCTGTGCGAGATCGAGACCTACAAGACCATGTCCATGCTGGGCTTTTCCCGGGTCCGCGCGATCGGGTCGCGGATGGGCGAGATCGACGAGGAACTGACCCGATTGATGGACGTGATGACCCATGGCGGCGCCGAGGAGGAGACGCTCAAGGCGCTGCTGTCGGTGTCTGCGGAACTGGAGAGCCTGTCGGCGCAGGTGGCCTTTCGCCTCGGCGCGACCGGCGCCTATGAGGCCATTGTCGGCCAGCGCATCGAAGTGCTGCGCGAGGAACGTTTTGCCGGGCGGCAGACCTTTGCCGAATTCATGATGCGGCGCTACGACCCCGCGATGCGCACGGTGAAATCCGCCGAGAACCGGCTGGCCAGCATGGCGGGCCGGGCCACCCGCGCCGCCGACCTGCTGCGCACCCGGGTCGAGGTGCACCGCTCGGCGCAGAACCAGCAACTGCTGGAAAGCATGAACAAGCGGGCCGAGTTGCAGTTGCAACTGCAAAAGACGGTCGAGGGGCTGTCGGTGGTGGCGATCAGCTACTACGCGGTCTCGCTGGCGGGCTACCTTCTGTATCCGCTGGGCGATGTTCTGGGGGTCAGCAAGGGGCTGCTGACGGCGATGGCCACGGTGCCAGTGGTGCTGCTGGTCTGGGCGATGATCCGGCGCATCCGGCACCACGTGGAGTCCGCCGGCCCCGACATGTGAAGGGGTGATCCAGCAGTGCGCCTGCGGCGCGCAGGAAAGTTTGCGCTTGGGCCGCGCAGGCCGGGAGCTCTGCCCCCATCGCCCTTACGGGCGACTCCCCCTTGGTATCTTGGAACCGGAGAAATGCGAAGCGGCCCGGAGTGGGATCCGGGCCGCGTCCTGCCGTATCGACGATCGCGTTACTCGGCTGGATGCGCCCAGGCGCGCGGTTCGCGCGACGCGAGAGCCGCGTTGGTGGCGAGGCCACCGGCGGCGATGGCCAGCAGCGCCAGCAGTGCGGCCGCCGAGAGGGTGGGGATGCCGGCAAGGCCAGCGCCCACGGTGCAGCCGCCGGCCAGCACGCCGCCGATACCCATCAGCACCGCGCCGGACAGGTAGCGCCCGGTTTCGCGCGGCGAGGTGAAGCTCTGCCACTGGAACCGGCCAGAGGCCAGCGCGGACAGGGCCGCGCCGCCAATGACGCCGCCGATCAGCCCGACGCCGAAGCTGGCCGGGATCGAGGTCGAGGCCACCGCCCAGAACAGGCCCTCGGCCCAGGGCGACGTGAAGCTGAGGCTTTGCAGAGCGACCGGGTCGAAATCGTCATAGAGGACAAAGCCCGTGCTGACCCAGCCCAGCGGCACCAGCGCGCCCAGCGCGGCGGCGCCGATCAGTGTGCCGGGACGGTTGCCCGAGCGCAGCGCATAGGCCAGGGCGGCGAGCGCCAGCAGCGCCGCCACCACCGGCGCGCCGCCGGGCAGTGCGGCGAGGCTCGCGCCGTCTCCCAGCGGGATCGTGTAGGCGCCCAGCGCGGAGCGGAGCGGGGCCAGAACCCCCTTCAGCGTGGCATGGGCCACGATGGCGAAGACCGCCAGCACGGTCAGCGCGCGCAGGTTGCCGCTGCCCGCGAGCACCGTCAGCCGCGATGCGCAGCCGCGCGCCAGCACCATGCCCGCGCCGAACAGCACGCCGCCCAGCAGGATCGCCGCGACGGGCAGGTCCGAGACCAACAGGCGGTGGTCGGCGAAATCGATCAGCCCGGCGGCCACGGCGCCTTGCGTGCCAAGGATCGCCACCGCCAGCGCGGTCAGCCAGACGCCCAGTGCCTGCCTGCGGTCCTCGCCCACCAGCCCGCGGCGGAAACAGAACTTCGTCCGCTCTGCCAGCAGGCCGAACAGGGCGCCCAGCGCTAGCGCGAAGAAGACGGCGACTTGCGGGGCGGTCAGGGTCTCGAAGCCGAGGGATTCGAACATGGGAACTCTCCGGTTGCGGAATTTTTCCCAGATGCGCCGGAAAAGCCCCTGTTTCAAGGCTGTGCCCAGGCTGCTCGCCAGAGCATAGCAGAACAGTTTCCCGATATGCGGCATCGCCGCGAAATGTCCGTTCCGTTGGTCCCGGGTGTCGCGAAACGCGATCGGCGCGCCCCTTGGGACGCGCCGACACCCGTTCTTATTTGGCGGTTTCGCCCTCAGCGCCCCCGGATGCGCGGATCGAGCGCGTCGCGCAACCCGTCGCCGAGGTAGTTGACGCTGAGCACCGTCAGCGAGATCGCGATGCCGGGCAGCAGCACCCGTTCGGGGAACTGCTCCATCCGCTGCACCGCGTCGGCCAGCATCTTGCCCCAGGTGGGGAAGTCCGATGGAAAGCCGACGCCCAGGAAGGACAGCGCCGATTCCGTGATGATCGCGGTGGCCAGACCCAGCGCGGCCGAGACCATGATCGGCGACAGCACGTTGGGCAGCAGGTGCCGCCGGATGATCTTGCCGCTGGTGGTGCCGATGGACCGCGCCGCGAGGACGAACTCGCGCTCCTTGATGGCAAGGATGTCGCCGCGCACGATCCGCGCCGTGGGCATCCACGAGGTGATGGCGATCACCGTCACGATCAGGATGAACATGCCGCCCTCGGGGCCGAAACTGGATCGCAGGGGCTGGCGGAACAACGTCACCGCGACTAGCAGCAGCGGCAGGATGGGCAGCGCCAGAAACAGGTCCGTGGTGCGCATGAGCAACCCGTCGAGCCGCTTGAAATAGCCCGCCAGCACGCCGATCAGCGTGCCGATCAGCAGCGACAGCACCATCGCCGCCCAGCCCACCGCCATCGAGGCGCGGCCGCCCGCCAGCATCTGCGCAAGGTTGTCGCGGCCCAGCTGGTCCGAGCCCAGCGGTTTCGACCACGCGGCCTTGGCGTCTGAATCCCACAGCAGGTGGTAGATCGGCCGCATGTCCTTGTTGCGGATGTCGAGTTTCTGCGGGTCGACCTGCCAGATATAGGGGCCGAGCAGTACCGCGAGCGTGATGAAGATCAGGAAGCTGCCGCCGAACATCGCGCCCTTGTGGTGGCGCAACTGGTCCCAGACGTCCTTCCACTGGCTGCGGGGCGCCTTTGACGGTTCCTTGTCCTTCAGCGCCTCGATCGGCGAGGGGGTGGCGGGAACGGGCTCAGTCATAGCGGATCCTCGGGTCGAGTACGCCGTAGAGGACGTCTGCGATCAGGTTGAACATCACGATCAGCACGGCAAAGATGAAGGTCAGCGTCATGACCATGGGCAGGTCGTTGGCAAACAGCGCGGTGATCAGCAACTGGCCGATACCGTTCACCTTGAACACGTTCTCGGTGATAATGGCGCCGCCAAAGATCGACGGGATGCCCAGCGCGATCACCGTGACGACCGGGATCATCGAGTTGCGGACCACGTGGGACATGACGACGACCGCCTCGGACAGGCCCTTGGCGCGGGCGGTGCGGACGTAATCCTGGTTGAGGTTGTCCAGCGTCGAGGCGCGCATGTAGCGCGACAGCTGCGCGGTGATCTGGAACGCGAGCACCATGACCGGCATGATCATCTGCTGCAGCTGGACCTTGAAGCTGGCCCAGTCGTTGACGACATGGGTCGTGTCATAGATCGAGGGGAACCAGCCCAGCTGGACAGAGAAGATCACGATGAGCAGCGGTCCGGTGAAGAAGGGCGGGATCGAGAACCCTACCATCGTGACGAAGGTGCCGGCCTGATCGAAGACCGAATACTGGCGGTAGGCGGAATAGATGCCGATGGGCAGGGCGACCAGGATCGCCACCAGGTAGGCGATGCCCACAACCCACAGCGTCTGCGGAATGCGCTGGATCACGATGTCCATGACCGGGCTGCGGGTCTGCCACGAGATCACGCGCAACTCGCCGTTGTACAGCTGCGTGTCGGGCAGCCAGCCCAGCAGCCAGCTTTCGCGGGTCAGCCAGTCGATGAAGACCTTGGGCTCGATCCAGCCGACCTGGACCAGCCATTTCCAGTACTGCACGAGGGGCGGTTCGCCCAGGCCCAGCGCCTGGCGCATCTTTTCCTTGACCTCGGGCGGGACGGTCAGCGGCACCTGCGCCATCGGGTCGCCGGGGGCCAGCTGGAGGAGCATGAACACGACGAAACTGATGAACAGCAGCGTCGGGATCGACAGGATCAGCCGTCGCGCGGCGAAGGTCAGCATGCGGCGCCTCTCGTTTGGGGGTGGCGTCTTGTTGGGCGAGAGAGGCGGGGGAACCCCGCCCTACGCCATGTGTCGCAAGGGGCGGGCCGCAGGGCCCGCCCCGATGGGCCGTATCAGTTGACGCGATGCCAGTCCGCGACGTTCCACAGCTCGCTGTCCCAGACGTTCAGGATAACGCCGCCCAGGGTGTTCGAGTGTGCCGACAGGCGACCGCGATGCACCAGCGGAATCATGCCGCCGTTCATCACCACCATGTCATTCAGCTCTTTCGCGATGCGCTGACGCTCGGCCATGTCCGCGGTCTTGGACAGTTCGGCCCAGAGCGCGTCATATTCCGGCATGCAGAAGCGGCTGATGTTCTCGCCCTGCCACTGGGTTTCAGGGCGCGGGGCCTTGTCGCACAGCGCGTTGCCCAGGTAGGCCTGCGGGTCGGTGCCGTTGAACGTGTTGGCATACATCTCGACATCGGCATAGAACTTCTGGAACGTGTCGGGCGAACCCGCGTCGCCGCCGAAGAACACCGAGGAATCGACGTTGCGCAGTTCGACTTCGAGGCCGATCTGCTCCCACCAATCCTTGATCAGCGCCTGGAAGTCCTGGCGCACGGCGTTGGTCGAGGTCTGGTAGACGATCGACAGCGGCACGCCATCCTTCTCGCGGATGCCGTCACCGTTGGTGTCGACGATGCCCGCGGCGTCCAGCATGGCCTTGGCGCCTTCGAGGTCCTGCGTGTCGCAGCTCATCGAGGTCGAGTTGAACGCATCCGGCGCCGGCACCCAGTTGCACGTCACCTTGCCGGCCTGGCCATAGCCGATCTCGACCAGCAGCGGACGGTCGATCGCCATCGACATTGCCTTGTAGACCGCCGGATCCTTCAGGAAGGGATGCGGATGCAGCGCGGTAGACCGCTCGCCCTCGGGCAGGGCGGGGTCGGCGTTGGTCTGGTTCAGCATGATGCGCTCGACCAGCGGGCCAAAGCCTGCGACCGGCACACCCTTGCCGCCTTCCTGCATCTTGGCGATGACGTCGGGCGCCAGCTGCAGGTTCCAGGCATAGTCGAATTCGCCCGTCTCCATCACCGCGGTGCCTGCCGATGCCGCGTCGCCGCCGCCCTTGAAGGTCACGGTGGCGAAGGCTGGCTTGGCCGGGTCGCGGTAGTTCGGGTTCGCCGCCAGGGTGATCACGTCGTTCGGCTTGAACTCGGTGACGGTGAAGGGGCCGGTGCCGATCGGGTTGAAGTTCTGCTCGGTGCAGGTCGAGGCGTTGGCGCCGAGGCAGTTGGCGAATTGCGCCGCCTGGAGGATCGGGCTTTCACCGCCGACGAAGGGTCCGTAGGGGTTCGGCGTCGCTTCGGTGAAGTTGACGACCACGGTCAGGTCGTCCGGCGTGTCGACCGACGAGATGCCCTCGAACTTGGTCAGCTGCGCGCAACCGCCTTCGGGATGGGTGCAGTATTCATAGGTGAACTTGACGTCCGCCGAGGTGAAGGGCGTGCCGTCCGACCACAGCAGGCCGGGCGTGATCTTCCAGGTGATCTGCTTGAGATCCTCGGAAACGCCGCCATTGCCCACGGTCGGGATCTCGTCGACAAGCCACGGAACCAGCTCGCCCTTTTCATTGTAGCGCGCCAGCGGTTCGATGATCATCGAGGCGGATTCGACGTCCTTTGTGCCGCCCGACAGGAACGGGTTCAGGATCGAGGGCGCCTGCCAGTAGATGATCTTCACCTCGCCGTCCGAGCCACGCTCGGCAAAGGCGGCGGGGGCCATGACCATCGCGGCGGCCGCCCCCAGCATCAGGGTCTTGAGCTTCATGTCTTTCTCCATGTTGGACGGGATGCGGGTTCCACGCCCGCGCCCCTTATCGTGTAAGGCAGGGATTGGCCTGCCCGCGTTCGCATCGGTATTCCGCGCAAATCGCAGGCAGTCTGGCCCGGCACTGGCCTTATCGAACCTATAGACAGGGTAAATTGCAAGCCTTGCCTTGGGTCATCCGCCGCCAAGGTTTGACAGCTGCATTTTTATGCAGCTAGCGTTGCGGGCGAAGAGACAGGGGGCGTCGGATGCTGGACATCACGGGTGAGGGCGGGAAACCGGCCATCGCGAAGATCGAGAAGCTGCGGGTCGAATTCGAGACCAAGGACGGCACCGTGGTGGGGGTCGAGGACGTGTCCTTCGACATCGGTCCCGGCGAGACCGTCTGCGTGGTGGGCGAATCGGGGTCGGGCAAGTCGGTCTCGTCTCTGTCGCTGATGCGGCTGATCGACTATGGCGGCGGCGACATCGCCAAGGGGCGCCTGCTGTTCGACCGCAAGGAGGGCGGCGAGATCGACCTCGCCCGCGCCGACCAATCGACCATGCGCAACATCCGCGGCAACGAGATCGGCATGATCTTCCAGGAGCCGATGACCGCGCTCAACCCGGTCTTCACAGTGGGTCGCCAGCTGACCGAGGGGTTGCGCGTGCATCGCGGCATGTCCCGCAAGCAGGCCGATGCCCGCGCGCTGGAACTGCTGCGCGAGGTGCGCATCCCCGAACCGGAACGCCGGCTGAAGCAGTATCCGCACGAATTGTCGGGCGGGATGCGGCAGCGGGTGGTGATCGCCATGGCCATGGCCTGCAAGCCGCGCCTGCTGATCGCGGACGAACCCACCACCGCGCTCGACGTGACGATCCAGGCCGAAATCCTCGCCCTGATGGACCGGCTCAAGCGCGAGACGGGCACGGCGGTGATGTTCATCACCCATGACATGTCCGTCGTGGCGCAGATGGCCGACCGTGTCGTGGTGATGTTCCGCGGCAACAAGGTCGAGGAGGGGCCGGTCGAGGAAATCTTCGAGAACCCGAAACACCCCTATACCCAGGCGTTGCTGGCCGCGGTGCCGAAACTGGGCGAGATGACGGGCAAGGACCTGCCCGAACCGATGAAGCTGTTCGGTCGCACCGACCAGAAGATCGCCCCGATCCCCGGCAAGAACGAGGTCCTGCTCGAGGTCAAGGGCTTGACCACGCGCTTCCCGGTCAAGGGCGGCTTCTTTCGCCGCACGATCGCCAATGTGCACGCGGTCGAGGACGTGTCCTTTTCCCTGAACAAGGGCCAGACGCTGAGCCTGGTGGGTGAATCGGGCTGCGGCAAGTCCTCGGCGGGCCGGTCGATCCTGCGTCTGGTGGAACCGCAGAGCGGCACGATCAATCTCGACGGTACCGACATCCTCGCGCTGTCGCAGTCGGAGTTGCGCGAGGCGCGGCGCGACATGCAGATGATCTTCCAGGATCCCTTTGCCTCGCTGAACCCCCAGATCCAGCTTGCCGACCAGGTGGCCGAACCGATCCACAACTTCCGCACCGAGACCGGCAGCGCGGTCATGGACAAGGTGGCGAACCTGTTCGACCGGGTGGAACTGCCGCGCAGCTTCATGCGGCGCTTTCCGCACGAGCTGTCCGGCGGCCAGCGCCAGCGTATCGCCATCGCCCGCGCCCTTGCCCTGAACCCCAAGCTGATCGTGTCGGACGAGGCGGTGTCGGCGCTGGACGTCAGCGTTCAGGCGCAGGTGCTGAACCTGATGATGGAGCTTCAGGCGGATCTGGGCCTGTCCTACCTGTTCATCAGCCACGACATGGCGGTGGTCGAGCGCGTCAGCCACCAGGTCGGGGTGATGTACCTTGGCCGGATCGTCGAGATCGGGCCGCGCCGGGCGGTCTTCGAGGACCCGCAGCATCCCTATACCCGCGCTCTGATGAAGGCGGTCCCCATCGCCGACCCGCGCCAGCGCAAGTCCGAGAAGGACCTGAACTTCAAGCCGATCCCCTCGCCGATCCACCCGGTGGGCTACGAGCCCGAGCGGTCGGTCTATCACGAGGTCAGCCCGGGTCACTTCATCCTGACGTCGGAGAGCGGATACTGAGGGCGGATGGGGGCTCTGCCCCCGTCGCGGGCCGACACCCCCGGGATACTTGAAGCCAGAAGAAACGACGGGGCCGGTTCTTGTCCTGCCGGCGCGGGGCCGCTACCTGAGCGGAGACCCGAGGAGCGAAGCCGATGACCCTGACCCTGACCCCGCGTGACATCCTGGAGACGCTGGTGGGCTTTCCCACCGTCAGCCGTGACAGCAACCTGCCGCTGATCGACTGGGTCGAAGACTATCTCGGCACGCATGGCATCGCCTGCCACCGGCATTACAACGAGACCAACGACAAGGCGGGGCTCTTCGCCCATGTCGGGCCCGAGGTCGAGGGCGGCGTGGTCCTGTCCGGCCATACCGACGTGGTGCCGGTCGATGGCCAGCCCTGGGGGACTGACCCTTTCGTGCTGACCGAGCGGGACGGGCGGCTGTACGGCCGGGGTGCCACCGACATGAAGGGGTTCGACGCGCTGGCGATCTGGGCGCTGGTCGAGGCGAAGAAGCGGGGTGTGACGCGGCCCCTGCAGATCGCGCTGAGCTACGACGAGGAGGTGGGCTGCACCGGCGCGCCGCCCCTGATCGAGGCGATGGCGCATCTGCCGAAGGCGCGCGACGTGATCGTGGGCGAGCCCACGATGATGCGGGTCGTGACCGGCCACAAGGGCCACGTCACCTTCTGGGTGCATGTGCACGGGTTCGAGGTGCATTCCTCGCTGCTCTATCGCGGCGTCAGCGCGATCATGTGGGGCGCCAAGCTGATCGACTGGGCGAACGACGTGAACGACGCGCAGGCCGCGGCAGAGCCGCAGGGGCTGGCCGGGTATTTCGACCCGCCCTACACCAATGTCCATGTCGGCCAGATCAAGGGCGGCACGGCGCATAACATCGCCGCCAAGGATTGCGAATTCGGCCTGGGCTTTCGGGTGGTGCCGGGCGAGACGCTCGACCAGTGGCGCCGCCTGGCCGAGGACAAGGCGGCGGAACTGACCGCGCGGATGCGGGCGATCCGCCCAGAGGTCTCGATCGAGCTGACCGAGAAATTCGCCCTGCCGCCCTTTGCGCCCAGCGAGGACAACAGCGCCGAAGCGCTGGTGCGCCAGATCACCGGCGACAACTCGGTCAACTGCGTGAGCTACGGCACCGAGGCGAGCCATTTCCAGACCGCCGGCTATCACGCCGTGGTCTGCGGACCCGGCAGCATCGAGGTGGCGCACCAGCCCGACGAATACATCACCGTGGCGCAGTTCGACGAAGGTCGCCGCTTCATGGAGCGGCTGCTGGAGCGACTGGCATGAGACGGACGGCTGGGGCCGACAAATCTCTGGCAATGGAATTTGCAGCATTGGATGGCAACAGGGCGGCATGACATTCCCGTTCCGCGACGAAGGCCCGGTCGAGCATCGCGGGCCGCTACCCGAGGCGGTCGACCTTGCCGTGGTCGGCGGCGGCGTCATCGGGATCTGCACGGCGCTTTACGCCGCGCGGGCCGGTCTGTCGGTCCTGGTGCTGGAAAAAGGGCGGGTCTCCGCCGAGCAGTCCGGTCGCAACTGGGGCTGGATCCGGGTGCAAGGGCGTGATCTGGCCGAGATCCCTGTGGCGCAGGAAAGCCAGCGGTTGTGGCAGGCCCTGGAGGAGGAGTGCCGGGGACGGCTGGGGCTGCGGACGGTGGGGATCAGCTATCTTGCGCGGACCGAGGCGGACCTGGCCAGGTTCGAGGGCTGGCTTTCGCAGGCGCAGCCGCTCGGCGTGACCTCGACGATGCTTACGCGCGAGCAGACTCATGCCCTGCTGGGCGGGCCGCGCGCCGGCTGGATCGGGGCGTTGCACACGCCCTCGGACATGAAGGCAGAACCCTGGGACGCAGTGCCGGAACTGGCGCGGCTTGCCGTGGCCTCGGGGGCATCGATCCGGGAACGCTGCGCGGTCCGGATGCTGGACGTTTCCGGCGGACGCGTGACCGGGGTCGTGACCGAGGCGGGCCGCGTGCGGGCCGAGCGGGTCGTGCTGGCGGGCGGCGCCTGGTCGTCGCTGCTGCTTCAGCGGCACGGGGTGCATATTCCGCAGCTTTCGGTGCGCTGCACGGCGGTGGCGACCGGGCCGCTGCCACAGGTGCTGAATTCCGCCGCGGTGGACGACCGGATGGCGATGCGGCCGCGCGCCGATGGCGGCTATACGCTGGCGCCCGCCGCCTTTGCCGAGCTTTACCCAGGGCGCGATGCGCTGCGCCATCTGCGCACCTACCTGCCGCTGGCCCTGTCGGGCGAGTTCGACACGTATCTGCGTGGGCCGGCACCACGGGGGTTCCCGGATGCGCTGGGCACTCCGCGGCACTGGAGCGCGGCGGAAGAAAGCCCCTTCGAACGGATGCGCATCCTTGATCCCGCGCCCAGTCCCGAGAAGGTGGGCGAACTGCTGCGACGCTTTGCGCAGATCTATCCGCAGTTGGACCGCGTGCCGGTCAGGGCCGCCTGGGCGGGGATGATCGACGTTCTACCCGACGTGGTGCCGGTCGTGGGGCCGGTCGATCCGCTGCCCGGTTTGATCGCGGTGACGGGCATGTGCGGGCACGGGTTCGGCGCGGGGCCGGGGTTCGGACGCATCGCCGCCGACCTGGCGTTGGGACGCGATCCGGGGATCGATCTGTCGCGGTTCCGCTTCGGCCGGTTTTCCGACGGCTCGGCGCTGGTGAAGGGGCCGAACCTCTAGCGGGCTCTGCCCCCGTCGCCCGTGCCGGGCGACTCCCCCGGGATGTTTCTGGCCAGAAGAAGACCGGGCGGCTTGAGCCGGGTGCTTGCCGGTGGCAGGCTGTCGTCAATTGCGAGGGAGGGGGCGATGCCCGTCAAGAACCGGATCGGCGAGTGGCAGCAGGAACTGACGGGCTGGCGGCATGACCTGCATCGCCATCCCGAGCTGCGCTTCGAGGAGCATCGCACTGCGGCTTTCGTGGCCGAGCGGCTGCGCGAGATGGGCTGCGACCTGGTGCGCGAGGGCGTGGGCAAGACCGGCGTTGTCGCGGTTATTCGGGGGCGCCAGGAAGGCTCTGGCCGGGTCGTGGCGTTTCGCGCCGACATGGATGCCCTGCCGATCCTCGAGCGGACCGGGGCGGCGCATGCCTCGACGGTCGAGGGCAGGATGCATGCTTGCGGCCATGACGGGCACACGACGATGCTGCTGGGGGCGATGCGCTATCTCGCCGAGACGCGGAATTTCGACGGCACGGTGGTGGCGCTGTTCCAGCCCGCCGAAGAGGGGGGCGGCGGCGCGAAGGCGATGCTGGCCGACGGCGTGTTCGAGGAATTCGGCGTGCAGGAGGTTTACGGGCTGCACAACTGGCCGGGCGTGCCGGTCGGGCAGTTCCGCACCCGACCCGGGCCTTTCCTCGCGGCCAACGACAAGTTCGAGATCGTGGTGACGGGCAAGGGCGGGCATGGCGCCATGCCGCATCTTGCGACCGACGCCAATCTGGCGGCGGCGCAGATCGTCATGGCGCTGCAAAGCGTGGTGTCGCGCGCCATCGACCCGCAGCATCCGGCGGTGGTGACGGTGGGCGGGATGCGGTCCGACAGCTACGCCTACAACGTCTTGCCGGATGCCGTGCGGATGCTGGGAACGATCCGCTTTTACCATGCCGAGGACGAGGCGCTGATTCGGCGCCGCATGCAGGAGATCGTCACCGCCTGTGCCGCGGCGCAGGGCTGTTCGGGCGAGCTGATCTTTCACGGCGGGGTCGCGGCGCTGGTCAATGCCGACGAGAACGCGCGGCTGGCCGCTGACGTGGCCGAGGCAGTCTCGGGGCAGGTGGTGCGTGACACGGCCCCCGTCATGGGCAGCGAGGATTTCGGCGACATGCTGACGGCGCGGCCCGGCGCCTTTCTGTTCCTCGGCAATGGCGAGGACAGTGCCGACCTGCACAACCCGGAATACGATTTCAATGATGCGCTGATCCCCGTGGGGGCGAGTTTCTTTGCCCAGATGGCCGAGACGCGGATGCCGGTGAAATAGGCTTTCGCCTGCCGAAGAGGCGTTCGGCCTGCGCCTGCGCCTTGCGGCGGGTCCGGCACAGTGGCAGGGTCGCGCGCGAACGACATCGAGAAGGGAACGCATCATGCCGGTCAAGAACCGCTTTGCCGAATTGCAGGACGAGATCACCGCCTGGCGGCGGGACATCCACGAGAACCCGGAAATCCTGTTCGAGACTCACCGCACCAGCGCGATGGTGGCCGACAAGCTGAAGGAGTTCGGCTGCGACGAGATCGTGACGGGCATCGGCCGCACCGGGGTCGTGGGGGTCATCAAGGGACGGTCGGCCAAGTCCGGCAAGGTCATCGGGCTGCGCGCCGACATGGACGCGCTGCCGATCCACGAGCAGACCGGGCTCGACTATGCCTCCAGGACGCCGAATGCGATGCATGCCTGCGGCCATGACGGCCATACCGCCATGCTGCTGGGCGCGGCGAAATACCTGTCCGAGACGCGCAATTTCGACGGCACGGTGGTGGTGATCTTCCAGCCCGCCGAAGAAGGCGGCGGCGGCGGCAAGGAGATGTGCGACGACGGCATGATGGACCGCTGGGGCATCCAGGAGGTCTATGGGATGCACAACTGGCCGGGCCGCCCGGTGGGCAGCTTCGCCATCCGCGAGGGCGCCTTCTTTGCCGCGACGGACCAGTTCGATATCCATCTCGAGGGCAAGGGCGGTCACGCCGCCAAGCCGCACGAGACCATCGACACGACCGTGATGGCCAGCCAGCTTGTTCTTGCCATGCAGACCATCGCCAGCCGCAACGCCGACCCGGTGGATCAGGTCGTGGTCTCGGTCACCTCGTTCGAGACCTCGTCCAAGGCGTTCAACGTGATCCCGCAGCGGGTGCACCTGAAGGGTACGGTGCGGACCCAGTCCAAGGCGATGCGCGCCCTGGCCGAGGAGCGGATCAAGGGGCTGGCCGCCGGGATCGCCGCGGGTTTTGGCGGCAAGGCCGAGGTGGTCTACCACAAGGGCTATCCGGTGATGGTCAACCATGCCGAGCAGACCGATTTCGCGCGCGAGATCGCGACCGCCATCTCGGGCGGATGCGACGAGGCGCCGATCGTCATGGGGGGCGAGGATTTCGCCTACATGCTCGAGGAGCGGCCGGGGGCCTATATCCTTGTCGGCAACGGGGACACCGCGATGGTCCACCACCCGGAGTACAACTTCAACGACGAGGCGATTCCGGCAGGCTGTTCCTGGTGGGCTGAAATCGTCGAGAAGCGGATGCCGCTGGCGTCCTGAAGCGCGGCGGCAAGGGCGGAACCCGGCGGCTCCGTCGCCGGGAGATCCGTGCGATCCGCACGAGATGCCATAGGTTCACCGGCAGTAGCGCTCCATGCAGCAGAAGGATTGGCCACAGGCCCAGCACGGCAGCATAGGCAATGAAGGCGATGGCCAGAAGGCGCAATCGGCGCATCGACAGAGTGCAGAATGTCGAAAACGCAGAAGAGCCGCCGCGAGGCCGAGTAGGCCAGGGAATGTCATGGCAGTCCAGACCGGAAAATGTAGTTTCTACAACTTCTGGTAGTTCAATGCATTGACCTCTCGCGATCAATCTCGGGGTGCGCGGCATGGAGACGAATTCAACCTCGCGGCGAAAAAAATGTGCAATCGTCACCGGCGCTGCGCGCGGGATCGGGCGCGGTGTGGCGGAGCGCCTGCTGGCCGAGGGCTGGCAGGTCATCTCGCTGGACATGGCGGGTGACGGGCCGGGGCGGGCGGTGGTCTGCGACGTCTCGGACGAGGCGCAGGTCGTGGCCGCGGTCTCTGGCGTTTCCGACATGCTGGGCGCGGGCCTGGACCTGCTGGTGAACAATGCCGGACTGGCAGGGGCGTATTCCGGCCCGGTGGAGGATCTGGCGCTGGAGGACTGGAACCGGCGTCTTGCGGTGAACCTGACCGGCCCTTTCCTGATGATGAAGCATTGTGCGGCGCCTCTGCGCCGGGCGAAGGGGGCGGTTGTCAACATCACCTCGACCCGCGCGGCGATGAGTGAGCGACATTCGGAATCCTATGCCGCCTCCAAGGGCGGGTTGACCGCGCTGACCCATGCGCTGGCGGTGTCGCTTGGGCCGGAGCTGCGGGTGAACGCCGTGGCGCCGGGCTGGATCGTGACCGGCGACCCGGGGGCCTTGTCCGAGGCCGATCATGCACAGCACCCGGTCGGGCCGGGCCGGCCGGGTGGCGGATATCGCCGAGGCGGTGCTTTACCTCGCGCGGGCGGGGTTCGTCACAGGACAAGTGCTGACGGTCGATGGCGGAATGACCCGCAAGATGATCTACGTCGAGTAGCGGGACGGGAACGGCGCTCGTCGCCTGCGGCGACATCGCCCCGCCCGCCGTCCCATGCGCGGCGCGTCAGGTGGCCGGCGTCGTGGCGGCCTTGCGGGCGCGGGGCTTTGCGGCGGCTTTGGGCGCCGGTTTTTTCGAAGACGCCTTGCGCGCGGGCTTCTTCTCGGCGCTCAGCACCTCTTGCGCGCGCAGCCAGTGGTCGAGGTCGCGGCCTTCGGGCCGGCCTTCGTCGAGCCAGATGAGGTAGGCGGTTTCGGCGATCCTCGCGGAATCGGGGAGGGTCCTGGGCATCGGCAACTCCTGTCGTTTCGTTAGCGCTATCATGATGGCAGATTTCCTGCGCCGGGACAATCGGAATGCTGCGATTGCAGCGTTGCGATCCGCGTTTTGCGGCCGGGCCGGCCTGATGTATGCTTGCCGCGTCCGATCGATCCGGCCGGGGAGGGTTCCGTGATGGCGCCGAATGCCGCAGAGCAGGTCGCCGTGAATGCTCATTGTTTCGAGGGTGCGGAGCGGGCGCTCTGGTATCAGCGCGCCCGAGGCTTCCAGGTGGCGCTGGAGGATGACGATGTCGTCTACGCCGCCGACACCGATGGCATGGCGATCCAGAACGGCGGCATCTATCGCCCGCAGGAGACGCGCATGGGGCGCGGCATCTATTTCCGGTTCTTCTCATCGCAGGCTTACAACAGCCATGGGTCCAGGGCGCTGACGGCCGGAGGCTGGTGGCTGGATTACGAAGGCTATCATGCCATCCGGTCGAAGGCGTCGCGGGACGGCACCTCGCTGGCGCAGGCGGCGCGCTGGATTCTGGCGATTCCGCCCGGCTGGGGTGATTGCGCCTTTGTCGGAAAGGCCATGATGGACAGCTATGTGAAAGCCTATGTGGGCATGGCCAAGCCGGCGTCTGACGGGATCAGCCCGCACAGCGTATTGCGTGACCGCCGGGCCCAACCCGTCTACATGCCGGCGCCGCTGGACGTTGCGAAACAATGGTTCGTGCCGGGCGAAAGGGACCTGTTGCAGGACGTATTCAGCGAACTCGGCCACGTGCAGTGCACGGTCCCGGGCATCGTGCTGTGACGGCGCGTTTGGCACTGGCGAACCCGGCGCGGCGCCGCTAGACAGCGCCGATGACCCGACCCGTCAACATCATGTGCATCAAGTGGGGCAAGCTGTTCGGCCCCGAATATGTGAACCGGCTCTATTCCGGGGTGCGCCGCCACATGGCGCGTCCGGTGCGCTTTTTCTGCATGACGGAACATGCCGAAGGGCTGCATCCGGATGTCGAGGTGCTGCAGTTGCCGGTTGAACCCTTTGCCGAGCCCATGGCCGCCGCGCTGGCCGTGGCCAACCGGCAGGGCGCGATGCGCAAGGTCTCGCTGTTCCGGCCTGGGCTGGTGCCGGACCTGGAGGGGCCGGTGCTGGGCTTTGACCTCGACGTGGTGATTACCGGCTCTCTGGACGAGATCCATGACCTGGCGCCGGGCACCATCGCCATGCGCCATGACTGGACGGAAAAACGCAAGGGGCGGCCGACCGGGCATGGATCGGTCTTTCGCTTCGATCCGGCGCAGCACGGGTTCCTGTATGACGACATCGCCGCGCACCCCTATGAAGAGGTGGAAAAGGCGCGCGGATCCGAGCAGCGCTATACCTCGCACAAGGCGATGGATCGCGGGGTTTTCACCTATATCCCGGAGCCTTGGGTCGTATCCTTCAAGTATGACTGCAACCCGTTCCCGATGAATTGGCTGCGCCCGCCGCGGCTTCCGCCCGAGGCGCGCGTGGTCTGTTTCCACGGTCGGCCCAAGATGCCGGACGCGGTCGGGGGCTGGAACGGATCCTTCATCCGGCATTCGAAGCCCTGCGGCTGGTTGCGCGAGCACTGGATCGACCGGGCGCGCGCCGACCTGGGGTCCGACTGGGCCTGACGGCGGGACCGATGGGGGCCAGCCCTCACACCCCCGGAGTTTGCCAGCAAGATGAAGCAGTGGCCGGAATCTGCGGGTCGTCCCGCATGCTCTTGCCCCTGCCTGCCGGGAAAGGGTAATAGCGGTCAACGTGAGGATCGAGGGAGCAGACGCATGGCACGTCGCGTGGTTGTGACTGGGCTGGGGCTTGTGACGCCGCTGGCCTGCGGGGTGGAAGAGACCTGGGGTCGGCTCCTGGAGGGGCAGTCCGGCGCCGGCACGATCTCGAAATTCGATGCGAGCCAACTGGCCACGACCTATGCCTGCGAGGTCCGCTACGGCGACGGCAGCGACGGCACCTTCAATCCCGACGACTGGCTGGACAAGAAGGAGCAGCGCAAGGTCGACGAGTTCATCCTGTTCGGCATGGCCGCGGCGATGCAGGCGGTGCAGGACTCGGGCTGGATGCCCGAGGCCGAGGAGGACCGGCTGCGCACCGGCGTGATGATCGGGTCCGGCATCGGCGGGCTGAACGCCATCGCTGAGACCGCGCTGCTGATCCGCGACAAGGGACCACGGCGGGTGTCGCCCTTCTTCATTCCGGGCGCGCTGATCAACCTGATCTCGGGCAATGTCAGCATCAAGTACGGGTTCAAGGGGCCGAACCATGCGGTCGTCACCGCCTGTTCGACCGGCGCGCATGCGATCGGCGACGCGGCGCGGCTGATCAAGTATGGCGATGCCGACGTGATGGTGGCGGGCGGCGCCGAGGCGGCGATCTGCGAGATCGGCATCGCCGGGTTCAACGCCTGCAAGGCGCTGTCGACCAAGCGCGGCAACGACCCGCGGGCGGCGAGCCGGCCCTATGACGCGGACCGCGACGGCTTCGTGATGGGCGAGGGCGCGGGCATCGTCGTGCTGGAGGAATACGAGCACGCCAAGGCGCGCGGCGCGAAGATCTATGCCGAGGTCAAGGGCTACGGCCTGTCGGGTGACGCCTATCATATCACCGCGCCCTCCGAGGATGGCGAGGGCGGCGAACGCTCGATGCGGGCGGCGCTGAGGGATGCGGGGCTCGAGGCGTCGGATATCGACTATATCAACGCGCATGGCACCTCGACCATGGCGGACGTCATCGAGCTGGCCGCGGTGGAGCGGATGTTGGGCGAGCATGCCGGCAATGTCACCATGTCCTCGACCAAGTCGGCCACCGGCCACCTGCTGGGCGCGGCGGGCGCGATCGAGGCGATCTTTTCCATCCTTGCGATCCGTGATCAGGTTGCGCCGCCGACGATCAACCTCGACAATCCAGCCGTTGACACGCCGATCGACCTTGCCGCCAATGCGAAGCGCGAACGCCCGATCCGCAACGCGCTGTCCAACAGCTTCGGATTTGGCGGCACCAATGCCAGCGTGATCTTCGGCAAGGTGGAATAGCGCATGTGGCGCAGCATCGCCTCGAATGCGCTGACCTTCCTGGTCGTCGCGGTCTTCCTCTTCGGGGGCGTCCTGATCTGGGCGCAGGATCAGTACAATGCCGAGGGGCCGCTGGCCGAGGCGATCTGCCTCGAGGTGCCTCGCGGCTCGACGATGAAGCGCGTCTCTGACGACCTGGCCGGGCGCGGCGCGATCAGCAGCGACACGATCTTTCGCCTGGGCGCCGATTACGCCGACAAGACGCAGGAGCTCAAGGCGGGCAGCTACCTGATTGCCGAGGGCGCCTCGATGGCGCAGATCACCGACATCATCACGCGCGGCGGCGCCTCGACCTGCGGGACCGAGGTGGTCTATCGCATCGGTGTCACCCGCGCCGAGGTGCAGGTCCGCGAGCTTGACCCCGCGACCGGGCGCTACGTGGAACGCGCCGCCTTCGATCCGGGCGAGGGCGCGGCACCGGAGGAATACGCGCAGGTCCGCACCCGGCCCGACACGCGCTATCGCGTGGCGCTGGCCGAGGGCGTGACAAGCTGGCAGGTGGTGCAGGAACTGGGCCAGGTCGACATCCTCGAAGGCGAGGTCGAGGTGCCGGCCGAGGGCAGCCTTGCCCCCGACAGCTACGAGGTGACGCCGGGCGACATGCGCTCTGCTCTGGTCGACCGGATGCGCCAGCGGCAGGAGATCATCCTGGACGAGGCCTGGTCCAACCGCGCCGACGGCCTGCCCTACGAGACCAAGGAAGAGGCGCTGATCATGGCGTCGATCATCGAGAAGGAGACGGGGAACGCGCAGGAACGTTTTGACGTGGCCAGCGTGTTCGTCAACCGGCTGGAGCAGGGGATGCGGCTTCAGACCGATCCGACGGTGATCTACGGCATCACCAGGGGCGAGGGCGTTCTGGGGCGCGGCCTGCGCCAGTCGGAATTGCAGCGCGAGACGCCTTGGAACACCTACGTCATCGACGGGTTGCCGCCGACGCCGATCGCCAATCCCGGCCGCGCCGCGATCGAGGCGGCGCTGAACCCGGCCTCGACCGACTATGTGTTCTTCGTCGCCAAGACGCTGGACCCGGCGGACGGGCACAACTTTGCCGTCACGCTGGACGAGCACAACCGCAACGTCGCCGCCTATCGCGCTTTGGAGCGGGCCAACCAGTGAGGTTTGCCCGCTTCCCGGGCGGCAGGTTTCGTGCTATCGCATCCGCATGACTGAAACCGCTCGCCTCTGCTGCATTACCTGCTGACAATGGCCGGGATCGACCCGGCCTCTGGCGGGCGGTCGTCTATTCCCTATCAGGATCAGACTTGCTAAGCCCGCCGCGACATTCGCGAAGGACTGGCCCATGCAACTCCGCCTGACCAATTCCCGGACCCGCAAGAAAGAGCCGTTCACGCCGCTCGATCCGCAAAACGTGCGGATGTATGTCTGCGGCCCCACGGTCTATGACCGCGCGCATCTGGGCAATGCCCGCCCCGCCATCGTCTTCGACGTGCTGTTCCGCCTGCTGCGCCATGTCTACGGGGCGGACCATGTGACCTATGTGCGAAACTTCACCGACGTCGACGACAAGATCAACGCGCGGGCGGCGGAAAGCGGGCGCAGCATCGGCGACATCACCGCCGAGACGACGCGCTGGTATCTCGAGGACATGGCGGCGGTCGGCGTAATGGAACCCATTCACATGCCTCGCGCCACTGCCTATATCGCCGAGATGGTTGCCATGATCGAAGGGCTGATCGCCAAGGGCTTTGCCTATGCGAAGGAGGGCCATGTTCTGTTCCGCGTGCGCGCCTTCGCGCGCTACGGTGCCTTGTCGGGCCGGTCGGTCGACGACATGATCGCGGGCGCGCGGGTCGAGGTTGCGCCCTTCAAGGAAGACCCGATGGATTTCGTCCTCTGGAAACCGTCCTCCGATGACCTGCCGGGCTGGGACAGCCCCTGGGGCCGGGGCCGCCCCGGCTGGCATATCGAGTGCTCGGCCATGGCCAAGGCGCTGCTGGGCGACGTGTTCGACATCCACGGCGGCGGCAACGACCTGATGTTTCCGCACCACGAGAACGAGATCGCCCAAAGCTGCTGCGCCAACGGGACCGAGCGCATGGCGCAGGTCTGGTTGCACAACGAGATGCTGCAGGTCGAGGGCAAGAAGATGTCCAAGTCGCTGGGCAACTTCTTCACCGTCCGCGACCTGCTCGACCAGGGCATCCCGGGCGAGGTGATCCGGTTTGTCATGCTGAGCACGCATTACCGCAAGCCGATGGACTGGACCGCCGAGAAGGCGCGTGAGGCCGAAGCCACGTTGCGCAAGTGGCGGGCGATGGTGGATGGCATCGCGGCGGGCGCTGTGCCCGAGGCCCTGGTTGCGACGCTGGCCGACGACCTGAACACCGCCGGCGCGATTGCCGAACTGCACAGGCTGGCGGCGGCCGGTGAGGTCCCGGCCCTTAAGGCCGGGGCGGAATTGCTGGGCCTGCTGACCGAGGAACTGGGCGGCTGGGACGAGGTCGAAGCCGATCTGTCGGGCTGGGCGGATCGCCTGGCGGCGGCACGGGTCGCGGCGATGGCAAGCAGGGATTTCTCCGAGGTGGACCGGCTCAAGGCCGCGTTGCTTGCGGCAGGCGTCGAGGTGCGCATGTCCAAGCAGGGGGTCGATCTGGTGCCCGGCGCGTGCTTCGACGCTGCGAAACTGGAGGGGGTATGATGGCGCGCCGTTTGATCTGTCAGGCCCGGGCAACCAGCCCGGGCCGCGCTCGACCCTCCCCCCGGGAGGGCGCATTGGCGATGTCCCGCACCGTCCTGCCGTCGTCCGGGGCTTTCGGGATAAACCGCTCAGCACGGGCGTTTCAAGGCGCCCGCCCAGGGTCGGGCGCGCCCCTCCTGTTTCCGGAGCGAACCGCATGACCCGCGAACGCCTCTACCTCTACGACACCACGCTGCGCGACGGGCAGCAGACGCAGGGCGTGCAGTTTTCGACGCCCGAGAAGATCCGCATCGCCCGTGCGCTCGACGCCCTGGGCGTTGATTACATCGAGGGCGGCTGGCCCGGCGCGAACCCGACCGACAGCGCGTTTTTCGACGAGGCGCCCAGGACCCGCGCCACCCTGACAGCCTTCGGCATGACCAAGCGGGCCGGACGGTCTGCTGAAAACGACGATGTCCTCGCGGCGGTGACGAACGCGGGCACCCCGGCGGTCTGCCTTGTGGGCAAGTCCGACCTGTTCCACGTCACCGATGCGCTGGGCATCACCGCCGACGAGAACCTCGAGAACATCCGCGCCTCGGTCGCGCATCTGGTTTCGCTGGGGCGCGAGGCGCTTTTCGATGCGGAGCATTTCTTTGACGGCCATGCCCGTGACGCGGGTTATGCCACCGCCTGCCTGCAAGCTTCGCTTGAGGCTGGCGCGCGCTGGCTGGTCCTGTGCGACACCAATGGCGGGACCATGCCCTCGCGGATCGGACGCACGGTCGAGGCGCTGATCGCGGCGGGCATTCCTGGCGACCGGCTGGGAATCCACACCCATAACGACACCGAACAGGCCGTCGCGGGCAGCCTCGCGGCGGTCGAGGCCGGCGCGCGGCAGGTGCAGGGCACGCTGAACGGGCTGGGCGAACGCTGTGGCAACGCGAACCTGACGGCGCTGATCCCGACGTTGTGTCTGAAACAGCCCTACGCCGACGCCTTCGAGACTAACGTGACCGCGCAGGCGCTGGAGGGGCTGACCCGCACCAGCCGGATGCTGGACGACATCCTGAACCGCGTGCCGCAGAAACAGGCGGCCTATGTCGGCGCCTCGGCCTTTGCCCACAAGGCCGGGCTGCATGCCAGCGCCATCGTCAAGAACCCGACGACCTACGAACACATCGACCCCGGCCTTGTCGGCAACAGCCGCATCATCCCGATGTCGAACCAGGCGGGGCAGTCGAACCTGCGCCGCAGGCTGGCCGAGATGGGACTGGAGGTTGCGCCCGACAACCCGGCGCTGCCGCGCATCCTGGAGGTGGTCAAGGCGCGCGAGGCCGAGGGCTACAGCTATGACACCGCGCAGGCGA
The DNA here is from genome assembly GCF_018224955.1 of Thetidibacter halocola. Taxonomy (GTDB): domain Bacteria; phylum Pseudomonadota; class Alphaproteobacteria; order Rhodobacterales; family Rhodobacteraceae; genus Thetidibacter; species Thetidibacter halocola. The sequence goes on from NZ_JAGTUU010000003.1 coordinate 46,107, forward strand.
GTTTTGAGCTATTGGCGCGCGAGGAGCTAGGCCTGTTGCCCGAGTTCTTCGAGGTCAAGCGCTACCGCGTGACCGTCGAGCGCCGCAAGAACAAGTACAACCAGATGGTCAGCTTGTCTGAGGCGGTGGTCGTGGTGAAGGTCGATGGCGAAAAGAAACTGTCGGTCTCGGAATCCCTCGACGAGGCGGGCAGCGACCGCGGTCCGGTCAACGCGCTGTCCAAGGCGCTGGCCAAGGATCTGGGCCCCTACCAGGGGGTGATCGACGACATGCGACTGGTCGATTTCAAGGTGCGCATCACGCAAGGAGGCACCGAGGCCGTGACCCGCGTCATCATCGACAGCGCCGACGCGCAGGGGCGCAGCTGGTCCACCGTGGGGGTCAGCGCGAACATCGTCGACGCCAGCTTCGAGGCGCTGCTGGACGCGGTGCGCTGGAAGCTGGTGCGCGACCGCGAGGGGGCGTGACGGCACGGCCATGAGCGATCCGTTCCACGACAACCCCGATCTGGTCGCCTGCGCGCAGCTGGTCGAACGGGCGGACCCCGAACGGTTCCGCGCCGCCATGGCCGCGCCGGTCGCGGCGCGGGCGGTGCTGTTCCCGGTCTATGCCTTCAATGTCGAGGTGTCGCGCGCGCCCTGGGCGTCGAAGGAACCGTTGATCGTGCAGATGCGCCTGCAATGGTGGTCCGATGTGCTGGACGAGATCGCTGCGGGCGGCTTTGTCCGGCGGCACGAGGTGGTGACGCCGCTGGCCGTGGCGACCCGCCCCGAGGCGCTCGACCCGCTGCGCCGGGTGATCGCGGCAAGGGCAGTGGACGTGGACCGCGCACCCTTTGCCGACGAGGCGGCGCTGTTGGCCTATCTCGACGCCACGGCGGGCGCGCTGGCCGAAGGCGCGGCGCGCAGCCTTGGCGCGACCAGCGTTCCGAAGGCCATGACAACGTGGGGCAGGGCGGCCGGCCTTGCGCGCTATCTTCAGGCCGTTCCGGAACTGGAGGCGCGGGGGCGTCAGCCCTTGCCTGATGGCCGCCCGCCGACGCTGGCCCGGCTGGCGTCCGACAGCCTCGCGGCGCTGGACCGTGCGGGCGGGCTGCGCGCGCTGCGCCGGGCGCTCGGGCCGCAGGCGGCGGCCTCGGTGCTGGAGTTCTGGCAGGCGCGCGCCTTGCTGCGGATGGTGGCGCGGGACCCGGGCTGCGTGGCCGAGGGCCGGCTCCGCCTGTCGGAATTCGGCGCACGGCTGCGCCTGCTGGCGCTGTCCTGAACAGGCAGTAGGCCTGTCGCGCCTCAGGCGCGGGCCGTGTCCTGATCGGGCCGCAGCGCCAGCCAGATCAGCGCGCCCCCGGCCAGCGCCAGGAAGGGCGCCATCGCCAGGTTGACCGAGGTCCACCCGGCCTCGGGTGTGCCGCCCGAGCAGTTCATCAACCCGCCCGAGGCCAGCGAGGCAAAGGTCACGCCGCCGAACACCAGCAGGTCGTTCAGCCCCTGCATCCGCCCGCGCTCGTGCGGCTCATGCGCGCCTGCCAGCATCGCTGTCGCCCCGATGAAACCAAAGTTCCATCCCAGCCCCAGCAGCACCAGCGCGACAAAGAAATGTTCCAGCTCGACGCCCATCAGCGCCACCGCGCCGGCGCCCGCCAGGATCACCAGGCCCGCGCCGACGATCCGTTCGACGCCGAACCGTGCGATCAGGTGCCCGGTGAAGAAGCTGGGCGCGAACATCGCCAGCACATGGGCGGTGACCACGTTGGCGGCATCGTTCGTCTCGAATCCACAGCCCACCACGGCCAGCGGCGTCGAGGTCATCACAAGGTTCATCAGCGCATAGCTGACCATGGCGCAGATCACCGCCACGGCGATGCGCGGGGTGGTGATCAGCTCCCACCGGCTGCGGCCGCGCGGGGCGTCGACGGCGGGCACGGGCGGCTTGGGGATATCGAGGAACAGGAACAGCATCGAGCCCAGAACGTTCAGCACGATCACCATCATGTAGGCGCCGGCGAAACTCGACACCAGCGCCGAGGGATGGTCGATCGCGCCCGAAGACAGCTTGACCAGCTGCGGCCCGATGATGGCCGAGGCCAGGCCGCCCGCCATGACATACGAGATCGCCTTGGGCCGGAAATCGTCGGTCGCGGTGTCGGCGGCGGCAAAGCGGTAGAAGCCCTGCGCCGACATGTAGACGCCGGTAAAGAACGAGCCCAGCAGGAAGATCGGGAAGGAACCCAGATACAGGCCCAGCGTGCAGATCGCCGCCCCCGTCGCGCCACCCGTCGCCCCGACGAAGAACCCCGCCCGCCGGCCGAACCGCTGCATGAACCAGGACAGCGGCGTGGCCGAGGTCATCGAGCCCAGCACGATCAGCGAGATTGGCAGCGTGGCGAAACAGAGGTTCGAGGCCAGCGACTGACCGGCAAGCCCCCCGATGGTGAAGATCAGCGGCATCTGCGCGCCCAGGATCGCCTGTGCGGCGACCAGGACGGCGACATTGCGTTTGGCGCGGCTCTCGGTGCTCATGGGTTGGGGTTACGCGGGGCGCGCTGGTATCGCAAGTGGGGAATGTGTTCATCGGCGCACGCTTTGCCGGTGGCGATGCGCGCGGCTGCATCGTAAGGGAAGGGGCATGAACGGGATCGTCATCATCGCGGGATCGGCCGAGGCGCATGCGCTGGCCCGTGCCCTGCCGGGCGCGCATGTCCACATGCCGGTGCCCGAGCGCGTGGCGCGGCGCTGGTCCGGTCCGGTCAGCACCGGGCCGGTGGATGAGGCGCTGCTGGCGCTGCTGGGCGCGCGCGTGGTGGTCGAGGCTGCGCATCCCTGCGATTCGGCGACCGCCTTTGCCGTGGCGCGGGCCTGCGAGGCGCTGGGCCTGCCGCGCCTGCAACTGGTCCGTCCCGGCTGGCGTCCCGGTCCGCGCGACCGCTGGACGCGCCTGCGTCGGGTCGAGGATGCGGCACGCGTGATCCCATCCGGCGCCCGCGTTCTGGTGACGCTGGGCCGGGCAGAACTGCCGCGCCTGCGCGGCTTGCGCGCCTGCGTCCTGGCGCGTCGCATCGGGCGGGGCGGGCGGTTCCCGCTGCGCCATGGCCGCTTTCTGCCGGGCGAGGGGCCTTTTACCCCGGCGCAGGAGGCGCGGCTGTTGCGGCGCGAGCGGATCGACTGGCTGATCGTGCCCGACGCGGGCGGGCCGGGTGGCTGGCCGAAACTCGCCGCCGCCCGCGCGCTGGGCCTGCCAGTGGCGCTGATCGACCGACCGCGCCGCCCCGATGGGCCAAGCGTGGCAACAGTCAAGGAGGCGCTGGCATGGCTGACCTGCCCGAACGGGTGATCCTGGGACCCGACTGCATCGCCGAGGGCTGCGACTGGCTGGCCGCGCACGAGCCGCGTTTCGCCCATGCGCTGGAGCGGACCGGCCCCCTGCCGCTGCGGCTGCGCCCGGACGGCTTTGCGCAACTCCTGCAGGCGATCGTCAGCCAGCAGGTCAGCGTCGCCTCGGCCCGCGCGATCTGGGCAAGGCTGGACGAGGCCGGGGCGAGCCGTCCCGAAACCGTGCTGGACCTGGGCGAGGACCGCCTGCGCGCCCTCGGCCTCAGTCGGCAGAAGGCGGCTTATGCGCTGGCCCTGTCCGAGGCGGGCATCGACTATGAGGCGCTGCGCGACGCCCCAACCGCGCAGGTCGTGGAAACGCTGGTCGCGGTGAAGGGAATCGGCGTCTGGACGGCCGAGATCTATGCCATGTTCAGCCTCGGCCGCGCCGATGTCTTCGCCCCGGGCGACCTGGCCCTGCAAGAGGGCGCGCGTATTCTTTTCGACCTCGACGACAGGCCGCGTGACCGCACCCTGCGGCAGATGGCCGAGGACTGGCGCCCTTGGAGATCGGTTGCGGCCCGCGCGCTCTGGGCCTACTACCACGTTGCCAAGCAAAGGGAGGGTATCCTGTGACGCGCGTTCTGAATACCGGCCGGGTCGAGCCGAAATCGGGCGAGACCCGCTCTTGCGTGGTCTTCCTGCATGGCTACGGCGCGAACGGCGCCGACCTGCTGGGCTTGGCCGATCCTTTGGCGGAACACCTGCCGGACACGCTGTTCGTCTCGCCCGACGCGCCCGAGGCCTGCGCCGGGGCGCCCTTTGGCTTTCAGTGGTTCCCGATCCCGTGGATCGACGGATCGTCCGAAGAGGAATCGATGCAGGGCATGGCCCGCGCGGTGGACGACCTGAACGCCTTTCTCGATGCGCTGATGGTCGACGAGGACCTGATGCCGGAGCAGGTGGCGCTGTTCGGCTTTTCGCAGGGTACCATGATGAGCCTGCATGTCGCGCCCCGGCGCGAGGACGCGGTCGCGGGAGTCGTGGCCTTTTCCGGCCGCCTCTTGGCGCCCGAGTCGCTGGTCGACGAGGTCGTGTCGCGTCCGCCGGTCCTGCTGGTGCATGGCGATCAGGACGACGTCGTGCCTGTGCAATCCCTGCCCGAGGCCGCCGACGCGCTGCAAAAGGCCGGCTGGAAAGAGGTCTATGCCCACGTGATGGAGGGCACCGCCCACGGCATCGCGCCCGACGGGTTGGGCGTCGCGCTGGCCTTTCTGCGGGACAAGTGCGGGTTCTGAGCCTGTCGCACCCTGAATGGGGCGCCTCCGGTGCCTGTCACGCAGGCGTTACGCATCCTGACTATCCCTTCCGCCGACCACCGCATCTTGCGGGGCTTGCCAGAGGCAAAACGCGAGATATAGTGGTTAAAAGGCTGGGGCGGGGGCTCCCGCCCTGATGCCGGAACGAGGCAGACAGGGCGGAGGACGAGTCCCCCATGGATGGCGATTTCAGGATCCATTTCACGCGCGAACCGGGCGCGCTGAAACATCACCCGGCGCTTGTGCTGAACGCGGATTACCGGCCGCTGAGTTACTATCCGCTCAGCCTCTGGCCCTGGCAGGATGCGGTCAAGGCGGCCTTTCTCGACAGGGTCGATATTGTGGCCGAGTATGACGAGGTGGTGCGAAGCCCGTCGATGTCGCTGCGCATACCCAGCGTCGTGGTGCTGAAGGACTACGTCAAACCCAGGAAGCGCGTGGCCTTCACGCGCTTCAATCTTTTTCTGAGGGACGAATTCCGCTGCCAGTATTGCGGCGACCGGGCCGAACTGACCTTTGACCACGTGGTGCCGCGCGCCAGCGGAGGGAGGACCAGCTGGGAAAACGTGGTGGCCGCCTGCGCGCCCTGCAATCTGCGCAAGGGCTCGAAAAGTCTGCGGCAGGCGGGGATGAGCCTGCGCAAGCCGCCGCGTTGCCCCTCGGCCCCCGAACTGCTGGACATGGGCCGGCGATTCCCGCCCAACCACTTGCACGAAAGCTGGATGGACTTCCTCTATTGGGACGCCGAGCTGGAGGCCTGAGCCCCGCGCCGCCGCCGGGTCGACCAAAAGAAAAAGGGACGCCGCATTGGTGACGCTTTCGGTGCCTTGGGACACGAACATTACAGGCTTGGCGGATCAAACCGCCAGACTTTTGATTCCAGACGGAAAAAATGGCTGAAACGAAGATGGACTGGACGAGATAGTTCGAGAATATTTTCTCGAACTGATGCCCATGCTCGAAATCCGCGCGATCTCGAACTTTCTCCTTCGTGTTTGAACGATAGGGCCAATATCGAACCAGAGCAAGCTTGACCCTCAATGAGGCGGGATGCGGAAGATTTTCCGCAATGACTCCAAACAGCGTGGTTTTTCTGGCCTCATGTCGCACAACGACTCGAGGCGGAGCCACGCATGCGTAAGGCTCCGATGAAAAGCTTGCCGACGATCAACTTCGAAATCTCGCAACTCTACCCCTGCACCGGGGTGCACCGCATCAACACCTGCGCGAACCCTGACTGCTTCAACTTTGGGAAACCTTTTGCCGACCAGATAACACGGCAGCGCCTGCGCAACGAGAAGTATCCCGACTTGTCGCCAGAACAGGCAAAGCTCTTCGATAAGCATGGGCCGGGGACCTACAAGCTCTCCGGGGCAGACAACGCGTAACGCCGCGTCTCTCGCGCATTCGACTTCGAGCACGATCCTTATGCCTGGTCCGATCAACGCACGATCCGGTGCCTCGGAATCACGTGTTCAGGCGAGGTCTGCAACTCGGGCTTCTCGATCCTGTCGCCTGACCACCTCCGGGAAGAGGTCGAACGGCTGCGCAACTTCAATGGTGTTCTCGACGGGCCCGCATGCGGCGCATGCGGTGTGCGCGTCCTCGAAAGGCCGAGCGAGTTCATCCTGAACGGCACGCATGAGGGGTCTACGAAGAAGAAGGCAACGCCAAAGGCGATCCGCCTCGTGTAGAAACCCTGCCATGGCCGCAAGGGCGCGCGTTTCACGGTTTCGCTTCCGCACGCAAGCCAGAAAACCACGGCCGATAACCTTCGGATCCTAGGGCCATCCTCAACAGCGCCGGCATTGCTGATGTCCAGAGAATGATCGGGGCTGCTGCGGCCGGAAAGAAGATTGGATTCTCCCGCATCTATGACCGCATTGCCTGGTTCGAAAAGGTTTTCCTGGCCTACGAACGGGAGATGCAGCGTCGCTGGCGCGAGATCGCCACAACCCGGTGCCTTCAGGCAGCCGTATAAAACCAGCCACACGCGCCGTGATCTGTTTCGTGAAACCTTTCGGTCAGGACAAAACGGGCCAATATCTCGTAAGTTCATGAATATAAAACGGATATTCCAGCACGAAACAGGTTGAGGCTCCGCATGGCGAAACAGGACACGAACTCCCTTGGCTCCTTCAGCTGGTCGATCGCAGAGCTTCTGCGCGGCGATGTGAAGCCATCGGAATACGCAAGGATCATCTTGCCCTTTGTCGTCCTGCGCCGTCTCGACTGCGTGCTGGCGCCGACCAAGGACGCGGTCATCGCTGCCGCGGAAAGCCTGGCCGACAACATCGACGATCAGATGCGCGACCGTATGCTGACGAACATCGTCGGCCCCCGTGCGAAGATCTACAACGGCAGACGCTTCTCCTTCGAGAGCATGCGCGCGCAGAACGCAGGACAGCTGCGCGCCAACCTGACCGACTACATTACCAAGTTTTCGGTGAACGCGCGCGACATCTTCATCGACAAGTTCGGCTTCCCGGAGCAACTGAAACGCCTCGACGAGGCCGGCATCCTCTACCTCGTGTTCGAGCGGTTCTCTCAGATCGACCTCCACCCGAACGAGATCGACAACATCGAGATGGGCATCCTCTTCGAGGACCTGATCCGGCGGTTCAACGAAAATGCGGCGTCCGACAACGGCGACTACTTCACCCCGTGCGAGGTGATCCGGCTCATGGTCGAGCTGCTCCTGGCCTACGACCACGAGGCACTCGCCGGTTCCGGCGTCATCCGCACCATCTACGACCCGACCATCGGCACCGGCGGCATGGCCTCGATCAGTGAAGAGAAGATGCGCGGCCTGAACAGGAAGATTCGCGTGCAGATCATCGGCCAGGAGACGATCAAGAAAACTATGCGATCTGCAAATCCGACATGCTGATCACGGGCCATGACCCCGAGAACATCGCCTTCGGCAACACGCTCACCGACGACGCCTTTCCGAACCACAAGTTCCATTACATGCTGTCCAATCCGCCCTACGGCGTGGCCTGGAAGAAGTCCCAGGACAAGGTGAAGACCGAGCACGAGACTCTCGGCATGGATGGCCGCTTCGGCGCAGGCCTGCCACGCATCTCGGACGGACAGTTCCTCTTCGTCTAGCACATGGTATCCAAGATGCGTCCCGACCAACAGGGATCGCGCATCGGCATCGTGATGAACGGCTCGCCCCTCTTCTCGGGCGGCGTTGGCTCGGGCGAGAGCGAGATCCGCCGCTGGCTGCTGGAACAGGACCTGATCGAGGCGATTGAACTGGCCCCCGTTTCGACCGGACACTTGGGCATAACCATGGAGGCTTAGGCATCTGCCAGAGCACGTGCTTATGTCTGAGATTGAGATCATCACCGATGTCGGCCGTCGGCGCCGCTGGACTGCCGCAGAGAAGCTACGGATCGTAGAGGAGACGCTGGACGACCGGGCCAGCATTTCGGTGGTCGCGCGCCGCAATGGTGTGGTGCCCAACCTGCTGTATCGTTGGCGCCGGCTCATGCTCGAATGGGGAAGTGTGGCTGTGTCCGAGGACGATGAGGTCACGAGCAACAAGATCGTCCGCCAGATGGAGGACCGTATCCGCGAGCTCGAAAGCCAGCTCGGGCGCAAGACGCTGGAGGCGGAGATCCTGCGTGAGGCGCTGGACAAGTCACGGTCAAAAAAACCGACCTAGCTCGCGCGGTCGCCGCGACCGGACGATTTCCGGTGACGGTCGTGGCTCAAACCCTGGGCGTGGCCCGCTCGAACCTGATCGACCGGCTGAACGGGAGAAAGAAGCCGCGACGGCGCTATCACAAAGCGCAAGACGGTGAGCGGGTGACCGCCGGAGACGGGACGCGCCTGCGCCCGATCGAAGAGTTCGGGGCAGCCCCTACACCGAGGAGGAAGAGCGTTCGCTGTCGGAGATTGTCTCCGCCTTCAACGAGCGCCATGGCACAACCTTTTCCCGCGAGGACTTCCTGCGTCTCGAACGGGTCAACCAGGAAATCCTGGAGGACGAGGACCTTCGCGATATGATCCGCAACAATCCGGAAGATGTTGTCAGACCGGAGTTCGAGGCGCTGTTCATGGGCGCCCTGATCCGGATGTGCTAGCGTGACACCGAAATGCAAAGTGCGGTGATGTCGGACAACGAAGCGCGCGAGATGGCCATTCGTCACTTCTTCCGAACCGCTCGGTGTCAGGTCTTCGAGGGAGCAACGCCTCGGGGCTGACGACGAACCGTGTCGCAAACTCGTCGCGGCGGGCATGAACACTGGTTTTGCGATGGACTTGAGAAGCGCCTTTCTTCCGAAAGGCGTCATGCCCGCCGCCGCGGCCGACGATCCGGTTTCTCGCGGAGCATCCGGCAAGGTACGAAAAACATTGAATAATAAGACCGCGCCCCAAAAGAGGGCGCGGCCAAAGTTTGTCCAAAATCTCTATGAGGGGACTTTGAAATCATGTCCCAATGCATGGAAAGCATCACCGCATTGGGCGTCCCTTTTGATTTTCGCGATGGCCGAAGGCGATCAGCTGTTCTGCGCCTCGGGCTGCGCGGGGCGCTGAGGTGCCGCTGCGGGCTGCTGCTGGCCGGCGGGACGCTGGCGGTTGCCCGACAGCGGGTCGTCCTGACGCTGCACCGAGCCTTCGAAATGGGCGCCGGATTCGATCGCGATCGTCTTGTGGATGATGTCGCCTTCGACCCGCGCGCTCGCGGTCAGGCGCACCTTGAGGCCGCGCACGCGGCCGACGATGCGACCATGCACGACGACGTCATCGGCGATCACCTCGCCCTTGATGGTGGCCGACTCGCCGATGGTCAGCAGGTGGGCGCGGATGTCGCCCTCGACCGTGCCCTCGACCTGGATGTCGCCGGTGGTCTTGATGTTGCCCACGATGTGCAGGTCGTTCGACAGGACCGAGGCCGGCGGCTTGGCCTTGGGGGCGGCGGGCTTGAAATCGCCTGCGCCCATCGGGCGTTGCGCTTCGGGCGCGGCCGCGGGTTTGGGATCCTCGGCCTTGGGGCCGGGTTCGTTGATCTTGCTCTTAGAAAACATCGTTTGCAGCCTTGATGTAAGTCATGGGATTGACGGGTTTTCCGCCGACACGGACCTCGTAGTGCAGATGGGTGCCGGTCGACCGTCCTGTGTTCCCCATATCACCGATGCGCTGCCCACGCGAGACTCTTTGACCCACGGACACGCGAATTTGGGAGAGGTGGGCATAGCGGGTTTCGATGCCGAATTCATGCTGGATCTTGATCAGGCGACCATAGCCAGAATTCCAGCCCGCATGCACCACCACGCCGTCGGCGGTGGAATAGATCGGCGTACCATGCGGCGCGGCGAAATCCGTGCCAGCGTGCAGCCGGCCCCAGCGATAGCCGAACCCGGAGGTGAAGCGGAACGCATCCTTCAGCGGCGAGGCAAAAGGCGCCTTCTGCGCGGCGATCCGATAAAGGTTCAACCGATCCATCTGGCCGAGGATCTCGTTGGCGCGGCGGGTGTCCTCGGAGGGTTCTTCGCCCCGGGTCGAGAAGCTGAGCGGGGTCAGCGGGCCGCCCTGGCCGGAATAGCCGCGGCGCACCTGGTTCAGGATGCGGTCCGGGTCCATGCCGGCGGCCTCGAACATCTTGTCCAGCGGCTTGACCGACACGGTCATCGCCTCTTCGAGCTGGCGGAAGATGGTGTCGTTCTTGTCCTGCATGCGCTCGATCTCGGCCTGCATCTCGGCGGCGCGGACCAGCGCCTCCTGTGCGTCGGCCACGACCTTGTCGCGCTCGGCGGCGGTGCGGGCCAGCGCGTCGGACAGCATGTCGAGCGTGCCGTCGCCGGTCTCGCCCGAGGCGGCCAGCGCGGTGCCGCCGTCCTGCATCTGCTGTTCCAGCGCGGCCAGCCGGTCGGAGATTTCCTCGCGCGCCCTCATGGTGTCGCGCAAAGTCGCCTGGATCACGTCGATGCCGGTTTCCAGCTCGCGGCGGCGGGCCTCGGAATCCAGCAGTTCGGACTGCATGATCGAGATCTGCTGCAACGCCGAGTTGAAACGCTGCTGCGCCGCCACGGCCTCGGCCGCGCGGGCGTCGCGTTCATGCGACAGGTCGTTGAGGCGCTGCTGGTAGGTGGTTTGTTCGCGCTTGGCCTGCTCGCGGTAGCTGCCGGCGCCGATGCTGTCCATCAGCAGGATGGCGGTGGCGATGATCGTCCAGCCAATCACCAGCGTGCCGCCAGCGAAGGCGATGGCCTGGGTTTCGGGTTTCAGGCGGATGAATCGGGTGTCTGTATCGCTGCGCAGAAACAGCCGGCGTTCCGGAAAGAAGCGCTCCATCAGCGCGTGCATGCGAATGGCCAGACGTGTTCTCACCTGGTGTCCCCTTAACCCGTCCCAACAACAGCGCTCGGTTCCCCGGCCGACGCCTTGGCGAAGGGGATAGCCACGCATTCACGGTATCGCAAGTTTTTTGGGCTTTCGAGTCGGCGCGGCTGGCGGAGTGGCGCCGAACCGGCGAAAAACCGCCGATCTTAACGGGTTCCGGGAACTGGCTGATCGGCCAGCGGCCAGTAGAAATCGGGGGGTAAACCGGCTTCGGCGCGCTTTTCATCGTTGAAGGGCGGCTTCAGCGCGCCGTGGAAATGGCGCCGGACAAGGGTGTGAAAGGCGTCCTTGGGATCGAGATCGTGCCGGCCGCAGAGGAAATGGAACCACTTGGAACCATAGGCGACATGGGCCACTTCCTCGGCATAGATGGTTTCCAGCGCGGCGACGGCCTGGTCGGCGCCGGCCTTGCGGAAGATCGCGATCATGCCTGGCGTCACGTCCAGCCCGCGCGCCTCGAGTACCATCGGAACCACGGCGAGCCGCCCCATGAAGTCGTCGACCGTGTCCTCGGCGGCGCGCCACATGCCGGCATGGGCGGGCAGGGCGCCGTAAAAGCTGCCCAGCGCCTCAAGGCAGTCGCAGATCAGGTTGAAATGTTTCGATTCCTCGTCCGCTGCCTTGACCCAGTCGTCGTAGAAGCCGGGCGGCATGGCGACGTGGGCAAAGCGCGGGATGATGTCCCAGTGCAGGTCCACCGCGTTCAGTTCGATATGCGCCACGGCGTGAAGCAGCGCGATGCGGCCCTGCGGGCTGCCCGGCTTGCGTTTCGGCACGTCGCGCGGGTCCAGCAGTTCGGGATGCGCGGGGCGGGAGGGGCGCAACGGCGCCTGCGCATCGCCCAGCGGGATCGGCTTGCCGGCGGCGCGGGCGGCGAACCAGGTAGCGGCATGGGCGCGCGATTTCGCGGTCTTTTCGCGCCCGTCGGCGGCGGTCAGCACGTCGACGGCCATCTCGGTCAGCGTTGGCATGGCGGGCTCCCTTCGGGTCGGCGGCCGGGATAGCGCGGCGGGTCCGAAGGGGCAAGGTCAGCCCGTGCCAGTGGCGCGATTGCGGGCATAGCGGGCGCGCGCGACCTCGGGCGGCAGCGGCGGTGCGATCAGGTAGCCCTGCACCGCGTCGAACCCGCCTTGCCGCAGTACGGCCATCTGCGCCTCGGTCTCGACCCCCTCCGCCAGCAGCGCGATGCCCAGCCGGCGCGCGACGAAGGCGGCGCTGTCCACGATCGCGCGCGAGCGCGGATCGCTCTCGCAGCCGCGGACAAAGGTCTGATCCAGCTTGACCTTGTCCAGCGGGATCTCGAACAGCGTCAGCAGCGAAGCGCTGCCGGTGCCGAAATCGTCCAGCGAGACCCGCACCCCCATGGCACGCAACTCGGCGATGCAGGCGCGAGCGCGATCCATGTCGGCGATGATGCCGGTCTCTGTCACCTCGATCTCCAGCCGGCAGGGCGCAAGCCCCGAGCGCCCCAGCGCCGCGCGCACCATGGGCAGCAGCAGGTCGCGCTCCAGTAGGGCAGGCGGCACATTGACCGCCACGGTATGGGCTCCCGGCCAGGCGGCCAGCTCGGTGCAGGCGGTGGTCAGCGCCCAGCGCGCCAGGTCGGCGGTCAGCCCGTTGCGGTCGGCCAACGGCACGAAGACCGCTGGCGAGACCGCGCCGAATTCGGGATGGGTCCAGCGCGCAAGCGCCTCGAACCCGGTGACGCGGTCCGGCCCCGGCCCGACCGCAAAGCTGACCTGCGGTTGCAGGTGCAACGCCAGCCCGCCGTCGCGGATTGCGCCGCGCAGATCCAGCGCCAAGCGGTCCGTGCGCTGCCGTTCCGCCAGCTTGTGCCGGTCGAACAGGGCGCAATCGGTCGTTGTTGCCTCGACCGCGCCATCAAGCGCGAAATCCGCGTGATCGGCCAGGTCATGCGGCCGGTCGCCGTGTTCGGGAAAGGCGGCAAGGCCGATCACCGGTTCCAGCGTCAGGCCCTGGCCGTCATGCGCAAGGCGGATCTGGCCGATTTCGCGGCGCAAGGCCTGCGCGCGCTCCTTCCACAGGGCGGGGCCGTCCTGTCGCCCGCCGCGGTCGAGCAGGACCAGGAAATGCCCCGCACCGGCATGGCCGACGATCGACTCGGCGCCTGCCGCCTGCTGGATCGGGCGCGCCAGCCGCGGCAGCCACTGCCGCAGCACGTCGCGTCCGAACAGCATCCGCGCCTCGCGAAAGCCGCCCAGCGACAACGCCAGCAGCAGGAAGGGCCGCCCCTCGACCATGCGGCCCGCCATCTCGGCGATCATGCCGTCGCGGTTGGGCAGCATCAGGTCGGGGTCGATCAGACGGTTTTCCAGGCGCCGCCGCTCGAATATCTCGGAGTTTCGGCGTTCGAGGAACAGCATCGCGGCGCCGGCCAGCAGGATCAGCCCGGTCACCGGCAGCACGACCCAGATCAGCCCGGCGCCGGTCAGCAGCCCATCGGGCAGGGGGGCCGCGCCCGTGCCGCGATGCAGCGCCGCCATGCCGCCGAAATGGATCAGCAGGATCGTCAGGGTAAAGGCCCCGCCACGCCGGATCGCGCAGTGGCGCGGTCGCAGCCCGATCGACGGCACGACAAAGAGCAGCGCGCAGGGCGCTGCCAGCAGGACCGACAACGCCACGCCGGACTGCGCGTGATGCAGCGGGGCGGCGGCCACCAGTCCTGCCATGCCCAGGTGATGCATCGCCGACACGCTGACCAGGAACAGCAGCGTCTGCGCCGCCTGTTCACGCCGCACGCCCGGCATCCGCGCGGCTGCGGCCATCGCCGTCATGCCTGCCACCGAGACCAGCAGCGACAGGCCGGTCATGTCCGGCCTGTAGCCCAGCGGTTCGGCCGGCGCATAGCCCAGCATGGCGATGAAATGCACGGACCAGATCGAACTGCCGACGATCACGCCGAAGCAGAGGATCCAGAACGGGCTGACTCCGGGCGCGGCGGTGCGGGCACGCCCCAGGATCGGCTGCGCCACCGCCCCCGCCACGGCACAGAGCAGACCCGCCACGGCGACGAACCGCAGGTCATGCAAGCCGAACAGGGTGGCAAGGGTGGTCATCGCTCATCCGTCGCGAAACATCCGCGACGGCAGGCTTAGGCCATGCCGGTTAAGAAACCCTCTGCACGCTCACGGCGCGCGCGCCGCCTCCAGCACCTCGGCGGCGTGGCCCGGCACCTTGACCTTGCGCCATTCCCGCGCGATCCGGCCCTCGGCGTCGATCAGGAAGGTCGACCGCTCGATCCCCATGTAGGTCTTGCCATACATGGATTTCTCGGCCCAGACGCCGAATTTCTCGCAGACGTCGGACTCTTCGTCCGTCAGCAGCGGCACGGTCAGGCTCTTCTTCTTCATGAACTTCTCGTGACTGGCGAGACTGTCCTTGGATATGCCATAGACCCTGGTGCCGGCCTCGGCGAAAGCGGATTGCAGCGCGCTGAACTCCTCGTTCTCCTTGGTGCAACCCGAAGTGTCGTCGCGCGGGTAGAAGAACAGCACCACCTTGGAGCCCTTAAGCGCCGAAAGCGTGACGTCGCCCTCGGTCGAGGGCAGGGTGAAATCCGGGGCGGGCTGGCCGGTCATGTCGGTCATGCGTGTCTCCTGTCAGAGGATGGTGTATGCTGTCGCGCAAGGCAGGGCGCAAACCAAGAATAAGGCGGCAGGGCGCGGCTTCCAGTGACGGACCGGAGTGAAATCGAAGGTGGCAGGGTCTCTGCGCGGCGACGGCGCGGCGGGCGGGTCGCTCTGTGGCTGCTGACATCGCTGGTGACGGCGCTGGCGCTGGCGGTCTGGCTGGTGCCGGGGCGCCCGGTGGCCGCGCCCGACTGGCTGCGCGACCGGATCGAGGCACGCATCGCCGAGACCCTGCCGCCGGGCCTGTCGCTGCGCTTTGGCCGGGTCAGCGTGCTGATCCAGCGTTCGGGCCTGCCGCGGGTCATCCTTTGGGATGTGGAATTCGACAACGCCGCGGGCCTGCCCATAGCGCAGCTTTCCGACATCGAGGCGGCCTTTCTGCCGCTGCCCCTGCTGCGCGGCAAGCCGGTGCTGCGCGAGCTTCAGGTGTCGGGCGCGGTGCTGACGCTGACGCGGGACGCCGACGGGCGGATCGGGTTGGCGCTGGGCGATGCCTGGGGCGCGCAGGCGGCGCCGGGCGTGCCGCAGATGGTGGCGCAGATCGACCGGCTGCTGTCCGACCCGAGACTGCAAGACCTCAACCTCATCGACGCCGACGCGCTGACCATCCGCTACGAGGACCTGCGCGCCCGCCGGGGCTGGACGGTGGATGGTGGGCGGCTGCGCATCGCGCGCACCGATGGCGTGCTGGACCTGACCGGCGACCTGGCGCTGCTGGCGGGTGGCGATGCGGCGGCCAGCCTGGAACTCAACGCCTCCAGCGCCATCGGCGACTCCTCGCTCGACTTCGGGATCACGCTGGCCGGGCTTGCCGCGCGCGACATCGCCACGCAGACTCCCGCGCTGGCCTGGCTGGAGGCGCTGGACGCGCCGATCTCGGGCAGCCTGCGGTCGCGCTTCGAGGCGGACGGGCGGCTGGGGCCGCTGAACGCGGTGCTGACCATCGGCGCGGGCGCGCTGGCGCCCAACCCGGCGACGCGGCCCGTGCCCTTCGACAGCGCGCGCACCTATTTCACCTTCGATCCCGAAAGCGGCGACCTGAGGTTCGACGAGATCGCGGTGGTCTCGCCGCTGGGGCAGGTCACGGCCGAGGGCCTGGCCCGGCTGCAAGGCGTCGAGACAGGCTGGCCCACCGGTCTCTGGGGGCAGTTCCGACTGACCCGGATCGAGGCAAGGGAAGGCGCGGTGATGGACCGTGCGCTGGCCTTCGACGGGGCCGAGATGGCGTTCAAGCTGGCCTTCAAACCCTTCCGCCTGACGCTGGGCCGGCTGCGCCCGACCGATTCCGACCTGCCCTTGAACCTGTCGGGAGAGCTGGTTGCCGCGCCCGAGGGCTGGCAGCTGTCGCTCGACGCGACGGC
This sequence comes from Thetidibacter halocola, assembly GCF_018224955.1. GTDB lineage: Bacteria > Pseudomonadota > Alphaproteobacteria > Rhodobacterales > Rhodobacteraceae > Thetidibacter > Thetidibacter halocola. The sequence goes on from NZ_JAGTUU010000003.1 coordinate 62,096, forward strand.
AGACCGGACGAGCCCGTCACAGGTCCTGTCCTTCTGGCCGGCGGGGTTCAAGGCCAAGGCGCGGTCCTGGGTCGAGGAGCATGTGCTGCAGGGTGGAATCAGCGACGTGACCTTTGCCCTGCGCGCCCTGCCGGACGCGCCGCTGCGCACCTATCTGGACCTTGCCTTCGACGCGGGCGAGGTGCTGTTCAACAAGCGCCTGCCGCCGGTGCAGGCGGCCTCGGGGCGGCTGGTGATCGACGGGCCGCGACTGGGTCTGCGGCTGGAGGCAGGGCAACTGGATCCGGGGCAGGGCGGCCCGATCGACCTTGCCGGGACAGAGGTGGTCATCGCCGACCTGCGCGAGCGGCCATCGACCGGAGAGATATCCCTGCGCGCCCAAGGCTCCGGCACCGCCGCGCTGGCCTTTGTCGATAACGAGGCCTGGCAGGTGCTGCGCAAGGCCGGGCGCGACGCGGCGATGGCCACGGGGCGGGTCGCGCTGACGGGCACGCTGCGCCTGCCGTTGCGGCCCGGTGTCAAGCTGCCGGATGTCGACCTCGACCTGACCGCGCAACTGGACGATGTCGCCTCGGACAAGCTGCTGCCGGGCCGTTCCTTGCGGGGCGACGGCCTGACGCTGCGGCTCGACAATGAGACGCTGTCCATCGCCGGCCCGGTCACCGTGGATGGCGTGCGGGCCACCGGCAGCTGGCGGCAACCGCTGCGCGGCGGCGAGGGCGGCACGGTCACGGCGGATGTCGCGATCACGCCGCAGGCCTTACGCGCCTTCGGCATCGGCCTGCCGGACGGCATGCTCAGCGGCTCCGGCATTGGCAAGCTGGAGGTGGTGCTGGCGCGCGGCACGCCACCCCGTTTCGCGCTGACCTCGGACCTCGCGGGGCTGGGCTTGTCGATCCCGCAACTTGGCTGGCGCCTGGCCGAGCGCGCGGGCGGGCAATTCCGCATCGCGGGACGCGCCACGCAACCCGCCACGATCGACTCGCTCTCGCTGCAGGGCGGCGGGCTGGACGCGGCGGGCGACCTGACCCTGCGTCCCGGCGGCGGGCTGGATACGCTGCGGCTGGAGCGGCTGCGGCTGGGCGACTGGCTTGATATCAGCGCCCGGCTGCGCGGCCGGGGTGCAGGTCTGCCGCCGGCGGTAGAGGTGCTGGGCGGCCGCGCCGACATGCGATCCGCCACGCTGGGCGGCGGGGGCGGTGGCGGATCTGGCCGAGGCGGCGCACCGCTGAGCATTGCGCTCGACCGGTTGCAGGTCAGCCAGACCATCGCGCTCGACCGTTTTGCCGGGCAGTTCGACACGACCGGCGGCCTGCGCGGCGCCTTCACCGCCCGCGTCGGTGGCACGGCCCCGATCACGGGCGAGGTCCTGCCCCAGCCCGGCGGCCGCAGCGCCTTCCGCATCCGGGGCGAGGACGCGGGCGACATCCTGCGCGCCGCCGGTATTCTGAAACGGGTTCAGGACGGAACCTTCGCGCTCGACCTCGGGCCGGTGGCGGGACAGCCCGGCACATTCGACGGGCTGCTCACGGTTCGCGGCACGCGGTTGCAGGGCGGCTCTGCCATCACCGGGCTGCTGGACGCGATCAGCATCGTCGGCATCCTCGACCAGATGAACGGCCCCGGCATCTACTTCGACGAGGTCGAGGCGCGCTTCCGCCTCGATCCGCGGCGGGTGACGGTATCACGCTCGTCGGCTGTGGGGCCGTCGATGGGCATTTCGCTCGACGGCTACTATGATCTCGCCTCGGGACAGATGGACATGCAGGGTGTGCTGTCGCCGGTCTACCTGCTGAACGGGATCGGCCAGATCTTTTCCCGCCGCGGCGAGGGGCTGATCGGCTTCAACTTCACCATGACGGGGCCCGCCGCCAGCCCGCGCATCGCGGTGAACCCGCTTTCGGTCTTCACCCCCGGCATGTTCCGTGACATCTTCCGCCGGCCTCCGCCCAGGCTGTCGCAATAGGCGGTTTCCATACTATCCCAAGAGGTTGCACGATGAAGCTGTCGGATTTCGATTTCGACCTTCCAGACGAGTTGATCGCCACGCGGCCCGCCAGCCCACGTTCCTCGGCGCGGCTGCTGCTGGCGCAAGGCGACCGGATCGAAGACCGGATCGTCAACCAGCTTCCGCAGATCCTGCGCCCCGGAGACCGTCTGGTGCTGAACGACACCCGCGTGATCCCGGCGCGCCTGTCGGGGCTGCGCCACCGCAGTGGCGCCACCGGCCAAACCGCGGCGCGGATCGAGGCGACGTTGCTGGAACCGCGCGCCGACGGCATCTGGGCGGCGCTGCTGAAACCGCTTAAGAAGGTTGCCATCGGCGAGACGATCGTCTTTTCAGACGTGCTCTCGGCCACGGTCGAGGTCAAGGAAGACGGGCAGGGCTACTTGCGCTTCAACCTCGAAGGCGAGGATTTCGACGAGGCGCTGAACGCAGCCGGCGCCATGCCGCTGCCGCCCTACATCGCCGCGAAACGCCCCGCCGACGAGCGTGACAAGGACGACTACCAGACGGTCTGGGCCAGGCGGCAGGGCGCCGTCGCGGCCCCCACCGCCTCGCTCCATTTCGACGAGGCGCTGATGGTGGCGCTGAAGGCGCGCGGTGTCGACTTTACCTTCGTGACACTGCATGTGGGCGCGGGCACCTTCCTGCCGGTCAAGGTCGAGGACGTTACCACCCACCGGATGCATGGCGAATGGGGCGAGGTGACAGACCAGGCCGCGTCCGAGATCGCCGCGACGAAGGCGGCAGGCGGGCGGGTGATTCCCGTGGGCACCACTGCGCTGCGCCTGATCGAGACGGCGGCGCGCTCCGGCGCCATCCGGCCATACCGCGGCGTGACCGACATCTTCATCTATCCGGGCTTCACCTTTCACGTCACCGACGCGCTGATGACCAATTTCCACCTGCCGCGCTCCACGCTGATGATGCTGGTCTCTGCGCTGATGGGGCGCGAGCGGATGATGCGCATCTACGATCACGCGATCCTCGACGGCTATCGCTTTTTCTCCTACGGCGACGCCTCGCTGCTGATGCCGGGCTGACCCCGGCCGTCCCGCGCCGAACCTGACCTTTGCAGGGCCCGCGGCCGGTTGGCGGTTGTCGCAGCCTGTCGCGTCTTCCAGCTCTCGCCGGCGACGCGACCTGCACCCGTTCCGTCGCCCTTGGCCTAGAAAGCCGCGTGCCGACCTGTTAGCCCCGGGGGGCACAACCGCCGGAGGCGACATGCTCGAAGTTCTGAAAAGCTCCTGGGCCCTGCTGCTGGGCCTGCTGCTGCTGATGCTCGGCAACGGCCTGCAGGGCTCTCTCCTCGGCGTGCGCGGGCCGGCGGCCGGATTCTCGCCGCTCGAGATGTCGGTCGTCATGTCGGGCTATTTCGCGGGCTTCCTCTTTGCCTCGCGCATGGTGCCGGGGATGATCCGCCGGGTCGGCCATGTGCGGGTCTTCGCCGCGCTGGGCAGCTTCGTCTCTGCGGTGCTGATCCTGTTTCCCGCCTTCCCCGATCCGATCCTCTGGACGCTGGGCCGGGTGGTGCTGGGGTTCTCCTTCTGCGGGGTCTACGTCACCGCCGAAAGCTGGCTGAACAACGCCGCCACGAACGAGACGCGCGGCAAGGCTCTCTCGGCCTACATGATCGTGCAGATGATCGGCATCATCGCGGCACAGGCGCTGCTGGTGGTGCCCGATGTCAGCGGCTACCTGCTGTTCATCATTCCCTCGGTCCTCGTCTCGATCAGTTTCGCGCCGATCCTGCTGTCGATCCAGCCGACCCCGGCCTTCGACAGCACCAAGCCGATGACGCTGCGCCAGCTCTACGGCGTGTCGCCGCTGGGTATCGTGGGCATGTTCCTGCTGGGCGGTGTGTTCGCCGCGCAATTCGGCATGGGTGCGGTCTATGGCACCGCCGCCGGGCTGACGCTGGGCCAGATCTCGATCTTCATTGCCTCCTTCTATGTCGGCGCGTTGCTGCTGCTCTACCCGCTGGGCTGGTTGTCGGACCGGATGGACCGCCGGGTATTGATCATGCTGATCGCCATCACCGGCGGCGCCGCGGCGCTGGTGGCGATGCTGTTCGGTCACATCTTCGTCGTGCTGGTGGGCGCCGCGCTGGTGATCGGCGGCTGTTCCAACCCGCTCTACTCGCTGATCATCGCCTATACCAACGACTTCCTTCAGCCCGAGGACATGGCCGCCTCCTCGGCCGGCCTGCTGTTCGTCAACGGGGTCGGCGCGATCACCGGTCCGCTGATCGTGGGTTACGCGCTCCAGGTCATCGGACCGCCGGGCTTTTTCATGCTGATCGCCGCGCTGCTGTTGCTGCTGGCCCTCTACGCTGCCTGGCGGATGACGCGGCGCCGCGCTCCGTCCGTCCAGGACACGGCGCATTATCAGCCGGTCATGCCCTCGGCCGGCCTCGTGGCGGTCGAGGCCGCGCGGGAGATCGCCAGCGAGAACCCCAAGAGCACAGGGGATCAGGCGGCCTGACCCTGCGGCAATCCTGCGCGCCCCGCTGTTACGCCGTGACAGAAATTGTGACTGGTTGCCCGCGCCGGACTGTCCTAGCATCGCCCGACCGCATGGCATGAGGGGCGCGCCGCCGCGCGCGGAAGAGTGACAGACATGGTGACACCCCAAGATGTCCTGGCCTTCTGGCTGGACGAGATCGGCCCCGAGGGCTGGTTCCGGCAGGACGAGGCGCTGGACAAGGCGATCCGCGACCGCTTCGGCGACACGTGGGAAGGCGCGATGGAGGGGCGGCACGGCCTCTGGCTGACTTATCCCTCGGGCGTGCTGGCCTATGTCATCCTCATGGACCAGTTCCCGCGCAACATGTTCCGCGGCGATCCGCGCGCTTTCGCCTCGGACGCGGCAGCGCGCGCGGCGGCGAAACAGGCGATCCATCGCGGCTGGGATATCAAGATCGACACGCCGGCGCGCATCTTCTTCTACCTGACGCTGGAACACTCCGAGGTGCTGACCGACCAGGACCGCGCCGTGCGCCTGATCAAGGAACGCATGGGCGAGGATGGCACGGGCTACCTGCTGCACGCCCGCGTCCACCGAGAGATCATCCGCCGCTTCGGGCGATTCCCGTTCCGCAACGCGGCGCTGTCGAGGACGCCCACCGCGGCCGAACGCGCCTTTGACGAGGAAGGCGGCTATGCCGCTATCCTGCGCGGCTTCGAGGCGGACGAGACAGTCTGACCGCAGCCGATTGATGCGCTGCGGATAATCGCCTAGCGTTCTCCCCACGCGAACAGGGAGGACAGCATGGAAGCGCAGCGCTTCGACATGATCGTGATCGGTGCCGGTCCGGGCGGCTATGTCGCCGCGATCCGCGGCGCGCAGCTGGGCCTGAAGGTCGCGGTGGTGGAACGCGAGCACCTGGGCGGTATCTGCCTCAACTGGGGGTGTATCCCGACCAAGGCGATGCTGCGCTCGGCCGAGATCCTGCATTACATGCACCGTGCCGCCGAATACGGGCTCAAGGCCGACGGTATCGGCTACGACCTTGACGCAGTGGTGAAACGCTCGCGCGGGGTGGCGAAACAGCTCAATTCCGGCGTCGGCCACCTGTTGAAGAAGAACAAGGTGACGGTGCTCATGGGTCAGGCGACCCTGCCCGCGCCGGGCCGCGTCTCTGTCACGACCGACAAGGGCGAACAGACGCTCGAGGCGCCCGCCATCGTTCTGGCCACCGGTGCCCGCGCCCGCGAGTTGCCGGGGCTCGAGGCAGACGGGGACCTGGTCTGGACCTACAAGCACGCCCTGACCCCGCCACGGATGCCGAAGAAACTGCTGGTCATCGGCTCGGGCGCCATTGGCATCGAATTCGCAAGCTTCTACAACACGCTCGGTGCAGATGTGACGGTGGTCGAGGTTATGGACCGCATCCTTCCCGTCGAGGATGCCGAGATCAGCGCCTTTGCGAAAAAGGCCTTCGAGAAGCAGGGCATGACGATCCGCGAACAGGCGATGGTCAAGCAGCTCGAGCGCGGCAAGGGATCGGTCACCGCCCATATCGAACAGGGCGGCAAGACTGCGAAGGACACCTTCGACACGGTCATCTCCGCCGTGGGTATCGTCGGCAATGTCGAGGGGCTGGGGCTCGAGGCGCTGGGCGTGCGCATCGACCGCAGCCACGTGGTGACCGACCCGCTGGGCCGCACCGGGGTCGAGGGGCTATACGCCATCGGCGACGTGGCGGGCGCGCCCTGGCTGGCGCACAAGGCCAGCCACGAGGGTGTCATGGTCGCCGAACTGGTTGCCGGCGGCCATCCGCACGCGGTCGACCCGAAATCTATCGCCGGCTGCACCTATTGCCATCCGCAGGTGGCCAGCGTCGGCCTGACCGAGGCGCAGGCGATAGAGCAGGGATACGAAATCCGCGTCGGCCGTTTCCCCTTCATCGGCAATGGCAAGGCCATTGCGCTGGGCGAACAGGAGGGGCTGGTCAAGACGGTCTTCGACGCGAAGACCGGCGCGCTTCTGGGCGCGCACATGGTTGGCGCCGAGGTGACGGAACTGATCCAGGGCTACGTCGTCGCGCGCCAGCTGGAAACCACCGAAGAAGACCTCATGCAGACCGTCTTCCCGCATCCGACCCTGTCCGAGATGATGCATGAGAGCGTGCTCGACGCCTGGGGCCGCGCGATCCATTTCTGACCTCGAGGCGCGGCATGGCCGATAACGTGACCCGTCCGACCGATGCCTCCGTCGCGGAGTTCCTCGCGTCCGTCGAACCGTCCGGGCGGCGCAACGATGCCCTGCATCTCGATACCGTGTTCCGCCGAGTCTCCGGCTGGCAGCCGCGTCTCTGGGGGCCGTCGATCATCGGGTATGGCCGCTATGACTATCGCTATGCCAGCGGCCGCGCGGGGCAATACCTTGCCACCGGATTCGCCCCGCGCAAGGCGAACATGGTGGTCTACATCATGCCCGGCTATGCGGATTTCAGCGCCATCCTGCCCCGGCTTGGCCCGCATCGGCTGGGCAAGTCCTGCCTCTATCTCGGATCCCTGTCGGTGATCGACGAGGGTGTCCTCGCCGAGTTGATCTCCGCCGGGCTCGACGACCTGCGGCGGCGCTGGCCGGTCCATCCGAGCCCGGCGCCTCCATCATCGAGCCACTGAACTCCAGGGGAGTCGCAAAGCGACGGGGGCAAAGCCCCGGTACGCTTACCGCCCGGCCATGCGTTCGAAGAAGGCGCGCGCCCGTGGTGCCAGCCAGTCCCAGAGCCCGGGCGCGCCATGTGCGATTCGCGGGCCGATGCCGGTCTCGAACCGATCCCAGTCGACGCCGTAATCCACCCAGCTTCCCCCGCCCGAGGCGAGGTTGAGGTTCGGCGGCACGAAGCGGTCCAGCGACTTGGCGAACCGCGCCTCGACCGTTTCGTTCGCCTCGAACTCGTCCCAGAGCGCCCGGAACCGCGTGGCCTGGTCGGCGGGCAGCAGGCCGAACAGCCGCTCTGCCGCGGCCTGTTCGCGTGCCGACAGGGCGGCGGCGTCGTGGTCTCCGAAGACCGGCGCATCGCCCGCATCGATCTCGACGAGGTCGTGGATCAGCAGCATGGCGATGACGCGGCCGGTGTCGCAGCCCTTCGGCGCGTGTTCGGCCAGGGTCAGGGCGTAAAGCGCCACGTGCCAGCTGTGCTCGGCGGAATTCTCGAAGCGCTCGCCCCGCAGGACCCGGCTGGCGCGGACGACGCCCTTCAGCCTGTCCGCCTCGGCCAAGAAATCCATCTGCGCGTCGAGCCGCGCCTGGTCAGGTCGGGTCATGCCCTGTCCTTCCGCCCAAGGTTTCGCAGGTCAGGCGGTCGACCCGCCCGCGCCTCAGAGATGCTCGTTGTCCGATCCCGGCGCCAGCGCCTCGGGGGCGTCGCGGCCTTCCTTGCGCGCCTTCAACGCCTCCTTGACATGGTTCGTCAGGAAATCGCGCCCCCGGCGCTCGGCCAGGCGGATGCGGATGCAGGTCAGGTAGGCCTCTTCCGAGGTTTGCGAGGATGCGCCCAGGACCTTGGCCACCTGTTCATAAAGCCGGTCGTCGCCAAGCGCGTCCATCGCCTTGATCGTGTCGGCGGCCAGCTTGTCTGCCAGCTCCTGGAGAACCTTCTCGGACATGGGACCTCCGGCGGATCAGCGGGTGTTCTCGGTCAGCCGCCGCTTCACGTAGGTCGACACGTTGTCGATCATCGTCTGCATGTGGGGCTCTTCGAAGAAATGGCCCGCGCCCTCGATTTCCTCGTGGGTCACGGTGATCCCCTTCTGCTCCTGCAGCTTGGAGACCAGCGAGCGGGTATCGGCGGGCGGCGCCACGCGGTCGGCCGTGCCATTGATGATCAGGCCGGACGAGGGACAGGGCGCGAGGAACGAGAAATCGTACATGTTCGCCGGCGGCGATACGCTGATGAAGCCGGTGATCTCGGGCCGCCGCATCAAGAGCTGCATCCCGATCCACGCGCCAAAGCTGAAACCCGCGACCCAGCAATGCTTGGAATTCTGGTTCATCGATTGCAGGTAGTCGAGCGCGCTGGCGGCGTCCGACAGTTCGCCCACGCCCTGGTCGTATTCACCCTGGGACCGGCCCACGCCGCGGAAATTGAACCGCAGCACGGTGAAGCCCATGTTGTAGAAGGCGTAATGCAGGTTGTAGACGACCTTGTTGTTCATCGTCCCGCCAAATTGCGGATGCGGGTGCAGGACGATCGCGATCGGCGCATCGCGGTCCTTCTGCGGGTGATAGCGGCCTTCGAGGCGGCCTTCGGGTCCGGGAAAGATGACCTCGGGCATGGGGCGACTTCGGCTCCTTATGGGTGGGGCGTAATTCTTGACGAATTCGCTCGGTCACCTTAGAACAGTTCTAATGGCTTTGCTCCCGCTCGCGGGCTCGTGAAGCAGATAGGCAATCGGCCCGTCAAGGTCAATTGCGCGCAGGGATTCGGGAGGATGCGGTGAAGCTGAGCACGAAGGGACGCTACGCGATGGTGGCGCTGGCCGACATCGCCCTGCAACCGCAGGGCAGCCTGGTGACGCTGGGCGACATCGCCCGGCGGCAGGATATCTCGCTGCCCTATCTCGAACAGCTCTTCGTCAAGCTGCGCCGGGCCGAGCTGGTGGAATCGGTGCGGGGCCCCGGCGGCGGATACCGCCTGGCGAAGCCGGCCTCGGAGATCCGGGTGGTCGACGTGCTTGCGGCGGTGGACGAGACGGTGGACGCGATGCACAAGGGCGCGGGCGCCTCGGGCGGCGCCTCGGGGTCGAAGGCGCAGTCGCTGACCAACCGGCTGTGGCAGAGCCTGTCGGCCAATGTCTATGTCTTCCTGCACCAGGCGCGCCTGTCGGACGTGATCGACAACACGCTGGCCCCCTGTCCTGCGGTGCCGGCGATCTTTTCGGTGGTGGACGATGACCGCTGATCCGCGCCTGTGCCGACGGGGTCATGGGGGCTCTGCCCCCGCGCCTGCGGCGCTCCCCCGGAGTTTTCCGGGCAAGATGAAGCAGGGGGCGTTGTGAGCCGGGTCTATCTCGACTGGAACGCGACGGCGCCTTTGCGGCCCGAGGCGCGCGACGCGATGATCGCGGCGATGGATGTCGTCGGCAACCCGTCCTCGGTTCATGCCGAGGGACGTGCGGCCAAGGCGGTGATCGAGACGGCGCGGCGGCAGGTGGCGGCGGCCCTTGGCGCGGACGGGGCAGACGTGGTCTTTGTGTCGAGCGCGACCGAGGCGGCGGCGCTGTCCTGCGCGAGGCGGGGCCTGATGGGCGCGGATGTGGAACATGACGCGGTGGCGGCCTGGGTCGACCCGGTGCTGCCGGTGGATCGCGACGGGCGTGTAACGGTGACGGATCCCGCGCGGAGCGTGCTTCAAGCGGCCAATTCCGAGACCGGCGTGGTGCAGGAACTGGCGCAGGGGCTGGCGGTGGTCGATGCGACGCAGGCCTTCGGCAAGCTGCCGGTGGCCTTCAACTGGATGGGCTGCGGCATGGCGCTGGTCTCGGCGCACAAGCTGGGTGGGCCCAAGGGTGTGGGCGCGCTGGTGATGCGGCGCGGCACCGACCTGACCGCGCAGATCAAGGGCGGCGGGCAGGAGATGGGGCGTCGATCGGGCACCGAGAACGTGATCGGCATCGCCGGATTCGGCGCGGCGGCCGAGGCGGCGGTGCGCGATCTGGCGGCTGGTGCCTGGGTGCGCGTGACAGAAATTAGAAATATTCTAGAAAAAGCCATTGAGGCTGACGCTCCAGAGACTATTTTTGTCGGGAAATCCGCGACGCGACTCCCGAACACGTCCTGTTTCGCCCTGCCGGGCTGGAAGGGCGAGACTCAGGTGATGCAGATGGACCTGGCCGGTTTCGCGATCAGCGCGGGATCAGCCTGTTCCAGCGGCAAGGTCCGCGCCAGCCGCGTGCTGCGGGCGATGGGATATGACGACACGGTGGCCGGTTCCGCGATCCGCGTGAGCCTTGGGCCCGAGACGACCGAGACCGATGTGCTGCGCTTTTCCGAGGCGTGGCTGAAACACTACCGGCGGCACCGCGAACGCGCCGCATGACGAGAGAGGGAAACGCATGGCTGCGATCGACGACGTGCAGGTGAAGGAAGGGGTCGACCAGGAGACGGTGGATGCCGTCAAGTCCGTCGGCACCTACAAGCATGGCTGGGAAACCGAGATCGAGATGGAATACGCCCCCAAGGGGCTGACGCCGGACATCGTGCGCCTGATCTCGGACAAGAACGAAGAGCCCGCCTGGATGACCGAGTGGCGGCTGGCCGCGCTGGAACGCTGGACGAAGATGAAGGAGCCGAAATGGGCGATGGTCCATTACCCGGAAATCGACTTCCAGAACCAGTATTACTACGCCCGGCCCAAGAGCATGTCGGAAAAGCCGAAATCTCTTGATGATGTCGATCCCAAGCTGCTGGAAACCTATGCGAAACTCGGCATCCCGCTGAAGGAACAGATGATCCTCGCCGGTGTCGAGGGGGCCGACGCGGCGCCCGCCGAGGGCCGCGTGGGCGGCGGTGAGACGCGGCGCGTGGCAGTGGATGCGGTGTTCGATTCCGTTTCCGTCGGCACGACGTTCAAGGAAGAGCTGAGGAAGGCGGGCGTGATCTTCTGCTCGATCTCCGAGGCGGTGCGCGAGCATCCCGAGCTGGTGAAGAAATACCTCGGCTCGGTCGTGCCGGTCAGCGACAACTTCTACGCCACGCTGAACAGCGCGGTCTTCTCTGATGGTTCGTTCGTCTATGTCCCGCCGGGTGTGCGCTGCCCGATGGAGCTGTCGACCTATTTCCGCATCAACGCCGAGAATACCGGCCAGTTCGAGCGGACGCTGATCATCGCCGACAAGGGATCGTACGTCTCCTACCTGGAGGGCTGCACCGCGCCCAAGCGCGACACCGCGCAGCTGCACGCCGCTGTGGTCGAGATCATCATCGAGGAAGACGCCGAGGTGAAATATTCCACGGTGCAGAACTGGTATCCCGGCGACGAGGAAGGCCGCGGCGGCATCTACAACTTTGTCACCAAGCGCGCCGATTGCCGCGGCGCGCGGTCCAAGGTGATGTGGACGCAGGTCGAGACGGGCAGTGCGGTGACGTGGAAATACCCGTCCTGCATCCTGCGCGGCGACGACAGCCAAGGCGAGTTCTATTCCATCGCCATCGCCAACAACCACCAGCAGGCCGATACCGGTACCAAGATGGTGCACCTGGGCAAGAACACGAAGTCGCGGATCGTCTCTAAGGGGATCAGCGCGGGCGTGGCGCAGAACACCTATCGCGGTCTCGTCTCGATGCACCCCAAGGCCAAGAACAGCCGCAACTACACCCAGTGCGACAGCCTGCTGATCGGCGACAAGTGCGGGGCGCACACCGTCCCTTACATCGAGGTCAAGAACAACAGCAGCCGCTGCGAGCACGAGGCCACGACCTCGAAGGTGGACGACGACCAGCTGTTCTATTGCCGCCAGCGCGGCATGGACGAGGAAGAGGCCGTGGCGCTGGTGGTGAACGGTTTCTGCCGCGAGGTGTTGCAGGCCCTGCCGATGGAATTCGCCATGGAGGCGCAGCAGCTGGTTGCGATCTCTCTCGAAGGGTCGGTGGGCTGAGGCGGGGCTGACCCCGTCTCACACTGGATTGTGCGTGTGACAGATGTCGCTTTCATATCCCGCGGTTGCGCCGCTGATCCTGCTCAGCCTGTCGAATGTCTTCATGACCTTCGCCTGGTATGGGCACCTGAAGGTCAAGGCGGCGCCGCTGATGCTGGTGATCCTCGTCAGTTGGGGGATCGCCTTTTTCGAGTATTGCCTGGCGGTTCCGGCCAACCGGATCGGACATCAGGTCTATTCCGCGGCGCAGCTCAAGACGATCCAGGAGGTGATCTCGCTCACCGTATTCGTGGCGTTCTCGGTGCTGTATCTGAAGGAAAGCGTCGGCTGGAATACCCTCATCGGCTTCGGTCTGATCGCGCTCGGCGCGGCTTTCGTGTTCCGGGGGTGAGGGCATGATCGCGCAGGCCATAAACGCGACCGCCGGGATCGGCATCGGGGTCTTTCTCGGCTGCCTGATCGGCTTCGGCATCCGCGCGCGCTCGGGCAAGCGCGAGGGGCTGGTGATGGGCTCGGTCTGGAAGACTGCCGTGCTGGCCGGGATGCTGGCCTGGTCCGTCGCGGCGCTTGGTTCGATGGCGTTCTGATGGAACAGGTTGCGGCCCATATCGACGGACGGGATTTCGTCTTTCACCTCAACCACCCCGGATGCCCGATCCAGGGGCGCCACAAGGTGGGCAAGTTCTATGAGCGCGACGATCTCGACCGCGTCGCGCAGCATGTCGCCCCCGGCGCCCATGTGATCGACGTCGGCGCGAACGTGGGCAATCACGCGCTCTACTTCGCGGCGCTGATGGGCGCGGCGCGGGTGATCTGCGTGGAACCGAACCCCAAGGCCATCGCCGCGCTGCGGGCCAATGTGCAGGCGAACGGGCTGGGCGAGGTGATCTCGCTGGATGCGCTGGGCGTGGGCCTGTCGGACTTGGCCGAGGACGGCTATCGCATCGAACCGGCTGGCCGCAACCTGGGCGCGGCGCGGCTGGTGCCCGGGGGCGGGATCGCGCTGCATCGGGGCGACGACCTGTTCGGCGAAGACCCCGTCGACCTCATCAAGATCGACGTCGAGGGGATGGAAATGCGCGTGCTGCGCGGGTTCTCGGAAACCATCGCGCGTACGCGGCCGTCGCTGTTCGTCGAGGTGGACGAGGAGAACGCCGAGGACTTTGCCAACTGGGCTGCAGAAAACGCCTATCGCACCGTCTTCAGCGCCCGCCACCAGAAGGCCAACGTGAACCACTTCCTGCAAGCCGAGGAGGCGCAGCGATGATCCTGACCACCACCGGAACCGTCGAGGGGCGCCGTGTCACCGACTATCGCGGCATCGTCGTGGGCGAGGCGATCATGGGCGCCAACGTGGTGCGCGACTTTTTCGCCGGGATCACCGACATCGTCGGCGGCCGCTCGGGCGCCTATGAATCGAAATTGCAGGACGCGCGGCAGACCGCGCTGCTGGAACTGGAACAACGCGCGGCCGCACTTGGCGCCAACGCCGTGATCGGCGTCGACCTGGATTACGAGGTGGTGGGCGACTCGATGCTCATGGTCTCGGCCTCTGGCACCGCCGTGGTGCTGGACTGACCATAACGGGCCTCTCGGGCCACTAGGGATGAAAGAGGGAAAAATGCTGGAAATCAAAAACCTGCACGTCAAGCTTGAAGAAGAGGACAAGGCGATCCTGAAAGGCGTCGACCTGACTGTCGAGGCTGGCAAGGTGCATGCGATCATGGGGCCGAACGGCTCGGGCAAGTCGACCCTGTCCTATGTCCTCTCGGGCCGCGACGGCTATGAGGTGACGGACGGATCGGCGACGCTCGAAGGCGAGGACATTCTCGAGATGGAGCCCGAGGAACGCGCCGCCGCCGGCCTCTTCCTGGCCTTCCAGTACCCGGTGGAAATCCCCGGCGTCGGCAATATGACCTTCCTGCGCACCGCCGTGAACGCCCAGCGCAAGGCGCGCGGCGAAGAGGAAATGTCCTCGGCCGAGTTCCTCAAGGTGATCCGCGAAAAGGCCAAGGCGCTGAAGATCGACGCCGAGATGCTCAAGCGGCCGGTCAATGTCGGCTTCTCGGGCGGCGAGAAGAAGCGCAACGAGATCCTCCAGATGGCCATGCTGGAACCCAAGATGTGCATCCTGGACGAGACCGACTCGGGTCTCGACGTGGACGCGATGCGGCTGGTGGCCGATGGCGTGAACGCTCTGCGCGACGCGGGCCGCGCCTTCCTCGTCATCACGCATTACCAGCGCCTTCTGGACCACATCAAGCCGGACGTCGTGCACATCATGGCGAACGGCCGCATCATCAAGACCGGCGGCCCGGAACTGGCCCTCGAAGTCGAGGAGCGCGGCTACGAGCACCTGCTGGCGGAGGCGGTGTGATGGCGCTTCCCCAGGCAAAACAGGATACGACCGAGGCGCGGCTTTCGCGGCTGTCCCTGCCGGAAGGCGGCTGGCCCGAGGCCGCCCGCCGCGACGCGCTGACCCGCCTGCGGGCGATGGGCCTGCCCAATGCGCGCGACGAGTATTGGAAATACACCCGTCCCGATACGCTGACCGCGCCTGAGGCGCCGCAGGCCGCTGTGCTGCATGCCGACGAGACGCCGATTTTCGGGGCGCGCGACACGCTGACGGTGGTGTTCGTCGATGGTGAGTTCGACGCCAAGGCCTCCGACGACCTGGCCATGAGCGGCGTCACCATCGACCGTCTTGCCGGTGCGCCCGACATCCACTGGGCCAAGGACATCTACGGCAAGCTGGAAACCGCGGGCCAGATTCCGGTCGCCCGGCCGCTGGCCACGCTCAACACCGCCTTCGCCACGGACGGCCTGCTGATCCATGTCACCGGCAAGGCGGAAAAACCGATCCACTTCGTCTACCGGCACGGTTCGGAAACCTCGGACGCGATCCTGCACCACGTGGTCAGGGTCGATGCGGGCGCCGAGGTGACGATCCTCGAATCCGGCCCCGCCGCCGCGCGCTTCAACAAGTGCATGGAGGTCGACATCGCCGATGGCGGCGCGCTGCATCATGTCCGCACGCAGGGCCGCGACCACCAGCGCCGCGCGGCGACGCATCTCTTTGCGCGTCTCGGCACCGAAAGCACGTTCAAGACCTTCACCCTCACGGTGAACGGCGTGCTGACCCGGAACGAGGTGATCGTCGATCTGACCGGCGACGACGCGGTGGCGCATGTCGCCGGAGCCTGCCTCGGCGATGGCGATTTCCACCATGACGACACGGTGTTCATCACCCATGACGCGGTGAATTGCGAAAGCCGGCAGGTCTTCAAGAAGGTGCTGCGCAACGGCGCCGTGGGCGTCTTCCAGGGCAAGATCCTGGTCAAACCGGGCGCGCAGAAGACCGACGGCTACCAGATCAGCCAGTCGCTGCTGCTGGACGACGACAGCCAGTTCCTCGCCAAGCCGGAGCTGGAAATCTACGCCGATGACGTGGCCTGTTCGCATGGCTCGACCTCGGGCGGCATCGATGATGACAGCCTGTTCTACCTGCGCGCCCGCGGCATTCCCCGCGGCGAGGCCGAGGACCTGATGACCATCGCCTTCATCGCCGAGGCGGTGCAGGAGGTCGAGGACGTGTCCCTGCAGGAAGAAATCGTCGAGCGTGTCTCGGCCTGGCTTGCGCGTCACCGCCGCTGATGCCGGTCACGACGGATATCGCGGCCAGCTATCGCAGGCCCGGGGCGGTGGTGAAGCACCTTTTGTCGCGCGGCCCCGATGAGCCGCGCGCGCTGGCCTATCTCATGGCCGGCTGCGTCTTGATGTTCGTCGCCAACCTGCCTGCCCAGGCGCGCAAGGCGCACCTGGAAGAGGGCGATCTGAACATGGCGATGGGCGGCGCGCTGCTGGCCATCGTGTTCATCCTGCCGCTGGTGCTGTATGTGCTGGCCTGGCTCACGCAGGCCGTGGCGCGGATGCTGGGCCGCCCCGTCTCGGGCCATGGTGCGCGGCTGGCGCTGTTCTGGGCGCTGCTTGCTGCCTCGCCGTTGATCCTGCTCAACGGGCTGGTGGCGGGTCTGATCGGGCCGGGCCCGGCGCTGACACTGGTCGGCGCGATCTGGTTCGGCGTGTTCCTGTGGTTCTGGCTGTCGGGCCTGCGGGCCGCCGCGGCCATCGGGGGTGAGGCGTGACGCTCCAGGGCTTTCTCAGCCTCGCCGTGCAAAGCGTGACCGCGCCCCGCCAGGTGGCCCGGCTGCTCCTGTCCATCGACCTCTCGCGCGAGGCGCTGCGCACTGCCTTTGCGCTGGTGATCGTACTCAACGCGATTGTCTATGCGCTGTCGCAGATCCTGTCGGGCGGCGCCGTGCCGGTGCTGTTGGCCAGCCCCGTGGTCTTCATGGTGCTCCAGGGCGCGACGCTGGCGGGCACCATTGCCGCCATCGCCGCGATCGGCCGCGGCCTTGGCGGTGCCGGCCGGATCGAGGATATCGCCCTGATGATGATCTGGCTCCAGGCGCTGCGCCTGCTCGCGCAACTGGCGATTCTGCTGGTCCTGCCGCTGTCGCCGGCGCTGGGCTCGGCGCTGGTCGGGCTTGCCACGGTGCTGGGCATCTGGATCGCGGCGCATTTCATCGACGAGGCGCATGGATTCGACAACATGTGGCGCGCGATCCTGACGCTTGTGCTGGGCGTCCTGGCGGTGATCGTGGCGCTGTCCTTCCTCCTGACCCTCGCCGGGGTCGATCCGAACCAGGTGACTGGCTATGTATGACGTGAACGCAATCCGCCGTGACTTCCCGATCCTCTCGCGCGAGGTCAACGGCAAGCCGCTGGTCTATCTCGACAACGGCGCCTCGGCGCAGAAGCCGCAGGTAGTGATCGACGCGATCACCAAGGGCTATGCCGAGGAATACGCCAACGTCCATCGCGGCCTGCATTACCTCAGCAACCTCGCGACCGAGAAGTATGAAGGCGTGCGCGGCATCATCGCCCGTTTCCTTGGTGTGAAGGACGAGGAAGAGATCGTCTATACCACCGGCACTACGATGGGGATCAACCTGGTGGCCTATGGCTGGGCGATGCCCAATCTCGAACCCGGCGACGAGATCGTCCTCAGCGTGATGGAACACCACGCCAACATCGTCCCCTGGCATTTCCTGCGCGAACGCCAGGGCGCGGTCATCAAGTGGGTGGACGTCGATTCGACCGGCTGGCTCGACCCGCAAAAGGTGATCGACGCCATCGGCCCGCGCACGAAACTGGTGGCCGTGACCCATTGCTCGAACGTGCTGGGCAGCATCGTCGACGTCAGGGCGATCTGCGACGGCGCGCGGGCCAAGGGCGTGCCGGTGCTGGTCGACGGCAGCCAGGCCGCGGTGCACATGCCGGTCAACGTTGCCGAGATCGGCTGCGATTTCTACGCAGTCACCGGTCACAAGCTTTACGGCCCCTCCGCCTCCGGCGCGATCTGGATCTCGCGCAAGCGGATGGACGAGATGCGCCCCTTCATGGGCGGCGGCGACATGATCCGCGAGGTGACGCGCGACAGCGTCACCTACAACGACCCGCCAATGAAGTTCGAGGCCGGAACCCCCGGCATCGTCCAGCAGATCGGCCTCGGCGTGGCGCTGGAGTACATGATGGGCCTCGGCATGACGAACATCGCCGCGCATGAGGCCTCCTTGCGCGACTATGCCCGCGCCCGTCTCGACGGGCTGAACTGGGTGCAGGTGCAGGGCACGACACGGGACAAGGCCGCGATCTTTTCCTTCACGCTCGACGGGGCAGGGCACGCGCACGACATCTCGACCATCCTCGACAAGCGCGGCGTCGCCGTCCGCGCCGGCCAGCACTGCGCCGGCCCGCTGATGGACCATCTGGGCCTCAACGCCACCTGCCGCGCCTCCTTCGGCCTCTACAACACCACGGAAGAAGTCGATGTGCTGGTCGACGCGCTGGAACTGGCGCACGAGTTGCTCGGCTGACTTCCCGGCGCGGCGCGCCCCTGGTCCTGTGCGCGGCGTCCCCGCTTCATCTTGCCTGATAAACTCCGGGGGAGTCGCGTAGCGACGGGGGCAGAGCCCCCTCTTGCTCAGTCCCGCGCGCCCACCAGCCGGTCGATCGGCGCATAATCGTCGGTAAGCACCATGCCCCGCGCCGCGATCCGGTCGACGAACTCGGGCGCCAGCGCGGCAAAGCGTTTCCGGTCCGGCGCGGGCACCGCGAAACTGTCGCCCGGCGTCGGCCGGTCGCCCGCCGCGATCACCATGACGATGCGCTCACCGGGTTCCGGACGGCGGGCCTCGGCCCAGATCTCGACCTCGGGAAACACGTCGCGAAGCGTCGCCACCAGGCTGCCCACGGCGGCAAGGCTGTCGGAATAGTCGATCACGTTCATCAGGTAGCTGCCGCCCGGCTCCAGCCGCGCCGCCACCAGATCGAAGAACTCCCGCGTCACCAGGTGCTGCGGCACGGCGGTGTCGGTGAAGGCATCGCCCACGATCACGTCATAACGCGTGTCGCGCCGCGCCAGCGCCACGCGGGCGTCCTCGTGCAGCACCTCGGCGCTGTCGGGATCGAACCAGAAATCCGAGGCCGCCAGCGCCGTCACGGCCGGGTCGATCTCGGCCACCGTCACGCGCGTCAGCCCCCGGTCGGCGAAGGCCCGTGGCAGCGTATAGCTGCCCCCGCCGATGAAGAATGACGAGAAGTCCCGCCCGGGCGCCCGCAGCCGCGCCAGCGCGTCCAGCATCGCCCCATGATCCGTGAACATGACCTGCGGCAGGTCCCGGGCCGAGATCCCGTGCACCAGGTGGTCCAGCACCATCGCCCTGACCGGGCTTTGCGGATCGGCCGAGAAATCCTGCACCGCCAGGCAGAAATACCGGCTCTCGACGGTGCAGGGGCCGGGCGCCAGCAGCGACTGGCCCGCCGCGAGCAGCGCCGCGATCCCGCCCAGCACGCAAGCCGCCGACACGCGCCGCGCCAGCCACAGGCACAGTGCCGCGCCCGCCACGTAGACCGCCGTCACCACCGCCAGCGTCACGATGCTTCCCAGCCACGAGATGAAGACGAATCCCGCCAGCAGCGTTCCCGCGATCGCCCCGACGGCGCCGGACGCGAACATCGCCCCCAGCGCCTGCCCCTGGCGCCCGCTGCCATCCAGTGCCGCCTTGGTCAGCACCGGCGCCGGCACCCCGGCAAAGAAAGACGGCAGGAAGAAGGCCGCCACCGTCAGCCCGGTGATCCCCCAGACCGGCGAAGTACCCCCCGCCAGGACCGGACCCGCCGCCAGCCGCAGCGCCTGACCCGCCAGCGCCGTCGTCACCGCCGCGCCCAGCAGCGCCCAGCCCGTCGCCGCCAACGCCCGCCGCAAGGGCCGTTCGGCCAGCACGCCGCCCCACCAGTGCCCGGCCGAGAACCCCGCCAGAACCACCGCGATCACCGCCGTCCAGGTATACAGCGACATGCCCACGTAGGGCGCCAGCATCCGCCCCGCCACGATCTCGACGACCAGCGAGGCTGCCGACACGGCGGCCTGCACCAGAACCAGAAGCCAGAGCGGTGTGGCGCGCATGATGAACCCTCGCGGAAAATCCCGAGGCCCATCTTGCCCGCCGATGCCCCCGCCGCAAGGCCAGTCGGCTTCTTTGAGCCACAAATAGCCCGGACGAAGCCCCGAAGGACGATGCGGGCAGAGCCCCGACCGCCGCAGGATCCGGCGCAGGCGCATTGCCCGCGCCGGATCGCTCCGCCCGTGGGCGCGGCTCAGCCGTTCTTCAGCAGCGCCGCATGGGCAATACCGTCGCGATGCGCCTCGGCATAGGCCATCATCCCGGCCAGCACACCGCCCGGATGGGCGAACTTCGCCGAAGGCGCAAAGCCCGAGGCATGCCAAACCGTTGTCGGGTCCAGCCGCAGCAGCCGGCCAAAGACCGAGGCAACGATCGCGCCGCCGACGCCGGTCAGCCGACCGCCGCCATGCTGCGCCGCCTCCTGGAGGCTGTAATACCACAGCGGCGTCTTGGTCACGCCGGCGCTCGACAGGATCGGGTCCATCTCCACCGCGGGCAGGGTGCGCTTGAGCTTCTTCTTGAACCACTCGGTCCGGAACCACTCGCCATTGGCCAGCTTGTAGGTATAGCGGTCGCGCAGGATGTTGCGCAGCGGCAGGTTGCGGCTCTGCTCGACGGTCAGCGTGTGGTTGATGTCGCCCAGGTGCACGGGCGTGTTGATGAAGGGCAGGCGGGTCAGCGGCTCTCCCAGGGCAGGGCCGACGGGTCGCGCTCGCGGCGCGGCACCCTGGATGTCGAAAAACATCCGCATCTCGGGCGTCTCGACGCGCGGACCAAAGCCGAGGATCGTGAACATGTCCATCTCTGGGTTGCCCTGCTTCATCGCGTAGCCGGGCTGCGTCGTGGCATGGCCGAACCGGTAGGCGGCGCCCGAGAACTCCACCGGCATGATCGCTGCATCCGCGCCGAACAGATCCTGCACCATCGCCTCGTCCAGGCAGGAGCGGTCGACGAAGGCGGGCAGCAACTCGGTCCAGACGACGTGCTGGTAATGCAGCCGGATGAAGCGGCGCACCTCCTCGAAGATCATGTGCCGGTCGGCGACATGGTCGGTCCAGTCGTTCGCGGCCATCCCCATCCGCGCGCAATCCTTCATCTCGGCGCGGGCTGCCGCGTCGTTCAGCGCCTCGGTCATCAGGATGTTGTGCAACGCCACGAAATTCGCCTGGATCGCGCTGATGATGCCGTTCTCGTCGTTGCGCGGATCGCCGATCAGCGCGGTCCCGTTGGCGGTGCGCGCCAGGTCATGCGGGTTGGCGGCGTTGCCATAGACCAGCATGTTCGCCGCCTCGTCCCGGCCATAGAGATGCGGGCTGGCTTCGGGGCCCGCGCCATAGACACAGTCGAGGTCCAGCGCTGGGGTGCGTACGTTGGGGATCGTCGCCGGCACGATGCGCGAGCCAAGCGCGCTGGTCGCGTCCAGTGTCACGTCGTGGTCGACGAACTGGCCGAAGAAGGTCATGCCGGCCGGGGCCGCCCCGGGCTCGGCCCCGGTCCGGGCCATGGCCAGCGCCAGCCGCTCGAAGATGTCGATCAGCTGCGCATGGGTCGTATGTTCCAGCTGAACCTCGTTGGCGGGCGCAAGCCGGCCGAAGGTGGCGGGCAGGGGGATGCGGCGGGCGGCCTCGGACGGGTCGATATGCGACTTGACCAGTTGGTCGTAGCGCGTGAGGCCGTGATGCAGTCGGGTCATGGTAATCTCCTGTGAAATGCGAACTGAAATCAGGTGCGGACAGCAGGTTCCGCAGCGTCACCCTGCGCCGGGTCCGTGAATGGAGCGTGAATTTTAAGGAGAGTTTCTGGTATGGTTTTCCCGCATTGCGAGAGAGGTTTTCCGATTGCAGCGCCGCCCGCTTTGTCCTAAACGAAATCTCACGGTCGCATAGCTCAGCTGGATAGAGCGCTGCCCTCCGAAGGCAGAGGCCTCAGGTTCGAATCCTGATGCGACCGCCACCGTTCCCTTCCGCATCCACCCTCGCCAAACGTCCTGCCGGGACGCGTCGCGGACCGTTTCGAGGTGTGCGCTCCGCCTTCGTTGCGGCATTTACAGAGGTCGTGGACAGGCAGATACTTCGATTCGGCAGCCGCATGTCGCGACAGGCCTTTCGGGATGACGAGCATGGCGCTCATTCGGTTTTCCACGCTGGTGGATGGCCAGGTTCTGGGCTTCGAAGACACGGCAGACGTCCTGCGCATCGACAATCCGGCGCTGACCGCGGCGTCGCTGCGGCTGTCCCAGACAGCGGCGGGAACGGTTCTGGCGCTGGGCGGCAAGACGGTCACGCTGACCGGGATGGACCTGTCGCGGTTCTCGCTGTCCAACCTTGTCTTTGCGGATGCAAGCGCCGCGATCCTCGGCGACATGACAACCGGCGTCATCGGCGATGCCTTTGGCCTTGACTACGATGTCTCGGCAAGCGCGAGGGGGGTCTACATAGACGGGCTGGGTGGCGCCGACACGGTGCGGGGCAGCGACAAGGCCGATTACATCGTCGGAAACGGCCCGCTGACGGTCCGCGCCGAGCATGTTTCGCAGGTTGGCGGTGTCGGGTCGCCCAACGCATCCTTTCTGCCGACCATCTCGGCGGACGGGATATTCGTCGGCTTTGCCGGCGGATGGGTGGATTTCGGCAGCGCCTCCAACAGCGCCGTGGACGTGTTCGTGAAGACCATGACCACCGGCGCCGTGACCAACGAACAGGTCGCGATCGATGGCACGTTCGGGCGCTCTGGCGCCGGCGTGCCGGTGATCTCGGCGGACGGGCGGTGGCTGGTCTTCCTGAGCAGTTCCGACCTGCGCCTCGACGGTGCGCCGAGCAGCACGATCTTCGTCGCCGACACGGCGTCGAACGCGGTCCTCGTGGCGTCCGCTTCGTCGGGCGGGGTCTATGCGGACGGGCCCAGCGACAACCCCGACATTTCCGCCGACGGGCGGTTCGTCGTGTTCGAAAGCCGGTCTTCGAACCTCGCGCCCGGTGCCGAATTCACCCGCGAGGACATCTTTCTCAAGGACATGGCCACCGGCCAGACGACGCGGATCTCGACCACTGGCGGTGCGGATTCGAACGGGGTCAGCGTCGATCCAGCGGTCTCGGCCGATGGCCGTTTCGTCGTCTTCGCCAGCGACGCGACGGACCTGACCGCGTCGGAAACCGGCTTTGGGCATTTCGACATCTATCTCTGGGACAGGACGACCGGGGGGCTCACGAACATCACCGCCGGCAGGGGCGGCGTATCCAGTTCCTACGAGGCGGACGTTGCCGCCGCGAATGGCGGCCGCGTCGTCTTTACCTCGGACAAGGCGCTGGTGGCCGACGACACGAACAATGCGCGCGATGTCTATGCCTACGACATCGTCACCGGCAGCTTCACCCGGGTGTCGGTGCGCGCCGATGGTGGCCAGGCGCAGGGCTCGTCGCAGGATGCCGCGGTGTCGGATGACGGGCGCTTCGTGGTCTTCCGCAGCTTTGCCAGCGATCTCGTGCCGGTCGACAGCAACGGCTATCCCGATCTCTTCGTCAAGGATCTCGAGACCGGCGCGATCCGGATCGTCTCGCGCGCGCCGGGGGCAGAGGCGAACCAGGCGGTCTCGGGCGCGCCGTCGATCTCGTCGGGCGGCGACTGGATCGTGTTCGCGACCTCGGCCAGCAACCTGTCGACGACCGACGCCAATGGCGGGTTCAGCGATGTCTACCGCATCGCCAACCCGCTGCTCTTCGACACGCTCATGGGCGGCAAGGGCGACGATACCTATGCCCTGCATCGGAACGACATCGTGGTCGAGCGGGTCGGCGAGGGTCGTGACACCGTGATCGCCTCCTTCACCTACACGCTGCCGCGGAACGTCGAGAATCTCGTCCTCGCCGGAGGCGCCAATATCAACGGCACCGGCAACGCGCTGGGCAACGTCCTGACCGGGAATGGCGGGTCCAACCGGCTGGATGGCATGGCCGGCATGGACACCGCGTCCTACGCCTCGGCAGGGCGGGCGGTGACTGTCAGCCTCGCCATCGCCGGCGAGCAGGCGACGGGCGTGGGCCGCGACACGCTGGTCTCGATCGAGAACCTGATCGGGTCGCGGTTCAACGACCGCCTCACGGGCGACGATGGCGCGAACGCGTTGCGCGGCGGGGCGGGCGGAGACACGCTCGAAGGCGGAGCGGGCAACGACACCTACTATGTCGACAGCGACACGGACATCATCATCGAGGCGAACGGAAATGGCGTGGACAAGGTCGTCGCGTCGGTGAACTGGACACTGTCGCCGACCCTCGAGAAACTCACGCTGACCGGGACCGCGACCATCGGGCAGGGCAACTCCGCCGCCAACATCCTCACCGGAAATGCCCTGGACAACACCCTGCGCGGATTCGCCGGCAATGACCGGCTGTTCGGCGGCGCAGGCAACGACCGGCTCGAAGGCGGATTGGGCAACGATCGCCTCGACGGAGGTTTGGGCAACGACACGTTGTCCGGGGGCGAAGGCGACGACACCTATGTCGTCGAAAGCTCTGCCGACATCATCGTCGAGACACCGACAGGGCATGACACCGTGATCTCGTCGGTCGACTGGACACTTGGATCCCTGCTCGAGTCGCTGATCCTGACCGGCGCGGCGGGACGGGGTCAGGGCAATAGCGGCGACAACGCGATCACCGGCAACGCCTTGGCCAACACGCTGAACGGGTTCGCCGGCAATGACACCATCTCTGGCGGCGCCGGCAACGACACCCTCAATGGCGGAGTGGGAGACGACAGTCTGTCCGGCGGCGGCGGGTTCGACACGTTCGTTTTCGTGGGCGCGGCGGGGATGGACACGATTGCCGATTTCGACGTTCTCTCTGCAGCCGAAAGGATCGACCTTTCCGGTGTCGCAGAGATCGTCTCCTTTGCGGACCTGGTCAGCGATCACCTTGTCCAGGTCGGGGCGGATGCGGTGATTTCGGCGCCGGGCCTGTCGATCACGTTGCTGGGGATCCAGACCGCCGATCTCGGCGCGGACGATTTCATCTTCTGACGCCGGGTCCGGCCTTTGCGAAAGTCGTGCCGCGCGGTCAGCGCAACCCGAGCGCCGCCAGCATGGCGGGGATCGTCGCCACCGCCGCCAGCGTCTGCGCCGTGACCAGCCCCGCCATCAGCGTGCCGTCGCCGCCCAGTTGCCGCGTCAGCACATAGGCGGTGGGGGCGGTAGGAATGGCGGCAAAGATCACCAGCACCAGCGCCTCTGTCCCGGCAAGGCCGAACCCGGCGCCCACCAGGGCCGCCAGCGCCGGCATCGCCAGCAGCCGCATCGCGCCGATCCCCGCCAGCGCCGGCAGGTCCTGCCGCGCCGCGTCGGGCCGCAGCGCCGCGCCGACGCAAAGCAGGCCCAGCGGCAGGCTCGCCTGCGCCAGCAGCCCCAGCAGCCGATCCGCGCCAAAAGGCAGGCCGATCCCCGTCAGCGCCAGCCCCAGCCCGACGATGCACGCGAGGATCAGCGGATTGCGCAGGATGGCGCGGACCAATGCGCGGCCCCGCCCGGCGCTGCCCGCCTCGGTCAGGGCGATGATGGACATCACGTTGACCAGCGGCACCGCCACCGCCAGCAGCACCGCCGCCAGGCCCAGTCCCTCGGGGCCGGCGAGGCTGCCGGTGATGGCGAGGCCGAGATAGGTGTTGAACCGGATGACCCCCTGCACGGTCGGTCCGAATCGCGCCGCCGGGGAAGGCACGACAAAGCGCCAGAGCGCCAGAGCCGCCGCGGCCAGCAGAATCGTCGCCACCGCAGCGCCGCCAAGTTTCAGGATCGCCGGGTCGCGCACCGGGGCCGAGACCAGCGAGGCCACCAGCAATGCCGGGAACAGGATGAAGTAGTTGATCCGCTCGGCCGCCGGCCAGAAGCCCGGATCGGGAAAGCCCGCCCTTGCCAGCGCGTAGCCCAGGCAGATCAGCGCAAACAGCGGCCAGATGGTGAAAAGCAGCACATCGCACCTTGTTCTTGAGGGCCTTGGCCCCCCGTCGCATCCCGCGCGTCGCCCGTCAACCGCGCCGCAGCAGGTAGGTGTCCATGATCCAGCCATGCCGGGCGCGGGCCTCGGCCCGCGTGGCCTCGATCCGCGGTCCGGCCTCGGCCAGCGGGCCATGGTCAAGGATCTGGTCGGGACTGCCCAGGTAGGCGCCCCACCAGATCGTGACGCCATCTGGTGCCAGCGCGCGGAAAGAGCATTCCCCGTCCAGCATCACCACCAGCGTCTCGGCCCCCTCGGGCCAGCCATGATCGCGCAGACGCCGCCCGGTGGTGACCGTCACCGGCCCGTTCACGGTGTTCAGTGGGATCGCATGTGCCGCCGTCAGCGCCTGGATCGACGTGATCCCCGGCACGACCCGGATGCGCGGCGCGGGCAACAGCCGCCCGGCGATCCGCAGCGTGCTGTCGTAGAGCGAGGGATCGCCCCAGACGAGCAGCGCGACCGGCCCTTCGGGCGCGCCGTCCATCGCCGCCTGCCAGCGCCGGGCGATCTCGTCATGCCAGGCGTCCACGCGGGTGGCATAGGGCAGGGACTCGTCCCGCACCGGGTAGTCGAAGGGGATCACCGTCGCCTTCGTTCCGCTGGCGTCGAGGATGGCGCGGCGCAGGTCGGCCAGCGCCTCCTTATCCTCGCCCTTCAGCGGCAGCAGCACGACCGCCGCGTCGTGCAGCGCCGCCATGCCTTCCAGCGTGACGTGGGCGGGGCTGCCCGTGCCGATGCCGATCAGCCAGAGATCGCGGGTCATCGTCCCTCCCGGACATGACAAGGCCCGGGCGCCGCGCGGGCGCCCGGGCCTCGGGAAAGGGTTCGATCAGGCGGCGTAGAGGCGGTCGGAAACCAGACCGGCCCGCGCGCGGCGTGCCTTGGCGGCTGCCAGCACGGCGAGGTCGGCCACCGGCTCGACCAGCAGGACCACCGCATAGGCACCGGCGAAGGTCATCACCTGCGCCATCGTTTCTGCGCCGACGCCCTGGCCGTAGAACACCCAGAAGGCAACCCAGGAGACGACACCGCCCTGGTAGAGCGCCGACAGCTTGGCCACGTCGGCATAGCCGAGGTCGACATAGGCGCGGCCCTGCGTGATCCGCGCACCCAGCGCCGACATCGCAAACAGCGGCACCAGCAGCGTGGTCACGTTGACCGCGAACATCGGCAGGTCGGTCGGCGCGAACAGCATCCCCTGCAGCAGCAGGCCCAGCGCGAGGCCGATCGCGGCAGGCGCCGCCCCGAGGATCAGGAACAGCGTGGTGCCCAGGATGAAATGCACCTCGGAGACGCCGGCCACGAAGTGCGGCAACAGCTCGAAGCAGACGAAGGTGCCCACCGTTGCGATCGCAGCGCGCGCGGCCAGCGAGGCGGGGTTCGAGCGCTTCAGCTCGGTCAGCGCCAGTTTCGCCGTCCAGGCCGCGGCACCAGTGGCGGTTGCGACCGCGAAGCCCATCTTGGCGGCATCGACGACGCCCGGTTCGATATGCATGTCTGTCCCTTTCTGTCCTTGCCGCCCCTCCGGCGGCGCGATTGCGTTGATACGGCAGGTCTCCTGACTCGCGGGTCGCGGCGCCTTGGTCCTTCCCAGCCCGAGCGGGCCAGTGGATCGTCCGCGGCGCTCTCCGCTTACAGTTGCGGGGGCAGTCCGGGCCTTTCACCCGGTTCCCTTTTCAGTCACCCTGGGGCGACACCGTATGTGTAAACTATCTCATGCGGTGCTGCGCGCGCACAAGAACAAAAGCGACGCATCAGGGGCCGGATTTGCCATTTTATGTCGCGGGGTTGGGCGATGGTTTCCCGGGCGTTGCCCGACCGCCCGTTGGTGTAATTTCTACTTATAAATCATTGAATTAATTGTAAGAAACTCTGACCCAATGTTTCGCGTGCGAAACATTGGGTCAGGAAGGCTGTCCTGTTCCGAAACCGGTTGGCAAGGCCCCCCTGCGCGGAATCGAGGGGCGCAAGCCCCGCCGCGTAACGCCGGGCCGCCCCCTCGGCCCGGCGATTGTCTGCCGCCAGTGCGCGGCTCGACCCTCGTCCGACATGGCCGGGATAAAGCGCTGCCATGTGACCGCCTGATCGCCGCGCCGCGGCCCGCCGATGCGCGGCTCAGGCTTCGGCCAGCGGCCCGTAGAGGATCAGCGCGGGCTTGTCGCCCACCGCCTCGGCCAGCCGCTCGGCCAGGCCCGCCACCGTGCTCCGCACGATCTCCTGTTCCGGCGTGCTGACGCCCTCGGCGAGGATCGCGGGCGTGTCCTGCGGCAACCCATGCGCCACCAGCAGCGCCAGCAGCTTGGGAAAGGTCCGCTTGCCCATGAAGACCACGGTCGAGGCCGTGGGATCGGCAAGCGCCGCCAGGTTCATGTCCTCGGGCAACTGCCCGCTGATGTCATGGCCGGTGACGAACTGCACCCGCCGCGCGGTCAGCCTGCGGGTCAACGGAATCCCCGCCGCCGCCGCCGCCGCCACGGCCGAGGGCACGCCCGGCACGATCTCGTAGGGGATGCCCGCCGCGCGCAGCGCCACCAGCTCTTCCTCCAGCCGCCCGAACAGCCCCGAATCGCCCGATTTCAGCCGCACGATCCGCCCGCCGCCCTGCGCGTATTCCACCAGCAACCGGCTCACGTGGTCCTGCCGGGGCGAGGGCCGGCCCGCCCGCTTGCCCACGCCCACCAGGTCCGCACCCGGCCGCGCATGGGCCAGGATCGGACCCGAGGACAGGTCGTCGAACAGCACCGCGTCGGCGCGCTTCAGCCGGTCCACCGCCTTCAGCGTCAGAAGCTCGGGGTCGCCCGGGCCGGAACCCACGAAACTGACGAAACCGCTCATGTCGTCTCCGCGCTGATGAGGTGAAAGAAGGTGCCGGTGACAGGCCCGCGGCGCGAGCCCGTCTCGGGGACCGGGTTGCCGTCGGCATCCGCCACGATGGCCAGCGGCTCGTCCGGCTGATCGAGGATGGTCGAGTAATGGAACTCGTGCCCGCGCAGCGCCTGCTTCGCCGCGAACCCCAGCGCGGGCGTCTCCAGCACCGCGCGGCGATATCCGAGGTGGAACTTGCGCTTCTCATAGGACGTGACCAGCCCCAGCAGCCCGGTCATCCGGTGCGAGACGCCCTCCTTGTCGATCAGTGCCGCGCCAAGCGCCATGTAGCCGCCGCATTCGCCATGCACCGGCTTTGTCTCGGCGTGTCGGCGCAGGCCGGCGCGAAAGGTCTCTGCCGCCGCCAGCCTGCCCGCGTGCAGTTCCGGATAGCCGCCTGGCAGCCACACAAGATCGGCCTGCGCGTCGGGCGCCTCATCCGCCAGTGGCGAGAAGGGCAGGATTTCTGCTCCCGCCGCTCGCCAGCCCTCCAGCAGGTGCGGATAGGTGAAGGAAAACGCGGCATCCTGCGCCAGCGCGATGCGTTGCGCGGGCGGTCGGGGCAGCGTGCCGGGCGCCGGCAGGGCATGACCCGTCGCGGCTTTCCTGATCGCGTCAAGGTCCACGTTCTCGCGCAGGAAAGCCGCGTAACCGGCGATGGCGGCGTCGAGGTCGGGATGCTCGACCGCCTGGATCAAGCCCAGGTGGCGTTCCGGCAGGGCAAGGTCGCCGCGCCTTGGCAGCGCGCCCAGCACGGTCAGTCCCGCCTGGTCCATCCCCAGCCGGGTCAGACGTTCATGCCGTGGCGAGGCGACCCGGTTCAGGATCACGCCGGCAAAGGGCAGGCCGGGGTTGTAGGTCTTGAACCCTAGCGCGGTCGCTGCCGCCGACTGCGCCTGTCCGCCCACATCGACCACCAGAACCACCGGCCAGCCCATGCGCAAGGCGGTCTCTGCGCTGGACCCAAAGCCCGACTGCCCGCGCGTGGCCACCCCGTCATACAGCCCCATCGAGCCCTCGGCGACACACAGATCCGCGCCCGCCGCCTGGGCGGCGATGGCATCCAGCAGCCCGGGCCCCATCGCCCAGGTGTCGAGGTTGAACGAGGCCCGCCCGCAGGCTGCGCGGTGAAAGGCCGGGTCGATGTAATCCGGCCCGGACTTGAACGGCTGCACCGCCAGCCCGTCCTCGGCCAGCGCGCGCAGCAGGCCCAGCATGACCGTGGTCTTGCCGGTGCCCGAAGCGGGGGCGGAGACGAGGAGACCGTTCATGCAACCGGTCCTTTCAGGATGCGCTCGCTCCGGTCAAGCGCCCCGCCCGGCGGCACGCCGGGCAGCCCCCGACCGCCCCCCCGGGCGGGGGCTTCACCCCCACCCGCGGTCGCGGGCTGCCCGGCTGCGATACGCGCATGAAGGTACTCACCCATTCCCGGTATCCTCCTGCCAGCCCGCCCAGGGGCTTTCGGCGCTTTGCGGGCGATAGCGGCGGTCGTAATCCGTTGAATAGAGGCAGCTTTCATCGAAACCTTCGCCTGCCAGTGCGCGGCCCACGAGGATCAGCGCGGTGCGGGTGACGTCCTCGGGCACTCGCGACGCGATGTCGGCCAGCGTGCCCCGGATGATCTTTTCATCCGGCCAGCTGGCGCGGAAGACGATGGCGACGGGGCAGTCGGCGCCATAGGCGGGCGTCAGGTCGGCCACGACGCGAGGTAGGTTCTGGATCGACAGGTGGATCGCCAGTGTCGCGCCCGTGGCGGCGAAGGCGGTCAGGGTCTCACCCTCGGGCATGCTGCTGGCCCGGCCCGGGGTGCGGGTCAGCACCACCGATTGCGCCAGTCCCGGCAGGGTCAGTTCCGCCCCAAGCGCGGCGGCGGCCGCGGCGAAACTGGGCACGCCGGGCGTGACGCTGACCGGGATCTTCAGCGCCCGCAGGCGGCGCATCTGCTCGCCCATCGCGGACCAGACCGACAGGTCGCCCGAATGCAGCCGCGCCACGTCCTTGCCCGCCTCGTGCGCCCGCTGGATCGCGGCGATGATCTGGTCGAGGTCCATCGACGC
Source organism: Thetidibacter halocola (assembly GCF_018224955.1). Lineage (GTDB taxonomy): Bacteria > Pseudomonadota > Alphaproteobacteria > Rhodobacterales > Rhodobacteraceae > Thetidibacter > Thetidibacter halocola. Next base: position 92,651 of record NZ_JAGTUU010000003.1, read on the forward strand.
GGTGTTGACGATCTTGGCCCCCTCGGGACAGTGCGCCAGAACCGCCTGCGGCACCAGCGATCCGGCATAGAGGCAGACAGGGCAGGCAGCGATCAGGTCGCGCCCGCGCAGGGTCAGCAGGTCGGCGGCCCCCGGTCCGGCGCCGATGAAATGAACGGTCATGACATGTCCCCCCTGGAGTTTGTTTCGGCCAGCGCGCAGGTGGCCATGCGGTCCGACGAGACCACGCGCGGCGCGATCAGGCGCGCGCCCGGCCCGGCGGCGGCCAGCGCGACGGCCTCGGCCACCGATCCTGTCCGGTATCGATTTTCGGAATGATGCGAATGGGTTGCGGTTTCTTTTTCAGGCAGCTTGTCGGGAGAGACCTGTGTCACCGGAAGGTTGGTTTCTTCCGCGAAGGCGCGAAACACCTCTGTCACGGCCTTTTCGGTCACGGTGGCGATGGCCTGTGCGCGGCCGGCCTTGGCCAGCGCGTCGCGCAGGCTGGCCAGCGTCGCCTCGCGGCGGAAACCGAAGCCCGCGACGATCATGGGACAAGGCTCCATTGGAGGATGGGATAGCTGGCGCGCCAGCCCCGGCGCGGGCCAATGGGCGCGGGTTCCGACAGCTCGACGCGCAGCAGGTCGCCACCAAGGCGCGCATGAGCCTCGATCAGCAGCGCCTCGGATTCGAGCGTGACGGCATTGGCGACGATCCGCGCGGCGGGGGCCAGCGCCTGCACCCGGTCCAGCAGGGAGCGGCTGAGACCACCGCCGATGAAGACCGCGTCGGGGGGTGGCAACCCGTCCAGTGCCGCGGGGGCAGCGCCCTCGACCACGTGCAGCCGGTCCTGTCCCAGCCGGGCCGCATTTTCGCGGATGCGGGCGGCGCGCGTCGCGTCCCGTTCGATGCAGGTCGCGGCCGTCGCGGGATGCGCCAGCAGCCATTCGATCACGATCGAGCCAGATCCGCCGCCGATATCCCAGAGGTGCTCGCCCGGTTTCGGTGCCAGGGCGGACAGGGTCAGGGCGCGCACCGGGCGTTTCGTGATCTGGCCGTCATTTTCGAACCAGGCATCCGGGCGGCCGGTGGCCAGCGGCAGGGCGGGGCCCATCGGCTCCAGCGCGACCACCAGCGGGTGGGCAAAGGCGCGGTCCGGGGCCGCGTCAGAGGTGAAACGGGTGAGGGATTCGCGCGGGCCGCCGAGGGATTCCAGCACGGTGATGTGGGTCGCGCCGAACCCTTCGCTGCACAGGTAATCGGCCAGCGCGAGCACGGCATCGCCGTCGCGCAGGGTTGCGACGACCCGCAAACCGGGGGCCAAGTGGGGCCGCAGCCGGGCCAGCGGCGCGGCATGTTGGGCAAGGCAGGTCACGGCCTCCAGCGGCCAGCCAAGCCGCGCGCAGGCCAGCGCGAAACAGGATGGGCCGGGCAGGGCGCGCCATTCTCCGGGCTCCAGCTGGCGGGTCACGACCGATCCCGCGCCAAACCAGAACGGATCGCCCGAGGCGAGCATGACCGTGGGCCTGCCGCGATGCGACAGCAGCAGCGGGATGCCGTCGGCAAAGGGCGCAGGCCAAGCCACCGCGCGCGACCCCAGGTCCAGAAGGCTGAGGTGCCTGGGCGGGCCGATCACGATTTCGGCGGCGTCCAGCGCGGCGCGGCTTGCGGGCGGCAGGCCATCCGGGCCATCTTCGCCGAGACCCACGATGGTCAGCCACGGCTCGGATGAAAGGAGCTCAGACATGGTGAACCTGCTGGTGCTGGGCGGCACGACAGAGGCCACGGCGCTGTGCCGCAGGCTGGCCGAGGCGGGCCTGCGCGGCACGATCTCCTTTGCCGGGCGCGTCGACCGGCCCGTTCGCCAGCCCCTTCCGCAGCGCGTGGGCGGGTTCGGCGGGGTCGAGGGGCTGGCGGCCTATCTGCGCGCCGAAGGCATAACGCACCTGGTGGATGCGACGCACCCCTTTGCTGCCCAGATGAGCGCGAATGCGGTCGAGGCGGCAAGGCTGACGGGGGTGCCGCTGGTCGCGCTGACCCGCGCGGCCTGGGAACCGGTCGCAGGCGACGACTGGCAGCGGGTGCCCGACATTGCGGGGGCGGTCGCGGCACTGGACCGGCCCGCTTGCCGCGTCATGCTGGCGGTGGGGCGGATGCACCTGGACGCGTTTGCGCCCAACCCGCAGCATGACTACCTGTTGCGCCTCGTCGATCCGCCGAAGGGCGACCTGCCCTTCCCGAAGGCACGGGTGGTGGTCGACCGGGGGCCGTTCACACTGGTAGGCGACCTCGCCCTGATGCGCGAATTCGGCGCGCAGATCGTGGTGTCGAAGAACGCGGGCGGCAGCGGCGCCCATGCCAAGATCGAGGCGGCGCGCCTGATGCGCCTGCCGGTCATCATGATCGACCGGCCCGCCTTGCCCAGCCGGGCAGAGGCGCATTCGGTGGAACAGGTGACGGACTGGCTGGCTCATGCGAGGGCAGACCTCGGCGTGTAGACGATGGGGCCGCGTGGGCGGTCGATGATCCGGGTGGTGCTGGAACCAACGATGACCATCGTCCGCATGTCGGCCATCTCGGGCATCGCCTCGGGCAGGGGGACGATGCGGATCTCTTCCTCGGGCGTGCTGACGGCGCGGGCGAAGATCACCGGTCGCGCGTCGCGGCAGGCGTCGTTCAGGATCTCCAGCGTGCGGGCAAAGCCCTCGGGGCGGGATTTCGAACGCGGGTTGTAGAAGGCCATGGCGAAATCCGCCTCTGCCGCGAGACGCAGGCGCTTCGCGATCAGGGCGAAGGGTTTCAGGTTGTCGCTGAGGTTGATGGCGCAGAAATCATGGCCAAGCGGCGCGCCCGCGCGGGCGCTGGCCGCCAGCATCGCGGTGATGCCGGGCAGCACGGTCACGTCCAGATCGCGCCATGCCTGTGGCCCGGCCTCCATCGCTTCGAACACCGCCGAGGCCATGGCAAAGACGCCGGGATCGCCCGAGGACACCACCACCACGCGCCTTCCCTCTGCGGCCATTTCCAGAGCGTGGCGTGACCGGTCGAGTTCCACGCGGTTGTCCGAGGCATGCAGGGTCAAGCCGGGCCGGGGTTCGACCCGGGCGACATAGGGAATATAGCCGACGATATCGGTCGCCTGCTGCACGGCGGCGGTCACTTCAGGGGTGACCAGCGCCTCGGCGCCAGGCCCCAGCCCGGCGATGCGGACCCAGCCGGTCATGGCCTGCGCCCCTGTCCGTGCACGACCACGATGGAGAAATAGGGTGTCACCTTGTCCTCGGCCTGGCTCAGCGGTTGCACCGTCTGGCCGCGCATCGCGGCATATTCCACCAGCCATGCGGCGTCATATCTGCCTGCCGTCTTCAGCGCGCGGCGGATCTTGTCGATGTTGCGGCCGATCTTCATCACCACGATGGCGTCGGCGCGGGCCATGTGATCGGCCAGCACGTCCTCGGGCAGGGTTCCCATCAGCACCGACAGCACGTCGTCGCCCCATGTGATGGGCGCTCCGGTGGCGGTCCAGGCGGCCGACATGCCGGTGATCGCGGGCGTGACCTGCACCGGGATCTCGTCCTTGAGCCGCGTGTACAGGTGCATGAACGAGCCGTAGAAGAACGGGTCGCCCTCGCACAGCACCACCACGTCCTCGCCTGCGGCGGACAGCGCGCGCAGGTGGTCGCAGCAATCTTCGTAGAAGGCCGAAAGGATCGCGTTGTAGCGCGGATCGGATAGCGGGATCTCGGTCGTGACGGGGTATTCCATGGGGAATTCCACCACGTCCGACCGCAACAGCCCGTCCACGATGCGCCGCGCCTGTCCCGGCTTGCCGGCCTTGCGGAAATAGGCGACGTGGCGCGCGGAGCGCAGCAGGCGCTCGGCGCGGACGGTCATCAAGTCCGGGTCGCCGGGGCCGAGGCCAAGGCCATGGATCGTGCCTTGGTTCATTCCTTGCGACTCGCGATGGCGTTGATGGCGGCAACGGTGATGGCCGATCCGCCCAGCCGCCCCTCGACGATCAGGCTGGGCACCGGCTGGTCCTGCCACAGCGCCTCTTTCGACTCGGCGGCGCCGACGAAGCCCACCGGGCAGCCGATGATCGCGGCGGGGCGCGGGCAGGCCGGGTCTTCGAGCATGTTGAGCAGGTGGAACAGCGCGGTGGGCGCGTTGCCGATGGCCACCAGCGCACCCGCGAGGTGCGGTCGCCACAGTTCCAGCGCGGCGGCGGACCGGGTGTTGCCCATGTCGCGCGCCATGTCCGGCACGCGGCTGTCGCGCAGGGTGCAGATGACCTCGTTCTGCGCGGGCAGGCGCGGGCGGGTGACGCCCTCGGAGACCATGTAGGCATCGCAGAGGATCGGCGCGCCGCCTTCCAGCGCCGCGCGGGCGGCCCGAGCAAAGCCCGGCGACATGTGGACATGCTTTTCCAGCCCCACCATCCCGGCGGCATGGATCATCCGCACGGCGATGGGTTCCTCGTCGGCGTCGAAGCGGCTTAGGTCGGCCTCGGCCCTGATCGTCGCAAAGCTCTCGGCATAGATCGCCGTGCCGTCCTTTTCATATTCGTAGGGCATCAGGGGTCTTTCAGATCGATGAGCGCCTCGGGCGAAAGGCCCGTCCGGCTGGGCGTGTCCCACGGGGCGCCGTTCTTCACAAGGTCGAAGCGCCCGTCGCGCCCGGTCAGGGTGACGCGGGCAAGGCGCGGGTGGGCACAGCCCTTGGCGCAGCCCGAGACATGCAGCGGGCCGGGCAGGATCGCGGCAAGGCGGGTGGCGAGCGCGCGCGTTTCCACCGTGGCCTGCGGGCAGAAAGGCGCGCCGGGGCAGGCATGCGTGGACAGGCGGGGGTCGCCAGCGTCCTGCACGAAGACATCCGCCGCGCGCGGCTCCACCCCGCCCCGCAGCCGGAACAGCCGCCCGATCATCGGGCGCAGGGCCGTCGCGCCGGTCTGGCGCATCAGCGCCTCCAGCGCATCCGCGTCGATCGCGCCGAAGGCCGCGCCGAGGATCGCGCCGCCAGGGAGTGTCGCGGGCGCTGTGGCGCGCGGCGCGGCCTGCTGCCATGCGTCGGGCAGGGACGCCTTGCGCAGGTGCCGCGCCATGCGACCCGCCTCGCGCCCGCCGGTGTCGATGAACCACTCCGCCATCTCGTGCAGGGCCTGTATTGCCGTGCCTTCCGTCACCGCACGGCCTGCGTCGGCCCCGTCGGCGCGCAGGATCAGCCCACCTTCCGTGTCCAGTTCGAACCGGAAATCGGCGGACCCCTCGCGCAGGCAGGCCGCCGCCCCGGTATCCAGCGCAAAGCCCATCTTTTCCGGCAGGTCGGGCAGCGCGGGCAGGGTGGGCAGCAGCGCGCCATACAGGCGGTCCGTCAGGTCGCCCGGCCGCCAGTCCGATGCGACCAGGATGTTGCGATGCCCCTCGACGCCCGGGTCGGCATCGATCAGCTCCAGGGCGCCGAGCGCCTCCAGCAGCACCGGGTGATCCTCGGCCGTCACGCCCCGGATTTGCAGGTTGGCGCGCGAGGTCAGGTCCAGCGTGCCGCTGCCATAGCGCCGCGCAAGGCCGCAAAGTGCCAGGACCTGCGCGGCGGACAATTCCCCCCGGAAAGGCCGCACCCGCACAACCAGCCCGTCGCCCGATTCCATCGGGCGATGCGCGCCCGGGCACCAGCCTTTGATTTCGGGTGCTGTGCACCCGGGGCCTTTCACGAGCGGCTCCATGCTCATTCCCCCGCCTCCAGCCCCGCCAGGATCGAATTGCGCCGGGTCTGCCACAGCCCGGCCTCCATCAGCGCGCGGAACCGGTCCAGCATCGCAGCATGGGCCTGCGGGTTGGCGTCGCGCAGAAAGGCCTCGGTTTCGGGATCGCCCAGCGTCGCCTCGTGATAGAGGTCGAACAGATGCGGCGCCACCGCGCCGGCGAGATGCGCGAAAGATCCCATGTGATCCAGCGTCGCCGCGATCTCGGCCGCGCCGCGGAACCCGTGCGCGCGCATGCCTTCGACCCAGCGCGGGTTGGCGGCGCGGGCCATGACGACGCGGGCGATTTCCTCGGCCAGCGCCCGCGCCCTCGGCTGCGCAGGGTTCGTGTTGTCGAGGTGATAGAGCCGCGCTTGCCCCCCGGTGACGGCCTGCGCCGCGGCGAACCCGGCCTCGTGCGCGGCGTAGTCGGCGGCCAGCAGCAGGTCGGTTTCCGGCAGGTCCTGCGCATGCACGAAGAGGTCCGTTTCGCGCACCCGCGCCCGGATGCCCTGCGGGTCATGCGTCGCGGCATCGCCATCCAGCGCGAAACTCGACGCGGCAAGCCAGGCCTCGCCCGCCGCTTGCCGTCCCTCGGCGGTGTAATCCTCTGCCGCGCCGCCCATGTTCAGACCGAAACTGCCCGGCGCCGGGCCATAGACGCGCGCCAGGTCGTCCCGTCCGGAATAGGGGTTCCAGTCGGGCGCCTCGTCGCGCGCCGCCAGCGCCCGCACCGCCTGCTGGTGCAGCGCCGAGAGCGTTGGAAAGACATCGCGGAACAGGCCCGAGACCCGCAGCGTTACGTCGATCCTCGGCCGGTCTAGTTCGGCGATGGGCAGGATTTCCACGCCTGACACCCGCTCGCTGCCCTTGTCCCAGACCGGCCTGCCCCCCATCAGGTGCAGCGCCATGGCGAAATCTTCGCCCGCCGTGCGCATCGTGGCCGAACCCCAGAGATCGACGATCAGCCCGCGCGGCCAGTCGCCCTCGTCCTGAAGGTGGCGGCGCACCAGTTCCTCTGCGAGGCGAACGCCCTGCGCATGGGCGGCGCGTGTCGGCACGCTGCGAGGGTCGGTAGTGTAGAGGTTGCGTCCTGTGGGCAGCACGTCCTTGCGCCCACGATAGGGCGACCCGCTTGGCCCCGGCTCGATCCGCCGCCCGTCCAGCGCGTCGAGGATCGACTGCCGCTCTGCCTCGGCGCTCGCGCGGGCCAGCGGATCATCGCCGCCGGCGCGGCCCCAGACGTGCAGCCCCTCGCCGAACTGGCTTTCCTTGACGTCGCAGACAAAGCGGTCGATCCGGGTGATCGCCTCGGCGGTGCTGGTCGCGCGGTCGAGGCCTAGGTCGTCCTCCACTCCCAGCGCCTGCGCCTCGGCGCGGATGTCGCCCTGAAGGCGGTCGCGGCGGGCCGGGTCCAGCCCGTCGGCGTTGGAAAACTCGTCCAACAGCGCCTCCAGCCGCGCCAGCCGGTCCGGCGTGCTGGTCTGCCGCAGCGGTGGGGGCACATGGCCCAGCGTCACCGCGCCGATCCGCCGCTTGGCCTGCGCCGCCTCGCCGGGATCGTTCACGATGAACGGGTAGAGTACCGGCAGGGCGCCCACCAGCGCCTCGGGCCAGCAGCCGGGCGACAGCGCCACCGACTTGCCCGGCAGCCATTCCAGCGTGCCATGCGCGCCCACATGGATCAGCGCGTCGGCCTGTCTCCGCAGCCAGAGGTAGAAGGCGACATAGGCATGGCGCGGCACGCGGGCGAGATCGTGATAGGCATCCTCGCGCCCCTCGCGAAAGCCGCGCTCGGGCTGTAGCGCCAGTGTCGCGTTGCCCAACCGGATCGCGGCAAAGCGGAAGGCACCCTCGACCACGTCCGGGTCGTCCTCCGGCGCTCCCCAAGCGGCTGACAGGTCGTCGCGCAGTGCCTGCGGCAGGGTGTCCAGCGCGGCACGATACGCCTTCAGAGGCCAGTGCAGCGACCGCGCCAGCAGCGCGCCTTCCAGCGGCTCGGGCATCTCGGCCACGTCATACCCGGCCCCGCGCAGGTCACGCAGGATCGCCCGCGCCGAGGCGGGCGCATCCAGCCCCACCGCGTGGCCCGCCTGCCAGTCCTTGCCCGGATAGGTCGACAGGACCAGCGCGACGCGCCTCTTGGCCGCCGCCATCGCCCCCAGCCGCCGCCAGGCGTCGACCCGCGCCACCACCGCCGCGACGCGCTCATCCTCGGCCACATGGGCGTAGCGCGCGAATTGCAGCGCCTCGTCCCGCGCGCCTGGCTGCTTGAAGGATACCACGCCGCCCGACAGCCGCCCGTCCACCTCGGGCAGGACCACATGCATCGCAAGATCCGCCGGAGACAGCCCGCGCGCCGCGCCCTCCCAGGCCTCGCGCGTCGCGGTCGCCAAAGCCACCTGGAACACCGGCACACCGCCTGCATCCAGCGCCGATCCCGCCGATCCCATGCGTCCCGAAAAGGCCGTCGCGTTCACCACGGCGTCGGGGCCGAACGCCGTCACCTGCCGTTGCAGCCAACCCGCCGCCTCGGGCGCCTTGAGCGAGGGCGCAAAGAGCGCCTGAACGTCATAGCCCGCAGCCGCGAAAGCCCGATACAGCGCCTCGATCGGCCCAAGGTCGGCTGCCACCAGGTAAGACCGGTAGAACACCAGCAAGACCCTGGGTTTCATCTTGCCCGAAAAACTCTGGGGGGAGGCCCGCAGGGCCGGGGGGCAAGGCCCCCCATCCTCCGCCCGCATCAGCGCCACCGCCGCACAGGTCACGCCCTCGTCCGGCGCCCAGGCCCCGACCATCGGCAGGCCCTTGGCGCCGCGCACCGGCCCGGCATACAGCCCTGCCGCCAGTGCCAGCTGCGCCAACGCCGCCTGCGCCGCCACCGCGCCGCCTGCGTCGCACAACGCGGACAGCCGCCGCAGCGTCGAGACCGGCAGGGTCGAACAGGCATCCAGCCGCGCATCCTCGCGCCCGTCGGCGGGAAGAACCGCCAGTGCGATGCCCTGCGACTGTGCCAGAGCCTGCACCTGTTGCAACCCGTAGGCCCAGTAGGGCACGCCGCCGATCAGCCGGATCAGGATGCCCTTCGCGCCTGCAAGCGTGCGTTCCACATAGATATCCACCGACAGCGGGTGTTTCAGCGCAGCCAGGTTCGCCAAACGCAAGGAGGGCATGTCTGTGCCGCCCCGCCGCCAGCCCTCGGCAAAGGCGCCGAGGTCGCTGTCGGAAAAGGACAGGACGACCAAGTCCGCCGGGTCCTGTCCCAGGTCTGTCGGGGTCTCGGTCTCTTCGAGCCCGTGGCTTTCGCGGAAGATCACATGCATGGGCGCGTCCTGGCGTCCGGCGGGGGATCACCCCGCCGCGGTCACTCCGCCGGTTCCAGCGCGCCGAGGATGGCGCGGATCGCGTCGGGCCGAATGTGGTCATGCTCGGCGATCACCACGAGGCGCCCCTGCCGGTCCTCGCCGGCCTTCCACGGGCGGTCATACTGGTGGCGCACCCGTGCGCCCACCGCCTGAACCAGCAGCCGCATCGGCTTGCCCCGGACCACGGCCCAGCCCTTGACCCGCAGGATGTTCATCTCGGTCGCCAGCCGCTCGATGGCCGCAACCAGCTGTGCGGGGCTTTCGAGTTCGGGAATGTCGATCACGACCGAGTCGAAATCGTCATGCTCGTGGTCGTCATGCGCATCGTGATGGCTGGGGCGCGCGTCCATGTCGTCCTCGGCCGCGGCCTCGAGCCCGAGGATCACGCGCGCATCGACCACGCCCTCGGCCACTTCGATCACAGGCAGCGGGCGGGGCGCCTCGGCGGCGATGATCGCGCGGGCCTTGGCCACGCCCTCGGGACCGGCGAGGTCGGGCTTGGTCAGCAGGATGATGTCGGCGCAGCTGATCTGGTCCTCGAACACCTCGGACAGGGGTGTTTCGTGGTCGATGCTCTCGTCCGCAAGGCGCTGGGCGTCGACCCGGGCCACGTCGGGCGCGAAACGTCCCGCCGCCACCGCCTCGGCATCGGCCAGCGCGATCACGCCGTCCACCGTGATCTTCGACCGGATCGCCGGCCAGTCGAAGGCCTTAAGCAGCGGTTTCGGCAGGGCGAGGCCGGAGGTCTCGATCAGGATGTGGTCGGGGCGCGGGTTCAGCGCCATCAGCGCCTCGATCGTCGGGATGAAATCGTCGGCCACGGTGCAGCAGATGCAGCCATTGGCGAGTTCGACGATGTTTTCCGCCGGGCATTCCGGGATCGCGCAGCCCTTGAGGATGTCGCCATCCACGCCGACGTCGCCGAATTCGTTGACCACAACGGCCAACCGCTTGCCGCCGGGATTCTTCATCAGGTGCGTGATCAGCGTCGTCTTGCCCGAGCCGAGAAAGCCGGTGATGACGGTGACGGGGAGTTTCGCGAGATCGGTCATGGGGTCGTCTCCGGGTCTGAGAAGGTCAGCGGCGGGATGCGCGCGACGCAGTTGCGTTTGAAATGCTCGGGGCGCGCCCGCCACGGGATGAGGCCGTCCTGGGTCGCGTGATACAGTGCCGCGCCTTCGATCAGCATGTCCGCCTGCGACGCTTCGTCGACATTCCCGAACACGTAGGTCCAGCGGTTGCCGCCGCGCAGCGCCACGGAACAGCCGTGATCGCAGTTCTGCAGGCAGTCCACCGCGCGCAGGGTCACGCCCTCGGGCAGGGCGCAGGCAGCCAGCGCATCATACAGCGCCCGGCCGGGGCGGCGGTCGTCGGCCGGGATGTCCTGCCCCTTGCGGCACTTGATGCAGACCAGAAGTTCGGTCGCGTCCATCGGTCCTGTCCTGTCTGGCGGGGCACATGGGCCGGAGAACGCGCGGGGGCTGCGCGGGCATCCGACACCGGAACACCCCGTCCGGTTCGTCTCTGGATCGTCCCCCGGCCCGCGTCGCAGCGGTCGAGGGCGGGTTTGCGCGCGGCAGGTCTCCCGGCTTGCGGATGCGGGCCTTTGGCCCTCGGGCCGCCCCCTTCCCGGCACGTGCCAGTGGTTCGGGCGGACCTCTCCGGTCACGGTCGCGGGGGCGGCTGCGTTCGGGCGCCCGGCCAGATGGACAACCCTCGGCATTCCCTTTTCACCCGTTTACACGGGCACCGGCGCCATGCCAGATGCGCCCGATTTCGATGGACTGTCAAGCGCAGGAGACACCGATGAGCCAGGATGCGACCGAAGACCTCAACAAGGCCCACGCTGAGAAGATGCGCAAGATCAAGGCCGCGCGCGACCGGATGATGGAAACAAAGACCGAGGAAAAGGGCCTGATCATGGTCCATACCGGCGCCGGCAAGGGCAAGTCCTCGTCGGGGTTCGGCATGATCATGCGCTGCATCGCCTGGGGCATGCCCTGCGCCGTGGTGCAGTTCATCAAGGGCAACTGGGACACGGGCGAAAAGACCTTCCTGCGCGAGAGCTTCGCCGAGGAATGCCGCTTCTTCGTCTCGGGCGAGGGCTTCACCTGGGAAACGCAGGACCGCGAGCGCGACATCGCGGCGGCGAAGAACGGCTGGGAGATCGCCAAGGCGCAGATCCTCGACCCCGAGATCCGCTTCGTTCTGTTGGACGAGATCAACATCGCGCTTCGCTATGATTATCTCGACATCGACGAGGTGGTGGATTTCCTGCTGCATCAAAAGCCGCGCATGACCCATGTCTGCCTCACCGGGCGCAACGCCAAGCCCGAGTTGATCGAGGCCGCCGACCTGGTGACCGAGATGACGCTGGTCAAGCATCCGTTCCGCGACGGGGTGAAGGCGCAGCAGGGCGTGGAGTTCTGAGGGCGGCTGCTATCGGCACCTGACTCCGCGCGGAACAAGGGGCGTCAGCCCCGCCGCGCGGGCGCCCGGCCTCTCCCTAGGAGGGCGCGTTGGCAGCGTTTCAAGACGCGGCAAGGCCGCAGTTCCTGGCATCCATAAAGTGTTCTGTTCGACCGTGGCAACGCCCACCCGAGGTCGGACGCCCGCGCGGCTTTGCCTCTGGCACCAAGGCAGGCACTTTCGTAAACCGGGCGCAGGGCATCGAAGGGACTCCGATGAAACGGCTTCTGACGGAAATCGGCATGGGCACGTCGCTGCGGCGGCAGGACTACACCGAGGCGGCGGTGCGGGGCGTGCGCGATGCGCTTTGGCACAATTCGATCAACCTCGCGGAACTCTTCAGCAAGACGAAGGAGCAGATGCACATCACCGTCGACGTGGGCGTGCAGCATCCCGGCCGCGTCGATGCCGAGGCGGTCGCGGCGGTGTTCCCCTATGGCCAGGTGACGGTGAATGTCACGCGCGGCGGGCTGGACGTGCCGCGCCCGGATGGCGACGGCAACCCGACCGTGATGGCCAATGTCGCGATCTCGGTCGCGCTGGAGGGCGTGTAATGACCGAGAAGCGTTTCATCATCGAGATGGGCATGGGCAACGACCTGCACGGGCAGGACTATACCAAGGCCTGCGCGCGGGCGATCGAGGACGCGCTACGGCATTCCTCGATCCCGCTGTTTCCGGCGCTGGGGCTGTCGCACGACGCGATGCGGGTGCAGGTGACGGTCGCGGTGCAGGAGCCGGACAAGGTCGATTGCGCCGCGCTGGCGGCACGCCTGCCGCGCGGGCGGGCCGAGGTGCGGGCCGTCTTTGGCGGGCTGAACGTCACCAACCCCGACAGCGGCGATGTCACCGTGATTGCCCAGGCGGCGGTCGAGGCCTTCCTGCCGGAGCAGGGATGAGCGCGAAGATCACCCGATACAGGATCGAGGCGCCCGGTGCACCCGCCATGCGCGTCGCGTTGTTCGCCGATCTGCATGCTTGCGCCCCCTATATGCGGGTGCCGAAAATCGAGGCGCTGGTGGCGCAGACCAACGCGCTGGGGGCTGACCTCGTCCTGTTGCTGGGCGACTACGCGGGCCATGTCTGGGGCGGGCGCAGTCTGGCGCCCGAGCCTGTGGCGAGGGCGCTGGGCGGCCTGCGTGCACCGCTGGGGGTCTTCGGCGTCTTCGGCAACCACGACTGGCGCGACGATCCGCGCGCCAAGGCGGCGGGCGAACCGACACGCTGGCACACCGCCTTTGCCGAGGCGGGACTCACCATGCTGTGCAACACGGCGCGCGTGGTCGAGACTTCGCGTGGCGCCTGCACGCTCGCCGGCCTGGAATCGCAGCAGGCCTACAAGACGTTCTGGCGGCGGTGGGCGGGCGGCGCCAACGATCTGGACGCGACGCTGCGGACCTGCCCGCCCGGACGCTTCACCTTTCTGATGGCGCACGAGCCGGACATTTTCCCGGACCTGCCCGACAGCGTCGGGCTGACGGTCTGCGGGCATACCCATGGCGGGCAGATCCTGCCCTTCGGCCGGCCGCTGATCGTGCCGTCGCGCTATGGCGCGCGCTATGCCTACGGGCATTTCCGCGAGGGCGCGAAACAGATGATTGTCTCGGGGGGGCTGGGCTATTCCGGGCTGCCGCTGCGGTTCGGCCGTCCGCCCGAGATCGTGGTGCTGGAGATCACATGACGCGCGCGTTGATGTTGCAGGGCACGGGCTCGAACGTGGGAAAGTCGATGCTGGTGGCGGGGCTGTGCCGGGCGGCGCGGCTGCGCGGTCTGTCGGTCGCGCCGTTCAAGCCGCAGAACATGTCGAACAATGCCGCCGTGACCTCGGACGGCGGCGAGATCGGGCGGGCGCAGGCGCTGCAGGCGCGGGCCTGCGGATTGGTGCCGCACACCGACATGAACCCCGTGTTGCTGAAACCCGAAACCGACGTGGGCAGCCAGGTCATCGTGCAGGGCAGGCGCCTGACCACCGCGAAGGCGCGCGATTACTTCCGCCTGAAACCCACCCTGATGGGCGCGGTGCTGGAGAGTTTCGGGCGGCTCAAGGCGGCGCATGACATGGTGATCGTCGAGGGCGCGGGTTCTCCGGCCGAGGTCAACCTGCGCCGCGGCGACATCGCCAACATGGGCTTCGCCGAGGCGGCGGGCGTTCCGGTCGTGTTGGTCGGCGATATCGACCGTGGCGGCGTGATCGCGCAGATCGTGGGCACGCAGGCGGTGATGGACGCGGGTGATGCTGCCCGTGTGAAAGGGTTTCTGATCAACAAGTTCCGCGGCGATCCTTCGTTGTTCGATGGCGGTTATGCGCTGATCGAGGCGCGCACCGGCTGGCGCGGCTATGGCGTTGCTCCGTGGTTTCCCGAAGCCTGGCGCCTGCCCGCCGAGGATGCTCTGGACATTCGATCCGGCCCGCAGACGGGCGGCTGCCACGTGGTCTGCCTGCGCCTGAGCCGGATCGCCAATTTCGACGACATGGACCCGCTGGCGCAGGAACCGGGCGTGCGGCTGACCATGCTGGCGCCGGGGCAGGCAGTGCCGGGCAATGCCGACGTGGTGGTGATCCCCGGGTCGAAATCGACGCGGGGCGATCTGGCGTTTTTGCGTGCGCAGGGCTGGGACGTGGACATCGCCGCGCATCACCGGCGCGGTGGGCACGTGCTGGGCATCTGCGGCGGGTTCCAGATGTTGGGGCGGATGGTGCGCGACCCCGAGGGGATCGAGGGGCCGGCGGGCGAGACACCGGGTCTGGGCATGCTGGACGTGGACACGGTGATGACCGGCGACAAGCGGTTGACGCAGGTCTCGGCGCAACATGCCGCAAGTGGGGCGGATTTCCGTGGCTACGAGATCCATATCGGCGTGACCGAGGGGCCGGACCGGGCGCGGCCCTTTGCCTTTGTGGCGGGTCAGCCCGAGGGCGCCGTGTCTGCGGATGGCCGCGTCGCGGGCAGCTACCTGCACGGAATGTTCGCGGATGACGGGTTCCGGGCGGCATGGCTGTCGGCGCTGGGGGCCGCGCCCTCGGGTCTGGGTTACGACGCGGGCGTCGAGGCGGCGCTGGATGCGCTGGCCGATCATCTCGAGGCGCATCTGGACGTGGGCGGCCTGCTGGCGCTGGCGGGGTGATCTAGCGGGTCTGCCAGTCCGTCTCGCGGTTTTCCTGCCAGCCGCTGCGGTGCAGGAGCGGTGTGTCGTCGTCGAATTCCGCGCGGCCAAGGCAGAGATAGGCGCTGAAGCGCCATGTCTCGGGCGCGTCGAACAGGCGGCTGATCTCTGCGGGATCGAGGATCGAGACCATGCCCAACCCCACGTCATGCGCCCGCGCCGTCAGCCAGAGCGCGTGGATCGCCATGGCGGTGCTTTGCTCCAGCGTCTCGGGCATGGTGCGGCGGCCCAGGCCGCGGCCCTGTTCCGGGGCGGTCTCGGTGAAGACGGCCAGTTGCAGCGGCGCGGCATCCAGCCCGGCGAGTTTCAGCGCGAGGTAGGCCTGTCTGGCCTCGCCCTCGTATCCCTCGGCGGCCTGCGCGTTGCAGGCGGCAAAGCTTGCGCGGACGCCCGCGCGCAGGGTGTCGTCCGTCACCCGGATCACCCGCCATGGGCGCGCGTTGCCGACCGAGGGGGCCATCTCCATCGCCGCTTGCAGCGTCTCGACCATGGCTTCGGGTAGCGGATCGGGGCGGAAATGGCGTACGTCGCGCCGCCAGCGCAGCAGGTCGTGCAGTGCCGCACGGTGGGTCTCGGTCATCTGCATGACAGCGCCTCCGCCAGCCGGGGCCAGCCCTCGGGCGGGGGCAGGCCAAGGCGGATCCAGTCCGCCGAGTATGGGAAGATGCGGCTCCAGATGCGGTGCGACGCGAGGTTGTCCTGCGCCGCTGTGGCGTCGGGCGTGGCGTAGCTGCGGAACAGCGGCGTGCCGCCGACCAGGCGCCAGCCGGCCCCGGCCGCCAGCGCGTCGAGGCGGTCGGCGTCGGCGGTCAGCCTGGCGGTGGTCTCGTGTCGCCAGGCAGTGTCGGACAGCGCGGCGGTACCGAGGGCAATGGCCGGGCCGCTGGCGGACCATGGGCCGGAGAGCGCGCGCAGCCGCGCGGTCCGGTCGGGTGATCCCAGCGCAAAGCCCAGCCGCACGCCCGCGAGGCCGTAGAACTTGCCGAAGCTGCGCAGGATCAGGACCTTTTCCAGAGGCAGGCGCGTGGCGAGGCTGAGCGCGGGTTCCGGATCGGCAAAGCTCTCGTCGACCACCAGCAGGCCGACCCTGTCGGCCAGCGCCGCCAGCGTCCCGGGCGCGTGGCGCTGGCCGTCGGGATTGTTGGGGTTCACCACCACGGCGAGGTCGGCGCCCGCCAGCGCGGCAAGCGCCGGCACGGTCTCGACCCGCCAGCCCTGCGCGACAAGGCTTGCGGCGTGCTCGTTGTAGGTGGGGCCGAGGATGCGGGCGAGGCCGGGCGGGGCCAGGCGCGGTACCAGCTGGATCGCGGCCTGTGCGCCGGCCAGCGCAACGCATTCGGCCGGGGTGCCATAGGCGGTGCGGGCGGCCTGTTCCAGCGCGAGGGTCTCGGCGCGCGTCGGCAGGGCGGCCCAGGCATGGGGCGGGATCGGCGGAACCGGGTAGGGCACCGGGTTGATGCCGGTCGAAAGGTCCAGCCAGTCCGCTCGCGCGCCGCCCCATCGGGCGATCGCCGCGTCCAGATTGCCGCCGTGGTCGCGTGTCTCGATCATGGCGGCCTTAGAGCAGGGCCAGCGCCGCCAGTGCAAGCGCCATCAGCGCCATGGCACGGCTGTAAAGCGACAGGCCGCGTTGCAGGTCGCGCGGCTGCGGGTCGGGGGCGGTGGCGTTGAGATAGGGCTCATCCGCGATGGTCTGGCCATAGATGCGCGGTCCGGACAGGCGCACCCCCAGCGCCCCGGCCATCGCACCCTCGGGCCAGCCCGCGTTGGGCGAGCGGTGGCGGTGCGCGTCGCTTGCCATCACACGCAGCGCCTTTGTCATGCGGGCCGGGGCGGACAGCGCGAACAGCAGGCCGGTCAGGCGGGCAGGCGGCCAGTTCACCACGTCGTCGAGCCGGGCCGAGACCTTGCCGAAGGCCTCGAACCGCTCGTTCCGGTGTCCGATCATCGAATCGAGCGTATTGATCGCCTTGTAGGCAGCGATGCCGGGCAGGCCCAGCAGAACGCCCCAGAAGACCGGCGCCACGATCCCGTCCGAGGTGTTCTCGGCCAGGCTTTCCAGGGCGGCGCGCGCCACGCCCGCGCGGTCCAGCCGCTGCGGATCCCGGCCGACGATCATCGACACGGCGCGGCGGGCCTCCATCAGGTCGCCGGCCAGCAGCGGGCGGGCGACGGCAGCGACATGGTCATGCATCGAGCGGACGGCAATCAGCGGCCAGGCGAGGATGCCGCCCAGCAGGATCCCGGCCCAGCCCGCGGGCAGCAGCATTTGCAGAAGCCACGCGGGCAGCGCCGCGGCCAGCACGACGAGGGCGGTCGTCAGCGCTCCGTTGCGCAGGCGGGTGGCGCGCGGACCATCGTTCAGGCGGGCCTCCAGCGCGGTGATCAGCGCGCCCAGCCACGTCACGGGGTGGCCGATCCGGGCATGAATCCGGTCGGGCCAGCCGATGGCGGCGTCGATCAGCACGCCCGCCAGCATCATCGCGGCAAAGCTCATGTGCCCCCCGTGGCAAAGGCGATCACGCCTGTCAGCCCGGCCCTGACCAGCGCGCCCTTGGCGCGTCCATGCTTCTCGTCGGGGGCAAAGATCAGGCCGCGCGCCGATCCGGTGTGGGCGCGCAGATGGCCCAGCGCGCCGAGTTCGCGCGCGAGTTCCGCCATCGGGTCGCCGGGTCCGCGCAGGGCGGTGCAGCGGGTTGCACTCTCGCTGGCGAGGGCAGCGGCGCGGGATAGGTCGCGTGCCTCGGTCGTCCGCGCCCAGTCGCCGGCAAGGTCCGCGATGTCGGGAAAGGCGTCGTCGGCCGGATCGGTGCGCAGCGGCGGCCCCCAGAAGCCGCCGACCACCACGCAGCGCGGCGGCGGGGCGAGATCCCGCACGATGCGTCCCGTGCGCGAGGCCCAGAGCACCGCGTCGGGGCGGGGCAGCATCAGCGGGTCCGAGGCGCCCTCGGCGCCGATGCAGGCGGCGACCAGCGCCTCGGTTGTCCCGGCAAAACCCATCAGCCGCGCGATGGCCACAAGCGCCGCGGTGCTGGCCCCGGCACCGCCGCCCGGCGGCATGTCCATCGCGAGGCCCGGCAGGCGGTCGCTGGGCAGGTCGAGGGCGCGGCAAAACCGCGCGAGCGTCTCGGGCGGCAGGGGTGGTGGCGTGCCGCCCGCCCGCACCCGCAGCGCCGGACAGGCCACCGTGACCAGTGCCACGGGGCCCTGCGGGCCAAGCCGCCCTTGCAGCCATTCGCCGAAATGGCCGGCGACCGCGACGGTCGGCTTGGGCTGGGACAGAGGGGCGCGGGCGGTCACGGGCGCGGTCTTTCGCTGCTTTTCATTTTGGTCGGAACCTGCTTTTTCACGGAGCCATGGAAAAGTCGATACTCATCACCGGGGCCGCCCGTTCGGGCAAGTCGGCGCTGGCGGAACGGCTGGCGCTGCGGCCCCTGGGGCGCGCGGTCTATGTCGCCACCGCCGAGGCATGGGACGACGAGATGCGCGACCGCATCGCGGCGCACCAGGCGCGTCGGGGGGCCGAGTGGGACAACCGCCACGCGCCGCGCGACCTGGTGGACATGCTGATCGAGACCGATGGCGATGCGCCCCGGCTGGTGGACTGCCTGACGCTGTGGCTGACCAACCTGATGCTGGGTGACGCGGACTGGCGCAGCGAAGGCGAACGGCTGGCCGCGGCTCTGATGCACCAGAAAGCGCCGGTCATCTTCGTTACCAACGAGGTGGGCGCCGGTATCGTCCCCGAAAACAGGCTGGCCCGCGAGTTTC
The DNA here is from genome assembly GCF_018224955.1 of Thetidibacter halocola. GTDB lineage: Bacteria > Pseudomonadota > Alphaproteobacteria > Rhodobacterales > Rhodobacteraceae > Thetidibacter > Thetidibacter halocola. The sequence continues at coordinate 111,139 of NZ_JAGTUU010000003.1, forward strand.
GCGACGCGGCGGGCTGGCTCAATCAGACCGTGGCGCAAGCCTGCGACACGGTGATCCTGTGCGTCGCAGGCTATCCGGTAAGGGTGAAACCCAATGACTTCGATTTCTGACTGTTCCTCGCTGGCTGCCGTGGCGGCGATGGCGCGCACGCTGACCCATGCCGATGCCGAGGCCGCCGAGGCGGCGCGCGCCCGCCAGATGAGCCTGACCAAGCCGCCCGGATCGCTGGGCCGGCTGGAGGAACTGGCGGTCTGGATGGCGGGCTGGCAGGGTGGTGCGCGGCCTTCGGTCCGGCAGGCGCAGGCGCTGGTCTTTGCCGGCAACCACGGCGTCTGCGACAAGGGTGTGAACCCCTTCCCGCAGGCCGTGACCGCTCAGATGGTGGCGAATTTCGAGGCGGGCGGCGCCGCGATCAACCAGCTCTGCCGCGTGGCCGGGGCCGATCTGTCGGTCGTGGCACTGGATCTCGACCGGCCCACCGCCGATTTCAGCGAAGGCCCGGCGATGACCGAGGCAGAGGTGCTGGCGGCGATGGCGCAAGGTGCCGAGGCGGTCGACCCGGGCGCCTCTGTCCTGGTGCTGGGCGAGATGGGGATCGGCAATTCGACCACCGCCGCAGCGCTGGCCTGTGCCGGCCTGGGCGGCGACGCGGCGGGCTGGGTCGGGCCCGGCACCGGGTCGGGCGCAGCGGGTCGCGCGCTCAAGGCGCAGGTCGTGGCGCAGGGCGTGGCGCGGCATGCTGGGGTTTCGGGTCTGCACCTGCTGGCGGCCTTCGGCGGGCGCGAACAGGCGGCGATCTGCGGCGCGGTGCTGGGGGCGCGGGCGCGGCGCATCCCGGTCATCCTCGACGGTTATATCTGCACCGCCGCGGTGGTGCCGCTGTTCACCGCAGATCCGGGCTTTCTGGATCATTGCGTGGTGGGCCATGCCAGCCGCGAGCCGGGCCATGCGCGCCTGCTCGAGGCGATGGGCCAGCGGCCGATCCTGACGCTGGACATGGCGCTGGGCGAGGGCTCGGGCGCGGCGGTGGCGCTGATGGTGCTGCGCGCGGCGCTGGAATGCCACAACGGGATGGCGACCTTCGCCGAGGCGGGTGTCTCTGGCGGGTGACTTGCGCGCGGCGCGGGGCTTGGGCATGGTCGCGACAAAACGCGAGGATGCCATGATCCCTGACACCGTGCCAGCCGTAACCTTCCACACCCGCCGCCGCAACCCGGCGCTGGGTGGCGACAACCCCTATGAGTGGCATGACGTCTCCAGCGCCGAGTTCTTCACGGGTCGCCGCGTGGTGGTCTTTGCGCTGCCGGGCGCCTTTACACCCGCCTGTTCGGAAAGCCACCTGCCGGGGTTCGAGCGCCTGCATGACGACTTCCGCGCCGAGGGGGTGGACGAGGTGATCTGCCTTTCGGTCAACGATGCCTTCGTGATGTTCCAGTGGGGCAAGGGCCTCGGCATCGAGAAGGTGACCTTGCTGCCCGACGGCAACGGTGATTTCAGCCGCCTGATGGGGATGCTGGTGCGGCGCACGCAGCAGGGCATGGGGATGCGCAGCTGGCGCTATTCCATGCTGGTCGAGGATTGCCGCATCACCGCCTTCTTCCCCGAGCCGGGATTCGGTGACGATCCGGCGGGCGTGCCGGTGAAGGAGTCCGCCGCCGAGGTGATGCTGGCACATCTGCGCGGGCAGACGGGCTGAGGGGAGTCCTGAGCCGCGCATCGCCGCCGCGTGGGTGCGCGTCGGCGATGCGCGGCGGGGCTGGCGCCCCTCGATCCCGCGCAAGCCTGCCCGTTCAATCGCTTTTCTTTGCCGCCTCCAGCGCCTGCGCCAGAACCTCGCGGTCACCCACCTGGTTCGCGAGGATCAGGATGAGCCGTGCGTTCATTGCGGCGCTTTCCTTGTCCGACAGCCCGTCATGCGCGGCGATCAGCGCGGCGTAGAACCCGTCGGGGTCGGCGATGTTCGGGGTCAGGATCAGGTCGGTCATGGCTCAGTCCCTCGCGCAGGCGCGGCGCAGCGCGGCGCGGGTCGCGGCATCATCGAAACGCGCCCAGCGGGCGACAACATGCTGGTCGGGGCGGATCAGGTAGACCGCGCCCGTCGCCGTGCCCAGATAGCGCGCCGCCAGTGCGCCAGTCGGGTCGTCCGCGGTCTTCAGCGCAACGCGGCGGATCGTAAGTCCGTCTGCCTCCAGCGTCTCGGGGGCATCGGCATCAATCGTCAGCAGCACGAAATCCCCGCCGAGGCGTTCCAGCAGGAACCCATGGCCCAGGGGCGCATCGGGACAGGGGCTGCCGGGTCGGCTTCGGTCCGGGGCACCGGGCAGAGCGTCCTCGCCGGTCAGGGACAGCCCGTCATAGGTGCAGGGCACCGACAGGCGCCCCGAATTCACCAGCGGCCGGGCAAAGGCGTGGCGTTCGGCCAGGTCCAGCACGGCGTTGCGAAAGACATGGGAGATCGTCGACTTGGGGGTGATGAAATCCGTGGCGCGGGTCGAGTTCAGGATGTTCTCGTCGGCGCCGAAGGCGCGTTCCTCGTGGTAGCTGTCCAGCAGCCGTTCAGGCGCCCGGCCGCGCACCACGAGGCCCAGTTTCCAGCCCAAATTGTCCACGTCCTGCATGCCGGAATTGGCGCCGCGCGCGCCGAACGGGCTGACCTGGTGCGCGCTGTCGCCGGCAAAGATCACCCGGCCATGGCGGAACTGCCGCATCCGGCGGCACTGGAAGGTGTAGATCGAGGTCCAGACGATCTCGTAATCCACGCCCGGCAGCATCGCGTCTAGGCGGCGGCGGACGTTTTCCTCCTTCAACTCCTCGGCGCGGTCCACGTCCCAGCCGATCTGGAAATCCACCCGCCAGATGCCGTCCGGCTGGCGGTGCAGCAGGGCCGAGGCGCCGGACTTGAAATGCGGCTCGAACCAGAACCAGCGTTCTGTGGGGAAATCCTCGCCCGTCATGCGGATGTCGGCGATCAGGAACGAATCCTCGAACACGCGCCCCTCGAAATCGAGGCCCAGCCGTTTGCGCGTCGGGCTGCCCGCGCCGTCGCAGGCGATCAGCCAGTCGGCGTGCAGCCGGTAGGGGCCGTCAGGGGTGAGGATGTCCAGAGTGACGCCCTCGGCTTCGGGTGTGACGCCTTCCACCCGGTTCCGACCGCGGATCTCGATCGGTGCGCCCTTCGCCCGTTCGCGTTCGATCTGCTCGAAGAGGAAGCGTTCGAAATAGGGCTGTTGCAGGTTGATGAAGGCGGGAAACTTGTGGCCTGCCTCGGGCAGCAGGTTGAACTCGAACACCTGCCGGTCGTCGTGAAAGACCTTGCCGATCTTCCAGACCACGCCCTTGTCCAGCATCGGCCCGGCCGCGCCATAACGGTCCGCGATCTCGAGGCAGCGCTTGGCAAAGCAGATGGCGCGGCTGCCCTGGCCCACGCCCTCGTGGTCGTCGAGCAGCAGCACCGGGATGCCCTGCCGCCCGAGGTCCAGCGCCATCGCAAGGCCGATGGGGCCGCCGCCGACCACGATCACCGGGTGATGCACGGGGTGGCCCGCGTCCTGGTCGGCGGAGCGGGCATAGGGGTAGAGGCGGAAGGCCAGTTGGTAGCGGTCGTCGAGCGGCATCACGTCCTCCCTCGATGGTCCGGAGCGGACCGTTCATTTCCTGCACTGCACGCCCCGGACGTGGTCCGGGGCCGAGCGGTCCCTGGTCAAGCCCGGGACGGGTGGCCCGCACTTACCCCTGCAACGCCGCCCACATTTCCTTGTCGCGCTGGGCGGTCCAGATGCGCGGCGTGTCGATGCCGCGCGCCTCGTCATAGGCGCGGGCGACGTTGAAGGGCAGGCAGTGTTCGTAGATGGCAAAGTCGCTGAACTTCGGATCGCACTCGGCGCGGCAGGCGTCCCAGGCCTCTTTCAGGCTGCCGCCGCGCGCCGCGACCCTGGCCACCGGGCGGTAGGTGGAGTTGACAAAGTCGGCGGTGCTGGCGATGGCCTTGCCCACCATCTCGCGCCCCACCAGCGCGTCGCCGCGTCCGGGCGCGATGCTTTGCGGATCGAAGGCCGCAATATTCATCAGCGTCTCTTCCCAGTCGCCGAAATGCCCGTCGCCGCAGTAGCAGGCCGAGTGGTATTCGACGATGTCGCCGGTGAACATGACCTCGGAATCGGGCACCCAGACCACCGCGTCGCCTGCCGTATGCGCCCTCCCGAGGTGCATGATGTCGACCCGGCGATTGCCGAGGTAGACGGTCATCCGGTCGGAGAACGTGGTGGTGGGCCAGGTCAGGCCCGGGATTTCCTCGTGCCCCTGGAAGAGGCGGGGGAAGCGCTCGAACTCACTCTGCCAGTCCTCGGCCCCGCGTTCGGCAACCATGGCGCGGGCGGTGTCGGACATGACGATCTGGGGCGCGCCATAGGCGCTGGCGCCAAGGACGCGGACAGCATGGTAATGGGTCAGGACAAGGTGGCTGATCGGCTTGTCCGTCACTTGGCGGACGCAGTCGATCACCTTCCGGGCCAGGCGGGGCGTGGCCTGCGCCTCGACGATCATCACGCTCTCGTCGCCGATGATGACGCCGGTGTTCGGATCGCCCTCGGCGGTGAAGGCGTAGAGGCCCGGACCGATCTCGGTGAAGCTGGTCTGTTTCTCGGTCATGTCGGCGGCGGAGGCGAAGGCCTTGGTCATCGTCGCGTGTCCTTTCGTGTCGTTGTGCCCTTGGCTGGGTCGGGAGCCTCCGGCGGGAGTTTTTTCGGCAAGATGAAGATCAGGCCGGGTATGGGTCGTCCAGCGCAGGCAGCACGGTGCCGGTGCAGGCGCCGAAGCCGATGCGAAAGCCTGCGCCCTGCGCATGGCCGCGCAGCGTGACCGTGTCGCCGTCATCCAGGAAGCTCCGGCTCTGGCCGTCTGCCAGGGTGATCGGCTTTTCGCCGTTCCACGACAGTTCCAGCAGTGCGCCCCGGCTGTCGGGTGCGGCCCCCGAGACGGTGCCAGAGCCCAGCAGGTCGCCCACCCGCATCGGGCAGCCGGACGTGGTGTGATGCGCCAGTTGCTGCGCCGCGCTCCAGTAAAGTTCGGATGCGTTGGTGCGGGCGATCACGGTTTCCACGCCGTCTTGCGGTGTCAGGCCGATCTCGAGCGCGATGTCGAGCCCGGTCGGATGCGGCTCGTCGAGATGCGGCAGGACAGGTCGCAGCCGGTCCGGCACCGGGCGGCGGAACGGGGCGAGGGCGGCGGCAGGCACGATCCAGGGGCTGATGCTGGTCGCCGTGGCCTTGGCCTGGAAGGGGCCAAGCGGCTGGTATTCCCAGGCCTGGATGTCGCGCGCCGACCAGTCGTTCAGCAGCACGTAGCCAAATATCATCGCCTCGGCCCGCGCCACGCTCACCGGCCCGTCCGAGGGCAAACCGACGATGGCGCCCAGTTCCAGTTCAAAATCGAAGCGGGTGGAGGGCGCGAAGTGTGGCAGCGCCTCGTCCGGCGCCTTGACCTGGCCCCAGGGGCGGCGGACGGGATTGCGCGAGACCACGACCGACGAGGCACGGCCGTTGTAGCCGATCGGGATCGACAGCCAGTTCGGCGGCAGCGCGTTGTCCGGCCCGCGGAACATGGTGCCGACGTTGGTGGCGTGGTGGCGCGAGGCGTAGAAATCGGTGTATTCCGCCACTCGGAAGGGCATATGCAGCGCCGCCTTGCGCATTGGCACGGAATAGGTGGCGATGGCGTCGCGCGCGGCGTCCGGCGCGTCGTGCCGCAGCATTGCGGTCAGGCGCGCGCGATAGCTGGCCCAGGCCTGTGGTCCCAACTCCATGAAGTCGTTCCAGGCGGGGGCGTCGAGCACCAATGCCTCCGGGTCGGGGCGCAGCAGGCCCGCCTCTTCCAGTCCGGTCGCGTCCACGATTCGGTCGCCAATGGCGATGCCGCAGCGCAGATCGCCGTCGCCCACGGAAAAGACGCCGCAGGGCAGGTTTTCCAGCGGGAAATCCGTTTCGCCGTCATTGGCGCTTGCGATCCAGCTTTTCAGGGGCATCAGGCGGCCTTTGCTGCTGCGGGCAGGGGGATTTCCGCGCCGTCGCCGCCCAGTGTCAGGGGGCCGGGCCAGTGCGGGCGGATCGCGGCCTCCCAGTCGGCGGGGCCGAAGGCGGGGTCATCGACCGGGATCATGTGGTTGAGCGCCAGCTGCCCGACGCCCGCCTCTGAAGCGATGCGAGCGACGGCGCCCGCCGGGCTGTGCGAGCGTTCGAGATGAACGCGCAGGCGGTCGTCGCCATTGCCCACACGGGCGCAAAGCGCGTCGATCCCCGCCTCGAGCATGGCCTCGTGCACCAGCACGTCCGCGCCGCGGGCAAAGTCGACCATCTCGGGCATCGGCGCGGTGTCGCCCGAGATCACCACGGCGCGGCCCGCATGATCGACGCGCAGGGCATAGCTGTCTTCGATAGGAGGGTGCACGTTGCGCATGGCGCGCAGCGCCAGCGGGCCGATGGCCTGGTCTTCCCCGATCACACGAATGTCGGCCAGCGGCGCAAGCGGCGGGCGGCCCTCGTCGCGCTGGCGCAACGCGATGTCGAAATCCATCGAGGCGAGGAAACCTTGCCAGTAGGTCGCCAGCCCCTCGGGTCCGATCACCGGCACCGGACGCTTCAGCCCCGCTGTCCAGGCGGTGTGCAGCAGCGGACCGAGTTCGAGGTAATGGTCCGAATGCAGATGCGTGATGACGATGGCATCCAGTGCCGTCAGCGCCACGCCCGCATCGCAGAGCCCCCGCGCCGCGCCCAGACCCGCGTCGATCAGCACCGTCGCGCCGCCCAGCTGCAGCAGCGTCGCGGTGGGCATGGGCGACCCGGGGCGGATCGCGGGCCCGCCCTTGGTGCCCAGCAGGACAACCCGTTCGGTGCTCATTTCTTGCCCGGCGTGCCGTCGAACTTCTTCTCGAGGCTGTCCCAGCAGTCGATGTAATTGTCCTGCAAGGGCGCCTCGGTCGCGGCAAAGCGGGTCAGGTGCTGCGGGAAGCGCGTCTCGAACATGAAGGACATGGTGTTGTCCAGCTTGTGCGGTTTCAGGTCGGCGTTCGACGCGCCCTCAAAGGCGTCGCGGTCGGGGCCGTGCGGCAGCATCATGTTGTGCAGGCTCATCCCGCCGGGGACGAAGCCCTGTGGCTTGGCGTCGTACTGGCCATAGATGTTGCCCATCAGCTCGGACATGATGTTCTTGTGATACCACGGCGGGCGAAAGGTGTTTTCCGCCACCATCCAGCGTTCGCGGAACAGCACGAAGTCGATATTGGCCGTGCCGGGCACACCGCTGGGTGCCGTCAGGACGGTAAAGATCGATGGGTCGGGATGGTCGAACAGGATCGCGCCGACGGGGCAGTAATTGCGCAAGTCATACTTGTAGGGCGCGTAATTGCCGTGCCAGGCCACCACGTCCAGCGGGCTTTGCCCGATGCGGGTCTCGTGGAACTGGCCGCACCATTTCACCGTCAGGGTCGAGGGCACCTCGCGGTCCTCGAAGGCCGCGACCGGCGCCTTGAAGTCGCGCGGGTTGGCAAGGCAGTTGGCGCCGATGGGGCCACGGCCTGGAAGCTCGAATTTCTGGCCGTAATTCTCGCAAACGAAGCCGCGGCAAGGGCCCTCCAGCACCTCGACCCGGTAGACGAGGCCGCGGGGCAGGATGGCGATTTCCTTCGGCTCGAGGTCGATGATGCCAAGCTCGGTGGCAAAGCGCAGGCGGCCCTCTTGCGGCACGACCAGCAATTCGCTGTCGGCGGAGAAGAAATACTCGTCCACCATCGATTGCGTCACAAGGTAGACATGCGCCGCCATGCCGACCTGCGTGTTCACGTCGCCGGCGGTGGTCATGGTGCGCATGCCCGTCAGCCAGGTCAGCGGCTGGTCGCTCAATGGCACCGGATCCCAGCGGTACTGGCCAAGGCTGATCACGTCGGGGTCGATGTTGGGCGCGGACCGCCAGTAGGGCAGGTCGATCTTCGCATAGCGCGCGGAATGCTTGACGCTGGGCCGGATGCGGTAAGACCAGGTGCGTTCGGGCGGGTTGGCGGTAAAGGCCGTTCCCGACAGTTGCTCGCCATACAGGCCGTAGTTGCATTTCTGCGGGCTGTTCATGCCCTGGGGCAGCGCGCCGGGCAGGGCCTCTGTCTCGAAATCGTTGGCAAAGCCCGGCATGTAGCCGGGCGTCGTGCCGGTCGGGTGTTCGGCCTGTTGGAGGCCGCTGGGGTGGCGCATGGTGTTCATGGGGCTCCTCCTCCCGCGTGTGACTCGGGTTTTGGCACAGGTTCGTTGCAAATGCAACGATGTGGCGCTACGACTGTCGGGGCACATGGAGAGCAACGGCATGGATGACGGACAGGGGATCGAGCCGGACGGGCTGCCGGCCTTCGACCTCGGGGGGTTCACACCCTATCGCGTGGCGCTGGTGGCGCAGCGGTTGAGCGAGGCCCTGGCGCGGGAATACCGCGTGCGCTTCGGCCTTTCGGTACCGGAATGGCGGGTGCTGGCGCACCTGGCGCAGTCAGACGCAGTATCGGTGCGCGATATCGAGGACGCCGTAGCGATGGAGAAATCGCGCGTCAGCCGCACAGCCGCCCGGCTCGAGGCGCGGGGGCTGGTGGCGAAACGTGCCGATCCCGGTGACCGGCGGCTGGTGCAGTTGTCGCTGACCGGCGACGGGCGGGCCATGATGGCGGACCTGCTGCCTTTGGCCAGCGCGTTTCAGGGGGAGATCGAGGCGCAGCTGGGCACGGATTTCGCCGGGTTCGATCGGGCGCTGGGGCGGCTGCTGGAGGCATATCGGGGCGGGTGATCCCTGTCGCCCGAGTCGCGGGCTTGGCGCCTCAGGCCACCGTTGCGCCAAAGGCCAGCGGCCCGGGCAGCGCCGCCCGCTCCAGCGTGTCGCGAACCCAGGTCGCGCCGGTGAAATCCTCGGCCGCCGTATAGGCCGAGGGCGTGACCAGCACGCGCAAACCAGCGCCAAGGGCCGAACGCAACCCGTTCGTGCTGTCCTCGAAGGCGATGCACTCGGCCGCGTCCAGCGCCAGCCGCTCCAGCGCCAGCCGGAACACGTCCGGCGCGGGTTTCTTCGCCGCCACCTCGTCGCCCGCCGCCACCACGTCGAAGACCCGCGCCATCGGCGCGTCGAAACAGGCCCGGCACAGCGCCTCGACATTGGGGCGGTTGGTGGTGGTGGCCACGGCGATCTTCAGCCCAGCCGCCCGGGCCGTACCGATCAGTTCGGCCACGCCGGGTCGCAGCGCCAGCCCGCCCGAGGCGAGGATCTCGCCATAGCGCGCCGTCTTGCGACCATGCAGTGCGGCGATTCCGGCATCGTCAGGCCCGCAGCCCGTTTCGTCGCGATACCGCGCCATGCGTTCCTTGCCGCCCGTGGTCCGCAAGAGACGTGCGTAATCCGCGCGGCTCCAGTGCCAGTCCAGCCCTGCCTCGGCGAACGTCTGGTTGAAGGCCGCGCGATGCGCCTCCTCGGTCTCGGCCAGCGTGCCGTCGACGTCGAAGATCAGCGCGCGCAGCCTCATGCCGCGCTCGCCAGCAGGCGCTCGACCAGCGCGGGCAGGGTGGCGAAATCGTCGAAGGGGACGTCGTGATGCATCTCGGACACCGGCACCTTTCGGTAGCCCTCGGTGAACAGCAGGAAGGGCACCTCGGCCCGCTGCGCGGTCTCGGCATCCACGTCGCTGTCGCCCACATACAGGCGCGGCCCATCCCCCAACGCCTCGAAGGCCGCATGGAGCGGCGCCGGGTCGGGCTTGTGCACGGGCAGGCTGTCGCCGCCCCAGACCGTGCCGAACCAGCGGTCGAGCCCCAGATGCGCCAGCACCGCGCGGGTGGGCCGGATCGGCTTGTTGGTGCAGACACCGAGGCGGTGGCCCTTTGCGGTCAGCGCCGCAAGCGCCTCGACCACGCCCGGATAAGGCAGGGTCAGCATCACCGCGTGGTCATAGCGCCTGATGAAGGAGGCCAGAAGGCGGGGATGCTCGGCCTCGGGGATGGACCGCGCCGCGCGCATCTTCTGGACAAAGACGCTGGCGCCATTGCCGATGAAATCGCGCGCCTGGGCCAGCGAGATCGGCTCCTGCCCCTCTTCGGAAAGGATCGCGTTGGCGATGCCGTGAATGTCGGGCGCGCTGTCGATCAGCGTGCCGTCGAGGTCGAAGACGATGCGCGCGTTCATGCTGTTTTCCACTTGATCGAGCAGCCCATCGAGGGGATCTGCTCAGTTGGGCCACGACCGGTCTCGGCCACCTGCTTCATCGCCTCGAAAAGGTCGCGGCGCAGGTCCGTCGGCCCCGCCTCCTTGCGAGAGGCGTCGAGCCGCCCGCGATACTGCAACTCCAGGTCGGCGTTGAAGCCGAAGAAATCCGGCGTGCAGGCCGCGTCATAGGCCCGCGCCACGCCTTGCGTCTCGTCGTAGAGATACGGAAACGGAAAGCCGCGCGCCTCGGCCATCGTCTTCATCGCGTCGAACCCGTCCTGCGGATAGGCGGCCGCGTCGTTCGACGAGATCGCCACAACGCCGACGCCGTGCCCGATCAGGTCGCGCGCGTCGCGGATGATCCGGTCAAGCACGGCCAGCACGTAGGGGCAGTGGTTGCAGATGAACATGACCAGCGTGCCTTTCGGCCCGGCGATATCCTTCAGCGACAGCATCCGGCCATCGGTGGCGGGCAGGGAGAAATCGGGCGCTCTCCAGCCGAAATCGCAGACGGGGGGAATGGCGGCCATGGTCACTCCTTTTCAGGCGGCGGCTCGGGCGCCTTCGGCGGCGGTGCGGATCGCGCGGATGTTGTCGCCGTAGGGTGCAGGATTGTCCACCGACCCGCCCCGGAACACCGCCGATCCGGCGACCAGCACATCCGCCCCCGCCGCCGCCACCAGCGGCGCGGTCACAGGATCGACCCCGCCGTCGATCTCGATATGGATGGGGCGGTCGCCGATCATCCGGCGCAGCGCGCGCACCTTGCCGGTCATGTCGAGGAACTTCTGCCCGCCGAAACCGGGGTTCACCGTCATCACGCAGACCAGGTCCGCGAGCTCCAGCAGGTGGGCAACCGACTCGGCCGGCGTGCCGGGGTTCAGCGCCACGCCCGCCTTCATCCCCGCGCCCCGGATCGCCTGGAGCGTGCGGTGGATATGCGGCCCGGCCTCGAGATGGGCGGTCAGGATATCGGCGCCGGCCTCGGCATAGGCGTCGATATACGGGTCGACCGGCGCGATCATCAGGTGGACGTCCATCACGGTCCTGACGTGCTTGCGGAACGCCTTCACCGCCGGCGGGCCAAAGGTCAGGTTGGGCACGAAATGCCCGTCCATGACGTCGACATGGACCCAGTCGGCGCCCTGCGCCTCGATGGCGCGGATCTCGCGGCCGAAATCGGCGAAATCGGCGGAGAGGATCGACGGGGCGATCCTGATGGAACGGTCAAGGGTCATTCTGCGGCCTCCTTGCGATTCAGGCGATCCACATCCAGCCCGCCGCGAAAGACGCGGCTGGTGCGGATATCGGGTTCGGTGATGGTGGAAAGCGCGGCGGCGTCGATCGGCCCCTTGGCCTCGTTGAAGAGCCGGTTCGCCTGCCGCAGCCGAGCCCGGTCCAGCGCGTTGCGGATCGAGCGCGCATTGGCGAAATGCGGCTGGCTCCGGCGCAGCGCGACATACTCGACCATCGCCTGCCGCGCGCCTTCGTCCAATCGGTAGTTCTGCGCTTCCAGCATCGTCTCGGCGATATGCAGCAGTTCGCCGTCGGAGTAATCGGGAAAGTCGATGTGATGCGCGATCCGGCTCCGGAAGCCGGGATTGGCGGAAAAGAACCGGTCCATCCGGTCGGCATAGCCGGCCATGATGACCACCAGGTCGTCGCGGTTGTTCTCCATCACCTGCAACAGGATCTCGATGGCTTCCTGGCCATAGTCCCGCTCGTTGTCGGGCTTGTATAGGTAATAGGCCTCGTCGATGAACAGCACGCCGCCCATCGCCTTCTTCAGCACTTCCTTGGTCTTGGGCGCGGTATGGCCGATATATTGCCCCACGAGGTCGTCGCGGGTAACGCTCACCAGGTGGCCCTTACGCACGTAGCCCAGCCGGTGCAGCAGCCCCGCCATCATCCGCGCCACGGTGGTCTTGCCGGTGCCCGGATTGCCGGTGAAGGACATGTGCAGCGTCGGCGTCTCGACCTGCAGGCCAAGGTCGCGCCGCGCCTTGTCCACCAGCAACAGCGCCGCCGTCTCGCGAATCCGCTGTTTCACCGGGGCGAGCCCGATCAACTCGCGGTCCAACTCGTCCAGCACCTCGCGCACGCCTGACGCCTCAAGCTCGGCGGCGAGGTCCACGGTGTCGGGTCTCGGTGTCTCCGTCTCGTCGGTCATGACAGGGTCCTGCTTCATCTTGCCAAGTAAACTCTGCTGGGGGGCGCCCCGTCGCCATTGGTCCGAGAGACAATGGCGACGGGGCGCCCCCTCGGCGGGTCGGATCGCGTCAGCGATCCAAATTCACGGCCTCACGTCCCAGGCGTATTTCTGGGCGCGGTCGACATGGTCGGTGCGCTGCATGTGGATCCGCGGCTCGGTCGCCGGGCGGTTCACGATGAAGGACATCTTGACCGACTCGATGCCGCGCTCGTCGTCGAAGGCGTTGATCCGGATATAGGCGTCGCCGTGGGCCTTGCGGCACTCGTCGAGTTCCATCATCACGCCCTTGGGGTCGTGCAGGTCGAACATCGGGTTGCCCCACATCTCCCAGTAGGTGTTGCGCGGGTGCGGGTCATGGGTGAATTCGATCCCGATGGCCCAGTCGTTGTTCAGGCAGTATTCCACCTGGTTCGAGATCTGCACGTCGTCGAGATCGGGCAGGAAGCTGAAGCAGCCTTGGGTGATACGCATGGTGTTTGTCTCCGGTTCTGGTCCGGGGTCGCCTGGACCCCGAAAGCGGGGTCAGTAGGCGACGGATTCGGTCGCCACGAAGTCCGAGGTGTCGGTCGAGGTGTAGTTGAAGCTGATGTTGCCCCAGGTATCGAGCGCGGCCTCCAGCGGCTTGCACCACTTGGCGGCCTCGCGCAGGATTTCCGGGCCTTCATTCCGGATGTCGCGGCCCTCGTTGCGGGCGAGGATCATCGCCTCCAGCGCCACGCGGTTCGCCGTGGCGCCCGCCTGGATGCCCATCGGGTGACCGATGGTGCCGCCGCCGAACTGCAGCACCACGTCGTCGCCGAAGAGGTCTATCAGCTGGTGCATCTGGCCAGCATGGATGCCGCCCGAGGCCACCGGCATAACCTTCTTCAGGTCGGCCCAGTCCTGCTCGAAGAAGATGCCGCGCGGCAGGTCCACCGCGTTCTTCGTCTCGCGGCAGACGTTGTAATAGCCCTGCACGGTCAGCGGATCGCCTTCCAGCTTGCCCACGGCGGTGCCGCAATGCAGGTGGTCGACGCCGGCCAGGCGCAGCCACTTGGCGATCACGCGGAAGCTGATGCCGTGGTTCTTCTGGCGGGTATAGGTGCCGTGGCCCGCGCGGTGCATGTGCAGGATCATGTTGTTGTCGCGGCACCACTTGGAGATCGACTGGATCGCGGTCCAACCGACGATCAGGTCGACCATGACGATGACCGATCCCAGCTCCTTCGCGAACTGGGCACGGGCATACATCTCTTCCATCGTGCCGGCGGTGATGTTCAGGTAATGGCCCTTGACCTCGCCGCTGTCGGCCGAGGCCTTGTTGACGGCCTCCATGCAGTACAGGAACCGGTCGCGCCAGTGCATGAAGGGCTGCGAGTTGATGTTCTCGTCATCCTTCATGAAGTCGAGACCGCCCTTGAGCCCCTCGTAGACCACGCGGCCATAGTTCTTGCCCGACAGGCCCAGCTTGGGCTTGGTCGTGGCGCCCAGCAGCGGCTTGCCGAACTTGTCCAGCCGCTCGCGTTCCACGATCAGGCCGGTGGGCGGGCCGGCGAAGGTCTTCACATAGGCGACCGGGAAGCGCATGTCCTCCAGCCGCGCGGCGCGCAGCGGCTTGAAGCTGAACACGTTGCCGATGATCGAGGCGGTCAGGTTCGCGATGGAACCTTCCTCGAACAGGATCAGGTCATAGGCGACATAAGCGAAATACTGGCCTGGCGTGCCCGGCACGGGTTCCACCTTGTAGGCCTTGGCGCGGTAGCTGTCGCAGGCGGTCAGCCGGTCGGTCCAGACCACGGTCCAGGTCGCGGTCGAGCTTTCGCCCGCCACCGCTGCCGCCGCCTCGATCGGGTCCACGCCGTCTTGGGGCGTGATGCGGAACAGAGCGAGGATGTCGGTGTCCTTGGGTTCGTAATCGCCGTCCCAGTAACCCATCTGGGCGTATTTCAGGACACCGGCGGCATAGCGCTTCTTCTTGTCGGTGATCTCGGTGGGTGCTTGGGTGTTCATCGAGTCTTCCTCCTTGGGGAATGGGTCAGGCCGCGCGGGCGGCTGCACTCTGCGGGTCGAGCGAGCCCGCGGCATAGCGCGCTGCCATGTCGTCCATCGGGATCACCTTGATCTTGCTGGCGTTTCCGGCCGTTCCAAAACGCTGGAATCGGTCGAGGCACAGCCTTTCCATTTCCTGCATCGCGGGGACCAGGAACTTGCGCGGGTCGAACTCGGTCGGCTTGTCGCGGGCGACCTTGCGGAACTGGCCGGTCAGCGCCATGCGGTTGTCGGTGTCGATGTTGACCTTGCGCACGCCGGACTTGATGCCGCGTTCGATCTCCTCGACGGGAACGCCGTAGGTCTGGGGCATCTCGCCACCGGACTCGTTGATCAGGTCCTGCAGGTATTGCGGCACGCTGGATGAGCCGTGCATGACGAGGTGCACGTTCGGGATCTTCGCGTGGATCGCCTCGATCTGGCTGATCGCCAGCGTGTCGCCGGTGGGCTTGGAGCTGAACTTGTAGGCGCCGTGCGAGGTGCCGCAGGCGATGGCCAGCGCGTCGACCTTGGTCAGGTGGACGAACTCGGCGGCCTCGTCCGGGTCGGTCAGCAGCTGGTCGTGGCTCAGCTTGCCCTCGGCGCCCGAGCCGTCCTCCTTGGCGGCCTCGCCGGTCTCGAGGCTGCCCAGCACGCCCAGCTCGCCCTCGACCGAGGCGCCGACCCAGTGGGCCATTCGCGCCACGCGCTCGGTGATCGCGACGTTGTAATCCCAGTCGGCGGGCGTCTTCATGTCTTCCTTCAGAGAACCGTCCATCATCACCGATGTGAAACCGTGGCGGATCGCGCTCAGGCAGGTGGCCTCGTTGTTGCCGTGGTCCTGGTGCATGCAGATCGGGATCGAGGGATACATCTCGGCCAGCGCCTGGATCATGTGGCGCAGCATGATGTCGCCGGCGTATTTCCGGGCGCCGCGGCTGGCCTGCATGATGACCGGCGCGTCGCAGGCCGCGGCGGCGTTCATGATCGCCAGGCCCTGTTCCATGTTGTTGATGTTGAAGGCCGGGACGCCGTAGCCATATTCGGCCGCGTGATCCAGGAGTTGGCGAAGGGTAATCAGAGCCATGTCGTCCTCCGTCAGGCTGCTTTGGCCGCGCGTTCCAGCGCCGCGATGCCGGGGAGCGTCCTGCCCTCCAGCCATTCCAGGAATGCCCCACCGGCGGTGGAGACATAGGTGAAGTCGTCGGCCACATGCGCCGCGTTCAGCGCTGCCACCGTGTCGCCGCCGCCCGCCACGCTGACCGCGTGACCCTCGCGGGTCAGATCGGCGGCGGTCTGGGCGAGCAGCATGGTGGACTGGTCGAAGGGCTTCATCTCGAAGGCGCCCAGCGGGCCGTTCCAGAGGATCGTGGCGCAGTCGGCCAGGACGCTCTGGAATTCGGCCAGAGCCTTCGGCCCGGCGTCGAGGATCATCGCGTCCTCGGGGCAGGCATCGCCGGCGACGACGGTGTTGCGGGCATGGGGTGCGAAATCCCATGCCGCGACCACGTCCACCGGCAGGTGGATCCTGCAGCCGGACTGCGCAGCCAGTTGGGTGATCTCGCGCACGGTGTCGACCTGGTCCGCCTCGTGCAGCGACCGGCCCATGGGCGCGCCTTGGGCGAACAGGAAGGTGTTGGCCATGCCGCCGCCGATGATGACGTGGTCGAGCTTGCCCACGAGGTTCTTCAGCACCGCGATCTTGGTCGAGACCTTCGATCCGCCGACGATTGCCACGGCGGGCTTCTTGGGCGCTTCCAAAGCGGCGGTCAGCGCGTCGATTTCCTCCAGCAGCAGGGGGCCGGCATAGGCGGGCATCAGGTGCGCCACGCCTTCGGTCGAGGCATGGGCGCGATGCGCGCAGGAAAACGCGTCGTTTACATAGAGATCGCCCAGCCGCGCCAGCGCGGCGGCAAAGCCGGGGTCGTTCGCCGTCTCGCCCGGATTGTAGCGCAGGTTCTCGCACAGCAGCGCCTGACCATCCTTCAGGCTTTCGCTGAGGATCACGGCGGCGTCCGTGGCGCAGGTGTCGGAAAAGCGCACCGGCACATCCAGCGCCTCGGCCAGCGCGGGGCGCAGCTTGTCCACCGAGTAGGCCGGGTCCATCACGTTGGGCTTCGGTCGACCGAAATGGGTGATGATGACCAGCCGCGCACCGCGCGCCAAGAGCGGTTTCATGCCATCGGCGAAGCGGGTGATGCGGGTGGCATCGGTGACCCGGCCATCCTCCATCGGCACGTTCAGATCGGCGCGCACCAGCAGGCGCTTGCCCTTCACGTCCACGTCCAGGATCGAGGGGATGGTCATCAGATCAGCCTCCCCATTGCCACGGCTGTATCCGCCATGCGGTTGGAAAAGCCCCATTCGTTGTCATACCAGGACAGGATGCGGACCATGCGGCCGTCCATCACCTTGGTCTGGTCCATGTGGAAGATCGACGAATGCGGATCGTGGTTGAAATCCATCGACACGTTGGGCCGGTCGGTATAGCCCAGCACGCTTTTCAGCGGGCCATCGGCAGCGGTGCGGATCGCGGCGTTGATCTCGTCCACACTGGTGTCGCGGGACGCCATGAAGGTCAGGTCCACGACCGACACGTTCGGCGTGGGCACCCGGATCGCGACGCCGTCGAGCTTGCCGTTCAGCTCCGGCAGGACAAGGCCCACGGCCTTGGCGGCGCCGGTCGAGGTCGGGATCATCGACAGGGCGGCGGCGCGGGCGCGGTAGAGATCCTTGTGCATCGTGTCCAGCGTCGGCTGGTCGCCGGTGTAGCTGTGGATCGTGGTCATGAAGCCCTTTTCGATCCCCACCGCGTCGTGCAGGACCTTGGCCACCGGCGACAGGCAGTTCGTCGTGCAGGACGCGTTCGACACGATCAGGTCCGACGCCTTCAGGTCTCGGTGGTTCACGCCGAAGACCACGGTCCGGTCGGCGCCATTGGCGGGGGCGGAAACCAGCACGCGCTTGGAGCCGTTCTTGAGGTGCAGCGCGGCCTTGTCGCGGTCGGTGAAGATGCCGGTGCATTCCAGCGCGATGTCGACGCCCTGCCACGGCAGGTTCGCCGGGTCGCGTTCCGCCGTCACCTCGATCGGGCCGCGGCCGATGTCGATCGTGTTGCCCTTGACCGTGACCTCGCCCGGATAGCGGCCATGCACACTGTCATAACGCAGCAGGTGGGCGTTGGTTTCCACGGGGCCAAGATCGTTGATCGCCACGACCTCGATATCGTTGCGGCCCGATTCCGAGATGGCGCGCAGCACGTTGCGCCCGATGCGGCCGAACCCGTTGATGGCAACCTTGACAGTCATGCTCGCTTTCCCTTTTCGATCATGCTTTTCGCTTCTGCGACAATGGCATCCGCAGTGATATTGAAGTGCTTGTAGAGGGCGTCGGCAGGGGCCGATGCGCCAAAGCCGGTCATGCCGACAAAGGCGTCGTCGCGGTCGAGGAACAGGTCCCAGCCCTGGCGAATGGCTGCCTCGCAGCCGACGCGCGGGGCCGTGCCCCGCACCTTGGCCTGGTAATCGGCGGGTTGCGCCGCGAAGAGCTCTAAGCTGGGGGCCGAGACCACGGCGGCGCGGATGCCCTGCGCCTCCAGCGCGTCGGCGGCGGTCAGCGCGATCTCGACCTCGGAGCCGGTGGCGATCAGCGTCACGTCGCGGGCGCCATCCGTCTCGCGCAGCACATAGGCGCCGCGCGCGGTCTTGTTGGTATCGGTATGCATCGTGCGCAGCGTCGGCAGGTTCTGGCGCGACAGGCACAGCAGCGTCGGTGTCGCCGTGGAACTGGCGGCGATCTGCCAGGCCTCGGCGGTCTCGACCGCGTCGGCGGGGCGGATCACCGTCAGGTTCGGCATGGCGCGCAAGCTGGCGATGGTCTCCACCGGTTGGTGGGTCGGGCCGTCCTCGCCGAGGCCGATGCTGTCATGGGTCATGACGTAGGCCACAGGCACGCCCATCAGCGCCGAGAGGCGGATGGCCGGGCGGCAATAGTCGGCGAAGGCGAGGAAAGTGCCGCCATAGGTGAAGAACCCGCCATGCAGCGCGATCCCGTTCATCGCGGCGGCCATGCCGTGTTCGCGGATGCCATAATGTATGTAGTCGCCGCTGTAGTCATGGGCGGTGACAGGGCGCATCGCGCGGGTCTTGGTCAGGTTCGAGCCGGTCAGGTCGGCGGAACCGCCCACGGAGTTGGGCAGGGTGCCGTTGACAACCTCCAGCGCCATCTCGCTTGCCTTGCGGGTGGCGACCTTGGGCTTGTCCGCGCTCAGTTGCGCCTTGTAGGCGCAGATCGCGGCGTCGAGCGTCTGCACGTCGACCGGCGCCACGGCGGCGTCGAAGGCATCGGAAAGGGGCGAGGCCGCCTTGCGGGCTGCCCAGGCCGCGTGGGCCTGCGCGCCGCGTTTCGCCACCGCTCGCCATGCGTTCCGCACCTCGGTCGGCACTTCGAAGGGCGCCCATGTCCAGGCCAGCGCCTCGCGGGTCGCGGCGATCTCGGCCGCGCCCAGCGGTGCGCCATGCACCTTGTGGCTGCCGCCCATCGTGGGCGCGCCCTTGCCGATCACCGTCTTGCAGGCGATCAGGGACGGGCGGTCGTCGGCCCGGGCGGCCTCGATGGCCTTGGCGATGGCCTCGGGGTCGTGGCCGTCCACCGCCTGAACATGCCAGCGCGCCGCCTCGAACCGCTTCACCTGGTCCATCGAGGTCGACAGGTCGGTGGTGCCATCGATGGTGATACCGTTGTCGTCCCAGAAGACGATCATCCGGCCCAGTGCCAGGTGCCCGGCGAGGTCGATCGCCTCGTGGCTGATCCCCTCCATCAGGCAGCCGTCGCCGGCGATGACCCAGGTCCAGTGGTCCACCAGCTCGTCGCCGAACCGGGCGTTCATCATCCGCTCGGCCAAAGCCATGCCGACAGCGGTCGCGATGCCCTGGCCCAGCGGCCCGGTCGTCGTCTCGATCCCCTTGGCGTGGCCGTATTCCGGGTGGCCGGCGGTGCGATAGCCCAACTGGCGGAAGTGGCGCAGCTGCTCGGCCCCCATGTCGTCATACCCAAGCAGGTGGTTGACCGCGTAATGCAGGGCCGAGGCGTGACCGGCGCTGAGGACAAAGCGGTCGCGGTCGGGCCAGCGGTGATCGGCCGGGTCGAGGGTGACGAAGCGGTTGAACAGCACCGCCGTCACGTCGGCGAGGCCCATCGGCGCGCCGGGATGGCCGGAATTGGCGGCCTGGACCATGTCCATCGCCAGCGCGCGGATCGCGTTGGCCATCAGGGTTTCGTCAGCCTTGGCAGGGGTTTGTACGTTCATCTTGACACATCCTTCTTGCGCTGCCGCTTCGCTGTTTGGGCGCGGGTTCAGGCGCGCTTCGATTCATGGACGAGGCGGTTGACCATCGGCGTGAAGATCAGCTGCATGGCGAGGTCCATCTTGCCGCCCGGGATCACGATGGAGTTCGCGCGGCTCATCCAGCTGTTCTGGATCATTGAGGTCAGGTACGGGAAATCGATGCCGCGCGGGTTCTTGAACCGGATCACCACGAGGCTTTCGTCGGCGGTGGGAATCCAGCGGGCAATGAACGGGTCCGAGGTGTCGACCACCGGCACGCGCTGGAAATTCACGTCGGTCTCGACGAATTGCGGGCAGATGCAGTGCACGTACGCGTGCATCCGGCGCAGGATCGTGTCGGTCACGGCCTCTGTCGTGTAGCCGCGGCTGGCCTTGTCGCGGTGGATCTTCTGGATCCATTCCAGGTTGATGACCGGGACCACGCCGATCTTGAGGTCGGCATGTTTTGCGAGGTTCACGTCGTTGTTCACCACCGCACCGTGCAGCCCCTCGTAGAACAGCAGGTCAGAGCCGTCCTCGAACGGTTTCCACTCGGTGAACTTGCCCGGGGCGACGCCGTGGCGCTCTGCCTCGCGGTCGTCGTGGATGTAGTGGCGCGTCTCGCCCTTGCCGGTCCGGGCATAGGTGCTGAACACCTCCTCCAGCTTGGCCAGTTCGTTCGCGTCATAGGAAAAATGGCTGAAGGTTTCGTCCCCGGCCGCCTTGCGCCGGTCCAGTTCGGCCTTCATCGACGCACGGTCGAAGCGGTGAAAGGCGTCGCCCTCGATGGAAACCGTCTTGATCCCCTCGCGGCGAAAGATCTGGTCGAACGTGCTTTTCACGGTCGTGGTGCCGGCACCGGAGGAACCGGTCACCGAGATGATCGGGTGCTTCTTGGACATGGGACTGCTTTCTGGTCAGGCGCGGAACAGGCCGCGATTGCCGAAGAGGGCGGAAACCTCCTGCGCGGGCAGGTCGTGATAGGTGGCGACGCGGGCGACCTTGTCGGCCGTGCCGAAGACAAAGGGGGTCCGGGCGTGCAGGCTGTCGGGGGCGATATCCAGGATCGGGCGTTCGCCGTCGGTCGCCGCACCGCCCGCCTGTTCCACCAGGTAGGCGATGGGATGGCATTCGTAGACCATCCGCAGGCGGCCGCGTTCGTAGCCGGGGCGCTCGTCGCCGGGGTACAGGAAGATGCCGCCACGCGACATGATGCGGTGTGTCTCGGCCACCAGCGAGGCGACCCAGCGCATGTTGAAATTCTTGCCGCGCGGGCCTTCGATCCCGGCCAGGCAGTCGTCGATATAGGCGCGGATCGGCTGCGCCCAGTGGCGATAGTTCGAGGCGTTGATTGCGAACTCGCTGGCCTGCGCGGGGATCGAGGGGGCCGAGGGTGTCTCGCGGAAGGTGCCCGTGGCGCGGTCCATCACGAATTGCCGCACGCCCGCGCCGAAGGTGACGACCAGCGCCGTCTGCGGCCCGTAGATGAAATAGCCCGAGGCGAGGATCGACCGACCGTCGCGTAGGAACGTGGCGTTGCCGTCGTCAAGCGCGTCGCGGATGCAGAAGATCGTGCCGATCGAGACATTGGCGTCGATGTTGGACGAGCCGTCCAGCGGGTCGATGGCCAGCGCGAGGTGCCCGGTGGCGTCGATCAGCTCAACCGTCTCGCGTTCCTCGGAGGCATACCAGCGCAGGCCGGTGCCACGCAGCGCGGTGCGAAAGGCGTCGTCGGCGATCACGTCCAGCGCCTTCTGCTGGTCGCCATCGGTATTGGCACCCACGGCGGCGCCCAGGTCGGCGCCCAGCGGGCCCAGCGAGATCCGCGCCGACAGGTCGGCGGCAACGGAACACAGCGCTTCGACGATCGGGGACAGGGTATCGGGGATCGCCCTTTCGGGCATCGCGATCATGGGCATCCGGACTGGCCTCCCTACCAGTGTGGCGAACACCCTTTGATATTCGGTTTTATGAATGATAATAAAATTTCATAATTCTTCACCGTGGTAAGAGAAAATTTATGAAGCGGCTCGATCAGCTCAATCTGCGGCAGTTGCGCGCCCTCAAGACGGTGGCCGAGGAACGCACGGTTTCTGCGGCTGCGAACGTGCTGGGGCTGACCCCTCCGGCGGTGCATACCCAGTTGAAAAACCTCGAGGAAATCATCGGTGCGCCGCTGATCGAACGCGAGAGCAAGGACCACGCTGTGCTGACGCGGCACGGTCGGGCCTTGGTGCGGGCCTATGACGAGATGCGTGCGACACTCGAACGCACCATCGTGCAGCTGAACGCGCTGGATAGCGGGCGGGCGGGGTCGGTCACGCTGGGCGTGGTGAGCACGGCCAAGTATTTCGCGCCGGGAATCGTCGCCATGCTGGGGCAGGAGATGCCCGACCTGGCGGTGCGGCTGATCATCGGGAATCGGGGCGAGATCGTCGAGGGGCTGGAACGCGGCGCCTATGACCTCTGCATCATGGGCCGTCCCCCGCGCGAGCCGCTGGTGGATGCCGTGCGGATCGGCCCGCACCCGCATGTCATCATCGCGCCGCCCGAGCATCCGCTGGCCGCGCGGCGGGGGCTGGCGCCGTCCGACCTGGTGGACGAACGCTTTGTCCTGCGCGAGGACGGGTCGGGCACACGGCTGCTGACCGAACGCTTCCTGGCCGAAATCGACGAGGACCGACCCGTGGCGCGGATCGAGATGTCGTCGAACGAGACGATCAAGCAGGCGGTCCTCAGCGGGCTGGGGATCGCGCTGATCTCGGCCCACACGGTGGCTTACGAGTTGTCGGTGGGCCGGTTGGTGGCGCTGGACGTGGCGGGCCTGCCGATCCTGCGCAGCTGGTACGTGACACGCTCAGAGCACGTGGCGCGCACTCAGGCCGCCGACCGCGTGCAGGACTGGCTGGTGAAGAACGCGCCGCGCTTTCTGCCCGAGTTGCCGTTCTGAATCAGACCCGGCGGCCCGCCGCGTCAAAGCGCATCATCGCACCGTCCTGCCAGCCGACGCGAATGGCGCTGCCTTCGGCCGGGATGGCGTGGGCGGCGTCCTGCCGGACCGTGACCTGCGTGCCGTCCGCGGCGCGCAGATGCACCAGCGTCTCGGCCCCCAGCGCCTCGGCATAGGCGACGGTTCCCTGCAACGCGCCCTCGGGATCGATCGCCATGTGTTCGGGGCGGATGCCGATCTGCCCGTCGCCCTGCTGTCCCAGCAGGGCGGGCGAGAGAAAGTTGGTGGGCGGAGAGCCGATGAAACCCGCGACAAAGGTCGTCTGCGGATTGCCGTAGACCTCCAGCGGCGCGCCCACCTGGTCGGCAACGCCGCCATTCATCACGACCATCCGGTCGGCCAGCGTCATCGCCTCGACCTGGTCATGGGTGACATACAGGGCTGTGACCCCCAGTTCGCGTTGCAGCGCCTTGATCTCCAGCCGCATCTGCACCCGCAGCTTGGCGTCGAGGTTCGACAGCGGTTCGTCGAACAGGAAGACGGCGGGCTTTCGCACTATGGCGCGACCCATGGCGACGCGCTGGCGCTGGCCGCCCGACAGCTCGCGCGGCTTGCGCTGCAGGTATGGTTCCAGCTGCAGCATCTTCGCGGCCTGCGCCACGCGGGCCTCGATCTCTGACTTGGGCGTCTTCGCGATCTTCAGTCCGTAGGCCATGTTGTCGAAGACCGACATGTGCGGGTAGAGCGCGTAGTTCTGGAACACCATGGCGATGTCGCGGGCCATCGGCTCTGCCTCGTTCACGCGGCGGTCGCCGATGCGGACCTCGCCGCTGGTCACGGTTTCCAGCCCCGCCACCATGCGCAGCAGCGTGGACTTGCCGCAGCCCGATGGTCCGACGATCACGATGAACTCGCCATCGGCGATGTCGATGTCGACGCCGTGGATAACGTCGGTCTTGCCGAAGGACTTGCGGATGTCCTGAAGGGATACGGTCGCCATTATTTCTCGCTTTCCACAAGCCCGCGGATGAACAGTTTCTGCATCCCGATCACCACCAGCACCGGCGGGATCATGGCGAGGATCGAGGTCGCCATGATGACCGGCCAGTCGGCGATGTCGTCGCCCGACGGGAACATCTGCTTGATCCCCATGACGATGGTGTTCATCGACGGGTCGGTGGTGATCAGCAGCGGCCAGAGATACTGGTTCCAGCCGTAGATGAACAGGATTACGAAGAGCGCGGCAATGTTCGTCCGGCTCATCGGCAGAAGGATGTCGAAGAAGAAGCGCATCGGCCCCGCGCCGTCGACCCGCGCCGCCTCGGCCAGTTCGTCCGGGACGGTCATGAAGAACTGCCGGAACAGGAAGGTGGCCGTGGCGCTGGCGACCAGCGGCAGGATCAGGCCGGAATAGCTGTTGAGCATGCCGAAATTGGCGATCACCTCGTAGGTCGGCACGATGCGCACCTCGACCGGCAGCATCAGCGTCAGGAAGATCAGCCAGAAGAAGACCCGCCGGAACGGAAAGCGGAAATAGACGATGGCAAAGGCCGACAGCAGTGAGATGGCGATCTTGCCCAGCGAGATGCCGATGGCCATGACCATCGAGTTCGCCAGCATCAGGGCCACGGGTGCGTTCACGCCCGAGGTCAGCGCCTTGGAGTAGTTCTCCCACATCTGGTCGCCGGGCAGCAGCGGCATGGGGGGGCGCACGATTTCCGGCTGGCTGACGGTCGAGGCGACAAAGGCCAGCCAGATCGGAAACGCGATGAACGCCACGCCCAGGATCAGCCCCAGATGCGTCAGCCACAGGCCCGCGCCGCGCCGTTCCACCATGCCGCCCCGGTCCGCCATCAGTAGTGCACCCTGCGTTCGATGTACTTGAACTGGATCACCGTCAGGATCGACACGACGAACAGCAGGATCACCGACTGCGCCGCAGACGATCCCAGGTCCTGGCCCACGAAGCCATCGGCATAGACCTTGTAGACAAGGATCGTGGTCGCCTGCTGCGGCCCGCCCGAGGTGATCGTGTGGATCACGCCGAAGGTCTCGAAAAAGGCGTAGATGATGTTGACCACCAGCAGGAAGAAGGTGGTGGGCGACAGCAGCGGCCAGACGATGGTGCGGAAGCGCGTCCAGAAATGCGCGCCGTCGATCGCCGCCGCCTCGATCACGCTGCGCGGGATCGCCTGAAGCCCGGCGAGGAAGAACAGGAAGTTGTAGCTGATGCGTCCCCATGCGCTGGCCACGACGACAAGGCCCATCGCCTCGCCCTCGTTCAGGACGTGGTTCCAGTCATAGCCGAGTTGCCCGAGATACCACGTGACGACGCCCACGCGGGTGTTGAACATGAACAGCCACAGCACGCCCGCCACCGCCGGAGCGACGGCATAGGGCCAGATCAGCAGCGTGCGATAGGTGCCCGAGCCCTTGATCAGCCGGTCGGCCAGCACCGCCAGATACAGCGCCACGCCCATCGACACGACCGTGACGAGGATCGAGAAGATCGCCGTGGTGACAAAGCTCGCGCGGTAATAGCGGTCGCCCAGCAGGTATTCGAAATTCCCCAGCCCCACCCATTGCATGGACAGGCCGAACGGGTCGGGGATGAACAGCGACTGCCAGATCGCCTGTCCCGCCGGATAGAAGAAGAACACCGCCGTGATGACGATCTGCGGCAGGACCAGCAGCAGGGGCAGCCAGATGCCCTTGAAGGTGACGCGCTTTTCCATGTGGGATCAGGCGGAAGACCCGTCCCGGAGCGAAGCCCGGGACGGGATTCCCCGGCTCAGCGGTTGGCTTGCTCGAAGCGGCGCAGCAACTGGTTGCCGCGTTCCACGGCGCTGTCCAGCGCCGCCTGCGCGTCCTTGTCGCCTGACCACACGGCCTCGAGTTCCTCGTCGATGATCGTGCGGATCTGGTCGAACGAGCCCAGGCGCAGACCCTTGGAGTTCTCTGTCGGCTCCTTGGCGGTCATCTGGATCACCGCGATGTCGGTGCCCGGATTCGCGTCGTAGAACCCCTGGCTGCGGGTCAACTCGCCGGCTTCGGCGGTGATCGGCAGATAGCCGGTGTCCTGGTGCCACTTGGCCTGGATTTCGGGGGACGACAGGAAATCCATGAAGGCGGCGACGCCCTTGTATTCCTCGTCGGTCTGGCCCGCCATCACCCACAGCGAGGCGCCGCCGATGATGGTGTTCTGCGGCTCGGCCGCGACGGCCTCCCAGTAGGGCAGGGGCCGCACGTCGAAGGCGAACTGCGCCTCGGCCTTGATGCCGGCGTAACCGGCCGAGGATTCGGTGAACAGTGCGCATTCACCCGCGCGGAAATTCGCCCCGCCCTCGTTGCGGCGGCCGGCATAGATGAATTTGCCGTCCTTGGCCCACTGGCCCATCGCGCCGATATGCGCCACCTGCGCCGGGCCGTTGAAGGCGAGTTCCGTATCCAGCCCGCCAAATCCGTTCTCCTTCGTGGCGAAGGGCACGTTGTGGTACGCGGACAGGTTTTCCAGGTGGATCCAGCTTTGCCATGCGGTGGTCAGCGGGCAGGACACGCCGGCTTCCTTCAATTGGTCCAGCACGCCGCCGACCTTTTCCCAGGTCGTCAGGTCGGTGTCGGGGTCGATCCCGGCCTCGGCCAGCTTGTCGCGGTTCACCCACAGGACGGGGGTGGACGAGTTGAACGGCAGCGACAGCATGTTGCCGTCCGGCGCGGTGTAGTAGCCCGTGACCGAGCCGATGTATTTCGACTGGTCGAACCCGTCGCCCATCACCTCGTAGACCGGCACGACGGCGCCCTTGGCGGCCATCATCGTGGCGGTGCCGACCTCGAACACCATCAGGATGTCGGGCTGTTCGCCGGCGCGGAAGGCGGCGATGCCGGCGTTCAGCGTTTCCGAATAGTTGCCCTTGTGGGTGGCGACGACGGTGTAATCGGACTGGCTGGCGTTGAAGGTGGTGACCTGTTCGGCCACCAGGTCGCCGAGGCGGCCGGTGAAGGCGTGCCAGAAATCGACCTGGGTCTGCGCCTGTGCGGCGGCGGCGGTGCCCATAACGGCAGCGGCCGCAAGAATCGATGCGGAATGTTTCACGGTGTATCCTTCCCTGTTTTCCGTTGCCTCGGGCAGCGCCTCCGGCACGACCGGCCTTATGATGCCGGTTCGTGAACCTTAGATGACGAGTCGCAGACTCGACAATACCCGGAATGCGGGTCTTGCCCCGTCGCATTCCCGGGAAAAAACTCAGGTCCGGCGTTGTGTTTGGCGCCGAAGTGGCGAAAACTCCGCCCCGACGCGGACCGGCGGGCGCGATGCTGCGGCGCGGCGCGGAAGAAAAAGAACGACAGGGAGAAACAGATGAAAAAGACATTGCTTGCGACCGCCGCGCTGATACTGGCCGCGGGTGCCGCGATGGCCGAGGTCAAGGTCGGCATGATCACCACGCTTTCGGGCGGCGGTGCGGGTCTGGGCATCGACGTGCGCGACGGCTTCATGCTGGCGGTCAAGCAGTCGGGCCGCGACGACATCGACGTGGTGATCGAGGACGACCAGCAAAAGCCCGACATCGCAGTGCAGCTGGCCGACAAGATGATCCAGTCGGAAAAGGTCGACGTGCTGACCGGCATCATCTGGTCGAACCTCGCCATGGCGGTGGTCCCGGCGGCGGTGGCGCAGGGCAAGTTCTACCTGTCGCCCAACGCGGGCCCCTCGGCGCTGGCCGGCGCGGGCTGCCATCCCAACTACTTCAACGTGGCCTGGCAGAACGACAACCTGCACGAGGCGGCGGGCGCCTATGCCAACACCGCCGGGCACAAGAACACCTTCATCCTCGCGCCCAACTATCCCGCCGGGCAGGACGCGCTGACCGGGTTCAAGCGCTTCTTCAAGGGCGATCTCGCGGGCGAGATCTACACCCAGCTGGGCCAGACCGACTATGCCGCCGAGATCGCGCAGATCCGGGCATCCGGCGCCGACAGCGTGTTCTTCTTCCTGCCGGGCGGCATGGGGATTTCCTTCCTCAAGCAATATGCCGATTCCGGTGTCGGCCTGCCGGTCGTGGGCCCCGCCTTCAGCTTTGACCAGGGGATCCTCCAGGCCGTGGGCGATGCCGCGCTGGGCGTGGTGAACACCTCGCAATGGTCCAAGGACATCGACAATCCGACCAACAAGGCCTTCGTCGAGACCTTCCAGGCGGAATACGGCCGTCTGCCCTCGCTCTACGCCAGCCAGGGCTTCGACACCGCGAACCTGCTGATCTCGGCG
This sequence comes from Thetidibacter halocola, assembly GCF_018224955.1. Lineage (GTDB taxonomy): Bacteria > Pseudomonadota > Alphaproteobacteria > Rhodobacterales > Rhodobacteraceae > Thetidibacter > Thetidibacter halocola. The sequence continues at coordinate 139,112 of NZ_JAGTUU010000003.1, forward strand.
CTGGACAAGGCCGCGCCGTCGGATGCCGACGCCTTCCGCGCCGCGCTGGAGGCCGCCGATTTCTCCAGCACGCGGGGGGCGTTCCGGTTCGGCCCGAACCACCACCCGATCCAGACGATCTATGCCCGCGAGGTGATCAAGGAGGGTGACGTGTTCACCAACAAGATCATCGGCGTGGCGCTCGAGGATCACGCCGACGCCTACGCGGCCGAGTGCAAGATGTAAGACAGGCAATCGCGCGCTCCGGAGCTGATCCGGGGCGCGCCCTGCCGGTTTCAAGCCTGATCCCATGTCCCTTGTCCTGATTGCCGAGCAGGTGCTGAACGGCCTGCAATTCGGCGTGATGCTGTTCCTGATGGCGGCCGGCCTCACGCTGATCTTCGGCGTGATGGGGCTGATCAACCTCGCGCATGGCTCGCTCTACATGGTGGGGGCCTTTGCGGCGGCGGCGGTGGCGGGGGCTACGGGGTCCTTCCTGCTGGCGCTGGTGGCGGCGCTGGCGGCGGCGGCGCTGGCCGGCGCGATCGTCGAGATGGTCGTCATCCGCAGGCTCTACGCCGCGCCGCATCTGGACCAGGTGCTGGCCACCTTCGCGCTGATCCTGATCTTCTCGGAAGGCACGCGCTGGGTCTTCGGCTCTTTCCCTTTGTATCTCGATATCCCCGACTGGCTGTCCGGGCCCGTGACCTTGCCCGGAGGCATCGCCTATCCGCTCTACCGCCTTGCGCTGATCGGTGTGGGGCTGGCGGTGGCGGCGGGCCTGTGGTGGCTGACCGCGCGCACGCGGCTGGGCATCCAGATCCGCGCCGGTGAGAACGACCGCGAGATGGTCGCGGCGCTGGGCGTCGACATCTCGCGGCTCTACACGCTGGTCTTCGCGCTGGGCGCGGGGCTGGCCGGGCTGGCGGGCGCGCTGGTGGGCGCGATCCAGTCGGTGCAGGTGGGCATGGGCGAGCCCGTGCTGATCCTCGCTTTCGTCGTCATCGTGATCGGCGGCATCGGCTCGATCAAGGGCGCTTTCATCGGCGCGCTGCTGGTCGGGCTGACCGACACGCTGGGCGGCATCTTTCTGCCCGAACTGTTCAAGCTGTTCATGGAGCCGGGCGCGGCGACGCAGACCGGCTCGGCGCTGGCCTCGATGGCGATCTACATACTCATGAGTCTTGTCCTCGTCTGGCGGCCCTCGGGCCTGTTCGGGGCGCGGGCATGATTGGGGAACGCTGGATCAACCTTGCCGTGCCGTTGGCGCTGCTGGCCGTGCCTCTATACGCGCTGATGGCCGACGAGCCCTTTACCATCACGCTGGCCACCCGCGCGACCATCCTCGCGCTGGCCGCCGTGGGCCTCAACATCGCGCTGGGCATCGGCGGGCTGGTGAGCCTCGGCCATGCCGTCTTCTTCGGCCTTGGCGGCTACGCGATGGGCATCCTCGCCTTCCATGCGCAGAATTACAGCCCGCTGGAGATCGGCCCGCTGACCTTCGCAGGCACGAAATCCATGCCGGTGATCTGGCTGGTCGCCGTCATCGTTTCTGCCATGGCCGCGCTGCTGATCGGGGCGCTGTCGCTGCGCACCTCGGGTGTCTACTTCATCATGATCACGCTCGCCTTCGGGCAGATGTTCTATTATTTCGCGATTTCCTGGAGCGCCTATGGCGGCGAGGACGGGCTGTCGATCTATGTCCGCAACGGCTTTCCCGGCCTGAACACGCTCGTGCCGATCCAGTTCTTCGCGGTCTGTTTCGTGGTTCTCTGCCTGGCGCTGGCGCTGAACGCCATGCTGCGCGCCTCGCCCTTCGGGCTTGCGCTGAACGCCGCGCGGCAGGTGCCGCAGAGGGTCGAGACAGTGGGTCTGAACCCGATGCGGCTGAAACTGATGGCGTTTGTCATCTCGGGCGCGATCACCGGACTGGCCGGCGCGCTGTTCGCCGATCTGAACCGCTTCGTCAGCCCGTCCATGTTCAGCTGGCAGCTGTCGGGCGAGCTGATCATCCTGATCGTGATCGGCGGCGTCGGGCGGCTGATGGGGCCGGTGGTCGGTGCCTGCCTCTTCGTCGCGCTGGAACACTGGCTCGGCGGGTTGACGGATTTCTGGCACGTCTGGCTGGGCGTCGTGCTGCTGGGGATCGTGCTGTTCGCGCGGGGCGGCGTGGTGGGATTGCTGACCGGAAAGGCGGGGCCGCATGTCTGAGCCGATCCTCGCCACCCACGCCCTGTGCAAGAGTTTCGGCGCGCTGACGGCGACGGACGATGTCTCCATCGACCTGCGCGCCGGAGAGATCCACGCCATCATCGGCCCGAACGGCGCGGGCAAGTCGACGCTGATCGCGCAGATCTGCGGCGCTCTTGCGCCCGACGCCGGAACGGTCGAGTTGCTGGGGCGCGACGTGACCGGGCTGAGCACGCAGGCGCGGGCGCAGGCGGGGTTGGCCCGCACCTTCCAGATTTCGGCGCTGGCGATGGAGGATACCGTGCTGGACAACGCCCTGCTGGGCGCGCTGGGCGCGGCGGGGAACCCGTGGCGGCTGTGGGGGCGGGTCTCGCGCGACGCGGCCCTGCGCGACCGGGCAATGGCCGCGCTCGACCGCGTCGGGCTGGCCGATCACGCCGGAACCCGCACCGCCGATCTCAGCCACGGCCAGCGCCGGCAACTGGAGGTCGCCGTGGCGCTGACGCTGGCCCCGCGCGCCTTCGTCATGGACGAGCCGATGGCGGGGCTTGGGGCCGAGGGCTCTCGCGTGATGACGGGCTTTCTCGACGGGCTGCGGCAGGAGGCGCCGATCCTGCTGGTGGAACACGACATGGACGCGGTCTTTGCCCTGGCCGACCGGATCAGCGTGCTGGTCTATGGCCAGGTGATCGCCACCGGAACCGTGGACGAAATCCGCGCCGATCCTGCCGTACGCGCTGCCTACCTCGGGGAGGAGGCGTGATGCTGGAGGTCCGGGACCTGACCGCGCGCTACGGCGCCTCGCAGGCGCTGTTCGGCGTCGACCTGACCGTGGCCGAGGGGCAGGCCGTGGCGCTGATGGGGCGCAACGGCATGGGCAAGACGACAACCGTCAAGGCGATCTGCCGGATTATCCCGTCGCAGGGCACGCTGACGCTGGAGGGCAAGGACCTGCACCGCCTGCCCAGCTTTCGCGTGGCAAGGCTCGGCGTGGGGTTGGTGCCCGAAGGGCGACGCTGTTTCCGTGACCTGACGGTGCGCGAAAATCTTCTCGCCACCGCGCGGCCGGGAGACTGGACGTTGCAAAGCGTCACCGCGCTGTTTCCGCGCCTCGGTGAGCGGGCGGGCCAGCGGGCGGCGTCGCTGTCGGGCGGCGAACAACAGATGCTCGCCATCGGGCGCGCGCTGATGACCAATCCGCGCCTGCTGATCCTCGACGAGGCGACCGAGGGGCTGGCGCCGATCATCCGGCAGGAAATCTGGGCTGCCATCGCAAGGCTGCGGCAGGAAACCGGCATGGCGATCCTGCTGATCGACAAGTCGATCCGGGAACTGGCGCAGGTGTCGGACCGGGCCGTGATCGTTGAGCGCGGACAGACCGTCTGGCAGGGAGCCATGTCCGACCTCACGCCCGAGATCACCGAACGCTTCGTCGGCGTCTGACCCTTACCCCGCGCGTTCGAGGTGCAGTAACCGCCCGCCCAGCTCGCGAAAGGCGCGCTGGCGGCAGGTCAGCACGAGAATTTGCAAATCGCCCGCCTGCCGGTGCAGCGCGGTGAACATCCGTTCGATCCGGTCATCGTCGGTAAAGACCAGCGCATCGTCCAGGATCACCGGCGCGGGCCGCCCGGCCTTTGACAGCATCCGCGCAAAAGCCAGCCGCACCAGCAGCGCCAACTGCTCCTGCGTGCCGCCCGACAGGATGTCGACGGTTTCCTCCTGGCCGGCGCGGATCAGCGCTCGGGGCAGCAGCGTGTCCTGTTCCCAGGCGAGGTCGGCCTCGGGCCAGAGCAGTTGCAACAGCGGACGCAGTTCCTGCGCGACCGGCGCGAAATAGCGCTCGCGCGCCGCGCCGCGCGCCGCGTCCAGCGCCGCGTCGAGCCTTGTCAGAACGGCCACCTCGTGTTCGATCCGGGCCAGGTCGGCGCGGGCAGCCTCCAGCGCCTGCGCGGTTTCGGCCAGCCGTTCCTCGACCGCCTCGCCGGAACTGCGCGCGATGCGTTCCTCCAGCCGCGCGATCTGCGGCTTGAGCCGGGCGATTTCCGCCTGCGCGGTCTCGGCGATCGAGTCGGCACGGCTCAGCTCGGCGGCGGTGGTGCCGAGATCGGGTGCAGCGCGCAGGCGGTCGGCATGGACCGCCTCGGCTGCGGCGAGGGCCTCGGCCGCGCTCCGCATCTCCTGCACCAGCGCCTCGTCCGAGACATCGCCCAGCCGCGCCACGGCCTCGGCCGCGCGGGCGGCACGGGCTTGGGCGGCGCCGTGGGCGGCCTCGGTCCCGGCGGCGGCGCTGCGCGCGCCTGACAGGCGCTCGGCGGCCAGGTCATGCGCCAGGCGCGCGGTGTCGTGGTCAGAGCGGGCCTGCCGTTCGGCCGCCTCCGCGGCGGTCGGGTCGGGCAGGTCGCTGTCCTCCTCGGCATCGGGGATGCGCGCCAGCGCCTCTCGCAGCGCGTCGATGCCGTCGGGGGCCAGCGCGGTCAGCCGCGCCTGCGCCTCGGCGTGACGGCGCGTGGCGGCGTCGCGGGTCGCGGCGGCGGCGCGCGCGGCCTCGAGCGAGGGCGCGGCGATCCGGTCCAGCGCTTCGCGCAGTGCGCTCTCGGCGCTCTCGACACTGTCGCCGGCATCACTGCCGCCGGGGCGGATTTCCAGCGTGCCGACGCCCGCGATGGTCAGCCGTGTTGCGCGGGGCAGGGGCAAGGCCCGCCCGCCGGGCAGGGCGGCGCCCTCCAGCAGGATGCGCCCCTCGGCGCCCGCATCATAGGTCGCCACGATCTGCGTCGCCGCCGCGTCACGCGCCGCGCGGGCAGAGGCCAGCGCGCCCGCCAGCGCCTCGAGCCGATGTAGCGCCTTGGCATCGGGGCCGATGCGCGCCTCGGCTCCGGCCTGTTCCATCGCGTCGCGCGCGGCGTCGGCCTGCGCGATGCGTTCGGCCAGTTCGCGGCGGCGCTCAGCCCCGTCGCGGGCAGCCTGCGCGCGCTCGGCGCGGCGGCGGGTTTCCTGAGCGGCGGTCAGCGTCTGTTGCGCCTGTTGTAGCGCGGCCTCGGCCATGTCACGGGTGGCCTGCGCCTGCTCCAGTTTGGCGCGACGCTCGGCCAGGGCCTGGGCCGCGCGGGTGGCCTCGGCCCCGGCTGCCTGCGCCTCGTCCCGCGCGGCGCGGAAATCGTCCAGCCGGCGGTTCGCGGCGGTTACGGCCAGCCGGGACATGCCGACCTTTTGCGCGGCGGCTTCGACCGTCTCGGCATGGCGCAGCGCGGCTTGATGGGCGGCGCGCGCGGTGTCGAGCCGCTTGCTGCGCGCCGCGACCGCATCCGGCGCCTCGAGCGCGCGCAACTCGGCGCGGGCGCGCTTGCGTTCATCCAGCGCGGTGTGCAGGTCGCGCGCGGTCTCGGACAGTGCGGCATGGTCTGCCTCGAGTCTTGCGACCTCGTCCAGCGCGGCCTTCCACGGCCCGCCGGTCCGGGGGCTGCCTCGACCGGTCGTTGCATAGCGCGCCAGATCCTCGCGGACGCGTGCGAGGGCGGCATCCATGCGCCGCCCGCCGGTCATCGCCTCGACCTCGTCCCCGACCGAGGACATGAGGTCGCGCCGCGCCTCGAGCGCCTGCCTTTCCTCCTTGCCGGAACCCTCGGCCAGCGTGGTCAGCCCCTGCCGCACCCAGATCAGCCCCGACGGCCCGCCCGGCGCGCCACCCAGAATTCCGGCGATCCACGCCTCGGCCTCGTCCGACTGGGCGATCAGCCGGTCGCCGCGATGCACCGTGGCCGTTGGCCTCGACAGCCAGCGCTTCGACAGGGTGAACCGGCCCTCGCCGGTCTCGATCTCGACCGCGATCTCGGGCGCGCCGCCGGCATGGGGGCGCAGCGCCTTGATCTCCTTGTCGCTCGATCCATGCGGCTTGAAGAACACCGCGTGCAGCGCATCGAACAGGGTGGATTTGCCGGTTTCGTTTGGTTCGGACAGCACGTTCAGCCCGTCGGCGATGCCGTCGATCCGCACCGGATCGGTAAAGCGGCGGACATTGGTCAGGGTGATGGCGCGCAGTTTCATGCGGTGCCCTCGCTGACATAGGCGTGCAGGCGGGCCAGCGCGTCCTGCGCGATGCGGCGGTCCGTCGCGCCCAGGGTTTCCGAGGCGGCCTCGTCGCGCAGTGCCTCCGCGGCCATGCGCAGCGCGCCCGCTCGGTCGATCTGCTCGAGGTCGGCCTCGTCCGATTGCAGGCGCAGCGCGTCCGTGACCAGGTCGAAATGGGCGAATTCCGCGCCGGCCCGCCCAGCCGCGCGCAGCAGGTCCAGGCGGTCCGAAAGGGTGGCCCAGCCGGTGGCCGCGATGCGTAGCAGCACGTCGCGCCGCCCCGTGGCGGGCAGGACGGCGGACAATGCCGCGCCCGCATCCTGCCCGGGATGCAGCGGAACATCCGCCTCGGCCCAGAGGAACTGGCCGGTCTCCACCTCGGTGACGCGCGGGGGCGCGCCGGGCCCGTCGATCGCCACCGACAGGCAGACGCCGCGCCGTCCGTGGCGGAACCGGTCCTGTTCCGGGCTGCCAGAATAATGCACCCGGTCGGATACCGCCATGCGCCCGTGCCAATCGCCGAGTGCCAGGTAATCCAACCGTGCGGACCGGTCGCGGTCGGGTGCGATCAGTTCGCCGCTTTCGGTGAAATCGGTAATGCCGCCATGAGCCAGACCGATGCGCAGCGCGCCCTCGGGACTGGGCATTGTAACGAGTGCTTCTGTCGGGTCGGAGCCCGTGGCGCGCCAGGCGACGGGGCAGGGCAGCAGCGTCGCAACCTCTGCCAGCGGCTGGGGGTCGGCATCGCGAATGGCGCGCACATTGGCTGGGCCATCCTGCGTGATCGTCTGCCACAACGGTTCGGCATCGCGCAGGTTGTCGTGGTTGCCGGGGAGCAACCACCAGGTCACGCCCGCGGCCTCGGCCATCGCCGCCAGCGCCTGCCGGATCACCGGGGCCGAGGGCGTGGCCGTGTCGAACGTGTCGCCCGCCAGCAGGACATGGGCCGCGCCGGCATCCCGCGCCGCCTGCGCCAGCTTGCCGATGGCGCCATGCCGCGCCTCCATCAGGCGGCCACGGATATTGCTGTCCTCGGGCTGGGGGATGTTGGCGAATCTCCGGCCCAGGTGCAGGTCGGAAGCGTGGATGAATCGGAAACTCATGGAACCTGTCGCGTTTCGGGGTGAAGCGGATCGGCGTCAGGAAAGGCGCCGGGGCAGGTGAAGTCAAGCGGGGCGGGCGCAGGTCATGCCCAAGGGGGACAGGTTTTGTCACCTTGCTTCATACCAGTTGCGCCCATGTTTTGAGCGTTGATGGGCTGGGTGCCCGAAAAACGATCCATTGCCCTGCGCCAGGCGACGCAAAGGCGCCCTTTTGTTGGCCGCCGCCGGCCACCCGGCGCAGCCTGATGACAGGCAGGGTACCTAGGGTTCCGCCCATGCATGGCATGGGGTCCGGTCCGAGAGGCACCATCGGCGCGGCAAACTCCGCGCCGATACACGGCGGGGCAAAATCCCGGGAGATGACTGCACCAGACGCGGCCGGCCTCTCCATGTTCCGCCCCGGCCGTCTGGTCCCTGGCATTCGGGCGGAACACCGGACAAGAGGGGACGACCCATGACTGCAAGGACACTTCTGGCCGCGACGACCGCGTTGAGCCTTCTGGCGGGCCTGCCCGCGATGGCGCAGGAAAAGACCGAATTCCGTGTCGCCTGGTCGATCTATGTGGGCTGGATGCCCTGGGGCTATCTTGACGACTCGGGGATCATGGACAAGTGGGCCGAGAAATACGGCATCGACGTCGAGATCGTGCAGATCAACGATTACGTCGAGTCGATCAACCAGTACACGGCGGGCGCTTTCGACGGCGTGACGGCGACCAACATGGATACGCTGTCGATCCCCTCGGGCGGCGGCGTCGACACGACCGCGCTGATCGTGGGCGACTTCTCCAATGGCAACGACGCGGTGATCCTGAAGGGCGAGGGCGGGCTCGCCGATCTGGCGGGCAAGCCGGTGAACCTCGTGGAACTGTCGGTCTCGCATTACCTGCTGGCACGGGCGCTGGACAGCGCAGGGCTCTCCGAGGCCGACCTCGCAGGCGTCATCAACACCTCGGACGCCGACATGATCGCGGCCTATGCGACCGACGACGTGCAGGCGGTGGTGACGTGGAACCCACTGGTCTCCGCCATCATGGAAGAACCGGGCGCGAACAAACTGTTCGACAGCTCGGACATTCCGGGCGAGATCATCGACCTGATGGTGGTCAATACCGAGACGCTGGCCGCCAATCCCGATTTCGGCAAGGCGCTGGTCGGCGCCTGGTACGAGGTCATGGGCTTGATGGCGGCGGGCGACGAGGCGGTTCTGACCGAGATGGCAGAGGCCTCGGGCACCGATCTGGACGGCTACAAGTCGCAGCTGGCCAGCACGCAGATGTTCTACGACCCGGCCGAGGCGGTGGCCTTTACCCAGGGCGCCGAACTGCCCTCGACCATGGTGACGGTCGCGGAATTCCTGTTCGACAAGGGCATCCTGGGCGAAGGCGCGCCGAGCGCGGATTTCGTCGGCATCTCCTATCCCGACGGTTCGACCACGGGCGACGCGAACAACGTCACCTTCCGGTTTGACACGACCTACATGCAGATGGCCGCCGACGGCGCGCTGTAAGCTCACGCGAGAGGGGGGGGCGATGCGCTGGATCAACCGCAGGCCGGGCGCGGCTTTGGCCGCCTTCCTGGCGCTGGTGCCGTTTGCACTGGCGCTGGCGGCCTACATGATCGGTTCGGACATGCGGCTGGCGGTGAACCCGTCGGACAAGCTGCTGCCCGCCCCCTCCAGCATCGTGGATACCGCCCTGCGGCTGTTCACCGAACCCGACCGCCGCAGCGGGCGCATCCTGCTGTGGCACGACACGCTGGCCAGCCTGCAACGGCTGGCGCTGGGCGTCGGTATCTCGGCGGGCCTTGCGACGGCCTTCGGCCTGCTCATCGGGCTCTTGCCGCATGTTCGGGCGACGCTGGCCGGGTTCGTCGGCGTGCTGTCGATGATCCCGCCGCTGGCGGTGCTGCCAATCCTGTTCATCGTCTTCGGCCTTGGCGAGCTGTCCAAGGTCGTCCTCATCGTCATCGGCATCCTGCCGTTCCTGATCCGCGACCTCAGCCAGAGGGTGCTGGAAATCCCACGCGAGATGATCGTCAAGGCCGAGACGCTGGGCGCCTCGACCTCTGTCATCGCCCTACGCGTGGCGCTGCCGCAGTTGATGCCGCGCCTGTTGCAGGCGGTGCGGCTAAGCCTTGGCCCCGCCTGGCTGTTCCTGATCGCGGCCGAGGCCATCGCCAGCGACCAGGGGCTGGGCTATCGCATCTTCCTTGTCCGCCGCTACCTCGCGATGGACGTGATCCTGACCTATGTCGCGTGGATCACCCTGCTGGCGGTCATCATGGACCTCGCCCTGCGGGCGCTGTCGCGCCGCGCCTTCCGCTGGACGGAGACCGCGCTGTGAGCTTCGTCACCGTCGACAACGTGTTCCAGAGCTACGGCACGCGGCCGATCCTCGAACGTGTCAGCGTCGAGGTGAAGGAGGGCGAGTTCATCTCGATCGTCGGCGCCTCGGGCTGCGGCAAGTCCACCTTCCTGCGGCTGTTGCTGGCGCAGGAGACGCCCTCTCGCGGGGAAATCCGCGTGGCGGGACAACCGCCTGCGCGCGAACCGGGGCTGGATCGCGGCGTGGTGTTCCAGAAATACTCGGTCTTTCCGCACATGACCGTGCGCGAAAACGTGGTTGCCGGCGAAAGCCTGCGCCGCCCTTGGGGCCGCTTCTTCGGCAAGGAAAAGGTAGAGGCGCGCAAGCGGGCCGACGAGACGCTGGCGCGCATCGGGCTCGACCACGTGGCCGACGCCTATCCGGCGACGCTGTCGGGCGGCATGCAGCAGCGGTTGGCCATCGGGCAGGCGCTGGCCGCGCGGCCGCGCATCCTGCTGCTGGACGAGCCCTTTGGCGCACTCGACCCCGGCACGCGCCTGTCGATGCATGATTTCCTGCAGGACCTGCGGCGCGACACCGGCATGACCGTCTTCATGGTCACGCATGACCTGTCCGAGGGCTTCAAGCTGGGCGACCGCGTTCTGGTCTTCGACAAGCCGCGCTGGGATCCGCACGACCCGAACGCCTACGGCGCCACCATCACCTACGACTTCGACGCCCGAAACGGCGGCATTCCCTACCAGACCATCGAGGAGGACACCCATGTTCTGCGCCCCGCGTGACCGATCACGCTCTCACCACCCGGCCGACAGGCCTCTGACCGAGGCCCGCGCCCACCATCCCGACCTGTCCCGTCTGCGAGGCTGGAAGGCGATGAAGGCCGAGGCCGACCTGCCCGAGGGCCGCTGGGACGAGGAACGCCGCTGGGCGCTGCGCATGGGCCTGACCGGCGCCGACAGCATCGACGACAAGTCCATCCCCACATTTGCGCGGGGCGAGTTGCCGCATTACGCCGGCATCAACACCTTTCTCAAGGCGCCCTATGCCGAGGACGTGCTGGAGGTCGCCAACTATGACGCGACCGTGCTGGGCATCCCCTTTGACGGCGGCACCACCTATCGCCCCGGCACCCGTTTTGGCCCGCAGGGCGTGCGCAAGATCAGCGCGCTTTACACGCCCTACAACTACGAGATGGCGGTGGACCTGCGCGAGCAGATGACGATGTGCGACGCGGGCGACGTGTTCACGATTCCCGCGAACATCGAAAAGAGCTTTGACCAGATCAGCCGCGCGGTGAGCCACGTGTTTTCCTCCGGCTCGCTTCCGATCATGATCGGCGGCGACCATTCCATCGGCTTCCCCTGTGTGCGCGGCATCGCGGAATGCACCAGCAAGAAGATCGGCATCGTGCATTTCGACCGCCATGCCGACATCCAGGAAAAAGACCTGGACGAGCGGATGCACACGACGCCCTGGTTCCACGCCACTAACATGCCCAACGTCCCGGCCAAGAACCTTGTCCAGATCGGCATCGGCGGTTGGCAGGTGCCGCGCGAGGCGGTGAAAGTCGCGCGAGACCGCGAGACCAACATCATCACCATGGGCGACATGGAGAAGATGGGCATCGACAAGACCGCCGAGATGGCGCTGGAGATGGCCTGGGACGGGGTCGACATGGTCTACATGTCCTTCGACATCGACAGCATCGACTGCGGTTTCGTCCCCGGCACCGGCTGGCCCGAACCCGGCGGCTTCCTGCCGCGCGAGGCGTTGGCGCTGGCGTCCAAGGTCGCGGCCGAGGGGATCTGCGGCATGGAACTGGTCGAGGTCTCGCCGCCCTACGACACCTCTGACATCACGGCGCTGATGGGAACGCGGGTCATCGTCGACGTGCTGGGCAGCCTTGTCGCCTCGGGCAAGATGGGCGCGCACAAGCGGCATATCGACAAGCCCGTGACCATCCCGCATGGCCAGTTCGAGGGAAAGAGGTGGTCCAATGCCACATGATCACCCGCACCACGGCGACCATCACCACCACCACCACGATCACGACCACCCGCACGGCGCGGGACACAACCACGCGCATCCCGACCACCTGCATTCCCACATGCACAATGGCGACGACGCGGCGGACCTGCAGGTGCTTGCGACGCAGTTCATCGATGGTTTCGTGCAGGCGGCGGACAAGACCAGTTATCTCAAACTGGCGGGCGTGCCGTTCGAGCGCCCGGGGCGCGGCGGCGCCAAGGCGCTGAAACTGGTAGACGTATCGCTCCAGACCGAATGGCAGGTCGGCACGGCCTCGCCGTCCTTCGGCTCACGCGAACTCAGCTACCTGCCGTTCCCCGGCGCGATGGTGCGCGAGCGGACCAACATGTCGCTGATCTACGTCTCGATGGACGAGAAGAGCGTGCTGGACCTGCGCGACTTCCTGGCTCAGCGGAAGGCCGAGATCGAGCGCTGACCTGTGTGCAGACTTTGGCCCGGGCGACCAGCCCGGGCCGCGCCTGTCCGGGGCTTCGCCCGTTTGTCACTCAAACGCGCCACTGGCGCGTTTGCCGCCTGCGCGGTTCGCTCCAAACCCCTCCCCCCGGGAGGGCGCATTGGCGATGGCAGTCACCGCACATCCGGCCTGCGGGCTTTCGGGATAAACCGCTGATCACAAGCGTTTTAAAGCGCCCACCCAGGATCGGGCGCGGCCCTCCGCGCCCTTTCCCTGTGCCTCACGCCGCCTGCGCGAACCCCGCCGCCTCGAACCCCGAACCGGGCCGATAGCGCGCCGTCATCTTGCCGTCCTTGAGCGCAAACAGATGCAGCCAGCCGTTGTCGAAGAGCTTGGCCAGATCCGGGTGTTTCTTCAGAACCCCAAGGATCGCCTCTTCCGGCGCCTCGACCAGCACCGACAGGCGCAGCGGCTCATGCGCGGCTTTCTCGCCATCATGCACCGCCTGCCACGGCAGACCGGTCCGCAGCCGCCCGCCATTGCCCTCGACCACGCCGATCCCGCCGGTCACGTTGTGGATCAGCTTGTTGCCGCCGCCGAAGACCTGCGGCGCGACGGTCGAGCCGTAGTATTGCAGGCTGATCCAGCTGGCGACGACAACCGGCGCGGTCAGGATCGTTTCCAGTGTCGCGAAGCCCTGATCCGTCGTCCAGTCGTAGCTGTGCAGGAAGGCACGGCCGCCCAGGTCGGCTCCGGCACTCTGCCCGCGCGGGGCGGCGATGAAGGCGGCGCAACCGGCAAGACCCCATTCCGGGCGCGGCTCGGCCCAGCCTGTGGCCCGCTCGGCCAGCGTCGCGGCCTGCGCGCCGGGCAGGCGGGCCGCGCGTTCGGTCCGCGCGATCCGGCCTGCCCGGGACATCCAGGCCTTCGCCTGCTTCACGGCCTCGGCATGCTCGGGTGCCGCGTGATCGGGATACAGCGCGATCTCGTCGCTTGCCGTGTCGTGCAGGCCGGCGAGGAACAGCGTGTCGGCCGGCACGTCGATGCCATGCGCAGGCAGGGCGGCGCGCGTCGCAGGATCGTTCAGCAGCGCGGCCAGAAGCCGGGCCGAGACCTCGCCCGTGTGCCCGCCGCACGCGCCGCAGTGATAGGCGCTTTCATGCGGGTTGTTCACCACGCCCGAGCCATGCCCCAGCAGCAGAACCAGCGGCGCGTGCCCCTTGGTGATGCCCATGCCGGTCAGGATCGCGGCGGCGAGTTGCGCCCGTGCCTCGACGGAAAGCTCGTCCGACAGTTTCGGCGCGGGGGACGTGGCCTTGTTCTTCTTCAGACCCAGCGAGTCCGCCACCAGCTTGGCGCCATACATTGGCCCCGCAGCCTCGACGAAGGCAAAGGACGACACCGCCGCCTGCCGGAACCGGCCCCAGGCCCGCGTCGCCCGGGCGGCGATCCGCGCCTCGAAATCGGCCTTTTCCGGAGCGGCGGCGCAGGAATTCAGCGCGGGTTTCAGCAGCACCGGCAGATGTGCCTCGACCACGTCCGAGCCGTGATTGCGATGACCCAGCGCCAGGCCGAAGAAGCCGGCAAAGCCGATCGTCGCGATGCCGGGATCCTGCGCTTCCAGCGCCCGGCGGAACACCTCGGAGCGCACGTCGATGCAGAAGGCGGCCTGCAGCGCGGGCCGGTCGGCCCCGGCCACGGGCTGCGCCGAGGCCAGCGTCGCCGCCAGCCGACGCTGGTGGGCCCGGTCGGCTGCGTCCTGCAGGATCGCGTCGATCACCATGTCGGGCGAGGGCGCGACGGGCGCCGCGTGCTGTCCGACCGCCTCGGCCCAGGCCTTGGCCACACCCGGAACATGCGCCAGCAGCGCCTCCTCCCAGACCAGCCGGATCGCCAGCATTGCGGCCAGCGTGTTGTCGGTTTCGCCGTCCAGTTCCGCCTGCCACAGCAGCCAGCGCCCGTGCTGCGCCCAGCCGCCGAGGTCCATCAGCAGCCGGTGATAGACGGACTGCGCGGCGTCGTCATGCAGTCCCAGATGCTCGGAGGCGCGCAGGATCGCCCGTTCCGCCAAGTCCGGCGCACCGGCGACATGGGCGCAGAAGCCCTTCAGCCCGGCGATTTCCGGCGTCAGGTCGCGGCTGGCCCAGCCTTGCCACGCGGTGTAGGCGTTCTGCCCCGGCGCGGGCGTCCACAGCGCCTGGCCCCGGTCGAACTGTCCTGCGGCCCAGAGGCCAAAGGTGCGCGCGATGATCTCGGGCCAGTCGGTGCCGGTGGCCTGTGCGGCCAGGTCCGCAACCGTGGGCAGGGCCTGCGGCGCGGGGGCGTCTGCCTGGGCCTTGGCCTTGAGCGTGCCGAGGTCGATGGGCTTCATGGGCGAGGTGCTGCAGAACAGCGCGTCGGCGAGGTCCTCGTCGGTGATCCGGCCGGCAGCCATGGCGGCCGCATACTCGGCCCGCTTGCGCGTCAGGACGACGCCCGCGACCCGCGCCAGCCGCGCCGAGGCGGTGGCAAGGTCGTCGCCCACATGGCCCAGCACCGGGTTCACGGCGACGGTCGCCTCCAGCGGAAAGGCGGGCGGGATGGCGCGGCAGGCGGCCTCGGCGGCGTCGAGAAGGCCCGAGATGCGGGCCGGGGCGATCTGGCTGTGCTTGAGGAACATGTCTTGACCCTTCCCGCTTTTCAATTGGTCTTGGTGGTCTTGAACCCGCCGATCAGGCGGTCGAGCAGCGCATTCAGATAAAGCCCGTTGGCGACATGCACCCGCAGGCCGGTCGTGGCCGGGTGATGCGCCCAGAGGGGGAAGAGCGCCTGCGCCACGGCGACCGTGCCGAAGGACAGCACCGCCAGAACGATCAGCGCCCATTCCAGCGGCCCCGCGACAGGCGCGTCGGGCAGCATCGGCCCCCAGGCGGCGTTGGCGACCTGCTGGAAGACGAAATAGGCGATGGCGGCGGCGAAGGACGCCTTGGCGGTGCGCCGCGTCAGGTCGGCGGGCGCGGCATCGGCCAGCCCTTGGGCGATCAGGTAGGCCACGCCGAAGATCAGCATCGCGCCCAGTGCCAGCGCCTGCGGCGACTTTGCACCGACCAGCGCGATGAAGCCGGTGGCGACCACGCCATACAGCAGCAGCGCAAGGGCAAAGGCACGGGCCACGGCGCTCAGGTTGGGCACCGCAACCGGGCCAGGTCGCCGGATAGAGGCCACGGCCTTGACCGCGCCACCCGAGGACAGGAAGGCGTGCGCCTTGTACAGCGAATGCGCCACGATATGCAGCAGCGCCAGCGCCCACAGGCCAAGCCCGCATTGCAGCAGCATGAATCCCATCTGCGCCACGGTGGACCACGCCAGCGCCGTCTTGACCCCGCTTTGCGCCAGCATCACGACCGCGCCGAACAGGGCCGTCAGGCCGCCCAGCATCACCAGCGCGGCCATCGCGCCGGGGCTGGCCTGCACCGCGTCGGCCATACGGATCAGCAGCACGCCGCCGGCGTTCACGATGCCCGCATGCAGCAGGGCCGAAACGGGCGTCGGCGCCTCCATCACCTCGGTCAGCCAGCCATGCAGTGGGAAGGCGGCGGTTTTCAGCGCGGCGGCCAGCACCAGGGCTGCGACCGCGCCATGGGCGGCGGCGGGCAGCGCGCCCTCACGCGCCATCGTAGTCACTGTGGCGATGTCGGTCGCGCCCCAGGCCGCCCATAACAGGACCGCAGCCAGCGCCAGCGCAACGTCGCCCGCATGCCAGACCAGCGAGAACTTGGTCGCGGCCCGCCGTGCCTCGGGCCGGTCGGGGTAGAACAGCAGGAGTTGCCGTAGCAGCACGCCGATCGTGGCGAAGGCCAGGATCATCAGCGGCAGGCTGCCCGCCTGCACCAGCAGCAAGACCGGGGCCAGCGTGGCCAGCATGAGTCCGTGGAACGTGCCCTCGCGCGCCTCACCGTCCAGGTAGTTGCGCGCATACCGCATGACGACCCAGCCGATGAAGGCCACCAGCAGCGCCAGCGTCGCGCTGACGGCATCGGCGCCCAGAACCAGCGCGCCGGCGCCGCGCGTCACCGGGCCCGTGGCGATCACTTGCAGCAGGCCCAGACCGGCCATCGCCAGCGCCGCCAGCGCGGCGGTTTCCGACAGGCGAGGCAGGGCGCCCGGGCGGCGGCCCGGGCGCGCCAAGGCCAGAGCGGCCACGGCCAGCAGGACCAGCGGGGCGAGAAAGCTCAGGGGCAGGGTGATCGGCATCGCGTTTCTCCGGTTCTGACGGGTTGAGCGGTGACATAGCCCTTGCCGACATTTCCGAAAAATACATATATTCTATGCAATCGTTCTATTGAGTAGAATAATGGCCGCGCTCAACCTGCATCACCTGCGCCTTTTCCGCGCCATTGCCCGCGACGGTACGCTGACCGGCGCGGCGCGTGCGCTCAATCTGTCGCAATCGGCGCTGTCGACGCAGATCAAGGCGCTGGAAGACTCGCTGGGCCATGCCCTGTTCGAGCGGCGGGGGCGGGGCCTGATCCTGACCGAGGCGGGGCGCATCGCGCTGGACCATGCCGAGGTGATCTTTCGCACCGCCGAGGATCTGTCGGCCACGCTCAGCGAAAGCGGGGGCGCGCGGCGGGCGCTGCGGGTGGGGGCGCTGGCGACGCTGTCGCGGAACTTTCAGTTGGGGTTTCTTGCGCCGCTGATCGGGCGCGGGGATGTGGAGATCGTGCTGCGGTCCGGCACGCAGGGCGAACTCTTGCGCGGGCTCGACGCGCTGGCGCTGGACGTGGTGCTGACCAACCTCGTCCCGGCGCGGGACGCGGCCAGCCCCTACCTGGTGCAGCGCCTGTCGGAACAGCCCGTCGGCCTGATCGGGCGGCCCGCGCGGGCGGGTGGCACCCTGACCGAGTTGCTGGCGACGCAGCCGCTGATCCTGCCCACGCCGGAATCCGCCCTGCGCGCCGCCTTCGACGCGATGGTGGGGCGGCTGGACGTCGTGCCGCGCATCGCGGCCGAGGTCGACGACATGGCGATGATCCGCCTTCTGGCGCGCGAGGACGCTGGGCTTGCCGTCATCCCGCCCATCGTGGTGCGCGACGAACTGGCCTCGGGTCTGCTGGTGGAATGCGCCCGGCTGGAGGGCATCCGCGAGGTGTTCTGCGCCGTCACCCTGCAACGGCGCTTTCCCAACCCGCTGCTGGCCGACCTGCTGCAAGCAGGGGCGGATCGGGGCGGCTGAGGGCTAGGGGGCGAAGGGCCGGTCGCGCAGCGCCTGCGCCACATCCTCGTCCAGCGGGGTGCCGAAGGAATTGAGCGTGTAGCCCAGCACCGAGTAGAAGCCCACGGTGGCGATCAGGTCGAACATCGCCGCCTTTCCCAACCCCTCCACCAGCGCCGAGATCGTCGCGGGCGTCAGCGCGTGTGCGTCGAAAAGCTCGTCCACGGCGCGGGCGACCAGCGCATCGGTCGTGTCCATCGCGTCGAGCGGCCCAGCGCAGGATGCGATCCGCGCATCGCTCAGCCCGCGCGCGCGGGCCCGCTCGATATGCTGGTTCCACTCATAGGACGAGCCCAGCCGGTGCCCGGTGCGCAGGATCGCCACCTCGGACAGTTGCGGGCCAAGCGCAGTCCGGTTCACCACGTGTTCGCGCAGCGGTCTCCAGGCGCGCAGTAGGTCGGGGTGGTGCGCCATGACGCGGTAGACGTTGAGCCGCCCGGCAAAGCCCGCGCGCATGTCGGCGACCGCCTCGGGCCATGCCGCGTCGGAGAGCGGTGGGAAATCCGCCGGCCCGCTCATGCGCCGCGCCGCGTTTCGGTGTCGAAGGGCTGGAAACTGTCCGCCGCCGAGCGGCGCCACCGCTTGCGGTAGCCTTTCTCGTCGTCCTCGCCGTCGGTCAGCAGAAAGCCCTCGGGCATATAGGGATAGATCTCGTCGCCGGTGACCATCGTCCGCTCACCCTCGCGCAGAAGCAGGTGGAAGGGCAGGAATTCGCCCGGGTGCAGCAGACCCGCGGCAGAGGTCAGTTCGCCCACGGCATGCATCGTGTTCTTGTGGAAACTGGCCACGCGCTGGGCCTTGTCCGGCACCACGAGGGCGCGGGCGCGGCGCGGGTCCTGCGTCGCCACGCCCACCGGGCAATGGTTCGTGTGGCAGGCCTGTGCCTGGATGCAGCCCACCGCGAACATGAAGCCGCGCGCCGAATTGGCCCAATCCGCGCCCAGCGCGATGGCCTTGAGGATCGCAAAGGACGACACCAGCTTGCCCGAGGCGCCGATCTTGACCCGGTCGCGCAACCCTGCGCCACGCAGCGTGTTGTGGGCAAAGGTCAGCCCCTCGACCAGCGGCATGCCCATGTGGTCGGCGAATTCGACGGGGGCGGCGCCAGTGCCGCCCTCTTTCCCGTCGATGACGATGAAGTCGGGGACGATGCCGGTTTCCAGCATCGCCTTGACCATGCACATGAATTCCCGCCGGTGCCCGATGCACAGCTTGAAGCCCACCGGCTTGCCGCCGGACAGGTCACGCAGGCGGCCGATGAATTCCATCATCTCGATCGGGGTCGAGAATTCCGGGTGCGAGGCGGGCGAGATGCAGTCCTGTCCCATCGGAACGCCGCGCGCCTCGGAAATCTCGGGCGTGATCTTGGCGCCGGGCAGCATGCCGCCATGGCCGGGCTTGGCGCCCTGGCTCATCTTCAGTTCGATCATCTTGACCTGCGGGTCGGCGGCCTGTTCGGCAAAGCGCACCGGGTCGAACCGCCCGTCAGCCGTGCGGCAGCCGAAATAACCCGATCCGATTTCCCAGATCAGGTCGCCGCCGCCCTCGCGGTGATAACGGCTGATGCCGCCCTCGCCCGTGTCATGGGCAAAGCCGCCGGCCTTGGCGCCCTTGTTCAGGGCGAGGATGGCGTTGCCCGAGAGCGCGCCGAAACTCATCGCCGAGATGTTGAACAGCGAGATGTCGTAGGGCTGTTTGCAGTCCGGACCGCCGATGGGCACGCGAAAGTCGAAACTGTCGATCTTCGTCGGCTGGGCGGAATGGGTCAGCCATTCATATCCCGCGTCATAGACCCGGCGGCGCGTGCCAAAGGGGCGCTTGTCCTCGACGCCCTTGGCGCGCTGGTAGACCAGGCTGCGCTGCTCACGCGAGAACGGCTCCTCGTCGGCGTCGCTTTCGATCAGGTATTGCCGGATCTCGGGGCGGATCCCCTCGAACAGAAAGCGCATGTGCCCGAGCACCGGGTAGTTGCGCAGGATCGAATGGTGGGTCTGGGTGACGTCGTATACGCCGATCGCCGCCAGAAATCCGAACACCGCGACGCCGATCAGGAACCACGGGTTGAACAGCGCCAGCGCCAGCGAGACGATGGTCAGGGCCACGGAAAAGACGAAGACCGAGAAGCGGTTGAGTTGCAGCATGGTCAGATCACCGCAGCGATGGCGCGGGACAGCTTGTCGGTGAGTTCGTCCAATTGATCGTCCTCGATGATGAAGGGCGGGGCCAGCAGGATGTGGTCGCCGCGCCGCCCGTCGATGGTGCCCGACATGGGATAACAGATGAGTCCTTGCTCAAAGCTTGCTTTCTTGATTTTTCCCGCGACCCCCAGCGACGGATCGAAGGGCTCCTTGGTGGCGCGGTCGGCCACCAGTTCGATTCCCCGGAACAGCCCGCGCCCGCGCAGGTCGCCCACATGCGGGTGCTGGCCGAAACGATCCTCGAGCCGGTCCATCAGCTTGTCGCCCTGGTCGCGCACCCGTGCCACCAGGTTGCGGTCCAGGATCGAGCCCACCACCGCCAGCCCGCAGGCCGCCGCCGTGGGGTGGCCGATATAGGTATGCCCATGCTGGAAGAAGCCTGATCCCTGCTCGATCGCGGTATAGATCTCATCGGTGCAGAGCATCGCGCCGATGGGCTGGTATCCAGCGCCCAAACCCTTGGCGATGCAGGCGATATCCGGCGCGATGCCATCCTGCTCGCAGGCGAACAGGCTGCCGGTGCGACCCATGCCGCACATGACCTCGTCGAGGATCAGCAGCACGCCGTATTGGTCGCAGATCTCGCGGATGCGCTTGAAATAGCCCGGTGCGGGGGCCAGCGCGCCCGCCGTGGCGCCGACCACGGGTTCCGCCATGAAGGCCATGACCGTCTCGGGGCCAAGGCGCAGGATCTCGTCCTCCAGCGCCTGCGCGGCGCGCAACCCGTAATCCTCGAGGCTCTCGTTGTCGCGCCTCAAGCGGTATTCATAGCAGGGGTCGATGTGGCTCATGTCCAGCAGCAGCGGCCCGAACTGCGCGCGGCGCCATTCGTTGCCGCCCGCGGACAGCGCGCCGATGGTGTTGCCGTGATAGCTCTGCTTGCGGGCGATGAGTTTCGCGCGTTGCGGTTCACCCTTTTCGACCCAGTATTGCCGCGCCAGCTTGATCGCCGCCTCGGTCGCCTCGGACCCGCCCGACACCAGGTAAACCCGGTCGAGCCGGCCGGGCGCGTTGGCGATCAGCAGGTCGGCCAGCTTTTCAGCCGGTTCCGAGGTGAAGAAGCCGGTATGCGCAAAGGCCAGGTGTTCGACCTGCGTCTTGATCGCGTCGATCACGGTGGAATCGGAATGTCCCAGACAGGACACCGCAGCGCCGCCCGAGGCGTCCAGGTACCGCTTGCCCGACGCGTCGACCAGGTAACAGCCGTCACCTGCGACGGCGACGGGGGGCTGCTGGCGGGTGTGGCGGGGAAAGACATGCGACATGGGACGGCCTCCTATCCGTTTCGTGGCAGGACGGACCCAGTCTAAGGGGGAAACCGGTGCCGGTCCAACAGGCGGCGCGGAAATGGCCCGCACCGCCTTGGGATCACGTCACTCGGCGGCGTGGCGCAGCTCGGCTGCGATGGCGTCGGACAGGGCCGCTTCGAAGATGGCCAGGCCTTCCTCGATGATCGCGTCCGAGGCGGTCAGCGGCACCATGATGCGCACCGCGTTGCCATGCATCCCGCAGGACAGCAGGATCAACCCGCGCTTGAGCGCGTGGGCGATCACCGACTTGGTGAGGGCACCGTCGGGCGTGGCGCTGTCGAAATCGGTCACGAACTCGACCGCGAGCATCGCGCCCAGGCCGCGGATGTCCCACATCCGGTAGGGGGCCACGCGGGCGCCCATGTCGGCAAAGCGGGCGCGCATCGACTCGCCCAGAGCGGTCGAGCGGGCCAGAAGCCCCTCGGTTTCGATGGCATCGATGGCCGCGAGCGCCGCGGCGCAGGCCACCGGGTTGCCGCCATAGGTGCCGCCCAGGCCGCCCGGATCGAGCGCGTCCATCACGTCGGCGCGGCCGATCACGCCGGCGATGGGATAGCCGCCGGCCATCGACTTGGCGCAGGTGATGAGATCGGGCACGACGCCGGAATGCTGGATGGCGAACCATGCGCCGGTGCGGGCGAACCCGGCCTGGATCTCGTCCGAGATCAGCAGGATGCCGTGCTTGTCGCAGATCGCGCGCAGCGCCTGCCACATCTCGGTCGGGACGGGGTGATAGCCGCCTTCGCCAAGCACCGGCTCGAGGATGATCGCGGCCACGCGGTCGGGCTGGGCGTCGGTCAGGAACAGGGTTTCCAGCGCGCGGATCGAATCCTCGACGGTGATCCCGGCGCGGGCATCGGGGAAGGGCGCGCGGAAGATGTCGGAGGGGAAGGGGCCCACATCCTTCTTGTAGGGGTTGACCTTGCCGGTCATGCCCAGCGTCAGCAGCGTACGGCCGTGGTATCCGGCGGTGAAGGCGATGACGCCCGGGCGCTTGGTATAGGCGCGGGCGATCTTCACCGCGTTTTCAACGGCTTCCGCTCCGGTCGTGACCAGCAGCGTCTTCTTGGCGAAATCGCCCGGCGCGAGCGCGTTCAGCTTTTCGGCCAGCGCGACATAGGGCTCATACGGCACCACCTGGAACGAGGTGTGCGTGTAGCGGTCTTCCTGCGCCTTGGCGGCGGCGATCACGCCAGGGTGACGGTGGCCGGTGTTCAGCACGGCGATACCGCCTGCGAAGTCGATGTAGCGGTTGCCCTCGACATCCCACAGTTCGGCGTTCTCGGCGTGGCTGGCAAAGACCGGCGCGGCCGAGGCGACCCCGCGCGGCACGGCGGCCTGGCGGCGGGCCAGGAGCGCGGCGTTGGTCTGCGCGGCAGTCGTTGAGACGACGGCGGGGCGCTTGGCCGCGGCGGCCGTCGTCTTCTTGCTGGAACGGCTGCGGGGCTTGGCTGTCTTGGTGGTCATGGCCGGGCTCTCCTGTCGGCAAGGGCGTCAAATATGTTTATCGCGTGACGAGTTTACTTGTCAATTATGGCGTCATGTCGCCGAATTATTGAGCAAAAACAATAATTGATAAAGCGGCTTGACCTATGCACCCTTTGCCTGCCAAGTTTTCTTTACAAGTTGACAAGAGAATCAGGATGGATATCGGCGGACGTTTGCGGGCGATCAGAGAGTCACGAGGCATGTCCCAAAGGGATCTGGCGGGACGCGCCGGCCTGACCGGGGCGGCGATCTCGCTGATCGAGCAGAACAAGTCGAGTCCGTCGGTCGCGTCGCTGAAAAGCCTGCTCGATGCGATCCCGATGACGATGTCCGAGTTCTTCTCGGAGGTCGAGGTATCCGGCGCCCCGCGCTACTTCTACAGCGCGGGGGAATTCACAGAGCTGTCGCCGCAGGAGATCGGCCTTGGCTCGGGCGCGGCGCGTGTCTCGCTGCGCCAGGTGGGCGATGCTTCGCGCCACGCGTTGCAGATGCTGCACGAGACCTACCCGCCGGGCGCCGATACCGGCCCCGACATGCTGGAGCACGAGGGCGAGGAATGCGGGATCGTCATCTCGGGGATCATCGAGGTGACGGTGGCCGACCAGATCCGGGTTCTGAACCCGGGCGACGGATACCTGTTCGACAGCCGTTTGCCGCACAGGTTCCGCAACATCGGGGGGGCGGTCTGCGTGATCGTGAGTGCCTGCACCCCGCCAAGCTTCTGATGCGGGCCAGGCCCGCGCGGATCAGGGATCGCGTCGCAAACGGCGCATGCGATGTCGTAATCATGTATTTGTGTTGCGTGATTGGGGAACCTTGTTACCCTGTCAGCGTTAACGCCTTCGGACAGCGCTTTGCCGAAGAAACAAGAACCAAGCGCAGGAAAGGGAGAAAACATGCATAATTTCACGAAGGCGGCCCTGGCTGCCGCACTGTCGGTTTCCGCCACGATGACCGCCGCACAAGAGCGGTTCATCACCATTGGCACGGGTGGCCAGACGGGCGTCTACTACGTGGTCGGCCAATCGATCTGCCGTCTCGTCAACCGCGGCACCGCCGAGCACAACCTGAAATGCACCGCCCCCTCCACGGGCGGGTCGATCGCCAACATCAACGCGATCAAGGCGGGCGACATGGACATGGGCGTGGCCCAGTCCGACTGGCAGTATCACGCCTACAACGGCAGCTCGCAGTTCGAGGGCGACAAGTTCGACAACCTGCGCGCGGTCTTTTCCGTGCATGGCGAGCCCTTCACCGTCGTGGCGCGCGCCGATTCCGGTGTGACCACCTTCGACGACCTGTTCGGCAAGCGGGTGAACGTGGGTAACCCGGGCTCTGGCCAGCGCGCCACGATGGACGTGGTGCTGGAGGCGATGGGCAAGACGTCGGATGACTTCGCCCTGGCCTCCGAGCTGAAGCCCGCCGAACAGTCCGCCGCTCTGGGCGACAACAAGGTGGATGCGATCATCTACACTGTGGGCCATCCGAACGGCTCCATCCAGGAAGCGACCTCGACCGTCGATGCCCGGCTGGTCAGCGTGACCGGCGAAGCGATCGACAAGCTGGTGGCCGACAACCCGTATTACGCCAAGGCGATCATTCCCGGCGGGCTCTATGCCGGCAATGACGCGGATACCGAGACTTTCGGCGTCAAGGCGACCTTCGTGACCTCGGCCGACGTGCCCGAGGACGTGGTCTATACGGTGGTGAAGGCAGTGTTCGACAATTTCGACCGCTTCAAGGGCCTGCACCCGGCTTTCGCCACGCTGCAGGAAGCCGACATGATCTCGGCCGGTCTCAGCGCACCGCTGCACCCGGGCGCCGAGAAGTACTACCGCGAGCGCGGCTGGATCCAGTGATCCCCGCCACCTGAGACTTGCCGCGGTCCCGGTTCGCCCGGGGCCGCGGCTCAAGGCCCGATGCGAACAAGAACAGGGCCGCCAGCTAACAGGGGGACGCCATGAGCGACAAGACGCAGACTGCCGCGGCAAACGGCAACGGGGGGCTGAGCCAGGCCGAGATCGACGAAATGGTGGCAGCCGCGGATACCGGCGGGCGCGTGCCCAGCCCGGCCATCGCGAAGTTCATCATGATCGTCGCGATCATCTGGTCGCTGTTCCAGCTCTGGATCGCCAGCCCGATCCCCTTCATGATCAATTTTGGTGTTTTCAACGACACCGAGGCGCGGTCCTTCCACCTCGCCTTTGCCCTGTTCCTCGCCTTCCTCGCCTATCCCGCCCAGCGCACACCCGTGCAACTGGGGCTGGGGCTGGGGGTGCCGGCGTTGCTGATCGTGCTGTTCATGGTCGGCGCCAAGGAGGGCACCGCAGTCTGGTGGATTCCCATCGTCGGCATCATCGTCATGGCCGCGATCTTTCTCGGCTCTCCCAAGGACCGCGTGCCGCCGTGGGAATGGGCGATGGCCATCGTCGGCGCGGCGACCTCGCTGTATCTCTACTTTTTCTACGATGCGATCGCGACGCGCGTCGGCGCGCCGATAATGCAGGATTTCGTGGTCGCCGTGATCGGCATCCTGATCCTGCTCGAGGCCACGCGCCGCGCGCTTGGCCCGGCGCTGATGATCGTATCGACCGTCTTTCTCGCCTACACGTTCCTTGGCCCAATGATGCCGGGGATCATCGCACACAAGGGCAACTCGCTGTCCGAGGTCGTCAACCACCAGTGGATCACGACCGAGGGCGTCTTCGGCATCGCGCTGGGCGTCTCGACCTCCTTCGTGTTCCTCTTCGTGCTGTTCGGCTCGCTGCTCGACAAGGCGGGCGCCGGCAACTACTTCATTCAGGTGGCGTTTTCGCTGATGGGCCACATGCGCGGCGGACCGGCCAAGGCTGCCGTGGTCTCGTCGGCCATGACGGGCCTGATCTCGGGATCAAGCATCGCCAACGTCGTCACCACCGGCACTTTCACCATCCCGCTGATGAAGCGCGTGGGCTTTTCCAGTGAAAAGGCGGGCGCGGTCGAGGTGGCATCCTCCGTCAACGGCCAGATCATGCCGCCCGTGATGGGCGCCGCGGCCTTCCTGATGGTCGAATACGTGGGCATCCCCTATTTCGACGTGGTCAAGCACGCCTTCGTTCCGGCCGTCATCAGCTACATCGCGCTGGTCTATATCGTCCATCTCGAGGCGATGAAGGCGAACATGCAGGGTCTGCCGCGCGCCGTCGCGCCCAAGCCGCTGGTCGCCTGGTTGATCTCGCTCGCCTTCACCATCGCGGTGATCTGCGCGCTGTCCTTTGCCGTTTATTACGGCATGGGCTGGATCCGTCCCGCATTCGGCGCCTCGGCCGGTTACGTGGTCTTTGTTCTGCTGGTCGCGGTCTATGTCGGCCTGCTTCGCGTCGCCTGCCGCGAGGAGCGGCTCAAGCTCGAAGATCCCAACGCGCCGGTGACGAAACTGCCGCTGCCGGGGCCGACGATCCGCTCGGGCCTGCATTTCCTGCTGCCGGTTGTCGTGCTGGTCTGGGCGCTGATGGTGGATCGCCTGTCGCCCGGCCTGTCGGCCTTCTGGGCGGCGGCCTTCATGGTGTTCATCCTGATCACCCAGCGTCCGATCGAGGCGATCTTCCGGAATGAGGGCAACGTCCCGGGCGCCGTCGCCCAGGGATTCCGTGACCTTCTCGAAGGGCTCGAGGCCGGGGCGCGCAACATGATCGGTATCGGCATCGCCACGGCGACCGCCGGCATCATCGTGGGCGCGGTCAGCCAGACGGGCGTCGGCTCGGCCCTGGCGGACGTGGTCGAGGTGCTGTCGGGCGGCAACATCATGGCGATCCTGCTGCTGACGGCGGTGCTGTCTCTGATCCTCGGGATGGGCTTGCCGACGACGGCCAACTACATCGTCGTCTCGGCGCTGCTGGCACCGGTCATCGTGACGCTGGGCCAGCAGAACGGGCTGATCGTGCCGCTGATTGCGGTGCACCTGTTCGTCTTCTACTTCGGCATCATGGCCGACGTGACACCGCCGGTGGGCCTGGCAAGCTTTGCCGCTGCCGCCGTGTCGGGGGGCGATCCGATCCGCACCGGGGTGGTGGCCTTCTTCTACAGCCTGCGCACCGCCGCACTGCCCTTCCTGTTCATCTTCAACACCGATCTGCTGCTGATCAACGTGGACTGGATACACGGGATATTCGTCTTCATAACGGCGACCATCGCGATGTTGCTGTTCGCGGCGGCGACGCAAGGCTGGTTCCTGACGCGCAACCGCATCCACGAGACGGTGGCGCTGCTGCTGGTGGCCTTCACCCTGTTCCGTCCCGGCTTCTGGATGGACATGGTCGCGCCGCCCTTCGTCGAGGTGCCGCCGGCGCAGATCGAACAGGCGATGGCCGATGCCACGCCCGGCTCTTCGATCCGGCTGACGGTGAACGGGCTGAACGCGGTCGGCGATCCGGTGACCTTCACCGCGCCGCTGACCGTGCCCGAGGGAGCGACGGGGGCCGACCGGCTTCTGGCCACGGGGGTCGAGTATGTCGACAATGCCGGCACGATCATGATCGAGAACGTCACTTTCGGCAGCCCGGCACAAGAGGCCGGCCTCGACTGGGACCAGGAGATCGTTCAGGTCCTGTCGCCCGCACCGCAACCAACCAAGTACCTGATGTATATCCCGGCCCTGCTGCTGCTGGCGGGGGTGGTGCTGATGCAGCGCCGCCGCGGCCAGCCGCAGCCCAAGCAAGCCACGGCGTGAAGGAGCGTAAGATGTTCGACAATGTCCTCTTGCCGATCGACCTGAACCACCCCGCATCCTGGGAAAAGGCACTGCCTATGGCTGCGCGCCTCTGCGGCCCGGCGGGAACGCTGCATGTGTTGGGGATCGTCCACGATCTCGGCGCGGCGGCGGTCGCCTCCTACCTGCCCGCCGGGTTCGAGCAGCACGCGCTGCAACAGATGAAGGCCGATCTTGACGCCTTTGTCGCGAAGGAAGTGCCTGCGGGGGTGCAGGCCCAGGCCCATGTGGAGCACGGCCACGTGGCCGAGCACATCCTGCATGCGGGCCGCGCGGTGAATGCCGACGTGATCGTGATGGCCTCGCACCCGCCGGACGAGTTCATGTCCTTCCTCGTGGGTTCCAACGCGGATCGGGTCGTGCGCCATGCCGACAGGCCCGTCCTGGTGGTGCGCTGAACCGCGCGCCACGCCCGACCAACCTTGCAATGACCCGCGGGGGGCGGCTGGCTGCCGTGTCCTGCTACCGGAGATGACGAGTTTATGACCCCCTTCGCGATCGCTGGCGTGCAGATGCACGTCGCCGCGCTGCATTCCAACGTAGAGGCGATGCGCCACCGGATCGACGTGCTGATGGCGCGCTTTCCGTGGACGCAGATGGTTCTGTTCTCCGAGCTGGCGCCCTATGGCCCGCTCGACAAGTTCGCCCAACCGTTTCCCAACGACGCGCTCTACCAGTTCCAGGAGGACGCGCGCCGCTACGGGATCTGGCTGATCCCCGGCTCGATGTTCGAGAAGACCGAGGACGGGCGCATCCTCAATACCTCGGTGGTGATCAACCCCGAGGGCGAGATCGTGGCGCGCTATTCCAAGATGTTCCCGTTCCGGCCCTACGAGGCCGGGATCAGCGCGGGAACCGAGTTCTGCATCTTCGACGTGCCCGATGTGGGCCGCTTCGGCCTGTCGATCTGCTACGACATCTGGTTCCCCGAAACCACGCGCCAGCTGACCAGCCAGGGCGTCGAGGTGCTGCTGAACCCGGTGCTGACCGGCACCACCGACCGCGATGCCGAACTGGCCATCGCGCGGGCCACCGCGGCGCAGTTCCAGTGCTACGTCTTTGCCGTGAACGGGCTGGCGGCGGGCGGGGTCGGGCGATCCATCGTGGTCGACCCGGCCGCGACAGTCCTGCACCAGTCGGCCGGCCAGGAGGACATGTTCCCCATCGAGGTCGACATGGACATGGTCCGCCGCCAGCGCGAGACCGGCATGAAGGGCCTGGGCCAGGTGCTGAAAAGCTTCCGCGACCGCGACGTCGAGTTCAGCGTCTACGACCGCACCAGCGGCGCGGACAGCTATCTGCACACGCTGGGTCCGCTGGAAATGCCGCGCAAGGGGTCGGTCCGCGGCATCGCCGCATCTGACCCGCGCAGCGCGCTGGGTCACGTGGAACGGCCCGACACGCCGATCCAGAATTTTTCGGTGTTCCACGGCAAGACGGGCGCCGACTGACGACAGTGGGCCGGGACTGAACCGGTCTGACAGGGAGGCAAGACATGAACGTGCAAAAGGCCGAGGGCAAGCTGCCTTCCATCCGGGACTACTACAGCGCCACGCAGTTGCGCGCCGACCGCTGGAGCGCGCTGCGCGAGGCGGCCGAGGGGCTGCACCGGCATGGCGGCGACGGGCGGCAGGGCAAGAAGCTGCGCGCCACCGCCGAGGCGCTGTTCGAGGCGCTCGAGCCGATCGAGCGCTACTGGGCCTTTCCGGGCGCGCATGCCTTCGACCACCTGCGGCGGATGCTGCACAACGGCAATATCGAGGACCTGTCCTCGTCGGTGCGCCGGGTCGCGCGTGCGCTGACCTCGGGCGCCTACAGGCGCCGCACGATCCCGCTGGGCGCCGATGACGGCGATGGCGACGAGTTCGAGGAAGAGGCGGCCCTGTCGCCCGAGGCCCGCGCCCTTGGCCGACCCTATTTCGAGGTGCTGATCGTCGACGAAGTGAACGAGCACCAGGAACGTTTCCTGAAGCAGAACCTGCAACGGATGCGCCGCGCTGAAGATCCGTTCATCTACGAGGCGGTGGTCGTTCCCTCGCTCGAGGATGCGCTGATCGGGATCCTGTTCAATCACAACGTGCAGGCCGTGGTGGTGCGCCCCGGCCTGACGCTGAAGTCGAAGAACGACCTGCCGATCCTGAACCAGTATCTCAGCCGGGTGGCCGACGACGAGGAGATGGAGGCGCTCGAGCCGCATGCATACGGCCCCGAGGCCTGCCGCCTGATCGCAAAGATCCGCCCGGAACTGGATGCCTACCTCGTCACCGACCGCTCGGCCGAGGACATCGCGGGCCTCGACCTGGGCCGTTGCCGCCGGGTGTTCTACAACCAGGAAGACTTCCTGGAGCTGCACCTGAACATCCTGCGGGGCGTGAACCGGCGCTACAAGACGCCGTTCTTCACCGCGCTGAAAGAGTATTCGCGCCAGCCTACCGGCGTTTTCCACGCCATGCCGATCAGCCGCGGCAAGTCGATCAGCCGCAGCCATTGGATCCAGGACATGGGCGCTTTCTATGGCCCCAACATCTTCCTCGCGGAGACCTCGGCCACCAGCGGCGGGCTCGACAGCCTGCTGGAGCCGCGCGGCCCGATCAAGGAAGCGCAGGACATGGCGGCGCGGGCCTTCGGCTCGAAACACACGTTCTTCGCCACCAACGGCACCTCGACCTGCAACAAGATCGTGGTGCAGTCGGTGGTGCGCCCGGGCGACATCGTGCTGGTCGACCGCGACTGCCACAAGTCACACCATTACGGCATGGTGCTTGCGGGGGCGAACGTGGTCTACATGGACAGCTATCCGCTGCATCAGTATTCCATGTATGGCGCCGTGCCGATCCACGAGGTCAAACACCAGCTGCTGAAGCTGAAGGCCGCCGGCAAGCTGGACCGCGTGCGCATGGTCCTGCTGACCAACTGCACCTTCGACGGGCTGGTCTACAACGTCCAGCGCGTCATGGAGGAATGCCTCGCCATCAAGAAGGACCTGATCTTTCTCTGGGACGAGGCCTGGTTCGCCTTTGCGCGCTTCAGCCCGACCTACCGCCAGCGCACCGCGATGGGCGTCGCCAACACCCTGCGCGAGACGCTGCGCACCCCCGAGGCTGCCAAGGCCTGGGAGGCCCAGCAGAAGGAACTGGAAGGCGCCGACGACGAGACGTGGCTGAACACCCGCCTCGTGCCGCCGCCCGACGCGCGGGTGCGGGTCTATGCCACCCAGTCGACGCACAAGACGCTGACATCGCTGCGGCAGGGGTCGATGATCCATGTCAACGACCAGGACTTCAAGGGCGAGGTCGAACAGGCCTTCCACGAAGCCTACATGACCCATACCTCGACCAGCCCCAATTACCAGATCATCGCCTCGCTGGACGTGGGCCGCAGGCAGGTGGAACTGGAGGGGTTCGAGTTCGTCCAGCGCCAGGTCGAAAGCGCCATGTCGATCCGCCGGGCGATCATGACCCATCCGCTGCTCAGCAAGTATTTCCGCGTGCTGACACCGGGCGACATGATCCCCGAGGAGTACCGCGAAAGCGGCATCGAAAGTTATTTCGACCAGGATCACGGCTGGGTCGACAAGTGGTCGGTCTGGAACCAGGACGAATTCGTTCTGGACCCCACCCGCATCACGCTGGCGGTGGGCGGCACGGGCTGGGACGGCGATACGTTCAAGACCAAGATCCTGATGGACAAATACGGGATCCAGATCAACAAGACCTCGCGCAACACCGTGCTGTTCATGACGAACATCGGCACGACGCGCTCGTCTGTCGCCTACCTGATCGAGGTGCTGGTCGAGATCGCCAACGACCTGGACGAGTTGCTGGACGACGCCTCGCGGATGGAAAAGCGGTCGTTCGAGAACCGCGTCTCGGGGCTGGTGGAACATGTTCCGCCGCTGCCCGATTTCAGCCGCTTCCACGCGGCCTTCCGGACCGATTCAGAGACGCCCGAAGGGGATATCCGCTCGGCCTTCTTCCTCGCCTATGACGAGGACAATTGCGATTACCTGCCGATCGACGCCGCGCTGATGAAACGGCTGGAGGGGGGCGAGGAACTGGTCTCGTCCAGCTTCATCATCCCCTATCCGCCAGGCTTTCCGATCCTGGTGCCGGGGCAGGTGATCAGCAAGGAAATCATGCACTTCATGCAGGCGCTCGACGTGAGCGAGATCCACGGCTTCCGCCCGGACCTGGGCCTGCGTGTCTTCACCCAAGAGGCGCTCGACGCGCTGCTGAAGAAAAACAACGGAGAGGGATGAATCATGCCGAAGAAAGTCTTGCAGAACATTTCCGAGATCCGGCGGTATTTCCATACCAACCAGGATCCGATCTATTTCGTCTCGGCCACCAACTTCAACCTGCTGGGCCTCGACGAATGGGTGAAGAACTTCAAGTATATCTGCTACATGGACTGTTTCGACGGCCGTCATCCCAACGTGCTGTGCCCGTCTGAACTGCCGCATGACGAGTTCCAGTCGATCGAGGACATCAACAACTACCTGCTCCAGCACAAGGAGGTGGTTGACTACGTCAAGCGCCGCGGCGGCAAGCCGAAATTCGTCTTCCTGATGTTCGACGAAAAGACCGAGCGCCTGGCCAAGGAACTGGGCGGCGAAGTCTGGTTCCCCAAGGCCAAGCTGCGCACCGCGATGGACAACAAGATCGAGACGGTCCGCGTCGGCAACAAGGCGGGCGTGCCGTCGGTGCCCAACACGCTCTCCGAGGTGACGGGCTGGGATCAACTGTCCAAGGTCGCTACAAAGGCCGGGATCGGCACCGACCTGGTGCTGCAATCGGCCTTCGGCGACAGCGGCCACACCACCTTCTTCATCAACTCGGAGGCGGATTTCCGCAAGCACGAGCACGAGATCGTCGGCCAGGGCGAGATCAAGATCATGAAGCGGATCGACTGCCGTGGTTCCGCCATCGAGGCTTGTGCCACGTCCGAGGGCACCATCGTCGGCCCGCTGATGACGGAACTGGTGGGCTTCAAGGAACTGACGCCCTATCGCGGTGGCTGGTGCGGCAACGAGATCTTCTCGACCGCCTTCTCGCCCAAGCAGCGCCAGAAGGCCCGCGACCTGACCTTCAAGTTCGGCGAACAGCTGCGCAAGGAGGGCTATCGCGGTTATTTCGAGCTCGATTTCCTGATCGACAAGAAGAACGACGACATCTGGCTGGGCGAGCTGAACCCGCGCATCACCGGCGCCTCGTCGATGACCAACCACGCGGCCTTTGCCCATGCGGACGCGCCGCTGTTCCTGTTCCACCTGCTGGAATTCTCGAAGAAGGCGTTCAAGCTGGACGTGGACGAGTTGAACTCGCGCTGGTCCGACCCGGACATGATCGACTCGTGGAGCCAGATGGTCATCAAGCACACCGAGGACAGCGTCGACATCATCACCCACGCGCCGCAATCGGGCATCTACAAGATGATGCCGGACGGGCGTGTGGTGTTTGACCGCTTCGACTATCACCGTCGCGCGGTCGAGACCGAGGACGAGGCGTTCTTCCTGCGGATTTCCAATGCCGGCGACTATCGCTATGAAGGGGCCGATCTGGGTATCCTCGTCACGCGGGGCCGGTCGATGACCAAGAGCTTCCAGCTGACGGAGAAGTCCAAGAAATGGATCCACGGGATCAAGTCGGCCTACTCCGCCCGGCCGCTGCCATCGGCGCAAGCCTTCGAGGACCCCGCGTTCAAGATCATGTAGCGCCGATGCGGCTGACCTTCCGAGCCGTGTCCGAGGATGCGCCCGGCCCCAAGTGGGCCGGGCTCTTTGCCGCTTATCGCGATGCCTACGTGAAATGGTGGTCGCGCGAGGGGTTGTCGAACCGGCCGACCTATCTCGAATGCCGCAACGCGCTGGATCACCACATGCCGGAACTGGTGCCGATCTACGACCAGCTTTGCGAGTTGGCGGGCGGTGGCGACATGGAGGCGCGGTTCCTCAGCTACTACTGCCCGCCGCGCTACCTGACCGGGTGCAGCCAGGCGGTCTGGTCGGGCAACGAACCGCTGCTGGTGCGCAACTACGATTACGACCCCAAGGCGGTGGACGCGATTCTGCTCAGGACGGCGTGGCAGGGGCGGCAGGTGATCGGCACCTCGGACGGGCTGTTCGGGCTGGTGGACGGGATGAACGACGCAGGTCTCGTCGTGTCGCTGACCTTTGGCGGGCGGCGCGAGACGGGCGAGGGCTTTGGCGTGCCGCTGATCCTGCGCTATGTCCTGCAAACCTGCACCACCGTGGCCGAGGCGCGCGAGGTTCTGAAACGCGTGCCCTGCCACATGAGCTACAATGTCACCGTGCTGGACAAGCATCGCGACTTCCTGACCGCCTACCTGGCACCCGACCGCCCGCCGCTGATCACCCATGCGGCGGTGGCCACCAACCACCAGGAGCGGGTGGAATGGAAGAGCCACGCGCGCTTCACCGCCACGGTGGAACGCGAGCGCTTCCTGCTGCAACGGCTGACCCTGCATCCCGAAACGCAGGAGAAATTCGTGCGCTCCTTCCTGAAGCCGCCGCTTTACTCGCTGGCCTTCCAGCACGGGTTCGGCACGCTTTATACCGCCGCCTACCGGCCGCGCCGCCAGACGGTCGAGCTGCACTGGCCGGGATCGACCTGGACGAAATCCTTCGACGATTTCCCCGAGGACAGCATCGCCATCTCCTATCCGATCGGGTTCCACGGGCTGGTCTGATCGCCTGACATGTCTGGACATATCGCGCCGGCGCGCGTTTCCTGACCCGACAGGGGACGGAGGACAGGCATGGCGCAGGCGAAGGGGGCAGAGACGCTGCACGCCCGGATCATCGAGGATCTGCGGGGCCGGATCGTCGACGGCACCTGGGTTCCGGGCTTCCAGTTGCCGCGCGAAACCGACCTGGCCCAGGATTTCGGCGTCTCGCGCATGACGATGAACAAGGTGCTGACCCAGCTGGCGCAAGAGGGGTTCCTCGTACGGCGCAAGCGCAGCGGCACCTTCGTCGCCCAGCCCCGCGCGCAATCGGCGGTGCTGGAGATCACCAACATCGCCGACGAGGTCGGCGCGCAGGGGCGGGCGCATCGCTGGTCGCTGCTGGCCCGCGAATTGCGGCAGATGACGCAGGCCGACCTGCGGCTTCTGGGTGTTCAGCGGCCACGGGTGGACGAGCCCGCGCTGATCCTGCGGGGCGTGCATTTCGCCGATGACGCGCCTTTCTGCCTGGAAACGCGGGCCATCGACCTCGACGTGGTGCCGGATGCCGAGACCGCCGATTTCGCCGCCCATCCGCCCGGCGCCTGGTTGCTGGGCCACATGCCCTGGACGACGGCGCGCCACCAGATCCGCGCGGTCACCGTGACTGGCAGCGACGCCCGCGCGCTGGGCCTGCCCTCGGGCAACGCCTGCCTTGAAATCCTGCGCAAGACCGAGGTCAACGCCCGCTGGGTCACCTACGCCCGGCTGCTCTACCCGGGCGAGGCGCACCAGCTGGTGGCCGAGTTCGGGCCGTGAGGACGTTCGGGACCCAAGGGTAACTTGGCCCGGGCGCCCAGCCCGGGCCGCGCCCGATCCTCCCCCGGGAGGGCGCATTGGCGATGTCCCTTGCCGCTCGCAAGTCGTGCGGGCTTTCGGAATGAATCGCTGATCACAAGCGTCCCAAGGCGCCCACCCAGGCTCGGGCGCGGCCCTGTTCGAAAGGCATCCTCAGCCCCTCAGTTCCCGAGGATGCGCGGCAGCCGCAGCCCGTGGTCCCGCGCGCAGGCGATCGCTTCGGGGTATCCCGCATCCGCATGCCGCCAGACGCCCGAGGCGGGGTCGTTCCACAGCACCCGCTCCAGCCGCCGCGCGGCCTCGGGTGTGCCGTCGGCCACGATCACCACGCCCGCGTGCTGCGAGAACCCCATGCCGACCCCGCCGCCGTGATGCAGCGAAACCCAGGTCGCGCCCGACGCGGTGTTGACAAGCGCGTTCAGCAGCGGCCAGTCGCTGACCGCGTCCGAACCGTCGCGCATCGCCTCCGTCTCGCGGTTGGGGCTGGCGACAGAGCCGGAATCGAGGTGGTCGCGCCCGATCACCACGGGCGCCTTCAACTCGCCCGATGCCACCATCTCGTTGAAGCGCAGCCCGGCGCGATGCCGGTCGCCCAGGCCCAGCCAGCAGATGCGGGCGGGCAGGCCCTGAAAGGCGATCCGCTCGCGCGCCATGTCCAGCCAGCGATGCAGGTGAGCGTTGTCGGGGAACAGCGCCTTCATCGCGGCATCCGTTGCGTAGATGTCGTCCGGGTCGCCCGACAGCGCGCACCAGCGGAACGGGCCGATGCCCTTGCAGAACAGCGGCCGGATATAGGCCGGCACGAAGCCCGGAAAGGCGAATGCGTTCTCCAGCCCTTCCTCGCGCGCCACCTGCCGGATGTTGTTGCCGTAATCCAGGGTCGGAATCCCGGCGTTCCAGAAGCCCACCATCGCCGCCACGTGGTCCTTCATCGAGGCGCGGGCGGCCTTTTCGACCGCTTGCGGGTCGGTTTCCTGTTTCGCGCGCCAGTCGGCCACCGTCCAGCCGCGCGGCAGGTAGCCATGCAGCGGATCGTGCGCCGAGGTCTGGTCGGTCACGATATCGGGTCGGCCGTTGGGCATGTCCTCGGCGGCCTGCACCCGGCGCAGGATTTCCGGGAAGACGTCGGCGGCATTGCCGATCAGCGCGACAGACTTCGCCTCTCCGGCCTGCGTCCAGCGCCCGATCATCGCCAGCGCCTCGTCCAGCGAGTGTGTTTTCGCATCGCAATAGCGGGTGCGGATGCGGAAATCGGCGCGAGTCTCGTCGCATTCGACGGCAAGGCAGCAAGCCCCCGCCATCACCGCCGCCAGCGGCTGCGCCCCACCCATTCCGCCCAGACCGGCGGTCAGAATCCAGCGGCCCCTGAGAGAGCCGGCGTAATGCTGCCGTCCGGCTTCGGCAAACGTCTCGTAGGTGCCCTGCACGATGCCTTGCGTGCCGATGTAGATCCACGATCCGGCGGTCATCTGGCCATACATCATCAGTCCCTTGCGATCCAACTCGTTGAAATGCGCCCAAGTCGCCCAGTGCGGCACGAGGTTCGAATTGGCGATCAGCACGCGCGGCGCGTCCGGGTGCGTGCGGATGATGGCAATGGGCTTGCCGGATTGCACCACCAGCGTCTCGTCGCCCTCGAGGTCCTTCAGCGAGGCCACGATGGCGTCGAAATCGTCCCAGGTCCGCGCCGCCCGCCCGATGCCGCCATAGACCACCAGTTCATGCGGGTTCTCGGCCACGTCGGGATGCAGGTTGTTCATCAGCATCCGCATCGCGGCCTCGGTCTGCCAGGACTTGGCGATCAGCGTGGGTCCGGTCGGCGGGAACACGTCGCGGATGTTGTGACGGGGGTCGGTCATCGGGTCATCTCCTCGCTCAGGTCGATCAGCGCCTCGAGTATCTCCTGAAGCCAGCGGCGCAGGCGCTGCGCCTTTGCGGGGTCGAGGGCAAAGGGTGGCGCCTCGGTCGTCAAATGGCTGGATTGCGTCAGTTCCATCTGTATCGCGTGGACATGGTCGGCGGGGCGTCCGTAGTGGCGTGTCGTCCAGCCGCCCTTGAAACGGCCGTTCAGGACGCTGGTATAGGCCGAGGCGCAGGACGCGACGTGGTGCACCGCCTGCGCCAGTGCGGGCGCGCAACTGGCCCCGTCATTCGTGCCGATGTTGAAATCGGGCAGGGTGCCGGGAAAGAGCCAGGGCACGACCGAGCGGATCGAGTGGCAATCGTAGAGGATCGCAAACCCGTGCCGCGCTTTCACCCGCGCCAGTTCCTCCGACAGCGCGGCATGGTAGGGCGCGTGAAAGGCAGCAAGCCGTTCCGCCACGTCCTCCGGCGCCGGCTCCATCCCCTCGCGCCAGATCGGCACGTTGTCGAAGGTGATCAGCGGGACCAGCCCCGTGGTCGTCTGGCCGGGATAGAGACTGGCCCCCGAGGGGTCGCGGTTGGCGTCGATCACGTAGCGGTGGAAATTCGCCCGCACCGTCGTCGCCCCCGGGATCAACCCGTCATAGAGCGTGTCCACATGCCAGTCGGTGTCGCGCAACAGACGCCCCTCGGCGTTCAGCCGGTCGCGGATGGCCTCCGGCACATGGGTGCCCACATGTGGAAAGCCCAGCACCAGCGGGCCGTCGCCCCGGGTGACGGTGACGGGGGTCATCGGCAGACCTCTGGCAGGGGCAGGCCAGCGGTCAGCCTGCCGGTTGCAACCAGCCGTGCGGCCTCTTCGAGGTCTGGCGACAGGAACCGGTCCTCGGCCAGTTCCGGCACCGTCTCGCGCAGCCGCGCGATGACGCCCTGCAAAGCGGGCGCGGTCGCCAGCGGACGGCGCAGCGCGATGCCCTGTGCGCCGGTCAGCGCCTCGATCCCGAGGATGCGGAAGAGGTTGTCGGTCATCGGCCCCAGCCGCCGCGCGCCGTGGCAGGCCATCGAGACGTGATCCTCCTGGTTGGCCGAGGTCGGCGTGGAATCCACCGAGGCCGGGTGCGCCATCTGCTTGTTCTCGCTCATCAGCGCGGCCGAGGTCACTTCGGCGATCATCAGGCCCGAGTTCAGGCCCGGTTTCGGCGACAGGAAGGCGGGCAGGCCAAAGCTCAGCGCGGGGTCGACCAGCATGGCGATGCGGCGCTGCGCGATGGCGCCGGTCTCGGCCACGGCCAGCGCGATCATGTCGGCGGCAAAGGCCACCGGCTCGGCGTGGAAATTCCCGCCCGAGACGACCTGCCCGTCGGACAGGACCAGCGGGTTGTCGGTGGCGGCGTTGGCCTCGATCTCCAGCGTGGTCGCGGCCTGCCGCAGCAGGTCGAGGCAGGCGCCCGTGACCTGCGGGTTGCAGCGGATGCAATAGGGGTCCTGCACGCGCTCGTCGCCGTCGCGGTGGCTTTCGCGGATTTCCGACCCTTCCAGCAGTGCGCGCAGGGCGGCGGCGGCCTCGACCTGGCCGCGATGGCCGCGCAGGGCGTGGATTTCGGGGGTGAAGGGTGCGGTCGAACCCATCGCCGCATCGGTCGACAGAGCGCCCGTCACCAGCGCCGCCTGCACCGCGCGTTCGGCCCGGAACAGCCCCGCCAGCGCCAGCGCGGTCGAGACCTGCGTGCCGTTGATCAGCGCCAGCCCCTCCTTGGCGGAAAGCTGCACGGGGTCCAGACCGGCACGGGTCAGCGCCTCGGCCCCCGGGAGGCGTTGGCCGTCCAATACGGCCTCGCCCTCGCCGATCATCACGGCGGTCATGTGGGCCAGCGGCGCCAGATCGCCCGACGCGCCGACCGAGCCCTGCGCCGGGATCACCGGCGACACGCCTGCCGCCAGCATCCCCTGCAACAGCGCCACGATCTCGGGCCGCACGCCCGACGCGCCGCGGCCCAGCGAAACCAGCTTCAGCACCATGACGAGGCGGACGATTTCGGGCGCCAGCGGCTCTCCCACCCCGCAGCAATGGCTGAGGATCAGGTTGCGTTGCAGGGTGGCGACATCGCCCGCGCCGATGCGGATCGAGGCGAGTTTTCCGAAGCCAGTGTTGACGCCATAGACCGGGTCGCTTCCCCGTGCGACTTCGGCAATCCGGGCGGCGCTGCGGGCGATGCCCTCGGCGGCGCTGTCGGCCAGCCTGACCGGAGTTGCCTCGCAGTAGAGCCGCGCCAGCAGGCGCAGCGGCACGGCGCCGGGATGCAGGATCTCAGGCATCGAACACCTCTCCGTCGAAGACACGTGTATGCAGGGGATTGGGACCGATCCGCCCCACCAGCTCGGCCG
This sequence comes from Thetidibacter halocola, assembly GCF_018224955.1. GTDB lineage: Bacteria > Pseudomonadota > Alphaproteobacteria > Rhodobacterales > Rhodobacteraceae > Thetidibacter > Thetidibacter halocola. The sequence goes on from NZ_JAGTUU010000003.1 coordinate 178,009, forward strand.
GACGCTCGGCATCCCAGATCGCGAGGTCGGCACGCAGGCCCGGTACGATGCGGCCCACGTGGTCTTGCAGCCCCAGGGCGCGCGCGGCGTTGACCGTCACACCGTCGAGGCATTCGGCCACCGTCAGCCCGAAGAGGACGGCGGCCATGTTCATCGCCGTCAGGAGCGAGGCGATGGGCGACGACCCGGGGTTGCAGTCCGTGGCCACCGCCATGGGTACGCCTGCCGTGCGGCATTCGGCGATTGGCGGCTTTTGCGCCTCGTGCAGCATGTAGAAGGCGCCGGGCAGGATCACGGCCACGCATGCCGCGCGCGCCATCGCCGCCACGTCCTCGGCATTCGCGTATTCGAGGTGATCGACCGACAGCGCGCCATGCCGCGCGGCCAGCAGCGTCCCGCCGCTGCGGGTGAGTTGCTCGGCATGGAGTTTTACCGGCAGGCCAAGCGCGCGGGCCTCAACGAACAGAGGTTCCAACTCGTCGGCGGAAAAGGCGATGCCCTCACAGAACCCGTCCACCGCGTCGACCAGCCCCTCGGCCTGCGCCTGCGCGAGGCCAGCGATGGCGACATCGCGGATGTAGTCGGCCTTCGTCCCCTCGAAATCGGGTGGCATGGCGTGGGCGGCAAGCCACGTGGTGACGACCCGCACCGGGCGCAGCGTGGCCAGCCGGCGGGCGGCGCGCAACATGTCCAGTTCCGCCTCGACCGACAGGCCATAGCCCGACTTGATCTCGACCGTGGTCACGCCCTCGGCCAGCAGCGCGTCCAGCCGGGGCAGGGCGGCAGAGACCAGCCCGTCCACGTCCAGGCCCCGCGACGCCCGCATGGTCGCGGCGATGCCGCCGCCCGCCTTTGCGATCTCGGCATAGCTTGCGCCCTCCAGCCGCATCTCGAATTCCGCCGTCCGGTCGCCGCCAAAGACCAGATGCGTGTGGCAGTCGATCAGCCCCGGCGTGACCAGCCTACCGCAGCAATCATGCGCCTCGGCCTCGGCATGCAGCCCCGCGCCCACCGCCGCGATGCGCCCGTCACGGACGAGGATGGCACCCGGTTCGGGCGCCCGCGCCCCAGGCAGCATCAGGCGCGCATTGGTGAACAGCCGCGTGGCCGGCATCCGACTCTGTCCCCTTTTCGAGTCCCGTAATTAAGTATATACATAATTGATGCGGCGCGAAAGAGGCAAGCCGCGACGGAGGTCCGACATGATCCATGCCCGCATCGCCCTGCTGCCCGAAGGCTGGGGCCGCGACGTGCGCCTGGCGCTGGACGCAGGCCGGATCGCCTCGGTTCAGGCGTGGCAGGCGCCGCAGCCGGGTGATTGCCAGGTCGATTGCCTGCTGCCCGGCATGCCCAACGTCCACAGTCACGCCTTTCAGCGCGGGTTTTCCGGCATGACGGAACGGCGCGGACCGGGACAGGACAGTTTCTGGACCTGGCGCGAGGCGATGTATCGGCTGGCGCTGGCGCTCGATCCCGACGACATGCAGGCGCTGGCCGAAATGGCCTATGTCGAGATGCTCGAGGCGGGGTTCACCCGCGTCGGCGAATTCCACTACCTGCACCATGACCGCAGTGGCCGGCCCCACGCCGACCCTGCCGAGATGTCGGTGCGCATCTTTGCCGCCGCTGGGGCGACGGGGATCGCGCTGACGCATCTGCCGGTGTTCTATGCCCATGGCGGGTTCGGCCCGGTGCCGGCGGGCGACGGGCAACGGCGGTTCCTGCACGGGCTGGACGATTTCGTGGCACTGGTCGAGGCCTGCGACCGGCTGGCGACCCGGCCGCAGGACGTGGTGGGATACGCCCCGCATTCGCTGCGCGCGGCCAGCACGGACGAGTTGCGCGCACTGGCTCAGGCCTTGCACGGCCGCCCTGCGCATATCCACGTCGCGGAGCAGGAGAGGGAGGTCGCGGAGTGTCTTGCCTTCTGCGGCCGCAGGCCCGTGGCGCAGCTGATGGACACGGTCGGGGTCGGCCCGGACTGGTGCCTGATCCACGCCACGCATCTGGATGGCGCCGAACGGCTGGCGCTGGTGGGGTCGGGCGCGGTGGCGGGGTTGTGCCCGGTGACCGAGGCCAACCTGGGCGACGGGCTGTTCGCGGCGCGGGCCTTCCTGGCCGAGGGCGGGCGCATCGCCATCGGCACTGATTCCAACGTGGCGATTTCCGTCGCAGGCGAATTGCGGCTGCTGGAATACGGGCAGAGGCTGGCCTGGCGGGCGCGGTCGGTGCTGGCCGAGGCGGGCGGCTCGACCGGGGCGCGGCTGTATCGCGCGGCGCTGGCGGGCGGGTCGCAGGCGCTGGGCGCGCCCGACGCCGCAATCGCCCCGGGCGCGCCTGCCGACCTGGTGACGCTGTCCGACGCGCTGGGCCTGGGGCAAAGCGGCGAGACGATGCTCGACCGCTGGATATTTGGCCGCGACGTGGGGGTGGCGCAGGTCTGGGCCCATGGCGCGCAGGTGGTGCGCGACGGGCGGCACATCGCCCGCGAGGCGGTGGCGCGGCGTTTTGCCGACGTGATGCGGCGGCTGGCCTAGCCGCGCTCGTCCGCCTGCAAACGCCGTTCCAGCCATCGGACCCCGGCCGAGACGATCAGGATCAGCACCAGGTATTCCAGCACCAGAACGGTGTAGATTTCCAGCGGGCGGTATTCGGTGACGACCAGTTCGTTCGCCTTGCGCGTCAGTTCCTGCATCCCGATGACCGACACCAGCGAGGACATCTTCAGCATGTAGACCAGCTGGTTGCCCAGTGCCGGCAGGATGCGCCGGATCGCCTGTGGCAGGATCACGTAGCGCATCGTGTCGACATAGTTGAGAGACACGGAATAGGCGGCCTCGTATTGCCCCTTGGCGACCGACTGGATGCCGGCGCGAAAGATCTCGGCCTCGAAGGCGCTGTCCGACAGGGCCAGCGCGATGACCCCGGCCCAGAACACCCCGATGGCAAGGCCCGTCAGGGTCGGCAGACCGTAATAGACCCAGAGGATCATCACGAGGATCGGCACCGCGCGCACCAGTTCCACGTAGGTCCGGCTGGCCATGCGCAGCCAGCGCCGCGACGACAGGCCTGGCAGCGCCACCAGCAGCCCCAGCGTGACCGAGATGCAGATCGCCGTCAGCGACAGCAGGAGCGTGTATTTCAGCCCGCTCAGCAGGAAGGTGATGTTGGTCCAGCCGGTCTTGGTCTGCGGGTTGACCACGTACCAGCCCCAGTTGCCCGAGGAACAGCCCGCCAGCACCAGCGCCAGAAGGGCGAACAGCAGAACATTGCGCATCTCGTCCTCCCTCAGTGGTTCAGGATCTTGTTGAGGAAATCGCGGCAGCGCTGGCTGCGCGGCGCGGTGAAGAAGGCCTCGGGCGGGGCGGTCTCGACGATCTGGCCGTGATCCATGAACACCATCCGGTCGGCGACCTTGCGGGCAAAGCCCATCTCGTGCGTGACGACGATCATCGTCATGCCGGTGCCCGCCAGTTCCACCATCACGTCCAGCACCTCTGAAATCATCTCGGGGTCCAGCGCGGATGTCGGCTCGTCGAACAGCATGATGCGCGGCTCCATGCAGAGCGACCGCGCGATGGCGACACGCTGCTGCTGGCCGCCGGACAGCTGGCGGGGATACTTGTCGGCCTGTTCGGGGATGCGCACCCGTTCGAGATAGCGCATCGCGGTTTCGCGCGCCTGCGCCTGCGTCAGCTTGCGCGCGCGGATCGGGCCCAGCGTCAGGTTCTGCAACACCGTCAGGTGTGGGAACAGGTTGAACTGCTGGAACACCATGCCGACGCCGTTGCGCACCCGCGCCGGCGCGGCCTTGCCACGGCCCAGCGTGACGCCCTCGACCGTGATCGTGCCCGCGTCATGCGGCTCCAGCCCGTTGATGCAGCGGATCAGCGTCGACTTGCCCGATCCGGACGGGCCGCAGACCACGATGCGTTCGCCCTGCCTTGCCTCGAAGTCGATGGATTTCAGCACCTCGAAATCGCCGAAACGCTTCGAGACGCCCTCAAAGCGGATGATCGGATCGCCTTCGGTCTGCGTCATGGACCCTCCTGCCGCGTGCCGGGGCAACCCCGCCAAAGATGCATTGCCTGTTCGCCAATTTGCTTTGACGACCCTGCCTTTTGTCTGCACTCTTGGCCAAGCCTATACATAATGAATAGTCCAACACCGGGAGAAAAGATCGTGAAACTGTTGAAAGCATGCATCGCCGCGCTGGCGCTGGCCGTTGTCGCGCCCGTCGCGCAGGCGCAATCCGCGCTTCAGGACATCCTCAGCAACGGTATGCTGAAGGTCGGGACCACAGGTGACTGGAACCCGATGACGATGAAGGACCCGGCGACCAACAGCTATACCGGCTATGACATCGACGTGATGACCCAACTGGCCGCCGATCTGGGTGTCGAAGTGGAATTCGTGCCGACTGACTGGAAGACCCTGGTGAACGGCGTGACCTCGGGCAAGTATCACATGACCGGCTCGGCCTCGATCTCGCCGGCGCGGGCCAAGGCGGCGGGCTATTCGGTCAGCTACTTCTCGCTGGCGACCGTGCCGCTGATCCAGAAGAAGGACGCCGAGATGTTCAAGGACTGGGCGGACCTGGACAAGGCCGACGTGGTGGTTGCGGCGACCCTTGGCACGACGCAGGAAAAGCAGGTCAAGGAGTTCTTCCCCAACGCCCAGCACAAGATCGTCGAGGCCCCCGCCCGCGATTTCCAGGAGGTGCTGGCGGGCCGCGCGCAGGCGCATATCACCTCGAACGTCGAGGCGAACAAGCTGGTGGCGCAGTATGACACGCTGATGATCGTGCCGGTGTCCGCGCCCAAGGCGCGCACGCCGGTCGCCATGCTGCTGCCGCAGGCCGACCAAGTCTGGATCAACTACGTCAACACCTGGATCACGCTGAAGCAGGAGGCCGGGTTCTTCGACGAACTGGCCGCGAAATGGAACCTGGGCAACTGAGCCTTTTCCCGAACTTGAGGAGGGCGCCTGCGGGCGCCCTTTTTCGCACATGCTGACGCTCTATGCCATTCCGGTCAGCCTGTATTGCGCCAAGACGCGGATCGCGCTGCGCTTCAAGCATCTCGACTGGTCCGAGGTGCCGCCGCCGGGCGGCTATGGCTCGGCCGAGTATCAGCGCATCGTCGCCTCGGGCAACCTGCCGGCTCTGGATCACGACGGCTTTCTGCTGGCCGATTCAGAGGCTATCGCGGAGTATCTCGAAGAGGCCTTTCCGATGCCGCCCCTGCTGCCGAAAGGCGCGCAGGATCGCGCCCGGATGCGCGAGCGCGGGCGGTTTCACGACACCAGGCTGGAACCGGCGCTGCGGGCGCTGTTCGGCCATCTGAAGCCGGAGCTTCGTGACGCCGACCTGACCGCCCGGCAATCGGTCGCGCTGGGCGCGCGTCTGGTGCAACTGGCCCGCCTGCTGGAGGACGCGCCCGAGCTGCCCTTCGGGCTGGGCGATTGCGGCTATCCCGTCACCTTCGCCTGGCTGGACGCGCTGGCGCCGCGGCTGGACCTGGCCTTTGACTGGCCCGAGACGGTGAATGCCTGGCGCGCTACGCTGGAGGCCGAACCGGCGGTCGCGGCGGAACTGGCGGTCTATGTCCCCACGCTGACCCGGTGGCTGGACGGGCAGGGCGTCTGATGCGGCTGGATCACATGACATGGCCCGAGGCCGAGGCGCATGTGGCGGGCGGCGGCGGCGTCATCCTGCCCGTCGGCTCGACCGAACAGCACGGGCCTATGGGGCTGATCGGCACCGATGCCTTCTGCGCCCGCGTGATCGCCGAAGCCGCGGCGCCCCTTTGCGGTGCGGTGGTAGCGCCGACCCTCGCGCTGACGCCCGCACCCTTCAACATGGGCTTTCCCGGCACGCTCTCGATCTCGGAGGCGACCTTTGCCGCGCTGGCGGGCGAGGTGGTCGACGGGTTGCTGCACCACGGGTTCGCGGGGGTCTACGTGCTAAACGCGCATGGCGCGAACCTGTCGCCGCTGCGCGCCATACTGGAGACCCGCGCCGCAGCCCCCCTGCGCCTGAAAAGCTGGTGGGAGTTCGAGCCGGTCAACGCCCTGCGCTGCGACTGGTATGGCGACTGGGAGGGGATGCATGCCACGCCGTCCGAGGTGGCGATCACCATGGCGGCGATCCGGCAGCTGCCGGTGCCCGAGGCGGCGCAGACCCCGCCACGCAAGCTGTCGGCCGACTACATCCGCGCCCATTCGGGCGACCGCCACGGCCCGCCCGACGCACATCGCCGCGATTTCCCCGACGGGCGCGTGGGATCGCATTCCGCGCTGGCGACGCCGGAACAGGGGCGCGTCCTGATCGACACCGCCGCGCGGGCGGTGGCGCGCGACTACGCGGATTTCCTCGGTCAGATCAGGACCTGAACCATCCCGTCCTGCACCCGCGCCTCGATCATCCGCAGGGCCACGCGGGCGGGCGCGGCCACTGCCTGGCCCGTGCGGGCGTCGAACAGGCCCTGGTGCAGCGGGCATTCGATGCGCCGCCCGTCGAAATAGCCGTCGCAGAGGTTCGCGGCGCCATGCGTGCAGCGCGCGTAAGAAACGGTGACGCCCTCCAGCGTGTCGTAGACTGCCAGTTCCCGATGCCCCAGCGTGACCGGCGTCACGTCGCCCGACTCCAGCGCGGAAACCGCGATCAGGTCCGTCCAGACCTTGTCCCGGCTCATGCCCGGCGCCCCTCCGATCCGCCTCCGAACAGGTGGCGCAGGATCTCGCGATGGGCGCCGAGATAGCCCTCTTCCTCGACATGGACGTACCCTTTCAGCTTGTCATGCAGCCGGGGCAGGGCGTGGTAGGGCACCGACGAGGCATAGTGATGCTCGGCGTGGTAATTCATGTTCCAGCACAGGAAGCGCATCGGCGCGCTGACCATGTTCGATCGCGTGTTTTCCTTCATGTCGCGGATCGCCGGGCGGCCCACATGTTCCGTCATGCGGATGAAGCGCATCACCGGTTCGCCCAAAAACAGAGGGATCAGCCAGAACCACAGTGGCGCCCACCAGTCGAAGACCACGCAGGCCAGCAGGATCGACGCGTAGAAGGCCAGCATCAGCCGCGCTTCGAGGAAGATCGTGTGATGCTCTTCCTTCGGGATGAAGCCGCGTTCGACCTCGGTCAGGCGGCCTGCGGCATGGCGGCCGAGCTCCTGGAACTTGGCCCGCCAGTAGGGCACCGAGGAGATGTACCACAGGTATTCGCCCAGCGTTTTCGGCATCGGGATCTGTTCCGGGTCTTCGCCGGTCAGCTGGGTATAGGTGTGGTGGTCGCAATGTTCATAGCGGAAGAAGCGGTTGGGCAGGATGATGACCAACCCGCAAATGTAGCCGACCAGGTCGTTCAGCCAGCGGGTGCGGAACACCGTGTAATGCACGCATTCATGCTGGATCGAGAAGAAGTGCACCACCACGATCCCGTGCACGAACATCGCGGGCCAGACCCAGAGCGTGCCGAGGCTCGCCCAGACCAGCGTGCCCGTCGCGCCCAGCAGCATCAGCCACAGCGCAAGGTGAATCAGCGCGGGCCGGTCCGACCGGCGCATCAGCGCCTTCAACTCGGCGCGCGTCAGGACGCCGTCGTTCAGCGCCTGCGTGATCGGGGTCAGCACGGGTTCGGTCATCGGGCCTCCTTGTCGCGTGGGAGCACAATCAAGCGTTGCACGGGCGTGACTAAAGGTAAATATGGTTAGCGTCATGCAACGCTATTCCGCCCTCTCGCTGCTGCGCCACGCGCTGAACGGCCACCGAAACTGGCAGGCGGCCTGGCGCAGCCCACCTTTGCGCGACCGGTACAGCGCGATCATCGTGGGCGCGGGCGGGCATGGCCTCGCGGCGGCCTATTACCTGGCGAAGGAACACGGCATCACCGATGTCGCCGTGCTGGAGGCGGGGTGGCTGGGCGGCGGCAACGTGGCGCGCAACACGGTCACCGTGCGGTCGAACTACATGCGCGACGAATCGATCCCGTTCTACGTGCGGTCGGTGGACCTCTACGACGGGCTGACCCGCGACCTGAACTTCAACCTGATGCAGTCGAAACGGACGATGATCGACGTGCTCCAGACCTGGGGTATGGTGCGCGACCGGCGCAGGCGGCGGCTGATCATGGACATCTACGGCTCGACATACCAGGACATATCGGTGGACGAGCTGCGCCGCCGCGTGCCCTTGCTGACGGGCGGCGGGCCGGACAGCCGCCTGCCGATCCTGGGGGCCGCCGTGCACACGGATGCCTCGGTCAACCGGCACGACGCGGTTGCCTGGGGCTATGCCCGGGCGGCGGATGCGCTGGGGGTCGAGATCCACCAGAAGACGCCGGTGACGCAGCTCTTGCGCGGCCCGGATGGCGCCATTTCGGGCGTCGAGACGCCGCGCGGCACGGTGCGTGCGCCCATCGTGGCGCTGGCGGTCTCGGGCCACACCACGACGCTGACCGAAACCGTGGGCCTGCGCCTGCCGCTGCGCACGATCAACCTGACGGCCTTCGTCTCGGAGCCGGTGAAACCGGCGCTGGACGTGATCGTGAACTGCCCCGACCTGGGCGTCTACCTGTCGCAATCCGACAAGGGAGAGATGGTGATCGGCGGAGCGCCCGACCTCGGCCAGTCCTTCCGCCGCGACATCAAGCAGGGGGTTTTCGAGCACACCGTCGCCATGCTGCTGGAGCTGTTCCCCGCCTTCCGCCGGCTGAAGCTGCTGCGGCAATGGGGCGGACACCTGGACATGGCGCATGACGCGTCGCCCATCGTCTCGAAAACCGACATTCCCGGCCTGATCGTCAGCGCCGGCTGGTGGGGGGGATACAAGGCGATCCCGGCAGGGGGCGCGGGCCTTGCACACCTGATCGCCACGGGGCGGCCCGACCCGCTGACAGCGCCCTTCGGCCTGAACCGCTTTCGCCATCTCGACTACGTGGTCGAGACCGGCACGACTACGGCGCGCTAGAGCGATGCTGCTGATCGACTGCCCCTTCTGCGGCAAGCGCACCGAAAGCGAGTTCGCCTATGGCGGCCCGGCGCTGGCGCCGCGCCCGGATCCGGCGGCGCTGACGGATGCCGAGTGGGTCGACTGGCTGACCGTGCCGCCGAACCCGCTGGGCTGGGTCGAGGAACGCTGGTGGCATGCGCGCGGCTGCGGCGCCTGGCTGACCTTGCGGCGCCATACCGTGACGCACGAGATCGCCGAGGTCCGCCATGGCCGGTGACCGCCTGCCCTCCCGGGGCCGGATCGACCGGTCGCGCCCCTTGCGCTTTCGCTTCGACGGGCGGGACTACACCGGGTTTCACGGCGACACCCTGGCCTCGGCGCTGCTGGCCAATGGCGTGAGGATCACCGCGCGCAGCTTCAAGTATCACCGGGCACGGGGGATCATCGGCGCCGGGGTCGAGGAGCCCGCGACTTTGGTGGAACTCGAAGGCGACGCGGCCTCGGGCAACCGGATCGCCACCACCGTGCCGCTGGTCGAAGGGCTGTCGGCGCGGGCCGTTCACGCCTGGCCCTCGGCGCGGTTCGACCTCGGCGCGGTGAACCAGCTGATCGCGCGGCTGATCCCGGCGGGGTTCTACTACAAGACCTTCAAATGGCCCGACTGGCACCTGTTCGAGCCCGCGATCCGGCGCGCGGCAGGGCTTGGCGCGGTGCCGCCTGCCTTCGACGACAGTTACGAGACGCGGCACGCCCATGCCGACCTCCTGATCGCGGGCGCCGGTCCCGCCGGCCTGATGGCGGCGCTGGTGGCGGGGCGCGCGGGCGCGCGGGTGCTGCTGATGGACGAGGGGATCGAGGCAGGCGGATCGCTGCTGGCACACAAGGCGGCGATCGGCGGACGGGACGCGCTGGACTGGGTGGCCGGGGCCGTGGCCGAACTGGCCGCCATGCCCAATGTCACCCACCTGCAGGACGCGACCGCCTGGGCCTATCGCGAACACAACCTTCTGATGGTGCACGAACGCGCGCCCCGGGCAGACGGCCTGCGCGGGCGCGGCTGGCGGGTGCGGGCCCGCCAGGTGCTGGTCGCGACCGGCGCGATCGAGCGGATCATCGGGTTCGACGGCAACGACCGGCCGGGCGTGATGCTCGCCTCGGCGGTGCAGGCCCATCTGAACCGCTGGGCGGTGCGGCCCGGGCGGCGGGCGGTGGTCTTCACCAACAATGACAGCGCCTACACCGTCGCGGCGGACATGGCGGCGGCGGGCATCGCCGTGGCCGCCATCGTGGACAGCCGCGCATCGGTGCCAGGGACGGCGCGCGCCCAGGTGCGCGGCATCGAGGTCTTGCCGGGTCATCTCGTGACCCAGACCCACGGCGCGCGCGGTCTGCGCGCGGTCAGTGTCACCGCCGGGGGACGGTCTTGGCGCATCCCCTGCGACCTGCTGGCGGTCTCGGGCGGCTGGACGCCCTCGGTCCATCTCTGGTCGCAATCCCGAAGCTCCCTGCGCTGGGACGACGCCCTGTCGGCCTTTGTCCCCGACCGGCCCGCGCAGGCGGTGACGGCGGCGGGGGCGGCGGCGGGCGCGACGGGGCTGGGCCAGGCGCTGCGGCAGGGGGCAGAGGCGGCCTGCGCGGCGCTGGGCCTGCCTGCGCCCGAGGTCCCGCAGGCCGAGGACGCGCCCTATGCGATCGAACCGCTCTGGACCGTGCCGGGCGCGGGGGCCAAGGCCTTTGTCGACATCCAGAACGACGTGACCGTGGCCGACCTGGAACTGGCCCTGCGCGAAGGCTATGGCGCCATCGAGCACGTCAAACGCTACACGACCGGCGGCATGGCGATGGACCAGGGCAAGACCGGCAACCTGACCATCGTCGGCGCCGTGGCCGAGCGCCTGGGCCTGACCCCGCCCGAGATCGGCACCACCACCTATCGCCCGCCCTATACGCCGGTGGACTTCGGCGCGGTCGCCGGTCAGCAGGCCGGGCCGGTCGTGCTGCCCTACCGCCACACGCCGCTGACCGCCTGGCACAAGGCGCAAGGCGCCGTGATGTACGAGGCCGGCGCACGCTGGCGGCGGCCCGGCTATTACCCGCGCGAGGGCGAGAGTTTCCAGCAGACCGTCGACCGCGAGGCGCGCACGGTGCGGCAGGGCGTGGGCGTCTATGACGGGGCGCCGCTGGGCAAGTACCTGCTGCGCGGCGCGGATGCCGGGCGGTTCCTCGACTTGGTCTATACGCGGCCCATGTCGGGGCTGCGGCCGGGGCAGGGGCGTTACGCGCTGATGCTGACGGAGGACGGGCTGATCTTCGACGACGGCGTGTGCTTCCGGCTGGATGAGGGGCGGTTCCTGGTCTCCACCTCGACCGGCAATGCGGACGCGGTGGGGCAAGCGCTGGAAAAGCTGTTACAGGTCGAGCGGCTCGACTGGGACGTGACGATCACCAACATCACCGGGCAATGGGGCAATGCCACGCTCTGCGGCCCGCTGGCGCGCGACGTGCTGCGCGCGGCGGGCACGGATATCGACCTGTCTGGGCAGGCCTTCCCCTTCATGGCTATCCGCGACGGCAGTGTGGCCGGGCTGCGGGCGCGGGTGGCGCGGGTGTCCTTCACCGGCGAGCTGTCCTTCGAGATCAACGTGCGGCCCCGTGATCTGCCCGCGCTCTGGCAGGCAGTGCTGGAGGCGGGCGCGGCACAGGGGATCGCGCCCATCGGGTCCGAGGCCAACCATGTGCTGCGGGTGGAAAAGGGGTTCCTGTCGCTGGGGCACGAGGTGGACGGCACGGCCGACCCTTACGACCTCGGCATGGGTTGGGCGATGGCCAAGGGACCGGCGGATTTCATCGGCAAACGGTCGGTGCTGCTGCGCCGGTCGTCCGACCGGCCCCGGCGCGAACTGGTGGGCTTCCGCCCTGTCGATCCCGAACGGCAGGTCCCCGAGGGCGCGCCGCTGACGCCCCAGGGGCGCAAGGAGGCGACCGAGGGGTTCGTCACCGCCTGCGTCCGCTCGGTGGTCGAGGATCGCTGGCTGGGCCTCGCGCTGCTGATGGACGGGCGGGCGCGGATCGGCCAGACCGCCCATGTCCGCCTGCCCGAGGGCGCGGTCGCGGTCACGCTTTGCGAGCCGGTTTTCCATGACCCCTCGGGCGAGAGGCTGCGCTCGTGACCCGGTATGACGTGACCATCACCCGCCTGCCGCTGCGCGCGCTGTTCGAGATGCGCGGCGCGCTGCCCGGCGATGCCGGCTTGCCGCCGCCGCCCGCGCCGCTGCGCCTGACGCAGGCGGGCGACCGGGTGCTGGCGATGACCGGCCCGGCGCGCTGGCTGCTCATGGCGCCGCTGGCGCAGGAAGAGACGCTGGAACGGGCGCTGCCCGAGGCCGTGGCGCTGTCCGACACGCTGACCTTCTTCGCGATCACCGGTCTGGGCGCAGGTCAGATCATGGCCGTGGCCTCGCCGCTCGACCTGCACGCATCGGCCTTTCCCGAGGATGGTTGCGCCTTCACCGAGGCCTTCGGCATCCGCGCGCTGGTCCGTCGCCTGCCCGGTGGCTTTGAAATCGGCGTGGATGCCAGCCATGCGGACTGGTTCGCGGCCATGCTGGACCGGGTGGCGGGATGCGCCTAGTCGGGCCGCGCCGCCACGGTGACGAAGGTGACGGTTTCCGACAGGACCTCGCGCACGGTGTGGCGCAACTGGGCGTCGAAGCTCAGGCAATCGCCCGGCTCCATCGCGTATTCCGCGTCGCCGCAGGCATACAGGCAGCGCCCCTCGGTCACGGTCAGAAAGACATAGCCGCGCGAATGGTAGACCGGGTGGGTGCCGTTGCCCGTGCGTTCCAGCGTGACGCTGGCGGCGGTAAAACGCATCTGCCCGTTTCCGAAACTTGCCAGCATCCGGTAATCGTGCACATGGCCGGGCGCGAACCGCCGCGCCTCCAGCCCCGCGCCCGCCTTGACGAAGGTCACGTCGGCGGTGCGCAGCGTGTTCTGGAACAGAGCGATCACCGGAAGCTGCATGGCGCGGGCCAGCGATTCCAGCGTCGACAGCGAGGGCGATACCTGCCCGTTCTCGATCCGCGAAATCATCGCCGACGAGACGCCCGACAGCCTTCCCAACTCGCGGATGGCCAGGCCCGCCGCGACGCGCTGCCGGCGCAGTGCATGGCCCACGGCCGCGCCGATATCCAGCGGGTCGTCAAAGGCTGCGACGGGTTCCGGGCTTGCGTCGTCCATACCCCCTCCTGCACGGCCGGTGCCGATCCTTTGAGCCCTAGCATGGCCTTCGCCGCGGCAGAAGCGCCATTCACCGCCGAAACTGTTTATCCATGCGCATTCCTGTGCATAGTGGTTATCAAAGGCGGGGGGTCAGAATGGGGGCAGACGGTGCGGCAGGCAGGCAGGGCAGGGCGTCCGATCCCTTCGCGACAGGCCGGGCCGTGCAGGGCGGGTCGCCCGTGACAGACCCCGCCCCGATCATCGCGCTGCGCGACGTGTGCAAGTTCTACGGGCCGTTCCAGGCGCTGACCGATGTCAACCTCGACATCCGCCAGGGCGAACGGGTGGTGGTCTGCGGCCCCTCCGGCTCGGGCAAGTCGACGATGATCCGCTGCATCAACCGGCTGGAAGAGCATGACACGGGCTCGATCATCGTCGACGGGGTCGAACTGGACGAAGAGACGCGCAACATCCGCGCCGTTCGGCAGGATGTCGGCATGGTGTTCCAGCAGTTCAACCTGTTCCCGCACCTGACGGTGCTGGAGAACCTGACCATCGGCCCGATCCGCGTGCGCCGCATGGGCCGCGCGCAGGCCGAGGCGCTGGGCCGCAAGTTCCTCGACCGGGTCCACATCCCCGAACAGGCCGACAAGTATCCCGCGCAACTGTCGGGCGGCCAGCAGCAGCGCGTCGCCATCGCTCGCGCCCTGTGCATGGAGCCGCGGATCATGCTGTTCGACGAGCCCACATCGGCGCTCGATCCCGAGATGATCAACGAGGTTCTGGACGTGATGGTGGAACTGGCCGGCACCGGCATGACCATGGTCGTGGTCACGCACGAGATGGGCTTTGCCCGCAAGGTCGCCGACCGCATCGTGTTCATGGAAGCCGGCCGCATCGTCGAGGCCGCCCCGCCCGAGAAATTCTTTTCCGCCCCCGACAGCGAGCGGGCGCGGCTGTTCCTGAACCAGATCCTGGATCATTGAGATGGACCGCGCGGCGTCCCTTCCGGTCGGAAAACGGCGCCCGTCGCGGCGGTTGCGGTTGCGCCGGGCGGTGGCCTCGCGCCCGGTCTCGGTGCTGATCTACCTGGCGGTGATGGTTCTGATCCTCGGCGCCGCGTTCGAGGGCGCGGCGGCGATGGGCTACAACTGGCAATGGTATCGCATCCCGCGCTATTTCTGGACCGTGGGCGACGAGGGCTTTCGCTGGGGCGAGATACCGATGGGTCTGGTGGCCACGCTGGTCCTGTCCACGCTGGCCTTTGCGCTGGCCACCGTGATCGGCCTTGTCGTCGCGCTGCTGCGCCTGTCGGACCTGGTGGTGGGCCGGGCGGTGGCGCGGGTGTTCCTGGAAATCGTCCGCAACTCGCCGCTGCTGGTGCTGCTTTACGTCTTCTACTACGTCATGGGCCCGATTTTCGGGCTGGACCGCTACACCGCCTCCATCACCTGTCTCGCGGTGTTCCACGGCGCGCTGATCTCGGAGATCTTCCGCGCCGGGATCGAATCCGTGCCAAAGGGCCAGTGGGAGGCCGCCTCGGCCATCGGCATGACGCGCGGGCAGGTCTATCGCTGGATCGTCCTGCCGCAATCGGTGCGCTTCATGCTGCCGCCGATGACCGGCGAGGTCGTCAACATGATAAAAAGCTCGGCCATCGTCAGCGTGATCGCGGTGGCCGAGCTGACGACCATCGGCCGCAACCTGATCTCGGACACCTACATGAGTTTCGAGATCTGGTTCACCATCGCCGCGGTCTACCTGGCCGTGACGCTGCTCATCTCTGCTTTCGCAAGCCTGCTGGAGAAACGCCACGCGGTGCGCGACTGACACGACGGACTGACCCCAGAACCCGACAAGGAGGGTAACATGACACTGACCAGAAGACTGATGACCGCCGGGATCGGCGCGCTTATGGCTGCCGCCGTGGCGCTGCCCGCCGTGGCGCAGGACGCGCGCCAGCAGCTTTCCTCGGAAAGCGTGATCGAGACCATCAAGGAGAACGGCGTCATCAAGATCGGCCTGTCGCTGTTCGTGCCGTGGTCGATGCGCGACAAGAACGGCGATCTGATCGGCTTCGAGCTGGACGTCGGCCGGCAACTGGCCGCCGACATGGGCGTCGACGTGGAATTCGTGCCGACCGCCTGGGACGGGATCATCCCGGCCCTGGTGGCGGGCAAGTTCGACGTCATCATCTCGGGCATGTCGATCACGCCCGAGCGCAACTTGACCGTCAACTTCTCGGAGCCCTATGCCTTCTCCGGCCTGACCATCCTCGCCAACAAGAGCATGACCGACGGCTTCACGCTGGAGGATTTCAACAAGCCCGAAGTCACCTTTGCCGCCCGCCGCGGCGCGACGCCGGTGCAGGTGATCCAGCGCATGTTCCCCGACGCGACGCTGTTGCAGTTCGACGAGGACGGCGCCGCCACGCAGGAGGTGCTGAACGGCAATGCCCATGCCACGATGGCGTCCGAACCCACGCCCTCGCGCGAGGCGCGCAACTATCCCGAGACGCTCACCGTCCCCTTCGACCAGGTCTGGGACGCGCGCGGCGAGGCCTTTGCCTATCGCAAGGGCGACCCGGACGCATCCAACTACTTCAACAACTGGATCGGCCAGAAATGGCGTTCCGGCTGGCTGAAGGAGCGGCACGACTACTGGTTCAAGGGCAACGAGTGGGAAGCCATGGTGTCCCAGTGACCTGACCCGGTCCGGCCCGACCAGGGCCGGGCCACCCTTGCGGAGGCCCCATGCGGCGCAGGAAACGTTCCCTTCACTGGATCGACTGGCTGATCCTCGCGGTTCTCGCGGGGTTTTTCGCCGTGATCTGGTTCCGCATCTCGGGCACGCTGAACTACAAGTGGCAGTGGGACCGCATCCCCAACTACATCCTGCGCTGGGATGAGGAGGACGGACGCTGGGTCGCCAACCTGCTGTTGCAAGGGCTGATCACCACGATCCGCATCTCGATCTATGCCAGCATCCTGGCGCTGATCCTGGGCACGATCCTGGGCATCGCACGCTGTTCGACGAACCTCGCAATCCGGATGCTGGCGCGCACCTACCTCGAATTCCTGCGCAACATCCCGCCCGTCGTGGTGATCTTCATCTTCTACTTCTTCCTGTCCGAACAGATCGTCGCTGCCTTCGACATCGAGCGCTGGGCGCGCGGCATCGCCCGGTCCGAGAACCCCGAAATGTGGGAATTCTTCTTTGGCGACATGCGGCGGTTCCCGTCGATGATTTCGGGTGTGCTGGTGCTGGCGCTGTTCGAAAGCGCCTTTGTCGGCGAGATCGTGCGCGCCGGCATCCAGTCGATCCCGCGCGGCCAGCGCGAGGCGGCGCGCGCCATCGGCATGGGCTGGGGCGACGAGATGCGATTTGTCGTGCTGCCGCAGGCGCTGCGCAAGGTCATCCCGCCGATGTCGAACCAGTTCATCTCGCTGGTCAAGGACAGCTCGATCATCTCGCTGATCTCGGTGCAGGAACTGACCTACAAGACGGTGGAACTGGTCTCGTCCACAAGGATGATCTTCGAGGCATGGCTGACCACGGCCGCGCTGTATTTCCTGCTGTGTTTCGGCCTGTCGCTGCTGTTCAGGCGGCTTGAGGGCGAGCGGCGGTGAACAGCCCGCCCATGTGCTGGCGCGCCACGCGCTCGGCCACGGCCAGCGACAGGATCAGGCCGGTGGACACGGCGGTGGCGATGCCGAACCAGACGCCCCAGGTGCCGAGGCCCATCACCTCGACGTAAAGCCAGCAGAACAGCGCCACCGCGATCCCCTGCCGCCACAGTCCGATCCAGACCGTCGACACCGGGCGCTTCAGCGCCTGCAAGAGCGAATTGGTGGCGAACAGCACAAGGTAGACGGGCAGGATGAACCCGTCGACATGCAGGTAATCGCCGCCCAGCCGGATCACCTCGGGGTCGTCGCTGAACAGCGCGACCATGGGCCGGGCCGCGAACCACAGCACGACCGATCCGCAGGCCATCAGGGCCACGCCCGCCTTGACGCAGAAGAAGAACGCCTCGCGCACCCGCTCATGGTTGCCCGCGCCGAAATTCTGCGCCGCGATGGGCAGCAGCGCGCCGGTCAGGCCGAAACCGGGCAGCAGGATCAGCTGTTCGATCCGCAGGCCCACTCCATAGGCGGCCAGCGCTGCGGGGCCGAACCCCTTGAGGAACAACTGCACGACAAAGCCCGCGATCAGCATGATGACCATGGCGAATGTCGAGGGCAGCGCCTGTGCCGCGATGGCCTGCCAGCGCGCCGGGTCGGGTCGCCAGACGCGCGCGCCCGCCATGACATCCGACGCCATGACCCGCCACAGGATGAAGCCCATGACGCCAGTCTGGCTGACCAGCGTCGACAGGGCAATCCCGTTGAAGCCGATCCCCGGCACCAGCCCCGGAATGCCGAAGATGAACAGCGGGTTCAGCACGAGATTGGCGAAGAAGGCCGCGATCTGCGCCCGCTTCATCGACTCGGTATCACCCTGCGCGGTCAGGATGCCGTTGCCCGCAAAGGCCAGCAGGAAGGGCGCGGCGGCCCAAAGTAGAACCGCCATGTAGGCATTGGCGGCGTCGCGATAGGCGCCCGGTTCCGACACAAGAGACAGCATCGCCGGCGCGCCCCAGATGCCGCCGATACCCAGCGTCAATGAAAGCGCCGTGCCGAACAGTAGTCCCTGGCAGGCGGTCTCGCGCGCGGCATCCGCGTCATCCGCGCCAATGGCGTTGCCCACCAGCGCCGACATGGCGCTGCCCAGACCCACGCCGAAGGCCACCAGCAGCATGAAGACCGGAAAGGTGATCGCCAGCCCCGCCTGTGCTGTCGTCGACAGCAGGCCCGCGTACCAGATGTCCACCACGTTGTAGAGCGTCGCGAACATCATGCCGATCGCTGCCGGCACCGCAAGCGCGCGGAAATGTCCGGGGATCGAGCCCTGTCTCAGGTCGCGCCCGCGTGCCATGCCGTTCCCTTTCGCGTCAGGCGGGGCAAAGAGCCCGCTCCCCTTAGTTGCCGTGCACCGCGCCGCCGTCAAGCGCGGCGGCCTCGCGGCGCAGCCAGTCGCGGAAATCCCGCAGGTGCGGCTGCTCCAGCGCGGCGGGCGGGCAGGTGAACCAGTAGTGAAAGCGCGAGCTGCCTTCCTGCGGAAAGGGCCGCACCAGCCGCCCCGCCGCCAGCGCATCCATCACCAGCGGTTCTCGCCCCAGCGCCACGCCCGCGCCCTCGATCGCGGCCTGGATCGACAGGTTCGACTGGCCGAAGCGGCGGGTGCGGGCGGCGGGCAGGGTCTGTCCGGTCTCCTCCGCCCAGCTTTCCCAGGTCGGCGGGCGATGCGGGCCGGGATCGTGCGTGTCGACCAGCAGCGTGTGCCGCCCGAGGTCGGCCACCGATTTCAGCCGCCGGCCCAGATCAGGTGTGCATACCGGAAAGACCCGCTCGCCGAACAGCCGTTCCGCATGCATCCCCCGCGGTCGTGCGGCGGCATAGCGGATTGCCGCATCGGCGCCCTCGCCATCGCCCGGATCGGTCCCGGTGCGGGTCGAGATCGACACCGGGATGTCGGGATGCTCGGAATCGAAGTTCAGCAGGCGCGGAAACAGCCAGTTGACCGCGAAACCCGGCGGGCAGGCGATGTTCACCACCGTCCGCCGCCGCGTCGCTTGCAGCGCCTCCAGCGTCGCATCGATCCGGCCCAGCCCCTCGGCCACCGCCTCGGCCAGGCGCGCGCCCTCTTGCGTGGCGATCGACCGGCGCGCGCCGCGCGCGATCAGCTGACAGCCGGTCCAGTCCTCGAGCGCGCGCACATGCTGGCTGACGGCGGATTGCGTCATGCCCAGGTCCTCGGCCGCGCGGCTGAAACTGTGCAGCCGGGCGACCGTCTCGAACACGCGCAGCGAGGGGTAAGGCAAGGGACGCATTCCATCAGCATCACTAATGGTTCACATTATGCAAGCGGAATTGCCGCACGTGCGAGAGCCCCTAGACTGGTCGCATCCCGAAAGTTGTGAGGCGCCCATGAGCCTTGATTTCACCCTCGACGCCGCGATGACCAACCTGCTGGGCCATTGTGCGGGGTTGCGCGCGGGCGACCGGCTGGTGGTGGTCGAGGAGGCGGGCAGCGATTACTACGACGGTCGGATCGGTGGTGCCGTGGCTGCGGCGGCCCGCGCGCGCGGCATCGACACCGACCTGCACCGCGTCCCCTTTTGCCATGCCGTCGATGGGCTGGGAGAGCCACTGACCACCCTCATGTCCGAGGCCGACTGCACGATCTTCTGCGCCCGGCTGGGCGACCAGGTGCGGTTCCGCGAGATGCCGAAGGGCATCCGCGCCGTCGTCTGTTACGCGCTTGACCTGCCGATGCTGGCCTCTGCCTTTGGTGCCGCCGATTACCGCGCCTTCCTCGGGTTGAAACATGCGCTGGACGACATGCTGTTCGCGGCAGGCCATATCCGCGTGACCTGCCCGCGCGGCACAGATTTCGCGGGGCCGGGGCCGGGCGCCGCGCTGCACGGGCCCGACGACGTGTCGATCATCCGCTTTCCCATGTCGACCTTCGCGCCGGTTCCGGCGCAGGGCTTTTCGGGCCGCGTGGTGCTGGCGGGGTTCCTGATGGGCACTGGCTCGCGCTATTACGAGCCTTACGGGATCGGCACGCAGGGACGGCTGATCGCCCATTTCCGCGAAGGGCGCCTGACCGGCTTCGGCGGCAGCCCGGTCGATGTCGCAATGGCCGAGGCGCATTACACCGATATTGCCGAACGGTTCGGCATCGACCGCGACGCGGTGCATTCCTGGCATGCGGGCATCCATCCCGGCTGCGCCTTTGCCAACCCGGTCGAGGCCGATTTCCTGCGCTGGAGCGGCGGCGCCTTCGGCAATCCGCGCATCCTGCATTTCCACACTTGCGGCACCCAACCCCCCGGCGAGATCTCGTGGAACGTGCTCGATCCCACGGTCGAGGTCGACGGGTTCAAGGTCTGGGAGGATGGCGTGCTGCATCCCGACCGCGTGCCGGGCGCGGCGTCGCTGCTGGCCGAGTATCCCTGTGCCGCGGCCGCCTTTGCCCATCCCGCGCGGGACGTGGGGATCATGGGCGCGCTGCTGGACCGGATCGGCGCGTGAGGCGCTCAGCGGTCGAGCGAGGCGATCAATTCCAGTGCATTGAGGCCGGCGATGCGCGCCTTGTCCTCCGGGTCGAGCCGCGCCGGCTCCAGCGCATGGGTGTAAGGATCGTCGACAAAGATCGGCCAGTCCGATCCCAGAAAGATCCGGTCGGCGCCGAACAGGTCCACCGCCGCCTCCAGTGCACGGGGCCCGAGCGAGGCGCAATCATACCACAGGTTGCGCAGCCGCGCGGTGGGAAAGGGCATGTCGGGGTTGCGGTGCCGGCCGATCGACTCCAGCCGTTCGATGATGAAGGGCAGGGTGCCGCCCAGGTTCACCACCTGGAAGGCAAGGCGCGGCCAGAGGTGCTGGATGTCCGACAGGATCAGCGTCAGCGCGGTCTGCGCGATCTGCGATTGCAGCGCCACGGCCGAGGTCCGGTATTGCGGGAAATCCGCCGCCGGGTCGGGCGGGGCCCCTCCGACCCTCGGGCCGGGATGGATCATCACCAGGCAGCCGGTCTCGTTCGCGGCCTCGAGGATGGGCGCCAGGCTGCGCGCCTCTGCGACCGAGTTGAAACAGTCGCCCGGCAGGATGATACCGGGCAGGTTGAGGTCGCGCCTGATACGCCGAACCTCGGCCACCGCCAGGTCCATGTCGGCCAGCGGCAACCCGCCCAGTCCAAGGATGCGACCGCCGGTTTCCTGCCGCAGCCCGGCGAGATGGGTGTTGAAGGCGGATATGGCCTGCGCGACCTCGGCACCGGGCTGGATGTCGAGACAGAGCGCGCCCGGAAAGGTCAGCATCCGGTGGCTGAGGCCCTGCCGGTCCATCTGCGCCAGCCCCACCGATATGTCATGATAGGCGGGGCTGAATGGAAACTCGCCGTTCATCGCCAGCATGCCGGCCGAGCCGTCGGCGCGTGTTCGCAGGCAGGGGCGGGACTGCCTTGCCTGCAACATCTCGACCAGTCCGCCGCCGTAGAAATGGGCATGCATGTCGACGCGCTGTTCCATCGGGCGGCCCTTGCCTCTCATGCAAACTGTTTCGTAATGATAAACCATGCCGCAGGTTCCGGCGCAACGCCGCCCGCGAAAGGATGATGCCATGTTCTCGGACGACTATCCGCTCAACTTCTGGTACGTCGCCGGCCGGGCCGAGGATTTCGGCCGCGCGCTGAAACCGCTGACGCTATTCGGGCGCAAGATCGTGTTCTACCGGCGCGAGGACGGCACCCCGGTTGCGCTGGAGGATGCCTGTCCGCACCGCAAGCTGCCGTTGTCCAAGGGCGCCTTGCAGGGCGATACGGTGGTGTGCGGCTATCACGGGCTGACCTTCGACGGGGCGGGGCGCTGCGTCGCCGCGCCGACGCAGGCGGATGCGGTGCCTAAACGTGCCCGCGTGATCTCCTATCCGGTGGCCGAGAAATACGGCTTTGTCTGGATCTGGCCGGGCGATGCAGCGCTGGCTGATCCCGCGCGGCTGATCGACATTCCACATTACGACGATCCCACCTGGGGCAAGACTCGGCGCGGCGCGCTGGACATCGCCTGCAACTATCTCTGGGTCACGGACAACCTGCTGGACCCGTCGCACGTGGCCTGGGTGCACGTCACCTCCTTCGCCGGAGCGGGCACCGACAACGTGCCGTTGCAGATCACCGAAGGCCACGACCATGTGATCGTCTGGCGCTGGATCCCGGACCGGCCCGCGCCGCCCTATTACCAGCAGCTCATGGGATTCGAGGGGCATTGTGACCGCAAGCAGCACTATGAATGCCGCGTGCCATCGACCGCGATCAACAAGTCGATCTACACGCCTGCCGGAACCGGTGGCGATGACGACGCGCTGCCCGAGGCGGCCTTCGTCAACTTCTCCTACAACTTCATGACGCCGGTCGATGCGGATCATACGCTGTATTTCTGGTTCCAGCACCGCAACGCCCGTGCCGATGACGAGGCCGTATCGCAGCGCATGTTCGAGGGCGCGACCATGGCCTTCAACGAGGACAAGGCCGTGCTGGAGGACGTGCACACGGGCATGAAGGACGCCGCTACGCCCGTCCTCAACCTCGGGCTGGATGCGGGCGCGCTGCGGTTCCGCAAGCTGGTCGAGCGCGCCGTAACGACCGAGCGCGAGACGCTGACCGCCTGAGCCGGGCTCAGGGCGCCGCCAACGCCTTTTCGATCTCGTCCGGCATCCGTTCCAGCGCCTGCGACAGGTCCGCGATGAAGGCCTGCGTCACCAGTGACGGCGTGGCATAGCCGGGCGTCAGGATCGACACGCTGTTCGAGATGCGCGGGCGAAAGCGGCGGATGCACAGCCCGGACGGGCCGGGGTTCTGCACCAGGTGGCTATAGGCCGTGATCATGTCGCAGATCATGATGCACAGCCCCTCGGCCACGAATTGCAGGCCCGGCAGGAAGGTGCGCAACTCCAGATATTTGTTGAACGAGTGGCCGCTTGCTTGAAAGGCGGCCTCGGTCTGGGTGGCGGTGGTGTGGGCCTCGAACAGGATCGCCATCGGCCTGCCGTCGAGGTCGGCGGGCATCAACACCTCGCGCGCCGCCAGCGGATCGTCTTGCGACAGGACGCAGACGCATTCGAGATCGTAATCGCGCTGATGGATCGAGGCGCGCGGCACGGGCGTCTCGGCAAAGCCGATATCGTATTGCTGCGAGGCGATCAGATCCTCGATCACCCCCGACGAGCGCATGATCAGCGCCAACTCCAGCCCCGGCTTGTCCTTGGCAAAGCGCGTCAGCAGGCGTGGCATGAAGAACCCCGACGCCGCCGGGTGGCAGGCGATGCGCAGCGTGCCCGATCGCAGCGTGCCGATCCGGCCCAGCGTTTCCTTGGTGCGTTCCAGCCGGGCAAGGATCGCCTCGGCCTCTTCGAGGAAAAAGCGCGCCTCGGGTGTCGGCGTCAGCTTGCCATGTTCGCGCAGGAACAGCGCGAAGCCCAACTCGTCCTCCAGCGTGGCGATCATGGCGCTGACGGCGGGCTGGGTGCGCCCGACCGTGCGCGCGGCCTGGCTGATCGAGCCGCTGCGCATGACTTCGCGGAATGTGACAAGCTGGCGGATCGAGAGGTTCATTGCGCAATCCATAAACTGAATTGATGATGTTACAGATTTTTTGAAATTGATTTTATGCGCCATGTCCAGTGAAATCCCACGCATCCGGCAGCAACGACTCCGGAAGGGGGACGGATGGACAGATTCTCGAAATACCTTCTGACCGCGCTGATCGGCGTCGTGGCCCTGGGCCAGTTCGTGCAGGTCGTCACGCGCTACGTGCTTCAGATCCCTGTCATGGGGCTGGAAGAGACGATGCTGTATCCGACGCTGTGGCTCTACATGCTGGGCGCGGTGAACGCCTCGCGCGAGAACACCCATATCCGCGCCAACGTGCTGGAAATCTGGCTGAAGACGCCGCGCCAGCACACGATCCTCGCCATCGTGGGCGAGATCATCAGCCTGGCCGTGGGCCTGTGGCTGCTGTCCTGGGCGTGGGATTTCACGCGCTATTCCTGGCGCGTCTGGAAGGAAAGCCCGACCCTCTACATCCCGACCTTCTATTCCGACGTGGCGCTGGTGATCGGGCTGGGGCTGATGATGCTCTACACGCTGGTTCACCTCTGGTCCCATGTCCGCATCCTGGCGAAAGGCGCCGAACAATGATCGAGATCGCGCTTCTGTCCATCGCTGTCCTCGTGCTGACCCTGACGCTGGGCGTGCCGCTGCCCTACTGTTTCGGCGCGGCTCTGATGGTCATGTATTTCATCGGCGACGTGACGATGAAAGGCATGATGATCTGGGGATTCCAGCAGATGGGCAACCCGGTTCTGCTGGCCATTCCGCTGTTCGTCCTGGCCGGCACGATCATGTCAGAGTCAGGCATAGCCGCCTCGCTGCTGCGCTTCGTCAACGCCTTCATCGGGCATGTTCGCGGCGGGCTGGGCGTGGTGGCGGCGGTATCCTGCGCGGTGATAGGGGCGATTTCCGGCTCCGGCCTGACCGGCATCGCCGCCATCGGCCCGCTGCTGATCCCCGAGATGGAAAAGCGCGGCTATCCCCGCGAATACGCCACCGCCCTGATCGCCAATTCCTCGATCCTGGGCCTGCTGATCCCGCCGTCTGTCACGATGATCGTCTATGGCTGGGTGACGGATACCTCGATCCTCGCCTGTTTCCTGGCGACGCTGGGGCCGGGGCTGCTGATCATGGTCAACTTCTCGGTCGTGAACCTCTGGATGAGCCGCAAGTTCAACTTGCATCTCGATGAAAAGCCGACCTTTTCCGAGCTGACCTCGGAAGTGACCAAGCGCGGAATCCACGCCTTTCCGGCGCTGCTGATGCCGGTGATGATCCTCGGCGGCATCTATGGCGGCATCATGACGCCGACCGAGGCCGCCGCCCTGTCGGTGATCTACGCGATCCCGGTGGGCTTCCTGATCTACAAGGGCCTGCGCTGGGACAATTTCCTGATGGCCGGGAAAGAGGCCGCGACAGCGGTGGGCGCGATCATGGTCATGATCCTTTTCTCGATGATCCTCGGCCAGATGTTCGTCTATGAAAGCATCCCGCAGCAACTGGTCAGCGCGATCTTCGGCATCACCGAGAACAAGGTCCTGCTGCTGATCTTCATCAACATCCTGCTGTTCCTGGTGGGCATGGTGGTGAACGACGTGACCGCCATCATCCTGATCGCGCCGCTGCTGCTGCCGCTGATGACCGCGATCGGCGTCAGCCCGGTGCAGTTCGCCGCGATCATGGGCGTCAACACGGCAATGGGGGGCGTGACGCCGCCCTATGCCTCGATCCTCTATCTCGGCGCCCGGATCGGCAACGTGAAGGTCACCAAGGTGATCCCGCCCGCGATGATGCTGATCGTCACGGGCTATGTGCCGGTGGTCTTCCTGACCTCGCTCTGGCCCGACCTGTCGCTCTTCCTGCCGCGCCTTTTCGGCTACTGACCGCAATTCCCGACCCGCAACCAAGGAGACCAACCATGACCCGCTTCCTGACCACCACCGCCGCCGCCGCGCTGTTCGCGCTGGCCGGTATCGCCAATGCCGCCGACCTGAAGATGAGCCATGTCCGCCCGCAGGACGCCACCATCGACAAGGAACTGCGCGCCTTCGCGGCCCAGGTCGACACCGCGACCGGCGGCGACGTCAAGATCGAGATCTTCCCGGCCTCGGCGCTGGGCGACTACACCACCGTGCAGGAACGCATCAGCGTGGGCGCCATCGACATGGCGACCCAGCCCGCCGGCACCGCCGCCGACCGCCGGATGCAGATCAGCTCGTTCCCCTTCCTCGCCAGCAACTGGGAAGAGGCGCGCAAGATCTACGGGCCCGACGGCCCGGTGCGCAATGTCATGGCAGACCTCTACGCCGAGCAGGACATCACCATGCTGGCGGCCTATCCGGTCTATTTCGGCGGCATCTCGCTGAACACCGACCCGGTCAATCCCGGTGAGCCCGCCGCCAACGGCATCAAGGTGCGCGTGCCCGGCATCAAGTCCTTCCAGCTGACCGGCGAGGCGCTGGGCTACATCCCGTCGCCGATCCCCTTCTCCGAGGCGTTCACCGCGATCCAGACCGGCGTCGTCGATGGCGTGATCGGGTCCGGGGCCGAGGGCTATTACGCCTCGTTCCGCGACGTGACCAAGGCCTACATCCCTGCGAATACCCATTTCGAGGTCTGGTACATGATCATCTCGAACGGCTCGCTTGCGGAACTCGACGCCGAGGACCAGGAGGCGCTCAAGGCCGCCGCGGCTGCCTTCGAGGCGCAGCGCTGGACCGTGGCCGAGTCCGATCAGGCCGCCTGGGAACAGAAGCTGACCGACGATCTGGGCACCACCGTGGTCGCGCTGACACCCGAGCAGCTTTCCGCGATGGCGGCCAAGGTGCGCAGCGATGTGTGGCCCGTGGTGCTCGAGGATGTGGGCGCCGATTGGGGCCAGGCGATCCTCGACAAGGTCGGCCAGTAAGGACCGCAGGCGGGGGCGGCGCCGTGCCGCCCCCAGCCACAAGGGAGACCCTCATGGACACGGATTACGCGATCATCGGCGGTGGTGTCGTCGGCCTGTCGGTGGCCTGGGGGCTGCTGTCGCGCGGCCGCCGCGTGACCGTGATCGACGGCGACGACGGCGCCTTTCGCGCCAGCCGCGGCAATTTCGGCCTGGTCTGGGTGCAGTCCAAGGGCATGAAGCAGCCGCGCTACGCCCGCTGGTCGCAGCAATCCGCCGCGCTCTGGGCCGATTTCGCCGCTGAACTGGGCGAGAACGCCGGCACGATTGTTCCGCTGGAACAGAAGGGCGGCTACGACCTGCATTTCTCCGAGGAAACGCTGGCCGAAACGGTCGAGAAATACGAGATCCTGAAGGCCAAGCTGGGCGGAGATTACCCGTTCGAGGTGCTGGGCCACAACGCCCTGCGCAAGGAAGAGCCGCATATCGGTCCGAAGGTCGTGGGCGCGATCCTGCATCACCAGGATGGGCACGCGAACCCCTTGAGACTGCTGCGCGCGCTGGCCGCAGACGTGCGGCGGATGGGCGGGCAGGTGCTGACCGGCAAGACGGTGACGGGCGTCACGAAGCCTGATGGCTTCCGCGTGACCTGTGCCGACGGCACCGTGATCGGCGCGGATCGGGTGATCCTGTCCGCCGGTCTGGGCGCGGCAACGCTTGGCCCCGCGATGGGCTTCAAGGCGCCGGTCAGGCCGCAGCGCGGGCAGGTGCTGATTACCGAGAAACTGCCGAAACTCATCAATCGCCCCTCGCTGATCGCCCGCCAGGTGGACGAGGGCGGCATCCAGATCGGAGCGACGAACGAAGAGGTCGGGCTTGACGACCGGGTGACGCAACCGGGCCTGTCGGGCCTCGCCGCCGAGGCCATCGCCGCCTATCCCGCGCTGGCCCGGGCGCAGCTGGTGCGCAGCTGGGGCGCGCTGCGCGTGCTCTCTCCCGACGGGCTGCCGATCTACCAGGAAAGCCGCGAGATGCCGGGCGCCTTCCTCGTGACCTGTCATAGCGGCATCACCCTTGCCGCCGTGCATGCCCGCCTTCTGCCAGACTGGCTGGAGGGCACGCAGGCCGCCCCGGACCTGGAGGTGTTCAGTGAAGACCGTTTCGCCGTTTCTTGAACTCGACGACGCGCCGACGGTCGCCGTGACCTTCGACGGCCGGACGCTGGACCTGCCCGAGGGCGCGAACCTGGCCGCCGCACTGCTGGCGGCGGGCGAGGGCGTGTTCCGCCGAACGCCGGTCTCGGGCGCGCCGCGCGGGCCGTTCTGCATGATGGGGGCGTGTTTCGACTGCCTGGTCGAGATCGACGGCATCGTGCGGCAGGCCTGCATGATCGAGGTGACAGAGGGCTTGCAGATCGCGCGCCCGCATGAGGCGGGGGCAGAGGATGACACGTGACCTGGTGGTAATCGGCGCGGGACCGGCCGGAATGGCCGCCGCTGCTACCGCCGCCGAGGCGGGCCTGTCTGTGGCGCTGCTGGACGAGCAGAAGCGCCCCGGCGGGCAGATCTATCGCGACGTGGACCGCGCGATGGTCCGTCGCGGCGCGATCCTGGGCGCCGATTTCGCCCATGGCGCCGGCTTGACGGCGGGTTTGCGCCATGACCGCATCAAGCACCTGGCGGGTGCGGTCGTCTGGGCCATCGAGGAGGGCTTTCGCGTCTCCTACACGCAGGATGGAAAGGGGGCGCAGGTCTCGGGCGCGCGGGTGCTGCTGGCCACCGGCGCGCTGGAGCGCCCGATGCCCGTGCCGGGCTGGACGATGCCCGGAGTCATGACCGCAGGCGCTGCGCAGATCCTGCTGAAACAGTCGGGCGTGGTGCCGCGCCGGGCCGTCCTGGTGGGCTCCGGCCCCCTGATCTACCTGATCGCGGCGCAGATGGTGCGGGCGGGCACGCCGCCGCTGGCGCTGGTCGAAACGCAGACACGGGGCGACATGATGGGCGCGATGCGCCATCTGGGTGGCGCGCTGCGGGGCTTTTGGACATTGGCCAAGGGTCTGAAGCTGCTGGCGGAAATTACCCGCGCCAGAGTGCCGCGCCACACGGGCGCGACGCAAATCGCCATCGAGGGCGCGGACCGGGCCGAGGCAATCACCTTTCACGCCGCTGGCCGCGCGCACCGCATCGTCTGCGACACGGTCCTGCTGCATCATGGCGTGGTGCCGAACACGCAGGCGGCGCGGTCGTTGGGTGTCACGCATCGCTGGAACACCGCGCAGCAGTGTTTCTTGCCGCAGGTCGACGACTGGGGTGCGACGGATGTGCCCGGCCTGATGATCGCGGGCGACGGCGCCGGGATCGGCGGGGCGACGGTGGCCGAGATCGCTGGTCGCCTTGCGGCGCTGCATGCCGCCTGCGAAACGGGCCATCTCACGCGGGAGCAGCGCGACGCACGGGCCGGCTCGCTGCACCGGGCGTTGGACAAGGATCGCGCGATCCGCCCCTTCCTCGACGCGGCCTATCCGCCCTTTGCGCAGGCGCTGGCCCCCGCCGACGCCACCATCGTCTGCCGTTGCGAGGAGGTGACGGCCGGCACGATCCGCGCCCATGCAGGGCTGGGCTGCACCGGCCCGAACCAGGCCAAGGCCTTTGGCCGGGCGGGCATGGGACCGTGCCAGGGGCGCTACTGCGGCCTGACCGTGACGGGAATTCTGGCACAGGCCAATGGACAGACCCCCGATGAAACGGGTTACTATCGGATCAGGCCGCCGCTGAAACCCGTGACGCTGGGCGAACTCGCGGCGATGGACAATCCGGGGCAGGACGCCGCGGAATAGGGACAGGAGAACGACCATGATCGAACGGATCGACACCGGCACGAGGATGAGCAAGATCGTCAAGCATAACGGTGTCGCCTATCTCTGCGGTCAGGTCGGCGATGGCGAGGCGGTGACGGAACAGACGCGCGACTGCCTAGCACGGGTCGATGCGTTGCTGGCCAAGGCGGGATCGTCACGGGAACAGATGTTGCAGGCCATCATCTGGCTGGCCGACATGGACGATTTCGCCGAGATGAACGCGGTCTGGGACGCCTGGGTGCCCGAGGGTCACGCCCCCGCGCGGGCCTGCGGCGAGGCGAAACTCGCCCGCCCCGCGCTCAAGGTCGAGATCATCGTCACTGCCGCCTGTTGAGCGATCCGGGGGAAAACACCATGAAGATCGTTGTCCTCGGCGCCGGCGTGCTTGGCGTCACCACTGCATGGTATCTGGCGCGGGCCGGTGCCGAGGTGATCGTGCTGGACCGCCAGCGCGAACCCGGCATGGAGACCAGCTATGCCAATGCCGGTGAACTCAGCTACGGCATGACCTCGCCCTGGGCGGCGCCGGGCGTGCCAAAGAAGGCGATCAAGTGGCTGTTCATGCGCCACCGCCCCCTGTTCATCTGGCCGCTCATCAGCCCGACCATGTGGGCCTGGGGCCTGCGGATGCTGGCGAATTGCAACGAGACCGCCTATCGCGTGAACAAGGCGCGCATGGTGCGCGTGTCCGATTACAGCCGCCGCGCGCTGACCGACCTGATGGCGGAAATGCCGATGGATTTCGAGTTGCGCGAGCGCGGCACCCTGCAACTGTTCCGCACCGAAAAGCAGCTCAAGGGTTCCAAGGCCGACCAGGAGGTGCTGGCCGAGTTCGGTTCGCCCTTCGAGGTGCTGGACCGCGACGGCTGCATCGCTGCCGAACCGGGCCTGGCCCACGTCGCCGAGAAATTCGTGGGCGGCCTGCGGCTGACCGCCGACCGCACAGGCGATTGCCGGATGTTCACCCAAGCCCTGGCGAAGAAGGCCGAGGAAAAGGGTGTCACCTTTCGCTATGGCGTGACGATCATGGGGCTGGGGATGAAGGATGGGCGCATCGCCAGCGTCCGCACCGACCACGGCACCGAGACGGCGGATGCGTTTGTCTGCTGCATGGGGCCCTTTGCGCCGATCCTGCTGAAGCAGGTCGGGATCAA
The DNA here is from genome assembly GCF_018224955.1 of Thetidibacter halocola. Lineage (GTDB taxonomy): Bacteria > Pseudomonadota > Alphaproteobacteria > Rhodobacterales > Rhodobacteraceae > Thetidibacter > Thetidibacter halocola. The sequence continues at coordinate 208,294 of NZ_JAGTUU010000003.1, forward strand.
GGTGCCGATCTACCCGATCAAGGGCTATTCCATCACTCTGCCGGTGACCGATTCCGACGCCGCGCCGCAGTCGACCATCATGGACGAGACGCACAAGGTGGCGATCACCCGGCTGGGCGACCGCATCCGCGTGGCGGGTCAGGCCGAGATCATCGGCTACAACCAGAAACTCGGCAGCCACGCCACGGATACCGTGCGCCACGTGGTCAAGGACCTTTTTCCCAAAGGCGGCGACCTCAGCCAGATCAAGGGCTGGACCGGGCTGCGCCCGATGACGCCGGACGGCACGCCGGTGATCGGGCCGACGCGCATCCCCAACCTTTATCTCAACACCGGTCACGGCACGCTGGGCTGGACGATGGCCTGCGGCTCGGCCCGGGCGGTGGCCGATATCGTGATGGGCCGCCCGCCCGAGATCGACATGGACGGGCTGACCGCCGCGCGTTACGGCTGAACCGGCTGGGCCAGCCGCACGGCGGTCTTGCCGGGCCATAGCCGGCGCGACGGCATGATGAGCACGGTCGGATCGTGCGGCGCGTGTACCGGCTTGTCGCCGTCCCAGCCGATCAGCCGGCCCTGTTCGAGATGCTCGAAACCGCGCCAGTCCTCGGCAAAGCGAAAGTTTTCCGTCTCGATCGTGACGGGGCCGGAGACTTCGTAGAATTTCTGTTCCGGCAGGGGGCGGGTTGCCATGCGCTCGGCGCCCCAGTCGGCGGCGACGGCGCCGGTCGCGCGCAGGAAGCCCGTGACGCAGTCTTTCGCCACCTCGGCGCTCTCCGCCTCCCAGTGCTGGCCGCATTCGACCAGCGCGGCGTTCTTTGCCGAACCGGGGTCCGAGAAACCCTCGAAATCGCGCATCCGCATACCCTCGGCATGGCCCTTGTCGGTGACGACGATTCCGGGCCAGCGGATAACGTGGCCAAGGCTGCGCCCCTTGGCGGCGGGGCCCGCGATGATCAGCGGCTGGGTCTTGTGCTGCATGGAATGGATGTCCAGCAACAGATCCACGTCGCGCAGCCAGGGGCGGATTTCGCGGGCGCGCTCGACCTCGGGCGTCACGCGGCGGTCGGGATCGTCCAGCACGCCCGGCCCCCAGAGCCGGTTGAAATCCTCCTCGATCCAGCGCGTCGCGTCGGGCACCTGGGGGTCGAAGGCCTCGTAGGCGGCGGTGTTGATGAAGGCGAAGGACAGCTTGCCCTGCACCGGGCGCAGGTCCATTCCCATCAGCCAGTCCAGCGCGATGGCGCCGCAGGGCTCGTTACCGTGCACGATGGCGGTCAGCGCCACGTGCGGCCCGGAGGCGCCGCTGTCGAAGGTCCAGACATAGGGAATCCCGGTGTTGCCCGCGGAAAAGGCAGACAGGTCCGGCGGGGTCAGTTCGACGGCGTAGATATTGGGAAGGCCGGTGGCGGAACTCATGTCATCTGTCCTTCAAGCGCGGCTTCGACGAAGCGGGCGAGGTGGCGGGAAAGGTCTGTGAAGGTGGCCTTGAGGTCGGCATAGCCCGCGTTGGGCTCGCGCGTGGATTCGTCCATGTAGAGCTTGCGGTTGACCTCGATCTGCATCGAGTGACGCCCCTGCAGGGGCGCGCCGTTGGCGCAGATCAACTCCATCCCCTTGTAGGGGTCGTTGATCGCCACCGAATGACCGCGCGCGCGCAGGAAATCGGCGACCGCGGCGGTGAAACAAGGGGCGCAGGCGGTGCCGTCGCGGTCGCCCAGCACGAAATCGGGGCGCGGTGTGCCACGCTCTTGCGTGGACATGGCCGAGGCGACCTCCTGCATGGAGTGGCAGTTGACGTGCCATACCTTGCCCCATCGCCCGCGGGACTCGTCCAGCAGGGCGCGCAGGCGGGTCTGGTAAGGCTGGTGATAGCGCGTCACGCGGGCATGGACCTCTTCCGCCGTCAGGCGCCGGTCATACAGCGGCCCACCAGCGGGCGGCTCACGCGTCCAGCACAGGCCGATGCCGAGCGTGCTCTTGATCGTGGGGTTCAGGGGGAGCGGATAGGCGCCCTCGATCTGGTCCGGGTCCATGTCGTCGGCGGCACGGTTGGCGTCGACGTAGGAGCGCGGGAAATGCGCGTGCAGCAGGACCGCGCCCGCCTCGACCGCGCCACGCCAGAGGTCGTGCACATGCGTGTCCTCGGCATGGCGCAGGCCCACCGGATCGACCGCGTGGTTGAAATCCGTCGGATAGTCGGTGCCCGAATGCGGGCTGTCGAGGACCAGAGGCAGCCGCTGCGTGTCCAGCCCCTCGACGCTGAGGACACCGGGAATGTGATGGGTCATGCGACGCCTCCGTCGTTCAGGTGGCAGGCCACGGCGCGCGGGCCGTCATGGATCAGGCGCGGCGCCTCGGACTTGCAACGCGGCCCGGCCAGCGGGCAGCGCGGATGGAAATGGCAGCCGGGCGGCGGGTTGAGCGGCGAGGGGATCTCGCCCTTGATCGTGTGGTACTCGCGATGCCCCGCCTCGAGCTTTGGCACCTGGTCCAGCAGCGCCTGCGTGTAGGGGTGTTTCGGGCCGTCAAACAGCTCGCCCGTGGGGGCGATTTCCACGACCCGGCCCAGATACATGACCACCACTCGGTCGGCGATATGCTCGATCACGCCGAGGTCGTGGCTGATGAACAGGTAGGTCAGGTCGAGGTCGCGGCGCAGGTCCTGGAACAGGTTGATGACCTGCGCCTGGATCGACACGTCGAGCGCCGCGATGCTTTCGTCGCAGATCAGGAATTCGGGCTGCACCGCCAGAGCGCGGGCGATGCCGATCCGCTGTCGCTGGCCGCCCGAGAACTGGTGCGGGAAGCGCTGGGCATAGGACGGATCGAGGCCCACCTTGGTCATCAGGTCGGCGACGTAGTCGGTCATCTCGCGTTTCGTCGTCAGGCCATGGAATACCGCGGCCTCTCCCACGATGTCGTTCACCCGCATCCGCGGATTGAGCGACGACATCGGGTCCTGGAAAATCATCTGCACCCGCAGGCGCGCTGCCTTGGCGGCCTCGGTGCGGGCGTCGGTCACGTCGACGCCTTCAAAGCGGATAGTGCCCTTTGTGACGGGCAGCAGCCCAGCCACCATGCGCCCGAGCGTGGACTTGCCGCAGCCGGATTCGCCCACCAGCCCTACGACCTCGCCGCGCGCCACCTCGAATGAGGCACTGTCCACTGCGTTCACGCGGGATTCCGAGACATTGGCGCCCAGCGTGCGGGCGAATTTCTCAATGGCGTCCAGCTTCTTCTCGAAGACGCGGCTGACGCCCTGCAATTCCAGCATCGCGCTCATGCCACGGCCTCCGTCAGCGGGTGCAGGCAGCGCAAGGCGCGGCCCGCGCCGGTTTCCGTGACCTCGGGCGCGGTGGCGCGGCAGGCGTCGCTGACGCGCGGGCATCGCGGTGCAAAGGCGCAGCCCGGCGGCAGATGCGCCATGTTAGGCGCCATGCCGGGGATCTGCGTCAGCCGGTCGCCCCGCCGCCCGTGCCCGGGGATCGAACCCAGCAGGCCGGCCGTATAGGGATGGGCGGGCGCGGTCAGGATGGCGCTGGCCGGCCCGCTTTCCACGATCCGGCCCGCATACATGACCGCGATCCGGTCGGCGAGGCCCGCCACCACCGCCAGGTCATGGGTGATCCAGATCAGCGATGTCCCGGTCTCGCGCGCAAGGCCCTGCACCTCGGCCAGGATCTGGCTTTGAATCGTGACGTCCAGCGCAGTCGTCGGCTCGTCCGCGATGATCAGGTCAGGTCCGTTCAGCAGGGCGATGGCGATGGCCACGCGCTGCCGCATCCCGCCGGAGAACTGGTGCGGGTAGGCGTTGAGGCGTTCGGCGGGCGAGGGGATGCCCACCCGCGCCAGCGCCTGCACCGCGCGGTCGCGCGCCGCCGCCTTGCTGACCTTTTCATGCGCCTGCACCGCCTCGATCATCTGCGTGTCGATGCGCAGAACCGGGTTCAGCGTCATCATCGGGTCCTGGAAGATCATCGCGATCCGGTTGCCACGCAGGCGGCGCATCTCGCGGTCGGGCAGCTTGGCCAGGTCCTGGCCCCGGAACAGGATGCGCCCGCCCGTGACCCGGCCCGGCGGATCGACAAGCCGCAGGATGGAAAAGCCGGTCACGGTCTTGCCCGATCCGCTTTCGCCGACCAGCCCCAGCACCTCACCTTCCTCCAGCGAGAAGCTGACGCCATCCACCGCCTTCACCACGCCCGCATCGGTGAAGAAATGGGTTTGCAGGTTCTCGACGCTCAGGACGGTCATCGGCGCAGCCTCGGGTTCAGCACGTCGCGCAGCCGGTCGCCGACGAGGTTGATGGAGGCCACGATGGCCAACAGGGCGACGCCGGGATACATGCTCATCCAGTATTGGCCGGACAGCATGTAGTCGTAGCCGTTGGCGATCAGCAGCCCCAGCGAGGGCCGGGTGATCGGCACGCCGACGCCGAGGAAGGACAGCGACGACTCCAGCACGATTGTGTTGGCGACCTGCACGGTCGAGATCACCACCAGCGGCGGGATGCAGTTGGGCAGCAGATGGCGGAACAGGATGCGCCGCGATGACAGGCCCAGGCCGCGCGCCGCATCGATGTATTCCTTGCGCGCCTCTGACAGGGCCGTGCCGCGCACGGTGCGGGCGTAATAGGCCCATTGCACCACGATCAGCGCGATGATGACCTTGTCGAGGCCCCGCCCGAAGGCCGCCATCAGCATCAAGGCCACGAGGATCGACGGGAAGGACAGTTGCAGGTCCACCAGCCGCATCAGGATGGTTTCCACCCGCCCGCCGGCCCAGGCGGCGTAGATGCCCACGACGACGCCGATCGCCATCGCCGCCATCGTGGCGACGATCGCCACCATCAGCGAGACGCGCAGGCCGTAAAGGATGCCCGACAGGATGTCGCGGCCCTGCTCGTCGGTGCCCAGGTGATAGGTCATCGACCCGTCGAAATTCGTGCCCCCCGGCTCCAGCCGCCCGTCCATGATGTCGAGTTGTGCCAGGTCATAAGGGTTCTGCGGCGACAGCTCGGGCGCGAATAGCGCGACTATGACCAGCACCAGAAGGCTGGCGGCGGCGAACCATGCGGCCGGGCCGTTGAAGAACTGCTTCATGCGCCCCTTCAGCAGGCGCGCCGCGAAGAAGACCGACAGGACCAGCAGCAGCAGGCGGGCGGGCAGGCTGGCCCATTGTGGCGCAAGCCCCAGCGCCAGCACGGCGGCCACCGCCAGCAGACCCGCGATCAGCGGCAGGCGGTCGGCTCGGACGGGCGGGTTGGTGGCGGGGGCGCTCATGATGCGGCTCCCGAGATGCGCACGCGCGGGTCGAGCAGCGTATAGATCACGTCCACGATCAGGTTGATGGTGATGAAGATCAGCACCGTCATCATCAGGTAGGCGACGATCACCGGGCGATCCAAGGTCAGGATCGAGTCGATCAGCAGCTTGCCCATGCCGGGCCAGGCAAAGACCGTCTCGGTCACCACGGCGAAGGCGATCATCGAGCCCAGCTCCAGCCCCAGCACCGTGACGATGGGGATCATGATGTTCTTGAGCACGTGGACAAAGAGGATGCGGGTTTCCGACACGCCCTTGGCGCGGGCGAATTTCACGTAGTCCTGCACCAGCGCCTCCTGCGTTCCGGCGCGGGCCAGGCGCGTCACCAGCGACGCCTTGTATAGCGCCAGCGTCAGCGCGGGCAGGATCATGTATTGCAGACCGCCTTCGGCAAAGATCGACAGGCGGACGCCCAGCACCTCTACCGTGTCGCCGCGCCCCGTCGAGGGCAGCCATCGCAACTCGACCGCGAAGATCAGGATCAGCAGCATCCCCACCCAGAAATTCGGCAGCGAAAAGCCGAAGATTGAACCGGTCATGATCGCGCGGCCCTGCCAGCGGTCGGACTTGTAGCCGGCATAGACGCCCAGCGGCACGCCGATCAGGACGGAGAAGAAAAGGCCCAGTGCCGCCAGTTCCAGCGTCGCGGGCATGTAATGCAGGATCAGTTGCACCGCCGGTTCGCCATGCACGAAACTGCGGCCGAGATCGCCCTGCAGCGCATTGCCGAGGAAGGTCAGGAACTGCATCCAGATCGGCTGGTCAAAGCCGAAACGCTCCATCGTCGCCTCGATCTCGGCCGGGGTCGCGTCGGGCGAGATCAGGATGTCGACGGGATTGCCGACCATGTAGATGCCGAAGAAGACGATCACCATCATCGCCAGGGCGACAAAGATCGACTGGGCGATGCGCCTCAGCAGGTAGACCAGCATTGTCGGGATCCTCGGCCAGAAAGGCCGCGCGGCAGGTCATCCCGCCGCGCGGCGCAGGTCACGTCACTGCGCGGGGCGCACGTCGTAGGGCAGGGTGTACTGGTCCACCCGCGGCGTGTAGCTGAGCGACTTCTTCATCGCCCAGGGCGTCACCTCGAAATGCAGCGGGATGATCGCCCAGTCGGCCATCGCGACGCGCGAGGCCTCGCGCAGCAGCTCCTGCCGCTTGGCATCGTCCACCGTGGCCAGCGCCTGCGTCAGCAGGTCGTCCATCGCCGTGTTGGAATACTGCCCGCGGTTCGTGCCGCCATAGCCGCGGCTCTTGTCCGGCGTGGCCAGCAGCGCCTTGAGCGGCGAGGACATCTCGCCCGTGCCCGAGCCCCAGCCAGCCAGGTAGGCCGAGAACTCGTGCGCGTTGCGGCGCGAGAAGAAGGTCGATGCGGTCGAGGCGTCGATCTCGGTCGTGATGCCGATCCGCGACCACATCTGCGCCACGGCCTGCGCGACCTGCGCGTCATTGATGTAGCGGTCGTTCGGCGTGCCGATGGTGATGCCGAACCCGTTCGGATAGCCCGCCTCGGTCAGCAGCGCCTTGGCGCGGTCCGCGTCAAAGCCCGGCGGGGGCATGTCGCCGTCCGCATGGGCGCCGAACATGCCGCCGGGCAGCAACTCGCCCGCCGCCACGGCCACACCGCCCATGATGCGGTCGACGATGGCGTCGCGGTTGATCGCGATCGACAGCGCCTCGCGCACGCGGATGTCCTTCAGCGGGTTCTTGCCGTCGGTGCCGGTGATCATCGGCGACGGTTCCTGCGCGTGGTCGAGGTGGATGTAGATCACCCGGTTGGAGATGCCTTGCACCGCCAGCAGGTCGTCCTGCCCCTTGATCCGGTCGAGATCCTGCAGCGGCGGGTTCTCGATCATGTCGACGTCACCGGCGAACAGCGCGGCGACGCGCGGTCCGGCCGAGGTCAGCGGCTTCATCTCGACCTTTTCCCACGGCGCAGGCTCACCCCAGTAATCCGGGTTGCGCACCAGCGTCACGCCCTCGCCGCGGCGGAAGCTTTCCATCAGGAAGGGGCCGGTGCCGATGGCGGCCGAGCCGTCGTTGAAGGCCTGCGTCGCTGGATAGGCCAAGTCGCCGCAGCCATCCGGGCTGAACTGGATCGACGCGCCGTCGACGCCGTTCGCCTTGGCCGAGATCACGCCCCAGGTCGAGACCTCGGTGGGCAGCAGCGGGTAGGGGCCGTCGGTCTTGATGACCAGCGTCAGCGGGTCCGGCACCTCGAAGCCCGCGATGGCCTTGGTGTAGGTGGTGAAGAGCGAGGGCGAATCCGGCACGCCGGGGATGCGGCAGACGGAATAGATCACGTCATAGGCGTCGAAATCGGACCCGTCCGAGAATTTCACGCCCGGGCGCAGCTTGAACTCCCAGCTGGAATCGTCCAGCGGGCGCCAGCTTTCGGCCAGTTCGGGTAGCAGCGCCTGCGTCTCGTCGGTTCCGACGAGCGATTCGAACACGTTGCGGCGCAGCTGGTTGTTCGGGCCGACATTGTGGAAATGCGGGTCGGCCGAGCTGGGCTCGGACGCAACGCCGATGCGCAGCTCCTGGGCGGCCAGCGGCATGGCGGCAAGGCCCAGCGCCACCGCACAGGCGGTGAGGCGCAGATGTCTGGTCTTCATGGTCGTCTCCCTGTTTGCCGGACTTCTGGATGCGTCCGTTTTCGCCTTTCGGCGGGTGGGGGAAGCCTAGCAGACGCGAAATGCATGGAAAGCGGCGACATGATGCGCTTTCATCATGTAACAACAAGCGGAACGCATAGGGTGTCCGGCTTGCAGCAGAGGGAGGCGAGGTGGTGCGCAACAACTGGCATTCGATCCGCGAGTACGAGGCGCTGCGCGCGGTCATCACCTCGGGCACGACGAATGGCGCAGCGCGGCTGCTGGGCGTGTCGCAATCCGCGGTCAGCCGGTCCATCGGCCAGCTTGAGGCGCGGCTGAACCTGGTCCTGTTCGAGCGGCGCGGCGGGCGGCTGCGCCCCACGGCCGAGGGGCTGCGGCTGAACGGCAATCTCGACCGCCTGTTCGACGCCATCGCGGTGCTGAACGGCGCCGATCCCGAGGAACCGGGCAGCGGCACGCTGCGGCTGGCCGCGCCGCCCTCGCTGTCGCAGATGGTGGCCAACCAGATGGCCAGCTTCATCGCGCTGCATCCGGGACAGCGCCTGTCGCTGGAGACCTGCACCTCGTCTGGTCTCGTCAGCCGGATCAGCGAGGACGCGGTCGACCTCGGTTTCACCCATGCCGACCTGACCCATTCCTCGATGGAGCTGATCCCGTTCCACGAAAGCGTTGCGGTCTGCATCCTGCCACGGAACCATCCACTGGCGCGGCACGAGATCATCACGCCCGAGCACCTGCACGGGCAGGATTTCATCTCGATCCTGCGGCGGCACATCGTGCGCTCGCGGCTCGATCGGCTGTTCGCCGAGGCCGGGTCGGTGCCGAACCGCGTCGCCGAGGTGGCGACGGGCCTCAGCGCGGCGACCCTGGTGCGGGCGGGCACGGGCGTCTCGGTGATCTGCCCCTTTCCGGTGGTGCGCGAGGACGACCAGACGCTGGTCGTGCGCCCCTTCCTGCCGCGCTTCATCTACCGGACGTCCTTTGCCGTTTCGACGATGCGGCCGCTGTCGCGTGTCGCGCGCGCCTTCATGCGGCATGTCAAGCTGTCCCTGGCCTGATCAGGTCTCGTCCTGCACCGGGGCCGCAGGGCTGGTGCGCAGGGCGGCGCGCGTGTCCTTCCAGCACAGGCACAGCGCCCGCCACGCCGCGTCGAGATCCTCGGTCGCGGCGCCGGGGGCGTCGCGCTCTAGCAGGCGCAGCCGGTCGCCCAGCGCCCGCGCGCCGTACACCCCGGCCGATCCGGCCAGTCGATGTGCCTCGGCAACCAGCGCGGCACGGTCGGCGCCGGCTCCTGTGACGGGTGGCCCGTCGAAGAACGCGTCCATTTCGGACAGGAAGGCCCGGTAGGCGGTGCGCAGCCTTGCCGCGGGAAGGGTTGCGACCAGTTCGGACAGGTGCGCCTGGTCCAGCAGCTGGTCCAGCGGGTGATCCAGGGGGGCGTCCACGGCCTTCGTCGTGGCGCCGACGGCGGTCGCCAGCGCCCGGCGCAGCGCCGCGACGCTGAGCGGCTTGACCAGAACGTCGGTCATGCCGGCGGCGCGGAAGGCGTCCAGTTCCTCGGGCATGGCATGGGCGGTAGTGGCGATGACCGGGATCTCGGCAAGGCCGTTGCCGCGCGCCCGGATCGCCCGCGTGGCCTCCAGCCCGTCCATTCCGGGCATGGAGATGTCCATCAGGATCGCGTCGAAGGCGCGGCCTTGCGCCGCCTGCACGCCTTCGCGCCCGTCATGCGCCGTGACCACGTGATGGCCGTCGCGTTCCAGCATCTCGCGCGCCACCATTCGGTTAGTCGGGTTGTCCTCGACCAGAAGGATGTCCAGCGGCGGGATGGCGACGCCCTGGTGGTCCGGCGCCTCAGCGCACTCTGGTTCGGCGGCGGCTGTCCTGCCTTCGCTGTCATGCGGCGGCGCCAGCGGCAGACGCAGCCAGAACACGCTGCCCTCGCCCGGCTCGCTTTCGGCGCCCAGCGTGCCGCCCATCGCGGTAGCCAGCCGCCGCGAGATCGCCAGTCCAAGGCCCGTGCCGCCCGTCGCCCGTCGGTAAGAGGCGTCGACGGTGACGAAATCGCCGAAGATCCGCTCGATATCCTCCTCGGCGATGCCGATGCCGGTGTCGATGACGCGGATCTCGACCTCGTCGAGTCCCGACATGCATTCTGTCTCGATGATCACCTCGCCGTCACGGGTGAAATTCAGCGCGTTGCTCACGAGGTTCAGCAGGATGTGCCGGATCCGGTTATGGTCGCCATGCACCTCGTGCAGCGCCGGGCTGGGCGGCGCCAACCGCAGCCGGTTGCCGCGCTCGACCGCGCGGCCGGTCTGGCCCTCGACGATCTCGCGCAACAGCGCCACCAGGTCGAAACGGGTGCGGTGCATCGCCATCTTGCCGGCGTCCAGCCGCGAGATGTCGAGCACGTCGTTCACATGGCCCAGCAGGGTGCGCCCGGAATTGCGGATGATGCGCAGGTAGCGGCGGTGGCGGGCATCCAGTGTGTCGGGGTCGAACAGTTCCAGCGTGCCCAGCATCCCGTTGAGCGGCGTGCGCATCTCGTGGCTCATCACCGCCAGCAGCTCGGCCTTGGACTTTTCCCCGGCTACGGCGCGGTCGTGCGCTTTGCGCAGCGTGTTCTCCGCCTCGACCCGGTCCGAGATGTCGCGCATGAAGCCGATGATGATGTCGCCCTCGGGCGCACGGGCGGCGGCCAGTGCCAGGTCGACCGGGAACTCCGTGCCGTCGCGGTGCAGCGCCTGCATCTGGACGATGCCATGGCCGATGACGTGCTTTTCACGGGTGGTGCGGTAATGCTCCATCCCCTTGCGGTGCATTTCGCGCACCGGTTCCGGCACGATCAGGCGGCTCATCTCGGCGCCCATCGCCTCGGCGCGGGAAAAGCCGAAGGTGCGTTCGGCGGCCTCGTTGTATTCGATGATCTTCCCGTCCAGGTCCGTCACCACGATCGCGTCGAGCGAGGTGGCGACGATGGTCTGCATCCGCTCGCTGACCTGGCGAAGGTCGCTGGTCGCATTTTGCATCCGGCGCAGCAGCCGTGCCAGCGCCACGACCAATAGCAGCAGCAGCAACAAAAGCACGGTGGTCAGCGCAGCGATGTCCAGCAGCGTGCGCGAGATGCTGGCGCGGCGCTGGTCGCTGAGGCGGGAGAAGATTTCGATGCCCGCCAGGGCGGTCTGCCGCAACAGGCCCTGCGCGTTGCGCGCCTCGGCGATCAGGACGGGCAACTGCGCCTGCAACGCGGCGTCGGGCCCGTCGATCACCGGGGTCGTCCGGTCGAAGATGGTGTCCAGTTCGGCCAAGGCCGCGGCGACGCCGTCATCCGCCCGCAGCTCGGCGTAAACCGGGCTGTCGCGCAGCGTGGCGACGCGGCTGTAGAGGATGTCGAACCTCAGCCGCACGGCGCTCAGCCGGGGCTGGTCCGCCACGCTTTGCCGCGCAGCCTCGGACTCCAGTTCCATGGCCTCGACTTCGGCCTGCGACAACGTCCATTCCACGTTGTCGGAAGAGGCCGACGCCAGCGAGTGCAACTGTGTCCGCACGTCGGACACGAAGTAGATAAGAGCGGTCATGAGAAGCGCCACCACGAGGACCAATAGTCCTCTCAGCGTGGTCTTGCTTCCCATGATCCAGTCCGTCATGCCGCGTTTCACCCCTCGATCCTTCCCCAAGGAAAGAGGGGCGTCAACGTGTTACGGCAAGCCGGTCGAGTTGCCAGATGCTCCGTGAGTAGTAGACTTCTGACTTGAATTTCTGATCGGCATCGAAAGGGTAGACAATCCAGAGCGGGCCCTTGTCCCGCACCGACATGGGTTCCCCGTTCCGGTCCATCGCCAGCAGTGCGGATCCCTCCAGCGCGTCGTCCACCGGGATCTGCACCGCGTAGTCGTTCAGCGCGGTGGCGGTGATCGCGGTGCCCTCGGCGCCCACGGCGGTCAGGACCGCGGCAAGGCGCGGCCCGGTAAAGGTCTGTTCGCCGTCAGTCCAGATCGTCGAGGTGGTCACGCTGTCCTGGCCCAGGGCTATCAGCATCTCGCGGTCGAAATGCGCCTCGTCCCCGGCATTGGTCATGGTTATGTCGCCGCTGACGCGCAACAGGACGGGTCCTTGCGGCTGCGGCAGTTCCCCGGCCGCGGCCATGCCAAGCCCGGTTGCCGCGAGGGCGATGGCAATGCCGAAAACTCTGCCTGCCCGGACCAAGCGCACAAAATGGTTCCTTTCAATGCTGTTCTTGGACCCTCAATCGCACACTCTGTCCCTGTTGTCGCGGTTCCGGCAGCATAGGGCGCCTATCCTTTCGTATAGGGCACGGCATCATCGGCTTTTCGGAGGCCTGCGGCATCCGAAAAGCGAGGGGCCTTCTATCCCGCGGGCCGCGGCGGCCGGCGCACTGGTCTTTCCCGGCCATCTCGCTATGGTCGTCTGAACCGCGGGGCTGATGGAGCAGGCCTTTTCGATGCGCATACTTGTCGCCGACGACCATGACCTTGTCCGCGAAACCATAGCGGCCTTCCTGAGTGCCGCAGACATCGCCGAAGTGCGGGGCGTGGCCACGCTGGACGCGGCCGTGGCCCTGGCCGAGGAAAGCGGCAGTTTCGACCTCGTGCTGCTGGACTACGACATGCCCGGCATGCGCGGACTCGAGGGTCTGGCGCGGATGCGGGTCGCCAACAACGGCAGGCCGGTGGCGATTCTGTCGGGCACCGCCACGCGCGAGGTCGCCGAGGCCGCGCTCGAGGCGGGGGCGCAGGGTTTCATCCCCAAGACGCTGGCGGCCAGGTCGCTGCTGACGGCGGCGCGGTTCATGGCGGCGGGCGAGATCTATGCGCCCTTCGACTTCATGAACGGGCGTGGCGAGACGGCGGACGAGACGCTGACACGGCGCGAATACGACATGCTGCGCGGCATCTGCGAGGGCAAGTCCAACAAGGAGATCGCCCGCGACCACGACCTTCAGGAGGTCACGGTCAAGCTGCATGTCAAGACGCTGACGCGCAAGCTGGGCGCCCGCAACCGCACCCAGGCCGCGATGATCGCCCGCGACCGCGGTTTGGTCTGACCGCCATCAACGACGCATCGCGGCGTGATTCTGCCCGGCCATCTCAGGCGGGCGCGCCATGTCCCTTGCGGGGATGACGGGATGTCGGGCCGGGGGCCTAGGACAGACTCTGCGACCGCCGGGCATGCAGCCAGCCCAGCGTGTCGTCGGAAGAGCCGCCGGGCTTGTATTCCGCGCCCAGCGGCCGGCTCCAGCCCAGCGCGGCGATGCGGTCGAAGACATAGTTGTAATCCATCTCGCCATGATCCGGCGCGCCACGGTCGGGCACGGCGGCGAACTGGATATGGCCGATCAGCGGCAGCAGCGCGGCAAGCCGCGTGACCACATCGCCCTCTGTCCGCCCGACATGGTAGCAGTCGAACATCAGTTTCATGCCCGGCAGGTCCAGATCTGCCAGCAATGCAGCGGCCTGGTCGGTCGTGCGCAGGAAATAGCCCGGTGCGTCGTGACGGTTCAGCGGCTCGATCAGCAGGGTGATCGCATCCGGGCAAGCCGTGCGGGCATACCGCAGGTTCGCCAGGAAAGCCGCGTGGGCCTCTGGTCCCTCGGCGAAACCGGCCATGACATGGATCGCCTGCGCGCCCACGGCGACGGCATAGGCGATGGCCTGGTCGATGGCGGCGCGGGCCTCTGCCTCGCGGCCGGGCAGGGCGGACAGGCCGTTCTCGCCCGGATTGCCGCGGATCGTGTTCAGCCCCAGCATCGGCAGGCCGGTCTGGTCCAGCGCAGCGCGCACCTCGGCGGCAGGCGTGTCATAGGGCCAGTGGCATTCGACCGCGTCGAAGCCTGCCGCATGGGCGGCACGGATCGCGTCCGGCAGCGGGCGGTCGGCCCAGAGAAAGCCGAGATTGGCAGAGAATTTCATCCGTCCCACTCCACGTCGAACCTGGTGACGACCGCGCGCACCTGCGCCTCGGTCAGCATCCGGGGATCCAGGCCGCGCGTCAGCATCGCCAGACGCGCGGTGTTTTCCAGTTCCTCGACCGCGTTGCAGGCGGCCTCCACGTCCTTGCCGGCTACCACCGGCCCATGATTGGCCAGCATCACCGCCGCGCGTTTCCCGGCCAGCCCGCGCACCGCCTCGCCCATCGCCGGGTCGCCGGGCAGAAAGAAGGGCAGCAGCGTGACCCGCCCCAGCAGCATGATCCCGTAGGGCGTGAGCGGCGGCAGGAAGTCGTTCGCGTCCACGTCAGGCATCATCGACAGAGCGACGGAATAGCACGAATGCAGGTGCACCACCGCCCCCGTGGCCGAGCGTGTCTCGTAAAAGGCACTGTGCAGGGGCATTTCCTTGGTCGGCCTGTCGCCATCGACATGCCGTCCCGCCGCGTCGAACCGGCTGAGACGCGCCGGGTCGAGCCGGCCGAAACTGGTGCCCGTGGGGCTGACCAGCAATCCGCCATCCTCGGTCCGGGCCGAGATGTTGCCGGTGCTGCCATGCGTCAACCCCCGGTCAAAGATCGACCGAGCCAGCAGGCAGATGCGCTCGCGCAGGGCGGCCTCGGCGCTCATATCCGATCCAGCGCGTCGGAAAAGAACGTGGGCGCGCCGAAATTGCCGGATTTCAGCGTCAGCGCGATCCGGTGCCCGCCGCTGTCGCACCAGGTCCAGGGCACGCCGGGCGCGATCTCGGGGCCGATATCCAGCCGGTCGACGCCCAGCGCCTGCGTGACCGCGCCCGAAGTCTCGCCGCCGGCGACAACGATCCGCCGCGCGCCCGCGTCGCGCGCCGCCACGGCGCAGGCGGCCAGCGCCTGTTCGACGATCTGCCCGGCGCGGTCGCGGCCTAGCCTGTCCTGCGCTTCGCGCACGGCGGCGGGTTCAGCGGTGGCGTAGAGCAGCGGCGCCCGATCCAGGTCCTGCTGCGCCAGCCAGTCCAGCGCCGGTTGCACCCCGCCCTCTGCCAGCGCCAGCGGGTTCAGCCGAAAGGCGGGCACGCCAAGGTCGCGATAGGCGGCGACTTGCGCGTTGGTCATCGCCGAACAGCTGCCCGACAGGACGATCGCCGCACGGGGCAGGTCTGGCGCCGCGACGGGGGCAGCGTCGAGGCCCGGCAGGCCCTCGGCGCGGTAGAGCGCGGGCAGGGGCATGGCCAAAGCGCTGCCCCCGGTCAACAGCGGCATGTCGCGGCAGGCCTCGGCGATCACCGCGAGGTCGTCATCGGCCACCGCATCGACCACCACATGCGCCACGCCCTCGGCCCGCAGTCTTGCCAGCGCGTCGTGCAGCGCGGGCGCACCCGCCGCCACGGTCAGCCGGTCCGCCAGCCCGACAGGCCGCGTCACCTGCGGCTCCAGCAGGCGCATCAGGTTGGAATCGCGCATCGGCGTCAGGGGATGGTCCTTCATCGGGCTTTCGGCCAGCGGCTGCCGCCCGACAAAGAGGTTGCCCATGAAAATCGCCCGGCCGTTCTCCGGGAAGGCCGGGCAATAGATCGTCTGGTCGGTGTCGAGGTCTTTCATCAGCGCCTCGGCGACCGGGCCGATATTGCCCTCAGGCGTGGAATCGAAGGTCGAGCAATATTTCCAGAAGAACCGCTGCGCCCCCGCCTGCCGCAGCCAGTCTAGCGCGGCGCGACACTCGGCAACCGCCTGCGCGACCGGCGCGGTCCGCACCTTGAGGGCGATCACCTCAAAGGCGGCGGTCTGCGAGGGTGGGACGGACGGCACGCCGATCCGCAGCGACACCGCCACGCCGGAGCGCGCCAGCAGCCCGGCGAGGTCGGTCGCGCCGGTGAAATCGTCGGCGATGCAGCCCATAACGGTGCGCATGGCGTGGTCCTTTCGTGACAGGCCGGTTCAGCCCTTTTCGGGCGGCAGGTCCAGCCCGGCATTGCGGGCATAGACCTTGGCGATGGCAGCGTCGTCCTGGTGGCCCAGGCCCATACCTACCGCGACCATGTATTGCTGCAAGGCCGCAGCGGTGATCGGCGCCGAGAACCCGGCCGTCTTGGCGATGTCCAGCACGATGCCCAGGTCTTTTGGCCAGATGTTGATCTGGCTGCGGGGCGTATAGTCGCCGTCTACGATATGGGGCGCGCGGTTCTCCAGCATCCAGCTGGTGCCGGCGCATTGGCTGATGACCTCGACGAACTTTGCCGGTTCCACGCCCTGCGTCATGCCGAAGGTCAGCGCCTCTGCCATGGTGGCGATATGCACGCCCGCCAGAAGCTGGTTGACCGCCTTCATCGCCGAGCCGGGCCCGGCTTCGGACCCCAGTTCGAAAACCGTTGTGGCGCAGGCGTCGAGCACCGGGCGCGCGGCGGCAAAGGCCTGTGGGGTGCCCGCCGCCATCATTGACAACGCGCCCTGCGCCGCCTTGGCCGCCCCGCCCGAGATCGGCGCATCCAGGTAATGCACGCCCGCCTCGGCACAGCGCGCCTCCATCGCGCGGGCAAAGTCGGGCGGCACCGTGGCGCAGGAAATCACCACCGCGCCGGGCCGCAGCCCGGACACCGCGCCGGTCTCTCCGAACAGAACCGCCTCTGTCTGGGCGGCGTTCAGCACCACCACCACCAGCGCATCCAGGTCGCGGGGTACTTCGCCCGTCTGCCCGCCCTCGGTCGTAAAGCGGTGGACGGCATCCGCGTTGATGTCGACGCCCCAGGTGCGATGCCCCGCCCGCAGGCAGGATTGCGCCATGCCGTAGCCCATCGATCCCAGGCCGATCACGGCCGTCCTGAATTGCGTTGTCATCGCTGCCCCCCTGTTGCCGCGCCTGTGCGCGGGTCATTCCCTGCTCCGGGAATAGAGGGTCGCAGGCCCCGGCGGCAACCGCTTCTTTTCCGACCTTGGCAGGACTCGGCGGATGCTGCCGACCGTGCTAGGGTCAGCGCGCGCGTTGCGATGGGAGGAGCGGATGCGCGATATCGACCACGTGACAGAGATCGACCGCGTGCTGCGCGGGCAGGAAACCGGGCGCGACCGGGTGGTGGCCGACAGCTGGCGGCGCTGTGTCGAATCCTATGGCATGGACCCCGCGCGCCCCGATCCGGCGCATATCGTGACCGAGACCGAGTTGCGCGCCCACCGCGAACAGGCCGAACGCCTGATCGCCACCGCGCGCTCGGGCCTGCATGCGCTGTTCCGGCAGGTGGCGGGGCAGAATTACGTCCTGCTGCTGGCCGATGCCAAGGGTGTCTGCGTCGACTTCTTCGGCGACCCGAGGTTCGAGGACGACCTGCGGCAGGCGGGGCTTTACCTCGGCTCCGACTGGTCCGAGGACCTGGCCGGCACCTGTGGCGTGGGCTCTTGCCTGATCACCGGCCAACCGGTGACGATCCACCAGTCCGACCATTTCGGGCTGGCGCATACGCCGCTGTCCTGCACCGCCGCGCCGATCCGCGACACGCGGGGTGAGTTGACGGCGGTTCTGGACATCTCGCTGTTGCGCTCGCCCTCGCCGAAATCCTCGCAGAACCTGGCGATGAGCCTTGTCACCGCCGCCGCGCGGCGGGTCGAGATGGCGAACCTGATGGCGATGACGCGGCGCGACTGGGTGCTGCGTTTCTCCACCAGCCCCGAATTCCTCGAGGTCGATCCCGAGGCGGCCGTGGCGCTGGACGGGTCGGGGCGGATCCTGGGGATGACGACCGGCGCGCAGCGCGCCCTTGACCCCGAGGGCACGGGCGCGCTGATCGGCACCCACATCGACGACTGGATCGAGATGAGCGTGGACGACCTGCCCGACCTGATGCGCGGCCGTCCGACCGAGGACCGCGTGCTGCGGCACAAGGACGGGCGCGGCCTGTTCGGCCATGCCATCGCGCCGCAATCGCCACACAGCGCCGCCGCGTTGCGCCGCCAAGAGCCCGACCTGCCCGGCGCGCTGGGCAGTTTCGCCGGGTCCGACCCGGCGCTGGCGCGGCTGCTGGGGCGGGCGGCGCGTCTGGCGACGACACCGGTGCCGCTGCTGGTCGTGGGCGAGACCGGGACCGGCAAGGAAAAGCTGGCCCGTGCCATCCATGTCTGCGGGCCGCAGGGGCGCGGCTTTCACGCGCTGCGCTGCGCCGGGCTGTCCGACCTCGCGGCGCTGGATGAGGCGACGGCGGGCACGCTGTTCCTGCGCGGCATCGAGGATCTGACGCCCGAGGCGCAGGGCCGGCTGCTGGCGCTGCTCGACCGGCGCGGCGACCTGCGGGTGATCGCCGCGACCCGCGCGGCACCGCCCGCCTTGGCGGACATCCTGCGCGACGACCTGTTCCACCGCATCGCCGGCGCCACCCTGTCCCTGCCGCCGCTGCGCCACCGCGCCGATTTCGACTGGCTGCTGGAGCGCCTTCTGCGCCGCCGCTCGGCCGACGATGCACGGCTTACCCCGGCGGCACGGGCCGAGCTGAAATCCCGCGACTGGCCCGGCAACATCCGCGAGCTGGAACGCGCCCTGGACGTCGCTCTGGCCGTGGCCGGAGGGCCGGTGATCGACCTGCCGGACCTGCCCGATCCGCCCTGCGCCGCCGTGCCCGAGGACCGCGCCGAGGATCTCGAGGCGTTGCTGAATGCCTGCGGCTGGAACATGGCGCAGGCGGCGCGGCGGCTGGGCGTCAACCGCTCGACAGTGCTGCGGCGCATCCGCAAGGCCGGGCTGACCCCGCCCGCCTGACGCGGATGTTGCGCCCCTGTTGCGCGCGCAACGCCGCGCGCCCCGTGCGCCGGTTTTGTCCCTGCCGCAACGTCAGCCCCGTTGCCCGCGCGGCCCGAGCCGGTCCAGCCTGTGCACCGGAGGAATCCGCAACCACAGTAAAGGGAGGAGCACATGCTCGATTCGACACTGGCCGACCAGACCCAGGCCTTTCTCGACGATTTCGACGCCGCGCTGGAGGCGGGCGACACGGCCCGCGCGCGCGAGATGTTCGCGGACGACTGCTATTGGCGCGACCTCGTGACCTTCACCTGGAACATCAAGACGGTCGAGGGCAAGGCGCAGGTGGAGGACATGCTGAAGCACCAGCTGGCCACCACCAAACCCACCGGCTGGGCGCTGGCAGAGGGCGAGCTGCCCACCGATGAGGGGGGCGTCGTCACCGCCTGGATCACCTTCGAGACGGCGGTGGCGCGCGGCTATGGCCTGATCCGGATCAGGGAGGGCAAGATCTGGACCCTGCTGACCACGATGGTGGAACTCAAGGGCCACGAGGAACCCAAGGGGTTCGCCCGCCCGCTGGGCGCCAAGCACGGCGCCGGCAAGAACCGCACCACCTGGCTGGAGGAACGCCAGAAGGAAGAAAAGGAACTCGGCTACACGAAACAACCCTATGTCGTCATCATCGGCGGCGGACAGGGCGGCATCGCGCTTGGCGCGCGGCTGCGCCAGCTGGGCGTGCCGACGATCATCGTGGAAAAGAACGACCGCCCCGGCGACAGCTGGCGCAAGCGCTACAAGTCGCTCTGCCTGCATGACCCGGTCTGGTATGACCATCTGCCGTATATCAAGTTCCCCGAGAACTGGCCGATCTTCAGCCCCAAGGACAAGATCGGAGACTGGCTGGAAATGTATACCAAGGTGATGGAGCTGAACTACTGGACCCGCACCACGGCCAAGTCCGCCCGGTATGACGAGAAGACCAAGGAATGGATCGTCGTCGTGGACCGCGATGGCGAGGAAGTGGTGCTGAAGCCGAAACAGCTGGTCATGGCCACCGGCATGTCCGGAAAGGCGCGGATGCCGAATTTCCCCGGCATGGACAAGTTCAAGGGCGACCAGCACCATTCCAGCCAGCATCCGGGCCCGGACCGCTACAAGGGCAAGAAGGCCGTGGTGATCGGCTCGAACAACTCGGCCCATGACATCTGCGCCGCGCTCTGGGAAAACGACGTGGACGTGACGATGGTGCAGCGGTCCTCGACCCATATCGTGCGATCCGACACGCTGATGGAGGTGGGGCTGGGTGCGCTTTACTCCGAAGAGGCGGTGCAGAACGGCGTGACGACTGAGAAGGCCGACCTGATCTTTGCCTCTCTGCCCTACGCGATCCTGCATGAATTCCAGATCCCGGCCTATGAGGAGATGAAGAAGCGCGATGCCGATTTCTACGCCGGGCTGGAAAAGGCCGGCTTCTGGCTGGACTGGGGCGACGACGGCTCTGGCCTGTTCATGAAATACCTGCGCCGCGGCTCGGGCTATTACATCGACATCGGCGCAAGCCAGCTGATCATCGACGGCAAGATCAAGCTCAAGCGCGGACAGGTGGTCAGCGTCGATGAGACCGGCGTCAACCTCGACACCGGAGAGCACCTCGACGCCGACCTGATCGTCTACGCCACCGGCTATAACTCGATGAACGGCTGGGTGGCCGACCTGATGGGCCAGGAGACGGCCGACAGGTTGGGCAAGGTCTGGGGCCTCGGCTCGGACACCACCAAGGATCCGGGCCCCTGGGAGGGCGAACAGCGCAACATGTGGAAGCCGACGCAGGTCGAGGGGCTCTGGATGCATGGCGGCAACCTGCACCAGTCGCGGCACTATTCGCAGTTCCTGGCGCTGCAACTGAAGGCCCGGATGGAGGGCATCCCGACCCCGGTCTACGGCCTCCAGGAGGTGCATCACCTGGCCTGAGCCCGCGCGTGTCGCGGGGCGGCGCCCGACGGGGAAACCTGCGGGCGCCGTTCCCTTTTCCGGCAGCATCTCATCGGCGCAGCCGGGCCAGTCGGCCGAACTGGCATGCGGATGGAAACCGGTCTAGCCTTTGCCCCGAACCAGGCGGGCAGGGACGGCATGGCGCAGCAACTCGGGATCGGCGGCAGGGGCACCAGCGTCGATGGCATCTTTGTCCATTTCCAAGGCCGGGATCGTGGCGCGGTTCGCCGTGTCGCGCCAGCGGGTGCGCGCGGCCTTCGCCGGTCCGGCCAATCCCGACCTGCTGCTGATCCGCCTGCAGTCCGCGGCCGAGATCGCCAAGTCGCGCCTTGCCCGCTCTTGATCGAGACCAAAGCGCCGCACCGCGCCGTGGCCGGGGCGGTCGGGGCGCAGGGGGCTGAGCGGGCCATTGCAAGACTGCATGAAAAGGAAACAGCATGATCAAGACAGAACTGCGCCGCGCCGTCGACCCGCGCCACGCCCGAACCATGGACACCGACGCGCTGCGCGCCGAGTTCCTGGTCGAAGACCTGTTCACGCCGGACGCGGTGCGGCTGGTCTATTCACAGTATGACAGGATGATCTTCGGCGGCGCGGTGCCCGCAGGCGGGCCGCTGACCATCGACGCGGTGCCCGAGACCGGCACGCCCTCGTGGCTCGACCGGCGCGAGGCCGTGCTGGTCAACCTCGGGACCGATGGCGCGGTCGCAGCTGGCGGCGAAACCTACACGCTTGGCCGGTGCGACATGCTGTATCTCGGCATGGGGTCGGGCCCCGTCACCGTCTCGGGCGCGGGGGCGCGATTCTATATCGTCTCGGCCCCGGCGCACCGGATGATCCCGGCGCGGCGCGTGACGCTGGACGAGGCCGCGCGCCTGCCGCTGGGCCACCGCGACACAGCGAACGAGCGGGTCGTCAACCAGATGATCCACCCGGCGGTGATGGAAACCTGCCAGATCGTCATGGGTTTGACGCGGCTTGCCACCGGGTCGGTCTGGAACACCATGCCCACCCATACGCATGAACGGCGGTCCGAGGCCTATCTCTATCTCGATATCCCCGAGGACCAGTTCATCCTGCACCTGATGGGAGAACCGGACCAGACGCGCCACCTGGTCGTGCGCAACGAGCAGGCGGTGCTGTCGCCGCCCTGGTCGATCCATTGCGGGGCGGGCACCGCCTCCTACGCCTTCATCTGGGCGATGGCGGGCGACAATGTCGATTACACCGACATGGACATGGTCGCGATGGGGGACCTGAAGTGAGCCGCTTTTCGCTGGACGGAACCCGCGCCTTCGTCACCGGCGCCAATACCGGCATCGGACAGGCCATCGCGGTCGACCTGGCGCGGCACGGCGCCCACGTGGTCGCGGTGGGACGCTCCTCGATGGAGGAAACGCTGCAAGCGGTCGCGCAGGCCAGCGGGCGGGCCGATGTCGTGCAGGCCGACCTGGGCAGCGTTGCCGGGGCGGTGGCCGCCTTTGACGAGGCCGGGTCGCGGTTCGGCCCGATCGACACGCTGGTGAACAACGCCGGCATCATCCGCCGCGCCGACAGCCTGGATTTTACCGAGGCGGACTGGGACGCGGTGATGGACATCAACCTCAAGGTCGTCTTCTTCCTGTCGCAGGCCTTTGCCCGGTCGCGGATCGCGGCGGGGCAGGGCGGCAGCATCGTCAACATCGCCTCGCTTTTGTCCTTTCAGGGGGGAATCCGCATCCCCTCCTACACCGCGTCGAAAAGCGGTGTCGCGGGACTGACCAAGACGCTGTCGAACGAATGGTCGGCGAAGGGCATTACCGTCAACGCCGTGGCGCCGGGCTATGTGATCAGCAACAACACCGAGGCGCTGCGCGCCGATCCCGAGCGCAACCGCGCCATCCTCGACCGCATCCCGATGGGGCGCTGGGCCGAACCGGTGGACATCGCCGGCGCGGTGACGTTCCTCGCCTCGCCCGCCGCGCGCTATGTCACCGGGATCACCTTGCCGGTGGATGGTGGCTGGCTGGGTCGCTGACAGCCTCGCGCGATTTGACACGACGTGAAATGGTGGCGACAGTTCCGAGAAACCCGGAACAGGGCGGAGCCCATCCATGTCGTTGCCACGCCTTTCCCTGCAAGTGCTGGACGCCTTCGAGCAGGTCGCGCGCCTGGGCTCGATGAAACGCGCAGCCGAGGCAATGGGCCTGTCTATCTCGTCGGTCTCGCACCATGTCGCGCGGCTGGAGGAGGCGCTGGGCGTGACGCTGATCGACCGCTCGGCGCGTCCCTTTGCACTCACGCCCGAGGGGCGAGAGGCGTTCCGCCACCTGTCGGCGGGGTTGCAGCACCTGCGCCGCGCCACCAGCGAGACGGTGGTGGGCGGATTGCTGGGCGCGCGGTCGCTGCGGGTGGGGATCGTCGAGGATTTCGAAAGCGGCGTCGCGCCGGAACTGGCCGTCACACTGGCCCGGCGCATGCCGCGGGCCGCGCTGTCGATCCGAACCATCCTCAGCCACGAGGCGGTCGGCCTGCTGGCGCGCGGCGCCCTGGATATTGCCGTAGCAGCCGAGGCGGCCGATCTGCCGCCTGACCTGCCCGTGGCGCCGCTGGTGCGCGATCCCTTTGTCCTGGCCATGCCGCGCGAGGTCGAGACCACGCCGGAGGACCTGCTGCGCGGGCGCCCTGCGCTGCCCTTCCTGCGCTTCAACCGCGACCACCTGATCGGTCGCCAGATCGAGGCACAGCTGACGCGCAACCGGATCGCCCCGCCTGACCGCTATGCCTTTGACAGCGCGCACTCGATCATGGCGGTGATCGCGGGCGGGGCGGGCTGGTCGATCCTGACGCCGCTGGGCTGCTTGCGGGCCAGTCGCTATGCCGCGCAGGTGCGGCTGCACCGCCTGCCGCTGGCGGCCTTTTCGCGGCGTATCTCGCTGCTGGCGCGGCCGGATTTCGATCCGCCCGTGGCCGAGGCCATCGCCATGCTGCTGCGTCAGGCCATCGGGCGCCTGGTCGTGGCCCCCGTGCTGGCGGATCATCCCTGGCTTGCGCCGGATTTCACCATCCTCGGGCCGGATGGGAATCCGGGATGACAGGTTCGGTTTTTTCGAAACTGTTGTGTGCCGGTTGACCCATGCCGGGCCGTCTTGCTGGATCGGGACGGTGCGGATCGGCGACGGAGGCGGGAATGCGGAACCAGGCAAGAGTGGTGGTGATCGGTGGCGGCATCGCGGGATGCTCGACCCTCTATCATCTCACGCAGGAGGGGTGGAGCGACGTCATGCTGATCGAGCGGGACGAGCTGACCTCGGGCACGACATGGCATTCCGCGGCGCAGGTCACGAATTTCGGCATGACCCAGACGATGGTCGGCCTGAAAAGCCATTCCATCGCGCTCTACAAGGAATTGCGGGACGATCCCGACTACCCGGTGGGCTACAATTACGCCGATGGCGGCATCCGGCTGGCCAACACGCAGGCACAAATGGACGGCTATCGCCATTTCGCCTCGATGGCCGCCGGAATGGGGGTCGAGTTCGAGGTGATCGACGCCGCCGAATGCGCCCGCCGCCATCCGCTGATCTCGACCGACAACCTGCTGGGCGGGCTGTGGGATCCGCATGATGGCCATATCGACCCGGCGCAACTGTGCCAGGCGCTGGCGCGGCGCGCGCGCCTTGCCGGGGCCGAGGTGAACCGCCACACGCCCGTCACCGGCCTGACCCAGCATCCCGACCACAGCTGGACGGTGCACACCGCAAAGGGCGACGTCCGGGCCGAGATCGTGGTGAACGCCGGCGGCTACCGCTGCAACGAGATCGGCGCGATGATGGGCGTGCAGCATCCTGTCGCCTCGATGGAGCACCAGTATTTCCTGACCGAGGACATTGCCGCCATCGCCGAGGCCGGGCACCGGATGCCGCTGCTGCGCTGCCCGATCAGCGACTACTACTGCCGGCAGGAAAAGGGCGGTCTGCTGCTGGGCTTCTACGAGCAGGATTGCCGCCCCTGGGGCATGGACGGGATCGACCCGAACTTCTCCAACGATCTGTGCCCCGACGATCTCGACCGCATCACCGACGTGCTGGAAGGCGCCTTTGCCCGCATGCCGGCGCTGATGGAGACCGGCATCCGCACGGTTGTGAACGGGCCGATCACCTACACGATCGACGGCGCGCCGCTGGTCGGGCCGGTCCCGGGCAAGCGCAACGCCTTCTGCATCGTCGGGCTGCGCGCCGGGCTGGGCGAGGGTGGCGGGCATGGCTGGCTGCTGGCGCAGCAGATCGTGCATGGCGAGGCGCAGTATGACACCTGGATCATCGACCCGCGCCGCTTTACCGGCCATGCCACGGTGGAACTGACCTCGCTGAAGGCGATCGAGGATTACCAGAACGAGTTCCGCTTTCACTTTCCGCACGAACACCGCCCCGCCGGACGCCCGATGAAGACCACGCCGCTGACTGCCGTGCTGGCCGCCGAGGGCGCGGAATTCGGCACGGTGAACGGCTGGGAGCGGGTCGATTACATCCGGCCATCACCGGACTTCACCGAAACGCTGGGTTTTCGGTTCAACGAAGTGCAGGCCGTGGTCGCCGACGAGGTTCGCGCGGTGGCGACCGGTGTCGGTCTGACCGAGGTCTCGGGCTTCAACCGGATCGAGCTGACCGGCGCCGATGTGCATGCCTTCCTCGACCGGATGACCTGCGGTGCGGTGCCCCGGCGTCCAGGGCGCGTGGGCCTGTGCTACCTGCTGAACCAGCTTGGCTGCCTCAAGGGCGAGGCGACCATCGCGAACATCCCGCCGTCGCACCGGGGTGGGGCGCGGGTCTGGTATGGCTCGGCCGCCGCGTCGGAATTCCACGACATGGACTGGCTGCGCGCGCATCTGCGCCCGGGCGAGGACGTGACCCTGCAATCCCTGACCAACGCGCAGACGATCCTCGTTCTGGCCGGGCCAAAGGCGCGCGCCGTCCTGTCCGCCGCCGCGCGCGGCGACTGGTCGCGCGAGGCGTTTCCGTGGCTGTCCGTGCGCGAGACCCATGTGGGCATTGCGCCCGCGACGGTGCTGGGCGTCAGTTTCTCGGGTGAACTGGCCTATGAGATCCACGTCCCGAACGAAAGCCTGCACGCAGCCTACCTCGCCCTGCGCCGTGCCGGCGAGGCGCATGGCCTGCGCCTGTTCGGCTCGCGCGCGGTCGAGTCGATGCGGATGGAAAAGGGCTTCCTGCACTGGAAGGCGGATATCGTGACCGAGTTCGACCCGTTTGAGACCGGGCTCGACCGGTTCGTGCGGCCGGAGAAGGGCGATTTCATTGGCAAAACCGCGCTGCTGGAGCGCCGGGCGCGGGGGTCATCGCGCCGCCTTGTCACGCTCGCCATCGAGACGGATGAGGCCGCGGCCCATCCAGGCGCCTCGGTCCGGGAAGGAGGGCGCATAATGGGCACTGTGACCTCGGCCGACCGGGGGCACCGGACCGGCCTGAACCTGGCCTATGCCTTTGTCGATCCGGCCTGCTCGGTCGAGGGCACGAGTCTGACGGTCGATATCCTTGGCCAGCCCGTCGCCGCGCGGATCATTCCGGCGGGGCCCTACGACCCTGATCATGCCCGGATGCGCGGCTGAGGCCGCGATCCGCGATTGCCGGGCGGCCCGTCTGTCGCCATTCTGACCGCAAGCGGTTTTCCGGGAAGGACGGGCAGGGTGACACAAGACATGGCGGATCTGGCCGCGCGACTTGCGCGCCGCGTGCAGGGCGAGGTGATGGTCGATGCCTTCTCGCGCGGGCGCTATGCGACCGATGCCTCTTTTTACCAGATGATGCCCTTGGGCGTCCTGGTGCCCAGATCCGAGGAGGATATCGCCGCTGCCATCGACATGGCCCGCGAAGAAGGCGTGCCGATCCTTCCGCGCGGCGGTGGCACCTCGCAATGCGGGCAGACGGTGAACGCGGCGCTTGTGGTGGACAATTCCGTCCATTTCAACGACCTGCTGTCGCTGGACGTGGAAAACCGCCGCTGCACCGTGCGCCCCGGCATCGTGCTGGACGACCTGAACCGCGCGCTGAGGCCGCACGGCCTTTGGTTCCCGGTCGACGTCTCGACCGCGTCGCGCGCCACGATCGGCGGGATGGCGGGGAACAACTCTTGCGGGGGCAAGTCGCTGCGATATGGCATCATGCGCGACAACGTCCAGTCCGTCGACGCGATCCTTGCGGACGGCACGAAGCGGCAGTTCGGTCCGGTGAACGGCGCGGACGATCCGCTGGCCCGCGACCTGCTGGCGCTGGGCGCGCGCGAGGCGGCGGAAATCGACGCGCGCTTTCCCAAGCTCATGCGCCGGGTTGGCGGCTACAACATCGACGCGCTGGTGCCGGGCCGCGCGGTCAACCTGTCGGAGCTGCTGGTTGGGTCAGAGGGGACGCTTGCCTATTCCACCGCGATCGAGCTGAAACTCTCGCCGCTGCCGGGTGAGGTGGGCCTAGGCGTCTGCCATTTTCCGACCTTCCACCAGGCGATGGAGGCAGCGCAGCACCTCGTCACGCTGGGCCCGCAGGCGGTCGAACTGGTGGATTCTACGATGATCGCGCTGGCCCGCGACATTCCGATGTTCCGCGCCACCGTGGCCGAGTTCGTGACCGGCGACCCCGACGCCCTGCTGCTGGTCGAGTTCGCCGAGGGCGAGACGGCGGCGAACGCGGAAAAGCTGCGCCTGCTCGACCAGATGATGGGCGACCTCGGCTATGACTGGCGCGGCGAGGAGCGGCGCTGGGGTGGCGTGACCCCGGTCACCGACAAGGGCCTGCAAGGGCGCATCGCGCATCTGCGCAGCGCGGGACTGAACATCATGATGTCGATGAAGGACGCGGGCAAACCCGTGTCCTTCGTCGAGGATTGCGCCGTGGCGCTGCCCGACCTCGCCGACTACACCGCCGGGCTGACCGAGATCTTCGATCGCCATGGCACGCGCGGGACGTGGTATGCCCATGCCTCGGTCGGTTGCCTGCATGTGCGCCCCGTGCTGAACCTGAAACTCGACAAGGACGTGGCCGCGATGCGGGCCATCGCCGAGGAATGTTTCGACCTCGTGGCGCGCTACAAGGGCTCGCATTCGGGCGAACATGGCGACGGGATCGTGCGGTCGGAATTCCACGAACGGATGTTCGGCAAGCGCATGGTCGCGGCCTTTGCCGAGGTCAAGCGGCGCTTCGATCCGCATGGCCTGTTCAACCCGGGCAAGATCGTCGACGCGTCGAAAATGGATGATCGCGGCCTCTTTCGGTATCCGCCGGGCTATGCCGCGTCGGATCATCGCCCGGTGCTGGACTGGCGGGCCTGGCCGGGCGGAGCGGGCGGGTTCCAGGGCGCGGTCGAGATGTGCAACAACAACGGCGCCTGCCGCGCGCTGAAGGGCGGGGTGATGTGTCCGTCCTACCGCGTGACGCGTGACGAGCGCGACGTCACGCGGGGGCGGGCGAACACTCTGCGGCTGGCGCTTTCGGGGCAGTTGGGGCCGGACGCGCTGGCCTCCGACGCGATGGCCGAGACGATGAAGCTGTGTGTCTCGTGCAAGGGCTGCAAGCGCGACTGCCCGACCGGCGTCGACATGGCCCGGATGAAGATCGAGGTGCAGGCGGCCCGCGTCGCGGCG
Source organism: Thetidibacter halocola (assembly GCF_018224955.1). Taxonomy (GTDB): domain Bacteria; phylum Pseudomonadota; class Alphaproteobacteria; order Rhodobacterales; family Rhodobacteraceae; genus Thetidibacter; species Thetidibacter halocola. The sequence goes on from NZ_JAGTUU010000003.1 coordinate 236,509, forward strand.
CATGGCCTGAACCTGCATGACCGGCTGGTGGCCTACCTGCCGCGCTATGCGCCCTATCTCGGGCGGATGCCGTGGCTGACGAACCTGCGCAACCGGGTGCCGGCGCTGGCGCGGCTGACCGAGGGGCTGACCGGCTTTACCGCCTCGCGCCCCCTGCCGGAGTGGAGCGCGCGGCCCTTTCGCGATGCCGAGGCAGCGGCGGGGGACCCGCAGGCCGTGCTGCTGGCCGATTGTTTCAACCGCTGGTTCGAGCCGGAAAACCTGCGCGCCGGCGTTCGCGTGCTGGCCGCTGCGGGCGTTCCGGTCACGGTTGCGGCCGCACCGCCTGGCCAGCGACCCTTGTGCTGCGGGCGGACGTTCCTGTCGGCGGGGCTGGTCGATCAGGCACGCACCGAGGCGACGCGCCTGATGGCCGCGCTGCTGCCTCATGCCGAACGCGGCCTGCCCATCGTCGGACTGGAACCCAGTTGCCTGTTGACCCTGCGCGACGAGATCCCGGCGCTGCTGCCCGGCCCCGAGGCCGAGGCGCTGTTCGCGCAGGCAAAGCTGCTGGAGGAATATCTGGCCGACCGCGCCGATGAGCCGGATTTCACCCTGCCGCTGAAATCGCCCGCGCCCCGGGTGCTGCTGCATGGCCATTGCCACCAGAAGGCGATGGGCGTCATGCCCGCGATCCAGCGCACGCTGGCGCTGTTGCCCGACACCGAAGTTTCGGTGATCGAAAGCAGTTGTTGCGGCATGGCCGGGGCCTTTGGCTACGGGGTCGGGACACATGGTTTCTCGCGCAGCATGGCCGAACTTGACCTGATGCCGGCGATCCGGGCCGCCGATGCGGAAACGCTGATCGTGGCCGATGGCACCTCGTGCCGGCACCAGATCGCCGACCTTGGCGACAGGCCGGCGATCCACGTGGCGCGGCTGTTGGACCGGGCGCTGGTCTAGGCGTTAGGCGTCCGCAAAGGGTGCGTCGAGCCCGCATTCGGCGGCCAGCGCGTTCAGATCGCGCCGCAGCGCGGGGTTGAGCGTCAGGCCACTCTCGCGCCGGGCCTCCGCCTCGGCGGTCTTGCCGTCGCCGGGCAGGCGCACCGGGTCATGGCCGGGCAGGGGCGTCGAGGCCCGGAACTCGGCAAAGACCCGCGCCGCCTCGGTGGCAAAGCCGTCGCCCAGCCCGAAGGCAGCCGGGTTCAGCGCCATGACGAATTGCCCCGTGTTGGTTTCCGATGTCGTGTCAGCGGTGAAATCCACCACGTTCGCGCCAAAAGCCGCGCCGTTCAGCACGCCCGCGAGCATCCCGATGGCGACCGACAGGCCATAGCCCTTGGGCCCGCCGATGGGCAGAAGAAAGCCCTCGTCGCGGCGGTTCGGATCGGTCAGCGGCTTGCCGTCGCGGCCCACCATCCAGCCCTCGGGCATCAGCTTGCCCTGTTGGGCCAGCGTCTTGATCTTGCCCATCGCGGCCACGGTCGTCGCCATGTCGAAGACAAAGGGGTCGGCCCCCGCGACCGGCGCCGAGAAGGCGATCGGGTTGGTGCCCAGAAGCTCATCCGTGCCGCCATAGGGCGGCACGTGATTGGCGCTGCCGACCGCGCCCGCCATGCCCAGCAGCCCCGCCTCGGCCTGCGGCCGGACATAGAGCGCCAGTGGCCCCGCGTGGTTGCCGCGCCGAACGCCGACCCAGCCGATGCCCGCCGCGCGGGCCTTTTCCATCGCCAGGTCGCGGGCGGCGGCCATGGCCAGGTGGCCCAGCCCGTTGTCGCCGTCGATCAGCGCAGTCGCTTCGGTCTGCCTAACCACTCTGATGACGGGGGCAGGGTTGCACCCGCCGCCCGCCAGTCTTGCCAGGTATTGCCGCAGGCGAAAGACGCCATGCGTGCCGTAGCCGTAGATGTCCGCCTCGACCATCAGCGCCGCCACGCGCTCCGCATCCGCCTCGGGAACCCCGCGCGATTGCAGCGCGCGGGCCACGAAATCGCGCAGGGTATGCGCGGCGATGGTGCCTGCCTCAGGCATCGTGCGCGCCAACCCGTTCCTTGTGCCAGAACACGACCTTGCGCTGTGTCCACTGCACCAGCACGTAGAGCGCGAGGCCCACGAGGCTGAGGTAGAGGATGAGCGAGAAGACGCGCGGCGTGTTCAGCTGCGAGGCGGCGACCCGGATCAACTCGCCAAAGCCCCTGCCGCCACCCAGGAATTCGCCCGTGATGGCGCCCGCCATGACGCCGACGGCACCGATCTTGAGCCCGGTGAAGATCTGCGGCAGGCCTGTGGGCAGCTTCATCTTGATGAGGGTCTGCATCCGCGTCGCGCCCATGGTCTTGAACAGCATGCGGGCGTTTTCATCCGCCGCATGCAGGCCGGCGGCGGTGCCCACGACGATCGGGAAGGTCGCGATGAAGGCCGCCAGAGCCACCTTGGATTCGATGCCGAAGCCCAGCCAAGCCACGAAAAGCGGCGCAAAGGCCACCTTGGGCATGGTGTCGATGGCCACGAGATAGGGCATCACGGCCTTCTCGCCAAACGCGGTCTCGCCCACCAGGACGCCCAGCGAAAAGCCGATGGCGATGGCCAGGGCAAAGCCGTAGATCACCTCCTTCATGGTGATCCACAGCGCCAGCAGCATGTAGCCGCCGGTCAGCAGGTTCTGCCCGACAAAGATCATGTCCTTGAGCGTTTCCATCGGCGTCGGCAGGATGATCGGCGACACCAGCCCGAGGCTGGTCGTCAGTTGCCAGGTGCCGACGAAGACCACGAAGACGAATGTCATCGCGATCCAACGCGGGATGGAATCGATCAGCGATATTTCCTGGACCCAGACCGTGTCCTGGCCCGCGTCGGCGGAGGAATTTGCCTGAACGTCGCTCACATGTCTTCTCCCTTGTCCAGAAGGCCGCGGATATGGTCGACGATGGCGCCGAACTTGGGCGTGGTCATCATGTCGAGCGTGCGGGGCCGGGGCAGGTCCACCGGCACGACCTCTGCGATGCGGCCGGGGCGGGGTTTCATCACGATGATGTCGTCGGACAGGATCACCGCCTCCTGGATCGAGTGCGTCACGAGGAAGGCCGTGGCGTTCTGCTCGCGGCAGATCCGCTGCAATTCCATGTTCATCATGTCGCGCGACAGCTCGTCCAGCGCGCTGAACGGCTCGTCCAGCAACAGCACGGCGGGTTCGGTGATCAGCATCCGGCAGATCGAGGTCCGCTGCGCCATGCCGCCCGAAAGCTCGTTCGGATAGACGTTCTCGAAGCCCTTGAGGCCGACGATCTCCATCAGCTCATGCGCCTTGTCGAGCGCCTTTTTCGCGGCGGCCGCGCCGTCGCGGATCTCGATGGGCAACACGATGTTTTCCACCGCCGTCTTCCACGGGAACAGGGTGGCCTGCTGGAACATCATGCCGATGTCGCGGCGCGGGCCGGTCACTGGCCGGCCTTGCAGCACCACGCGCCCTTTGGTGGGCGGGATCAGCCCGGCCATGATCTTGAGCAGGGTGGATTTCCCGCATCCGCTGGAGCCGATGACCGAGGTGAAGCTGCCCTTGCAAAGGGTCAGCGTCACCTCGGTCAAGGCCACCACCTTGTTGCGGGCATAGGTCTTGCTGACATTGGTCAGCTCGTAGACCGGCGCGCCATGAGGCGCGCCGGAATACTCGTTTGCAAGGGCCGTGTTCATCCGCCGATGGCCTTGTTCCAGTCGGCGATGAATTCGTTGGTAAAGGCCGCGCTCAGGTCGTCCAGCGGTCCGGGGATCTCGCCGCCGGCGACCATGCTTGCCTGCCACTCTTCCCAGACCTCGGGCGGCATGTAGCCCAGGCCGTTGCTCATGTCGGCGGGTACGGTCTTGGAGCGCACGGCGTCGAACAGTGCCGACTGGAACTCCTTGTCCTCGCCTTCCTGCGGGTTGCCGGTTGCCAGGTGCGCCAGCACCGTGTCGCGGTTCGCGTCGTCGAGGGCAAACGCGTGGCCGCGCATGAAGGCGCGACCGAACTTCTCGACCAACTCACGGTCGTTGCGGATCGTGTCGCCCATCGTGGCGATGCCGTTGCCGAAGAAGCGGCCGAACTCGGCGGGGGTGATGTCACGCACCGCCATGCCGCGCTGGTTCAGGATCGCCGCGTCCGCGGTCGAGGCGGAATAGGCGTCGATCTCGCCCGACAGGAAGGCCGCCGTCGCCGGGCCGCCGTCGCCCACCGTCAGGAAGGTATAGTCGGTGCCGTCGGTCATGCCCGAGCCGGACATCACGTTGCGGGCAAAGCCCACCTCGGCGCCATCCGCGGTGCCGGTGCCGATCACCTTGCCGCGCAGGCCCTCGGGGCCCTGGATGTCGGAATCCTGGCGGACGACCACGCCGAAGTTGCTGCGCGCGGCGACGTTGTAGATGAACACCGCGTCCACCCCGCGCGAGCGCGCGGCGATGACCGGGCCGGGGCCGGGACGGCCGAAATGCGCTTGGCCTGCCGACAGCGCCTGAAGCACCGCGCCCGAGCCGTTGATCGCCTCGACGGTGACGTTCAGCCCTTCCTCGGCGAAATAACCCTCGCCGATGGCGACGAAGACCGGGAACGAGTTGATGGCGGACGGACTGGGCTGGACGAAGGTGATGTCGCGCATCCCCTGGGCCAGGGCCGCCGTGCCCAAGAGCCCCGTCGCCGGAATGGCCGACAGAAGCGAGGCGGTGAAGGTTCTTCTGGTAATCATTGTCGTGTCTCCTCCCTTGTTTGGTTCGCCCGGTGACCGCACCTCCCGTGCGGCGCCGGGTCTTCAGACAGCGCGCATCGTGTTGCTGAGCGTGCCGATTCCGGAAATCTCGCAGACCACCACGTCGCCATCCTTGAGGAAGCGCGGCGGGTCCATCGCATAGCCCACGCCCGAGGGCGTTCCCGTGGCGATCAGGTCGCCGGGTTCCAGCGTCAGACCCTCGGACAGAGACGCGATCAGCGTCGGAATGTCAAAGATCATGTCCGCCGTGTTGCCGTCCTGGCGCTGCTCGCCGTTCACGGTCAGGCCGATGGACAGCGCGTGCGCGTCGGCGATCTCGTCGGCGGTGACGATCCAGGGGCCGATCGGGCATGAGCCGTCCAGCCCCTTGCCCTTGAAATACTGCCCTCCATGGCGGCGCTGGATGTCGCGTGCGGTGACGTCATTGAGGATAGTATAGCCGAAAACGTGATCCCAGGCATCCGCCTTGGCGATGTTGCGCCCCGGCTTGCCGATCACGACGGCCAGTTCAACCTCGTAGTCGATGGCCTCGGACACGGCCGGAAAGATCGGCACCTCGGCGTCCGGGCCCACGACGGCGGTCGGGGGCTTGGTGAAGTAGACCGGGTGTTCGGTCACGCCGACCTTCTGCTTCTGCGCCCGGTCGCCTTCGGCGATGTGTTCGGCATAGTTACGCCCGACGCAGAAGACGTTTTTGCGCGGTGCCGGGATCGGCGCCAGCAGCGTCGCGCCAGCGGGATGGCGGGCATCGGCATGGGCGCCGCCCTCTGCCTCTGCCACCAGCGCGCGAAGCGCGTCCAGCGCGGCGGGGCCGCCCGAAATCAGCGTCTGCATCGAGCCGGCCCGCAGCGCGTCGCCCGCGGCACCGGCCACGGCGCCTGCCGCGCGGGCGATATCCAGCATGCTGCCGTCGTTCAGGACTGCGGCGCAAACAGGCGCACCGCCCACGGAAATGGTTGCCAGTCGCACCCGGCGATCCTCCCTCTTTTTTCACTTCCGCGGCGGGGCCGACCCTGACATGGGCCGAGTCGCCGCGAACTCCCCTTCACATCCCATTTTTGCCGAGTTAGCGTTTCGATCAATCAACCAATCACCGAATTGGGTGGAACGATGACGACATCCGGCGCTCTCGCGCAACGCCTGCGAGATCTGATCGACAAGGCCGGATACCGGCACAACGACCGCGTCCCGCCGGAACGCGAATTGTGCGAATTGCTGGGCACCACGCGCAACCAGTTGCGCGGCGCGCTGGCCGAGCTCGAGGCACAGGGGCGGATCTGGCGGCACGTGGGGAGGGGCACCTTCGTCGGTTCTCGCCCGGTGCTGAACCTCAAGGATGTTAGCTATCTGCGTGACCAGATCAAGCCGGCCCAGGTCGTGTCGGTGCGCTTTGGCATCGAGCCGGAACTGAGCCGGCTGGCGGCGCGCCAGGCCAACCGTTCCGACCGCGACCAGATGAAGCTTTGCGCCGAACGCTGCCGCAGCGCCGAAGACTGGCGCACCTACGAGGCCTGGGACAACAACCTGCACCACGCCATCGCGCGGGCGACGCACAACCAGCTTTACCTGTATTTCTTCGAGACGCTGAACGCCGTGCGCCGCGCCATCGTCTGGGGGCAGCCGCGCTCGACCCGCGGGCCGGCTGCCGACTATTCCAGCTTTGCCGAGCATGACGCCATCGTGTCGGCGATCCTCGCCGGGGACGAAGACCTGGCGGCACGGTCGATGCTGCTGCACCTGCGTTCGGTCTATTCCCGCGTCCTGCCGGGCAGCGTGCCGGCCGAGGTCTGACGTGGCCGCCGGGCCCACGCTTGCGTGCGGGGGCGAGGCCGCCCATATCTGCGGACAGGTCGCAGGAGGATGTGCACATGGCCGGATACATGCGGACGGCGATGCTGATGGCGGTGATGACGGCGCTGTTCATGGGCGTCGGCTGGATCCTGGGCGGGGCGTCGGGCGCCGTGCTGGCGCTGCTGGTCGCGGCGGGGATGAACCTGGTGACGTGGTGGAATTCCGACAGGATGGTGCTGTCGATGCACGGTGCCCGGCCCGCGACCGGCCCTGACGCGCGCGAGCCGCAGCAACTGCTGATCGAGCTGGCGCGCAATGCCGCCATACCGGTGCCCGCGCTCTACATCATCGACACCGACCAGCCCAACGCCTTTGCCACCGGGCGCAGCCCCGACCGGGCGGCGGTCGCGGTGACGACCGGGCTGTTGCGCAGCCTCGGCCGCGAGGAGGTGGCCGCCGTCATCGCGCACGAACTGGCGCATATCCGCAACCATGACACGCTGATCATGACCGTGACCGCGACCTTTGCCGGGGCGATCTCGATGCTGGCGAATTTTGCGATGTTCTTTGGCGGGCGGCGGGACGGGCCGATGGGCTTCCTCGGGGTGATCGCGATGATGATCGTGGCGCCGCTGGCGGCGATGCTGGTGCAGATGGCGATCAGCCGGGGCCGCGAATACGAGGCCGACCGGATCGGCGCCGAGATCTGCGGCAACCCGCTGTGGCTCGCCTCGGCGCTGGAACGGATCGGCGGGCTGGCCGCGCGGATCGACAATCACGTGGCCGAGCGCAACCCCGGAACGGCGCACATGTTCATCATCAACCCGTTGCACGCGCATGGCTATGACAACCTGTTCGCCACCCATCCCAGCACGCAGAACCGGGTCGCGGCCCTGCGGGCCATGGCGCAGCCGCGCGGTGCGTCCCCGTCGCGCCGGCCCGCCCGTCAGCGACCGACCGGCAGCGGCCCCTGGGGCTGAGCGCGCCGCGGCCGTGTCAGGCGGCGAAGCGTTCGCGCAGATGGGAGAGGTCGGCGTCGACGTCGTCCATGCCCGCTGCGGTCGCGTCCAGCATCTCGGCGCGGCTGCGCGACCGCACATGCGTCCAGAGCGCGCGTTCAAGGGCGGCGCGAAGGGGCGCGTAATCGGCCCGGGCGAGGCCGGAGGCAACCGCCTTGTCCTCGCGAAGCCGCGCGAATAGCCGCGCGGCGGTCAGGTTGCCGATGGTGTAGGTCGGGAAGGCCCCGAAATAGTTCTGCGACCAATGCACGTCCTGGAGGCATCCCCGCGCGTCGTCGGGCAGGTCCAGTCCCAGGTCCTGCCGGATGCCATCTGCCCACATGGCGGGGATGTCGGCCACGGCAAGCGATCCGTCCAGCAGCGCCATCTCGATCCGGACGCGCAGCATGATGTGCAGATCGTCGGTCGGCTCGTCGGCCTCGATCCGGATAAAACCGGGCCGCACACCGTTTATCGCGGCCAGCCACTCGTCGACGCCCACATCGCCCAACTGGTCGGGGAAGGTATCGCGCAGCCGTCCGAAATGGCGCGCCCAGAAGGGGGCCGAGCGACCGACATGGTTCTCGATCAGGCGCGACTGGCTTTCATGCATGCCAAAGCTGGCGCCGCCCACCGCGCAGGGTGGTCAGGGTTGCGGGTCATTCTCTGTCTCCTTCTGGTCGCTGGGTTGGGGGTTTGGAGTGGGTGACTCAGTCCCGGGTCGGAGCAACTCGACGGCCCAGTCGAGACTGCGATGGCGCAGCCAGGCGGCGGCGAAGCCGTCCCGGCCATGGCTGGCAAGCAACTCGGTAATGGCGGTCTGTTCGGTCTTGGCGGACGCGGCGGTGAAGGCTAGCGCCACCTCGCCGAGACCCAGCGAGAACAGCCGGTTGCCGCGGCGCGACTGGCAGTAGTAGTCGTGTTTCGGTGTTGCGCGGGCGACGATGTCGATCTGTCGGTCGTTCAGCCCGAAGTTCTGGTAGATGCGCGCGATCTGCGGCTCAAAGGCGCGCTCGTTGGGCAGGAATATCCTTGTGGGGCAGCTCTCGACGATTGCAGGCGCAATGAGGGACCCGTCGATGTCGGCCAGCGATTGGGTGGCGAAGATCACCGATGCGTTCTTCTTCCTCAGGGTCTTCAGCCATTCGCGGAGCTGTCCGCCGAAATTGGCATCGTCCAGCGCCAGCCAGCCTTCATCGATCAGGATCATGGTTGGCCGCCCGTCGAGCCGGGCTTCGATCCGGTGGAAGAGATAGGCGAGGACGGCGGGTGCGGCCGCCGAACCGACCAGACCTTCGGTCTCGAAGGCGAGCACATCGGCGCTGCCCAGTTCCTCGGTCTCTGCATCAAGAAGCCGCCCGAAGGGCCCTCCGAGGCAGAACGGTTTCAACGCGCGCTTTAACTCGGTCGATTGCAGCAGGACCGAGAGGCCGGTCAGCGTGCGTTCCTCGGGCGGGGCCGAGGCCAACGAGGTCAATGCTGACCAGAGATGGTCCCGTGCGCTTGGGTCGATCATCGCCCCCTCGCGCCCGAGGATCCCCGCGAGCCAGTCCTGCGCCCAGGCGCGCTCGGACGCCTCATGGATCCCGGTGAGCGGCTGCAGCTGCACCGCTGGTTCCTCGTCGGCCAGTGCGTCGCCGAGATTTTCCCAATCCCCGCCCATGGCCAGAGTGGCGCAGCGGATCGAACCGCCGAAGTCGAAGGCGACGACCTGGGCACCGGCCTAGCGACGGAACTGCAGCGCCATGAGGGCGAGCAGCACCGATTTGCCCGCTCCGGTCGGTCCAACGATCAGAGTATGGCCGACATCGCCCACATGTGTGGAGAAGCGAAACGGGGTCTTGCCGTCGGTTTCGGCATGGAAGAGCGGCGGTCCGTCGAGGTGGTCGTTCCGATCCGGCCCCGCCCAGACTGCCGAGATCGGGATCATATGGGCGAGGTTCAGCGTCGAGATTGGTGGCTGGCGAACATTGGCGTAGAGATGTCCGGGCAAGGAGCCGAGCCAGGCCTCGAGCGCGTTCAGGGATTCGAGGATGCAGGTGAAATCGCGCCCTTGCACGATCTTCTCTGCTGCCTTGAGCTTCGCTTCGGCGGTACGGGCATTCTCGTCCCAGACGGTAATCGTCGCGGTGACGTAAGCCGCGCCCGCTACATCGGCACCGAGTTCCTGCAGCGCCTCCCAGACCTGCTCCTGCCGCGCATGATCAGGATTGACCGTGAAGGCCATGAGCTGGTCGAGCGTCATTTCCTCCTCGGCATAGGCGTCGAGCAGCGACGGTGCGACGGCGGCGAGCTTCAGCCGCTGCTTGACCACGCTGGCCGAGAGGAAGAAGGCCGCGGCGATTTCCTCCTCTGTGCGGCCCTTCTCGCGCATCGCGTGGAAGGCGCGGAACTGGTCGAGCGGATGCAGCGGCGCGCGCTGGACGTTCTCGGCCAGGCTGTCCTCCTCGGCGAGCCCATCGGTGCGCACGATGCAGGGCACCAGCGCGGTCTTGTTCATGCGCTTCTGCTTGACGAGCAGTTCCAGCGCCCGGAACCGCCGCCCGCCGGCGGGGATCGTGTACATGCCGGTCTCGGCACCGCTCTCATCCAGCACGGGCCGAACGGTAATGGAGCTGAGCAGCGTTCGCCGCGCGATGTCCTCCGCCAGTTCCTCGATCGACACGCCCGCCTTGACGTGGCGCACGTTCGACTGGCTGAGCATCAGCTTGTTGAAGGGAATGTCGCGCGAGGCGCTGAGGGTGATCTTCGCTTGCTTGGTCATCGGGATATCTCCGCGACAGGCCAGCCGGGAGCCTCTCTCCCGACCTCCAAACCCGTCACGGAAAACCCGGCACCCCTCTTACTCTGGAGGCACTGAGAGGATCATATGAACTTGCAAATCAATCCATATGGCCTTATATCATCAGTCAAGCTAGGAAGGAGCGCCAACACATGGAAAACGTTGTTCTGGAACGTCCTGCGCCGGATCGGCAGGGTGTCGCTCTCAAGGCCTTCGCCCGGATCGCGGACGCCTGGTCGCTCACCTTGCGTGAGGCGGCGGCACTGGCGGATATGTCGGACTCGACCTGGAAGCGGGCGAAGAAGCCCGGTTTTGCGGGGGATCTGACGCGGGACCAGATGCTGCGACTGAGTGCGCTGATCGGCCTCTATAAGTCGCTCGAACTCTACTTCAACGAGCCGATTTCGCGGGACTGGGTGAAGCTGCCTAACCAGGGTCCGGAGTTCGACGGCGCGCGGCCCGTTGACGCGATGATCGAAGGGGGATTGCCCAAGATCCTGCGCGTGCGGGGCTATGTCGATGCGCTGCGGGGCGGGGTTTGAGGATCACGTCGGTCAATGACCGCGCACTTGTCCGGCTGATCTCCGAGACCCATCACAAGCCGCCCGTGCTGCGGGGACTGGTCGACAGCGACGAGGAGGCCGCGATTCTCGCCGAGATCGAGGGCGAGTCCAGTGCCCGCCTGATCGCCGAGGCGCAGGGCAGCCCCGCGCTCGACCGCCGCGAACTCGCTTTCGCGCGGCGGTCGCATGACCTCACCCTCTATGGACAGAGCCATATCAACGCGGCCTTCACGTACACGAGACCGTCGGGCAACCGCTTCAATACTGGTGACCGCGGTGCCTGGTATTGCGCCTGGGAGATGCTGACGAGCGCGCAAGAGGTCGGGTTTCACCGGACCCGCGAACTGGGCTTCATCGGTCGCTACGAGGACGAGGCCCGTTACGTGGAACTGCTGGCGGATTTCATTGGGGACTTCCCGGATCTGCACGGGGAGGCGCATCAGGCGCTCGATCCGGATCCGGAACGCGGTTATCTGGCCGGGCAGCACCTCGCGGCGGATCTGAGATCAGAGGGGCATCGCGGGCTGATCTACCCCTCATTGCGCCACCCGGGCGGACGGTGCTTTGTCGCCTTCGATCCCGGGATCATCCAGAATGTCCGTCCCGGCGCGAGCTGGAAGCTGGTCTGGCAAGGTGCGCCCGAGTTCACGGTCGAGGGGCTATAGCGCCCCTCGACATGTTCATTCAGCGCTTGAGATTATCTCGATAAAGGTTTGAACAGCGTACATATTCAACGCAATCATACCTTCTCCAACAACACCTTCGCCTTGCCCTCCATCACCAGCCGCGCATCCTGCTGCGGCTTCGACCGGGCCACCGCGGTGATCCCCTGCACGAAATCAAAGACGCTCTCGGGCGGGCGGCCCTCCTCGGCGAGCACCGTCTCGACGATCCGCCCGGTCTCCGCCTTCGAGAACCCGCGCTTGCGGAGGAAGTCCTGCCGGTCCTCGTCCGACCGCGCGACGATCTTCTCGCGCGCCGCGCGGATGCCGTCGATAAACGGCGCGGGAGAGGACTCGGCGAAGCGGCTGAGCGCCGGCGCGGCCTCATGCGCGAAGCGAGAGGCGGCGTATTTCGAGTGCCGGATCGTGATCTCCTGGAAGTCCTCGACGCCCCAGAGGTTGCGGTTCTGGCAGACCGCGCGCAGGTAGAAGCTGGCGATGCCGAGCGTCTTAGCGCCCACCTCGGAATTCCAGCAGTAGAACCCCCGGAAATAGAGGTCGGGTGAGCCGTCGGGCAGCAGCCCCGCCTCGATGGGGTTCAGGTCATCGACGAGGAACAGGAACACGTCGCGGTCCGAGGCGTAGAGCGTCGTTGTCTCCTTCGTCACGTCCGCGCGCGGGTTGTAGATGCCGGTCGACCAGTCGAGCACGCCGGGGACCTTCCAGCGCGTGTCGCCGGTGCCGTTTCCCGCGATGCGCTGGATGGCGGAGACCAGTTCGTGGTCGTAGATGCGGCCGTAATCGGGGCCGGTCACCGCACGCAATTCCGTCCGGCCATCCGTGACTTCCATAGTCTTGATTTGCTCTGCCCGGTGGTTGGTCAGCCCGTATTGCAGGTTGATGCCCGCCAGCGGCGCGGGAAGCTGCCGAAGATAGGCCGCGGGCGCGCCGACGAGGCTTGAGAGCTGACCGAAGGACCAATGCGTCGGCGCGATCGGCTCATCCGCCCCCGGCAGGACCAGCCCCAGCCTCTCCGGGTTGTCGCGATGCGCCTCGACCCGGATCGCCGCGCTTTCCACGGTGCGCGTCCGGCTCCGCTCCGCCCGGCCCTTGACCGAGGCGAAAAGGTCGTCGAGCGACAGGAACCGCTCGTCATCCGGCCGCGAGAACCACTCGGACGACACGCGGTCCACGTTTGTGCCGCGCGACACATCCACCCTGTAGCCGCCGCTCATGTCACGCCCGGCATCGATGATTTCGGTCTTCATTGGGAAACCTCCGCGACGGGCGGCCGGGAGCCTCTCTCTCGACCTCCAAACCCGTCACGGGCCGGGACGGCACCCCTCTAACTCTCCGATCACTCGGCTGCGCGGGTCTCGAGCGGGGAAGGGGCGCGCGACGCGGCGAGCCAGTGCAGCGTTTCCGGGCGGATATGCGTGTACCGGCGCAGCATTTTCCAATCCTTGTGGCCGGTGACCAGCGAGACTTGCTCGATGGCGAAGCCGGCCTCGAACAGGCGGCTTGTGCCTTCATGGCGCAGATCGTGGAAATGCAGGTCCTTCACGCTGACCTCGACGCAGGCGCGCCGGAAGGCCGTTCCGACCGATCTCGAGTTATAGGGAAAGATCCGGCCTCTTGCGTGCCCGAGTTCCTTGGCCTGTTCAGTGACCAACGCCCAGGCATCGAACCCCGTGGCGGCGAATAGTGGGATCCGCTGGTCGTTCCCGGTCTTGTTGCGCGGGTCCTTCCTATCGCGGATCATGAGCATTCGGCGGTCGACGTCGAGATCAGTCCATTCGACGCGGCAGATCTCGTCGAGCCGCATGGCCGTGGCCACCGCGAACTTCACGATCCGTGTCATCGGCAGGGTCAGGCGTTCGTTGTCATCGAAGCAACGGAAGAGGCGGTTCAACTCATCGGTGGTGGGGCGACGATCCCGCTCCGTGCCTTTGCCGATCAGCCCGAGACGCTTGAGCGCGACACGCGCCAGATCAAAGGGTTCGGGAGAAATATCGAGCCCGTGCACGGCGGCAGCGTGGGTGATGATCATCTTGATCACCCCGATGTCGATCCCGAGAGTCACTGGTCCCGCGCCTTGGTCCGCACGCATCTTGCCGTAGTCGATCAGCTTCTGCCGATCGAGGTGACCGATCCGTTCCTTCCCAAGATCGCGCTTCAACGTGGTGAGTGTGGCGGCCTTGCTGCGACGCGGCGGTTTCCCTACCTCGCACATATCGGCTATATGAAGGTCGATGAGGTCGCCAAAGGTCTGGAGGCGGGAGACGGACGACTTGTTCGGCGCCAGTCCCTGATCGACCCGGGTCTCCGCCTGGCGGGCCCAGCGATGGGCGTCGTCGCGGCGGAGGAACGTCTCGCTCGCGTAGCGGCCCTTTCGTCTGATCTGAACCCGGTAGGCGCCGGAGGGGAGCTTGGTGATGGAGGCCATTTTCGTGTGCGCTGTGTGTGCAATGAGTCGTCGTAGAGGGGCAAATTCGGGGATATCGGGACGTATTCCAGGGTAGCAGCATCCGCCGCCAACAGTTTGAAGATACACAAAAAATGCAAATAAATCAACACGCTAGATTGTCCACGGCCCCTATGATGGACTGGACCGACCGGCATTGCCGGTTCTTCCACCGACAGATCAGCCGCAAGGCGCTGCTCTATACAGAGATGGTCACCGCGCCCGCGCTGGTGCGCGGCGGGGCGCTGCACCTGCTCGACCATAGCCCCGAGGAGCATCCCGTCGCGCTGCAACTGGGCGGCTCGGACCCGGTGGAACTGGCGCAGGCGGCGCGGCTTGGGGCCGAGGCGGGCTATGACGAGATCAACCTCAATTGCGGCTGCCCCTCGGACCGGGTGCAGTCGGGCACCTTCGGCGCGGTGCTGATGAAGGATGCGGCGCTGGTCGCGCGCTGCGTCGCGGCCATGCGTGAGGCGGTTGAGGTTCCGGTGACGGTGAAATGCCGCATCGGCGTCGACGACCAGGATGCCGAGCAGGTGCTGCCCGAATTCCTGGCTCGCATCGTCGCGGCGGGCTGCGAGCGGGTGGCGATCCATGCCCGCAAGGCCTGGCTCCAGGGCCTCAGCCCCAAGGAAAACCGCGAGATCCCGCCGCTCGACTACGACTTGGCGCAGCGGATGAAGATGCTGTTTCCAAACCTGCATGTCTCGCTCAACGGGGGCATCGCCACGCAGGCGGATGTCTTGCACTGGCTGGATGCCGGGTTCGACGGCGCGATGGTGGGTCGCGCGGCCTATCACCAGCCCTGGGACATCCTGGGCGGCGCGGACGAGGCGGTCTGGGGCGCAACCAGCCCGAACGCGACCCGCGCCGACGTGGTGCAGGCCATGCTGCCCTATATCGAGGGGCATCTCACCTCGGGCGGGCGGCTGCACCAGGTGACGCGGCACATGCTGGGCCTGTTCGCCGGACAGCCGGGCGCGCGACTGTGGCGGCGCATCCTGTCCGAGGGCGCGGCGCGCGAGGGCGCGGGGCCGGACCTAGTCGAAGAGGCACTGGGCCAGGTGATGATGGCGCAGGCCGCATGATGGACATGGCGACGCTGGCCCCGCTGCTGGGGCTGCTGATGGTCTCGGGCGCCTTTGCCGGACTGCTGGCGGGGATGCTGGGCGTGGGCGGCGGCATCGTGCATGTGCCGGCCTTCTTCTTTGTTTTCGTTACCCTTGGCTACGATGGCCCGCAACTGATGCAGGTTTGCCTTGCGACCTCGCTTTCGGCCATCGTCGTGACCTCGATCCGCTCTGTCGCGGCGCATAACAAGCGTGGCGCGGTGGATTGGTCGATCCTGCGCGGCTGGGCGCCGGGGATCGTGGCGGGGGCGCTGGTTGGCGTCGGTGTCGCGGCGCAGCTGCGATCCGAGGCCTTGCAGGTGATCTTCGGCATCGTGGCGACCGTGGTCGGCTTCTACCTGATGTTCGGGCGGGAAAGCTGGCGCCTGGGCGAGGCGATGCCCGGCGGTGTGCTGAAGCCCGCCTGGGCGGCGGCGGTGGGTTTCCTGTCGGTGCTTATGGGCATCGGCGGAGGCAGTTTCGGTGTCCCGCTGATGGCGCTTTACGGCGTGCCGATGCACCGGGCGGTGGCGACGGCGGCGGGGTTTGGCGTGCTGATCGCGCTGCCCTCGGCGCTGGCCTTCCTGCTGGTCGCCATTCCCGCCGCGCCGCCGCTGACGGTCGGGGCGGTGAACCTGCCCGCGCTCGGCATCGCCATCACGATGACGCTGATCACCGCGCCGCTGGGCGCGCGGCTGGCCCATGCTCTGCCGGCGCGACGGCTGCGGCGCATCTTCGCCGTGTTCATCCTGATCGTCGCGGCCAACATGCTGCGGCGGGTGCTGTGGGGCTGAGCGACCTCGAGACGCGCGGCTGGATCCGCCTGTCGGGCCTTGCCGGCCTGTCGGACTGGACCAGCGCGGCGCACGACGCGGCGCTGAAGGTCGTGGCCGACCCGGTCCTGCGCGACCGCTGGCTGGAATGCGAGGGGACGTGGTTCGTCGGCGTCGATGCGCTGCCCACCGGGCCCGATGGCGGGATCGGGGGCGTGGCCTTGCCGGACAGCCTGTTACGCCTGCTGCCGCCCTTGCCGCCGCTGCACCCTGCGCAACTGTCGGTCGTCTATCCCGGCTATCCGCGCCCACGTCGCGGCGAGAGCGCCGCCGGTTTCGCCTATCGCCGCGACCGCTGCGCCGCGCATGTGGACGGAATTATCGCCGAGGGCGAGGCGCGCCGTCGTTTCGTCACCGAGCCGCACGGCTTTGTGCTGGGCCTGCCGCTGAACGTGGCCGATCCGGGCGCCGCGCCGCTGACGGTGTGGGAAGGCAGCCACAGCCTGATCCGCAACGCGCTGGCCGGGGCCTGCGATGCGGGGCAGGGCGCGCTGGACAACATCGACGTGACAGAGGTCTACCAGGCGGCGCGGCGTCTGTGTTTCAAGACCTGCCCGCGTGTCGCCTTGCATGCCGAACCGGGTGAGGCGCTGCTGCTGCATCGCCACCTGCTGCACGGGATCGCACCATGGCAGGACGGCGCCAAGGCCCCGCCCGAGGGCCGCATGATCGCCTATTTCCGTCCGCTGGCGCGGGGCGGTCACGCGGTCTGGATCGATCCGGCGCCGCTGGTCTGAGGACGGTTCAGCGGGTTTCGGGCAGGCCGCCCGTGCCACGGGCCAGCCGTGCCGCGCGGCCGCCGCGGCGCTGTTGCAGCAGGGGCTCGCGGGCGGGAAGCTCTGCCATCACCGCGCGGCGCGCCTCGGGAGTCATGCGCGACCAGGCGCCGATCTCGTCGATGGTGCGCAGGCAACCGGTGCAGAGCCGCGTCGCGGGATGCACGACGCAGACCTTGACGCAGGGGCTTTCGATCTCGTTCCGCTTCCAGATGTCGTCGGTGCTCATGCCTGTTCCGATTCAATTCCCGCCGCGCAGGTGGCGCAGCCGGTCCAGCGCCCCTTGCAGGATATACGAGGCGGCGACATGGTCGATGACCTCGGCGCGACGTTTGCGTGACGTATCCGCCTCGAGCAAGGCTCTTTCTGCGGCCACGGTCGACAATCTTTCGTCCCAGAAGGTGATCGGCCCGTCCCACTCGCGGGCGAAATTGCGCGCGAAGGCGCGCGTCGACTGGCAGCGCGGCCCCTCGGAGCCGTCCATGTTGCGCGGCAGGCCCAGTACCAGCCCGCCGATGCGGCGATCTGCGATGATGGCGCGCAGGCGCTCGGCATCGAGGCCGAACTTGCGCCGCCGGATCGTTTCCAGCGGGGTCGCGACCGAGCACAGCGTGTCCGAGACCGCGACGCCGATGGTCTTTTCGCCGAAATCCAGCCCGGCTATGGCGTGCATCGGCGGCAGGGCTGCAGCGAAGGTCTCGATCTCGTCGGTGATCATGGCGGCGGGGCCCTGTGGTTGGCGGGGAGGGGGCTCTGCCCCGGCCGCGTTCCGCGACCCCCGGGGATCGGTTCAGCCCGAAGTTGGCTCAGTCCAGGATGCCCGCACGTTCGACGGTCGAGCGGATCACGGCCAGCGCGTCGGGCGCCTCGGCGAAGACCTGTTGCGCGTCGGCCCAGATGGCGCGGGCCTGATCGGCCTCGCCCAGCACCATGAGCGACGAGATCAGGCGCGACCAGTCCTCGGGCGGGCCGCCCTCGGTCGCCAGCCGGTCGGACAGCTGGCCGACCATACCGCGGATCATGTCCATCCGTTCCTCGGGTGTCATGGTCGCGGCGTTGGCCATGTCGGCCTCGGTGGGGCCGCGCGGGCCGCCGCGATCGGGCAATTGATAGTCCGAAACGCCGGCCCGGAAGGCCATTTCCGCCATCTGCTCGTAGATCGGGTCCAGCCAGGGCGCGTCGGCCGGGCTTTCTCGCAGCAGGCGGTCCCACATCTGGAAGGCGATGTCGGGCCGCCCGGTCTGGGCCATCATCAGCCCGCCGTAATAGCGCGCGACGCCGTTGTTCGGATCGCGTTCCAGCGCGACCTCAAGCGCCTCTTGCGCCTCGGGCGAGACATAGCCGCCGGCGGCAAGGATCATCATGTCGGCAAGATCGGCGAAATCCTTCGATGTCGCCGCATCGCCCTTGAGCGCGATCACCTGTTCGAGCGCGGCATAGGCGGCCCGGTAATTGCCCATCGCGCCCTCGGAGCGCGCCAGCAGTTCCTGGCCGCGCAGATCGGTCGGCCGCTCGGCCACGGCACCGCGCAGTCGGGTGACGAGCTGGGCATATTCCTCGGGGATCTCGGGATTGGCCGTCTCGGGCATCTGCGCTTCGGCCTCGGCCTGGCTGGGACGGTTCTCGCGCAGGTCGGCGGCGGCAGCGATCCGGCCGGCCAGCGGCAGGTCGGGATAGCCCGGCGCGCCGATCTGCATGTAGAGACCGATACCTCCGGCCAGCACCACCGCGACGACAGCCCCGGCCAGCGCGAGCGTCGCCGTTTTCGGCTGACCGGCGGAGGCGGCACTGCCCTGCACGCGCGCATCCGCGCTGAGCAGGCGGCGCGACACCTCGGTGCGCAGGCGCTCTGCCTCGTCCTCGGGCAGGGTGCCGCGGGCGAGGTCGCGCTCGATCTCCTTGAGCTGGTCGCGGTAGACCTGAAGGTCGAAGGCCTCGGCCGGCCCGGTCTCGCGCCGGCCGCGCAGCAGCGCCAGTGCCAGCAGTGCCGAAACCGCCAGTGCCATCCCGCCGGCCATGATCCAGAAAAGCGTCATCGTTCCTCCTGCCTTTGGTTCCATCTAGGCCGCGCACGCCCAGGATAAAAGACCCCCCGCGCGCGGCAGATCGCCCCCTTGCCGGCGATGTCGCAAAGATGCCGAATTGTGACGGTTGCGTGTCGCGCGCCATCGATGCGCCGGTCCATGTATCGGCCAGAGCAGCACGGGGGGATTCGACGCCCATGAAACGCTATTCCGCCTTCGCGGTCGCCCGAGAGGCGCTGACCGGCCACAAGGGCTGGGAACGGGCCTGGCGCAAAGCCCAGCCGAAAAAGCGCTACGACGTTGTGATCGTCGGCGCGGGCGGGCATGGCCTGGCCACCGCCTATTATCTCGGCAAGCGGTTCGGGATCACCAACGTGGCGATCATCGAGAAGGGCTGGCTGGGTGGTGGCAACACGGGTCGGAACACGACGATCATCCGGTCGAACTATCTCCAGGATCCGTCGGCGGCGATCTACGAGAAGGCGCGGTCGCTGTATGAGACCCTCAGCCAGGACCTGAACTACAACGTCATGTTCAGCCCGCGCGGTGTGATGATGCTGGCCCAGACCGAGCACGAGGTGCGCGGCTACCTGCGCACCGTGCATGCCAATGCCCTGCAAGGGGTCAAGACGCGTTTCATCACCCCCGCCGAGGTCAAGAAGATCGTCCCGATCATCCGCCTCGACGGCCCGCGCTACCCGGTGCTGGGCGCGCTCTGGCAGGACCGCGGCGGCACCGCGCGGCACGACGCCGTGGCCTGGGGCTATGCGCGGGCGTGCTCGGCCATGGGCATGGACATCATCCAGAAATGCGAGGTCACCGGCGTCCGGCAAGAGGCCGGCCGCGTCACCGGCGTGCAGACGACGAAGGGCGACATCGCCTGCGACAAGCTGGGCATCGTCGTCGCGGGTCATTCCGGCGTTGTGGCGAACATGGCGGGCTTCCGCCTGCCGATCGAATGCGTGGCTTTGCAGGCGCTGGTCTCGGAACCGATCAAGCCGGTGATGGACTGCGTCGTCATGGCCAACACCGTGCACGGCTACATGAGCCAGTCCGACAAGGGCGAGATGGTGATCGGCGGCGGCGCGGACCAGTTCAACAACTACTCCCAGCGCGGCAGCTTCCACCATGTCGAGGAAACCGTCCGCGCCCTGATCGAGACCTTCCCGATGCTCTCGCGCCTCAAGATGCTGCGCTGGTGGGGCGGGATCGTCGACATGACGGGCGACCGCTCTCCCATCCTGTCCAAGACGCCGCTCGAGGGTTGCTTCATCAATTGCGGCTGGGGCACCGGCGGGTTCAAGGCGATCCCGGGCTCGGGCTGGGGCTTTGCCGAGCTGATGGCCAAGGGCCACTCGCCCCTGACCGAGGAATTCTCCATGTGGCGCTTCCGCGAAGGCAAGTTCATCGACGAGAGCGTGGCGGCGGGGGTGGCACATTGATGAGCTGCCTTAGGACCTTCCGCCCGGCGGCAAAGCCGGGCGCTGCCCTCTGCACTTTGCAGGAGACGAAACGATGCTGACCCTCCAATGCCCCCATTGCGGCGTCCATGCCGAGGAAACCGAACTCACCGGCGGCGGCGAGGCGCATCTGAAGCGCTTCGGTCCCGGCTCGGACGACGACGCGTTCGAAGGCTACCTCTTCCTGCGCGAGAACCCCAAGGGGGTGCATTTCGAGCGCTGGCGCCACAGCTACGGCTGCGGCAAGTGGTTCCACGCCGCGCGCTGCACCGTCACGATGGAGGTCTTCGGCACCTACACGGCGCAGACGTCGAAACCGCCGCAAGACCTGCTTGACCGCATTTCCGAAAAACGCCCCGGCTGGCGCTGGCGCGATCTGAACGAACCGGCCTGATCTTCATCTTGCCAAGCAAACTCCGGGGGTCCGGGGGCAGAGCCCCCGGCGACAGCCAGAAAGACCAGAGGTCCGACACATGAGCACCCGTCTCGCCACCGGCGGCCGCCTGATCGACCGCAGCAAGCCTGTCCGCTTCCAGTTCAACGACACCTGGCTGTCGGGGTTCGAGGGCGACACGCTGGCCTCGGCGCTGCTGGCCAACGACAAGGTCATGGTGGGCCGCAGCTTCAAGTATCACCGCCCGCGCGGCATCGTCGCCTCGGGGGCGGAGGAGCCCAACGCGCTGGTCAACCTCGGCAAGGGCGCGCGGCACGAGCCGAACCAGCGCGCCACCACGACCGAGCTTTTCGACGGGCTTTACGCCACCTCGCAGAACCACTGGCCCAGCCTCGAGTTCGACATCGGCGCGATCAATGCGAAACTCGCGCGCTTCCTGCCGGCGGGCTTCTATTACAAGATGTTCATCCACCCGCGCCCGTTCTGGAAACACATCTACGAGCCTTTCATCCGCCAGTCGGCAGGCCTTGGCCGCGCGCCCGATCCCGAAACCCGCGATCCCGACACCTACGAGCATTTCTACGCCTATGTGGACGTGCTGGTGGTGGGCGGCGGCGTGGCCGGTTTGCAGGCCGCGAAGGCTGCGGCCAAGTCGGGCGCGCGTGTTCTGCTGATCGAACAGACCGCCCATTGGGGCGGCCGCGCGGCGGTCGATGGCGGCATGGTCGACGGCCAGCCCGCCCGCGACTGGATCGCCGCCACCGTCAAGACGCTGGAGGGGATGGAGAACGTCACGCTGCGCACCCGTTGCATGGGGGCGGGCGTCTACGATCATGGCTATGTTCTCGGCTACGAGCGTCTCAACGATCACCAGCCGCAGGCCGACGGCCCGCGCCACCGCCTCTGGCGCATCCGCACGAAGCAGATCATCACCGCAACCGGCGCGATCGAACGGCCCATTTCCTTTGCAGGCAACGATCTGCCGGGCGTCATGCTGGCCTCGGCCGTGCGCGATTATGTGGTGAACTATGGTGTGGCTCCGGGTGAGCGCACGGTGGTCGTGACCAACAACGACGACGGGTATCGGACGGCCATTGCGCTGAAGGCCGCGGGCCTCGCCGTTCCGGCAGTGATCGACCCGCGCGTCCACGCGATCGACCCGCCGCTGGTCGCGCAGGCCAAGGCGGCCGGGATCGAGGTTCTGATGGGCCGCGCCGTGGCCAAGGCCAAGGGCGGACGCCGCGTCACCGGTATCGTCGTCACCGCGCATTCGGGCGAGGGCGCGGCCCTGCGCGAGATCGCCTGCGATTGCGTCGCCATGTCCGGCGGCTGGTCGCCGGTCGTGCACCTGTGGTCGCATTGCGGCGGCAAGCTGACCTGGGACGCGCACCACGCCTTCTTCCGCCCCGATCCGGCCAAGGCGCCCACGGGCGCCGATGGTGCGCCCTTCGTCCATGTGGCGGGCAGCGCGAACGGCTATCTGTTCCTCAAGGATGTCCTGCAAGACGCTGAAAACGCGGGAAGAGTCTCTGTCGGACTGGAGCGTGACCCGGCCCCCGACGCCAACAGCGAACACGCAGCCCCGATCCACCCGGTCTGGATGATGCCGGCCAAGGCGGGGGACGACCTGCGCGCCAAGGCTTGGCTCGACTACCAGAACGACGTCAAGGTCTCGGACGTGCAACTGGCCGCGCGCGAGGGCTTCGAAAGCGTAGAACACACCAAGCGCTACACCACGCTCGGCATGGCAACCGATCAGGGTAAGCTGAGCAACATCAACGGCCTGGCGATCCTTTCTGATGCGTTGGGCGAGGATATCCCGCAGGTCGGCACCACCACCTTCCGTCCGCCCTATACCCCGATCAGCATGGGCGCCATCGCCGGACAGGCGCGGGACGAGATCTTCCAGCCGATCCGCAAGACGCCGGTCCACGCCTGGCACGAGGAGAACGGCGCCGTGTGGGAACCGGTCGGCCAGTGGCGCCGGCCCTACTGCTTCCCCCGCAAGGGCGAGAGCAAGCACCAGGCGGTACGCCGCGAGGTGCGGGCCACGCGCAACGGTGTCGGCCTGCTGGACGCGTCCACGCTGGGCAAGATCGTGGTCAAGGGGTCGGACGCTGGCCGCTTCCTCGACATGCTCTACACCAACCTGATGAGCACGCTTCCCGTGGGCAAATGCCGCTATGGCCTGATGTGCACGGAAAACGGGTTCCTCACCGATGACGGCGTGGTCGCGCGGCTGGACGAGGACACGTTCCTTTGCCACACCACCACCGGCGGCGCGGACCGCATCCATGCCCACATGGAGGAATGGCTCCAGACCGAGTGGTGGGACTGGAAGGTCTACACCGCCAACCTGACCGAGCAATATGCCCAGATCGCCGTGGTCGGCCCCAAGGCCCGCGTGCTGCTGGAGCGGCTTGGCGGCATGGATGTCTCGAAAGAGGCGCTGCCCTTCATGCAATGGGCGGATGGCACGCTGGGCAGCATCCCGGCGCGGGTCTTCCGCATCTCCTTCTCGGGGGAACTCAGCTACGAGGTTGCCGTGCCTGCCGGCCGGGGTCGCGAGTTCTGGGACCTCTGCCTGCATGTCGGTGCGGATCTCGGCATCACGCCCTACGGCACCGAGGCGCTGCACGTGATGCGGGCCGAGAAGGGGTTCATCATGATCGGCGACGAGACCGACGGCACGGTGATCCCTCAGGACCTTGGCCTGAACTGGGCGATCTCGAAGAAGAAGGCCGACTATATCGGCAAGCGCGCGCAGGAACGCAGCCACATGACCAGCGCCGACCGCTGGCAGCTGGTCGGGCTGGAGACGCTGGATGGCTCTGTCCTGCCCGATGGTGCCTATGCCGTGGCCGACGGGCGCAACGCCAACGGCCAGCGCAACACGCAAGGCCGCGTGACCTCGACCTATTACTCGCCGACGCTCGACAAGGGCATCGCGATGGGGCTGGTTCACAACGGCCCGGCCCGCATGGGCGAGGTTGTGGTCTTCCTGAAGGAGGATGGCGAGACAAAGGTCAAGGCGCGGATCGTCAACCCGGTCTTCTACGACCCGAAGGGAGAAAAGCAGGATGTCTGAGGGTTTCGAGGAGCTCTGCCGGGTTCGGCCTATCGCACGGCAGGGCATGATCACGCTGCGCGGCGACCTGTCCGCCAAGGCGGTCAAGAACGCTGTGACGGGCGTCGCGGGCGTCGACATGCCGTCGCGGCGCGAGGCCCGCCATGTGGGCGAACGCGCGATCCTGTGGATGTCCCCCGACGAACTGGCGGTGCTGGTGCCGCATGAGGAGGCCGCTGTCGCCGCCGAGACGATGCGCTCCGCGCTGGCGGGAATACACGCGCTTGTCGCGGACGTGTCGGATGCGCGCGCGCACTTCCGGCTGGAGGGCGATACGATCCGCGAAGTCATCGCCAAGCTGGCCCCGGTCGACATGTCCCCTGCCGCCATGCAGCCGGGCATGGTGCGCCGCACGCGCTTTGCCCAGGTCGCCGCCGGATTCTGGCTGCGCGACGAGGCGACGGCGCAGGTCTTCTGCTTCCGATCTGTCGCGGATTACATGTCGGGTCTGCTGCGCACCGCCGCCACGCCGGGCAGCGCGGTGGGGTATTTCTGACCGCGCGAAGGCGCCTTATACAGGAACCATCCGCCCTGCGCGGGGGTTGTTCCCAGTGAAGGGCTTGACGCGACGCCCGCCCCGGCACAGGTATGCCGGGACAATTCGCCACAACCAACGAGGGGTGACACCATGGCTTTCGAACTTCCCGATCTTCCCTATGCCCACGATGCGCTTGCCGCGAAGGGCATGAGCAAGGAGACGATGGAGTATCACCACGACATCCACCACAAGGCCTATGTCGACAACGGCAACAAGCTGATCGCCGGCACCGAGTGGGAGGGCAAGTCCCTCGAAGAGATCGTCAAGGGCACCTACAACGCCGGCGCCGTGGCGCAGAACGGCATCTTCAACAACGCCTCGCAGCACTGGAACCACATGCAGTTCTGGGAAATGATGGGGCCGGGCGGCTCTGCCATGCCGGGCACGCTGGAAAAGGCGCTGACCGAGGCGTTCGGCTCTGTCGCCAAGTTCAAGGAAGACTTCGCCGCCGCCGGCGCGGGCCAGTTCGGCTCGGGCTGGTGCTGGCTGGTGCAGAAGGCTGACGGCAGCCTCGCGGTGACCAAGACCGAGAATGGCGTGAACCCGCTGTGCTTCGACCAGACCGCCCTGCTGGGCTGCGACGTGTGGGAGCACTCCTATTACATCGACTTCCGCAACAAGCGTCCGGCCTACCTGGCGAACTTCCTCGACAACCTGGTGAACTGGGAAAACGTCGCAAGCCGGATGAAGTGATCGCCGCCTGACGGCTGACACAGGCGCCGCGTCCCGATGGGGCGCGGCGCTTTTCGTTTCGGGCGCAAGGCTGGACAGGCCGCGCGCCCCGTGTCATGCGCGGAAGGATCGGCCAGGGGCGGAGGACGGTATGGAGGAGGGCAAGAGCGGGATCGTC
Organism: Thetidibacter halocola; assembly: GCF_018224955.1. Taxonomy (GTDB): domain Bacteria; phylum Pseudomonadota; class Alphaproteobacteria; order Rhodobacterales; family Rhodobacteraceae; genus Thetidibacter; species Thetidibacter halocola. The sequence goes on from NZ_JAGTUU010000003.1 coordinate 261,595, forward strand.
GCGATCATCGCCGCCTGCACCATCTGGGGCCTGTCGCCGCTGTTCTACAAGCTGCTGAACCACGTCCCGCCCTTCGAGCTGTTCCTGCATCGCGCGGTCTGGTCTCTGGTGATCTTCGCCGGGCTGTTGGTGGTGCAGCGGCGTCTGAAGGCGCTGAAGCCGGCCTTTGCCAGCCCGCGCGCCGCCGCGCTGACGGCCTTTTGCGGCGCGATGGTCTCGGTCAACTGGTTCCTGCTGATCTGGTCGGTGCAGGCGGGACGCGTGACGGAGACCTCGCTGGGCTATTACATGCTGCCGCTGATGTCGGTGCTGCTGGGCACGGTCTGGCTGGGAGAGCGGCTGACGCGGCTGCAATGGCTGGCGGTGGCGCTGGCCGCGACGGGCGTGGCGGTGCTGGCCGTGGGGCGCGGTACGCCGCCCTGGCTGTCGCTGGCGCTGGCGGTCAGCTTTGGTCTTTATGGGCTGGTCAAGAAGGGCATCGCCACCGGGCCCGTCGCCTCGGTCACGGCGGAATGCCTTGTTGTCGGTCCGCTTGCGCTGGCGGGGCTGGCGTGGTTCGCGCTGCACGGGCAGGCGAGTTTCGGGCAGGACGTCTCGACCTCGGTGCTGCTGATGCTGTCGGGCCTGCTGACGGCGCTGCCGCTGATCCTGTTTTCGCGCGCGGCGCAGCGGGTGCGGCTGGCGACGCTGGGCATCGTGCAGTATCTCAACCCGACCTTGCAGTTCCTCTGCGCGGTCGTGGTCTTTGCCGAGCCCTTCGGGCCGATCCACGCCGTCACCTTCGGCCTGATCTGGGTGGCGCTGGCGCTCTATTCCGGCGCGGCGCTGCGTCAGGACAGGGCGCGGCGCAGGATGGTGATGGCCTCGTCGGCGGTCCCGGCGGTCTGCACGAAATCCAGCAGCGAACCGTCCGCGAACCCGTGATCCACCACGTGGTGCAGCAGCGCCGCCAGCGGCCCCCAGTAACCGTTCACGTCGAGCAGCACGATGGGCTTTCCATGCAAGCCCAACTGCCGCCAGGTGAGCACCTCGAAGAACTCGTCCAGCGACCCCGCGCCACCCGGCATCACCACGATCGCGTCGGCATTCATCACCATGACCTTCTTGCGTTCGTGCATCGTCTCGGTGACGACGAAGCGCGTCAGGTCGCGCTTGCCCACTTCCCATTGCAGCAGGTGGGTGGGGATCACGCCGAACGTGTCGGCCCCCGCGGCCTGGGCCGCGCGCGCCACGATCCCCATCAGCCCGACATCGCCCGCGCCGTAGACCAGTCGCCAGCCCTCGGAGGCCAGCGCCTGTCCCATCGCCTCGGCCTGCGCGGCATAGGCAGGGTCGTGCCCCGGGCGCGAGCCGCAGTAGATGCAGACGGATTTCTGTGACATGGCGGCCTCAACGTTGGGATATTTGCAGTTTTGACCCTTGATACAGCGCCTGATATACACGCTCAACCGTGCAGGCGATGGGGATCGCCTGTCGCTGGGGACGCTGCGCAAAGACCATGAGCAAGAGAGCTGCAATCACCGGCTGGGCCGGGCTCGGGGTGGCCGGGGTATTGGCCCTTGGCTGGGCCTTGGGAGTCTTTGATCGCGCGTCTGCGCCCCGGCAGGCGACCCTGCCTGCCGCGACCCAGGACATGGCCGCCGCGCCGCCAGACGACAAGGCAACGACACCGCAAGCGACCGGGTCCGCGCTGCAGACCGATGCGGCGGCTGGGGCCGAGGCCGTGCCCGGGCCGCAGTCCGACGCCGCGGCTTCGGACGATACACCGCCGCGGATCGATCCTCCGACATTCGACGTTGTGCGCCCCGATGGCACCGGGTCGGTTCTGGTCGCTGGAAGGGCCGCGCCGGGGGGGCGGATCGAGGTGCTGGTCGACGGTGCCGCCGAGGCCGAGACCGAGGTGGGAGGCGATGGAACGTTCGCGGCCTTCCTTGATATCGACACCTCGCAGCGCCCGCGCGTGCTGACGCTGCGCCTGACGCTGGGCGATGTGGTGATCCTGTCGATAGAAAAGAGCATCCTTGCTCCCGCGGCCGCACCCATGGCGCAGGCCGAAACCGCGAATCCCGAGGGGCAGGGCGAACAACTGGCCCTCGCCATGCCCGAGCCGCAGTCAGAACCGCAGGCCCAGTCTGAGCCTCAGGCCCAGTCGCAGGCAGAGCCGCAGACGCAACCCCCGCCGCAACCGGAGACAGAGGCAGAGCCGCAGGCGTCGGACCTGTCGCAATCCGCCTCTCAACCGCTGCCAGGCTCGCAGGCCACAGCGGACGCGCCCGCCACGACCCAAGACCAGTCCGGCGCCGCGCAAGCCCCCGCCACCTCGCCGCAAGCCGCATCCGACGACCCGACCGCGCCCTCGGGTGCTCTGGCCGGGGGGACGGCGCCTGCCGTGCCAGGCGCGATCGGCGCCGCGCCGCGCAGCGCGGGCCCGGCGCCCGACCCGCAACTGCCGCAAGAACCCTCGGGTGCGCCTGCCGTCATGCTGTCGACCGCGCGCGGCGTCGAGTTGCTGCGCGACGCGCCGCTGCCCACGGGCGAGGTAGCGCTGGACGCGATCAGTTATGACGAGGCGGGCGATGTCTTGCTGTCGGGGCGTGGCGCGGGCGACGGGTTCGTGCGCGTCTATCTCGACAATGCGCCGCTGACCACCGCGCCCATCGGCGAGACCGGACGGTGGCGCGTGACCCTGCCCGAGGTGGACAGCGGCACCTACACGCTGCGCGTCGATCAGATCGACGGCGCCGGCACCGTGACCGCGCGGGTCGAAAGCCCCTTCCGGCGTGAAAGCGCCGAGACGCTGGCCGCCGCCGCGCAGGGTCTGCAAGGGCCGGTCGGCTCGATCACCGTTCAGCCGGGCAATACGCTCTGGGCCATCGCGCGGGACCGCTATGGCGACGGGCTGGATTACGTGAAGGTGTTCGAGGCCAACCGCGACCGCATCCGCGACCCCGACCTGATCTATCCCGGTCAGATCTTCGACCTGCCCGACCGCTGAGGCGGGCATGGCGTGATCCAGAGGAGCGCTTCCGCGCGCTTTCATTCTGCCAGCGGCGGGTGATCGCGCCCGCTGCGGCGCTGGGTTGCGGCGCGGGCGGGGCTGGCCTTTGGTCGCGCCAGCGCCTAGATGGTGCCGGGAATTGCCGGGACCGATGCCATGACAGACCAGACCGCCGCCGCCATCGCCGCCGAGGAGCGGCGTTCGGGCCTGCGCACGATCCGCAAGGTCGGGCCCTACCTGTGGCCGGAATCCCACCCCTGGGTCAAGCAGCGGGTGAGCATCGCGCTGGCCCTGCTGCTGCTGTCCAAGCTGATCGCGGTGGGCACGCCCATCCTCTACAAGGCCGCCGTCGACACGTTGTCGGGCGACGTGTCGGACCTGATGCTGGGCGCGGTGGGCCTGACCGTGGCCTATGGCATGGCGCGGCTGCTGTCGACGGGCTTCCAGCAGTTGCGCGACGCGGTGTTTGCCAAGGTGGGGCAGCGCGCCCTGCGCCAGCTGGCGCTGGAGACCTTCACCCATATCCACGCGCTGTCGCTGCGCTATCACATCACCCGCAAGACCGGCGGGCTGAGCCGGATCATCGAGCGCGGCGTGAAGGGCGTCGATTTCCTGCTGCGCTTCCTGATCTTCTCGATTGGCCCGCTGGCGCTGGAGCTGATCCTGGTCGGCGCGGTTCTGTTCTGGCTGTTCGACATCTGGTACCTGCTGGTCGTGGGCGCGGTGATCGGCGCCTATGTCTGGTTCACCTTCGCCGTCACCGAATGGCGGGTGAAGCTGCGCCGCGAGATGAACAAGCAGGATACCGACGCCAACCAGAAGGCCATCGACAGCCTGCTGAACTTCGAGACCGTCAAGTATTTCGGCGCCGAGACGCGCGAGGCGGCGCGCTATGACCGGGCGATGGCGAATTACGAGACCGCCGCGATCAAGACCGCGACCTCGCTGGCCTTCCTGAATTTCGGCCAGGCGCTGATCATCACCTCCGGGCTCGTGGCGGTGATGGTGATGGCGGCGCTGGGCGTGCAGAACGGCACGCTAACGGTGGGCGATTTCGTCATGGTCAACGCCTACATGATCCAGATCACCATGCCGCTGAACTTTCTCGGCACGGTCTATCGTGAGATCCGGCAGGCGCTGGTCGACATGGGCGAGATGTTCGACCTGCTGGAACAGCCCCGCGACGTGACCGACAGGCCCGGCGCGCCCGACCTGACCGTGTCGGGTGGGGTCGTGGCGTTCGAGGACATCTCGTTCGGCTATGATGCCGCGCGGCCGATCCTGAAGGGCGTGACGATCCGCGTCGGCGCCGGCGAAAGCGTGGCGTTGGTCGGCCCGTCCGGGTCGGGCAAGTCTACCATCGGGCGGCTTCTGTTCCGTTTCTACGACGTAGGCGGGGGGCGCATCACCATCGACGGGCAGGACATCCGTGACGTGACGCAAGAGTCCGTCCATGCCGCGATCGGCGTCGTGCCGCAGGACACGGTCCTGTTCAACGACACGATCCGATACAACATCGCCTATGGCCGCGATGGCGCGACCGAGGATGAGATCGTCGCAGCGGCCAGGGCAGCGCAGATCCACGATTTCATCGCCAGCCTACCCGAGGGCTACGACACCCAGGTGGGTGAACGCGGATTGAAGCTGTCGGGCGGGGAAAAGCAGCGCGTCGGCATCGCGCGCACCCTGCTCAAGGATCCGCCGATCCTGCTGCTGGACGAGGCGACCAGCGCGCTGGATACCGAGACCGAGGCCAGCATCCAGGACGCGCTGAAGCGCGCGGGCGAGGGGCGGACCGTCATCACCATCGCGCATCGCCTGTCGACCATCGCCGATGCCGACCGGATCGTGGTGCTGCAGGACGGACAGGTGGTCGAGGAAGGCCGTCACGACGACCTCCTGGCGCGGGCTGGGCGCTATGCCGCGCTCTGGGCGCGGCAGCAGGCGGAACGCGAAGAGGCTGCCTGAACGCCGTTCAGACCGAGTCCAACGCCCGCTGCACCTCGGCAAAGAAGGCGCCCAGGTGTTCGCCGTCCACCAGCGCGTGATGTACCTGGATCGCCATCGCCACGCGGGTGCGGTCGCCCTCGGGCGTGAACCGGCCCCAGGAAACGCGCGGGATGCAGTCGTCGCGGTCGCGCAGCGCATTGTCCACGGCGGTGAAATCCAGCCAGGGCAGGCAGGAGAGATACGCCACCGCATCCTGCACCCCGTCATTCTCGCCCAGCGTGTCGCGGTCCTGCGCAGCCTTCAACCGCCGGGTCGCTTCGGCGTCGAACCGGGCAAAATCGGGGTCGAAGGGCAGGTCGGCATAGTTGAACCCGCCATCGCGGCGGGGCGCTGTCACCGACAGCGCGATGCGGTCATGCAGCACCACGCCCGCGCCGCGCAGGCGCATCCGCAATTCCGGCACCGCGTGCAAACCGCAGCCGATGGCGAAGACGCAGGCGCGGTAGGGTGAGACCCCGTCAGCCTTGCGCGCAACCAGCCGCGTCACGTCGAGTCGCGTGGTTATGGAGTATTGCGGCCGCTCATAGCCGCGAAACAGCGCGAACTGCGCCGCGCGCCCCCATGTAGCCAGGTCGACCGGTGTTTCCGCCATTTCTGCCCCCGTTCAAGGCACGCATTGAAACAGCTTCGCGCGGGATTGGAAGGATTTCCTGACCAAAGCTGTTGCCTGTCGGAAGCCTTCTTTCTAAACCGTGCACCATCGTATGCAACGCCGAGGGGAAAGAGATGGCCGAGCGGATAGAGCGTCACGGGCTTCAGATCGACAAGGTTCTGTTCGATTTCATCGAGGGCGAGGCGCTGCCCGGAACCGGTGTCGAGGCGGATGCCTTCTGGAAGGGGCTGAGCGATCTGGCACATGGCTACGGGCCGAAGAACCGCGCCCTGCTGGACAAGCGCGCGGATCTTCAGCGCAGGATCGACGAATGGCACAAGGCGCGCGCCAACCAGCCGCACGATCACGAGGCCTACAAGGCCTTCCTGTATGAAATCGGCTACATGATCCCCGAGGGCGATGCCTTCGAGATCGAGACCGGCAACACCGACCCCGAGATCGCTACTGTTCCCGGCCCGCAGCTGGTGGTGCCGATCACCAATGCGCGCTACGCGCTGAACGCGGCGAATGCCCGGTGGGGCAGCCTGTATGACGGGCTGTACGGCACCGACGCGATGGGTTCGGCCCCGCCGAAAGGCGGCTATGACAAGGGCCGGGGCGCGCGGGTCGTGGCGCGGGCGCGGGTGTTCCTGGACGAGGCGTTTCCGATCCAAGGCACCAGCCATGCGGATGCGCGGCGCTACTACGTCGACAAGGGCGCACTGCTGATCGACGATCAACCGCTGATGCAACCAGAGAAATTCGTGGGCTATCGCGGCCATCCCAAGGCGCCCGAGGCGGTGCTGCTGCGCAACAACGGGCTGCACGTGGAACTGGTGTTTGACCGGACCCACATGATCGGCGCGCGCGACCAGGCGGGCCTGGCCGATGTGCGGCTGGAATCGGCGATCAGCGCCATCATGGATTGCGAGGATTCGGTCGCCTGCGTGGATGCCGAGGACAAGACCTTGGCCTATCGCAACTGGCTGGGCCTGATGAAGGGCGACCTTGCCGACACGTTCGAGAAGGGCGGCAAGAGCGTCACGCGCAAGCTGCACGCGGACCGCAACTTTATCGCGCCCGATGGCGGCAACCTGACGGTCAAGGGCCGCGCCTTGATGCTTGTCCGCAACGTCGGCCACCTGATGACCAACCCGGCGATCCTGCTCAAGGACGGCTCGGAGATCTTCGAGGGGCTGATGGACGCGGCGGTGACGGTGCTGATCGCCAAGCACGACCTGCTGAAATCCGAGGGCGACCGCAACAGCCACACCGGCAGCGTCTATGTCGTGAAGCCCAAGATGCACGGGCCGGAAGAGGTGGCCTTTGCCGACGAGACCTATGGTGTCGTCGAGCAGTTCCTCGGCCTGCCGAAATACACCGTCAAGCTGGGCATCATGGACGAGGAGCGCCGCACGTCGGTGAACCTCAAGGAGTGCATCCGGGCGGCCAGCCACCGTGTGGCCTTCATCAACACCGGCTTCCTCGACCGGACCGGCGACGAGATCCACACCTCGATGGAGGCGGGGCCGTTCAGCCGCAAGGACTTCATCAAGCGCAAGGCGTGGATCGGCGGCTACGAGAACCGCAACGTCGATATCGGGCTGGAATGCGGCCTGTCGGGCAAGGCGCAGATCGGCAAGGGCATGTGGGCCATGCCCGACATGATGGCCGCCATGCTGGAGCAGAAGATCGAGCATCCCAAGGCGGGCGCGAACTGCGCCTGGGTGCCCAGCCCGACCGCCGCCACGCTGCACGCGCTGCATTACCACAAGGTCGATGTCTTCGCCGTGCAGGCCAGGCTGCGCAAGGGCGGGCGTCGCGCGCATGTGGACACGATCCTCGACATTCCGCTGGCGGCCTTCCGCAAGTGGAGCAAGGAGCAGATCGCCCGCGAGGTCGAGAACAACGCGCAGGGCATCCTGGGCTACGTGGTGCGCTGGATCGATCAGGGCGTCGGCTGTTCCAAGGTGCCCGACATCAACGACGTGGGATTGATGGAGGATCGCGCGACCTGCCGGATCAGCTCTCAGCACATTGCCAACTGGCTGCATCACGGCATCGTCTCGAAGGATGAGACGATGGAGATCATGAAGCGCATGGCCGAGGTGGTGGACCGTCAGAACGCGGGCGACCCGGCCTATCGGCCGATGGCGCCGGGTTTCGACGGGATCGCCTTCCAGGCGGCCTGTGACCTGGTCTTCGAGGGGCGCGTGCAGCCCTCGGGCTATACCGAGCCGGTCCTGCACAAGCGCCGGCTGGAGCTGAAGGCGGCGTCGTAAGAGGGGGTGCGCCCGGCTGTCGCCGGTCGCGGTGGGGGCGCGCGCCCTTTTCCGGGAGGCTTTGGCCCTCTCTCCCGGGGCCGGGGCTTTGCCCGTCTTTTCCGGGCCAGGGCGGTGCCCGGCTTTTCCGGGATTGCATCCTGGAAAATTCACCCCAAGGTATTTGTGGCCCAAAGAAGCATGAGGGAGGGTTTTCCATGGCAGGCATTCCGTTGCGCAAGGCGCGCACGATCATCCGCAAGACGCTGGAGGCGGGGCACGAGATGGGGCTCAAGCCGCTGTCCGTGATCGTTCTGGACGAGGGTGGCAACGTGCTGGCCTTCGAGCGCGAGGACGGCTCGAGCCCGGGGCGGTTCCAGATCGCCCATGGCAAGGCCTACGGCGCGGTGATGATGGGGGTGGCCGGCACGGCGCAGCTGGCGCGGGCCGAGGCGCAGCCGGCCTTCATCGCCGCGGTCAACGCCGCCTTCGGCGGGGCGCTGGTGCCGGTGCCGGGCGGCATCCTGGTGCGCGACGGCAAGGGCCGGGTGCTGGGGTCGGTCGGCGTCACCGGCGACACGTCGGACAACGATGCGGCGGCGGGGCGCGCGGGCATCGAGGCGGCGGGGCTGGTGGCCGAGATCTGACCGGGGGCGCGTGGATTGCTGCATCGCGCGGCATCTGCGTCGCCGCAGGGCGACTTGTGCGCGTGGGAACCTTTCGGAAAGTTTCCGGATGCAGTATCCAGAAGAAAACCCGGAGGCCAGCATGCAGCGCCCGATCATCGGCATCATCGGAAACGCCTATTTGCTCAACGACCAGTATCCCGCCCATGCGGGCGGGGTGATGAACAGCCAGGCGGTGGCCGAGGTGTCGGGTTGCATGCCGCTGCTGATCCCGTCGGACCCGCGTTTCGTCTCGGTGGCCGAGTTGCTGGAGGTCTGCGACGGGTTCGTGCTGACCGGCGGGCGGCCCAACGTCCACCCCGAGGAATATGGCGAGTCCTGGACCGAGGCGCATGGTGCGCATGACCGGGCGCGCGATGCGATCACGCTGCCGCTGGTGCGGGCCTGTGTCGAGCGCGGTCAGCCCTTCATGGGGATTTGCCGCGGCTTCCAGGAGGTGAACGTGGCGCTGGGCGGCACGCTTTACCCCGAGATCCGCGACCTGCCGGGGCGGATGAACCATCGGATGCCGCCCGACGGCACGCTGGAAGAGAAATTCGCCCTGCGCCACAAGGTGACGCTCACCGAGGGCGGGGTGTTCCACCGCCTGTTCGGTGCCGCCGAGGTGATGACCAACACGTTGCACGGGCAGGGTATCAAGACGCCGGGTAAACACGTGGTGATCGACGGTCACGCGCCCGACGGCACGCCCGAGGCGATCTATGTCAAGGATGCGCCCGGTTTCACCCTGTCGGTGCAGTGGCACCCGGAATGGGATGCGTGCAACGATCCCGTGTCGCGCCCACTGTTCACCGCCTTCGGCGAGGCGGCGCGGGCGTGGGTGGCGCAGAAATCGGCGCCGGTTCGGCGCAGCGCTTGATACGCCTCAAGGACACGCTTTCCGGGGCGTGACAGGGTTGGGCCGTCCAGACCGGAGGGCCCGCAATGACAATTCTCATAGCCTATGCCACGACCGAGGGGCAGACCGCCCGCATCGCCGAGTTCGCAGCCGACAGCCTGCGAGCCGAGGGGCGGGACGTGTCGCTGCTGCGGCTGGAGGCGGGGACGGTTCCCGCCCCCGACCCGTTCGACGCCGCCATCCTCGCGGGATCGGTCCATGCCGGGCACCTGCAGCCGGCGCTCATTGCCTTTGCCAAGACGCAGGCGGCGCGGCTCAACGCCATGCCCTCGCTGTTCCTGCAAGTGTCGCTGGCGGCGGCAGGCGAGGAAGAGGATGAATGGGACGACCTGCGCCGGATCGCGGCGCGGTTCGTCGAGGAAAGCGGCTGGACCCCGGACCGGGTCGAGCACGTGGCGGGCGCGCTGAACTTTCCGGAATACAATTTTGTCGTGGCCTGGGTCATGCGCCGGATCGCGCGGTCACATGGTGTCGAATTCGACCCGCATGGCGTGACCGAGTTCACCGACTGGGAGGCGCTGCGCACCGATCTGGCCGAGTGGGCGCGCGGGATTCAGGGCTGAGCCCCGCGCGGCCCGGTCAGGCGTAGAAACTCACCGCCTTGCGCAGCGGCAGGCTTCGGATGCGCTGGCCCGTCAGGTCGAAGATCGCGTTGGCCAGCGCGGGGGCTGCGGGCGGGGTGCCGACCTCGCCGATCCCGCCAAGACGCCGCTGCGTTTCCACGATGCGGACCGCGACGGGGGGCATCTGCGGCAGGCGCAGCGGTTCGTAATCTGGAAAGTTGGTTTGCTCGGCGCGGTGGCCGGCAAAGGTGATTTCCTCGTTCATCGCGGCTGACAGGCCATAGACCATGCCGCCGGTCAGCTGCGCCTCGATATTGCCGGGATCCAGCGCGACACCGGGATCGGCGGCAATCCAGGCGTTGGTCAGGCGGATCGCGCCGCCCTCGTCTTGGGTCACGTCGATCACCATGGCGACGGGTGTGCCGAAACTGTAGCAAAACGCCAGGCCCCGGCCGGTGCTCTCGGGCTTGTTGGCCCAGTCGCACATCTCTTCGACCGCCTCGAGCACGTTCAGCGCCGGTTCCCATTCATCCAGCGTCAGCGTCTTGCGAAAGGCCATCGGGTCGGCGCCCGCCGCATGGGCCATCTCGTCGATGAAGCTTTCCATGAAGAAGGCATTCATCGAGTTGCCGACCGACCGCCAGAAGCCAAGCGGCGGCGCGATGCCGGCCTTGTAGCCGCGCACGCGGAAGGACGGGATGCCGTAGGGCTGGTTGAAGGCGCCGTCGACGATGCCCCGGTCCGGCCCGGACGGAGTGAAGCCGACCCAGCGTTTCAGCGCCTGTTCCGCGATCGAGGGCGAGGCGATGGAGGCATCCAGCAGCACCGCGCGCCCGTCCTGCACGGCGCCGCGCATCCGTGCCAGCGTGGCGGGGCGGTAGAAATCCCGGGTCATGTCCTCTTCGCGCGACCAGGTGACGTTGACCGGCGTGCCGGGCATGGCCTTGGCGACGCGGGTGGCGATCACGGCATAATCGACCTCGCCCCGCCGGCCGAACCCGCCGCCCATGAGGGTCGTGGTCAGGTCCACGTCCGCCTCGTCGATCCCGGCCTCGTCGGCGCAATTCTTGACGACAAAGGCGGGTGCCTGGTTGCCGCACCAGAGCCGCAGCGTGCCGCCATCCAGCCAGGCGGTGGCGTTCATCGGCTCCATCGTGGCGTGGGCCAGGAAGGGCACGCTGTAGTCCGCGGTCACTTCGGTCGCACCATTCGGCAGGGTGTCGGCATCGCCATCATCGCGCAGGGTCGAGTTGGGGTCGTCGTCAAAGGCGGCCGCGATGCGTTCGACCAGCGCCTCGGTCGTGGCGGGATAGTCGGGCGCGTCGCCCCAATCCGCTTCAACCGCGTCCAGCGCCTGCTGGGCCAGCCAGGTGTTGGTGGCGATCACCGCATAGCCGTCGCCCAGGTTGACGACCTTTTCGACACCCGGACGCTTCAGCGCCTCGCGGTCGCGCAAGGTACGCAGCGTGCCGCCATGCGGGGCCATGCGCAGGGCGGCAAAGCGCATGCCAGGCAGCCGGGTGTCTATGCCGAATTGCGCGGTGCCGGTGGATTTCGCCACCATGTCGATGCGGGGCAGCGTGGTGCCCAGCAGGCGCCATTGCTCTCGCGGGCGCAGTTCCACATGGCGCGGTTCGATCCCGGCGGCGTCTGCGGCAAGCTCGGTGTAGGGCAGGGTGGTACCATCGGGGGCGATGACTGCGCCGGCCTCTGTGAGCAGGTCGCGGGTATCCACGCCCAGGCGGCGCGCGGCGGCCTCCTTCAGCATCTCGCGGGCGGTGGCGCCGACCACGCGCATCCGTTCATAGCCGTCCTTCATGGCGGTCGATCCACCCGTCACCTGCATGTCGAAGACCTTGCCGAGATGGCCCAGCGCCTCGCCCAGGTTGTGCTGGAAGGCGGAGGCGTCATAGCCCTTGTTGGGCAGCCCTTCGCCCAGCAGGGCAGAGTTGTAATAGGCCTTGGCGGCGGGGCCGTGGATGACGCGGACCTGCTCCCATTGCAGGTCCATCTCCTCGGCGATGAGCGCGGCCCAGGTGGTGTGGGTGCCCTGGCCCATCTCGGCGCGCGGGGCGACCAGCGTGACGCCGCTGCCGTCGATCATGACGAAGGCGTTGAGCGCGGTCTCGCCCTCGGCCGGTCGCAAGGGGTTGGGGGCGGGGCGGCTGACCATGTAGACGCCAAGGGCCACGCCGCCGACGATGGCGGCGCTGCCGATGAGGAAGGAGCGGCGGGCGATCTTGCCGATGCGGGACATGACTCAGGCTCCTTCCACGGCAGACTTGATGGCGGCGCGGATTCGCGGGTAGGTGCCGCAGCGACACAGGTTCCCGGCCATCGCCGCGTCGATCTCGTCATCCGTGGGGGCGGGGTTCTCGGCCAGCAGGCTCGCGGCCTGCATGATCTGGCCGGACTGGCAATAGCCGCATTGCGCGACCTGGTGCTCGATCCAGGCCGCTTGCAGCCGGTGCAGCGCGGCGGGCGTGCCCAGCCCCTCGATCGTGGTGACGGCGCCCCAGACATCGCCCAGCGCCACCTGGCAGGAGCGCACGGCCTGGCCTTCGATCTGCACGGTGCAGGCGCCGCAGGCGGCAACGCCGCAGCCGTATTTCGTGCCGGTCAGGCTCAGCGCGTCGCGCAGCACCCAAAGCAGAGGCACGTCGTCCGGCAGGTCGATGGCGTGTTCAGTTCCGTTCACGGTGAGGGTCGTGGCCATGGCGGGTCTTCCTTGCTTTTGCCCCAGAGATGGGCGGAGGCGCGGCGGTGTCAATCCAACGGTGCGGGCCTGTCGGCCCGCGCATCGTGTCTCGTCGCCCGCCTTTGGCGGCCTTCTCGTGCCGCCCGTGGCTATGGCAGGCGTCAGATTTCGCCGCCGGAAATCTGGATGGCCTGTCCGTTCACGCTGTCCGAGAGCGGCGAGCAGAGCCAGAGCGCGGCCTCGGCGACCTCGGCGGGGTGGATCAGGCGGCCATGCGGGTTGAGGTCGGTCATCAGGCGGCGGGCCTCGTCCTCGGGCAGGCCGGTGCGGGCCATGATCGACTCGGTGTTGCGGGTGATGATGTCGGTGTCGACATAGGCCGGGCAGAGCGCGTTGAACGTGTAGGGTTTGCTTGCGTAATCGGCCGAAAGCGCGCGGATCAGGCCTATCATGGCGTGTTTGCTGGCGGAATAGGTCGGCGCGCCCTTCAGCCCCCTGAGCCCGGCGATGGAGGAGACGGCGATCACCCGGCCCCAGTCCGTCGTGGTCATGGATTTCAGCGACTCGCGGATCGTCAGGAAGGCGCCGTCGAGATTGGTCGCCATCATGCGGCGCCAGAACTCCATGTCGGTCTTGAGCAGGGCGCGCCCTTCGGCGATACCGGCATTCGGCACGCAGACCTGGACCGGGCCGCGCGCGGCGACGGCCGTTGCGATGCCGTCGACCACCGCCGCCTCGTCGGTCACGTCCATGACCAGCGGAAAAATGCGGTCGGTCGCCGCCTCTTGCAGCGGGCCTGCACGCCGGCCGGTGATCGTGACCGTCGCGCCCTTGTCGGCCAGCGCCCGCGCGATGGCCAGGCCGATCCCGGTGCCGCCGCCGGTGACCAGCGCGTGTTTCCCCTCGAGCATCCCCGTTCCTCCCTGTCGCGTCGGCGCCAGACTAGTCGCCGTGCCGGGCATGTCCAGATGTGGCGTCAGAGACGGGGCGGGGGGCTTGGCAGAGCCATTCATGTATGCGAATGTGTGCAGGATTCCGAGGGAGGAAACCCATGACCCGTGCAGCCCTTGCCATTCTGCTTGCCGCCAGCCCCGTGCTTGCCAGCGAGGATATCCCCGACAAGTATCCGCAGTCCGAGCTTTACGACAAGCCGGTCGAGGTGATCCCGCATGTCTTCAGCGCGATCGGCGCCACCGCGCCGCCGACCTACGAGAACAGCGGCCACAACAACAATCTCAGTTTCGTCGTTACCGGCGACGGGGTTATCGTGATCAACGGCGGCGCCTCGGTGCGCCTGGCCGCCGCGCTGCATGACGAAATCAAGGCCGTGACCGACCAGCCGGTCAAGCTGGTGATCAACGAGAACGGCCAGGGTCACGCGATGCTGGGCAATTCCTACTGGATCGATCAGGGCGTGGACGTGCTGGCGCATGTGGACGCGGCCGAGGTCTTTGCCAAGGACGCGGATTTCATCCTCCAGGGGATGATGCGCTACAACCAGGACAAGGCCGAGGGCACGCGGATCGTGGAGCCCACGCTGACCTTCGAGGACGAATACGTGATCGAGATTGGGGGCCTGACCGTCAAGGCGCTGCACCTGGGCCCGGCGCATGATCCGGGCGACACGCAGGTCTGGATTCCCGACTGGGGCATCGTGATCGCCGGAGACATCGCCTTTCACGAGCGGATGCCGCCGATCTTCGAGGGCACCGACACCGATGCCTGGATCGAGACTTTCGACGGGCCGTTCACCGCGCTGGGCGCGACCTACGTGATCCCGGGTCACGGGCATCCGACGAACATGGCGCAGGTGACGCGCTATACCTCTGACTATCTCAAGGACCTCCGCGCCAAGATCCAGGCGCATATCGACGATGGCGGCGACCTGGCCGGGGCCTATTACGTCGATCAGTCGCAATGGGCGCATCTGGACACGTTCGAGGAACTTGCGACCAAGAACGCGGGCCGGGTGTTCGAGGAGATGGAGTGGGAGTGACCACAGGCCGTTCCCGCGACACAGCGACGGTGGACTGAGAGGGGCCTTGCGGGCACAGTTCCGCAAGGACGAAAGGAAAAGCCCATGAAACCTCTTCTGACAGCCGCCTTCATGTCGTTGGCGATGCCTGTCGCGGCGCAGGATATCGGGGACGAGATCATCGCCTACATGGATTTCGCGACCGCGACACAAGGCATCATCCTGCCGCAGCAACTGACGCGCGATATCTGGGATGGCATCACCTTCATCGACACGCGGCCAGCGGCGGAATTCGCGGCCGAGACGATTCCGGGTGCCAGTCACATCGAGTGGCGCGAAGTGCCGGGCAGGCTGGGCGAATTGCCGGAGGAGGGTATGGTCGTGCTGTTCTGCAATACTGGCGTGCGCTCGTCGCAGGCGATGTTCGCCGCGCGGTTGATGGGGCGTGAGAACGTGCTTGTCCTGCAATCGGGATTCGAGGGCTGGCAGCGCGACGCGGCGTGGAAACCGTAGCGCTGGGGGCTCTGCCCCCGTTGCCCTTTGCAGGGCGACTCTCCCGGGATATTTGAAGCCAGAAGATGCGGGGAGTGCGCGCGATGCGGAAATGGATCGACATGCCGCCGATATGGCTGGCGGCGGCGCTGGCGCTGGCCTGGATGCAGAAGACGCATTTCGCCTATGGCCTGGGCTTTGGCCCGGTCTGGGCGGACCTGCTGGGCGGGACCCTGGTGGGGGCGGGGATCCTGCTGATGCTGCTGGCCATATGGGAGATGCGCCGCCACCGGACCACGGTCATCCCGCATCGCGAGGCCGACCGCATGGTGACCACCGGGATCTTCTCGCGCACGCGCAATCCGATCTACCTGGGTGATTCGCTGATCCTGGTGGGCATGATCCTGTATTGGGATGCGGTGTTGGCGCTACCGCTGGTGCCGCTCTTTGTCTGGGTGATCGAGCGACGCTTCATCATCCCCGAGGAGGACCGGCTGCGCCGAAAGTTTCGTGCCGATTTTGCCCGTTATGCGCAACAAGTGCGAAGGTGGCTTTAAATTCGGCGCAGACTATGGTTTAGGGCCGCGCATGTTTGATTGTGGCCGCTAGGTCAGCACTGTAGACCAATCTCAACGCCGCGGGCCTGCTCGCGGCTTCACTGTTCTGACGCAAGGGGGACAAATACGTGAAAATCGGGACTCCAAAGGAAGTCGAGACCGGCGAAGCCCGGGTCGCCATGACGCCCGACTCCGCGCGCCAGCTGCAGAAGCTGGGTTATGACTGCATCATCCAGTCGGGCGCGGGCGAGGCGGCGGGTTTTTCCGACGCCCTTTACGAAGAAGCTGGCGTGCAGGTGGTCAAGACCGCCGACACGCTGTGGAAGAACGCCGACGTCGTCGCCAAGGTGCGCCCGCCGCGCGAGGCCGAGGTCAAGAAGATGCGCGAGGGGCAACTGCTGATCTCGTTCTTCTACCCGGCATCGAACGAGGCGCTGATGAAGCAGGCGGCCGACCTGGGCGCCTCTGTCATCGCGATGGACATGGTGCCGCGGATCAGCCGCGCGCAGAAGATGGACGCGCTGTCGTCGATGGCGAACATCGCCGGCTACCGCGCGGTGATCGAGGCGGGCAACAATTTCGGCCGCTTCTTCACCGGGCAGGTGACGGCGGCGGGCAAGGTTCCCCCGGCCAAGGTGCTGGTGGTGGGTGCGGGCGTCGCAGGCCTGGCCGCGATCGGCACCTCGACCTCGCTGGGCGCGATCACCTACGCCTTCGACGTGCGTCCCGAGGTGGCCGAGCAGGTCGAGTCGATGGGCGCAGAGTTCGTCTATCTCGACTTCGAGGAAGAGCAGCAGGATGGCGCCGCGACCGGCGGCTATGCCTCTGTCTCGTCGCCTGAGTTCCGCGAGGCGCAGCTCAAGAAGTTCCGCGAACTGGCGCCCGACATGGACATCGTCATCACCACGGCGCTGATCCCCAACCGCGAGGCGCCCGAGTTGTGGACCGAGGACATGGTCAAGGCCATGAAGCCCGGTTCCGTCATCGTCGACCTCGCCGCCGAGCGCGGCGGCAACTGCAAGATGACCGTCAAGGACGAGAAGATCGTCACCGACAACGGCGTGACCATCGTCGGCTACACCGACTTCCCGTCGCGCATGGCGGCGCAGTCTTCGACGCTTTACTCCACGAACATCCGTCACATGATGACCGACCTGACGCCCGAAAAGGACGGCACGGTCAATCACAACATGGAGGATGACGTGATCCGCGGCGCGACCATCGCGCATGCAAAGGCCGTCACCTTCCCGCCGCCGCCGCCCAAGGTGCAGGCGATCGCGGCGCAGAAGAAGGAAAAGCCGAAGGAACTGACGCCGGAAGAGAAGAAGGCCAAGGAAGCCGCAGCCTTCAAGGCGCAGACAAAGAGCCAGATCACCATGCTGGCCATTGGCGGCGCGCTGATGGCGCTGCTGGGCCTGGTGGCCCCGCCGAGCTTCATGCAGCACTTCATTGTCTTCGTGCTGTCCTGCTTCATCGGCTTCCAGGTGATCTGGAACGTCAGCCACTCGCTGCACACGCCGCTGATGGCGGTCACCAACGCGATCTCCGGCATCATCGTGCTGGGCGCGGTGTTGCAGATCGGGTCGTCGAACGGGATCGTCGTCTTCCTCAGCACCATCGCGGTGCTGGTCGCGACGATCAACATCGTCGGTGGCTTCCTCGTGACGCGGCGCATGCTCGCCATGTTCCAGAAATCGTAAGGCTGCGGAGACACTCATGTTCGGAGATCAATTCGTTACCGCCGCGGCCATCACCGCGAGCGTCCTGTTCATCCTCAGCCTCGGCGGCCTGTCGGGCCAGGAAAGCGCCAAGCGCGCGGTCTGGTACGGCATCGTCGGCATGGCCCTTGCGGTGGTTTTCACCGTGTTCGGCCCGGGCATCGACAACTTTGCCTTCCTGCTGATCGCCATGGCGGTCGGTGCGGCTGCCGGTGCGGTCGTCGCGAAGCGCGTGGAAATGACCGAGATGCCGCAGCTGGTCGCGGCGCTGCACAGCTTCGTCGGCCTCGCCGCCGTGTTTGTCGGCCTCAACGCCGAGATGGAGCGTCTGCGCGTCGCCGGCGCGCTGCGCGAGGCGGGGATCGCCTGCGAAGGCGCGATCAGCGCCATCGCCTGCGCAGTCAATGCCGGTCAGCCCGACCTGTTCAAGGAATTCCAGGGCTTCGCCTACAAGGTCGCCACCAAGATCCCGTCGGAAATCGCCTTCCTCAAGATCGAGGTGGTTCTGGGCATCTTCATCGGCGCCGTGACCTTTACCGGCTCGGTCATCGCCTTCGGCAAGCTGGCGGGCAAGGTGGACGGCAAGCCGTTCCAGCTTCCGGGCGGCCACATGCTGAACGCGGGCGCGGCATTCGCTTCGCTGCTGCTGGCGGTGATCTACATGGTCTATGGCGGCATGTTCCCGCTGATCCTCATCACCATCCTGGCGCTGTTCATCGGCTACCACCTCATCATGGGCATCGGCGGCGCCGACATGCCGGTCGTGGTGTCGATGCTGAACAGCTACTCGGGTTGGGCTGCGGCGGCCATTGGCTTTACCCTGTCCAACGACCTGCTGATCGTCACCGGCGCTCTGGTGGGCTCTTCGGGTGCGATCCTGTCGTACATCATGTGCAAGGCGATGAACCGCGCCTTCGTCAGCGTGATCCTGGGCGGCTTCGGCGGCGCCTCGGGCCCGCAGATGGCGGTCGAGGGTGAACAGATCGCCATCGACGCCGACGGCGTGGCAGCGGCGCTCGAGGATGCCGACAGCGTCATCATCATCCCGGGTTACGGCATGGCCGTGGCGCAGGCGCAGCAGAACGTCGCCGAACTGACCCGCCGGCTGCGCGCCAAGGGCAAGACGGTGCGGTTTGCCATCCACCCCGTCGCGGGCCGTCTGCCGGGCCACATGAACGTGCTGCTGGCCGAAGCCAAGGTGCCCTACGACATCGTTCTGGAAATGGACGAGATCAACGAGGACTTCCCGGAAACGGACGTCGCCATCGTGATCGGGTCGAACGACATCGTGAATCCGGCCGCGCAGGACGATCCCAACAGCCCCATCGCCGGCATGCCGGTTCTGGAATGCTGGAAGGCCAAGCAGGTCTTCGTCTCCAAGCGGGGGCAGGGCACCGGCTATTCGGGCATCGAGAACCCGCTGTTCTACAAGGAGAACACGCGCATGTTCTACGGCGACGCCAAGGCTTCGGTCGGCGAGCTGCTGAACCGGATCTCCTGATCCGCGTGTGATCCGGCGACTGCGGTCGCCCGGCTTCGGGCCCATCCCTTGCGGGGTGGGCCTTTTCGTTGGGGACGGGCTTGCCATGCGCCTTATTTCCGATTATTTCTGTCGGAAATTAGGAGGTGTGCCGCATGGTTCCCGTATCCGACGCCCACTGGTCCCGTCTGTGTCCGCAGGCGCTGAGCGGGTTCGATCCCCGGCTCGAGGTCCTGCGCGCCGTTCAGGCCGCGGGAGAGCGGGCGGCCGGGGATGCCGTCGCGGCGCTGCTGGGCCTGTTGCACGGGGCCTTGCCGCAGGGGTTGCGGCTGAACCCGCCCGGCACCGACACGCGCAACTTCGACGAGGACTGGCTGCTGGGGCTGTTTGCCGCGCAGGACCGGCGCGATGGCAGCGGCTATCGCTTTCTCCTGTTGTCGCGCCTGAACCGGGTCGACGCGGCGCGCGCGCATTTCCGGCTGGTGCAGGCGCGGCTGCGGATCGAGGATCGGCTGTAGCTTTGCATCATCGTGGCTTTGCAGGCTTTGCAATTCTACATCGCGCGCCGCTTGCGGCGGCGCGGCATATGCGGCATGACTGTGTCCGAATGAGGATGACATGGGGGACACCATGAACACGGCAATGACTCGCCCGGTGCTGGCAGAGGTTTTCGGCGCGAACGAGGGCATGGCCCTGCGGATCCGGCAGGTGGCGCTGGTGATCCTGGGCGTCGCGGCGCTGACCGCGGCGGCCAAGATCCGCGTTCCGATGTGGCCGGTCCCGGTGACGATGCAGACCTTCGCGGTGCTGACCATCGGCGCGGCCTATGGCACGCGCCTAGGTGTGGTGACGCTGCTGGCCTACCTGGCGATCGGCGCCGCGGGCCTGGCGGTGTTCACCGGCGAAACGGCGGGCCTGGCCTATATGGCGGGCCCGACCGGCGGTTACCTGGTCGGCTTCGCCGCGGCGGCGGCGCTGATGGGCTGGCTGGCCCGGCGCGGCTGGGATCGTGATTTCGGCCGCATGGTTGCGGCGCTGGTTCTCGGCAACGCGGTGATCTACGCCGTCGGTCTGCCGTGGATGGCTTGGCTGTTCCTTGAAACCAAGGGTGCGGCCTGGGTCTTCCAGTGGGGCATGGGCAACTTCTTGCTGGGCGACGCGCTGAAGCTGGTGCTGGCGGCGATGCTGCTGCCGACCGTCTGGGCGGCACTGGGCCGCGGTCGCTGAGCCCGGGTCGGGGCGGGGGAAACCCCACCCTGCGCGCCGTGGCGGACAACGGAACGGGCCGGGGGGCAGACCCCGGCCCTTTTCTTTGGGCAACCGGGCATCCCGGACGGATCGACAGGCCTGAGGGCGATGGGCAGACCGATGGGCGGACAGGCGATACGATTGTGGCGCAAGGCGCTGGCCGGCCTCGCGGGGCTGGCGGCGCTGGGCGTGGCGGCCGGGTTTCTGGGGGCGCTGCACCCGGTGGGGGATTCCTTTTCGGTGTTCCGCCCGGTCTTCGCGGGCCTTGCGCTGGCAAGTGGCCTGGCCCTGCGGCCGCGCGGGCCGCGGTTGGCCGTCATGGTCGCGCTGACGCTGCTGCTGGGCTGGCATGGCTGGCAGGGGCTCCGACCGGATTGGCAGGGGGCCTCGCGGCTGACGCTCTACCAGAAGAACCTGTATTTCCAGAACGATGCCAGGGACAGCCTGCTTGCGGATCTGCGTGCCCGGTCGGCCGACATCGTCACCCTCCAGGAGGTGAGCAATGCCAATGCCGCGCTGCTCGAAGCACTACGCGCGGACTATCCGCATCAGCTTTACTGTCCGCTGTCGCCGAACCTGGGCGAGGTAGTCCTGTCGCGCCATCCCTTCGTGCCGGACACGTCGGAATGCAGCCGTCGCGACGCCCTGGCCATCGTGCAGGTCGCCGCGCCCGCAGGGCCGGTCTGGATCATATCGGTGCACCTGGGCTGGCCCTGGCCGCGCGGCCAGGCCGCGCAGGTGACGCGAGCGCTGCCCCACCTTTCGTCCGTCTCCGGGCCGGCGGTGGTGGCGGGCGACTTCAACGCCGTGGCTTGGTCGTATACGGTGGCGCGGATCGCATCGGCCACGCAAACCCGCCGGGTGGGCCGCCAGCTGGCGACGTTGCGCCTGCCGGTGACCGGCATTCCGATCGGGATCGACCACGTCCTGTCGACCGGTCCGGGACGGGTGCGGACCCTGCCGCTGCTGGGCTCGGACCATGCCGGGCTCTGGGCCGAGCTTGACCCCTGGGCGACCGAATAGCGCTGTCGGGCCGCCTGTCCTTCGCCGCGCGGCCGGGCTAGACCCTTGGTCATGATTCTCCAGTCATCCCTGCCATACGATCCGTTCGACCCGCGCCCGCTGCCGGGCATCGCCCCGCTAGACCCGGCCGAGTGGTTGCACGTGGACGATGCCTATGCGGCGCAGATGGCCGAGCGCGCCCGCCTGCTGGCAGAGCACGCCGAGGCGGTGCTGTGGCAGGACCCGAGCGCCGATGCGGCGGTGCGGGAATTGCTGGACATGGTGCTGGAGGCGTTGCCAGAGGGGTTTGCCCGCGACGGCGACCGCGTGACCTGCCCGGACGGGCGGCGCGTGACGGTCGACCGGGACGCCGCGCTGCGAAGCCTCAACGCGCTGGTGCAGGAGGATTTCTGCATCCTTATGAAGGACGAGGGCGAGGCCGAGCACGTGCTGCGCGCCGCGATCCTGTGTTTTCCGGCCAGCTGGATGCTGTCGGAAAAGGCGGGGCGGCCGCTGTTGGCGATTCACGCCCCGGTGCACGAGTATCCGGGCGACCTGGCCCGCCGGGTGCAGCGCTTGTTCGACGGGGTCCGCCCGGGGCGTCCGTTGTGGCGGTTCAATGCGCTCTGGTATGCCGACCCGACGCTGCACCAGCCGCGCTCTGTCCATGCGCCGCGCCCGGCCCAAGAGCGCGCCCAGGGCGGCTTCCTGCGCTCGGAACGGCAATGCATCCTGCGTCTGCCGCAAAGCGGTGCGGTGGTCTTTTCGATCCACACCTACATGCTGGCGCGCGCCTCGGTCAGTGCAGGGCGGCCATGACGAAGCGGTTGATCGCCTCGGTATTGCCCAGCGCCACGAACAGCGCCGTCACCGACAGGACCTGTGTCGCCAGGCGGAACTCCATCCCCCGGACCAGGCCCATCAGGCTCAGCGCCGCGGCCGTGGGCAGGGAGACCAGCGAGAGCAGCCCGGTCATCAGCCAGCCTGTCGCGCCAAGCCGGCTCTGTTCCGGGTCGGGCTTACTCAATGCGGTGAGGATGGGAATGCCGCGCACCGCCGCTGAGGGCATCGCGGAGGCGGCGTGATCCTTGACCAGGTGGCTGCGCAGGTCGTGCAGCTCGGTCGGCTCGTCGAGATCGGATTCCTCGGCGAAGACCTCCGGGTCGATGCCGCAGAGCGACAGGAACTCGTCGCGCTCGATCAGGCGACCGGTGGCGCACCACTCGATGATGTCGCAATCCGAGTAGCGAAGCGCGTCGAGGACGATGTCCTGCAACACGGCTTCGGCCTGCGCGCCGCTGACGGGGAGGCCGTCGGGATCGTGGATCGACAGGCGGACCGCTGGACCGAACTCTCCCTGTTCCTCTGTCTGGACCAGCAGCATGTGGTTGGCGCCGGTTGCGGTATCGAACCCCAACCGGACGGGTATCTGAGCGCCGGCGCCCAGGACGCGCTCGGCGCTGCGCAGATAGGGCAGGCGTCGCACTCCATGGGCATCCGGCAGGATCAGCGTGGCGAAGGCGGCATTGTGGCAGCTCATGACGGACCTCGGACAAATTCTTGTCGGAACGGCCTCACTATCGCCGGCAATTTTGTTAAAATTGAGGCAAAACGAGCCGCTGCCTTCAAACGGCCCGATCTTTCCGTCCGCAATGTGGCGGATCGGCGGTGCTTAGCGGTCGATCCGGGCGGCGGCGGCGGCGATGGCCTGCTGGTAGACGGTGGCCGCGTTCCACTCGTTCAACACGGGGAAATTCGGCTGACCCGGCTCGAACCCGGCCCCGGCGCGCCAGCCCTTCTGGCGCAGGAAATTGGCGGTCGAGGCGAGGGCGTCCCACTCGTTGTAGAAATCCACCCGCCCGTCGCCGCTACCGTCGACGCCATAGCGCAGGGCGTTGCCCGGCAGGAACTGGGTGTGGCCCAGCTCGCCGTGGAAGGCGCCCAGCTGGTTGGGCGACAGCATCCCGCGATCCACCATCTGCAAGGCTGCAAGCGCATGCGGGATGAAGAAGTCGGAGCGGCGGCAATCATAGGCGACCGTCAGGATCGACGACACCACCGGGACCGAGCCCATGGTGCGGCCGAACCCGGTCTCCATCCCGTGGATCGAGACGAGGATAGAGCCGGGAACGCCATACCGGCTTTCGACGGCGGCAAAGAAGGCCGGGTTGCGGGCGATGCGCTTGCGCGCCGAGGCGGCAAATGCGTCGAGCGAGCCAAGGCGGATGCGCACGAAATCGTTGAAGGCGTATTTCACGCCCTTCTGGTTGCGGTCTGCGTTGATCGTCTTTTGCGAATAGCTGGCCGCGGCCAGCGCCTGAAGCCCGCGTTGCCCAATCCCGGCGCGCTGCGCCTCGGCGGCAAAGGCGGATTTCCAGGCTCCGAAACCTGAGGATGTGTTGCCGCAGGTCGCAGAAATGGCCGGTGCGGCGGCAAAAAGGGACAGGCAAAGGGCGGTAAGGAAACGACGCATGACACTCTCCAGTCATCAACAATAATCCCGAGAGTGCCGCAAATGGGTTGCAGGGAAAAGGGTAAACCGGGCGCGAGGCCCCTAGAACGCCGCCGCCATCGCGCCGCTGTGATCGAGGGAGAAGACAAAGCCCGCGATCCCCACGGACAGGGCGGCGGCGCGCATGTCCTCGCCCTTGACCAGGTTCCAGGCCATGATCGGGATCGCCACCGGCAGCGCGATGGTCGCGGCGGACAGCGACATCGCCCACGTGGCCAGCCGGGCCTCGACGGGCAGGGCGTGGGCATCCGGGGCCGTCTGCATCGCCGGCTCGGCGCGCAAACTGTTCCGCATGGCCGCCTCGAAGGCCATCACATGGGCGTCATAGCGCCGGTCCGTGGCGCGGACGCCGCCCATCGCGTTTGCGTAGCGGTCGATTCGATCATGCGGATCAGCGGCCGGGCGTGCGGCGGGACGGGACCGTTGCGCCGGGTGACGATCGATCGGGCGCGCGATCCGGCGTGGCGCCACGCCGTCGGAGGCCTTGCGCGGCGCGCCCAAGATATCGGACAGGCTTTCCAGGAACTGGTCGCGCGGGATGCGCAGGGCCGAGCCGGGCCAGACGATATGCGCCACGGCGATCCGGCTGACCAGCGCATAGGTCAGCGAGGCGAGCGTGCCCTCGGGGTCGTCGGCGCCATGCAGGATCGTCACCGAAACCTCTGGGCCGCCATCCTCGAAGGCGAGATCGAGGCGCAGGCTCAGCCGGTCGCCGCGCAGGCGCAGATGCGTCAGAGTCACCTCCTCGAAACGCATGGGGCGATGCGGCGAGACGACGTCGTTCAGCAGTGTCGCCAGCCTTGGCAGCGAGACAAAGCGTTCCCCGGTGAAGATCAGCCGGGCGACGGGTGCGGCTTGGTCGGTCATCGTCACTACTCCTTGCGGGCGGATCCCGGTTCAGCGGGACCGTCGCAGCGGAGTGGGGTGATTTCGTGAAACGAATGGGCAAAGTTGCAGGCCTCTCGGGCCGGAATCGGGCAGGCCGGGACGGGTTGCGCCACAATCGGGGTCTTTCGTGGAGATCCGCCCCGGAGTGCTCAGGATTCGTCTAAAACTGGCAATATATTTCAATGGCTTGCCGGCGGTTTCTCAAGTTTTATGGATGCGAAATGCAAACGGGGCGCCCGATGGGCGCCCCGCTGAAACCGTGATCCGGAAAGGATCAGCAGCTGTAATACATCTTGAACTCGACCGGGTGCGGCGTGTGTTCGAAGGCGATGACCTCTTCCATCTTGAGGTCGATATAGGCCATGATCTGGTCCTTCGTAAACACGTCGCCTGCCAGCAGGAAGTCGTGATCCTTGGTCAGGGCCTCGAGCGCCTCGCGCAGCGAGCCGCAGACCGTCGGGATTCCGGCCAGTTCTTCGGCGGGCAGGTCGTACAGGTTCTTGTCCATCGCCTCGCCCGGATCGATCTTGTTCTTGATGCCATCCAGGCCGGCCATCAGGAGCGCCGCGAACGCCAGGTAGGGGTTCGCCGCCGGATCGGGGAAGCGGGCCTCGACGCGCTTGGCCTTCGGCGATTCGGTCCACGGAATACGGACGCAGCCAGACCGGTTGCGGGCCGAGTAGGCGCGCAGCACGGGGGCCTCGAAGCCGGGAATCAGACGCTTGTAGCTGTTCGTCGACGGGTTGGTGAACGCGTTCAGCGTCTTGGCGTGCTTCAGAATGCCGCCGATGTAATACAGCGCTTCCTGGCTCAGGTCGGCATACTTGTCGCCGGCGAAGAGCGGCTTGCCGTCCTTCCAGATCGACATGTTGACGTGCATGCCCGAGCCGTTGTCGCCATACATCGGCTTCGGCATGAAGGTTGCCGAGCGGCCATAGGCCTGCGCCACGTTGTGGATGACATACTTGTACTTCTGGATCTCGTCGGCCTGCTTGGTCAGGCTTCCGAAGATCAGGCCCAGTTCGTGCTGGCTGGTCGCGACCTCGTGGTGGTGCTTGTCGACCTTCATGCCGATGCGCTTCATCGTCGACAACATTTCCGAACGGATGTCCTGGCCGTCATCGGACGGGTTCACCGGGAAATAGCCGCCCTTGTAGGTCGGACGGTGACCCAGGTTGCCCATCTCGAAATCGGCATCGGTGTTCCACGCGGCGTGGTCGGCATCCACCTCGTAGGACACCTTGTTCGGCGTGACGGCATACTTGACGTCGTCGAACAGGAAGAACTCGGCCTCGGGGCCGAAATAGGACACGTCGCCGATGCCCGAGGACTTCAGGTAGGCTTCGGCCTTCAGGGCGGTGCCGCGCGGGTCGCGGTCATAGGATTCGCCGGTGTCGGGTTCGACGACCGAGCAATGGATGCAGACGGTCTTCTCGGCATAGAACGGGTCGATGTAGGCGCTGTCGGTGTCCGGCATCAGTTTCATGTCGGAGGCTTCGATCGACTTCCAGCCGGCGATCGACGAGCCGTCGAACATGAAGCCCTCTTCCAGGAAATCCTCGTCAACCAGGTCCGACATCACGGTGACGTGCTGCAGCTTGCCGCGCGGGTCGGTGAACCGGATGTCGACATAGGCGACGTCCTCGTCCTTGATCATCTTGAGCAGGTCTTTTGCGCTCATTTCGCTTTTCCCTTGAGTTTGTTTTCCTGAAAGACGGATGTCACAGCGCGTCCGAGCCGGACTCTCCGGTGCGGATGCGGATGGCCTGTTCGACGGAGGTGACGAAGATCTTGCCGTCGCCGATCTTGTCGGTCTTGGCGGCGGCGATGATCGCCTCGATCGCGCCGTCGACCTGATCGTCGTCAAGGACGACCTCGATCTTCACCTTGGGCAGGAAGTCGACCACGTATTCGGCGCCGCGATACAGCTCCGTGTGACCCTTCTGCCGCCCGAACCCCTTGACCTCGATCACCGAGAGACCCTGGATGCCGGCCTCTTGCAGGGCTTCTTTCACTTCGTCGAGTTTGAACGGTTTGATGATCGCCTCGATCTTCTTCATGGCCCTCTCTCCTCGTGCGTCGGTCCGTCCCCGGCAGACCACTTCTCAGAAGCGGTCACAATCCGTTAAGACGGGTTGTGAGGCGGGGCAAGTGGTGAAAAATCGAGTGCGACTAAAAAACAGGCATAACGCACCAATAATGGGCATTATTGAATCGGAGTGGCCATGACGGACCTTCTGACGGCGGCACAGATGCGGGCGGTGGAGCGCGCCGCGATCGAGAGCGGATCGGTCACCGGCCTGGAGCTGATGGAGCGCGCCGGGGCTGGGGTCGTCGAGGCGGTGCTCGAGGAGTGGCCGGAACTGGTTGAGGGCACGCACCGGGCGGTTGTCCTGTGCGGACCGGGCAATAATGGTGGGGACGGGTTCGTGGTGGCGCGGCTGCTGAAAGAGCGGGGTTGGTCGGTCGAGGTGTTTCTGTTTGGCGATGCCGGAAAGCTTCCACCTGATGCGAAAACGAATTTCGACCGCTGGTCCGCTCTTGGCGCCGTGGGGCGCATGGCCGACTGGTCGCAGGATCTGCCCGATCTCGTCGTCGATGCCCTATTCGGCACCGGGCTGACGCGCCCTGTCGAGGGTCTGTTCGACGAGTTTCTCCACCTGAACGAGGAAACGCTCAGATCACAGTATTTTCGGTACGCAAACCTGCGGGTCACCTCCATCGACATGCCAAGCGGCGTCTGCAGCGACAGCGGTCGGATTCTTGAGCCCGCGAACTGGACCGAAAAGGCGCGCTGGTGGCGCCCCACGGCCTTGGCTGGCCAGTTGACCGTCACCTTTCACAGCATGAAGCCGGGACATGTACTGGCCGATGGTCCCGGGGCTTGCGGCAAGGTGGTCGTCAAGGACATCGGGCTTGAACCATCTAGAGGGGACGACGCCGAAATCGCCCGGATCGCCGCGAGGCCTGATCTGTGGAGCCTCGGAAAGCGGCTGGGTCACAAATATGACCACGGTCACGCGCTGCTCCTGTCCGGGGGCGCGGGGCGCACGGGCGCCGCGCGGCTGGCGGCGCGGGGGGCGCTGCGGATCGGGGCGGGGCTGGTGACGCTGGGCGTGCCGGGATCGGCGCAGATGGAGGTCGCCGCGCAGGTCACGGCGATCATGCTGCGGCGGGTCGAGGATGCGGACGGGCTTGCCGCCGTGCTGGAGGACATGCGGTTCAACGCGCTTTGCCTGGGCCCGGGGCTGGGTCTGGACCGGGCGCGCGAGCTGGCGCCGGTGGCGGTGCGTGCGGAGCACGCACCCTACGTCGTGCTTGACGCGGATGCGCTGACCGCCTTCGCGGGCGATCCCGAGGCGCTCCGTGCGATGCTGCACGACCGCTGCGTCCTGACCCCGCATGACGGCGAATTCGCCCGTCTCTTTCCCGACATCGCCGAAAGGCTGAACGCTCCCGCGACAACCGGCCCCGTCTATTCCAAGGTGGACGCCACACGGGCGGCGGCGAAACGGGCGGGCTGCATCGTGCTCTTCAAGGGGCCGGACACGGTCATCGCGGCGCCGGATGGGCGCGCATCGGTCAATGCCGCCGTCTACGAGCGCGCGGCACCCTGGTTGGCTACGGCAGGGTCAGGCGATGTTCTGGCCGGCTTCATAACCGGGCTTCTGGCGCGCGGGTTCGATCCGATGCAGGCCGCCGAGACCGCCGCCTGGCTGCATGTGGAATGCGCCCGCCGCTTTGGCCCCGGTCTCATCGCCGAGGATCTGCCCGAGACGCTGCCGGCGGTGTTCCGCGATCTGGCTCTGTGAGCGGCGCGGCCGAGGCGAGTTCCAGCCCATCGGCATAGACCACGTGCCGCCGGTCGAAGGACAGGTGCACCAGCCGCAGCCGCACCAGCCCCAGGGCGCGCACCCGCCGCCCGTCCACCAGCGCCTCGGCCCGGACGAGGGCAAAGGGCTGGCCGGAATGCGCCAGCGCGTGATCGCCGCGCAGCAGCAATTCGGCCCGCGCGGGCAGGACCACGTCATGGGTTGGCCTGCCGGGGCCCAGCGTGCCCGCTGCCACCTGCACCGCGTCGATGGGCATCTTCTGCACCTGCACCGCGCGCAGCACCGACGCGCCGGTGTCGCGGGTGACGATCCGCGTTCCCGGCTTCAGCCCCTCTGCCGGCATCGCACCCTCCAACGTCAGCACATGGCTACCTGCGGGCAGGGCGTTCGGTTCGGCCGTGATGCTGTGCGGCATGGGCATGGCGCGGGTATCCCGTTGCGGTTGGCGTCCGGCGCAGGCTGCCGTTTGTCACGCCAAGAAGCGGTAAACGCCGGGTCAAAAAACCGGTCGGATTTTATCGGTCCGGCCGGGCGCTGCGGATGAAATTCCCTCTCGCCCCCGACGCGGCGCTTTGCTAGGTAACAGCCTGCCGGGCGCCTCGGGCCTCTGGCCGTGCGGGTGTGGCGAAATTGGTAGACGCACCAGATTTAGGTTCTGGCGCCGCAAGGCGTGGGGGTTCAAGTCCCTCCACCCGCACCATGCTAACACATTGAAATCGCTGGATGGCATTGCCTGCAGTGTCTGTCTTCGGGATTGCCGTTGCAAAGATCGTTGCAAAGATCGTTGCAAGCCGAGCTGATTTGGCAGGCTGACTCCACCCTCTTCCCGGGCGGCCAGGACGACGGTGCGCGCGTCTGGTCATGCCAAGGGGCTGGCGCGGCCATGGGGAAACCGGGCTGCCTAGGCCGCTGGCCGCAGACCCCCGGCTTGCGCGCAGGCAATTGCCTGAGGCTGTTTCGCAACCTCGGACCCAGATCCCTGTCGCGCAGGGCAAACCCGGGACTCGCCGGCGAACCCGCGAGATGCCCTTTGACGCGTCTGGCCGCATAGGCCCAAGTTCGGTGCTGAGGCCGAGGTTGCCCGCCGACAATGGCGGGTCTTGCGTGGCCGACGATCTGGCCGAAGGCCTCGATGACAAGCGCACCGCATCATCCCGGATACAGGGCAGGACCGGGCGCTGGCGCCTGGCGATGATGACCGGGCTTTTGCTGGAAAACCACGTCCGGCATCCGGCCCGGCGACCCGGAACGGCGGTCTTGTCGATCACGACAACACGCGCCGCTGCCAAGAGCGCGCAGTCAACCTGACGACCGCCGATGCCCGCCAGCTAAGGGGCGGGGCTGTCCTGAAGGCGAGAGAGAAGACCAGGAACCAGGCAGTCCGGCGACGGCGTTTTCAGCGCCAAGCCGCTGCCACCTGAACTGAACCGGCAGTCGAACCAGAACCTCCGTCACGAAACGGCGCGTGATGTCCGAAAGACCGGAACGACAGGCGGAAACGCTTTGGGTATCCCTCCGCCCGCGGCGGAAGTGCCCCACGGCCAGCGTGGTGCGGCGTTGCACGGTTGTTTCCAACCACCAGCCCGGTCCGAGCCTGTCGCCGCGAACCGAAGGTGCCCGGGCTTGCGACGCCCAACGGCCCAATCTCACGCCGAAACCGAACGGTCCAAAACAAAAGGCTGGCCTCCATGACAGAGGCCAGCCTGAATTACGCCGACGACCCGGCGCGAAGCCCTTTTGTCAGGACGGCAAGGCTATGCGATAGCCTGCTTGTTTCGCCGCCGTGCCATGAAACCGAGGCCGCCAAGCGCCCCGAGCATGAGAAAGCCCGCGGCGGGAAGCGGTACTTGCGGCACCGACGTGACGTAGCTGTCGGATTTGTCGTTCGGCAGGCCCTGAAGGTGAATGCCGAAGCGCAGGTCGCCGGATGTCAGCGAGGCCACAATCGCATCGAAGTTACCTCCGAACACGAAACCGCCGGTTTCGCCCTGCTGGATCGCGTTCACGTTGGCCGACCCGTTGACACGGTTGAAGTTGAACTCGGTCGAGAAGCCGACATTGTTGCCCTGCGGCAGGTTGCCACCGGAGGACCGGGTCATGTTCACAGTGCCGACAGAGTTGGTTCCGACATTGCTATTCGCCGTCGGCAGGGACGTGAACGAGGTCGGATTCGTGTCGTCGACAAAGATCGTGCGGATGAAGTAGCCCAGGCTCGGAGCCGCCGCACTGATGATCTGGATCAGCACGTTGCCGGAGCCGAGGTTCGACACCGCCAGCGAGAAGTTTCCGGCATACGCGTCGCCGACCGTGTCCGCGCCGGGAATGTTCAGGAAGTTGAAGGTGACCGCGCTTGCCTGCTGCGTCGCCCCCAGCGTTGCGCCAGCGCTGATAACCAGCGCAGCCGCCATATTCTTCAGTTTCGTAATACCAATCATCTCTAGCACCCCAAAAATACTGCCTAGCGACTCAGTGCGAACAGGCAGGCAGCAACCGTTCTCGACATCTGAATCTACATGGTGTGTAGAATTTTGCAAGAAGATTAGAATCCTGGGTTGACACGCATTTTCACAATAAAATCAATTATATAAGTCGACTCAATCCGGGGTTGTGGGTGGTGTTCGGGGCCAAGCGGCGGATAGTCGCCCGTCAGTGCTGAAAATCGTGCATCGGGCAGGGCGATGGCCTGGCCTCGGCGGGTTTTCAAGCGCCCGAAGGTGCGCCCGTCCTGCAATCGAGGCCGTGTCCCGCGGTCGGCAACCACGACAAACGGAAACAGTCTAATCCTCCGATTCCGCTAGGCGTCCTGGAAGCGCTGCTATAGTTTTCGAAAAGTCGGTTCAAATCGTTGGCCATCGAATGGCAGGTAGCATCATTTCCCGCGGCGTCGTTCTTTCAGCCGTTCACACCGTCAATCCGGCCGGTTTCGCCTTGTTCGTGGCCTTGATTGCCGTGGCTTTGCCTGTCTTCTGGCTTGGCTTCCAGTCCCTGGGGGCGGCCTGGATCACTGCCGAGTACAGTCACGGCCCGATGATCCCGCTGATCTCTCTGTATCTGTTCCTGCGTGAACTGCGAAACGATTCGCCGCGCGATCCGGCACGGGCAGCCAATCGCTGGCCCGGCATTGCGGTGATCGTGCTTGGCCTGGGGCTCGGCATCCTGGGCAACCTCGTGCGGATCCCGGATGTCGTGACCTACGCCCTGATCGTCTGGGTCGGTGGGGTTGTCCTGACCGTTCTTGGCTGGCAGCGCGGCAAGAGCCACCAGCTGCCGGTGCTGCACCTGGTCTTCATGCTGCCGCTGCCGCAGTTCCTGTACTGGCAATTGACGGTCTTCCTGCAACTCGTGTCTTCGGAACTGGGGGTCTGGTTCATCGGCCTGGCCGGCATCCCGGTCCATCTCGACGGCAACGTGATCAATCTCGGGGTCTACAAGCTCCAGGTGGCCGAGGCCTGTTCCGGACTGCGTTACCTGTTCCCGATCCTGTCGTTCAGCTATCTCGTCGCGATCCTCTACCGCGGGCCGTTCTGGCACAAGGCGCTGATCTTTCTGATGGCCGCGCCGCTGGCCGTCTTCATGAATTCCTTCCGGATCGGCATGATCGGCGTTCTCGTGAACAGTCATGGCATCGAGCAGGCCGAAGGGTTCCTGCACTTTTTCGAAGGCTGGGTGATTTTCGGCACCTGCGTCGCGATCCTGTTTGCCGTGGCGGTGATGCTGCAACGGCTGACGCCGAACCCGCTGGGGCTGCGCGATACGATCGACATGGATTTCGACGGGCTTGGGGCACAGGCCACGCGCATCCTGTCCATCGCCCCGACGCGCGGCATGCTGATCGCAACCGTCGCCAGCCTCGCCGTGACCGCTGCCTTCCTGTTCACGCCGGCCCCTCAGCGGGTCCTGCCAGAGCGTGACGCCTTTGCGCTGTTTCCTCGAAACGTTGGAGACTGGAGCAGCTTTGCGATCCCGCTGGAACCCGAGGTGGCCCAGGTTCTG
The DNA here is from genome assembly GCF_018224955.1 of Thetidibacter halocola. Classification (GTDB taxonomy): domain Bacteria; phylum Pseudomonadota; class Alphaproteobacteria; order Rhodobacterales; family Rhodobacteraceae; genus Thetidibacter; species Thetidibacter halocola. The sequence continues at coordinate 293,999 of NZ_JAGTUU010000003.1, forward strand.
AAGGCCTCGGATTACGTCAATTCCGTCTATTCGAGGCCGGCCGATCCGGACAGCCATGTCGGCTTCTTCTCGGCCTATTACGACAAGCAGACCGAGGGGTCGGGCATACACTCGCCCGAAGTCTGCCTGCCCGTGGGCGGGTGGGAGATATTCTCGATCGAAACCGTCGAGGTGACGTTTCCGGATACCGTCTACGGCACCTTCTCGCTGAACCGGGCGATCATCGAAAACGGCCTGTCGCGCCAGTTGGTCTATTACTGGTTCGAACAGCGGGGAAAGCGGATGACAAACGACTACCTCGCCAAGGCCGATGTCGTCTGGGACAGCCTGACGATCGGGCGAACCGATGGTGCGCTGGTGCGCTTCGTGACGCCGATCAACCGTGGCGAGACAGCCGCCGATGCAGACGCACGCCTGCGTGATTTCATGGCCGAGCTGCTGCCGCGGCTGCCTCGGTTCATCCCGGAATGAGAGGCGTCGCATGACCTGTTCAACCGGTGATCAACTTGAAAACACGGGGGCGCACGGGCCTCTGTCACGGCGGGCGAGGCATCATGCCGAACCCGGTCGCGTCCATTCCTGCCTGGACGCTGCAGGCGGGTACGGAGCCGGGAATTGTCCCAAGGTCTTGAACGTGAGGGGCGAGCGACATGAAACGGCATCTTGAGCGCGCGCGTCCGGCGATCCTTCTGGCGGCTCTTTGCGGAACGCTGCTCCTTTCGGGGTGCAAGAGCCCAGAGGAAAAAGCCGAGGGTTACTACCAGTCCGGCCTCGCCCTTCTTGCGGAGGGCGACGAAGAGCGCGCCCTGATCGAACTGCTCAATGTCTTCGACCAGGTCGAATTCCACAAGGAGGCCTTGCAGACCTACGCCGACATCATGATGAAGCGGGGCAGGGAGTCCGAGGCGCGCAGCTATTACCAGCGCCTGGTCGAACGGCACCCCGACATGATCGACGCGCGTTTCGCCCTGGCCCAGATCGCGATCAGGAGCGGCAATTGGCAAGAGGCCGAACGACAGAGGGATGCCTTGGCGGCGTTGCAGCCGGGCAACCCGAAGATCCGGGCCATCGGGCTCGTCCTGGAATATCGCGACGCCACGCTTGACGGTGAAGACGCCGCGCGCCAACGCATCGCCGCCGAGGCGGCGGCCGACCTTGCGGCGCTGCGTGTTGCGGACGAGACGGATGACTTTGGGCTGAACCGGATCGTGATCGACCATCTGGCGACCGGGGACGACCCGCTGAGCGCCTTGCCAGAGATCGATGCGGCACTGGAACGCGACCCGGGCGGGCTGGAGCTCAACATGCTCAAGGCCCGCATCCTTGCGACCGCGGGCGAGCGTGAGGCCACCGGGGTGCAACTCCGTCGCATGATAGAGCTGTTTCCCGAAAACCGCGCCATCCAGCAGGCGCTCATCAGTTGGTTCCTCGCCCAGGAAGACGTCGCCGGCGCCGAGGCTTTCCTGCGGGGGCGGGCGGGTGCCGATACCGCCGACACCGGCGGTCACGTCGATGTCGTGCAGCTTCTGCTGGCCACCCGGGGGCGCGAGGCCGCCCGCGAAGAACTCGCGCGGCTCGTCGCAGCCAACACCGACACGGAAAACGGCCGGTTCTATCGCGCGATGCTGGCGTCGATGGATTTCGAGGAAGGCCAGGTCGAGGCTGGTATCGCGGGTATGCGCGCCGCGCTCGACGGGGCCGCGCCGGGCGCGCGGACCTATGGCAATCAGGTCATCCTGGCAAGGATGCTCGTGCGTGGCGGTGACGACGCCGGCGCGCGGGCACTGGTGACACAGGTGCTCGAGGCCGATCCGGGCTACCTGCCAGCCCTCAAGTTGCGGGCAGAGTGGTTGATCGAGGCCGACAAGCCCGGCGAAGCGATCATCGTTCTGCGCACGGCGTTGAACCAGGCCCCCCGGGATGCAGAGACACTGACCCTGCTGGCCTTGGCGCACCAGCGCAACGGCGATACCGAACTCGTCGCAGACCGCCTTCGCCTCGCTGTCGAAGCGTCCAACGGGGCCCCTGCGGAATCGCTGCGATACGCACGGCACCTCATTGAAACCGGGCGCGCAAGACTGGCCGTGCCCGTACTTCAGGATGTCCGTCTTCGAGCGCCGCAAGACCTCGAAACGCTGCTTCTCCTCGCCAATATCCATCTCGGTACGCAGTCCTGGATCGAGGCGCAGGATATCGTGGAGGCGATGCGCGGGATCGACACGGATATTGCAAGGGAGGCGGCCCTGACCCTGCAGGCGGCCATCCTGCAGGGCCAAAACCGCACCGAAGACAGTCTCGCCCTGCTTCAGGGCGAAGTGGGTGCGGCGGTTTCCGCGTCGGACCTGCAGGCCACGCGATCCGTGATGCTGATCGTCCAGACCCATATCCGCAACGGTGATGCCGAGGCGGCGCGGGCCTATCTTGACGGGATACTCGAGACCTCTCCGGACAATCCGAACCTGCAGTTGCTGGATGCCAACCTGCACGCGCTGATGGGCAGACGGGACCTGGCCGAGGCCGGCTATCGCGCCTTGATCGACCGGTTGCCGCAGGACGAACTTCCTGTGCGCCTCCTGATGGGAATCCTCTCCGCCACCGGGCGTCAGGACGAGGCAAGCGTGGTGCTGTCTGACGCAATCGACCGGATGCCGAATTCCGTCACCCTGCTCGGGATCAAGGCAAACCACCTGGAGCGGGACCGGAACTATGCCGAAGCGATCACGATCTACGAGACGCTTTATGACCGCGATAACAGCAACATCATCGTCGTAAACAACCTCGCAAGCCTGCTGAGCGTCCACGGGGGAACCCCGGAGAGCCTTGATCGGGCCTACAACCTGGCGAAACGTCTGCGGGACACCGCGGTGCCGGCCTTTCAGGACACCTACGGGTGGATCGAATATCTACGCGGGAACTACGAAACCGCGCTCGAGTATCTCGGTCCTGCTGCTGCGGAACTCGATACCGACCCCTTCGTGCAATACCATCTGGGGATGGTTTACGCCAAACTGGGACGTGGCAGCGATGCCAAGGAGGCACTCAGCCGTGCGCTGGAACTGGCGGGCGAGAGCCTTTCCGCGGAATTGGCAGAGGCACAGAACACCCTGGCCACGCTTTCGGACTGAATTCCGCAGCCTCCCTCGAGCGGAGTCGAAGGCGCGTCGGTACTTTCGAGGTGGCGTGATCGCGTTGACCCGTCTCCCATTGAGTCCGCGTTTGCAAAGCGGCTCTGTTCAGGGGTTGGTTCGCCTCTGACCGTTGGCGATACCCCAGCGGGTTCGCCCGTCGCGGTTCGAGTACGGGCGGTGATGGTCTGGGTCGTCGCGCCATGCCGCAATCATGCGGCAGGCATGACGCAGCGACGGGACCAAGTCTGCGTTGCGGCGCGGTGTTGTCGTGGACCCGACCCCCGATAGGCGCAGGGGTTAGCACAATGCCGGCCTTGTTCCCCGAACGGGTCTTGTAGCGCTCGAACAATCCGCGGACCAAAGCATGCTTGCGGCAGAGCTTCCTGATGCCGTCCACGTCCGTGTTTGCCATCGCCGGGCCGTCCCGGTCGGTCGTCACAGGTGGCATCGCAGTCGAGGCCGCGTTGGATCCGCCGATGCCGTCCTGGGGTAACGCGCGCCAGACCTCACGCAGGGAGACGTCGCTGCATCGGAGGTGGCCCGGCGTCAGACCGATTTCGCCGATCACGGCATCCGGGCAGCGACCCACGCGGTGCTCACCGTGGCGGCGGACCGGTGTCCTCTTCCTCGATCACGTCGAAATCGTCGTCCATCACTGCCCGCCGGGCAGGGGCGATCCTGGCCCCCTCGGCATGCAGGACGATCTCGGCCGCGGCACGCGCGTCCTCTCCGGCGTCATGATGCCTGAAGGACAGGCCCAGATGCGCCTTGAGCGAGGCCAGGCCATGACCGCCATTGCCCTTCAGTTCGGGCCAGGCACGGCGCGCGACGCCGACGCTGTCCTGCCACGTCCAGTCGGGTTCGTCGCAGCCGATGGCGGCGCAGGCCGCGCGGACGGCGCTGCGGTCGAAGCCCGAGTGCTGGTAAACCGTCAGGCCGTCCAGCGCCGGCCGAAGCACGGGCAGGACCTCGGCGAAAGTTGGCGCGCCGGTCACGGTCTTCTGCGTGATCCCGTGGATGTGCGAGCAGGTCCAGTGATCCGTCCGGGGATCGACATGGGTCACCCAGGTCTCGATGCTGGCGTCCGGGCGCACGCAGGCCACGCCGATCTGGCAGATGCTGCCGCGATCATTGTTCGCGGTCTCGACGTCCAGCGCGACAAAGCGAAACGGCCCTTCCGGAAAGGGCGGGAGTCCTGCCTTTGGCTGCGCCTCGGTGACGAATGGCCGGGTCACACCGGTCAGGAAACGCGCCTTCTGGCGTTCCAGGGCGGCACGCTCGGCGGTGCCGAACCCGAGCCTGTCGATCACCAGGTCGACCAGGGCCGCGGGCTCGTCATAGGCGTCCATGCCGCGCCTGTTCCATGCGACGGCTTCCCTTGGCGCAAGGTCGATCACCGCGGCCTCCAGCGCGGCGATCGCGGCGTCGTCCGGCAGCGGCACCCAGACTGCGCGGCAGTACTCGGCGATGAAGGCGTTGCGCAGGGACTTGGCGATGTCTCCATCCGCCCTGGTCGCCGGGTCGTTCCGCAGCCGCCACATCCGGCCGGTGTTATACATGCGCGAGAAATAGTGGCTGGTGGTTTCCGAACCGTTCCGGTGCCGGTGATGGATGCGCTTGTGAAATGTCTCGTCGGCGGCGCTGGTCGAGCCGATGTACCGCAGATCGCCAAAGTGATCGACGAGGCCGTAGATGCCACGGCAATCCCCTGGGGCCTGGTCCGTTCGCTGCGGCTTGGCCGCCAGAAGCTGGTCGAGGATGGCCTGTGCAGTCATGGGGATGCTCGTTGGGCAGAAGAAATTCAAAACGGCGAAAATCCTGATGTGTCTGGTCTCCAGTCGGGCCTCGTCGCGCCCGGACGCTATGCACGATCGGCAACCGGCCTGCACACCGAAATCCATCGTCACGGTGCCGCGTCTGCGCCAACGTCGCAGGTGCGGACACAGGCGAAAGAACCGGCTCGCCACGGCGTCGACTCTCTACTGCCCTGACTGGCGTCACAAAGCAATGTCCGGAGAGGGGATTTCGATCCAACGACGGGGCGGCGAGAACGCCCGACCGGCTGCGCGCAGGCCCGGGACGCGAGGCAGGAGGCGACCGACATCCGGCCCGGCGGGGTCTTTCCGGGACGGGTCACCGCGTGGTCCGACCAGCCCGACAGGGGGCAACCCGCCTTCGCGGCAAGAACAAGGACAGGGCCGCTGCCAGCGTCGGTTCGGGGTCGGCCCGGTCCGGATCGCCGCCCCGATTCGGGACGGCGTCCATATCGACGTTGCATCGCGCGCCGAACGACACGTGACGCGCCCTGGAATGCCGGCCGACTTGCCGGGCCAGTCAGGCCTGCTGCCAGCGCAGCGGCATGGCGCGATCGGGGATCGGCTGTCCCGGGCTCAAGCGGCGACCAGCGACTTCTTCGGGTCGAAGAAAGGGCGTTCCACCACGGTCGCGACGGTCGGACCCGCAGGAAGGACGACCTCGACCTGCATCCCGACATGCGCATGTTCGACCGCGACCATGGCCAGCGCGATGTTGCGCCCAAGCCGGGGCGAGTAGACGGCCGAGGTCACCTTGCCGATTTCGGCGCCGTCGCGGTTGATCGGCCAGAAGGTCGTGTTCGGACCCTTCAGCGGCGCGGCTTCGATGACCAGCCCGACCTGCATCCGCGTCACGCCTTTGTCGCGGATGCGACGCAGCGCGGCCTTGCCGATGAACTCGGCCTCCATCTCGAGGTTCACCAGCCGGTCCAGCCCCAGTTCGTAAGGGTTGGTGTGGATGTCGGCATCGGCGTGGTAGGACAACATCCCGCCCTCGATCCGGCGGATCGACGAGGTGTGACCCGGTTTCAGGCCGAATTCCATACCCGCGGCCATGATCCGTTCCCACAGGGCATCGCCCTTGCTGCCGTCGCGCAGGTAGATCTCGTAGCCCAGTTCGCTCGACCAGCCGGTGCGCGAGACGATCAACGGGATGCCGTCCAGTTCGAGTTCGCGCAGCCAGTAGTATTTCAGGCTGAGGATTTCGTCGCCGAAAAGCGCCTGCATGATCTGGCCGGACTTGGGCCCCTGGAGCTGCAGCGGAGACACGTCCGGTTCGCGGATCGCCACGTCCATCCCGGAATGCACCGCCACGCCCTGTGCCCAAAGCAGGATGTCGCTGTCGGCGAGCGAGATCCAGAAGTGGTTTTCGGCCAGCCGCAGCAGGATCGGGTCGTTCAGGATGCCGCCCTCGGCATTGGTGATCAGGATGTACTTGCACTGACCGACGGCCATTTTCGACAGGTCGCGCGGCGTCAGCATCTGCACGAACCGCGCGGCGTCCGGCCCGGTGATCTCTACCTGCCGCTCGACGGCCACGTCGCACAGGATCGCGTCATTCACGAGGTTCCAGAAGTTCTGCTCGGGATCTCCGAAATCGCGCGGGATGTACATGTGATTGTAGACGGAAAACCCCCTGGCCCCCCAGCGCACCGTGGCGTCGAAATAGGGGGATTTCCGGATCTGCGTGCCAAAGCCGAATTCGTCTGCGTGCATCGTGAGCGCCCTTGCTGAACGCCCGGGACGGTCACCCGGGACACGGTGGAAGATGCGGCTATTTAGGGCCGGGACGGGCCGGGCTGTGGCCTGAAATGCGGGCCGGAGGCGGACTGTTCGGGCTGTTTTCGACCCGCGCTCAGGCCGTTTGGTCGCGCACGGTTGGTCCCGCCAGTTTCGCGATGTTGGGGCGCCCGGTCTTGACCACGCGGGTCGCGATGTAGGTCATGTAGCGATCCACCGACAGCTCGGCGTCGAGCATGTCCTGCATCAGGGTCTGGAACCCCGCAAGCTTGGGGCAGATCGCCTTCATCACATAGTCCATGCCGCCGCCCGTGGCGACGCATTCGGTGATCTCGTCATGCCGTCTGACCCAGTCCTCGAAACGGTCGAAATCGGACTTTCGATGGCGGGTGAGCGACACGGTGACGATGACCTGCGTGACATCGCAGAGCCTGTCGAGCGCGATATCCGCATGATAGCCGCGAATGTAGCCGGCCGCCTTCAACCGATCCAGCCGCGCCCAACAGGGCGTGGCCGAGATGTTCACGATCTCGGACAACCGGGTCTTGCTCAGCGGTCCGTGCTGCTGCACTGCGCCGAGGATACGGATATCCGTCGCATCGAGACTGAGTTTCTTCACCGGTTCTTGGCCTTCGATGTGTTGGAACGCATAACGGCTGCCAGCCACGGGACCGACACCGTCTTATGCCCCTTGGCGCCCGCCCCGTCGAGCGTTGCGTCGAGACGCCTCCGCGCCCGCTCGGCGCCCCTCGATACATTCTTTACCATATCTTATCGCCGCCATGGCTATGCCCGTCCGACGCGTTTCCTTAGAAAGAGGACGAACGAACCATGGCAAAAGACCATGCGCCCCAGTTCCATCAGGACCATTCGGACTTTCCCCAGATTGATCGGCAGGCGACGCTGCAGGCTGACCGCCTTGTCGAACTGGCCAGACTGCAACCGCTGACAGACGGCGGCCTGCGGACATCCGAACTGCTTTCCGAGGCCCTGGCCAACGCCCCTCACCACCACGACGCACGGATCCTGCTGGAGCGCCTTCACCAGATGTTCGTTCCTCGATGGCACTTCCCCATGCTGGCGGACAAGGTCCGCAACCGGGCCTTTGCCGAGGCCATCGCGGCGAAGGTCGGACCCGGCGACATTGTCCTGGACATTGGCTGCGGGGCGGGCCTGACGGCGATGCTGGCGGCGCGCGCGGGTGCGAGGCATGTCTACACCTGCGAACAGCAACCATTGATCGCGCGGGCCGCTGTCCGTGTCATCGAGGAAAACGGCCTGGGCGACCGGATCACGGTGATTCCGAAACCGTCACACGAACTCGTCGTCGGCGTCGATCTTCCGGCACCGGCGGATGTCGTGATTTCCGAGATCGTCGATACCGTCCTGCTTGGCGAAGGCGCGCTGGCGACGCTTGTCCACGCGATGCGCAGACTCGCGAGGCCCGATGCCCGTGCGATCCCCGAGCAGGGCAGGCTGATGGCCCAGCCTGTGGACAGCGACAAGCTGCTGGCCCTCTGGCGCCCAGGGCAGGCCGAGGGGTTCGATCTTGGCGCGTTTCACCATTTTGCCAGTGTCGCCCAGATCACGCCGAACGACTTGTCGGCCGTTGGCCTCAGGCCGCTGGGCCCGGCAACGGACCTGTTCCACTTCGATTTCATCAGGCCGGACATGAGGCCGGGGCGAACCACGCGGGATCTGGCCTGTTCCAGCGCCGGCACCCTTCATGCCGTCTTTGTCTTCTTCGAGATGGACCTCGGGCCCGGCATCAGCCTGACGAACGACCTGTCCTCGGATGGTCATTGGGGGCGAACCGCGTTCCTGCTGGATCGTCCGATCTGCGCGGCGCCGGGAGACCTGCTGCGGTTAACGGCGCAGCATGACACGTCGCAACTCAGCCTGTCGGTGCAGGGATTCGCCTCCTGCACCGGTGATCCGGATCTTCCGTTCCTCTGGATGAGCCATGCGGCGTCCTCGTGCCCTCCCAGGCCGGATTGCCGTGCCGTTCTGACCGCTTGAGGCAAGGCTTGCGGCGCCCCCGTCGCCGAGGCCATCCGGTCCGGGATCGTCTGCCGCAACCGGTCCGGAACGGGGGGCCGGCCGGTGGGCAGCAGCGATGGCCCTGGCGTCATGGCTGCTTGCGACAGCCCTGCGGCACGGGACCGCCACACGGTCTCTTGCCCGCCGGGGGACGCTTGTGTCTTGGGTGTCTGCTGACACACCCCGTCATGCGACCGAACCCGCGGGGCTTGATCCCGTCGATCTGGAAGGCGCGCGGCGGCGTTGTCGAGGTCGCGGTTCGAATGCGCCCCGACCTGACGGCAGGCCACGAGACAGGTGGAAGACCCGCCGCCCTCGGCCTCCGGGGCAAGACCGCGAATGCCGTCGCCCGTTGCGAAACGGCCGATCAGGCCATGGCCAGACGCGACCTGCGAGACACCTGCCCAACGGGGCGACGCCCCGTGGTCCCAATCTCATCTCTCTTGCGCGCGGCCGGGCTTGGGATCCTGCTGTTCGCGGCCGCGAAACCCTCAGACCAGCACGATGTCGTCCAGCAGCCCGGCGTTCGAGGTCAACCCCTCGAAGGTGATGCTGTGGCCGCCGCCGAAATCCAGCACCAGCGTGCCGGAACTCGTGTCGGTCAGCGCCTCCAGCCGCGCCTGGTCGAGGGCGCCGCCCCAGAGGCCCGTGTCGATCTCCAACGCATCCTGGCCCAGCTGGTAGTCGCGGATGACATCGGCATCGATTCCGGCCGCGAAGACAAAGACATCCGCGCCGTCGCCGCCAACGGCGGTGTCGTTGCCGCCGCCCATGCGGATCGTGTCGTCGCCGGTCCAGCCGTCGATGAAATCGTCGCCGAACTGCACCTGGTCATTGTCGAACCACTGGTCGTTGCCGGCGCCCAGGAAGGCCCGGTCGCGGCCGTTGCCGCCCGCCACCACGTCATTCCCGTCGCCGCCGCGCAGCGTGTCGTTCTGGTCGCCGCCGAACAGCCGGTCATTGCCCAGACGCCCGAGGATCAGGTCGGCGCCGCCCTCGCCGTAGAACACGTCGTCGCCATTGCCGCCCTGCACCGTGTCGTTGCCGGCATTGGCCCAGACCGTGTCGCGCCCGTTCACGCCGCCCTGCGCGTTGTCGAAGAACAGGTCGTCTCCGCCGCCGAGGTAGGCCAGGTCGCGCCCGTCGCCGCCAACCACCCGGTCATTGCCGTCGCCACCGCGCAGCGTGTCGTAACCCTTGCCGCCGAAGATCGTGTCGGCCCCGTCGGCCCCGATCACGCTGTCGTCGCCATTGCCGCCATCCAGCCGGTCATCGCCATCGCCACCCAGCAGCGTGTCGTTGCCGGTATTCCCGAACAGGCTGTCGTTGCCCGCACCGCCGTCCAGCAGGTCGTCGCCACCCGCGCCCGTCAGCCTGTCCTCGCCCAGATCGCTGCGCAGCACGTTGTCGACGTCGCTGCCGATGAGTTCGGCATCGAAATCGCCGAGCAGGGTATAGTTCTCGATACCGTCGAAGGCGTCCTGCCCGAAGGGCAGCGGATCGCCGGTGACAGGGTCGGTGCCATAGCCGATCCCGGTGGCGAGATCGGCGAAGACGCCAAAGCTCTGCTGCGCTCCGCCGGTCAGGTCGACCAGCACCGTGTCGGTGCCCGCTCCGCCGATGAACGTATCAAAGCCGGTGCCCATGACGAACAGGTCGTTCTGGTTGCCGCCGCGCAGCTCGTCGTCGCCCTGGCCGTCGCGGATCGTGTCGTCGCCGTCGCCGCCATAAACCGTGTCGTCCCCGTCCCCCGCCGAGATGTCGTCGCCACCGCCGAGTCCGTAGATCTGGTCTTCGCCCGCACGACCCGCAAGGTAGTTGTTCTGGTCGTCGCCCACCACGCTGTCGTCGAAATCGGTGCCCTCGACCGCCTCGATGTCGAACAGCCTGTCGATGTCACCGGCCGCGTCGGTGGCGCGGTTAAAGTTGAGGTTGACGCTGACCCCGCCCTGGGTCGAAGCCAGCCAGTATTGCACCGTGTCCCAGCCGCCATTGCCGTCGATCGTGTCCGCGCCATCCTCGCCGACAAAGCTTTCGCCGGCCGCGGAGCCGACGAAACTGTCAGCCTCCTGTGTGCCCTCGATATGATCGACATAGGTGAAGCTGTCGTTCAGCACGCCAACAACGTTCGACACCGCGGTGCCGGAGCCGTTCGGCCCGATCGTAACCACGATGCCTCCCGAGCCCTGGAGGTTCTCGTAGATCAGGTCGACGCCGCCGCCAAAGCCCGCCTCCCAGGCGGCCTGGTGGCCGATGATCGTGTTCATGCCGCTGCCCGGCAGGACGATGTCGCCAAAGCCCTGGCCCACGGCGCTGCCGGCCGAGGCGTCGATCCGGTCATTGCCCCCGCCGCCGTTCAGGATGTCGCGCGCGTTACCGCCAAGCAGCGTATCGTCGCCATCATGGCCTTCCAGCCGGATCCGGTCGATGGTGTTCGACCCCATGACCATCAGGTCGCCGAAGATCGTGCCGCGCAGCCGCTCGATCCCGGTGAAGCTGTCGCTGCCGCCGAGACCGTCGTCGCTGACCGTGCCGGCGCCGAAATCGGCGACGATGCCCGTCGTGCCGCCGCTGAAATGGGTGTCCCAGTAGTCGAGCCCGTCAAAGCCCGCGCCGCCGTGGATCGTGTCGTTGCCGCCGAGGCCCTGGTAGCCCTCGAATCGGTCCTCGTTCGAACCCTGGATCAGGTCGCCGTCCATCGAGCCGATGAAATAGTGGATATAGGTGAAACTGTCATTCACCCGCCCGTCGCCGCTCTTCACCGTGCCGGAGCCGTTGGTGCCAGAGTTGATGGTCAGGCCGCCCACGCCCGAGACGTCGCCGTAGAAGATGTCGCCGCCTTCGCCCGTGTCCCAATGCGCGGCATGGCCGAGGATCGTGTCCCGGCCCAGGCCAGGTTCAAAGAAATCTCCGAATCCCTGGGTGCCCGCGCTGCCGCCGGAGCCGTCGAGCAGGTCGTTGCCGTCGCCACCGCGCAGATTGTCGCGCCCGTTGCCGCCGATCAGCGTGTCGCCGCCCGCGCCGCCGCGCAGCGTGTCGTCTCCGCCATTGCCGATCAGCAGGTCGAGTCCGATTCCGCCGTCGATATCGTCACTCTCGGGCGTGCCAAAGATCGTGTCGTTCTCGGTCTGGGAAACGCCGGTCAGCGTCGCCAGCAGGATCGAGTCACCCGCGGCAAAGGGGCTGGAGGCGGTGAAGTCGATCGAGCCCACGGTGCCGAGGCTGGCGTTGAAATCGTCCCATTCCGAGGGCGTGTCGATTGAGGGCGGCAGCGGATCGCCGCCGATGATGAAGTAATACTCGCCGAAATCCGGGCGCAGGTCATCGATGACCAGCACCACCGAGCCGCCCGAGGCGCCGTCATAGGTCCAGCCGATGTCGATGATCTGTGCCTCGATCTGGCCCAGGTCGACATTGTTCGGACCGCCGCTGATTCTCGGCCAGAGCGTCTCGTACAGGCCGTTGATGTCGATCGTGGGCTGATCGTCGTCGTTCAGTCCGTCATAGAAATAGCTGAAGCTGGTGACGCCGGGCTCGGCCGACAGGTTGAACGCGGCGGGCAGGAAGGTGTCCACCGCGTCGAGTTGGTCGTAGCGGACGTAAATCCCCTCGAGTGTATAGGTGGTCATTGCCGAAGTCCTTTTCGTGCTGAAACGCTGTGTGCCAAACCTGTTAACCATTGAGCCTAAGGCTCTCGTTCGAGTCGAGCAACAGGCCTGTCACAAGGCCCTTTCAGCGGGGGCGCGCCATGTCGGTGAGGATCAGCGCAGCGACCCGTTCGGCCGAGGCCAGCGCGCCCTCCATCAGGCCGCCCATCTCAGGCGCGGTTTCGGTCGCGGCAAGATGCAGGCGGCCGTCACGCAGCCGTGCCAGGGAACCCGGCAGCCCGTAGTCGGGATGCGACCGGGGCGGCGTCCTGTCCTGCCAGGAGGCGGTGGCTGTCTCGGCGGACCAGTCCTGCAAGGCGGTCGTGGTGGGCGCGGCGGCGTCCGGGCCGAACAGGCGGGTCAACTGCGCCAGCGCTGCCGCCCGCAGCTCGGCGGACTGTCCGGCGCGCAGGTCTGCGGGCACGCCGATAAAGCCGAACAGCGCAGCGGGGCGGCCATCCGGGCCACAGGCATCGTGGATCTCGGCCAGCGGGCCGTGCCGGCTCATCGCGTCGCCTGACAGGCCCGCCTCGCGCCAGAAGGGACGATCGTAGACCGCAACGAACTTGGCATGGCCCGCCATCCAGGTGGGGATGGCGCGCAGGCCCTGCATCGCGGCGTCCGGCAGCGGCGGGTCGAAGTGCATCCCGGCCACCAGCCGGGGCGGCAGGGCCAGCACCACGTGCCGCCCGGCGACGCGCCCACCGTCAGCCAACAGCACGCCCTCTTGCGTCACCGCCCGGACTGGGCTGGACAGGGTCAAGTGTTCCGGCGGCAAGCGCGCGGCCAGACCCTCGACCAGGCTGGAAAGGCCGCCCTCGACCCGGAACGACCCTGCCATCGAGGCAAAGCCCATCCCGCGATGCACGGCACCCTGCGTATCCTCGAAACAGATCTCGCCCTCCGAGAACTGCTCGAAGGCGCGCAGGCCCAGATCCTCGATCAGCCGTGCGATCCGCGGCTGGCCCGGCCAGAACCAGGATGGGCCCAGGTCGATGCGGCCCTGCGGCGTGTCCAGCGCCATGATCCGCCCGCCCAGCCGGGACCGCGCTTCGACCAGCCGAAAGGCGACGCCGGCCCGGTGCAGGCGGTCGGCCAGCGCCAGGCCAGCAAGACCACCACCGACGATGACCACGGGGCAGCGCCGGTCGCGCCCTCCTGTCGCTGTGTTGTGCGCTGTCATCTGCCTGTGCCTCCGGGATGGCGTGTCGTGGCGCCTGTCCGCGGTCCACGGAGCGGCACCCTAGCGTGGTGCGTTCCAAGGTCAAACGGGCCGGTCCGGGCCGGTCGTTGCCGAGAATGCAAGGCATACGCGGCTTGCCCACGGGCCGCGGCGTGGCCACTCTGGTGCGGATGGGCAGGCAGTGGCGGGACGGGGCATGGAACGGCTGACCTACTGGTATCCGATGAACGACTGGCAGCCGGGCTCTGGCGGGCCGGATGCCGCGCAGATCGCCGAGGCCGGGCAACGTCTTGCCACGCTGGGCGTGACGGAACTGGTCATCGGGATAGACGGGCGCCGGCTGAGCAGCCAGTGGAACTATCTCGACGGGTTCGACTCGCGCGCCTTCCGCGCCGACCTGGAGCGAGTGCTGGATGCGCTCTTTGCCGGCGGGTTCGACGGCGCGGTGTCCCTCATGCCGATCAACGGGCATTACGATTGGCAGACCGCGAACCATGCCCGCGCCTTCTGGATGGTCAACGCCACGCTGCGGTTCATCGAGGCCAGCGCGCATCGCGACCGGGTGTCGGGCCTCGTGACCGACACGGAATTCGCGCCGACGCCGGAGTGGCAGGGCGCCGATGACGCCGGCAAGGCCGACATTCTGCGCCAATACGTCACCCTGCTGGACGGGATCGAGGCGCGGGTGACGGGTTTTGACCCGTCCTTGCAGACCACGACCTATCACGGCGCTCAGATCGACCGGGGCGATGCGCGCCTTCTGCTGGATGGGGTGAATTACGGCGACAGCACGGTGCTGGGCGCGGCCGTCGACCGCATCATCCTGCCAATCCGCCTGACCGACGCCATCGACCCCGGTGTCGCCCATGATTTCGACGCCCTGATCGCCCGTGCCGTTGCGCAGACCGCCAACGAACTGGCTCGCCTCGCGGTAAGCGCGACGCGGATCGTGCTGGATGTCGAATGGGAAGAGGCTCATCGCGGTCTTGGCGCGCCCAACCTCTTTGCGCAGGTGGAGGCGGCCCTCGCGGAGGCGATCGCCGATCACCCTGTCCTCGCGGGGCTTGCGGTATTCATCTCGCCCACGATCAGCAGCGTTCCCCTGCGCGACCTGCGGATCGAGGGATTGCCCGGCGCGGATCGGCTGCTCGGCACCGCCGGGCACGACACGATCCGGGGCCATGATGGTGCCGACACGCTGGAGGGCCACGCGGGCCATGACCGCCTGGAGGGCGGCGCAAGGGGCGACATCCTGAGCGGCGGCACCGGGAACGACACGCTGCGCGGCGAACAGGGGCCCGATGACCTGGCTGGCGGCAATGGCAATGACCGCCTGTCGGGGGGCGACGGTCATGACAGCCTGACCGGCGGCCCGGGCCGTGACCGGCTCTTGGGCGGGCGGCATGACGACAGGCTGGAGGGCGGGTCCGCCAACGATTGGCTGGGGGGCGGCGCGGGGCATGACACCCTGGTCGGCGGGAGCGGGGACGACACGCTGACCGGCGGTTCGGGCGCGGATGCCTTCGTCTTTGCCGGGGCCGATCCGGGCCACGACACGATCTGCGACTTCACGCCCGGTGAGGATCGGCTGACCCTTGGCGGCGAATGGGCACCGCCAAGCGGTCTGGAGGGCTTTTTCGCGGCGACCGTCGAGGCAGGCGGCGCGCTGGTCTACGATCCGGTCGGGGACGGTGTCTTCCGTATTACGTTGGAGGGGCTATCGCTGGCGGATCTGTCGCCGGGCGATGTCGTCCTGATCTGAGGGCTGGGCCGGGCGCGCATCCGCGCAACCGCGCCCGGCGGGATCGCTGGTTAAACGACCCGCCGCAGCGCCCCGTCAGGTGACACGGGGATGCCGGTTGGATCGCCCGCGCCCCGCCCGCGCCTGCGGTCTGCCCGCTGGCAAGCGCGTTGATCCTGTCTGTGATCGTGCATATCGGCACTGCGCGCCGCGCCCGGGCGCGGCAGGGGAGGGGCTCCCGGCGCCCGGGTCGTGTTCGACTTCGGTTGCATGCCGGGCGCATCCCAAGCGGATGCAATCCGCGCGCGGTCCCATGCCGCTCAGCTGCCCGTGCCGGCGCGGGCGCGGAGCGGTTCCGAGTGCCGTCCGCACCAGGCTACGATCCAGTCGTTCAGGTCCTGCTGGGCCAGCGGGCGCCCTACCAGATATCCCTGCACCTGCGCGCAGGTCGTCGAAAGCAGGAAGGCGCGATCCTCCTCGGTCTCGAGCCCTTCGGCCAGCACGGTCACCCCCAGCTTCTGCCCCAGGTCCGAGATTGCCGTGGTAATGGCTTGCAGGTTGCGGTCGCCGGCGATGCCGGCGACGAGGCTCTTGTCGATCTTGATCCGCGACACGGGAAAGTTGAGCAGGCTGGCGATGGCGGTATGGCCGCTGCCGAAATCGTCCAGTTCCACGCTGAAGCCGGCCTTGGCGAGGTCATGCACGTTGCGCACCACGTTTCCAGCGCGTTCGTTCAGCAGCGTGGATTCGAGGATCTCAATGCAAATCCTCTGCGGATCGATCGAGGCTTCGTCAACCTTCCATAGCAGGCGGTCGACGACCGAGGCATGCATCAGCTGCGAGGTCGAGAGGTTCACGCTGATCCGTGTCTCGGTCAGTCCCAGGCCGTCGAGCATGGCCAGCGCATCGAGCACCCTGGAGAAGACCAGGTCGTCGATCGCCTCGATCAGGTGCGCGTCCTCGGCATGGGGCACGAAGGCCGCCGCGTTCAGGATGCCCCGTTCCGGGTGACGCCAGCGCGCCAGCGCCTCGAACCCGACGATCCGGTTGCTGCGCAGGTCGACTTGCGGCTGGAAGAAGGCGACGAATTCATTGCGGTCGATCCCCTCGCGGATCTGCATCGCGATCTCGACCGAGCGCACCGTCTCGTCGCGCATCGCGGGCTCGAAGAAGACGCAGCGCCCCTTGCCCGATGTCTTGGCGTGTTTGAGAGCGATGTCGGCATTGGCGATCGCGGTGCAGACGGATTCCTCCGTGGCGCTGGACACGACATCGACGCCGATGCTGGCGCCGACGCGAAAACCCTTGCCCTCGAAGGCGATCGGCTGGCCGATTGCGGTGATGAGCGACTGCGCGAAATCCAGCAGGCCTGCGTCGCTAACCTCGGTCCGGATCGCCAGCAGGAACTCGTCCCCGCCGACCCGCGCGATCACCTCGAAGGCGCCGTGAAAGCCGCGCAGCCGGTCCGCGATCTCGCGCAGAACGTGGTCTCCGGCCTCGTGGCCGTTGCTGTCGTTGATCGCCTTGAACATGTCGAGATCGACATGCATCAGGCACAGCCGTGCGGTATCGCTCAGCGCGGCGGCGTGGCGCGTCAGCACCTGAGACAGGCCGCGGCGGTTGCGCAGGCCGGTCAGGTCGTCGGTCATCGCCGCACGCTTGAGCTCGCGTTCGTGGCGGCGCAGCTCGGTCAGGTCGACATGGGTGCCGACGATGCGCACGACGCGCCCGTCGCGCCGCACCAGCCGGGCACGGGCCAGCACGTTGATCCAGTGACCGTCCTTGTGCCGCATGCGGAACTCGTTCTCGACGATGTCGCCGTCGCTGTCGGTGAAGTCGTGGGCCGGGCGAATGACGTTGTCGACATCGGCGGGATGGATCAGCTTGCGGAACGTGTCGAAATGCAGCGGCAACTCTTCGGCGCGATAGCCGACCATCTGGAACCAGCGCGGCGAGTAATAGGTCTCGCCGGTGAGCGTGTTGAGGTCGAACAGCCCGTCCGAGGCCCCCTCCATCGCCAGCGCAAAGCGTTCCTCGCGCTCGACAAGGCGCTGCTTGTTCAGGGCGGATTCGTTCAGCAGCGCCGGTACGAACACTGTCAGCGCCAGGCCGATCAGAAGGATCAGCTCGTCGAGCGGGCTTTGCGCCGCCGCTACCTCGGCCGAGGTCGGGCGCGCGATGATCGTCCAGGTTCGTCCGGCGATGTCGAGGGTTGTGCTGACGGCAAAGGCCTCACCGACGGGGTCGTGGGGCATTTCATGCACCGAATTGGTGCCGTCCATCACCGTGACGGAGAAGGATTTCGCATCCGATGGCCCCATCACGTGGTCCATCAGCGGCGCCGAGCGGAAGACCAGGTTTAGAAAGCCGGCCACCTCGCCGTTCACCCGCACCGGGGCATAGCCGACGATCCCCTTGCCGCCCTGCGCCAGTTCGATCGGGCCGGTGAGGCGAAAGGCGTCGAGGGCGGTTGCGTCACGCAACGCCTGGCCCGGCCCCGGCAAGGCGGCGACGTTCAGACCCAGGGCGCGTTCATTGCCGTCGAGCGGCGTCACGCGCTCGATCTCACCTGCGGCGTTGACCCAGTTGAGAGCCTGCACCTCGTCGAAATAGGCATGGATGATGTCCGCAACATCGTCGAATTCGCCAAGTCCGGCCATCCGCTCCTTCTGCCAGCTGGCCCGGACCAGTTCGACCACGTCAATGCGGTTTTGCAGCTGTTCGCCGAGCTTGGCGGCGAAGACCCGCGAATAGGTCTCGACCACCGAGACCACGCGCTCCGACTGCGCGACCCTCGCAAAACGGCTCATCACCACGGTCGAGGTCAGAAGGACCAGCGCCGCGATCATGGCTCTTTTTGTCAACAGGCTGCGTGCAGGCATCGCTCTCTCGTCGGTTCGGGTCTGGCGACACTGGAGCACGCATCACTTTCCAAAAGGAAAACGTGCCTGCCATGCCTGCACCCTTCCACACGCATCACGGCGGAACCAGCCGACAATCATGGCAAAATGGTTAACAAGACGTTTCCAGCGCGAGTGGCTTTGGTTGTTTTCCCAAGAAATCGCTCGCCCAGCGGGTTTGCCGGGCTGGGTGCCCATCTTTCGGGATGCGCCGCGCCGCCCGGTCAGTCCGCGCGGTCCTTGCGCGGAGCGCCGACATGGCGGGGAAAGATCATCGAGACTTCGGTGCCTTTCCGGGCCTGGGTGGACAGGCGCATGTAGCCCTGGGACTGCCGCACGAAACCCGCGACCATGCTCAGGCCCAGACCCACCCCGGCGCCGACGCCCCGGGTCGAGAAGAAGGGTTCGGTGGCCTGTTTCGCCGTGTCGCGGTCCATGCCGTCGCCCTCGTCGCGCACGACGAAGGCCACGTGGTCACGCTCGCATTGCAGCTCGGCCGGCAGGCGGGGGTCGCCGGCGGAAAAGTTCAGCGCCTCGACCGCGACCCGGCCGCCCGCGGGCATGGCCTGGCGCGCGTTGGACAGCAGGTTGACCAGCGCGACCTCCAGCTGTTGCGCGTCGAGCAGGATGTGCCAGTCGTCCTGGGGGATGCCGATGTCCAGGTGGATGCGGTTGGGGGCTCGCAGCGCGCTTTTCAGGATGACCTGGTGGTCGGTGAGGAAGGCACCGGGCGAGACCGGCGCAGCCTGAAGGTGCTGGCGCCCGGCATAGGACAGGAGGTGCCCGGTCAGTTTCGATGCCTTGGCGACCGCGGCCGCGATCGCCTCGACATGCGGCCGCAGGGTCTCCGAGTTGTCCGACAGCATGGCCAGCAGC
This sequence comes from Thetidibacter halocola, assembly GCF_018224955.1. GTDB lineage: Bacteria > Pseudomonadota > Alphaproteobacteria > Rhodobacterales > Rhodobacteraceae > Thetidibacter > Thetidibacter halocola. The sequence continues at coordinate 313,068 of NZ_JAGTUU010000003.1, forward strand.
TCGGCATTGCCGGCGATTGCCGTCAGCTGGTTGTTGAACTCGTGCGCGATGCCGCCCGCGATCTTGCCAAGCGCCTGCTGGCGGTTGGACTGCATCAGGTTCTCGCGGATGCGGTGGTTCTCGATCAGCCGGTCCAGCTCGGCGGCGATCGCGGTCCAGGTTTCCTCCAGCGCGGCCTGCCACCAGCCGCCCAGCGGCAGGTCGGCCAGCTGGCCGCCCTCGTCGGCGCCGCGAAGGCGGTGGCAGAAGCGCACATGCCCGCCGCCGCCGCGCCACAGCTCGCGCAGCGCGCCGTCAAAGCCGCCCGGCCCGTCGCAGGCCGCGTCCGAGCCGTGCTGCCGCCCGCCGTGGTCGATCTGGATCCACAGGTCCATCTCCATGCCGAAACAGGGCCGCAGCACGCGCGGGGCCGCGTCTAGCATGGCCTCGACCGATGCTTCGGGATCGGCCGAGAGCCGATCCAGCGCGACGATCGCCTGGTTGCGCCGCTCGAGGTGGTTCAGTCGGGCGACATGGATCTTGAGATCGGTCTGGTCGACGATCACCGCCAGGACCGAGGCCGCGCCAGTGCCGGGACCCAGACGCTGAAGATGCACCTCGGCGCGCAGCAGGTCGTCCTCGTCCCGGCCGCGAAGGGCGATGTCGGCAAGATAGGCCTGTCCGCCGGTGTTCGCCTCGGCCAGTGCCAGCGCCAGAATGTCCTGTTGCCGCCGCGCCCGGCCCAGCCTGCGCCACAGGCAGTCGGTGCCGCTGGCGAGCTTGCCGAACCTCTGCCTCGCCCGGAAATTCGCCGTGCGGACCATGCCGCCTGTTGGTTCGATAACGATGGCCGGCGCCGGCAATTCCTCGAAGAATTGCTGGAAGCGCCGTAGCGCCTGTTCGCTGCGCAGGCTGGTTTCGCGCAGTTCCTCGGCCTGCAAGGCAAGCTCGGCATCGAAGACCAGCACCTCGTGCGTCAGTTCGGCGATGGACAGGCCGCCTTCGGCGATCAGGCGGTCGCCGGTGCGCAGGTCTCCCTGGCGAAGCGCCGCAAGCGCACGACTTCGCAGATCGTCCCGGTATTCCGACGACATTCCCATGTGATTCGTATCGGTCACGCCTGCGATTTCCTCTGGTGACCGGCCGATGGTCAGTTCTGTCCGCGTTCATGCTCGATCCGGGCGGGATCGATCCAGTCGCTCAGATTGTAGTGTGTCACCACGCCGCCCCCCTTCGTCAAGCCCGTCGCGTTGAGCAGGAACCATTGCTCCCTGCCGTCGGACGGGCAGGGGTACAGCTGGGAAAAGCTCGCGCGTGTGCCGGCGAGAATGGCCTCGAGGCCCTCCAGGACGCGTCGGGCATACTGGTCGGAGGGCGCGGCGCGGCGGCAGGCCTCAAGATAGTCGATGCCCGGGCCGGTGCCGGAAAGAGAGCCGCCGTTGCGGGTCGAGAAGTCGCGCCACGCGCTGTTGACCTCGACGATCGTGCCGTCGGGATCCAGCACCACGACGCTTTCCGGCAGCGCGTCGAGCACGGCCCGGAGATCGCGCAGGCCGAGCACGCTGGAAAGGTCGATGAACGAGATCACCACCCGCACCGTGCTGGCGCCGGTTGGCGTGTAGGGCAGGATGGTGACCATCCACTCTCTTCCGTCGCGGCTCTGGACCTCGTGTTGCAGGCTTGTCTGCTCGCTCATGGATCGCTGGATCTGGTCGAACAGCCCCTCGAAATGCAGGTTCGTGGTCAGTTCCGTGATCGGCCGTCCGATATCGGTCTCGCGCAGCGAGAACAGCGCGAGCACCTCGGAAGTATACCGCGTGATCCGCAGGTCCGAGTCGAGGAAAAGCAGCGGGATATGCGCCGCCCGCGCCAGACTGTCGAGATCGGCGTTGATCTCGTTCATCTCGACGATCTTGGCCTGGTATTCGGCGTTGATCGTATGCAACTCCTCGTTGACCGACTGAAGCTCTTCGTTCGAGCTTTGTAATTCCTCGTTTGCGGCCATCAGTTCCTCGTTCGAGGCCTGGAGTTCCTCGTTCGTGGTTCCCAATTCCTGGATCGTCGCGTTCAGGTTCGACCGGGTGAGCTCCAGTTCGCGCTCCAGGTCGGCGGCGTGGCGGCTGGACATGTCGCTCAGCTGGTCGGGGTCGATCTGGCGCGGCGGTTCGGCGCTGCGTGCCCGTGGTGCGGACCGTTCGAAGCTGATGAGCAGGTTCGACACGGTGATCGCGGCGTCGTCGAGGGGCACGACCGACACGGTCAGCGCCTCCGGATCGCCATGGCCCAAGGCCCAGCGGGTGCTGGCCGTCTGGGGCTTCTTGTCCCGGATCGCGCTGTGCATCAGGGTCGAGACGATCGGCACCAGGCCAGGGTCGAGCAACTGGTTGAGGTCAAGGCTGGGCGTGCCGGACCGCACCGCAAGCAGCCCCTCGGTGCGGCCGAAGACATGCAGCACGCAGCGCGCGCTGTCGACGAGGATCGAGGGCGGGGCGTAGGCCTCGCACAGCTTTTCCTGCGCCACGTGCACCAGCGGTCGGCCACGCCGCGGATCGGGCGCCGCCCACGACGCCTCCCTGGTCCGGCCCAGCCCCGAGGACAGCGCCATCGTCGCCTCGGGCGCCAGCAACGGCATGCGCCGCTTGATGCGGAAGATCTTGCTGCGCTGGTCCACCGGGTTGTAGTCGCCCGAAAAACGCCCCGGCGTCTCGCTCGATCCCAGGAACAGCGTTCCGTCCGCCTTGAGCGCATAGGACAGCCGGCTCATCACCCGTTCCTGCGCCGGGATGCGCAGGTAGATCAGCATGTTGCGGCAGGTGATGAGATCCATGTTGGTGAAGGGTGCGTCGCTCATCAGGTCGTGGCGCGAAAACACGATGGACTGCCGCAGGCGCGGCACCACCGTGTACGTCCGCCCTTCGGTGCCGCGCGTGAACCAGCGCTCGCGCACGGTTTCGGGCAGCGTCGCCACCTGCGCCGCGGCGAATGTTCCGGCGCCCGCCCGGGCGACATAGTCGGGATCGACATCCGTGGCGAAGAACTTGAGCGGCGCGCGGCATTCGGCGTTCTCCATCGCCTCGAGCAGCAGGATGGCGATGGAATAGGCCTCTTCGCCGGTCGCGCAGGACGTGGCCCAGACGCGGATCGGATCATCGTGATTGTCGCGCCGGTCCTCGACCAGCGGGACGATGACCTGGTCGCGCAGGCATTCGAAGGCGTCGGGATCGCGGAAGAAGGCAGTGACCGGGATCAGGATCTCGTGGCGCAGCGCGGTCACTTCGTCGGGGCGGCTCGACAGGAACGCGGTATAGGCGTGCAGGTCGGGGATGCCGCAGGCGATCAGCCGTCGTTCCAGCCGCCGCAACAGCGTGTTCGGCTTGTATTCCGGCAGGTTCAGCTGCACCAGGCTGGACAGGGTCCGCAGGTTGCTGCCCAGCAGGTCGCGTTCGTCCAGCACGTGTTCCGACCGCAGGCTTTTCGACGACGGGCGCAGCCCGCTGTGGCACAGGCTGGTCACCTCCTGGGCCAGGCCTTCGGGCGACAGGACATGGTCGACCGCGCCGGTGGCGATGGCGTTGGCGGGCATCCCGTCGAACCGCGCGCCCTCGGGATCCTGCGCCATCACCCAGGCGCCGGCCTCGGACAGGGTGCGCGCGCCGAGGCTGCCGTCGGACCCGGTGCCGGACAGGACGATGCCGATGGCCTTGTCCGGGCAATCCTGCGCGAGGCTGTCGAAGAAGGCGTTGATCGGCAGGGAGATCCCCGCGTTGCTGCGCGGCGCCAGCTTTAGCCGGCCGCCGACGATCGTCATGGCGGCGTTGGGCGGGATGACATAGACATGCCCGGTCTGCACCGCCATGTCGTGGCCCGCCACCTGCACGGGCATCTGCGTGTGTCGCGCCAGCAACTTGTCCATCATCGTCTCGTGTTCCGGCGCAAGGTGCTGGATCACCACGAAGGCGGCGTTCACCGGGAGGTCGACCGCGCCGAAGAACCGGTCGAGCGCGTCCAGCCCGCCGGCCGAGGCGCCGAGCGCCACGATGGTGCCCGGGTTTGCGGCGGCGTCTTCGGTGGCTCGGCTGTCCATCCTGGGGTCTTCCGTCGGGTTGAGGGGCCTGTTCGTGCCGGTCGGGCGGCGCAGGGCGTCGGGGGTCGCGGGGATCATTCCCGATGCGCTTGCGGTTGTAAACACGACGCGCAAGCAACCATGGGCCCCTGTGCTCGTGGCGGAGGATTGCGCGGTCCGGCCGTGAAACCGGGCCGCGTCGCGCGCACTGCCGCCAAGGCCTTCCGTCGTGCCCGCAGGCCGGTTCTTCCGGTCCACAACGGCAAGTGCGGATTTGACACCGGCCCGGTAATGTTGGACCGTTGCTCAACCTGAGGATGTTCAAGCCATCGGAGACTCGGATCATGCAACAGGCTTCCGATGCCGCCGAATCCGGCCTTTTTCCCTCGGTTGCGGCCAGCATTCCGGGGTATATCTTCCGCTATCGGCAGGCCGCCGACGGGATCGAGACACTCGATTATGTCAGTCCGGGATTCGACGAGATCTGGCAGCCCCAGCCAGGCGAGAACCGCAACGATCCGGAGATGCACTGGTCCCGCATCCATGAAAGCGATCTCGAGGCGTTCCAGGCCTCGTTCGCGACGGCGCTGCGCACCGGTGCCTGGGATTTCCGCTATCGGATCCGGATGCCCGATGGCTCGCTGAAATGGCTGCACGGGCGCGGCAAGCTCCAGTTTCCCGGCGATGGCGGGTTCCTGTGTGATGGCATGATCCAGGACGTCACGCGCCAGGTCGAGGTCGAGCAGAGCCTCGAAGAGACCAAGCGCCGCCTCGTGCAGGCCTACAGGATGGAGGCGATCGGCAACCTGACGGCGGGTGTCGCGCATGACTTCAACAACCTCCTGGCGGTGATCCTGGGCAATCTCGAACTGATGGATTTCGCCAACGATCCCGATGATTTCCGCGAGATGCAGGACCAGGCGATCAAGGCGGTGGACCGGGGGCGCAGCCTGACGCTGAGCCTGCTCAGCTTTGCCCGCAAGTCGACGCTGAACGCCCGGCGGATCGACGCCGTGGAGGCGCTGAAATCCTCCGAGGGCCTGATCACGCGCGCGCTGTTCGAGAATGTCTCGGTGCGCCGGGTCTATCCCGACGGCCCGCTGATGACCGTCATCGACGGCAGCCTGCTCGAGAATGCCATTCTCAACCTCGCCCTGAACGCCCGCGATGCGATGCCCGAAGGCGGCACGCTGTCCATCGAGGCAGGGCGCCGCATGGTCGCGCCGGGGGCGGTCATCTGCGGGATCGAGCCGCTGGCCCCCGGGCGCTATGTCGAGATCGTGGTGCGCGACACCGGCCGTGGCATTCCCGAGGCCGACCTGGCCCGCGTGGTCGAGCCGTTCTTCACCACCAAGGGGCCGGACAAGGGCTCGGGTCTGGGCCTGTCGATGGTGCAGGGCTTCGTCGCGCAATCCGGTGGCGGCATGCGGATCGACTCGGTGCCGGGGCAGGGCACCGCGGTGCACCTGTTCCTGCCAGAGGCCGCGCCCGAGGAGGAGCAAGCCGAGGCGGAAACCCGCCCCGCGCCGCGCATCCTGCTGGTCGAGGACGAACCCGACGTGCGCGCGGTCATCGGACGGCTGCTTGAAAGCCTGGGTTGCGACGTGCGCGCGGTGGGCGACCCGCCGGCGGCTATGGATGCGCTGCGCGAGGATGGCCCGTTCTCGGTTGCCGTCATCGACCAGAACCTGGGCACGCAGATTTCGGGGCGCGATCTGTCCCGCCTGATCCGGTCGGGCACGCCCGAGTGCCGCACGATCATCCTCAGCGGCATGTGGGACAGCGCCAACGACGGCGACAGCGTGACCGACAGCTGCGACCTGTTCCTGCAAAAGCCGGTGCAGCGCAGCACGCTGAACGCGGCCCTCTCCGATCTGCTGGCGCGCGACTGAGGCGACTGGCTCGCTCGCCAGTTCCGGTCGGGCCGGTCGCTTCCCTTTGCCTCGGGCGCCCGGATCGTGGCAGACCTTCCGCACAGGGACGGGAGTCGGCAGGACCCCGTGCAGAATGGGGAGAGGATGCCATGAACCTTGCACGACTTGCGGCCGAGGCCGCCGAGCGGGGATCGCCTGTCCGGGCCGGGCTGATCGGCGCGGGCAAGTTCGGCTCGATGTTTCTCAGCCAGGTGCCGACCATTCCGGGGCTGACGGTGACGGCCATCGCCGATCTCGATCCCGACAAGGCGCGCGCCGCCTGCCGCACCGTGGGCTGGGACGCCGCCCGCATCGAGGCGACGACCTTTGTCGACGATGGCGCAGCGCTCGCCGGGCGCGACGATGTCGAGGTGGTGATCGAGGCGACGGGCAATCCCCGCGCCGGCATCGCCAATGCCGAGGCCGCCATTGCCGCGGGCCGGCACGTGGTCATGGTCAATGTCGAGGCCGACGCCATGGTCGGCCCGCTTCTGGCGCGCAAGGCCGCCGCAGCCGGGGTCTGCTATTCGATGGCCTATGGCGACCAGCCGGCGCTGGTCTCGGAAATGGTCGACTGGGCGCGCGCCGCGGGGTTTCACGTCACCGCCGCCGGCAAGGGCACCAAATACCTGCCCGCCTATCACGCCGTGACCCCCGACGATGTCTGGACGCATTACGGCCTGACGCCGGACGCGGCGCGCGCGGCGGGGATGAACCCGCAGATGTTCAACTCGTTCCTCGACGGCACCAAGAGCGCGATCGAGATGGTCGCCATCGCCAATGCCTGCGGCCTGGACGTGCCCGACGAGGGGTTGGCCTTTCCGCCTTGCGGCGTTGACGACCTGGCGCATGTGCTGCGCCCGCGCGACCTGGGTGGCCAACTGGCAAGGCGCGGCATGGTCGAGACGATCTCTTCGCTGGAACGCGACGGCAGGCCGGTCTTTCGCGACCTGCGCTGGGGCGTCTACGTGGTGCTCGAGGCGCCGAACGACTATGCGGCGGCCTGTTTCCGGCAATACGGCCTGCCGACAGATTCCACGGGCCGTTTCGCCGCGATGTACAAGCCGTTCCACCTGATCGGGCTGGAACTGTCGATCTCGGTCCTCAGCGTCGCCCTGCGCCGCGAGCCCACCGGGCAGGCGCGCGAGATGCGCGGCACCGTCGCTGCGGTGGCCAAGCGCGCGCTGCGGTCGGGCGAGATGCTGGACGGCGAGGGCGGTTACACCGTCTGGGGCAAGGCGCTGCCGCTGGCGCGGGCGGGCGCGGCGCTGCCAATCGGGTTGGCGCACCGGGTGCGTCTGCGGCGCGACATTCCGGCCGGAGCGGTGCTGACGCTGGACGACGTCGAGATCGGCGACGACCCGGTCGCGGCGCTGTACCGGCAGGCCATCGCGGGCTGACGCCGCCGGGACAGGGGCCATTGTGCCGGTGTTGGCGGCGCGGCTACACTCGGGATCCAAAGGGGGAGTTGTCGGGACATGCTGGGAGCGATCGGGCTGTTGCTGGCGTGCCAGTTGGTCGGAGAGGTTGTGACGCGCGGCGCGGGCCTGCCGGTGCCGGGGCCGGTCGCGGGGCTGGCGCTGCTGATCGTGATCCTGCGGCTGCGGCCCGGGCTTGCCGCACGCATCCGGCCAACCGTCACCGTGATCCTTGCCAACCTGTCGCTGCTTTTCGTGCCGGCGGGCGTCGGGGTGATCGGCAATCTTGATGCGCTGTCGGCGCATGGGCCGGCGCTGATCGTCGTGCTGGTGGTCTCGACCCTGCTGGCGATGCTGGCGGCGGTCGGCACCTTCATCGGGGTGCGGCGCCTGACCGAAAGACCGGCGCCATGACCGATGTCGCGCAGCTCTGGAGCTATCTGTCCGCCACGCCGCTGCTGTGGCTGACCGCGACGGTGCTGGCCTATGTGCTGGCCGACGCGCTGGCGCGGCGGCTGGGCAACCCGCCCTGGGCCAACCCGGTGCTGATGTCGGTCTGCCTGATCGCGCCGGTGCTGTGGATCACCGCGACCGACTATGCCACCTATTTCGAGGGCGCGCAGTTCATCCATTTCCTGCTGGGTCCGGCCACGGTGGCGCTGGCGCTGCCGCTGGTCGACAATCTCGACACGATCCGCCGCTCCGTCGCGCCGATCCTGCTGGCGCTGCTGGCCGGGTCGGTCGTGGCGGTCTGCTCGGCCATCCTGCTGGCGCTGGCGCTGGGCCTGCCCGAGGCGGTGATCCTGTCGCTCAGCCCGAAATCCACCACCGCGCCCGTGGCGCTGGGCGTGTCCGAGGCGGTGGGCGGCATCCCGACCCTGACGGCCGTTCTGGTGATCCTGACCGGGATCATCGGCGCGGTGACGGTGACGCCGCTGATGACGCTTCTGCGGGTGCGCGACTGGCGGGCGCGCGGCTTTGCCGTGGGGGTCGCGGCGCATGGCATCGGCACGGCGCGCGCCTTTCAGGTCAACCAGACCGCCGGCGCCTATGCCGGGATCGGCATGGCGCTGAACGCGCTGCTGACCAGCCTGATCGTGCCGCTGATCGTACGCTGGCTGGTCTAGGCGCGGACGTCAGGGGAAAGACGGAAAATCGGCCCGCCGGTGCCCCTCGACCAGCACGCGCAGCGCCTCGGGCGCCAGCACCTCGACCGAGTCGCCCCATTGATACAGGTGCCAGGCCATCTCGAGGTGGCCCGAGGCCTGGAACCGCACCGTCAGCGCGCCATCGGGGTCGTCGGTCATCTCTTGCCGGGGATGGAACTGAAAGGCGCGGGCGACCTCTGCCGCATGCGGGGCAAAGCGCCAGACCACCTCGCCATACTCGGCCTCGGCATGGAACGAGCCGAAGGCGCGCTCGGTATGGGCGGCGAGGTCGAAATCCGGGTCGCGCGCGAACGACGCCTTGCCGATCTGCGCAGTCTCGATCCGGTCCAGTCGGAAATGCCGCAGCTGCGTGTCGCTGCCGGGCACCCGCGCCACCAGGTAGCGCCGCGTGCCAAGGATCAGGCCATAGGGTTCGATCACCCGTTCGCGCGGGGCGTTGTCGCGCGCGCCCGCGTAGGTCAGGTGCAACTGCCAGGGCGCCTGCAACGCCTCGGCGATCAGCGCCAGCAGGTCGTAGCGTTCACGCAGGCGGGGGCCGGGACGGCTGGCAAATCCCTGCGCCTCCAGCAGCGCCTCGGCATCGGCCTCGATCCGGCGGGCCTGCGATCCGGGCGTCGCCGCCAGCAGCCGGTCGCGCAACCGCGTCAGGGTCTGGGCGTCGCGCGTGTCGCCGTCGCGTGTCGCGCGCCGGATCGACTGTTCCAGCGCCGTCAACTCGCGCGCCTGGAGCATGGTCTGCGCTGCCTGGCGCAGGTCGGGGCGCGGCAGGCGCCAGTATTTGCGGCGGTCGGGGGCGGTGTCGGTCTCGCAGGCCGGAAACGTCTCTTCGAGTGCCTTTGTCATCCGCTGCGCGGTGCGGCGGTCGACCTCGAATTCGGCCACGATGTCGTCGAGCGTCACGCCACCATAGCGCGCGGTCGCCATGTCGGCGAGCGCCAGAAGATCGACGGCTTTCCTGAAAGACATCGGCGCCTCCGGGTCAATGGGGTGACAGGTTTCGTCACCTTGGCCAAGGAGTGGCGGCGATGCAAGGGGATCGGCGCGCGGGCCGGGTTCGTCGCCCGCGCGCCGGAGAGATCAGACGACCGTGACGGTCATCGCGCCAAGGCCCTCGACGGCCAGTTCCATGACGTCGCCCTTGACCACGGCGCCGACGCCCGCGGGCGTGCCCGACAGGATCACGTCGCCCGGTGCCAGCGTGTAATACTGGGACAGGTAGGAGATCATCTCCGGCACCTTCCAGATCATCTGGTTCAGGTCGCCTTCCTGCTTGAGTTCGCCATTGACCTTCAGCGTGATGCTGCCCTCGGTCAGGTGGCCGACCTCGTCCACGGTGTGAATCGGGCCAACAGGCGCCGAGGCGTCGAACGCCTTGCCGATCTCCCAGGGGCGGCCCATCTTCTTGGCCGTGCCCTGAAGGTCGCGCCGTGTCATGTCGAGGCAGAGCGCGTAACCGTAGACATGGTCCAGCGCCTTTTCGAGCGGGATGTCCGTGCCGCCCGCCTTCAGGAATACGGCGACCTCGGCCTCGTGATGCACGTCCGAGGTCTGGCGCGGATAGGGGAATTCGCCGCTCGCGTTCAGGTCGTCGGGATTCTTCTGGAAGAAGAACGGCGGTTCGCGATCCGGGTCATGCCCCATCTCGACCGCATGGGCGGCATAATTGCGGCCGATGCAATAGACCCGTCGGACGGGAAACTGGCCCCCGCCGGCCACCGGGACGGTGACGGTCGGCGGTGCGGGGATCACGAAATCGGACATGGAATCCTCCCATTTATCGCGTTTGCTTCTTACGCGTCGTAGACCGTCCAGTTGGACAAATCAATCCAAACCATTCCGATGCGTCACTCAAGAATCCATTGCCAGATGCGTTTTTCGGCGTATGGTTCGAACCAATGAACACATTGGCCAACCAATATGCGCAGCGCGAATCGGTGATCCGGCGTCCTTCGGACGAACTGGAACTGGTCGAGCGGGTAAGGGCCTTCATCGCCTCGGGCGGCTATGCCGCCGGCGACCGGCTGCCGCCGGAACGACAGCTGATCGGCGAACTCGACCTGACTCGCGGCGCGCTGCGCAAGGCGCTGGACGCGCTCGAGCGCGAGGGCCTGATCTGGCGGCAGGTGGGCAAGGGCACGTTCATCTCGCGCCAGGGCGCCGAGATCGGCGGCGAGGCTCTGGTCGACCTGGCGCGTCAGATCACGCCCTTCCGAATGGTGCGCGCCCGGATGACGATCGAGCCCGCCATCGCCCGAGAGGCGGCGATGAACGCCTCGGGCGAGGCGATGACGCGGATGCGCATCGCCATGGACCGCGCCGCCTCCGCGACGAACTGGCAGGAATACGAGGCGCAGGACGACAGTTTCCACCGCTCGGTCGCAGAGGCCAGCGACAACATGCTGCTGTTGGCGCTGTTCGACCAGCTGAACCAGGTGCGCCGTGCCGTCGCCTGGGGGACCGTGACGCGGTCTACGGCGCGGCCGTCGCCGGATCATTCCAGCTTTGCCGAGCACGAGGCCATCGCTTCGGCCATCGAGGCGCATGATCCCGAGGCGGCTTACAACGCGATGCGGACGCATCTGCGCTCTGTTTCGGCGCGGCTGTTCGAGGAGGGATGAGCATCGACTGACCGGGCGGCAGACCCGGACGATTGGGGAAACAAGACAGATACGAGAGGGAGGAGTATCATGTCATTGTCGAGAGGGGCGGTTGCGACATCCGCCACTGGCAGCCGGGACGCCGACGCTTGGCGGGCCCGCGCATGAAGCTGACGCTGGCAACGTGGGATCACGACCGGGTCATGGCGCTGCATGACGGGCGCGTGACCGTGCCGGGCGTGGAATTCGAGAGCCACATCCTGCCCACGGGAAAGCTGTTTCCCATTGCCGTGCAGGAAGCGCGGTTCGACATCACCGAACTGTCGGTTTCCAGTTACGTCCTGCAGGTGTCGCGCGGCACCTCTGAATACACCGCCATCCCCGCCTTTATCAGCCGCGCCTTCCGCCACAGCGGCTTCTTTGCCCGCGAAGGCTCTGACATCCGCACGCTGGGCGACCTCGCGGGCAAGCGCGTGGGCGTCCCGGAATACCAGATGACGGCGGCGCTGTGGATGCGCGGGCTGCTGACGGACGAATACGGCATCGACCCGGCGGGTATCCACTGGCGCACCGGTGCGCTGGATCAGGGCGTGCGACACGAACGGCTGGAACTGGACCTGCCCGAGGGCATGGTGGTGGAACCCATAAAGGACGGCGAGACGCTGCAGGACCTGCTGCTGTCGGGGGAAATCGACGGGCTGCTGGCGCCGAACCCGCCGCGCGCCTTCCTCGAGGGCGATCCGCGCATCCGCCGCATCCTGTCCGATTTCGGCGCAGAGGAGCGCGCCTATCACAAGCGAACCGGGTTTTTCCCGATCATGCACCTTGTCGCCGTGCGCAAGACGCTGGTCGACGAAAACCCCTGGCTGCCCGAGGCGCTGATGCAGGGTTTCACCCAGGCGCGCGACATGGCGCTGGAGCGACTACGTGACGTCTGGCTGGGATCGGCCAACCGCCTGTCGCTGCCCTGGCTCAATGAAAGCATGGAGGCCACGATCGGCGCGATGGGGCGCGACTACTGGCCCTACGGCTTTGCCGCGAACCGGGCGGAACTGGACGCGGTCTGCCGCTACTCGGTGCAGCAATACCTCGCCGCGCGCCGGGTCAAGCCCGAGGAACTGTTTCCCGAAAGCGTGCGCGGAGGTGTCCCGGCATGACGCTCGACCTGCTCCATGCCGGGCTGGGATGGCCGGTGGCGGGAACGCTCACGGCACTGAGTTTCGTCACGTCCTTCATCACAGCCGCCTTCGGGATCGGAGGCGGTGCGGTGATGCTGGCGGTTCTGGCGGTTATGCTGCCCGCCGCTGCGATCATCCCGGTGCACGGGCTGGTGCAGCTGGGCTCGAACGCGGGGCGCGCGGCGATCATGCTGGGCCACGTGCACCGCGTGGTGCTGCCAGCCTTCATCGCGGGCGCGCTGATCGGCGTGGCGCTGGGCGGGGCCTTCGTCGTGCAACTGCCGGCGGGCGCGATCCAGGTCGGCGTGGGCCTGTTCATCCTGTGGTCGGTGTTCTTTACCCCGCCCGCGCTGATGCGCCGCTCGGCCGGGCTGGCCGGCGCGGTGTCGAGTTTCCTGACCATGTTCTTCGGCGGCACCGGCCCGTTCGTAGCCGCCTATGTCAAGGGGCAGGGTCTGGACCGGATGGCGCATGTGGCGACGCATTCGGCGCTGATGACGATCCAGCACGCGCTCAAGGTCGTGGCTTTCGGGCTGCTCGGCTTCATCTTTACGCAGTGGCTCGGCTTCGTGGCGCTGCTGGTCGCGGCGGGCTTTGCCGGTACCGTTGTCGGGCGCGCCGTGCTGACGCGCATCGACGAGCGCCGCTTCCTGGCCATCCTTCACGTGATCCTGACCGTGCTGGCGCTGCGCCTGATCTGGTCGGGCGCGGGCGATCTGTGGGCCGCCCATGCGCCCGCTCCGATGGAGGGCTGACAGGCAAGGCATACCAACCGAGGCGGCCACGTCCGGGCCGATCGCGGGGCACAGAACCGGACGATTTCTCAACAACCCCCTAGGGAGGAAGACATGAACCGCAAGACGATCCTGAACCGCCGGACATTCCTGTCCACCAGCGCCGCGGCCTCGCTGACGCTGGCCACGCCGGGCCTGCTGCGCGCGAACACCTTTCCCGAGCGCAACATAGACGTCTACGTTCCGACCGCTGAGGGCGGCGGCGCCGACCGCAACTTCCGCGCCTTCACCAGCATCTGGAAGACCAAGCTGGGCGTCGATTTCGAACCGGGCTACTACCCCGGCGCGTCCGGCCGGGTGGGCTATGAGATCTACATGGGTAAGGCCGAGCCCGACTGCTACAGCCTGATCTTCGGCAACATGGGCCCCGAGGTGCTGAACTGGGCCATGCAGGAGCCGACATTCGACGTCGACGACTACTTCTATTTCGGCCAGGTCGACGTGGACCCGTCGGTCGTCTTCGTCGGCGCCGAAAGCCCGTTCCAGACCATCGATGACATCGTCGCCGAAGGACAGAAGCGGACGCTGACCGTGGGCACCAGTCGCATGGCGCACCCGGCCTCCATCGGTATCCTCGCTCTGGGCGACCAGACCGGGGCGAAGTTCAACCTGATCCCGCTTGCGGGCGGCAAGAACACGGTCGCGGGCGCCGTGACCGGCGAGGTCGACTTCTCGGTGCTGACCTCGGGTTCGGTGATCGCCGCGGGCGACGCCGTGCGCACGCTGCTGGTCTTCGGCGAGAACCGCGTGGGCGAGCGTCTGAACAATGCCAAGAACATCAACGAGGTCTATGGCATGGACCTGCCCGAAATGCTGTCGGCCCGCGCCTTCGGCATCCACCGCGCCGCGGCCGAGGCTTATCCCGACCGCTTCGCGCGGCTCCAGGAGACCTTTGCCGAGACCTTCGAGGATCCGGCCCTGCTCGAGGCCTATGTCGCCTCGGGCGGCGCGCCGGAATACCTGCGCATGGGCGGTGTCGAGGAATGCGCCAAGTTCAAGGCCGCGATGCTGGAACTGGGCGCGAAATACAAGCCGCTGCTGACCGGCGCCTGATCCGCTGAAAACACGGGCGGCGCCCCCGCTGCGGGCGCCGCCCTTCGGTTCGAGCGACAGCGAAAACTCCCGTCAGAGGACGCACCATGAAAATCGATCCCGACCGGCCGCCACGCCATCTCGGCGGTGAGCTGATCATTCCCGCGCTGGCGGTGGTGTTCACGCTCTATTTCTTCAGCACGATCTGGAATTCACCCTGGACGGCGCAGGTCAGCGCCTTTTCCCTTGGCGGCGTGCTGTTGCTGCTCTGCGTCATCTTCTTCGCCAAGGCCCTTGGCATGGTGGCGAAGGGCGAGGGCAGCCTGACCTTCGGCAATGTCGTCACCTACGAGGACCTGCGGACCGGGCGGCTGGGCCTGATCGTCACCACGGTCGGCTATTGCTGGCTGATCGACGACCTGGGCTTCACCCTGGCGACCTTCCTGTTCCTGTGGCTGAGCATGCTGGTCTTGTCGCGGTTCCGCGGCGTCGGGCGCGTCACGCTGACCTCGGCGATCATGGCGCTGGGCGGCTGGGCGATTTTCATCTGGGCCTTCGACACGCGCTTTCCGCGCGGCTGGTTCGAGGCGACCATGGAGGCGGTGCTGAAAAATGGGTGACACGGCTGCGCTTCTGTTCAGCGTCCTGATGGACACGCTGGGCTACTGGTGGGTGATGATCCCCACCATCTTCCTTGGCCTGATCGTGGGCGGCATTCCCGGCTTTTCGGCGGCCAACACGATCATCATCCTGATGCCGCTGACGCTTGCGATGGACCTCCAGATGGGCCTGGTGTTCATGGTCACGCTCTATTGCGCGGCGCGCATGGGGGCGGGCATTCCGGCGATCCTGGTGAACATCCCCGGCACGGCGGGCGCGGCGGCGACGCCACTGGATGGCTACCCGATGACCAAGCAGGGGCGCGGCCAGCAGGCGCTGTCGATCTCCTTCGTGTCGTCGGCCATCGGCGGGCTGCTGACCACGATCATCGCGCTGGCGGCGATGCCGCTTCTGGCGCGGGTGGGCTTCTACATGCATGCGGTCGAGATGATCGTGGTGATGCTGTTCGGCATCTCGCTGATCGCCTCCATCGCGGCGCAGGACATGATCAAGGGCCTGATCGCGGGTTTCCTGGGCCTGATGATCGGCTCGATCGGCACGGACGTGGTCTATGCCACGCCGCGCGGCACGATGGGGTTCCTCGAACTCTATGACGGGGTGCCGCTGATCCCGGCGCTGGTCGGCCTGTTCGCGGTGTCCGAGGCCTTCATCATCATCGAGAAGAAGGTGATCCTGTCCAAGAAGGGGCAGGAGGCGATGGAGAATCCGTCCTGGGCGGCCACCTTCGAGGGTGTGCGCGAGGCGCTGGTGCGCTGGAAGCACATCGTCTGGACCTCGATCATCGGCCTCGTGATCGGCGTGATCCCCGGCGCGGGCGCCTCGATCGCCAGCTTCGTCGCCTACCAGCAGTCGCGGACCTTCTCCAAGACGCCCGAGAAATACGGCACCGGCCATATCGAGGGCCTGATCGCCCCGGAAAGCGCCAACAACGGCGTGACCTCTGGCACCCTCGTGCCGCTGCTGGTGCTTGGCATTCCCGGCGGGGCGACGGCGGCGATCATGCTGGTCGTGATGCAGTATCACGGCGTCAGCTTTGGTCCGTCGCTGTTCCAGCGCCAGCCCGAAGTCGGCTACGGCATGTTCATGGCGATGGCCGTGTCCTACCTGCTGATGATGCTGACGATCATCCCGCTGTCGCGCTACATGAGCCGTGTGACCACGGTGCCGACGATCTACCTGGCGCCGATGATCATCTCGTTCACGCTGGTCGGGGCCTTCGTTCCGCGCGAGTACATGTTCGACATGTACCTGGCACTGGCCTTCGGCGTGCTGGGCTACATCGCCCGCCGCACCGGCTATCACGTCGCCGCCATCCTGATCGGCGTCATCCTCGGCCCGCTGCTGGAGACCTATTTCCTGCGCGCGCTGAAGAAGTCCGAAGGCGACATCACCGTCCTGTTCTCGTCCACCATCGGCAACATCCTCTGGGTGGCGCTGGTCGTGTCCCTGATCCTGCCGGCCGTCTTCGACCGCCGGCGCAAGCGCAAGGAGCTCGTCACCCCATGAAGGTCGAGATGGAATTCGAGATGGCGCACAACGTGCGCCAATTGTCCCGGATGGAGATACCGGGCGGTGGACAGGTCGTGGTGCAGGGCGACTATGCCTATGTCGGCCACATGAAGCCGCCGCACGGCACCTCGATCATCGACGTGTCGGACCCGGCCAACCCGACGGTCGTGGCGCATATCGAGCCGCCGGAATGGTCGCACACCCACAAGGTGCGCGTCGCCGGCGACCTGATGATCACCAACGTGGAGCAGGACAAGCGCCACTTCCTGCGCAAGGGCGACAAGATCCCCGGCCTGCGGGCCGAGGGCAAGAACGACACCCAGATCGCGGCGGAACTGGGCGTGAAGCCGACGGATATCGCCGTGCTGGATGAGGCGCGCGAGCGAGGCTATACCAACGGCGGCTTCCGCGTCTGGGACATCTCGGACAAGACCGCGCCGAAGCTGCTGTCCTACGTCAAGACGCATGGTTTTGGCGTGCACCGCTTCGACATGGACGAGAACTACGCCTACATCTCGACCGAGATGGAGGGCTATGTCGGCAATATCCTGGTCATCTATGACCTGTCCGACCCGACCAACCCGACCGAGGTCTCGCGCTGGCACATGCCGGGACAGCACGTGGCGGCGGGTGAAACGCCGACCGGCAAGGGCTACAGCCACCGTCTGCACCACGCGATGCGCTGCGGGAACGAGTTCTGGGCCGCGTGCTGGCACGCCGGGATGCGCGTGCTGGATTGTTCCGACATCACGAAACCCCGCCAGATCGGCAGCTACATCTGGCCAAAGGCGATCCCGGAACCCACGCACACCGTCATGCCGCTGGAGCAGACGATCAACGGCCGACGCTATGCCATCGCCATCGACGAGGAACACGACCACCAGCCGGGACGCCTGCACGGCTTTGTCTGGGTGATGGACGTGACCGACCTGAACAACATCGAGGCGGTGGCGGCCTGGGACCTCAGCGAACGCGCCTGTCCCTGGGTGGGCCAGCCCGGCGCGCGGTTCGGCGCGCACCAGTATCGCGAGAAGCTGGACTCGACGCTGGTCTATTGCACCTGGTTCGCGGGCGGGCTGCGGGTGCTGGACATGGCCGATCCGCTGCTCCCCAAGGAGGTCGCCTGGTTCATTCCCGGCGCAGGGCCGGGCGGCATCCCGCCGCAATCGAACGACGTCGATGTGGATGACAAGGGCCGCATCTACCTGCTCGACCGCAACCACGGCCTCGACATTCTGGAGATGACCCCATGAGCGATACCGACGACCTGCTGCCGCCCAGCGTGGACCCGAACACCAAGGCGCTGGGCATTCGCCGCGTCTCGATGCGCAACGAGGGGTCGACCCGCAGCGTGATGATGGTCCGCGATCACGTCGTCATCACCGACGAAAAGGAAAGCAACACCGGTCCCACGCCGCTGGAAATGACGCTGGCCTCGCTCTGCGGTTGCGAGGGCGTCATCATCAACCGCTGCGCCGAGGCGATGCGGTTCCAGTACTCCGCCGTCGAGGTCGAGGCCGATGGCGAGGTCGACCAGCGCGGCTCGCGCGGGGTGCAGGGCGTGCGGCCCTATTTCAACTGGGTCAAGATGCGCATCCGCATCCACACCGACGAGTCCGAGGACAGGCTGGCGCGCCTGCGCCGCAATGTCGAATACCGCTGCCCGGTGATGAACCTGTTCTCGGCGGCGGGCGTCGATCTGGACGTGACATGGGAGCGCGTCGCGCCATGCTGACGCTGAGGATCAATGGCGAGGATCGGCGCATCAACTCCGACCCGGATACGCCATTGGCCTATGTGCTGCGCGATGAACTGGGGCTGAAGGGCACCAGGATCGGTTGCGGGCTGGAGCAATGCGGCGCCTGTGCCGCGCTGGTGGATGGCGAAGCGGTGCTGACCTGTTCCACCCCCGCGGCGGTATTCGAGGGGCGTGAGATCGTCACGGTCGAGGGCGTGTCCGCCCTGCCCGAGGGGCGGCGCGTGCAGGATGCCTTTGTCGCGCAGGCGGCGGCGCAATGCGGATACTGCACCGCCGGGCTGGTCGTGGCGGTGACGGCGCTGGCCAGGGCCGGTGCGGCGCCCGACCGCGAGGCGATCAAGCAGGCGCTGGCCCCGCATCTGTGCCGCTGCGGCAGCCATCCGCGCGTGCTGGCGGCGGCGGAGGAGGCACTGTCGTGAACGTCACGGACTATCCGCTGCTGCGCGACTGGCTGCGCGTCGGGGACGGGGGCCTGATCCTGCGCACCGGCAAGGTCGACCTGGGCCAACGCATCTCGACGGCCCTTGTGCGCATCGCCACCGAGGAACTCTCGGTGCCGCCCGATCGCATCGCGATCGCGCCCGTCCGTACCGGCGACAGCCCGGACGAGGGCATCACCTCGGGCAGCAATTCCATCGAGCAATCGGGCCTCGCCCAGCGCCTCGCCTGCGCCACGGCCCGGATCGCCGCGCTGGCACTGGCGGCAGACCGGCTGGGAACGACGCCGGATGCGCTGGACCTGGACGATGGGCGCGTGACCCATCGCGGCACCAACCGGTCCCTTGACATGGTCGACCTGGTCGCCGCCCTGCCGGAGGATCTGCCGGTCGACCGCGACGCCCCGGCGCGCGTCCTGCCCGAACCCCTGCCAGAGTTCGAGCCGCGCGGCCTGCGGGCGATGGTCGAGGGGCGATACACCTATGTTCACGACCTCGACCGCCCCGGGATGCTTCATGCCCGCGTGCTGCGGCCGCCGATGATGGACGCGCGACTGGCCGACCTGCCGCAGGATATCGTCGCCGGTCTCGAGTCTGCCGGTCTGCACCTTATCCGCGACGGCAGTTTCGTTGCCGTGGCCGGACCGCAGGAATGGCCGGTGGTGCGCGCCGCCGAACGTCTGAGCAACGGCTGCCGTTGGGACATCGGCGACGGGCTGGAGACAGGCGACATCTTCCAGATATTGGCCGCGCGCGAGGCGCAGCGCTTTCCGGTGATCGATGGCACGCCGAAAAAGGCGCCGCTGCCCGACCCGCTGGCCAGCGCCGATTTCGACGCCCGGTTCGAGCGGCCCTACACGATGCACGGCGCACTGGCGCCCTCTGCCGCGCTGGCGGAATGGCGGGACGGGCGGTTGGAAATCCTGACGCATAGCCAGGGGCTGTATTTCCTGCGCGGCAGCATCGCCGACAGCCTGGACATGGCCGAGGCGGATATCGTGCTTGAACACGTTCCCGGCTCGGGCTGCTATGGCCATAACGGCGCCGACGACGTGGCCTTTGAGGCCGCGCTGATCGCCCGCGCCATTCCCGACACGCCGATCCTTCTGAAATGGTCGCGCGCCGACGAGCACGGCCGCGAGCCGCTGGGCACCGCCATGGCGGTCAGCGTGCAGGCGCAGGTGGACGGGAAGGGCGGTCTGGCTGCCTTGTGGATGGAGACCCGTGGCGACACTCATCGCGGGCGGCCCCGCAAGGGCGCGAACCGGGCGGGCCCGGCGCGTCTCTCAGCCAACAGCCTGCGGGATACGGACGTTCCGCGCTTCGTGCCAGAGCCCAACATGAACAACCATGCCGGGCTGCACCGGAATTTCGACCCGATCTACACGGTGCCGGACAAGCGTCTGGTCAAGGCGCTGGTCGCGGACCTGCCGCTGCGCCCCTCGGCGCTGCGCTGCCTTGGCGCGCCTGCGAACGTGCTGGCGATCGAATCGATGATGGACGAACTTGCCGCGCAGGCGGGTGAGGATCCCATCGCCTACCGCCGCCGCCACTTGGACGATCCGCGCGCCGTGGCGGTGCTGGACGCGCTGGAGGTCATGCTGCGCGACCGTCCAATGCCGGGCGAGGGCGGCGGGCGCGGCATCGCCTATGCGCAATACAAGAACGCCATGACTCGCGTCGGTCTTGCCGTGGATCTCGAGATCGCGGAAACCGGTGAGGCGCGGCTGACCGACGTGATCCTGGTGGCCGATGCCGGCCGTATCGTTGACCCCGACGGGTTGCGCGCACAGCTGGAGGGCGGCGTGATCCAGGGCGCCAGCTGGGCCCTGCACGAGCGCGTTCTCTGGGGCCCCGAGGGGCGCGAGACGCTGGATTGGGACAGCTACCCGGTGCTGCGGTTCGACAACGTCCCGCGCATCGCGGTGCACCTGCTGGACCATCCGGGCGCGCCTTCGGTCGGTGCCGGAGAGGCTAGCCCAGGCCCGACCGTCGCCGCCATCGCGAACGCGATCCACGCCGCCACGGGTCTGCGGCTGCGGCGGATGCCGTTCGACGCCGATGCTGTCGTGGCCGCGGCCCTACAAGCCTGACCGCGCCGCGCTAGCTTGCGCTCGGACAGGACAGGAGGCGACAAGATGCAGAGGATCGCGGTGATCGGGGCAGGGCCGGCGGGGCTGGCCTGCGCGCAAGCGTTGCGGCAGGCGGGACTGGCGCCCGTGCTCTACGAGAAAAGCCGCGGCATCGGCGGGCGGATGGCCAAGCGGCGGCGCGACGACCTGCAATTCGACCATGGCGCGCAGCGCATCTTCGCCACCACGCCCGAGACCCGCGGCTGGCTGGACACCGCGCAGGCGGCAGGCTGTGCCGCGCCCTGGCCCGAGGGGGCGGATGCCTTGGGCACCGTTCCTTTCGTCGGCTTGCCGGGGATGAGCGGGCTGTGCCGCCCACTGGCCGAGGGGCTGGAAATCCGCTTTTCAACCGAAGTGAAGCGGGTTTCACGTGCGGGTTCGGGATGGCGTGTGGCGACAGATACGGATGCCGAGGATTTCGACCTTGTCGCCACGGCCATTCCCGCACCGCAGGTGTTGCGGATCATGCGGGACGTGGCGCCGTTCGACACGGTTCTGCCGGGTGTCGTCATGGCGCCCTGCTGGGCGTTGATGGTCAGTTTCGGGACACCGCTGAATGCGGCGCCGATCCACGAGCCGCCGGACGGGCCGTTCGACCTGGTCCTGTGCGACAGCGCCAAGCCGGGCCGCCCGGCGGGCGCGGCCTGGGTCGCCCATGCCAGCGCCGACTGGAGCCGCGCGCACCTGGAAGAAGAGCGTGAGACCATCCGTGACGCGCTGCTGGCGGCGTTGCCGGACGTGCTGGGCCCTTTGCCCGGCATCTCTACGGCGAGCGCGCATCGCTGGCGCTTTGGCCTGACCGAAACGCCGCTGGGCGCGGACTATCTTGCCACCGTGGACGGCACGCTGCTGGCGGGCGGCGACTGGTCCCTCGGCGCGACGGCCGGGGACGGCCTGCGCAGCGGGCAGGCGATGGCAGCGACGCTGCTGGCCCGGATCGGCGCACCCCAGCCCGCAGCCTGATCCCGAGGGCCGCACAAAACCCTTCCCCGGACGCCCCCGCATCGGGCAGGCTTGGCGCGTGGGGGCGCGAACCGCTCCACGCGCTGGAAAAGCACAGGGGAGGGACGACATGCGCGCAGGGGTGATCGGTATCGGCAACATGGGCTCCGGGCTGGCCCGGAACCTGATGAAGAACGGCTTCGAGGTCAGCGGGCACGACCTGCTGGAGCATCGTATGCGGGATTTCCGCGAGATGGGCGGGATTGCCTGCGCGAACGCGGCCGAGGTGGGCGCGCGATCCGACGCCGTCTTTGTCATGGTGATGAACGGCGACGAGGTGAAATCGGTGCTGTTCGGCGAGAACGGGCTGCTGTGGACCATGCCAAAGGGTGGCACGGTGATCCTGACCGCCACGATCAAGCCGCGCGAGGCGCGCGAGATCGCGGAGATGATGGAAGGCTCGGGCATCGGCCTGATCGACAGCCCTGTCTCGGGCGGTTACGCGGGCGCGCAGGGCGGCACTCTGACGCTGATGGCCGCGGGGCCGGCCGAGTTGCTGGATCGGAACGCCCCGGTGATGCAGGCCGTGTCCAAGGTGATCCACCGTGTCGGAGAGGATGCGGGCATGGGCCAGACCGTCAAGGCCTGCCTGCAGACGCTGATCGGCTCGATCTTTTCCGCCACCTTCGAGGCGAGCGTGCTGGCCGCCAAGGCGGGCGTGCGGGGCGAGGACCTTTACAAGGTGTTCTCGACCAGCGGCGCGGGCTGCGGCTGCACCAACCAGGCGCTGGAAAGCGTGATCGACCGCAAGTTCGAGGGCACCGGCTCGACCATCTCGACCATGCACAAGGACCTGACGATCTCGCTGGACCTCGCCGAGGAATTGCTGGTGCCGCTCCACATGGCGACCAGCGCGATGCAGATCTTCCACGCTGGCAAGGCGCGCTATCCCGACGCAGACAACTGGGCCTGCACGCTGGTGATGGAGGAGATCGCGGGCGCCGCGCTGCATCGCGAGCCGCAATCATGAAACTGGGTGTCATCTGCGACGGCATCAGCCGGGACTTGCCCCACGCGATCGACGTGATGGACGAATTCGGCCTGACCCATGCCGAGTTGCAGTTCGTCGGCCATACCGAGGTCGGCGATCACTCGGCGCAGGAAATCCGCGCCATCGACGCGTTGCTGCGCAACCGGGGCAAGCCCGTGTCCTGCCTCAGCCGGCACATCTTTGCCGGCATGACCACCGCCAATGATCCGGGCGATGCGCTGCATTTGAGGCACATGGACGCGCTGAAACGGGTGATCGACATGGCGCATGTGGTGGGCAGCCCGCTGGTGCGCATCATGACCAACAAGAAGGAACAGATCCTCTGGGGCCGCAACGGCGCTGAAAAGTGGAACGTGGCGCATGGCGCCTGGGACAAGACGCTGGCCCTGATCGCGCCCGCCTGCGATTTGGCGCGGGATGCGGGGATCGGGCTGGTGGTCGAGACCGGCAACGGCACGATGGTCAATTCCAACTGGACGGCGCGGCGGCTGATCGACGACCTGGATGCGAAGGACGTGCTGCGAATCCTCTGGGACCCGGCGAACAACTGCTGGTGCCATGAAGAGGCCTGGCCGCGGGGATACGAGACTGCGCGGGACGGCTATCTCGGTCACATCCATATCAAGGACGTGCAGGTCGACACCCCCTCGGCCACGCTCGAGGTGCGGCGGATGGGCGAGGGGCAACTGGCCGACCAGTATCCGCATGTCGCCAGGGCGCTGCGGGCGGACGGCTATGACGGCGTGGTCTCTTTCGAAAGCGTCTATCACCCGGGGAACGGCGATTTCGAGGCGGGCTTTCGCCTGTGCATCGACCGCTTCAGGGCGCTGTTCGGCTGATCCGCGTGGCGCTGGCCGCCGCGACAGGGCGGATGGGTCGATCCCTGCGGCAATAGGGGTGAATCCGTCTTGCATGCCCGGGCTTCGGACAATAGAAGGTGCCAAATTCAAAACCAGGGCCCCGGCGCACCGGGGCTTTCGCAGTTCATGGGAAGAGACATGCAGGTCACCGAGACGCTGAACGAAGGTCTGAAGCGCGCCTATTCCATCACCGTGACGGCCGACGAACTGGACGCCAAGGTGAATGCCAAGCTGAAGGAAGCGCAGCCCGACATCGAGATGAAGGGCTTTCGCAAGGGCAAGGTCCCGATGCCGCTGCTGAAGAAGCAGTTCGGCCAGCGCCTGCTGGGCGAGACGATGCAGGAAGCCATCGACGGCGCGATGAACGAGCATTTCGAGAAGTCGGGCGACCGCCCGGCGCTCCAGCCGCAGGTCAAGATGACCAACGAGGACTGGAAGGAAGGCGACGACATCCTGGTGGAAATGTCCTACGAGGCGCTGCCCGAGGTGCCCGAGTTGGACCTGAGCACGATCACGGTCGAGCGCCTGGTGGTCAAGGCCGATGACGCCTCGGTGACCGAGGCGCTGGAGTCGCTGGCCAAGACCGCGCAGGATTTCAAGGACCGCAAGAAGGGCTCCAAGGCCAAGGACGGCGACCAGGTCGTGATCGACTTCGTAGGCAAGATCGACGGAGAGCCCTTCGAGGGCGGCGCGGCCGACGATTATCCGCTGGTCCTGGGGTCGAACTCGTTCATCCCCGGCTTCGAAGAGCAGCTGGTCGGCGTGAAGGCCGGCGAGGAAAAGGCCGTCGAGGTCAAGTTCCCCGAGGAGTACGGCGCCGACAACCTGGCCGGCAAGGACGCGGTGTTCGACGTGACCGTGAAGGCCGTCAAGGAGCCCGTCTCGGCCGAGATCGACGACGAGCTGGCCAAGAAATTCGGCGCCGAGGATCTTGCCGCGCTCAAGGGCCAGATCGCCGAGCGGCTGGAGGCCGAGTATTCCGGCGCCGCCCGCGCCGTAATGAAGCGCGGAATTCTCGACGCGCTGGACGGCATGGTGACGTTCGACCTGCCGCCGAGCCTGGTCGAGGCCGAGGCCAAGCAGATCGCGCACCAGCTGTGGCACGAGGAGCACCCCGAGGTGCATGACCACAACCACGACACGGTCGAGCCGACCGAGGAGCACAACAAGCTGGCCGTGCGCCGCGTGCGCCTTGGCCTGCTGCTGGCCGAGCTGGGCCAGAAGGCCAAGGTCGAGGTGTCCGACGCCGAGATGACGCAGGCGATCATGCAGCAGGCCCGCCAGTATCCGGGCCAGGAGCGCGCCTTCTTCGACTTCGTGCGCCAGAACGCCCAGATGCAGCAGCAGTTGCGCGCGCCGATCTTCGAGGACAAGGTCATCGACCACATCGCCGAACAGGCGCAGGTGACCGAGAAGGAGATCAGCAAGGACGACCTGCAAAAGGCCGTGGACGCGCTGGACGACGAATAAGCCGCCTTAAACGGCGATAGGCGAGGGCCGCTCCGATGGGGCGGCCTTTTGCTTTGCCGGTGGCAGGATCGCGCGGGGCACCGATTTTGCGGGACGGCTCCTGTTCCATCGACTAGCCTGTCTCAAGGACATGCGGAGGGCATCGTGTATTCGTCGGCAGTCGAGGTCTTGTTCATCGCCGGATTTCTGTCGTTCTGGCTGGGGGGCGTGCTTCTGATGGTTCCGTTCGTCTGGCGGATCGTGTTCGGTCCTGGCTGGACAAGGCGGATGTCGGGGTCTGCAGGCGCGCGCATGGACGCGCTGTCGCCCGTAGTGCATGCCGAGATGCAACGTGCCGGCAGGGATCGCCGGGGGCGGCTTGCGCAGGCTTTGATTGCCTTGGGAACCGTGCTGTTGATGCTTTCAGGGCTGGTCTGGCTAGTATTCGCGATCGTCGCACAATGAAAAAGGCCGCGCCCGGGGCGCGGCCTTTCTGTATCGGGTGAGGGGACCGAGGGGTTACTCGGACTTGCCTTCCGGCGTCTCGACCAAGCCGGCATCGTCATCCGATGCGGCGCCGCCGATGTCGTCGAACAGTTCCTGGATCTCGAATTCGGCCTGTGCCTCTTCCTCGGCGGCCAGTTCCTGGATCGACTTGCCCGACGCCTGAAGCTCGGCCTCTTCGGGCGAGCGGGCGACGTTCAGGGTGATCGTGACCATGACCTCGGGGTGCAGGTGCACCTCGAGTTCGTGCAGGCCCAGTTCCTTGATCGGCTGGCGGATCAGCACCTGCTTGCGATCCAGGGTGAAGCCCTCGGCGGTGGCGACGTCGGCCGCGTCACGGGTGGTGACGGAGCCATAGAGGTTGCCGCCGTCCGATGCCTGGCGAATCACGACGAAGGTCTGGCCGTCAAGCTTGGCGGCCAGCGCCCCGGCCTCCTGCTTGGTCTCGAGGTTGCGCGCCTCAAGCTGGGCCTTCTGATCCTCGAACCGGGCGATGTTCTCTTTCGAGGCAGTCAGCGCCTTGCCCTGCAGCAGCAGGTAGTTGCGAGCGAAGCCCGGCTTGACGTCGACGATGTCGCCCATCTGGCCCAGCTTGGCCACGCGCTCCAGAAGAATGACTTGCATGGGTCTCTCTCCTTATTTCACGGCGTAGGGCAGCAGGGCGAGGAAGCGGGCGCGCTTGATCGCGCGGGCCAGCTCACGCTGCTTCTTGGCCGAAACGGCGGTGATGCGGGACGGGACGATCTTGCCGCGCTCGGAGATGTAGCGTTGCAGCAGCTTGACGTCCTTGTAGTCGATCGCCGGTGCATTGTCGCCCGAGAAGGGGCAGACCTTGCGGCGGCGGAAAAACGGTTTTGCAGCCATGGGTTATGTCCTCTTCTTCAGGTCTCAGTTGCGGCGTTCGCGGCGGTCGCCACGATCACCTCGGTCACCGCGATCGCCCCGGTCACCGCGCTCGTCGCGCTTCTGCATCTGGGCCGAGGGGCCCTCTTCGTGGGCGTCGACCTTGATGGTCAGAACGCGCATCACGTCGTCATGCAGGCGCATCAGGCGTTCCATTTCCTGCACGGCCGACGCGGGTGCGTCGGTCTTGAGGAAGGCATAGTGGCCCTTGCGGTTCTTGTTGATCTTGTAGGCCATCGTCTTGACGCCCCAGTACTCGGTCTCGACGATCTTGCCGCCGTTGTCCGAGAGGACGGTTCCGAAATGCTCGATGAGACCTTCGGCTTGCGTGTTGGACAAGTCCTGACGCGCAATGAAAACATGCTCGTAAAGCGGCATGTGCACTCCACTTCTGTCAAGGCGCATTTCAAAGGGCGGGCGTCATGCCTTCCGCACCCGACCCACGAGAGGCTGCGCGGTTCATAAAGAATTCGCGGAAGGTGCGCGGCTTATACAAGCTTCGAACCGAAACGCAAGGCCGCCGGGCATCGTCCCGTGGCGGCATCCTGTTTCCCGCTTCCTGCCGTATTTCCGCCCGACGAATCCGTCAGGTTCGGGTGGTTTGATCGAGGAGTGTCACGCATGGAACGTTTGCAGGGTGTCGACAGGACCGGAACCGCCGCCGGTGCGGTCCGCTGGACCTTCTTGCGTTTCGGGCTGGCTGTTGTGGGGGTGGTGCTGGCGATGTCGGCCTTCGGGCTTTGGATGGTGCCCGGCGACACGGGACAATCGCCCCTCTCGCTGGATAGGCTCGGCCTGTCCTTGTTCATGCTGCTGTGCGGGTTGTGCTGCTTGGTGGTCGCGCAGCAGATGCGTCGTCTCTAGCTGGCATATTTCCGCCGAAACAACAACCTTAGCGCGAATTCATTTTAATCTTCGCCATCAATTCCCGTAGGATGGCCACAGTTTGGTTTAGTCGCTTCGTGGAGACGTTCCATGAAAGAAAAAATACAGTTCGCAAATAGTCTGTTTCCATCCCTTCGAGTGCTTCTCTCCAGCCTGTTGACCTTGATCCTGACCTGTTCGGGCCTGTTGCTGTCGGGGCTCGCGGTCGGTGTCTGGATCATACCCGATCGCGGGATGCTGCCCATGCTGACCCTGATGAACCTGGCCCTGTCGGTTCTGTTGCTGATCATCGGCTTGTGCTGTCTTGCCTTCGCATATCACCGGCTCCGGGCGGGCTGAGCGGTTTTCGATCGCCTGTCGAAAAACGCACAGACCGTGTTGAGCCCTCAAGATTGCTGTATCCGGCGGTCTGCCCCACCTCCTGTGCACAGTTCACACACGAGGAGACCCCCAATGAAAACTCTCATGCTGTCCACCGCCCTGATGGGCGCCCTGTTCGCCGCGCCGCTGGCCGCTTCGGACGGCGCCGAGACCTATGTGCTCGACGCCAGCCACAGCCAGATCGTATTCAACTACAACCACCTGGGCTATTCCACGACCTATGGCATGTTCTCCGGCTTTGACGGCCAGATCGCCTGGGACAAGGCCGCGCCGGAAAACTCGACCGTGAGCGTGTCCTTCCCGGTGCGCACCATGCTGACCGGCTGGGAAGCCCGGTTCTCGCATTTCATGGCGGCTGACTTCTTCGACGCCGCCGAAGACGAAATGGTGACCTTCACCTCGACCGCGATCACCGTGACCGGCGACAACACCGCCGACATCACCGGCGACCTGACGCTGAACGGCGTGACCAAGCCGGTGACGCTGTCGGCAAAGCTCAACCAGGAGATGGATCACCCGATGGAGGGCAAGCCCTGGGCCGGCTTCGACGCGACCGCGACGCTGCTGCGTTCGGATTTCAACGTCGGCGCCTTTGCCCCCTTCGTCAGCGACGAAGTCCAGGTGATGATCTCGATCGAGGCGATGAAGGCCGAGTAAGCCTGTCTTTCAGTCTGACCGGAAAGGCCCGCGCTTTGTGCGGGCCTTTTTTCTTGTCCGGGACGCGGCCTCAGAGAAGGTTGCGCACCTTCTGGTGGAAGGCGTGATTGCGGGCGCGGGCGGTCTCGAGCAGGCTTGGGCGGGCTTCGGCGGTGCCGATCCGCGATGGCCAGTCCTGCGGCGCCGCCTCGGGCGGGTTGTCGGGGAAATGGCGGAACTTGTCGCTGAAGGGCAGGCTCAGAACCCGCCGCCCGAGGCAAAGCGCCCAGTAGGTGCCGTGGTACGAATTGGTGACGACCGTGGCGCCGCTGGCGAGAAAGGCGATGGCCCCTGCCATGTCGCCCTCGTCGTTCGACCGGGTCGGGATGGCCGGATCCAGCGCCAGGTCGGCGGACTTGCGCGCGTGGCGGAACAGGACGACCTCGTGGCGGGGCGCGGACACCGCGTCGAAGAGCGGCGACAGGGCAGAGGCGCAGGGTACCCACTCGATCCTGTCGATTCCGTGGTTGCGGGTCGAGACCAGCGCACAGCCGCCTTCGAGGATGTCGAAGGCATAGCCGCGCCGGTCCCTTGCCGAGATGCCGACGCCCCAGGCGACGCGATGGCGGACGCTTTCGACCGTGGCGATGGCGGCGCTGACGCAGTCCTGAAAGACCTGCCCGCCGCCCATTACCAGCAGGTCGCAAGGCGGGCAGTCGTCAGCGAAATCAGCGAACTCATGGGGTCCCAGATCGACATAGTGACCGGGCGAACAGGCCATGTCGCCGACATTGCGATGCCGGCGACGATGCATGAAAACGGTTCTGGTCATGGTGCCCGGATGGTTGCCGCCGGGCGCAGCATGCCGTGGGCCCGGGCCGGGTGCAACCCAGCCCGGTGGCCCGTCAGCCGCGTGTGGCGGTCAGCGCGACATCCACCGTCACCTCGAATCCCAGTTGCGCCGGGTCGGTCATCTGCCCGCCGATGCCGAATTCGCGGCGGTCGAGCGCGAGGCTTCCCGTCATCGTGGCGCGGTCTTCCTGAACCTCCAGTATGAAGGGCAGGGTGACCGGCATGGACTGGTCCTTGATGGTCAGCGTGCCCTCGGCGCGCAGCGCGCCGCTCTCGTCGGCCAGGATGTCGGCGGCGAAGGTCGCGGTGGGATGTGCCTCGGCGGCGAAGAAATCCGGCCCCATCGCCTGGCCCGTGACGCTGCCCAGCGTCAGCGAGGGGATCGAGACCGTCACGGTGACCGAGCCCTTGTTGCCGGCGCCGGAACTGTCCTGGTAGGCGATCTGCGCGGTCCAGTCGGCGAAACTGCCTGTCACCGCGCTGCCGAACTGGCTGACGGTTAGGCCCAGCGTGCCTTCCTGCACCTGCCAGTCGCTTTCCACGGTGGCCAGCGCGGCGGCGGGTGCGGGCCGGTCGTCATGGGCAAAGACGCCCAGCGCCGCACCGGCACCCAGCGCGCCGCCCCAGACCACCAGCGCCCCCGCCAGACCGGCCAGCGCGCCGCGATGCCGGGCGGGGCTGCCCGCCTGCGTCCGGCCGGGCAGCATCCGGCGCAACGTGGCGTCGCGGTCGATCACGTGATGCTTGAGCGCGCCCGCCACATGCGCCGCCAGCGCGCCCATCAGAACGTAGGTGGCAACGTGGTGCAGCGCGGCTGTGGCCCCGGCGAGGGCCTCGGACTTGGGCACCAAGGGCAGGTCCTGCCCGATGCCCCAGATCGGCGCAAAGCCGGTGGTGGCGGCATGGTGCACCCAGCCCGACAGCGGCACCAGCACAAGCGAGCCGTAGAGCAGCCAGTGCGCCACCTCGGCCGCGAGCGTCTCGAGCTTGCGATCGGGATGCAGCGGGGCGGGTTTCGGCTGGCTCAGCGCCCACAGGATGCGCAGCAGGGCCAGCGCGAACAGGATCACGCCCACGGTCTTGTGGATCGAGAACAGCATCGCCTTGCGGGCCAGTTGCTCGGCGGTGTCATAGGGCAGGTCATTGGCCACGATGCCCAGCGGGATCATCGCGAGGATGCCCAGCGCGATCGACCAGTGAAAGGTCTTGGCCACCGCGCCATAGCGGGTTTCGGAGTTTGTCAGGGACATTGGAACCTCGTTCGGATCGTCCTGTTGCTGCGGCAGACCTATAGGCCGGAATGCCGCGCGCAATCCGCGCGCGCGCACAGGCGCCGTGCAGCGCGGCGTTGCGCGGCAGGCCTGCGCCCTGTAAGGGCAGGACAACAAGGCTGAAACGGAGGGGGATCCATGTCACGCGCTTTCATCTTTCCCGGACAGGGGGCACAGTCCATCGGCATGGGCCGCGACCTGGCGGAGGCCTATCCCGAGGCCCGCGCCGTGTTCGACGAGGTGGACAACGCGCTGGGGGAAAAGCTCTCCTCGCTGATCTGGGAGGGCGACATCGAGACCCTGACCCTGACCGCGAATGCGCAGCCCGCGCTGATGGCGACCTCGATCGCGGCGATGCGCGCGCTTCAGGCCGAGGGCGTCGGTATCGACGCCGCAGCCTATGTCGCGGGGCATTCGCTCGGCGAGTACTCGGCGCTCACGGCGGCGGGGGCGTTCACCGTGGCGGATGCGGCGCGGCTGCTGCGCGCGCGCGGCAAGGCCATGCAGGAGGCGGTTGCGCCGGGCGACGGCGCGATGGCGGCGATCCTGGGGCTCGACCTCGCCGACGTGCGGCAGGTGGCGCATGACGCGGCGATGGGGGCCGTCGTGACGGCGGCCAATGACAACGACCCGGCGCAAGTGGTCATCTCGGGCCATGTGCATGGCGTCGAACGCGCCGTGGCGCTGGCCAAGGAGCGTGGCGCCAAGCGGGCGGTGATGCTACCGGTCAGCGCACCGTTCCATTGCTCGCTCATGCAGCCCGCCGCGCGCGAGATGGCCGAGGCGCTGAACCACGTGACGATCAACGCGCCCGCGGTGCCGCTGGTGGCCAACGTGGTGGCCGAGGCGGTGGACGATCCCACCACGATCCGCTCGCTGCTGGTGGACCAGATCTGCGGCACCGTGCGCTGGCGCGAGTCGGTGCAGTGGATGGTCGCCCATGGCGTGTCCGAGTTCTGGGAGATCGGCGCAGGCAAGGCGCTGTCGGGCATGGTGCGGCGCATCCACAAGGAGGCGGCAACCGTGACGGTGGGCAGTGCCGGGGATGTCCGGTCGGCGGCAGCCAGCCTGTCGTCCTGAGCGGGGTGCACATTTCATCGACGAAATTTGCAAATTCCCTTGAGGGAATTTGCGCGAGCGGAGAAGGAAGCAAGATGTTCGATCTGACGGGCAAGACGGCGCTGGTGACCGGCGCCTCGGGGGGAATCGGGGGCGCCATCGCGCGCACGTTGCACGGGGCCGGGGCAACGGTCGGGCTGTCGGGCACGCGGGTCGAGCCGCTCGAGGCGCTGGCCGCCGAGTTGGGCGACCGCTGCCATGTGCTGCCCTGCAACCTGTCGGATGCCGATGCCGTCAACGCGCTGCCGAAACAGGCGGCCGAGGCGATGGGCGGCGTCGACATCCTGGTGAACAACGCGGGCATCACCCGCGACAACCTGTTCATGCGCATGTCCGAGGAGGAGTGGTCCGCCGTGCTGGAGGTCAACCTCACCTCTACCTTCCGCCTGTGCAAGGGCGTGCTGCGTGGCATGATGAAGGCGCGCTGGGGCCGGATCGTGAACATCTCGTCGGTGGTGGGCGCGACGGGCAACCCGGGGCAGGGCAACTATGCCGCCGCCAAGGCCGGGATGATCGGCATGTCCAAGAGCCTTGCCTACGAGGTGGCGAGCCGCGGCATCACCGTGAACGCGGTCGCCCCCGGCTTCATCGAGACGGCGATGACCGACAAGCTGAACGACGACCAGAAGGCCTCGATCCTCGGGCAGATCCCGTCGGGTCGCATGGGCACGCCCGACGAGATCGCCGCTGCGGTCCTCTACCTGGCGAGCCCCGAGGCAGGTTACGTGACGGGCGCCACGCTGCACGTGAACGGCGGCATGGCGATGCTCTGATCCATGCCGCAAAGCGGCATGACAAAGCGTTTGCCATCCTCGTGCCTTATGCTATAGGCGCGCTGACATTGGCCGGGGGGCGCGCAGGCGTTGCAGGCCAGCAGGCCGGGTTTCCCGGAGAACACCGCCCGAAAGGGCATGTATGGCCACCCCGGAGGGGCAAGGGCAGAACGGGCCTTCGGGCCGCAGAAGCAGAGGAACGGACATGAGCGACATCGCAGATCGCGTTAAGAAGATTGTGGTCGAGCACCTGAGCGTCGAAGAGGACAAGGTCACCGAAGGCGCCTCGTTCATCGACGACCTGGGCGCGGACAGCCTCGACACCGTCGAGCTGGTCATGGCATTCGAGGAAGAGTTCGGCATCGAGATCCCGGACGACGCGGCCGAGACGATCCAGACCTTCGGCGACGCGGTCAAGTTCATCACCGACGCGCAGTAAGCGGTTCCCCACGGGGAGTTCAGGCGGCGCCCCTCGCGGGCGCCGTTTTGCTTTGGCGGGATGCCGTCCGGCGCTCGTCCCGGCCTCAGGCCGGAACATCGCCCCGCCCGCCGTCCCGCCTGCGCGCCGCCTTGCGGGCGCTCTGGTGGCGGTTGACCAACACCGAGACGCCGTAGACGACCGCCATGCACAGGCCCAGGAGTCCCAGCGCGAAGGCCGGCGTGGATTCGCTGCCCGCCGGTACGGTGTAGGCGATCCAGTAGCTGATCACGATACTGGCCGAGAAGCTTTGCAGCGTCACCGCGCCGATGGTGCGCAGTACGCGCAGGCCGAACAGCCCGCGCACCGCCCGCGCCACCCGGCTGTTTGCCAGGCGGGGCGTCATCAGCAGGCAGGCGAGCACGAACACCGCCAGCACGAAATTCATCAGCGGCAAAAGCGCCACTGTCAGGTAGTCGCGCAGGTAGCGCAGCCCGAGGGGCGCAAGCCCGCTGGCCGACAGAAGGCCGACGACGCCGAAGACGGCCAGCAGCGTCAGCATCAGCCGCAACACGCCCGGCGGGGTGTTGCGGACGAAGCCGCGCAGCGCCTCGGCATCGCGGGCATAGAGCGCGCCGAGGGCGACGCCGAAGAAGAAGATCATTTGCCAGGCGAAGATGTGGAACGATCCGCCCTCTTCTATCCGGGCGCCGGGAACCTGGGCGAACAGCGCCTCGAAGGCGCGCTGGGTGAAGCCGTAGCGCGCGAACAGCCAGGCCAGCACGCTCAGCCCCAGCGCGACATGGCGCAGGCGCGACTGGAACATCAGAACGAAGACCGGGGCGATGGCGATGTAGACGACATAGAGATACAGGATGTCGAAGAAGGCAGGCCGGTAGAACCCTGTCAGGAACAGCGCGATGTCGTCTAGGCCGATGCTCTCGCGGCCATGCAGCAGGACCGAGGCCGTGCTGCCTGCCAGCGGCAGAACCAGCGCCGGCAGCAGGCACAGCGCGAAGACCACGATGTAATGCGCGACGATCCTGCCCGCGCGCTGCAATCCCCAGCCCAGCGACGACAGCACGCCGCGCCGCGCCAGGCGGAAGCTGAGGATGTAGCCGGTCATGAAGCCGGACACCGCCATGAAGCCTTCGCCGGTCAGGAACACGGCAAAGGGCTTGTGCGTCAGGAATGACAGTGCGCCGACGCCGGTGATGGCGACCACGTGGCCAACCGTCATGGCAAAGATCAGGTAGCCGCGGATGCCATCGACAAGCGGCAGGTGGGCCGGCGCCTTGGGCCGTTCCTGGCTGTCTGCCTGCGCGTCGCTCACCCGTCCGTTCCTTCTGGATGTCCGGCACCGGTGCCGCATCGCGGACGCGATACTCCGGGAATGCGCTCAGAATAAGGCTTTGCGAGAGACAGGAAAGGGCACCTTGCGGCGCCCTTCGAGGTCGGTCGGGAAGTGTGGCGGGCCTGCCCGGGATGCGGGCCTCTGGACGGGACGGATCAGGCCCAGGCCTGTCCTGCTCGTGCCGCGGGCGGTTGCCCGGCCCCATGGGGCCGGGTCCGGCTGCCGGGGCTCCGCCCGTCATCACCCCGAACCGGCCACTGGCAGGTTCGCCCGGGCCGCAGGCCCGGGTCCGGGCGGTCACCCATCGAAATCGACGGTTTCGACCAGCTTCAGCGCGTCGGCGCGCAGGGCTGCCAGCGTCATCAGGTTCACGTCGTCGGCGGTGAAGGTGCCCCAGCTGTTGGTCAGGGCGTCAGGCTCGGTGCCCGGGGCGATGGGGTATTCGTAATTCGCTTCGGCGTAGATCTGCTGCGCCTTGGGCGAGGTCAGGAATTCCATCATCTTCAGTGCGTTCTCGCGGTTCGGCGCCGCCGCCGTCATCGCCACGCCCGAGATGTTCACGTGGGTGCCGCCATTCTCGAAGGTCGGGAACAGCACGTTGACCGAGTTCGCCCAATCCTGCTGTTCGGGGTCGGTCAGCATCTGGCCCATGTAATAGGTGTTGCCGAGGCTGATGTCGCATTCGCCCGACCAGATCGCCTTGACCTGTGCGCGGTCGTTGCCTTGCGGCTTGCGCGCGAGGTTGGCCTTCACGCCTTCCAGCCAGGTCTTGGTATACTCCTCGCCATGATGGTGCAGCATGGCCGAGACGAGGCCGATCGTGTAGCTGTGCGTGCCCGAACGGGTGCAGATGCGACCCTGCCACTTCGGATCGGCGAGATCCTCGTACGTGGTCACCTCGGAGGGATCGACGCGGTCCTTGCTGGCATAGACGATGCGGGCGCGGGTGGTCAGGCCCCACCAATGGCCCTCTGGATCGTGATAGGCGTCGGGCACGTTGGCGGCCAGCGCCTCGGAGGTCACGGCCTGGGTCACGCCGGCATCGACCGCCTCGGCCAGGCGCGAGATGTCGACGGTAAAGATCAGGTCGGCGGGCGAGCGCGCGCCCTCGGCCTTCAGCCGCTCGACCATGCCCTTTTCCAGGAAGGCGACGTTGACCTTGATCCCGGTTTCGGCAGTGAAGGCGTCGGTCAGCGGGGCCAGCAACTCGGGCTGACGGTAGGAATAGAGGTTGACCTCCTGGGCAAGGGCCGGGGCGGCGATCGCGATGGCGGTCAGGGCGGTGGTCAGGCGCAGCATGAAGGACTCCTGTTCGTGGCGCTTCCATTTGATGCGCTTCTTAAACCCGACTAAAATGATCAGGTCAATACCTGAGTGAAGAGTTCAGGTATAGCCAGCCTTCTCGCGCGCCTTGGCCGCGTCCCACAGCGCGTCCATCTCTTCCAGCGTGCTGTTCGAGGGCGTGCGGCCCTGTTCGGCCAGCGCCGCCTCGATGGCGGCGAAGCGGCGGGTGAACTTGGCATTGGCGGACCGCAGGGCGGCCTCCGGGTCGATCTTGAGGTGACGGGCGAGATTCGCCATGACGAACAGGAGGTCGCCGAATTCCTCCTCCATGTGGGCGGCGTCGCGCGCCTCGCGCAGTTCGGCGGCTTCTTCCACCACCTTGTCCAGCACCTCGTCGGTCGAGGGCCAGTCGAATCCGACCCGCGCGGCGCGGTTCTGCAACTTGATCGCGCGGGTCAGCGCGGGCAGGCCGTGGGCGACGCCATCGAGGATGCCCTTCTGTTTCTTCGCGGCGCGTTCGGCGGCCTTGATCGCCTCCCAGTCGCGGGTCTGCTGTTCGGGGGACTTGTCGTTCGACTCGTCGCCGAAGACATGCGGATGCCGTGCCACCATCTTGTCCGACATCGTGTTGGCCACGTCGTCGAAGGTGAACAGCCCGCGGTCCGCCGCCATCTGGGCGTGAAAGACCGACTGGAACAGCAGGTCGCCCAACTCGCCCTTCAGTTCGTCCCAGGCCTCGCGCTGGATCGCGTCGGCGACCTCGTAGGCTTCCTCGATCGTGTAGGGGGCGATGGTGGCGAAATCCTGCTCGAGATCCCAGGGGCAGCCCGTGACAGGGTCGCGCAGCGCCCGCATGATCGCCAGAAGTCGCGGCATCCCGCCTTTCGGGTCGTGGATCAGATCGTCGCTCATTGCGTCCCTCTCGGGTTTCGGTCACTTGAGGGATGAGCCATCGCGTCCGAGGAGTCCACCCATGCCCGTCCTGAACCGCATCGCAGGCTTTGCCGAGGAAATGGCAGGCTGGCGCCGTCACCTGCACCGGCATCCGGAACTGTCGCTGGACTGCCACCTGACAGCCGCCTTCGTGGTCGAGCGCCTCGCCGAATTCGGGGTCGACGTGATCGAGACCGGCATCGCCACCAGCGGCGTCGTCGCGGTGATCGAGGGCAGGGGGCCCGGCCCCGTGACCGGCCTGCGCGCCGACATGGACGCGCTGCCCATGGACGAGGCGACGGGTGCGGAATGGGCCAGCACCACCCCGGGCCGGATGCATGCCTGTGGCCATGACGGCCACACGGCGATGCTGCTGGGGGCTGCGAAATACCTCGCGGAGACGCGCAATTTCGCGGGAAAGGTCGTGCTGATCTTCCAACCCGCCGAGGAAACCATCGGCGGCGGCCGGATCATGGTCGAGGAAGGCATCATGGAACGCTTCGGCATCGACGAGGTCTATGCCCTGCACACCGACCCGTTCGGCGACCTGGGCGAGTTCCGCACCTGTCCCGGCCCGATCATGGCGGCAGTGGACGATTTCGAGATCACCGTGACGGGCAAGGGCGGCCATGCAGCCTATCCGCATGAATGTCTCGATCCGTTGCCCTGCGCGCTGGCCATCGGCCAGGCGATGCAGACCGTGGTCTCGCGCAATGCCGATCCGCTGGCCTCGTTGGTGGTGTCGCTGACGCAGGTTCATGGCGGCACCGCCTTCAACATCATCCCCGAGAGCGTGCGGCTGGCCGGCACCGTGCGCAGCTTTGACCCGAAGGTGCGCGACATGGCCGAACGGCGCATCGCCGAAATCGCCAGGGGGCAGGCGGCCAGCTATGGCGTCACCGTCGCGGTGGAGTATCGCCGCAACTATCCGCCCACCGTGAACCATGCCGACCAGACCGCCCGCGCAGTGGCCGTGGCGCGGGAGGTCTCGCCCGCCGTGATCGACGATCTGCCACCCGAGATGGGGGCCGAAGATTTCTCTTACATGCTGAACGTCCGCCCCGGGGCCTTCCTGTTCCTGGGCCAGGGCAAGGGACCGTCGGTACATCACCCGGAATTCGACTTCAACGATGCCGCCGCGCCCTATGGCGCGAGCTTTTTCGCGCGGCTGATCGAGACGCGGCACGGCGGGGGACGGTGACGGCGCTCGTCCTTCGGACATCGCCCCGCCCACCGTCCCGCATGTGTTGCGCCTGTAGTCAATCGGCGCGACAGTTCCGAAAAAGGAGATCCCCCATGCCTATCGTGAATTCCATCGCCGCCCAGGCCGAAGAGATGACCGCCTGGCGCCGCCACCTGCACACGATCCCCGAACTTGGTCTGGACTGCCACAAGACGGCAGCCTTCGTGGTGGATCAACTGCGCGGCTTCGGGATCGAGGACATCACCACGGGCATCGCCCGCACCGGGATCATCGCCATCATCGAGGGCCGCGAACCGGGGCGCACCATCGGTCTGCGCGCCGACATGGACGCGCTGCCGATGCAGGACCTCTCGGGCACGGGCTGGGCCTCGACCGTGCCGGGCATGGCGCATACCTGTGGCCATGACGGCCACACGACGATGCTGCTCGGCGCCGCGAAATACCTGGCCGAGACGCGCAATTTCGCGGGGCGCGTCGCGCTGATCTTCCAGCCCGCCGAGGAAAACGAGGGCGGCGGGCGTATCATGGTCGAGGAAGGCATGATGGAGCGGTTCGGCATCGACGAGGTCTATGGCATCCACAATTCGCCGGGCCTGGCGCAGGGCCATTTCGCCACCAATCCCGGCGCGCTGCTGGCGGGCGTCGACGAGTTCACGATCACCATCACCGGAATCGGCGGTCATGGCGCGCAGCCCTACCAGACCCGCGACCCGGTGATCGCGGCCGCCAGCATGACGCTTGCGCTGCAAAGCATCGTCAGCCGCAATGTCAGCGCGCTTGACCGCCTGGTGGTCTCGGTCACGCAGATCCACACCGGGTCGGCGATGAACATCGTGCCCGAGACCGCCATGCTCAACGGCACCGTGCGCTACTTCGACAAGGCCGTGCAGGCCACGGTCAAGGAGCGCATGGCCGAGATCGTGGAATTCCAGGCCAGGAGCTTTGGCATGACGGCAACGCTCGACTATTCCGAGGGTTACCCGCCCACGATCAACCACCCCGACCAGGCCGCCTTCGCGGCCGAGGTCGCGCGCGAAGTCGCGGGCGAGAACGCCGTCGATGCCGACGCGCCGCCGATCATGCCCGGCGAGGATTTCGCCTACATGCTGCTGGCGCGCCCGGGCGCCTACCTCTTTCTTGGCCAGGGCGACACGCCGGGCTGCCACCACCCGAAATACGACTTCAACGACGGCATCGCCCCGATCGGCGCCAGCTTCTTCGCCCGACTGGTGGAGCGCGCCCTGCCGATCAAGGACTGAGCCGTCCCTTCATCTTGCCCGATAAACTCCGGGGGTGAGGCGCGGAACGCGCCGAGGGGGCAGCGCCCCCTCGACCCCATCCACACAGGACCACGACCGACCATGAGCCTCGAAGACGCCAAGCGCCAGATCGACCACGCCTTCACGAGGGAAGACCTCAAGGGCCCCTCATTCGAGAACGTCTTTGCCGGCGCCACATCCTTCCTGCGCCGCCGCTACACGAAGGACCTCGCGGGCATCGACATCGCCGTCACGGGCCTGCCCTTCGACCAGGCGGTGACGAACCGGCCCGGCACGCGCCTCGGGCCGCGCGCCATCCGCGAAGCCTCGCAGCTGCAACCCTGCGACGCGCCCTATGGCTGGGGCTTCGACGTGCTGTCCGAGTTCGCCATCGCCGATTACGGCGACATGGCCTTCGACTATGCCATGCCCTCCGAGGTGCCCGAGCGCATCCGCGCCCATGTGGCCGGCATCCTGGGGCAGGGCGCGGCCTGCATCGCGCTGGGGGGCGATCACTCGGTCACGCTGGGCTGTCTGCGGGCGCACGCGGGAAAGCACGGGCCACTCTCGGTGATCCAGTTCGACGCCCATACCGACACCTGGGCCGATGACGATTTCGCGCGGGTCGATCACGGCACCTTCCTCTACAAGGCGGCGAAGGAAGGCACGGTCGTGCCCGAACGCTCGGTCCAGATCGGCATCCGCACCGACAATCCAGACCCGCTGGGCTTCCACATCCTCGACGCGCCCTTCGTGCATGACAACGGCCCCGCCGTCGTGGCGCAGCGGGTGAAGGAGATCGTCGGCGACGCGCCCTGCTATGTCACCTTCGACATCGATGCGCTGGACCCGGCCTTTGCGCCGGGCACGGGCACGCCGGTCTGGGGTGGATTGGCCAGCCACCAGGCGGCGGCGATCCTGCGCGGCATCGCGGGTGTCAACATGGTCGGTGGCGACGTGGTCGAGGTCTCTCCGCCGTTCGATTCCGCCGCGATCACGGCGGTGGCGGGCGCGCATGTGGCGACGGCGCTGCTGTGCCTGTGGGCCTATGCAAGACGCGGCTAGGGGTGGCGGGTCCTTGCCGGGTCACAGCATTGTCCTTTGAGAATCGCGCCCAACCGTGTCATGCCCGCCTGAGGGCAGGACAACGAAGCCGGGGGACACCGTGCGCATGATCTTCTACGCCATCGTCATTCTCGTCTTCGGCGGGCTGGCCTGGATCCGCCTCGCTCCATCGGACCCTGCGGTGTGGAACGTCGATCCGCAGGTCACCGCAGACCAGGACCTGGCCAGTGGCGTGCGCCGCCGCATTCCCGGCGGCGAGGCGACGCTGACCGCGCTGCACCAGATCATCCTGGAAACCCCTCGGACAGAGGTGCTGGCCGGCGACCCCTCGGAGGGGCGCGTGACCTATGTCACCCGTTCCAAGTGGATGGGCTTTCCCGATTACACGACCGTTCAGCTGTCCGATGGCCAGGTCGAGCTGTATGCCCGGCTGCGCTTTGGCCAGTCCGACATGGGTGTGAACCGCGCCCGGGTCGAAGGCTGGTTGTCGGCGCTGCAATCCGAGGGCGGCACGTCTTGACGCGGCGCCGCGGGCGCGCCATTCAGCCCGCATGATCCCCCAGGACCGCCTTCGCCAGATCAAGGACAGGCTCGGCTATGTCGAGGCGCGTATGAGCACGGGCGATGGCGACATCGCCGCGCTGGGCCGTGAATATGCCGAATTGCGCCCTCTGGTCTCGGTGATCGAGGATTGGGAGCGGCTGAACACCGACATCGCCGAGGCCGAGGCGATGCTGTCCGATCCCGAGATGCGCGCGCTGGCCGAGGAAGAACTGCCGCAGCTGCGCGCCCGCCTGCCCGAGGCCGAGCGCGCCGTGCAACTGGCACTGCTGCCGCGCGATGCGGCCGATGCCCGGCCCGCCGTGCTGGAAATCCGCCCCGGCACGGGTGGCGAGGAGGCGGCGCTGTTCGCTGCCGACCTGGCCCGCATGTACCAGCGTTACGCCGAGGCGCGCGGCTGGACATGGGACGTGATCGAACAACAGGACAGCGATCTGGGCGGCCTGCGTGAGCTGGTCGTGCGAATCGCGGGCGAGGGAGTCTTTGCCCGTCTCAAGTTCGAATCCGGCGTGCACCGCGTCCAGCGGGTGCCCGAGACGGAATCGGGCGGGCGCATCCATACCTCGGCCGCGACCGTCGCCGTCCTCCCCGAGGCGCAGGAGGTCGATATCCAGATCGACCCCAACGATATTCGCATCGACACGATGCGCAGTTCCGGCGCGGGCGGGCAGCATGTGAACACCACCGACTCGGCGGTGCGGATCACGCATATCCCCTCGGGGATCGTCGTCACCTCGTCCGAGAAGTCCCAGCACCGCAACCGCGAGATCGCCATGCAGGTGCTGCGCGCGCGGCTGTTCGACAAGCAGCGCCAGGAGGCCGATTCCGAGCGCGCCGGCGCGCGCAAGGCGCAGGTGGGCTCCGGCGACCGCAGCGAGCGCATCCGCACCTACAACTTCCCGCAAGGGCGCATGACCGATCACCGGATCGGGCTGACGCTGTACAAGCTCGATCAGATCCTGCAAGGCGACCTCGACGAGATCATCGACGCTCTGACCGCCGAACACCAGGCCGCCGCCCTCGCGGAAATGGGCGCCTGAGATGCGCGGAACCGACCTGCTGGCGCGGGCCGTCGTGCGGCTGCGCGACGCGGGTGTGCCCGATCCGGGCCGCGATGCGCGCCGCCTGCTGGCCCATGTGCTGAAGGTGCCGCCGGGTCGGCTGACCCTGTTCCTGCCGGAACCTGTGGCGCCGGACCTCGGCATGGCCTTCGATGCGCTGGTCAATCGCCGCGCGGCGCGCGAGCCCGTCAGTCACCTGACCGGCCGCCGCGCCTTCTATGGCCGCGACTTCCTCGTGACGCCCGATGTGCTGGACCCGCGCCCCGAGACGGAAACGCTGATCGAGGCGGCCCTAGCCGAGCCCTTTGCCTCGGTCCTCGACCTTGGTACCGGGACGGGCTGCATCCTTCTGACGCTGCTGGCCGAACGGCCGCAGGCCTATGGCACGGGCATCGACCTCAGCGAGGCGGCGCTGAACGTGGCCTTCTGGAACCGCAACGCGCTGCGGCTGGAGGCGCGGGCGGAACTGCTGCAAGGCAACTGGTGCGTGCCGCTGGACCCGGACATGCGCTATGACCTGATCGTGTCGAACCCGCCCTATATCGCCGCCTCCGAGATGGCCGGGCTGGCGCCTGAGGTGCGCGACCACGAGCCACTCCTCGCGCTCACCGACGAGGAGGACGGCCTGTCGGCCTATCGCGCCATCGCCGACCAGGCGCCCGGTCATCTCGAACCCGGCGGGCGGCTGATCGTCGAGATCGGGGCGACGCAGGCGGAGGCGGTTTCCGCTCTTTTCGAACGGGCGGGGCTGGCCCGGATTGCCACGATTGCCGATCTCGACGGGCGCGATCGCGTGGTCGTCGCGCATCGCGACGCGGAAAAACGCTGAAAAGCGCGGCGAATTGCCCGGGACATGCCGCAAACCCCTTGTCTCTGCGGCGCCACTATGCTTAATCGAGGGCGTCAGGTGGTTGGACAGTGCCAACGCCGTCCTTCCTGACGCCAAGCCGAACAGCCGCGTGACCAGAAATCGGACCGGCGCAAAGCGCGCCCCAGGGGTCACTCCACAGTCAAAACGGACTGGATAGCCAAACTTATGCGTTCCACCAAATCCCGCTCGCGGAACAAGAACAACCGCAACCGCAACCCTCTGGGCAATGTCGTGAACCGTGTGTTCGACAGCTCCGGGCCCGAGGGCAAGGTGCGCGGCACGCCGCAGCAGATCATCGAGAAATACAACCAGCTGGCGCGTGACGCCGCCCTGGGTAACGACCGCGTCGCGGCCGAGAACTTCCAGCAGCACGCAGAGCACTACCTGCGTATGCTGGCAGAGGCCCAGCGCGAGCAGGACCAGCGCCGCGAGCAGCAGGAACGCGAGAACCGCGAACGTCAGGCGCAGCGCGACCGCGACCGCCCCGAGCGTGACGGCCAGTCCGGCGACCGCAGCGGCGACGACGATCAGCCGCGCCGCGCCGACAACCCGCGCCGCGCCGATCCTGCGCGCGGCGACGACCAGCCCGACGTGCTGGACCTGCACGGCGACGATGACGGCCCAGGCCTTGTCGAGACACCCGAATCGCGCTCTGAGGCTGCTCCGGAGCCGGCCCCCGCAACCGAGGAAAAGCCGCGCAAGCCCCGCGCCCCGCGCCGCCCCCGGAAAAAGCCCGAGGCCAAGGATGGCGGCCAGGGCGAGGCGCCGGCCGGATCGGACAAGCCCGGCGACGCCACCGAAGCGGCGGAATGACGGGATGGACTTAGGCCCCTTCGGGGGCCTTTTTCGTGGTGCTCAGCGGCGCGCGATCTCGCGCGCCAGCGCGCAGAATCCCTCGATCGGCACCTGTTCGGCGCGATCCGTGGGCGCGATCCCGGCCGCCCTCAGCCGATCCTCGATATCCGGCCCGAACCCCTTCAGCGCCGCGCGCAGCATCTTGCGCCGCTGGTTGAAGGCCATTGCCACCACCCGCTCCAGCACCGCCGGATCGGCCTCGAAACGCGGGCCGGGCAAGGCGCGCAGATGCACCACCGCGGACGAGATCTTGGGCGGCGGGGTGAAGGCCTCGGGCGGCAAGGACAGCGCGATGCGCGCCTCGCATCGCCATTGCGCCAGAACGGCGAGCCGCCCATAGGTCTTGGAGCCTGGCTGCGCCACGATCCGCTCGGCCACCTCGCGCTGGAACATCAGCGTGAGACTCGTCCAGAAGGGCGGCCATACTGGCGGTGTCAGCCAGCGCACCAGCAGTTCGGTGCCCACGTTGTAGGGCAGGTTGGCGCAGATCGCGATGGGCGGGGTCAGATGTGCCAGCGGGTCGACCTCCAGCGCGTCGCCCTCGATCACTTGCAAGCGGCCCGGATAGGCCGCGGCGATCTCTGCCAGCGCGGGCAGGCAGCGTGCGTCCTTCTCGATGGCCAGCACGCGCCGCGCCCCCTCGGCCAACAAGCCGCGGGTCAGCCCACCGGGGCCCGGCCCCACCTCCAGCACGTCCATCCCCGACAAGTCGCCCGCAATCCGCGCGATCCGTGCGGTCAGGTTCAGATCCAGGAGGAAGTTCTGCCCCAGCGCCTTCTTGGCGCGCAGGTCATGCGTCGCGATGACCTCGCGCAGGGGCGGCAGGGCGTCGATCCGGCTCATGGCGTCTCTGGGCTCCAGATACCCCGGGGGGGGCTCGCGCAGCGAGACGGGGGCACAGCCCCGATGTCCCGGCTCGCCACGATCACGCCTTGCCCCCGGCCATGCGCCAAGCCATGCGCAGCGCCTCGATCGTGCTTGTGGGATTGGCGACGCCGCGCCCCGCGATGTCGAAGGCGGTGCCGTGATCCGGCGAGGTGCGGATGAAGGGCAGGCCCAGCGTCACGTTCACGCCGCGGTCGAAATCGAGCGTCTTGATCGGGATCAGAGCCTGGTCGTGATACATGCAGAGCGCGGCGTCATAGCCGGCGCGGGCGCGCTCGTGAAACATCGTGTCGGCGGGCAGCGGGCCGCGCAGGTCCATGCCCACGGCGCGCAACCGGTCCAGCACCGGGGCGATCAGCGTCTCTTCCTCGTGACCCATGCGCCCGCCTTCGCCCGCATGCGGGTTCAGGCCGGCCACCGCCAGCCGCGGTGCCGCGATGCCGAACCGCTCGACCAGGGCGCGATGGGTGATGCGGATGCGTTTTTCCAGCAGGTCCGCGGTCAGCACGCGGGGCACCTCGGCCAAGGCGATGTGGATCGTCACCGGCACGACACGAAGCCGGTCCGAGGCGAGCATCATCACCACCTCGTCCACCCCGGCGAGATGGGCGAGAAACTCGGTATGGCCGGGAAAGGCGAAACCGGCCCCGTCGGCCAGCGCCTTCTTGTGGATGGGCAGGGTGCAGACGCCACCCGCCGAGCCGTCCTGCGCCAGCCGCACGCCGGTCTCGATCGCCGCCACCACGCCGGGAGCGTGC
The DNA here is from genome assembly GCF_018224955.1 of Thetidibacter halocola. Lineage (GTDB taxonomy): Bacteria > Pseudomonadota > Alphaproteobacteria > Rhodobacterales > Rhodobacteraceae > Thetidibacter > Thetidibacter halocola. The sequence continues at coordinate 357,803 of NZ_JAGTUU010000003.1, forward strand.
GCCGCCTGCGCCACGCCGGGAACGCGCGGGCCGGGCATGGACAGAGCCAGCACCGGCAGGCCCTGTGCGGCCGCCTTGGCGGCCTGGGCGGGGCTGTCGATGACGACCGAGGGCACGGTTCCGGGGAGATGGGCTGGATCGCCGATCCAGAAGAAGGGCAGGGATTCGCCCAATTCTGACCAGGCGGCCTCGGCCAGTTCAGGGCCGATGCCGGCGGGCTCTCCGCAGCTCAGCGCGATGGGCGCAGGTGTCATTTCTCGATGATGACCGAGTCGGAGCGCAGCTGTTCCAGGTAACTTGCGGCGAGCGATTCGATGCGCTGGTTGCGAAGCCCGATGCCAAAGCTCTCGCGGTCGAGATCGTCCGACAGTTTCGGCGAGCGTCCGCATAGCATCAGGAAGACCAGCGTCTGGCCGTTCGCCCGCGTCAGCGCGGTCGAGACCTCGCCGGGGTCGAGCTTGCTCAGTTCGAAGGCGATGTCGGTGGGGATCTGCTCGGGCGGCAGCGATCCGCGTTCCAGCACCTCGGCCGGCTGGCCCTTGGCGACGCCATAGAGGTCGTCACAGCGGTCCAGCGTGCTTTCCAGCACGCGCGCCTTGGCCAGCGTTTCGGGCGAGCGGCCACCGGGCATGTAATAGGCGGCGTATTCGATGGTCGCGCTTTCCGGAGCGGCAAAGCCGGTTTCCTCGATCTCGCGCAGCTGGAACAGGGCGATGGCGCCTTGCAGCGGGATCGGTTCCGACACTTCGCCCGGCTTCAGGCCCAGCACGATTGGGCGCAGCGGCGGCGGTAGCTCGGTCAGGTCCTGCCAGGGCAGGCGGCCGCCATTGCCGCGCGTGGCGGTTGCAGAATAGCGACGCGCCTCGGCCGAGAAGGCGGCGGTCGAGTCGAGTTCGGCGATGCGGGCGGCGCGGGCGCGCACTTCTTCCTGGTTCTGCGGCGTCATCGGCATGATGATCTCGGACAGCAGGACGCGCACCGAACTGCCGCCCTGCGCGGTCAGGGCGCGGTCGATCTCGTCTTCGGAGACATTGGCGCGTCCGGCAAAGCGCTGCTGGACCAGGATCCGCCAGCTGAGGCCGGCCTGCACGAAATCGCGGAAGGTCTGTTCGGCCACGCCCCTGGCCTCGAGGGCCGCAACGAATTCCTCGCGCTCGAGGTTTGCGCGGGCGGCGAATTCGGCCATCCCGTCCAGCACGTCCTCGGGCGAGGGGCGGATGCCGGCATCCTGCGCTGCGTTCAGGCGCAGACGGTCGTCGATCAGCTGCTGCCGCGCGGTTTCCATCGGGTCGCCGGGGGCGTTCAGCAATTGCAGCATGCGCGCGCGCTGCTCGATCTCGTAGCCGGTGATCACCTTGTCGTCGACGAGGATGGCGGGCGAGAACAACCCCTGCGCCTGCGCGCCCGAGGACAGCGACAGGCCGAGGACCAGCGCGGCGGAGAGGCGGGTCAGTAGGTGCATGTGCGACGGTACTCCTTGCCACTGCCGCCGGTGGAAAACCCCTTGAGCGCGACAGTCAGGTCGAAATCGGTGCTTGGTTCGAGGTTGGTCGACGACGCCAGGCGACGCGATGCCGACAAACCCACCTCCACGCATTCATTCCGGTATTGCAGGCCCAGCCCGACGCGGTCAAGCCGGTCGTCGGCAAGGTCATAGCGCCACTCGGTCAAGGCGGTCCAGTGCCGATCGAAGCGGTAGGTGCCGTCAAAGCTCCATTCCGACAGCGCCTTTGAACGGTTTTCGTCCGGATCGGTCACCAGCAGCAGGTAGGACGCGCCGAGGTCGAGCCGGGCATTGGACCAACCTGCCCGCGCCTCGGCCTTGGAAAAGCGGCTGTTTTCCTCAAGAAGGCCGCGCGCCGAGATGGTCAGACCGACGGGATGAGCGAAACTCCCGGCCAGCAAGATGTCCGACGCGGTATCCATCAGGCCCGATGAGCGCGAGAAATCGGGATCTGCCGCCTCGCGCCAGACGCGGCCCATGGTCAAGGCTGCCGTCCATCCGGTCGGTGCCTGGTGCATCCAGCGCAGCCCGGCGGCCAGCGTGGCGCCGTGTTCACGCCGGTCGGCGGCGGGAAAACGCGACAGCGACAGCAGGTTTGCCTCGTCGAATTCGACGCGGGTGCTTTCGTCGTTGGGATTGCCGGGTCGGGTTCCGCCTGTCCAGCCCAACTGGACGACCGGTTCCAGCAGGGTGCGACCGCCCGCGGGGCCGACCCGCAGCAGCGGCCAGCGCAGTTCTACCGCTGCGCCGGGCGTGGCGCGGGCGATATCGGGCGTGGCAGTCACGTCCTGCCGCGTGGCGAAGGAGTCGAGCCAGAGGTGGGCGCTGGCCCCGGCGCGCAGGCCCATCGGCAGGGTCCATTGGTCGCGCCAGCTGATCTCGGCGTTGACGCGGGCGACGTCCCGGCCGTCGATCTCGGTATCGGCGTCCGTGCCATCGATCGGCAGGTCGGAATAGCGATAATGGGTGTGCGCCGTGGCGTTGAACCGCCATTCGCCACCCCCGGCCCAGGCCGGGAACCACCGGCGTTCGAACCGTGCGTCCGAGACGATGGTGGGCTGGGTGCCGTTGTCCTCGCTTACGCGGAGCGACTGGTAGTGCACGAGATTCGCCTGGAGAAAGGCGTCGCGGCGCACCCGGGTCACGGTCAGGCGGCTTTCCAGCCGGTCTTGGCTGGTGACGCCGTAATCGTTGAGATAGCTTTCGTCCGAGGCGGTCTTGATGTCGAAATCCAGCTTGAAATCGTCCGGCAGGTCGAACAGGCCGCGGGCAAAAAGATAGCCCCGCGCCGCGTCCGAACCCAGCGTGTCCGACGACACGGCGCCCGTCACCTCGAGATCGCCATGCACGAAGGCGCGTCTATAGCGTAGTTCCAGCGTGCGGGTGTTTGGCGACAGGAAGGGCGTCAGCGTGACGTCCTGGTGATCGCCCAACGGGATGAAATAGGGCACACGCACCCCGAAACCCAGCAGGGTCGAGGTATGGATCGTCGGGATCATGAAGCCGCGCGCACGGTCCAGCGTCGGGTCCGGCATGCGCAGGCGCGGCAGGTAGAACACGGGCACGTCCAGCACGCGGACCTGCGCGTCGTCGAAATAGAGCTGGCGTGCCTCGGTGTCATGCACGACTCGCGTGGCGCGGATCTGCCACAGCGGCGCGCTGGTGCCGCAGACCTGGCAGGAGGTGGCGGCAACGCGGCTGAGCCGGGTATAGCGGCCGCCGACGCGGCGCGCCTCGACCGAGGCGACCTGCAACTGCTCGTCCAGAACCAGCCGTGCCCCTGTCAGCAGTCCGTTCTTCAGCGCACGATCCATCGTGGCGAAATCGGCGATCAGCACGTTGCCCTGCGGATCGGTGATGCGGATCGGGCCGTCGATCTGCAGGGTCTCTGCGGTGCTATCATAGACGATGCGGCTGGCTTGCAGACGGGTGCCATCCTGCAACGCCTCGACATTGCCGGTGGCGATCAGGCGGCTGTCACCCTCGACCAGGATCTCGTCGGCGACCAGCAGTGCGGGGCCGTCCTGCGCGCGCGCGGGCGGCGCGAGCGCGAGGCACAGCGCGGCGATCAGCGGCGCGATCAGGCGGACGGTGCGCATCAGCCGTCCTCCATCTGAAGCACCAGGCCAAGCGCCAGCAGCAGCGCCGCGACCGGCGGCACCCACGCCGCCAGCAGCGGCTGGAGCTGGCCGTTCTCGCCCATGATCTGGGCGAAGTTGCGCACGTAATACAGGCCAAAGCCCAGCAGGATCGCCGACAGCACCGAGACGCCGGTGCGCCCCAGCCGGGCGGGCCGCATGGTAAAGGCCGCGCCCACCAGCACCATGGCCACCAGGAACAGCGGCCTGGCCAGTTCCATCTGGAACCAGACCAGGTGGCGGCGCGCGGAAAAGCCCGCCTGTTCGAGATCGGAGATGAAATCGGGCAGATCCCAGATCGCCACCGCCGAAGGGCTGCCGAACCGGTCGCGGATGCTGTCCTGTGTCAGGTTCGACGGCAGCAGCAGCATGTCATGCGCCCGCGCGCCCAGTTCCGGGTTCAGACCCGGCGTCAGTGGCCAGGCGGTGGCGTTGGTGAGGCGCCAGGCGCCGTCGGTCAGCTCGGCCTCGGCGGCGAGGATGCGGCTCTGCGGTCCGCCCTGGGGCGCGTAGGTCACGATGGACACGTCGTAAAGCCGTGTCGCCTCGGCATTGGCGCGGTCGGCGCGGATCACCGCCTGCCCCTCGTCGCCACCCTGGCGCAGCCACAGCCCCTCGGGGCCGATCGAGATGGCCGAGGCGCTGCCCGTGCGGTAGGTCTCGCGCAGGTCGGCATAGCGTTTCGAGGTCGCGGCGACGATCGGGTTCATCATCGCCACCACAAGCACGCCGATCAGCAACGCTACCAGCAGCGGCGCGGCCAGCACCGTCAGCCCGGACCGGCCCGTGGCGCGTACCACGACCAGTTCCGACGACCGTGCCAGGCTGATGAACAGGGCGATGGTCGACAGGATCATCACCAGCGGCAGGATCTGGTACAGCCCGTCGGGCAGTTTCAGCGCGGCCAGCTGCACCACCTGCCCGAAGGTGGCGTCGTCGCCGAAACGGCGCAACTGCTCGACCAGGTCCAGCAATGCCTGGAGCAGGGCGAACACGGCGAAGAGGCCGAGGAACATCATCAGGAAGCGGCGGGCGAAATAGGCGTGAAGGATCATGTAGCGGCCTCCGCCGGGGGCGACCCGCGCCGCCGGGGGCGCCACCCTCGCCCGCCCGAGGCCAGAAGCGCCCAGACCATGCCGAGACCGACCACCGAGGGCAGATAGACCAGCGGCCAGAGCCGGGAAACGCTCCGCACCGGGTCGCTGACGCCGGATTCCACCAGCTTGACCGTCACCAGCAGGAAAATCGCGCCGACAATCTGCTTTGTGACGCCAAAGCGCGAGAAGGTGCCGGCCTGAAGCGCCGCAAAACCGATCAGCGCAGCCACCATCGCAAGGATCGGCTGTTCGAAACGCATATGCGCCTCTTGCAGCACGGCACCGGGTCGTTCGCGCAGTTCCTCGGCCAGCGCCTCTGTCCGGGTCAGCAATTCCAGCGTCGGTACCGTGTCGAGCCGCCGCACGACCACGCGGGACTGCGCGACCAGGCCGCTGATGTCGTAGATCAGGTCGGCGAAGGTGGTGGTCGAGAGGCGCCTTTCCTCGAGGTTCATGGTCTGTGCGAGGCCGGAGATCATGACCAGCTTTGGCCCGTCATCGGCCCGCAGCAGGTAGGCGCGCTCGGCGGTATAGGTCAGGCTGCGGTCAGGCTGTCGGCGGTCGGACAGCAGGACGTCGCGCAACTCCCCATCCGGGGCAATGTCGCCGATGTAGAAGGTGACGCCCCGCGCAGGATGCAAAAAGGTTCCCTCGCGCAGCAGTCGGGCCGAGACCGAGCCGGAAATCTCCTGTTCGCGCAGGCGCAACTGCGCGATCGAGGCGGGCACGAGGACATGGCACAGGATCGCCGTCATCAGCGCGATGATCGTGCCGTAGATCGCGACGGGGCGGGCCAGGCGCCAGGGCGAATAGCCCACGGCCTTGACGACGGTCAGTTCGGAATCGCCCGACATGCGGTTGGTCACGTAGACGGCGGCGGCAAAGCTGGCCATCGGCATGATCTGGAGGATCACCGCCGGCAGCGACAGCATGGTGAATTCCAGGAAAACCCCCGCCGAGTGCCCGTCGGCGATCAGCCGGTCGAACAGCACCACCGCACGGTTCACCCAGTAGACCAACACCAGCACCAGCGAGAAGAATCCGAACAGCACCATCAGTTGCGACAGCATGTATCTGTCGAATCTCTGCACGCCGACATGTCCCCCAGCAGTTCCTGTGCCGGAGCCTAGCCGATGCGCAGGGGACGGGAAAGGTGGCACTGGCCAAGGACTGCCGCGCGCATTACCTGTGGGCGGGGAACGGCCGAAGGGGAAAGACATGACGGACCTGCGCGCAATCCGCTTTGCGGCGGTGGAACTGGACGCCCTGGCGGACATCGAGGGGCACCTGGGAATCACGGTGCCCGCCGCCGGAACCATGAGCCCGGGTGCGCGGCGCCTGAACCGGCTGTGCAAGGGCGCGCTGGCGCGGCTGTTGGCCTCGGAGGCCTGGGAAAAGGTCAAACCCGGCGAGGGGCATACGCTGTCGCATCCCGCGGGCATGACCTGCGCCGCGTTGCACGTGGTCAAGGTCGAACGCCGCCCGGCGCAGGCGGATGCGCGCAAGGCCGGTGCGACGCTGGCGCGGCTGGCGGGCGAGGCGCCGCTGACGGTGCTGGTCGAGGGGACGGGCCTGCCGGAACAGATCGCGCTGGGGCTGGCGCTGCGCGGCTATGCCTTTACCGCGCGCAAGTCCGAACCGGGCAAGACACCGGCCCCGGCGGTGCTGATGGTGCGCGACGCGGACGCGGTCGCGCAGGCCGCGGCGCCGGTGCTGGCGGTGGCCGAGGGCGTGTGCTTCACCCGCGACCTGACCTCGGAACCGGCCAACGTGCTGACCACCACCGAGTTCGCCGCAAGGCTGGAGGCGCTGCGCGGCATTGGCGTCGAGGTCGAGGTGTTGGAGGAGGATCGCCTGACCGAACTGGGCATGGGGGCGCTGCTGTGCGTCGGGCAAGGCTCTGACAGCCCATCCAAGGTCGTCATCATGCGCTGGAAGGGCGGCGAGGGCGCGCCGCTGGCGCTGGTCGGCAAGGGCGTCGTGTTCGACACCGGCGGCATCAGTCTCAAACCTGCGCAGGGCATGGAAGACATGACCATGGACATGGGCGGCGCGGGCGTCGTGGCCGGGGTGATGAAGGCCCTCGCGCTGCGCAAGGCGCGTGCCAATGTCACCGGCCTTGTCGGGCTGGTCGAGAACATGCCCTCGGGTTCGGCGACCCGTCCGGGCGATATCGTGAAATCGATGAAGGGCGACACGATCGAGGTCATCAATACCGATGCCGAAGGGCGTCTGGTGCTGGCCGACGTGCTGTGGCACGCGCAGGAAACCGAAAAGCCCGCCGCCATCGTCGACCTGGCGACGCTGACCGGGGCCTGCATCATCGCGCTGGGGCATCACAATGCGGGCGTCTTTGCCAATGACGACGCCTTTGCGGCCGATTTCCTCAAGGCGGCGCAGGCCGAGGGCGAGGGCGCTTGGCGCCTGCCAATGGGCCCGGCCTATGACGAGCAGATCAAGTCGCAGAAGGCGGACATGAAGAACACCGGCGGGCGGCCCGGTGGGGCGGTGACGGCGGCGCAGCTGCTGCAACGCTTCGTGCGGCCGGAAATGCCGTGGATTCATCTGGATATCGCGGGCGTGGCGCAGGTCACGTTCGACACCACGCTGGCGCCCAAGGGCGCGACGGGCTGGGGCGTCATGGCGCTGGACCGGCTGGTTCGGGACAAGTTCGAGAAGGGCTGAGGGCCGTGGGGGCGGTCTATTTCTACCACCTGACGCGCCAGCCGGTCGAGGTCACGCTGCCCATGCTGCTGGACAAGTCGCTGGCGGCGGGCTGGCGCGTGGCGGTGCGCGGCACCGATCCCGCCCGGATGGACTGGCTGGACCAGAAGCTGTGGCTGGGTCCCGAGGAGCAGTTCCTGCCGCACGGGCTGGCCGGCGGCGATCACGACGCGGATCAGCCGGTGCTGCTGACAGTGGGACCGGGCGAAGCCAACAACCCGGCCTGCCTGATGGCGATCGACGGGGCCGAGGTGTCGGTCGACGAGGTGCAGCGGCTGGAACGGGTCTGCATCCTGTTTGACGGCCATGACGACTCTGCTCTGGGCGTCGCGCGCGCTCAATGGAAGGCACTGACCGGGGCGGGGTGCCGGGCGCTGTACTGGTCCGAGGAATCGGGCCGCTGGCAGAAGCTGCGCGAGACGGGCGGGGATTAGCGCTCGAGCACCAGCTTGCCGCCGGCGATCTCGATCCGGTCGAAGCGTTGCAGATAGCTCATCCCCAGCAGTGACTTGTCCATCTCGCCCTCGTTGACGTAGGCCGGCACGCGGGCGTCGGTGAAGGGGCCGACCGCCACCGTGTCCAGCGTGACGGGCGCCGTCCGGACAAGGCCGTTCGCGGTCATAGCCTCGGAGAAATAGGCCAACTCGCCCAGTGATAGGCCTGCGCGTTCGGCATCCGCCCTGGTCAGGACCATGGCCGAGGCGCCGGTATCGACGACAAAGCGCACCGGAACGCCGTTCAGGTCGAGTGTGACGTAGTAGTGGCCGTCCGGTGCGCGGGGCAGTTCGATCCGGCCGGATTCGGCAAAGACCGATTGCTGCGGACGGACTGTCTGGCGGATGTCGCCCCACAGGCCGATGGCCGCAATCACCCCGATGAAGATCAGCACCCAGGCCGACATCTGGCGCAGCGTCTTGCCCAAGCCCTGTCGGTTCTCGACGAAGAACCAGAAGGCGATGGCGCAGCCCAGCACCACGAGGTAGATCGCCTGACCGAAATCGTCGCCGTTCATGCCGCCGCTCCTTCTGACAAGGGAAAGATAGGGGCGCTTGCGCGGAATTTCGAGCCTCAGAGCGCGCCGAAACCGAACGCGCGCAGCCCGTCCAGCACGAATTGCACCGAAAGCGCGGCCAGCAGCATCCCCAGGAGCCGCGTGACGACGACGATTCCCGTCCGGCCCAGCGCCCGTTCGATCAGTCCCGCCAGCAGGAACATCACCATCACGATGGCCAGGACCGAGACCATGACGCCCATGATCCCCGCCATTTCCAGCGCGCTGTCGGACTGGCCCGCGAGCAGGATCATCGTAGCGATGGCGCCCGGGCCCGCGATCAGCGGAATGGCGATGGGAAAGACCGAGGGGTCGGGCATGTCCTCGGGCTCGACCTTGTCCTCGCGTCGCTTGGTGCGGCGCTCGAACAGCATGTCGAGGGCGGTCAGGAACAGCAGGATTCCACCCGCGATGCGGAAGGCCGGCATGGAGATGCCGATGAAGCCCAAGACCGCCTCGCCGAGGAAGGCGAACAGCGTCAGCACCGCGAAGGCCGTGATGCAGGCGCGCAAGGCCACGGCGCGGCGATGGCGCGCGTCGGCGCCCGCGGTCAGCGCGATGAAGATCGGCGTGAGGCCGATCGGGTCGATCACGACAAAGAGCGTCGCAAAGGCCGTTATGAGCGCGGCGGTGTCCATGGGCCGGGCCTAGCCGGGCGCACCGGCGGAGTCCAGCGGCCGAGGCCGCTGCCGTCGTGCGGCCCCAGTTGCGCAGGATCCTCTGGACGCGGAAGCAGGAAAAGACGAGCGGTCGAACATCCTGTCGCCGAAATGGTCGTCCATCTGAGCCTAGTGCACGCCGGGCAAGGTCAGGCGGCTTTGGTCATGGCCTTGCGCGATGGCCCAGCGGCGCGCCGTAGGCACGTCCCGTGGATAGCCGACGTGCCGACCCTCGGGAAAAATCGGGGAAGGCAGTTACCGGTCGCGTGAACGGCTACGCGCTTTCTGCGGCGTCGAGTTTCTCGGCAGCGGCCTCCCACATGGCCTCGGCGCGGGCGAGGCCTTCCATGACCTCGGCGTATTTGCGGTTCCAGACCTCGAGCTCGCCCACCTTTTCGGGCTCGTAGAGCGCGGGATCGGCAAGTTTTTTCGCCAGCCTGCCGCGCATCTCCTCGATCTTGGTCACGCGATCCTCGCAGCGGCGGAGCTCCGCCCGCAGTTCGAGAATCACGTCACGAGACGGGCGTTTCGGTTTGGAATCGTTTGGTTTCTGAGCCTTCTTTTGGTCCTTTTCAGAGATCAGCAGCAGGGCGCGATAGGTGTCGAGATCGTCCTCGTAGGGCGCCACGCCACCATCCGAGACCAGCCAGAGCCGGTCTGCCACCATGCCCAGCAGGTGCATGTCGTGGCTGACAAGGATCACCGCGCCGGAATAGGCGGTGAGCGCCTCGACCAGCGCCTCGCGGCTTTCGATGTCGAGGTGGTTGGTCGGTTCGTCGAGGATCAGCAGGTGTGGCGCATCAAGCGTTGCCAGCAACAGCGACAGGCGCGCCTTCTGACCGCCGGACAGGCGTGCGACCTCGGTTTCCGCCTGCGCCGCCATCAGGCCGAAGCCCGCGAGGCGCGCCCGCAACTGCGCCGGCGCTGTTCCGGAGCGTTCGCGTTGCAGGTGTTGCAGGGGCGTTTCGTCCAGGTGAAGTTCGTCGACCTGGTGCTGGGCGAAATAGCCGATGCGCAGCTTGCTGGAGGTGGTCATGCGCCCCTCGATCAGCGGCAGGCGGCCGGACAGCAGTTTCGACAGGGTCGACTTGCCCTGGCCGTTGCGGCCCAGCAGCGCGATGCGGTCATCCTGGTCGATTCGCAGGTTCATCTTTCGAAGGATGATCTTTTCGCCATAACCCGTTGCGCCACCTTCGATATTGATGATCGGCGGGCTGAGTTCCTCGGGTTGGGGGAAGGTGAAGACGCGCTTGGCGGCCTCCTCTGGCGCGGTGATCATCTCCATCCGCTCGATCATCTTCAGGCGGGCCTGCGCCTGCTTGGCCTTGCTGGCCTTGGCGCGGAACCGGTCGACGAAACCTTGCAGATGGGCGCGGCGTTCCTGCTGTTTCTTTGCCGTGGCGGTCTGCTGGGCGCGCTTTTCTGCGCGCTGCCGGACAAAGCCGTCATAGGGCACGCCGTAATAGGTCAGCCCACGATCCTCGAGATGCAGGATCGAGCCCACCGCGCGGTTCAGCAGGCCGCGGTCGTGGCTGATGATTATGACGGTGTGTGGATAGCGCGCGAGGTAGCTTTCCAGCCAGAGCGCGCCTTCGAGGTCGAGATAGTTCGTCGGTTCATCCAGCAGGAGCAGGTCGGGCCGGGCGAAGAGCACGCCGGCCAGCGCCACGCGCATCCGCCAGCCGCCGGAAAAGGCGCTGCACGGCATCAGCTGTTGTTCCGGGTCGAAACCAAGGCCACGCAGGATGGTGGCGGCGCGCGCCTCGGCCGACCAAGCGTCGATATCGGCAAGCCTGGTCTGGATCTCGGCCATGCGGTTGCCGGTCGCGTCCTCGGCCTCGGCCATCAGCGCGGCGCGTTCGGTGTCGGCGGCCAGAACCGTGTCGATCAGCGAGACCTCTGTGGCGGGCACTTCCTGCGCGACGCCGCCGATCTTGGCGCGCGAGGGCAGCGTGATCTCGCCGCCATCCAGAGTCAGTTCGCCCCGTATGAGGCGGAAGAGCGTGGTCTTTCCCGCGCCATTGGCGCCGACCAGGCCCACCTTGTGACCTTCGGGAATCGTGGCGGAGGCGCCCTCGAACAGGGGGCGGCCCTCGACGGAATAGGAGATGGAGTCGATGCGCAACATGGGCGCGGCTTAGCAGAGGCCGCAGGGGGGCGCCAGCGGCGCGGCAAGGGGTTTCCAATCGCTGCGCCCCATGCTAACGCCGCGCCCAATCGGCCGGGCTTGTCCGGCCTGTCACAATGGAGCGAACCCATGGCAATCGAACGCACTCTGTCGATCATCAAGCCCGACGCCACCCGCCGCAACCTGACCGGCAAGATCAACGCCAAGTTCGAGGATGCGGGCCTGCGCATCGTCGCGCAGAAGCGCATCCACCTGACCAAGGCGCAGGCCGGCGAGTTCTACAAGGTTCACGCCGCGCGCCCGTTCTATGACGAACTGTGCGAGTTCATGGCGTCCGAACCGGTCGTCGTGCAGGTGCTGGAAGGCGAAGGCGCCATCGCGAAGAATCGCGAAGTGATGGGCGCCACCAACCCGGCCGACGCGGCCCCGGGCACGATCCGCGCCGAATTCGCGGAATCGGTTGGCGAAAATTCGGTTCATGGGTCGGACGCACCGGACACCGCAGCCGGAGAGATCGCGTATTTCTTCTCGGGCCTCGAACTGGTGGGCTGAGCCACACCGCTTCCTCGGATCGGAAAGGCGCCCCGCGGGGCGCCTTTTTGTTTTGGCGGCGGGGTCAGGGGCGGATGCCGAAGTCGCGCAGGAAGGCGGTGAGGTCGGGCGGCAGGGCGCCGTCCTGTCCCGCGGCGCCGGCCTTGATCGCGTCAAAGCGTTCCCGCAGGGCGGCTTTTTCGGCGCCCTTGCAATCGTTCCAGGGACGGCCCTGCAACGCCATGACCAGGACGTAATAGCCGATGAAATGGGGTTTTTCGCCTGCGGCCAGCAGACGGGCATAGGCCCGGTCGGCACCGAGGGCGCGCAAGTCCTCGGCCGAGCGAATGCCGGCGCGTGCCATCGCTGCCTCTGTTGCCGGGCCGAGGTTGCGGATGGAGGAAACCGGCGTGGTCATGGTCACGCGGTCGAGGTTCGGCGGCGGATGCCGCCCCGAGTGGGGCGCAAGTGCCGTTCAGGCATCGGCGAGTCCCTTTGCGAAGTCGCACAGAGTATGCACGGCTTCCCAAAGGCGGTCATCCTCGACCGTGAGGGCCACGCGAATGTGACCGGCGGCGGAGCGGCCAAAGCTTTCGCCCGGCATGACGGCGATGCGGTGCTGATCGAGCAGGCGTTCGGCGAAGTCGCGGCCCGATAGACCGGTCTTGCGGATGTCGAGCATCAGATACATGGCCCCCTGGGAGGGGATGACACCGACGATGTCCTGCTTTTCCAGCGCGTCGAGGATGATCTGGCGGCGGCGGTGGAACGGTTCGGCAACGGCCTGTTCGGCGGATTCGCCCTGTGACAGGGCAAAGACGGCCGCATCCTGGATATAGCCGGGCACACCGTAGGTGGTGCAGGTGGCGAGGTCGATCAGGGAGCCGATCGCATCCTCCGGCCCGACGAGCCAACCGATGCGCGAGCCGGTCATCGCGTGGCTTTTCGACAGCGAGCCGATCACCAGCGTGCGCCGCGCCATGCCGGGCAGGGCGCGCGGGCTGAGATGGCTGCCCTGCCAGACCTGCGTGTCGTAGACCTCGTCCGACAGGAGCCACATGTCGCGCGCCTGCACCACGGAGGCCAGCGCCTCGAGCGTGAGGCGGGGATAGACTGCGCCGGTCGGGTTGTTCGGCGTGTTGACCAACAGGCTGGTGGCGCGGAAATCGGCGGCCAGCCTGTGCACCTCTGCCGGATCGGGCAGAAAACCCCGTTCCGCGCGGGTGCGGATGGCGACCGGATGGGCCGAGGCGGCGCGGATCGTGCCGGGATAGGTGGCGTAATATGGATCGACGAACAAGGCCGCGTCGCCCGGCGTGCAGGCGGCCATGTGCGCGGCAAAGAGCGCGGCCTGGCCGCCAGGCGTGACAAGCACGTTCTCGCGCGTGGTGGGCACGCCGGTGCGGGCCTGAACCCGGTCGGCGATGGTCTCGCGCAGGGCATCGGTGCCCGGCACGCTGGCATATCCGGTATGGCCCGCCCGAGCGGCCCGGTGCATGGCCTCGAGAATCGTCGGGTCGGTGGTGATGTCGTGTTCGCCAATGGTGAGCTCGGTGACCTGCTGGCCGTCGCGCACCATGGCGCGGGCGCGATAGAACACCTCCCACCCGTCAGAGCCGTCTTCGTTCAGCCGCGCAACGCGGTTCGAGAGCTTGGGCATGCGACCCTCCTCAATTGCGGTCGTTCTTGCCAGAGCCGGCCCCGCCCGGCAAGCGCACCGAACGATGCGGTTTTCTATCTGATTGCCACCTTAGAAAGGGTAAACGGTTTCAGATATTTGCGTTCGCTGGTGGCTTTGACAGACAGGGCAATCGCGGCTAGCGTCCATCCATGCTGGACGTGTCGGCATGTGGAACAGGCCGGGCGAAGATCCGATCCGCATCACCGCCGCTTACCTGGAGGGGAGACCTACAGGCAAGAAAGGTGTCGAGCATGGAAGAGCAGAACGAAGACCGGACGCTGATCCGGGCCAGCAGCCGCCTGAGACGGCTGGAATCAGAACGGGATGACATCGCCGAGATGCTGGCGACCATCCGCGAAGATATCCGCGATCTGAGAACGCGGATCCGGCAGGGCGAAGTTTCCAGGAGTGCAGAGGACGCGAAGTTGATGGCGGACATCCGCTACTGGCTGCGTGCGTCGCGGGAAACGGAGGCCGAGATTGAAGACATCAGGCGCAAGGAAGAGGGAATCGTCGGGGAATACGGATTGGACCTCGAACAGGCATGCGTTGCGGTCCGGTGCCAGCTTGATAGCCTCCGCGCCTGCTGCGGTGCAGGAGAGGTTTCTTGACGGTCTGACCACCGGGGAGCGCATCGCGCTCCCCTACCTGTTCGAATTCTGGGCGCATCCGCACCAGCTGCCGCCGGATGGTTTCTGGCGGTCCTGGGTGATCCTGGGCGGGCGCGGCGCGGGAAAGACGCGGGCGGGCGCCGAATGGGTGCGATCCCAGGTCGAGGGCGCGCGGCCGCTGTCGCCGGGGCGCTGCAAGCGGCTGGCGCTGATCGGCGAGACGCTGGACCAGGCGCGCGAGGTGATGATCTTTGGCGACAGCGGGATCATGGCCTGTTCGCCGCCTGACCGGAAACCGAAATGGGTGGCGTCGCGGCGCTGCCTCGTCTGGCCGAACGGGGCGGAGGCGATGGTCTATTCCGCCTTCGACCCTGAATCGCTACGGGGGCCGCAGTTTGATGGCGCCTGGGTGGATGAACTGGCGAAATGGCCCAAGGCGCGCGAGACCTGGGACATGCTGCAATTCGGGCTGCGGCTGGGGGATGACCCTAAGGTCTGCGTGACGACGACGCCGCGCAATGTCGATGTGCTGAAGGAATTGCTGGAGCTGCCGTCCTCGGTGGTGACCCATGCGCCGACCGAGGCGAACCGGGCGCACCTGGCGGAGTCCTTCCTCGAGGAGGTGCGGGCGCGCTATGCGAACACGCGGCTGGGGATGCAGGAACTGGACGGCGTGCTGGTCGACACGGTCGATGGCGCGCTGTGGTCGCGCGAGATGTTCCGGCCCGCGGGGCGGGTTCCCGATCTGGATAGGGTCGTTGTGGCGGTCGATCCGCCGGCGGGGACGGGCAAGGCGGCGGATGAATGCGGGATCGTGGTGGCCGGTGTGGTCATGCAGGGCAAGCCGCATGAATGGCGCGCCTATGTGCTGGAGGATGCCTCGGTCCAGGGGGTGTCTCCGACCGGATGGGCCACGGCGGCAGTCGAGGCGGCGCGGCGCTGGGACGCGCAGCGGGTGGTCTACGAGGCCAACCAGGGCGGCGCGATGGTGGGCACGGTGCTGCAACAGGTCGACCCGGGCGTGGCGCTGAAGGCGGTGCATGCCTCGGACGGCAAGAGCGCGCGGGCCGAGCCGGTGGCGGCGCTGTATGAGCAGGGCCGGGTGTTCCACGCGGCGGGTCTGGGGCGGCTGGAGGCGCAGATGCAACTGATGACGCAGCGCGGC
Organism: Thetidibacter halocola; assembly: GCF_018224955.1. GTDB lineage: Bacteria > Pseudomonadota > Alphaproteobacteria > Rhodobacterales > Rhodobacteraceae > Thetidibacter > Thetidibacter halocola. The sequence continues at coordinate 373,092 of NZ_JAGTUU010000003.1, forward strand.
TTCGAGGGGCAGGGCAGCCCGGACCGGGTGGACGCGCTGGTCTGGGCGGTGACGGAGTTGATGCTGGGGCGGGGGGGGATGGCGTCGCCGAGGGCAAGGACGTTAGGGTGAGGAATTACAATTTTCAAGGACCAAGGCGAATGTTTTGGTCCTGTTCTATCATGAGATAACGAATTCTTTGCGGCAAATGGATCTTGCAGCCTTTCATTCTTCAATTTGTCATAATGTAGCTAGTTGATTAGGAACTCTAAAATTTTCAATACGGTGGGCAGAGGGTGGGGTTTATTGATGGAAATACTTGCGCGGCTCAGGTTAAATAAAGACGAAATATGCTAAAGCTGCAAAACCCAAGAGCGCAACCAATGCGGCTGTGGAAGCAGCCACCCACATTGCCGAGACAGCGGCAAAGCTAGCAGTAAGCAAGTTCTGAAGGAACGGCACTTCGACGGCGGGCTCTTCAACAAAAGCCAATCCATACCAAGTATCGTCGATTCTAAGAATAGCAGCTTTGCCTGTTAGAAGAATTCCGTGTTTCAAAGCCATAATAGTCCCGTCTTCGTCACCGGCCCACCAACGATCCATCATGATGCGTTGTTCAAATTCGATCGAATTTTTTATTTTGACTGGAGCGATGCCGCTAGCAACCGTATAGCCGATAATGACAGCAGCAGCTGAAAATAGGCGTACTGCTTTTAGTAAGTCATCTAAACTCGCCCGTAGGTCCATTAGGATTCCTCGTCGGTGGTATGAAGCAAAATATGAAAGCTCTTTCATTTAGCCTTAATTTTAGATGGGCTCAACAAAGATTCTCAGTGTTGCGCACCCACCGTGCGGTGCCGTGAAAGCCTCTTAAGCCCAGTCTCCTACAACCCTCACAACGGCGGAAAGACCCGCCCAAGGACACCGCTTCAGGCGACCCGAGGAAAAGGAGCAAGGCGCGATGGTTTTCGATTTTCTGCGGCGTGGGAAGGGCGAGGCTGTGGCCTCGGTCGAGACCAAGGCCTCGGCCACGGGGCCGCTGGTGGCGCATGTGAGCTCGGGCCGGGTGGCGTGGACGCCGCGGGACACGGTCTCGCTGACGAAACAGGCGTTCACCGGCAACCCGGTGGGCTTTCGCGCGGTCAAGCTGATCGCCGAGGCGGCCTCGGCGTTGCCGCTGGTCCTCCAGGATACCGCCACGCGCTATGCCGATCACCCGGTGCTGCGCCTGCTGACCAAGCCGAACCCGGCGCAGGGGCGGGCGGAGCTGTTCGAGGCGCTGTATGGTCAGTTGCTGCTGTCGGGTGACGGATACCTGGAGGCCGTGGCGGGTGAGGCGGGGCTGCCTTTCGAGCTGCATGTGCTGCGGTCGGACCGGATGAGCGTGGTGCCCGGCGCGGATGGCTGGCCGGTGGCCTATGAATACGCGGTGGGCGCGCGCAAGCTGCGGTTCGACGTGACGGGGCCGGTTTCCCCGGTCTGCCACATCAAGAATTTCCATCCGCAGGACGATCACTACGGGCTGTCGCCACTGCAATCGGCGGCGCAGGCGGTGGACGTGCACAATTCGGCCTCGCGCTGGAGCAAGGGGCTGCTGGACAATGCCGCGCGGCCCTCGGGTGCGATCGTGTGGAAGGGTGTCGACGGGCAGTCGAACCTGACCACCGAGCAATACGAGCGTCTGGTGGCCGAGGTCGAGGCCAACCACCAGGGCGCACGCAATGCGGGCCGTCCGATGCTGCTGGAAGGCGGTTTGGACTGGAAACCGATGGGCTTTTCGCCCAGCGACATGGAGTTCCAGAAGACCAAGGAGTCTGCTGCGCGCGAGATCGCGGTTGCCTTTGGCGTGCCGCCGATGCTGCTGGGGATCCCGGGCGAGGCCACCTATGCCAACTATGCCGAGGCGCACCGGGCCTTCTATCGCCTGACGGTGCTGCCGCTGGCGACGCGGGTCACGGCGAGCGTTGGCCGCTGGCTGTCGGATTTCGTGGGCGAGGAGGTGGAGCTAAAGCCCGATCTCGACCAGGTGCCGGCGCTGGCAACCGAGCGCGACGCGCAATGGGCGCGCGTGGCCACCGCCGATTTCCTGACGCAGGCCGAGAAGCGCCGGATGCTGGGCCTGCCCGCACTGGCCGAGGACGGCGCCGGTGACTGATATGCGCCGAGTGTCGGAGTCCTTTGCCTGTGCGCCGGGGCTGAAGCTGGAGGCGCATGAGCGGCTGAGCAAGTTGCAGTTCGACGCCATCGACGCGCGGCTGGAACGGATGGAGGCGCTGATCGAGCGGCTGGAGCGGCGGCTGTGGCTGACCGTCTACGGCGTTGCTGCGGTGATCCTGACGCAGGCCTTCCAGGGATTTCTCAACGCGCTTCCGGGCGCGCAGTAAGAGGGAACGGACATGGATCTGGAACACAAGTTCTGCAGCTTCGACGCCGAGGTGACGGTGGTCGACGGCACGAAGATCGAGGGCTACGCGAGCCTGTTCGGCGCAGTCGACCAGGGAGGCGACATCGTTGCCAAGGGCGCCTATGCCCGCAGCCTCAAGCGGCTGATCGAGGAGGATCGTGCCGTCAAGATGCTGTGGCAGCACGATCCGGCGCAGCCCATCGGCGTCTGGGAGACGGTGCGCGAGGATGCGCGCGGCCTCTACGTCAAGGGTCGTCTGCTGGACAGCGTGGAAAAGGGCCGCGAGGCTGCCGCCCTTATCGCGGCGGGCGCCATCGACGGGCTGTCCATCGGCTATCGCACGCTGAAGGCCACGAAGAATGACAAGGGCCAGCGGCTCTTGACGGAACTGGAGCTTTGGGAGGTGTCGCTCGTGACCTTCCCGATGCTGCCCAGTGCGCGGGTCGCATCCAAGGGCGAATACCCAGCGGACGCGGAGCTTCGCGACTTGGCGGAGACCCTGGAGGGGCTGCGCCGGAACCTGGCGGGCGACTGACGCGCGCCACTCACTCGTGCCCCCAAGTAGCGACGCGGTAGGGCAACCAAAGAGGGATGCAAAGATGAACGAAACCGGGACCCAGTCTCGGACCGGGGAAGATCTGTCTCCGGTCGTCCGGGTGAGTGCCGCGATGGCGGGACTGATCGGGGACTTCAAGGCCATGCAGGCCGACCTTCAACAGAAGCTTCAGAAACAGGAAGAGCGACTGACCATGCTTGATCACAAGAACGCCCGCGTGGCGCGCCCGGCACTGTCCACCTGCACCGCGGTGGAGGCCCCCCATCAGAAGGCGTTCGACGCCTATCTGCGCTCTGGCGACGATGACGCGTTGCGCGGCATCGAGCTGGAAGGCAAGGCGATGTCGACCGCGATCAACGCCGATGGCGGCTACCTCGTCGATCCCAGGACCGCTGACACGATCAAGTCGGTCCTGGCGTCGACCGCGTCGATCCGCGCGATCTCGAACGTCGTGAATGTCGAGGCGACCTCGTTCGACGTGCTGATCGACCAGAACGATACCGGCGCAGGCTGGGCCAACGAGTCCAACCCGACCGCCGAAACCGGCACGCCGACCATCGAGCGCATCTCGATCCCGCTCTATGAACTCAACGCGATGCCGAAGATCAGCCAGCGCCTGCTGGACGACACGGCCTTCGACATCGAGGCCTGGCTGGCCGGTCGCATCGCCGACAAGTTTGCCCGTGCCGAGGCCGCGGCCTTCATCAGTGGCGACGGCGTGGACAAGCCGCGAGGCTTCCTGAGCCATGCCAAGGTCGACAATGACTCGTGGGCCTGGGGGTCTATCGGCACGGTGACCTCGGCCGATGCAAACCTGGTGGGTGACAGCGACTCTCTGATCGACCTGGTCTATGCGCTGGGTGCGCAGTACCGCGCCAAGGCGACCTTCGTGATGAACTCGAAGACCGCCGGCGCGCTGCGAAAGGTCAAGGACGCCGATGGCCGCCACCTGTGGGCCGACGGTCTGTCGAGCGGCCAGCCGGCGCAGCTGCTAGGCTACCCGGTGCTGATCGCCGAGCAGATGCCGGATATCGGTGCGGGCAACTTCCCCATCGCCTTCGGCGACTTCTCGGCCGGCTACACCATCGCCGAGCGCCCGGACGTGCGCGTGTTGCGCGACCCGTTCAGCGCTAAGCCGCATGTCCTGTTCTATGCGACCAAGCGCGTGGGCGGCGACGTGAGCGACTTTGCCGCGATCAAGCTGCTGCAAAGCGGCGTCTGATCGCCAATGAGACGGATGCGGTGAGGGTGCAGGTCCTTGCCGTGTCCCCGGGCACGCGCGTGAGCGGTCACGCCGTCCAGCAGCTCCCCTCCGCAGAAGCGGCGTGAGCGGCGCGTGCCCGACCTCGAGGCCCCGATCGCGGAGGCCAGGACGGGATTTCGGAGAAAAGACATGATCTTGGTGGAAGAAACTCAGGTGCCCGAAGCGGCCCTCCCGGTCGACGCGCTGAAGCAGCATCTGCGTCTGGGGAGCGGCTTTGCCGAGGATGACGTCCAGGACGCGGTGCTGGCCTCGTTCCTGCGGGCGGCGATGGCGGCGGTCGAGGCCCGGTGTTCGAGCGTGCTGATCGCGCGCCGGTTCGTGCTCACGGTGCACGTGTGGCGCGACGGCGAGGGGCAGGTCCTGCCGGTTGCGCCGGTTTCGGCGATCGCGGATGTGACCATCGTCGATGCCTACGGCGTCGAGACGGTGATCAGCCCGGCGCGCTATCGTCTGCAGAAGGACAGTTTCACACCCCGGCTGCGGCCGGTGGGGATGAGCCTGCCGACGATCCCTTCGGGCGGGTCGGCCGAGATCCGGTTCGACGCAGGCTATGGTCCGGCGTTCGACGATGTCCCGGCCGATCTGCGGCAGGCGGTGCTGTTGCTGGCAGCGCATTACTACGAATACCGGGACGAGACGGCACTGAGCCAGGGTTGCATGCCGTTCGGCGTGACGGCGCTGCTGCAGCGCTACCGCCCGGTGCGGCTGGGGCTGGGCGCATGAGCCGGCCCAACCTGACCCGCCGGCTGATCCTGGAGGCGCCGGTGCAGCTGCCCGATGGCGCCGGGGGCTATACCGAAAGCTGGTCGGCGCTGGGAACGCTCTGGGCCGAGATCAACCCGCGCTTCGGTCGCTTCGCCAGCGCTGTCGGCGGCACGGTGTCCGTCACCGCTGCGTTGATCACGGTGCGCGCGGCCCCTGTGGGCCATTCCAACCGGCCTGTTCCAGGCCAGCGGTTCCGCAACGGCAGCCGCGTCTTCACCATCGAGGCGGTGAGCGAGGCGGATGCACGCGCGATGTTCCTGGAATGCCAATGCAAGGAGGAGATCGCGGCATGACCTATGCGGTGGCAAGCGCGCTCCAGGCGGCGGTCTACCAGGCCTTGCAGGGCGACGCGGTGCTGACAGCGCTGGTGGGCAGCAATGTCTTTGACGAGTTGCCCAAGGGCGACCTGCCCAGCCTCTTCGTGTCTCTGGGCCCGGAAACGGCGGTCGATGCAAGTGACGCAGACGGCGACGGTGCCTGGCACCGGTTCACGGTTTCCGTCGTGACCGAAAGCGCCGGGTTCCAGTCCGCCAAGGATGCCGCCGGCGCCATCAGCGACGCGCTGCATGGCGCGAACCTGACCCTGAGCCGTGGCCGGCTGGTGGGGCTGTGGTTCCAGAAGGCGGTGGCGCGGCGGCAGTCGGGCAAGCGTCGGCAGATTGACATGGTGTTTCGTGCACGCGTCGAGGACGCGGTCGCGGGCTGATCCGGGCCGAGGCCCGAAATGGACTCAACGCAGGAGACGAAAACATGGGTGCTCAGAACGGAAAGGACCTTCTGGTCAAGGTGGATATCGACGGCACCGGCCAGTTCACAACGATGGCAGGTCTGCGCGCGACGCGCATCAGCTTCAACGCCGACCAGGTGGACGTGACCACGCTGGAAAGCCAGGGCGGCTGGCGCGAGTTGCTGGCCGGCGCGGGCGTCAAGTCGGCCAACATCAGCGGTTCCGGCGTGTTCAAAGACGCGGCGACAGACGAACGCGCGCGGCAGATCTTCTTTGACGGCGAAACGCCCTCTTTCCAGGTCATCATCCCGGATTTCGGCACGGTCGAGGGCCGGTTCCAGGTCACGTCGATCGAATATGCCGGCTCGCATAACGGCGAGGCGACCTACGAGGTCGCGCTGGCCTCGGCGGGGGCGCTGAACTTTGCGGCGGCGCCGGTGAACTGATGGCGAATCCGTGGAGGGGAGAGGTGACGCTGGTGCTGGACGGTCAGCCGCACGTGATGCGGCTGACACTGGGCGCACTGGCCGAACTGGAAGCGGGGCTGGAGAGCGGGTCTCTGGTCGAATTGGTGCGCCGGTTCGAGGCAGGACGTTTCAGCACACGCGACGTGCTGGCGCTGATCGTCGCGGGCCTGCGTGGCGGTGGCTGGCAGGGGCGGGCAACCGACCTGACCGCCGCCGAGATCGAGGGCGGGCCGCTGGCGGCGGCGCGGGCGGCCGCGGAACTGCTGGCCCGGGCCTTCATGTTGCCGGAGGATAGCCATGGACGGGTTTGACTGGCCGGTCCTGATGCGCGCCGGGATGCGCGGCCTTGGCCTGAGACCAAATGATTTCTGGGCGCTGACCCCGGCCGAGCTGCGTCTGCTGCTGGGCGAGGAGACAGGCGCCAGACCGATGGGACGGACGCGGCTTGACGAGTTGATGGCCGCCTTTCCCGACACAGCAGAAGGAGCACGCGGATGAGCGACTTCGACATCATCGAGGATCTGTCCGGCGGGATCGACGCGCTGGAAACCTCGCTGGGAGGAGCGATCGGCATGGCGGCGCAGTTTGACGCCGAGCTGAAACGGATCCACCAGACCTTTTCGGCCACAGGGGACGGTGCGACCAAGCTGGACCGCACCCTGAGTCGCGGGCTGTCGCGGGCGATCGACGGTGTCGTCCTGGATGGTATGAAACTATCCGACGCGCTGGGGGTCGTGGCCAATTCGATGATCGACGCGGCGTGGAAGGCGGCTGTGCGCCCGGTGGCAGACCATTTCGGTGGGATGATCGCCGGCGGTCTCGGCAAGCTGTTCGGGTCGTTCTCGCCCTTCGCGGATGGCGGCAGCTTTTCGCAGGGGCGGGTGATGCCGTTTGCGACGGGTGGCGTGGTCAGCGGTCCTGTCAGCTTTCCGATGCGGGGCGGCATGGGCCTGATGGGAGAGGCAGGCCCCGAGGCGATCATGCCGCTGACCCGCGGCCCCGACGGCAAGCTGGGCGTGCGCGCACAGGGCTCGGGCGGCGCGCCGGTGCAGGTCGTCATGAACATCCAGACCCCGGATGTGAAGGGGTTCCAGCGCAGTCAGAGCCAGATCGCGGCGCAGATGTCGCGAATGCTGAGCCAGGGCGCGCGCAACCGGTAAGCGGAGGACGAGATGGCTTTCCACGAGGTGAGATTTCCGACCGACCTGAGCTTTGGCTCGGTCGGGGGGCCGGAGCGGCGCACCGACATCGTGCAACTGACCAGCGGCTATGAAGAGCGCAACACGCCCTGGGCGCATTCGCGCCGCCGCTATGACGCGGGTCTGGGTCTGCGGTCGCTGGATGACGTTGCCGAGCTGGTTGCGTTTTTCGAGGCGCGGCGCGGCCAGATGTTCGGGTTCCGCTGGAAGGATTGGAGCGACTTCAAATCATGTCCTCCCTCGCAGGCGCCTGGGGCCACCGACCAGGTAATCGGGCAGGGCGACGGGACGACCACGGGGTTCGCGTTGGCCAAGACATATGCCTCGGGCGAGGCAGCTTATCTGCGTCCCATCGCCAAGCCGGTGGCAGGCAGCGTCCGCATCGCGCTGAACGGTGAGGAACAGGATGCAGGCGCTGTCTCGGTCGATGCCACGACGGGGATCGTGACATTTGCTGTTGCGCCAGCAATTGGAGTGCAGATCGCCGCCGGGTTCGAGTTCGACGTGCCGGTGCGGTTCGATACCGACCGGATCGCCGTCAGCGTCGCCACGTTTCGCGCCGGGCAGGTGCCGGATGTGCCCGTGTTGGAGCTTCGGGTTTGATGCCGGGCGCGAAGGCGCTGCACGCGCACCTTGCCGCGGGTCTCGCAACAGTTGCACGGGCCTGGGCCGTGACCCGGCGAGACGGTGTCCGTTTTGGGTTTACCGATCACGATTGCCCGCTAAATTTCGATGGTTTGGTGTTCAGGGCCGACAGCGGCTTGACGGCGCGCGCCTTGCAGCAGGCAACCGGGCTTGCGGTCGACAACACCGAAGCCATGGGCGCGCTCTCGGACAGCGCCATCCGAGAAGAGGATATCGCCGCGGGCCGCTTCGATGGTGCCGAGGTGGTCGCCTGGCTTGTCAACTGGGCGGATGTTTCTGCCCGGCGCGTGGTCTTTCGCGGCCATATCGGCGAGGTGCGGCGTGGCGCGGGGGCGTTTCATGCGGAATTGCGTGGCCTGACCGATGCGCTCAACCGACCCGTGGGGCGGGTTTTCCAGAAACCCTGTTCGGCGGTTTTGGGCGACCGGTCGTGCCGATTCGACCTCGATACGTCCGGTTTCATCCATGAAGGGCCGCTGGTCACGATTGAAGGTAACCGCGCCTTTGATTTCGGTGACCTGTCGGCCTTTGCGGGAGGATGGTTCCAGCGTGGGCGCCTGATCGTGCAGAGCGGCGCTGCGATGGGGCTGAGCGCGGCGATCAAGCGCGACCGCATCTTGGACGGCCAGCGACTGATCGAGCTGTGGGAGCCGTTGCGCGCGACGCCGCAGCCCGGCGACCTGGCGCGGATCGAGGCGGGCTGCGACAAGCGGTTCGAGACCTGTGGTGCCAAGTTCGGTAACACGCTGAACTTCCGTGGCTTTCCGGACCTCCCCGAAGAGGACTGGATCCTCGTGACACCGGGCCAGTCGCGGGCTCTTGGCGGCGGGAGCCGGCGATGAATGCGATGGTCGACGCGGCGCGGTCCTGGATCGGAACGCCCTACCTGCACCAGACCTCGGTCAAGGGGGCGGGTTGCGACTGTTTGGGGTTGTTGCGCGGAGTCTGGCGCGAGGTCATCGGTCCGGAACCGGTGTCCGTGCCGCCCTATTCCATGGACTGGTCCGAACCGCAGGGTGACGAACGGCTGTGGCGTGCGGCGCTGGCCCATCTGGTGGTTCGTCCGCTCGATCAGCCCTTCGCGGGCGATGTCCTTCTGTTCCGCATGCGGGACGGCGCGGTGGCCAAACACCTGGGAATCCAGACGCGGACCGGCCCGCAGCCTGCGTTCGTGCATGCCTACAACGGACATGGCGTCGTCGAATGCGCCCTCAGCGCCCCCTGGGCGCGGCGCATGGTGGCACGTTTTGCCGTTCCATTGGAGCAAGAGTGATGGCGACAATCCTTCTTTCCGCCGCTGGTGCGGCAATTGGTGGCTCGATCGGCGGGTCTGTCCTAGGCCTGTCCATGACGGCGGTCGGCCGGTTCGTTGGCGCCTCCATGGGGCGCATGCTGGATCAGCGGCTGATGGGGCAGGGGTCCGACGCGGTCGAAACCGGTCGCGTCGATCGGTTCCGCATCACCAGCGCAGGCGAGGGGGCGCCGGTGCCGCAGGTCTTCGGGCGGATGCGGGTCGGCGGCCATGTGATCTGGGCAACCGAGTTCAGCGAGCATGTCTCGAAGCGCGGGGGTGGCGGCAAGGGTGCTCCGCGCCAGCCGAAGATCCGTGAATACAGCTATTCAGTCAGCCTGGCCCTTGCGCTGTGCGAGGGCGAGATCGCCTCTGTCGGGCGGATCTGGGCCGATGGTGTGGAATTGGCACCGCGCGATTTGACGATGCGTGTCTATCGCGGCACCGAGGACCAGTTGCCCGATCCCACGATCGAAGCCGTCGAAGGGCCCGGCCAGGCGCCAGCCTATCGCGGCACCGCCTACGTTGTGATCGAGGATCTCGACCTAGGCCGTTTCGGCAACCGGATCCCGCAGTTCAGCTGCGAGGTGACTCGGCCCGACATGCGGGCCGAGGGCCTGTGCCGTCGCTTGCCGGGCGTGGCGATCATCCCGGGCTCGGGCGAATACGCGCTGGCGACCCGGCCCGTGTTCATGGATCACGCCCAGCAGGCGGAACTTCCATTAGGTCTGTCCTTCAATTCCGGCGGTTCCGGGGTCGCCAATGTCAACACGCCCAGCGAAGAGGCGGATTTCCTGACCTCTCTGCGCCATCTCAAGGATGAGGCGCCCGGCTGCCAGGCGGCGTCGCTTGTGGTCAGCTGGTTCGGCGACGACCTGCGCTGCGGCTTCTGCAGCATCCGACCCAAGGTGGAACAGACGCAACATGACGGGCGCGACATGCCGTGGAGTGTCGCCGGGCTGACCCGTGCGGACGCCGCTTCGGTGCCGTCGCTCGATGACCGGCCAGTCTATGGCGGCACACCGACCGACCAATCGGTCGTCCAGGCGATCCGCCGGATGACGCAGGACGGTCTTGCCGTGCTCTACTATCCCTTCATCCTGATGGATCAACTGGACGGCAACGGCCTGAGCGATCCCTGGACCGGCGGCCCGGACCAGCCGGGTCTGCCCTGGCGCGGTCGCATCACCCTGAGCGCGGCGCCTGGCCAGCCCGGCAGCCCAGACGGCACCACCGCGGCCGATGTCGAGGTGGAGTCCTTCTTTGGCAGCGCGACGGCCGCCGATTTCACCGTTGGCGACGGAACTGTGTCCTATTCCGGTCCGCAGGAGTGGGGATATCGCCGGTTCATCCTGCACCAGGCGGCGCTTTGCGCGGCGGCGGGCGGCGTTGACGCCTTCTGCATCGGTTCCGAGATGCGCGGCCTGACGCAGATCCGTGGGGCCAGCGGGTTTCCCGCGGTCGAGGCGCTGATCGCGCTGGCTGCGGCTTGCCGGGCGATCCTGGGTCCAGATGTGCGTATCGGCTACGCCGCCGACTGGTCCGAGTACTTCGGCTACCAGCCGCAGGACGGGTCGGGCGACGTCTATTTCCATCTCGATCCGCTCTGGGCCGATGCCAACATCGATTTCATCGGGATAGACAACTACATGCCGCTGTCCGACTGGCGGGATGGCGACGACCATGCGGATGCCGGCTGGGGCGCGATCCACGATGCCGACTACCTGAAATCCAACATCGAGGGTGGCGAAGGGTTCGACTGGTTCTATGCCTCTGACGCCGACCGCGCGGCGCAGTTGCGCACACCCATCACCGACGGAGCCCATGCCGAGCCGTGGGTCTTTCGCTACAAGGACATCCGCCGCTGGTGGACGAACCCGCATCACGAACGGATCGGCGGCCTGCGTTCCGAGACGCCGACCGCCTGGCAGCCGCGGTCGAAACCGGTCTGGTTCACCGAACTGGGCTGTGCCGCTGTCGACAAGGGCACGAACCAGCCGAACCGCTTTGTCGATCCCAAAAGCTCGGAAAGCGATCTGCCACATTTCTCGAACGGGATGCGAGACGACCTGATCCAGCATCAGTATCTGACTGCCATGCTGGACTATTGGGGCGATGCGGTGCGCAATCCTGTATCCGAGGTCTACGCCGGTCCGATGATCGACATGACGCGCGCCTTCGTCTGGGCCTGGGACGCGCGCCCCTATCCCTGGTTCCCGGGCAACGAGGCCTTGTGGAGCGACGGCGGCAACTATCGTCACGGTCACTGGATCACCGGGCGGATCGGCGGGCGGACGCTGGCCTCGGTCGTCGAGGAGATCTGCGCACGGGCCGGGTTGACGCAGATCGACACGCAGGGCCTGCACGGGTTCGTCCGGGGCTTCGTCGTTCCGGACAATGGCGATGCGCGCCGGGCGTTGCAGCCGCTGATGCTTGCCTATGGGTTCGACGCGGTCGAGCGCGACGGCGTGCTGGTCTTCCGCATGCGAAGCAGGGTTTCCGCACAGGAGATCGACCCGGACTTCCTCGCGCTCAGCGACGAACTCGAGGGCGACATCGTCGAGACCCGCGCCAGTGAGGCCGAGATGGCGGGCCGGGTGCGCGTGGGCTTCGTTCTTGCGGATGCCGATCACCAGGCCGCGACAGAGGAAACCGTCCTACCCGATGACGCGACCCATGCGATCGCCGAGACCGACCTGCCGTTGGCCCTGACACGCGCCGAAGGGCGGCAGACCGCCGAACGCTGGCTTGCCGAGGCGCGCGTCGCCCGCGACACGCTGCGCTTTGCCCTTCCGCCCTCGTGGCTGGACCTGGGCGCAGGCGACGTGGTGCGCCTGCCGTCGAAATCGGGCCCGATCCTGGCGCGCATCGACCGGATCGACGTAACCGACCGGCAGATCGTCGAGGCGGTCCGGATCGAGCCCGATGTCTACAGCCCGTCCGAGATGCCGGATCAGGGTGGCGCGCTGCGCGCCGTCGTCCCAGTAGTGCCGCCGACACCGGTCTTCCTGGACCTGCCGCTGATGCGCGGTGACGAGGCGCCCCACGCGCCGCACCTCGCGGTCACGGCGCAGCCATGGACAGGCCCGGTGGCGATCTACGACGCGGCCGCGGACGAGGATTACACGCTCAACGGCGTGGTCGCGGCGCAATCGGCAATCGGCCTCACCGAAACGCCTCTTTCGTCGGCACGGCCGGGCCTAGTCGACCGGGGCGAGGGGCTGCTTGTGCGGCTGGCGTCCGGCGCGCTTCAATCCATCACCGACACGGCCCTGCTGTCCGGCGGCAACCTGATGGCCATCGGCGACGGCACGCTGGACCGGTGGGAGCTGTTCCAGTTCCGAGACGCGCAGTTGGTTGGTCCGGGGCTTTGGCGGCTGTCGCATCGGCTGCGCGGGCAGGCGGGCAGCGACGGTGTGATGCCGCCGGTCTGGCCGGCCGGATCGATAGTCGTGCTGCTGGACGGCACACCATCGCAGATCGCGCTGGCGGCCGCACAACGCGGGGTCGAGCGGCATTACCGCATCGGACCCGCCCGCCGAGGCTACGACGATCCGACCTTTGTCCACCGCGTGGCGCGCTTTGCCGGAAACGGGCTGCGGCCCTATCGCCCGGCCCATCTGCGCGCCGAGAGCAACCCACTGGGCACCACCTTCCGCTGGGTGCGGCGGACGCGGATCGACGGCGATGGCTGGGACGGGTACGAGGTGCCCCTTGGCGAGGATGCGGAAACCTATCTGCTGCGCGTCACGCTTGGCGGAACCCTTGTGCGCGAGGTTCAGACTACCGCGCCGGAATGGCACTATAACGCAACCTTGCAGGCGGCGGATGCCGTCACCGGGGGCTATGACCTTTCCGTTGCGCAGATATCGGCGCGGTTCGGCCCCGGTGCCTTTGCCGTGTTGAGCGTGGCATGAGACCGGTCTTGCATGGCGACGTTATCGCGGCGGCGCGGGCGATCCTGCCCCTGCCGCCGCTGGCGCGCGAGGCCGCCGCACGCCGCCTCGTCGCGCAGGCAGAGGCCGCCGACCGCTATCGCAAGCGCATGGGCCGCGTGCATCGCGACTGGGGCAACGGCACGCTGATGGGGGCTGCCGGGCCGGGCGTGGCGGCCGTGCGTCTTGGCGATCCAGAGATGCTCGATGCGATGCGGGCCGTGATTGACGCCCTGCTGGAGCGTGCCGTCCGCGCAGGCCGACACCACGGCTGAATCGTCTTGCCCTCGTCCCCGTCGACCTTCGCATCAGTTTCCTGGATGCAACCTGGCAAAGCTGTCAGCCACTGGCGCAGGACACGCAGCGCATCGCGGTCAGGTCGAGCGTCAGCCGGGCCTCGGGGATCTCTTCTCCGCAATCCTCGCAATGGCCGTAGTCGCCCGCGTCCAGCCTGTGCAGCGCGGCAATCAGGGCGCGGCGTTCGCCCTCGCGGCGTGCGGTCGCCGCCTTGGCCATCGATTGCGACAGCAGCGCGTCCTGACGCGACAGGCGCCCCACCGCCTGCTGGTCCAGTTCGACGACCCCGCGGGCTTCGCGGCCGCGCGCGTCGTCCGCCTCCAGTTCGGCCAGCCGCGCTGCGATCAGCGCGCGCCATTCAACGTCACCCATGATCGCCCCCATCACCGATTTGCGTTTCACGCGTGAAAGCCTATCTGCTACAGTCGCTGCGTCAAAGGAGAAGACCGATGGCGGAAAAACGCGCGAAACTGGCCGAAGTCGATCCCGTCTGGGCCCGAATCCTGATGGAGGCCGACCGGGCCGTGGCCGACGAGCCGCTGCTGGGCGGCATGGTTCATTACTCGGTCCTGCATCACCCCTCGCTCGAGCGGGCGCTGGCCTATCGCATATCGCTGAAGCTGGCGAATGGCGAAATGACCGAACAGATCCTGCGCGAGATCTGCGACGAGGCCTTTGGCGCCGAGTCCCATCTGGCGCAGTCGGCCCGCGCCGATATCGTGGCCACCTATGAACGCGATCCGGCCTGCCATCGCTACTTGCAGCCGCTGCTGTTCTTCAAGGGGTTCCAGGCCGTGCAGGCCTATCGCGTGGCCCACTGGCTGTGGAAGCAGGGCCGGCGCGATCTGGCCTATTTCTTCCAGATGCGGTCGTCCGAGGTGTTCGGCGTCGACATCCATCCGGCTGCACAGATCGGCAAGGGCATCATGATCGACCACGCCCATTCCATCGTCATCGGCGAAACCGCCGTGGTGGGCGACAATGTCTCGATGCTGCACTCGGTCACGCTCGGCGGCACCGGCAAGGAAGAGGAAGACCGCCACCCCAAGATCGGCAATGGCGTGCTGATCGGCGCCGGGGCCAAGGTGCTGGGCAACATCAAGGTAGGCCATTGCTCGCGCATCGCGGCGGGCTCGGTGGTGTTGCAGGAGGTGCCGCCGTGCAAGACCGTCGCCGGCGTTCCGGCGAAGATCGTGGGCGAGGCGGGTTGCGACCAGCCATCGATCAGCATGGACCAGTTGCTGGGCACGCGTTGACGCTTGGGCGGTGCGAAACAGTGGGTGACTGCGGGACGCTGTCGCCGGAACTCACTATGACTGACCGTGTGGCGGGCGGGGGTGTGCCCCGCCCTTGTCACGCCAGCATGGCCAGCGGGTTTTCGAGGTTACCGACGATGGCCGCCAGCAATTCGGCACCCAGCGCGCCATCGATCACCCGGTGATCCACCGATAGGGTCAGAGACATGACGGTGGCCGTCCCGAGACTGCCATCCTCGTTCACGACCGGCTGTTTCACCCCGGCTCCGACGGCCAGGATCGCGCCATGCGGCGGGTTGATGACCGCATCGAAACTTTCGATCCCGAACATGCCCAGGTTGGAAATGGCAAAGCTGCCCCCCTGGTAGTCCTGCGGCGCCAGCTTGCGGTCGCGGGCGCGGGTGGCGAGGTCCTTCATCTCGGCGCTGAGCGCCGACAGGGACTTCTGATGCGCATCGCGCAGGACCGGGGTGAACAGGCCGCCTTCGACCGCCACCGCCACGGCCACGTCGGACGGGGTCAGCTGCAGGATGCGGTCGCCGGCCCAGACCGCGTTGGCGGCGGGCACCTGCTGGAGCGCGGCGGCGCAGGCCTTGATGATGAAGTCGTTGACCGACAGTTTCACCCCGCGTGCCGAGAGCTGGTCATTCAGCTGCGCGCGGAAGACCAGCAGCGCGTCGAGTCGAACCGAGCGGCGCAGGTAGAAATGCGGGATCGTCTGCTTGGCCTCGGTAAGGCGGGCGGCGATGGTCTTGCGCATGCCGTCGAGCGGGATCTCGGTATGGGGACGGTCGGCGTAGATCTTGGCCACGCCACCTGCCGGGGTCGTGGGCGCGCTGCGCGGTGCTGCGGGTTGCGCCGCGGCTTGCGGGGCTGGTGCGGCGGGTTGCGGCGCGCCGGCCGCATCGGGCGTCGCGGCTTCGACATCGGCCTTGACGATCCGGCCATGTGGACCGGATCCCTTGACCGCCGCGAGGTCGACGCCCTTTTGCGCCGCGATCCGGCGGGCGAGGGGCGAGGCGAAGACGCGGTCGCTGTCCGGTGATGCCGGGGCAGGGGCGGCCTTGTCGGGGCCCCCTGCGGGGGCCGCCTCCGCAGCCGCGGCGGTCTGCGCCTTCGGCGCGGTGACCGCGGGCGAACCAGTGGCGATGTCGTCCGACGACTCACCGTCCTCAAGCAGCACCGCGATGGGCGTGTTCACCTTAACGCCCTCGGTGCCCTCCGCGACGAGGATGCGGCCGATCGTGCCTTCGTCCACCGCCTCGAATTCCATCGTGGCCTTGTCGGTCTCGATCTCGGCGATCACGTCGCCGGAGGACACGGTGTCGCCTTCCTTGACCAGCCATTTCGCCAGCGTGCCTTCCTCCATCGTCGGGCTGAGGGCGGGCATGAGGATTTCGGTGGGCATCGGTCAGCTCCTGTCGGCGGCTGGGCCTGTGGCGGCGATGGGTTCGGCGGGGGCCAGCCCCCGCACCCCCGGAGTTCAGGGGCAAGATGAAGGGGCGGTTCGGTCGATCAGAGAAAGGATGTCATAAGGTTTGCGGGGCGTTTCGCCGCCTGCGAGGGTGGCGACGGCGCGGGCGAGCGGCGCGCGATGCGCGGCGATCCATTCGTAGGCTTCCTGGTGGCTGGGGCGCCCGCAGGGGCGCAGGCCGCCCATCAGGCATTCGGGCACCAATGCGCGACCGGCATCGGTTTCGATGCGGTAGGCCTCGGCGATGGCATCGCGGCCCATGACCTGAACCCGGGGCATCAGCGGTAACAGACCTGTTTCACGGCCGCCACGACCTCGGCCGTGGTGACGAGGGCCAGTTTCTCGAGGTTCGCCGCGTAAGGCATCGGCACGTCCTTGCCCGTGCAGTTGATGACCGGCGCGTCGAGCCAGTCGAACGCCTCCTGCATCAGCACGGCCGAAATGTGGTTGCCGATGGCCCCGACCGGAAAGCCCTCTTCGACAGTGACGCAGCGGTTGGTCTTCTGCACGCTTGCGATGACGGTGGCCGTGTCCATCGGGCGCAGGGTCCGCAGGTCGATCACCTCGGCGCTGATGCCCTCCTTTGCCAGGATCTCGGCGGCCTCGAGCGCATAGGTCATGCCGATGCCGAAGCTGACCAGCGTGACATCGGTGCCTTCGCGCCAGATTCGCGCCTTGCCGAAGGGTACGGTGTAGTCGTCGCCTTCGGGCACCTCGAAGCTGCGGCCGTAGAGGATCTCGTTTTCGAGGAAGATCACCGGGTTCGGGTCGCGGATCGCGGATTTCAACAAGCCTTTGGCGTCGGAGGCCGAGTAGGGCATGGCCACCTTCAGGCCGGGGATATGGGCATACCACGCGGCGTAGTCCTGCGAATGCTGGGCGCCCACGCGCGCCGCCGCGCCGTTCGGGCCGCGGAAGACGATGGGGCAGCCCATCTGGCCGCCCGACATGTAGAGTGTCTTGGCCGCCGAGTTGATGATCTGGTCGATCGCCTGCATGGCGAAGTTGAAGGTCATGAACTCGACGATGGGGCGCAGCCCGCCGAATGCCGCGCCGACGCCGATGCCGGCAAAGCCGTGCTCGGTGATCGGCGTGTCGATCACGCGCTTGGCCCCGAATTCCTCCAGCAGGCCCTGGCTGATCTTGTAGGCGCCCTGGTATTCGGCCACCTCCTCGCCCATCAGGAACACATCGCCATCGCGGCGCATTTCCTCGGCCATGGCGTCGCGCAGCGCCTCTCGCACGGTCTGTTTCTTCGTCTTGGTGCCTTCGGGCCAGGGCGCCTCGGCCTTGGCCACCGGCGCCGGCGTCGCCTTGGCCGGGGCGGCGGTTGGCGCAGCGCGGGCAGGGGCTGCGGGCGGCCGCGGGGCGGGTTCGGCGGCCCCGGTCGGCACGGATTCCCCGGCCTCGACCAGCACGGCGATGGGGGTGTTCACGCGGACGTTCTCGGTGCCCTCGGGCACCAGGATGCGGCCCATCACGCCCTCGTCCACGGCCTCGAATTCCATCGTGGCCTTGTCGGTCTCGATCTCGGCGATGATGTCGCCGGACGACACCGTGTCGCCCTCCTTGACCAGCCAGCGGGCCAGCGTGCCTTCCTCCATCGTGGGAGAGAGGGCGGGCATCAGGATTTCCGTGGCCATCACTGCGCCTCCGCGTAAATGTCGGTCCAGAGCTCGTCCAGCGGCGGCTCGGGGCTTTCGCGCGCGAAATCGGCGGCGTCGCTGACGACCTTCTTGATCTCGCGGTCGATCGCCTTGAGGTCGTCCTCGGTCGCGTGCTTGCCTTGCAGCAACAGGTCGCGCACGTGGTCGATCGGATCGCGTTCCTCGCGCATCTTCTGCACTTCCTCGCGGGTGCGGTACTTCGCCGGGTCCGACATGGAATGGCCGCGATAGCGATAGGTCTTGATCTCGAGGATGTAGGGCCCGGCACCCGACCGGCAGTGCGCGACGGCGCGCTCGCCGGCATCCCTGACCGCCAGCACGTCCATGCCGTCGACCATTTCTCCGGGGATGTCAAAGGCCTGGCCGCGGTGGTAGATGTCGGGCGACGAGGTCGAGCGTGCCTGTGCCGTGCCCATCGCGTACTGGTTGTTCTCGACCACGAAGATCACCGGCAGCTTCCACAAGGCGGCCATGTTGAACGTCTCGTAGACCTGGCCCTGGTTGGCCGCTCCGTCGCCGAAATAGGTGAAGGTCACTCGGTCGGTGCCCTTGTACTTGTCGGCAAAGGCCAAGCCCGCGCCCAGCGGCACCTGCGCCGCCACGATGCCATGCCCGCCGTAGAAATGCTTTTCGCGGCTGAACATGTGCATGCTGCCGCCCTTTCCTTTGGAATAGCCGCCGATCCGGCCGGTCAGTTCGGCCATGACGCCGCCCGGGTCCATGCCGCAGGCCAGCATGTGGCCGTGATCGCGGTACGAGGTGATGCGCTTGTCGCCTTCCTCGGCGGCGGCCTCGAGACCCACGACGACCGCCTCCTGGCCGATGTAGAGGTGACAGAACCCGCCGATCAGGCCCATGCCGTAAAGCTGGCCGGCCTTTTCCTCGAACCGCCGGATCAGCAGCATGTCGCGATACCACGCGAGCAGCTTTTCGGGTGCGACATTGGACTTGGCCGGCTGTTTGCGCGTGGCCATGACGGCACCTCCCCGGGATCGTTCAGCGTTAAACCGTCTTGAAGGGTAACGCGGGCCGGGTCAGCCGTAAAGACGCCTTTGGCGGTGTCAGCGCACCACGATCTCGTCGGTGCGGATCAGGCCCAGCACGTCGCGCGCCTGCTGGTCCAGCAGGTCGGGGTCGAGGAATTCGTCCGAAAGGCGGCGGGTCAGGTTCTCCATCCGCTCGACGTCGGCCTCCAGCCCCGCCAGTTCGGCGCGCAGGGCGCCGGCCTCGACCTGGATCTCCGCGCGGCGGAACAGGCCATAATCGCCCTGCACAGCGGCAAAGATGAAATAGGCCGACAGGCTGAGAGCCACGGCAAAGAACACGAGAACACCGAACGCGGGTCGGGACTTGCGATGGGTCATCAAGGCGCTGCTCTCGTTCCTCGGAGGGGGCGCCTCTGGCGGGCGCGTTCTTGCACCATGCCACAGGGGCGGGGGCTTGTGAATCCCCGCCCCGGGCTTTGTTCAGGTCGTGCGCGCGGTTTCCAGGGCGCGTGGCTTTTCTGCACGGGTACGGTCCTCGGCGGATTTCCCGCGGTGGCCGAGCGCATCATGCGGTCCGCATTCCCCAAGGGCCTCGCGCATCTCGTCGAGGTCGCCATGCAGGCGCAGGAATGGCGCGCGGCCAAAGGTCTGCCCGATCATGCCCGCTGCTCCGCGTCGGCCCGGTCCATCGCCGAGACGGTGCGCAGGACGCCGTCGTAATAGGTCATCTCGTCCTTGAGGATCAGCTTGTTGCGCTTGAGCATCCGCAGGCGCGACACGCTGGGCAGCGGGCGGTTCTGCTCGTCGCGGATGCGTTCGTCAAGCGCGGCGTGGCGCGTCTTCAGCGCCTCGATGCGGGCATGCAGCGATCCGGGGTTGGCCGGTGTCTTGGTCATGGTCGTCCTCCCTCTGGTTGAACTGGTGAGGATGTGGGGAGGCGCAGGGCTTGAATGAACCCAATGCAACGCCGATTTAGGATAGGGATAACCTATGGAACATCCGGCATGGGCGCGGCGATGAAAGAGGCACCGACGATCCGGCAGGTGACGTATTTCCTGCTTCTGGCCGAGACCGGCAGCTTTGGCCAGGCGGCCGAGCGGGCCGGGATCAGCCAGCCATCGCTGTCGCTCCAGATCTCGGCGCTCGAGAAAACGCTCGGCCTGCGGTTGTTCGAGCGCGGCCGCCACGGCGCGCATCTGACGCCTGAGGGCCGCGCCCTGCGCGAGCGCGCGCTCGAAGTGGCCGAGGCGCTGGAGGGGTTCTCCGAGACCGCCACGCAGTTGCGCAGCGGCATGTCCGGGCAGCTGCGCCTGGGCTCGACCCCGACCATCGGCCCCTACCTGATGCCCGCGCTGGTGCGCCGCTTGCACCAGCGCCATCCCGACGCCCGCCTTGTGCTCAGCGATGGCGATCCGCGCACCCTGTCGGACAGGCTGATGCAGGGCCAGCTCGACGCGATCATCACCCAGCTTCCGGTCGACGTGAAGGGCGTGACCGTCACGCGGCTGTTCCGCGAACCCTTGATGCTGGCCATGGCGCATGACCATCCCCTGGCCCGCAAGCAGGCGGTCAGCGATGCCGACCTGGCCGGGCAGGACGTGCTGACGCTGTCGCCGCGCTACGCGTTGCACGCGCAGATCACCGCGCTGGCGCGCGAGGCCGGGGCGACGTTGCGCAGCGACTACGAGGGCACCAGCCTCGATGCATTGCGGCAGATGGTGGCGATGAACATGGGGCTGACCTTTCTGCCCACGCTCTACGTCCGATCCGAGATTGCGGCGCCGCGCGGCGATGTGGCGGTCAGGCCGTTCCGGCGCGGATCGTTCACCCGCTCGGTCGGGCTGGTCTGGCGCGAGAGGGCCGGGCGGTCGGTCGCGCTGGCCCGGCTGGCCGAGGTCGCCCGCGAGACGATCCGCCTCGACTGCGCGGCGCATGTGGTGATCGAGGGCTAGGGCCGGCCGCGCCGGGGCGAGCCCGCCACAGCCGCCAGCGTGCCTTGCCGGGTCGTCCCGGCGGTGCCGGCCGGACTCAGTCCCCGGCCACGTCCAGCGCCGCGACTCCGGGCAGGGTCTTGCCCTCCATCCACTCGAGGAAGGCGCCGCCGGCAGTCGAGACATAGCTGAAATCATTCGCCGCGCCGGCCTTGTTCAGCGCCGCGACCGTGTCGCCGCCGCCGGCGACCGAGACCAGCTTGCCGTCGTCGCTGCGCCGGGCCGCGTGTTTCGCGGCGGCATTGGTGGCGACGTCGAAGGGTTCGATCTCGAAGGCGCCCAGCGGGCCGTTCCAGATCAGCGTATGGGCCCGGTCGATCGCCGCCTTGATCGCCGCCACCGCCTCGGGCCCGGCATCGAGGATCATCGCGTCCGACGGGCATTCGGTGGCGGGAACCACCTGGTGCGCCGCCCCGGCGGCGAATTCGCGCGCCACGACCACATCCACGGGCAGCAGCACCTCGCAGCCCTTCTTGGCGGCCTTGGCCAGGATCTCGCGCGCGGTCTCGGCCATCTCGTGCTCGCACAGCGACTTGCCCACGTCGATGCCCTGCGCCGCCAGGAATGTGTTGGCCATGCCGCCACCGATCACCAGGATATCGACCTTGCCCACGAGGTTGCCCAGCAGGTCCAGCTTGGTCGACACCTTGGCGCCGCCGACCACGGCCAGCACGGGGCGCTCGGGCTTGCCCAGGGCCGCTTCCAGCGCCTGCAACTCGGCCTGCATCAGGCGGCCCGCGCAGGACGGCAGCAGCCGCGCCAGCCCCTCAGTCGAGGCATGTGCACGGTGCGCTGCGGAAAACGCGTCGTTGCAATAGACGTCGCCCAACTTGGCCATCTCGGCCGCCAGCGCGGGGTCGTTCTTTTCCTCACCCTTGTGAAAGCGCGTGTTCTCCAGCAGGGCCACCGCGCCCTCGGGCAGCGCCTCGACCACCGCCATCGCAGCCGGGCCGATACAGTCCGAAGCAAAGATCACCGGTGCGCCCAGGATCGCTTCCAGTGTCGGAACCAGCGGTTGCAGGCTCATGTCGTCGCGGCGCTCGCCCTTGGGCCGCCCGAAATGCGCCAGCAGGATCGGCTTGCCGCCCCGGTCCAGAATGTCCTGCACGGTGGCGGCGATTCGCTCGATCCGCGTGGTGTCGGTGCAGGCGCCGTTTTCCATCGGCACGTTGATATCGACCCGAGTCAGCACGCGTTTCCCGCGCAGCTCCATGTCATCAAGCGTATTCCAGGCCATGATCGTCCCCAATCCGTGTTTCCCGCTGTCTGCCCGGTCGCGCCCGCCTCGTCAACGCTTGGGCGCATGTCACGGCTTCTTGTCCATCGGCGGGCGGAGGGCTAAGTCTGGCGCAACTTTGTGGAAGGAGAGCCCGATGGCCGAGATCAAGGACCCCGAGAACACGATCGTGATGGAGCTGAAAGGCGGCCAGGTCGTGATCGAACTGTTGCCCGACGTGGCGCCCAAGCATGCCGAGCGGATGAAGGAACTGGCGCGCGAAGGCGCCTACGACGGCGTGGTGTTCCACCGCGTGATCGACGGTTTCATGGCGCAGACCGGCGATGTCGAGCATGGCAATGCCGATGGCGACAGCTTCAGCATGCGCCGCGCGGGCACCGGTGGCTCGGACAAGCCCGACCTGCCGGCGGAATTCTCGAAGCTGCCGCATGACCGGGGCACGCTGGGCGCCGCGCGCAGCCAGAACCCGAACTCGGCCAATTCGCAGTTCTTCATCAACTTCAAGGACAACCATTTCCTGAACGGGCAATACACGGTCTATGGGCGCGTGATCTCGGGCATGGAGCACGTGGACGCGATCACCCGGGGCGAGCCGCCCGCGAACCCCGACAAGATGATCAGCGTCAAGGTGGCCTCCGATGCGTAAGCTGGCCCTTCTTCTCGCCTGTGCCGCGTCGCCGGCGCTGGCCACCGGTCTCCAGGTCGAGATTGCGGGCGAGGGTGCCAACGGCACCGTCACCATCGACCTCTTCGAGGATATCGCGCCCAAACATGTCGAGCAGATCGCCGCGCTGGCCGCGGCGGGCGAATACGACAACGTCGTGTTCCACCGCGTGATCGACGGCTTCATGGCGCAGACCGGTGACGTGGAATTCGGCGATGCCGAGGCCGATGGCTTTTCGATGCAGGCTGCGGGGCGCGGCGGTTCGGATCGCGGCGACATCCCGGCCGAATTCTCCGACCGTCCGTTCGAGCGCGGCATCGTCGGCATGGCCCGCGCGCAGGATCCGAACAGCGCCAATTCGCAGTTCTTCATCATGTTCCAGCCGGGCTATTTCCTGAACGGCCAGTATACCGTGGTCGGAGAAGTCACCTCGGGGATGGAGATCGTCGACGCGATCAAGCGCGGCGCCGGCCAGAACGGCGCGGTGGTCGGCGCGCCCGACCGCATGGTGACGGTGACCGTCACCGAATGAGACAAGGCCGGGGCGCGCGGCCAGACGCTGCGCGCCCCGGCCACCTCCCCCCCCCCCCGCGCCCCTGTCGCCGGACGCCTTTCCAGCCCCCAAGCCAATGAAACGCCACCATCCCGCGCGGCCCGTCGCCCTGCGGCCTCTGGCCCATTGACGCGACTCGCTTTGCCCGTCTAAATGAACGCACGTTCAATAAGCGCGGGGAGGCGCCGATGTTCCTGGCCAGCATGAATTTCGACCTGGGCGAAGACGTGAATGCCTTGCGCGAGATGGTCCACAAGTGGGCGCAGGAGCGGGTCCGGCCGATGGCGGCCGAGATCGACAGCAGCAACGATTTCCCGGCGCCGCTGTGGAAAGAGATGGGCGACCTCGGCCTGCTCGGCATCACCGTACCCGAGGAATACGGCGGGGCAGGCATGTCCTATCTGGCACACACCGTCGCCACCGAGGAAATCGCGCGAGCCTCCGCCTCTGTCAGCCTGTCCTACGGCGCGCATTCCAACCTCTGCGTCAACCAGATCAAGCTGAACGGCACCGAGGCCCAGAAGCGCAGGTATCTGCCCGGCCTGATCTCGGGCGAGCATGTTGGCGCTCTGGCCATGTCCGAACCCTCGGCCGGGTCCGATGTCGTCTCGATGAAACTGCGCGCCGAAAAGCGCAACGATCATTACCGTCTGACCGGCAACAAGTACTGGATCACCAACGGCCCCGATGCCGATACGCTGGTGGTCTACGCCAAGACCGACCCCGAGGCAGGCGCCAAGGGGATCACCGCCTTCATCGTCGAGAAATCGATGAAAGGCTTTTCGACCAGCCCGCATTTCGACAAGCTGGGCATGCGCGGCAGCAACACGGCAGAGCTGATTTTCGACGATGTCGAGGTGCCGTTCGAGCATGTGCTGGGCGAAGAGGGTAAGGGCGTGCGCGTGCTGATGTCGGGCCTCGACTACGAGCGCGTCGTGCTGGCGGGGATCGGCCTGGGCATCATGGCCGCCTGCCTTGACGAGATCATGCCCTACCTGCGCGACCGCCACCAGTTCGGCAAGCCGATCGGCTCGTTCCAGTTGATGCAGGGCAAGATCGCCGACATGTACACGGCGATGAACTCGGCCCGCGCCTATGTCTACGAGGTGGCCCGCGCCTGCGACCGCGGTACGGTCACGCGGCAGGACGCCGCCGCCTGCTGTCTTTATGCCTCCGAGGAGGCGATGAAGCAGGCGCACCAGGCGGTGCAGGCGATGGGTGGCGCGGGCTTCCTGGCGGATGCTCCCGTCGCGCGCCTGTTCCGCGACGCAAAGCTGATGGAGATCGGCGCCGGCACCTCCGAGATCCGCCGGATGCTGGTCGGGCGCGAGCTGATGGCGGCGATGGGGTGACGGCATGGGTTGGCGCGACTCGATGATCGGGGCTAGGATGCTGGGTGTTCGCCCAAGCATTTTGTCCGTCGGAGAGTGTCATGCGCCCCTTTGTTCTTGCCCTTTTTCTGCTTGTCCCCGGTGCGGCGCAGGCGCAGCAGGCCCAGCCCGCGGATGTGCAGACATTGCAATCCTGCGTCCAGAACTATGCCAATGGCGCGCCGCAAAGCCGGGTGATCGGCGGCTGCGTCGGAATCATCGACGGGGCGTTCCGCAACGGCACGACGCTCGAGATCGCAGAGGGGATCATGCGCGAACACGCCGCATGGGACACGCTGCTGAACGCCTGGTGGCAACCGATGAAAGCACGGGCGCAGGCGAACGGCACGTGGGACCGGTTGCTCGCCTCGCAGCGGCAGTGGATCAGGGACCGCGATGCGGAATGCCAGCGCGCCTACGACAGCGCGGGCGGCGGCTCGATCCGGGTGATTTATGCCGCCGAATGCCAGCGCGACCTGACCGCGGCCAAGGCGGTGGATTTCTTCTACAGTCTCTACAAGTAGCCTCCGGGGCAGGGGCATGAGCCGGTGGTTGTGGTTTCTGCCGCTCGCTGCTCTGACGCTGGTGGGGGCACTGCTGGCCTTCCGCTATGGCTGGGTCGCCGCCAACCTGTCGGAAACCGCGGCGATCGAGACCTATGCCGCGCGCTACATGGACGAGACGGGATCGCCCGCCGCCGACTGCACCGCCGTGCCGGGCAACCGCGTCTGGCTGGTCATCCGCTGCGGCAGCGGTCAGGATCGCATTGTCTACCGGGTCAACCGGTTCGGCGGGCTGGTCGATGTGACCGTCGGATCCGATCCCTTGCAGGAGCCTCGCACGTGAAATCCTTCGCCTTGATCCTCGCCGCTCTCGCCATGCCGGCCGCCGCGCAGGACCTGGTCTTTTCGCCACAGCCGACGCAGGCCTGCCTCGCCTCCGGCCAGCCCTTCGACCAGTGTATCGGGCTTGCCGCCGATGCCTGCACCGCCGCCAACGGCTATGCAACCGTGGTCCAGGGCGGTTGCCTGTCGCGTGAGGCAGAGTGGTGGGACGGCCGCCTCAACGCCGCCTACCAGCGCGCCATGGCCGGGGCAAAGCAGTCGGACAGCCAGAGCGGCCAATACGCCCCCAGCCAGGCCAAGGCGCTGCGCGCCATGCAACGCGCCTGGATCCCGTTCCGGGATGAGACCTGCAGTTTCGAAGCCAGCCAATGGGGCGGCGGCACCGGGGCAGGGCCGGCCTTTGCCGCCTGCCTGATGCGGCTGACCGCGTATCAGACGCATTACCTAGAAAACATCGGTCTGAACTGATGCTGACCCGCGCGCCTACATATGATGCCTTGCACGACGGGTTCCGCTGGACCCTGCCCGAAGGGCTGAACATGGCGGTGCAGGTCTGTGACGCGCGCGCCCACGCCACGCCCGAGGCGCTGGCCATCATCGACCTGACCGACGGCGCGCGGCGCGACGTGACCTGTGGCGCGCTCTACACGCTGTCCCGCCGGGTCGAGGCGACCCTGCGGCGCCGCGGCGTGGACAGGGGCGACAGGGTGGGCGTCCTGCTGTCGCAATCGCCGCTGTGCGCCGCCGCGCATCTTGCGGCCTGGCGGATGGGCGCGATCAGCGTGCCGCTGTTCAAGCTGTTCCAGGGCGACGCGCTGCGCACGCGGCTCGAGGATTGCGGCGCGCGGATCGTGGTCACGGATATCGACGGGGCCTTCCTGCTGTCGGAACTCGGCGTCGCGGCACTGGTCGAGGCCGACCTGACCGACCCGCCCACTGATGCGCCACCCGCCGACACCGGGCCGGAAACCCCGGCGGTGCTGATCTACACCTCGGGCACCACGGGCAAGCCCAAGGGCGCGCTGCACGGCCACCGGGTTCTGACCGGCCATCTGCCCGGCGTCGAGATGAGCCACGATTTCCTCGGCCAACCCGGCGACGTTCTGTGGACCCCCGCCGACTGGGCCTGGATCGGTGGGTTGTTCGACGTTCTGATGCCCGGCCTCGCGCTCGGCGTGCCGGTGGTCGCGGCGCGCGCCGACAAGTTCACGCCCGAGACCTGCGCGCAGGTGATCCGCGAGGGTCGCGTGCGCAACGTTTTCTTCCCGCCCACCGCGCTGCGCATGCTCAAGGCCGCCGATGCAAGCCTGCCGGGCCTGCGCAGCGTTGCCAGCGGTGGCGAGCCGCTGGGGGCCGAGATGCTGGCCTGGGGGCGGGACGCGCTGGATGTGACGATCAACGAGTTCTACGGCCAGACCGAATGCAACATGGTCGCCTCGTCCTGCGCCGCGCTGTTCGACCCGCGCCCGGGCTGCATCGGCCGCGCCGTGCCGGGCTTCGACGTGGCGGTGATCGACGAGGCGGGGCAACCGACGACGGACGAGGGCGCCATCGCCATCCGCCGCGGCTGCGCCTCGATGCTGCTGGAATACTGGGGCAACCCGCAGGCCACCGCCGAGAAGTTCCGCGGCGACTGGCTGCTGACCGGCGACCGCGGGACGATCGAGGGCGGGTATATCCGCTTCGTCGGGCGCGAGGACGATGTCATCACCAGCGCGGGCTATCGCATCGGCCCCTCCGAGATCGAGGATTGCCTGCTGACCCATCCCGCCGTCGCCACCGTCGGCGTGGTGGGCAAGCCCGATAGCCTGCGCACCGAGATCGTCAAGGCCTATGTCGTGCTCAAACCCGGCGCGCGGGCCAGCGCGGAGACGTTGCAGGACTGGGTCAAGGCGCGCCTCGCAAGCTATTCCTATCCCAGGGAAATCGCCTTTCTCGACGCGCTGCCGATGACCGTCACCGGCAAGGTCATCCGCAAGGACCTGAAAAGCATGGCGGCAGAGGAAGGGGCATGAAACACGCGCTTTTCGCCGCCCTGATCGCCGCCGCTCCGCTTTGTGCGCAAGAGGCGCTGCCGGATTTCGCCACCTGCCTCGACAGCGACATGGCGCAATTCGAGCGCAGCCTGCGCGCGCTGCAAACCCTGCCCGAACCGCGCGAGTTCGAGATCGGCGACACGCGCGGGGTCGGCTGGTGCGGCTCGGCCGGGATCATCGCCTGCGACCGTAGCGAAACCCCCTATCCCTGCCAGCACCGACTCGCCGCCCTGCAAGAGGCGACGCGCCGCGCCGTGCTCGACAGCCTGCCGCCGCCCGAGTCGCTGCCCGACGCGCCGGGCGACTGGGCCGCGCCGCTTTATCCGCGGGTCTACGCCCTGGCGCATGGCTTGTCCGCCGGGCCGGATTGCGACGGCGCGACCGAGGCGCGCGGCGCCTGGTGCGCGGCCTGGGAGGCCAACAACCGCCTGCGCGACGCGGTGCTGGCACATCAGCTGGCGCGCTATTTCGGCGTAACCGCGCCGGCGGTGGACCTCGGCTGGGCCCAGGTGCCGCCGCCCGTGCGCCCCGTGGCGCGAAACGCGGAGGGTGGCGAATGAGCAGACGGCAGGACCGGCCAGGCATCGGCCCGGTGGCGCCCGGGGCTTGGGCGGGCAGGGCCGACCCTCGCCCGCTATGGACGAAACACGCGGCGCGGTCCGGCGGGGCGATCCCGCGGCGCGCGGCGACGGGGAAGGAAGCAGCAGCATGAGACTGCAATCGTCGGTCGTGACCGGCTCGGAAACCTATCGCGCCAACCGTGCGGCGCACCTGGCCGCGCTGGCCGAGATCGAACAGGCCGCGGGCCTCGCCGCCGAGGGCGGCGGGCCGAAGGCGCGCGAGCGCCATGTCTCGCGCGGCAAGATGCTGCCGCGCGAGCGGGTGGCCAACCTGCTCGACCCCGGCTCGCCCTTCCTCGAGATTGGCGCGACGGCGGGGCATGGCCTCTATGACGACGCGGCCCCCTGCGCCGGCGTGATCGCCGGGATCGGCCTGGTCGAGGGGCGCCAGGTCATGGTCGTCTGCAACGACGCCACCGTGAAGGGCGGCACCTACTACCCGATGAGCGTCAAGAAACACCTGCGCGCGCAGGAGATCGCGCTGGAATGTCGTCTGCCCTGCGTCTACCTGGTGGACTCGGGCGGTGCGAACCTGCCCAACCAGGACGAGGTCTTTCCCGACCGCGACCATTTCGGGCGCATCTTCTACAACCAGGCGCAGATGAGCGCGCAGGGCATCGCGCAGATCGCCGTCGTCATGGGCTCCTGCACGGCGGGCGGCGCCTATGTGCCGGCCATGTCGGACGTGACGATCATCGTCAAGGAACAAGGCACGATCTTCCTCGCCGGTCCGCCGCTGGTCAAGGCCGCGACGGGCGAGATCGTCACCGCAGAGGACCTCGGCGGCGGCGACGTGCACACCCGCCTCTCGGGCGTGGCCGACTACCTGGCCGAGGACGATGCCCACGCGCTGGCGCTGGCGCGGCGCGCCGTGGCCTCGCTGGGGCGCGCGTCGGCGACGTTGGATCTCGGCAGCGGTCCGCCCCCGGCCTACGATCCGGACGAAATCCTCGGCGCGGTGCCCGCCTCGCTCTCGACCCCCTACGACATCCGCGAGGTGATCGCACGGATCGTCGACGAGTCCTATTTCGACGATTTCAAGCCCCGCTTCGGCGAAACCCTCGTGACCGGCTTCGCCCGGATCGAGGGGATGGATTGCGGCCTCATTGCCAACAACGGCGTGCTGTTCTCCGAGGCGGCGCAGAAGGGCGCGCATTTCGTCGAGCTCTGCTCGCAGCGCAAGATCCCGCTGATCTTCCTGCAGAACATCACCGGCTTCATGGTCGGCCGCAAATACGAGAACGAAGGAATCGCACGACACGGAGCCAAGATGGTGACGGCGGTAGCGACGACAGCCGTGCCCAAGATCACGCTGCTGGTGGGCGGCAGTTTCGGTGCCGGAAACTACGGCATGGCGGGCCGCGCCTACCAGCCGCGCTTTCTCTGGACCTGGCCCAACAGCCGCATCTCGGTCATGGGCGGCGCGCAGGCGGCAGGCGTTCTTGCAACGGTGAAACGCGACGCGATCGAACGGGCGGGCGGCGCATGGTCAGCCGAGGACGAGGCCGCGTTCAAGCGCCCCACGGTCGAGATGTTCGAACGCCAGTCGCACCCGCTCTATGCCAGCGCGCGCCTCTGGGACGACGGCATCCTCGATCCGCGCAAGTCGCGGGCCGTACTGGCCCTGAGCCTGCGCGCGGCGCTGAACGCACCGATAGGCGAGACACGCTTCGGCGTGTTCCGGATGTGAGCCGGGCAGGGGCTCTGCCCCTTTGCCCCTGCGGGGCATTCACCCCGGAGTTCAGGGGCAAGATGAAGGGGCACCGGGTCCGTTCTTCATCTTGCCGGGCAAACTCCGGGGAGCGCGAGGGGTTGGCCCCTCGCCGGCACGACAGAACGGCCCGGCACGACGCCGGAAGGGAGTGAGCAATGTTCGACACGATCCTGATCGCCAACCGGGGCGAGATCGCATGCCGCGTCATCCGCACGGCGCGCGCCATGGGGCTGCGGACGGTGGCGGTGCATTCCGACGTCGATGCGGGGGCGGCACATGTGGCGATGGCCGATGTCGCGGTCTGCATCGGTGGTGCGGCGCCTGCCGACAGCTATCTGCGGGGCGACCGGATTATCGCGGCGGCGCAGGCGACGGGCGCGCAGGCGATCCATCCGGGCTACGGCTTTCTTTCCGAGAACCCCGATTTCGTCGAGGCGGTCGAGGCGGCCGGGCTGACCTTCATCGGGCCATCGGCGGCGGCGATCCGGGCCATGGGTCTCAAGGACGCGGCCAAGGCGCTGATGGAGAAGGCCGGTGTGCCGGTCGTGCCGGGCTATCACGGCGCCGATCAGGACCCCGGCCACCTCGAGGTCGAGGCGGACCGCATCGGGTATCCCGTCCTCATCAAGGCGGTGGCGGGTGGTGGCGGCAAGGGCATGCGGCTGGTCGAGACACCCGCCGGTTTCGTCGACGCGCTGGAACGCGCCAAGGCCGAGGCGCGCACCGCCTTCGGCAACGACTCCGTTCTGATCGAGAAATTCGTCGAGAAGCCGCGCCACATCGAGGTGCAGGTCTTTGGCGACGGCACGCGCGCGGTGCATCTGTTCGAACGCGACTGCTCGTTGCAACGCCGCCACCAGAAGGTCATCGAGGAGGCCCCCGCGCCCGGCATGACGCCCGAGATGCGCGCAGCGATGGGGTCAGCCGCGGTGCGAGCCGCCGAGGCGATCGGCTATCGCGGCGCGGGCACGGTCGAGTTCATCGTGGACGGCAGCGACGGCCTGCGGCCCAATGGGTTCTGGTTCATGGAGATGAACACGCGCCTTCAAGTCGAGCACCCGGTGACCGAGGGGATCACCGGCGTGGACCTGGTGGAATGGCAGATCCGCGTCGCGGCGGGCGAACCGCTGCCTCTGCGGCAGGAGGAGCTTTCCATCACTGGCCATGCCTTCGAGGCGCGGCTTTACGCCGAGGACGTGCCGGCGGGGTTCCTGCCGGCGACCGGAACGTTGGCGCATCTGTCCTTCCCCGAGGGTGTGCGCGCCGACAGCGGCGTGCGGTCGGGCGATGCGATCTCGCCGTTCTACGATCCGATGATCGCCAAGGTGATCGTGCATGGGCCGACCCGCGCGGTGGCGCTGCGGCAGCTTGCGCGCGGGCTCGAGGGCTGCCGCGTGGCGGGAACGGTGACGAACCTCGCCTTTTTGGGCGCCCTCGCGCGACACGAGGGGTTCGCCGCCGGCGACGTGGATACCGGGCTGATCGCGCGCGACCTGTCCGCGCTGGCCGCCGAGCCGCGGGCCGAGCCGCGCCATTGGGCGCGCGCCGCGCTGGCGGCGACCGGGCTGGATGCGCCGGGTGGCTGGGACCGGGGCTTTGCGCTCTGGGCACCGCTGGCGCGGCGGGTGACTTTGCGCCACGGCGACGAGGTCGTTGACTGTGTCCTGCGCGCGGAGGGACCAGACCGGGCGCGGATCGCCATCGGCGAGGCCGAGGTTCTGGCCGAATGGCAGGGCGGCGCCCTTCGGCTGGACGGCGGGCCCGCGCCCGAGGTGCATGTGGCGCCGCTTCGGGTTACGGTGTTCGACCGGTTCGGTCTGGCCTTCGACCTGCCCGACCCGCTGGAGCGTGCCTCGGCGGCGGGGGCGGGCGATGGGCTGACCCGCGCGCCGATGCCGGGCCGGGTGGTGAAGGTGCATGTCCATGCCGGGCAGGCCGTGGCTGCGGGCGACCGGCTGGCGGTGCTCGAGGCGATGAAGATGGAGCACACGATGCAGGCCGCGCGCGATGGCGTGGTGGCCGAGGTGCTGGTGGCCGCCGGCGACCAGGTCGAGGCGGGCGCGCCGCTGATCCGGCTGGAAGAGGAGGACGCGGCATGATCCGCCTGCATCACGTGCAATACGGGCGTTCGTTCCGGGTGCTCTGGCTGATCGAGGAGATCGGCGTCGACAGGTTCGGCGGGCTCGAGGTGATCGAGCACCGGATCGGCACCCGCGAGATGGCCGAAAGCGGGCTGGCCCGAGTCTCGCCGGCGGTGCGCATCCCGGCGATCGAGTTCGACGTGCTCGAAATGAGCGAGTCGGGCGCAATCGTCGAATACCTGGCCGAAACCTTTGCCCCCGGCCTCGCGCGGATGCCGGGCAACCCGGAGCGGCCGCGCTGGCTGCAATGGATCCACTACGCCGAGACGATGGCGAGCCTGATCGAGAACCTGAATCTCCAGATGGTCTTCCTGCGGCCGCCGGCGAAACCCTCGCCGATCGTGGTCAAGCTGACGGTCGCGCGGCTGCGCCAGACGCTGCGCGGCATGGAGACGGCGCTGGAGGGGCGTGACTGGCTGTTGCCCTCCGGCTTTTCGGCGGCGGATATCATGATGGGCTTCAACCTGTTCGCCGCGCCCTATTACGTGCGGATGGAGGAATTCCCGCGGCTGCTGGCCTACAAGGCCCGGATCGAGGCGCGACCGGCCTACCAGCGGGCGGTGGAGCGCGAGGGGCCGCAGCGGTTCTATGACCGGGACTTCTATCCGGTGCCGGAAGCGTGAGCCGGCGCGCGGATACGAAAACTGCATGGGTGGCGCCTGCGAGCGCCTTCGACGGAAATTTGTCCGGCAAGATGGAGCAAGGGGCGCGGCATGGGTGAGTTCGTCGAGATCTTCGAGGTGGGGCCGCGCGACGGGCTTCAGAACGAAAAGGCGCTGATCCCGACCGCCGACAAGGTCGCGCTGGTCGATTGCCTGTCGGGGGCGGGGTTCCGGCGGATCGAATGCGCCTCTTTCGTCAGCCCGAAATGGGTGCCGCAGATGGCCGACAGCGCCGAGGTTCTGGCTGCTATCACACGCGTCCCGGGCGTGTCCTACGCGGCGCTGACGCCGAACCTCAAAGGGCTGGAACGCGCGCTCGAGGCCGGGGTCGACGAGGTGGCGGTGTTCGGGTCGGCCTCCGAAGGGTTCAGCCGTGCAAACATCAACGCCAGCGTGGACGAAAGCCTCGCGCGGTTCGTGCCGGTGACCGATGCGGCGCGGGCGGCGGGCCTGCCGGTGCGTGGCTATGTCTCCTGCGTGGTGGAATGCCCCTATGACGGTGCGGTGGCGCCGGCCTCGGTGGCGCGGGTGGTGGCGGCGCTGCGCGAGATGGGCTGCTACGAGATCAGCCTCGGCGACACGATCGGCCGCGGCCGGCCCGAGGCGGTGGATGCCATGCTGGATGCGGTTTTGCAGGAAATCGGGCCCGGGCAGCTGGCCGGGCATTTCCACGACACGGCGGGCCGGGCGCTGGATAATGTCGCGGTGGCGCTGGCGCGCGGGCTGCGGGTCTTCGACGCGGCGGTGGGCGGGCTGGGCGGCTGTCCCTATGCGCCTGGGGCTGCGGGCAACGTGGCGACGGAGGCGGTGCATGACTTCCTTGTGGGGCGGGGGTTCGAGACCGGGCTGGACCGCGCGGTGCTGGAGCGGGCGGCGGCGATGGCGCAGGCGATGCGGGGGCGGTAATGAGCGACCCGGGACATTGGGACAGGGCCTATGCCAGGAGCGCCGAGGCGCTGAGCTGGTTCGAGGCCGATCCCGTGCGCTCACTGGCGCTGCTCGACCGGGCCGGGCTGCGGCCGGGGCAGGCGGTGGTCGACGTGGGTGGCGGCGCCTCGCTTCTGGTCGATGCGCTGCTCGCGCGGGGGCTGGGGCCGGTCACGGTGCTGGACCTGTCTCCAGTCGCGCTGGCAACGTCACAGTCGCGGCTGGGACCGTTGGCCGAACGGGTCGACTGGATCGCGGGCGACGTCACCGCCTGGCGGCCGGAGCCGGGCGGATATGCGCTGTGGCATGACCGGGCGGTGTTCCACTTCCTGACGACCGCGGCGGGGCAGGCGGCCTACGCGGCGGTGCTGCACCGCGCGCTCGCGCCGGGCGGGGCGGCGGTGGTTGCAACCTTCGCGCCCGACGGGCCGGAACGATGCAGCGGGCTGCCGGTGCAGCGCTGGTCGTCCGAGGACCTGGCGCAGGCGCTGGGCCTGCGGCTGGACCATGCCGAGCGGTTCGTACACGTGACCCCGAGCGGCAATGAGCAACGGTTCCAGATGGCGCTGATGCGCAAGGAGGGCGAGGATGGCTGAGTTCATCGAGGAAACCCGCGACGGGCGCGGCGTGGCGTCGCTGTGGCTGGCGCGGGCGGATAAGCACAACGCGCTCTCGGCGCAGATGCTGACCGAATTGCAGGACGCGGCTGGGCGGCTTGCGCAGGATGACAGCGTGCGGGTCGTCGTGCTGGCGGCGCGGGGGCCGAGCTTTTGCGCCGGGGGCGACCTCGCCTGGATGCGGGAACAGTTCGAGATGGAGACCGCCACGCGGCGGCGCGAGTCGGCCCGCATCGCCCAGGCGCTGGGGGCACTGCACGCGCTGCCGCAACCTCTGATCGGGCGGGTGCAGGGCAACGCCTTTGGCGGCGGGCTGGGGCTGATGGCGGTCTGCGACGTCTGCATTGGCGTCACTGGGTTGAAGTTCGGCTTTACCGAAACGCGACTGGGCCTGATCCCGGCCAATATCGGGCCTTACGTCATCGCCCGGATGGGGGCGGTGCGGGCGTCCCGGGTCTTCATGAACGCGCGGGTCTTTGGCGCGGAGGAGGCGGTTTCGCTGGACCTGCTGGCGCGGGTCGTCGGCGCGGAGGCGCTGGACGAGGCGGTGGAGGCCGAGGTCGCGCCCTATCTCGCCTGCGCGCCGGGCGCGGTGCGCGAGGCCAAGGCGCTGTTGCGGTCGCTGGCCGGAGCCGTGCGGACCGAGGACGTCGACGCCGCCATCGACGCGCTGGCGCGGCGCTGGGAAAGCGCCGAGGCGCAGGCGGGCATCGCGGCCTTCTTCGACAAGCGGCCCGCGCCGTGGTCGGGGCAGGCGGGGTGACGGCCCGCCCGGCGGGTGGGTGCGCCCTTGAAAAGGTCAGCTTTGCTGCCTCAATGTTTCGCGCGCGAAACATTGGGTCCGGGGTGAACCCGGCGTAAGGGTTCCATCAGGAAAGGTGACGCAGACATGACGGCACAGATCGCGCATCTTTACGCCACGGGCTGCCTTGCGCTGGTGTTCTTCCAGGTCGCGCTGATCGCCGGCGCGCCGCTGGGCGCCTGGACACAAGGCGGGCGGGTCGAAGGCCGACTCGATCCCAAGGGGCGGGTCATGGCGGCGCTGTCGATCCCGATCCTGCTTTTCATGGCGCTGGCGATCCTGTCGGCGGCGGGGTTCCCGGGGCTGGGCTGGCCGCGCTGGACGGGCTGGGCGGCCCTCGCGGTGTCGGGGCTGAGTTGCGCGGTGAACTGGATCACCCCCTCGCGGCCCGAGCGTGCGCTCTGGGGGCCGGTCACGACTGTGATGGTCGCGCTGGCGCTTTATGTCATGGCGGTGGGCTGATGCCGGGGCGCCGTATGCCAACGCATGCCAGGACAGGGCGCATCCATTTGTCGCGCTTGGGATTTCAGACTCAACCGACTGAAATGCAACAACTTTCATCTTTCTGAATATGTCGGGCCGCGGTTGACCCTGCCGCGGCGCAGCGGTAACAGTGACGCGACACGGCGCGGACCGCCCAGAGAGGAGTCCGCCCGATCCCGACCGCAGGCCCAAGGAGGTGCCACCCCGTGGAAGAGATGCTGAGGGAATACCTGCCCATCCTCGTCTTTCTGGCCATCGCCATCGGGCTTGGCCTGGTGTTGATCCTTGCCGCCGTGGTGATCGCGGTGCGCAACCCCGACCCGGAAAAGGTCAGCGCCTACGAGTGCGGATTCAATGCCTTCGACGACGCGCGGATGAAATTCGACGTGCGCTTCTACCTGGTGTCGATCCTGTTCATCATCTTCGACCTTGAAATCGCCTTCCTGTTCCCGTGGGCCGTGGCCTTTGGCGACATCTCGATGACGGCGTTCTGGTCGATGATGGTCTTTCTGGCCGTGCTGACCATCGGCTTTGCCTACGAGTGGAAGAAGGGGGCGCTGGAATGGGAGTGATGACCGGAGCCAACACCGCCGGCGCGGACCGCGAGGTTGCCGTGCAGGACCTCAACCGCGAGCTGTCGGACAAGGGGTTCCTGCTGACTTCGACCGAGGACATCATCAACTGGGCGCGCACCGGTTCGCTGCACTGGATGACATTCGGCCTGGCCTGCTGCGCGGTCGAGATGATGCACACCTCGATGCCGCGCTACGACCTTGAACGCTTTGGCACGGCGCCGCGCGCCAGCCCGCGCCAGTCCGACCTGATGATCGTGGCGGGCACCCTGACCAACAAGATGGCCCCGGCGCTGCGCAAGGTCTACGACCAGATGCCGGAACCGCGCTATGTCATCAGCATGGGCTCCTGCGCCAATGGCGGGGGCTATTATCACTACAGCTATTCCGTGGTGCGCGGCTGTGACCGCATCGTGCCGGTGGATGTCTACGTGCCAGGCTGCCCGCCCACGGCCGAGGCGCTGCTGTATGGCATCATGGCGTTGCAGAAGAAGATCCGCCGCACCGGCACCCTGGTGCGCTGAGGGAGAATGTGATGACCGAGGCCCTGAAAGAGCTTGGCGCGTATATCGAGGCGAAGCGCCCCGATTGCGTCCTTGGCTGGAGCGTGGATCACGGCGAGCTGACCGTCGACGTGGCGCCCGCCAACATCCGCGGCTTTGCCGAGTTCCTCAAGACCGATCCCAGCTGCCGGTTTTCGTCGCTGGTGGATATCACCGGCGTGGACTGGCCGCAGCGGCCCAAGCGGTTCGACGTGGTGTATCATTTCCTGTCGATGTACCAGAACCACCGCATCCGCCTGCGCGCCAGCATCCGCGAGGACGAGATGGTCCCCTCGATCGTGACGGTGCATCCCTCGGCCAACTGGTTCGAGCGTGAGGTCTTCGACATGTTCGGCGTGCTGTTCTCGGGCCACCCGGACCTGCGCCGCATCCTGACGGACTACGGCTTTCGCGGTTACCCGCTGCG
This sequence comes from Thetidibacter halocola, assembly GCF_018224955.1. Taxonomy (GTDB): domain Bacteria; phylum Pseudomonadota; class Alphaproteobacteria; order Rhodobacterales; family Rhodobacteraceae; genus Thetidibacter; species Thetidibacter halocola. The sequence goes on from NZ_JAGTUU010000003.1 coordinate 410,207, forward strand.
CAAGGACTTCCCGACCACCGGCTATACCGAGGTGCGCTACGACGAAGAGCAGAAGCGCGTCGTCTACGAACCCGTTTCGCTGGTGCAGGAATACCGCCAGTTCGATTTCATGTCGCCGTGGGAAGGCGCGAAATACGTGCTGCCGGGCGATGAAAAGACCGGGGGCAAGGCATGAGCGACGCTTATGCCGAGGTGCTCGCCGCCGCCCACGCCTATGGCGAGGCGGTTTATCATGCGCGGCCCGAGGTTTTCGAGACGCTGTGCCACGACCGGTTCAACATGACGATGGTCGGCCCGGATGGGTTCACCTACTGGGACAAGGCCGGGTATCTGGCGCGCGTCAGCGGGCGCCAGGGGGCCGAGGGCGAACCGTCGTATGAAATCCTCGGGATCGACGTGGCGGGTGGCGAGATCGCGCGCGTTCACCTTTGGGTCGACGTGCCGCCGCTGCGTTACGAGGATCACCTGGGCTTTGTCCGCGAAGGCGGATCGTGGAAACTGCTGACCAAGGTGTTCCGCACCATGGCCCGGCTGGACGAACGGGAGTAAGGCACCATGATGGACGGCTCCAAATTCGACGACGGCAGCGTGGACGCGCTGCAAGGCGAACAGAAAATCCGCAATTTCAACATCAACTTCGGCCCGCAACATCCTGCGGCGCATGGCGTTCTTCGCCTGGTGCTGGAGCTGGACGGCGAGATCGTGGAACGCTGCGACCCGCATATCGGCCTGCTGCATCGCGGCACCGAAAAGCTGATGGAAAGCCGCACCTACCTGCAGAACCTGCCCTATTTCGACCGGCTGGATTACGTGGCGCCGATGAACCAGGAACACGCCTGGTGCCTGGCCATAGAGCGGCTCTGCGGCATCGAGGTGCCGCGCCGGGCCTCGCTGATCCGGGTGCTGTATTCGGAAATCGGCCGTGTTCTGAACCACCTGCTGAATGTCACCACGCAGGCGATGGACGTGGGCGCGCTGACCCCGCCACTCTGGGGCTTCGAGGAACGCGAGAAGCTGATGGTGTTCTACGAGCGCGCCTGCGGGGCGCGCCTGCACGCCGCCTATTTCCGCCCCGGCGGCGTCCACCAGGACCTGCCGCCGGAACTGATCGACGATATCGAGACCTGGGCGCAGGAATTCCCCGCCAAGTTGCAGGATATCGACGACCTGCTGACCGAGAACCGCATCTTCAAGCAGCGCAACTGCGATATTGGTGTGATTTCCGAGGCCGAGATCAACGAGTGGGGCTTCTCCGGCGTGATGGTGCGCGGCTCTGGCCTCGCCTGGGATTTGCGCCGCGCGCAACCCTATGAGTGCTACGACGAGTTCGACTTCCAGGTCGCCATCGGCAAGAACGGCGACTGCTATGACCGCTATCTGGTCCGCATGGCCGAGATGCGCGAAAGCGTGAAGATCATCCTCCAGGCTGTCGCCAAGCTGCGCGAGCCCGAGGCGCAGACCGACATCCAGGCGCGGGGCAAGTTCACGCCGCCGTCGCGGGCGGACATGAAGACGTCGATGGAATCGCTGATCCATCACTTCAAGCTGTATACCGAGGGTTTCCACGTCCCGGCGGGAGAGGTCTATGCCGCGGTCGAGGCGCCCAAGGGCGAATTCGGCGTCTACCTGGTGGCGGATGGCACGAACAAGCCCTACCGCGCCAAGCTGCGCGCACCGGGCTTCCTGCACCTGCAGGCGATGGACCATGTGGCCTCGGGCCACCAACTGGCCGACGTTGCGGCGATCATCGGCACGATGGATGTCGTGTTCGGGGAAATCGACCGCTGAGGCGGCCAAGAGGGACGCTCGACATGAAGAAGACCGCCGCAGCCCTGGCCGCCCTGGCCCTGACCGCCGCCTGCGTTCCGCCGCAGGGCGTGTCACAGACCGATATCGCGCTGTTCGACACCGCCGTGGCCTCGATCGGCTGCGACCTCGTGGACGAAAGCGATTACCAACCGGTCGAATTGCAGACCGGCATGCCGCGCGCCAAGCTGATCGAGATCGCGCAATACAAGGTCTCGCTGAAAGAGGCGGTCAGCCTGTCGAATGGCGGCGTGCGCCTTGTGACGGGGGCCTGCACGCCCGCCGCCACGCCGCAGCCCGCCGCCCCCGCCCAGACCTGAGACCGCAGCCGCGCCCGCCAAGGCGGCGTGGCCCGAGGCAAGGAAGATGAGATGCTGAGACGTCTGCACCCCGAGCAACCCGAAGGTTTCGCCTTCACGCCCGCCAACCAGGCCTGGGCGCGCGAGCAGATCACGAAATATCCGCCGGGCCGCCAGGCCAGCGCGATCATTCCGCTGCTCTGGCGCGCGCAGGAACAGGAAGGCTGGCTGACCCGCCCCGCGATCGAGCAAGTCGCCGACATGCTGGGCATGCCTTATATCCGCGCGCTCGAGGTGGCGACCTTCTACTTCATGTTCCAGCTACAGCCGGTGGGCAGCGTGGCGCATGTGCAGATATGCGGCACGACATCGTGCATGATCTGCGGCGCCGAGGACCTGATCGCCGTCTGCCGCGAAAAGATCGCCGACAAGGCGCATGCGCTGTCGGCCGACGGCAAGTTCAGCTGGGAAGAGGTCGAGTGCCTGGGCGCCTGCGCCAACGCGCCGATGGCCCAGATCGGCAAGGACTATTACGAGGACCTGACCGCCGACAAGCTGCGCGCCCTGCTGGATGCGCTGGCGAGGGGCGAGGTGCCGCAGGCCGGGCCGCAGAACGGGCGGTTCGCGGCGGAGCCCGCCTCGGGGATCACCTCGCTGACGGAATTCGTCAACGCCTCGATCAAGCTGAACGCCAGCGCGCAGCTGGCGGCGGATATCGGCGACACGGTCAAGCGCATCGACGGCACCGAGGTTCCGCTACGCGCGCCTTGGGGCGATGCCTCGGGGATGCGCGGGGCGGCCAATGCGTCGGCCGCACCGACGCGGGCCGGCGATGCGTCGGACAAGCGGTCCGAGGTGCCGGGCGCTGCCCCCAACGTCAAGGCCAAGGCAAAGCCCGAGCCCGATGTGCGACCAAAAGAGGATGTCGCGGCTGCTACCCCGGCCGAGTCCCTGGGCACCAAGCCCGCGACGCTCGCCGCTCCGCGCGACGATAAGGCCGACGATCTTAAGAAGATCAAGGGGATCGGCCCCAAGCTGGAGCAGCTTTGCCACCAGCTGGGCTTTTACCATTTCGACCAGATCGCCGCCTGGACCCCCGACGAAGTGGCCTGGGTTGATGCGAATCTCGAAGGGTTCAAGGGCCGCGTCACCCGTGACGACTGGATCGCGCAGGCGAAAATCCTTGCCTCGGGCGGCGAGACGGATTTCTCTGGTCGCGCATAGAAGGGTTGTGTTCACGACCTGTGACAGACCCGAACACGGACAGGGAGTGATGCGATGAACGACAACAACGGCGGATTCAGCTGCGCCTTGGGCTGCTGGGCACTGGCGGCCGGGGCGGGCCTGCTTGCCTTCATCCTGCTCATCGTGCTGGGCGGCCAGGGCTTCATAGCCTCGGTCTTTCTCAGCGCCGTGCTCTTTGCGGGGCTCGGCCTGTTGATGGGCTGGATCTTTTGCCAGCCGCTGCCCAAGGCGGGCGAGGTGAAGCCGGGCGAGGATCGCGGCATGCGTGCCGTGCCGCCGCCGCTTGGCGAGACGGGTCACGCAGCACCTGCCGCCGCGCCGGCCCCGAAGGCCGAGGCGCCCGCAGCGGCCGCCAAGCCCGCCGCGACGGCACCCGCCGCCGCAGAACCCGTGATCCAGCCCAGCAAGGCGCTGGCCGGCGAGGCCGACCTTGCAGGGCGCAAGGGCAGCTGGAAATACCAAGGCGCAGCCGCGCCCGCATCCGCAGCGGCCCCTGCGCCCGCAGCGGCCGAGGCCGGCGAGGGGACCAGGCCGGCCATGCTGTCCGCCGCGCGCGAAGGCGGGCCGGACAACCTGAAGGACATCAAGGGAATCGGGCCGAAGCTGGAACAGCTTTGCCACAGTATGGGCGTCTTTCACTTCGACCAGATCGCCAGTTGGGGCCCGGCAGAGGTGGCGTGGATGGACGCCAACCTCGAGGGCTTCAAGGGCCGCGTCACCCGCGACGACTGGGTCGGCCAGGCCAAGGCGCTGGTCGCGGGCCGGTAGGCGACTATCGCGCGGCGCATGGATACCGGCGCGGCCTTTGGGCCGCCCCTGCGACGAGACGGGGCATTGCACGGCGCGTCGGGCTGTGCGACCCCTCGCATGGCACTGTCGGGGAGGAACGGCGCTGACGAGGCGCGGATAGGCCGCGCCTGCTTTCACATGGGAGCCATGACGTGATCAGACTCAATCCCCAAGGATATGCGACACCCGATTACGGCCCGATGTTCCGCTTCTGGGGTACGCAGGCCGAACTCGCGCTGCATTTCCAGAACCAGATGTTTCGCGCCATGTTTGCGCCGGCGACATTCCTGGCATCGCTGTCCAGCCCCTGCGCGCCGGCAAAGACGCGCCGAACCGCTGCAGCCAAGCCGGCCGCGCCAGCATTTGTGCGGCCGCATCCGGTGGAGCCCACCGCGCCGGTGGCCGAGACCGTCGCCGTGACCGAACCGGCTCAACCGGTGGCAAAGGCCGTCGACACACCCGAACCGGTGGTCGAGGCCGCGCCGGTCGCCAAACCCGCGCCCGTTGTCGAGACCACGTCGGTGGTCGAGGCCGCGCCGGTCGCCACACCCGCGCCCGTTATCGAGACTACGCCCGTGGCCCAGCCCGCGCCTGTGGTCGAAACCGCGTCGGTCCAGCCCGAGCCGAAAGCAGATCCCGCGGCCAAACCCGCACCCGTTTTCGTGCGTCTCGACGCGCCGCGCGGCGGAGCGGGAGACGACCTGACGGCGATCAAGGGTGTCGGCCCGAAACTGGCCGAGGCGCTGAACGCCGAGGGCATCTGGCATCTCGACCAGCTGGCGGCGATGACCGAGACCGACGCCGCCCGGATCGACGAGACGATTCCCGCCACCCGTGGCCGCGCCCTGCGCGACGACTGGGCGGCGCAGGCCCGTGCGCTGATCGGCGCCTGACGGAGGAACGATGCCGGACCGGGACTCGCACAACCGCAAGGGGCGCCAGATCGCCCTGGTGATCGCGGGCACCGGTATGGCCTGGATCGCCGCGACGGCGATCGGGGCCAGCGCGGGGTGGACCCACCGCACGCTGGCCCTTTTCGACATGGCGGCCCTCGCGGGCTTTGCCTTTGCAATCTGGATGATATACGGCCTCTGGCGCGAGCGCCGGAACAACAAGGACTGATCCATGCTGGAAGACAAGGACCGCATCTTCACCAACATCTACGGCATGCACGACCGCACCCTCGCGGGCGCCAAGGCGCGCGGCCACTGGGATGGCACGGCGGGCATCCTCCAGAAGGGGCGCGACTGGATCATCGACCAGATGAAGGCCAGCGGGTTGCGCGGCCGGGGCGGGGCGGGTTTCCCGACCGGGCTGAAATGGTCCTTCATGCCCAAGGAATCGGACGGGCGGCCCAGCTACCTCGTGGTCAACGCCGACGAATCCGAGCCCGGCACCTGCAAGGACCGCGAGATCATGCGCCATGACCCGCATACGCTGGTCGAGGGCTGCCTGATCGCCAGTTTCGCAATGCAGGCCCATGCCTGCTACATCTATATCCGCGGCGAATACATCCGCGAGCGCGAGGCGCTTCAGGCCGCGATCGACGAGGCCTATGACGCGGGCCTGCTGGGCAAGAATGCCGCAAAATCCGGCTGGGATTTCGACTTGTATCTGCATCACGGCGCCGGCGCCTATATCTGCGGTGAGGAAACCGCGCTGCTGGAAAGCCTCGAAGGCAAGAAGGGCATGCCCCGGATGAAGCCGCCGTTCCCGGCGGGCTCGGGCCTCTATGGCTGCCCGACCACGGTGAACAACGTCGAATCCATCGCCGTCGTCCCGACGATCCTGCGGCGCGGGCCTGAATGGTTCTCGTCCTTCGGGCGGCAGAACAACGCAGGGACGAAACTGTTCGCCATCTCGGGCCACGTGAACAACCCCTGCGTCGTCGAAGAGGCGATGTCGATCCCCTTCGAGGAGTTGATCGAAAAGCATTGCGGCGGGATTCGCGGCGGCTGGGGCAACCTCAAGGCGGTGATCCCCGGCGGCTCGTCCGTGCCCTGCGTGCGCGGCGAGAAGATGAAGGACGCCATCATGGACTTCGACTACCTGCGCGGCGAGCTGGGCTCTGGCCTGGGCACCGCGGCGGTCATCGTGATGGACCAGTCCACCGACATCATCAAGGCGATCTGGCGGCTGTCGAAATTCTACAAGCACGAAAGCTGCGGCCAGTGCACGCCCTGCCGCGAGGGCACCGGCTGGATGATGCGGGTGATGGAGCGGCTCGTGAAAGGCAACGCCGACCCCGAGGAAATCGACATGCTCTGGGACGTGACCAAGCAGGTCGAGGGCCACACGATCTGCGCCCTTGGCGACGCGGCGGCCTGGCCGATCCAGGGCCTGATCCGCAACTTCCGCGACGAGATCGAGGACCGCATCAAGGCGCAGCAGACCGGGCGCGTGAGCGCGGTCGCGGCGGAATGAGCATCGCAGTCCACACCTATGGACTGCTGAAGGCGCCGCATGGGGAACCTGAGGTGCAAGCGTTCGTGGACGGGATTGCAACGGTCTATGCCGTGGCCGAGCGCAGCAAGGGCTATGTCTGGCGCTTCTCGGATTACGAAACACTCGCTCCCGTGCCGGTTCCCGCTGCTCGGACGTTGTCGATCTGGGATGATCTGGACAGCCTCAGGCACTTTGTTTGGGACACCCTGCACGGCAAGTTCTATGCCCGGAAATCGGAATGGTTCCATGAACCCAACGAGCCGATGATGGTGCTTTGGAACACTGATCCCGCGGCGCGCCCGACGATGGAAGAAGCTTACGAAAAGCTTGAGTTTCTGCGGGCCAACGGGCCGAGCCCCGCTGCGTTCGACTGGCAGACGGCCGAAAAATATACCCAGTGACGCTATGCATCTTGCGCAACTGAACATCGGCCGCCTTGCCGCCCCCACCGACGACCCGCGCGTGTCCGAGTTCATGGCGAATCTCGACCGGGTGAACGGGCTGGGCAAGCGGATGCCGGGCTTCGTCTGGATGATGGAGGGCTCGGGAGAACCGGGGACGGGCAACACCGAAAACGCCATCGGCAACGATCCGCAATTCGTCACCAACCTGACGGTGTGGGAGGACGTGGACAGCCTCGACCGTTTCGTCTGGGGGACGATCCACAAGCAGTTCTACGACCGCCGGAAGGAGTGGTTCGAGGTGCTGGGAGAGCAGCATTTCGTCATGTGGCGGGTTGCCGAGGGCCACCGGCCGACACAGGCCGAGGCGCTGGACCGGCTGGCGCACCGCAAGACACACGGCGACAGCGACCATGCCTTTGGCTGGGGCTGGCTCAAGGAGGCCGGCCTGTGGAAGACGCATGCCTGTGCTTGACCATCGCGCGCCCACGGGCGACAGTCCGGCGCAATCGAGGGGGGCTTTGGCCATGAAACATGCCGTGATCCTGGGACTGGTGGCGCTGACCGTGGCTGGCTGCGGGCGTGGCTCGGGCCGCGAGGAAATCCTGTTCGACGGCCAGCGGTTCCGTGGCAGCGCCAAGGCGGTCGAACGCTCGGACCGCTCGAATTTCGTGGCCACCGCGCGCCCGGTGACGGCCTCGCTGCAAGGCGCGGCGCTTGCGGCCGAATACGAGGCGATCCAGCATTGCCTGCGCTACTACGGCACGTCCGAAATCGACTGGACCCGCGGCCCAGACAGCATCGAGACCGGCCCGGTGATCGACGGCGACTCGCTGGTGCTGACTGGCGTCTGCCGCGACATTCCGGGCTGAGTCCTGCGCGGGTTGCCGCCCGCCGGGCACGATAACCGTGCCGCGCTATTGAATATCACGGCCCCTGCGCCCCATTTCTGGGAAAACTCCAACGAGCAGGAGGGCCGTATGCGCCTTGTTCCGACCGTTCTTCTCTGTGCCGCGCTGGCCCTGCCGGCCGCCGCCAAGCCGCCGCTGCGCGACGTGGCCGAGATAGACAACGCCCTGATGGCGATCGCCATCGCCGACGAGATCCGCAAGACCTGCGATGGCATCAATGCCCGCCTGATCCTCGCTTATACCACGATCAACGCCCTTAAATCGCGGGCCGAGTCGCTGGGCTATACCGAGGACGAGATCGACGCCTACGTGACGTCGAAATCCGAAAAGGACCGGATGCGCGCCAAGGCCACGGCCTACCTGGCCAGCAAGGGCGTCGATGCGAAGGACAAGGGCGAACTCTGCGCCTTCGGCAAGGCCGAGATCGCCAGTGATAGCGCCATCGGCCGCCTGCTGCGCTGACGGACGTCGTGTGACGCTGCGGCGCGGCGTTCCCTTGCTCGATTTGTGATCACACATTCAGGGCGGCGCATGTAACTTGCGCTGCCCGCGTCGATTTTTCCCGCCTGTGCGGTGCAATCGCACCTTTCATCAAGCGATGTGCCGGGGTAGAACGCCCCCGACCGCGCGCCGTCTCGCCGGCGGCGCAGGGCGGCCATGGGAAATTTAGGCCATCGGAAGGGCTCTGCATGTCCGATTTGCGCAAGATCATCATCGACGGGATCCAGATCGAGGTGGACGGGGCGATGACCCTCATCCAGGCCTGCGAAGAGGCCGGGATCGAAGTGCCGCGCTTCTGCTACCATGAGCGGCTGTCCATCGCGGGCAATTGCCGGATGTGCCTTGTCGAGGTGGTGGGCGGCCCGCCGAAACCGGCGGCCTCCTGCGCCATGCAGGTGCGCGACCTGCGCCCCGGCCCCGAAGGCCAGCCGCCGGTGGTCAAGACCAACAGCCCGATGGTCAAGAAGGCCCGCGAAGGGGTGATGGAGTTCCTGCTCATAAACCACCCGCTGGATTGCCCGATCTGCGACCAGGGCGGCGAATGCGACCTGCAGGACCAGGCGATGGCCTATGGCGTCGATTTCTCGCGCTTCCGCGAACCCAAGCGCGCGGTGGACGATCTCGATCTCGGCCCGCTGGTCGAAACCCACATGACGCGCTGCATCTCATGCACCCGCTGCGTGCGATTCACCACCGAGGTCGCGGGAATCACCCAGATGGGTCAGACCGGTCGTGGCGAGGATTCGGAGATCACCTCGTATCTGAACCAGACGCTCGATTCGAATCTCCAGGGCAACATCATCGACCTGTGCCCGGTGGGCGCGCTGGTGTCGAAGCCCTATGCCTTCACCGCCCGTCCGTGGGAACTGACCAAGACCGAATCCATCGACGTGATGGACGCGCTGGGGTCGAACATCCGCGTCGACACCAAGGGGCGCGAGGTCATGCGTTTCCTGCCTCGGAATCATGACGGCGTGAACGAGGAATGGATTTCCGACAAGACACGCTTTGTCTGGGACGGGCTGCGTCGGCAGCGGCTTGATCGTCCTTACGTGCGCGAGAACGGCAAGCTGCGCCCGGCCACGTGGCCCGAGGCGCTGGCCAAGGCTGGCGAAGCGATCAGGGGCGCGAAAAAACTGGCGGGCCTGGTGGGCGACCTTGCCCCGGTCGAGGCGGCGTTCGCGCTGAAACAACTGATCGAGGGGCAGGGCGGCGCCGTGGAATGCCGCACCGACGGGGCCAGGCTGCCCGCCGGCAACCGCTCGGCCTATGTCGGCATTGTCGCCATCGAAGACATCGACACGGCGAAGGAAATCATCCTGATCGGCACCAACCCGCGCGAGGAAGCACCGGTGCTGAACGCCCGCATCCGTAAGGCCTGGGCGCGCGGCGCGACGGTCAAGCGCGTCGGCCCGGCGGTCGACCTGACCTACCCGGTCGAGGAATGCGGCGCGGGACGCAAGGCGCTGGCATCGGTCAAGGCGTCCGAGGGCGCCATCGTGGTCGTCGGCATGGGTGCGCTGACAGAGGCGGACGGCGCGGCGGTGCTGGGCGCGGCCATGGCCCTGTCGGACCGGCTGCTGGTGCTGCACACGGCGGCGTCGCGCGTGGGCGCGCTGGACGTGGGCGCGGTCAACGACCGCGGCATGGCGACCGTGCAAGAGGCGGACGTGATCTACAACCTCGGCGCAGACGAGGTCGAGATCGGCGAGGGCGCGTTCGTGATCTACCAGGGCAGCCACGGCGACCGTGGCGCGCATCGGGCCGACGTTATCCTGCCCGGCGCAGCCTATACCGAGGAGCCGGGCCTGTTCGTCAACACCGAAGGCCGCCCTCAACTGGCGCTGCGCGCTGGCTTTGCCCCCGGCGAGGCGAAAGAGAACTGGGCGATCCTGCGCGCGCTGTCCGCCGAGATCGGTGCGACGCAAGCATGGGACAGCCTGGCGCAGCTGCGGCAGGCGCTGGTCAAAGCGGTGCCGCATCTGAAACAGGTCGACCAGGTGATCGAGAACGATTGGCAGCCGGTCGAGGCGGGCAAGCTGGGGGATGCGGATTTCCGCTATGCGATCCGCGACTTCTACCTGACCAATCCGATCGCGCGCGCCTCGGAACTGATGGCCGAACTGTCGCGCAACGCCAAGGCCCGGGCCCAGGCGCCGCTGGCGGCGGAGTAGGCCTTGGCCCTGCGTGCGCTGATCCCCGTGCTGGCGCTGGCCGGCCTGACCGCCTGCGAGGCGGCCCCGCCGAAGGGGCCGTTCGCGCCGGTCTACGAAGGGATCGAGACGCGCCTTCTTGACGGCGACCTGGTGCAGTTCGCGGTGAAGATGCGCGGGGCACGGGACAGCGCGGATGTCGAGGATTATGCCGAATGCGCCGCCGCGCAATACGCGCTGATCCGGGGCTACGGCTTTGCGCGGCATTTGCGCACAAATGTATACGAAGAGGGTGGCCTCTGGCACGGAGATGCGGTTTACACCATCTCGGCCGCGCTGCCCGCCGGGCTGGTCAAGCTCGACGCCGAAGTGGTGGCGCTGGCCTGCGCCGAAAACGGAATACCGATGGTGTGAGGGACGTGGATGGCTGATTTTCTGAGCACGCCGCTGGGAACACTTGTGATCATCACCGCGCAATGTCTGGCGGTGCTGGGCTTCGTCATGGTGAGCCTGCTGTTCCTCGTCTACGGCGACCGCAAGATCTGGGCCGCCGTCCAGATGCGGCGCGGGCCGAACGTGGTGGGCGTCTTCGGCCTGCTGCAAACGGTGGCCGACGCGCTGAAATACGTCGTGAAAGAGGTGGTGATCCCCGCCGGCGCCGACCGCCCGGTCTTCATGCTGGCGCCGATGACCAGTTTCGTGCTGGCGATGATCGCCTGGGCGGTGATCCCGTTCAACGACACCTGGGTGCTGTCGGACATCAACGTGGCCATCCTCTATGTCTTCGCCGTCTCCTCGCTCGAGGTCTACGGCGTCATCATGGGCGGCTGGGCGTCGAACTCCAAATACCCGTTCCTCGGCTCGCTGCGCTCGGCGGCGCAGATGATCTCTTACGAGGTGTCGATCGGCCTGATCATCATCGGCGTCATCATCTCGACCGGATCGCTGAATTTCGGCGATATCGTGAATGCGCAGGATGGTGCCTACGGCTTCTTCAGCTGGTACTGGCTGCCGCATTTCCCGATGGTCTTCCTGTTCTTCATCTCGGCGCTGGCCGAGACGAACCGCCCGCCCTTCGACCTGCCAGAGGCGGAATCGGAACTGGTGGCGGGCTACCAGGTGGAATACTCGTCCACGCCCTTCCTGCTGTTCATGGCGGGCGAATACATCGCCATCTTCCTGATGTGCGCGCTGACATCGCTGCTGTTCTTCGGCGGCTGGCTGTCGCCGATCCCGGGCCTGCCCGACGGCGCGCTGTGGATGGTGGCCAAGATGGCGTTCTTCTTCTTCCTGTTCGCCATGGTGAAGGCGATCGTGCCGCGCTACCGCTATGACCAGCTGATGCGGCTGGGTTGGAAGGTGTTCCTGCCGTTCAGCCTGGGCTGGGTGGTCTTCGTCGCCTTCGCCGCGAAATTCGACTGGTTCTGGGGCGCCTTCGCGCGCTGGAGTTGAGGAGGTCAAAGATGGCAGATTTCGACTACGGCCGCGCCGCCAAGTACTTCCTGTTGCAGGATATCTTTGTCGGGTTCCGGCTGGGGCTGAAGTATTTCTTCGCTCCTAAGGCGACGCTGAACTACCCGCATGAAAAGGGGCCGCTCAGCCCGCGGTTCCGGGGCGAGCACGCGCTGCGCCGCTATCCGAACGGCGAGGAACGCTGTATCGCCTGCAAGCTGTGCGAGGCGATCTGCCCGGCGCAGGCCATCACCATCGACGCCGAACCGCGCGAGGACGGCAGCCGCCGCACCACGCGCTACGACATCGACATGACCAAGTGCATTTATTGCGGCTTCTGTCAGGAGGCCTGTCCGGTCGATGCCATCGTCGAGGGACCGAACTTCGAGTTCGCGACCGAGACGCGAGAGGAACTGTTCTACGACAAGGCCAAGCTGCTGGAGAACGGCGAGCGCTGGGAGGCCGAGATCGCCCGCAACCTCGAACTGGATGCGCCCTACCGATGAGCGACGCGAAAACCCCCTTCGAGCTGATGATGGAGCAGGCGCAGGAAATGGCGCGGGCGTTCAACCCCGCGCTGACCTCGTTCGATCCCAAATCCTTCGAGTCCCTCTGGCCCACCATGACCAAGGACGCGATGGAGATGTGGTTCGGCAAGGGCATCTCCAAGAACGGGCTCGACGCCAAGACCCGCCTGCTGCTGACGCTGGCCGGGCTGACCATGCAGGGCGCGCAGGCCGAGACGCCGTTCCGCATGACGGTGCGCCACGCGCTCGAGGCCGGGGCCACCGAGGAAGAGATTGCCGAGACCATCGCGCAGATGTCGATGTTCGCCGGCATTCCCGCCATGAGCCGGGCGATGGACATCGCCCGCACCGTCATGGCCGAGAAAAAGGATGACAAGACATGATCGTCTTCGCCTTCTACCTGTTCGCGCTTGGCGCCATTGCCGGCGGGCTGTTCACGGTGATTTCCCGCAACCCGGTGCACTCGGTGCTCTGGCTGATCCTCGCCTTCCTCTCGTCGGCCGGGCTGTTCGTGCTGATGGGGGCGGAATTCGTCGCGATGCTGCTGGTCATCGTCTATGTCGGCGCGGTTGCGGTGCTGTTCCTCTTCGTGGTGATGATGCTCGACGTCGATTTCGCCGAGCTGAAGGCCGAGATGGCGAAATACATGCCGCTGGCGCTGCTGATCGGCCTGGTGATCCTGATGCAGCTGGCCATGGCCTTCGGCGCCTGGGAAGCCTCCGAGATGGCGGCGGGCCAGCTGGCGCAGCCGGTGCCGGTGGATCGCCACAACACCGAGGCGCTGGGGATGATCCTGTATGACCAGTACTTCCTGCTGTTCCAGCTGGCGGGCCTGATCCTGCTGGTGGCGATGATCGGGGCCATCGTGCTGACCCTGCGCCACCGCCAGGACGTGAAACGCCAGTCGCCGGTGGCGCAGATGATGCGCGACCCCAAGAAGGCGCTGGAACTGCGGGACGTGAAACCGGGGCAGGGGCTCTGACTTGGGCGGGCTGCTGGCCCACCTGCATGGCGCCGCCGGGACGCTGGGAATCGCGGGCCTGGCCGGGCTCTGGGTGGTGAAGGCCGCTGTCGGCTGGAAGCTGTTGCGCTGGTGGCGCGGGCGGCGGCCGGGCTGAGAGAGCGGTTCCGGGGCTGGCACCCAGGACGGGTCGGGCAAGGACCGGCCACGAGACGGAAAGACAATCGGGCAAGGCCCGGAGGGACGTGAGATGATCGGATTGGAACATTACCTGACGGTGGCGGCAGTGCTGTTCGTCATCGGGATCTTCGGGCTTTTCCTGAACCGCAAGAACGTGATCATCCTGCTGATGAGCATCGAGTTGATGCTGCTGGCGGTGAACATCAACCTCGTCGCCTTCTCGACCCATCTGGGCGACCTGGTGGGGCAGGTCTTTACCCTGTTCGTGCTGACCGTCGCCGCCGCCGAGGCCGCGATCGGGCTTGCGATCCTGGTCTGCTTCTTCCGCAACCGCGGCACGATCGCCGTGGAAGACGTCAACGTGATGAAAGGCTGAGCCGATGGAGAGCATCATCCTCTTCGCGCCCCTCGTCGGCGCGCTGATCGCGGGCTTCGGCTGGCGCTGGATCACGATCCGGGGCGCCCAGTGGATCACCACCGGCCTGCTTTTCGTGGCTTGCGCGTTTTCGTGGATCGTCTTCCTGACCCACGGGCCGGAGACCGAGACGATCAACATCCTGCGCTGGATCGAGTCCGGCACGCTGAGCACCGAATGGTCGATCCGGCTGGACCGGCTGACCTCGATCATGCTGATCGTGGTCACAACCGTCTCGGCACTCGTGCACCTGTACAGCTTCGGCTACATGGCGCATGACGACAATTTCCGCGAGGGCGAAGAGGCCTACAAGGCGCGCTTCTTTGCCTACCTGTCGTTCTTCACCTTCGCCATGCTGATGCTGGTGACGTCCGACAACCTCGTGCAGATGTTCTTCGGCTGGGAGGGCGTGGGCGTCGCATCCTACCTGCTGATCGGCTTCTACTATCGCAAGCCCTCGGCCAACGCCGCCGCGATCAAGGCCTTCGTGGTGAACCGGGTCGGCGACTTCGGCTTTGCCCTGGGGATCTTCGCGCTGTATTTCCTGGTCGACAGCGTGCGCTTCGACGACATCTTTGCCGCCGCGCCGCAACTGGCCGAGACGCGCATCACCTTCCTCTGGACCGACTGGAACGCGGCCGAAATCTGCGCCTTCCTGCTGTTCGTGGGCGCGATGGGCAAGTCGGCGCAGTTGTTCCTGCACACCTGGCTGCCCGACGCGATGGAAGGCCCGACCCCGGTGTCGGCGCTGATCCACGCGGCGACAATGGTGACGGCGGGCGTGTTCCTGGTCTGCCGCATGTCGCCGCTGATGGAATACGCGCCGTCTGCCATGGCCTTCGTCACCTTCCTTGGTGCCTCGACCGCGTTCTTCGCGGCAACGGTCGGCTTGGTGCAGAATGACATCAAGCGCGTGATCGCCTATTCGACCTGTTCGCAGCTGGGCTACATGTTCGTGGCGGCGGGCGTTGGCGTCTACTCGGTCGCGATGTTCCACCTGTTCACGCACGCCTTCTTCAAGGCGATGCTGTTCCTCGGCGCGGGGTCCGTCATTCACGGAATGCACCACGAACAGGACATGCGGAACTACGGCGGGTTGCGGACCAAGCTGCCGATGACCTTCTGGGCCATGATGATCGGCACTTTGGCCATCACCGGCGTCGGCATCCCGCTGACCACCATCGGTTTTGCCGGGTTCCTGTCGAAGGATGCGGTGATCGAAAGCGCCTATGCGGGCACGGCGGGGGGCTATGCCTTCTGGATGCTGGTCGTGGCGGCGCTGTTCACCAGCTTCTACTCGTGGCGGCTGATGTTCCTGACCTTCTTCGGCAAGCCGCGCGGCGACAAGCACACGCATGAGCACGCGCATGAAAGCCCGCGCGTCATGCTGATCCCGCTGGGCGTGCTGAGCGTGGGCGCGGTGTTCGCCGGCATGATCTGGTACAACAGCTTCTTCGGGCATACCGACCAGGTGGCCAAGTTCTTCGGCGTACCCTATCACGCCGAGGAAAGCCACAGCGCCGCGGATGCGGGCCATGGCGAGGCCACGGCCGACGCCCATGGTCAGCCCGCCGCCGACACCCATGCCGCCGCCCCCGCCGATCACGGTGAGGCCAAGGCGGAAGGCGACGCCAAGCCGCACTACGTCTTTACCGGCGCACCGGGCGAGGGCGCGATCCACGCCGCCCCCGGCAATGACGTGCTGAACGAGGCGCATTACGTGCCGAAATGGGTCAAGGTCAGCCCCTTCATCGCGATGATCCTCGGCCTGGTCGTGGCCTACTGGTTCTACATCGTGAACCCGGCCCTGCCGAAGCAACTGGCCGAGAACCAGCGCCCGCTGTACCTCTTCCTGCTGAACAAGTGGTATTTCGACGAGATCTACGACTTTCTCTTTGTCCGCTCGGCCAAGGCGCTGGGGCGGATCCTGTGGAAAGGCGGGGATGAGGCCATCATCAAGGGCTTCTTCATCAACGGGCTGACGATGGGTGTCGTGCCCTTCTTCACCCGGCTCGCGGGCCGCGCGCAGTCCGGCTACATCTTCACCTATGCCTTCGCGATGGTGATCGGCATCGCGATCTTCATCACCTGGATGACGATCTCCGGGGGAGCACAGTAATGGACAACCTTCTTTCCATCGTCACCTTCCTGCCGGCGCTGGCCGCCCTGATCCTCGCGCTGTTCCTGCGCGGGCAGGACGAGGCGGCGGTGCGCAACGCAAAGTGGCTGGCGCTGATCGCGACCACGGCGACCTTCGTCGTCTCGTTGTTCATCCTGTTCCAGTTCGATGCCGGGAACACCGGTTTCCAGATGGTCGAGGAACGCGACTGGCTGCTGGGCCTGCAATACAAGATGGGCGTCGACGGCATCAGCGTGCTGTTCGTCATGCTGACCACCTTCATGATGCCGCTGGTCATTGCCGCCAGCTGGGATGTCAGCCACCGCGTCAAGGAATACATGATCGCCTTCCTGATGCTGGAAACGCTGATGCTGGGCGTGTTCATGGCGCTGGACCTGGTACTGTTCTACCTGTTCTTCGAGGCAGGCCTGATCCCGATGTTCCTGATCATCGGCATCTGGGGCGGCAAGGACCGCATCTATGCCAGCTTCAAGTTCTTCCTCTACACCTTCCTCGGCTCGGTGCTGATGCTGGTGGCGATGGTGGCGATGTATTCCGATGCCGGGACCACCGACATCGAGGCGCTCTTGAACCACAATTTCGCGCATGAGACCTTCAGCCTCCTCGGTGTGCAGATCATCGGCGGGATGCAGACGCTGCTGTTCCTGGCCTTCTTCGCCAGCTTCGCCGTCAAGATGCCGATGTGGCCGGTGCACACCTGGCTGCCCGAGGCGCACGTGCAGGCGCCGACCGCCGGATCGGTCGTGCTGGCGGCAATCCTGCTGAAGATGGGCGGCTACGGTTTCCTGCGCTTCTCGCTGCCGATGTTCCCGGTGGGCTCCGAGGTCATGCAGAACCTCGTCTTTACCCTGTCGGTGATCGCCATCGTCTACACCTCTCTGGTGGCCCTGGTGCAGGAGGACATGAAGAAGCTCATCGCCTATTCGTCCGTCGCCCACATGGGCTATGTCACGATGGGCATATTCGCCGCGAACCAGCAGGGCGTCGATGGCGCGATCTTCCAGATGATCAGCCACGGCTTCATCTCGGGCGCGCTGTTCCTGTGTGTCGGCGTGATCTACGACCGGATGCACACGCGCGAGATCGACGCCTATGGCGGCCTCGTGAACCGGATGCCGGCCTATGCGCTGATCTTCATGCTGTTCACCATGGCGAATGTCGGCCTGCCCGGCACCTCGGGCTTCATTGGGGAATTCCTGACGCTGGCGGGCATCTTCCAGGTCAACACCTGGGTGGCGGCTGGTGCGGCCCTGGGCGTGATCCTGTCGGCGGCCTATGCACTGTGGCTCTACCGCCGCGTGGTGATGGGCGACCTGATCAAGGAAAGCCTCAAGACCATCAAGGACATGACCCGCCGCGAAAAGGCGATCTTTGCGCCGCTGGTGGTGATGACGATCTGGATGGGTGTCTACCCGGCGCCGATCCTCGACCGCATCGGGCCGAGCGTCGAGGCGCTGGTGCAATCCTATGACACGGCCATCGCAGCCGCCGACCTGGGCGGCGACACGCGGCTGGCCGAAGCAGCAGAGTAAGGGGGCGGGGCATGATCTCGACCGATCTGAACATCATCCTGCCGGAGACCGTGCTGGCGGTCTACGCGATGCTCGCGCTGGTGGGGGCGGTCTATACCGGCAAGGACAAGCTTGCCCCGGCGCTGGTCTGGGCCACGTCGGGCCTGTTCCTGGCCCTGGCATTCTGGATCGGCACGACCGGAGAGGGCACACGCATCGCCTTCGGCGGCATGTTCGTCGATGACGGGTTCGCCCGTTTTGCCAAGGTGGTG
This sequence comes from Thetidibacter halocola, assembly GCF_018224955.1. Taxonomy (GTDB): domain Bacteria; phylum Pseudomonadota; class Alphaproteobacteria; order Rhodobacterales; family Rhodobacteraceae; genus Thetidibacter; species Thetidibacter halocola. The sequence goes on from NZ_JAGTUU010000003.1 coordinate 428,215, forward strand.
ATCCTGCTGTCGGCCGCGGCCGTGCTGGTCATGTCCGAGGCCTACATGGAACGCCGCGGCATCCTGCGCTTCGAATACCCGCTGCTGATCGCGCTCAGCGCCGTCGGCATGATGATGATGGTCAGCGCGGGCGACCTGATGGCGCTCTACATGGGTCTCGAACTGCAATCGCTGGCGCTGTATGTTGTGGCCTCGCTGCGCCGCGACAGCGCCAAGTCGACCGAGGCAGGGCTGAAATACTTCGTGCTGGGCGCGCTGTCCTCGGGTCTGCTGCTCTATGGCGCGTCGCTGACCTATGGCTATGCGGGAACCACGCTGTTTTCCGGCATCATCCAGACCGCGACCGAGGGGCAGATGTCGATCGGCTTGCTGATCGGCCTGGTGCTGCTGATCTCGGGCCTGGCGTTCAAGGTCTCGGCGGTGCCGTTCCACATGTGGACGCCGGATGTCTACGAGGGCTCGCCCACGCCTGTGACCGCTTTCTTCGCCACAGCGCCCAAGGTGGCCGCAATGGGCCTGTTCGCCCGCGTCATGCATGACGCCTTCGGAAATGCCACCGCGGATTGGGGCCAGGTCGTGGCGCTGCTGTCGCTGCTGTCGATGTTCCTCGGTGCGGTGGCGGCGATCGGGCAGCGCGACATCAAGCGGCTGATGGCCTATTCCTCGATCGCCCATATGGGCTATGCGCTGATGGGCCTCGCGTCCGGAACGCTGCTGGGCGTGCAGGCGATGCTGATCTACATGGCGATCTACGTCACGATGAATGTCGGCACCTTTGCCTTCATCCTGTCGATGAGCCGCGACGGCCAGCCGGTGACGGATATCCGCGCGCTGGGAATGTATTCCAGGCGTGAGCCGGGCAAGGCGCTGGCCATGCTGGTGCTGCTGTTCTCCCTCGCGGGCGTGCCGCCGCTGGTGGGCTTCTTCGGCAAGTTCTACGTGCTGCGCGCGGCCTACGAAGCGGGGCTTGCCTGGTTGGCGATCGCCGGCGTCGTGGCCAGCGTGATCGGCGCCTTCTATTACCTGCGCATCGTCTTCTACATGTATTTCGGCGAAGAGCGCGAGGACCGGCTGGATGCGGGCCGTTCCCCGGTGCTGTGGGGGTTCCTGATGGGCTCGGCGCTGATCATGGTCGTCGGCGTCGTGAACCTGTTCGGCATCGAGGGCGCGGCGCAGGCTGCCGCGGCGACGCTTGTCAACTGATCGCGGCGATCGTGATCCTGCGGAGACGCGCCTTCGGGCGCGTCGCTTTTTTTGTGACGCGGGCAGGGGGCTTTGCCCCCTCTGGCCTGCGGCCATTCACCCCCAGAGTTTCCCGGGCAAGATGAAGCGGGGGCGCGGTGCGCATGTGGCCTGACGGGTACGGGCGGATCCTGCTGGACGGCGTGGACAGCACCAATGCCGAAGCGTTGCGCCGGGCCGGCGACCTGGCCGGGCCGGCCTGGATCTGTGCGCATCGGCAGAGTGCGGGGCGCGGACGGCGCGGACGGGCCTGGGCCATGCCGGAGGGCAATTTCGCCGCCTCGCTGGCGCTGCGCACTGCCGAACCACCCGAGCGGCGGGCACTGCGGTCCTTCGTTGCGGCGCTGGCGCTGTTCGACGCGGTGGCGGAGGCGGTCGGGTCGGATCGGGGTCTTGCGCTGAAATGGCCAAACGACGTGCTGCTGAACGGCGGCAAGATGGCGGGCATCCTGCTAGAGGGGCAGGGCGAGGTGCTGGTGATCGGGCTCGGCGTCAACCTCGTGGCGGTGCCGGATGCGGCGGCGCTGGAGACAGGCGCGGTAGCCGCCGTCTCGATCCTGGGCGAGACCGGGGTGCGGGTCGGGGCCGAGGATTTCCTCGACCGTCTTGCGGCGGCCTATGCGCCGTGGGAGACGCGCCTTGTCACCTACGGGTTCGAGCCGGTGCGGCAAGCCTGGCTGGCGCGCGCCGCGCGGCTGGGCGAGCGCATCGTGGCGCGCACGGCGCGGGAGACGCATGAAGGCACGTTCGAGACGGTGGACGCCAGCGGCGCACTTGTCCTAAAGACGGCGAAGGGCCGCGAGAGCATCGCGGCGGCGGACATCTTCTTCGGGTAGGGGCGGACATGCTTCTGTGTATCGACTGCGGCAATACCAATACCGTCTTCTCCATCTGGAACGGCGAGAGGTTCCTGTGCACGTTGCGCACCTCGACCCATCACGCGCGAACCGCGGATGCCTATTTCACGTGGTTCCACACCCTGGTGCAGCATTACGGGATCGAGGCGAAGATTTCCGATGTCATCATCTCGTCCACCGTGCCGCGTGTGGTCTGGAACCTGCGGGTTTTTGCCGACCGGTTCTTTGGTGCGAGGCCGCTGGTCGTGGGCAAGCCGGAATGCGTGTTGCCGATGGCGCCGCGAGTCGACGCCGGCACGACCGTCGGGCCGGACCGGCTGGTGAACACGGCCGGCGCCTTTGACCGCCATGGCGGCGACCTTGTGGTGGTGGATTTCGGCACCGCAACCACCTTTGACGTGGTGGCCGAGGATGGCGCCTATGTCGGCGGGGTGATCGCGCCGGGGCCGAACCTGAGCCTCGAGGCGCTGCACATGGGTGCCGCCGCCCTTCCGCATGTGGACATCACCCGTCCCGAGAAGGTGATCGGCACCAACACCGTCGGCTGCATCCAGGCCGGCGTGTTCTGGGGTTATGTCGGCCTTGTGCAGGGCATCACCGAACGCATCCGGGCCGAATATGGACGTCCGATGAAGGTCATCGGCACGGGGGGTCTTGCACCGCTCTTCGCCAGCGGCGAAGTGCTGTTCGATCTCGTCGAGGAGGACCTGACCATGCATGGTCTCGTCGTCATCCACAAACACAACAAGGAACTCAGCCAATGAGCCAGGACCGCCTGATCTATCTTCCTCTCGGTGGCGCCGGCGAGATCGGCATGAACTGCTATGTCTACGGCTACGGCAAGCCCGGCGAGGAACGCCTGATCGCCGTCGACCTGGGCGTGGCCTTTCCCGACATGGACTCGACCCCGGGCGTCGACCTGATCCTGCCTGACATCACCTGGCTGAAACAGAACCGCAACCGGATCGAGGCGGTCTTTGTCACCCATGCGCACGAGGATCACATCGGCGCCGTCGGCCACACGTTCGAGCATCTGGGCGCCAAGGTCTATGCCCGCGCCTTTACCGCCAATCTCGCGCGGCAGAAGCTGGCGGAATACGGCATCGGCGAGAAGGCGGTGCAGACCTGTTCCAAGTGGCCCGCGACGGTGCAGGCCGGGCCCTTCACCGTGGGTTTCCTGCCGATCTCGCACTCGATCCCGGAATCGAGCGCGCTGGTCATCGACACGCCGGCGGGGCGGATCATCCATTCCGGCGACTTCAAGCTGGACACCACCCCGCTGGTGGGCGAGCCGTGGGATCCCGCGCTCTGGGCCGAGGTGGCGAAACCCGGGGTCAAGGCGCTGATCTGCGACTCGACCAACGTCTTCTCCCCGCATCCGGGCCGGTCCGAGGCGTCTGTCGGCCCGAATGTGGAAAAGCTGGTGGCGGGTGCAAAGAACATGGTCGTCGCCACGACCTTTGCCAGCAACGTGGCGCGGGTGCGGACCCTGGCCGAGGCGGGCGACCGCGCGGGCCGGTCGATCTGCCTGATGGGTCGCGCCATGCGCCGGATGATCGAGGCGGCGGTCGCAACCGGGGTGCTGACGGGCTTTCCCAAGGTGATCGCGCCCGAGGATGCCTCGATGGTGCCGCGCGACAGCCTGATGCTGATCGTCACCGGTAGCCAGGGCGAGCGCCGCGCAGCCAGTGCACAGCTGGCGCGGGGCAAGTATAACGGGATCGAGCTGAAGGAGGGCGACATGTTCCTGTTCTCCTCCAAGACCATCCCGGGCAACGAACGCGACGTGATCCGCATCATGAACCAGTTGTCCGAAAAAGGCGTTGACGTGGTGGACGAGAGCAACGGGTTGTATCACGTGTCGGGCCATGCCAACCGGCCCGACCTGGAAACCGTGCAGGACATCGTGCAGCCGCAGGTCGTCATCCCCATGCACGGCGAGCATCGCCACCTGCGCGAGCATGTGAAATTGGCGCAGGCGCGCGGACGGACGGGCATTCTGGCGGTGAACGGGACGATGATCGACCTGTCCGGCAACGCGCCCACCGTGGCCGAGTTCATCGAGACCGGCCGCACCTACCTGGACGGCACGGTGCAGATCGGCGCGCTGGACGGTGTGGTGCGCGACCGCATCCGCATGGCGCTGAACGGCCATGTGACGGTGACGGTGATCCTGGACGAGGACGACGATCCGCTGGGCGATCCCTGGTGCGACGTGATGGGCCTGCCCGAGACCGGACGCAGCCATGCGCCGCTGGTCGATGTCCTCGAGGAGGACCTGGGCCAGTTCCTGGGCCGCGCGGGCAACAAGACGCTGATCGACGACGACAAGCTGGAGGACGGGCTGCGCAAGGTCGTGCGCCATGTCTGCCTGAACGAGATCGGCAAGAAGCCCGAAGTGACGGTGGTGATCAGCCGCCTGTCATAAGTCGGCCGGTTTCCGAGCGCAGGCTTTCCACGGTTTCGGCGAGGCGTTTTGCCTGCGCCGTCGGGGCGCGGGTCGAAAGGGCGCGTGCCAGTTCGCCGTAATACCACAGCGTGTCTTCGCGGCCGGCGGTGAACCGGTCGAAGACCGACAGGCCGTCGTTGCGCAGGTCGCTCAGGATCGCGGTGGCATTGTGCAACTTGTCGCATCCTGTCATCAGGATCGCGTCAGAACTTTTCATCGCGATGTCAGACAGATATCGTTTTCTCCTCATGTTTCACGCGGCCTTGTAGCCGCCATGGTTGTCGGAGCATTCGAGAACCATACTGCGTACGCGCGGCCCGTATTTCGCGCCGATCTGGTCGGCGGTGGCCAGGCCGCCCTGGTCCTCGACCGCGTCGTGCAGCAGGCCCGCGATGGCCTGGTCCTCGTCGCCGCTGTGCTCCAGCACAAGCGCGGACACGCACAGCAAATGCGCGATGTAGGGGATGTTCGAGACCTTGCGGACTTGGTCGCGGTGCAGGGCCGCAGCATAGGACAGCGCCTCGTCATAGCGAGGGGTGAGCACGGCAATGCTCCTTTCAGCGATGTCAGGGAAAGCGTGGCCCATCAGGACCACGCCACAGCGATACCCCGGCAGCGCCGCGCCGTCCAGCCAGATCAGCCGGCGCGGCGCTCGTCAAAGCTGAGCGCGATGAATTCCGGCAGGTGGTCGCCAAGGCCGACCACGCCGTTGTCGCGGTCGCGGCGGTCGCGGCGATCCCGCTGGGGTCGGTCCTGACGCTCTGTCCGTTCGGAGCGTTCTGCGCGTTCGGGATGTTCCGCGCGCTCGGGACGCTGGGCCGGTTCTGGTCGTTCCGTGCGTTCGGGGCGCGGAGCCTCGACGGCGACGGGGGTGGTGCTGGCCTCGGGTGCGTCGGCGCGGGGTTCGGGCTTGCGGCTGCGGGTGCGGCTCTTGCGGCCGCGGGTCTCGCGCTCTTCGCCGTCGCGCTCCGGGCGCTCCGGACGCTGCGGCGCGTCCTTGACCGGGTTCTCGATCCTCGGGATTTCCTTCTGGAGCAGCGCCTCGACCGCAGCGTAATACTTGTCGTCGCGCGGCGTCACGATGGTGAAGGCCTTGCCCGACCGGCCCGCGCGGCCCGTCCGGCCGATGCGGTGGACGTAATCCTCGGCATGGCTGGGCACGTCGAAGTTGAACACGTGGCTGACCGCCGGGATGTCGAGGCCGCGCGCCGCCACGTCGGAGGCGATCAGCAGGCGGATCGTGCCGGCGCGGAACCCGTCCAGCGTGCGCGTGCGCTGCGACTGGTCGAGATCCCCGTGGATCGGCTCGGCGTCATAGCCGTATTTCTTCAGCGACTTGGCGACGATATCCACATCGACCTTGCGGTTGCAGAAGATGATGGCGTTGGTGCAGGCCTCGCCCTCGGCATCGATCAGCGCGCGCAGGACGGCGCGCTTTTCACTGGCCTCCTGGTCGCGGCGCGAGGGCTGGACCATGACGGCCGCCTGTTCGATCGTCTCCGAGGCGGTGGCCTGGCGGGCCACCTCGATCCGCGCGGGGGCGGAGAGGAAGGTGTTGGTGATGCGCTCGATCTCGGGCGCCATCGTGGCCGAGAAGAACAGCGTCTGCCGGGTGAAGGGCGTCAGGCTGAAGATCCGCTCGATATCGGGGATGAACCCCATGTCGAGCATGCGGTCCGCCTCGTCCACCACCATGATTTCGATGCCGGTCAGCAGCAGCTTGCCGCGCTCGAAATGGTCCAGCAGGCGGCCCGGGGTGGCGATCAGAACGTCGACGCCCTTGTCGATCAGCAGATCCTGCTCCTTGAAGGACACGCCGCCGATCAGCAGAGCCTTGGTCAGCTTGACGTGCTTGGCGTAGGTGTCGAAGTTTTCCGCCACCTGTGCCGCCAGTTCCCGCGTCGGGCACAGCACCAGGCTGCGCGGCATCCGCGCGCGGGCGCGGCCACGGGCCAGCATGGTGATCATCGGCAGGGTAAAGCTGGCGGTCTTGCCGGTTCCCGTCTGGGCGATGCCCAGAACGTCCTTGCCTTCGAGCGCCGGGGGGATCGCACCCGCCTGGATCGGCGTGGGCGTTTCATATCCCGCCTCTTCGATGGCTTTGAGGACTTTGGGGTTGAGATTCAGGTCCGAGAATTTCGTCATGTGTATCCGATCAATGCGGACACTGACCGGGCCCGCGCGTCTGTCTTTGGGGCAGGCCCGTATGGCCTTGCATATGTCGCATCAGCGCCCCTGGGCGTCCCTTATTGAAAACTGCGCCAAACGTCAATCAAAGGCTGTCCGGCGGGCCAGTGGCGGGTTTGTTGCCGTTTCCAGATGCGCGACTCTCTGCCGGACTACGGGGGGTCATGGCGGGCCGAAGTGTTTGCGCCGCAGCGTGGGCAGGTCCATCCGGTGGCGCCGCAGCAGGCCCGCGGCGGCCAGCCGGTCGCAGAGCGGGCGCGAGGCGACACAGACCGCGTCGAAGAAGGCGCGCAGCGCCGGTTCGCCACCATCCGCCAGGATCCCGGCCAGCAGGTCGTGATGCGACAGCGCGCCTGGGCGGCGCACCTGCGGCTTCAGCTCGGCCCGGTAGGAGCCGCGCTGAAGCCGAAAGGTCAGCCGGTCGCGGAAATGGTCCCAGTCGGCGGCGTGGAAATGGCCCAGTTCGATCCCGGGTAGTTCCATTATGCCGGGGTTTTCGACGCCGTCGAGAAAGACGTTGTGGATGCGGATCTGCAAGCCCTGCGTTCCGGCGCGAAAGAACACCTTGCCCGCCACGTGGCTCAGGAAGCCGCCCGACAATTCTGCGCCCCAGCGGGGAAAGCAGAGTTCGGCCGCGCGCTGGCGGTCGGGTGCGTGCAGGTGAAAGGCCTTGAACAGCGTCTCGCCGGGGTCCGCCGCATCGCCCGGCGCCAGCGCCTCGATCGGGCGAACGCGGGCGCAGAGGCAGGCGGGCGGCAGCGCGGCCAGCTGGTCGGCGATCGGCGTGGCCGGGATCAGGAATTCGTCCACGTCGATATGGGCCAACCAGTCGACACCCTTGGCGCTGTTGTTGGCGTGACGCGCGTTCAACCCCTGCCGCGCCTGGTGCATCTCTGGCCGGCCCTTGCGCCGCGCCCACCAGTCGGCATCGGTGTGCCGGGCGGTGATGCGCGGATGGGCGTTCAGCACGGCCAGTGCCGCCGGGTCGTCCTCGTCGAGATAGAGGAACAGGCGTTCCGCTCCCTGTTCCAGGTGCCAGGCGGCGAAATCGAGGATCTCGGGCAGCGGTGCCCGGATGGTCGAGACGATCCCCCAGTGCGTCATGGCGCGCGCCCGAAGACCCGCGTCACCGCGCCGTCGAGGTCGAAGCGATGATGCCGCAGCATGCCGTGGGCCTTGAGACGGTCGCGCAGGGCGGGCGTGTCGGCGCAGACCTCGTCGAAGAACAGCCGCAGCCCGGCCTCCCCCTGCTCTGCCAGCAGGAAGTCGATCAGGTCGGCGGCGCCCAGTTCGGGCCGCCCCTCCTGCGGGCGGTAGGAGCCCCGGGTGCGGCGGAATTCCAGCCGCTCGGCGAAATACGCCCAGTCGGGGGCATGGACATGCGCCAGCCACAACCCGTCGAGCGTGGCGGCGGTCTCGACCTCCTCGCCGCGCAGCTTCATCGTGTGGATGCCGAAGCGGGTGCCGGGAATGCCGGTGCGGGCAAAGGCCTTGCCCTTGCTGTGCGACAAGAAGCCCGCGCGCAGGTGCAGGCCGAAGGTCGGGTAGATCTCTTGCAGGGCGCCGGGTGGCGCGCCTGCGTCGCGGTCGGTCAGCTTGAAGTGTTCGGGCCAGCCGTCGTCGCGCGCCAGCGCCTCGAGCGGGGGCAGGCGGGCGACGGCGGCATCCGGCGGCAGCCCGGCCAGCGCCCGTGTCACCGGTCGGTCTGCGATCAGAAATTCGTCGACATCGATATGGGCTAGCCAGTGCAGCCCGTCGGCGGCCTTGAGCGCGCGGGTCGCGTTCAGGGCCTGGCGCTGCTGGTGGGCGTCTGGGCGGGTCTTGCCGATCGCCTGATAATAGGCGGCGTCGCAGGCGGTGACGATGATGCGCGGGTCGCGCGACAGGTAATGCATCGCGCCCGGCTGCGGATCGTCGAGATAGAGGTGGAGGGCCTCGGCGCCGAGGTCGAGATGATGGGCGGCAAAGCGGGCGATCTGACATAGCGGCGCCTTGACCGTCGCGACGATCCCCCAGCGCAGCGCCTCCACCGCTGGGGCGGCGGGCGGCCGCGGCGCGGGTTTCGGCTCGGGGTCTTCGGGCGTGTTGGATTTGCGGGCCTTGCGGGCGCGCATGATGCGCAGGCGGCGCATCACGGTGCGGTCGTCCTGGATCAGCAGGGTCAGCAGGCGGTGAGCGAGCGGGCGGATCACCGCGCAGCCCTCGGCCTCCTGCCAGAGGCGTCCGATCAGGTTGACGTCGAGCCCGCCCGATTGCAGCGCGAACCCGTCCATGTCCATCGGCAGGCTGGCGCGCACCTTACCCGACAGTGGAAAGGCGCGGTCGGGCGTCAGGCCGGAATAGAGCCGTTCGGATTCATAGAGCTTCATCGTTCCGAAGAGCGCGGTCAGGGCGAGTCCGGTGCTGCGCTGCACGGGCGTGGCGCCGTGGTCGCCGAAGGTGGTGACCGCCGAGACCAGCCAGCGTGGATCCAGCGCGCCCAGCAGGTGGTCGCCCTGTTCGGCCCAGAGGCGCTGGAAGAGGGCCGGCGCGTGCGCGGGCCACGCCCGCTTGCGCAGGTGCGAGACCGTGAGGCCATGCAGGACGACCAGTTCCGACTGGCCCGTGAGTTCCTGCCGCAGTTTGAAACGCTTGCGGTGATAGGAGGAGCGGAAGGGTGGACGCTCCTCGCGGTCGGCTGCCGGGTCGGCGACGGTCTGAGCGGCCAGCGCGGCGAGGTCGGAGTCGAGCGGTGCCAGCCCCTCGCCCGGCGCATAGGAAAAGGGATCGCGCCGGCCCTCGTATTGCGCCAGCACGGCGTCGATTCCGCCGGGATACGTCTCGCTGCTCATTGCCCTGCTATCTTTGGTCCCTGCCGGGTCGCGGGGCAAGATGGCAGGGCTTTGCGGCGATATTTCGGCGGGTTGCGTTTTCAGGTGGGGCGCCTGCGGCGCGCCGGATGTCTCGTCCGCCGCGCTGTGCACGGCGGACTCGGGTGGGCGCGCGTGGCGACGGACGGGATTGTCCGGCTGTTGGTGCGTCTTGCGGTTGCGGGAGCCTCCGGCGGGAGTTTATTGGGCAAGATGAAGACGGGACGGTTTGCGCCCGGGTTAATGAGCGGGGCAGGGGCATGGCGGCGGGATTCCAGATGGCGGCGCGGGACGGCACGGCGCGGACGGGGGTGATTTCCACGCCCCGGGGCGAGATCCGCACGCCGGCCTTCATGCCGGTGGGGACGGCGGCGACGGTCAAGGGGATGCTGCCGGAAAGCGTGGCCGCCACCGGGGCGGACATCCTGCTAGGCAACACCTATCACCTGATGCTGCGGCCCGGGGCCGAGCGGATCGCGCGGCTGGGCGGTTTGCACCGTTTCATGAACTGGGAGCGGCCGATCCTGACAGATTCGGGCGGCTTCCAGGTGATGAGCCTGGCCGAGCTGCGCAAGCTGACCGAGGAGGGGGTGACCTTCCGTTCTCATGTCGACGGGTCGAAGCACATGCTGAGCCCGGAGCGGTCGATGGAGATCCAGAAGCTGCTGGGCTCGGACATCGTCATGGCCTTCGACGAATGCCCCGCGCTGCCGGCGGATCGCGATCGGATCGCCGAGAGCATGCGGCTGTCGATGCGGTGGGCGCAGCGGTCGCGCGACGCATTCGGCGACCGGCCGGACCATATGCTGTTCGGCATCCAGCAGGGCGGGCTGGAGGAGGACCTGCGGGGCGAGTCGGCCGAGGCTTTGCGCGCCATCGGGTTCGATGGCTATGCCGTCGGCGGTCTGGCCGTGGGCGAGGGGCAGGAGGCGATGTTCACCTGTCTGGACTATGCGCCGGGGATGCTGCCAGAGGACAAGCCGCGCTACCTGATGGGCGTGGGCAAGCCCGACGACATCGTGGGCGCCGTCAAGCGCGGCATCGACATGATGGATTGCGTGCTGCCGTCGCGCTCTGGCCGGACGGGGCAGGCCTGGACCCGGCGCGGGCAGGTAAACATCAAGAACGCGCGGCATGCGGACGACCCGCGCCCGCTGGACGAGCACTGCTCCTGTCCGGCCTGCCGAGGCTATAGCCGCGCCTACCTGCATCACGTGTTCCGGGCGGGGGAGATGATCAGCGGCATGCTGCTGACCTGGCATAACCTGCATTACTACCAGGAGATCATGGCGGGGATGCGCGCGGCCATCGCGGCGGGCACTTTCGCGGCCTGGGAGGCGGAGTTCCACGCCACGCGGGCCGAAGGGGATATCGAGCAGCTCTGACGTCTTGCTGGCCTGCCTTGTCCTTCGACGGCAAGACGCTTGCGCGAGGGCACGCAAGCAGGCATCACGGTGACCAGTGATTTCCGACCCGAGGACGACACGGATGGCACACGGCAAGACCGGCGCAGCAAAGGCTGGTGGCAAGGCGCCTCGCCACGACACTGGAAAAGGTGCCCCGAAGGTACCCGAAGGAAAGGCCGCGCGCGGTGGCAAGTCCAGCCGCGCGGAGCTTCTGGCACGGATGAAGGCTGTGGCCGACGCCCGCAAGGACGCTTGAGCACCTGCGGACCCGCTGTCCGATCGGCCCTCATTGCAGGCTTGCACGCGGGATCGTGCAGGGCCATGCTGCGCCGACCGGGGTGGGGCACCGCTTGAATTTGCTGCCGTTAACCCCACCTTAACGGTTCAGGAAAGGAGATGGCCCAGGGCTGCCGCCGAGCGGGGCAGGGCGATCTTGCCAGGAACAGGAAACGAGCATGAAAAATCCCCTCAATCCCTCTTATCCGGTGCTTCCGCTGCGGGATATCGTGGTTTTCCCCCACATGATCGTGCCGCTCTTCGTGGGGCGCGAGAAGTCGGTCCGCGCGCTGGAAGAGGTGATGAACGACGACAAGCAGATCCTGCTTGCGTCCCAGATCGACCCCAGCATCGACGACCCCACCCCCGAGGGCATCTACAAGGCCGGTGTGCTGGCCAACGTGCTGCAACTGCTGAAACTGCCCGATGGCACGGTCAAGGTGCTGGTCGAGGGGCAGGGCCGCGTGCGCATCACCGAGTATCACGAGAATGACCGCTTCTTCGAGGCGAGCGCCGAATACCTGACCGAGATGCCGGGTGACGAGGACGCGATCAAGGCGCTGATCCGCACGGTCGGCGAAGAATTCGAGCGTTACGCCAAGATCAAGAAGAACATCCCCGAAGAGGCCCTGGCCGCCGTGGGCGAGGCTCAGGATTCCGCCAAGCTGGCCGACCTCGTGGCCGGGCATCTGGGCATCGAGGTGGCGCAGAAGCAGGAATTGCTCGAGACCCTGTCCATCTCGGACCGGCTGGAGAAGATCTATGGCCTGATGCAGGGCGAGATGTCGGTCCTGCAGGTCGAGAAGAAGATCAAGACGCGCGTCAAGTCGCAGATGGAGAAGACCCAGCGCGAGTATTACCTGAATGAGCAGATGAAGGCCATTCAGAAGGAACTCGGCGACGGCGAGGACGGCCAGAACGAGGTGGCCGAACTGGAGGAGCGGGTGGCAAGGACCAAGCTCTCCAAGGAAGCCCGTGACAAGGCCGATGCCGAGATCAAGAAGCTCAAGAACATGTCGCCCATGTCCGCCGAGGCGACGGTCGTGCGCAACTACCTCGACTGGATGCTGTCGATCCCGTGGGGCGTGAAATCGCGCGTCAAGAAGGACCTCGGGAAGGCTCAGGAAATCCTCGATGCCGATCACTACAGCCTGGAAAAGGTCAAGGAACGCATCGTCGAATATCTCGCCGTGCAGGCGCGCTCGGCCAAGCTGAAGGGGCCGATCCTGTGCCTTGTCGGTCCTCCGGGCGTGGGCAAGACCTCGCTGGGCAAGTCGATGGCCAGGGCCACCGGGCGTGAGTTCATCCGCATTTCGCTGGGCGGTGTGCGCGATGAATCCGAAATCCGCGGCCACCGCCGGACCTATATCGGCTCGATGCCGGGCAAGATCATCCAGGCGCTGAAGAAGGCCAAGACGACCAACCCGCTGATCCTGCTCGACGAGATCGACAAGATGGGCCAGGACTTCCGTGGCGATCCCGCCAGCGCGATGCTCGAGGTGCTGGACCCGGAACAGAACTCGACCTTCATGGACCACTATCTCGAGGTGGAATACGACCTGTCGAACGTGATGTTCGTGACCACGGCCAACAGCTACAACATGCCCCGGCCGCTGCTGGACCGGATGGAGATCATCGCGCTGTCGGGTTACACCGAGGACGAGAAGCTCGAGATCGCCAAGCGTCACCTGCTGGACAAGCAGGTCAAGGCGCATGGCCTGAAGAAGGGCGAATTCGGGATCGAGGACGGCGCGCTGACCGACATCATCCGCTACTACACGCGGGAAGCCGGCGTGCGGAACCTGGAACGCGAGATCGCCAAGCTGGCGCGCAAGGCCGTGACCAAGATCGTCAAGGGCGAGGGCAAGTCCGTCACCGTGACGTCCGACAACCTCGACGATTTCCTGGGCGTGCGGAAGTTCCGCTATGGACTGGCCGAGGACGAGAACCAGGTCGGTGTCGTGACAGGGTTGGCCTATACCTCGGTCGGTGGCGACCTGTTGCAGATCGAGGCGCTGCGCCTGCCCGGCAAGGGCCGGATGAAGACCACCGGCAAGCTGGGCGAGGTGATGAAGGAGTCGATCGACGCGGCCGCGTCCTACACGCGCTCCATCGCGCCGAAGATCGGGGTGAAGCCGCCGCGCATGGACAAGTGGGACATTCACGTGCACGTGCCCGACGGCGCCACGCCCAAGGACGGTCCCAGCGCGGGTCTGGCCATGGTGACGGCCATCGTCTCTGTGCTGACGCAGATCCCGGTGCGCAAGGACATGGCGATGACCGGAGAGGTCACGCTGCGCGGCAACGCCACCGCCATCGGCGGGCTCAAGGAAAAGCTGCTGGCGGCCCTGCGGGGCGGCATCAAGACCGTGCTGATCCCCGAGGAGAACGAGAAGGACCTGGCCGAGCTGCCCGACAACGTGAAGCAGGGGCTCGAGATCATCCCGGTCAAGCACGTCTCCGAGGTCCTGAAACTGGCCCTGGTCGAACAGCCCACGCCGATCGAGTGGGACGAGGCCGAGGAAGAAGCCGCGGCGGCGCAGATCTCGGGTGACGAGAGCGTGGCCGGCGCGACGGCTCACTGATACCGGCGCGCGGCGTTCCCCCGAGGGCGCCGCGCGTTGTATGGCCTTCGTGCGATTCGACCGTCTCGGCAGGTTGGCCCTGCATCGAAAACTCTGGATTGATTGCGGAAAACGCCTCTTGCAGGCCGCAGCGAGGGGCGCTAATAGACCCCGCACCGGGTGATTAGCTCAGTGGTAGAGCGCTTCGTTCACATCGAAGATGTCGGGGGTTCAAATCCCTCATCACCCACCAGAATATCAGGGGCGCGGCCGGAAACGGACGCGCCCTTTTGATGTCGGTCTGTGGATGCCGGGCGTACTGGGGCTTGATGCCCGGCCGCCACGGGGCTAAACCGCCCGCAGGGGTGATTAGCTCAGTTGGTAGAGCGCTTCGTTTACACCGAAGATGTCGGCGGTTCGAGTCCGTCATCACCCACCATACAACTCCTTGAAATGAAAAGAAACGGCGCCCGTTGGACGCCGTTAAACGAAGTGCGCAGTGACTCTTATCTTGCCCTACTGAAGGGCTCCCCTCCTTGGGGTAGTTTGTCCCGTATCACGGAGGACTACGACGACGGCAGGAGAACGAGAGAAGCCCGAAGACATCATCACGACGCTGCGGCAGGTCGAAGTGCTGCAAGGCCAGGGCGCGAAGATTGCGGACGCGGTTCGACAGATCGGCGTGACCCAGCAGACCTTCTACCGCTGGCGGCGTGAGTATGGTGGGATGAGGCGGGACTGAAGCCTGCGGCGAGCAGCTCGCCGGTAACCGCAAACCCTTCATAGGCCACCCACCATCCGACCCGGTGACAAGACGCGGAACGGCCGCGTGCTCCCGGCGTCTCCGGACCGGAGGGTGGCGCTGGTTTCTTTATGGTTCAGGGTGTTGCAGCGGCAACCCGACTTCGACCCGACCAGCCCGCCGAGGGGGCGCCTGTGGTTTCCTCGGGCGCGCGGATGGGCTTGGTGGCGGAAATGCGGGCGGGCGATCAGCCGACCAGCGCGCAATCCCGCGACACCCCGTGACGTTCCAGGATGTCACCCACGAGGCCGCTGCGGGCGAAATCCGCCAGCGTTTCGCGCAAGTGGGCCGAGGCCAGGGCACGGCCGCGCGGCATCGCCATGGCCTGCCGGATTTCCATGAAGGGCGGCGTCAGGATGCGGCTGCCCGGGCGCTTGCGGGATTCGCCTTCCATCGCCTCGCGGATTCCGGCGATGGCCTCGACCTCGCCGGAATCCAGCGCCTCCAGCGCGGCCAGGATGTCATGATAGGCGACCAGGTTCCCGGCGCCGGGCAGGCGCGACAGGGCCAGCGTGTAGGCGGTTCCCTCGACGGTTCCGACCCGGCATCCCAGGTCCACGAGTTCCTGCGCATCGGCGGCCAGCGTGCCGGGCGCGGACAGGTAATTGCCCTCGATCCGGATGTAGGGCGCCGTGAAATCGATGGTTTCCATGCGCTTCGGATCAACCGCAAGGAAACACACATCCCAAAGATCGTCGCCCGCGGAGGAGGAGACATCCACGGCGCGATCGAACTCCACGAAGCGCAGCGGCAGACCCAGCAGGTCGGCCAGCGCCGTCGCCAGGTCCACGGCGATGCCGATCGGCTTACCGTCGGCATCACGCCCGACAAGGACGCGGTTGCCGTGGTTCAAGGCGACGCGCAGGACAGAGGTGGGCGCGTAATCGTCGAGAAGGGCCTGGGGCAGGGACATTCGGAGCATCCTTCGGTTGGAGCGGGCAACGTGACGGGCCGCCCCGACGGCGGCCCTGCCGGAAGGTGGTGCGGGGGCGGTGCCGTGCCCCGGCCTGCGGTCACAGCCGGGCGACGACCCGACGGATGGTGTCCGCGACCTTGTCGGGGACCTCGAGTGGCGTGAAATGGCGGGCGCCTGGCAGTTCCGTCAGCCGCGATTGCGGGATGGCCGCCTGCAACGCCTGCGCCATGGCGACCGGGGTGGCGTAATCCTCTTCGCCGACCATGATCTCGACCGGCGTCGCCAGGGCGCCCAACCCTGCGCGCAGGTCGCAGCGGCCCAGCATGCGGCAGGTCTCGAGGTAGGCGTCCACGTCGTTGTTCAGGAAGATGCCGACCGGGAGTTCCACCTTGTCCGGATTTTGCTGGCGAAAGGCGTCGCCGAACCAGCGTGTCTTTTGGAAATCGACCAGCGAGGCGAGGCCCGAGACCTTGGCTTTCTGCCCCCGGTCTTCCCAGGCCGCGTCGGCGCCCTCGCCATACCAGGCGGTCGTGTCGATCAGGGCAAGGCCGGCCGTGCGCTCGGGAAACTGCTGGGCAAAGGCCAGCGCCACACATCCGCCCATCGACGCGCCGCCGACGATGGCCCTGTCCCAGCCGAGCGCGTCCAGGACCGAGGCGAGGTCCTGCGCGAAAAGCCCGGCGGTGTAGGGGCCGGCGGGCTTGTCGGAGGCGCCATGCCCGCGGCAGTCGATGGCCAGCACGGCGCAGTCCGGCACGAGGTGTGCCGCGGTCTCGGCCCAGAAATCGGCGGTCATGGCCAGCGCATGGACCAGTGCCACGCGCTGCGCCGCCTCCGGGTCGCCCCAGACCCGGTAGGCGATCCTTGTGCCATCCTGCGCGGTCGCGAATTGCTGTTCAGTCATCGCGAAGTGTCCTTTCAGTCGAAGTCCTGCATCGGCGCGCCGATGTATTCTGGCCGCACCTGCACATCGAGCACCACGGCCTTGCCTGCGGCAGCCTTGTCCAGCGCATCGGCCAGCGCGGCGTCCAGGTCTTCGAGCTGGGTCACGCTGTCCGGGGAATGCAGGCCAAGGCTGCGCGCAAGGCCGGGCAGGTCTGGTTCGGGGTCCTGCATGCGCTGGCCGATCGGCGCGTTCTCGACCGCGCGGCCACGCTTGCGGGCCACTTTGATCTGGTGGTCCTCGTCGTTGTAGTAGGAGTGGTTGTTCGCCACGAGGAACAGGATCGGCAGGTTCAGCGTCACCGCGTTCCAGATCGCGGTCAGGCCCATCGTGTAATCGCCGTCGCCGATGATGGCGACCGCCACGCGCGGCGAGCCGATCTCGCGCAGGCCCAGCGCGACGCCGACCGCGATGGACGTGCCCGCGCCCAGGCCGCCGCCGCCGGTATGGCCGAGGAAGTCATGCGGATGCTCGATCCGGTTGGCGTTGGTGGGCCAGCCCAGCGGGCGCGAGACGATGGACAGGGCGCGGCCCTCGGACGCGCGTGAAAAGGCGCGGGCGAGGTCCATCAGGCCGATCTCGCCGCTGGTGTTCTGCGCCTCGTCCGACCACGCGCGCGGCGGCTGCGGCGCCGGGGCGGGGCGCGTGTCGCGCAGCCGGTCGATCAGGGCGCGGACGGTGGTCTCCGGCACGGTCGGGATGTTCACATCCGCCACGGGCAAGCCGCCGTAATCGGCGTTCCAGCCGCGATGGATGTGGAAATCGTTCGAGACGTTGATGACTGGCGGGCGCGGCGTTCCCGGCGGGAAGGCCAGCTTCAGCGCGTTGCCCGCGTCCAGCCAGTCCAGCATCAGGATCGCGTCGGCCGCGCGGATTTCCTCCAGCAGCTTGCCTTTCAGGCGCCAGCCGGTCTCGGCGATCAGGGCGGGGTGGGTGGTCGGGAAACCGGCGGGCAGTTTCATGTGGGTCGTGGTGCGCGCGCCCAGCATCTCGGCCAGGGTGACGCGGTCGGCAAAACCGTCCTCGCTGCGCGAGGCGCGGCCGCAGAAGATGAAGGGGCGTTTCGCCTTGGCCAGGATGTCCACCGCGCGGTCCAGCGCCTGCCGGGGCGGCTCGGCGTCCTCGGGTGCGTCATAGGCCGACAGCGGCTCCAGCGCCGGGACCGCGTCAAGCTCCATCTCCTGCACCGAGACGTCGAGGTTGATGTAGACCGGGCCGCTGGGCCGGGCGTTGGCCAGCATCACGCCGCGCCGGATGGATTCGACCGCCGCCTCTGGCGAGCCGGGCTGGTCGTCCCACTTGGTATAGTCGCGCACCAGCCCGCCCTGGTCCTGCGTGGTGTGGATCCACTCGATCCAGGGGCGGCGCTTGGCGGCGTCGATCGGCCCCGTGGCGCCCAGCACCAGCATCGGCGTCCGGTCGCACCAGGCGTTGAAGATGCCCATCGTGGCATGCATCAGCCCGACATTGCTGTGCACCGCCACGGCCAGCGCCTTGTCCGTGACCTTGGCATAGCCCTGCGCGATGCCGACCGCGTGTTCCTCGTGCATGCAGGTGATGATCTGCGGCGTCTGGTTGCCGAGATAGTTCACCAGCGAGTCGTGCAACCCGCGATAGCTGGCGCCCGGATTCAGGCAGATATACGGGAACTTCTGCTCGCGCAGCGCATCTGCGATGACATCGCTGCCATAGATCGTGTCGCCGGCGATGGCGTTGGGTTTCATTTCGGTCATGGACATGTCTCCTGAACGGGATCGAGAGGGGCGGCGCGCGGTGGCCGCCTCAGAGGATGCGGCCGGTGGCCGAGCGCAACGCCGGGATCAGATCGCCCAGCAGCGATTGCGGCCACGGAACGTGAAGGATCGTCTGGAACAGCAGGAACAACGCCACCACGAAGGGCACGACGATCAGCACGGCGCGCTTCGGGCGGGTTTCCCCCTCGAACACCATGTAGGCCAGCGCAAAGACCGTGATCGCGGGCAGCATCCCCACCAGCTTGACCGCTACGACAAGGCTGGTCAGCCACGCGACCTGTACCAGGATCGCGCGCAGCGGTTGCTCGTAATCCGCGGCGGGCAGGGGGATCTTGCCCATCAGGCGGAACACCGTGTAGGCGCCGGCAAAGAACAGTCCCGCATAGGCGATGCTTTGCGGCAGCATCCGCGCCGACAGCTCCCACCCGGCAGAGGACAGCAGCACGTAGACGAACAGCGAGACGACCCCGGCCCAGACCGCGATATCGCCGTAGAAGCCGCGATTGCGCGGGTGATAGACCCGGCCCATCGCGGCCTTGCCGCCCGCCGAGCGCCCGACAAAGCGCGTCACCAGCGGCGTCAGCAGCATCAGCGCCATGATGCACAGCAGCACCAGCGGCACCGGCCGCAGCATCCACTCCGCTCCGTAGCGCAGGTGTGAGATGAACAGGTAGTTCTCGATCAGCCCGCCCAGCACGAAGGCCAGGATCAGCGGCGGGCGCGGCCAGCCGAGGCGCTTCATCACGATGCCGATCACGCCGAACACGAACAGCACGATCAGGTCGGCATAATCCTTGGAGCCCTGGTAGGCGCCGACGATCATGATGCCCAGCACCAGCGGCACGAGGAACCCGGCCCGGATGGTGGCAAGACGGGCAAAGTAGCCCGCCAGCAGCAGGCAGGTGCCGGCGCCCAGGATGTTGGCCAGCGCCACCGTCCAGATCAGGGTAAAGGTCACGTCCAGCTGGCTGCCCAGCATGTTCGGTCCCGGCGCGATGCCGTGGATCAGGAAAGCGCCGAGCAGGATCGCCATCGAGGCGGAACCGGGCACGCCGAAGACAAGGGTGGGCACCAGCGCGCCGCCTTCCTTGGCGTTGTTTGCGCTTTCAGAGGCGATGACGCCGCGCACGTCGCCCTTGCCGAAGGTCTCGTGCGAATTCTTGATGCTGCGCGAGGCATAGCCGTAGGCGATCCAGTCGATCACGTTGGCGCCGATGCCGGGCACGGCGCCCAGGAACGTGCCGATCGAGGCGCAGCGCAGCACCAGCCACCAGTTCCTGACCACGTCCATCGCGCCCTTGATCTGCTGCCAGGGGTCGGCCTTTGCGTCGCTTTGCGAAATCGCCTTCTTCGAGGCGCCAAGGTCGATCATCTCGGGGATCGCGAACAGGCCCAGCGCCACCGCGACCAGCGACAGCCCGTCCCACAGGTAGAAGCTGTCGAAGGTCCAGCGCAGCGTGCCGGTTTGCGATTCGTCGCCGATGGTCGCCAGCAGCAGACCCAGCGAGGCCGCGACGAGGCCCTTGAACAGCGCGCCGTGGCTGAGGGTCACGATCAGTGTCAGGCCAAGCAGGCAGATGGCCAGCAGTTCGGGCGTGCCCACCGCCAGCACGAAGGGCCGCAGGATCGGAATCGCCAGTGCCAGTGCCAAGGCGCCAAAGAGCCCGCCGATAACCGAGGCGGTGAAGGCCGCGCCATAGGCCCGGCCGGCCTCGCCCTTCTTGGCCATCGGGTGCCCGTCGAGCACCGTCGCGGCCGAACCCACTGTCCCCGGAACGCCGAACAGGACCGCCGGAATGGTGTCCGATGTGGTGGTTACCGCCTGCACCCCGACCAGGAAGGCCAGCGCGGTATACGGGTCCATCGCGAAGGTGAATGGCAAAAGCAGCGATAGGCCGACGAGGCCGCCGATGCCGGGAATCACGCCGATCAGAAGCCCCAGAAAGGTCCCGATGGCGACGAATAGAAGGCGCGTTGGATCTCCGATGATGACCAAGGCGTCCAGTGCGGCATCCCAAACCACGTCTTTGCTCCTCCCCGAGTCCTGACGTCCGACTTCTTATACCAATCAAATCTGATTGCATACTGATATATTGTATGACAGTATAACGCTAATTCGGGAGTGCGTGCCACCTGTCATCAGACCAGCGGCGCGTTTCTCGGGTCTAGCGGGCGCCGGGCCAGGGCGCGGGGCTGCCCGTCAAATCCAGGGAGGAGGAAGAAATGAACCTTATTCGGTCTGTCAGGCATGGACTTGCGGTGGCCTCGGTTGCGGCCACCATGTCGCTTGCCGGCGCCGCGGCTCATGCCGACGCCATCGAGGATCTTTATGCCGGCGAAACGATGACCATCGTCATCGGCCATCCGCCGGGCGGGTCCTATGACCTTTATGCACAACTGGCGGCGGCTCACCTGGGCAAGTTCATCCCGGGCCAGCCCAACGTGATCGTCCAGCACATGCCGGGCGGCGGCGGGCGCAAGGGCGCGGCCTTCTTCATCAACAACACCGATCCCGACGGCAAGACAGTCGCGATCCTGCCCGACACGCTGGGCCATACCGAGCTGCTGGACCCGTCGCGCGCCGACTGGAAATCGGCCGAATTCCGCTATATCGGCCGCTTCGCCCCGGCAAACGCCGCCTTTGTCGTGCGCAAGGACGCGCCGGCGACCACCATCGAGGAGATGAAGGAAAAGGAGATCATCGTCGCCTGCACCGGCAAGGGGTCGCGCAGCGGCCAGCAGCCGACCGCCATCGCCAACATGGCGGGTCTCAAGCTGAAGGTGATCTGTGGCTATCAAGGGTCGGCGCCGGCCAAGCTGGCGACCCTGCGCGGCGAGACGGACATGACGTCGGAGAACTGGGCCGCGCTGGCGCAGGATACGACTGATCTCGACAACGGTGACCTCAAGGTGGTGTTCCAGGCCGGTCTGGTCCGCGACCCGGACCTGCCCGACGTTCCGCTGCTCTTTGAACTGACCGACGATCCCGATGCCAAGGCAGTCCTGCGGTTCATCTCG
This sequence comes from Thetidibacter halocola, assembly GCF_018224955.1. Lineage (GTDB taxonomy): Bacteria > Pseudomonadota > Alphaproteobacteria > Rhodobacterales > Rhodobacteraceae > Thetidibacter > Thetidibacter halocola. The sequence continues at coordinate 449,478 of NZ_JAGTUU010000003.1, forward strand.
GCCGGTGCTCCGGTCGGGCGGTCGATCATGGTGCATCCGGGCACGTCCGAGGACATCATCGCCGCGCTGCGCACCGCCTTCCAGGCCATGCTGGCGGATCCCGATTTCATCGCCGACGCCAAGCAGCGCGGCGCGATCATCGATCCGGAAACCGGTGAATACGTCGAGAGCGTCATGCAGGAGATCATGGCGGCCAGCCCCGACTTGATCGCCGCGGCCATGGCGGCGATGGACGACTCTGCCGCCACCGAAGTCGCGCAGTAACCCACGCGACATGAGCGATGGAAGCCGCGCGAGAGGTTGCGCGGCTTCTTTCTTGCCGACCCCCTGAAAAGCCGCCAGACCTGAACGACCCCATCCGGAGATCCGATCCATGGCCCACAACCGCGACACCAACGCCCCGGGCGACCTGCAGGAGCATCTTGCCCGACTCGAAGAGCGCGGCCTGCTGACCCGCATCCAGCGCGCCATCGACAAGGACAGCGAATTGCATCCGCTGATGCGCTGGCAGTTCCAGGGCGGCCTGCCGGAAGAGGATCGCCGCGCCTTCCTGTTCACCGACGTTCACGACGCCAAAGGCCGGGCCTATGACATCCCGGTGACCGTTGGCGCGCTGGCGGCCTCGCCGGCGATCTACGCGGCGGGCCTGGGCGTCGAGGTCTCCGACATTGGCGATGTCTGGGTGCGGGCAATGGAAAAGCCCATCAAGGCCGAGGAGGTCGCCTCGGGCGCCTGCCAGGAGATCGTCCTCACGGGTGAGGACCTGACGCGGCCCGGCGGCGGCATGGCGGCGCTGCCGGTGCCGGTCTCGACCCCCGGGTTCGACGCGGCGCCCTACCTGACCGCGACGCTGGTGGTGACGAAGGACCCGGAAAATGGCGTGCAGAACATGGGCACCTATCGCGGCATGCTCAAGGCACAGGACCGTTTGGGCGTGCGCATGGCCAGCCGCCTTGGCGGTGCGGGCGGCTACCTGCACTGGCTGAAATACAAGGAGCGCGGCGAAAAGATGCCGGTGGCCATTGTCGTCGGCTGCGCGCCGGCGGTGCTGTTCACCGGCCCGCAGAAACTGGCCATCGACGTCGATGAACTGGACGTGGCTGGCGGGCTGATCGGGCGGCCGGTGCAAACCGTGCGTTGCAAGACGGTGGACCTGATGGTGCCCGCCGACGCCGAGATCGTGATCGAAGGCGAGATCGCCACCGATTACCTCGAGCCCGAGGGGCCGTTCGGCGAAAGCCACGGGCACGTCGCGCTGGAAGACTTCAACATGTCGATGAAGGTCACGGCCATCACGATGCGGAAGAAGCCCGTATTCATCTCGATCGTCAGCCAGGTCACGCCCAGCGAAAGTTCCGTGCTGAAGAAGGTGGCCTACGAGCCGCTGTTCTTCAACCATCTGAAGAAGGTGCTGAACGTGAAGGGGATCAAGCGGGTTGTCATGCACGAGCCCTTGACGAACATCCGCAAGGTGATCTTCCTGCAATTCGACCGCAGCGCGCCGCAGACCGAGGTCTGGCGCGGGTTGCAGGGCGCGGCATCCTTGCAGGCGCAATGCGGCAAGGTGGTGATCGCGGTTTCGGACGACATCGACCCGAACAACGCCGACGCGATCTTCTGGTCAATCGCCTACCGGTCGAACATCACGACCGACGTGCATGTGACGCCCTATCGCTCGGGCGGGCACGGGCCGAAATCGGGGGGCAAGACCGCCGACGGTACGCTGATGATCGACGCGACGCTGAAGGGGAACATGCCGCCGCTGGCGCTGCCCGCCGAACGCTACATGACCCGGGCGAAGGAGATATGGGAGGAATTGCAGCTGCCCCGGATCACCCCGCAATCGCCCTGGCACGGCTATGAACTGGGCGACTGGGACGGGCTTTGGACGAGTTTCGCCGACCGCGCGGTCGCCGGCGACTGGGAAGAGAACGGGCGCCAGACCGAAACGCGCCAGCGCGGCGGGATGAAGCCCGAGACGCCTGCGCGCGACATCGAACGCGAGGGTTCGCGCTAGATGCCGGTCCGGCGGCAGGCGCCGGGCAGAAGGGCCCGGCCGTGAGGCCCGGCGGTGGCGGCATCGCGCGGGTGGACTGGCCCGTTCTGCGCCGGGTTCTTCTGGCGCTGGCTCTGGGCCTGGCGGGTGGGCTGCTGTTCGAATGGCTCAGGGCGCCTCTGCCCTGGATGCTGGGGCCGATGGTCTTCAACACGCTTGCCGCGGTTCTGCGCCTTCCGGTCCGCGGGCCTGTCCTGTTGCGGCCCTACGTCGTCGTCGTGATCGGGGTGATGCTGGGCGCGGGATTCACGCCCGAGCTTTTCTCGCAGGTCGGGGCCTGGGCCGTTTCGCTGGCCTTTCTCGCCGTCTACCTGGTCGTCTCGGGCCTGATCGTGGTGCCGTATTATCGCCACGTCGCCGGGTTCGACAAGGTGACGGCCTATTTCTCGGGTATGCCGGGCGGATTGAACGAGATGGTTGTGCTCGGCCGCGACGCGGGCGGGGATGACGGCCGGATCGCGCTGGCCCACGCGGCGCGGATCGTGATCGTGGTCTCGCTGGTCGCGGTCTGGTTCCGGCTGATCGCGGGCTACGACCTGGGCGACCGGTCGCAGTTCGGGAAATCCTTTGCGGTGATCCCGTGGCTGGACCTGGGGGTGCTGGCGGGCTGCGGCGTCCTCGGCTTCTTCCTGGGGCGGTTGCTGCGCCTGCCGGCGCCGACGCTGATCGGCCCGATGATCCTGAGCGCCATCGCCCACCTGACCGGGCTCAGCCAGAACCCGCCGCCGAGCGAGATCGTCACCGTCGCGCAGCTGTTCCTCGGCACCATAATCGGCTGCCGCTTTGTCGGGGCGGGCGCGGGCGCGATCGGCCGCGCGCTGCTGGTCAGCCTTGGCGGGACCCTGATCATGCTGACCATCACCGTCCTGTTCGCGGTTGTCCTGCATGGTGCGTTCGGCCAGCCCACGGAACAGGTCCTGCTGGCCTATTCGCCCGGCGGCCTGGCCGAGATGAGCCTTGTCGCCCTCGCGATGGATGCCGAGGTCGCCTATGTGGCGATTCACCACGTGATCCGTATCACCTTGGTCGTGCTTTTCGCGCCAGTGGTGTTCAGGATGATGCGCAACCGATCCGACGACGCGGAATGACGTATGACAATACCATGCCGGGCCTTTCTATGGACCTCCTGGGCCGCTATACATATGCCGATATGACGGAGTGATAGTATGCAGGATTTTAACTCCGGGGGGCTGACCCCGATCCGCCAGGAGGTCGCGCCTCTCAGGACCCGCATCATCGAGTCGATGCGCCGCGCCATCGAACGCGGCTTTCTGAAACCGGGCGAAAGACTGGTCGAAAAGGATCTGTGCGAGCAACTCGGCGTCAGCCGCACGTCGCTGCGCGAGGCGCTGCGCGAGCTCGAGGCCGAGGGTGTCATCGCGCAGGCCCCGGCGCGCGGGCTGGTCGTGGCCAAGATCTCGCGGCGGGACGCCGAGAACATCTACCTGATCCGCGGCGACGTCGAGGCGCTGATCATCGGCCAGTTCATCAATCTGGCCAGCGACGCCCAGATCGCCGAGGCGCTGGAGAACTGCGACACGCTGATCGACGCCTACAAGCAGGGCGAATTCGCCGACATCGTCGAGGCCAAGCGCGCCTTCTATGCCCATATCTGCGAGGTGGCGGGGAACGGCGTGGCCATGGATCTGTTGTCGCGCCTGACTTTGCGGACCGCGCAGTTGCGCAGTCATTCCGTCGTGCGCAAGGAACGCCAGGCCCAGAGCGTGCAGGAAATCCACGCCCTTGCCGAGGCGATCCGCGCGCGCGACAGCGACGCGGCGCGCCACGCGGCCAAGACCCATGTCGAGAACGCCGCGCGGTCCGCGCTGGCCTATGCCGAACCCTGACCGGCCCGCTCAGCCGTCGTCGCCGTCGTCCTTCCAGCGGTGCACATGCGGCAGGTGGATCCCGACCAGGTCCAGCGCCCGGCCGACGGACTGGTTGATGATGTCGTCGATCGTCTTGGGCTTGCTGTAGAAACCCGGCACCGGCGGCATGATGATCGCGCCGTTCCGCGTAGCCTGGTCCATCAGGGCGATGTGCCCGGCGTGAAACGGCGTCTCGCGCAACATCAGCACGACGCGGCGGCGTTCTTTCAGGCAGACATCTGCGGCGCGCACGATCAGGTCGGAATCGTAGCAATGGGCGATGCCGCTCAGCGTCTTGACCGAGCAGGGCATGACCAGCATCCCCTCTGTGCGGAACGACCCCGAGGCGATGGACGCGCCGATGTCGCGGTGGTTGTGGACGTGGTCGCAAAGGCTGCGGATTTCGTCCGCGCCCATGTCGACCTCGGTCTGCGCGGTCAGCAGGGCCGAGGGCGAGATGATCGCGTGCGTCTCGACGTCCGGAACGTCGCGCAGCATCTCCAGCGCGCGGATCCCGTAGATGGTGCCCGACGCTCCTGTCAGGCCGATGATGATCCGGCGCATTCCGCTTTCTCCGTTGGGTCCTGCCCTTGTGGTGCAGGGTGTCAGTTTCCTTTGGCGGCCTGCAAGGCCTGCCAGACGCGATCCGGGGTGGCCGGCATGTCGAGGTGCCGGACCCCTTCACAGGCAAGCGCATCGTTGACCGCGCTCATGCAGGCGGACAGCGCGCCGACCGTTCCCGCCTCTCCGACGCCCTTGACGCCGAGGGGATTGGCCCGGGTCGGGAACGGCAGGCTTTCGACCGCCAGAAATGGCAGATCCGCGGCCCGGGGCAAGGCATAGTCCATCAGCGTCGCGGTCAGCATCTGGCCCGTCTCGGCGTCATAGGTGATCCGTTCCATGAACGCCTGGCCCAGTCCCTGCGCCACGCCGCCCGCGATCTGGCCCTTGACCAGCATCGGGTTCAGGACGGTGCCGACATCGTCGACCACGACATAGGATTGCAGCGCGACGGCGCCGGTCTCGGGGTCGATCTCGACCTCGCAGACATGGCAGCCGTTGGGAAAGGTCGCGCCCTCGGGACCGTCGAACACCTCGGCGATGACCGGGGTGCCGCGTTCCGTCAGGACGGTGGACAGGGGCAGGGCGCGGTCGGTGCCGTCGACCCGGAAGACCCCGTTGGCAAAGACGACATCCTGCGCCGCCGCTTCCAGCATCTCGGCCGCTTGCGGGGCAAGCTCTGCGATGGCCTTGTCGACCGAAACGCGGATCGCCGCGCCGGCGCTGCACAGGGTGCGCGATCCGAAGGTGCCGGTGCCGCGCGCCACGGCGCGGCTGTCGCCCGTCACGATGCTCACCGGGCCGGTCTCCGGCCCCAGGCACTGGGCCAGGATCTGGCGATAGGCGGTTGCGTGACCCTGGCCGGAATCGGATGACCCGGCGCGCAACTCGACGCCTTCGGGGGACAGCGCGATGCGGGCGTATTCCGGGTGCGGCTTTCCGGCCGGGCCGCCCGCGATCTCGATGGGAAAGGCGATGCCGAGGCCGCGCAACAGCCCCTTCGCGGCGCTGGCCGATCGCCTTTCGCCGAAGGATCGCCAGTCTGCAAGGTCCAGCGCGCGGTCCAGCACGGCGGGAAAGTCGCCGCTGTCATAGGCAAAGAGAAAGCCGGTGTCATAGGGCATCGCCCTCGCCGGGATCAGGTTGCGGCGGCGCAATTCTGCGCGGTCGATGCCCAGTTCGGCCGCAGCGATGTCGATCATCCTCTCGACGATATAGGTGGCCTCTGGCCGCCCCGCGCCGCGATAGGGGGCGGTGTATTGGGTGTTGGTGAAATAGCCGTCGACCGAGGCGTGGATCGCGGGAATCCGGTAGACGCCGGACAGGCCGCCCAGGTTGGCGACCGGCGGATGGGTCGTCGCGGGTCCCAGCCGCGCGCCCAGGGCTGCGGCGATCCGGACGTCGAGCGCAAGGAACCGCCCCTCGGCATCCAGCGCGAGGGTTGCATCGGCGACGCTTTCGCGGGCCTGCGAATCCGACAGGAAAGATTCCAGCCGCGTCGCCGTCCAGACAACCGTCTTGCCGGGCAGTTGCTGCGCCGCCCAAAGCGCCAGCGCCTGTTCCTGGTAGCCTGCGTTCTTCATACCGAAGGACCCGCCGCAATCGGGCGAGACCACGTGGATCCGGTCGGCCGTCGCACCGATCAGCGGCGCGAGGTCCATGGCGACCCGGTGCGGCGCCTGCGTGCCCGAATCCAGCCGCCACGATTGCAACCCTTCGTCGAACGTGGCGCGCAGGGCCCGAGGCTCCAGCGCGACGGCGGTCACACGCGAGATGTCCAGCCGCTGCCGCACGACATGCGCCGCGCCCTGTATGGCCTGCGCGACCGCCCCTGCATCGCCCCGGTCGACGTGAAAGCAGCGATTGTCAGGGAACTGGTCCCAGACACGCCGGTCATTGGCCTCGGCCTGGGCCAGGCCGATCACCGGCGCGACCGGGTCGATGTCCAGCACGATCGCCTCCAGCGCGTCCTGCGCGGCCTGCGGCGTTTCGGCCAGCACCAGCGCCACCGGATCGCCGACATAGGCCACGCCCTCGCGCGCCAGAAGCGGAAAGGGCGGCACACGCATCGCGCCGCCATCCGGCCCGGGATGGGAGAGGCGGGGGGTTATTTCTCTTGTGTCTTCAAGGTCATGAGCGGTCGATACCAGCAGGACGCCCGGCACTGTCCGCGCGGCTGAGACGTCCAGCGCCACGATGCGCCCGGCCGCTTCGGGTGAGCGAAAGAGGGCCATGTGCACGGGATCGTCGGCGGCGATGTCATTCGTATAGTGACCCTCACCGCGCAGGAGGGGAGCGTCCTCGGCGCGCGAAACCGGATGTCCGATCGTCATGCTGACCTCTTGCAGGGCACGGTTTTTTGCTTGTTAGTATTATTGTCATACATTATAACAACACACAAGCGGATGTCGCAGGCAATTATGCGACGCGCAGGAATGGTTGGGGGCACCCGTGACTCGAGCAAAAACCAGCGCAGTGCGGAAGGCGTCCGATTCCGCGCCGGACATCGCCTGGCGGTGGGACGATGCGCCCCCCGACATGGATTACGTCCGCGAGGCGCTGTTCCGGCATATCGGCAAGCCCGTTGCCCGCAAGGAGGACAAGCGGCTGCTGACTGGCAAGGGCCGGTTCACCGATGACTTCAACCTGCCGGGGCAGACCTATGCGGCGATGGTGCGCTCGCCGCATCCGCATGCGCGCATCCTGGGCATCGACGCCTCGGCGGCCCTCGCGGCCCCCGGTGTCCTTGCGGTGCTGACCGGCGTGGACGTGCTGGCCGACGGCCTGGGTCCGATCCCGCACAACCCGTTGCCCAAGACGAATTTCGACATGAAACTGTCGGCACCCGGTGGCGGCGCGCCCTTCATCGGCCCGCACCTGCTGCTGCCGGCCGACAAGGTGCGTCACGTGGGCGAGGCGGTGGCGGTGGTCGTCGCGGAAAGCGCCGCGCAGGCAATGGATGCGGCCGAACTGGTCGACGTCGATTACGAGGAACTCGATTTCGTCATCGACGCGCTCGACGCGGCCTCGGGATCGTGCCCCTCCGTGGTCTGGGACGAGGTGCCCGACAATGTCTTTGTCGAGACGCATTTCGGCGACCGGGAGGCGACCGACGCGGCCTTTGCCCGCGCCGCGCATGTGGTCGAGGCCTCGTTTCACATCGACCGCGTCACCGGCGTCCCGATGGAGCCGCGCGCAGCCCTTGCCGCCTTTGACGCCGAGAGCGGGAAATACACGCTTTACGCCGGCAGCGGTGGCGCGGTGCGGCAAAAGAACGAACTGGCCGAAGTCCTTGGCATCGAACCGAAATCGCTGCGCGTCCTGTCCTTCGACGTGGGCGGGAATTTCGGTACGCGCAACCGGACCTACGTGGAATTCGGCCTGACCCTCTGGGCGTCGCGCCGGGTCGGCAGGCCGGTGAAATACACCGCCACCCGGTCCGAGGCCTTCCTGACCGATTACCAGGGCCGCGACCTGCACACGACGGTGGCGCTGGCGATGGATGCCGAGGGGCGCTTCCTGGCGATGCGGGCGGACAATCTCAGCAATGTGGGCGCGCGCTGTGTCTCGTTGTCGCCGCTCAGCAAGGGGTCGGGTCTGATCACCGGCTCGTACGACATTCCGGCCGCCACGCTGCGCTCGCGCGCGGTCTTTACCAACACCATGTGCACCCAGGCCTATCGCAGTTCGGGCCGGCCCGAAGTCACCTATGCCATAGAACGCCTGGTGGAAATTGCCGCCAAACAGATCGGCATGGACCCGATCGAGCTGCGCCGCCGCAACATGATCGCGCCCGACCGGATGCCCTATCGCAACGCGGTCGGCCAGGTCTACGACAGCGGCACCTACGAGACGAACATGGACCAGGCGATGGCCCTGTTCGACTGGGACGGTTTTGCCGCCCGCCGCGAAGAGGCGACGGCGCGGGGGATGCTGCTGGGGCGGGGCCTTGCGAATTACGTCGAAAGCTCCATCGGCTCGCCCAGGGAGAGGGCCGAGATCACGGTGCTGCCAGATGGCCGGATCGAGGTCGTCATCGGCACCCAGCCCAGCGGTCAGGGGCACGAGACGAGTTTCGCGCAGGTCGTGGCCGACATGCTGGGCGTGCCGGTCGAGACGGTGACGATCATCATCGGCGATACGGATGTGGTGTCGGTGGGCGGAGGGTCGCATTCCGGCCGCTCGATGCGGCATGCGGGCACGGTCATGGCGATGGCCTCGTCCGAGTTGCTGGCCGAGGCGCGCCGGCGCGCGGCCGAGCATTTCGACGTGGCCCTCGACCGGATCGAACGCGACGGCGACCAGTATCGCGTCGCGGGGACGAACCACACGGTCGGCCTGTTCGAACTGGCCGCGCTGCCGTCCGGGCCGCTGGCGGTTGCCCGCACCAACGAGATGCACACGCCGGTTTTTCCGAACGGCACCGCGATCTGTGAGGTCGAGATCGACCCGGAACTTTGCCATGTCGAGATCACGCGATACGCCACCATCGATGACGTGGGACGCTGCATCAATCCGATGATCGTCCACGGCCAGACCCATGGCGGCATCGCGCAGGGCGTGGGCCAGGCGATGTGGGAACTCTGCGTCACCGATCCGGACTCGGGCCAGCCGCTGGCCGGCTCCTTCATGGATTACGGCATGCCGCGCGCGGACAACCTGCCCTCTTTCGACGCTGAAATCGCCGAGGTGATTTCGCCCACCAATCCGCTGGGTATCAAGGCGGGCGGAGAAGGGGGAACGACTCCGGCACTGGCGACCGTAACGCTCGCCGTTCTGGACGCATTGGCGCCGCTGGGCGTCACCGACATCAAGATGCCACTCACGCCGAACACGATCTGGCGCGCCATTGGGGAGGCGCGCCAGCAAGAAAAAGGAGTCATGGAATGACAGAACCGGTTCGCGTCATCGCCTTTCCGGGCGCACCGAACTTGCCGACCTTCGCCGCCATCGAGCAGGGATTCTTCGCGGCGGAAGGGCTGGATGTCTCTGTCGAGCTGACGCCGAGTTCCGTCTACCAGGCGGAACGGACGGCGGCGGGCGACTTCGACATCGTCTTTACCGCCTTCGACAATGTCGTGGCCTATGGCGAGGGGCAGGGGGCGGCGGGCGACGGGGTCGATCCCGGCTATGTCGTGATCGCAGGCGCGACGCAGCTGGAGCTCAGCCTTGTCGTGGCGGCCGACATAAAGACGCATGCCGATCTCGCGGGCCGCAGCATCGCGCTGGACGCGCTGACCACGGGCTTTGCCTTTGTCTTGTTCGACATGCTGGAACAGGCGGGGATCAGCCCGGATGACGTGACTTTCGAGGCCGTGGGCGCCACGCCGCAACGCTGGCAGGCGGTGAAGGCCGGTGAAAGCGACGGCACGCTGACGATCGAGCCCTTCACCTCGATCGCCGAGCGGCTGGGGTTCACGGTGCTGGACCGCTCGACCCGGATCTACGACGCCTACCAGGGCGGCGTTGTCGCCACCCGCCGCAGCTTTGCCGAGGCGCGGCCCGAGACGGTCACGGCCTTCCTGCGGGCCTACCTGAAGGGGTTGAACTGGGTGCTGGACCCAGCCAACCGCGAGGCGGGACAGGCGCTGCTGCTGGAAAAGATGACGGCGATCCAGCCTCAGGCAGCCCCGGCGGTGATGAAAAGCCTGCTGTCGCCGGCTTCGGGCCTGACGCCCGGCGCCGACATCCTGCCCGACGGCATGAAACAGGTTCTGGCGTTGCGCAGCCGCTACGGATCGGGGGGATCGCCGCTCGACGATCACGAGAAGTATCTCGACCTGTCCTTCCTCGACGCCGCGCGCGCCGGTCTCGGCTGACGGTGGGGATCGCCATGCAAGACGTCACCCTGACCGTAAACGGCAAGACCGAAACGCGCCGCGTCGAGGGCCGCACCCTGCTGGTGCAGTTCCTGCGAGAGCATCTTGGCCTGACCGGTACCCACGTTGGCTGCGACACCAGCCAGTGCGGCGCCTGCACCGTGATCCTGGGCGGCAGGGCGGTGAAATCCTGCACCATCCTCGCCAGCGCCGCCGCGGCACGTGGCGAGGTGCTGACCATCGAGGGGCTGGGTGACGAAGAGGCGTTGAGCCCGATGCAGGAGGCCTTTCACCGCCACCACGCCCTGCAATGCGGTTTCTGCACGCCGGGCATGGTCATGGCGGCGCACAACATGGTGCAGCGTCACGAAGGCGAGCTGACCGAGGCCATCGTGCGCCGCGAACTCGAGGGCAACCTGTGCCGTTGCACCGGCTATCACAACATCGTCAAGGCCGTGCTGGCGGCGGCAGAGGCGCATCGGGCGGTGGCATCCGCGCCCGCGGGACAGGACTGAGCCGATGTATGCGTTCGACTACCACCGCGCCCGCAGCCTCGAAGAGGCACTGAAACTGTTCGCAACCCTGGACGAGGCGACGTTCCTTGCCGGCGGGCACACCCTGTTGCCCACGATGAAGAACCGCCTGGCTGCGCCGGAAAACCTGATCGACATCAGCGCCTTGCCGGAACTGTCGGGTATCGGGATGCAGGGCGGCGTGTTGCGGATCGGTGCGGCCATGACGCATCACGCGGTCGCGGCGTCTTCGCTGGTGGCAGAGACCATCCCGGCCCTCGCGGCGCTGGCGGGGTCCATCGGCGACGTGCAGGTGCGCCACGTGGGCACGATGGGCGGATCGGTGGCGAACAACGACCCGGCGGCGGATTACCCGGCGGCGGTCTTGTCGCTGGGCGCCGAGATCGAGACCGACCGGCGCCGCATTCCGGCAGACGACTTCTTTCAGGGACTCTACGCCACCGCGCTGGAGGAAGGCGAACTGATCGTCGCTATACGCTTTCCCGTGCCTGAAACGGCGGGTTACGGCAAATACCGCAATCCTGCGTCCCGCTATGCGTTGGCGGCATCCTTTGTCAGCATTCGGGACGGGGCGGTTCGCGTCGCTGTCACCGGGGCTGGAAAGAACGGCGTGTTCCGTTGGGAGGCCGCCGAACAGGCGCTGATGGGTCATTGTTCAGCCTCGCGCATCGCCGACCTGCGGCCGGAGAGCGACGCGCTCTTGTCCGACATGCATGCCGATGCCGCGTTCCGGGCGAACCTCGTCAACGTGGTCACGCGGCGCGCGGCCGAGCACCTGGGCGGGGCGTCCATCGTCTGACCCCGCCCGGCCGTCAGACCGTCCGGGCCTGCCTGCTCTGCATCAGTTCATCAGCAACAAGAAACGCCATTTCCAGCGCCTGGCTGGCATTCAGCCGTGGGTCGCAGGCTGTGTGATAGCGGTCCGACAGGTCCTCGTCCGCGATCGGACTGACCATGCCACCGGTGCATTCGGTGACGTTCTGGCCGGTCATTTCCAGGTGGACTCCCCCCGCGATGGTGCCCTCGGCGCGATGGATGGCGAAGAAGTCGCGCACCTCGCTCAGGATCAGGTCGAAGGGCCGAGTCTTGTAGCCCGACGACGCCTTGAGCGTGTTGCCGTGCATCGGGTCGCATGACCAGACCACCGTCGCGCCAACCTGTTCGACGGCCCGGATCAGGGGTGGCAGTTTCTCGGCGACCTTGTCGGCGCCGAACCGTGCGATCAGGGTCAGCCGGCCGGGGATGTTGTCCGGGTTGAGCGCCGCAATCAACTGCTTCAACTCGTCCGGCGTGGTGGTCGGGCCGCATTTCAGCCCGATGGGGTTCTGCACGCCAGAGGCGAAATCCACATGCGCCCCGTCCGGCTGGCGGGTCCGGTCGCCGATCCAGATCATGTGACCCGACCCGGCCAGCGGCTTGCCCGTGGTGCTGTCGATCCGGCACAGTGCCTCTTCGTATTCCAGCAGAAGGGCCTCGTGGCTGGTGTAGAAATCGACCGAATGCAGCGCGTGGATGCCACGGCTGTGCAGGCCCGTCGCGGCCATGAAATCCAGCGAATCCGTGATCTTGGCGGCCATTGCCTCGTAGGCGTCGACCTTGGATCGGTCGGTGAAATCCAGCGTCCAGGCATGCACCTGTGCAAGGTCCGCATAGCCGCCCTGGCTGAACGCGCGCAGCAGGTTCAGCGAGGCCGCGGCCTGGGTATAGGCCTGAAGGATGCGGTCGGGATCGGGTTGCCGTGCCTCGGGTGTGAAGTCGAAGCCGTTGATGATGTCGCCTTTGTAGCTGGGCAGCGTCACGCCATCGAGCGTTTCGGTCGGGGCCGAACGGGGCTTGGCGAACTGGCCGGCGATCCGCCCCACCTTCACCACCGGCATCTTGGCGGCATAGGTCAGCACCAGCGCGCTTTGCAGCAGCAGCCGGAACGTGTCCCGCAGGTTATTCGCGGAAAACTCGGCGAAACTCTCGGCGCAATCGCCCCCCTGGAGGAGGAACGCCTCGCCCCGCGCCACCTGCGCCAGCTGGCTTTGCAGGCGCCGTGCCTCGCCGGCGAAGACCAGCGGAGGATACGCTGCAAGCTGGCGCTCGACGCGGTTCAGGTGGTCGATGTCCGGATAGTCGGGCATCTGGATGCGGGGCTTGTCTCTCCAGCGTGTCTTGGTCCAGGGGGCCATTGTGCTCTCGCGCATTTTGTATAACAGTATGACAATGACTGCCTAGCAAACTCCGGCAGGGCCGTCACTAGCGAAACGCACCGGGAAACGATGGGGGCCGCAGGATGGACAGTTTCGATTTCTGGCGGTTTTCGCTCTGGCTCTATCGCCAGGACGGGGTCGCGCCGGCCTGCCTGCACTTGCAGGAGGGGCATGGCGTCGACGTCAACATCCTGCTGTTTTCCTTATGGCTGGGGCATTGCGGCAAGACGGCGGATGCCGCGACGCTGGCCGCGCTTTCGACCGAGGCGTCGGATTGGCATGTGGCGGTCGTCCTGCCGCTGCGCGCCGTGCGCCGGCACCTGAAGACCGTCGATCAACCGGACATCCCGGAGGCATCGACCAGCTACCGCGACCGGATCAAGGCCGACGAGATCCACGCCGAGCAGATCGAGCAACGCCTGCTGTTCGCGGCGGCGCAGCGGCGGTTCGGGCCGGGCCTTTGCGTGGCGGACGGGGGCGATGGCCACGCGGATGCGGCGCTGGCCAACGCGCTGGCCTATCTTGATCTTCTGGGCGCACACCCCTCGGCCGAGGAGGCGGCGCTGATCGCGCAACTGGCGGGCAGGGTGCCGCCGGCAGGGGCTTAGCGCGCGTACATCGCGCGGGATCCGGGGTTTCGGCAGCGTCCCGGTCCTCGCACAAATTTTGCGCGATTGCCGCCGTTCCTGTTCGCCCAAGGCGGAAACCGGCCGATTTCGCGACCATGCGGATTGCGCGAATCCCGGAAGCGAACCAATCTGGTTTTTGTTCACCCCGCCGCAGAATGCGAGTGCCCGATGACCGCCCCGCCAACCGCAATCCTTGTCCGGAGCCATGTTCTTGCCCTGATCCGTTCGGGCCGGCTGGGCCCGGGAAACCGCTTGCCGACAGAGAGGGTGCTTTGCGAAACCACCGGCGCGCCGCGCCGGGTCGTGCGCCGCGCGCTGGCCTCGCTCGAGGCCGAGGGCCTGATCTGGCGCCACCAGGGCAAGGGCACATTCGCGGGCCAGCCGGCCGAGCCGATTGGCGTGCTGGCCGCTGAGGTCAACGGGCCTTCGCACCCCATCGAGGTGATGGAGGCCCGGCTGTGCATCGAACCGGAACTGGCTGCGCTCTGCGCGCTTCGATGCAGCGCAGAGGACATCCAGCGGATGTGGGCGCTGGCGCGTCACCAGTACGAGGCCGAGGATGACGATGTGATCGAGCTCTGGGATTCCGCGCTGCACCGGATGATCGCCAAGAGCGCGCGCAACCGTCCGCTGCAAACCGCCTTTGCCCTGCTGGACGAGATCCGCGCGACGGCGGAATGGCAGGATCTGCGCGCGCTTTCACGCTCGACCCGGTCGCTGGGCGAGAGCCGGGCGCAGCATCAGCAGATCATCGCGGCTATCGCGGCGCGCGACCCCGACGGGGCGCGGGCGGCGATGTGTGCGCACCTGATGGCCCGCCATGCCGCGATGGAGGCGGCGCTGGTTGCGCTGGCGGGGGAGGCTGCGCAGGCCTTCCGGGCAGAGCAGGGCACAGACGACAACCAGGGAGCGGAGCATGCCTGAACCGACGATCACCGAGGCCGATATCGAGGCGGCCGAGCGCCTGATGGGCATCGCCTATACCGCGCGCGAGCGGGCGCAGATGGTGGGCAACCTGTCGGGCCAGATCGGATCGGCGGTAGAGCGACGCAAGGTGGACCTGCCCAATTCCGTGCCGATGAGCCTTCGCTTCGATCCGCGACTGCCCGGGTTCGTCATGCCCACGGCAGACGGGGTGACGGGCAGCAAGCCCGACGCGCCCTTGCCCGACGATGACACGGATATCGCCTTTGCCACGCTGCCGCAGCTTGGCGGTTGGATCGCCTCGGGCGCGCTGACCAGCCGGCGGCTGACGGAAATCTACCTTGACCGCATCGCGCGCCTGAACCCGCAGCTTTACTGCTATGCGCAGGTCACGCCCGACCTGGCGCTGGCCGAGGCCGACGCGATGGACCGGCTGACCGCCGAGGGCAAGACGCTCGGGCCGTTGCACGGCATTCCCTACGGGCTCAAGGACCTGTTCGACACAAGGGGCATCGTGACCGGCTGGGGAGCGGAGCCCTATCAGCACCGCGTGCCCGACGGCGACGCGCGCATCGTCACGCTGCTGCGGCAGGCAGGCGCGGTCCTGCTGGGCAAGACCACGGTGGGGGCGCTGGCTTATAACGACATCTGGTATGGCGGCGTCACGCGGAACCCGTGGAACACCGAAGAGGGATCGTCGGGCTCCAGCGCCGGGTCGGCCTCGGCCACGGCGGCGGGGCTGTGCGCCTTTTCCATCGGGACAGAGACGCTTGGTTCGATTACCTCGCCCAGCCAGCGCTGCGGCACCACCGGGCTGCGCCCGACCTTCGGCCGGGTCAGCCGCGCGGGCGGCATGGCGCTGTGCTGGTCGCTGGACAAGGTGGGGCCGATCTGCCGCGGGGTCGAGGATACCGCGCTGGTCCTCGCGGCACTGAACGGTGCCGACGTGGACGACCGCTGCACCATCGCGGCGCCTTTCGCCTTTGACGCAGGAAAGGGCATCGAGGGGCTGAAACTTGGCTACCTGCCAGAGGCCTTCGGCGAAGGTGCGACCGAGGTCGACCACGCCGCGCTGGCCGCCGCCAAGGCCCTGGGGATCGAGGTGGTCGAGGTGTCGCTGCCCGACCTGCCTTACGGCGCGCTGATGAACACGCTGTACGCCGAGGCGGCGGCCGCCTTCGAGCACCTGACGCTGGGCGATCTCGACGACACGCTGACCTGGCAGGATGACGGTGCTTGGCCCAACACCTTCCGCAAGGCGCGCTTCCTGTCCGCGGTGGACCACGTCCAGCTGGACCGGCTGCGCTATCTCGTGATGCAGGCGCTGGATGGGCTGTTCCGCGACATCGACGTGCTGATCGGACCGTTCATGACCGGGCCGATGCTGGTCGCGTCGAACTATACCGGCCATCCATGCCTGCACCTGCGCGCCGGGTTCCAGCAGCTGGGAACCCGCAGCCCCGCCTCCCTGGGCGAGGGCAAGCTGACCACCGGCGAGGCCGATACGGGCGGCAAGACGCACCGCGTGCCGCAGGGCATCTCGCTCTGGGGGCGGCTGTTCGACGAGGGCACGATCCTGTCGCTGGGCCTCGCGCTCGAGGCAAAACTCGGCGTCGCGGCGGAACGCCCGCCGCTGACTGCATGACCTGACAAGAACCGCCCCGGGAAGGGCGGCGCATCACCCAGGCGCGGCCGATCCGGCAGCGCCGTTCAACATGGAGACTGAGAGATGAAGCGCAGAGATTTCCTCAAGACGACGACCGCCCTGATGGGCGGCACGATCCTCTATGGCGCGCCCGCGATGGCGGCAAGCCATTCGGCACCCGTCACCGGCGGCACCCTGATCTGGGGGCATTCCGAGACCACGCAGAACCTCGACATGCACCAGACCGGCACCGCCTCGACAGGCCGGGTACTTCAGAACGTGCATGACAGCATCGTCACCGTCGACAAGGACCTCAAGGTGATCCCGAACCTCGCCGAAAGCTTCGAGCAGAGCGAGGATGGCCTCGTCTACACGTTCAAGCTGCGCCCGGGCGTGATGTTCCACAACGGTAAAACCATGACCTCGGCGGACGTGAAATTCTCGTTCGACCGTTGCCGGAACCCCGATACCGGGGCCGTCAACTTCGAGGTGTTCAACAACGTCGCCAGCATCGAGACGCCGGACGACCTGACCGTCATCATCACACTGGGCCAGGTCAACGCGCCCTTCCTGTCGCGCCTGGCCGAGAACGGCGCCGGCGTCATCATGCCCGAGGGCTCGGGCGAGGTGCAGGGCACCACGCCCATCGGCTGCGGCCCGTTCAAGTTCGTGCGCCGCGAATTCGGCAACGAGGTGGAACTGGAACGCTTCGACGACTACTGGGGCGGCCCGGCCTACCTTGACAAGGTCATCGCGCGCGAGATCACCGAGCCCACCGTGCGCCTGACCGGCCTGCGCACCGGCGAGTTGCACATGATCAACGACATCCCCGCCGACCGGATTGCCGAGATCGAGGCCGATCCGAACCTTCAGGTCGTGGCGTGGTTCCCGCTGAACTGGGACTTCGTCAACTTCAATCACGACTACGAGCCGTTCAAGAACCCCAAGGTCCGCGAGGCCTTCGACTACATGATCGACAAGGAAGTGCTGCTGGAAGGCGCGCTGTGGGGGCAGGGCAAGACCACCGCATCGCCCAGCTATCCGACCTCGGCCTCCTATAACGCGGCGCTGACCCAGCGTCCGCAGGACATCGAAAAGGCCAAGGCGCTGCTGTCCGAGGCGGGTTACGGGCCCGGCGACCTCAAGGTCGTGTTCAAGGCGACGACGAACTATCCCTACCACATCGAGGCGGCGCAGATCATGCTGGAATGGTTCCGCATGGCCGGCGTCGATGCATCGATCGAGCAACTGACCTGGGCCGACTGGCTCAGCCAGTGCTGGGTCGACAAGGATTTCCAGATCACGATGATGAACTTCTTCACCCTGTGGGAGCCGGATTTCCTGTATTACTCGCTGTGGAACACCGAGGGCGCGTTCAACTACCGCAAGATCTCGAACCCGATGGTGGACGAGCTGACCGCCAAGGCGCGCGTCACCGTCGATCCGGCCGAGCGGGCCGAGGTCTACAAGCAGGTGCAGCAGGTCGTCCATGACGAGACCTTGGACGTGGTCCTGTGGTTCCGCAACGGCACCATCGGCGCGCAGCCCACCGTGATGGGTCTCGACACGATCGTGCATCCGAACGGCTCGAACCTGCGCTTTCACAAGGTCTGGCTGGCCGCCTGATCCTTTGAAACCTGACGCGGGCGCCTGACGGGGCCCGCGTTCCCCGCCTTTGCCCCATGACACGAAAAGGACCGGCATGAGCTATCTCGTGAACCGCCTGCTGTCGATGATGCTGACCCTGTTCCTGATTTCGGTCATCACCTTCACGGTGACCAACATCCTGCCGGGCGACGTGGCGATGATGATCATGGGCACGCAGTCCAATCCCGAGGCGCTGGCCGGCCTGCGCCAGTCTCTTGGCCTGAACGACCCGCTGATCGTGCAGTATGGCCGCTGGATCGGCGGCATGCTGACCGGCGACTGGGGCAACTCGCTGGTCTTCAAGGAACCGATCGCGCCGCTGCTGCTGCAAAAGATGAAGGCCAGCGCGCTGATCGTCCTGTTCTCGATGAGCATCGCGCTGGTCTGCGCGGTGCCCCTGGGTGTCTGGGCGGCGGTGCATGCGAACCGCTGGCAGGACACGGCGGCGAGTTCCGCCTCGCTCGTCGGTGTCAGCCTGCCGGATTTCTTCTGGGGCATCATGCTGATCCTGCTGTTCGCGCGGGGGCTAGGCTGGTTGCCCTCGTCGGGTTTCATCGACCCGGCCGATGACATCTGGGGTGCGATGCGCCATGCGCTGCTTCCGTCTCTGGCGCTGGGGCTGGGCTTGATGGCGCACCTGACGCGCATGACCCGGGCGACGATGACCGGCATCCTTAACCAGGAATTCATCCGCGTCGCCCGCGCCAAGGGGTTGGACGAGGGCACCGTGGTCTGGCGCTATGGCCTGGCCAACGCAGTCGGGCCGGTGATGACGGTGGCGGGCTTGCAGGTGGGTTACCTGTTCGGTTCGATCATCGTGATCGAGAGCCTGTTCAATTTCACCGGCATGGGCTGGCTGACCTACCAGGCACTCCTGAACCGCGACATCCCGCTGATCCAGGCCAGTGTCTTCGTCATCGCGGCGGTTGTTATGCTCGCCAACCTGATCGTCGACTTGCTGTATGTCGCCGTCGATCCCCGGATCCGGCTGTCATGAGGATCCCCGCCGCCTTCCGCAGGTCCAAGGGGCTGATCGGCGCCATCCTGGTGCTGTCCGTGTTCCTCGTCGCGCTGCTGGCGCCGGTCTTCATCCCCGAGGACTGGGCGACGCAGATGGACATGCGCGCGCGCCTGTCGCCGCCCACCTGGGCGCATCCGCTGGGCACCGACCAGCTGGGGCGCGACCTGATGTATCGCGTGCTGCTGGGGGCGCAGACCTCGATCTACATTGCGTCTGCGGCGGTGCTGATGTCGATTGTGATCGGCCTGCCGCTGGGCCTGATCTCGGGCTACGTCGGGCGGACCACCGACAACGTCCTGATGCGCCTTGTCGACACACTGCTGAGCTTTCCGGCGCTGCTGCTGGCGCTGACGATCAGCGCCGTCCTTGGCCCAAATCTGCAGAACACGATCATCGCCATCGGCATCGCCTTTACCCCCTTCCTGGCGCGGATCATCCGGGGCGAGGCGCTGCGCGTGGCGCAGATGCCCTATGTCGAGGGCGCGCGGACGGCCGGCAATTCCGACTTCCGCATCATCGTGCACCACATCCTGCCCAACATCATGCCGGCGGTGATCGTGCAGTCGACGATCAGCCTGGCCTTCGCCATCCTCGCCGAGGCGGGGCTCAGCTTTCTGGGGTTGGGAACGCAGCCGCCCGACGCGTCCTGGGGCCTGATGATCCAGGCCTCGCGCGACTATCTCGACCGCGCGCCCTGGACGGCGCTGGTGCCGGGGGTCGCGGTGGCGGTCACCGTGCTTGGCCTCAACATGTTCGGCGATGCGCTGCGCGACGCGCTGGACCCGCGCGCCAAGGGAGGCTCGTGATGCCCGACGGAAACACGCCCCTTGTCTCGGTCGAAGGCCTGCGCGTCGAATTTGCCAGCGATGGCGGCACCATCGTCGGCGTCGAGAATGTCAGCTTTTCGGTCGCGCCGGGAGAGACGGTCTGCATCGTCGGCGAAAGCGGTTCGGGCAAGTCCGTCACCTCGCTGTCGCTGATGCGCCTGGTCGAGTTCGGCGGCGGCACCATCGCCGAGGGACGGCTGCGCTTTGCCGGGCAGGGAGGCGAGATCGACCTCGCGCAGGCCGATCCCGAGACCATGCGCGGCATCCGCGGCAACGAGATCGGCATGATCTTCCAGGAGCCGATGACCTCGCTCAACCCGGTATTCACCATCGAGCGGCAGATGACCGACGGTCTGCGCGCCCATCGTGGCCTGTCCGGCGCGCAGGCGCGACAACGGGCGCTGGAACTGCTGCAAGAGGTGCGCATCCCCGAACCCGAAAGGCGGCTGAAGCAATACCCGCACGAGTTGTCCGGCGGGATGCGGCAGCGTGTGGTGATTGCCATGGCGATGGCCTGCCGGCCGCGCCTGCTGATCGCGGACGAACCCACGACCGCGCTCGACGTCACGATCCAGGCGGAAATCCTGGCCCTGATCGACCGGTTGAAGCGCGAGAACGGCATGGCCGTGCTGTTCATCACCCATGACATGGCCGTGGTGGCGCAGATGGCCGACCGGGTCGTGGTCATGTATCGCGGCAACCTGGTCGAGGAAGGCCCGGTCGGGCGCATCTTTGCCGCGCCCCAGGAGGAGTATACCCGCGCGCTTCTGGCGGCGGTGCCACGCCTCGGCGACATGCGCGGCAAACCGGGGCCAGAGCCGCTGCGCCTGGTCGGTGCCGACGCGCCCGACTCCGTGCAGGCCGCCGTTCCGCCCGGCGACCCGGAGCCGCTGTTGCAGGTTTTGCATCTGACGACGCGCTACCCGGTCAAGGGCGGGCTGTTCCGGCGCACCGTGGCGAATGTTCACGCGGTCGAGGATGTGAGTTTCGACATCGCGAAGGGGGAAACGCTGGCGCTGGTCGGCGAATCCGGCTGCGGCAAGTCGAGTTGCGGCCGGTCGATCCTGCGCCTGGCCGAGCCGACCTCGGGCCAGGTCCTGCTCGACCGGACGGACGTGCTGGCGCTGAACGAGCGCGACCTGCGCCGGAAGGTCTGGCGCGACATCCAGATGGTCTTTCAGGACCCGTTCGCCTCGCTCAACCCTTACATGCGCCTTGCCGCACAAGTGGCTGAACCGCTGTCGAATTTCGGCATCGCCAAGGGGAGCGAGATCGAGGATCGCATCGCCGCGCTGTTCGACCGGGTGGAATTGCCACGCAGCTTCATGCGGCGCTTTCCGCACGAATTGTCGGGTGGCCAGCGCCAGCGCGTCGCCATCGCGCGGGCGCTTGCGGTCAGCCCGAAACTGATCGTCGCCGACGAGGCCGTGAGCGCGCTGGATGTCTCGGTGCAGGCGCAGGTCCTGAACCTGATGATGGAGTTGCAGTCCACGCTGGGGATTTCCTACCTGTTCATCAGCCACGACATGGCGGTGGTGGAGCGCGTCTCGCACCGGGTTGGCGTGATGTATCTGGGCCGGCTGGTCGAGATCGGATCGCGCGCGCAGATCTTCGAGAACCCGCGCCATCCTTATACCCATTCGCTGCTGAGTGCGGTGCCCATCGCCGATCCCGCGCGGCGGACTGTCCGCGACGACCTGAAGTTCCGGCCGATCCCGTCGCCGGTGTTCCCGGTTGGGCACGAACCGGCACCCTCCGTCTATGACGAGGTCGAACCCGGCCATCTTGTCCTGCGCCAGCAGGCATCCTGACGGCACAAGCCGCCCCGTTCCCAAGGAGCCCGCAAGACCCCATGACCCACCGCCTGACAGCCAGCCCCAAAACCTGCGCCTGGGGCTATTTCGACGCCACCCTGCCGCCCGCAATCGAGATCGAGAGCGGCGAGACCATCGTGATCGAGACAGTCTCTGGCAGTCCAGACCACCTGCCGCCGGCGGGCCAGGGCTTTCACGTTCCGCCGGAACTGCTGGAGATCCACGCGAAATCGCCGCGCCAGTTGCCGGGTCATATCCTGACCGGCCCGGTGGCGGTCAGGGGCGCGATGCCGGGCGACGTGCTCGAGGTGCGCATCCTCGACATCGCGCTGCGCCAGAACTGGGGCTGGAACATCATCCGCCCGCTGGCCGGCACCCTGCCGGAGGATTTCCAGACCGGCCGCATGGTGACGATCCCGCTGTTCCCGGACGAGGGCCGGGCGCGCCTGTCCTGGGGGCTGGACCTGCCGCTGAAGCCTTTCTTCGGGGTGATGGGCGTGGCGCCGCCACCGAACTGGGGCCGCATCTCGACCATTCAGCCGCGTGCCCATGGCGGCAATATCGACAACAAGGAACTGGTTGCGGGCACCACGCTGTTCCTGCCGGTCCTTGCCGAGGGCGCGCTGTTTTCCTGCGGTGACGGGCATGGCGCGCAGGGCGATGGCGAGGTCTGCGTGACCGCCATCGAGACCGCGCTGGAAGGCACGTTCCAGATGCTCCTGCACAAGGACATGTCGCTGGCCCGTCCCCGGGCCGAGACGCCGACCCACCTGGTCAGCATGGGTTTCCACGAGGACCTCGACCGCTGCGCCGAAATCGCCCTGAAGGACATGATCGCCTGGATCTGCGAGCGGACGGGGCTAGGCCGCGAGGATGCCTACATGCTGTGCTCACTGGCGGGCGATCTGCGGATTACCCAGACGGTCAACGGAAACAAGGGCGTGCACATGATGATGGCTAGGGACCTGCTGAAACCGCGCTAGAATTGGCTGGAGACCCTTGCTGCATGGCGGTCCTTCAGGTGGAAGACCTGATCGCATCCTTCTGGAATCGTTGAATTGGCCGCACACTGAAAAAGTCCCGGGGCCGTTGCAGTGGCGGGCCCGCCGCGCCTCTCCCTGCCATGTCGACACCGTTGCGGCAGTGTCGTCGGTCTTGGTTCAGGTGACGTCCGAAGAGGGGTGTTCGTCATGTCCCATTCGCAGCCGTGCGCAAGATTGCATCCTGCTTTCCATCCTTTCTGCGCCTCGGTGCGTCGGTCTGCATGACGGTGGTGGCCTCGCTTCCGGCACGTGCCATTGGGCCGGGGCGGATGGATTGACCTGTCGAGCGTGCATCCGACGCTCCCTTCCACCGGGCCTGCGACGCTCGGCTCTCGGTGGTCGCGCAGGACGCGGCCTCGGGACGCGCCGCGCTGGTTTCCGTTACTTGAGATGGCCTCACGACAGGGCGCCTCGCGCGGCGGTCCGGCCGATTGCTCTCGGCGGGCGGTGGCCTGCTGGTGCAGTTCGAGACGCCCGGAACCATCCTGTTCTGGACGTCCGAGGGCCCCCGCGCGGTCGAAGCCGACCGCCGGACAGAGTGCAATGTCGCGGCCGCGCGGCTGGTCGTTGCCGGGCGCGCCCGCTATCCGGACCTAGTCAACGCGGCCGACGCCGGTCCGCTGCTAACCAGCATTTCGGCCCGGGTCGCTGACGACATCGCCGGTGACACGGTTCTGCTGTCCGTCCATCCCGGACGGCGTCTGGGCGTTGGTCCAACCGTCCTGTTCGGACACGCGGCGCAGCGCGCTGGAACGCGAGGGGCTGGCCGGGCTGCCTCGACTTTCCACGCCACGCTCGAGCAGCTTTGGCTGCCTTGGGCCCTGCGTCCGAAAGACGTGCCCGGGGGCACGTTCCCAGGGTCAGCCAAGGCGTGGCTCTGCGGCGAGCGGGGGAATTGACCGCCGCGACCGGTTTTTTGTTGATGAAAGGATTTCAGCATGGATGCATCGCCCGGCAGGGACGCCGCCAACCTTGCCTGCGGGGATCTCGCGGTTGGCACGACGCTTTCCGCCACCGGAGCGCGACTGAACGGGTTCCGCGTCCTGAGCGGGGGCGGTCCGGATCCCGGGGGCCTGCGCGCCTATGAACCTGGGCTGGCGGCAGTTCGACAGACTGGTGCTCGGTTCGGTCGATGCACTGGCCGCGTTAGCCGATCCGGGCCAGATCACCGTGGCGGGTCACGGCCCGGCCAGCGCACTGGCACGATACCTCGTCCATGATCTTGCCATCCATTATCCCGGCCTGCGCAACATACTGAACCTTGTGAAGATCAACGGCCCCGACGCGGAGGCAGGCAGCGAAGAAAACTTGCCCGGCGGCTCAACCCCCGCCAACATCGCGGGGGTTGAGCCGCCAACGACTTCAACCGCGAGAACATCGTTGCGCGCATCGGCGGTGGCCACGTGGGCAACACGGTCGCCGTCGGTTCGGTCGACTTCGGCACGGACGGCGCCCTTGGATCGCATCGCGGCGGTGGCCTTGCCGACGCGCTGATCCTCGGCGCCACGGCGGGCGACCCGGATTGCCACCACGACATTCCGATCCAGCGGAACTACGAACTGGCGATCCCCTGTCTCAACGCCTTTGCCGCGGTCCACAACGCGCAGGAGGACGGCCGGATCGACAACCAGGACCTGCGCGACCTGTTTGTCACGGTCCAGCAGCAAGCCGAGGTGGGGCTCACGAACCCCGGGTCGCTGACGTCGATGCAGGATATCCTCGGGGGCAGCGCGGTGGATGGCGTGCGGCCGGGATCGGTTCACCGATTCCGCCGCCGAGGTGAAGCAGCCGATCTGCAGCGCGATCGATGCCGCGCGCGACCTCTGTTCGCCGGTCATGTCGACGGGCTGATCGCACAGGGCCGCGAGACGCTGAGCGCCAACACCGGACTGGCTGAACCAGAACGTGATCCTCTGGCAGGAGATCACCACCTGCATCGCCGACCACGCGGTCGCGCCGGGGAAGGACGTGGCCGCCTGTTGGAGCGCGACCCGGCGATCTCGCCGAACGCGAGGTCGCCCGCTGGCTCGAATGGTTCCAAGGTTATGGCGGCCGGATCGTCGGTTTTGCCGCCGACCAGTGCGGTCGGTGGACCGAGCCTTCGATGCCGCGCTGGAAGGGCCGCGCGAGACGTTCCGGACCTCGACCGGCGATTTCGGCCAATCCGCCCCGGACCCGATTCGCAATCTCGCGCTTGTCCGGTTCGCCTATGACGACCTGACCTCGTGTGCCATGGACCTGTCTGGTTTCGACCTGGAGGCGGCGCTGCTGCCGCAGCGCTGGGGCTATGGCCTGTTGCCCGACATCTTCTCCGTCATCACCATGAACCCGGAACTGCGCGTCAGGCAGGCGTCGCCGGCGGCCTTGGGGCCGGAGGAATTCCTTGATCCGGCAGAGGACGTTGCGGGCGCGGTGTGCGCACTGCTCTGGCAAGGGGCCGGGGTGCAGGACATGGACCCGGCTAGCCAGGCGCGACCTGCAGTTCATCAAGGTCCTCGTCGCCCGCGCCGATCCGCAATCGGGGCGTCCGAACGCCGCGCCCGGCGCCTTGCGCAGGCTGACCAACGCCGTCGAGACGGTGATGAACGCGGCGCTTCGGCGGATCATGGTGCAATTGCCGGTGGAGCAGGCGCAGTTCGGTGCGATCCCCGGTTTCGACGGGCGCACGGTTTCCTTTGCCGGCACTTTCACGCTGGACATGGACGGGCTTGCCGCGCTGGCGGCGGATTGCCAGGCCGCCGGGGCCGACGTGGGACAGGTCTGGGCGCAGATCGGTCGCGTTCTGAAAACCGCAATCGACCTCTGGGCGCTGGATGCGCCCTTGCGTGACGACCACGGCGCTGATCATCGAAACCTCGGGTGCGATCGTGGACATGACCAAGCTTCAGGTCCGGACGGAAGGGGCCACCGGGCAACGAGAGGATCCAGGGTCGACTCCTGCGGCGACCCGCTGGACAGCCTTTTCGACCGCGACACCGACGGGTTCGAGACGCTGGTCCTTTCGGACGGGACAGATACGACCTGTCTCTGCTCCGGACACGCGCCGGCGGCCCCGGACCGCACGGTGTTCGGGGGCTCTGTCCCCTGTCTCCCGTGCCGGGAGACTCCTCCGGGATATTTTTGGCGAGAAAAAGCGCCGGGGTCAGCGCGTGAGCAGACGCATGCCCCGGTCGATGCCCTCGAGCGTCATTGGCACCATGCGGTCGGCAAAGATCTCGCGGATCATCTGGATGCTCTGGGTGTATTGCCAGTGGCGTTCCGGCACCGGGTTGATCCAGAGATGGTCGGGCCATTGTTCGCGCGCGCGGGTCAGCCAGACCTGACCGGCCTCGGGGTTCCAATGTTCGCTGGCGCCGCCCGGATAGGCCACTTCGTAGGGCGACATGCTGGCATCGCCAACGAAGATGCACTTGTAGTCGGGCCCGTAGGTGTTGAGCACCTCCCAGGTCGGGGTCTGGGCGTCCCAGCGGCGGCGATTGTCCTGCCACACGCCCTCGTAGAGGCAGTTGTGGAAATAGTAGTGGCGAAGATGCTTGAACTCGGATCGCGCGGCCGAGAACAGCTCTTCGAGCACTTTCACGTAGGGGTCCATGCTGCCGCCCACGTCGAGGAACAGCAGCACCTTGACCGCGTTGCGCCGTTCGGGCCGGGTCTGGACGTCGAGATAGCCGTGCTCGGCGGTGGCGCGGATCGTGCCGTCTAGGTCGAGTTCCTCGTCGGCGCCGTCGCGGGCCCAGCGGCGCAGGCGTTTCAGTGCGACCTTGATGTTGCGCGTGCCCAGTTCCACGCTGTCGTCGAGATTGCGGAACTCGCGCTTGTCCCAGACCTTGACGGCGCGCTGGTGGCGGGACTCGGATTGGCCGATACGGATGCCCTCGGGATTGTAGCCATAGGCGCCGAAGGGCGAGGTTCCGGCGGTACCGATCCATTTCGACCCGCCCTGGTGGCGGCCCTGCTGCTCCTTGAGGCGTTCGCGCAGCGTCTCCATCAGCTTGTCGAAGCCGCCCAGCGCCTCGATCTGGGCCTTTTCCTCGGGCGTCAGGAATTTCTCGGCCTGCTTGCGCAGCCAGTCCTCGGGCAGGTCGATGGCCTGCATCACCTGTTCGACGCCGATCTGTTCCAGACCCTTGAACGCCTCGGCAAAGGCGCGGTCGAAGCGGTCGAGATGGCGCTCGTCCTTTACCATCGCCGTGCGGGCGAGATAGTAGAAGGCCTCGACGTCATAGGTGGCCAGGCCCGCGCGCACCGCCTCGAGGAAGGTCAGGTATTCGCGCAGGGACACCGGCACGCCGGCACGGCGCAGGGTTTCGAAGAATGGGACGAACATGGCGCCTTGGTAGCGCGAGGCGCGCGCCCGTGCAATCGCCGGGCGCGCCTGCCTATCGCGATCAGGCCAGCGACTTTTCCAAGACGATCGTGGCGATCAGTCCCAGGAGGCCGAAGAAGATGCCGTATCCCGCCGCGTATTGCAGGATGTCTGCCTTGTTGCCCTTGCGCCGGGCGGCCATCAGGCCGCCGGAAATCGCGCCGAGGATGACACCGCTGATGACGATCATAGTGCTCCATACCTCCGTTTGGCGGGGTTGAGGGTGGCGATCTCGCGCAGCTTGGCGCGCACCGCCCAGTCGGAACCGAAGCCGTAGCGCGCCCAGCCAAGGCTGTCCAGACGCACTTCGCGCGCCTCGGTGATGCGACCGGCAAGGTCCAGCGCCTCGGCCCGCAGCAGCATCAGCGTCGCCAGCAGGGCGGCATTCTCATAGCGGGCTGCGGTGTCGAGATGCGGCGTCAGCAGCGCCAGCGCCTCGTCGGCACGGCCGGCGGTGATCGCGTAGGCGGCAAGCTGCGAGGCGACGTAGGCGCGGTGCAGCGTGGTATCGGTGCGCTGGCCGAAATAGCGCTGCGCCAGCACGAACTGGTCCAGCGCGGCCTCGGGATCGCTGGCTTGCAGCAGCCGGCCCATCGCGAAATGAGAGAAGCCGCGACGGTGATCGCTCCAACCCATGGCCGAGGCGACCTTGAGCGCCTCTATGGCGGCGGCGCGGCGCTGGCCGGGATTGGCGCCTGGCCCCAGCGCGGTCTGGATCGCGTCGATCCAGACCCGCGGCGTGCGCGGCAGGCGCTGCGGCGGCAGACCCTCGCCGGCCGGGTTCAGCCGGGCAAGGATCGCAGGCAGGCGGTCGGCCACCTCGTTGCGCGACATGCCGTTGCGCAGCGCCGGGTCGTAATAGGCGCGCAGGACCAGCATGTCGAAGCCGGTCAGCACCGTGTGCACGTTGTCGTCGTTGAAGACGCTGTCGGGCAGGCGGTAGAGGTCGTTGAGCGGGCCGATCGCCTGGGCCAGTTCCTCGTGCAGGCAGTCGCGGGCTTCCTGGGCGCTGGAATCGGCTGGTATGAAGATCGCCAGCCGGTCCCGCCGGGTGAGCCGCGACCAGCTGACCCGGCTGCTTCGGCGGCTTGACTGGTATTCGCGCAGCGATCCGACATTCGGCACGACAAAGCAGGCCGCTTGTGGCAGCGCCTGGCGGATTTCGGCGCGGCTCACGGCCTGCACGGTGATGTTGGCCGAGCCCGCGTTGGTCAGCGCGATGTCGATGCCCGCCTCGGTCCGCAATCGGTGCAGCAGGCGGTTCAGATCGGCCACCATCGAGGCCGGCCCGGCCCCGGTGACGCGCACGGTGATCGGTTCCTCGAACCGGGTCAGCATGCCCAGCGAGCGGCCCGACTCCAGCGTGAAGGCCAGGTCGAGGAAGTCGCGCGCGATGTCGGCGTTCGATGCCACGGGCGGCGCCGGGCGCGGCACGGCGAAGGTCTTCATCGGGGGCAGGGCGCTTTCGCCTGGCATGTCGGCGGCGGCGCGGGTGGGCGTGTCGCGCGAGGCGACGGGCATGCAGGCGCCAAGCAGCAGGACCAGCGGCAGGACAAGTCGACGGGCCGGGCGCATCACGGCCTCTGATACTTGATGAAGGGCGTCTCGATGCCGATCCGGTCATAGAGCTGCCGGGCGGTGGTGTTGAAGGTCTGCGTCAGCCAGTAGACCGTGGGGGCGCCCGCGGCATCGGCGCGGGCATAGACCGCCTCGATCAGCGCGCGGCCCACGCCCTGGCCCCGGACCTCGGGGATGGCGTAGAGATCCTGGAGGTAGCAGACATCCTCGATCCGCCAGCAATGGCGGTGGAACAGGTAATGCGTCAGCCCCACCAGCCGACCGTCCTGTTCTGCGACCAGACCGTTGAAGTCGCGCGTGTCGTCGCCCAGAAGGCGCCCGAAGGTCGATGCATAGACCGCGTCCGGCACGCTTGTCTCGTAGAAGGCCAGGTAGGCCTTCCAGAGTTCGCGCCATTGCGGTTCGTCCTCGGCACGCAGTGCGCGCACGGTGAGAGCCGTCGGTTGGGACATGGGGTAAGCCTGCCTGCTCTTGTTATCCGGTTGCTCGAGGCTCCGGGTTTTTTCTGTCCTCTGTGGGGATACTATAGGGCAAAAGCAGGAAATCTGCACAGACCGGGAACGGGGGCGCGCTTTTTTTCGATCAAGCTGCGAAAGGTAGCCGCAACCAATTGATTAACAATGGGTTAACCTGTGCTTTTGTGCAACAATTCGGCCCCCTTGGCGGGATTGTTGCGCAGTTAAAGGGGGCGGAAAAGCGGCGGTTGGCTGCGGCTTTGTGGCCGGATCGGCAACGATGCGGCGTCAGGCCAGCGCCGCCAGCGAGACCAGCGACAACAGGCTGGTCCAGACGATGACCGGCGCGATGGCCCGCGTGTCGATCCTGTAAAGCAGCGCCAGCGCAAAGGGCGAGGCACCCGAGGGGCCGGCGGCGGTCAGCAGCAAAAGCGCGCTCCAGTCGGGCGGGGCATCGACGGCGCCCAGGGCCAGCCAGATCAGCGCCGGAAAGGCGAGCAGTTTCAATCCGGCGATGGTGGCCACCGTCCGATCGGGACGCAGTGGCGTGGTCGACAGGATCACCCCCAGGGCGAACAGCGCCATCGGCGCCGCGCCACCCCCGGCAAAGCGCATCGCGGTCAGCGCGGGATCGGGGATCTGCAGGTGCAGCAGGGCAAAGACCAGCCCTGCCAGGATCGCCAGCAGCACGGGGTTCAGCGCGATGCGGCGCGCGGTCCGCCGCAGGCCGGTACCGCCGCGGGTCGACAGGTCGGTGGTGACGATGAAGAAGCTGAACCAGATCGTCGCGTCCACCGCTACCACGGCCGACACCGGCCCGGCCCCGGCCTCGCCATGGATCAGCTGCGCGATGGGCAGGATGTAGAGGAAGGAATTGACGAAGATCACCGCCATGCCCAGCAGCCATGCCTCGGCATGGGGGCGGCGCAGCACGATGCGCGCCAGCACATAGGTGGCGACAAAGGCCACCACCTCGCAGGCGAAGTAGACCGCCATCGTGGCGAAGGGAAAGGTGGCGAAGTCTATCCCGGCGATCATCGGAAAGATCAGCGGCGGTTGCAGAACGAGGAAGGCCACCCGGTTCACCGCCGCCGCCTCTTGCAGGCTGATCAGCGCAAAGCGTCCCAGCAGGAAACCCAGCGCCGGCATGGCGAAGATCGGCAGGATGTCGTGGATCAGGATCGTGAGCATGGCGGGCCCTGGACTGCCCCGTGGTCAGAGCATGACGCGCCGCCGCGTACAAGGGCGCAGCCTGCCGGACGCCCCGGCTGACGCCCTGCGGGCGCAGCGGCCCGCCCTCCAGGCCGCGCGCCGCTTGCATCGTGCCCCTGCCGGGCGCAGGCTGGCCCGCAATAGGGCGGAGGATGCGGCGATGCAGACGGCGAAGGTCATCACCTGCCTGTGGTTCGAAACCGAAGGGCTGGAGGCGGCCCGTCTGTATTGCGGCCTGCTGCCCGGATCGGCAATCCTGAAGGTCGAGCGGTTCGACCATATGCTGACCGGCGAGATCGACGCCGTCCTTGTGATCGACCTCGTGCTGGCGGGAACGCCGGTCCGGATCCTTCAGGCCGGCCCGCACCAGCAGCACACCGACATGGCCTCGATCTCTGTCACGACCGAAGACCAGGCCGAAACGGACCGCCTGTGGCAGGCCTTGGGCGCGGGCGGCAAGGAATACCCGTGCGGCTGGCTGGCGGACCGCTGGGGCATCCGCTGGCAGATCGTGCCACGGCGCGTGTCTGAGATGACCGCGACCGGTGACAAGCGCCGCATCAAGGCGATGATGCAGGCGATGTTGGGCATGACCCGCCTGGATATCGCCACGCTGGAGGCGGCGTTCGATGCCTAGCGCTCGCGCTTGGCCATGAAGGCGAGACGCTCGAACAGGTGCACGTCCTGCTCGTTCTTGAGCAGCGCGCCATGCAGTCGGGGCAGGGCGCTTTTTGCGTCGCGCCTGAGATCCTCGGCGGTCAGGTCCTCGGCCAGCAGCAGTTTCAGCCAGTCCAGCACCTCTGAGGTCGAGGGCTTTTTCTTGAGGCCGGGCTGTTCGCGCAGCTCGTAGAATTGCGTCAGCGCCGTGGTCAGCAGCTGTTCCTTGATGCCGGGGTGATGCACCGCCACGATGGCCCGCAGCGTGTCGGGATCCGGAAAGCGGATGTAGTGGAAGAAGCAGCGCCGCAGGAAGGCGTCCGGCAGTTCCTTTTCGTTGTTCGAGGTGATGATGACGATGGGGCGGTGGCGCGCCCGGATCGTCTCGCCGGTCTCGTAGACGTGGAATTCCATCCGGTCGAGTTCCTGGAGCAGGTCGTTCGGGAACTCGATGTCGGCCTTGTCGACCTCGTCGATCAGCAGCACCACCTTGCCGTCCGCCTCGAAGGCCTGCCAGAGCTTGCCCTTGCGGATGTAGTTGCGCACTTCGTTGACCCGCTCGTCGCCCAGCTGGCTGTCGCGCAGACGCGACACGGCATCATATTCGTACAGCCCCTGCTGGGCCTTGGTGGTGGACTTGATCGACCATTCGATCATCGGCAGGCCCAGTGCGGCAGCCACCTGGCGGGCCAGTTCGGTCTTTCCGGTGCCGGGTTCGCCCTTGACCAGAAGGGGCCGTTCCAGGGTGATCGCGGCATTCACCGCCATCGTCAGATCGTCGGTCGCCACATAGCTGTCCGTGCCGTCGAATCGCATTCGCCGCTCTCCTCACAAACCGTTTCAGACAAGCCCCGAAATCGCCGTTTTCTGCCCCTATTGTGTAGTGACAATGCGGGGGGCTTGGTTTAGACGCTGCCCGCAGGGGTGCCAGATATCTAAGGAAATTGCCATGCCGGATATTGGCCATGACCACAGAGCGGATGGGGAGCAGATGAAAGCGGAATCATTTCTTCCGGACGACTATCGGCCGGCCGAGGACGAGCCCTTCATGAACGAGCGGCAGACGGAGTACTTCCGGCGCAAGCTGCTGGCATGGAAGGCGGACCTGCTGGCCGACAGCCGTGACACGATCGAGGGGCTTCAGGACTCGACGCGCAACATTCCCGACGTGACCGACCGCGCCAGCGAGGAAACCGACCGCGCGATCGAACTGCGCACGCGCGACCGCCAGCGCAAGCTGGTGGCCAAGATCGACTCGGCGCTGCGCCGGATCGACGAGGGCGAATACGGATATTGCGAAGTGACCGGCGAGCCGATCAGCCTCAAGCGGCTGGACGCGCGCCCGATCGCCACCATGAGCCTCGAGGCACAGGAACGCCACGAGCGCCGCGAGAAGGTGCATCGCGACGACTGAGGTGGCCGCAGCGGCGCCTTGACCGAAGAACCGGACGCCGGGGCTTGCGCCCCGGCGTTTTGCGTTTCAGGTAGGCGCGATGAACAGCGATCACGGCATCATCGTCCTGGGGGGCGGCATCGGCGGGTTGGCGACGGCGCTGGCGCTGGCGCGGCATGGCGCACGCGTGACCGTGCTGGAACAGGCCGAGGCGATCACCGAGGTCGGCTCCGGCATCCAGGTCTCGCCCAACGGGTTGCGGGTGGTCGAGGCGCTGGGACTGGGAGAGGCGTTTCGCGCCGCCTCGGTCGCGGGGCGGGCGGTCAGCCTGCGCGACCACGCCTCCGGGCGCGAGGTGCTGCGCCTGGACCTGGCGGGTCTGGCCCCGGGGCAGGAATACCGCTTTATCCATCGCGCCGACCTGGTCGACCTGCTGGCCGGGGCCGTGCGTGCGGCGGGGGTGACGATCCGGCTGCTGCAAAAGGCGGTGACGGTCGAGCCGGGCGCGCCCGCCCGCGTGCATCTGGCCAATGGCGACACGACCGGGGCGGGGCTGGTGATCGGAGCGGACGGGCTGCACTCGGTGGCGCGGGCGGCGCTGAACGGCACGATCGCGCCCTTCTTCACCGGGCAGGTGGCCTGGCGCGCGCTGGTGCCCAATGACAGTGCGCATCCGGCCGAGGCGAGGGTGCATATGGGGCCGGGCCGGCACATGGTGAGCTATCCGTTGCGCGGCGGCGCGCTGGTCAACCTCGTCGCGGTCGAGGAGCGCCGCGACTGGGTCGAGGAAGGCTGGAGCCGCATGGGCGACCCGGCCGACCTGCGCGCGCGCTTTGCCGGGTTCAAGGCTTTGGCGCCGCTGCTGGATCGGGTCGAGACGGTGGGTGTCTGGGGCCTGTTCGGGCATCCGGTCGCGGCGCGCTGGTGGGGCGAGGGCGTGGCGCTGCTGGGCGATGCGGCGCATCCGACGTTGCCGTTTCTGGCCCAGGGCGCGAACATGGCGCTGGAGGATGCCTGGACACTGGCCGCCTGCCTGGCCGAAGCAGAACAGGCGCAGGCGCTGGCGCACTACCAGGCGCTGCGGCGTGATCGGGTCAGCCGCGTGATCGCCGCCGCCAACGGCAACGCCTGGAAATACCATTTGCGCAACCCGCTGGTGCGGGGCGTGGCGCATCTGGGGCTGGGTGTGCTGGGGCGGCTGGCACCGGAACGGATGCTGCACCAGTTCGACTGGATCTATGGCCACGACGTGACGCGGTCGGTGTGATCCAGCGGTGTGCGCGATGCGCACGCAGTCCCGCCTCGGCCCTCCTCCTGTCCTCCTCCCGTGGCCGGGAGGAGGAACCGCGTGGCGGCCGACCCCGTTCCTCGCGCCTTGCGCAGGCGTCCACCAAAGCAGCACTTGCCTTCGCCGCCCGCCCGGCGCGATCCTGACGCGGGCTGCAAATCGGCTTGCATCCGTGCGGGCGGGCTGGCTCATTGGACGCAGGGCAGAGGGGGAACGCCATGGAAACGGCCGACAGGATACCGGAACAGGCTCTGGCCTGGCATGACGCGGGCATCGGCGCCGCGCTGGCCACCGTCACCGAGACCTGGGGCAGCGCGCCGCGCCGCGTGGGCTCGCAGCTGGCGATTTCGGGGCAGGGCGAAATCCAGGGTTCTGTGTCGGGTGGTTGCGTCGAGGGCGCGGTGATCGTCGAGGCGCTCGAGGCGCTGGAAAAGGGCGAGGTGCGCGAACTGGAATTCGGCGTCTCGGACCAGGATGCCTTTGCCGTGGGCTTGGCCTGCGGCGGCACGATCCGCGTGCTGGTGGAACCCGTGGGCAGCGTGTTGCCCGAGGCGATCCTGCGCGATCTCTGCGCCGCCCGCGCCGCACGTCAGCCGGTGGCCTATGTCGCTGACCTTGACAGCAGCGCCCGCCGACTGGACCGCGCGGGGCATGAAACCCGCTTCCGCATGGACCGCTCGGGGTTCGAGGAGGACAGTCGCACCTTTGTCGCCATCCACAACCCCCCGCTGAGGCTGATCGTGGTGGGCGCGGTGCATATCGCGCAGGCGCTGCTGCCGATGGCGCGGATCACGGGCTATGACCCCACGGTGATCGACCCGCGCGAGACCTTTGCCAGCCCCGCACGCTTTCCCGGCACACCGCTGCTGCATGAATGGCCCGACGAGGCGGTGGATACGCTGGGCCTCGACACCCGCACGGCGCTGGTGCTGCTGACCCACGATCCGAAACTCGACGACCCGGCCATCGAGCGCGCGCTGCGCTCGGGCTGTTTCTACATCGGCGCGCTGGGATCGACCCGGACCCATGCCAAGCGCGTCGCGCGCCTGGCCGATGCCGGTTTCACCGAGGCCGAGATCGGCCGCATCCACGGGCCCATCGGTCTGGATATCGGCGCCGCAAGTCCTTCGGAGATCGCGGTTTCCATCTTGGCCGAGATGACGCGCGTCCTGAGGAAGGGCGCATGAAGTTCGGCCCAGTCCCGCTGGACGCGGCCGCAGGCGCGGTGCTGGCGCATTCCGTGGCGCTGGCCAAGGGGCGGCTGCGCAAGGGGCGCATCCTGTCGGCCGAGGATCTCGCTGCGCTGCGCGACGCGGGCCTGGCCGAGGTCACCGTCGCGCAGCTGGAGGCCGGCGATCTGGACGAGGACCGTGCAGCCGAACGGCTGGCCCGCGCCGTCGTGCCCGACCCGGAGCGCGCCGGGCTGCGGCTGGGCGCGGCCAGCACGGGGCGCGTCAACATTCATGCCGAGGCGCCCGGTGTGGTCGAGGTCCTGGCTGACCGAATCCACGCGCTGAACGCGCTGCACCCGATGATCACGGTGGCCACGGTCCGGCCCTGGCAGCGCAGCGAGGCGCGCGGCATGATCGCGACCGTCAAGATCATCGCCTATGCCGTGCCCGAGGCCGCGCTCGAGGCGGCCTGCCTTGCCGGCCAGGGCGCGCTGCGTCTGCGCCCGGTCGTCTGCCGCAGCGCGCAACTGATCCAGACCGATGTCGACGGGACCGAGACCGGGGAAAAGGGCCAAGCGGTGACGCAGGGGCGGCTTGACCGGCTGGGGGTGAGCCTTGCGCCGCCTAAGGTCGTGCCGCACCGCATCGCGCCACTGGCCGAAGCCATCGCCGCCAGCACCGCCGATGCCATCCTGATCCTGACAGGCTCGGCCACCTCGGACCTGCATGACACCGCGCCCGAGGCGCTGCGCCGCGCCGGCGGGACCGTCACCCATTTCGGCATGCCGGTCGATCCCGGCAACCTGCTGTTCTTTGGCGATCTGAACGGCCGGCCGGTGATCGGCCTGCCGGGTTGCGCGCGCTCGCCGGCGCTGAACGGAGCCGACTGGGTTCTGGAACGGCTGCTGTGCGGCGTGCCCGTGACGCCGGGCGACATCGCCGGGATGGGCGTGGGCGGGTTGCTGAAGGAGATCCCGCTGCGCGGCCGCCTGCGCGAGGGCTGAACGCACTGAAAAAACGTCGCGAAAACAAAAGGGCGGCTCGATGGCCGCCCCGTGTCCGTCTCAGTCAAGGGAGAGGGTCATTTCGCCGTCGGGCCGATCATCATGACCATCTGGCGCCCTTCCATCTTGGGCATGTTCTCGACCTTGCCGATTTCCTTGACATCTTCGGCCACGCGCTCCAGCAGATCGCGGCCCAGGTTCTGGTGCGCCATCTCGCGTCCACGGAACCGCAGGGTGATTTTCACCTTGTCGCCGCTCTCGAGGAAACGCATCACGTTGCGCATCTTGACCTCGTAGTCGTGAATGTCGGTTCCGGGGCGGAACTTGACCTCCTTGACCTCGATGATCTTCTGGTTCTTGCGCGCCTCGGCCTCGCGCTTCTGCTGTTCGTACTTGAACTTGCCGTAATCCATGATCTTGCAGACCGGCGGCGTCGCGTTGGGCGAGATCTCGACCAGGTCGAGCCCGGCCTGTTCGGCAAGCTCCAGGGCGCGTTCGGGCGTCACGACGCCGACATTTTCGCCTTCCGCTCCGATGAGACGGATTTCCGGGGCCCGGATGCGATCGTTGATGCGGGGGCCGGTGTCGCGCGTGGGGGGCGCGTTATGAGGTCTGCGGGCTATGGTTTCGCTCCGATTTGCTGTTTCGATCAGGTCGGCAAAGTAAACTTGGCGCGGCGGTGATTCAAGCGGCAAATCACCGGGCAAACCGGGCCTGAATGGGGGAACCCGCTTGCGGTTCCGGCGTTTCATCCCCAGATGAAGCGCGAGTGCCGGGCACAGGCCTGGCAAGAAGGAGTGACATGATGCGCAACGTGATCCTCGTCGTCGTCGCGGCGTTTGCGGCGGTCGGCGGATATCTCTGGTATAGCGGCCAGCAGCCCGAGAAGGCCGTGACCGAAACCGGCGAGGCCATCGACGCGCCGACCGCGCTTGGCAGCGCGGAAAACGCCGTGGGGGCGGCCTCCGAGGCGGCCGAAGAGGCTGCGGCCGAGGTCGAGGAAGCTGCCGAGACGGCAGCGGATGCGGTGCAGCAGCAGGTCGAGACCGCGCAGGAGGCCGTGGCTGGCGCCACCGAGTCCGTGCAGCAGCAGATAGACTCGGCCGCGCAGGCGGCTGGCAATGCTACCGGTGATGCCACGGCAGCCGCTGTCGCAGCGGCGGCAGTGGCGGCGGGCGTTGCGCTGGCCCTCGCCGACAAGGCGGAGGATGCCGCCAAGGAAACGGCGAACGCGACCGCGGGCGCTGCGACCGATGCGGTCGGAGCCGTGACCGAGGCCGTGAAGCAAGCCGCCGAGGGTGCACAGGCTGTTGTTGAAGGCACAACGGCAGAGGCTGCGCCGGAGGCTACTTCAGAAGCAACGGCAGAGGCCGCGCCGGAAGCCGCCCCCGAGGCGACGGCTGAAGCTGCGCCTGAGGCGACCGCAGAGGCTGCGCCGGAGGCCACGGCAGACGCAGCGCCGGAGGCTTCCGCAGAAGTGGCGACAGAGGCCGCGCCGGAAGCCGCCCCCGAAGCGACGGCTGAAGCCGCCCCCGAAGCGACGGCAGAAGCTGCGCCCGAGGCTACGGCAGAGGCTGTGCCCGAGGCGACGGCAGAGGCTGTGCCCGAGGCGACGGCAGAGGCTGTGCCCGAGGCGACGGCAGAGGCTGTGCCCGAGGCGACGGCAGAGGCTGCGCCCGAGGCGACGGCAGAGGCTGCGCCCGATGCGACGGCAGAGGCTGCGCCCGATGCGACGGCTGAAGCTGCCCCCGAGGCGACGGCAGAGGCCGCACCGGAGCCGACCATCGAGGAACTGCTGACGGTCGAGGGTTTCGACTTCGACAAGCTGGCCGAGTATATCGACCAATCGGACCTGGACATGGTGGCCAAGGCCGGCGCCAAGGCCCTGCTTGATCAGGTCAAGGACAGTCCCGATGGGCTCGAGGCCGTTCTCGAGCAGCTGCGCGCCGCGCTGAACCTCTGATCCGGACAACTCGGCATGGAAAAGGGCCGCCTGCATGGGCGGCCCTTTTCGTCCGGCCAAAGCGCGGCCAACCATGGGGCTGGGCGTGGCCCCGCCCACGCGCTTAGTCCAGGAACGCCTTTTCCACCACGTAATGCTGCGGCTTGGAATTCGCGCCCTCGACCAGGCCGTATTCCTCGAGCATCGCCTTGAGTTCCAGGTTGAAGGCGAGGTTGCCGCAGATCATCGCCCGGTCGGTTTCCGGGTCGAGCGGCGGCACGCCGAGATCGCGGAACGCCTCGCCCGAGCGCATCAGGTCGGTGATCCGGCCCATCTTGGCGCTCTCTTCCCGCGTCGTGGTCGGGTAATACTTGATCTTCCTCCAGAACCCCTCGCCGATCACCTCGTTGAGCAACTCGTCTTCCTTGAGGCTTTCGATCAACTCGCGACCGTAATCCAGTTCCGCCGCCTCGCGGCAGGTGTGGGTGATGATGACCTCGTCGTAATCCTGGTAGGTCTGCGGTTCGCGCAGCAACGACGCGAAGGGCGCGAACCCGGTGCCGGTGGCAAAGAACCAGATGCGCTTGCCGGGCAGCAGCGCGTCATGCACCAGCGTGCCGACCGGTTTCGGGCGCAGGATGATCTCGTCGCCGGGCTGGATATGCTGCAGCCGCGAGGTCAGCGGGCCGTCGGGCACCTTGATCGAGTAGAACTCCAGTTCCTCGTCCCAGCTGGGCGAGGCGATGGAATAGGCACGCAGCAGGGGCTTCTCCTTGCCGGTCTTCTCGTCCGGGGCCATCAGCCCGATCATCACGAATTCGCCCGAGCGAAACCGCAACGAGGCCGGCCGCGTGACGCGGAACGAGAACAGCCGATCGGTCCAGTGGCGGACCTGGGTCACGGTCTGGGCGTCGGGAAGGGCGGGGGCTTTTGCGGCGGCCGCGGTCGCGGATGCTTGGGTCACGGGTCTCAACTCTGTCATGTCTGTCTGCCGGATGAATTAAACCGGCACCTCCGTCATAGCTTTGATCCAGGTCAGGCGGAACCCGGCTTTGGTCCGGGTGCGGCGATCGGCTCAGGCTGTGCCGCGCAGCCGCGCCTGGTAGTCATGCGCGCGCCAGTCGGCGCGGAACAGCCACTGGTCCTCGGGCTGGCGGGCGGCCAGCGCCTCGTCGATCTCGACCTCGTCGAAGCCGGCACGGCGGGCCATCGCATACTGGTCGGCGATGATGTGGCCCGAGGCGCGCAGCCGCCCCTGATAGCCACGCATGCGGAGCAGCCGTGCGAGGGTGAAGCCGCGCCCGTCCGAGAAGCTGGGAAAGGCGATGCGGATCAGGTCCGCGTTCTCGCGCCCGGTCAGCGTGGCGGGGTCGGTGTCGGAGGGCAGGTCGAGGATCTCTCCGGTGAAGTCGTCGTGGGCAAACCCCCGGTCGGTGACGATGGTGCTCATGGCGTGGTCCTTTGATGACAGTGCGGGCGCGGGAGGTCCGCCCTGCGGGATTGCTGCGGCACGGGGCACGCGATCAGGCCTTTTGTCGGACGGCGCGGCCATTCTCGAAATGGATGCCGCATTCTTCCTTGGCCTGGCCGCGCCAGCGCCCGGCTCTGGGGTCTTCTCCCTCGGCCACGGGCGTGGTGCAGGGGGCGCAGCCGATGCTGGGAAAGCCGCGCGCCACCAGCGGGTGCCGGGGCAGGCGGTTTTCCTCCATGTAGGTGCGCGTGTCTTCGCTGCCCCAGTGGGCCAGCGGGTTGACCTTGATCCGGCCCGTCGCCGCCTCGAGTTCGAAGAAGTCGAGCGTCGCGCGCGTGCCGGATTGGTAGCGCTTGCGCCCGGTGATCCAGCCGTCGAAGCCTTGCAGCGCATGCTCCAGTGGCTCGGACTTGCGCAGGGCGCAGCAGGCATCGGGGTCGGAAAAGCGCAGCGCGCCGTAGGGGTCGCGCGTTTCGACGGCACTGTCTGCGGCGCGGATGATGCGCACATCTGTCAGGCGCAGGCGTTCGGCCACTTCCTGCTGGTAGACCAGGGTTTCGGCGAACAGCAGCGCGGTGTCGATGAACAGCACCGGCGTGTGCCGGTCGACCATCGCCACGAGATGCAGCAGCGCCACGGATTCCGCCCCGAAGGACGACACCATGGCGATGCGCCCCGCCTCGGGATCGCGCAGCGCGCCCTGCAACACGGCGGTCGCGCCGTGATGCCGGTAGCGGGTGTTCAGCGCGGCGACCCGCTGCCGGAGCGCCGCGCTGGCGTCACCCGTGCCTTCGGGGAGCGTTTTCTGGTCAAGATGAAGGGTCATCCGGTCACTCTGCCGCCACGCGGCTCTCTTGATCGTAGAGCGCGGCCTTGAACGGTGCCATGCCAAGGCGGCGGTAGGTTTCGAGGAAGGTTTCCTGCTTGCCGTCGCGATGTTCCAGGTAGGCGCCGACCAGCCGCTCGATGGCGGGCACGATCTCGTCCGCGCCGAATCCCGGCCCGGTGCGGTCGCCCAATGCGGCAGTCTCGGTGTGGTCGCCGCCCAGCGTGATCTGGTAGGTTTCCACGCCGGCCCGGTCGAGGCCCAGGATGCCGATATGGCCCACGTGGTGATGGCCGCAGGCGTTGATGCAGCCCGAGATCTTGATCCGCAGCGCGCCGATCTCGTGTTCCAGCTTCAGTTCGTCGAAACGGGTCGCGATCTGCTGCGCCACGGGGATCGAGCGGGCGGTGGCCAGCGCGCAGTAATCCATGCCGGGGCAGGCGACGATGTCGCTGACCCGGCCGATATTGGCGGTGGCGAGGCCATGCGATTTCAGCCGGGCGTGGATCTCGGGCAGGTCGGCCTTGTGCACATGCGGCAGGATCACGTTCTGGTCCTGGCTGATGCGCAGTTCGTCGTGGCCGAACTGCTCGGCAATGTCGGCCAGCACCCGCATCTGCGCCGAGGTCGCGTCGCCCGGCACCGCGCCATGCGCCTTGAGGCTGACCTGGACGATGGCATGGCCCTCGGCCCGGTGCTCTGCGAGGTTGGTGTCGGCCCAGGACCGAAAGACCGGATCGGCCTCGTAGGCGCGCTCAAAGGCCGAAACCGGGCGTTTCGCGAACGAAGGCGGGGTAAAGGCGGCCTTTATCGCCTCGAACAGGGGCACGTCGATTCCCGAGAAGGCGGCCCGGGTCTCGATGAACCGCGCCTCGACCAGCGACCGGATCTCGTCCATGCCGTGTTCGTGCAGGGTGATCTTGATCCGCGCCTTGTACTTGTTGTCGCGCCGGCCCAGCAGGTTCCAGACGCCGACCACGGCCTCGATATAGGGTAGCAGGTCTGCCTGCGGCACGAAATCGTTGATGACCTGGCCAATCATCGGCGTGCGGCCAAGACCGCCGCCCACCAGAACCGTGTAGCCGATCGCGCCGTCGCGCTCGACGATGCGCAGGGCAAGGTCGTGCGCGGCGGTCACGGCGCGGTCATTCGGAGAACCGGCCACGGCGATCTTGAACTTGCGCGGCAGGAACTGGAATTCCGGGTGGTCGGTAGACCATTGCCGGATCAGCTCTGCCACCGGGCGGGGGTCGGCGATCTCGTCGGCGGCGGCGCCGGCGAACGGGTCGGCGGTCACGTTGCGGATCGTGTTGCCGCTGGTCTGGATGGCGTGCATCTCGACCTCGGCCAGCGCGTCCAGGATGTCGGGAACGTCCCGCAGCGCGGGCCAGTTGAACTGGATGTTCTGCCGCGTGGTAAAGTGGCCATAGCCACGGTCCCAGCGCTCGGCGATCTCGGCCAGGCGGCGCATCTGCCGCCCGTTCAGCGTGCCATAGGGGATCGCGACCCGCAGCATGTAGGCATGCAGTTGCAGGTAGAGACCGTTCATCAGGCGCAGCGGCTTGAACTCGTCCTCGGTCAGCGCGCCGGCGATGCGGCGCTCGACCTGGGCGCGGAACTGGCGGTTGCGCTCGGCCACGAAAGCCGCGTCGAAGTCGGTATAGTCATACATTCTGCGTCTCCTGCGGAACGCGCGCCGCCTCGGACGGGCCGGAGCGGCGGAATTCCTCGCGGAAATGGGTGGGCTCAGGGCCTTTCGGGCCCGGTTTCACATCGGCAAGATAGGTGCCCACGATCTCGGAGGCGCGGCGCGCGGCATCCAGCAGCCGCATCTGCGCGTGGGCCTCGTCGGTCAGGATCTCTGCCCGGGACAGGTCGCGGGTCCAGCCGTCGTCTTCGGTCAGGTAGATCACGTCGCCTTCCAGCAGCGCGTTGCCGGTCACGACCTTGGGGGTGAAGCTGCGGGACATCAGAGCGCCTCCTGTTCGCGGGCCTGGATGGGGTGGGTGGCGGCCGCGGCGTGGCGCGGCGCAAGACCGAGAAGGGTCAGGGCAGGGCCGGTCAGCCCGGCCTCGGTGATGCGCGCGGGCAGGTCGCCCAAGGTCGCGGTCACGATCCGCTGGTCGGGTCGCGAGGCATTCTCGACCACCGTGACGGGCGTCGACGGGTCGGCGCCGTGCATCAGCAGCCGCCCCTGGATGAAGCGCGCGGCCTTCTTGCCCATGTAGATCGCGGTGACCTCGCCGGCGCGGGCAAGGCCACGCCAGTCGTGATCGGCAAAGCCCATCATGTCGTGGCCGGTCATCAGGCGCACGTCGTCGTTGCGGCCACGGCGGGTCAGGCTCTGCCCGATGGCGGCGACCGAGGCGCTGGCGGCGGTGATGCCGGGCACCACGTGCCAGGACAGGCCGGCCGCCTCGACCGCCTCGATCTCCTCGTCGAGGCGGCCGAAGACGGTGGGATCGCCGCCCTTCAGTCGCACCACTTGCGCGCCCGCGCGGCCATGCGCGACGATCATCGCGTTGATCTCTTCCTGCGTGGTCGACGGGCCGAAGCCTTCCTTCCCGGCGGGGATCAGCAGTGCCTCGCGACGGGCGAGTTCGAGGATCTCGGCGCCGACCAGCCTGTCGTGGATCACCACGTCGGCCTCGTCCAGCGCGCGCCGCGCCTTCAGTGTCAGCAACTCGGGGTCGCCGGGCCCCG
Organism: Thetidibacter halocola; assembly: GCF_018224955.1. Lineage (GTDB taxonomy): Bacteria > Pseudomonadota > Alphaproteobacteria > Rhodobacterales > Rhodobacteraceae > Thetidibacter > Thetidibacter halocola. The sequence continues at coordinate 492,127 of NZ_JAGTUU010000003.1, forward strand.
CGCCAACAAAGGCGATGTGGCCGGGGCGCCCGGCGCGGGCGAGGTGGCGGTCGAGCAGTCCGTCCAGTGCCTCGCGGGCAGACTCCTCGCCCTCGGCGATGGCGTGCGGACCGTCGCGGAAATACCAGTCCGACCAGAAGTCGCGGCGCGGGCGGCCATGCGGCAGGGCCTCGGCCATCTTGCGGAACGCCTTGCCGATGCGGGCGAGCAGCCCCAGCGTGATGGGCAACCGCGCCTCGAGATCGGCCTTGATCGCACGGGCCAGCACGGGGGCCGCGCCCTCGGTGCCGATGGCGATGGTGACCGGGTCGCGGTCGACGATGGCAGGGGTGATGAACTGGCTGTCGGCGAGGTTGTCGACGATGTTGACCAGCGCCCCGTCGGCCCGGGCCAGTGCGGCGGTGCGGGCATCCTCGGCCTCGTCCTCGTCGGCGCCATAGAACAGCACCGCGCAGGTGGCGTCGCCCGGTTCCATCGCGCGGCGGACCAGCCGCAGGCGGCCGGACTCGGCCCAGGCGGCGATCTGCGGGTCGGCCTCGGGGGCGAAGACTGTCAGGTGCGCCTCGGTTTTGAGCAGCAGGCGCAGCTTGGCCAGCGCCGCCTCGCCGCCGCCGGACAGGACGACGCGGCGGCCAGCGAGGGCGACGAAGATCGGGAAATGCTGCATCGGGGCGACTCCGGCTGGTTGTTTCCTGCGCTATAGATAGAATTTTGTCCCCAATAAGCGCCAGTATCCCGAAAATATAAGAACATCGGTTCCATCTGGAGGGGCGATGAGTTACGATGTTCCAAATCGCGCGAAACAGGAGAACGCCAGTGAAGATTGACGCAACGGATCGGAAAATCCTCACTGCCCTGCAACGCGACGCCAGCCAGTCACTGGACGAGATCGCCAGGGACGTGGGCTCGTCCAAGACCCCGGTCTGGAACCGGATTCGCAAGATGCGCGAGGCCGGGATCATCAAGGCGCAGACCGTGGTGCTGGATGCCGAGGCGCTGGGATTCGAGGCGACCTTCTTTGTCCTGATCCGCACCAGCGAGCATGAGGCCGAATGGCAGCGACGGTTCCTCGAAACCCTTCGCAACCGCCCCGAGGTGCAGGAGGCGCACCGGCTGGCTGGCGATATCGACTATATCCTGAAGGTCCGGGTGAAGAACGCGCGCGCCTATGACGCCTTCTACCAGGCGCTGATTTCCGAGGTGAAGGTGCACAACGTCACCGCGCTTTTGTCGATGGAAGAGATCAAGGCGACGACGGCGCTGCCGCTGGGGCCTTGAGTCCATTTTGCGCTGTCGCGCGCGTCGGTGCGACCAGCAGCAGATGAATTCGCGACTGCCTGTTCTTCACGATCCAGGCCCCGGGACGTGCCCTGTCCTTCGCGCCAGCGTCTTCATCTTGTTCCAAATACTCCGGGGGTCCGGGGCTGGCCCCCGGTCAGACGGTGGCCATCAGCCGCGACAGTCCGTGGAAATGGTAGACATCGGCAAAACGCGGCGGCTCCGCCAGGCGCAGCGCCGCGGGGCAGCGGCGGAACAGGATCGGCAGCGCGATCTGCATTTCCAGCCGGGCGAGCGGCGCGCCGACGCAGAAATGCAGCCCGCCGCCGAAGCTGGTCGACGTGACCGGCGCGCGGTTCGGGTCGAACCTTTCGGGGTCGGGCCAGGTCCGCGGGTCGCGGTTGGCCGCGCCAAGCAGCAGCGCCACCTTGTCGCCACGGGCGAAGCGGTGGCCGAAAAGGTCCGCGTCTTCATAGGCGTAGCGCGTGAACATGTGCAGCGGCGGGTCGAAGCGGAGGATTTCCTCGACGACTTGTTCGGCGTTGTCCGGCGTTGGCGTCACGCCATGATCCAGCAGCGCCTTCACCCCGTTGCCCAGGCTGTGGACCGTCGCCTCGTGGCCGGCGTTCAGCAGCAGGATGCAGGTGGCGATGAGTTCGTCCGTGGTCAGTTTCTCGCCATCCTGTTCGGCGGCGATCAGGTGGGTGATGAGGTCGTCCGCGGGGCGGGCGCGGCGCTCGACGACATAGGCGCGCAGGAAGGCTGCGAAATCCGTGGCGGCCTGCGCAGCGGCGTCCTCGATCGCGCGGTCGCGGCGGGCCTGGTACATCGCCACCATGGCGTTCGACCAGCGCAGAAGCCGCGGCGCCATGTCCTCGGGCACACCCAGCAGCCGACAGATCACGATGACCGGGATCGGCTGGCAGAAGGCGGTCAGCAGGTCGAATGGTTCGCCCCGGGGAAAGGCATCGACCAGACCCTCGGCCAGCGCGGCGATCTCGGGCGCCAGCGCGGCAATCCGGCGCGAGGTGAAGGCGCGCAGCACCAGGCCGCGCAGGCGGGTGTGGCGGGGCGGTTCGAGTTCCAGCATGGACTGCCCCTCGATCGCGTAGAAGGGTGCGAGGCGGGCCGGGATCTCGGGCGCGGCCTCGGGCGGGATCTCGCGGCCAAAGCGGCGGTCGCGCAGCAGCGCGTGCACCGCGGCGTGCGAGGTGGCGCAGGGCATGCCGTATTCCGGCCAGAAAACCAGATCCCCGGCCGCGCGCATCCGGGCGTAGACAGGGTAGGGGTCCTGGACGAAGGCGGGGTCGGTGGGCGATTGCGACAGGCTTTGCATGGCGCGACGGTGGCGCGCGGCGTCTTTCATGGCAAGGGGTGGCTTGCTATGACTGGGGCATGTCGCACTTGATCCGTCTGCGCGCGCTTGCGCTTGGCCTGTCGCTGGCCGCGGTCGCCGCCCTGTCCGCGGGCGTCTGGGCCTATTCCTATGCCCAGGCGCTGGAACCGCTGGCGGCGCGCGGCCGGGCCGACCTGGCGCTGGCCGCCGACCGGCTGGTTTCGCAGCTGGCGCGCTACCGCGAGACCGCCGTCCTGCTGGCCGATCACCCGGTTCTGACCGCGCTGCATGCGGGCGGCGATCCGGCCGAGGCGAACCGGCTGTTGCAGGAGGTGGCCGACAAGACCTCGGCCCTCGCGGTGATCTATGCCGGCGCCGACGGGCGCATCCTGGCCGGAACGGGCGACGGCAGCCTCGACCGCCCGATGTCGGAGGCGGCGCATTTCCAGCGGGCCATGCAGGGGGCGCTCGGCTTTGCCTATGGCGAGGCGGCGGGGCTGGCGGCACGCGCCTTCGTCTATGCGGCGCCGGATTTCGCGCCCGGCGCCGCGCCGCGCGGGACGCTGGTCGTCGCGGTGGACATGGAGCGCATGGAACAGGGCTGGGCCGGGGCCTCTCCGCCGGAATTCTTCACCGATCCCGAAGGCCGGATCGTGATGGCCAACCGGTCCGAACTGGTGGGCTGGCGCGAGACCGCGCAAGGCATGGAGACGGGCCTTGCACTGAGCCCGGTGACGGTGCGCCGCGTCTCGGGCGAGACCGTGTGGCGGCACGATTTCTCGCCCTATGTCGCCTCGCCCGCGCTGCACCTGGTGCAGGACCTGCCGGTGGTGGGGCTGCGCGCCGAATCGCTGGTCGACGTCGCCCCGGCGCTGCGGCTGGCGGGGTTGCAGGCGGCCTCGGTGGCGGCGCTGTGCCTGTTCTTCGGTTCGCTGCTGTTCGTGGTCACCGGGCGCCGCCGGGCACTGGCCGAGGCCAACGCGGTGCTGGAGGACCGGGTGCGGGCGCGCACTCAGGCGCTGGAGACGGCGAACACGGCGCTGCGCCACGAGGTGGCCGAGCGCGAGGAGGCCGAGGCCGCGCTGAAGCGCGCCCAGGCCGACCTGGTGCAGGCGGGCAAGCTGTCGGCGCTGGGGCAGATGTCGGCCGGGATCAGCCACGAGCTGAACCAGCCGCTGATGGCGATCCGGCAGTTTTCCGAGAACGGCGCGGCCTTCCTCGACAAGGGCGAGGCGGCGCTGGCGGCGGCGAATTTCGCGCGCATCACCGACCTTGCGCATCGGGCAGCGCGGATCATCCGCAACCTTCGGGCCTTTGCGCGCAACGAATCTGAGCCCATGGGGCGGGTCGACCTTGTGGCGGTGCTGACCTCGGCGGTGGAATTGACCGAAGTGCGCCTGCGCGGCGACAGTGTCGCGCTGGACTGGACGCCGCCCGCCGCGCCGCTCTGGGTGCTGGGCGGCGAGGTGCGGCTGGCGCAGGTCTTTGTCAATCTCATCAACAACGCCGCCGACGCCATGGCAGGGCAGTCCGCCAAGCGCATCGGCATCGCCATCGCCGAGACGCCGGCCGGGCCACGGGTGACGGTGCGCGACCACGGGCCAGGCATCGCCGATCCCGAGCGGATGTTCGAGCCCTTCTACTCGACCAAGACCGTGGGCGAGGGCATGGGGCTGGGCCTGTCGATCTCCTACGGGCTGGTGCAGAGTTTCGGCGGCGAGATCCGGGGCCGCAACCTGCCCGGCGGCGGCGCCGAGTTCACCGTCGCGCTGGAACCCTGGCGCGCCGAGGCGGCGGCATGAGGACGCCGTGCGCCGCTCTTCCGCTGCGCGGAATTCGCCCCGCCCGCCGTCCCGCATGGGGGCGCGCCGGATGATCGGGCGTATCCTGATGGTCGAGGACGACCCCGCCGTGCGCGAGGCGCTGGCGCAGACGCTGGCGCTGGCCGGATTCGAGTCCATCGCGGCAGGCTCTTTCGTCGAGGCGAAGGATCGGATCGGGCCGGGTTTCGAGGGCGTCATCCTGTCCGACATCCGCATGCCCGGGCGCGACGGGTTCCACCTGCTGGACTATGCCCAGGCGCAGGATGCCGACCTGCCGGTGATCCTGCTGACCGGCGAGGGCGACATCCCGATGGCGGTGCGGGCAATCGGCAAGGGGGCCTTCGACTTTCTCGAGAAACCCTGTTCGCCCGCCGACCTGACCGCGGTGCTGACCCGTGCCCTGCGCACCCGTGCCCTCGTGCTGGAGAATCGCCGCCTGAAGGCGCAGCTGGAAACCGGCGATCCGGCCTCGCGCATGCTGTTCGGCCAGTCCGCCCGCGCCGAGGCCTTGCGCGCTGCCGTGCGCGCGGCAGCCCGCGCCGGAACCGAGGTGCTGGTCTGCGGGCCGCCCGGGTCCGGCATATCGAAGGTGGCCGAGGTCATCCACCTGAGTTCGGACCGTTCCAAGGGGCCCTTCGACAAGCGCGGCAGTGCCGGGCTGGGGCGCGAGGCGCTGGAGGCGCTGTGGCAGGGTTGCGCCGGCGGCACGCTGTTCCTGGACGAGATCGGCGCCCTGCCGCATGACACGCAACTGGCGCTGGTCGACGCGCTGGACCGGGGGGGCGCGCGGCTGGTGGCGGGCAGCACACAGGATCTGGCGCGTGCGGTGCGCGAGGGCACGCTGTCCTCGGAGCTTTTCTACCGGCTCGAGGTGGCGCAGGTCCGCATTCCCAGCCTTGCCGAGCGGCCCGAGGACATTCCCGTGCTGTTCCGCCACTACGTCGCGCAGGCGGCCGAACAGGCGGGTGTGCCCGTGCCCGAGGTCACGCCCGACCACGAGGCGGCCCTGCTGGCGCAAGACTGGCCGGGCAATGCCCGCGCGCTGATGTCGTCGGCGATGCGCTTTGTCCTCGGAATCCCCGAGGAACTGGCGCAGACCCGCGACCTTGGCCTGGCCGAGCAACTGGCGCAGGTCGAACGCGCGCTGCTGGCGGCGGCGCTCGCGCGGCACGAGGGGCGCGCGGCTCAGGCGGCCCTCGCCCTGAAGCTGCCGCGCAAGACCTTCTACGACAAGCTGGCGCGCTACGGGCTGAAACCCGAGGACTACCGCTGACGCTGCGGAACCCAAAAAGCCTCCTGTTTCCGGGGGCTTGCTTGATCAGTGTCAACATGCGCAGACCGAAATCACATTAAGATAACAGCATGTGTTCAACAAGGAGAGAACCATGCATCACATTGAAAAGATCAAGCTGCGGCGGGTGCTGACGGTAATGGCCATGCTGGCGGTTCTGCCGGGTGCCATGTGCTCGAGCCAGGACCCGGCCAGCATGGACCGCAAGGAGATCACCAAGGTGGTCATCCAGGAAGGCGCGATGGAAGTGTTCAAGGGCAAGGCCACCGGCTCGATCGTGTCGGGGCTGGCGGCGATGCCTGAAACCGCCAAGGGCCTGCTGATCGCCGATCTGCGGTCCGAGCGGGACAGGCTGGAAAACCAGGCGTTCACCGCGCAAGGCGAGGAACAGCGACGGCTGGACGCGCGGGCCGATTGGGTCGGAGCCAACCTCGACTGCATCGCGACGGACGGCAAGAACTGCGCCAAGCTGCGCGAACTCATCGCCCAGCGCGAGGCCGCGGCCGCCCAGGTCACCGACAGCGGTGGCGACAGTGGTGGTGACAGCGGCGGGCATTCCGACTGAGCGCGGTCAGGGTTGATGCACAAGCGTGACCTGCTCAAGGGGCTGGCGGCGGCGGCGTTCGCGCCACTGGCCGCCTGCGAAACGGCCGACCCGGAGAAATCCGGGCCGGTCCTGTCGAGCCGCGCGGCGGTGTTCTTTCCGGGCTACCGGACCGACGACGCGCGCCTGCTGGGAGAGCCTGCCGACAGCCGCCGGCGGCGTGGCGTGGATGGACCCCGCACGATGCTGACCCGGGTCGGGGCGGACGGATCGGTGCGCCAGGCGGTGTTTCCGGTGATCGGGCATGACGTGGCCATCGCACCCGACGGCTCTGTCGGGTTCTTGGGCCGCATGGGCGACGGCGGCGGCGACGGTGCCGCCCATCACGTCGCCTTCGATCCCGTGACACTCGAGATGGTGGCCACGGGCCTGACGCCCGGTCCCGGCTGGCGCGGTGGCGGGCATGGCGTGTTCGTGCCCGGCGGGCCGCTGCTCTGTGCCGAACGCGCGCCGATGACCGCCTATTCGGGAAGTCCCGAGCGGCATTTCGGGCGCGTCTCGGTGCGCGATCGGCAGAGCCTTGCATTGCTGGGGTCGTTTTCCTGCCATGGCATCGACCCGCACGAGATCCGCCTGTCCGAGGACGGGAGGCACGTCGTTCTGGCCAATTACGGGTCCGTCGCGGGTCAGGGTCAGGACGATCTGTCGGTGCCCCGCCGCGTGGTCGCGCCCTGCCTGACCGTGGTCGAGATCGCCACTGGTCGGCTGGTCGAACGCATCGCCGTCGCCGCGCCCGAGACCGAGTTGCGGCACCTCGCGCTGCGACCGGACGGCACCGCCTTCGGCATCCGCTGCCGGCTGGCACCCGAGGGGGCGGATGCGCCTTGGTTACGCAAGCTGGGGCTGGACGAGACGGATCGCACGGCCGATCCGGGCGAAAGCTATCTTCCCGCCACACCCGTTCTGGCCTCGCGCGGAACCGCCCGGACGCTGGCGGCACAGGAGCCGCCAGCGCATCTGCGGCACGGGCTTTCGGTCGAATACGATGCGCTGCACGACGAATTCATCGCAAGCTTCCCGTCGTCGCATCGTCTGATCGTCTTTTCCGGCGGGGGCGAGGTCCGGCACTCGATCGACACGCGGGATTTCGGCCTGGCCTATCCCTGCGGCGTGACGCTGATGCCGGGCGAGACCTTCTATGCCGTGGCCGGGTTCTGGCGCGGGCTGCGCCTGATGCGCCGCGGAGACCACCGCCCCGAGCATGCGCTGGCGACGGGGGCCGCGTTTCGCGGCCATAGCCACATAACGGCCGCCTGAGCAGCGATTCGACCTGGCTCCGGGCCTTGTGCGGAAATCCGCACAAACCGGGCCGATTGCTGTGCGGTTTTCCGCACCGGCCCGCGTGCCACAGCGTTGACCGGGCACCGATTCCCGGGATTTCTGCCTGAAAACGCGTGTTTTTCCGGCATTGTTCGAATCCACCTCCGCGACGCTTGCACCGATTCGAACAAAAGGGTTTCGTAACGCCCGAGCGGTCCGCATCGACGCGGCTCCGCGCAAAAAAGAAGACCCAACCGGGAGGAAATCCATGAAGAAGTTTCTGATGTCCGCTGTCGCCGCGGCAGCCCTGATGACTGGCGCGACCGGCGCCATGGCAGCCTGCGAGGATGGCGAGGTCGTCATCAAGTTCAGTCACGTGACCAACACCGACCGCCACCCCAAGGGGATCGCGGCCAGCCTGCTGATGGAGCGCGTCAACGAAGAGATGAACGGCAAGGCCTGCATGGAGGTCTATCCGAACTCGACGCTCTACACCGACGAGCAGGTGATCGAGGCGATGCTGCGCGGCGACGTGCAACTGGCCGCCCCCTCGCTGTCGCTGTTCGAGTCGATCACCAAAGCCTATCGCCTGTTCGACCTGCCCTTCATGTTCAAGTCGATCGAGGCCGTTGACGCGTTCCAGTCGTCCGAGGCCGGCCTTGCCATGAAGAACGCCATGCAGCGCCGCGGCCTTCAGGGCCTCCAGTTCTGGCACAACGGCATGAAGCAGATCTCGGCCAACAAGCCGCTGATCGAACCGGGTGACGCCGCGGGCCTCAAGTTCCGCGTGCAGCCCTCGGACGTGCTCGTGGCACAGATGGAAGCCCTGGGCGCCAGCCCGCAGCCGATGGCCTTTGCAGAGGTTTACGGCGCGCTTCAGACCGGCGTCGTCGACGGCCAGGAAAACAGCTGGTCGAACATCTACGGTCAGAAGTTCTTCGAGGTGCAGGACGGTGTCACCGAGACCAACCACGGCATCATCGACTATCTCGTCGTGGCGTCGGTCGACTGGCTGGACAGCCTGGATGCGGACGTGCGCGACCAGTTCCTGACCATCCTCGAAGAGGTTACGACCGAGCGCAACGCCGCCGTGAACAAGGTCGACCAGGAAGCCCGCCAGGCGATCCTGGATGCCGGCGGCACGATCCGCGAACTGACCGCTGAACAGCGCGCCAACTGGGTGGCCACGATGAAGCCGGTCTGGGAGAAGTTCGCCGAGGAAGTCGGCCAGGAGAACATCGACGCCGCACAGGCGATCAACGACAGCATGTAAGACTGTCCTTGCGGGCGGAGGCGGCAGAACGGCCGCGCTCCGCCCGCTTCATATCCCGGGAGGGGGACAACCATGAGCGGCAAGTACACGCCGAAAGGTGTGATCGGTCAGGCCGTGCACGGGTTCGAGGAAACGGCCATCGCCGTTCTGCTCGGCCTGATGACGGTGCTGACATTCACCAACGTGATCCTGCGCTACGTCTTCAATTCCATGATCATCTGGAGCCTCGAGGTCGTCCTCGTGCTGTTTGCATGGCTGGTGCTGTTCGGCGTGGCCTATGCATTCAAGGTGACGGCACATCTGGGGGTCGACGCGATCACCAACATGCTGCCCCATCGCGGCCGCCGCATGACGGCGCTGTTCTCGGGCGCGATCTGCATCTTCTACGGGGTGCTCCTGGCCAAGGGGGCCTGGGACCAGTGGGCGCCTTTCGCAGACCTGCCGCCCACCACGGGCAAATGGTTCCCCACCGGGCTCGACACCGCGGCGCGCTCGCGCTCGTTCTTCGAGACCGACCAGATACCGATGCCGTCCTGGCTGCGGTTCCTGGAGGACTGGATCAACTATGGCGAGCGGTATTCCAAACTGCCGCGCATGGTGCCCTACACGATCCTGCCCATCGCCGCCGTCCTGATCCTGTTCCGCATCTGCCAGGCCGTCTGGCGGATCTGGGTCGGCAAGGCCGAGAGCATGATCGTCAGCCACGAAGCCGAAGACGCGGTCGAAGAAGTCGCCGCCATGAACCGCGGAGACTGAACGCATGGAAGTCGCCCTTCTTTTCCTGATGATCATCGGGCTGCTGCTGGTCGGCGTGCCGATCGCGGTCTCGCTCGGCTTTGCCTCGATCGTGTTCCAGCTGGCGTTCTCGGACACCTCGCTGGCCGCCGTGGCGCAGTCTCTGTACCTGGCCATGGCCGGGCATTACACGCTGCTGGCCATTCCATTCTTCGTGCTGGCCTCCAGCTTCATGTCAACGGGGGGCGTGGCGAGGCGGATCATCCGCTTTTCGGTGGCCTGCGTCGGCCACCTGCAAGGCGGTCTTGCCATCGCGGGCGTGTTTGCCTGCATGATGTTCGCGGCGCTGTCCGGCTCGTCCCCGGCGACGGTGGTCGCCATCGGCTCCATCGTCATCGCGGCGATGCGGCAGGTCGGCTACACCAAGGATTTCGCCGCCGGCGTGATCTGTAACGCCGGCACGCTGGGCATCCTGATCCCGCCTTCTATCGTGATGGTGGTCTACGCCTCGGCGACTGACGTGTCGGTGGGCCGGATGTTCCTTGCAGGCATCATTCCCGGCATTCTCGCGGGTGTCATGCTGATGATCGCGATCTACATCATGGCCCGCATCCGCAACATGCCGCGGGGCGAGTGGAAGGGCTGGGGCGAAATCTTCGAGTCGTTCCGCGACGCGCTCTGGGGCCTGCTGCTGATCGTCATCATCATGGGCGGCATCTATGGCCACCCCTGGATCCGCTTCGACGGCGGCAGCTTCTTTTACTGGAAGGGCGGTGCCTTTACCCCGACAGAGGCCGCAGCCGTGGCCGCCGTCTATGCCTTCTTTGTCGCGACCTTCATCTATCGCGACATGGGGCCGCTGGCATCGAAGGAACCGGGCGGTGCGCCGACTGCGCTCTATCGCAAGCCCATCGCCATCGTGACGGCCTTCTTCCACGAGGACACGCGCAAGACGCTGTTCGAAGGCGGCAAACTGACCATCACGCTGATGTTCATCATCGCCAACGCGCTGCTGCTCAAGCACGTGCTGACCGACGAACAGATCCCGCAGCAGATCGCGGGCGCGATGCTGGACGCGGGGTTCGGCCCGGTGATGTTCCTGGTCATCGTCAACGTGATCCTGCTGATCGGCGGCCAGTTCATGGAGCCGTCGGGCCTGATCGTGATCGTGGCGCCGCTGGTCTTTCCGATCGGCCTGCAACTGGGCATCGACCCGATCCACCTGGGCATCATCATGGTGGTGAACATGGAAATCGGGATGATCACGCCACCTGTGGGCTTGAACCTGTTCGTGACCTCCGGCGTGGCCGGCATGTCGATGATGCGCGTCGTCAAGGCCGCGCTGCCCTTCCTCGGCGTCCTGTTCATCTTCCTGATCATGATCACCTATATGCCTTGGTTGTCCACATCGGTGCCCGATGCGGTCATGGGACCACAGGTGAACTGCGCGGCAGGGGCGACGAACAGCCTGGAACAGGCCTATTGCGAGGCCATCGCCAATCGGTGATCCGGTTACCGCAAAACGACAAAAGGCGGCGCGATGCGCCGCCTTTTTTCGTTGTCCACGCGGGTATCGCGTCAGCCGGCCGCGTCCAGCGCCGCGATGATCGGCACGAAATCCGCCGCCTTCAGCGAGGCGCCGCCCACCAGCGCGCCGTCTACATTCGACACGGCAAAGATCTCGGCCGCGTTGCCCGGCTTGACCGACCCGCCGTAAAGGATGCGCACCGACAGGCCCGCGCCCTCGCCAAAGCGTTTCTCGAGCCGGGCGCGGATGAAATCATGCACCTCGGCGATCTGGTCCAGCGTGGGCACCTTGCCGGTGCCGATGGCCCAGACCGGTTCGTAGGCCACGACCAGACGGTGGCCCGTGGCCCCGTCCGGCACCGAGCCCGCCAGTTGTTCGCCGATCACGTCCAGCGTGGCCCCGGCCTCGCGCTCGTCCAGCGTCTCGCCGATGCAGACCACGGCGGTCAGCCCGGCTTCCCATGCGGCCTTGCACTTGGCGCGGACCGCATCGTCGGTCTCATGGTGATCGGAGCGCCGCTCGGAATGGCCGAGGATCACGTGGGTCGCCCCCGCATCCTTCAGCATCGCGGCCGAGATATCGCCGGTATGCGCACCCGACGTCTTGGCATGGCAATCCTGCCCGCCGATGGCCAGGCCCGTGCCCTTGGCCGCCGCTGCCGCGACCAGCGTGGCGGGCGGGCAGATCAGCAGCTCCGACTTTGCCCCCGCCGCTGCGATGGCGTCGAGTTCGGCAAGGCTGTCCTTCAGCCCGTTCATCTTCCAGTTTCCGGCGGCCAGCTTGCGTCTCATGGTCCCTCTCTCGGCTTTTTCGCATCATTGCGCGCGGGGGCGCGGCGTCAAGCGCGCTTGCGCGCTGCGCGACGACATGACAAGGGGGCGCAACCCGAGAATGGAGGCCGTCATGATCCCCAGACTGGACGCCGCGCTGATCGAGGCCCGCGACCCCGCGACGCTGGAGGCGCTGCGCGAGGGTGCCCGCGGGGCCGGGTTCCTGACCGTTCACAACACCGGGCTGTCGCCTGCGCGCATGCGCTTTGTCCTCGCCGCCTACCGCGCCTTCTTTGATCGGCCCGAGGTGGAAAAGCGCCTGGTGGACATGGCGGCGACGGGCTCGAACCGGGGCTGGGGCGCGCCGGGGTCGGAACAGGTCGACCCCAACGCCAACCCGGATTACAAGCAGGTTTTCGACTGCGGCTTCGAGGCGCCCGAGACCGGGCTTTCGGTCTATGCGCCGAACCTCTGGCCCGCGCGGCCCGAAGGGTTCCGCGAGGTGGTGCAGGCCTATTACCGCGACGCGATGGCCGTGGCGATGGTGATCCTGCGCGGGCTGGCCGAGGCGTTGGGGCACGACCGCGCCTATTTCGACGACAAGTTCGACCGGCCCATGGCGCTGTTGCGGGGCAACTACTATCCGCCGCGCCCCGACTGGGCGGGCGACAGGGATTTCGGCATCGCCGCGCATACCGATTACGGCTGCCTGACGCTGCTGGCCACCGACGGGGTGCCGGGGCTCGAGGTGCTGACGGCGCAGGGCGACTGGCAGGCGGTCACCGCCGGACCAGGAGAATTCGTCATCAATTTCGGCGAGATGTTCGAGATGTGGACCGCCGGCGCCGTCCGCGCCACGCTGCACCGGGTGGTGGGCAGCGCCGAGGAACGGCTGTCGGTGCCGCTGTTCTTCAACCCGAATTACGAGACGAATGTCGCCCCAAAGGGGGCGGAGCCGATCACGGCGGGCAAGCACCTGTCGAAACGGTTCGAGGAAACCTACCTGCACATGAAGGCGGGCTGAGCGTCACTCGGACGGGATGAAACCGTCCGGGCCATGATGCAGATCATGGCAAGGCCCGCGTTTGCCTGCCTCACTTTCCGACGCGGGACGCAGCGCATGGCGCCCGTTTCGGGAGGAGGAAAATCCATGATTGCATATCTGGCACGCCGCGCCATCACGGCCCTTTCCATAGTCGTCTGCCTGCTGGTTGCGCCGGACCTGTCGCGCGCCGAAACGTTGGTCGGCTCGAATGTCGACAACCGCGTCATTCTCGCCTTTGACGTAAACGCCGACGCGCTTGGCGCCTATGTGCCCGAGGGTTGGGCGCCGATGGCCTTTCCCAACGGACCGCTTGCGGGCGGCAACCTGCTGCTGGTGATGATTGACCGGCTGGTGCAGTTGAACCCCGAGGGCCAGCCCACGAGCCCGCCGAACAGCCGCTACGCGGTTCTTGCAGGCCTCGCCGCGCCGGATGCCGGGGGGCCGCCGAGTCTCTTCGTCTACCGCATTTTCGCGTCCGACATGTCGGCCAACCCCTATTCCAACTCGGTCGCGGCCGAGGTCGCCCGCAGCAGCGCCACGACCGGGCCCGCCAATGGCGGCCGCACCAGGACCGAGTCCTGGGCCGTCTCGTATGACGGGGGCACGTTGGCTCTGGAGCTTAGCTTTGTCTCGGGCAAGGCGGGCTGGGGGCCGGCAGAAGCCTTTCCGCATTCCGCCGTGAACCCCGATTTCTCGCGCATCTATCGCTACGATCAGCTTGTCGACCTGGCCATGAGCACGGCGGTGGGCAAGCCGCTGGATGGCACCGTGTCGCTGAGCAGCTCGATCCCGGAATTGACGGGAATTTTCAATGGGGCCGAGTCGCTTGTGGCGATCATGGATGTCCCGGTCTACACACGTCAGGTCTTTCTGCCGTGATGCCCGGATGACGGCAAACAGGTCCGGCGCAGGGTCGGACCTGTCAGAGATGCCTTAGCGCCTCGCGCGCCAGGGCCACCGCTTCGGCTGGATCGTCCTGCGCGCTGTCTGGCAGGGTCCAGTAGGGCATGGCGACCGGCGCCTTGCCCTCGCGCGCATAGGTCCATCGGGTGCAGCCCATCGCCTCGAGCCGGTCGATGAAATCGCCCGCGCCTTTCAGCAGGATGCCGTGTTCGGGATGCAGCAGGACAAAGATCGTACCGTCGTGATACAGGCAGAGGCCGCCCATCATGCGCCGCGTGGTGATCGCGCCAAGCCCGGCGAACAGGTCGGTCGCGAAACCGATCTCGGCAGCCGAGATCGCCATCAGCCTTGCGCCGCGCGCTCGGCCTCCAGCTCGTCGAGTTCCTTGAACTTGATCGACTCGCCGCAGCCGCAGGCATCGACGACGTTCGGATTGCGGAACCGGAACCCCGATTCCAGCAGCGAGGTCTCGTAGTCGATCTCGGTGCCGAACAGGAACATCTGAGCCATCGGCGCGATCAGGACGCGCGCGCCGTCCTGTTCCACGACCTCGTCGGCGGCCTCGGCCGTATCGACGTAATCCATCGTGTATTCCATGCCCGCGCAGCCGCCCTTCTTGACTCCGATCTTCAGACCATAGCGGCCGTCGCGCTGCATCAGCTTGCGGATCTGCGCGACCGCCGGGGCGGTCAGGATCACGGGGGATTTGCCGGGAATGCCGAACATGAGACTCACCTTTTCTTTCCCACCAAGGTAGGCACGCGACCGCCCGATCACAAGCGCGGGTTGCGCGTCTTACATGAAGCCCAGTTCCAGCCGCGCCTCGTCCGACATCATGTCCATCCCCCAGGGCGGATCCCAGGTGATCTCGACATCGACCTGCTTGACGCCGGGCAGCGGTTCGATCGCCTCGGCCAGCCAGCCGGGCATCTCGCCCGCCACCGGGCAGCCAGGCGCAGTCAGGGTCATCACGATCCGCACCTCGTTCTGGTCGCTGATCTCGATCGTATACACGAGGCCCAAGTCGTAGATGTTGACCGGGATTTCAGGGTCATAGACCGTGCGGCAGGCCTCGACCACCTGATCGTACAGCGGGTGATCGGTGCTGGAAGGCGCGATCAGCGGGGTGCCTTCAAGCTTTGGGCTGGCTTCGTTCATGGTCTCACTGCTCCTTAATTCCCGAGCAAAGATATAGGATAATACGGGTCGGGGTAAAGAGGCTCGCGTGCCGGATGCTGTCGCGGTTACGCCGTGATCATGCCGCTTTGCAATGCTATCCTGTTCAGGATGGAGGCGAGGATGACAAACGCGACTCTCGACCCACTGATCCTTCTGCATGTGCAGGCGCTGATCCGGGAGGATCTGGCCCTCGCCAGGGACGATGCAGACCTTGCACGGCGTTTGGCGCGCCACGGATACACCTTTCAGGACACGCGCGGCGGGCGCAAGCTGGTGACGCTGCCGCACGGTGTCGAGGTGATGGACCTGCCGCTTCACCCCTCGGCGCTGCGCCCCTAGGCGTCCGGCAGGGCCTTGCGGCTGCGCACCGGGGTAGGGCGCACGCTCGATTCGACATGGGCCATGACCTGGTCGGCGATGTCCTTGTGCGTCGCGGTCTCGATCCCTTCGAGGCCGGGGCTCGAATTCACCTCCAGCACCTTGGGCCCGGAATCCGACCGCAGCAGGTCCACGCCCGCGAGACCCAGTCGAAAGGCGCGCGCTGCGCGCACCGCCGCCTCGCGCTCCTCGCGGGTGATGCGCACCACCTTGGCAGAGCCGCCGCGATGCAGGTTGCTGCGGAAATCGCCCTCGGCCCCGGTGCGCTTCATGCTGGCGACCACCTTGCCGCCGACCACGAGGCAGCGGATATCCTCGCCGGCCGATTCCTTGACGAAATCCTGCACCAGGAAATTCGCCTTCAGCCCGCGAAAGGCGTCGATCACCGATTGCGCGGCCTTCTTGGTCTCGGCCAGCACAACACCCTTGCCTTGCGTCGATTCCAGCAGCTTGACGATCACCGGGGCGTTGCCGACCAGCCGCATCAGGCTGTCGGTATCCTTCGGGCTGCTGGCAAAGGCGGTGTTGGGCATGCCGATCCGGTGCCGCGCCATCAGCTGGTGCGCAAACAGCTTGTCGCGCGAGGCGAGGATGCCGTCGGACCCGTTCAGGCAGAAGGTGCCGATCGTTTCGAACTGCCGCACCACGGCCGTGCCGTAAGAGGTGATCGTGGCGCCAATGCGCGGGATTACCGCGTCGTAGCGGGGCAGGCGCTTGCCGTCGTAATGCACCTCGGGCGCCAGCGCGTTGATCGCCATGTAGCAGCGCAGCGTGTCGATGACCTCGACGCTGTGGCCACGCTTTTCGCCTGCCTCGACAAGACGGCGGGTCGAGTAATTGTCCTCGCGGCTGAGGACTGCGATGCGCAGGGACCGGTTCGGTGCGGCGGTGCGCACCTTGGCGGTGGTGTAGACGTCGTAACTCAGGCGCGGTTGCTGGTAGCGTTCGGTTGCGACGATGGTGATGTGGTCCTTCAGCGCCTCGCGACCCAGCAACATGCGCGAATTCATCGACGAGCGATCCGTCAGCGTCATCTCGATCCGCCAGCTCTGGTCGCCCACGCGCAGCGCCGAGGCGATGACATAGCGCTGTTCCGATTCACCGTTCGACGAGGTCACCGTGCGCCGGTCGACCACCCGGGCCGAACAGGCGATCGCCAGGTCCTCGCGCCCCGGCACAGGATGCACCATGAACCGCACCTTGGGCGCGTTGATCGAGCCGAAGGATTCGATATCCGAGGCATGCAGCGCCGAGGTGCGCGCGCCGGTATCCACCTTGGCCTTGAGCGCGGGCAGTCCGAGATCGGGCAGGGACACCCATTCCTCCCAGCCGAAGCGAAGCAGGTCGGGGTTTTCTTGCGGCTCGGACATTCCTGGCTCCTGCGACTCGGGCGGCACGCCTACCAAGGCCGTGTGACCGTCACAAGCGGATGACGGGGCGGCGTGGTTGGCGGTGGTGCGGGTTGGCAGCACATTGCCGTGAGAGGGCTTTTCTTGTGCGAAATCGCACAGCTATTGGCCGATTGCAGGGGTTTCTGTGGACATGCGCGCTGTTATCTTGGTCGCATCACGCCAACCCCAGAAGGGAGACAGGACATGAGCTGGAACCCCGCCCTCGATCCGCATTGCCCGACCGGCGACGCGGTGGACGCGATCGACACCGTTATCATTCCCCGCGCCCGCGACCTTGGCGCCTTCGAGGTTCGACGCGCGCTGCCCGCGCCGCGCCGGCAGATGGTCGGGCCGTTCATCTTCTTCGACCAGATGGGGCCGGCGGAACTGTTGCCGACGCGGCGGCTGGACGTGCGGCCGCATCCGCATATCGGGCTCGCGACGATCTCCTATCTCTATCGCGGTCGGATGCATCACCGCGACAGCCTCGGCACCGACCAGTGGATCGAGCCGGGCGCGGTCAACTGGATGGTGGCGGGGCAGGGGATCACCCATTCCGAACGCACCGACGACGAGACCCAGCGCGATCCGATGCCCTTCTTCGGCATCCAGACCTGGGTCGCCCTGCCCAAGGACCACGAGGACCGCGCGCCGGAATTCCACCACGCGCCGGGCTCGGCCCTGCCGCTGATGCAGGGCGAGGGCAAGCAGGTGCGCCTGATCCTCGGTTCGGCCTGGGGTGAGCGCGCGCCGGTCGCGACCGCGTCCGAGATGTTCTATGCCGACGCGGTGCTGCAACCCGGCGCGCAGATCCCGCTGCCCGAGGATCACGAGGATCGCGGCGCCTATGTCGTCGAGGGTTCTGTCACCGTGGCGGGCGACGATTTCGATTCCGGGCGGATGATGGTCTTTCGCCCCGGCGACCGGGTCTCGTTGCGGGCGGGGCCGCAGGGTGCGCGGCTGATGCTGCTGGGTGGCGCCACGCTGGAGGGGCCGCGCCACATCTGGTGGAACTTCGTCGCTTCGTCGAAGGAGCGCATCGAGGAAGCCAAGGAGGCTTGGCGGCGCGCCGACTGGCACAGCAACCCGCGATTCCATCTGCCGCCGGGAGACGACGCGGACTACATCCCGCTGCCCGAGCGCTGACTCAGCCCGCCACCCGGCGGAACCGCCGATCCTGCCAGAGCGGCCAGCCCAGCATCTGGCTGACCGTGCCGCATTTCAGCCCACGCGCGGCCAGCCCGTCCAGCGTCTGCGGCATGGCGGCGACCGTGCCGCGCTGGATGTCGTGGCTGAGGATGATCGCGCCGGGGCGGCTACCGTTCAGGATCCGACTGGCCACCGCCTGCGCCCCGGGGCGGCGCCAATCCTGCGGATCGACCGACCACAACACGGTGGGCAGCTTGCGCGATTCCAGCAGAGCGTGGCGCTGGCGCTGGGTGAAGGCGCCGTAAGGCGGGCGGAAGGTGACGGGCGGCCGCCCGGTGACGCGCCAGATCGCGTCGCTCGTGCGGTCGATCTCGTCGCGCACGGCTGCGTCGGACAGCTTGCTGAGGACAGGGTGGCTCCAGCTGTGATTGCCGATCTCGTGGCCTTCGCTTGCGATGCGGCGCACGATGTCGGGCCATTGCACGACGCGGTTGCCGATCAGGTAGAAGGTCGCCCGCAGGCGGCGCGCGCGCAGCAGGTCCAGCAGGTGCGGCGTCAGCGTGGGATGTGGCCCGTCGTCGAAGGTCAGCGCCACGACCGGCGAGGGCGTGCGCACCGCCATGATGGTCGCTGCATCGCCTCTGCCGGCATCGCGGGGCAGGGCTATGACCGGTGTCGTGGCAGAGGCGGCCGAGGGCAGGGTCAGCGCCGCAGCGCCGAGCGTGGACAGAAATGTCCGTCGACTGGAAATACTCATTGAAACAATCCCGTGGCAGAACAGGGGTTTGGCAGAGAGGATATGGTCGGCGTCCCGGGCGGTTTCACGCAAGCCCGTTTCTGACTGTCCCCAGGCGCGCGGCGCATGGCGTTGCGCGCGGGACACGGTCTTTGCGGATTGCCGCGCATTTTGCGGCATTTCCGGCGGGAAAGGCGCTTGACGGGGGAAAGCACCCCGCATATTACCCCCCTCACGCCATGGCCAAGAGGCCGGGTCGCAGCGGGCGGTTGTAGCTCAGTTGGTTAGAGTACCGGCCTGTCACGCCGGGGGTCGCGGGTTCGAGCCCCGTCAACCGCGCCACTGCTGCGAAACGGATCTGGGTCGGCGCGATGCGCGGTTGTAGCTCAGTTGGTTAGAGTACCGGCCTGTCACGCCGGGGGTCGCGGGTTCGAGCCCCGTCAACCGCGCCACCTTCCCCTCACCTGGAAACCGATCGTTTCTATCCCTTGCTCTGGTCTGGGATTCCAGACTGAGACTCGTGGGCCGATTTCTGGCATAGTGATCGTCGGCGCCAGTCGCGCCAGGAGGATTTGTCAGGAAGAAACGAAAAGGGCGCCCCGAAAGGCGCCCCGTGGGACATCGTCATAGGAGACGGCAGAGAGCCGCGTCAGCTTCCCCAGGACCGGACCGGACCGCAGTCCATGTGCACGAAATCCGAACCTGTATACCGGCCGACGCCCCCGGCGCGGCAGGCCATGGCTGCTTTCGCCATCTGGCCGACCGAGCGCGAGGAGAGGCGCAGGTCGGCTGCTTCGCCGCGCAGGTGACGCGAGTTCTTGGCAACGCCGCTCGACCGCGAGCGCAGCATCGCGTTGGTCTGCGGGCTGCGATAGCCCGAGATCAGCATGTAGGGTTCGGACGCATCCATCAGGTTATGCGCCGCGGTCATGATGTCGATCGTCCGCGGATCGATCGACTTGACCTGGTTGTTGCGCCAGTCGCGCATGAAGTGATTGATTTCCTTGACTGCGTCGGCGATGTATTCGCCTTCGATCCAGTAGATCATGTCGATCCGCTCGCCCGTGCGGCCAGAATACATGCGCAGCCGCCGGATGTCGCCGGCGCCGCGCAGAAAACCCGCCGCGTTCGAGAAGGTCGGTGCCGCCGTCAGGGCTGTCGCTGCGAACGCGCCAAGCAATGCACGCCGCGAAAAGCTGGCTTTGGTCGTATCTGTCATGAGAGCGCCTGTCCCGTGGTCGCCTTGAGTTACCTGTCGAGTGGGCGCAACGTTGTGCGCCGCCTGCCATCTTTTTCCCCAGATGCGGGAACTCTATCGCACGAATCGGGTTAACTCGAAACCGCCATTTTGGCGGAATGGACACGATCAAGGCCAAATGCGCGGGTTCCTGCCGAAATTGCGCCCAATTGTGGCGATCCTGCCCATGCGCGCTTTCCTTGCCACGCCGGGCGCGTCTGGCACGATTGTGAGTGGACAGGCTCAGTGCCTTGAATATTAAATCAAAACGGGAACGGACGCGCGAATGAGGATTGGTCGATGAAATTTGAGTTTCTGGCGGGCTCCCGCCGATTGACGCGCGCGGCGGCGCTTGTGTTGGCGCTAACTGCTGCACAGGGCAGTCCGGTCGCGGCACAGGACGGGTTCTCTTTCACGGTTACTGCCTTCAAGCAGGCGGTCGCGGAATCGCTGGGGGACAACCCGGAGGTGGCCGCCTTCTACCGCACCCGGGGGTTCGAACCGCTCTGGACCGGCGCCGACGACCTGTCGGCCGCCCGCCGCAGCGCCTTGTTCGAGATCCTCGGCATGGCCGACGACCACGGCCTGCCGGCGCGCCGCTATGACGCCGAAGGGCTGATGGCACAGCTGGCCACCGCCCGCACCGGGCGAGAACGTGGCCTGGCGGAGATGGCGATGACGCGGACCTACCTGCTGTTCGCGCATGACCTGCAATCCGGCATTCTCGACCCCGGTACGCTGGATGCCGGGATCAAGCGCGTGCTGCCGCGCCGCCCCGATTCCGAACAGTTGGCCAAGCTGGACAACGGCGATCCCCGCGCCGTGATGCGCGCGCTGGTGCCCGCGACGGCGGAATACTCGCGCCTGATGCGGGAAAAGCTGCTGCTGGAACACCGCATCGCCCATGGTGGCTGGGGCGACACCGTGCCCGCGGCCAAACTGGAACCGGGCGACAGCGGCCCCGCGGTCGTCGCGCTGCGTGACCGGCTGGTGCGCATGGGCCATCTCAAGCCGCACCTCGGCGCGTCCTACGATTCCCGCCTGACCGAGGCGGTCCGCCGCGTCCAGGAGGCGCATGGCCTCGAGCCCGACGGCGTCGCAGGCGCCTCGACCCTGCGGGCGATCAACACCGCCCCCGAGGAGCGGCTGCAATCCGTCATCGTCGCGATGGAGCGCGAGCGCTGGCTGAACCTGCCCGAGGGCCGGGGCAAGCGGCACATCCTGGTGAACCTGGTGGATTTCCATGCCCGCATCATGGATGACGACAAGCTGACCTTCGAGACCCGCTCGGTCATCGGGCACCAGGACCCGGACCGGCGCACGCCGGAATTCTCGGACCTGATGACGCACATGGTCATCAACCCGTCCTGGTATGTGCCGCGCTCGATCATCGTCAAGGAATACCTGCCCATGCTGCGCAGCAACCCGGGCGCGGTCAGCCATCTCCAGATCATCGACGCGCGCGGCCGCGTGGTCGGCCGGGGCAACGGCTTTGGCCAGTATTCGGCCAGTTCCTTCCCCTTCTCGATGCGCCAGCCGCCGGGGCCGAAGAACGCGTTGGGGTCGGTCAAGTTCATGTTCCCCAACCAGTACAACATCTACCTGCACGACACGCCCTCGCAGCACCTGTTCAAGGAAGAGGTGCGCACCTACAGCCATGGCTGCATCCGGCTGGATGATCCGCATGACTTCGCCTATGCGCTGCTCGCCCGGCAGACCGATGACCCGCAGGGGCTGTTCCACCGCATCCTGAACACCGGGGCCGAAACCCGCGTCAATCTGGAACAGCCGGTCCCGGTGCACCTGATCTACCGCACCGCCTTCACCCAGGCGAAGGGGCCGGTGAACTACCGCGCCGATGTCTATGGCAGGGACGCGCTGATCTGGCAGGCGCTGGCGCGGCAGGGGGTGGCCCTGCGCGCAGGACGCAGCTAAACCGGCGGCAACACCGGACGGGGGCGGCGCGCCCCCGCACCGCTGCACCGGAGGCCGCCATGTCTGACACCCGACCGACCTACAGCCTGGCTGAGATCGCGGCCTCGCTTGGCCTGACCGCCGTGGGCGATACCGCTCTGCGGGTGTCTGGCGTGGCGGAGCCGGCCCTGGCCGGGCCCGATCAGATCGCGCTGGCGATGAAGCCCGACTATGCCGCCGCCCTGTCGCAGGGACAGGCCCGCGCCGCGATGCTTTGGGACGGGGCCGACTGGAAATCCTATGGTTTGAAGGGCGCGATCCTGTCGCCGCGGCCGCGCCACGCGCTGTCGGGCCTGTCGGCGATGATGGATCCGGGGCAAGGTTATGCGCCGGGTATTCACCCCTCGGCCATCGTCGAGGATGGCGCCGTCCTGGGCGAGGACGTCAGCGTCGGCCCCTTTGCCTACATCGCCGCGGGCGCGCGGGTCGGCGCGGGATCGGTGATCGCGGGCCATGTCCATGTCGGGCGCGACGTGACGCTGGGCGAGGGCGCGCTGATCCATGTCGGCGCTCGGCTCATGGCGGGTGTTACCGCCGGCGCACGGCTGATCGTGCAGCCGGGGGCGGTGATCGGCGGCGACGGCTATTCCTTTGTCACCCCCGAGGTCTCGGGCGTGGAACGCGCCCGCGCCAGCCTGGGCCGCGACACGGGCGCGGCGAGCCAGCCCTGGGCGCGCATCCACAGCCTCGGCGCAGTGACGCTGGGCGACGATGTCGAGGTCGGCGCGAACAGCACGATCGACCGTGGCACGGTGCGCGACACGATCGTGGGCAGCGGCACCAAGATCGACAGCCTTGTGCAGGTGGGCCACAACGTCGTGGTCGGGCGCGACGTGCTGCTGTGTGCGCAGGTGGGGCTGGCGGGCACCTCGACCATCGGCGACGGGGCGGTGCTGGGCGGCAAGTCCGGCGTCAGCGACAACACAAACATCGGGGCTGGCGCGATCCTGGGCGGCGCCACCATCGCGTTGTCCAACGTGCCCCCGGGCCGCGTCATGCTGGGTTATCCGGCGATGAAGATGGACACGCAGATCGAGGTGACCAAGGGCTTGCGCCGCCTGCCGCGCCTGTTCCGCGAGGTGGCCGACCTCAAGGCCGCGATGGCCCGGCTGCGCGGGTCGGACTGAGCCTCGCGCGCCGTCGGGTCACGGCGAATTTCCGTTTCAATTCGCCGTCGAAACGACTAAATGCCCTGCAAATCGCAGCGGGATGGGAACATGACGATGGATGTCCGACGCAAGGTGATCGAGATCATCGCCGAACAGGCGATGCTGGAACCCTCCGACGTGACGCTGGAGAGCACGCCGGAAAGCCTCGGGATCGACTCGCTCGGACTCGTCGAGGCGATCTTTGCCATTGAGGAAGCCTTTGACATCTCGATCCCCTTCAACGCGAACGATCCCACCGAATCCGATTTCGACATTTCCTCGGTGGCCAGCATCGTCGCTGGCATCGAAAAGCTGATCGCCGAGCAGAAGGGGTGAGGCGTGTCGTCATCACGGGGGCGGGCACGATCAACCCGCTCGGCCAGTCGGTGCCGCAAACGCTTGCCGCGATGCGTGAGGGGCGCTGCGGCATCGGCCCGCTGCAGTTCCGCGATGTCGAGCGTCTCGCCGTCAAGATCGGCGCGCAGGTTCAGGGTTACGATCCCGAGGCGGTGTTCAACCGCCAGCAACTGGCGCTGTATGACCGGTTCACGCAATTCGCCCTGATCGCCGCGCGCGAGGCGCTGGCACTGTCGGGGCTGGAGTTCACGGGCGCACTGGCCGACCGGTCGGGCGTGGTGCTGGGCACCTCGGGCGGTGGGTTGACCACGCAGGACGAGAATTACCGGGCCGTCTACGAGGAAGGGAAGAACCGGGTTCACCCCTTTGTCGTGCCCAAGCTGATGAACAACGCCGCCGCCAGCCATGTGAGCATGGAGTTCAACCTGCGCGGCCCCAGCTTTACCGTCGCGACCGCCTGCGCGTCATCCAACCATGCGATGGGCCAGGCCTTCCAGATGGTGCGCTCTGGCCTCTGCACCGCGATGGTGACGGGCGGAACAGAGGCGATGCTGTGCTTTGGCGGGGTCAAGGCCTGGGAGGGGCTGCGAGTCATGTCCAAGGACGCCTGCCGCCCGTTCAGCGCCACGCGCAACGGCATGGTGCAGGGCGAGGGTGGCGGTGTCTTTGTCTTCGAGGATTACGAGCACGCCAAGGCGCGTGGCGCCGAAATCCTGGCAGAGGTGCTGGGTTTCGCCATGACCTCGGATGCGGCGGACATCGTCATGCCGTCGAAACAGGGCGCGGCGCGGGCCATTGCAGGCGCGCTGAAGGATGGCGGCATCGCGAAGGAGCGCGTCGGTTACATCAATGCGCATGGCACCGGCACGGCGGCCAATGACAAGACCGAATGCGCGGCGGTGGCCGACGTGTTCGGGCGGCATGCGGACCGGCTGATGATCTCCTCGACCAAGTCGATGCATGGCCACCTGATCGGCGGCACCGGGGCGGTCGAGCTTCTGGCCTGCATCATGGCGCTGCGCGACGGGGTGATCGCGCCGACCATCGGCTATGAAGAGCCCGACCCGGAATGCGCGCTGGACGTGGTGCCGAACGAGGCGCGCGAAGCGAGCGTGGACGTGGTGCTGTCCAACGCCTTTGCCTTTGGCGGGCTGAACGCGGTTCTGGCGCTGGGACGGGTTTAGGGGGCTCTGCCCCCTCGGCCCTTGCGGGCCTCACCCCCGGAGTTTTTCGGGCAAGATGAAGAGGGACAGGGTGCGCGAACGCTATGACGTGGTGATCGTGGGCGGGGCGGCGATCGGATCGGCCGTGGCCTGGGCGCTGATGGAGTGTGCAGGCTTTGGCGGGTCGGTGGCGATCGTCGAACGCGACATGGGGTTCGCGCAGGCGTCCACCGCGCTGTCCGCCGCCTCGATCCGGACGCAGTTCTCCAATCCCGTGAACGTGAAGATCAGTCAATATGGTCTTGAGGTCATTCGTTCCTTCCCGGAATTGACAGCGGTGGACGGGGTGCCAGGGCCGGACCTGGCGCTGGTCGAGGGCGGTTACCTGACGCTGGCGGGGACGCGGTCGCAGGCGCAGGTGCTGCGCGAGAACCATGCCGCGCAGATGGCCTGCGGGGCGGATGTCGTCCTGATGACACCTGAGGAGATGGCGCAGGCCTTTCCGCATCTGCGGGTGGACGACCTGCTGCTTGGTGCCTGGGGACACAGCGGCGAGGGCTGGTTTGACAATGTCGGGCTGATGACAGGCCTGCGCAACCGGGCGCGATCTCGCGGAGCGGATCTGCTTCGCGACACGGTGACGGGGATGGAGCGGGATGGCGGGCGCGTGACGGGGGTGCGGCTGGCCTCCGGAGCGCGGGTCGGTTGCGGCTGGCTGGTCAATGCGGCGGGACCGCGGGCGGCGCAGGTGGCGGGCATGGCGGGACTGTCCCTGCCGGTCGAGCCGCGCAAGCGCACTGTCTTTGTCTTTGACTGTGCCGCCAGCCCGCAGGGCAGCGCGCGGGTCAAGGGCGGCTGTTTGCCGTTGATGATCGACCCAAGCGGCGTCTATGTGCGGCCCGAGGGGCGCTATTTCCTGGCCGGCGCCACGCCCGATCCCGACCCGGCGGTGGACCCCGACGATTTCGAGCCGCGCCATGCCGAGTTCGAGGAGATCGTCTGGCCGGTCCTCGCCGCGCGCTCCGCCGCCTTCGAGGCGATCAAGCCGGTGCGCATGTGGGCCGGGCACTACGCCTGGAACACGCTGGATCAGAACATGATCCTCGGACCGCATCCGGACCTGCCGAATTTCCTGTTCGCCAACGGCTTTTCCGGCCACGGGCTGCAGCAGGCGCCGGCCGTGGGCCGCGGCCTGGCCGAATGGATCGCCCACGGGGAATTCCGCGCGCTCGACCTGTCGGATTTCGGCTATGACCGGGTGCTTGAAAACAGGCCTAATCCTGAGCGCGCGGTGATCTGAGCGGCCCGCCTTGCCCCGCGCGGGCAAACCGGCGATACCTCTGTCAGCGGACAGGGAGACGGCAGAATGAACATCGTCACGGTCAACACCCAACCCATCGACGGGCAGAAGCCCGGCACCTCGGGCCTGCGCAAGCGAACGCCGGTCTTTCAGGGCCGGCATTACCTCGAGAATTTCATCCAGGCGATCTGGACCGCCGTGGGCGGGGTCGAGGGGCGCACCCTGGTCGTCGGCGGCGACGGGCGGTATTTCAACACGCAGGCGATCCAGGTCGTGCTGCGCATGGCCGCGGCCGGCGGGGCGACCCGGGTCATCGTCGGGCAGGACGGCATCCTGTCGACGCCCGCCGCCTCGCACCTGATCCGCAAGCGCAAGGCGTTCGGTGGCATCATCCTCTCGGCCAGCCACAATCCCGGCGGGCCGGACGGCGATTTCGGGGTCAAGTTCAACGCCTCGAACGGCGGGCCCGCGCCGGAAAGCCTGACGGCGAAGATGTTCGAGGCCACCAAGGCCATCACCGAATACCGCATCCTCGAGGCGCATGACGTCGATCTCTCGACGCTGGGCGAGCAGAGCCTCGGCACGATGGCGGTCGAGGTGGTGGACCCGGTGGCGGATTACGCCGAACTCATGGAAAGCCTGTTCGATTTCGAGGCGATCGCAAGCCTGTTCGCCGACGGCTTCACCCTGCGCTTCGACGCGATGCACGCGGTGACCGGGCCTTATGCTCGGGCGATCCTTGAGGACCGGCTGGGTGCGGCGCGGGGCAGCGTGGTCAACGGCACGCCGCTGCCGGATTTCGGGCAAGGCCACCCCGATCCGAACCCGATCTGGGCCAGGGACCTGATGGACCTGATGATGGGGCCGGATGCGCCCGATTTCGGCGCCGCCTCGGATGGCGATGGCGACCGGAACATGATCGTGGGCCGCGGCATCTACGTGACGCCCTCCGACAGCCTCGCCGCGCTGGCCGCCAATGCGACGGTTGTTCCCGCCTATGCCGGGGGGCTCAAGGGCATCGCGCGGTCCATGCCCACCTCGGCCGCCGCCGACCGGGTGGCGGAAAAGCTGGGGATCGCCTGCTACGAGACGCCAACCGGCTGGAAGTTCTTTGGCAACCTGCTGGACGCCGGTCGGGTGACGATCTGCGGTGAGGAAAGCGCGGGCACCGGCAGCGACCATGTGCGGGAAAAGGACGGGCTCTGGGCCGTGCTGTTCTGGCTGAACATCCTTGCCGCGAAACGAATCTCGGTCGCCGAGTTGATGGAAGAGCATTGGCGCACCTACGGGCGCAACTATTACTCGCGCCACGATTACGAGGGCATCCCGACCGAGGGCGCCAACGCGCTGATGGACGGGCTGCGGGCCAAGCTGGCCGATCTGCCGGGCACCAAGGTCGGCGGGCTGGTGGTGAGCCAGGCTGACGAATTCGCCTATGACGACCCGGTGGACGGCTCGCGCAGCGAGGGGCAGGGCATCCGCATCCATTTCGACGGCGGCGCGCGCGTGGTGTTCCGCCTGTCCGGCACGGGAACCGAGGGCGCGACCCTGCGCGTCTACCTCGAATTCTTCGACCCTGTCACCATGACGATGGACGCGCAGGTGGCGCTGGCGCCGGTCATTGCCGCGGCCGAGGCCATCGCCGGGATCAAGGCCCATACCGGCCGCGATGCGCCCGACGTCATCACCTGAGTGGACGTCCTTCGCGCCATATCGCTGATGATCCTGTCCATGGCCTTGCTGGCCGGGGCGGACGCGTTCTTCAAGCTGGCGACCAACGCCGCGCCCATCGGGCAGGTCATGACCCTGGTCAGCATCGGCGGCACGGCGCTGTTCGTGGCGCTGGCGGCCATGCGGGGCGTGTCTCTGCTGGGGCGGGACGCGCTGCACCCGATGGTGCTGCTGCGCAACCTCTGCGAGGTGGTGGGCGCGGTGGGCATGGTGACGGGGCTGAAATACATCTCGCTGCCGGTCTTTGCCGCGATCATCCAGACCGGGCCGCTGATCGTCGTGCTGGGGGCGGCGATCTTTCTCAAGGAGCAGGTGGGCTGGCGCCGCTGGGCCGCCGTCGCGGTGGGCATCGTCGGCATGCTGATCGTGATCCGGCCCTTCGGCGCGGGCTTTACCGGGTATGAGCTCTGGGCCGTTCTGGGCATCGCCGCGCTGTCGGCACGCGACCTGGTGACGCGCCTGTCGCCACCGCATATTCCTGCGCTGGCCATTTCGACCTGGGGATTTGGCATCACGCTGGTCCCGGGCCTCGCGCTCTGGGCCTTTGCGTCGGAGCCGTCCAGCTATGCGCCCGACGCGCTCTGGCCGATCCTCGGCGCGGTAATCGTGACGACCAGCGGATACCTCGCGATCACCACGGCGATGCGGCTGGCCCCGGCCTCGATCGTCTCGCCCTTCCGTTACACGCGGCTGATCTTCACCACCGCGCTGGGGATCCTGATCTTTGGCGACCGGCCCGATGGCTGGACGCTGGTCGGGGCGGCGCTGATCCTTGCGGCGGGGCTTTACTCGTTCCTGAGGGAACGCAGGCTGGCGAAAGAAGCGTTAGCGCAAACCCAAGCAGGCTTGGCGTGTTAGCGATAACATCCGCGTTTACAACGCGCCTTGCGTCTGCGATAGGTCGCGCAACCAAGTTTGAGGGATTTGACCCATGAGCACCATCATCGACATTCACGCCCGCGAGATCCTGGACAGTCGGGGCAACCCGACCGTCGAGGTAGACGTCACGCTGGAAGACGGCACGATGGGCCGCGCGGCGGTGCCCTCGGGCGCGTCGACCGGCGCCTACGAGGCGGTCGAAAAGCGCGACGGCGACAAGAGCCGCTACATGGGCAAGGGGGTGCTGGACGCGGTCGCCAACGTCAATGGCGAGATCGCCGAGGCCATCGTGGGCTTCGACGCGACCGAGCAGGTGGCCATCGACATGGCGATGATCGAACTGGACGGCACTGACAACAAGGGCCGCCTGGGCGCGAACGCCATCCTCGGCGTGTCGCTGGCGGTGGCCAAGGCGGCGGCGGATTTCTGCGGCCAGCCGCTGTTCCGCTATGTCGGCGGCACCTCGGCCCGTGTCCTGCCGGTCCCGATGATGAACATCATCAACGGGGGCGAGCATGCCGACAACCCGATCGACATCCAGGAATTCATGATCATGCCCGTCGCGGCCGAGACCATCGCCGATGCGGTGCGCATGGGGTCGGAAGTGTTCCATACGCTGAAGAAGGAGCTTTCGGCGGCGGGCCTCTCGACCGGTCTTGGTGACGAGGGCGGTTTCGCGCCGAACCTGGGCAGCACCCGGGAGGCGCTGGATTTCATCCTGAAGTCCATCGAAAAGGCTGGTTACAAGCCCGGTGACGATATGATGCTGGCGCTCGACTGCGCCGCCACGGAATACTTCAAGAACGGCAACTATGTGTTTGCGGGTGAGGGGAAAACCCTGTCTCCGGCAGAGAATGTCGCCTATCTTGAGGCTCTCTGTGCCGATTACCCGATCATCTCGATCGAGGATGGCTGCTCCGAGGATGACTGGGACGGCTGGAAGCTGCTGACCGAGCGGCTGGGCGACCGGTTGCAACTGGTGGGTGACGACCTCTTCGTGACCAACCCGGCGCGCCTCGCGATGGGGATCGAGCGCGGCTGCGCCAACGCGATGCTGGTCAAGGTGAACCAGATCGGCTCGCTGACCGAAACGCTGCAGGCGGTCGAGATGGCGCATCGCGCGCGCATGACCAACGTCATGTCGCACCGCTCGGGCGAGACCGAGGATGCGACCATCGCCGACCTCGCCGTGGCGACGAACTGCGGTCAGATCAAGACCGGATCGCTGGCCCGTTCTGACCGGCTGGCCAAGTACAACCAGCTGATCCGCATCGAGGAAATGCTGGGTGAGACGGCGGAATATGCGGGCCGTTCGATCCTCAAGTGATGCATCGAAGGCGTCCGAACCATGGGTACGGGCGCCTTTTCTTGCCGATCTGGAAAGGTCCGGATCGGTCCAAATGTTTCGCGCGCGAAACATTCCGTCTATTTTTAATCGCTATTTCAAGAGTTTGTTAACCGAACCAAGATCCGACAAGGTGCGACCGTGGGCGGCTTTCACCCTTCCAGGATCTCGCTCAGATGCACCGCGCAGCCGGTCAGGGCCGCGTAATCGTCATCGACCATCCAGACCGGGAACTGGTCCATGAAGGGGCCGAACCGCCCCTTGTCGCGGAAGGCCTCGGCAAAGCCCAGCTTCTGCAGGTGCGGTGCGAAGTGGCGGACGACTCCGCCGACGAGGAAGACGCCGCCAAAGGGCAGAGTGATCAACGCGAGGTTTCCCGCGTAACGCCCCATGAACCGGACGAAAAGTCGCGCGGCACGGGTCGCGCGGGGCTCGCCCGCCTCGAAGGCGGCAAAGATCGCGTCGGCGGGCAAGGTCAGGTCCTTGCCGTCCTGCAGTGCGAGGAAGCGGTGAATGTGTTCCAGACCACGGCCCGACAGGACCTCTTCCAGCCCGGGCGTGCCATGCCCCTCGGCCAGCCAGTGCAGCAGGCGCAGTTCCTCATCGGTCTGCACGGGGATCGAGATATGCCCTGCCTCGGCCGGCGGCACGATGGTCAACCCGCGCGAGCGATAGACCGCCACGGCGTTTAGCCCCGTGCCCACGTTCACCACCAACCGCGCGGCCTCGGGCCCGGCATGATCGGCGGGCAGGATCGTGCGCAGGTTCTCGCGCGCGACATGCCCCACGGCAAAGCCTTGCGCCTGCAGGTCGTTCAGCACGGCGACCGTGGCGGCGCCGGTGGCCTGCGCAAGGCTCGGCGCGGCGATGTGCCAGTCGAGGTTGGTCAGCTTGCCGACCCCGTCCTTGACCGGCCCGGCCATGTCGACGCAGACCGCGCGGGGCTGCGCGCCCAGTTCCTTGAGATAGGATTGCAGGATCGGCTCGATTCCCGGGTGGTCGGCGTTGCGGTAGCGGCGGATCGTGTCGGCCTGCACCGCGCGCCCCCGCGCCAGCGCGACGCGCGTGTTGGTTCCGCCGATATCGGCGACGACGGCGAGAACGGGATCGGACATGGGGGCCTCCGTTTCAGACGGTCAGGGCGGACTTAAGCGCGTGGTAGGACGCCTTGGGCGTGCGTTCAAGGCTGTCGAAATCCACGTGCACCAGCCCAAAGCGTTTCTCGTAGCCCAGCGCCCATTCGTAATTGTCCAGCAGCGACCACAGGAAGTAACCCTGCACCGGCACACCGGCCGCGATGGCGCGCAGAACGGCGTCAAGGTGCGCCTCGACATAGGCGATGCGCTGGGGGTCGTTCACCGCGCCGTCCTGCACGCTGTCGGGATTGGCCATGCCGTTTTCCGTAATGAACAGCGGCAGGACGCCGGTATAATCACGTGCCGTGCGTACGAGGAAATCGTGCAGCCCGTCGGGGTAGACTTCCCATTCCATCTGGGTCTTGGGCAACGGGCCCTCGACCTCGCGCAGGGCGGGCCAGGGGCCGTCGGCGGGGGCGATCAGCTTGCGCGTGTAATAGTTGATGCCGCACCAGTCGACCGGGCTCTGGATCTTGGCGAAATCGTCCTGCCAGCGGTCGGGCATGTGCGGCTCCAACCCGGCCAGTGCCGCTGCGGGGTATTCGCCGCGAAACACCGCGGACAGGAACCAAGTGTTGTAATAGGCGTCCATCAGCGCGGCCTTTTCGGCGGCCTCGGGGCTGTCATCGGCGGGGGCGGCCCATTCCATGTTGAACACCGCGCCGAGGTTGTTCATTCCGAGGTCGCGCATCACCTGGATCGCGGTACCATGCGCCAGCAGGACGTGGTGCATGGCGCGGGCGGTGGCGCGGATGTCGCGCAGGCCGGGCGCGTGAAGCCCCATGAAATGGCTCAGCCAGGCGACGCACCAGGGCTCGTTGATGGGCGCGGCGGAATACATCCGGTCGCCGATCCGGCCCATGATCGTCTGGGTGAAATCCGCGAACCAGCCCGCGATGTCGCGGTTGCGCCAGCCGCCCTTGTCGGCCAGCGCCGAGGGCAGTTCCCAGTGATAGAGGGTGACACAGGGTTTCAGCCCGCGCTCCAGCATGGCGTCCGTGAGCCGGTCGTAGAAATCCAGCCCCTCGGGGTTGACCGTTCGCCCGTCGGGCATGACCCGCGCCCAGCTGGTGGAAAAGCGGTAGCAGTCGAACCCGGCCGCCGCCACCAGGTCGAGGTCTTCCTCGAAGCGGTGGTAATGGTCGCAGGCCCGGTCGCCGTTTTCCGCCCGCACCACGTTGCCGGGGGTGGCTGCGAAATCGTCCCAGTGGGTGCGGCCCGCACCGCCAAAGGCGTGGCCCTCGATCTGGTAGCTCGAGGTGGCAGCACCAAAGAGGAAGCCGGGCGGAAAGTCCTGTCGGGTCTGTTTCATGGTGTCCTCACTGTGGGGCGGGGCCGGTCGAGGCGCCGATGATCAACTCGGCCTCCATCATCTCGGTCAGGGGGCCGCAGCCGGGGTCGCGGATCAGCTGCAGCAGCATCTCGGCCACGCGCTCTCCGGCGCTGCGCACGGACGATCGGGTGGCGGTGAAGATCGGCACATCCTGGTCGTTCTTGAAGGCGCCGAGGTCGTCGTCATGGGTAATGACCGAGACATCGCGCCCCATGTCGAGGCCCGCATCATGAATCGCCCGGCGTACGCCGATGGCGCTGATGACGGACGAGACGAGAAAGGCGGTGGGCGGCTCTGCCTGCCGCAACATGTCGCGCGCTGAGCGAAAGCCATAGACCTCGGTCATGTCCTCGGCCCGCATCAGGCGCGGGTCGGGGGCAAGGCCGCGCGCGATCAGCGCCGCCTCGAATCCGCGCCGCCGCCGCCATGCGAAATCCATGTCCTCGAGTCCGTTGATCAGCGCGATGCGACGGTGGCCGAGATCCAGCAGGAAATCGGTGGCGCGGCGGAAGGACCGGCTGTTGTTGGTGTCGAGCCAGCTGTAGGGGGCGGTTTCCTCTGTCGCGCGGCCATGCACGACAAAGGGCAGGCCAAGCCCGTTGAGCAGCGCGATGCGCGGGTCGCGCATGGCCGGGGCGCTGACGATGATGCCGTCCACCGTGCCGCGGGCGTGGATGTCGCGATAGACGCGGTCCTGGCGCACGTCGTCGACGATACTCAGCACCATGTCGTAGCCCGCGCGGGCATAGGTTTCGCCGGCGCCGGCAATGAAATCGCCGAAGATCGGGTTCACCATCTGGTGCCGGCGACTCACCGGGATGACATGGGCGATCGCCTGCGTCCGGCCGGTGGCGAGGCCACGGGCGCGGGCATTGGGGCGATAGTTCATCGCGCGGGCCGCCGCCTGCACCCGCGCGCGAGTCGTTTCGCTGACCTCGGGATAGCCGTTCAGCGCCCGGCTGACCGTGGTCGGGGACAGGTTCAGATGGCGCGAGAGTTCCTTGAGATTCATGCGGACGCATTCAAAGCGGTTTGAATTCCGATCACAGTGTCACAACCGTGCGCTGCACGAAAGGGGGGCTACTGCAACTTTCCTAGCTGCGCTGCGGCGAAAAAAGTGTTTGTAATAAATCGCGACGTCGTTGACAGTCGCTAACAGGTAGGACAGGAAGTCTGTGTCCAAAGCGCTTTGGCTATTGTGCCGGCGCCAGAGATTCAGGCGGAAAGCGCCGGACAGGCGCGACAATGGGAGGAGTCATAATGAAATCTCGTTTTTACACCTGTGTGGCTGCCACGGCGCTGACCGCAGGCATGGCCCAGGCCGAGGATCTGACCGTTTTCGGGCCCTGGCTTGGCCCCGACCAGGCCGTGGTCGAAGAGGTGCTTGCCGCCTTCGCCGCCCAATCGGGCCACAACGTCAGCTATGTCGGCTCGGACAGTTTCGAGCAGCAGATCGTCGTCGACGCCGAGGCCGGGTCGGCCCCGAACATCGCGATCTTCCCGCAGCCGGGTCTGGCGTCCGACATGGCGGGCCGCGGGTTCCTCGCGCCGCTCAAGGAGGGCACGGGCGACTGGGTGCGCGACAATTACGCAGCCGGCCAGTCCTGGGTCGACCTCGGCACCTATGCGGGCCCTGACGGGGCAACGGACCTCTACGGGTTCTTCTACAAGGTCGATGTGAAGTCGCTGGTCTGGTATGTTCCCGAGAATTTCGAGGATGCGGGTTATGAGATCCCGACCACGATGGAAGAGCTCAAGGCCCTGACCGAGCAGATCGTCGCCGATGGCGAGACGCCGTGGTGCATCGGTCTGGGATCGGGCGGCGCGACCGGCTGGCCCGCGACCGACTGGGTCGAGGACATGATGCTGCGCACGCAATCGCCCGAGGATTACGACGCCTGGGTGAAGAATGAGCTGAAATTCGACGACCCCAAGGTGGTCGCCGCGATCGAGGAGTTCGGTTGGTTCGCGCGCAACGACGCCTACGTGGCGGGCGGCGCGGGCGCCGTCGCCTCGACCGATTTCCGCGACAGCCCCAAGGGCCTCTTCGATGCGCCGCCGCAGTGCTACCTGCACCGCCAGGCGTCGTTCATCCCGGCCTTCTTCCCCGAAGGCACGGTCGTCGGTGAGGACGCGGATTTCTTCTATTTCCCGGCCTATGCCGAAAAGGACCTGGGCGCGCCGGTGCTGGGCGCGGGCACGCTCTGGGCCATCACCAACGAGAACGACGCGGCGCATGATCTGATCGCCTTCCTCCAGATGCCCGAGGCGCACGAGATCTGGATGGCGCGCGGCGGTTTCCTGACCCCGCTCAAGGGTGTGGACTCGTCCAAGTTCTCGGACGCGCCGACAGCCAAGATGAACGACATCCTGCTGGGCGCGACCACCTTCCGCTTCGACGGGTCCGACCTGATGCCGGGCGGCGTGGGCGCGGGCAGCTTCTGGACGGGGATGGTCGACTATACCGGCGGCAAGGACGCTGGCGCCGTGGCCTCGGGCATCCAGAACAGCTGGGACGCACTGAAGTAAGCGCGGAGGCGGGGGCGGTGCTGGCCGCCTCCGCAGTCCGGCGGGGCCGGGCGGCAAATTCCGTTGACGGAATTTGCGGATTTCTTGGAAGACATTTGCGCCTGGCGGCACAGTCCGGCAGGGCGCGAACCGGGGGGAGACCGTCATGCATCCTGCCATCCAGGGCCTGCTGACCATCGTGATCGGCGTGGGCGCCTGCCTTAGCTACTTCTATTTCTCGAACCAGTTCCTGGACAAGGTGCTGTTCCCCGCCAAGGGGCCGCAGGCGGGGCGCAACATCAACCGCGCCAACATGGTCCGGCCCTGGCTGTTCCTGTTCCCGGCGCTCTTCGCGCTGTCGCTGTATCTCGCCTACCCAGTGGTCGAGACCATCCGCCTGTCGCTGACAGAGCGGGTCACCCAGCCCGACGGATCGACGGTCTACCGCTTTGTCGGGTTTGCCAATTACGTCCAGATGTCCGCCGATCCCAAGTTCTGGGAGGCGATGTGGAACAACATGTTCTGGCTGATCGTCGTGCCAGCGCTGTCCACCGCCTTCGGCCTGCTGGCGGCACAGCTGTCCGACCGGATCAAGTGGGGCAACGTGGCCAAGTCGCTGATCTTCATGCCGATGGCCATTTCCTTTGTTGGCGCCGCGGTGATCTGGAAGCTGGTCTATGACGCCCGCCCGCCGGGAGCCGAGCAGATCGGCGTGATGAATGCGGTCTATGTCTGGCTGACCGGCAACGACCCGCAGCAATGGCTGACAGTGCCGTTCTGGAACAACTTCCTGCTGATGGTGGTGCTGGTCTGGATCCAGACGGGCTTCGCCATGGTGATCCTGTCGGCGGCGCTGCGCGGTATCCCCGAGGAAACCATCGAGGCCGCCATCGTCGATGGCGCCAACCCGTTCCAGATCTTCTTCAAGATCAAGGTGCCACAGATCGCCGGGACCATCGTGGTGGTCTGGACCACGATCACGCTGGTCGTGCTCAAGGTCTTCGACATCGTCTTTGCGATGACCAACGGCCAATGGGGCACGCAGGTCCTCGCCAACTACATGTTCAACCAGCTCTTCGTCGCCCGTGACTGGGGTGTGGGCTCGGCCAGCGCGATGGTCATCATGCTGCTGGTGACGCCGATCCTGGTGTGGAACGTTCGCAACGCGCGCAAGGAGATGCGGTAACATGGACAACATAGCCGGTTCCAAATCCTCGCTCACCTGGGCCGTCCACATCGCCACGGCGCTGTTGGTGGCGCTGTGGCTGTTCCCGACCGTGGGCCTCTTCGTGTCGTCCTTCCGCACGGCGGACCAGATCGCCAGTTCCGGCTGGTGGAACGCGCTGTTCCCGACCGAACAGACGCTGACCCTGCGCACCGCCGCTCCCGAGACGCAGGTGCAGGAGGGCAATCTGTATGTGATCGAGGGCAATCTCTTCACCGAAACCGACACGCCCCCCGCCGAGATCGGCAGCTGGGGCACCTCGTCCCGCGACGTGTCCGCCTATGGCCCGGGCGATACCGCCGAACTGGGCGATGGCGAAAAGCTGACAGTGCAGGCGGACGGGGGCTATCGGCTGGAAAGCGCGACCGAGATGACCGGGTCGCGCGGCCAGCGGACCTTCGTCACCGCCGAGATCCCGCCGGAATTCACGCTGGACAACTACCGGCAGGTCTTGTTTTCGGGCGACTCGACCGACAGCATGGCCAAGGCCTTCTTCAACACGCTGACGGTGACGATCCCGGCGACGATCATCCCGATCGTGGTCGCGGCCTTTGCCGCCTATGCGCTGGCCTGGATGGATTTTCCCGGCCGTGCGCTGCTGATCGCCTTCGTCGTGGGGCTGCTGGTGGTGCCGCTGCAACTGGCGCTGATCCCGCTCTTGAAGCTCCACCTGGGTATCGGCATCGGCAAGGGCTATCTCGGTGTCTGGCTGGCGCATACGGGGTTCGGGTTGCCCTTGGCGATCTACCTCTTGCGCAACTACATGGTCGGCTTGCCGCGCGACATCATCGAGAATGCGCGGGTCGATGGCGCGACCGAGTTCCAGATCTTCACCAAGATCATCCTGCCGCTGAGCTTCCCGGCGCTGGCCAGTTTTGCGATCTTCCAGTTCCTCTGGACCTGGAACGACCTGCTGGTGGCCAAGGTGTTCCTGATCGACGCGACGGGTCAGACCACGGTGATGACCAACCAGATCGTCGAGCTGCTGGGCACGCGCGGCGGCAACTGGGAAATCCTCGCTACTGCGGCCTTTGTCAGTATCGCGGTGCCGCTGGCGGTGTTCTTCGCCATGCAGCGGTATCTTGTGCGCGGTCTGCTGGCGGGCTCGGTGAAATAAACCTCCCCGCGCGCGGCGCGGGACGACAGACAAAAGGCTCCGGGCCACGGTCCGGGGCGCGCGGAGTGACACAGATGAATGCAGAGGCACAGACCTTCATGGGCACGACACAGATGCCGAAAGACCCCGACTGGTGGCGCGGCGCGGTGATCTACCAGATCTATCCGCGCAGCTTCCAGGACAGCAACGGCGACGGTGTGGGCGACCTGAACGGGATCACCGGGCGGCTGCCGCATGTGGCGAGCCTTGGCGTGGACGCGATCTGGATCTCGCCCTTCTTCACCTCGCCGATGAAGGATTTCGGCTATGACGTCAGCGATTACTGCGACGTCGACCCGATGTTCGGCAGCCTGGCGGATTTCGACGTGCTGGTGGACACGGCGCACCAACTGGGCCTGCGGGTGATGATCGACCTCGTGCTGTCGCATACCTCGGACCAGCATCCGTGGTTCGCGGAAAGCCGCGCCAGCAAGGACAATGACCGCGCCAACTGGTATGTCTGGGCCGATGCGAAACCCGA
This sequence comes from Thetidibacter halocola, assembly GCF_018224955.1. Taxonomy (GTDB): domain Bacteria; phylum Pseudomonadota; class Alphaproteobacteria; order Rhodobacterales; family Rhodobacteraceae; genus Thetidibacter; species Thetidibacter halocola. The sequence continues at coordinate 529,779 of NZ_JAGTUU010000003.1, forward strand.
CGGCACGCCACCCAACAACTGGCTGTCGATCTTCGGTGGCTCGGCCTGGCAATGGGACGCGCGGCGCTGCCAGTATTACCTGCACAATTTCCTGACCTCGCAGCCGGACCTGAACTTTCACGAGCCCGCCGTGCAGGAGGCGCTGCTGAAGGTCGTGCGCTTCTGGCTGGATCGGGGCGTCGACGGGTTCCGGCTCGACACGATCAACTTCTACATCCACGACAAGCAGTTGCGCGACAACCCGGCCCTGGCCGAGGAAAAGCGCAACCCGATCAGCGCGCCGGCCGTGAACCCCTATACCTGGCAGGAACATCTCTACGACAAGAACCAGCCGGAAAACCTCGATTTCCTGCGCAAGCTGCGCAAGATCATGGACGAATTCGGCGCGGCCGCCGTGGGCGAGGTGGGCGACGACCTTTACGGTCTCGACATTCTCGGCGAATACACCTCGGGCGGGGACAAGGTGCAGATGTCCTACGCCTTCGAGTTGCTCTCGCCGAAACAGCCCGATGCGGCCTATGTCGCCGATGTCATGGCGCTGGTCGATGAAAAGGCGCCCGAGGGCTGGGTCTGCTGGGCCTTCTCCAACCACGACGTGCCGCGCCATGTCAGCCGCTGGAACCTGCCCGACGCCGCCGCTCGCGCCTATATCACGCTGATGATGTGCCTGCGGGGCTCGGTCTGCCTCTACCAGGGCGAAGAGCTTGGCCTGCCCGAGGCAGAGCTGCATTTCGAGGATCTGCAAGACCCCTACGGCATCCAGTTCTGGCCCGAGTTCAAGGGCCGCGACGGTTGCCGGACACCGATGGTCTGGGACCGCATGGCGCTGAACGGCGGGTTTTCCGCCGGGGTGCCGTGGCTGCCCGTCAGCCAGGATCACCTGCCGCGCGCCGTGGGTGAACAGGAACGCGACCCGGGCGCGCTGCTGCATCACTACCGCAAGACGATCGCGTTCCGCCACAGCCACGCGGCGCTGGCCAAGGGCACGCAAAGCAAGGTGCAGGCCACCGGCAGCATCGTGCATTTCCAGCGGCAGAGCGACACAGAGACGATCTTTGTCGCGGTCAACCTGTCGGGAGAGCCCGCGCAGGTGGCCATGCCCGAGGGAGACTGGCACCAGATCGGGATAGAACTGGGCAGCGCGGCGGGTTTCCCCGACGGGCGCCTGCACTTGGGGCCGTGGCAGCCGGCGATGGCCGTGCTTCACCGCGGTTAACGAGAAAAAAGAGGGGGAGAGATGGCCAACCTGAAGCTGACCAATGTCGCAAAGACCTATGGCGGCACGGTCGACGTGCTCAAGGATATCAACCTGGACATCACGCAGGGCGAGCTGATCGTCTTCGTGGGCCCTTCGGGCTGCGGCAAGTCCACGCTGTTGCGGATGATCGCGGGGCTGGAAAAGATCACCGGCGGCACGCTGGAGATCGACGGGCAGGTGGTCAACGACGTGCCGCCCGCGCAGCGCGGCATCGCCATGGTGTTCCAGTCCTACGCGCTCTATCCGCACATGACCGTGCGCGAGAACATGAGTTTCGCGCTGAAACTGGCCAAGAAACCCCAGGCAGAGATCGACGCGGCGGTGAACCGCGCGGCGAAGATGCTGCAACTGGAACCCTACCTGGACCGCCTGCCCAAGGCGCTGTCGGGCGGCCAGCGGCAGCGGGTGGCGATCGGGCGGAGCCTCGTGCGCGACCCCAAGGTCTATCTCTTCGACGAGCCGCTCTCGAACCTCGACGCGGCGCTGCGGGTGGCGACCCGGATCGAGATCGCGCAGCTCAAGGAACAGATGCCCGAGCGCACGATGATCTACGTCACCCATGACCAGGTCGAGGCGATGACGCTGGCGACCCGCATCGTCGTGCTGGCGAACAAGGGCATCGCGCAGGTCGGCTCTCCGCTGGACCTGTATGAGCGGCCGAACAGCGAATTCGTGGCGCAGTTCATCGGCTCTCCGTCGATGAACCTGCTTCTCGGCAAGGTCGTGGCGACCGGTGCGCAGACCCGGGTGCAACTGGCGGGCGGCGGCGTGGCGCTTTCGGATTATCCCACGACCGAGGCCGACATGGGCCTGTCGGTCAACGTGGGCGTCCGGCCCGAGGATTTCGTGACTGCCGGGGACGATTACCTTTACGAGGGCACGGTCGGCATCACCGAGGCGCTGGGAGAGGTGACGCTGCTCTATTTCGGCTCGGGCGAGGGGCAGGTCATCGCCAAGCTGCCCGGCATCCACCGCGAGATGCGTGGTCGCACCGTTCGGCTGACCGCCGATCCCGCCAAGGTGCACCTGTTCGCCAACGGCGTCTCGCTGCACCATCGCTGAGGCGGACACGGAAACGCCCGGCGGGGAGGAGACTCCGCCGGGCGTTTCGCCTGTGCCGCCCAGAGGCAGCGGTCAGGTCATGTCAGCAGCGAGCGCGATAGGTCTCGCCGGTCTGCGGGTCGCGATAGAGGCAGGTGCCGTCGCTGTAACGCTCGATCAGCGAGCCCGCGATCACGCCTGCGGCTGCACCAACCACGGCGCCGCGGATCGGCTTGTCGTCGTCAAGCGCCGCACCCAAGGCCGCCCCGCCGGCCACGGCCGCGGTGGTGGTGTCGCAGGCCGCGAGCGGGATGAGAAGCGGCAGGACGAGGATCAGTTTCTTCACGGTCTGTCTCCCCTCAGGATGCCAATGTTCAGGCGCCGCGCCGGGTTCCCGCCGGCCTTGCGGCGGGCGGGAACGCGCCGATCACCGTTCGATCGCGCCGCCGGCCTGCTGCCAATGCGCCAATCCGCCGATATTGTATACCTCGTGACCCATCCGGGCCAGCATCCCCTTCGCCATCGATGACCGCGCGCCCGAGGCGCAGTAGACGGCGACGGGCTTGCCCGATTTCAGTTCGGCCAGGCATTCCGGGCTGCGCGGGTCGGCGCGCATGGCCAACGCGGCGGTGGGGATCGCCAGAGCACCCTTCGCCTTGCCCGACATGGCAATTTCCATCGGCTCACGGATGTCGATCAGCACGATCTCGCCCGCCTCGACAAGGGGGATAGCCTGGGCGGCGGTCATGCCCGGCGTGGGGTCGGTTCTCAGAAAGTTGAACATTGCGGCGTCTCCAAGCCTGTTTGACCTTTCATATACATTCTAATAGTGGAATGTAAAGGGTCACAGTGCACGTTCCGCATCCGTTCTCCATTTTCGATTGGCGGGACGGGCCGGATCGACTATCTGTCACCCAGACCAGCCGGGGGACCAGATGCCGGATCTGAAGCAGATCGAAGTGCGCGGCGCGCGCGAACACAACCTGAAAAGCATCGACGTGGACATTCCGCGCGATCAACTCGTGGTCATCACGGGCCTGTCGGGGTCGGGAAAGTCGAGCCTCGCCTTCGACACGATCTATGCCGAGGGCCAGCGCCGCTATGTCGAAAGCCTCAGCGCCTATGCGCGGCAGTTCCTCGACATGATGGAAAAGCCCGACGTGGATCACATCGCGGGCCTGTCACCCGCCATCTCGATCGAGCAGAAGACGACGTCGAAGAACCCCCGGTCGACCGTCGGCACGGTGACAGAGATCTACGACTACATGCGGCTGCTCTTTGCCCGCGTCGGCACGCCCTACAGCCCCGCCACCGGCCTGCCCATCGAGGCGCAGCAGGTGCAGGACATGGTCGACCGCGTCATGGCGATGGAGGAGGGCACGCGCGCCTACCTGCTGGCCCCCATCGTGCGCGACCGCAAGGGCGAATACCGCAAGGAATTCGCCGATCTGCGCAAGCAGGGCTTCCAGCGCGTCAAGGTGAACGGCGAGTTCCACGAGTTGGACGCGCCGCCGACGCTCGACAAGAAATTCCGGCACGACATCGATGTTGTGGTGGACCGGATCGTGGTGCGCGAGGGGATGGAGACGCGGCTGGCGGACAGTTTCCGCACCGCGCTGGATCTGGCCAGCGGCATCGCCGTGCTGGAAACCGCCCCGAAAGAGGGCGATCCCCAACGGATCACCTTTTCCGAGAATTTCGCCTGTCCCGTGTCCGGCTTCACCATTCCCGAGATCGAGCCGCGCCTGTTCTCCTTCAACGCGCCCTTCGGGGCCTGCCCGGATTGCGACGGTCTGGGCGTCGAGTTGTTCTTCGACCCGGGCCTGATGGTGCCGGACGTGACGCTGACCCTCGTGGACGGGGCCATCGCGCCCTGGCGCAAGGGCAAGTCGCCCTATTTCATCCAGACAATCGAGGCCATCGCGAAACACTACGGCTTCGCCCCCAAGGCCCGGTGGAAAGACCTGCCTGCCCATGTGCAGCAGGTGTTCCTCTATGGCTCGGGTGATGACGAGATCCCGTTCCGCTATGACGAGGGCGGGCGCGTCTACCAGGTGACGCGCGCCTTCGAGGGCGTCATTCCCAACATGGAACGCCGCTATCGCGAGACGGATTCCAGCTGGATCCGTGAAGAGTTCGAGCGGTTCCAGAACAACCGTCCCTGCGGCACCTGCGGCGGCTACCGCCTGCGGGCCGAGGCGCTGGCGGTGCGCATCGGCGGGCTGCATGTGGGCCAGGTGGTCGAGATGTCGATCAAGGAGGCCTATGCCTGGATCGGGTCGGTCAACGCCACGCTGACACCGCAAAAACAGGAGATAGCCCGCGCCATCCTGAAGGAGATCGGAGAGCGGCTGGGATTCCTGAATAACGTTGGACTTGAATATCTTACCCTGTCCCGTGCAGCCGGAACATTAAGTGGTGGCGAAAGCCAGCGCATCCGCCTGGCCAGCCAGATCGGCTCTGGCCTGACGGGCGTGCTGTATGTGCTGGACGAGCCCAGCATCGGGTTGCACCAGCGCGACAACGACCGTTTGATCGGCACGCTGAAACACCTGCGCGACCAGGGCAACACGGTGCTGGTGGTCGAGCATGACGAGGACATGATCCGTCAGGCGGACTATGTGTTCGACATCGGGCCGGGCGCGGGTGTGCATGGCGGGCGCGTCGTGGCCGAGGGCACGCCCGACCAGATCGCCGCCGATACCGCCAGCCTGACCGGACAATACCTCTCCGGCACGCGCGAGATCGCGGTGCCCGCCGAGCGGCGCAAGGGCAACGGCAAGAAGCTGACCGTGGTCAAGGCGACGGGCAACAACCTGCGGGACGTGACAGCGGAATTCCCGCTGGGCAAGTTCGTCTGCGTGACCGGCGTTTCGGGCGGGGGCAAGTCGACCCTGACCATCGAGACGCTCTACAAGAATGCCGCGATGAAGCTGAACGGTGCGCGCGAGACGCCCGCCCCCTGCGAGACGATCAAGGGGTTCGAGCATCTCGACAAGGTCATCGACATCGACCAGCGCCCTATCGGGCGCACGCCGCGGTCGAACCCGGCGACCTACACCGGCGCGTTCACGCCGATCCGCGACTGGTTCGCCGGCCTGCCCGAAGCCAAGGCACGCGGCTACAAGCCGGGGCGCTTCAGCTTCAACGTCAAGGGCGGCCGCTGCGAGGCGTGTCAGGGCGACGGCGTCATCAAGATCGAGATGCACTTCCTGCCCGATGTTTACGTCACCTGCGAGACCTGCAAGGGCAAGAGATACAACCGGGAAACCCTTGAAATTCATTTCAAGGGCAAGAGCATAGCCGACGTTCTTGATATGACGGTCGAGGACGCGCAGGAGTTCTTCAAGGCGGTTCCGGTGATCCGTGAAAAGATGGATGCACTGGTTCGTGTCGGCCTTGGCTATGTCAAGGTCGGCCAGCAGGCCACGACCCTGTCAGGCGGCGAGGCGCAGCGCGTGAAACTGTCCAAGGAACTGGCGAAACGCTCCACCGGGCGCACACTTTATATCTTGGACGAGCCCACGACCGGCCTGCATTTCGAGGATGTGCGCAAGCTGTTGGAAGTGCTGCATGAACTGGTCGAACAGGGCAACTCGGTAGTGGTGATCGAGCACAATCTCGACGTCATCAAGACCGCAGACTGGATTATCGACATCGGCCCAGAAGGCGGCGATGGCGGCGGTCTGATCGTTGCGACGGGCACACCCGAGGACGTGGCCGAGGTTGGCGAAAGCCACACGGGCCGCTACCTGAAACCGATTCTGGCCCACCGCAAGGTGGCCGCTGAGTGACCTAGTCGAGAACTGCCGCGATCGCGCCGATCAGGTCCAGAACCTCGCGCGTTTCGCGGTCCACGCGGTAGACGTAGTTGCCGACGCGGTAATAGCTTTGACCGGGGTCCAGGCCATAGCGGTCGGGGTAGCGGATCACGATGTAATCGCGGTCGATGCGGTCGCCGACGCGATAGTGGTCGTGATGCTGTTTCTTTGCGAGCCCCGGAGGAACGCAGGCGGGGCTTTTCTTTGCGAGGCCAGGCGGGCAGCCCTGCGGGCCGGCCTGCACCGGTGCCGCAAGGGCGATCAGGATCAGGGGAAGGGCGAGGACGCGCATGGGAAGTCCTTTCGCATCTGCGTTCACATGCGAGACAAATACCCCTGCGCGTCGCCTTGTTCCAACGGGATCGTCACCTGCAGCGGATGACCGCCGACAGGCTGGCGCGGTTCCGCCTGTGGCCGTCAGCCCTTGGTCTTGCAGGTGTTGATGCCCAGCATCGCGTAGGGCGGGCAGGTGCCCAGCGCAGCGGTCGCCAGCATCACGAGTCCGACGATCAGGGCGATCCATTTCAGCACGCCCGCGGCAGTGAAGAAGACGACCAGCGCGACGATGCCGACGATGGCGCGGATCAGGCGGTCGGTGGAGCCGACATTCTTGGCAAACATTGTGTAACCCTCCGGTTTGATTCGATGTGAAGGAAGGTTAACGCGACTCGGTGCCTTCTGTCGGTGACATGGTCACATTGCAGCGTCGCTTTCTGCAAGGCTGCGCAGCGTCGTCTCGTCGCAGAGCAGGACCGCCCCGCGTTCCAGCCGCACCAGACCGCGCCGCGCCAGCGCATCCAGCCGGCGCGAGATCACCTCGCGGGCCGAGCCGATCATCACGGCCAGTTCGGCATGGGTGGCCTCGACCCGTCCGGCGTCGGCGCGCTCCAGCAGGCATTGCGCCAGCCGCGCCTCGACCCGGGTGAAGGCGACGCGTTCGAGCAGGTGCATCATGGATTGCATTCGCGCGGCGAAGGCGCGGAAGACAAAGGCGCGAAAGGCCGCGTCGCCGTCCATCAGCCGCAGGAACATCTCTCGCGGGATCAGGACCAGGCGGCACTCGGTTCGGGTGATCGCCTCGCCGGAATAATCCTCGCTGCCCAGCAGGCTGAGCGTGGATTGCACGCAGCTTTGTCCCGGCTCGACGGCGTAAAGCAGGATGTCGCGCCCGGTAGGACCGGTCAGAAAGACCTCGATCCGCCCGGACAGCACGACGACAAAGCCCATGGCGGCCTCGCCGGGGTGGAACAGCGCCGTGCCTTGCGGCACGGTTTGCGGGATCAGCCCGCGCAGCGCGGTGCGGCTGGCATCCGCCAGGGGCGGCAGCGAGCGGTCTGCCGTCCAGTCGGGCAGGTCAGCCGCGGCCACGGGACTCGAACCGCGGCAGCATGGCGCTGAAATCGCGGCCCTTGCCGTCCTCCTGCTCGACGAAACGGCGGTAAAGCTCCATCGCGGCCTCACCCATGGGCGTGTCGGCATCGACCGAATCGGCAGCCTGCTGCGACAGGCGCAGATCCTTCAGCATCAGGTCGGCTGCGAATCCGGGCTTGTAATCGTTGTCGGCGGGCGTTTTCGGGCCGATCCCGGGCGCCGGGCAATAGGTGTTCATCGACCAGCTGGACCCGGACGAGGTGCTGACCACGTCGAACATCGCCTGGCGCGACAGGCCCAGCTTGTCGGCCAGGGCAAAAGCCTCGCAGGTGGCGATCATGGTCACGCCGAGGATCATGTTGTTGCAGATCTTGGCGGCCTGGCCGTTGCCCGATGGGCCGCAATGCACCGCCTTCTGGCCCATCACGTCGAAGAGCGGGCGCGCCGCTTCGAAGGCGGCCTTGCTGCCGCCCACCATGAAGGTCAGCGTGCCCGCCGCGGCACCGCCCACACCGCCCGACACCGGCGCGTCCAGCGCGCCGAGGCTTGCCTCGTCGGCCTGGTGGGCGACGGCGCGGGCGCTGTCCACGTCGACAGTGGAGCAATCGAGCAGGATCGCGCCGGGGCGCATGACAGGAATGACATCATCGGCCACGGCGCGCAGGATCGTCCCGTTGGGCAGCATGGTCACCACCACGTCGGCCCCCTCGGCGGCAGCGCGGGCAGAAGCGGCGGGGGTGACGCCCTCGGCGGTCAGGCCCGCCACGTCGAAGCCCTTTACCTCGTGCCCGGCCCTGACCAGGTTGGCGGCCATGGGCGCGCCCATGTTTCCCAGTCCGATGAATCCGATCTTCATGCTCTTCTCCCTGAAATCCAGCTTGTCGTCGCCCAGCGGCATCAGCATCTTCGACACCGCCACGGCCGGAACGTCGCCGTCAGCGTAGTGCCATCGGGGCGACTTGTCCTTGTCGATGATCGCGGCGCGGATGCCTTCGAGAAAGTCGCCATGCTCCATGATCCGATGGCTGACGCGGTATTCCAGTTCCAGCGCCTTGCGGATGGTCAGCGAGGGGCCACGCAGGCGGTGGATCATGCCGACCGTGACGGCCAATGACAGCGGCGCGCAGCGCGCCATCGCCTCCAGCGCCTGCGCGGCAAAGGGAGTGCCATCATGGCGCAGGCTGTTGACGATGTCGCGCGCGGTCTCGCCGGCGAACAGCGCGTCGATCTGCGTTTGCTGTGCCGCCAGGGGGCTGTCGGGGACGGGCAGGGCGGCGCCCGCCACGACCGAGGCATCGCCCGTCTCGCAGAGCAGGGTCTTGAGTGTGCGCCACTCGATCTCGGTGATGTAATGGTCGGCGAAACCGGCATGGATCGCATCGCCCGGCCCCATGCGGGCCGCGGTCAGGCCCAGGTATTCGCCCAGCCGTCCCGGCGCGCGCGCCAGCAGGAAGGAGCCGCCCACGTCGGGCACGAAGCCGATGCCGCATTCGGGCATGGAAATCCGGGTGCTGTCGCAGACGATGCGGTGGCTGCAATGTCCGCCCAGACCGACGCCGCCACCCATGGTGAAGCCGTGCAGGAAGGAGACGATCGGCTTGGGGTATTCCGCCAGCTTGGCGTTCAGCCGGTATTCGTCGCGCCAGAAGCGGCGGCCATACTCAAAGTCGCCGGCCTTGCCGGTGCGATACATCTCGGCGATATCGCCGCCTGCGCAGAAGGCGCGCTCGCCTTCGGCGTCGATCAGGACGAGGTCGATGGCGGGATCCTCGCGCCAGAGGTCCAGCGCGCGTTCCGTGGCGAGGCACATCTCGTAGGTCAGCGCATTCAGCGCCTTCGGCCGGGCCAGGGTTATGCGGCCGGCGCGGCCCTCGGTGCGGATATGGATGTCTGACATGGCGGCGTCGGTCCTTGTTCCGGCGGCGGGGCGAGGCGGCTGTCTGCCGTCTCGCGCTCCCCCGAGGATATTTGAGGCCAGAAGAAAAGGGAAAGGGTCAGCGAGCGAGCATCTGGCGCGCCACGATCAGGCGCATGATCTCGTTCGTGCCTTCGAGGATCTGGTGCACGCGCAGGTCGCGGACCAGTTTCTCGATGCCGTAATCGGCGAGATAGCCGTAGCCGCCATGCAGTTGCAGGCACTGGTCGACGATGCGTGAGCCGGCCTCTGTCACGAATTTCTTGGCCATGGCGCAGAATTTCGTGGCGTCAGGCTGTTGCGTGTCGAGTTTCCAGGCGGCCTGGCGCAGAAAGGTGCGGGCGGCCTGAAGCTCGATCTCCATGTCGGCGAGGCGGAATTGCAGCGCCTGGAACTGGTCGATGCTCTGGCCGAATGCCTTGCGTTCCGACATGTATTTCAGCGTGGCGTCGAGCCCGGCCTGCGCCGCGCCCAGCGAGCAGGCTGCGATGTTGAGCCGTCCGCCATCGAGCCCGGCCATGGCATAGCGAAAGCCCATACCTTCCTCGCCCACGAGGTTTTCCTGCGGCACGCGGCAATCGTCGAACTGGACCTGGCGGGTGGGCTGGGATTTCCAGCCCATCTTGTCCTCGAGTCCGCCGAAGCTGAGGCCCGGCGCGCCGTCCTCGACATAGAGGGTCGAGATGCCCTTGGGCCCGTCCTGCCCGGTGCGGCACATCACAAGGTAGGCGTCGGAATATCCGCCACCCGAGATGAAGGCCTTGGTCCCGTTTAGGACGTAGCCCTCGTTCGTCCTGTCGGCGCGGGTTTTCAGCGCGGCGGCGTCAGAGCCCGATCCCGGTTCGGTCAGGCAGTAGCTGAGCACCGTCTCCATGGTCAGGGCGCGGGGCAGCAGGCGAGCCTTGATCTCGTCCGAGCCGAAACTGTCGATCATCCGGGCGCACATGTTGTGGATCGACAGGAAGGCCGCAACAGACGGGCAGGCCATCGAGAGCGCCTCGAAGACCAGCGTCGCGTCGAGCCGCGTCAGGCCCGAGCCGCCCGACTCCTCGGAGACGTAGAGCCCGCCGAAACCGAGTTCAGCAAGGCGTGGCCATAGGTCTTTCGGAATCGTGCCCTGCGCCTCCCATGAGCGAGCATGGGGCGCGATTTGCTCCTGTCCGAAGGCGTGGGCCATGTCGAAGATGGCGGTCTGTTCCTCGGAAAGCGCGAAATCCATGAGACCCTCCCAGGCTGTGAATTGAACGTTTGTTCAGATTGTGACGGAAGGGGCGCGCCGTTGCAAGGGGCTAGAGGTCTGGCAGAGTCCACATGTCGCCATAGTGGCGATCCCATTCGGGCGGCGAATAGGGCATCATGCCCGAACCACGGTACAGCGTGAGTTCGTTCAGGACGATCCGTTCGTCGGTGAACAGGAAATCGACACGGACCATGTCGAACTGTGCGCCGATGCGGCGGGCGACATCGAGCATCCGCTCGAACAGGATGGGTTTCGGCGGCAGGATACCCTTGTCGAGATCGGCGTTGCTCCAGGGAAGCTCTGTCCAGGTGTCGTCGCAGATGTGCTGCGTCATGCTGCCGAAGCGGTCGTCATCCCAGAAGATGAACCCGCACTGGTCGCGGAACATCGAGAATTTCAGGTCGTCCGGCACCGTGCTGTCGGGCTTCTGGATCATCTCCTCGGCGATGATGCGGCGCGGGATGTGCTGGTAGGCCCATTCGTGCTTGCGAACCGCGTAGCTGCGGCGCAGCCAGCGGCGCATTTCCTCGCGCAGGCGGTCCTCGTCGCGCGGCTCGCCCTCGCGCAGGAAGATGTTCCAGCCGCTGCCGTGGTTGGCCTTGAACACGACATTTGCCGGCAGGGCGGCAAAGTCTATCCGATCGGGATCGTCGGTGGCGAGGTGCAGACGGGGGAGGATGTCGGCTGCGTCCGGCCCCAGCAGATCCTGCACGTATCCGCGCAGCCGCAGCTTGTCCGACACGATCGGGAAGAGCGGATTGCGGTCGTTGATCTTCCGCCACTGGACCTTTTCGTTGTAGGTCTTCGGCGTCTTGAGGTTCGGCTCGTAGCCGACACGCTCGCGGAACATGCGCCGCAGGTGGGGATAGCCCGCCAGCGCATCCAGCCGGGCCAGCGCCTGTTCGCGCGTCTCGACAAGCCAGTCCTGCAAGGCGGACCGGCGGCGGAACGGCTTCTGGAAATGCATGGCTGCCCTCGTCATCAACGCGCGCGGCTTGTCTATCGGGACGCGCTGGCGGCGACAAGCGGCGGCTTGTTCGTTGCGTTCCGGGATGGGGCGCGCTAAGGCCGATCGCGCAGCGACGCGCGAGGTGGTCCTTTGAAATCCTGCATTGCGACCGGCGATTACTTCCGGCTGGGCGAGACCTTTGTCAATCGTCATATCGACAAGCTGTTCGGTGGCGAGACCTGCATCGTGGCCGGGCGCTGGAATGGCGAGAACCCGTCCGGGAGGCCGATCTTCGTGCGGCGGCAGCGTGGCTCGAGCGTGGCGGACCTGCTGGTGGCGCCCTACTGGCTGACGATGAACACGCTGCGGCATGGCACGTCGCGCCATCCGTTCGGCTCTGCCAGGCGGGATCTGGTGTCCTTCCTGCGGCAGAACGGCGTCGAGGTGATCCTGGCGGAGTTCGGCACGCAGGCGCTGGCGCTGGCACCACTGGCCAACGAGATGGACATCCCCATCTTCACCTATTTCCGGGGCACGGACGCCTCCAAGAGCATCCAGTCGCCGCGCATCGTGCAAGCCTATCGCAAGATGATGCCGCGCCTGGCAGGTGTATTCTCGGTGTCGCAGTTCCTGCTGGACAACCTCGCACGGGTCGGTGTCACGCATCCCAATGCCCACGTCATCCCCTCGGGGGTGAATGTCCGCACGGTCCGACCCGGCGACAAGGTGGCGCTGAAATGCCTGGCCGTGGGGCGCTTCGTCGAGAAGAAGGCGCCGGAGATCACCCTTCGCGCCTTTGCCGAGGCCGCGCGGGACGTCGCGGAGGCAAGCCTGACCATGATCGGCGACGGGCCGCTGCTGGAGCGGTGCCGCGCGCTGGCGGGCGAGTTGGGCGTGGCCGACAAGGTGGTGTTGCCGGGCGCCATGCCTCATGCGGCGGTGCTGGCGGAACTGGCCGGCACGCAGGTCTTCCTGCAGCATTCCATCACGGCGAAGGATGGCAATACCGAAGGCCTGCCGACCGCCATCCAGGAGGCGCTGGCTTGCGGCTGCGCCGTGGTCTCGACGCGCCATGCGGGCATTCCCGAGGCGGTGGACGAGGGAGAGACCGGCTGGCTTGTCGACGAGTTCGACACCGAAGGCTACACGCGGCACATCGCAGAGGCGCTGCGGCTGCCCGCCGGCCGCCTGGCCGAGATGGGGCTGATGGCGCGGCAGGTGGCGGAAGCTCGGTTCGACAACGACGCGCTGCTGCACAAGCTCGAGACCCGGATTCTCGAGGCGATGGGCCGGTCATAGATCGGCGTGGAATTCCTCGACCAGATGGGCGACCACGGCGCGCATCTGGCCTTCGTGACCGGCGCCCTTGCGCTGCGCCTCGGCCAGCGCAGCGCGCTGGCGGGTAGCGCTGTTGCCGTCGCGGGCGATGGCGCGGGCGCGGTCCAGTTGCGGCAGGCAGCGCAGGATGCCGGCGTCCTCCTCGATCAGTTGCGTCAGTTCATCGACCAGTTCAGGCATCGGCACGATGGCGCCGCGGCCATAGTCGATCAGCCCCTCTGACGTGCCATAGCGTTGCGCGCGCCAGCGATTCTCGCCGATCAGGAAATTGTCGTAGATCCGCCAGCGCTGGTTGCGCAGCCGCAGCCGCCAGAGCATCCGCAGGATGCACTGGTTCAGTGCCGCCAGCGTCAGAGTGTCCTCGAGGCGTGGCTGCACGTCCATGATGCGCGATTCCAGCGTCGGGAAGCGAGACGAGGGGCGCATGTCCCACCAGATTTTCGACGAGTCCTCGATTACGCCGAGATCGACGAGGATCTGCACCGAGCGTTCGTAATCCTCCCAATTGTCGAAACGCGGCGGCAGGCCGGTGCGGGGCAGGTTGTCGAAGACCGAGATCCGGTAGGAGGCGAGGTTCGTATCCTCGCCCTGCCAGAAGGGCGATGAGGTGGACAGCGCCAGCAGATGTGGCAGGAAATAGGTCGCCTGGCGCATCAGGTCGGCGCGCAGCGGGTTCGCGTCCAGGCCTACATGCACATGCATGCCGCAGATCAGCATCCGCCGCACCACGCCGCCCAGCGCCCGGCTGAGGTCGTTGTAGCGCTGCTTGTCTGTGTGATGCTGGGTCTTCCAGTCGGCGAAAGGATGGCAGGAGGCGGCGATCGGGGCGAGGTTATGCGCCTTGGCGCAGCGCGCCACGGTGGCGCGCAACCGCCGCAGATCCTCGCGCGCCTCGCCGATGTCGGCGCAGGGGCGGGTGCCGATCTCTATCTGGCATTGCAGGAATTCCGGGCTGACCTGATCCTCGAGTTCTGCGGCGCAGGCCTCCATCAGGCCGGGCGGCGCCTGGGCGAGGGCATAGCTGTCGAGATCGACCAAAAGGTATTCCTCCTCGATCCCGATGGTGAAGGGCGGTTCCTGCATGCCTGTCCTTCCGTTTGGCGCAGGTCCACGAAACCAGAGCGGAGCCTTTACGGCAAGGGCGGTTCGATGTCGAACTCGGGCCTGTCCCCGATCCGGAGAAAGGCAAAGGCCTCGGCGCGGCTGCGAAAGACGCCCACCGCGTGTCGCAGGGTGCCGTCGCCGGTCGATTGATACATTCGCGCCACGCCGAAGGCGACGTCGCTGGGGGCATAGAGCGCGGTGAGGGCGCCGTCCCGGCGCGGTGGCGCCTGACGGGTGAGCCACCCGACATGCGACAGCATGCGCCCGAAATCCACGTCGAAACGGGCGACTCGCGAGAAATCGACGAAATACTGGTGATCCGGATTGGCCTGCGGGTCGGTGCGCATGGCGATCAGGGTCGCCATGGTCTCGGCGGTCGTGATGGTGCCCCAGTGCTGGAACACCACCAGGTTGTCCCCGGGAAAGATCCTGTAGGTGCACGGCACGCGTGTTGCCTCCGTCGTGTTGTCTGGTTTCCGGTTGCCGAAGGGTTGCGTCCAAGGCCTGTCCAAACCGGTGCTTTCCAAGATAATCTGCAAGCGTCTCTCGCCATTTCAACGGGTTTTCGCGCAGATTTCCAGTAGGGTCAGTCCGGCCGGAGGCGCCATGCAAGGCGTGTCGGGCTCCGGTCAGATCGGCGTGAATCCGGCCTCGTGTTCGAGGTCGGCAAGGGTCGTGTCATGGATGCCGGCGGCCTTCAGTGCCTGCGTCTCCGTGCGTGCGATATGGAAGGTGAAATGCGTCAGCGGCTCGATCACCTGCTGCATGATCCGGGCCATGCCAAAGCTCAGGTCAGACGGACAAATCAGCACGCTGTTTACTGGCCGGTCGAACAGCGCGAGCACGTGGCGCAACCGATGCGCGGCGCCGATGATCTCGAGAAAGCCAGAGTTGATCTCTGTCAGGCCACGCGCGTCGGTGAGGAACGTGTAGGTCGGATCGAAGGCTGGATCCTGCGTGTAGCGGATCAGCGCCCGCTCGGATTCGATGGTATGCAGAACCCCACAGAGTCGGAAATGAACAAGGCGACGGTCTTTGCAAATCGCCATGTCCACCAGCATGTGCTTGCCATTCCTGCAGATTCTTCCTGTCCCCGGTTCTTGATAAAGAGAGGATTACCTAGCGTAAAGCGTCAAACGCACGCAGAGGGAGACGCGGGCGATTTTACTCGCCCGCGTCTCTTGCAATCAGTCCATCGCCTTGAAGTTGAACGCGGCGCCGTCCTTGATGCCCGAGAACCAGCGCGCTGTGACGGTCTTGGTCCGCGTGTAGAAGCGGAAGGCGTCGGGGCCATACTGGTTCAGGTCGCCGAAGGCCGATTTCTTCCATCCGCCGAACGTATGGTAGGACAGCGGCACCGGGATCGGGAAGTTGATGCCCACCATGCCCACGTTGACGCGGCTTGCGAAATCGCGCGCGGTGTCGCCATCGGCGGTGAAGATCGCGGTGCCGTTGCCATAGGGGTTGTCCATGGTCAGCTTGAGTGCTTCCTCGTAGCTGCCGGCGCGCACCTGGCTCAGGACCGGGCCAAAGATCTCTTCCTTGTAGATGTCCATGTCGGGCGTGACGTTGTCGAAGAACGACGGCCCCACGAAGAACCCGTTTTCGTAGCCCTGCAGGCTGAAGCCCCGGCCGTCGACCAGCAGTTTCGCGCCCTGCTTGACGCCGCTGTCGATCAGGCCCTCGATACGGGCCTTGGCCTGCGCGGTGATGACGGGGCCGTAATCCACGTCGTCGCCAGCGGTGTAGGGGCCGACCTTCAGCTTTTCGATGCGCGGCACCAGCCTTTCGACCAGCGCCTCGGCGGTCTTTTCGCCGACAGGGACAGCCACCGAGATCGCCATGCAGCGTTCGCCCGCAGCACCGAACCCGGCGCCCACCAGTGCGTCCGCCGCCTTGTCCATGTCGGCGTCGGGCATGATGATCATGTGGTTCTTTGCGCCGCCGAAGCACTGGGCGCGCTTGCCGTTGCTGGCCGCGCGGCCATAGATGTATTGCGCGATCGGGGTCGAGCCGACAAAGCCCACGGCCTGCACCGTCTCGTTGTCGAGGATCGCGTCCACCGCTTCCTTGTCGCCGTTCACGACCTGGAGCACGCCATCGGGCAGACCGGCCTCCTTCAGCAGTTCCGCCAGGCGGATCGAGGTCGAGGGGCAGCGCTCGGACGGTTTCAGGATCATGGCGTTGCCGCAGGACAGCGCCGGGGCCATCTTCCACAGCGGGATCATGGCGGGGAAGTTGAACGGCGTGATGCCGGCAACGACGCCCAGCGGCTGGCGCATGGAATAGAGGTCGATGCCCGGGCCGCCAGAGTCGGTGAACTCGCCCTTGAGCAGCGAGGGAGCGCCCATGCAGACCTCGACCACTTCGAGACCGCGCTGCACGTCGCCGCGCCCGTCGGGCAGGGTCTTGCCATGCTCGCGGCTGACCAGTTCGGCCAGTTCGTCCATGTGCTCGTTGATCAGCTGGCCGAACTTCATCATCACGCGGGCGCGGCGCTGCGGGTTGGTGGCACCCCAGCCAACCTGCGCCTCGGCGGCGGCGGCGACGGCCGCATTCATTTCCTCGACCGAGGCCAGCGGCACCTTTGCCTGAATTTCGCCCGTGGCGGGGTTGTAGACATCGGCAAAGCGGCCCGACGTGCCCTTGACGCGCTGGCCGTTGATGTAATGCGAAAGCTCTTCCATGAGACTCCTCCTGTGGTTGCCTGCAGGATACATTTGCAAAAATGCCGGGAACAGGGGTAATCCGGCAAAAGGGTTTTGCATTAATGCGGGTATTGCGATGAGAGACAGCTGGGACGACCTGCGCATTTTCCTTGCCGTGGCGCGGGGGGAAAGCCTGTCTGCGGCGGCCAAGGCGCTGCGGATGGACCCGGGAACGGCCGGGCGCCGTGTGGCGCGGCTGGAGGCGGCGATGGGCGCGGCGCTGTTCGCCAAGAGCCCGCAGGGCTACGCCCTGACAGAGGCTGGCGCGCGGTTCCTGCGTCATGCCGAAGAGGCGGAACAGGCCTTCTCGCTGGCGCGCGAAGCGGTGCAGGGCCGGTCCGAGGGGCTGTCGGGGCAGATCCGCATCGGTGCGCCGGATGGCTGCGCCAATTTCCTGCTGCCGCAGGTCTGCGCCCGCATCGTCGACGCCAACCCCGACCTCGAGGTGCAGATCGTCGCCCTGCCGCGCGTGGTGAACCTCAGCCGGCGCGAGGCCGACATGGCCATCGCCGTCTCGGCGCCCACGGCGGGGCGGCTGGTCGTGCAGAAGATGACCGATTATCGCCTGCATCTTGCGGCAAGCGACGCCTATCTTGCGAAAAACGCCCCGATCCGCGGCGTTGCGGACCTGCGTCACCACCGGATGGTGGGCTATATCCCCGACATGATCTTCGACAAGGAACTGGACTACCTCTCGGACCTGGGCGTGCAGCACTTGCCGCTGGCCTCCAACTCCGTCTCGGTCCAGTTCCACTGGATCCGGCAGGGCGCGGGGCTGGGGATCGTGCACGATTTCGCGCTGCCCGCCGCCACCGGCATGAGCCGCGTGTTGGCCGACCAGGTCAGCCTGACGCGCAGCTTCTACCTGGTGCGCCATGCCGATGACCGGCGGCTGGAACGGATGAACCGCTTTGCCGCCGCGCTGGTCGAGGGCGTGCGGCAGGAATTGCAACGTCTGGAAGGTCTTGCTTGACAGAGCGGTATACCGCGGTGGACCCTGACCTTACAGCCTCGTGACAGCAGGGAGGGTCGCATGCAGGTCCAGAACATCCTCAAGAGCAAGGGCTCGGACGGCGTCGTCACCGTGCCGCCCGGCACCACGATCTCGGCGGCCGCCAGGATCCTGACCGAGAAACGCATCGGCACGGTCGTGATCTCGAGCGACGGTGAGACCGCCGACGGCATCCTGTCGGAACGTGACATCGTGCGGGAACTGGCCAACCGCGGTGGCGGTTGCCTGACCGAGTCGGTGGACAGCTACATGACGCGAAACCTGCAAACCTGCACCCGGGCCGATCTGGCCGACGACGTGCTGGCGCGCATGACCGAAGGCCGCTTTCGCCACATGCCCGTGGTCGAGGACGGCAAGATGGTCGGCCTCATCACGCTGGGCGACGTGGTCAAGGCGCGGCTCAGCGAACTGGCGATGGAGAAGAACGCCCTCGAAGGCATGATCATGGGGTATTGAGCCTTTCGCCTTGCAATCCGTCACGCAATAATGTTGCGTGCGCCCCGTGGGGCGGGCGGCATGGCCTGCGCCCCGGGGGACAGCGGAAGGGAGCATCCATGCGCATCGGCCTATATCCGGGCACCTTCGATCCGATCACCAAGGGTCACATCGACATCATCCGGCGGGCCGCGCTTCTGGTCGACAGGTTGGTCATCGGTGTCGCGATCAACCGCGACAAGGGCCCGCTTTTCTCGCTCGAGGAACGCGTGGCGATGCTTGAGGCCGAGGTCGCGAGCCTGTCCGAACGCTTTGACACCGAATTCATCGTGCATCCGTTCGAGAACCTGCTGATCGACTGCGCCCGCGACGTGGGCGCCTCGATCATCATCCGCGGGCTGCGCGCCGTGGCCGATTTCGAATACGAATTCCAGATGGTCGGCATGAACCGGGCGCTGGACGATTCGGTCGAGACCGTCTTTCTGATGGCCGAGGCGCGGCACCAGGCCATCGCCTCCAAACTGGTCAAGGAAATCGCGCGGCTGGGCGGGGACGTGTCGAAATTCGTCACGCCCCCGGTCAAGGTCGCGCTGGACGCACGGTTTTCGGGCTGCGCCGCGCCGCGCGCGCGCTGACGGAATCGTAACCCCTGTGCGCGACAGTCCAGGACGGACAAGCGAAAGGGGGCTTTCATGGATGTGACAAACGGTGGGTCTGCGGCGCTCTGCTGCGGCGGCAAGGGCAATGGCCGCGCGGTCGGCCACATGGCAAAGGCCGCGGTGGCCGAGGCGCGCGCGGCGGGGGCGGAACTGCCTGCCAATGCGCAGGGGCTCGCGGCCTCCGGCATCGCGCGCGGGATGGACGTGATGGCGATGCTGGCCGCCTACGGGCCGCCGCCTGTCGCCAGTCCGGAACCCACGCCCGATCTCGGGGTGGATCCGGCAGAAGCCTTACCGGCCACGAACGCGCCAGGCGAGGAGGCGGCGGTCGAGACGGCCGAACCCGAGGCCGGGATGGCGTCGGGCGAGGCCGTGACGGGCTATGCTGCGTCGGTCGGCATCCTGTCGGTCACGGCCTCGGAAACCGCGCTGCAACTTCTGCAAGCGGTCTGAGCGCGTGGCGCGTCAGCCATAGACGGCGTGGCGCGCCACGTCCTCTTCGTGGCCCTCGATATCAAGGTCGCGGCGGACGCTCATGGGCAGGGCGCGCAGTTCGTTGCGCGTGCGCAGGAAACGGGCGCGCCGTTCGGCGCGGTCGATCAGGGTGGCGATCATCGTGGTCATGGTTCTGTCCTCGGTCTGATTTCGTTACCGCAAACATAGTGAGGCGGCGCCGCCAGAGGACCGCCACGAACCGTAACCCGCCTTGCGATCCGTGCATGGCGGCGCGCTGGATGGCAGTCGTCAACCTCCCGTTAAGCACAAAGCGTCAAGATTTTCGCATTGTGAGTCAGGAGGGTCGCGATGAACATTCTCCCGAACGCGGGGTTCCAGCGCCGGACAGCGCCGCGCCCATCCCGCCGGGCCAAGGCGTCGGACGGCACGGACAACGCCGAGGACACGGCGCGTGAACAGGCCACCAGCGTCGCGCCATCCGGCAGCCCGCATGTCCTGACCACGAGAACGCTGGTGCCCTCCATGCCGAAGTCCGGAACCGGAAAAAGGGCCGCGGCCGGCTATCACGCCGCCCGCGGCCCGATCTCGGCCAACTGAAAGCCGTGCTCAGATCAGCTTGCCCATCGCCACGGCGGTATCCGCCATGCGGTTGGAAAAGCCCCACTCGTTATCATACCAGGTCAGGATGCGCACCATCGTGCCGTCCATGACCTTGGTCTGGTCGGTGGCGAAGATCGAGGAATGCGGGTCGTGGTTGAAGTCGATCGAGACATTGGGCCGGTCGGTATAGCCCAGCACGCCCTTCAGCGGCCCGTTGGCCGCGGCGCGGATCGCGTCGTTGATCTCGGCCACGCTGGTTGCGCGGGATGCCTCGAAGGTCAGGTCGACCACCGAGACATTGGGCGTCGGCACCCGGATCGCGACGCCGTCGAGCTTGCCATTGAGTTCCGGCAGCACAAGGCCCACGGCCTTGGCCGCGCCGGTGCTGGTCGGGATCATCGACAGCGCTGCGGCGCGGGCGCGGTAGAGATCCTTGTGCATCGTGTCCAGCGTCGGCTGGTCGCCGGTGTAGGAATGCACCGTCGTCATGAAGCCGCGGGTGATGCCGATCGTGTCGTTCAGCACCTTGGCCACCGGCGACAGGCAGTTCGTCGTGCAGGACGCGTTCGAGACAATGATGTCATCCTTCGTCAGCACGTCGTGGTTGACGCCGTAAACGATGGTCTTGTCGGCATTGGTGCCGGGGGCCGAGATCAGAACGCGCTTGGCACCGGTTTCGAGATGCGCCTCGCACTTGTCCCGCGCGGTGAAGATGCCGGTGCATTCCAGGATGATGTCCACGTCACCCCAGGGAAGTTCCGCCGGGTTGCGGATCGCGGTCACGCGCATCGGCCCGCGGCCCACGTCGATCCAGTCGTCACCGGTCGTCACCTCGGCCGGAAAGCGGCCATGCACGCTGTCGAATTGCAGCAGGTGGGCGTTGGTCTCGACCGGGCCCAGGTCGTTGATCGCGACCACCTCGATATCGGTGCGGCCCGATTCGAGGATTCCGCGCAGGACGTTGCGCCCGATCCGGCCGAACCCGTTGATGGCAACCTTGACAGTCATGGAAATCTCCCTTTCCCGGTGTGGGTGATGTTACCGCTAACAAGCAAAGCGGCGTTGGAAAGTCAACCGGTCGTCAGCGCCAGAAGGCCAGCCAGTCCAGCAGGACGAACAGCTTGCGGGCCAGGAAAAGCAGGGCGCGCGCATCTGCAAGGACGTAGTCGGCGACCGCGCCGCCGACCAGCACGAGCCCCAGAATGATCGCAAGGCGGTTGGTCATCACGCAAGTCCCTGTCCCTTGCGCCCGTTTGTGCCAGAGGGCGGGGGCGCTGTCACGCGCCCCTTGGCTCAGGCGGCCTGCGCGGCCTCGGCCCGCATCAGCATGCCGAACAGGTCGCGCGGGTCATCCGGGTCTGCCAGCAGGTCGAGCATGGCGAACTGGCCGGTTTCCAGCGCCTTGGCATGCACGGTGCGCAGCGCGCTGAAATCCTCGATGGCGAAGCCGACACTGTCGAACAGCGTGATCTGCCGGTCGGCGGTGCGCCCCGGCGCACGGCCCGCCAGCACCTGCCAGAACTCGGTCACCGGGTGATCCGGGGCAAGCTGCTGGATCTCGCCCTCGATCCGTGTCTGGGGCGGATATTCGACGAAGATGGTCGAGCGGTGCAGGATCGCCTCGGCCAGCTCGGTTTTGCCGGGGCAGTCGCCGCCGATGGCGTTCAGATGCACGCCCGCACCCACCATGTTGTCGCTGAGCACGGTGGCGCTGCGCTTGTCGGCAGTGCAGGTGGTGACGATCTGCGCGCCCTCGATTGCCTCTTCGGGGCTGCGGCAGGGGACCACGGTCAGGCCTGTGCTGGCGAGGTTGCGAGCGCATTTCGCGGTCGCCGCCGGGTCGGTATCGAAAAGTCGCACGGTGTCGATGCCGACGATGTGCTGCATGGCGACGCTCTGGAATTCCGCCTGCGCGCCGTTTCCGATCATCGCCATGACGCGGCTGCCGCTGGGTGCCAGGTGTTTCGCCGCCAACGCCGACATGGCGGCGGTGCGCAGCGCGGTCAGCAAGGTCATTTCCGACAGCAGCAGTGGATAGCCCGTGGCCATGTCCGCCAGCAGCCCGAAGGCGGTCACGGTCTGCAACCCGTCCTGGGTGTTCTTCGGATGGCCGTTGACGTATTTGAAGGCGTAATGCGTGTCGTCGGCGGTGGGCATCAGCTCGATCACGCCGACGGGAGAGTGGGCGGCGACGCGGGGCGTCTTGTCGAAGCTCTCCCAGCGCAGGAAGTCCTCCTCGATGGCCTGGGCGATGGCGGCGATCATCGGGCGCAGGCCGACCGCATGGATCAGCCGCATCATGGCTTCAACGGAAACGAAGGGAACGAGGGCCTTGTCGGAGGGGGTCATGGTCATTTCCTTTGCGATGGCGGGCGACGTGCGTGCCGGACGCTGTCCGTCACGACACCCCACCCACCATCCCTTTGCGGTGTCAGAGGATGCGGGGGGTGGGGCGGTCGAAGACGCGGCGTCCCAGCGCAGAGGCGCAGAGATCGACCATAAGCTGCGCGGTGCGGCCGCGCTCATCCAGCATCGGGTTCAGCTCCACCAGGTCCATCGAGGTCATCAATCCGCTGTCGTGGATCATCTCCATCGCCAGATGCGCCTCGCGGACGGTGGCGCCGCCCGGCACGGTGGTGCCCACGGCGGGTGCCACGGCCGGGTCGAGGAAGTCGACGTCGAGCGAGACATGCAGCATGCCGCCGGCCTGCTCCACGCGGTCGAGGAAGGCGCCCAGCAGGGCCGAGATGCCGCGTTCGTCCAGCGCGCGCATGTCGTGGCAGAGCACCGGCGTTTCCTCGAGCGCGCGGCGCTCGTCCGGGTCGACCGAGCGCAGGCCGATGATGCAGACATTCTGCTGCGGCACGGGATGCGGCACCGGCGGGAAATGGTCAAAGCCGTCGCGGCCGGTGACATAGGCCAGTGGCGTGCCGTGCAGGTTGCCGCTGCTGGTGCTGCGCGGCGTGTGGAAGTCGGAATGCGCGTCGAGCCAGAGCACGAATTGCGGGCGGCCCGAGTCCGCGGCGTGGGCGGCCACGCCATGCACGCTGCCCAGCGACAGGGCGTGGTCGCCGCCCATGAAGATCGGCAGGCCTTCGGTCATCGCCGCGCTTGCGGCGCGGGACAGCGCCTGCGTCCAGCCGATGGTGCGGGGCAGATCGTGGAGGTGGGTGTCCTCGGGCAGGTCGACCGCGTCGGGCGCCACGTTGCCGAGGTCGCGGACGCTGTGGCCCAGGTCCGAAAGCGCGCCTTCGATCCGGGCGCATCGAAAGGCGTCGGGCCCCATCAGGCAGCCGTCGCGGCGCTTGCCGCTGTCCACGGGGGCGCCGATGAGCAGGATGGGTCGAGTCATATCGAAGGTCCTTGTTCGCTGTTGCATGGGATGTGCCGCCGAAACGTGCAGGGAAACAGTGGTCATTTTGCACGATTTGGGGCATGGTTGACCGAAACGGACGGAATGGCTGCCGAAATGGATGAAACCGACCAAGCGATCCTGTCCGCGCTGCGCCGCGATGCCCGAGCCGGGTTTTCCGACCTGGCAGCGGAACTGGGCCTGTCCCGGACCACGGTGCGGGCGCGGATCGACAAGATGCTGGCGCGGGGCGACATCCTGGGCTTTGGCGTGGTCACTCGGGCGGATGTGGCCAGCGACCCGGTGCGGGCACTGACCATGATCGCGATCGAGGGGCGCGGCACCGACCGGGTGATCCGGCAACTGTCCGGCCTGCCCGAGATCCGCGCGCTGCACACGACCAATGGCCGCTGGGACGTGATCGCGGAACTGGGCGCGCCGGGGCTCGAGGCGCTGGACGCGGTGCTGACCCGCATCCGCCGCCTTGACGGGGTGGCCAATTCCGAGACATCGCTGTTGCTGGCGACGCGCAAGGCTGGGCGGTAACCGGGCAGGGGGCGCTGCCCCCGTCCGCGGCGGGCTCCCGCCGAGTTTTCGGGCAAGATGAAGGAGCGGAGGCTGGCGCCTAGAGATTGGCGCCGGTGCCCTGGAGCACTCCATGTTCCAGCGCGTAGCGGGTGAGGCCAGCGGTCGAGGAAATGCCCAGCTTGCGCTTGATGTTCTTGCGGTGGGTCTCGACCGTGCGCACCGAGATGTCGAGGGCCAGCGCGACCTCCTTGTTGGACTTGCCCTGCGCCAGTTGCAGCAGGATCGTCTGTTCGCGGTTGGTCAGTTGCTCGCGCCCGGCGCGGTCGGGCGAGAGCGCGTCCTCGGCCCCGGTGCACAGGTAACGCCCGCCCGCCATAACCGTGTCGATGGCTGTCTTGATCTCGTCCGTCGGCACGTCCTTGAGGATATAACCGCGCGCGCCGTGGCTGAGCGCGGTCTGCACGTATTCGGGTGTGTCATGCATGGACAGCACGAGGATGCGGGTGTCGGGGCGGCGTTCGAGGATCATCTCGGTGGCCGAGAGGCCGCCGAGGCCGGGCATGTTGAGGTCCATCAGGATCACGTCGGGCGACAGGGCGTCGAGCCGGTCGATCATCTGCTGGCCGTCGGACAGGGTGGCGATCACGTCGATGTCGTCATAGCTTTCGAGGATCGCCTCGATGCCTTCGGCGACCATCGGGTGATCGTCGACGACAGCGACTCGGGTGGGTCTGGTCATGCGCTGGCCTTCGGTTTCGGGCTGCCCTGGTCCTGTGGCGGCAGCAGATGGGTGAGGGGCACCTGAGCCTCGATCACGGTGCCCGAGCGGGAGGACAGCACGCGCAGCGTGCCGTTGAGCTGGTCCATGCGTTCCTGCATGTTGCGCAGCCCGATGCCCTTGCGGGTGCCGCGGCCGGCCTCGTCGATGCCGGTGCCGTTGTCCGAGATGCGCAGCGTGGCCCCGGCACGATGGCCGCGCAGGTCGATCGAGACCTCGGTGGCGCCGGAATGGCGCTCGATGTTGGTCAGCGCTTCCTGCGCGATGCGGTAGAGGGCGATCTTGGCGTCCTGGTCGAGGCGGTTGCGGAACACCACCGTGTCGAAATGCGTGGCGATGCCGGTGCGGTGGTGGAAATCGTCGGCCAACCCCTTGATCGCGGGGCCAAGGCCGAGGTCGTCGAGCACGCCGGGGCGCAGGTCGCGGCTGATGCGGCGGACCTCCTGGATGGCGGTGCTCAGGTGTTCGCTGCCCTTGTCCAGCATGTCCGGAGCGCGGGCGTCGCCCTGCGCCATGCGGCGGCGCGCGATATCGAGGGCGTATTTCACCCCGACGAGGATCTGGCTGATCCCGTCGTGCAATTCGCGCGCGACGCGGCCGCGTTCCTCTTCCTGCGCGTCGAACACCCGCTGAGTCAGTTCCTTGAGCTTGGCGTCGGCGAGGCGGCGTTCGCGGATGTTGATGACGAGACCGGAAGCGAAGACCGACAGCAGGGCGGCCAGCGTGATTGCCCCAATGTAAAGGAAGGTGCGCTGCACCCGCATCGCCACCTCTGCCCGGGTCGCGGCGATGGACTCGAGGATGTCGTCGATGAAGACGCCGGTGCCCACGGCCCAGCGCCAGCTGGGGAACGAGGTGACATAGGTGATCATCCGCCCCTCCTCGCCCGTCGACGGCTTGGGCCAGAGATGCTCGACATAGCCCGCGCCGCCGCGCGCGGTGCGGATGAATTCCTGCACCACGGGCTTTCCTTCGGCGTCGCGCAGCTCCCACCAGTTGCCGTTGATCAGCTCGGTCTGGCGCGGCGAGACGAGGTTGTTGCCGGCATAGTCGTAAACGAAGAAGAACCCCTCTTCGCCATAGATCATCGCGGCGAGGATCTGCATGACCTGCTGCTTGGCGGCCTCGTCGTCCGGCGCGGCGGAGCCGTAGACGAAGTAGAAGCCGTTGCGCGCCTGGGTTACGTAGTTGCGCAACTCGCGCTTCTTGGCCTCGATCAGCTGGGTTTCGAGCTGGTGGATCTCGCGTTCTGCGAGGGCGCGCGACTGGTAGGCCACCAGGAAGGCGATCGCGGCGGCTGCAAGGATCAACGGCACCGCCGCCAGAAGAAACAGCTTCTGTCCGTAACTTGGCCGCATTCTGTGCAATATGCCCTGCATGGGGGCGCAGCATAGGGCCAGTCCGGTGCGCGGCCAAGATGCGCCGTGCGTGTGGCGCGATTCGCAGACCCGGTGCGATGCTCTCCTTTTCGGCGATTGGCTGACTGCCTTTTCGCGCATTGCTAAGATTTCCCGCAAGGGCGGCGGATTTCCGGTCAGATATTCTGACCGCCTCCGTAGTGGTGGGTATTTTCTTGCGTCGCGACGCCGCATACGGTCTGCGGACTTTTCGATCCGCGCGGGGTGGGTAACCACGCGCAATAACACTCTGGGAGGATACTCTATGGATCGTCGTTCTTTCCTTCGCGCCTCGACGGTGGGTGCAGGCGCGGCTGCGGCCTCGACGCTGGCATCGCCGCTGGTTGCGCAGGGCACCCGCACGCTGACCATGGTCACCTCGTGGCCGCGCGGTTTCGCGGTTCTCGATGACGCCGCGCAATACCTGGTCAAGTTCGTGGGCGAACTGTCGGGCGGCAGCCTGACCATCGACCTGAAGGCGCCGGGCGAACTGGTGGGCGCGTTCGAAGTGTTCGACGCCGTCTCGTCGGGCCAGGCGGACATGTATCACTCGGCCGACTACTATTTCATCAGCCAGCATCCGGGCTACGCCTACTTCACCGCCGTGCCGTTCGGCGGCACCGCGCAGGAAGTGACCAACTGGTACCACCACGGCGGCGGCCAGGCCCTGCATGACGAGTTGGGCTCGATCTTCAACCTCAAGGGCTTCCTCGCCGGCAACTCGGGCTCGCAGTCGGGCGGCTGGTTCCGCAAGGAAATCGCCTCGGCCGACGACTTCAACGGCCTGAAGTTCCGCATGCCGGGCCTCGGCGGCCAGGTGCTGGGCAAGCTGGGCGCATCGGTCCAGAACATCCCCGGCGGCGAACTGTACCAGGCGCTGTCCTCGGGCGCGCTGGACGGCCTCGAGTGGGTGGGCCCGCTCGCGGACGAACGCGCGGGCTTCCAGGAAGTGGCCAAGGTCTACTACACCGCAGGCTTCCACGAGCCGGGTTCGGCGCTGGCGGCGAACATCAACCTGGACGTCTGGAATGGCCTGTCGGACCAGCACAAGGCGATCCTGCAGTACGCCGCGATGGCCGTTACGCACTTCCAGCTTTCCGAAACGCTGGCCAACAACGGTGCCGCGCTGGCCCGTCTCCAGGCGCAGGGCGTCAAGACGCTCCAGTTCCCGAACGACGTGTGGGATGCCTTCGGCCGCGCCTCGAAAGAGGTGATGGACGAGAACATGGGCGATCCGCTGTTCGCCAAGATCCGCGAGAGCTTCGAGGCGTCGCTGGCGACCTCGGCAAGCTGGATCCAGAAGTCCGACGGTTTCTACGTCGAGCAGCGCACGCGTGTGCTGGGCGGCTGAGGCCTGACCTGACGGATAGGGAAGGCCCCCGCGCAAACGGGGGCCTTCTGCCGTAACGACGGGGAACCGGGCCGGGGGCGTCTGCGCGCCGAGGCCGGGACAAGGGGGACAAGATGGAAGACGATGGCGGTTACGGCCTGGGCGCATGGATCCTGTGGATCCTCGAAAACATGGCGCTGGCCTTTTACAACCTCGGATACGCGCTGACGCATCCGATGTCGTGGCTGGACTGGATCACCTGGCAGAACACGGACGCGGACAAGCTCTCGCTGATGAAGATCGTCTACTACGGCGCTTCGATCGAGTTCTTCTTTGCCGTCTTCATGGTGTTCGTGGTGATCTTCATCGTCGGGCTGGTGCGCAACGAGTTCCTCTGGGGCGTCGTGCGCGCCCTCGAGGGCCTGGCAAACACGATCGGGCGCCTTGCCGCCTGGGCGGGTCTGCTGATGGTTCTGCAACAGGTCGTCATCGTGATCCTGCAACGGATATTCACCCGGCCGGACATCGCCATCGGTTTCGGCATTCCGTTACAGTTCGACATCTCCTGGTTCGCCGAGGAACTGAAGCTTTACAATGCGATGGTCGTTTGTCTGTGCCTGACCTACACGTTCGTGCAGGGCGGGCATGTGCGCGTCGACCTGGTCTATTCCGCCGTCAGCTACCGCACCAAACGGGTGATCGACATGCTGGGCAGCCTGTTCTTCATGATGCCGACCGCCGTGCTGATCTGGATGTACACCTGGTTCTTCATGTGGCGCTCGCTGATCGTGCCGCCGGTCTCGCCGACCGACGCCATCGACCGGCTGGAACTGAAGGCGCGCGCGGCGCGCTGGAACGTCGAGACCATCGGCTTCAGCCCGAACGGCTTTACCGGCTACTTCCTGTTCAAGCTCCTGATGGTCGTCATGCTGGGCATGATCTTCATCCATGCCTGGGCGTTCTTCTACCGGTCGTATCTGGAGTGGAAGGAAGGGCCCGAGTCCGAGGGCAAACATCTCGACAAGGACGTGCTCGAGCAGGGTGAAGAACCCTACGACCACGCTGAATTCTAAGGGGCAGGGCACATGATATTCGGACTAGACGGCGTCGAGATCGGCCTGATCATCGTTTTCCTCATGCTCTTCGGGGCAATTCTGACCGGCTTCCCGGTGGCTTTCGCCATCGGTGGCGCAGGTGTTCTCTCCTTCGGCGTGATCGCCGCGCTGGACAGCGCGGGCCTGCTGATCCACCAGGCCATCGATACAAGCTCTGCAGCCTATCAGGCCGTGCTTTCCAGCGGGGTGCCGGCCAAGGGTATTACGCTGTTCACCTATCCAGACCTTCCAAGGGTCGCGACCGAGTCGATCTTCCCGGACGGCAACGCGCAGAACGCGCTGAACCGGGTGATCGGCTTCATCACCAACCGCATCAACGAGCGCGTCATCGCGGGGCAAAGCATCGAAACGCTGCTGGCGGTCCTGATGTTCGTCCTGATGGGTATCGTCCTTGAACGCTCCAAGATCGCGAACGACCTGCTGACCACGATGGCGCGCGTCTTTGGCCCGCTGCCGGGTGGCCTCGCGGTGTCGATCGTCGTCGTGGGCGCGTTCCTCGCGGCCTCGACCGGCATTGTCGGCGCGACCGTGGTGACGATGGGCCTGCTCGCCCTGCCAACCATGTTGCGAAACAACTATTCGCCGGAACTGGCGACGGGCGTGATCGCGGCGAGCGGAACCCTGGGGCAGATCATCCCGCCCTCGATCGTGATCGTTCTGCTTGGCACGCTGGCGGGCGACCTCTATTCCGCCGCGCAGGAAGAACGCGCGCAACTGGCCGGCTGCACCGACGCGCTGACCTACCTGGGTGAGCCGGCGGTCCTGTCGGTCGGCACGCTGTTCCAGGCGGCACTGTTGCCGGGCATCCTGCTGGCCCTGCTCTACGGTCTCTATGCCTTCGGCTTTGCCATGCTGAACCCGTCCAAGGCCCCGGCCGTGGAAATGGGCGACAGCATGGGCGAGGTGCGGACCCGCGGCGAGTCCTTCACCTGGTTCATCGGCGTGCCGGTCGCGATCATCGCGGGCACGATCCTGCTGGGGCAGGTGAATGTCGTCGGCAGCCAGGACACGACCGTGTCCAGCTTCTCGGATATCGGCGAGGCCGCGAGCCTGCGCACAAACGTCTCCGAAGGCTGCCAGGCCGCGATGGTCGAACTGCACGGGCAGGAGGCCTGGGATACGGCGATTGCCGAACAGCAGGCCATCGACGCGGCGGGCGGAGCCCAGCAGAGCGAGCGGCGCAGCCCCGAGGAGATCGAGGCCCTGCGCGTGCAGAAGATCGCCGACGCGGCCCCCATCGGCACCGGCATCGCCACGCTGGCGGTGATCTTCGGCCTGATCCTGGCCATCGCGCGGGGCATCTCGCCCTCGTCCGATCCGCGGCCCCTGGCCATCGGAGCTGGCGGCGTGGTGCTGGGCCTGGTCGTCGACGCCGTGGCCATCAATCCGCTGACCTCGGCGGGCGTCACCGTGGCGCTGATGGTCGTGCCCTGGGCGATTGCGGTCTATGGCTGCTATTTCGCCTTCATCCGCCTGGCGCAGAACGAACTGCTGCGCGTGGTCTTCCCGCCGCTGGTGCTGATCGTCGCGGTGCTGGGCTCGATCCTCGGTGGAATCACCAACCCGACGCCCGCGGCGGCGCTGGGGGCTGCGGGCGCGATCATGCTGGCCGCCTACCGCAAGCTGAAGGACGAGGAAAAGTCGCCCAAGGTCATCATCTGGTCGACCCTGTCGGTCGTGCTGCTGATCCTGGTCGGCATCAACTTCGACCTGCGGATCAACACCGAAAGCGTCAGTGCCGAAAGCTGGGCGGCCTTCTTCTTCGCCAACGCGCTGTATCTCTACGCGCTGTTCGGGCTGCTGTTCAGCTGCTGGGTGCTGTATCGTTCCGGGGTTCTGACACCGGCGGTGCGAGAGACGGCGAAGGTGACGAGCATGGTGTTCACCATCCTCATCGCCTCGCAGCTTCTCAACCTGGTGGTGATCTCCTTCGGCGGCGAATACTATATTCAGGACTTCCTGCGCAGCTTCGAAGAACCGGCGATGGCCTTCATCATCGTGATGATCATCCTGTTCATCCTGGGCTTCGTTCTGGACTTCCTCGAGATCATCTACATCGTCGTGCCCATCGTGGGCCCGGTGATCTACGGCGCGCATTTCGATCCGAAATGGGTGACGATCATGATCGCTGTGAACCTCCAGACCTCGTTCCTGACCCCGCCCTTCGGCTTTGCGCTGTTCTACCTGCGCGGGGTCGCGCCCAAGGAAGTCACGACCGGCCACATCTATCGCGGCGTGATCCCCTTCGTGCTGATCCAGGTGATGGGCCTCGCGATCCTGTGGTTCTTCCCGGGCATCGTGACCATCGTGCCCGACCTGATGCCGAACTGACCGGCACGACGGCAAAGACAAAGGCCGCCCTTCGGGGCGGCCTTTTTCGTTTTCCGCTCGGGGGCGTCACGCAGAGGGCGATGCCTGCGCAGCCCCGGCCGGATCCCGGCGCAGGCTGGATCTGCCGAGGCGCTCGAGGTGACCATCCCGGATCGCGTCCGGGTGCACGACGCCCAGTTGCGCCGGCATCTCGGGCAGGTCGAGAATGTGCGCAATGGCAAAGCGATGCGCCCCGCCGCCGCCTCGCAGGCAGGCGCCGTCGCGGCCGACATGGATCAGCGTCGCGCCATGCGCGCGTCGATAGTGGAATTCCGGCAGCTCCTCCATGTCCAGCATGCGCCCGCGAGCCTTCGTCTCGGCAAAGACGCGGTCGAGCATGGCAAAGCGGCGATCCATGTCCTCGCGGCTGCGGCAATCGTCCGGGGCGCGACCCTGCGCGATTTCCTCGAGCTGGCGGCGATAGATCGGCGTCTCGGCCCAGTCCGCGCCCTCGACCCAGCGCATCCGGCAACTGGCCAGCTTGATGTCGTTCTCCACCGCAATGCGATTCCTGTCCCAGGCACCGCCCAGCACCAGCCCGCTATGCTGGCGGCGCAGGCGCTGGCCGCCCTTGGGCGCGACAAGGGCATGGGTCACGTCGCGCGGCCTTGGATAGATCGCCATGTCCGACAGCGGCGCCCGCGCCCCGTGCCGGAGCCGGTTTACCAGGTCGCGCAGGGTCTTGCGATAGACATGCGCCTCCATGGCGCGCTGCAACCGCCGAAGCGGCGAGTGTGAGGGATCGGGTTTCATCGTCCGTCGGTCCTCGCGCCGCGCCTCGGCATGTCATGGGCGGGGTCCGCCGCCCCGCTGCGGCGTGGCCTGCCTCTTGTCTGGCGGATCACGCCCGGCTGTCGGGCAGCGAGATGTTGGCCACCTGTTCCGAGATCGGGTCGGTCGACAGCGGGTGCATCTCGGACTCGTAGTCGGCCGGGTCGCGCAGCCATTCCCACTTGCCGCGGCGATAGACCTCGAGCGCGTCGAACTGCGCCTTGTAGCCCATCTTGTCGCTGCCCGGCACCCAGTAGCCGAGGTAGACATACGGCAGGCCCATGTCGCGGGCGATGCGGATATGGTCGAGGATCATCCACGTCCCCAGGCTGCTTTTCACCAGGTCGGGGTCGTAGAAGGAATAGACCATCGACAGCCCGTCATCGAGGATGTCGGTCAGGCAGACCGCCGCAAGTGCACCGGTGCGGCTATCGGCATATTCGATCACGCGCGAGCGGATCGGCGTCTCTTCGATCATCGCGGCGAACTCGAACACGTCCATGTCGGCCATGCCGCCATCGGCGTGCCGTTCATCCAGGTAGCGTCGGAACAACTCGTACTGGTCCTCGTTGGCCCAGGGGCTGGCGACTCGGCGCCGCAGATGGGCGTTGCGCCGGTCCGTGCGGCGCTGGCTGCGCGAGGGCAGGAACTGGTCCACCACGATCCGCGCCGACAGGCAGGCCGCGCAATCCGAACAGGACGGCCGATAAAGCACGTTCTGCGAGCGGCGAAAGCCCTGCTTGGACAGGCTGTCGTTCAGCCGCTGCGCCTCGTCGCCTTGCAACGCGGTGAAGAGCTTGCGTTCCATCCGGCCGGGCAGATAGGGGCAGGGCTGGGGGGCCGTGACGTAGAATTGCGGCGCAAGAGGCAGCGAGTGGCGCATGATGATCGATTTCCGGCAGTTCTTAGCGAAACGGTAACAATCTCCATGGCGCGCGCCAAGCCCCGGAATCGCATGGACCCCGCCGGGGCGGGGTCTTTCCCAGTGTTGAGTTAACGCGCAGGGGGGTGGCGCGGCTCAGGCTCGGCGGTTCAGCGCCACCGTGCCCAGCACCATGTCGGTCAGGCCCTGGCCGCGTTCGGTCATGAACATGCACAGGACCGAGACCAGTTGTAGCGGAAACACCGCCAGCGACACGGTATAGCCCAGCGTGTGCAGGAAGGCCTGGTTGAAGGTCAGCCGCCGACCAAAGGCGTCACGGAACTCGATTGCCATGATCCGCATACCCCAGGTGGCCGACCCGCCCGCGATGGTCAGCACGCGGTAGACGAAACCGATCACGGCGAACAGGAAGGGCAGGAAGAACAGGCCGATGAAGGCGGTGAACAGAACCGCCGGAACCAGCATCGCCGCCACCACGACAAAGTCGATGGCCCAGGCGAGGCCACGCTTGATCGTCACGCCCTCGTAGAAGGCGGATTGCCGTTCAGGGTCGGGCAGGTGCGACGGGCCTTGGGAGAAATCGGAATACATGCTGTCCTCTCGCAATGGGGCGCGGCCCCGTTTCCGGGGCCGCGTGGTGGATCAGGCGTCGGCTTCGGCGCGCATCTCCTGCGCCTTGCGCGAGCGGTCGTCCATGAACTGGTCGAACTCGGCCTTGTCCTTGGCCTCGCGCAGGCGCTTGAGGAAGGCCTCGAACGCGTCCTGTTCTTCCTCGAGGCGGCGCAGCGTGTCGGCCTTGTAGGTGTCGAAGGCGCTGTTGCCCGAGGGTTTCATCGCCGACCAGGCGGCGTGGTGGCGGGCGTGGCGGGTGCTGCGGCAGGACTTGGAAAACATGCGGTTGCTCCAGATCATGTAGGCGAGAAGGGCGAGGCCGACGGGCCAGAAGAAGATGAAGCCCAGAACCATGGCGGCGATCCAGGCGCCCTTGCCTCTTTGGTCCAGCCAGGCCTCGGCGCGGGTCAGCCAACCGGCATTGGCGGGCAGACGGGCGTCATAGGTCGCGGTGGTCATTGTCTCTCTCCGTTGCGTTGCGATGTGAATGTCTTTCACATTACACCAGATCGGGATGCCGGTCGCAGCTTTCAAGGGTCGATGTGAACGTTTTTTACATTTGGCTGGAAATCGTTTTGAAACCAGAGGTTTGCCTTGCCTTTTTCCTGCCGGAGCGAGGGGGCTGTCTGCCCCCTCGCGCTCCCCCGAGGATATTTCTGGCCAGAAGAAACGGGGATCAGAGCGTGAAATCAGCCGGTTGCGCGCCGGTCAGGTCGGGCAGACGGTGCGGGTCGATCGGGAAGACGTGGCGGGGCGTGCCGGCGGCGGCCCAGACCGTGTCGAACGCCAGCAGGCGGGGGTCGAGCCAGGCGCGGATCGGGGTGAGGTGGCCGACCGGGGCCACACCGCCGATGGCGAACCCGGTCTGGGCGCGGATCAGGTCGGCATCGGCCTTGCCCAGCGGCTCGCCCGCCAGCGCGCTGGCGCGCGTCGCACAGACCCGGTTGCCGCCGGCGGTCAGGAACAGCACCGCCTCGCCGCTGCGCTCGGCCCGGTAGACGATGGATTTCACGATCTGGTCCAGCGCGCAGCCGACGCTGTCGGCGGCCTCCTGCGCGGTGCGGGCCTGGCCGACTTCGGCGATGCTGTCGGGAAGGCCCGCGGCAGCGAGTGCGGCGCGGACTCGGGCGAGGGATTTGCTCATGTCTGCTCCTTTCGGGCCGAGTCTTGCCGCGCGAACAGGGCGGTGCAAGGGGTGTTGCGCTTCGCGCCGGGCCATGCCCATCTTCGGCCATGAGTTTCGCAAGCCGCATCACCCGTTTGCCGCGCCCCTTCGACCCCGACCGGGGGCGCGAATCGCTTTCTGCCGCACCCTGGGCCGGGGGCGACGTCGCACGGCTGATCGAGGGGGCCGGCGGCAGCGCGCCCTACCTCAACGGGCTGATCGACCGCGAATCCGCCTGGCTGGAAGGCGCGCTGGAGGATGCGGAGGCCGCGCTGGCCGCGTTGATGGCCGACCTGCAAGAGGCGCCATTTGACGCGCTTGCGGACGGGTTGCGGCAGGCCAAACGGCGCGTGGCGCTGCTGACGGCGCTGTGTGACCTGGCGGGCACCTGGCCGCTGGAGCGGGTGACTGGCGCATTGACGGATTTCGCCGACCTGGCCGTGGACCTGGCGCTGAAGGCGCAGATCGCGCCCGAGATCCGCCGTGGCCGACTGCCCGGCGCGACCGAGGACGACATCGCCGTGGCGGGCGGCATGGTGGCGCTGGCGATGGGCAAGATGGGCGCGGGCGAGCTGAACTACAGCTCGGACATCGACCTGATCTGCCTGTTCGACGAGACGCGATTCGACCCCGCCGACTACATGGACGCGCGGGCGGCCTTTGTCCGCGCCACGCGCAAGGCGGCGGCGCTGCTCAGCGACCTGACGGGCGAAGGCTATGTCTTTCGCACCGATCTGCGGCTGCGGCCCGATCCTGCGGTGACGCCGGTCTGCCTGGCGATGGAGGCGGCGGAGCGCTATTACGAGAGCCTCGGCCGGACATGGGAGCGCGCGGCCTATATCAAGGCACGAGCCTGCGCGGGCGACATCGCGGCGGGCGAGCGGTTCCTCAGGGCGCTGAGGCCCTTCGTCTGGCGCAAGCATCTCGATTTCGCGGCGATCCAGGACGCGCATGACATGCGGCTGCGCATCCGCGAGCACAAGGGTTTCCACGGCAAGCAGGCGCTGGAAGGCCACAACATGAAGCTGGGCCGCGGCGGCATCCGCGAGATCGAGTTCTTTACCCAGACCCGCCAGCTGATCGCCGGCGGGCGGGACCGCGCGTTGCGGCTGCGGGGCACGGTGCCGGGGCTGGCGGCGCTGGCAGACAAGGGCTGGATCCCGCACGACGTGGCCGGGACGCTGACCGACCATTACCGCGCCCACCGCGAGATCGAGCACCGGGTGCAGATGGTCAACGACGCGCAGACCCATGACCTGCCGAAATCGCCCGAGGGCTTTGCCCGGCTGGCCTGCCTCACGGGCCGGGACGAGGCAGACCTGCGCGCCGACCTGACGCGCCGCCTGACCGAGGTGCACGCGCTGACCGAGGGATTTTTTGCTCCCGACACGGCCGGAGAGGCCGACCTGCCCGAACCGCTCAAGGACAGCCCGCTTCCGGCGCGCTGGCCGAGCTATCCGGCGCTGCGCTCGGGGCGGGCGACCGAGATATTCAACCGGCTGAAACCGGAGTTGCTGCGCAAGCTGGGGCAGGCGGCGCGGCCCGAAGAGGCGCTGGCGGCCTTCGACGATTTCCTGCGCGGGCTGCCGGCGGGGGTTCAGCTGTTTGCCCTGTTCGAGGCCAATCCGCAGCTGGTCGACCTGCTGGTGGACATCGTGTCCACCTCGACGGATCTGGCGCGGCATCTTGCGCGCAACGCGGGCGTGTTCGACGCGGTGATCGGGGGCGATTTCTTTGCGCCCTGGCCGGGGGCGGCGGCGCTGAAGGCAGAACTGGCGGCCGGACTGGCCGAGGAGGCGGATTACGAGCGCCAGCTCGACCGTGCCCGCCGCTGGGCCAAGGAATGGCATTTCCGCGTCGGCGTCCACCTGCTGCGGGGGCTGATGGAACCCGAGGAAGCGGGCCGCGCCTATGCCGACCTGGCAGAGGCGTCGCTGGCCGGGCTCTGGCCGGCGGTGCAGTTGGATTTCGCGCGCAAGCACGGGCCTTGTCCGGGGCGCGGCGCGGTGGTGGTGGGCATGGGCTCGCTGGGCGCGGGGCGTCTGCATGCGCGCTCTGATCTCGACGTGATCGTGATCTACGACCCCGACGGGGTCGAGACATCGGAGGGACGGCGGCCGCTGCCGTCGCGAACCTATTACGCCCGGCTGACGCAGGCGCTGGTCACCGCGATGACCGCGCCGATGGCTGAGGGCAAGCTTTACGAAGTGGATATGCGCCTGCGCCCCTCGGGCAACCAGGGGCCGGTGGCGACCTCGTGGCTGGCCTTCCAGAGCTACCAGCGCGACGAGGCCTGGTTGTGGGAGCACCTGGCCCTGACGCGGGCGCGGGTCGTGGCCGGGCCTTCGGACCTGGCAGCGGATGTCGAGGCCTTCCGGCAAGACCTGCTGAAGGAGGGGCGTGATCCCGCCCCGGTGCTGGAGGCGGTGGCCGACATGCGCCGCCGTATCGCCGAGGCCAAGGGCGGCGGCGGCGCCTGGGAGGCCAAGCTGGGCCGGGGCCGGATGCAGGAGATCGAGCTGGTCGCCCAGGCGATAGCGCTGATCTCGGGCAAGCCGGTGCGCCAGGTGCCGCGGGCGCTGCGCGGGGCCGACCTGCTGCCGCAGCCGGCGCGCGAGACGCTGGTTTCGGCTTACGCGCTGTTCTGGGCTTTGCAGATCGGCGCAAGGCTGGTCAGCGAAACGGGCCTGGACCCCGAGGCGCTGGGGACCGGGGGCTGCGCCTTTGTTGCGCGGCTGACCGGGCAGGCGGACATGGTGGCGCTGGAGGCCGCCTTGCAGCGGCAGGCCAAGCAAGCCGGGGATGCAATCGATGCCCTTCTGGGTGATGCGGAGAGCGAGACATGAGCAAGGGTGACGCGATCGACCCCAAGGGGTTGATCTTCGAGGCCTACCGGATCGAGGGGATCGGCGAGGGGGAATGCCGCAGCATCTTCCTGGACTGGGCGCTGTCGGCGCCGGCCGGGGGCGACATGCAGGCGCTGATCGGCGCGCTGCTGGCCCGGCACGGCGGGGACGCTCCGGATCACCCGATGACGGCGGTCCTGCGCGCCGGGCTCGACGAGGCGGCGGCGCCGCGCCGACGCGGCGGGTGGCGCGGGCGGGACCGGGGCGAGGGCTGACCCTGTTCCGGGTCAGCTCCGGGGCAGGGCGGCGGCTTCGCGCGCCAACGACACGATGGCTTCCCAGTCGCCCGCGATCATGCGGTCCTTCGGGGCGACCCAGCTGCCGCCGACGCAGAGCGTGTTGGACAGCGCAAGGTAATCCGGTGCGTTCTTCAGCGACACGCCGCCCGTTGGGCAGAACCGCACCTGCGGGATCGGCGCGCCGATGGCCTTCAGTGCGGGCACGCCGCCATTCGCCTCGGCGGGAAAGAATTTCTGCACGCTATAGCCGCGTTCCAGCAGGCGCATCGCCTCGGATGCCGTGGCGGCGCCGGGCAGGGTGGGCAGGTCGGCCGCCTCGACCGCGTCGAGCAGCCGGTCGGTCGCGCCGGGCGAGACACCGAACCGGGCGCCGGCTTCCTTTGCCGCCGTCACGTCGGCGGGGGTCAGCAGCGTGCCTGCGCCAACCACGCCGCCCTCGACGCCGCTCATGGCGCGGATCGCGTCCAACGCAACAGGTGTGCGCAGCGTCACCTCGAGCACCGGCAACCCACCCGCCACCAGCGCCCGCGCCAGCGGTTCGGCATGCGCGAGATCGTCGATCACCAGCACCGGGATCACCGGGGCGAGGCGGCAGAGTTTCTCGGTCTCGAGGCTGGCTTGTTGCGGTGTCATGTCCGTCTGTCCTTGGCGTTGGTCTTGATCGCCGGAGCCTCCGGCGGGAGTTTTCTTTGCAAGATGAAGGGACGGGCGCAGCCTAGACCACCACCGCCGCCCCGTTGGAGGCAAGGCCTACGTTCTGCCGGAAGGCCTCGAACAACTCGCGACCGATGCCGTGGCTGTTGCCTGTCAGGTCCACCGGCGCGGGATCGCGCAGGTCGAATTCCACCGACAGGCAATCCAGCGTTCCCGCGACCGCGTCAAGCCGGATCACGTCGCCGTCCCGCACCCGGGCCAGCGGCCCGCCATGCTTGGCTTCGGGCGAGACATGGATCGCCGCGGGCACCTTGCCGCTGGCGCCGGACATGCGCCCGTCGGTCACCAGCGCGACCTTCAGCCCGCGGTCTTGCAAGACGCCCAGAACCGGCGTCAGCCCGTGCAGTTCCGGCATCCCGTTGGAACTGGGCCCCTGGAAGCGGACGACTACGATCGTGTCCTCGGTGAATTCGCCCGCCTTGAACGCCGCCTTGACCGAATCCTGGTCGTGGAACACCCGTGCCTTTGCCTCGATCACATGGCGCTCGGGGGCGACGGCGCTGACCTTGATCATGCCGTGGCCGAGATTGCCGGCCAGCTGCTTGAGGCCACCCGATTTCTGGAAGGGGTCGGAAGCGGGGCGCAGGATCTTGTCGTTGAGCGTCGCCTTGGCGCCGTCTTCCCAGGTCAGGCGCCCATCGATCAGTTTGGGTTCCTGCGTGTAGCGGGTCAGCCCCGCTCCGGCGACGGTCTGCACCTCGTCATGCAGCAGGCCGGCGTCCAGCAACTCGCCCATCATGTATTGCAGCCCGCCCGCGGCGTGAAAATGGTTCACGTCTGCAAGGCCGTTGGGATACACCTTGGCCATCAGCGGCGTGGCGGCGCTGATCTCGTCGAAATCCTCGAGCTCCAGAACCACGCCCGCGGCGCGCGCCATGGCGGGCAGGTGCAGCACCAGGTTGGTCGAGCCACCCGTCGCCATCAGCCCGACGATGCCGTTGACGAAGGCCTTGGCGTCGAGGATGTCGCAAACCGGGCGATAGTCGTTGCCCAGCGCTGTGATCTGCGCTGCGCGCAGTGTCGCGCCCTCTGTCAGGGCATCGCGCAACGGCGTGTTCGGATTGACGAAACTGGTGCCCGGCAGGTGCAGGCCCATGAACTCCATCAGCATCTGGTTGGAATTCGCCGTGCCGTAGAAGGTGCAGGTGCCCGGCCCGTGATAGCTGGCCATCTCGGCCTCCATCAGCTTGTCGCGGCCGATCTCTCCGGCGGCGAATTGTTGGCGGATCTTCGATTTCTCGTCATTGGGCAGGCCCGAGGGCATCGGCCCCGCTGGCACGAACAGCCCCGGCAGATAGCCGAAAGTCGCCGCCGCGATCACCAGCCCCGGCACGATCTTGTCGCAGACGCCAAGATACAGCGCCGCGTCGAACGTGTTGTGGCAAAGCGCGACACCCGCCGCCAGCGCGATCACGTCGCGCGAGAACAGCGACAGTTCCATGCCGACCTGGCCCTGCGTGACGCCGTCGCACATGGCGGGCACCCCGCCCGCGACCTGTGCCGTGGCCCCGGCCTTGCGCGCTGCGGCGCGGATCAGGTCGGGGAAGCGTTCGAACGGCTGGTGTGCCGAGAGCATGTCGTTATAGGCGGTGACGATCCCGATATTCGGCGCGCGGGACGCGGCCAGCGCATCCTTGTCCTCGGTCATCGCGGCATAGGCATGAGCCTGGTTTCCGCAGGACAGGTGGGCGCGGCGCGGGCCGTCCTCGGCGGCGCGGCGCATCCGTTCGAGATAAGTGGCACGGCGTTCGGCCGAGCGGGCCTCGATCCGGTCGGTGACGCGGGCGATTGTGTCGTTCAGGGGCATGGTGGCCTCCGCTTGCGGTTCGGCTTTGGCGTGCATGTAGCGTGGTTAGCGCTAACAGTAAAGCCATACCGCGCAACGCGCCCGCTTTCCAAGCGCCGTGGCACAGGATATGGCGAGAGCATGAGCGACATGACCCCAGACTTGCCGGTGATCCGGCTGAAACCCAAGGCGAACGCCCAGGCCATCCGGCGCGGCGCCCCGTGGGTGTTTGACAACGAACTGGTGATGGACCGGCGCAGCAAGGCGCTGGCGCCGGGCAGCATCGCCCGGCTGGAGGATGCCGAACGCAACGCCTTGGGCGTGGTCGCGGTGAACCCGAATTCGCGCATCACCGCGCGGATGCTGGACCGCGACCCGGAGGCGCGGATCGATTCCGGCTGGTTCCGGGTCAAGGTCGACAAGGCGCTATCGCTGCGCGAGCGGTTGTATGACCTACCGTTCTACCGGCTGATCCATGCCGAGGCCGACGGTCTGCCCGGCGTCATCGTCGACCGGTTCGGCGACACGCTGGTGGTGCAGCCCAACGCCGCCTGGGCGGATGTGCTGCTGGCGCCGCTGATACAGGCGCTTGCGGATGCCACGGGCGCGCGGACGATCCTCAAGAACTCGGGTGGGCGTGGCCGAGCGCTCGAGGGGCTGGATGATGCCGACGCGGTGCTGATGGGCGTCGCACCCGATGCCCCCGTGCCAGTGACGATGAACGGCGCAATCTACATGGCAGACCTGACCGGCGGGCAAAAGACCGGCCTGTTCTTCGACCAGCGCGAGAATCACGCCTTTGCCGCCCGCCTCGCGCGGGGCGCGCAGGTGCTGGACGTGTTCAGCCATGTGGGCGGCTTCGGCCTCGCGGCGCTGGTGGGAGGCGCACAATCCTGTCTTTGCGCCGACGGTTCCGCCCCCGCGCTGGCACTGGCCGTCGAGGGCGCACGCCGCATGGGCGCGGCCGAACGGCTGGATACGGTCAAGGGCGATGCCTTTGCGGTGATGGAGACACTGGCCGAACAGCCCGCGCGGTTCGACCTCGTGGTTTGCGATCCGCCCGCCTTTGCGCCCAACAAGCCCGCGCTGGAAAAGGGACTGCGCGCCTATGAGCGCGTCGCGCGCCTTGCAGCGCCGCTGGTGGCCGAGGACGGCTACCTTGTGCTGTGTTCCTGCTCGCACGCGGCCGACCTCTCCAGCTTTACCGGCGCCTGCCTGCGCGGCATCGGGCGGGCCGGGCGGCGGGCGCAGCTGATCCACAGCGGGTTTTCCGGGCCGGACCACCCGCTGCTGCCGCAACTGGCCGAGTCGGGCTATCTCAAGGCGCTGTTCTTCCGCCTGTGAGGCTGCTGCTCGACACCTGCGTCCTGTTTCCCACGGTGATGCGCGAGGTGCTGCTGGGCGTGGCCGGGCAGGGGCTGTTCCAGCCCGTCTGGTCGGCGCGCATCCTCGAGGAATGGGCCCGCGCCGCACGCAAGATCGGCCCCGAGGGCGAAGCGATCGCGCGCGGCGAGATCGCGCTGCTGCGCGCCGCCTGGCCGGGAGCCGAGGTGACGTGGAAACCCTCGCTCGAGGATCGGCTATGGCTGCCCGACGCGAACGATACGCATGTGCTGGCCGCCGCAATCGCCGCCAGTGCCGAGGGGATTGTCACGCTGAATGCGCAGGATTTCCCGAGGGGTGTGCTGGCCGAGGAAGGGCTGACCCGGATCGACCCCGACGCGCTGATGATCGGATTTCACGCCGCCAGCCCCGAGGCGGTGCAGGCCGCCTGCGCCAACACGCTGGCCCGTGCGCAAGCCCTGTCGGAACACGACTGGACGATGCGCGCCCTGCTGAAAAAGGCCCGCCTGCCGCGACTGGCAAAGGCGCTAGAGCGCGATGGTCTCTGACCTGGGGGTCTTGCCTCCGGGCGCGTGCGTTGCTACCTGCGGGACGTTGTCCGATAAAATCGCTCGGATACCGTGCAAGAGGCAGGCTTGACCAGGACACCGCCCCGACTCGAGATCCGCAACCTCGTGCGCCGCTATGACGGCGAGGCGGTGGTGAACGACGTGAGCCTTTCGATTCAGCCGGGTCACGTGACCTGCCTGCTGGGTCCGTCCGGCTGCGGCAAGTCCACCACGCTGCGGATGATCGCCGGGGTCGAGATGCAGGACAGCGGCACGATCCATGTCGATGGCCATCTGATCTGCGACACGGTTTTCCGGGTGCCGCCCGAACGGCGCAAGATCGGCCTGATGTTCCAGGATTTCGCGCTCTTCCCGCACCTGTCGGTGGGCGAGAACGTGGCCTTCGGCCTCAAGGGCGCCGGGGCCGAGAAACGCCGCCGCGCGCTGGACCTGCTCGATCGCGTCGGGCTGGCACACTTCATCGACGAATACCCGCACCAGCTGTCGGGCGGCGAACAGCAACGCGTGGCGCTCGCCCGCGCGCTGGCGCCGAAGCCGCGCATCATGCTGATGGACGAGCCGTTTTCCGGCCTCGACAACCGGTTGCGCGACGGCATCCGCGACGAGACGCTGGACGTGCTCAAGGAAGAGGGCGCCAGCGTTCTCCTCGTCACGCACGAACCCGAAGAAGCGATGCGCATGGCCGACGAGATAGCACTGATGCGTGCCGGAAAGATCGTGCAGCGCGGCGCGCCCTACAACATCTACAACGCGCCGGCCGACAAGGCTGCGGTCGCCTTCTTTAGCGATATCAACACCCTGCGTGGAAAGGTTCAGGGTGCCCTGACCGACACGCCCTTCGGCCGCTTCCTTGCTCCGGGCGTGCCGGATGGCGCTTCGGTCGAGATCGTCTTCCGGCCGCAGCATGTCAGCATCGATTTCGACCGCGACGGGCGTGGCCCCAATCCCACGGTGATCGCCGGCACCCCGGCCCGCGGACTGGTGGAGCGCGCCCGCTTCATGGGTTCGGAAAGCCTGATCGAGTTCCGCATGGATTACGACGACACGATCCTCAAGGCGACCGTGCCCAACGTGTTCCTGCCGAAACCGGG
Source organism: Thetidibacter halocola (assembly GCF_018224955.1). Classification (GTDB taxonomy): domain Bacteria; phylum Pseudomonadota; class Alphaproteobacteria; order Rhodobacterales; family Rhodobacteraceae; genus Thetidibacter; species Thetidibacter halocola. Next base: position 572,636 of record NZ_JAGTUU010000003.1, read on the forward strand.
AACGCCGCTCTGGCTGTCGGTGCGGCGCGACCGCTGTTTCGTCTTCCCGGTCCGAAGCTGACACTCAATATCAGAGGGTTACAGTCTTTTCTTCAAGCGCTCTCTGCAACACGAAAACCCGGATCGACGAGGCCAGCCCCACCTCGGGATCGCGCGACTCGTCGATCTCTGCCGCCAGCGCGTTGAGCGCCTTGCCCTCGGCCCGGGCGATGCGCCGGAACTCCCGCCAGAACAGGTCTTCCAGCGACACGCTGGTCCTATGCCCCCGCAGCGTCAGAGAGCGTTTGACGGGCCGCCCGTTCATTCCTTGTGATGCCCGTCAAGATCGCGCTCCGCCTTCTCCCGGCGCGCCTTCTCCAGCGCCCGTTCAGCCTTGGTCAGGCCATGACGCGCTGCATTCTCGTCGCCCGTGCGGCGCTTGTCGTCGCGGGCCTTCTGCTTGCGGAAGCGGTTGAGGTTCACGGGCTGGCTCATGCCGGAAATCTACGCCGCCCGCCGCCAAAGAAAAAGGGGCGAAGCCACGCGCCTCGCCCCTGTCTTCATCTTGCCCTTAAACTCCGGGGGGTGTGGGGGGCTGGCCCCCCACGACGCGTCCGGAAGATCAATCCTCCGGCCCGATCATCAGTTCCGGCCGAACCACCGCATCAAAGGTCGCCGCGTCGACAAAGCCCAGCGCGATCGCCTCTTCCTTCAGCGTCGTGCCGTTCTTGTGCGCGGTCTTGGCGACCTTGGTCGCGTTGTCATAGCCGATGGTCGGCGCCAGCGCCGTCACCAGCATCAGCGATTCCTTCATCAGCTTCTCGATGCGCGGGCCATTGGCCTCGATCCCCAGCAGCATGCGCTCCGTGAAGGAATCGGCCGCATCGCCCAGCAGCTGGATCGACTGCAGCAGGTTGTAGGCCATCATCGGGTTGTAGACGTTCAGCTCGAAATGACCCTGGCTGCCGGCGAACTTGATCGCCGCGTCGTTGCCCATGACATGGGCCGCGACCTGGGTCAGTGCCTCGGCCTGGGTCGGGTTGACCTTGCCCGGCATGATCGAGGAACCCGGCTCGTTCTCCGGCAGGATCAGCTCGCCCAGACCCGAGCGCGGGCCCGAGCCCAGAAGGCGGATGTCGTTTGCGATCTTGTAACAACTGCCCGCGACGGTCGCGAGCGCGCCGGACATGAACACCATCGCATCATGCGCGGCCAGCGCCTCGAACTTGTTGGGCGCGGTGACAAAGGGCAGGCCGGTGATCTCGGCGATGTTGGCCGCCACGGCCTCGGCCCAGCCCTTTTCGGTGTTCAGGCCCGTGCCCACGGCGGTGCCGCCCTGCGCCAGTTCATAGATGCCGGGCAGGGTCGCCTTGACCCGCGCGATGCCCTGGCGGATCTGGTGGGCATAGCCCGAGAATTCCTGGCCCAGCGTCAGCGGCGTCGCGTCCTGCGTGTGGGTCCGGCCGATCTTGATGATGTCCTTGAATTCCTCGGACTTCTGCTCGAGTCCCGCCAGCAGCTTTTCCAGCCCCGGCAGCAGCACGTCGCGCACGCTGGTCCCGGCGGCGATGTGCATCGCGGTCGGGAAGGTGTCGTTCGACGACTGGCCCATGTTGCAATGGTCGTTCGGGTGCACGGGCTTCTTGGAGCCGATGACGCCGCCCAGAATCTCGATCGCGCGGTTCGCGATGACCTCGTTGGCGTTCATGTTCGACTGGGTGCCCGAGCCGGTCTGCCAGACCACCAGCGGGAAATTGTCGTCGAACTTGCCGTCGATCACCTCGGTCGCGGCCTGCACGATGGCGTCGGCCAGCTGCGCATCCAGCTTGCCCGTCGCCTTGTTGCGGATCGCGCAGGCCTTCTTGATGACGCCGAGGGCGCGGACTATGGCCACGGGCTGCTTTTCCCAGCCGATCGGGAAGTTCATGATCGAGCGCTGCGTCTGCGCGCCCCAGTACTTGTGGCTGGGAACCTCGAGCGGGCCGAAGCTGTCGGTTTCGGTGCGGGTTGCGGTCACGGGCCAATCCTCCTGCAATCTCTGGCAGGGGGTTTAGCGGCTGGCGCGCAAAACGCAATGCGGCATGCGATGGAATACCGCGGCCCTTGGCCGCGTCGGATCAGGGCCGGCCTACTTGCGGAACTGGTCCAGCCGGACGACCTCGGCATCCTTGTGGGCGGGCGCCCCGGACTTGGCCTTTTCCGAACCCGGTTTCGGGCCGGATGTGGGCGGCGGCGTGGGGTCGTCATCCTCCTCGGCCTCGTCCTGCGATTCGAAGCGAAGGCCGAATTCCACCGACGGGTCGACGAAGGTCTTGATCGCGTCATATGGGATGTACAGGCGCTCCGGCTGGTCGCCGAAATTCAGCGTTACGGTAAAGCCGTCCTCTCCGACGTCGAGATGGTCGAACCAGTGCTGCATCACCACGGTCATCTCGTCCGGATAGCGGTCCGACAGCCAGTCGGCCAGTTCGGCATCGGGATGGCCGGTATCGAAGGTGATGAAGAAGTGATGATCGCCCGGAAGCCCCTCGCGCTGCACGCCGACCAGAACCTCGTGGATCAGGCCACGCATCGCGCGGTGCATGAGTTTTCCGTAGTCGATACCCTTGGACATGCAGACAACCTTCGTTCGCTGGAGGTCAGCATATTGGTTTTGCCACGGGATGAAAGGGGCAATCCGTCAGAGCGCGCCCAGCGCCAGACCCAGTGCGGCGCAGGCTGCCAGCGTCACCGGAATGCCCCGCTTGAACACCAGGAGCAGCAGGACCGCCACCGCGATCAACGGCAGAGACAGGGGTTGCAGGCTGCCAGGAAGCGGCAGGGTCAGTGCCAGTGGCCCGGCCTCGACCAGCCGCGTTTCGGCAAAGACCACATGGATCGCGAACCACAGCGACAGGTTGGCGATGACGCCCACCACCGCCGCCGTCACGCCGGCCAGCGCGGCCTGAAGGCGCGGCCGTGCCAACAGCCGGTCCAGATGCGGCGCAAAGGCGAAAATCCAAAGGAAACAGGGCAGGAAAGTCATCCACAGCGTCAGCGCCCCGGCGGCCAGCGCCAGCGCCGCGCCGCCCTGTGCATGGCCCGCCAGCATTCCGACGAACTGCGTCACCAGGATCAGAGGCCCGGGTGTCGTCTCGGCGAGGCCCAGCGCGTCGACCATCTGCCCGGCATCCAGCCAGCCACGCGCCTGCACAACCTCCTGCGCCATCCAGGCCAGCACCGCGTAGGCGCCGCCAAAGGTGACGACCGCCAGCTTGGCAAAGAAGGCGGCGATGTCGAACAGGAAGGTCTGGCCCATCGCCCAGAGGATCGGCAGCGGCGCCAGCCACAGACCCGCCAGGACCGGCACGGTGAGGCGGGGCATCCGCGACGCCTCGGGCGGCGGGACGGTGGCGGGCGCGGCGCCGCGGGCGGACAGCGCGCCCCAGAGCGCGGCCAGCGCGATCACCAGCGGAAAGGGCAGGGCAAAGGCGAACAGCCCGGCAAAGGCCAGGACCGCGATCAGCCGGTCGCGCGGCCCCTTGAGCGCCTTGCGTGACACGCGAATCACCGCCTCGATCACGATGGCGATCACCGCCGCCTTGACCCCCAGCATCAGCGCGCCGGCCTCGGGGCGGGTGCCCCATTCGACATAGGCCAGCGCCAGCGCCGTGATCAGCACTGCGCCCGGCAGCACGAACAGCGTGCCCGCGATCAACCCGCCCGCAAGACCCCGCATCCGCCAGCCAGCCCAAGTCGCCAGTTGCATCGCCTCCGGCCCCGGCAGCAGCATGCAAAAGCTGAGCGCGCGCAGAAACTGCGTCTCGGTCAGCCAGCCACGCTCGCCCACCAGAACCCGGTGCATCAGCGCGATCTGAGCTGCGGGTCCGCCAAAGGACAACAGACCGATACGGCCAAAGACGCGCGTCAGGGTGGCAAGATCGGTCATGGATGTCCGGATGACAGGGTGCCGCTACAGGGACGTGACGGGATCATCCCAGCACGCTGGAAATCTCGCGCAGGATCTTGGCACGGATGGCCCGAGCGTAATCCCGATGCCCCCGCGCCGTCATCACGAATCCGTCGCCCGTGATCACGCTGCGGCGGTAGAAATTGCTGATCGCCACACCCAGCCCCTCGATCGCCAGCGCGTTCACCGTGACGCCCATGCGCTGCGCCCTTTGGCGCTGGTGGCCGACCTCGCCGCCGGCGTTTGGCGTGCCGTCGCCCGAGATGTCGACGACGCGCCGGGCGCAGTCGGGCGCGGCGCTGAAATGATCCAGCGCGAAACCCAGCGCCTCGGCAGGCGCGGTGCCCGACAGCACGAAGGCGCGGGGCAGGGCGCGCACCTGCGCGGCGAAACCCGCCACATGAGCCAGGCTCAGCATCTGCTGCCATGGCAGGCTGACCTCCTGCCGGTCGACACCGGCCCATTGCACCACGCTGAGCGCCACCTGGTCGCGCACCAGGATCTCAACGATCTCGGGATCGGCCAGCGCCAGCGCCAGCCCCTCGGTCTGGAGGCGGAACTCGCCCACGTCGACGGAATTCGACACGTCCATCGCCAGCACCAGCGCCGTTTCACAGGCAGCGGCGGGCGGAGCGGCGATCAGTAGGGCGAGGGCGGCAGCGCGAAGCATGGTCAGAAGGTGGCGGGGTGGCCCGCCGGGGTCAAGCCCACGGCCCGGCGTTCATCGCCAACAACCACGCCGCGGGTCCGGCCTCGAACAGGAAGAAGACCAGCGCCTTCTTCAGCGGCGGCCGGTCACGCAGGATCGACAGCAGCCGCCCCGTGCCCGCGCCCGCATAGGCCACGCCCAGCATCGCATAGGCCTCGGGGGCGCCGGTCAGCAGGCAGACAGCCCCCACCGCCACGAACAGCCCGCCCGCCGAGGCGCGCATCTCGCTGAGCCCCATGGTCGAACCCTGCGGCGCAAGATCCAGCGCGTCGGCGGTATAACGCGGCGCGAGAAATCCGAAGAGCCCGAAGGCGATGGTCAGCAGGGCGAGGGCGGCATTGACGATCTCGGGCATGATGGCTCCTTTGCCTGAACAAGATAAGCCGGGCCCGTCGAAATCCAGTCCGCGCAAGATGCAAGGGAGGGAAAGTGCAGGCTTCTGTTGCCAGGTGCCTGCGAACCCCGCCTCAGGCTGCAAAGCCTGAGGACTTAGATTTCGGTATTTCGGACCGCTTACGCGGCCAGAGCAACCGGAGCACGATTGTTGTTGGCAATTATGCTTTACGCACCGATAACGGTGGTAGCTCACCGGGACAAAGCTACGTCTTTACACGTTCGTCGATCCTATTTCGGCCCCATGTTCCCCCAACAAGGGATGTATGGTGGAGCCGCCGGGTACCGCCCCCGGGTCCGAACCGCTTATTCCACGCGCGTTTATGCCCATAGTCCCGTTGCCGAGACAGGTCGAATATAGGCGTTCCTCCACGCTTTGCAAAGGGGGGACACGCGGCTCTCGCCATTTGGCGAAAAACCGGTCACAAAAAGGAAAAACCGGACATGCGCACCGGCAAGGAGGGGACATGACACTGGCAGAGGCGGCCTCGCTGGAATGGCTCGAGGCCTGGAAGATCCCGCTCGGCGCGGTCATGCGCGATTTCGTCGACTGGCTGACCACCAATTTCGCCGCCGGATTCGACGCGCTGGCGCTGGCGCTGGAAAGTATCATCGACGCGCTGCTGTGGGTCTTGCAGACGCCGCCGACGATCGTCGTGATCGCCGTCATCGTGGCGCTCAGCTGGGTGATGCGGCGATCCTGGGGCTTCACCGCCTTCACCACCTTCGGCCTGCTGCTGATCGTCAACCAGGGTTACTGGGAGGAGACGACCGAGACGCTGGCGCTGGTGCTGGCCTCGGCCTCGGTTTGCATGGGTCTGGGTGTGCCGCTGGGCATCGCCGCCGCGCGGCGTCCCTGGCTGCACCGCGCGATGGAGCCGGTGCTGGACCTGATGCAGACGATCCCGACGTTTGTCTACCTGATCCCGGCGCTGATCCTCTTCGGCCTCGGCATGGTGCCTGGGCTAATCGCCACGGTGATCTTCGCCATCCCGGCGCCGATCCGCTTGACGCACCTGGGCATCACCTCGACCCCGGTCGCGCTCATCGAGGCGGGCCGCGCCTTTGGCGCGACGCCCCGGCAACTGCTGTGGAAGGTCGAACTGCCCTCTGCCGCGCCGCAGATCATGGCGGGGCTGACCCAGACCATCATGCTGTCGCTGTCCATGGTGGTGATCGCGGCGCTGGTCGGCGCCGACGGGCTGGGCGTGCCGACGCTGCGGGCGCTGAACTCGGTCAATATCGGCATGGGTTTCGAGGTGGGCATCGCCATCGTGCTGGTGGCCATCATCTTCGACCGCATGTTCAAGCGGAAAGGCGGCTGAGATGGATGACCTGATGCTCAGTCTCGAGGCGGTCAACATCGTCTTCGGCGACGCGCCCGACCAGGCGCTGCCACTGATGGATGCCGGCCAAAGCCGGGCCGAGATCCAGTCGGTCACCGGCCAGGTGCTGGGCGTTCACGACTGCACGCTCGAGGTGGCGCAAGGCGAGGTGCTGGTGCTGATGGGGCTGTCAGGCTCCGGCAAGTCGACGTTGCTGCGCGCGATCAACGGGCTCAACCCGGTGGTGCGCGGCCATGTCCGGGTGAACATGGGCGACCGCATGCTCGACGTGGTCGGCGCCTCGGCCCGCGACCTGCGGCACCTTCGGCGCGAGCGCGTGGCCATGGTGTTCCAGCAATTCGGCCTGCTGCCGTGGCGCAGCGTGCTCGACAACGTCGCCTTCGGGTTGGAACTGGCCGGGGTGCCGGAGGCCGAGCGCCTGCAACGCGCCCGCGCCCAGCTTGACCTCGTGGGCCTGACCGACTGGGCCGACCGGCCAGTTCAATCGCTCTCGGGCGGCATGCAGCAGCGCGTGGGCCTGGCCCGCGCCTTTGCCACCGAGGCGCCGATCCTGCTGATGGACGAGCCCTTTTCCGCGCTTGACCCGCTGATCCGCACCCGGCTCCAGGACGAGTTGCTGGAACTCCAGGCGAAACTCGACCGCACCATCGTCTTTGTCAGCCATGACCTCGACGAGGCGATGAAGATCGGCTCGCGCATCGCCATCATGGAAGGCGGCCGCATCGTCCAATGCGCCACGCCGCAGGAAATCGTGCTGAACCCCGCGTCCGGCTATGTCGCGGATTTCGTGGCCCACATGAACCCGCTCAACGTGCTGCGCGCGATCGAGGTCATGGCCCCCGGCAGGCCCCCCGACGGCGCCCGCGCCATCGCTCCTGACATGCCATTGCGCCAGATCCTCGCGCTGCTGGCCGAGGCCGACACGCCGCTGGCGGTGATCGAGGATGGCGCGCCCCTTGGCGTCATCGACCGCCCGACGGCCCTGCGGGGCCTGCTGCGCTGAGCGTCGGTTTCTTCTGGCCCCGGATATCCCGGGGCGGCTCCCGAAGGGAGGCGGGGGCAGCCCCCATGCGCCCTCAGTCTACCGGCACCACGTCGACGCCATGCCCCGACACATGCGCACCCGCCGTGCGCAGCGACCCACGCGCCGGGGCCACGTCGGAATAGTCGCGGCCGAAGGCCACGGTGACATGGTCGGCCCCGGCCAGCATGTCGTTGGTCGGGTCGATCTCGATCCAGCCCATCTCGTGGCCACACCAGCAGCGCACCCAGGCATGCATTGCGTCGGCGCCCTCCAGCCGCTCCTGCCCCTTGGGCGGCACCGTGCGCAGGAAGCCCGAGACATAGCCCGCCGGGATCCCGATCTCGCGCAGCGCGGCGATCATGACGTGGCTCATGTCCTGGCAGACGCCGCGGCGGTTTCGAAAGGCCACGATCGGTGCCGTGGTCGCGTCGGTCGCGGTCGGGTCGAATTCGAACCGCTCGTGCAGCGCGGCCGCCACCGCCTGCGCCGCGGCCAGCGTCGTCATGTCTGGCTTCAGGCAGGCGCGGGCAAAGGCCGCGATCTCGGGCTCGTGCGGGACGCGCGGCGAGGGGGCGAGGAAATGGTGCGGGCTGTCGGCACCGATGCTGTCGATCGCCTCGATCTCGGTCGCCAGCTCCGCCAGCGTCGTGCTCAGGTCCAGGCCTGCATCGGTCTCGTCCCGCCGCACCCGCCCGGTAAAGGTGAAGGACAGCTGTGTCAGGCTGAATTCATGGGTCATCTCGACGGTGTGATTGCCGAAGAAATCCGTGCCTTCCTGCCGCCAGCTGGCTGGCGGGTCGGCCGTCACGACGCCCTCCAGCACCTCTTGCCGGTCAAGGTCGCGCGGCAGGATGCGCAGCAGCGTTCGGCTGGCCTCGGCCGGGCTGGCGTAATCGTAGGCGAGCGTCAGGCGGATATCATACAGCATGGGCGTCAGGACAGGTAGCGCGCGGTCAGCGCGTCCGAGATGGCGGACAGTTCGCTTCGGATATCGACCAGGCGGGCGGTGGACAGGTCTGCAGGCTCCGCGACGGACAGCGCCGTCCAAAGCGGGAGCACCTGCCGCGCGACCGGGCTGGAGCGCGCCGCGCCGCGGTTGCGCGCCAGCTTGTCCTCTTCGTCCTTGACGATGTTGACCTGAAAGAAGACCGAGCGCGGGTTGTCCGCGTCCAGCGCCAGCAGGTCGATCACCGTGGCCCGGTTGGTCTCGACCGTATAGCGGCGGCGATGGGTCATCACGCTGTCGCCCAGTTCCACCGCCAGGTCGAAGCCGCCCTCGGGTGCATCGGGATCGGCAAAGGCGGTCAGCAGCGCGGCGGTCTGGTCGGCGCGCTCCAGCGCCCGCCCGATGGTCAGGAACCGCCATCCGTCAAAGCGGAACATGTTCTCGTGTACCAGGCCGGAGTAACCGGCGATTTTGCGCAGCAGGATCCCCATGACCTGCACCGCGTCGGCGCCGGGCTCGACCGATCCGCGCATCCGCCGCGCGGTCGCGGCGAGGTCGGCCAGCGCGTTCCAGCCATCGGTGGAGAACCGGTCGCGCACCTTCGAAGCGCAACCGCGCGACTGTTCGAGCAACGCCAGCAACCCGGCGGGCAGCGGTTCGTCCACGTCCAGCCCGAAGGTTTCCAGATGCGCGGCGATGCGGTCGGTCAGGGGCAGGGCGTCGGGGCCATAGGCCTCGAGCCGGCGGTGATAGGCACGCAACAGCCGCACCGCGGTTTCCGAGCGTTCCACGTAGCGGCCCAGCCAGTAGAGGTTGTCGGCCGACCGCGCCGGCAGCAGCACCGGGAACTTGCGCGAAAAGGCGGCGTCGCTGGCCGGGTGCAGGGTTTCGGCCTGTACCGGCTCGTCGGACATGACCCAGACATCCGCCACCGATCCGCCCGCCTGCATCGCCAGCGCCGTGGGCTCTATCGTGCGGCCGATCCGGGCATAGCCGCCTGGCATGATCGCCCAGCCCTCGGGCGTGCGCGCGGCGAAGACCCGCAGGACCATCGGGCGCGGTTGCAACTTGCCGTCGATCATGGCGGGGGTGGTGGACAGCGTCACCGCCTCCTGTCCCACAAGGTTGCGGCCGTCCTGCGCGATCCAGTCGCGCACGGGCTGTTCGCTGTTGCGGCGGAACTGGCCGCCCAGCACCGTCGGGCTTTCGCTGTCGAAGGGCAGGCCGGTCGAATAGGCCGGACCGATCAGCATCCGGTCGAGATGGTCCAGCACGTAGGCGCGTTCCTTCTGCTGGCCGCACCACCACGTCGCGATGTTGGGCAAGGCCAGCGGCGCGTCCAGCAGCCGCTCGGCGATGCGCGGCAGGAAGGCCAGGAAGGCGCGCGTTTCCATAACGCCGGACCCCAGCGCGTTGACCATGCACAGCCCGCCGGACCGCAGTGCCGAGACCAGGCCCGGCGTGCCGATGGCCGAGGCTTCGTCCAGTTCCAGCGGATCGGCCGAGTTGGAATCGAGCCGGCGCCACAGGACGTCCAGCGGCACCGCGCCGTTGATCGTGCGCACCGTCAGGCGGCCACGATCCACCGCAAGCTCACCCGCCTCCAGCAGAAGAAAGCCGAGGTAGCGCGCGATATAGGCATGTTCGTAATAGGTATCGACATGCTGGCCGGGCGTCAGGATGCCGACACGGCCCTCGCCATCGCCGCGCAGCCCGTTCAGAGCGTCGCGGAACTGGCGAAAGAACCCGGCCAGCCGGTGCACGTTCGACTCGGCGAAGAGTTCAGGAAAGGTGCGGCCCGTGGCGACGCGGTTTTCCAGCGCGAATCCCGAACCTGAAGGCGCCTGCGCCCGGTCGCCCAGCACCATCCAGCTGCCATCGGGCGAGCGGCCCACCTCGAAGGCGAGGAAATGCAGGTGATGGCCCGAGCGTGGCTTGACCCCGACCATCGGGCGCAGCCATTCCGGATTGCGCGCCACCAGTTCGGCAGGCAGCAGCCCGTCGCGCACCAGTCTCCCCTCACCGTAAAGATCGGCCATGACCTGTTCCAACAGGTCGGCGCGCTGGCGCAGCCCATCGGCCAGGCCCTGCCATTCAGTGTCGTGGATCAGGACCGGCACATGCGACAGCGGCCAGTCGCGCTCGGTCGAGCCGTCCTTTGTATACTGGCGGAAATAGACCCCGGTGTCGTGCAGGTATTGCTCGCCCCGGGCAAAGCGCTGCGCCAGAACCTCGGGCGATTGCTGCGCCAGGTGGCGCAGCATCGATGCCCAGATCGGCCGCAAGGTGCCGTCGTCGCGCAGCATCTCGTCCTCGACGCCGGGGGGCGGCTGATAGCCGTCCAGCAGGCGCCGGGCCGCGTCGCTGCGCAAGAGGTCTTCGGGTTTGTTCATCTCAGATCTCGGGGGCCCTCCGCAGGTCCAGCGTCATCGGGAACTCCGGATGCGGGGTTTCCGGCGCGGGCCAGTAGCTGCCGGGACTGTGCCCCATCTTCTCGAAGCGCGCCAGCCTGCGCGCCTCGGCCTCGTTCTGGTTGACCGGGAAGGTGTCATAGCTTCGCCCGCCAGGATGGGCGACGTGATAGGTGCAGCCGCCCAGCGCGCGACCCGTCCAGGTGTCGAAGATGTCGAAGACGAGCGGCGCGTTGACCGGCAGGACCGGGTGCAGCGCCTCGGCCGGCTGCCATGCCTTGAAACGCACGCCGCCGACGCGCACACCGCTGGACTCCGTTGCCGCCAGCGGCACGGCGCGGCGGTTGCAGGTGACGATGTACCGGCTGGGGTCGGTCGCCGTCAGCTGTACCTGCATCCGCTCCACCGAACTGTCGGTATAGCGCACCGTGCCGCCGATCGCGCCGCGTTCTCCCAGCACGTGCCAGGGCTCCAGCGCCTGGTTCAGTTGCAGGTGGACGCCCTCGTATTCGACCTCGCCGCAGAACGGGAAACGGAACTCCTTCTGCGCCTCGTACCACTCGGGGCGGAACTGGAACCCGTGATCGCCGAGGTCGCGCAATACGTCGAGGAAGTCCTGCCACAGGAAATGCGGCAGCATGAAGCGGTCATGCAGCGTGGTGCCCCAGCGCACCGGCCTGCCTTGCAGCGGCTCGGCCCAGAACCGCGCCAGCAGCGCGCGGATCAGCACTTGCTGGGCCAGCGACATGCGCGCGTCCGGCGGCATCTCGAAGCCGCGGAACTCGACCAGGCCCAGGCGTCCGGTAGGGCCATCGGGCGAGAACAGCTTGTCGATGCAGATCTCGGCGCGGTGGGTGTTGCCGGTCACGTCGATCAGGATGTTGCGCAGCAGCCGGTCAGTGAGCCAGGGCAGGGGCGCATCGCCCTGTCCCGGGGCCGGGATCTGCGCCAGCGCGATTTCCAGCTCGTACAGCGTGTCATGACGCGCCTCGTCGATCCGGGGCGCCTGGCTAGTCGGGCCGATGAACATGCCCGAGAACAGGTAGGACAGCGACGGGTGCCGCTGCCAGTGCAGGATCAGCGATTTCAGCAGGTCGGGCCGCCGCAGGAAGGGCGAGTCATGCGTCGTGGCGCCGCCAACGACCACATGGTTGCCGCCGCCGGTGCCTGTGTGGCGGCCATCGATCATGAATTTGTCGGCGCCCAGCCGCGTCAGCCGCGCCTCGTCGTAGACGGCGGTGGTGATGTCGACGCAATCCTGCCAGTCATGCGCCGGGTGCACGTTCACCTCGATCACGCCGGGATCGGGCGCGACCCGGATCACGTTCAAACGCGGATCGGAGGGCGGCGTGTAGCCCTCGATATGGATCGGCAGGCCCAGCTTTTCGGCCGTATCCTCGGCGATGGCGATGAGTTCAAGGTAGTCCTCCAGCGCCTCGACCGGCGGCATGAAAAGGCACAGCCGGCCATCGCGCGGCTCGATAGCGACGGCGGTGCGCACCGCGCCGCCGCCTGCGTCGATCGTTTGCTCCATCAGGGTCTGGCGATCACCGGCGTCGCGCGCCTCGGATACCGGTTGTTCGTGGCCGGGCGTGGGTGCGGCCACGCCCGAAGCCTCGCGGTCGGTCATCGTGTCGCCGCGTCGCGCGCGTTCCTCGGCGGCGATGCGGGTGATTTCCTCGATCAGTCGGCCGCGGTCGGCCTGGTAGTCGGGCAGGGGTTCGCGGGGGAAAGATGGGTCGGTCGGGTAGACGTAAGGATAGGCCGAGGGCGCCACGAAAGGCAGCGAGCCCAGCGGCAGGCGAAAGCCCACCGGGCTGTCGCCGGGCACCAGGAACAGGTGGCCGCGCCGCGTCCGCCAGCGTTCCGAGCGCCAGCGGTGCCCCGTGGCCTTGGCCTGCCAGCGCTGGACGGGCAGGACGTAACCCGCCGGGTTCTGCAAGCCGCGTTCGAACACACGGGCGATGCGGGCGCGGGTTTCCGGATCCTTCAGCTTGGAGTCCTCGGGCGTCACGTTCCACGGCAGGTCGGCTTCCTTCAGAATCCACTCCGCCGGATCCTCGTAGGTCGGATGGACATAATCCTGGCCCACACCCAGCGCCTCGGCAAACCCCGCCATGAATTGTTCGGCCTGCTTGGCCGTGGCGCCGGTCTGGGTCTCGGGCGCGACCAGTTTCGCGTCCTTCCAGATCGGCTTGCCGTCGCGTCGCCAATACAGCGAGAAGGTCCAGCGCGGCAGCGTCTCGCCCGGATACCACTTGCCCTGGCCGTAATGCAGGAATCCGCCCGGCGCGAACCGGTCGCGCAAGCGGCGGATCAGCATGTCGGCGCGGTCGCGTTTCGTGGGGCCCACGGCGGCAGTGTTCCACTCGTCGCTTTCGAAATCGTCGATCGAGACAAAAGTGGGCTCTCCGCCCATCGTCAGGCGGATGTCCTGCGCCTTGATCGCGTCATCGACCTTCTGCCCCAGCGCGTCCAGCGCCTCCCAGGCTTCGTCCGAGAAGGGCTTGGTGATGCGGGGATGCTCGGCGGTGCGCATCACCTCCATCTTGAAGTCGAAGGTGGTCTCGGTTCCCGGCGGCGCGGCAAATCCGCCGACGATGGGGGCTGCGTTGCGGTAATGCGGCGTCGCGGCCAGCGGGATATGGCTTTCGCCGGTCAGCAGGCCGCTGGTCGGGTCCAGCCCGATCCAGCCCGCGCCGGGCAGGAAGACCTCGCACCAGGCGTGCAGGTCGGTGAAGTCGTGATCGGTGCCCGCCGGCCCGTCCAGCGCCACCAGGTCCGGTTTCAGCTGGATCAGGTAACCCGAGCAGAACCGCGCGGCAAAGCCGAGGTGTCGCAGGATCTGCACCAGCAGCCAGGACGTGTCGCGGCACGATCCGCGCTGGTGCTGCAAGGTCTCCTCGGGCGTCTGCACCCCAGGCTCCAGCCGCACGATATACTCGATGTGCTGTTGCAGCTTCATGTTGATGTCGACGAGGAAGTCGACGGTGTTCATCCGGTCGCGCGGGATCGTCGCCATGTAGTCGGTCAGGTGCGGCCCCGCCGGCTCGGGCTTGCGGTAGATCTCAAGATCGCTGCGGAATTCCTCTGGATACTCGAACGGCCAGGTATTGGCCTCTTCGTCCACGAAGAAGTCGAACGGGTTGTAGACCGTCATGTCGGCCACAAGGTCGACCTCGATGCGGAATTCCGTCACCGGTTCCGGAAAGACGAAGCGCGCCAGCCAGTTGCCGTAGGGATCCTGCTGGTGGTTCACGAAGTGCCCGCCGGGGCTGACCTTGAGCGAATGCGAGATCACCCGCGTACGCGAATGCGGCGCCGGGCGCAGCCGGATGATCTGCGGCCCCAGCGTGACTGGCCGGTCGTACTTGTAATGCGTGAGATGGTGGATGCTTGCCGTGATCGCCATGCGCGTGCCCGTTTCCCTTGCTTGCCCGAAGCAGATCAATTCGCCCCGGCGGTGTAAAGGCCGTCGCGGCCGCAGGGGGGGCGGGTTGCCCAAATGACACGTCGCTGCCTGTCCGGAAGGCGGTGCGCTGGTTGCAGGCATGGCATGAAAATGCACTGCGCAGGCTTCTTTTTGTTGATCGAGAGCCCCTCTTGCCGCACTCTTTTCCGGCAAAATTAGTTTTTTCTAAGGACGTTGTACGATGCTGGATTTCAAGGTTGCTGCGGCTTTGCCCGCAGAACGGACCGGTTTTTCCCTTTGGATCGAACGGCCGGGCCTGCCCCTGTGGCGCATGGGGTCAGAACGGCGTGACACAACGCTGGCCACGCAGACCAGCACGCTTGCCATGGACTCGGCCCTGCGCGGCCTCTGGAGCGGGGGGCGCGATGCCGTGCCGCCGGTGGTGGATCGCACCGACGCGGCCCTGCCGAGTATCGTGACCCGGGAACCGCAGCCCGAAGAGACGAGCGAGGCCGTTCCGCGCTACGCGCTCAGCCACAGCACCGTCGAGGGCGACACGAACTTTCCCACCGAGCTTCACGAACTCGAGCACAACATCGAACGCTCGATCACCAATGTCGACGATCTCGGTGACAAGGCCGAGATCGCCGAGGCGCTGATGAAGGTCAGCCGCAAGACGCTGGAACAGGTCGTGCAACTGGAAAAGCAGGCCGACAGTTTCCTGAGCACGGTCAAGTCCTTCCGCTTCACGCTGAAGGTCACGGAAAAGGTCGGCCCGCTCAAGGTGCCGTCCAAGCTGTTCGACCGGGTGCTGGAGCGGGTCGAGGAAGTCGCGACGCATGTCACCTTCCGCGCCGGCCAGCTGCGCGAGAAGATCGAGAACGGTCAGTATATCGACAAGCTCCAGCAGGCAGAGGATTTCCTCGACAACGCCGGCAAGGTGCTGGAGCAGGTCGAAACCGAACTCAAGGAGTATTACGTCACGATCCAACTGGCTCAGTTGGTCTTTGAAAACGATGGCGGCGCCTTCGACGGGCTCGAGGCCACGTTCGACAGCGCGCTGGCCACGGTCGGGATCAACGACGCGCTGGATGCGGTCAACACGCTGTATGAATCGCTGGTTGTCGATTTCAACGGGCTGATCGCCAGTTTCGACGCGCCCAGCCTGCCGGGGGTCAATGTCTTTGACGCCATCGGCGACGTCTCGGCGCAGTTTGGCCAGATCAACGGGGCGCTCAGCTTCATCAGCAACCCGCTCAAGGCGGTGCATGCGGCGCTGAAGCCGATCGAATGGGCGCTGGACCTGGTGGGGTTCATCTTCGACATCACCGTGGGGCCGGTGATCGACTGGATCCTCGAAACGCTGGGCATCTCCGCCATCATGGACCGGATCGGCGACCGGATCACCGATTTCCTGCCCGATCTCGGTATCTTCGACGAGGTCACGGGCCGCATCGACGCCGTGCTGGACGAGGTGCAGGCGCTGATCGACGAGTGGAGCGCGCAGATCGACCAGATCGTGGCCGACCTGCGGACGCAACTGCTGGAACAGTTCGAGGCGGCCTCGGGTTTTGCGCTGCGCTTTGGCACCAACGCCTCCGAGGCGCTGGACGGGCGCGATGTGCAGGGCGACATCCTGAACGCGCTTGACGGCGACGATACCGTGGACGGCGCACCGGGCGGCACCGCGGGCAATGCTTCCGACCTGTTCGTGGCCAGCGGTGGCAAGGACGTGCTGTTCGGCGGCGACAGCGGATCGGACTGGCTGCTGCTGCCCGGGCAACTCAGCCGCTTCACCTTCATCAAGGTGTCCGAGTCGGCACCGCTGGTGATCTACGACAAGGGCGGGAAATACGGGTTCGAGATCGTCTACGGGATCGAGAACTTCGCCTTTCTCGACGGGTTCTACGACCTCGACGGCCTGATCCAGGCGGGCGTGGTGCAGACCGGCGGCACGCCGGGCAACGATGTGCTGATCGGCTCGGCCGAGAACGAGCTGTTCGTCCACACCGCCGGGCAGGACAGCATCGACGGCTCGGGCGAGGTCTATACCGGCGTCGTGCCCGACCCGGCGGATGGCGGCACCGACACGTGGCTGCTGGAGGATGACCCGTCGAGCAGCTCCACGACGTCGATCTTCCTCTACAGCGAAAGCGGCTACAACGATGGCGCGGCCAGTCCCAAGATCTGGGAGGGGCGCGCGCTGGTCGGCGGGTCGGCCAACAGCGATTACCTGAACTCGATCGAGGACGTGGTGATCCAGGACAACCGCAATGTCAGCGTCTTCGGGTCCGAGCGCGCGAATTTCATCCAGGCCAACGATTCCGACGACTACCTGACCGGCGAGGGCGGCGACGACCTGATCCTTGGCGGCGGCGGGCGCGACCTGATCATCGGCGGGCCGGGCGCCGACCGCATCTTTGGCGAGGCGGGCAACGACACGTTGATCGGCGGGCCCAGCACGGGCGAGGCCGACCATTACGACGGCGGCGCCGGGCTCGACAGCCTGATCTATTCCAACAACACGGTGCAATACGACATCGTCCCGCCGACAGGCTTCACCATCGTCAACGGCTCGCTGCCCGCCACGGGCCGGCTGCGGATCGATGCCGAGGCGCGCACCGTCCAGCACATGACCGCCGACCTGAGCGCGGTGATCGCCACCGACACGTTCGTGGATATCGAGACCATCGTGGGATCGGACCGGGACGACACGATCCGCGGCGCGGATTCGGGCGACGACAGCCTGACCATCGACGGTGGCGGTGGCGACGACATCCTTTACAGCGATGGCGCGACGCGGATCGCGGGCGGGTTCGGCGATGACACGCTTTATTCCACGGCGGATCGCGGCGATTTCGACGGCGGCACAGGCATCGACACGCTGGATCTGCGCGGCTACACGGACGTGCGCTGGTCGCTGGAAAACCTCTTTGGCGCGGGCATGGACCTGCGCGCGGTCGAGAGCCAGGACACCGAGGCGCTGGTCGACGCCGAAGGCATTCCCTCGGCCGTCGCCGTGCCGTCGACGATCTTCAGCGGCGACGCCGACAACATCGAGGTGTTCCTTCTGGGCGACGGCGACGACAACCTGTTCGACAAGGGCAGGGGCTCGTACACCGTCTACGGCGGTGCGGGCGACGACGTGCTGATCCGGCGGCAGGCCAACGACGGCAGCCACACCAACGTGCTGTATGGCGAGGACGGCAACGACTATCTCGAACTGATCGAGGAATCCGGCAGCCTCTATGGCGGGGAGGGGGACGACACGCTGCGCGCCGCGATCTCCGGCATGGAGTCGGATGTCGAGGGCGGCGACGGCGACGACCTGATCTACCTGCAGCGATTCAACAACGGCAATCCGCTGGACCTGCCCATCGTGCGCGGCGGCGCGGGCAATGACGTGGTCAGTTTCGACATGCCGATTGTCGGCGACATCACCCGTATCGGGGTCGACCTGGCGCGCTTTGCGATGTATTCGCCCGCGCCCTTCGGATCGAGCTGGGCGGGCTACATCAACGCGCTGGTGTTCGACGTCGAGGGGCTGATCGCCTCTGACCGCGTGTCGGCGGTGTTCGAGGGCACGGACGGCAACGAGCGTTTCATCGGCCTGTCGCGCAACGACACGCTGGTCGGGCGCGGCGGCGATGACGTGATCTTCGGGGGCGGCGGGGCCGACCTTATCGAGGGCGGCGACGGCGACGACCTGATCCATCCCGGCGCCAGCGGCACAACGGCGGCGACCTCGGACACGGTCGACGGTGGCGACGGGATCGACACGCTGACCTTCGTCAACGCCCGGCCCGAGACCAAGGACGGGTCCATCATCGCGGGCCTGTTCGGCGGCGTGCGGGTGATGCTGTCGGACGGCATCCGCGTCAGCGTCAACACCCGCGGCCCCGATGGCGAGGCGCATGGCGCCTTTGGCCGGTCCGAGATCTACGAGATCGAGAACCTCGTCGGCAGCCAGGGCGACGACATCCTGATCGGCAACCGCGGCGACAACGCGCTGGCGGGCAATGACGGCGACGACACGCTGCTGGGCCGCGATGGCGACGACGTGCTGGGCGGTGGCGCGGGCCGCAACCTGCTGATCGGAGGGCCGGGCGACGACACGTTCCTCGTGTCCGAGGGCGATGCTTCGGTCGTCGGCGGGGGCGGGTTCGACAGCCTCAACTTTGCTGGCCGGCCCGGCGCGGTGAGCGTGAACCTGACGACCGGTTCCTGGGCCGGGACGCTGGATACCAATCTGCCCGTCTGGAACGACACTGGCACCACCGAGGCGCGCCTGTTCAACGGGGTGTCGATGACGCCGCGCGATGTTCTCGAAACCGATCCGATCTTTGCCAACGATGCGGGCGACCTGACCCGCGTCCTGCCGGATACTGATGACTACGCGGCCGATCCCGGCCTGCCGCGTTTCGAGATCACCGAGGCACAGGTCGGGCTGGACCTGTCCGGCGAAATCGCGGGCGTCGAGGCGGTGATCGGCACGGGCGGCGACGACACCCTGACCGGCAGCGCCGGGCACGAGCGTCTGGACGGCGACGCGGGCAACGACACGCTGCGCGGCAACCAGGGCAACGACACGCTGATCGGCGGCGGTGGGCGCGACGTGATCTTCGGCGATGGCGGTGCGGCGGCCACGGCCCTGCCGGACCTGCTCTTTCTGAACGAGGGCGGCAGCTATGGCCCGGATTACCTGAGCGTTTCGGGCTTTGCCGACATGCCCACGACCGCCCTGACGATGGAGGCCCTGGTCAAGCTCGAGGACACCTCGGGCCAGGGGGTCGGCACCAATGTCTACACGATCATGTCCTACGCGGTGGGGACGATCTACAACGCGTTCACCGTGATCACCACCGATACGACGGTGGAAAACAGCGAACGCTACCTGCGTATCATCATCAACAACCAGGTGGTCAACACGACGGTTCCGGTGGCGGCGTTCTACGATGGCGATGTGCACGGCCTGTCCGTGGAATGGGATGGTCTGGCGGGATTTGTCCGCATTTCCCTCGACGGGGTCACCGTCTGGAACGAGGTTGGGATCCCTGCGGCGCAGACCACGCTTGCGGCGGGGGGTACGCTGGTCTTCGGCCAGGATCAGGACAATCTCGGCGGCGGGTTCAGTTCGCTTCAGGATCTGCAGGGCGGCATCGGCGATATCCGACTTTGGGATGGCACGCGTACGACAGGCGACATCGCCGCCGATGCCTTCGGCCCGGTCGGTCCGGCTGATTATGCCGACATGGCCGGATATTGGCAGGTCGACGCGGCGGGTGAGGCGCTGGTCGCGCAGGTCGGCCCGGCGCTGACCGTCAATGGTGACGTCCGGTTCGAGGATGGTGGCGCTGCCCTCGCCAGTTCGAACGACGTAATCGAAGGTGGGCTTGGCGCTGACACGATCGAAGGGGGCGACGGCGCCGATACCATCGATGGCGGCGACCAGGACGACGTGATCGACGCGGGCGATGGGCATGACGATGTGACCGGCGGCAACGGGCGCGACAGCATCACGCTGGGCAAGGGCCATGACATCTTTCGCGACAATGACCAGGTTCAGTTCGGCGAGGACACGGTGCTTGGCAATGGCGGCAAGGACACCATCCTGGGCGGCGGCGGCAACGACTCGCTTGATGGTCAATTCGGCGCCGACAGTGTCTCTGGCGGCGATGGCGACGATTATGTCGGAGGCGGCCAGGGCGACGACACGCTGGAGGGCGGCGTCGGCAACGACACGGTCGAGGGCGGCGACGGGCGCGACGCGGCCTGGTTGGGCGATGGCGACGACCTGTTCATCGACAACACCCAAGGCGGCGTCTCGGGCCGGGACACAGTCTATGCCGGGGCAGGCGATGACACGATCGGCGGTGGCGCGGGCGATGACCTGTTCTATGGCCAGGATGGCAGCGACTCCGTCCTCGGGCGGCTCGGCAATGACACGCTATACGGTGGACAGGGCGATGACACGCTGGTCGGCGGCGGCGGCGACGACGTGGCGGCGGGCGGCAACGGGCGCGATCGGGGCTTTCTCGGAGATGGCAACGACCTGTGGTTCGACACCGCCCAGACCGGCGAGTTCGGCCGTGACGCGGTGTTTGGCGGCACCGGGGACGACACGATCAACGCGGGAGGCGGCGACGATACGCTGTATGGCGAGGGTGGCGCCGATACCTTCGTCTTTGCCGCGTCGATCGACCGCGACACGGTGGCCGATTACGCCGTGGGCGTCGACGCGTTGCAGATCGACTCCGCGCTCTGGGGCGGACCGTTGACGCAGGCGCGGCTGAACACGCTGTCCGACACGTCGACCGGCACATTGGTGCTGGATTTCGGCGGCGGCGACAGCATCACCTTCGAGGGCCTTGCCTCCAACGCGGGTCTGCTGAGCGACATCACGCTGGTCTGAGACGGCCGGCTTGATGGGTCGCGCGCCTTTCCCTCGGATCGATCCGGAGGCGCGCCTGCGGCGCACCGGATCTGCCGGGTTTCGCGCTGTGCGCGGCACCCGGCGCGCGCGTGGCGGCGTGACGGTCTGACCGACCGGCGCGCGTGTGGTCCTTTCGGGATCATGAGGGCTGTGCCCGCCGCGTCTGCGGCGCGGCCTTCGGGATGTTTGCGGGCCGTGGAAACGGGAAAGGGCCGCGCGGGATGTCCCGGGCGGCCCTTCGGGTCGGCGCAATGGCGCCGGTGTCAGA
>NZ_JAGTUU010000004.1 GCF_018224955.1 Thetidibacter halocola
CAGTTCCGCGAGCGAAGCTTGCGATCGCTGTATTGCAGCTCTGACGGCGTGCGTGGTCGTGGCGCAGCCGTGACGAACTTGTCCCATAGTGCTTCCTTCCATTCCTGCGAAAGGATCACACCAACAAACCGTGGGATCAAACACCTAGCCCCCGGTCTAGCGAAACGCTTTGCGATTGGCGGCATGGATGCGCCACGTCAGATCGCCAAGTGTCAGACGGCAAGCCTCGGGTACGTCGGTGGTGATCGGCCCTTTGGCACCATTGTCCAGCCGCCGTGCAACGCGAAGAATGATGCCACCGGCAGCCATCTCCACTGGTCCTCGCAGCTCTCCCGGTCGCGAAAGCGGATTTCGGTGGGCATATAGGCGGATATACAGCCATCCTCGCCCACCTTGAAGGCGATGGTCGACCGGATCACTGTTTCCGCTGTCCCGTGGGAAGAATAGTCGTTCTGTTCCCAGTGAAAATTCACCATCGGCTTATCGAGTTGCCCGAAACGAGCAGGTGCCAGCGGCGGACAAATCCAGAGTTCTTCGATGGCAGCGTTTGTCGTCATCCTGCGTCCTCCCGGTGCATCTCGATACAGGAAACAAAGTCTGGTCAGAAACGGCATTCTCGACTGCTGGCGGCACCCCATTCAACCCAACATGTGTCGATGCTTGATTCGCCCACCCCAATACGGAAAATACCGAGCGCTTTGCCAAAATCCTCAAAAGGCTTCACAAATAACACTTGCTCCCCAAAGTCATTCCGCCTTCACGCAGAGCGGAATTTCTCCATTGCATCACCGGCGGGTGAGAGAAAAAATCATGACTCCCTTTGCAACAATCATGCCGCCAATACGCATATCGCGGCAGAGCAACTCTCATGCGAGGAGCAGACACTCGCAACCGCTTTTCAACGCCAGGCCCCTGGCTCCGAGTGACACACTCCTCGTGCATGCCGGGCACCACGCCATGGCCGGCATCGGCGACCGTAAGGAGGTGTTCCAGATGACCGCATCAGCCTGGACACCGTCAACCCTGAGTTGCTGCTTCCTCAGAAACCCTCATCGACAGGGACCGCTTCACCCACATTGAATCCCCCCTCCGCGGCGATAGCGGTGGCGATACTTTCTTTGTCTACAAGGCATTTCCCCAAACCGATCTGACCTCGTCCGAAGCCTGCTGCGCCGTTCTCAACGGCAAGAAGTTCGGCGCTTTCAGCGGTCAGAAAGCGGTCTCTCGGCAACCCAGTCCCTCAAGGGTTGACGAAGACGCCCGTCTGTCCGCGACATGAGAGGAACCGGGGGCGCCGTGTTGCACGGCCTCGGGACCCATTGCGCGCCGCAGCGCAGTTTCCTTGACAGACTGCAGCCATGTGATGAATGGTTGTGCGACGAGAATCAATACAACCTTTTGGTGATCCCTCTTCCTTTCGCGTTTGAGGGGGTCACTATTGAAACTGCGCACGTGTTCTTATTGTGGTTTTTTCGAATGGTATCGCTGCATTGATAGAAAGAAAGGACCTTTCAATTCAGCGTAACCGATAGTTCATTCGTCGCCCCACATAAGACATCATGCAATCGATGAGCGCACGAATAGGATGAAATGATTCCAGCTCGGCGCAGGGTCTCTTGAAGGAGGGGCGCGGCGATTATCCACCGCCCATATGCGGCGAAACGGTTCAGGCCCGAAATGCCGAAAAACGGCAGAGGGCGTCAGGGGGGACATCGATATGCCCGACGAAAGCTTCGATCTGATCGTGATCGGCGGCGGCGCAATCGGACTTTCAACAGCCTGGAACGCCGCCCGGCGCGGGTGGCGGACGCTGGTGTTGGAAAAATACGGCGTGTTGAACGATGACGGCAGTTCCGCCGGGGCCTCTCGGCAATTCCGCCTGCAATATGCGCAACGCTACATGGCTGAACTGTCGCTGGCGTCACAGACGTTCTGGGCAGAGCTTCAGGGTCACACGCAGAAGACCCTGATCCGGCAGAACGGCAGCCTCTGGTTCGGGGACCCCAGTCTCGATTCGCAGGAAGGCGGGATCGCGGCGGCCGAAAAGGTCATGGATGCCCTGCACATCCCCTACACGAAACTGACCGCAGCCCAGATCGAGGCACGCTTTCCTTTCAAGGCCTTGCCACAGGACTACGAAGGCTTTTTCCAGGCCAGCGGCGGAATCATCGACCTGAAGGCAACAGAAGAGGCGGCGCTGGATGCTGCCCTTGCTACGGGACTGGTGGAAATCCATGAATGGGAACCCGCGACCGACATGACGGAGAGCGGCGCGGGAGTCACGGTCAGGACGGCAAGCGGCAGTTATTACGGCGCCCGGCTTGCCATCTGTGCCGGCGCCTATGTCAACGATACGTTGAAACCTCTGGGTCTCTCGCTGGGCATCGACATCTGGCAGATGTCCTCGGCCTATTTCGCCGTGACCGCGCCTGCCACGCATCTGCCGACGTGGTTTGTCTTCCAGTCGCCGAGCGACAGTGCCCTGTTCTACGGATTCCCCGAAGTCGACTGGGCACATCCCGGCTATGCCCGCGTCGCCACCGACTTCCCCGACAGGATCCTGGCAGATCCCGCCCAGCGCAGCTTTGCACCCAACGCCAAAAGCCTCGAACTGAATGCGCAATGGGTCAGGGACCACATGACCGGCCTCGACCCGTCGCCGCGCTTCACCTCGACCTGTCTGATCGCCTTGGCCAAGGACCCCTCGCGCGAATTGCTGCTCGACTATACGCCTGCCTGGGGCAGCCCGCATTCCAACATCGTGACCTACACAGCCGGCTGGGCCGGCAAGTACATCCCCATCATGGGGGACATGATCGTCCAGATGCTGAGCGCGCCGAAAACCGAGCTGGTCTACGGCCACTACAGCATCCCTCTGAACAAATTCTCGATCGACTGGAACCAAGCGACATGAGGCCCGGAGAGATGTCATGACACAGACCTACGCAATCTTCGGAGCGGGCCCCGCCGGGCTCTATACCGTGTGGCGGCTCCTGACCGGTGGCAAGGCCGTCGCGGGGGACACGATTACGCTATACGAATGGGGCACTTACGATTTCGAGGGCAACGGCTTGCACCGGCAGCCCGCCGGCCGCATCTGCTCGCACCACGTCCGCACGGCCTCGGGAGAGGGGCAGGATCTGAACGCCACCTACATCGAGATCGGCGGGATGCGCTTCAGTGAATGGGACCTGACGCAGTTCGAGACCGGCCAGGACGGCCAGCCCACCGATACGCCCTCAGCGGGCCACCGTCTCGTGACCCAGACGATCTGGAATCTCGGGTTGCACGACGACGTGAGGGACTTTCTGACCACGACGAACCCGCTGTTCTTTCTGCGCGGCGAGCATTTCTATCAGAACCAGATCGGACCCGGGCAGGACGAGGTCAAGGCGCCCTACGACACCCCGGGCAACAACGCGGCACCGGCCTCGGATCTCTTTACCAACATCTCGAACCTTGTCACCGGCGGGGCCGACCTGAAGACCCGGACCGACCAGTGCCACTTCTACGCCAAGGGCACGCTGCCGGACAGTTTCAACTCCTTCGTCTACGATCCGGGAAACATCGTCAGCAACATCGGCTATTGGAATGTCTTCTATGACCAGGCCGGCAACGAAGGCTTCAACTACGCCGCCGACGCCGGCGGCTACAGTTCGAATGTCATCAACTGGAACGCCGCCGACGCGGCTTTCTACAACGGCGAATTCGCCCCCGGCGACAAGTTCAAGACAATCGCCGGCGGCTATTCCCGCCTCTTCGTCGAACTCTACCAAAAGGCACAGGAAGCGGCCGTAGAACAGGGTGTGACGCTTGAACTGAAACAGGGCACCCGGCTGCACTCGATCTGGATGCAGGGCGGCGCGGTCACCTACAGGCTTGCAACCGCGCAGGACCCTTACACGGCGGATGGGAACACGCTCACCGCCGACTGCGCCTTCCTTGCCATGCCGCCCGAGGCGGTCGAACTGGTCGCCCAGGCCAGTCGCTATACCGGTGTGCCCGCGGGCGGCACGGATTTCCTGAATGCACCGAATGTCGCCAACTACCTCGACTCCGTCGTGCGGCAGCCCTCCTACAAGGTGGCGATGTTCTTTGACCGGCCATGGTGGACGGAAGCGACCTATCCGCCGGATCTGACCTCCTCCGGCAGCCAGAGTGACGATGTCTTTGGGCCGACGATCACCGATCTGCCCCTGCGCCAGATCTATTATTTCGGCAATAACGCCCTGAAGGACTACGAAGGGCCACCGGTCTACGGCGTCCTTGCCTCTTACGACGACGAACGCTTTGTCGAATTCTGGCGTCAGCTAGAACTCTCGGTCGATGACCGACGCGAGGTCGCCGGGTATCGCAACCTGCAACCGCTCGAAGGCGGCCAGGAAGCCCCACCCGAGATGGAGCGGATGCTGCGCCTCCAACTGGCCAAGGTCCACTACGGTGACCCGGACGCAGCGCACCTCATCCCGCAGGCCAGCAGCACGGTCTTCATGGACTGGGGGCGCAATCCCTTTGGTGCCGGGTATCACGCCTGGGCCGCGCATTTCGACATCTGCGATGTCATGCATCGGCTTCGCGCGCCCGCGGACCTGGCCGGCCAGACCGGCGCGCCGGTCTACCTGATCGGTTCGGCCTTCTCGAACGACCAGGCCTGGGTCGAGGGCGCTTTCTGCACCGCCGAGTCGGTTCTGGTCGACTACCTCGACATGAAGCCCTTGATCGACACCTCGGTCTACAAGCTGATCTGTTCAACCTGCTGAAAAAGGACAAACGACATGGTCGCCATCCCTCCCAAGTTCACACCCGAAGTGTTGAAAAACCAGCAGAAACAGGCCAACTACGGGGTGCTCGAACAACTCGAAGGCACTTGGGTCAACGTCACCGCCGACCCAAAGTCCAAGATGCTCGGCGTGCACACCACCTGCCTGCCTTCCCCCGGCACGAACTCTGAAACCATCCCCGGCAAGTTCCGTTTCCTTTGTCAGAACTACACCGAGGAATTGACCTTCACTCTGGTGCAGGGCGGTGTCCGCAACCGGGCGGGCGCAAACGAACAGTTCTGCGGCGCGGTAAAGTACGACACGTCGATCCGCGATCTCGAGAACAACCTGCTGCACGAAGAAAACGGCATGTATCTCTGGCTCGACCAGATCTACAACCACGCCGCCAGCGACACATCGGTCGAGATAGACATCGGTTTTCCCGAACTCGCCTCCGGTGACGGGGCCAAGGGGCCGGTCTATGTGCCCGGCTACTCGGTCGCGCGCAGCGGAACCATCCCGCACGGCAGCACCGTCCAGATGTTCGGCAAATCTTCGAGCAACAAGGGGGCGCCGCAGTTTCCCAGCGGCCCGGCGGCCTGGGACTTCGATTTCCTCGCGATTTCACCCAGCATGGGTGGGGCGGGCACAACACCGTCGACCCCTATAGACCTTGACGCGCCACCGCCGCCCTGGGTCTTTGACACCGCGCTGCCCGCTACCGATCCCAGCGGCAACAAGACCTACACGCAGCGTATCCTGGCGCATGACCTGTATCCCTACTCGGTGCGCCCGGACCTGATCCTGCGTGACGCGATCAAGGGCCAGAAGATCAAGCAATATACCCTGATCGAAATGGACACGCGGGAATTGACAGGTCCGCAAGGCGGCATCCTCAACACGCCGCTGGTCCGGCGTTTCGTGCCGGCGGTCAAGATGGACTTACGCATGTGGATCGAAACCGTCGAGGAAGACGGCAAGGACGTCCTGCAACTGCAATACGAACAGATCGTGGATTTCGAGTTTCACTTCGGCACTGACGGCGGCGTGACACGCTGGCCGCACATCCAGGTCAACACCTTGCGCAAGAAGGCCTGAACCGGCTCGGAAAGTGCTGTCTGGCCCAGACCCTGGGCCCCCAACCGGAGCGTCGTGCACCTGCGCGGACCCCGAAATCCATCCTTGCGCGCCGGTATTGCCCGCAGCAGCCGGACCCGTGGCCTTGCTGACCCGGCAGGGCGAGGCGCTGGCGCCGACCATGGGCCCGGTCCACGGGTTGCGACGCGTCGCAACCCGTGATGACAGGTGTGCGGACGTCTTTCTGTCCGCCATCGCACCTACCGCACCCGTTGTCTGCTGGCCATGAGACCTGAGCCTCCTGGTCGAGGCTCTCGACCATCGTCAGTCCTACCGCGGCTTCGTTTCTCAACACGCGAAAGGTTTGCATACGGCAGCGGCTCTGGTGATGTGGCCGCCCACTAGCCGTGGGAATGGGCCATTGGTCCTTGTCCCGCCCGGAACCGCCCCAATCAGGACCGGTTCTCGACTTGTCCGGCAGGACGGCCGCTTCACGGTCCGAAGAGCTGGCCCTCGGGTCGGGCAAGGGGACGGCGCGCCGAGGC
Organism: Thetidibacter halocola; assembly: GCF_018224955.1. Taxonomy (GTDB): domain Bacteria; phylum Pseudomonadota; class Alphaproteobacteria; order Rhodobacterales; family Rhodobacteraceae; genus Thetidibacter; species Thetidibacter halocola. The sequence goes on from NZ_JAGTUU010000004.1 coordinate 6,383, forward strand.
CGCAGGCGCTCAGTCCTTGGCGTCCTCGTCCTTCTTGACCGCCTTCATCGCGCCGCCCATGGACAGGCCCAGCTCATCCCCCAGAGTCTTGAGGGCGGGCAGTTGCACCGCCATGCCCAGGATCGAGTCCAGCGCCTGGTTGACCGGCGTCTTGCCTTCGCCGCTCCCTGACCCGCCAGCACCCGTGCCACCAAGACCGGTCACGTTGTGAATGCGGATCGACTCGATCTTTTCGGCCGGCTTGACCATCTCGGCCAGCGCCTTGGGCAGGGTCTCGATCCGGGCGAGCTCCTCCTTCATCTGGATCAGCCGGTCGCCCAGCACGTTTTCCGCCTCGTGCAGCGCGCGCGTCCCCTCTGCCTCGGCCAGCAGCGATTCCCTGCGGGCGGCAGAGCGCTGGCGGTCGGCATCGGCGTCGGCCTTGGCCGCCTCCATCCGCGCGGCGGCATGGTCGACGGAAGCGGCGCGCTCGGCCTTGGCCAACGTCAGCAGGCGCGCGCTTTCGGCCTCGGCCTTTTCCTGTGCGGACAGCAGCGCCAGCATCTTGGCGCGTTCGGCCTCGGCCAGGCGGTGTGCCGTGGCGATCGAGGCCTCGGCCTTGGCCGCCTCGGCGCGGGCCACGTCAGCGGCGGCGCGCGCGGCGCTTTCGGCGCGGGCCTTTTCGGCGATCTTGATCTGGCGGTCCTGTTCCTTCAGTTGCAGGTCCATCTCCTTGGCGATCTGGGACGCCTGCACCTCGAGGTCGCGGGCGATCTCGGCGGCGCGCACGGCGCGGTCGCGGGCGACCTCGGCCTCCTTGACCGCCTTTTCCTTGCCGATGCGCGCGGCCTCGGCCTCGCGCTCGGCGTCGGCGCGGCGGCGGGCGATTTCCGCCGTCTGCGCGGCCTTCAGCGTTTCGATTTCCTGGTGCTGGGCGATGCGGGCCTGCTGTTCGTCACGCTCGATTTCCAGCGTGCGGCGCGTCGCCTCCATCGCGGCGAGGCTGACCGCGACGCTGGTCTCGGCGTCGATCTGGGCGCGCTCCTTCTTCGACTTGGCGATGACCTCGGCCAGCTTGCGCATGCCCACCGCGTTGAAGACGTTGTTCTCGTCCAGCGCGGCAAACGGCGTCTGGTCGAGTGCCGTCAGCGAGACCGATTGCAGCCGCAGGCCGTTCTCGCCCAGGTCGTCGGCGATCAGCCCGCGCACCTCGCGGACGAACTCGGCGCGGCCCTCGTGCAGCTCGTCCAGCGTCATCTTGGCGGCGACGGCGCGCAGCGCATCGACCAGCTTGCCCTCGACCACGTCGCGCAACCGGTCGGCGTTGAAGGTGCGGTCGCCCAGCGTTTGCGCAGCCTTGGCGATGGCGGCCTCTGCCGCCTCGACCGCGACGGAAAAGCTGGCCGCGATGTCGACCCGCAGGCGGTCCTTGGTGATGAGGCTGTCCTCGCCCGAGCGTTTCACTTCGAGGCGCAGGGTGCGCATGTTCACCTCTGTCACCTCGTGGAAATACGGCAAGGCGATGGCGCCGCCCGCCATGATGATGCGCTGCCCGCCCAGGCCGGTGCGGATCAGGCTGACCTCGCGCGTGGCCTTGCGGTACAGCCGCGCAAGGATCACCACGACGACGATGGCCAGGACGACAAGAACGACGAGGGTGGTCAACAGGCCGGACATGGCAGCTTCCTCTCTCCAGATGTGACGGGCGCGCGCATCACGAGGACCGCGCCAGGACGAAATCGTAATCGACGCACCAGGCGCCTTGCGGCACCGGCTTGCCGTCGGGCGCGCGCTGGCCGTCGCGCTTCTCGAAGGGCACGACCAGCGACTGTTTCACGCCAAAGACCGGGTCGGCGTCCAGGTAGGGGTCGCCATCGACGAACAGCATGGTGGTCAGCCGCCGGTATCCCGGCGCCTCGATCCGCACATGGACATGGGCGGGCCGCATGATGTTGCGCCGCGCGGTGTGCAGCAGTTGACCCACGGTGCCATCGTCCGGGATCGGGTAGCTTTCGGCGAGGATCGAGGTGAACCAGACCCGCCCCTGCGAGTCCGACCGGAACAGCCCGCGCATCGCCGCCTCGACCCCGTCCATCAGGATATCGTATCCGCCATCGCCATCGGCATGCCAGATGTCCACCCTGGCGCCCGCGATGGGCCGCCCCTCGGTGTCCAGCACACGGGCGTTGAAGAACATCGGCGCGCCCTTGATGCCCGCCGAAATGTCGGCACCGTTCTCGAAGGTCGGGCGCGGATCGACATAGAACGGCCCGAGAACCGAGTTTTCCGTGGCCCCCGACGGAAAACGGTTGTTGATCAGGTCGACCCGCGCCGTGGCGCCCATCACGTCCGACAGAAGGATGAATTCCTGCCGCCCGCCCTTGGACAGGTGGCCGGTTTTCGTCAGGAACTCGATCCCCCATTCCCATTCCGCCTCGGTCGGCTGCACTTCTTCGAGGAAGGCGTGCAGATGGCGGGTAAAGGCGTTCAGCACCGCGCGGGCACGCGGGTTCTGCGTGCCTTTCATGGTCGCCAGCACCGCGCCGGTCAGGCTTTCCTCGCGGATATCGCGGCCATGTCCTTCGACCGCCGCCACGGTGCGTTTCGTCGCGCGCTGCGGCGCCTCGGGCTTTTTCGCCTGCGGCGCGGCGACGTATTCCGATACGGGAAAACCCGGCCAGCCCGTCACCCCCTCGCGGAACGAAGGCCGCGCCGTCAGCCGCGCGAGATAGGCCGCGACGCGGGGTCGGGGCGTTTCGTTCAGCGGATGGCCGCCCTCCCAGGCGAAACCCATGCCCAGCCACTGCATCCGGTAAAGCGTCGCCGCCCACCAGATATCGGCCAGCGTGAAGGCATCGAACAGCCAGTCCTGCCCATCCTTCAGCTGCCCGTCCAGCGCCGCCACGCCCGCCACCATCTCGGCCACCGCGTCGCGCATCAGGGTGCCGTCGCGCACGTAATGGCGCCCGGCCGCCTCCTTGCGGATCTTGGCGTCGTAGGCGGCGATCAGTTTCGGATGACCGACCGACAGGGAACGCCCCTCCATCAGCTTGAGGATCTTGGTGTCATGGGCGCCCGCCAGCGCCTCGCGCAGCGCCTTGGGGCGGAAATCGCCGTCGGGATGGGCGCCATACATGATGGCGATCTGCGGCAGGGAATCGGCGGTGGCGCAGGCGCGGTCCACCTCACGTTTCAGCCTCGCAGGGATCAGTTCGGGCCCGGCGCAGGTCCGGTCAAGGAAACCGGCGATGGCCAGTGCGTCGACATGCACGCGGCCCTCGTCCAGATCGACGAGCGTCGGCACCGCCACCGGGTCGACCCCTTCGGTAGCGACCGAGGACCGCCCGGTGAACCCGTGCACCATCTCGCGCCCCTGCACCCCTTGCAGGCGCAGACGGACGTAATCGGGATGGGTGTTTTCCATCCGGGGCGGCAGGATCTCCATGTCGCGCACGGCGAACCCTGCGCCCTTTTCCAGCAGCACCATGCGCAGCTTTTGCGTGCAGATGGAAAAGGCGCTGCCATAAAGCACGAAGCGCGGGCTGCCCCCGCCGACCGCGCGCATGCGAAGCGGGTCGGCAATGGCCGCATCGGCGGCGGTGACGTAATCCCTGATCGTCCGGTCTGCCATTACGCCCTCCCAAGGATGCGGCGCATCACGCGCGTCAGTTCCACCGTGGGCTCTGCGGACAGCATCTGCGCCCGCCATCCCACATGGGCGTCGGGCCGCACCAGCACGCAGCCCGAATCCGACACTTCCGAGACCATTGCCCAGTCCCCGAACGTGTCGGCCACGGCGCAGCCCGGCCCGATCTGGAGCGCGGGCAGGTCAAGGCCAAGCTCGGCCCCGGCGCGCGCCGCCGCCTCGACCCAGCTTGCCCCCGAAACACCCGTCAGCAGCACGAAGCGCCCCCGCCCCACCAGATCCAGCGTCGAGACCTTGCGCCCCTCGTGTTCCAGCCAGACATGCGGCAGGCGCGCGCCAGGCCAAGTGGTGGCGTGGTAATACAGTTCCCGGTCACGGGTGTATTCAGGTTCCGGCGTCCCGTCGGACACCACCGCACCGCTGCGATAGCGTTGGCCCATCTCGACGCCGTGGCAGTTGAACTCGTAGGACTTGTTGCGGATCTGCTTGTTCAGCGCCTTGCGCTGTGCCTCGGCCTCGACCGTGGACATCTTGCGCTTGTCGAGGCGGCGTTTCATTTCCTCGTCGGTCGAGACGCCGGTGATGCCCAGCGTCTCGAAGATCGGCAGCGTGTCCTCGATGGACTTGTTGGCGCGGGTAACGATCTGCTTGCCGACCGGCTGACGTTCGTCGTTGTAGCTGTCCAGCAGAGACGGGTCGGCCTTGGCCTTCAGCACATGGGCCAGCTTCCACGCGAGGTTGTAGGCATCCTGAATCGACGTGTTGGACCCCAGCCCGTTGGTCGGCGGGTGCCGGTGCACCGCGTCGCCCATGCAGAAGACGCGCCCCTTCGAGTATTGCCGCGCGACGATGTTGTTCACCGTCCAGTAGCTGACGCGCGTGACCTTCAGCGGCACTTCCTCGCCGATCAGGCGGAACAGGATCTGGCGGATTTCCTCTTCGGAGTAATCCGGACGGCCCGCGCTGACGTCGTAGTTCCACATGCCCAGCCACTTGTGCCAGGGCCGGATCATCCGCAGCACGCCCGCGCCGATGCCGCCCGCCGCGCCCGGCTGGAATACCCAGTAAAGGACCGAGGGGCGGTGCGCGACAAGATGCGTCAGGTCGGCGTCAAACTCGATGTTCATCGAGCCCGCCAGCCCCTCCTTGCCGTCCAGCGGCAGGCCCAGATCCTTGACGATCTGGCTGCGCCCGCCATCCGCGCCGATCATGTATTTCGCCCGGATGCGATAGGTCTGGTTGGCGACCCGGTCGCGCACCGTGGCGACGACACCGTTTTCGTCCTGCGTATGGCTCAGGTATTCCGTCTTGAACCGGGCAAGACAGCCCTCGCGCATCGCCTTGCCGAAGATGATCGGCTCCAGCATGGTTTGTGGAATGTCGACGATGCGCGACGGGCTGGCCAGTTCGTAATCGGCGCGGCGGTTGGGATGGTTGCCCCAGGTCAGCAGGCGGCCCACCTCCTCGCCCGCAAGCGAAGTGCAGAAGACGTTGTTGCCCATCAGGTCCTGCGGAACGGCGTCCTGGTAGACCTCGTCCTCGACCCCCAGTTCGCGAAGCACCTCCATCGTTCGCTGGTTGGTGATGTGGGCGCGCGGCATGTTGGCGAGCCAGCTGTATTTCTCGATCATCACGTTCGGGATGCCGTAGGAGGACAGCAGCGCGGCGGAGCTTAGCCCCGCCGGGCCCGAGCCCACGATCAGAACGTCGGTTTCGATATCGAACATCGTCGTCACCTCATTGGGCAGGTCCGCCCCGCTGACGCCCGGGGGCGCGGGGGTCTTCATCTCCTGCACGGGTCGCGTGTAGTCAGGCACCGGCGTATCCGGCCCGATCAGCCGCCGCCGCGTCGGGAACAGCGAAAAGTCGTAGCGCGCCACGACCCAGCCCCACAGTCCCTTTGGCGCGACCAGCATCACCAGGATCGCCAGCGCGCCCAGCACCATCAGGTACCAGGTGCCGTATTGCGACAGCCAGCTTTGCAGGGCGAGCAGGATAAGTGCACCCAGGATCGGCCCCTCGATCGTGCCGATGCCGCCGATGACCACGATGAACAGGACGAAGGCCGTCCAGTCGATCACGGAAAAGGCCGATTGCGGCGTGATCGAGGCCGACTGGAAAAAGATCAGCCCGCCCGCCAGCGCCGCGCCCGTGGCGGCAAAGACGTAGACCGCGAATTTCGCGCGGGTTGTATCCACGCCGACGCTTTCGGCGGCGTCCGGGTTGTCGCGGATGGCCGACAGGGCGAGGCCATTGCGGGTGCGCAGGAACAGGTACATCGCCCCGATCACCACCACCGCCAGAATCAGCGCCATCCAGTAGGCGACGATGTCGCGCGCCGCGCTGGAGCGCACGTCGAACACCTCGGCCACCCACTCCAGCCCGGCGATGGACCGCGCCACCTCCGAGGGCAGCGACGTGCCAGTGCCCCCGCCCAGTGCCTTCCACTGGGCAAACAGCAGGCGATAGACCTCGGCCGCGACCCAGGTGCCGATGGCGAAATAGGCGCCTTGCAGGCGAAAGACGATGAAGGCGGTGGGGATACTCAGGACCGCGCCCACCACGCCCGCCAGCAGGATGGCCAGCATCGGGTTCAGCCCGCCCAGGATCGCCAGCCCGTAGCCCGCGTAGGCGCCAAGGCCGACATAAGCCTGCTGGCCGATGCTGACCAATCCGCCGTAGCCCGCCAGCAGATTCCAGCACTGCGCCAGCGCGATCATCGTCAGCAGGAAGAACAGGTCCTGCAGGACCGAGCGTGAGACAAAGGCCGGCGCGAGCGCCAGCGCGACCACCACGACCGCCATCACCCACAGCGCCACGGTCGAGGCGCGGGTGGATTTCGCCACGGTGTATTTCGACGCGTCCACCATCAGTCGACATGCCTCGGGAACAGGCCGCGCGGGCGCAGCACCAGAACGACCAGGAACACGACGTGTCCCGCCAGCGTCTGCCACTCCGGCGAAATCTGCGCACCCACGGTCTGCGCCAGGCCCAGGATCACGCCGCCCGCCAGCGTCCCCCAGAAGCTGCCCAAGCCGCCGATGATGACCGCCTCGAAGGCGAAGATCAGGCGCGACGGGCCGATCAGCGGGTCAAAGGTGGCGCGGGCACCCAGGTAGAGGCCCGCAATCGCCACCACGACCAGCGCCAGCGCCATGGCGAGGGCAAAGATGCGGTTGTTGTCGATGCCCATCAGTTGCGCGATCTCGGGCTTGTCCGACGTGGCGCGAAAGGCGCGGCCCAGCTCGGTCCGGTAGAACAGCCAGTTTAGGAACAGGATCACCAGCACCGCCGAGGCGAAGGTCATCAGCGGGATCACCCCGACCGCCAGCCCGCCGCCCAGCGGCACGGAGGCACTAGACAGCGCCCCGAAGTCGAGCCGCTGGGTATCCGCCGAGAAGGCCTCGAGCATCCCGTTCTGAAGGATGATCGACAGGCCGAACGTGACCAGCAGGGGCGGCAGGATGTCCTTGCCCAGCGTGCGGTTCAGCAGAAGGCTTTGCAGCAGGTAACCCAGGCCAAACATGACGACCCCCGCCACCACGGCGGCCAGCAGGATCGGCAGGCCCAGCGCATCGACGCCGATCAGCACGGCGAAGGCGCCGACCACCATGAAATCGCCATGGGCAAGGTTCACCAGCCGCATGACCCCGAAGATCAGGCTGAGGCCCGTGGCGAACAGCGCGTAAAGCCCGCCCAGCAGCACGCCTTGCAGGATCGTGTCGAGAACGATCATCGCCCGCCTCCGAAATAGGCCGCGCTGATCTGGTCGCGGCTCAGCGCCTCGGGCCGCCCGGTCAGGGTGACGCGGCCTTCCAGCAGGCAATAGACCCGGTCCGACACCGCCAGCGCCTGGCCGATATTCTGTTCCACCACCATCACGCTGGCTCCCTCGGCGCGGATCGCGTCCAACGCGGCGTAGATGTCCTTGATGATCGCCGGGGCGAGGCCGAGGCTGATCTCGTCACACAGCAGCAGGCGCGGGTTCGACATCAGCGCCCGGCCCAGCGCCACCATCTGCTGCTGCCCGCCCGAAAGCGAGGTCGCCGCCTGTTTGCGCCGCTCCTTGAGAATGGGAAACAGGCGATAGACGGCGTCGAGGCTCCAGGCCCCGCGCACCTTGCGCCCGTAATTCCCGATGAGCAGGTTTTCCTCGACGTCGAGCGACGGGAACAGCTGCCGCCCCTCGGGCACCAGGGCGATGCCGCGCGCCATGATCTCGGCCGGTTTCATCCCGCCGATGGGCTTGCCGTCGAAGGTGATGGCCTCGCGCTGCGCGCTCCGGCGGCCGGTGATCGCCCCCATCAGCGTCGACTTGCCCGCGCCATTGGCGCCGACGATGGCGATGGTCTCGCCCTCGTCCACGTGCAGGTCGATGCCGAAAAGCGCCTGGAAATCGCCGTAGAAGGCGGTCAGGCCATGGGTTTCGAGCAGCTTCATGCCTCGATCCCCAGGTAGACCCGGCGCACCGCGTCGCTTTCCATCACCGCCTGCGGGTCGCCCTCGCCGATCACCTTGCCGAAGTCGATGGCGACCAGCCGCGTCACCACGGCCAGCAGCGCGTGGGTCACATGCTCGATCCAGACGATGGTGGTGCCCGAGGCGTTCACTTCGCGGATCGTGGCAATCAGGGACGCGCATTCCGCGTCCGTCAGCCCGCCCGCGATCTCGTCCAGCAGCAGCAGGCGCGGTTTCGTCGCCAGCGCCCGCGCCATCTCCAGCCGCTTGCGTTCCAGCAGCGACAACGCGCCCGCGGGCAGGTTCGCCTTGGACAGCAGGCCGGTGCGGTACAGCACGTCGACGACATGGGCCTGTTCCGCCCGCTCCGAGCCGCCCGCGCCGAAACAGGCCGCGACCGAGACGTTCTCGTAAGTCGTCATGTGCTCGAAGGGCTGCGGGATCTGGAAACTGCGCCCGATGCCCGCATGCACCCGCTTGCGCGCGGGCATCCGAGTGATGTCGGTGCTGTCCAGCCGGATCGTCCCCGCATCCGGGGCGAGCCGCCCCGCGATCAGGTTGAACAGCGAGGACTTGCCCGCGCCATTTGGCCCGATGATGCCCAGCGCCTCGCCCTCGGCCACGTCGAGCATGATGTCGTCGGCCACGACGACCGCCCCGAAGGCGCGCCTGAGATTGCGGATTTCCAGCAGCACGGTTCCTGCCCCTTGAAGGGCGGGCCGGATGTATCCCCGGCCCGCCGACTTGCCTTATGCAATGGCTTCCATGTCGCCGGTCACCGGGATGTCCGGATAGGTCTGGTTGTCGACGATCACCAGGCGGAAGTTGCCGTCATCACCCTTGCGCCACTGGCCGCCGACCAGCGGCGTCTTGGTCACGTTCTTCTGCGCGAAGGGCGGCAGGCCCGCGCCGTCCCACTTGATCGGCCCGACAATGGTCTGAAGGTCGGTCGCGGCGATGGTCGCGGCCACGCCCTGCGCATCGCGGATGTCGTCGGTGCGTTTCAGCACGTCGACCAGCACCTCGAACAGCGCGTGGACAAAGCCCAGCGGCTGGGTCCACTGGCGGCCTGTCGCCTGCTCGAACCCGGTGCAGACATCGCCTGCCGACTGGCCGGTGATCGACGAGGCGAACGGGTGCACGTTCGACCACCAGACCTCGGACGACAGGTTCTGCGCCGCATCGCCGATGGCGTTGACCGCCGAGGGGAACAGGATCGCCTTGCCGATCGAGGCGACTTTGGGCCGGTAGCCCTGCTGCGCGGCCTGCGTCCAGAAGGTGGCGAAATCGGGCGGCAGGACCACGCCGGTGACGATCTCGCAGTCGGCATCCTTGAAGGCCGAGATCTGCGCACTGAAATCGTCCTGAAGGTTCTCGTAGCGGCCCGGATCGACCAGCGTGAAATTGCCGGCGGCAAGCGGCGGCGGGAAGCCGACATTGGCATCACCCCAGGCGTTGCCGTCGGCGTCGTTCGGGAACAGCCCGCCCACGGAGCGGTTGGTTTCCAACTGGTTCCACATGTTGGTGAAGACGGCGATCACGTCTTCCAGCCCCCAGAAGGCATGGTAGGTATAGTCGAACTCGGTCCAGCTGGCCGGGTCGCCCGGGTTGCCCTGCCGCCCGATGAACCAGGGTTGCCAGGGCGCGAGCGACGAGATGCAGGGGATTTCCTCGATCTCGCAGATGGTCGAGACGGGGTTCGTCGTCTCGGGCGTGTTGCCCACCAGCATGATGTCGATCTCGTCGTCGATGATCAACTCGCGCGCGACCTCGGCGGCACGGTTCGGGTTCGACTGGCTGTCCTTCTTGATGACCTCGATCGTGTAGCTGGCCGAACCGGACTGGATGCCGCCCGCGACCGCCTGCAACACGCCCTCGATGATGAAATCGTCGACCTCGGCGAAGGCGGCCAGCGGGCCGGTCTGCGGCGTCACGTAGCCCACCCTGATCGCGCGAGCCTGCGCGTGCACCGCCGGCGCGAAAAGCCCAGTGGCGGCCAGTGAGGCCGCAGAGGTTCCGAGGAACCGGCGGCGGGTTGGTCTGTAGAGCGTCATGGTCTTTCCTCCCTTGCCCGTGCACCGGGCGTCTCGTTGGTGGTCATGCGTCGGGCCTCTGCCCGGCCCAGGCGGCGCGGATCAGCGCCGCGATGGCGTCGCGCCCGATCGGCGCGGGATTCCAGTAGGGCTGCGCCACGGCGGCGTCGGCAGCGCGATCGATACCGTCCTCGGGCATGCCGAGGTCGCGCAAGCTGTGCGGCGCGCCCAGGGCCTGCGCGAAATCCCACAGGCCCGCGCCCGGCATTTGCGCCCCCAGCGCCTCGGCCACGGGGACCAGCAACTGCGGCACGGCGCGGGCGTTGAAGGCGGTGGCATGGGGCAGGATGACCGTATGCGTCTCGGCATGCGGCAAATCATAGAGGCCGCCCAGCACATGGCAGAGCTTGTGATGCAGGGCCATGCCCGCCTGGCCCAGCACTGTCCCGCACAGCCAAGACCCCACGAAGGCGCGTTCGCGCGCCGCGATGTCGGCGGGCGCCTGCGCGATGCGCGGCAGCGCCTCGATCATCGCGCGGCAGCCTTCGGCGGCGATCATGGCGGACACCGGGTTGCGGTCGCGGGCATAGAGCCCTTCGACCGCGTGGGCCATGGCGTTGATCCCGCTGGTCACGCTCATCCCCACGGGCAGGGACAGGGTCAGTTCGGCGTCGTAGATCACCACTTCGGGGATCAGCCGGGGGCTTTTCAGCGTGGTCTTGGCGCCATCCGCCGTCTGGCCAAGGATGTTCGTCACCTCGGACCCCGCATAGGTCGTGGGCAGCGCCACCTGAGGCAGGTCGGTGCGATACGCGATGGCCTTGGACAAGCCGATGGTCGAACCGCCTCCGAAAGCCACCAGGCCGTCGACCCGCTGCTCGCGCACGATCTCCAGCGCGGCCTCGGTGGCATGGACGGGCGTGTGCATGACCGCGCCGGCGAACACGCCCAGGCAGGACTTGCCCAGCGTGCAGGCAAAGGCGTCGGCCGTCTCCTTCTGCGCCTCGGTGGACAGGACCAGCGCCCGCGTGATCCCCAGATCGCGCAGGATGTCCGGTGTCTGCCCCCGTGCGCCCCGTCCAAAGACGATGCGCGCGGGGCTACCGGTCACGTCGAATGACACTGCATCCAGCACGCGAACTCCTCCCCAAGCGGCATTTTAGGGTGTGACAGTTGATTTCGTCATATCAATTTGGTCAAAGATCATATCGAAACGATATGGTTGCCCGATGAAGATCGACCCAAAGCACCTCGCCGTGATCGAGGTCATCCGCACCGAGGCCAGCCTGACCCGCGCGGCCGAGATCCTCGGCACGTCGCAACCCGCCTTGTCGCGCACGGTCAGCGACCTGGAAATCCGCCTTGGCGCGCCGGTGTTCGACCGTGGCAGCCGGCCCTGGGCGCTGACCCGGCTGGGCGAGGTTCTGGCGCGGCAGGGCGCGACCGTGCTACGGGCGCAGGCTCGCGCGGCGCAGGAATTCGACGCCTTCCGCAGCGGCGCGCGCGGGCGGTTGCGCATCGCGGGACCGCCCTTCTTTACCGACGGGGCGGTGTCGCACATGCTGCCGGACTTTCACGAGCGATTTCCCGAAGTCGCCTTCGAACTGACCTATGGCTATGCCGAAGACCTGCGCGAGGCGGTCCGTTCCGGCCGGGCCGATCTGGCGGTCTATCCGCTGGGCATCGGCGAGATGCTCGAGGACCTGACGTTCACCCGGCTGATCGACGGGCGCAATGTCATCGTCTGCCGCGAGCGCCACCCGATCCTGCGTCTGGCCTACCCGCGCCCCCTCGCGCTGCTGGATTACGGCTGGATCATGCCGCCCGAGGGCAGCCCGCTGGCCGCCGACATGGCGGCGATCCTGTCCGACCTTCAGATGCACGAGGCGGAAATCGTGCTGCATGGCGGCTCGCTGGCCGGGGTGCTGGGTTATGTCGCGCGCTCGGACACGCTGACCGTCCTGCCCGAGGCGGTGGCGCTGACGGTGGGTCCGGTCCACGGCCTGCGCCAGGTGCCCATTGAGACGCGCACGCCCAGCCGGCCACTCGGCGTGCTGTCACGCCCGACCGCCGAACTGGGCCATGCCGCGCGCGCCTTCATCGAGCATCTGCAAACCGGGTTTAGCCGCCTGTTCGAGCGACGCTAGCGGCCAGGGTCTCAGGACAGCCGCGCCAGGAACCCAGAGAGTTGCTCCATTGCAAAGCCCAGCACGGCCTCATCCGCAAGCACCCCGTCCGTGACCTTGTCATTGGCCATGGGCACGACGATCTCCTTGCAGGGATGCACTTCGGCCAGCATCCCGTTCAGGATGTATTTCAGATGCGCCTGCGCCCGAACGCCGCCCAGCGCCCCGCCAGAGACCGAGACGACCGCGCAGGGTTTGCCCGCAAAGACCGAGGCGAAGGCCGGGCGCGAGGCCCAGTCAATCGCGTTCTTCAACACGCCGGGGACAGAGTAGTTGTATTCCGGCGTGACGAAGATCAGCCCGTCAGCCCCCTTGACCTGCGCAACGAAACCGGCGACCGCCGGGTCGTCGGTGACATCGGCATTGTAATGCGGCAGCGCGCCGATATCTGCGGTCTCGCAGGTGGCGACATCGCCGATCCGGGCGATCAGGGTACGGGTCGTGGCACGGGCGGAGGAGGCTGCGCGGAGCGATCCGGGAACGAACAGAATCTTGGGCATGGGTTTCCTTGTCTTGGGTCAGAGCCGCGCGAGCCAGGTCGCGATCGGCGGGAACAGGATAATGAGCGCGATGCAGACCAGCATCGCGAGGATGAAGGGCACCGCCCCGCGAAAGATCTCGCCGATCCCGAGGTCGGGATCGTTCATCGCCGACTTGATCGTGTAGACCGAAAGCCCGAAGGGCGGCGTCAGCAGCCCGACCTCGACCGCGATCACGGTCAGCACGCCGAACCAGATCATGTCGAACCCGGCGGCCTGCGCGATCGGCAGGGCGATGGGCAACACGATCAGCATGATCGAGATCGAGTCGATCAGGCAGCCGAGCGCGATGATGAGCAGCAGGTAAAGCAACAGGAAGCCATAGGGCCCGATGCCGCCCGCCAGGAACAACTCGGACAATTCGCGCGGCACACCGGACAGCGCCAGCATCCGGCTGAAGAAGGTGGCGGCGAGGATCAGGAACAGCACCGAGACGGTGATCTGCCCGGTTTCCACCAGCAAACCCCAGAAGGTCTTGCGATCCAGCGAGCGGCGCATCAGCGCAATCACCAGCGCGCCAAAGGCCCCGGCGGCACCGGCCTCGGTCGGGTTCAGGAAGCCGCCGTAGAGACCGCCGAGGACCAGCACCATCAGCGACAGGATCGGCAGTGCCTTGCGCAGCAGTTCGGACAGGCCGATGGGCGCATCCTCGCCCGCCTTGTCCTCGGCCTCGAAGACAAAGGAGGGGCGCGCATAGGCCAGCAGCAGGATGGTGACGCAGAACACAGCCGACAGCAGCAGGCCGGGCCCGATCCCCGCCAGGAACATCCGCCCCACCGACTGCTCGGCCAGCACGGCATAGACGATCATCAGCAGCGAGGGCGGGATCAGCATGCCCAGCACGGACGACCCCGCCACGACACCCGTGGCAAAGCGGCTGGTATAGCCGTGGCGCCGCATCTCGGGCACCGCGATGCGGCTGAATACGGTGGCCGAGGCGATGGAGATTCCGGTGATCGAGGCGAAGACCGCGTTGGCGAACACCGTTGCCATGCCCAGCCCCGCCGAAACCCGCCGCATCAGCCGCTGGAATACGTCGAACGTATCGCGCCCGACCCCCGAGACAGTCACCAGCAGCCCCATCAGCACGAACAGCGGCACGACGGCAAAGAGATATTCCTCGAGGCTGTCATTGGCGACCTGCGCCATCATGCGCGTGGCCACCGTGTCGTTGCGGATCAGCGCGACGCCGGCAAAGCTGACCGACAGCATGCCGATGCCGATGGGCAGACCGATGGCGATCAGCACCAGCAGCGCGAAGATCGCGTAGATCCCGATTTCGAGCGGAGTCATGCCTGCCCCCTGACCGCACGGCGCAGCGCCGAGAGCGTGGCGAAGGCGAATTCGATCGCCGCGATGGTGAAGCCCGCCAACACCAGCAGGCGAAAGGGCCAAGTGGGCAGCGTGGCGATGCCCGGCACGCCGATGAATTCGGCCGCGTTCCAGTCCTTTTCAAAGACCCGCAGCGTGGCAAAGGCGATGATGCCCAGGATCACCGCGCCCAGCGCGTTGAACGCCGCGCGCAGCAGGGCTGCCGCGCGGGGCGACCGCGCCTGAAGCGCCAGCAGCAGGAACTCCGCGCGTGCCAGCCGGCGCGCCCGGATCGTTGCCCCGAGTTGCAGCGCCACCAGCGTCACCACCAGCAGCGCGCCCGCCTCGGACACCAGGGGCAGCGAGGCGCCCATGGCGTTCCGGGCGACGATGTCGGCGCAGATGATGACCATCAGCACGCCGATCATCAGGGTTCCGACCGCGGCCACGCCATCGACGACCGCACCCCAGAGGCGCGAGACCGCGCCCCCTTCCCTGTCCTGATTGTCCGCGGTCATGGCCCGGGCTTACTTGTCCCAGTCGCGGACGGGCACTTCGCCCCGGGCGCGCAGGCCTTCGAGATAGGCCGACAGGAATTCAGACGCGGGGATGCCACGCGCATCCAGCGGTTCGGCCCATTCCTTTGCGATGTTCGGCAGCTTGTTGGCCCACTTCGCCAATTCGCCCTCCGGCATGTCGACGATCTGCACCGGCACCGACTGGCCCGCGCCAAGCTCGACCATCTTGTTCAACGCGAACTCGTGCTTGGCCACGAGGTCCTCGCCGTGGCTGACGGTGTAATACTTTCCGGCCTCGATCATGGCGTTCTGCACCTCTTCCGGCAGGCCGTCCCAACTGTCGCGGTTGATGGCAATGGCGCCGGAGAAGGAGCCGCCCGCATCGAAGCGGTTGATGATCGGCGCGACCTCATACAGCTTGATCGGCAGCGCGCCCAGCGCCAGCGTCAGCACGCCATCCGACACGCCGGTCTGCACGTCGGTATAATAGGTGGTCAACGCACCGTCGACCGCGTTGGCGTCGGTGCCACGCAGCCAGTTGCCCAGAACGCCGGGGGCAGAGATCTTCATGCCGGCGATATCGTCGATGCCGGTCATCGGAGTCTTGGTGTAGATGTCGTAGAGGTCGGTCGCGGTAAAGCCCAGCACCTTGAGGTTGTGCTGTTCCCACTCGTTGCGGAACGCCTCGTTGGTCTCATACAGCTCTTCCATCACGGCGAGGATAGCAGGCGGGTTCGCGCTGGAGAACGGCGCGTTGGACGACGCCTGACTCAGCGGCAGCTTGGCCTGTTCGAGGAAGGAGAACACCCAGCCGACATCCGTGATGCCCTCTTCGACCGAGGTCAGCGTCGCGTTCGCCTTGTAAAGCTGGCCGCCAAACGCCTCGTTCCACTCGATCTTGTAGGTGCCGGTCTGGGCCAGGATCTCGTCCGTCCGGGCCATGAAATGCGTCTGGATCATCCCGACCCAGGGCACCACCGTCGGATGGCTGGAGGCCACGGTCAGGCTGATCGACTCCTGCGCCTGCAGCGGCAGCGCCAACATGCTCGCCAGAAGCGCGCCATACATCACTTTCATTCTCTTTCCTCCCCTCAATGGACCGGGCGACATGCCCGGTCCGGTCCCTGCGGTCAGCCGGCTTTGCGCCGTGCCATTTCCGCGCGGATTTCTGCGCCGTGCTCGTCCAGGACGGGCGGCGGCAAGACGTCGAGTTCCGGCACCCCGTCGAAATTGTAGGGCGGCCGCACCGTGGTGAAGGTGCCCAGTTCCGAAGACGGCGCGGACACCTTGATCTTCAGATGCTGCGCCTGGCTGTCCTCCAGCGCCTCGTCGCTGTCATAGGCCGGGCTGTGCGGCACCTCGTTGGCCTCCAGCGCCGCGCACCAAGCGTCGCGGGTCTTCGTGGCGAATATCGGCGTGAAATGGGCGATCATGTCGTCCTGGTGCTTGATCCGTTCCATCCGGTCCGCAAAGCGGGGATCCTCTGCCAGGTGCTCCTGCCCGGTGGCGGAAAGGAAGCCCTGCCAGAATTTCGTCGGGCTCGACATGTGGATCGCCACCCATTTCCCGTCGGCGCATTCGAACGTGTAGGACTGCGACACCACCGGGCGCGACAGCGGTCCCATCACCTCGCCCACGCTGTAGTAATGCGTGAAGCTGTCAAGGTTGAAATGGCACATCGCCTCGAGCATCGAGATGTCGAGGCGGCGTCCCTTGCCGGTCTTGGACCGCTCCATCAGCGCGGCGAGGATGCCCATGGCGGCATACTGGCCGGTCACCGCGTCGGCGATGGCCGGGCCGATCACCCGCGGATCGGTGGGCGGTGTCAGCAGCCGAAGATAGCCGCTGGCGGCCTGCGCCACGGTGTCATAGGTCGGCCGGTCGCGCGACGGGCCGGACGTGCCGAAACCCGAGATCGCACAATAGATCAGGTCGGGGCGAAACTTGCGCAGGTCGTCCTCGCCGGCGCCCAGTTTCTCCGCCACGCCGGGGCGGAAGTTCTGGATGAACACATCGGCCGTGGACACGAGGTCATGCAGCACGGCGCGGTCCTCGGGCTTGGACGTGTCCAGCGCGATGGACCGCTTGTTGCGGTTGTAGGTTTGGTAATGCGGGCTGTAGAGTCCGCCCTTGAAGGCGCGGAACGGGTCGCCCGTTCCCGGGCGTTCCACCTTGATCACATCGGCGCCCAGGTCGGCCAGGTGCATGCCGGCGGCCGGACCGGTGATGTAGGTGCCCAGTTCGACAACGCGGATATCCTTGAGGATCTTCACCATGATCTTACTCCGCCGCCTGCTGCTTGGCGGGCTTGCCGTCATATTCAATGGCTAGGTCCGCCTTGTGCGACAGGATGAACCCGATCGAGCGCAGCGACTCTTCATAAAGGTGGGCCGAGAGGCCGGCGGTGCGCGCCAGCAGCGGCACCGCCTTGAGCGCCTCCAGCGGCCATCCAGCATCCAGCATGCAGGCCGGGATCGCGCCCGAGACGTTGATCGGCAGGGGGCGTTCGACGATGCGCGACGCATGTTGCCCGAGGGCCCGCAGCGCACCGATATAGGTGCCGCTGATGCCCAGTTCGTCGGCCAGTTCCAGCAACCGGTCGGCGCGCGGATCACCCCCAGAATGCTGCGGATGGCCCAGCCCCGCGACCTTGCGGCGGGCGGCCTTGTGCTCCTTCAGGCTTTCGATGGCGACGGCCTCCAGATCGCCACCATCGGCGCGGGACACGATCTCGGCCAGGTAGCGGCCCGCCTGTTCCGAGCTGCCCGCAACCACGCTGCCCATGCCCAACAGGCCCGCCGCCATGGCGCCCTGCCATGCGTCCGGCCCGGCCGCAAGCGTCATCCGCGCGGCCTGCACCGACGGCACCAGCCCGTGTTCCGCGATGGCGACAAGGCAGGCATCCAGCATCCGGCGCTGCGCCTCGGTCGGCTTCTCGCCAATTACCAGAAGCCAGAAATAGTCGCTGAAGCCGATCTTTCCGATCAGATCCCCGCAGAGGTCGTGACCGCGCACCGTGATGCTGGTGGCATCCGATGTCGCGATGGCCGTGAAGGCCTGGTCCTGTTTCCCGATCCGCATGGCGACTCCCGTTATTTCGACTAGCGAAAATATTTTCCCTTGCCGAAGATAATGGGCGGGACTACCGTCGCGTCAAGTCCGAATTTGTGGACAGCACGTCAGGGAGGCGACCATGAAGGATATCAACCAGTTCACCATCACGCAGGCGGTGAAGGATTCTTTCAGGACCGAGGAGGGCAGCCGATTCGAGCAGCTTCTGCATGGCCTGATCGAGCATCTGCACGACTATACCCGCGAGCATCAACTGACCCACGAAGAGTGGATGCGCGTGCTGATGTTCCTCTACGACTGCGGCAAGATCTCGACGCCGGAACGGCACGAATTCATCCTGCTGTCGGACGTGCTGGGCTTCTCGGCGCTGGTCGACATGATCAACTCCAAGGGCGGCGCGACCGAGGGTTCGAACCTCGGGCCGTTCTACCTCGACGACGCGCCGCGCAAGGCCCTGGGCGCCGACCTGTCGGACGGGCGCGACGGCGTCACGGTGCTGGTGCGCGGCAAGGTCACGGACAACCTGCACAACCCGCTGCCGGGCGCCATCGTGGACACCTGGCAGGCCGACGCCAGCGGCACCTACCCGATCCAGGAACAGGCGCAGGGCCAGGACAAGATGGACCTGCGCGGCGTGTTCGAGGCCGACGAGACCGGGCGCTACTGGTATACGACCGTCCTGCCCAAGCCCTACACCGTCCCCTATGACGGCCCGGTGGGCGAGCTGCTGCGCGCGGGCAACCGCCACGCCTGGCGGCCGGCGCACCTGCATTACATCGTGCGCGCGCCCCGCATGGCCTCGATCACGACCGAAGTCTTCTTCGAGAACATGGAATACATCGACAACGACGCCGTGTTCGGTGTGCGCAAGTCACTGATCGCCAAGCTGCGCCCTGTCAAGAAGGGCGAGGACCTGGGCGTGACCACCGACAAGAAACCCGAGGCGGTGGTCGACTTCGACTTCATCCTGGCGCCCGAAGGCTGATCCGCCTTGCGCCCGCACGACCAGCGCCCGCCCGAGTTCGTCGAGGCCCTCGCCAAGGGCATCGGCATCCTCGAGGCCTTTGACGCGGAACACCCGGCCATGACCCTGTCCGAGGTGGCGCGGCGCGTGGGCCTGTCGCCCGCCGCCGCGCGCCGGTCGCTGATCACGCTCGAGGCGATGGGCTATGTCGGCAAGGCCGAAAAGCAGTTCTTCCTGCGGCCTCGGATCATGACGCTGGGCTCGGCGTTCCATTTCTCGGCTCGCTTTGACGAGGTGCTGCAACCCGACCTGCGTGCGCTGGTCGACCGGTTCGGCGATGCCGCCTCGGTCGGGACGCTGGACGGCGATGATGTGATCTACGTGGCGCATGTCTCGGTCCAGCGGGCGCGGCGCGCGGCGGCGGTGGCGGGTGCGCGCTATCCCGCCCATTGCACCGCCATCGGCCGCGTCCTGCTGGCCGCCCTGCCCGACGACCGCCGCCGCGCCTGGCTGGACGGGGCCGATCTGCACCCCCTGACGCAGAAGACCGTGACCGACAAGGCCGCGCTGGCCACGATCCTGAACGAGGTGCGGACCGAAGGCTACGCTACCACCGTCGATCAACTGGATTACGGCATCACCGCGCTCGCCGTGCCGATCCGCGACACGTCCGGGCGCACCATCGCCGCGCTGAACAGCTCTGGCTATACCGGCATGGTGACGCCCCAGGACCTGGTGCGCGACCGCCTGCCGGCATTGCGCGAGACCGCGTCGCATATCGCCCATGAAATCCAACGCTTCCCGGTGCTGCAATCGGTGCTGGGCGGCTGATCCAAGAACACCGCGAGGGAGGAAACCGACCATGTGCAAGCTCTGCACCCCAAAGACACCGATTGCCGCCTGCCCGCAGGCGCGGATGCCGCTCTGGGCACCGTCCGGCGAGACCGCCAGCGGAGCGCGCGCCGCCGATGCCGCACGCACCAATGTCAGCGCCGAAAGCGTGACGCAGGTGGCCGGCAAGCCCGGCGCACGTGTCCTGCTCAAGGGTGGCGTCGTCATGTCCGTCGATCCCGAGGTCGGCAACTTTGCCAAGGGTGACGTGCTGATCGAAGGCTCGAAGATCGTCGCCGTGGGGGCCGATCTGTCCGCCGCCGACGCCCGTGTGATCGACGCCAGCGGCAAGATCGTGATGCCCGGCTTCATCGACACGCATCATCACCAGTTCGAGACCGGCCTGCGTTCGACCCTGGCCGACGCGATCGTGGTCAATGATGGCCGTCCCGAGAACGCGCGCAACTACTACGAGGCGATGCTGCTGGGCTTTTCGCAGCACTACCGCCCGCAGGACGTCTACATCAACGAACTCTACGGCGGCCTCGCACAACTCGACGCAGGCGTGACGACGGTGATGGACGTCAGCCAGATCCACCATTCGGCCGAGCATTCCGACGCCGCCATCGAGGGCCTGCGCGATGCCGGTCGCCGCAGCGTCTTCGGCTATTTCGAGGGCTGGTGGGAAGGTAAGGAATATCCCTCGGGCGCGCGCCGCATCCGCGAGCGGTATTTCTCGTCCGATGACCAGCTGCTGACGATGGTCATGGGCGGCGAGATCTACATCGACGGCTATGAAGAAGCGTGGAAGATCGGGCGTGATCTGGACCTGCAGATCGCCCTGCACGTCGTGACCACCTTCGGCATGACGCCGACCTTCGACGCGCTGGCGAAATCCGGCGTCTTCGGCCCGGACAACATCTTCATCCATATGACCGGCATGACCGACGAGGCGTGGAAGATCGCCGCCGACGCGGGCGCGCATGTCTCGCTCTCGGTGCCGATCGAGATGCACATGCGCCACGGCGAACCGCCGATCCAGAAGGCGCTGGACCTCGGCATGTCGGTGTCGCTGTCCTCGGACGTGGAATGCACCATGTCGGCAGATTTCTTCACCCAGATGCGCGGGCTGGTGACGCTTCAGCGGATGCGCGCCAACGAGCGCGCGCTGTCGGGCGAGGAAGGCTTTCCCACCCTGATGACCAGCGCGCAGGCGATCCGCCACGCCACGCTGGAAGGGGCCAAGGGCCTGCGGCTGGACCACAAGACCGGCAGCCTGACGCCCGGCAAGGAGGCCGACATCATCCTGCTGGATGCCGAGGCGATCAACGTGGCGCCGCTGAACCACGCGCCGGGCGCGGTGGTGACGCTGATGGACCGCACCAATGTCGATACCGTCATGGTCGCGGGACAGATCCGCAAGTGGCAGGGCAAGCTGCTGGGCCACGACCTGGACAAGCTGCGCCGCGAGTTGGAGGAAAGCCGCGACTACATCTTCGACAAGGCCGGGGTCGCACACGACCTGTTCGCATGAAACCCGTGCACGACCTTTTCGCCTGACCTGTCCCGGGGCGGGCCTGCCGCCCGCCCCCAAGCCATGAGGCTACCCATGCTGTTTCCAACCTCTCTCGTCGGTTCCTACTGCCAGCCCGACTGGCTGATCGACCGTGAAAAGCTGAAGGGGCAGTTCCCGCCCCGCACCCGCGCCAAGGAACTGTGGCGCATCCCCGAGCCGCTGCTGAAGCAGGCGCAGGACGACGCCACGCTGATCGCCATCCGCGACCAGGAACGCGCCGGGCTGGATATCCTGACCGATGGCGAGATCCGCCGCGAAAGCTATTCCAACCGCTTCGCCACCGCGCTGGAGGGGCTGGACATCGACAATTACGGCGAGGTGATGACCCGCTCGGGCAAGCCCGTTCCGGTGCCGCGCATCACCGGCCCGATCCGCCGCGTCAGCCCGATCGAACTGGACGACCTGAAATTCCTGCGCGCCAACACCGACCGGCAGATCAAGATCACCCTGCCCGGCCCCTTCACCATGTCGCAGCAGGCGCTGAACGAGCACTACGCCTCCATCGAAGAGGCCGCGATGGACTATGCCCGTGCCGTGCGCGAGGAGATGGCAGACCTGTTTGCCGCCGGCGCTGACGTGGTGCAGCTGGACGAGCCCTGGATGCAGGCCAAGCCGGATCTGGCCGAGGCTTACGGCCTCAAGGCGCTGAACGCCGCGCTCGAGGGCGCCACGGGCACCACCGCCGTGCATATCTGCTTCGGTTATGCCGCCCTGACCAAGGACCGCCCCGAGGGCTATTCCTTTCTGCCGCAGATGAAGGATTGCCTCTGCGACCAGATCAGCATCGAGACGGCGCAGGCCGATCTGGATACCTCGGTGCTCGAGACGGTGCGCGGCAAGACGATCATCCTCGGCGTGCTGAACCTGGCCGACATGACGGTCGAGACGCCGGACCTGATCGCCCACCGCATCCGCCGTGCCCTGCCGCATGTGGATGCCGACAAGGTCGTGGTGGCCCCGGATTGCGGCCTGAAATACCTGCCGCGCGACGTGGCCTTCGGCAAGATGAAGGCGATGGCCGACGGCGCGGCGATCATGCGCGCCGAGATCGGCGGCTGAGCTTCGCGCCAAGGGCGGTCCGGGGCCTGTCCCGGCCGCCCGTCAAGGGCATCAGCGGACGGCCAGCAGGGCGTCGACCTCGACCGCCGCATTGGCGGGCAGGCTGCTGACGCAGACCGCCGTGCGGGCATGGCGCCCCGCCTCGCCATAGAGGTCGATGAACAGCTGAGAGGCGGCGTCGATGATCGCGGGACCCCGGGCATATCCCTGCTCCGCGTTCACGAAGCCACCCAGCCGCAACACTTGCTCGACCCGGTCGAGCGAGCCCAGCGCCTCGCGCGCGCAGAACAGCAGGTTCAGCGCACACAGCCGGGCGGCCTGCTGCATCTCGGCCAGGTCCGTCGCCTCGGTGACGGGCCCGAACCAGCGCGGCTCTCCGTTCCACTCGCAGATCTGGCCGGACAGCACCAGCAACCCGTTCCACAGCCGAAACTTCACGAAACTGGCGCGCGGCGGACAGTCTGGCGGCAACTCCAGCCCCATGTCGGCCAGGCGTTTCTCGATCTCGCTCATGTCTGTCCTTTCCCTGGCTGGCCTGTGGCCCGCATGCCGCGACAGCTTGCCCGTACGGGCGCCAAAGGCAACCCGCCGGCTGGCCCTTGGCACGGCAATCGGGAGAAACTAGTGTCGCGCGACAGCCTGACCGGAAACCACCATGACCGCCCAACCCGCCCTTCAGACCCGCCCCACCATCGCCGGGATCGACCCTGCCCGTCTGGAGGCCTTTCGCGCCCGCGAAGAGGCCCGCTTTGTCACCGCCCGCCCGCGCAGCAAGGCCGCGCTCGAGGATGGCGCGGCCCCGTGGCTGAACGGCGTGCCGATGCACTGGATGCGCGACTGGCCCTCACCCTTTCCGCTGGTGGTGAAAAAGGCCGAAGGCGCGCGCCTGACCGATGTGGACGGGCACAGGCTGGATGATTTCTGCCTTGGCGATACCGGGTCGATGTTCGGCCATTCCCCCGAGCCGGTCGCCCGGGCGATCCGGCGGCAGGCGACGCGGGGCCTGACCTACATGCTGCCGTCGAAGGCCGCGTTGCGCGCGGGTGCATTGCTGTGCGACCGGTTCGGGCCGTTCCTGTGGCAGGTGACGCTCAGCGCCAGCGACGCCAACCGTCACGCCCTGCGCGTCGCCCGCGCCATCACCGGGCGGCGCAAGGTTCTGGTGTTCAACGGCTGTTATCACGGCACACTTCAGGACACGATGGTCGAGCTGCGCGACGGACGGACGACCGCGCGCGCGGGCCTTGTCGGCCAAGGATTCGACCTGACCGAGGGCGCGGTCTGTGTCGAGTTCAACGACCTCGCCGGCGTCGAGGCCGCCCTGGCGCGCGGCGACGTGGCGGCGATCCTGACCGAACCGGTGATGACCAATTCCTGCATGGTCCTGCCCGAGCCGGGCTTTCTCGACGGGCTGCGGCGCCTGGCAGACGGGCATGGCGCGCTGCTGATCATCGACGAGACGCACACGCAATCCTCAGGGGCGGGCGGCTATACCCGCGTGCACGGGCTGAAACCCGATATCTTCGTGATCGGCAAATGCGTGGCGGGCGGCATGCCCACCGCGCTGTGGGGCATGACAGAGGCCGTGGCAGACCGGTTCCGCGCCCATGACGCGGCACGCGACCCGGGCCATTCCGGCATGGGCACGACGCTGGCCGGCAACCCGATGCAGTTCGCCTGCCTCGAGGCGACGCTGACCAAGGTCGCCACGGACA
This sequence comes from Thetidibacter halocola, assembly GCF_018224955.1. GTDB lineage: Bacteria > Pseudomonadota > Alphaproteobacteria > Rhodobacterales > Rhodobacteraceae > Thetidibacter > Thetidibacter halocola. Next base: position 30,270 of record NZ_JAGTUU010000004.1, read on the forward strand.
AGGCCTTTGCCCGCATGGACAAGGGCGCAGCCCGTCTGGCCAAGGGGCTGTCGAAGGTGATCGAGGCGGCGGGCCTGCCCTGGCACGTCGTCCGGGTCGGCGCGCGGGTAGAGTTCATCTGCGCCCCCGGCCCCCTGCGAAACGGCACCGAGGCCGCCGCCGCGCATCAGCCGCCCGTCGAAGCCGCCGTGCACCTCGGCCTGCTCAACCGCGGCTGCCTGATCGCACCGTTTCACAACATGATGCTGGTCAGCCCGATCACGACCCGGCGCCAGATCGACCGGCTGGTGGGCGCTTTTGCCGACGTCCTGGCCGAACTGAAGGAACCCGAGAGTGACTGAATCCTGCCCCACGGGCGCCACGCTGGCCGAGGCCCGGGCCTTTCTCGACACACATCCCAATATCGTCGCCGTCGACATCCTGCTGCACGATTCCAACGGCATCGGACGCGGCAAGATCATCCGTCGGCACGAACTCGAGGCGCTCTACAAGGGCGGGCGGCATATGCCGATCTCGATCCTCGGCCTCGATATCGTCGGCGAGGACGTGCACGAGACCGGGCTGATCTGGGACGCGGGCGACGGCGACCTGCGCGCCTGGCCGGTGCCGGGAACGCTGGTGGCGCAGCAGGGCACAGACCCGGCCCGGGCAGAACTGTTCCTGTCGCAATACCACCTCGACGGCACGCCGATGCTGTCCGATCCGCGTCACGCGCTGACCCGGCAGGTCGCCGCGATGGCAGAGCTTGGCCTGCACCCCTCGGCGGCGTTCGAGCTGGAATTCTTCCTGCTCGACCCCGAGCGCGACAGCCAGGGCCGGGTCCAGCCCGCCCGCGACGTGCTGGACGGGCGCCGCTCGGCCAAGACAGAGGTCTATTCGGTCGACCACCTGATCGGCATGCAACCGCTGTTCGACGACATCTATGCCGGCGCGGGCCTCGCCGGGATCAAGGCCGAGACGTTGATTTCCGAATACGCGCCCGGCCAGTATGAGCTGACGCTGCATTACCGCGACGACATCATGCAGGCGGCGGACGACCTTGTGCGGTTGAAGCGGATCGTGCGGGCGCAGGCGCGGCGGCATGGCGTCGTCGCCTGTTTCATGGCCAAGCCGCTGCCCGACTACGCAGGCTCGGGGATGCACCTGCATGTCAGCCTGCGCGACGAGGCGGGCCGCAACGTGCTGGCCGAGGAACCGGGCGCGGACTGGACCGACACGCTGCGCCACGCCATCGGCGGCACGCTGGCCACGATGGGTGAATCGATGCTGGTCTTTGCCCCGCATGCCAACAGCTGGCGCCGCTTTGCCAACCAGAGCTATGCGCCCGTCTCGCCCACCTGGGGTGCGAACAACCGCTCCGTCGCGGTGCGCGTGCCCGAGGGCGACTTGCGGGCGCGCCGGCTCGAGCATCGCCCGGCAGGCGTCGATGCCAACCCCTATCTCGTGGCCGCAACCGTGCTGGCCGCCATGCGCAAGGGCATCGCCGAACGTATCGACCCCGGCCCCGAGACGACCGGAAACGCGTACAAGGCAGATGCCGAGACCGGCGCAGGCATCCCGCGCGACTGGAACGCGGCCATCGCGGCGGCTCAGGGCTCGGCCTTTCTGAAGGACGCGCTGGGAGAGGAAATGCACCGCACCTTCACCGCGGTGAAGGCCGCCGAGGCCGCGCGCGTGGCGCGCACCATCCCGGACGTCGATTACGACCTCTACCTGCACCGGGTCTGAGCACCTGCGGCGGGCGGACGAACATCGCGCTTGAGGCAGCCTGCGTGCCCTGTGTAACCTTGCGGCGCGACGGATCGCCCGGTCCGCCGCCAGACCCCATGCCGGAGTCGGCCGCATGCCAGGTAAAGACGCTTCGCGACGCGCGAGCCGGAACCGCGGCCCGGTGCCGTCAGCTGCGGGCGATCGCCCGGAGCGGCGCCAATGACCCTGCCGCGCGCCTTGCACATCTCGCCCGAGGGGGCGCTGCTGGCCGTCATCCTGCTCGGCGCGTCGCTGACGCCCTCGCTGGTGCCACGCAGCCCCGAGCTTCAGGGCGCCCTCGGCGGCGCCGTCGGCGCGCTGGGCTACGGCGCATGGCGTGCGGTGCAATGGCTGTGGCTCTGGCTGGAATTGCCCGTCGCCGCGCCGCGCATCCGCCGCGTCCTGCGCGGCGGGCTGATGCTGTTGGCGCTGGTGGTTTTCCCTGTTCTGGTCTGGCAGGCCGCCATCTGGCAGGAGGCCATCCGCGCGTTGTGGCAGGCTCCGCCAGCCGGCAACAGTGCTCCGCTGCGGGTGGCGGGCATCGCGATTGCGGTGTTTGCAACGCTGATCCTGCTGGGACGGTTGTTTGTCTGGCTGCTGCGCAAGGCCTCGGCGCGCTCGGCCCGGTTCGTGCCCCGGAGGGTCGCGAACCTGCTGGGCTTCTTCTTTGCGGTGGCGGTCTTTGCGACGCTGTTCAACGGCGTTCTGTTCAAGGGCGTTCTTCGGCTGGTTGACGTGTCGTCGCGCGCCGCCGACGCGCTGGTCGCGCCGGAACTGGCGCCGCCCGATGGCCCGGAACGGACCGGCAGCGCCGCCTCGCTGGTCGCGTGGGAGGATCTGGGCTATTGGGGCCGCCGCTTTGTCGCCTCGGCCCCGACGGCGGACGAGATCGCGGCATTCTGGGATGCGCCAGCGCGTGATCCAGTCCGCGTCTATGTCGGGCTGACGGCGGCGGGCGATGCGCGCGACCGCGCCCGGCTGGCCTTCGAGGAACTGAAACGCGCGGGCGGGTTCGAGCGCGAGATCCTGGTCATCGCAGTTCCGACCGGCTCTGGCTGGCTGGACCCCGGATCTCAGGACAGCCTCGAATTCATGCATCGCGGCGACGTGGCGACGGTGGCGGTGCAGTATTCCTATCTGTCCAGCTGGGTCTCGGTCCTGGTCGATCCCAGTCATGGGCTGGACGAGGCGCAGGCGCTGTTCGACCTGGTCTATGGTCACTGGATCACCCTGCCCAGGGACGCGCGACCCCGGCTTTACCTGCACGGGCTCAGCCTTGGCGCCTTCCTGTCGCAAAGCACGGTGCCACTGCTGGACGTCCTGGGAGATCCGTTCGAAGGGGCGATGTGGGCCGGGTCGCCGTTTCTCAGCGAGTTCTGGCGCTTTGTCGTGCAGCGCCGCGAGGCGGACAGCCCCGCCTGGCGGCCGCGGTTCGGCAACGACTCGCTGATCCGGGCGGGCAACCAACAGGGCGGACTGACAGAGGGCCGCGCAGCTTGGGGGCCGATCCGCCTGGTCTTCCTGCAATACGCCTCGGACCCGATCGTGTTCTTCGATACCTCGCTGGCGTTTCGCAGGCCGGACTGGCTGGGTGACGGGCGCGGGCCGGACGTGTCGCCCGACATGCGCTGGTTCCCCGTCATCACCATGCTTCAGGTCGGGCTGGACATGGCGGTGTCGCTGGGCGTCCCGGGCTATGGCCACGACTACGTGGCCGAACACTACATTCCGGCCTGGGCGGAAACCACCGACCCGGAAGGCTGGACCGCGGACCGGCAGCAGGCGCTTCAGGTGCTGTTCCGCGACAGGCCGTCACGATGATGGCGGCGCTGGCGTCAGGCCCGGGCATCAACTGCCGTGCAAGAGTCTGGCGGCGGCTGGCCCGTTGCATGGTCGCAGCTCTGCTTCTGGGAACAGTCGGCACCGCCCTGCCCGCACCCCTTGCCGCGCAAGAACGGACAGCCCTGCGCGAAGTGCCCTTTCTGACCCTGCGCGACCGGACCGACTCCGAAGACCCCGGCGAGGCCTTCGGCGACGAGCGCAGCGACCTCAAGGCAGGGTGGTGCGGTGTGCGGGAGGTCGATCTCGACGTGTTCACCCCCCTGGCCGAGGCCGTACCGGCCTTTGTCCGCGAGGAACTGCTGCGCGTCGCCGCCCTGCGGCTGGCCTCGCCAGCGGCCGTGATCGCCTCGATCGAGGAGACCGCAAACGGGCGTCCTGCGGTTCTTTACACGCACGGGTTCAACATCGGCTTCGAAAAGGGCTGCCGCCGCGCCGTGCTGTTGCAGGAGAATGCCGGGCTTGCCGGACGCTTCCTGTGGTTCAGCTGGCCGTCGGACGGCGCACTGACCAACTACACCCGCGACGAGGCCGATCTCTACTGGAGCGTGCCGGACCTTGCCGAGGCCATCATCGCGCTCGAGGCGCGGTTCGGCCCTGGACAGGTCGACGTGACGGGCCACAGCCTGGGCGCGCGTGGCGTCGTGCTGGCGCTGTACGAGGTTGCCAACCGGCGCCCCGAGACCCGCATCCGCGAGGTCGTCTTGCTGGCGCCGGACATGGATTTCGAGATCTTCCAGCGATTTCTGCCCCGCATCCAGTCGGTGGTCGGACGGATTACCGTCTACGTGACCGAAGGCGACAGGCCGCTGGCACTGTCGGCGCAGTTGCACGGCTATCCCCGGCTGGGCGAGGCGGGAAACGACGTTTCGCAACTGACTGGTGTCGAGGTGATCGACCTGAGCGATGTTCCGGCGCAGAGCCCGACGGGGCATCTCTATCACATCTACAGCCCCGATCTCGGCGCCGACCTGGGCCAGCTTCTGAACGAGGGCAAGGGTGCCGCCGACCGGGACAACCTCCGACGGATCGGCGAGAACCACTGGACGCTTCAGCCACGGCCCTCCGCCAACTGATGGCCCGCGCGCGCACTGGCGGACCTGCCTTGGCCCGGATTGCATTGCCCGGCCCACGCCGGTAGCAATTGGAACGCGACCGCGTGCCGACGTGGCGTCAGACCAGCCCATTCATGAGGGGACAGTGTTGACCATGAGACGTATCCTTCTGACCCTCGTGACCTTGATGGCGCTGCTGCCGGTCACGGCCCGGGCCCAGGACGGAACCGGGACGATCACCGTCTCGGTCAGCTATCGCGAGCGGATCGCCCTGCCCCCCGATGCCGAGCTTGACCTGCAACTGATCGACCTGTCCCGGCAGGCCGGAACGCAGCGGATCGCGTCGCAGCGCTTTGCCATGACCGGCGTGCCGATGAAGGTCATGCTGGCCTTTGACCCGCGTGTTGTCCGCCAGCCGTCCAACCTTGCGGTTTCGGCGACGATCCTCGCCGGCGATGCGCCCATCTTCAAGGGCATGGAGCCCGCGCCGGACCTGGCCACGCCCCTCGGTATCATGCTGCGCATGGTCGATGACAAGGCTCCGACCCTGCCCTTTGCGGGCATCCAGTGGGCGGTGACGGAGATCGCGGGCGAGGCCTGGCCCAATGACGATCCCGCCACCCTCATCGTCGATGACGGGCTGGCCTTCTCGATATTCGGCGGCTGCAACCGCTTTGTCGGACGGCTGGATGTGACCGATACGGGGATCGCCTTTCCCGAGAATTTCGCCGGCACTCTGATGGCCTGTCCCGACACGGTCGAGGCGGCAGAGCGGCGGTTCCTGTCCGCGCTGCGGCTGGTCGCCGGATATGCGCGCGACGGCTCGACGCTGGAACTGACCGATGCCGCGGGCGCGACCGTGCTGCGGTTCGCTGAACGGCCCGAGTAACCGGACAACCGGGGTCGGCACCGGCGGCCTCGGCCTCCGCCGACAGGAGGCCGCGCTCAGCGCCGCCTCCGGCCAGCCCGCACCACGACAAGCGCGATCGCGGCAAGGCCCGCCGCCCAGAGGAGCCCCGCCACGGGCAGGATTGCGGGCAAGGCCGTGACCGGAACGCGCCCGGTGCGCCAGAACACCCAGTCATTCGCCAGGTCCGTCGCCAGGCCCTGCGTGCCCGTGGCCAGCACCACGATCCCGTCCCCCGACGGACGGTGCAGCCGCGCGGCGGTGTTGATCGCCGGCATGTTGCGGCCATCATGGCCGATCACCAACTCGCCCGGCCGCCCGCGGACATAGAGCGTCGCGCCAAGCCCCCAGACCGGCAGGCCGAACACCCGCGCCTCGGGCTGCGCCATGGCCGCCAGAGCAGCGTCAGACAACAGCCCGCCGCGCGCCTTCGGCAGGTGAAGGCCACGCAGGAACAGCGCCAGGTCCTCTGCCCCGGCGAACAGCGAGGCCGCAGCCGGGGCGCTGTACTGGCGCAGCGGCATACGCTTCCCGGCCAGGTCGAGGTTCGGCGCCAGCCGTCCCTCGATATCGCCGATCGATGCCGCCGCGCCGCGCATGTCCAGCGGCGCAAAGACAAGCTCGCGCATCGCGGTGCCGAAATCCTGCCCCGTAACCTCCTCGATCATCAGTTGAAGCACCGCATAGCTGCCGCCGGAATAGGCAAACCGCCCGCCCGGCGGCGCGCCGATCTCGACCCGGCCCGAAGCGCCCGGCATCGCGTCGGCCGCCCCGGCCAGAGACTCCTCCAGCGATTGCATCGCGCCCGGATCGGCAAAGCCGTTGTATCCCAACCCGTCAGTCAGCCCGGCGGTATGCGACAGCAGCCGCCGCACGGTCACCGCCCGGCTGTCAAAAGGGCCGTCGGCAAAGCGCCAGCGCGTCAGGTGGTCCTCAACCGGGTCATCGAGCCCGATCCGCCCGGCATCCACCAGCGTCAGCACCGCCGCCGCCGTCAACCACTTGCTGAGCGAGGCCAGCTGGAACACCATTGCACCATCCGGCACCGCGCCCATCGGACCTGTTGCAAAGGTCGCGGCCGGCTCTCCCTCTCGCAGGACAACCGCGACAAGAGCGCCGCCGAAACCGGCAGGGATGCGGGCCCGCACTGCCTTGGCGAACTCCGTGGCACCGGTATCGCGGGTCAGAGGCGCACGCCAGAACCCATGTTGCACGGTCAGGGCCAGTGCCGCGCTCCACAGCAGGACGGCGACAAGCACGGCGGCAGCGCGTCTCATGCCGCCCGCCTCCGCATCACTAGTGCCAGCCAGAACGCCAAAAGGCACAGCAACCCCACCGCGACGGCCAGCGCCGTGACGTCGCCGCCCCGCACCTGCGGCAGCAGGGGAAACAGGCCAACCGCGCTGTTGAACACCGCGTGGAACAGGTGCGCCGGGATCAACGAGCCGCCCGCCGTCCGATGCAGATGCGTGTAGACCAGACTCGAGGCGACGACCTGCGCGCCGAACAGCAGGGGCGGGATGGCGCCGTGAAAATCCCCCGGCAGCAGGAACAGCGGCGCATGCCACGCCGCCCAGACGACGCCGAGCGACAGGCTTGCCGCAACGGGGCCCAGCCGCGCCAGCAGCAGCGGCAGGGCGAGGCCGCGCCAGCCCAGTTCCTCTCCTGCGACGCTGAAGACCAGGACATAGCCGAAGACCAGCAGCGGCACCCAGGGCGGCATATGCTGGGGCAGAATGGCCCCGGCGCCGGTCAGCGCCCGTGTAAGGACCAGCGCCAGCACGATTCCCGCGACCGGCAGGACGAGGGCAAGCAGATACACCCGCAGGGGAATGCGCCACTGGACGAGGCGGCGCAGCAGCGCGCGCCGCTCTGCCGGCCGGCGCCGGACGAGCACGAGCGCGGCGACGGCCGGGCCGAAGCCGCCCAGCCCCTTCAGCACCGGCGCGGCGCCGGGCGCCAACACGGCACCGCCCCAGCACAGCCAGGAAACTCCGAAGGCCAGCAGGCAGAAACGGCCCAGCCGCCGCATGTCGTCCAGAGGGTCGCCCATGCCGGGACTGTGCCGCATCGCCCATGGCGAAACGCTGATTCGGATCAAGGAAGGTCCCGCACGACGCGCTTATCCTTGAACTGCATGACTCGGGACAGGGCCTGAAAGGAGGGGGTGGGCAATGCGGATGACGATTCTGGCGATCCTGGGGCTGGTTCTGGTGGCGCTGACGGGCCTCGCGCTTTGGCGCTGGCTGGACCACCGTGCGGACCGGGCCGAAATGGCCCGCCTGATCGCCCTGCAACCGGCCGATCCGCCGCGCTTCGACGCGGCCATGGTCGCCGACCTGCCGGAGCCCGTGCGGCGCTTCTTCACCAACGCGATCGCCGAAGGGACGCCGCTGCATACCGTGGCGCGGATCGAGATGCAGGGGAGCTTCGGCATGGGCGACAAGGCCGATCCCGGTTACCTGCCGATGCGCGCCACGCAGGTTCTGGCCGCGCCCCACGGCTTTGTCTGGGCGATGCGCGCGGGCTCGGGCGCGATGCGGATGTCGGGGTCGGACAGCGGCCTCTGGACGCGCTTCTGGGTGGCGGGATTGCTGCCGGTAGCGCATCTCGGCGGCGATCCCGATCACACCCGCTCGGCCTTCGGCCGCTATGTCGCCGAGGCGGTGTTCTGGACGCCCGCCGCCGTCCTGCCCGGGCCCGGCGTGACCTGGGAGGCGGTCTCCGCGAATGTGGCGCGGATGACGATGCGCCAGGGCGCGCTGGAGCAGGTGGTGGACCTGACCGTGGCCCCGGACGGCCAGCCGGTGCAGGTTGCGTTTTCCCGGTGGAGCAACGCCAACCCCGACAAGGTGCACCGCCTGCAACCCTTCGGCGGGTTCCTGTCCGCGTTCCGCGACATTGGCGGATTTCGCCTGCCCACCCATGTCGAGGCGGGCAACCAGTTCGGAACGGACGACTATTTCCCCTTCTTCGTCGTGGATGTGACCGATATCGCGTTTCCTGCCCCGCCAGGCTGACCGTTGCCTCAACCGGCGCCCCGGACGAAACCGGCGATGCGGTCGGCGATCTCGACATCATGACTCAGCCAGATATGCCCGCCATCGGGAAAGACCGTCAATTCCGCGCCCGGGATGCGCGACGCCAACAGGCGTGCCGTTTCCGCCGTGCCGAACAGATCGTCCTCGCAGGACAGGATCAGCGTCGGCACCGCGATGTGCGGGTAATCGGTACGCGAGGGGGACCCGGCCCAGAACCCGTCATTGCGCAGCCCGTCGATCTTGCGGGTGATGGGAAAGATCTGGTCGAGGATCGTCCGCGCCCGCAGACGTTCCTCCGCTGAGACGCGAGACAGGAGCGTCGGGTCGGTGGCCAGCAGCGTCCGCGTCATCTGCCCCGGCGCCAGCCGCGTCATCGCCCAGAAAGCGCCATCCGATCCCAGGACAGCCCCCACGAGCATCCGCTGCACCGGGCCGAATTCCACCGGGTCGCGGTCGGTCAGGTTCGCAGCGGGCACCAGCAGGCCGAGATGCGTGCATCGCTCGGGGTGCCGCAGCGCGAATTCCGCCGCCGTCAGCGCCCCCGCCGATCCGCCAACCACCGGCAGGCTATCGATGCCGAGATGGTCCAGCAGGTCGACCAGCGCATCGGCCTGGCGCGCCGGCGAGGCGTCATCCGGAAAGGCGCTGCCGAGATAGCCGAAGCGCGAGGGCGCGACGATGCGAAAGCCACGCCGCCGCAAGGCCGCTGCGAACAGCAGCCCTTGGTCGAAACCGCCCCCAGTGCCGTGGATCATCATCAGCGCCGGGCCCTCGCCCGCAACAGCATATTCCAACGCCCCGGCGCGCGTCTCGATCACCGATCCCTGTCCGAACAACCGGCTGTCGGACTGGCGCCGGGCCTCTCGGAACGCACCATGCGCATGGCCCGCGCCCAGCAGCGCCAGCGCACCCAGTCCCAGAAGCAGGGTCCGCCGGGCAGTCATCCCGGCGCGCTCATGCCAGCACGGCGGCGACGGGGCGGCGAGCCGACATGGGCAGCGCAGGCGCCCGGCCAAAGCGGATCACCAGGTCGGGCCGCGCGCCCGGAATGCCCAGCCAGCGGGCGAACTCCTCGCGGATCGGCGGCACCTCGACCGGCTGGTTGAGATGGGCGGTGCGGATGCCCAGCGCCGTCGCCTGAAGCGCGAAGCGTTCGAAACTGCGCCCCACCGCGATCCAGTGCGCGGGATCGGGCCTGTCAGCCACGAAGACGGCAATCCCGGCAGACGACCGGACATGGTCGCGATACTTGTCGGTTTCCGACGCCTTGCTGAACACCGCCTTGAACAGTCGCGGCCCGAGCCATTCCGGCAGCACCGGATTGCCCGAGCAGGCCGAGAACAACCCATCCCCCGTCGCAAGCGCGCGCGCCGGGCTGAAGCGGAGCCAATCCAGCAATTCCTGCACCCAGTCGGGATCGTCCATCTGCGCCTCGTTTCCCGCGATCACCAGGTCGAGGATGGCGTCGCGGTCGGCGGACTCGGTGAATACCTGGACCGAGACGCCCGCCTCTCGCGCGGCCTCTGTCAGCAGGGCAAGCTCGCTGGCCGAGACCGGGGCGCCGTCATAGACCGACCGGGTCGACTGGCGCAACGGGATCGCGTCATGAAGCGCACCGGGCGCGGGGGCGGCCTGGCGCAGCGCGATGTCGATCCCGGGGGCGGCGCCGTCGCCGATCGCGACCTCTGCCGCGCGACCATGCGCGGCGGCGGCGATCACCAGGTTTTCCGCCGCGCAGCCTAGGCTGACGAAAAGGTGGTGGTCGTCCGGGTCGGCCACCGGTGTCCGCCGGGCCGTGTCCGGCAGGATCGCGAGTCCCGAGCCGTCCAGCCGGAAGGTCCAGGGCTGGGTGTTGTGCCCGTTGGCGGCCAGCGTGGCCATGCGGACGAATTCGGCAAGCTCCGGATCGGCGGCAAGCGCGCGGCGCTGGCGCTCAACGGCCTCCAAATATCCGTCCATGCGCGGCCAGGCGGCATAGCCGACGGCCCCGGCCCCAGCGGCGACCAAACCTGCGCCGACAAGGGTTCTGCGAGAGAGAAGGATCATTTGAGGTGCTCCAAGCCGGGGGGAATGACATCGGTCACGACGCCCTCCCGCGTCAGCATCCGGTCCCGCAAGAGCCAGACCACGCCGGCGGTCACGGCGACGAGGATCCAGCTGTCCCAGGGCTGCGCATCGGGCCAGAACGGGTTGATCAGCTGCCAATGGAACAGCATCGGCAACAGCAGGCTGCCCCGCGCTGCGTTGAAGATCGGCGTGACCAGGATGGCCAGCGTGACGTTGCCGACGAAGAAGGGCAGGAACTGCCACTCTGCAAAGACCACGCCCGAGAGGAAGAAGGCGGGCAGGTGCCACAGGCCCCAGATCGTGCCGATGATGGCGCCCGCCCAGAGCGGCGCGACCCTGCGTTGCAGCAGCGGCTGCGCGACGCCGCGCCAGCCGAATTCCTCGACCGGGCCGAGGAACAGCATCATCAACAGCAGCGATACCACCGGCCCCGCGCCCTCGGGGGGCAAGGGCGCCAGCAGCGGCCCTCCCTTGATCCGCGACCCGGCCATGTAGACCAGCGGGATCACGACCAAAATCAGCGCCCAGCCCCAGGCTGGGCACCGCCAGAATGTCAGCCGCGACAGGAAAGCCCGCAGCCCGTCCCCGCCGCCATGCCACGACACCACCGCAAAGGCGGCGATGGCTGGTGCCCACGTGGCGAGAAAGAACAGCGGATGCCCGCCATGCAACGCTCCGAAAAGCGTGATCATCGGTGCAGACCAGAAGATGTAACCGCCGAGAATTCCCCAGGTGATGGCGAAGGTAATCGCCAAGAAGGCCGCAAGACTGCGGCTGTCCATTTCTGGAACCGCGCGCGTTCCGGGAGTCGCCATGACCGGTGCCTATCCGTTGCGAATCTGGCTGGACCGTAACACCTGGCCCGCGCGGGCTGCCTTGTCCGGGATCAAGCTGCGCGGGATCTGGACAGGACTCTAGCCGCGCCCCCCGCGCGGCATCGCAAAGCGGCGCGCCTGTGCGCCATAGACCGTCCTCACCCGGTCGCCCGGCAGGTCGCCGGACAGATCCGGAAAGACCTCGAAAAGCGCGGCCGCCTGCTGCGGCGCCAGCATGCGCAGGGATGTCGGACCGGGATAGAAGCTTTCGCTGGGGACGCCATTGGCAAAGACGACCTCGTGCCGCTCGAACATGAGGTGGACATAGACCACCTCGCGCTTGCCATGGGCGATCCGCACGCCCCGGCGCGAATCGAGCAGGTGGATGGCGCGGCGGAACCGGTCCTGCCCGACGAGGATGCCGTGCTGCCGCGACACCAGCAGGTCGCGCGAGGCCCCAAGAACGCCACGGCGCAAGACGACGGGCCTGAGCTTGGGGTTGGCGCGCAACTCCAGCGGCCCGATGCGGCGGCACCCGATCCAGACCACCGGCTGCGGCCCGTTGTCCAGCGTCACGACGCGGTCGCCGCGGCGCAGCGTCTCGACCGGGACAAGCCCGCCCGGCGTGTCGATCAGCGTGCCCGCGGCAAAGCAGACGACCCCGGTATTGTCATAGGCGTAGCTGTTCGCATCGGCGCCCTGAACCGTCATGCCGCCCGCACCGAATTGCGCGTTGTCGGAATAGTCGACGGTCTTGCCCTCGTCGTCGAGCGTGTTCGACTGGTTCAGGATACCGTCATCCGCCTGGTCGGCGCGCAACTCGTCGAGGCTGTCGTAATAGGCGCCAAGCCCGAGGACATCGTTGTTGCCGCTGTCGCCGTCACCGATGGCGCCGCTTTGCCCGGCGCCGAAATCGGTGATCGTGTCGTTCCCGGCTGACACGGCAAAGAAATCGTCGCCCTCTCCGCCGGTGACGAGGTCGGCGCCGCTGCCGCCGGCGATCGTGTCGTCGCCCGCCCCCGCGTCGATGACAAGGCCGCCACCATCGGCGGAGGCTTCGAGCGCATCGTTCCCCGCGCCGAGGAGGATCCGCTCGAACCCGTCGAACCCGGCCGTGTCGATGCCATCGCCGATCGTGCCGGCACCGTCGCCAGTGAACCCGACGACCAGCGGGCCGGTGACGGCAGAGGCGTCGAGCGTGTCATCGTCCTGGCCGGTCGTCGCGTCATCGCCGCCGCGCAGCGTGTCGTTGCCGAACCCGTCGCCCAGCACGACGCGGTCGGCATCGGCCCCGCCATCGACAAAGTCGGCGCCGGTTCCCCCGTCCAGCCAGTCATTGCCTGCCCCGCCCGAAAGGCTGTCATTGTCCTCGCCGCCGATCAGCGTGTCGTCGCCCTCGCCGCCCTCGAGCGTGTCTTTGCCCAGCGTCGCCACGATGCTGTCGTCGCCGGTGCCGCCCATCAGGCTGTCGTCACCCTCGGAATTGCGCAGCGTGTCGTTGCCCGCACCGCCCAGCAGAGTGTCGTCACCGCTGCCTGACAGCAGGCTGTCGTCGCCATCGCCCCCGTCGATCAGGTCGGACCCGGCGCCGCCGGAAAGCGTATCGTCGCCGGCACCGCCATGCAGCGTGTCATTCCCGGAGCCGCCGGCCAGGCTGTCGGCGCCCCCGGCTGCGATCACCTCGATCCCCGACCCGTCCGCTGTCAGATCGGCCAGGTCGGCACTGTCACCAAGGACGATCCGCTCGACCTGGGAAAAGACGATGACATGCGTCCCGTCGGTGATCGTGCCCGCGCCATCGCCGGAGAAGGTCACGGTGACGGGACGCGTGACCGCCGACAGATCGATCGTGTCGAGATCGGAGCCCGTCGTCACGCTCTCGCCCCCGAGGATCGTGTCCGCCCCGAAGCCGTCGGTCAGCACGAAGACATCCGCATCGGCGCCGCCCCGCATCAGGTCGTCGCCCGCCCCCCCGAGAACGCGGTCGGCCCCGTCGCCGCCATCGAGCGTATCCGCGCCGCCACCGCCATCCAGCGTGTCGGCCCCCGCATCGCCCATCAGGCTGTCGGCACCATCCTCGCCATAAAGGGTATCGGCATCGGCGCCACCGGACAGCGTGTCGTCGCCAGTGCCACCCAACAGCATGTCGGCCCCGGCATTGCCCAGCAGGCTGTCGGCGCCGTCGCGCCCCGCGAGGACGTCATTGCCCGTGCCGCCCGAGATCGTATCGCTCCCGATGCCTCCGACAAGGGTATCGGCACCGGCATCGCCGGACAGCAGGTTGGTGCCGCCCGCCATCACGATCACGTCGTCGCCGTCGCCTCCCTGCACGGTGTCCTGCGAGAGGGCGTCGGTTTCGAGGCTGGTGATCGTGTCGTTTCCGGCACCGCCCTCGGCGAGGTCGGCCTTGCCCGTCGCGCCCTCCTCGCCCAGTTCGATGAGGTCGGCGCCATCGCCGCCGCGCAGGATGTCAGCCCCGTCGCCACCGTCGAGCGTGTCGGCGCCGCTGCCGCCGGTCACCGTGTCGTCGCCGCCCTGCGCATGGATCCGCGTGCCAAGCGTATCGGCCGAGGCGTCAGCCAGGTCGGCATGCCGGGACAGGAAGAAGGTCTCGATCCCCGACAGGTCGAGGGTAGAGACGCCGTCGGTGGCGGTTCCGGCCGCATCGCCAGTGAAGGCGAGCGTGACCGGGGCCGACAGGGTGGTGAAGTCGAGTGTGTCCTGCCCCTCGCCCCCCAGAACGGTGTCGCCGTCGAACCCGTCGCGGATCTCGATCCGGTCGGCCCCCGCGCCGCCATCCAGCCGGTCGGCGCCGCCCCCGCCCCGAAGCGTGTCGTCGCCGGAACCGCCGCTGAGGGTCATCGCGGCATTGCTGGCCGATCCGTCCATCAGGTCGGCATGAACGGTGCCCTGCACGATTTCGATCTCGGCAAAAAGGGCAGAGCCCGAGGCGGCGGTGAAGGTGACGGTGCCTGCCTCGTCGCCGGTGAACACCACCTGCGCGCCGCTGGCGGCGCCCGCGTTGCCCAGTTCCAGCAGGTCGGAGTCGAGCCCCGACTCGCCGCCGTAAAGGACATCGCCTCCCTCGTCGCTGGAAAAACGGATCGTGTCTGCATCGGCATCGCCGAACAGGGTGTCGTTGCCGCTGCGCCCGTCCAGCAGGTCGCCGCCGGCCGCGCCCACAACCGAATCGTTGCCGCTGCCGGCATCCACGGTGTCGCCACCGCTGCCGCCAATGAGCGTATCCGCCCCGCCGAGCGCCTCGATCCGGACGCCCAGGCCATCAGCCGAGGCGTCGAGCGTGTCGCCGTGGTTCGACAGCCGCCACGCCTCAAGTTGCGAGAAGGCTGCGGAACCGCCCACTCCCGCCATCGTGCCGGCCCCGTCCCCGGAGTAGCTGACCGCAACCTGCGACCCCAGAGCGCTGGCGTCGATCCAGTCGACGTCGGCCCCGCCCTCGCCCCCGAGGATCGTGTCCGCGCCGAACCCATCGCGGGCGAGGAACGTGTCGCCGTCGTCGCCACCGTCAAGCCGGTCATCGCCCGCGCCCATGACGAGCGTGTCGGCCCCGGCACCCCCCAGCAGGGTGTCGTCACCTTGCTCGCCGTCGAGATGGTCGGCACCGCTGCCACCGTCGAACGTGTCGTCCCCAGACCCGCCGAACATCGCATCGTCGGTGCCGTGACCGATACCGGAATCGTTGCCCTCGTGCCCGACGATCAGGGCGCGCTCGCCCATGTCGGCATGCTGCAGCGTGTCGTCTCCGCCGGTGCCCTGCACGATGCGGTACGTGACGCCCTGGAACGAGCCGTATTCGACCGTGTCCAGCGTGTCGGCCCCGTCGCGCGAGGCCGTGAGATCGCGCACCTCAAGGCTGTCATCCGCAAGGCGGCCATAGCCGTAGCTCCAGACGGCACCCGAAAACACCGCGAGGTCGTCGCCATCGCCGCCGATCAGCGTGTCGTTTCCCGTGACCCCATGCAGCGTGTCCGCCCCCGCGCCCCCCGACAAGAGGTCGGCACCGTCCTCGCCGCGCAGACTGTCAGCGCCACCCCCGCCTTGCAGCGTGTCGTCGCCGAGATGTCCATGCAGGGTATCCGCGCCGGTGGACCCGATGATCAGGTCGTTGCCCAGGCCGCCATCGACCTCGTCGATCTGCGTCAGGGTATAGTGCGAGAAATCCAGCGTATCGTTGCCGGAGGTCCCGTAGATCATGTCGTAGCCGCCGCTGCCGCCGTGGATCTCCTCGATCCCGGTCAGGTTCGACAGCCCGCTGGAAACAAAGAAGTAATCATTGGTCCAGCTGCCCAGCAGCATGTCGTGACCGTCCCCGCCATCGACCTGGTCCAGTCCACCGCCAGAGCCGTACACCAGGAAAGCATCGTCGCCCGCACCGCCGATCAGCGTGTCATTGCCGCTGTTGCCATCGATCGTGTCGGCGAAATCGGTGCCGATGATCTGGTCATTGCCCGCGCCGCCATCGATCTCCTCGATACTGGTGAGGGTCAGGCCGGACAGGTCGAGGACGTCATCGCCCGAGGTGCCGTAGATGTAATCGTAGCCACCGCTGCCGCCATGAATTTCCTCGATCCCGGTCAGGTTCGACAGCCCGCTGGAAACAAAGAAGTAATCATTGGTCCAGCTGCCCAGCAGCATGTCGTGACCATCCCCGCCATCGACCTGGTCCAGTCCACCGCCAGAGCCGTACACCAGGAAAGCATCGTCGCCCGCACCGCCGATCAGCGTGTCATTGCCGCTGTTGCCATCGATCGTGTCGGCGAAATCGGTGCCGATGATCCGGTCATTGCCCGCGCCGCCATCGATCTCCTCGATACTGGTGAGGGTCAGGCCGGACAGGTCGAGGACGTCATCGCCCGAGGTGCCGTAGATGTAATCGTAGCCGCCGCTGCCGCCATGAATTTCCTCGATCCCGGTCAGGTTCGACAGCCCGCTGGAGACAAAGAAGTAATCGTTGGTCCAGCTGCCCAGCAGCATGTCGTGGCCATCCCCGCCATCGACCTGGTCCAGCCCACCGCCAGAGCCGTAGACCAGGAAGACGTCGTCGCCCGCACCGCCGATCAGCGTGTCATTGCCGCTGTTGCCGTAAAGGGTGTCGTCGCCATCGCCACCGTCGACCGTATCGTCGCCGGCCTGGCCGTCCAGGCTGTCGTTGCCGGCCCCGCCCAGGACCAGGTCCGAACCCGAGCCGCCCAGCAGCGTATCCGCACCGTCATCGCCGCGCAGCGTGTCCGCGCCGCTGCCCCCGACCACCGAGTCCTTGCCGCCGCCCGCGATGATCTCGACCCCGCCGGTATCTGCCGACAGCGAGACGATGTCGGCGCCGTCACCCAGCACGATCCGCTCGATCCCGGTGAAGCTGGCCGAGTCGGTGCCCGACGTGATCGTGCCCGATCCGGTGCCGTTGAAGGTGACCCGCACCGTGCCCGCGATGCCGGACAGGTCGATCGTGTCCAGATCGCTGCCCGCAACCGCCGTCTCGCCCCCGAGGATGGTGTCGCTGCCGAACCCGGCCGCCAGCACGAAGGTATCGGCATCAGAGCCGCCCTCCATCCGGTCGTTGCCCGCCCCGCCGCGCAGCACATCGGCGCCGTCGCCCCCGAACAGCGTGTCCGCCCCGGCACCGCCGTCCAGCGTATCCGCCCCGGCGCCGCCCGAAAGGGTGTCGTTGCCGTCCTCGCCGAACAGCCAGTCCTGTCCCATGCCGCCCGTGATCGTGTCGTTGCCGCCCCCTGCCAGAAGCTCGCCGCCCCCGGAACCGGCAAGCAAGGCATCGCCGCCCTGCCCGGACGCAAGCGTGGTGAAGAAGGAAAACGCCGTGCCCGCACCCAGCGTGGCATCCATCGGCCCGGCATCCCCCGCCTCGCCGACGACGACGCTGGTCGAGCCGTTCGATATCGTCAGCGTACGCGCCGAACCGTTGAACGAGACGGAGAACCCGGCAGGCAGGGCGGACAGGTCGAGTTCATGGCCTGCCGTCGACTCGGATATCGCCGACCAGAAGGCCGGATCGGACCAGTTCGAGACGGTGACGACATGGACAGTCACGGAAGACACCTCTTGCGCAGCCAGCGATCAGTGCGGGTGACTTTCCGTGAAAAACGTTAAGATTGCAGGACTATCAATAATTTGCAGCAATATGCACGGCCCGCGAGGCCACGGCGCGGCCGCGAATGCGTGCGACGGCTCAAGTCCGGCCCGGAACCGGATCGCCAAGCGCTAGCTAGTGGATGAGCACCTTGAGGGCCGCCAGCGCGACGCCGATGCCGCCGGCAATGAGCGAGCCGAGGATGGCGCGGACCATCCCGCCATCGGCGACCCAGCCCACGCGCGCGCCCAGAACCATCAGCAGCGCGATGCAAAGCCCCTGCGACAGCAGAACCGCCAGTTCCACCGTGATCCAGCCCATCGCCGCCGCCACGAAGAACAGCGTCGGCAGGTTGGCGACGGCCAGCGTCGGATAGCTGTGGTGCCATGCATCGCTCCATCCGCCGCCACTCAGCCGTGTGCCATGGTCCAGCGCATGGGCCAAGAACTCGGCAAAGGCCTTGGCCAGCGTGATCGCGAGGACCGAGCCGAACAGGACGACGGCGGTCTTGAACGGTGCATCGGGATGGTCGCCCGCCGCCATCAGGATGCTGAGCACCATGATCGCGCCGTAGATCAGGCCGAAGGCGGCCTTGTCGATCCTTTGCCAGCCGCTGACTCCCTGCGCGCTCATCTCGGTTCCACCAGGGACCGGTTGGCGAGGAACTGGCGGTTGCCGATGCCCGGCACCGTTGGGTAGTAGGTGCAGGTCAGGCGGCCAATGGTCGGGCGGTCCGGCACCACGACCCGCCCCCTGTCACCGCCTCCGCGCGTCAGGTCCCGGATCAGATCGTCGAGGATCACGCTCAGAAGCCCGCGCGGTTTGCACCGGATTTCGGCCGCCGCCCAGGCGCGGTTGTTGTTGCAGGACTGGCGGCGCAGCTCGAGAACGATCATGCCATTCGCAAGGGCCCAGCCCAGCCGCCCTTCGCAGGCCAGTTGCGGTCCCCGCACCGAATAGGTGCCTCGGCGACCGCGGTTGACACAGAAGGTCAGCTGGTAGGGACCGTAGAGCGGACGGTCCGCACGGTAGCAGCCGGAAATCAGGGCGCCCTTGGGTGCGTCCGGGACCACCACGCGCGCATCCTGCGCGTCTGCGGCCGAAACCGCGAGCGACAGCGAGAAAAGGAAACCCGCACACAGTGCCTTGACCAGCTTCACGCTTCTCCTCCCGGAAAGACCCGCCAGGACATCGGGCGGATCGTCTTGATCCTGGGCGCGGGCGAGGCGGTCAGCTACGCGCCGGGCCGATATGCAACGCGGTTTCTGTCCACGACTCCGAGGCACGCCCTACCCGGCGGAACCAGGCCGCCTTTCGCCCTCAGTTGTTCGCCATCAGGAATTCCGCGACGGCCTGGTAGGCGGGCAACGAGGTCGGGTCGATGAACCCGTTCTGCGCCTGCGGGAAAGAGGCCAGGCGCACCAGGACCATCTCCGCCGTGGGATCGACATAGATCGTCTGGCCGTGGACCCCGCGCGCCGCAAAGGCACCGTGGTCGTTGTGCAGGACCCACCACTGGCTGGTATAGCTGCCCGCACCGAAGGTCGGAAAGCCATCGCCGAACTTGGACCGGTCGCCGCCTGCGCTGATCTTCTCGACGACTTCCGCCGGGAACAGCCGTTCACCATTCAGCTCACCTCGGTCCAGCATCAGTTGACCCAACCGTCCAAGGTCGCGAAGGCCGGCGGTGATGCCGCCGCCTGCAAATGGCACGCCCTTGCCGTCGACGGTCTGATAGGCGTCCTGTTCCACGCCCATCCGGCGCCAGAGCCGCTCGGAGGCGAGATCGGTCACCGGCTTGCCGGAGACCCGGCTGATGATCCAGCCCAGCATGTCCGAGTTGATCGTCTTGTAGTGGAACTCGTCGCCGTGATTTCCCTCCGGCTGGACCTGCTGGAGGTATTCCCAGTAGCCATCCGGCCCGTCATATCCTTCGGGCTTGGGCAGGGGGCTGGCGGCAGCGGAATAAAGCCAGATATCGGCGTTGGGATCAGAGTAGTTCTCGGAGTATTTCACCCCCGTGGTCATGTCCATGACCTGGCGGACAGTGGCGCTGGCAAAGGCGCTGTCGCCGATTTCCGGGATCACGTCGCGGACCAGAAGCGTGTCGTCGAGCGTGCCTTCGACCACCATGATCTCGGCCAGAAGGCCGGTGAAGGACTTGGTCATCGACATGATGGCGTGCTTGCCATCCTCTTCGAGGCAGCCGAAATAGCGCTCGTAGACCACCTGCCCCTTGTGCAGGATCAGCATGCCGTCGGTATAGTTGGCGAAAAGCGACTCTTCCCATGTCATCGGCTGGTCGCTGTTCTGCGGCAGAAAGGTGACCGCGTCGATCTGCGCCCGAAGCTCGGCAAACTTGGCTGGCGACGGGTAGTCCAGTGGCACCGGCGCGCCGACGCCGCGGCTGATTTCCTCCGTGGGCAGGAATTCACGCAGATGGCAGACCGACCAGCGCAGCCGAGGGAAGCTGAAATAGACACTGTCGGGTTGCGTGATCATCTTGTCCGCGGGCGGTGGAAAGCCCTGCATCCAGCCCATGACGCGGGGGTCCGAATCTTGCGCCGACAGCGGTGCCTGCTGGGCCGCGACGCCACTGGCGGCCCCCAGCGCAAGGGCCACGCCCGCGGCAAGGGTCACGAGATCAGAAGTTGACGACGACATTGATGAATCCTCCGGTCCAGGGGGCTGCGCTCCCGCCGACGACATTGTCGATCGCGGCACCCGGGAAAGAGATCGAGACACCGGCTGTCAGGAACGTGTTGCGATTGATGATGCGGCTGTATTCGAGGAACAGGTCGTCGGCGAGATGGGCTTTGGTGACGCCGGAAACCACGTTGCCGTTCACATCGACACGGGTTGCCTGACCGAACTGGACGGGGCTGTTCAACTCGTTCGCCCGGATATGCGCATAGCGAAGCGTCCAGGTGTCCTGCGGCGTCGGCTGAACCCGCACCGCCAGCGTCAACGCGTTCACGTTCGAATTGATGAAGGTCGAGGCGGATTTCGATCCGGTCGCCCAGGCGCTTGGGCTGCCCTGATAGTAAAGCGGATCGAACCGTTCGAGTTTGCCAGTGTTCGGATCGTCACCGGAAAAAGTCTGGTAGCCCAACGTCACGTTCGGCGACCATGGCACATTCGCAAACGTGTATCCGGCCGTCACCCGCCCGGCCCAGGCCTCCAGGTCGATCCGGTCGTTCCACTGATAGGCGAAGTCGCCCGTGAAGGTCCAATTCGCAAGGGCACCCTCGAACGGGTTCGTCTTGGCATAAAGACCAAGCGTGCGGGTCCCCTCGCGCGCGCCCGGTGTCACGGTCGGGGCGCCGACCCCGCCAGGGGCGGCTTGCGGATAGGGCGAGTCGGAATTGAGCACGTTGACGAACGTCCCACCCAGATAGCCGCCCCGCGGGTCGTCGTAGCGCAGATCGAAGCCCGCCAGTTCGTTGTGCCCATCCGTTGACGGCAGTTCGTTCGGATCGAGGTAAAAGGCCGTTCCCGTGACATTCCCGTAGGAGAGCCACCCGATCGCCGCCATTTCCCAGGCCTTGCGAGGGCCAAGCTTCAGCGCCCCGCGTTCGAACCCGCTGGTCGCGCCGTTGGCGATCAGCATACCGGTCCCAAGCGTCAGCTCGCGCGGACCCAGTGACAGATCATAGGACAGGTCGGAGCCAAGCTCTCCGCGGATGGCAAGATAGGCCTCCTCGAGCGTGTTCGCGCCGGTATCGCCGGTGTCGAAGGCATCAGTTCCCCAGGTGTAGGACGACACCGCCGAAAGCTTGCCGTAGACCACTGCGCCCGTGTCGAGCTGATGTTCAAAGCTGACCCCGGGCTTTATATAGCCTTCCAGCCAGTTCGTGTCGGGGTCAAAGCCGCTGCCCGGGTTTGTCGTTCCTGCCAGGTCCCAGAACAGGTTGCGCTCGGCGACAGCGTTCAGGCCGAATTGCAGGTGACCGCGGATCTTCGTGCCGTTGGCGTCGTGGAACAGCATCGGGTCGCGTTCCTGCGCCAAGGCGGCGGAAGCCGCCAGCATCCCGCCGAACATCGCGATTGCCCGGGTCTTGCGCTTTCGGGACGGAGGCCTGTGGCTTGCGGAAGATGCCCCCGTGGCAGAGCCGTCCTGCCTGGCAGTCTTTTTGCGCGTCACGTCAAAACCCCTGTCTAATTGAGTTTTTTCAGACTAGCCCATATGGCTTGATCCGCAAGACAGCCTGCGCCCAAAATGGGCGGACCATCGCGAAGGGGGCACGGATGCCGACACGCAACACGAAAGAGGGTGACTTCATCAAGGCGAACTTCGCCTCGATCTGGCCGGTGCATCTGGCGGGGTTCACGCGCCTGCTGGCCCAGTTGCGGCGCCACCTGGACGGTGACCTCGACATGCTGCTGATCATGGCGGTGATCGGTGATCGGACCAGGCCCGATCGCTGGAGCCCCGAACTGTCCACCTATCGACAGTTGACGCGGGACAGCGACGAACCGCACCACCAGCACCCGATCAACATCCAGTCTGTGGCCGATTACTCGGGCATCCCACGCGAGACCGTGCGGCGCAAGATCCGCGTGCTGGAGGAAAAGGGCTGGATCACGCGGGATGCCCAGGGGCATCTCGCCATATCGGCCAGCGCCGCGCCCGACCTGGCCGAAGCGACGGGCGACAGCATCGCCTATCTCGCCCGCATTCTGATCGCCTTTGAGGAAGCCCGGAAACCGGGCGACTGAACCCGGTGTGTCACCCGTCCGCAAGGGGCAGCGAGCACAGCGTGTTGACCAGCCGCATCTGCTCGATCGTGTCGCATTTCGCCTCGCGCAGGCGCGGGCTGCCAAAGACCAGCGCCAGCCCCTTGGCGCGCGACACCGCGACGTTGATCCGGTTGAGCGAGAACAGGAAATCCATCCCGCGCGGCGTTTCCTCGGCCGAACTGGCGGTCATCGAGACAAGGCAGACCGGCGCCTCCTGCCCCTGGAACTTGTCCACGGTCCCGACACGGATGTCGTCGGGCAGGGCGGCGCGCAGCGCGTTCACCTGCGCGTTGTAAGGCGCGACCACGATGATGTCGGTCTGCCGCATCGGGCGGGTCGTTCCGTCCCTGTCGGTCCAGCTGCCTGCCAGCAGGTCGGTCGCGGCGGCCTTGATGGCGGCCACCTCCTCGGCGCTGATCTGCGCGTTGCCCTCATGCGCGACCGGCACCCAGAAGGCCCCGGCCCGCGGAAAGCGCGTGCCGGCCACGGATTGCCGCGCGGTGTCGGGATGGCTGGAGAGCCGCCCCTCGTATACTTGGTCCGAGACAAAGCGGCAGACCTCGGGATGCATCCGGCGCGAGAGCGGCAGAAAGATGCCCCGGTCGGGGGGCACCGTGGCGTGATCGTCCAGCATCCAGTCGAGGCAGGACAGGTTGGCAGGCGCGGGATGCGCGCCCTGGATCACCTGCGGCAGCTGGCGCGGATCGCCGACCAGCACGATGTTGCGCGCCGCCAGCCCCATCGCGGCCATGTTGGCAAGGCCCACCTGCCCGGCCTCGTCCACGAACAGCCAGTCAAAGGCCTGCACGTTCTCGGGTCGGGCAAAGAACCATGCGGTGCCGCCCACCACGTGGCGGCAGGCAGCCGCCTCGGCATTGTCGTCCGTTGCGGCGACGGGGCAATCGCCCGGATAGAAATCCGCCTCGCCCGAGACCTTGTGCATCATCTCGAAGCTCATGTCGGGATCGTCCTCGCGCAGCGCGGCGACGCAGCCCATCAGCACATTGCGGATCGCCTCGTGGCTGTTCGAACTGACGCCGACGCGCGCACCCGAGCGGACGAGAGACAGGATCGCCCGCGCCGTGACATGGGTCTTGCCGGTGCCGGGCGGCCCCTGGATCGGCAACACGGTGCCCTGCATCGCCTGCACCGCGGCGATGGTGCCCGCGACCGGGTCGGCACCACCCAGGATATCCGCATGCGGGCCACCCGCCAGGCGTGGGGCGCGGCGTGACAGCAGGTCGTCAACTGCCATGAAAGCGCGCGGCCCGCACTGGTCGGCGATCACGCCGCGCATCGCCTCGGCGATCACGCCCGTTTTGATCGGCCAGTCCGGGTGCAGGGTCAGCCGCTCGGCCAGCAAATCCGCCCGCGCCTTGCCGACCTTGACCATGATTTCGCGGGCGCGCAGGTCGAGCGCCTCGATGCCGACACTGGTCGGGATGCCGTCCAACACCGGCACCGTGGCGCGCTTTCCTTCGCGCAGCTTGGTATCCTGCTGGGGAAAGCGATAGCGGCGTGCAACGGATTGCTTGACCGGCTCCAGCGGGCCTTTCGCCTCGAGCCCCGCCAGCGCGTCGAGATCGTCGATCAGGTCCTGTTCGTCCTTGCCCACACTGTCGAACACCGCCCATTGCGCGGGCTTGGCCTCGCGCCGGTGGAACAGCCCTAGGTCGAACAGCATCGCCTGCCTGTCCTCGGGCAGGTCGGAGGCCGCGAGCATCGCGCGCAGCGCCTGCGCCTCCTGGTCCTCCGTTTCCTCCTTGTCGCTGGCATCGATCTCCAGCACGGGCCAGGGCCCCTCGGGGCGGATCGACACCAGCCAGTCGCGCAATTCCTCGGTCGAGATGCAGTCGATGCGGTTGTAATCCTCGATGTCGTCGAGGATCTGCTGCTGACCCGTCTCGCGCCATGCCTCGTAGGCCACGACAGAGCCGCCCGCCGTCTTGACCTCACCTTCGCGCGTGCGGCCATAGAACGCCTCCATCGACTTGATCGAGTAATTCGCCTCTGACCCGATCAGCCCGCCCCGGACGACGGCGAAAAGGTCGACGAACCGCCGTTCGCGCATGAGACGGTCAAGGAAAGCCTCGCCGATCCCGTATTTCGTGGTCAACCGCCGCAGCGCGGTGATCTCGTACGGGGCATAGTGATAGATACGGGCGTCGGGATAGGCCTCCAACCGGGCACGGAAGAAGTGCAGCAGGTCGTCCAGCGCCCGCGCCTCGGCCACGTGGTCATGCGCCCAGAAGGCACGGAATTGACCGTCGAACCAGACCCCGTGCAGGTATTCCAGCCCACCCTCGAAATGCGGATCGCCCTCGATGTCGTAGAACAGGTCGCCGGGGCGCGGCTGCGGCAGGAGGTCAAAGCCCTTGCCGGGCTCGGGCGGACGCAACTCG
Source organism: Thetidibacter halocola (assembly GCF_018224955.1). Taxonomy (GTDB): domain Bacteria; phylum Pseudomonadota; class Alphaproteobacteria; order Rhodobacterales; family Rhodobacteraceae; genus Thetidibacter; species Thetidibacter halocola. Next base: position 54,991 of record NZ_JAGTUU010000004.1, read on the forward strand.
AACGCCGGGTCGCCGGTCTTGCGCGCATGTTGGAGGCGGGCCTGGGTGGACAGGCGCAGGCGCGTGGCCTCTGCCATGCCGCTGACCGGGTGTTCCAGACCGACCAGCGCCTGCATTGTCGTGATACCCGCCGCCTCCAACTTCTTGACCTGGACGCGGGTGATGTTGGCCACGGTGAACAGGCTGTCCTCGGCCAGCCAGACACTGTCGCAATGCGCCGACCAGCGGCACAGCGCGCAATCGGCGCAGGGGATCGGGCGGGTTTCCGGCGGATCGGCCACGAAGGCCTCCAGCCGCGTCCGCGCGCCGCGCGCGTAATGGGCATACTCGGCCAAGCGCAGCGTGCCGCGTTCGCCGGTGCCCAGTTCGACATGGGCGAATTCGGGCGCCGTGCCCTGCACCTCGGCCAGCAGGTCGGAGTAGAGCACCAGTTGCAGGACGTGCTTGGGATGCGGCTTGCGCTTCAACTTGGTGTCGGCGACCTCATAGCTGAATTCCCCAAGCGCCGAGGGCCGCTCGACCCGTTCGAGGAAGTCAGACCAGCCGCCCCAGTTCCCGGACAGGAAGGCGCCCTGGAACACCACCTCGGCGCCCTGCGCCAGCGCGGTGCGGGTCGCGGCGGCGTCTCTTGCGAGATCGCCGCGCCGGATCTCGACCACCGCCTTGCCCGCGTCCTTGAGCCGCGAAAGATGCGCCGCCTCGTGGGCGTCGCCCTGTTTCTGCAACAGCGCCGCATCCTCGCTGTCCTCGCCCGGCTCCGGCCCCTCGCCCCGCAGGCGCAGCAAGTCGAGCCCTGTCGCATGGACGCAACCCATGAAGCGCATCAGGTCGGTCGCAGAGAACAGGATCCTGTCGCCAAGCGTCCTCATGGGTTCCTCACACTCGTCACGCCACGATGCCGGACGCCCTTGTGCCCGGCCGGATCGCAGCCTGGTTCGACACCACGACGGTGTCAAGATTTCGCTTGCCCTGCGGGCCCTTGGCAGGGTTTCCTGCCAGGCGGAACCAAGGCGGTGCGCCCTGCCGGGCCCAGCAACTGATGACCATCAGAACTCACAAGGAATCGGCTCGACAGGACGCAGGACCATACCTAGCCTCTCTGGGTGACAAACCCTGACAGGGTGCGGGACAGGCGGCAAGGACACGGGACAGGACAAGGCCATGACTGGGCAGACGACCTTCGTCACCCTCAAGGAAAAGCAGCGCGCCATCCGCGCCGGCTTTCCCCAGACAATGGGCCTGCGCGTGCACCGCGCCATCAGCTGGATCGGCAGGGCCGAGGCCTGCGGCGAGGACCATGACGCGCGGTTCATCTTCCTCTGGATCGCCTTCAACGCCGCCTATGCCGACGAGCGCGAGTTCCTCTCCGCCCCGGTGCCGGAACGCGACGCGTTCCGCGACTTCTTCGGGCGGCTGACGGCGCTGGACGCCGAGCGGCGCATCTACAAGGCGGTCTGGCAGCGCTTTTCCGGCCCGGTGCGGCTGCTGCTGGAGAACCGATATGTCTTCAACCCGTTCTGGCAGCATCACAACGGAATCGCCGGCTGCGAGGATTGGGAGGACCGCTTTCGCCTATCGGCGCGGACCTTTGCCCGCGCCTTCCAGGACGGCGACAGCGTGCGCGTGCTCAGCCTGGTCTTTGACCGGCTTTACGTGCTGCGCAACCAGCTGGTGCATGGCGGTGCCACCTGGAACAGCGCCGTCAACCGTGCCCAGGTGCGCGACGGGGCGGCGATCCTGGGTTTCCTGATGCCGATCTTCGTCGACCTGATGATGGACCACCCGCAGGAGGATTGGGGCCAGCCCTTTTACCCGGTGGTGTCCTGACCGCTCGTCGCGGCGCGCCGAAGAACAGGATGTCGAGGCCGCGCCCCGACACGAAATTCGCGGATCACCCGTTCGACATCGAGAGATCGGCGTCAGCCCTGAGGCTTGGGCGCGGCGACCGGCAGGACCACCCGCGCCTCGAAGCCAGTCTGGTGTCCCGGGCGGGGCGAGGCCAGCACCAGCTTGCTGCCGATCCGTTCGGCGATGGCGGCAGCGATGGCCAGACCCAGGCCGCTGCCCTCGGCCCCGCTACCGGCACGCTCGAACCGCCCGGTCAGCCGCGCCAATGCCTCGGGCGGCACCACCGGCCCGTCATTGGCAACGACCAGCGCGCCATCCGCCGCCAGGGACACCGTAACGGGCAGGTCCCCGGCGCCGTGTCGCAGGGCGTTCTCGACGAGGTTGCGGCAAAGGATGCCGAAGGCGTCCGGGTCTAGATCGGACAGGACCGGCGTTTCCGGCAGCGTCAGGGCGATGCGGTCGGCATCGGCGGCCCGGGCAAGGTCGTCGATCACCAGCCGCGCGGGAATGCGCAGGTCCGAGGCCCGGTCGAGGCGCAGCCGACCGCCCTCGACCCGTGCCAGTTGCAGCAGCCGTTCCGACAGCCGGGTGAGGCGTTTAAGCGTGGTCTCGATCTCTGCCGCCCGCGCCCGCGCCGCCGCATCCCCCGTCTCGGCCTTCAGCCGCTGCGCCTGCGCGATAGCGCCGGCCAGTGGCGTGCGCAATTCATGCGCGGCATTGGCGGCAAAGCTGCGCTCGGCCTCGAAGGCGGCGTTCAGCCGGGCCAGCAGCCCGTTCAGCGTCTCGGCCACCGGCGCGATTTCCGACGGCAGGCCCGCCACCGACACCGGCGACAGGTCGCGCGCGCCGAGCGCCGCCAACCGGTCGCGGAACCGCCGGACCGGCGCCAGGCTGGCGCGCACCGCCAGCACGATGGCCAGCAGCGCCGCCGGCACGACGACCAGCAGCGGCAGGCCCAGCCCCATCTGGATCTCGCGTGCGACCGAGGCGCGATGCGCCAGCGGTTCGGCGACCGTGATGCGGATCGTCCCCATCACCGCGTCGTCGCCATAGACCCGATGGGTCGGCGTGTCGCGAAAGCCCGGCCCGTCCCAGGGCGGAAAGACCGCCGGGTCGGCGGCATGGGATTGCAGCAGTATTCGCCCCTGCGCATCGCGGACCAGGTAGGTGAAGAACTCGTCATGCGCGCGCACCGCCGCAAGGCGCTGCGTCACTCCCTCGGTCTCGCGCCCGAGGATCTCTGTCACGGCCAGCGGCAGGATGCGTTCGGCGGTCTCGCGCAGGGCCGAGTCGAAGACCTCGTCCATCTCTTGGCGCAGGATCACCGCCGTGACCGAGGCCGTCACCAGCCACAGCAGCGTGATGGCCAGGCCCAGCGACAGCGCCAGCCGCGCCTGCAATCCCGACGGCCGCCTCATGCCCGGCCCAGCCGGTAGCCAAGGCCGCGTTCCGTCTCGATCACCGTGCTGCCCAGCTTCTTGCGCAGGCGGCTGACATGGACCTCGATCGTGTTGCTTTCGACCTCCGAGTCGAAGGCATAGAGCTTGTCCTCGAGCTGCGCCCTCGACAGCAACTGGCCGGGGCGCGACAGGAAGGCCTCGAACAGGGCCCATTCGCGCGCGGTCAGCGTCACCGGCTTGCCGTCGCGCAGGACGCGGCGCGCGGCCAGGTCGATGTCCAGCGGGCCATGCGTGACGATCGGGTTGGGATTGCCGGTGTAGCGGCGCGCGACCGATCCGATCCGCGCCGACAGTTCCGCAAGATCGAAGGGCTTCACCAGGTAGTCGTCGGCGCCCGCGTTCAGCCCCTCGATCCGGTCCGACACCTGGTCGAGGGCAGTCAGGATGATGACCGGCGTCACGTCACCCCGCGCCCGCAGCGCGCGCAGAAAGGGAATGCCCCGGCCGTCGGGCAGCATCAGGTCCAGCAGGATGAGGTCATACCCGACCCCGCGCAACGCGTCGCCCGCCGCGTCCAGCCGCGTGACCCAGTCGACCGACTGGCCGTCGCCGGCGATCTGGTCGCGCACCGCGGCGCCCAGCACCGTGTCGTCCTCGATCAGCAGAATACGCATGGTCGCTCCTGGTCCCGTCCGTCGCATCCTTCTTTGCCGCGACGCCTGACAGGGACCTGACGCAATGCCGCGCCGCGCTTCAGGTTGGCGTCAGATTCGGGGTGCAGAAGAGGTGTCAGGAAATCCATGAACGGAGTGTGACCCATGAACAAGACCCTGACAATTCTCGCCGCGCTGGCGCTGTTTCCCGCCGGTGCCGCGCTGGCCGATGACGACTGCGCCGTGCCGATGGCCGACTGGCAGCCGATGGAGGCGGTGACGGCACTTGCCGTTCAGAACGGCTGGACGGTGCAGCGGATCAAGGTGGATGACGGCTGCTACGAGATCGACGGACGCGACGCGCAGGGCCGCCGGATCGAGGTCACGGTGCATCCCGGCACGCTTCAGGTCGTCGAGATCGAATACGAGGATGACGACGACGATTACAAGAACCGCTCGGACGACGACAGCAAGGAACGCGACGATGGCTGAGACGGCAACCCATGACGACATCGGGACACAGGGCACCGTGCGGGTCTGGGACCCGCTGGTGCGCCTGTTCCACTGGAGCCTCGTCGCCGCCTTCGCTGTCGCCTGGCTGAGCGCCGAGGAACTCTCGACCGTGCATGAGGTCGCGGGTTATGTCGTCGCCGGTCTGGTCGCCTTCCGTCTGGTCTGGGGCCTGGTCGGCAGTCGCTATGCGCGGTTCGCCCAGTTCCTGAAGGGTCCGGGCCAGACGATGGCCTACCTGGGCGACATGGCACGGGGGCGCGAACGGCGCTACCTGGGCCACAATCCGGCGGGGGCGGCGATGATCGTGGCGCTGCTGCTGTCGCTGTCGGGCACGGCCTTTACCGGCTGGCTGATGGAAGAACCCGACCGCATGGCGATGCTGCCCGCCCTGCCACAGATCGTGGCGCCCGCCTTTGCCGACGAAGACGGCGACGACGAACGCGGAGAGCATGGAGAAGGTGGCGAAGGCAGTGAGGCGCTGGAGGAAATCCACGAGACGCTGGCAAACCTGCTGCTTCTGCTTATCGCGCTGCATGTGGGCGGCGTGGTGCTGGCCTCGTTCCGCCACCACGAGAACCTGCCCCGCGCCATGGTAACCGGCGACAAGCGCGCCCCCGGCGCCGGCGACATCGCCTGAGCATCCCCCGGCCGAGCGTCCCTTCGGCCCGACTGGCCCCGCCATCCCCGGCGGGGCCTTTTTTCGCTCGGCTCAGCCCTTTGCAGGCAGATCGCGTTCCGCCTCGGCCACATGCGCCTTGACCGCCAGGAAGCTGTCCGGCGTGATCGAGATCGTGTCTATGCCCGCCTCGACCAGCAGCCGCGCAAAGCCGGGGTCGTTGCTGGGCGCCTGCCCGCAAAGGCCCACCTTGGCGCCCGCCGCGTGCGCCTTTTCGATCACCGTGCGGATCATCCACAGCACCGCCGGGTCGCGTTCGTCCCAGAGGCTCGCCAACGCGTCGGAATCCCGATCGATCCCCAGCGTCAGCTGCGTCAGGTCGTTCGAGCCGATGGAAAAGCCGTCGAACCGCTCCGCGAACTCGGTCGCAAGGATCACGTTCGAGGGGATCTCGCACATGACATAGACCTGCAAGCCCGCCTTGCCGCGTTCCAGCCCTGCCTCGGCCATGACCTGCAAGACGCGGTCGGCCTCGCCCAGCGTGCGGCAGAAGGGGATCATGACGATGACGTTGTCGAACCCCATCTCCTCGCGCAGCTTGCGGATCGCCCGGCATTCCAGCGCGAACCCGTCGCGATAGGCCGGCGAGTAATAGCGCGAGGCGCCGCGGAACCCGATCATCGGGTTTTCCTCCTCCGGCTCGAATTGGCGCCCGCCCAGCAGGCCCGCATATTCGTTGGTCTTGAAATCGCTCATCCGCACGATCACCGGCTTCGGATGGCAGAAGGCGGCGATGCGCGACAGGCCTTGCGCCAGCTTGTCGACGAAATACTGGGACTTGTCGTCATAGCCCTTGGTCAGCGCCTCGATCTCGGAGCGGGCGGCCTCGTCCTTGAGCTGGTCGAACCGGGTCAGCGCCAGCGGGTGGACCTTGATCGCGTTCGACACGACGAATTCCATCCGCGCCAGGCCCACCCCATCGGCGGGCAGGCGCCACCAGCGGAAGGCGGCGGCGGGGTTTGCCAGGTTCAGCATGATCCGCGTGCGGGTTTCGGGCACGGTTTCGGGATGCAGTTCCTCGACCTCGAATTCCGAGGTTCCGGCATAGACGATCCCCTCGTCCCCCTCGGCGCAACTGACGGTCACCTCCTGCAAGTCATGCAACAGCTCGGTGGCGTTGCCCGCGCCGACGATGGCGGGCAGGCCCAGTTCGCGGCTGACGATGGCGGCATGAGAGGTGCGCCCGCCGTGATCCGTGACGATGGCTGCCGCGCGCTTCATGATCGGCACCCAGTCGGGGTCGGTGTTGGGCGTCACCAGCACCGAGCCGTCGATGAACCGGTCGATATCCTCGGCGCTTTCGATCAGGCAGACCGGACCCGAGACGACCGCCTGTCCGACGCTGAGCCCGCGCAGCAGTTCCGGGCCGTGGCTTGTCACCCTGTAGGATTTGAGCGCCCCGGTCTGGCGGGACTGCACCGTTTCGGGTCGGGCCTGAACGATGTAAAGTAGGCCGGTTTCGCCGTCCTTGGCCCATTCCATGTCCATCGCCATGCCGTAATGGTCCTCGATCACCACGGCATGACGGGCCAGTTCGAGGATGTCGTCATCCGACAGCACGAGTTTCGCGCGCTCGGCCTTGGAACAGGGGACGATGCGGGTTTCACCGCCAGTCGCGCCTGCGTAGATCATCTTGCGGTCCTTGGCGCCGACCTTGCGTTCGAGGATCGGCACCAGCGAGGGGTTGTCGAGCAGCGGCTTGAACACCTGGTATTCGTCGGGGCTGACAATGCCCTGCACCACGGTCTCGCCCAGGCCCCAGGCGGCGTTGATAAGAACGACCTTGTCAAAGCCGGATTCCGTGTCGATCGAGAACATCACCCCCGACCCGCCGATATCGGAGCGCACCATCTGCTGCACGCCGATGGACAGCGCGACCTGCCCGTGGTCGAACCCCTTGAGCCGTCGATAGGTGATGGCCCGGTCGGTGAACAGAGAGGCATAGCAGCGCCGGCAGGTCTCCAGCAGCGCGGCCTCGCCGCGGACGTTCAGATAGGTCTCCTGCTGGCCGGCGAAACTGGCGTCGGGCAAATCCTCGGCGGTGGCGCTGGAGCGGACGGCGACCGAGACCTCGGGTACACTCGCGCGCTCGGACAACGCCCGATAGGCGGTCAGGATCGCGGCGCGGGTGCGTTCGGGAAATTCGCCGCCGATGATGGCGTTGCGGATCGTGCGTCCCGCGTCCTGAAGCGTCATCCGCCCTTCGTCCAGCCGCTGCATCGTGTCGGCGATGGTCGCGTCGAGCGTGTTGGCCGCGATATAGTCGCGAAAGGCCCCCGCGGTGGTGGCGAACCCCGGCGGGACGCGGATGCCCTTTGGCCCAAGGGTCGAGATCATCTCGCCCAGCGAGGCATTTTTCCCCCCCACCAGGGGAACATCGCCCCGGCGCAGATCCTCGAACCAGATGACGGCGTTTTCTTCGCGCTCCATGACGGTGCTCCTCCCGGCTTGCTCCGGCCACACTGGACCGGCGCGGCGCGGGCGGCCTTGACCCGTGTCAAGGCGCGGGCACTCAGGCCATGACGCTGCCGCCGTTCACCCCGAAACACTGGCCGGTGATGAAATCGCCGCCCGGACCCGCCAGAAAGACCGCCATCGCCGCGATGTCCTGCGGCTGGCCGAACCTCGCCAGCGGCGTGGCGAGGTCGCGGGCGATCTGGTCTGTGCTCATGGACTGGGGGCTGGTCATGTCGGTGTCGATGGCGCCCGGCGCGATGGCGTTCACCAGAATCCCTGGCGCCAGTTCCCGCGCCAGCGTCCGGGTCAGCGCGATCACCCCACCCTTTGAGGCAGTATAGGCCGCCATATGCTCTCGCCCCAGAAGGCCAAGGTCACTGGCGATATTGACGATGCGCCCCTGTTGCGTGCGGCGCACAAAGGCGCGTGAGCAAAGGAACGGGCCGCGCAGGTTGACCGCGATCACGCGGTCGAATTCGGCGGCTTCGGTTTGCGAAAGCGGCGCCTCGCGCAGGATACCTGCGTTGTTCACCAGGATATCAGGCGGGCCGAACCGGGTGCAGGCGGCGTCGAAGAACGCCTCGACGGCGGCTTCCTCGGCCACGTCGGCGTCAACCGCCAGTCCTTCGGACAGCGCGTCGATCTCGGCCAGCGTGTCGACGGCCTGCGCATCGCCCGGATGACAGAAGGCCACGCGCGCCCCCTGCCCCGCCAGCGCCAGAGCGATGGCCCGCCCGATGCCGCGCGACGCGCCCGTGACCAGCGCATGCTTGGCGGACAGGGTCACGCCATGACCTCGCCCCGGTCCAGGTGCATCGCCTGCCCGGTGATGTCCGCCGCCCCCTGAGAGGCGAGGAACAGGTAGAGCGGGGCAAGGTCGGCAGGCTCCAGCAGCCCGTCTATGGCCTGCGCCGCCATGATCTCGGCGGCGATTTCGGCCTCGGTGCGGCCAGAGGCCTGCGCCATCTCGCGCAGCGAGTTCATCGCCGGGCCGGTGCGCACCCAGCCGGGGCAGACCGCGTTGACGGTGATCCGGCGCGGACCCAGCTCGCGCGCCCACGCCCGCGTCAGCCCAAGCGTCGCGTGCTTGCTGGCGACATAGGCGGAAAACCCCGCAACCCCGATCCGCGACCAGATCGAGGCGGTCAGGATGATCCGCCCGCCATCAGGAATGTGCCCGATCAGCGCGTCGGTCACGTTGCGCGTGCCGGTGACGTTGACGGCGATGATCCGCTCGAACGTCGCGTCGCCGTCCGGGTTCGTGCCGGTCAAAGGCGTCGGTCGTTCCAAACCTGCGTTGTTCACCAGCACATCGACGCGGTCGATCCCTGCCAGCGCCTCTGTCACCGCCGCCGCATCGGAAATGTCGCAGCGGATCGCGCGCACCTTGCCCGGCATGGCGGCGGCGGCGTCGTGGATCGCGTCCACCTCCGACAGGATCGTCAGGTCGGCCCCCGCCTGCGCAAAGGCTGTGGCGACGCCCTGCCCGATCCCGCTGCTGGCCCCCGTGACCAGCACATTGACCCCGGTGAAGTCGAAGCGCAGTCGCCCGGTCATGGCTGCCCGCGTCCTTCCTCGCGCATCAGCCGCATCAGGTGCGCCTCGAGCGTGCCATAGCCGTCGCGGCTGACCAGGTCCTCCTTGTCGGCGATGCGCTGGCCTTGCTTGAACTCCGGCACGATCTCCTGCTTCACCCGGCCGGGATGCGAGGACAGGAAGACGATCTTGTCGGCGAGGAATATCGCCTCCTCCAGATCGTGGGTCACGATCACCATTGTCGTCGAGGTCTTTTCGGCCACGTCGATCATCAGTTCCTGCATCAGCCAGCGCGTCTCGGCGTCCAGCGCGCCAAACGGTTCGTCCATCAGCAGAACCTCGGGCCCGTTGGCCAGCGTCCGCGCGATGGCGACCCGCTGGCGCATGCCGCCGGACAGTTGCGAGGGATAGGCGTCGGCGAATTTCGTCAGCCCCACCAAATCGATGAACCGCGCGGCGCGCTCGCGCCGTTCGTCGGGCGCAACACCGTTGATCTTCATCCCGAATTCGACATTGCGGCGCACCGACAGCCAGTCGAAGGACGTATAGGCTTGGAACACCATGCCCCGGTCGCGGCCCGGCCCCTGAACCGTGCGGCCGCCGATCACGATCTCACCCGCTGTCGGGGTTTCCAGCCCGGCCATCATCCGCAGCACCGTGGACTTGCCACAGCCCGAAGGGCCAAGCAGCACGCAGATCGAATTCCGCGCCACGTCGAACCCAATCCCGTCCACCGCCAGCACCGACTTGCCACGGCCCAGGTCGAACCGCTTTGACACGGCGCGGATTTCCAGCGCGGCGTCGGTCATCGCGTCCTCAGATAGGGAAAGGCCAGCCGGTGCAGCGTGGCAAAGGCAAGGTCGAACAGCAGGCCCAGTGCCCCTATCACGATGATGCCCGACAGGATCTCGTCGGTGTTCAGGAAGCGCCGCGCGCGCATCATCATGGCGCCGATCCCGGTGGTCGAGGCGACGATCTCGGCGATCACGAGGTAGGTCCAGGCCATCGCCAGCATCTGCCGCATGGCGGTGACGATATCCGGCAGGACCGAGGGAAAGATCACCCGCAGAACAACAGTGCGCGGGTTGGCGCCCAGCGTCAGGGCGGTTTCCACCAGTTCTTCGCGCACGGTCTTGGTGTGATCCATGATCAGCGTGATGAGGAAAAAGATCACGCCGATGAACAGCAGCGCCAGTTTTGGCGCCTCGCCGGTGCCGAACCACATCAGCAGGATCGGGATGAAGGACGGCGCCGGCAGATAGCGCCAGGCCGAGACGAAGGGCGCAAAGATCGCCTCGATCCAGGGAAAGGCCCCCATCATCACGCCCAGCGGCACCGCCACCGCGCAGGCCATACCAAAGGCCGCCAGCACCCGGCCGATGGAGATCAGCACGTCGCCGCCGAAGTCGCGGGCGAAAAAAAGATCCCACGTCGTCGCAAAGACCTTCTGCGGCGCGGGCACCAGCAGGTCGTTGACCAGCCCCAGCCCCGAGGCCGTCACCCAGACGCCAAAGAACAGCGCCCAGATGCCGATGCCGGAAATCATCCGTTGCGGCCGGCCAACCGGGGCGCGCAATCCGAAACTCCAGAGGGATGGTCTGGACAAATCCGCTCTCCCGGCCAGTGGCCTGCGATCAGCCGCCGTGTGCCACCAGCGACTGGCGATAGCCGCTGGTCACCAGGTCGCCCATCAGGCTGCAATCGATGCCCGCGCTGGCCTCGACCTTGTTCGTCATCAGCCCCAGCTTGATCCACCAGTCGTTGGTCAGGGACACGGTGTCCGCCATCGAGCCATTGGCCATGCCGAACGGCCCGTCGCCATCCAGCGCGCCGCACAGCCGCGCGGATTCGTCGAAGTCGAACATGTAGATCCCACCCTCGAAGCTCTTGCCGTCGGTGCCGATGACATAGCCGATATCCTCGACCGGCCATTGCAGGAAATCGGCCATCAGGGCGTTGGTTTCCTCGGTATTGGCGTTCCAGTAGCCAAGGCCATCCCAGCGCGCCCGCAGGATATCCACCGCCACGTCGCGCTTTTCCGCGATGAAGTTCTTGTTCATGTACAGCGCGTCCATGAAGATGCCGGTCTTCAGCACCTCGGCGTCCAGCGTGTTGACGGAGCTTTTCGCGCCCGGCCTGGCCTCGAGCACCTTGGAAATCCACGGCTCATACATGTAGGCGGCGGCCAGGTCGCCCGACATCATCGGGCCCACGGCCTCGTCGGCGTTCAGGTTCACCCATTCCACCTGGTCGGGCGTGATGCCGACCGAATCCAGCCAGATGCCCATCAGCAAGTGACCGATATAGGCCTGGGGTGCGGCGACCTTGGCTCCGGGGATATCCGCGACCTCGACATCGGGCGACAGGATAATGTGGTCAACCCCGTAGGACGGGTTCATGAAGCCGACGTTAACCACATCGGTCCCGCGATCCACGATCAGCGGGGTGTAGTCGGCGGTGCATTCGTAGACGTCGATCTGGCCCGCCGCCAGCGCCGCATGGCCACCCAGCGGATCCTCGAAGATCGTCATGGCGATGTCGTGATTGGGGATCAGTCCCTTCTGGCTGGCGACCTCGATCATCGCGTAACCGGGCCAGGAAACGCAGATGCCGACCTTGACGGTGTCGGCCGTGGCCGCGCTGGCAAGGGCCGCGGCGGACAGGGTGGCGGCGGCGGCGATGGTTTGGACGTGGCGCATGGGTCTTTCCTCGCTTTTTTGGCTGCGGGACTCGGGATCGGCCCGGGCTGAAAAAACTGTATCGGGTAAAAATTTTTATTCAATAAAATTTTTGCCTGCACTAAAGTCAGCCCCAAGCCCGGGCCCTGCCCGACGACAGGAGACGCCCTTGACCAGCCTGCGCGCCCGCCAGAAGGAAGACCGCCGAAAGAGGATCGTCGCCTCGGCCAAAACCCTTTTTCGCAAGAGCGGTTACGACCGGACCACGATCGAGGCCATCGCCGAGTCGGCGGGCGTGTCCGGCGTGACGGTGCACAATTACTACGGCACCAAGGCGGGCGTGCTGCTGGCACTGGTGATCGAGAACGACGCGCTGCTGCTGCGGCGTCTCGACGAATCGCTGCCCCGGGACGAGACCGACCTGATCGCGTTGACGGTGTGCTTTGCCCGGGTCGTCATGGATCACGCCACGTCCCACCTGGAAAAGGCGATCTGGCGGCAGGTCCTCGCCGCAGTCACCGCCGAGTCGGAGACGCCGCTGGGCCGCGCCTATGCCAAGCTCGACCGGCAACTGGCCTACGTTCTGGTGAACCGGATCGAGGCACTGCAACGGGACGGCCACCTGCCCGCCCGCGTCGATCCGGTGCATCTGGGCATGGCGCTGTTCCACCTCCAGAATGCGCGCTTCGTTCAGTTCGTCTCGGCCGAGGGGCTGCGCCCCGACGAGATCGAGACGCGGCTTCGCAACGACCTGACCGCCCTTTTCGCCGTCTGTTCCCGCTGAAACACGAAAGGAAACAAGATGTTCCTGCACCCGATCCAATGGCCCGAGGGCAAGCACAGCGCTGCCTGCGTGACCTTCGACATCGACGCGGATTCGCTGATCCGCACCGCGCGGCCGGACGACGCAGAGTTGCGCCTGCAACCCGTGTCGATGGGCCGCTACGGACCGACCGTGGCGGTGCCGCGCATCCTCGAAACCTACCGGCGGCTGGGTCTGACGCAGACCTTCTTCATGCCGGCCTGGGTGATGCAGGAATACCCTGCCACGGTCGAGGCGATCCTGAAGGACGGGCACGAGATCGGGCACCATTCCTGGTGTCACGAGGATCCGATGCACCATTCCGACGCGGTCGAGGCGGAACTGTTCGAACGCGCCATCGAGGTGCATGTCAGCTTGACCGGCCGCAAGCCGCGCGGCTACCGCGCGCCGGTCTACTCGATCACGCCGCCGATGGTGGCGCGGCTCATCGAGCACGGCTTCCTCTACGACAGCTCGATGATGGCCGACGACCTGCCCTACCTGGTCGAGACATCCAGGGGCGACTTGATCGAGATCCCGCCGCACTGGGGCAATGACGACTGGCCGCCCTTCGCCCATTTCGCCGAAATCGACTACCTGATGCCGGTCCGCGCACCCTCGGACGGCGTCCGCGCCTTTGCCGAGGAATTCGACGCGGCGCACGAGGCCGGGGGTCTTTGGATGCCGGTGCTGCACCCGTTCCTAACCGGGCGGCTGGCCCGCTGGCGCGAGATGGAGCGGCTGCTGGAACGCGCGCTGGCCGCCGGCGACGTCTGGTTCGCCCCGATGGAGCAAATCGCGCAGCACGCTGCCGCCAACCGCGACACGCTGCGGCGCGAGACGATCGACCTCTAGGGCTGGTCGTTGCTGGTCCACGCCAGCGCGTAACCCTCTGGCAGGTAGGCTGCCAGCCAGTCACGAAAGGCCGCGTTAAACGCGGCCAGCCGCGCCAGCCGATCACGCGTGTCTGTCATCCAGGTGACGACCTCGCCCTGCCCGCGCGCCCCGATTTCGGGATAGAGATAGGCACAGCCGGAATACCTGCCTTCAGCATCGCGGATGATCCACGCGAAGGACCGTTTCGCGATGAACTCTCGGTCGTGCCAGCCCATGTCGATCAGGTTGCCCTCAAGCGTCAGCCCGATGGGCCAATCGCTGCCGAAGATGCCGACCAGAACCCGTTCTGACTCGGTCACGGCTTCGAAATCCTCGTCTACTTGCGCGACCGAAAGCGGCGTCAGGTGCCAGGCACCCACACCCGCTTGGCGTGGCAAGGTCGTGTCAACGAAATCCGGGTGCGGTTTCATGGCTCAGGGCTGCTTGGCCTCTCGCTTGAACGGGTTTTCCTCGGGCACGTCGAAGTCCAGAACCAGTTCGCCCTTTTCTCGCGCATCGGCCATGTAGCGGAAGGCATTGACCGACATGCGCATGAGGTGCTCGCCCGCGCGCATCGGCGGATACTTGGCCATCGCCTCGGGGGTGCGGAACTTCTCCAGCGGTTCGACCACCGCATGATAGTCCAGCCCGAAGAAAAGTGGCACCGAATAACGTTCGCGCCCGGAATTGGTGACGCGGTGCTGGGTCGACTTGAACTGTCCGCCCGACCACGTCTCGAAGATATCGCCGATATTGACCACGAAGGCGCCGGGGATCGGCGGCGCCTCGATCCAGACGTCATCGGCGTTCATCACCTGAAGGCCGGGACCGCCCTGCAACAGGATGGTGAAGCACTCGAAATCCGAATGCGAGGCGATGCCGACGATCTCCTTTGTGGCCGGCATGTCGTTCGGCACGTAGCGCAGCAGGCGCATCTGCGAACAGGGCGCAGTGATGTGCTGGCGCAGCTCGGCCGGATCGACGCCCAGTTCCAGCGCCAGAGTGTCGAGCAGCGTCAGGCCAAGCGAGAAGACCGAGTCGTAATAGCCCTGCACCGTCTGCTTCCAGCCCGGGATGTCGGGCCAGACATTCGGCCCGGTCATCCGCCACTCGGCGAGGTAGTCGGGGTGATCGGCGGGCGCCTCAAAGGACATGTCCCAGGCTTCGTTGAAATTGATCGACTTGGGAAAGTCCGATCCGTTCTCCTCGAACGGAACATAGCCCCGGTGATGGGTGGTGAAGCCCGACCACCAGCGCATCTTGAAGCTGCGGGGCTTCTCGTGGAAGGCGCGCGAGGCGGCGAACAACGCGTCGATCTGCTCCTGCGGGATGCCATGGTTGACGATGTAGAAGAAACCCGATTCGCGCGCGGCCTTGCCCAGCGCCACCGCGACCGCAGCCCGGTCCTCGGGCTTGCCCGTGGCAAGCGGGCCAAGATCGACCACCGGCAGCGTGGCGTCGTCGATCGTCAATGCCTTCTGGTCCTCGGCGATCTCGCGGACGGGTTCGATGCGGTCCTTCAGGTCTCGGGTCATGTGTCACCTCCGATAGCGTCGCCGCTCAGGCTGGCGGCGGCGACGCGGCTTGTCACGATGCAGGCCCGCGAAAGCCCGATAGCGCAGCCCGTCGCCCGTTTTTTCGGCGCTGCACCCCGGATCCGCCCATTTCCCGCGCAGACCGGCGCACGCCCACCGGCTCGCCCCCGGCGATGCTGGACAGGTGCGGGATGCCGGCCCTGCACTTGGCCCAGGATGCGCCAGATCGAACCGGCGCCAGTCACCACAGGGGGATGACCGGAATGACAAGCAAGTTGATCGTGAACCGCCGCAGGCTGCTTCAGGGAGGCGCGGCATTCGCCGCCGCCTCGACGCTGGGCGCGCCGCTGATCGCACAAAGCCGCAGCCTCAAGATCGGCTCCTATGGCGGCTATTTCGAGGACAGCTTCAAGAACTTCGTCTATCCCGCCTTCACCGAGGCGACGGGCATCGCCGTGGAAAGCGTGACGCAGCCCAACTCGGCCGACTGGCTGCTGACCATGCAGCAGGCGGCGCAGGCCGGCAACGTGCCGGCCGACCTGTCGCTTTACGCCCGCGACACGCTGATCAAGGCCAGCCGGATGGAAGGCCTGCTGAAGCCGCTCGACATGGGGATGATCCCGAATGCCGGGCTGCTCGACCCCTATTTCGTCTTCGACGATCAGCCCGGCACGCTGGGTGTGGGCGCGATGTCCTGGTTCACCTCGATGGTCGTCAATCCCGACGAGCTCGAGACACCCGCAAGCTGGGCGGACCTTTGGGACACGTCGCGCTTTGAACAGAGCCTGGGCCTTGCCAAGCGGTACAACGCAGGACTGATGGATATCGTCGCGGCGACCTTCTTTGACGGCGTTTCCACCTTCGACACCGACGACGGGATCGTGGCGATCATCGCCAAGGCCGCCGAGCTGAAGCCCAACGCGGCGCTCTGGTGGTCGGCGGAAAGCCAGATGGAACAAGCGATGAAAAACCTCGATGTGGTGGCGGGCATGTATTACCACGACGTGGCCGGTATCATGGCCTCTGACGGGTTTCCCATCGCGTCGATCTTCCCCAAGGAAGGCAATGTGCAGGATTACGGTTCCTGGTGCCTGTCAGGCCTGTCCGAGAAATCGGCCGAGGCGGCGGAATTCGTCAACTTCTCTTGCGAGCCCGCCTCGCAGGCGCTGATGTCGCGCATGATCGGCACCGCGCCCCTGATGGAGCGCGAAAAGACCGACCTGACCGAAGAGGAATTCGCCGCCGTCTCGGGCGTGCCCTCGATCCGGCCGGCCTATGGCGCCTACCTGGACAAGGAAACCTTCATCCAGGAAGCCTGGGACAAGATGCTCGCGGAAGGCTGAGCATGGTCGACCTGGTCCTCAAGGGCATCCGCAAGGATTTCGGCGCCACCCGGGCCGTGGACCGGATCAACCTGACCTTTCCGCATGGCAAGCTGACGGCCCTTTTGGGGCCGTCAGGCTGCGGCAAGACCACGCTGTTGCGAATGATCGCGGGGCTTGAGGATCCGACCCACGGGCGGATCCTGCTGGGCGACGAGGATATCACCGCCCTTCCCGCCCATCGCCGCCGCTTCGGCATGGTGTTCCAGAGCTTCGCGCTGTTTCCGCACCTGACGGTGGCCGACAACATCGCCTATGCGCTGGCGATCGAGGGTGTGGACAAGGCGAAACGCCGCGCGCGGGCCGAGGAACTGCTGGAGCTGGTGCAGCTGCCCGGCTACGGCGCCCGCCGCATCGGCGAGCTGTCCGGCGGCCAGCGCCAGCGCGTCGCCATCGCCCGGGCGCTTGCGCAGGAACCGCGCGTCTTCCTGCTGGACGAACCCATGTCGGCGCTGGACGCCAAGCTGCGCGAGGACATGCAGGTGGAATTGCGCCTGCTGCAACAGCGGCTGAAGATCACCACCGTCGTCGTCACCCATGACCAGCGCGAGGCAATGACCATGGCCGACCAGATCGTGGTGATGAGCCACGGCCATGCCGAACAGGTGGGCCCGCCGCAGCAGATCTATTCCAGACCCGCCAACGCCTTCGTCGCCTCGTTCATCGGCAAGGCGAATTTCCTCAGCGGCGAGGCCACGGGCGGGCGGTTCCGGGTGGGCGAGTTCACCTTCGAGGCGCCGCGCGCCCCAAGTTTCCTGACCGGTTCGAAGGTCACGCTGGCGATCCGGCCCGAGAACGCGGTGATCGGCGGCAAGGGGCCGAACGCCCTGCCCGCCCGTATCACCTTCATCCGCGACGTCGGCTCGACCCGCGACATTTATCTCTCGACCCCCGTGGGCGAAATCGTCGTCGAATACGGCGCGGGCGAGAGCCTGCCGCCCATGCATGTTGGCGAAGACGTGCCGCTGCAGCTGCCACCGGAAACCCTGCACGTCTTCGCGCGCGAGCCGGAGGCCGCCGCATGAGCGCCAGCGCCGCCGAGGAAGCGGCCAGCGCACCGGGGCCAGCGCACACGGACGCAAGCGGCGCGGCGCTGCGGCTGGGCCTGCTGGCGGTGCTGCTGGTCTTGTGTCTCGTGCCGTTTCTCTTCGTGCTGGCGATCTCGTTCGGCCACAAGATCGAGGGCGCGGGCTGGGAATTCGGGTTTGAATTCACGCATTACGCGCGCTTCTTCTTCGGCGCCGCATGGCCCGAGAGTTTTTCGCAACTTTACTGGCAGCGCCTGGGCTATTCGGTCTATTTCGCCGCGATCGCCGCGGTGCTGGCTGTCGCGCTGGCCTTTCCCTTTACCTATTTCCTGACGCGTCTGTCGCGGCTAGGACAGACGATCTGGCTGGTGATCCTGCTCAGTTCGCTGTCCTTGTCCGAGGTCTTCATCGTCATGGGTTGGGACATCCTGCTGTCGGCGCGTTCGGGCCTGCCGGCGCTGCTGGATGCGCTGGGCATCACCGACTGGACCAAGGAAATCGGCTGGTTCCGGTGGTTCCGCGATGTGGGCCTCGCCTCGCCGCGCAATTTCAAGTTCAAGACCTCGGGCTTCGCAACAGTGCTGACCATGGCCTATCTGGTCTGGCCCTACGCGGTGATCCTGCTCTATCCGGCGCTGTCGCGGCTCGACCCCTCGCTGATCGAGGCGGCGCGGACGATGGGGGCACGGCCCCTCACAGTGACGCGCACGGTGATCCTGCCGCTGGTGCGCCTGCCGCTGGTGGGCTCCAGCCTGCTGCTGTTCGTCTTCCTGCTGGGCACCTACGTGACGGTCACCGTCTTTGCCGATCCCTCGCAGCACACGCTGGCGGTGTCGATCTACGACTCGGTGCGCGGCTCGACGCTCAACGCGCCCTTCGGCGCGGCGCAATCCGTCATCCTGCTGGTGGCTGCGGGCGGCTTCCTTCTGGCGGGCCGCAGGCTGAGTGCGGCTGCGGCCTCATGAGGCTGCGCTGGTGGGGACACGGGTTCATGTGGCTGGCGGGGCTGGTGCTGCTGATGCCGATCCTCGTCGTCTCGGCCGCCGCGCTGAACGGCGGGCGCAGCATGCTGTTCCCGCCCGAGGACCCGACGTTGGCGCGGTTCGGCGAGTTCTTTGTCAGCGAGCCGGTCTGGCGCGAGGCGCTGTGGAATTCGGTGGTCATAGCGTTGTCCTCGGCGGCGCTGGCGGTACTGCTGGCCTGGCCCGCGGCCTATTTCATCTGGAAATCGTCGGACCGCCTGTCGCGGGTGATCGCCGGGCTGATGGCCATGCCTTTCGCCGTGCCGCCCATCGTCTTTGGCGTTGGCCTCGGCTTCATGTGGGCGTTCACCGGCGGGCTGGGGACGATCTGGGCGGGGATTCTGTCCCATGCGGCGCTGTTCGCCGCGCTGCCACTGGTCACGATCTCGATCGGGCTGCAAGGCATCGACCGGGCGCACCTGGACGCCGCCGCGACCATGGGCGCGACCGAGGGCATCGCCTTTCGCACCATCGTCCTGCCGCAGACCATCCCCTACACGATCTCGGGCTTCTTCTTTGCCATGGTCCTGAGCTTCAACGAGTTCATCGTGATCTTCTTCGTCTCGAGCTCGTCCTACGCCACCGTGACGCTGCAAATCTTCAACTCGCTGCGCAACGGTTTCACCCCGACGATGGCGGTTGGCGCCATCGCCTTCATCCTCGTCTCGGTCGCTGCCTTCTCGCTGGTGGCGCGCTTCGGCGACTTGCCGCGCCTGATGGGCGCCGACCAGACACGCAGATAGGAGAGACCCATGCCCCGCCAGCCCACCATTATCGGAAACCCCGTGCTGCTGGTCATCGACATCCAAGCCTCGGCCTTCATGGAAAGCGAGGGCGACCACGGCATCCCGCACATGGCCGATTACCGCGCCCGGATGGAACGCGCGCTGGACGTGATCCGCGCGGCGCGCGACTGCGCCATTCCCACCGTCTACGTGCAGGAAATCCACCGGCAGAACATGGTCGACTACGGCCGCGAACTGGACGGCTCCGAGGGCATCCATTGCCGCGAGGATCACCCCGGCACCCGACTGCCCGCCGAGATCACCGGCCAGCGCCCCGAGGATTACTTCGTGCCGAAGCGGCGCTATTCGGCCTTCTTCGGCACCGACCTGGAAATCCTGCTGAAGGGGCTGAAGGCTCAGACGCTTATCCTGATCGGCGGAATGACGGATGTCTGCGTGCACTACACCTTTGTCGACGGGCACCAGCACGACTATTACTGCCGCGTGGTCAGTGACGCGGTGGGCGGCACCTCGGACGCGGCGCACCAGGCCTCTCTGAACGCGATGGAATACCTCCAGGAAGGCGCGGTGCAGACCACCGATCAGATCGTCGCCGCGATGCGCGCGGCAGCGCGACAGACGGCATGACCGCGGTCCTCGGTCACTGGCGGCGCGCGCTGTTCATCGGTCCCGGCATGGAGGACCGCAGCACGCGGGTGCATTGGTTCCAGGCCGAGCGCGGCTTTTGCGACATTCGCATCCCAACCACCCGGCCCGACATCGCCGGGGCTGCCGCGCTGGCCGAACTATCTGCCGCCGACCTGCTGGGGCTGATGAACGGCTTCGGTTTCGCCGGCGAGACCGAAGTCAGCGGCGACCGCTGCACCTGGCACCGGCAGATCGCCTTTCACGGCACGCCGCCGGGTGCCGCGCCCGATATCGGCGTCCTGCGCTTCCGCGCCGATGGACGGCTGATCGAGGACGGGGCCGAGGCGCCCTATCGCGAGATCTGGGACCGCCAGCCCGGCGAAGGCTGGCGCCACGGGGCCTGGCGCAGCGGCGACCGCATCTGCCGGCTGACCTGGTCCGAGGCCGAGTTCCTGCTGGCCATCGGTACACCTGGCGCCGCCGACAGCCTGCCCCTGCGCCAGTCGCTCGAAACGGGCGAGCGCCCGACCGAGGCGCTGGCCGCGTTCTTCGACGGCGAGTACACGCTGGGGCATTGGCAGGGCGGGACGGGCATCGCCACGCTTTCCACCAATCCCCTGCAAGAGGGCCGCGCCATCCTGCCGAAACCCGATGACGAACGGGCCGCCCTGACACTGGTCCGGACGGGCTTCGGCGGAGAGGTTCGCGACGAGACGTGGACCGCCTGACCCCGACTTGCCGGGCATCTCCGGGAAAAAGACGCCCGGACGCCCCGAAAAGCCCCCAGACCGCCCGGAATGGGCGAAACCACCAAAGTATCCGTTTGCCAAATCCTTGTGCGCTGGTCTTATGATACAGGCCAGAGTTGGCACCATTGAATATGGGAAATTGTATTGCAGACGGTCATCGATATTCTCGACAACCTCGTTCTGCTGGGCATGCTCGGCGTCTTCCATTTTTTTGTCGAGCTCAATCGCGGCAGGCTCGGTCCACTCGGCGCATCGCTGGCCACCGGTCTGGTCTTCGGGATCGTTGGTTTCATGGTCACGGCAACGCCGGTCACGCTGATAGACGGGGCCACGGTTGACGCGCGCGCCGGGCCGGTGATCCTCGCCGGCCTGTTCGGCGGCCCGATTGCCGCCGGCATCGCCGCCACCCTCGGAGCGATCGCGCGCGGCCTTGTCGGCGGCAGCTTTGCCCCCAGCGGAATGCTGGTCTACTTCCTTTACGGCCTGTTCGGCATCATCTTGCAGCGGTTCAGCGTGATTCCACGGGATCACGTGGCCACTGCACGCAGCATCGCGCTGCTGATCGGCGGTTCCTGGATTGCTGCATCGGCGATGTTCCTGGTGATCCGTCCTGCCGAACGGGCCATTCAATGGCTGAACGACGACCTGCCCTATATCCTGCTGGCAAACGCGTTGTCCGTCGGCGTGTCGGTCGGGGTGGTCGCGCTTGCCGCGATGTTCCTCAGCAAGACCGTCGAGGCGATGGAACTGGGCCGGACCCTTAACCTCGCCAAAAGCGCGGGCCGCTTCGGAATCTGGGATTTCGACGTGACAAGCGGCGTGTTGAAATGGGACGACACCTCGAAAGAGATGCACGGGATCGACAAGGAGGCGTTCCGCGGCACCTACGAGGATTGGTCGAAGACCGTACATGTTGACGACCTGCCGATGGTTCAGGCCGCCTTTTCCGCGGCCCTGGCCGAGAAGAAGCCGTTTTCGGTCGAATACCGGGTCGTGCTGCCCGGCGGCGCGATGCGCGCGATCAAGGGCGACGCCATCGTTCTTTTTGACCGTGCCTCCAAGCCGTTGCGGGTGGTGGGCACAAATCTCGACCTGTCCGAGCTGCGCAGCGCCGAGGAAAAGCTGATCGAGGCGCAGTCGCTGGCAGCCCAGGCGCAGAAATTCGAGACGATCGGCCAGCTGACCGGCGGCGTCGCGCATGATTTCAACAACCTGCTGGCCGTCATCATGGGCAACCAGGAATTGCTGCGGGACGCGATCCGCAACCCGCCGGTCGATGTCTCCGAGGCCAATGTCCTGATCGATGCCACCATCGAGGCCACCAAGCGCGGAGCAGACCTGAGCCGCAACATGCTGGCCTATGCCCGCAAGGCGCAGTTGCAACCGGTGCTGACCGACCTCAACGAATTGGTGCGCGAGACGGATTCCTGGCTGCGCCGGATGATCGAGAGCAGCGTCGAGATCGAGACGATCCTGCAAGCCGGCCTGTGGAGCACCCGTGTCGACCGCGCCTCGATGCAGAGCGCGCTGGTGAACCTCGTGGTCAACGCCCGAGACGCGATGGGCGGCGCCGGCCGCGTCACGATCGAGACCAGCAACATCCGCATCGACCACGAATACATCACCGATCGCCACGAGGAGATCGCTGCGGGCCGCTACGTCATGCTGGCGGTGTCGGATACCGGCCCGGGCATTCCCATGGAACGGCTCGATCACATCTTCGATCCGTTCTTCACCACCAAGCCCACCGGCAAGGGATCGGGGCTTGGCCTTTCTATGGTGCAGGGGTTCGTCAAGCAGTCGCGCGGCGCGATCCGGGTCTATACCGAGATCGACGTCGGCACGAGCTTCAAGCTGTATTTTCCCGCGGTCGAGGAACCCGAGGCAACGACCCGCCGGAGCATCCCGGCGGAACGCCCGGCACACGAGGGGCTGTCGGAACAGCGGCGCATCCTGCTGGTCGAGGATGACGACCGCGTTTTGGCCGTCCTGACCCGCACCCTGCGCAACGCGGGCTACGAGGTGGTCCAGTGCCGCAACGGCGACGACGCGCTCGAAACCTTCCGCAAGGATCGCGACTTTGACCTGGTCGTGACGGACATCGTCATGCCGGGTCAGCTTCAGGGCCCGATGATGTCCAAGGAAATCCGCAACCTCGACCCCGATATGCGATTTGTCTTCCTGTCAGGCTATGCCAGCGAGGCAACGGTGCATGGCAATGGCCTGCATCCCAGTGACATCCGCCTGATGAAACCCGTTTCGCGCAACGATCTTCTGACCAGCGTCCGGCGGGCGATACAGGGCAAGTGACACAGCGGCACCGTCTGGGCAACGGACTGATCGAACCTGATGTCTGCTGAAGAAATGGTGCGGTCGAGAAGACTCGAACTTCCACGGGAGTTACCCCACAGCGACCTCAACGCTGCGCGTCTACCAATTCCGCCACGACCGCACTGCCTAGGCTTGGTGACGCGCTTCCTAGCGAAGCGCGCCGCGCTTGTGAAGAGGAAAAACGCGCCCGGCGGACAAGGCCGGGCGCGGGATCGTCCCGGTCAGTCGGACGGCAGTCCGAACAGCGGAATCGCCGAGGCCTTGCGCACCGTGCTGCCTTCGGGCGGCAGGGAGTTCCCGGGCATCCGGGCCATGGCCGCGCGCAGCAGCTCCACCCGTTCCGGCAGGCCTGCGCCAAAGACCGGCACCGCGCCGCCATCCACCGCCTCTATGGCGTGGTTGTACCATTGGACTGCCAGGTCGCGACGCTGGGTCGCGCCGAATCCTTGGCTCAGATGGTGGCCGACCAGTTCCGCGTAGGGCGCCTGCCCCAGCGCGACCAGCACCAGCGCCGAGCCGATGGCGGTGTCCATGTCGTCGCTCTGGTAGCCCGAGGCAAGGCAGACCCGCGCCGTGGTCTCCAGCTGCTGCGGCGCCATGCCCGCCGACAGCACGAAACTGCTGGTCGCGCGCAGCACGTCCTCTCGAGACTGGACCGAGATCGCTGCGACCTGTTCGGTCAGCAACTGGCCGAAGCCCGCGCACTGTCCGGCCACCGCCTGCGGCGTGGCATTCGGGATCTTCTGGATCAGCGTCTCGCCATTGGCGATGGCATAGGTGCGCGACAGGCACATCTGCTCGCCCAGTGCGGCGGCGGCGTCGGTCATGTCCTGGGCGGTGGTGAAGCCGCCGTTCGTCGTGGTGACCAAGCTGACCATGTTGCAATGCGAGGCCAGCGACGGCGCCGCAGCGCCCGCCCCGAAGAATTGCGGCACGGCGGGTGCCGCCGCAGCCGCGCCGGCATTGACCGACGGCACTGCCGTGGCCACGGGAATCGTCGCCTGCGGCGCGGCGGGCTGCGGCGCCACGGGCGCTGCCGCCATCACCGGTGCGTCGCTGCCCGTCCGGCTGCAGGTGCCGCGGGTGCAGCTGAACATGGCGGGCGTCACGTTGAAGGCCTGGAAGTCGTTCCGCTCATACCCGTCCGGGGTCGAGGCGAACACCCGCACCGCGCAGGACTGGGCATTGCACCAGAAGGCCGATCCCGTCACCGAAGTGTCGAGGATGTAGTCGGTCTGGCCGTCGCCGTTCATGTCCGCCAGCTGGATGAAGCCCGAGCGCTGCACCAGCTGCTCGGCGCTGGGATCCGAACTGCGGGCGATCTCGTTCACCGCCGCGGCCACCACCGACGGCAGGCCGTAATGCCCGCCGATCGATGCCGAGGCCATGCTGCCCGTGCCGTTCATCTGCTCTTCGCGGTAGATGGTCAGCAGGCCGCGCAAGCCTTGCGGGTTCGACGCCACCAGTTGCGCCGTGGCCGGGCCGCCCGATTGCGCGCGATGGTAGGAGCCGACGAGGAAGCTGCGCTCGAACTCGGTCAACTGGCCGGTCACGGGATAGCCCAGATGCGCCTGGAAGGTTGAGATCGCGCTGCGGGATCTCGAGCCCAGAACACCATCGGCGCCGCCCGCGTTGAACCCGAAATAGTTCAGCGAATGCTGGACTTCGCGATTCTGTTCGCGGGCTGCGGAATAGACCGGCTTCCTCGCCGGGGCCGAGCGATAGACCTTCTTCTGCGGTTGTTGCCGCGCGGAATTGGCGATGGCGCCACCGATGATCCCGCCGACCAATCCGCCGACAAAGGCGTTATCCGCAACCGCCGCCGCCGGACTGAGTGCAAGCGCCGCCGCAAGCGCCGCCGCAATGGGACGTATTCCAATTGATTTCCGTGACATGGCAATAAACTCCCGCCAGATGAGCCCCGCAGGGCAAGCTTGGGGAATCGGGCGATTCCCCGAAAAACGTATTTGATCTATTTCAGGACAGTGTCGGGTTGCCGCGATTGACCTGTCAAGCCTTTCCGGGCTACGCGGCAGCATGGTGGAATGGAAGATCAGCGACGATCCGGTGCCCTACGAGGATGCGCTCGCCTTCATGGAGGCGCGGGCAGAGGCAATCGCGCGCGGCGAGGCCGAGGAATGCGTCTGGCTGCTGGAGCATCCGCCGCTCTACACCGCCGGGACCAGCGCAAAACGCGAGGATCTCAGGGATCCCGACCGCTTTCCGGTCCACGACACGAAACGCGGCGGCCAGTTCACCTATCATGGGCCCGGCCAGCGGGTGGTCTATGTCATGCTGGACGTGGGCAGGCGCGGGCGCGACGTGCGCTGTTTCGTGCGTGATCTCGAGGCCTGGGTAATCGCCACCCTCGGCGAATTCGGTCTGACCGGGCACATCCGCGACGGCCGCGTGGGCGTCTGGATCGAACGCCCCGACAGGCCGCGCCTGCCCGACGGCCGCATGGCCGAGGACAAGATCGCCGCTATCGGTATTCGCCTGCGCCGTTGGGTCAGCTTTCACGGCATTTCGATCAACGTGGAACCCGACCTGAGCCATTTCGACGGCATCGTGCCCTGCGGCATCACCGATTTCGGCGTGACCTCGCTGGTCGACCTGGGCCTGCCGGTGACGATGGACGATCTCGACGTGGCGCTGCGGCGCAGCTTCGACGCGGTAATGACGCGTGGCGCCTGCGCGGTCCTGCCGTCACAAAACTGAATCCGAACTGTCATCTTCGGGATACGCTGGACGTCTACCCGGTCGACCTGTGGGGGATCACGGGATTCCCCGCCCGCATACCATGCCATCAGGAGAGGACAACCGATGAAGGACATCGACAAGAAGGCATTGAGCTGGGACGAATGGGACGAGTTGAACGACCCGCGCCCCGCGACCTGTGATTTCGACCGCGTGGTCGAGGCGGCGATCTCGCGCCGGGGCTTCCTGGGCGGCATCCTCGCCTTCGGCTCTGGCGCGGCGGTGATGGGCACCGCAACCCTGATAGGCACCACCAGCGCCGAGGCGCAGGCCGCCAGCCGCATCGGCTTCAAGCCGATCCCGATCGCCACCGACTCCACCGTGCACGTGCCCGAAGGCTATCGCTGGCAGCCCGTCGCGCGCTGGGGCGATCCGCTATTCTCGGACGCGGCGCCGTTCGACCCCGCCGGGGGCATCGACCTGGCCTCTTCCGACAAGGTGTTCGGCGAGAACACCGACGGGATGGAGTTGTTCTTTGTCGATGGCCGCCAGGTCATCGCGGTGAACCATGAATACGTGAACCCCGAGATCAACCTGCCCGCCACCGGCGGCGAGGTGACCAATGCCGACGAGGCGCGCCTGTTGCAGAACCTCCAGGGCGTGACCGTGATGGAAGTGGCCGAGGGCGAGAACGGCTGGCAGATCGTCGTCGACAGCCCCTACAATCGCCGCATCCACCACAACACGCCGATGCGCCTGTCCGGCCCGGCGGCGGGGTCCGACCTGCTCAGGACCGAGGCCGACCCGACCGGCACACAAAGCCTTGGCACGTTCAACAATTGCGGGTCCGGCAAGACGCCGTGGGGCACCTACCTGACCTGCGAGGAGAACTTCAACGGCTACTTCGGCTCGACCGATCCGAACGCCGCGCTGCCCGCGGATTACAAGCGCTATGGCATCGGGCTGGAAAGCCGCTATGCCTATGAAAAGTTCGATGCGCGCTTCGACGTCTCGAAGAACCCGAACGAGCCCTACCGCGCCGGCTGGGTGGTCGAGATCGACCCGGCGAAGCCCGACAGCACCCCGGTCAAACGCACCGCGCTGGGCCGTTTCAAGCATGAGAACGCCGCATGCGCCCTGACGAAGGACGGCCGCGTGGTGGTCTACATGGGCGACGACGAGCGCGGCGAATACATGTACAAGTTCGTCTCGACCGGTTTCTACACGCCGGGCGGGGCGACCGAGGGGCTGCTGGACGACGGCCAGCTTTTCGCCGCGAAGTTCAACGAGGACGGTACCGGCCAGTGGGTCGCGCTGACCCCGGACTCGACCGGCATGACCACCGAGGAAATCCTGGTCTTCTCGCGCATGGCGGGATCCAAGGTGGGCGCGACCACGATGGACCGCCCCGAATGGGTCGCGGTCAACCCGGTCTCGGTCGAGGGCTATTGCGCGCTGACCAACAACTCGCGCCGCGGCGTCAAGCAGGATGACGGCTCGATCCGCACCAATGCGGGCGGCGAGGCGATGACGCTGAATGCGGCCAACCCGCGCGAGGCCAACGACTACGGCCAGATCGTGCGCTGGTTCCCCGACGGCGAGGATCACGGGGCCGAAAGCTTCCGCTGGGATCTCTATGTCATGGCGGGCAACCCGACCGTTCATTCGGACGCCTATGCCGGTTCGGACAACGTGAACGAGGGCAACCTCTTCAACTCGCCCGACGGTATGATGTTCGACCAGACCGGCCTGCTGTGGATCCAGACCGATGGCGACGACAGCAACGAGGGCGACTTTGCCGGCCACGGCAACAACCAGATGCTGGCGGGCGACCCGGCGACGGGCCGGATCGAGCGCTTCCTGACCGGGCCGGTCGGGTCCGAGGTAACGGGCCTAACCTGGTCGGTGGACCGCCGGGCGATGTTCGTGGGCATCCAGCACCCCTCTGCCCCGTTCCCGGATGGCGAAGGCGCGTTGCCGCGGTCAACCGTGATCGCCGTGATGCGCGACGATGGCGGCCTGGTGGGCTGAGACGGGTCTGAAGGCATTGGGGGGCCGCCAACAGGGCGGCCCCTTTTCCGTCAGCGGATACTGCCAAGGGCCGTGCCCACGGGAAAGACGGGGAACAGGATCCCGTCGCGGCGCCGACCGCACATGGCGGCAATGATCCCGCGCGAGAGGTCTGGCCGGCACCGGCGGAGTCGGATCAGAACTCGACCTTGCGCTCTGTTTCCATGCCGGAATGGGTCCATTCGGCCATCGACCCGTCGAAGATCATCGCCTCGTCGTTGCCCAACAGTTCATGACTGACGAACCAGCCGATGCTGGCCAGTTGCCCGGTGTTGCAGAAGCTGATCTGCGGGCCGGACGTGGGCACGCCAGCAGCGCCGAAAAGCTTGACCAGCGAATCCGGGTCGCGGAACGTGCCGCCCGCGTTCACGGTCGTCCAGCTGTGCGGCAGGTTCAGAGCGCCCGGCACCGTCCCCGCGACCTTCGCCGCGCCGGACTTGCTGATGCCGAGGTAGAAATCCGCGCTTCGGTTGTCGACCGCGACCGCCCCATCGGCGATCCGCGCCGCGACCTCTTTGGCAGAAATCAGCATGTCGGGGCGCGGCGCGGCCGCGAACTGCGCGGCCTCAACCTGCGCGGCGCCCTCTTCCAGCGGGTTCACGGGCTTCTTATCGGCGCCAAGCTCTTTCAGGTAGGCAGCCATGCCGCCGTCCAGGATCGAAACCTCATCATGGCCAAGGTAGTTCAGCGTCCAGTAGACCCGCGTCGCCGCGCCCATGTCGGCCGAGGATTCGCCCGCGGGCACCACCACGACGTGATCGTCGTTGGAGACGCCGATCGCCCCCAGATGCGCGGCAATGTCCTCGGGTGTCCTGACGAGGCCGCGCACATCACCAACCCTGACGCGCCACGCGTCCTTCGGCCCGCCATAGTCCGTGTGAACCGCACCGGGGATATGACCCGACAGGTAGGCGGGCATGGGCCGCACATCGACAAACACCACCTCGTCATTGTCGAGATTCGCCTTCACCCAGGCCACATCGACCAAGGGATCTGCGGCCAACGCCATGCTGGCAGAGGCCAGGGCGGCCACGGCGACAGACAGTTTGAACAGCATTTTCATGGGATCCTCCCTCCCGTCTGAGATCGCGAACGGACGACCGGAGCAGCCTGGGCAAACAGGCCGGACAGGTCGCCGTGAACGAAGCAAGAGGATAGCATGCGGAAAACTGCGCCTCCTTGACCCTCGTCAATACGCCGGCAGGAGGCGGCAAGGCATTGCCAGGCAGTGTTTGCGCCCTCGTCCGCGATCAGCGCCGCTCTCGTCAATCCGGTGGATGACGGCGCGGATCAGTGCGGTCGGCGCTTTCGCCGCTGGCGCTTCCAGACCTTACGGGATCCTCCGCCAGCGACTTGCGATCTCGTCTACTCGCGGCCGGAAAAGACGTGGAACAGGATCTCGTCCCGGCGCAGACCGCGCGCCGCGAGGTCGGCATCGCTGAGCGCGCGCAACGCCGCGACACGGGCGGCAAGCCGGCGTTGGCGCCGGTCGAAGGGCGTCTCGAACAGCCGCGCAAGAAGGTCGCGCACGCCTTTCCCCGTCAGGCTCAGGTCGGTGTCGAAATAGGCCATGTGGCTTCGGGGCGGCAGCCCCCCTCCTTCAAGTGTCGGGCAGATGGACAACGCTAGGCCCGCCTCACGGTTCCGCACAGTCCGGAAAGCCTGACCTGCGCGGCCCGCTGGACCTGCGGCGCCGACCTGCTAGGCTCGGTCCGTTCCCGCCAAGGCCCCACCATGCCCGAATTCAGCGTCGCCACCTTCAACCTGTGCCAGTTCTGCACCCCCGGCGAGCGCTGGTTCCAGGATGGCGATTCCATCGGCTACGACCCTGAAGCATGGGCAAAAAAATGCGATTTCATCCGGCAGGCGCTGGACCGGATGCAGGCCGATATCGTGGGCTTCCAGGAGGTCTTCTCGCCCGATGCCTTCCGCGTGTTGATGACCGAGGCCGGCTATCCGCACGTGGCGATCCCCGACACCCCGCCGCGACGCGCGGATGCGTCCGGCACGCTGGTGGCGCCGGTGAACGCGCTGGTCTCGCGCCACCCGATCCTGTCTGCGGGACGGCTCGATCCGCCGACCCATCTCTGGAGCGCGGGGTTGCTGGCCGAGGATTTCCATTTCCGCCGTGGCGTGGTCGAGGCGCGGATCGCGATTCCCGGCCTGTCCCGGCCGCTGCTGGTGCTGGTCTGCCATCTGAAATCGCCGGGTGTCGGCATCGACGACGCGGCGGTGGCGAAATCAGCCGACTGGCGCGGGCGGTTCCGGTCTCACCTGCACCAGCGCGCGGTGCTGGACGCGGCGCAGATCATCCACCGCACCGGCGAGGCGATGATGCTGCATACCGCGGTCATGCACCGGATCGATCGCGAGCCCGGCCTGCCGGTGATCGTCATGGGCGACCTGAACGACACACCCGACAGCACGACCCTGCGCATCCTGACCCAAGCCGAACCGGTGCCGCAGATCGCGGGGACCGTGACCGCCGAGTTGCCTCCGGCAGAGCGGGCGCACCTGCATGACTGGCGGCTCTACCCGGCCAGGGCCGCGGTTGGCGCGTCATCCCCGCGACCGCGCCCGACACTGGCCGGTTTCGGCAAGGGCGCCACGTTCGACCACATCCTGGTCGGCAACGCGCTGAACGGCGAAAACCCCGCGGCACTGGCCCAGGTGACCGGCCACGCGGTCTTCGACGCCCACCTTCTGGCGGGGGCCAACCCGCTGGAAACCTCGGATCACGCCCCGGTGCGCGCGACCTTCAAGACCGTGACGCGCGACTGACCGCCGATCCGGGTGCGACAAAAATGTTTGATCTGCGTCAAATCCGTCCATTGCTGCGCTGCCGCTCACATTCTAGAAAACCTAGGCAACGACGTGCCGGGATTCCCCGGCGCGTACGACGGAACAGCAGCAGGAGGCAGACAATGGCAGATGCAGCCATTCACGGCCACGAGCACGAAGACAACCGGGGCTTCTTTACCCGGTGGTTCATGTCGACGAACCACAAGGACATCGGGATTCTCTACCTGATCGTCTCGGCGCTCGCAGGCTTTGTCGCGGTGGCATTCACCGTTTACATGCGCATGGAGCTCATGGAGCCCGGCGTTCAATACATGTGCATGGAGGGTGCCCGGCTGACCGCCGCCGCGGTTTCCGAGTGTACGCCCAACGGCCACCTGTGGAATGTGCTGATCACGGGCCACGGCATCCTGATGATGTTCTTCGTGGTCATCCCGGCGCTGTTCGGCGGTTTCGGCAACTATTTCATGCCGTTGCAGATCGGCGCGCCGGACATGGCGTTCCCGCGGATGAACAACCTGTCGTTCTGGCTGTATGTCGCCGGCACCACGCTGGCGATCTGCTCGGTCTTTGCGCCGGGCGGCAATGGCCAGCTGGGTTCGGGCGTGGGCTGGGTCCTGTATCCGCCGCTGTCGACGACTGAGGCCGGCTACTCGATGGACCTCGCGATCTTCGCGGTGCACGTCTCGGGCGCGTCGTCGATCCTGGGCGCGATCAACATGATCACCACCTTCCTGAACATGCGCGCCCCCGGAATGACGCTGTTCAAGGTTCCGCTGTTCTCATGGTCAATCTTCGTGACCGCGTGGCTGATCCTCTTGGCCCTGCCGGTCCTGGCGGGTGCGATCACCATGCTGCTGACCGACCGCAACTTCGGCACGACCTTCTTCGATCCGGCCGGTGGCGGTGACCCGATCCTGTATCAGCACATCCTGTGGTTCTTTGGCCACCCGGAAGTGTATATCGTGATCCTGCCCGGCTTCGGCATCATCAGCCACGTCATCGCGACCTTCTCGCGCAAGCCGGTCTTCGGCTACCTGCCGATGGTCTGGGCGATCATCGCGATCGGCGCGCTGGGCTTTGTCGTGTGGGCGCACCACATGTACACGGTCGGCATGTCGCTGACCCAGCAGAGCTACTTCATGCTGGCGACGATGGTCATCGCGGTGCCCACGGGGGTCAAGATCTTCTCGTGGATCGCGACCATGTGGGGCGGCTCGATCGAGTTCAAGACGCCGATGCTCTGGGCTTTCGGCTTCCTGTTCCTGTTCACCGTGGGCGGCGTGACGGGCATCGTCCTGTCGCAGGCCGGCGTGGACCGCGCCTATCACGACACCTACTATGTCGTGGCGCACTTCCACTACGTGATGTCGCTGGGTGCGGTGTTCGCGATCTTCGCAGGGGTCTACTTCTACTTCCCCAAGATGACCGGCCGCATGTATCCGGAATGGGCGGGCAAGCTGCACTTCTGGACGTTCTTCATCGGCGCCAACCTGACCTTCTTCCCCCAGCACTTCCTGGGCCGTCAGGGCATGCCCCGCCGCTACATCGACTACCCCGAGGCCTTCGCCTACTGGAACTACATCTCGTCCTGGGGTGCGTTCCTGTCCTTTGCCTCGTTCCTGTTCTTCTTCGGCGTCATCATCTACAGCCTGCGCGCAGGCAAGCCGGCGACCGAGAACAACCCGTGGAACGAATATGCGGACACGCTGGAATGGACCCTGCCTTCGCCGCCGCCCGAGCACACGTTCGAGCAACTGCCGAAGCGCGAGGACTGGGACAAGCAGCACGCCCACTGAGCGGAGCCTGCGAACCAACCGAAAGGCCCCGCCCAGTGCGGGGCCTTTCCAGTTGACGGACACGCCAATGCCCTACCGCTGGTCAGACAACCCTCCCGACGCCCCGCTGGAGCTGCGCCTCTGGCCGCACAACTCGTTGCCGCCGCAGGGTTTCGCGGCGATGGTGCTGGGCTTCTTCCTGTTCGCCACGATCCCGCTCTACTGGCTGATCGGCACGATGCTGTTCTGGGGCATGCTGCCTTTCGTCGTGGGCGCAGTGGCAGCGCTCTACTATGCGCTGCACCGCAACGGGCGCGACCGCAACATCCTCGAGGTGCTGACGCTGTCGCCGCAGGAAATGCACCTGACCCGGACCGATCCGGGCGGCGCGCGGCGCGAATGGATGTCGAACACCTACTGGGTCCGCGTCTCGCTGCACCCGAAGGGGGGGCCGGTGCCGAACTACGTCACCATGAAGGGCGACGGACGAGAGGTTGAGATCGGCGCCTTCCTGAGCGAAGACGAGCGCAAGGCGCTTTTCACCGAACTGGACGACCGGGTCCGGCGTCTGACCCGGGACTGAGAAAGGGCGCGCATGGCGCAGGAACCGGCCACCCCCAAGACACGGCGCGCGGCGCTGCGCCTCGCGGTGGCGCTGGGCGGGGCGTCGCTGGCCGGGCGACTGGCGCGGGCGCCGTCTGAACGGGCGGCCCTGGCACTGCGACGCCTGCCGCGTAGCACGGCACCGGCCGGCCATGTCACCTTCCTGATCCCGCTGGTCGGACCGCAGCACGTGGGCGACTGGCAGGCGGTCTGCGCCCGGCTGGCGACCACCCTGCAAAGCTTTCTCGACCAGGACGATCCGCGCTGGCGCGCCGTCATCTGTTGCCAGCAGCGTCCGCCCCTGCCCGACGATCCCCGCATCACCTGGCTGCCCTTCGACGATCCCACGCCCGGCAACGACAAGTGGCGCAAGCTGGGCGCGCTCTGCGATCACCTGCCCGCGCTGGGCGGTGGTGAGGGCTATGTCATGAGTTTCGACGCCGACGACCTGCTGCGCCACGGCACCGTGGCCGAGATGCTGCGCCGGCAGGCGCCGGGCGGATACATTGTTCAGGCGGGTCTCGTGCTGGATCACGCGACCGGAGACATCGCGCTGGCCGATGTGCCCTCTCTGGCGCAACCGCTGCGCAAACCCTTCTGGAAGCTCTGCGGCTCCTGCGCCGCGCTGCGCCTCGACCCGACCCGACCCGAGGCCGTGACCTTCCTGCGTGCGATGACGGCACATGAACATCGGATGTTCCCGCACCTGGCCGCGCTGGCCGGGCGGGCGCTGACGCCGCTCGAACACCCTTCGGTGCTATACATCCTGAACCATGGCGAGAATTTCGGCGCGCGCCGCGGGCGGGTCGGATTCAAGACCCGCTTCGTACAGCGCTTTCGCATCGACGATCCGCAGGACTTGGCGGCCATCGCCACCGATTTCCCGCCGGTCGCATAGGGCGGCGTTTCCCCCGCCCCGGGCGCGGTCAGCCCGCCAGCCGGTCCTTGACCCGTGCGCCCACCGCGCCGAAATCCATCTGGCCCGAGTAGCGCGCCTTCAGCGCCCCCATGACCCGGCCCATGTCGCGGATCGAACCCGCGCCGACCTCTGCCACCGCCTCCTCGATCGCCTGAGTGACCTCGGCTTCGGTCAGGGCGCGCGGCAGGAACTCCTCGATCACGGTGATTTCCTGCAATTCCCGCTCGGCCAGGTCCAGCCGGCCGCCTTCCTCGTAGGTCTTGGCGCTTTCACGGCGCTGCTTGACCATCTTGCCCAGGATGGTCAGCACCTCGGCATCGTCGACGCCGCCATCGTTGCCTTCGCCCCGGGCGGCGATGTCGCGGTCCTTGATCGCGGCGTTGATCAGCCGCAATGTCGAGAGCCGCGCCTGGTCCTTGTCCCGCATCGCCTGCTTGGTCGCAGTCGATACCTGAGTGCGCAAATCCGTCATGCCCATCCCCATATGGCCTGAGCGCGGACCATACCGAAACAGGCGGATGCAGGCAACACCAAGGGCTTTCTCACAAGCTACTGAAAACAAATAACTTCATATCACCCCATCACCCTTGACCCCGGAATGCCCCCGGCATAGGTTCCGCCCAATTTGCCCATCGGAACACGGAGTCGCCCATGCTCGCCTCTCCTGCGCGCCCCACCGCCTGCCTCGCCCTGGCTGACGGCACCATCTTCTACGGACAGGGGTTCGGCGCCACCGGCCAGACCGTGGCCGAACTGTGCTTCAACACCTCTATGTCCGGCTACCAGGAAATCATGACCGATCCCTCCTATGCCGGGCAGGTCGTGACCTTCACCTTCCCGCATATCGGCAATGTCGGCGTGAACCCCGAAGACGACGAGACAGCGGACCCGGTGGCAGCCGGCATGGTGGTCAAGTGGATGCCGACCGAGGCGTCGAACTGGCGCGCCGTGGGCGGTCTGTCCGACTGGCTGGCGGCGCGCGGCCGCATCGCCATCGGCGGTGTGGATACCCGCCGCCTGACCCGCGCCATCCGCGCGCAGGGCGCGCCGCACGTGGCGCTTGCCCATGACCCCGAGGGCAAGTTCGACCTCGCCCGCCTGGTCGAGGCCGCGCGCGGCTTTTCGGGCCTGACCGGGCTCGATCTCGCCAAGGACGTGACCTGCGCTCAGTCCTACCGCTGGGACGAGATGCGCTGGGCCTGGCCCGAGGGCTATGCCCGCCAGGTCGCCCCGAAACACAAGGTCGTCGCGGTGGATTACGGCGCCAAGCGCAACATCCTGCGCTGCCTCGCCTCGGCGGGCTGCGACGTGACCGTGCTGCCAGCCTCTGCCACCTATGACGACGTGATGGCGCATTCGCCCGACGGCGTGTTCCTGTCGAACGGCCCTGGCGACCCGGCGGCGACCGGCACCTATGCCGTTCCGATGATCCGCGACCTGCTGGATAAGACAGAGCTGCCGATCTTCGGCATCTGCCTGGGGCACCAGATGCTGGCGCTGGCACTGGGCGGCAAGACGATCAAGATGAACCACGGCCATCATGGCGCGAACCATCCCGTCAAGGACATGGAGACCGGCAAGGTCGAGATCACCTCGATGAACCACGGTTTCGCCGTGGACAGCCAGACCCTGCCAAGAGGCGTGGTCGAAACCCATGTCAGCCTGTTCGACGGCTCGAACTGCGGCATCCGCATGGCCGACCGCCCGGTGTTCAGTGTCCAGCACCACCCCGAGGCCAGCCCCGGCCCGCAGGACAGCTTCTACCTGTTCGAACGCTTCGCGGCGTCGATGGCGGCGGCCGGGTAATCGGCCCCGCGCCACAGACGGCCCGAGCCGGTTAACCGCCTGTTAACCGACTTCATGTGACGCTCGGATCGGTTTCGAACCGGACCGGGCGACAGCGTGACATGAACCAGCAGGCACAGATCCTGGAAGACCTGCGTCGCACCTCCCCGCTGGGGCCGCGCGACGAACCGCTGAGCCGCATCCTTCTGGATGCCGGCGCCCTGTCGCCACAGGCCCTTCTGTCAGCAACGGCCGAGGCTGCGCGGCTCAACCGGCCCCTGGCACAGGTGATCGAGGCCGAAGACCTGCTGCCCCTTGCCGACCTGCTGGACGCCCAGGCGCAGCGTCACGGCGTGCCTGTGCTGCGCCGCGACGCGCATCCGCCGGACGAGACCGCCCTCGCCGCCCTGCCCGCGCGCTTTTGCCTCGACCACGCAGTGCTGCCCTGGTTCCGGCGCGGCGACACGCTGGTTCTGGCCACCGCCCGGCCCGACGATTTCCCGCGGATTCTGACCAAGTTGCCGCCCGATATCGGCCCGGTCACCATGGCGATCACCTCCGAGGCCGAGATCCACACCACCATCTCCGAAAGCCATGGCACGGCACTGGCGAGAGGCGCCGAGACCTTGCGCCCCGCCGCTGACAGCTGCCGCGACCTGGTGCGGCTGGACCGCAGCGCGGGCGCCGTGGCCGCGGTGGCGCTGGTGCTGTCTGTCGGGCTGCTGGCACTGGCGCCGCAGATGTTCTTTGGCGGGGCTCTGGCGCTGGCGCTGGGCTCGCTGATCGTCGCCCAGGGGATGAAGCTGGCGGCGCTAGTCGCGACGCTGCGCCGTCCCCTACCCGCCCCGCCGGACGAGCTGCGCATGCCACCGCAGCCACCTGTCGTTACCCTGCTGGTGCCACTCTACCGCGAACGCGCGATCGCCCGCGCCCTGGTCGCGCGACTCTCGCGCCTGACCTATCCGCGCACCCTGCTGGACGTGATCCTGATCCTCGAGGAGCACGACGACCAGACCCGCGCCGCGCTGGCCGAGGCCCACCTGCCACGCTGGATCCGCACGCTCGAAGTGCCGCAAGGCCAGCCCATGACCAAGCCGCGCGCACTGAACTATGCGCTGAACTTTGCCCGGGGCACCATCATCGGAATCTACGACGCCGAGGACGCGCCCGCCCCCGACCAGGTCGACCGCGTGGTGGCGCATTTCGCGCAGGCGCCGCGCGACGTGGCCTGCCTGCAAGGGGTGCTCGATTTCTACAACCCGCGCGCCAACTGGCTGTCGCGCTGTTTCGCCATCGAATATGCCAGCTGGTTCCGGGTGCTGCTGCCCGGCCTCGTGCGGCTGGGTCTTGCGGTACCGCTGGGCGGCACCACGGTTTTCCTGCGCCGCGACGCGCTCGAAGCGGTGGGTGGCTGGGACGCCCACAACGTGACCGAGGATGCCGACCTGGGCATGCTGCTGGCGCGGCGCGGCTATCGGACCGACGTGATTCCGACCGTGACCCGGGAAGAGGCGAACAACCGCGCCTGGCCCTGGATCCGGCAACGCTCGCGCTGGCTCAAGGGCTATGCCATCACCTGGTGGGTGCACAGCCGCCACCCCCGCGCGCTGTGGCGCGACCTTGGGCCGTGGCGCTTCTTCGGGGTGCAGACGCTGTTCCTGGCGACGCTGGCGCAATTCGTGCTGGCGCCGGTTCTGTGGTCCTTCTGGCTGATCCTCCTGGGCCTGCCGCATCCGCTGGACGGTGTCATGAGCGACGCCTCGCGCCGCGTCCTGATCGGCACCTTCCTGTCGGCCGAGGCGATCTCGCTGGCCTTTGGCATCATCGCGCTGGCGCGCAGCCCGCATCGCCGGCTGATCCCCTGGGTGCCGACCCTGTTCCTGTATTTCCCGCTGGGCACGTTCGCTATCTACAAAGCGCTTTGGGAGGTGCTGCGCAAGCCGTTCTACTGGGACAAGACCGACCACGGGCATTCCGCCCCCGACGGGCCCGGCGCCGACCTGCCGCGCGGCTGATCAGCCGGCGTTCTGCACGTCCAGCTTCAGCCGCGTCACGAAGGCCACCGAGATATGGTCGCGCAGCGCCTTGTAGGCCGCGTCCTCGTCGCGCCGCGCGATGGCATCGACGATGGCCTGGTGTTCGGCCAGGGCGATCTCTCCGCGCCCCTGCGCCGCCAGCGAGGTCGTCGCCATCAGCGCCATCGACCGGTGCACCAGGTCCAGCTGCTGCACCAGGAAGCGGTTGTGCGAGGCAAGGTGGATCATCTTGTGGAACCGCCGGTTCGCGCGGGCCAGCGCCTTGGGATCCTTCAGCAGCGCGCGATCGTCGCTCACCATGTCGCGCAGCACCTGCACCTCTTCCTCGGTGGCGTGGCGCGCCGCCAGCCGGGCCGCCAGCCCCTCCAGCTCGGTGCGGACGGCGTAAAGCTCGGCCATCTGGTTGTGATCCAGCGAGGCGACGATCAGCGACCGACCGTCTCGGGTCAGCAGCGACTGCGTCTCGAGCCGCTGCAACGCCTCGCGTATGGGCGTGCGCGACACGCCGAACCGCTCTGCCAGCTCGCTTTCCACCAGCCGGTCGCCCGGGCGGTAGATACCCGAATCGATGGCGTCGAGGATCATGCCGTAGGCGTCCCGCGGCGGGGTCTTGGTCAGGGTCATGCCGTGCTCCGTGGCGTCGTCCGGCAACGATAGACAGGCCAGGGCCGAACGATCAACCACCGCGATGGACGCAGGCCCTACGCCGCGCTATTTCAGAGACATGCCAAAGCCGTTCTTCTCTCATGTCCGCCACTGGGTCTTCGACCTGGACAACACGCTGTATCCACCCGCCGCGCGCCTCTTCGACCAGATCGAGACGCGGATGACCGCCTTCGTGATGAAGACGGCCCAGGTCGGCCGGGCCGAGGCCGACCGCCTGCGCGCCCGCTACTGGGCCGAATACGGCACCACGCTGGCCGGGCTGATGGAGAACCACCGCGTCGATCCCGACGAATACCTCGTGGACGTGCATGACATCGCCTTCGACGCGCTCGAACCCGACCCCCACCTGGCGGACTGCATCGCCGCCCTGCCGGGGCGCAAGATCGTCTACACCAACGGCTCGGCCCCCTATGCCGCGCAGGTTCTCAGGGCGCGCGGACTGGATGCCGCCTTTGACGCGATCTATGGCGTGGAGCACGCGGGATACGCGCCGAAACCCCGCCGCGAGGCCTTCGAGCGGGTCTTTGACCGCGACGGGCTGGAGCCGGGTGCCGCGGCGATGTTCGAGGACGACCCGCGCAACCTGGCCGCCCCCCACGCGATGGGCCTGCGCACCGTTCACGTCGCCCCCGAGCCCGAACCCGCCCCGCACATCCACCACCACACCGAGGACCTCGGCGACTTCCTCGCACGCCTGACCGGACTGGCGCGCCGCTAGCGCCGCTCTGCGGCATTTTGCGCCTGTCCGCTGCACCGCAGCACACTATATCGCGTTCCAGAACACATAAGGAGACGCGAATATGACTGTTGCCACCACCGACACCATGACCACCCGCCGCGAAGGCATCAGCGACGAACGCGCCGCAGGCTTGGTCGCGCTGACGATCATCGGGCTTTTCGCCGGCTCGACCGCCCTCTGGGGCCTTGTCGGCTTGGCCATGGCCGCCCTGTCGATGGTCCCGGTCATCTATGTCGTGCTGCTGCTCATCACAGTGGGCAAGTAAGCGCCTTCGCCGCATGGCCGCCCCGCACCGCGCGCCCTAGATTGCGTGGCAAAGGAGTAGGTCCATGGATTACGACATCGTCATCTCGGGCGGCGGTATCGCGGGTCTGACCGCGGCCGCCGCCCTTGGTTCGGCGAGCTTCTCGGTGCTTTGCGTCGATCCCGCCCCACCCGTGACCGCGCGCGAGGCCGAGGGGGCCGACCTGCGCTCGACCGCCTTCCTGCAACCGGCGCGTGCCTTCCTGCAGGAGTCGGGGCTGTGGGACAGGCTGGCGGACCACGCCATGCCGCTGCAGGTCATGCGGATCGTCGATGCCGGGGGCGAGACGCCCGAACCCCGCGTCACCCGCGATTTCGACGCGACCGACCTGGGCGACCTGCCCTTTGGCTGGAACCTGCCCAACTGGCTGCTGCGGCGCGAGATGGCGGCGCGGCTGGGCGAGATGGACAGCGTCGATTTCCGCCCCGGCACCGCGACCACCGCCCTCTTCACCCGAGAGGCAGAGGCCCGAGTCACCCTGTCCGACGGCAGCCGCGTCCGTACCCGGCTTGTCGTGGCGGCGGACGGGCGCAATTCTCCGATGCGGCAGGCGGCGGGTATCGGCGTGCGCACCACGCGCTTCGGCCAGAAGGCGCTGGCCTTTGCCGTCACCCACCCGATCCCGCACAACAACGTCTCGACCGAGATCCACCGCACCGGCGGCCCCTTCACCCTTGTTCCCCTGCCGGATTTCGATGGCCGCCCAAGCTCTGCCATCGTCTGGATGGAAGAAGGCCCAAAGGCCGAGGCGCTGATGGCCCTCGACACGCAGGCCTTCGAGCAGGCCATGTCGGAGCGCTCCTGCCACCTGTTCGGCCCGCTGACGCTGGCCTCGCGCCGCACGCTCTGGCCGATCGTCGCACAAGAGGCGGAACGCCTGTCGGGCCAGCGCCTCGCGCTTGTGGCCGAGGCGGCGCATGTGGTGCCGCCGATCGGTGCGCAGGGCCTGAACATGAGCCTGCGCGACCTCTCGACCCTGCGAGACCTCGCGGTGCAACGCCCCGAGGGGCTGGGCGACGCGAAGATGCTTGACGCCTATCACCGCGCCCGGATCACCGACATCCGTGCCCGCGTCGCCGGGATCACCGCGCTCAACCGGATCTCGATGATGGGCCAACCCGTGCTGCGCGACCTGCGGGCAAAGGGGCTAGACGCGCTCTACAGCCTGAAACCGGTCCGCACGAGCCTGATGCGCCTGGGCCTGGGCGCCGGGACCTGATGCGGACCCGGGCCTCCTGGGGCTCCAAGTATCTCCGAGGTCTGGGGGCAGAGCCCCCGGGACCGGGTCACAGAACCTGGTCGACCACCCGCTTCAGCCGCTCGACCGTGCCGTCCACGTCATAGAGCTTGTCCAGCCCGAACAGCCCGATCCGGAAGGTCGAGAATTCCGGCGGCTCGTCGCATTGCAGCGGCACGCCAGCGGCGATCTGCATGCCCTGCGCGGCAAAGGCGCGGCCGGACTGCACCTCGGGGTCGCCAGTGTAGCAGACCACCACGCCCGGCGCGCCGAACCCCTCGGCCGCGACCGACTTCACGCCCTTCGACGCGAAGAGCGCGCGCACCTTGGCCCCCAGCTCGAACTGGGCATCCTTGAGCCGGCCGAACCCGTATGCCTTCGTCTCGGCCATCGTGTCGCGGAAGGCGCGCAGCCCGTCGGTGGGCAGCGTGGCATGATAGGCATGGCCGCCCTTCTCATAGGTCTCCATGATCTGGCGCCATTTCTTCAGGTCGACGGCGAAACTGTCGCTGGTGGTCTCGGCCATCCGGTCGAGCGCACGCTGCGACAGCATCACCAGCCCCGCCGACGGGGTCGCGGACCAGCCCTTTTGCGGGGCCGAGATCAGCACGTCGACGCCGGTCGCCTTCATGTCGACCCAGGCGCAACCCGAAGCGATGCAATCCA
This sequence comes from Thetidibacter halocola, assembly GCF_018224955.1. Taxonomy (GTDB): domain Bacteria; phylum Pseudomonadota; class Alphaproteobacteria; order Rhodobacterales; family Rhodobacteraceae; genus Thetidibacter; species Thetidibacter halocola. The sequence goes on from NZ_JAGTUU010000004.1 coordinate 96,149, forward strand.
GCACCATCAGCGCGCCCACGGCATGCGCCGCCGCCGCCAGCCGCGTCACGTAATCGTCGGGCAGGATGATCCCGGCCGAGGTTTCCACATGCGGGGCAAAGACGATATCGGGCTTCGTCTCGGCGATCTTCGCCTCGACCTCCTCGATCGGGGCGGGGGCAAAGGGCGCGTCCGACGCGTTGCCCGTCTGCCGCGCCTTGACCACAGTCACGTCGCCGGCGAACCCGCCCGCCTCGACGATCTGGCTCCAGCGGTAGGAGAACCAGCCGTTGCGCACCACCAGCACATCGGCGCCGCGGGCGAACTGGCGGGCGACCGCCTCCATCCCGTAGGTGCCGCCACCGGGGACCACGGCCACCGCGTCGGCTTTGTAGACCTCGCGCAGCATGGCAGAGATGTCGCGCATCACCTGCTGAAAGGCGGCGGACATGTGGTTCAGCGAACGGTCGGTGAACACGACCGAGAATTCCTCCAACCCGTCCGGATCGACGGTATCGAGCAGTGCGGACATGGCCATTTCCTTCCTGTGTCTTTGCGTCCTGATTACCGCATCGCGGCCAAGGCCGTAAGAGGCCACGGGCAGACCGATCGCCGCGGCGGGGATCACGGTTGCGCGCGGGCTCAGACGGGACCCGGCCGCCGCTCCTCGGACAGCAGCACGTTCGCCTCGACGTTGCCCACGCCCGGCAGGGTCATGATGCGCCGCCGCAGGACGCGCTCGAAATCGGGAATGTCGCGCGCCACGACCCGCAGGCGGTAGTCGTAAAGGCCCAACACGTGTTCCACCGTCTGCACCTCTGGGATGGCCGAGACCGCGCGCTCGAAATCCTCGAGGCTCACCCGCCCCTTGGTGGCGAGCTTCACCCCCAGGAAGACCGTCACGCCAAAGCCCAGCGCCGCATGGTCGAGATCCAGCCGCGCGCCCGCGATCACCCCGGCCTCGCGCAGCCGCTTGATACGCCGCCAGCAGGCCGGCTGCGACAGGCCGAAACGCCGCCCCAGCGCGCCGGCGCTGGCCTGCGCGTCTTCGGCCAGGGCGCGGATCAGGCCTCGGTCGATCTCATCCAGCGCGATCACAGCGGCAGGGCCTCGGCCGACTTGACGCGGGCTACATGCATCAGCGCCTCGATGTCGGCGATATGCGGCAGGGTCAGGATGCGCTCGCGGTAAAGCCGCTGGTAATCCGCCATGTCCCGCGCAATCAGCTGAACCCGCGCATCGACCGACCCGAGGAATGTCTGGATCTCGAGCACCTCGGGAACCTCGCGGGCGCTCGCGATGAACTCGTCGAAGGCGCGCGGCTGGGTCTTGTCCAGCTGGATGCGCAAGGACACCTCGACCGTGTAGCCGAGGCTGGGCCAGTGGATCACGCCGCGGACACCACGCAGGATACCTGCACCGCGCAGCCGGTCGAGCCTGCGTGACAGCGTCGTCGGGGTGACGCCGGCACGGTCCGCGAGATCGGCGGCGGGCAGGTCCGGGGCGGCCTGGTACTGACGCAGGATGCGCCGATCCGTATCATCAAGCATGACTTGCCCGCGTTTCCGATTTTTGACGAATGATTTTTCCGCACTTAGCCCAAATGATCCAAAAAACGCAAACGCTTTCATCGAAAAATCCCTAGGTTGCACCCCAGACAACAAACCGGAAGGAAGACCATCATGCGCGTGTATTACGACCGCGATTGCGACATCAACCTGATCAAGGACATGAAGGTGGCGATCCTGGGCTACGGCAGCCAGGGTCACGCTCATGCGCTGAACCTGCGCGATTCGGGCGCCAAGAACGTGGCCGTCGCCCTGCGCGAAGGCTCGCCCAGCGCCAAGAAGGCCGAGGCCGAGGGCCTGAAGGTCATGGGCATCGCCGAGGCTGCCGCCTGGTGCGACCTGATCATGTTCACCATGCCCGACGAGCTTCAGGCCGCCACCTACAAGCAGTATGTGCACGACAACCTGAAGGAAGGCGCGGCGATCGCCTTTGCCCACGGCCTGAACGTGCATTTCGGCCTGATCGAGCCCAAGCCCGGCGTCGACGTCATCATGATGGCGCCCAAGGGCCCCGGCCACACCGTGCGCGGCGAATACACCAAGGGCGGCGGCGTGCCTTGCCTCGTCGCGGTGCACAACGACGCCTCCGGCCGCGCGCTGGAAATCGGCCTGTCCTATTGCTCGGCCATCGGCGGCGGGCGCTCGGGCATCATCGAGACCAACTTCAAGGAAGAGTGCGAAACCGACCTGTTCGGCGAGCAGGCCGTGCTCTGCGGTGGCCTGGTGGAACTGATTCGCATGGGCTTTGAAACCCTGGTCGAGGCGGGCTATGCGCCTGAGATGGCCTATTTCGAGTGCCTGCACGAGGTGAAGCTGATCGTCGACCTGATCTACGAAGGCGGCATCGCGAACATGAACTACTCGATCTCGAACACCGCCGAGTATGGCGAGTATGTCAGCGGCCCGCGCGTCCTGCCCTATGACGAGACCAAGGCCCGGATGAAGGCGATCCTGACCGACATCCAGACCGGCAAGTTCGTGCGCGACTTCATGACGGAGAACACCGTGGGCCAGCCCTTCTTCAAGGGTACGCGCCGGATCAACGACGCGCACCAGATCGAGGCCGTCGGTGAAAAGCTGCGCGGCATGATGCCGTGGATCTCGGCCGGCAAGATGGTCGACAAGTCGCGCAACTGATCGCACGCCTCAAGGCACCAGGATCGCGTCGCCCGAAGGGGCGGCGCGATTGCGTTTTCCGGCCTCAATATCCAGAGGGCAGCCCCGGCTGCGGCACGATCCGCGTCTTGCTGTCGATGCGCATCTTCATCGCCCCTTTCGAGGTTGGCGACATGGACAGGCCCAGCGTGTAGAAATGCCGGTTCACCGACACGCATCCCAGCGTGTTGGGCGAGCCCTGACAGATCATCTGAAAGGCGCGCTGCACCGTCATGACCCCGGCGCCGATGGCTATCTTGATGCCGTTCTTAACCGCGATGGTCGACGGATGCTGCGCGTTGGTCTCGGTCCCGACATGGGCGAAGTAGCTGGCTCCACCCACGCTGACCAGCGCCAGCCAGCACCCGCTCATCCATCCGGTGAGAATGTTCATGTTGGCCTGGAAGGGCACCAGCGTCACGTGGCCCGGATGGTAGGGCAGCCAGGCAAAGTTTCGGGACACGTTGTGGTCGGCGCCGACCTTGACCGCCTCGTAGTCGGGATCGCCCGTGGCCCCCCTTTTTCGGGCCGGTCGAGATAGTAGGCTGTCGGGTTGAACCGCTTGAAGACGGCGCCGTAGGTCTGACCTGGAAAGTTGGGATCGGCCGCGCCCGGTGTCGCGTTCATCGTCGCGACACTGATCTGGATCACGGATCCCGGCTGCAACTTGCGATGCATGACGCTGCTCCCCACGGAAATGCCGCGGCGGGCCACATGCACGGCGCGCGCCGGCCTTCAACGAATGCCGGCATCCTAGGCCAGAGGCCCGGACAAATCACCTGGAAGCGGAGGGAGAGCCGAGCCCCCGTACGGCGTCGCGCGCAGGGGTCGCCGGTGTCAGAGATCGTTCTTGAGCTGGTAGACACACCAGCCCAGCAGGGCCAGCAGCGCAAATATCGGCAGGACGAAGAACGGGTCCATCACTTTTCCTCCTCGAGCATCGAATGTAACTGAGCATAGGCCCGCACCGCGGCGGGGCAACCGGGTCGGCGCAGAGCCGCCGCCCGCCAGCCGGGGGCGATGAATAAACAGGCATGTCGCCGCTCGGTTCGTCAAAGCGTCAAGCGGGCCGCCCGACCCCGGTCGCCTAGCCCTCGATCCGGGTCAGATCGGCCACCCGCAGGCAGATCGCCCGGATGCGCGACAGCAGGTTCAGGCGGTTGCGCCGCACGATGTTGTTGTCGGAATTCACCTGAACCGCCTCGAAGAAGGCGTCGATCGGGCCGCGCAGCGCGGCCATCGCCGCCATCGCGGCTTCGAAATCCTCGGCCTCCATCGCGGGGGCGATGCGTGCCTCGGCGGAATCCAGCGCTGCAAACAGCGCGGTCTCTGCCGGGTCCTCGGCGAACTTGGGATCGGCGCCAAAACTGTATTCGACGCCGTCCTTTTCCTCGGCCTGGGTCAGGATGTTGTTGGCCCGCTTGAACCCCTGGACCAGGTTGCCGCCATCCTCGGTTGCCAGGAAGGCCGACAGCGCCTCGGCCCGCGTCACCAGCAGGCTCAGGTCGTCGCGGTTCGGCATGGCAAGGCAGGCGTCGATCACGTCGTGGCGGATGCCCTGGTCGCGCAGGTACACCTTCAGCCGGTCATGGATGAAGGCCATCAGGTCGTCGCTTGTATCGGGGACATGGGCTGTGACCTCCTCGACCCAGTCGGGGGCGTCGCCCTCGATCCGGTCGATCAACGCGCGCACAGCAGAGCCGAAGACACCATGCTTGCCGATCTCCTCGAGCACGGCATCGAGGATCGCGCGTTCCTCGTCGTCGCTGATCGGGTCGATCTTGTGGCGCAGCAACTGCGCGTCGATCACCCGGTCAAGACGCAGGCGCAAGCCATTGGTCAGCACCAGCCGGATCACGCCCAGCGCGGCGCGGCGCAGCGCAAACGGATCCTTGGACCCGGTCGGTTTCTCGTCGATGGCCCAGAAGCCGGTCAGCGTGTCCAGCTTGTCGGCCAGCGCGACCGCGACCGAAACCGGCGCCGTCGGCACCTCGTCCGAGGGGCCGAGCGGGCGGTAATGATCCTCGCAGGCGCGGGCGACCTTGCCGGGCAGACCTGCGGCCTCGGCATAGTAGCGGCCCATCAGGCCCTGGAGTTCGGGAAACTCATAGACCATCTCCGAGGACAGGTCGGCCTTGGCGACGATTGCGGCTTGCTGCGCCAGCGCGGGGTCGGCATCGACCATCGGGGCGATCTCGCGCGCCAGCGCTGCGATGCGGTCGATCCGCGCCTTCTGACTGCCCAGCTTGTTGTGGAAGGTGACGTTTTCCAGCCGGGCCGTCCAGGCCTCCAACCCCTCGCCTCTGGCCACGCGCAGGTCGTTTTCCCAGAAGAACCGCGCATCCGACAGTCGCGCGGCCAGCACCTTGCGGTTGCCCGCAAGAATCGTCGCTCCGTGATCCGGGGCGTCGATATTGGCCACGGTGATGAAACGTTCGATGCGCCCCGTCCTGGGGTTCCGCACCGAAAAGAACTTCTGGTGTTCCTTCATCGAGGTTTGCAGCACCTCGGGCGGCAGGCCAAGGAATTCCTCGCCGATCTCGCCCATCAGGACGACCGGCCATTCCACCAGCCCCGCGACTTCGGCCAGCAGCCCCGCATCCTCGACCACCTCGAGCCCGGCGGCAAAGGCCATGTTGGTCGCCGCATGCCAGATCGCATCGCGCCGCTCGGCCGGGTTCAGGATGACCTTGTGGCGCTTCAACCTCGCCTCGTAATCGTCGAAGCTGGACACTTCGAACCGGCCCGGCGCCATGAAGCGATGCCCCTGCGTCGCGCGGCCGGCACGGATGCCGTCGATCTCCAGATCGACCACCTCGGCGCCCGCCTCGTCGGTCAGGAGGCAGAGGATCGAGTGCAGCGGCCGCACCCAGCGCAAGGTTCCCGCGCCCCAGCGCATCGACTTGGGCCACGGAAAGCCGCGCACGGTCTTCTCCAGCACCTCGGCCACGATCTGCGGCGCGGGACGGCCCGGCGTGACCACCGTCGCATAGTAGAAGGCGCCCTTCTTGTCCTCGCGCTCCTCCAGCTGGTTGCGGCTCACACCCGCGCCGCGCAGGAACCCCTCGACCGCCTTGTCGGGGGCGCCCACCTTGGGCCCACGCCGCTCCTCGCGCAGGGTCGGGCTTTCGGCGGACAAGCCCTGCACCGTCAGCGTCAGGCGGCGCGGCGTCGCAAAGGCGGCGGCGCCGGCATAGGTCAGCCCGGCCTCGACCAGGCCATCCGTCACCAGTTTGCGCAGGTCTTCGGCGGCCTTGCCCTGCATCCGCGCGGGGATTTCCTCGGAAAAGAGTTCGATCAGCAGATCGGGCATGGGTCAGTTTCCTTCGCGCGGCGGACAGTCGTCGCCCAGCGGCGAGCCGTCATAGGCCTTGTCGCCGCAATCGTTGATCTCGTGCCAGACATAGCCGCGACCGTCATCCGTGATGGCGATGACGCGGTCGATGCCGAACTCGAGGTTGCGCTGCACCGCAAAGACGCGGGCCGTCCCCGCCTCGATCCGGTCGCCGATCGCCTCGGCATCGAAACAGGTGAACCAGCCCGGTGCCGTGCGCGGCTCGCTCCCCTGGTAGGGGTCCAGCCGGGCCGTGGCCTCGTCCAGCGACAGCGCCACGTCGAAACAGGCGCGGTAGCGGATCGGAGAACTGTCGGCGTCGATCCCCTCGAAGCCGGTCACGGCCAGCTCGACCGGGGCGCCGTCCGCGCCGGTCAGCGTGATGCTGGCCTGCGGCGGCAGGGTCTCGTAGAAGTAGTAGACCTGAAGATAGTAGATGGCGATGCCCGCGATCAGCGAACAGGCCACGATGATCCCTGCCAGGAATTTGCCGGTCATGCGTCCGCGCTCCAGCTCGGGTTGCGATACAGGACGACCAGGCGGCGGCGTCCGATGGCCTGCATTTCAAACCCATGTTTCAGCAGGAAGTTGGTCACCTGCGGCAGGGTCGTGTCCTGGCTCACGCCACGTTCATAGCCGACATCCGCCGTGACATACTGGAACTGGCGGATGCTGTCCCCGGCACCCTCCAGAACCTCGGGCTCGGCGCCCTCGGCCTCGAGTTTCAGCAACCGGTAGGCACCGCGCGGAATCGCCTCGTCCAGCCGGATGGCCGGCACTTCGATGACCTTGTCATAGCCTTCGATGGGCAGGATCGAACTGTCGGCGGTGGCCGTCTTGAGGTAGAAGGTCAGCGCCGCCGAATTGTCCTTCCACAGGGCGATGTTGCGGGCTTCGCCGGTGATCAGGGGCGCGGCTGCCGCGATGTTGAGGGCCAGCGCCTGGTAATCCCTTGGCGAAGGCTCGAAGCTGGTGAGATGGACCGACTTGCCGAGGTGCCGCAGCGCCAGGGTCAGATCCCCGACATTCGCCCCCACCTCGACGATACTGTCGCCATCCGCCAGCGGCACCTGCGCAAGATGATACTCGCGGATCAGCTTTTCGGCGCGCTTTTCCAGTCCGGCGGACAGCGTCCTCATCCAGGTGTATTCGGAAAAGCGATGAACCCGGTCGCCGGCGTGACAGGCGAAAAGCCCGCTTTCGGCGTCATGGGTGTAATGCTGCCCGGTGACACCGCAGGCACGCAGCACGGCATTGGCGGCCTCCGCCGCCTCCTGCGGAGGCAGCTTCCTGAGGTGGCTCAGCGTCGACCGCCGGAACAGGTCCGTCGGCGGCCTGAGCCGATATGCCAGTCCATGCGCGGCCAGTGCGGCCTTGTGCCAGGTGCCGCCGGTCATGCGCCGAGCCCCCCGGCTTCGGTCTGCACGAAGGCGTCGGCGCACATCTTGGCCAGCGCCCGAACCCGGCCGATATAGGCCTGCCGTTCCGTCACCGAGATCACGCCGCGCGCGTCGAGCAGGTTGAAGACATGGCTCGCCTTGATGCACTGGTCATAGGCGGGATGCGCCATGACGATGCGCTTGCCGTTGCGCGGGTCCTCGTGCGGCAAGGACAGGATGCGGGCGCATTCGGCCTCGGCCTCGGCGAAGTGGCGCAGCAGCACCTCGGTATCGGCCACGTCGAAATTCCAGCGGCTGTATTCCTCCTCGGTCTGGCGGAAGACATCGCCATAGGTCAGCGGCTGCGGGCTGGCGGGATCGTTGAACGGCATGTCCATCACGTGGTCGATGCCGAGGACGTACATGGCCAGACGTTCCAGCCCATAGGTCAGCTCGCCGGAGACCGGGTGGCAGTCATGCCCGCCGACCTGCTGGAAATAGGTGAACTGGCTGACTTCCATCCCATCGCACCAGACTTCCCATCCCAGGCCCCAGGCGCCCAGCGTCGGGCTTTCCCAGTCATCCTCGACGAACCGCACGTCATGCACCGAGGCGTCGATGCCGATGGCGGCGAGGCTGCCGAGGTAGAGGTCCTGCAGGTCCGGCGGGCTGGGTTTGATCAGCACCTGGAACTGGTAATAATGCTGCAGCCGGTTCGGGTTCTCGCCATAGCGCCCGTCGGTGGGGCGGCGCGAGGGCTGCACATAGGCCGCCGCCCACGGCTTCGATCCCAGCGCGCGCAGGGTGGTGGCCGGGTGAAAGGTGCCGGCGCCGACCTCCATGTCATAGGGTTGCAGCACCGCGCATCCCCTGGACGCCCAGTAGGTCTGAAGCCTCAGGACGATCTCCTGAAAACTGCGCGGCTTCTCCGTGGCAAGGGTCATGTCGGCCTCCGGCTGGATCTGGCGCCTGATTAGGCAAGCCCGCGCAGGGCGTCAATCGAACCCGCGAAGTTTTGAGGTGCACCGCCCGGACCATCTGCTAACAATGCGGGTCAGTATAGAAGAAATTGGAACCCAGAGGGTCGGACAGGCATGTTCAGAGGATTTGTCGCGGCGTGCATCGTCGCGGGTGCGATGGCGACGGCCGCGCAGGCACAGGATGACACAGTCTACATCCAGATCGAGGCACGGTCGAGCCTGGCCGTCGCGCAGGACAACGTGCGCGGCTACGCGGCGCAACTGCCGGATGTGAACGGTTTCGCACTGGGCGGCGGATGGTATGGCGTGGCGCTGGGCCCCTATTCGCGCGACGAGGCGGCGGCGCTGTTGTCGCAACTGCGGGCATCGGGCCGCATCCCGCCCGACAGCTATATCGAAAGTGCCGCGACCTATGGCCAGCAGTTCTGGCCCATCGGCGGCGCCACGATGCAGGTGCCCCGCGCGCCCGAGCCCGGAACGCAAGCGCTGGTCGCGCCGCAGCCAGAGCCGCCCGCGATCGTCGCCCCGGTCGTGGATGAAACGCCGCGCCAGGCCCGCGCGAGCGAGGGGCTGCTGAACCGCGACGAGCGCGCCGCCTTGCAGGTCGCCCTGCGCTGGGCGGGATTCTACGATTCCGCCATCGACGCGGCCTTTGGCCCAGGCACACGCAACGCCATGGCCGCCTGGCAGCAGGCCAACGGGTTCGAGGTGACGGGTATCCTGACCACGATGCAGCGCGCCGATCTGCTGCGACAGTATAACGCCCCCCTGGAAAGCGTCGGCATGGCCGCGTATCGCGACCCGCGGACGGGTATCGCCATGCAACTGCCGCTGGGCACCGTGCGCTTCGACCGGTTCGAGGCGCCCTTTGCCCTGTTCCAGCCCACCGGCGCGGTCGAGGGCGCGCGCGTGCTGCTGATCTCGCAGCCCGGCGACCGCCAGACCATGGCGGGCCTCTACGAGATCATGCAGACGCTGGAAATCGTGCCGTTGCAGGGCGAGCGGCGGCGCGACCGCGACAGCTTTGTGCTGACCGGGGCGAACGAGCGATTCGTCAGCCATACCGAGGTCTCACTGGTCGGCAACGAGATCAAGGGCTGGACCCTGATCTGGCCCACCGGCGACGAGGAACGGCGCACGCGCGTCCTGTCGGTCATGCGCGACAGCTTTCAGCGGATCGGCGGCGTGCTGGACCCGGCCGCGGTGACCGATGACGGCCAGCGCATCGATCTTGTGGCGGGGCTGCGGGTGCGCTCGCCCCTGCGCACCGCCTCGGGCTTTTTCGTCGACCGGAGCGGCGCGGTGCTGACCAGCGCCGCCGCCGTCGAGGGCTGTGGCCGCGTGACGCTGGACGGCGTGCACGAGACCCGGATCGCGGCGCGCGACGCGGCCCTGGGCCTGGCGATCCTGCGCCCGACAGAGGCGCTGGCGCCGCGCGGCGTCGCGAGTTTCGCGCAGACAGACCCGCGCCTGCAATCGGACGTGGCCGTGGCCGGCTATTCCTTTGGCGGTGTGCTGGCCGCGCCGACGCTGACCTTCGGCACGCTCGAGGATCTCCAGGGGCTGGGCGGCGAGGCCGATCTCAAGCGTCTCGCGCTGGCGGCCCTGCCGGGTGACGCCGGCGGGCCGGTTCTGGATGCCGGCGGCGGCGTTGTCGGCATGCTGCTGCCGCGCGACGAGGACGCCACCCGCCGTCTGCCCGACGAGGTCAGCTTTGCCGCCAAGGCCGAGAGGATCGTCGGTTTTCTGGCGCAGAACGGTGTGCGCAGCGCCTCTGGCCAGTCGGTGGGCGTCATGGCGCCCGAGGACCTGACGGCGCTTGCCTCGGACATGACGGTGCTGGTCAGCTGCTGGGAATGACGCCGCCTTTCGCAGTTGCGGCAAAAGGTGCATCCTGAACCTGACAAGCGCGACGTCAATCCCGCTTGTCAGGGCGCGCAGGCGGCGTATTCTGCCCGCATGAATGATGCCGCACCGCAGAAACCAGGCGAAGCCAACCCGCACGTGACGCTGATCACACCCTCGGCGCCAATCGCCACGCCGACGCACGGGGGGCGGGCCAAATGCCTGCAACGGCTTGTCCGACTCGATCTGCCGGTGCCGCGCACCGTCGCACTGTCCTTTGGCACCGTGCACCGGATCGCGTCCGGAGAGCTGCCCGACATCCGCGCCATGCTGGATATCTTCGGCGCCGGCGCGCTGCTGTGCGTGCGGCCCTCGTCCGAGGACCCAGACTGGGGCGGGCCGGGCGCGATCCTGAACATCGGCATGAACGACGCCAGCTGCGCCCTGCTGGCCGAAAGGATCGGCGCCGAGGCCGCCGCCTGCCTCTACCTCCGCTTCGTGCAAGCCTATGCGATCCATGTCGAACGGCTGGACGCGGACCTGTTCGACGAGATCGAGGATCCCGGAGAGGAAGGCCTTGCCGCCGCGATGGCCGCCTACGAGGAAGAGGCCGAGGCGCCCTTTCCGCAGGACCCCGCGCACCAGCTGGCGCAGGTTCTGCGCTCGATGGCCCGCGCCTGGGAAGGCACGACCGCGCGGCTGCTGAGACAGGCCAAGGGCGCGCCGATGGATGCGGGCCTGGGCCTTGTCGTGCAGGAGATGGCGCTGGGGATCGGCCGGGGCGAATGCGGCTCGGGCGTGCTGCAACTGGCGGATTCCGACACCGGCCTGCGCCAGATCACCGGACGTTACCTGAGCCAGAGCCAGGGGCGCGAAGCGCTGGAACAGGGTAGCCCGGCGCTGTTCCTGACCTGCGATCCGCGCGGCCCCTCGCTCGAGGAAACCGCGCCCGAGGCGTTCAAGGCGCTGTGCGGCTTTGCCGAGACGATGCGCAACCGCCTGCGCGAGGAAATGCAGATCGAGTTCACGATCGAGAACGGCGCGGTGCACATCCTGGACGGGGTACGCGTGCGCCGCTCGGCCCGCGCGGCGGTGCGGATCGCGGTGCGGCTGGCCGAGGACGGGATCATTCCCCCGCAGGAGGCCATCCTGCGTATCGATCCGCATGCCATCACCGAACTGCTGCACCGCCAGGTGGCGCCGGGCACAAGGCGCGATGTGATCGGCCGGGGCGTCGCCGCCTCGCCGGGGGCTGCCACCGGCAAGATCGTCTTTTCCGCCGCCGAGGCGCAGGCCAGCGCGGCACGGGGTGAGGCCTGCATCCTCGTCCGCCGCGAAACCTCGCCCGAGGACGTGCGCGGGATGCACGCGGCCTCGGCGGTGCTGACCGAACGCGGCGGCATGACCAGCCACGCGGCGGTGATCGGGCGCGGCATGGGCCTGCCCTGCGTGGTGGGTGCCGCGCGGATGAAGTTCCACGTCACACGCAAGTTCCTGGTGGCCGAAGATGGCCGCACCCTGCGCGAGGGCGACGTCATCACCATCGACGGCTCCTCCGGGCAGGTCCTGGCCGGGGCGCCCGCAATGGTCGAGGCGGCGCTCGACGATGCGTTCCAGACGCTGATGGGCTGGGCCGACACCTGGCGCGACATCGGCGTGCGCGCAAATGCCGACACGCCCGACGACGCCGCAACCGCGCGCAACTTTGCCGCGCAGGGGATCGGCCTGTGCCGGACCGAGCACATGTTCTTCGAGGCCGATCGCCTGACGCCCATGCGCGAGATGATCTTTGCCGACGCGCCGGAGGACCGGAAGGCCGCGCTGGCCCGCATCCTGCCGATGCAGCGCGCCGACTTCACCGAGCTGTTCCGGATCATGGAAGGGATGCCGGTCTGCATCCGCCTCTTCGACCCGCCTTTGCATGAATTCCTGCCCACCGACCGCGCCGGCCTGCGTGACCTGGCCGAGGCGTTGGACCTGCCCGTATCCGACGTGACACGACGGGTGGAATCGATGGGCGAGTACAACCCCATGCTGGGCCTGCGCGGCGTGCGACTGGGCATCACCGTGCCGGAAATCTACGACATGCAGGCCCGCGCCATCTTCGAGGCGACGCTGGACGCCAGCCGCGACGGCGCGCCCGTGGTGCCCGAGATCATGCTGCCGCTGGTCTCGGCCAAGCGCGAGGTCGAGTTGCTGCGCGCCCGGATCGACGCGGTGGCCGCTGCGGTCAAGGCCGAGCGCGGGCGCGGCTTCGACTATCGGCTGGGCGTGATGGTCGAGACCCCGCGCGCCTGCCTGCGCGCCGACGAGATCGCGCCGTATACGCAGTTCCTGTCCTTCGGCACCAACGACCTGACACAGATGACCTACGGCCTGTCACGCGACGATGCCGGGCGCTTCATGTCCGACTATGTCAGCCAGGGCGTGTTCCGCGAGGATCCGTTCCACCTGCTCGACATCGAGGGCGTCGGAGAGCTGCTGGCCATCGGCGCGGAACGGGCGCGGCAGGCCTGCCCCGGGCTGACCCTGTCGATCTGCGGTGAGCATGGCGGCAACCCGGAATCAATCGCCTTCTGCCGGGCGATCGGCATGGATTATGTCAGTTGTTCGCCCTTCCGGGTTCCGGTCGCGCGACTCGCCGCCGCGCAGCTGGCGATTCGCGACAGGATGGTGTCAGCACGCTGATATCGTTGTTTGTGGTGTCAATAGGCACAATTTGTGGTTATTTACGCAATTCATTAATTTCTGTAGGAGAGGCGGGTCGCGGAAAACGCCCCCAAGGACGGACGCGGCCAGCCAAGGAGACCGTTTCATGTTCCGCCTGTTGCGCCCGTTGCGCGTCATTCTCGCGCTCTCGATGCTCGCCCTGCCCGTCCATGCCGAGGGTGATCCGAACGCGATGCAGCTTGTCTCGCTCGAAAAGCGGGCGCTGAACAAGGCCACCGGCGGCCACCTGTCTCGGCTGGTTTCGCCCCCGCCCACCACCACGGGCAACGTGCGCTACAACCGCGACTGGCTGGAGCGGCAACCCGCCGCCAAGGGTGGCCAGGAATGGCGCTGCCTGGCCGAGGCGCTGTATTTCGAGGCCCGCGGCGAGACGGTCAAGGGCCAGTTCGCGGTGGCCGAGGTCATCATGAACCGCGTGGACAGCCCGCGTTTCCCCGACAGCGTCTGCGACGTGGTGCACCAAGGCACGGGCCGGAAATATGCCTGCCAGTTCACCTATACCTGCGACGGCCAACCCGAACAGATCGCCGAGCCAGACGCCTGGGAACGGGTCGGCAAGGTGGCGCGCGCGGTTCTGCGCGGCGCCCCTCGCGCGCTGACGGACGGCGCGACGCATTACCACACGACCGCCGTTGCCCCGAAATGGTCGCGCACCTATACCCGCACCGCCTCGATCGGAACGCACCTGTTCTACCGGCACAAGTGGCGCTCCTCGATGCGCTGAGCGGGTCGGCACCGCGATTGCGGCCACCCGCCTCCGCAGGCTATGGTCTGGCATCCGTCAGAAAGGGCCCCCATGGCCGATGAGATCCGACTTGCCTTCGCGCATCCGTCCGAACGCGCCATCGCCACCGAGGGCGACGCCCCACGCGACCGCATCAGCCTGCGCGACCACATCGTCACCGCCGAGATCGGCGCCTTTCAGGCCGAACGCGGCACCACGCAGCGCCTGCGCTTCAACGTGGTGGTCGAGATCCAGCCCTTTGCCGCGCCGCTGGATGACGACGTCGACCGCATCCTGTCCTATGACCGCGTGACCGAGGCCATCGCGCAGGAACTAGCCGCAGAGCGGCTGAACCTGCTGGAAACGCTGGCCGAACGTATCGCCGAACGCATCCTGCTGGAACCCCAGGCAATGCGCGCCTTCGTCCGGATCGAGAAACTCGACCGCGGGCCCGGCGCGCTGGGCGTCGAGATCGTGCGCACCCGGCGCGACTTCGGCCATCATCTGAACGAGAAGGCCGAAGAGGCTGCACGCGCCCGCCCGCATCCCCGCGTCGTCTACCTGTCCAACGGCGCCATCGCCGACGAGCGGCTGACCGGCTGGATCGACGCGCTGACCGCGCGACCCGAACCGCTGATCCTCTGCGTCGGCCGCCCGCAAAGCGCGATCCCGCAGACTGGCCACCCGATGACCCAGCGCCGCATCGATCTGCTGGCGATCGAGCAGAACGGCTGGGTCCTGGCCTCGCGCGACCCGCGCTGCAAGGTCGTGGCGACACGCACCGAGCTGGACTGGGCGATGAAGAACGGCCAGACCTGCGTCTGGGCACCCTCCAAGATCGTGCTGGACGCGACCCAGGGACCACGGACGCGGCCGCGCGACTCGGTTGCGCTGGCGGCCTGGTTCGCGGCCGAGATGGAGGCCCGCGAACTGGTCGTGATCGGCGAAGATCTGCCGGAAAGCGCCTCTGTGCCGCTGCGCGGCGTTGGCGTAAACGACCCGGTAATCTAGAGCATTGCCAAAACGCGCAGGATCGTCGAAGGAACGGCGCATGAGCGCCTATTACCGCCCACTCGTGCAGCAGGCCCGCCCGCGGCCCACGGACGCCGCGCCACTGGCCGGTGGCACTCTCTGGTTTACCCATGCCGTGCGGCACAGCCGCGATGCCGCGCCGCAGGTCGTGCCGCTGTCCGAGATCCCGCAGGACTGGATGACGCGGCTGACCGCCGCGCGGGCGCCCCTGCTGGGCATTCCGATGGACGCGCCCTGCCTCATGGGCATCCTGAACGTGACCCCAGACAGCTTTTCCGATGGCGGCCGGCACAAGAACACGACCGCGGCCCTGCTGCATGCCCGCGAGATGGTGCAGGCCGGCGCGGCAATCATCGATGTCGGCGGCGAAAGCACGCGGCCAGGATCGCAGACCGTTCCAGCCGAGGCTGAGATCGCGCGGGTCGAACCCGTGATCACCGCGCTGCGCCACGAAGCGGGCGTGCCGATCTCGATCGACACGCGCAAGTGCTCTGTCGCCCAGGCGGCGGTGGACGCCGGCGCCCGCCTAGTCAACGACGTCTCGGGCTTTACCCACGATCCGGCTCTGGCGCGCTACTGCGCGCGGCACGGGCTGCCGGTCTGCGTCATGCATGCCCAGGGCGACCCAGAGACGATGCACCTGAACCCGAGCTATGCCGACGTGCTGCTGGACATCTACGATTTCCTAGAACGGCAGGTCGCTCATCTCGAGGGGCTGGGCATCCCGCGGGCGCGCATCCTGGTCGATCCGGGTATCGGCTTCGGCAAGACCGAGGCGCACAACCTGACCGTCCTGAACGGCCTGTCGCTGTTCCACGGTCTGGGCTGCGCGATGCTGGTCGGCGCCTCGCGCAAGGGGTTCATCGGGCGGATCACCGGGGTCAAGACCGCGGCGGAACGGGTGCACGGATCGGTCGCGGTGGCACTTGCCGCCGTTGCGCAGGGTGCGCAGATCCTGCGGGTGCATGACGTGGCAGAGACCGCGCAGGCCCTGAAACTGTGGCAGGCAATCGTGGAAGGGCAAGGCAATGGGACGTAAGCTGTTCGGAACCGACGGGGTGCGCGGCACGGCCAACACCTGGCCGATGACCGCCGAGATGGCCTTGCATCTGGGCGCCGCCGTGGGTCGGCATTTCCGGCGGGAACATGCCGGCGTGCACCGCGTGGTGATCGGCAAGGACACCCGTCTGTCAGGCTACATGTTCGAGAACGCGCTGACCGCCGGCCTGACCAGCACCGGCATGAACGTGCTGCTGCTGGGGCCGGTACCGACGCCCGCCGTGGGCCTGCTGACGCCTTCCATGCGCGCCGACCTGGGCATCATGATCTCGGCCAGCCACAACCCTGCCGAGGACAACGGGATCAAGTTTTTCGGTCCCGACGGCTACAAGCTGTCGGACGAGGTCGAGGCCGAGATCGAGGCGCTGCTGGAACAGGGCGTGCAGCCCGCGCAGGCGCGCAATATTGGCCGCGCCCAGCGCATCGACGACGGCCGCTTCCGCTACCAGGAGCGGGTCAAGTCCACCCTGCCCGCCGGCTTGCGGCTGGACGGGATGAAGGTGGTGGTGGACTGCGCCAATGGTGCCGCCTATCGCACCGCGCCCGAGGTCCTGTGGGAATTGGGCGCCGAGGTGGTCAAGATCGGCGTCAGCCCGGACGGCCTGAACATCAACCGCGACTGCGGCTCGACCCGGCCGCAGGCGGCTGCCGAGGCGGTTGTGGCGCATGGCGCCGATGTGGGCATCTGCCTTGACGGCGACGCCGACCGCATCGTCATCATCGACGAGACCGGCAAGATCGCCGACGGCGACCAGATCATGGCGCTGATGGCGGCGCGCTGGGCCGCCGAGGACCGCCTGCGTGGCGGCGCGCTGGTGGCCACGGTCATGTCGAATCTCGGATTGGAACGCTTTCTCCAGGGCATGGGGCTGCGGCTGGAACGGACGCAGGTCGGCGACCGCTACGTGGTCGAGACGATGCGCGCGGGCGGCTACAACCTGGGCGGCGAGCAGTCGGGCCACATCGTGATGACCGATTACGCCACCACGGGCGACGGGCTGATGGCGGGCCTGCAATTCCTGGGTGAGATGGTGCGCACCAACCACCAGGCCAGCGATCTGGCCCGCAGCTTCCAGCCGGTGCCGCAACTGCTCAAGAACGTACGGTATGGTGCGGGCCAGGCCCCGCTCGAGGCGGCCTCTGTCAAGGGCGTCATCGCCGAGGCCGAGGCGCGGCTGACTGGCCACGGGCGGCTGCTGATCCGCAAGTCGGGCACCGAACCGCTGATCCGCGTGATGGCGGAATGCGAGGACGAGGGCCTGCTGGCGCAGGTCGTCGATGGCATCGTGGCCGAGGTGCAGGCGGTCGCGGCGGCCTGAACCCGCGCCGAGCCGCCGGACAGGCTTGAAACCGCGCGCGGCCGCGCCACCCTCTGTTGCGTGGAAACACGAACGAGGCTGCCATGCGCAAGGCTTTCGCCGTCCTCCTGGCCGCTTTTACGGCCGCCCTGCCCGCCCGGGCGGAGTTGTTGCATATCGACACGCTGTTCGGCACGCGCGGCGTGAGCCTGGCCTATGACGCCCAGCTCTGCGCGATTTGGGTTGCGACCGAGGGACCCTCGGTTCTGCTACTCTCGGCGGTCAACGGGCGAGAGATCCTGCGGCTGGAGACGGAATTGCGCAGCGTGCGCAGCCTGACGGTGGAAGAGGACGGGCTGCTGCTGGCCGATGGCTGGGGCCGCTTCCTGCGGATCGACCGGCAGGGCAACCGCCGCGACGCGGTGTTCTCGCTGTCGCAGACCCTGCGCGACACCGAAGGCCTGCACCGCGATGCCGACGGATCGTTCCTTGTGGTCGAGGATGACCCATCGCGCCTGCTGCGCATCGCACCGGACGGGACGGTGCTGATGGAGCTTTGGGGTGACGGGTTCGATCCGCCGATGGTGGAACCGCAGGGCATCAGCCGTGATCTCTATTCGGGCAACCTTCTTGTGGTGGATGACAACGAGGGGCTGAACGCCCTGTTCGAACTGGCCCCGGACGGGCGGGTGCTGAGCGTCACGCCGCTGTCGGAATGGGGATACGACGCCGAGGGCGTGGCCCTGCAACCCGAGACGGGGCGGCTGTTCGTGGGCTTCGACGGCGGCAATGCTATCGCCATCTTCGACTGGGCGCCGAGCCAGATCACCATCGACGAACCGCTGGAACGCGGCCCGCCCTGCGCATTTTCCTGAAGCCCCGTTTTCACCGCGCGGTCGCGCGTCGATCTGCCGGGGGCCTTGCCCCCAGGGCATCGTCTCTCGGATCAATGGCGCGACAATGACGCGCCCAGGGTATTTGCCGCCAGAAGAAAAGGCAGGCCGACGGGACGCTGACGAAGCCGTTAGATCGGCTCGACGAGTTCGGGACCGGCGGCGCGGTTCGAGTTCACCTTGGGGTCGACACGATGGAAGGCGAGCGTGTCCTCGGGCGGGGCGTGCATCAGGGTCGCGGCACCGTGGCCCTCTTCGCCCAGCCATTTCGCCCAGTCGTCTTGCGACAGGATGACGGGCATCCGGTGGTGGATGCGCGCCATCGACTCGTTGGCCGCGCAGGTGACGATCGCACAGGTGCGAAACCCCTCGTCGCCACGTTCCCAATCCTGCCAGACCCCGGCAAACGCCAGCAGGTCGCCCTGCACCGGACGGATATACCAGGGCAGGCGATTGCCCGCCTCGTCCTTGGTCCATTCGTAGAAGCCGCTGGCCGGAATCAGGCAGCGCCGCTCGCGGCAGGCGGCGCGAAAGGCGGGCTTTTCGGCCAGCGTTTCGGCCCGCGCGTTGATCAGCAGCGGGCCGTCATTGGGTGCCTTGTACCAATGCGGGATGAAGCCCCAGCGCATCGCCGAGAGGCTGCGCGTGCCATCCCCGCTGCGCACCACATGGATGTGGTTGGTGGGGCAGACGTTGTAATTCGGCACATCGGGCAGGTCGTTGGCCGGCTGCGCCGCGAAAAGCTGCGCCATGGCGTCGGGCGGCAGGGTGATGGCAAAGCGGCCGCACATCAGCGCGCCCCGAGGCCGGAATAGAGCATCAATCCCCAGTCGACGAGGTCGCGTTCCACCGGCCCCCAGAGCGCACCGAAAGCCAGCGGATCGACCTGCGCCGCCGTTGCGATCTGCGCAAGGCTGCGACGCCCGTCGATGGCGGCGATCAGTGGCGCGGCCTTGCGCGGCAGGGTCAGGATCGCCTGCGCCTCTTTCTGGCGAACCGGGATGGGCTTGTCCTGCGCAACGGCCTGCGCCAGTGCCCGCGCCTGCACGCCGCGCAGACGCGGGACCAGCGCGCGGTTGGCGCCTCTTGCGGGCTGGCGCGCATCGCCCTGCGGCACGGCATAGGCGATGTGCACCCGGATCGTGCCGCGCAGCTTCTCGGCGACGGCCATCGCCTGCGCATCGGTTAGGTGCGCAGGCCGCGTCGTGATCCGCGACAGGTCGTAAAGCGCAGGCGTGGCGAAACCCATCAGCCGCCAGCCGGTCTGGTCCAGCATGTCGAGCAGGTCAGGGACGGAATAGGCGCGGTCCTGCCCGTGCAGCAGCAGGTCGTAGAAGCCTGCGTCGCTGGCATGGTGGTCACCAAGGTTCACGTTGGCGCGGAACGGGTGGCCCTCAGACAGAGCGGCGACGATGTCCTTTGCGCGTGCCAGCCGGTCTTGCGGGGCGAGGCCCCGGTACAATGCACCGAACGCCTCCTGCAAAGGGTAGACGCCAGAGCGGCCATACGGGGCGTAGACCATGAAGCCCAGGCCGCCGCCCTCGGCAAGGGACGCTCTCAGGGCGCGGAAGCCCTCGGGCGGGTCGGGCAGGTGATGCAGTACGCCGCAGCAGTCGATGTAATCGAAACGCCCCAGATCGGGCGCGTCCAGCAGCGAGCCGGTGCGAAAGGTGATGCCGGTGAGGTTGCGCGCGGCGGCGCGGGCCTCGGCGATCCCGCGGGCGGCGGTGGAAAGGTCGACATAGGTGATTTCGTGCGGTACGCGCGCACTGGTCAGCACCTGCGCCAGCTGGATCAGGCCGTCGCCGGTGCCGCCCCCGGCCACCAGTGCCCGGAAAGGGTGTGACCAGTCGCGTTTGCCAACGTATAGCCAGTGGTCGATTTCCAGCGGATGCGAGGGCGAACCGGTGATGAGGCGGCGCACTTCGTCGGCCGGGTCGCGTTCCGGGTAGGGGTAGGCTTCGTATTGCTCGGTGACGCTGACCATGGACGCTCCTTGTCGGACGGTGATGCCATGCTCAGCCGCGTTTGGCGAGATCGAGCCGCGCCTCGAACAGGGCCATGTCGCGGATCAGCCGGGCCCGTTCGGTGCGGTCGGACGTCTCGCGCAACTCGGCGCGCAGGCGGGCCAGTTCGTGGCTGAGCGCGACAGCCTCGGGGACCGCGCCGTTATCCTTCAGGATCCGGTGGAGCACCGCGTTTTCCGGATCGTCACAGGGCGGCAGCGGCTTGCCCGCGCCGGGCAGGTTGTCGAAGGCGCCGTCGCGTTCGGCAGCGGCGATGCGGGCGTTGATGAGGTCGATCAGCGGGTGGTCCATGTCGCGAAGATGCCTGTCGAGGGCTGCGGCGGCAAGCGCGGAGGGGGCTCTGCCCCCGTCGCGTGCCGCGACTCCCCCGGAGTTTCCCGGGCAAGATGAAGGGGCAGAGGTTTCCCCCTGCCCCTCCTGTCATTCGCGCGGCCGATTACTCGGCCATCTTGATGCGGCCGTCCGTGTAGGGCGTGTAGGGCGCATTCGCGGCGAGGAATTCCGCCGTGACGTCGGCCAGGTCGGGGCCGAAATCGTAGGCGTTCATCGCGTCCACGAACATCTTGTAGCCGTCACCGCCGTTGCGCACGAAGTTGTTGGACACGACGCCATAGACCTTTGCCGGATCGATCGGCGCGTCGCGGACCATCACGTCCGAGATCCGGCTGCCCGGCTCTGCCCCGGCACTCACGGTGAACGAGATGCCTGCGACCTGCGGGAAACGGCCACCGCCATCGGCGATCTGGCTCACGCCGTTCTCCAACGCCTCGACGATGGTCGCGCCAGTCACCTGGAAGGTGGACAGCGTGTTCTGGAAGGGCAGCACCGTCAGCACCTCGCCCATCGTGACGGGACCCGCGTCGATCGAGGCGCGCAGACCGCCGCCATTGGCGATGGCGATCTCGATGCCCTGGTCCTTGACCCGGGCCAGCATGGCGTCGGCGACGAGGTTGCCCATCGGGCATTCCACCGCTCGACACACGTCTTTGGACCCGATGATGGCTTCGGCGGCCTCGGCGACCACCTTGTTGCGGATCTCGTCCAGCGGGGCGGCGGCCTCGGCGATGCGCGCCTTGGTCGCCTCTTCCTCGGCGACGCCGCCATCCATCAGGATGGGCTCGCCCACGGCGGCGGTCACGACGCCGGCGTCGTCGAAGGTCACGTTCAACTCGCCCAGGAACTTGCCATAGGCATAGGCCTGCACGATGGCGGTGTTGCCGACCATCACCGGATAGGGCCCCTTGGCGCCCTCGATCGTGTTCGACAGCAGAGAGTTGTCATGACCGCCCACGATCACGTCGACGCCGGTGGTGTTCTCGGCCACGCGCTTATCGACGTTCAGGCCCGAATGCGACAGCACGATGATCTTGTTCACGCCCTCGGCGGTCAGCTTGTCGACCTCGGCCTGCACGGCATCGACCGGATCGGTGAAGATCACGTTGGGGCCGGGGCTGGCCAGTTCGTCGGTATCCTGCGGCGTCAGGCCGATCAGGCCCAGTTTCTCGCCGCCACGCTCGATCACCACGGATTTCTGGATCGCGCCGGACAGCAGGGCCTCGCCCGAGAGGTCGGCGTTCGACATCAGCACCGGGAATTGAACCGCGTCGACGAAACCGCGCAGCACCTCGGGGCCGTCGTCGAATTCGTGGTTGCCCACGGTCATCGCGTCGTAGCCCATCTGGTTCATCATCTCGGCGGCGAGCTTGCCCTTGTAGTAGGTGTAGAACAGCGTGCCCTGGAACTGGTCGCCGCCATCGACGAGGATGTAGTTGTTGGTCCGCGCCTTGGCCTCGCCGATCGCGGTCATCAGGCGGGCCGAGCCGCCAAAGCATTCACCGGCCGTGTTGTCCTCTGCCGAGCAACCCGAATCATACTTGCTGATCGGCTCGAACCGGGCGTGGAAATCATTGGTGTGCAGGATGGTCAGCGAATACTCGGCCTGTGCGGCGCCGGCAATCAGCGCGATGGCAGCCGTGGTCATCAGGAAACGCATGGGGGGCCTCTCTGTCGGGTTT
The DNA here is from genome assembly GCF_018224955.1 of Thetidibacter halocola. Lineage (GTDB taxonomy): Bacteria > Pseudomonadota > Alphaproteobacteria > Rhodobacterales > Rhodobacteraceae > Thetidibacter > Thetidibacter halocola. Next base: position 118,167 of record NZ_JAGTUU010000004.1, read on the forward strand.
GTTGTTGTGGTGCAATGGTGACTCGGGCGTCGGCCCGAGTCTAGGCCTGACGCGGGGTTCTTCGCGCGCAGCGATGACAACCGGGTGACAATGGCGCTTGACCGGGCGGGCCCGGGGCGGCACATCCGGGGCCATGGAGATCTACAAGATACTGCGTGGCCCCGAATGGCAGGCCTTGCGCGCCGAAGGCGAGACCGCCGGTGCGCCCGTGGACATGGCCGACGGCTATATCCATTTCTCGACCGCCGGGCAGGCACGCGAGACGGCAGCGAAACACTTCGCCAGCGAGGACGGGCTGTTCCTTGCCGCGTTCGAGACCGACCGGATGGCGGACGCGCTGAAATGGGAGCCGTCGCGCGGCGGCGCGCTGTTTCCGCACTATTACGGACCGATGACGCTAGCGCATGTCGCCTGGTGCCAGCCCTTGCCGCTGGAGGATGGTGCGCACCGGTTTCCGGACGGCTTCGCATGACACAAGTCGACCCGACGCGCGACCAGTTCGACGCCTTCAAGGCGCTGGACCGGGATGAGCCCTGCGAGATGCTGAACCTCGTGCGACTGCGTGACCGCGCCAGCTATCCCGAGGGGCACGACCTGCACGCGGCCGGGTTGACGGGGGCCGAGGCCTATACCCGCTACGGCGCGCAGAGCGCCCCGGTGCTGCGGCGCGTCGGCGGGGCGATCCTGTGGCGGGGCGACTATCGGACGGTGCTGATCGGGCCGCAGGACGAGCGCTGGGACCATGTCTTTGTAGCGCGCTATCCCTCGGCCCATGCCTTCATGGCGATGGTCAAGGACCCGGATTATGCAATCGCCGTGGTGCATCGGCAGGCGGCGGTCCTGACCTCGCGCCTGATCCGCTGCGCGCCCGCCGCGACAGGGGAGGTGTTCGGATGACACTGCTGGAACGCGCTGGGCTGGCCTTTCTGCACCGGCTCGACCCCGAGGACGCGCATGGGCTGGCCCTGCGGGCACTGCGCAACGGGTTGGCGCCGCTGCCCGGCACGGTCACATCCGACCGGCTGCGGACCACTGTGGCGGGTCTGGACCTGACCAACCCCGTGGGGCTGGCCGCCGGGTTCGACAAGAACGCCGAGGCACTGCATCCGCTGGCGCGCGCCGGTTTTGGCTTTGTCGAAGTGGGTGCGGCCACGCCCTTTCCACAGCCTGGCAACCCGAAGCCGCGCCTGTTCCGCCTGACCGAGGACGCGGCGGCAATCAACCGCTTCGGCTTCAACAATGACGGCATGATCGCGATTGGCGACCGGCTGGCGCACCGGCCCAAGACGATGGTGCTGGGCCTGAACCTGGGCGCCAACAAGACCAGCGCCGACCGCGCCCGCGACTTTGCACAGGTGCTGGAGCATTGCGGCCCGCATCTCGATTTCGCAACGGTGAACGTGAGTTCACCCAACACCGAGAAACTGCGCGACCTGCAAGGCAAGGACGCGCTGGCCGCCTTGCTGGCCGGCGTGATGGAGGCGCGTGACGCCCTGCCCCGGCCGATCCCGGTGTTCCTCAAGATCGCGCCCGATCTGGACGCGGCCGGGCTGGAGGACGTGGCCGAGGTCGCGCTGACCTCGGGCGTGGCGGGGGTGATCGCCACCAACACGACGCTGTCCCGCGACGGCCTGTCCTCGCGCCAAAAGGGCGAGGCCGGCGGCCTCTCGGGACAGCCGCTGTTCGAGAGATCGACCCGCGTGCTGGCGCGCCTGTCGCAGCTGACGGATGCGAAACTGCCGCTGATCGGCGTGGGCGGCGTGGCATCGGCCGAACAGGCCTATGAAAAAATCCGCGCGGGCGCATCGGCGGTGCAGCTTTACACGGCGCTGGTATACGGGGGCCTCGGCCTCGTGCCACGGATCGTGCACGGGCTGGATGCGCTGCTCGCACGCGACGGGTTCGAGACTGTGGCGCAGGCCGTGGGCAGCGGGAGGGACAGATGGCTTTGATCCTGTGGCACAATCCGCGCTGTTCGAAATCCCGCGCCGCGCTGGCACTGCTGGAAGAGCGCGGCGTGGCGGCAACGGTCCGCCGCTACCTGGACGACGCGCCCAGCCTCGACGAGTTGCGCGCGGCGCAGAGTGCCCTTGGTGTTCCTGCGATCGAGATGGTCCGCGTCAAGGAAGCCGAGTTCAAGGCGATGGGACTGACCCGCGACAGCGGCGACGCCGCGCTGCTGGCGGCGATGGCCGCGGCGCCGAAACTGGTCGAGCGCCCGATCCTGTTCGACGGCGACCGCGCCGTAATCGGACGCCCGCCGGAACGGGTGCTGGACCTGCTTTGACTTGATCGGCGCGCGTGTGCTCTATTTGTCGGGTAGATCAAACGACACGGAGCGACGCACATGATCTTCCGCAGCATTCTGGCCGCAACGGCCCTGATCGCCACCGCCGCGCAGGCGGAACTGGTGGGCGAGTATCACCGCTACACCGTGGGCGACCGCGAGTATGAGGGCTATGTCGCCACCAACACCGCGATCGAGCCCAAGGGCACCGTCCTGATCGTGCATGACTGGGACGGCATGACCGCCTACGAGGAAAAGCGCGCCGACATGCTGGCCGCGCTGGGCTACACCGCCTTCGCCATCGACGTCTACGGCGCCGACGAGAACCCGACGAGTGTGGACGAGAACCGCGCCCTGTCCGGTGCGCTTTACGGCGACCGCGAGGAATTCCGCGCCCGCCTGATGGGCTCGATCATGGAAGCGGCCAACATCACCGGCGCGACGTCGGACCTGGTGCTGATGGGGTACTGCTTTGGCGGCGCAGCGGTGCTGGAGGCGGCACGCGCCGGCGCGGACCTCGCCGGGTTCGTCAGCTTCCACGGCGGGCTGGGCACCCCCGAGGGTCAGGACTACGCGGCGACGACCGCGCCCGTGATGCTGTTCCACGGCTCGGCCGACCCGGTCTCGGGCATGGCCGACCTTGCCTCGCTGCTGGACCAGTTGCAGGCGGCGGGCGTAACGCATGGCGCGCAGGTCTTTGGCGGCGCGCGGCACAGCTTTACCGTCTGGGGCTCGAACGACTATGACCTGACCGCCGACGAAGGCAGTTGGTCCGGCCTGCTTGGCTTTCTCGACGAACGCCTTTGATCCGCCTGCTGATCCTGTGCCTTGGCCTAGTCTGGCCGGGGCTGGCGCTGGCGAACGACTGGGCCGCGCTGGAGCGGCCCGGAGCCTTCGCCATCATGCGCCACGCCGTGGCGCCCGGCACGGGCGATCCGGCGGGGTTCGACGTGACGGATTGCGCCACGCAGCGCAACCTCGACGACCGGGGTCGGGCGCAGGCGCGCGCCATCGGTCAGGCGTTCCGCGACCGGGGCATCCCGTTTGACACGGTCCTGTCGAGTCAGTGGTGCCGCTGCGCCGAGACGGCGGAATTGCTTGGGCTGGGCGCCGTGCAACCTGTGCCCGCCTTCAACTCGTTCTTCGCCGATTTCAGCGACCGCGAGGACCGAACCGCGCAGGCGCTGGACTTGATCGACGGGCTTTCGGGGCGGGCGATGATCGTTACGCACCAGGTCAACATCTCGGCCCTGACCGGGCGCAGCACGCGGTCGGGCGAAGTTCTGGTGGTGCGCCGCGCAGGGGATACGCTCGAGGTGCTGGGCTCGATCCTGATCGATCCCTGATCGGCTTGCCCCCGGGCCGCGCCGCGGGTAAACGGCGCGGCCATGACCACGTCCAACAAGCATCCCGACGCGCCCTGGCGCAACTTCTATGGCCGCGTCCGGGGCAAGACCCTGCGCCCGAAGCAGGTCGACTATATCGAGGAGGATCTCGACCGGCTGTCGCCCGGCCCGGTCGACTGGGACGTGAACCCCGAGCGGCACCTGCTGGACGTGGCCGCGCTGTTCGGCGGTGCGCCGGTCTGGCTGGAGATCGGGTTCGGCGGCGGCGAGCACATGGTGCACCAGGCGGCGACCTACCCGGAGGTAGGCATCATCGGCTGCGAGCCCTTCATGAACGCGGTCGCGATGCTACTGGGCAAGATCCGCGAGGCCGGGGTCACGAACCTGCGCGTGCATCCGGGCGACGTGCGCAACCTGTTCGACGTGCTGCCGGATGCGAGCATCGACAAGGCGTTCCTTCTGTATCCCGATCCCTGGCCGAAGAAGAAGCACCACAAGCGCCGCTTTGTGACGCCCGACCATCTTCAGCCGCTGGCGCGGGTGATGAAGCCGGGGGCCGAGTTCCGAGTCGCGACCGACATCCCCGACTACGTGCGCCAGACGCTGATCGAGGTGCCGAAGGCTGGGTTCGAGTGGCTGGCCGAGCGGCCGCAGGACTGGCGTCAGCCGTGGGGCGATTGGCTGTCGACTCGCTACGAGCAGAAGGCGCTGCGCGAAGGCCGCACGCCGCATTACCTGACCTTCCGCAAGACCTGATGCCGCCGGTCAGCGGCGCTCTGTCCGCATCCGTCCCGACCAGCCCCGGTCCGGTTCGCGCCGCCGACGCAGCAGGCGCAACACGACCGCCATCAGGCTGACCGTGAGGTAGAAACTCTGGATCATGAGCGATGGCAGGTTCATCTGCGCCAGCATCGACGTCATGACGCAGAATGCGGCGCAGGAATTGATCGAGAAATACAGGATACTGTCCGGGTCGACCCTGCGGAACGACAGGGCGGTGTAATTGGTGATGTAGGTGCAGGCGCCAATCACGCCGATGAAGGTGTAGAAATCGGGGAAACTGTAAAAGACCGTCACGGAAAAGCTCCTTGCAGGTAAGTGCCCGGCACGACCGGAAATGCGGTCGCAAGGTATCAAAAGCACCATGATCATAACATCCCGGCAAAGCCGCGGCAGGTCAGGAAAGTCGCACTTGCCGACCGGACACCTGCCAATGGTGGACGAGAGCCTTGGCCCGGTCTATCAGGCCAGCGAACGCAGCATGGAGTCCCCGAATGTCCGCCCATGGCACCCCCGTCCCGATGACCGCCAGTCGCTCCGGCCCGCTGACAGGCGAGGCGCATGTGCCCGGGGACAAGTCGATCTCGCACCGCTCGCTCATTCTCGGCGCGATGGCGGTGGGCGAGACCACCGTGACGGGGCTACTGGAAGGCCAGGACGTGCTCGACACCGCCAAGGCAATGCAGGCCTTCGGCGCGCAAGTCGAGAAGGCGGGCGACACCTGGCATATCCACGGCGTGGGCGTGGGCGGCTTAGCCGAGCCGTCGCAAGTGATCGACTGCGGCAACTCCGGCACCGGCGTGCGGCTGATCATGGGGGCGATGGCGACCTCGCCCATCGCCGCGACCTTTACCGGGGATGCCAGCCTAAACAAGCGGCCGATGGCGCGGGTCACCGATCCGCTGGCGCTGTTTGGCGCGCGCTCTTACGGGCGGTCCGGCGGGCGTCTGCCGCTGACCATCATCGGGGCGGCCGATCCGCTGCCGGTGCGCTACGCGACGCCAGTCCCCTCGGCGCAGGTGAAATCCGCCGTGCTGCTGGCCGGGCTGAACGCGCCGGGCGAGACCGTTGTGATCGAGCGCGAAGCGACGCGCGACCATTCGGAACGGATGCTGGCGGGTTTCGGCGCGACCGTTACCACCGAGGACACCGACGAGGGCCATGTCATCACCCTTCAGGGCCGGCCCGAGTTGAAACCACAGAGCATCGTCGTGCCGCGCGACCCGTCCTCAGCCGCCTTCCCGGTCTGCGCCGCGCTGATCGTCGAGGGCTCTGACGTGCTGGTGCCGAATATCGGGCTGAACCCGACGCGGGCCGGCCTGTTCTTTACCCTGCAGGACATGGGTGCCGACCTGACCTTCGAGAACATGCGCGAAGAAGGCGGCGAGCCTGTCGCCGACCTTCGCGCGCGCTTCTCTCCGAACCTCAAGGGGATCGAGGTGCCCGCCGAGCGTGCCGCCAGCATGATCGACGAATACCCGGTGCTGTCGGTGGTCGCGGCTTTTGCCGAGGGCAAGACGCACATGCCGGGCGTCAAGGAATTGCGGGTCAAGGAATCCGACCGCATCGACGCCATGGCCACCGGCCTGCGCGCCGCGGGGATCGCGGTGGACGAGGGCGAGGATTGGTGGACCGTGCATGGCGAGGGCTTTGGCCGGGTCAAGGGTGGCGTCACGGTCAAGACGCATCTCGATCACCGCATCGCCATGTCGTTTCTGGTCATGGGCCTGGCCTCGAACCAGCCGATGCGGGTGGACGATGGCGGTCCGATCGCCACGTCCTTTCCGGTCTTTGAGGCGCTGATGGCGGAGCTTGGCGCGCGGATCGAGCGCGATGCGGGCTGAGGGGCGGGTTTTCCTGAGCCGGGCTTCGCGCTAGACAGGCGGTCCAGCATCACGAGAGGGTCTTATGGCATTCACCATCGCGATCGACGGGCCCGCGGCCAGCGGCAAGGGCACGATCTCGCGCCTTCTGGCAGCCGAATACGGCTTTGCGCATCTGGATACCGGGCTGCTCTATCGGGCGGTGGGCGCGCGGATGATGGAGGGCGTCGATCCGCTGGAGGCCGCGAAAGCCCTGCGCGCCGAGGCGCTGGACGGCGACGCGTTGCGCACGCCCGAGGTGGCGCAGGCGGCATCGAAAGTGGCGGTCATCCCCGAGGTGCGCGCGGCGCTGCTGGATTTCCAGCGCGCCTTTGCCCGGCGCTCGGGCGGCGCGGTTCTGGACGGGCGGGATATCGGCACCGTCATCTGCCCCGAGGCCGAGGTGAAGCTGTTCGTGACCGCAAATGCCGAGACGCGGGCGCGGCGTCGGCACGCGGAATTGCTGGAGCGCGGGATCGCCAGCGATTATGCCGAGGTGCTGGCCGACGTCCAGGCCCGTGACCGGCGCGACATGGAGCGATCGGATGCGCCCCTGCGCCCCGCGCCGGACGCGGTGCGGCTGGACACCACGACCATGAGCATCGACGAGGCCCTGGCGGCGGCGCGCGCCGTGGTGGATTCCCGCCGCGCTTGACCCCGGCTGTTGCGCCGTTACCCTTCGCCCGGTCGGAACGAAGGGAAATTCATCATGCGGACAGTAACGGTTGGCGGGCAGGTCGTGTCCTGCCTGGGCGTTGGGGCCATGTCCTTCGCGGATTTCTACGGACCCACGACCGAGGCGAATTCCTTTGCCATTCTCGACGCGGCGCGCGAGGCGGGCGTGACCCATGTCGACACGGCAAGCGTCTACGGCATGGGCCGGTCGGAAGAGGCCATCGGCGCCTGGCTGAAGGCGAACCCCGGCGCGCGGGACGCGATGCACATCGCCACCAAAGGCGGGATCAACCGCGGCGGCAAGACCGGGCGCACCCCCTATGACAACTCGCCCGCGTTCATGGAGGCGTCGCTGGACGCCTCGCTGGCGCGACTGGGGCTGGACTGCGTCGATCTCTACTACGTCCACCGGCGGGATGCGGGAATGCCGATCGAGGAGATCGCGGGCGGACTGGCGCGGCTGGTCGAGAAGGGCAAGACGCGCGCCATCGGCTTTTCCGAGATCGCGCCCAGCACCCTGCGGCGCGCCCACGCGGTGCATCCCGTGGCGGCGGTGCAGTCGGAATACTCGCTGGCGACGCGCTTTCCGGAGCTTGGCCTGGTGCAGGCCTGCGCCGAACTGGGGGTGGCGCTGGTGGCCTTTTCGCCGGTGGGACGGTCGCTTCTGACCGACACGCCCTTGCCGGCCGAGGTCATCCCCACCCTGCCCTTCCTCAAGACCAATCCGCGCTTCATTGAACCGAACCTGTCCGAGAACCTCCGGATCACCGACGCATTCCGCGCCTTTGCCCGCGAACGGGGAGAGCCGGCCGCCGCCATCGCCATCGCCTGGTGCCTGTCGCGCGGCGACCATGTGCTGCCGATCCCCGGCACGCGCTCGACCGCGCATTTCGCCGATCTGGTGCGCGGCACACAGATCACTCTGTCGGACGCGGATCTTGCCGAGATCAACCGTATCCTGCCGGTGGGCTGGGCCCATGGCGACCGCTACTCAGACGATCAGTGGGTCGGGCCGGAGCGGTATTGCTGAACCGCCTCAGACCGTCATGAAATACGGCCAGAAAAACATCTGCCAAAACGGTATCAGACCGAAAGGCAAGAGTGTCATAAGCGGGCGCAAATACCAGCGTTCGCCCAGCATCGTGGCCGAAATCTCGGGAAATGTGGTTTGCAGCCGTGCCCAGACCAACACGGCGGATGGCATGCCATAGACGACGGCGCCGTGGATCGCCCCGGCCAGCACGAGCCTCGCGTCGGCCTGCACCGCCTCTGGTGCAACGAGCAGCAGGCCGAATGCGGCCGGAACGAGGGCGATGGCGAAACCCATACCGAGGCCCGTCACGACGGCCGCGCCATAACCGACGAACCCGGTCTCCAGCGATCGACCCAACCTCGGCCTTGCAAAGACGAGGGAAAACGCCATCAGCAGAAAGATGGGAGGAAACAGAAAGAAGGGCAGAAAGGCTGACACAGGTTGCCCCGGAACGCCTGCTGTAGGGTCCGCGCTGCCCATGAAGACGAAGTCCAGCGCAGCCCCGACAAGGAAGGCCAGCGTCATCGAGGGCATCAGGACGACTTGATAACCGGCAGGCAGAGCAGCACGGCACGCCTTGGGGTCGATGTAGAAGAGGGTCATCTCTCAATACGACTATGTCCCGGTATTTGCGCCTTGAACTGGATCAAACCCGAGAGGTCCGATCCATGCCACCGTCGCCCCGGCCCATGAGGGCTTGATCCGCGGAGCCGCAAGGTCTATAGCCCGCGCGTCGAGAAGGCGTAAACGCCGCAAGCCAGAGAGATCGAGCAGGGTCGGGCATCCACCGGCCCTCTTTGCTTTGCGGGTCGCCCGAGTGACCAATTTCGCAAGACCGGCGGAGACAACCGCATGGCCAGAAAACCGATGAAAAGGACGATATACGCCACATGGCAAACACTAGCATGGAAGAATTCGAAGCGCTCCTGAACGAGAGCCTCGAAATGGACACGCCCGATGAGGGCACGGTCGTCAAGGGCAAGGTCATCGCGATCGAAGCGGGCCAGGCCATCATCGACGTCGGCTACAAGATGGAAGGCCGCGTCGAGCTCAAGGAATTCGCAGAACCCGGCGAACAGCCGGACGTCAAGGTCGGCGACGAGGTCGAGGTCTACCTGCGCGCGGCGGAAAACGCCCGTGGCGAGGCCGTGATCAGCCGCGAGATGGCGCGCCGTGAAGAAGCCTGGGACCGCCTGGAAAAGGCCTATGCCGACGACGCCCGCGTCGAGGGCGCGATCTTTGGCCGGGTCAAGGGCGGCTTTACCGTCGATCTCGGCGGCGCCGTGGCCTTCCTGCCCGGCAGCCAGGTCGATGTGCGCCCCGTGCGCGATGCCGGCCCGCTGATGGGTCTCAAGCAGCCGTTCCAGATCCTCAAGATGGACCGCCGCCGCGGCAACATCGTGGTTTCGCGCCGCGCGATCCTCGAAGAGAGCCGCGCCGAGCAGCGCGCCGAGGTCATCTCGAACCTGACCGAGGGTCAGGCCGTGGACGGCGTGGTCAAGAACATCACCGAGTACGGCGCCTTCGTCGACCTGGGTGGCGTTGACGGCCTGCTGCACGTCACCGACATGGCATGGCGCCGCGTCAACCACCCGTCCGAGATCCTGTCGATCGGCGAGACCGTCAAGGTCCAGGTCATCAAGATCAACAAGGACACCCACCGCATCAGTCTGGGCATGAAGCAGCTCCAGGAAGATCCGTGGGATCTGGTCGGCGTCAAGTATCCGCTGAACTCGGTCCACCAGGGCCGCGTGACCAACATCACCGATTACGGCGCCTTCGTCGAGCTGGAGCCGGGTGTCGAGGGTCTGGTCCACGTCTCGGAGATGTCCTGGACCAAGAAGAACGTGCATCCCGGCAAGATCGTGTCGACCTCGCAGGAAGTGGACGTCATGGTTCTCGAGATCGACGGCGCCAAGCGCCGCGTGTCGCTGGGCCTGAAGCAGACACAGCGCAACCCGTGGGAAGTCTTTGCGGAAACGCATCCCGAGGGCACCGTGGTCGAGGGCGAGGTCAAGAACATCACCGAATTCGGTCTGTTCATCGGCCTGCCGGGCGAGATCGACGGCATGGTCCACCTGTCGGACCTGTCCTGGGATCAGCGCGGCGAGGAAGCCATCCAGGAATACCGCAAAGGTGACGTGGTCAAGGCCGTCGTTTCCGAGGTCGACATCGAGAAAGAGCGTATCTCGCTCTCGATCAAGGCCCTGGGCGGCGACAAGTTCGCCGACGCCGTCGGCGGCGTGAAGCGTGGCTCGATCGTCACCGTCACCGTGACGGCGATCGAGGATGGCGGCATCGAGGTGGAATACGAGGGCATGAAGTCCTTCATCCGCCGCTCCGACCTGTCGCGTGACCGCTCCGAGCAGCGCCCCGAGCGGTTCTCGGTCGGCGACCATGTCGACGTCCGCGTGACCAACATCGACAGCAAGACCCGCCGTCTGGGCCTGTCGATCAAGGCGCGCGAGATCGCCGAGGAGAAGGAAGCGGTCGAGCAGTTCGGCTCGTCGGATTCCGGTGCCTCGCTGGGCGACATCCTGGGTGCGGCGCTCAAGCGCGGCGAATGATCCCACGGATCGGATGACATCTGGAAAAGGCCCGGCCCCGCGCCGGGCCTTTTTCGTTTGGCCTGCGTTGTCGCCGCGTGTCAGGGTTGACCCAAAAGGAGCCCGCCATGCCCCAGACAGACCTGTACGGCAACCGCCTGAGCACCGAAAGCGCCGCCGCACGTGACGCGCATGACCGGGCGGTGACCCTGTTCCTCGGTGGCAACTACGGCGCCGAGGCCGGTTTTGCCGAAGCGGTCGAGGCCGATCCCGGCTTTGCGCTGGGCCATGCCGGGCGGGCACGGGCGCGGATGATGGGCGGCGACATGGCGGGCGCGCGCGCCGCACTGGCCGAGGCGCAGGCGCTGGGCGGCGATGCGCGCGAGACCCGCCATATCGCCGCGATGGCCGCCCTGCTGGCGGGCCGCCCTGCCGAGACCCGTGCCATCGTCGCCGAGCATGTCCGCGAGCATCCCCGCGACGCGATGGCCGCGCAGCTTTGCACCAATGTCTTCGGGCTGATCGGCTTTTCCGGCGAGGTCGGACGCGAGGCGGCGCTGCTGGCCTATACCGCCTGGCTGCTGCCGCATTACGGCGAGGACTGGTGGATGCAGTCCATGCATGCGCTGTCGCTGTGCGAGGTCGGGCGGATCGGCGAAAGCCAGACACTGATGGCGCGGTCGCTGGCGGTGAACCCGCGCAACGCGAATGGCGCACATTTCAAGGCGCACGCGCATTACGAGGCCGGAGAGACCGCCGAGGGCCGCGCCTACCTGTCCGGGTGGCTGGCGGAGTATGACCGACGCAGCGTGCTGCATGGGCACCTGGCGTGGCACTGCGCGCTTTGGGCTTTGGCCGATGACGACGCGCCCGCGATGTGGGCGCTGTTCGACGATGCCATCGGGCCCGGCGCCGGGCACAGCCTGCCGATCAATGTGCTCACCGACAGCGCGTCGCTGCTGTTCCGGGCCGAGGTCGCGGGGGTCCCGGTCGGACCAGAACGCTGGGCCGCGCTCAGCGACTATGCCGCAAGGCATTTCGCCACGCCGGGCCAGAGTTTCGCCGACATGCATGCGGCCCTCGCCCATGCCATGGCCGGAGAGGGCGAGCGGCTGGCCCGGCTGGCCGAGGCCGACCGGGGCTTTGCCGCCGACCTGGTGCGCCCGGTGGCCCGCGCCTGGGCCGCGGTGGCCCGGCAGGACTGGGGCAGCGCGCTGGAGGCGCTGCTGCCGGTGCTGGCTGAAAGCGAGCGCATCGGAGGGTCCCGCGCGCAGCGCGACCTGCTGGAACTGACGCTGGTTCTGGTCCTGCTGCGCCTCGGCCGAGCCGACGAGGCGCGCCGTATGCTGGCGCTGCGCCGCCCGCGGATCGCCGAACGCCCCCCCCTTGGCGGGCCTGGCCTGACCGGTACCCGCCGCGAATCGCGCCATGCCGCGTGGCGGCTTTTCTGCGGCGCGGCACTGTCCGCAAGCGCCACAAAGCCGAGCAAAGCCTGCCCAAAGCCGCGCAAACCGCTGCTAAACTTGGCTTTTCCAACGCATTCCATGTTTCCGTTTTCGAGGCCCGCGCGTATAGTCACCCCTAGGGACGACGCAAAAAGACGTCGATCAGGGGGATGTGAGATGATCAGATCGGAATTGATCCAGAAGATTGCGGATGAGAACCCGCATCTCTACCAGAGAGATGTCGAGAGAATCGTGAACACGATCTTCGAGGAAATCATCGACGCCATGGCCCGGGGCGATCGGGTCGAGTTGCGGGGCTTCGGGGCCTTCTCGGTCAAGAAGCGCGACGCGCGCACAGGCCGCAACCCGCGGACGGGAGAGTCGGTCGAGGTGGAGGAAAAGCATGTGCCTTTCTTCAAGACCGGCAAGCTGCTGCGCGACCGCCTGAACGGAAAAGAGTGACATGCGCTATATCCGCTATGCCTTCCTCGCCGCCTTGGCCATCGTGCTGGTGTCGGTGGCCCTGGCGAATCGCCAGACGGTGACGCTGAGCAGCCTGCCCGAGGGGTTGGCTGCCATCCCGGGGCTCGGTTGGATGGCTGTCTCGATCGAGATGCCGCTGTTCCTGGTGGTGTTCATCGGCATCGTCGCGGGTCTGCTGATCGGCTTCGTCTGGGAATGGCTGCGCGAGTACAAGCACCGCGCCGAGGCCGCGCGCAAGCAGGCCGAGGTCAAGACGCTTCAGCGCGAGCTGAAGAAGACCCAGGCAGAGCGCGACAAGGACAAGGACGAGGTCCTGGCCCTGCTCGACCAGGCGAGCTGACAACGGGCGCGGCATGGGGGCTTTGCCCCTTTCCTTTCGGGACTTCCCCGCGGAATTTCTGAACCAGAGAAGCAGGGGACGCGTCATGCAGGACGTGCGGGTCAAGATTTGCGGCCTGACGCGGGCCGAGGATGTCGCAGCCGTCGCCGCGGCGGGCGCGGCCTATGCCGGGTTTGTCTTCTTCCCGAAAAGCCCGCGCAACGTGACGCCCGAACAGGCGCGCACGCTGGCGCTTCTGGCGCCGCCGGGCCTGGCCAAAGTGGCGCTGGTGGTCGACGCCGATGATGCGACACTGGACGCGATCACCCGGGCGGTGCCCCTGGACATGCTCCAGTTGCACGGGCACGAGACGCCCGAACGGGTGCAGGCGGTGCGGGCGCGCTACGGCCTGCCGGTGATGAAGGCGGTGGGCGTGGCCGAGGAGGCCGACCTGCCAAGTATCGGCCTTTACGCACAGGTGGCCGACCAGATCCTGATCGACGCCAAGCCGCCGAAGGGCGCCGACCTGCCCGGCGGCAATGGGCTGGCCTTTGACTGGCGGCTGATCGCGGGGAAACGCTGGGCGAAACCGTGGATGCTGGCCGGCGGCCTGACGCCGGAGACCGTGGCCGAGGCCGTGGCGATGACCGGTGCGCGGCAGGTGGACGTGTCATCAGGGGTCGAATCTGCGCCGGGGCTGAAGGATGCCGCGCGTATCGCGGCCTTCGTGCAGGCGGCGCAGGGCGCGCGTGCGGTGCCGAAGCTGCGTGGCTGACAGGTGCCGTCAGGACGAAAAAAGGCGCCCCTTGGGGCGCCTTTTGCGTTTCCAGCAGTGACCGGGTCAGATCGACTTCTTCAACGCCTCGACCAGGTCCGTCTTTTCCCAGCTGAAGCCGCCATCGGCCTCGGGCTCGCGGCCGAAATGGCCGTAGGCGGCGGTGCGCTGGTAAATCGGCTTGTTGAGTTGCAGCGCCTCGCGGATGCCGCGCGGGCTGAGGTCGATCACGCGCGGGATCGCGGCCTCGATGGCGGCGTCGTCAATCTGGCCGGTGCCGTGGGTATCGACGTAGATCGACAGCGGTTTGGCCACGCCGATGGCATAGCTCAGCTGCACCGTGCAGCGGTCAGCCAGCCCGGCCGCCACCACGTTCTTGGCGACATAGCGCGCGGCATAGGCGGCCGAGCGGTCCACCTTAGTCGGATCCTTGCCCGAGAACGCACCGCCACCATGCGGCGCAGCACCTCCATAGGTGTCGACGATGATCTTGCGGCCCGTCAGGCCAGCGTCGCCATCCGGCCCGCCGATCACGAAGGTCCCGGTCGGGTTCACCCACCATTCGGTCTCTTCGGTGATCCAGCCGGCGGGCAGGACCTCGCGGATATACGGTTCGACGATGCGGCGGATGTCGTCGCTGCTCTGGTCCTCGCTCTCGTGCTGGGTCGACAGCACGATGGACGTCACGCCCACGGGCTTGCCATCCAAGTAGCGGACGGACAGCTGCGATTTCGCGTCCGGGCGAAGTGTCGGTTCGGCGCCGGATTTGCGCACCTCGGCCAGGCGGCGCAGGATGGCGTGGGAATACTGGATCGGTGCCGGCATCAGTTCGGGCGTCTCGTTGACGGCATAGCCGAACATGATGCCCTGATCGCCCGCCCCGTCCTTGTCGACGCCCTGCGCGATATGCGCGGATTGCTCGTGCAGCAGGTTGAGGACGTGGCAGGTGTTCCAGTGGAACTTGTCCTGCTCGTAACCGATGTCCTTGATGCAGTCGCGGGCGATCTCGGAGATCGACCCCATGTAGCGCTTCAGCGTATCCTTGTCGGACAGGCCGACCTCGCCGCCGATGACGACCATGCCAGTCGTGGCGAAAGTCTCGCAGGCGACGCGGGCGGTGGCTTCTTCTGCGAGGAACGCGTCAAGCACGGCGTCGGAAATGCGGTCGCAAACCTTGTCGGGATGGCCCTCCGAAACGCTTTCGGAGGTGAAAATGTAGTTCTGTCGGGACATAAGCGCTCCATTAATGTCAACCGTCACGCCAGGAAGCCGTTGTGACGGGATGCTATGTTCGGACTCGTCTAGAGGTGGGCGCACAAGGGGTCAACGCCTTTCTCTGCGCGGGGCCAAAACCAGGGGTATGGCCGCTGCGATCAGCGCCAGAAGCGCCAACAGATCACCCGAATACGCGTATATTGTTTCGCGGGCAGGCGCGGGCAACGGCACGTCCAGGTGTCCTGCCGTATTCAGTGGCAGCGCGTCCAGCACGCGCCCGGCGCCATCGATCACCGCCGAGACGCCGGTATTGGCCGCGCGCAGCAGGGGCAGACCCTGCTCGATGGCGCGGATACGCGCCTGCGCCAGGTGCTGGTAGGGGCCGGACCAGGAGCCGAACCAGGCGTCGTTAGTCAGTTGCAGCAACCAGTCCGGGCGCGCGGGCGCGGCATTCACGTCCTGCGGAAACACCGCCTCGTAGCAGATCAGCGGGAGCGCCCGGCCCAGCGGCCCCAGATCCAGCAGCCGCGGCCCCGGACCGGGGCTGTAGCCGCCTTCGGCGCGGGCAGCGAGGCCGCCAATCTCGATCCGCCGCCACAGGGCGGGGGCGGGCATGTATTCGCCGAAGGGCACGAGGTGGTGCTTGTCATAGACCGCCGCCAGCGCGCCGGTGCCGTCGATCAGGGCGAGCGAGTTGTAATACAGGCCACCCTCGCCCCGCTGGATGCCGAGGATCACGGGTGTGTCGCCCGCCACATCGCTGACCACCGCCAGCGCGTCGGCGGCGCGGTGCAGCAGGACCGGGACGGCGGTTTCCGGCCAGACCACCAGCGCGGGCGGACCAAGCGGGCCCGGCGCGGCCTCGGTGGCGGCGACCTGGCGCTCGAAGAAGACAGGGACCATCGCCGGATCCCATTTCTCGCGCTGCGGGGCGTTGGGCTGCACGAGGCGGACCACCGGCCGGCCCGACAGGTCCTGCATCGGGGGTGTCAGCGCCCAACCGCCCCCCAGCAACAGCGCCAGCAGCGCCGTCGCCAGCCCCGCCTGCCTGAGCGAGGCCATGCGCAGCGCGCCCGCGAGGCAGGCGGCCAGCACCAGCGTGGCCAGCGTCAGCCCGTGCGGCCCGATGACCGAGACCCATTGGATCGCCGGGCTTTCCAGCCACAGGTAGCCCACCAATCCCCAGGGAAAACCGGTCAGCACGTAGGCGCGGACCAGTTCCACCGCGGCCCAGGCCACGGCCAGCGCCGCCAGCCCGTGCCGCGCGCGCCCCGCCAGCCAGAAGGCCAGCGCCCAGAACAACGCCAGCCCTGCAGCCATGCCGACGAGCGCAAAAGGCGCCATCCAGCCGGTCAGCGGCGCATCGACCATGAAGGGCTCGACGATCCAGTTCAGGCCGGCACCGAAATAGCCGATACCCACCATCCACCCAGTGCTGGCACGCGTGCCCGGCGGCGACAGGGCGAAAAGGAGAAAGGCGCCAACCAAGCCTGCCAGCGCGAGGGGCCACAGGTCCAGCGGCGGGACGCCCAGCGCCATGAGCAGCCCGGCGCCCAGCGCCAGCGGCAGACGCGCCCGGCGCAGCCCGAGAACCCGCGCCGCACGCGCGGTGTCAGCCACGCGCCGCCTCGGCCGGGGGGGCAGGCGGTGGCTGCTGAGTCTGCGGTTGGGGCGCAGCGGCTGCCGGGGTGGCGGCGGCGCGAACCGGAGCCGCGGTCGAGCCCGGCAGGCGGACGCGCAGACGCTTGATCCGGCGCGGATCGGCATCCACCACCTCGAAATCGAAACCGGCCGGATGCGGCACGACCTCGCCCCGCGCGGGAACGTGACCGGCCAACATGAAGACCAGCCCGCCCAGCGTGTCGATCTCTTCGCCGTCGATGTCGTCGTGGTCGGTCAGCTGCATTCCCAGCTCGGCCTCGAACTCCTCCAGCGGGGTCTTGGCCTGCGCAAGGTAGCAGCCGGTCTTTTCGCGGGTCCAGAACTGGCCCTCGTCGGTGTCGTGCTCGTCCTCGATCTCGCCGATGACCTGTTCGATCAGGTCCTCGATCGTGACCAGCCCGTCGACACCGCCATATTCGTCGATCACCAGCGCCATGTGGCGGCGTTCGGTCTGCATCTTCTGCAGCAAGACGCCGATCGGCATCGAGGGCGGCACGAACAGCAGCGGACGCAGCATCTTCTTCAGGTTGAAGCGCTGGGTGCTGCCGTTGAAACCGTGGGTCAGCGCGAAATCCTTAAGATGCGCAAGACCCACAGGCGTGTCGAGCGTGCCGTCATACACCGGAACGCGGGTCAGGCCGGTCTCGCGGAACACGGTCGCAAGGTCATCCTTGGTAATGGTCAGCGGCACCGAAACGATGTCGGCCTTGGGGATCGCCACGTCCTCGACCCGCATCCTGCGCAGGTTGATCATGCCGTGAGACGGCGCGGCCGTCGCGGTTGGCGCTGGACCTCCGGCCACGGTGGCGGGCTTGCCGCCTCCGAACCAGCCCAGCATGCGTCCAAAAATGCCACGCGCGCCAGCGGCGGCGACATGGCCGTTCAAATGAGTCTGCCCATTCGCGCGCGCGCTCTGCGCCGCCGTAGACGAGCCGTCGTTATCGCCCATCGATCCTTACCAAATGCGAGGCTCGTGGCCCCTAATCTTCCCTATATGGGTCACGCAGGCCGAGATTGCCAAGTATTTCGACCTCCAGCCCCTCCATCAAAGAGGCATCTGCATCCTGAATATGGTCATAGCCCAGCAAATGTAAAACCCCGTGCACCAGCAGATGCGTCACATGATCGCCCATCGGCTTGCCCTGGTCGGCGGCTTCCCGCGCACAGGTGTCCCAGGCGATGGCGATGTCGCCCAGCGGTTGCGGGTCGTCCGGGTCGCCCGGTTCCGGCGGCAGGGGTGTGTCGCCGGGGTCTTCGGCGGACAGATCCTCGTCCGGCCAGGACAGAACGTTGGTGGGCTGCGGCTTGTCCCGGAAATCGGCGTTCAGCACGGCGATGCGGGCATCATCGCAGCCCAGCAGGGCGATCTCGTAACCCGCAGAGTCCAGCCCGAGATGGCGCAGGGCCGCGTCGGCGGCACGATCTGCAAGGCCAGCCAGGTCCGCCGCCTGCCAGCGTTCGTCCTCGAGAATCGTCTCGACCGGCATCGACTGTCCTTTCCGGGGCTTGCCTACCGCGCCGATACAGCGGTCAGGGCCCGAGGTCCACAAGCGTCTCGTCGGGCGGGGCGGTCAGCGCCATGCCCGCGGCGGCAGCAATGATATGGACCGGCGGCAGGCCCTCGGTCCATTGCACGAAGCCGCCGCCCGGCATGGTTTCGAAGACCAGCGTTTCGGCCAGCGCCGGGCCACCGTCGAGTGGCGTGGCAAAGCGCAGAATCTCGTAGAGATGGTCGCCGTCCCGGTCCCAGGCATTCGGGCCGGGCGTGAACCAGGGCTGAGGCGCCACGGCGCCGCTGGCGGCATCGACGGTGAACAGCAGTGCGTCGGGGCCCGCAAGGCTGTAGAAAACGTCCTCGGCGGTCCAGCCACCCGGATCGGCCCCACCCCCGCCCGGCCCCAGATCGATGCCCGAGACAAAGGACAGCACTCCTTCGGCGGTTGTTCGAAACACCAGCGCCTGCGCCAGAACCTCGCCTCCACCTGAAGGTTTCGCAAGCCGCGTCACCTCGTAGACATGGTCGCCATCGCTGTCCCAGGCGTCCTCCAGCGACGGCACGAACCAGGCTTGCGGCATCACCGCGCCGGTGGCCGAGCCGATGTGGAACAGCGCGGCATCCTCGCCCATCAGGCCGAATTCCCACGCGCCCGGGCCGGGCCATGCCGGATCGGGCCTCGCAGGTGGCGGGCCGTCATCGTCGGTATCCAGGGTAAAGCTTTCGGCCACGTATTGCCGGGCGGTCCAGCTTTCGTAGACGTCCAGCAGGGTGCCCGTCGCATCGACCGTGCCCGGATCGTGCGCCGCGTAGGCCTGCATGATTTCAAGGCTGCGGGCCGCATCCTCGGGCGACAGGTTCTCGGGCATCAGCCGGCTGTCGTAATGGACATAGCGCGTCACGCTCACCAGCCCGCCATCATGCAGGCCCAGCGCCTCTTCGGCGAAGATCGACACGCGGCGGTGGTCGGTGTGCTCGGCGGCGGCGGTCGGGCCATCGTGCACCGGCAGGCGCAGCGTGGCGGGTTCGTGCAGAGCCATCAGCGCGGCCAGCGCCCCGACCAGGTCCTGCCGGGAATAGGTCGCGCTGCCGTCGAGCGCGGATACCGTGGCCAGGTCGCCGATATCCAGCCGCGCCAGTTGCTGCGCCAGGTCCTCCGGCAGATCGCCACCGCCATCGGGCAGCCGCAGGAAATAGAGCCGGATGTCCGGTGCGCTGGCGAGATAGGACGACGCCACTTGCACGACACGGCCGCCCAGGTCCAGCGTCACGGTCTCGTCGATCCAGTCCGACACTCCGGCCATCAGGGCGTAGGCGGCCTTGGCCCCGAATTCGCGCCCCAGCCAGTAGGCAGCCCCCGCCCCGGCATCGCCCGCGGTGACGAAGACGGTGGTGTTGGCCACCCCCGCCTCGATGCTGTGCAGGATGTCGGGGTTCATGAACAGGATGTCGTCGTCCTGGTGGGCGACGATCGTCATGGCTCCGCCGGAGACGAGGTCTGGCATGGTGCGCAATCCCAAGGTTTCACGCAAAAGGTTCCCGCCACGGCACGTGCCGGGCAGGTTGCCCTTGCGTCACCCTATCACGGGTGAGGCATGACTCGCGCAGGAATTGTGCCAGCCGCGGGAAACACTGCGTTGACCGGCCTCAGGCCTCGGCCTCGTAGGCCTCGATGATCTTGGCGACCAGCGGATGGCGCACGACGTCCTTGGCGGTGAAGTAGTTGAAGGCGATGTCGGGAATGTGGCTCAGCAGCCGTTCCGCATCGGCCAGTCCCGAGGGAACGCCGCGCGGCAGGTCGATCTGCGTGCGGTCGCCGGTGATGACCATGCGCGAGCCCTCGCCCAGGCGGGTCAGGAACATCTTCATCTGCATCGAAGTGGCGTTCTGCGCCTCGTCCAGCACGACGAAGGCATTGGACAGCGTCCGCCCCCGCATGAATGCCAGCGGCGCGATCTCGACGGTCTTTTCCTCGATCATCCGCGCCAGCTGCTTGCCCGGCAGGAAATCGTTCAGCGCGTCGTAGAGCGGCTGCATGTAGGGATCGACCTTTTCCTTCATGTCGCCGGGCAGATAGCCCAGCTTTTCGCCCGCCTCGACGGCGGGACGGCTGAGGATGATCTTGTCGACCTGGCCGTTGATCAGCATGTTCACTCCGACCGCCACCGCGAGGTAGGTCTTGCCGGTGCCCGCAGGCCCGATGCCAAAGGCCAGTTCCTTGGCGAACAGCGCGCGCACATAGGCCTTCTGCGCCTCGGTGCGGGGTTCGACCAGCTTCTTGCGCGTCTTGATCTCGACCTCGCCGCCCGAGAACATCTCGAGTTGGTCGTCGTTTCCCGCTTCTTCCTCGGCCATGCGGAAATGGCGGTCGATCTCGCCCCGGCCCACCTCGCGCCCGTGCTCCAGCCGTTCATACAGGGCACGCAGAACCTCTGTCGCCTCGGCCTGTGCCTCGGGCAAACCGTGGATCGCCAGCTGGTTGCCGCGGCGCAGGATCTGGACCCCGGTGCGCGTCTCGATATCCGTCAGGTTTCGGTCATACTCCCCACACAGGTCGATCAGCAGCCGGTTGTCGGGGAATTCGAGGATCGCGTCGGTCAGGGTCGCTGTGGTCAAGCCGCTGTTCCTCCGGTCTATGGTACAGGGATGGTGCCAAGCTGCGGAGAGAGTCGCAAGTCTTGTGGTGATTTTCGCGGCGCTTTCGTGGTCCCGCGCCGGATCGCCGGGCGATGCAACCTGCAGGCCGCTGTTGCCTGCGCGGCCCCCCGCGCCCTAGTCTGGACCGCAGGCACAGGACAGGAGCCGCCATGACCCGCCCGATCGACAGCATCCTTGCCCGGATCGATGCCCTGGGCGACGAGCTGGAACAGGCCATCGCAGAACGGCGGCAGACCTTCGAATACGAGATGCGCGGGCGGCGGGCGCGGTTCACCGCCGAGGCGCAGGCACGCCACCGCGCGCTGCGCGTCTCGCTGCGCGTCTTCCTGTCGCAGACGAAGTTCGCCCATGTCGTCACCGCGCCGGTGATCTACAGCCTGATCCTGCCCTTCGCGCTGCTCGACCTGTTCGTGACGGTCTACCAGGCAATCTGCTTTCGCGCCTACGGCATCCCGCGCGTAAGGCGCGCCGACCATATCCGCATCGACCGCCACATGCTGGCCTATCTCAACGCGGTGCAGAAGCTGAACTGCGTCTATTGCGGCTATTGCAACGGACTGATCTCCTATGTCCGCGAGATCGGCGCCCGGACCGAGGCCTTCTGGTGCCCGATCAAGCATGCCGGGCCGGTGCGCCACCCGCACCGCCAATACGCGCAATTCATGGACTACGGCGACGCTGACGGGTTCCAGAAGGGGCTTCAGGCCTCGCGCCGCGCGGTGACCCGCGATGAGTGACCGCGCCGGCCACCCCCTTGCGACGCCGGGGCTGCACCTGCAACCGGGACCGGGCGGCGCGCACATCGCAGGGCCCGACGGGTCGGTGCATTACCTCAACCAGACCGCCGCCGCCGTCTGGCTGCACGCAGATGGCAGCCGCGATCTTGCCGCGCTGGCCGGTGCCCTGGCGCCAGAATTCGGCCTGGCAGAGCCGCCCCTGGCCGACGTGGAACGGGCCATCGCGCTGCTGCGGGACCGGGGGCTGGTTCAGCCGCCGGGCGGATAAAGGAAGTCGAAACAGGGAAAGCGGCCCGTGCGCTCCTTGTGGTCCTTCGGCAGGCGCGGCACCCGCCAGTCCGGCCCGATCGCTTGGTCGAGGAACGCCTCCGACCTTTTTGGCGCATTGAACGACACACCGTGCAACGCGACCTGACGGAAGGGCCGAATCGCGCGGCTTGGCAATGTGCCGGGCAGGGTTGGGTAGGCATAGAACAGTCCCTGCGTCACGAAGCAGGTATAGATCTCGATCCCATGGTCGAACCGGTCGCCCGGCCCGCCGATCCCGCGCAGCATGAAGCGACCCGGCGAATGCCCGTCCAGCACACGGCCAAACCGCTGGAAATGCGCAAGAACCACCGCCCGCTCGCGCAGCACGCCCTGCGCCGAGCGGGCGCGGCTGACATAGGCCATGTCGATGTCAAAATCGTGCGGGATCAGGTCGCCGCCCCGCACCGCGCCCAGCAGAGACCCCCAGACGAGGAACAGGTCGAGCCCAAACTCAATCCGGGATGCCAACTCGATTGCCTTCGCCTCGTGCACCGAAGCATCGAGATAATCGGAGGGATAATCCATGAACCAGCGAGAGGGGCGGCCATAGTGATCCACCCGTTCGGGGCTCGAGGCATGGAGATCGGTCGTCATGACATTTCGCCATCCAATGCGCGCGGTGATGATAGAGTTTGCCGTATTGGGGAGGTTTCCTTGGCCGACATACCGGAACTCGACACGAAGCGGCGACGCCTGCTGACGCAGGTGCTTGCCGGCGGCGCGATCTATGCGCTGCCCATGGTGGCGACGCTCAGCGTTGCGACAAGCGCCGGGGCGCAGGAGCAAAGCACGTCGGATCCCGACACGGGCGGCGGTGGCGCGCAAAGCGGCGATCCCGGCAACGATGGCCAGCCCGAGGTTCCCGGCGCGGCGGGCAATGGTCCCGATCGCCGCCCGGCCCCTCCGGGAGAGCGCGGCCGTGGCAGGGGAACCGGCCGCAACCCCGTCCATGACGTGGCGCAGAGCCAGAGCCAGAAGGCGTCCCTCTCACCCGGCCTGCCCTTCCCGTCCGGGCGTGGCTTCGGCTGAGGTCCGACTTGCTGACCGTCTTCACCGAAGGCGTCTTCGACCTTCTTCCCATGAACCACATGCGGCTTCTGCACGAGGCGCGGGCGATGGGCGACCGGCTCCTCGTCGGCGTAACGCCGGATGACGATACCGCCAGCTACAAGCGCCGCCCGATCCTGACCCTTGAGGAACGGATGGAAACCGTGCGCGCGACGGGAATCGCCGCGCACGTTCTGCCGCTTCCGCATAGGCCCGGTATCACCGCCGAACTGCTCGACGAGCATGCCATCGGCCTCGTGGTCTAAGCAGGAACAGGCAGGGACGACTTGTATCGCATTCCCATCGAACGCGGCATCATGCGGCGCATCCCCTATCACCAGGGGATCAACACCTCGACCATCATCGCCCGCATCCGGGCACGCGACGGCCTCTAGGCGCTACTTGCGGCGCAGGCGGATGACCACGTCGACGCTGGCGATCTCGGCCCCTTCGGGCACGTCCGGCAGGCGGGTGATTTCCAGCTGGTCGGCGGGCGCATCCGTCAGGCGGGCGTCATCCTCCCAGTAGAAATGCGGGTGCTCGCGGGTATTGGTGTCGAAATAGCTTTTCGACCCGTCCACCGTGACCTCCTGCATCAACCCAGCATCGCAGAATGCCTTGAGAGTGTTGTAGACCGTGGCGAGCGACACGCTTTCGCCGCGCGCCTTGGCGGCGGCGAACAGGCTTTCGGCTGTGACGTGACGATCGCGCCCGTCACCAATCAGCAGCGCAGCCAGCGTCAGGCGCTGCCGCGTCGGGCGCAGGTCCGCCCGTGCCAGCCATGCCTGCCCCCGTTCGATCGCTTCGGCCCGTATCGTCATGCGCCATCCCTTCCCTTGAAGATACATATAGTGCGGCAGGGGGGCGCTTTTCAAACGAAAACCCTCTGACACCCGGCCGGGCGCCGCACGCCCGCGCCCCTTGCAAGGCGCGGCGGCCCGGTGCTAAGGGGCGCCGGTAACTGCACAGACGACAAAGGGGCGCGTCCGCATGGCCGACTATCCGACCAGCTTCGGCAAGGAAGACCTGTTGAAATGCGCGCGCGGCGAGCTGTTCGGCCCTGGCAACGCGCAACTGCCCGCGCCGCCCATGCTGATGATGGACCGCATCACGGAAATTTCCGGGGACGGTGGCCTGCACGGCAAGGGCCACGTCGTGGCCGAGTTCGACATCACGCCCGACCTGTGGTTCTTCGAGTGCCATTTCCCGGGCAACCCGATCATGCCGGGCTGTCTGGGACTGGACGGGCTGTGGCAGCTGACCGGCTTCAACCTGGGCTGGCGCGGCTGGCAGGGGCGCGGCTATGCGCTGGGTGTGGGCGAGGTCAAGCTGACCGGCATGGTGCGCCCGGACCGCAGGATGCTGACCTACAAGGTGGATTTCACCAAGGCGTTGCAGACGCGGCGGCTGACCATGGGTGTGGCCGATGGCATCGTCGAGGCCGATGGCGAGGTGATCTACATCGTCAAGGACATGAAGGTCGCGCTCAGCGAAAGCTGAGAGCGACGCATCACCTCTCTACGGACTGGGTGGGGCGCAATCCCCGATATCCATCTCCTGGACCGGATCGTCGGCCGCGCAGGGCTCGCCGGATAGCGGATAGGTGGTCGGCGCGGGATCCTCGCAGGCGGCGAGGCCAAACAGGCTGGCCAGCAGGATCAACGTAGCGACGGGTTTCATGGTTCAGGCTCCTTTCCGCTCTGACGCGCCGTTTGCATTCGGGATCGCAGGTCGCGGACCGCTTCAGGCGCCCGTCAACGCTAACCGCCCAAGCAACAGCTTTCCTTGACATGCCTCAACACCGCGGGGCGCCGTCCGGTCACGCGAACCGGCGCCGTCACCCGTCTTGCACCTGACCGCAGCCTTGGCCTACACACGACCCCAGCCAATGAAGGGAACCCAAATGCGTCGCGTCGTCGTCACAGGTCTCGGTATCGTCTCGAGCATCGGCAACAATGCCGAGGAAGTGCTTGCCTCGCTCAAGGCGGGCCGGTCCGGCATCACCGCCAGCGAAGAGATGAAGGAACACGGCTTTCGCAGCCAGATCGCCGGCACACTGAAGATCGACGTGGCCGCGCATGTCGACAAGCGCACGCTGCGCTTCATGGGGCCGGGCGCGGCCTATGCGCATATCGCCATGCAGCAGGCCATCGCGGACAGCGGGCTGGACGAGGCCGACATCGTCAACCCGCGCACCGGCCTTGTCGCGGGCTCCGGCGGGCCGTCGACCAGCGCGATGCTGACAGCGCACCAGACGGTGCTGAACAGCGGCGCGACCAAGCGGATCGGCCCCTTCGCCGTGCCGAAATGCATGTGCTCGACGGTCAGCGCGAACCTGTCCACCGCGTTCAAGATCAAGGGGATCAACTATTCGATCACCTCGGCCTGCTCGACCTCGCTGCATTGCATCGGCAACGCGGCGGAACAGATCATGATGGGCAAGCAGGACGTGATGTTCGCCGGGGGCGGCGAGGAACTGGACTGGACGCTGTCCTGCCTGTTCGACGCGATGGGCGCCATGTCGTCGAAATTCAACGACACGCCCGAGCGCGCCAGCCGCGCCTTCGACAAGGACCGCGACGGGTTCGTGATCTCGGGCGGCGGCGGCATCGTCGTGCTGGAGGAGCTTGAGCACGCCAAGGCGCGCGGCGCGAAGATCTACGCCGAAGTGACCGGCTACGGTGCGACCAGCGACGGCGCCGACATGGTCGCGCCCAGTGGCGAGGGCGGCGAGCGGGCGATGCGCCTTGCCCTGTCGACCCTCCCCGAGGGGCGCAAGGTCAGCTACATCAACGCGCATGGCACCTCGACCCCGGTCGGCGACGTGGGCGAGATCGAGGCGGTGCGGCGCGTCTTCGGCGACGGCGCCACGCCGCCCGTCAGCTCGACCAAGTCGATGACCGGCCACAGCCAGGGCGCGACCGGCGCGCAGGAGGCGATCTATTGCCTGCTGGCGCTTGAACACGATTTCATCATCCCGTCGATCAATGTCGAAACGCTGGACCCCGCCCTGAAACCCGAGGAGATCGCAACCACCAGGGTCGACAATGCTGGGCTGGACAGTGTGATGACCAATTCCTTCGGCTTCGGAGGAACGAACGGGTCGATGGTGCTTTCGAAGTTCCGGGAATGACGCGCGCGTAGCTACGGGTTCGTGCCTGACGCTTGAGGCCGTCTTTCGCCGATGATGCGGCGAAAGACGGCTTGGAGCCTATTCTGAAATCCGCTGCGTCTTTCATAGATCGTCGGCTATCCTCGCCGAACCTGTTACCAATTGGAGAGAGGGCCTTTGTGTGAACCGAGAGAACCTTATCGAGCGTTTCCGTGCCCTGCACGTTCGTGGCAACCCGGTCGTAATGCCGAACCCATGGGACATCGGGTCTGCGAAGATCATGGCGCGGCTGGGTGCCAAGGCACTGGCGACAACATCTTCCGGGCATGGTTTCACGCTGGGTTTGATCGATGGCGGACAGGTTACGCGCGAGGTTGCCCTGAAGCATGCTGCCGATCTCTGCGCTGCGGTTGATGTCCCGGTAAACGGTGATTTTGAGAATGGATTTGGTGACAGTCCGGCGACTGTGGCCGAGACCGTTCGCATGGCTGCAGCGGCGGGTCTTGCCGGCGTTTCAATCGAGGACACTGCCGTTCCAACCAAGAACTCGTATTCCTTCGACCTAGCTCTGGAACGGATAGTAGCGGCAGTCGCGGCCGCCCGTGCTGCGGGCATCTTGCTGACGGCCCGCGCTGATGGCTGGCTGCTCCGCAACTATGATCAGACCGAAGCACTGCGCCGTTGCCAGGCTTTCGCCGAAGCGGGTGCCGATGTGCTCTACGCGCCGCTCGTCGATGCGGAAACGACCAGTGCGCTGGCCGCCACCGGGGTACCGGTCAACGTTCTTGCGGCAGGCAGTATGCGAGACCTGACGGCCCAGGAGATAGGAACGCTTGGCGCCGCCCGGATTTCGATTGGCGGCGGACTCGCGCGCGTCACGCAAAAGGTTACTATCGAAGGCACCAAGGCAATTCTGGAAAGGGGCGATTTCACGATCTTGAAGGAGGCCGCGAATGCGGTTGAAGTCGAAGCCATGTTGAACAACGAACCGCAGGGTTAAATCGTCGAACATCCACTTTGTCCGCATTGCAGCCATGCGCGATGAACACGGTGGCGACCCAACACGAGGCCGGGATTCTACGGACCTGGCCTGCGGCCGCGGGACAGGAGAACACAGCCGGTAACTTGACCTCCCCGCCGGTTCCGGTCAGGTATTCCGAAACGGTCGGAGGGGCACATGACCATTTCTCTGGAAGGCAAGCGCGGGCTTGTCATGGGCGTGGCGAACGAACGCTCGATCGCCTGGGGCATCGCGAAGGCCTGCCATGACGCCGGGGCAGAACTGGCCTTTACCTACCAGGGCGACGCCTTTGGCAAGCGGGTGGAGCCTCTGGCGGTCTCCGTAGGGTCGGATTTCCTGGTGGATGTGGACGTCACCGACGACGCCTCGCTCGACCGCGCCTTCGAAGCACTGGCCGCGCGCTGGGACAGTCTCGATTTCCTTGTCCACGCCATCGCCTATTCCGACAAGAACGAGTTGACGGGCCGGATCCTCAACACAACCCGGGACAACTTCAAGACCTCGATGGACATCTCGGTCTATTCCTTCATCGACGTGGCGCGCCGGGCGCATCCCCTGATGAAGGAAAAGGGCGGAACGCTGCTGACCATGTCCTATCTCGGCAGCCAGCGGGTCATTCCCAATTACAACATCATGGGCGTGGCCAAGGCGGCGCTGGAGTCCGCCACGCGCTACTTGGCCAACGACCTCGGCCGCGACGGCATCCGCGTCAACGCGATCAGCCCCGGCATGATGAAGACCCTTGCCGGCGCGGCCATCGGCGGCGCGCGGGCAAGCTATCGCCACACCGACAAGAACGCGCCGCTGGGCCACAACGCCACGCTCGAGGCGGTGGGCGGCACGGCGGTCTGGCTGTGCTCGGACGTGGGTGCCTGCACCACCGGCGAGGTAATCCAGGTCGACAGCGGCTATCACGTGCTGGGCATGCCGCAGTTCGAGAACCTGTGACCGGTGGAATGTGGCGCGCCCTGCCCTTGCTGCTGACGCTTGCCGCGTGCCAGGCGCAACCGCCCACGACCGCAACACGCAGTGGCGACGGCATGGCCGACAGGCTGCGCCCCGGCATGACGGAAAACGACGCCTTTGGCCTGTTCGGTCCCGAAAGCGGGTTCGAACGCAACCCCGCCGACTGGGACCAGTCCTGCCTCAGCTATGCCTATGGTCCTGTCGGGGCGCCGCTTTACGTGCACGCGCTGTTCCGCGCGGGCGCGCTGGAGCAGGCGACGGATGGTCATGCCGGGCTCTGCACCTTCGCGGCGGCCTAGGCCACCTGCGCTGCAAAGGCGCATTGGCGCGCGCCTTCGACCCCTCTAATCAGGCCCCATGCCACTGTCCCGCCTCACGCGCCGCCCCATCCTGACCGCCGCCTTTTTCCTGGCGGTTGCGGTCACGGTCTTCTTCGCGGTACGGCTGGTGCTGTTCACGCTGTTCTGGGCCGACCCCACGCATCGCGAACAGCCGATCGAGGGCTGGATGTCGCCGGGCTACGTGGCGCATAGCTGGGACCTGCCGAGAGAGACAGTGGCCGAGGCGCTGGACCTGGAGCCACGGACTGACGGCCGCCGCCTGACCCTGGATGAGATCGCAGAAGAGCGCGGGGTGCCGGTGGCCAACCTGATCGCCACGCTCGAGGCCACGATCGCCGCGCATCGGGCCGACCGCCCATGACGGACACGCTCTTTGCCATGGTGCCCCATTACGGCGGCTGGGTGGTGCTGCTGGCGACCTTTCTATCCTGCCTTGCACTGCCGATCCCATCCTCGCTGATGATGCTGGCGGCGGGCGCCTTTGCCGCCTCGGGCGACCTGTCGCTGGCGGGCACGGCAGGCGCGGCCTATGCAGGGGCCATCGCGGGCGACCAGGCGGGCTATGCCATCGGGCGGCATGGCGGCACGCCTCTGGTCGCACGGCTGAAGCGGCGGGCGCGGGTCGCGTCCACGGTCGAGCGCGCTGCCGAGATGCTGCATCGGCGCGCGGTCTCGGCGGTCTTCCTGACGCGCTGGCTGTTCAGCCCGCTGGGACCGTATGTCAACTTCATCGGCGGGGCGATGGGCCTGGCCTGGTCGCGATTTACCCTTGGCAGCGTGACCGGAGAGGCGACCTGGGTCACGATCTACGTCGGCCTGGGCTTTGCCTTTGGCAGCCAGATCGCGCTGATCGCCGACATTGCCAGCAATCTCGCCGGGCTGTTGGCCGCAGGCGCGGTCACGGTGCTGTTGGGCGTCGCCCTGTTCCGTCGCCGCGCGAACAACCACCGCACTGCCTGAACCGCCTCAGAACCACTGGCCCGCCTCGATCAGCCCGAGGTCCAGCAACTGGCGCGAATGCCACTCGAACGGCGCGGACTTGTGCCAGCGGAAATCGCCGATCTCCCAGCGCGAGCCGGGATTGGCCTTGAGCGCCTTGGCGGTGCGAAAGGACGCGACGGCCGCCGTCAGGTTGTTGTGCCACTGGCAGGCATAGGTGTTGTATTCCTCGTCCGAAAACGTGTGATCATCGCGCAGCGTCAGCCCCTTTTTCGCGCGGAACAGCCCGATCCGGTCGATGCGCCGCCGCTCCCACGGCACGAATTCCTCGAACCGCCAGCGCAACCCGCCGTAGAAATCCAGTTGCCGTTCCTTTGGCGCCCAGTTCCGCTGCTGGTCTTCGCGCACCTGCGCATAGTAACCCACCGTGTCGATATGGGTGTCGTCCAGCGAGACGCCGTCCGGGAACTGCCCAAGATCGCCCGCATACAGATCGATGACGTAGGTCAGCATCGCGTCGCGCCGTTCCTCGGCATGAAAGGCCAGCAATTCGGGGACCGAGCGCGTCTCGCAGAACGGATAGAACAGGTATTCGGCGTTGTAGCAGTAATACATCCACTGGCCCGGCGCGGCCTGCGCTATGCGGCTGACGGCATCGGCGACACAGCCTTCCCGCCTTGGGTCGGCCTCGATGCGGTGGATCCGATCCTCGAGATCATCGGGCGCGCTCCAGCCGGGATCGGCGAAGACGAGGACCGTGGGAAAGCCCAGTTGCCGGTGATGGCGGATCGTGGTGTCGAGTTCGACCGCATCCTCCGCAAAGATCATCGCGACGGGGCCGCGCGCCAGCGTGCCGCGCCCGCGGCTGAGGAAATCGGCGATGTTCGAGTAGCGCATGCCTGCCTCCGCCGGTTGCGGCGCGGTTTTCGCACAGGTTGGGTGAAAATCTCGTGCATTGCAACAAGGCCCGGATTCGCGCTAAAGCCCGCCCCTGAACCAGACCCCGGAGGCACGCCCATGACCGCGCCGAAAAAGCTGTTCATCAAGACCTACGGCTGCCAGATGAACGTCTACGACAGCGAGCGCATGGCGGAGGCCATGGGCAGTCAGGGTTATGTTGCCACCGACAGTCCCGACGACGCGGACATGATCCTGCTGAACACCTGTCATATCCGGGAAAAGGCGGCGGAAAAGGTCTATTCGGAACTTGGCCGCTACAAGGGGCTGAAGGCCGCGAAACCCGACCTCAAGATCGGCGTGGCGGGCTGCGTCGCACAGGCCGAGGGCGAAGAGATCATGCGCCGCCAGCCGATGGTCGACCTGGTCGTCGGCCCGCAAAGCTATCACCGCCTGCCCGAGCTGACGGCACGGGCACAGGCGGGCGAAAAGGCGCTGGATACCGAGTTTCCCGAAGAGGACAAGTTCGAGCACCTGGCCAGCCGGCCCAAGGCGAAACGCGGCCCCAGCGCCTTCCTGACCGTGCAGGAAGGCTGCGACAAGTTCTGCGCCTTCTGCGTGGTTCCCTATACCCGCGGCGCCGAGGTCTCCCGCCCCGCCGCGCGCATCCTGTCCGAGGCCCGCGACCTGGTGGAACGCGGCGTGCGCGAGATCACGCTGCTGGGCCAGAACGTGAACGCCTATCACGGGCATGAGCGCGGGCTTGGCGGGCTGATCCGCGGCCTGGCCGCGATCGACGGTCTTGCGCGCATCCGCTTTACCACCTCGCATCCGAACGACATGGACGACGACCTGATCGCGGCGCATGGCGATTGCGAGAAACTGATGCCCTACCTGCACCTGCCCGTGCAGGCCGGCAGCGACCGCATCCTGAAACGGATGAACCGCCAGCACACCCGCGACGACTATTTCCGGCTGATCGACCGGCTGCGCGCGGTGCGCCCCGACCTGCACCTGTCGGGCGATTTCATCGTTGGCTTTCCCGAGGAAACAGACGAGGATTTCGCTTTGACGCTCGACCTGATCGAGCGGGTGGAATACGGCAGCGCCTTTTCATTCAAGTATTCGCCCCGTCCCGGCACCCCCGCGGCCGAGCGCGACCAACTGACCGAGGCCGTCAAGGACGACCGCCTGCACCGCCTCCAGGCGCTGCTGACGCGCCAGCAGCGCGCGCTTCAGGATGCGATGGTGGGGCGGGTCGTCACCGTGCTGTTCGAAAAGCCCGGCCGCATGACCGGCCAAATGGTGGGCAAGTCGGAATACCTGCACGCGGTCCATGTGCAGGCCGAGGGTGTCTCTGCGGGCGATCTGCGCCGGGTGCGGATCGTCGAAAGCGGCCCGAACTCGCTGCGCGGCGAACTGGCCTGAGCCAGCCCGCCCGCGTCAGGCGTCAGTGATTGGCGTTCCGGTGCGAGGCGCCGTCGCGAAAGATCCGCTCCATCGTGGCCTTCAATGCCTCGGGGTTGCCCACCAGCTTGTCGTCGCGGCAGACCCGTTCGGCGATCGCGTGGGCGGTCTCGAACGTGTAACCCGCGTTCACCAGGCTGTCGACGAAGTTGGAATTCGGGCGATCCCAGATCACGTCGTTCCACGGGCCGCGGAAACAACTGACGGTGATGACCGTCTGTTCGTGCACATGCGCCTTCGTCAGCGGGTCGTGATGGTGCTTGTTGTTGGCGCCGTCCGCAAAGGCGGGCGCGGCGAGGCCCAGCGTCAGGGCGGCAAGCGCGGAAATGGTCTTCATATGGCAAATCCCTTCAAATTGGGTCCGGTCAGGAGCATGAACCGCGAGGGCAAAGCTCCAAGCGTTCTGCCAGAAGATCTCTGCTCGCCCCCACGAGCGATCGCGATGATACGCGCGAAGCGGGTTCCGGCAAAGAGCCGTCTGCGTGGGTTTCACACCGCGCGACAATGCGCGGGCAATGGCGAAATCGTTTCGGCCATCACACGGATTCTTTCCGCATTCCGTGTGCAGGGGACAGCAGGACACGGCCCGCGAAAGCGGCCTTTTTACTTTCCTCATGCATTTTAGCTGTTAATCTCTTGATTACAGTGAATTTGCACGGGACCGCTGCCGATTCTGGTGCCGTGCGGGGGATAACAACAATCGAAGGGACAGGGTTGTGGCAACACGCATGACCAAAGCCTTTATCGCGCTTGCTCTGGCCGTCGCGACGGGACTGGGCAGCACTGCGCCTGTCCGGGCCGACCAGGACGCCGGCGCATCGCCATTCATTTCCATGCAGAACACCCGCATCGTTCGCGGCGAACAGTATATTCCCGGCATCTGGGTCGATCCCGACGGCTGCGAGCACTGGGTGATGGACGACGGCGCAGAAGGCTACATGAGCCCGCATACCGACCGCAACGGCATTCCCGTCTGCCGCAGAGGCAACACCTGCGGCGTGATGAACACCGACCAGTTCTTTGCCACCGATAAATACGCCATCTCGAGCGCGGGCAAGGCACGTCTGGCCGAGTTCTTCCGCCAAGCGCAGGCCACCTCGTTCATCATCACCGGCCACACCGACAGCCGGGCGTCCGACGAATACAACCTGCGCCTCAGCTACAATCGCGCGCTGGCCGTCGCCTCGGTTGCGAAATCCGTGGGCGCGCGCATCGCCGACGTGCGCGGCTACGGCGAACGCTGGCCGGTGGCCTCCAACGCCACCGCGAACGGCATGGCGAAGAACCGCCGCGTCGAAATCATCTGCGTCCGCTGAGGGGAAGTCACATGACCATTCGCAAACTCGCCCTCATGCTGTGTGCCGGCGCCCTGCTGGCCGGCTGTGAAATCGGCCCGGACAAGAGCATCGACCGCGGCATCGACAGCGACGACCTGAGCACGATGAAGGCCGGGATCTGGGTCGATCCGAACGGCTGCGACCACTGGATCATCGACGACGGCGTCGAGGGTTACCTGTCTCAGCGGCTCGACAAGTATGGCAAGCCGGTCTGCTCGGGGATCGCCCCACCGACCATCGCCACCGGCGACTTCAAGGGCGGCGCGACGTCGATCATCGGCGACCCGCTCTGACGCCGGTCACGGCGCGATACCGCCCGCTCCGGGAAACCGGGGCGGGCGTCAACATGTGAACCACGACCGACAGGCCGGACAATCCCGGTGACCCGAACCGCTCGATCCCACTGCAAGACCGGCATCGGCACTCCGGTTCGGCGAACGTCCTTCTGGCCCCAGCACTCCATGGCCCGCACCGGCGTTGTCGCGTCGCGGGAAACCCTTCGCGAGCTGGAAGAATCCGTAATCCGGACAAGTGTTTGACAGGAGCCCCGGGGGGGGCACGCGGCCGGTCTTTCATTGACAGGCGCGGACCCGGTTTGGAACACAGGGCGCACGGGCCCGGAAACAAGTCGAGACATCCCATGAGCACAGTGACAGGCGTTGTTTCAGAAGTATGACGACAGAGGATTCACTTCACGAAGCCATGTCGGTAGACGTGCTGCATGAGCGAGGCGTCTCCCGCGCGCTATCGTACGACGAACTGGTCCGGCTACAACGCGTCGCTGCGGAAGCGGGGATCGCTGCTGATCTGGGTCGACGGAGAGATGACATGGCGCGCGCCGCGTGACGGTCGGCCCGGGCGTCCGCCGGTTTTCTCCGATGCGGCCATACAGTTCTGCTTGTCGGTCAAGGTTCTCTTCAAACTGCCGTTACGCCAGACCGCCGGGATGGTGGCCAGCCTGCTCCGGTTAGCGGGGCGGGGCTGGACTGGCCGGTTCCGGACTTTTCCACCCTGTGCCGCAGGCAGAAGCCCCTGGCCGTGCAGGTTCCCTATCGCCGTGCCGACGGGCCGTTCAACCTGCTGATCCCCTCTCGGGACATTGCTGCGCAATGCCCTGCCGGGCAGTGGACAGCACCGGGATCAAGTTCCTCGGCGATGGCGAATGGCAGGCCCGCAAACACGGGGTGCAGGGCCGCCGCCAATGGCGCAAGGTGCATCTCGCCATGGACCCGGCCACATCCGACATCCGCGCCGTCGAATTCACCCCAAGCCGCGACAGCGACAGCCCCGTGCTGCCGGACCTGCTCGGCCAGATCCCGGCGGACGAACCGATCGGCACCGTCACCGCCCCTCTCGGCAGATTGCTTCGCAATCGCCTGCCGGGCAGTGGACGGCGCCTACGACACGCGCCGCTGCCACACCGCCATCATAGAGCGTGACGCCATTAGTTCAGGCCGAGAGCAACACAAAGCTGATTGTAGCATACGAGCGCCGCATCTCTGAACTTGAGCAGGAAAAGGCGGTCACGAAGGCTTCCATCGCAGAAGTCCCCAGCCCAGCGCACTCGTTCGAGGAAATGTTCGAACTCTCCATGCGATTTCTATCAAGCCCTTATGAAGTATGAAAAAATGTGATATTGAGGTGCGGCGGACTGTACTTAAGCTAGTGTTTTCGAAACCTTTGGCGGTCAGTCGAAAAACGGGTGTTCGAACCGCAGAAACCACCTACCCTTTCAAGGTGCTACGGCACTTCGGAGGGATGGATTCCGAAGTGGTGCCCGCGGCGAGACTCGAACTCGCACGCCACCAGGGGCTGGGGATTTTAAGTCCCCTGTGTCTACCATTCCACCACGCGGGCCAGCGGACGCGACGATAGCCGAAGCCGCGGCGATGTAAACCGGATCAGAGCTTTTCGGTGGCTTGCAGCAGCACCGGGCGAAGGTGACGTTCGCCCAGCCAGGGGTTCAGCTTCAGCGCGGCGTCGAGCGCGATCAGCGCCTCGGCGTCGCGGCCCAGCGCGTGCAGCGTCAGCGCCTTGCCCGACAGCGCGCCCACGTGGCGCGGGTTGATGTCCAGCGCGCGGTCAAGGTCGGGCAGCGCAGCCTCGAAATCTCCGGTCAGGAAATTGACGAAAGCGCGCTGGTTGTAGCCCTCGGCGTAGAACGGGCAGTAGTTCACAAGCGCCTCGAACCTGTCCATCGCCTGTAGATAATCATAGGACGACCGCGCCCGCATCCCCTGGTCCAGCATCGCCTGGCTGGGTTCGTCGGGCGCATTGTCCCAAAGGTCCCACAGCTGGTTGTTGATGACCTGCGCCTCGCCCTCGGACCCGACCTGCGCCAGCTCGGACAACAGGGCGTCCTGATCGGCGCCGTGGTCGGGTGCGGCGGGGCAGCCTTCGGCTTGCGCCAGGGCGGGGGTCAGGCAGATCAAAGCGGTGAGGACCATGTGACGCATGCAGCAATTTTGGTGCGAAGCCCGCGCGCGTCAAGTCACGTCGGCGAGACCGTCTTCCTTGACCGCTTCCATCGCCACGTAGGTCGAGGTCGAAGACACGCCCGGCAGCGTCGAGATCTTTTCCGCCAGCACGAGGCGATAGCTGCGCATGTCGGCGGTGCGCACCTTCAACAGATAGTCGAAGTTCCCGGCGATCAGGTGCGCCTGCTCGATTTCGGGGATGCGGGCCACGGCGTCGTTGAAGGCCGCCAGCGACCGTTCGCCCGTATCGGTCATCTTTATCTCGACGAAAGCGACGTGATCCAGTCCAAGGCGGATCGGGTCGAGGATGGCACGGTAGCCGCGGATCACGCCGTTTTCCTCCAGCCGCCGCAGCCGCGCCTGGGTGGGCGATTTCGACAGGCCGATCCGGCGCGCCAGTTCGGTGATCGAGATGCGCCCCTCCTCGGCGAGCGTGGTCAGAATCGCCTGGTCGAAACGGTCAAAGTCATCACCGTCCATTTGCACCGTGGTTTCCCTCATCTTCAGGCGAAAGGCGCGGATCGAACCCGATCATCGGGAAGACCGGCTGTCATCTGACCGATATACTAGCGCAAATTCCGGAGAATGACATGCCCAAGGACACCGCAGAACTGCGCTCTCTCATCGATGGCGACCTCTATGCCGACGAGGCCGCCATCGTCGCCCGGCTGCGCGACGCCGCACAGCTGTCAGAGGCCGATCGCGCCACCATCGTGACCCGCGCCGCGGGCCTCGTGCGCGACATCCGCGGCGCCACGCGCCCAGGCCTGATGGAGGTGTTCCTGGCCGAATATGGCCTGTCCACCGACGAGGGCATCGCGCTGATGTGCCTCGCAGAGGCGCTGCTGCGGGTGCCCGACGCCGACACGATCGACGCGCTGATCGAGGACAAGATAGCGCCCAGCGACTGGGGCCGCCACATGGGCCATTCCACCTCGCCGCTGGTCAACGCCTCGACCTGGGCGCTGATGCTGACGGGCAAGGTCCTGGCGGATGAACAGCCGGGGCCCGTGGGCCACCTGCGCGCCGCGATCAAGCGGCTGG
The DNA here is from genome assembly GCF_018224955.1 of Thetidibacter halocola. Lineage (GTDB taxonomy): Bacteria > Pseudomonadota > Alphaproteobacteria > Rhodobacterales > Rhodobacteraceae > Thetidibacter > Thetidibacter halocola. Next base: position 154,442 of record NZ_JAGTUU010000004.1, read on the forward strand.
GAGAGCCGGTGATCCGCACCGCCGTCGGCCGCGCCATGAAGGAGATGGGCGCGCAATTCGTGCTCGGCGAGACGATCCAGGCGGCGATGAAGCGCGGCTCGGCGCAAGAGGCCAAGGGCTACACCTACAGCTACGACATGCTGGGCGAGGCCGCGCGCACAGAGGCCGATGCCCGCCGTTATCACCTGTCCTACAGCCGCGCCATCGGCGCCATCGCCGAAGCCGCGCGCGGCAACGACATCCGCACCAATCCCGGCATCTCGGTCAAGCTGTCGGCACTGCATGCGCGTTATGACGACCTGCAACGCGCCACCGTTATGGACGAACTGGTGCCGCGCCTGCGCACGCTCTGCCAGTTGGCGCGCAGCGCCGGCATCGGGCTGAACATCGACGCCGAAGAGGCCGACCGGCTGGCGATCTCGCTGGACGTGATCGAGGCCGTCCTGTCGGAACCGTCGCTTGCCGGCTGGGACGGGTTCGGCGTGGTAGTACAGGCCTACGGGCTGCGCGCCGCGCCGGTCATCGACTGGCTGCACGACCTGGCCTCGCGGCTCGACCGCAAGATCATGGTGCGGCTGGTCAAGGGTGCCTACTGGGACACCGAGATCAAGCGCGCCCAAGTGGCGGGCATGGCGGGCTTCCCGGTGTTCACGTCCAAGGCGGCGACCGACATCTCTTACATGGCCAACGCCCGCAAGCTGCTGGGCATGACCGACCGCATCTATCCGCAATTCGCCACGCACAACGCGCATACGGTGGCGGCAATCCTGCACATGGGGGCCGATCCGGCGAGCTATGAATTCCAGCGCCTGCACGGCATGGGCGAGACGCTGCACGAGATCGTCAAGGGGCGCGAGGGCACGCGTTGCCGCATCTACGCCCCCGTGGGCGCGCATCGCGACCTGCTGGCCTACCTGGTGCGCCGCCTGCTGGAGAACGGGGCGAACTCCAGCTTCGTGAACCAGATCGTCGACGAGGAGGTGCCGCCAGAGGTCGTCGCCGCTGACCCGTTCGAAACACTGGAACAGGGCGCCTGGCCGATCACGCCGGGCACCGGGCTGTTCCTGCCGGAACGGCCCAACTCGCACGGGGTCGATTTGCGCGACCGGGCACAGCGCGAGGCGGTGGAAACCGGGCGCGGTTTCTTTGCCACACATGAATGGCAGGCTGCACCACTGACCGCCGTCGAGGCGCCACAGGGCCCGTCGGACCCCGTGGCAAACCCCGCCCGCCTGTCCGATACCGTGGGCCAAGTCAGGTGGGCCGTGCCAGAAACCGTCGCGGCCGCCGCCAGCGCAGCCCGCCCATGGCAGGCCAGCGCCGCGGAACGCACCGTAATCCTGAACCGCGCCGCCGACCTGTTCGAGGCCAATGCGGGCGAGGTCTTTGCCCTACTGCACCGCGAGGCAGGCAAGACCATGCTCGACGCCGTGGCGGAACTGCGCGAGGCGGTGGACTTCCTGCGCTACTACGCGGCGCGGACGGAGGGAGGGGCAGCACTCGGCATCTTCGCCTGCATCAGCCCGTGGAACTTCCCGCTGGCCATCTTCACCGGGCAGGTCGCGGCTGCACTGGCTGCGGGTAACGCCGTTCTGGCCAAACCCGCCGAGCAGACGCCGCTGATCGCCCATCGCGCGGTCGAATGGCTGCACGAGGCGGGCGTGCCCCGCACCGCCCTGCAATCCCTTCCCGGCGCAGGCGAGGTGGGTGCGGCGCTGACCTCGAACCCCACGGTGGGGGGCATGGCCTTCACCGGCTCGACCGAGACGGCGCAGATCATCCACCGCACCATGGCCAAACACCTCGCCCCCGGCGCGCCGCTGATCGCGGAAACCGGTGGGCTCAACGCGATGATCGTCGACAGCACCGCCCTGCCCGAACAGGCCGTGCAGGCCATCGTCGAAAGCGCCTTTCAATCCGCAGGCCAGCGCTGTTCCGCCCTGCGCTGCCTTTACGTGCAGGAGGACATCGCCGAGGACCTGCTGAAGATGCTGACCGGCGCGATGGAGGCGCTGCTGGTGGGCGATCCCTGGGAACTGTCCTGCGACCTTGGCCCGGTGATCGACGCCGAGGCCAAGGCGGGCATCGTCGCCCATATCGAGCAGGCGGCGTCCGAAGGCCGCGTCATCAAGACCTTCCCGACGCCCGACCGCGGCCATTTCGTCGCGCCCACGCTGATCCGCGTCTCGGGCATCGACCAGATGACGCGCGAGATCTTCGGCCCCGTCCTGCATGTCGCCACCTTCAAGGCCACGCAGATCGACAAGGTCATCGCCGCGATCAACGCTACCGGCTACGGCCTAACCTTCGGGCTGCAGACCCGGATCGACGACCGGGTGCAGCATGTCTCCGAGGCGATCCACGCCGGCAACATCTACGTCAACCGCAACCAGATAGGCGCCATCGTCGGCAGCCAGCCCTTCGGTGGCGAGGGTCTGTCTGGCACCGGGCCCAAGGCCGGCGGGCCGCTTTATGTCGACCGCTTCCGGCGGCACGAGACGCTTTTGATGGGCGGGGCATGGGGCGCGCAGGCCGATCCGGCCACCGTGCAACGCCTGATCGACCAGGCACCGGGCGGCGAGGACATCCGGCGCACCGACCTGCCCGGCCCGACCGGCGAGGCGAACCAGTATGTGACGCATGCCCGTGCCCCGGTCCTGTGCCTTGGTCCGGGCGCAGAGGCCGCCGAGGCGCAGGCCCACGCGATCCGTGTGCTGGGCGGCCGCGCCGTCGCGGCGGGCGGCGCCCTGCCTCCGCAGGCGCTGGAAACGCTGACCGGCTTCTCCGCCGCGCTCTGGTGGGGCGACGAAGCCACGGCGCGCGCCCTGCGGACGGCGTTGGCATCCCGCAAGGGGCCGATCCTGACGCTCATCACCGGGGCGCCGGATACGGGCCATGCGCGGGCGGAACGCCATGTCTGCATCGACACCACGGCGGCGGGCGGCAACGCCGCGCTGCTGGCCGGGGCCGAGTGACCGGCGGGGCGGGGCAGAACCCCGCCCTGCACCCTGTCGCGCCTTTACGACGGACCCGCGCGGGCCTAACTCTAGCCGCATGTTCCCGATCCGAGATCACAACCCCTCGGGCCGCGTGCCCGTCGTCACCTATGCGCTGATCGCGATCAACGTCGCGGTCTTCCTGCTGACATGGGGGCTCGAGGCAAACCCCCGCGCGCTGCTCGCCTTCTACGCCGATTACGCCCTTGTCCCGGCGCTGGTCAGCAACGGACAGGGCTATAGCGGCTTTCTCACCTCGATGTTCCTGCACGGCGGGTTGATGCACCTGGCGGGCAACATGCTGTTCCTGTTCATCTTCGGCGACAACATGGAGGACGAGATGGGCCACCTGCCCTATCTCGGCTTCTACCTGGCCTGCGGGCTGGCGGCGGGCATGGCGCAATACCTGGCCGAACCATCGTCGCGCATCCCGATGGTCGGCGCATCGGGGGCCATTGCCGGGGTGATGGGCGGTTACCTGCTGCTGTTCCCGCGGGCGAGGGTGGATATCCTGCTGTTCTTCGTCGTGATCGTGCGGATCATCCCGGCCCCCGCCTGGATCGTGCTGGCGGCGTGGTTCGGGATGCAGATCTTCGGCGGACTGGCCACACCGGCAGATGCGGGGGGCGTGGCCTACTGGGCGCATGCGGGCGGGTTCGTGGCCGGGGTCGCGCTGACACTGCCGCTGTGGTCGCGGCTGGGCGGAGCGGGCTTCTGGGCGCGCACCCGGGGCCACCCGCCACACCCCGAGGCACGCTATTCCGTCACCCGCGTCCCGCGCGTGCCGCGCCGCCGCTAGGCCGATCTGATCCGGATCAAGGCGCGCGCCCCCGGCCCCTGCCATGCTGGCTGGATCACGGAGGAGGAACGCCCATGATCACCGTCGAGGATATCGTCGGAATGACCGACCTGACCGAGGCCGAGGTCGCCGCGCTGGCCGAGCACGAACACCTGCCCGACCTCGATGCCGCCGCGCTGGGGGATTACCTGATGCACATCCACCACGGGCCGCAAAAGGTGCAGCAGATGATCTGCGAGGACATCCGCGCGGCGCTGCATGCGGACAACGTGGAGCACGCGCGGGAGTTATATGCCGTGCTGCATCACTTCCTGGCGGATCATCCGGAGGCGGTGAGGGGAAGTGAGTGAAGGGGAGTGGGATAGCACCGTAATTTGAGTGCTTATCAGGCCTGCCGCTTCTCGAATGGACGATTGGCTTGAATATAGAGACCCAGTTGTCCTGCAGCCTCGGTGATGATCTCGTGCCCACGGCAAGCGCCAAATCGAATGGGCCAAATGCGATCCAAGATCGACAAAACATCAATGCCAGTTACGCCCGTTTTCACAAAGCACCTGACTCGTTCCTCATCTTGGCCAAGAAGGAAAGTCTTGTAGGTCAGCCGATCATCACCTCTTTCATCTTCAGAAGCTGATACAAGCTGAAAGATATTTGGGTGAGCGCCGTAATCGATTAACATGTCGATTGTTGAATTTACCCTATCAAGAAGTTGTTTGTCCTCTTTGCCCAAGGCGTTTCGCGCCGCTGATAACGGCCCCTCCCTCCCGGCTCGAAGTTTTCTCTTTGCATTTTGGTCAACTTCGCGATCCCACCACAAAGCCTCCCATTCCTTATCTTTTGAGAACAAATATGCATAGAAGGCGCACTCAATGCAGTGCCGCAGCAAGGTTGGAACCTGAGCTGCTGCACCACTCAACGTGAGCATAACGGAACTGCGCCAACTCCCGAACGCTATGTGAAGCAACCTCGCCGAAGTAAGATGCTCTGCATCATCAAGCGCATCAGAGAATTCGGAGAAAAGACTGTCTAATAGAGAAACGTGCTGTGGCAATGGCCCAGAGCAGTTGTGGATAAACTTGGACCGATAGGACTCAAACAAAGAGGTTCCGGCTTTCCGATCTTCGATCAAAAGAAAACCTCAACTAGACAAATCAAGCCGCCTCGACCCCACCCTGCCCCGCCAGCAGCGCGGGCACCGAGATATCCTCGTCCAGCGCCTCCCAATGCAGGCCAAAGGGCGTGATCTCGACGCCACCCAGCGCCTCTGGCTGCGCGTTCAGCAAGCGCGGAAACCATGTCAGCGGCACGCCGAGGATGCGGCCGTCGGACAGCGACACCCACATCGTCGCTTCGTCAAAGCGGACGTCAGTGGCGGAAATGGTCATGCCAGGCCTCCTCGATCTCTGCCGCACGCGTCGCAACGATTTGCGCCAACGCCTTGAGGGTCTTGGCGTCGAACCCGTGGCTGCGTGCCAGGGCGACGGGGCGGACCCAGAATTTCGCTTCGCCGCCGTCCTTCATGACATGAACATGCACCGGTTCGCGCGGATCGCCCTCGTTGGAGTAGAAGAAGAACCGGAACCCGGCATGGCGGAAGACCGTCGGCATGCCAACAGGTTAGCGCGGGGCGTAGCGCTTGTCATCAGGGATGGAGGCACCAAGCATGGAGAGGGTGTGGGCACGCGTTGTTTTGCTTCGCAAAAAACGCTTTCGCCCACTCACTCTCAAAATGGATCAAGAATCCATTTTGAGAGCGGAAATAAACGCCTCCTGCGGGATCTCGACCTTGCCGAACTGGCGCATCTTCTTCTTGCCGGCCTTCTGCTTTTCCAGCAGCTTCTTCTTCCGCGTCGCGTCGCCGCCATAGCACTTGGCGGTCACGTCCTTGCGCAGCGCCGACAGCGTCTCGCGCGCGATCACCTTGCCGCCGATGGCCGCCTGGATCGGGATCTTGAACATGTGGCGCGGGATCAGGTCCTTGAGCTTTTCGCACATCGCGCGGCCGCGCATCTCGGCCCGGTCGCGGTGCACCATCATCGACAGCGCGTCCACCGGCTCGTCGTTCACCAGCACCTGCATCTTGACGAGGTTGTCCTCGCGATACCCCTCCATCTGGTAGTCGAACGAGGCATAGCCCTTGGTCACCGACTTCAGCCGGTCGTAGAAGTCGAACACCACCTCGTTCAGCGGCAGGTCATAGACCACCATCGCCCGAGGTCCGGCATAGGTCAGGTCCAGCTGGATGCCCCGGCGGTCCTGGCAGAGTTTCAGCACGTCGCCGAGGTATTCGTCGGGCACGAGGATCGTCGCCTTGATCCGCGGCTCCTCGATATGGTCGACCGTGGACAGGTCCGGCATGTCGGCAGGGTTGTGCAACTCCAGCTGCGTGCCGTCCTTGAGGAACAGGTGATAGACCACCGAGGGGGCGGTGGTGATCAGGTCGATATCGTATTCACGCTCCAGCCGGTCGCGCACGACCTCGAGGTGCAGCAGGCCGAGGAAGCCACAGCGGAAGCCGAAGCCGAGGGCGGCCGAGGTCTCCATCTCGTAGGTGAAGGAGGCGTCGTTCAGCGCCAGCTTCTCGATCGCGTCGCGCAGATCCTCGAACTCGTTCGCGTCGACCGGGAAGAGCCCGCAGAAGACCACGGGCACCGAGGGCTTGAAGCCCGGCAGCGCCTTGTCGGCGGGGCGTTTGTCATGGGTGATCGTGTCGCCGACGCGGGTGTCGCGCACCTGCTTGATCGAGCCGGTGAAGACGCCGATCTCGCCCGGGCCCAGTTCCTTGACGTCGGTCATGGCCGGTTTCAGCACCGCCAGCTTGTCGACGCCGTACTTGCCGCCCGTGCGCATCATGCGGATGTTGTCGCCCTTGCGCAGGGTGCCGTCCATGATCCGCACCAGCACGACGACGCCGAGATAGCTGTCATACCAGCTGTCCACCAGCATCGCCTTGAGCGGCGCGTCCGGGTCGCCGGAATGCGGCGGCGGCAGGCGCTTGACGATGGCCTCGAGCACGTCGGGAATGCCGATGCCGGTCTTGGCCGAGATCAGGCAGGCCTCGGAGGCGTCGATGCCGATGACATCCTCGATCTGCTCCTTGACGCGCTCGGGCTCGGCGGCGGGCAGGTCGATCTTGTTCAGGACCGGCACGATCTCGTGATTGGCGTCGATGGCGGTATAGACGTTGGCCAGCGTCTGCGCCTCGACCCCCTGCGTGGCGTCCACCACCAGCAGGGATCCCTCGACCGCGCGCATCGAGCGGCTGACCTCGTAGGCAAAGTCCACGTGGCCGGGCGTGTCGATCAGGTTCAGGATGTAGGTCTGGCCGTCCTTCGCCGGATATTCGATCCGGACGGTGTTGGCCTTGATGGTGATGCCACGCTCGCGCTCGATATCCATCGCGTCGAGCATCTGCTCTTTCATGTCGCGTTCCGCGACGGTGCCGGTCAACTGGATCAGCCTGTCGGCCAGGGTGGATTTCCCGTGGTCGATATGGGCGACGATGGAAAAATTGCGGATGCGGGACAAGGGTGTGCTCATGCCTCGCGATATGCTTTGGAACCGGGCTTTGGTCAAGGTGGCAGATGCGGTTCCGGCCCGCTCCGCAGCCGGATCACAACTGCGCCGCGGCGTTCTGCTGCCCGGCTGTCAACGGCAGGCCCGTTTCCGGGTCGATCAAGGGGCCGGTGGCCGGGTCGCCGTTTGGATCCCCCTCCTCGAAGACCTCCTCTTCGGGTGTTTCCTCGGGCAGATCGTCGCCACGGGGCGGCTGCGGATAGGCCCGCAGCAGCGCCCGCTCCTGCTGGCGCAGATAGGCCAGCAGAACGGCAAAGGACGGCCCCTCACCGCCGCGCACGCGGCCCTGGGTCGAGACGACGGCGCCCAGCCCCGCATCGACACGTCCCGGCGCAGCAGGACCGCCGCGCGCGATGAAATCCCGGGTTTCGCGCATCGCCTGGCGCAGTTGCGCCTCGGGTACGTGATCCAGCGTGCGGCTGGTCCGCCAGCGCGGCCCGCCCAGCCAGACCGCCGCGAACATCGTCTTGGCCACGACCGGGCGCGCACCGGATGCGATAAGCCCGTCATAGAACATGACATGCACCTCTTCCCACGGCGCGCTGCGGAATTTCGGACCGGCCTCGTTGCCGACGCCGCAATAGGCGTCGTGCATGGCGGCGGCATTGATGTATTCCGGCTCTGTCGGATCGCCCAGAAGCGAGACGAAGATCCGCGGGATCGAGGCGCCATCGGTCAGCGTGCCCTGCGGCGCGGTCCAGACCTGCCCCCGCCCGTCGATGAAGTTCAGTTCCTGCGCGGTGGGAAAGAAGGTCCAGGCGCGGCGTGGCAGGACGACCGGCTGCGGCAGGACGCGCAGCGGCGTGCTGTCGAAGCGGCATCCCCCGGCGGGCAGGGCATCGCAGGTCGGCCCCCGTTCCTGCGGAACCGCCGCGCAACCGGCAAGGATCGTGGCAAGGGCAGCGACTGTGGCAATCGGTTTCATGTCATTATCCGTTCGAGCATCAATACTGACACAAGCGTTACGGGAGTCGCCCGATCCGATCAAGAATCGAGCGCCTTTTCCCGCTGGCATTATCGAGAGGAAAAAGAGAGGCGCCCATGGGATACACGAAATCGCAGATCGTCCTGCACTGGACGGTGATGGCGCTGGTGGCGCTGCAATTTTTGCTGAACGAGGGCATCTCGACCGCGTTTCGCGACGCGGTGCGCGGCGGCGAGACCGGGTTTACCCCGCTAGTCGCCCTGCATGTCTTCCTGGGCTTCCTGGTCTTCGCCTTCACCCTGTGGCGGCTGGCGCTGCGCCTGACCCATGGCGCACCGCCGCCGCCAGAGGCAGAGCCGGAAAAGCTGCGCAAGCTGTCCGACCTGGCGCACTGGGCCTTCTATGTGCTGCTGGCGATCATCCCGGTCAGCGGCGCGGTGGCCTGGTTCCGGCTGAACCGCAGCGCTGCTGACGCGCACGAGGTGCTGACGACCGCCCTGCTGGCGCTTATTGTGCTGCACGTGGCGGCGGTCGCGGTGCACCAGTTCGTCTGGAAAACCAATCTGATCGACCGAATGAGGCGCCCTGCCCCACGCGACTGATGCAGATCAAGGCATTCGTATATTGAATCTGGCATATATCTTCCAATCGCAATGCAGACTTGCAGGAGGATTCGATGCTTCGTCTTGCCGGGATACTCTATTCGCTGATTTCCACCACACTGGCGGGCACCGCAATCATCGCGGTTCTGGTTGCCGGATACGGCACGCTGACGCCGATCCTGGTCGCCGCTGCCGCGGGTTTCATCGTCTCGCTGCCGGTCGCATGGTACGTGGCGCGGCAGCTCTACGGCCCGGCCTGATCCAGCAGGCCCGCCGCGCAAAGCTCGATCAGGTCCAGCGCCCCCGTGAAATCCCGGGTGAAATAGGGGTCGGGCACCTCGGTCATGCCGGTCTCGGGCGCGAAATCGGTGAACAGCCGCAGTTGCGCGTCCCTGCCGGGTGCCAGGCGCCGCAAGTCGGCCATGTTCTGCGCGTCCATCGCAAGGATCAGGTCGAAGCGGTCGAAATCGGCCCGGCTTACCTGCCGCGCGCGCAGGCCTGACAGGTCATAGCCCCGCACCAGCGCCGCCGCCTGCATCGGCCCGTAAGGCGGCTTGCCCACGTGCCAGTCGCCGGTGCCCGCGCTGTCCAGGCGCAGGTCCAGCCCCCGCCGCGCCGCCAGCGCACGCGTCACCCCCTCGGCCGAGGGCGAGCGGCAGATATTGCCCAGACAGACGAAGAGGATACTCTGTGCCATGACCCGGACCTAGCCGGGCGGAAAGCCGGGGACAAGGCCATGGTGGACAAGATCGTGATCCTGACCGGCGCGGGCCTGTCCGCCGAAAGCGGGCTGGGCACCTTCCGCGACAAGGACGGGCTCTGGACGCGCCACCCGCTCGAGGATGTCGCAACGCCCGAGGGATTCGCCCGCAATCCGGCGCTGGTGCACGATTTCTACAACGCCCGCCGCACGCAGGCCGCAGGCGCAGAGCCCAACGCCGCGCATCGGGCACTGGCCCGGTTGCAGCAGGGCTGGCCTGGCGCGGTCGTGATCGTGACGCAGAACGTGGACGGTCTGCACGAAAAGGCGGGATCGACCGTGATCCACATGCACGGCGAACTGGCGCGCGCGCTTTGCCATGCCTGCGGCCACCGCTGGACCGCACCTCAGACGATGGCGCCCCACGATCCCTGCCCCGCCTGCACCGCGAAGGCGACCCGCCCCGACGTGGTCTGGTTCGGAGAGATGCCCTATTTCATGGACGAGATCGCGCAGCACCTCGAGGATTGCGCCCTTTTCGCCGCGATCGGCACCTCGGGCCAGGTCTGGCCAGCCGCCGCGTTCGTGCAGGAGGCGCGGCTTGCCGGGGCACAAACGGTGGAACTGAACCTGGAACCGTCCGAGGTGTCTCGAGCGTTTCACGAGCGCCGCATCGGTCCGGCCACGACCATCGTGCCTGCCTGGGTCGATGCGCTGCTCAAGGAATGGGCGGGGTAACCCCCGCCCCTGCGCCAGCCTCAGCTGCCGCTTTTCAACATGCCATGGCCCTTCTGCATTATGCCGCCATGACCGTCTTGGCGTTCCAGGTCGACCGGGATCTCGACGACCATCTCACCGGCCTTCTCGAAGACCAGCGTGACCGTCACGGCCTCGCCCTGGACCAGCGGTTGCTTGAGCCCCATGAACATCACGTGGTCGCCGCCGCGCGCCAGCGCATGGCTGCCACCGGCCGGAATGACAAAGCCTTCCTCGACCTCGGTCATCTTCATCACACCACCGCCCATGTCCATGTGGGTGTGCAGTTCGACCCGCGCGGCGATGTCCGAGCGCGCCTCGACAAGGCGATCGTCCTCGGCGCCGGTATTGGCGATCACCATGAAGGCGGCGCCACTGGGCGCGCCGGGCATGGCACTGCGGGCATAGGCGTCCTCGATGGTCACATCGGCCATCGCGGGCACAGCAAGGGCAAGCGCCGCGGCGCCTGCAAGCAGGATCTTCTTCATGTCGTTAGTCCTCGATATCGGGTTGTCTGAAAAGGAAAGAGTTCAGACGACCCGGGGCGGCCCCCGCGCCTGCGGCGCCACATCCGCCAGCGCGGCCGAGAGGACCGGGATCAGCGGAGGGTCCAGCGGCACCCAGGCGGCAACCGGCGCCGTGGCGGCAAAACCGCCCGCCTCGGCCACGAACAGCGTGGCGGCGATATCGGGGCAAAGATGGGTCGCCGTGACAGGCTGACCATTGGCGTCGACCCGCACCGTCACAACGGTCTGGCCGATGCAGATCACCGCCTCGCCCACGGCGGGCAAAGACCCGCGCGCAAAGGCCGCCTGATGACCGGTCAGGGTCAGGGCCAGCGCCAGGAAGAGCGCAAGATATCCGCGGAACAGCCGTGTCATGGCGTCAATCTAGGAACCGCCGCGCCGGATACAAAGCGACAAAAGGAAACAGCCCCGTGCCGGAAAGGCCACGGGGCTGCATCGTTCCGAAAACCCGTGCGGTCTCAGGCCTGGGCCTGCGCCTGCATGATTTCTTTCTTGACCTTCAGCGCGCGGTCGGACAGCTCGTTGTCCTTGGCCTTGGCCAGGAACTTGTCGAGCCCGCCGCGGTGATCGACCGAGCGCAGTGCGTGCGCCGAGATCCGCAGCTTGACGCCACGGCCCAGCGTTTCCGACTGAAGCGTCACATCGTTCAGGTTCGGCAGAAAACGCCGCTTGGTCTTGTTGTTGGCGTGGCTGACATTGTTGCCAACCATGGGGCCTTTTCCGGTCAGTTCGCAAACACGCGACATGGGTTCATCCTCATCCGTCCGACGGGTCAGCGACTGCCACTCATCCCGCCAATGTCAAAGGGCGCCGCAGGGCGCCCTGAATCTGGTCTGCGCCTGATAGACTCGGCCCTTTGCGCCGTCAAGCCTCTTCGCGCGCGCCGCGATCCAGTTGCAGATACTCCGACAAAAGCTCGTCCGCGGCGGCCGACGGCGTGATCGCCCCGGCCTCGACCTGCGCCCCCAGAGCGGCCATCGCGCCCCGCACCGGCTCGCGCCGCAGCCGCGCCAGCAGGCCCTCGCGCACCTCGGCCTCGAACCAGTGCCGCGCCTGTTCGGCCCGGCGCCCGGCGAAATGCCCCTGCGCGCGCCGCCAGTCGGCCAGCGACTGCATCTCCTCCCAGGCGCGCGCCAACCCCTCCTGTTCGATCGCCGAGACGGTCAGCGCCTTGGGAAAGCCCTCCGGGTCCTGTGGCCGCTTGCGCAGCAGCCGCAACGCCCCCGCGTAATCGGCGCAGGTGCGGATCGCGGTCGTCTTGAGATCGCCATCGGCCTTGTTGACCAGCAGGATGTCGGCCATCTCCATGATGCCGCGCTTGACCCCTTGCAACTCGTCGCCCCCGGCCGGCGCCAGCAGCAAAAGGAACAGGTCCGACATCTCGGCCACCATGGTCTCGGACTGGCCCACGCCCACCGTCTCGATCAGCACCACGTCGAAACCCGCCGCCTCGCACAGTTCCGCTGCCTCGCGGGTGCGCCGCGCGACACCGCCCAACTGAGATTGCGAAGGCGAGGGCCGGATGAAGGCTTGCGGATCGCGCGACAGTCGCTCCATCCGCGTCTTGTCCCCCAGGATCGACCCGCCCGAGCGCGCCGAACTGGGATCGACCGCCAGCACCGCCACCCGCAGCCCCTGCCCGGTCAGCATCAGGCCGAAAGCCTCGATGAAGGTCGACTTGCCTACGCCCGGCGTCCCTGACAGGCCGACGCGCAGCGCCTCGCGGCCATGGCCCTTCAACGCTTCCAAGAGTGCAGTCGCCTGCGCGCGATGGTCCGCCCGCCCGCTTTCCACCAGCGTGATCGCGCGGGCCAGCGCACGGCGTTCGCCCGCCCGGATGCGGGATGCAAGATCGTCGATATCCATGCGCGGTTCATTCCCCGGACAGGCGCAAAAGTCCAGCCCGGCACGCTGCCGCATCCGAAAATGGCGGTCTTTCCCTGCGGACCGTCTAGGCCGCGTCTTTCCGGCGCCGTTTGCCTACAGCCATCAAGAGCCCGAGGCTGGTCAGGGCAAGCGGCAGCCCGGCAGGCAGCGGAATCGGCGTCAGATCACCGTCGCGCACCCGCAAGGTTACCTCATCGATCCGCACCATGGAGCAGGCATAGTTACTGCTGTAACGGTCGCAATATTGCTGATTGGGGTCGGTTGGCCCCCAGAAAAGTACTGGTGCATCAGGAATGCGAGAGACGAAGGCGACTGAGTCGAGGTTACGAAACGTCGGCTGAAACCGAAGCTGTGCCGCACTCTCAAGGGACATCTCGTGAGACGCCACAACGGCGCCTTCTCGATACCCAAACACGGCGAGGTTAAGATAAGTCAGGCTCTCGTGGTATGCCCAATTCCAGTACTCCACCCAGTTATCGGGATCAGGCGAAGCAGTCGGACCAGAGCGATAATACCTGCTATAGGCAGAAAGATCCGCTGAAATCAGGTCGAATCGAAGGCCGGAAACCGACTTTATCTCGGACTGGCGCGTGCTGTTCGTCGCGGCAACCGTGATCACGTCATCGCCCCAGTCTCCGCAATAGTAATCGCAGGTCAGGAAAGAAAACCCGTCCTCGACGTCGAGCCAAAGCCCACTGCCGTCGTTCAACGGTATCTCGGGTCCCAGATCACCCACTCCATCCAACCTCACCGTCGACGCATGGGCCGCCCCCAGGCCGGACAGAACAAACGCAGCAGTCAGAAGAAAATGCTTCATCATCGCAATGCCTCCCGAAAAGAGAATGCCCCAGCGTAGCAGCAGGGCACATACACGGCAAAGCAGAAACGGCAATCTATCCGCGCAAGGCCCTATGCATGCCGGACCAGACCGGAAAGTGATGGTGGCTTCTTCGGGAACGGCAGACAGTGTTTTCCGCGCCGGAGACCGGGGGATTACCCTAGCGGTACAACTCATGCAGCGACGATCCTCACCCGCTCCCGACAAGGCAAACCCTTGCGCCAAGTGTTGCGCGCCCTCTGCCGAGAGAGGGGCAGGACGCCCCCGCTTCCCAAACGCCGCGCCCTGCCGCATAAGGCGCGCCATGACTCGCCTGCCCATCGACGATGCCCTGCCCGACCTGATCGCCGCGTTGCGGCGCGCCGGCCGCGCCGTGCTCCAGGCGCCCCCCGGCGCGGGCAAGACCACCCGAGTGCCGCTGGCGATGCTGGAGGCTCGCCTGACGCCGGGCCGCATCCTGATGCTGGAACCGCGCCGCCTCGCCGCCCGCGCCGCCGCCGCCCGCATGGCCGAGACCCTGGGAGAAGAGCCCGGCCAGACCGTTGGCTACCGCATCCGGGGCGAAAGCCGCGTCTCGAAGGCCACGCGGATCGAGGTCGTGACCGAGGGCATCCTGACCCGGATGATCCAGTCCGACCCGGACCTGCCCGGCATCGGTGCGGTGATCTTCGACGAGTTCCACGAACGCTCGCTCAACGCCGACCTCGGTCTTGCGCTCTGCCTCGAGATCGCGGGCGCGCTACGCGACGACCTGATGCTGCTGGCCATGTCCGCCACGCTCGACGCCAATCCGGTGGCCGACCTGATGCAGGCGCCCATCGTCACCTCCGAGGGCCGCAGCTTTCCGGTCGAGACCCGCTGGTTGCCCGCCCCCCTGCCGCGCGGGGCCCGCTGGGAGGCCGCCATGGCGGACCTGATCGTGCAGGCCGCGACCGAAACCAAGGGCGGCATCCTCGCCTTCCTGCCCGGCGAAGGAGAGATCCGCCGTGTGCAGGCCGCGCTGTCGGGCCGCCTGCCGGCCGATTGCGTGATCCGCCCGCTGTTTGGTGCCATGCCATTCGAGGCCCAGCGCGCCGCGATCCGCCCGGAGACGGGCGGCGCGCGCAAGGTCGTGTTGTCCACCTCCATCGCCGAGACCTCGCTGACCATCGAGGATATCCGCGTGGTCGTCGATGCCGGCCGAGCCCGGCGTGCCCGCTTCGATCCCGGCTCGGGCATGAGCCGCCTCGTGACCGAGAAAGTCACCCGCGCCGAGGCGACCCAGCGGTCGGGCCGGGCGGGCCGCGTCGCCCCCGGCACCGCTTACAGACTTTGGACAAAAGGTGAGGAAGGCGCCCTAAGCCCTTATCCACCAGCGGAAATCGAGACGGCAGACCTGGCGCCCCTGGCGTTGGAACTGGCGCTTTGGGGCGCCGATCCACAGGCTCTGCCGTTTCTTACGCCACCCAACCCGGGCGTTTTCACAGAATCCCGCGCGCTTCTGCGCTTGCTGGGCGCCTTGGACAAAAGCGACCGGATCACCGATCACGGACGCCTTCTGGCGCGCCTTCCGCTGCATCCAAGGCTTGCACATATGCTGGCGATTTCGGGGCCAGAGGCAGCAAACCTGGCCTCACTCTTGTCCGAACGCGATCCGCTCACAGGATCTTCCACAGATCTGTCCCTTCGTCTTGAGGCGATCCGCGACCCGAAACGCTTTGCCCAGACGCACGCCGCCGCGCTCAATCGCAGCGCCGTTGATCGCATCCGCTCCGAGGCACAACGCCTTGGCAGAATTGTCAAAACACAGAACGCGGACCACAGCGCCGCCGAACAGGCCGCGCTGGCCTATCCCGACCGGATCGGCCTCAGGCGCAAGGGCGACGCCCCCCGGTTCCAGCTTTCGGGCGGCAAGGGCGCGGTGATGGACGCCGCCGACACGCTAGCAGGCCAACGGCTAATCGTCGTCACCGACACCGACGGCGACCCGCGCGAGGCCCGCATCCGCCAGGCCATCCCCATCGCCGAAAGCGCCCTGCGCGCGCTGTTTTCCGACCAGCTGGGCTGGGTTGAAATCTGTGAATGGTCGCGCCGCGACCGCCGTGTGACGGCGCGCCGACAGGAGCGCTTGGGTGCCATCGCGCTCGACGACCGGGTCTGGTCCGACGCCCCGCCCGAGACCATCGCCCGCGCCATGCTGGACGGCGTGCGCGAGCTTGGACTGATGCCCTCCGACGCCGCCCGCCGCTTCATCGCGCGAGTGCAAATCGGCCGACAGGCCGGGCTCAACCTGCCAGACATGTCCGACAGCGCACTGATAGAGACCGCCGAGGATTGGTTGCTGCCCTTCCTCGGCGGCGTCCGCAGCGCCGACGACTGGAAGCGGTTCGACCTTCTGCCCGCCCTGCGCGCACAGCTCGACTGGGGACAGATGCAAGCGCTGGACGAGGTCGCACCGAGCCAGTTCACCACCCCGCTCGGCCGCCAGATCCCCATCGACTACTCCGGCGAACACCCGGAAATCGCGCTCCGCCTGCAAGAGATGTTCGGCCAGCGCAGCCACCCGATGGTGGGCAGCACGCCGCTCAAGGTCACGCTGCTCTCGCCCGCCCAACGCCCGGTCCAGACCACGATGGATCTGCCGGGCTTCTGGGACGGGTCCTATGCCGAGGTGCGCAAGGAGATGCGGGCGCGTTACCCGCGCCATCCCTGGCCCGAGGACCCGCGCGAGGCAGACCCGACCCTGCGCGCCAAGCCGCGCGGCACGTGACCGGCGCGGCTGGAGGGCGGGCCGCTGCGGGGCCAAAGGGCCCGCAGCCGGGGCGTCCGGAAGCGCGCCATCAGGCGCCCAGGCACCAGCGCATGATGGCCTTCTGGGCATGGAGCCGGTTCTCGGCCTCGTCCCAGATGACAGAGTTCGGACCGTCCATCACCTCGGACGTGACCTCCTCCTCGCGATGCGCGGGCAGGCAATGCATGAACAGCGCATCGGGCTTGGCGCGTTCCATCAGCCGCGCGTTCACCTGGTAGGGCCGCAGCATGTTGTGCCGCCGCTCGCGCGCCGATTGCGCGTCATGCATGCTGATCCAGGTGTCGGTCACGACCAGGTCGGCGCCCTCGACTGCCTTTGTCGGGTCACGCTCGATCGTGACGGCGACCCCCTGGTTGCGGGCAAAACCCACGAATTCCATCTCGGGATCCAGCTGCACCGGCCCGGTAAAGGTCAGGTCGAACCCGAACTGCCCCGCCGCGTGCAGGAAGGAGGCGCAGACATTGTTGCCGTCACCGCACCAGACCACCTTCTTGCCCGCGATCGGGCCGCGATGCTCTTCGTAGGTCAGCACGTCGGCCATGATCTGGCAGGGATGGGTGCGGTCCGTCAGGCCATTGATCACAGGGACGGTGGCGTATTCGGCCATCTCCTCCAGCACCGACTCGTCGAAGGTGCGGATCATGATCATGTCGACATAGCGGCTCATGACGCGCGCGGTGTCGGCGATAGTCTCGCCATGGCCCAGCTGCATGTCACTGCCCGAAAGCACCATGGTCTGCCCGCCCATCTGGCGCACGCCCACGTCGAAGGAGGTGCGCGTCCGGGTCGACGGCTTCTCGAAGATCAGCGCGACCATGCGATCCTTCAGCGGCAGATCGTGATCCGTCGCAGCCTTGGGCTGGCCGTCGCGGGCAGTCTTCATCGCCTTCGCGCTGTCGATGATCAACCGAAGCTGGTCCTTGTCGGTCTTGTGGATGTCGAGGAAGTGGTTCATCGGTCGGGTCTTTCGTGGCGGGGTCGGACCGGGGCTCTGCCCCGGGCCCCGGAGTTTTGTTTGGCAAGATGAAGATCAGGCCGGGTGTGCCTCGAGCGCAGTGGCGGCCTTGTCGAGGCGCACCAGCGCCTCGGCGATCTCGTCCTCCGACAGGGTCAGCGGCGGCAGCAGGCGCACCACGTTGTCGGCGGCGGGCACGGTGATGACCTGCGCGGCATAGCCCGCCTTGACGAAATCCGCCGGCGCGACCTTGCATTTCAGGCCCAGCATCATACCGGAGCCGCGCACGGACTCGAAGATATCCGGATGGTCGGCGACCAGACCTTCGAGTTTCTGCCGCAAATGGCCCGCACGGCGGTTCACGCCGGCGAGGAAGTCGGGATCGGCCACGTGATCCATCACCGCGCAGCCCACGGCGCAGGCCAGCGGGTTGCCGCCATAGGTCGAGCCATGGGTGCCGGGCGTCATGCCCGAGGCCGCCTCTTCGGTGGCCAGAACCGCGCCGAGGGGGAAACCGCCGCCAATGCCCTTGGCGACCATCATGATATCGGGCGCGATGCCCGCCCATTCATGGGCAAAGAGGCGCCCGGTCCGGCCCATGCCGCATTGCACCTCGTCGAGGATCAGCAGCACGCCCTTCTCGTCGCAAAGCGCGCGCAGGCCCTTGAGGCACTGGTCGGGCATCGGACGGATGCCGCCCTCACCCTGCACGGGTTCCACCAGCACGGCGGCGGTGGTCTCGTCGAAGGCGGCATAAAGCGCCTCGTGGTCGCCCCACGCCAGGTGCTTGAATCCCGGCAGGAGCGGCGCGAAGCCCTTGGTCATCTTCTCGGACCCGGCCGCGGCGATGCCCGCCGACGACCGTCCGTGGAACGACCCGGAAAAGGTGATGATCTCGGTCTTTTCAGGGTGGCCTTTGTCATACCAGTATTTCCGCGCCATCTTGACCGCCAGTTCGCAGCTTTCGGTCCCCGAGTTGGTGAAGAACACCGTGTCGGCAAAGGTCGCCGCCACCAGCTTGTCGGCCAGCGCCTGCTGCTGCGGGATCTCGTAGAGGTTCGAGACATGCCACAGCATCTGCGCCTGGTCGGTCAGCGCCTTGACCAGGTCTGGATGGGCATGCCCCAGCGCGTTCACCGCGATGCCGGAGCCGAGGTCGAGGAATCGGCGCCCGTCCTCCTCGATCAGCCAGCTGCCTTCGCCTTTGACGAAATGCAGCGGTGCGCGGGAATAGGTCGGCAGAACGGAGGGGATCATGGGAACGTCCTCGAGGAATGAGAGCCCGATTGGTGGCAAGCGCACCGGGGCAAGTCAAGCTGTGTGGAAGGCAGACAGGAGCAATTGCGACCCCTTGAAGGGTCGCAGGGCGAGTCAGGGTCGTCGGAGTCGCATGGCCTGTGTCATGTCCGCCTCTTAGGGCGCGCAGGGCAGCTTGCCAAGCGGTTTGTCAGATCGACACCGCCTGAAGCAGCCTGTCACGGTCCTCGCGGGCCTGTTCGGTGCGATAGCTGACCGCGCCCCGGTCCATGACTGCCACCCGGTCGGCCAGCCCCACGGCAAAGTCGAAATACTGTTCCACCAGGATGACGGCGATCTCGCCCTCGTCGCGCAGCAGCTCGATCACCTTGCCGATCTGCTTGATGATGTTGGGCTGGATGCCCTCGGTCGGCTCATCCAGCAGCAACACGCGGGGCCGGGTGATCAGCGCGCGGGCGATGGCCAGCTGTTGCTGCTGCCCGCCCGACAGGTCGCCGCCCCGGCGCTGCAAGAAGTCCTTGAGGATCGGGAACAGGTCGAAGATGCGGTCGGGAATGGTGTGCTCGGCCTTGGGCAGGCAGGCGAACCCGGCCTCGAGATTTTCCTCGACCGTCAGCAGCGGGAACACCTCGCGCCCCTGCGGGACATAGGCGATGCCCGCCTTGGCGGCGGCGAAGGCCGTGGGGTGGCCCAGGTCGCGGCCATCCAGCGTGATGGACCCCGCCGCGAACGGGTGCCGCCCGGCGATGGCCTTGAGCAGCGAGGTCTTGCCCACGCCGTTCGTGCCCATGACACAGGTCACCTTGCCCGGTTCCGCCTTCAGGGAGATGCCGTGCAGGATCTGGCTCTGGCCGTATTTCAGGGTGAGGTCGCGGACTTCCAGCATCTTATCGCCCCAGGTAGACGTCGATGACGTCCTTGTTCTGTGTCACGTGATCCAGCCGCCCCTCGGCCAGCACGGACCCTTCGTGCAGCACCGTCACCTTGCAGTCGAGCCGACGGACGAATTCCATGTCATGCTCCACCACCACCACCGCGCGTGTCTGCGCCGCGCGCTTCAACAGGTCGGTCGTGTGCTCGCGCTCAGAGGGCGTCATTCCTGCTGCGGGCTCGTCCACCAGCAGCAGGCGCGGATCCTGCGCCAGCAGCATCCCGATTTCCAGCCATTGCTTCTGCCCGTGGCTGAGTTCGCCCGCAGGGCGGGCCAGGTCCGAGGTCAGGCCGATTTCCTCGGCGATGGCGTCGATCCGGGCCGCACCCTCGGCGCTCTTGCGATAGAACAGCACGTCGAAGGGCCCGCGCTTGTTCTTCAGCGCCATGGCCAGGTTCTCGCGCACGGTCTGCGCCTCGAACACGGTTGGTTTCTGGAACTTCCGCCCGATGCCCGCCTGGGCGATCTGGCTTTCGGACATGGACAGCAGCGAGACGCCCTTTTCGCCCCACAGGACGCGGCCTTCGTCGGGCCGGGTCTTGCCGGTGATGATGTCCATGAAGGTCGTCTTGCCCGCGCCATTCGGGCCGATAATGGCGCGCATCTCGGGTTCGCCGATCTGGAAGGACAGGTTGTTGATCGCCTTGAACCCGTCAAAGCTGACCGAGACGCCGGAGAGTTCCAGCAGCGTGCTCATTTGGCCTCCTCCGGTTCAGAGCCTTCCTCGGCCCGCAGGGCGCCCTTGTCGGGGCCGTAATCGCCCACCCGGTCGGGTGCGTGGCGATGCGACAGCAGGTCGAACAGGCCGCCGATGCCCTTGGGCGCGAACAGCGTGACCGCGACAAAGGACAGGCCCAGCAGGATCAGCCACCAGTCCGTCCACTGGATGCGGTAGAAGCCCAGGTTGATGTCCGGCGCGCCGCCGCCGGTGAACCACGACGACAGGAGCGAGACGAAGGCCGCGCCGATCGCCGCGCCATACAGCCGCCCGCGCCCGCCAATGGCCACCCAGACCGCCAGGTAGATTGAGGCGATGGGCGCGATTTCGGCCGGGTTGATGATGCCCGCCTGCGGGTAATAGAGCGCGCCCGCGATGGCCGCGACCACCGCCGTCAGGGTAAAGACGAACAGCTTGAACCTCTCTACGGGATAGCCCAGGAACCGCACCCGCGCCTCGTTGTCACGGATGCCGCGGATCACGCTGCCCATCTTGCCCGAGACGACCCAGGCAAACATCACGTAACCCATCCCCAACGCCAGCGCCGAAGCCCAGAAGAAGACGATCGACAGCGTCGCCTGCCCCATCTCCTCCAGTCCCGGGATGTTCTGAAGACCCGAGAGGCCATTGTTGCCGCGCAGGCCCGAGTCGTTCTGGAACAGGTACAGCGACAGCGCCAGCGTCATCGCCTGCGTCAGGATCGACAGGTAGACGCCGGTCACGCGGCTGCGAAAGGCGAGCCAGCCAAAGACCAGCGCCAGCAGCCCCGGCACCGCGATGACCATGAGCAGTTGCAGGAACAACGAGTCGGCGAAGGACCAGATCAGCGGGAATTCCGAACTGCCCACCACGCCGAATATCTGCGTGCCGATGGAGTCGACGATCTCCTGCTCGGTGGGCGGAATGGGCGCGGCCATCAGCGAGCGGGTCACGATGATCTCGGTCCGGGCATACATCAGCCACATGCCGATGGCGTAGCCGCCGATGCCGAAAAAGGCCATGTGACCCAGGCTGAGAATGCCGCAATAGCCCCAGACCACGTCCATCGCGATGGCGACCAGGCAGAGGCACAGCGTCTTGCCCAGCGTCTTGACGAAGGAGGTGGACAGGAACCCGGTCCCCGTCGCCTCGGACAGCAGCGTGACGCCCAGGGTAAAGACGGCCAGCGCCAGCAGGAACCACAGGACGGACGGATTCTGCGCGATGAAACTGCGGCGGGGCGCAGGGCGCGCATTGGTGGCGGTAAAGGTCATCGCTCAATCCCCCGCCGCGCGGCCCTTGAGGGCGACGATGCCCTTGGGGCGGAACTGGATGAACAGGATGATGAACAGGATCATGTAGGTCTGCGCCGCCAGCGTGTTGGACGGGTTGAACCACTCGATCCCCTTTTGCAGCCCGCCGATCAGCGTGGCCCCCGCCAGCGTGCCCCAGACATTGCCGACACCGCCCACGACCACGGTCATGAAGCTTTGCACGATATAGTCCTGCCCCATCTCGGAGGTGACCTTGGCGTAAAGCCCGATGGCGACGCCCGCGATGCCCGCGATGCCGGACCCCAGACCGAAGGTCAGCATGTTGATGCGGTCCGGGTCGATGCCCATGCTGGCCGCCATGCCGGGGTTCTGCGTGACCGCCCGCACCTCGAGTCCCAGCCGCGTGCGGTTCAGCGCGAACAGGATCAGCCCAAGGAAGATCAGCGCGAGGACGAAGATCGCGATGCGGATATAGCTGATCTGGATCACCTCATTGATCACCAGCGCACCATCCAGCCAGCCCGGCGAGGTCAGCGGGCGGGCCTGCGTGCCGAAGATGTTCTTGGCCAGCTGTTGCAGCGCGATGGAGATGCCGAAGGTCGCGAGCAGCGTTTCCAGCGGGCGGTGATACAGCCACCGGATCACCAGCCGCTCCATCGCCACGCCCGCGGCAAAGGTCACAGCAAAGGCCAGCGGCAGCGCCACGACCAGCGACAGCGTGTAGTTCGGGATGAACAGCTGCACCACATAGCCCGTGTAGGCGCCCATCATGATGAACTCGCCATGGGCCATGTTTATGACGCCCATCACGCCGAAGGTGATGGCAAGCCCGATGGCGGCGAGGAAGTAGATCGAGGCGAGGCTGAGCGCGTCCAGCGCGATGTCGGCTGTCTGGTTGACCCCCACCTTGGTCTGGATCGCGTCCAGCGTGCGACGCGCGGCATCCGTCACGGCCGGGTCGGTCTCGGCATAGGCGCTGTAGAAGACATGGGCTTCCAGCGCGCGGTTGAAATCCGCCTCGGGCACCGTGGGGGCCACGAGGCCCTGCGCCGCCAGCGCCTGGTAAGCTTCCTCGCGGCGGGCGGGATCGGACAGCTGGGCCAGCGGAATGCCCGCGACCGTGCCGCCCTCGACATGCTGCGCCAACGCCTCCTTGAGCTGGGCGGGCGGAACGCGCGGCGGGGCAAGGCCCGCGTCGACCAGTTCGCGATAGGCGGTGAACAACGGCATATCGATGCCGGGTTCGCGCAGCCGGGCGATGTTGGCCTGCGGCGCCTCGGCGGCGACGCCATCGGTCGTCGTCAGGATCTGGTTCAGCGTCGCGCGCACGTCCAGGCTCAGGCTGCCCGCCAGCGCCTCGATCGCCTCGACGCGGGCCTCGGTCGTCTCGCCGAAGCGGGCGGTCAGCATCAGCGCCAGCTGTTCCTTGCGCATCTTCAGCGCCGGGTCGGGTTCGTCGTCGATGCTCTCGGCCAGCAGCGCCACCTGTTCTGGGTCGGGGCTGCGGGCGATGGAATCGACCGCGGCGCTGCGCTTGGCGATATCGGGATCGGACAGCTGGAAGCGCACCAGCGCGCTGGCGATCTCGCGCCGGACACCGCCATTGGGGCGGCTTTCGGTCAGCGCGGATTTCGGCGCTGTGCCCGCGGGCGCGCCGGTCGCGATGTCCAGCAGCGGCACGTCGTTGCCCTGGGCACGGCCCTGCCGGTAGAACAGCCCGTCCTGCGCGTTGCGCACGACCTCGCGCCCCTGCCAGGCCTCGAGAAAGGCCGCGACGCCGGGCAGGCCGCTGGCGGCCAGGTCGTTCAGCACGATGCCGACGGACTGGCGGCCCGGGCTTTCGACCTCGGCGGCATGGGTCTGGAGAATGGTCTGAAGGTCGGTCTGCGCTGTGGCCGGCGCAATCAGCCCGGTCAGCAGCAGAAAGGACAGCACAAGGGCGCGAAGCATCCAGTCACTTTCCGGGGGGAATGGAGAGGAGGCCCCGGCCCGGGGCCGGGGCGCGAAGGACGCGGACCCGCCAAGGCGGCCCGCGTCCCCGTCAGCTCAGTAGTTCGACTTGATCTGCACGCAGGTCGAGGTCTGCGTGTTGTACATGCCGCAGCCCAGGTCCTTCCAGTCCGAGGTCAGCACGGCCGATTCCGGCAGGAAGTCGGTCCAGGCGTCGCCCGGCACCGGGTCGGTCTGGCTGATGATGTCGAACTGGCCATCGGCGCGGATCTCGCCGATCAGCACCGGCTTGGACAGGTGGTGGTTCGGCAGCATCTCGGCCATGCCGCCCGTCAGGTTCGGGAAGGTCTGGCCATACATCGCCATGCGCACGGCGTCGACGTCGGTGGAGCCGGCGGCGGTGGCCGCGTTCACCCACATGTTGAAGCCGATGTAATGCGCCTCCATCGGGTCGTTGGTCACGCGGTCGGTGTTGCCGATATAGGCATGCCACGCCTCGATGAACGACGCGTTTTCCGGCGTGTCGGCGGACATGAAGTAGTTCCAGGCGGCCAGGTGGCCGACGAGGTTCGACGTGTCGAGACCCGAGAGTTCCTCTTCACCGACCGAGAAGGCCACGACGGGGATGTCGTCGGCCGAAACGCCCTGCGCCGCCAGTTCCTTGTAGAAGCCGATATTGGCGTCGCCGTTGATCGTGCTGATCACGCCCACCTGCTTGCCGTCCGCGCCCAGCGCCACCACGTCCGAGACGATGGTCGACCAGTCGGAATGGCCGAAGGGCGTGTAGTTCACGAAGATGTCCTCTTTCGCGATGCCCTTGGAGATCAGGTAGCTTTCGAGGATGTTGTTCGTGGTGCGCGGATAGACATAGTCGGTGCCGAGCAGGGCGAATTTCTCGACCCCCAGTTCCTCGAGGAAATAGTCGGTGGCCGGGATCGCCTGCTGGTTCGGCGCGGCGCCGGTGTAGAACACGTTCTTGGAGCTTTCCTCGCCCTCGTATTGCACGGGGTAGAACAGCAGGCCGTTCAGTTCCTCGATCACCGGCAGCACGGACTTGCGCGACACCGAAGTCCAGTTGCCGAAGATTACGTCGACATTGTGCACGGTCAGCAACTCGCGTGCCTTTTCTGCGAAGAGCGGCCAGTCCGAGGCCGGGTCGACAACGACCGCCTCCAGCTGGCAGCCGAGCAGGCCGCCCTTTTCGTTCTGCTGGGCGACCAGCATCTCGACCGTGTCCTTCAGCGTCGTTTCCGAGATCGCCATGGTGCCCGACAGCGAGTGCAGGACGCCGACCTTGATCGGGCAATCCTGTGCCAGCGCCGACGTGGCCGAAAGCAGCAGGGCGGCGGCGGGCAGCGTGGCGAGAAGTTTCGAAGTCATTCCGGGAGTCCCCCTCATGGGGCCACGGCGCATGGGTTCCAGGGCTTTGACACAGGCCAAGCCCGTGCTACGTCCCGCGCCGCAGCAATCTTGTTGCAGTCGTGCGGGGGTCAAACGTCTGCCAGGACCGGCCCCCGCGCGGCATCGACGTCGCCTATGCGACCGCCGCAACGGGATTAAGACGGGGTGAGGCGCGGGAATCGCAGGCAATTCGCCAGTCCCGCCAGCCGAGCGGTAAAATTTGACCTAATATTAGGCACACCACTCAGCACTGCCCGGAAATCGGGCGGTGAGCGGCTGAACAATTAAGCGTAGCGGTGCAAAAACGACCGAAACCCGCGCTGCGCCGCAGCACGGGCACCCTGACCGGAATCACCCGGGCGTTTTCAGGTGTTGAACAGGAAGTGCATGACGTCGCCGTCCTGCACGAGATAGGTCTTGCCCTCGGACCGCATCTTGCCCGCGTCCTTCGCCCCCTGCTCGCCGTTCAGAGAGACGTAATCGTCATAGGCGATGGTCTCGGCCCGGATGAAGCCCTTCTCGAAATCGCCGTGGATCACGCCCGCCGCCTGCGGCGCCAGCGTGCCCTTGCGGATCGTCCAGGCGCGCGCCTCCTTTGGCCCCACGGTGAAATAGGTCTGAAGCCCCAGCAACTCGTATCCCGCCTTGATCAGACGGTCGAGCCCGGCCTCCTCCAACCCCAGTTCCGACAGGAACATCTCGGCCTCGTCCGGGTCCAGCTGGCTGATCTCTTCCTCGATCTTGGCCGAGATCACCACGTGGCTGTTGCCCTGCGCCGCGGCCATCTTCGCCACCGCCTCGGAATGGGCGTTGCCGCTTGCCGCCTCGGATTCGTCGACGTTGCAGACATACAGCACCGGCTTGGAGGTCAGCAGCTGCAACATCCGCCAGGCCTTGGCGTCCTCGGCATCCACCTTTACGACCCGCGCCGGCTGGCCCGTTTCCAGCACGGCCAGCGCCTGTTTCATCAGGCGCTCCTGCTGGATCGCCTCCTTGTCGCCGCCGCGCACCTTGCGCACGATGTTCTGAAGGCGCTTTTCCAGCGATTCCATGTCGGCGATGATCAATTCCGTCTCGATCGTGTCGGCATCGGCCACCGGATCGACGCGCCCCTCAACATGGGTGACGTCGTCATCCTCGAAGCAACGCAGCACATGGGCGATGGCGTCGACCTCGCGGATATTGGCGAGGAACTGGTTGCCCAGCCCCTCACCCTTGCTGGCACCCTTCACCAGCCCGGCGATGTCGACAAAGGTCATGCGCGTCGGGATCACCTGCCGCGACTGCGCGATCTTCGCCAGCCGGTCGAGCCGCAGATCGGGCACCGCGACCTCGCCCACATTGGGCTCGATCGTGCAGAAGGGGAAATTCGCCGCCTGCGCCGCCGCCGTCCGCGTCAGCGCGTTGAACAGCGTCGACTTGCCCACGTTGGGCAGACCCACGATCCCCATCTTGAAGCCCATGACACCTCTCCTTGTGGCAATGCGCCCCCTTACGGCGCGCGCGGCCCGGGCGCAAGCCTCAGGCCCGCACCGCGCCCCCCGCCTGCGCGCCCAGCATGGCCGCGCCCTTCGTCCAGAACCGCCAGCCGAGGCCCAGCGCCGCGACCGCCAGCCCGATGCTGAGGCCCAGCCAGACGCCGATCCCGCCCAGCCCCAGCGGAAAGGCGCAGACCCAGGCGGCGGGCATGCCGACACCCCAATAGGCCAGCGCCGCCATCACCATCGGCACCCGCGTATCCTGCAAACCGCGCAATAGGCCCAGATGGATGACCTGCGCCGCGTCACCCAGTTGGAACAGAGCCGCCATCGCCAGAAGGCCCGTGCCTGTCGCAAGGATCGCGTCGCGCGCTGGCTCGTCCGAGCCCACGAAGGCACCCAGCAGGAATTCCGGTGCCCCGAGAAAGGCCAAGACCGACAGCGCCACGCCCAGCGCGCCCAGCAGCAGCGCCGCCCGCGCCCCCATGACCAGGTGCCGCGCATCGCCCCGCCCCAGCGCGTTTCCCGCCCGCACGGTCGCCGCATTCGACAGGCCCAATTGCAACATGAAGGCCGCCGATGCGATCTGGATCGCCACCCCATGCGCCGCCAGCGTCACCGTGCCCAGCCAGCCCATCATCACCGAGGACGCCGCGAACAGCGCCACCTCGGCCAGCGCCGTCAGCCCTATCGGCAGACCCAGCGAAAACACCCGGGCGAACATCTCCCAGTCGGGCCGCCAGAAGCGCACCATCAGCCGGTGCTCGGGCAGCCGCCGTAGCGCGTAGGCCAGAACGCAGCCCAGCATGACGGCGTTCGCCACGACCGAGGCCAGCGCCGCCCCCTCGATCCCCAGTTCGGGCATCCCCCAGTTGCCGAAGATCAGCGCGTAATTCGCCAGTCCGTTCGCCACCGCCCCCGCGACCGTGATCCACAGCACCGCGCGCGTGTGCTCCAGCCCGGCGAGGTAGTTCTTCAGCACCATCACGCCCAGCGCCGGCAGCATCCCCCAGCCCACGAGCCGCAGGTAGCGCCCGGCCAGCGCGGCGATCTC
Source organism: Thetidibacter halocola (assembly GCF_018224955.1). GTDB lineage: Bacteria > Pseudomonadota > Alphaproteobacteria > Rhodobacterales > Rhodobacteraceae > Thetidibacter > Thetidibacter halocola. The sequence continues at coordinate 181,836 of NZ_JAGTUU010000004.1, forward strand.
GGGATCCTGCCCCAACGTCCGAAGGATCGGCCCGGCGAACAGCAATAGCGGCAGGACCGCCGCGAAATAGAGGATCGACAGCCATAGCGCCATGCGCGTCGACCGGCGGATCATCACCTCGTCGCCCCGCGCGGCAAAGGTCGCCACCATCGGCATGATCGCCCAGGCAAAGCCCGATCCCAGGATGTAGAGCGTAAAGAAATACGACGCCGACAGCGTCAGCGCCGCCAGTTCCGGCACGCCGTACCAGCCCACCATGATCGTGTCGGTCAGGCCGATGGCGAATTGCGCCAGGTGCCCGCCCACGAGGGGCAGGCCAAGCGCCAGGACCGCCCGCAGGTGGCCGCCGAATGTCATTGCCAATGCCGTCATAAGCCGAGCCATAAGCAACCGGCGCCGCCGTCACAAGCCCAGACGCGACACCTCGGCAAGGAGGAACCTATCCCGGCCCCAAGGCCTCTCTTAGCCACGAATACCTCGAGAAAGCGCAGCACACGCGACGAGGGCAGAGCCCCCGGACCCCGCCTCACATCGCGCGCAACAGCAACTGCACCGCCAGCGCCGCCACCACGCCGCCCGCCAGCATCTCGACCAGCGCCGCGCCGCGCAGCGCGCCCGGACCGCCGCCCGAGACCAGCCGCGCCAGCGCACCTTCACGGAAAGATACCGCCGCCACTGCCACCGCCAGCGTGACCGAAGCGGTTCCCAGCGCCATCGCCACCGTCCCGGCGATCCCCTGCCAGACCAAGTCCATGCGCCAGGTCAGGATCAGCAGGAACAGCGCCCCGGTGCAGGGCCGGATCGCCACTGCGCCGATCAAGAGCGCCGCATCCCGCCAATTGCGGACCGAGGCGGCCTCTTCGACCGTCGGTCCATGCGCGTGGCCGCAACTCTCGCAGATCCCATCGCCGGAATGTCCATGATCATGCGCCTTGTGATGAACCACCCGCGCCCCCCACAGCCGGCGCGCGCCCCGCGCCACCAGCCACAGCCCAATCGCCGCGATCGCCGCGTGGGACAGAGGCGCAAGCCACGCCTCGGCCAGCCCCTCCATCTCGGAGCGGCCCCAGCCCAGCAGCCACAGCGCGCCATAGACCAGCGCCACAGCGCTGCCCGCCTGCGCAAGGCTCGACGCCAGCGCCAGACCCGACAGCCGCGCCAAGGGCACCGCCTGCGCCACGCCATAACCGCCGATCAGCAGCTTGCCGTGGCCCGGCCCCGCAGCATGAAAGAAGCCATAGCCGAAACACACCGTCAGCAGCGCCGTCAACGCGCCCGGGTCGCCCGCCCGCAGAGCGCGCAGACCCTGCGCCATGGCGTTCTGCGCCGCGCGCTGGCCCTCGGCCGCCCAGACCGCGACCTGCCCGTCCCCGCCCAGCAGCCACAGCCAGGCCGCCAGGGCGACGACCGCCGCCGCGGCCACGATCAGGACGCGTCGCATCGCAGGCGCACTGTATCGGCATAGTGCTCGCCAAGCTGGATCTCGGCGAACATGTCCTCGGGCGTCTCCTCCAGGGCCTTCTCCAGCACTTTCTCCGCCGCCTGCGGATCATGTGGCGCCACCCGCACCTCGCACCCGCCAGAGGCGATGGCGTCGCGCAGCGAATAGGCGACGTAAAAGGTGGGATCGTATTGCTTCAGCTCAAGCGCGGAGGCAGGCACGGCGGGCAGGCTGCGGCGGTGGCTCGACACGATGCGCCCGGCCTCGACCGAAATGCCCGTCGCCTCGGGAAAGCCCATCTCGATCTTGCGCCCCTCCGACCAGGCGTAGAGATCGCCCTCGAACCCAGGCGGCCATTCCACCAGGTCGAAGCCCCGCAGCGTCACCAACTCCTGCGGGGTCAGCACACCATCGGCATCGGGGTCCAGCCCCATGTCCTCGAAGATCAGCAGCGAAAAGAAATCGTCCCAGGTCCAGGTCAGCTCGACCGCCACCGCGAGGCCGTCCTCGACCACGACCCGCAACGCGCTGTCTACGAAGATGTGCGGATGGGCGGCGACCGGCCCACAGAAGCAGGCGGCGAGGGCAGCGCAGGCGCTTCGGATCATGGCACTCCTCCTGTCGATCGCTGAAAGATGTAGCGATCCCGGCCCGCGCCGCAAGAAGCAGGCGCGGCACCGGCGGTTTCGTGCTAGGCTTCCCCAGCGTCATCGGGAACAGAAGTGCCCATGCCAGATCCTGTCGAGACCGGCGCCCTTTACGCCGATGCCCGCGCCTTCCTGTCGGAGTTGGCGCGGAACAACGACCGCAGCTGGTTCGAAGCCAACAAGGCGCGCTACGACGCCCGCCTGAAACGCCCCGCCGAACGGCTGCTGGCCGACATCGCACCAGTGTTGCGGGCCCGGTTCGGCGAAATGGTTCGCACGAAACTCTTTCGTCCGCATCGCGACATCCGCTTTTCCGAGGACAAGACGCCCTATCACGTCCACCTGCACCTGATGTGGTCTCTGGCCGACGGGCGGGCGTGGATGTTCGGTCTGTCGCCCGACTATGCGACCGCCGGGGCCGGCATCAGGGGCTTTGAACCCACCCAACTGGCCGCCTGGCGTGAGACCGTCGCAGGCGTTCCTGGCGAGAAAGTGGCGCGGCTCCTTGCCGAGGGCGGATGGCGAATCCCCTCCCCCGAACTCAAGCATCCCCCCCAACCCTGTCCCGCCGATCACCCGCGTGCCGACCTGTTGATGCGCAAGGGGCTGGTCGTCTGGCAGGACGGCCTGGACGCCGCGCTTCAGGCCGATCCGCGCGCCGCTCTGCTCGACACCTTCGCCGGGATGGCGCCGCTGATGGACACTCTCGGCGACCTGCGGTGACCGCCGAGTATCCGGACGTGGCGCACCCCTCCCCAAGGCGCGCCACGCCGGGCCGGCTCAGACCCGACGCGTGTCGGGATGAAGAGCCTTGCCAAGGATATGGTCGGACCGGTGGATCACATGCCCCGCGCCACCAACGATCAGCGGATCGGGCGCCTTGGCGATCCGGTGATCCTTGCCGGGATAGTCGATCGTCGACAGGAAATGCCGCATGCAGTTCAGCCGCGCGCGCTTCTTGTCGTCGGACTTGACCACCGTCCAGGGCGCGTCGGCGGTGTCGGTGTAGAAGAACATCGCTTCCTTTGCCTCGGTGTAATCCTCCCACTTGTCGAGGCTCGCCTTGTCGATCGGGCTCAGCTTCCACTGTTTCAGCGGATCGGTCTCGCGGCTGTCAAAGCGGCGGCGCTGCTCTTCCTGGGTGACCGAGAACCAGTATTTGCACAGGTGGATTCCCGACCGGACCAGCATCCGCTCCAGGTCGGGCACCTGGCGCATGAATTCGAGATAGTCGTTGGGCTCGCAGAACCCCATGACCCGTTCGACGCCCGCGCGGTTGTACCACGAACGGTCATACAGGACGATCTCGCCAGCGGTGGGCAGGTGCTGGATGTAGCGCTGGAAATACCATTGGCCGCGCTCCACGTCCGAGGGCTTGTTCAGCGCCACGACCCGCGCCGCTCTCGGATTCAGGTGCTCGGTAAAGCGCTTGATCGTTCCGCCCTTGCCGGCGGCATCGCGGCCCTCGAAGATCAGGACGAATTTCTGTCCCGTCTCCTGCGCCCAGATCTGCACCTTGAGCAACTCGGCCTGAAGCTGCGCCTTCTGCTTTTCGTAGGACCGGCGCGACATACGCGTGTCATAGGGATATTTCCCCGTCTCGAAGGCGCGGTGGATCTCGTCCGGGGTCGGCGCATGGTGCCGGGAAGGAGTCTGATCCTCCGAGGCCTTGGTGTCGCGCTTCTCGGGCGCAACGTCCGGTAGCGTTGCGTCCAAGTCCGTTGCCGCCTTGCCATTCACGATCTTTTCAGCCTGTCCATCCGGTGCCATGCCGCGTCCCTCTTTTTTGAATACAAAAGAATTATGACAGGTCTTGCGCCTCTGCGCCTTGAGATGGCTCAAACCGGACGCTGCGCGCCGCAGCAGGAGTCAGGCAGGACATATTGCCGATTCGTGAAAAGAATCGTTTCAAATGAACGCAATGTTTCGCGCGCGAAACATTGCGTCAGGCAGGCTGACCTTTTCTCTCATTGCCGCAGGATGCCTACCGCCAGCAGCCGCACCACCGTGTCCTGGTCGAGATAGCCTGTCGCAACCAGTCCGCGATCCTGCTGGAACCGGCGGATGGCGCGGCGCGTGCGATCGTCAAAGCGCCCGTCCACATCGCCCGGCCTGAGTCCCAGTTGATCCAGTCGCGCCTCGACCAGCCGGCGGGTGATCGCGTTGAGGTTCAGCGCCTCTTCGGCGCGGCGGGCCGCGGCGCGTGCATCCTCCTCGGGGTCGGGCCGGGTCAGGCGGCGCAGGCGGTCCTCGGCGTCGCGGCGGAACGCACCGTCCGGGAATTCGGCCAGGTAGGCGCGATAGGCCGCCTCGGTTCCCGCCGCCTCGGCCTGCGCCCAGGCGCGGCGGTCGCGTTCGGCAGCGCGGTCGGCGCGGCGCGCCTCGATCTCGGCCAGCAGTTCCGCCGCACGGTCGGCAAACAGGCCGTCGGGGAATTGCTGAAGGTAGCGACGCAGCCCGCTTTCGTCGTTGGGGCCGGTGACGGACTCCCACGCTATTCGGTCGCGCCGCTCGGTTTCCTCGCGCTTGATCCGCGCCTCTTCCTCTAGCTCGTCGGCCCGCTGCGCCGCCTGCCGGTCCAGCCGATCGACCTGCGCCCGGTCGAGGAAAGAGCTTCGCGGCAGTCCGTTGTCCGCCTGCCAGCGGTCGATGGCGCTGCGCGTGCCCCGGCCAAAGATGCCGTCGATCCCGCGCGTGCTGTAGCCCAGCAGGGTCAGGTCGCGCTGGATGTCGCGCCGCGCCTCGCGGTCGAGGCCAAGCGCCTCCTCGGCGCGGCGCTCGCGGAAGAAGGGATCGGCCTCGATCGCCGCCAGCCGCTGCCGCGCCGCGTCGGCATGCAGGCCGCCGGGAAAGCGGTCCAGGTAGGACCGGTAGCCCTCGGGCGAGTCGGTGCGTTGCGCGATTGCCCAGGCCAGTTCATCCGCCTGCGGCTGCGGTGGTGGCAGCGGCTGCGGCGGCGCGATGACCACATCTGCTGCGCGCAGCAGGACCAGGTCGTCGGGAGCATAACCCTCGACCGTCAGTTCCCGGCGTCGCGCGGCCTCGATCAGGCGGAGGTCGGGCTGTGCCAGATCGCCCACCGCAAGACGCGCAACGTCAACGGCGGGGCCGCGCAGCACCGTTACGCCCTGCGGGATGTCCAGCGCGCCGGGACCCGCGCGCAGAAAGGGTTCGGCACCGAGATCCGCGTCACCCTCGCCCAGCAGCAGGACGGCACGGCCGGGATAGCCGGCCAGCACCGACAGGACGGCGTCCAGCGACAGGCCCTCGGTCATGGCGCGCGCGGCGTCGGGCGCCTGCATCCCGGCGGGCAGCAGCCAGGCCCCCGCCGCCCCGTGCACCACGTCTCCCGACAGCAGCACGATCACCGGATCGTCGCCCGGCGCCAGCCCGGCGACGAATTCGGCGAAAGCGGCCCGCATGCCGGCTGCGTCGGCCCCGGTCCGCTCCGCCACGGACAGCCCCGCATTGCGCAGCGACGTCGCCGCCGCGCCCAGCCGGGCGCCGGAGAACAGCGTGTCAAAACCCGAGGCGCGCGCATTGGCGATCACCAGCGCGTCGCCGTCCGCCACCAAAGGCGAGGCGGTGCCCAGCAGGGCGCCGGTCAGGGTAAGGGCCAGTCTTCGGGTCATCGCACACCTCCATTTGCCCCAAGGTTAATGCAACCCGTGCTGTTATGCGATAGCGGCGCGGGTTTCGCCGCGAAACGAGCAGCATGGGACGGCGGGCGGGGCGAGGTTCCGGCCAGCGGCCGGGACGAGCGCCGTCAGCCGGCCCGCCGCAGCGCCGCCGCGCGATGCGACCACAGCAGCACGCCCAGCGCCGCCAGCGCCAGCGCCCCCGCCGCCGGCCCGGTCATCGACAGCCCTGCCAGCGCCACCACGACACCGCCCGCCGCCGACCCGGCGGCGATACCGACATAGATCGACGCCGCATGCAGCGACATCAGCACCGGCGCCCGCGCCGGGTCCAGTTGCACCAGCCGCAGCTGCTGGCTGGGCGAAAACGCCCACCCCACCAGCGACCAGACAAAGATCAGCCCGAACAATCCCGCCACCGGCAGGGGCAGCAGCGCAAACAGCGGCAGCACCGCGACCTGCACCAGGCAGACCCCGGTCAGGCTGCGCTCCGCGCCCAGCCGGTCGGCCATCCACCCGCCGACCAGGTTGCCCAGCGGCGCGCCCAGCCCGAAGACCAGCAGCGCCAGCGCCACCCCGTCGCGGCCGAACCCCATGGTCTGCGACAGCAGCGGCGACAGGTAGGTATACAACGCATAGATCGCGCCGATGAAGACCACGGTAAAGCCGACCGTCGCCATCGCCACCCCGTCCAGCAGGGTCCGGCCCAGATCGCGCAGCGACACCGGGGCAAAGCGCAACCCGGCCGGCACCCGCGTCCAGACCAGCCAGATGCAGGGGGCGACCAGCACCGCCACCAGGACAAAGACCACCCGCCACCCGAACGTGTAGGCCAGCCAGCCCCCCGCCGGCACGCCCAGCACCTGGCTGACCGTCAGCCCGAAGAACACCGCGGACAGCGCGCGGCCGCGCCCCTCGGGCGGGGCCAGCGCGGCGGCGATGGCCAGCGTCACCGGTGTCACCAGTCCCGCCCCCATCGCCGCCAGAACCCGCAGCGGATAGAGCACCGCAAGGTCCGGCGCTGCCGCCGCCGCAAGGGTCGTAACCCCGAACACCGCCATGCCCAGCGCCAGCACCCGCCGCCGCCCCATCCGGCCGGTCAGCGCCACCAGCACCGGCGAGGAAATCGCGAACCCCACCGCGTAGACCGTCAGCAGCGAGGCCGCCGCCGTGACCGGCACGCCCAGCCCTTCTGCCAGAGGCTCGACCATGCCGATCAGGGCGAAGGCGCCCATGCCGATCACGAAATTGCAGATCGAGAGGATCAGGAAGACGCCGCGCGGCGCGCCGGTGGTCATGAAAGGCGGTTCCTTCGGGTCGGATCTGCGGTCCAAGCTAGACCACCGGGCGGTTGGCGCCACGGGAAAGGGGCTTCCCTGCTTCGGGAAATCCTCTCACCGCCCGACAGCGGATCAGCTCAGTAGGTCGGGTGGAACATGCCGGCCGGCGACAGGGTAAAGATGTCGACCCCGTCCGGGGTCACGCCCACCGAATGCTCGAACTGCGCCGACAGGCTCTTGTCGCGGGTCACGGCGGTCCATTCGTCGGCCAGCACCTTGGTTTCCGGGCGACCGAGGTTCACCATCGGCTCGATGGTGAAGAACATCCCCTCTTCCAGCACAGGCCCGGTGCCGGGGCGGCCGTAATGCAGCACGTTGGGCGGTGCGTGGAACACCCGGCCCAGACCGTGGCCACAGAAATCGCGCACTACCGACATGCGGTTCGCCTCGACAAAGGTCTGGATGGCATAGCCGATGTCGCCGAAGGTGTTGCCCGGCCTGACCGCCTCGATGCCGCGCATCAGCGCGTCATGCGTGACCTCGATCAGGCGCTCGGCCTTGCGGCTGAGTTTTCCCGCCACATACATGCGCGAGGTATCGCCAAACCATCCATCGACGATCACCGTCACGTCAATGTTCAGGATGTCGCCGTCCTTCAGCGTCTTGGGGCCGGGAATGCCATGGCAGACCACGTGGTTGACCGAGATGCAGGAGGCATGCTGATAGCCCTTGTAGCCGATCGTCGCGCTGGTCGCGCCGGCCTCCTCGACGCGCGTGCGGATGAAATCGTCAAGCGCCTCGGTGGTCTGGCCGACAACGACAAGCGGCGCGACCTCGTCGAGGATGCGCGCGGCCAGCTCGCCGGCCCTGTGCATGCCGGCGAAATCCTCGGTCTGGTAGATGCGGATGCCGTCGCGTGTCTGACGACCGCCCGTGTCATGGTTCAAGAGCCGGTCTCCGGTGTTGTTTTCCGACACTTAAACCGATCCGTGCCGCTTTTCCAGTCACCCGGCGCCGCAGCGCGGCGCAACCGGGGTCACGGCGCCTGAAGCAGGGTGACAACCGTGTCGCCATAGCTGCGATGTTCGATGAGGATGAATCCGGGCGGCGGCTCCTGCGGGGCGCTTTCCTCCCAGACGATCAGCGACTCGGAGGCCAGCCAGCCGCCCGCCTCGGCCGAGGCCAGCGCCTTGGCCCCAAGACCCTTGCCATAGGGCGGATCGAGAAAGACTAGGTGCGCCGGATCGTCGGTCGGCGGCAGTTTCAGCGCCGAGCGGGTCAGCAGGCGCACGCGCTCTGTGACCTGCAAGGCAGCGACGTTCTGGCGGATCAGCGTCTGCGCGATGCGCCCGTCATCGACGAAAGTGACGTGGCTCGCCCCGCGCGACAGCGCCTCGAGCCCCAGCGCGCCGGTCCCGGCAAACAGGTCGAGCACATGCGCCCCCTCGAACGGGTCGCCATAGCGCCCGCCAGACAGCGTGCCCATCAGCGCCTCGCGGACGCGGTCGGTGGTGGGGCGCAAATGCGCGCCCTCGTCGCCCTTGCCCACCTCGACGAGGCGACGGCCTCGGAATTCTCCAGCGACTATTCTCACGGTTTGGGCCTCATCCTTTGAGAAGGGATTTGAGTTCTGTGGCAGGGTCGGCCACCGCCTGCGGGTCGGCGCTGCGGCCGGCCTCTATCAGGCGCTTGGCGACCATGTAGGATCGGCTTTCGTTCATCGCGTCCAGCGCAATCAGGCGCCCGGTCGCGTAGTACCAGAAGGAAACGGCGCCGTCTGCGCCCTTGCGCGTCACCACCTGGTCATATCCGGTCGAAAGACCCGCGATCTGGAGCTTGACGTCATACTGGTCGGACCAGAACCAGGGTTTCGGCACATAGGCGCGGTCGTCGCCCAGCATGGTGTCGGCCACAAGCTCTCCCATGTCGATGGCGTTGCCTACGGATTCGAGCCGCATCCTCCCGCCCTGATGCGGGAACGCGGCGCAGTCGCCCGCCGCCCAGATCGCCGGGTCCGAGGTTCGGCCCTGCGCGTCCACCGCAATGCCGTTGTCGATCGTGAGCCCCGCCGCCTCGGCCAATGCGGTGGCGGGCGCGATGCCGATGCCGACGATGCAAAGATCGACATCCAGGGTCGTGCCGTCGGTCAGTTCGGCCCCGGTCACATGGGTCTCTCCGAGCAGGCGGGTTAGGCCCACCCCCTCGCGCAGGTCGACGCCATGCGCCTTGTGCAGGGCGCGGAAATACTCCGAGGTCTGCTCTGACGCGACCCGTTGCAGGATGCGCGGCGCGGCCTCGATCAGGGTGACGCGCATGCCCAGTTTCGCGCAGACCGCCGCCGCCTCGAGCCCGATATAGCCGCCGCCCACGATCAGCACCCGCCGCCCCGGCTGGCAGTCCGGCGCCATCGCGTCGACATCGGCCAGCGTGCGCACCACGTGGACGCCGCTCAGGTCGCCGCCGATCGCCGCAGGCAGGCGTCGCGGCACAGACCCGGTGCAGAGCGCGAGCTTGTCATAGGCGATGTCCTGCCCGCCCGCGGTCACCGTGCGGGCCGCCCGGTCGATGCCGGTTACGGGCTGCGCCAGGTGCAGGTCGATGTCCTGCTCCGCATAGTAACTGTCGGGCCGCAGATACAGCCGCTCGCGCGCCATCTCGCCCAGCAGATAGCCCTTGGACAGCGGAGGACGCTGGTAGGGGGGCACCGGCTCGTTCCCGATCAGGGTGATGGCGCCGTCGAATCCACGACTGCGCAGCCGCGCCACCAGGGATGCCGCCGCCTGACCGCCTCCGACCACGACAATGCCGGTCATCTGCGTTCCCCCCGTTTCCCTTCCCTGCGCGCAACCTATAGTCGGGATCATGGGAAACGCAATTGCAGGGAAGGATGCGACCATGACGATTTCGACAGGAGACCGGCTGCCCGAGGCGACTCTGGCACGGTTGGGCGACAAGGGGCCGGAACAGGTGGCCCTCGGAGAGCTGGTCAAGGGCCGCAAGGTGGTGATCTTCGCCCTGCCCGGCGCCTATACCGGCACCTGCACCACGGCCCACGTGCCCAGTTTCATCCGCACCCGGGCGCAGTTCGCCGACAAGGGCGTGGACGACGTGATCTGCCTGTCGGTGAATGATCCCTTCGTCATGGGCGCCTGGGGCGAATCGACCGGTGCCACCGCGGCGGGAATCACTATGCTGGGCGACCCGGCGGCAGAATTCACCAAGGCGGTCGGCATGGATTTCACCGCCCCGCCTGTCGGTCTCTACGACCGCTCCAAGCGTTACGCGATGCTGGTCGAGGACGGCGTGATCACGATCCTCCAGGCCGAGGAAAACCCCGGCGTCTGCGATGTCTCCGGCGGCGAGGCGCTGCTCGCGGCGATGGGCTGAATCCTGTCCTCGCGCCGTGGGGGGCCAGCCCCCCAGCCCCCGGAGTTTAGGGGCAAGATGAAGGGTGAACCGGTTCCTCTTCATCTTGCCGGACAAACTCCGGGGGAAGCCCCACAGGGGCTGGGGGCAGAGCCCCCTAGAGCGTGTCGAGCTTGCGCGCCAGCTTGGCATCCAGTGCCGACAGCCCGCCCACGTCATGCGTCGAGAGAGTCACCTCGACCGTCTTGTAGACATTGAACCATTCCGGGTGGTGGTTCCACTTCTCGGCCCAGAGCGCCGCGCGGGTCATCCAGGCGAAAGCCTCGGTGAAATCGGCGAAGGTGTAGGTCTTGGTGATGGCGTCACGGCCCTCGACCATGGACCAGCCATTCTCCAGCAGCGGCGCCAGCACGGTCTTGCGCGCGGTGTCCGACAGTTTCTCGGTCATTCCTGTTCCTCCTGCCTGTCCTTGCGGAAGGGGCCGTAGGCGGTGAGGATCTCGATATCCTCGTCCACCGCGGCGCGTTCCGCCTCCAGATAGCGCGCCACCGCGCGGCCAAAGCCCGGATCGCCGATCCAGTGCAGCGAGTGGGTCTGCACCGGCAGATAGCCGCGGGCCAGCTTGTGGTCGCCCTGAGCCCCGGCCTCGACCCGCTTCAATCCCTGCGCGATGGCATAGTCGATAGCCTGATAATAGCAGGTTTCGAAATGCAGGCAGTCGTGATGTTCGATGCAGCCCCAGTAGCGGCCGAACAGCGCCTGCCGCCCGACCAGGTTCAAGGCGCCAGCCACGTCGCGTCCGTCGCGGCGGCACAGGACCAGCAGGATGTCGTCGCGCAGCCGCTCCTGCGCGATCTCGAAGAAGGCACGGGTGAGATAGGGCGTGCCCCATTTCCGCGCGCCGGTGTCCTGGTAGAAGGTCCAGAAACTGTCCCAGTGCTCGGCGCGGATCGCGTCGCCGGTCAGCTGTACGATCTCACCGCCGAAAGCCTGCGCCGTGGCGCGCTCCTTGCGGATCGCCTTGCGCTTGCGCGAGCTGAGGCTGGCGAGGAAGGCATCGAAATCGGCGTAGCCCGCGTTGCGCCAGTGGTACTGCTGGGTGACCCGGCGCATCAGGCCCATACTGTCCCCGGCGATCGCCTCGGCTTCCGTGCAGAAGGTGGCGTGAAGCGAACTGACCCCACTTTCGGATGCGAATTGGACCGCGCCCTGAACCAGCGCCGCCATGCCCTCGGCCTCGAAACCCGGACGAGTCAGGAAGCGCCGCCCCGTCGCGGGGGTGAAAGGCACGGCGAGCTGGAGTTTCGGGTAATACCGCCCGCCCGCGCGTTCATAGGCGTGGGCCCAGTTGTGATCGAAGATGTATTCGCCTTGGCTGTGGCTTTTGACATACATCGGCGCGACGGCGATCACCTGCCCGTCCTGACTTGCCACCAGGTGGCGCGGCGACCAGCCGGTGCCGGTGCCGACCGAACGGCTGTCCTCCAGCGCCTTCAGGAAGCGATGCGTGGTGAACGGGTCGACGGGGCGGGTGCCATCGGCGGCCTCGGGGCAGGCGCAGGCATCCCACTCCTCGACCGCGATCTGCGACAGAGAGGTGAGAAGCGAAACCTCGATTTTGGGCGCGCGGCGGGGTTCTGTCATCACGAGGGGCAATCTGGCGCGCGCGCGGCGCGGTTCAAGCCGCAAAGCCCTCGAAGGTGATCTGGTCGGCCACGCGGCGCGCCGTCCCGGCCTGGTCGGGCGTACGGATCGTCCAGCACAGCACCGGCACGCCACGCGCCTTGAGCGCTGCTACGGGCTGGCTGGAGAGGTCGGTGTGCTGATGGCTGACGAAACTGGCCCCGGTGCGGTCGAAATCGGGGATCCGCGCAAGGTGGGTGCGGACAGCGCGCGGCAGGGTCAGCCAGTCCTTGGCGGGATAGGCGCAGGTGGTCAGGCCGCGCGGCAGGCCGGGCAGGAGGCCGGCCATACGGGCGACCATATGCGGGTTGAAGGACATGACCGCGACAGGGCCGTCATACCCCTCCAGAGCCGCGGCGGTCGCGGTTTCCAGCGTGCCATCGGTCTCGCCCATCGAGCCGTGCTGGTCCTTGAGCTCGATCAGCAGGGGCACACGGCCGGCGACTAGGCCAAGCACCTCGGGCAGGGTCGGGATACCGTCGCCTGTGCCTTTCAGCGCGAGTCCGGCCAGCGCGGCGGCGTCGCGCTGTCGGATCGGGCCTTTCTCGCCGGTCAGGCGGCCGAGATCGTAGTCGTGGAACACCATCGCCTGCCCGTCGCGCGAGGGCTGGAGGTCGATCTCGATGCCATAGCCCGCCTCGACGGCGGCGCGGATCGCGTCGCGCGAGTTCTCGGGCCCGGCCGTGCCATGCAGGGCGCGGTGCGCGATAGGGCGGGCCAGGAAGGCGGCGGGCAGCATCAGGCGATCTCGAATATGCCTTCGATCTCGACGGCGACATCGAATGGCAGCGCGCCCGCCGACACGGCCGAGCGCGAGTGCCGCCCGGCATCGCCGAGGATTTCGACCAGCACGTCGGACGCGCCGTTGATGACCTTCGGCTGATCGGTGAAATCGGTGGTGGAGTTGACGAAGCCGGTCAGCTTCACCACCCGCTTGAGGCGCGACAGGTCGCCCTCGCAGGCGGCGCGGACCTGCGCCAGCAGGCTCAGCGCGCAGGCGCGGGCGGCGGCGGCGCCATCCTCGACGGTCATGTCGGCGCCGACCTTGCCGGTGACGAAGGCGCCGTCCTTCATGCTGACCTGGCCCGACACGAACAGCAGGTCACCGGAACGGACAAAGGGCACGTAGTTCGCTGCCGGGGCGGGCGCGCCGGGCAGGGTGATGCCGAGTTCGGCAAGGCGGGTCTCGATGGCGTTGGTCATGGGAATCCTCCGTTGGTCGCGCGCAGGCTAGGCAGCGGCGGCGGGAATGAAAAGGGGCGAGCGCAGGTCAGGCGGGGTGGGCCTGCCACGCGCTGCCCTCCCTCGGTCACGGGGGAGGGACAGGGAGGGGGCCGAGGCGGAAGAGCGTGCCGTCAGGCACACCGATGGATCGCCGCCCGTTTCAGCTCTCGCGAAAGGCCTTGGCGAAATAGTCGGTAAAGGGTTTCACCAGGTAGGCCAGCGGCGTGCGGTCGGCGGTGCGGATGAAGGCCTCGACCGGCATGCCGGGAATCAGCACGACGCCGGTCGGCAGGCGATCGATCTGGCCGTCGGACAGCACGATCTCGGCCCGGTAGTAGCGGGCGCGGCTGGCCTGATCCTCGAAGGCGTCGGCGGAGATCTGCACGACGCGGCCGAACAATTCGGGTGTCTGGCGCTGATCGAGCGCGGAAAAGCGCAACGCGACTTCCTGCTGCACGAAAAGCTGGTCGATATGAATCGTCGGCACCTGCACGGCGATGACAAGCGGGCGGTCCTGCGGGACGATGAACAGCACCGGGTCGGCGGGACGAACCACGCTGCGCGGGGCAAAGACCGTCAGCCCGTAGATCACGCCGCTGACGGGGGCCGTGATGTCCAGGCGGGTTAGCCGCTCGTGGATCGCGCGGCGCTGTTCGGCAAGTTCCCGTTCGCGGAATTGCAGGTCGCGCAGGGTGGTGATCGCCTCTTCGCGGCGGCGGGTGTCGAGTTTCAGGATCTCGATGTCGATCTCGGTGATTCGGCCCTCGGCCTGCGCCTTTTGCGCGGTGAGTTCGCCCACCTGGCCCGACAGCCGTGCCTCCTCGCGTTGCAGCGCCAGGACGCGCTGCGCCTGGGTCAGCCCGCGGTCCAGCAGCGATTGCTGGTCGGCCAGTTCCTTTTCGATCAGCGCAAGCTGTTCGGTCAGCGCGGTTTGCTGCGCCTCGATCCCGCGGACCTGGTCGACGATCTGGTCCGAGCGCTTGGCCAGTTGCTCGATCTCGCGGTTCACCGAATCGCGGCGGGCAACGAACAGGTTGCGCTGGCCCTCGACCAGGTCGGCCACCTCTGGGTCGGCCTGCGCGCGTTCGAGCAGTTCCGGGGCGAAGGTGATCCCGTCGAGGCCATCGCGTTCCGCCGACAGGCGCGCGCGGCGCGCAACCAGTTCGAAATACTGGCCCTCGACGATGGTCAGTTCGGACAGCAGCAGGGTCGGGTCCAGCCGGATCAGCACGTCGCCCGCCTGCACCGTGTCGCCCTCGTCGACCACGATCTCGGCAACGACGCCGCCATCGGGATGCTGCACCACCTGGCGGTTGCGTTCGACCTCGATCTGGCCGGAGGCCACGATCGCGCCCGAGATGTTCGTCGTCGCCGCCCAGCCGCCAAAACCGCCGACAAGGACGGTCAGCGCCAGCAGGCCGACAATCATCGGCGTGCGCAGCGGGAAATCGGGTTTGTTGGTCATCGCACGCCTCCGGGGCCCGCGCTCTGCGCGATCTGCTGATGGTTCTGGACCACTTTCGCCAGCACCTCTTCCTTGGGGCCAAAGGCCACGCGGCCACCGTTTTCCAGCATCAGCAGCAGGTCGCATTCCTTGATGGCGGCAGGGCGGTGGGCCATGATGATGACCGACTTGCCCGCCGCCTTGAAGCCCCTGATGGCGCGGTTCACTGCCTCGGAGCCCTCGTTGTCGAGGTTCGAGTTGGGCTCGTCCAGGACCAGGATCGTCGGGTCGCCATACATCGCGCGCGCCAGTCCGATACGCTGCATCTGGCCGCCCGACAGCCGCCCGCCGGTGGCCGTCACCCTCGTGTCGTAGCCGTTGGGCAGTTTCAGGATCATCTCGTGCGCATCGGCCTTGCGTGCGGCCTCGACGATCTTTTCCGGGTCGGGATTGGGCGACAGGCGCGCGATGTTCTCGGCGATTGTGCCGTCGAACAGGGTCACGCGCTGCGGCAGGTAGCCGATATGGCTGCCCAGAACGTCCGGCCCGTATTGATCGAGCGAGGCGCCGTCCAGCCGGATCTTGCCACCCGCCGGCCGCCAGACACCGGTGATGGCGCGCGCCAGCGTGGACTTGCCCGCGCCCGAGGACCCGATCACGCCCAGCCCCTGCCCCGGTTCGAGATTGAAAGTGACCAGGCGCAGTGCCGCCTGCTGTTCGCCCGGCGGCACGACGGTCAGCTGTTGGACCTCGAGGCGCGCGGCAGGTTTCGGCAGGGCGGTGCGCTCGGGCTCTTCGGGCACCTCGGTCAGCAGCTGCGCCAGGCTGTCCCAGCCCTTGCGCGCGCGTTCCACCAGCGCCCACTGGCCGATTGCCATCTCGATCGGGGCCAGCGCCCGTCCCATCAGGATCGAGCCCGCGATCATCGCGCCCGGCGTCAGTTCGTTGAGCAGCACCAGGTAGGCACCAAGGCCCAGCATCGCCGATTGCAGCAGCAGGCGGAAGGTCTTGGTGATGGTCGTGAAGGTCCCGGTCAGGTCGCTGGAACCGATCTGGCCGGCCAGCGCCTCGCGCCGGGCGGCGAACCAGCGTCGGAAGGCGGCGCCGCGCATGCCCAGCGCATGCACCATCTCGGCCTCGTTGCGGATCTGGTCCGAGGTCCGCTCGGCCTGCATGACGGCGATGTTGGATTTCAGCGTCGGATTGCGCGTGACCGCCTGGTTGACCAGCGTCACGACGATCAGGACCGCGCCGCCCGCCAGCGCCAGGTAGCCCAGCCACGGGTGGAAGATGAAGATGCCCAGGATGAAGAAGGGCGTCATCGGGATGTCGAAGAAGGCCATCAGCACCGGCGAGGACATCAGGCGCTGCACCGATTCAAGGTCGCGCAGGCCGGTCTGGGCCAGTTCGTCGGGCTTGACCGCGGCGCGGCGCACGACGGCGTCGAACACCCGCAGGTCCAGCGCCGACTGGAAGCGCGCGGCGACCCGCCCCATGATGCGCCCGCGCACATAGTCGAGAATGCCCATCATCCCGTAGAGGAAGATCACCAGCACCGAGAGCGCGATCAGCGTCGCCTCGGAGCGCGATCCCAACACCCGGTCATAGACCTGCAGCATGTAGAGCGGCCCGGTCAGCATCAGCACGTTCACGAAGAAGCTGAAGATGGCGACGAACCAGTAATAGGGGCGCGACTTGCGGCGGGCTGCGCGCAACTCGTCCCTTCCCTTCTGGAAGCGGTCTGTGCTCATCGGGCTTTTTGCCTCATGATCTGGTCCTCGGGGACGGTCTTACCGTGATGCGACCGCAGTGGCAAAGCGTGTCTTTCCCACGCTGTCGCGAAAGTGCCACAAAGAGGTCGAAACCCGGCGCGATAATTGGGTATCTTGCAGAACGGTCTTAAGTAAATGCAAATCGAAGCGGTCTTGACCAGTCACAAGCGGAAGATCGCCCGGTTTCGAGAACGAATTGAAGGGGGCCCGCTGCCATGAGGGCTGCAACTGCGTTTTTTCCTCTGGTTCTGGCTGCCGCACTGGCCGGCTGTTCGGTGCCTGGCCCCGGCGAGGCGCCCGACGGCGTCTGGGATCCCAACGAGGCCGCGAACCGCCGGGTGCACGAATTCAACCTGGCGGTCGACCGGACGCTAATCTCGGGCGCGGGCGACGCGACGCAGGCGGTGCCGCCTGAAGTGCAGCAGATGGTGGTGAATTTCGCCGACACGGTGTCACTGCCCAAGACGGTGGTGAACCAGGTTCTGCAGGTCCGGCTGGGCCGGGCGGCGCGCAACACGCTGCGCTTTGCGGTCAACGCCACGCTGGGCCTGGGCGGGCTGTTCGACCTTGCCAAGGATATCGGCCTGCCGCAGGACGAAAGCACCTTTGGCGAGACGCTCTATGTCTGGGGCCTGCCCGAGGGCGGCTACGTGGTGCTGCCGGTCTTTGGCCCCTCGACCGAGCGCGACAGCGTCGGCCGGGCGGTGGACCTGTTCCTGAATCCGCTGGATTACGTTCTGACCCCGGTTCAGCGTCGGTGGAAGACGGGGTCGGTCGTCACCGCCAAGGTGATCGACCGGGCGCGCTACGAGGGCGCGGTGGATTCGGTCCTGTATGAGAGCATCGACAGCTATTCGCAGTTGCGCCTGATCTACCTTCAGAACAGCCGGTTCGACCTGGGCGACACTACCGAGGCGGACGGGGACGCCTATATCGATCCCGACGCCATCGATACGGAGGGTTTCTGATGCCGAACCTCATGCTGACCCGCCGCGCCGCGCTGTTGGGCGCCGCCGCGCTGGGGCTGGGGGCCGCGCTGCCCACCGGTGCGCGCGCCGCCACCGCCGCCCAGGCGGAATCGCTGGTGCGCAACCTGGTGGCCGAAATCAACCGCGTGATCGCCTCTGGCAAGAGCGTGTCGTCGATGATCCGCGACTTCGAGGGGATATTTCGGCGCTACGCCGACCTGCCCACCATCGCCGCCTACGCTCTGGGGGCCGACGGGCGGCGCGCGAGTGCGGCGCAGAAAAAGGCGTTCACCGACGCATTTTCCGGCTACATCGCGCGCAAGTATGGCAAGCGGTTCCACGAATTCATCGGCGGCCGGCTGGAGGTGACAGGATCGCGCCCGATCCGCAACGCATTCGAGGTCGTGACCACCGCCTACCTGCGCGGCGAGGCGCCCTTCGAGGTGTCCTTCCATATCGGGCAGAACTCGGGCCGGATGTTCAACATGTTCATCGAGGGGGTGAACATGCTGCTGACCGAACGCTCGGAAATCGGCGCCTTGCTGGACCGCAACCGGGGTGACATCGACGCGATGATCGCGCAGTTGCGCAAGACGGGCTGAGGCGTCAGCCGTCGAAGCGCACGCGGAGGCAATCATGTCGCGAGTCATGCCGCCGGGAGATATCGAGGACCGAGGCGCGCCTTCGCGAAGGCTCTGGCATTCGCGCAGCCGGATGATACTGTCGCATTCGAATAGTTGAATTCAGGGACCGTCAGGGAGGAGCCCCATGTCCATCGTCAGACCCAGCCGCCGCGACATCCTGCGCATGGCCGCCGTCATGCCAGCGCTGACGCTGCCCGTGGCCGCCCGCGCGCAAGTCCTGGGCGCCCCCGGCGCCGCCGGCAACCCGACGCATTTCCGCTTTACCCTGGGCGAGGCGACGCTGACCTGCGTCTCGGACGGGCGGCTGGAAATCCCGGCGAACGGGCTGGGAATCAACGCCGACCCCGAAGAGGTCAAGGCCTTCCTGGCGCAGTATTTCCTGTCGACCGAGACGAATTACTCGCACACCAACCACCTGGTGATCGAGCTGGGCGACGCCAAGGTGCTGATCGACGTGGGATCGGGCAACCGGTTCATGCCGACTGCGGGCGAATTGCTGACCAACCTGGAAGCGGCGGGAATCGACCCGGCCTCGATCACGCATGTGGTCATCACCCATGCCCACCCGGACCATGTCTGGGGCATCCGCGACGATTTCGACGAATCGATCCTGCCCGACGCGCAGCTGTTCATCGGCGGGGCCGAACACGCCTTCTGGATGCAGGACGGGCTGGCCTCCAGCGTGCCGACCGAGATGCAGCAATTCGTCGTCGGCGCGGTGAACTCGCTGAATGTCGAGGGCGGAGAGTGGACGCTGCTGGAGAACGAGCAGGAGGTCGCGCCGGGCATCCGAGTGATCGACACACCCGGTCACACGCCAGGCCACATGGCGGTGGTGGTGGAATCGAACGGCCAGCAGCTGATCGCGCTGGGCGATTCCATGAGCCATGCCTACATGAACTTTGCCCAGCCGGACTGGTTCAACAATTTCGACATGGACGGCGCTCAGACCGTGGCCACCCGCCGCCGCCTGCTGGACATGGCAGCGACCGACCGGATGGCGGTGCTGGGCTATCACTTCCCCTTCCCGGGCGTGGGCCATGTCATGCGCGACGGTGACGCCTATCGTTTCGTCCCGGCCCTCTGGCAGTGGTGAGACGCGCGCCGCGGCGGGTTACAGCGCCGCGGCGACCCAGGCGATGACCATCGCCCCGGGCACCAGAAGGGCCTGCGCGGCCAACGTGCCCGCAAGCCGGCCGGCAACCAGCCAGAAGATCAGCCGCCGCAGGCGCCCGTCGCTGGTGCGCCCGGCGGCGGCATCGTCTGTGACGGCGGCAACGTAGGGGTCGATCATGACGAACATCACGATGGTCGCCGCCCCGTTCACCAGCGCCGACAGCGAGGCCGCTGTGACGCGCAGTTCGGGCGTCAGGATGCCGGCATAGATCGACGACAACACGCCCACCGTCCAAAGCGCCGAAGCGGCAAAGTTCAGTCCGATCACGATCATCGGCAGGTCGGCCACGCGGAACGCCCCGCGCAGAGTCGCATAACCCGGCAAAGCTGCCGAGCGCAGGACCGCCGCCGCGCCCGCGGGCGACAGCGTGCGCAGCATCAGCCGCGCCATCGACCGGCGGCGATGGAAATGCGCCACGGCCAGCGTCGCCATGCGCTGGAAACTCGGGAGCAGCAGCCCGCCCAGCAGCGTGGCCGCCGAGGCCGACAGCAGGATCAGCGTGAAATCGTGGCGCAACGCCTGCGTCGTTGCCTCGGAAATCGCCAGTTCGACCCGTTTGGCCAGCAGCGACCCCTGGAAGGCATTGGACAGGCGCGAGATCAGGACAAGGCTGTTGAACAGCGAAAAGGCCAGCGCGATATGCCCTGTGCGCACCCCCGCGATGCGGAACGCATAGGCCAGCGTTCCGATCAGGTGGATGACGAAGGTCAGCGCGAGGATGGCGGTCAGTTGCGGGTCCACAGCGGACGCCCTTGTTTTTCGGCGCGGTCATGGCACGCGCCCGGCGCGCGCGCCACGACAATCGACACGGGACACGCGAGAGTGACGAAGGGGGCGGCGCCGGTCTGCGCCGCCCCCGCCACACTTACAGCGTGATGCGGAACCGCACGAACCCGTCCGGCCCCTCGCCCGCCTCCTCGATGCTCAACCCTGGCACGTCGGCCATGTAGTCGCGTGCCTTGGGCCCGGTGTCGAACAGGACCGACGTGCCGGGCAGCGAGGCAAAGCCCCAGTTGGCGTCGGCCTTGGGGTCGATTGTGCCCTGCTCGACGATGTAGCGCACGATAACGTCGCGGTTGGTGTCCGGCGCCTCAAACACGATGGTGTCGCCGGTGCCGGGGAAGCTGCCGCCACCGCTGGCGCGATAGTTGTTGGTGGCAATGATGAACTCGGCCGCCGGGTCGATCGGCTCGCCGTTATAGCGCAGGTCGACGATGCGGCTGGCGTCGGGGTTCAGCGGGCCGCCCTTGGCATCGAATCTCGACGGCTGGCTGAGATCGATCCTGTAGGTCACGCCATCGATCACGTCGAAATTGTAGGACGGGAAATCCGGGTTCAGCAGGACCTGGTCGGCCTCGCCGGGCGTGACCTGGTTGAACATGCCCGCGCTGCGCTCCAGCCAGTCCTTGACCTGCGCGCCGGTCACGCGCACCGCGCGCACCGTGTTGGGGTAAAGATAAAGGTCGGCCACGTTCTTGATGGCCACGTCGCCAACGGGCACGTCGGTGTAATAGTCCGGCCCGCCCCGGCCACCCGCCTTGAAGGGCGCCGCCGCCGAGAGGATCGGCAGCCCTTCGTGCGGGGTGCCCATCATCATCTGGGCGATGTACCAGGTCTGCGCGTTCGACACGATCTGGACAGAGGGATCGTCGGCCACCAGCGCGAAATA
The DNA here is from genome assembly GCF_018224955.1 of Thetidibacter halocola. Classification (GTDB taxonomy): domain Bacteria; phylum Pseudomonadota; class Alphaproteobacteria; order Rhodobacterales; family Rhodobacteraceae; genus Thetidibacter; species Thetidibacter halocola. Next base: position 202,789 of record NZ_JAGTUU010000004.1, read on the forward strand.
AGAATAAAGCGGCGCGGCGGTCTTGCCCACGGCGCGGCGGACATAGGCCAGCGTCTCGTCGTGCTCCTTCTGCACCGAGGCCAGCACGGCGGCATCGCTTTCCACCAGCGCGGTGATGGACCGGTCCTCGTTCCGCTTGGAGATGGGGCGGGTGGTCGACTCGGTCGTCACGACACGCCAGGTGTTGCCGTCCCGCTCCAGCAGCAGGTCGATCACGCCAAGGTGCGAGCCCCAGAAGCCGCCCATGACGGCGGGCTTGCCGTGGATCGTGCCGGCGGCGATGTCGACGGCGGCGTAATCCTTGTAGGTCTCGGACGGGAAGACGAGGTGCGAATGCCCGGTCATCAGCGCATCGATCCCGTCCACGGCCGCCAGCGGCACACTGGCATTCTCCATCCCCGCCTCGTACTGGGCCGAGCCGATGCCGGAATGGCTGAGCGCGATGATGATCTCGGCGCCCTGCTCGCGCATCTCGGGGACATAGGCCTGCGCCGTCTCGACGATGTCGCGGGCGGTCACGTTGCCCTCGAGGTGCTTGCGGTCCCAGTTCATCACCTGCGGCGGCGTAAAGCCGATGATGCCGACGCGGATCGGGTGGCTGTTGCCGTCGCCGTCGGTCAGCGTCCGGTCGAGGATGACATAGGGCTTGAACAGCGTCTCGTCCTCGCGCGGGTTGGCGCCCTGGGTCTTGGCGATGTTGGCCAGCACGATGGGGAATTGCGCCCCGCCGGCGGATTTCATCAGGAAATCCAGCCCGTAGTTGAACTCGTGGTTGCCGATGGTGGCGGCGTCGAAGCCCAGCGTGTTCATCGCGGCGATGACCGGATGCATGTCGCCTTCCTTCATCCCGCGCTCGTAGGCAATGTAGTCGCCCATCGGGTTGCCCTGCAGGAAATCGCCATTGTCCAGCAGCAGCGTGTTCGTCGCCTCGGCCCTGACGGCGGCGACATGGGCGGCGGTGCGGGCCAGGCCCACCGTGTCCACCGGCTTGTCGCTGTAATAATCGTAGGGAAAGACATGCACGTGCAGGTCGGTCGTCTCCATGATGCGCAGATGCGCCTGGCCGGCGGCCGCGCGGGCCGAGTACGGGTGCAGGGCGATCAGGCTGGCGGTGCCGGCGAGGAAGGCGCGGCGGTCGATACGGAAATCGGGCATGGCAGGTGTCCTTCTGACTAAGGCGAACGAATCCCTCGCCTCACGCGTGTGCCGACAGTGTAGCACCCGAAGGCGGCCGTCGGTCCAGCCTATCCGACCGGGCTGGCATACCACCGCAAGGCAGGGCACTCTGCCCTCGAACCATCAAAGGAACGGTCATGGAGATTCACCGCGCGGGCAGCCGCCCCTCCCAACGCCCCAACCCTGACTATTTCACCGGCGCCGTCCGGATGGACCCGATCGCGTCCTCGCAGGATCCCAGCCGGGTGAACGCGGTGATCGTGACGTTCGAGCCCGGCGCACGCACCGCCTGGCACATGCATCCGCTGGGCCAGACGATCCACATCCTGTCGGGCCTTTGCCTGGCGCAGCGCGCCGGCGGCCCGGTCGAGGAACTGCGCCCCGGCGACACCTGCCGCTTCGCACCCGGCGAGAAGCACTGGCACGGCGCGGCACCGGAAGTCGGCATGGCGCACCTGGCGATCCAGGAGGCGGTCGACGGCTCGGCGGCAGACTGGCTGGAACAGGTCTCGGACGCGGATTACGCCGGGCGACGGGCGGCGCAGGGCGCCTGACCCCGGGCGGCGGTTGCGCCGCGCTCAGGCGACCAGCACCAGCACCAGGATCGACAGGCCCAGCAGGCCGATCCCGCCCAGTTCGCGCGCCGTGACCCTTTCGCGAAAGAACAGCACCGAGGCCAGGAGCGAGAACAGCAGTTCCACCTGTCCCAGCGCATAGACATAGGCCGCGGTCTGCAGCGTGAACGCGGTGAACCAGCCCAGGCTGCCGGCGAGCGAGGTAACGCCCAGCCAGACCGCCACGCGCCGCGCTCGCCAGATCGCGGCCAGTTGCCCCGGCTCGCGCCAGGCCAGCCACGGCAGCATCACCAGGCATTGCATCAGCGTGACAAAGGCCAGCGCCGTGATCGCCCGCATCAGCGGGTCGTCGGACCCCACGCTCAGCGTCGCCGCGCGATAGCCCACGCCCGCCAACGCAAAGAACAGCCCCGACAGCAGGCCCAGCCCCACTGCCCGGCTGCGCAACGCCCGCCAACCCGGCACGCCGCCCGGCGTCTGCGACAGTGCCAGCACGCCCAGCAGCCCGATGCCGATGGCCGCCCCGCCGCCCGGGCTGACCGCCTCGCCCAGCAGAAGCCAGCCGACCAGGGCGGTCTGGATCACCTCGGTCTTCTTCAGCGTGATGCCCACGGCGAAGTTGCGCTGCGAGAACAGCAGCACAACGCAGACCGTCGCCAGGATCTGCCCGATCCCGCCCGCCAGCCCCCAGAGCCAGAACGCCGGCGCCAGCGGCGGAAACTCCGCGCCGCGCCACCACAGATATCCCACCAGCAGCGCCCAGACACCGGGTTGCGCATAGGCAAAGCGCGCGAACGTGCTGCCCGTCGCCGACAGGCGGCCGCCGGCTAGCACCTTTTGCAGCATGAAGCGCAGCGTCTGAAAGAAGGCGGCGGCAAGCGTCGCGGCGATCCAGAGGTCCATGGCCTCGCGCTATACCGTGCCGAGGATGCCGTAAAGCGCAACGCTGCCCCTTCATCTTGCCCGAAAAACTCCGGGGGAGCCGCGCGAAGCGCGGCGGGGGCAGAGCCCCCTGCCCACCCGCCGTCAGCCCTGCGGCCAGAGCGGATGCGGCACCGGGTCTTTCGCCCGCCACAGGTGCCGCCGGAAGACCTCGGCGTAGGACGGATAGCGGTATCCCTCGTTGCGGCGCAGGTAACGATCCCGGTTCTGGCGGTAGAGCGCGGGCAGGCGATACCACGGCACGGCGGCGTGCATGTGATGCACCGCGTGAAGGTTGTTGTTGAGAAAGAGCCAGGCCAGTGGCCCGCGATCCTCGATCACCACGGTGCGTCCCCGCGCCTCGAGATGGGCGCGGTGTTCGAGGAAGGTGCGGATCTTGAGCAGCGACAGCCCTGCGTAGGAGGCCAGCAGCCAGGCCCAGACCGGCATCTGCCCGACCGTCCCGATCCACCACGCCACCAGCGCCAGCGCAGGCAGGTGCAGCGCCCAGCCCAGCGCGACGCGCCGGTCGCCCGCGCGGATGGCATTCAGGTCGCCCGCGACAAAGGTCCACGTGCCGATGGCCGGACCAAGGACCATGCGCCCGGCGAGCGTGTTGTTGGTCCGTAGCAGCCACTGCCGCCAGCGCGGCAGGCGACCCCAAACTGCCGGATCGAGATAGTTCGATTCCGGGTCGTCATAGGGATCGGTCAGGATCGAATCGTGGTGATGCGCGAGGTGGGTGTCCTTGAACCGCAAATAGGGCACCGCCACCGACAGCGCCGGAAAGACCAGCGCGGCGTTCCAGAAACGCGACCGGAACGGATGGCCGTGCAGCGCCTCGTGGGTCAGCGAGGAATGCAGCGCGGCAGCGATGGCGGTCAGCACCATGCCCAGCGGCAGCCACAGAGCCGAAGCCGCCGTCGTTGCGAGGCCCCAGAGCGCGTAGCACGACACCAGCATGACCAGCGTCGGCCACTCGATGGCCCAGGGCCTGCGTCGATGCGCGTTCAAATCCATCTCCCTGCAAGGATGCCTCCTTGATAGCGCGCCAGGCCACAGGTGCGGCATTCGGAATATTGTTAACAAAATCACCTATACGTGATTATTATCACGCCATGAGCCAGAATATCGACAAGACCGCCCGCGCCGCCCTGTTCCGAACCCGCCTGGTCGAGGCCATGGCGAAGGCCGGAAGCAATCGCACCGCACTGGCCCGCGCGGCGGGGGTGGATCGCTCGACCCTGTCGCAGTTGTTGCGCGACGAAGGGGCGCGCCTGCCCGGGGCGCACCTGGTGGCCGCCTGCGCGGCGGCACTGGGCGTGTCCACCGACTGGCTGCTAGGCCTGTCGGACCGGCCCGAACGGGCGCAGGACCTGGTGGCCAACGCCCTGTCGATGACAGAGGCCAACCGCGCCATGGCCGACCGGCAGATCGTCGACTGGCACCGCGAGGCCGAGGGCTATCGCATCCGCCACGTGCCCGCGACACTGCCCGACATGCTCAAGACGCGCGCGGTTCTCGACTGGGAATACGGGCCGCACCTCGGCCGTTCCTCGGCGCAGGCCATCGACCTTGCGGAACAGCGGCTGGACTGGATGCGCGGCTCGCGCTCGCAATACGAGATGGCCATGCCGGTCTTCGAGTTGGAGAGTTTCGCGCGCGGCGAGGGATACTGGCGTGGATTGCCGCCCGAGGTGCGCGGGGCGCAGATCGACCGGCTGATCGACCTGACCGGGGATTTCTATCCTCGCCTCCGGGTTTACCTGTTCGACGCGCGCCGCCTCTATTCCGCGCCGGTCACGGTGTTCGGGCCGCTGCTGGCGGCGGTCTATCTGGGGCGGAACTACCTGGTGTTCCGCGACAGCGTCCGGATCGACGCCATCGCGGCCCATTTCGACCAGCTGGTGAAGGAGGCGAGCGTCTCGGCCCGCGCCCTGCCCGCGCATCTGGAGACGCTGCGCGCGCTGATATGACGGGCTGCCAAAATCCTTCGCAAGCCAAGCGCGCGAAGGGCCGCGCCTGACCGTGGGTGAGCGCTTCGGAACGCTTGTGGTCAGCGGTTTATTTCGCAGCTCCGTATGTCGCGTGAGCGTCGCATGACACCACCAATGCGCCCTCCCGGGGGGAGGGGTGGAGGCCGTCACGGGAACTGTCCGGTGGACAGTTACAGGCCGAAACGCGCGCCCGCGCCGGACGGGCGCGGCCCGGGCTGGTCGCCCGGGCAAACATCAATCTCGAATTGCCCGAGACATCAGAGTGCGGCGCGACTTCGGATGGTTCAGGTCCGCACCCCGGCAAACCGCGCCTGCCATTCCTCGCGCTCTGCATCGGTGATCTTGCGGAAGGTCACTTCGGGCACCGTGAAGGCATGGCCCGGCGCCAGCCGTTCCAACGCCGCAGGCACGTCGTCGGGCCAGTCGGCCCCCGCGTTCAGGCAGCTCCGCAGGTCGGCGCAGGCGTCGGGGATGAAGGGTTCCGAGATCACGGCGTAAAGCGCGATCAGGTTCAGGCCGAGGCGGATCTGCATCGCCGCCGTGTCCGGGTCGGTCTTGAAGGTCGACCAGGGCGCCGCCTCTTGCAGGTATTCGTTGCCAAGCACCCAGGCGGCGCGCAGCGCGGCGGCGGCCTTGCGGACCTCGATCGCCTCCATGTGGGCCTCGTATTCGCGGATCTTCGCGGTCAGGTCGGCGATGAACTTTTCCTCAAGCGGGCCATAGGCGCCGCCCTCGGGCACCGCCTCGGAGAACTTGGACCGGCAGAACTTGGTCACGCGAGAGGCGAAGTTGCCCAGCACGTCGGCCAGGTCCTTGTTCACCGAGGTCTGGAAATTCTCCCAGGTGAATTCGGCGTCCGAGGATTCCGGCGCGTGGGACAGCAGCCACCAGCGCCAGTAGTCCGCTGGCAGGATCTCCAGGGCCTGGTCCATGAACACGCCGCGCCCGCGCGAGGTGCTGAACTGGCCGCCGTCATAATTGAGGTAGTTGAAGGACTTGATGTAGTCGACCAGCTTCCACGGCTCGTTCGAGCCGAGGATGGTCACGGGGAAGGACAGGGTGTGGAAGGGCACGTTGTCCTTGCCCATGAACTGCGTATAGCGGACGTCCGCGGCGCCCTTGTCGGTGCGCCACCAGCGTTCCCAGTTGTCGCCCTTGCCCGCGTCAACCCATTCCTGCGCACAGGCGATGTATTCGATGGGCGCGTCGAACCAGACGTAGAAGACCTTGCCTTCCATCCCCGGCCAGGGCGCGTCGCCCTTCTGCACCGGCACGCCCCAGTCGAGGTCGCGGGTGATGCCGCGGTCCTGCAACCCGTCCCCGTCGTTCAGCCATTTCTTGGCGATCGAGGTGGTCAGCACCGGCCAGCCCTCGCGCGTGTCGATCCATTCCTCGATCTGGTCCTTCATCACGGACTGGCGCAGGTAGAGGTGCTTGGTCTCGCGCATTTCCAGGTCGGTGGAGCCGGAGATGGTGGAATGCGGGTTGATCAGGTCGACCGGGTCGAGCTGTTTCGTGCAATTGTCGCACTGGTCGCCGCGCGCAGAGTCAAAGCCGCAATTCGGGCAGGTGCCCTCGATGTAGCGGTCGGGCAGGAAACGCCCGTCCGCGTGGGAATACATTTGTTTTTCAGAGACTTCGCGGATCAGGCCATTGTCATCCAGAACCTTGGCGAAATGCTGGGTCAGCCGCTTGTTCTGTTCCGAGGACGACCGCCCGAAATGGTCGAAGGACAGGCGAAAGCCTTCGGCCAGTTTCGCCTGCACGCCCCACATTTCGGCGCAATACTCGGCCACCGGCTTGCCCGCCTTGGCGGCGGCCAGTTCGGCGGGTGTGCCGTGCTCGTCAGTGGCGCAGAGGAACAGCACTTCGTGGCCGCGCTGGCGCAGGTAGCGGGCATAGAGGTCCGCCGGCAGTTGCGAACCCACCAGGTTGCCGAGGTGCTTGATCCCGTTGATGTAGGGGATCGCCGAGGTGATCAGGTGCCGAGCCATCTGTCTGGTCCCTTGTCGAACTTTGTGCCGACTTATCGCAGCGCGCGGGCTTAGGCCAGAGGTCAGGAAAAACGCACCTTCCGCAGAACGAATCTTGCGGAAAATCGATTTCGGGAGAAATGATTTTCCAGCGGTCAGGGGAATTGGCCCCTGGCGCCGGGGGCTATCGTCTTCATTTCCGCTTTCATCAGAGAAATCTTCCGTAACTGCATCGTCCCGGTCCGCCCGTCCCTTGACGGCGGCCAAGTCCGGAGCCTTTTCCCATGACCACGACCTTCATCACCAGCACCCTCAACGTCTCCGGTGTCGCGGCGACACTGGATGGCAACGATACGCTTCTGGTCGCGCGGACCGGGCAATTGCTGTCTTCGGGCGACAATGCCGTCGAAGCGACCGGTTTCGCCAACGTCATCCAGGTCGACGGCTATGTTGCGGCCTTCGGCGCCGCGATCCGGCTGGGGACGCTCAACGGCACCGACACGGTCGGCGCCATTTCAGTTGGCAGCAGCGGCGTTGTGACATCGTCCGACAACGCGGCAATCGTCCTGGCCCTGAACAACGGTTCCGTCACGAATGCCGGGTCGATCTCGGCCAGAAACGGTGTCGTTTCCGGCTTTTTCGAGACCGCCCGCGCCGACCTGACGGTGTCGAACAGCGGCACCATGGCCGTGCGAAACCACGGTGTGCTGATGGTCGCCGACTCGGTGCGTGTGAGCAACTCCGGCACCATTGCCGCGTCTGACAGCCCCGGGGGCGCGAGCACCATACTGGGCGCCTTCGGCAACACGGGTGTGTCGATCCGTGGCAGCAACAGCTTCGTGTCGAACAGCGGGTCCATCACTTCGCCCAACGAAGAAAGCTTCGGTGTCGGGATGCTGGGAGACGCCAACCGGATCATCAACAGCGGGGTGATCCAGACCGGCTCCATGGGCGAAACCCATGCAGCCGTGCTGCTGAGCACCACGGCGATTCAGTCGGGGCGGCTCGACAACATGGCGGGCGGCACCATCGCGGCACCGGGGCTGGCGGTGCGCGGCGGCCTCGGGGCCGAGACGGTGGTCAACGCGGGCCATATCCTGGGCACGATCCGGCTGGCGGAAGGGACCGACGTCGTGACCAACAGCGGCCAGATCGACGGGACCGTCGATCTTGGGGCGGGCGACGACCGCTACGACGCCAGCGGCGGCGGTCTGGTGGTCGGCAGTGTGTTCGGGGGACTCGGGTTCGATTTCCTGCGCGGGTCGGCTGCAGACGACAGCTTCTTCGGCGAGGACGACAGTGACTTCCTCTCGGGTCGCGGCGGCGACGACACGCTGAACGGCGGGGCCGGCGATGACGCGATCTACGGCGGCGCGGGCGAGGACATTGTCGAGGGCGGGGACGGCAACGACAATGTCCACGGGGGCGCGGATAACGACACGGTGCGCGGTGGCAACGGGGACGATGCGCTGCGCGGCGGCGGCGGCGACGACCTGATCGAGGCGGGCACCGGGCGCGACACGCTGTGGGGCGGCGACGGCGACGACACGATGACCGCCGGCGCGGGAGGCGGAGACACGCTGTTCGGCGGGCGTGGCGACGACGTGCTGGACACCAGCAACGGGGCCGGCTGGGACAGGCTGGAGGGCGGCGCGGGCGACGACACGATGACCAGCGGGGGCGGCAACGATGTCTTCGTCTTCCGGCGCGGCATGGGTCACGACGTGATCACCGACTTCGCCAACAATTTCGACCGGCTGGACATCTCGGCGCTGGGGATCGCCAGCTACGCGGTGCTGACCGGCGCGGGGGCGATCTCTGGCGACGCCACGCAGACGGTGATCAACTTCGCCGCGCTGGGGATCGACGGCACGATCACGCTGGACGGGTTCGACCGGGCACTGATGAACGCGGCGGATTTCATCTTCTGACGAGAGCAGTCTCGCAGGCAAATAATCAGACTTCCATCAAATGGATCTAGGGCATGGCGACATTCATCATTTCAACCCAGACTACAACTCAGATAATACTGGCGGCGGACGAAGGATATCATCTTCTCGAAGGTGTCCTCCACGCTCGCAACGGAGGCACGGTTACCGTCGCCGGAACAGGCACCTTGCCGATCGGCATCGACGTCTACGGCACGCTGGCTGCGTTCGCTACCTGGGCCCTGTGGCTGAACTTTCAGCCCAATATCACCATCTTCGTGGGCCCGACCGGCTCAATCCGGTCACCAGATACCAGCTTTCCGATCTACCGGGCCGGCACCAACACGACATTGACCAACCACGGAACGATTGTTGGCGGAACGACCGACCTGAGCGGGGACAACAACCGGTTCATCAACAACGGAACGCTGAGCGGAACCTTTGCAGTCAGCACAATCGGTTCAGGCACCGATGACGTTGCCGCCCTGCTCATGACGGGGAAGAACGCCTTCGTCCAGAACACCGGCGTGATAACCAGCGCCTCGCAGGCGGCGATAAGGCTGGCGGAAGCCTCGGAGGTGATCAACACCGGCACGATCAGCGGACGGCAGGATGCCATCGACGGCTCTGGCATCTTCGACATCATCGGCGACTCGATCCTGCGGCTGACCAATACCGGCGTCATCGTGGCGGGCCGCAACGCCATCACGGGCGGGCTGGACGGGGACATCGTGCTCAACTCGGGCACGATCACCGGTGCGGTGCTGCTGAACGGCGGCAATGATCGCTACACGGCGACGGGGGCCGGAGTGGTCCATGGCACAGTGGATGGCGGCGTGGGCAACGACACGCTGCTGGGCGGATCGGGCGAAGACCTGTTCCTGGGCGGCGCGAACAACGACAGCCTGTCGGGACGCGGCGGCGACGACACGCTGGAGGGAGGAGCGGGCAACGACATCCTCTGGGGCGGCGACGGCAACGACAGCCTGTCGGGCGGCGACGGGACCGACACGGCGCATGGCGGGACGGGAGACGACCGGCTGCTGGGTGGCATCGGCAACGACTGGCTGTCGGGGGGCGACGGGGCAGACACGCTGTCGGGCGATGATGGCGACGACACGCTGTTCGGCGGCGAGGGCAGCGACGCGCTGAACGGCGGCCTCGGCAACGACGCGATCTCGGGCGGCGGCGGGGCGGACGGGATCGACGGCGGCGATGGCAACGACGCGCTGTTCGGCGATGCCGATGACGACACCTTGCTGGGCGGGGCTGGCGACGACACGCTTTCGGGCGGCGCGGGCAACGACCGGATCGAGGCGGGCATTGGGCGAGACCGGGTGTTCGGCGGCGATGGAGACGACACGATCCTTGCCGGTGCCGGCGGCGGCGATGCGCTGTTCGGCGGGCGCGGCGACGACGTGATCGATTCCAGCAACGGCGTCGGCTGGGACGTGATCGACGGCGGCGCGGGTGACGACACGATGACCAGCGGCGGCGGCACCGACACCTTCCTGTTCCGCCGGAACATGGGCAATGACGTGATCACCGATTTCGCCAACGACACCGACCGGCTGGACCTTTCGGCGCTGGGCATCGCCAATTTCGCGGTCCTGAGCGGCGCGGGGGCGATCTCTGGCGACGCCACGCAGACGGTGATCAGCTTTGCCGCCCTCGGCATCGCCGGGACGATCACGCTGGACGGGTTCGACGCCGCGCTGATGAACGCGGCGGATTTCATCTTTTGACGAGCGGGTCTCGGAAAGGAACAGAGCATGGCGGTTATTGTTGTCAGCACCATAACGAACGAACGGATCACCCTGTCCGCGGCAGATGAGTACTTTCTTCTGGAAGGTGTCCTTCATCATTTTTCGAACGCCCCGATCTGGGTCACGCCAAGCACGAACGGCGCCCCGATGATCCATGTCAACGGCACCCTCGCCGCCACGGGGGGCAACGCGATCACAACGTATTCCGTGCCAAACGTTTCAATCGTCGTCGGGCAGACCGGGCAGATCGCGACACCTGGCGTGTTCCTCTCAGTGGTCTGTGAAGGTGCCCACAGCGTCTTGACCAACCATGGCACGATCAGCGGAGGAGCGCCCAGGCTGGCCGGCGAAAACAGCCGGTTCATCAACACCGGCACGCTGACCGGCCTGTACAATTCGCCCACGACCCTTCCGGTCGCCGCCCTCCGCATGGAGGGGCTGGATGCCTTTGTTTCGAACAGCGGCCAGATGACCGCGCTGATCGGCGCGGTGATCCGGCTCGAGCGAAGCTCGCAGGTGTTCAACTCGGGCACGATCAGCGGGCGGCAGGACGGCATAGACGGTTCGGCGATCCCGGGCGGCGAGACGCCCGAGAGCCTGCGGCTGTCCAACTCCGGCACGATCGAGGCGGGCCGGAATGCCATCCTGGGCGGTGCTTCGGGGGACCACGTGACCAACACCGGGACAGTGATCGGAAACGTCCTGCTGGGCGGGGGCGACGATCGCTTTGATGCAAGCGGCGCAGGGCTTGTCGTCGGAAGCGTGCAAGGAGGGACGGGGTTCGACTTCCTGCGCGGCGCGGCGGCGGAGGACCAGTTCTTTGGTGAAGAGGGCAACGACTTCCTCGCGGGACGCGGCGGAGACGACACGCTGAGCGGCGGCGCGGGAGACGATGTCATCTATGGAGGCGCGGGCAACGATCAGATCGAGGGCGGTGACGGAAACGACTTGGTCCATGGCGGCGCGGGCGATGACACGCTGCGCGGCAACGCGGGCAACGACCTGATGTTCGGCGGCGATGGGAATGACGATATCAGCGACAGCTTTGGCCGGGATACCATCCACGGCGGCGACGGCGACGACACGATCCGCACCGGAGCGGGTGGCGGCGACACGATCTTTGGCGGGCGTGGCGACGACGTGATCGACACCTCCAATGGCGCTGGCTGGGACAGGCTGGATGGCGGCGCAGGCGACGACACGATGACTTCAGGCGGCGGCAACGACATCTTTGTCTTCCGGCGCGGCATGGGTGACGACGTGATCACGGACTTGCAGAACAACGCCGACCGGCTGGACCTGTCGACCTTCGGGATTGCCGATTTTGCAACCCTGACCGGCGCAGGCGCGATCACAGGCGATGCGACGCAGACGGTCATCAACCTCGCAGCACTGGGCATAGCCGGCACGATCACGCTGGATGGGTTCGCGCTGGCGCAGCTGGATGCGACGGACTTCATCTTTTGAGATTTGGCCCGGGAAACGACCCGGGCCGTCGCTTCCGGGGCTAGGCAGGACGCGCGGCACGGGCTAATCCCGGGGCATGTCGCTGGTCGTCTCCTTCGCCTCGCTCTTCGTCTCGGTGATCCTGCTGCAACTTTCGTCGGGCGGGGTCGGGCCGCTCGACGCGCTGTCCGGTTTCGCGCTGGGGTTTACCACGGCTGAGATCGGCCTGCTGGGTTCGGGGCATTTCCTGGGGTTCTTCCTGGGCTGCTGGTGGGCGCCGCGGCTGATGGGGTCGGTCGGGCCGTCGCGCGCCTTTGCCGCCTTTACCGCGCTGGGAACCATGGGCATCCTCGGGCATATCCTGATCGCCGACCCCTATGCCTGGGCCGGGCTGCGGATGATGCAAGGGGTCTGCATCGCCGGCTGCTACACGGTGATCGAGGCCTGGTTACAGGCCAAGGTCACGAACCAGACGCGCGGCCGGGCGATGGGCGCCTACCGGGTCGCCGACATCTCGGCCTCGCTGGTGGCGCAGCTTGTGATCGGCGTGCTGGAACCCGCGCATTATGCCTCATACACGGCGCTGGCGCTGGTCTGCTGCGCGGCGCTGTTGCCGCTGACGCTGACGCGGATCACCCCGCCCGAGGTGCCGGACGCCCCCCGGCTGGAGCCGCGCCTGGCCTGGCGCATGTCGCCGCTGGCGGTGGCGGGGGTTCTGGTCTCGGCCCTATCGGGCGCGTCGTTCCGCATGGTGGGGCCGGTCTATGGCACCGAGGTCGGGCTGGAAGTGTCGCAAATCGCGCTGTTCCTGGCGGCCTACGTGGCGGGCGGGGCGGTCAGCCAGTTGCCCGTCGGGTGGCTGGCCGACCGGTTCGACCGGCGGCTGGTGCTGATCTGGCTGTCGGTGGCGGCGATCGTCAGTTGCCTTGCGACCGGGCTGGCCAGCGGCCTGTCGACGACCGGGATCATGGCGCTGGCGGCGTTCTTCGGGCTGACGACCTTTCCGATCTACTCGATTTCCGCCGCCCACGCGCATGACTTCGCCGAAACCTCCGAACGCGTGGCGCTGTCGGCTGCGCTGATGTTCTGGTACGCGGTGGGCGCCATCGCTGCGCCCTGGATCGCATCGCTGCTGATCGACGCCTATGGGCCGCCGGCGCTGTTCGCGATGATCGGGGCGGGGCATGTCGCGCTGATCCTGTTCGGCCTGGTGCGGATGCGGATGCGCCCCTCGGCGTCCGAACGCACGCCCTATGTCTACGCACCACGCACCAGCTTCATCGTCGGCCGGCTGATGAGCCGGTTCCGCGACCGGGACGAGCCGTAGGGCGCGGGTCTACCCCGCCTGCACGGCCTCGTCGGTCAGGCCCGCGCCCGGCTCCAGCCGTCCCTGTTCCAGCCACCAGCCGCGCGGCGGCGCCATGCGGGCGCGCAGCCGCTCGACCCGCCAGCGCGTCCGTCCCGGGCCATGCGCGGGCTCCATCCGCCAGCGCGTCTCGATTCCAGGCGCGCCGCCCTCGCCCGGCGTCAGCAGCAGGCAGAGCGGGCGGCAGCGCCCCTCGGTCAGCCCGGCCTCGGCCGCAAGGTGCAGGCGCCGCACCGGCACCATGCCCGGCGGGCCCGGCAGATCCGCCACCACCACCGGCACGACACCGCTCCGCAGCGCCTCCTCGGCGGTCCAGAGCACATCTTCGGGGCGGGTTGCCGCGACGAACAGGATGTCCTGCGGCGGCATCAAGCCCACCACGCCCTCGGGGTTCAGCGCATCCGCCCCGTGCCGCGGCGCGATCCACAGCACCGGCCCGCCCCCTGCCCCGGCCCCCGCCAGGTGCAGCGCCAGCGTGCGCCGCGCCCGTCCGCAGATCTCGTGCGCGCGCGCCAGCGGCAGCGCAACCTCGTGCCAGAGGGTCAGCGCGGGCGGCGGCGCGTGGTGGTGACGGCCAAGGCGGGGATCGGGGCGACTCATGCAGGCAGGTTAAAATGTTCCCTTTATGTTCTCAAGCCCCCTGCCCTTGCCATCCCGGCCCCGACGGGGCAAGAGAACCCGGACCGCAAGCGACAGGACAGGCCCCACCATGCGCATGAACCCTCTCGGCCGCACCGGCATCACCGTCTCGGAACTGTGCCTCGGCACCATGACCTTCGGCAACCAGACCCCACCTGAGGACGCCCACGCCCAGATCGAGCGGGCCTTTGAGGCGGGCATCAATTTCATGGATTGCGCCGAGATGTATCCGGTGAACCCAATCCGCAAGGAAACCATCGGCCTGAGCGAGACGATCCTGGGCGACTGGTTCGCCCGCACAGGGCGCCGGGGCGACTGGATCCTTGCCACCAAGCATTCCGGCGAGGGCAGTTTCGCCCGCGACGGCGCGCCAATCACCGCCGAAAGCATCCCCGGCACCGTCGAGGGCTCGCTGAAGCGGCTCAGGACCGAGACGATCGACCTGTACCAGTTCCACTGGCCGAACCGCGGCAGCTACATGTTCCGCAAGAACTGGCGCTACGACCCGTCCGGGCAGGACCCGGCGGCAGTGCGCCAGAACATGGCCGACTGCCTGGGCGCGCTGAGCCGCGAGGTCGAACGCGGCACGATCCGCGCCTTCGGCCTGTCGAACGAATCCGCCTGGGGGACGATGGAATGGCTGCGCCTTGCCGCGGAAACGGGCGGACCGCGCGTCGCCTCGATCCAGAACGAATACTCGCTGCTCTGCCGCCTGGCCGATACCGACCTGGCCGAGATGATGGTGAACGAGGATGTGGGCCTGCTGCCCTTCTCGCCGCTGGGTGCGGGGTTTCTGACGGGGAAATACCAAGGCGATGCGGTGCCCGAAGGCTCGCGCATGTCGCTCAACGACACGATGGGCGGCCGCAAGACCGAGCGCGTGTTCCCGGCGGTCGACGCCTACCTGGGCGTGGCGGCCAAGCACGGGCTCGACCCGGTGCATATGGCGCTGGCGTGGTCGGCGCGCCGGCCTTTCGTTGCCTCTTCGATCTTCGGCGCGACGACGCTGGCGCAGTTGGAGCACCTGCTGGGCGCGGTGGACGTCACCCTGACCGAGGACCTGCTCAAGGACATCGACGACGCGCACAAGGCGCATCCGATGCCCTACTGAGGCGGTTCAGCCCCGTCCGATGTAGGGCATGGTCGTCGCCATGACGGTCATGAACTGCACGTTGGCCTCGAGGTCACGGGTCGCCATGAACTCGACGGCCTCGGCCACGTTCCTGACGTCCATCGTGGCATCGGGATTCTTGCCCGAGGCATTGGCGCGATAGATCTGGTCCTCGACCATCGGCGTGCGGGCATTGCCGATGTCGATCTGCCCGCAGGCGATGTTGAACGCCCGGCCATCGAGGCTGAGCGTGCGCGTCATGCCGGTGATCGCGTGCTTGGTCGTGGTGTAACAGACCGAGCCGTCGCGCGGCACATGCGCGCTGATCGACCCGTTGTTGATGATCCGCCCGCCCTGCGGGGCCTGCCGCCGCATCCGGGCGAACGCCGCGCGGGCGCAGTAGAACATGCCGTTGAGGTTGACCGAAACCACCTGGTGCCAGGTGTCGAGGTCGATTTCGTCGATGGGCGCGGCCTTGCCGAAGATGCCGGCGTTGTTGAACAGCACGTCGATCCGTCCGAACCGCGCCACATGGGCGTCAAAGGCCGCCTCGACCGCCGCCGGGTCGGTCACGTCGGCCTCTAGCACAAGCGCCTTGTCGCGCCCATTCGCAAGATCCTCCAGCGCGTCACGGCTGCGGGCCAGCAGCCCGACCTCCCAGCCCTTGTCCAGCAGATGCGCGGCGACCGCCCGGCCGATGCCCGAGGACGCGCCCGTGATCAGGATGTTCATTCCATCTCTCCTTCCAGCGACAGCGGCGACGGCACGCCGCCCAGATCGTCGATGCGCAGGGGGCCGGTCGGTTTCGACAGCCGGTTCCGCACCACCCAGTGCAGCCGCGTCTGCGCCCGGGTGATCGCCACGTAGGCGAGCCGTTTCCAAAGCGGTTGGCCCGCCTCGTTGCGCCCGGCGCGGGCGGCGGCGTAAAGGTCGGGGGCAAAGACCTGCACATCCTCCCACTGGCTGCCTTGCGCCTTGTGGATCGTCACCGCCGCGCCGTGCAGGAACGTCGCCCCCATGCGGGCGGCATACGGGATGAAGGGTTCTTCCTCGTCGGGTTTCTCGATCTTGACGATGGACGCGGCAGAAACCTGCGGCTCCGGCGCGCCCATGACGAACAGCCGTGAGAACCCGGGCTTGCGCCCGGGACCGAGGTAGACCACCTGCGCCCCCTTGATGAGGCCGCGCGCCTCGAGGTCGAGCCGCTTCTTGCGGTGCTTTAGCGGCAGTTCGATCCCGTCGCAGATCAGCGGCTCTCCGGGCAGAAGCGCGTCCTCGGGCGCGCTGTGCACGGCCCGAAAGGCCTGAATCAGCCGGATTCGCGTGGCATTGCGCCAGACCAGGACCGGCGAGCGCGCCATCAGGTCGACCTCGACCCGCTGCGCCCAGACCACGCGGTCGTCCTGGCGCGCGCGATCCTCGACCATGCGCTCGAATTCCTCGAAGCCCAGCGACGGGTCGGCCAGCGCGTGGGCGAGGTCGAGAATCGGGTTGTCCGCGGCTTGTCGGTGGATGCGATGCAATTCGCGCCGCTCGCCCTCCTTCATCCGGTCGAACACCATCTGGCCCGACTGGTTCACTGGCGCAAGCTGCGCCGGATCGCCGAACAGGACCAGCGTCGGAAAGATCTCGCGCAGGTCGTCATACTGGCGGTCGTCCAGCATCGACGCCTCGTCGACAAAGCCGATGTCCAAGGGCTCTTCCCGCCGCTTCCAGCCGGTGATGAAGTCGCTGCCGCGCAGACCTGCCGCCGCCAGCGCCGCCGGGACCGACTTGTGCAGCTCGAAGCTTGCCTGCGCGCGGGCCAGCGCCTCGTCGGTCAGCCCCTCGATCTCGGGTCTCTCATCGTTGCCCATCAGCCATTCGGCGATGCGCTCATATTGCGGATCGTAGACCGGGGTATAAAGGATGCGGTGGATCGTGGTCGCCGGCACGCCGCGCAGCCGCAGCACAGAGGCCGCCTTGTTCGTCGGCGCAAGGATCGCCAGCGTCCGCCTCTCGCGCCGCCTGCGGCTTTCGTAATCTCCCGAGACGGTCTCGACCCCCGCTTCCTCCAGCGCCTTGTATAGCGCCGCCAGAAGCATGGTCTTGCCCGATCCGGCCTTGCCCATCAGCGCCATCACGCGGCTTACGCCCTCGGAGGCAGGCAGGCACAGGCCCTCTTCAAGGTCGACACCCGCACCGCGCAACAGCTCGGCCACCGTGTCATAGGCGGTGGCCTGGTCGTCGGAGAATGTCAGGGCGGGCGCGTTCATGCGCGCAGACTAGACGCGCGACCGACGAGCTTCCAGCGCAAACAGGATCTGTTTCTTCTGACCGAAAATGTCCCGGGGAGTGAATTGGCTGACGGGCCAAGCGAGGGGCAGAGCCCTTTTCCGCGGCCGGCAGGGCCGCGCGGGTCGGGCCGCGCAGGCGGCCCGAAACCCGAAAACGCGCTCAGGCGGCCACGGCCTCGGGGGCGGCGGCGAAGGGCTGGGTGCGGTCAAAGGACAGCGCGAACCAGCGCGCCGACATCTCAGCCGCGATGCCTGCGGCCTTGGCGACACGCGCCTGGGCCTCGGCATTGAATTCCCACAGGCCGACGCTGATCCGCTCGCGGCCTTCGCCCTGGCTTCCCAGGATCTCGGGGCAGGAGCCGATGCGGTTGTAGATGCGGACCATGCGCGCATCGAAGACGCCGACATAATGCTCGACCCCGAACTGGCGCATCACCTCGCCGCCCGCCAGCATCAGTGCGGCGGCGACGCCGGGCTTGGCTTCGCGGGACAGGCAGAAGCGGGTGCATTCCCAGATCAGAGGCGACTGGATGCGCACGCCGTCGGTCAGGTGGATGAAATGGTCGTTCACCATGGTGCGCCCGGTCGTGGGCAGCAACCGCATAGAGCCGCCATGCGTGCCGTCGGCGTTTTCCCAGATGACATAAAGCGGGTTCTCGGCGTCGTATTCGTCGCGCTCGTAGCCCTGCGCGTCCACCGTCACGGCCCAGCCGAGGCGGGTCTTGAACTGGTCGGCGCGGTCGCGGAACATCGAGTCCGCAAGGCGGGGGAACTTGTGCAGGTCGTGGCCGTAGATGAAGCGGATCATGGTGGTCATCCCTCGTGTGCAAGTCTTGATGCACTCAAGGTGACGCCACGACGGTTAACGCGTTCTGCGCGGGTCGCGCGACCCGTTCAGAACACGTTTACCGAATTTACACCACGACCAGCCCCCGGCTGATCGCCCGGGCGACGGCGTGGGTGGTGTTCAGCGCTCCCAGCTTGAACCGCGCGCTTTCGACATAGACCCGCAGCGTGTGTTCCGAGATCGCCAGCGTCTCTGCCGCCTGGGCCCTGCTGTAGCCGATGGCCAGCAGCGTCATCGCCTCGATCTCTCGCGGGGAAAGCGACTGGGCCGTTTCGGGTTTGCGCCCCGGTTCCAGTTCTAGCGCCTTCTGGTTGAAGTAGTGCGCCACGAGGATCAGGTCGCGGCGATTGGCTTCGGCAAAGTCCTCCCATTCCTCGTCGGTGGCGTTGTGGCTGACCGTGAACAGTGCGAACTGCCCGTTCGGCCCCCGGATCGGAATCGAAAACCCCTGGTTCCCGACCCCGTGGTCGATCGCGTCCTGCAAGAAGGCCCGCGCGGCCTTGCTGCTCCAGTCGAGGCGTTTCCAGTCAACCGGGTGAAAGCGCTGGTAACAGCCCTGGATGACCGGATCGATGCGCAGGTATCCCTTTTCGAGATAGCGATCGACCCAGACCTGGTCGTAGGTGCCGCATCCGTATTGATCCCCGGCGGCGTTGACCCAGTGATAGACGATGTGGTTCACGCCATACTGGTCACGCAATCCGGTGATGGCGGCTTGCAGGTCGCCCAGCCCCTCAGCGGATTCCAAATGTTCGATCAGCCCGTCCAGCTGCGGCGCCTGCGCCAAATATCCCAAAACCGTCACCCTCGGCCTTGGACGCGATTTCCGCCCGCGCGACGAAGGACGCGTCGCTCAGCTGCGCGGCCAGGGTCGGCATCCCGTTGGCACGCGCGAAGGTCTGCAGGTCGGCCAGTACGTCCAGTATCCAGTCATGTCCCATCGTCAACCTCGCTTAAGAGTGGTTAATGCATCGTTAAAACAACTCTAGCACGCATCGATGAGGCTCCGATATTCACGTGTTTTAACTCCCCAGAAATAGCGAGGGCAGATTTTGCAACCCCCCGTTGCGCAACGGTACGGGGCTGACGTGACGACGCCCGCGACGGCGGCAGGCCGATTCGCGGGCGTCGGAAGGAAGTCGGTCCGGGCGGGCCGCAGGGATCAGCCGCGGGCCTCGAGCGCGTCCTCGAAGGTCCGCAGGCCGGTGCGCGGCGCCTGCACCAGCACGGCCATGTTGCCGGGCTTGTGTTCGTTGCGCAGCATCTTGGTATGTGCGGCCGGGATCTCGGCCCAGGGAAAGACCTCGGACATGCAGGGGTCGAGACGACGCTCGATCATCAGCCGGTTGGCCGAGGCCGCCTGCTTCAGGTTGGCGAAGTGCGACCCCTGGAGACGCTTCTGGTGCATCCACATGTAACGGACGTCGAAGGTGCAGTTGAAGCCGCTGGTGCCGGCGCAGATCACGACGATCCCGCCCTTCTTGACCACCAGGGTCGAGACCGGAAAGGTTGCCTCGCCGGGATGCTCGAACACCATGTCGACGCTGACGCCCTTGCCGGTGATGTCCCAGATCGCCTTGCCGAACTTGCGGGCCTCTTTCAGCCATTCGTTATACTCGGGGCTGTTAACCGTTGGCATCTGCCCCCAGCAGTTGAAGTCCTTGCGGTTGATGACGCCCTTGGCGCCCTGGTCCAGCACGAACTGGCGCTTGCTCTCATCCGAGATGACGCCGATCGCGTTGGCGCCGGCTGTATTGGCCAGCTGGATCGCGTAGGAGCCGAGGCCGCCCGAGGCGCCCCAGACCAGCACGTTCTGGCCGGGCTTGAGTTCGTGCGGGTGGTGGCCGAACAGCATCCGGTAGGCGGTGGCCAGCGTCAGCGTGTAGCACGCGGCCTCTTCCCAGGTCAGGTGCTTGGGGCGCGGCATCAGCTGCTGCGCCTGCACGCGGGTGAACTGCGCAAAGGAGCCGTCCGGCGTCTCGTAGCCCCAGATCCGCTGGGTGGGCGAGAACATCGGGTCGCCGCCGTTGCATTCCTCGTCGTCGCCATCGTCCTGGTTGCAGTGGATGACGACCTCGTCGCCGACCTTCCAGCGCTTGACCTTGTCACCCACCTTCCAGACGATCCCGGAAGCGTCGGACCCGGCAATATGATAGGGCGCCCCATGACCGTCGAAGGGGCTGATCGGCTTGCCCAGACCCGCCCAGACGCCGTTGTAGTTGACGCCTGCCGCCATCACGAGGACCAGCACCTCGTGGCTGTCGATCTCCCAGGTGTCGACCACCTCGACCTGGAACGAGGTCTCGGGCTCGCCATGACGCTCGCGGCGGATTGCCCAAGCATACATCTTCTTCGGCACGTAGCCGAGGGGCGGCATCTCGCCGATTTCGTAGAGGTCTTTCTCCGGCGCGTCGTATTGGGCGATGCCCGTCTGCTGGTCCAGTGCCATGATGGCCTCCGCATCTTGAGGGTCACGATTCCCGCTCTGCATCGCAGCATCGGCGGGTCTGACCCTCGAATTACGCGGCTTTCGGTAACATTGCAACCGGATTGCGCAGTGTTTTGAAATTTTATAACCGAGCGCCCGCAGAAACCCTCGCTGCGGCCGCAAAGTCACAGAAGATGGCGGATCGAGTTCGCGTAATAGCCGACCAGCGCCTCGTGGTTCGGCGCGATGGCAAAGCCATCCGGCCCCTCGGTCACCAGCCCGCGTTCGGTCAGCGTGCGCAGGCCGACCTCGACCGAGTAGTCGCGGCTGTTGCGGGCCAGGTGCACATGGGCGCCGTCCAGTCGGTCAAGCGCGGCGGAAAAGCCGCGTTCCAGCGTTGCGCGGTCCTGCGCGCCGTCGCCCTGCACCAGCAGCCAGGCGACCAGTGGCACCGGCAGCACCGGCACGACAACCGCGATCCGCGCCATCAGCGCGTCGGCCAGCGACTCGGGATCTTCGACCAGGCGAGGATGTTCGCGCAACGACAGCGGTTTGCCAAAGCTGACCGCGGCATAGCCAAAGCGATGGAACCGGCCCGTCACGCGCAGCCAGGCCTGCCGAAGGACCGCCGCCATGACATGGCTGATGCGCGCGTCGAACCGTCGCCCACCCGATTGCCCCGCCGCCACCAGCACGCTGTCCTCGAGCACGCGGTCATAGTTGATCGCCACGGGGACAAAGACAACGTCGCGCACCGACGGGTCGAAAGCCTCTGTCATGTAGCTGAGCAGGCCGAGTTTCGCCGGCGCCAGCGCCCCGTCAAGGCTGAGCCTGCCCTCGGGAAAGATCGCCTGCGTGACGCCGCCGCTGGTGGCCATCTGCACGTAGCGGCGCAGCACCCGGCGATAGAGACTCCCACCATAGCGGCGGCGGATGAAGTAGGCCCCCATCGACCGGATAAGCCGCGACAGCGGCCAGACATGCGCCCATTCCCCGACCGCATAGCTCAGCGCCGAGCGATCGGCAGCCAGGTGCGTGACCAGCACGTAATCCATGTTCGAGCGATGGTTCATGACAAAGACAACGGTCGCCGTCTTGTCGATCCCTTCGAGGTCGGCCGAGTGATGGCCCAGCCGCACGCGATAGAGGGCGTTCGACAGTTTCCGAGAGGCCCAGACCCCCCAGGAGAAATAGGCATAGGCCGAGAAGGAGGGCACGATCTCGCGCGCATAACGCCGGGCCCGCTGAAAGGCGACGTCCTCTCGCACGCCGGTCTCGCGGGCATGGTCGACGATGGCGCGCGTCACCTCGGGGTCGTAGATCAGACGCTGGATCAGGTCGTAACGGCGCAGCAGGCGGAAGGGCTCGATCGGGTGGACGAGGCGTTCGTTCAGGCGCGACACCGCGCGCTCCATCCGGCGGCGCAGGAACCAGCGCACTGATGGGAACAGGAAATGTGATGCGAAGGTGACCGCCGCAAACAGCAGGATCAGCAGGAAAAGCCAGAGCGGAAGCGTTACCGGTGTCGTCATTGTCGCAGACCGTGCCAGCGAAGCGGCGCTGCGTCCAGCGCCCGCGTCGCCTTGGCACGGGACAGTGACGGGCGAGCGGGCTATGCTGCACCTGCTCTGCCGCAACGCGGCGGATTGACAGAGACACTTTATTTCTCCAAAACCATCCCCGACGCAACAAGATTGCCAAAGCGCCACAGCCGACGGAGGCCCGAATGAGCGAACCCCAGACCCGCGACAAGCCCTGGCTGATCCGCACTTATGCCGGGCATTCGACTGCCGCGGCGTCCAACGCGCTCTATCGCGGGAACCTTGCAAAGGGGCAGACGGGCCTTTCGGTGGCCTTCGACCTGCCAACGCAGACCGGTTACGACAGCGATCACATCCTGGCGCGCGGCGAGGTCGGCAAGGTTGGGGTGCCGGTCTGCCATCTGGGCGACATGCGCTCGCTATTCGACCAGATCCCGCTGGACCAGATGAACACCTCGATGACGATCAACGCCACAGCACCGTGGCTGCTGGCACTCTATATCGCGGTGGCCGAGGAACAGGGCGCAGACATCGCGCAGTTGCAGGGCACGGTGCAGAACGACCTGATCAAGGAATATCTGTCTCGCGGCACCTATATCTGCCCGCCGCAACCCTCGCTGAAGATGATCGGCGACGTGGCTGAATACTGCTATCGCCACGTGCCGAAATGGAACCCTATGAACGTGTGTTCCTATCACCTGCAAGAGGCGGGCGCGACGCCGGAACAGGAACTGGCCTTTGCGCTGTCCACCGCCTGCGCGGTGCTGGACGAGCTCAAACCCCGCGTCGACCCCGCCGATTTCCCGGCGCTCTGCGGGCGGATCAGCTTCTTCGTGAACGCGGGCATCCGCTTCGTTACCGAGATGTGCAAGATGCGCGCCTTTGTCGACCTCTGGGACGAGATCCTGCGCGACCGCTATGGCGTCGAGGATTCGAAATTCCGCCGCTTCCGCTATGGCGTGCAGGTGAACAGCCTCGGTCTGACCGAGCAGCAGCCCGAGAACAACGTATACCGTATCCTGATCGAGATGCTGGCCGTGACCCTGTCGAAAAAGGCCCGCGCCCGCGCCGTGCAGCTGCCCGCCTGGAACGAGGCGCTGGGCTTGCCCCGCCCTTGGGACCAGCAATGGTCGATGCGGATGCAGCAGATCCTGGCCTATGAAACCGACCTGCTGGAATTCGACGACCTGTTCGACGGCAACCCGGCGGTGGATCGCAAGGTCGAGGCGTTGAAAGCGGGTGCACGCGCCGAGTTGGCGACGCTCGACGGCATGGGCGGCGCGATCGGCGCGATTGACTACATGAAAGGCCGTCTGGTCGAATCGAATGCCGAACGCGTGAACCGGATCGAGCGGCAAGAAACCGTCGTCGTCGGCGTGAACCGCTGGACCGAAAGCGAGCCCTCGCCGCTGATGGGCGAGGATGGCGGGATCATGGTCGTCGATCCGGGTGTCGAACAGGAACAGGTCTCGCGCCTGAAGGCCTGGCGCGCCGAGCGCGACGAGGCCACGGTCAAGGCCGCCCTGGCCGACCTGCGCGCCGCCGCGAAAGAGGGGCGCAACGTGATGCCCGCCTCGATCGTCTGCGCCAAGGCCGGCGTGACCACCGGCGAATGGGCCGGCGAGATGCGCGCGATCCATGGCGAATACCGCGCCCCCACCGGCGTATCGAAATCCATCAGCAACAAGACCGAGGGGCTGGATGACATCCGCGCCGCCGTCGACACGGTCAGCGACAGGCTGGGCCGCCGCCTGCGCTTTCTGGTCGGCAAGCCGGGACTCGACGGCCATTCCAACGGTGCAGAGCAGATCGCCTTTCGCGCCCGCGATTGCGGCATGGACATCGACTACGAAGGTATTCGCCTGACCCCGGAACAGATCGTCGAGGCGGCGCAGAACGGCGCCCACGTGGTCGGCCTGTCGATCCTGTCGGGCAGCCACATCCCCCTCGTCGAGGACCTGATGACGCGGATGCGCGAGGCGGGGCTGGGTCATGTGCCCGTGGTCGTGGGCGGGATCATCCCCGACGACGACGCAAAACGCCTTCTGGCGATGGGTGTTGCCCGGGTCTATACGCCCAAGGATTTCGAACTCAATGCCATCATGCGCGATATCGTGACCCTCGCCGACCCCAAGGCCTGTGCTGCGGAATAGCGTCATTTTGATACGGAAACGCTTCAAAACCGCCTGCGGATTTCCGCCGGCGGTTTTCTTTTTTGCGAAAATTCTGTCATTTCCGCTACGAAAGGTGGACCTGACACGAATTAGTGTCTTGTGTTAGAATGACCAGAAATGAAATTCCGGCGAAAACACGAGGAAAGACCATGACCATCGATCTCGAAAGCCTGTCGCGCGACGAACTGAAACAACTCGTCAACGACGCACAAAAAGCCCTGAAATCCGTCGATGCCCGTCGCCGCGCCGCAGCGAAAAGGGCCGCGGAATTGGCCGCAAAAGAATACGGCTTTACACTCGACGAGGTGATCGGCGCCGGAACCAAGGGCTCCAAGGGTGCGCCGCGCTTTGCCAATCCCGCGGATCCGTCGCAGACCTGGACCGGTCGTGGCCGCCAGCCCAACTGGGTCAAGGACGCGATGGCCGCCGGCAAGTCGCTGGACGATCTCGCGCTCTGACCCGGGGCGCAAGCGCATGACGATCCATATTGGCGCCGCACCAGGCGATATCGCCGAGACCGTCCTGATGCCCGGCGATCCGCTGCGCGCGGAATGGGCGGCAAAGACCTTTCTCGACAACGCGCAATGCGTCAATCGCGTGCGCGGCATGCTTGGTTTCACCGGCACGTGGAAAGGGCATCCCGTCACCATTCACGGCAGCGGCATGGGAATGCCAAGCCTGTCGATCTATGCCAATGAACTGATCCGGGACTATGGCGTGAAAACGCTGATCCGGATCGGCTCTTGCGGGGCGATGCAGGAACACGTTGCGATCCGCGACGTGATCCTGGCGATGACGGCCTCGAGCCTATCGACCCCGTCGCGTGGAATCTTCCGCGAATTGAATTTCGCACCCTGTGCCAATTACGGCTTGCTGCGCGCCGCTGCCGATGCGGCACAGGCGCGGGGCGTTTCCGTCCATGTGGGCGGCATCTATTCATCGGACGTGTTCTATGACGAACGGCCCGACCTGAACGAGATGATGATCCGTCACGGCATCCTCGGCGTCGAGATGGAAGCGGCCGAACTGTACAACCTCGCCGCGCGGTATGGTGTCCGCGCGCTGGCGGTGCTGACCGTCTCGGATCACCTGCTGACGCATGAGGCGCTGCCCTCGGCCGATCGCGAGAGCAGTTTTGGCGACATGGTCGAGATCGCGCTGACCGCGGCCTTCGCCTGATCCCTTGCACCCCGGCGACGGGCGCGCTTGACTGGCGGCACCCCTGACGGAGTGCCACCATGACCAAGCCCGCCCTCGCCCAACGCCCTTGGCTGTCTCCGGCCGTGCAGACGGTGACAGACCGCCACGCGGCGCGCGTGCCCGACACGGATGCCGCCAGCCTGACGGACCGGATCGAGGCGCTGGCCACCCGCTCGCGTGAGATCCATGAACGCGACTGTTTCAACCTGAACCCGGCGACCAACGTGATGAACCCGCGGGCCGAGGCGCTGCTGTCCTCGGGCATGGGCGTGCGGCCGTCGCTGGGCTATCCGGGCGACAAGTATGAGACCGGGCTCGAGGCCATCGAAGAGGTCGAGGTCATTGCCGCCGAACTGGCCGCCGAGGTGTTCCACGCGCGCTTTGCCGAGATCCGCGTCGCCTCTGGCGCGATGGCGAACCTTTATGCCTTCATGGCGCTGACCCGGCCCGGCGACACGATCATCGCCCCGCCCGCGACGATTGGCGGCCATGTGACGCATCACCTGGCGGGCTGTGCGGGGCTTTACGGCCTTCGGGTGGTCGAGGCGCCGGTGGATGCGGATGGCTACACACTGGACCTGTCGGGGCTGGCGGACCTTGCCGAGGATCTGTTCCCCAAGGTCATCACCGTGGGCGGGTCGCTGAACCTCTGGCCGCATGACGTGACGAGGATCCGCGAGATCGCCGACCATGTTGGCGCCCGCGTGCTGTTCGACGCGGCGCATCAATGCGGGATGATCGCCGGGGGTGCCTGGCCCAATCCGCTGGCGCAGGGCGCGCATCTGATGACGATGAGCACCTACAAGTCCCTCGGCGGCCCGCCTGCGGGCCTGATCGTCACCAACGAGGCTGATCTGGCCGAACGGCTGGAGGCCATCGCCTATCCCGGCATGACGGCGAATTTCGACGCGGCGAAAAGCGCGGCGCTGGCGGTCACGCTGCTGGACTGGCGCGATCATGGCCCGGCCTATGCGACGGCGATGGTCGAGACCGCGCAGGCTCTGGCACAGGCACTGGAGGCGGAGGGGCTGACGGTGTTCGGCGCGCACCGGGGCCATACCGCCTCGCACCAGTTCGCGCTGGAGGCGTCCTCGCTCGGCGGCGGCCAGGCGGCGTCGCAGCGTCTGCGCCGGGCCGGGTTCCTGGCCTGCGGAATAGGCCTGCCGCTGGATCCGGTTCCGGGCGACCTGAACGGCCTGCGGCTGGGCACACCCGAGATCGTGCGCTGGGGCATGACGGTCGGCGACATGCCGCGCCTTGCGGCCCTTCTGGCCGATGCGCTGCGCCGCAACGATCCCGAGGCGCTGGCGGACGAGGTCGCAACCTGGCGGCGCCGCTTTGACCGCGTGCATTTCGTCCACGCCTGAGCGTCGGGCGGGGTTTACCCGGCCGTCACCCCGTGGCTGCGGTCATAGGCATTGACCGGCGGACTGGACCAACCGTCCAGGGCCCTTTGTTGTGGCGTCAGGATCTCGACCCGCAGCGGATGGCAGCGCGCCGCATCCGAACTGTGCGCCGATCCGCAATCGCCGCCGGGACAGGCGCTGAGCGCCCCCAGCAGATCGATCTCGGCGAAGAAGGTCAGATGATCGCCCGGGCGCACAGGGCTTGCCTTCATGAAATACTGGCCGGTATCGCGGGTGAACCCCGTGCACATGAACACGTTCAGCACGTCATGCACCTGCGCCTCGGCCTGCGCCAGCGGCAGGCCCGTCGCATCCGCCAGCGCGCGGGTCAGGTTGGAATGGCAGCAATGGTGATACTGCGTGCCCGCCAGCAGGTTGCCGGTATAGGGATCGCAGCGCGTGCCGATCACGTCATGTACCGAGCCGCCGTAGACGTCGAAGCCATACCAGTCGAGCGTGTCCTCGACGATGGTCGCCATGGGCCGCAGG
Organism: Thetidibacter halocola; assembly: GCF_018224955.1. Lineage (GTDB taxonomy): Bacteria > Pseudomonadota > Alphaproteobacteria > Rhodobacterales > Rhodobacteraceae > Thetidibacter > Thetidibacter halocola. The sequence goes on from NZ_JAGTUU010000004.1 coordinate 230,048, forward strand.
AACGGAAAATTGCTCCACATCCGCTCTCCGGTGGTCAGGTGGGTTCCGTGCAGGGCGCGCGTCTTGCCGGAGTAAAAGCGTTCGGACAGATCGTTCGCGTTCCACAGGTTCAGGTCGCCCACCTGCGGCCCCTCGACGCTGACGATGCGAAAGAACGATCCCGCAGGCACGCGAAAGGCGCAGGCCTCGCGCGGTGCCGCCACCACCACCGAGGTCACCTGCACCCCGTCCAACGCCCGGCGATAGAGCGCCAGATCGGGTTTCGGCAGCGTGTCGTTGGGATAGCAGATCACGGGGGCGATGGCGCGTCGGGCGGCGGCGTCGGCGGGTTGGGTCATGGGCGGCTCCTTTGGGCGCAGCGTGACTCCGGTCGTGCGAGCATGTCCAGAGGAACGAAGCGGCTGCCTGAAAAAGCCGATGGCGCACCCTTTCAGGTGCGCCACCCACTGCCACGGACCGCTGGTCCCGGCTGTCAGGCCTCACCCCTCCTCCCAAAGGCGCGGACCCGGTTCGGCGCAAGGCCTCCTGTCAACGAAGCACGGCGTCCAGCGGCGGCAAGCCGTTGAAGCCAATCGAGGCGTTGGGCACTCTATAGACGTCGCCGTTGCGGATCACCAGCCCGTAAGCCGGACCACAGCAACCTTGGACGGCGCCGTTGCCCCAGAGCGCGGGGATATCTGCCGCCTCGACAGTGGCCATGTGCAGACATTCGGGACAACCCAGACAGTACATTTCACCGGGTCGATCAAGCCGGGACATGCGCGATCCAATCCAGCCTTCTAGTCGTCCAGGATGCCGTCGCGGTGACACGATTCCGGCTTTCTTCCCTTCGGCCCGGTGGTTTCGGCGCCGCACTGGATGCAGCGCCAGCGGCTGACATCGCCTTGCGGAAACTCGCGCCACCGGCAGGAGCGGGTCCGTCGGTTGGCAAAGACCGCGATCAGCACGAAGGCAAGGATGAGACCCAGGAGGATATGCATGGCGGCACCCTATCCCCTGCGCGGGACACAACCAATCCCCCGGCGGCCGCGCCCCACGGCCAACCGGAAACGGCAAGGCCGGGCGCATGGCCCGGCCTCGATCCAGCATCGCGAGGCGGTTCAGACCACCCGTTCGACCATCATCTTCTTGATCTCGGCGATGGCCTTGGCCGGGTTCAGACCCTTGGGGCAGGTCTTGGCGCAGTTCATGATCGTGTGGCAGCGATACAGCTTGAACGGATCCTCGAGCTGATCCAGCCGCTCGCCCGTCGCCTCGTCGCGCGAATCGATGATCCAGCGATAGGCATGCAGCAGCGCCGCCGGGCCGAGATAGCGGTCGCCGTTCCACCAGTAGGACGGGCAGGACGTGCTGCACGACGCGCACATCACGCATTCATAGAGCCCATCCAGCTTCTTGCGGTCCTCGATCGACTGCTTCCACTCCTTCGCAGGACGGTTCGTCTTGGTTTCCAGCCAGGGCATGATGCTGGCGTGCTGGGCGTAGAAATGGGTCAGGTCCGGGATCAGGTCCTTGATGACCGGCATATGCGGCAGCGGGTAGATCTTCACGTCGCCCTTGATCTCGTCGAGACCGTAGATGCAGGCCAGCGTGTTGATCCCGTCGATGTTCATCGCGCAGGAGCCGCAGATGCCTTCGCGGCAGGACCGGCGGAAGGTCAGCGTGGGGTCGATCTCGGTCTTGATCTTGATCAGCGCGTCCAGGACCATCGGACCGCACTTGTCCATATCGATGAAATAGGTGTCGACGCGGGGATTCTGACCGTCATCCGGGTTCCAGCGGTAGATCTGGAACTTTCGGACGTTCTTGGCATCCGCCGGCTTGGGCCAGGTCTTGCCCGTGCGTATGGTGGAGTTCTTCGGCAGAGTGAATTGAACCATCTCTCTCTCCTTATCGAAGCAATGCGGGCAGGCCTTGCGTGCCCAGGCAGGTGAGTGTCCCGGGTTGCGAGACGATGTCGGACACGATCCGCGCCGTGTTCTCGTTCGGGCCAAGGACGCTGTCGGCGGCCAGCGCGCTGATCTGCGGCGCGCTGGCATTGTCGATGATGCAGTCGATCGCCGGTTGCACGGGGATGCCCGGGAAACGCTGCGCGACGATCGGAGTGATCGCAGAGCGGGCAGCCTCGCGCGCCAGTTGGTCCTGCGCCTGCGGGGTGCAGGCTGCAAGCAACAGCATAAGGGCGAGGCCGACACGCATCAGAACGTCCGCGCCTTGGGCGCGATCCGCTTGAGCGAGATACCGCCTTCCTCTTCGGTCGTCAGCGGATCGGTGATCACAGGTCGGAACGACAGGGCGACGGTCGGCCCATCGACGCGCGCGACGGAGTGGACACGCCACTTGTCGTCGTTGCGCGTCGTGTGATCCTCGGTCGCATGCGCGCCGCGGCTTTCCTTGCGCGCCTCGGCGGCGACGATGGTGGCCAACGCGTTCGGCATCAGGTTGGTCAGCTCGAGCGTTTCCATCAGGTCCGAGTTCCAGACGAGGCTGCGGTCGGTGACATTGATGTCGCCCATCTTGCCGGCGATGGTTGTCATCTTCTCGACGCCTTCAGCCAGCGTCTTGTCGGTACGGAACACGGCTGCGTCGGCCTGCATGGTCTTCTGCATCTCCAGCCGCAACTCGGCGGTCGGCATGGCGCCGTCGGCGTGGCGCAGGCCGTCGAACCGGTCGAAGGCCTTGTCGATCTCGGATTGCGGCGCGACCGGCACGGCAGTTCCCGCATCCACGATCTGACCGGCACGGATCGCTGCAGCGCGGCCGAACACGACGAGGTCGATCAACGAGTTGGAGCCCAGCCGGTTCGCCCCGTGCACCGAGGCGCATCCCGCCTCTCCCACGGCCATCAGGCCAGGCACGATGGCGTTGGGGTCATCCTTGGTCGGGTTCAGAACCTCGCCCCAGTAGTTCGTCGGGATGCCGCCCATGTTGTAGTGCACGGTCGGCAGGACGGGGATCGGTTCCTTGGTCACGTCGACGCCGGCAAAGATCTTGGCCGATTCCGAGATGCCCGGCAGGCGTTCCGCCAGTGCCTCTTTCGGCAGGTGGCTGAGGTTCAGGTGGATGTGATCCTTGCCCTCGCCCACGCCGCGGCCTTCGCGGATCTCCATCGTCATGCAGCGGCTGACATAGTCGCGCGGCGCGAGGTCCTTGTAGTTGGGCGCATAGCGCTCCATGAACCGCTCGCCTTCGGAGTTGGTCAGATAACCGCCCTCGCCCCGCGCGCCTTCGGTAATCAGGCAGCCCGAGCCGTAGATGCCGGTCGGGTGGAACTGCACGAATTCCATGTCCTGAAGCGCGAGGCCCGCGCGGGCCACCATGCCGCCGCCGTCACCGGTGCAGGTGTGGGCGCTCGTGGCGGAGAAATAAGCACGGCCATAGCCGCCCGTGGCCAGCACGGTCATCTTCGCGTTGAAGACGTGGAAGGTGCCGTCATCCAGCTTCCAGCAGAGCACGCCCTTGCACTGGCCGTCTTCCATCAGCAGGTCGATGGCGAAATACTCGATGTAGAACTCGGCGTTGTTCTTGAGGCTCTGGCCATACAGCGTGTGCAGGATGGCGTGGCCGGTGCGGTCTGCGGCGGCACAGGTGCGCTGAACCGGCGGGCCCTCGCCGAACTCGGTCGTGTGGCCGCCGAAGGGACGCTGGTAGATCTTGCCCTGTTCGGTGCGGCTGAACGGCACGCCATAGTGTTCCAGCTCGTAAACCGCCTTGGGCGCCTCGCGGGCGAGGTACTCCATCGCATCGGTATCGCCCAGCCAGTCGGACCCCTTGACTGTGTCATACATGTGCCACTGCCAGCTGTCCGGGCCCATGTTGCCGAGCGACGCGGCGATGCCGCCCTGTGCGGCCACGGTGTGCGAACGGGTCGGGAAGACCTTGGTCACGCAAGCCGTGCGCAGCCCCTGCTCGGCCATGCCCAGCGTCGCGCGCAGACCGGCACCCCCGGCACCGACCACCACGACGTCGTAATCATGCGTTTCGTATTCGTATGCAGCCATGTCTCGTCTCGATATTCGGGGCCGCGCGGCGCAAGGCGCGCGCTGCGGCGCGTGTCGTTTTCTGGATCAGAGCGCGAGGCGCGCGATGGCGAACAGGCCCACGCCCGCCGCGCCATAGCTGACGCAGGTCATCGCCAGGATCAGCACCTTTTCCATCGGACCATGCACATAGTCCTCGATCAGAACCTGCACACCGTCGTTGAAGTGCTTGAAGCCCACGGCGATGGTCAGTGCGGCGACGATGGCCGGGAACGGACGGCTGTAATAGGCCAGCACCTCTTCATAGGTGCCGCCCAGAGCGTTGCCGAAGGTGAAGACGAACAGCGGCACCAGGATCAGCAGCGCGACGCTGCTTTTCTTCATCGACCAGTGATGTTGCGTCCCGGTCTTGGACGCGCCCCAGCCCACGGCCCGCTTGCGGTCGGTCAGATACGCCATGTCGGCCCCCTCAGACAAAGATTGCGGTGAAGATGGTCAGGATGACCGAGCCGATGACGATGGCCCAGCTGAGCATGTCGGCGCTTTCGACGTCGAGCATCTTGCCCTCGTCCCAGATCATGTGCCGGACTCCGGCCAGCGTGTGATACCACAGCGCCCAGACCGAGCCGAACATCACCAGGTCGCCGAACCACGAGGTAAGAACGGCGTTTGCGACCGCGAAGTAGGCCTCGGAGGTCGCGGCGGCCAGAAGCCACCAGACGATCATCAGCGACCCGATCAGCAGGGCGTTGCCCGTGATCCGGGTAAGGATCGAGGTGATCGAGTTCAACTGCGGGCGGTAATACGGCCCGATCATAAAAGGAGAGAGCGGGCGCTTGCCCCGGTTCACGTCGGCCATTGGCGATGTCCTTTCGGTTCCCTTGAGCCGGGTTGTAACGGTTTTGTGCCGCATGTCACGGGTCAAGGCCGCGCAGGGGCGCGGTTTTTTGGCGCAATCTGCGAGGAAAGTGCCGATTTGTGATCACGCGCCGAAAAGTGTGATCACAAAAATCCGTGCCCAGCCCGGCGGACCTTAGTCGATGAACCCCATCCGGTCGAGGGCGAGTCGCGCCGCCATCCGGATCGAGGGCTCTTCGGATCGCATGTCAGCATGGATCGACTGCATCAAGGCGGTCAATCGGCGCTGGCGCAGCATGGTGCGCATCATGTCCGGCACGGCCCCTTCGGGGAGCGCAACGACGTCCGCACTACGTGCGGGCAATTTCCGATCCGGCATGGCAGCCCCGGTCCTTCTTGCGAATCCCCCTGTCACCTCAGACTAGCAGCCCGGTCCGACGGGACGAAGCGTCTTTGCAACATGCCGGGGGCGGCGGTCACATCGGGATCAGCGCCCAGTAATCGAGATCCAGCAGCACATGCGGCAGGTAGCGGCCATCCTCGCCCTTGAGCGCGAAGGGCGCGCCGCCCTTCGTCGCCACCAACCGCAGGCGGATGGCGCCAACGCCGGGCGCATCGGTCTGCGCCTTGTCCAGCACCTCGGACCAGGCCTTGACCGTGTCGCCCGCGAAACAGGGATTGGCATGGGCCCCCGCGTTGATGCCTGCGATCATCTGCGCATTCGCCAGCCCGTTGAAGGACAGGGCGCGCGCCAACGAGATCACGTGACCGCCATAGATCAGCCGGCCCTCGGGGCGGAAGGTCAGGTCGAAATGCACCTTGGCCGTGTTCTGCCAGAGCCGCGTCGCCATCATGTGCTCGGCTTCCTCGATCGTGACGCCGTCCACGTGGTCGATGGTTTCGCTTATGGCATAGTCGCCCCAGCGATGCGGCTCACCGGCCAGGGTGAAATCGTAGTTGGTGAAATCCAGCCCCTCGGGAATATGCAGATCGTCCACCGTCAGCGCCGGTTTCAGATCCGGCACCACGGTTTCGGGCGCGGCGGCCGACAGGTCGCGCTTGCGCACCATGACCCAGCGGACATACTCCATCACGACCTCGTCGCGCTGGTTGATGCCGCGCGACCGGACATAAACCACCCCGGTCTTGCCGTTCGAGTTCTCCTTGAGCCCGATCACCTCGGAGGTGGAGCGCAGCGTGTCGCCCGGAAAGACCGGCGTCAGAAAGCGCCCCTCGGCATAGCCCAGGTTCGCCACGGCGTTCAGCGAGATGTCCGGCACCGTCTTGCCGAAGACCACATGGAAAGCCGCCAGATCGTCGATGGGCGAGGCGGACAGCCCGCAGGATTGCGCGAACTGGTCCGAGGAACAGAGCGCGTGGCGGGCGGGATAGAGCGCGTGATACAGCGCCCGCTCGCCGCCCGAGACCGTCCGGGGCACCGCGTGTTCGATCACCTGGCCCAGCCGGTAATCCTCGAAAAAGCGACCCGGATTGGTCTTCATTGCACTCTCCTTTGTCGCACTGCCGCCCTGCTACCGGAACGCTAGTGCTCGCTCAGCTTGATCTCGGGTGAATAGGTGCCCTCGACCTCCTTCACCACGGCCTGCCCGCAGCGCATCACGCCGTTGGCCGCATCGAAGGCATAGGTCGGGTCGCCATGCAGCGCCCAGCCGGCGTTCAGCGCGGCAGTCACCTTGTGGCAGAAGGCCGAGGTATCGTCCTCGGTCAGGAAACGATAGAGTTTCATGGCATTACCCCGGGAACGGCCAGACGCCCAGCCAGGCGTGGATGGCGGTCATGATTGCGAACACCACCAGCGTGATGACGACCAGAAGGACATCCTTCTTCTTGTCGCCGGGCGCGGGGCGCTTCCATTCCTCAGCGCGGTTGATCATCGCCACCTCGGCGCCCGCCCAGACCAGCATCGAGCCGAACAGCAGGATCGAGGCCAGGTCGCCGTTCACCAGCAGGTGTGCCACGGCCCAGACCTTGACCGCCGTCAGCTGCGGGTGGCGCATCTTGCCGCGCAGGCGACCGGTGGTGGCCGACATGCCGTAGAGAAAGACCGCGATCAGCATCAGCAGGTTGTTTATGTGGACCATGAAGGTCGGAGGCGCCCAGACATGGATGAACTCGGCCCCGCGATAGCCCCAGATCATCAGGACAAGGCCCGCAAGGATGCCGACGGCGACAACGCCCTTGCCGGCATTGCCCATGTTGGCGCGCATGTCGGGTGCGAGCCGCTTGAAGAAATGCGCACCGACCCAGAGGGCGATGCCGGCGATCAGGATGGCGAACATGGGTTCACTCCGCTGCGAGGGTTTCAATTGCCTCCGCTTTTGCCAGTATTTCCCGTGCCGTGGCAACGTGCAGGTTTTCCACGATCTTGCCGTCGACAACCGCCACGCCCTGCCCTTGCGCCGCAGCCTCCTCGAAGGCCGCGATCTGGCGGCGGGCGAGGTCGATCTCGACCTCGGACGGGGCAAAGGCCGCGTTGGCGATATCGACCTGAGCGGGATGGATCAGCGTCTTGCCGTCCATGCCCATGTCGCGGCCCTGTTCGCATTCGGCGCGCAGCCCATCATCATCCTTGAAGGCATTGTAGACGCCATCGACGATCACCACACCCTCGGCCTTGGCCGCCAGCAGGCACAGGCCGATGCCCGTCAGCATCGGCAGGCGGTCGGTGCGAAAGCGGCTTTGCAGCTCCTTGGCGAGATCGTTGGTGCCCATGACCATGCCGGCAAGGCGCGGATGCGCGGCGATCGCGGCGGCGTTCAGCATAGCGCGCGGCGTCTCCATCATCGCCCAAAGGGGCTTGTCGGTGACGGCGGCGGCGGCATCCAGTTGCGCGGTGCTCTCGACCTTGGGCAGCAGGATCGCGTCACAGTCCATCTGCGCCGCTGCCGCCAGGTCGTCTGCGCCCCACTCGGTCTCCAGCCCGTTGATCCTCACCAGCGTGGTGCGCTTGCCATAGCCCTGCGCCAGCGCGGCGCGCAGCGTGTCGCGCGCGGCAACCTTTTCCGCCGGTGCCACCGCGTCCTCGAGGTCGAAGATGATGGCGTCGACGGGCAGCGTGCGCGCCTTTTCCAGCGCCCGCTCTTTCGAGCCGGGGATGTAGAGAACCGAGCGATAGGGCCGCACGCGCATGTCCATGAAGACCTCCAGCGAAATATTCTTGCGCGATGGGTGCGGTTTTTTGCCGGAAAGTTCAAGCGCAAATGTGCCGCAGCGCAGAAAACAGGCACTGCACCGCCGCGTTTGTCGCGGATTCTCTGCAACGTGCGGGCCGTTAACCATTTCTTGGCGGATCTGCCTCGATGCTGACCCCACGGAATGCAAAAGGGCCGCGAATTAGGGGCGCGGCCGGAAACGAGGGGACTCAACTGCCGGCCCGTGCGGCAAAGCCGCAGCCGACCGGCGCGCAGCCGAAAGGGTATGCGATGAGCAAGACGAAGGCGATGACAATGCTTCTGGCGGCCGGCACGATGCTGGGCGCCGCCTCTCTGGTCCAGGCGCAAAGCGCCTGCGCCCCGCGCGACCAGGTGATCGAACGGCTGGCGGCGAAGTACGGCGAATCGCGGCAGAGCATCGGGCTGGGCGCGAACAACGCGGTGATCGAGGTGTTCGCCTCGCTCGAAACCGGAACCTGGACGATCACCGCGACCACGGTCGACGGGATGACCTGCCTGATGGCCTCGGGCCAGGCGTTCGAGGAACTGGCCGACACCCTGCCGCCCAAGGGCGAGGATGCCTGACAGCGGGGACGCGCCGCGCCGTCAGGTCAGCGCGTCCCAGATAAGCTTGCTGCCGGTGATCGTCAGCAAGGCATAGGTCAGCCCGAAGAAGACGCGCTCGGGCACCATGCGGTGCGCCTTGATCCCGATCCAGGTTCCCAGCACCGCAAAAGGCGCAAGCCACAGGTCCAGCGTCAGCGTCTCCCAGGTGAAGATGCCCATGCCGGCGTAGAAGCCGGACTTGAACAGGTTGATCGCCCAGAACACCAGCACCGTCGTTGCCTGGTAGGCCGTCTTGGACAGGCCCTGACCCAGCATGTAGACCGCCGCCGCGGGGCCGCCCGCATGGCTGACGAAACTGGTGAACCCCACGACAACTCCGGCCGTCAAGCCGGTCTTCGGCCCGAACCGGACACCAAGCCGGATCAGCCCCACCGCGCGCGCCAGTTGCCAGGCCACGAACAGGACCGAGATCAGGCCGATGATCAGCCGGATCGCATCCGGGTTCGACCAGGCATAGAACAGCGCGCCGAGGATGGTTCCCGGCACGCCTCCCAGCAGCAGCACCCGCGCCGTTGGCCAATCCCACTTCTTCCAGTAGGCCGGCAAGCTGCTGACATCGATCAGCATGAGCAACGGCAGCATGATGCCCAGCGCCATCCCCGGGTCCATCACCAGCGCCAGAATCGAGGAGCTGGCAAAGGCCGCGCCAGAGCCGAACCCCCCCTTGGACACGCCGGCAAAGATCACGGCCGGCACCATGACGGCGAAAAAGGTAAGCCCCAGAACTTCCACGCGACGCCTCCGGGAACACTCGGTTTCCCGTGGACTTAGCCTGCCCCGACGGCAAAGGACAGAGCCGCCGCGCCGACGCGCCGCAGTGCAGCACTCTTGCGTGACGGCCCGCAACGCACTACGCAACGCCGGAAATTCATCTGGAACCACGGACCGGAGACACTCCATGGCACGACCCAAGATCGCCCTTATCGGCGCCGGACAGATCGGCGGCACGCTCGCCCATCTCGCAGCAATGAAGGAACTGGGCGACGTCGTCCTGTTCGACATCGCCGAAGGCGTGCCGCAGGGCAAGGCGCTCGACCTCGCGGAATCCGGCCCCTCCGAAGGGTTCGACGCCCGCCTGAAGGGCACGCAGGATTACGCCGACATCGCAGGCGCCGATGTCTGCATCGTCACCGCCGGCGTCCCGCGCAAGCCGGGCATGAGCCGCGACGACCTGCTGGGCATCAACCTGAAGGTGATGAAATCGGTCGGCGAAGGCATCCGCGACAACGCGCCGGACGCTTTCGTGATCTGCATCACCAACCCGCTGGACGCGATGGTCTGGGCGCTTCAGCAGTTCTCGGGCCTGCCAGCGAACAAGGTCTGCGGCATGGCCGGCGTGCTCGACTCGGCCCGCTTCCGCCACTTCCTCAGCCTCGAATTCGACGTGTCGATGAAGGACGTCACCGCCTTCGTGCTCGGCGGCCATGGCGACACGATGGTGCCGTCGGTGCGCTATTCCACCGTCGCCGGCATCCCGCTGCCCGACCTGATCGAGATGGGCTGGACCACCAAGGAAAAGCTGGACGCGATCGTGCAGCGCACCCGTGACGGCGGCGCCGAGATCGTCGGCCTACTCAAGACCGGATCGGCCTACTATGCCCCCGCAACCTCGGCGATCGAGATGGCCGAGGCCTACCTGAAGGACCAGAAGCGCGTCCTGCCCTGCGCCGCCTATTGCGACGGCGAATTCGGCCTGAACGGCATGTATGTGGGTGTGCCCACCGTGATCGGCGCCGGCGGCATCGAGAAGGTCGTGAACATCAAGCTGACCAAGGAAGAACAGGAGATGTTCGACACTTCGGTCAAGGCGGTGAAGGGCCTTGTCGAGGCCTGCAAGGCGATCGATCCCTCGCTGGCGTGACCAACACCTCGGAGGCGGGCCGTTTGGCCCGCCTCCCTCGCGGCTTTGTCTACGCGACAACGGGCGAGGCCTATACCATCACCGCCCGTCGCGCTGCGCGACGGATGCGGCAGGTTTGCCCGGACATTCCCATAGACCTGTTCACCGACCAGGAGGTCGAGGACCCGGTCTTTGACCATATCCACCGCCTTAACCGCTCGACCCACCGCCCCAAGATGGAGGCGATGGGACGTTCGCGCTTCGGATCGACGATCCTGCTCGATTCCGACACGATCGTCGTCACCGACATTTCCGAACTGTTCTCGATGACGCGGCGCTTTCCGCTCTCGGCGGCCTTTTGCGTGGCCCGCGCCTCGCATCTCTATGGCACGCAGCGCGACATTCCGCGCTGGTTCCCGACCTTCAACGCCGGCCTGATGGTGTTCCGCCGGGGTCGGCGCAGTCGGCAACTGGCCCGAAGCTGGCAGCGCATGATGGACGAAGGCCAGCTGGAGTTCGACCAGCCCAGCCTGCGGCGGCTGGCCTGGGATCTGAGCTTGCCGGTGGGCATCGTGCCGCCGGAATACAATCTCATTCACATCAAGATGTTGCAGGTCTGGCAACCGCACATGGGTGCGCCGCGCCTGCTGCACATGCGCAAGCTGCACCGCCAGCCGCCGGGCGATCCCGAAAAGCCGCTGGACTACCACGAGGAACTGCCACCGAAACTCGCGGAGATGATCGACGAGCTGCTGGCGGCCGAGGCGCAATACGAACTGTATGGCGGGCCGCGCAACCCCCCGCGCAACCGGCTGCACCGCTTGCTAAGGGTGATGCGGCGGCGACTGTTCGACTGATCGTCAGCCTGTCAGCGCCCGGTCAAAGGCCGCCGGCGACAGGTCCGGCACCTGACCAAGCACCCGGCCGATGGTCTCCTGCGGGTCAAAGCGGGTCTCGGCCAGCAAGCCGAAGCCCCGCAGCCGGGCCAGCCGCGCCTCGTCCAGCACATACAGCGCGTCGAACAGGGCGTGGCGGTCCTCCTCCATCTCGGCGAACAGCTCCAGTTGCGCGCGGCGATGCGCCGACATCTTGAGGCTGTCCTGCGGCATGGCCAAGTAGCGGCGCATCTTGTGCATCCAGTGCGCCCGCGTCAGCCCGTCGAAATGCAAGAGCCGCGTCGTGGTGGAACGCCAGCGTTCGGCGCGGTCGCGCCCCGCTCCGCGATAGGCCCAGTGGATGCCAATGCGGAAATCGCCGCTGACAGGCACAGCGGATTTCCCGCCGGAATGGCCCAGCACGCCATGGATCAGCACCGGCGCCTGCTCGCCAAAGATCGCCTCGTCGAAACTGCCGCCATCCTTGCGCCGGTTCTGGCCGCGGGTCGACAGGCGGAACACGCCCTCGAACAGGCTGCGCATCGGCGCGCCCGCGACAAAGGCGCGTTCTGCGACCGGGAAATGCAGCTCGGCGTCGAGCTGTGCCACCGCCGCCAGTTCCTCGACCAGGGGGCGCTCCTGCACTAGGAACTCGTCGGCATCCAGGTGCACGATCCAGTCCGCCCGCGACAGGGCGCGGGCATGGTTCGCGTTCAGCGACTGCCGTTCCGTGACTGACTCCGGCCGCGCCCCGCGCGGCCCTGTCGCCCGCCAATGCACCGCGTCGCAGCGCGTGACCTGCACGCCGGGGATGGCCGCCACGTCGGAAAAGGCAGGGTCTGACGGATCGTCGAAATAGACATGCACCTCGGCAGCACCCGTGCCCAGATGCCAGCCCACGTTCGCCAGAACCAGCGCCGCCGGTTCGCGCACCGTCATTGCCACAGCCCAGCGCATCCTGCTCTCCGCCTTGCCCAGCGAACGATAGCGCTGTCGTGATTCCATGCCAAGCGACACAGACCGGGCCTTGTGTGATCACACTTTTTAAAGCTGTGATCACAAATGTCGGAAATTCGGCCCAAAACCGGCCCTGCGTCAAAGTTTCCTTTAACAATGGCCGATATCCGCGTCAGAAAGCCCGAAATCGCAGCAAGACGGGGACAGTCGACCCATGAATATCCACGAGTATCAGGCCAAGGCGCTTCTGCGCAGCTATGGCGCCCCGGTCAGCGACGGCCGTGTCGTGCTAAAGGCCGAAGAGTCAAAGACCGCCGCAGGCGCGCTGGACGGCCCCCTTTGGGTGGTCAAGGCGCAGATCCACGCCGGCGGTCGCGGCAAGGGCAGCTTCAAGGAGCCTGACGCCGGCGAAAAGGGCGGTGTGCGCCTCGCCAAGTCGGTCGAAGAGGCCGAGATGGAGGCCAAGCGCATGCTGGGCCGCACCCTGGTGACCAAGCAGACCGGCCCAGCCGGCAAGCAGGTCAACCGCATCTATATCGAGGACGGCTCGGGCATCCAGACCGAGATGTATCTCGCCCTTCTGGTGGACCGGCAGACCAGCCGCGTGTCCTTCGTCGCCTCGACCGAGGGCGGCATGGACATCGAGGAAGTGGCCGAAAAGACCCCGGAAAAGATCCTGTCCTTCTCCGTCGACCCGGCCACCGGCTACCAGGCCTTCCACGGTCGCCGCATCGCCTTCAACCTCGGCCTTGAAGGCAAGCAGGTGAAGCAATGCGTGGCGCTGATGGGCATTCTCTACAAGCTGTTCACCGAGAAAGACATGGAGATGCTCGAGATCAACCCGCTGATCGTCACCGACAGCGGCGATCTGAAATGCCTCGACGCCAAGATGGGCTTTGACGGCAACGCGATCTACCGCCACCCGGACATCGCCGAGTTGCGCGACACCACCGAGGAGGAACCCAAGGAGCTGGAGGCCTCCAAGTATGACCTGAACTACATCGCACTGGATGGTGAGATCGGCTGCATGGTGAACGGCGCGGGCCTGGCCATGGCGACGATGGACATCATCAAGCTGTATGGCGCGGAACCGGCCAACTTCCTCGACGTGGGCGGTGCCGCGACCAAGGAAAAGGTGACCGAGGCGTTCAAGATCATCACTTCGGACCCGAACGTGAAGGGCATCCTGGTCAACATCTTCGGCGGCATCATGCGCTGCGACGTCATCGCCGAAGGCGTGATCGCCGCGGTCAAGGAAGTCGGCCTGAAGGTTCCGCTGGTGGTGCGCCTCGAAGGCACCAACGTCGAGAAGGGCAAGGAGATCATCTCGAACTCCGGCCTCGACGTGATCGCCGCCGACGACCTCAAGGACGGCGCGCAGAAAATCGTGAAGGCGGTCAAAGGCTAAAGCATGCGTCTGATTGCTTCACTCATCTTGATGCTATGGCCGCCTTGCGTTGTTGCACAACAACGGACGGTCGGCGACGCATTTAGAGACGTGGAACCATCAGACTTTGCAAACGCCTTTATTGGTCTGTGCGCGCAAAACCCCGGTCGTCTAGATAAAGTTGGCAGCATCGCAACAGCAATGGAATGGGCAACGACACCTGAGCCATTCTGGACAATGCTTGCGCCGCAGGATCCAAACATTCCCTACCACAGTTGGTTTGCGACGGACGGAGAAGGAACACCGCTCCTTCTAGGGATTTCTGAAGCACCTATGTTTGGAAAAACATACCAAATCTGTGCTGTCTCAAATCCCTTTATGGGCGCCGAAAGGGCGCTGGAGGAGGTTAAAAAATTCGTCCCTCTGGGCACCCCAATTACTGACGAAAGTATCGCGGGCCAGAGAATTCGCACTTGGGACGCATCCGCGTTACTTGCCGGAGCATTTTTGGCAAGTTCCGACATAGCTGGAATGGGCGCTGAGGGCGTTACTCTCAGTGTATCCGCACCGAAACAATACGAATAGGAGCCAACTAACATGGCCGTCCTCGTCGACGAAAACACCAAAGTCATCTGCCAGGGTTTCACCGGAAGCCAAGGCACCTTCCACTCGGAACAGGCCATCGCCTATGGCACCAAGATGGTCGGCGGCGTCACGCCCGGCAAGGGCGGGCAGACCCACCTGAACCTGCCGGTCTTCGACAGCGTGCACGAAGCCAAGGCAAAGACCGAGGCCAACGCCTCGGTGATCTACGTCCCGCCGCCCTTTGCCGCGGACTCGATCCTCGAGGCGATCGATGCCGAGATGGAGCTGATCGTCTGCATCACCGAGGGCATCCCCGTGCTCGACATGATGAAGGTCAAGCGCGCGCTGGAAGGGTCGAAATCGCGCCTGATCGGGCCGAATTGCCCCGGTGTGATCACCCCCGGCGCCTGCAAGATCGGCATCATGCCCGGCCATATCCACAAGCGCGGCAGCGTCGGCGTGGTGTCGCGCTCGGGCACGTTGACCTACGAGGCGGTCAAGCAGACCACCGACATGGGCCTGGGGCAGTCCTCTGCCGTGGGCATCGGCGGCGACCCGATCAAGGGGACCGAGCATATCGACGTGCTCGAGATGTTCCTGGCCGACCCCGAGACGACCTCGATCATCATGATCGGCGAGATCGGCGGCTCTGCCGAGGAAGAGGCGGCGCAGTTCCTCGCCGACGAAAAGAAGAAGGGCCGCTGGAAACCGACCGCAGGTTTCATCGCCGGCCGCACCGCCCCTCCGGGCCGCCGCATGGGCCACGCCGGCGCCATCGTCGCTGGCGGCAAGGGCGATGCCGAGTCCAAGATCGAGGCGATGAAGGCCGCCGGGATCGTGGTTGCCGACAGCCCCGCCACGCTGGGCGAGGCGGTGCTGGCCGCGATCAAGAACGGCTGATCCATGCGCAAGCTGTGGCAGAGGTGGGCATGGGTGATCTTCGCGGCGGTTTTTGCCGCGTTGATCTTCGTGCCCGACCTGCTGCCGCAGCGGGCGCCCGACCCGGTGGTGATGGAGCATATCCAGTGCGCCGCCGTGGCCGTCGCGCTGGGCCAGTTCCTGTTCACCCGGCAAGAGGCCGGACAGTCCCTCGACCCAGCCTTTCTTGCCGCTTTCGAGGCGCGGCAGGATCGCTTGCAGGATTATCTCGAGGGGCTGCGGCGCCGCGACGACCGACACAACATCCTTGTGCGGCCGGTCATCGCAGAGGCCGAAACCGCCCGCGACGCCTCTGTTGCGGCGGATGGCGATGCCTATATCGACCGCGCGTGGCAGGATCTGCGGTCCTGCCACGACAAACTGTTTCCGGGGGTGGCCTGATGACCGCCCCCGCGTTTCCTGATGCCTGAAGCGGCATGACGGAGGCCCCTGCCGGGCCTCTCTCCTGAAGCTTCACCGACCGGTTGGGAGGACCAACGATGACCGACCAGAGCCCGAACGACCTGTTCCACGCCTCATCCTTCATGCAGGGGGCGAACGCGGAATACCTGGAACAGATGTATGCGCGATACGCCAGCGACCCGAACGCGGTCGACGAGGCTTGGCGCGAGTTCTTCCGCCAGCTGGGCGACGCCGACCTGGACGTCAAGAAAGAGGCGAGCGGACCCAGCTGGGCGCGCACCGACTGGCCGCCCACGCCGAATGACGACCTGACCGCCGCGCTGACCGGCGAATGGCCGATGCCGACGGGGCCGGCCGAGGCAAAGGGCGCCGCGAAGAAGATCCGGGAAAAGGCCGCCGAAACCGGCGTCACGCCCTCTGACGCCGCCATCCAGCGCGCTGTCCTCGACAGCATCCGCGCGCTGATGCTGATCCGCGCCTACCGGATCCGTGGCCACCTGGCCGCCGATCTCGACCCGCTGGGCATCCGCGACAACAGCAATCACCCCGAGCTCGACCCGAAATCCTACGGCTTTGCCGAGGCCGACATGGACCGGCCGATCTTCATCGACAACGTCCTGGGTCTTCAGATTGCCTCGCTCCGGCAGATCCTCGACATCGTGAAGCGCACCTATTGCGGCACTTTCGCGATGCAATACATGCACATTTCCGACCCCGAGCAATCCGCCTGGCTGAAGGAACGGATCGAGGGCTACGGCAAGGAAGTCGCGTTCACCCGCGAGGGCCGCAAGGCGATCCTGAACAAGATGGTCGAGGCCGAGGGCTTCGAAAAGTTCCTGCATGTGAAATATATGGGAACCAAGCGCTTTGGCCTCGACGGCGGTGAATCCCTGATCCCCGCGATGGAGCAGATCATCAAGCGCGGCGGTGCGCTGGGGGTCAAGGAAATCGTCATCGGCATGCCGCATCGCGGCCGCCTGAACGTGCTGGCCAACGTGATGGGCAAGCCTTATCGCGCGATCTTCAACGAATTCCAGGGCGGCAGCTACAAGCCCGAAGATGTGGACGGGTCGGGCGACGTGAAATACCACCTCGGCGCCTCGTCGGACCGCGAGTTCGACGGCAACACCGTGCACCTGTCGCTGACCGCGAACCCCTCGCATCTCGAGGCGGTTAACCCGGTCGTACTGGGCAAGGTCCGCGCCAAGCAGGACCAGCTTAACGACGCGCGTCGCACCACCGTCCTACCGGTGCTGCTGCACGGCGACGCGGCCTTTGCCGGCCAGGGCGTCGTCGCGGAATGCTTCGCGCTCTCGGGCCTGCGCGGGCACAAGACCGGCGGCACGATCCATATCGTCGTGAATAACCAGATCGGCTTTACCACCGCGCCGCACTTTTCGCGCTCGTCGCCTTATCCTACGGATAACGCGCTGGTGGTCGAGGCTCCGATCTTCCACGTCAACGGCGACGACCCCGAGGCCGTGGTCCACGCTGCCAAGGTCGCCACCGAGTTCCGCCAGAAATTCGGCAAGGACGCGGTCATCGACATCTTCTGCTATCGCCGCTTCGGTCACAACGAAGGCGACGAGCCAATGTTCACCAACCCGGTGATGTACAACAAGATCAAGAAGCAGAAGACGACGCTGACCCTGTACACGGAACGGCTGGTCAAGGATGGCCTGATCCCCGAGGGCGAGATCGAGGACATGAAGGCCGCCTTCCAGGCCCAGCTGAACGAGGATTTCGAGGCCGGCAAGACCTACAAGCCGAACAAGGCCGACTGGCTGGATGGTCGCTGGTCGCACCTCGACCGGCAGAAGCAGGGCAAGTATCAGCGCGGCAAGACCGCGATCAAGACCGAGACGCTGAAGGCCGTGGGCGCGGCGATGACCCGCGTGCCCGACGGCTTCCCGCTGCACAAGACGGTGGGCCGCCTTGTCGAGACGCGCGCACAGATGTTTGAGACCGGCCAGGGCTTTGACTGGGCCACGGCAGAGGCACTGGCCTTTGGCTCTCTCCTGACCGAGGGCTTCCCGGTGCGCCTGTCTGGCCAGGACAGCGCCCGTGGCACGTTCAGCCAGCGCCACAGCGCCTTCATCGACCAGGAAACCGAGGAACGGTATTACCCGCTGAACCACATCCGCGAGGGCCAGGCCCGGTTCGAAGTGATCGACTCGGCGCTGTCGGAATATGCGGTGCTCGGGTTTGAATACGGCTTTTCGCTGGCCGAACCCAACGCCCTGACCCTGTGGGAGGCTCAATTCGGCGATTTCGCCAACGGCGCGCAGATCATGTTCGACCAGTTCATCTCGTCCGGCGAAAGCAAGTGGCTGCGCATGTCGGGTCTTGTCTGCCTGATGCCGCACGGCTTCGAGGGCCAGGGCCCGGAACACTCGTCGGCGCGCCTGGAACGCTTTCTTCAACTCTGCGGCCAGGACAACTGGATCGTGGCGAACTGCTCGACACCGGCCAACTACTTCCACATCCTGCGCCGCCAGCTGCACCGCAGCTTCCGCAAGCCGCTGATGCTGATGACCCCCAAGTCGCTGCTGCGGCACAAGCTGTGCATCTCGGACGCCGCGGATTTCACCGAAGGCAGCAGCTTTCACCGGGTGCTGTGGGACGACGCCGAAAAGGGTCATTCGGACCTGACGCTCAAGCCCGATGCCGAGATCAAGCGCGTCGTGATGTGCTCGGGCAAGGTCTACTTCGATCTGCTCGAGGAACGCGATGCCCGCGGGCTGGACGATGTCTACCTTCTGCGGATCGAACAGTTCTATCCGTTCCCGGCGATCAGCCTCGTGCGGGAACTGGAACGCTTCCCGCAGGCCGAGATGATCTGGTGCCAGGAAGAACCCAAGAACCAGGGCGCCTGGAGCTTCATCGAACCCAACATCGAATGGGTTTTGGGCCGCATCAAGGCCAAGCATCCGCGCCCGCGCTACGTGGGCCGCGCCACCTCCGCCTCGCCCGCAACGGGCCTGGCCTCCAGCCACAAGGCACAACAGCAGGCGCTCGTCGACGAAGCGCTGACGATCTGACAACCCGCATGCCGCGAGGCGCTGGGTTAACGAAAGGGAAGTGAGACCATGACCGAAGTACGCGTCCCCACGCTGGGGGAATCGGTGACCGAAGCCACCGTCGCCACCTGGTTCAAGAAACCGGGCGATGCCGTGGCCGTCGACGAGATGCTGTGTGAGCTGGAAACCGACAAGGTGACGGTCGAGGTGCCCTCGCCCGTCGCCGGCACCCTATCCGACATCGTCGCGGCAGAGGGTGACACGGTGGGCGTCGACGCCCTGCTTGCCAACATCGCCGAAGGTGCCGCCGCCGAAGCCGCTCCGAAAGCCGCCGCACCCGCCGCGGCGGCCCCTGCCTCGGGCGCTGGGTCGGTCGACGTGATGGTGCCGACACTGGGCGAAAGCGTGACCGAGGCGACGGTCAGCACCTGGTTCAAGAAGACCGGCGATGCCGTCGCGCAGGACGAGATGCTCTGCGAACTCGAGACCGACAAGGTCTCGGTCGAGGTGCCCGCACCGGCCGCCGGAACCCTGGGCGAGATCCTCGCCCCCGAGGGAGCCACGGTTCAGGCCGGCGGAAAGCTGGCGGTGATCGCAGTGGGCGAAGGCGCAACCGCGGCCGCTGCCCCGGCTCAAACCCAGTATGACACGCCCCCCGCCGGCAATGCCGGCCCGGGCAAGGACATCAAGGATGGCCCCGCCGCCGAAAAGGCCATGGCCGAGGCCGGCATCAGCCGCGACAAGGTGACCGGTTCGGGCCGCGACGGCCGCGCCACCAAGGCCGATGTCGCCGCTGCCGTGGCCGCCGCCGCGACCGCGCCGCAGCCCGCGGCCCCGGCCGCCGCGCCCCGCGCTCCCGTCGCTGCCGAGGACGCCGCCCGCGAGGAACGGGTCAAGATGACCCGCCTGCGCCAGACCATCGCCCGCCGCCTCAAGGACGCGCAGAACACCGCCGCGATCCTGACCACCTACAACGAGGTGGACATGACCGAGGTCATGGCCCTGCGCAACGAATACAAGGACCTGTTCGAGAAGAAGCATGGCGTCAAGCTGGGCTTCATGTCTTTCTTCACCAAGGCCTGCTGCCACGCGCTGAAGGAAGTCCCCGAGGTCAACGCCGAGATCGACGGCACCGACATCGTCTACAAGAACTTCGTCCACATGGGCATCGCGGCGGGCACCCCGCAGGGCCTCGTCGTGCCGGTCATCCGCGACGCGGATTCCATGAGCTTTGCCGACATCGAAAAGGCCATCGCCGAAAAGGGCCGCCGCGCCCGCGACGGCAAGCTGTCGATGGCGGAAATGCAGGGCGGCACATTCACCATCTCGAACGGCGGCGTCTACGGCTCGCTGATGTCCTCGCCGATCCTGAACCCGCCGCAATCGGGCATCCTCGGCATGCACAAGATCCAGGACCGTCCGATGGTCGTCGGTGGCCAGATCGTCATCCGCCCGATGATGTATCTCGCACTCAGCTACGATCACCGCATCGTCGACGGCAAGGGCGCGGTGACCTTCCTCGTGCGCGTCAAGGAAGCGCTCGAGGATCCGCGCCGCCTGCTGATGGATCTCTGAGCCATGACGGGCCAGCCCCCAAGGCCGCGCCGGTCGCTTGCCGACATGCTGCGACCGACCGTGAGAAACTTCGTGGGCTGGCTCGCCGTGTACCCGATCGTCGTCTTCCTCTCGGGCGCTTTCGGCCCTCCGGTTCCAACCGTGCCCCATTCTGGAGACAAGGCGGGCCAGCCCCGAAGGCCACGCCGGTCGCTTGCCGACGTGCTGCGACCGACCGTGAGAAACTTCGTGGGCTGGCTCGCTTTGTACCTGATCGCCGTCTTCCTCTCGGGCGCTTTCGGCTTTTCGGTTCCAACCGCGACCCACTCTGGAGTCAAGGGGCCTTCCCTGGCGCTGATGGGATTGGTTTGGACCTTTGTCGGCTGGCTCCCGCTCGCGATCATCCTGCTGCGCGGGGTCGTCTCGCTCGACAAACACGCGAAGGATGACAAGGCTTGACATGACTCCCGAACTCACCGCCCTCACCCTCGCCGCGCTCTGGCAGGTCGTGCATTTCACGATCTACTCGATCAGCGCCCAGAAACAGGTCGGCACGAAATATGCCCTCTCCGCCCGGGATGAGCCTCGGCAACTGACCGGCTTCGCAGGCCGCGCCCAGCGGGCGATGAACAACCATTTCGAAGGGCTCATTCTCTTCGCCATCGCCGCCCTCGTGCTGACCTTCTCGGACAAGGCCGACGAGATCACTGCTGCGCTGAGCCTGGCCTACCTCGCCGCCCGCATCCTCTACCTGCCTGCCTACCTGATGGGTCTCAACCCGTGGCGCTCCGTGATCTGGGGCGTGGGCCTTCTCGCGACTGTTCTCATGCTGCTGAAGGCGCTCTTCTAGGCCTTCATCTTGCCCGATAAACTCCGGGGTGAATGCCCCGCAGGGGCAGAGGGGCAGAGCCCCTCCCCCGCCCAAACGAAAGGACCGAACCCATGTCCCAATACGATCTCATCGTCATCGGCGCCGGCCCCGGCGGGTATGTCGCCGCCATCCGCGCCGCGCAACTGGGCCTCAAGACCGCCTGCGTCGAGGGCCGCGACACGCTGGGCGGCACCTGCCTGAACGTCGGCTGCATCCCCTCCAAGGCGCTGCTGCACGCCTCCCACCAGCTGCACGAGGCCGAGCACAATTTCGAGACGATGGGCCTCAAGGGCGCCACGCCCAAGGTCGACTGGAAACAGATGCTGACCTACAAGGACGACGTGATCGGCCAGAACACCAAGGGCATCGAGTTCCTGTTCAAGAAGAACAAGGTCGACTGGATCAAGGGCTGGGCGACCATCCCCGCCGCCGGCAAGGTCACCGTGGGAGACACGACCTACGACACGAAGAACATCCTCATCGCCTCCGGCTCCGAGGCCGCCTCGGTCCCCGGCGCGGACGTGACGATCGACGAAAAGATCGTCGTCACCTCCACCGGCGCGCTGACCCTGCCGAAGATCCCCAAGAAGATGGTGGTGATCGGCGCGGGCGTGATCGGGCTGGAACTGGGCTCGGTCTATCGCCGCCTCGGGTCCGAGGTGCAGGTGATCGAGTATCTCGACAAGATCACGCCGACGATGGACAACGAGGTGTCGCGCAACTTCCAGCGCATCCTGGGCAAGCAGGGGCTGGATTTCACCCTCGGCGCGGCGGTCTCGAAGGTCGAGACGCTCAAGACCAAGGCCAAGGTCACCTATACCCTGCGCAAGGACAACAGCGAACACACGGTCGATGCCGACGTGGTGCTGGTGGCAACGGGTCGGCGGCCCTACACCAACGGTCTCGGCCTCGACGCTCTGGGCATCGAGCTAAGCAAGGGCGGCCAGATCGTCACCGACGCCCATTGGCAGACCAAGGTGAAAGGCATTTACGCCATCGGCGACGTCATCGCCGGCCCGATGCTGGCCCACAAGGCCGAGGACGAGGGCATGGCCGCCGCCGAGGTGATTGCGGGCAAGCACGGCCACGTGAACTACGGCGTGATCCCCTCGGTCGTCTACACCTGGCCCGAGGTCGCCAGCGTCGGCGCCACCGAGGAACAGCTGAAAGAGGCAGGCCAAGCCTACAAGGTGGGCAAGTTCGCCTTCATGGGTAACGGCCGCGCCAAGGCCAACTTCGCCGGCGACGGATTCGTCAAGATCCTCGCCGACAAGGCCACCGACCGCATCCTTGGTGCCCACATCATCGGCCCGGCGGCGGGCGACCTGATCCACGAGATCTGCGTCGCGATGGAGTTCGGCGCCTCGGCCGAGGACCTGGCGCTGACCTGCCACGCCCACCCGACCTATTCCGAAGCGGTGCGCGAGGCGGCACTGGCTTGCGGCGACGGCGCGATCCACGCCTGACGACCATGACCACCCCGGAACGGGCCGCCCTTTGGGGCGGCCCGTTTCCGTTTGCAGCCGCTTCAGCCCCCCTCGCCCTGCCGTGAACAGCCCGCGCTCAACGCCTCCTTCATGGACAGCAGGTCCTGCAAGCCGCAATTGCCCCGCGCCAGGTCGTCCAGCGTGACCATGTCCAGTTCATGATAGAAGGCGTCCAGCGCCCGGACCACGAAACCGCGCAACCGGCAAACACTCGCCAGTGGGCAGGTGTTCGTCTCGGGGTCGAAACATTCGGCAAAGGGGATGTCCGCCTCGAACACGCGGAAAACCGCCCCGATCGAGATTCGGTTCGCCGGCCGTGCCAGCCGCAGGCCGCCGAAACGACCCCGCAAGGTTTCAAGATATCCCTCGGCCTGCAGGCTCTGCACCACGCGCGCGACATGGTTGACCGAGGCGTTGCAAGCCTCGGCGACATCCTGTGTGCGCACCAGCTTGCCATCGTTGACCGCGCAGAACATCAGCACCCGCGCCGCCAGGTTGGTTCGTGTCGTCAGCCGCATGATGCTTCCTTTCCGATTGGCTCTTATTCCGCATAAGGGATGCAGAATACCTTGATCCAGATCAGGTCGGAAGGCGAGTCATATCGCTAAATCTGCATGTCGAATGAAGGATAATCCGACATGCCCGACGCATCGCCCATCCCCTCGAACGCCCGCGCCTGTCGGATCGGGTCCGCCCTGTCGCTGGCGGCAGCCCTTGTCTGGCCGCTTCAGGCGGTGCCGGTGGCGCTGGTCCTGTCGGACCTGCTGGCCGGGCAGGCACCAGCACCGATCCTGTCGGCGGCGGTGGCCTTCTTCGCGCTGGGCGCGCTGCGGACGGCGCTCGGCAGCGCCGCGCAGCGCCTGCTCTCCGCCTGCGCCGAGGCGCAGATCGCGGCGCTGCGCGACGAGTTCGTGACGGTCGAGGCGCGCGCCGCCACGCCCTCTGCCCTCGGCGGGGCGGGCGCGATGGCGGCGCTGGCTTCCGACAAGCTCGAAATACTACGCGCCGCGATCCAGCGCTATCGCCCGGCGCGCTTGCGCGCAACGGTGATGCCGCTGGTCATTCTCGCCCTCTCGGCCTGGTTCAGCTGGGCAGTCGCGCTGGTGCTGCTGCTGGCCGGTCCGCTGATCCCGCTGTTCATGGCGCTTGTCGGCTGGGCGGCGCGCGAGGCCAGCGAACGGCAACTGGGCGAGATCGGACAGTTCAGCGATATCCTTGCCGACCGGCTGGCCGCCCTCTCCGACCTGACGCTGATCGGCGCCGGCGGGCCAGTGATCAACGGCTTTGCCGAAGCGTCGGACAGCCTGCGGCAGCGCACGATGGCCGTGTTGCGGATCGCTTTCCTGTCCTCGACCGTGCTGGAGCTTTTCGCGGCGCTGGGCGTGGCGATGGTGGCGGTCTGGGTCGGCTTTTCACTGCTCGGAGCGATCGGCTGGGGCAGTTGGGGCGCGCCCCTGACGCCCTTCGCCGGGCTCTACCTGCTGCTGCTTGCGCCCGATTTCTTCCAGCCATTGCGGGACGTGGCCGCCGCCTGGCATGACCGGGCCGGGGCCGATGCCGTGCAGGCCGAACTCGACGCATGGCGGGACGAAGATCGCCCGACCCTGCCCGGACAAGGGCTGCCCGCCATGCCGATGCCGACGACGACGATCCGCCTTCGTGGCCTGACCCTGCCCCGCGGCCCGCGTCTGCCCGATATCGACATCGCCCCGGGCGAGACGCTGGCACTGACCGGGCCCAGCGGTGTCGGCAAGACCACGCTGCTGCGCGTGATCGCAGGGCTGGAACGCCCTGCGGCTGGCGGCGTCTTGCTGGGTGAGACGCCGCTGGACGAGGGCACCGTCGACGCCTGGCGCGCCGGGATTGGCTGGATGCCCCAGGCGCCCTGGTTCCTGAATCGCTCGCTGCGGCACAATGTCGGGTTCGGCGCGCCGCTGCGGTCCGAGGTGCTGGAGCAAGCGAGGCTTGCGCCTGTTCTGGCCACGCTGCCGCAGGGCGACCTGACCACGCTGGGCGAGCGCGGGGCGGGCCTGTCCGGCGGCGAGTCGCGGCGCGTGTCACTGGCCCGCGCCCTGCATGGCGGCCCCTCGGTGCTGCTGGCGGACGAGCCGACCGCCGATCTGGACGCCACCACGGCCGAGGCGGTGATCGACGGGCTGATGGGCTTTGCCGCCTCGGGCGGCACGCTGATCGCCGCCACGCACGATCCCCGCCTGATCGCCCGGTTGGACCGCGCGTTGCGCCTTGTCCCCGCGCAGGAGGACACCGTATGAGGCCGCTTGTGTCCATCGCCACGCTGCTGCTGGCAGGCGAGCGCCGTGCCTTTGTCACCGGCCTTGCCCTGACGCTGACCGTGCTCGTCATGGGCGCCGCGCTGCTGGGCCTGTCGGGCTGGTTCATCACCGCAGCGGCGGCGGCAGGGCTGACCGGGCTCGGCATTCTGTTCAACGTCTTCGTGCCGTCGGCGCTGGTCCGCTTGCTGGCGCTGGGCCGCACTGCCGCGCGCTATGGCGAACGGATCTCGACCCATGACGCGACGCTGCGGGCGCTGTCGCGGCTGCGCGTCCGGCTGCTGGAGGGTCTGCTGCGCGCGCCCTATCGCCAGCTGGAACGCCTGCGCGCCAATGCCTTCCTCAACCGCGTGACGGCTGATGTCGAGGCGCTGGACGGCGTGCTGCTGCGGCTGATCCTGCCGGGTCTGGCGGGCCTGGCGGTGGTCGGGCTGACCGCACTGGCGCTGGCGCTGCTGGTGCACCCGGCGGTGGGGCTGGTCGTGGCCCTGGGCCAGGGCGTTCTGCCGACTCTGCTGTTCCTGATCGGGCAAGGGCGGGCAAGGCCTGTGTCGCGCCGGGCCGAGGCGGCCATGCAGGCGCTGCGCAGCCGCCTCATCGACCTTATCGCCGCGCGGTCCGACCTCGCCATGTTCGGCCAGTTGCCCGCCGCCATCTTCCATGTCAACGATGCCGCGATACGCCACGGCATGGCCCGCGCCGGGCTGGACCAGATCGAGCGGCGCACCGGGTTTGCACTGGACCTGACAGGAACCGCCGTCACCGCGCTGGCGCTGGCCATCGGCGGAAGCCTCGCGCAGGCGGGCGCGATCACGCCCGCGCAGGCCGCCATCGGCATCTTCGCCTCGCTGGCCCTAGGAGAGGCGACCGCCCCGATCCGCCGCGCCCTGCCCGAGATCGGCCGCATGGTGCAGGCCGCCAGCCGCATCACCCCGGCCGTGACAGCCGTCACGGCCCCCGCCACCGGCCGCGCGCCGACGGCAAGCCTGCTCCTGCGGCTGGAGGGCGTGACCGTCGTGCGTGACGGCGCCGAACGACCGCTGTTCGACCCGCTGAGCCTGGACGTCGCACCGGGCGAGACCGTGGCCCTGACCGGACCCAGCGGCAGCGGCAAGAGCACGCTTCTGCTGGTTGCGCGCGGCCTGCTGACGCCGGCCACTGGTCGCGTGACGCTGGGTGGCATGCTTCTGGCCGATGTCTCACCCGACTGGCTGCGCGACCACGTCGCGATGGTGCCGCAGCGCCAAGCGCTGATCGCGGGCAGCGTGGCCGAGAACCTGCGCCTTGCCGCGCCGGGGGCGGACGAAACGACGCTCTGGCAGGCGCTGCGGGCTGTCCAACTGGCCGACACGATAACAGCGCGCGGCGGGCTTTCCCTGCGGCTTGGCTTTCGCGGCACGGGCCTGTCGGGCGGCGAGGGGCGGCGTCTGGCGCTGGCGCGTGCGCTGCTGTGCAAGCCGGACCTCCTGCTGCTGGACGAACCGACCGAGGGTCTTGATGGCCCCACGGCCACACAGGTCCTGCACGGGCTACGCGCCGCCCTGCCCGGCGCCGCGATCCTGATGGCCGCGCACCGCCCCGAAGAGATCGCCCTTGCCGACCGCAGCCTGAGCCTGCGGCCCGTTGCAGGGCCCGACAAAAATAATTCGCATCCATGATGCGGGTTTGATTCAGATCAACAACACCTTCCGAATCTCGAATATAAAAGCCAGAAATCCACATCCTAGATGCGGAATATTCTCTGACCAAGGAGGCGAAAATGGAGATCGGACTGGTCGAGCTGTCGCGCATGCAATTCGCGATGACCGCCATGTATCACTTTCTCTTTGTGCCGCTGACGCTGGGCCTGTCGATCCTCGTCGCGATCATGGAGACCGTCTATGTCATGACGAACCGCCCCATCTGGCGCCAGATGACCAAGTTCTGGGGCACGCTGTTCGGCATCAACTTTGTCCTGGGCGTCGCCACGGGCATCACGATGGAGTTCCAGTTCGGCATGAACTGGAGCTACTACAGCCACTATGTCGGCGACATCTTCGGTGCGCCGCTGGCGATCGAAGGGCTGATGGCCTTCTTTCTCGAGGCGACCTTTGTCGGCCTGTTCTTCTTCGGCTGGGACAAGCTGACCAAGGTGCAGCACGCCGTCGTCGCCTGGCTGGTGGCCATCGGCTCGAACTTTTCGGCGCTGTGGATCCTTATCGCCAACGGCTGGATGCAGAACCCGGTTGGTGCGGAGTTCAACCCCGACACGATGCGGATGGAAATGACCTCGTTCTTCGACGTGGTCTTCAACGAGGTGGCGCAGGCGAAGTTCGTGCACACAGTCTCGGCAGGCTATGTCACGGCCTCGGTGTTCGTGCTCGGCGTTTCGGCGCTGTATCTGCTGCAGGACCGGCACAAGGACCTCGCCCGCCGCTCCATCGCCGTCGCATCGGCCTTTGGCCTCGCCTCGGCGCTGTCGGTGGTCGTGCTGGGCGACGAGTCGGGCTATTCCGCCAGCCACACGCAAAAGATGAAGCTGGCCGCGATCGAGGCCATGTGGGAGACCCACCCCGCCCCGGCGCCATTCACCGCCATCGGCTTTCCCGACCAGGAGGCGCGCGAGACGCATTACGCGGTGGAAATTCCCTGGGTCATGGGCCTGATCGGCACCCGCTCTCTGACTCATGAGGTTCCCGGCATCAATGACCTGGTCGCCGAGGCAGAGGACCTGATCCGCGAGGGCCTGATCGCCTATGACGCGCTGATGACGATCCGTGAGCAGCGCGACGCGACCCCACCCGAGGTCCGCGCGACCTTCGAGGCGCATTCCGACGCGCTGGGCTATGCCTTCCTGCTGAAGCGCTACGTGGACGATCCGCGCGACGCCACGGACACCCAGATCGCCATGGCGGCCGACGATACGGTTCCCGGCGTGGCGCCTCTGTTCTGGGCCTTCCGGGTCATGGTCGGGCTGGGCTTCAGCTTTATCGCAGTCATGCTGTATTTCTTCTGGCGGGCCAATTTTCGAAACATGCAGTTCCCTCGCTGGTCGCTTTACGCTGCCGTGGCGATCATCCCGACGCCCTGGCTTGCCGCAGAGCTGGGCTGGTTCGTGGCCGAGTTCGGCCGCCAGCCCTGGACCGTGGATGGCGTCCTGCCCACCGCGCTGTCGGCCTCGCATCTCAGCATCGCGGACCTGCTGATCACGCTGGCGGGCTTCGTCACCTTCTACTCGGTCCTGTTCGTGATCGAGATGAGCCTGATGGTGAAATACATCCGCAAGGGCCCCTTCCTCGACGTGGCCGAGACGCAGGACTGGCAGGCCCGCCACGAAGGCCGCCTGCGCGGCGACACCGGCGCCCCCATCGCAACCCTTGCGGAGTGAATGAGATGATCCTTTACGAACTGATCGACTACGACACGCTCCGTGTCATCTGGTGGGCGCTGCTGGGCATCCTGCTGATCGGCTTTGCGCTGACCGACGGGTTCGACATGGGCGTGGGCGCGCTGCTGCCCTTCGTCGCCAGGACCGACGTGGAGCGCCGCGTCGCCATCAACACGGTGGGGCCGGTCTGGGAAGGCAACCAGGTGTGGTTCATCCTCGGCGGCGGCGCGATCTTTGCCGCTTGGCCGCCGCTGTATGCGGTCAGCTTCTCGGGCTTTTACCTGGCGATGTTCGTGGTCCTTGCGGCCTTCATCGTCCGCCCGGTGGCGTTCAAGTATCGCTCCAAGCGCGATGGCGCGGCGTGGCGCACAGGCTGGGACTGGGCGCTGTTCGCGGGCGGCGCGGTGCCGGCGCTGCTGTTCGGCGTGGCGGTAGGCAATGTCCTGCTGGGTGTTCCCTTCCACCTGACGGACGACCTGATGCCGATGTATGACGGGTCGTTCCTGACCAAGTTCGTCGGCCTCCTGCGCCCCTTCGCCCTGCTGGCCGGTGTCGTGTCCTTCTCGATGCTGCTCATGCACGGCGCGGCCTGGCTGAGCCTGAAATCCGAAGGCAAGGTCGCCGAGCGCGCCCGCGCCATCGGCGCCACGGCAGGTCTGGTCGCGGCCGCCGCCTATGCGCTGGCGGGTGTCTGGCTGGCGCTGGGGATCGACGGGTTCTCGCTGGCCGGAGAGGTCGCCGCGAACGGGCCGTCCAACCCGCTTTACAACCCCGTGACGCATGGCGGCAGCTGGCTGTCGGCCTATGCCGCGCGGCCCTGGATCGCGATCGCCCCGCTGATGGGTTTCGCGGGCATCCTGATGGCGGTGCGCGGTCTCAAGGCCGGGCGCGAGGTCTCGACCCTGCTGTGGTCCAAGATGGGCATCCTCGGGATCATCTCGAGCGTGGGGCTGACGATGTTCCCCTTCATCCTGCCCTCGACCGTTGATCCGGACAGCTCGCTGACGGTCTGGGATGCCTCCAGTTCGCACCAGACGCTGTTCATCATGCTGGTCGTCACGCTGATCTTCATGCCCCTGATACTCGCCTACACCTCGTGGGTCTACACAGTGCTCTGGGGCAAGGTCACCGAGGCCGACGTCACCGAAAACCCCCACACCGTCTACTGAGAAAGGACCGAAAACATGTGGTATTTCGCCTGGCTTCTCGGCCTCCCGCTTGCCGCGCTCCTGGCCGTGCTGAACGCCATCTGGCTGGAACTGCGCACCGATGCCTGCTTCGCCGACGAGGGCGACTGCCCGGTGGGCGAGCATCATCACTGACGAGACAGGCCGCGCCGCCCATCGTCCCGGCGGCCGGTCTTCCCCGCCGGGGCGGGCATCCCCCTCCCGCCCGCCCCGGTTCCCTGAATTCCCGAAACGGAGAACACCGATGAAACGCACGATCGCAGCCGTCCTCACGGCCCTCGCCCTGGCCAGCCCCGCCCTGGCCGAAGCCCCGGACACGCTGGTCACCATTCTGACCGCGCCCGAGGCGCAGACCCAGCTGATGGCGATGGTCCTCGCCTCGCAGGCCGCCCAGCAAGGCGCCACGCCGCATATCCTGCTTTGCGGCCCCGCGGGCGACCTCGCGCTGAAAGAGGCGCCCGCCTCGGCCACCGCGCCGCAGCCGCCCATGGGCATGAGCCCGCAGGGTCTGCTGATGAAAATCATGGAGATCCCGGGCGCGCGGGTCGAGGTGTGCGCCATCTACCTGCCCGGCCGGGGTGCCCAGCCGTCGATCCTGCTGGACGGCGTGACCGTCGCCAAGCCGGCCGACATGGCCGCGGCGATGATCGCACCCGGCGCACGGATCGCCAGTTACTGACCGCAAGACCCGCGCAGGCCGAGACTTGCGCGGGCATCAGACGCCAACGCCGCACCGGCACCTCGCGGAGGAGACCATGACGACACAGACCCCAAAGACAGCCGCGACCCGGCGGCAGTTCCTGACCCTCGCCGCGGGTGGTGCGGCGCTGGCAACCGGCGCGCAGTTGCGCCCGGCGCAGGCGCAGACAGAGACCCGCGCCCGCATCGTCATCATCGGCGCGGGCGCCGGTGGGACCGCCTTGGCCAACCGCCTCGTGCGGCGGCTTGACGGTGCTGCGATCACCCTGATCGACCCGCGCAAGGAACACCTGTATCAGCCCGGCTTGTCGCTGGTCGCCGCAGGGCTGAAACCGCAGGATTACGTCGTCTCGCAGACGACCGACTGGCTGCCGCGCGGCGTGACCCTGATCCAGGAGGCCGCCGCTGCCATCGACCCCGAGGCAAGGACAGTCTCGACCGCGGGTGGCCAGACGCTGGAATACGATTTTCTCGTGCTGGCCCCCGGCCTGATCCTTGACCATGACGCGATCCAGGGCTTCTCGCTCGACATGGTGGGCAAGGACGGGATCGGCGCGCTTTACGCCGGGCCGCAATACGCCGCCGCAACCTGGCAGGCCGCGCAGGGTTTCATCGAGAAAGGCGGTGTGGGCCTGTTCACCCGCCCCGCGACCGAGATGAAATGCGCGGGCGCCCCGCTCAAGCACACCTTCCTGATCGAGGACCTCGCCCGCGAGGCCGGAACGCGCGGCAGGATGGACATTTCCTACATGGCGAACAACGACAGCCTCTTCGGCGTGCCCATCGTGTCGGAAAAGGTGCGGATGCTGTTCGGCGACCGGGGCATCGCGCCCTGCTATTCGCACGTGCTGACCGCCATCGATCCGGGCCGCAAGGTTGCAACCTTCACCTCGCCCGAGGGCCCCGTTGAACGCGACTACGACTACATCCACGTCATCCCGCCGCAGCGTGCCCCCGAGGTGATCCGGCAATCCGGCCTCAGCTGGGCCGACAAGTGGACGGACCAGGGCTGGGTCGAATGCGACAAGGCCACGCTGCGCCATCTGCGCTACGACACGATCTGGGCCTTGGGCGACGTGGCGGGCGTGCCCAAGGGAAAGACCGCAGCATCCGTGAAATGGCAGGTGCCGGTGGTCGAAGACGGCATCCTCGCCGCCATCGAGGGGCGCGAGGTGCGGGAATCCTACAACGGCTACACCTCCTGCCCGATGATCACCCGTGTCGGCCGCGCCATGCTGGTCGAGTTCGACTACAACAACAATCTCGTGCCCTCCTTCCCCGGCGTGATCGCGCCGCTGGAGGAGTTGTGGATCAGCTGGTTGATGAAGGAAGTGGCGCTGAAGGCCACCTACAACGCCATGCTGCGCGGCCGGGCCTGAGGAGGACAAGACATGAAGGACCTGACATTTGGCACCATCCTCGCCGTGTTCGAGGAAATCTTCGGCCGCTGGCTGTTCTGGGGCATGGTCGCGGCGGCGGCCGTGGTGACGCTGGCCTATCTCTATATCCTGATCCGCGACCACAGCATCAGCTGGCGCAAGTTCCTGCTGGCACAGGTGTCGATGCCGGTGGGGGCCGTGGCGGCGGTGTGGTTCGTCATGATGATGACCCATTCCAGACTGTCGAACATCGGCGGGCCGGTGGACGTGATCGTGCTGCTGGCCGTCGCGGCGGCGGGGGCGGTGGGGATCGCGATCCTCGTCTATACCGCGCAGTCCCTGCTCTGGCCGATGCGTTCGGACGAGCGCGCCCGGGACTGAGCCCATCGCATTTCGCAGGATCGGGCCCGGCGCCGCCACGCGCCGGGCCCGGATCTGCGCGGTGCCTGCCTTGACACCCCGCGACCCAGCGTCTCTAGTTTCCGAACCCGTCAATCCATTTCAACGAGATGCCATTATGACCGACGAGACCCCCGACAGCGCGACTCCGGACAGCCAGCAGATGGACCCCGAGGTTGTGCGCAAGCTGGCGCAGTTGCGTTCGACCCTGCGCGAGAATTTCGGCACGGCCGTCATGGCGATGATGATGCTGCCGCGCTACAGCAACCAGATGCTGCGCGACCTGCAGCACCTCGTGCTCGACCCGATGCTGAAGGATCGCCTCGCCTTCGCCTATCCCGGCAAGACCGAGCAGAAACCCATGAGCGACCTGGCCGGTTTCGCCATCTGGGCCAGCGTGTCCGACGAGGTCGACAAGCAGATCCGCGAGCAGATCGCGGCGGGTGTCTTTCCCATCCGCCTCAAGCCCGAGGACTGGACGAGCGGCCAGATCAACTGGCTGCTTGACGTGATCGCGCCGGATCGCGCGACCGTGGGTTCGGTCATCGCCAATTTCCGGCAGGTGGCGAAACAGGGCGAATTGCGCCTGCACCCGCTTATCGCGCGGCTGGTCGATGCCGAGACGCTGAAAAAGATGGGCGCCCGCAAGAGCCCCTCGGAAACGGCGCAGGCCGAGGCGCCTCAGGCCTGAGCGGGTTGACGGCCGACCCGCGCGATCCAGGCGTCGTGGCTGTCCAGGGTGTCGACCTGCGCCCGCGTTTCCTGCGCCGTGGTCGCGATGAACCGGTGCAGGTCTACCTCTGACGCCGCATCGACCATCGGGTGCCAGGATCCGGGCCGCAGCCCCTGCCCCAGCATGACCTGCAACCAACTCGGAACGTCGAACAGCTCGGTGTTGAAACGCACGATGCGGCCCGTAGCGCGGAACAGGTCCATCTTGTCGCGCAGGCTGTCGGGGATGCTCATGGCCCGGCAATAGCGCCAGAACTCTGACTCATCACGCTCGGTCAAATGGTAGTGCAGGATCAGGAAATCGCGAATCGCGGTGAACTCGAAATCCATCTGGCGGTTGAACTCGTCGACCAGCGTCGGGTCGCAGCGCCGGTCGGGAAACAGTGCCAGAAGCCGCGCGATCCCCGCCTGTATCAGGTGGATCGAGGTGGATTCCAGCGGTTCGAGGAAGCCGCTCGCCAGTCCCAGGGCGATGACGTTGCGGTTCCAGATGCGCCGACGCTTGCCGGTGAGGAAACGCAGCGGGCGCGGATCGCCCAGCGGCTTGCCCGGCAGGTTGGCGCGCAAGGTTCGCAGCGCCGCCTCGTCGTCGGTGAAGCCGCTGGCATAGACATGGCCGTTGCCCGTGCGGTGCTGCAGGGGGATTTCCCATTGCCAGCCTGCCTCGCGGGCAGTCGAACGCGTGAACGGGTCCAGCCGTCCCCGCCCCTCGGAGGGCAGCGCCATCGCCCGGTCGCAGGGCAGCCAGTGCGACCAGTCCTCGTAGCCGGTTTCCAGCGCTTGCTCGGTCAGGACACCGCGAAAGCCCGAGCAATCAACGAACAGGTCGCCCTCGACCGCTGTGCCGCCCTCCATCTCCAACGCCGTCACGAACCCGGTTTCGGGGTGCAGGCGCCAGCCTTGAACGGTCGCGTCCAGCCGCGCAACGCCGCGCGCCTCGGCATAGCTTCGCAGGAAACCGGCATAGAGTGCCGCGTCGAAATGATAGGCCGAGGCGGGCAGGCGCGCGGGTTTGCCCGCTGCTGCGCCATAGCGCCCCTCGCGCGCGGCGAGAGCGTTGGGACTGAATTCCTCGATGTCCGGCGCGCCGCCCTGCGCATGATGGCGCAGCCAGTAATGGTGGAAGGGCACCAGACCGATCTGCCGGCCCACGTCTCCGAAACCGTGGAAATAGCGTGTGCCGGCGCGCTGCCAGCCGATGAACTCGATCCCCAGCTTGATCGTGCCGCGTGTGGCGCTCAGGAAATCGCGCTCGTCGATCTTCAACCCGCTGTTGAACAGGCGGATCTGCGGGATCGTCGCCTCGCCCACGCCAACCGTGCCGATGGCGCCGGATTCGATAAGGGTGATCGCCAGTGTCCGACCGAAGTATTCCGACAGCGCGGCGGCGGCCATCCAGCCGGCGGTGCCGCCGCCGAGGATGACAACGCGCATGGGGTCTTTGTGCAAGGTCTCCATCAGCGCAGGCTAACACGGGCGCCGGGCAAATCCAGTCTTCGCCGCGCCGGGCGATGTGCCAGACTGCGGTTATGGAGAGGTTCGCCGCGAATCGTGCGCTGAAGATCACGGTCGTCCCGATGGGGCGGTTGGCCGAGCCGGTGATGGTGATCGACGATTTCCTCGCCGACCCGCAGGCGCTGGTCGCTGCCGCCCGCGCAAGCGACTGGCGCGAGTTGCCGCCGGGCGGCTATCCGGGGCGGCGGGCTGGCCTGCCGCGCGATTACGTGCGCTGCGTGCTGCAAAGGCTGGATGGACCGATCCGCAAGACGCTGCTGCGGCGGCCCTCAAGGCTGGATACGTTCGACTGTTCCTTTTCCATGGTCACGCGCGCGCCCGCAGACCTGGCCCCGTTGCAGCGGGTTCCGCATATCGACGTCGCCAATGCCGGTCGGGTCGCCATCCTGCACTACCTCTGCGGTCCGCAATTCGGTGGCACGGCGTTCTTCCGGCAGGACGCGACAGGGCTGGAACAGATCCGTCCGGCAGAGAAGCCCCGCTACCTCGCAGCACGCGCACAGGGGCTGGAGGCGCTGGGCCCCGACAATCGCTATCCCGACGCCGACACGCCGGGATACGAGCGCACGGGGTTCACCGAGGCGCGGTTCAACCGGCTCGTCGCCTATCGCAGTTTCACGCTGCACAGCGGCATTGTCGAGGATCCCGCGATCCTGACGGACGACCCCGCGACCGGGCGGCTAACGGCGAATTTCTTCGTCGATTATGCCGAGGGAGAGACCTGATTACAGGTCGAAATCCCCTGCCGTCAGCGCGTGCAGCCCGGTCAGCGTGATCGTCAGGTCTGCCGCCCCGTCACCGTCGAGATCGGCAAGAACGGTTGTGTCCTCGGTTCCTATCTCATAACGCAGCTCGCGCTTGGTCGAACTGAAGGCCGCCGTGCCGATGAAGTCGAAGGCGCTGTCGCCGTTCCAGGCCGCGCCGTCGGCATCGATGGGCGCAAGGTCGATCACGTCGCCGTCGGCGCGGGTGAAATCCACGATCCTGTCGGCCACCGCCGGACCATCCACCACGGCCAGGTCGTTGAACTGGAACACGTCCGCGCCGAGGCCCCCGAACAGCAGGTCGGCCCCGTTCGCGCCATAGAGCCCGTCGTCACCGTCGCCGCCATACAGTTCGTCCGCACCCGCGCCACCATACATCGTGTCGGCACCCGTCCCACCGTAGAGCGTGTCGGACCCGTCCGCGCCATAGACCGCGTCCGCCCCGTCGCCACCGCCCATCCGATCGTTGCCCGATCCGCCATAGAGCGTGTCGTCGCCTCCGAAGGAGAAGATCGTGTCGGCCCCGTCGTAGCCGTAGATCACGTTCGCCCCGGCATTGCCGGTCAGCGCGTTGTCCAGAGCGTTGCCGTCGAGGCGCAGGTTCAGCGTACCGGTCAGCACGCCGGCCTCGACATTGGCCCCAAGCACGAGGTCGAAAGCCCCGGTCTCGACCGTGTCATTGCCGCCGCCAGCAAGTTCCTCGATTACGTCCGCCGCCTCGACCGCCGCATAATAGTCGTTCCCGGCCCCGCCGCGCAGCGTGTCGGCGCCCAGGCCGCCCAGCAACGTGTCGGCCCCACCCGCGCCGTCCAGACGGTTGGCGCCGTCATTGCCCTCCAGCAAGTTGCCCAGTGCATTGCCGGTGATGCCGTGGCCCTGCACGCCGGTGAGGCGGCCGGTTTCCACCTGCGGTGCAAGGATCAGGTCGGTCTGCCAGGACTGCATCGTGTCGATGCCCTCGCCCGCCTTCTCGATCACGGTGTCGCCAGCCTCGGTAATCTGGAACAGGTCGTTGCCCGGCCCGCCATGCATCTCGTCGGCGCCATCGCCGCCGTTCAGCGTGTCGTCGCCGCCAAGGCCCAATAGCAGGTCGGCCACCGTGGTGGGCAGCGGCTGGCCCGCGGGAACGGCGAAGGGCGTGATCGCGTCCGCGCCCTCGGTGCCCAGGATCGCGACGCCCGAAAGCCCCTCGGGCAGGTCGGCCACGGCCACGGTCACGGCCTGCTGGATCGTCGCCTTGCCGTCGGTGACAGAGACCGTCACCTCGTAACGGTTGTCGCCATTGGCATCGGCGGGAGCCTCGAAATCGGGCGCCACGGCAAAGGCCAGCGCGCCAGTCGCCCCGTCGATGGCGAAACGCGCGGCATCGGCCCCGCCCGCCAGCGTGTAGGTCAGCGCGTCGCCGTCGCCATCGCTGGCGCCGACGGTCGCGACGGCGGTAAAGGTCTCGAACATCGTGATCGTGCCAAGGGTAGCATCGAAGACCGGCACGTCTTCGACCGGGCTGAGGCGCAGCGTGACCGCACGCACGGTCTCGACGAAGCCATCCGACGCCGCGAGTTCCAGCGCCAGCGTGCCGCTCAGATCCTGCGGCGGCATGCCCGAGAGGGCCAGCGTCTCGGCGTCGAACTCCAGCCAGTCGGGCAGCGCCGTGCCGCCCGCCCCGCGCAGTTCCAGCAGCAGCACGTCGCCATCGGCATCGCTGACGATCCCGGCAGGCAAGACTGCGCGGAAGGCCGTATCCTCGATCCCGGTCAGCGACGGCAGGTCGCCGATTACCGGCGCATCGTTGCGGGCCGCGATGGTCAGCGTCACATGCGCCGTATCGGTCGCGCCGCCCGAGTCGCGGAGTTCATAATCGAAGCCCGCCGTGCCGGAGAAATCGGCATCCGGCGTAACGATGATCCGCCCGTCGCCCGTCAGTTCCACGCTGACTCCCTGCGCATCCAGGATGCGGGTCAGCTGGATCGCCTGCCGGTCGACGTCGAAGTCGTTGGCGGTCAGCGCCGTGACGAACAGTTCCAGAGGCTGATCCTCGACCATCGCCAGCGTGTCGTCCACTGCCACCGGGCCGTCCGACACTGGCAACACCTCGATCTCGACAATGGTCGGCACCTCGAAGCCGGTCTCGTTGGTCAGCGCATAGCGCAGGCGCAACGTGCCGAAGAAATCCTCGTCCGGCGTGACGCGCCACAGGCCGTTGTCCAGTTCCTCGACCGTGGCGGGCGTGCCGAACCCTGTCGTCAGGCCCAGGAAGGTGACGGTCGATCCAAGCGGGATCTGGTCGTTGGCCATCAACACCGCCGGGTCCAGATCGATGAAGCTGTCCTCGAGCATCTCGATCCCGTGGTCGGAGACCGCCACCGGCACGTCGAAGAGCGGCATCACCAGCACGGTCGCATAGCCGACGCTGGTCGCGCCGTGTTCGTCCGTCACGCGGTAATGGAAACCGCCGTCGCCGAAATAGCCCGCACGACCGAGGAAGACCGCCTGATCGCCCTCCTGCCGGACGGTGCCGTTGTCGGCGTCGAAGATCTCGACGATCTGGAAGGCGTCGCCCTCGACATCCCGGTCGTTGAACAGCAGGTCGGCGAAGTCGATGGCGAACTCGGTATCCTGCTGGCCGAAGAAATGCCCGTCCTGGTTGGCAATGGGCGCGTCGTTGACCGCCTCGATGTCGAAGGTGATCGTGCCCGTGTCGTTCCGCCGCCCGTCGCTGATCGTGTAGAAAAAGCTGACCGGCCCGTTGACGTTCTCGTTCGGCACGAACTGGTAGCGGCCATCCGGTAGCTCGAGAATCCGGCCGTTCAGGGTATTGTCCTGAAGCGAGACGAAACTGACCGTATCGCCGTCCGGGTCGCTGTCGTTGGCCAGCAGGTCGGCGATGGTGAACTCGAACGGCACGTCCTCGACCGTGGCGAAGACATCCGTCACCGCCTCGGGCGCGACATTGGTGTTCAGCACCGTCACCTCGACCGTGCCCAGGCTGTCGCCATGCCGGTCGTCTGTCACGCTGTAGACGAACCGCGCCT
Organism: Thetidibacter halocola; assembly: GCF_018224955.1. GTDB lineage: Bacteria > Pseudomonadota > Alphaproteobacteria > Rhodobacterales > Rhodobacteraceae > Thetidibacter > Thetidibacter halocola. The sequence goes on from NZ_JAGTUU010000004.1 coordinate 267,968, forward strand.
TGCCGGTGAAGTTGACCGTCGGCGTGAAGGTGATCGATGTGCCGTCGAAAGACAGCGTGCCGTTCTCGGGGTCCTGCACCCCGAGGAAGCGGATCGCATCGCCATCCACGTCATAGTCGTTGGCCAGCAGCGTCGCCGGGTCGATTGTCAGGACGCCATCCTCGAGCATGGTCAGCTGGTCCTTGACCGCCACCGGCGGGTCCAGCAGCGAGGCCACGTCCATCACGACCGTGCCCGTGACCGCACCCTCGGCATCGTCGGTCAGGGTGTAGGTCAGCGCATCCTCGCCGGCAAAGCCCGGCGTCGGCGTATAGGTGACGGTCGCGCCCGCGTTGCCGTCCATGCGGATCTGCGAGACGATGCTGTTCGTATCGCTCCCGTCCGAATTGGTCACGCGGATGCGGTAGTCGGCCAGCACATCCAGCGGCACGGTTGCCGTCAGCTGGCCGGTGGCCGCGTCGATGCCGATCCAGCCCGGCAGGGCCGAGCCATCCTCAAGCGTGGCCGACCACGTGCCGCCCGGCAGCGGCGCGAGGGCCGTGGTCATGTCGACCGACAGCGTTCCGGGCGTGACGGTGACGATGCCATTCGCCGTGGTGCCGAAACCGGTGATGCGCAGCGCATCGCCGTCGTCGTCGCGGTCGTTCACCAGCAGATCGGTCACGGCAAAGGTGACGGTGCCGTTCTCGAACAGGTCCACGCGGTCGCCGTTCGCCAGAGGCAACTCGCGCGTGGGCGTGACGTTGAAGACGATGATCGCCGGTTCCGCGCTCTCTCCACCCTTCTCGTCATTGGCGTCGTAGAAGAAGGCGACCGAGCCGTTGTAATCCTCCGGCGTGGTCAGGGTGATGCGCTCGGGCGCGTCGGTGACGCGGATGCCGTCGCTGTCGTCGGGATCGACGGTGAAGGTCCGGTCCACCACCGCCTCGGTGATGATCGCCATGTCGGGCAGCGCACCCGCGCCGGTCACGTCGATCCGCACCGGCACCGCGCCGACATAGCGCGAGGGCGGCATGCCGGAGAAGCCCAGCGTTTCGGCATCGAAGGACAGCCAGCTGTCCAGCGGCGCGCCGCTTTCGCGGGCGGCGCTGAGGCCCGCCGCGCCGGACAGGTCGACGCCGAACAGGCCCGATGCCTCCAGCGCCGGGTCGTTTGCAAGGATCGCGTTGATCGCGGCCAGGTCGGGCGCCGTCGGGTCGATCACGAATTCCAGCGTGAAGCCGCGCTCGGTCGAGTAATACTCGTTCTCGGCCAGGTCGGGCAGCGGATCAGGGGTGAAGACGATCTGCACCCGCGCCAGCCCCTCGCCCTCGTCGGGATCGAAGCCGGTCAGCGACAGGCTGCGCGTGGCCGCGTCGTATTCCAGCCACTCGGGCAGGGGCCGCCCGCCGATGACCGAGGCCGAGAAGCTGCCCGCCGAGATGTCGAAGGTGGCGACATCGTTCGCGCCCTCGACCGACCAGTCGAACGCCTCGCGGATCTCGAACCCGTCCAGCACGCTGCCCTCGACGCTGAGGCCCGCGGCCAGCGCGTCCGTGTCGCCCTCGTCAAAGGCAAAGCGGAAGGCATGCACCGCCCCGTTCGACGGATCGGTGACGAAGACCGCCACCTCGACCGGGTCGCTCCCCTCGGGGAAGGTGCCGGTGAAGGTCAGGGTCGCATCATCGAAACTCAACCAGTCGGGCAGATCGGTGTTGTTGGCCGAGTTCGCATCCACCGTGTAGTCGGGCGACAGGAAGCGATAGGCGAAATTGCCGAGCAGTTGCGTGTCCTGGAAGAACAGCACGTCGCCGTCCAGGTCGCGGTCATTGCCGAAGGCTTCGGCCGGGATGACGTATTGCGGACCGTCTTCCAGCCCCGTGACGATGTCGTTGCGCAGCTCCGGCCCGTTGTTGAACGGCAGGATCGTGATATGCGCCGTGGCGCTGTCGAACCCGCCGCGCCCGTCGCTGACCGTGTATTCAAAGCTGGCCGGGCCGTTGTAATTGGCCCGCGTGGCGAACTCGATCATGCCGTCGGCGTTCACCAGAACCTTGCCGTTCACGGCAAAACGGTAGACGTCGACGAAGACCAGCGTGTCGTTGTCCGGGTCGGTGTCGTTGGCCAGCAGCACCGCCGGGTCGATGACGATGACCTCGTCCTCCAGTGCGCGCAGGCCGTAATCGTCGCGGGCATCCGGCGGCAGGTTCTGCGGACGGACGAGGATGTTGAACTCCAGCACCGCCTCGGCGCCGCGCGCGTCGATCACGTCGAAGGCGATCGAGGCCGGGCCCAGCGCCTCGGGGGTAAAGGCGATCTCGCCGGTCGTATCGTCGAACACCTCGACCCCGTTGGTCGAGGCATTGCCGTCCGCGCCGATATGCAGGCCGACGAAGGTGAAGCTGTCGCGCTCGATGTCGTAGACCTTGGACATGAGCTGATCGACGGTGAAGACCGTGGTCTCTTCCAGCTTGGCCGACTCCGCACTGTCGCGGATGCGCGGGGCGTCGTTCACCGGGGCAAAGTAGATTTCCACGTCTGCCGTGTCCTCGGCCCCGTCATTGTCGGCCAGCACATAGCGGAAGCCGGCAAAGCCGAAGTGATCGGGACGGCTGAGCAACTCGATATACTGGCCGTCGATCTTCCACGTCGCGTCGGTGGCCTCACCGTCATAGTCGTTGTTCTTGTAGGGGCGCAGGAAATCGCCGTCGGCATCGGTCAGCGGCTCCAGCCGGACGATGCGCAGGCCCTCCTGCTCGGCATCGCCGTCAACGTCGTAATCGTTGGCCAGCAGGTTCTCGATGCGGATGCGCAGCGGCACGTCCTCGACCCCGTAGACCAGCGGGTCATCATTTGCGACGGGTGCGTCGTTCACGGCGGCGATGTTCACCTCAACCCGCGCGGTCGACTCGCGGCCCGAGGGGTCGCGCACCGTGTAGGCAAAGAAGGCGTCGCCATTGTGGTCCTGCGCGCCGAGGAATTCGATCATCCCGTCGGCGTTGATGCTGACCGTGCCGAATTGCGGCTTTTGCACCGAGACAAGGACCAGGTCCTCGATCCCGGCCTCGGCGTCGTTGGCGATCAGGCTGGCCGGGTCGATCAGCGCAACCTCGTCTTCGATGCCGAAGCGGAAGATGTCGTCGGCCGCGTTGAACCGGCCCTCGCGCAGGCGGTCCTCGATCGTGGTGCGATCCCAGATCGTGCCGTCGGCAAAGACGATCTGCTCGATGCCGGTTTCCTCTCCAAGGAAATGCCCGGTGACGGTGACGGTGTCGATCAGGAAGCCGTCGTCGCGCTCGAACTCGACCAGCAGATCGTCGCCGGTGCGGATGACCGAGACGTCCTTGGGCGCGAAATCGGCGCCCAGCACCAGCCGGTCTGTGTCGCCCGCAACACCCTGTTCCGCGATCGTGTCCTGCGCGCTGTCCAACCCGAACAGGTAGTCGTCAGAGCCTGCCCCACCCTGCAACAGGTCGTTGCCGTACCGTCCGTCAAACACGTCCGTCCCGGCGCTGCCCACAAAGGTGTCGTCATGAACCGAGCCGACAAGCTGTTCGATCGAGAACAGCGTGTCGCCCAGCGCCTCGCCCGCCAGGCCCTGCCCGATGGACAGGTCGACGCGCACCGCCTCTTCGGCGCGGGTGTAATCGGCCGTGTCGAAGCCGTCGCGCCCGTCGAGAATGTCGGCGCCCCGGCTGCCGCGGAACGTGTTGTCCTTGTCGTCGCCGCGCAACTCATCGTCGTGATAGCTGGCGTTGATGATCTCGATGCTGCCCAGGATGTCGCCATTGGCGTCGCCGCCCGAGGCGGTGCCGGCGGCGAGGTCGATCACGATGCCGGTGAAGGACAGCGTATAGTCGGCGGTGTCGATGCCCTGGCCGCCAAACAGCCGGTCGGCCCCACGCCCGCCGCTCAGCGTGTCGTCGCCTGCAAATCCCGACAGCGTGTCGTTACCCCGGTCGCCATAGAGGTAGTTGGCATTGGTGTCGCCCGCGAGGTTGTCGGAGAATTCCGACCCGGCGAGGTTCTCGACCCCTTCAAGCCGGTCGCCCCCGGCCCAGCCGCCGGTCGCCGTCTTGCCGACGAGAGAGACCTGAACCGCCCCGTTCGAAAAGAAATAGGTGACGGTGTCGCTGCCCCCGCCGCCGTTCAGCCGGTCGACTGCCGCGCCGCCGTCCAGCGTGTCGTCGCCCAGTCCGCCAAACAGAGAGTCGCGCCCGCCGCGCCCTTCCAGCAGGTCGTTGCCGTCCATGCCGCGCAGGGTGTTCGCGCTCCAGGTGCCGCCCAGCGTGTCGTTGTAGCTGCTGCCCTCGAAGGCCTCGATGCTGACATAGAGATCGCCTTGGGCATAACCGCCCTGCCCCACCAGCGATTCCAGGTCGGCGCGGACGCCCACGTTGGACCCGGTGAAAACGACCGTGTCATAGCCCAGCCCGCCGCGGATGTCGTCCGCGCCGTCGCCCGCGTCGATCAGGTCGTCGCCATTGCCGGCGAAGATCAGGTCGTTGCCCTCGCCGGTTTCGATCGTATCGTTGCCCGCCAGCGCCACGACATAGTCGTCGCGCCGATAGCCGCGGATCACCTCGGAGAGCGTGTTCCCCTCGATATAGTCGACCAACGGCGAGCCCGACAAAGTGCCGCCATAGAAGTCGGCCACGTTGGCATAGGCAAAGCCGGTATCCTCGAGCCCGAATTCGTCCGCGATCCGGTACTCGATGGTCACCGGCCCGGTAAATCCGGCATCGAAATGCACGACGACAAAGGTCTCGCCGCGGAAATCGACCAGTTCGACCTCGCCCACCTGAACCCGGCGTCCCTGCGCCAGTTCCACTGGGTCCAGCACGAAATCGACACCGACAAAGGTCGGGCGGTCGCGGTCGGGGTCGTCGAGATCGTCGTCGCGCGTGCCGTCCTTGTCGTGGTCGGCCTGCTCGATGTCCCAGTCGTTGAACAGCAGGTCCGCCGCACGGATGACCAGCGGAATGTCCAAAGGCGTGACGAAACCGGGGTCTTCCTCGACCGTGGGGTCGTCGTTCGAGGGAATGATCTCGATATCGACGAAACCCTCGGAGGTCCCCTGGGCATTGTCGGTGACGATGTAGACGAAGCCGCCCGAGCGTTCCGCGTCGATGAAGGGCGTGAACAGCCAGTTTCCGTCGGCATCGGTCTCGATGGTGCCGTTCAGGTCGCCTGCCGCCGCCGCGCCGAATTTCAGGATGTCGCCAATGCCGTTCAGCGGCCGCCAGCCGATGATTTCCAGCGTATCGCCATCGACGTCGAAATCGTTGGCCAGCAGCGTGTCCAGCCGGATCGTGGTCGGAATGTCCTCGGGGATCAGGATCTGGTCGGATTCCGGTTCCGGCGGGGCATCACCCACCGCCTCGAAATACAGCGTGACAAGGCCGCCATCGACCAGCCCCTCGGGGTCGGTGATGGAATAGCCGAATGTCGCCTCGCCCCAGTAATTCTCGTCCGGGGTGAAGATGATATTGTCGCCATCCACCACGAGGTCGCCATTCACCGCGCCGGTCGCGTTCTCGAAGGTGACGGCAAAGCCCTCGACGTCGTAGTCGTTCTTCAGCAGTTCAAGGATCGGGATGCTCAGCGGCACGTCCTCGGTGCCGATCAGCATGTAAAGCGCACTGGAGGTGTAGCTGTCGTTGCGCGCCACCGGGCGGTCATTCACCGCCTGGTAGACGATTGTCGCCACGGCGCCGTCCTGCCCGCCCTCGCCATCGTCGATGGTGTAGGTAAAGCGCGCCTCGCCGTTGAAATTGGCGTTGGGCTCGAACAGGACGGTCTGGTTGTCCAGCAGCGTCGCCTGCCCGCCGAAGGCCGCGCTGACTCCGGTCAGGGTCAGCGGATCGCCGTCCTGGTCGACGTCGTTGGCCGTCAGCCGCGCGAGGCTGAGGATGATCGGGTTGTCCTCGAGGATCGGGTCACCCGCCTCGGTCGTCTCGAACCGGTCGTCATTGGCCACCGGGGGCTGGTTGCCCGGGATCACGGTGACGCTGACCGTCGCCGTGTCGGTCAGACCGCCGGGATCGGTCGCGGTGTAGGTAAAGGAGCCCGCGCCAAAGAAATCGTCGACCGGCGTCACGACGACATTGCCCTGCGCGTTGATCGACACGATCAGGTTGGCGGAGGACGTGACCGATCCAAGCGACAGCACGTCGCCGTCAATGTCGATGTCGTTGGCCAGCAGCGTCGCCGCGGTTATGACGAGGGACGATCCCTCGTCCACGCTGAAGCCGCTGTCATTGCGCGCGTCGGGATCGTCGTTGACCGGGTTGACGGTGATGAACACCGTGGCCTCGGCCCGCCCGCCTTCGGGCGTGTTGGCGACATAAGTGAACTGCGCCGGGCCATGGTAGTTGGCGGTGGGCGTGAAACCGATATTGCCGTCGCTCGACAGCGACACCGTGCCATTCACCGGATCGAGCACCTGCCCCACGATCATCCGGTCGCCGTCGATGTCGTTGGACAGCAGGCGTTCCACCCGAATGTTCAGGAAATCGTCCTCATTCACGACGAAACCGGTGTCGTCCAGCGCCTCGGCGATGGGCCGGACGTTGACGTTGATCACCGCCTCGGCAAAGGCGTTGCGGTCGTCGGTGATGCGGTAGGCGACGGTCGTGGCCCCGGTAAATCCCGCTACGGAATTGAAACGCAGGTTGCCGTCCACGTCCAACGCGGCGGTGCCGTTCGGGCTGGCATCGACGGAAACGATGCGGATCGGGTCATCATCGGCGTCGAAATCGTTGCCGAGTATGTCCGACAGCCGGATGACCAGTTCCTCACCCGTGGTAACGGCAAAGAAGCCATCGTCATTGGCGACGGGTGCCGCGTTGTCGAGCAGCGTCAGCAGAGTCGCGCGGGTCCAGATCGTGCCGTCATCGAATTGGTATTCCTCGATGCTGCGGGCATCGTCGGCCAGCGCGTCGAAGACCGTCAGGCTGTCGGTGTCGTTTCCGGCAAAGCGGATCAGCACGCTGTCGCTGCCCCGGAACAGGCGGCTGACCGTCACCTCGTCCGCGTCGAAGCCCACCAGTTCCAGCCGGTCGAACTCGGCCCCGTTCAGGTCGCTGTCCTCGATCCGGTCGTTGCCGTCGCCGAGGCTATAGACATAGGTATCCGCACCTTCGCGCCCGGCGGCGAAATCGTCGCCAAGACCCAGGTCGATCAGGTCTGCGCCGTCGAAGCCCCAGATGGAATCGTCCCCATCCCCCTGCACGTCGATGACGGACTGCGCCCGCATCTCGGCGCGGCCCCAGATCGTGCCGTCGGCGAAATGGATGGTCAAAGCGTTGGCGGCATTCGCGGTGCCCAGCGCACCGACAAGGACAATCCGGTCGCCCGCCGTGTCGAAGGTCAGGACGAGGTCGGTGCTGTCGGGCCCCGCGCGCAGGGCGCTGGTCAGGTTGGCGGCGTTGTAGTCGGTTAGGTGAAGTTGGTTCACCCCGCCGGTCAGCGCGTCGATCCGGTCGTCCCCGTCGCCGCTGGCGTAGCTGTAGGTGTCGTTGCCCGACAGCCCGACGATCAGGTCGTTGCCCCTGCCACCGGCGAGGGAATCCGCGCCCGTACTCCCGAAGATCGTGTCGTCGCCGTCGCTCGCCTGCCGGTCGACCAGCAGCGCCACGATCTGCGCGATGGTATAGGTTGTGCCGTCATCCTCCAGCACGACGCTCTCGATCCCGGCGCCCACGGTCAGCCCGTCGGCCACGAGGATCTGGTCATCGGTGCCGGGGAACTGGATCGCGATATCGGCGCTGTCGGTGCCAAGACGCACGAAGCGCACGTCGCCCGGCGCATAACCCGAGATCACAAGCGTATCGGCGGCAGAGGTCGCCGCGTCGCGGATGATGTCGCGCCCGTCGCCTGCGGCGAAGCGGTAGGTGTCGTTGCCGGCGCCGCCGCTGATCCGGTCGTCGCCAAGACCACCGGCCAGCGTGTTATCGGCCTCATCCCCGAACAGGAAGTCGTCCAGCGGCGTCGCCACGCGGGCGATCATGTCGGCCACGGTCCATTCCGTGCCGTCCTCGAACCGGACGGTTTCCACCTTGCCCGCGCCCATCGCGTCGTCGATGCGAATGCGGTCGCCATCCGTGCCGATGGCGAGGATGATGGCCGAGCCGTCGCTGCTCTGCGCGACGCGCACGTCGGCCTCGGTGATGCCCGTGCCAAGGATCAGCACATCGGTGCCGCCGGCATCCACGATCCGGTCCTGATCGTCGCCCAGGCCAAAGCGATAGGTGTCGTCGCCCGTCCCGCCCTCGAGCAGGTCGACGCCCGCGCCTCCCGACAGGTCGTCGGCGCCGCCCTTGGCCACAAGCCGGTCATCGCCCGCAAGGCCGGTCAGCGTCTCGCCCGTGTCCGAGCCGAAGATCACGTCATCGCCAGCCGTCGCCCCCAACGCCATGTCGACCAGCATCTGCGCCGTCCAGACGTCGCCGCCGTCGAAGCGAACCTCGCGGATTGTCATCGCCGGGTCGGCCATCTGGCCAAGATCGATCCGATCACCCGTGCCGATGATCTCCAGCACCACGGTTTCCTTGCCGCGCACCACCTGCACGTCGGCTGTGGCAATGCCGGCGCCCAGCTGGATCACGTTGTCGCCGAACGGATCGTCGATCACGTCCTGCCCGTCGCCCGTGCCGAAGACGTAGGTGTCGTTCGCCACCCCGCCGCGCAGCAGGTCGTCGCCCGCGCCGCCGGTCAGAGTGTCGTCTCCGTCGCTGCCTGTCAGCGTGTCATTGCCGCCAAGCCCGTCCAGCGTGGCGCCGCTGAGCACGCGCAGGTCGTCGTCGCCCGCCGTGGCCTCCATCGCCCGAGACAGCAGGTCGGCGCGCGTCCAGATCGTGCCGTTGTCGAAGATGACACTTTCGATATCGGTGCCGACGGGATCGGTCAGCGCGTTCTCGATGCGGATGCGGGTGCTGCCCCCAATCACGCGCAGTTCGAGGTGGTCACCCAGCGCGATCACAGCGATATCCGCCGGGGCCACGCTTGCGTCGAACTCGATCACGTCGGTGCCGCCCTCGTCGCGCAGCGTGTCGTGGCCGTCATCCGCGCCAAAGATGTAGATGTCGTTCTCGGCCCCACCCGACAGGTCGTCGTCGCCCGCGCCGCCGTGGAACACGTCGTTCCCGGCGAATTCCGCGTCGTCGTCGCCGCCGATCAACGTGTCGTCGCCCGAACCGCCCGACAGCGTGTCGTCCCCCGCGCCGCCACTGACCTCGTCATGTCCGGCCTCGCCCGCCAGCCAGTCGTTGCCGAAGCCGCCCGACAGCACGTCGCCATCCGCGCCCCCGGCCAGCGTGTCATTGCCGCCAAAGCCGTTCAGCGTATCCGCACCGCCATTGCCGAACACCAGGTCACCCAGCGGGCCGCCGCCGATCTCGGTGCCGTCCTCGCCGTCGCTGATGCCCGAGATATCGCGCTCCAGTTCCACGCCTCCGAAGTTCGCCGGCGTCAATTGTGTCGAATCCACGCCCGTCAGACGCAGCACGGACCGGGTCGAGCCGTCGTCGGCCGTCAGCTGGATCGTCGTATCCGCGCCGTCCTGGATGATCTGCAGACGCCCGTTGGCGAAGGGGTTGGGCGTGCTCGAGGTCAGGCGGATGATGTCGCCCGCGTCGCCCGGCGTGAAATCGGTAATCACGTCCTCGGCGATGGAGGCGTCGATGGCAAAGCTCGGCAGGTAGCGATAGGCGTCCCGCCCGGCGCCGCCGGTCAGTTCATCCACCGATGTATCCGAGACAATGTCGCCGAAGATATCGTCGCCGTCGCCGCCGTCGATCGTGTCGGCGCCCGCGCCGCCCTCGATATAGTCGCCCAGCGCCGTGCCGGTCAGCGTGTTGTCGGTGTCGTCGCCATAGATCGCGTCGCCGTCCGTTCCGAAATCGGGCTGCACCCGCGCCTCGATCTCGGCCAGCGTCAGGGTCGTCAGATCGTCGGTCAGGACCACCGTCTCGACCGCGCCCGCACCGCCCGCGGCAAAGGCACCCGAAACCACGATCCGGTCGGTGCTGCCGGCAAAGCGGATCGTCAGATCGCCACCATCCGGCCCGGTTTTCGAGAAACGCAGGTCGGCCAGCGCATAGCCTTCGATGCGCAGCGCATCGCCCGTGCTGTCGCCCGCGTCAGAAATCGTGTCCTCGCCGTCGCCCGCCGTGAACAGGTAGGTGTCGTCACCAAGGCCCCCGGTCAGCGTATCACGGCCCGTACCGCCCGCCAGCGTGTCAGCCCCTGTGCCGCCATCCAGGCTGTCATCTCCGGCGCCGCCTTGCAGCAGGTCGTCGCCCGCCAGACCCGACAGCGTGTCATCGCCACCCAGCCCCACCAGCGTGTCCGGCCCGGCCGAGCCGAGATAGGAATCGTCGCCCGCCGTGCCGGCGGTCGAGCGGCGCAACAACTCCGCCGCGTCCCATTGCGTGCCGTCAGAAAAGACGACCGTCTCGATCACGCCCGCGGCCAGCGCGTTTTCCAGCGTGATCCGGTCCTCGGACCCGGCAAGACGCAGCACCAGACCCGTCGCCGTCTTGGCGACCGAGATATCGGCCGCCGCGATGCCCGCCCCGAATTCGATCCGGTCCAGCCCGGCGTTGTCGTCGATGGTGGTCTGCCCGTCACCCGGATTGTAGCGATAGGTGTCGTCGCCCGCGCCGCCCGCCAGCGTGTCGGGCCCGGTGCCGCCGCTCAGCGTGTCGGCCCCGTCGCCACCCGAAAGGGAATCCGCCCCGGTGCCACCGCGCAGGTCGTCGTCGCCCGCGCGCCCGTCCAGCGCGTCGTCACCATCGCCGCCATTCAGGGTATCGTCCGCCGTCGTGCCATACAGCACGTCGCGCCCGTCCGTTGCCGTCTGCGACAGCGCCAGCATCTGGGCAAAGGTCCAGACCGTGCCGTCGTCAAAGCGCAACTCCTCGATGGCGTTGGCAGGCGTATCCAGCGCGCCGGACAGAAGGATGCGATCCTCGGTGCCGGTGATGCGGATCAGCAGGTCCGAGCCGTTCGGCTGCGTGATCGAGACGTCGGCCTCGTAGATGCCCGCGCCCAGTTGGATCGCGTCGGTGCCATCCGTGTCGGTGATCGTGTCCTGCCCGTCGCCCAGGCCAAAGCGATAAACCTCGTCACCCGAGCTATCCGCCAGCGTGTCGTCGCCCCGCCCGCCGATGAGGTCGTCGTTGCCGGTGCCGCCGGTCAGGCTGTCCTCTCCTGTACCGCCCAAAAGCGTGTCGTCGCCATCGCCACCGTCGATGGTGTCGTCACCGATTCCGCCATCAATGCTGTCGGCGGCAGTCGTGCCGGTCAGACCCTGGTCATCGCCCGCCTGCGCCGCGGCCAGCGCCAGCATGTCGGCATGGGTCCAGATTGTGCCATCGGCAAAGCGCACCTCCTCGACGACCGCCGAAGCGCTGCCGACCGAACCCGCCAGCGTAAGCCGGTCCTCGGTTCCGGTGACGCGCAGGATCAGGTCCACGCCGCCCGCGATGTTGACCGCGATGTTGCCGGGCGTCAGGCCCGCGGCCATCTCGATCGCGTCGGTGCCGGCGCTGTCGGTGATCGTGTCCGATCCGCCACCTGCGGCGAAGCGATAAACATCATCCCCCGCACCACCCTGAAGCGCGTCGCCGCCCATGCCGCCCGAAAGCGTGTCGGCGCCATCACCGCCCAGCAGACTATCCGATCCCGCACCGCCCAGCAGGCTGTCGTCGCCGGCGCGGCCCTCGACCGTGTCGTCGCCGCCGGAGCCGTCCACCGTGTCGGCAAGCGACGTCCCGATGATATGTTGCGCCGCATCCGTTCCAGCGGTGGCAAAGGCCAACATGTCGGCATGGGTCCAAGTCGTGCCATCGGCGAAAACCACCGTCTCGACCGCATTTTCGGGGGTCGACAGCGCCCCTGCCAGCACGATCCGGTCGCCGCCGTCGATCCGCATCATCAGGTCGGCGCCGTTCTGCTGGGTCACGGTCACGTCGGAAGGCGCGATGCCCGCGCCCAGTTCCAGCCGGTCGGTGCCGTCCAGATCGGTGATCCGGTCGAATCCGTCGCCCAGGTCGAAGCGATAGAGATCGTCTCCGCCATCGTCCGTCAGGACGTCGTCGCCCGCGCCACCCACCAGCGTGTCGTCGCCCGCGCCGCCAATCAGCGTGTCGCGCCCGGCGAGGCCCTCGATGGAGTCCGCCCCGCCCATGCCGTCCAGCCGGTCATCCTGCGCGGTGCCCGTCACCGTGTCGTCGCTGTCCGAACTGCTGACCGTCTCGCCCAGTCCCGGCAGGGCGCGCGCCAGCAGGTCGTCGCGCGTCCAGACCGTGCCATCGTCGAACTCGACGCGGTCGATATAGCCCAGCGTCAGACCGTCCTCGATGCGCAGGCGGTTCTCGGTACCGATCATGTGCAGGATCAGGTCGTTCGAACCATCCGCCGCGATCTCGACCAGGATCGTTGCCGGATCGACGCCCGGCCCGAAGGCGATCACGTCATTGTCCGAGGACCATCCGCTGTAATCGATGAAATCCTGGCCGAACCCCGCGCCGAACAGATATGTGTCGTCGCCGTAGCCCCCCACTTGGCTGTCGTTGCCCGCACCGCCCGACAGCGTGTCGTCGCCGTCGCCACCGGTCAGCGTGTCGTCGCCGCCGTTGCCCACCAGCAGGTTGTCCCGGTCGTTGCCAGTGATGGAATCGTCGAAATCCCCGCCCTCGGGGATCGGCGGGTTGTCACCCTCGAGATAGGTGGTCGAGACCGGCACCGCCGCCGCCTCGACATCGGCAAAGGTCCAGACCGTGCCATCGTCGAAGCGCACTTCGTCGATGCCGTAAAGGCCGCTGGACGAGGCGTTGATCGTCAGGCGGTCGTTGGTGCCCGGGATGCGCAGCGTGATCGGACCCGTCGGGCCGGACCGTTCGACCACCAGATCGCCCGGCGCGATGCTTGCATCGAAGACGATGGCAGAAGGCGACGCGGGGTCCAGCCGGTGGCTGACATAGTCCTGACCGAACCCGGCCGAGAAGAAATAGTCCGCCCCGCCATCCTCGTCGCTGAGGTCGTCGTTTCCGGTGCCGCCGGTGATCAGGTCGAACCCGCTGCCGCCCTCGATCGTGTCATTGCCGGCGCCGCCCGCCAGCGTGTCGTCCAGCAACCCGCCTTCCAGCATGTCAAAGGTCGCGCCGCCGGTCAGGCTGTCGGCACCGGGGGACCCCAGCATCAGGCCTGACAACACGATGGCATCTGCGGCAAGCGTCGCCTGGGTCCAGACTGTGCCGTCCGAGAACCGGATTTCCGAGATCGGCGCGTTACTGCCGTAGTCGACCAGCCGGATCGAACTGGCCCCGCCATCGGCCACCAGCAGGTATTCGCCGAAACTGTCGTAGACCGTGACATCGGCGGGCAGGATGGTGGCGTCGAACTCGATCACGTCCAGCGCGGCCTCGTCATAGTCGAGGATCACACGGTCATGGCCGAACCCGGTCGAGAACAGGTAAAGGTCGTCGCCCGACCCGCCTTCCAGCTCATCATGGCCCGCGCCGCCATCCAGCGTGTCGTTGCCCGAAGATCCATACAGCGCGTCCGACCCGGCGAAGCCGCGCAGCAGCTGGTCGCCCGCGCGGCCGCCGACATAGTCATCCAGCGCCGAGCCGTCGACCGTCACCTGGCCCGAGCTTGCATAGACATCCAGCCCGCGACGCCCGGTCGTGTCGGCCATCGTCAGAAGGTCGTCGAAACTCCAGGTGGCATCGGCCAGTTGAACCTCGGCCACGGAGTAGTAGTCGAAGACGATGCGCCCCTCGCCACCGGCGGCCAGCGAGATCTGAGGATAGTAGTAGTAATCGTAGTCAACGATCACATCCGCCGCGTTCAGCGACAGCAGGTCCAGCACGTCGAACTCGGCGGGATCGACATAGCTTTGTTCGGCGATCCAGACGCGGTCGAACGCACCGGTCACTTGATACAGGTCGTCGCCCTGCTGGCCGTCGAGGCTGTCGCGCCCGGAGCCCGCGATCAGCGTGTCGTCGCCCCAGCCGCCTTCGAGCGTGTCATTGCCGCCCAGCCCTTCCAGCAGGTCATCCCCACCAAGGCCCAGCAGCCAGTCGTCATTCGCGCTGCCGGTCAGCGTGTCGGCGACCGCGTCACCGATCAGCGCGGCGCGCGGCAGCGGCATGGCCATGGCGATCAGGTCGTCCAGCGTCAGCGTGGTGCCGTCACCGAGGAATCGCACCTCGTCCACGGACCCACCCGCCGGGCCACCCTCGCCGCCGATGCCCGGCAAGGAGAACTGCACGAAATCCTCGACCCCGGCAAAGGTCAGCAGCATCCGGTAATCGGAATCGTCCGTGTAGACGAGGAAATCGCCCGACGAGAGCGACGCGTCGAACTCCACGACGTTCAGGGGCGTGACTTCCTCGCCATAGTCGCCGTCGACGATCGTGTCCTGGCCAAAGCCCGCGCCGAAGCGGTAAATGTCGCTGCCGTCCCGGCCCGACAGATAGTCGTCGCCCGGGCCGCCGGTGAAGTCGTCGTTGCCCGCGCGGCCATAAAGCTCGTCATTGCCAAGGCCACCCGACATCGTGTCGTCGCCATCCAGCCCGTCGAACCAGTCATCGCCATCAGTGCCGGTGAACACGTCGTCGATGGCACCGTTGGGCGCATCGATGACGAGGCCGCCCGCGTTGAACGGCGTCGCAGCCGCGCGCAGATCGGCTGCCGTCCAGACCGTACCATCGTCGAAACGAACCTCGTCGATGCCGCCGCTGGCAGGCGCCGTTTCGTTGCCGCCAATGATGGTCAGCCGGTCGTCGCTGCCCGCGAGGCGCAACACGATGTCGCCGCCGGATACTTCGGTGCTTTCGACGATCACGTCGGCAGGGTCGATGCCCGCCTCGAAGAGGATTGCGTCGAAATTGCCCGACCCGTCGCCGTCATTGGCGCCCGCGTCGTCGATCGTGTCGCGGCCAAAGCCGGCGGCAAAGCGGTAGATGTCGCTCCCGCCGCCGCCCGACAGGCTGTCACTGCCCGAACCGCCGGTCAGGGTCTCGGCATCGCCACCGCCCAGCAGCGTGTCGTTGCCCGCCTCGCCCAGCATGCGGCTGCCGGTCACCAACCCTTGCAGCAGGTCGTCGCCCGGGCCACCTTGCAGGATGTTTGTCGCCGGGTTGCCCTGAACCTCGACCCCGCCCAACCCCGGCCAGGGCTGCGCCGCGGCCAGCATGTCGGCATGGGTCCAGGTGACGCCATCGCCGGCGAATGTGACTGTCTCGACCCGCTTGTTGCCGCCCGCAATGGTGCCCGCGAGGCGCAGCAGGTCGTCGCTGCCGTCGATGCCGATCAGCAGGTCGTTGCCGTCGATATAGACGGTCACATCCGTCGAAGACACCGTGCCATCGAAGGCGACCACGTCGTTGCCGGAGGTATTGGACCAGCCGCTGTCCTCGTCGATCAGGTCGCGACCAAAACCGAGCGAGAAATTGTAGACATCGTCGCGCTGACCGCCGATCAGCAGGTCGTCGCCCGCTCCGCCGGTCAGCGTGTCGGCGTCGTTGCCGCCAGACAGCGTGTCGTTGCCCGCGCCGCCTTCGAGCACGTCGAGCCCCGCATCGCCTCGCAGGCTGTCGAACCCGTCGCCGCCGGTCAGCGTGTCGTTGCCGTTGTTGCCGCTCAGCGTGTCGTCGCCAGCGCCGCCATCGATGGAATCGGCGGTCAGGTTGCCACCGTTCAGCGTGTCGTCGCCATCGGTCCCGGCAAGGGCCAGTGCCAGCAGCTCACCATGTGTTATGCTGCGACCATCGTCAAAAAGCAGCGTTTCGACCACGTAATCGGCGTTGCTGAGCGCGCTCTGGATGCGGATCCGGTCCTCGGTGCCGGTGAATCCGACCACCAGGTCGAAACCCTCGATCCGCACATGCAGGTCGTCCAGGTCGATGCCCGGACCAAAGGCGATCACGTCGGCGCCAGACTGGTTCGACCAGCCCGCATCCGACAGGATGTCCTGACCGAACCCGGCCTCGAACAGGTAGGTGTCGTTCTGGTTGCCGCCGCGCAGGAAGTCGTTGCCCGTGCCGCCGGTCAGCGTGTCGCTGGCATCGAAGCCGTAAAGGCTGTCATTGCCGCCGCCGCCATCCATGTTTTCGGCAAGGTTGCTGCCGCTGAGCAACTGGTCGGCATCGGACGGGATCCAAGCCATGGCGACCAGGTCGGCATGGGTCAGGGTCCGGCCGTCATCGAAGAGCAGCGTCTCGATCCGGTAATCGGAGCCGGTCACGCCGTTCTCGATCACGATCCGGTCGTCGCTGTTCGCGAAGGTCAGGATCAGGTCCGTGGTGGTCGCCTCGACCCGCAGGTCTTCCAGCGCGATGCCGGGGCCGAATTCGATCACGTCGGCACCCGACTGGTTCGACCAGCCGGCGTCGGAAACGATGTCGCGGCCGAACCCTGCCTCGAACCGGTAGGTGTCGTTCTGGTTGCCGCCGCGCAGGAAGTCGTTGCCAGTACCGCCGGTCAGCGTGTCGTCGGCATCCTTGCCGTAAAGGCTGTCATTGCCTGCACCGCCATCCATGACGTCGGCGTTGTAGCCGCCCTCGATCAGCTGGTCGGCCTCCGACGACGCCCAGGCCAGCGCCAGCAGGTCGGCATGGCTGAAGCTGGTGCCATCGTCGAACAACCACGTCTCGATCCGGTAGTCGGCATTGTTCACCGTGTTCTGGATGACGATCCGGTCCTCGCTGCCACGGAAGGTCACGATCAGGTCGGTCTCCGTGGCGCGCACCATCATCTCCGCCGGGTCGATCCCAGGCCCGAACGAAATCACGTCAGCGCCCGACTGGTTCGACCATCCATCATCCGAAACGATGTCCTGCCCGAACCCCGCATCGAACCGGTAGGTGTCGTTCTGGTTGCCACCCCGGAGGAAGTCGTTGCCGGTGCCGCCGGTCAGAGTGTCGTTGCCGTCGAGCGTATACAGGCTGTCATTGCCCGCGCCGCCATCGAAGGCATTCGGGTCGTAGCTGCCGTCGAACCGCTGGTCGGTATCGTCGCCGACAAAGGCCAGCGCCATCAGGTCAGCATGGCTGAAGCTGGTGCCATCGTCGAAGGTGACGGTTTCGATGCGGTAGTTTGCGGCGGTCAGGGTCCGGTCCAGCACGATCCGGTCGGTGCTGCCCGCGAAGGACAGGATCAGGTTCGTGCCACTGGCCGTCACGATCAGGTCGGCCGGGTCGATACCCGGGCCGAAGCTGATCACATCGGCCGTCGATCCCGAGGCCGTGCCGTTGTCCGACACCGTGTCCTGCCCGAAGCCCGGGTTGAAAACATAGGTGTCGTTGTTGTTGTTGCCTTGCAGCAGGTCGCGGCCCTCGGCGCCCTCCAGCGTGTCGTTGCCAGCCGCGCCCGTGATCGTGTCGTCGCCCCAGCTGCCCGCGAGGCTTTCGGCGGCGCTGGTGCCGGCGACGGTTTGCGGCTCGGCGGTGGCAAAGGGGGCGCCGGCGAAATTGCCCGAGGTCAGGTCGCCCGTGACGGTATCCGTCAGCCGGATCAGCCGCCGCGCGGCATCGAGGTCATGCACGCCCGCATCGACGAAATAGACATAGGTGTCGGCGCCTTCCTGCCGCGCCACGACCTCTCCCACAAGGCCAGCGGCCAGGCGGATGTCCAGCTGGTCGCCCAGGTCGCCGGTCTCGAACCCGGTGATCGTGGTCAGGGCGGCGAAATCGTCCAGTTCCGGCACGAAGAAGTCGAACAGGTCCACCACGCCCGGCTGCGCCTCGAGTGTGCGGGGCTGGTTGGTGGTGCCGGTGCCGCCCCCGGTGCCGCCGCCCCCGCCCGAGGAACCCCCGGTGCCGCCATTGGGATGCACGAAAAGCGGATCGAAGAAGGGCACGAAATCCGGCGTGCTGGGGTCGAGAAGTCGCTGCGCGGCATCTTCGTCCACCAGAGTGGCGGTCACTTCGGCAGCGGTCAGACTGCTGCCTTCGTCGAAGGTGAAAGTGTCGATCGCGGGCGTGGACCAGGCGAACTGGTTGCGGATCAGCACGCGATCCTCGGTTCCGACAAAGCGCAGCAGCAGGTCGTTGCCCTGCCGCACCGCCACCATGTCGGCCTGCGCCAGACCCGCGCCCAGTTGCAGCGAGTCGTCCGAGTAGAACCAGTTTCCAGCCTCGACGATCTCGGTCCGGCCATCGCCCGCCTCGACCTCGTAGGTCGTGTCGCCACGCCCGCCGGCAAGCGTATCGTCGCCCGCCCCGCCCGAGAGGGTCACCGTCAGGTCGGCCACGGTTCCCAGGTCGATATCGTCGTCGCCGGCCGTGCCCGTGCCCGCCCGCGACAGGATCTCGGCCAGGTCCCAAGTGGTGCCGTTGGCAAAGACGATTTCCTCGATCCGCCCGTCGCGCCCGGCATTGCCGAACATGTCGCGGATGGTGATGCGGTCCTCTGTACCCGCGATGCCAAGCACCATGTCGGTCGGCCCGACCGACAGGAACACGATGTCCGAGGGCAGGATTCCCGCCTCGAACCGGATGCGGTCCACCACGCCATCGGCCAGAAGTTCGACGTCCGCGACGGTGTCCTGCCCGTCGCCAAGGCCGAAGAAATAGGTGTCGCCGCCGCTGTGCCCCCGCAGCAGATCGTTGCCCTGCTCGCCATGCATCACGTCCGCGCCGCGCCCAGTTTCCAGCGTGTCGTTGCCGTCGCGGCCGAAGACATCTGTGCCCGGCTCGGGCGAGGCCGGCTCGCGCGAGGGGATCACCACGTGGTCGTCGCCATCCGTCGCGGGGATCGAGCGGGACACGGTGGCGATGGATTGCGTCCGGCCGTCGAAATAGCGCAGCGTTCCGACGATGGCGTCGGGGTCGCCGGCGGGATCGACCAGCGTCAGCCGGTCGTCGCCACCCGCGATCATCAGCACGAGATTGCCCTCGGCGTCGCGTTTGGCGGTCACGTCCTCCAGCGCGATGGTGCTGCCGAATTCGATCACGCCGAAGCCGTCCGCCGCGCCGGAGGTCTCGATCCGGTCCTGGCCGTCGCCGCGCTCGAACGTGTAGACGTCGCGTCCCCGCCCGTCGATGATCCGGTCGTTGCCGAAGCCGGGGCGATAGATCTCTTCGCCCGGCGTGCCGCGCAGCAGGTCGTCGGTATCGGACCCCACCGCGTTCACCTGGTCGAGCAGCGTATCGCGCGTCCATTCCGTGCCGTCGCTGAACACCACGAGGTCGACGGCGGCGTTGCGAATGATGATCGCGTCGTCCGAGCCGAAAAAGGTCAGGATCAGGTCGTCGCGTCCGGCAGCAAGGCGTTCGACCCGCATCTCGCCCGGTGCGTAACCCGTCACGTCAAGCCGGTCGAAGCCCTGTTCGTCCTCGATCACATCCTGGCCGTCGCCGCGCCAGAAGCGATAGGTGTCGTCGCCGCGCCCACCGCGCACTGCGTCATCGCCCGCGCCCGCCTGCAGCAGGTCAGCCCGGTCGCTGCCGCGCATCGTGTCGTCGCCGCCGCTCGCCTGTGCGCTGATCGACGCCTGCACAAGCTCGGCCGCGCCCCAGGTCACGCCGTTGGTGAACTGCACGCGCGGCACAGCACCCGTGCCCAGCGCACCGGCAATCACGATCTGGTCGCCGGTCGAGGGGAAGGTCAGGATCAGGTCGCGGCCGAACCCGTCGGCAAAGCGCACGTCGGCCTGGTTGCTGGCGAAATCGGCGATCACCAGCGTGGCGTTGACCACGCGCGAGCCCATCTCGACCCGGTCGATGCCGTCGCCCGAGTGGAAGACCACGACGCTGCCCTCGGACAGGATCACGCGGTCATGGCCTGCGCCCGGCTCCAGCGGCGTGCCGGTGCCGAAATCGGAGGTGTCGAGCACGTCCTGCGAGCCGTTCGACTGGCCGTCGCGGATCAGTGCGCGCACCTCGGCGATGCTCAGTTCCGTGCCGTCCTCGAAGGCAAAGACCTCGACCGGGTTCTGGCGATAACCGCCGATCACCGCGATCCGCTCGTCGGTCGCGGCCAGGCGGATCAGCAGGTCGTTGCCGATCTTCTCGAAGGTCACGCGCTCGGGCGTGACGCCGGCGCCGAATTCCAGCCGGTCGATGCCCGACGTATCGAAGATGCTGTTGCTGCCCTGGCCGTAGCCGAACAGGTAGGTGTCGTTGCCCGCGCCGCCCTCGAGCGCGTCCGACCCGCCGCCGCCGATGATGGTGTCATCGCGGTTGTCGAGACCGACCAGTTGCTCGTTCGCCGCCGTGCCGGTCAGCATCGCGTCGATGATCTCGTCGATGGTCAGGATGCTGGCATCGGCAAAGCGGAACTGCTCGACCCGCGTGTCGCCCAACCCGCCCACGATGGTCAGCACGTCCGACCCGTTGCCGAGGTCGATCACCAGGTCCAGCCCGTTGCGCGTGATCCGCAGCGCGTCGCGCTTGACCGAGGCGCCGAACTGCACGAGGTCGATCACACCCGGCGCGTCGGGCCTTTCGATGATCCGGTCGAAATCGTAATCGGCGCTGAAGGCATAGGTGTCGGCGCCCGTGCCGCCGATCAGCGTGTCGTCGCCCTGCCGCCCGTCCAGCACGTTGGCGCCGGTCGGGTTGCCCTCGATCACGTTGTCGCCGCGGTTGCCGCCCTCGATGGCCAGCTGTTCCTCGACATCCGAGATCGACATGAAACCGCCGTCGAAGAATTCGAACCGTTCCACGCCGTTGTCGAGGTCGAGGAACTGGTTGCGGATGCGCAGCGTGTCGGTGCGGTCGGCGACCGAGATCACCAGATCGTCGCCGTCCTTGGCAAAGATGACGTTGGCCTGCGTGATGTCCGCGCCGAACTTCACCACGTCGTCCTTGGGCACGATGATGCCCTTGCGGTCCTGCCACGCGGCCCGGACGCGGGTGTCGATGATCAGGTCCTGGCCGTAGCCCACGTCGAACAGGTAGGTGTCGCCGCCATCGCCGCCGATGATCGTGTCGTTGCCGCCGCGCGAATCCAGCGTCTCGGCAAAGTTTGAGCCGGTGATGGTTTCCGAGGCATTGGTGCCGACAAGGTCGATGTCCTCGGGGTTGAAGTCGAAGTAGTCGAGTGTCCGGTCCGCGAACTGGAAGAACTCGACCGCGTTGCGCTGCTGGCCCTCGCGGACATACTGGTTTTCCAGCACGATCCGGTCGGTCGTGCCGCGGATCGTCATGATCAGGTCAAGCGCCGTTCGCGAAAAATCGACGTCGGTGGAATTCAGCCCGACGAACTCGATCTTGTCTGTGCCGGCGCTGTCGAGAACCGTGTCCGAGCCGTATCCGGCTGCGAAGACGTAGGTATCCCCGGAACTGAACCCTTCCATCCGGTCGTCGCCAAGCCCGCCGTCGATCCGGTCGGCGATGGTTTCCCAGCCATAGATCGTGTCGTCGCCATCGGTCTTGGCGATGTCGATGTAATGCTGAAGCAGCTTGAGGTGGTTCCAGACGGTGCCGTCGCCGAACTCGATCTCTTCGATCAGGTTGATGTAGCCGACCAGCAGGATCTCTTCGAGGTAGTCGGTCAGGACGACCTCATCGGTCGTGTCCTTGACACGCAGGCGGATCGTGTCGCTGCTGCCGTCACGCAGGAAATCGAAGTCGGTCCAGCGCAGGTCGTCGACGAATTGCAGCTTGTCGTCCTTCGGTCCGAACAGGGCCGAGGCAAAATCGTTGTCGAGGATGACGTCGCTGCCGTAGTTGCGGCCGTAGATGTAGGTATCGAAGCCCGAGCGCCCGGTGAGGAAGTCGTCGCCCGCCCCACCGTCCAGCGTGTTGTCGTTCAACATGCCATAGATGGCGTCGTCGAACTCGGTCTTGGCGTTGGCGATGACCCGCTCGACGATGTCGGTGTAATCGAGGGCCGAGCCCTTTTCGAAGATGATCTTCTCGATCAGGTTCGGCGCGATGTAGTCCAGCCCGTCATCGGCCCCGATCGCCTCGGAAAACGCACCAAGGTTCAGCCGCACGCCGCCGAACTGGCCCACCAGCTCGACGCTGTCGCCTGTCGGGTTGCCGGCCTCGTCCAGGATGGTGATCAGCAGGTTTTCCGATGCGCCGTCGCGGGTCAGCCGCACGGTGTTCTCGGTGATGTCGCCGCGGAAGGTCAGGAAATCGAGCCCCGCCTGAACAGGGCCGAACGAGAAATTCCCAAGGTCGTCGATGACGTCGTGACCGTCGCCGACGCGGAAGATGTAGTTGTCGCCCCCCGCGCCGCCGCTTAGATAGTCGTTGCCCAGCCCCCCGAACAGCACGTCGCCCGAGCCCGAGCCGTAATAGGCGTCAGCCTCGACCAGTGCGGCGCGGTCGAAGTCCACCACCTCGAAGGCCAGGCGCCCGCGGTTCCACACCACGCTGTCGGCAAAGATGATTTCTTCGACCCCGGTCTCGGTCCGCTTGCCGCTGGACAACAGCATGTTCTGTTCGCCCAGGAACTGGTCGGTGACGCGGATATGGTTGGCGCCGCCGTTGTAGAACAGGATCAGGTCCTGCCCGTCGCGCACCGCGTCCACCTCGTCCGAGCGCAGGTGAGCAAAGCGCAGCTGGTCGTGATCGCCCAGGTCGCGGTCATAGATCGTGTCGTCGCCGGCGTTCTGGCCGACGAAATAGACGTCGATCTGCACATTGTCGTCGAACTGATCCGCGTCGGCCTCGTAGCTGCCGATGACCTCCTGGTTGCCTTCGGTCAGATAGAAGAAATTGACGTTGTCATAGTCGCCGCGCACCTCGGTCTGCTCGGGCGTGTGCATTATGATGCGGCGCTCGTCGATGGTCAGCGCGTTGGCGATGGCGGCGACATCCAGATCCAGCCCCACGGTCTCCTGCGCGGCGATCAGCATCTGCATGATGTAGGGCTGGTCGACGCCCACCTCGGGGTCGAAGAACAGCTGCGGGTCGTTCGGCTGGAAGTCCGGGAAGACCTGGGCGAGGATGATCGCCCAGTCCTGCAGGTAGTCATAGACCGCATCGTCCACGTTGCTGGTGGGTGCGCCCTCGAAGATCGCGGTGAACATGGGCGCAAGGCCCAGGTCGGTCGTCGGACGATACTTGTCCGAGGCCAGGTCGTATTCCAGCCCGCGCGAGAAGTCCGAGAGGCCGTCCTGCAGCGCCAGCCGCACGGCCATCCGGCTGCTGACCATGATGTATTGCTGGATCGACAGGCCGACGAGGTCGATCATCGGCTTGATGACGGACTCGTATTCCTCGGTCGAGGTGGTGTAGCTACCGCCTTCGACCACCTTGTAGTCGATCAGTCCCGTCGAATTGTCGAGCGTCGCGGTCAGCATCTCCTTGCGGAAATCGACGCCGGCGAGGCTGGTCGCGAAATGGAACTGGCCCGGCGTCATCAGCTCGACGCGATAGGTGCTGTCGATGCTGGAGTTGACCTCGTCCAGCGTGTCGAAATCGACGGCATAGTTGCGCAGCGCGAACTCGCGCGAGTCGCCGGTCTTGAACTGCAATTCCAGCGCCCGGTCGAGATTGCGCGCCCAGACATAGAAGGTGCCGTCCTGGTCCGTGACCTCGACGGTGTAATCGACGGGGATGCCGTCGGTGATGCGCACGCCGATCGCCTCGACCGGAACCGAGGCGAGATCGTTGAAGCCGATGTCCTCGACGCGCCATTCCTGGCCGGGATCGCGCGACAGGGCGAGGATGTCCGCCACCGTGGGCTGCGCGATGGTCGCGCCACCGGTGTCGGTGATCTCGCGGCCCGAGGCCAGGCGCCAGCTGCCGTCGGGGTTCTGGATGCCGTAATCGTCGATCACCGCGCGGCCATCGACGATCCGCATGAGATAGGGTGCGCTCTCGCGGAACTGCACCGCTTCGCCGCGCGTCGCGGGCGACCATGCCTGTTCCAGTTGCCACGCCTGATCGGTGGCGGTCGTCATGGCCAGCAGGTCTTCGAGCGTCGGCCGGTCAATGGGCGCACCGCCCGCGTCTGTGACCGGGGCGCCGCTGTGCAGGGTCCAGTAACCGCCGGTGCCGTCCTCGACATAGATGCCGTAATCGGCCAGCGTCACGACCCCGTCGCCATCGGTTTCCAGCAGCACGGGGACCAGTTCCCGCGTGGTTTCCATCGTCTGGCCCCAATAGGTCAGGACGGGGCCGATCTGGGCGCGCAACTGATGGAAATCGGGCGTGGTCATCGCCGCCGCGGCGTCGGCGACGATCTGGCCCATCGCGATGTCGTTCGCCATCGCCACGTTCAGGTCGGTCATCGAGCCATAGCCGCGGCTTTCGATGGCAAGGTCCTGCTGCCAGGCGGCGCGGCCCGCCTCGCCAGCATACTGGGTCAGCGCCTCGGAGGTCTCGAAGATCACCTCGAACATGCGCCGGATCGTGCCGTCGGCGAATTCCACTTCGCCCGACGACAGCAGGTCCGCACCCTGCGGCGTCCGGATGTCCAGCGGATCGTTTGCCAGGTCCAGCGCCACGATGCCCAGCGCATCGAGCGAGAACAGCTCGCCTGCGTCGGTGTAGCCGTCGGAATCCAGATCGCGCCAGATCTGCAGCTCGGCCCAGATCGCGTCGCCCGCCGTGATCCGGCCATCGCCGTCGCCGCCCTGCGCCGCCTCGTCGAAGGGCGCCAGATCGGCGAACCCGCCGCCGCCCCGCGCGCCGAACATCTCGGTCACGTTGTCGATGCGGTCGTTGCCGTTCACGTCGCGGACGAGGAAACCGTCATCGGGGCCGACCCAGCCCATGCGTTCCGCGAACAGGTCGTTGTCCACGTCGAAATAGACGCGCGAATAGTCGATCGACAGCGTCTCCACCCCGTCGCCGTCCAGGTCGATCACCAGCGGGTCGTCGCCCTCGGCCCAGCGCGTGTTCTTGGACAGGCGGATCGCCGAGCCCGCCATCCAGGCCGCGCCGTCGGCCATGGTCCAGTATTCCCAGACGCGAAACAGCATGCCGACGCCGGGCAGCGCCTTGATCAACTCGCCCGCCAGCCCGTCCGCCGCCGCCATCAGCACCGAGAAGGCGCTGGGGAAATTGAAAAGCATCCCGAAATCGCCGGTATCGTTGACGGCCGAGGCGGCAAGGCTCATGAAGCCGCCGGCATCGTTCACCGGATCCCAGTCACCGGCGGAGAACTCGAAATCCTTGGTGGCGAAGGTGAACTGCGGGACGTTTTGTGCGCCCTTGAAACGGACGGTCTCCTGCCCGGGGATCAGGTTCAACTCGTCGACGACATCGACGCCCGTCGCCAGCTTGAACAGCAGGTCGAACGTGTTGACGACCCGCAGCGTGGTGTCGGGCGCGTTGCCCTCGATGATGTAGAAGATGTTGGGCAGGAAGGTATCGGCCGAGGTGCGCAGCAGCCCGCCCACCTGCTTGAGTTGCAGGATGGCCTGGAACGACATGACGTTGGTCAGCAGACCCGTGACCGAGTTCAGTGCGCTCAGCCCCGGCACAGCCTTCATTGCCCAACTGGACGAGGTCATACCCGCGTCGCCCCCCGTCAGCGGGATGCCATAGAAGGTCAGAACGTCGTCGCGCTGCGGGTCGAAGATCGTCGTGTCGGGTGCGAACCAGAAGAGGTCTGCGTTTTCCGGGCTGTCCGCGACCTTGCTGACCGTTCCGTCCGGGTTGATGACCTGGCCGGTGGGCGTGTCGCCATAGATCTTGCCGCCCGGCGTGGTGTTGATAATGACGTCGCGGCCTAGGCCGCCCGCGGTGATCACACCCTCGCCCTCGATGGCGACCACGATGTCGTCATCCTCGCCGCCGTCCAGCAGCAGTTCGCCCCCGGTCGGGGCCTGCGCGACGAACAGCAGGTCGCGCCCGCCAAGCCCCAGGATTTCGCCCGAGCCGGAATGCGTGCCCTCGTCCTTGTCGGTCATCCAGAACCGGTCGTCGGCCTCGGTCAGGGTGACGTTGTCGACGCCGGTGAACTTGACCTGGTCGTCCGGTGTCGCGTCGTCCTCTTCCTGCAGGAAGCGCGACAGCATGATGGTCTGGATCAGGCCGATCCAGTCCTTGTAGTACAGGTTGGTATCGAAATACTTCTGCGTCAGGAACGGGTCGGCCAGCTGCACATAGCCGTCGCGATAGAACACGCCCTCGGACGTGAAGAGCGAGTGGATGTCCTGGTCAAAGTCGATCTCGTCATCGTCGCCCTCGCCCAGGTGAATGGTGATCTGCTCGTCGAAATACTGGCCGAACTGTTCCGTCCGGATTTCGAAATACTCGGTCTTGTCCTCGAAAAAGACGTCTTCGATCTCGAACAGGTAGGCTTCGATTTCGCTGCCATCCGAGACGGTCGGCTCGATCAGCAGTTGAACGTCGAACTGATCGGCGGTCGAGAACTCGATGCCGGGCAGGTCGGGGCCGATGGTGATCGTGTAGGGATCGCTCAGCGTGGCCAGCCGGTAGTCGACCGTATCCTCGCCCGGCCCCCCGCGCACAGTGTCGCTGCCGGGGCTGGGGATGACCAGATCGTCGCCCGGCCCGCTGTCGATGCTGTCGTCGCCGGGCCCAGGATCGATGATGTCGTCGCCAAGGCCGCCGATGATCGTGTCGTCACCCTCTTCGGCATCGACCGTGTCGTCGCCCTCGCCCGCGTCGATGGAGTCGGCGCCAGGACCCGAGATGACGCTGTCGCCGCCGGCCTGCGCGTTGATCGTGTCGTCGTCTTCAAGCCCGATGATCACATCGATGAAGGGCGTGCCCTCGATGCTGTCCGGGCCCGGCGTGCCCTCGATGACGGTGTCGAACACGTTCCGCAGCAGGATCGTGTCGGCGCCGGTGGGCAGGGCCAGCAGCCCCTCCGGGAAAAGCCCCGTGAGGATCAGGGTGGAGTCCGTGCTGCCATCGCCGTTGGCGTCGATGTCGACCCGCGTATCGGTGCCTTGCTGCGTGACCGTCAGGTTCGCGGTGAAGAAGCGGGCACCCAGCACGAGGATGCGGTCCTCGGGGGCGAAACCGTCGATCGTGTCGTTCTGGAGATCGGCCAGCGTGCCTACATACTCGTCCGCGCCCGCGCCGCCGAACAGGTAGTCGGCCCCGGCCCCACCCCCGATAGTGTCGTCGCCGTCGCCCGCATCGATACTGTCGTCGCCACCCTGCGCGAGGATCCGGTCGGCCCCGGCAAAGGCGGTGATGGTGTCATCCTCGTCTGTGCCGAAGATCGAGTCCGCACCAGACGTGCCGTTGATATCCATCACATGTCCCCCCTGCCGTGACCCGGCCCGTGGCCAGTCCAGACGGCCCTTTTGCCGGCATCGTCACGGCTCCGCAGACCGAACTGGGGCACTCCGCTGCCCTCGAACGGGAGCACGATAGCCCAGGCCCTGACGGGCTGCTGTCGATCCGGGACCAATATCTTCACCGGCCAAACCCTTTTGTCGGAATGCGAGCCCCACCGGCATCGGCACATCTGCGACCCGGCGTCGGCAAGGGCGTGGCGCAGCCAATCCGGCGCCGTGACGGCCTTGCTTCCAGGACCAACCGGGCAGGAAGCGCATCCCGAAGAATAACGTATCGTTAGCTATGCATACCTTCGGCGACCACGCCACAGTTTTCTGGCGCGCCTGCACGGTCAAGTCGGGTAATCCGGCAAGCCGGGGGCGAGGGATCAGCCGCCGCCGCCCGGCTGCGCCATCGCGTCGACCTCGGCCTGGACCTGCGCCAGGAAGGCGCGCGCCATGCCGGCAAAGGGCTTGTCCGGCTCGGTCCGTCGCACCAGTCGCGCGATGGCGCGGTCGGCCCAGGCGGACCAGCGGTCACGGTCGGCGGCATCGTCTGCGGTCAGCCAGTTGTTGATCGCCTCGATGATGTCGTTGCGATCCTCGCGCATCTCCAGCAGGTGCACCCGCCGGTCCTCTTCCAGCCATCGGCGGTTCAGCCCCAGGATCCGTCGTGTCGCCTCGCCCGCGAGGCTGGCATCCCGCGCACGCACCGTCGCCGCGCCCTTGAACAGGACCCAGTCGAGATGCGCCTCGGGGTCGACATCGGCGGGGTTCAGGATCAGCGGCCTTTCCTGTCCGAGGCTGTTGCCCGGCGCCGTGACCCAGACATTGTCCTCTGTCGGAAAGGCGTTCAGCTTGCCCGCTCGGCTTTGCGGCTGGCGCATCAGGAATTCCCGCAGGTCCTCTTCGGTTTCGAGGTCGTCGGGAATGATGACCAACGACGAGCGCGTCTGGTTGCAGTGCTGGCAGGACAGCACGAGGTTTTCCCAGACCATCGCCAGCCACCAGTAGCCGGGATGCGCGATGCCGAGGTCGTCGGCCTCGGTCACGCCCTTCTTGGGTCGGTAATGTTCCACGTCGGTATCCTGAGAGCCCGCGATCTTGCTTTCGCAATAGGCGCATTTGCCGTGGAACATCTCGCGCAGCGCCTCGCGCACCTTCGCGTTGCGATAGGCCTGGAAATCGTCCCCCGACAGGGTTTCACCGCGCGCGACCTTGTCGGTCAGCTTGCGCAGCTCACGCGGGCCGGCCTCGTCGGGAAAGGCCGGGTCCAGCGGCCTTGGGCAGGGTGTGCGCTCGACGCGGATCATGGCCCGCCCTTGCGGTCGAACAGGCTGGAAAAGCGATCCTTCAGCTCGGCCCGCCGGGGCGAGGGCGCGGTTGTCGGCGCGACGGAGCGCTTTTCCACCCGTTCCTTCAAGGCCTCGGCATAGGCCTGTTCGCGCAGGGTCGATCCGATCACCATATCCTCGTCCAGCGCCTGCCGCAGACGGTCCAGCTCGGCGCGCTCGGCCTCGGTCAGGGTCTCGATCCGGGCCGCCAGCGCGTTATAGCGCGCCAGCCGCGCGTCGGTTTCCGGGTCGGTCGATCCCAGCCCGAAGAATTCCGAGGTCAGGATCTGCTCGGCCCGCATCCCCCGGATCGAGGGCAGGTCGGCCACCTGTTCCACCCGGTCGGTGTCGGCGGCACGCTGCAACACGAACACCTCGCCGTCATACATGCCGCGCAGGCACAGCGGATCATGGGTGGTGACGACGAACTGCACCTGCGGAAAGGCGCGGCGCAACAGCGTCATGATGCGCATCTTCCAGCGCGGATGCAGGTGGGTCTCGATCTCGTCGATGAAGACCACGGCGGCCGCGTATTCTAGATTGTCGAAATGGTACAGCAACTCGCGGATGATGTCGCTGACCATGGCGATCACCGACTTGTATCCCACCGACATGTCCTTCATCGCGATGCGCTGGCCGTTCTGGCGGATGAAGATACTGCCCGGCGTGTCGGGGTCGTCGTCGCGTTCGAAATCGTCGTCGTCCGACAGCATCAGAACCTCGCGCAGGGCGCGGGCGGCGGCAAAGAACTGCGGCTCGTCGAGGGAGGACAGCCAGTGGATCGGGTTGGCGATCATATCCATGGGATCGAACAACGAGCGCACGCGATGCGCCGGCGCGCGCAGCCGTCGCGTCCGGCGCGAGGTGAAGTAGCGGCGCGGCCCGTAGCCGAGGACGACCCTCGCGCAGTCCTGTGACCCCGAAAAGGTGGTGTCGCCCGCCTGCGCGGTCAGCGTCCACGGGTTGTCGGAATCGAGGAAGTCCAGCGTGATGCGCATGTCCGGCGCGGTCGTCGCCCAGTCATGCATGTCGGGCCGGTGGATCAGCCCGGCGGGCGACAGGTCTTCGCCGGGCAGAAGCGCATCCAGCGCCGCCGCCTCGGACGCGCCGATCACCGCCAGCGCCATCGCCTCCAGCACCGAGGACTTGCCCGTGGCGTTCTCACCCAGCAGCAGCATGCAGGGCGACTGGCCGCTGTCGGTCACGCTTGCGGGCAGGTCGAAGGCGATCCCGCGCAACGCCTTGAAATTGTCGATCTCGACCCGTGTGATCGGTTTGCTGGCGTTCGGCAGGTTGCGAATGTCGGGGATGCGGCTGCGCGGGCGCGCTTTGGGTGGCAGCGTGATCTCGTCCATCAGGATGGACAACTTCGGCTCCGGCATGAAATCCACCGACCGGATCAGCGTCATGTCGGTATCACCGACCAGCGCGTTGACAAATTCGGCGCGCGCCCCGGCATCGAGATCGGCAAAGGCCGACAGGAAGGCCTCCGGCCCGTCCTGCGGCAGGTCGCGGCTGGCGGCATGGGCGAGGATTGCCGCGGTGGCCGACCCGGCATGGGCGTCCGGCGCGGACAACGCCGCGTCGAACAGCAGCCCATCGGCGGCAGCGGCCCGGTCCGCCGCAAGCGCCCCGGCCAGATCCAGCACTGCCTTCTGCCGGGCCTTGACCAGATCTTCGCGGTTGAGGTCCAGGACCTCGGTCGTCGCGTGGCCCTGCGGACTGGTCCAGTTCACCCGGCCGTCTGGCAGGAAATCGAGATGCGCGCGCGGATCGTGAAAGCACGGGTCCAGCAGCAGTTCCTGTTCCACCTCGCGCAGTTCCCCGATGGGCATCACCGGCTGGCCGCGCTTGCCCTCGACGAAGAACAGGTTGCCCTTGCGCCGGGCGCATTCCGGGCAGACCCACAGAAGGTTGTCCCAGTCGTACATCAGCCAGCAATAGGCCAGCAGTTCGGTATTCCCGTCCTCGTCCTGCGCCAGCGCGTGCGGACGGTGGCGCCGCACCATCCCGGATGACCCCGGGCCCGAGGACTTGACCATCTCGGGTTCGATCCCTGCCGGGCTTTCGCAATAGGCGCACAGACCGTTGAACAGGCCCGCCATCTCTTTGCGAAAGCCGGGATCGGCGTCCAGCCAGTCGGGCCGAGGCACCCGGCGCGTTCCGCCCTTGCTGTAGGTCTGCTCGATGAATGCCAGCACCTGACGACGCTCGTCCTCTGCGCGTTTGTCGAACAGGATTGCGGGAGGTGACAGCTTGGAGCGGTCGATGAAACGCATGAATCAGCCCCGGGGTTGCAGGATCCGCACCGCCTTGCGCAGTTCCGCGATGTGATGCGGAACCGCTGCGCGCCCGGTCTCGGTGCCCTTGTCCAGCGCCCAGTAATTGTTGTGCGAGAAGAAGCTGCGCCGATGGCCCGGCGCGACCTTGCCCGCAGCGTCCAGCGCGGGCAGCACCGCGATGTCGCGGATGCCGCGCAGCACACCCGTGTCGGTTTTCAGGCCAAAGACCTCGGCCACCGGGCCGGAAATCAGGTCGCCGGTCAGGATGGCCTTTTCCGGGGAATAGAGGTTGGTCCAGCGGGTATAGGCGAACAGCGCCGCGTGATGCGGCAGGCGGCGGTCCTGCGGGTCACGGTCGCGCCCGCCGGCATAGGTGAAATGCGCCAGCTTGGTTGTGCCGTCATATTCCAGCACCGGAGGACACGTCGGCAGCAGCCGCGACTCCTGCCTTGCACGCATGTCCTCGCGGCTTTCGGCCATAAGGAATTCCGCATGGGCCAGCGGCGCGCCGAGTGTCACGAAATCGGTCACGATCCAGCCCGCGCCCTGCGCCCTTGCCTCGTCCTGCGCCTTTGCCTGCTGGTCCTGGAAGGCGTCGAGATCCAGCGCGCCACCCGCCGCAGCGGCGCGGATCATTTCTTCCAGCGCGTGCCGCTCGGGCTGTTGCATCTCGTCGGGATCGCCGTCGTCCAGTTGCGTGTTGTAGCGGGCGAACAGCATGGCGAGGATGTCATAGGCCACGATCGAGCCCAGCGAATGCGCGACGACCACGATCCGGTCATACTCGCCAGACTTGATGAGCCGGTCCAGCAGGTCGACTCCGGTCTGCCGGATCTCCTGCCGCCGGGCGACGTTGGGCGGCAGCGCCTTGACGTAGCGCGCCACGTCGCCGAACCGCTTGATCAGCACGTCCGAGACGAAGGCCGCGACCGCCATCCCGCCCAGCGCCGACAGCCAGGCAAGCCAGGGCTTGGGCGCCTCGGCCTTGGGCCAGAGCCCCCAGAGCGTCAGGCCCACCACCACCAGCGCGATGATCCACAGCACGACCCAGGCGTGAAACACCCGGCCCGGCACCCGCGTCGACGGGTTGCGCAGCAGCAGATCCTTGATCCAGGTTTGCACGTGCTCCCAGGTGGTGCCGTGCATCAGGTGCGCCCAGTAGTATTCGTAGAAATCGGTGTAGTTGCCCGCCTCGTCCCGTTCCGTCGTGATCCGCCGCAATTCGGTCGAGTTGTTGCGCGGGTCGGGTTTCGCCCACGAGACATTGCCCTTGCGGCGCCCCCCGGTGTTCGGATCAGGCTTGCCCGGGTTCACCAGGGCCGTATCCGTCGTCCAGACCGACCGGACAAAGGAATTCAGCGTCTGCATGGGGATCTGCTCTCCCATGCCGTGCAGAATGACGACAGCCTGCTTCACGGCGGCCTCCGGTAATGACCATCAATCAATACACGCAAGGGTAGCAAGATGTGGTGGCCGCGCAAGGAAAAACCGAAAAGCCACGCGGTCGGCGCGCCGGAATGACCCGCCTGTCAGAACGCGGAACGATCGCGAAACGCCCGGTTTCTGGGCATCGGCAGGGATGCGCATTCATTCCGTTGTCGCGCGGTGCACACCGGAACGCCCCCCGCGCGCCGGTCGGCCCGGTCACCGCCCCGCCGAGGCGTTTGCGCAACGGTGAAAACCTTCCGACCTGCGTGACGGCGCAATGGACAATCCCGCGATGGCGAAGACCGCTCTCCGACGGTAAGACTTGCGAAACCAATTCCTGCCGGGCAATACCGGTCCTCGAAACTTCATTGCGTTATCGAACTGGAAAACCATCCGAGATCGCGGCCAAGCGCGGAAATTCATGGGATGACCGTCATATCTGAACGTTTTGAGCGAGGCACAGGACGCGATCCGGATCAGCGGACGCCCGTCCGCGATCCCCATGACGGGTCCGACCGCGAAAAGGGTCGCGCCAGGAGAATTGCCATCCTCGGAACCGTCGGCGTTCCGGGCCGTTATGGCGGTTTCGAGACGCTGGCCGAGAACCTCGTCCATTACCACGCAGCCCTCGGTTCCGGGGACAACCTGACGGTGTGGTGTTCCTCGAAGGACAACGCCGAGCGCCACACCCGCTTTGCCAGCGCCGACCTGCGCTATGTCGGGCTGAAGGCGAACGGCGTGCAGAGCATCCCCTATGACGCGCTCAGCCTGCTGGACGCGGTCCGCACCGGGCATGACCGGCTTGTTCTTCTGGGTGTTTCAGGCGCCATGATGCTGCCGCTGATCCGCCTGATCAGCCGCGCCCGGATCATCACGAATATCGACGGCATCGAGTGGAAGCGGGCAAAGTGGAACGGCCCGGCCCGCGCCTTCCTGCGGGCGTCGGAATGGGCGGCGGTGCGGTTCTCGCATAGGGTGATCGCCGACAACGAGGCCATCGCCGACCATGTGCGCGCGACCTATGGCAGCGATTGCGCGGTCATCGCCTATGGCGGCGATCATGCCGTGGCCCCCGTCGGCACGGGCGGCATCCCCGAGGGCTTGCCCGGCGGCTATTCCCTTTCGCTGTGCCGCATCGAGCCGGAAAACAACGTGCACACCATCCTGGAGGCCTTCCGCGGCCTCGACTTGCCGCTTGTCTTCGTCGGCAACTGGGCGAACAGCGCTTATGGCCGCGAGCTGAAACAGCGTTACGGCACCTGCCCCAACCTGCACCTGCTGGACCCCGTCTACGAGCCCGGTGCGCTGCGCGCGCTGCGGGCCCACGCCTCGGTCTATGTGCATGGCCATTCCGCCGGGGGCACGAACCCATCCCTGGTCGAGATGATGCATTTCGGCATACCGGTCCTGGCGCATGGTTGCGTCTTCAACCGGCACAGCACGGAGGGCAAGGCGCTCTATTTCGACACGTCCGAGGACCTGGCGGCGCAGGTGCGCGGGCTCGGTGCCGCGGATGCCGGTCGGATCGGGGCCGACATGCAGGAGATCGCGCGCCGCCGCTACACATGGGACCATATCGGCGAAGCCTATTTCGCCCTTTTCGAAACCGACTGATCCTGCTGACGGGGGCATCCCCAAAGCCGCAGTCAAGCAGACCCACGACAACAAGAGGACAATCCGATGCAGATAGAGGACACAGCGCTTTCCGGCGTAAAGATCCTCACGCCGCAACGTTTCGGCGATCACCGAGGCTTCTTTTCGGAAAGCTGGAACAAGGCCCGCATGGACGCGGCCGGCCTGCATTACGATTTCGTGCAGGACAACCATTCGCTCTCGGCCACGGTCGGCACGGTGCGCGGGCTGCATTTCCAGTCGCCCCCGCATGCCCAGGCAAAGCTGGTGCGCTGCGGCAAGGGCCAGCTGTTCGACGTCGCGGTGGACATCCGCAAGGGCTCTCCGACCTATGGCAAGTGGGTTGGCGTCGATCTGTCCTTCGAGAACGGCCGGCAGTTGATGATCCCGGCGGGTTTCCTGCATGGTTTCGTCACCCGCGAGCCCGACACCGAGATCATCTACAAGTGCACCGACTATTACGCGCCCGAATGCGATGGCGCGGTGCGGTTCGACGACCCGGACATCGGCATAGACTGGGGCCTCGAGGGCGAGGCGCTGCTGTCCGCCAAGGATGACGCGGCCCCTTTCCTCAAGGATTTCGACAGTCCCTTCACCTGGGAGGGCGCGGCATGAGGCTGCTTGTCACCGGCGGTGCCGGGTTCATCGGGTCTGCGGTGGTGCGCCGCGCCATCGCAGACGGCCACCAGGTGGTCAACCTCGACGCGCTGACCTATGCCGCCTGTCTCGACAACGTCAAAAGCGTCTCGAACGCGCCGGGATACGCATTCGAGCAGGCCGATATCCGCGACCGCGCGGCGCTGGACCGGATCCTTGCCACGCATGAGCCCGACGCGGTGATGCACCTGGCCGCCGAAAGCCACGTGGACCGGTCGATCGACGGCCCCGGCGATTTCATCGAGACCAACATCACCGGCACCTACAACATGCTGGAGGCCACACGGGCCTACTGGACCGCGCAGGGCCGGCCCGAAGCCTTCCGCTTTCACCACATCTCGACCGACGAGGTCTTCGGCTCTCTCCCGCCCGATCCCGAGGTCATGTTCACCGAGGACACGCCCTACGATCCGCGCAGCCCCTATTCGGCGTCGAAGGCGTCGTCCGATCACCTGGTGCGCGCCTGGCACGAGACCTACGGCCTGCCCGTCGTGCTGACCAATTGCTCCAACAATTACGGGCCGTTCCACTTTCCGGAAAAGCTGATCCCGGTGGTGATCCTGAACGCCATCGCGGGCAAGCCGCTGCCGATCTACGGCACCGGTGCCAACATCCGCGACTGGCTCTATGTCGAGGATCACGCCGACGCGCTGCTGCTGGTGGTGCAGAAAGGCCAGGTGGGCCGATCCTACAACATCGGCGGCGAGAACGAGCGCACCAATCTCGACCTGGTGCAGACACTCTGCAGCATCCTCGATCGGCTGCGCCCCAAGGCGCAGGGCAGCTACGCCGACCAGATCACCTTCGTGGCCGACCGCCCGGGGCATGATGCTCGCTATGCCATCGACCCCACGCGCATCCGCGAGGAACTGGGCTGGCGGCCCTCGGTGACCGTCGAGGAAGGGCTGGAACGGACCGTGCGCTGGTATCTCGACAACGAGGACTGGTGGCGCCCGCTCCAGGCGCGGGCCGGCGTGGGCCAACGGCTGGGGGTGAAGGCATGACGATCCTTGTCTTCGGCCGCAACGGCCAGGTCGCCACCGAGCTTCGGGCGCAGGCCGAGGTGACGGCGATTGGCCATGCCGAGGCCGACCTGATGACCGAGGGCGCCGCCGAGGCGGCGATCGCCCGGCACGCCCCCACCGTGGTCATCAACGCGGCGGCCTGGACCGCCGTCGACAAGGCCGAGGCCGAAGAAGCGGCCGCGATGCGCCTGAATGCGGACGCGCCAGCAGAGATGGCCGCCGCCTGCGCGGCGCGCGGCATTCCCTTTTGCCACGTCTCGACCGACTACGTCTTTGCCGGCACCGGAGAGACGCCATGGTGCGAGGACGACCCGGTGGCCCCGCCCAACGCCTATGGCCGCACGAAACTGGCCGGAGAGCGGGCCGTGATCGCAGCAGGCGGCAATGCGGCGATCCTGCGCACCTCCTGGGTGTTCTCGGCGCATGGCGCGAATTTCGTAAAGACCATGCTGCGTCTGTCGGAAACCCGCGACTCGCTGACGGTGGTGGCCGACCAGGTGGGCGGGCCGACACCCGCCGCCGACATCGCCGCCACGCTCTTGCGCATGGCACAGGCGATGTGCGACGGCCAGAACGGCGGGCTCTATCACTATGCCGGGGCGCCCATGGTCAGCTGGGCCGATTTCGCCCGCGCGATCTTTGCCCGTGCCGGGCGCAACGTGACGGTCGAGGACATTCCGACCGCTGCCTATCCGACCCCGGCTGCACGACCGCTGAACTCGCGGCTCGATTGCTCCCGGCTGGAGCGCGACTTCGGCATTGCTGCGCCGCACTGGAAGACCGGCCTGGACAAGGTTCTGGCGCAGCTCGGGGGCTAGTCTGTCAATCGGGCCCCCTGATCGGCCTCCCACAGGGACCCGGCTGGCGCGACGTGAGCTGGCCTGAGGCCACCGTGCAAACAGCAAAGCTACGTCGCCCGGGGCCAGCGTTTCAACCGAGCGCTGGCGCCGGCCTTGAGGCGCCAGCTGTCGTTTCCGGTTTCGGCCATGTTGGTCTGCCCCACCCGAGTGGTTGGGTTTGAAAGTCAATCCATGATGGGCCTGTGGTCCATCGGCAAGGCAGTTTCGGGTGCCGGTGGTCGGTAGCACAAGGCGCTGTGGGGGCGAACGGTGTTGTAGTGGCGGCGCCATCGTTCGATCAGGATCTGCGCCTCTCTCAACGCATAGAAGATCTCGCCGTCGAGGAGTTCGTCCCGAAGCCTTGCGTTGAAGCTTTTGACGTAGCCATTTTCCCAAGGTGATCCCGGCTCGATGTACGCGGTCTTGGCACCGACAGACTCTATCCATTCACGGACCTCGAGGGCGATGAGTTCCGGGCCGTAGCACGTCGGGAAGAAGGGCTCCAGACGCGCCATCTGTGCGTCGCTCAGCCAGAGTTCAGACATGTCACCGCTCGTTTTTCGAACGCTGAATCATGCCCTCCAGCCGAAATCAATGGGTCCTGAACCCAAGCGCAGCGTGGCCTTCACCATTGCCCTTGCGTCGCCTCAGGCCACCCGGCTCAGTGCAGCTTGAGCCTTGGCCTGACGATCTGGTTCACGTGGCCGATCACGATCAGCGCCGTCCCCTTGAACCAACCATGGATCGCGAGGATGTGCATCCTGTAAAGCGACCGATACGCCATGCGCGCCAGCCGGCCCTCGATCGCCATCCGCCCGCCGACAAGGTTGCCCATCAGGCTGCCCACCGTCGCGAAACGACTCATCGAGACGAGCGAGCCGTGGTCCCGGTAGACAAAGTCCTGCGGCGCCCTGCCCGCCATGATGCGGCCGAGGTTCCGGAATACGGTTTCCGCCATCTGGTGCGCCGCCTGCGCGCGCGGCGGAATGGGCCGCTCGGACCCCGGCAAGGTGCAGGAGGCACAATCGCCGATGCAGAAGATACGGTCGTCAGATACGGATTGCAGCGTGGGACGCACGATGAACTGGCCCAGCCTGTTCAGCTCCAGATCGCTCATCGCGGCGACGCCGTGGGCGCCACGTACCCCCGCCGCCCACAGGATCAGGTCCGCATCCACCTTGCCGCCATCCTTGGTGCGAACGACTTTCGGCGTGACTTCCACGACCTGCGTGGACGTCCGGACCTCCACGCCAAGGGCTTCGAGTTCGCTGCGGGCGGTCTGGGCAAGTTCCTCGTCCAGCGCCGGCAGGATGCGCGGACCCGCCTCGAGCAATGTCACGGCAAGCGTGTTTTCGTCGAAGACCTCAAGGCCATAGTTCCGCAGCCCCTTGGCCGCGTTGAAGAGTTCCGCAGACAGTTCCACGCCGGTCGCCCCGCCGCCGACGATGCAGATCTGCACCTTCGCGCCCGGCGTTCCGTCCATGCTTTCAAGGTTCGCGCGGAAGCAGGCGTTCAGCAGCTTGTGCCGGAACGTGTCGGCCTGGGATCTCTGTTCAAGAAACATCGCATGTTCCCGAACACCCGGAATGCCGAAGTCGTTCGACACGCCTCCGATCGCAAGCACTAGGTAGTCGTAGCGGATCGTGTGACGCCCCAGCACTTCTTCACCGTCGGGGTCGACCAGGGGCGCGGTCGTGATGGTGCCGGCTTCGCGGTCGATGCTTTCCAGCGAGCCGTAGAAAAAGCGATAGCCCCAGCGCGCCGCGTGCCCGCCATATCCCACCTCGTCCAGGTTGGCGTCCAGCGAGCCCGCCGCGACCTCGTGCAGCAAGGGTTTCCAGATATGCGTGCGGTTGCGGTCGACGAGAATGATGTCGTGCTGCTTTCGACCGTAACGCGCCCCCAGCTTGCGCGCCAGTTCCAGCCCGCCTGCGCCGCCACCAACGACGACGATCTGCGTTTTCTTCTTGCTCATCGGGGGGAACCTTTGCGTGCGGACAGGGGATGCGGGACGGGCGCTACGGCAATCAGCAACGTCGCGGCCTCGACAGGCATGATGTATTCCGTGCCCGGCGTTTCGTCCATGCACCGCAGAGCCAAGACGTGCGTCTGGACGGTTTGCGCAAGCGCATATGCGCCGGGGCCTTGGCGTGACCCCGTCATGGCTTCACATGCCCTCCCGCCGGGGCGCCGGACGGCCCTGCACTCTGCTTCTGGCCGGCAATCGGCTTCAGCCAGCGGGCATCGCCCGATGCCCAACCCAGCCGCAGCGCCAACCCGTCCGGCAGAATGGTTTCCACGGCCCTGTCCGGTTCCACCGTCAGACCCAACGCCGAGACGAAGGCCGCGAAATCGGCGAACCAGGCGCGCTCGGGGCTGAAGGATTGCACGATCAAGGCCGCCACCGGACGACGAAACCGCCGCGCCTCGGCGATCGCGGCAGCGGTCCGGTGCAGCAGCTGATAGCGCAGGTCGCCCTGCAACGGCCCAAGCCCCAGCCAGGCGGACAGTTCGGCCAGACGCTCCTGCCGGTTCGTCGAGGGCTCGGCCCCCAGCCACTCCGTCACGGTCGGCCCAAAGGGTTCGGCTACCTTAGCCTCGATCGCCACGGCCATATCCCGGCCAGCGGCATGAACCAGCGCGAAGACGTCGCATTGCGACGGCGCGCCCCGACCGGGCAGCGCGACCTGGTGTTCCGCGATGGCCAGTTGCAGGTCGGCCCCGTCACCGCAGAGGGCCGCGACCTCGGGCGGAAAGCCGGCCTCCCAACTTTGCGCCGTGGCCATGGCGGAAAAGCCTGCGCGCCATTGTCTCGACGGATCGCCCAGCAGGCTCTGCCAGTCGGCGGGGCCTTTCGTGGCGCGCAGGATGCGCTTCACTCCAGCGCGGCCTTGACGGCGGCCATGGCGTCGCCGCCATCCTTGGTCGTCACGCCCGCCAGCCAGCCGTCCAGCACGCCGGGGTTGGCCGCCAGCCAGGCCTTGGCGGCGTCCTGCGGCTGCTGGCCATCGTCCAGGATGGCGCCCATGATCTCGTTTTCCATCGCCAGGCTGAATTCCAGGTTCTTCAGCAGCGTGCCCACGTTCGGGCATTCCTCGACCAGGCCCGCGCGGGTGTTGGTAAAGACCGTCGCGCCGCCCAGATCCGGGCCGAACCAGTCGTCGCCGCCGGTCAGGTAGGTCAGGTCGAAATTGGCGTTCATCGGGTGCGGCTCCCACGCAAGGAAGACCACAGGCTCTTCGCGACGGTCGGCGCGGGCGACCTGCGCCAGCATCCCCTGCTCCGAGCTTTCCTTGACGTCGAAGCCTTCGAGGTCAAAGGCGTTGGCCGCGATCATGTCCATGATCAGGCGGTTGCCGTCATTGCCCGGCTCGATCCCGTAGATCGTCTTGTCGAGCGCGTCGCCCGCCGCGGCGATCTTGGAGAAATCGTCGATCCCCAGTTTGGCCCCGGCCGCGTTGGTCGCCAGCGTATACTTCGCACCTTCCAGGTTGGCGCGCAGGGACACCACGGTGCCCGCGTCCCGGTAGGGCGCGATGTCGGCCTCCATCGTGGGCATCCAGTTGCCGAGGAAGACATCGATATCGCCATTGGCCATCGACTGGTAGGTGACGGGCACGGACAGAACCTTGATATCGGTCTCGTAGCCGAGTGCATCCAGCACCAGCGTCGTGGCGGCGGTCGTTGCGGTGATGTCGGTCCAGCCGACATCCGAGAACGTGACGCTGTCGCAGGATGCGAAGGCCGTGCCGGCGCTGAGGGCCAAGGCGAGGGCCGAGGTGGAAAGGCGGTTCATGGCAGTCTCCCTGTTCTGCTTCTGCCGCCAATAGAACGCCCTTCGCCCGCCCGATGCAACCGGGGTATCAGTGCAGGCCCTCGGCCCCGTGTTTCAGGATGACCGGCACGATCAGGTCTTCCTCGTCCTCGAGATGCCGGTGCAGCAGGCGTTCGAAAGACAGCAGTTCCTTGCGGAAGGGCCCCGGCTCTCCGCCTTGCAGGACGGCGTTGGCGGACTCGGTGAAGCGCGCCAGCAACCCGTCCATCGCGTGATGATCCTTGTCGAGAATGGCAAAGCCGGTTTCCAGCCTTGCCTCGCGGCGGGCGAGGACAGGGAAGTAGTGCGCGTCCTCGATCTGGTGATGGCCGTGCAACTGCCCGACCAGCATCCCGCCATAGCGCGACAGCCGCGCCCGCATCGCCTGCGGGTCGATCTTGCGATCCTGCCCGGCCTCGGCATCCTCGCGAAGCGCCTCGGTCAGGCGGCGGAACATCAGGTGCCGGTCCAGCCAGAACTCCACCAGCCCGGCAAAGTTGCGGTGGCTTTCCCACATGTCGCGCGGGAATTGTTCCAGCAGGACGCGCAGGGCGTCGGGCAGGCGGTCGCGGGCGCGCAGGGCGTTGTCCTGGGTCATGGCGCGCAAGGTGGCACGGCGCCGGGTGATGTCAACGGTCCGTGTGCCGCCCCGGAATCGCCACAGTTTCGACGCAATTCACCGCTATGCAGACTGGACGGTGAAAGAAGGCACCGCAGACCCTGTCCCGGCCCCTCCAGAAGGTTCCGGTGGGACCGACCGTCGCCCGCGGCACGATCGCAAGGCGATGGCCCCTGTGACAAGGACTGTGCCGATGCGTTACCTGATCGCCGAGACCAGCTGGACCATGATGAACATCGCGCGGCGACTGGTCGAGGATGGCAGCCTGCTGACACGCACCGACCGCCCCGAGGACATCGCGCATTACCTGCGCCTGGGAGAGATCGACGCCGTGGTGCTCGAAGGCGGCGCGACCGTCTCGAATGGTCTGTCGCTGGCGGCGTTGCGCGCGATCTGCGGGTCGGTGCCGGTGGTGCTGATCGCCGACAGGGCGCAACGATCCCAGATCGCCGAATGGCTGGCCGCAGGCGCCGACACGGTGATATCCGCCAGCACCGATCCGACAGAGATCTCGGCCCGGATCCTCGCCGTGGCGCGGCGGGCGCATGGCTGTTCCAGCCCCACGCTGACCTTTGGCCCGCTGCACCTGGACCTGGCGCGGCGGCGCGCGCAGCTGGACGGCGCCTGGCTGCACCTGACGCCCAAGGTCTACGAGATCCTGGAATTCATGGCGCTGCGCGCCGGCACGCTGGTGACGCGCGACGCGCTGCTCAGCCATGTCTACGGGCTGGAGGGGGAGCCCGACGCCCGAGTCTTCGACGTCTACATGTGCACGCTGCGCGGACACCTGAAGGCGGCCGGCGAAGCGGTCCAGATCCAGACCATGCGCGGCGAGGGCTTCCGCTTTGTCGCGGAGGGCGGTGCGGCGGAGGCCGCCTAGGGATAGACCTCGGCCACGTCGTAAAGCACCGGCTCGAAGCTGCGGCACAACTCGGCGATGCGGCGGTTGCGGTCACGCATCTCGTCCGAGCGCAGCATCGCCAGGAAATCCTCGCGCCGGCGCCATTGCGAGTAATTGGCGATGCGCGTCTGCGCGTCGTTCACGTGCAGCCCGGCCGCGATGAAGCCGGGCTGTTTCGAGATGAACTCGGCATAGGCGGCACGCAGCGCGTCCAGCAGGTCCTGGCAAGTGCCGGGGCTGGTCTCGAACGTGGTGATGACGGTCTGGTGACCGCTGTCGGGCGTGATCTCGGGCATGGCGGGACTCCTCCTGACATCCACTCTGCCACGGCTTGCGACTGTGGCCAAACCCCAGCATCGCGCAGATCGTCACGGGCGCGGGGTGCGGAAATCCTTGACAGTCGGGCGGGCTGACGGCCAAAACCGGCCCAAGTGCCGCGCAAGTCGGCCGAATAACGCAGCAAGGCACAAGCAGGCAGTCAGGACCGACATGAGCAGTTCCAGCCAGCGGATCGAGGACTCGCTTCGCGAGACGATCATCGCCCGCCCCGACATCATCCTGGATGACCGCGACCTGATGCAGGCCCTGATCGCCGCGAACGAGCGGTCGATGGGCGGGAACATCATCGACCTGCGCGGTATCGCGATGGAACGGCTCGAGGCGAGGCTGGACCGGCTGGAGGACACCCATCGCAGCGTGATCGCCGCCGCCTACGAGAACCTCGCCGGCACCAACCAGGTGCACCGCGCCATTCTGCGGATGCTGGACCCGATCGAGTTCGAGCCCTTCCTGCGCGACCTCGGCGGCGACGTCGCCGAGATCCTGCGCGTCGATGCGATGCGGCTGGTGCTGGAAAGCAACGCCGAGGATGGCGCACGCACGGTGCAGCGCCTGGGCAAGGTGCTGTCGGTAGCCGAGCAGGGCTTTGTCGCACGCTACCTCAGCGCGGGCGGCCAAGCCCCGCTGCGGCAGGTCACGCTGCGCCAGGTGCAGACCGGCGATGCCCGCATCTACGGCGACCGCGCTGCCTGGATCCGCTCCGAGGCCTGCCTGAAACTCGATTTCGGCCCGGGCCGCCTGCCCGGCATGCTGGTCATGGGCGCCGAGGACCCGCACCAGTTCACGCCGCAGCAGGGCACCGACTTGCTGGCCTTCTTCGCAGGCGTGTTCGAGCGGACGATGCGCCGCTGGCTGAGCTGAACGCTGCCTGAACCGACCCTGGGGGGACGTGGCAAGAGGAGGCCGCGCCCATGACGCTGGACATATCGCCTGCCGCACGCGATGCGCTGGCCCGCTGGCTGGATTCCCAGCGTGCCCTGAAGGGCGCGAGCCCGAACACGATCGACGCCTATCGCGGCGACGTCCTGGATTTCATCGTCTTCCTGACGCTGCACCATGCCGAACCCCAGGGGCTTGCGCCACTGGCGCGGGTGACGACCTCGGACATGCGGGGCTGGATGGCGCGGCTGCGGATGGGCGGAGCATCCTCGCGCAGCGTCGCGCGCAAACTGTCGGCGGTGAAAAGCTTCTACCGCTGGCTGGCCGAGCGCGAGGGGTATGAACCCACGGCGGTCCTGTCGGCCCGCGCACCGAAGTTCCAGAAGAAGCTGCCCCGCCCGCTGACCGAGGACGCGGCGCGCGCCATGATCGGCACGGTCGAGACACAGGCCCGCGACAGCTGGATCGGGGCGCGGGACGCGGCGGTGGTAACGCTGCTTTACGGTTGCGGGCTGCGCATCTCGGAGGCGCTGGGGCTGACCGGTCGCGCCTGGCCCTTTGGCGACAGCCTGCGCATCCTCGGCAAGGGCGGCAAGGAACGGATCGTGCCGGTGCTGCCCGTCGCGCGCCGCGCGGTCGAGACCTACCTGCGGCTCTGCCCCTACCCGGTGGAACCCGACGCGCCGCTGTTCCGGGGCGCGCGCGGCGGGCCGCTGAACCCGCGGCTGATCCAGAAGGTGACGGAGCAGGCGCGGATGCAGCTGGGCCTGCCCGCCTCGGCCACGCCGCACGCGATGCGCCACAGCTTTGCAACGCATCTGCTGGCGGCGGGCGGCGATCTGCGGGCGATCCAGGAATTGCTGGGCCATGCCTCGCTTTCGACGACGCAGGCCTATACGGCGGTTGACCAGGTCCACCTGATGCGCGTCTATGACGCCTGCCATCCGAAGGCATGACCGCACCGGCGACGCGCGGCCTTCCAACCATAACCCCCCGGACAGGAGATCCCCGATGATGCAGCTTTTCCACTCTCCCATCTCGCCCTTCGTGCGCAAGGTGATGGTGGTTCTGCACGAGACCGACCAGCTTGGCGATGTCGAGTTGAAAAGCGTGTCGACCACCGTGCTGGCCTCGGACCCAACGCTGATCGCGGCCAACCCGCTGGCCAAGCTGCCGACCCTGCTGCGCCCCGATGGTCCGGCGCTGTATGACAGCCGCGTGATCTGCCGCTTTCTCGATGACCGCGGTAAGGGCGGGCTCTATCCCGCGGCACGGCTCTGGGACACGCTGACGTTGGAGGCGACGGGCGATGCGATCATGGAGGCCGGTCTGGCCATCGTCTACGAAAAGCGCCTGCGCCCGGCCGAGATCCAGTTCCAGCCACTGATGGACGCACATTGGGGCAAGGCCGACCGCGCCATAGAGGTGCTGAACGCGCGCTGGATGAGCCATCTGCACGGACCGCTCGATTGCGGCCAGATCGCCGTGGCCTGCGCGCTGGGCTATCTCGACTTCCGCATGCCCGAGCGCGACTGGCGCACGGGCCGCGATGCCCTGGCCGCCTGGTATTCCGAGTTCTGCAAGC
Organism: Thetidibacter halocola; assembly: GCF_018224955.1. GTDB lineage: Bacteria > Pseudomonadota > Alphaproteobacteria > Rhodobacterales > Rhodobacteraceae > Thetidibacter > Thetidibacter halocola. The sequence goes on from NZ_JAGTUU010000004.1 coordinate 312,456, forward strand.
GTCCGGCGATGCAGGCAACGGCCCCGGTCGGCTGACGCCAGTGACCTGCAGGGGCGGGGCCGTGCGCCCCGCCCGACCCGTCAGAAGTTCAGTGACAGGCCGATGTTGAGCGCGTTGGTCTTGATGTCGGTCGAGAAGCTGCCGCCATTGTCCAGGTCGCCCTCGTTCCAGGAATACGTGAACTGGTATTCCCCGAAGACCGACAGGCGGTCGGTGAGCGGATAGCTTGCCCCGGCGGTCAGCCGCATGGCCGGGCCGGTCAGCTGGAAGCCATAGGTGCGCGAATTGGCCGCCGTGTTGGTGGCGTCGACATGCGGAAAGGCGACGCCCACGCCCCCGCCGACATAGGGTGTGAGGCCGCCCCATTGATCGGGAAAGCGGCGCATCAGGTTGACGGTGGCGATGTTGTGGCCGTCCGACAATTCGAACCGTGAAAAGCCCAGCCGATTCTGCACGTCATCAGGCATGTAGGCCTTGGTATGGGTGTATTCGATCCCGTAACCCCAATCGCCGCCACCGCGCCACCACGTCGCCCGCGCGCCGTAATAGGGTGGCATCGAGAAGGACTTGCCCTCCCAGCCGACGAGCTCGTTGTAGGGGCCGAGGCCCCCTGGCAGATCCCCCGATATGCGGCTGTGCGGCAGGGTCTGCCAGCCCATGTAGATCGACACTTCCATCTCGGCCGCGGCGGGCAGAGCGGCGGCTGTGGACAGGGCTGTGGCGAGAATCAGGGAACGCATCGAGGCAGTGCTCCGTGGCTTTGTGGGGTGACATAATCATCGCAGGGGGGCGGTTTCAACCGCGACACTTCCGCACTTTGCCGCATGTTGCCGCTTTGCGCGCTGGACGGGCCGGGGGGACACCGCTAAATAGCGGCCCGATGGTCACCCGGGGCGGTGGCCCCCAATTCTTTCCCGGCCGGTCAACGGCCCCGAGCAATGGAGAAATTCGTGTCACACGCAGACGATCACGAAGGAACCCGGAGGGACTTCCTCTATTATGCCACCGCAGGGGCCGGCGTCGTCGCGACGGGCGCCGCTGTCTGGCCGCTGGTGAACCAGATGAACCCCTCCGCCGACGTGCGCGCGCTGTCGACCATCCGCGTCGACGTCTCGGGCGTCGCTGAAGGCACGCAGCTGACGGTGAAGTGGCTGGGCAAGCCGGTCTTCATCCGCCGCCGCACCGCCGAGGAGATCGAGCTGGGCCGCTCCGTGTCGCTGGACGACCTGACGATCGACAATGAGGCGCGCAATGCCAACCTGCCCGACGGCACGCCCGGCACGGACGAGAATCGCACGCTGGACGAAGCCGGCGAATGGCTGGTGATGATGGGCGTCTGCACCCATCTGGGCTGCGTGCCGCTGGGCAACGGCTCGGGCGAGTACAGCGGCTGGTTCTGCCCCTGCCACGGCTCGCATTACGACACGGCGGGCCGCATCCGCAAAGGCCCCGCCCCGCAGAACCTGCCGGTCCCGCCGGCGGAATTCGTAGACGAAACAACCATCCTGCTGGGATAAGGAGACGCGCGAATGTCCGGTATTCCACACGACCATTACGAACCTTCGACAGGTGGCGAGAAGTGGCTGCACAAGCGGCTTCCGATCGTCGGCCTGTTGTACGACACCATCATGATCCCCACGCCCAAGAACCTGAACTGGATGTGGATCTGGGGCATCGTGCTGACCTTCTGCCTGGCGTTGCAGATCATCACCGGCATCGTGCTGGTCATGCACTACACGCCGCATGTCGATATGGCTTTTGCCAGCGTCGAGCACATCATGCGCAACGTGAACGGCGGCTACATGCTGCGGTATCTGCACTCGAACGGCGCCTCGCTGTTCTTCATCGCGGTCTATGCCCACATCTTCCGCGGCCTCTACTACGGCTCCTACAAGGCGCCGCGCGAGGTCACCTGGATCATCGGCATGCTCATCTATCTCTGCATGATGGGCACCGCCTTCATGGGCTACGTGCTGCCCTGGGGCCAGATGTCGTTCTGGGGCGCTACGGTGATCACCGGCCTGTTCGGCGCGATCCCCTTCATCGGCGAGCCGATCCAGACCTGGCTGCTGGGCGGACCGGCGGTGGACAACGCCACGCTGAACCGCTTCTTCTCGCTGCACTACCTGCTGCCCTTCGTGATCGCCGCGCTGGTCGCGGTGCATATCTGGGCCTTCCACACCACGGGCAACAACAACCCGACCGGTGTCGAAGTGCGCCGCACGTCCAAGGCTGACGCGCAGAAGGACACGGTTCCGTTCTGGCCCTACTACGTCATCAAGGACCTGTTTGCCCTGGCGGTGATCCTGGCGGTCTTCTTCGCCATCGTCGGCTTCATGCCGAACTACCTGGGCCACCCCGACAACTACATCGAGGCCAACCCGCTGGCGACGCCCGCGCATATCGTGCCGGAATGGTATTTCCTGCCCTTCTACGCGATCCTGCGCGCCTTCACCTCCGAAGTCTGGGTGGTGCAGATCGCGTCCTTCGTGACCGGCGGCATCATCGACGCCAAGTTCTTCGGTGTTCTGGCGATGTTCGGCGCAATCGCGGTGATGGCGCTGGCACCCTGGCTGGACACCTCGTCGGTGCGATCGGGCCGCTATCGCCCGATGTTCAAGTGGTGGTTCTGGCTGCTGGTCGTCGACTTCTTCGTGCTGATGTGGCTTGGCGCCATGCCCGCGGAAGAGCCCTACGCCACCTTCTCGCTGATCGCCTCGGCCTATTGGTTCGCCTACTTCCTGGTGATCCTGCCGCTGCTCGGCGTGATCGAAAAGCCGCTGCCGCAGCCCGACACGATCGAGGCCGATTTCGAGGCGCACTATCCCTCGAATGCCGGCGGCAAGCCTGTCGTCAACCCGGCCGAATAAGACTGAAGGACAGTTCGATATGATCAGGAAACTCACCTTCACGGCCCTTACGGCCCTGACGCTCTCGGCCGTCGGCGCCTTTGCCGCCGGATCCGAAGCCCATGTCGAGGATTTCGACTTCTCGTTCGAGGGGCCCTTCGGCACCTTCGACCAGGCGCAGCTCCAGCGCGGCCTTCAGGTCTACACCGAGGTCTGCTCTGCCTGCCATGGCCTGAGATACGTGCCGATCCGCACCCTCGCGGACGAAGGCGGCCCGCATTTCACCGAGGACCAGGTCCGCGCCTATGCCGAGCAGAACTTCGAGATCTTCGATGCCGAGCTTGACGACTTCCGTCCGGCCCGTCCAACCGACCACTTCCCCCACGTGACCTCGGCCGGCGCACCGGACCTGTCGCTGATGGCAAAGGCCCGCGCGGGCTTTCACGGGCCCTACGGTCTGGGCCTGAACCAGCTGTTCAAGGGCATCGGCGGCGCGGAATACATCGCGTCGCTGCTCACCGGCTATACCGGCGAGGAAAAGGAAGAAGCCGGGACCATCCTCTATGAGAACACCGCCTTCCCGGGCGGCTGGATCTCGATGGCGCCGCCGCTTTATGGCGACGACGTGGAATACGCCGACGGCCATTCAACCGACCTCGAGCATATCGCCGAGGACGTGGCCGCCTTCCTGATGTGGACGGCGGAACCCAAGATGATGGCGCGGAAAGAGGCCGGTTTTACCGGCGTCCTGTTCCTCGTGATCCTTTCGGTGCTGCTGTATCTGACCAACAAGCGCCTCTGGAAGCCGCTCAAGCACAAGGCCTGAGCCGTCGCACAGGACACAAAGGAAAGCCCCGCCGATCCGGCGGGGCTTTTTCGTTTCGGCGACCGGCGCGCTCGCCGGTCGGGGTCAGTGTCCGCCCTCCCCGAGGTAGGCGCGCAGCGCCGGTGGCGGGTCTGCGAACAGGCGTTCGGTTTCCACTGGTGGCGCAGCGATGCCGTCGGCCACCAGCACCACCGCCTCGGCAAAGCGGCGCGCGTCGCCCGCGTCATGCGTCACCATAAGCACCAGTGCGCCCAGCTGCGCCGCCACGTCCCGTACAAGCTCCAGCATCTCGGCCTTGAGCGCCGGGCCCAGCGCGGCAAACGGCTCGTCCAACAGCAGGATGGGCCGTTCCTGCAACAGCACCCGCGCCAGTGCTGCGCGGCTCTGCTGGCCGCCAGAGAGTGTGCCAGGGCGGCGATCCTGCATCCCCTCCAGCCCCACACGCGCCAGCGCCGCAGCGATCCTTGCGATACCGGCCGCATCCGGGCGCCGACCATCCGGTCGCAGGGCCAACCCAAGGTTGCGGGCCAGTGTCAGGTGCGGAAACAGGTTGCCGTCCTGGAACAGGATCGAGACCGGGCGGCGCTCCGGCGGCAGGCCGGTCAGATCCTGCCCGTCCCACAGGATGCGTCCCCGCTCCAGCGGGCGGAACCCGGCGATGGCGTCCAGCAGCGTCGACTTCCCCGCCCCCGACGGGCCCAGAACCGCCACGCGCCGCCCGGGCTGAACCGCCCAGTCCGCCGCCAGCGTCGCGCCCCCCATGTCGATCGTCACGCCCTCAAGCCGCAGCACCCGCACGCCCTCCCCTGTCGAAGGCCCAGAACAGGCCAAAGCTGAGTACCAGCAGCAGCAGGGCGGCGCCCGCCGCCGCCTCCATCCGATAGGCGCCCATCAGGCGATAGACCTGCAAGGGCAGCGTCGCGCGCTCGGGGTCGGCGAACAACGCAATCACGCCGAGATCGCCCATGGCCAGCGCCGCCACCAGCCCGCCCGCGAAGCCCAGCGGCCGGCGCAGGCGGGGCAGCAGGACCAGCCGCAGCCAGGCCATCGGCGTCAGTCTAAGGGTGGCACGCAGGCGGCCGTAATCGGCGCGGATCGCCTCGACCTCGGGCGCCACGATGCGCAGCGCAAAGGGCAGCGCCATCAGCGCGTTCACCAGCGCCGTCACCGGCAGCGCCATGGAAAACGGGTTCACGAAGGGCCGCAACATCAGAAACAGCCCTGTCCCCAGCACCAGCGGCGAGATCGCGATGGCCATCAACGACCATAGCGCCCCGCGCGCCCCGGCCAGCGCCAGCGTCCACGAAAGGCACAGCGCGGTCGAGGCCAGCGCCAGCAGCACCGAATGCCCCGCCGCAGCCCATGTCTGCGGCCCCAGCTGCGCCAGGCCTGGCAAGCCGCGCCAGACCACAAGACCCAGCGGCAGCAGCAGAAAACCCGCAGCCGCCACCAGCCAGGCGGTGTCGCAGGCCCGGCCATGCGCCACGGTCAGCGGCAGTGCCCGGTCCAGCCCGGCGCCGAACCCCGCACCTTGCGCCAGACGCCACGCCACCAGCCCCGCACCCAGGCCCAGCGCCAGTTGCATCAGCGCCAGCGCCGCCGCCCGGCCCAGGTCGAAATCGAAACGCACCGCCTGGTAGATCGCCAGTTCCACCGTCGTCGCCCGCGGCCCTCCGCCCAGCGTCAGCGCCACGGCAAAGCTGGTCAGGCAGATGACGAAGATCACCGCAAAGGCGCCGGGCAGCAGCCGCAGGATCAGCGGCGCCTCCAGAACCATGAACCGCGCTCGTGGGGTCAGCCCCAGCGAGGCTGCCAGCCGCAGCCGCTCGGCCGGGATGGCCAGCCAGCCCTGCAACAGGATCCGTGTCGCCAGCGGCAGGTTGAAGAAGACATGCGCCAGCACGACGCCGTGCAGACCGTAGATGTCCAGCCTGGGCAAGCCCAGCGCCGACAGCGCGCCGTTCAGCAGCCCGTTCTGCCCGAACACCGCCAGAAGCCCCATGACCGCCACGATGACCGGCAGGATGAAGGGCGCGCCTAGCAGCGCGATCAGAAACCCGCGCCCGGCAAAGCGCCGGCGCGCCAGCGCGCGCGCCACCGGCACCGCCAGAATGCAGGCAAAGAGCGCCGACAGCAGCGCCTGACAGACGGTAAAGCGCAGCGCCTGCCAGTCGCCGGGGCCCAGCGCGGCCAGCCCCTCGGCCCGGACCAACACCGCCGCGACCGGCCCCAGCGTCAGCGCCGCCAGGGCCGTTGCAGCGATTACTGCGACAGTGCGCTGCGCCATGCCTCGATGGCCTCGTCCCTTAGGCCTGCGGCCTCGTCCTCGGAGTAGAACAGCACCTTTTCCGGCAAGTCGAGCTGCTGGAAGCCCTCGGGCCACTTGTCCTTTGGCAGCGCCGCCGGGATCGACCAGTTGCCGGTGGCAATCATCGACTGGAAGTCCTCGGACAGGATGAAGGCCATGAACTGGTCGGCCAACTCGGGATTGTCGGTTCCCGCCAGCTTTGCCGCGAGTTCGACCATGAAATAATGTCCCTCGGGGAAGATCGCGGCCTTCTTGGTCTCATCACCCTCGGCGATGATGTGATAGGCCGGCGAGGTCGTATAGCTCAGCACCATGTCGGCCTCGCCATCGGTGAACAGGCCATAGCTTTCCGACCAGCCGCGCGTCACGGTGACGATCTTCGGCGCCAGTTTCGCCCAGGCCTCCTGCGCCTCGTCGCCAAAGACCGCCCGCACCCACAGCACGAGAGCGAGGCCAGAGATCGAGCTGCGCGGGTCCTGGATCACCAACCGCAGGTCGTCGGGCGCCTCGAGCAGCGCGGCAAAGCTGGCGGGCGGGTTGGCCACGCGGGTCGTGTCATAGACAAAGGCCGTGTGGCCGTAGTTGAATGGCAGGAAAACCTCGTCCGTCCAGTCGATGGGCAATGTCAGCGGCGCAAGATCGACGCCGTGCGGGGCGAAGAGGCCCGACTCGCGCGCCTGCTTCGTGACGTCGGTGTTCAGACCGATGACCACGTCGGCCTCGGTCCGCGCGCCCTCCAGCAGGATGCGCGGCAGCAGGTCGCCGGGCCGCCATTGCAGGTCGCAATCGCATTGCGCCTCGAAAAGCTCTTCGATCTTCGGGCCGGGGCCCCATTCCGAGGTGAAATAGTCAGGTGCATAGACCGTCAGCGTGCCAGAGGCCGAGGCCGCCGTGGCTGTCAGGAATGCCGCTGCAAATGTGAGTGCCTTCATGGCCCTTCTCCATATCTGCGGCGTCGGGCAGGTATGGTCGGAGACCGCACAACCTTCCCTCCGCCGGTGTTAACCGGTTCAGGTTCGACGGGTTCGTCCGGCGTCACGGACATCTCAGGCGGCTGATGCGCCACCACCCCGAGGTGAGGCGCAAGCTAGGGCGAGAGCGGTGCGGCTTCAAGCGAAATCCCTTGAGGCCCCGCGCCCCCTGCCCTAACACCCAAGGCAAAGGAGACCGCGCCATGAGCCTGAACACCTACGGACATCTGTTTCGCGTCACCACCTGGGGCGAAAGCCATGGGCCGGCGCTGGGTGCAACCGTGGATGGCTGCCCGCCGGGGATCGCGGTGGACGAGGCGATGCTCCAGCACTGGATGGACAAGCGCAAGCCGGGCCAGAACAAGTATACGACCCAGCGGCGCGAGCCGGACGCCGTGCGCATCCTGTCGGGCGTGTTCGAGGGCCGGACGACCGGAACGCCGGTGCAGCTGATGATCGAGAACACCGATCAGCGGTCGAAGGATTACGGCGACATCGCCGAGAAATTCCGCCCAGGCCATGCCGACATCACCTACTGGCAGAAATACGGCATTCGCGATTATCGCGGCGGGGGTCGATCCTCGGCACGCGAGACGGCGGCACGTGTGGCGGCGGGCGGGCTGGCGCGCGCGGCACTGGCGGCGCTGGCGCCCTCGGTCGAGATCACGGGCTACATGGTGCAGATGGGGCCGCGCCGGGCCGAGCCTGCGCGCTACGACATGGCCGAGATCCCGCGCAACCCGTTCTGGTGCCCCGATCCGGTCGCGGCTGCGGACTGGGCCGAGTATCTCGACGCGCTGCGCAAGTCCGGAGACAGCGTGGGCGCGGTGATCGAGGTGGTGGCCCGCGGTGTTCCGGCCGGTCTGGGCGCCCCGATCTATGGCAAGCTGGATACCGATCTGGCCGCCGCGATGATGTCGATCAACGCGGTCAAGGGGGTCGAGATCGGCGATGGCATGGCCGCCGCCGCGCTGACCGGCACCGAGAATGCCGACGAGATCCGCATGGGCCCGGATGGGCCGGTCTATACCTCGAACCATGCGGGCGGAATCCTAGGCGGGATTTCCACCGGGCAGGAGGTGGTCGTGCGCTTTTCGGTCAAGCCGACCTCGTCAATCCTGACCTCGCGCCGCACGATCACCAGGTCCGGAGAGGATACCGATATCGTGACCAAGGGGCGTCACGATCCGTGCGTCGGCATCCGCGCCGTGCCGGTGGGCGAGGCCATGATGGCCTGCGTGATCCTCGATCACCTGCTGCTGCATCGCGGCCAGGTCGGCGCGGCAGGCGGGCGTATCGGGCCGGGCGCCTGAGACGCCCCGCCCTCGACCGGGCAGCCGGGCCAGGCCATGCTTGGTGGCCGTGGCGCGGTGCCACGTGATGCTCAGGGCGCCGCGCCAGCTCGTGGATACTAGAACTCCTGCCAGAGGCTGAGATCGCTGCCGCTGGCCTTCTTCATCGGGGCTGGTGCCGGCTTGTCGATGGTCGCGATGGGCGGCTTTGCCGGTTGCGCGGGCTGGGTTGGCCGCGGCGCGGGTTCCACCGGAGCCCGACGGGCGGCAACCGGTGCGGAAACCGCCTCGACGGCCGCGCCCTGCGAGAACTGCGCCAGAAGGTCGGCGAGACGGCCCGCCTCTTCCTTGAGCTGGGTGCTGGCGGCGGTCGTCTCGTTCACCATGGCGGCGTTCTTTTGCGTCACGCTGTCCAGTTCGGACATGCCGGTGTTGATCTCGCGCAGACCCGACGCCTGTTCCTTGGCCGAGGTGGCGATCTCGGACACCAGGCCAGAAACGATTTTCACGCTTTCGACGATCTGACCCAGCATGACGCTGGTTTCCTGCACCAGCTTTTCACCATCCTCGACCTCCTTGGTGGAGCCGATCACAAGATCCTTGATCTCGCGCGCCGATTCAGAGGCGCGCTGCGCCAGGGACCGCACTTCGGAAGCGACCACCGAGAAGCCCTTGCCGGATTCGCCGGCGCGGGCCGCCTCGACGCCGGCGTTCAGCGCCAGCAGGTTGGTCTGGAAGGCGATGTCGTCGATCACGCCGATGATCTGGGTGATGCGTTCCGAGGATTTTGCGATGGACCCCATCGCCATCAGCGCCTTCTCCATCACGACGCCCCCCTCTTCGGCACGGCGACGGCCTTCTTCGACCTGGATATCAGCCTCGCCCGCGCGATCGGCGGCGCTGGACACGCTTTGCGAGAGTTCCTCGATGGCGGCCGCCGTCTCCTCGAGTGTCGCGGCCTGGGTTTCGGCCCGCGTCGACAGTTCGTCGGACATGCCAGACAAGTCCTGCGAGCTTTGCGCGACCGTATCGATGCTGGCCCGCAGCGAGGTGAACAGATCGGCGATCACGATCGAGAGGCCGTTGAAGTCCTCGCAGAGCCGGACATAGTCGGCGCCAAGCTCACGATACTGGCCACCGTCCATTCGGCGCGAGACATCGCCCCGCGACAACGCCGCCATGCTGTCGCCCAGCGACTTGAACAGCGCGAGGCGGCGGTCGGCACGGGCCTGCTCTGCTTCTGCCTCGGCATCGCTTTCTGCCAGCCGGTTGCGCAGGTCCGACAGGGCGCGGGCGATCGCGCCCACCTCGTCGCGACGCGCGGTATCGGGCACCTCGACGGTATAGTTCCGGTCGGCGATGGACTTTACGGTTTCGTCCAGCCGGCGCACGGGGGCGGCCAGTTGCCGGCCGAAGAACAGGGCGCAGCCGACCGAGCCCGCAATCACGACACCATTGATCACCAGTAGCAACACCTGGGCAAAGGCCGCCTCGGCATCGAGCGAAGCATAAACCGCGCTCCTTTCCTCGGTCAGGGCCTGCTGGGCGGCATCGACGGCCTCGGCCTGGCCGGAGAGCACCGGCAGCAGTTCGCGCTCGACAACGCCGCGGCGGTCGAACGTGTCGACCTCGGGCAGCCCTGCAATCCGGTCGGACAAGGCCGCAACGGCGTCGATGGCGGCGGCCAGCATCATCCCGGTCTGCGCCACGCTGCCGTCGGCATTCGCGAACAACGTCCGGGCCCTTTGCCCTTCGGTCGCGATTTCATCGAGATTCGCCTGCACCTCGGACAGCGCGGCCACGTCCCCGGTGGCGAAGCGATAGAGGAAATACGCGGCGTCCTCGACATCTTCCTTCACGTCGGCCATCATCGCCGTCTTGGCCGCAATCGTCCGCGACTGCGCGATCTTTTCGGATTGTCCCGCGTTCACCAGAACGGACATCACGGACACCAGCACAAGGCCGGCAATGATCATTCCCGCAAGAACAAGAACCTGTGCGCCAATCCTGAGTCTGCTCATCCTGTGCCCTTTCCCCTCGGCTCCGGGCTCGTGATACAGCCCAATCCGTTAAGGAAGCCTTGGTGGCGAACAGGATTCAGTCAGCCGGAGCGGGGCCGAGCGGCCGGAAGACGCGACAGTTGCACGGAAAGGATGCCAAGCGCGATCACCGCCACCCCGACCGCGTCCAGCAAGCCCATCCTTTCGTTCAGCAGGACGGCGGCGATGGCCACGCCGAAAAACGGGTTGAGGAAGTGGAAGGTGGCCGCGCGAACCGCGCCGATCCGGTCAACCAGGTAGAACCAGACAACGGTTGCCGCCAGCCCCGGCACAAGCGTCGTATAGGCAAAGGCAAGCACCAGCGTCGGCGACATCTGTACCTGAAGCGTCTCTGTCGCCAGCGCGACGGGGAACAGCGCGGCAGAGCCCACCAGCATCTGCAAGCCCACCACCATCAGGAAACTGCCCCCCGAACTGGCATTGCGCAGCGACAGGGTTGCGACCGTCAACGCGATCACCCCGCCCACGCAGAGCGCCAGGCCAAAGGGATCGACCCCGCCGCCAAAACGCGATCCCATGATCAGCGCCACCCCGGCAAAGCCCGCCACCAGCCCCAGCAGGGTCAGCGGCCGCAGCGACTGGCCCAGGAACAGCCAGCCCGACAGCGCCACCAGCAACGGCATGGTCGAGGCGACGATGGCGGCCAGCGACGCCTCGATCGTCTGCATCGCCACGAAATTCAGCCCCAGGTACAACGCGTTCTGGCTGATGCCGAAGATCACGGTCGCGCGCCACTGCGCGCGGGTCAGCCGCCAGGACTGCCCAAGCGCCCGCGCCAGCAGGATCGCCAGCAGACCCGAGATGAGAAAGCGCAGCGCCAAAGCTGACAGCGGCGGCGCGGCCGCGACGATGATCCGCGCCGAAGTGAAGGCAGAGGACCACATGACCGCAAAGGCCAGCCCCATCAGGATCGCGCGCATGTCCATGGAAGCCCCCGTTTTGAGGCGTCATGCCTGTCCGGGCGCGCGGCGTCAAGCGCGGGTTCGCAAACGAAAAAGCCCCGCCTGACAAGCAGGCGGGGAGGCGCGCGCCCCGCGCGAATGGGGGGCGCTGGCGGTGTCTCGGTCCCTTGCGGGGATCAGGTGGCGCAGTCGTCCATCTCGGCGCGGATCTGCTGGCGCAGCACGTCGATCGGCACGGTCTTGCCGTCGCGCCGGAAGCACCAGTAGGTCCAGCCGTTGCAGCTGGGCGCGCCTTCGAGATGCGCGCCGACCTGGTGGATCGAGCCCTTGACGTCGTTGCCGATGAGCGTGCCATCGGCGCGAACCTTGGCGCGGTGGCGGCCGTTCATGCTCCACAATTCCTCGCCCGGGCGCAGCATGCCGCGTTCAACCAGTTGGCCGAAGGGCACACGAGGCTCGGCGCGCTTGGATTTCGTGACCTCCAGCGCACCCTTGTCGAAGGGGCGGATGTCGTCGATGCGTGCCTGCGCGACCTCGCGATAGGCGGCCTCGCGTTCGATCCCGATCCAGTCGCGGCCCAGCATCTTGGCCACGGCCCCGGTCGTGCCGGTGCCGAAGAACGGATCCAGCACAACGTCGCCCGGGTGGGTGCTGGCCACCAGGACGCGATGCAGCAGGCTCATCGGTTTCTGGGTGGGGTGCGCCTTGTCCCCGGCGGCGTCCTTCAGCCGCTCGCCGCCATTGCAGATCGGCAGGACCCAGTCGCTGCGCATCTGCACGCCCTCGTTGAGCGACTTCAGCGCCTCGTAGTTGAAGGTGTATTTCGCCCCTTCGGATTTCGACGCCCAGATCATCGTCTCATGCGCGTTCGTAAAGCGTTTGCCGCGGAAGTTCGGCATCGGGTTCGACTTGCGCCAGACCACGTCGTTCAGGATCCAGTAGCCGGCATCCTGCAGGGACGCTCCGACGCGGAAGATGTTGTGATAGCTGCCGATCACCCAGATCGCGCCATCGGGCTTCAGCAGACGGCGCGCGGCGGCCAGCCAGTCGCGTGTGAACCGGTCATAGGCTGCGAAGGTGTCGAACTGGTCCCAGTGGTCGTCAACCGCGTCGACCCGCGAATTGTCGGGACGATGCAACTCGCCCTTCAATTGCAGGTTGTAAGGCGGGTCAGCAAAGATCAGGTCAACGGACGCCTCGGGGAGGCTGTTCATGACCTCCACGCAGTCGCCTGCCAGGATCGTGTTGAGGGGGAGCGCCGGGGCGCCCTTGATCGTCGTCATCTTCGTCATTCTCTGCCTCTGTCCCCGGCGCATTGGCGCGCTCTGTGGTTGAGGACGAATCTGAGTCAGATGCGATTCACGGTCAATTATAATTTTGAATCAGTCGGTTAGGTTTTTCCCTTGCCACAAGATATCGTGGACCGGCTTGAACGAACGTCTATGGTGTGGGGTAACCCCAAGATTTCGGAGTGCGTTTTTGTGACACTTCGTGGGGTATCCCGCGTTGGTTTCCCAACCGTATCCGGGGAAGTGTTGCGCGATCATTTTCATGCCAAGATCCCGCCACGTTTTGGCCACAATCGAGGCCGCCGCGATGCTCGGCGACTGGCTGTCGCCCCGCACGACGGTGGTCGCCGGGCAGGGCAGACCGGGCGGCAGGCGGTTGCCGTCGATCAGCAGGTAATGCGGTGCGACGGGCAGCGCGGCGATGGCGCGGCGCATGGCGAGATAGGTGGCCTGGAGGATGTTCAGGCGGTCGATCTCCTCGACGCTCGCCTCGCCGATGCCGACCTGCGCCTGCGCGCGGATGATCTCGGTCAACGCCTCGCGCCGCTTCGCGCTCAGCGTCTTGGAGTCCGCCAACCCCTCGGGCCAGCAGGCGGGATCGAGGATGACCGCCGCCGCGACGACCGGCCCGGCCAGGGGACCGCGCCCGACCTCGTCGACGCCGGCGACACGTTGCCCGCGGTCCCAGAAGGGCATTTCCAGATTCGGTTGCAGGATCTTCATGCCGCCAGAATGCGGATGCAGCGGCGCACTGCAAGGGTGCGGCGGTCAGCCCCCGGCCAGCGCCACCCGGTCGCGCCCGCCGCTGCGGGCGTGGTCCAGCGCCTCTTCGGCGCGCCGCATGAGGCCCGACACCTCTTCTTCGGGGTTGCGCACGGCGAGACCCACAGAGACGGTGACCGGCGGCTCGAACGGGGCGGTTTCCCGCGCCACCTGCTGCCGGATTCGTTCCGCGACGTGGCGCGCGACCTCGCGCCCGGCGCCGGAGAGAAAGACGCTGAAGGCACCGGGTGTGCAATAGCCGACCACATCGCCCTTGCGCACAGCCTCACGCAGCACGCGTCCGATGATCACAAGGATCCGGTCGGCAGCGATCCCGTCATCCGCGGCATTCAGGCCGGTGAAATCGTCGAGCTCGATCGCCAGCATGGTGCCGCCACGCGCCTCGCGCAGCGCCGTATCGAACCCCTCGGCGGTAAAGACGCCAGTGAGCGGATCGATGCAGCTGTCGACCAGCGCCGGGTCGACACGGGCGCCCAACGCCTCGGCCATCCTGTTGGCCGAGCGCATGGCCAGCCCGATCTCGTCGCCGAACCGCGTCGGCAAGGGCCGGTAGATCCGCCGCCCCTGCATGTCATGCAGCGCATGGGTGAGTTCATGCAGCGCCTGCAGCAGCGCCTGCACAGCGACAATGGTCAGGAAGACCGCGCCCCCGCTGCCCATGGCGCCCAAGACGAGAAAGGGCGACGCCAGCGCCTCTGCCCCGCCGGTCAGGAAAAGGTGTAACGCGATGATGCCCGGCGGCAGAATCCCGGCGCAGATCACGACGAAACAGACCTTTGCCCCGAAGGACGACGGAAAGAGTTTGTCCAGGATCCGGTATAGCCGCATGAAGCGCCCCCTTTTGGCGCAATTTGCGCAATGGGGGATTAAGACCGGGTGAAAACCTTGGCGAAATTCCCGCCGACGGGCGCAGCGCGATGTCGCAGCGAGCGGCCAGGAAGACATGAAAAAGGGGCGCCACGGAGGCGCCCCTTCGATCGCAGAGCGACCGGTCTTCCCGAAGGAAGGCCGTCTTACATCATGCCGCCCATGCCGCCCATGTCGGGCATGCCGCCGCCGGCGTTTTCCTTCTGCGGCTTGTCGGCCACCATCGCTTCGGTGGTGATCAGCAGGCCTGCGATCGAGGCTGCGTCTTCCAGCGCGGTGCGGACAACCTTTGCCGGGTCGATGACCCCGAACTTGAACATGTCGCCATATTCATCGGTCTGCGCATTGTAGCCGAACTTCGGATCGTTCGATTCGCGGATCTTGCCCGCCACGACCGAACCGTCCACACCGGCGTTCTCGGCGATCTGGCGAAGCGGAGCTTCCAGGGCGCGGCGCACGATGGCGATACCCGCGTTCTGGTCGCTGTTCACGCCGGTCAGACCTTCGAGCTTCTTGGCACCCTGCACCAGGGCCACGCCGCCGCCGACGACGATGCCTTCCTGCACCGCTGCGCGGGTCGCGTTCAGAGCGTCATCAACGCGGTCCTTGCGCTCTTTGACTTCGACTTCGGTCATGCCGCCGACGCGGATAACGGCAACACCGCCTGCCAGCTTGGCAACGCGCTCCTGCAGCTTCTCACGGTCGTAGTCAGAGGTGGTTTCCTCGATCTGGTTGCGGATCTGGGCGACGCGCGCCTGGATCTCGGCCTTTTCGCCGGCACCATCGACGATCGTGGTCTCGTCCTTGGTGATCGTGACCTTCTTGGCCGAGCCAAGCATGTCGATGGTCACGTTCTCAAGCTTCATGCCAAGGTCTTCGGAGATGACCTGGCCGCCGGTCAGTATCGCGATGTCCTGCAGCATGGCCTTGCGGCGATCGCCAAAGCCCGGTGCCTTGACGGCAGCGATCTTGAGTCCGCCACGCAGCTTGTTGACCACGAGGGTCGCCAGCGCTTCGCCTTCCACGTCCTCGGCGATGATCAGCAGCGGCTTCTGCGACTGGATCACCTGCTCGAGCAGCGGAACCATCGGCTGCAGCGACGAGAGCTTCTTCTCGTGCAGCAGGATGATGGCGTCTTCCAGCTCGGCGACCATCTTGTCGGCGTTGGTCACGAAGTACGGCGACAGGTAGCCACGGTCGAACTGCATGCCCTCGACAACGTCGGTCTCGGTCTCGAGGCCCTTATTCTCTTCGACGGTGATGACGCCCTCGTTGCCGACTTTCTGCATCGCGTCGGCGATCTGGCGGCCGATTTCAGCTTCGCCGTTGGCCGAGATGGTGCCGACCTGCGCAACTTCGTCCGAGTTCTCGACGGTGCGGGCGGCGTCCTTGATGGCCTGGACGACCTTGGAGGTTGCGAGGTCAATGCCCCGCTTGAGGTCCATCGGGTTCATGCCGGCGGCAACCGCCTTCATGCCTTCCTTGACGATGGCCTGGGCCAGAACCGTCGCGGTGGTGGTGCCGTCGCCGGCCTCGTCATTGGTGCGCGAGGCGACTTCTTTCACCATCTGCGCGCCCATGTTCTCGAACTTGTCTTCCAGTTCGATTTCCTTGGCGACCGACACACCATCCTTGGTGATGCGCGGAGCGCCGAAGGACTTGTCCAGCACCACGTTGCGGCCCTTGGGGCCCAGCGTCACCTTGACCGCGTCGGCCAGGATGTTAACGCCGCGCAGCATCTTGGTGCGGGCTTCGGTGTCGAATTTCACGTCTTTAGCGGCCATTTCCTATGTTCCTTTCAGAAGTTCGTTCAGGCTGTCAGGACGGGTTCACGCGGCCTTTGCGGCTGCGTCGTCCGTGATGATGCCGAGGATGTCGCTTTCCTTCATGATCAGCAGCTCTTCGCCGCCGACCGAAACCTCGGTGCCCGACCACTTGCCGAACAGGATGCGGTCGCCTTCGCTGACCGCCATCGCGATCAGTTCGCCGCTGTCCTTGCGTGCACCTTCGCCACACGCGACAACCACGCCTTCAGCCGGCTTTTCCTTGGCGCTGTCCGGAATGATCAGCCCACCAGCCGTCTTCTCGTCGCTCTTCACGCGACGGACCAGCACGCGGTCATGAAGCGGTTTGAATGCCATCTTCGAGTCTCCTAGCTCAAAGTTTATCCTTGAGATCCCCCTTATGGGCGAACCCCGTTAGCACTCATCCGCGTCGAGTGCTAACGGTCGCTAATTAGGGACGGGCGCGAGTCGTGTCAACACAGGGCTTGCAGAAAATCAGCGCCGGCCGGGGAACCGCAGGCGCTTTGCGCGCTTTCCATCATGCGCGGGCCGCGATAGCGTCGCCGCGTGCCTTTCGCACAGGACCCCCGCCCATGCCGCTTCAGCCCGCCACCCCGATCCGCCATGCGGAGCCCGACCCTGCGGCGCAGAACGCCCAGAACGTGAAGGGCATCGGGCTGATGCTGATGGGCTTCTTCCTGTTCGCCAGCGGTGACGTTCAAGCCAAGCTGCTGACCGACACGTTCCACCCGCTCCAGATCGTCTGGTTGCGCTCGGCCGGGCTGACGCTGGGGGTGATCGTTCTGCTGGCCTGGCGCGGTACGCATATCCTGCGCGCACACCGGCCCGGTCCGCAAATCGTGCGGGGGCTTGCCGCCGCAGGGTCGGCCTTTCTCTTCGTAACGGCGGTCAAGCATGTGCCGCTGGCCAGCGCCGTGGCCGTGTCCTTTGTCGCGCCCTTCATGCTGACCATCGCCGGCGCGGTCCTTCTGCGCGAGCCGGTGGGGCCGAGACGCTGGGCCGCGGTGGTCGTGGGCTTCGTCGGGATGCTGATCGTGATCCGGCCGGGGCTGGGCGTTTTCCACCCGGCGATCCTGCTGGTGGTGGCGGCGGCGGGGCTGTTCGCAGCGCGACAGGTCCTGTCGCGACTGCTGTCGGGCACCGACAGCATCGAGACGACGGTGGCCTATACCGCGCTGACCGCGACGGGCGTGCTCAGCATCGCGCTGCCCTTTGTCTGGATCGCCCCGCCCGACGCACGCAGCTGGGCGTTGATCGTGGGCCTTTCCCTGACTGCCGCGCTGGGAGAGATCCTGGTCATCCGCGCACTGGACATGGCGCAGGCGGTGGTGCTGGCTCCGCTGCATTACTCGCTGATCCTCTGGGGCACGATCTATGGTTTCATCGCCTTCGGAGATCTGCCCGATCACTGGACGATCGTGGGCTGTGCGATCATCATCGCCTCGGGGCTGTACACGCTGCACCGCGAAAGACTGCGCATGAAGGGCCGGGCCTGAAGGCACGACCCGCAGGGATTCGCGCCTAGCCCGGCAGGCTGCCATCCCAGTCGGCCAGTCCCAGCCGCCCCGCCTCGGTCAGCGCGTAGACCCCGGTCGAGACCTTCTCGAACCAGCCGTAGTGATTGTCGCGCATCAGGGTGGTCGCCCGCGCGATGCCGGTCGCCTGCGCCACGTCGCGTCCGCGTGACGGACCCTTCCCGGCAAGGTGCAATGCACAGGCCAAGGCATCCTGCCGGTAGGCGGTGACGATCCCGTGCCGCGTCGCGCCGCCCTCGTTCGGATCGCCACGCAGACGCTGGAACTCGCGCAACAGCCGCGCCGCCCGCGTCTTGTCTTTGCGGGGCATGTAGGGACCGGGATCGCACATCACCTCGACCCGACCATCCGCCAGGACCACGATGAACCCCAGGCCCAGCCGCCGGCACAGCGCCAGGTTATCCTTGACCGCCCGCCGCGCCGTGCGCCCCGTGGGTTTCGCCACCGCGACATAGACATGGTCGGTGATCCGCAACCGCGCGCAGGCCTGGTGGAACAGCGACAGCGTGATGCGCAACTTCAGTTCCACGATGACCGGGGGCGCGTCGCCGCGCACCGCCACCAGGTCGGCCGCGCCGACCTCGCCCTTGACCTCGTAGCCCTGCGACTCCAACAAGGCCTTGACCGGCGCATAAAGTTCGCTTTCCCGCCTCATGCCTGCCAGCTTTGCCGCGAGGATGGCCCGCGCACAAGAACCGGAGCACAGATGACCCGCCTGCTGACCGCCCTTCTGATCTGGCTGGGCCTGACCCTGCCCGCCCTCGCCGCCTGTTCCGGGCAGGACTTGCGCGCCACCCTGAACGCGGACGAACGCAGGATGCTGACCACAATGGTCGAGGGGCGCCCGTTTCCGGCCGGCAACCACTGGCGCGCCACCCGGGACGGCTCGGTGCTGCACCTCGTCGGCACGATGCATCTCGACGATCCCCGGTTCGACGCGATCATGGACCGGATCGACCCGCTGATCGACGAGGCGGACGCGGTGCTGCTGGAAGTGACCGACCGCGAGGAAGCCCAACTGCAAGCCAGCCTGGCCACCCGGCCCGAACTGCTGGTCCTGACCGAAAGCTCTTTGCCCGACCTGATGGGCGATGACTGGGACGCGCTGGCCGAGGCGATGCGCGCCCGTGGCCTGCCCCCTGTCATGGCGGCCAAGATGCGGCCCTGGTATGTCGCCATGCTGCTGTCCATGCCCACCTGCATCGACCTGGCCAGCGCCAAGGACGGCGGACTGGATTCGCGGATCGAGGCGCGGGCTGGCGCGGCAGAAGTGCCGACCCGCGCATTGGAACCCTTCGACACGGCCTTCAATGCCTTCGCTGAAACCCCGATCGAGACGCAAGTATCGATGCTGCGCGCCGCGCTGATTCCCGAAGGTGCTGCGGACGACCTGTTCGCAACGCTGCTGGCCAGCTATTTCGACGAGGCCCATGCCGAAAGCTGGGCGGTAACAGAGGTGCTCGCCCCCCGTTTCGGCATTCTCGACGACGCCGAGAACCGCGCGATCTTCGCCGCGATGGACGACGCACTGCTGGCCGGTCGCAACCGCGCCTGGATTCCGGTGATCCTGGACACGCTGGATCAGGCCGATGGGCCGGTGGTCGCTGCCTTCGGCGCAGCACATCTTAGCGGCCCGGACGGGGTTCTGGCCCTGCTGGAGGCCGAGGGTTTCACGCTGGAACGGCTGGCATTCTGACTGCGCGTCGGCCCGGGGTCAGACCCGGGACCGACGCGTTTGACAAGTCGTTCACGCCGCGAGGCCGCGCCCGCGCAGAAGCGCCTCGACGCCCGGCATCCGGCCGCGGAACTGCATGTACAGCGCCTCGGCCTCTTCCGAGCCGCCGCGCGACAGGATGAACTTCTCCAGCTTCTCGGCGGTGGCCGGGTCGAACGCGCCACCCGCCTCCTCGAAGGCCTCGAAGGCGTCGGCATCCATCACCTCTGACCACATGTAGCTGTAGTAGCCGCTGCTATAGCCGTCGCCGGCAAAGACATGCGCAAAATGCGGTGTCGCGTGCCGCATGGCGATGGCGCGCGGCATGCCAAGCCCCTCCAGCACCTCGGCCTGTTTCTGCATCGGGTCGGCGGGCGCGGGGCCGGAATGAAATTCGAGGTCCACCAGCGCCGAGGCGACATATTCCACCGTCTGGAAACCCATGTCGAAGGTCGCGGCCTTCAGCACCTTGTCGAGCAGCGCCTGCGGCATCGGCTCTCCGGTCTCGGCATGGGTGGCGAATTCGGCCAGGACCTCGGGCACCTCCAGCCAGTGTTCATAGAGCTGCGAGGGCAATTCGACGAAATCCCGCGCCACGCTGGTGCCCGAGACGCTGCCGAACTCGACATCCGACAGCATCTGGTGCAGCGCATGGCCGAACTCGTGGAACAGCGTGCGCGCGTCGTCGTAGGACAGCAGCGCGGGCTTGCCTTTGGACGGCTTGGCGAAGTTGCAGACATTGACCACGACGGGCGTCTTTTCCACTGGCCGCCTGGCCTGGCTGCGGAAGGCGGAACACCACGCGCCCGACCGTTTCGACGACCGGGCAAAGTAATCCCCGATGAAAACCGCCAGGTGCTTGCCGTCCCGTGTGACCTCCCACGCCCGCGCGTCCGGGTGGTACAGCGCCACGTCCAGCGGCGCGAAGTCCAGCCCGAACAGGCGGTTGGCACAGGCAAAAGACGCCTCGATTATACGGTCGAGCTGGAGATAGGGTTTCAGTTCCGCCTCATCGAGATCGTGCAAAGCCTTGCGCCGCTTCTCCGCGTAGTAGCGCCAGTCCCACGGCTCCAGCGGCCCGGCATGACCGTCGGCACGCAGCATCGCCTCCATCTCGGCGGCGTCCTTCGTCGCGGTGGCGCGGGCCGGTTCCCAGACCTGCATAAGCAGGTCGCGCACCCGGTCCGGCGTTCCCGCCATCTCGGTTTCCAGCTTGAAGCGCGCGAAATCCTCGTAGCCCAGCAGTTTCGCCCGCTCTTCCCGCAGTTTCAGAGTCTCGGCCGCGATGCCGCGATTGTCCGTCTCGCCGCCATTCTCGCCCCGCATCGACCAGGCTCGCCAGGCCTTTTCCCGCAGGTCGCGGCGCGGGCTGAATTGCAGGAAGGGCACGATCAGGCTGCGCGACAGGGTGATGACCGGGCCGTCCTTGCCCGCCGCCTCACCGGCCGACCGCGCGCCATCCACGACGAAATCCGGCAGGCCCGCGAGGTCGTCCTCCGACAACAGCATCATCCAGTCAGATTCGTCCTTGAGCAGGTTCTGCGTGAACTGCGTGCCCAGCACGGCGAGCCGCTCCTTGACCGCCTTCATCCGCTCCGCGGCGTCGCCCTGCAAGGCCGCACCAGCCCGGACGAAACCGCGATGCGTCAGGTAGAGAACGCGCGCCTCCTCGTCTGTCAGGTCCAGATCGTCCTTTCGATCCCACAGGTCGCGGACCCGCGCGAAAAGCGTTTCATTCGAGTAGATGGCCGAGGAATGCGCCGCGAGTTTCGGCGAGAACTCCCGCTGGAGCGCCTGGCGCGCCTCGTTGCTGTCGGCGCCCGCCACGTTGAAAAAGACCGACAGCACCTTGTCCAGCGCCTCGCCCGCGCCTTCCATCGCCTCGATCGTGTTGGCGAATGTGGGCGCATCGGGGTTGTCCGCGATGCCGTCGATCTCGGCCAGGTGCAGCTCCAGCGCCTCGGCGAAGGCAGGCGCGAAATCAGCGTCGGAAATCGCCGTGAAGGGCGGCAGGTCAAAGGGCGTGTCCCAGGGGGCGAGAAGCGGGTTGGTCATGCAGGTCTCCTGTTGGTTGCACAATAGGTAGGCCGGCACCCGGCACTCCGCAATCGCCGCTTCATCTTGCCCGGCAAACTCCGGGGGAGGCTGCCTCAGGCAGCCGGGGGCAGAGCCCCTTTGCCCGCGCAGACCGGGCAATCCGCCCGCGGCTTCAGCGCGATCTTCCGCGTCTCGCCCCAGAGCGCGTCGTAGATCAGCATCTCGCCCCGCAGCGGCTGGCCGGCATCGGCGAGCAGCTTGACCGCCTCGACCGCCATCATCGACCCGATCACGCCAGGCAGCGGCCCGAGAACCCCCGCCTCGGCGCAGGAGGGCGCAAGACCAGGCGCGGGAACTTCGGGGAAGACGCATTGGTAACACGGCCCGCCGCGAGCAGGGTCGAAGACGCTGATCTGCCCTTCCCACTGGCTCAGCGCGCCCGAGATCAGCGGCATGCCCTTCTCGACCGCCACCCGGTTCGACAGGTAGCGCGCGGTGAAATTGTCGGTGCCGTCCAGGACCAGGTCGTAATCGCCGAACAGGCCCCCGGCGATTTCCTCGGTCAGGCGCCGCTTGTAAGGGCGCACGGTGATGTAGGGGTTCAGCGCCTTCATGGCCGCCTCGGCGGAAAAGACCTTGGGCATGCCGATGCGCGCGTCTTGGTGGATGACCTGCCGTTGGAGGTTGCCCGTATCGACCGTGTCGTCGTCGATCACGCCCACCGTGCCGACGCCCGCTGCCGCCAGATAGAGCAGCGCCGGAGAGCCAAGCCCCCCCGCCCCGATGACCAGAACCTTCGCCTGTTTCAGCCGCGCCTGACCCGGGCCGCCCAGTTCGCGCAGGACGATGTGGCGCGCATAGCGCTCCAACTCGCCATCCTGGAACTTGCCGGGGCGCGGGGCGGGGGCCTCGGCAGCCTCCTTGGCCTGCGCCCGGCCGCGCAGCCGCCGCAGCACCAGTGCATAGGCCAGGCCCAGGGCGCCGAAGCCGCCCAGGATCAGCCAAAGCGCCGCGCTGCCGCCTGTCGCCGCGCGCAAGGGGTGGCCAAAGGGCAGCACGACGTGCACCGCCAGGATGACGACATAAAGCAGTCCGATCATGTAGCCGCGCGCCGCCTTGGGCACGCCCATCAGCTGCCCCAGCCCCCAGATCGCGGCGACCAGCCCCAGAACAAGCAGCATCTCAGTCCCTTCCCGTCGATCCGAACCCGCCGTCACCGCGCGCCGAATCCGGCAGCGCCTCAACCTCGTGGAAACTGGCGCGCAATACCGGCGCGACAACCATCTGCGCGATCCGGTCGCCATGAACAATGACAAAGGGCTCGGCCCCGGCGTTCAGCACGATCACCCCCAGCGGTCCGCGATAGTCGCTGTCGATGGTGCCGGGCGCGTTGGGCAGCGTGATCCCGTGTTTCAGTGCAAGGCCGGACCGTGGCCGCACTTGCACCTCGTAGCCCTCGGGGATCGCCAGTCGCAGGCCGGTGGGAACCAGCGCGCGTCCGCCCGGCTCCAGAACGATCCGGCCCCGGTCGGGCAGGTTGGCGCGCAGGTCGGCCCCCGCAGCGCCGTCCGTGGCATAGACCGGCAGCCCCAGGGCGCGGTCCGCACCGTCATCCCATTGAAAGGCGATCTCGATCACGACTGTTTCTTCCTTCGACAATTCCGCCTTTGCGTCCACCCGATCCGCGCGGCCCCGGAGGGCGGGGTGGGCGGGTGGGCGCTCTCCGGGCCGCGCCTATAGCAGCGCCGCCGCAATCCGCTCGGCCAGACGGCGCGCCACGTCGCGCTTGCCCATGCGGGGCCAATCCTCTGCCCCGTCCGCCGAGATCAGGACCACAGCGTTCTCGGACCCACCCATGATGCCCGTCTCGGGGCGCACGTCGTTCGCCACGATCCAGTCACAGCCCTTGCGCACGCGTTTCGCCGTGGCATGGGTCACCACGTCATCCGTCTCGGCGGCGAAGCCCACGACGAGTTGGGGCCGTCCCTCGGCCAGTTGCGAGACCTCGGCCAGGATGTCGGGATTCTCGACGAAGGACAGGCTGGGCAACTTGCCGGCGACCTTCTTGATCTTCGACGCGCCCGCGCCGTCCACCCGCCAGTCCGCGACGGCGGCGGCAAAGACTCCGGCATCGACCGGCAGCGAGGCCATCACCGCCTCGCGCATCTCGCGCGCGGTTTCCACCTCGACCACGGTCACACCGTCAGGGCGCGCCGCCGTGGCCGGGCCGGTCACAAAGATCACCTCGGCGCCGAGGTCGCGCAGGCTTTCGGCAATCGCCGTGCCCTGCGCGCCGGAGGACCGGTTGGCAATGTATCGCACCGGGTCGATGGGTTCGTGCGTGGGGCCGGACGTGACAAGCACGCGCTTGTCCTTCAACGGCCCGTCCGTCAGCGCCGCCTTGATCGCCGCTACGATCTCCAGCGGCTCGGCCATGCGGCCCGGCCCGTATTCGCCGCAGGCCATGTCGCCCTCGTTGGGGCCGACCACGCGCACCCCGTCGAATTTCAGCGTGGCGAGGTTGCGCTGCGTCGCGGGATGGTCCCACATCCGCACGTTCATCGCCGGCGCGATCATCACGGGCGTGTCCGTCGCCATCAGCAGGGTCGAGGCGAGGTCATTCGCATGGCCGCCCGCCATCTTGGCCATCAGGTCGGCCGTCGCCGGGGCCACGACCACGAGGTCGGCGACGCGGGACAGCTGGATATGGCCCATCTCGGCCTCGTCGGTCAGGTCGAAGAGGTCGGTATAGACCTTTTCCCCGGCCAGCGCCGACACGCTCAGCGGTGTCACGAACTCGGTCGCTGCCCGCGTCAGGACCGGCGTCACGCTTGCGCCGCGTTCGCGCAGGCGGCGGATCAGGTCGAGGCCCTTGTATGCCGCGATCCCGCCCCCGATGATCAGCAATATCCGCTTGCCCGCCAGCATCGCCGCCTCCCGTTTTCGCGCGCCAGAATGGGCGCGACGCGAAAGCCTTACAACCCGAAACTGCCGAAGGGAATGTAGCGCACCAAGTCGCCCGGCTCGATCTGCGCCGCGCCGTCGCCGATCTCGACCAGCCCTTCGGCCCAGCTGAGACCCGAGACCCGCCCCGACCCTTCGGAACGGAACACTTCGGCCCGCCCGTCGCGGATGCGCGCGCGCAGGTATTCGCGGCGGCCCGGCTTCTTGCGCTTGGTGAAGGCGGCCGGAACGGTGAACCCCAGAGGTTCGGCCCACCCGCTGCCCGACAGGACGCCCATGGCGGGCCGCGCGAAGACCAGCGTGCAGGTAAAGGCCGCGACCGGGTTGCCCGGCAGGCCGAAAACCGGCACGCCCTGCCAGAGGCCCAGCGCCAGCGGCCGCCCGGGTTTCAGCGCGATGCGCCATTCCTGCATCGCCCCCGCCTCGCGCAGCAGGGCCGAGACGTGATCCTCGTCCCCGGCCGAGGCGCCACCCGAGGTCAGCACCAGGTGAGCCACACTGGCCGCCCGATCCAGCCGGTCGCGCAGCGCCGCGCGGTCGTCGGGGACGCGCCCCATGTCGATGGCCTGAAAGCCGAACCGCTCGATCATCGCCAGCAGCATCGGGCGGTTGGCGTCGAAGATCTGACCCGGACCGGCCTTTGCCCCCGGTTCCACCACCTCGTCGCCGGTGGACAGAACCGCGACACGCAGCCTCTCGTAAACCGGCAACTTCGCCAGCCCCACCGCCGAGGCCAGCGCCAGATCGGCAGGCGTCAGCATCCGGCCGGCGGGCAGCGCCACATCGCCCTCTGCCACGTCCTCGCCGGCGCGGCGGGTGTTGGCGCCGGGCTTGACCGGGCCGCGAAAGGCAACGACGCCCTCGCCCACGGCGCAATCCTCGTCCAGCACGACCGTATCGACGCCCTTGGGCAAGGCCGCGCCGGTCAGGACCCGGATAGCGTGACCGGCAGGCACCACGCCGTCAAACGGCACGCCCGCCGCTGAACGGCCCACGACCAGCGGCAATACTTGGTCGCCCTCGCCCGTGGCGGACGCGGCAAAGCCATAGCCGTCGACCGCCGTGTTCGGCTGCGGCGGGTTCGACCGGGTCGCAACCACGTCCGCGGCCAGAACCCGACCCGCCGCCTGCTGCAACGGCACTGTCTCTTGTCCCACTACCGGATGCAGGCGGTCCCGCAGCATGGCCAGCGCCTGATCGACCGGCGTCCAGTCAACGCCGGGCGGCAGGGCGAAACAGTCGTTCTTGAGCGGGGGCGGTTTCAGCGGCACAGCGTCACTCCGGTCAAGTTGTGAAGGTCCGTCTCAAAGCCCAACCCGAGGATCCATCCCTCTTCCGGGGCATCGACTGCCAGCATGGCAGCGAGACGCGCAGGATCAAGCCCCGCCAGCACCCCTGCCATCAGCCGCACCTGCACCGCGTCGCGGATATCGCCCGGCCCGGTCGCCGCGCGCACCGCCGTGTTGACCAGCGATGGCCAGATTTCGACGAAGGTCACGGGACGGTCGAGCGGCTCGAAGGGCCAGATCGCGATACAGTCGGGAAAGGCGGCGCGCACCCGGTCCAGCACCGGCAGGCCCATCAGCACCTGCGAACCGACCGCCCCGGCACCTGCCAGTTGCCAGCAAGTGAAGGCACCCTTGGCGCGCGCTTCGCAGGCGCGTCGGTCGGGAAATGGGTTGGCATAGCCCGACTTGGTGCGCGGCAAGCCGCCGATATCCCGCTTGAGGCCGTTGCCCCAGAACGGCCCGCGCCCCGCGCCCAGCGCGCGGTTGATATCGCCCGCCACGTCAAAGCGGTTGTTCTCTTTCGGCGCATCCTCGATCCGCCCGGCCAGCCAGCGCCAGACTGCCAGCGGATCGTCCCGGCCGGTCAGCGCGCGGGCAAATCCCGCCGGATAGCCAAAGGGAAAGTCGAAGCCGATCAGCAGCCGTTCGCCCGCAATCAGCGCTTGCTCGATCCGGTCAGAGAGCGCCGCCTCGGCCAGCATGCGGTTGCGCATGTAGCGGGCGGAATCCCCCTCGCCGATCCAGATCGCATCCTTGCGCGGGCGCGGGCCGGCGTCGTTGCCGCCCGACCAATCGACCATCACAAAGCGGTCAACCCTCACAGGCCCACTTCGCGCAGGATGAAATCCGCCACCGCCTTCGTGTCGTTCAGATCGAAAACCGGGCGGTCCAGGTCCAGCGGCGAGTCCGAGGCCACGGCCCGGATCGTGGGATCGCCCGGCGCGATCAGCGGGTTGCCGGTTTCGGCGCGCCAGGCCTCGACCTTGGGGTGGGTGTCGCGCTTGTAGCCCTCGATCAGCACCAGGTCGACCGGGTCGAGCCGTGTCAGCAGCTCGGACAGGGGCGGCTCATCCCCACCGCGCAGTTCGGTCATCAGCGCCCAGCGGTTGCGCGACGACAGCATGACCTGCCGCGCCCCTGCGCTGCGGTGGCGATAGGAGTCGCGGCCCGGATGATCCACGTCGAAGGTGTGATGCGCGTGCTTGACGGTGGACACGCTGAAGCCCCGCCCGGTGATCTCGTGTACCAGCCGTTCCATCAGCCCGGTCTTGCCCGCGTTCTTCCAGCCGGTGACGCCGTAGACTCTCATGTCATTCCTTCCGCCCGGGCGAGATCCTCGGGCGTGTTCACGTTGAAGAAGGGATCACACGCATCGGTCGGGAACACGCATTCGCGCCCGCCATGCGGCTCTGTCCAGAGCACGACCTTGCGCAACCCGCCCTCCAACGCGGCGCGCAGGTCGTCGCGGAGCGCCACTGGCCAGAGGCCGAAGGTCGGATGCCGGATCAACCCGGATCGGGATTTGCTGCGCGTCTCTGCCTCACCCTTGGTGGCGGCGAGGACCAGCGGGTGCGTCTGTCCGTGCGACGCCTCGACTAGGCGCGCCACGAGGTCTGCGGGAAAGAAAGGCGTGTCCCCCGCGACGGTGACGATCGCCTCGGCCCCCTGCCCCGCCGCCCAGTCGAGCCCCGCGAGGACCCCCGCCAGCGGCCCCGGAAAGCCGCCGATGCTGTCGGGGATCACCGGCAGGCCGAAGGTGGCAAAGCGCGCCGGATCACCATTGGCGTTCAGCGCCATCGCCCCAACCTGCGGCGCCAGCCGCTCGGTCACATGGGACAGCAGCGGTCGGCCGTTCAGGCGCAACAGCGCCTTGTCGCCGCCGCCCATCCGGGTCGCCAGCCCGCCGGCGAGGATCACGCCCAGCGGCCTCATGGCTTTCTCCGGTCGTGCTTGTAGGCGGTGGGCATCAGGTCGCGCATGGGAATGGTGACGAAATCGCCCTCGCCCGGGACAGCCACCAAGGCATGCGGCGCGTAATCTAGCATCAGTTCGCGGCAGGGACCGCAAGGCGGGATGACCTCGCCGCGGCGGTTCACGGCGGCGCAGAACACCACCCGGTCGTCCGGGTCGGCGGCCATCGCCATGCCCAGCGCGACGGGTTCGGCGCAGACCGAGGCACGCGGCAACGTGCTGTCGAGGTTCACGCCCATGTAGCGCGCGCCCGAGGCCGTCAGCACCACCGAGGCTACCGAATGCCAGTCGCCCCGGTGCCGCGCCGCGATGAAGCGGCGGGCCTCGGCCACGGCCTCGGCATGGGAGGGGTCAAGGCGAAGGGGCGCGGTCATTCGGCGCTTTTCCTTCGGTGCTTGCGGTCCTCGTCGGCCACGCTGTCGGGATCGGCGTCGCGCACCAGCCGTTCCTCGCCCGACAGGCAGACGAACCGCTTGCCGCGCATCCGGCCGATGCAGGTCAGCCCCACCTGCCGAGCGATTTCCACCCCCCACGCGGTGAAGCCCGAGCGCGACGCCAGAACCGGAATGCCCATCAGCGCCGTCTTGATGACCATCTCGGATGTCAGCCGGCCGGTGGTATACAGGATCTTGTCATCGGCTCCGACGCCCTCGGACAGCATCCATCCGGCGATCTTGTCCACCGCGTTGTGACGGCCCACATCCTCCATGTAGACCAGCGGGCGATCCTGCTGACACAGCACGGTGCCGTGGATCGCCCCGGCCTCGAGATACAGCGACGGCGTGGTGTTGATGACATGCGCAAGGCTGTAAAGCCACGAGGTCCGCACCGGCGTCGCCGGCAGGGTCAGCCCCTCGAGCCCCTCCATCATGTCGCCAAAGACGGTCCCCACGGCGCAACCGCTGGTCCGGGTCTTCTTCTTGACCTTCTCCTCGTAGGTGGTCTGCGAGGCGGTCCGCACCACGACCACCTCCAACTCCTCGTCATAGTCGACTCCGGTGATCTCCTCACCCGGACGCAACATGCCCTGGTTCTTGAGGAACCCGAGCGCGAGATACTCCGGGTAATCGCCGATGGTCATCGCCGTCACGATCTCCTGGCTGTTCAGGTAGATCGTCAGGGGGCGTTCCTCGACCACGGAAATCTCGACTGCGGCACCGGTCTGGTCGGTGCCCGCGACCGCACGGGTCAGGCGGGGCGCTGCCGGGTCTGGGGCGATCAGGTAGGGCGATTGCATCCGCTCTCTGCCTTGGCTAGGGGTGTCGGGCTTTTCCATCGGAGTGCAAGTCATGGCGTCCAGCAGCGTGATGTCAAGCTATCGACGCGGCGTGCGGGACGGTTTGCCCTTCCTGCTGATCGTGATCCCATTCGCCACGCTCTTCGGCGTGGTGGCGACCGAGGCCGGTCTCAGCGTGTTCGAGACGCTGTCCTTCTCGGTCGTGGTGATCGCGGGGGCGGCGCAATTCACCGCGCTGTCGCTGCTGACCGAACAGGCGCCGGTGCTGATCGTGCTGATCTCGGCGCTGGCGGTGAACCTGCGGCTGGCGATGTATTCCGCCTCGCTCACCCCCTACCTGGGCGCGCTGCCGATGTGGAAGCGGGCGGTGACAGCGTATTTCCTGGTGGACCAGACCTATGCTGGATCGGTTCTGGAATACGAGAAACGCCCCGGGATGAGCGTGGCCGAACGCTGGGCCTATTTCATGGGGATCGCGACACCGATCTGCCCGCCCTGGTATGCCGCCACGGTCGCGGGCGCCTGGGCTGGCGCGGCGATCCCGCCCGAGGCGGGGCTGGATTTCGCCCTGCCCATCGCCTTTCTCGCCATGATCGGCCCGGCGCTGCGCACGCCGGCGCACCGCATCGCGGCGCTGGTCTCGACGGTGCTGGCGCTGGCCTTCGCCTTTGTGCCCTACAATCTCGGACTGATCATCGGGGGCTTGGGCGGCATGATCGCCGGTGCCGAGGCGGAACGGCGCGGGCTGGGCTTTCCCCTGTTCACGGAGCGGAGCAAATGATCGCCGATAGCGACCTGTGGATCGTGATCTTCGGGCTTGGGCTGGGCAGTTTCGGCCTGCGCTTTCTGTTCCTGGGGCTGGTCGGCGACCGCGCCCTGCCGGAATGGATGCTGCGCCACCTGCGCTACACGGCGGTGGCAATCCTGCCCGCGCTGGTGGCGCCGCTGGTCGTCTGGCCGCCCGCCACCGGCGGACAGACCGACCCGCTGCGACTGGTGGCGGCAATCGCCACGCTGGCGGTTGGCGCCGTCACGAAATCGGTCTTTGCCGCCATGGGCACTGGCGCGGTGGTGATGCTGGCGGGCGCCTACTGGCCCGCCTGATCCCGGGTTCGCAGCCGCTGTTCCAGTTCCGCGATGGCGATGGCCTTGTCGTCACTGTCGTTCTCGTAAAGCTTGCGCTCTGTCACACCGGGAAGAGTGGCGAACTGATCGGCCAGCTTGTTCGGGAACAGCACCCGGCTGATCGAGCCGAAGCCCGGCAGTTGTTGCAGGATCGCCGAGGTCGCCGTCGTGCAGGCCGCGGGCGCCACCGAGCCGTTCTGCTGAACCAGGCGCAACGCCAGTTCGGCGGTCGCGGCGGGCACCTCGATATGCTGGATGCGGACGTGGTAGGTCTCGCGCGCGTGGGCGCTTTCGTAGAAACGCTCGATCGTGGGCGTCACGCCGTAGAGAACGTCGCCGATCTCTGGCACGCCGGCAAAACGGACGCTTCCCGCCGGATCGAAGATCACCCGTTGCGAGCCGTTGACCATGATGCTGGTATGCGCACCCGATCCGGACCGGTTGTTGATCATCGTGTACAGCGTGATCGCGGGCGGGCCGTCATGGCGATAGGTCGCTGCCGCGGCCTCTTCCGGGGTCGAATCCGGGCCGTTTTGAGGGCCGCCGGCACAGCCGGACAGGGCGACGGCCACGGCGAGCGCCGCGGCAAGGCCGAAAATACGCATGCTTTCGGGATCAGGAGTTGAAGATCGCGAGGAAGATGACGGCGCAGAGGATCACGATCACCGCGCGGATGACGAAGTTGATGAAACCCTCGAAGGTCTTTTCCTGCGTGGTGATGTCCATCGAGCCGTGCTTGTGTTCAGCCATCGTCAAAGGTCCTGTTCGTTGCGTTTCCCAGCGGGGTTAGCGCATTTTACCCGGTCTGTCACGCTGGCAAAGCGGAAGAAATGCCGCAGTCACGCTCCTTTCGCAGCCTTGCCGAGGCGGCTTGCCAGGCGAAAGCCGATGCGGCGCGGGGCGTCCTCCTCGGGGGCTTTCGGCATGGCGCGCAGCACGACGCTGAGCTGCGTGACATGCTGGATCAGCTGCACCCGCGCGCCGTCTTCGTCGGTGCCGAAGAAAGTCACGATGTCGGGATCGAAGAAACCCAGCCCCTCGATCTGGACGATTCCGGCATCGCTGCCGGCAAAACCCATGGCGACCTCGTGCTGATTGTCGAGCTGCGATTCGAACTCCTGGATGTAGACCACCAGCCGCTCATAGGCCCATTCGGCGGGGCTCTTGTCCTCGATGTTCACGGCCTCGACGGGGTCGCCTGCTTCTTCGGGGGCGTCGGCATGGACGGCGCTCTTGCGCGGAGTGTCCTTGGCCTTGGTCTTTTTCGCCATCGCGGATCGTTCCTCAGACGGGCAGCGCCGTCGTTTCCTTGATTTCTTCCATCACGAAGCTGGCCGAGATGTCGGTCAGCGGCACCCGCGCGATCAGGCGCTTGTAGAAGGCATCATAGGCCGGAACGTCGGCGACGCGAACCCGCAGCATGTAATCCAGCTCGCCGGTCATGCGGTAGGCGCCGGTGACCTCGGGCATGGCCCGCACCGCGCCCTGGAAGCGGTCCATCCAGCCGGGATCGTGGCTGGCGGCGCGCAACATCACCACCACGTCCAGCGGGCAGCCGAGGCTGTCCGGGTCGGCCAGCACGACACGGCCACGGATCACCCCCGCCTCCTCCATCATGCGGATGCGCCGCCAGCAGGCATTGCGCGACAGCGCCACCCTTTCGGCAATGTCGTCGGCGGTCAGCGAGGCATCCCGCTGCAGCAGGCGCAGGATGGCGCGGTCGAAATCGTCAATTTTTCTGTCCATAATGGGATTTCATCCCAAAAAATCGATATACGCAAGGAAATTTGGGATTTCTGCACAGAGGGCTTGGGCGATAACGGCGATACAGGACAGGAAAGGACACGCCATGACCGACATCACCCCGCCCCGCACCCAGCAGACGCTTCTGGCGCGCATCTTCCTTGCCCACCCGGAATCGGTCGGCGAGGGCTATTTCGATCACATGAAGGTCGCGCTGCATTTCTGGTTCTGGCTGAGTGTCGCCGCCGGTGCCGCGCTGGTGCATGCCCTTGTTCCCGCCCTGTGCGAGAAGACCGCCAGCACCATCGTCCGCCGCCTGCATGACCGCATGACGCGGCGCGTGCCGCACTAGGTCAGGTCGCCTGCCACAGCCACGCGCCGTCCTCGCGGCGGGTCCGCGTGGCGCGGCCCTCGTGCCAGAGATGCAGGCAATGGGCCATCGCCTCGACCAGGGCGAGACCGTATTCAGCGTCGCCGATGCTGCGCTTGAACAGCGGGGCAAAGCATTCGGCCGCCGTGTGCGGCTGCGCCAGGTGCGCCGCCAGCCGGTCGAGCGCGCCGTGGTGATTGTCGACCAGCTGCCGCATCCGCGAGGGCAGCCCGGTGAAAGGCAGCTTGTGCCCGCCCAGCACCAGGTGATCCTCGCGCCCCAGCCCCGAGAGCCGCTCGCAGGATTCGAGCCAGTCGGCCACCGGATCGGCCTGCGGCTCTGTGGCATAGACGCCGAGATTCGAACTGATCGAAGGCAGGATCTGGTCGCCCGCCAGCACCAGGGTGCAGTCGCGCGACCAAAGCGTGGCGTGTTCCGGCGCGTGGCCGTTGCCGACATGCACATCCCAGTCCCGCCCGCCGGCGCGGATCGTGTCGCCCTGCCGGATCCGGGTGAATCCCAGCGGCATCGGCCAGACCATGTCGGCAAAGTTGAACGGGCGTTCGTTCATCCGCTGATCGAGGATCGCGGGCGCCATGCCGCAGGACCGCCAATAATCGACGGTTTCCGGCGCGGGTCGATCCTGAACGTCCAGTTGCAGCATCCGCGCGAACAGCCACGCGGTGCGCGTCGTGACCAGTTCGGCGCCCTGCTGCTGAAACCAGCCCGCAAGGCCCACGTGGTCGGGGTGGTGATGGGTGACGATTACCCGGCGCACCGGCTTGCCCTTCAACGGACCGGCCAGCGCGGTCTCCCAGATCGCGCGGCTTTTCCTAGTAGAAAAGCCGGTATCGACCAGCGTCCAGCCATCGCCATCGTCCAGCGCATAGACGTTGACGTGATCCAGCTTCATCGGCAGCGGCTGGCGCAGCCAGAGCACGCCCTCGGCCAATTCGACCGCCTCGCCCGGGGCGGGGGGCGAGTCGAACGGATAGCGGATCGGGCCGCGCGCGCCGTCCATCAGGCGGCCAGATCGTCGGGCGTGATCTCCATCAACCCATCCGAGCCGGCGCGGGCATGGGCCAGCAGACCCACATGCTCGGGCAGCAACCGCGTGATGTAGAAGGCCGCCAGCCGCGAGGCCGCGCTGTCGGGCCGTGCCACAGCAGCGCGCAGGTGGAAATGCGCCCCCAGCACCCGGGCAAAGCCCCGCAGGAAGGGCACAGCCACGGCGAACCGGTCGGCCATGTCGCTTGCCACCAGCGCCTCGACCGTTTCGCGCAGCGTCTCGGCGGCCTGCCAAACCGGCTCTGCCAGCGCGGGATGGGTGGCACGGGCGGTCTCGGCAAAGCTCTCGATCTCGTCCAGCAGGCGGAAGGCGGCCTCGCCCCCGTCCATCAGCTTGCGCCCGACCAGATCCATCGCCTGGATGCCATTGGTGCCCTCGTAGATCGCGGTCACGCGCACGTCGCGCAGATACTGCGCCGCGCCGGTTTCCTCGACATAGCCCATGCCGCCATGCACCTGCACACCAAGGCTCGCCACGTCGATGCCGGTATCGGTGCCAAAGGCCTTGGCGATGGGCGTCAGCAGCGCGGCGCGGGCCTTCCACTCGGGATCATCGGTGGCGTTGCCCATGTCGATGGACACCGCCAGGGACAGCGCGATGGCGCGCGCGGCAAAGGTCTCGGCCTTCATCGTGGCCAGCATCCGGCGCACGTCGGCATGGCCGATGATCGTACCTTCGGGGCTGCGCCCCTGCTTGCGGTCCTGCGCATAGGCCAGCGCGTGCTGATACGCGCCCTCGGCCACACCGATGCCCTGCACACCGACGCCCAGACGCGCGTTGTTCATCATGGTGAACATGGCGCGCATGCCGTCATGCTGCTCGCCCACCAGCCAGCCGGTCGCCCCCTCGTAGGCCATGACGCAGGTCGCGCTGCCATGCAGGCCCATCTTGTGCTCCAGGCTGACGACCTTGAGGCTGTTGGCCACGCCCGGGTTGCCCTGCGCGTCGGGGATGAATTTCGGCACGAGGAACAGGCTGATCCCCTTGGTGCCCGGCGCCGCGCCCGGCAAACGCGCCAGCACGAGATGGCAGACATTGCCCGAGAAATCGTTGTCACCCCAGCTGATATAGATCTTCTGGCCGGTGATCGCATAGGTGCCGTCGCCGTTCGGCTCGGCCTTCGACGTCAGCGCACCCACGTCGGACCCGGCCTGAGGCTCGGTCAGGTTCATCGTGCCGCACCATTCGCCGCTGACCAGTTTCGGCAGGTAGATCGCCTTGAGCTCGTCGCTGGCGTGATGCTCGAGCGCCTCGATCTGGCCCTGGGTCATCAGCGGGTTCAGTTGCAGCGCGAGGCAGGCCGCGCTCATCATGTCGTTGACGCAGGTCGTTACCGCCATCGGCAGGCCCATGCCGCCATGCTCCGGGTCCGCCGCGATGGCGACCCAGCCACCCTCGGCGATCGCCCTGTAGCCCTCGGCAAAGCCCCTGGACGTGCGCACCACGCCATTCTCCAGCCGGGCGGGGTCGGTGTCGCCGTTGCGCTGCAAGGGCGCCAGCACCTCTTCGCACATCTTGCCTGCTTCACCGAGGATCGCGTCGACCATGTCGGGCGTGGCTTCGGCGAATCGGTCGGTTGCGGTGACCTGGGCAAAGTCGACCACGTCGTTCAGGATCAGGCGATAGTCGTCGAGCGGTGCGCGAAAGGGCATTGTCGTCTCCGTCTGGCTTGGCAAGCGGCCATGGCTTTAGTAGCAGAACTTCGCATAGGCTAGCCATGCCCGCCATGGCGGCAACCGAAACGCGGCGTCACGGGGGACCGGCGCATGAGCGCAGATGCGATGAAGCCGAAAGGCGCCGAACGGCTGCGACCCGACGCGGCGGGCCTGTCCCGCGCGGCGGCAATCCTGCGCGGCGGTGGGCTGGTCGCCTTTCCGACAGAGACGGTCTATGGCCTGGGCGCGGATGCCTGCAACGACGATGCGGTTGCCGCGATCTTCGACGCCAAGGGGCGGCCGAACTTCAACCCGCTGATCGTGCACGTGGCCGACATGGAGGCCGCAAAGACGCTGGTTCTTTGGAATGTCGAGGCGGAACTGGTGGCGCGGGCCTTCTGGCCCGGGCCGCTGACGCTGGTGCTGCCGCTGCGCGACGATGCGCCGGTCTCGTCGCTGGTCACGGCCGGCCTGCCGACGCTGGCGGTGCGAGTTCCGGCGGCGCCCGTGGCGCGTGACCTGCTGGCGGCCTTCGGTGGACCGGTGGCCGCGCCCTCAGCCAACCGCTCGGGCCAGATCAGCCCGACCCGCGCCGCGCATGTGATCGAGGGGCTGGGCGACCGGGTGGACGCGGTGCTGGATGGCGGGCCGTGTTCGGTGGGCGTCGAATCGACGATCCTGGGCTTGTATGGCCACCCGACCCTGCTGCGCCCCGGCGGCGTTACCGAGGAAACCCTGGAAAAGCTGCTGGGCCGCAGGCTGGCCGAACGCCACCCGTCCGAGGCGATCTCGGCCCCCGGCCAGCTGCGCTCGCATTACGCGCCGCAGGCCAGCGTCCGGCTGAACGCAACCGACTGGGAGCCGGGCGAGGCGCGGCTTGGCTTTGGCGACGTGCCCTGCGACGTGAACCTGTCGCCCTCGGGCGACCTGGAAGAGGCAGCGGCCAACCTGTTCGACGCGCTGCACCGGCTGGATGCCACCGGCGCAGAGGTCATCGCCGTCTCGCCGATCCCGCATGTGGGCGTGGGCGTGGCCATCAACGACCGGCTCAGCCGGGCGGCGGCGGAACGCTAGGGCGTCAGGCCCGACCGCCCTCGGCCGACAGCGCCAGCGCCGCGACGCCCAGCGATTCAAGCGCGGCCTCCCACTTGGCGGGATCGGGCAGGTCGAAGATCAGCCGTGGCACGCCCTCGCAGACCAGCCAGGCGTTCTGCGCCAGCTCTTCCTCCAACTGGCCGGCCCCCCAGCCGGCATAGCCCAGCATCAACAGCCAGCGCTCTGGTCCGCGCCCGGCGGCGATGTCCTCGAGTACGTCCAGCGTGGCGGTCATCTGCACGTCCTCGCGCACCGAGAGAGTGGTCGAGGCCGCGCGGTAATCGGCCGAATGCAGCACGAATCCGCGCCCCATCTCTACCGGGCCACCGAAATGGATGCGCACCCGCGACAGGTCGGCGGCAGGGTCGATCTGCAATTGCGACAGCAGCGTGGGCATGTCCAGATCGGCGCTGGGCTTGTTCACCACCAGGCCCATGGCCCCCTCGGAGGAGTGGTCGCACATGAACACGACCGCGTGTTCGAAGCGCGGATCGCCCATGCCCGGCATGGCGATCAGCATCCGTCCGGTCAGGTCGGTCACGGTGGCGGCGTCGCCTTGCGTCATGTCTGGACCTCTCTCGCCATAAGCCGAGAATGGCGACCGTTACACCGCCTTGCAAGGGCCGCCGCCGTGGCAAAGACGCCACCTGACACATGGGGTCGCCGGAATGTGACTTTCCATTTCAGTCGACAGTCGCCATTTCCGGTCCCATGACGATACTTCGCACCCTTGCCCTGAGCCTTGCCCTGCTGTTGCCCGGCACCGCCTTTGCCGACAGCTCGGACGTGATCCGCGCCGAGCTGCGCCCCGGCTGGCGCCTGCCCGATGGCAGCCACTGGGCGGCGCTGCACCTGGTTCTGGAACCGGGATGGAAGACCTACTGGCGCGCGCCGGGCGATGCGGGCATCCCGCCGGAATTCGACTGGCGCGGCACGACCGGGGTCAGCGGCGTCGCGGTGCACTGGCCCGCGCCGCATGTCTTCTTCCAGTCCGGGATGCGGTCGGTCGGCTACCAGAACGAGGTGGTGCTGCCGCTGCGCGTGACGCTGGACGGCAGCGGCGACGCCCGGCTGCGCGGGGTCATCGACCTAGGCGTCTGCATGGACATTTGCCTGCCGCAGCGCGTCCGCGTCGACGTGGCCCTGCCAAACGCCACGAAACCCGACCCGGTGATCGCCGCCGCGCTGGCCGACCAGCCCTTGAGCGCGCAGGAGGCCGGGGTCGGCGCCGTGCGCTGCACCGTATCACCCGAGGCGAAAGGTCTGCGGCTGCGCGCCGAGATCCCCGCCCCGAGCGGACGCTGGCAGGCCGTGATCGAGACCGCCGATCCGGCCGTCTGGGTGGCAGAGCCCGAGACGCATCGCGAGAACGCGACGCTGGTGGCCGAAGCGCGGATGCGGCACATGTCGGGAGGCGCCTTTGCGCTGGACCGTTCCGGCATCCGCATCACGCTACTGGGCGACGGCACCGCGATCGACATTCGCGGTTGCAAGGGCTGACGCCTCAGACCAACGCCATGAAACGCGGCCAGGCCTTGGGGTCGGCAACGGTCTTGTCCCGGCAAAATGCGTTGCAGAAGCCGAAGATGCGGCCCTCCATCGCCATCAGGTGCGTGACGGGCTTGCCCGAATAGGGGCAGGCGTCGTTTTCCGGCGTGCCTTGCGCCACCGCACGAGCGAGACGCGGGGCCGGACCCGGCCATGGCCGGGTCGACAGATCCTTGGCATAGCGCGCAAGAACCGCGCCCGAGGCAAAGCCCATCGCCCGCCAGCGGCGGAACTCCGGGTCGGCGATATGCGCCGCGACATACGCCTGCGCATCCTCGGACACCGCTAGGTCATAGGTGGCAATCCTTGCCGCCACGGGGGCAAAGAACACATCCGCCGCCGTATAGGCCCCGAACAGCCACGGGCCTGAGGCAGCGAACCGCTCGCGCGCAAAGGCCCAAACCGATTCGATCCGCGCCAGGTCGGCCAGCACAGCCTCGGACGGCTGGAACCCCGAATGCGCCACGCGCAGGTTCATCGGGCAGTCGCGCCGCAGCGCGCTGAAGCCGGAATGCATCTCGGCGGCAAGGCTGCGCGCGGTCGCCCGGGCGGCGGGATCGGATGGCCACAGTCCGGCCTCGGGGTGGCGGCTGGCCAGTTCCTCGGCCATCGCCAAGCTGTCCCAGATCACGGCACCTTCGGGCGTGCGGGCACAGGGGACGGTGCGCGCGGGCTCCATCCCCGGCAACTGGTCGGCCACCGCGCCGGTGTCGAAATCGACCAGACGCGTCTCGCAGCCGATGCCGAACCGCGCGAACAGCATCCAGCCGCGCAATGACCAGCTGGAATAGGTCCGATCCCCGATGAACAACGTATAACTCATGTGTGCCCTCCTGGTGACAGGGACAGACTAACGGCGGTCAGGCCCGCGCGGAAATCAGATTTCTTGCGGTCGGCCATCGCGAAATGGCTTGATCGACATGGACATCCGCCGTTTGCGAAACATTTTTTCAGATTTTTCGGATCCCGAGTGATCCGGTCGCCGTTTGCCTGCGTAAACACAGTCAAGAGCCACAAAGAAAATGGCTGTGGAAACAGACCTGCTGGGGAGCGACTTATGGCACTTGACGCATTCAACGACCAGACCCTGTCCCGCCGCGCGATGAAGGCCGAGCTGCTGGACGCCGAGACCGAATTGCGACTGGCCTATGCCTGGCGCGATCAGCGCGACGAGGCGGCCCTGCACCGCCTGATCACTGCCTACATGCGGCTGGCCATCTCGATGGCCGCCAAGTTCAAGCGCTACGGCGCGCCGATGAACGACCTTATCCAGGAGGCCGGGCTCGGCCTGATGAAGGCGGCGGACAAGTTCGACCCCGACCGCGGCGTGCGCTTTTCGACCTATGCGGTGTGGTGGATCAAGGCGTCGATCCAGGATTACGTGATGCGCAACTGGTCGATGGTGCGAACCGGCTCGACCAGCAGCCAGAAGTCGCTGTTCTTCAACATGCGCCGCGTCCAGGCCCGGCTGGAGCGCGAGGCCGCAGCCTCGGGCGAGATGTTCGACCGGCACCAGCTGCGCCACATGATCGCGACCGAGATCGGCGTGCCGCTGGCCGACGTCGAGATGATGGAAGGCCGCCTGTCCGGCTCCGACTATTCCCTGAACGCCACCCAGTCGGTCGAGGACGAGGGCCGCGAGTGGATCGACGCGCTGGAGGATGACAGCGCGCAAGCCGACGAAATTGTCGAGAACCGCCACGACACAGAACAACTGCGCGAATGGCTGCTGACCGCGCTGAACGGCCTGAACGAACGTGAACGCTTCATCGTGCGCGAGCGCAAGCTGCGCGACGAGGCCCGCACACTGGAAAGCCTCGGTACCGAACTTGGCCTGTCCAAGGAACGTGTCCGCCAGCTCGAGGCGGCGGCCTTTGCCAAGATGCGGAAAGCGCTTGAGGCCCAGAGCAAGGAAGTCGCACACTTCCTCGCATGAAACACATCGTTTTCACGCTCCTACTCGCCCCGACGGCCGCTCTGGCCGCCGGGGCTGACGTGCACTTCCTCGGTGAACAGCATGACAACCCGGCGCATCATGCCCGCCAGGCCGAACGGGTGGCCGAGATAGCGCCGCGCGCCCTGGTCTTCGAGATGTTGACGCAGGACCAAGCCAACCGTATCACACCCGCCCTCATCGCGGACGAGACCGCGCTCGAAGCCACGCTTGGCTGGAACGAGAGCGGCTGGCCCGACTTCTCGATGTATTACCCGATCTTCGCCGCCGCCCCGGAGGCCACCTATTACGGCGCCGCCGTGCCACGCGAACAGGCGCGGCGCATGATGTCTGAAACCGCCGTCGACATCTTTGGTCCCGACGCGTCCCTCTATGGCCTGACCGATCCCCTGCCCGAGGATCAGCAACAGGCGCGCGAGGCGCTGCAACTGGCCGCCCATTGCGACGCCATGCCGGCAGAGATGCTGCCCGTCATGGTCGAGATCCAGCGCCTGCGCGACGCCTTCCTTGCCCGTGCCGCGCTGACCGCGCTCGAGGATCATGGCGCGCCGGTCGCGGTCATCACCGGCAACGGCCATGCCCGCACCGACTGGGGCGCCCCCGCCGCGCTGCGCCTCGCCGCGCCGGACGTGACCTTTCACGCGCTGGGCCAGGGAGAGACCGGCTTTGGCGATCCCGAAGGCGCATTCGACAGCGTCGAGATCACCGACACGGTCGAGCGCGGCGACCCCTGCGCCGCCTTCCAAAAGGACGGCTAGGCGGTCGCAAGATCAAGCTGCGCCGCCACCACGCGCGCCACATCCTCGGGATGCGTGACAGTCAGCATGTGGCCCGCACCGGCCACCACATGGTCGGTCGCACACGGAAGCCGGGCCATCAGGCCACGATGGATATCCGCTATGACGGGCACCGTTTCGGAACCCCGGATCAGCGCCACGGGGCAGGCCAACTGCTCCAGCCTGCCAGCTGCCATCAGGCCGTGGCAGTCGTGCCAGAGCGCAGGTTCGGTCGCCGCGACGAAGGGCATCTGGCGGGCCAGCAGCGCCTGCGCCTCGGACCGCAGGCTGTCCCATTTCACGCCGCCACCCCAGATGCGATTCATCTCGCGCGCTGCCGTGGCCAGGTCGCCTGATCGGGTCGGAGCGTAGAACGCCTCTTCCGCCGCCTGATGCGTGGCGAAACTCGCCGAGCCTCTTGCCGCAGCGAAGAGCACCGGTTCCACCACCGTCAGCGTGGCGATCCGCTCTGGCGCCTCCAGCGCCAGCCGCAAGGCGACAGTGGCACCGAAACTGTGGCCCACCACGTGTATGCCGTCGCGCAACAGGGGGCGAATGGCATCGCAAGCCTGATCGTGCACGTCACGACCGGGCGCAAAGGGCGCGCTGCGACCATGACCCGGCAGGTCGGGCGCCACCATGGTCAGGCGGTCTGCCAGCAGCCGCGCCACGCCTTTCCACATGCCCGAAACGCCCTGCCCGCAATGCAGCAGCAGGGCGCGGTCGGCGCCCTGCCCCATCTCGCGCAGGACCAGCCCTGCCGTCAAAGATCGCCTGCCAGATGGGCATCGAGATCGTCCAGCCGGTCATGGCCCCAGAAGATCTGCCCGCTGTCGACCAGGTAGGTCGGCGCGCCAAAGGCGCCCCGCTCGACCGCTTCATCCAGGTTCTTCGCATAGGTCTCGGCACCGACCAGAAGCCCGCTGTCGGCAAGCTTCGGGTCAAACCCGGCCTCTTCCAGCGCCGCACGGATCACGGCGTCGTCGGCCACGTCCTTGTCCTCGGTCCAGCACGCGCGCAGGATCGCATGCACCAGCGCGCCCAGGTCGCCGCCGCCCGCATTCTGCGCCGCGATGATCGCATAGGCCGAAGGCGCGGCATTGGTCGGCCAGTGCGCCGGCTTCAGGTTCAGCGGCAGGCCGGTCTTCTTCGAGGCGCGGGTCAGTTCCTGTGCCCGCCACGCCTGCCGGTTCGGGTGCCTTTGTGCCGGCGCGGTGCCGCCGGTGCGCGCAAACAGGGCCAGGATGTCCAGGGGTTTGTAGGTGATGGTTGCGCCGTGTTTCGCGGCGATCTGCTCCAGCCTTGTGCCGGCGAGATAGGTGTAGGGCGACAGGGTCGCGAAAAAGTAGTCGATATGGGCCATGGTTCCGCCTCCGCGCGTGTTGCTGGCAGGCAACCTAGGGCCATGCTATGCGCACCGCAACGTCACGAATCCGTCAAGCGCCGAGGCCAGACCATGCCCAACCTGATCGAACCCAAGCTGATCGCAGGGAATGCCAACAAACCGCTGGCCCAGGCCATCGCCCGGCGCATGTCGCTTTATCGCGGGATGAGCGTCTCGCTGGTGAACGCGCGGGTCGAACGGTTCAACGACCAGGAAATCTTCGTCGAGGTCTACGAGAACGTCCGCGGCGAGGACATGTTCATCCTGCAAAGCACGTCGAACCCGGCTAACGACAACCTGATGGAACTTCTGATCATGGCCGACGCGCTGCGCCGGTCCTCGGCGGCCCGGATCACGGCTGTGATCCCCTATTTCGGCTATGCAAGGCAGGACCGCCGCACCAAGGCGCGCACGCCGATCAGCGCCAAGCTGGTGGCGAACATGATGGTCACCTCGGGAATCGAGCGGGTGCTGACGATGGACCTGCACGCGGCGCAGATCCAGGGCTTCTTCGACATCCCGGTGGACAACCTCTATGCCAGCCCGATCTTCGCGCTGGACATCAAGAAGCAGTTCAAGGACCTCTCCGACGTCATGGTGATCTCGCCCGACGTGGGCGGCGTGGCCCGCGCCCGCGAGCTGGCCAAACGCATCGGCGCGCCGCTTTCGATCGTCGACAAGCGCCGCGAAAAGCCCGGCGAAATCGCCGAGATGACCGTCATCGGCGAGGTGACGGGCAAGCGCTGCATCATCGTCGACGACATGTGCGACACCGCGGGCACGCTCTGCAAGGCGGCCGAGGTGCTGATCGAACACGGCGCGACCGAGGTGCACGCCTATATCAGTCACGGCGTTATGTCCGGCCCCGCGGTCGAACGGGTGACGAATTCGGTCATGAAATCCCTCGTGCTGACCGATTCGATCCAGCCCACCGGCCCGATCAGCGAGGCGCCAAACATCCGCGTCCTGCCCACCGCGCCGCTTTTCGCGCAGGCAATCCTGAACATCTGGAACGGCACCAGCGTCTCGTCGCTGTTCGAGACGGAGACGCTCGGCCCGATCTACGAAGGTATTCTCTAAGGTTATATTGGGCCCGCTTCTTCGATTCACGAATACCGCGGGGACGACAGCGCAGCCGACGGCGGGAGACGCACACCCCCCTGGGCTCAGAGCAGTTCCCAGTCGTCCTCGCTGGCAACCTCGCCGATCGCCATCCAGCTCATCCGGACGCGGGCGACACGGGTATCCGACCAGGTCCGGAACACCAGGTCGAACCCGTCCTCCGTAACATTGTCGGCAGCGATGTCGGCGCGCACGTTCGCGCCCTGATCCATGTCCCAGAGCGACAGCGAGACCTGCACGCTAGGCACCTTGCGGAACGGCTCCGAAAAGGCAACGCGCTTGCGCCGCTCGCGCGCGCCCTGCCCCGTCCACATGTCCCCACCCGAGGCGAAATCGGAAAAGACCTCGTCATTGCCCTGATCGACCCCGATCATCGAGCCCACGTACTTCTTCATGCAACGCCTCTCCGTTGCAGCACTCTAAGACCGCCACAAGCGCGCGGTCAATTCTGTCCCGCCGCGTCGAGGGTCAGTGCGCCGACCGCATCCAACCCGACCAGGACGGCATCCACCGCGACGGTCGCCAAGATGATTCCCATCACGCGACTGATGACGCTCGCGCCGGTGTTGCCGAGATAGGGTTTCAATTTCGCCCCCAGCAACAGAAGCCCCAGCGTCAGCAACAGGACCAGCGTCAGAAGCCCGGCAGTCACCACCTGGTCGGCGACCGGG
The DNA here is from genome assembly GCF_018224955.1 of Thetidibacter halocola. Lineage (GTDB taxonomy): Bacteria > Pseudomonadota > Alphaproteobacteria > Rhodobacterales > Rhodobacteraceae > Thetidibacter > Thetidibacter halocola. The sequence goes on from NZ_JAGTUU010000004.1 coordinate 355,667, forward strand.
TTGGCGTGGTTATCGGTCAGAACCACGATGGCAAGCATGGCGCCCGGCGAGGCGATCGAGGGCATGGCAAGAGGGAAGACCGCACCGGACAGGTCGTCCCGCCCGGCCTCTGCGATCTCCCGATCGGGTTTGGATTCGCCGAAGATCATCGTCATCGCGAACAGGAACAGCACGATGCCGCCGGCGATCTGGAACGAGCCGAAGCGCAGACCAATCGCCTCGAGCAGGATCTGCCCACCGACCAGGAAGAGCATCAGAACGATCCAGGCGACCAGGACGGCACGGGCGGCGAATTTCCAGTGCAAGGCGACCGGCAAACTGGCGGTTGCAAAGTAGAAGACTGGCAGGCTGCCGATCGGGTCGATGACCACGACCAGCGTAATGAACTCGCGAATGACTTCGGCCCAGGTCATGTGTGTCGCCCGCGTCCTTCGGTTGTGCTTGCAAAAGAAAGGCCCCGGCGACCGTCTCGGTCACCGGGGCCTGGATACTCTGCCGACCGGATCAGAGAGACGGCTGCTTGGGGTCCAGCCCGATATGGGAGCCGACCGCCACCATGTCCATCAGCAGCTTGGCCGCGTCGTCGACGGGGCCCGGCTCGTTCGGATAGGCTTCCTTGGTCTGCTGGTAGGCGCGCTGCGCCTCGTCCACCAGCGCCTCGTAGGTCGCCTGGTCCATGTCCTCGCGTGGCAGGGCCTTTTCGGCCAGAACCGACAGGCTTTCACCGATCTCGGCAAAGCCGCCAGTGACCACGAACTGCCTGGTGCCTTCGGTGGTTTCCACCGTCAGCAGACCGGGACGCAGCGTGGTGATCGTGGGCGCATGGTTCGGCATGGCGGTCATGTCGCCATCCGAGCCCGGGATCTGGACCGCCGTCACCTGCGCCGAGAGCAGCTTGCGCTCGGGAGAGACGAGGTCGAACTTCATCGTGTCCGCCATGTGAAACTCCTTTCACATCGGGAGTGCCCGGAGGCACTCCCAAAGGGTTGGATCAGGCAGCGTCTGCGGCCAGCTTCTCGGCCTTGGCGATCACCTCTTCGATGCCGCCGACCATGTAGAAGGCCGCCTCGGGCAGGTGGTCGTATTCGCCGGCCACGACGGCCTTGAACGACTTGATCGTGTCTTCCAGCGGAACCTGAATGCCGTCCGAGCCGGTGAATACCTTGGCCACGTCGAAGGGTTGCGACAGGAAGCGCTGGATCTTGCGCGCGCGGCTGACGGTCAGCTTGTCCTCTTCGGACAGTTCGTCCATCCCGAGGATGGCGATGATGTCCTGCAGCGACTTGTAGCGCTGGAGGATCCCCTGCACGTCACGTGCGACCTGGTAGTGCTCTTCGCCGACGATCTGCGGATCCATCAGGCGCGAGGACGAGTCGAGCGGGTCCACGGCCGGGTAGATGCCCAGTTCCGAGATCGCGCGCGACAGAACGGTCGTTGCGTCGAGGTGGGCGAAGGTCGTGGCAGGCGCCGGGTCGGTGAGGTCGTCCGCGGGAACGTAGACGGCCTGGATCGACGTGATCGAGCCGTTCTTGGTCGAGGTGATGCGTTCCTGCATCGCGCCCATGTCGGTCGCCAGCGTCGGCTGGTAGCCCACGGCCGACGGGATACGGCCCAGAAGTGCGGACACCTCGGAACCGGCCTGCGTGAAGCGGAAGATGTTGTCGACGAAGAACAGAACGTCGGTGCCGGATGCGTCGCGGAACTGCTCGGCCAGGGTCAGGCCGGTCAGCGCCACGCGGGCACGCGCGCCCGGAGGCTCGTTCATCTGGCCGTAGACCAGCGCCACCTGCGATTCCGACAGGTTGTCGGGCTTGATGACGTTGGATTCGATCATCTCGTGATAGAGGTCGTTGCCTTCGCGGGTCCGTTCACCCACACCTGCGAACACCGAGTAGCCCGAGTGCACCTTGGCGATGTTGTTGATCAGTTCCATGATCAGAACCGTCTTGCCCACGCCGGCGCCGCCGAACAGGCCGATCTTGCCGCCCTTGGAATAGGGCGCCAGCAGGTCGATGACCTTGATACCGGTGACGAGGATTTCCGACTCGGTCGACTGCTCGGAGAAGGCCGGGGCCTCGGCATGGATCGGGCGGTATTCATCCGCCTCGACCGGGCCACCTTCGTCCACGGGCTCACCCACGACGTTCAGGATGCGGCCCAGCGTTGCCGTGCCGACCGGAACCGAGATCGGCGAGCCGGTGTCGACCACTTCCTGGCCGCGGACCAGACCTTCGGTCGCGTCCATTGCGATGGTGCGGACGGTGTTCTCGCCCAGATGCTGCGCCACTTCGAGAACCAGTTTCTTGCCCTGGTTCTCGGTGTTCAGCGCGTTCAGGATTTCCGGCAGGTGATCTTCGAACTGAACGTCGACCACGGCGCCAATCACCTGCGTGATCTTGCCTTTTGCGTTTGCCATGTTTCGTCTCCGATTTCCTTAGAGCGCCTCGGCGCCCGAAATGATTTCGATCAGCTCGTTGGTGATGACAGCCTGACGCGAACGGTTGTATTCGATCGTCAGCCGGTCGATCATGTCGCCCGCGTTTCGGGTCGCATTGTCCATCGCGCTCATCCGTGCGCCCTGTTCCGACGCCGCATTCTCCAGCAGGGCCGAGAAGATCTGAGTCGCGACACCGCGCGGCAGCAGATCGGCGAGGATCGATTCCTCGTCCGGCTCGTAGTCGTAGAGCGTGCTCGCACCGTCCTGGTGATCCTCGGCCGTCCCGTAGGAAGCGGGGATCACCTGCTGGGCGCGCGGCTCCTGGCTGATGACAGAGTTGAACTTGGCGTAGAAGATCGTCGCCACGTCGAACTCGGCATTGTCAAAGCGTGCCAGAACATCCCGCGCGATGTCCTGCGCGTTGCCGTAGCCGAGGCGCTTGACGTCGCTAAGGTCGACATGGCCGACGAAGAGCGCCGCATGGTCGCGCTTGAGCTGCTCGCGGCCCTTCTTGCCGACGGTCAGGATCTTGACCGTCTTGCCCTTGGCCTTGAGCTCGGCAATCCGGGTCTTGGCCAGCTTGACGATGTTCGAGTTGAAGCCGCCGCACAGGCCGCGTTCGGCGGTCAGAACCACCAGCAGCTGCACGTCGTCCTTGCCGGTCCCCGCCAAGAGGCGGGGAGCGCTGTCACTGTCTCCGACCGACGTGGCCAGCGACGCCATCACCGCGTTGAAGCGTTCCGCATAGGGGCGGGCCGCCTCGGCCGCGTCCTGTGCCCGCCGCAGTTTCGCGGCGGCCACCATCTGCATGGCCTTGGTGATCTTGCGGGTCGACTTGACCGACGCGATCCTGTTTTTCAGGTCCTTGAGGTTGGGCATCGGATGATCCTCTTACGAGAAGTCCGAGGCGAATTCAGTCAGCACGGCCCGGATTTTCTGTTCGGCGTCGCCCTTGATCTTGGGGTCTTCCTTGGTGATCCACTCGAGCAGGTCTGCGTGCTTGCCGCGAACATGGGCCAGCAGGCCCTTTTCGAAGCGGCCGACATCCTTGACCGGAACCTTGTCCAGGTAGCCCATGGTGCCGGCGCAGATCACGACGACGATCTCGGCGTTGGTCAGGGGCGAATACTGCGCCTGCTTCATCAGTTCGGTCAGGCGCGAGCCGCGGTTCAGCAGCTGCTGGGTGGCGGCGTCGAGGTCGGAACCGAACTGCGCAAAGGCAGCCATTTCACGATACTGGGCCAGCGACAGCTTGATCGGGCCGGCAACCGATTTCATCGAGTTGGTCTGGGCCGACGAGCCCACGCGCGACACCGACAGACCGGTGTTCACGGCCGGGCGGATGCCCTGGTAGAACAATTCGGTCTCCAGGAAGATCTGGCCGTCGGTAATCGAGATCACGTTGGTCGGGATAAAGGCCGACACGTCGCCGCCCTGGGTCTCGATGATCGGCAACGCGGTCAGCGAACCGGCGCCATTGTCCTCGTTCAGCTTGGCCGAACGCTCGAGCAGGCGCGAGTGCAGGTAGAAGACGTCGCCCGGATAGGCTTCGCGGCCCGGCGGACGGCGCAGCAGCAGCGACATCTGACGATAGGCGACGGCCTGCTTGGAAAGGTCATCGTAGATGATCAGCGCATGGCGACCGTTGTCGCGGAAGTGTTCCGCCATCGCGGTCGCGGAGTAGGGCGCCAGGAATTGCATCGGGGCCGGGTCGGACGCGGTTGCGGCCACGACGATCGTGTAGTCGATCGCGCCGGTTTCCTCGAGCTTCTTGACCAGCTGCGCCACGGTCGAGCGCTTCTGGCCCACGGCGACGTAGATGCAATACAGCTTCTTGCTCTCGTCGTCGCCGGCGGCGTCGTTGTAGGACTTCTGGTTCAGGATCGCGTCGAGCGCCACGGCGGTCTTGCCGGTCTGGCGGTCGCCGATGATCAGCTCGCGCTGGCCGCGGCCGATCGGGATCATGGCATCGACGGCCTTGAGGCCGGTCGCCATCGGCTCGTGCACAGACTTGCGCGGGATGATGCCCGGCGCCTTGACGTCGGCGACGCGGCGCTCGGTGGTGTTGATCGGGCCCTTGCCGTCCAGCGGGTTGCCGAGGCCGTCCACGACACGGCCCAGCAGCTCGTCACCGGCGGGCACGTCCACGATGGCGTTCGTCCGCTTGACAGTGTCGCCTTCCTTGATGTCCCGGTCCGAGCCGAAGATCACGATACCGACGTTGTCGGTCTCGAGGTTCAGCGCCATCCCCATGATGCCACCGGGGAACTCGACCATCTCGCCGGCCTGGATGTTGTCGAGGCCGTAGACGCGGGCGATACCGTCACCGACGGACAGCACGCGGCCTACCTCGGCGACTTCGGCCTCCTGGCCAAAGTTCTTGATCTGGTCCTTTAGGATCGCAGAAATCTCGGCTGCTTGGATACCCATTTATCCGACCTCTTTCATTGCATTCTGGAGGGAGTTGAGCTTGGCGCGGATCGAGGTGTCGATCATCTTCGAGCCCATCTTGACGACAAGACCGCCGATGAGGGTTTCATCCACGGTCGCATTGATCTTGACGTCCTGGCCGACGTTGGCCTTGAGCGTCTCGGCGAGTTTCTTGACCTGGGTGGCGGTCAGCGCCTTGGCCGACACGACATCGGCCGTCACTTCGCCCTTTTCCTTGGCGATCATCTCGCGCAGGCGGACGATCATCGCGGGCACGACGAACAGGCGACGCTTGGACGCCATCAGGCCCAGAACGCTGGTCATCGCGGGAATCAGGCCCATCTTGGTCGCGATCGCGGTGATCGCGCCCCCCTGCGCCTCGCGCGAGTAGATAGGGGATTTCAGCAGGTCGCGCAGGTCCTTGCTTTCGGCAAGTGCTGCCGAAAGGTCGTCGAGATTGGCTTCAAGCTTTGCAAGGTCCTTGGATTCCTTGACGATCTCGAAGACGGCGGTGGCATAGCGCTCGGCGATGCCGGAGGAAATCGATGCTGATTCAGACACGTCCACCCTTCCGATATGCTGCCCCCGTGGCGCACCGGTCTCCCGGGCGCCCGAGGGCGTTTTACAGCCTTGTGTGACCCAAGGCACAAATATCGCGGCGGATGTAGCAGAGCCTTCCCCACCTCGCAACATGGTAACGGGATATAAGGGATTCCACGATATTTCGTGTTTTCAGTCGGTTAGGCGAAGTTATCGCAAACTGCGACCTTTCGTGCCGCCGCAATGCGGCAAAAAATGTGGACCCGGCGCCGGTTTCGCGCGCAGAATCCCGCGAAACCGCTTCGGATCAGACCGGTTTCGGCGCCTTGCCGGGGCTCAGAACCTCCAGCGGATTGGGGATGCGCACCGCCTGCCCGACGCCGCGGCGCGTCGGCGGATGCTTCTTCGACGCCAGCACCAGCATCACGCCCCCCGCCATGATCGCCGGGATCGCGCGCCCCGTGCCTTCCCACAGCTGCGCCGTCCGCATCCAGAAACGGCGGGTCGACGGCGGCTGATACAGCACCGACAGATGCGCCTCGGGGACGAAATCGTGGCGTTTCAGCTGCGTCTCGAGTTGGCCCAGCGAATAGGGTCGACCATAACCGAAAGGCGTGCGGTCGGAGCGCGCCCATAGCCCCGAACGGTTGGGCAGCACGAACAGCGCCTCGCCGCCCGGCCCCAGAACGCGGTAACACTCGTCCAGCAGTTCCGAGGCCCGCTCGGACGTCTCGAGCCCGTGCATCAGCACCAGCCGGTCAACGTGACCCGTTTCCAGCGGCCAGGACGTTTCCTCGCACAGGACGGACACATTGGGCAGCCCGCCACCCGGCCAGGCCATCACGCCCTGGGGCGCGGGCATCAGCGCGATCACCCGGCGCGACTCCTTCAGGAAGGGCCGCAGAAGCGGCACGGCGAAACCGTAGCCCGCCACCGTTCGGCCCTGTGTCTCGGGCCAGAAGCGCACGACCTCGTCACGGATGATCTTCTGTGCGGCGCGGCCCAGCGCGCTGCGGTAGTAGAAATCGCGCAGGGTCTGCACGTCCAGATGCATTGCGGCCCCCGCCCCAAGGTGTTTGACTGGTGGCAGTCTGACAAAGCCCGGAAGGAAAGGCCATGCCCCTCGACATCGTGACGATCCCCTGCCTCTCCGACAACTACGCCTACCTCGTCCAGGGGCCAGACGGTGTTTGCCTGGTCGACGCGCCCGAGGCCGGCCCGATCGTCGATGCGCTGACCGCGCGGGGCTGGACGCTCGACACGATCCTGATCACGCACCACCACCACGACCACGTCGGCGGCGTCGAGGAATTGCGCGCGCGCTATGGCTGCAAGGTCATGGGCCCCAAGGCCGAAGAGGCCAAGCTGCCGCCGCTGGACATGGCGCTGGAGGAGGGCATGAACGGCGGCGAGGGCGATGCGTATACCGTGCCGCTGATGGTTCCGGGCCACACGCTGGGCCACATGGCCTTCCATTTCCCGAAGGCCAGGGCGGTCTTTACCGCGGACAGCCTGATGGCCTGCGGCTGCGGCCGCGTGTTCGAAGGCACGCCCGAGATGATGTGGCAGAGCCTGTCGAAACTGGCAGCCCTGCCGCCCGAGACCATGGTGTATTCCGGGCACGAATACACAACATCGAACATCCGTTTCGCATTGACCATTGAAGCCGGGAACGAAGCGCTTAAATTTCGTGCAGAGGCTGTGGCGCAAGCGCGCGGCCGGGGCGAACCCACCGCTCAGGTGCCCCTGTCGCTGGAACTGGAAACAAACCCTTTCCTGCGTGCGTCGAACCCGCTGGTAAAGGCCGCGCTGGGGATGAAAACCGCCAGTGACGCCAAGGTTTTCGCAGAGATCCGCAGCCGCAAGGACCGGTTCTGACCAGACGCACGGCAAATGACCGGTCCGCCATGATTTGTGATACAGTCAAGAAAAGAAAAAACTTGAAGACAGGGGCCAATCGACCAAACTTTAACCTAGAGAGGCAATGCTGATCCACACGGACCCAGCGCAGACAAGAGGAGCACAATCGTGCCTTCATTCTCGACGACCCTAGAGCAGGCAATCCATTCGGCGCTGGCGCTGGCCAATTCGCGCAGCCACGAATTTGCGACGCTCGAGCACCTGTTGCTCGCGCTGATCGACGAACCCGACGCGGCCCGCGTGATGAAAGCTTGCTCTGTCGATACCGAAGAGCTGCGCACCACCCTGGTCGAATTCGTCGACGAGGACCTGGCCAACCTCGTGACCGACATCGAAGGGTCCGAGGCGGTGCCGACCGCCGCTTTCCAGCGCGTGATCCAGCGCGCCGCAATCCATGTCCAGTCCTCCGGCCGGACGGAAGTGACGGGCGCCAACGTGCTGGTCGCCATCTTCGCCGAGCGCGAGAGCAACGCGGCCTACTTCCTCCAGGAACAGGACATGACCCGGTATGACGCGGTGAACTTCATCGCGCATGGCGTGGCCAAGAACCCGGCCTATGGCGAAAGCCGCCCGGTGCAGGGCGCGACCGAGGCCGAGGAGGAAAGCCAGCAGGCCGAAGCGGCACAGGGCGGGTCCGACAAGGAATCCGCATTGGGCAAGTATTGCGTCGACCTGAACGCCAAATCGCGCAAGGGCGACATTGACCCGCTGATCGGCCGCGAACACGAGGTCGAGCGTTGCATCCAGGTGCTGTGCCGCCGGCGCAAGAACAACCCGCTGCTGGTCGGCGATCCCGGCGTCGGCAAGACCGCCATCGCCGAGGGACTGGCGCGAAAGATCGTCTCGGGCGAGGTGCCCGAGGTGCTGGCCAAGGCCACGATCTACAGCCTCGACATGGGCGCGCTGCTGGCCGGCACCCGCTATCGCGGCGATTTCGAGGAGCGGCTGAAGGCCGTGGTGCAGGAACTCGAGGAGCATCCCGACGCGGTGCTCTTCATCGACGAGATCCACACCGTGATCGGCGCCGGCGCGACCTCGGGTGGGGCGATGGACGCCTCGAACCTGCTCAAGCCCGCACTTCAGGGCGGCAAGCTGCGCACCATGGGCTCGACCACCTACAAGGAGTTCCGCCAGCACTTCGAAAAGGATCGCGCGCTGTCGCGCCGGTTCCAGAAGATCGACGTGAACGAGCCCTCGGTCGAGGACACGATCAAGATCCTGAAGGGGCTGAAGCCCTATTTCGAGGATCACCACTCCGTCAAGTATACCGGCGACGCGATCAAGTCGGCGGTTGAGCTGTCGGCGCGCTACATCAACGATCGCAAGCTGCCAGACAAGGCAATCGACGTGATCGACGAGGCAGGGGCGGCCCAGCACCTGCTGGCCGCAAGCAAGCGGCGCAAGTCCATCGGCCAGAAGGAGATCGAGGCCGTCGTGGCAAAGATCGCCCGCATCCCGCCGAAGAACGTCTCCAAGGATGATGCCGAGTTGCTGAAAGACCTGGAGAACACGCTCAAGCGCGTGGTCTTCGGCCAGGATGCCGCGATCGAGGCACTGTCGAGCGCAATCAAGCTGGCCCGTGCCGGCCTGCGTGAGCCCGAAAAGCCCATCGGCAACTACCTGTTCGCCGGCCCGACCGGCGTGGGCAAGACCGAGGTGGCCAAGCAATTGGCGACGTCGCTGGGTGTCGAACTGCTGCGCTTCGACATGTCGGAATACATGGAGAAGCACGCGGTTTCCCGCCTGATCGGCGCGCCTCCGGGCTATGTCGGTTTCGACCAGGGCGGGCAGCTGACCGATGGCGTCGACCAGCATCCGCATTGCGTTCTGCTGCTGGACGAGATCGAGAAGGCGCACCCGGATGTCTACAACATCCTGCTTCAGGTGATGGACCACGGCACGTTGACCGACCACAACGGTCGGACGGTGGATTTCCGCAACGTGATCCTCATCATGACCTCGAACGCGGGCGCTGCCGAACAGGCCAAGGCCGCGATCGGGTTCGGCCGCGACCGCCGCGAGGGCGAGGATACCGCCGCGATCGAGCGGACCTTCACGCCGGAATTCCGCAACCGTCTGGACGCGGTCATCAGCTTTGCGCCGCTGCCCAAGTCGGTGATCCTGCAAGTGGTCGAAAAGTTCGTGCTGCAACTCGAGGCTCAGCTGATGGATCGCAACGTGACCATCGAACTGACCAAGCCTGCCGCCGAGTGGCTGGGCGACAAGGGCTATGACGACAAGATGGGCGCGCGCCCGCTGGGCCGCGTGATCCAGGAACACATCAAGAAGCCGCTGGCCGAGGAACTGCTGTTCGGCAAGCTGGCGAAGGGTGGCGTCGTCAAGGTCGGGGTCAAGGATGGCCAGATCGAGCTGAAGATCGACGGCCCGGACAAGCCGCGCCTCGGTTCGAAAAAGCCACCGCTGCTGACGGCGGAATGAGGGCTGCGCTCCTCATCACGGTTCTCTCCGCCGCGGGATCCCTCGCGGCGGAGCCGTTTCTGAGCCTGCCCATCGACTGTGTTCCCGGCACGACCTGCTTCATCGAGGATTACGTCGATGCCGATCCCGGGCCGGGGCAATCGGACTACATGTGCGGTGCGAAATCCCGCGACGACCATCGCGGCACCGACATCGCCCTGCCCGATTTTGCCGCGATGGAGGCAGGCGTGAACGTGCTGGCCGCCGCCTCCGGCGTGGTCGAGGCGACCCGCGACGGCATGACCGACCGGATCCTGACACCCGAAAACGCGTCCTCGGTCGAGGGGCGGGAATGCGGCAACGCGGTGCGGATCGGGCATGAAAACGGGTTGAAGACACTGTATTGCCACATGGCGCAGGGATCGATCGGCGTGCACTCGGGCGACCGGGTGCAGGCCGGTCAGCCCATCGGGCGCGTTGGCCTGTCGGGACAGACGACCTATCCCCATGTCCATATCAGCGTGCTGAATGCCGACGGGTCCGAGGTCGATCCCTTCGCACCGGGTGCCGCGCGCTGCGGCGAGGCGCAGGAGACGCTCTGGCTCGATCCGATCCCCTATGACCGCAGCGGCCTGTTCACCGCCGGTTTCAGCGACGGCGTGCCCGGCTTCGACGCGGTGCGCAGCGGCGATGCCCGCCGCGCCAAGATCGGGCGGGACGCACCCCTGGTGCTGTATGGCTACGCCTTTCACGCCGAAACCGGCGACCGGATGCTGATGCGGGTCGAGGGGCCGGGCGGCGCCCTGTTCGATCACGAGGAAACCATCGACGAGGGCAAGGCGCAGTTGTTCCGCGCCTTTGGCCGCCGCGCGCCAGAGGGCGGATGGCCCCCCGGTGCCTATCGCGGCTTCGTCACCGTCCTACGCGGCGACCGGCTGATCGCGGCGCGCCACGCCGATGTCACGGTGCCCTGACCTGCGACTTGCCCGCGCCGCGGGCTTCGGCCACTCTGCGCCGGAAGAAGGCGAGCAACCATGCAGGACAGACCCCGCAACCCCTGGGCCCGCGCCAGCGGCACGGTCGAAACCGCCCCGGCGGACGAGCCCGTCAAGCCAGCCGACCCGTCCGCGCCTGCCCAGGACACGCTGCAAGGCGCTTTTGTCGGGCGTGGGCGGCCGCTGTTCTGGCTCGCGCTACGCACTGGCGGGCTCACGGTGCTGACTCTCGGCTTCTACCGCTTCTGGATGAAGACGCGCCTGCGCCGCTGGTATTGGTCGTCGATCCGCATCGGCGGCGTGCCGCTGGAATATGTCGGCGATCCGCTGGAAAAGCTGCTGGGCTTTCTCTTTGCGGTGGTCATCCTCGCCTTTTACATCGGCGTGGTGAACCTGCTGCTGATGTTCGCCAGCTTCGCGCTGCTGCAAGGCAATGTCGCCGCCTACCTGCTGTCCTTCGTGGGTGTGATCCCGCTGTGGTTCTACGCCCAGTACCGCGCCCGCCGATACGTGCTGGCCCGCACCCGCTGGCGCGGGCTGCGCTTCGGGCTGGAGCCGGGGGCCTGGGGCTATGCCGCGCGCGCACTGGGGCACTGGCTGCTGACCCTGCTCAGCCTTGGCCTGCTCTGGCCGCGAATGACCTTCAAGCTGGAGCAATACCGCACCGACCGGACCTTTTTCGGCGACCGGCGGCTGCACCAGGGCGGAGGCTGGACGATGCTGTTTCCGGCGCTGAAATGGATCGCGCTTGCGCTGCTGCTGGGCCTGGTCGCGACAGGCGCGCTTGGCTCGGGCGCGGGCGGTCTGTCGTTCCTGCTGTTCCTGCTGGCCGGCATCCTGATGCTCTACGGGCTGGCCTATTACCGGGTCGAAACCCTGGTCCGCCTGACCGCGACCAAGACGTTGGACGGCGTGGGCCTGCGCTTGGCGGCCAGCCCGCGCAAGGTGCTGCGCATTCACCTGGTCGGCTACCTGCTGTCGGGCCTCGGCATCGCGCTGCCGGCTTCGGTGCTGGGCGCGCTGTTCGTCTTCGTCCAGTCGGCCGAGACGCTGGCCGACATGGGGCTCGACAGCCTGCCTTGGGCCGGGCTGGACCGCTGGGTTCTGGTGCTGCTGGGGGTGGCGCTGTATTTCTCGATCTTCCTGATCTGGTCGGCGCTGACCCACGCCCTGATCACCATGCCGCTGACGCGCCATTATGCCCAGGGCCTGCAACTGACCGGCTCCGGCGGGCTTGCCGCGATCCGCCAGCGCCCCCGCGACGAGCATATCGAGGCCGAAGGCTTTGCCGAGGCGCTGGACGTGGGAGCCTCGTTGTGACCGGGTTCGAGACAAGGGCCATCCATTTCGACGGGCAAAGCGCCGAGCCGCGCGACATCCGGCTTCAGCTCGACCCGGCGCGGCGCAGCCTGACCGGGCCGGGTGTGAACTGGCCATTGGACGAGGTCCGCGAAGTGCCCGACCAGGGCGGCGCGGACCTGCTGATCCTGCGGCGCGCGGACGACGCGGTGCAACGGCTGATCCTGCCCGACCGGTCGCTGGCCGCGCAGCTGCCAAGGCGCACCGCACCGGTGCCCGCCGTGCAACGTCGCCAGATCTGGATCTGGGCGGCGGCAGCGGTGGCCTCGGTCGCGCTGATCGTCTTCGTTCTGGTGCCGAAGATGGCCGACCAGCTGGCGGTGTTCATCCCGCCCGAAGGCGAGCGCGCGCTCGGCGAGGTCACTTTGTCCCAGATCCGTAGCGCGCTGGACGAAAGCGGAACGCAGTCGGTAGGCTTTTGCACCGCGCCCGCGGGCCTGGCCGCGCTGCAAAGGATGGAGGCCCGGCTGGCCGCCGCGATGCCCGAGGGCCAGCCCCTGTCCGTGCACGTGCTGGACCACAAGATGGTCAACGCCTTCGCGCTGCCCGGCGGCTATGTCGTGTTCTTTCGTGGCCTGATCGACGAGGCCGGTAGCCCCGAGGAGGTCGCCGCCGTCTTCGCCCACGAGATCGGCCATGTGGTCAGCCGCGATCCCACCCGGCACGCACTGCGCTCGGCCGGGTCAATCGGGGTGCTGGGGCTGGTCTTTGGCGATTTCGCCGGTGGCGCCCTGGTGCTGTTCCTCGCCGAGCGGTTGATCGACGCGCAATACAGCCAGTCGGCCGAGGCCGCCGCCGATGCCTTTGCCGCCGACCTGCTGCTGGCGGCGGGCCTACCGCCGGATGCGCTGGCCGAGATGTTCGAGCGGTTCCGCAGGCTGGGCGGCGACGACGAAGGCATCATGGCGCATTTCATGGCCCATCCCCGGCTGGGCGACCGCATCGCTGCGGCGCGCACCGCCACGCCACCGGACTTTGCCGCGACACCGCTGCTGAACGATGACGAATGGCGGGCGTTGAAGGCGATCTGCGGCTGATTCCATGCCGCAGCGCGGAAAACGCGGCGTCGGATGGCGCCAACGTGACGTTTTTTCACTGTTTCGCCCGGGACGCCCGCGCTATCACCTGCCGGGAAAGGCGCGGGACCGCCCCGCGCGCATCTGAAGGGAAGGAACGCCGATGAAGGTTTTGGTGCCTGTCAAACGCGTGATCGATTACAACGTGAAGGTTCGCGTGAAGGCGGACGGAAGCGGTGTCGATCTCGCCAACGTCAAGATGTCGATGAACCCGTTCGACGAAATCGCCGTCGAGGAGGCGATCCGCCTGAAGGAAGCCGGCAAGGCGGATGAAGTCATCGCCGTCTCGATCGGCGTCAAGCAAGCGCAGGAAACCCTGCGCACCGCGCTGGCGATGGGCGCCGACCGCGCCATCCTGATCGTCGCCGCCGACGACGTGCACCAGGACATCGAACCGCTGGCCGTGGCCAAGATTCTTGCCAAGGTCGTCGCAGACGAGCAGCCGGGTCTCGTGCTCTGCGGCAAGCAGGCGATCGACAACGACATGAACGCCACCGGCCAGATGCTGGCGGCGCTGCTGGGCTGGAGCCAAGCGACGTTCGCCAACAAGGTCGATGTCGACGGCGACCACGCCGTGGTCACGCGCGAGGTGGATGGCGGCCTTCAGACGGTGAAGGTCAAGATGCCGGCGGTAATCTCTGCCGACCTGCGCCTGAACGAACCGCGCTATGCCACGTTGCCGAACATCATGAAGGCCAAGAAGAAGCCGCTGGTCGAGCAGACCGCCGCCGACCTCGGCGTCGATGTCGCGCCGCGGCTGACCGTGGTCAAGACCTCGGAACCGGCGACGCGCGCGGCGGGGATCAAGGTGGGCTCTGTGGACGAGCTGGTGGCGAAACTCAAAGAGAAGGGGGTTGTGTGATGGCGGTTCTTCTTTTGGCGGAGGTCGCGGGGGGCGCACTGGCGACCGACGCCGTGGCCAAGACCCTGACGGCTGTGGCGCCGCTGGGCGAGGTGCATGTGCTGGTCGCCGGCCAAGGTGGCGATGCGGCGGCGGCCGAGGCCGCGACGCTGCAAGGCGTGTCCAAGGTTCTGTTCGCCGGTGATCACGGCTTTTGCCACATGCTGGCCGAGCCGGTGGCAGAGTTGGTCGTGGGCATGGCGGGCACCTACAGCCACATCGTGGCGCCTGCGACCACCGACGCCAAGAACATCCTGCCGCGCGTCGCCGCGCTGCTGGACGTGATGGTTCTGACCGACGTGACCGCCGTGGTCGACGCCGACACGTTCGAGCGCCCGATCTACGCCGGCAACGCGATCCAGACGGTGAAATCCGGCGACACGGTCAAGGTCCTGTCGGTGCGCACCTCGGCCTTCGAGGCGGCAGGCGCAGGCAATGCCGCCCCGGTCGAGGCGGTCGGCACCACTGCCTCCACGGGCCTGAGCGAATGGGTCGAGGACAAGGTGGCCGAAAGCGACCGTCCCGAACTGACCTCGGCCAAGATCGTCGTCTCGGGCGGTCGCGGCGTGGGTTCGGAAGACGATTTCGCGCTGATCGAGAAGCTGGCGGACAAGCTGGGCGCCGCCGTGGGTGCGTCCCGCGCCGCCGTCGACTCGGGCTTTGCCCCGAACGACTGGCAGGTCGGCCAGACCGGCAAGGTCGTGGCGCCGGACCTGTATATCGCCGTCGGCATCTCGGGCGCGATCCAGCACCTGGCGGGCATGAAGGACAGCAAGGTCATCGTCGCGATCAACAAGGACGAAGAGGCGCCGATCTTTCAGGTGGCCGATTATGGCCTAGTCGCCGACCTGTTCCAGGCCGTGCCGGAACTGACCGACAAGCTCTGAGCGTCGCGCCATTGCGCGCCATCGGGCCCGCCCTGAAAGGGGCGGGCCCTTTTCATGCGGCGTCGCGGCGCAGATGGGGGCGCAGCACAGGCAAGAGCGCCTCTGCCGCCTCATGGTGGGCGCGCGGCCCCAGGAGCAACGCCGCCGCCTCGGCCTCGTTCTCGGCAAAGACCATGCCCTGCGTGCCGTCGCATAGAGCCTGGTCGGAACAGGGCACCTCGACCAGGTCGGCGGCATGCGGCCGCACCGCGTCGAGCATGGCCCGGGTGATGAACAGCGGGTCGTGCCGCAGGTCGGGAACCTCGTGGTCCGGCGGGGCGTGGTCGGCAAACCACAACAGCACCACGGGCGCCTCGAGAACCATCAGAATGTGCCGCATCCGCGCCACCCAGGCGGTGCGCAATTCGGCGACGACCTGACCGTAACGCTCCTGAGACAATTGAGCCAGGTGGCCAAGCATGTGGCGAATGAAGTGGAATTCGGTAAAGTCGACCTCGGGATACAGCTGGCACAGCCGGTCGGACGCCCGCAGGAAGCGGTCGTTGCGCCGGGGATGCACCTGGTAGAAGCGGTTCGACATGTTCTGCGCGCCGAGGATCTGCAGGATCCGCACCCGAGCCTGCGCCGCGATTCCCAGGACGTCGGCGTCGTTCAGGAACAGATCCAGTCCCGCATTCGTCAGGCCGAAATTCACACAGCCCGGGGCGACCCGCCCTTGCAGCAGCGCCGGGAACGGCGTCGGGATGAAGCGGCCATAGGTCTCGGTGCCGCCCAGAAAAGTAATGTAGTCCTGCGTCAGATCCGGCGACGGCCCGCGGAACAGGACGCGCGAACTGCCGTATCGGCAATGCTGGTAATTGAGGCCGTCACCGGCCCTTCGCTGGAATGCCATGTCATTCCCCCATTCGTCTCACCCTCGACAAGAATCGGTCCAAATCATTGAGGAACAGCTAAAGCTTCAGTTTGCCGAGAAGTTTAGCGACCTGCCCTTGCGGCCCGCCCGACGCCGGGCCTATGGTTGCCGCGACGCGGACCAGGGGAAGGCGCAGGATGGAGATCAGATCGGTTGGCGTGGTTGGCGCCGGGCAGATGGGCAACGGGATCGCGCACGTCATGGCGCTGGCCGGCTACGAGGTCTGTCTGAACGATATCGACCAAGGCGCGCTGGACAAAGCGCTGGCGCTGATCACCAGGAACCTCGACCGCCAGGTGAGCCGCGAAAAGATCAGCGCCGCCGAGCGTGACACCGCCCTCGCCCGCATCCGCACCTCCCTTTCCCTCCGGGACGTGGCCCAGACCGACCTGGTGATCGAGGCCGCGACCGAACGCGAAGAGGTCAAGCACAAGATCTTCGAGGCGCTGCTGCCCGATCTCAAGCCCGAAACGATCCTGACCTCGAACACCTCGTCGATCTCGATCACCCGTCTGGCCAGCCGCACCGACCGGCCCGAACGCTTCATGGGTTTTCATTTCATGAACCCGGTGCCGGTGATGCAGTTGGTCGAGCTGATCCGCGGCATCGCGACCGACAAGGACACCTATGAAAGCTGCCTGAGCGTGGTCGAACGGCTGGGCAAGACCGCCGCCAGCGCCGAAGACTTTCCCGCCTTCATCGTTAACCGCATCCTGATGCCGATGATCAACGAGGCGGTCTATACGCTGTACGAAGGCGTGGGCAACGTGAACTCGATCGACCAGTCGATGAAGCTGGGCGCGAACCATCCGATGGGACCGCTCGAACTGGCGGATTTCATCGGGCTGGACACCTGCCTGGCCATCATGAACGTGCTGCATGAGGGGCTGGCGGATACGAAATACCGCCCCTGCCCGCTGCTGACCAAGTATGTCGAGGCCGGCTGGCTGGGCCGCAAGACACAGCGCGGCTTCTACGATTACCGGGGCGAGGTTCCGGTGCCGACACGCTAGGCGTCAGTCCTCTTTCAGGCCCAGGGTCAGATCCCGCAGCCAGGAAACGAATTCGCGCTGGCCGCCGGCAAAACTACGGATCTCGTCTGGGTGGATCGGCGTGCCGACCACCGGTTTCTGCGGCCGGTTGCAGGCATGCACGACCTCGTGGATCAGCAGGCCTTGCCGGATCGTCGGCGAGACCTTGTTCGCGATCTGGTAGGCGCGGCTGTTCTGGCCCGGGAAAAAGATCGGAACCACCGTCGCGCCCGAGCGCTGGATCATCTTGGCGGTGAACGGGTTCCAGCCCGCTTCGATCGCCGGGCCGAACCAGGTCGCGGCATTGGCCACCACGCCCGAGGGGAACAGCACGATGACGCCGCCCTGTTTCAGATGGGTCATGGCACGGGCGCGCATTTCGAGGCTCTGCTCGCGCGCGTCATCCTCGTGCGGGAAGGGGACCGGGATCATGAACTCCTCGATCTCCTTCACCCCGGTCAGCAGCGAGCGGGTCAGGATCTTGTAATCCGTGCGCACCTGGCCGATCAGCCGGGCCAGGACCATGCCATCGACGAGGCCATGCGGATGGTTCGCCACCACGATCACCGGGCCGGTCGCGGGAATGTGGGCGATCTGCTCGGCCGGGGTCAGCAGGTCGATCCCCATGATGTCCAGCGCCTGCGTCCAGAAGGCCTGCCCCTCGGCCGGGCCCATGCGCTCGAACCGGCGGACCATGCGCAACAGCGGGATCTTGCCCGTCAGCCATTCCATCGCCCGGATGGTGTTGGCTTTCCACGGGTTGGTGAAGGTATTTGCGTAGCTGATCTGGCGCTTGTCGTAGGGCGCGTTCGAGGGCGGCGCGACAGGCGCCTTGCGTCCGGCGGTCGTCGGATAGCTGCCTTCCACCATTCCGTTGCGCCCCGTCACAATCGCCGGGCCCTTGTCCCGGTCAGCACTCTTCCCCGAACCGATCGGCGACAAGTGCCTCGATGGCATCGGCCAGCGCCTGCGCATCCGGTCCGGAGGTCTGAACCTTGATAGAGGTTCCTTTTGCGGCTGCCAACATCAAAAGGCCCATGATGCTGTCGCCACTGGCCGACATGCCGTCCCGGCTGACCTCGGCCCGCGCGTCGAAACCTTCCACGACCTCGACCAGCTTGGCGGAAGCCCGGGCATGCAGCCCCTTTTCGTTCACGATCTTCAGGACGCGTTGGACAGTTTCAGTCATGCACGATCTTTTGCGGCGCGGCGCGCCGGAGTTCAAGTCCCATCGGGAACGATGTTCTGGCTGTCGATATACTTGCGCCCTGCCTCCAGCGCCGAACGGACCGCCTCGGGCACGCTCAGCTGGCGGCTCTTGGCCAGTTTGATCAGCAGCGGCAGGTTGGCGCCATAGAGAATGCGGCGGTTGTCCGGCTGGCACGCCATCAGGCTGAGGTTCGACGGCGATCCGCCGAACATGTCGGTCACGATGATCACACCGTCACCCATGTCGACCGCGTCCGCCGCGTCACAGATTTCAGCCTGTTTCCGGCTGCGGTCGCAATCGGCCTCGATCGCGATCGCCTTCATCCCCGGCTGATGCCCGACGACATGTTCGACGGCCGCGAGGTATTCCCGGGCCAGTCCTCCATGTGCGACGATCACGATCCCGATCACTCAGACGCCTTTCCGGGTTCTTTGGGCTCGGTTCCGCGGCGCGGGACGCTGCCCATCCGCTCGAGCTCCCGATGTCTAATTGACACTGGCCAACCCTCCGCCGCAAGGGTCACCGCCACGTTTTCGGCCACCGAAACCGAGCGATGACGGCCACCGGTGCAGCCGAACCCAACCGAAAGATGAGCCTTCCCTTCGCGTTCAGCTTCCGGAAGAACGAAGCGGATCAGACCCAGGACGTGATCCAGGAAAGGGCCGTGGCGGGGGTCTCCTGCCACGTTGTCGGCGACTGAGGGGTCGAGGCCTGTCAGCGGCCGCAGGTCGGGCTGCCAGTGCGGGTTGCGCAGAAAGCGGCAATCCAGCGCGATGTCCAGCCCCTGCGGCAGACCGCGCTTGTAGGAAAACGAGTGTACCGATACGGCCATGCGCCGCCCTGTCCGGCCCGCGAACCAGCGGTCGACCTCGGCGCGCAAATCGTGCACTGTCAGCTCCGTCGTGTCGATCAGGACGTCGGCGCACAGGCGGACATTCTCGAGCAGCGCCATTTCCCGCGCAATGCCGTCTCCGGGCGCCTCGTCCGGCGCCAGCGGATGGCGGCGGCGGGTCTCGGAATAGCGGCGTTCCAGCACCTCGGGCTGGCAGTCGAGGTAGAGCAGGTCCACCGACAGTCCTGGGCGCGCCGCCAGCGAGGCATGGAGTTCCAGCAGGCCCACCGCGCTGAAATCGCGGTTGCGCACATCCATGCCCAGCGCCAGCGGTTGCGCGGGGTCCGGCGGACCGTCGAGCAGGCGGGGGATCAGCGACAGCGGGATGTTGTCTATCGCCTCGTATCCCAGATCCTCAAGCACATTGATCGCGGTCGAGCGCCCGGCCCCCGAGGGGCCTGTCACCAGAACGACGCGCTGCGCCTGATCGTCTTCGAGTGTCATGGCCCTTCCCACATTTCTTGCCGCATATAGGTCAGAATTCCTGCGGTGAAATAGGGGGCGTCAACCTTGTGAAGCAAAGGGAAGGACAGGCCCAGGCATTCCGCATGACGCTCCGGGGGCAGGCGTTCCGTCTCGACCGCGTCGAGATCGACGATGGCGCAAAGCGGCACGTCCGAGACGGGCCCGACGCGCAGAATGCCGATGCCGCGCGCCTCGATCAGTCCCGATATGGCCTGCGGGCAACGCAACATGACGGTATCGCCACGGCGGTGCAGCTCGGTCCGGTCGTCGGCGACCAGGCGGGCGCCCAGGGCGATCAGTTCCATCGCGAGGGCGGACTTGCCGGTGCCCGAGGCGCCCCGGATCAGCAGGCCCCGTCCTTCCACCGCGACGGAGGTGGCGTGCAGGAGGGACGGGACAGCGCTGGACATGGGGTCAGATCGGCAAGCCCACGACAAAGCGCGCGCCCAGCGGTTCCGAGGTCACATCCGCCTCTGTCGGGCGGATGTTCTCGGCCCAGATGACGCCGCCATGCGCCTCGACGATCTGTTTCGAGATCGCCAGGCCCAGGCCCGAGTTGTTGCCGAAATCCGATTGCGGGCGCGAGGTGTAGAACCGCTTGAAGATCTTCTGCAACGCCTCCTCGGGGATACCGGGGCCGGTATCCTCGACCACGACCAGCACGCGGTTGTCGCGGCGCCGGGCCCAGACGCGGATCGCGTCACCATCCTCGCAAAAGCTGATGGCGTTGGTGATGAGGTTGACGAAGACCTGCGCCAGCCGCGGTTCCAGCCCGTTGATCGGGATCGGGCGCGGCGGCAGGTCAGTAATGAACTCGATCCCCTTGGACCGCGCGTCCTGGCCCAGGAACTCTGTCAGGTTGCCCAGCATCTCGAGCAGGTTGAACTCCTGCTCCTCTTCCTTGACCAGTTCGGAATCAAGGCGCGAGGCGTTGGAAATGTCGGACACGAGGCGATCCAGCCGGCGCACGTCATGCTCGATCACGTCCAGCAGCTTCTGCCGGTGCTCGTCCTTCTTGACCATGCGCATCGAGCCCACGGCCGACCTCAGCGAGGCCAGCGGGTTCTTGATCTCGTGCGCGACGTCAGCGGCGAACTGTTCGTTGCTGTCGATCCGGTCATACAGCGCGCCGACCATGCCACGCAGCGCGCCCGACAGGCGCCCGATCTCGTCGGGCCGTGCGGTCAGGTCGGGGATGCGGATGCGGCCGGGGGTGCGGTTCTTCTTGTTCCGGTCGCGGCCGATCTCGGCCGCGTTTGCGAGGTCGGAAATCGGATTGGCGATGGTCGAGGCCAGCACCAGGCTGAGCCCGATGGAGACCAGCGTGGCGATGACGAACATCTGCAACACGCTTTCCCGGTCAGCGGCGACGGCAGCGTCGATCTCGGCCGCGGTCGAGATCAGTGCGACGGTGCCCACGATGCGGTCGCCCTGAAGGATCGGGCTGAACGCGTGATACAGCGCCTGCCCGTCAATGCCGCGCCCGGCCTCGACCCGTGTCAGGGCCGGGTTGCCGGTCTCGATCATCCGGCGCAACTTGTCTTCCAGCAGCAATTCGGGTTCGGCCGAGAAATAGGTGAACAGGCCCGCCACGCTCTGCCAGGCGGTGTTCAGGAAATCCGAGATCAGCGTGGGCTTCTCGTCCTCGCGCGTCGTGGAGGCGATGGGGCTGAGCGCGCCGGCCGCCTCGCCCACCAGAAAGCGGGCGCTGTCGAAGACCATCAGCTGCGCACCCTGGCGCAGGTCGATGCCGGCCACGGTCGCCGGCACATCGACTCCCTGGACGGTTCCCAGCGACACCGGCGCCCCCGGCGGCAGCTGTGCCTCGAAGATGTCGGCGATCAGTTCGACCTCGGCCTGCATGGCGTTCGCCTTTTGCACGGCCAGGGTGTCGCGTGACGAGTTCAACCAAAGGATCCCCGCCGCGAGGATGTTCAGCGCGACGAGGTTGAAGGTGATGATCTTGCGGGTCAGCGGCGAACGGTTGAGCGAGAACAGCGAGCGCCGCTCGCGGCTGTCGCGCAATTCCTTTTCAACCGTGCTGTCCGGGGCAACCCAATCGTCACCCAGGACAACATCGGCGTCACGGCGATCGACCTGGTCGTCGTCCATGCCTATCCGTTCGGCCAGAGCCATGATGCTACTCTTCGTTGTAGCGATACCCGATGCCGTAGAGCGTCTCGATCGCCGAGAACTCCGGATCGACCGAGCGCATCTTCTTGCGCAGGCGCTTGATGTGGCTGTCGATGGTGCGGTCGTCGACATAGACCTGGTCGTCATAGGCGACGTCCATCAACTGGTCGCGCGACTTGACGAAGCCCGGACGCTGGGCCAGCGCCTGGAGCAGCAGGAATTCCGTCACGGTCAGCGACACGTCGGCGCCCCTCCAGCTGACCGCGTGGCGCAGCGGATCCATCGTCAGCGATCCGCGCGTCATCAGCTTGGTTTCTTCGGTGTCGCCGACGATGTCGCCCGACACGGCCTCCTGCCGGCGCAGCAGGGCGCGGATGCGTTCCACCAGCAGGCGCTGGCTGAAGGGCTTCTTGACGTAGTCGTCCGCCCCCATGCGCAGGCCAAGCACCTCGTCGATCTCGTCGTCCTTGGACGTCAGGAAGATCACGGGCATGCGGGATTTCTGGCGCACGCGCTGCAACAGGTCCATGCCGTCCATGCGCGGCATCTTGATGTCGAACACGGCCATGTCCGGCATCTTCTTGTTGAACGCATCGAGGGCGGCCTGCCCGTCATTGTAGGTTTCGACCTCGAACCCCTCTGCCTCGAGGGTCATCGACACGGATGTCAGGATGTTCCTGTCATCGTCCACAAGGGCGATTTTCGACATTGGGTTGTCCTTATACTGCTCTGGTTGCCTGATTTTTTCGCTCAGTATGGAGATTTTTCGCTTTACAGCAATCCCAAACTGCGAATCAGGCCCCTTCCGTCTCCGATGGGACGCGAATTTGGCAAAGGAATGGCTAAAAAGCCTCACCAGCGATACGAAGGATTGTCCGGGACCCGGCCAGCTTCCGCCGGGGTTAACGCTAAACCGGATTTGGTTGCGCTAACTCGGTCAAAGGCGACTGTTCACGCCGGAATGCGTCATGTTAAGGGAAGTTTCACCGGTGCGGTTGGCGCCGCAATTTGATTTCGCTAACAGCGCGAGCGACAGGAGCAACCACGATGGCATTCGGACGGGTCAACCCGCAATTCCGGCTTGAGGATCAGGGGATCGAAGGGCTGGGCAATGTCTATTACAATCTCATGGAGCCGGCGCTGATCGAGGCCGCGCTGAAACGAGGCGAAGGCAACCTGGGCAAGGGCGGCGCCTTCCTCGTGACGACGGGCAAGTTCACCGGCCGGTCGCCCAAGGACAAGCACATCGTCAAGACCGACAGCGTCGTCGACAAGATCTGGTGGGAAAACAACGCCCCGCAGAGCCCCGAGGGCTTTGAAGCGCTGTATGCCGACATGCTCGAGCACATGAAGGGCAAGGACTATTTCGTGCAGGACCTCGTCGGTGGCGCCGACCCCGCGAACGCCATCGACGTGCGTGTCGTGTCGGAACTGGCCTGGCACAACCTGTTCATCCGCCACATGCTGCGCCGTCCCGACCGCGAGGACCTGGACAGTTTCACCGCCGACTGGACGATCATCAACTGCCCGAGCTTCAAGGCCGATCCCGCAAAGCATAACTGCCGGTCCGAGACCGTGATCAGCATGAACTTCGACCGCAAGCTGATCCTGATCGCCAACACCGAGTATGCCGGCGAGAACAAGAAGTCGGTCTTTACCCTGCTGAACTACCTGCTGCCGGAAAAGGGCATCATGCCGATGCACTGCTCGGCCAACCACGCCAAGGGCAACCCGGTGGACACGGCCGTGTTCTTCGGCCTGTCGGGCACCGGCAAGACCACCCTGTCCGCAGACCCCGAGCGCGTGCTGATCGGCGACGACGAGCACGGCTGGTCGGATCGCGGAACCTTCAACTTCGAGGGTGGCTGCTATGCCAAGACAATCAACCTGTCGCGCGAGGCCGAGCCCGAGATCTACGCCACGACAGAGATGTTCGCGACCGTGATCGAGAACATGGTCTACGACCCCGAGACCTTCGATCTCGATTTCGACGATGACAGCCTGACGGCGAACATGCGCTGCGCCTATCCGCTGAACTACATCTCGAACGCATCGACCACGGCACTGGGCGGCCATCCGAAGAACATCATCATGCTGACCTGCGATGCCTTTGGTGTGCTGCCGCCGATCGCGCGGCTGACTCCGGCGCAGGCGATGTATCACTTCCTGTCGGGCTTCACCGCCAAGGTCGCCGGAACCGAGCGCGGCGTGACCGAACCGCAGCCCACCTTCTCGACCTGCTTTGGCGCACCCTTCATGCCGCGCCGCCCCGAGGTCTACGGCAACCTGCTGCGCGAGAAGATCGCCAAGCACGGCGCGACCTGCTGGCTGGTCAACACCGGCTGGACCGGTGGCGCCTATGGCACAGGTTCGCGGATGCCGATCAAGGCGACCCGCGCGCTGCTGAGCGCCGCGCTGTCCGGCAAGCTGGCCGATGTCGAGTATCGCAAGGACGCCAGTTTCGGCTTCGAGGTTCCGGTCCATGTCGAGGGTGTTCCCGACATGCTGCTCGACCCGCGCAAGACCTGGGACGACAAGGCGGCTTATGACGCGCAGGCGGCAAAGCTGGTCGGCATGTTCGCAGACAATTTCGCCCAGTATGTCCCGTACATCGATGACGACGTGAAAGCCGCGGCCATCGGCTGATGCGCCCTTTCCGGCACCCGGCTTTGGCACCCCCTTCCGCTCAGGCGGGCGGGGGTGTCTGCCTTTTTGCGGCGGCGCTGATCGGGCTGGCGGGCGCGTCCTGGGCGCAGGGCGGCATGACCGTGGCCCACGGCGTGATCTGCGAGGTCGAGATCACCGGCCGGCGCGAGGCGCCCGAGACGGAGAGCGGGCAGATGAACATGATCGACGGCGAGCGCGCCTTCGACGTGGTCACCGATGTCGTGCCAGCGGTGCCAGGCCTGAGTTTCGGTATTCGCGCCACGGTCGGCGGCGAGGATGCGGTGCTGGCGCGGCTCGAGGTGCTGCACCCGCCGATGGGTGCGCGGGGCGTCACGTCGCAGGCCTGGGACGTGACGCTTTACCCCGGCGAGGCCAGCCTCAACCTGTTCACCTTCGAGCACGAGTATGAACGCGTGCCGGGCGCCTGGGCCTTTCGCCTGACGGACGGCGAAACCGTGCTGGTCGAGCAGCGCTTTACCGTGCTGAACGGTATCCCCGTGCCCGCCGTGGAACGGGTCTGTTTCGGCACGATGCCGATGTCCTGACGGGACGCAGGACGGGGTTCCGTCCCGACCGGCTCAGGCCGGGCGCAGGTCGAGGATCTTGCGGGCCTCCTGCCATGTCGCCACGGGGCGTTCGTATTTCTCGCACAGGTCCACCGCGCGTTTCACCAGTGCGGCGTTCGACGGCGCGAGGCGGTCCTTGTCCCAACGCACGTTGTCCTCCAGCCCCGTGCGTGTGTGCCCGCCCGCAGCGATGCACCACTCGTTGACTTCGACCTGATGCCGCCCGATCCCCGCGGCGCACCATTCGGCCTCGGGCGCAAGGCGCTGCACCGTGCGGATGTAATAGTCGAACACGTCCCGGTCGCAGGGCATGGCATTCTTCACGCCCATCACGAATTGGACATAGAGCCTGCCCGGAATCCGCCCGTCGCGGTTCATCTCGGCGGCCTTGAAGATGTGGCTGAGGTCGAAGGCCTCGATCTCGGGCTTGATCACGTAGTTGCGCATCTCCGAGGCCAGCCAGTCGACCAGGTCCGGCGGGTTCTCGTAGACCCGGGTGGGGAAGTTGTTCGAACCGACCGACAGAGACGCCATGTCGGGCCGCAGCGGCAGCATGCCACCCCGCGCCTGACCCGCCCCCGACCGCCCGCCGGTCGACAGCTGGATGATCATGCCGGGGCAATGTCTCTTCAGCCCTTCGACGAGGCGGCCGAAGCGTTCCGGGTCCGAGGTGGTGGAGCCGTCGTCGTTGCGCACGTGGCAATGCGCTATGGTGGCCCCGGCCTCGAAGGCCTCCTGCGTGCTTTCCACCTGTTCTTCGACCGTGATCGGCACGGCCGGGTTGTCGGATTTCTGCGGCACCGAACCGGTGATCGCGACGCAGATGATGCAGGGTTTGGTCATGGTCGGTTTCCTGTGGACTGCGCGGGGCGCGCTGCTGGCTGGTGGCGAGGGGGCTCTGCCCCCGCCCATTCGGGCGCCCCGGAGTTTACGGGCAAGATGAAGCCGGGACCGGTGCGCGGCCCCGGCGGTAGATGGTCTCAGATGTCGAAGAAGATCGTCTCGTCCTCGCCTTGCAGGCGGATGTCGAAACGGTAGCCGCCTTCGGCCGGCTGGGCCAGCAGGGTCTTTATCCTCTGCCGGTGCTCGACCCGCGACAGGATCGGGTCCTCGACATTGGCGGCTTCCTCGTCGGCGAAATACATCCTGGTATGCAGGCCCAGGTTGATGCCTCGCGCCACGATCCAGAAGGTGACATGCGGCGCCTGGAGGCGGCCGTCGGGCCAGGCGACGCGGCCCGGCTTGACCGTTTCGAAGGTGAATTCGCCGGTCGTCATGTCGCCCGGGCTGCGGCCCCAGCCCGTAAAGGCCGGATCGCCGCCGCGGCCCGCGAACCGCCCCTCGGCATCGGCCTGCCAGATCTCGACCATCGCATCCTTGAGCGTGTTGCCCGCGCCGTCGATCACCGCCCCGGTGATGGTGATCCGCTTGCCCTTCGGCTCTCCCTTGAACAGCGAGGTGCCAAGGTCTTCGGGATAGATGCCGTGGATGCCGCTGAAATTGGGCGTGCAGCCGATATGGACATAAGGCCCCGCCGTCTGCGACGGGCTTTCGTTGAAGCGTTTCATCACAAGCCCTCCATGCGGTTTTCGAACATGGTCTGGCGGCGGCCGCGCAGCACGATGTCAAACTGGTAGCAGAGCGCGTCCATGGGGACCGAGTTCTGCCGGTCGAGTTTCGCGACGAGGCTTTCGATGCCTTCCCGCGTCGGAATGGTGCCGACGATGGGGCATTGCCAGATCATCGGGTCGCCCTCGAAATACAGTTGCGAGATCAGGCGCTGCGCAAAGCTGTGGCCGAAGACCGAGAAATGGATATGCGCCGGGCGCCAGTCATCTGCGCCGTTGGGCCAGGGATAGGGGCCGGGTTTCACCGTGCGGAACTCGTAGAAGCCGTTCTCGTCGGTGATGCAGCGCCCGCAGCCGCCGAAATTGGGGTCGAGCGGCGCGAGATAGCCCTCTTTCTTGTGGCGGTAGCGGCCGCCGGCATTTGCCTGCCAGACCTCGACCAGCGTGTGCGGCATCGGGCGGCCGACCTCGTCGATCACCCGGCCCTGCACGATGATGCGGGGTCCGATGGCGGATTCGCCGGTGAAGTTGTGGATCAGGTCGTTGTCGCGCGGCCCGAGGATGTCATGGCCGAAGACCGGCCCGGTTTCCTCGGACAGCGAGGTGGCGAAACCCAGCGGCGCAAAGCGCGGGCTGCGCGCCACCGAGGTCTTGTAAAGCGGCGTCAGCGCAGGCGGGTGCCATGCCCTGTCGCGCGCCGTGTATCCGTTGATCTTCGTCATGGTCGGTCCGGTCTCCTCTTGCCCGAAAGCGGCGCGTTTCCAGGTCAGTTCGTGTCCTTGTCAAGCTCGGCCCAGGTCTGCTTGGCCAGCTTGATCGCGTGGTTGGCGCGCGGCACGCCGGCATAGATGGCGACGTGCTGGAACGCCTCCATCACGTCGACGCGCGAGGCGCCGGTGCGGGCGCAGGCGCGGATATGCATCGGGATCTCCTCGAAATTGCCCAGCGCCGCCAGCAGCGCCAGCGTCAGCATCGAGCGTTCGCGGTCGCTGATCCCGTCAGAGGCCCAGACCGTGCCCCAGGCCGCCTCGGTGATGAGCGTCTGGAAGGGCGTGTCCTCGGATGTCCTTGCGGCCTCGGCGCGGTCTACATGCGCATCGCCAAGGACGCGGCGCCGGACCTGCATGCCGGTGTCGTAACGGTTGGTCATGGCGTCCCTTTCGGCGTCAATATGGCAGACCCACGTAGTTGATGGCCAGCGTCGCCTGCGCCTCGGGGATGGTGGCGAGATGCTCGATCTCGGCCACTTGCAGGCGGCGTTCGTAATCGTCAGTGTCGGGGAACTGGTGCAGCAGCTTGGTCATCCACCAACTGAAGCGCTGCGTCTTCCAGACCCGTTTCAGCGCGGTTTCCGAGTAGGCGTGCAGCGCGGCGGCGTCGCCGTGCTGGTAGCGGGCCTTCAGCCCCTGGAACAGGTAATGCACGTCGCTGGCCGCCGTGTTCAGCCCCTTGGCGCCGGTCGGCGGCACGATATGGGCGGCATCTCCGGCCAGGAACAGGCGGCCATACTGCATCGGCTCGCAGACAAAGGAGCGGAGCGGCGCGATGCTTTTCTCGATCGAGGGGCCGGTCTCCAGCGCGTCGGCATGGCGCGAGGGGATGCGGCGGCGCAGCTCGTCCCAGAACATCTCATCCGACCAGTCCTCGACCCGGTCGGTCATCGGGCATTGCACATAGTAGCGGCTGAGCCTTTCGTTGCGCATCGAGCAGAGGGCAAAGCCGCGCTCGGAATTGGCGTAGATCAGTTCGTGGTGCACGGGCGGCGTTTCCGACAGGATGCCGAGCCAGCCGAACGGATAGACCCGCTCGAACTCGCGCCGCTTGTCGGCCGGGATCGCGTGGCGGCTGGGGCCGTGGAACCCGTCGCAGCCGGCGATGTAGTCGCAGGCGATCTGCTTGCGCGTGCCTTCATGGGTGAAACGGACCGTGCAGCCGCGCGCGTCGTCGAATCCGGCATTGACGATCTCGACCTCGTCGACCTCGTGCAGGGTGGGCGCGCCGCAGGCGTCGCGTGCGTCATACAGGTCGCGCGTCACCTCGGTCTGGCCGTAAACCATGACGGATGTGCCGGTATGCGCCTTGAAGTCGATGCGCACCTCGCCCTCGGCAAAGCTCATCACCGTGCCGTCATGCGGATAGCCCAGCCGGTCCATGCGCGTCGGCACCCCGGCTTCGTCCAGCAGGCGCAGCAGCCCCTGCTCCAGCACACCGGCCCGGATACGGCTCAGCACGTGCTCGCGCGAGCGGCGTTCGAGCACGATGGCGTCGATGCCTGCCCGATGGCACAACTGGCCCAGCAACAGGCCCGCCGGACCGCCACCGATGATGCAAACCTGTGTCCGCATGTCGTCCTCCCTCAAAAACCAGTAGATACTAAAGCCATCCGGCATGTAAAATGACATTTCAGGCCTATTTCTTATCGAAAAGGGAAAGTGAATGCTGGATCGCCGGATCAAGCTGCGCCATATCGAGGCCTTTTCCGCCATCGCGCGGCAGGGCAGTTTGAAGGCCGCCTGCGATGCGCTGGCGCTGACGCAGCCCGCCCTGTCCAAGACGCTGAAGGAACTCGAGGAAACCCTCGGCGCCCGGCTGATGGACCGTGACCGTGGCGGCGTGCGCCTGACGCCCGAGGGCGAGGTGTTCCTCGAATTCGCCGGGCAGAGCCTGGCCGCGCTGCGCCGGGGCGTGGCGGGGATCGAGGCGCTGCGCACCGCCGGAGCCGAGACGCTGTCGATCGGCGCGCTGCCCAGCGTCTCGGCCCGGTTGCTGCCGCGCGCCATCGCGGGTTTCCGCCGCCTGTCGCCGGAAACCCGCCTGACGCTGCGCGACGGCACCCATGGCGCGCTGACCGACGCGCTGCGCGACGGGGCGCTGGACATGGTGATCGGGCGGATGGGGGCGCCAAAGGTGATGCAGGGCCTGTCCTTTACCCTGCTCTATGTCGAGCGGGTGATCTGCGTCGTGCGCCCGGGGCACCCGCTGCTGAAGCGGGGAACGCCGGTGGCAGAGGGGCTGGCCGACTGGCCGGTGATCTATCCGCCCGAGGATGCGGCGATCCGGCCTTTCCTCGACCGCTGGTGCCTGGCGCAGGGCCTGTCGCCCTTCGCCGATCGGATCGACTGCGTCTCGGGCGCGTTCGGGCGAGTCCATGTGCGCGACAGCGACGCGCTTTGGTTCATCTCCGAAGGGGTCGTTGCGCCGGACCTGGCAGAGGGGCGGCTTTGCGCCCTGCCGCTGGACCTCGACTTGACAGCCGGGCCGGTCGGGCTGATGACGCGGCCCGACAGTGCCCCATCGCGCAGCCAGCAGGTCTTTGTCCGGACGTTGCAGGGCGCGGTCGCAGACCTGCCCATATCCTGACGCTGCCCGCGCTTCATCCACAACTTAATGTGGGTGTCACCGAGATTTCGCTTTACACAGACCCTGTGCCCCATGCACCATATCTGGTAAGGGCCTCTGGGGACGCCCCAGACCCTTGAGCAGGCAGCAAGCGCTTGGGGTCTTTGCCGACCCCGGCGCAATAACCAAAGAGGTGGCGGCATGGCCCTGTCCGAGCAATTCCTGACCGAAGATCTGCACCCGATCGACATCGTCGAGCACATCGCCGAGCACAACGACTGGGAATTCGATCGCGTCGGAGACGACCAGATCGCCATGGCGGTTCAGGGACAATGGCGCACCTATTCGATCACCCTGGCATGGTCGGGCTTTGACGAGACGCTGCGGATGATCTGCACGTTCGAGTTCGACCCGCCCGAGGACCGCATGGACGTGCTCTACGAGGGTCTGAACCTGGTCAACGACCAGTGCTGGGCAGGCGCCTTCAGCTATTGGGCGCAGCACAAGCTGATGGTCTACCGCTACGGCCTGGTGCTGGCGGGCGGCAATGTCGCCTCGCCGGAACAGATCGATACGATGATCACCGCCGCCGTGCTGTCGGCGGAACGCTACTATCCGGCCTTCCAGCTGATGAGCTGGACCGACCAGACCGCCGCACAGGCGTTGCAGGTCGCCATTGCAGAGGCTTACGGCCGCGCGTAAACCTTGCCCCCGTCGAACAGGCGGGGGAAAACCATGGAACATTCCGAACTGGCGCATCGCGGCCTTGTCCTTCTGGGCTGCGGCAAGATGGGATCGGCGATGCTCGAGGGCTGGCTTGCCCGCGGCCTGCCCGAGTCCTCGGTCTGGGTCATCGACCCAAAACCCTCGGACTGGGTCATCAACCAGCACACGCATCTCAACGCCGCGCTGCCGCCGAACCCGGCGGTGGTCATCGTCGCGGTCAAGCCGCAGATGATGGGCGAGGCGCTGCCCGGGCTCCAGGCGCTGGGCAATCGCGACACGCTGTTCGTCTCGATCGCGGCGGGCACGACGCTGGCGACGCTGGCAGAGACGCTGGGCGACCGGACTCCGATCGTCCGTGCCATGCCAAACACCCCTGCCGCCGTGGGCCGGGGCATCAGTGCCATCATCGGGAACGATCACGTGACCACCGAACAGACGGCCATGGCCGAGGCGCTGCTGGCCGCAGTGGGCGAGGTCGTGCACCTCGACAGCGAAAGCCAGATGGACGCGGTCACGGGCCTCAGCGGCTCGGGCCCGGCCTATGTCTTTCACCTGATCGAATGCCTCGCCGCAGCCGGAGAGGCGCAGGGCCTGGCACCCCACCTCGCGATGCAGCTGGCAAAGGCGACCGTCGCGGGCGCAGGCGCGCTGGCGATGCAGGCCAAGGAAGACCCGACGCAACTGCGCGTCAACGTCACCTCGCCCAATGGCACGACGCAGGCCGGGCTGGCCGTGCTGATGGACCAGGACAAGGGCCTGCCCCCGCTGATCCGCGACACCGTCGCCGCGGCAACCTGCCGCTCGAAGGAACTAGCCGATGGCTGAGATCGCCTATGACGATTTCCTGGCCGTCGACATCCGCGCCGGCACGGTGATCCGCGCCGAACCCTACCCCGAGGCGCGCAAGCCCGCGATCAAGCTCTGGGTGGATTTCGGCGGTGACCTGGGCGTCAAGAAAAGCTCTGCCCAGATCACGGTGCATTACGATCCCGAAACCCTGGTCGGCCGGCAAGTGATGGCCGTGGTCAACTTTCCGCCCCGCCAGATCGGCAAATTCCTGTCTGAAATCCTCGTGCTGGGCGTCAGCGACGCGAGCGGCGCAATCGTTCTGCTGTCGCCGGACCACCCGGTGCCGAACGGCGGCCGGATGCACTGACGGGGCGTCAACCGACCGTCCAGCTTGACCTTGCTGCACCGATCGGGCTTGGCTTTCGGAAACCGGAGGATCCCCATGACCCAGCCCGCCATCACAGGCCACGGCGTGTTCACGCCGCAAGAGATCATCACCAATGACGAGTTGGTGGTGGCCTTCAACGCCTATGCCGACCGCTGGAACGCCGAGAACGCCGGAGAGATCGCCGCCGGCGAGATCGAGCCCATGGCCCATTCCAGCAGCGGCTTCATCCTCTCGGCCTCGGGGATCGAGCGTCGACACGTGATGGACAAATCCGGCGTGCTGGACCCGGCGCGCATGTATCCGCGCCTGCCCGCGCGGCCTGACGACACGCCCTCGATCATGGCCGAAATGGCGCTGGACGCCTGCACCAGGGCGCTGGCCGTGGCGGGGCGCGAGGGCTCGGAGGTCGACCTGGTGATCTGCGCCGCCTCGAACCACGAACGCGCCTATCCTGCCATCGCCATCGAGATCCAGAAGCTGATCGGCGCGGGCGGCTTTGCCTTCGACATGAACGTGGCCTGTTCCTCGGCCACGTTCGGCATCCAGGCGGCAGCGGACATGGTGCGCGCAGGAAGCGTAAGGCGCGCGCTGGTGGTCTGCCCCGAGATCTGCTCGGGGCATCTGGAATGGCGCGACCGGGATTGCCATTTCATCTTCGGCGATGTCTGCACCGCCGTGCTGATCGAGGACGCGGGACAGGCGAAAGGCGCGCATTTCGTCATCCACGGCACCCGCTGCGCCACAGAGTTCTCGAACAACATCCGCAACAACAACGGTTTCCTGCGCCGCGCGCATGACCAGATGGACGACCGCCGCGACATGCAGTTCATGCAGAACGGGCGCAAGGTGTTCAAGGAAGTGCTGCCGATGGTATCGGCCCATATCCTGGGGCACATGGAGGATGCCGGCTGGCGCGCCGACGACCTCAAGCGGCTGTGGCTGCACCAGGCCAACAAGACGATGAACGACTTCATCGGGCGCAAGGTGCTGGGCCGCGATCCCGGACCGGGCGAACAGCCCAACATCCTGCAGGACTACGCCAATACCTCGTCCGCCGGGTCGATCATCGCCTTTTCGCTGCACTCGAACGATCTCGCCCCCGGTGACAGGGGCGTGATCTGTTCCTTCGGGGCAGGCTACTCGGTGGGCTCGGTGCTGGTCGAGCGCGGCTGAGCCACCCTCGCCGCCGAAAAATCGCCGCGCTCCAGCGCGTCTTGCGGCAAGGTGACGGTCAGCACGTTGCGCGGGCCCAGTTGCCAGCCGGTCAGGCCACCGCCGCGGACCGTCAGCAAGGCCACCTGCCCTGCCGGTGCCTCGCCGCCCATGGTCAGCGCAGGCTGCGCGGCCAGCGCCTGCCAGTGCGGCAGCAAGGCGCGGCGCGGGATACGCGGCAGCGCCTCGGGATCCTGTGCCAGAACGCGGCGCGCGTGCAATTCGACCAGGGGCTTGTAGGCGCGGAACAGCGGCAGCGACAGCAGGAGACGTGCCGGGCGACCGGCATCCCAGCCCTCGGTCGTCAGCTCGGCAAGGCGCGACATCAGCACCTCTGCCTCATCCTCGTCGAACGGCGCACCTTCTGCCCGTGCCTCGGTCTGGCGGGACAACAGGCGCAGGCGCGCCAGCGTCATCATCCGCGCCTCGCGGGCGGCGCTGGCAGCATCGGACGCCAGCGTCGGGGCGACATCCGCCTCCCATTTCTTCAGCAGGCGGCGCAGCATGAGCGACAGGCTGTCAAGCAGCGCAAGGGCGCTGACCCAGTCGAACGGATAGAGCGCGGGCTCGTCCAGACGGCCGTCCTCGAGGAAGGCTGCCGGGGCCGCGACGGGTTCCGCGTCGCCATCGTCGCGCATCGCCTCGAGGCTCCAGCGCGGGGCGATCAGCGCCTCGGGACCAACCAAAGCGGACAGCCGCCACTCCGGCGCGCGCTCGGGGAAGAGGTCGGGAGCGCCTTTCGGCAAGGGGCGCAGGCGGCCCTGGAGACGGTTGTGCAGGACAGCGATCCGGCCGAGGCGCGGACCACCTACAAAGACCGACAGCCAGCCCGTGCGCGGGCCTTGCCCACCCCAGATCTCGGGTTGCAGTTCCGACAGGTCGATCTGCGCCAGGAACGCCGCAGGCGACCCCGCAAGGCGTGGCCAGTCGACCCCATGGGGCAGCGAGGGCAATCCACCGATCCAGCTGCGCCCGGCGACCTGGCCCGGCACGGCACGGAACCGTGTGTGGCCCACCGCCATAAGCGCCGGGTTCCGTGCCTCGGCCTGGATGCGGGCCAGTGCCGCCATGACGACGCGGGTCGGGGCATCGGCATCTTCGGCCTCTTCATCCTCGGGCACCGTTTCGGGCTCCACCGGCTTGGCGACACGCGCCGCCTCGGGCGCGGGTTTCGGCGCCGGTTCCGACTGTCGCGCGGACAGCGCAGAAGCAGAAAGTTCTTGCAGCATGTCGCGGAAGTCCTTTGGCTTCATCCCGAACCGGGCCGTCTGCGCTTCGTCGCCCGCAACGGCGGACTCGATTGATGCCCGTTCTTCCGCCTCGATCCGCCGGCCAAGCCGAAGCAGCGTAAAGCCCAGAATTGCGACGGCCAGCGCAGTCCACGGCTTGTCCAGCACTGCCGGCGAGACTTCCGTAAACCCCTTTGCAATCGCCGCTTGCCACAGCAGCCCCGCGATCAGCAGTGCCGTGCCAAACATGAAAGTCGATCGCGCAAATAGAACCATGGCTCGTGTCTCCCACCTGTCTATCCAATCCCATTGTTGAGGATCGGCGAACAGTCTGGCCGTTTTCGGGAATGAACGTGGCAAGGATGAGGCGAAACCAAGCGGGCGGCGCAACTCAGGCGGGACGGTCGCCCATGGCCTCGCGCCAGTGGCGACGGCACAGGCTGACATAGGTCTCGTTGCCGCCGATCTGCACCTGGGCGCCTTCGCGCAGGGGCCGGCCCTGCGCATCCTGGCGAACGACCATCGTCGCCTTGCGGCCACAATGGCAGATCGTGCGAACCTCGCGCATCGTATCGGCCAGCGCCAGCAAGGCGGCCGATCCGGGAAACAATTCGCCACGGAAATCGACGCGCAGACCGTAGGCCATCACCGGCACGCCGAGGTCGTCAACCACCCGCGCCAGTTGCCAGACCTGGTCGCGGTCAAGGAACTGCGCCTCGTCGACAAAAATGCAGGCCACCGGTCCCGCCTTCAGCCGGGCAGCGATCCTGGCGAACAGGTCCTCGCCGGGACGGAACGTGTCCGCCTCGCGGCCCAGCCCGATGCGCGAGCCGATCTTGCCCTTGCCGGCGCGGTCATCCAGCGCGGCAGTCAGCAGGTAGGTGTCCATGCCGCGTTCGTTGTAATTGTGCGCCGCCTGCAAGAGCAGCGTCGACTTGCCCGCGTTCATGGTCGAGTAGTGGAAATAGAGCTTGGCCATGGCCGTGTGATGCCGCAGCCCGCCGGGCATGGCAAGGTGACGCGGCACCGCGTGCCGGGGTGGCCTTCACTCGGCGCGGATCAAGCCCGCGAGATGGCCGAACAATTCGCCATTCGCACAGAGGATGGAGCCGGTTTCAGCCGGGTCGGCCTCGGCCCGGACGCCTTCGACCAGCGCACCGGCCTCCTTGGCGATCAGCCAGCCGGCGGCCATGTCCCACAGGTTCAGCTCTCGCTCCCAGTAGCCGTCGTAGCGGCCGGCGGCGACATAGGCGAGGTCCAGCGCGGCTGAACCGAAGCGGCGGACGCCTGCGCATTCCGGCATCACGCGCGCCAGGTCCTTGAGCGTCGCGGGCAGCGTGCGCTTGGCGGCAAAGGGAATGCCGGTGGCAAAGACCGCCTCGATCATGCGGCGGCGGCCCGAGACGCGCAGGCGGCGCGAGTCGTTCATCCACGCGCCCTGCCCCTTCTCGGAATAGAACATCTCGTCCTTGGCCGGGTCAAAGACGACGCCCGCCACGATCTGGCCCTTGTGTTCCAGCGCGATCGAGATGGCGAAATGCGGCAGGCCGTGCAGGAAGTTGGTTGTGCCATCGAGCGGATCGACGATCCAGCGGCGGGTCGGATCCTCGCCTGCTTCCTCGCCGGTCTCCTCGCCCAGCCAACCATAGGTCGGGCGTGCGCCACGCAGTTCCTCGCGCAGGATGCGTTCAGCCTCGAGGTCGGCCTTGGAGACGAAATCGCCCGCGCCCTTCATCGACACCTGCAGGTTCTCGACCTCGCGGAAATCCTTGACCAGAGAACGACCCGCCTTGCGGGCAGCCTTGATCATGATGTTGAGATTCGCGCTGCCCTGCATGGCCGCCCCCGCATGTATAGGAAGTCAGGCCGCGCCTATACGCGGACTGACCCGGAATGCCAAGGGGGAGGACCGTCAGCGATAGACGACGCCCTTTTCGCCCACCGGGGCATGGGCGCCGGGCGCGGCCGGGCGATGGCCCCTGCTGCCGCCCGCCCGGTCCACGTAAGGCCCGGCATTGGGCACACCGCAGGCAATCACGCCAGCGGCGAAGACCGGCTGCAATCCCGCCGGGCAATGGCTCGCGGCGCGGTATTCATGCGTGAGGAAATTCGAATTGGGGTCGTTCGTCGCGTCCCCCCCATACATGTCGCCCCAGGCCAGGGCGGCGCCGCCCGACAGGGTGACAGCGGTTGCTGCGGCAAACAGTCTGACAATCGTCATGTCATCCCCCTTCGGGCTAGTCGCTGACATCAGGCTACCAGCACGGTGAGGCCTGTCAATTTCTTCCCGGGCGCGACCCGCCGTGCGGCGCGTTTACCCTTTGAAAAGGCCACCGTCCGACCCTCGCGGCCGGGCCTGCCGCAAAGGAACGCCACCATGATCGACCTGCTACGGCTTCTCAGCCTCTACTATCTCTGCGACGAGACCGCCGCCCGGCGCGTGCTGGACGCTGCCGAGGCCGAAGGCTGCGTCGCGCTCTACGAAAGCGTCAAGCAGCGCTTTTCCGATGCGCCGCCTGCGCCCGAGGGCAGAGCGGAACAGGTCGAACAGCGGCGTGCGGCGTATCGCGGCTTCAAGGCGTGGGAGGCCGGGAACCCCGAGTTGGTGCAGGAATTGCGGGGCGCCGCGAGGACCCGGCTGGGCAGTCCCGACCTGTCGTAGCGCGGAGCCCTAGTCCGCCTCGCCGCGCGCCAGCCGCTCGGCCTTGCGCCGCACCAGGACGCTGCGCAGGTCGTGCATCGCCATCAGCAGCGCATCAGTCACCTCGTCCAGTTGCACGTCCTCGGCCCGTGTCTGCGCCCAGTGGGCGGCGCGATTGAGCTGGTCGATGGTCCGGTGGATGTCGTCGATCTCGCGCAGCGCGGCGATGGCCTGCCGCTCGGCCATCCAGCCCCGGATCGCGACAAGATCCGCCTTGGTCAGGTCGCGCCCGCCCTGCGCCTTGACCTCGTCCCGCGCGAGGTTGACCGCGGCGATGGGCTCCATCTCGATCCGGCGATTGCGGTTCTCGGTGTCGACGCGAAAGACCAGCGCGCCATTGTCCCGCACGCGAAAGAAATAGTCGGGCAGGTCGGCCATCGCCCTACTCCAACCCGTCGCAGAAGGCCTTGATGCGGCGGCAGGCATCCGCCAGCACGGTATCAGACGCCGCATAGCTGACGCGGAAGTTCGGGCTCAGGCCAAAGGCCGCGCCAAAGACCACCGCGACCCCCTGTTCCTCGAGCAGCGCGGTGCAGAAATCCTCGTCCGTGGCGATCCGCCGCCCGCCTGAGCTGGTCTTGCCAATACAGCCCGCGATCGAGGGATAGACATAAAAGGCACCCTCGGGCACCGGGCAATCGACGCCCTTGCAGGCGTTCAGCCCCGCCACCACCAGGTCGCGCCGCCGCAGGAAGGCGTCGTTGCGCGTCGCAAGGAAATCCTGCGGACCGTTCAGAGCCTCGACCGCCGCCCATTGGCTGATCGAACAGGGGTTCGTCGTGGATTGCGATTGCAGCTTGCGCATGGCGGCGATCAGCGGTTCCGGGCCTGCCGCATAGCCGATCCGCCAGCCGGTCATCGCGTAGGCCTTGCTGACCCCGTTGACCGTCAGCGTGCGGTCATGCAGCCCCGGCTCGACCTGCGCCGGCGTGACAAAGCGGAACCCGTCATAGGCAAGGTGTTCATACATGTCGTCCGACATCACCCAGACATGCGGGTGCCGCATCAGAACGTCGGTGAGCGCGCGCAATTCGGCCTCGGAATAGCCCGCGCCGGTGGGGTTCGACGGCGAGTTGAAGATGAACCACTTGGTTTTCGGCGTGATCGCCGCCTCCAGCGCCTCGGGCGTGATCTTGTACCCCAGCTGCCGCTCGCCCTCGACGATGACCGGCTCGCCGCCGCCCAGGCGAACGATATCCGGGTAGCTGACCCAGTAGGGCGCAGGAATCACCACCTCGTCGCCGGGGTTCAGCGTGGCCATCAGCGCGTTGTACAGCACCTGCTTGCCCCCGGTCGAAACGCTGACCTCGGATGGGCGATACTCCAGCCCGTTCTCGCGCCGGAACTTGTCGCAGATCGCCTGTTTCAACTCGGCGATGCCGTCGGGCGGAGTGTATTTCGTTTTCCCCGCCTGGATTGCCGCAATCGCCGCAGCCTTGATGTTCTCGGGCGTGTCAAAGTCGGGCTCGCCGGCGCTGAGGCTGATGATGTCGCGCCCGCCTGCGGCCAGCTCGCGCGCCAGTTGCGTGACGGCCACGGTGGGCGACGGTTTCACGCGGTCCAGCGCAGTAGAGAGAAAAGGCATGGCGCGTCTCCTGTTTGTCACCCGGCACCGCCTGTCATAGTTTGCCCTCGAAAACCGTTCAAGCACACGCTGGGAGGATCACGACATGACCGACACGAGCCAATGGTATGGCCCCGACATCGCCACCTTCGGCGACCGCCTGGCCGCCGCCCGCGAAGCCGCCGGCATGACGCAGGACGATCTGGCGAAACGGCTGGGCATCAAGCTGAAATCGCTGCAATCCTGGGAAAACGACACGGCAGAACCGCGCGCCAACAAGCTGTCGATGCTGTCGGGGCTGCTGAATGTCTCGATGGGCTGGCTGATCACAGGCGAAGGCGAAGGTCTGTCCGCACCCGAGGAAGCAGAGGAGACGAGTCCCGACATCCAGTCGATCCTGCTGGAGATCCGCGGCATCCGCGCTCACCTGCAAACCAGTTCGGACAAGTTGTCGCGTCTGGAAAAGCGGTTGCGCGGGATAGTCAGGGCGCAGGGCTGAAACGGCAGGAGAAGACGATGGAAGATCGCGAAACCCGGCTGAAACGGCTGGCCATGCGCTCGATGCGGCGGGGGACCAAGGAAATGGACATCCTGCTGATCCGCTATTCCGAGGCGCGGCTGCCCGACATGACCGGCCAGGAACTCGACGCCTACGAGGCGTTGCTGGCCGAGAACGACCAGGATCTTTACCAGTGGATCTCGGGTCAGGCGCCCGCTCCGGACACGCACGCGCCCCTGGTCGCCGACATTGCGCGGATCGCCGCGAACGGCTGACCGAACGTCCTGTTAACCATATGATCGCAAAGGCGGGTTTCAACTCCGGTCAAATGCGACTCGGTTTAACGCAATATTGGTCTTTTTGTCCAAATCTCGGCTGAACCAGAACAGGCGGAGACGATTTGGATATGAGCATGCATGCTTCGGTCAAGGCTGCCACCGACCAGGGGTTCATGACCAGCTATCTCGAGGCGCTGGCGCTTGTGGAACGGCTCCACCGGTTGCTGCTGGATGTCATCAAGGATGAATTCGAACGGCTGGGCATCATCGACGTCAACGCGGTGCAGGCCTTGTTGCTGTTCAACATCAGCGACAACGAGGTGACGGCCGGTGAACTCAAGACTCGCGGTTATTACCAGGGCAGCAATGTCAGCTACAACCTGAAGAAGCTGGTCGAGATGGGATACATGCACCACCAGCGGTGCGAGATCGACCGGCGGTCCGTCCGGGTACGGCTGACCCAGCGCGGGCGCGAGATCCGCGACATCGTCGAGGGGCTCTTCGTGCGCCATGCCGACGGCTTGCAGTCCAAGGCGGTACTGTCGATCGAGGGGCTGGACGACATCACCTCGTCTCTGCGCCGAGTGGAACGTTACTGGTCCGACCAGATCCGCTACATCTACTGACGCGGGCCTTGCCGGCTGCCGATGACAACAACCTGCAATTCGCGCAGGAGTTTGGCCGCCATCGCCTTTTCGAAGGCTTCAAAGCCCAGGGCCGTCTCGACGAAGGAATCGACGCCCGCGATCACGTAGGCACGGTAGTAATCGGACAGTTCGCCGATACCGGTGCCGTCGGACGCGGGCGCGCCCGTCCCCTCGATCACCAGCCCGTTGATGAGGATGCCCGCCGGACGCACATCCTGCGGCCTTGGCCCGCCGTTCGACGGCCCGTCGCCGGACAGGTCCAGCACGCTGCGCCAGCACGACGGCCCCCGCGCCAGCAGTCCCGCGCCATAGGCCTTGGCCTCTCCCAGGGCAGTGGACAGGTCCATCGTCGCGCGCCCGGCGCCCCGCAGGCGCGCCGCGACCTTGGCCAGCGCGGCCTCGTCGGTGATGAACGTCCAGTCCACCAGCAGGCGTTGCGCCCCTGGTCCGCTCCATTCGAACACTGACAGGGCGACGGGTGCCTCGGGCATGTCGAGAAAGGCGTTCAGCACATCGGGATGGGTCAGCGCGGCGGCCAGCCCATCGGTCTGAAGGCGATATTCGCGGTTGTCGACCGATCCCGACACGTCCAGCCCCAGCGCCAACGCTTGCCGGCAGGCGGCCTCGGCCGTGTCGCAGGCGCCAAGGACCGCCAGGCAGGCCAGCGCAACCGCCTTCATCCCGGTCCGTGGCCCGGCCGCGCGGCCTGCCCCACCACCTGGTTGTTGATCTCTCGATAGAGCTTGCGC
Source organism: Thetidibacter halocola (assembly GCF_018224955.1). Taxonomy (GTDB): domain Bacteria; phylum Pseudomonadota; class Alphaproteobacteria; order Rhodobacterales; family Rhodobacteraceae; genus Thetidibacter; species Thetidibacter halocola. The sequence goes on from NZ_JAGTUU010000004.1 coordinate 396,196, forward strand.
ACCATCGCTTGGCGAAACCCCTCATAGCCCTGCGCCGTCTCGACAAAGGCGCCGGGCCCGTGTTGCAACTCGAACTGGTAGTGATCCAGAACGTCCGGATCGGCGCCCAGCACCGCCAGACCGTTCACCGTGATCCCGTCGAAGGGGAAATGCTCATAGGCCAGTTGCGGCCAGAACCCGTCATTCGTGATGCCGTCGCCCGACACGTCGATCACCCGCCGTTCGCAGGCCGGCGCCTGCCGCATCATCGTCGCACCAAAGCCCAGCGCATAGCCCAGCGCGGTGGGAAACCGGCTGTAGGAGCGTTCCGCCGCAGCGATCCGCGCCGCCACCGCGGCGATGTCCGCCTCGCTGCGCAACAGCGTCCAGTCCTGCACCACGTGCGACTGGCGCCGCCCGCTCCACTCGTAGACGCCCAACGCAACGGGGCCACCTTGCGACAGGATCGCGTCGACGATGTCGGGCTCGATCAGCGCCGCAGCCATTCCGTCGCGTTGCAGGACGTATTCCGCCTCGTCCACCGAAGACGACACGTCGAGGGCCAGCAGCAGCGCAAGACGGCAGTCCTGCGCCACCACGGGCAAGGGCGCCAGAACCAGCGCCAGTACGGTCAGAAAGGCCCTCACCAATGGCCCGTGTTGGGCATGCTGACCCAGGGCTCGCGCGGGTCCTGCGCCTGCCCTTCCTGCAACAACTCAACCGAAACATTGTCCGGCGACCGGACAAAGGCCATGCGCCCGTCGCGCGGCGGGCGGTTGATCGTCACTCCGGCATCCATCAGGTGCTGACACATGGCGTAGATGTCGGGCACGGTATATGCGAGATGGCCGAAATGGCGGCTGTCGCCGGGCAGCGCGTCGTCGCCATCCCAGTTGTAGGTCAGCTCAACGTCGTGATGGCCATCGGCCTGTTCAGGCGGGCACATGAACACCAGCGTAAAACGGCCCTGCTCGCTGTCCATCCGCCGGCGCTCGGTCAGCCCGAGCAATTCATAGAACGCCTTGGATTTCTCCAGGTCCTTGACCCGGACCATCGTGTGCAGAAACTTGATCCCCATGAACTTTCCTTTCCGTCCGACGCGCCTCCGCCAAGCGGCGCCCGCCTAGAACACCGATTTCAGGCCCAGCCGCAGGTCAGTGCTGCGGCTTTCGTAGAGGCTATAATTGGACTGTCGGTCGGTGAAGGAAACCCCCAAGGTCGGGGCGAAACCGAAATACTCGGCCTCGGTCAGGGTCACGTCGAGGCCCAGTTGCCACTCGCGGTCGCTCTGCCTCGCGCCGGTGGCGTAGATCGGCGGCGGCGCATCATAGTCGATGCTGCGCCAGTCCAGGGTCAGGGCCGGCAGCAGGCCACCCGGCAAGGGTCGCGCAAAGGCATAGCGCAGCCCGATCCCGTCGGTCTGCCGCGCGATGCTGCCAATGGCCGAGTCGGTGTCCGACGTGGTCAGAGACAGGCCCAATGTGCCATGCGGCAGGCGCCGTTCCAGCCCCAGCGACAGTTGGACCGTGTCGGAATCTCCCAGCGCGTTGTCCTTGCGACGCACCGTCTCGAACGAAGCCCCGGCAGAGCCGATCAGCCCTGTCGCCAGCCGCTGCTGCAAACCCAGGTCCAGCCGCACCACGTCGGCCAGCGCCTGCCCGCCCTGCCATTGCCGATAGGCCAGCAGCCCTGCGCTGGCGATCCGGTCCCCCGCCGCGCTGCGGGTCTCGAGGCGCAGGTCGCCGCCCAGGGTCTCTGTCCGGTAATCCTCGGGGTCGGCCCAGGCGAACTGCCGCGACTCGTCCGACAGCTGCACCCGGCCCAGCCCGGCGAAGACACCCAGATGCGTGCGCGCCTGCGCCGAAATCGGGATCGTGTAGGTGAACTTGCCCCTCACCCCGTAACGCAGCCCCGACAGCGGCACGGCATTGGTCCGCGTCACGGTCAGGTAACGGCCATAAGGAACGGTGTTGGTCTCCGGCGCGTCGTTCAGGTTGTCGCTGTGCTCGGCGTAGAAGGCCAGGGCAAGGCGCCAGGGCGTGGTGCTGCGGACATGCCGGAAATCGCGGATGGCCAGCGCCTTGAGCCCGTCATCGGGGGCGATCTGCGCCGCCCGCCGCAGCCAGAACTGCGCAATGCCGCGTCGTCCGCCCGAGGCCTGCGCCTGCGCCGTCACCAGTGCCGCGTAGAACCGGTCCTCGTCGCTATCTGCCACCCGCCAGACCTGCCGCGCGGTCTCGAGCGCGGCATCGGTGCGGCCAAGGTCGCGCAGCGCGCGGGATTTCATCACCAGCGCGGGTACATCGTCAGGCGCCCCTTGCAGCACGCCTTCGGAGAGGGCCAGTGCCTCTTGCGGGCGGCCTGCCGCCAGCAGCCTCGCCGCGGCACTGCGCGCCTCGGGCAGGGTCAGAGAGATTTCTTCGGCCTGGACCGAAACCGCGCAAAGCACCGCCGCCAGCGCGACCCACAGCCGACCGAAACGGCGGCGGGGCCTCATGGATCAAGGCCGCGCGGCGACGAACCCGCCGGTCTCGCGCGTCTGGACCTCGATGAAATCGCCGGTGCCCGGATCAACCCCGATCGGGCCGGTGCCGTCGACCACGACGATGCCCGCGATTTCCTCGCCATTGGGACCGGTGAACAGACCCTGCCAGTCGCCCGTCGCGCTGCCGGTCAGGCCCGGGGCGCTTGCCACGACCTGCGCCGAGCCGGCATTGATCGACCAGCTGTCGAAGTTGATGTTGGTGGTGGCCAGCGAGATGTAGTTGACACCGTCGAGCTCGTTCAGGCGCACGCCGTTGTTGTCGAAGAAGGTGCGGTTGACCACCACCCCCTCGACAGCGCCGATATTGTCAAAGTCGCGGATGTCCACGTCCAGCTGGACGGTGCCTGCAACATATTGCACCCGGCTTTGCGACGGATCGACACTGGTGTCGATCACCGTGCGTACGGCGGCGTATTCGCCGTTGAACACGTATGTGCCATTGGCACTCGGCAAGGCGCCATCGCCGTTCAACCGCTGTGCCGCCGCGCCGCCATAACCGAAGCTCAGATAGCTGTCGCCCCCCACCGCCATCGCCTGGCCATAGCCCGACGCGGTGCGCCGGAACACGGCGTAATACTGGTTGCTACCCGCCACGTTGCGATAGGCGCCGAACTGCGTGCCCGACAGGGCCGCCGTTGCCGCGGCATCAGCGGCATAGATGTTGTCGTCGCCGTCGAAGGGAAGGTTATTGATCCGGACCTCGTTCGTCGCGGGGTCATAGGTCACGGCATTGGCCGTCAGGTCGTCGGAGAAGTCCGAGGCAAAAAGCTGATCGGCCACCGGATCCGGCGCATCGGTGCCGCCGCCCGAGGCGGGCTCGCACTCGGTCAGCGGTTGCGGACACTGCGCGACCGGATCTCCGCTCAGAAGGGGGTTTCCACCCTCTTCGCCACAAGCCGAAAGAGCGCCCGTCAGCGCGAGCGCAAGGAAATAGCGATACATCTGACTGCCTCAGGTCTTGCCCGTTTTTTCTTTGTAGCCAACCTGCGGGAGGGGAGGACAAAAGTCAACGCATGGGTGCCACAGCCTCGCCACAGGTGCGGCAAAACTGCCTCTACAATATCTTGTGGATAACCACCCCGAAAGCCCTTCATCGTGTGGACGATTTTCGCTATCCTTTTCTTGCGGGCACCAGCGGCGCCCGTAACGGCATCGATTGCGACAGGGAGACATGCGGTGGACACCTATCTCCAGGCCTTGAAGACCGTTCTCGAAACCGGCGTGCCGTCCAGCGACCGGACAGGCACCGGCACGCTGTCCTGCTTCGGGATGCAGTGCCGCTATCCGCTGGCCGATGGCTTTCCGCTGGTCACGACCAAGAAACTGCACCTGCGTTCGATCGTGCACGAGTTGCTGTGGTTTCTCTCGGGCGACACGAACATCGGCTATCTCAAGGAGAACGGCGTCAGAATCTGGGACGAGTGGGCCGACGAGAACGGCGATCTCGGCCCGGTCTATGGCCACCAGTGGCGGCATTTCCCCAAGGTCGCGAGCGGCCCCGACGGCCCGGTGATCGGAGAGGTCGACCAGATCGCCAAGCTGGTCGAGATGATCCGCACGTCGCCGGATTCACGCCGCCTGATCGTCAGCGCCTGGAACCCCGGAGAGGTCGACGCCATGGCCCTGCCGCCCTGCCACACGCTCTGGCAGGTGCGCATCCTCGACGGCAGGCTACACCTGCAACTCTACCAGCGCTCTGCCGACATGTTCCTCGGCGTGCCCTTCAACATCGCCTCCTACGCGCTGCTGGCGCACATGCTGGCGCATGTGACCGGCTACCAGGTCGGCGATTTCGTCCACACGATGGGCGACGCGCATATCTATTCGAACCATGTCGAGCAGGTCAGAACCCAGTTGTCCCGCGCCCCGCGCCCGCTGCCCACGCTGCGGATCGCGCGCGACGTCGGCTCGATCTTCGACTTCCGATACGAGGATTTTGCCTTCGAGAACTACGACCCGCATCCCGCCATCAAGGCGCCGGTGGCGGTCTGATGCTGACACTCATCGTGGCGCGCGCCCGGGACGGCGCAATCGGGCGGGATGGCGACATCCCCTGGCACGCACCAGAGGACCTGGCGATGTTCAAGCGCGAGACGCTGGGCGGCGCGCTCATTATGGGCCGCAGGACCTGGCAAAGCCTGCCGGTCCGCCCGCTGAAGAACCGCCTCAACATCGTCGTCACCAGCGGCACCGCCGAGGGGGCCGACCATGTCGCGCGCAGCCTCGACGCAGCGCTGGAGATCGCGCGCGATGCCGGGATGACCCGCGTCTACGGCATCGGTGGCGCCTCGATCTACGAGGGCCTGCTGGGTCGCGCCGACCGCCTGCTGATCACCGAGGTCGCGCTGGACGTGCCGGATGCCGACACGCGCTTTCCCGCCTTCGACGAGACCGAATGGCACGAGATCCAGGTCTTGCCGCTGCGGGCCGACAGCCCCGCCTGCACATTGCACGAATGGATGCGACGCGGCGTCTAGCCCTTCATCTTGCCCTATGAACTCCCGCGGCGGGGTCAGGACCGGTCCGCGCAGCGACAGGGCTGCCGGTAGCAGTCTTGAGGACCGAACGGGCAGAGCCCCCTACAGCCGTGACAGCAGCGCCGCCGTCGGCCAAGCGTCGGCCGGCATGCCCAGCTCGCGCTGCACCATCCGCACCGCGTTGCGCGTGCCGCTTCCCAGAATACCATCGATCTCGCCCACGTCGAAACCGCGCGCTGCCAGCTTGCGCTGCAACTGCTTCATATCCTCGCCCGCGAGGCCTGGCTCGGGATTGCCGGCCTCATAGACCGGCGCACCTTGCAGGCGGGTGGCGAAATAGGCGGCGGTCAGGACATAGGTGAAACTCTGGTTCCACTCGAAATAGACGCGAAAATTCGGGTAGGCGATGAAGGCCGGCCCCTTGCGCCCCTGCGGCAGCAGGATCGAGGCCATCAGCCGCCCGTCATCCAGCGTCCCGCTGCGCGCCCGCACGCCCAGCCGTTCCCACTCTGCCACCGTCTTTTCGACATGCAGCCCGGCCTCGAACCAATCGAACGCCTCGGGCAGCGCGATTTCCTGCAACCAGGGCTCGCCATGGCGCCAGCCCAGGTGCGACAGCATCTTCGCCCCCGACATCAGCGCATCCGGCGCCGAGGTCTTGAGCAGCACATGCCCATCGCCATCGCCGTCCACCCCGTTTTCCAGAATGTCGCGCGGCAGCATCTGCACCATACCGATTTCGCCCGCCCAGGCGCCCGTGGTGGTCGCCGGGTCGAAATCGCCGTTCAGGTGGAGTTGCAGCGCAGCAAAGATCTGCGGCCGGAATATCTCGGGGCGACGGCAGTCGTGCGCCAGCGTTACCAGCGCGTTCAGCGTGTTGAAATCACCCTGGAAGGTGCCGTAATCCGTCTCGAAGGCCCAGAAGGCCAGAAGCACGCCGCGCGCGATGCCATAGTCACGCTCGATCCGGTCGAACACCGCGTCGAAACGGTCCGACATCTGCCGCCCCTTGTCGAGCCGCGATTGCGAGATCAGCTTGCGCGAGAAGGTGATGAACGGATCCTGGAAGATGCCCTGCCGCCGGTCCGCCCGCAGCACGTCCGGATCCAGGCGCACACCCCGCAGGAAAGCATCAGCCGCCGCCGCATCGAAGCCCAGCGATTGCGCCTCGGCCGAAAGGCCCCGGACGAAGGCGCCGAAATCGCCGCCGCAGGGCACGGTCTGCGCCTGCACCATGCCCCCGGCCATCATCGCCGCCGCCAGAACCGTCGCGCGCATCCCACATCCCCCTGCCTGCCTTGCGCCGACACTAGCAGCGCCGGGCGCAGAGGCAAGCCGCAGGCCAATGGGCGACTTCCCGCCGTTCAGGCAACGCGTTAACGACTCGCTAACGTGTTTTAATGCAAGGTTACGCATGCAGCCAACAGATTCAAAGCTATGCGTGGTTCACCCGGAGTAAACGTCCTGATCGTCGAAAGCGATGCGGCGCTGGCCGGACTTTGGTCCGGGCACCTGGAGCGCATGAGATGCGCCGTCGACATTGCCTCGACCAGCGAAGAGGCCTGCGACCGTATCCGCGAACGGCGTTACAACGTGATCGTGCTCGATCTCGATCTGCACGATGGCGGCGCGCTGTCGGTCGCGGACTGGGCCGAGTTGTATGAGCCCGCGGCAAGGGTGATCTTCGTCACCAACACGACCTTCTTTTCCGACGGCTCGATCTTTCAGTTCTTCAACAATGCCTGCGCCTTTCTACCCAGCGCCACCGACCCGGCTGACCTGGCGCAGATGGTGAACCATTACGGCGCGGCCTGAGCGTCAGGCCGCCCGCAGACGCTCGCGCCCGTGCGGGGCGTCCAAGTCCAGGTCCGGCCCGACAGGCACGATCCTGTGTGGATTGATGGAGTCGTGGCTGTAGTGATAGTGGCGCACGATATGCGCCATGTTCACCGTGTCCGCCACGCCCGGCCATTGATACAGTTCGCGTAGGTAGGGCCAGAGGTTCGGATAATCGACGATCCGTCGCCGGTTGCATTTGAAGTGCCCGTGATAGACCGAGTCGAAGCGGATGAGCGTGGTGAACAGCCGCCAGTCCGCCTCGGTCACCCGGTCGCCCATCAGGTAGCGGCTGCGCGCCAGGCGCGCGTCCAGCCAGTCCAGCGTCTCGAACAGCGGCGTCACCGCATCGTCATAGGCCTCCTGCGTGGTGGCGAAACCGGCCTTGTAGACGCCGTTGTTGACGGTGTCGTAGATCCGTGCGTTGACCGGTTCGATCGCCTCGCGCAGATCCTCGGGCCAGAAATCGGCACTGTTGCCGGTCATGTGGTCGAAGGCCGCGTTGAACATGCGGATGATCTCGGCAGACTCGTTCGAGACGATGGTCTCGCGCCGCCGGTCCCACAGCACCGGCACGGTGACCCGGCCCGTCGCCTGCGGATCGGCCTTCAGATACAGGTCGCGCAGGAAGGGCAGCCCATGCAGGAGGTCACCGGTCGCGCCGCTGTCGTCCGTCGCAAAGGTCCAGCCGTCAGACAGCATGTCGGGATGCACGACGCTGACCGGGATCAGGTCATCGAGCCCCTTCAAGGCGCGGAAGATCAGCGTGCGATGTGCCCAGGGACAGGCGTGGCTGACATAAAGGTGATAGCGGTCTGCCTCGACCTCGAACCCGCCCTCGCCCGAAGGGCCCGGCGCGCCATCCGGCGTGATCCAGTTGCGGTATCTCGAGGTCGAGCGCACGAACTTGCCGCCCGTCTTGCCTGTGTCATACCAGCGGTCCTGCCATGTTCCGTCGACCAGCATGCCCATCGGGATCCTCCTTCTGCGATAGAGGACAGATAGACCGCCCCGACCTGTGCGAAAACGCCGATCATAGCGCAGCGGCTGCGCAGTGACGCGCAGAACCGCTCAGCTGTCCCGGATCGCCTTCCAGGCCCAGATCAGCAGCATCGCCCCCAGAACGGCCCCCACCAGCCCGCCGATGGCCCCCATGAACGCCAGCATGAAGCGCAGAACCAGCCCGCCGATCACTGCCCCCGCCATGCCGATCAGCACGGTCTCGACCACGCCGGTCTGCACGTTCATGAACCGGGTCGCCAGGAAGCCTGCCGCCGCGCCAATGATGATCAGCCAGACGATACCCATCACTTCAACCTCCGCCAATGGGTGGGAACGATGATCAGCGCGCCGACCGAGGCCGCGATGGCGTTCACGCCAGGGCGGCGAAAGCCGATGCCAAACATGATCCAGACGAAATACATCAGAAAGGCGCCACCGATGCAGATGATGATGCTGGGCAGGATGCCGTTCCGGGTGAACCCCGTCTTTTCCGAGACATAGCCGACGATACCCGCAATGACGACGGTGCCGATCAGGGTCGGGAACATGGTCTATTCTCCCAGCCGGGCGCCTTTCAGGATCGGATGGCCACGCAGGAAAACCTCGGCCTCCTGCGCGCCCTTCCCGGCGCGCTGCGCCTTTGTAACCTGCACCGCACCGACACCACAGGCAATGGCGAATGCGTCATCCAGCGCCGTGCCCGGCCCGCCCTGCCCATCCGTCAGGCGGCTGCCCAGCAGCTTGATCCGCTCGCCCTCATGCAGCGTCCAGGCTCCGGGAAAGGGCGACAGGCCGCGGATCTGCCGGTCCAGCTCGACAGCGGGGCGCGTCCAGTCCACAGCCGCCTCGGCCTTGTCGATCTTGGCGGCATAGGTGACGCCATGCTCGGGCTGGACCTGCGGCGCAAGGTCAGGCAAACGCGCCAGCGCCTCGACGATCAGCCGCGCGCCCATTGCGCTCAGCCGATCGTGCAACGCGCCGGTGGTCTCCTCGGCACCGATCGGGGTCGCCTCGGACAGCAGGACCGGCCCGGTATCGAGGCCCGCCTCCATCTGCATGATGCAGATACCCGTCTCGGCATCGCCCGCCAGGATCGCCCGATGGATCGGCGCCGCCCCCCGCCAGCGCGGCAGCAACGAGGCATGGATGTTGAGACAACCGAAACGCGGCGCATCCAGCACCGCCTGCGGCAGGATCAGCCCATAGGCCACCACCACCGCCACATCCGCGCCCAGCGCGGCGAAATCCGCCTGCGCCTCGGGTCCCTTCAGCGAGGCCGGGTGCCGCACCGGCAGGCCCAGCGCCTCGGCCCGCGTGTGCACTGGCGTCGGGCGGTCCTGCTTGCCACGACCGGCGGGACGCGGCGGCTGGCAATACACACAGGCGACCTCGTGCCCCGCCGCCACCAGCGCCTCCAGCACCGGCACCGAAAAGTCCGGCGATCCCATGAACACGACGCGCATCCGTCCCTCCTTCATCTTGCCCGACAATCTCCGGGGGAGTCGCGCGATGCGCGACGGGGGCAGAGCCCCCTGCCCCGGCCCCGACAGTCACCGCGCCAGTTTCTGCGCCTTGCGGATCAGCATGTCCCGCTTGGTCTTGCTCAGCCGGTCAACATACAACTTGCCGTCGAGGTGGTCGACCTGGTGCTGCACCGAGGTCGCCCAGAGCCCGACGAAATCCCGTTCCTCGACAACACCACCCGCGTTCAGGAACCGCACCGTGACCGCGCGCGGGCGACTGACAACGGCCGAGACGCCGGGAAGGTTGGGGCTTGCCTCCTCGTGCTCGCGCATCTGAACGCTGGCATGCAGGATCTCGGGATTGGCCATGCGCACCGCCTGACCGCGCTGTTCGGAGGCGTCGACCACGGCAAGGCGCAGCCCCACGCCGATCTGCGGCGCGGCAAGGCCCACGCCGGGCATCGCCTCCATCGTGTCGATCATGTCGGTCCAGATCGCGCGAATCTCGTCGGTGATCGCCGCGACCGGCGCGGCGGGCGTGCGCAGACGCTTGTCGGGCCAGGGCAGGCAGCGCCGAACGGTCACGGCAACGCCTCGTATTCGGCCAGCAGCGCGGCGCGCCCGCCCGGCTCCAGCCGGTCGAAATGCATCACCCCGTCCAGGTGGTCGAGTTCGTGCTGCGCGATCCGCGCCTCGGCCCCGGTCAGGGCCACGCGCTGCGCGACGCCCAGTTCGTCCGTGTAGCCCAGCACGATTTCTGCGGGCCGGGTCACGCCGGCCGTCACGCCCGGAACGGACAGACAGCCCTCGTCCATGGCGCAGACATCTTCGGACGCGGACAGGATATGCGGGTTGATGCAGACGCGCGGCGTCTTGTCGCCGGTCTTCCAGCCCGCATCTATAACGAAAAGCCGCAGCATGACGCCCACCTGCGGCCCGGCAAGCCCGCGGCCCGGCGCGGCATACATCGTCGCGAACATGTCGCGGATCAGCTCTGCCTGTCCGGCCACGTCCCCCGACACCTCGGCGCAGGGCTGGGCCAGGCGCGGGTCGGGCCAGCGCAGGATCGGCAGCACGTTCATGCCTTTTCCCGCGCCAGCTCTTTCTTCAGCTTGACCATCTTGCGGGTGATCAGCTGGCGCCGCAGCGGCTTTAGGTAGTCGATGAACAGCTTGCCATCCAGGTGGTCGATCTCATGCTGCACGCAGGTGGCCCAGAGCCCGCCAAAGCCTTCCTTGTGCAGCTTGCCGTCCTGGTCGAGCCACTCGACCTCGACCTCGGCGGGGCGGGTCACGTCGGCGAACTGCTCGGGGATCGACAGGCAGCCTTCCTCGTAGGTGTTCTCCTCGTCCGAAGAGGCGAGCACGCGCGGGTTGACCATGACCAGCGGGCGCGGCTTGTCGGGCTTGGCGCAGTCCAGCACGATCAGCCGGTCGAGCACGCCCACCTGCGGCGCGGCCAGGCCGATGCCCGGCGCGTCATACATGGTTTCCAGCATGTCGTCGGCCAGGCGGCGCAGGTCGTCCGACAGGTCGGGAACCTCGGCGCAGACCTTCTTCAGGCGGGGATCGGGATGGATCAGGATCGGCAGTTTCATGCGACGCATTTAGGGAATCGCGCGCGGGCGCGCAAGCGGCGCGGGGTTGCAACCGCCGCGCCATCGCATAGCCTGCCGCCAGGACTGGGCAGCGAGGACAGCATGAACGAGCTTTTCGACCGGATCATCGACCGCCGGGGCACCGGCAGCAGCAAGTGGGACAGGATGAAGGCCGGATTCGGCGTATCCCCCGACGACGGGCTGGGCATGACCACGGCCGACAGCGACTGGCCCACCGCGCCTTGCGTGATCGAGGCGGTGCGGCAGGCGGCCGATCACGGCATCTTCGGCTACATGGGCGTGCGCCAGCCGCTCTATGACTCGGTGGCCTGGTGGATGGGAACGCGCCACGGCTGGCAAGTCGATCCCGACTGGGTGGTGACGGTTCAGGGACTGGGCTTCGGCATCGCCATGTGCCTCGAGGTCTGGAGCGAGCCGGGCGACGGCGTGGCCTTCTTCACCCCGGTCTACCACGAGTTCCGGATCAAGACCGAAAAGGCCGGTCGCATCGCCACCGAACTGCCGCTGGAGCGGGATGGCGACACCTATCACCTGAACCTTGACGATGCGCAGGCGCGGTTGACCGGGCGCGAGAAGATCCTGCTGTGGTGCTCGCCGCAGAACCCGTCGGGCCGGGTCTGGACGGTCGAGGAATTGCGCGCCGTCGCCGATTTCGCCGAGCGCAACGACCTGCTGCTGGTCTCGGACGAGGTGCATCACGACCTGGTCTATCCGGGCCAGACCTTCGTGCCGATGCATGTCGCCTGCCCCGAGGTGACGCACCGGCTGGTGGTGCCCACCGCGGCCTCCAAGACCTTCAACGTCGCGGGCATGCGCGTCGGCAGCCTGATCATTCCCGACGCGGGCCTGCGCTACGCGATGCGCGGGCGGTTGCGGCAACTGGACTATGACGCGGCAAGCCTTGGCATGGTGATGACGACCGCCGCCTATTCGCCCGAGGGCGCCGCCTGGGTCGATGCGCAGGTCGCCTACCTGCAAGGCAACATCGCGGCTTTCGATGCGCTGGTGAACGCGATCCCCGGCGTGCGGTCCCTGCCGCTGCAATCGACCTATCTCGGCTGGGTGGATTTCTCGGGCACCGGGATGGATTTCGACGAGTTCATGCCCCGCATCCGCGACGTGGCCAGGATCGCCGCCAGCCCGGGGCCTTCCTTTGGCGCGGGGGGCGAACGCTTCATGCGGTTCAACCTCGCCATGCCGCGGGCACGGATCGAGGACGCCGGGCAACGTTTGCAGCGTGCCTTTTCCGATCTTCAATGAACCCGGCGAGGGCGCAGGGGGCTCTGCCCCGTCCGCCTGCCAGCGGGATCCGCCAGAGTTCATCCGGGAATATGAAGACGGGTCACGACTTCGGCGGGCGCGCCCGGTAGACCGGCAGGCGCCAGCCGAAAGCCATGGACCCCGCACGCAGGGCGATGGTGACGGCGGCGCAGGCCAGCGCGGCGGGCACCGCACCCAGCGGCGCGACCAGAACCGTCGCCAGCGATCCGGCAAAGGCGCAGGTGACGTAAAGCTCGCCCTGTTTCAGCACCAGTGGCACCTCGTTCGCGACCACGTCGCGCATCAGCCCGCCGAAACAGCCCGTGGCGATGCCCATGACCAGCGTGATGGCAGCGGAATGGCCCAGCGACAGGGCGATGCCCGATCCGGCGGCGACCGCAACGCCCAGCGCGGCCGCATCCAGCCACAGGATCGCGCGATAGCGGCTTTCCAGCAGATGCGCGGTGAAGAAGACGACTGCCGCTGCGCCACTGGCCACCGCCAGGTAGTTGGGATCGGCGATCCAGAACACGGTCCGGTCCAGCAGCAAGTCGCGCAGCGTACCACCGCCCATGCCGGTCAGGCAGGCGAGAAAGGCGAAGCCCACGATATCCAGTTGCGCCCGACTGGCGACCAGCGCGCCGGTCAGGGCAAAGACCAGGACCGCCGCGTAATCCAGCAGCACCAGCAGGGTCATGCGCGCGGCTTGCCCGGCTTGAACGGCGCCATGCCTTCGCGTGCCAACTCGTCCGCGCGCTCATTCTCGGGATGGCCGGCATGGCCCTTGACCCATTCCCAGGTCACGTCGTGACGCTGCGCGGCCTCTTCGAGGCGTTGCCACAGTTCCACGTTCTTCACCGGCTTCTTCGCCGCCGTCTTCCAGCCGTTGCGCTTCCAGCCGTGGATCCAGCCCGTCACGCCGTTCTTCACATAGGCGCTGTCGGTGATAACGGTGATCCGCGACGGGCGCGACAGGCTTTCCAGCGCGGCGATGGCGGCCAGCAGTTCCATCCGGTTGTTGGTGGTTTCGGCCTCGCCGCCGTTGAGTTCGCGCTCTTTCACGATGGTCTCGCCATCCATCGCGCGCAGCAGCACGCCCCAGCCGCCCGGTCCGGGATTGCCGGAGCAGGCTCCGTCGGTATAGGCGTAAAGATCGGGCATCAGGCGTCCTGTCACTGCCCTGCCGCTGCGCTGCTTGAGGGCTGCTTCGTTGCGCTGAGGGTGAACCACGGCGCGACCGTGCCATCAAGCCCCTTGTCCGCCCCCTGCCGCGCGCCGTCCGGCCGCAGCCCCGCGTCTCGGAGCAGGTCGCGGAACTCGTCCAGTCCGTAATAGGCGTAGAAGCGGCCGAGACTGTCGCGCGCCTCGCCCGTGCCCTCCTTGAGGCCGACATGCAGGACGCCGCCGGGCCTCAAGGCCCGGGCAATGCGCGCCAGGTGTTCGGGCATGTCGGCGCGCGGCGCGTGCAGCAGGCTGAAATTGGCCCAGATCCCGTCATAGGCGGCCTCGGCGTCGAGATCCTCGAACCGCGCCTGCCGCACCGTCAGACCCGGCACGCGGCTCGCGATTGCGATCATGCCCTCGGAGGCGTCCCAGCCCTCGACCGTCAGCCCCGCCTCGACCATGCGGCGCGCCCAGGTGCCCGGCCCACAGCCCAGATCCAGAACGCGCCCGCCCTTGGGCAGCGCCGCAATAAAGGCCGACAGCGCCGCGTTCGACGCGGGGTCCGCGCCCAGCGCATCGGCATACTCGGCGGCGCGGGCGTCGTAGACGCGCAGGGTCTCGTCATCGCTCACAGGATCACCCCCACGGCGAGGCTTGCCACCACCAGGGCGGTCAGCAACCCCCGCAACCGCATCCACCAGGCCGGGGCCAGTCCCCAGCGCCAGAACTGCCAGTCGAGGATCAGCAGGCCGAGAAAGCCGAAGATCAGGTTCATCCCGGCCGAGACCGGGCCGCCCCCCGTCATGAAGAAGGCCCAGAGCGCCGGGATCACCGACAGCGCATAACCCGTCGCCGCCTGACCGCCCTGCGCCTTGGTGGCAAAGCCCCACAGCACGCCGGACATGAAGGACAGGATGACCGAACCGTAGAACAGCTGCACATAGGGACCGACGAAACGCGGCCCCAGCGCGCCCGTACCCCAAGACGCGAGCGGGTCCGAGACCAGCGTAAGCGCGCCCCAGGCAAAGGGGATCACCCCGGCCAGGCCAAGGATCAGGGCGGATCGGGGTATCTGCAACATAGGGCCTCCTCGTGACGAATGGCCTTCGACATAGCGCCTCTTCGCCGATTGGTGAATGCCCGCGCCGCCGCGATGGACGGATTCGCCGCTTGATTGTAGTGTCGGGAAAAAAGAGCAGGCGGAGCAGAAACATGACGATCGACAGGCGGCAATTCGGGCTGGGCGCGGCGGCGCTGGCGCTTTCGGGGTGCATGGGCGGCGCGGGAATCCCGCAGGTTGCGCGCCGCGATCCGGCGACGGACCCGGGACTGCGCCCGCAGCCAAACCCGGCCTATGACGCCTGGGTCGCCGCCTTCCGCGAGCGCGCGATGGCACAGGGCATCAGCCGCGCCACGCTCGACACCGCCTTTCGCGGGCAGGGCTTCCTGCCCGGCGTCATCGAGCGCGACCGCAACCAGACCGAGTTCACCCGCACGCTCGAGGATTACATCGCCATCGTCGCGCCCGAGGAAAAGGTGGCCTTTGGCCGGCCGCTTTACGCCCGGCATCTCGGCACGTTGCGGCAGGTCGAGGCGCGCTATGGCGTGGCGCCCGAGATCCTCGCCGCGATCTGGGGGGTGGAAAGCTATTTCGGCACGAAACGCGGCACGATCCCGGTGATTTCGGCCACCTCGACGCTTGCCTGGGAGGGCCGGCGCGGCCGCTTCTTCGAGGCGAACCTGATGGACGCGCTGCGCATCGTGCAGACCGGCGATGCGCGGCCCGAGCAGTTGGTGGGCAGCTGGGCCGGGGCGATGGGCCATACCCAGTTGATTCCCAACGCCTACCAGGCGCATGCGGTCGATTTCAACGGCGACGGGCGGCGCGACATCTGGACGGACGACCCGACCGATGCCTTCGCCACCACGGCGAATTTCCTGTCAAAGGCCGGCTGGACGCGTGGCGCGGGCTGGTCGCTGGAGGTGACGCTGCCGCAGGGCTTCACCGGCCCGACCGGGCGCGCCAACAAGCGCAGCGTGGCCGCGTGGCGCGCGGCGGGCGTCCGGCCTGCGCGCGGCGGCACCCTGCCCGATTTCGGTGCGGCAGCGGTGCTGGCGCCGATGGGCGTGGGGCGGCCCGCCTTCCTGGCCTTCCGCAACTTCGACATGATCCTGCGCTACAACCCGTCCGAGAATTACGGCATTGCCGTCAGCTACCTCGCCGGGCGGCTGGCCGGCGACGGACCGCTGGCCGGTGATTTCGGCCCCGATGCCGACGGCCTGACACTGCAGGACCGCAAGGCAATCCAGGCCGGGTTGAACCGCGCCGGGTTCGACGTGGGCACGGTGGACGGCGTCTTCGGCAAGAAGACCGAGGCCGCGATCCGCGCCTTCCAGCGGGCGCGCGGCCTGCCGGAAACGGGCGCACCCTCGCGCACTCTGCTCGAGGCGCTGCGCTGACCGTGGCGCGCGGGTGCCCCTTCCCTGGTTTCCAACTACCGCGGGGGTCGTCCGGAAAGACGCCATCGGTTCAAGCCCGATAAGCGACAGACAGAGCCCCAGGCGGGTCGGCGTGTCACAGGCCCGTCGACCCGCTCACAGCAGAGCGCGGATCGGCTCCAACAGGCCCTTGTTGCGCAGGGTGCGCACCGGGTAGGACTCGTCGTTGACGATCCGGTCGAGGCTGAAGCCCGGCTCGATCTTGGCCAGCTTGGCCGCCACGGCATGAGCCTTGTCCAGCTGTCCTCGCATCGCGTAAAGCGCCAGCAGGTGCCGCAGCGCCGGGCGCGACAGGGGGGCGGCCCGCGCCGCCGCCTCGCCCGCGACGATGGCCTCGTCGGGCCGGTTGCAGGCCACCGCGATCACGCAATGCCCGGTGTCCCAGTAATGCCGGAAGGGCGATCCGGCGGCGATCCGGCAGGCCTTGGCCGAGGCGTCGAATGCCTCGTCGAGGCGGCCCGCCAGCATGTAAGCCTCGGCCAGGGACTTCCACGCAAAAGCCGACGCCTTGTTGCGCTCCAGCGCGATCTGCGCCTCTTCCAGCACGCCAACCGGGTCGCCCAGCGTCGTGCCCCGCACCTTGGACACGATGGCATGGACCAGCGGGTTGTCGGCATTCATCTCCAGCGCGCGGGCCTGGAGCGCGTCGGCCTCTTCCAGCAGGGCGGCCTGGTCGGCGGCTGGCATCTCCATCATCTGGGTCAGGCGGATCATGCTGCCCCAGGCCAGGTAAAGCCCGTTCTCGTCATGCTGGAAGGCCTGGTTCATAAGGCCCCAGGCCTCGCGCAGGCTGTCGCTTTCGAAGCTGAACATGCGATACAGCGCCAGCCGCGACAGCGAGGTCGCCCTCGCCTCGGCCCGGTTGCTGTCGAGCACGAGGGGGATCTTGCCCACCACGTGATCGGCCGCCTCGAACACGGTCTTGGCGACGGTTTCCTGCGTCTCGAGGATGTCCTCGATCCGGTCGAGATGCAGCAGCTTGGAGTAAAGTATGCGTGCAGAGGGCTGGTGGACCGCCTTGATGAAGATCGTGTGGCCGTTGCCATCGGGCACGACCTGGGTGACCACGTTCACGTCGGCCGGGGGCGCGCCGGGCAGTGCGCCGTCTTCGGCCTGCCGCCAGGCGCGGACATGCTCGGCGATGTTCTCGCCAATCTGGTTCGCCAGGATCTCGCCCAACATGGGATCGCGGCCGGGATTCTGCGCCTCGGAGCGGACGCCGATCAGCACGCCGCGCGCGGTTCCGGGGCGGGCGCGGGCAACCAGCCGCTCCAGTTCGGCGCGCTCCATCCGGAGCCATTCCTCGAATTCCGGGTCGCGCACGTCGAGCCCCTGCAACAGCTCGGTGCGCGGGTCCTCGGGCAGGACGGTTTCCAGCAGGTCGACGGCAACCCGGGCCGGGTCGAGCGAGACGGTGGTGCGATCGGCCAACAGGATCTCGCCGCCCAGGGCCGAACGCAGCTTGCTCAGCGCCTGGCGCAGGTTGGCGCTGGCCTGTTCGGGGCCGAAGGTCGACCACAGCCGGTCTTCCAGCCAGCGGCGCGGTCGCGCCATGTCGGGGCTGAGCGCCAGGATCGCCAGCAGCGCCTGGTTCTTGGCGCCCTTCGGCGTGATGTCCGAACCACAGCCCGCCTCAACCCGGAACGGGCCGAGCACGGTGATCCTGACTCGATCTGTCGCCTTTGCCATACGATCCTGCCCAAGAGGCCACCCGCGCAAAAGCTAGCACTGGCCCGGCAGCCCGGCAACGGTCGTTAATTCCGCGTAAATTTCTCGGCGCCGCCGCAGAAAAGGGTTGGATGCCAGGCCAAGGATGCGCACCATCGCCCGACCATCCGGGGGAGGGACCGAATGCCGATCTTGAATCATCAGAACCACCAAAACCATCAGAATCATCAGAACCACCAGAACCATCAGGCGACCGAGAACCACCAGGCCGGACCCGATACCGGCTTTACCGCTTCGGTTCTGGGCGCGGCGCGCGACGGGACGGTGGGCTATTGGGACGGCAGCCCGGATCGCAGTCCCAAAGCCCCTCGCAGCGCACTGGCCGCACTGAAGGCGATGGCGCCAGACCCGCGCCGCGCGGTGATCGACCAGGCGCTTGCGGCGCCCTTCGGCGTGACGCTGGCCTCGGGCAGTGCCGCCAACCGGCAAGGCAGCGTCACCCTGAACGGCAAGACGCTCGTCTCGCTGCATGCCCCGACCGCGCCGGTCCTTGAAAAGCAACTGGCCTTCGTGCGCGCCGCCGCCGACCTGCGCGGCGACCGCACCGGCGAAATCGTCATGCAGACCGGTGACATCCTGAGTTTCTTCGCGCTGGTGGGCTACATGGCGCCGGACGCGACCAAGTGGACGCTGACCCTGGCGCACGCGATCAGCCGGCTCTGCGTGGTGCTGGAAATGCGCCTGAAACACGGGTTCGATGTGCCGCGCCCCATCGCCTTTTCGACAAGGCTGCAACCGATGATCCAGACGCCGGGGCATGGCAGCTGGCCCTCGGGCCACGCGACAGAGTCCTTCGCCATGGCCACGATCCTCAGCCGGCTGGTGCTGGGAGAGACCGATCCGATCGCGAGCATCGCCGCTGGCAATCCTTTCTTTCGCCACGCAGCGCGCATCGCGGCGAACCGGACCGTGGCCGGGGTGCATTTCCCAACCGACAGCATGGCTGGCGCGGTGCTGGGCATAAGCCTCGCCGAGGCGGTCGTGCGGCTGTGCGACCGTAGCAGCCGGCTGACGCGTCGCAGCTTTGACGGCACCACTTTTCAAGAAGATTTCAATCTTTCCGTGCTGTCATCGGAACTGAAGGACGAGAAAACCGTTATGACAGAGGTGGTGTCTCTCGATCCCGAAACGGCGGACGGACTGTTTCCCGTCTGGATGCTCGAGATGTGGGCCGAGGCGCTGAAGGAATGGTAAAGGTTTAAGCGGTGACGTGCCGGAACGTCCGGCACGGTGCGTAATGAGTGGGCCGGGGGCTTGACCCCCGGCCAAGTTCTTTTTGACGGCTGTGCCGGTCAGCCGTCAGGCCATGACCGAAGGCGCGCTGTCAGGCAGCAGGACGGCGGCACCAAGGCGGGACGCCTCCTTGCCCCCGATGGGGATCAGGGTGACACGCGCCGGGTCGAAATCGTTCATCACGGTGCCGGCGCTGCCGACCTGAACGATCCGGTCGGCCGACAGGGCCAGCGCTCGTGTCACGCAGGCCGCCGCCGCGCTAGTGCCGTTGGACCGGCGCACCGTGCCGCTGCGGCGATGCGCGCCGGGGATCCCCGGCTGGAACGGCCCACCATCCACCACCGCCCCGAGGCTGGGGCCCGCGGCGCACCAGTCGCCGCCCTCGGCGCTGTAATCCGAGGCGCGGTAATTCGTGATGACGGGCGCATCCGATTCCGCATCGTGCCGCGCCGCGCCGACGCTCAGAACCTGCCGCGCGACGATGCTGGCAAAGGCGCTGTGCGTGCCCGCATGGCAGACAGGCCCGTCCGGGGCGAGGCCGGTATGCTCGTGCCAGACCGGGTCCCAGGCACCGGTTTCCTTCCCGTCGAGATAGCTTTGCCGGGCCTGCATGCGGTTGCCGCGCACCGAATCGTCACGCTGCACTTGCGCGGTGACGCGCGCCTTTGCCCCCTTCGCGAGGCGCAGACGAACCACCCAACGCCCGGCGGGCGCCGCAGGCACCGACAGCGCATGCGGTTCGGTCGGCGCCGTGACGACGACGTAATGCGCGGCGCGGATCACGCCGGGGGCAAGCACCCTGTCGGGCAGATGGTAGATTCGGGCGACGGGCTGGCCGTCGCGCTCGAGGCTGCGCATCTCGCCCGGCGGGATCGGCAGCAGGCCGGAACAGGTGCCGTCCGGCGCGGTAAGGCCGATAGTCAGCGCGGTCGAGGGAACGCCGTGGGCGCGCAGTTCCAGGTGGTTCGCAGTGCGGTCCTCTGGCTGGAGGCGCCAGTCGATCGCGCGGTCCGGCACGGTCCGTGCCGAAAGCTCGGCAGCCGCCACCAGGTTGCCCCGCCAGGCATTGCCGAAGGCCCAGACGATCCGCACCCTCTGGCCGGTCGCGGCCTCCCACTGGGCAGCCTCGCGCGCGACCTGCCATTCGGCGAACAGCGTCCCGTCCTTGGGCCCGGCAACGATTCCCAGTGACAGGTTGACGATTACCGGCGCTGTGGGGTCGATCTGCCGCGCCGCGCGCAGGATCCAGCGCAGCCCCTGCACCAGGTAGCTTTCGGCGCGCATTCCCGACGTGTCCTCGATCGCCTCGGGCGGTAGTTGCACCGCCAGAAGCGGCCAGTCGCGCGCCGGGTCGGCGACATCCAGCGGGTCGGCGCCTGCAGCAAGGTCCAGCACATGCGTCCCATGCCAGGACGACCGCCACAGGCCCGCCGCGCTGTCGGGCGTGAAGGTCCGGGCATAGCAGGCGGCATAGGCCGCATCCTCGTCTGGCATCGCCAGATAACTGTCGATTGCGTCGCGGGTCAGCACGTGGCCCGCCGCGACACCGCCGCCGGGATCGCCCCGCTCCAGCGCCTGAAGCCAGATCGCGTGCAGGCGGCTGCGCCGCTTGCCCGGCGCATCGGCCCGGCAGAACCGTGCGTTGAGAAAGCCGATGGCATCGTCGATCACCGCGACGATGGGTTGCCCCGGCTTGTCCGAGGCGGGCAGCGGCGCGACGGCGGGCGGCGTTTCGGCAGACGGGCCCACCGAAACGGGAAAGCCGGTATCGATCACCTCGAACAGGTCCGCGTGCGCGCTGTCGGGCGTGCCGCAGCGGCGGTAGAGCGCATAGTCGTCCGCGAGGCCCCGATACGGATCGGTCGGACCAAGCCGCGCCTCGAGAAAGTCACGCTCATGCGCGTCCATCCGCAGCGGCCCGTCCGTCGCACTCAGCGCGGCGACCAGCGGCGCGCGCCCTTCGGCACCCGCGCTGAGCCGGACGAAGATCGGCTCGAACCGCGCGCCCGGCGGGTCGGGCCGCGGATCGCGCCCGGCCAGCAGGGCGGCCCAGTCGAGATAGGCATCGCGCGCCTGCGTCGGGCGGCTTTCGGTCCAGCTGAGGGTCATGGCGCGCTCCGCGATTGGGACAGGATCGAGACCGATGAAACGGCCCGCCCCCCTCTGCGTCAAGGCGCGACACCCGGGTTTGCGCAGGATTCACGCAGGCGGGCCTCCCGAAGGCGCCGAATACGCGAACTCACGTCGAATTCACGGAGCAATCGCGCCGAAATCACGCTGCGGTCACGAAATGGGCGCATAAGCGTGGTTGACGCAGCGTCGGGCAACAGACCCGGCCGGACCGGGGACAGGAGCTACGCCATGACACGGCACGACACGACATTCCGCACCGGCCTTCGAGTAATCGAGGGGAGCGCATCGCAAGATCGCCGCGCACCGGCCCTGCCACCCTCGCCAGCGCCGCATCTCGGCGCTAGCGAACTGGCGGCGGAGCTGGCACAGCTCTGGGCGCTTGGCCTGGCGCTGGACCTGCCGGTCACGGCGCTGGCGGATCCGCATCGCGCCCTGCCGGGCCAGCGGACAAACATGCACGAGGTGCTGTGCGAGTTGCGCAGCCTGCGCTGGTTCGACGCCCAGCATGGCCTGCGCACCGCGCGGGACCGCAGCGGAGAGGCCGCCCGCCGCCGCGCCCTGCCCCGCAACGGCGACGGGCAGCTGACGCTGGCGGGGCTGCTGCGGGGTCCGGTGGCGCTGGCCGATGACGGCCTGTCGCCGCAGCTGCTGGCCGACAGGGCCCATGAAGGCCCGCGCACGGCCGGGCCGAGACCCGCGCCCGGGGCGCCGATGTCGGCCTGGCTGGCATGGGCAGGACAACAGGCCGGAGCCGGCGTGTCGCGGCTCCCGGGGACAGGCGGCACCGCGCCGCCCGACAGCCTGCGCGCTCTGGTCGCGAGGGTGCAAGCGATGCCACCCGCGCGCCCCTTCTACAATGTGGCGCTTGCGGCGCTGGCCCGCGCTTCGGCGCTGGACCCCGGGCTGGCCGGGCAAGAGGACTGGACTGGCGGCCGCGTCATGGCCCTGATGGCCGAGGCCGAGACGCAGGCCGGCGCACTGGCCCTGCGCCGCGCCGGTCAACTCGACCGGCTGTCGCGACCCGCGGTGACCGCCGCGCGGCTGACCGTCCTGCTGGCGCAGGAGGACTGCGCAACCTGCTGCCCGTCGCTGCGCGAGGCCGCCGCGGAACTGGATCACGCCGCACCGCGCCTGCTCGACTGGGTCAGCCGGGCCAACCATGCCCATCCGGGGCGCAGCCGGATCGACCGGCTGCTGTTCCTGCCGCTGCTGCATGACGACGCGCCCCACCCTGCCGATCTTGCCCCGCACATGGTTGTGGCCGGGGCGCTGGGCACGTTGCTCAAGGCGCTGTTCCGCACTGGACAGGGCCGCGCCCTGCGGCTGGCCGGGACAGAGCCCGACCTGGCGACCTCGGTCGATACGCTGGCGGCCAACATCGCGCTGGCGCGCTGTGCCGCCGCCACGCACTACCCGGCCGAGAACCACCAGGACCTGCGCCTGGGCGAGGCGATCGCCTTGGGCCTGCTGCGCGGCGCGCTGGAACGCGACAACCGCAGCGCGACGCTGGGCTTCCGGGATTTCGACGGGCGGCCTGTCACGCTGTCCGCCCATCCCCGCGCCTTTGGACGCGGCCACGCAGAGCTGCGCCGCAATGGCCAGCCGGTGGCCTGGCCGCAGGATGGCGGCCCGCGCGCGGCACATCTGACCGCGGTCAGCTAGCGGAAATCGGCCACGTCCCGCGACGGCATCTCGCCCGAGATTTCCAGGATCAGCTTGCGTTTGACCGCTTCGGCGAAACTCTCGCGGCTTTCGGCGGTGACCACGAAGGCGCCCACGCCGCCGATGATCTGCCGTTCATACAGAGCCTCGAGCCCGCCTTGCGCGCGGCCGGGATCGTCGGGCCGCAGGATCGGAAGCCCGTTGATCGTGACCCCCGCCGCCACCACCGTCTCGCGCGCCTCGGCGATCGTGGGGCCGGACCAGCTGTTCGCGCTGTCGCCGGAAAAGTCGATCACCCGTCGCCAGCCATCGAAATTGTTGGTGTCCATCAGGCGCAACCCCTCGAGCAGGGCGGCGCCGATGGCGTTGCGGCCATAGGCCTGGCGCGGCTTGTCCAGCAGTTCGGCGGCAAAGGCCTGCGCGCTTTCAGGGCCATCGATCAGCGTCCAGTCGGCCACCACCGCCTGGTTGGCGGCCCATTCGACGTAGGTCACGGCGATGGTGCCATAGGCGGTGTTGCCGATGGCGGCCAGAACCTCGGGGTCGGTGATCGCCTGCGCATAGCCCTGGCGCTGAAAGGCGATCTCGAACTGGTCGATGCTGCCCGAGGCATCGGCCAGCAACACCAGCTCTAGGTCGGTGTCCTGCGCGACCGCGGCCCCCGCCGCAAGACCCAGACAGACCGTCAACCATCGCATCAGATGCCCTCCATGTTGGTGCGAAGGGTAGCGCGGGCAGGCCGCGCTTCCAGCTTGACCCGGATCAAGGCGGTCGTGGCGCGGATGCGCCAATCTGACAGGATGGCATCATAGGAGGATCGCCCATGTCTCGCATTGCCCTGATCGCCATGCTGGTGCTGCCCGCCCTGCCCGCCGCCGCGCAGGACGCGGATGTGGGCCGCGCGCTCTATCATACCCATTGCGCCACCTGCCACGGGCTGGAGGGCAAGGGAGAGGGGCCGATGGCCGGTGTGCTGCTAATCCCGCCCACCAACCTGACCGAATTGCAAATCAGGAACGGCGGCGTCTTTCCGATGGAACGCGTGGTGATGCGCATCGACGGGCGCGAGCCGCTGGTCAGCCACGGCTCGCCCATGCCGGTCTATGGCGAGTATTTCGAGGGCGTGTTCGACGTGCCGATCAAGGCGCCTTCGGGCCAGCCGATCCTGACCTCGCGCCCGGTGGTCGACCTGGTGACCTACCTGCGCGAGATCCAGCGGATCGAATGATCCGGTTCGCCCTGGCGCTGTGCCTCGCCGCCACGGCGGCGACGGCCGAGACGTTGCGGATCGAGATCGACCTGTCCGACCAGGAAATGACCGTGTCCGAAGCGGGCGACCTGCTGTGGGTCTGGCCGGTTTCGACCGCGCGGACGGGCAAGCGTACGCCCACGGGCACCTTCACCCCCTACCTGATGAAGCGAATCCACTATTCGACGCTTTACGACAACGCGCCGATGCCGTGGTCGATCTTCTTTGCCGGGAACTATGCCATCCACGGCACGACGCAGGTCGACCGGTTGGGCACGCCCGCCTCGGCTGGCTGCGTGCGCTTGGCACCCGAGAACGCCGAAGCGTTGTATGCCGCGGTCAAACAGGTCGGCATGGCCGAGACGCGCGTGGTGATCCACGACTAGCGGCAGATGCCCTGCGTCTGCGCCCCCGCCCAGGGCAGGCGCACGCGCGGCCGGTCCAGCACGGCGTCTAGCCCGTCGATGGGCATTTCCTGCGCGATCATCGCGCGCAGGCGGTCCGTGCGCGGCGCCTGCGGGTCCAGCAGGCGGCAGCAGACATATTCCTCGACGATGCTGCCCTGCTGTTCATAGCCGTAATCGAGAAAACCACGCGTGTTGTCCGGGTCGAACAGGTAGGGATCGGCCCCGCCGGAATGCTCGCGCAGCGCCTTGAGCGGCGTATATCCGGTGCGGTCGCGGTTCTGCCATTGCCAGACATGCACCGATTCATGCGCGAACAGCATCGCGTCATAGAGATCGATCTCATCCGGCCAGCCTTGCATCATGTCGGGCCGGTAAAGGTCGTTGCGAATCAACATCGTGTTGAACAGGACAGAGGCCGCCGGAGAGACCTCGACCGTGCGGGCGCGCTCGATCGGCGGCCAGATGCGTTCCTGGCAGGTGACGCGGGGACGCACCGGGATGCTGTAGACATAGGACCCCGCCGGGTTGTCGCCGATGATGCGGATGCTGTCCGTGTCGATCTGCTCGCCCTTGAGGGCCGTCAGAAAGGCGGTCTCGTTCGGGGTCAGAGGCCGGCCGCAAGCAGCCGGAATCAGCAGGACGATGAGAAGGATCAGAGCGCGCATGACCGGGACAGTCGCGCGGGCGTCGGGGCTTGGCAAGGGGTCGCTCAGCCGCGCTTGTCGTCGATGTTGGGCTCGCCCTGAAGACCCAGCAACTTGCGGAACCCGGTCCAGTAGCCCGGCAGGCGCGGCGGTGCGTTCAGCCCGGCCAGCGCCTCGTCGGCCCAGGGCTGCATCCGGCGCGCGACGAAATCCCGGCCCCAGTCCAGGTAGGCGCCCGCATGGTCCGGCCGCAAACGGCAGGCCGAGCCGACCAGGCCCACCAGGGTCTCGGGCGGCGAATACCATTCGTCCTGGATGCCGGTCACGCGCGCCTGCATCAGTGGACCCACCATCCGCATCAGCCGCTTTTCGGAGAATTGCAGCAACATCCGCCCCATCTCGTCGCGTGAATAATGGATCAGCGGCGGGAAGGTGTCGAAGAATACCGCGCGCCCATCGACGATGGCAAAGTTGCGGATCGAGGGGTGAAAGCCGATGCGCGTGTCCGATCCCCGCACCGACAGCCAGAAGGTCGCGATCACCTCGCCGGCGGCCTCCATCATGGCCAGGGTCTGGTCCAGATCGTCGGCCTGCATCCGGGGACGCATGAGGCTGTCGGTCGACAGAGCCTCCTGCACGATCACCGGCACGCGCGCGCCATCGAGGTCGAGCAGGTGGAACTTGGTTTCCGGCATCGGAACGCCCGCACCCAGCAGGGCGGCGACATAGTCATCATGGCAGCGCGCCAGCCGGTCCAGCGCGGCGCCATCCGAGAGCCCGCGATAGACCTTGATCACCTTGTCGCGGAACGGCCCATCAGCCGGGCGGAACGGCGCACAGAAATACCCCAGCCGCGAGATCGTCTGGCCACGGTCGGCGGCGTCGCGGCGGATGAGAGAGCGGAGGGCGTCGAGATCGGTCATGCCGATCCCTTACCCCGCCGCCAGCGCCTGCGCCACCGCCTCTGTCAGCGCAGCGACCTCGTCGCGCGCCGGGCCGCGCCCCATCTCGCCCGCGCCACGGCCACGGCCCAGCGCCTCGGCATAGGCGACACGGTGGGCAAACGCCTGCGGCAGGACCTGGGCGGCAAGGCCCGCCGCGGCCTCGGCCACCTCGGCGCCCAGCCGCGTACCCGCCTTGCCCCGGTTCAGCACGACCAGCGCGCGCTTGCCCTCGCGCTCTGCCAGGTCCAGCACGGATTCGGTGGCCCAGAGGTCGACATGGCTGACAGCCACCGGCACCATCACAAGGTCGGCCACCCGCAGGGCCGGGCGCAGGTCGCTGTCGGCCTTGGGCGGCGTGTCGATGATGACCAGGTCGTTCTCGCCCGCCAGCTTGCGGCATTCATAGGAAATGCCCCAGGCCGAGGAGGTGGCGAACTCCAGCCCCTTGACCAGGTCGGGCGTTTCGGCGCGGGTCATGAACCAGCGCCCGAGGCTGCCCTGCGGGTCCAGGTCGACCAGCGCCACGCGCAGGCCGCGTTCCCGAAAACCGATCGCGAGGTTGGCCGCCAGCGTGGTCTTGCCGCTGCCGCCCTTCTGCTGCGCCACCGTGATCACCTGTCCTGCCATGAATCGCCCTTTCCGAAGTCAAGTCACTTTGCACCCGCAGCATTCGGGAATCCAGCCGTCGCGCCGCGGCTTAACCGCCCGTTAACCAAGATTGACGAAGGATGCCCCATCCGGAGCCCCGCCATGTCCCGAGCCCTTGCCTTTCTGCTCTGCCTGCTGCTGCCCGGCGCGGCCATGGCCGGTGCGTGGCAGCGCGAGACCGGCAGCGTCTTTGTCGCCACGACCGTGCGACTGGGCTGGCCGCAGGACATCATGACCTGGACCAGCATGGAACCGACCTCGCAATACAACACGGTCTACCTGGAATACGGGCTGTCGCCTCGGCTGACGCTGGGGCTCGACTTGGGCCGCGCGGTATCGGGCGCGTCGAAAGCAGTGGGATTCGTGCAGATTCCCCTGCGCCAGGCCGAACGCGGGCCACAGATGGCGCTGCAACTGGGCGCGGGCCAGATCGAGAACGAGCCCGTCCTGCGCCCCGGCCTGTCGGTCGGGTGGAGCCTGGAACGCGGCTGGCTGGGCATCGACAGCCTGGCCGAAATCGGCGTCAGCAACAGCCGGGTCGACCTGAAATCCGACATCACCTGGGGCCGCAGCCTGCAAAAGGGGCGGCTGCTGATCCTCCAGGTGCAGACTGGCCTGCCCGCCAACGAGGACGCGTTCGTGCGGTTCGCACCATCCCTGGTGACGCCTCTGACCAAGCGGCTGAAACTGGAAACCGGCGTCGGCATCGGCCTGGTTGGCGACCGCGACATGGGCGTGACGATGGGACTTTGGGCCGAGTTCTGACTGGCCGCCCGCAAAGCCCTGCACTAGATTTCGTCCATGACCGACCCGATCCGCCCCACCGATGACGAGGCCCGCGCGCTGGCGCGCCAGCTGATCCACGACGCGCGATTCGCATCGCTGGGCGTGCTCGATCCCGAGAGCGGCGTGCCCCAGGTCAGTCGAATCGCCGTGGTGCCTGGGCCGGACGGGCTGCCGCTGGCGCTGGTGTCGGACCTGAGTCACCACACGAAGGCGCTGAAGGCCAACTCCGCCTGTTCGCTGATGGTGGGCGAGCCGGGACCAAAGGGCGACCCGCTGACGTGGCCGCGCCTCAGCCTGATGGGGCAGGCCCGATTCGTGCGGCACGGCGAACCCGATCACGCGGCCTTGGCGGCGCATTACCTGGTGCTACAGCCCAAGGCGAAACTCTATATCGGCTTTGGCGACTTTGCCCTGATGCGGATCGAGGTGAACGCCGCACATCTGAATGGCGGCTTCGGCAAGGCCTTTGTTCTGACCGCCGCCGACCTGTCAGCACCACCCGGCGGGGTCTGATCGTCCCGCCCGGTCAGAAAACAGGATGGACGGCGACGCGATCGGGCAGTCGCGGCGGCGACAGCAGCGCATCAAGCCGCGCCTCGATCGCATCCAGCCGCGCGGCAAGCGGCCCTTCGCCCTCGACCGACAGGAAATGCGCTAGCGCGTATTCCATCTGCTCGATCCGGTCGCCGAGACGATCCAGCGCCTCGCCCCCGTCCTCGCCTGCCAAAATGGGCCGCAAGCGCGGATAGGGCCGCCCGCCGGAGGACCGGCAGGACACGAAAACGGCGTCGGGGCTAAGGGTCATGTGCGGCATGGCGATCTCCGGCAGGGGCTCGTTGCCTTGATAATGCCACAATGATTAACGAAGGGTTCCCGCCCCCGGAATACAGTTTAGAACGGTTCCAATCCTTGACGCAGGACGGCGCGACCCGCATATAAGGTGCAGGGCCGAAAAAGGGGCAAATCAGATGTTCATTCAGACCGAATCCACGCCGAACCCGGCAACGCTGAAATTCCTGCCCGGACAGACCGTGCTGGAGATGGGAACCGCCGATTTCCCCAATTCCGACGCGGCCGGAACATCGCCGCTGGCGCAGCGCCTGTTCGGGGTCGAGGGTGTCACGGGCGTCTTCTTCGGCACCGATTTCGTGACGGTGACCAAGTCCGAGGGCACCGACTGGGATCACGCGAAACCGGCGATCCTTGGCGCGATCATGGAACATTTCCAGTCCGGCCAGCCGGTCATGGCCGATGGCGCGGCGCAGGCCGGTGGCCACGCGGCGCATGACGGCGAGGACAGCCACATCGTCGGCCAGATCAAGGAACTGCTGGACAGCCGCGTGCGCCCCGCCGTGGCGCAGGATGGCGGCGACATCACCTTCCACGGATTCGACCGTGGCGTGGTCTACCTGCACATGCAGGGCGCCTGCGCGGGCTGCCCGTCCTCGACGCTGACACTCAAGATGGGCATCGAGAACCTGCTGCGTCACTACATCCCCGAGGTGACAGAGGTGCGGCCCGTTGCCGTCTGAGCCGCTCGTCCTGGCATTCGACACATCGGCGGCGCATTGCGCCGCCGCTTTGCTGTCTGGCGACACGGTTCTGGCCAGCCGCACCGAGGACATGGGTCGCGGGCAGGCCGAGCGGCTGATGGCGATGCTGCAGGAACTGCTGGACGAGGCGGGCAGGGGCTGGCGCGATCTCGACGCGATCGGGGTCGGCATCGGGCCGGGCAACTTCACCGGCATCCGCATCTCGGTCGCCACGGCGCGCGGGCTTGCGCTGGGGCTTGGCATTCCCGCCGTGGGCGTATCGGGCTTCGAGGCGCGGGCGCTGGACATCGCGCCGCCGCTTGTCGTGCTGATCGACGCCCCCCGCCAGTTGGTCTATGTTCAGAATCGCGGCCTAGAGGGTTGGAGCAGGGTCGACCTGCTGCCCCTTGATGCGCTCGAATCGGTTCGCCCCGGGGCGGACGGCCGCTGGGTGGGCCAACATGCAGGCGCCTGCGCCGAACGCCTGGGCGGCGAGGCCGTCGAGCCACGCCATCCGCTGGCCGAGGCCATCGCGCGGGTGGCCGCGACGCGGTTCCGCGACCCGGCCCTTGCGCGCCCGGCGCCGCTCTATGTCCGCCCTGCCGATGCCGCGCCTTCGCGCGAGGTGGCGCCGGTCCTTCTCGATGACGCCTGAGGCACTGGCGTCCCTGGCCGCGCGGGCCTATCGCCACATGCGCCCCTGGACCGAGGCACAATTCGCCGAAACGCTGGCCCTGCCCCACAGCCTGCTGGTGACCCGGCCGGGCGCTTTTGTGCTGGGGCAGATCGTGGCGGACGAGGCCGAGATCCTGGCCCTGGCCTGCGATCCCGATCACCAGCGGCAGGGCCAGGCCAGCGCAGCGCTGGACGCCTTCCACGCGCAGGCCCTGACCCGGGGCGCGGCGCGGACCCTGCTCGAGGTGGCCGCTGCAAACGCACCCGCCCGCGCCTTCTACGCCCGTCACGGCTATGCCGAGGCAGGGCGCCGCAAGGGCTATTACCACCGGCCCGACGGCACACGCGACGACGCACTGGTCATGGCGCGGGCGCTGCCCTGACGCTGCGCGAATGCCCTGTCCGGGCGGTCAAAAACCGGTTGACCGCGCCCGCGGCCTGCGTCCTAACTTGTGCCATCCACAAGAGGCGCCCGGGCAACGGGCGGCCCGCAACCTTCCGGGAGAATGACATGACGTTTTTCACCAAGACCCTCGGCACCGTCGCCGCGCTGGCGCTGACCGCCGGCGCTGTGCTGGCGGATCCGGCGCTGATCTACGACCTCGGCGGCAAGTTCGACAAGTCGTTCAACGAGGCCGCCTTCAACGGCGCCGAGCGCTTTGCCTCTGAAACCGGCGGCACCTACAAGGACATCGAGATCCAGTCCGAAGCCCAGCGCGAGCAGGCGCTGCGCCGCTTTGCCGAGGCCGGGTTCAACCCGATCGTCACCACCGGCTTCGCCATCGCCAACATCATGGGCGAGGTCGCCAAGGACTATCCCGAGACCAAGTTCGTCAACGTCGATGGCTGGCTGCCCGAGGTTCCGCCGAACGTGCTGCTGATCAATTTCCAGGAACACCAGGGCTCCTACCTGGTGGGCATGATGGCGGCCATGGCGTCGAAATCCGGCACCATCGGCTTCATCGGCGGCATGGACATTCCGCTGATCCGTCACTTCGGCTGCGGCTATGCCCAGGGCGCCAAGGCGGTAAACCCGGACGTCAAGATCATCGCCAACATGACCGGCACCACGCCGACCGCGTGGAACGACCCGGTGAAGGGTTCGGAACTGGCCAAATCGCAGATCAGCCAGGGCGCCGACGTGATCTATGCCGCCGCGGGCGGCACCGGCGTGGGCGTGCTCCAGACCGCCGCCGACGAGAACATCCTGTCGATCGGCGTGGACAGCAACCAGAACCACCTGCACCCCGGCAAGGTCCTGACCTCGATGCTCAAGCGCGTCGACGTCGCCGTGTTCGAGGCGATGAGCGCGGGCGCCGATCTGGAAACCGGCAAGTTCATGACGCTGGGCCTGGCCGAGGACGGCGTGGGCTATGCGATGGACGACAACAACGCGCCGCTCGTCTCCGAAGAGATGAAGACCGCCGTGGACGCCGCGCGCCAGCAGATCATCGACGGATCGCTGAACGTGGTCAGCTACTACGAGAACGACAGCTGCCCGGCGCTTCAGTTCTGATCGTCTGACAAGGCCAGAGCCAGGGCCGCGCTGGACATCCGGCGCGGCCCTTTCCACGGGCGCCCAAGAGTATTCGAAAACTCTTGGCAAAACCCCTGGAAGGGTTTTGCATGGCTCCGGACGACAGGGAAGAAACCATGACCCAACCCGCGATCGAACTGAAAGGCATCTCCAAGGCCTTCGGCCCCGTGCAGGCCAATCGGGACATCTCGATCCGGGTGATGCCGGGCACGATCCACGGCATCATTGGCGAGAACGGCGCGGGCAAGTCCACGCTGATGTCCATCCTCTACGGCTTCTACAAGGCCGACGCGGGCGAGATCTTCATCAACGGCAAGAAGACCGAGATCCCCGACTCACAGGCCGCCATCGCCGCCGGGATCGGCATGGTGTTCCAGCACTTCAAGTTGGTGCAGAACTTCACCGTCCTGGAAAACGTCATCCTCGGCGCCGAAGAGGGGCAGCTGCTCAAGACCAGCCTGTCCAAGGCCCGTGGCGTGCTGAAACAGCTGGCCGAAGATTACGCCCTGCGCGTCGATCCCGACGCCCTGATCGAGAACCTCAGCGTCGGCCACCAGCAGCGGGTCGAGATCCTCAAGGCGCTCTATCGCCAGGCCGACATCCTGATCCTGGACGAGCCCACCGGCGTGCTGACGCCGGCCGAGGCCGACCACCTGTTCCGCATCCTCGAAGGGCTGCGCGACCAGGGCAAGACGATCATCCTGATCACGCACAAGCTCCGCGAGATCATGGAGATCACCGACACCGTCAGCGTC
Organism: Thetidibacter halocola; assembly: GCF_018224955.1. Lineage (GTDB taxonomy): Bacteria > Pseudomonadota > Alphaproteobacteria > Rhodobacterales > Rhodobacteraceae > Thetidibacter > Thetidibacter halocola. The sequence continues at coordinate 427,972 of NZ_JAGTUU010000004.1, forward strand.
ATGCGCCGGGGCGAGATGACAGCGACGGTCAAGACGTCAGAGACCTCGCCCGAGGAGCTGGCCGAGCTGATGGTCGGTCGCAAGGTGCTGCTGCATGTGGACAAGAAACCCGCCCAGCCAGGCAAGCCGGTTCTGGAAATCGAGAACCTGCGCCATGTCGACAGCTGGGGCGTCGAGCGCCTGAAAGGCATCTCGCTGAGCGTGCGCGCGGGCGAGATCCTGGGCATCGCCGGCGTGTCGGGCAATGGCCAGTCCGAATTGCTGCACGTGCTGGGCGGCATGACCACGGCGACCGGCACGATCCGCGTCAACGGGCAGGAAATCGACCTGACCGGCCAGCATTCCGACGGCCAGAGCCGCCGCGCCCGCGGCATCGCCCACGTCCCCGAGGATCGGCACCACGAGGGCCTGATCCTGCCCTATACGGCCTGGGAAAACCTTGTCTTCGGCTATCACCGAGACCCGGCCATCCAGAAGGGTTGGCTGATGGACAACGCGGGCATCAAGGCCGAGGCGGCGAAGAAGATGGAACGTTTCGACGTCCGGCCGCCGAATCCGAACCTCGCCGCAAGGAACTTTTCCGGCGGCAACCAGCAGAAGATCGTCCTCGCCCGCGAGATCGAGCGCGACCCCGACATACTGCTGGTCGGCCAGCCCACCCGCGGCGTCGATATCGGCGCCATCGAGTTCATCCACAAGGAAATCATCCGCCTGCGCGACAAGGGCAAGGCGATCCTGCTGGTCTCGGTCGAACTGGACGAGATCCTGTCCCTGTCTGACCGCATCGCGGTGATGTTCGACGGCCGCATCATGGGCGAACGCCTGCCGGCCGAAACCGACCAGACCGAACTCGGCCTGCTGATGGCCGGCGTCACCGAAAAACCCGACAAGCCGCTGATCGAGGCGGTGGACGAACAGCTCAAGGCAAAGGCCCAGCGCGAGGCGCGCAACAATGTGTGACCCCCGACCCGCCTTCTTGCCAGCGGGCCTCGCCCCCACGCGGGCTAACCGATCCATCGGATCGGTTAGCACAAGCCCGCTCAGTCAACCGCCGGAGGCCACCGCCGCCGCCAGGACAGTGACGGAACCCTGCCATGGATAGAATGCCTGCCTGGGCCGACGCGGTCCTCGTGCCCCTCTTCTCGATCGTCCTCGCCGCGATCATCTCGGCACTGGTGATCCTCGCCATCGGCGAAAGCCCGGTCGAGGCGTTCAAGCTGATGGTCGACGGCGCGCTGATGAAATCCTCCGGCTGGGGCTACACGCTCTATTACGCCACGAACTTCATCTTCACCGGTCTTTGCGTCGCGGTGGCCTTTCACGCGCGGATGTTCAACATCGGCGGCGAGGGGCAGGCGATGATCGGGGGCCTCGGCGTCGCGCTGGCCTGCCTGTTCATCCCGTGGCCGCACTGGACGGTAGCGCTGGTTGGGGCGATGGCGGCCGGGGCGTTGTTCGGCGCGGGCTGGGCGCTGATCCCCGCCTATCTCCAGGCAAAACGCGGCAGCCACATCGTCATCACCACGATCATGTTCAACTTCATCGCCGCGGCGGTCCTGAACTATGTCCTGGTGAACCTGCTGCGTCCGCCGCGCGCCATGGATCCGGCCACCGCGACCTTCCCGCCCGCAACCCACCTGCCAACATTCCAGCAGATGTTCTCGACAGCCGAGACACCGCTGTTCCGCGGGTCTCCCGCCAACGTCACCTTCTTTCTGGCCGTCGCCGCCTGCATCGGAGTCTGGTTCCTGATCTGGCGCACACGCCTGGGCTACGAGATCCGCGCCTTTGGCCATTCCGAGACCGCCGCCCGCTACGCGGGCATCTCCTCGGTCAGGATCACCGTGATCGCGATGCTGCTGTCGGGGGCGCTGGCGGGCTGCATGGCGCTCAACACCACGATGGGCGAGGCCGAACGGCTGGTGATGAACGCGACCGAGGGCGCGGGCTTCATCGGGATCGCCGTGGCGCTGATGGGCCGCAGCCACCCGGTCGGCGTGTTCCTCGCCGCGCTGCTCTTCGGCTTCCTCTACCAGGGCGGCGCGGAACTGGCGCTGTGGACGAACATCCCGCGCGAACTCATCACCGTCATCCAGGCGCTGGTGATCCTGTTCACCGGGGCGCTCGACAACATGGTGCGCATGCCGCTGGAACGCCTGTTCCTGTCCTTCCGCAAGGGTGGCCAGGCATGACCGGCTGGGCAGACAGCCTGGCCATAAGCAAGGCCGATTGCTCGGACCTCGACCTCGTCTACCAGGCGGCGTGGAGCGGCGCGGTGACGTCGGACGAACTGTCGGCCTGGATCATCGACCTGCAGGCGATGCGCAGCCCCGTGACGACGCCCGCCTGGCTCCTGCATGCCCCGGACGAGATCGGCAGCCCGATGGACTTCCACAAGGCGCTGGGCTTCGTGCCGTCCGGAGCCGACGGGGACGAGGTGCGAGCGACACTCGACGGCCTAGCCTGGACGCGAGGCCAGAGCAGGGGCGACCCGTCCCTTGGCGAATGCACGCCGCGCGCTGCCGCGTTGTCCGCGCTCACCCGCAACCGCCCCTTGATCGAGCGTCTGGCCCGCATCATCCCGCAGGCCGACCTGCCCCTTTCGGCAACAGAAGGCTGACAGACATGGATCTCGACACGATCATCCAGGTGCTCGACAGCACGATCCGCCTGAGCACGCCGCTGCTGCTGGCCTGCCTCGCCGGGCTGTTCTCGGAACGCGCGGGCATCTTCGACATCGGGCTCGAGGGCAAGATGCTGTTCTCGGCCTTCTTCTCGGCGGCAATCGCCTTCACCACCGGTTCGGTCTGGCTGGGCCTGCTGGCGGGCATGGTGGCCTCGATCGCCCTGTCGGCGATCCACGGCCTCGCCTCGATCACCTTCCGTGGCAACCAGCTGATCTCGGGCGTGGCACTGAATTTCCTCGCGTCCGGCCTGACGGTGCTGGTCGCGCAGGACTGGTTCCGGCAGGGCGGACGCACGCCGACCCTGGAAGGCGGCGCACGGTTCGAGGCGATCACCCTGCCCTTCGCCGAAAGCCTGCGTGGCGTGCCGGTCCTGGGGCCGATCTATGCCGACCTGATCTCGGGGCACTCGATCCTCGTCTATGTCGCCTTCGCCATGGTGCCGCTGACCTGGTGGGTGTTGTTCCGCACCCGCTTCGGCCTGCGCTTGCGCGCCGTGGGCGAAGCACCCGAAGCGGTGGACACCGCAGGCGTCTCGGTCGTGGGACTGCGGTTCGCCGCCGTCGCGATCTGCGGCGCGCTTTGCGGCCTCGCCGGCGCCTACCTCGCCACCGGCCTCCAGGCCGGTTTCGTCAAGGAGATGACGGCAGGCCGCGGCTACATCGCGCTGGCCGCGCTGATCTTCGCCAAGTGGCGGCCCTGGTATGCGCTGGTTGCCTGCCTGCTCTTCGGCCTGCTCCAGGCGATCGCGCTGCGCTACCAGAACATCGACCTCGGCGCCTTTGTCGTGCCGGTGCAATTCATGGACGCCCTGCCCTACATCCTGACGGTTGTGATCCTGGCAGGCTTTGTGGGCAAGGCGATCCCGCCCCGCGCGGGCGGCGAACCCTATGTGAAGGAGAGGTGAGACCGGGGCGCCAGAAGGCTCCGCAACCTCCCGCCGCAGGCTCCCGAACGCGCCAAGGGCGCGCGCCTGCCACAGCCGGGCGCACCCGCCACGGGCACCCACCCGAGGCCAAGCGCATCGCGCGCAGGCCGAGACAGCCTGTGCGTGCCGCAAGGCGCGCTCCGCCTGACGAATCCTTTCCGCCCGCGCTTGCAAAAGCGACGGGGCTGGGACTAGCCTGAACCATGCAGGTCTACCTTCCCATCGCCGAGGTCTCCGTCGATGCCGTGCTTCTCCTCGGGCTCGGCGGCATCGTCGGTATGCTGTCGGGCATGTTCGGCGTCGGCGGCGGCTTCCTGCTGACGCCGCTGCTGTTCTTCATCGGCATCCCGCCCGCCGTCGCCGTCGCCACCGGCGCCAACCAGATCGTCGCCTCGTCCTTTTCCGGCGTGCTGGCGCATTTCAAGCGGCGAACGGTGGACCTGCGCATGGGCATGGTGCTGCTGGCGGGCGGCCTGGTGGGCGCGACGCTGGGCGTCATGCTGTTCAACTACCTGCGCACGCTGGGACAGGTCGACCTGCTGGTGCGGCTGTTCTACGTCGTCTTCCTGGGCATCATCGGCGCATTGATGTTCGTCGAAAGCCTGCGCGCCCTGCGCAAGTCACGCAGCGGCGCGCCACCCCCGCGCAAGAAACACACCTGGGTCCACGGCTTGCCGCTCAAGATGCGCTTCCGTGTCTCGGGGCTCTACATCTCGGTCATCCCGCCCATCGTGGTGGGCTTTGCCGTGGGCGTTCTGGCGGCGATCATGGGCGTTGGCGGCGGCTTCATCATGGTCCCGGCGATGATCTACCTGCTGGGCATGCCCACCAAGGTCGTGATCGGCACCTCGCTGTTCCAGATCATCTTCGTCGCAGCCTTCACCACGACGCTGCACGCCTCGACCAACCAGACGGTGGACGTTCTGCTGGCGGTTCTGCTGATCCTCGGCGGCGTGATCGGCGCGCAACTGGGAACCATTGTCGGCACCCGGATGAAGGCCGAGCAGTTGCGCATCCTGCTGGCCCTGCTGGTGCTGGCGGTCTGCGGCAAGATCGCGCTGGAGCTGCTTTTGCGCCCGGACGAGATCTATTCCATCGCGGCGAGGGCGCTGTGATGCGGGCGTGGCTCACCGCCCTCCTGCTGGCGATGGCCGCCCTGCCCACCCGGGCCGAGGAGGTGGTTCTGGGCCTCAGTCAGGACACCGTCTCGATCTCGACCCGGTTCGAGGGCTCGGACATCCTGATCTTCGGCGCGATCAAGCGCGAGGCCGCGATCCTCACCGATCCGCCGCTGCAGGTCATCATCACGCTGGCCGGGCCGAACCAGGAACTGACGGTGCGCCGCAAGGAACGCCGCTTCGGCATCTGGGTGAACGCCGATACCGTGGACGTGGACGCCGCGCCCTCCTTCTACGCCATCGCCACCTCGGCCCCCTGGCGAGAGGTGCTCAGCGCGACCGAGGACCTGCGCCACAAGATCTCCATAGAACGGGCCATCCGCAGCGTCGGCGCCCCGAGCGAAGTCACCGACAGCGAGAATTTCACCGAGGCGGTCATCCGCATCCGCGAGAATTCCGGTGTCTACGACCTGCGCGAAAGCACCGTCACGCTGCGCGAGTCCACCCTGTTCGACACCCGCATAAGCCTGCCCGCCAACCTGATCGAGGGCGCCTATCCCACGCGCATCTTCCTGACCCGCGATGGCCGGGTCGTGGCGACCTACGCGACCGAGATCGACGTGCGCAAGGTCGGGCTGGAACGCTGGCTATATGAACTGGCCCACCAGCAACCGCTGGTCTACGGGCTTATGAGCATCGCGCTCGCCATCGCGGCGGGCTGGGGCGCTTCTGCCGCCTTCCGCTTCGTGAGGTCAGGATGACACGCATACCGCCCGGAACCCGCGCCGATTACCGTGCCTTCCGCGCCCTGCCGACGCGCTGGATGGACAATGACGAATACGGCCACATGAACAACGCTACCTACCTGTCCTTCATGGATACCGCCGTCAGCCTCTGGCAACTGGACAACGGCATAGAAATCCGCGGACCACAGGCGCTGCGCTTTCTCGTGGTAGAAACCGGCATGCGGTATCACGCCGAGGCGGGCTTTCCCGACCTGGTTCATGCGGGGCTGCGCATCGGCCACCTGGGCCAGTCTTCGCTGCGCTACGAGGTCGGGCTGTTCCGCAACGACGAGGACAGCGCCTGTGCGGAGGGACATTTCGCGCAGGTCCTGACCGGCGACGACCACCGCCCCACGCCGATCCCCGACCCGGTGCGCGCACGCCTCGCGCCGCTGCTTGTGGAAGGCTGATCCCGCCGTTACCGTCCGGCCCAAAACGGAAGGGACCGCCATGCAGCTCAGCGAAACCGTGTCACTGGACCACGAGGGCGATATCGCCCTGATCCGGATCGACAACCCGCCGGTCAATGCCGCGGGCGTCACCGTGCGGCAGGGTCTGGTGGCGGCGGTCGACTGGCTGGCCGCCCATCCGCAGGTCGAGGCGGCCGCGCTCTACGCCGCGGGCCGCACCTTTGTCGCGGGCGCCGACATCCGCGAATTCGGCAAGCCGCCGCTGGACCCCTGGCTGCCCGAGGTGTGCCAGCGGCTCGAGGACAGCGCCACGCCCATCGTCTGCATCCTGCACGGCACCACGCTGGGCGGCGGGCTGGAAATCGCCATGGGCTGCCATGCGCGGCTTGCCCTGCCCGGTGCCAAGGTCGGCCTTCCCGAGGTCCACCTGGGCATCATCCCCGGCGCGGGCGGCACACAGCGCATGCCGCGCCTCACCGGTCAGGCCTTTGCCGTCGAGGCGATCACCACCGGCCGCCACATCGCGCTGGAAGAGGCGCTGAGCGCCGGGATCATCGACGGCATGGCAACCGACACGCCGGACCAGGCGGCCCGCAACGCCGCCCGCGCCGTTCTGGACGGTGCGTTGCGCACCCGCGCCACCGGCGCACAGGCCGTCACCGCCGACCCGGACGCGCTTGACGCGGCCCGCGCCCGCATCCGCAAGACCCAGCCCCATCTCTACTCGCCGCTGCGCTGCGTCGACGCCGTCGAACTCTCGACCCTGCCGATCCGCGAGGGCATCGCCCGCGAGCGCGTCATCTACCAGGAGTGCCACGATACGCCCCAGCGCGCCGGGCTGATCCACGCCTTCTTCGCCGAACGCGCCGTCGCCAAGGTGCCCGAGGCCGGCATCCCACCCCGCGCGACCGATCATATCGGCGTGATCGGCGCGGGCACGATGGGCGCGGGCATCGCCACCGCCTGCCTGCTGGCGGGCCTGACCGTCACCCTGACCGACCGCGACGACGCCGCGATCGCCCGGGGCCGCGCCGCCATCGACGCCAACCTCGACGGCGCGGTGAAACGCGGCAAGCTGGCGGACAAGGACGACGCCCTCGCCCGCCTGGCCACCACCACCGACAGTGCCGCCTTGTCCAAGGTCGACATCCTGATCGAGGCCGCCTTCGAGGACATGGCGGTCAAGCAGGCGATCTTCGCCGATCTCGACCGCATCGCAAAGCCCGGCGCGGTGCTGGCCACGAACACCTCCTATCTCGACGTGAACACCATAGCGCAGGCCACCGCGCGCCCCGGCGACGTGATGGGACTACATTTCTTTTCGCCCGCCCATGTCATGCGCCTTTGCGAGGTCGTGGTCGCCGAGGCCACAACGCCGGAAACCGCCGCCACCGGCTTTGCCCTTGCGAAACGGCTGCGCAAGATCGCCGTGCGCTCGGGCGTCTGCGATGGGTTCATCGGCAACCGCATCCTGCGATCCACCCGCCGCGCGGCGGAATACATGATGCTCGACGGCGCGCCCTTCGCGCAGATCGACGCCGCGCTCGAGGCCGCCGGCTGGGCGATGGGCCCGTTCCGCGTGTCGGACCTCGCCGGGCTCGACATCGCCTGGGCCCAGCGCAAGCGCCTCGCCGCCACGCGCCCGCCCGAAGAACGCTATGTCGACATGCCCGACCGCCTCTGCGAGGCCGGCCATCTCGGGCGCAAGACCGGCGCGGGCTACTACCTGAAAGACGGAACGCCAAACCCCGCCGCCCTGTCCGCACTGGAAGCGGAACGCGCGGCAAAGGGCATCGCCCCCCGCACCTTCACGGATGACGAGATCGTCAGCCGGTTCCTGACGGCGATGATCATGGAGGCCAGCCGCATCTTCGAAGAACGCATCGCGCTGCGCCCGATCGACGTCGATGCGGTCCTGCTCTTCGGCTACGGCTTCCCGCGCCACCTCGGCGGTCCGCTGCACCAGGCCGACGCGATCGGCGCGGCGCCCCTCGTCGACAGGATCGACAGTTTCGCGCAGGAGGACCGCCATTTCTGGCAGGTGCCAGAAATCCTCCGGGACATGGCGCACAGCAGTGGAACCTTCGCGCAGCGCAACTGATCTGCTCCGGTTCAAGAACGCCGTGGGCAGGCTCGTGCCGAAGGTTCAGAGGGTCGCGTTCCCGACGCGATCTCTACGGAAAATGTCATGGTCACGACGGCCAAGTGGGCGGCGGATTGCAGGCTGCGATCCGTTCTGGCGGAATAAGGTCCGCCCTTCGCGCGTAATCCTTCTGCAACCCGGCAGACGCCGAAACAGATGGAGATACAGATGACAAGGTTCCTGACCGCTGCTGTCACCGCGCTGATTGCAGCCACCGCAGCCCCGACGCCCGCCAAGGCCGACGATCCGCTCGCCCGCTTCTTCAACCAGCTGATCCAGGGCGGGGCGGCACGTGCCGAGCGCGAAGGCGGCACCCGCTTCGAGGCACGCAGCTTCCGGCGCGACGACGACGATGATGACGATCGCGGATCGCGGTCCAACTCGAACTCGGACTCCAGTTCGAACAGCTCGTCCAATTCCAGCAGCAACTCCAGTTCGAACAGTTCGTCCAACTCAAGCAGCAATTCGAGCTCGAACAGTTCGTCCAATTCGGACGACGACGACGATTGATCACCGGCTCACGGTGCGAGCGCGCCAGGCCCCGGCCCAACCCGGCCGGGGCATTTTTCTTTCTGGCCCCATGAAGTGACATCCCGACGGAATAATTGTGAGCCGTGGCGCGTTCTGCTGACAACGCACCCAACGGGGACGGACCATGACGGACACCTTCCGGCGCGATCTCGTCGCGCTGATACCGAAGCTGAGGCGCTTTGCCTGGTCGCTGACCGGCAACCGGCAAGAGGCCGACGATCTCGTGCAGGCGGCCTGCGAGAAGGCGCTGCGCAACGAACAGCAGTATCGCCCCGGCACCCGGCTGGACAGCTGGATGTTTCGCATCGTGCAAACGGCCTGGATCGACGATCGCCGCCGCGCACGCACCCGGGGCGTGGGCATCGATCCAGAGGACGCGCACCTGAGCGACCATGGCAAGGCCGCGAGCCTGCCGGAGGCGCGGCTGATGCTGGAGCGCGCCCGCACGGCGATGGCCGCGCTGCCAGAGACACAACGCGCGGTCATGGCGCTTGTCGCCATCGAGGGGCTGAGCTACCGCGAGGCGGCCGAGACGCTGGACATTCCCGTGGGCACCGTGATGAGCCGCCTCGCCCGTGCGCGCGAGGCCCTGCTGCCTGCACTGGGAGAAACGAAGGGAGGACGGCAATGACCCGCACCATGATGGACAAGGAGCGCCTTGCGGCCTTCGCCGATGGCGAACTGTCCCCTGAAGACGCCGCTGCGGTGGTCATGCACCTTTCCGACCACCCCGAGGACCAGGCCTATGTGGACGACCTGATGGCAGCCAACGCGGCGCTGGCGCAGGCCTTTTCTGCGCCTCTGGCCGAACCGGTTCCGACGCGCCTGCTGGCGGCGGCGGGGATGCCCGGCGCCAACGTGATCCCGTTCCGACGCCGCGTGCTGCGGCTGGGCGCGGGCGGGCTGGCGCTGGCGGCCTCGGTCGCGGCAGCGGCGCTGCTGGTCTGGCCGGGCGCGGACACGCGGCTTGTCCCCGGCGCGGTGGCGGGCGGATCGCCACTGGCGCAAGCGCTGGACAGCTTGCCCTCGGGCGTGCCCGCGACGCTGGAAGGGCGGGCGCTGATGATCCTGGCCAGCCTGCCGGTGCAGGACGGATTTTGCCGCGAAGTCGAGATCGTCGACTCCTCGGCCAGCCTGCTGGAAATGGCGCTGGCCTGCCGCGGCGCAGGCGGCTGGCGGGTCGAGGTGGTGCTGGCCGAACGCCTGCCAGAGACCACGGAAAACGGATATGTCCCGGCCGGCGGCGTGGAAACGGCGGGGCTGACCCCCTTCCTCGACCGGCTGGGTGCAGGCCTCGCCCTTTCGCCGCAGGACGAGCAAGCGGCCATCGCCGCCGGCTGGAAACGATGATGGACGGGGCCGGCGCGGCCCCGTTCCCGACGACACGACATTCAGCGGGCGGCGCCTAACGCGCCGCCCGCGCCTCTTTGCGATACCAGCCCGGCGCCGCTCGGGTGCTGCGCGTCACGCGCTCACGCAGCGCGGCCTCGTCGGATGTCTCGGCCCGGATCCGGGCCTGCGCGGGCAGCGCATCGCGGCGGAACGGGATCACCTGCACCAGAGGCGAGCCCTTTTCGATCACGTGCACCCCGTCAGCGCCGGTGGCGAAGAACGGAAAATGGATCGGTGCGCGGTAGGTATCGGTGTCCACCACGCCGGACACAATCTGGAAAAGGCCATTGGGCCGGTTCAGCGGATCGATGAACAGGCAACTCCAGCGAGGCGGGGTGGCTATGGTCCAGTGATTGTGGAACTTGCAGGGCGGCCGCGCGCCCATCGGGTTGCCCGCGACCTGGTGCATGGCGTGGTTCGAGACCATCGTCCGGTCGAAATCCCACGAGGCATCGACGCGCGTCGCGCCTTCGCGGATCTCCAGCCGCACCGTGGCGGCCAGCGGGATGATCCAGCCTGTCGTCATGGCGTCGAGGAAAGGCATGCAGCGTTTCACCGTCAGGCCGGTGTCAGTGCGGCTTTCGCGGGTGGGATCAATGGCGGGCAGCTTGCGGAACCAGTCCGGCATGTAGGTTTTCGCGGGGACCGGCGGGGCGATCACGCCCAGATCCTCGGGCGCGCAGGTAAAGGTGATGGCGGGGGTGCGTCGAAAGACGAACATGGCGGCTCCGTTGCGTGACAGCGTCACTCACAAAACGGCTGACCACCGCACCCTATTCCGTGCAAAACCCTGTCGCATCCACGATACCCGCGCCGAAGACCGGATCGGCGCCCTCGGCCCCCGCATCGCGGGCGGCGGCGCGCAGGGCTTCGGCGACCGCCTGCGGCGTCTGCATCCCCTCGAGCCGCGCCAACAGGGCCGCCGCGGCGGTGACGAAGGGCACCGCGAAAGAGGTGCCGGTCTGCGGCCGCGCACCCCGGATCGAGGTGGCCAGCAGCAGATCGACCCCCGGCGCGGCAAGGTCCAGATGGTCGCCTCGTTGCGCACCGCGCCAGACGCGCCCGCGCGTATCGACCGCCGTCACGGCGATGGCATCGGGATGCGCGGCGGGCCAGGCGGGCGGCGCATCCGGGCCGCCATTGCCGGCGGCGGCGACAAAGACCATGCCCCGCTCTGCGGCAAGCCGCGTCATCAGGTCCGAAAGCAGACTGTTCTCGGGGCCACTCAGCGACAGGTTCACCACCCGCAAGTCGCGCCCCGCCAGCAGATCAAGTCCGAGCAGCAGCGACAGTGCCGAAGCGCGTTCGTCGCCCCGCTCGCGGGCGAAGATGTCGACCGCCACCACTTCGGCGCGCGGCAGCAGGCCCGGCACGCGGCTGTCCGGCCCGCCGACCAGCAGCGAGACGATGGCCGTGCCATGAATGGCCTGCGAGGGATCCCCCGCGCCGTCGGTCAGGCTCAACACTTCCAGCGCCGCGCCCGACAGGATTTCGTGGTCCGCGTTCACGCCGGTGTCGATCACGCCGATCCGCACCGGGGCGCCGCATCCCTGTGCCGGCCATCCCGCCAGCAACCGCGCATCACAGTTGAGATCGGTGCAGGCGGGCAAGGCGATCTCGACCGCCTGGCTGCTGCGGTAGAAGTGGTTCAGGTCCGCGACCGGCGCCGAGGGCAACGCGCGCACCCGGTCGCGCGCCGCCTCGAGTGTCGATCCGCTGGGTGGTGCCAGCCGGGAGACGGCCAGGCCGATGCGAGGCAACGACCGCTCTTCCAGCAGGACAAAGCCTTCGGTCAATAGCTGCGCCAGGTCCTCGGGGCCAACGCCCGTGGCCAGGATCTCGGGCGCGGCGATGGCGCGTATGACCGGAGCCGGGGCGGGAGCGGCCCGGCGCGGCGCGGGCGTGTCGATGCTCTGCCGCCGGACAACCGACGCTCGGGGTCTGTCACGCTCGCGCTCGGCCCGCGCTTCACCACCGCCAAACCCTACGGACCCACGGCCGTCATCATCGTCGTCATCGTCATCATCGTCGCCGTCGTCGCCGTCATGATCGTCCGCCCAGGCGGCGGAAGGACCAAGGACCGGGTCACCGAACGGCAGCGCCAGAATGACGACAATAGCGAAAAGCAAAGCGCGAAGCGCAGCCTTTGAAAGCATGACCATCAAGACCTCTCCGGTTCGATTGCTTCGATCACAACGTATGAGGCGCCGCCCGTATTCCCACGCAAATCCGATGAACTTTTTCAGGAATAGGAGACGGGTTGGCCCGTTCTCTCCCTGCCGGCACAAGGACCGGCTTCCTCAACAGGAGTTACGGACCATGACCTCCCTGACCTTCAAAGGCGACCAGATCGGCGAAGCCCTGCAATTCGACTCCAACGGCCTGACGACGACCGTCGAGATCGGCCGCGTCTGGTTCTCAGCCACCGACATCGTCACGATCACCTTCGCCCCCGGCGCCGTGAACCCCGACGGGTCGATCCCCGGCGGCTCGGGCATCGTGACCGGCCTGACCGTGACCACGGTCGAGGGTCTGGTGACGACGTTCCTGACCGATGGAAACGGGCTGGATGTCGATCCCGATCCCGAAAAGAACGGTGCCGACTATCTCTACATCTCGGAAAGCCCGACGCCGGGGATGGGCGGCGCCTATGCCGGGCTGCAACTGGAAAAGATCCTGATCTCGGACCTGCCGCTGATCGCGGCGACCAGCCCGATCTACGGCAATTCCGGCTTCTACTTCCCCGCCGCGCAGCCGGTGACGCCGCCCTCGCTGATCGGCGGGCCGGGCAATGACGTGCTGACCGGCACCGCAGGCGGAGACCGGATGAACGGCGGCGACGGCAACGATTTCATCAGCGCGCGCGGCGGGTCCGACAACGTCAGGGGCGATCGCGGCAACGACGTGATCTCGGCCGGGGCCGGGAACGACACGGTTGCCGGCGGTGCGGGCAATGATCGCCTGCTGGGCGAGACCGGACGCGACAAGCTGTTGGGAGGGGCTGGAAACGACCTGCTGGACGGCGGCGCGGGGCGCGATGTGCTGACCGGCGGCGCGGGCGGCGATGCCTTCGTCTTTGGCGGCGGCGACCGCGTAACGGATTTCGACGCCCTCGAAGGCGATCAGATCCTGTTCGACGCGGCGCTGGGCCTTGACCTGTCGATGATCGCCGTCACCTTCGGGTCGGCCAGTACCACCATCGCCTATGCCGGCCAGACGATGACGCTGAATGGCGTGACCGCGCCCTTCGACCTGGGCAACGCGATCAAGTTCGACTACGAGCCCAGCCTGGATTTCATCTGACGCTTGCTGCGGCGCGGGACCAGTCCCGCGCCGCTTGCCGATCTGACGCTGGCCAGGGATGATCCAGACCGCGATCCACAGGCGCCCCGCCGTTTCAGCCCCTTTCGTGGAAAAAGGCGTAGATCCGCTCGGCCAGCGCCTCGCTCACGCCGTCCACTGCCTTCAGGTCGGCGAGGTTGGCGCGGCTCACCGCCTTGGCCGATCCGAAATGCGCCAGCAGCGCGCGCTTGCGCGCGGCGCCCACGCCCGGCACCTCGTCCAGCGGGTTGGCCATCTGGGTTTTCGCGCGCTTGGCCCGGTGTGTGCCGATGGCAAAGCGGTGCGCCTCGTCGCGCAGGCGCTGCACGAAATAGAGCACCGGATCGTTGTGGCGCAGGGCAAAGGGGCGCTCTTTGGGGCGGTGAAACTCTTCCTTGCCGGCATCCCGGTCGATGCCCTTGGCGACCCCGACAAAGGGCACGTCCGCGACGCCCTCGGCATCCATGATCTCGGCCACCGCGCTCACCTGCCCCGCGCCACCGTCGATCAGCATCAGGTCCGGCCACAGCCCCTTGGACCGGTCCGGATCGTCCTTCTTGAGCCGCTTCAACCGCCGCGTCAGAACCTCCTTCATCATGCCGAAATCGTCGCCGGGCGTCAGTTCGTCGCCGCGGATGTTGAACTTGCGATACTGGCTTTTCAGGAAGCCTTCCGGCCCGGAGACGATCATGGCGCCCACGGCGTCCGTGCCCTGGATGTGGCTGTTGTCATAGACCTCGATCCGCTGCGGCGGCGCATCCAGATCGAACGCCTCGGCCAGCCCGCGCAGCAGTTTCGCCTGCGTCGCCGTCTCGGACATGCGCCGGGCGAGGCTTTCCTTGGCATTCCGCAGCGCACCGTCCACCAGCTCTGCCTTCTCGCCCCGCTGCGGCACGGCCAGCTCGACCTTGCGGCCCAGCTTGTCGGACAGGAGCTGCGCCATCAGGTCCTCGTCTTCGATCGGGTGGGACAGCAGGATCACGCGCGCGGGGTCCTTCTGGTCATAGAACTGGCCAAGAAAAGCCTGCATAACTTCGGCGGGCTCCACGTCCTCGCCCACGCGCGGGTAGAAATCGCGGTTGCCCCAGTTCTGGTTCGCCCGGATGAAGAAGACCTGCACGCAGGCCTGCCCGCCCTCCATGTGCAGCGCGATCACGTCGGCCTCGGCCACGCCGGCGGGATTGATCCCCTGCGCGGTCTGAACCTGCGTCAGCGCGCGGATACGGTCGCGCAGGGCGGCGGCGCGCTCGAACTCCATCGCCTCAGACGCATCCATCATCTGCGTCTTGAGCGCCTCCTGCACCTGGGTCGACTTGCCAGACAGAAAGCGCGCCGCGTCACGCACGGCCGCGCCATACTCCGCCTCGGAGATCTTGCCGACGCAGGGCGCGCTGCACCGGCGGATCTGGTATTGCAGGCAAGGGCGCGTGCGGCTTTCGAACTGGCTGTCGCTGCAATTGCGCAGCAGGAACGCCTTTTGCAACTGGTTGAGAACCCGGTTCACTGCGCCCGCGCTGGCGAAGGGACCGAAATAGCTGCCCTTGTCCGTCTTGGCGCCGCGATGCTTGCAGATCATCGGAAAGGGGTGGTCGGTGAGCAGGATGTTGGGAAAGCTCTTGTCGTCCCGCAGCAGCACGTTGAACCTGGGCTTGAGCTGCTTGATGAGGTTCTGTTCCAGCAGCAAGGCCTCGGTCTCGGTCCGGGTCGTCAGGAACATCATCGACGCGGTTTCCGAGATCATCCGCGCGATGCGCCGCGAATGGCCGGAGGGTCGCGCATAGTTGCTAACCCGTGCCTTTAGGTTGCGCGCCTTGCCGACATAAAGCACCCGACTTTGCGCATCGAGCATGCGATAGACGCCGGGACTACCGTCCAGCGTGCGCAAGTAGGAGTGGATGACCGTGTGGCCCAATTCCGGGCTGGTTGTCTGCTCTGTCATGTCGGTCACGCTTGTCTCTGATTCCCGCCCCTCGCTGCAACGGCATTCATGCCGGATCAACCCCGAAGGCATCCACGACTCCTGTGGACAACTCTGTAGGCAAAATCCGGAGAGACGGAAATTTTCCTTGTATTCGCGGCCCTTCGCTCGAATGCCCAATTTTTAGGCGAGTTTACAACCCTTTGATTTCCTTTGAAAGATTTTCAAACGCACCGCAAAATATTGAAAACATGACAAATTCTTAACAGTTTCGTAACGTCAGCGTGACCGGTGCAAAACTCTGCGGGCCATGGATCATTCGGTGTCGATCACGTCCGGCGTCTGCCAGGCCAGGTGCTGGCCGCCATCGATGCACAGAAGCTGCCCCGTGACCGCGGGCGCATCCCAGAAATAGCCCAGCGCGGCGCATATGTCGGCGGGGTTCGCGCCGCGGCCCAGAACCGTGGATTGCCGCTGGCGGGCATAGCCCTCGGCGCTCTGCCGCTCACCCTGAAGCGTCGGGCCCGGACCGATCCCGTTCACCCGAACCCGCCCGCCCAGCGCCTGCGCGGCGGTCCGGGTCAAGGTCCACAGCGCGGCTTTCGCCAGCGTGTAGGTCATGAAATCGGGCGTCAGCTTGCGCACGCGCTGGTCGATCATGTTGATGACCAGGCCCTGCGCCAGCGGCTCTCCCATCGCGTCGGTCAGCGGCGCCGGAACCTGCGCGGCAAAGGCCTGCGTCAGCACGAAGGGCGCGCGCAGGTTCGACCCGAAATGCCGCTCCCAGCTGTCAGCGGTCGCGTCCTCCAGCGTGTCTCGTTCGAAGATCGAGGCGTTGTTGACCAGCAGCCGCAGCGGCGCGCCCAGCGCCTCGGCGGCGCGGGGCAGCAGCGCCTGCCGCGCGTCCTCGTCCAGCAGGTCGGCCTGAAGCGCGACGGCGCGGCGGCCCATCCCCTCGATCTCGGCCACGAGGTCCTGCGCGGCCTTAGCGGAGCCAGCATAATGTACCGCCACGTCAAAGCCGCGGTCAGCGAGATACAGGCTCATGGCCCGGCCGAGGCGTTTGGCTCCGCCGGTGATCAGGGCGGTCTTGCGGGTCGGGTCGGTCATCGTGGCTCCTCAGGCGGTCAGCACGATGCCCACATAGCCCAGATACAGCGCGGACAAGGCCAGGCCCCAGGGCTTCGTCAGGTTGCGCCCCATGAACACGAAGGGGATCAGCACCAGCGCCGCGGCCAGCATCACCCACAGGTCAAAGCGCAGCAGGGCGGGGTCCACCTCCATCGGTGCGATCAGCGCGGCGACGCCGATGATCGCCAGCAGGTTGAACATGTTCGAGCCGATCACGTTGCCCAGCGCCACGTCCGCTTGGCGACGGATCGCCGCCATGACCGTCGTCGCCAGTTCCGGCAGCGAGGTGCCCAGCGCCACCAGCGTCAGGCCGATCACCGTGTCCGGCACGCTGAACATCTGCGCGATCTCGGTCGCGCTGTCGACCAGCAGATCGGCGCCCAGCGGCAGGCCGATCAGGCCCAGCACGAGGAACAGCGCGATCTTCCAGCCGGCCATCTCGGGGTCGGCACCTTCGGGTTCTTCGAGGTCCTCCTCCAGCGCACCGGCGCGGCGATGGGCCAGCGCGTCGCGGATCTGGTCGCCCAGGATCAACACCAGCACCGCCAGCAGCACAAGCCCCGCGATCCAGTCGAACACCCCGCGAAAGGCGAGTCCGATGAACAGCACCGTGCCGAACATCATCTGGACAAAGCTCTTGCGCGTCTCGCATTCGCCGGTGTGCATGACGGCGATCAGCGCGGGAATGCCCAGCACCAGCAGGACGTTGGCCGTGTTCGATCCGATCACGTTGCCCAGCGCGATGCCCGGTACGCCTTCGAGCGCGGCCTTGACCGAGATCAGCAGTTCCGGCGCCGAGGTGCCGAAGGCAACGATGGTCAGGCTTACGATCAGCGCCGGGATTCCCAGCCGCAGGGCAAGATTCACCGCTCCCTTCACCAGCGCGTCGCCAGCCAGAAGCAGGATCACCAGACCCAGTGCCGCATAGACGAAGACCATTTGGACTTACCCTTTTCCGCAGGGGCAGGGCCCCTTGCCGATGCGAAAGCGGCCGCAGGCGCGGCAGCGGCGGTCGGCGATTTGCTTGGCCCCGGGCAGGCGCAGCTTGCCGAAGATTCCGAGCACGGCGATGAAGGCCAAGAAAAGCAGGACGATCTTCGAGATCACGTCACAGCCCGTAGCGCGCGAATTCCGCGCGCTCCTCGATTTCGGCCAGGATGCCCTGCGCAGCCTGCAAACCTAGGCGCGGGAACAGCGGGCGGCGCTGTTCATAACGTCGGAACTTCACCTTGTCGCCGTATCGCTGTTTCATCATCGGTTCCAGGTGACCGACCCGATCGGCAAGGCCGACCTCGACCGCCGCCTGCCCGACCCAGATCTCGCCGGTGAACAGGTCGGGATTGTCGGCCAGTTTGGCACCGCGCCGATCGCGCACCAGTGCGATAAATGTCTCGTGCAGTTGTCCCAGCAGGCGGTTCAGGCGTTCGACATCCTCTTCCTTCTCGGGGCGGAAGGGGTCCATCATGGATTTCGATTTGCCCGCCGTGTGAACGCGCCGCTCGATCCCCTGCCGTTGCAGAAAGACATGCGCCCCGAACCCGGCCGAGATCACGCCGATCGAGCCGAGGATAGAGCAGGCATCGGCCACGATCTCGTCCGCGGAACAGGCAATCCAGTAGCCGCCCGACGCCGCAACATCCTCGGTAAAGGCGATGACCGGCACCTTGGTTTCCTCGGACAGACGGCGTATTCGCGCACCGATCAGCGAGGATTGCACCGGCGATCCGCCGGGCGAGTTGATTTCCAGCGCGACGGCCGCGGGCTTGCCCCGCCGGAACGCCTTTTCCAGCAGTGGCGCGACTGTTCGGTCGCTTATGCCGCCGCGGCCTGCAATACCGATCGCGCCCTGCAACCGCACGACGGACACAACCGGGTTTGCTTTGACGAAAGGGATCCATCGCTTCATGTCGGGCGATGTAGAGGCGGGGTGCGCGACAAACAAGGCTGGGATGCATCTTTAGGCCCGTTGTGGCTGCCGTGCCCCGGAGCGCGGCTCGGCCAGATCGGCAGAGCGGTGACCTGCGACGGCGGGCCTGCACGGCAAAGTTGAGAAAATCCCGGCAAGGCGATACCTTTTGCGGGTGAGTCCCGTTACCGGGGCTGCACCGCCCCTGTGAGGAGGATCACCCCAATGGGCAAGAATGGCGACAAGGCGCCCAAGCACCTGTCCAAGAACCAGCAGCGCAAATGGTATAATGCTCAGAAAAAGGAGATGGACGGCGCAGCCACCCGTGGGCAGGCCCGGTTCGACGACTACGCGCACAATTACACGCGGGTGAATTTCGGACAGCTTGCCCGGCAGATCGACGGGTTCGGCTTTCTCGGGTCGCCGGAACTGTCAGAGAACCGTTCGAAATTCTATCGCACGACGACAACGGGATGGACGGTTATCCTGGACCTCAGCCAGAGCTATTTCCGGCTACAGGACCCCGAAGGGGAATACACCGATGCCCGCGGCAACCGAAAGCCGCAGACCATGTCGAACGACGAGTTCATGACGAACAGCCATTTCCGGACCTGAAAGGCGGGCGAGGCCATGCCCCGCCCGATCCCCGGTCAGACGATCTTGATGCCGGCCTTCTCGGCATCCTTGAGGAACCCGGCCAGGCCCTTGTCGGTCAGCACGTGGCTGGCCATCGCCTTGATGACGGCGGGCGGCGCAGTGACCACGTCGGCGCCGATCTTGGCGCATTCGCTCATGTGGTTGGCCGAGCGGATCGAGGCGGCCAGAAGCTGCGTCTCGATCCCGTAATTGTCATAGACCTGACGGATGTCGGCGATCAGATCCATCCCGTCGAGGTTGATGTCGTCCAGCCGCCCGACGAAGGGAGAGATGAACGTCGCGCCCGCCTTGGCCGCCAGGATCGCCTGGTTGACCGAAAAGCAGAGCGTCACGTTGACCATCCGGCCCTCGCCCGACAGCACCTTGCAGGCCTTGAGCCCGTCCCAGGTCAGCGGCACCTTGATGACGATGTTGTCGGCGATCTGCGCCAGCTTGCGGCCTTCGGTTATCATCGCGTCCGCTTCCAGCGCGACGACCTCTGCGCTGACCGGGCCATCCACGAGGTCGCAGATTTCCTTGGTCACTTCCAGAATGTCGCGCCCGGACTTGGCGATCAGCGAGGGGTTGGTCGTGACCCCGTCCACCATGCCCAGATCGTTGAGTTCGCGGATCGCGTCGATCTCCGCCGTGTCGACAAAGAATTTCATGTGCTCAGCCCTCCGAGGCGATGCTTGGCTTTCCCCACCTCGTGCCTTACCCCAAAGACGGGCGCGCAGGAACCCCCGCCCGCGAAAATTGTTTGCGCTAACAAGATACGGACCCGATGGACGCCTTCTACGATCCCGGCACCCTGATCGCCGTCCTGACCACGCAACCGCTGGACCGGACGCTGGATTACCGCGCGCCCGAGGGCGGCTGTTTCCAGGGCGCCTATGTCGAGGTGCCGCTGGGCCCACGCAAGGTTCTGGGCGTGGTCTGGGGCGAGGGCACGGGCGATTACGACCTGTCCAAGGTGCGCAGCGTGATC
The DNA here is from genome assembly GCF_018224955.1 of Thetidibacter halocola. Classification (GTDB taxonomy): domain Bacteria; phylum Pseudomonadota; class Alphaproteobacteria; order Rhodobacterales; family Rhodobacteraceae; genus Thetidibacter; species Thetidibacter halocola. The sequence goes on from NZ_JAGTUU010000004.1 coordinate 447,863, forward strand.
CGGGTTCTTGATGCCGCGCCGATGCGGGCGGAGTTGCGGACCTTCCTCGAACGCGCCGCCGCCTACACGCTGACTCCGCTGCCCGCGATGCTGCGGCTGGCGACCCGCGCGCCGGGGCTGGGCGATCCGCCCTCGATGCGCAAGGTCTACCGGCGCGGTTCTGGCGAGCCCGACCGCATGACAGACGCCCGCGCCCGCGTGCTGGACGCGGCAGAGGAAATGGGTGGGCTGGCGCTGACCCTGTCGGAACTGGCCGAAAGCGCGGGCGTCACACCGCAGGTGGTCAAGGGGCTGCTGCCCTCGGGCGCCATCGTCGAAGAGGACACGCCGCGCGACACGCCCTTTCCGCCGCTCGACCCGGATCACGGCTCCAAGGATCTGACAGACGATCAGGCACAGGCCGCAGAGGCCCTGCGCGCCGGCCAGGATGGCACCTATTCCACCACGCTGCTCAAGGGCGTGACAGGATCCGGAAAGACCGAGGTCTATCTCGAGGCCGTCGCGGAATGCCTGCGCCGGGGGCGGCAGGCGCTGGTCCTGCTGCCTGAAATTGCGCTGACGGCGGAGTTCCTGACGCGGGTGCAGGCGCGGTTCGGCGCGAAGCCCGCCGAATGGCATTCCGGCGTCACCATGACCGAACGCCGCCGCGTCTGGCGCATGGTGGGCGAAGGGCAGGCACAGATGGTGATCGGCGCGCGCTCGGCGCTCTTCCTGCCCTTCCAGCGACTCGGCCTGATCGTCGTCGACGAGGAACACGACACCTCTTACAAGCAAGAGGACGGCGTACTGTATAACGCCCGCGACATGGCGGTGCTGCGCGCCTCGATCCTGGGCGCGCAGGTGGTGCTCGCCTCTGCAACGCCCTCGCTCGAAAGCTGGGCAAATGCCGACGCGGGCAAGTACCAACGGCTCGACCTGACCTCGCGCTTCGGCCCCGCGATCCTGCCCGAGATGCGCGCCCTCGACATGCGGGGCGAGGACATGGCCCCGAACACCTGGATCTCGCCGTCCCTGCGCCGCGCCGTTACGCAGCGGATGGAGGCGGGCGAACAGGCGCTTCTGTTCCTCAACCGCCGGGGCTATGCGCCGGTCACGCTGTGCCGCGCCTGCGGGCAACAGATCGGCTGCCCGCATTGCGACGCGCGGATGGTGGAACACCGGTTCCTGAAACGACTCGTCTGCCACCAATGCGGCGAGAGCACGCCGATCCCCACCACCTGCCCTTCCTGCGGGGCCGAGGACCGGCTGGCGCCCGTCGGGCCGGGGGTGGAACGACTGGCGGAGGAAGCGGCCAGCGCCTTTCCCGACGCGCGCATCGCCGTCCTGTCCTCGGACCTCTACGGCACGGCGCGCGAGCTCAAGGCGCAGATCGAATCCATCGCGGCGGGCGGCTGCGACATCATCATCGGCACGCAGCTTGTGGCCAAGGGGCACAACTTTCCCCTGCTGACGCTGGTGGGGGTGATCGACGCCGACCTCGGCCTGCAAGGATCGGACCTGCGCGCGGCGGAACGCACGTTCCAGCTGATGCGGCAGGTGGCGGGGCGCGCGGGGCGGGCCGACCGGCCCGGAGAGGCGCTGTTGCAGACCTTCCAGCCCGAGCACCCGGTGATCCGCGCGATCCTGGGCGGGGACGAGGAAGCCTTCTGGAGAGCCGAGGCAGACGAGCGCCGCGCCGCCGGGATGCCGCCCTATGGACGGCTGGCGGGCGTGATCCTGTCGGGGTCCGAGGTCGACCGGGTGTTCGATCTGGGCACCTGGCTGGCGCGGCACGACGCGGCGCTGCGGCGGGTGGGGGCGCAGGTCTATGGCCCGGCGCCCGCGCCCATCGCGCGGGTGCGGGGGCGGCACCGGGTGCGCCTGCTGGTCAAGGCGGCCAAGGGCACCGCGCTGCAACCGGCGCTGGCGGACTGGGCCGGTCAGGTGCGGCTGAAAGGCGACCTGCGCATGGCGATCGACATCGACCCGCAGAATTTCTTCTGAGGGGGGCGGTGCGTGCCAGCACGCACCCTACCGCGCGGCGCGGATTGAACGGGGCACCCCGGGCGCGGAATCAAGGGCCGCAGGCTCGCCGCGCCAGAGACGACGCGCCACCGCCCGAACGGCGCAAGACCGCGTTTCACAGATTGGCCGAAACGATTGAACGGACCACCCCGGGCGCGGAAACAAGGCGCGCAGCGCCGCCGCGCCAGAGACGACGCGCCCCCACGCGGCGGCTCTCTTGTGCCGTTTGTCCCTCGCTCAGAGGTCGTCCGGGAAGACCGGGATAAAGCGCCGCCGCCCCACCGGAGCAGAGCCACCGCGCGCGTCGTCTCTGGCGCGGCTCGTAAAGTTATGGTGCTTTCTTAGGTACTTTTTTTGAAAGTGTATCGAGGCCTTCCGGCAAAACGATCGCTCTCTGGATGAACTGCTCAAGAGTGTCGATTAGCAAATCGACGTCGTTAGCGGACGGCTGCCAACCACGATGGATTACAGCGGAACCAGCATCCACCAACTCCTTGAGGACATCTTTTTCCCGTGGAGAAATGTGGCCTTTGGCTCTCAGCTGTTCAATTTTGTCTTGAAAAGATAAGTCTCGATTAATGCCAAGATCATCAGCGGCAATCTCAAAGCCTGTGCGAACCCCTAGCGCTGAAAACGTGTAGTGGCCGCTGTTGTAGAGGGTAATAATCTCGCTAATCAGGAAATCGAGGTATTCGTGTGCTACGCCAAACTTTGTTGTCTGCCACTTTGGGCTACTGCGCCTTTGCATCGAAGGGAAGAGCGTAATTCTCTCCGGGATCACCACTTCTGTAGCGCCGGTCACCGGGTGAGTGACGTAGTCATAGTCTTCTGAGAACGTGGAAAATTCCCCGTAAAAAATTGTGTCGCAGCCTAAACAGCGGAGGATTATATGCTTTGCACTCGCTGATACTGGACCGTAATCCCGCACTTCTTTAACTCCGGTTTCCACTGCACAATTCTGTCGTCTACAGCACTCCGGGCAATCAACTTTCCTAAATTCGCCTCCGGCGATAATGCTACGACTAATCTCTGGATCGTCATTCACACATCCAACTCCTCCACGAACCGCGCGTTCTCCTGGATATACTGAAAGCGCAGTTCCGGCTTCTTGCCCATCAGGCGCTCGACCAGGTCGCCGGTCTCTCCGGGTTCGTCCTCGTCGATGGTCACGCGGATCAGCGTCCGCGTCGCGGGGTCCATCGTGGTGTCCTTCAGGTCCTTGGCGTCCATCTCGCCCAGGCCCTTGAACCGCTGCACGTCGATCTTGCCCTTGCCGCCCAGCCCCCTGGCCATCGCGGCCTCCTTGGCGGCGTCGTTGGCGACATAGATCCGCTTCGGCCCCTGCGTCAGGCGATAGAGCGGCGGGCAGGCCAGGTACAGGTGCCCGTTGTCGATCAGCGGCCGCATCTGGGTGAAGAAGAAGGTCATCAGCAGCGAGGCGATATGCGCGCCGTCCACGTCGGCGTCGGTCATGATGATGACCTTCTCATAGCGCAGGTCGTCGATGTTGAACTTGCTGCCCAGCCCCACGCCCAGCGCCTCGCACAGATCGCGGATCTCGGCGTTCGAGGTCAGCTTGTTCGAGGCCGCGCCCAGCACGTTCAGGATCTTGCCCTTGAGCGGCAGCAGCGCCTGCGTCTCGCGGTTGCGCGCGCCCTTGGCCGAGCCCCCGGCCGAGTCGCCCTCGACGATGAAGATTTCCGTCCCCTCGCGGGTCTTGGAGGAACAATCGGTCAGCTTGCCGGGCAGGCGCAGTTTCTTGGTGGCGGACTTGCGGGCGGTTTCCTTTTCCTGCTTGCGCCGCATCCGCTCCTCGGCCCGCAGGACGAGGAAATCGAGGATGGCGCCTGCGGATTTGGTGTCGGCCGCCAGCCAGTTGTCGAAATGGTCGCGCACCGCGCCCTCGACCAGCCGGGTCGCGGATTCGGATGACAGGCGATCCTTGGTCTGCCCGACAAAGGCCGGGTCGGCGATGAAGCACGACACCAGCGCGCAGCCCCCGGTCAGCATGTCCTCGCGGGTGATCTGCGCCGCCTTGCGGTTGCCGACAAGCTCGCCATAGGCCTTGATCCCCTTAAGGATCGCCGCCCAGAACCCCGCCACATGCGTGCCGCCCTCGGGCGTGGGAACCGTGTTGCAGTAGGACTGGATGAACCCGTCGCGCGAGGGTGTCCAGTTGATCGCCCATTCGACATAGCCGGCCTCGTTGAATTTCTCCCGGAACTCGACCTTGCCGGCAAATGGCTGCTCGGCATAGACGGCGGATTTGCCCAGCGTTTCCGAGAGATAGTCCTTGAGGCCGCCGGGAAAGTGAAAGGTCGCCTCGGTGGGCGTCTCGCCATCGTCGACAGCGGATTTCCAGCGGATCTCGACGCCCGAGAACAGGTAGGCCTTGGACCGCACCATCTTGAGCAGGCGCGCGGGCTTGAACCGGTGGTGGCCAAAGATCTCCTCGTCGGCGTGGAAGGTAACGGTGGTGCCGCGCCGGTTTGGGGCGCTGCCCACCTTTTCCACCGGGCCCTGCGGCTTGCCGCGCGAGAACCGCTGTTCGAACAGTTCCTTGTTGCGGGCGACCTGGACGACCATCAGGTCTGACAGCGCATTGACCACGCTTGAGCCCACGCCATGCAGGCCGCCCGAGGTCTGGTAGGCCTTGCCGCTGAACTTGCCGCCCGCGTGCAGGGTGCAGAGGATCACCTCGAGCGCGGATTTGCCGGGGAATTTCGGGTGCGGATCGACCGGGATGCCGCGGCCGTTGTCGCGCACCGTGACCGAGAAATCCTCGTGCAGCTCGACCTCGATGCGGTTGGCATGGCCCGCCACCGCCTCGTCCATCGAGTTGTCGAGGATCTCTGCCACCATGTGGTGCAGCGCGCGCTCGTCTGTGCCGCCAATATACATGCCGGGGCGCTGGCGGACGGGCTCCAGCCCCTCCAGCACCTCGATCGAGGAGGCGTCGTAATCGGACACGTCGGCTGCGGAAAGAAGGTCGTCGGCCATGGTGCTGCTCTGCCTGTTCTTGGATTGTGCCGCAGTATGGCAGAGCGCGCCGGGCGGTGGAAGGGTTCCGGTGCCCGGGCTCAGCGCGAGAACGCGCCGGGCGACAGATCGAAGAAGGCCGCGCGCGGCGTGTCCAGCGAGACGGCAACAGGCGGGGCGGCTTCGGGGCCCGGCAAGACGATCTGCGCGGCCACGCCCAGGCCCACGATGGCGCAGAGCACAGTCAGAACCGGCGCGTGCGGGTCGCGCGGTCGGCTCGTGTCGGGGCGGGTGTGACGCTTTGGCATGGGCGCAAACTCATCGAGGATTGCGCGGAAATTTCGGCGCGGGCCGGGCGGTTTCCGGTCAGGCGTTTTCGGCTGCGTCGAAATCGACATGGATGTGGTTGCCATCGGGGTCGTGGAAATTGACCTGCACGATGGGAAAGCCCGGAACCGGGTCGATGCTGTAGGGGATCTTGTGCGACTCCAGCGTTTCCCGGAACCCCGCCATGCCCGTCGCGCGAAAGGCGAAATGCTCCATCGTGGCGGCGCGGCCAAAGCAGCGCGCCTCGGCCACGGCGACCAGGTGAATCAGCGCGCGGTCGCCTAGGTAGAGCCACGCGCCGTCAAAGCTGAAATCGGGGCGCTTGCCGGGATGCATGTCCAGCACTGCGCCATACCAGGCGATCATCTCGGGCAGGCGGGTGGTGCGCAGGTTGACATGGTCGAAGGCGGTCAGCGGCATCAGGAGGGTTTCCTTGTCAGGTCGACTGCGCCGAGCACGTTGCAGCCAAGGGTCACGCGCAGGGCAGTGACCAGTTCATCCACGGTCTCGGCGCTGACATACTGACCGCCCGTGTCGTCGGCAAGACAGCGCGCAACGCTGACCGCCTCGGCATAATCCGTGCTTTCCCAGCCGAAATGGTCGCCGCGCACCTTGTAGCCGATGACATGCACGGTCAGGCCCGGCGCAAGCGCCCTGAACTCCGCGGCCAGCTGGCAGGGCGCGCCGTTGCAGGTTTCCTTGCCGTCCGTCACCAGGACAACCGCGCCCGGTTGGTTGCGCCAGTCCAGCACCTCGGCCGCCTGCCGCACCGCCTCTGTCAGGGGCGTGCCGCCAGCCGGGCGCAGCGCATCGACCTCGGACACGATGCGGGGCGCGGCATCCCATTGCGGGGTAAAGCGCAGCGAGATGTTGCGGCAGGTCCGGTCGCCGCCCGGCCCGTAGATCACCAGGCCAAGGCGGCGGACCGGCGCGATTTCCGGCAGCGCTTGCCGCAGGGCGGCCCGCGCCTCGGAGATGCGCGGCACGCCGATCTGGTTGAAGCCGATCTCGGCCATAGAACCCGAGCCGTCGAAGACGATCATCGCGTCCTCGGTGCAGCGTTCGCCGGCGGCAAGCGGCGCCGCGGCCAGCACAAGGGCGGAGAGAAGGCGCAGCAACATGGGGGCGGTCCTTTCGCGCCGATGGTGCCAGTGACGGGGGACGTCTGTCCACTCTTTCGCGCGGGGCAAAGCCGTGGCACTGTCCGCCGCATGACACAGCTCACCACGATTGCAGGCGATCCCCTGCCCCCCTTCGCCTTCGGCACGATGCAGTTCGGCGCCCGCGCCGACGAGACCGCCAGCCGCGCCATGTTCGAATCCTGCCGCGAGGCGGGCATCCGGCATTTCGACACGGCCCATGCCTATAACGGCGGCGCCTCGGAAACCCTGCTGGGCCGTTTTGCCGCCGCCGAACGCGACCGGCTGTTCATCGCAACCAAGGCCGCCTATGCGGGCGGCGCCTCGGCCGCGAACATCCTGTCGAGCTTTGACGAAAGCCGCGCCCGGCTGGGCATGGACACGGTCGACCTGCTCTACATGCACCGCTGGGACGACGCGGTGCCGCTTGAGGAGACCTTTGGCGCGCTGGCGCAGTTGCAGCAGGCGGGCAAGGTGCGCTTTGTCGGCGTGTCGAACTATGCCGCGTGGCAGGTGATGAAGGCGCAAGCGGTGGCGGAACGGCTGGGCACGCGGATCGACGTGATCCAGCCGATGTACAACCTGGTGAAACGCCAGGCCGAGGTCGAGATCCTGCCGATGTGCGCGTCCGAAGGCATCCTGCCGGTGCCCTATTCGCCGCTGGGCGGCGGTTTGCTGACGGGCAAGTATGTCTCGGGCGGCAGCGGGCGTCTGACCGAGGACGACCGCTATGCCGAACGCTATGGCCTGCCTTCGATGCATGCGGCCGCGGCGGAACTGGTCGCCATCGCGCGCGAGGTGGGAGCCGATACCGCGACGCTGGCGGTGGCCTGGGTCGCGGCGAACCCCGCGCGGCCCGTGCCGATCCTGTCCGCACGCTCGGCGGCGCAACTGCGCCCCTCGCTCGAGGGGATGCGTTACCCCATGGATGCGGCACTATATGCGCGGCTGTCCAAGCTGGTGCCCGCACCGCCGCCCGCGACGGACCGCAACGAAGAGGCGTGAGCAGGGTTCCGCCGCGCCTTCGGCGCGCCGACCGGCCGGGGGCGTTGGCCCCGGACCCCCAAGATATTTTCAGCCAGAAGAAGAGGCGCCGTCAGCGCCAAGTGACGACGTCTTCCAATGGGGCACGGGTGGTCCGGAACCCGTTGGCGGGATGATCCGGCTTGGGATAGCCCAAGGCGATGCCGCAAAGGATATCGCGGTCTTCGGCGATGCCGAACCAGTCGCGCATGAAGGGTGAGAAGCCGGCGACCGAGGCCATGGCGATCGAGGCAATGCCGCGCGCCTGCAAGGCCAGCAGTGTCGCGGTTACGAAGGCGCCGCAATCGAGGACACCATAGGCGCCCAAGGCCTTGGGCGTCGTGATCAGCAGGAAATGCGGCGCGCCGAACAGACGGAAATTCTCGCGCATCTGGGCGGTCGAGGCGGTGCGGTCGCCCTTTTGCACACCCACCGCATCATAAAGCTGCCAGCCGCAGGTGCTGCGGCGCTCCTTGTAGACGCCCTCGTAGGCGGCGGGGAAGGGAATGTCGCTGCTGTGCGGCGCGGTTTTCGTGTGCTCGTAAAGGGCAGCGGCAAGGTGGGCGGTTTCCTCGGCCCCGCAGGCATGGACCTGCCAGGGCTGTGAATTGCACCAGCTGGCGACATGCTGCGCGTCGGCCAGCGCCGCGTCGATCAACTCACGCGGCACCGGGTCGGGGCTGTACGCGCGGCAAGAGAAGCGGGTGCGCAGCACGCGGCCCAGGGTTTCGGCGTCTTGGGTCATATGAGGCCCCTGTCCTTGAGGTCTTGCAGGATGGCGTCGGTATGCTGGCCCCGCCCAGGGCTTTCGCCTGGCCGGCAGGTCTGCCCGTCGAAGCGTGGCGCAGGCATAGGGGCGCCGCCCGACCAGATGCCGCGGGCGGCGACATGGGGGTCGGATTGCGCCTCTGCCGGCGACAGGACGGGGGCGACGCAGGCGTCGGAGCCGTCGAACAGGGTGGCCCAGTGGTCACGCGGCTGTCCGGCGAAGATCGCGGCGAGGCGGTCTGCCTGGGCGGCCCATTGCGCCGGTTCGAATTGCGCGGCGAAGGCGGGATCGTCCTCGAGGCCCATGAGGCGGAGGAATTCGGCATGGAACTTCGGCTCGAGGCATTGGACGGAAACGTATCTGCCATCGGCGCAGGCATAGCAGCGCGACCAGTGCGGGCCGTCGAGCAGGCTTTGCCCGCGGGCGGTCGTCGAGAATTGCGCCCCCATGGACAAGAGCAGCGCCATCATGTGGCTGGCACCGTCGAGAATGGCGGCGTCGACCACGCTGCCCTGCCCCGTCGCGCGGGCGTTCAGCAGCCCCGCCAGCATGCCGACCGAGAGGTAAAGCGCGCCCGCCCCGATATCGCCCAGCATCGTGGGCGGCACGCCCGGCGCCTGGCCCGGCAGGCCGGCGTAGAACAGTGCGCCCGAGAGCGCGAGGTAGTTCAGGTCGTGTCCCGCCTGCGCCGCGCGCGGCCCATCCTGCCCCCAGCCGGTCATCCGGCCATAGACGAGGCGCGGGTTCAGCGCGCGAGCCTCGGCCGGGCCAAGGCCGAGACGTTCCATGACGCCGGGGCGCATGCCCTCTGTCAGGCCGTCGGCGGAGCGGATGAGGGCGCGGGCGGTGGCGAGGTCGGCGGGTTCCTTTAGGTCGAGCGCGATGGAGCGCTTGCCGCGGTCCAGCAGGTTGCGTTCCGGCGCACCGGGTGCGGTGCCCCCCCCCTTGCGGTGGATGACGATGAGTTCGGCGCCCAGATCAGCCAGCAGCATGCCGGCAAAAGGCGCCGGGCCCAGCGCCTCGAATTCCACGATGCGGATGCCGTCGAGCATGGCTGTCCTCCCCGGGGGAGTGAAGCGGATATGGCTGGGGATGGAAAGGGGGCTCTGCCCCCGTCTCCCTTCGGGAGCCTCCCCCGGAGTTTTCCTGGCAAGATGAAACGCAGGCGTTTCGCTTTCGTTCCGGGCGGCCTATCTGTGGCGCATGGTGGAGTTGCCGAAATCCTTGCAGGGCTGGTTCGATGCGCGCGGCTGGGCGCTGCATCCGCATCAGCGCGCCATGCTGGAACGCCGCGACGAGGCGGCGCTGTTGCTGATTGCACCGACCGGCGGGGGCAAGACGCTAGCGGGGTTCCTGCCGACGCTGGTGGAACTGGCGGAGGCGCCGCGGGGCGGGCTGCACACGCTGTATGTCTCGCCGCTTAAGGCGTTGGCGGCGGACATCCGTCGCAACCTGACGGTGCCCATCGAGGAAGCGGGCCTGCCGATCCGGGTGGAGGACCGGACCGGGGACACGCCGTCCTCCCGCAAGCTGCGGCAGCGGGCCGATCCGCCGCATATCCTGTTGACGACGCCGGAGTCGCTGGCTCTGCTGACCTCCTACGAGGATGCGCCCCGGATGTTCGCGGGCCTCCAGCGGGTGGTGGTGGACGAGATCCATGCGCTGGCGGAAAGCAAGCGGGGCGACCAGCTGATGCTGGCGCTGGCGCGATTGCAGGGGATGTGCCCCGGTCTGCGGCGGGTGGGCCTGTCGGCGACGGTCGAGGACCCGCCGGCGCTGGCGCGGTTCCTGGCACGGCATCCCGATCCCTGTGCCGTGCTGGAGGCCGATCCGGGGCCGGACCCGGATATCTCGATGCTGGTCACGGACGAGCCGCCGCCCTGGTCGGGAGGCGGCGCGAAATACGCCATCCCCGCTGTGCTGGAGCAGGTCAAGCGCCACAAGACCACACTGATCTTTCACAATACCCGCGCTCAGGCCGAGCTGTTCTTTCACAACCTGTGGCTGGCGAACGAGGATGGGTTGCCGATCGGCATCCACCATGGCTCGCTTGATCGTGGCCAGCGGGAAAAGGTCGAGGCGGCGATGGTCGCGGGCCAGTTGCGGGCCATCGTCTGCACCGGGTCGCTCGACCTTGGGATCGACTGGGGCGATGTCGACCTCGTGATCCAGGTCGGAGCGCCGAAGAACGTCAAGCGGCTGGTGCAGCGGATCGGGCGGGCAAACCATCGCTACAACGCGCCGTCCAAGGCGCTGCTGGTGCCTGCGAACCGGTTCGAGGTTGTCGAATGCCTCGCCGCGCTGGAGGCGGTGCGGGCGCATGACCTCGATGGCGACCCGCGCGGACGGGGGCCGCGCGACGTGCTGTGCCAGCATATCCTGATCGCCGCCTGTTCCGGGCCGTTCGAGGCCGGCGCACTGTACGACGAGATGCGCAGCGCCGGACCTTATGCCGACATCACGCGCGCCGAATTCGACTCCTGTCTCGATTTCTGCGCCACCGGGGGTTACGCGCTGCGGGCCTACGACCGGTGGCAAAGGCTGATGCAGAGGCCCGATGGCCTGTGGCAGCTGCGCGACCCCCGCTCTGCCGTGCGCATCCGGCAGAACGTGGGCACGATCCAGGACACCGACACGCTCAAGGTGCGTTGGCGCGGGCGGGGCGGGGCGCCGCTGGGCGAGATCGAGGAGGGGTTCGCCGCCAGCCTCGGCAAGGGCGACACGTTCCTGATCGGCGGGCAGATCGTGCGCTACGAGGGGATGCGCGAACTGGTGGTCGAGGTGTCGCGCGATGCCGCGAAGAAGCCCAAGATCGCAACCTTCATGGGGACAAAATTCGCCACCTCGACCCAGCTTTCGGACCGCATCCTGCGGCTTTTCCAGTCCGGCGACTGGTCGGCCCTGCCGGACCACACCGCCGACTGGCTGCGGCTGCAGGCCGAGGTCAGCCGCCTGCCCGAACCCGGACGCCTGCTGATCGAGACCTTTCCGCGCGACGGACGTCAGCAGATGGTGGTCTACGGCTTTGCCGGGCGCAACGCGCAGCAGACGCTGGGCCTGCTCCTGACCAAGCGGATGGAGGAGATGGGGCTGGCGCCGATGGGCTTTGTCTCGACCGACTATGCCACGCTGATCTGGGGGCTGGACGCCGTGGTGGACCCGCGCCCGCTGTTCGACCTTGGCGCGCTCGAGGCGGGGCTGGATGGCTGGCTGGCGGGCAACGCCGTGATGAAGCGGACCTTTCGGGCCAGCGCCACCATCGCCGGGCTGATCGAGCGGAACCTGGGCGGGCAGCGCAAGACCGGGCGGCAGGCCACCATGTCGTCCGACATCCTCTATGACACGCTTCTGAAATATGACCCCGATCACCTGCTGATGACGATCACCCGCGAGGAGGCCCTGCGCGGGCTGGTGGATTTTGCCCGTATCCGCGAGATGTGCGCGCGGGTGGGCGACCGGATCGATCACCTGGCGCTCAGCCGCGTGACGCCGCTGGCCGCGCCGCTGTTCCTCGAACCGGGGCGGGTGCCGATCAACGGTGCGGCGGACGAGCGCCTGTTGCAGGAGGAGGTCACGCGCCTGCTGGACGAGTCCGGGCTGGCACAGGTGGCGGTGCAGCCGCGGCCTTGGCGGGTGCCTTACTAGTCACGCCTGCCGGTGGGCCGAGGGTGCCACGCCGAATTCCATGCGATAGGCGCGGGTCATCGCGCCCGCGTCCTGGTAGCCGCAGCGGCCGGCGATCTCGGCGATGCCGAGGTCGCTCAGTTCGACCAGACGCCGTGCCTCGCGCAGGCGCAGGGCACGGTAGACGCCGTTCGGCGTCAGGCCTGTCTCGCGGCGGAACACCTGTTCCATAAGGCGCTGGCTGATGCGCATCTGCGCGGCGATCTCGGCGATGGGCAGCGGTTCTTCCAGCCGCCGCCGCATCAGCGCCGTCGCGCGGCGCACCATTGCCCCCGGCGACTTGCCGCGCAGCGGGTCGCGCAGGCCGGGCGCGTCGCCATGCATGAACAGCGCCGCCACCTCGAGCGCGAAGATCGGCGAATGGTGGCGGCGGATCAGTTCCAATGTCAGGTCAAAGGCGGTGGCCGCGCCGCCGCAGGTGGCGATATCCGGCTCCAGAACGAAACGATCATCGGTCACGGTGACATCGGGAAATGCCTCGGCAAAGGCGTCGAGTTCGTGCCAGTGGATCGTCGCGCGCCGCCGGTCCAGAAGGCCCGCCGCCGCCAGCAGCCAGGCGCCGGTATCCAGCCCCACCAGCGTCGCAAACCGCCGCCGCGCCGCGCGCAGGGTCTGGCCCAGTGCCGGCGTGACCCAGACGCGATGACCATAGCTGGGCATGACGAACAGGAAGTCGCCCGAGGGACGCGCCTTGGCCCAGCTTTCGGTCTCAACCGTCAGGCCGCTGGACGAGGCTACAGGCCCGCCTGTCAGGGTCAGGAACGACCAGCGATAAAGCGACTTTCCCGCGATCGTGTTGGCGGCGCGGAAGGGCTCGATCGTGTTGGCCAGGCAATGGTTCGAGAACTGCGGGAACAGCAGCACGGCCATGTGCCGCATGCCTTGCGCATTTTGCGAATCCTGCACGATCATCGCCTAAACTTGCACAACCTTGTCCGCACATCTGTTCCACTCTCGCGGCCACGAGGCAAGAGGAACCCCAGATGCATTTCGGACTGACCGAGGAACAGGAGATGATCGTCTCCACCGTCCGCAGCTTTGTCGAGAACGAGATTTATCCACACGAGGCCGAGGTCGAGCGCAGCGGCGCGGTGCCGCCGGGCCTGGGCGAAGAGATCAAGCGCAAGTGCATCGAGATGGGTTTTTACGCCTGCAATTTTCCCGAAGAGGTCGGCGGCGCAGGCCTGTCGCACCTGGATTTCACGCTGGTCGAGCGGGAACTGGGGCGTGGCTCGATGGCACTGACGCATTTCTTCGGCCGGCCACAGAACATCCTGATGGCCTGCAAGGGCGAGCAGCGCGAGCGTTACCTTTTGCCCGCCGTCCGAGGCGAGCGGATGGACGCGCTGGCGATGACCGAGCCCGACGCGGGGTCGGACGTGCGCGGCATGAAATGCATGGGCGTGCGCGATGGCGGCGACTGGGTGGTGAACGGGTCCAAGCATTTCATCTCGGGCGCCGATCACGCCGATTTCTTCATCGTCTTTATTGCGACCGGGGTCGACGAAACGCCGCACGGGCCGAAAAAGCGGATCACCTGCTTCCTCGTGGATCGCGGAACGCCCGGCTTCGAGGTGCGGCCGGGCTACAACTCTGTCAGCCACCGGGGCTACAAGAACTGCATCCTCTATTTCGACGATTGCCGCCTGCCCGATGCCCAGGTGCTGGGCGAGGTCGATGGCGGGTTCGCGGTGATGAACGAATGGCTTTACGCCACCCGCCTGACGGTGGCGACGTTCAGCGTGGGCCGGGCTCGGCGCTGTTTCGACCATGCCCTGGCCTATGCGGCAGAGCGCAAGCAGTTCGGGCAGCAGATCGCGAAATTCCAGGGTGTCAGCTTTCAGATCGCGGACATGATCACGGAAATTGACGCCGCCGACTGGCTGACCCTGTCGGGCGCGTGGCGGCTGGATCAGGGCCTGCCCGCCAACCGCGAGATCGCCAGCGCGAAACTCTACGCGACAGAGATGCTGGCCCGGGTGACGGACGCAACCTTGCAGATCCACGGTGGCATGGGGTTGATGGACGACCTGCCCATCGAACGCTTCTGGCGCGATGCGCGGGTCGAGCGGATCTGGGACGGCACCAGCGAGATCCAGCGGCACATCATCGGCCGTGAACTCTTCCGCCCCTTGGGCGCCTGAGCCATGCGCTCGCTCAACCGCCTCTTGCGGCCTCGTTCCGTCGCGGTGATCGGTGGCGGCGCGTGGTGCGCCAACGTGCTGCGCGAATGTCGCCGCGCAGGCTTTGACGGAGCGCTTTACGCGGTCCATCCGACAAAGACCGAGGTGGGCGGCGTCGCGACCGTGGCCTCGGTCGCCAACCTGCCAGAGGCGCCGGATGCCGTGTTCATCGGGGTGAACCGGGCGCTGACGGTGGAAACGGTTGCCGCCTTGTCGGCGATGGGGGCCGGGGGCGCGATCTGCTTCGCCTCGGGCTTTGCTGAGGCGGTGGCGGAACTGACGGATGGCGGCGATATGCAAGCGGCGCTGCTGGCGGCGGCTGGCGACATGCCGATCCTCGGTCCTAACTGCTACGGTTTCATCAATGCACTGGACGGCGTTGCGCTCTGGCCAGATCAACACGGGCTGGTTCCGGTCGAGCGCGGCGTCGCCATCATCGGGCAAAGCTCGAACATCGCGCTGAACCTGACGATGCAGACGCGTGGCCTGCCGATCGCTTATCTGGTGACGGCGGGCAACCAGGCGCAGACGGGTCTTTCCGGGATCGGCGAGGCACTGCTCGACGATCCGCGCGTCAGTGCCATCGGATTGCACATCGAGGGGATCGACGATCTGGCAGCCTTTCAGCGCTTTGCGCTGAAGGCGCAGACACAAGGCGTGCCGGTGGTCGCGCTCAAGGTCGGGCGATCGGACCAGGCGCGCGCTGCGACCGTGTCGCACACGGCATCGATTGCCGGCGGCATGGCCGGGGCAGAGGCACTGTTCGACCGGCTGGGCGTGGCCCGCGTGCAGACCCTCGCCGGACTTCTGGAATGCCTGAAGCTGATGCATGTCACCGGGCCGCTGCCCTCGGGCGATATCGTGTCGATGTCCTGCTCGGGCGGCGAGGCAAGCCTGATTGCCGACCTCGCGCATGGCCGCGGAGCGATCCGCTTTGCGTCCCTTTCGGAGCCCCAGAGGAAGGGCCTGCGTGCGGCGCTGGGGCCCAAGGTGGCGCTGGCCAACCCGCTGGATTACCACACCTATATCTGGGGCAACCTGGACGCCACCCGCGCCACGATCACGGCGCTGGTGGACGGTCCGGTATCGCTGGGCCTGATCGTGCTGGACCTGCCCCGTCCCGACCGGTGCCGCGCGGACGACTGGTTCACCGTGATCGAGGCCGCGAAACTGGCGCGGGCGGAAACGGGCAAGCCGCTGGCGATCCTGTCCTCTCTGCCCGAGACCATGCCCGAGGCCGTGGCGCAGCAACTGGTCGCGGACGGCCTGGTGCCGCTCTGCGGCATGGCCGAGGCGCTGGAGGCGATCGAGGCCGCAGCCCGCGCCTATTGCCCCGCGCCCCCCGTCCCGGTCCACGTTCCCGGCCCCGTCTTGGACAACCGCCTGCTGACCGAGGCCGAGGCCAAGACGGCGCTCGCGGAATTCGGCCTGCCCGTGCCGCGTGGCGAGGTCGCCGCCGATGCAGAAAGCGCCATCGAGGTGGCCCGACGCATCGGCTTTCCCGTCGTGCTCAAGGGCCTGGGCCTGGCCCACAAGTCCGAGTCAGGCGCGGTCGCGCTGAACCTGCGCGACGCGGCGGCGTTGCGGCAGGCGGCGCAAGGCATGCCCGGCGCGGGGTTCCTCGTCGAGGCGATGGTGCCCGCCGCCCGGGCCGAACTGCTGGTCGGAGTGCTGCGCGATCCCGCCCACGGGCTGGTTCTGACATTGGCCGCCGGCGGCGTGCTGACCGAGTTGATGACCGACCGCGTCTCGCTGATCCTGCCGGTGACGCGATCCGAGGTGGAAACCGCGCTTCTTTCGGTGAACTATGGCCGCGTCCTGACCGGCTATCGCGGGGCCGCGCCCTGCGACATGGGCGCGATCCTGGACGCCGTGATTGCGGTGCAGGATTTCGCCCTTTCGACCCCGGTGCTGGAGGTCGAGATCAATCCCCTGCTCTGCGGTGCGGATTTCGCCGTGGCGGCAGATGCGCTGGTGCAGCTTGGAGAGGCCGATGACCGATAACCCGATCAAGACCCGGACAGAAGGCCATATCCTGGAGGTCACGCTGGACCGGCCGAAGGCCAACGCCATCGACCTGGCC
Source organism: Thetidibacter halocola (assembly GCF_018224955.1). GTDB lineage: Bacteria > Pseudomonadota > Alphaproteobacteria > Rhodobacterales > Rhodobacteraceae > Thetidibacter > Thetidibacter halocola. The sequence goes on from NZ_JAGTUU010000004.1 coordinate 464,054, forward strand.
ACCAGCCGGATCATGGGCGAGGTGTTCACGACCTTCCGCGACGACCCCGATCTGCGCGTGGCCATCGTGACCGGCGCGGGGCAGAAGTTCTTCTGCCCCGGCTGGGACCTGAAGGCCGCGGCAGAGGGCGACGCGGTGGATGGCGACTATGGCAAGGGCGGCTTTGGCGGCCTTCAGGAGTTGCGCGGGCTGAACAAGCCGGTGATCGCCGCCGTCAACGGCATCTGCTGCGGCGGCGGGCTGGAACTGGCGCTGTCGGCGGACATCATCCTGGCGGCCGACCACGCGACCTTTGCCCTGCCCGAGATCCGCTCCGGCACCGTGGCGGACGCCGCCAGCATCAAGCTGCCGAAACGCATCCCCTACCATATCGCGATGGAGATGCTGTTCACCGGCCGCTGGCTGGAGGCTGAGGAGGCCGCGCGCTGGGGCATGGTCAACCGCCTGCACCCGGCCGACAGGCTGATGGACGAGGCGTGGACGATGGCGCGGCTGCTGGCCTCGGGCCCGCCGCTGGTCTATGCGGCGATCAAGGAAATCGTGCGCGAGGCCGAGGACATGAAGTTCCAGGACGCGCTGAACCGCATCACCAAGAGCCAGTTCGCCACGGTCGAAGCGCTCTATCGCTCGGAGGACCAGAAGGAAGGCGCCCGCGCCTTTGCAGAGAAACGGGACCCCGCGTGGCAGGGCCGGTGATGGCGCACGGCGCGCGTTCTGCGAACGACGCCCCGCCCGCCATCCCCGGCAGACCCACCGAGACAACACAACAGGAAGGACCAAAGCCATGCCTCTGACGATGACCAAGGATGTCTTCATCACCTGCGCCATCACCGGATCGGGCGGCACGCAGGACCGCAGCCCGCATGTGCCGCGAAGCCCAAGGCAGATCGCCGACAGCGCCATCGAGGCGGCGCGGGCCGGCGCGGCGATCGTGCATTGCCACGTCCGCGATCCCGAGAGCGGCAAGCCGTCGCGCCGCGTCGACCTGTATCGCGAGGTGACCGACCGCATCCGCGCCGCGGACGTCGACGTGGTGCTGAACCTGACCGCTGGCATGGGTGGCGACATCACCTTCGGCTCGCCCGACGCGCCGCTGCCGCTCAACTCCGCCGGCACCGACATGGCCGGCGCGGCCGAGCGCATGGAGCATGTCGCCCAATGCCGGCCCGAGATCTGCACCCTGGATTGCGGCACGATGAACTTCGCCGAGGCAGACTATGTCATGACCAACACGCCCGGCATGCTACGGGCGATGGGCCGGATGATGACCGACCTGGGTGTAAAGCCCGAGATCGAGGCCTTTGACACCGGGCACCTTTGGTTCGCCAAGGAACTGGTCCGCGAGGGCGTGCTGACCTCTCCGGCATTGGTGCAGCTCTGCATGGGCGTGCCCTGGGGCGCGCCGAACGACCTCAATACCTTCATGGCGATGGTCAACGCCGTGCCGCAGGACTGGACCTGGTCGGCCTTCAGCCTGGGCCGCGACCAGATGCCGTTTGTTGCGGCCTCGGTGCTGGCTGGCGGGCACGTGCGGGTCGGGCTGGAGGACAACCTGTGGCTGGAAAAGGGCAAGCTGGCCACCAACGCGCAGCTTGTCGACAAGGCCGTGGGCATCATCGAGCGCATGGGCGCGCGGGTGATGGGCCCCGAGGCGGTGCGTGAGAGGCTCGGCCTGGTGAAGCGCGCGCCAGCCTAGTCCCGAACGCACCCGGACTGTGCACGACTCCGCCTTTCTTCGCCGAAACCGGAATGGGCTGTTTCCAGAAGGTGAAATTCCGTATTCAGTATTCGTGAAGTCTCTGTCGCTCCGGCGGCAACTTTTGTCGGTGTTGGAGTGTGCGCATGGGGTCAGAGGGGACCAGGAATGCCGAAAGCCTTGCGAGGCGGCTGATTCAGGCCACCCGCGCTGCCCGCATCGCCATCTGGGACTGGGACGCCCGCACCAACACGCTGCACTGGTCGCCCGTCTTCCTCGACATTCTCGGCATCGACGAGTCCGAGTTCAACGGTCAGTTGTCGGACTTCACCGATCGGCTCGTGCCCGAGGACCGGGATCGCGTCACCGCCGCGTTGCGGGCCTATCTCGAAGCCGGCACGCCCTACGAGATCGAATACGAGATGTTCCGCGGCGACGGCCGCCGCATCTCGATCTCGGAAAAGGGGCAGGCGACGGTCGACGAAGCGGGCCGCACCACCGGCCTGTCCGGCACGGTCCAGGACATCACCGACCGCCGGACACTGGAAAAGCGGCTGCTGGCAGCGGAACGGATTGGTCAGATCGGCCACTGGCTGCTGGACCTGCGCGAGAACAGGCTGACCTGGTCCCCCGAGGTGTTCCGCATTCACGGCCTAGACCCTGACGATCCGCAGCCGGGCTTGCAGCAGGCGCTGGACTTCTTCCATCCCGACGACCTGCCGCAGGTGCTGGCCAGTCTCGACTCGGTGGTGACCGAGGGCACCGTGCGGGCGCTGGACGCCAGGCTGCGGCTGCCGTCGGGCGAGATCCGGCATGTGCATCTCGACGGTGTGGCGACGATTGGCGAGGACGGGAACCCCACCGAACTGTTCGGCATCATTCACAACAGGACCGAGGCGGCACGGCGCGAGGAGCAGCTGGCGCATGCCCAGCGGATGGAGGCGATTGGCCACCTGGTGGGCGGCGTCGCGCATGATTTCAACAACCTGCTCGCCGTGATCCAGGGCAACCTGGAACTGCTGCACGAGGACGAGGACCGCCGCCTGCTGCCGCGCGGCGAACGGCTGGACATTCTGACCAGCGCGATTTCGGCGACGCGGCGGGGCGCCGAACTGACGCGCAGCCTGCTGGCTTTTGCGCGGAAGTCGCATCTCGAGCCGCAGCTGGTCGACATCAACGACATCGTGCGCGAAACCGACGGCTGGCTATCGCGCGCGATGCCGGCCTCGATCCGGATGAGCACGCGGCTGACCGACGCGTCGGTGATCGTGCGGCTGGATCCCGCCGGCCTTCAGAGCGCGTTGCTGAACGTCATCGTGAACGCGCGCGATGCGATGCCGGACGGCGGCACGATGACCATAGAAACTGCCGTCCGGCATGTCTCGGAGGCCGAGATAGGCACCGAACGCGAACAGCTGGAGACCGGTCACTACGTCATGCTGTCCGTGTCCGATACGGGCAGCGGCATTTCCCCGGAACTGCTGCCGCGCGTGTTCGAACCCTTCGTCACCGGCAAGCGCATCGGCGAGGGAAGCGGGCTTGGCCTGTCGATGGTGCAGGGTTTTGTCCGGCAAAGCGGCGGCTTTGTCCACATCCACTCCGAAACCGGCGTCGGCACCTGCGTCAGGCTCTACTTCCCCGAGACCGAAACCCGCGACAGGCCCGCAGAGGGCCCGGACGCACAGGTGCAACCGGCGGCCCAGGTCAGGACCATGCCCACGGCGCGGATCCTCGTCGCAGAGGATCAGCTGGACGTCCTGTCGGTCATCGTGCGGACCCTGACCCGGGCGGGTTACCAGATCGACGCGGCCACGACCGGCGACGAGGCACTCCGCCGGTTCCGGGAAGGCGGGCGGTTCGACCTGCTGCTGACCGATGTCGTGATGCCGGGCACGTTGAGCGGGCCGAAACTGGCCAAGGCCTGCCGGACGCTGCAACCCGGCCTGCCGGTGATCTTCATGTCGGGCTATGCCAGCGAGGCGACGATCCACGGCAACGGCCTGCATCCCACGGATGTCCGCCTGACGAAGCCGGTTCCGAGGAGCGAACTGCTCGACACGATCCGGGCATGCCTCTCGGGCGGGGACGATGGCGGCTGATCCTGCGGGCAAGCGCGGCCGCTGCCTGTCCTGCGGACGTTCACTGCCGTGCCGTGCATCATCGCCGCCCAATGTGACGGATCGTCTTGGCACCGCCGCGAACCGCGGGCAAGTTGGCCCTGCGCTCTCGCGCCGCGCCGGTGCGTCCGGGGCGCCTCATGTCGACCCGGCTCCAGATCGAAAGGCCGCACTGTGAAAGACCTGTTCAGACTGACCGCCACCGAGATCGCAAGCGCCGTGCGCGGTGGCACGCTGTCCGCAACCGAGGTGACGCAGGCCCACGCGGCGCGCATCGACGCGGTCAACCCGGCGGTCAACGCCGTGGTGCAGGACTGCCGGGACGAAGCGCTGGAGGCTGCGCGCGCCCTCGACGCCCGCATCGCGGCAGGCGAGGATCCGGGGCCGCTGGCCGGGGTACCCTGCACGATCAAGGTCAATATCGACCAGAAGGGCTGGGCCAATACCAACGGGTTGAAGCTGCAAGCTGATAACATTGCTGCGCAGGACAGCCCCGTCGTCGCCAACCTGCGCAAGGCGGGCGGCGTGATCGTCGGGCGCACGAACACGCCGGCCTTTTCGCTGCGGTGGTTCACCAGGAACGACCTGCACGGCCAGACGCTGAACCCGCGCAACCGCGACATCACGCCGGGCGGCTCGTCGGGCGGAGCGTCCGCGGCAGTCGCGGCGGGAATGTGCGCCATCGGGCATGGCACCGACATTGCGGGCTCTGTCCGCTATCCCGCCTATGCCTGCGGCCTGCACGGGCTGCGTCCGACGCTGGGCCGCATCCCGGCCTGGAACGCAAGCGCGCCCGACCGGCTCATCAGTGCGCAGCTGATGGCCGTGTCGGGTCCGATCGCGCGCAGCATCGACGACATCGCGCTGTCGCTGCGTGCCATGGCCGCGCCCGACGTGCTGGACCCCTGGTATGTGCCCGTGCCTCTCGACCCGCGCGATTTCCCGAAACGCGCCGCGCTGACACTGGAACCCGATGGCATGAGCGTCGCGCCCGCCGTCAAGGACGCGCTGCGCAAGGCCGCCCGCGTGCTCGAGGACGCGGGTTGGCAGGTCGACGAGGTGCCCTGTCCGCCGATGCGCGACGCCGCGCGGATCAACGCGATCCTCTGGATGGCCGAGACCGAAATCTCGGCCGAAGCGCTGATCGCCCGCGAGGCCGAACCGGATTCCACCTTTGTCTTTGACGTGATGCGCCGCGATATCGGCCCGGTCGACCTGAAGACGGTGATGAAGGCGTTGCAGGACCGCGCCACGCTGATCCGTGCGTGGGAGCTGTTCCTGCAAGACTATCCGGTGCTGCTCTGCCCGGTGTCTGGCGAACTGCCCTTCGACCAGCAACTCGACGTGCGGTCCGAGGCCGATTTCCTGCGCGTCTACGAGGCGCAGCTGACCCAGCGCGCCCTGCCCGTCATGGGCATGCCCGGCCTGTCCGTCGCAACCGGCCAGGCCGAGGGGCGCCCGCTGGGCGTGCAGCTGGTCGCCGGGCGCTATCGCGAGGATATCCTGATCGCGGCTGGCCGAGTGATCGAGGCCGCCGGCCCGCTTCCGCAAGTCGCCGACCCGGACTGGGCGTGACCGCCTAGCCCTCCAGCCGGGCCACCTGCACCAGCGCGGTATGGGCGCTGCTGCCCTGCCCCAGCCGTGACGTGCCCACGTCGCGGGTCAGCACGTTTGGGTTGCCGTCGGGGTCGATATTGCCGCCGGGATCGCCGAACCACGCGCCCGTCGGCAGCGCGACCACGCCCGCGTGGATATCGGTCGAAACCTGCGCCCGCGCCCGGCAGGCGCCCCGCGCGTTGAACACGCGCAACAGGTCGCCCGTGGCGATGCCGCGCGGGGCGGCGTCGTCGGGATGGATGACCAGCGTCTCGGGCCGCGCGCCCGGCACATCGGCCAGCGCGCTTTCCAGCTGGCTGTGCAGCTTGTCGCCGGGCTGCGGCGAGACGAGGTGCAAGGGTGCATCGCCCGTCGCCGCGCCCAGCCATTCCGAGGGCGGCAGCCAGACCGGGTGGCCCGGGCAATCGTCATAGCCGAAACCCGCGATGGTTTCCGAGAAGATCTCGATCCGGCCCGAGGGGGTGGGCAGCGGTGCGCCCTCCGGGTTCTCGCGGAAGGGCGGGAACAGCGTGCGGTTGGGGCCGTCCGCCTGGATCGGCAGCTTGATCCAGTTCTTCTCTTTCAGCGTGTCGAGATCGGGCACCTCGATCCCCTGCTCGGCGGCGAAACCGCGATATTCCTCGTAAAGCAGCCCCATCCATTCCTCGGCGCTGCGCCCCCCGGTAAAGACCTGCCCTTCGCCCATCCGCTCGGCCAGACCGGCGAAGATGCTGTAATCGTCGCGCGCCTCGCCCACGGGCGGGATCAGTTGCGGCATGTGGAACAGGTAGTCGTCCAGCGGCGAGCGGCCGATATCCTCGCGCTCATACGGCGTGGTCGCCGGAAAGACGATGTCGGCGCGCTTGGCCGTCGCGGTCCACCAGGGTTCGTTGACGATCACCGTCTCGGGCTGCGCCCAGGCCTCGTGAAGGGCGTTCAGGTCCTGGTGGTGATGATAGGGGTTGCCGCCGGCCCAATAGATCAGCCGGATATCGGGATAGGTGTCGCGCCGCCCGTTGAAGTCATAGGGCCCGCCCGGATGACGCAGCATGTCGCCGATCCGCGCGACGGGGATCACCTTCTTCACCGGGTTGGCGAATTGCGAGAAGGTCACGCCGCGCAGCCCGATCAGCGCCTTTCCGACGCCGCCGATCGCGCCATAGCCATAGCCCACGCCGCCCCCCGGCAGGCCGATCTGGCCCAGCATCGCCGCCAGCACCGCCGACATCCAGTAGGGCTGTTCGCCATGCTCGGCGCGTTGCAGCGACCAGGCAACGGTGATCAGCGTCCGGGTGGAGGCCATGCGGCGCGCCAGCGCGCGGATCGTCTCGGGCTCCACCCCGCAGATCGGCGCGGCCCAGTCCGGGCTCTTGGGCTGACCGTCTGTCTCACCCATCAGGTAGGGGCGGAACCGCTCGAACCCGACGGAACAGCGGTCGAGGAACGCGCGGTCGGTCAGCCCCTCCTCTTCCAGCACATGGGCCAGCGCCAGCATCAGGGTCGTATCCGACCCCGGGCGCACAGGCAGCCATTCGCAGCCCCCGGGCGCGTCGACTCGCTGGGGGCCGATATTGACGCAGTGCATTCCCTTCGCCACGAAGCGGTCGATCCAGCCGGCGGTCTCGTGCTCGGTCACGCCGCCCATGCTGACTTGGCTGTTCTTGGGGTTGATGCCGCCGAACATCACCAGCGTCTCGGTGTTGTCGTGGATCACCTGCCAGCCGTCCTGGCACTCATACAGCAGCTTGAGGAAATCGACGCCGAAGACATGCGGCATGATCGCCTGTGCGCAGCCCGTGGAATAGCTGCCGAAGCTCGAGACATAGCCGCCCACCGCGTTCAGGAAGCGGTGCACCTGGCTTTGCGCATGATGAAACCGCCCGGCAGAGCCCCAGCCGTAAGAGCCGCCAAAGATCGCCTCGTTGCCGTGGGTCTTGCGGATGCGGTCGATCTCGGCGGCGGCGATGTCCAGCGCCTCGTCCCAGGGAAGCTCGACGAAATCCTCTGCGCCGCGGCCCGCGCGTTCGCGCCGGTCCAGCCAACCGCGGCGGATGGCGGGGCGGGCGACGCGGGTGCGGTGATGCACGGCGGCGGGCAGGATGTCGGGGATGCGACTGGGTGCGGGATCGGGGGCGAAGGGGCGGGTGGCCACGATGCGGTCGCCCTCCACATCCACCTCGAAGGCACCCCAGTGGCTGGACGTGATCCGTGTCTGGCGGTTTGACCCATCGGCCATGTCGCTCTCCCTCTCTGTCGCGCGGTTTCAGTCTACGCCTGCCCGACCCCTGCCGGAAGGGGGATCGCGCCTCAGTCCAGCGGAACCGGCATCGGCGGGCTTGCAGCCTCGAACGCCGCGCCGATCCGCAGCGTCATCGCCTCGTCATGCGGCTTGCCGATGACCTGGAGAGAGGTCGGCAGGCCCGCCGGCGACAGGCCCGAGGGCACCGACAGCGCGCAGAGCCCGAAATAGTTGACCGGCCGGGTGAAATGGCCCGGCGCCAGCGCCTGATCGACCTCGTCCAGGCGCGGCGCGGTCATGGTCATGCTCGGCGTCAGGACCGCATCGAACCCCTGCATGAGCGCGACGAACCGCGCCTTGCCCTCGGCCCGTTCAGCCAACAGGGCCAGGTAGTCGCGCGCCGTAACGCCCCGGCCGCCCAGCATCCGGCCGCGCACGTCCTCGTCCATCGGCAGGTCGGCCCGGTCATAGAGGTGGCCGTGGTTGGCATACCCCTCGATCGCGATGATCCGTCCGCAGGAGGCGGTCAGATCGGCGAAGGAATGCGGCGTCTCGAAGGGGACCAGGTCAGCCCCTAGCCCGCGCAGCACCGCCAGCGCGGCGTCATAGGCGTCCAGCACCTCGGCTGTGCAGACCGCGCGCTCTCGTTCCGTCACGACGCCCAGGCGCAAGCCCCGGACGCCCGCGCGCAAGGCCGCGAACAGGCCGGTGCCGTCGCGCCGCGCGCGGTCCACGCACCAGCCATCGACCCCGTCCATCGCCAGGAACATCAGCACAGCATCCTCGACCGAGCGGGCCAGCGGGCCGGGCGTGTCCAGCGTCTGCGACAGCGGCAGGATGCCGTCGGTGGGCAGCCGCCCCTCTGTCACCTTCAGCCCCGCCAGGCCGCAGAAGCCCGCTGGCAGGCGCACCGAGCCGCCGGTATCGGTGCCCACGCCACAGACCGCCAGCCCCGCCGCCACGCCAGCCCCGGTGCCCGAGGACGATCCGCCGGGGACGCGATGGGCGCCCAAGTCCCAAGGGTTCCATGGCGTGCCCATGTGCTGGTTCGTGCCCCAGCCGCCCAGCGCGCATTCCACGGTCTTGGTCTTGCCCAGCATGATGCCGCCCGCCGCGAACAGGCGGTGTGCCAGCGTGCCGGTTGCGGGCGAGACGCGGTCTACCATCGCCCGCGAACCGCCGGTGGTGACGCGCCCCTCGACATCGCAGATATCCTTGAGGCCGAAGGGGATGCCATGGAACGGCCCCAACCAGTTGCCCGCCGCGATCATCCGGTCGGCGGCCTCGGCCGCCTGCATCGCATCCTCGGCATAGACCGCTTGGTAGGCGCCGATCCGCGGGTCAAGCCGCTCGATCCGGTCGAGATGGGCGCGCGTCACGCGGCTGGGCGCGGCCTGGCCGTCACGAAAGGCATCTGCCAGCGCGGTCAGCGACGGATACGGGGCGTCGGGGTCGAATGTCATGCCCGGGGTCTTTCCTGTGTGGGATCAGGTCGCGTGGACGCGCGCCATGTCCTCGGCCGAGAACCAGTCCTTGCCCGGCACGGCGGCCAGCAGTTCCTGCGTGTAGGGCTGTTTCGGGTCCGAGAACATCGTGGCGGTCGGCCCGATCTCGACCACCTTGCCGCGCTGCATCACCGCGATCCGGTCGCAGACCTGTGCCGCGACGCGCAGATCATGGGTGATGAAGACCATCGACAGGTTCATCCGGTCCCGGATCTCGTCCAGCAGCCGCAGGATCTGCGCCTGGATCGACACATCGAGCGCCGAGACGGGCTCGTCCGCGACCAGGATCTGCGGCTCCAGCGCCAACGCGCGGGCGATGCCGATCCGCTGCCGCTGACCGCCCGAGAACTCGTGTGGAAAGCGGTCATAGGCGCGGGCGTCCAGGCCGACGATCTCCAGCAATTCATTCGTCTTGCGCTTGGCCTCGTCGGCGCTGGCACCATACATCATCGGCCCCTGCGCGATGATCTTGCCGATCCGGGTGCGCGGGTTGAGCGAGGCGAACGGGTCCTGGAACACCATCTGGATCTTGGACCGGTGCGGTCGCATCGCGGCGCGGCCAAGCGGGCGCAGGTCGGTGTCGCCCAGCAGGATTTCGCCTGCCTCGGCATCGTTCAACCGCACGATGCAGCGCGCGACGGTGGACTTGCCAGAGCCGCTTTCGCCGACGATGCCCAGAGTCTCGCCCCGGGCGAGGTCGAAGGTCACGTCATTGGCCGCATGCACCACGCGGCCCTTGCCACCGAACAGGCCGCCGCCGCTGCGATAGGTCTTTTGCAGGTTCTTCACCCGCAGCACCGTCGCGCCCGAACGGGGACGCGCCGCGCGCGGCACGAGGTCGGGAACGGCGCCGATCAGCGCCTTGGTATAGGGATGTTCGGGACGGCGCAGCACTTGGTCGGTGGTGCCGGTTTCCACCAGCAACCCGTTCTGCATCACCGCCACCCGGTCGGCGATATCGGCCACGACGCCGAAATCATGGGTGATGAACAGCACGCCCGTGCCATGCGAGGCCTGCATCTGCTTGATCAGCTTCAGCACCTGCGCCTGCGTTGTCACGTCGAGCGCGGTGGTGGGCTCGTCCGCGATCAGGATCTTGGGGTCCAGCGCCAGCGCCATGGCGATCATGGCGCGCTGCCGCTGGCCGCCGGACAGTTCGTGCGGATAGGCCTTCAGCGTCTGTTCGGGGTCGGGCAACTGCACGTCCGTCAGCAGTTGCAAGGCCCGCGCGCGGCGTTCCCGTCCCGGCATCTTCTCGTGAAAGCGGAACACCTCGTCGATCTGCGTGCCGATGGTCATGACCGGGTTCAGCGCGGTCATCGGCTCCTGGAAGATCATCGATATCTGCGAGCCGCGGATCGCCCGCAGTCGCTCCTCGCTGACCTTGGCCAGGTCCTCGCCCAGGAAATTGACGCTGCCCTTGGCGATGCGCACACGCGGTTTCGGCAGCAGCCCCATGACCGCACGGGCGGTCAGCGACTTGCCCGATCCGCTTTCGCCCACGACGCAAAGGATCTCGTTGGGTTCCAGGTGCAGGTTCAGCGCCTCGACCGCGTAGGGCCGCTGGCTTTCGGGCGGCAGGGCCACGTGCAGGTCGGTGATGTCCAGAAGCCGGGTCATGTCCGCTCCCTCAGGCGCGGGTTCAGGGCGTCGTTGATGCCCTCTCCCACGAGGTTGATCGCCAGCACGGTCAGCAGGATCGCGATGCCGGGAAAGGTGCACACCCACCAGGCCGAACGCAGCAACGTCCGCCCCGCGCCGATCTGGAAGCCCCAGCTCATGATGTTGGGATCGCCGAGGCCGAGGAAGGCCAAGCCGCTTTCGATCAGGATCGCCGTCGCCACCATAAGCGAGCCGATGACGATCACCGGCGACAGGCAGTTGGGCAGGATTTCCCCCAGCATGATGCGCACGTCGGACATGCCCAGCGTGTGGCAGGCCTGCACGAATTCGCGGTTGCGCAGCGACAGGAATTCACCCCGCACCAGGCGCGCCACGGCAGGCCAGGACACGACGGCAATGGCGATGACGATGCTTTCGATCGACGGTTTCATGATCGCGACCAGCAGGATCGCGAAGATGAAGGACGGGATCGTCTGGAACATCTCGGTCACGCGCATCAGCAGGTTGTCGATCGGCCCGCCGTAATAGCCCGCCAGCGCCCCCATGACGATTCCGATGCCGACGGCGACAAGCGTCGCCAGCAGCCCGATCAGCAGCGAGGTCTTGGCGCCATGGGCGATGCCCGCCGCCACGTCGCGGCCCAGGCTGTCGCTGCCCAGCAGGAAGCCGTTCTCTCCCGGCGGCGACATCGGCTTGCCCGCCAGGCTGAACGGGTCGGCCGGAAAGAACAGGCTGGCGGTCGCCGCCATGACGGCGATCAGGACCAGGATGCCCAGGCCGACCACCGCGCCGCGATTGCGGGCAAAGAGTTTCCAGAAGGTCATGGTCAGTTCACCTCGATCCGCGGGTCGAGTGAGGAATAGATGATGTCGACCACAAGATTGACCGCGACGACCAGCAGCGCCGACAGCAGGAAGATCCCCAGAAGCAGGTTCAGGTCGCGCGAGAACAGCGCCTCGAAGGCAAGCATGCCAAGACCCGGCCAGGCAAAGACGGATTCGACGATCACCGAGCCGCCGATCAGCGCGCCCACCTGCACGCCCGCCATTGTGACGACGGGCAACAGGGCGTTGCGCAGCACGTGCACGAACATGATGCGATTCTCGGTCACGCCCTTGGCGCGGGCCGTGGTGACGTAATCCTGTCCCGCCTGTTCCAACATCGAGGCGCGCATCAGGCGGGTGTAAAGCGCGAGATAGAACAGCGACAGCGTCACCGTCGGCAGGACCAGGTGATGCGCGATGTCCTTCACGCGGTCCCAACCCTCGTAGAACATGGCGAAATTCTCCATCCCCGAGGTCGGAAACCATCGGAGATTCAGCGAGAAGACCACGATCAGCATCAGCCCCACCCAGAACAGCGGCGTGGCATAGGTGATCAGCGCGAAGATCGAGATCGCGGTGTCGCGCCAGGTGTTCAGGCCCATCGCGGCGACAAGGCCCAGCAGGATGCCGAAACCCACCGCCAGCGTGATCGTCGCGACCATCAGCAGCAGTGTCGGAACGAGCCGGTCGAGGATCAGCTGGCTGACCGGCATGTCGTGCCGGAAGGAATAGCCGAGGTCGAACATGACGACGTTCTTCAGGTAGACGGCCAATTGCACCGGCAGAGGCTTGTCCAGGCCGAACTTGGCCCGCAGCTCGGCCATGTATTCCGGCGTGGCAGAGCCCGCCTCGCCCGCCAGCACGTCGACGGCGTCACCTTCTGCCAGTTGCAGGAGGAAGAAGTTGAGGACGACGATGGCCAGCACGATCGGAATGGCCTGAAGCAGCCGCTTCACGACATAGCGCATGCGACGAGCGAAATGAGACACGGCGATATTCCCTTGCAATCGGCGCCGGCCACGGGGGCCGGCGCCATGGTCTTGTCAGGTCACTGCTCGACCCAGGCGCGGTCGAACGAGCCATAGGCGCCCATCGCCGAGGTCGCGTGTTCCTTGAGCTTGTCGTTGTAGACGGTCAGGAACTGCATCTCGAACAGGTTCGCCACGGGCATGTCCTCGGCCAGGATTTCCTGGACCTGGCCATAGATCTCGGCCCGCTTCGTGGCATCCGCTTCCTGCGCGCCGGCGGCCAGCAGGGCGTCGAGCTCGGGGTTGGAATAGCGCGACGAGTTGACGAAATGCGTGCCCTGGCGGATCTGGTCGGTACCGTAGTGACGGTGAACGCCCAGCACCGGGTCGGACAGCTGGTAGAAGTAGTTCACGTTGAAGTCGAAGTCGTAGTCGGCATAGATCCGCTTCAGCCAGGTCGGCACGTCCTCGTAGCGCAGCTCGATCGCGATGCCGATCTCGGCCAGCGCCTGCTTCATGTATTCGCCCGCGCGGCGCCAGTCCTCGCCATATGGGATCAGGTCCAGCGTGGCGGTGGCACGCACGCCGTTGGCGTCCGGCATGATGCCCGCCGCGTCCAGCAGCGCGATGGCGCCCGCGACGTCGGCGTTCTTCGGGTAGTTCGGCATGCCTTCCTTGTAGAGACCCACGGCGGCAAAGTTGGAGGACAGTGCAGAGGTCGCCGGCTTGCCATAGCCGAACCAGATGTTCTCGATCAGGAACTCGCGGTCGATCGCCAGCGAGACCGCCTTGCGGACCGCCGGGTTGTCGAAGGGCGGCTTGGTGGTGTTGAACTCGATCAGGGCCATCGGGTTGATCATCGAATAGCCGTCGGTCGTGACCGAGAAGCCGTCGGTGTCGCGCAGGCGCACCGCGTCGATGTTCGGGATCGCGCCATAGGCGCCATACATGACCTCGCCATTCTCCATCGCCGCCGTCCGGGTCGAGGCGTCGGGGATGAAGCGACCGACCAAGCGGTCGAGGTAGGGCATGCCGTCCTGCCAGTAGGCCTCGTTCTTGTCGAGGCGGATGTACTGGCCTTTCTTCCATTCCACGAACTTGTAGGGGCCGGTGCCGACCGGGCTGGTGGCCAGGTCCGAATTGCGCAGGTCGGTGCCTTCGAGCAGGTGTTTGGGCACCATCGGGCTTTCATACGAGGACAGCGCGCGCAGCATGTAGGGCGCCGGATTCGCAAGATTGAACACGGCGGTGTGCTCGTCCGGCGTGTCGATCGAGGTCACCTCGCGGAACGAGTTCGGCCCGCGCGGGTGCACCTGCTTGAGCACCTCCATCACGCTGAAGGCCACGTCGGCCGAAGTGAAGGGCGCGCCGTCATGCCATGTGACGCCCTGGCGCAGCGTGAAGGTGACGGTCTTGCCGTCGGCGCTGACCTCGTAGCTTTCGGCGAGCGCCGGGACGATCTTGAGATCGTTGTCGTAGTCGAACAGGCCTTCGTAGATCTTCGGGGCGACCAGGCCGATCGGGCCCGAGGTCGACAGGAAGGAAGCCAGCGAGGGCGGCTCGGGCTGGACGATATAGACCAGCGTGCCGCCGGCCTCCTGCGCCTGGGACGGCGCCGGGACCGCCGTCAGGCCGAAAGCGCACAGGGCCGCAGCGGCCCATATCCGAAAGTTCATTGTTCAGTACCTCCTTGTCGAAACGATCGTTTTTTTTGGATGTCGCGGCTCAACAGTTTTGGGATTTTCAAATCGACGCAACCCGTGAACCGCGAAACAGCCGGGTTTGCCCCCGGACTTTTGTCTACTCGACAGACAAGACTTAGCAGAACGCCGACTTTTTTTGCAAAAGTAATTTCCGCGGCGTCAATTTTCAGGGCAGGCAGGTGGTGCACAAACAGCCGGTCAGTCGGCTGCATCCGGTGGAATCCGCCCTGACCGCGCGGTAGGGTCCGCGCCACGGGCGGCGCCCCGGCCGCCGCGAGACAGGACAGGAGACCACGAATGACCCAAACCCCGATGCTGTTCCGCCCGCTGACGCTGCGCGGGATCGAGACGCGCAACCGCGTGGTGATCTCGCCCATGTGCCAGTATTCGGCGCATGAGGGGCATCTGGACGACTGGCATCTGGTCCATCTGGGCCGTTTCGCCATCGGCGGCGCGGGCATCGTCTTTGCCGAGGCGACCGCCGTGCAGAAGCGTGGGCGCATAACGCATGGCTGTCCCGGCCTTTGGACCGACAGTCAGATCCCCGGCCATGCACGTGTCGCGCAGTTCCTGTCGCGCAACGGCGCGATCCCGGCGATCCAGTTGGGCCATGCCGGGCGCAAGGCGGGCATGGAGCGGCCATGGTTCGGCAACGGCCCGCTGAACGATGCCGATTTCGACCGGGGCGACATGCCGTGGACCCCCGTGGGCGCCTCGCCCCTGCCGGTGGCCGAGGGTTGGCCGGTGCCGCAGGAACTGACGACCGGGGACATTGCCGTGCTGATCGACGATTACGTGGCGGCCACGAAACGCGCCATCGCGGCAGGATACCGGATCGTCGAGATCCACGGCGCGCATGGCTACCTGGTGCACAGCTTCCTGTCGCCGCTGTCGAACCACCGCACCGATGTCTATGGCGGCGACCTGGCCGGGCGGATGCGGCTGGCACTGGAGATCACTGAGGCGGTGCGCGCCGCCCTGCCGGACGACATGCCGCTGTTCTTCCGCACCTCCGCCGTCGATGGCACGCCCGAGGGATGGAGCCTCGACGACACCGTGGTGCTGGCGCGCGAGTTGAAGGCGCGCGGCGTCGACGTGATGGATTGCTCGTCCAGCGGGATCGCCGGAGCCGCGACCGCCTCGGGCGGGCAAAAGCGGCAGCCGGGATTCCAGGTGCCATATGCCGAGCGCGTGCGCCGCGACGCGGATATGCCGACCATGGCGGTCGGACTGATCACCCACCCGGTGCAGGCCGAGGCGATCCTGTCCGAGGGCCGCGCCGACCTGGTCGCCATCGCACGCGAGGCGCTGGCCAACCCGATGTGGGCGCTGCACGCCGCGCAGGCGCTGGGCCATGACACGACCTATGCCACATGGCCGGAACAGTCGGGTTGGTGGTTGGCAGGCCGCGACCGCACGTCGGAGCTCTACAAGCCCTGAGGTCGCCCGCGTCTGTTCGGGTTTCCCGGTGCTCAACCGGCGCGACGATGCAGGCGGCAGCCGGGACATGCGTCCGGTCCGCAATGCCCGGTCATGGTTCAGGCCCTGGGCCGCATTCACCAGGCCGGAGGCGGCACCGTGCCTGACAATAGGCCGGGGCAGCGAACCCCGGCGTGGTAGGCGACATCGTGGGTGCGGGCACGGAGGTCTCCGGGTTTGGCAACGGCCCCGGCTCCAGTGCGCTGGTTGCGCAGCCGCTGTCCATCGTGGCGGAGAGGTATCTCGCCCCGGCCCGGATCGCGCAGCAGGCGGCGCGGCGGCGATCCTCTTGACCGACCCGGGAGGTTGCCGAAAGCTGTTCTCCGAGGCGCTGGAAAACGTCGACATCATGCAGATCGAGGGCAAATGCCTATCAGGGAAGGATGGGTGTAACGCCACCGGTTCGGCCTGATCCCGCCGGTGATGCCCGTGTACCAAAGCCAGATCCCCCATTTCCTCGGGTCGAACACCCGCGCGGCAACGGTCATCAGGGCGATCACCAGCGGCGGCATCGGGGTGATGATCGCGCAGGCGATCCAGACCCGGAAGGACCGGGAGGAACTCAGCTATTGCATCGGGGCGCTTCTGATCGCGAGCAACTGGTTCCCGGGCAGGCTGCGCGCGCGGTTGATCGAGCGGACCGGTTGATGGCGCGGCTGAAGGCCGACGCGCCGGTCATCCATGACGGCTGCACGATAACCGACTGCCGTTTCGGCGCCTTTGTCGAGATCGGCCCAGGCAGCCGAATCCAGCACAGCGCATTCGGCACTACAGCTATTGCGACCGTTTTGCCAACATCGCTGCCATCGTGCGGGTCGGCGCGACGGACCATCCGCTGCACACCCCCGCCTGTCACCACTTTCTCTATCGCTCGCTGGATTACTGGGACGATGCGGATATCGACGAGGATTTCCTTGCCCATCGCCGGTCACGCCGGGCCCGGATCGGGCATGACACCTGGATCGGACATGGCGCGATGATCAAGCCGCAGGTGACCTTGGGTGACGGCGCGGTTGTAGCGTCGGGCGCGGTGGTGACAAGGGACGTGGCCCGCTACATGATCGTCGCCGGCACCCCGGACAGGGTGCTGCGCCCGCGCCAGCCGCCCGAGATCGCCGAATGTCTGGTCGCCCTGGCCTGGTGGGACTGGTCGCTTGACGCGCTGCGCATGGCGCCGGAGGATTTCCGCGAGCTGTCCGCTGAGGCCTTTCTGGACCGTCATGACGGCTAGAGCGTCAGCGTCACGCGGTCGCCCGCGAACCAGGTCCGCCCGTATTCAACCGGCAAGTCTGCGTCGTCGACGTTGACCGCCGTCGACCGCAGCAGTGGGTCGCCCTCGCGCAGGTGCAGGTGCAGCGCCTGCGTGGCGTCCGCCGCGACGGCCGTCAGCCTTGTCGAGGCGCGGGTGTAATCGTCGACGCCCACGCGCCGCAGGGCCTCTGTCACGCTGCTGGTCGCGGCCAGGGCGGTATCAATGCCCGGCAAACGGGCGCGAGGAAAGACGCTTTCGAAAGAGGCGATGGGCTGGCCATCGGCCAGCGAGAGGCCGTGCCAGGCGCAGACCGGATCGCCCGTCGCAATGCGCAGCGCCTGCGCCTCGCCCTCTGTCGCGGCGCGCAGTTCGACTTGCAAGACGCGCTTTTCCGGCCTCCGGCCCGCTGCCACCAGGTTCTCGTGAAAGCGCACCCGCTTGCCGATCGGGTAATCCGTCGGCGTCGCAGCGACAAAGACGCCAGAGCCGCGCCGCGTCCGCACCAGCCCCTCTTCGGCCAGGTGCGACAGGCCGTGGCGCACCGTGTGGCGGTTCACGCCGAAGCGGGCGGCCAGCGCCGCCTCGGTCGGCAGCTTGTCGCCCGGGGCGTAGCGCCCCTCGGCCATGTCGTCGCGCAGGGCTTGGGCGATGGCCTGCCACAAGGGGGTCCTGTTAGGCAAAATTAACACTTCTCCTGTCGCACCGGGCGCGCGTTTCTGTCATAATGTGTATAGTTGTATAGTATCTGGAAGAGTTGTCGAGATGATAGACGACGCCGACCCGAACGCCCCGCGCAAGGCCTGGATGGGCCTGCTGGCCCGTGCGCCCGCAGAGCGCCTGGCGGCGCTGCTGGATGCGCGCGGCCCGCGCCCAGCGATGACATGGCTGCGGACGCCCGAACTGGGTAGCGTCATGGTGCGTGGAAGGGCGGGCGGCACCGGCGCGCCATTCAACCTGGGCGAAATGACGGTCACGCGCTGCGCCCTGCGCCTGCCCTGCGGCACCGTGGGTCATGCCTACGTGCAGGGCCGCGACAAGGCCAAGGCCGAGGCGGCGGCGATCGTCGATGCGCTGATGCAGACCGGGGCCGCCGAGGCGGTGCGGCGCGCCATCCTCGATCCGCTGGCGCAAGAGGATGCCGGCCGCCGCGAGGCTCGCGCTGCACGGGCCGCCGCCACCAAGGTCGATTTCTTCACCGTGGTCCGGGGAGAGGATTGATGCAGACCCACGCGCTCGAGGGGGGGTTCACCGATCCCGCAACCGCTGCCGCCCATGCCTTTCGCGCCGTGATGGAGGCGATGGCCCGCCCCGGCACGATCCACCGGCTGACCGGAGCGATGCCGCCTGCGCCGCTGTCGCCCGCCGCCGGCGCCGCGCTGCTGACGCTCTGCGACACCGACACGCCGCTGCACCTGGCCGGTGAGGCGGATTGCCCGGCATTGCGCGACTGGATCGCCTTTCACACCGGCGCGCCGCTGGTGGAGCCCGGGCAGGCAATGCTCGCCCTGGGACCATGGCAGGCGCTGGCGCCTCTGTCGGCCTATCCCGTGGGTACGCCCGAGTATCCCGACCGGTCGGCAACGCTGATCGTCGAGTGCCCCGCCCTGGAGCCGAAGGGCGCGACCCTGCGCGGCCCCGGCATCCGCGACACCACCGCGCTGTCCCTGCCCGAGACCGAGGCGTTCCGAGCCAACCGCGCGCTGTTCCCGCTGGGGCTGGATTTCCTGTTCACCTGCGGCGACCGCATCGCGGCACTGCCGCGCACAACTCTGGCAAGCGCGCCGTCCGGCGCAACGGAGGATCTGTAGATGTATGTCGCGGTCAAGGGCGGCGAGCGCGCCATCGGGAATGCCCATGCCTGGCTGGCCGAGGAACGGCGCGGCGACACGGCGGTGGCCGAGCTGTCCGTGGCGCAGATCCGCGAGCAACTGACGCTGGCGGTCAACCGGGTGATGGCCGAGGGCTCGCTCTACGATCGCGACCTTGCCGCGCTGGCGATCAAGCAGGCGCGAGGCGACCTGATCGAGGCGATCTTCCTGATCCGCGCCTATCGCACCACCCTGCCCCGCCTTGGCGCGTCGATCCCGGTGGACACCGCTGCAATGGCCTGCGACCGGCGCATCAGCGCGACCTTCAAGGACCTGCCGGGCGGGCAGGTCCTAGGGCCGACCTTCGACTACACGCACCGCCTGCTGGATTTCAAACTCGCCGCCGAGGGCGCGGTGCCAGAGGCACCGCTGCGCGCGGCAGAGTCCGGCCCGGTGCCGCATGTCGCGGGCTTCCTGAATCGCGAAGGCCTGATCGAAGAGGCGCCGCAAGACGACACGCCGCCCCCGGACCTGACCCGCGAACCGCTGGCCATGCCGGCAGACCGCGCCCTGCGCCTTCAGGCACTGGCCCGCGCGGACGAGGGCTTCACCCTTGGCATGGCTTACTCCACCCAGCGCGGCTATGCCCGCACCCACGCCTTTGTCGGCGAGTTGCGCATCGGCACCGTCGCCGTCGAAATGGACATCCCCGAGCTGGGTTTCGCCATCGAGATCGGCGAGATCACCCTGACCGAATGCGAGACCGTGAACCAGTTCAAGGGATCAAAGACCGAGCCGCCGCAATTCACCCGTGGCTACGGCCTTGTCTTCGGCCAGACAGAGCGCAAGGCGATCTCGATGGCGCTGGTGGACCGGGCGCTGCGCTGGCAGGAACTGGGCGAGGATGACCAGGGCGCCCCCGCCCAGGACGCGGAGTTCGTGCTGTATCACGGCGACAACATCCAGGCGACGGGCTTCCTCGAGCACATCAAGCTGCCGCATTACGTCGACTTCCAGTCCGAGCTTGAACTGGTGCGCAAGCTGCGGCGCGAGGCTGGGGCGGATGCTGCGAAGGAGGCGGTGCAATGACCACCATCGTCTTCGACATCGGCAACGTTCTGGTGCGCTGGGATCCCCGCGCGGCCTTCCGCTCGGCCCTTGGCAGCGATGCCGAGGTCGACGCCTTCCTGGACCGGACCGGCTTTTTCGCCCGCAATCATCGTGCCGATGCCGGCGAAACCTTTGCCGCGCTGGCGCAGGAACTCGACGATCCTCGTGATCGCGCCCTTCTGGCGGGCTATGTCGATTGCTACGGCCTGACCATCCGCGAGCCGATCGAGGGCACATGGGCGCTGATCGACCGGCTGCGGCGGCGCGGCCATGCGCTGCACGCCATCACGAACTGGTCGGCCGAGAACTGGGACACCGGGCTGGCGCTTCATCCCCGCCTTCGGGAGGCGTTCGGGGTCACCATCGTCTCGGGCCAGGAACGCATCATCAAGCCTGACAGGGCGATCTTCGATCTGCTCTGCGACAGGGCGGGCGTCGTCGCGCAGGACTGCCTGTTCATCGATGACAGTCCCGCCAATGTCGACGGCGCGCGGGCGGCGGGCTGGCAGGCGCATCATTTCACCACGCCCGAGGCGCTGGAGGCGGACCTGACGCAAAGGGGGTTGCTGTGACCGAAACGGCCTACAACTTCGCCTATCTCGACGAACAGACCAAGCGGATGATCCGCCGCGCGCTGCTCAAGGCGTTGGCGATTCCCGGCTACCAAGTGCCGTTTGCCAGCCGCGAGATGCCCATGCCCTATGGCTGGGGCACGGGCGGTGTGCAGGTCTCGGCGGCTGTGCTGACGCCTGATGACGTGCTGAAGGTGATCGACCAGGGCGCCGACGACACGACCAACGCCGTCTCGATCCGCAGCTTCTTCCAGCGCACGGCAGGGGTTGCGACCACGACCCGGACGCAGGAGGCGACCGTCATCCAGACCCGCCACCGCATCCCCGAGGTGCCGCTGACCGAGGGGCAGATCCTGGTCTACCAGGTCCCGATCCCGGAACCCTTGCGCTTTCTCGAGCCGCGCGAAAGCGAGACGCGCAAGATGCACGCGCTCGAGGACTACGGGCTGATGCATGTGAAACTTTACGAGGACATCAGCCGCCACGGCCATATCGCCACCGCCTACGCCTACCCCGTCCGCGTCGAGGCACGCTATGTCATGGATCCGTCGCCGATCCCGAAATTCGACAACCCGAAACTGGGCGACTGCCCCGCCATCCAACTGTTCGGCGCGGGACGCGAGCAGCGCCTCTATGCGCTGCCGCCCTGGACGCAGGTGGTCAGCCTCGACTTCGAGGATCACCCGTTCGAGCCGTCCAAGGCGGATCATCCCTGCGGCCTGTGTGGCGCGACCGACAGCTATCTCGACGAGGTTATCGTGGACGATGTGGGCGGGCGGATGTTCGTCTGTTCCGACACCGACTATTGCGAGGCGCGGCAGGCGCAGGGCCATCGCGGAAAGGACGCGGCATGAGCTATACGCCCCTTCTTTCGGTGCGCGGAATCGGCAAGCGCTATGGCGCGCATGTCGGCTGCATCGATGTCAGCTTTGACCTCTGGCCGGGCGAGGTCATGGGGATCGTGGGCGAAAGCGGCTCTGGCAAGTCGACGCTGCTGAACTGCATGGCCGGGCACCTGGTGCCGGATGCCGGTCAGGTGATCTTTGACACCCGCGCCGACGGCCCGCGCGACACCGTCACCATGAGCGAGCCCGAGCGGCGGATGCTGGGCCGCACCGACTGGGCCTTTGTCCACCAGCACGCCCGCGACGGGTTACGCATGGGCGTCAGCGCCGGTGGCAACGTGGGCGAACGCCTGATGGCGGTGGGCGCGCGGCATTACGGAGACATCCGCGGCAAGGCGACGGACTGGCTGGAGCGGGTCGAGATTGACCCGGGCCGCATCGACGACCGCCCCTCGACCTTTTCGGGGGGCATGCAGCAGCGGTTGCAGATCGCGCGGAACCTGGTGACCGGGCCGCGACTGGTCTTCATGGACGAGCCCACCGGCGGGCTGGACGTGAGCGTGCAGGCACGCCTGCTGGACCTGCTGCGCGGCCTGGTGCGCGACATGGGACTTTCGGCGGTGATCGTGACGCATGACCTGGCCGTGGTGCGCCTGCTGGCGGACCAGCTGATGGTGATGAAATCGGGTCGCGTGGTCGAGGCCGGGCTGACCGACCAGGTGCTGGACGACCCGCAGCATGGCTATACGCAGTTGCTGGTCTCCAGCGTATTGCAGGTATGAGGAGTCGGCCATGATCGAGATCGAGAACCTGTCAAAGACCTTCACCCTGCACAATCAGGGCGGCGCGGTCCTTCGCGTGATCGAAGCGGCGCGACTGTCGGTGGCGCCCGGCGAATGCGTCGCCCTGACCGGCGCGAGCGGCGCGGGCAAGTCCACGCTGATGCGGATGATCTACGGCAATTACCGCGCCGCCTCTGGCCGTATCCTGGTGGGCGGCGTCGACGTGGCGCGGGCCGAGCCGCGCGCAATCATCCGGTTGCGACGCGAGACGCTGGGTTACGTCAGCCAGTTCCTGCGCGTCGTGCCGCGCGTGCCGACGCTGGACGTGGTGGCCGAACCGTTGCGCGCGGTGGGCGTGCCGGTGGAGGACGCGCGAGAGCGGGCGCGCGGATTGCTGGCCCGGCTGAACATCCCGGAGCGGCTGTGGAGCCTGTCCCCCACGACCTTCTCGGGCGGCGAGCAGCAACGCGTCAACATCGCGCGCGGGTTTGCCCATCCCTATCCCGCCCTTCTGCTGGACGAACCCACCGCCAGCCTCGACACCGCCAATCGCGAGGTCGTGCTAAGGCTGATCGAGGAGGCCAAGGCGCGGGGCGCGGCGATGATCGGCATCTTCCACGACGAGGCGGCGCGCGCCCGGGTCTGCGACCGCGAGATCGATGTCAGCCGTTTTGCCCCGGCGCGGGCGGCATGAGCGACGGTTGGCTGATCGCTGTGGTCGGGCCTTCGGGCGTCGGCAAGGATTCGGTCATGGCGGGGATCGCGACGCGTGCGCCGGGCATCCGGCCGGTGCGGCGGGTCATCACCCGCGCGCCGGACCCGGACGGCGAAGACCATGAGCCCATGACGCCCGACGCCTTTTCCGAGTCCGTGGCGCGGGGCGCCTTTTGCCTGCATTGGGACGCACATGGCCTGAGCTACGGCATCCCAGCCCCGGTTCTAGCGGATGTCCGGGGCGGCGCGAACCGGTTGGCGAACCTGTCGCGCGGTGTCCTGAGGCAGGCCGCAAAGGTGTTTCCGCGCCTTCTGGTCCTGCACATCACCGCCGCGCCCGAGGTTCTGGCCGCGCGGCTGGCAGGGCGCGGGCGGGAAAGCGCCGACGAGATCGCGGGACGGCTTGCGCAGGCGCCGCGGCCGTTGCCGCCCGGCCTGAATGTCGTCACCATCGTCAATGACGGCCCGCTGGACGATACCGTGACGCGGGCGCTGGCGGCGATTCAACCGGTGAGGGCGTAGCGTTGGACCAGTTCGAAACGCCCGTCCGATCGCTCTCCGACCAAGGCGACCTCGTCGAGGACGAAGGGCGCGGGCAGCGGCGGAAGATGCGCCTCGACCGCCGCGAACCAGCGGTCCATATCGTCCCTTGGCAGGCGGTCGGTGAGGGTCAGGTGAAAGCGGAATTCCTCCATCACGTAGGGATAGCCCCAGCGGGTCAACAGCGCCTCCTGCCGGGGCGACAGGTTCGCCTTGCGGCGACGGGCAAGTTCGTCCTCGCCGGGTGGCGCGCGGAAGGCGTCCAGGTCAGCCACGCAGGCCGCGGCAACACGGGCGATGCCGGTCGTGTCGCCCGTGGGCGTCAGCGCCAGGAACCGGCCCAGCCGGCTGAGGTGAAGCCCCTCGCATCGGGCCGGGGCGCAGGTGGCCGCCATCGCGGCCGTCGCCACGGCGAGGGCGTCGGCGTCGCGCCCGCCGGCCAGGCGGAAGGGCGGTTTCAGCGTGCCATGAAAGCCGTATCTGCGCGGTGTCGCAGTGATGGCCTCGATGCCGGGCAGGTCGGGCTGGTCCACGGGCCGGCCCGTGGCCGCGTCCCAGCCCAGCCAGCGCGCCCCGAATTCCGCCAGGTCGCCCTTGGGCGGAAGGTAATAGATCGCGAAGCGAGTATATGACATGAATTCTCCCCTTCCCTCCGGCTCTCTGGAAGGCGCGCATGACGGTTCCATGGCAGAGCCGCTGTGTCTTGCCAATGCCCGCCTCGTCCTGCGCGACTGCGTGCTGACGGGCCGCATCACCCTTGCCGAGGGACGGATCGCCGAGATCGCCGAGGGAGACCAAGTGCCCCCCGGCGCGGTGGATTGCGGCGGCGATGTCGTGATGCCCGGACTGGTGGAACTGCATACCGACAACCTGGAACGGCATATCGAGCCGCGCCCCTCGGTCGACTGGCCGCACCTGCCGGCGATCCTCGCGCATGACGGGGAACTGGCCTCAACCGGGATCACCACGGTCTTTGACGCGATGCGGGTCGGCTCCATCC
The DNA here is from genome assembly GCF_018224955.1 of Thetidibacter halocola. GTDB lineage: Bacteria > Pseudomonadota > Alphaproteobacteria > Rhodobacterales > Rhodobacteraceae > Thetidibacter > Thetidibacter halocola. The sequence goes on from NZ_JAGTUU010000004.1 coordinate 488,427, forward strand.
ATGACGGCAAGGGGCGTTACATGCCCTATGCGCGCGCGCTGGCCTCGGAACTGATGATGCTGCGCGAAGGCGGACACCTGAAGATCAGCCATTTCCTGCACCTGCGGGCCGAGACCTGTTCCGAAACCCTGCTGGAAGAGATGGCGGCCTTCGGCCCCGAGGACCGGGTGGGCATCGTCAGCCTGATGGACCACACGCCGGGCCAGCGGCAGTTTCGCGACCTGGCCGCGCTCAAGACCTATGTCGCCAAGAAGCGCGGCATGTCGGACGCCGATTTCGTCGAGCATGTGGCGAACCTGAAGGAGTTGCGCCGTCTGCATGGCACGCGGCACGAGGCCGGCGCCGTGGCCGAGGCGCGCCGCCTTGGTGCAGTGCTGGCCAGCCATGACGACACCACGGCAGACCAGGTGGCAACCTCGAAGGCGCATGGCGTGGGGTTCGCCGAATTCCCGACGACCCTGGAGGCGGCGCAGGCCTGCCAGGCGCAGGGCATCAAGGTGATGATGGGCGCGCCAAACCTGATCCGGGGCGGGTCGCATTCGGGCAATGTCGCGGCAAATGACCTTGCGCAGGCCGGGCTGCTGGACATCGTGTCGTCGGATTACGTACCGTCGGCGCTGCTTCTGTCTGCCTTCCGCCTGTTCGACCTGTGGGGCGACCTGCCCCGTGCCGTGGCCTGCGTGACCGAAAGCCCGGCGCGTGCGGCGGGCCTGACGGACCGCGGCCGGCTGGAGGCGGGCTGGCGCGGCGACGTCCTGCGCGTCGGCCTGATCGGCACCACGCCGGTGCTGCGCGGCGTCTGGAGCCGGGGCGCGCGCGTGGCCTGATCCGGCCCGTCGATGCGCCCTCAGCCCAGACGGATCGGGTTCGACCAGGCGCGGCGTCCTGCGCGGTCCATCACCGTCACGCGGATCCACGGCGAGTTGCGGAAGCGCTGCATCGGCACGGCGGCCTGCGTCATCGACTGGCCATGCACTGCCTGCGCCGCGCTGCCATGCCCCTGCACCATCACGACCGAAGCTGCCGAACAGGCGACGGTGATCTCGCCGCCCGAGACCGTCACGCCACGCAGTTCCGGCCCCTGGCTGGAATAGAAATCGCCCGCTTTCAGCGCCTCGAGCAGCAGGTCGGGATCGTTCGCCTCGGCCTTGACCATCACCCAGCCGCCAAAATGGTCGGGCTCGGTGAAATGCGCGTCGTCGGTGGCGATCAACGTCACGTCGCGGCCCTCGGACAGCAGCAGGTCGGCATAGAAGGCGCCGTCAGGCCGGTCGCAGCTGACCGCGCAGCCGTGATTGTAGATCTCGACCGCATGCGCCGCGGTGATGCTGCGCGCGTCCTCCAGCGTCATGCCCGACCATTGCGGATGGGCGATGGCGACGAACGCACCGGCGGCACGCGCCCGGGCGGCGAGTTCAGGGCCGGCCTCCTGCCCCTCAACCGGGTCGAAACCGGGCGCATGCGGCGGCGCGAAATCCGCCGGCAGACCGACCGCCAGGATGTGCCACAACTCACCGTTCCGCATGGCGCCCGAGTGGATCTCGGCCCCCAGCAGGGTGGTGAAGGCATTGTCGCGGAACGGCGTCGTGTCGGCGATTGGATAGCCATACGCGCCGATGAAATGGTCGGTCAGCGCGAGAAAGTCATAGCCTTCGGCCTTGTAGCGGCGGCAGACCTCGTCGGGTGGCAGGCCGCCGTCGGACAGGGTGGAATGGGTGTGCAGGTTGCCACGCCAGAAACGGCCGGGGGCGGAAAAGGCGGTAAGGGGCATGGGGCGCATCCTCGAGCCGGGCGCCGACGGCATGATGCGTGCCGACTGACCGGATGCCGGACAGCTTGCCCATTCCGCCCTTTTCCGCAAGCGGCTGCATCACGCCGCCGTCCGTTCCGACATCACGCCAGGTGCGGCAAGTAATCCTCGCAGGTGCCCTCGCGATAGACATCGGCGGTGCAGCAATGCAGGCCGCCGCCAAAGGCATAGGCGTCGCGCAGCTCGACCTCGACGACCTCCATGCCCAGCTTGTCCATCTGTTCGGCATGGTAGACCTCGGATTTCTCGACGCAGACCGTCTTGGCATCCAGTACCAGCACACTCATCGACAGCCAGACCGAGGAACAGCACAGCGGGGGCGGCGCGTTTTGCGCGGGCTGCGCGGCATCGACGACTTCCCAGCCGTTGGCCTCGAACATGGCGCGCTGATCCTCGGGCCGGCGGCGGCATGCAGCCGAACTGGCTGTTGGTGTGGAAATCGGGTGTGGTCACGGGTAGCGCGTGGTCGATCGGCGTCGGCCGGTCGACGCGGATGCCGCGAACCCCCAGTTGGGCGGCGAACCGGTCGAGCGGCTCGTTCGCGCGGTTGATCGTTTCCTGCCGGCGGCGGCCCCACAGGCCGCGCATGTCGCTGTCCTAAGGCACCTTTGCGTCCAGCGCCGGTTCCTCGGGTGGGATGTGGCAATTGTCGGCATTGCCGACGATCACGTGTTTCAGCGGATCCCACTCGTTCCAGCTGTTCACGACGGTGCGTGTCATTCCGATGTCTTCCTTGGGGAAATGCGGGACGGGGATTCAGAAACCGGCGGTGACGGTCGCCGTTTCGGGAACGGCGCGCGACACGACCCGGCCATTCGAGATCACGCAGAGCCGCGCCGGGCGCAGGCGCAGCGCCTCGATCGGGTCGGGCGCGTCCAGCACCACCAGGCTGGCACGCCTGCCCGGTTCCAGCCCGAAATCCAGCCCCATGATCTGCGCGGGCGTCCGTGTGACCATGTCGAAGGCCGCGCGCATCTGGTCAGGGGCCGTCATCAGCGCCACGTGCAGCCCCATATGCGCCACGTCCAGCATGTCGCCCGAGCCCAGTGGATACCACGGGTCGCGCACGCAATCCTGGCCGAAGGCGACGGTGACACCCGCCGCGCGCAGTTCCGGCACGCGGGTCATGCCGCGGCGCTTGGGATAGGTATCCATCCGGCCCTGAAGCGTGATGTTGATGAGCGGGTTGGGGATGGCGGCGACCTGCGCCTCGGCGATCAGCGGGATCAGCTTGGCGACATAATAGTTGTCCATCGAATGCATCGAGGTCAGGTGCGATCCCGCCACTCGCCCCTGCAGACCGCAGCGGATCGTCTCGGCGGCCAGAGTCTCGATATGGCGGCTGAGGGGGTCGTCGCTTTCGTCGCAATGCAGGTCGACACGCAGGCCACGCTCTGCCGCCAGTTCGCAGGCGGCGCGGACCGAGGCCGCGCCATCGGCCATCGTCCGTTCGAAATGCGGGATGCCGCCGACCACGTCGACACCGGCATCCAGCGCGCGAATGACCTGCTGTTCCGCGCCCGCCGCGCGATACCAGCCGTCCTGCGGGAAGGCGACCAGTTGCAGGTCCAGTACGCCCTTCACCTGCTCGCGGACCTCCAGCAGCGCCTCGACGGTGCGGAAGGTCGCGTCGGTCACATCAACATGGCTGCGGATCGCAAGGACACCGCGCGACACCGCCTGCCGGCAATAGTCCAGCGCGCGGGCCACGATCTCGTCCCGGGTCTGGAGTGCCTTGAGTTCACTCCACAGCGCGATCCCTTCAAGCAGCGTGCCCGAGGCATTCACTCGCGGGCACCCGTAGGACAGGGTCGCGTCCATGTGGAAATGGCAGTCGATCAGGGGCTGGCTGACCAGCTTGCCGGTGGCGTCGATCACCTCGGCCGCGTCGGCAGCGATTCCGGGCTCGACCGCCGTGATCCGACCGCCAGCGATGGCAATGTCGGCCTGCGTTCCGTCAGGCAGAACGCCGCCGCTGACCAGGATATCGACGCTCATGCGGCCTCCATCACGTGTTCGGCGCCGGGCGCCCAGCTGAGCCAGAACCGCTTGCCCGGTTCCGGCGCCAGCGATTCAAGCTGTGCCTCGGTGACCTGTGCCTTCAGTTCGGCACCGTCCGGCCCCTCGAAATAGCAGATGATGCCAGTGCCCGCGAATTCCTCGGAGACGAATTCCGCGGCGATGGCGCGGCCCTCGGGCTGCTCGGCGCTGACCGTCATGCGATCGGCGGCGACGACCAGTTCCTGCCCCGGCGCCTCGCCCGGCAGGATGTTGTTGCGCCCCACGAATTCCGCGACAAAGCGGGTCTTGGGCGCGCGGAAGATCTCTTGCGGGCGGCCGATCTGGGCGATTTCGCCATGGCCCATGATGACCACGCGGTCGGCCATGGCAAAGGCCTCGGACTGCGAATGCGTAACATAGACAAAGGTGATGCCCAGTTCCTTTTGCAGGCGGGTCAGCACGCCTTGCATGCGGATCACCAGGTGCGCGTCGAGCGCGCTAAGCGGTTCGTCCAGCAGCAGCATCTGCGGTTCGGTCACCAGGCTGCGCGCCAGCGCCACGCGCTGCCGCTGGCCGCCCGACAGCTGGTCGATGCGCCGCTTCTCGAAGCCTTTCAGGCCCATCCGCTCCAGCCACAGCATGGCGCGGCCGTGGCGTTCGCTCTGTTCGACGCCGCGCATCTTCAGGCCGAATTCGACGTTTTCCTTTACGTTCAGGAACGGAAACAGCGCCAGCGACTGCCAGACCATCGGCGTGTCGCGCTCATGCGCGGGAACGTCGTTCATCACGTTGCCGTCGATGGTGATGGTGCCGGCGCTGGGCGTCTCCAGCCCCGCCAGCATCCGCAGGGTCGTGGTCTTGCCACAGCCCGAGGGGCCCATGATCGCCACGAACTCGCCCCGCCCAATGGTCAGGTCGATCCCCTTGACTGCCTGGAAGTCGCCATAATTTTTCGACACGCCGTCGAAGCGCACCAGCGGATCGTCTGTCGTCATGTCGCGCTCTTTTTCAGGATCAGAAGCTGGGCCACCACGACCAGCGTCATGGATGTCAGGAACACCACCGTGCCGATGGCGTTGATCTGCGGATCGACATTGCCCTGAAGAATTTCAAGGATCATCACCGGCACCGTCTTGTTCAGGCCCGAGACGAACCAGGCCACGATGAACTCGTCGAAACTGACGGCGGCGGTCAGGCAGAAGGCCGAGATCAGCGCGGGCAGGCAGAAGGGCACCACCACCGACCGCATAGTGCGCCAGGGCGAGGCGCCGAGGTTCCAGGCCGCGGCCTCGAGTGCGGGGTCCATCTGCGACAAGCGCAGCCGGCAGATCGCCATGGCAAAGGGCGCGCCCATCACCGTGTGGGCGATGACGATGCCGGTCAGCGTGCCCGACAGGCCCAGCCGCCCCAGCCAAGCCAGCATAGCCAATCCCATGATGACCAGCGGGATCGTCGGCGGCAGCAGGGCGAGCGCCAGATAGGCAGGCTTGAACCGGAAGCCATAGCGGAAATCGGTATAGGCAGTGGCAAAGCCGAGAGCCGTCGACAGTGCCGCCGCGCAGGCCGCCACGACCAGGGAATTGCCGAAGGCGGTCCAGACCTCCGGCCGGGCAAAGGCAGTCTGATACCAATGCGTCGTGAAACTGCCCAGCGGGACCGTGGGAAAGCGGTCGGAGTTGAACGAAAACACCATGCTGGTGACGATCGGCGCAAAGACGAAGGTGAACAGGGCCACCAGGTAGAACCGCGAGAACAGGGTGCCGCGCATCATTTGCGCCTCCCGTAGGCGGCGCCGACGGCGGCGAAAGCCACGACGAACAGCGTCACGATCATCATCACCGCAACGACCGCCGCGCGGGGCCATTGCTGGCCGGATTTCGTGGTGTCGATGATCAGGATCGACAGGGTCGGCGGTTTCGACCCTCCGAGGTAGAAGGGCGAGACGAAATCGCCAAAGGACAGGATGAAGGCAAAGACGCACCCCACGATCAGCCCGATTTTCGCCGCCGGGACGATGACCCGGACCAGCGTGGCGCGCGGGTTGGCGCCCAGGTTCCAGGCCGCCTCGATCAGGTTGCGGTCGATATTGGCAAGGCTGAAGGTTTGCAGGATCACCACCAGCGGCAGGACCAGCGTCATGTATCCGACCATCGCGCCGAAGCCCGAGTTCAGCATGGTGAACGGACCCAGGCCGACCCAGCCCAGCACGCCGTTGATCGGACCGCTTTCCGCCAGCAGCACCTGCCACGCGTAGATCCGCACGAGGTAGGAGGTAAAGAAGGGCACGATCAGAAAGAACAGCGCCCAGCGCCGCGTCGTTTCTGACACGCGGAAGGCCAGCGCGAAACTGGCGGGAAAGGCGATCAGGCTGGCGAGGATCGCGGCCAGCGTCGCCCGCCAGACGGTGACCCAGTAGGCATCCCAGAAATAGCCCCGGCCCAGCATCCTGTCCCAGTTGTCCAGGATGAAATCCGGCTCCATCCGGTAGTTGCGGACCAACCAGAAGGACATGGCCACCATCAGCACCAGCGGCCCGACAAAGAACAGCCCCTGCCAGATCAGCAGCGGCAGGCGCCAGACATAGGGATAGGCAGAGGGGCGTTCGGACATGGGCGGGGCTTCGGGTTCGTTGCGGCCCCGGAGGCGATCCGGGACCGGTTTCGCGGTTGCTTGTGCAGGATGCCCCGGCACGCGGCCGGGGCGCCGACGTCAGGCCGTCTTGTATTCCGACCAGAAGTCGTTCCAGTCCTCGAGGCTCTGCTGGCGCGGGATGTCGCGGAAGAACAGGCGCCCTTCGGACAGCAGCTTGATCGGCGACTGGTCATGCCCTTCGATCAGGCCCGACCGCTCGGCCTCGGCCGGGTTGGCGTCCTGGATCGCCTTCCAGCCGGATTTCAGCGGCGAGAGGCCCGGATAGGCGGCCATCTGGATCGACTTCACCTGGCCTTCGGGCGACAGCATGTACTGGATGAACTTGTTGATGATGTCGTGCTTGGTCGTGCCCTTGCCGATCGAGTAGCTTTCCGTCCACTGGATGCCGCCCTCTTCGGGGATGACCGAGGCGACGGGCGCGCCGTCCTTTTGCAGGACACCGGTGATCCAGTCGCCGATGCCCGCCATCGCCAGCATCTCGCCGTTCTTGAGCGAGGCGAAGGTGCCGCCATAGTCGAAATAGCCACCGACCTGCGGTTTCAGGCTCAGCGTCTTTTCCATCACCGCGTCCCAGGCCGCGCCGTCGATGTCGAAGGGCGACGGGTTGCGGTTGCCATTCAGCAGCGAGATCTGGCCCAGGCTGGGCAAGTGCCAGTCGAAATGGCCCACCTTGCCGGTCACCTTGGGGTTCCAGAAGGCGTTGTAGCTCATGGCTTCTTCGCGGGTCAGCGCCTCGGTGTTGTAGGACACGCCCAGCAGGCCGAAGCGCACCATGACCGACCAAAGCTGGTTGTCCGTCCAGTGCCCCGGGAACTTCTGGTACTCGGGGAAAAAGTCGTCGAACGGGTAGAGCGACGGGTCCATCTCCTCGATGTAGCCTGCCGCGTTCAGCTGCTGCACGAACTCGGCATCGGACAGGATCAGGTCATAGGTGCCGGGCGGGGATTGTGCGATCAGCGCCAGCATGTTGTCGCCGCCGGCATAGTATTTCGGCACGAACTTGACGTTGTTGGCGGCCTCGAACTCGGCCACCATGTCGGGCTCGGCATGGCCGTACCAGGCCAGCATGTTGATCTGCACCGGCTCCTGCGCCCAGGCGCGGCTGATCATCGGCGCAGTCAGCGCGACGCCCGCGGCGCCGCCCAGCATGCGCCGCCGGGTCATGGTGAAGGAAGATTTGGACATTTCGCCTCCGTGTCGGGCGGCGCATGCTGCGCTGCGCCGTTTTTCATTTTTTTGCTCACGCGGCACAGTCCGGCCGCCGTGATGCGCAAAGATTAGTGACAGTTGCGGGACGTTGGGAAATTTGCAGTTGGAATACCTGCATCAGCATATCTTATGAATGCATGCGTTTCTTGACCTTCTGGATATGCTCCAGCAGCTCTTGCGCCAACCCGTGCCCCGCCGCCCGAAGCGCCGCATGCTTGTAGAACAGCCCGATCTGAAGCGGCGCCAGCGGCGGAAACCCTTCGTCCGGACGCCCGACCCGCATGCCCGGCGCCAGGGTCGCCGGGGTCAGGGCCGTGGCGCCCAGACCGGCCAGGACAGCGGTCTGCAACCCGGCCACATCACGCGAGACAAGGGTCGTGCGCCAACTGCGCCCGGCGACCCGCAGCGCGCCGCGCATCCGCGTGGCATATTCGCAGGGATCGGGATGACGGACGATCGGCAGCGGCTCCTTCCGGCCGAGGACAAAGGTGTCACGCACCGCCCAGAACGGCTCGACCAGCGTGGTTTCGACGAGATAGGGCACATCGCCCTCGGGCACGATGGCGACGCAGATATCCAGCCTGTCCTTTGCCAGCGCCTCGCGCAGGTCGCGGGAGGCAAGGCTTTCGATGTCGATTCGCACGTCGGGATGCCGTGCGGCAAAGCCCGCGATCGCCTCGAGCAGGAAGGCATGGGAGAAATCCGTCGGCACGCCGACACGGATCCAGCCCGACAGCGCCGCCTCGGCGAAATGCGCCACGATATCGTCGTTCAGCCGCAGCATCTGCCGCGCATAGGGGCCAAGCGCCACCCCCGCCTCGGTCAGCGCGAATTGCCGCCCGGCGGTCTGGATCAGCTTGGCCTGCAAGAGGTCCTCCAGCCGCCGGATCTGCAGGCTGATGGCTGGCTGTGTGCGGCCCAGCGCCTCAGCCGCGCGGGTGAAGCCGCCCAGATCGACGACGGTAACGAAACTGCGCAGGAGGTCGGTGGGAATGTTCTTCATCGCGACGCCATGATGATTTCTTATGATTATATATCAACAATCAATTTTCCATATGAAAAGCGTGTCGCTAGCCATGTGAAAAAGTCGAAGGGGTTTCGCGTGAACCGCCCAAATATCAAGCAAATGCTCAAGTCCGACGCGCCTGTCGTCACGCCGGTGATTCATGTTCAGGACGCCGCGCAGGCCCTGCGCAACCTGGACGTGCTGGACGGGGCCGGATGCCCCGGCGCCTTCCTGATCAACCACGATTTCCCGATGGAGCCCTTCCTGCCGATTCTGCGTGAGATCCGCGCCGCCCGGCCGGACCTTTGGCTTGGCGTGAACTTCCTGGCGCAGCCGGGCGACATCGCCTTTCCGGTGCTCGGAGAACTCGCCCGCGAGGGTCACGTGTTCGATGCCTACTGGGCCGACGATGCCCGGATCGACGAGCGGGAGGACGTGCAGGCCGAGGCCGACACCATCGCCCGGATCCGCCGGGAAAGCGGCTGGCAGGGGCTCTACCTGGGCGGCGTCGCCTTCAAGAAGCAGCGCGAGGTGCCCGAGGCGCTGTATCCGGTCGCCGCCCGCAAGGCGCTGCCCTGGATGGACGTGATCTGCACCTCGGGCGTCGCCACCGGGTTTGAACCGGACCTGTCCAAGATCGAGACCTTTCGCTCCGCCATCGGGGACGCGCCGCTGGCCATCGCCTCTGGCATCACGCCGGGCAACGTTCACCGCTACGCGCCGCTTGTGGACATGATCCTGGTCGCCACCGGAATCAATTACGACAATGACTTCTACAACATAGATCCCGTGCGGTTGAATGCCCTGCTGACGGCCGCACGCAACCACGGAGTGTCCGCATGACCGATCCGAAAGGCCCCCGCGATGATCGCTGGTATCTGTCCCTGATGTCGCCGAACACCAAGGGCCCGCAATTCGCCTGGCTCGACCCGACCTCGATCTACATCAATGCCGTCGCCTTCAACGACCTGCTCGACGACCTCTGCGCCGAGCTCGATCCCGCCGGGATCGACGTGGTGGCGGGGCTGGATGCGATGGGTTTCGTCCTTGGCAGCGCACTGGCCGCCCGGCTGAAGCGGGGCTTCCTGCCGATCCGCAAGGCGGGCAAGCTGTGCGTCGACACCGACCGGGTCACCTTTTCGAACTACTCGGGCCGCACGCAGGACATGGAGATGCGCCTGCCCGCCTTTGCCGCGGGCACCCGCGTGCTGCTGGTCGATCAGTGGGTCGAGACCGGAGGCACGATGGATGGCGCGATCCGCCTGATCGAGCGCCAAAAGGGCACGGTCGCCGGGATCGTCACCATCGCGATGGAGGAAAACCCCGCGACCGACGCCTATCGCGCCACGCACAAGGTCGTCACCGCCGTCATGCAGGACACGCCCTGGCAGGCTGAATGCAATGCGCAGCGCCTGTCGAGCTTTGACAGCTATGCCGCAGAGCGCACCTTTCCCACCGCCGGGCGGACGCCGGCCCCTGCCCCGGCCGGCTGAAACCCGCAGCACTTCGGCTCAACCCGCCTCGTCCAGCGCCGCACGCAGAGCGGCTGCATAGGCGTCGAAGCTAAAGTCACGCGCCCGCTCTCTTGCGGCCCGCGACATGGCGGAGCGGGTTTCGGGATCGTCGGCCAGCGCGAGGACGGCCTTGCGCAGGGACTCGCCGTCACGCGAGTCGATACAGTAACCCTGTTCGCCATGGGTCACGATCTCGGCCGGACCGCCGACAGGCGGCGCGATCACCGGGATGCCGAAGGTCATGGCCTCGGCCAGCGTCAGGCCGAAGGTCTCGATCCACTGGTCCACCCGGGCAAGGTTCAGCACCAGGTCGGCGCGGGTATAGAACAGGGCCGGGTCGTCGGTACGCGGATGGATGGTGACATTGGACACACCGGAATGCCGCGCGGCAAAGGCGCTGACCTCGTCGGGTTCCGCATTCAGCACCAGCTCGAAAACGATGTCGGACCGGTCGCGCAGCGTCGCGGCCAGCGCCATGAACTCCTCCACCCCCTTGTAGCCGCGCAGCGAGGCCAGCATCAGCACGGTGAACGGCCCCTTCTGGCGGGGCGCCGCCTTGGCCGCGCGGGCCGCCAGCGCCGGGCTGACCGGGTTCGGCACGATCCGCGCCGGCGGGCCATCGATCGGCAGACGCGCGCGATGATCGTTCGAGACATACAGCAGCAGGTCGGCGCACCGCCCCGCGCAGCGCGTCAGGAAGCGCCGCAGCGGTCCGGGCGAGATCGACACCTCGTGGACATGCACAACGACCCGCCGCCCGCTGCGCCGCCCCCAGAGCATCGCCCCGAAGGGCAGCAGCGTGTTGACGAAGACGGTGGCATCGCGCGGAATGTCGTCGGCCCGCGATAGCGCCCGGTACAGCGCGACCTGGCTGGCCATGTAGGTGAACAGCGTCACGATCCGGTGCGGACTGCGCCGATACCAGTAGCGGCGGGTCGGCACGCCTGCCTCCTCCAGCACGCCGCGTCCCTGCGAGCCGACGTAAAGCAGGCCCTCCTCGCGTGCGTTCAGCGCCTCCAGGGTGGAGCGCAGCACCGTCGGACTGCCCGAGCGATCGTTGAGCAGGTGACAGAAGACGATCACCGCAACGCTCGTGGAGCCCGGGCGTGACGGTCGGCGACGATCCGGTCGACGATGGCCGCCGCTGCGTCTTCGGGGGCGCCGTTGTTGTCGATGCGGATCAGCCAGCCACTATCGGCCAGTGTCCCGTAACGCGCGTTCAGCGCCGCGATCCGCTCCATCGTCAGTTCCTGCTTGCGGCGGTGGATCTCGTCCGGGTCGACATGGATGAAGAAGGCGTAATGCGGCAGCGGCAGGATGCGCCCCATGGCCAGCAGCAGCGGCATCGGCAGCGCGATCCGGCTGCGAAAGCTGTCCGCGATCATGTCGTAGTAATAGCGGTCGAACAGCATGACCTCGCGCCGCTTCAGCACCGGCCGCACGCTGCGGAAATAGCCGCCCATGTAATCCAGCCAGTAATAGGCCAGCCGCGCCGCAGACCCCCCCAGCCCCGAGGGCTTCGCCCGGTGCGGCTGGTCGTAGTTCACGTCCACGGTCTCGACCGCGCGGGCCTTTTTTGCCACTTCTGCGATGCGCGGCAGCATGGTGGGCCGGAAATGGGCGTAATGCACCGCACCCTCGCCGTAGATGGCGCCAAGCTGGGTGATCACCATGTCGATCACCGTGGTCTTGCCCGCTCCGTCCGGCCCGCTGACCGACAGGAACACGCCATGCGGACGCAGCCGGTCGCGCAGGCGGAAGCCCATGAAGCGCAGGCTGCGCGGCAGGGCGGCCAGCCCCTGCGCGGCCCAGAGCCGGGCCAGGGCGCGGCGGCGCTCCGCCCGGGCCAGAACCAGGGTCGAGCCTTTGCCCGCGGCCAGCGCATCCACCAGTTCCGTCGTGCGCGCCGGGGGCAGAAAACGCGACAGGCTGCGCACCAGCGCGGCGCCCTCCGCCCCGGCGATCGCCGCGAAATCCGCGTCGTATTTCGCATGCACGGGACGGCCCACCAGCAGGTGAAACAGCCACTTGTCCAGCAACAGCACGCGGTCCGCGACCACCGGCACGCCATTGTGGTGGCGCAGGTCCGCCAGCATGTCCCCGGCCGACAGGATCTCGATCCCGTAGACCTCGCTGCGGATGAAGAAATCGATCTTGATCTGTTGCAGCCCGCCATCCGCATCGCGCCGCACCAGCGCGAACTGGGTCAGGCGTTCGTCAGCGAAATGGTTGCCAAGGCGCAGGCCCATGCTACGCGCAGTATCCGCCACCAGCGCGCAGGCGGCGGACAGGTCGTCCGGGTGCACCACGATGTCGATGTCGCGTGCGCCGACGCTGTCGGGCAGGTTCTCGTAGTTGCGCAGGACCGCGTGGCGCAGCCCGGCTTCGGCCATGCCGCCGAACAGCGCCCCGAGCGCCTCGGCCTCGAACGCCGCCTGGCTGTCGGATATCACGTCCTTCATCGGGTCACCTTCTGGGTCGCGATCTTCTGGCGGATCAGCTTGGGCGACATCACCCCGGTCAGCATCAGATACCAAGCGAGCCCGGCGAAATTGCGCCGCGCATAGGCGAAACCGGCCTGCTTGTAAAAGCCAGCCGCCTTGTCGGAGCGCCAGTCGCCGAGCCGCTCCCAGGAGCCGCGCGACGCTATGAAATCGGCCAGGCTGCGTTCGGGCCGGCCGGCGCGGCGGCGGCGCAGGCAATCCTTGATCCAGCGCATCTTGAGTTGCATGTGCCCGAGGTTCCTCGTCGAGAGCGATCCGAGCGGCTTGCGATAGCGCAGCAGGCTTTCCGGCAGGGTCAGGAAATAGCGCCCCTGCGCGCCGAGGTCGGATAGCCGGCACCACAGGTCCAGGTCCTCGGAGAAATCCTCGTAGCGGATGCCCTCGGCATTGGGCATCACTGCCTGGCGGTAGCCGCCCACCGCCAGCGCGTCCGCCTTGCGGAACAGCGTGCAGGGCACCATGAACAGCAGCTTGGCCTCGCGGTAGATGCGTTCGAATGCGGCGCGGCTTTCGGGGCCGACGCGCTGCAACCCCAGGTCGTTGCCCTCTTCGACGAAATAGGTGGTGTAGCAGCCCACGCCCACCAGGTCGGGATCCGCGGTCAGCGTTTCGTGCAGCCGCGCCAGCAGGCGTGGATCGGCGATGTCGTCGGCGTCGACGAACATCACGAGGTCGGCGCGCGCCTCGTCCAGCCCGCGCTGGCGGGTAAAGGCGGTGCCCCGGTTGCCGGTGTTTTCCAGCACCCGCAGGCGCGGTTCGCGCGCGGCATGCTCGTGCAGCACGGCAACCGTGTCATCCTTCGATCCGTCGTCGATGGCGACGATCTCGAAATCGGCGAAATCCTGGGCGCGCAGGCTGTCGAGGGTCCGCGGCAGGGTCGCGGCGGCGTTGTAGCAGCAGACCACGATGGAAATGGCGGGAAGGGTCACGCAGGCACCTCCGCGGCCCTGCCGCCCGGAAGGCGCTGCTTGAGAAACCGGTAGAGCGGACGCTCGACCCAGAGGAAGAACAGGTGCCCCACGACGACGGCCGCGACGACGAGCAGCACGAAATCCAAGGCCAGTGGCAGTTGTGGGAACAGTCGCGCCAGCACCAGGTCAATGATCCGCAGGGTAAAGATGTGGCTGAGATAAAGCGCGTAAGAGGAATCCCCCAGCGCCACGAACAAGCGGGAAACCGGGCTGCCGGCCCGCTCTGCGCCTTGCAGGCCTGGACGCAGGATCGTCGCGGCCACGAGCGCCGCTGCCGGCAGGCCGAAGAACGGCAGGCGCCACCAGGTGGCCAGGTCGCCGTTGCTGTAGAACACAGGCGAAACGCAGAGCACCGCCAGCCCCGCCGCCACGAGGGCAATCCGGGCAGCACCACCCACCGTCATGCCACGGGTAAAGGCCCAGGCGATCCAGATGCCGCAGAGGAATTCGATCAGCAGGGCGCCGCTCATCATGGCAAGGATTGGCAGGCCGGGTTTCAGGATCAGTCCCAGCATAACCGATCCCACCATGAAGACTGTCATCACCGGCAGCGCCACCCGCCTCGGCACCAACAGGACCGCGCCGAAGATCACGTAGAAATACATTTCGAAGTTCAGCGTCCAGCCCGGCCCGACCGGCGGGCTGATGTCTCCGGCCGGCGATTGCCACGGGATGAAAAGGTAGGAAGCTCCGATCCAGGTCCAGTCGACGGATCGCGAGTTGAACAGACCGGGCAGCAGAACCAGCCCCGCCACCGTCAGCGTGGTCAGCAACCAGTAGGTCGGCACGATCCGCACCAACCGCCGCAGCAGGAACCGCCCCATCATGCCCGGACGACCGAAATCCCCCCGATGCACGAAATACATGATGAACCCGCTGATCACGAAGAAGATGTCGACCCCCGCCTGTCCCAGCCAGGCAAGACCGACGAACAGCGGCGCGAGGGCGTCGGACCCGCCTGCCGACAATTCGCGCTCGGCATGGAAGAACAGGACCGCCAGCGCCGCCACGGCCCGCAGTATCTGGATATCGTCGATATGGGCCTTCATGGCACCTCTCTCGGCTTGCCGGCCGCCGAGGTGCCGGACAGGGCATCCCGATAGACCTGTTCGACCTGCCTCGACAGCGCATCATAGGAATGGCGTTCCAGCGCGATCCGCCGGGCTGACGCCGCCAGGGCCTGTCGGCGGTCTTCGTCTGCCGCCAGTTCGCCGATGGCACGGGCAAGACCCTCGGCGGGCGCCTCGTCCTCGGACAGTGGCACGGTGACGCCCGCCTCCTGGCCCACGGCGCGGCCCGTGGCATCGCCCGCGATGCACACCACCGGCAGGCCGGTCAGCATGGCCTGCAACACGATGGTCGCCAGCCCGTGATGGAAGCTGGGATACAGGAACAGGTCGCCCGCGTGCAATTCGTCGATCAGGCGCTCCATCGGCACCTTGCCGAGGAAGGTGACGCGCGCGCCCTGCGGGTGCGCTCGGGCGACGGCCTCCATGTCCGCCCGGAGCGGGCCGTCGCCGATCACCACCAGGTCGGCGTCGGCCCCGGTCTCCAAAAAGGCAAGCGATGCGTCCAGCGCCATGCGCGCGCCTTTCCAGTCCTTCAACTCGCCCGCATAGACCAGCCGCAGGCGCGGTCCACGGGCCAGATCCGTCTTTGGCCGGGCAAGGCCGGGCAAGTCTGCGATGCCGGTCTGGGTGAAGGGTCGCAGGCGGGCGGCCAGGCGGCGCGGCATCGTCTCTGGCGTGTGGCTGAGGATGATGTCCGCCCGCGCCGCGGTCAGGCGGGTGAAGGGCTCGACCGTGCGCAGGAGCCCGCGCATCGCGACCCGAAGCCCGTCCTTCAGCCGGGATTTCAGCGACAGGTGCCGCAGGATGACCGGGTGCGTGTCCTCGCTGCCCACCGGCCCCCAGACGAAGGGCCCCGGGCACAGGGCAAGCCCGGCGGGCATCCAGTCCATCCCGCCGATCAGGTGGTGCAGGACATCGGCGGGTTCCCTGCGCAACAGGCGCCGGGCGCGCAGACCGACACCGATCTGCCAGAGGTAATAATAGACCAGAAAGAACCGCTTTCCCTTCTTGTAGAAGCGGAAGATCCACGGCAGGTCGAAATACTCGAAGGTCAGTCCGGCAGGTCTTGGCACCTCGGCAAAGGTGGCTTCGTGCACGGGGCGCAGGTTGGCGCGGGTGATGACCCGCACCTCGTGCCGCTTGGCCAGCGCGTTGACCATGCGCCACCCTATCTCGCCCTCGCTGCCGCGGCCGGTCTCGCAACTGTAGGCAGAGATCAGGATCTTCATGACCGGACCTCGCCCTGTTCGAGGGCGTTTTCCCGGCTTGCCGCCCAGGCGACCTGGATGACGATCAGGCCATACCAGAAGACCTGGGTGTTCCAGGCGGAAAACGACATGAAGATCAGCCAGAACCCGATCAGCGGCGCCGTCGTCCTGTTGGCCTGGCGGAAGGCGAAGATCCAGGCGAAGAAGGCCGCCATGATGATGCCGTAGACCACCGCGAACCCGGGCACGAAACCGGCGGGAATCTTTTCCCCCAGACCCGGAATGCGGCCCAGGAAAAAGCGTCTCAGGCCATCGCTGCCGTAGCCGAACCAGAACTCGAGGTCGAGAATCGAGGTTTCCTTCATGTAGATCAGGGCCGGAATGATGCGCACCGCGCCGCTCTCATCCGCATCCAGAAGGGCGTCCGCATCGAGCGTGCCAAGGTTGGCCAGGATCGCCGCGACCCGCTGGAGCGGTCCGAAATCGACGAGCAGGAAGAGCGGCCAGATCAGGAAACTGGCGCTGGTCAGGAAGATGACGAGGATCAGTGATCGGGACATGAAATACACGAGAATGATCGCAGCCGCCGCCAGGGCGCTGCCGCTGAGGAGCATGGTCGTCAGAAAGGCGAGAATGACCTTCTGGCGCGTTCCGGGCGACTCTTCGGCATGGCCCGGCAGCACCGGCAGGCGGTCAAGCACCAGGTAACACAGCATGCTGATCCCGACGACGCGGCCCAGCTGCGAGGGTTCGAAAGCGAGGGAGTTGTAGCTCCACAAACCCCTGGTTGATCCGAGGTTGGGGATCGGCAGGCCGACAAGCGAGGCTGCCATCTGGATGAGGGAGAGGATCGCGAACGCATAGATCAGCGTCCGCATCATGCCCTGCACGAAGGCGCGCTTGTCTCTCACCCGGTCAAGCATGCTGGCGATTGCGAAATACCCCATGGCATAGACCAGGGTCAGCAACACTGATCCGAGTTCGCCCCGCCCGCCCACGAACAGGCCCTGCATGGCCATGAAGGACAGCAGCAGAAAAGCCCAGAAGGCCTGACGGTGCAACCTGAGGCCGAAAACGAAGAACAGAAGGCCACCCAGCATCGCCGCGAACAGGACAAGGTAGTTGCGCAGGCCCGCGTCCACGAAGGCGAATATGACGACGGCGTAGGAGACCAGAATGAAGGTCAGGAAATCCCGCGATGTCAGGACAAGGGATTTCGATCTCATGTCTTACCCGAGTTCGTGGACAACGTGTTCCGCATGAACAGCCGACTCTTCTTCAACTTTCGACCGACTTGCCGCGTTTCAGCAGCCGCTTGCGCAACCAAAGGGTGATCGGCTTTTCGAAATAGATGAAGCTGGCGGCGGAGAAGACGAGACACAGCAGGACCGTCAGGACAAAGATCAGCGAGGACGGCATCCAGGGCGCGAGCTTGTGCAGAACGACCACGGACAGCACCCCGACCATCGGATGCGTCAGGTAAAGCGAATAGGAGGCATCCCCCAGGAAGGTGAGCAGTTTCGGGATCGCCTGCCCGATCCGGTCCTCGAGCGCGACGAACCCGAGCACGATGGCGCCCATGTGAACCTTCGTCACGAGGAGCCCCTGCAACGCGGCCAGCGGCACGAAGGTCGCTGCCGTTCCCGCCGCGATCAGCGCCACTGCGATCGGCACCGGCAGCTTGCGTCCGGACAGATACCACTCACCGATCAGGATGCCCCAGACAAAGTTGAACAGCGCCGGGCTCAGCAGGTAGGCGGCAGTCGGCCAGGCCTCCGTCTTCAGGAAAGACAGCGCGCCCGCCGCCAGAAGAATGGGGATCGTGAACCGGGTGGGTCTCTTGCCCAGCAGAAGGGCCAGCGCAAACAACGCATAGAAGGCCATTTCGAAATTCAACGACCACCCGACGCCGTAAAAGGCCTCGATGTTTCCGTCGGCGTTCTTCGCGGGCAGGAAAAGCAGCGAGTAGACGACGTTGGACACGGTCGGATTGGCCGCGATCATGCCCGGGACCAGCACGAAGCCCAGCAGCTTGGCCGCGTTCACCGCCCAGTAAAGCGGCACGATCCGGATCAGCCGCGACAGGGCGAAGTAGCGCACGAAACCCGGCTCGCCGGAATGCGGGCTGGCCGTGACCGTCATGATGAAGCCCGAGATCACGAAGAACAGGGCCACGCCCTGGGCGACCTCGCCGAGGATGCGCACATCCGTGTCGACGCGGTGATGGACGAAGAAACTCACATGCGCGATCAGGACCATGCCGGCTGCGACGAACCGCAGGAACTGAACCGTCTCGACCGACCTGGTCGCGGCAGGGGCTGCGGCCGCGGGCCTCGGGATGTCTGCCATGTCCGTCGTCGCACTCATCCGCTCAGTCCTTTCGTCCAACCCGCGTCCCGGCAGCGTAATCGCGCAGCCGCCTCGACAAGGTCCGTCCCCGGACCAGGCCCAGCGACGCCGAGCGCGATCCGGCCAGCAGTGTCCGCCGCAGCGCTCCGTAGCCGCCATGCGCCTCGTGGAAGCGGCTGCGACTCTGCATCCACAGGCGGAACCGCGGCAGGGGATCGCCCTTGGCGCCGCCGCGGTGAGCATGCAGCGCATGAATCCCCGGATCCATCATCATGTGCCAGCCCGCGGCCCGGACCTGCGCCATCAGTATCGATTCCTCGCAGTAAAGGAAAACCGACTCGTCAAAAAATCCCACCTGTCGCAGGAAATCCACCCGGACCAGGAAACAGGCGCCCGAAACCTTGGCAACCCGGCAGGGTGCCTCGGGCAGCGGCGGGGATGCCTTGCGGCGCCGCGACAGGCCAGCCACCAGCATCGAGACCGGCCAGAGCAGTTCCTCGACAAAGCCGGGCTCTGTCATCGGGTTTTCCTGCGCGCCCGAGAGGTTGCTCAGCGCCGAGCAGGTCACCGCCGCTTTCGGATCGGCCACGATCAGCGCGGCCAGCCGGCGCACATAGTCGGGATCGGTGATGCGAACGTCCGGATTGACGACCAGCACCGCGTCGCAGCCGATCGCCGCCGCCAGCCGCGCGCCGATGTTGTTGCCCGCCGAATAGCCGGCGTTGACGGCGTTGCGCAGGAAGACCGCCGGCAGGGCCGCATCCGCATCGCCGCGGGCACCGTCTGCCTCGATGACGCTTCCCCCGGGAAAGGCAGCGAGAAAGTCCGCCTCCATCCGCGCGCGGGACCCGGGGCACGAGGCGTTGTCGACCACGATCACCCGCAGGTCGACGCCGCGTTGGGCGATCAGCCCCGCCAGGCAGTCCGGCAGATCCTCGGTGCTGTTGTAGGTCAGGACCACCGCCCCGACGCGCAGGCCGGACCCGTTCATGCGCCAACCTCCGCCGCGTCCATGAGACGGTCGATCATGGCGGCGCGCACCGGGCCATCGGCCCAGTCCGCCAGCGGGCGATCCGCCTCGTCCAGTCGGCCCAGGTAGAACACCGCGTGACAGGCCAGCGACATCAGCAGCGCACGCCCGGCCGCCGGTGCGTCTCCGCCGAAATGCGCCGCGGCCAGCGCCTGCCGCAAGGCGGGCAGGCAGTCGGCTTGCCGGTCGGGGGGGATGGTGGCCAGCAGGAAATGCGCCAGGTCGAAGCCTACGGGCCAGTCGGGCCTGGCATACTCCCAGTCGAAGACATAAAGCCGCCCGCCCTGGAGAAAGCTGTTCCACGGCGTGAAATCCCCGTGCACCAGGCAGACCGGGATCGTGTCGGCCATTGGCGCCAGTGCCGTGCGCACCCGTGCGATCCGGTCGGTCCAGCCCTTCCCGGCGCGCGTCGCAAGCGTCGCCATCCGTTGCGCCAGCCCGTCCAGCACCAGCCCGGCACCGGTTCGCCGGGTCCTGTCCCGCAACTCTTCGAGAAAGCGCAGATGTGCCGGCCCCGGCTGGCGCGGCGCACTGTGGGACGCGGATTTCAGGCTGTCGGTGACCAGCAGCGTCAGCGCCGCGTCGTCGCGCAGCGACAGCACCCGCGGCACATCCGCCGACGCAAGGCCCATCCCGGCCAGCTGTCGCAGCACCTTTGCCTCGTTGCGCACATAGGTCCGGACATGCGCCGCGCGGCTCAGCTTGGCATAGCCGAGGATCCCGCCGGTCTTGTCCATCACCTGCAGGGCGGTCTTGCGATGTGGCCCCTCGGTGCCAGTGAAACAGGCCATGTGGGCGGCCTGCCCATCAAAAGCGCCGGACAGGTCTGGCAGCCCCGACAGCCGAACCTGGCCACGGCCCAGCATCCCGAGCGGTCCGACCCGCGCCAGCCCGCGCATCGCCACCTTGGCCAGCCCGGCCGCCGTGGTGACCGGTTGAAGCATCTCCAGCCCCGCCGCCGTCGCCCGGCGGCTGTCCAACGGCAGCAGCCACCAGCGCGGGTTCGACCGCGCGGCAACAACTGCAAAGGCCTGCCCGCCCGAAGCGACAGGCGTCACACCGAGTGCAGCCATGTCACCCAGAAAGGCCCGGAACGGCCCCGCCTGAAGGATATCGTCGCCCAGCGACCTCATGGGCGGCCGGCATCCGCATCCGCGTCCGAGGCCGAGGGCCAGGGAGGCACGAGGCCAAACTCGCGTTCGAGGAAGGCCGCCTGACGGCGGGCAAACGCGCCGAAGTCGTGGCGCAGACTGTCGGGCACGCCATCCTTCTTGACGGGTCGGATGTTGAACATCTCGGTCCAGAAGACGATGGTCGGCCGCAGCTTGCGCGGCACGAAGGCGCGCAGCACGCGGCGGGCGATATTGTCTCCCTTGACCAGCCGGCTGAGCAGCTTGAACCGGACCTCGCCCGACTGGTGGACCCGGACGTTCACGTTTTCGGGGATCACCTCGTCGATACCGAGAAAGGCGCAAACCTGCCGCATCACCGCCTCGGGGCGCTTGTCCAGGTCTTCCTGGAACAGGATCAGCAGCCGGTCGCGGCCATAAAGCCGCAGGTATTCCGACAGCACGCGCTCGTAGTCGGAAAACTGGAGATACCGCGCGGTCTCCGGCGCGTCGGTGTCGGTCTCGTCCGTCGCCAGCGCTGCAGCCATGGCCGCTTCGGGGGCGCGGGTTTCCTGCTGACGGCGGCATGTCATCTGGTAATGCGACCAGGCCCGGTCGATCGGGTCGCGAAGGATCGCGATGATCCTTGCGTCGGGCAGCGCGTCATGCACCCGCCGCGCGATCTCGGTCGAATACATGTATTGCGGCGAGACCTCGCCCGCCAGCCGGTCCTTCGGGCAGGTGGAAAAGAACTCCTGCGAATACCACTCAAGCCCCTTGGGATAGAGCATCGGGCTGGAAAAGAACTGCAATTCCTTGCGGCCAGGCAGGAAAAGCTGCGGATGCTTCGACAGCAGCACGAACAACGACGTGGTTCCGCCCTTCTGCGCGCCGACGACGAGGAAGTCGGGGAGTCTCATGTCCTGCTCTCCGCGTCCTGGGCCGTCTCCGAGGGGCTGTCATCGGTCCTGCGGTGGCCAATGACGCGTGCCGGAACACCACCGACGATGTCGTAGGGCGCCACGTCGCGGGTTACCACCGCCCCGGCCGCGACAATGGCCCCGGTGCCGATGGTGACCCCCTTCAGGATGGCCGCGCCATGCCCGATCCAGACGTCGTCGCCGATCAGGATGGGGGCGGTGGTGATGCCCTGCCGGTTCATCGGGATATCGGTGCGGTCAAAGGCGTGGTCGGTGTCGCGGATGGTCACGGCCTGTGCGATCATCACGTCCCGGCCAACGGTGATCACGGCGTTGCAGCCGATGACCGCGTAATCGCCGACAAAGGTCTTCTCGCCCAGGAACAACCTTCCGGTTCCCTGGATGACCACGCCGACACCGATGGTGTTGTGCCCGGCAGTCACGAGTCGAAGCTGGGACTTGCGCCCCTCCTGCCCTCCCTGGAAACTGCGCATCACGACATTGCGGCCGATGCTGAGCGGGCCGCCAACCTCGAGAAAGCGCCGATACCGCAGCCGCGCCAGCCGGCTGACGATACCTTGTGCGACGCGCTCCACGAACCGTTCCAACGTCAGCATCCGGACCTCGACTTCATGCGACACCTGATGAAAAGCCAAAAAGGCGCCTGACCACGACATAGACATACAGCTTTGCCGTCACGATGCCCGCCGCAGCGCCAATGGCCGCGCCCATCGCGCCGTAGGTGCCGATCAGCAGCAGGCAGAGCATGGCATTCACCGCCAGCGAAAGCACGAGGCTGTAGAGCGTCTGCCGCTCGTGCCCGCCCATTGCCAGCAGCATCCCGCCATTGCCCAAGGCAACCGACAGGACTTGTGCGGCGATCAGGGTCGCCATCGGCAGGTAGGACAGGGCGTCGTAGGGCGCACCGAAGGTCCAGCCGATCAGGCTGCGGCCGAACAGCACCAGGATCAAGGCGACCGGCAGCGACGCGGCCAGCGTCAGCCGCGCCGATTGCAGGGTGATCCGGCGCAGGGCGCCCGCTTCCTGCGCGGTCATTGCCTGCACGAAATAGGGACCGAGGATGGAATTGATGAAGGTCAGCGGGAGCGCCACCATCTGCGCGCCGCGTTCGGCCACACGCATCTGGGCGACGGCCTCTTCCTGGCCGGAGAACCCCAGCAGAAGAACGGCGATCTGCGTGCTCAGCACTGTCGCGGCGCTCATCAGGACGAAGGGCAGGATCGACCTCCGCCAGCGCGGCAGATCGCCGAGGTCCGACATCGCGCCATGCACCTGAGACGGCTGCACCTGCCACAGCATAACCGATGCCAGCCCGAAGACCACGATTACCACGCAGAGATACCACCACATCGCATGGATGGCCGAGGACAGCCCCAGCCAGGCGAGGCCGAGATAGCCCAGGATCATCAACGCCGGTTGCAAGATCTGCGTCGGCGCCTCTGCCAGCATCGGGCGGCCGAGGCCCTTCAGGATACCGGCACGAATACCGTTCAGGCCGAGGAAGGGCACCAGAAGGAAGCCGATCAGCAACGGTCCGGTCGGTACGCCCCCGGCGGTCAGCCACCAGGTCAGCAGCCCCAGTGCGATCACCGCAGAGATGGCCGCGACCCAGCGATGGGCCGCAACGATCAGACCGCGATAGGCCGGCCAGTCCGTCTTCTGGCTGTAGGTGGCCACCTCGCGCGTCAGAAGCATCGGCAGCCCGCCCGAGACCGGGATCGCCAGCACGGTCGCCAGCGAGATGGCAAACCCGAAGGCGCCGAATTCGGCCACGCTGAGAGTGCGCGCCAGAACGATGTTGGCCAGAAGCATCAGCGGGATGCCCAGCAGGTAAAGGCCAGACACGCCGAGGAAGCTGCGCCGCAAGCGTCGAAGATCGAATACCTGGCTGGCCATGAGCGGACAGACCCTTTCGCGGATGCGCTGTCAGTCCCCGAGCAATGCCTTCAGATAGGCACCATAGGCGGTTTTGCGGAACAGGTCCGCCCTGGCCGCGAGCCCTGCCCGATCGATCCAGCCATTGGCAAAGGCGATCTCGTCTGGGCTGCCGGTCTGCATGCCCTGCCGCATGGCCAGGGTGCGCACGAAGTTCCCCGCATCCAGCAGCGAGGCATGGGTGCCGGTGTCGAGCCAGGCATATCCGCGCCCCATGCGCTGCACGTCCAGCGTGCCCTCGTCCAGATAGATCTGGAGCAGCGACGTGATCTCGAGTTCACCGCGCGCCGAGGGCTGCACGGATCGTGCCCGCTCCGGTGCGCGACCGTCGAGGAAATACAACCCCGTCACCGCGTAATTGGACGGAGGCACCTCGGGTTTCTCGATGATCTCGCGTGCCAGTCCATCCGCGCCGAAGGCCACAACGCCATACCGCTCCGGATCCGAGACATGATAGCCGAACACGGTGCCTCCGGTCTCTCTCCCATCGGCCGCCTGCAACAGGTCAGGCAGGCCGTGACCGAAAAAGATGTTGTCACCCAGCACCATCGCCGATGGCGCGCCATCGAGGAAATCCTCGGCCAGGATATAGGCCTGCGCCAGGCCGTCGGGCGAGGGCTGGACGATATAGGTGAAGGACAGCCCCCACTGCGATCCGTCGCCGAGAAGACGCTGGAACTGCGTCTGGTCTTCCGGCGTGGTGATGATCGCGATATCCCGGATGCCGCTCAGCATGAGCACCGAGAGGGGGTAGTAGATCATCGGCTTGTCGTAGACCGGCAGCAGCTGTTTACTGACACCCATCGTGATCGGATAGAGCCGCGTTCCCGACCCTCCGGCTAGAATGATGCCCTTGCGCTGCTTCATTGGCTTTCTCCGTCCGTGGCGCCACGCTGCCCTTGGCGTCTCGGCAAAAGGGATTGGAAATTACTGAGGATAGGGCCAACGGCCTGTCCAATAGATATCTTTGTCATCGCCCGCAGGCCATTCAAGCAGCCCCGGGCCGAATGGAAAACCCTCTTTCCGGCAGCCCTCTTGCAGCGCCTATAAAGAAGGCAGACTCTTGGTTCAAGGCACCTCGCCAGAAGGGTGTGCATCGCATGGGAAACCCATGGAACCCGCTCAGGATCAAGGCCCTTTCGCGCAGGTTCCACAAAACGCCGAAAGCCCCTGTCGACGACAGGGGCTCCAGAGTTTCAGCAGGGCCGGAAGATCAGTATTCGATCCAGCGCGACCCGTTCCACAGCAACGAACAGACCGTATTGCGAACAAGCACCTTGCTGGCGTTGGTCGTGGTGCGGATGTTGCTGTTGTTCGCAAGGGTCGTGTTGCTGTCGTTCACAAAGATGCGGATATCCTGCGCACCGCCGCCGACATGCCGCCCGGTGAAATTCGTGATCGTGGTGGCAGCCGTGTTCCCGGTCATGAACACGTTGCCGTCCATGATGCTCGGCGTGGCATTGCCATCCGGGAAGGTCACGATCGGATTGTTCACGATCCGCCCGGCCAGGACCGCCTCGGCGTCGTTCAGAGGACGCGGCTCGGGGCTGCGCGGCACATCCTCGCCCATCACGAGGACCGGTTCGCTGAAATGGACGGTTCCGGTTTGGGCGGCATTCTGGAAATGCGTCCGCAGTTGCACCTGAAGCGTGGTCATGACGGGCGCGCCGCGCAATTGCACGGTCAGGAACTCCCACTTGCCGGATCCCGTGTGCCTCATGGATCCGACGGTCGGCCCGCCGGCATTCGCCGCAATGGACCCCATGCCCGCAACCGAGGACAGACACCACACCCCGACCGTGATCGTCTGCCCCTCGAACTTGGCCGGCGGGTAGGTGCCAAGGCAGTTGAAGGTGACCGGGTTCGCGGTCGTCACAAGCACCTGTTGCAGCGTCACCGCGCTGTTCACGACATCAAGCGACATGACATAGGCGTCGCCGCGCGCCGGAGAGGTGAGCCGCGTCACCGTTCCAGTGCCGCTCTTCTGCCACCCTTTCGGCATTCCGGCGACGTCGATCGCCCGGAACCCCGCGTTGAAGATCAGGTTGCCCTGCCCTTTCGGCGTGCCCGCGCCTTGCGGGAAATTGAAGCTGATCGGGCGGATCTGGACGTCGTTGTTCGTGCCGACATCCTCGACCAGCGCATACGGGTTGCCATTGCCCCCGATCGACGCGAGGTAGACGTTCTGGAACTTGTTGGAATTCGCTCCCAGACCGCCCGACCCGGTGGTGAACTGCCACACCCGGGTGGGATAGACGCTGCCGAAGGGTTCGACATAGACCGTGTCGAAACTGTTCAGATGGCCCTCGATCTTGAACAGGGAACTGAAGGTCAGCGTGGTCATCGCGTCCAGCCGAGGGGTCGCGTTCACGTTGATGAACTTGTTGCTGTTGCCCTCGATGTGGAAGAAATCGACAAGCCGCCCGGTGATGAACACGTTGGTGAACGTGTTGGCATTGCTGTTGGGCAGGCCCAGGCCCGAAACATAAAGACCCACCGCGCCGTCACGGTTGTCGTTACGGATGTGGATGCCATTGAAATCCGTGTAGAATGATGCGCGCGAGTTCTTCAAACCAACAGCAAAGCTCGTTCCGTCAAAGTCGCGCAGCGTGATGTCGTGGTATTTCACGCCGAAGACCGAGTTTTCGATGCGGATGCCCGACTGTCCCGCCACCGTCGTGTCGGCCGTCAACTCTAGGCACTCGAGGCTGAGTCCGGTCACGATCGCGGTGCCGGTTCCGGTGAACTTCAGTTCTGCGCCGGGGTTGACGGTCTGCGAACTCCAGGCGGTGTAGAGCCCGCGCCAAGGCGCGGTGAGCTGGAGTGTGCTGGAGAACTCGTAGCGCCCGCCGGTCGCGGGCAGCACGATCGGCAGGCCCGACGCGGCTGCGGCGACCAGGGCCGCATTCTGGTTCTGTCCGGCAACCCCCGTCGCGCCAAAGGCGAGGATGTTTGCATAGCCGTCCGGCCCGGGGAGGACGTGCAGCTTGACGCCGCCCGCGGTCGTCAGATGGTGAGTCGTAGCATTCGCGGCCGCGACCTTGTAGGCAAAGGCGCCTTCACGCGTGCGGATGATGGCTCCGGTTGCAAAACCCGTCTCGGTCGAGGCGATGACCGACGCCGCGTTGTCATAGAGCACTTCGCCGAGCCAGCCCAACACGGAAGCCGTGCCGGACACGTTCTGCCGCACCTGGATGCCCGGCGCTGTCGAGACCAGGAACACATCGCCATTCGACGTTGCGGCCAGCCCCGCCGCCGTGCTGGCATGGATCGGCGCCCCGGCGGCAATCGCCGCAAGCTCGGCCTGCGTCCGTGCCGCCTGCGCGCCGGACCCGGCAACCTCCGCGACGGTCTGCGCGGCCAGCGATGCGGTGCGCGCGGCCTCGGCAACGGTGCGCGCGCCTTCCGCGCTGGCCTGCGCGGTTTCCGCCGCGACCCGCGCCGCAGCCGCGCCAGTGTGGGCAGTCTCTGCCGCGGTCCGGGCGACCTCGGTCGCGGACTGCGACGAGCCGGCGGCAACCTGCGAGGCTGCGGCCTTCGCCGCATAGTGAAGCGCGGAATGCAATCCGTCTGCGACGATCGAATCCTCGGTTTCCGCCGCCCAGCGCTGGGCAGAGAGCGCGGCCGTCGCAGCCGCCGATGCCGACGCCGCTGCCGCGACCTCGGCGGACCTGACGTCGATATTGTCAAACACCGCCACACGCTCGCCCTTCGGCGTCTCGATGACGATGCGATAGAGACCGTCCACGGTGTAGCAGGGTTCGAAGGTTCCGGTCTCGTCCGCGATCGTGGGATTGGCCAGCAGGTCGGTCAGACCCACGTCGGTGTAGAGCCGAGCCAGAACATCCGTCCCCTGATGATACACGTAGCGGCGCGCGCGCGCGATCTGCTCGCCGCTGGCCGTTCGCGCGATCATCGCGCCTTCAACATTGATGTATCCCATTGACAGCTCCTCGTGTGCTCCTAAGGTCCACCCGGCACGTCGATGCGTCGCATCCGTCATGCCGTCGAAACCCGGAAGCTGCTCGGATATGGTAAACGTTCCTTGGGTGCAGAGTGCGATGCGCTCCGCTGGACGCAACAAGGCGCGCACGCGCCACCCGGCAGCAGCAGGTTGACCGTCTGGTGACGAGTCCCTAAACCCGGCGGGAATTGCGTGTCTTTTTGGCCAAGACGGGCGGATCGCCTGTGCTGCTGAGAGAAGAATGATGAATAGCCAGACTGACCTCCCCTCGGCACCAAAGACAAAGCTTTTATCGTTCGGCCAGCGCGACGAACTGGATTTGTTTGTCTTGCTCCGCACGATCTGGCGCGGACGTGTCTGGGTGGCTCTGTGCATGCTGGCCTGCTTCGTTGTCGGGGGCTACTACGCGTATCGGGTCGCGCAACCGGCATTCACCGCCTCGGCCGTCGTCGAATTCACGCCGCGGGAATCCCCGTTGCTTGACCTCGAGGCCGTCGTCACAGGCACGTCCGTCGACTACGTGACGCTCAACACGGAAATCGCCAAGATCGAGTCGCACGAAATGGCCGAGATGGTCGTCGCCAGGCTGAACCTGGCGCAGGATCCGATGTTCACCACCCCTCCCGTCCAGACCTGGAAGGACAATCTCAAGGAACTGCTGGGGATGCCGGTTGCGAACCTGCCCTCGACCGACGAACAGATTGAACAATGGGCCAGGCGGCGCGCCATCAACTGGGTGCAGTCATCGGTAAATGCGACCGAAGTGATAGACACATACCTGCTGCGGATCACTGCCAATGCGTCAAGGCCGACGGTCGCCGCGCAGCTGGCGAATACCGTCGCCGAAGTCTATGTCCAGTCCCAACTGGATGCGAAGTATGTCGAGACGGAGCAGGCCATCGACTGGCTGTCCGACCGCGCGAGAAAACTGGAAGCAGACCTACGTGAGCGGGAAACCGAAATCACGTCCCTTCAATCGGCAACCGACCTGATCAACCGTGAGGCGCTTCAGGCCGTGCAAATCCAGGCCAAGGAATTCCGGGACCGCCTTGAAAGCCGCCAGGATGCATTGGTGACGGTCCGGATCCAGTCCGACGCACAGGACGCCGCTCTGGCTTCGCTGTCCAAGAGCCAGATCCTCGCCGCCTTCGACGACCAGTTCCTGATCCGCGCCGGGTCGCGCCTTGACGAGTCTCTCGAAGGCGACAACGGAGATCGCGAGGCCTTCCTCGAGCGGGCGCGCACGCTCGCCGATGCCACCCGCCTTTCCCGCACGCGCATACAGAATGAAATCGACGCTTTGTCCCAATCGCTGACCGGCCTCGAGTCCCGCATCGACGTGCAAAGCAGCGACCTGCAGATGATCGAACAGATGCAGAGGGAACTCGCCGTTTCGCGGGATCTCTACCAGACGTTCCTGACAGGGCTTCAGGAGGCGACGGTGCAGGTCGGGCTTGTCCGCTCCGACTCGCGCGTGATGTCCCGGGCTCTCGTGCCGCAACTCGCCGACAGCCCGCGCAAGCGGCTGATCCTGGGAGCGTCCCTGCTTGTCGGGTTCGTCATCGGCCTTGCCTTCCTCCTGGTGCGCGAGTTCCTGAACAACCGCATCCAGAACATGACCGACCTGGAAAACCTGACCGGTCTGCCCGTGCTGGGCTCGGTCCCGGCCTTCCCGATCAGGAAGCGCAGGCGCCGGGAATTGCTTAACTTCCTCGTGTCCAACCCAACCTCGCCTGAGATCGAGTCCCTGCGCAACCTGCGCACATCGATCCTGATGCGGAACCTGGCCGAGGCGCCGAAGGTCATCATGATCACCTCCTCCATTCCGGGGGAAGGCAAGACATCGCTATCGCTCTCGCTGGCATTCAACCTTTCCGGCCTGGGCAAGCGCGTCCTGCTTATCGAAGGAGACATCCGGCGGCGGACGCTCAACAACTACCTGGACATCTCGGACGATACCCGCGGGCTTCTCGACGTGGTGACGGGAACGGTCAGCCTCGACGAGGCTGTCGTCACGGAACCGACCACGGGGATCAATGTTCTGATTGGCCAGAAGAGCGACGTGAACCCGGCCGACCTGTTCTCGTCCCCGGCATTCAAGAACTTGCTGAACGCGCTCAGGACCGAATACGATCACATCATCATCGACACGCCGCCGGTGCTGGTGGTTCCGGATGCCCGGATCATCGCCTCTCTCGCGGACAGCGTGCTTTACGCCGTGAAATGGGATTCGACCTCGCGCGAGCAGGTTCTCAACGGTGTGCGCCTGTTCGAGGCCTTCGGCCAGACGATCACCGGCTTTGCGATCACCCAGGTCAATGCGAAGCGGATCCGCAAATACGGGTATGGCGACCAGTACGGAGCCTATTCCAGATACGGCAAGGCCTATTACGACAGGTGACGACCGGGATCGCGCGGGTCAGCTGACGGCCCTGCCGATCCCCTGTCCAGCCGAGTGCGCCCGCCCCCATCCGCGACCGATCCATCAGGCGCCGTGATGCTGGTTCGGCCTTGCACAGGTGGCCATCTATGGGCGTCAGCACGCAGTCAGCCGCATCCGGCGGTCAGGCGTTCCACAATACGGTGCCAAGGCCGGAAATGTCGTAGCCTTCCAGCGCCGTCGCCCGCTGGGCAAAGTCCGCCCCGCGAAAGAAGCCCATCAGGGCCTGCCACGGCGGCTCGAAAAAGGCGCGGCGGTCGATGAGCAGGGCAAATTCCTCCTGCACCAGCGGCAAGAACTCCAGGCCATAACCGCGCGCGACCGAGGCGAGGCCAAAGGTCACGTCGGCCTCGCCCCGGCGGACGGCAGCGACGGCGTCATCCTCGGTTCGGGCGAGGTCGGTGACGATGACCGATGTCAGGTCCAGCCCCTCGGCAGCGGCGCAGGCGCGGAACAGCCGGTCAGTGCCCGATTCCGGCTGGCGGGGCACCATCCGCCGGCCAGCCACGTCGACCAGCCGCACCAGGGGCGGACCGTCGCCACGATGAACCAGCCCGCGGCTACGCCGCGCGAAGGCGATCAGCACCGCGTTTCGGTCGGCGGCGGCCTGCTCGACTGCTGGCACGTTCCAGCGGCCGCTGGCGGCATCCTGCACATGCAGGCCCGCGGCGATGCCCTCGCCGTTGAGAAACCTGTCGAGCCCGTCGAAGGAGCCGTCGAAATAAGTGGCCAGACCGCAGCGCGACTGGCGGATCGCCCAGTCCAGAAGAGGGTCATGACTTCCCAGCACGATGGGCGGCCCCGGGCCCGCCTCTGCCGCGCCGCCATTTTGCGCGCGCGCGACCCAGGCGCGGATCTCGGCGGCGGGAAAAAGCAGCTTTCCGGTCGCACGAGAACACGGCACAGCGCCCGAGGCGGCCAGATCGTAGACCTTGCGCTCTTTTAGACGCAACAGGTCGGCCAGTTCGCGCACCGTCAGGTATTCGTGGTCGGGGAAGTCTTGCTGCGTCATCGTCCAGGATCTTTGGGCGGCGCCAATCACGCCGCAGGGCCTTTCATAGCAGGTCGCAGGCCGCTTGCAAAAGTTGGCTGATCGCTGGCGATTCGATCCGACACGGGGCCGCCACCCCGTCATTCGGTATACAAAATCTGGAAAAATAAACCGAATACACCCTTTTCGGAAAGGCATTGACCGATTTCTGTATACAAACTACCTTCTCGCCACTCGGGGAGGAGCAAGCATGGACCGGCAGGAGCGCAACGCGCAGTTCATGCGCGCTCTGATGGATCTCAGGTCGCTGGTACTGGAGGGCGAATTCGTCCCCGGCGATCGCCTCCCCGAGACGACCCTGGCCGAACGGCTGGGGCTCTCGCGCACGCCGCTGCGTCAGGCAATGGACCGGCTGGTGGACGAGGGGCTGCTGGAGAGGAACGAGACCGGCGGCGTGCGCGTTTCCCGTTTCTCGATGGACGACATCCGCGACGCGATCGAGCTGCGCGGCGTGCTCGAGGGAACCGCCGCCCGCCTCGCCGCCGAACGCGGCATCCGTCCCGGCCTCGCCGAGGAGATGGCGCAGGTGCTGGACGGGCTCGACCGCGCCACCGAGGGTGAACTCGACTTCAAGGCCTATGTCCCCCTCAACGACCGGTTCCATGACCTGCTGGCGCGGCTGGCCGGGTCGAGCGTCATCGCCCGCGAGGTCGAGCGGATGGGCCGTCTGCCCGCCGCCTCGCCCGGCGCCTTCATGCAGGGACAGGAACTGATCCCCGATTTCCGCGCCAGCCTGCGCCGCGCCCAGTGGCAGCACCGCGCGATCTTCGACGCGATCCGCAACCGCGAGGGGGCAAGGGCCGAGGCGCTGGCCCGCGAACATGCCCGCCTTGCGCGGACCAACCTGGAATACGTCACAAGCCAGGATCCCAGCCTCGCCGAGCGCGTGCCGGGCCTGTCGCTTGTGGGGGAATGACTGAACCAAGTGGGAGAGAGGAACCCGGAATGCCCAGTCTCAGCGATGTGATGAATCAGTGGAAGAACCCGGTCGAGATGCTGCGCAACTCGCGCACGGGGATGTATGTCTATCCGGTGGTGGCGCCGGAATTCCAGAACTGGCGCAACGAACAGGCCGCGTGGCGCGAGTCCGCCGTGCTGTTCGACCAGTCGCACCACATGGACGAGCTGCTCGTCGAGGGCCCGCAGGCCACCGAGTTCCTCAGCCATCACGGCATCAACAGCTTTGCCAATTTCGAGCTGAACCGGGCCAAGCATTTCGTCCCCGTCACGCCGAACGGCCACGTGATCGGCGACCACATCATCTTCCGAGAGCGCGAGGACAAGTATGTGCTGGTCGGCCGCGCGCCGACCTCGAACTGGCTGATGTTCGCCGCCGCATGGGGCAAGTGGAACGTCCGCCTGCGCTATGACCCCCGTTCGCCGTCGCGCCCCGAGGGCGAGCGCGTGCTGCGCGAGCATTATCGCTATCAGATCCAAGGCCCCGAGGCCTACAAGATCTTCGAAGTGATGAACGGCGGCCCGATCCCCGACATCAAGTTCTTCCATGTCGACTGGATCAACATCGGTTCAAAGAAGGTTCAGGCGCTTCGCCACGGCATGTCCGGCGCACCGGGCCTCGAGGTCTGGGGCCCCTACAAGGACAAGGACTACATCCACTCGGTGATCCTGGAATCGGCCAGGACGGCAGGCGTCAGCCTGGTGCAGTGCGGCAGCCGGGCCTATTCGACCAACACGCTGGAGTCGGGCTGGATCCCGTCGCCTCTGCCGGGCATCTACACCGGCGACGGCATGCTGGCCGATTACCGCGACTGGCTGGGTGCCGACATGTATGAGGCCGCGGGCGCGATCGGCGGCTCCTTCGTGTCCGACAACATCGAGGACTACTACGTCAACCCGTTCGAGCTGGGCTATGACTTCTACATCGGGTGGAAGAAGCCCGACTTCGTCGGCAAGGCCGCGCTGGAAAAGATCAAGGCCGAGGGCGCCAAGCGCAAGAAAGTCACCTTCGAGTGGAACCGCGAAGACGTGCTGAAGGTCATCGCCAGCGCCTTCGAGCAGGGCACACCCTACAAGTGGATCGACTTCCCGCAGCCGAACTACGCCTCGTCCAGCGCCGACATGGTCTGCGACGAGTCCGGCAAGATGGTCGGCATGTCGATGTTCAACGGCTTTTCCTGGAACGAGCGCTGCGTGCTGAGCCTCGGCGTCGTGTCGAGCGACGTGCAGGTGGGCGATGTGCTGACGCTGAAATGGGGTGAGCCCGAGACCACCGCCAAGACCTCGACAGAGCCGCACAAACAGACCGATATCCGCGTGCGCGTGTCGCCGACGCCCTACGCGGCCGAGGCCCGCGAAAACTATGCCGACAGCTGGCGCACCAAGTCGTCCGGCGTCGCAGCGGAATAGACAGAACTTATGCTCTCTGCGAGAGATTGAATGTGAGGCGGGCGGCGCTATCGATTATGCGTTGCCCGTCGCGCGGCCCGCGCGAGGGGTGCGGGCCAACCCAACGGGAGGAACAACAATGAAACTGACCAGCATTCTTGCCGGCGTCGCTATCGCGGCATCGGCTGTCGCCGCTCAGGCGACGGAACTGAAATTTGCCAACTTCACCCCGCCGTTCCACACGATCAACGCCAGCGTGATCGAAAAGCTGAACGCCGACCTGTCGGCCGCCACCGGCGGCGCGGTGACGGTGCGCGGCTATCACGGCGGCGAACTGGGCGCAGGCCCCGTCGAACAGTATGTTCGCGTTGTGCAGGGCGTGGCTGATCTGGGCTGGGGCCTGCCGGGCTACACCAGCTCGCAGTTCCAGAAGACCATGATCGTCGAGCTGCCGAACGCAATCCCGCTCGACGCGCGCGGGGACGAGGCGCTGTGGCGCGCCTGGGACGAAATCTCGGGCGAGTTTCCGGGCACCCACGCGGTCGCGCTCTGGACGTCGGAACCCAACATCTTCATCATGAAGGACAAGGTGATCCGCACCCCTGCCGACATGGCCGGCCTCAAGGTGCGCGTCGCCGGCGCGACCGCCGCGCAGGTGGCCGAGGCGCTGGGTGCGACGCCGGTGCAGATGCCGATCAACCAGGTCTACAACGCGCTTCAGACCGGCCTGATCGACGGCGTCATCACCGGTGCATCCACCCTGTCCGACTTCAAACTGGACGAAGTCGCCAGCAGCTATACGCTGGGCGCCAACCTGGGTCGCCTCGCCTTTTTCACGGTGATGAACCAGGGCGCGTACGATGCCCTGACGGACGAGCAGAAGGCCGCACTCGACGGCATGCGCGCCGATGTGTCGGCCTCGGCGGAAACCTCGTGGAACGCCACCGCAGACGCTGCGCTGGACGTGGCGCGTGCCGACAGCGGCAACACCGTGGTCGACCTGACCGAAGAAGAAGCGCAGGCCTTTGCCGACGCGGTGTCCGACGTGGTGAACGCCTATGTCGCCTCGGTCGGCGGCGAGGCTGCGCTGGCCGCGATGCAGGGCCAGTAAGTGCTGTCAGCACTCAGAAAGGCGGCGGACGGGCTGATCGGCCTGTCCGCCATCATCGGCACGCTGGCCGTGATCGCCGAAGTGGGCGTGATCCTGGTTGACGTGATCGGTCGGGCATTCGGCAAGCCGATGTTCGGCTCGCAGGACCTGATCACCATGACGATGGTCATCCTCGTCTTCGGCGGCATGGCGCTGTGTGACCGCAAGGGCGGCCACATCTCGGTCGACCTGCTGGAAAAGAAATTCCCGGGCCTGATGAACCGCGTGCTGGACATCGTCTCGGCGGCGCTGGGCGCGGTGATCTTTGCCTTCATCGCCTGGGCGGTCTGGGACAGCGCGAAACTCTCGGCAATGCTGAACCTGTCGACCAACCTGCTGCAACTGCCAAAGGTCTGGTTCCAGTGGGCGCTCTGCGGCTTTTCGGTGCTGACGGCACTGGGCATGGCCTTGCGCGCCGTCGAACTGACCGTGTCCGGGCGTGACGTGCGCCGCGAATGGGAGGCCGGTCAATGAGCGGCGAGATGATCGGCCTGGTCGGCACCGGCATCCTGCTGGTGCTGCTGATGTTCCGCATCCCCGTGGCCTTCGTGATGTTTCTGGTGGGGTTCGTCGGAATCTGGATCCTGAACGGCTGGAACGCCGCGATGGGCCTGCTGGCGTCCGAGACCTTCACCTTGGCCTCGAATTCCGAACTGGTCATCATCCCGCTCTTCATCCTGATGGGTAACGTGGCCACCCAGACCGGCATGAGCCGGCAACTCTATGACGCGGCCTATGCGATGATCGGCCAGGTCCGCGGCGGGCTGGCCAGCGCCACGGTGATCGGCTGCGGCGGCTTTGCCGCGCTGTCGGGATCTTCGGTCGCCTCTGCGCTGACCATGGGCAAGGTCAGCCTCAAGGAGATGGACCGCTATGAATACGATCCGCGGCTGTCCACCGGCGTCGTCGCCGCGGGCGGCACGCTGGGCATCCTGATCCCGCCGTCCACGGGTTTCGTCATCTACGCCATCCTGACCGAGCAGAGCATCGGGCGCCTGTTCCTGGCCGGCGTGCTGCCGGGCCTGCTGCTGCTGACGGCCTTCGTGCTGACCATCACGCTGCTGTGCTGGATCAAGCCGAGCCTCGGCCCCGCCGGGCCGAAGACCAGCATGGCCGAAAAGCGCAAGAGCATCCTCGGCGCCCTGCCCATCCTGACGGTGATCCTGCTGACCATCGGCGGCATCTATGGCGGCTTCTTCTCGCCGACAGAAGCGGCGGGCGTCGGCGCGGGCCTCGTGATCCTTTACGGCCTTGCCATCGGCAAGCTGGATTTCGCCTCCTTCTGGGCGGCGGCCAAGGACAGCATCGTGACCACCGCGACGGTCATGCTGATCCTGATCGCGGCGCACATGATCAACCCGTTCCTCGCGCTCAGCCATATCCCGGACGTGGTGGGCAATTTCCTGGCCGCGCTGGATGCAGGCGTCATCGGGACGCTGCTGATCATCCTCTTCGTCTACATGGTGCTGGGCTGCTTCCTCGAAGGGTTCGCCATGCTGGTGCTGACCCTGCCGATCTTCTTCCCGGTGATCATGCAACTGGGGATCGACCCGATCTGGTTCGGCGTGCTGGTGGTGCTGACGCTGGAAATGGGGCTGATCTCTCCGCCGGTGGGCATCAACGTGTTCATCGTGAAATCGGTCGCGCCGAATGTCGACCTGGGCCAGATCTTTCGCGGGGTGCTGCCGTTCTGGGGCGCGATGCTGGTCACGCTGGGCATCCTGATCGCCTTTCCGCAGATCAGCCTGATCCTGCCCAACACCATGTTCAATTGAGGGAGAGGCCCATGACCGAGCCCTGTTTCGACGTCGCGCACCTGGGCCATGTCGAGGTCTTCACCGACAAGTTCGAGGAAAGCCTCGATTTCTTCACCCGCGTCTACGGGCTGAAGCTGTCGGGCCAGGATGAGACCAGCGCCTATCTGCGCGCCTGGGAGGACTACGAGTTCCACTCGCTGAAACTCACGCGCCACCACACCACGGGCGTCGGCCATATCGGCTATCGGGTCAGCAGCCCGCAGGCGCTGGAACGGCGCGTAGCGGCGATCGAGGCCAGCCCCTACAAGGTGCATGGCTGGGTCGAAGGCGACATGGGCCACGGCCGCGCCTTTCGCTTCGAGGACCCGTTCGGGCATGTGTTCGAGCTCTACTGGGACACCAACCGCTATGTCCCGCCCGAGGCTGACCGCCCGGCACTCAAGAACATGGCGTCCCGGTTCCACGCGCAGGGCGCCTGTCCGCGCCGGCTGGATCACCTGAACCTTCTGTCCGAGGACGTGACCGCCTTCCGCGACTTCATGACGACCTGCCTCGGCAGCCGCGTGACGGAACAGATCCAGCTGGACAATGGCCGTCTCGGCGGCTGCTGGTTCACGGTCAACAACAAGACCTATGATCTGGCCTGCACCGAAGAGCACGGCGGCGGCAACGGGCGGCTGCACCACGTCACCTACGCCACCGACCAGCGCGAGGATATCCTGCGCGCCGCCGACATCTTCCTGGAAAACGGCGTGCATATCGAGACCGGGCCGCACAAGCACGCGATCCAGGGCACCTTCTTCCTCTATGTCTGGGAACCGGCGGGCAATCGCGTAGAGCTGGCCAACGCCGGTGCGCGGCTGATCCTGGCCCCGGACTGGCAGACCGTCACCTGGACCGAGACCGAGCGCAAGAAGGGCCAGGCCTGGGGCCTCAAGACCATCCCGAGTTTCCATACCCACGGAACGCCTCCCGTTCCCGGAAAGGAGTGACGACATGGCAATCCTGAATTTCGGCAAGCGCGACGCGCAGCAGGGCAGCGCGCAGATGGCCGCCTTCCTGCAAGGCTACTCGATCGAGGTGATGCCGCGCACGGCCGCCAAGATCGAGGATTTCCGCGCGATCCTGCCCGCGGGCACCCGCGTCTACATCGCCCATATCGAGGGCACGCCCATCGACGACATGGTGGCGACGGCGAAGCGCATCGCGGAAGAAGGCTTTACCGTTATGCCGCACGTGCCCGCGCGCATCGTGCCCGACCGCGCCGCGCTGGACACCTGGCTGCGCCGCTACGCCGAAGAGGCGGGCGTGACCGAGGCGCTGGTTCTTGCCGGTGGCCCGACCACGCCGCTCGGCGAGTTCCACAGCTCGATGCAACTGCTCGAAACCGGGTTGTTCGACACGCACGGGTTCAAGCGCCTGCACGTGGCGGGGCACCCCGAGGGCAACAAGGACATCGATCCGGACGGCTCGACGCGGCTGGTGGACGAGGCGGTGCAGTGGAAGAACGCCTTTGCCCAGCGCACCGATGCCGCGATGGCGATGGCCACGCAATTCGCCTTTGACGCACAGCCGGTCATCGCCTGGGCCGAACGGCTGAAGGCCACGGGCAGCACCCTGCCGATCCATGTCGGCGTTGCTGGTCCGACCAAGCTGCAAACGCTGATCAAGTTCGCCATCGCCTGCGGCGTCGGCGCCTCCATGTCCGTGATCCAGCGCCGCGCCAAGGACGTGACAAAGCTGCTGGTGCCGTTCGAGCCGACCGAGGTTCTCGAGGATCTCGCCGCCTATGACGCGGCCAACCCGGACAGCCTGATCGCGGGCGTTCACATCTTCCCGCTGGACGGGATTGCTGCCTCGGCCGAGTATGCCGGGCGCATGACGGAACAGGCGCCGCTGCGCGCCAACGGAGGACGGCCATGAGTGCCAACAAGACCGCGCTGGTCATCTCGGCGCATTCGGCGGATTTCGTGTGGCGCTGCGGTGGGGCTATCGCCCTGCATGCGCAAAGGGGCTACGACGTGACGGTGGTCTGCCTCAGCTTCGGCGAGCGCGGCGAAAGCGCGAAGCTGTGGAAGCAGGAGGGCATGACCCTCGACAAGGTCAAGACCGCCCGCCGGGTCGAGGCCGAGAATGCCGCGCAGGCTCTGGGCCTCGCCGATATCCGCTTTTTCGACATCGGCGACTACCCACTCGACCTTGGCCCCGAGGCGCGCGACCGCATGGTCGACGTGATCCGCGAGGTTCAGCCGTCCTTCATGCTGACCCATTCGGAATGGGACCCCTACAACACCGACCACATGAACACGATGCGCTTCGCGCTCGACTGCCGGATGATCGCGCAGGCCTGGGGCCACAATCCGGGGCAAAAGGTGCTGGGCTCGCCGCAGCTTTACCTGTTCGAGCCGCACCAGACCGAGCAGATGGGATGGAAGCCCGACACCTTCCTCGACATCACGCCCGTCTGGGACAAGAAACGTGCCGCCATCGAGTGCATGCAGGGGCAGGAGCACCTGTGGGAGTATTACACCCGCGTCGCCCAGAACCGCGCCAACCACTTCAAGCGCAACTCGGGCGGCCAATCGGGCGGGCGTGACTGCAAGTATGCCGAGGGCTTCCAGTCGATCTTTCCGCGCACGGTGGACGAGCTGTGAGCGTCGTCGTCCAGACCATCCCGCGCGCCGATGCCTCGGTGATCGACACGCTGGCACAGGCCGGTGTTGCAACAGTGCACGAGGCACAGGGGCGCACGGGGCTGATGCAAAGCTATATGCGGCCGATCTACGGCGGTGCGGCCATCGCTGGGTCGGCGGTGACGATCAGCGCGCCGCCGGGCGACAACTGGATGCTGCATGTCGCCATCGAGCAGCTGCGCCCCGGCGATATCCTGGTGCTGGCGCCGACCTCGCCCTGCGATGACGGCTACTTCGGAGACCTGCTGGCAACATCGGCGCAGGCGCGCGGCTGTCGCGGGCTGGTGATTGACGCGGGCGTTCGCGACGTGCGCGACCTGACCGCAATGGGCTTTCCCGTCTGGTCGAAATGCATCAGCGCGCAAGGCACGGTGAAGGAAACTCTGGGGTCCGTGAACGTGCCGGTGGTCTGCGCAGGCGCGCTGGTCAACGCGGGCGACGTGATCGTGGCGGATGACGACGGCGTCTGCGTCGTGCCGCAGGCAAAGGCGACGGAGGTTCTGGCCAAGGCGCAGGAGCGGCTCGCCGCCGAAGAGGCCAAGCGCACGCGGCTTGCCGCGGGTGAGCTTGGCCTCGACATCTACAAAATGCGCCTCCGGCTGGCCGAGAAGGGCCTGAAATATGTCTGACGCCGGCATCCGCTGCATGTGGATGCGCGGCGGAACGTCCAAGGGCGGCTATTTCCTGGCCTCCGACCTGCCGTCTGATCCGACTGAACGCGACACCCTACTGCTGGGCGTGATGGGTTCGCCCGACGCACGGCAGATCGACGGCATGGGCGGCGCGAACCCGCTGACCTCGAAGGTCGGTGTGGTCCGCCGATCCGAGCGGCTTGGCGTCGACGTGGATTACCTATTCCTTCAGGTCATGGTCGATCGGGCCGTGGTGACGGATGCCCAGAACTGCGGCAACATCCTCGCCGGTGTCGGCCCCTTCGCCATCGAGCGCGGGCTGATCCCGGCGCAGGACGGCGTGACCGAGGTTCGCATCTTCATGGAAAATACGAGCCAGATCGCCACCGCGCGCATCCAGACCCCGGGAGGACGCGTGTCCTATTCGGGCGATGCGCGGATCGACGGCGTGCCGGGCACCCACGCCCCGGTGCCAGTAGAGTTCCAGGACACCGCCGGATCGACCTGTGGCGCGCTGCTGCCCACCGGCAACGAGGCGGACGTGATCAAGGGCATTGCCTGCACCCTGATCGACAACGGTATGCCCGTGGTGGTCATGCGCGCCTCTGACCTGGGCATCACGGGCACAGAGACCCCCGCCGAGCTGGAGGCCGATACGGCGCTGCGCGCCCGGCTCGAGGCGATCCGCCTCGCGGCCGGGCCCTTGATGAACCTCGGCGACGTGACACAGAAAAGCGTGCCGAAACTGACGATGGTCTCGGCCCCGCAATCGGGCGGCATCCTGTCAACCCGCACCTTCATCCCGCATCGCTGCCACGAGGCGATCGGCGTATTCGGCGCGGTCAGCGTCGCCACCGCCGCCCTGCTGCCCGGCAGCCCGGCCCATGCGGTCGCTGTTCTGCCGGAAGGCACGGAGAAGACCCTGTCAGTGGAACACCCGACCGGGGAAATGACCGTCATCGCAAACGTCGAAGGCGGCACAGTCACCCGCACCGCCATCTTGCGCACTGCGCGCAAGCTCTTCGATGGAACGGTCTTTCCCTGAGCCTCAGCCGTCGTAGCAGCCGGCCATCCGGCCGCGCAGCTTGACCAGCGCCAGCACCGTGTCGATGGTCGGTGTCGGCGTGTCGGTCAGGCGGCCAAGCTCCTGCACCGAGCCCACCAGCGCGTCGATCTCCATCGGGCGGCCCATGTCGAGATCCTGCCACATGGACGTGCGGTGCGCGCCCACGGCGGCGCCGCCGTCGATCCGCTTGTCCACGTCGATGGGGAACTTCACGCCCAGCTTCTCGGCAATCTCTTGCGCTTCGACCATCATGCCACGCGCCACCGCCCGCGTGCCCGGATCGGTGCAGAGCACGTCCAGCGTCGCATGGGTCAGCGCCGAGATCGGGTTGAACGACAGGTTGCCCCACAGCTTGACCCAGATTTCGTCGCGCAGACGAGGACGTACCGGGGCCTTCAGACCCGCAGACCCCAGCGCCTGCGACAGTGCCGTGGCGCGGTCCGATTTCGAGCCGTCGGGTTCCCCCAGCGAGAATCGGTTGCCCTCGATATGCTTGATGACGCCCGGCTCGATCACCTCGGCCGCCGGGTAGACCACGCAGCCCAGCACGCGGTCCGGGCCGAACCCGTCCCACTGCTTGTTTCCCGGATCGACCGAGTGCAGGCGCGTGCCCTCGTATTCATTGCCGATCTTGTGGAAATACCACCACGGCACGCCGTTCACGCCCGATACGATGGTTGTGTTGTCACCAATCAGCGGCATCATCTTGTCGACGACAGGCGGCACGGAATGCGCCTTGAGCGTGACGATGATGTAATCCTGAACGCCCAGGTCGGCCGGATTGTCCGAGGCGGTCACAGAGACCACCGTCTCCTCGCCGCCTTCCTCGATCAGCTTCAAGCCATTGGCCTTCATCGCCGCCAGGTGCGGCCCGCGTGCCACGAGGCTCACATCCGCCCCGGCCTGCGCCAGTTTCACGCCCATGTAGCCGCCAATGGCGCCGGCGCCGAATACGCAAATCTTCATCGCTGTCCCCACGCGACCCGGTGCATGGCCGGGCGCGTCCCCTGTGTCTTCATCTTGCAGAATAAACTCCCGCCGGAGGCTCCCGCAAGCGCGGCCAGAGCCTCCGGCGGGGTAGGATCAGGCCGGTTCCGCCAGACCCAGTTTCTCGGCCAGGCCGATGCGCTGCATCTTGCCGGTTGCGCCCTTCGGGATCTCGTCGAGGATCACCACCTTGCGCGGCGCCTTGAAGTCGGCCAGCCGTTCCAGTGCGAAATCGCGGATTTCGCGTTCGGTCGCGGTCATGCCCTCGCGCAGCACGACTGCCGCCGCGACTTCCTCTCCCAGCTTGGGGTGCGGCAGGGCGAAGGTCACGACCTGCTGAATTGCGGGGTGATCCATCAGTACGCCATCCACCTCCAGCGGCGACACCTTTTCGCCGCCACGGTTGATGATCTCCTTCAGGCGGCCTGTCAGGTGCAGGAACCCCTCCTCGTCAAAGGCGCCCTGGTCGCCGGTGCGAAACCAGCGCAGGCCATCCACCTCGAAGAAGTTCTTGGCGTTCGCATCCGGGTTGCTCTCGTAGCCCGGCGTGACGTTCGGGCCGGAGATGACCACCTCGCCCGTGCCGTCGATGATCCGGTTCTCGGTCTCGTGCGCGATCGCGACCTTCGGCCCGGCCGCGACGCCGACGCTGCCCGGCTTTTGCAGATCGAGGCGGTT
Source organism: Thetidibacter halocola (assembly GCF_018224955.1). Taxonomy (GTDB): domain Bacteria; phylum Pseudomonadota; class Alphaproteobacteria; order Rhodobacterales; family Rhodobacteraceae; genus Thetidibacter; species Thetidibacter halocola. Next base: position 530,500 of record NZ_JAGTUU010000004.1, read on the forward strand.
GCAGCACATCTGGTGCGCGGCCTCGGTCATGCCGTAGGCCTCGACCACCGGCGCGCCGAAAGTCTCGCGCAACTGCTCCATGACCTGGGCCGGCAGCGACGCCGAGGACGAGCGCAGGAAGCGCAGCGGCACCTCCTTGATCGTGTCCGCGTTGCGGCCCGCGCGGGTCAGGATCGCCTGGTGCATGGTCGGCACGGCGGTGTACCAGGTCGGGCGCGCCTCTTTCATCATCGCGAAGAAGTTCATCGCGTTGAACCCGTTGGTGCAGAAGATTGACCCACCAGCCTGAAGCGAGGCGGACACCGCCGCAATCAGACCGTGGATGTGGAACAGCGGCATGACGTTCATGCAGCGGTCCTGCGGCGTCAGCGCAAGGCTCTCGGCGATGTGCCGGGCCGAGGCGGCGACGTTCGACTGCAGCAGCGGCACGATCTTGGGCCGCGAGGTGGTGCCCGAGGTGTGCAGGATCAGCGCCACGTCATTTTCGGTGGGCTCGCCTGCGGGGGCAGGCTCTGCAACAGGGCCTTGCAGCGAGAACGCGCCCGCCGGAGCGCCCTCGGCAACGACTGCACGCAGCACGGCGATGCCCAGCCGGTTCGCCGCGGCAAAGGCCGGGCCCTCGTCGCCATCGGCGAGAACGATCGCCTTGGCCTTCAGGTCGTCGAGGTAGAAGGCATATTCATCCTCGCGGTACGAAGGATTGAGGGGGGCCGTCGTGGCCGATTGCGCGATGGTCACGAAGGCCGTGGCCATTTCCGGACCGTTGGGCAGCACGATCGCCACCCGGTCCTGCGCGCCGACCCCGTGGACCCGCAGCTGGTCGCGGACCTTCTCCGACAGTGCACGCAGCCCGCCATAGCTCAGCCAGTCGCGCCCCGGTGCGCCGATCGCCGGCGCCCCCTCCGGATGCGGCGCCAGCAGCGCCTTCATTGTGCTCCCCATGTCCCTCTCCCCTTGCATAGTTCTCGATGCTCTCGTGCAACATAGCGCTCACTCCGCCGGAGCAACTGCGCGGCGACCGTTCTTGCGCAGCATCTTGATCAGAGGCAGCGCGAAGAACAAGAGTGCGATAGCGATAAACGTGCCCGAAAGCGGCCGCTCGATGAAGGCCAGCACGTTGCCCTGCTCGGCGATCAGCGTCTGGCGGAAGCTTTTCTCCATCAGCGGGCCCAGAACCAGTGCCAGGACCAGCGGTGCCAGCGGATAGTCGGCCTTGCGCAGCAGGTAGCCCGCGACGCCGAAGCCGGCGATCATCCACACGTCGTGCATCTTCTGGCTGGGGGCGAAACCGCCGACGATACACAGCACGATGACGATGGAGCAGAGCACCGTGAACGGCATCCGCAACGCCCAGACGAACAGCGGGATCAGCGCGATGTTGATCAGCACGGCGGCAAAGTTCGCTGTGTAGAGCGACGAGATCAGGCCCCAGACGAAATCCGGCTGTTCGATGAACAGCATCGGGCCGGGCACCAGACCCCACATCACCATCCCGCCCAGCAGCAGCGCCGTGGTGGGCGAACCCGGAATACCCAGCGTCAGCATCGGCAGCAGCGAGCCGGTGGATGCTGCGTTATTAGCGGTTTCCGGCGCCGCGACGCCCTCGATGTTGCCCTTGCCGAACGAGTCGGGCCGCTTGGATGTCTGGCGGGCGATGCCATAGGCCATCAGCGAGGCAGGGGTTGCCCCGGCAGCCGGCAGCATCCCGACGAAGAAGCCCAGGAAAGAGCCGATGCTCATCGATCGCCAGAGCTTGTTCATCTCGCGGATACCGTAGCCCAGTTCCTTCCAGGTGATCTTGGCAGCGGTGACGGTCGGTGCGGTCTTTGAGGTCTCGATGGTGTAAAGCACCTCGCCGATGCCGTAGACGCCGATCGCCAGCACGAGGAACGACACGCCCGAGTAGAAGCCCGGCATGTCGCCGAAGATCAGGCGCGGCTGGCCCGAGATCAGGTCGAGACCCACGGTCGACAGCACCAGGCCAAGGCAGATCATGATGACCGTCTTCAGCTTGTCGTCGCCGCCGAGGCCCACGAAGGTCGTGAAGGCCATCAAGACCAGCGCGAATTCCTCGGCCGGGCCGAAGGCCAGCGCAAGGTCCGCCAGCGGTGCCGCGAACAGCGTGAACAGCACGACCGAGATCGTGCCACCGACAAAGGATGCAACGGCGGCGGCGATCAGGGCGAGACCCGCCTTGCCCTGCTGCGCCATGGGGCGACCGTCGAACGTGGTGGCCACAGCGGTCGAAGCACCGGGAATGCCCAGCAGGATCGACGAGATGGCGCCGCCATACATGGCGCCGTAATAGATCGCCGCCAGCAGTATGATGGCCGAAGAGGGCGGCACGATGAAGGTGAGCGGCAGCACGATGGCCACGCCATTGACCGAGCCGAGGCCCGGCATGGCGCCGATGAACAGACCCACCGTGACACCAATCAGGACGATCATGATGTTCAGGGGGGACAGAGACGTAGCGAAGCCGTCTGCGAGCAGTGAAAACATTTCCATGTCGTTCCCCTCAGAAGAACATTGCGTAAAGCGGGAAGAACAGCGGTTCCGTCACACCCTTGGGAAGGAGGATGCGCAGCGTCACTTCGAAGAAGAAAAAGATGACGACCGGCGTCAGCAGCGTGATCGACAACGTCAGCACCCAGCCGTGACCGCCATAGATCCGCAGGTACCAGAACAGGAAAAGTGGCAGCGCGATGTAGGCGCCCACGATGGGGATCAGCGCGATCGTCACCACCAGCGACGCGATGATGGCGAGCACGCTGCGCAGCATCGACATGTCGAAGAAGAAGCTTGCCTTGGCATCGGCGGCGAAGCTTCGCAGCAGCGCCAGGCCCGAGCAGACCAGCATCACGGCCGAAAGCCAGAACGGAAACGATCCGCCCCCGGGCCCACCGGTCCGGCCGTTCCAGCCGATGGGCAATTCCACAGCATGCCACATGAAGTAGGCCGAAAGCACCATCAAGGCGCCCGCAATCATCCGATCCGCGACCAGCATCTCTCGCTCCCCTCAGTCTTGTTCACCCCAAAAAGACCGGGCCGCTCCCTGGCGGCCCGGCCAAATTCCCTGTTCGCAAGGATCAGGAACTGCCGTCTTCCATGCCGGCGAGGATCGCGCGGTGCTTTTCGCGTTCTTCCAGGAAATAGGCCTGAAGCTCGTTTCCGGTCAGGAAGGCCGGCTCCAGCGACTCGTCCTGGGTGTACTTCTGCCACTCGGGCAACTCGGAAAGCTGGCGGAACATCTCGGTGTAATAGGCCACGGCCTCGGCCGGCATACCCGGAGGTGCCACGAAGGACCGCTGCATCACGTAGACGAGGTCATGGCCCAACTCGCGCGCCGTCGGCACGTCGGGGAATTGCACCAGGCGCTCGGGCGTGAACGCGACCAGCGGGATCGACTTGCCCGCCCTGAAGAAGCCCATCTGTTCGGACGGGTTGTTGACGGTGGAGTCGATATGGTTGCCCACGAGGTTCTTGGCCACGTCGCCACCGCCCTGGAAGGGCACGTAGGTCATCTCGAGACCAAAGGTCTTTTCGATCATCGCTGTCAGCAGGCTGTCTTCCTGCCCGGTGCCGGTGCCGCCCATCTTCCAGTCCTTGCCCGAGGTCTTGACCTTGGCCACGTAGTCGTCGAGCGAGGTGATGCCGCTGTCGGCGCTGACCCACAGCAGGAACGTGTCCTCGGCCATGCGGGCGATCGGGGTGAATTCCTCGATGTTCACGCCGATGTCGGTGCGCAGCGGCGTGGTGTAGTAGGAATTCAGCGTCGCCATGATCGTGTGCGCGTCGCCTTCCTTGTCCTTGAGATAGCGCAGCGCCTCGGCCCCCGAACCGCCGCCCATGTTCACCGGCAGCATGGGCATGCGCGACAGGCCTTCCTTCTGGATGATCGCCTGGAACATCCGCGCGAGGCGGTCGGCGCCGCCGCCCTGTCCGGCCATGATCACCATCTCGACGGGCTTTTGCGGCGCCCAGCCCTCGGCCAGCGCCGAGGTGGCGGTGGTCGCGAACAAGGCGACCGATGCGGTGGCTGCCATCATGAAGCGGCGAGTGATATTGTTTTGCATGTAAAGTCCTCCCAAGGTGGTGCCAGCATCTCACTAGCGTGGCAGTCACGCTTTCCCTCGCTGGGCTATGGGGGAAACATATCGGCACGAAATATTATTTCACTTAGAATCGGGTTATCGTGTAAACTCTTTCCATGACAAATCCATATCCTGTAATGTTGTAAATATGCGAAAAACCCTTATCGGCCCTCAACTGCGACAGCTTCGACGGCGGAATGGCCATACCCAGGCGGAAATGGCTAGGCGGCTGGGGATCAGCCCCGCCTATGTCAACCTGCTGGAAAACAACCAGCGTTCGTTGTCAGTGCCAGTTCTGGTCGCGCTATCCGAGCATTACGGCATCGACATGCGCAGCCTCGTGCAGGATGGCGAGACGCACAAGTTGGCTGACCTGCGCGCCGCGGTGCGCGACCCGATCTTTCCCGGAGATCCGCCCGACCTGGCCGAGTTGCGCGCCGCGCTCGATCATGCGCCGGGCCTGGTCGAGTTGTTCGTGCATCTCTACCAGAGCCACCGCAGCATGGTCGAACAGCTGAAACGCGTGCCTGGAACCGGATCGACCGAATCGCTGCTGCGGGTCTCGCCCGAAACGGCGATCCACGACTTCTTCCGCGATCATGGCAACTACTTCGAAACCCTCGAGACCGCCGCCGCGGTCCTGAGGTCGCGCGTGGGCGGCAGTTCCGACGACATGTACACGCTGCTGAAGCGGCAACTGAGGATCGAGCATTCGATCGACACGCGCGTGCGACGGATGTCGGACATGCCCGAGGCGCTGCGCACCTTCGACGCGAAAACGGGCCGGGTCGATCTGTCCGAGGCGCTGGACCATCCCAACCGCATCTTCCAGCTGGCGCATGTGCTGGGCCTGCTGGAGGCGGGCAACCAGCTGGACGCGCTGGTCGAGGAAAGTGGAATCGACACCGAGGCGGGTCGGGCGCGCGTGCGCGTCGAACTGACGAATTACTTCGCCGCGGCCTTTTTGATGCCCTATGACGAGACGCTGAACCTCGCCCGCGAAACCGGCTACGACATCGACCGAATGGCGGCGGCTTTCGGCGTCAGCTTCGAACAGGTCTGCCATCGGCTGACCACGCTGCAACGCGACGGGGCGCGGGGCATCCCTTTCTTCTTTCTGCGGGTAGACCGGGCCGGCAACGTCACCAAGCGGTTCAACGCCACGGCCTTTACCCTGGCCGAACAGGGCGGCGCCTGCCCGGTCTGGGACATCCACGGCGCCTTCCGGATGCCGGGGGTAATCGTGCCGCAATTCGTCGAATTGCCCGAGGGCGGTCGGTTCTTCACGCTGTCGCGCACCACGGACCGACCGGTCTTCAGCCATCGCACCCAGGACCGACGCCTGGTTGTCGCCATCGGCTGTGAACTGAGCCATGTCGAAGGCGTCGCCTATGCGAAATCCTTCAACTTGTCGGATGACAGCCTGTATGCGCCGATCGGCCTGAACTGCCATGTCTGCCCCAGGCAGGCCTGTTCACAGCGTGCCCACCAGCCACTGCACGTGAACCTGCCCATCGATGCATTCAGGCGCGGCCGCACCCGCTACGAAAGCTGACAATGCGCCGAATAGACCGATCTCTCGGAACGCTTTGTTAAGAGAGCGCGCGTATCCAGTTGTGCGTCAGACATGCCCCGGATCGGCATGCACAGCGGCAACAGGAATACAGGTTCGCCATGTCAGATATCCATTTCCACGCAATGGGTCCGGCCCGTGCCCGCTCGGGCGAGGATCCGCTCGTGCCGTTTCTGCTCGGGGCGCTGAAAGGGCCCGTCACGATCTCGACGCGTGACGTCAACCGGATCGATTCGCACCGGCTTCAGATTCTGCTCGTCGCCCAGCGCCGCTGGGCGTCCGACGGTGTTCCGTTCACGGTCACCGACATGTCTCCGGCCTTCCGGCAAGGGCTGGAACGGCTCGGGCTCGACGCCGACCATTTCGACAAGGAAAGGCCGCAATGACGAAGGTTCTCGCAATCGACGATTCTCGCACCATCCGAAACCTTCTGCGCGTCTCGCTCGAAGGGGCCGGTTTCGAATTCCATTCCGCCTGCGACGGTGCCGAAGGAGTCGAGATCTTTCCCGATGTCGACCCGGACGTGGTGATCACCGACATCAACATGCCGAAACTCGACGGCTTCGGCGTGATCGACGCGCTGCGCACCGGGCCGAACCGGACCAATGTGCCGATCCTGGTCCTGACCACGGAAAGCTCGGACGACCTCAAGGCGCGCGCCCGGACCGCCGGTGCAACAGGTTGGATCGTCAAGCCGTTCGACGATGCATCCCTGGTTTCCGTTCTGCGGCGTTTGACGGGGCACGTGGCGTAAGATGTCTGGAAACTCGATTCGCGACACGTTCTTCGAGGAATGCGAGGAACTGCTGGAGGCCCTGGTAGAGGGGCTGTCCGGTATGGAGGAAGCGCCCGGCGACATGGAGATCGTGAACGCGGTCTTCCGGGCGGTGCACTCGATCAAGGGTGGGGCCGGCGCCTTTGGGCTGGACCGCCTAGTGGGCTTTGCCCACACCTTCGAAACCGTCATGGACAAGGTGCGCGGCCAGGAGCTGGCCGTCGATGAAAGCCTGATGGGGCTGTTCCATCGCGCCGGTGACTTCCTGTCAGATCTGGTCACCGCCGCGCGGGACGAGTCCGACGTCAACGACGAGACCGAGGCTGGCCTCATCAAGGAACTGGAAGCCTATCTCGGGCCCGGCGGCGAAGAGACCGAGTTCATGTTCGAGGCGTTGACCCTGGACATGGGCGACGAGGCGCCGCAGCCCACGCGCCGCCGCTTCGACATCGCGTTCCGACCCACGCGTGCGCTCTACGAAAACGGCCACGAGCCTCTTCTGCTGTTCGACTCACTGGCGGATCTTGGCGATCTGTCGGTGACGGCCGACCTGTCAGCCCTACCCGATTTCAACAAGTTCGATCCGTCAGACGCGGTCCTGTCCTGGCGCCTGAGCCTTGTCACCGCCGAGAGCGAGACGACCCTGCACGAGATCTTCGAATTCGTCGAAGGTCTGTGCACGCTAGACATCGACACGACGGACGAGCCTGCCGAGGCCGCCACCGCCCCTTTGGACCTTGGGCCGGTGATGAGGCCGGCGCCACCGGACGTGGATGACATGCTGGCCGGCGATGACGCCGAAGACGCGATGGCGGAATCCCCCGACCGCGGCGCATCCGACCGTCCGGCCACGTCCTTGCCAGGATCCTCGAAGGATGCGCGCGGGCCAAAGCCGACCCTGCGCGTCGATCTCGACAGGGTCGACCGGCTGATCAACACCGTGGGCGAATTGATCATCAACCAGGCGATGATCTCGCAGAGGATCGAGGAACTCGACCTGCCGACCGTCGCGCACCTCACCAACGAACTCGAAGCATACAAGCTTCTGGCCCGCGACATCCAGGAAGGCGTCATGGCGATCCGGGCCCAGCCGGTCAAGCCGCTGTTCCAGCGCATGTCCCGCATCGTGCGCGAAGCCTCTGATGCGACCGGCAAGAAGGCCAAGATGGTCACCGTCGGCGACTCGACCGAGGTCGACAAGACGGTCATCGAGCGCCTCGCCGACCCACTGACGCACATGATCCGGAACGCCGTCGATCACGGCCTCGAGAAGCCCGATATCCGCAAGGCAGCCGGCAAGGATGTGACGGGCACCATCCGCCTCTCGGCCGCGCATCGTTCGGGCAGCGTGTTCATCGAGGTCTCCGACGACGGGGCCGGCCTGAACCGGGAGCGCATCCTGCAAAAGGCAATTGAAAAGCAGTTGGTCGCAGCGGATGTGGAACTCTCTGAACCAGAGATCGACAACCTGCTGTTCCTGCCCGGCTTCTCGACCGCCAGCCAGGTGTCCAACCTGTCCGGGCGCGGTGTCGGGATGGACGTGGTCAAAAACGCGGTCTCTGCCCTCGGCGGCCGGGTGTCCATCAGTTCGACGCCGGGCAAGGGCACGACCTTCACCATCGTTCTGCCGTTGACTCTGGCGGTCATGGACGGGTTCGTGATCTCGGTCGCCGACCAGACCATGGTCATTCCGATCGCCTCGATCCTCGAGACGATCCGCCCGCGTGCAAAGGACATCCATATCGTCGGAACCGATTCCGAGGTGATCAGCCTGCGCGGCTCCTATGTCCCGATCGTCGACGTCGCCGAGAACCTGGGCCTCGGCGACGGGGCGGAGCGCGGCAATGCCGGCACCCTGCTGCTTGTCAGCACCGAAACCCACGGGCTGACCGCGCTGCGCGTGTCAGGGATCCATGACCAGAGGCAGGTCGTCATCAAGAGTCTTGAGAGTAACTATACCGCAATCCCCGGTGTCTCCGCCGCCACAATCCTCGGCGACGGCAAGATCGCCCTGATCCTCGACCCCGAGGAACTCATCAAACTGGCACATACGCCTGTTCATGAAACGGCCTCTCAGCAGGCAAGAATGGAGCTTCGTCATGGCTGAAACCGAAGAAACCCGCGCCGAGGCCCAGTTCGAATTCATCACCTTCTCCGCAGGCGGACAAAGCTTCTGCCTCGAGATCACTCAAATCCGCGAAATCCGCCGCTGGACCCCAGTCACGGCGCTGCCGCATACTCCTGAAGATGTGCTTGGGGTGATGAACCTGCGCGGCGCCGTGATCCCGATCTTCGATCTCTCCGCGCGTTTCGGCTTGGGAAAGACCGAGTCGAACGAGCGAAACGTCGTGATCGTGGCAGCGGTCGGCAGCACCACGATCGGTCTTCTGGTCGAGTCGGTTTCGGAAATCCTCTCGGTGGCGAAAAGCGCCATCCAGGAGACGCCCAACATCAAGTCCGACGTCACGCGCAACAGCATACTCGGAATGATCTCCGTGGGCGAGACGATGGTGCGTGTGGTCAATCTTGACGCCGTGCTCGATACCGGCATGGGAATTGCCGTATGAGCATGGTCGCATCCGGTGTCGCGCCGCGAGAGGACATCCCCTTTACCGACGCCGATTTCCAGATGCTGGCGGGACTGGCGCGAAGGGAATTCGGGCTCGATCTGGCGGCATCGAAAAAGCCGCTGGTCTATTCGCGCCTTTCCCGGCGGGTCAAGGCAAGGGGGCTTGTTTCCTTCGCGGATTACCTCGCGCTGGTGACGACCAAGGGCGAAAACGAAGAACGTCTGGCCCTCATCTCGGCGCTGACGACAAACGTCACCAGTTTCTTCCGCGAAAAGCACCATTTCGAAACCCTGACCACTGTCTGCCTCAGGCAAGCACGTGCCAAGCTGGATGCAGGCGGCCGATTCCGGATCTGGTCGGCCGGTTGTTCAACGGGGCAAGAGCCCTACTCCATCGCCATGACAATCCTGGCCGCCTGGCCGGATGCCTTGCGCCGCGATGTCCGTGTCCTCGCAACGGACATCGATCCGATCGTTGTCGACCGCGCGCGGCAGGGCATCTACAGTGGTCAGGATGCCGAAGCGCTGGGCAAGGATCCGTATCGCAAGTGGATCCGCGACAGCGACGACGGCACGGTCTCGATCACGGACGAGCCTCGCGCGCTGATCACCTTCGCCGAGCTGAACCTCATGGACCCCTGGCCGTTCAAGGGCCCGTTCGATGCCATCTTCTGCCGCAACGTCGCAATCTATTTCGACCAACCGACTCAACAGGCCTTGTGGCAGCGCTTTGCCGGTTTGCTGACTGAAACGGGCAACCTCTTTATCGGGCATTCCGAACGCATTTCGGGGCCCGCGGAAACCAGTCTGCAAGCATGCGGCGTGACCAGCTATCGCAAGGTCACCGAGTCCGAAACCAAACCGAGCAATAGGAGTATCCAATGGGTCTGAAAGACTCTCTGAGGATCATGGTCGTCGACGACATGGCCACCAGTCGCGGGCTCATCACGCAGGCCCTGGATGACATCGGCATCAAGAACTACGTGACCGAAAACGACGGCCAGAAGGCCTTCCAGCGACTCGCCTCCACGCCGGTGCATCTCGTCCTGTCCGATTACAACATGCCCGGAATGGACGGGCTGGGCCTGCTCAAGGCCGTCAGGACCAACCAGGCGACGCAAAAGCTTGGCTTCATCCTCGTCACTGGCCGGCCCACGCCGGAACTCGTCACACAGGCCAAGCAACTGGGGCTGAACAACATGATCAAGAAGCCGTTCACCTCGACCTCGATGAAGCAATGCATCGAGAGCGTCGTGGGTCGGCTGTGATGGCCGCCGATGCGACGCAAGAGCCGGTTGCGATCGTGCTCTCGCGCGCGGCAACCGAACTGCGCTTGCTGAAGGAACGTCTCGAACGGATCGAACACCGGCTCGAGGACCTCTACTTCAGGAAGGGCCGGCCGCTCGATGCCGACGAGATCCGGGCGTTCCAGGATGTCGACCTCGTCGTGCAATCGACGGCTGCCCTCGCCGATTTCCTCGAACATGTCGCGGGCATCCCCGAGGCCTACGAAGGGAATATCTGCATGCGCTCGGCCATCAAGACAGTGCCGCTGCGGGAACTGGCGGAACGCCTCGCCGGGCGTTCGGACCAGCCGGGCCCAGCCGACGACATGGAATTGTTCTGATCGCCAGCCCGGAGGACGGCGCAGTCCCGTCCTCCGCAGCCACGCCAGTCCGGAGACCGCCATGGCGCGCAAGAGCATCATCATCGCGCATACAGAACTTTCCGTCAGAAAGGCGCTTGCACGTCTGGTCGACGGTTTGCCGGATTTCCACGTGATCGGAACAACGGCGGACCTGGTGCAGACCTTTGCCGAAGTCGAAGACAACCTGCCGAACGCCGTGCTGATTTCCGAAGATCTGGCGCGCACCGAGGAATTCGAGGTCATGCACGCGTTGTTCGCGGCGCTGGATGTCCGCTGGCTTCTCATTCGAAACACGGCTCTAGCAGGGGCCTCCATCCCCCGCGCGAAGGCAAGGGCGCCGGCTGCCGACCTTTTCCTGCTTCCGCCAGACATCGAAGGGTCGGCCCTCGGCGCACAACTGCGCGCCCTCACGCGGCTGGAGCCGGCCCGAGCATCGTCAAAGGGGTCAACGCCCCGCCAGACGGAGGACAGCGGCCCCTATGACCGACTCATCCTGATCGGCGCCAGCACTGGCGGCGTCGATGCGGTTCTGACAGTGCTGCGCAGGTTTCCCCCCGACTGCCCGCCCACGCTCATCGTACAGCATACCGGTAGAGGGTTCGGTGAAAGCCTCGTCCGCCTGCTGGATCAGCAATGCGCGCCCACCGTCTTGCTGGGCGATGACGAGCGCACCCTGCGCCGCGGGCATGTGATCGTGGCGGCGGGCCTTTCGGCGCACATGGCACTCACGGCTGACCGCCCTCTGCGAGTCGAACCGATGCCGGGCGATCCGGTTTCCGGCCACCGCCCTTCGGTCGATGCATTGTTCCGATCCGCGGTCCCGGTGGGGCAGAGGATCGTCGCCGCGCTCCTGACCGGCATGGGGCGCGACGGGGCCGAAGGATTGCGAGCCCTGCGCGCAGTGGGGGCCCGAACCTTTGCACAGGACGAAGCGAGTTCGGTCGTCTACGGAATGCCGCGCGCAGCGGTCGAGATGGGCGCGGTCGAACGCAGCCTGCCCATCGCGGCCATGGGGGTGGCGTTGCTGGACGCTGCGCGATCGGTCGGCAATGACAAACGGGAACTGCGCGCATGATCGCCGAACACGAAAGATTGACGAATGTCATCCAGGGGGATTTCGTGATTTCCGAGGATCCGGCCGAGGTGTTGACCACGGTTCTGGGCTCGTGTGTGGCGGTCTGCCTCTATGACGCCGATCGCGGCGTCGGCGGCATGAACCATTTCCTGCTGCCAAGCGGGGACAACACCGGCGGGGTCAACGTGCGGTACGGAACCCACGCGATGGAACTGCTGATCAACGGGCTTCTAAAACGCGGCGCCAACCGTGACCGATTGCAGGCCAAGGTCTTTGGGGGGGCGCGCATGAACGACAATTTGCGCGATATCGGCCAGTCGAATGCGCAATTCGCCCGCAGCTTCCTGTCAGACGAGGGCGTGCCTATCGCCGCAGAAAGCCTCGGCGGGCATGCTGCGCGCCGCCTGAGGTTCTGGGCAACGACGGGACGGGTCCGGCAACTCGTCGTCGAGAACGCCGAACTGCCCAGTGTCGCCATCGTGCCGCAGGCTCCGAAACCCCAGAAGGACGCCATCACACTGTTCTGACTGGTGTGCTGTATCTGGGACAATGCGCGCAGCTTGCCTCGCACCGACCGCGTGATAAGCCTCCCGCCACAGGAGGCCCCATGCAGCAGATCCAGATACCCGCCACGCGCGATCTCGTCCTGATCGGCGGAGGGCACAGTCACGCACTGGTCCTTCGGCGCTGGATCATGCGGCCGCTGCCGGGCGCGCGCATCACGGTCATCAATCCAGGTCCCACCGCACCCTATTCGGGCATGCTTCCCGGCTTTGTGGCCGGCCATTACGACCGCGAGGCACTCGACATCGACCTGGTCCGGCTGTCACGCCGCGCCGGGGCGCGGCTGATCCTGTCGCCAGCAACGGGACTGGATGTCGAAAGACGCGCGGTTCTGTTCGACGACCGCCCCTCGGTGGCCTTCGACGTCGCATCGATCGATGTCGGCATCACCAGCGACATGCCTGACCTGCCGGGATTTGCGCGGCACGCGATCCCGGCCAAACCGCTTGGCCCCTTCGCCGAAGCCTGGGACAGGTTCCGCGCGGGAGCCGGACCGGCCCGGATCGCCGTCATCGGCGCAGGTGTCGCCGGGGCAGAGCTGGCGATGGCCATGGCGCATGCGATGCGGACCAGAGTGCGCGATGCACAGGTCACGCTGATCGAGCGGGCCGAGGCGTTTTCCGCCCTGCCGCCACATTCGACCCGCGATCTGCGGGCGGCCCTGAAGCAACAAGAGGTCACGCTTCTGGAAGGCGTCGGGATCGAAAGGATCGAGGCAGGCGTCGTCCTGCTCTCGGACGGGCGCCGGATCGAGGCCGATTTCATCACCGGTGCTGCCGGTGCCCGGCCGCATGGCTGGCTGCGCGACTGCGGGTTGCGGATGCAGGACGGGTTCGTTGTGGTCGACACCTTCCTGCGCAGCTCCGTCCCGTCGGTTTTTGCTGTCGGCGATTGCGCGCATTTCGCGCCCGCGCCCCTGCCCAAGGCCGGCGTCTACGCGGTGCGGCAGGCGCCAATTCTTCATGAAAACCTTCGCGCCAGCCTGATCGGCCAGGGCGGGCAGCGGCCCTACCGCCCACAGAAGGATTACCTCAAGTTGATCTCGCTGGGTCGCCAATCGGCGCTTGGCGACCGCTTTGGCCTGTCATTTTCCGGTAGCTGGGTCTGGCGCTGGAAGGACCGCATCGACCGCAGGTTCATGCGGCGGTTCCAAGACCTTCCCGCCATGCCGGCGCCCGTCCTGCCCTGGCCGCGCGCCGCCGGCGTGCGGGCCGCGCTGGGCACCAAGCCGGCCTGCGGCGGCTGCGGCGCCAAGATCGGGGCGCCCGCCTTGCAGCGCGCGCTCGACCCGAACGGAACGGCAGGTCCGGGTGACGATGCAGCGGTTCTGGACACGGGTGGCGCGCGCCAGGTGATCTCGACCGACCACCTGCGCGCCCTGACCGAGGATCCGGTCATCATGGCGCGCATTGCCGCGGTGCATGCGCTGGGCGACATCTGGGCGATGGGCGCGCGGCCTCAGGCGGCGACCGCCTCGATCATCCTGCCGCGCATGGCACCCGCTCTTGCCGAGCGCAGCCTGTCGGAAATCATGCAGACCGCCCGCGCCGTGATGGCACAGGCCGGAGCCGAGATCGTCGGTGGCCACAGTACGCTGGGCGCGGAACTGACCATCGGCTTCACCGTGACAGGCCTGTGCGACGGCGCGCCAATCACCCTGAAGGGCGCGCGTCCGGGCGATTCTCTGGTGTTGACGAAAGCGCTGGGAACCGGCGTAGTCATGGCGGCAGAGATGCAAGGCAAGGCGCGTGGCGGCTGGGTGGCCGCGGCGCTGGACAGCATGACGCGCCCGCAGGGCGACGCTGCCGCGCTGCTGGCCGGCGCCCATGCGATGACCGATGTGACGGGCTTTGGCCTGCTGGGGCACCTGGGCAACATCTGCGCGCAGTCCGGCGTCGGCGCCGAACTGCGCCCGGATGCGATCCCGCTGCTTCCCGGTGCGCTGGACCTGGCGCGGCAGGGCATCCGCTCGACGCTTTACCCGGAAAACCGCGCCGCGCACCCGTTCTGGCCAAAGGACCCCTTGACCGATCTGCTGTTCGATCCTCAGACGGGCGGCGGCCTTCTGGCGGCGGTTCCGGGCCATGCCGACGCCCTGCTGAACCGCCTGCGCGAGACCGGATGCGAGGCCGCCATCATCGGTCGAATCACCGACCGCGCTGGTCAGATCGCGGCGGTCTGAAGTACGTCGGAAATGCGCTCTGCCAGCAGGTCGAGCGCGGCAGGATCGAGGCTGGGCGTCTCGAGCCGGGCAAGGATGCGGGGCGCGACCGCCCGCATCGATTTGTCATAGGCCGGATCGTAATGATCCTCGGCCAGCGACCGGCACAGGGCCAGCCGGTCACCCGCCTCGATCAGCCTGTCCCACTGATCGACCAGGGCGTGACCGCGGTGAAACCGCAGCGGGCGCAGCTTGTCCCGCAGCGCCGGTCCGTCCGACAGGATGTCGTCATAGGCCTCCCCCAGGTAGGCGGCACGGGCCTCGATCGGAGCGGCGACCTCGACCCAGGGCGCGGCCTTCATCGCGTCCCAAAGCGAGGGTGGCAGGTTAAGCGCCCCGATCTTGCTGCTTTCCGCCTCGACGAGGACAGGGCGCGCGGGGTCCAGCGCGCACAGGCTGCGCGCCAGCTCGGTCTCGAATGCCTTCTGGCCGGGCTGACCACCCGGCATCTCGCCCAGCAGAGAGCCGCGATGCCGCGCCAGCCCCTCGAGGTCCAGAACCTGCACGCCGCGCACGGCAAGACGAGGCAACAGGGCGGTCTTGGCCGTGCCGGTGTGCCCGCCCAGCTGGATCAGCCGGAATGGCAGGGGCGTGTCGTAGAGATAGGCTGTCACGAGGCGCCGATAGGTCCTGTAGCCGCCTTCGATCGTGTCCGACCGCCAGCCGATCTCCTTCAGCATCCAGGCGAAGGCGCCCGAGCGCTGCCCGCCCCGCCAGCAATAGACCAGCGGCCGCCATGCGCCGTCGCGGCCCGACAGGTTGCGTTCGATATGGTTCGCGGCATTGCGGAACACCAGCGCCGCACCCAGCTTGCGCGCGTCGAAAGGCGAAACCTGCTTGTAAAGCGTGCCGACCCGCGCGCGCTCTTCGTTGTCGAGAACCGGCAGGTTGATCGCGCCGGGCAGGTGGTCCTCGTCGAATTCGGCCGGGCTGCGGACATCGATGACAGTGTCGAAGCCGGCTGACAGGATCTCGGGAAGGGAGCGGAATGCGATAGGCATGGCGCGCATCTAACCCGCTCCGAGGGCCGGGAAAAGCCCCCGCATCGCCGCCCCGCCGGATGGCCTGATGAAATCGCTCTCAGTCGAGAAAACCCTCTGGACACCGGTTTTCCTCTCGGCTAGACCCGCGCCACCCGAAGGGAAACCTTCACCCGTGCCCGGGTAGCTCAGGGGTAGAGCAGTGGATTGAAAATCCTCGTGTCGGTGGTTCGATTCCGCCCCCGGGCACCACAGATCTCGCTCAAGACATTGTTTTGCATCGGCTTTTGCACCAACGCAGCCGAGGCGTAGTACATGTCGGAGTACAAATCTGCACCCTTCACCTTCCGCAAGGACGGCATCTTTTATTTCATCCGCAGAATCCCTGCCGATCTCAGACGACATTATTCGTCTGACAAGATCTCATACTCCCTCAGAACCAAGTCGAGTTCTGTAGCCACTGCCCGGGCAAACCAGGCCGCCTGCAAGCTGGATGAATACTGGTTTCATCTCAGATCGCAGGATGCAGAACTGCCCGGAAAGCATCTTCTTCGGTTCGGCCTTGGAAGGTCGCCAACATACCCCAAAGCGGATCCTGTCAACGCGGGCATTTCGAAGCTGTCCGAGGCTGTGTTGACGTATCTGCGGCTTGTCAATCGGCACGCAATCTTGACCCCCTATCGGCGTCCAAGAATGACCCCCTTGGAGCGCACGGGTACTAGGGTTCTCACTTGAAGAGATGGAATAGGCGCGTTCTACCATGATCCCGTAAGTTCAGGTTGCTTTTCGTTCTATGTGATCTGTTCAGGGGGCGTCCCCGCCGTGGGGCGGGCCTCCCCGTCACCATACTAATCGGGATAGGGCCAAGGCAAGATGTTGCGTGACCTTCAGCTTTCCGTAATGGTCTGATCTTGTGTAACTATTCACGAGATCTTCCATGTGCCGCGCCGGAAAGACCATCAAGCTTTGCACCTGTGACCTTGACCAGATCGATCCTGCCGCGTCCTGGCGTCTTCTCCGCAGACACGGAGAGCCGAGCTACTTCGTTGGGAGTGCCGTGGAACCGGCAACCCCACCCGTGGATCATCAGTTGATGCTGTCGAAGATCCTGTCGGACCTGAACACGACGGCATGCTTCGACTTTGGCTACCAGCCCGAAGATGGGGATCGCCTGGAAATCCAAATCGGCGAGGACCATTACCGTCTTAGCTTCTCTGCCTGGGGCGATGATCCTGGCGAATGGGTCGATGATGAGGGGAGCTGGGGCGATGCCTCCGATTACAAGACGGCGGCAGAAGGTGGAGTACTGCTATCGTGACTGAGCCATGCCACACGCAGTAGATGGCTGTATTGAGGCCGCCTCGCAGTGACTCTGTGACCGTCTCTGAGGCGCTTGGCTGCGGTCTGGCTAGGGGTCCCTTGCCCGGGGGCCTCAGAAGGCCCTCAGCGACTCTCTCCGTGGCTCTGTGAAGCTCTGAGACGTCGACTCGACCTGCAACAGACCCGTCGAGATCTCTGGGCAATTGGGTACACGGAGCCAACCCATCCAGCCCGACCTGGCATCCGTCACATCCGGAGATCTTCTCAGGATGATTGGTCAGAGCGTGGCATCGGCATCAGGTCGCCCGGTAGGTTGACTTACCCAAACCCCAATCCGTGATCGCCTCATATACGGAAACGCTACCCTTCGGGGGTGGCACTCGCCCCCCTATGCACCTCGCCCATCAGATGGCGCTACAGGGCCACGGAGAGGCCATCTCACCGGCATGCAGTCATGCCTAGCAATCTCGCCAAGTCAGATCAGCACGGCCGTTCTATGAGTCTCTGAGAGGCCCTGCAGCACGTCCCGCATCAGATCCAATCGGTACGCCTACCAGGCCCAAAGATCCGCCTTCTACCGGTGAGCTGATCCGGAACCTAACCGTGCATCATGACTGAGCAGATCCGGACAAATCCATTCGCAGCCCCCACGGCAGCCCGTGCCTCGATACCGTAGCACATTCCGTAGTACAAAATGCGCCTGTTGACGGTGAATCCGTGGTCCTGCTAACCCTGATTTTGCTGACGCAAGCAGTGTCGTAAGTGCCTGTAACGGGAGTAGAACCCCGATCTGCCCTCACGGACGAGGTCACGGACCCCGCCCCCGGGCACCACAAATACCTGATAATAAACAGTAATTTTCGCGCTTTGCGGATGCTATCTGCGCGCTCCATACTTAGACACAGTTAGGCACTCGGGGTAAGTCGCTGATTTGACCGGAAAATCACCGAACGCGAAGAAATAGATCAAGCACCTGCGACGCGGACTCAGCATCTACAAGACAGGTCGGTCGCCGTTCTGGCACGCGCGTCTCTATGATTCCATCAAGAAGCGGTATGTCGTTCGTTCTACCAAAGAGACCAGTACGTTAGAGGCGAGAAAAGTCGCTGACGAACTCCACGCTGACTACAAGTCGAAGCAGAACACGAACCATGCCGCGCAGAAGGATCGGTCCTTCGAGCATTACGCGCATCTGCTGTCCGAGATGACCCGCGTTCAGAAAAAGGGCGCACGCAACTGGTCTACCCCCAACGAGTGGTCCGGGTTGATTGTTAGTGCATCGTCGGTCTCTGGTCTATTGGGACGAAGGTTTCTGGTGCTGGGGGTCGGTAGCCCAGCGAACTGTGCGGTCTGACGGTGTTATAGTGGCGGCGCCAGTTTTCTATGAGGATCTGGGCTTCCCTGAGCGAGTAGAAGATCTCGGCATTCAGCAACTCGTCACGGAACCGGGCATTGAAGCTCTCGCAGTAGCCGTTCTCCCAGGGTGACCCGGGTTCGATGAAGGCGGTCTTGGCGCCGACTGCGCCGATCCAGCCGCGCACCTTCCTGGCGATGAATTCCGCGCCATTGTCGGACGTTATGAACTCGGGCGGCCCCCGCAGGATGAACAGGTCAGTCAGGGCGTCGACCACGTCGGTCGAATTGAGCTTGCGTTCGACACGGATCGCCAGCGCTTCCTTCGTGAACTCGTCGATGATGTCGAGTGTTCGAAACACCCGCCCGTCATGGGTCCGGTCCTGGACG
>NZ_JAGTUU010000005.1 GCF_018224955.1 Thetidibacter halocola
GAAATCGACGTCCTTGATCTTCGTCGGCGCCTTGATCCAGTCCAGCCGCTGAGCCTGTTCGGCCCAGAACCCCTCGGGGTCAGAGATCGACCGCGCATAAAGCGCATCGTATTTCGCCGCGTCGATGTGGGCCTTGGCGACGATCTCGGCGGATGGCGGATGGGTTCCGGTCGGGGTGGTCGGCTGGTCTTTCATGCGCTCCTCCTAAGCAGATCGGGTCATGCCGGTTGCCCCGGCGTCATGGACTTGCGCCGACCATAGGCTTTTGAAAACGGTTTTGGAAAATATATTTCTTACAACGGTTTAGATGTAAAAAATTTTCAGAAACCGATGATAATCTGTTAATGAATTTTCGAAAGCCTGCCCAAGTCCCTTGTTTTGCTGGACTTCGTAAAATGCCCGTTAAACGGGTGGAGCGACTGTCATGCGGTAACGGGTGCGCGATGTCTCGGTGTGACATATTGATGCGGTATGCCGTTGCATGCCGGACTTTCGCCACAAATCGGGGTGCCAAAACGTCTTGCACTGCCCCCTCGATTCTCTAGTCTCCCCCGACGAGGTGGAAAACCGCCCGTGTCCAACAGAGGGGAGAAAGACATGCCCAACATGACCGCCAAGCTGCTGTGCAGCGCCCTGGCCGTGACCTTTGCGACCGAAGCCGCCGCGACCGAGTGGAACGTTTCCGTCTGGGGAAGCCGCCGCGCCTTCACCGAGCACATCCACAAGCTGGCCGACCTGGTTGCCGAGAAGACCGGTGGCGAGTTCACCATGAACATCTCGTATGGCGGCCTGTCGAAGAACACCGAGAACCTCGACGGTATCTCGATCGGGGCCTTTGAGATGGCGCAGTTCTGCGCCGGCTATCACCCGGACAAGAACCGCGCGATCACCGTGCTGGAACTGCCCTTCCTCGGAGTGAACACGCTGGAAGAGGAAGTCGCCGTCAGCCACGCGGTCTATGACCATCCCGCCGTCGCCGAAGAGATGGCGCAGTGGAACGCCAAGATGCTGATGACCTCGCCGATGCCGCAATACAACCTGGTCGGCACCGGCGAGCCGCGCGACGAACTGGCGGAATTCGACGGCATGCGCGTCCGCGCCACCGGAGGGCTGGGCGAGGCGTTCCGCGCCGTCGGCGGCGTGCCGACCTCGGTGACCTCGTCCGAGGCCTACCAGGCGATGGAATCCGGCGTGGTCGACACCGTGGCCTTCGCGCAGCACGCGCACCTGTCCTTCGGCACGATCAACACCGCAACCTGGTGGACGGCGAACCTGAACCCCGGCACCGTGAATTGCCCGGTCGTGGTCAATATCGACGCCTACGAGTCGCTGACCGATGCCGAGCGCGAGGCGCTGGACAGCTCGATCGACGAGGCCATCGCCTTTTACCTCGAGAACTACGGCGAACTGCTGAAGCAATGGGACACCGTGCTGGCCGAGAAGAACGTCCAGAAGGTGATGATCGCCGACGAGGAACTGGCCCGCTTCCAGGACATCGCCGGCAAGCCGATCCATGACGAGTGGATCACCTCGATGAGCGCGCAGGGCCTGCCTGCGCAAGAGCTCTACGAACTGGTCGTCGGCACGCTGAAGACCGCGCGCGCGTCCAACTGACGTCCTGATCGCCGCGCCCCGGACCACGGTCCGGGGCCACTGGCCCGGGCTGACCGCCCCGGGGCGCGGGATATTTATTTCTCAAGAGGGGTGGATCATGGCGGGCGGCGCATCCGTGCTGAGCGATGACAGCCTGTTGTCCCGGCTCGACCTGGGATTGCAGCACGTGGAACGGGCGATGGCGCTCGTATCGGGGATCGGGGCGTTTCTGCTGATGTGCCTCGCGGTTGTGTCGGTGACCGGGCGCAACGGTTTCAACGAGCCGTTGCCCGGTTATGTCGACTGGATCGAGACAGCGATGCCACTGATCGCGATCTTCGGGATTGCCTATGTCCAGCGGCTCGGCGGCCATATCCGCATGGATATCGTTGTGGGCGCGCTGAAGGGCCGCCCGCTGTGGCTGGCCGAATTCATCACGACCTTCGCGGTGCTGGTGCTGATGGTGCTTCTGGTCTGGGGCAGCTGGGCGCATTTCGACCGCAGCTTTGACATGACGCGGCCGATGTGGTCGCGCGACAGCACGATCGACTTGGGCCTGCCGCTCTGGCCGGCCAAGCTGGTCGTTCCGGTGGCCTTTTCGGTGCTCTGCCTGCGGCTGGTGCTGCAACTCTGGGGCTATGGCCGGGCTTTCGTCCTGGGCCTGAGCGAGCCGGTGGCCGTGCCGCTGGTCATGAGCGCGGCAGAACTCGCCGCTGCCGAGGCCAACCAGGTGAAGGGGCACGACTGATATGGACAATATCGAAATCGGCCTCTGGGTGACGGGCGGGTTGCTGGTCCTCGTGGTGCTGGGAATGCGCGTGGCGTTTGCCGCGGCCTTTGCCGGGCTGTTCGGCCTGATCTGGATCTTCTGGGCGCGCAAGGGCTATGACCCGTCGGAATTCGGCTGGGCGCTGGAGGTGGCGGTCAAGACCGCGGGCCAGGTGCCGCATGGCAAGGTGGCAAGCCAGGCGCTGAGCCTGATCCCCACCTTCATCCTGATCGGTTATCTCGCCTATTACGCGGGCCTGACACGGGCGCTGTTCGAGGCGGCCAAGCGCTGGATCGCCTGGGTGCCGGGCGGGTTGGCGGTGTCCACCGTCTTTGCCACGGCGGGGTTTGCCGCTGTCTCGGGGGCCAGCGTGGCGACGGCGGCGGTCTTTGCCCGCATCGCCATCCCCGAGATGCTGAAGGTCGGCTATGACAAGCGCTTCGCCGCCGGTGTGGTCGCCGCCGCCGGCACGCTGGCCAGCCTGATCCCGCCCTCGGCGATCCTGGTGATCTACGCCATCATCGTCGAGCAGGACGTGGGCAAGCTGCTGCTGGCGGGGTTCATCCCCGGCCTGTTCTCGGCCTTCGTCTACATGATGCTGATCATCGGGTTGGCCTTGGTGCTGCCGAATTTCGGCCCGCCGGTGCGTGGCTTCACCTGGAAGGAGCGCTTTGTCAGCCTTCCGCCCGCGCTGCCCATCGTGGCGGTGGTCGTGATCATCATCTTCTTCGTCTACAACCCGTTCGGTGGCGACGCATGGGGCACGCCGACCGAGGGCGGCGCGATCGGCGCCTTCATCGTCTTCTGCATGGCGGTCTGGCGCGGCATGCGCTTTGCCGAGCTGAAGGATGCGCTGATCGAGACGGCCAAGCTGTCGATCATGATCTTCTCGATCATCTGGGGCGTGCTGATCTATGTCCGCTTCCTCGGCTTTGCCGACCTGCCTTCGGCCTTTGCCGACTGGATCACCTCGCTGCATTACTCGCCGATGCTGATCCTGGTCTGCATCCTGCTGGCCTATGCGGTGCTGGGCATGTTCATGGATGCAATCGGTATGCTGCTGCTGACGCTGCCGGTGGTCTACCCGGCGGTCATGGCGCTGAACGGCGGCGCGATGGTCGCGGCCGAGGACAGCGCATTCGGCATGTCGGGGCCGATGTGCGCGATCTGGTTCGGCATCCTCGTGGTCAAGATGGCCGAGTTCTGCCTGATCACGCCGCCCATCGGGCTCAACTGCTTCGTGGTGGCGGGCGTGCGCGACGACCTGAGCGTGCAGGATGTGTTCCGCGGCGTGACGCCGTTCTTCATCGCGGACGGGGTCACCATCGCGCTGCTGGTGGCCTTCCCGGCCATCGTGCTGTGGCTGCCAAGCATGGCCTGACGATCCGGGTCCAGATCCGATGGACGGGGCTTGCCACGGCGCGCCCCGTTTTTCATGCTTGCCTTCCGGATGATGATTCCATATTTCCGGAAGTATGGAATCTCTGGCGATCACCCAACTCTCCGCGCTGGCGCATCCGCGCCGCCTGGCGCTGTTCCGGCTGCTGATGCGGCGGTTTCCCGGCGAGGTGCCGGCCGGGGACCTGGCCCAGGCACTGGACCTGCCGCCCTCGTCCCTGTCGGCGGCGCTGGCACAGCTGCGGCAGGCGGGCCTGATCGGCCAGCGGCGCGAGGGAACCTCGCTGCTTTATCAAGCCGACACGACCGCGGCCGCGGGTCTCGTCGCCTACCTGGCGGCGGATTGCTGCCGCGGGCGGCCCGACATCTGCCTGTTACCCGACCATGACAAGGAGCCTGTCATGTCCCACAGAAAATACGCGGTCCTGTTCATCTGCACCGGCAACTCGGCCCGCTCGATCATGGCTGAAACCCTGCTGCGCGAGA
Source organism: Thetidibacter halocola (assembly GCF_018224955.1). Lineage (GTDB taxonomy): Bacteria > Pseudomonadota > Alphaproteobacteria > Rhodobacterales > Rhodobacteraceae > Thetidibacter > Thetidibacter halocola. The sequence continues at coordinate 4,247 of NZ_JAGTUU010000005.1, forward strand.
TGGCGGGCGACCGGTTCGAGGCGCATTCCGCCGGCACCCGACCCTATTCCGAGCTGAACCCCCGCGCGGTTGCGCTGTTGCAGGCCAAGGGACACGACGTGTCCGGCCTGCGGGCCAAGCATGTCTCGGAGTTCCAGGGCGCGGGCGCTCCGCCTCTCGACTTCGTCTTTACCGTCTGCGACCGCGCCGCGAACGAGGAATGCCCGCCCTGGCCGGGCCAGCCGATCACCGGGCACTGGGGCCAGCCCGACCCTGTCAGGGCTACCGGCACCGAGGCCGAGCGCCAGCTTGCCTTCCAGCAGGTCTATGGCGCCCTGCGCAACCGCATCGCGGCCTTCGCTGCGCTGCCCTTCGACTCGCTCGACCGAGTCAGCCTGCAGGCGCGGGTCGACACGCTTGGCCAGACGAGAGAGCCCGCATGACAACCTATGCCATCAACGGCCTTGGCCGGATCGGAAAGCTCGCCCTGCGTCCCATGCTCGAGGAAGGCATGCAGGTCGCCTGGCTGAACGATGCCGTGGGCGACCCTTTGATGCATGCGCACCTGCTGGAGTTCGACACGGTCCATGGCCGCTGGAATGCGGATATCACGCATGATGCCGACAGCCTGACGGTGAACGGGATGCGCCTGCCGATATTCTGCGAACGCGCGCTGGACGCGCTGCCGCTGGAGGGGGTCGACGTGGTAATAGACTGCACGGGCCATTACAAGACCGCCGCGCGGATCGCGCCCTATTTCGCGCGCGGCGTGAAGAAGGTGGTGGTTTCCGCCCCGGTCAAGGATGGCGACGCCGCCAACATCGTCTACGGCGTGAACCACGACACCTATGACCCTGCGCGCCACTCCATCGTGACGGCGGCCTCCTGCACGACGAATTGCCTCGCCCCGGTGGTCAAGGTGATCCACGAGGCATTGGGCATCCGGCATGGCTCGATCACCACGATCCACGACGTGACCAACACCCAGACCATCGTCGACCGGCCCGCCAAGGACCTGCGCCGCGCGCGCTCGGCGCTGAATTCCCTGATCCCGACGACGACCGGATCGGCCACGGCGATCACTTTGATCTACCCGGAACTCAAGGGGCGCCTGAACGGCCACGCGGTGCGGGTGCCGCTGCTGAACGCCTCGCTGACCGACTGCGTCTTCGAGGTCGAGCGGGCGACGACACCCGAAGAAGTCAACGCGCTGTTCAAGGCCGCAGCCGAAGGCCCGCTGAAGGGTATCCTCGGCTACGAGGAACGGCCGCTGGTCTCGACCGACTATGTCAACGACCCGAGGTCGAGCATCGTCGATGCGCCGTCCACCATGGTCGTCAACGGCACGCAGGTGAAGGTCTATGCCTGGTATGACAACGAATGGGGCTATGCGCACCGGCTGGTGGATGTCGCGCGGATGGTGGGCGCGTCGCTGTGACCGTGGCCGCGTCGCGCCCCGAGGGTCTGGCCGCCTATATCCCGGTGACGGCGGCCTACTGGGCCTTCATGCTGACCGACGGCGCGCTGCGGATGCTGGTGCTGCTGCATTTCCACACGCTCGGTTTCAGCCCTGTTCAGCTGGCCTACCTGTTCCTCCTGTATGAAATCGCGGGGATCGTGACGAACCTCTCGGCGGGGTGGATCGCCGCGCGGTTCGGTCTGACCACGACGCTCTATGCCGGGCTGGCCCTGCAGGTGGGCGCGCTGCTGGCGCTCGCCGGGCTGGACCCGTCCTGGGGCATAGGCGCGTCGGTCGCCTATGTGATGGCGGTGCAGGGTGCCTCGGGCGTGGCCAAGGACCTGTCCAAGATGAGCGCCAAGTCGGCGGTCAAGCTGCTCGCGCCAAGCGGGCAGGGCGGGTTGTTCAAGTGGGTCGCGGTGCTGACCGGGTCGAAGAACGCGGTCAAGGGCGCGGGCTTTCTTCTGGGCGCGGCGCTGCTGGCGCTGGCGGGGTTCCACGCGGCGGTCCTGGGCATGGCGGCCGTGCTGGCGCTGGTGCTGGTCGCGGTGGTGCTGCGGATGCCGGGCGGTCTGCCCGCCGGGCGCAAGGGCGCCAAGTTTCGCGAGGTCTTTTCCAAGGACGCCAACATCAACTGGCTCTCGGCGGCGCGGGTGTTCCTGTTCGGCGCGCGCGACGTGTGGTTCGTGGTCGGCATCCCGGTCTATTTCTACGCGGTCCTGTCGGACGGGACCGAGGCCGGCAACCGCGTGGCGTTCTTCACCATCGGAACCTTCATGGCGGTCTGGACGATCCTGTATGGCGCGGTGCAGGCCGCAGCGCCGAAACTGCTGGGCGCCGCGCACCGCCCCGAGGCCGAGCTGATCGCGGCGGCGCGGCTTTGGGCGGGGGCGCTGGCACTGGTGCCGGCGTTGCTGGCGGGGCTGGTGATCGTGGCGGGCGAGCCCGCGCCCTGGCTGACCGCGGCGCTTGTCGCGGGGCTCTTGCTTTTCGGCGCGGCCTTTGCGGTGAACTCGTCGCTGCACAGCTACCTGATCCTCGCCTTCTCCAAGGGAGAGCGGGTAACGATGGATGTGGGCTTCTACTACATGGCGAACGCGGCGGGGCGGCTGCTGGGCACGTTGCTGTCGGGCATGAGTTACCAGTTGGGCGGCGTCGCGGCCTGTCTTGGCGTCGCGGCGCTGATGCTGGGGTTGAGCGCGGTTTTCGCGGGTCGGCTCAGGGCGTGAAGCGCCTTGGGTCGCGGAGCAATGTTAGAAAAGCGTGAGCCGCGGATCGCCGCCGCGCGGCGGCCTTCGGCCTTGATTCCGCGCTTTGATCGCAGCGACTAGGTCAATCCTTTCAACGCCTGATACAGAGCCCTGAACTTCGCCAGCCGCTCTGCATGCCATGGCGTGTCCCGGGGCGTGAAGTGCTGGGCCTCGGGCGTCTCGTAGGGCGGCTCCGAACCCACCGCCCGCGCCGCCAGCCGCGCGGCCCCCAACGCCGGACCCACCGCCGCATCGGGCGTCCGGTCAAGCGGCACGCACATCACGTCGGCGATGGTCTGCACCAGAAGGTCGGCTCGGGCGCCGCCGCCGATCACCCGCAGCCGGGCGGGCAGGGGGCGCGCGGCCTCGACCGCCGCCTTGGCGTCAGCGAAACTGTAGGCGATGGCGTCGATCACCGCGCGCATCATCTGGCCGCGCGTGGTGCCGTTGCCGATGCCGGAAAACGCCCCCCGGATCTGCGCGTCGCCATGTGGCGTGCGTTCCCCGGTCAGGTAGGGCAGGCAAAGCGGCGCGTCGCGGCTGTCGGCCTCGGCGGCCTCGGCCAGCAGGACGGGCAGGGGCGCGCCGGTCATCTCGGAGAACCAGGCCATCGGGCGCGCGCCGTTCAGCATGGCGGCCATCTGGTACCAGAGGCCTGGGTAGGCATGGGCAAAGCTGTGCAGGCCCTGCGCGGGCGCGGCGGCATAGGCCCCGGTCGCCACGAACAACTGTCCCGAGGTGCCGAGCGAGATGAAGCCCACACCGTCGCTGACCGCCCCGATGGCCACTGCGCCCGCCACCGCGTCGCCAGCGCCCGCCGCCACAGGGATGCCCGCGGGCAGGCCGAGCGCCTGCGCGGCGTCACTGGTCAGCGTCCCCGCCACGGCATCGCCGGCCAGCACCTCTGGCAGCCAGGCGGGATCGGTGGCGGTGGCGGCGCAGAGCCGGTCGGACCATGTGCCGCGCGCCTGGTCGAACCACCAGGTGCCGCCCGCGTCCGACCGGTCGGTGACGATGCGCCCGTGCAGGCGATGGCCGATGAAGTCCTTGGGCAGCAGCACATGCGCGATGCGGGCATGCAGTTCGGGCTCGTGCCGCCTCAGCCACAGCAGCTTGGGCGCGGTCAGGCCGGGCATGGCGCGCACCCCTGCGATGCGTTCCAGAACCGGGTCGGACAATTCGGCGGAGTCCGTCGCGGCGCGACCGTCGTTCCACAGGATCGCCGGGCGCAGAACGTCTCCCGAGGCATCCAGCAGCACCGCGCCGTGCATCTGCCCGGACAGGCCGATGGCGCGCACCGGCCCGGATATGCGCAGCGCGCGTACCGCCTGCACGGCAGCCTGCCACCAGCTGTCCGGGTGTTGCTCGGCCCAGGCGGGATGCGGATGGGCGATGCCCAAAGGCACGCTCGCCTCGGACAGGGTCCGAAGCGCGGCGTCGCAAAGCACCGCCTTGACCGAGGAGGTCCCGACGTCGATCCCGAGGAACATGGGGCGTCAGGCCGCGCTGAGGGCCGGGTCCGGCTCCTTGGCGCCGGTCATGTAGGCCACCGCGTCGGACATCGTGTGGTCCTTGGGGTCGATCACGCAAAGCCGCTTGCCCAGCCGGTGCACGTGGATGCGGTCGGCCACCTCGAAGACATGCGGCATGTTGTGGCTGATCAGGATAATCGGGATGCCGCGCGCCTTAACGTCGAGGATCAGTTCCAGCACTTTGCGGCTTTCCTTGACGCCCAGCGCGGCGGTCGGCTCATCCAGGATGATGACCTTGGAGCCGAAGGCCGCGGCGCGGGCCACGGCGACGCCCTGGCGCTGGCCGCCCGAGAGCGTCTCGACCGGCTGGTTGATGTTCTGGATCGTCATCAGCCCGAGGTCGTTCAGCTTTTGCCGGGCGATGCGCTCCATCTCCTTGCGATCGAGCATGCGCAGCCACTGGCCCATGGGGCCCGACTTGCGGATCTCCCGGCCCATGAACATGTTCTCGGCGATGGACAGAGCAGGGGACATGGCGAGCGTCTGGTAGACCGTCTCGATCCCGGCGTCGCGCGCCTCGATGGGGGATTGAAAGCGGATCGGCTTGCCTTCGAGTTCGATGGTGCCGCCATCGGGGATCACAGCGCCGGAGACCGCCTTGATCAGGGTGGATTTGCCGGCGCCGTTGTCGCCGATGACAGCCAGGATCTCGCCCGGCATCAGGTCGAAATCGCAATGGTCGAGCGCGGTCACCTTGCCATAGCGCTTGACCAGGTTGCGGCCCTTCAGGATGGGTTGCATCTCTTGCACTCCTTGCTGGAGGGGCGGGGTGGACCCCCGCCCTGCGGGACGATTATCCGGATACCTTGCGGATCCACTGGTCGACGCTGACGGCGGCGATGATGAGGAAGCCGATCAGCAGGTAGGTCCACTGGCTGTCGGCGCCGGCCATGCGCAGGCCCAGCTCGAACACGCCAACGATCAGCGCGCCGAACAGCGCCCCCAGGATCGAGCCGCGCCCGCCGAACAGCGAGATGCCCCCGATAACCACGGCGGTGATGGACTGGATGTTGCCCAGCACGCCGGTCGAGGCCGAGGGCGAGACAGAGCCGAAGCGTCCGATCATCACCCAGGCGGTAAAGGCGCAGATGAAACCCGCCAGCATGTAGACCGACATCAGGGTCTTATGCACATCGACGCCCGCCAGTTCGGCGGCTTCGGGATCGTCGCCCACGGCATAGACATGCCGGCCCCATGCGGTCGAGCGCAGGGCATAGGCCAGGATCAGCGCCAGCACCAGCATCGCCACCACGCCCAACGTGATCTTGGCGCTGCCGAAGGCGAACGAGGTGCCGAGGAACTGCAGCAGGGGGGCGCTGGCCTCGATGTCCTGGCTACGGATGGTCTCGTTGGCGGAATAGAGGTAATTCGCCGCCAGCACGATCTGCCACATGCCCAGCGTCACGATGAAGGGCGGCAGCTTGACCCGGCTGACGAGATAGCCCGAGACCGCGCCGATGCCGGTGCCAAAGGCGAGGCCGAGAAGGATCGAAAAGAACGGCGGCAAGCCGTAGTCGAAGGTCAGCTTGCCCATGATGACGCTGCACAGCACCGCGATGGCACCCACCGACAGGTCGATCCCTGCGGTCAGGATGATCAGCGTCTGGGCCAGCGCCAGCACACCCACGATCTGCACCTGCTGGAGGATCAGTGACAGCGTGAATGGCGCGAAGAAGCGGAACGATCCGTTGTTCACATCCTCCAGCCGGGCCATGCCGGTCATGACCTTGATCGGTTCCCAATCGATGTAGAGCCCGAGGCCCAGCGTCGAGATGACCAGCACGATCAGCGGCACCATCGACGGATTGCTGTGCAGGAAATGCTGAAGGCGGGAAACGAAGCCCTTCTTGTGATCGTCGAACTGGGCGACGGTCTGGCTGGCGCCGGACAAGACCTGTTCGTATTCCTGGCCACGCGGCGTGGTCTCGGACATGGTTTCCTCCCGGAGATGTGGATGCGGTTTTCCGCCTTGCTTGCGGCAAGCGTGGACACGGGTTGACCTTGCGTCAAGCGTCAAGCGTCAAGCGTCAAGCGTCAAGCGTCAAGCGTCAAGCGTCATGGCGACGGGGCGGGGGATAACCCCGCCCCGTGCCGTCAGGGCGTCAGCCCCAGCAAAGGTTCATGCCCTCTTCGACCGAGATCGACTCGACGCCCTCGGCGGGCTTGTCGGTCACCAGCGCCACGCCGGTGTCGAAGAAGTTCTTGCCTTCGGTCGGCTCCGGCTTGACGCCATTGTCGGCCCAGGCCTTGACTGCCTCGACTCCAAGCGACGCCATCAGCAGCGGATACTGCTGCGAGGTGGCGCCGATCACGCCGTCCTTGACGTTCTGCACGCCGGGGCAGCCGCCATCGACCGACACGATCAGCACGTCGTTCTCGCGGCCGATCGCCTTGAGCGCCTCGTAGGCGCCCGCGGCGGCGGGCTCGTTGATCGTGTGCACGACGTTGATCGTCGAGTCCTTGGCCAGCAGGTTCTCCATAGCGCGGCGGCCGCCTTCCTCGTTGCCGGCGGTCACGTCGCTGCCGACGATGCGGGGATCGGTCTCGTCGCCGATCTTGCCCGGATCGGCCAGGTCGATGCCGAAGCCCTGAAGGAAACCCTGATTGCGCAGCACGTCAACGGTGGGCTGGCTGATCGCCAGGTCCAGCGTTGCGATGCGCGCATCTGCGGCAGCGTCGCCCAGCGTGGCCTTGGCCCACTGGCCGATCAACAGGCCGGCAAGAAAGTTGTCGGTGGCAAAGGTCGCGTCGGCGGCGTCGATCGGGTCGAGTGGCGTGTCCAGCGCGATCACCAGCAGGCCCGCATCACGCGCCTGCTTCAGCGGCTCGACGATGGCGGCGGTGTCGGAGGCGGTGATCAGGATGCCCTTGGCGCCGTCGGCGATGCAGGTCTCGATGGCCTGGACCTGGCTCTCATGGTCGCCGTCGATCTTGCCGGCATAGGCCTTGAGCGTCATGCCCAGTTCCTCGGCCTTGGCGGTCGCGCCTTCCTTCATCTTGACGAAGAAGGGGTTGGTGTCGGTCTTGGTGATCAGGCAGACCGTGGTCGAATGGCCGCCAGCCAGTGCCATGCTGGCCGAAAAGGCAAGCGCCGACGCGCCCATGGCGAGCGTCTTGGTCAAATTTTTCACAGGTATTCCTCCCTAGGTTCGCGCAAAGGGTCAGGGTTTCCCCACCCTTTCCACGGCAGAGGAAACGCGGATTCGCTGCGTCTGTCAATAAATAAATCTAAATGAATTATTAATTGACATATGGCGGGTGGATGCGCATCGTTCCGTGTGGGAGGATCCTCCGTGGCAGACAAGGGGCCGGCGCAAGCCGCAGATACCGGGACCGAGATACTGGAGCGCGGCTCGAATCAGGGGGCCATGCGGGCGCACAACGAACGCCTTGTCCTGACCATCCTGCGCCGCCACGGGCCGATGGCCAAGGCCGGGATTGCGCGCACCACGGGCCTGTCGGCGCAGACCGTCTCCGTCATCATGCGCAAGCTGGAGGGCGAGGGGCTGCTGACGCGCGATGCGCCGGTGCGCGGCAAGGTCGGCCAACCCTCGGTGCCGATGCGGCTGGCGCCTGACGGGGCGCTGTTCTTGGGGTTGAAGGTCGGGCGGCGCAGCGTCGAACTGGTGCTGACCGATTTCCTTGGCCGTGTGCGCAGCCGGGCGATGCGGGTGCATGCCTACCCGATGCCAGAGGACACGGTGCGCTTTGCCATCACCCAGATCGAGGCGATACTGCGCGACCTGAGCCGGCAGGAACGCGCCCGGGTGGCGGGCCTCGGGATCGGTATGCCCTTCTTCCTGTGGAACTGGGCGCAGCACCTGGGCGTGCCCGAGGGCGCGATGGACGCCTGGCGCGACGCCGACATCCGGGCCGAGATCGCCGCCGCCCTCGATTTCCCGGTGTTCCTGGAAAACGATGCCTCGACCGCCTGCGGGGCGGAACTGGTCTTTGGCCCCTACGAGGGCGCCAAGGATTTCCTCTATTTCTACATCGGCTATTTCATCGGCGGCGGCGTGGTGCTGAACGGCAAGCTGTTCACCGGGCGCGGCAATGCGGGCGCCCTGGGGCCCTGCCCGGTGCCGGACGGCAAGGGCGGCACGACGCAGCTTCTGGAGGTGGCGAGCCTGTCGGTTCTGGAACGCCGCCTGCGCGAGGCAGGTCACGAGACCGCCGTCATGTGGGAAAGCGCCGAGGGCTGGGCACTGGACCAGGCCATTGTCGATGCCTGGGTCCACCATGCGGCGGGCGGGCTGGCCCATGCGATCGCGGCCGCCTGCTCGGTGATGGATTTCGAGGCGGTGCGCATCGACGGCTGGATGCCGCCGGCGCTGCGCGGGCAACTGGTGGACGAGGTGCATGCAGCGATGCGCGGCATCGACCTGTCGGGCCTGACCGTCCCGGCGGTTTCGACCGGCAGCGTCGGCCCGGATGCACGCGCGCTGGGCGCGGCCAGCCTGCCGCTGTCGCAGCGGTTCCTGATCGAATAGCGCCCTCGGTGCCATATGCGCGATCCATCCGGCGCCCCGTGCTGCATCTGCCGGCATGTGGGAATCTGACGCGGCGGCGCACCCGGCGTCACGGTTGCGGTCCGGGGGCAGAGCGTCTATCCAGCGCGGCGGGCCGCGTCCGCGACGGTCCCGCGCAACCCGGAGTGGTGCCCGACATGACGAACCATCCCGACCCTTCGACGCTGATCGGCTGTCCGTCCTGCGACGCCGTCTATCTGGCGCGCATGCCCGCGCCCGGCGAACGGGCGGTCTGCGAACGCTGCGGGACGGTGCTGATCTCGACCCGCGAGAATGCCGGGCTGCACATCCTGGCGCTGTCGGTGGCGGTGCTGATCCTCGTGATTGCGGCCAGCTTCTTTCCCTTCCTGTCGATCAATGCGGCAGGTATGGCCAACCGTGTCTCGCTGTGGGACGTGGCGACCAGCTTTCGCTCGGGTGTGCTGGTGCTGGTCTCGGTCAGCACGGTGCTTCTGATCGTGCTGGTGCCGCTTATCCGCACCGCGCTGCTGGTCTACGTGATCGGCCCGATCGAGCTGGGCCGCCCGCCGCTGCGCCATGCCCGCGACGCGTTTCGCATCGCGCAAGAGCTCAAGCCCTGGGCCATGACCGAGGTCTTTTCCATCGGTTGCGCCGTGGCGCTGGTCAAGGTGTCGTCTCTGGCGCACCTGGAATTCGGCGCGGCCTTCTGGATGTTCACCGCGTTGTCGGTGATCGTGATCGTCGCCGACCGCTACCTGTGCAGCTGGTCGATCTGGCGCGCACTGGAAGAGGCGGACAACGCGTGAAGACCGCGCGCGACATGGGGCTGGTGACCTGCACCGGCTGTGCCTCGGTCTGGCCGGACGGGACGGATCGATGCGGGCGCTGCGGCGCGACCCTGCGCTCGCGCCATGACAACAGCCTCCAGCTGGTCTGGGCCTTCTGGGCCACCGGGCTGCTGTTCTACATTCCGGCGAATCTCTACCCGATGCTGGTCACGTCGACCATCGTCGGCACGCAATCCAGCACCATCGTCGGTGGCGCGGTCGAGATCGCCAAGCATGGCGAGATCGGCATCGCCGCCATCGTGCTGTTCGCCTCGGTGGTGATTCCGGTGGCCAAGTTTATCGCCATCGCCCACCTTGCAATCTCCGTACGGCGCGGCTCGATCCAGAGCCTGCATGGCCGCCAGCACCTTTACGAAGTCGTCGAATTCGTCGGCCGCTGGTCGATGATCGACGTGTTCGTGGTCGCCATCCTCAGCGCGCTGGTGCAGCTGTCGGTGATCGCCTCGATCCAGCCCGGCCCGGCAGCCCTGACGTTCGCCCTCTCCGTGATATTCACCATGCTCTCCGCACGATCTTTCGACACGCGACTGATCTGGGACAGCCTCAGCACCCGGAACGAAGACCCCGCATGACCGACCACGATACCGATACCGATACCCTGCGCGACGTGCCCCTGAAGAAGCCGTCCGAAGCGCGTTCGGGCATCTCGATGATCTGGCTGATCCCGGTGGTGGCCCTGGTGGCCTCTCTCGGCGTGGCCTGGAAGAACTGGACCGACCGCGGCCCGCTGATCGAGGTCGAATTCGCAAAGGCCGACGGCGTACGCGCTCAAGAGACCGAACTGCGGTATCGGGACATCACCGTGGGGCTGGTCGAGGACGTGCGGTTCTCCGACGACCTGGGCCGCGTCGTGGCGGCGATCCGGCTGGACAAGACAATCGCCCCCTTTGTCGACGCAGACGCGACCTTCTGGATTGTGCGGCCTCAGGTGACGGCGCAGGGGGTTTCCGGCCTCGATACGGTGCTGTCGGGCGTCTACATCGCCGGTGCCTGGGATGGCGAACCCGGAGAGCCGCAGGACAGTTACATCGGTGCCGACAAGGCGCCGCTGCTGGCGCTGGGCGAAAGCGGCGTGACCTTCACCCTGCGCTCGGAAAACGGGCTGCCCAGCGAGAACACGCCGATCTACTACCGCGGCGTGCAGGTCGGCCGCCTCGGGCCGACCGTGGTGGCCGAAGACGGGCTGACCGTCAGCGCCGACGCGGTAATCCTGGAACCCTATACGGGCCTTGTCTCGACCGCCGCGCGGTTCTGGGACATCTCTGGTTTCAGCTTTTCCCTGGGTGCCAGCGGGGCCAGCCTGAACTTCACCTCGCTGGCCTCCCTGATCGGCGGCGGCGTGACCTTTGAATCGCTGGGTTCGGGCGGCGTGCCGCTGGCCAATGGCGACGTGTTCACCCTGCATCCCGACGAGGACACCGCGCGCGAGGATTACTTCCTCGAGGGCGAGGGCGGCACGGTCGACCTGCTGATGATCTTCGAGGAAAACCTGGCCGGCCTGTCGGCCGGTGCGCCGGTGACGCTGGGCGGCTTGCGCATGGGCGAAGTGCGAACCATCGCGGGCATCGTCGATCCCGCCCGTTTCGGCGACACCGAGGTGCGGCTGGCCGTCACGGTCAAGCTGAACCCCGGCCGCATCGGCCTGGACCCGCAGGAGGGCGAGGGCGCCTTCCTCGACTATCTCGACCAGCGCATCGCCGAAGGCATGCGCGCGCAGCTGACCAACGCCTCGCTGCTAACCGGCGGGCTCAAGGTCGAGCTGGTGCTGGTGGACGACGCAGCCCCCGCGACGCTGGACCGCGCCGCCGATCCCTATCCGGCGATTCCCACCGCGCCGTCGAACGTGACCAACGTTGCGACCACCGCGCAGGGCCTGCTGACGCGGGTCGAGAACCTGCCGGTCGAGGAACTGATGGCCGAGGTCATTGGCACCTTGCAGGACGCTCGCGGCATCATCGGGAGCGAGGATCTGCAGGCCGCGCCGGGCGACCTGCGCGCGACGCTCCAGGCGGTGCGGGCGCTGGCCGAATCCGACGAGGTCGCGGCGCTGCCCGCGCAGGTGGGCGCGCTGGCCGAGGGGCTGAGCGAAGCCTCGGCCAAGCTGAACGCTTTGCTGGGCGACGTGCAGGACCAGGCGGTGGTCGCGGCCGTCTCGGACCTGATCGCCACGCTGGACCGGACGGCGCAGACTCTGCCCGCCCTGGCCGAGCAGGCGGGTGCGCTGCTGGGGCAGGCAGAGGCGCTGCCCTTGCAGGCGCTGGCCGACCAGATGGCGGCGCTGCTGGGCAATGCCGACGCGCTGCTGACGGACGAAAACGTGACCGCGATCCCTGGCGACCTGCGCGGCACGCTGGCCTCGTTGCGCACACTGACGGAATCGCCCGAATTCGCCGCCCTGCCGGGGCAGGTGGGCGGACTGGCCGAGGGTTTGCAGCAGGCCGCCGATACAGTGAACACCCTGTTGCTCGAGGCGCAGCAGCGCCAGATCGTGACGGCGGTCTCCGACCTCGTGGCCTCGCTGGGTGACACTGCCGGGCGGCTGCCGGGCATCGCCGACCAGGCAAGCGCGGTTCTGAACGACGCGGAAAACCTTGCGCTGGACGACCTGGCGCAACAGGCGCGCGCGCTGCTCGACAGCATCGACGCGCTGGTGGACCAGCCCAGCACCCGTGACTTGCCGGCGGAACTCAACGGTACGTTGGCCGAGTTGCGCCGCACGCTGGAGGAGCTCCGCGCCGGCGGCGTGGTGGACAATGCCAACGCGACGCTCGCCTCGGCGCGCGAGGCTGCCGCCGCCATATCCGAGGCCAGCCGCGCGCTGCCTTCGCTGGCGGACCGCCTGTCGGGCCTGGCCAATCGTGCCAGTGCGACACTGGGCGATTACGGCGCCAACGGCGATTTCGGGCGCGATCTGTCATCCGCCATCCGCCAGATCGAGGCCGCCGCGCAATCGATCGACCGGCTGGCACGGCAGATCCAGCGCAATCCCAATTCCCTGATCACAGGACGGTGACCCCCATGACCAAGCTGCCCGCCCTTTCCCTTTTCGCCGCGCTGTCCCTGGCGGCCTGCGCCGGGACCGAGGCGCGTTTCGACGCGCCTACGCCCACCGCCGCCCCATCCGAGAGCGTGTCCGTGCGTTTTGCCCGGATCGAGGTGGTGGCCGTCACGCTGCCGACCTATGGGCAGGACGAGGAAATCCACATCCGCGAGGCCTCAGGCGCCATCGTGCCGCTGGGGCCGCTCTGGGCGGATGAACCAGCGCGCGCGGTGACGCTGCAACTGGCGCGCGACCTGGACACGATCACCGGGCGGCTGGTCGCGCCCGAGCCCTGGCCGTTCCGCGACCCGTCGGACGTGCGCGTCGACCTGCGGGTGACGGATTTCCATGCGACCGAGGCGGGCACGTTCCGGCTGGCGGGCCAGGTTTTTGTCGCGCCGGAGGATGGCGGCCGCGACCGTGCGCGCGGATTCGAGATCGAGACGCCCATCGGGGCCGAGGGCGGTCCCGCCGCCATCGCCGCTGCCCGCGCGCAGGCGGTCACGCAGCTGGCACTGTTCGTGGCGAAGAACGGGCTGCGCTGATCGGGTGCTGTCAGACCAAGGTGAACAAGCCTCCGCCCGGACAGTCACATTGCCCCTTATGCCGGGCAGAGACCGCGCCACTCGGCCAGAGCCGCGGCGCGGTTGTGCTTGAAACAGGCGTGTGAATAGACGGCGTTCCTGTTTAACGTGGTTTCGAACCAAGGAATGAACGGCGGCGAACATCTGAACACGTCGCATCCGCCGGAAGCGAAGCACCGCTCTTTCCCGTCGTCGGAATGGGTGGTGCGAGTTTTCCGCTCCGTTGTTTGCCCGATGGCCCGTTTCCGGCCGGGCATCAGCACCGATTTTCTTCAAGGCAGCGCCATGGGACCGGAGCTTGTCGGTCACGATGACCTCAGGCCGGCCGTGCTTCCGCATTGCTTTCTTCAAGAGCTTCAGCGCCCCCTTCTTGTCCAGGGTCCCCAAGCAGCCAGTCGACATCGGGCAGGCTGCTGAGCAGTGCCTGCACCCCGATGTAATCGCTGACCTGTCCGGCGGACACGAAGAAGTTGATCGGGCGACCTTTGCTATCGCAGATGGCATGCAGCTTGGTGTTCATGCCGCCTTTGGTGCGACCGATCAGGCGGCCACGCCCCCCTTTTTGACGCCCAGGCTGGACGCGGTGCGATGTGCCTTCAGACAGGTCGCATCGATCATCACTGTTTTTGTCTCGCCGTGTTCAGAGGCCAGGCCAGCCATCATCTGCTTAAAGATGCCTTTGTCGCTCCACCGCTTCCAACGGTTGTAGAGCGTCTTGTGCGGACCATGCTCTTTCGGTGCATCCCGACAGCGTAAACCCTTGCAGTTTATAAAGATAATCCCGCTCAGAACGCGCCGGTCATCGACACGCGGCCTGCCGTGGGACTTCGGGAAGAAGGGCTCCAGACGCGCCATCTGTGCGTCGCTCAGCCAGAAGAGTTCAGACATGCCACCCCTCGTTTTTCGAACGCTGAATCATGCCCTCCAGCCGAAATCAATGGGGCTGGAGTCTAGATCGCGACCTGGAAAATACCAATCAATTACAGGCTTTTGCCAAGAATTTACCAAATTGGCGCAGACATGAGATCTGGAGATTATGGGGCCTCAGAAGCGGCGCTGTCAGACGAATTCGAACTCGTTTCCGATAGGGCAGGAGCGGGCTCAATTAATGCGAGCAGAGACCACGCCACTCAGCATGTGCTGCGGCGCGGTTCAGCTTGAATGGCTACGCACTTGATCGAAGTGTTTCGTGGCAGAGGCGTGGACGGCGGCGAAATTCTGCTAACTCCGTATACGTCGAAACCGAAGCATCGCCCGCTCTCGTCGTCGGAAGGGCAGGTGTGAAGTTCCCCCGGTTTCGTGGACACAATTTGACTTTCCCAGGAAGGTGTTCACTTGCCCAGAACGAGGGAGCCGTTTCAAAAAATATGCTTTCAATCGGCTTGCCGGCGAGACGTGCTGTGGGAGCGAAGGCGAGCCTTCGCTTCCTTATCAGGCGATCGAGAACAGCCGTCTTGCGTTGTCTTCGAAGAAGGCCCGTTTCGCCTCGGGTGAAATGTCCATCGCGTCGAGCGCGCCGACCTCTTCCTTGACGAACTGCCATGGGTAATCCATCGCGTACATCATCCGGTCGGTGCCGATCACGTCCATCACATACTGGACCGGAGGCGCCCAGCCGACACCCGACGACGTGTAGTAGAAGTTGTCGCAGAGGTAATCCCAGGCCCGCCGTTTCAGAGGCTGCACGTTCGGATGGCGGCCCGTGGTCGAAATCCGCGTGTGCATGAAGTCGATGCGGTAAAGCCAGTAGGGCAGCGCCTCGCCGCAATGGCCGAGGATGATCTGCAGGTTCGGGAAGCGGTCGAAGATGCCCGAGACGAGCAGGCGCAGCGCGTGCAGGCCCGTGTCGCAGGCAAAGCCATAGACGGCCGCATCAAGGGCGCGCGACAGGAAGGGTTGGATCATCTGCGCCGACGGCATGTTCGGGTGCAGGTAGATCGGCACGTTCAGCGCCTCGGCCGCCTCGAAGACTGGCCAGTATTTCGGATCGTCGAGGTAGGTGCCCAGCGTGTGCCCGTTCAGGATGCCGCCCCGCAGGCCCAGCTTGGTCACGCCGCGCTCCAGCTCCTTGGCCGCGCGGTCCGGGTCGAGCGGCGAGAAGGCGGCGAGGCCGACGAAGCGGTCGGGATACTTCGCGATGCCCTCGGCCAGTTCGTCGTTCGCGCGTTCGGCCAACGCGCTGGCGGTCGCCGGGTCGAAGATCTGCACGCCGGGCGATCCGAGCGACAGCACCGCGATGTCGATGCCGCTGTCATCCATGTCCTTGATGCGTTCCTCGCCCAGGCCCACGATGCGCCGGCGCTGCGCCTGCGCCAGCGGATGATCCCCGCAGAAGAAGCCCCAGAGCTGTGCAAAGCCCGGGTCCTTGATCTGCGGCTCGGCGATTTCCTTGCGATACAGCGCCATGATCTCGGGTGAGATCCAGGCTTCTTCGGTGGCGATACGCTTGTAGGGCGGGTTCGGGTCGCGCGGGGGAAAGGGAGGATAGCGGTCGGTCATCGGGCTGGCTCCTTGCTGGTCGGTTGAGACGGCGCGCCGATCCGGGTCAGGGCCCAGGCCACGGGAACCGAGAGCAGCGCGATGGAGATGCCGGGCACAGAGTCCGGGGCGAAGACGGCGGTGCTGGCGCCGATGATCAGCGCGCTGGCGATGGCCAGCAGGCGCATCGCGCCGCCGCCGTAGGCGCGCTTGCTGGCCAGACCCTCGGCCAGCAGGCTGCCCGCCACCGCGATGGTCAGGCAGGAAATGCCGATCTGCAGCCAGGTCCCGTCCATCAGCAGCGCCGGGTTCAGCGCAAACACGAAGGGCAGCAGGTAGGCGACGATGGCCAGCCGCATGCCGCTGATGCCGGTCTGCCACATGTCACTGCCCGCGATGCTGGCGGCCGCGTAGGAGGCCACCGCGACCGGAGGCGTCAGCATCGAGAGCAGGCCGAAATACAGGATAAAGAGATGCGCCGACATCTCGCCGATCCCCTCGCGCACCAGCGCGGGCGCGAGCAGGACCGACACGATCACGTAGACACCCGTCGTGGGCATGCCCACGCCGAGAACGATGGCGATGACCGCCGTGGCCAGCAGCAGCGGGAACACCCCGCCCAGCGAGGCGATCTTGCCCAGTGCCAGAGTCAGGGCGAAACCCAGCCCCGAGATGTTGATCGTTCCGATCACGATGCCTGCGACGGCGCAGACCAGCAGGATCGGCAGCAGTGTCTGCCCGCTGTTGCGCAGAATCTCCGGGAGCGCGGCCAGCGCCCCGCGCGGATCGGTCACCGCAAACAGCGCAAAGGCGGCACCGGCGGAATAGAGCGCGGCCTTGCCCGGCGAATAGCCGAGGTAGAACAGGAACCAGATCAGGATCGCGATCGGCGCGATCAGGGGCCATGCCCCCAGCAGGGCGGTGCGCAGCTTTGGCAGCGCCTCGCGGGGCTCGCCGGCGAGGCCATGCGCGGCGGCATAGCGGTCGATCATGCGATAGAGCAGGAAATAGTAGAAGAAGGCAGGAAGCGTCGCGGCCAGAACCACGTCGGTGTAGGGCACCTGCAGGAACTCGGCGATGACAAAGGCGGTGGCCCCCATGACCGGCGGCGCGATCTGGCCGCCGTTCGAGGCGACGGCCTCGATCGCGGCGGCATAGCGGGGCGGAAAGCCGGATTTCTTCATCATCGGAATCGTGACGACGCCGGTGGACATGACGTTGGCCACGGTGGACCCCGACAGCGTGCCGAACAGCGACGAGGCGATCACCGCGACCTTGGCAGGGCCGCCGCGCCTGTGGCCCATGAGGGCGAGCGCGAGGTCGGTCATCGCCCGGCTGCCGCCCACGACGTTCAGCGTGGCGCCGAAGATGATGAAGCCCAGGATCTGCGTCGCACCGACATTCAGCACGAGGCCGGGAATGCCGTTGGTATCGTTGTAGATATATAGAAGGTAGCGCACCGGCGCGAGGTAGGCCGCCTCGAAGATGCCCGGCGCCATCCATCCGAAAAAGCCGTAGGCCAGGAACGCCACAGCGAGTGCGGCCAGGACCGTGCCGCATTGCCGCCGCGTCGCCTCGAGCGCGCCCAGGACCGCAACGATCGCCGGCACCCACTTCTCCGGGCCACGGTTGATCGGATCGATCAGCCAGGCCTCGTAGTTCAAGGCCAGCCAGAACCAGCCGACCATTGCAGCCAGGCCGAATGCCCAGTCCAGCGCCTGCAGCCGGGGCGACAGCGGGCTCGAGACGATCCCGGCCAGGCAGGCGATGCCGCAGATGACCGCGAGGTATTGCTCGGTGATGATGACCCAGCCGAGATCCGCCGGCACATCCAGCAGCCAGAGGATGCCGAGAACCGGCAGGCTCGCCGATATGATCGCGCGCAACATGATGGACATTCTCACAAGGAAGGACGTCGATCGGGCGGCCCGGACAGGTGCGTGCCGCCCGAAAGCTTCGGTCGCGGGTTACTGCGCGACCTTCGCGTCCTTGGCTGCGTTGGCCTCGGTCCACATGCCCTTGTCCTGGTAGAAGGCCACGGCGGCCGGGTGATAGGGCACGGTGTTCGACGTCGACGCGAATTGCTCGGCGCTGCCCGAGCGGATCGCCGGATAATCCTCGCGCAGCTGCGGGAAGGCGTCGTAGAGCGCCGTCAGGATCGCCGTCACCTCTTCGTCAGGCAGGTTGACCGACGCTGTGAGATAGACGTCGTAGCCGATCACGTTGACCGGCTCGGTCACTTCGGGCAGGCGCGGCGACGGTTCGATTGTCACGATGTAGGTGCCGGGATAGATGCTGTCGACGTACTCAGAGGTCGCGTTCGGCCCGGTGATCGAGACATAGCGGATGCCGCCCGGGATCGTCGCATGGGCCTGCTGGGTCAGCGGGATACCCACCGCGATGCCGGTCGCGTCCAGCGAGCCTTCGGTCAGGCCTTCCATCCCCGGCCCGAGGCCCGAGACGGTGACGCCCACGACATCGTCGAGCGACAGGCCGCCGGCCTTGATATAGGTCTGGTCGACGAGGCTCACGGCCTTGAGGGCCGAGAAATCGGTGACCACGCGCTTGCCCTTCAGGTCCTGCACCGTGATGAGGTTGTCATTGGCGCGCGATGCCAGCGCCACGCTCAGGCCCCAGAGGCGGGCGAGGACGCGCAACTCGTCATAGCCTTCGCCGCCGTATTCGCCGCGCGCGACCCCACCGGTGTCGAGGCTCGAGTTGATCCCCACGGTCACTTCGCCCGTCGCGACCAACGGCAGGTAGACGGTCGAGCCCGCATAGGGCTGCACCGTGACCTGGCGTCCCAGCGCCTCTTGCAGCGCGGCCGCCATGCCACCGCCGACCGTGTAATAGAGCGAGCCCTGCGGGTTGGTTCCGATGGTGATCCGGCCTTGCGCGGTTGCAGCCGTTGCCTGCAGGCCAAGCACGGCAAGCGCCAGCAAGGCGCCCTTGTAGATCTTCCTCATGTCTTCCTCCCTTTTCGACCGTTTTCCCGGCCTTCGTTTCGCAAGTGTTACCCAACGCTTTTCGAAAAGATAGCAGTTGCGTGAATCATTCCTCCCTCAGGCCGCCGCGGTCCGGCCGCAGGCGCGGGCCAGCATGGCGGCGAACGCATCCGCGTTTTCGGGCGCGCGGGTCGCGGCCACGAACCCGTCCGGCCGGACCAGAACCAGCGGGGCCTGCCATGCCTCGAACCACTCCGGCGGCGCCTCTGGCGTCGCGAGCGGCACCCCAAGCCGCTCCGCCGCCTGTTTCAGGGCGCGGGCCGTATCCGGGTCTGGCGTGAAGAGGGTAAAGCCTTCGCCGAACGTGGCGGTCAGGCCCTTCAGGCCTGCCACGGGTGGCGCCAGGTGGTGTCCGGGGCGGGCGGCGATGTCGTGCTGGCCGATGGCACTCGGACTGCCGGCGCTGTCCGGCACGATGGGCGAGCCTTCGTAATGCGGCTCGAACCGGTCCACGTCCCAGGTGTCGCTCTGGCTGTCCCGCCAGGCCGTCTCGAACGCGGCGCCGTCCTTCTCGGGCGTGTGCGCGCGCAGGAACGCGCGGTCCTTCTCGATGTAGCGCCCGATGAAATCGCGCGCGGTCGAGGCAAAGACCGGCTTGCGCTCGGCGTCGTAGCTGTCCAGCAGCGCGTCGCCACCCCAGCCCTGTAGCGTGGCGGCGAGTTTCCAGCCGAGGTTGCGCGCGTCCTCGAAGCCGGTGTTGATGCCGTATCCGCCATAGGGCGGATGCGAATGGGCCGCGTCCCCGGCGATGAAGATGCGCCCGGCGCGATAGGCATCCGCCCGGGCGATCCGCAGGTCCCAGAAGCCGACATAGGTGATGTCGAGGTCGAAGGGTTCACCCACCGCCCGGTGCAGCAAGTCCGCGAAATCGTAATTGTCCCGCGTCGTCCCGGCGGGCACGGGCGCATGGAAGAACCAGCTCTTGCCGTGGTCCACCCGCCCGAAGAACAGCCAGTAGCCGTCGAGGTCGGGATGCAGCACCTTGTAGATCGCCTTGTCGGGATAGCGCTGCAACAGCCGGTGCAGGGCGTCGGAGTCGAACACCAGCAGGACCATCAGCCGGTCGTGGCTCTGCTCCGTTTCGGTGATGCCCGCTGCCTCGCGCGTCTTCGACCGGCTGCCGTCTGCGCCCACGAGGTAGGTGCTGTCGATCTCGGCCGTTTCGCCCATCGTCAGGTTGCGGATGCCCAGCCGCGTACCGCTGTCGTCCTGAGCGACGCTCTCACCGGTCCAGCCGTACATCAGCGTGATCGCGTCGATTTCGGCCGCGCGGGCGCGCAGCACGGCCTCGGTCTTGTATTGCGGCAGGCGGGCGTTGGCGGTGTGGTAATACCGGGCGACAGAGGCGCGGTTGAACCAGTCGAGGTGATACTCCGACAGGAGCGAGCCATACATCGTCATCCCACCGATACCCGCGCCGGGCGGCAGCGGATGCGCGGCGCGCAACTCAGCCTCGCAGTGCCACGCCATGAAATGCTCGGCCGTGCGCTGCGTCAGGTTCTGGCCCTTGGGAATCTGCGGCGGTTGCGGGTTCCGGTCGACCACGCAGGTTCGTATGCCGCGCTGGCCGAGGTCGATGGCCAGGGCCATCCCGACCGGGCCGCCTCCGTTGATGATGACGTCGAAGTTCTGGTTCACGAGGTCCGTCCGAATGGTCGTCTTGCGTTCAAGAGCGTCGGACTGCCCGGTGAAGGTGGTCACTAAGCTCTGCCAAGGCCAACCTTCGGGACCAGCGGCCTTCTTGTCCAGCACGCATTCGCCCTGTCCGAGGGATTTCGCACTCCTGCCGGTGGCAGGCAGCGACGCCCGCGAAGGGGCTTCGTGCCGTGAATTGTGCCTGCAATCCTCTGTGGTCCTGGGCCGTCGGGCGGCTTAACATCGACCCCTGATCGAACCGAAGCCGGATGGGTCTGCTGCCAGGCGAAGCGCGCGCTGGCCCGAAACCACGGAGTGACGTCATGCCGATACTTGCCGCGCCAGCACTGAGCCATGTCTGCGACCTGGAGGTCGAACTCGACCCGATCCGGGAAATGGGGTCCGGCCGTGCCGGTCAGCGCCGGATCGTTCCCATCGTCGGCGGGCGGGTCTCGGGGCCACGGCTCAACGGGCGGATCCTGAACCTCGGCGCGGACTGGCAGACGATCTTCGAGAACGGCATGGCCGAACTCGACACGCGCTACGCGATGCAGACCGACGACGGCGCGACCATCGAGATCATCAACTACGGCTACCGCCACGGCCCGAAGGAGGTCATCGCGGCGATCGCGCAGGGCGAGACGGTCGACCCCGCGTCCTACTACATGCGCACCCATGCGCGGCTGGAAACCGGCGACGCGCGTTATGACTGGGTCAACCGCACGCTCTTCGTCGGCACCGGCGCGCGGCTGGATGGCAAGGTGGTCGTGTCGCTTTTCGCGCTGGAGTGATCAGTCGAGGTTGAAGAGCTTGCGGAACCGGTCGAGGTTCTCGGTCGACCGCCGCATCGGGTCGTAGCCCGGTTCGGGATGCGGCTGCACCACGTCCCAGTGTTCGGCCATCTGGCCCTTGTCGTTGAACCGCACGAAATCGGCAAAGACATGGGTCGCGCTGATCTTGTGCAGGATCACCATGTCGCCGCAGGAAAAGATCTGCACCGGGCGCCAGTCGTGCCGGCCCGGACGGCGGTGGCCGACTTCCTCGATATACTTGCGCACGCCCCCGCGGCCCTGACCGATGCCCGGCGTATGCTGGATGTAATCCTCGGCCACGAGTTCATCGAGGAGCGACAGGTTATCGCCATGCATGACCTCGCCCATGAAGCGCAGGACGGTCCTTTCGTTCTCGGTCAGGTCGTCACGCGCCCAGGGATCGTAGGGGTTGGGTTCCATCAGTCGATATCTCCGCTTGTGTCCACGGCGCCGGAATGCGTGACCGCGCCGCGCTCGGCCCCCTGCACGCAGGCGGCGTATTTCTCCAGCAGCCCGCCATGGCGCGGCGGCTGCACCGGGCCGCGCGCGGCGCGGCGGCGGGCCAGCGTGGCCTCGTCCACCTCCAGCGTGATGCTCGCCACGCCGGGGCGCGCGTCGATGGTGATGATGTCGCCGTCCTCGACCAGCGCGATGGGGCCGTCCGCCGCCGCCTCGGGCGAGGCATAGCCGATGCACATGCCGCGCGACGCTCCGGAAAAGCGCCCGTCGGTCAGTAGCGCGGTCTTGGCCCCCATGCCCTGCCCATAAAGCAGTGCGGTGATGCCCAGCATCTCCTTCATGCCGGGCGAGCCCTTGGGCCCTTCGCCGCGCACTACCAGCACCTCGCCCTCGCGATAGGTGCGGGTTTCCACTGCCCGCTGCGCCGGCGCTTCGCCGTCGAAGACCCGCGCCGGGCCCCGGAAGGTTAGCGAGGGCAGACCCGCGACCTTCAGCAGCGCGCCTTTCGGGCAGAGATTGCCGGTCAGCACGACGACCCCGCCGGTGGGGGCGATGGGCCTTGCGGTGGGGCGCACGATCTCGCCATCCGGGGCAGGGGCCTGCGCCACCGCCTCGGCCAGCGTCTGCCCGGTGACGGTCAGTGCCGCGCCGTCTATATACCCGCCCGCGATCAGTTCGCGCAGGATCACGGGCGTGCCCCCGACTGCGTGGACATGTGCGGCCAGGTATTTGCCGCCGGGTGACAGGTTGCCGATCAGCGGCGTCCGCTGGAACACCTTGGCTGCGTCCTCGATGCCGAAGTCGATCCCGGCCTCATGCGCGATGGCGGGGATGTGCAGGGCAGCATTGGTCGACCCGCCGGTGGCCGCGACGATGGCGCAGGCGTTCTCGATGGCGGTACGGGTGACGATGGCGCGGGGGCGCGGCCCGTCGCCCTCGATGGCGGCGATCAGCGCCCGCGCCGCCGCGTGCATCAGAGCGGGGCGCGACGGGTCGGCGGCGGGCACCATAGATACGCCCACGGGCGACAGGCCCAGTGCCTCGGACACCATGCCCATCGTGTTCGCGGTGAACTGGCCCGCGCAGGCGCCGGGGCCGGGGATGGCGTGGCGCTGGTAATCCTCGAGTTCTTCCCGGTCGGCCTCTCCGGCGATCATGCGCCCGATGGTCTCGAACGCGTCCAGCGCCGAGACATCGCGCCCGCGCACGCGGCCAGGCAGCGTCGCCCCGCCATGCAGGAAAACGCCCGGCGCGTTGACCCGGACAAGGCCCATCATCAGCCCCGGCAGGTTCTTGTCGCAGCCGCCGATGGACAAGAGCCCGTCCCAGCAATGCGCCCGCATGGTCGCCTCGACGCTGTCGGCGATCAGCTCGCGCGAGATCAGCGAAAAGCGCATGCCGGGATGCGCCATGGTCAGCCCGTCCGACACCGAGACAACTGGCGTCTCGTGCGGATAGCCGCCCGCAGCAGCCACGCCCTCGGCCGCATGGGCCGCCTGCGCGGCGAGGTTCATGTTGCAGGGACTCATCCCGCCGCCGGTATGCGCCACGGCGATCTGCGGTTTCGCGATGTCCTCGTCCGTCATGCCCATGCCATAGAGGAACGCCTTGGCGTTCTCCCGCATGAGGGTGGAGTAGATCGTGGGAAACCGTCTCATCGCATGGTCTGCGGCAGCCAGAGCACCAGCGCCGGAAAGGCGACCAGCAGGACCAGCCGCACGAGGTCTGCGGCAACGAAGGGCAGGACGCCGCGGAAGATCGTCGTCAGCGGGATCGCCCGCGCGATGGAGTTGATGACGAAGACGTTCATTCCCACGGGCGGCGTGATCAGGCCCAACTCCACCGTCATCACGATGATGACCCCGAACCAGATCGGATCGAAGCCCAGTTGCGTGACGATGGGAAAGACGATGGGCACCAGCAGGATGATCATCGCCATCGCATCCAGGATGCAGCCCATGATGACGAAGAGCACCAGGATCAGGGCCAGCGTGCCATAGGCGCCGAGGTCCAGCGCCACCAGCCAGGCGGTGATCTTCTGCGGGCTCTGCGTGATCGCCAGGAAATAACCGAACAGGATCGCGCCGATCAGGATGGTGTAGATCGCGACCGAGGTGCGCAGCGCCTCGATCAGGCTTTCGAGCAGCAGGCGCGGCGTCAGACGTCCCCGCACGAAGCCGATCAGAGCCGTCAGAAACGATCCGACGGCGGCGGCCTCTGTCGCCGTCGTCACGCCGAAATAGATCGAGCCGATGATGAGCACGAAGAGCAGCATCACCGCCCAGACGCCCGCGAGGCTGCGCAGCGCCTCGCGCAGGTCGAACCGCTCGCCCGCGGGCAGGCGGCGGCCGTAGGCCAGGCGGACCGCGCCCATGTACATCAGGATCGCCAGCAGGCCCGGCACGATCCCGGCAATGAACAGAACGCCCACGTCCTGTTCGGTGATATAGCCATAGACCGCCAGCACGACCGAGGGCGGGATCAGGATGCCCAGCGTGCCGCCCGCGGCGATGACGCCGGTCGAGACGTCGTCGGGATAGCCCGCCTTCTTCATCTCGGGCAGGGCGATCTTGGTCATGGTCGCGGCGGTGGCGACGGAAGAGCCGCAGATCGCCGCGAAGCCCGCGCAGGCGCCGATGGTCGACATGGCCATGCCGCCCCTCATGGGGCCGAACCAGTGCCGTCCGGCCCGGAACAGCTCGCGCGACATGCCGGAATTGGTGGCCAGCACGCCCATCAGAACGAAGAAGGGGATCAGCGTCAGGTTGAAATCGGTGACGGTGCGGATCGGCGACTGCGCCAGCAGGTTCAGCGCCGGTTTCCATCCGGTGATGCCCGCGAAGCCCGCCACGCCGACCAGACCCATGGCGATGCCGACCGGCACGCGCAGGATCATCATCGCGAAGAGCGCGGCAAACCCGCAGATGGCAACCAGGTCTCCGCTCATGCGTCGTCCTTCACGTCGATGCTGTCAAAGTGGTCCAGCGATCCGCGCCCGGTCACGATCAACAGAAGGCGCGCGAGGATCGCGGGCAGGCTGACCGCAACGCCCAGCCAGATGAAACCCATCATCGGCCAGGCGGGCAGGCGCAGGTCCATCGTCGACTCGCCGCTGCCCGCCGCGCTCGACACGCGGCCGAACATTTTCCAGGCCAGCAGCGTGGTGAAGATCAGCAGAAGGGTCCAGGCAAAGGCATCGACCCAGCGGCGCGGCCCTTTGGGCAGGCGCTCGGCCAGGAGGTCGACCTTGATGTGGGATCCGCGATAGCCGACGCTGGCAAAACCCCACATGATCGCCGCGCCTAGCAGCAGGCGGGACATGTCGAAGGCGTCGGGCAGGGGATAGGCGAACAGGTATCGCCCGACCGCCGATGCGACGACAAGCAGCGTCACCAGCCCCATGATGAGGCCGGCCACCACCTCGATCCCGTGCGAGATGCGTTCGAGAATGCGTTGAAGCTGTAACATCGGCGGAGATGCGGGCGGCGCGGGGCCGCCCGCCACTGGCTCAGAAGCGTGCGTCGTTGCGATCGAGCGCTTCCATGTAGCTGTCGTAGATCGCCTGCGCGTCGGCGCCCACATCCGCCCTCCACTGGTCGAGCAGCGGCGCGGCGGCGTCGCGCCACATCTGCACTTCCTCGTCGGTCGGCGCGTAGAGCGTGTGCTCGCCGCTATCGATCATCTTCTGACGGCCACCCGCCTCGTTCGCGGCCCAGCCTTCGGAGAAGCGGCGCGACCATTCCGGCGTGCAGTGATCGTCGAGGATCGCGCGCAGGTCCTCGGGCATGCCGTTGTAGGTGTCCTTGTTGATCAGCAGCAGCTGCGCCGAGATGTAGAAGGGCATGTCGAGGTGGTTCTTCGTGGCGCTGTCGATGCCGAAGATGTAGATCGAGTTCCACGGGAAGGTGATCGCATCGGCGGTGCCGTTGGCAATTGCCTCGCGCGCCTCGGGGGCGGGCACCTGCACCGGACCGCCGCCCAGCAGGCTGACGAAGCGCGACATCGTGGCATGGGCGGGGCGCACGTTCAGACCCGAGATGTCGGCCGGAACCTTGATCGGGTTCTTCGAGTGGAACGTGCCCGGATCGTGCGGGTTGGCGAGGCAGAACTTGACGTCGGCCATCTCGGTCTCGGCGAGGGGCGCATACCATTCATGCAGCGCCTGCGCGCCGCCGGTGGCGTTCTTCGTCTGGAACGGGATTTCGATCAGGCTGTAGATCGGGAAACGCCCGGCCTGGTAGCCCGGGTTCGTGTAGGTGATGTCGGCGATGCCGTCGCGCGCCATGTCGTAATGGTCGGGCGCCGCGCCGAGTTGCTGCGCCGGGAAGATCGTGACGCCGATGCGCCCGCCCGAGGCCTCGGTCAGCGACTGAACCCAGGGTTCGATCCCCATCGTCTGGATCGGGTGCGTCGGCGGCACCCAGTGCGACAGCCGCAGCGTGACCTCTTGCGCGAACGCGCCCCCCGCCGCAAGCGCGCCAGCCATGGCGCCGGCCATCAGTGTCCGGATCTTCATGATCTTCCTCCCATGTCATTGTTCCGACTCGAACCGGCCGGATTGTCGTCAGACCATGGCCGATGCAGAGTGTTGCGGCAAGCCTGATGGACGGGCCGTGCGATGCCGGGAGGACGGGATGACGATCACGCTGGACGGAACGGGCCTGACGCTGGCCGCCATCGACGCCGTGGCCCGCGGCCGCGCCCCCGTCGCGATCAGCGACGATCCGGCGGTGCTGGCGCGGGTGCGCGGCTCGCGCCAGCGGATCGCGGGCGCGGTCGAGCGCGGCGAGGAGATCTATGGCGTGACGACGCTGTTCGGGGGGATGGCGGACGTGCATGTGACGCGCGAACAGCTGATCGACGTGCAGCGCATCGCGCTGTGGCAGCACAAGTCCACGACCGGCCCGCGCCTGCCCGAGGCGGACGTGCGCGCCGCGATGCTGCTGCGAGCGAATTCCCTGATGCGGGGCGCGTCTGGTGTGCGGATGGAGCTGATCGAGCGGCTGGTTGCCTTCCTCAACGCGGGCGCCGCGCCGCACATGTACCAGCGCGGCTCGATCGGCGCGTCGGGTGATCTGGTGCCGCTCAGCTATATCGGCGGGTCCATCCTGGGCCTGTCGCCCGAGTTCCTGGTCGATCTGGACGGCGAGACGCTGGACTGCGTCACGGTGCTGGGCCGCCTCGGGTTCGCGCCCATCGACCCGGAGCCGAAGGAGGGCCTTGCGCTGAACAACGGCACCGGCGCCTCGACCGGCGTGGCCGCCAACGTGATGACCCGCGCGCTCGATGCGCTGGCCATGTCGCTGGGCGTCCATGCGCTGTTCGCTCATGCGCTGCTGGCCACGGACCAGAGCTTTGCCCCCTATATCCACGCGATGAAGCCGCATCCGGGCCAGGTCTGGGCCGCCGCGCGCATGGCCGATCTGCTGGCGGGCGGGCAAACGATCCGGTCCGAGGCGGGGGGCGACCGAGCGGCGCGCAAGGGCGGGCTGATCCAGGACCGCTACGGCATCCGCTGCCTGCCGCAGTTCATGGGGCCGATCGTCGACGGCCTCGCCACAGCCGCCCGGCAGGTCGAGACCGAGGCGAATACCGCCAATGACAACCCGCTGATCGACCCCGAGACGGGCGAGACCTTTCACACCGGCAATTTCCTTGCGCAATACACGGCCGTCGCGATGGACAGCACGCGCTATTTCATCGGCCTGATGTGCAAGCATATCGACAGCCAGATCGCGCTTATGATCACGCCGGCCTTTTCGAACGGTCTGACGCCCGCGCTGGTGGGCAACATGAAAACCGGGGTGAATGTCGGGCTGAAGTCGCTGCATATCGGCATGAACCAGATGTCGACGCAGATTTCCTACCTGGGGCAGAGCGTCGCCGACCGCTTTCCGACGCATGCCGAGATGTACAACCAGAACATCAACAGCCAGGCGATGAACGCTGCAAACCTCGCCCGCGACCAGATGGACGTGACCGAGCATTTCCTGGCCGCCGCCCTTCTGACCGGGGTGCAGGCGGTCGAGGTGCGCGCGCTGACCGAAACGGGGTCCTGCGACGCCCGCACGATCCTGTCGCCCGCGACCGTCCCGCTGTACGAGGCGGTGCGCTGTGCGGCGGGTGGCGAGCCGGAGGCGGGCCGGACGCTTGTCTGGGACGACATGGACGGGTTCATCCAACCCAAGGTCGAGGGCGTCCTTGACGCGGTTGCGCGGCGTGATGCGATCCATGCCGCGCTGACGCCGGTGCGCGATGCGCTGGAGGCGTTCCGGGCCTGACGCTAGGCCGGGTGGCCGAGGCTGATCACCCGCGGATCGTCCGACCACAGGCTTTCGACCAGGTCGGCCCGGTGGCGCAAGACCGCGCGCTGGTTGACCGACCCCTTGTCGGTCACCTCGCCCTTTTCGAAGGACAGCGGCACCTCGAGGAACAGCATCCGCGTGACACGCGAGGCCGATCCCGTCGCCTGCGCCGCGTGTTGCGCAAGCCGTTCCGCCGCGACGGCGCGAACGGTCGGGTGGTTCAGCAGCGCCTCTCCGGTCACGGCCTCGTCCTTGACCAGCGCGGCCAAGGCGGACCAGTCCGGCATGACGAGCGCCCCCAACTCCCGATGGCCCTCGCCCGCGATCACGGTATCGGTGGCCAGCCCCTTCAGATCGTCCGTCAGCTTCGCCCGCACGGGGCCGACAGCCACCCACGTGCCCGAGGCGAGCTTGAAATTCTCGGCAAGTCGCCCGTCGAAATAGAACCCGGCCGATGCGTCGCCTTCCTTGACGAAGCGGAACGCATCGCCAAAGCGATAGAAGCCCTCATCGTCGAACGCCTCGCGCGTGAGTTCCGGGTTGCGCCAGTATCCCGGCGTCACCGACGGGCTCTTGACGCGCCCCTCCATCTTGTCGCCCTGTGGCACCAGCTTGAACGTCACGCCCGGCAAGGGCACCCCGAGGTTCCCGGCCGTCTTTTCGCTCTTGTGCCAGAGCAGGGCGCCCGGCCCCGTCTCGGTCGAGCCGAAACCCGTGCAGAGCGGCACGCCGCCCGGCACCATGTCGCGGGCCACGCGCGTGATGCGGTCCCAGACCGGTTGGCTCATCCCGGCACCGGCGTAGAACAGCATCCCGAGGCGTGAGAAGAACGTCTCGCGCAGGCGCTTGTCCGTCTCCATCGCGTCCAGCAGCATCTGGTAGCCCAGCGGCACGTTGAAGTACCAGGTGGGCGAGAACTCCCGCAGGTTCTCGATGGTCCGACCGATGTCACGCGGCGAGGGCTTGCCATCGTCGATGATGTAGGTGCCGCCGAAATAGATCACCAGGTGAAAGACGCGGTTGCCGCTGGCAGTGTGGTTCCAGGGCGCCCAGTCCACCACGGTCGGCGGTTCTTCGTTCATGAACAGGTAGCACTGCGCGTCCATCTGCGGGTTGGAGCAGATCATGCGCTGGGTCTGGATCACCGCCTTGGGCGAGCCCGTGGTGCCTGAGGTGAACAGGAACTTGGCCACCGTGTCCGGCCCGATGGCGGCATGGGCCTTGGCCATTTCGGGCGTCGGGGGCGTCTGAGCCAGCCTGTCGAAGGCCAGCGTTTCGCGCCCGGGCACCGTTCCGGTCTGCGTGACCACGGGAATGTTGGCGGCGAAGACGGCCTGGATCGCCGGGCCGAAAACGGTCGCGTCGTCGGCAAAGATCATCCCCGGGCTGATCTGGCCAGCGATGTCCCGGAGCTTCAGATATCCGCCGCCGGTCAGCGCATAGGCCGGCGCGAGGGCGGTCGACGGCACGCCGACATGCTGCGCGCCGAGCGCCATCAGGGCATGGGCGATGCTGTTGCCCGAAAGGATCATGAGCGGTTTCTCGGAAGACAGTCCACGCGCGACGAGCGCCGATCCGATGGCCTCGATCTTGCGCGCCGCTTCGCCATAGGTGATCCGGACCAGGGATCGGTCCGCTGCGCGCTCGGCCATCCAGACGTGATCCGGGGTCGTCCGGGCCCAGTGCAGGAACCGTTCAGTCAGGCAACGCGGATAGGCGGCAAGCGGTTCTTCGTTCCAGATCAGGATGCTTCCGTCCGCGCGCGTTTCACTGCGAATGACCGGATCCCACAGTCTCGGTTCTTCGGCGGTCCCATTCATCGTGGTTCTCCCCCTCCATGGCGTCCGGTAATCATATGCTTGATGGCTTCCGTTCGCCTTGCCTCGCCGACTTTGGTGCCTTCCTTCACGCCAGGCAACAGCTTCGTCCGGGCGAGTCTGCCTAAGGGCCGAAGGGGATGTTCCCTTTGACCCTTTCGCAACGATCCGTTGGAAGCCGGAACCCGCCGTCAGACCCTGGGTCTACATCTGGCCGGTCGCTGCCTGGGGCGCTCCTGGTCCTTCGAAGTCCGCGCTCGCTGCGGGTCGGGGACGGGTTTCAGCTTCGCTGCGGGCGCCTTCCCGGTCTTCGACGGGTCGCCGAACGAACATCCGGCCCCATCTGGTGGCTGCCATGCGGTAGGAAAACGGTTTCTCCGCATGTCACGAATTTGGGATCCAAGTCACGCAACACGTCACGCGTAGCAACGATACAACGGCGGCGGGCACGCCCTTGTGCGCTTTGCCCCGGCAGCCGCGACTTCGAAAATGTAAGGCGCGAATCCATGACTGCTACCATACGGCAAGCCGTCATGGGCCAGCCTTGCCGGACGCAAACAGAGGGCGAAGCATCAAGGCTTCGGCGCCGGCATGGCGCGATCCTATCCTGTCCAGCGGGCGCGTGTGCCGCGCGTATCGTAGTGGACGAAGCTGCTGTAAAGGCCCAGTCCGCCCTGTTGCATGCGGCCGGAGCCAATCAGTTCTTCGATCTTGGCATGGACCTGCTGTGGCGTGTGATCCTCCACCCGGATATCTGCCGCGCGCCCGCACAGGTGCTGGCTACGCGTCGCTCCTCCCACGGCACTGTTGTGCGCTGGACTGCGATAGCCCGATACGATGGTGATCGCTTTGCCCCCCAGTTCGGCGCGCAGGATCTCGAGCTGGTTCATCACCACCTGGATGTTGCCGATCGTGCCGGTGGGCGTGGCCGCGCCGTCTCGCGAGGCGAACTCGGCCAGCGTAAAATGCGCGGAACTGGCGGTGGTCGCGGTGTTGACCGGGCAATGCGCCGCGATCGGCCCGGACATGGCGTGGGCGGGCAGGCCGATATCCGGGCGCTCGCCGGTTTCGACCTCGTGGGCCGCGGCGGCGATTTCATCGACGCCCAGGCTCTGGCTCTGCGCGCTGCGGTTGTCCCAGCGCGCCCGCGTGCCGCGGGTGTCGTAGTGGACGAAGCTGTCATACAGCCCCAGCCCGCCCTGGCGCATCCGGCCGGCGGCGATCAACTCCTCGATCTTGGCGTGCACCTGCACGGGCGTGGTGTCGGCGACGCGGATGTCCGCCGCGCGGCCGCACAGGTGCTGGCTGTGTTCGGCGCCGCCCACAGCGGTGTTGTGCGCCGGGCTGCGGTAGCCCGACGTGATGGTGATCGCCTTGTCGCCCAACGCTGACCGCAGCACCTCCAGTTGCTCCATGACCAACTGCAGGTTGCCGACGACACCGCGCGGCGTGTCGGCGCCGTCGCGCGACTCGAACTCCGACAAAGTAAAATGCGCCGTGCTGGCCGTGTCAGCCGCGTTAACGGGGCAGTGTGCCATCACGGGAACATTCGACACGCCGAAGCCGCGCGCCACGCTTGCGTTCGTCGCGAGGTCGGGACGTTCGTTGCCCTCGATCTCGTAAGCGGCCTCGGCGATCGGATCGTCGCCCATAGACCGACCGAACGACTGCCCGGTGGAATAGTCGCCCGAGGTGAACATCCGCCCCTCGGCTGCGCGCCGCCGGGTGAGCCCCGGCAGAACCCGGCCACTCGCCTTGTTCCACCGCGCGAGCTCACTCGGTACGGCATCGTATTCGCCGGCATTGAGCCGCCGAAGCAGGGTCGAGCCGAGGAACCCGGTTCCTTCACGTCCCGGTGCGGTGCTGCGCCCGATGCCGACGTTGAAGGTGAAACTGACCAGTGCGTCGAACTGGTGCTGGTTCAGCCGAACGGTGACCGCCTCGTTCACGGCCCTTTCGAATTGGTGCAGGTCGCTGCGCAACAATTCGGTCGCCTGCGCCGCCGATATGCCGTCGGTATACGGCTGTTCCGAGGCTCGGCCGTCGCAATTCCCCCGGTGCAGGAGATGCCCGTAGCCGACCGTGCAATGCCCGACCGGATCGTTGTAGAGTTCGCCGCGAAAGCCTTCGTGAGCCTTGATGAAGTCGACCCCGCGATCCGAGATCTGGTGCGTCATGATCCGTTCTGGCGCTTCCATCGCGCCCGGCAGGAGCAGCCGGTCGTTGCGATGACCCATCGCGACGATCGAGAAGGAGCGCACCCGTTGGCTCTGGCTGAAGCTGAGGCTGTCGGATGTGATTGTCAGCGTGCCATCGCCGGTGATCAGCGGGCGGCTGTCCAGGATGAACTGCCGGTTGGCGATATCGGCGAGACGTTCGACCAGCGTGTCAAAGCCGGGGATCAGCGCGGCCCCCGGAACGACGGTGCGCAGGCCGGAAGTGATGACGCTTTCGATGGTGTCGATGGTGCGCTGGTAGGCATCGGTCACCGCATCGGTGAAGGATTGCCCGTTCTTCCAGTTGCGGAAGAAGAAATGGGTCATCGGCTCGGGGATGAAATTGTTGCGCGCAGATCCCACCACCACCTTGGCGCCGGCGTCGATCCAGGCCTGGTTCAGCGCCGATCCGACGCAATTCATCTGATACACCGCGCGCAGGCGGAGCGGACGGCCGCCATTGTGCACGGTGCGCAGTTCCGAGATCATGCCGGCGCTGACGAACTGGCCGCCCTCCAGCACGATGCCGCTGGAGTTACCGTGGGTCAGCACCATCAGATCGACGATCTTGTTGGCCTCTGTCAGACGGACGAGCGTGTCCTTGAGCTGGTTGTAAAGCGCCGTTCCGTTGCGCAGTGCGACGACCTGGCCGTAGGGGTCGGGCGCGGCGGCGGAATAGCGGTTCAGAACCATTTCCGCGCTTTCCAGCAATGCGTCGGTCGCCTGACGGACGCGCTGCTCGACATAGGACACAAGCGGGTCGATCGCCGCGTTGGGCAGCAAGTTGCCGCCGGGGATGCCCCTCAGCAGGCCATCGACGAAACTGCCGATCTGCAGGTCGATGCCGCCGTTCTCCATCAGCACCACCAGCGCGCGGTCGGTCGCCGCCATCGGCACGGCAAAGCCGAAGCGGTTTCTTTGCGTGATCGCGGGTAGGGATCCACCGCGCGAAGCAGTCTTGGCCAGCGAGGATGCCCGGCTGCGCGCGGTGGTGGGCGAAAGGCCGCTCAGATACGCCTTGCGGTCCAGAAATCGGTTTTGCATCGGACGATCTCCTGTCTTTCGACGCGCCACGCAGTCGCGTCAGTTCCTGTGGCCGAGTTCGAAATGCAGTCCGGCTGGGTGATGGGTGTCGTGCCCACCCCAGACGAAACCGTGCCGGTTCGCGATCGCCACCAGATCGCGTACGGCGCCCTTGTCCCCGGCCGCGGCCGGTTGCGCCCCGGCCTGGTTCCATTCGGTGTTGACGTCGAAAGCGATCCCCCAGAGATGGGCGCTCCCGCCGGGATGCGGCGACTCGGGGACATGCGCGTTATCGAAGGTCAGGACCTTGCTCATCAGCCCGGCGGTTTCCCAGGCGGCGAACAGATCTGCCAGCGACCTCGCCCCCAGCCGGTGGAACGCGACCGAGCCGTTCGAAGGCGCGCCTTCGCCGGAGGGAATGCCGACCAGTTGCGGCACGTCCACCTGTGCGATGTTCTCCTCGGCCCAGGCGGCGGGATCCGGGCGAGGGTCGCCATAGCTCGCCACCCGCTCGGCTTCGGAGCAGGGGCGCAAGGTCTGCGGCGGCGGGACGTCTGAGGGTGACAGGGCGGGCCCGCTCGACCCGCTGGCCTGCGGTGTGAACGGCGCCGTATCCTGCCGGTGTTCGCCCGTATCGCTGGGTTGCTCGGCCTCGGCTGGTGCCGGTGCTGACGGGGGCCTGCGCGGCGGCGCGGACGGCATCCGTTCCGCAGCGCCCGTGGTCGAGCCGGCTGCCGGTTGCGGATTGGTCATGTCGCGCGCGGCAGGAGGCCGTTTTGGCGTGTGCCGGTCGAAACTGTCGAAGCGGCGGCTCAGGCTGACCGAAGCGAGGTCATAGGCGGTCGCATAGCGCATGTTCTTGGCGATCTTGTCAAAGATCGCATGTTCGTTCGGGATATCGGACAGCGCGGTGGCTGCGTCGTCGATCGAAGGTGGCTCGGGCGTGGTCGGCGCAGGCGGAGCCGGACGCCTTGGCTGCGCCGATTGCGCCTCGGCGCGCGGCTTCGGCGGCGTGCTCGCGCCGTTCAGTATGGCGTCGAGATCGGCCCGGAAATCGTCGTCCTGGACCAGCTTGCGCACCTCGCGCGAGGTGAATGCGTTGGCGCGTGTGCTTGCTTCCGATGTTCGCGGGGAGGGCGGAGCCGCCTTCGCCGGGGACCGCATGGGCGCGGCGGCCTGTCCGCGTGGCGCGGCCGTGGGTGCCGACTGGGACGATGGCGCGGTGCGGGTTGCCGGGGCCGGCGGCGCCGAGGCGGGCGAGGGCGCGTCTTCGTAGGGCGTCGGGTCGAAGCCAGGATTGGCCTCGGCGACATCACAGCTTTCCCCACCGTTCGCGGCCCTGGTCAACCCCATCGCCGCGGCTGCGTCGAAGCGTGGATTGGCCGTCGCCACGTCGTATTCCGATGCGCCGGACGCGCCGTTGCCGTCGGGCGTTCCCGGTGCGGCGAAGCTGCGGCCGTCGTCGAAGCTGCGCATGAGGACCGGACGCGCAGGAGTGTAGACCGGTAGGGCAGGGCGGCGCGCCAGCATTTGCACGACGCCCGACTGTCGCAGCGACGCATGCTCACGGATTGGATCGCGACCGCGTCTAGGCATCGAAAACCTCCGGGTTGTCGATCCGGAACCGCGCGATGCAGTAAGGATCGAGTGTGAGAATGACGTCCGACATGGCCCGGGCCAACACGTCGCGATGCACGCGGACATCGATTCGGTCGGGGCCATAGCTGAGCACTTCTCCCAGTTGCGCGTTTACGACTGCGACAGGTTCGTGCTCATCGCTGATGCAGAGGTTGTCGCCCTCGATCCGCAACACTGGGCCGTTGTCGCCCGGCTCGACTGAAGCACTGCGCACCTGGGGCGGAGTCTTGCCGCGTCGCGCCTGGCGGATCATGTTCGCGAGGTTCGAATAGTCGACGGTGCCGCCCGAGGCGCTTTTCAGGTCGACGTTGCGCTGTTCCAGCCTTTCGATGTCGTCAACCGAACGGACTCCCAGCCGCTTAAGCTTGCGGCGCGACTCGTCATCGATCGGCGCGGATTCCAGCTGCAGCTCGCCGCGTGCAGGCGGCGGTTTGGAGGTGGCCCGGATCTGCTGGTCGGTGATCGAGGCCAGCTGAAGCGTTATCGTGGAAAAGCCTTCCTGCTGCGGCTCGGCGGTGCGAAAACGCACATCGTCACCGTCGAAGGTTGGGAACACCTGCAGGTCCAGGGACAGATCCTTGACGGCGTAGGACAATGGCCGGTTCATCGACTTCACCGCCAGCGTTTCGCGTGCCTGGTCCAGCTCGACCACGAGGGAGTCGATGAAGGACTCGAGCCGCCAGCTTTCATTGCTCATGCCGCACCCCCTCTCGGATCGACAGGGGTTGTGGATGTGTGTTCGGCCAGTTCGCCAACCGGGACCAGCGTGATCCTCAGCGTGTGGAACACCGGCATGATGCCCGTCTCGGCATGATAGATCGGCGGCGCCGTCCCGAGCGCCGCGACGCCGCCATCCGCGGTGCGCAGGTCCAGTTCGATCGGAGTTTCGATCTCTATCCGTGTGGCCCGCAGCCTTTGCGTGCGCGCCCCGTCTTCGTAGGTTCCGGCGAGGTCCATGAAGGCCGTGAGATTGCCGGCCAAGCTGGCAAATGCCTCGTCGATATCGGCGCTCCAGCCCATGGTCAGCCCGTCCCCCCCTGGTTCTGGTCCGGCGGGATCGCGATGGTCACGGGGCGCAGGGCCACGGTGACCGGATCGACGATTTCGTAACCGGGAAAGTGCACGGCCAAGGTGCGCAGATCGAGCGCGCCGGATTCGGCCCGGCCGTCCCGCGCCACGTCCTGCGGCAGTCCATCGGCATAATCCGAGCTACCGGCTGGTGCCGGAGCGGTCGCGGTTTCCTGGTGGCGGGCATAGGACTCGATCATC
This sequence comes from Thetidibacter halocola, assembly GCF_018224955.1. Lineage (GTDB taxonomy): Bacteria > Pseudomonadota > Alphaproteobacteria > Rhodobacterales > Rhodobacteraceae > Thetidibacter > Thetidibacter halocola. The sequence goes on from NZ_JAGTUU010000005.1 coordinate 40,086, forward strand.
GCGGCTCACCCCTTTGTCTTCATGGGCAGGAAGTGGATGCGATCAGGCACCGGAAAGAGGCGGGTGCGGTCGCGCATTTCGGTGACCTGGCCGAAATCGTCATGCGCCATCGGCTCGCGGAACAGCGCCTCGCGCATCATCAGGCTGGGAAAGGCCCAGATGGTGCCCAATTCGTGATCCTTGCCGCGCAGACGCAGCCGGGTCGTCGCCTCCATGTCGAGTGCGGCGCGCAGATCGGCATGCTTGATCGCTGACAACTCCTCCGGGTCCAGCGGGTCGGATTGCAGCGCCAGCGCGTCGTTCAGCATATCGAGGCTCAGTTCCATCCCCGCGCGCATGCGGCCTGCGATTTTGGTCGCCGTGTCGCCCGAGGCCGTTGGTGCGATCCGGGTTTCCATCCTACCGTTGCTGTCAGCCTTGCCGGTGGCGCGGATGTAGTAGCGGCACAGAACGTCGATTTCCCAGCGCCGCTCGTTCGGATCCGCCGCAGAACTGCCTTCCCAGATCTTGTTCCAGAAAGCGCGATGCGCTGTGGGGTCGGACAGGTGGAGCACGCTTGTCCCGGTGCGTCCGAAACCGGCGAAAACCAGCCCGTCGACAAGACAGATCGCGTGATGGCCACGCACGCCGAGCACCCGGCCCTGTGCGCCAGGCCAGCGCAGCGATACCGACACGTGCAGGTCGCGATGACGGGGCAGTTGCGTCAGCGCGTCGTCCTCCAGAAACAGCGGCACCGGCTTGTCGGTATGGATCTCGCGCAGCCGGAAGGATTTCCGAAGCAGCGCCTGGCCGGTTCCGGGATCGGCGATCGACAGGTCGGCGATCGCGCGGGGCAGGGGTGCTTTCGGGGTCTCGCCCATCGGCTTGAGAATGAAGCGCAGCGCGATGCCGTTTCCCTGCGAGGAAAAGACCGATTTCAGTTTTCCATCGATCTCCATCTGCTTTCCGAGCACGAAGCGCATCTTGACCGCCTGCGAAGGCTCGGCGCGCGGTCGATCGGTGTTCGAGGCCGTCTGCGACAGTAGCGGCAGCAAAGCTGCGGCATTGCCGCCTCCGCCCATGTTCTGCATCAGTTGATCCAGCAGCAGAGAGCGGTTGGTTTCCGCCAGAAGCCCGCGGATGAAGGCTTGCTGGTTGCGTTCGCGCTGCAGGTCGTTTTCGGCCTCGGCCCGGATAATGGTGGACAGGAAATCGAGCGGCTTGTCCGCCAGAACGCCCAGCAACTGTGGAGCCTGTTGCAGCAGCGGTCCCAGCAGGGCGGCCAGCATCGGCCCCGACAGCACGCCGCCGTCCATCTGGTGCGCATAGGGTATGCGCCGCGCTCCAAGAGAGGCGGCATAGCGGCGTTCGGACGTCATGTGGCCAAGCGGATGGTGGATGTGGCGGCGCATCGACGCGGCCTCGGCCGGCGGTGGCGGTGGCGGTGGCGGCCCAGGCGCAGCGGTCGTGCCTTCGCCGCCACCATTCCCGCCGCTGCTTCTGGGCAAGGCCTCGACGACCTGGCGCAGCAGGGCCACGAGTGCGTCGGTATCCAGCCCGCTCCGCGCTTCGCTACCCGATCCGCCGGACCCGTTGCCGCCGATGCTGCGGATCAGTTGCGGCAAGGCCTGCAAAAGAGACGGCGCCACCGCCTGGAAAACCTGCAGGAGTCCGTCCACGAATTGCGCGCGGCTGAGCGCGGATTCCTGGAACGACAGCGGAATCCGGCGCACCGGACGCGACGCGGACAGGTCCCCCGACCCGCCCCCCATTGATCTGCCAAGGTCGGCCATATGATCACCAAGCGACATCATGCGCGGCGGTCCGTGTTCGTACTCTGCCATGTCCAGCCGTCCGCCCTGCGAGAGCGGGGCAACACGGAACACGCGCGACCGGGCCGTGCCGTTGCCCTCGCTGTCGGCGTAGCTGAGCAATTGCAGATCGGGATGATCCCGATCGAAATGCCGCAGTGGAACGGAAAACCGGAATGTCCGGGAAAGCGGATTGAGGCTTTGCGGGGCAGAGCGCACGCCCGAGCGATAGGAAACCTCGGCCAGATCGTCGTCGCCCCAGCGGGACTGGTATTGCGACGGATCCCGACGCCCGACGAGGAATTCGAAATGAGAATTCGACCCGATATCGGCCTTCGCCTCGACCGCGTTGGCCGATGTCGCCTCAATCGAGAGAAATGCGAGGGCCATCGCGTCATGTCCTTACCCGCCTTGCCGCGGCGACGCGCCCGCGGGAACGGCCGGAACGCCACCTTGTTGCTGCGGAGGTTGCAGCGCGGCGACGCCGCCCGCGCCGTACATGTCCGCGAAATTGTCGAGCTTGAAATAGTCGCTTTTGAATTGAATCTTTACGCGACCCATGAGCTTCGCGAACAATTCATCCTGGGCGGTCTGGTTCGACGTATTGACCTGGATATTGGTATTCGAAACACTCATGCTGCCTTTCGGACCGCCAAAAATCGATCCGATCAATCCGCCACCGTAGGAGGCGCTGGCATTGAACACGTTGATGTTCTGATCCTTGTGGCTCTTCCGGCTGTCTCGTTTCGCGGTGATGCGGAATTCGACGGCGGCCTCCACTTCACCCTTGTCGACAACCAGGCGAGACACGCCCATCAGGATGACTTCGCGCAAGGCCGCGCGATGTTCCTTGGCCATGGCGATCTTGGCATCCATGATCGCCGCCTTGACCTCGTTGTCGTCCATGTCGACGGGTTCGCCCTCGGGCGTGGTCAGTGCCAGCTTGGAGCCGCCCTCCGGGTCTTCCTCCATCGACAGGTTGTATTGGCTGTTCGGCTTTTCGACGAGATAGGCGAAGGCGTCTTCGTCATCGACCTTCTTGAGGAAATCGGAGGTCGATTTGGTGGCTTCGCGCATGAGGCGGATGAAATCGTCGGTCTGCGCCTTTTGAACCGAGATATTGGCGTCGAACACCGCCTTGAGAAGATCCGCCACGAATGCGGGGAAATCCACGGAGTCGACGAGGTCCTCGAAGGAATCCACGCTTTCTTCGAAGCCCGGATTGTAGTCCTTGAACCCCTCGACCATCGCGGTCGAAAGACCCTGCTGGCGGGCGAGTTTTCGGTAATTGTCGTCGACCACCGTGTGATAGACGTCCTGCTGTTCGTCGAGCGTCATCGCCCGGAACATTGCGCTGCGGGCCAGTTGCTGACGCGCGGCCTCGCGGGCCTGCTGCTGAATTTCGGGGACGGCATACTGGGTAGGCATTGAGGGGCTCCTGAAACGATGTGACGGTCAGCGGCAATTTCGTTTAGAAATTCCAGTCGTCAGTCGGAGACCTCGCCCCGTTCGAAGACCGCGTGGCGTCCTGCATGCCGCTTCCCGACGGACTGCCGAACATTCCGTTCGGCATTCCGGGTAGCCCTGCGGGCATGCCCGGGAAGCCGCCCGCCGGCATGCCGGGATAGCCACCGTTCATGCCCGGAAAGCCGCCCATGCCGGGTGAATCGAAGCCGAAGAAGCCGGGAAACTGCAGGCTGGCCATCGAGCCGCCAGCCTCGGCCAGCTGGTCCTCCGCCAGGATGAAGGCTTCCACGCTGGCAATGAAGTCCTCGAAGGCGGACTGGTCCTCGACCAGCGCGGGCGTGGCGCGCGCGACCGTGGACAGGATCTTGTGTCCGTACATGCCCTTGTTGCGTAGCGGCGTGAAGTCTTGCATGCCGCGCACCTGTTCGATGACCTTCCAGAAGGATTGCGACCCGCGCCGGCCAAGCTGCTGCTTGACATCGTCGCTGTCGAGAATGCGGCGGATGACAAAATCCAGTTCGGCATACATCGTCGGCGCGGCGATCTTGGGCAGGCCGGTGCAATAGGCGGACAGGTTGTACTGCAGATCCTCGATCGCCTGGTACACCTTGGAGGCCGAGATCGAACTGTAGTTGTCGCCGTTTTCCTCGACCTTGCCGATATACTTGACGGTCTCCATCATCAGCACTGCCCAGTACCGCTGGAAATCCGGGTTGACGTGTTGATCCTCGACGACCGGGGCGTCGCCAAGGCCGAACAGTTGCCGGTAGAACATCTGCCGCTCGGCAGGCGCGACACGCCGGCTGACCCGGCCGGTCTTGAGATCGCGGAACTCTTCGTCCAGCACATACATCCGCAGATCGTCGGACAATTCCCGCGACCGCACCTCGAGCAGGATCGGCGCCTGGCCGTCGCCCGCGCTCTGCATCGCGATCCGGTCGACCGCAGGGAAGACGCCCAGCATGTCGCCCCAGACCATGGTCAGATACATCTGCGCGGCAGCCTCGACGCTTGCGCGTTCGTATTCCGGCGCGGTGATCCGGTCTTCGTAATAGCTGACCGAATAGTCCTCTACCCCGACAGTGTCGCCATAGGCGGCGGGGCGTAACGCGACATCCTCCTTCTGCAGCTTTGATAGCGCGATCGAGATGAAATACGGTGCGTTCTGGTCGTTGATCACCGTGATGTCTTCGTTGGTGCGCCGTATATAGTCGACCAGGGCAGGCTGGAGCTTTGCCGGTATGTTGATGCCCAGCACCTGCTCGGCCTTCAGGATCAGCGCCAGTTCCGCATCACCGTAGACAAATTCAGCGGCAAGCATGTTCAGCGTTGAATCGAACGGGTCGCGCCGCAGCAGGACAGGCTCTTCGTGCAGGCGCGCGACCATCGCCCCGAGCACGGCTTCCGGGATAGCCAGCCGCTTTTCGTTGCGCAACCTGGTGAGCGCGTATTCACTGGCGAACCGATACATCAGCTCGCCGCCGCGATCCTCGTCGACGATCGCGTTGAAGATTCCCTCGGACTCGTCGATGCCTTCGACCAGGAGAACGCGCGCGAACAGGTACTCGACGACCTCCTCCTCGGCCAGGAGGTTGCGCAGGTTGAAGGACAGGCGACTGGCGTTCTTCGCCAGCAGGCGGCGGACGGCATAGAATTCCGCTGTGTAACCGTAGCGATCGATCAGCTGTCTGAGGTCGACGTCGCCCGGGCTGCTCGGGGTGGACAACAGCGTTCGGACCTGCGGATCGCGGCTGAAGATCGGCAGGCCGAGGATCTCCGCCACCGCATCCTTCGCCCGCGTCAGCCGTCGCCGGGCCTCCGCCGCATGGCGACCGGCCTCCTTGGCCAGCCGGTTGGCCTCGCGCGCCTTTTCGGTGTAGCCGGCGGCTTGGCTCTTGACCGTCTCCAGCGTCTCCAGTGCCCGGTCAGCGGCGGCGCGGGCCTTGTCCCGCTCTGCCTTGAGCGTCTTGAGGTCGGGCGCCGCGGTCTGTGCGCCCGCACCCGCGGTCTTGGCGCTGCGCGCTGTTGCGCCGGTCTGCTTGGGCTCTTCGTCCCTGGTCTTGTCCTCGACCTGACGCAGGGCCTCGTCGTGCTCGGCGGTCTTGCGTTCGGCATAGTCCTCGGCCTTGGCGTGTTCCTCGTAGGCCTCGTCGATCAGCCGCGCGCCGCGGTCCGACTCGGACTGCGCCTCGCGCGCATCGCGATCTTTCTCGGCGGCCAGCGCCTCCAGTTCCTCGACCCGTTCGCTGGCTCTTGGTTCCGGTGCGGGAAAGCCGGTCCGCAGCCTGGCCGTCATCGCGTCGATGGCCGCCTCGACGTAGGGGTGAAGCTGATCGGTCGCGCCGATCCGCCCGATGGTCGGGCGCTTGAAGTTGAAACCTGTCGGGCCATTCAGGAGAAGCGAGTTGCTCATAGACCGTTCCAATCCTTTTCAGTCGCCCCCTAGGGGCCCGTCGTCCTTCACGCCGCGAGCCGGGTGTTCCGTTGCCGAAGCGTGTTGTTGAGAAGTTGGCAGGCATCGCCGAGATTGAGATGACCATAGCCGCGCCGGCGGTCGCGCAGCGGGCCGCGTGGTTGGTCGCAGGTGCGCATCAGTATTTCCTTCACGTCGCGGTCGCTCAGTCTCTCGCCACGGGCCAGTGCCTGGGCGCGCAACAGTGCTACCGCGCCCGCCACGAATGGCGAGGCCTGCGACGTGCCGCTGGCCAGCTTGTAGCCGCCACCGATTTCCGTACTGGCGATCGTCGTGCCCGGGGCGATCAGCGAAACCTCGGCGCCGTAGGAACTGAACCCGGCGACTGCCCCGGTCGGGTCACCAGCGCCCACGGCGATCACGCCGGGCAGCGCGCCCGGATAGTACTTTTCGGGCGTGCCGTCATTGCCGCTGGCCGCGACGACGGTGACCCCGCGCGCCAGGGCGTAGGCGATCACCTCTTCATGCGGCAGGCCGCCGCCGGCATGCCGGATGCCCAGGCTGGCATTGATCACATCGACGCCTGCGTCGACGGCCCATTTGATCGCCACGTTGATGTTGTCGACGATGCCTGCGCCCACCAGCGCGTCACCGTCGCGCATCGTCGCCAAGGTGCGCACCGCCACCAACGAGCAATTCGGGGCCACGCCTTCAGGGATCTGAAGGCCGCGGGCGGCGATGATCCCGGCGACATGCGTGCCGTGGCCGACCTCGTCCTCGGCCAGTTTGTCGTAGCCGGTGAGGTCGCCGATGAACTGCGTGGTGTCTAGCCCCTCCATGTTGACGAAATCGGCCTGCGATTCGATGGCATGGGCCAGTTCGGGGTGTTGGGCATCGATCCCGGTATCGAGGATCGCGACACGGATCCCCCTGTCGCCGCGACCAAACATGTGCGCCCGCGGCAGCCCGATCCGCGTCCGCGACGTGTCGAAGCGGAGATCCGACAGCGATGCGGCGCGCACGGGTTCGGGCTCGGGGGCACCGCTTACCACGATCGGACGGACATATTCGAAGGACGGGTTCAGCTGGATGCGGGCGACGAGTTCCGGCGGCAGACCGGTTTCGCGGCGCAGGATGACCCGGAAGATCCTGTCGAGGCCGGCCGCGACCTCATCCTCGGACCAACTGCGCCTGCGCGGCGAAAACTCGCGCGTAACCCAGAAATCCAGCCCGTTTTCGCGCATGGCGGTGTCGAATTGCGGCTCGAGACGGTCGACGATCAGCGATTTGTCATGGATGAACTGCTGCCAATCCGGGATTGGCCCCTGCGGCCGCGCGACGTGTTGCGCGAATTTGATCACGAGATGTGGCTTCATGACCGGGGTCCCAGATGGTCGTGGCGCTCACCAGGAAACAACCTGAAATAGACAGGTCACCAATCGAATCGATTCAAAGTTGTCGGTAAATTCCACGTTAACACATTTTAAGGGCAACTATAACATGTATCCGCAAGCCAAGGTTGTGCCTTCGCGCTTCGGTCGCCTGGCTCGGGGAGGTGTCGGGCGAATGCGGGCTTTGGTGATCTGGTCGCCCCTCAACGACATCGATGTGCCAAGGTGGGTCTGCCAAGCTTCACAGAGGAAAGCGGTCATTTCGGAAATCAAAACGGTCGAGCCCGACCTGTCTAAGACTGCTGTTCGGTTTCATGGAACCGACGCCTCTGGTCGGGCGGTGCAGCGTTGGGACCAAGTGCCGGCGTTTCTCAGTCAGCTTCCACCCTGCGTTGTCGCGAGACTCTGCTGCACGACACTTTTGGGGAATTAATATCGTGAATACAGCGTGGTAGCCGAATTCATGTGCAGACCGGCACCTCTGACCGACAAGACCAGGAACTGGCCTGACTGTAACGAGGCGCTCAAGCGCCGCGGCTCGCTGGCGATCTGGTTCGACCGGGATGACTTGGGGCGATGCGCCGACGCCCAGGCGTGGCCGACAGCAGACTTGCGGCGGTGAGAAGAATCAGGAAGCAGCCCGGTGGACCGTTTCGAAGTGAAGGTATCTTCCTGGCGCTGAACGAGGAACGCCTGTCGACTTGGAAGATCCGACTCGATGTCATTGCACGTGTCTCCGAGTGCGAGGTTCGACATCAGGCGGACTGGAGGGAACGCTATGGCGACGACGCAATGCCGCCATAGGCGATCACCCCGCGCTACATGCTCTGCCACACCCTCGCGCACGCGCTCATGCAGCAACTGACGCTTGAGTGGGTATTCCTCTGCATTCCTTCGGGAAAGGATCAATGCTGGGACTGGCGATGAGCAGATGGTCGAGTGGACTGATCTATGCCGCAACGCCGGACTCGGACGGGACGCTCGGCGGACTCGAACGTCAGGGAAGGGCGGGGCGCATCGAGGGTATTCTGAAACGTGCGATCGATGCGATCGAGGGGCGCGGTTCCGATCCGCGAAGTCCCTAGGGCATGTGGTTCGGATGATGCTTTGGCTTGGCCTGATGCCGGCACTGCCGGGCACGCCCGTGAGATGGACAAATCGGATTTGCATCGAACCAGCATCTTGTTGGCAGTACTCGCGCTGACGACGGACCGAAGCATGTACCCGGGGCGATTTCGCTGGACGATCGCGGTGACAGAAGAGCGGATCAACACGGAGAAACGTTTAGCCTGCCACTCAGCGGCTAACGCCGTATAACCAATATATCTTTACCGGGTCCGCCCCGCTACCGAAGAGCTGAAACTAGAAAAAGCTTTTCGCAATTTGAAATCTGGCTTACGATAAATTCTCTGCTGTATCCTCGGTCGAGAGCGATGGAAAACACGGCGACGCTGATTTTCCATCGCGCATAGTTTGGCCGATCAGGCTGTTTCATATTGTTTAAAAAGCCGAATTTTCGGGAATTTCTTAGGGAGGCGAACCATGCCGTCCACAAGCACAGACATTCGTATCATCTCCGAAGACCAGAGTATTTGGGCCAGCGGCGACCGAGTGGGTCTCGAGTGGAGCGAATATTTCCCGATCCTCGGGGGTGGCCGTTCGACCTACGAATTGAGCAAGGTCCGCTTCCTCGAGGGCGGGGGGCGCGTGATCATAGACGGGGAGACGCTGAACTGGGAACCGCCCGCGTGGTATGCCACGATCGCGAATGGCGTCGTCAGGACTGTCGTCATCGCCTATGACATGACTGACGAGAACGGCGTCACGACCACTCGCACGCTTGCGATAAAGGCCATCGGCACCGCTCTTGGCACGGCCTATGAAATCCCCGGTCTCGACGACGGTTTCTTCGGCCCCTACGAGTTCATTCACACGTCCGGATCGTCGGCCACAGGTGTGACAGAGGACAAGGGCCCGACCAGCACGAGCGTCACACCTCTTCCGGAGAACGGGATAATCCAGCTGGACGTCATAACCGCAAGAGACATCCTGCGCGACGGCCATCAGTTCGAGACCATGGTTCCCATCGATATCGATTGGGACCTGATGGCGGGCATCCACGACCTCGCGGCCGCGGCCACAAGCGGTCTGGCCAACGCCGAAGCGGCCGCGCGCGCCGATGCGCTTGCTGCCCGTGCCGCCTGGGAAGTTGCCTCGGAGAATGCCGGGTTGGTCAACGCGGTGCTGCTGGCCGATGCCGAGATTCTCGCCACGAGAACCGCGCGGGACGCTGCAAAGGTCACCTACGACGGCGCGGTGGTTCTGCAGAACGCCTGGCAGGACGCGCGGATCGAGGAAACTGCAGCAATCGCGGCGCAGACCGTCGCTCAAGGCGCCTTCGATACCGCGTCTTCTCTTCTCAGCGCCGCCCAAACGTCGCTGAACGCGGCCAAGAACACTTTGGCCAGCGTAACCAGCAGCATCACCAGCTTCCTCGGTGGGATCGCTTATGGCAGCCTCGACGCGATCATCATCGCAAACAACGTCTGCGACATCTGTGTGCCCGACGGCCTCGTGAATACGGCCCGCAGCCTGCAGTCGCAACTGTCCAGCGCGCAGAGCGCCGTGAACAGCTGGACATCGACCGTGGCCAGCCGCCAGATCAGCTTCAACTCCGCTCAGTCGGCGCTGAACGAGGCCAAGGGTGATGTGTCGGCGGCCGTTGCCGCTACCTTCGAGGCGCTCAACGATCTGAACGACTACCTTGCCGGCCAGTCGGTGAGCGGCCTTTATTCCCTATACCAGCTTGCAGCGAACGCCTACAACGAGGCGCTCGCGGATCGCTTGGACGCGCTGAACGCGATGTGGGCCAACGGCATCCTGCAGTTCCAGGCACCGACGGCCGCCGACCTGGTCTATTACAATGCCATCGCAGCGGATCGGCTCGCCGACAAGATCTGGTACGACGACCTGTTGGAAGAGGCCATCGGGCTGGTCAATGATGCCGCGAACATCCTCGCTGACGCGCTGACCTCGACCGAAATCCAGCTGCAGGCGCGGGTCGAGGTGGACGTGGACGCGCAGGTCGGTTTTCAGGTCAAGATGACCCTTGACGCCGGATCGGTGGACAGCGCGCTTGACTACCGCGTCGACACGCAGGCCGAACTGGACGAACTCGCCGACACCTTCACCGTGACGGCGGTCGCGACGAACACCAACGGTGATACCGTCGCCTTCGAGACGATCAGCCCGAATGCAACATTCTATGCAGGCTTCGTCTACGACATCGGGGCCCAGTTCCGCATCCTGGTCGATCTCTTCAGCCAGATTGCCGGGCTTGAGGTCTTCGATTTCCCGAACGGCCCGAACCCGCTGCAACTGACGGAAACCATCCGGATGGCCGGTTGGATCGACCTGATCGATTTCGACACGCGCGACCTGTCCTATTCGCCGGACCTGCCCGGCTGGGTGGGTGACATTCTCGGATTCAATTTCACGTTCCCGACGATAGAGACCTTCGGCCGGGCAGCAGACATATCGGCGGACGTCTATACCGACCCGGCCGGGTTCGATCTGGACCGACTGGCGGACGTGTTGCTGGATTTCGTCAACGCCAAGCTCGATTACAGCGACGAGTTCCGCGCCCTTCTGATCCAGGAAGGGGCCTATTCCGACCTGACCACAAACGATTTCGGCGAGGCCTTCGTCACGGCGTTGTCGATCTTCTTCGACCTTCTGACCGGCGAAGGCGATACCGATGGCGACGGTGTGGTGCCGCTCTTCACGCTGAAGAACGATGCCGGCACCGTCGATGGTCTGTTCCATATCAATTCGATCGCAGATGTGATCGGCGAGGTGGATATTGAAAATGCCGGATCGCTGGGCTTCTTCGTGGCCGAAGGCCAATCGGACAACGTGATCGAGGTCACCGTCGATATCGACCAACTGGCGGCGGTGCTGGTGAACCTGGCCTTCGGCATCCCGCCGAACGCCGCAGTCAACCCGCTGGATCTCGGCATCGGGATCGAGGATATCCTCGAGAAGGTCAACATCAGCGACGAGATGAAGGCCGCGATCGCGGACTTCATCCGGCTCGACCTAGGTTTCGAGGCGATGGATCTCGACGTCTCGACCGGCGCGAACTTCAGCCAGAAATTCGCACTGTCGGTCGATGACATGGTCTTCGACCTGGAATTCGAGGACGGAACGACGCGACAGGTGCGCGCCTCCGAAGGGGGCGAGATCGTTATCGAGAACGCCTCGTCTCTCGTCGATACGAATGGCAACGGCAGTATCGACTACACGATGACGCTGACGCCCGATGCGACCTTTTTCAACGACACGCAGATCGGTCTGAACATCGGCTACACGCTGGACTTCCTGAAGGCGAATTTCGAAGCCTTTGCCAAACTGCCGCTCAACGACATCTTCGGCGGACTGTCGCTGCCCGGTGTGCCCGAAGAGGTTGGCATTGCCCTTGGACTGGGTCCGGTGGTGCGTATGGAGGGCGACCTCAATCTTCTGTCGATGGATATCTTCGAGGACATCTTCGACTTCGATGCTGGCAACAGCGCCTTTGCCGGGGCCTTCACCCCTGCTGCAGGAGCGGAGGGCATCAACTACACCGCTGGTGACTCGGGCGAGGATTTCGCGGGTACGCAGTACGCCGACACACTAACGGGCGGCACTGGCGCAGACACGATTGGCGGTCGCAGTGGCGATGACTGGATCGGTGGCGGCGACGGCGACGACGCAGCATACGGCAACCTGGGCAACGACACGCTGCGCGGCGGCACGGGCGACGACCTGCTGAACGGCGGCAATGGTAGCGACAACGTCGCGGGCGAGGCCGGCGACGACACCGTCTTCGGCGGCCAGGGGGCTGACATGCTCTTTGGTGGCGTTGGCGACGATCGGGTGATCGGTGGCAACGGACGTGACCTGGCCTATATGGGCGGTGGTAACGACACCTTTATCGACAACGGCCAAGGCGGCGCGAACGGCCGCGACACGGTCTTTGGCGGCGCGGGCAACGATACCATGCAGGGCGGCAACGGCGACGACGTGCTCTATGGCGAGGCCGGTTTCGACGTCATCTACGGCCGACTGGGCGACGACAGGATCTATGGCGGCGACAAGAAGGACATCCTTTTCGGCGGCGATGGAAACGACACGGTTTTCGGCGGTGAAGGCCGCGACCGGGTCTATCTGGGCAATGGCGACGACGTCTTTTTCGACAGTGACGATGTGACATTCGGCGACGATTTCATTTTCGGCGCGGGCGGCAACGATACGATCCGCATGGGCGGCGGCAACGATACGGCGACGGGTGGTGGGGGAGCGGACGTCTTCGTCTTTGCCGCCGACATCAACGCCGACACGGTGACGGACTATGCGGTTGGCCAGGACGCGCTGCAGATCGACGCGGGGCTCTGGGGCGGGGCGCTGAACCAGGCCCGGATCGATACGCTCTCGAGCGTATCGGGCGGCAACCTGGTGCTGGATTTCGGCGGCGGGCATTCGATTACCTTTACCGGCGTAACCAGCAACACCGGGATGATCGACGACATCACGCTGTTGTAGCGCTGCTGCGGCCTGATCGCGCGAGGCGTTTGAACAGGTTCCCGATATGAGAGGCATGCCATCGTCCACGACGGCATGCCTGGATCCCACTGTTGTTCGGTTCCTTGGCCAACGCGCGAAGGGTTCTTTACCCGTCGGCGCGGATTGCGTCGATGAGCGGGGCCAGGCCCTGGGAGCGGGCATCGGCATTGCGGCCGACGGTGTCCTGCAGCGTCCCTCCGCCTTTGCCGGCCTGCCTGAGTGCCTCTGCGCCATTCGGATTGCCCAGCTTCACGCCGCGCGCCCTTGCTGCCGCCAGCGCCCCTTCGTGCGTCGGGATATTGCTTCGCGCTCGGCCAGGGCGACGAGGGCCATGACGCGGACGGTGAGGGCGTTGTCTGAATCGCGGCATCGCTATACTGCGGCTGCCGGCCACGCTTGCCGGTTGGCGGCGGCACCCAGACCATGTCCGGATCGAACCAGAAGGTCAGGGAGCCACGCTGCTTCAGCGCTTCGTCATAGTCCGGCCAGTTCTCGGTCTTGTAGCCAGGCGGGATCGGTGTGCTTAAGCAGACCAGCCACCACGCTGGATTCACGGGGTGAATCCCTCCCGGCCTTTAGGCAACAAAGCCACTTTGATCTGGTCCAGTCAGGCTGAGGTGATAGGCTGAACGGAGGATAGCAGAGAGCTGATGAAACTTGCTGCTGTAGGCATCCCTGTGATGATCCTTTCACTCACCGCTTGCGTCGAAGAGGCACCGACCGCAGGCCAGCCCGCTGTCGGGAACAGCGGTGACCTGTCAGCATTCGAAGGCGCGCGGGCGGGCCAGTCCGAAATGGGGGTCCAGGCTCTTGGCTACAAACTCATCAGCACCGCAGGTTTGACTGCGTACTGGTTCAATCGGAGCGCCGGCGCCTGTGCACGAATCGTCACCGCTGACGGGCGGTACGCTTCCGTCGACATGGTAGCCGCCGGAGATTGCTGAACATGCAGGCCTTGCGGGATCATTTCACGCCAGAAAGCGAGGTAAAGACACAATGAACATTGGACTGAAGGTTCTTCTTGCCGCGACCATGGTGTCCGCAAGCGCTATTGCTCAAGATGGTCCCGTTGCATTGGAAGGGCGGATATCCTCAGAAAGCTTTATCTTTCAGCCGAATTACTGGCCGAACCCGACCGTTGACTTGACGGACGTGAGCGATGTCCTGATCGGGCGGCTTGACCGGTTTATTCCGAAGGACGCCCAAATACTTGGCCGCTTTACCGATCCGCTATTCACTGGAGATGGCCGCTATCGCATCGATCTTCCGGTCTAGCCGCCGGCCTTCATCCGGTCTGAACCGCACCGGGTTTGCCGGAGGCTCCAACTCTTGAGTAGGATGGAGCATCATGAGCAAGACCACGAACAAGTTCTCCCCTGAAGTCCGCGATCGCGCCGTGCGGATGGTTCTCGACGGCGCCGGTTCGCACGGTTCTCGGTGGCAGGCGATCACATCGATTGCTGCGAAGATCGGTTGTTCGGCGAACACGCTGAACGACTGGGTCAAGAAGGCCGAGGTCGACATTGGGAGGCGCGCAGGCATCCCCAGCGACATGGCTGAGAAGATGAAGGCGCTCGAGCGGGAGAACCGGCAACTGCGCCAGGCGAACGAGATTCTTCGCAAAGCCTCGGCGTATTTTGCGATGGCGGAGCTCGACCGCCGATCTGCGCGGTGCTGCCGATCGCCCCTCCACCTACTATGATCATCTGGCGAAGCGGGCTGGTCCAACGCGTCTGTCAGGCCGCGCCCGTCGTGATGAGGCTCTGCGCCCCTAGATCTGGCGTGTTTTCGAAGAGAATTGGCGGGTCTATGGCGTGCGGAAAGTCTAGCGGCAGCTTCTCCGCCGCGAACAAGGGCCCGAACCGATGCCACCAATATCTCACCGTTTCATGGCTGACATCGATGCCGCGCTCGTCCAGCAGATCCCCGACGTTCCGGAGCGACAGCGGGAACCGAATGGACGCCATCATCCGCTTGGCGGTGATCTCGGGACTGGTCTTGAAGTGGCGAAATGGGGAGCGTTTGACTATCAGTTGAGCCCGCGAAACCACCCTGCGCGCCTCAAGCCAGGTTTCTCTGACAGGACCTTCACAAACGCCATACAGCACCTCACCCCACCTCGCGCAAAGTTCCCTTGACGGTGCCGCGCTCCCGGATCAGGCCCGTTCGAGGGCCGCCACGATTGAGTCGCCGCAGGCCACTGTTCCGGCCCGGCCACCGAGATCGCCGGTGCGCCGGTCCGGATCGCCCAGCACCTCTTCCAACGCCGCGACAATCGCCGCGGCGGCGTCGGGCTGGCCCAGATGATCCAGCATCATCGCGCCCGCCCAGATCTGGCCCACCGGGTTCGCGATGCCCTTGCCTGCAATATCGGGTGCCGAGCCATGAACCGGCTCGAACAGGGACGGAAAATGACGCTCCGGGTTTATATTTCCGGACGGCGCGATGCCGATGGTCCCGGTGCAGGCCGGTCCCAGGTCCGACAGAATGTCTCCAAAAAGGTTCGATGCGACGACAACGTCGAACCAATCGGGATGCAGCACGAAATGCGCGGTCAGGATGTCGATGTGGTACTTGTCGACTTCGATGCCGGGGTAATTCTTGGCCATCTCGACCACGCGCTCGTCCCAATAGGGCATCGAGATGGAGATGCCGTTCGACTTGGTCGCCGAAGTCAGGTGCTTCTTGGGTCGGCTCTGGGCCAATTCGAACGCGAATTTCAGGACCCGATCGACACCGATCCGCGTCATCACGGTTTCCTGCAGGACGGTTTCCCGGTCGGTGCCTTCGAAGATGCGTCCCCCGACAGAGGAATATTCACCTTCGGTATTCTCGCGAACGACCCAGAAATCGATATCGCCCGGCACTCGGCCCGCGAGCGGCGAGCTGACGCCCGGCATCAGCCGTACGGGGCGCAGATTGACATATTGATCGAACTCGCGCCGGAACTTCAGCAACGAGCCCCAGAGGGATATGTGATCTGGCACCGTCTCGGGCCAGCCAACGGCGCCGAAATAGATCGCATCGCTGTCGCCGATACGCGATTTCCAGTCATCCGGCATCATCTGGCCATGGGCCTTGTAATAGTCGGCGGAGGCAAAGTCATGCTGGTCGAAATGAAGCCCAAGGTCGAATTTGCGCGCCGCGGCCGACAAGACCTTCAGCCCCTCCGGCATGACTTCGGTTCCGATCCCGTCGCCGGGGATGACTGCGATGCGGTAGGTATTGCGGCTCATTCGGGTTGACCCTCTGACTGGACGCCATGCTGCGCGGTGGCGAGCTTGGTCGCCAATTTGATCGCCGTGACGAAAGCGCCGGTATCGGCGATGCCTTTGCCAACGATGTCATGCGCCGTACCATGGGCGGGCGTGGTGAAAACGATCGGCAGGCCCGACGTGACCGTGACCCCCTTGTTGAAACCCTTGAGCTTCGTCGCGATCTGGCCTTGGTCATGGTACATCGCAACGACGCTGTCAAAGTCCCCGGCGAAGGCCTTGAGATAAACCGTATCGGACGGAAACGGCCCCTGGCAATCGATCCCCTCGGCCTGCGCGGCCTCCACGGCGGGGCGGATGATGTCGATCTCCTCGGTGCCGAACAGGCCGCCCTCGCCGTTATGCGGGTTCAGCGCGGCCACCGCGATGCGCGGCGCCTCGGTCCCGGCGCGGCGCAGCATCGTGTCGGTCAGGCGCAGCGCCTCGATGATCCGGTCATGGGTGATGAGGTCGAGCGCTTCGCGCAGGCTGACATGCGAGGTCACGCGGCTCATCCACTGGCCGTCCAGCACGTTCATTTCGCGAAAGACGCCGTTGAAGCCCAGAAGATGCGCAAAAAGCTGATGCTCGTCATTGAAGCGATAGCCCCCGTCGAACATCGCCTTCTTGTGCAGCGGCGCGAAGCAGATGCCGTGAACCGCGCCCGAACGTGCCATTTCGACAGCGGCCTTCAGCGTGTCGCCGACAAGCGCGCCGACCTTGGGGTCCGGCTTCCCCAGAGTGATGGTCGCGGGATCCATGTTTGCCAGATCGATCATCGGAATTGCCTTGGCCGAATGGTCGGCCGCGCCTGGCACGTCGATCAGGTCGACCTCGAAGGAGACCCCGGCCTGCGCCTTACCCATCTCGAGGATCCGGCGGTCGCCCAGAAGGATGATGTCCACGGCCTCCCGAATGCTGCCCTCTGCCAGGATGCGGGCGGTCATCTCTGGCCCGATCCCGGTCGGATCGCCCATGGTAAGAAGCAGGGTCGGTCGGAATTCGTCGGTCATTCAGGGTTTCCTTTTCCGAAACGTGCAGCGAGGCTGTCATGGCTGTTTGTGCAGGGCGATTGGCCGATCTTGCATCGAGGTTTGCGGCAGGGGCATCGGCATCTCACAGGATGGCCCGCCAGTCCGGGCAGTCAGTCGATCCACCGAGGTCATGACACCCCATCGATACGATGATGCTGCGCGATAGAAGCCGACCGGTCACCTCGCTCTGTCTGGCCATCGGCGTTCCTCCTGTGCGCAGTTGGCGACGCGAGGCACCGACCATCTCAGCGTGCGACCTGAATGCCATCAGCGCTTGCTTATTGTCAACAATCATGTCTTGATGCCCCGGTATTGGATGTCAATGTTCGCAATAACAGGGTGCGCGCGACGAATGGATGCCTCTCGGAACGCACTTGATTTTTCCATTTAAAATAGGCGTGGGAGCGTTTTTACGGCTTCTCCAGCCAGTGGCGCTCATTCCCGCTTTGTCGACAATAGGAGGGACACATGACACGGACCGACATGCCGGAACTGACGGCGCCCAAGCAACTCATGGAGGGGTTCCGACGCGAACGCATCCAGACCTCCGGGGCGGAGATCAATGTCGCCATTGCGGGCAACGGCCCACCCCTGTTGCTGCTGCACGGCAACCCGCTGACTCATGTCAGCTGGCACCGCATCGCCCCGGCTCTGGCCAAGAGCTTTACCGTGATCGCGCCCGATCTGCGCGGCTACGGCGACAGTTCCAAGCCAGACGGTGGCGAGGATCATGCTGCCTATACCTTCCGCGCGATGGCGCAGGATTTCCTCGAGATCATGAGCGGCCTCGGCTTCGAGACCTTTGGCGTGGCCGGACATGACAGGGGCGCCCGTGTCGCCTTCCGCATGGCGCTGGACGCACCCGAGCGGGTTACCGCGCTTGCCGCGCTTGATATCGTTCCGACCTATAACGTTCTGTCACAGGTCAGCCTCGGCTGGGGCCTCGAGGCCTATCACTGGTTCTTCATGGCGCAGAAAGCGCCGTTTCCCGAAGACCTGCTCTCGGCCGATCCGGCCTATTACATCAACTACAAGCTGAACAAGAAGAACGTCGGGCTTGAGATCTTCTCGCCCGAGGCAATGGCCGAATACATCCGCTGCACCACGCGCGAGCAGATCCACGCGGTCTGCGAGGATTACCGCGCGACGGTCTCGCTCGATTTCGAGATGGACACGGCGGATTTCGGAAAGCGCAAGATCGACTGCCCGGTTCTGGTGCTCTGGGGTTCCAACAGCCATTGCGGCCGTCACTTCAAAGTGCTTGAGGATTGGGGCCAATGGGCGCCCGACCTGCGCGGCACGCCGATCCCGACCGGGCACTACCCGGCCGAGCATCGGCCAGACATAGTCTACCCGATCTTCTGGGAGTTTTTCTCCGGCAAAGAGCCCAATCTGGACGTGCCGCAATGAACCGGATCGATCCGAAGGACGCATCCGCCCTGTTCCATGCAGGCGGCGAGGTCGCCTTTCTCGATGTGCGCGAGGCCGGGCAATTCGGCGAGGCGCATCCGCTTTTCGCGATCCCTCTGCCTTATTCCGTCCTTGAAACCCGCGTGCGGCGCCTGGTGCCACGCCGCGATGTGCCCGTGCTGATCCTCGACGCTGGCGACGGCATCGCGGAAGCCGCCGCCACGCGACTTGCCACGCTCGGATACACCGACTTGCAGGTGATCTCGGGCGGTATGCCGGCCTGGGACGCGGCAGGCCTTGGCGTCTACAAGGGCGTCAACGTGCCGTCCAAGACGCTGGGTGAACTGGCCGAGACGTTGTGGCACCCGGCGATGATCACGGCGCCCGAGCTTGCGGAATGGTCGCGCGAAGACCGCAGCTTCCGCTTTTTCGATGGCCGTCCCCCGGCGGAATACGAAAAGATGCGGGTGCCGGGCTCTGTCTGCCTGCCGAACGGAGAGTTGGCGCACCGCGTGGCAAGCTTCGACGGCATCGAGCAAGCCCCCCTCGTCATTACCTGCGCCGGCCGGACGCGCGGCATCGTTGGCGCGATCGGGATGCGAATCTCGGGCTATAGCGGCGACGTACTGGCCCTGGAGAACGGCACTCAGGGCTGGGCGCTGGCGGGAGAGAAACTCGACCGTGGCGCCTCGGCAGATCCGTTTCCGCCTTTGAACGACGCCGGACTTGCCGCATCGAGCGCGGCGGCGGACCGGATCCTGTCGCGCTTCGGCCTGTCCGAGATCACGATGGACGAAGCCGCCGGAATGCTGCGGGACGTCGGGCGCACGACGTATCTGTTCGACACCCGCACTGCCGCGGAAGCCAGCGATGACCCGGTGCCCGGCGCAGCGCATGGCCCCTGCGGGCAGATCACACAAGCCACGGACCAATGGATCGCGACCTTCCGTTCGCGCGTGATCCTGTGCTGCGACAGCGGCCTGCGATCGGCGCTGGCGGCGTTCTGGCTGGTCCAGCTTGGCTACGAGGTACACGTTTTGCGCCTGACCGGTGATCGGGAGGCCTTGCCAAAGACCGAAGCCACGCCCGCACCCGAGGTGAAGACCATAGCTGCGCCGGAGGCGATGAACGCTCTGTCCGGTGGCGCGACCCTGCTGGACCTTCGCCCGTCCATGACCTTCCGAAAGGCGCATGTCGATGGCGCGCAATGGACTTGCAGACCACGGCTGGCAGCGATGGTGCCGGATCTGTCAGGGTCGCCCGTTCTCTTGCTCGCGGAAGATGAGGCGAAAGCGGCCTGGACCGCGCAAGACCTGCAAGAGGCCGGGCTCGGCGATGTTGCCGTTGTCGCAGGCGGTCACGACGCGTTGGTCAAGGCGGGCGCGGCAATCGTCGCCACGCCAGACCATCCGTCCGATGCCGAGTGCATCGACCATCTGTTCTTCGTCCACGACCGGCACGATGGCAACCTCGAAGCCTCGCGTCGATACCTTGAATGGGAGACGGGTCTGATCGCTCAACTGAGCGATGTGGAGCGGGCGGAATACAAGCTTCTTCATCCCTGAAGAATCCCTGAAGACAGGTCACATCAAAAGCAAAGGGGCGGGAAAACCCGCCCCTTTTCGTGACCGCGTCGCGCGTCTCAGCTCGCGCCCATCGCCGCGCCTTCCTTGCGCTTGCGGCGCATCTTGGAGAACGCCGAAAGGCTGAAGGAGATGACCATCAGAGCCATGATGAACAAGGCACCCGGACGCTCCAGCGCGTAGGCCGGATCGCCCCCGCTGATCTGGTAGGTGCGCAACAAGTTGCCCTCGACGAGATTGCCGAGGATCAAACCCACCACCGCCGCAGCCACGGGATAGTTGTAGCGTACCATCGCCCAGCCAATCACTGCAAACACTGCCAGCGTGATCGGCCCCGACGAGGTGCCATCGATCGCGTAGGAGCCGAACAGCGCGACCACGAGCACGCTCGGGATCAGGTAGCGCATCGGCACCCGCACGATGTAGCTGGCGAAGTACACGAAGCCGAGACCGATAACCAGGAGCAGGAGCGCCTGTGCGAAGTTCGAAATGATGATCGCGTAGACGATGTCCTGGTTGTTGGCGATGAAGCTGGGGCCACCGACGATGTTGTGCATCGCGAAGGCCGCCAGCAGGATCGCCGTCGCGCCGCCGCCGGGAATTCCCAGCGCCAGCATTGTCGCCATGGCGCCGCCCTCGGACGAGGAATTGGCGCTTTCCGCGGCGATGACGCCCTTGGGATTGCCCTTGCCGAACGTGTCGCCGTCCGGGGCATTCCGCTTTGCCTCGGAATACGACAGCAGGTTGGAAATCGACGATCCGACACCGGGGATCGAGCCGATGATGACACCGATGATCGCGCCGCGCGCGATGATCGTCTTGAACTGGAACGACTCGCGGAAGCCGTTGAGTATCTTCTTCAGAGAGATCTTCCGAAGGTCCTCGTCCTCGATCAAGTGTCTGGTGTTGACGAGGTTCAGCAGCTGGCTTGCGGCCAGAAGGCCCATCATCGCGGGGATGGTCGGGACACCGTCCAGCAACCACGGAATGCCCATCGTGCCCCGGATATACCCGGCGGAGTTCATGCCGACCGTGCCAAGCAGCAATCCGAACGTGCCCGCCAGAAGCCCACGCGGGATCGAATCCCCGGCCAGCGAGCCGAGCAGCATGAGGCCCCATATCGCGACGACGAACAACTCGAGCGGGCCCATCTTGAGAACGACGCCGGAGACGGGTTCGATGATGAACATCAGCAGGATGTAGCTGCTCAGCGTGCCGATGACCGACGAGGACAGGGCGAGGCCCAGCGCTTCGTTGTGGCGCCCCTGCCGCGACATCGGGTAGCCGTCGAACGTGGTCGCGACCGCCGAGGACGTTCCCGGGATGTTCATGAGCACGGCCGGAACCGAGCCGCCGAAACCCGCGCCGGTATAGATCGACGTCAGGAAGATGATCGCCGGCAGGAAATCCATGTAGAGCGTCATCGGCAGAAAGATCGCCATGGCCATGGTGATCGAGATGCCGGGCATAGAGCCGAAGAAAAGCCCCACGAGCAGGCCCGGGATCACGAAGACCCAGGCCGACCAGGATGTCGACAGGAGCGTGAAGGCGTCGCCGAGAGCGTCGAAGTTGATCATGAGAGCCCCTCAGAGCACGGCAAGAGGGAAGGGAAAAGGGATGATCGCGCCGTAGCCGTAGATCAGCAATGCCGTGAAGACGGCGCTGAAGGCAATGTTGGCGATCCAGTTGCGTTCACCGCAGACGAAGATCCCGAGCACGAGGAAGCTGAACACGGCGATATCGAAGCCGATCTGCTCCATGAAGAAGGCCAGGAGGATGAAAGCGCCTGTCACGACGCCGATCTTGGCAAGCTCGATCGGCGTTTCCTTCGGCGTGGCGGGAAGGGCGGCATGGTCTTCCTCCGCGCCCGCTGGCGGGACCCGTTGGAAGCATTGGGGCAGCACCATCAAGAGAAGGATCAGCGCCAGAATCGACATCGGTTGCACCAGAATAAGGTTGTTGGTGCGAAGCGATGTGGCGCGCGCGTCGAGAAGGTAGGCCAGGATCGCGGTGCCGAGCACGGCCAGCAACGCGAGGTGTCCCCATTGAACCTTTATTTTTCCGGTTTTCTGCATTCGGCGCCCCCCTTCACGCGATGAACGAATGCCGCCCCGAAGATCGGGGCGGCAGGCTTGAGAACAGGAAAGGTCAGGTTCCCTGAAGCAGGCTGATGTGCTGCTCCATCACCGCGGCGGTGGCGCGCAGGGACTTGTTCGACACCTCGGGCCCGAACCAATCGGTCGCAAGCTGGGCGTTGGTCAACGCCGTGATCACGGCCGGATCCTTCGACGTCTCTTCGATCGCGGTCAGGATCGTCTGGTAGATCTCCGGCGAATTCTCGACAAGCGAGGAATGGACGGCCCAGCCGCGCTGGGATCCCGACACGAACTGAGCATCCGCCGAGACTTCGGTGATCAGCTTACTGTTCCAGCCGTCCCGCGGCGCATCGTCGAAGATCAGCAGCGGAACGATCTTGTCGGCGAGCGGCAGGAAGCCCTGACCGCCGACAAGCGCGATGTCGACGACGTTGCCGGCCGCCGCGTTCCGCGTGGGTCCGCCGCCGTCGAAGGTCACGAGACGCAGCGCCTCGCGGTCGATGCCAAGCGCATCGGCCATGAGCATCAGGTTGACGAGGTCGGCCGAGGCCGGCTGTATCCCGATCGACAGCGAGTTCGCATCTTCCTTGAGCCGGCTGATCACCTCGTCGATCGACGTGATGCCGGATTCGGTGCTGGTGGCCAGCATGGTGTAGTCACGCGATGGCAGGTTCACCATGTGGAACTGATCGATGGTGAAGGGCGCATCCTGCGTCAGGATGTTCAGCGGCAGGTAAGGCGCCGCCGAGGTGCACAGCAGCGCATAGCCGTCATCGGGTTGCTGAAGGAAATACGTGTGCCCGAGCAGCGCGCCGGCGCCGCCGCGGTTGATGATGTTGAGGGGCTGGCCGAGGCGCTCGGACAGGAACGGCGCGAAGGCGCGGGCGAGACGGTCGTTGTAGCCGCCGGTGTCGAAGGGCACCACGACGTTGATCGGACGCGACGGATAGGCGTCCTGAGCGCTCAGGATCGATGGCGATGCCATCGCCGCAGCTGCGATGCCCCCACCACTCAGCTTGAGCATCGTTCTACGGTTCAGCTTGCTGGTCATGATTCTTTCCTCCCAAAAAGGTCTCTTCTCATTTCCGTCTTCTATCGCCGCCTCTGTGTCCTGCATCCGCACAGGGGGCTGGCACGCTTGGCACACGATATGGACATCACATAGATTGTCAACAAACTGGCGGCAGCTTGAGGTGCGCAGCGAAAATATTCACTTGATCGCCTGGCGTCAATTCGGATGACCTCGTTCGCGTCAGTACGTGATTTTTGCTATAAAATTATATTTTTCATATATTTAGTCGGCAATCACTATGACAACCCCGTCAATCCCGGGTGCTCCCTCCACTCTTTCCGCAGGATGGGTCTTGGCGATATTGTTGACAATCAAGTGGCATCTTGCTCTTGTCACGGCCATAAACGCTGCAGCTTGACATCACGCGATGCTCGTATTGACAGGAGGAGGATTGCCTTGATCAGGATGACGGCTGACGTTCAGGCTGGTACGGGCACGCAGCGTATCGCCGCGCTCGCGAAATTCGTGACGATCTTCTGGCGCTCAGGGATCGTGACCGCGGTTTCGGGATCACCTGTCGCCTCGCGCCATGCCCTCCGCTTCGGGACCATCGCAAGGTATGCTGCCCGCGCGGAGTCGACACGACGCCGTTACCCCAACGCGGCGGAGTTCGCTCGAACGGTCGTCGCGGCAAGCGAACGCAGCCACACGCGCAAAGGCAGGACCGATCGAGTCGCCGTCACCGGATCCGGCGCCTCGAATGCGTGGACCGCCCCGATCGCACGGGCCCTACTCCGGCGCTGGTCGAGATAGATGGTCGATCGCATGACCATCAGTGCCGCTTCAAAGCGCAAACCGTCGGCAATCTGGCTGATCCCTACCTATGGTTTCGCGGCTTTGGCAGGATATGGCGCAGCCTTGGTCGGCCTGCCGCTGCCCTGGATGCTCGGCCCGTTCCTGGTATTCGCCGTTCTGTCCGGCTTCGGGGTGCAGGCTCCGCTTGCGCCGCATGGGCGCGAGCTTGCGCAGGTCGCGATCGGCTTGGCGATCGGCCTTCGCTTTACCCCACCGGTCGTGGCGGCGACTGTCGCGCTCTTGCCGCAGATGATCGGGGCCACGCTCTATCTTCTGGCCGGCACGACTTTGGCCGCATTTCTGTTCCGCAAGCTGGCGGGCGCCGATCCGGTCACCGCATTCTTTGCAACCGCGGCGGGCGGCGTTGCCGATATGGCGAATGTCGCGCAGACTTTCGGCGGGGCGCCGACATCGGTCGCAGTAGTCCATGCGCTTCGAGTGTCGCTTGTCGTGGCCATCGCACCCTTCGTTGCGCTTGGGGCGGCCGGTCGACCCGATAGGGTGCCGGTGCCCTATGACGGCAACACCGCCGCGCTCATTGGCGGGCTTGTCTTCGCCTATATCGTCGCCCGCGTGCTGAAGCGGACCCCCCTGCCCAATCCGTGGCTTGTCGGGCCGATCCTCGGAGGGATCATGCTGGCCCTCGCAGGGCTGGAGATGATCATGATTCCAGCCTGGCTCATCACCTTGGCGCAGCTGGTGCTCGGTGTCTGGCTCGGCTGCCAGTTCAAACGCGAGCTGCTGTCTGCGTTGCCGCGTGTCACCGCCGCGGGCGTCGTGACCGGTCTGTTTCTGATCGCTTTCTCGCTCGTCGGGGCGGTGCTGCTGGTCGCGATGTCCGAACTGACCTTTGTCACCGCGTTCCTGTCGATGGCCCCGGCGGCAGTCACGGAAATGGTGCTGGTCGCCAAATTCATGGGCCTCGACGCCGAAACCGTCGCGGCCTTTCACGTCATGCGGATCCTGATCGTGTCAACCAGCGTGCTCTGGGTCTATCGCCTCTATCTCAGACTTGGGAGATTTTCGAATGAACCTTGAATATGAGAACCGCCGCGTCCTGGTCGTCGGGGGCAGCTATGGGATTGGCCTCGCTTCCGCCAAGCTCGCCGCCGCCGAGGGCGCGACAGTCGCCATCGCCTCGCGTTCGGCCGGGAACCTCGAGACAGCCGCCGCCGAGATCGAAGCAGAGACGGGCCAGAAGCCCCTGACCCTTGTGGCCGATGTCACCAAAGACGGCGCGTCGCAGGCTCTGGCCGATCAGATCAAGCAGCACTGGGGCGAGCTGGATGTTCTGATCTCGGCTGTCGGCGGCAGCATCCGATCCTCCTTTGCCGATCTGACCGATGAGCAATGGATGGACAATTACAACTTCAACGTCCTGTCCACGGTGCGCACGATCCGGGCCTGCCTGCCATTGCTGGAGCGCGGCACTGCACCTGCAATCGTGCTGCTCGGTGCAGCGGCGTCAAAGATGCCCTACGCCCACCAGATCGTCTCCAATGTGCACAAGGCGGGCCTTCTGGGCCTCAACAAGACGCTCGCGGCCGAGCTTGCGCCGGACGGGATTCGCGTGAATCTTGTGGCGCCCGGGCGCACCCTGACGCCCCTTTGGACCAATCGGGCAGACAAGCTGGCCGCCGAAGAGCATCGCAGCCGCGAGGATATTCTGGCCGACTTCTCCAAGGACATTCCCCTTGGCCGCTTCGGCAAGGCGGTCGAAGTCGCACGGATGGTGGTCTGGCTGGCCAGCCCCTGCGCCAGCTATGTGACAGGTCAGGCTGTGAACGTGGACGGCGGAATTGCCCGCGGCTTGCTCTGAACCGGGGGAACCATTGCGCCGTCATGACACCCCATGCCTGCTCGATGAGGTCCGCAGGGAATTGCGCGCCGGGACCATGCGCGACACTGCGCGTGAACGCTTGGGCATGGCTGAAGCGGTGGTCACCATGACCCTTTCCTGCCGTGCATCAGGCGCCGGCGGGACCGGCCGCGCCCAAGCATGCAACAGGGTCAGGGGCTATCGGAAAGCATCTCGCGGGACGTGCAGAGCACCGGGCAGGCTGGGGAAAGG
Source organism: Thetidibacter halocola (assembly GCF_018224955.1). GTDB lineage: Bacteria > Pseudomonadota > Alphaproteobacteria > Rhodobacterales > Rhodobacteraceae > Thetidibacter > Thetidibacter halocola. The sequence goes on from NZ_JAGTUU010000005.1 coordinate 66,066, forward strand.
TCGCCGGGCTTGCCCGGCCTTGCCATGGACCGGACGGATCGGCGGGCCTGCCCCATTGGGCAACATCAGCACAAAAAACTGTCACGGCTCGGGGATGTTCCGTCATCGACACCGTTGGCTGCGACAGTCTAAAAACACGGCCCTGGGCTTGCCATATAGGCAGTGTGAGGTACTGAACAGCGGTTGGATATGGTCGTCGGCGCTGCGGTCGTGCACGATGCGGGAATCTGGAGAGAGGCATGAACAAGGCACCGTTTGAGACTGCAGACGATCTGGCCGAGGCGCAGCTTTCCTTGTCTGCTCAGCTGCAGCGCAAGCTCGAGAAACTGATCCTCAACGGGGAATTGAAGCCCGGTGAAAAACTGAACGAGCTGGACTTGTCGAAACGATTCGGCACCAGCCGCGGCCCCTTGCGCGAGGCGATGCAGAACCTGTGCGCGCGCGGATTGGCCGAAGCCGTGCGCAACCGCGGAGTCTTCGTCCGCACGATTTCGCCCGAGGAAGCCTTTGAGCTCTACGATGTGCGCGCCGCCCTGTTCGGGCTGGCCGGTTATCTGCTGACCGACAGGATCAACGACACAATTCTCGAAAACCTGCACGTATATCTGGATCGCATGGAGACGCTCGCGAAGAAGCGCAGCGTGCCGGAGTATTACCGGGCCAACCTGGAGTTTCACGATTATCTGGTCCGCTCGGCTGGCAACAAGGCTCTCTTGATCGAATACCATAGTTTCGTGAACAGGCTGCACCTGTGCCGAATGCGCGTTCTGGTCAGCGAGGGCGGCCTGTCCGTGTCAAATCGGGAGCATGCCGAAATGGTGGATGCCGCGGCCTCCGGTGACAACCAGCGCGCCCAGCAGACGTTCTTTCGGCATGTGGAGAGGGCAAAGATGCGCTTCCGGGCGACCCTCGACCGGGAAGAGATGACCCAGGACGTGACTGCTGCACCTGTCCAAAAAGGGTAGGGCCCTTTTGGGTCAACCTGTTGCGCAGGCTGCCCGGCGGCGCGCGAGTCCATGTGACCTCATGCGCGGGCACCGCTTGTCGTCAGGCGAACTCTTGACTGCTCACATTGGAACAAGGCGCCATGGCCCAAACGCGCGCCGGAGCCCCGCCTGAACCGGATCAAGGGCGTTCAAGACCGCCACTCCCTGCCGCGAAAGTACCGTCTTTGAGCCGCGCTGCGCCGGCTACGTCGTCTCGCCGCCATTGACCGCGATCATCTGGCCCGTGACAAAACGGGCCTCGGGCGTCGCCAGGAACGCCACGACCGACGCGACATCATACGACGTCCCCATGAACCCCGCCGGAATGGCCGCCGCCCGCGCCGGGTCATCCCTGGTCGCGTCATCCTTTCGGATCTGCCCGGGCGAGACCGCATTTGCGGTGATGCCCCTGGAGGAAAATTCCATCGAAAGCGCCTTGGTCAGCCCCCAGACGCCGTGCTTGGCCGCCGAGATCGGGGCCCCTTCGAAATATCCGCGGATCGCCTTCATGCCGGTAAGGTTGATCACTCTGCCCCAGCCGCGATCGACCATTCCCGGCAGAAACGCACGCGTAGTGCGAAACGCCCCCGTGAGCGCCAGGTCCACGACCGCGTCCCAGTCTTCGTCGGTCATCTCGAGGAACGGCTTGTAGGGTCGGCGCGCGGCATTGTTCACAAGGATGTCCACGCCGCCGAACTCTGCCAGGGCGGAATCCGTCACGCGCGTCACGTCGCCCGCCTTGCCCATGTCGCCCATCACAACCAGCGATTTTGCCCCTGCGGCCTCGACCAGGGCGGCGGTCTCGGCGCAGGCTGCCTCGTTTCTGGAGCCATTGACAACAACATTTGCGCCGAGCTCGGCCAGGTGGACGGCAATGGAGCGGCCGATATTCTGACCTGATCCCGATACGAAGGCTGTCTTCCCGGTGAGCGACTTATCCATGCGTTTCAGCCTTCTCTGTCATTGTTATTGATGCGCGGATCGCGGCCGCAGCTTGGCAGCCGCAAGTCCGGCGTTGCCCCCTTGACCGGTTCTAGTCGGGCATTTTCCACGTTGCGGTCGCAATCGCGGCCAGTTTTCCTTCGGCGTCGGTCATTCGACTTTCCATGAAGGATACCGCCCGGCCCTTCTTGGTGAAGCGGCCCTCGCAGGTGACCAATCCGTGGCTCACCGGACGCAGGTACTGCACCTTGATCTCGATCGTCGCCCCGGCGCCCTGGACCTTCTTCAGAAGATGACCCATCGATATATCGAGTGCTGCCGCAACTACCCCGCCCTGAAGCACGCCTTGCGGGTTGCGCAGCATGTCGTGCATGCGAAATGACAGCCTGCAAACCTCTTTGTCCGCATCGGGCGCATCAAGCGGCAGGTACTCGAAAGACAGGCCAATGAAGCGCGCGAAGAAGAAGGTCTCGAACGCCTGTTCGTGGCTGCTCAGAGCGTCCTCGAAATGCGCCCGCGCGGCGGCTTCGTCGATCCTGGCCGGAGGCGCCGCTGCCATCAGGCGCCCACGAAGTTCGCTTTGCGCTTCTCGAGAAAGGCGCGGCGACCTTCGATGTAATCCTGGCTGTCAAAGCAGGCCTTCACGCGACGCTCGCATTCGTCAAGATCGCGCGTGCTGTCGCCCTTGACCGCCTCGCCGACGATGAATTTCACCGATGAAACGGTCATTGGCGCATTTGCTGCGATCATCTTGGCGGTTTCCTCTGCAGCCTCGGCCACCTTGCCGTCTTCGACAACGCGATTGACCAGCCCCATGATCCGCGCCTCTTCGGCATCGAAACGGCGCGCGGTAAAGAAGATTTCCTTGGCGAAGGACGGCCCGACAACGTCCACGAGACGCTTGATGCCCGGATAGCCATAGCCCAGACCAAGCTTCGCCGCGGGAATGGCGAAATTGGAGCCCTGCCCGCAGATGCGGATATCACAGCTCAGCGACAGGGCGACACCGCCGCCGATGCAGAACCCGTCGATCTGGGCGATTGTCGGCTTCGGGAACGCCTCAAGGTTGTCGTAGACGCGCTTGGTGGTGGCATTGTACTTTGCTACGCCCTCTTCGCTGGCCCGTTCGCTTTCGAACTTGGAAATATCTGCGCCCGAGACAAAGGCTTTCCCACCCGCGCCCGACAGGATCAGGATCCGCACGGAGGGGTCCTGTGCAAAACGCTCGAGCGCCTCCTCCACGGCCTCCCACATCTCCAGAGAGACAGCGTTGCGCTTCTCCGGCTGGTTGAAGATGATCCGCGCGATGTCGCCGGATTGCTCGGTGATGATCTTGTCCGTCATGTGTCGGTTCCTTTGCCTCAGGTCGCGCCTTGCGCTTTCATGGCTGCGATATCGGCGTCCGAATACCCCAGATCCTTCAGAATGTCGTTCGAGTGCTGGCCCGCCGTCGGCGGCGGATGTGCGATGTGGCTGGGCGTGCGGCTCATCAGGATGGGCTGGCCAACGAGGTGGCTCTCTCCGCGCTCATGACTGTTGACCGGCATCACCAGGCCGAGGTGGTGCACCTGCGGGTTTTCGAAGACCTGCCCGATATCGTTGATCTCGCCGGCGGGTACGCCGGCTTCGTTCATGGCATCGATCCACTCGGCGGTGGTGCGCGTCACGGTAAGCTCTTCGATCTCGGCATTCAGTGCATCGCGATTTTCGGACCGGGCCGGCGCCGTTGCGTAACGTGCGTCCTCGATCCACCCATCGCGCCCCATCATCACGGCGAAGCGCTTCCAGATCGCCTGGCCCGCAACACCGATGTTCATATGCCCGTCCTTGGTCTTGAACACGCCCGTCGGGATCGATGTGGGGTGGTTGTTGCCCGCCTGCTTCGGCACATCGCCATCCATGAGGTATCGCGCGGCCTGAAAATCCAGCATAAAGACCTGAGCCTGCAACAGGGAAGTCTGGATCCACTGGCCCTTGCCGGAATGTTGCCGCTCCAGCAGCGCAATCATGATGCCCTGCGCGGCAAAGAGCCCGGCGCATAGGTCCGCGATCGGAATGCCGACGCGCATCGGTCCCTCGCCCGGCTTGCCGGTGATCGACATCAGACCCCCCATGCCCTGGGCAATCTGGTCGAATCCCGGACGATCCGCGAGCGGACCATCCTGACCGAAGCCGGAGATCGATGCGTAGATCAGCCTCGGATTGTCGGCCGAGAGGGTCTCGTAATCGATGCCGAGACGCTTTTTGACGCCCGGGCGGAAGTTCTCGACAATGACATCCGCGGTCTTGGCGAGCTTGCGAAAGACCTCGATCCCCGACTCCGATTTGAGGTTCAGCGTCAGCGACCTCTTGTTGCGGTGCAGGTTCTGAAAGTCTGCACCCGAACGGGGGCCGCCAAGCTGCGCACTGTCTTCCGGCGCCTCGATCTTGATGACGTCCGCCCCCCAATCGGCGAATTGCCGGACGCAGGTCGGACCCGACCGGACCCGCGTCAGATCCAGCACGCGAATGCCTTTGAGCGCTGAACTCGCGACGGGCTCAGCGCCCTGCGATTGCGGTTTCGCGCCCCCGCCTTCTTGCTGTGCCATCTCGGATTCCTTCCGCCCGGTAATTTCCGGGGACGCTATGCGAACGATCGGAAGATGGCAACATATAAAAGTTAAATGTTGACAAAATGGGCCGGACACGGGATGACGAGGCATGGTGGCTTCAGCAAAAGCAATTGGACAGGCGCGCGCGACGCTCGCCGACGAGGTCCGCGGGGAAATCGAGCGCATGATCGTCGATGGCGATCTTGCCGCCGGGGAAAAGCTTAACGAGCTTGCGCTGTCGAGCGCGATGGGCGTGAGCCGCGGTACGGTGCGCGAGGCGATCCGTTCGCTTGCCGATTCCGGCTTGATCGATCTTGTCGCGAACCGCGGCGCCTTCGTGCACGAAACCACCCTCGAAGAAGTCCGCAACCTCTACGACCTGCGCGGAGCGATCTTCGCCATGGCGTGCGCGAACTCCGCGCGCCGCGTGGCCGAAGGTACCGAGCCAGCGCTGGCAGAGGCGCTCGAGAAGAATCTCGCGCTGATGGAAACGAGCCATGACGACGCGAAAGCCTACTATTCGCTGAATATCGCGTTTCACAACATGCTGCTCAACGGTGCCGGAAATCCGCGCGCGAAGTCGATGTACGACAACGTTGTCCGCGAAATGCACCTCTTCCGTCGGCGCGGCCTGTCGCTCGTCACCAACATCGCCCAATCCCTCGAAGAACACCGGGCGATCAGCGACGCCGTAGCCGCCGGAGATGCCGAAGAAGCCCGCCGCGCAGCCGAGCGCCACATCACCTCCGGCTTCGAACGCTACATCAAGATCGTCGAAAACGACGACGCTGGCGCCAGCGACTGACCGCGCCGCGACAAACCGAGGGCCCTCTGTCATGACAAATCCGCTGTATGATGCGCTTTTTGCCCCGCACGAGGGGAAGTCCACGCCGTTCCTGCACCTGGGCGACGGCAAGACTGTGTCCCATCTTGTGTTCTTGCAGGACGTGGCCCGCATGGCGAATGCGCTGGTCTCGCTTGGCGTCGCGCCCGGCGACAGGGTTGCCGTTCACGTGAACAAATCGCCTCAGGCGCTCGTGCTCTATGCGGCATGCGTCAAGGCCGGGGCGGTCTTTCTACCGCTGAACACAGCCTATACGCCCCGCGAGCTTGACTATTTCGTGGGAGACAGCGGCGCCAAACTGTTCGTTTGCGACCCTTCAGAGGAAACCGACCTTCAAGGCATCGCGGCGGATGTCGGTGCGACCCTCAAGACGCTTGGAACCGATGGGCAGGGCACGTTGCCGGATATCGCCGCCGCGCAGCAGCCGCGCTTCGACACCGTGCCACGCGCCAGGGACGATTTGGCCGCGCTGCTCTACACGTCCGGGACGACCGGCCGCTCCAAGGGCGCGATGCTGACGCAGGAGAACCTGCTGTCCAATGCCGAGGCCCTGATCGACAGCTGGCAGTTCACCAGCAAGGATGTGCTGCTGCACGCCCTTCCGATCTTTCACAGCCACGGGCTTTTCGTGGCCACCAACGTGATGCTTCTGGCGGGTGGCGCGATGATCTTCCTGCCGAAGTTCGACGTCGAGACCGTACTGGCCCGCCTGCCCGAGGCGACGACGATGATGGGCGTTCCCACCTTTTACACGCGACTTCTGGACGAACCGCGCTTCTCCAGGGGCCTCACGGCGCATATGCGGCTGTTCATCTCGGGCTCCGCGCCGCTTCTGGCCGAAACGCATCAGCGTTTCGAGGAGCGTACGGGGCACCGCATCCTCGAGCGCTACGGCATGACCGAGACCTCGATGAACACGTCGAACCCCTATGATGGCGAGCGGCGCGCGGGCACCGTCGGCTTCCCGCTTCCCGGCATCGAGGTAAAGGTTTGCGATGCCGAGACCGGCGCCGAGATGCCCACCGGCGAGATCGGGGTACTCTGGGTGCGGGGCCCGAACGTGTTCAAGGGCTATTGGAAGATGCCCGAGAAGACCGCCGAAGAGTTGCGCGAGGACGGCTTCTTCATCACCGGCGATCTGTCGCTGATCGACGATCGCGGATATGTCCATATCGTCGGACGCGGCAAGGATCTGATCATCTCGGGCGGCTACAACATCTATCCCAAGGAAATCGAGGTCTTCCTGGACGCATTGCCGGGCATCAAAGAGAGCGCCGTGATTGGCGCTCCGCATCCGGATTTCGGGGAAAGCGTTGTGGCAATCCTCGTGCCCGAAGACGGAGCGACCATCGATATGGCCGCCGTCGAAGAGGCTGTGCGCCGCGATCTTGCCGGCTTCAAGCGCCCCAGGCACATCGAGATCAAGGACGAGTTGCCGCGCAACACGATGGGCAAGGTGCAAAAGAACCAGCTTCGTGACGAGTTCGCAGGCGCGTTCGAGCCGGTCCCGAACTGACGCCAGCCAAGACATCGCACTTCCCGGGCCCTCAGGTCCGCAGAATGGGAAAACGCGGCTTCATGGACACTCACGATACAGGCCTGATCCGGGTACCGGTGTCGCGGGAGATCCCGTCGGTGGACAGGGTGAAGTCCCCCGCCGGGGCCACCGTCCGCGTACACCAGTTGCCGAAGCCGTCCCGGTAGCTTTCGAGCGGCACGCTCGGCGACGTCACGAAATAGTCGGCACGCTCCAGATCGCCGACCCGGAGTGCGCAGGAGACCGGCATGGCAGCCCTGACACCGCTCAATCGGGAAGTCGACAAGGGCCTGCCGAAAACCGCGGAACAGGAAGTGCGAGTACTCTTCGCCAGCCTGCTTCCCGGGGATGTCACGCCGTACCATAGTCACCGGTTTCCGGTTACGGTCTACATGCTCGAAGGTGCCTGCACGCTCGAAATGGATGATCAGGATCCCGTGGTGATCGGTTCGGGACAGGTCTATGTGGAACCTGCCGGCATCAACATGACCGGAAGCAACGCGGGCGACGTCCCGGCACGCATGGACCTGTTCTACGTATGCGAGCCCGGAGCGCCATTCGCCGACCCGGCACACAAGAGCTGACAGGTCGCGCCGGGCTCTAGATGCGCCGGACGCTCTCCTGTCGAAAAGCGGCCGTCTGCCTGACAGCGTGGCGCCCGCCTATTTTCGGAGGGCGGCCCGGTCCCTCATTTCAGGAGCGGCCCAGTCTGGTCCAGATATTCCGGATCGAACTCGGCAAGTTCCACCAGCCCGCCATAGTCGCGAAACGTAACGAGGCCGTCCCGAAAGGTGACCAGTCCATTCTCGCGAAGCTGCCGCAGGACGCGGTTCACATGGACCGCGCTCAACCCGAGCGTATCGGCGAGGTGGTATTGCGTCAGAGGGCAGTCGAATCCTTTCTTGCTGCCTATGCCGACCAGCGCAAGCCTCGATCCCAGCTCCAGCAGGAAATGCGCCATGCGGGCCTCCGCATCACGCCGGCCGATCCCGACGAGATGTTCCACCACCATCGCCTCGTCACGCGACGCCGCCCAGAGGATGGCGGTCGCAAGGCGCGGCGTCCGCGCGAACGCATCAAGAAGATCGCTCGCCAGCACTTCGGCGGCCTCGATGTCGACGATGGGTTCGAAGCTGTGGTCCGAAGTGCGCAACAGGACGCTGCGCAATCCCAGAAAATCCCCCGGCACCTGGAAGTCCACAATCTGCCGGGTCCCGTCGGCCTGCAACTTGTAGGAACAGACCCAACCCGACGACAGAATGTACGCGGCCTGAGCCGACTGTCCCTGATGCACCATGTCACGCCCCGCGACGAAGGAGCGGCGACGCTGGTGCAGTCGCTCAAGCACGGCCAGTTCGACCTCCGACAGAGCGACGAAGGCCGAGAGCTTGCGGGTCAAAGGGCTGTGTTCGGCTGATGTCATGGAGGCTCCCGGCGTGCCGCGACGCAGGTTCGGAAATCATCCCGGACACTGCTCTGGATCAGTTCAGCATAGAGCACTTCCTGCGAGAAGTACGGATGTCTCTGAACCTCGCCTTCCCCGGGGATCACGATGTCACGGAAGGAACGCCAGATGTCGACCGCGAGCGAACATGCAGGCCAGGCCGCCCTGTCAATCTGCGAGGCGCTCCGGCTGGCCATGAACGATCGCGGACTGCTGCCGGAGCATGAGATCGTGGGGGTTCTTCGCGACGCCGCGGCGACTCATGAGAACGCCCTTGGCACCGATCTGGAATTGGAAAACCACCTGGCCGTCGCCGAATTGATCAACACGATCATCGCTGGTGGAAACTCGGTTCGCCGCTCGTGAATTACTCAGGCACCGGTGTCGGTCCAAATTCTCGAAGTAGAAACCGAATAGAATAACGCCGCGTTGCGCGCACTTCAGCCGAGCATTCGACCCGGTCAATTCCGCAACCCTTACCTCGACAAGGAGCACGTCGATGTCATTCACTCCCCTCCACGACCGGGTCCTCGTTCGCCGCATTGAAGGCGACGAGACGACCAAGGGCGGCCTCATCATTCCTGATACCGCCAAGGAGAAGCCTCAAGAAGGCGAAGTTGTCTTCGTTGGTGCCGGGGGAAGGCGCGAGGACGGCGAGCGCATCCCCATGGACGTCAAAGCCGGCGACCGGATCCTCTTTGGAAAATGGTCCGGCTCAGAGATCAAACTCGATGGCGAAGACCTTCTGATCATGAAGGAGAGCGACATTCTCGGTGTGATCGCCTGAGTACGAAACCTTTCACATCAACCTCAGTCTCAGGAATTCACACCATGTCCGCCAAGGAAGTTCGCTTCAGTACCGATGCCCGCGACCGAATGCTGAAAGGCATCAACACGCTGGCAAATGCCGTCAAGATCACCCTCGGCCCCAAGGGCCGAAACGTCATTCTCGATAAATCCTGGGGTGCGCCGCGCATCACCAAGGACGGCGTAACCGTTGCCAAGGAAATCGAGCTTTCGGACCATTTCGAAAACATGGGCGCGCAGATGGTGAAGGAGGTGGCGTCCCGCACGAACGACGAGGCTGGCGACGGAACCACGACCGCGACAGTTCTGGCCCAGGCCATCGTCAAGGAGGGCATGAAGGCCGTCGCAGCCGGCATGAACCCGATGGATCTCAAGCGCGGGATCGACAAAGCCGTCGCTGCAGTCGTGGCCGAGATCAAGACCATGTCGCGACCGGTGGGCGACAGCGACGAGATTGCCAAGGTCGGCGCCATTTCGGCCAATGGAGAAGTCGAGATCGGTCGGCAGATCGCCGACGCGATGGCAAAGGTCGGCAAGGAAGGCGTGATTACCGTCGAGGAAAACAAGGGGTTGGAGACCGAGACCGAAGTGGTCGAAGGCATGCAGTTCGACCGCGGCTATCTGAGTCCCTATTTCATCACGAACGCCCAGAAGATGGTCGTCGAACTGGATGACTGCGTCGTCTTGCTTCACGAGAAGAAGCTGACATCTCTCATATCCATGGTTCCGTTGCTGGAGGCCGTGATCCAGGCAGAGAAGCAACTGCTGATCGTGGCCGAGGATATCGAGGGCGAGGCACTGGCGACGCTGGTCGTCAACAAGCTGCGCGGCGGATTGAAGGTGGCGGCAGTCAAGGCACCGGGCTTTGGGGATCGCCGCAAGGCGATGATGGAAGACATCGCCGTGCTGACGGGCGGTCAGGTGATTTCAGTGGAAATGGGCACCAAGCTGGAGAATGTCACCATGGACATGCTCGGGTCCGCCAGAAAGGTCACGATCACCAAGGATGACACGACGATCATCGACGGTGCCGGCGACAAAGGCGCGATCGCAGCGCGCGTCACGCAAATTCGGGCGCAGATCGAGGAGACCACTTCGGACTACGACAAGGAGAAGCTGCAGGAACGGCTCGCCAGGCTTGCCGGCGGCATTGCCGTGATCCGGGTCGGCGGGGCAACCGAGATCGAGGTGAAGGAGCGCAAGGACCGCGTCGACGATGCGCTGAACGCCACCCGCGCCGCGGTCCAGGAAGGTGTCGTGCCAGGCGGCGGCGTGGCCCTCGTTCATGCCGGCAAGGTCCTGGCGACACTGAAGGGTGAGAACGGCGATCAGGATGCCGGGATCAAGATCGTCCGCCGCGCGATCCAGGCACCGCTGCGCCAGATTGCCGGAAATGCCGGGGTCGATGGTTCTGTCGTTGTCGGGAAGGTGATCGAGAACGACAGCCCGAGCTTCGGTTTCGACGCGCAAGCCGAGGAGTACGTCGACATGCTGAAGGCCGGCGTTATCGATCCGACGAAAGTCGTTCGGATCGCACTGGAAAACGCCGCGTCCATTGCCGGGCTATTGATCACGACCGAGGCGATGGTCGCGCAAAAACCCAAGGAGGGCGGCGCCGGTAACGATATGTCCGATATGGGTGGAATGGGCGGAATGATGTGAATGGACGGGGCCTGTGCGCAGGAGCCTCGAGACAAGAAATCACATTCTCGATGGACATGAACACCGATCTGTTCGTCTGAAGAATTCAGAACCAGGAGAAACTGAAATGGCCAAAGGTGACAAACAACGCGGCAACCGTGAAGCGAAGAAGCCCAAGAAGGTGAAGGAAAAGGTCGTTGCAACAGCCGACTTCACGAAGGGAAAAGCCCTGACCAATCTTGGCGAGCACAAGAAGAAATAAGTAGGCGTCCAAGTGCTTGTTCGTCGCTGGAGACGGAGCCAGGGAGCGGCGCGTCGCGGCGACATGCTGCATCAGTCAGACTCGGCTCGAAAAAATCGACGATGGAGAATTGCCGGAGAGAAGGCGCGACATGCGTATTTGATTGGTAATCCCCCCGTTTTTGCTGGGGGTTGGTCGTATAATTTACGCGGTCATTCTCAGTTTCTGGGCAGGCGTCATGCTGACGCCCTTCATCGCCACCGCTTTCACGGCCAACTCTCGGCGCTGAGTTGGCCGGATTTTTTTCCGAGCGCTTCCTTAAGCAGGTCGTTCTGCATGCTGACGTCAGCGTGCATGCGCTTCAGCCGCCGGTTCTCCTCGGCCATCGCCTTCATCTCACTGATGAGACTGGCGTCCATGCCGCATACTTCGCTCGCCATTTGTACAGCGTGGCGCTGCTCATCCCGTGCTCACGGCACAGCTCGGCGGCAGGCACACCGCCCTCCACCTGGCGCAGCACACCCATGATCTGGGCTTCTGTGAAACGTGTCTTCTTCATTGGAAGCTCCTCAGTCATCCTGCCGAGAAAATTCTACGTCCGCATCCCCCTAAGATCGGGGAGGATTACCCGGGCGCGGTCAGGCGGGCCGCGCCGGGAGCGTCGCTTCTCCCGGCGCGCGCTTCGCCTGACCTTGTTGCTGAAATGCGTGGCCGCTCATCGCGGCCGGGCTGCGCACGGCGAGCCATGCCAACACAGGTCCAGACACGAAGAGCGACGATCCTGTCGCGATCACCACGCCGGCGATCATCGGCCAGGCGAACCCGGCAACGGCCGGTCCACCCCAGATCGCCATCGGCAGCAGCGCGGCAAGCGTCGTGCCGGAGGTGAAGATGCAGCGCGCCAGAACCTGGTTCAGGCTGCGGTCGATCACGTCCGACAGCGGCTCCTCAGCTCCGTCACGGAGGTGCTCGCGGATGCGGTCATAGACCACTACCTTGTCGTTCACCGAATAGCCGATGAGTGTCAGCAGGGCCACGATGGTGGTCAGGTTCACCTCCCACCCGGTCAGCGCGATGATACCGAAGGTCTTGGTGACGTCGAGGAACAGCACCACGATGGCACCGGCCGCGAAGTGCCATTCGAACCGCACCCAGATGTAGGTCAGCATGGCCAGCACCGCGAGCGAGAGGGCAATCAGTCCCGTCGTCGCCAGTTCGCCGCTTATTGTTGGACCGACGAGGTCGATCTGGTCGAAGACCGCGCCTGGAACGGCCTGGGCGGCGGCCGCTTCCACCGCCGCGACTGTGGCCTGTCCTGCCTCGCCCTGCACGCGGATCAGGGCCTCGTTCGGGTCACCGAAGGCCTGCAGGCTCGCATCGCCCGGCACCCCGGCGGCAAGGGCGGCACGCAACTCGGCCAGGGGCACGGCTGCGTCCGACCACAGCACCATTTGCACGCCCCCGGTGAAATCGATCCCGAGGTTCGGCCCCGGCCATACCAGCGCGCCAACCGCCCCCAGCGACAGCGCCGCCGAGACCGCCAGCGCCAGCCGTCCACGACGCATGAACGAAAAGGCGCCGGGCGCAGGCACCCCGCCGATGAGCGGCGCGATTTCCAACCGTTTCGGTTTGTGGCGCCGCACCAGCGCCTCCATCATCATCCGCATCAGCACCACGGCGGTGAACATCGAGATCAGGATGCCGAGGCTCATGGTGATGGCGAAACCACGGATGGCGCCTGCGCCGAACATGAACAGCAGGAGCATCGCCAGAAGCGTGGTGATGTTGGCGTCAAGGATCGTGGCCCAGGCCCGCGCGTAGCCCTGCGTCAACGCCTTGATGGCCGTGGCGCCCTTCGCCGTTTCCTCGCGGATGCGGCTGAAGATCAGGATGTTGCTGTCCACGGCGATGCCGAGGCACAGGATAATGCCTGCGATCCCCGGCAGCGTGAGCGTGGCCCCCAGCAGCCCAAGCGCCGTGAGCGTCAGCATGACATTCAGGCCCAGCACCGCGCTCGCCAGCAGGCCCCAGCCGCCGTAGAGACCCGTCATGATCGCCACCACCAGCGCCAGACCCGCGGCGCCGGTGATCAGCCCGGCCCTGATGGAATCCGCGCCCAATGCCGCGCCCACACTGCGCTCCTCGATCACCTCCAGCGAGGCGGGCAGTGCGCCCGATGTCAGCAGAACGGCCAGCGTCTGGGCCTCTTCCACGGTAAAGTCGCCGGTGATCTGGCCCTGCCCGCCGGGAATGGCGGACTGGATGACGGGTGCGGTCAGCACTGCGCCATCGAGGACCACGGCAAAGCGCTGGCCGATGCTTGCCGCCGTGATCTCGGCAAAGGCAGTGGCGCCCTGCCGGTCGAAAGCGAAAGTGACCATCGGTCGCCCGGTCTCGGGGTCGAAGGCAGAGGCCGCGCGCTCCAGCCGGTCGCCCGAGAGCGCCACCCGATCCTCGACCGGGATCGCCCCGGAGCCGTTTCGCATCTCCAGCATCGACACGCCGTGCCCCGGACCGGGCGCGACCATCTGGAAGCTCATCTTCGCGGTGGAGCCCAGCAGCTCGCGCAGTTGTGCGGGGTTCTCGACGCCCGGCATCTGCACGAGGATCCGGTCCTCGCTGACGCGACTGATGACAGGTTCCGACACCCCCACCTGGTCAACCCGGTGGCGGATCACCTCGAGGCTGCTGTCGGCCGCAATACTGGCGGCGCGGTTCAGCCCGGCCTCGGTCAATGCCAGCCGCAAGGTGCCATTCGCGAGGGCCACCGTGAAATCCGGCGGGCTGCCCGGCTGTTCAGAAGAGGCCGCCGCGCTCTGAAGTGTCGCAAACAAAGCATCGTCTGCGGAGGCCAAGAGGGCCAGCCCCTCGGTGCGGATTGTGCCGGGGTTCAGGTTCCGGGCGCGCATTTCGGCGACGAGCGTTTCACGCAGTTCCTGCAGACGCGCCTGCGCGAGATCATCGCGGTCCACGGCGAGCAGCAGATGCGCGCCGCCCTGCAGGTCAAGACCCAGCGAAACGGTCTGGCTTGTCGCCCAGTCCGGCAGCGTACTTCGGACGGTCGATGGGAGAAAATTCGGAAGCGCCGTCGCAACTGCCAGAAGCAGCAGGACGATGTAGGTCATCACGACCCATGCTGGTCGGCGCATGTTCAGTATCCATTCTTGCCTGGGAGTTCAGCCTGACGAAGACACGTCAGGCCGCAGGCGGCCCCCGGACCGGGGGCAGGATACGGATTGCGATGGGCAGGAGGGATTGGTGCGGCGCAGGCGATATCGTCGCAGCAGAAAGAGATGGCCAGGACTGTACGGCAGCGCCTGGCAGCACCGCGTGCGACGACGTGTCGTCGGGCACCTGCGCGCGCAGCAGGTGCCGCTGCGCGGAGGGGATGCCCACGGCCTGCTCGACCGTGACTTGGGCGGCAGGACCGGGATTCGTCGCCATCCTGTCCGCATAACCCTGCGGCAGACCGAACAGCACAAGCGCCAGCACTATGAGAAGCCGCGACAGGATCGCTCCAGGCCTTCTCACATCATGCGTGGACGCGTTTGTCATCCCTGGGCGCCCCAGACGTAGGCGACGTAGCCCGCCAGCATCGCCACGCCGATCCCGCGTCCGATCACCGGACGGGTCAGCAGCAGCACGGTGAGGATCAGCGAGACAGCGATCATGACGGGCAGATCGAAGGTCAGGAACCGCGACGCGACCGGGATCGGCGCGATCAGCGCGGTCACGCCCAGAATGCCGAGCACGTTGAAGATGTTCGACCCCACGATGTTGCCGATGGCGATCTCGGACTGGCGGCGGAAGGCGGCGATCAGCGACGTCGCCAGTTCCGGTAGCGATGTGCCGACGGCAACGATGGTCAGGCCGATGAACGCCTCAGAAATCCCGAAGCCGCGCGCAATAGTCACCGCGCCATCAACAAGGAACCGAGCGCCCACCATGAGGGCGACAAGGCCGCCGATGACCCACAGGATCGACACGAGCGCCGAGGCCGGAGCGGGCACGCCGACGTCCTCAGCCTCCATGTCGCCGGGCTGGCGGTAGGCCCAGACAAGGTAGGCCACCAGTCCGGCAACCAGCACCAGGCCTGCGGGCCGCCCCATCTGCGCCATGGCAAAGATTGGCACGAGCACCAGCGCGGCCGCCATCATCACCGCCGTGTCGCGCCGCAGCGTCGCCCCCATGACCTTGATCGGCCAGACCAGCGCCGACAGGCCGATGATCAGCAGGATGTTGGCGATGTTGGAGCCCACGATATTGCCGAGCGCGATGTCGGGCACCCCGCGCCAGGCGGCATCGACCGAGACCAGCAATTCAGGCGTCGAGGTGCCGAAGCCGACAACCGTCAGGCCGATCAGCAGCGGCGGGATCGCCATGCGCCGGGCGATGCCGACACTACCGCGCACCAGCGCCTCGCCGCCGAAGAACAGCCCGACCAGGCCACCGATCAGAAAGAGATAGTCCACGGCAACCGCCCCTCGCAGGCAGTTGATCCGCCTTCTGCGCAGAATTGCGTATCGAAGGGTTCGGCTACAAGATGTCGCTGAAATTAAAGCTGCTTGCGAAGTCCCGGACAGAAAAGAATCCTCGCGAGATCTCTTGCAGTCGCGATCTTCCTTCACGAGATCCCTAAAACGGTATAGAAGCGGAATGCCCGATGTTTGATCGGTGAAACGCATCCCGCTTGAATGGCTTGCAGGAAGGAGATGGTGGGTCACCGCCATGGGCTCATCATCGAACGGCGAACGGACCGCCGAGAGAAGCGGCAGTCCGCTCGACCTTGAGTACTTCGATTGTCGCCGGGCGATGATCGATGACTTTGTGGCACGGCATTTCACCTGGCCCGGAACGCTGCGGCTTCATGGCGCGGCACTCGGATGGGACATTATCCGCGCGCCCGTCAACGTCGCCCTTTCGCCGCTTCTCGTACTGACCCGCTTCGCCGCGTATCTTTGTCGGAGCGCGGGCTGGCGAGGAACTGCAGACGTGCTGTCCCGTCGGCGGATCCTCTTGCGCACCTCTGTTGCGCGGAGGGTCGAGGTGCTCATCGTGACCGATCTTCTGGACCTGCCCCTCGACGAGGGGGCTGCGGCCCGTGACCCATCGGCCCTCGCGCGCGCCGTCCTCGCGGCACCGCAGTTTCGCGCGATGATCCGCACGCGGGGAAGCGCCGCCGAGGCTAAAGCCCTTGGTCAGCGGATCGTAGGTTCTCTTGGCGAGTACGCGGGTGCCCGATCCGCGGTCGCGGAAATGACAACGACGCTGTGCGTTCTTGTTGTCGGCGCCCTGGCGTTTCAGGCGCTGACGCCGGGCATGATCTCGATGGCGCCGGGCGTCGCGGATGCCTTGGCCCGCACCAACGCAATCGCATCGTTCCCGCTGGGCCAGACGCTTGGCGGGATGTGGTACGGCGTGTTCGGTGTGGATGCTTCTGCATGGTTGGTGGGAACCACAGTCGCGGGGCTGGTCATGATCGGCTCCGTCTTCGCCGCCTTTGCGGGCGTTTTCGCGGACCCCCTGCAGAGTCGTCTAGGCATCCACCGCCGCCGCCTGGGACGCCTTCTGGACACGCTGGAGGAGGAGTTCGTCGGGCGCGGCGACAAACCCTTTATTGCGCGCGAGCACTTCTTTGCCCGCCTACTTGATCTTTGGGACGCTCTCGCGAGTGCAGTCCGCATCTTCAGGAACTGACCGCCTGCGCGGCTAGTGGGCCATGGCCGTCTGATGCGAAACCATATAGACCCTCGACAAGAACAATGACCGGAACACCCGGTAAGAGTTGGAGAAAATGTACCTCGAGATTGCGATCGTCATTCTTCTGACGCTGATCAACGGCCTTCTGGCGATGTCCGAACTGGCCATCGTCTCGGCCCGCCCCGCGCGGCTGAAGTTGATGGCCGACAAGGGCAGCAAGGGAGCCGCGACGGCCATCCGGCTGGCCGAGGATCCCGGCCGCTTCCTGTCCAGCGTCCAGATCGGCATCACGCTGGTCGGCATCCTCGCGGGTGCCTTCTCCGGCGCGACGCTGGGTGCGCGTCTGTCCGCAAGCCTGATCGAGGCTGGCATGCCATCGGCGTTCGCGCAGCCGGTTGGTGTCGGGTCAGTCGTGGTCGCAATCACCTATCTGTCGCTGATCGTGGGCGAACTGGTGCCCAAGCAGATCGCCCTGCGCGCGCCCGAACAGGTCGCCGCGCGCGTGGCCCCGATGATGCGGATCATCGCCCGCGTCGCTGCTCCGCTGATCTGGGTGCTCGACCGGTCGGGCAAGTTGGTGCTGGCCCTGCTGGGGCAATCGGGCAGCCAATCCCGCGGGGTGAGCGACGAGGAAGTCCGCCTGATCGTTGCCGAGGCCGAAAGCTCGGGTGCCATGAACCCTGCCGAGAGCCAGATGATCGCAGGCGTCATGCGGATAGCGGACCGGACGGCGCGCGGCCTGATGACAGCCCGGCACGAGGTCGAGACGCTTGATGCCGATAGCGACAAGGCGGAACTCCTGCAGCGACTTCATGATTTGAGCCGGTCCCGCTTGCCAGTCTGGGAGGGGGACGTCGACAACATGATTGGGGTCCTGACCACCCGCGACATCCTGGCCCCCGCGCTCATGAACGAGCCGTTCGATCTGCGCGCGCTGCTTCGGGAAGCGCCGACGGTCCGGGACGGCCAAAGCGCGCTGGAAGTCGTCGATCGCCTGCGCACGTCACCGGCGCACATGGTGCTGGTCTATGACGAGTACGGGCATTTCGAGGGGATCATCACGCCGATGGACGTGCTCGAAGCGATCGCGGGTGAGTTTCCGGATAGCGCAACGGACGAGCCGAAGGTCGTGACGCGAGCGGATGGATCCTACCTGATTGCAGGCTGGATGCCGGTGGACGAATTTGCCGACCTGCTCTCACTGGAGATCGAAGCTGACCGTGACTACGAGACAGTCGCGGGTCTGGTGCTCGATGAGATCGGACATCTGCCGGACGTCGGGCAGCGATTGAAACTGCAGGGGTGGACAATCGAGGTCGTCGATCTGGACGGGCGACGGATCGACAAGCTTCTGGTCGGCCGATGAGGCTAGCCAAACAGAAACACTGCCCGCGCCGTCAAGTTGCCCATGCGGGGGCGTGGCAGTGCCCCCCCGCCTGCGCGTAAGCTCGGTTCATGACCAATCTTGTCGCGCTTTGGCGGGGTGAATTGCCACTCCGTGATGCCTTCTGGACGTGGGCAGTCACCGTAGGCCTTTTGGTCAACGTTGTGACGAGCGTGCTTTTCCTGATCCTTATCATGCAGGATCTGGCATTGGCGGCGCTGTTCATCGGCTATGGGGTGTCGCTCCCCTACAATGTCGTGGCGACCGTGGGCGTATGGCGCGCTGCGGTCCGTTACGATGGCCCAGCCATCCACGGCGATCTCGCCCGCGGCGCGACGGTTCTGTTGATGGCGGCGTTGAGCCTGACTTGATTGTAGGAACTCCGTCGACTAGCGGCACGCGCGCTTGCTGCCGCATCACGGCGTAATCGGCCAGCAAATCAGCAGCCGCCGAGCCCTCCGGAAGCGAAGCCAGTTCCTCGGCAGCCCTTGCCTGAAGCTCCTGGCTGTATTCGACAACGGGCGGGCACGTCACTGGCCTTCCGTCCTCAGAACGAACCGTCGCGCAAGCCCAGACATCGACCTCGATCCGGTCTTTCTGCACGTCGGCGCCCGCAATCAGGAACAGGCCCCGCTGAGGGACAGTCCCGGCCGGCCACTGCTCTTTCTGGCCTTGGCGCGGTTGCTGGACCTCTTTTCGCTCGCTTGGTCGGATCAGCGTTCTAAACTGCTGTAATCACGGGCTTTCGGCTTGTGTCGTCTCGACCATCTGACACCTATCCCCCCGGTGCTCCCCCATGAAAGTCTAACGCAGGCTCGCTCCGCTATGCGACTGATGCGGCGCACTGTCTCTCGGCGCCGTCCGCATCGCTGCGACCGCCTTGTGCAGATCGCTGATCGTGACAGCGTTTAGGTCGGGCGAAATGTCTTTCGAACGACATTTTTGTTGGAACTCTCAAGGAATGTTCAAGAACCAGACTCCGAACGTTCAAGACCCAATCCCGCTCAAGTGGAAAGCTACAATGGCCGTGCGGCCTTGGGCGACCTGCGCTGCGCACGGAACCGTTTTCAGCGCGTCAGCGCGAAGGGAGGAAAGTCATGAACAAGCAAGTCGATGCGATCGTGATCGGTGCCGGTGTCTCCGGGCTCTACCAGATCCATCAGTTGCGCCAGCAGGGCGTCGATGTTCTGGGCCTGGATGCCGCATCCGATGTCGGCGGGACTTGGTACTGGAACCGCTACCCCGGCGCGCGGTTCGATTCCGAAAGCTATATCTACCAGTACCTGTTCGACGAGGATCTCTACAAGGACTGGACCTGGAGCGAGCGGTTCCCGGCCCAGCCCGAGATCGAGCGCTGGATGCATTACATCGCGGACCGGCTCGACCTTCGCAAGAGCATCAAGTTCTCGACGCGCGTGACCAGCGCCGAGTTCAACGAGGCGACCGGGCGCTGGACCGTGCGCACCGATCAGGGCGACGTCTTTGACAGCCGGTTCGTGATCGGCTGTACCGGAATGCTCTCGGCGCCCCTGACCGATCGGTTCAAGGGGCAGGACACCTTCCGGGGCACCATCGTGCACACCGGCCTGTATCCCAGGGAGGGGATCGACTTCAAAGGCAAGAAGGTCGGCGTGATCGGCATCGGCGCCACGGGCATCCAGGTGATCCAGACCATCGCCCACTCGGTCGACGAGTTGAAGGTGTTCGTGCGCACCCCGCAATACGTGCTGCCGATGAAGAACCCGAAATACGGCCCCGAGGAAGTCAAGTGGTACAAGAGCCGTTTCGACGAACTGAAGCAGAACCTGCCCAACACCTTCACCGGCTTCGAATATGACTTCACGGTGGCCTGGGCCGACCTGACGCCCGAGCAGCGGCGCGCGCGGCTGGAAGAAATCCACGCCGACGGATCGCTGAAGCTCTGGCTGGCCTCCTTTGGCGAGATGTTCTTCGAAGAGGATGTGAGCCGCGAAGTCTCGCAGTTCGTGCGCGACAAGATGTGCGAACGGCTGAAGGATCCGGAGCTGATCGACGCCCTGGTGCCCGAGGTCGGGGACTACGGGTTCGGCACCCATCGCGTGCCGCTGGAAACCAACTATCTCGAGGTCTACCGGCTGCCCCACGTTCACGCGATCAAGGTCCGGGACAACCCCATCGCAGAGATCGTGCCGGAGGGCATCAAGCTCGCCGACGGCACGGTGCACGAGGTCGATATCATCATCATGGCAGTGGGCTTTGATGCGGGCACGGGCGGCATGTCGCGGATCGACATCACCGGCCGCGATGGCATGACGCTGCGGGATGAATGGCACAAGGAAACGCGCACTTCGCTGGGGATGCAGGTCCATGGTTTCCCGAACCTGTTCATGACCGGTGCGCCGCTGGCGCCGTCGGCCGCGCTGTGCAACATGACCACCTGCCTGCAACAGCAGACCGAGTGGATCAACGACTGCATCAAGTACCTGCGCGAGACGGGCAAGACGGTGATCGAACCCTCGGCGGAATTCGAGCGCGCCTGGATCCAGCACCACGATGACCTGGTCAACGCGACGCTCTTCTCGAAGACCGACAGCTGGTACAACGGCTCCAACATCCCGGGCAAGCCCAAGCGGTTCCTGTCGTATACCGGCGGCGCCGGCACCTATCGGCAGAAATGCAAGGAGGTCGCCGACAGCGGCTATGCGGGCTTCGAGACGGCCTGACCACCGCAATGAAACCGGCCGCTGCGGCATCGCAGCGGCCGTCATGCCCGGGGAGAACCTGCATGAACCGGGCGGGAAGAATGCGGGCAAGTCGATTTGAGCGTCCCGCCTTCGACCGCCTTCGCGGGTATGAAATCGCCGGGAAGGCACAAATGGGGCCAGCCGGCCTTTGCTCGCGAGAGCGTTGCACTGACGTCAGTTCAGCGAGAGGCGGTATTGCGAAGGCGGCATGTCATAGGCGCGCCGAAACAGCCGCGTCAGATGGGCCTGATCCGAAAACCCGCAATCTGCAGCGATCGCCTTGATCGCGAGGTCGCTGTTCGCCAGCAGGCGCCGGGCCCGTTCCACGCGACGTTGCATGACGTAGGCATAGGGCGGCTGTTCGAAACTGGCCTTGAACTGCCGCGCGAACAGGCAGGGCGTCATGTCCAGCGCCTTTGACAGCATGGTCAGGTCGAGGGCCTCTGACAGGTTGGTCTCGATGAACTCGCAGATTTTGCGCCGCTGGTTTAGAGACAGGGTTCCGGACCCACGGCTCTCGCCGCCCCGCACGGTTGCGTAGTTTCGCAACAGGTGGATGACCAGCGCGCGCGACAGGGCGTCGACATAGAGCGCGCCGCCCACGCCACCCTGATGTGCTTCGGCCGACAGCGCCGCCATGGCGTGGGTGACGACCGGATCATCGGTGCGCAGGACGTCGCCCAGCGAGACCTCGGTGACGCGGCGGTCGTACATCTCGCTGGCGACATCGTTCAGCAGGGCGGATGACAGGTAGACATGCGTCACGTCGACGGGTTCGGTCCAGGTCCAGTGTGCCGCCTGCGCGCGTGTCAGGAAGGATGCCGCGCCCGGGCTGAGCGTCTCTCGCGTCCAGCGTCCGTCGAAACGCCTCTGCATCGGCGTGACACCTGCACGGTACCCCACCAGCATGAAATCCTTCATCGCGGGCACGATCACGTCCTGTCCCTGATAGTGATAGGATCGCAGCCCGACGTTCTTCCATCCCTGCCCGTCGCTGCACAGGCCAATGCGGCCCGGCACGAAATCCGGCAGGTCCCGCCAGCAGATCGGTTCCGTCATGGTCCTTCCCTCCCGAATGGAACGGAGGTGCGACGGCGAAACGCCCCCGCACCCCGGTCGTCCGACAAGGCGATCGCGCGATCAGGCCGCCTTGGCACCCGTCATGGCGCGATACACCGCCGCCTCGAAGTCGAGGTAGCCGACGAAGGACACGGGATCCCCGAAGGGCAGGATCTGTGTCGCCCAGTAGCCGCCGACGCCGTTCTTGCGGTCAATCCAGTAGAAGCTGTTCGCCAGCCCCGCCCAACCGATCGCCCCCGCCGGGCGGCCTGTTGGCGCCTCCTCGGAATTGACCATGAAGGTATAGGACCAGTCCTTCTTCAGGCCGGGAAAGAACTCGGCATCGTTGGACAGGCTGGGGATCACGCCCGGCAGCATGGTCACCTTCTGCGGCGGCACCAGTGCACCCTTGACGGCCCATTCCACGGTTTCGGGCTTGAGCACCCGGCCATGCGGCCCGGCCCCGTCATTCAGCCACATGCGGATGAACTTCATGTATTCCGGCACGGTGCCGTACAGCCCGTGGCCCCCCATGTCGATCTCGGGATTGTCCGGCAGGGCGAAATCGTCCAGCGGGGTCAGGCTCATGTCCGCGCCGCGTGCATGGATCGTGGCGGACCGCGCCTTCATGCCGTCGGTGCGGGTGAAGGCGATGTCGGTCATGCCGAGCGGATCGAACACGCGCTCGCGCATCACCTCGCCCAGCCGCTTGCCGCGGACGCCCTCGACCACCTGGCCGACCCAGTCGATGTTGCTGCCGTATTCCCAGCGCTCGCCCGGATCGAAGAGCAGCGGGGTCTCGATGGCCGCACGGCTGGCCGTGACGACCGAGGGCTGGCCGTGCTCTTCGGCAAGACGCTTGTAACTCTCGGAAAAGAAGTCGTAGCCGAACCCACCCGTATGCAGCATCAGCTGGCGGGTCGTTACATCGGATTTCGGCGCCCGCAGACGGGGCTGACCCGAGGCGTCGAAGCCTTCGAGCACCTGCAACTTGCCGATGGCCGGAGCGTATTCCTTAGCCGGTGCATCGAGGTCCAGCAGCCCTTCTTCGACGCACTGAAGCGCGGTGGTGCCCGCGATTGCCTTGGTCGTCGAAAAGATTGCAAAGACGGTGTCTTCGGTCATCGGCGCGCCACCAAGACGGCGTTCGCCCTGCGCACCGGAATAGATGTCGCCCTTGCGGTCGGTGACCATGGCAACGACGCCTGGCACGCGATTCTCGCCTTCGGTCACGCCGCGAAGCACGGCATCGCAGCCGGATTTCAGATCAGTCATCGTCTCCTCCCTGACGGTTCGTGTCAGGAGAGGGTACAGGCTCGACTCACGTCTGTCTGTCCGCCTTCGGAAGCCGCTGTCCGGGTTCGGAAGCAAACTGACGACGCGGTGGCGTCGCATGGCGTCCGCGCATCAGCGTCTGGGACGGCAGCTCGCCGAAGCGCGCGCGATAGGCGGCCGCCAGCGCGCCCTTGTTGGCAAAGCCCCAGCCCGCGGCGATCTCGGTCACGGTGCGACCGGCGGTTTCCGCCTCCAGTTCGGCCCGCAGCCTCTCCAGCCTCTGCGCCGCGAGGAACTCGCGCGGCGTGATCCCGCGAAACCGGCGAAACCCTTCGGACAGGCTGCGGGCGGACACGCCGACGCGCCGGGCGATCTGGCCGATGGTCGGGGCTTCGCGCGCCTCGGCGGTCATCAGCTCTTCCGCCTGGCGCACGTAGTAGGGCGCGGCGCTGCGCGAACCGCTTGCCAGCGACACGCCTGCAGCGCCCGCCCATTCCTGCAGGAGATCGAGGCAGACCGTTTCCTCCAGGTGCCGGGCCAGCGGTGCGTCCGGCGACATCTTCGCCAGCTCGGCAAGAGACCGAGATACGTAGCCCATCAGCGCGATCCAACGCGATTGCGGGCCGCCGAATTTCACCTTTCGGGTCCAGAGCGCATCGTCCGGGACGAAACCGAACCACTTGGCCGCGACATCCGCGACAACATCATGCGGAACCGTCAGGTTGAATTGAAGATGTGCCGGATCGGCCTCCAGCCAGTAATCGGTGCGCGAGCAATCGACGACGAAGCTTTCGCCCGAAGAGGTCGTCGCGGGCGCGGCGTCGCAGTGGTGATTCAGCGCCCCCTTGATGGTGTTCAGCACCAGGATCCTGCCGGTCTCGGGGTCGAACTTGTTCAGATACACGCCGGTGCCATAGGCAAAGCGCGACACCGTGATGCGCCCCAGGGGACTCGCAGTCATGATGGCATCCGGCTTTGCCAGACGGTCCAGCGGCCTAACCCGATAGGGCATGTAGGTGGTGCTGCAGAATTCCTCGATTTCGTCCCAGTTCGCGGAACGGCCCGCCCGTGCATCTCCGAAGGCCTCCGAC
Organism: Thetidibacter halocola; assembly: GCF_018224955.1. Lineage (GTDB taxonomy): Bacteria > Pseudomonadota > Alphaproteobacteria > Rhodobacterales > Rhodobacteraceae > Thetidibacter > Thetidibacter halocola. Next base: position 90,331 of record NZ_JAGTUU010000005.1, read on the forward strand.
GGAGAAAAGGGATTGATGGCGTCTTCACGCATAGACCCGGGTCCAACTGTTGAAGAGGGCTTCGTACAGGCTGAACCACATTCGCCCTCTTGTCGAGTGCGATGCCCTGCACTGCGGTCCTTGGGAACGGACGGTTTTCTATGGCTCAGTCGATGTGAGCAAACACCAAGACACCATAAAGGCAGCGCAGAGGAGCCGCGACCAGATACAGAAGGTATCCGTTGTCTTGTGCTCGCGCATGTCAAGCGGCGTCTGCCAGTGAGGCCATGCGAACGCTGTCGCGGGGTTCGATTTCAAGCCCGATTGGCGAACCCAACTGAAATCGAAGCGTTCTGGTCAAGACAAGAAAAAGGGCCTTATTTTTCAATACTTGCAAACAATTCACCAAATCCACGCAGTCATGAGGTCCGGAGAATATCGGCCTTGAGAGACCACTTCGGGGCCTCCCGGCAGAAGGGCCGGTTAACAGCCCCTCCCGCATAACCCTCGAAAACAACGGAAAAATCCGGCCGCCGCCGGATCAGGAGAACGCTTTCGCGGGGGCAAGTGGCGGAGGGGATGGGCCTGGAATCCAACGTTTTCCGCCGCATAAGCATCTGTTTTATATAATAAAGCAGACATTTTGACAGTCATCCGGCTCTGTCGCGACTGCGAGCAAACCCGGCGAATTGCAACAGGGACAGTTCTTCTGGAGCGACACGGAAGCGTTCGCGCGGGCTCCGTTCAACTGATTGAAGCTTTTGCGAGATTGACGCCGATACTCGTGACTTTTCCCTTGGCTGGGCTCTCCTTCAACATGTTCTTGGCACCGCAAGTCTGGCATATAGCGATGCTGTCACGGGAGTACGGCAGGTTGGTGCGCGGGATGAGATCAGCGCCGGTCTCTGCATGGCGCTGCCGTCTTGCCGTTCTTGAAACCTGCCTCTTCGCGGGATCGATACAAACCGCGTCCGCTGAATCACGGGGCAGACTATCGAAAAACAGATCCAAAGCTGCACATTTTGTGTGCAGAGCGTCCAGCGGAACCCGTGTGCGTCTACCAAATCACTTGCCAAACCACGCGGCCGTGCCCTAACGTCAACGCCATGCGGACATGGGCTCAATGGCGAGACCGCCGCAGTTCCAAAGATACATCTCCGCGAAAAGCGGCTTGGCAACGTAGCCTCTGCAGCAACCACGCTGACAGGGGCTTTTTTAATGTCTGGGGATCGATGGTACCGCGACTGGAACTCCCGATAGGTCTGCTGATCTCGCAGACTGGTTCTTACGAGGCGGTGAGTCGCGCCATTCACGCCGGCGCCGAACTCGCCATAGACGAGATCAATGCCCATCCCGGGCAGCCAGTAAAGATCACCCCCGTGGCAATAGATCCCGGCGGCAATCTTGCCGGCTATGTCGATGGCGCGCGGGTCCTGCTGCAGGATCATGGACTCAAGCATGTGGTGGGCTGCTACACCTCGTCCAGCCGCAAGGAGGTACTGCCGCTGTTCGAAAAGGCGGATGCTATGCTTTGGTATCCGTCGCATTACGAAGGCTTCGAGACCTCGGAGAACATCGTCTATATCGGCGCGGCCCCGAACCAGCACATCGTCCCGCTGACCCGGCATCTGCTCAGACAGTTCGGCACGCGCGGTTGGATGGTCGGATCGAACTACATCTGGGCTTGGGAAAACAACCGCATCCTGCGCGAGGCGATCGCCGCCTCGGGGGGCGCCGTACTGGGCGAACGGTATTTTCCCGTCGGCGAAACCGACCTTGGCGATGTGGTCGCGCAGATCATTGCCGACCGTCCGGATTTCGTTTTCACCACGCTGATCGGGCAATCCGGCTTTGCCTTCCTGAAGATGCTCCGCGCAGCGGCCGAGGCGGCCGGGATCGACCAGCCCCGCGATATGCCCGCCGCCAGCTGCAGCCTGTCCGAATCCGAACTGCCCATGCTGGGCGACGCGGCGGCGGGACACCTGTCGTCCTCGGTCTATTTTTCGAGCATCGCGTCGGTGGAGAACCGCCGTTTCGTGGGATTGTGGAATGCGCGCTTCCCGCAGATGGGACAGGCGTCGGCAGACGCGGAATCGGCCTATGTGGCGGTGCATCTGCTGGCCCGGGCGGCGGCGCGGGCCGGCAGCACCGGCTTTGCCGCGGTACGCGAGGCGGTGCGCGACCTCAGCTTCGACGCGCCCCAGGGGCGGGTGACGGTGGACGGCGACAACCTGCACTGCTGGATGCGGCCGCGCATCGGCCGGTCGCGCCGGGACGGCAGCTTTGACATCCTCGTGGAACATCCCGTGGCGCTGCGCCCCGACCCCTACCTGACCTGGACCCACGATGCCCGCGACGGCGGCGGTCGCGACCTGCGGTTGATCCAATGAGCCGCGCGATCCAGAAAAACTTTCGCGGGCTGCGGGCGCTGGTGATGATGGCCCCCGACAGCAATTGCGTCACGCTACAGCAGACGCTGCTGAAGCTGGGGCTGGAGGTGACGCTGGCGCGGACCCCGCCGGCGGGTGAGGCCGGGCCACGGCCCTTCGACGTGATCTTCTTTGACGCCGACGACGGAAGCGATGCCGGCTGGGATGACAGCACTCTGACCGATCTGCCGCTGATCGCGCTGATCGGCAGCGAGGCGCCCAGCCGTCTGGCGCGGGTCATCCACACCCGCGCCGCCAGCCACATCCTCAAGCCGGTGCGCAGCTCGGGCATCTTCACGGCGCTGCTGCTTGCGGTTAACGAACACGCGCTGCGGATGCGTCAGCGCCAAGAGATGCAGGCGCTGCACCGGCGTCTGGCCGGACGGCGCGTCGTGACCAAGGCCGTGATGCGGCTGATGACCGGCTGTGGCCTGTCCGAAGAAGACGCCTACGAATGGCTGCGGCGCGAGGCCATGCAGCGCAGAATTCCGATGGAGGACATGGCGCGACATGCCATCGGACTTGGCCCCGATCCTGCGCAGGACGCCGGGTCGAACCAAGGTCGCGCAACAAGACCGGACTAATCGGTACATTGCTCAACCCGACAGAACACCAACAGTGGAGAGAGTCTCATGACACGCATTCGACCGACCCTGGCCAGCCTGATGGCCGGCGCCGCCCTGGCGCTTGTCGCCGTGGCCCCCGCGGTCGCCCAGGACGGCCCCATCCGGATTGGCGTCCTCGAAGACCAGTCCGGCGATTTCGCCGCCGCGACCATGGTCAAGGTCCACGCCATCGAACTGGCCGCCAAGGAAATTAACGACGCCGGCGGCATCGATGGGCGCCCGGTGGAGCTGGTGATCTATGACACCCAGTCCGACAACCGTCGGTATCAGGAATTCATGCGCCGGGTGCTTCAGTCCGACAAGGTGGATGTCGTTTTCGCCGGGTTTTCCTCGGCTTCGCGCGAGGCCTACCGACCCATCGTCAACCAGTTCGACGGTCTGGCCTTCTACAACAACCAGTATGAAGGCGGCGTCTGCGACAACAACATGATCGTCACCGGCGCCGTGCCGGAACAGCAGTTCTCGACGCTGATCCCCTGGATGATGGAAGAATACGGCCCCAATGTCTACACGCTGGCCGCCGATTACAACTTTGGCCAGATCTCGGCTGAATGGGTGCGCCAGATCGTCGAAGAGAACGGCGGCACCATGGTCGGCGAAGAGTTCATTCCCCTCGGCGTGTCGCAGTTCGGCCAGACCATCCAGAACATCCAGGCGACCGAAGCGGATTTCGTCGTCACGCTGCTGGTCGGGGCCGCGCAGGCCTCCTATTACGAGCAGGCGGCCTCGGCCAATGTCGGCTTGCCGATGGCGTCGTCGGTGAACGTCGGTCAGGGCTATGAGCACAAGCGCTTCACCCCCCCGAGCCTGGCCAACATGTTCGTGACCACCAACTACATCGAGGAAATCGACACCCCTGCGTCGAAGGCCTTCGTCGAGAGGTTCCGTGCGATGTTCCCCGACGAGCCCTACATCAACCAGGAAGCGGCGAATTCGTACATCGCCATGAACCTGTACAAGCAGATGGTCGAGCGTGCCGGCAGTACCGATCACGACGCCATCCGCACCGTCCTGGCCGAAGGCGACGTCTGCTTTGACGGGCCGTCCGGCAATGTCTGTCTGGACCCCAAGAGCCAGCACATGTCGCACACCATCTATCTGGCCAAGGTGAACGACGACCACTCGATCGCTTTCCCCAAGGTCTGGGAAGACATCAAGCCGTACTGGCTGGGCGAGGCAGGCTGCGACCTGACCCAGAACGACCCCAGCGCCCAGTACACCCCGTCCTCGCCGCCGCCGGCGCAGTGATCGGTTGACCTGCCGGGCGGGTCTGATCCGCCCGGCATCCCTTTCTGTTACAGACCCCAGGAGATCCGCGGATGGCCCTGTTCCAGAGCGTCTTTGCCATGCTCTATCAATTCGGCGACACCTTCGCCTTTCTGGTGATTTCCTGCGCCGGACTGGCGGTGATTTTCGGCATGATGGGGGTGATCAACCTTGCCCATGGCGAATTCATCATGTGCGGCGCCTATGTGACGGCTAGCACGGCGCGCGTCGGTGTGCCATTGCCGCTGGCGATCCTGATCGGCGCGCTGGTTGCCGGGGCGGTCGGCATGATTGTGGAACGGCTGGTGATCCGGCACCTGTACCACCGCCCGCTGGACTCGATCATCGCCACCTGGGGCATCAGCCTGATCGCGACGCAGGGCGTGCTGATCGTGCTGGGATCGACCATGCAGGGCGTCGGCACCCCGCTGGGCAGCATCGACGTGGGCGGTCGATCCTATTCGCTTTATCGCATCGTCCTCATGGCTTGTGCGCTGGGCCTGCTGGGCGGGCTGTACCTTCTGTTCTATCATTCGCGCTTCGGCGTGATCGCACGGGCCACCATCCAGAAGCCGCAAATGGCCCATGCGCTGGGGGTCAACACCGGCCGGATGTACGGGCTGACCTTTGGCCTCGGTGCTGCACTGGCCGGCCTGGCCGGTGGGCTGTACGCCCCGACCATGACGATGGTGCCCACCATGGGTGCGACCTTCATCGTCGAAAGTTTCGTGACCGTGGTGGTCGGAGGCGCCGACATCTTCGTGGGTGCCGCCCCCGCCGCCGCGATCCTCGCGCTGATCAAGGCGGGGCTGACCGCCTGGTACGGCCAGCTGTTCGGCCAGATCGGCCTGTTGGTCACCGTCATCCTCGTCATCCGCATCTTGCCCGGGGGTCTTTCGGGCTGGCTCAAGGGAACCTCGCGATGAGCGTCTCAGAGAGCGCAACGCTCAGCCGTAGCCGCACCCGCAGCCTTCTGGCCCGGCTCGAAGGGCCACAGACCATGGGGCGCGGGCCGGGCTTCTGGGGGGGCGCCGCCCTGGCCGTGGCCGCCGCCGCCGCCTATCCGCTGATGGCCGACGCCTGGACCGTGGGTAACGCGGCCTATTTCCTGATCTGGACCTTCATGGCGATGGGGCTGGGTGTGGTCTGGGGCTATGCCGGCGCGCTCAGCTTCGGTCAGACCGCATTCTTTGGCCTCGCCGGTTATGCTTATGGCGTCATCACCCTGAACCTGGGTGCTGCCTACGGGCTGACGCTGCTGGCGCTAGTGCTGGCGGTGGCCATCGGCGGGCTGTTCGCGCTGGTAATCGGATATTTCATGTTCTACGGGCGCATTCAGGGCGTGTTCATCGGCATCGTGACCCTGTCGGTGACGCTGGTGCTGGAAACCTTCATGGCGCAGACTGCCGGACCGCAGTGGCGCATCGGCGAGGCGCGCCTGAACGGGTTCAACGGCATGTCCGGGATGCCACCGCTGACGCTGCCGTGGATCGGCGGCGACATCGTCCTGTATCCCGGTCCGTCGCTCTATTATCTGCTGCTGGGGCTGGTGGTGGTCTGCTACCTCGGCCTTCGCATCATGCTGAATTCCCCGTTCGGCAACGTGCTGGTGGCGATCCGCGAAAACCCGCACCGTGTCGGGATGCTGGGCTATGACGTGCGGCTCTATCAGACGCTGGCCTTTGCCATCGGCGGCGCCTTTGCCGCGCTGTCGGGCGCGCTTTATACCGCCTGGGGGCAATACATCACGCCGTCGAGCATGGGGCTGACCTCGGCTGCGCTGCCCATCGTCTGGGTGGCGGTGGGCGGGCGGCGCGACATCACCGCCACGCTGATCGGCACGATTGTCGTGCTGGCCGGGTTCCAGTCCCTGACCATCTACGGCAGCCAGTATGCGCTGGTCGTCATGGGGGCCCTGCTGCTGTTGACGGTTCTGGTCGCTCCCCAAGGCCTCATCATCGGCGCGATGACCCTGCTGGGCCGCATCTTCAAGAGCAGAAAATCATGACCGATATCCTCAAGGTACAGGGCCTGCGAAAGGCCTTTGGCGGCGTCGTGGTCGCCAACGGTATCGACTTTTCTCTGTCCGCCGGGACGATGCATTGCCTGATCGGGCCGAACGGTGCGGGCAAGTCCAGCTTTTTCCGCCTGTTGCTGGGCGAACATGCGCCGGACGCGGGCACCATCACCTTTGACGGCAGCGACATCACCGGGCTGCGATCGTTCCAGCGGATCCGGCGCGGCATCTCGGTCAAGTTCCAGGTGCCGGGCATCTTCAAGGCGCTGTCGGTCCGCCAGAACCTGGAGGTGGCATTTCAGGACCACCTGCATGGGCAAAGTCTGGGCGCGACGATCCGCGAGATGCTGGACTTCACCGATCTGCGTGGCAACGAGACAACGCCTGCAGGCATCTTGTCGCACGGTCAGCAGCAATGGCTGGAGATCGCCATGGCTGTCGGGGTGGAACCAAAGCTGCTGCTGCTGGACGAACCGACGGCGGGCATGTCGCCGGATGAAACCCGCAAGACCGGCGAGATGCTGCATGATCTCAACAGTCGCGGCATCACCATCCTCGCGGTCGAACACGACATGGCGTTCGTTGAACAGATCGCGCGGCGGGTCACGGTGCTGCATTTCGGGTCGATCTTTGCGAGCGGCACAATCGCCGAGATCATCGACCATCCGGGCGTGCAGGAAATTTATCTGGGGACAGCCGATGCCTGATCAACCGCTTCTGACCATTTCGGGCCTGCGGTCGGGCTATGGCGGCGAAACCGTGCTGCAGGGGGTCGACCTGAACATCGCGCGGGGTGAAATCGTCGCCGTCGTGGGCCGCAACGGCGTCGGGAAAAGCACGCTGATGCGCACGCTGACAGGGCTTTTGAAACCCAGCGCCGGGACGATCCACTTTCAGGGCCGCGACGCCACGGCGGACGGGGCCGACCTGCGCGCGCGCAACGGCATCGGCTACATCCCGCAGGGGCGGGAGGTGTTTCCCGAACTCACCATCCGCGAGAACCTGATGGTCGGAGAGGTGGCGGGGCGCGGGCGTGGTTCGCCGGATTACGACACGGTCTATCGGTTCTTTCCGATCCTCAAGGAACGGTCGCGCCAGCGGGCCGGCACCCTTTCGGGCGGGCAGCAACAGCAGCTGGCCATCGCCCGCGCGATGATCGGGAACCCGGCGCTGATGCTGCTGGACGAACCCTCGGAAGGCATCCAGCCCTCGATCATCAAGGACATCGCGCGCAACGTGCGAACCTTGAACGCGGAAACCGGCGTGTCGGTGCTTCTGGTCGAACAGAACCTTGACCTGATCGTGTCGCTCGCCGACCGTGGCCATGTGATGGAAAAGGGCCGCATCGTCGCGGAACTTGGCGCTGACGAAATCCGGTCCCGCGACGAAGTCCGCAAATATCTGACCATCTGACCAACCCGAAATCGGCACAAGAGGAGAACGAACATGTCTTGGCTGAGCACATCCATCATGGCGCGAAAGGGCGTCGCCAAAGGCGTCGAAGGCGCACGCCACAAGATCACGATCGAGGATCAGGGCACCTTCCATTACGTCTACGGTCCCTATGCCACTCCCGTGCTCGAGGTCGAGCCGGGCGCGGTCGTGACCGTGGAAACCCACGACGCCTTCGAGGGGGCGATCACCGAAGTCGTGGACAACCCGTCGTCCCTGCTGAACTTTCCGTTCCTCAACCCGCAGACCGGGCCGATCTACGTCAAGGGCGCACAGAAGGGCGACGCGCTGGCGGTGCGCATCATCTCGATCACGCCGCGCGGGCCGCAGCCCGTGGGCACCACCTGTCTTCTGACGGAATTCGGCGGGCTTGTTGCGACGGGAGACACGGCGCTGCTGAACCCGCCGCTGCCTGAGAAAGTGAAGAAGATCGTCGTAGACGAAGACGGGGTGCACTGGTCCGACACGCTGATCCTGCCCTACGAGCCATTCATCGGCACTATCGGCACCGCGCCGCAGATCGAGGCGATCTCGTCGCTTCAGCCGGATTACTACGGCGGCAACATGGATGTGCCGGACGTGGCGCCGGGGTCGATCATCTACCTGCCGGTCAACACCGATGGCGGTTATCTTTACCTCGGCGACTGCCACGCGATCCAGGGCGACGGCGAACTGTGCGGTGTGGCGCTGGAAATCCCGGCGACGGTGGAAATCCACATCGACCTTATCAAGGGCCATGGCAACGGCTGGCCGCAACTGGAAACCGAGGACAAGATGATGTTCATCGGCTCGGCCCGCCCGATGGAGGACGCCGCGCGCATCGCCTATCGCGAATTGGTGCGGTGGGTCGCCGCCGAAACCGGACAATCGGAAGCCGACGCCTACATGTTGTTGACGATGTGCGGCAAGGTGCGGCTGGGGAACATGGTTGATCCGAAATACAGCCTCGCCGCCGGGATCGAGAAAAAGTACCTCAAGTGATAGCAGGGAGCTGAAACCATGGATCTGGGTCTGAAGGGGTTGCGCGCCCTGGTTACCGGCGGCAGCAAGGGCATCGGCCTGCGCTGCGCCGAAATTCTGGCGGCTGAAGGCGCCGCCGTGTCAATCTGCGCTCGCACAGCGGCGGATGTGGATGCGACGGTGGCGCGGCTGCGGAACGGCGGAGCCACCGCCCTTGGCGCGGCGGTGGACGTAGCGGACAAGAACGCGCTCGAGGCTTGGGTGGCCGACTCGGCCCGGGCGCTTGGCGGCATCGACATCGTGATCGGCAACGTCTCGGCCCTGGCCGTGGCCGATGACGAGGCCGCCTGGAAAGCCGGGTTCGACACCGACATGATGCATTCAGTGCGTCTGGTGAACGCCGCCATGCCCTGGCTCGAAAAGAGCACGGCGGCCTCCATCACGCTCGTCTCCTCTGTCTCGGGGCGGGAGATCGACTTTACCGGCCCCGCTTACGGCGCCTTCAAGGCCGCCATCGTGCATTACGCGCAAGGGTTGGCATACAAGCTGGCGGCGCAGGGCATCCGCGCCAATACCGTGTCGCCGGGGAACACCTATTTCGATGGCGGCATATGGCAGAACATCGAAACCAACATGCCCGACCTCTATGCAGAGGCACTTGCGTTGAACCCAACCGGCCGCATGGCGAAACCGGAGGAAATCGCCCGCGGCGTGGTCTTCCTCGCCAGCCCGGCGTCCAGCTTCACAACTGGGACCAACCTCGTGATCGACGGTGCGCTGACGAAGGGTGTTCAACTCTGAAGTCGATGCCGGGTTGCGCCGCCAAGGCAGCACCCGGCATCGCGTCGTCGCAAATATCACGCAGGACATTTCTTGTGTGATCGATGTGACTCTCCCACTGACGATATCCCGCGGCAATAGTCTCTCCTAAACGCCTTTACCCCACTCCCGCGCCACGGCTTCGAAGGCCACCGGGTCGTGGTCGTCCATAGCGACTTCGGAGGCCGCGCCGTCCACATGCTTGGACCGCGTTTCGCCGCCGACGGCACGGTTGTGCTCGGGGCTTCGATAGGCCGACCGGACGATCAGGGGTAAACCCAGTCGGTGGCGCAGCGCCTGCCGCTTGTCGAGCGCGGGTTCTTTGACGAGTAGCTTGCCGGTGCCCTGGCAGGCGAACTCTGTCGGGCTGAAGTTCGGGCAGCACCATGCGCCCTCCGGCGCTTTCCGCCAATGTTCGTAAAAGGTTGTGGTCATGGTGTCCTCCAGAAATGAGTTTACGGTCCCTCGCGGGTGCTCGGCGCAGATCCCCGCGTTGCTGTCTGAAACCGGACACGGCGAAGCTCTGTTGATGGCTCTCCGATCGACACTCCCACGCCTGTTCCCGCATCACCGTGTCGTCCCCTGCATCTCCAACCTGGAAAAGCAGACCCCGCTTTGCGACTGCCAGAAGCCAGAGAACCCGGCGGATCATGTCGTGCAGACCCGTCGGGTCTTTTGCCTGTCGCTCCTGGCGGTCTTTGGAACCGGCCGTCTTCCCTTGGCAGCCCTGGACGTGTCAACTGGTCCACGCATCAGTCTGCGGCAACCAGAACAGCCCGAGGAGAAGCAATGCGGCAGCAAGTGTGGCCGCCCCGGTTCGTACCGAGTTCCAGAAGGTCCAGCGCGGCAGGTAGGTGCCGGTCCAATAGGCCCGGGTGGCTTCCTCGGACAGGTCCATCCCGGCGAGCGCCTCGTTCATCGGCACGTTGAAGACGACCGTGACGCCGAAGCAGCCGACAAGATAGACCATTGCTGCAAGCATGATCAGCGCTCCTGCCGGACCACCGAGCCCGAACCAGGCGTATCCGGCGATGAGGATCGACATACCGACCATACTGAGGAACAGCGCCATGAAGATCCAGCGGAAGACCTCGCGGTTGATATTCTGCATGGCCTCGACGCCTCCGGTGCGGCCGGTCAACGCGAGCGAGCGCATGATGAAGTCCGAGAAGGCAAGGAAGACGCCCGCGACCAGCGCATAGGCGAGGATGGCGAATTGCAGCAGGAAGAAGATGACAGGTGACATCGGTTGGCTCCTTCGATTGAGAAGGATGCGGCGGGAGCCTTGACCGTTCCGCCGCATCCGAGTGCAGTCAGCGCGCCGCGAGACCAGTGGCAAGGGGCCGGGCGCCGGGTCGGAAGGCAATGAGACAAAGCGCGGCGATGCCCAGTTCCAGGATGAGCGCACTGAGGATGCCACTCGACGGCAGGCCGTCGATGGCAAGGCCCACCACACGCCCCGCCGGGAAGGCGAGGTAGACGGTCAGCGCGGCCATCACCGCGACGTGCCGCAGGGCTGTGCTGACCATGCCGGCCAGCATCAAGACTCCGAAGGCGGCAAGCCCGGCGCCTGGGGCGCGCAGCTCGCTCAGCAGGCTGGGATCGGACCCGAGCGCGATTCCGTAGCTTGCGTAGAACGTGTGTGGAGCGGTGAGGATGAACGCGCCGATGCCGAGCGCGGTGATCCCGGCCACGCCGAGCGCCAGTTTTTGAATGGATGTCATGGGATGTCCTTTCCGGTGACGGTGGATCCGCCGATCAGGCTGCGGTCGGCCATGCGTCTGCGCTGGCGGCTGAGCGGGCGAAGTCGGTGAAATCGCGTGGTGGACGGCCGAGGGCCTGCACGACACCATCCGTCGTGTGGGCGTTGCGGCCATCCAGCGTCTCGCGGGCGATGGCGGTGAAGACATCGGCCACGAAATCGCCGCCCGCGGCCGCGACATTCGCGTGGAAGTCCTCGAAGCTGATAGGGATGTGCCGGATCGGTCGGCCGGTGGCCTGGCTCAGCACATCTGCCATTTCTGCGAAGGTCATCAGGCGCGGCCCGGTCACTTCGTAGAGCTTGCCCCTGTGGCCCTCCTCCGTCAGCGCCGCGACCGCCACGTCGGCGATGTCGTCGATGTCGATGATCGGCTCCGCGATGTCGCCGCCAGGCATCGGCAGGACGCCGGCCAGAACCGGGTCACGCAGGTAGCCTTCGGAGAAGTTCTGCGCGAACCAGGCGGCGCGGACGATGGTGAAGTTCACGCCCGAGTTGCGCACGACCTCTTCGCCCAGCCGGGCATGGTGCTCGCCGCGTCCGGAGAGCAGGACGAGGTGTTCGACGCCGACATCCTGCGCCGTCTCGACGAGCGACTCGAGCTTCTCGACCGCGCCGGGGAAGGCGAGATCGGGGAAATAGGTGACATAGGCCGCGCGGGCGCCGGTCAGGGCCGGGGCCCAGGTTTCGGGCGCCTCCCAATCGAAGGGCGTGGCCGAGTTGCGCGATCCGCGACGGACGGGAAGGCCTTTAGCCTCCAGCTTTGCGGCAACACGCACGCCGGTCTTGCCGGTGGCGCCGATTACGAGGATGGGTTGGTCTTGCATGGGTCTCTCCCTTGGTTCGAGTTGACGACCAAGGGATAGGCGACCGCCGCAGGCTCGGTATTGACCGGGATCGCCAGCGTTTTGACCTATGCTGCCAGTCGCCGTCAGCGGCCCGCGCGTGTGTCGCGTCAGCCTGCCCGCGATCTGATAGGTCAACTTGGCGAATGCGGCGAAGGTCTCCTCCGTGCCGTTGGCGAAGCTTGGCGAGCCCGAACCGAAAGGTGCTCGACGCGCTGCCGCATGATCGCTTCGAGCCCTTTGTCGCCATGCTGCGCAGGGCTCGAACGACCGCTAGGAGACGTTTGGCAACGACAGGCACATTTCAGACTGAACGATGAAGCGATGAGCTCCAAGCTCCTTGAGCAGGGAACACAAGGTGCTGTCACCGGAATCGACATTGACCAATGTCAGCGAGCCGACCGTGGCTGCCACGGCAAGAAGGTCTTCGAGGGCCGAGGCTTCGCTGGCAGCAATCTGATGCACGAGGCCACCTGCGCCGATGATCGCTCCGCCTTTTTCATGCAGGAAGCAGGTCAGATCTACGCCGGAAATGGTTTCGGTGGCGTTCTGCCAGGTCGGCTCCCAGGTCCCATGGCTCTGAATGGCATGCGCAACGGTGGCGAAATCCGACGGTTTGCATGAGGACCGCTCAGGCGATGGATGATCAAGCCGATAGCAGTCAAGCTTTCGGGTCATCTCGAATCCCAGCTTCCGATAGAGACCCTCGGCGGCCGCGTTTCCTTCGATGACCTCGAGCCAAAAGCGCTCGGTTCCGGCCGTCTCCGCCGCACGGATCGCCGCCATGCCCAAACCGGCCGCCACGCCCCGGCCCCTGTGGCCGATCCGCGTTCCGCTGCCGATCAGATACCGTTCGGTGTTCCGCGTCGCGACGTTCCAGAATCCGATGACCTCCTCACCGTCGATGGCGACAAAGGACGCCTCGGGGTCAAAACCTCTTGAACTCAGCGCCGCCCTGAACGTGTCTGCATCCGGCTGCAACGGAACGATGTAGTCGGAAAACGCGTCAAGCATGGCGCAATGCAGAGCATCCACGTCAAAGCCTGATCCGGCAAACGAGGCAATTCGTGTCATATTGTGCCTCCATGTCTCCAGGATGTGCACAGACGCAAAGAACGTGGCTTTGCTTGATGTGCAAGTCGTTGAAGTCTTCGTTATCAAACGGAAGCATCGAGTTCCGGGTTCCTTGGCCGGGTTGTCCCCAGTAGACATTGGCGACATTGGCGACATTGGGGCAAGCGGCCCCTTCGTCAGCACAGCCTAAATTGGCCCAACCTTTGGTGAACGGGTGCCTGCCGTGGTGCTTCACAGCCTGGCGTGCCTCTTCCGGTAGCTTGCCGGTGTCACGCCGACCCAGCGCTTGAACGCGCGGGTGAAAGAGCTCTGCTCGGCAAACCCGGTCAGAAAGGCGATTTCGGCGAGGGAATGGCCATTATCGCGCAGGAGCCCCTCCGCAAGGTCGCGCCTGGTTTCCTCGGTCAGGGTCTGGAAGCTCATCCCGTGTTCCGAGAGCCGGCGGTGGAACGATCGCGCACTGAGCCCGAGATCGCGCGCGATTTCCGCCATCTTCGGTGTGCCCTCGCTGAGCGCCTGCGCGATGGCACTCTTCGTCTGGGCGACGAGGGAGGGCTCGTCGGCGATCTCGGACAATTCCTTGTCCAACTGGGACACGAGGTAGCGGGATATCCCCACGTCCCCAAGGATATTCGGCTGTGCCAGCGTCTCGCGCGAGAACAGGATGCCGTCGAGTTCCGCCCCGAACCGGACCGGACAGCCGAACCATTTTTCGTGGGCGGCAATCGTCGCCGGGGCCGGATGCCGGACCAGCACCTCGAGGGGCACGACCGGGACCGGGCTGACCTGCCGGGCGATCGAGACGGCACCGGCCAGTGTCGCCTCGTTCGACAGCCGCATGCCCAGGCGCCGCTCGCCGGGGCGGTGCAGGACGAACAGGGTGCCGTGCGCATCGCTGCGCAACTCGTATTCCACCACGCTGGTCCAGAGCCGGGCATAGCGTTCCACCCGCGCATAGGAAGCGCCCAGCGTCGTCGCCGCCTTGAAGGCGAGACCCAGCGCGCCGTATTCGTCAAGCCGCATGGAGGCCCCGGTGCGCACCGGCAGATCGGTGACATCGACCTCGGCCGCGATCCGTTCAAGCATGTCATAGTAGGTGGCGGCCGGGATCATCGCCTTCGGATCCCAGGGAGCATCGGGGTCGATGCCCACGTCCCGCAGGTGCGCCGCACCGTCAATGGTATCGCCAGCGGCGGTGACCATCTTGCGCGCGAAGAGGGAAGTGACATAGCCCATGTGATCAGCCTATTCGGAGAACCGGCAGACGCAAAGTAGGTTGGTCGCGCCGGCCGATCCGGCGGTGGCATCGGTAGAGCCATCGGCCTCGGACGCGTGAAACATGGCGATGATCCGGAGGCGCACGTCCAATTGGCCGCATTTCTGATTGGCAGAAATAGAGGGGTCTTTGTCCTAACGGTCAGGGAGCGGTTCGGCGTAGTGTCCGACCATGGAACACAAGACGGCATATCGGACAGAGGAACGTGGGCGCAGCGTGGTCATGGTGACCTATCCGCATGCCCATATCCTCGACGTGGTGGGCCCGCTGGAGGTGTTGACCGGCGCGAAGTACTTCCTGCCAGAAGGACCCGCACCATACGATGTCGAACTCGTAGCCGCGCAGGCCGGGCCGGTCCGGACCACTTCGGGCCTGAGTCTCACGGCCGATCTCGGCTTTTCACAGGCGATGGAAGACACCGCCCCTATCGACACGCTGATTGTCAGCGGCGGCCACGGTACGATGGCGGCACTGGAGGACAAGGCCCTTCTGACTTTCGTGCGGCACGCGGCGAAGCGGGCGCGCCGGGTTGTGTCGATCTGCACCGGCGCGATCATTCTTGCCGAGCTTGGTCTGCTTGAAGGGCGGCGCGCCACCACCCACTGGTGGTGGTGCCCGATCCTCGAAAGTCGCTACCCGAAGGTCCGGGTCGAGCGCGACGCGATCTTCGTGCGGGACGGGAACATCTGGACCTCGGCGGGCGTGACGGCCGGCATGGACCTTGCGCTTGCACTGGTCGAGATGGACTGGGGCCATGACGTGGCGCTGCAGGTGGCGCGATACAACGTGATGTACATGATGCGCCCCGGCGGGCAGTCGCAGTTCAGCGCGCATCTGGTGGCGCAGGCCGCCGAGGACCCCGCGATCAACGCCACGCTGGCGCATATCCTCGCCCATCCCGGCGAAGCCCTGACCGTAACCGCGCTGGCCGCGCGCGCTGGCCTGTCCGAGCGTACGTTTGCCCGAAGGTTCAAGGACGAAACCGGCCTGACGCCTGCGGCCTATGTCGAAACGGCACGGGTGCAGGCCGCGCGGGTCGCGCTGGAGACACGGCCTCAGGGCATCGAGCAAATTGCCGGCGAGGTTGGTTTCCAGAATGCGGAGCGCATGCGCCGCGCGTTCCAGCGCCATCTGGGCGTCTCTGCGTCCGAGTATCGGGACCGCTTCCGCGGTGCCCAGGTCGGCGGAGATCAGATCCGCGACGGCCCCAGCTAGGCCACGATCACGTCCATTTCACCGAACCCGCATCCCGCCCGGACCGTCTCCGGGCGCTGGATCCTCTTTTCTGACCTCAAGGATACTTCCCGATGAAGCCCTCCGTCTTCCTTCTCTTGACCGCTGGCTGTCTTGCCGCCTGCGCCGACAGCGGCGCCAATTACACACCAATCCTCGACGGGCCAACCGCACCGGCCTTCCAGAGCGACCTTGCCGCCTGCCAGATGCTGGCCCGGGATCAAAGGCAGTTCGACCAAGAAACCGCCGGCGCAACCGTTCTCGGCGCCGGCGCGGGCGCTTTGCTGGGCGCGGCCGACGACGGGGCGGACGCAGCCGGCGGCGCCATCGCCGGCGCCCTGGCAGGTGGCATCGCTGGCGCGGTGCATGCAAGCGACCGGCGCGAGGCCATCGTTGTCGAGTGCCTGCGCGGTCGCGGACATCGCATTGTCGGCTGAAAACCATTTCCTTTCATCGCAGGAGTCTTCATCCATGTCGTCATTGGTTATGCGCCGCCCGCTTAGTCTTAGCGGGGTGATATCTTTCTTCAGAGTCGTCTTGCGGCGGCAATCGCCACATACCCTTTCCGAACAGATCCCGACCTCGGACCGGCTCAGGCGCGATATCGGCCTTCCCCCGTTGGAGCACCTTCCCGTTTTCCGCACCCCGTTCGGCACCCGGATCTGACCGCCGCCCGACAATTGTCCGGGAGCACAGCCATGACCTCGCAAACCGTCGCCGCATTCTATGCCGCCCTCGCCATGCTGCCGGTCGCGATGCATCTCGGGCTCGCGGTTGGGGCACCTCTGGGCCGCTTCACCGTGGGCGGGCGTTTTCCCGAGCGCTTGCCGCCCCTTTGGCGCCTGCTGGCGCTGGTGCAGGCAGCGCTGCTCGTTGGCATGGCCATTGCCATTTTGGACCGGGGCGCCGTGCTGGACTTCGACCTTCCCACGCCAGCGTTCTGGCTGGCGCTCGCGCTGACCGTCCTGTCGACGATAGCAAACGGCGTCAGCCCGTCCCGGCCCGAGCGTCTGCTCTGGACCCCGGTCCTGCTTGCAATGAGCGCCGCCGCGATCGGCGTTGCGCTACGCTGAAAGGAAGCATCATGCAAAGGGTCTTCATCGCCGGGGCTACCGGGTATCTCGGGCGCTACCTCTGCGCGGAATACAGGCGTCGCGGCTGGCACGTGACGGCGCTCGTGCGACGCCATGCGCCTGCCGGCGACCTGGCGGCCGATACGCTTGTCGAGGCCGAAGCCACTCGCCCCGATGAGATCGCCGGTGTCATGGAAGGCATCGACCTAACCGTTTCGGCGCTCGGCATCACGCGTCAGGCCGACGGGCTCGGCTATCGCGAGGTGGACTACGGCGCGAACCTCATCCTCCTGCGCGAGGCGGAGCGCGCCGGCGTGCAGCGTTTCGCCTATGTGCATGTCCTGAACGCGAAGGCGATGCGGCATGTGCCGCTGGTCGCGGCGAAGGCCGATTTCGTCGATGCGCTGCTGGCCTCGTCCATGGCCTCCACGGTGATCGCGCCGTCCGGGTATTTCTCTGATATGGAAGAGTTTCTCGCGATGGCTCGGTCGGGGTGGGTCTGGCTGTTCGGATCCGGCGCGCCCCGGATCAACCCGATCCACGGTGCGGACCTCGCTGTCGCGATCGCCGAAGCGACGCAGGGCGGGCGCGCATGGCTCGACGTCGGCGGTCCGGGTGTGCTGACGCAGACCGGGATCGCGCGGCTGGCCTTCGCGGCGCTCGGCCGCGAGCCGCGCATCACTTATCTGCCGGATGTATTTCGAAAGGCTGCGCTGACCGTATTGCCATGGGTGACGCCGCGCAGAGTCCATGGTCCCGCGCAGTTTTTCCTGACCGCCATGGCGCTCGACATGGTGGGCGAGACGCATGGCGACCGTTCGCTCGCCGAACATTTCAGGGGGCTCGCGGCGGTCGACCAGTTTCGAAATGAACAGGGAAGCCGGAAATGACGCTTATTCGGATTGGTGGCCTCGCCGTCCTGACATGCGCCGCAACCTACCTTGTCGGTGTCGCCCTGCTGGTGACAGTGCTGGCGCCGCTGAGCTATGGCACCGCCGACATCGACCCCGTGGCCGTGGTGGCCTTCATCGACGCGCGACCCGGTCTTCTGATCGCGTGGAACGGCGCGATCTACGTCCTGAACGGGCTGGCGCTGGTGATCCTCGTGGTCGCTCTGTCGGAGGCGCAGGCCGATGCAACGCCCGGCTGGGCCGCCGTGACGCGGGGATTCGGCCTTGTCTGGGCTACGCTGGTGCTCGGCGCGGGCATGCTCGCCAACGTCGCGGTGGAACGGGCGGCGCATCTCTATCCGGCCGATCCCGCCTCTGCAGCAGACATCTGGGCGACGCTGCATGCCGTCGAGCTGGGCCTCGGCGGCGGCAACGAGATCGCGGGTGGGGTCTGGATCGGCAGCGTCAGCCTGGCCGCCTTGATCGGCAGAACACTCGCGCGGCCGGTGGTGGTGCTGGGTCTTCTGACCGGCGCGGCAGGACTGACCACTGTCGTGCAGCCACTCGGCGACGCAGCCGGGGCCGTGTTCGGTCTTGGGGCCATCGCCTGGTTCGTGGCGGTCGGAGCCACGCTTATCGCGTCCGGCGGGCGCGCCCGTGACGGAGATGTCGCGTGATGGGAGTTGCGCTCAGGTGGCTCTCGATCGCCGCACTGACAATGCTGACGATCGGTCTTGGCGTGTTTGTCCCGCTATGGATCGGGACGCGTGGCGACCACCCGATCCCGGCACTCGTCACCGGCGATCCGGCGCTGCCGGCTGCGCAGATTGCGGGCCATCGGCTGCATTTAAGGATCCACGACGGCCCGGCGGGCGCCCCGACCGTGATCGTTCTGCATGGCGGCCCGGGTGGCGATTTCCGCTCGTTGCAGGGCTTGGCGGATCTGTCGGACGCTTATCACGTCGTATTCTACGACCAGCGCGGCGCGGGCTTGTCTGAACGCGTTCCGGCGGATTTTCTGACGCTCGACGGGTATCTTCAGGAACTGGCCGCTGTCATCGACCACATCGCTCCGAACGAGCGCATCACCTTGATCGGGCATTCTTGGGGGGCGATGCTGGCGGTGGCCTATCTGGGCGTCGATCCGGCCCATGTCGATCGGGCCGTCCTGATCGAACCCGGGTATCTCGATGCGGTCGGACGCGACCTCTGGCAAGATGAGGCTCAGCAATTCATGTCTGGACTGTCCTACGTGTCCACGACCGTGCTGACCGGTTTTCGCGCAGCCCAGGTCGATGGTCCGGATCCATACGCCCCCGACGATTTTCTGATCGGGCGCATGGTGCGGGCCTTCGCCAGCCACCCGGACAACCCCTATCATTGCGGCGATGGCTACGATGCGCCGGCATGGCGCTTCGGCGCTCAAGCGAACGCAAGCTGGGACGCGGTCGACGCTGCGGATGTCGACCGGATCGCGCGTGGCGCCGAAACCTACGGCGGGCCCGTGCTGCTGATGGCCGGCGCCTGCAATGACTGGATTGGCGCAGAGCTACAGGCCCAGCACCGCGAGCGATTCTCGGAAGCCGATCTGGTCGTTGTGCGAGAAGCGGGCCACGACCTGCTGTGGGACAACCCACACGCCGCGCTGTCAGCCATTCGTGACTTTCTGAGACAACCGGGCGCGGGCTTGCACCACTGATGGGTCGACGCAGGGCGGCAAACCGCACGGATCGCCAAGGCGAGCATGCAGATCCGCAACCCCGAGCCTTCGGATTATCGGGACAAGAGTGGTAGCGTGACCCGGCGCGCGATCCCGATACGATGCAGGAAACCCTCGTCATGGCTGACCATCAGCAGGGCCCCGTCATAGGCGCGAAGCGCGTATTCGCGCGCCTCGATGGCATCGAGGTCGAGGTGGTTGAGCGCCGCCTTGGCGATGCCGCCTGTGTTGTAGTGAAACGAGACCAGCGCATCGAATTCATGCGGCTCGAGCGGCACCTTCACGGCGCTCAGGACGGCGGCCTCGTAACGCGCGAGGTCGGCGCGAAAGACCCCAAACGCCTCGCGGATCCCGGCATCGAGATTGGCGGGCATGCCACGCGGCATCGCGGCCGGATCGGGCTCCCCGGCAGCGGCGGTGTGGCCGATGCCGAAGGTCCAGACCTGTTTCACATCCGTGTAGGGTCCAGGCACGATGCCTTCGTGCCGGACGAGGGCCAGAATGCCCCGGTCAGTCATCTCCATGGAAATCACCCCAGAAGCGAGAGCATCAGGATCAGCGCGGCGACGGCGATGCCGACGCCCAGCCGGTGGCGGAAGGCCTGGCCAGGATCGGTCGGATCGCAGCGCAGCGAGCGTGCAAGGCGGAGAAGGTCATGCATCGCCATCGCCTTTCCCGGAATGGCGCAGGCGGGCGAGCAGCACTTCGATGAAGGCGGGGCCGAAAACGCCGACGAGATAGGCGGCCGATCCGGCCGCGCCCCCGGCCGGGATCGCCTCGGGCGGCAGACCGAGCCAACGGGTGATGATCGCCATCGACAGGCTGCCCATCCCGGCCGCGATCAGACCGCCAAGCAAGATGTGGCGCAGCGCGTCGCGCAGGCGCATCTTCGTGGTCAGCGCGTTGGTCGCGCCCCCGAGCGCACCCCAGGCGGCGAGAATCACGGCGGTAGAGGCGATCAGTTCCTTCAGCGCCGCCGCCAGAAATCCGGTTTCGTCGTTCATCGTCGGATCTCCAGAAGCGGGATGGAGGTGATCGAGCCCAGCCGCTCGAGGTCGAGCGTCACGTCGAGCACGTCCGTGTCGAAGCGGACCGAGACATCGAACTCGAAGCCCGCGGTTATCGTGACGCCGAGGCCCGGCGCGGTGGCGAAAATGATGACGCCGGTCGTGGTATCGATGGACCAGCCAGAGGCCTGCTCGACACCACCGAGCGCCATGCGCACGGTGCCCGCGATCGGCTTGGTGATGGCCCGAACCCATGTCTGGCTGCCCGAGGCGTAGCGCTTCACCAACTGAAACGCCGTCGTCGCGCCATCGCCGGTGCCGATCACCTGATCGGTCGGTGCGGGTGTCACCGAGGGCAGGCAGGATTTGTGATCGCCCCAGTCCTTGAAGCGGAAGCCATGGAGGCGACCGTTCCTCGCTTCGAAAAAGGCGACCACCGCCGCCAGATCGTCGGCGCGGCGGATGCCGTACGCGACGTCATAGCGGCGGCGCGAGTTGGCCCAGCTGGCGTTCCTCTCCTCGTCGCCAGAGGCAAGCTCGACGATCTGGGTGCGCCGCTCCGGCCCGCCGCGCGCGCCTCGGCTGATGTTGTCCGGGAACCGGACCTCATGGGACGCCATCACATGCCCCTCCGCCCGAGCGACACCGCCCGTGCGATATCCGCCGCGACCTGCGTGCGGGATTGCCGGAAACTCTCGGCGTCGCGGGCCATGATGGTGACGTTGATCCCGCCACCAGCACCGTAGCTCTGCGCCTCGCGGCGCGAGAGCACCCGCTCGCCCCTTTGCAGGATCGCGGGCACCTCGTCGTGGCGAAGGCCGACCGCGCCGCCCGAATGCATCCGGGGTGCAGCGGCGAAGGCCATGGCCGGCACCATGCGCGAGGGGCCGGACGATCCGACCATGCCGCCTGCGTGCAGGATGTTGGCGAAGATCCCGCCAGCACCGCCGAGCGCGCCCGAGAGCGCGTTGGCGATGGGGCCGAGGATGAACCGCCGCGCCGCCAGCTTCGCCAGATCGGCAATGAGCGAGGTCACCAGATCGCGGAAGTTCAGCTTGCCGGTCTTCACGAACTCCCCGACCGCGTCCTCGGCCGACTGGAACGCGCTGACGAGGCGCTGGCCGATATCCGAAGCCGAGGCCATCGCGGCGCTGCACGATTTCAACACGCTCTGGGCCCAGCTATTTCCGCTCGAGCAGGCGCGGATCATCCAGCTTCTGGTCCGGCGCGTCACCGTCACCGCCGCAGGGCTCGAGGTTGATATCCGCCGCGAAGGCGTCGCGGGCGTCATCCGCGAGATGATCGCGCCGCGCGACATGGAGGCCGCCGAATGACCCGAAGCAATGACACGATCCGCGTACTGATCCCTCTGAAGCTGCGCAAGAAGAACGGGCGGCCCAAGATCATGCCGCCCGCCGATTACAGCCCGACCGAGGATCAGACGCAGGACCCGCACATCCTGCGCGCCATCGGCCGGGCATGGGGCTGGCGGCGGCGCATGGAGTCTGGCGAGTTCGCCACGATCCAGGAACTGGCCGAGGCCGTCAGTCTGGCCGAACGCCATGTCAGCCGCCAACTGCGCCTCGCCTATCTGGCGCCCGAGGTGCTTAAACGCCTGACTTGCGGCCGCGAGACGTCGGCGATCAGCCTCTACGACCTGTGCTTTCTGGCGGGGGAGACTTGGCAGGAGCAGGCTGAGCGGGCGTTTCGGTGACCCGAATAGTGGGCAGCCGAGCCCCCATTCCTAGACCCATCACTAGGAACGCCTCTGCGGTGCCACACGATAACTGTAGGGCGCGATCTCCTCGACCGTCACCGTATCCCCGGCACGCACTCCATGCCGATCAAAGAACTCCCGGATCCACCCGCGCTTCCGGAAGAACTTCTTGGCGCCATCGAGGTCGGTCATGACCACCGTGTTGCCGCCCCAGTCGACGGCAATTTCACGTTGGGCGGCCGAGGCCCGGTTCGACCCACCGATCGCATCAGCCGGGAACTTCTCGAAAAAGCTCCGGAGATAGATGTGGTAGCCAGCGCTCAGAGGGCTGGGTGCTGGTCCGCGACCAGTATGACGATGGCGGCATCTCGGGCGGCACGCTAGAGCGCCCCGGCCTGCAGCGCCTTCTGGAGGACATCGAGGACGGGCTGGTCGACGTGGTGGTGGTCTACAAGATCGACCGCCTCAGCCGCTCGCTCGCCGACTTCGCCAAGCTGGTGGAGGTGTTCGACCGCAACGGCGTGACCTTCGTCTCGGTGACGCAGTCATTCAACACCACCACCTCCATGGGCCGGCTGACACTGAACATTCTGCTGTCCTTCGCGCAGTTCGAGCGCGAGGTCACCGCCGAGCGGATCCGCGACAAGGTCGCCGCCAGCCGCAGGAAGGGCATGTGGATGGGCGGGGTCCCGCCCTACGGCTACCGGGTCGAGAGCCGGAAGCTGGTCATCGACGAAGAAACCGCTGCGCATGTGCGCTGGATCTTCGCCCGCTTCCTCGAGATCGGGTCGGGGACGGAACTGGCGCGCGAGGTCGCAAAGCGCGGCATCCGCACGCCGCGAGGCAACCGGATCGACAAGAAGTACCTCTACCGGATGCTGAACAACCGCGCCTATATCGGCGAGGCGGTCCACAAGGGCGAGAGCTATCCCGGCGAGCACGAGGCGATCATCGACCGCGAAACGTGGGGCCGGATCCACGCCATCCTGCAGGAGAGCCCGCGCAAGCGCGCTGCCCGCACCCGCTCCGAGACTCCCGCGCTCCTGAAGGGACTGCTCTTCGGGCCCGATGGTGCCGCGTTCTCACCGACCCATACGCGCAAGGGCAAAAGGCTCTACCGCTACTATGTCAGCCAGACCGTGCTGAAGCATGGCGCCGGGTCCTGTCCGGTCGGCCGCGTGCCAGCAGGCGAGATCGAGGCCGCAGTCATCGACCAACTCCGCGCCGTGTTCCGTCAGCCCGAGATCGTGGCGGGTACGTGGAAAGCGGTGCGCGCTCACGCCGACGACATCACCGAAGCCGATGCCCGCACCGCTCTGCAGCAGCTCGATCCGCTGTGGGACGAACTGTTCCCCGCCGAGCAGGCCCGCATCGTAGCGCTGCTTGTAGAGAGCGTTTACATCGGCAGCGACGGCCTGAACGTCCGCCTGCGCGTCGACGGGCTCAGCGGTCTGGCCCGCGAGGTGCTGGTCGGCGACATCGGAGAAGCTGCATGACACGCCGGGCTCCGATCCCCGAGACGGTCACGCTCCAAGTCCCTTTCCGCCTCGTGAAGCGAGGCGGGCGGAAGGAGATGCAGCTGCCGCAAGGCTCTACCCAGCCGCGGCGGACGGACAACACGCTGGTCAAGGCGCTGGCCCGTGCGTTCCGATGGAAGCGCATGCTGGAGTCGGGCGAGTTCGCCACCATCGCCGAACTGGCCGAGCGCGAGGGGATCGCACCGTCGTACATGACCCGCGTTTTGCGTCTGACCTTGCTCGCGCCCGACATCGTCGAGGCGATCCTGGACGGGCGACAGCCGGAGGCGATGACGCTGCAAGCGGTGATGACGGCCTTCTCAGTTGTGTGGCGTGAGCAGTCTGGCGAATCCGAACATCGCAGCGCTCCGCTCTTGTTTTCTAATCGGCAGCCGCGCCGCTGACCATCAGCACCTAACGGAAGCACTTCCGCACGTAGGGCTGGTACTGGAAGCGCCGAGGATATGCTTGCTACAGGAGTGACCCGGTCTGTGGCGCAGCTTTGCGACGCTTCTTGTCGAAAGCGGGGAGACGTCGCATTTCCTCTGAATGCAGCCACTCAACGGCTTCATCGAAGTCTTCGGTCCAGTGGTCAGAAGGCACTTGCGAGACAGGCTGCATGACCGCGATTAAACCAACGTCCTCGCGTCGCGGCAGTAGCCACTTCGCAACGGTATATACGAAATGGGACCAATCGCCCGAACTGGCATAGAGGTTGACCGCAAGAATGTCGAAGTTACCGAAGGCGTATGGCCGCGTTGACGCACCGTCGGAATCTTGCCCCGTACGAGTCTTCTGCACCTCGACGACCCATTGGGGTTGCCCGTTCGCGAACCTCTCCTTCGGCTGGCCGCGCTCGCGGCGCTGCATCTTGACCTGAACCGTCACTCTCGAACCGTTGTGCGAAAGGTCAGCGTCATAGGCGAGGTCGCCTACAATCGGGTTGGTAGTCCAGCCAGCGCGTTGAAGCCTTGGGACGACGATGCGGTGGAAAGCTCGATCTGCGATAACGCCCTTGACCCCGCGCTGCGTGAGGTCGCTACTCTGTGCGATGGCGTCTAAGATCACCTCTGCGGACGCATTCCACTCTCGCTCAAGAGGGTGGTTAACGCAGGAGGTTCTGAGGTGATCGAACACCTTTTGTTTCAGTTCTGGGTTCAGCTCATCGATGAGCTTCATGATTCTCTCGATCATATAGACTGTGGCCCCTTTCGAGCACTGCCTGTCAGATCGGAGCGGGTTTGCCTAGCCCCGCCGGACCCATCGCCTTGACTTTTACCGCGCGCGGTTGAAACAGTGTGGGTCCCAGCGTTCTACGGATGTTCTCATGACTGAAGCTTCGTCATCCCTCTTTTCAGCTCATCTGAGCGCCCCGACTACGCTGCTGCCCAGCTGGGATCCTGCCTATGAGACTGGACTCGGTGCCGCTTACATCGGCGACAGCTTGGAGGCTATGAAGACAATCCCCGACAACAGCGTGGATCTAGTCATTACCTCACCTCCGTACGCGCTCCATTCTAAGAAACCGTACGGTAACGTTGCAGCGTCGGAATACGTCGCTTGGTTCCTTCCTTTCGCGGCGGAGATTAGGCGGATTCTTAAGGACGATGGATCCTTCGTCCTCAATATCTCAGGAAGTTGGAACCGGGGCCATCCCACCCGCTCGATCAGTCAGTACAAACTTCTTATCGCGCTCGTAGAAGAAACGGGGTTTCACCTCGCTCAAGAGTCGTATTGGTATAACCCGGCAAAGATGCCGGTTCCCGCTGAGTGGGTCACGGTGCGCCGCATCCGCATCAAGGATGCCGTCGAACACATATGGTGGTTCGGCAAGACGGAATGGCCGAAAGCGAACAACCGTACAGTGCTAAAGCCCTACAGCAAGGACATGCTGCGTCTAAACGCCAGGGGACTGAAGGCCACTCGACGGCCTGGCGGTCATGCCATCAATGAGGGTTTCAGCAAGGTCGAGAGCGGCGGATCTATCCCGGCTAACGTCATTCAAGAGGCTCTTGAGAATCGCTTGCCCGATGATTTTCTGGTCTTCGGGAACAATAGCGCCAACGACAAATACACAAAGCGCTGCAAGGAAGCCGGCCTCACGATCCATCCGGCAAGGTTTCCCGCCGCGCTGCCGGAATTTTTCATCAAGCTGGTAACCGTGGAAGGCGACATCGTACTCGACCCCTTCGCTGGCTCAAATACAACGGGAGCCGTCTGCGAGAGACTGAGCCGCCGTTGGCTAGCATTCGATGAGGTCAAGAAATACGTTGAGGGCGGCAAGTTTCGTTTTGAGGCTTCAGAGCTGGCGCAGCGAGGTACCTAGGTGGATACGCCCTAGCGTCATTTAATGTTTGCCGCTCGCCAAGCACCCCACGCCTGCGGTACGGGGGGCTGGCACTGCTCCCTCAGATGTCCCATGCAGAGGCGCACCCGGAGAAACGGTCAAGCGGCCGCGTTCGCATCCTTCTCGGCCGTCTTGCAGTTGGCTTGGTGGTTTGCCAGCCAAACGACCTCCTTTGAGCGGCGGCCCGCCCGGGTAGTCTTGACGCTATCGAGCCGCTCAAACGGAAGCCAGTCCGCCCCCTCGTTTTCACAGACGATGACCTGTCCAGGGCGGCTCCGGCACCAGTTGGCGAGCTCGTTGTAGTCGATCTCTGCCGAACTGTAATGGTAATGCCTGCCAGCGGACTGATAGGGCGCATCTACAAACCAAGTAGCCTGCACTCCTCGTTTCTCGCAGGCCCTATAATCATCTTCGATAATGCGCCAGTGGCGAATAGCTTCGAGTTGGCTTGCAATGGTTGTTCGGACGCGCTCTCCCCAGAAGGAGCCCGGACGAATGCCGATGCGCATCCACTTGGAGGGGCTTCGTCGCGGCCGAGCGGCCGCTCTGTTTAGCCACAGGCCAACAAGCCATTTCGCTTCCTCGCAGATAAGGAGGTCGTCCACAGTGCCATCCAAGGGAACATCGGGGATCGCATGAATTTCGTCCGGCCTGACCCGCAAAAGAAACCGCCAAACCGCAGCGATCTGTGGATCACGCTCGCATAAGACTACCTTTCGGTCGGGATAGCGGAGGGAATAACCCGCTGAGCCGGCGAACGGCTCGAATATGGTGTCATGCTCTGGAGGCGGGTAATTCCGCACGGCGTCTCGCCATTTACCCCCATAGTATCCGAAGAACGGTCTAAGTCCCTGCGATCCCACTGCCCCTCCTGTCCCGCTTCGGCACTCTTCCGGTGCCTTCTCTACTAGCTTAGCTTGATGTCGCCGTGCGACTTGGGTACGCCCACCATTGTATCCTCATGCCTGCGTCTGACGGCAAGCGCAAGTGGCCTGCCCCGTCGGGTAGTCGGCGGGCAACCTCAATGCATGGTCGGCTGTAGAAGCTCCAAGGTGCACAGCTCTCATGCAGGTACTTGTTGAGCGGGTGGAGATCTCCGAACATGGTCTCTACATTCAGCTGCGCGGCTAGCGATAGCCCGACCAATCCGTTTCGGGGCTAATCGTGGCAACGACTGGACATGTTGCGACCGGCACTTCTTATCTTTCCAACAGCTATTTGGGCGCGCTGGGACAGACGCCCTAAGCAGCAGACTTTCGATTTCGGGTCCACCTCAATCGAAAGCGACCAGGGTCGAACTGTTCCGCCACACGAAAAGAAAAGATAGGCCTGCAAGCAGCCCCGCGCTCAAACCCGG
Source organism: Thetidibacter halocola (assembly GCF_018224955.1). GTDB lineage: Bacteria > Pseudomonadota > Alphaproteobacteria > Rhodobacterales > Rhodobacteraceae > Thetidibacter > Thetidibacter halocola. The sequence goes on from NZ_JAGTUU010000005.1 coordinate 117,694, forward strand.
CGGCCGGCTGATCCGGGAATGGAATGGCGTGACCCATGTCGTCGATATCGTCGAAGGCGGGTTCCTCTGGAACGGGCAACGCCATGCCTCGTTGTCGCCGATTGCCCGCGCCATCACCGGCGCCCGCTGGTCCGGGCCCCGGTTCTTCGGTCTGAAGAGAACGGCATGACCATGAGCAAGCCGAAGATCCGTTGCGCCATCTATACGCGCAAATCCTCCGACGAGGGACTCGACCAGGACTTCAACTCGCTCGATGCCCAGCACGAGGCCTGCGCCGCCTATATCGCCAGCCAGCGGCATGAAGGCTGGATCGCGAACAAGGCCCGTTACGACGATGGGGGCATCTCGGGCGGAACGCTCGACCGGCCCGCCCTGCAAGAGCTTCTCGGCGATATCGATGCAGGCCATGTCCAGATGGTGGTGGTCTACAAGATCGACCGCCTGACCCGGTCGCTCGCCGACTTCGCGAAGCTGGTCGAGCGCCTCGATGCGGCCGGCTGTTCCTTCGTCTCGGTCACGCAGGCCTTCAACACGGCGTCCTCGATGGGGCGGCTGACCCTCAACGTGCTCCTCTCCTTCGCACAATTCGAGCGGGAGGTGACTGCCGAGCGCATCCGCGACAAGATCGCGGCCTCGAAGAAGAAAGGGCTCTGGATGGGGGGCGTGCCACCTCTGGGCTACGATCCGCATCCCGACCCGAAGATCCGCGGTCTCGTCGTCAACGGTCCGGAGGCGGAAACGGTGCGCGCGATCTTCGCGCTCTATAACGAGCTTGGCTGCCTGAATGCGGTGATGCTCCGGGCAGAGGAGATGGGGCTACGGTCAAAGCGGCATAGCTTCAAGTCCGGGCGGGTGCAGGGCGGCATTCCCTTCTCGCGTGGCCAGGTCTACGCGGTGCTTCGCAACCCGATCTACATCGGCAAGATCCGGCACAAGTCCCGGGTGTGGGATGGTCAGCATGCTCCCATCATCGACGAAGGGCTCTGGGGATCCGTTCAGACCAAGCTGCAAGCGGCAAGCGCACGACCCCGCCGTCGCGTGGCCGCCGTCGGTCAACAGAACCGGAACGGCCTGACCCCGCTTGCGGGCAAGCTTCGCGACGAAACCGGCGATCGGCTGACCCCGACACATACGAACCGGCATGGACGGCAGGTGCGGTACTACGTCTCGAACCGGCTCATCTCGGGCGGGACCGATCCACAAGGCTGGCGCTTGCCCGCCGCGGGGCTGGAGAACGCTTGCGCCGACGTGGTCGCAAGGCATCTGGCGGAACTTGCGGACATGCATCGGCTCTGCGTCACGCCCGACCTCCTGCGTGGCGATGCCATCCGAAACAAAGTGCAGGAACTGTCGACGCAGCTTTCGGCGGGCGCGCCCGACCTGCTCGGTCAGCTCGTCTTGGAAGGGCAAGTCCAGAAGGCGTGCATCGAGCTGACGCTGAATGCCACGGCGCTGGCAGAAACGCTCGGCATCCGCCCCGAGGAGATCGATCCTTCGGCCTTGTCGATCGAAGCTTCCTTCGCCATGCGTCGGCGTGGCGTGGAAGGCAAGATCGTCGTTGGTGATCGCGAACCACAACCCGATCGAACCCTGATCCGCGGCCTTTCGCGGGCGCATTCCTGGGTGGCCGACCTGCGCAACGGCAAACTTCTGAGCGAGATCGCCGCGACAACGGGGCATTCCGAATCCTACATCCGGACCCGCGCTCAGCTGGCGTTTCTCTCGCCCGCGATCCAAGGCGCGATCCTCGACGGGCGCCAGCCGCCGGACCTGACGCTCGAACGGATCATCCGAAAGCCGATCCCGCTCGACTGGCATGCGCAAGCGATGCTGTACGGGTTCCAGCCTGGACCTGCATATCGCTGATACACGCTGGCGCGTCCCTGTTTCTGCAGCGTGGATCCCTGATCTCGCCGGAAGAATTCCCTGTTATCGAAAACAGGGAATTCGTTCGTAACCCGCTGACATCACGAGTGGATTCACGCTCGAAACGCATAGGAGCAGCCAGAATCCGAGGGAATTCCCTGTAAATTCCCTGTTAACAGCAAAACGCGCCTCAACCGAAGCGCGTGATGCAGCCTCCGGAGACTGCGCTGGGAATTCCGACTAACAGGGGAAGGTGGGGGCGTCTCTCATGCACATGCCAGCTGCCAAACCCCGGGAAAGTCGGGAGAAAACAGGCAAATGTGCACTGGGATCGCAGAGACCGGGGTGGCTGGCGGAGAGGAAGGGATTCGAACCCTCGAGACGGTTCCCCGCCTACACACTTTCCAGGCGTGCGCCTTCGACCACTCGGCCACCTCTCCGACGCCGCGTGTAGCAAGGGTGGGTAGGGGGCTGCAAGCGGTTTTCCGTCTTCCGGCGATGCGCAAGAGCGCGCGGTCAGGTGATCGCTTCCAGCCGTTCCTTCGACAGGTCCCCGGGAACAATCGTCACCGGGATCGGCAGCGAGCCCGAGTTGCGGGTCAGCTGGGTGACCAGCGGTCCGGGACCCTTCTTGTCGGCGGCGGCGCCCAGGACCAGAACGCCGATATCGGGGTCGTCGCGGACCTGGGCCAGGATCTCGACCACCGGATCGCCTTCGCGGATAACCAGTTCGGGGTCGACTCCCTGCTTGTCGCGCATCCACTTGGCGAAGACCTCGAAATGGGCGTGGATGCGTTCTCGGGCCTCTTCGCGCATGACTTCGCCGACGCCGATCCAGTGGTTGAACTCGTCCGGCGGGATCACCGACAGGATCGCCACGCCGCCCCCCGTGTTCGAGGCCCGCATCGCGGCAAAGCGCATGGCGTTCAGGCATTCGCGGCTGTCGTCGAGCACGACGAGAAACTTGCGCATGTCTCACTCCCTCTGCATTGCGATCATGGCGAAGGGGCAGGGCGCTGGCAAGCGTCGGCGATCAGGGGTCGCGAAACCGGCACCGTGGCGCTGCCGGCCCGTGCTTTGCGGCGACGCAAGAGTTGGCGCCGGTGCCTCTGCTGATCCCTGTGCATCGTCGTTGGCGGGCCGACGGACATCGCGGCGCGGTCGCAGGCGACGCCGTCAAGGAGTCCAACGTCGGACGACGAAAAGGAACGGGATCAACAACACGAACGGAACGCCGATCGCCCGGAAGACTGCAGCAACCGTGTCGAACCGAATGTCCGGGACATAGAAAGTGACCCGCAGGGCGAGAGTGTTGCGGAGGCTGCGAACCGGATGGGTTGGCATTTAATCGGCGATCCTGACAATGATGCGGGCTTATCTGTTCAATATCTCAAAAAAATTGCACGTCGGTAGCGGTCTCGTGGTTGGGGCCCGTGTCACGCGCTGGCGGCCCAGTCCCAATACAGCTCGCGCACCCGCCGCGTCACCGGGCCGGCCTGGTAGGCGGTGTCCTCGAACCCGGTCACGGCGGTGACCTTGTTCATGTTGCCCGACAGGAAGACCTCGTCGGCATCCGCGAAGTCCTCGAAGGTCAGCACGGTTTCGTGCACCTCCATCCCGTCGGCGCGCATGTTCAGGATGTGCCGCGCGCGGGTGATCCCGGCCAGGAAGGTGCCGTTGGCGATGGGGGTAAAGACCACGCCGTCGCGCACCATGAAGACATTGGCCGTGGCGCTTTCGGCGACATTGCCCATGGCGTCGGCGACCAGCGCATTCTGAAAGCCTCGGGCGCGCACCTCGGCCAGCATCCGGGCGTTGTTCGGGTAAAGGCAGCCGGCCTTGGCATTGACCACCGCATCCTCCATCACCGGGCGGCGGAACCGCGTGCGGCCAAGCTTGACCGAGGCGGTGGTGGGGGCCATCGGGATTTCCTCAAGGCAGATGGCGAAACCGGTCTCGTCCTGCTGCGGGACGATGGCCGTCGCGTCGCCGTTGATCCCCCAGTACATCGGGCGGATGTAGACGGCGGCCTCCGTCGGGTAGGCTTTTAGCCCCTCGTGCACGATCTGCACCATGTCCTCGGTCGGGACGGTGGGCTTCAGCATCAGCGCCACAGCCGAGCGGTTGACCCGCGCGCAATGGGCGTCGAGATCGGGCGCCATGCCGTTCACTGCGCGCGCCCCGTCGAACACGCCCGAACCCAGCCATGCACCGTGATCGGCGGCCCGCATGACCGGCACGTCGCCGTCATGCCAGCGCCCGTCGAAATAGGTGCGGATGTTCTTGCCTGTCGCCATGTCGGGCCTCCCTCGCTCAGGGTGCAGGCTAGGGGCCTGGGCGGGCAAGGTCCAGAGGGGCAGGACGCTCTCGTTCAATCTTGCGCGAAACCGCCTTTTCATCTTCTCCTGGCGGCATGGCGTATGCGGTCTTCCTCCACAAAGCAGAATCGATCTATGACGACGAACCGGACGTCCGGTACGACTTTCCAAAGTCTTATCTGCGTACAGTCATGGCCTCGGTAGGCGACTGGATCGTGTATTACGAACCGGTCAAGGCGGGGCCTCGCGGCTATTTCGCGGTGGCGAAGGTGGTGCAGGTGATCCCGAAACCCAACGCGCCAGGGCGATTCCTGGCGCTGATCGAGCCGGGCAGTTACCTGGAATTCGACGAGACCGTGCCGCGTCTGAAGGACGGCAGACCGTGGGAAACCCTGCTTGCAGATGCCGAGGGCAATCCGGTGAAGGGCGGACGCCAGCAACTGGCGGTGCGCAGCCTGCCGCCGGCAGACTTCGCGGCCATCGTGAATGCTGGCCTGCCCGAGGATCTGATCGAGCGCGAGGCGCGACGGTTTGATCCTCGGGGACCAGAGATCGACGACCCGCCGGCCATCTTCCAACGTCCGGTGGTCGAACGACTGATGCGCCGCCCCTATCGCGATGTCGCCTTCCGCAGGCGCGTGCGCGAGGCCTATGACTATCGCTGCGCCATGTCCGGCATGCAATTGCGCAATGGTGGCGGGCGACCCGAGGTGCAGGCCGCCCATATTGTTCCGGTCGAGGAGCGCGGCAGCGACAAGGTCAGCAACGGTCTGGCGCTGTCCGGCACGCTGCACTGGATGTTCGACCGGGGGCTTCTGTCGGTGGCGATCCCTGACGCAGCGCAACCGTCGCGGATGCAGATCCTCGCATCCGAGAACAAGGTGCCGCGCGACGTGATGGACCGCCTTCTGTTGCCCGACCGTATTCTGCACCTGCCGAAGGACCGTCGCGACTGGCCCAGCCCCGCGGCGCTGAAATGGCACCGCGAGAACCGGTTCGGCATGGGCGATTACATGCCGCCCGTCTAGGTTATGCGGCCTCGGCCAGCAGCGCGTTCAGGTCGAGCGGCGCGTTCACCATCTTGAGGTTCCCCGCCGCGTCGCGTGGCCAGTCCTCGGGGGCGCGGTCGCGGTAAAGTTCGATGCCATTGCCGTCGGGATCCGAGAAATAGATCGCTTCGGACACGCCGTGATCGGCCGCGCCCTCGATCTCGACCCCATGTTCCAGCGCGGTGCGCAGCGCCTGCGCCAGCGCCTGGCGATGGGGATAGAGAAAGGCGGTGTGATACAGGCCCGTCGCGTTGCGCGGCGGGCGCGGGCCGCCGGCGCTTTCCCAGGTGTTGAGGCCGATGTGGTGATGATAGCCCCCGGCCGACAGGAAGGCCGCCTGCGGTCCGTAGCGCTGCATCACCTCCAGCCCCAGAACGTCGCGGTAGAAGGCGATGGCGCGGTCGAGGTCGGACACCTTCAGGTGAACATGGCCGATGCGGGTTTCGGGATGGGCTGTCATGGTCTGTTTCCTTTTGGCGAAGAATTAGCGTTGTGCGCCAGTGCGCATAAGTGGCGAAAGACGCGTAACCGCTCTGCGAAAATTCACTGGGGGGCCGAGGGGCTGTGGTGGCGGCTTTCGCATCCCGAAAAACCTGTAGGCGCCATGTGCCTTTCGCGACCCGCGCGGCGCGGATCGGAAACCGCCACGGCGCAAATCGCGCCTGCGTGGTCGGGTTTGATCTGTGGACGCCGCCCGCGCTGTGGTTAAAACTGAACTGCAACAGGGAGGCGCGCATGGGCGAGACGGTGCGGTTCATTCTCGACGGAGAGCAGGTCGAGGCCGAGATGGGCGTGACGATCTGGGAGGTCGCCAACGGACGCGGCCTGAAGATCCCGCATCTCTGCCACAAGCCCGCGCCGGGCTATCGCCCCGACGGCAACTGCCGCGCCTGCATGGTCGAGATCGAGGGCGAGCGGACGCTGGCCGCCTCCTGCATCCGCGAGCCGTCCGAGGGAATGGTGGTGCGCACCGCCAATCCCCGGGCCACGCAGGCCCGCCGCATGGTGATGGAACTGCTGCTGGCCGACCAGCCCGACCGCGAGGCGGCGCATGACCGGTCTAGCCACCTGTGGGACATGGCCGGGGCGCAGGGCGTCAGCGACAGCCGCTTTCCGGCGCTGGAGAAAGAGCGCATCCCGCTGCTCGACGACAGCCACGTGGCGATGCGCGTCAACCTCGACGCCTGCATCCAGTGCGGTCTTTGCGTGCGTGCCTGCCGCGAAGTGCAGGTGAACGACGTGATCGGCATGTCGGGCCGGGGGCATGACGCCTATCCGACCTTCGATCTCGCCGACCCGATGGGCGACAGCACCTGCGTCGCCTGCGGCGAATGCGTGCAGGCCTGCCCGACCGGCGCCCTGATGCCCGCGAGCGTTCTGGACGAAGCCCAGCAGGGCGACAGCCGGGACTACGACAGCGAGACGAAATCGGTCTGCCCGTTCTGCGGTGTCGGCTGCCAGGTGTCGGTCAAGGTCAAGGATGGCCGCGTCAAGCATGTCGAGGGGGTCAACGGCCCCGCCAACGAGGGGCGGCTCTGCGTCAAGGGGCGCTTCGGTTTCGACTATATCCACCACCCGCACCGCCTGACCGTGCCTCTGATCCGGCGCGAGGACGCGCCCGAGAAGGGGCTGAACGTCGATCCTTCGAACCCCTGGACGCATTTCCGCGAGGCGACCTGGGAAGAGGCGCTGGACCGCGCCGCGCATGGGCTGGCCGATCTGCGCAGCTTTTACGGCGGGACGTCCGTGGCGGGTTTCGGCAGCGCGAAATGCACCAACGAGGAAGCCTACCTGTTCCAGAAGTTCATCCGGCAGGGCTTTGGCCACAACAACGTCGACCATTGCACGCGGCTGTGCCACGCGTCGTCCGTCGCGGCGCTGATGGAGAACGTCGGTAGTGGCGCGGTCACGGCCAGCTTCAACGAGATCGAGAATGCCGACCTCGCCATCGTGATCGGCGCCAATCCGACCGAGAACCACCCCGTCGCCGCGACCTTCTTCAAGCAGTTCACGAAACGCGGCGGGCAACTGGTGGTGATGGATCCGCGCGGCCAGGCACTGAAGCGGCATGCGGCCTTCATGCTGCAATTCCGCCCCGGCACCGACGTGGCACTGCTGAACGCGATCATGAACGTGATCGTCGAGGAAAAGCTGTATGACCGGCAGTATATCGAGGGGTTCACCGAGGGCTTCTTCGAGTTCCGCGAGCATATCCGCGCCTTCACGCCGGAGCGCATGAACGAGCTTTGCGGCATTTCCGCCGAGACGATCCGCGCCGTGGCGCGGGCCTATGCCGGGGCGAGCCGGGCGATGATCTTCTGGGGCATGGGGGTCAGCCAGCACGTCCATGGCACCGACAATGCGCGCTGCCTGATTTCTCTGGCGCTGCTGTGCGGCCATGTCGGGCGGCCGGGAACCGGCCTGCACCCGCTGCGCGGCCAGAACAACGTGCAGGGCGCCTCGGACGCGGGGCTCATCCCGCACGTGATGCCGGATTACCAGAGCGTGACCGACCCCGAGGTGCGGGCGCTGTTCCGGCACATCTGGCGTGGCACCGAGATTTCCGAAAACCCCGGGCTGACGGTCGTCGAGATCATGGACCGCGTCTATCGCGGCGAGATCAAGGGCATGTACATCCTGGGCGAGAACCCGGCCATGTCCGACCCCGACGTGGAACATGCCCGCAAGGCGCTGGCGCAACTGGATCACCTGGTGGTGCAGGACATCTTCCTGACCGAGACCGCGAACTTCGCCGACGTGATCCTGCCGGCGAGCGCCTTCCCGGAAAAGCGTGGCACTGTGACCAATACCAACCGGCAAGTCCAGATGGCGCGCAAGGCGTTGGATGCGCCGGGGCAGGCGCGCGAGGATTGGGAGATCCTGGTGCAGATGGCACGGCGTGTCGGCCTCGACTGGGATTACGACGATCCCCGCGAGGTCTTCGACGAGATGAAGATGAGCATGCGCTCGCTGCATCACATCACCTGGAAGCGGCTGGCCACCGAAAGCGCCGTTGCCTATCCGTGTTCCGGCCCGGACGATCCGGGTCGGTCGGTGGTCTTTGCCGATGGCTTCCCGCGGCGGGCGGGACGGGCGCGGTTTGCCCCGGCGCGGGTGACGCCGCCGGCCGAGATGCCCGATGATCGCTTTCCCATGGTGCTGACAACGGGCCGGCAGCTCGAGCATTGGCACACCGGCAGCATGACGCGCCGGGCCAGCGTACTGGATGCGATGGAGCCCGAGGCCAATTGCTCGCTGCACCCTTCGACGCTGCGGAGCCTGGGGGTGGAGCCGGGGGGGCTGGTGCGGTTGACGACGCGGCGCGGGTCGCTGGTGGTGATGGCGCGGGCGGACCGCGCTGTGGCGCCGGACATGGTCTTTCTGCCCTTCGCCTATGTCGAGGCGGCGGCCAATATCCTGACCAACCCGGCGCTCGACCCGTTCGGCAAGATCCCCGAGTTCAAGTATTCCGCGGTGCGGGTCGAAAAGGCCGACGCCGCGCCGGTAGCGGCGGAGTGATCCAGCGGTGCGCGCCCTGCGGGCGCGCGCAGCCTGTCTCGGCTTCGGGCTGCGCCCTGTGCCTCGGGTGCTTCTGGCTGGCGTGACGTTTCTTGCGGACGGTCGATCCGTTGCTGGCGTGGTGGAGCGGGGGCTGCGCACGGTCGGGGGCAACCCCTTACCCCCGCGCTTCCCGGAGTTTGCCGGGCAAGATGAAGGGATGACGATGATTGCCGTGAACGAAGAGCGGTTCCTGAAGTCTCTGCACGACCTGCGCCGTTTCGGCGCGTCGGGCGTGGGCAAGGGCGTCGTGCGACCGGCCTATTCCGAGGCAGACATCGCAGCGCGCGACTGGCTGGCGGGTGTGATGCGCGCGGCGGGGCTGGAGGCCGTGTTCGATCCGATGGGGTCGCTGTTCGGCCTCGCGCCCGGGCGGTCCATCCTGCTGGGCTCGCACAGCGACAGCCAGCCCGAAGGCGGCTGGCTGGACGGGGCGCTGGGAGTGATGGCGGGGTTGGAGATTGCGCGCGCCGCCGCCGAGTCGGGCGGGCCGCCCGTGTCGGTCGTGTCCTTCCAGGACGAAGAGGGGCGGTTCGGCGTGACCACGGGCAGCGCGGTCTGGGGCGGGGTGCTGGCGCAGGCCGAGGCCGACGGGCTGACGGACCGGGCCGGCGTGACCCTGGGCGACGCGCGGGCCGCGATGGGCGCGCGGTTGGAGGCGCCGGTCGACCCGGCACGGTTCTCGGCCTATCTCGAGATGCATATCGAGCAGGGGCCGGTGCTGGATGGTGCGGGCGAGGCGCTGGGCGTGGTCGATGCCATCGTGGGCATCCGTGACCGGATGATCACCTTCACCGGGCAGCAGAACCACGCGGGCACCACGCCCATGCATCTGAGGCGCGATGCCTTCCAGGCGCTGTCGGCCTTCAATGCGCGCATCAACGAGCGGTTCCGCAACATCGTCACCCCGGCCACGGTATGGACCATCGGCCATGTCCGCCTGCATCCCGACGCGCATTCCATCGTGCCGGGGCGGGCGGCCTTTTCGATGCAGTGGCGGGACGGCGATGCCGACCGGCTGGCGCGGATGGAGGCGGTGATCCGCGAGACCGCCGAGGAGGTCGCGCGCGAGAGGGGCATGGGGCTGGAAATGGGGCCGATGCTGGGGATCGAGCCGGTGGCGATGGACGCGGGCCTCGTCGCCGCGCTGGAGGGCGCATGCCAGGCCGAGGCGCCGGGGCGCTGGCGGCGGATGCCGTCGGGTGCTTTGCACGACGCGTCGAACGTGGCGCGGCTGATGCCCTCGGCCATGCTCTTCGTGCCCTCGATCGGCGGGATCAGCCACGATTTCGCCGAGGATACCGCCGAGGTCGACCTTGTCATCGGGTTGCGGGCGCTGGCCCGGGCGGTGACGACGATTTGAGCGCTGCGACGGATGGGTGCGACAGGACGGGAGGGTGCCGATGGACCCGATGACGCTGGTCTACTACGCCGCGATCTGCGGCCTGTTGAGCCTGGCCGGTCCGCGCCTGGGCGGACGCTGGGCGCGGTTCGGGGTCGGTGTGCTGGTGGGCTTGGGCGCGGCGGCGGCGTTGCCCGCGATCAGGGCCGTTCTGGGATAAGGCGTCATTCCCAGGCGACGTCGCCGAGAAAGATGTAGCCCGCGCCGTAGATCGTCTTGATCAGGCGCGGGTTCTTCGGGTCCTCGCGCAGCTTTGTGCGCAGGCGCGAGATGCGCACGTCCATCGCCCGGTCGAAACTGTCACCTGCCGTGCCGCCCAGGGCCTCCTGCATGGCAGCGCGGGTGATCAGGCGGTTGGGGCGTTCCAGGAACAGGCGCAGCACCGCGCCTTCGGCCTGGCTGAAGGGGGTTTCCTGGCCCTCGGCATCTTCCAGCGCGAAACGGTCGAAATGCGCGGTCCAGCCGCCGAAACGGGCGGTGTCGCCGGTCGCCGCCGTCTGACGCGGCGCGCGCAGGCGGGCGCGGACGCGCGCCACCACTTCGGCCGGATCGAAGGGCTTGATGATATAGTCGTCTGCGCCCAGTTCCAGCCCGGTCACTCGGTCCTGAACCTGCGCCCGGCCCGAGATGATGATGACACTGGCGCCCTGTTGCAGCGCCAGGCGGTGAACCAGCGTCAGCCCGTCGCGATCGGGCAGGCCCAGGTCGACAAGGCAGAGGTCGGGCGTGGTGCGGCGCAGCGCAGCCTCGAAGTCGGAGGCCCGCCCGAAGGCGAGCGTGCGGAACCCGGCCTCCTGCAAGGCTTCGGCCAGCATCTCGCGGATGGCCGGTTCGTCGTCGAGGATGGTGACAAGCGCGCTCATGCCCTTGGTCTAAGGGATCGCGGCGGCTGCGGAAAGGGGCCGTATCCTGTGCCCGGGACCATGAAATGGGTGCTGGTTCACGCTGGCTGCGGTTCGAGGAAGGCGGCGAGACCCGCCACGTCGAAGGGTTTGGCCAGGACCGGACCCAGCGCCCGGGCCGCTGCATGATACGGGTGGTCCGGCGGCAGCGAGGTCATCAGCCGGACGGGCAGGGGGGCAAGGCGTTCGATCAGGCTCAACCCCGTTTCCTCGCCTTCAAGCATGATGTCGCTCAGTACCAGGGCCAGGTCGGGCAGACCTTCGGCCAGCAGGGCGGCCTCGGCGACCGAGGCGGCCTCGACGACGGCGAAACCGAGACCGGTCAGCATCTCGCGGATCGTCTCGCGCAGGTCGGCGCCATCCTCGACCAGCAGGACCAGCCCACCATTCGGTGTGCCGATGGCCCGGCGCAGCGGCAGACGCAGGGTCACCAGCGCGCCGCCCTCTGCCCCGTTTCGCAGGCGCATCGATCCGCCGGCGAGCTTGACCATGTCATAGACCATGGCCAGCCCCAGCCCCGAACCCTCGCCTCCCTTGGTGGTGAAGAACGGGTCCAGCGCGTGGGCCAGAGCGGTATCGGAAAAGCCCGGCCCGGTATCGTTCACCGCCAGCTCCAGCCAGGTGTCCTGCACCTCACGCGCGGCCAGGGTGATGGTGCCCTGCGCCCCGCAGGCGTCGCGGGCGTTCAGGACCAGGTTCAGCGCGGCATCCTGCAACAGGCCCGGGTCCAGCAGCAGCGGTCCGGTCGTGTCGTCCCGCAACCGCAGCGCGATCCCCTCGGGCAGCGAAGCCGAAGCCAGCACGGACAGGTCGCCGAGGAAGCGCGACAGGCGCAGCGGTTCGGGCTGCCAGCGGCGCGGGCCGGTGATGTCGGCGATCCGGTTCAGCAGTTGCCCGCCGCGCCGCGCCGCCTGCAATGTGGCCGAGATCAGCGGCTCGGCCTCGGGCGTCAGGGGCAGGCGGGCCAGTTTCGACTGCATCCCGAGGATGATCGTCAGCAGGTTCGCGAAATCATGTGCCAGCCCCGAGGTCAGTTGCGCCGCCATCTCGCGGCGCCGGGTTTGTTGCAGGGCGGCGCGGGTCTGGGTTTCCTCGGTCACGTCCTGGCTGAGGATGTAGACGCCGGGCTCGATCGGGTCGGGGGTAAAGGCCGCACGGATACGGCGCGACGACATCTCGTCGGTGAACTCGAAGGTGCTGGGGCGCCCGGCCTGCGCGGCCTCCAGGTGCGGGTGCACCCGGTCGTAGGCCTGCTCGCCCAGCGTCTCTGAGATGTGCAGCCCGACGATCTCGGTCGGGCGGCCCGGCATGACCGCTGCCAGGCGACGGTTCGAGAAGGTGTAGCGCCCCGCCGCGTCCACGCGGGCGATATGGGCTGGCATCATCTCGGCCGTGGTGCGGGTGCGGGCCTCCATCTCGGCCAGGCCGCGCTGCGCCTCGGTTAGGGCGGCGTTGGTGGCGGCGAGGGCGCGGTTCGTCCGGCTGAGTTCCTCGGAGCGGCGCAGCACCTCTTCTGACAGGGTTTCCGAGCGGGCACGCAGCAGCGCCTCCTGCGTCTTGACCGCCGTGATGTCGGTATAGACCGTCACCCAGCCGCCCTGCGGCAGCGGCGCGCCCTCGACGCTGATGACCCGGCCGTTGGCGCGGGTGCGTTCCATGTAATGCGGCTCGAAGGCGCGGGCGAGGTCGACGCGGCTGTGGACGAAGGCCTCGATATCGTCGATCTCGCCGTATTCGCCCCGCTGGGCGAGGTGACGGATGATCGCCTCGAAGGGCGCGCCGGGGGTGACCAGCGGATCGGGCAGGTCGAACATGCGCTGCATCGGGCGGTTGACCAGCACAAGCCGCAGGTCGCTGTCGAAGATCGACAGCGCCTGCTGGATCAGGTTCAGCCCGGCGGTGATGAGCGGATCGCGTGACATCGTCCCCAGCGGTAGCGCGTCGCATGGCGCGGGGCAAATCCCATCGACAGGACCTGCCCGGCGCGGCCTGTTACAATTGGTTACATTCCGGAAATGTTGCGGAAAAAGTTGACCGCAAGGTTGGGAATGGACCTAATGGGCCACAGAATCGCACAAGCGGTCGTGGCCGGAACAGGCCCAGAGGAGAGTGCTGGCGCAGGCCGGCGCGGGGAGGAATAGATTTGGAACCGAAGTCCGAGGGCACGGAAGGCCTGCGGTCGATTCCCGCCTTGCTGTTGCGGAACGCCGCCCAGTTCGGCGACGCACCCGCCTATCGCGAGAAGGAATTCGGCATCTGGCAATGTTGGAGCTGGAAGCGGACGGCCGACGAGGTCGAGGCGCTGGCGCTGGGTCTGCTGAATCTGGGCGTGAATCCGGGCGATCACATCGCCATCATTGGCCGCAACCGCCCGTCCCTGTATTACTCGATGGTCGCGGCGCAGTCCGTGGGCGCAATCCCCGTGCCGCTCTACCAGGATGCGGTGGCCGAGGAGATGGTCTACGTGCTGGCCCATTGCGGCGCGCGGTTCGTCATCGCCAGCGACCAGGAACAGGTCGACAAGGTCATCGAGATCCAGGACGACCTGCACCAGTTCGAGCACATGATCTATCTCGATCCGCGTGGCCTGCGGAAATACGATCATTCCCACCTGCACCAGTTCAGCCATATCCTGGACCAGGGCCGCGCCGCGCGCGACGAATTCCTGCCCGAGCTGGAACGGCGGCGCTCGGCGCTGACCTATGACGACACCTGCGTGATGCTCTATACCTCGGGCACCACGGGCAAGCCCAAGGGCGTGGTGCTGTCGAACCGAAACATCATCGAAAGCGCCCGGGCCGCGTCGGAATTCGACAAGCTCAAGCGCACCGACGAGGTGCTGGCCTACCTGCCGATGGCCTGGGTGGGCGATTTCATCTTTTCGATCGGCCAGAGCTACTGGACGGGCTTCTGCGTGAACTGCCCCGAAAGCGCCGACACGCTGCTGACCGACCTGCGCGAGATCGCGCCGACCTATTACTTTGCCCCGCCGCGGGTCTTCGAGACGCAGCTGACGCAGATCACCATCCGGATGGAGGATGCCAGCCCGCTGAAACAGCGCATGTTCCGTCATTTCATGGCCCATGCGCGCAAGGTCGGGCCGAAGATACTCGACGGGAAATCCGTGGGCCTGCTGGACCGGCTGAAATACGCGCTGGGCGAATTGCTGGTCTACGGGCCGCTCAAGAACGCGATGGGGTTCAGCCGCGTGCGGGTGGGCTATACCGCGGGCGAGGCGATCGGGCCGGAGATCTTCGATTTCTATCGCTCGCTAGGGATCAACCTGAAACAGCTCTACGGCCAGACCGAGGCATCGGTCTTCATCACCGTGCAGCCGGATGGCGAGGTGCGCAGCGATACGGTGGGGGTTCCGGCTCCTGGCGTCGAGATCCGCATCGCCGAGAATGGCGAGGTCTACTACCGCTCGCCGGGCGTTTTCGTCGAATACTACAAGAACCCGGAAAGCACGGCGGACACCAAGGATGCCGAGGGCTGGGTCGCCACCGGCGACGCAGGCTTCATCGAGGAATCGACCGGCCACCTGCGCATCATCGACCGGGCCAAGGACGTGGGCCAGATGGCCGACGGCAGCATGTTCGCGCCCAAGTATGTCGAGAACAAGCTGAAGTTCTATCCGAACATCCTCGAGGCGGTGGTCTTTGGTGCCGGGCGCGACCGCTGTGTGGCCTTCATCAACATCGACCTGACGGCGGTCGGCAATTGGGCCGAGCGCAACAACATCGCCTACGCGAGTTACCAGGAACTGGCGCAGCACCCGCAGGTGCTGGAGACGATCAAGCGGCATATCGAGGAGGTCAACGCCTCGGTCGCGCAGGACGAGATTCTGTCGGGCTGCCAGGTGCACCGCTTCCTCGTGCTGCACAAGGAACTGGATGCCGACGACGGCGAGATGACCCGCACGCGCAAGGTGCGCCGCAAGGTGATCGGCGAGAAGTTCCACGACTTGGTGGACGCGCTCTATGACGGGTCGGACAGCGTCTACACCGAGACCGAGGTGACCTACGAGGACGGCCGCAAGGGCAAGATCAAGGCGACGCTGAAGATCCTCGACGCAAAGGTCGTGCCGGTGACGGGCAGGATGGCGGCGGAATGACGGATCGTCGCTCGTTGCAGGCGCAACATCGCCCCGCCCGCCATCCCGCATGGTGCCTTTGCCGTTGGGTGGAGCATGGGGCGAACCGGCCCTCCGGCCGGGTTTTTTCCGGCAAGATGATGATGATGGGGGTTCGCGCGTGAAGGACACCGAAGGCTATGTTACCGCCGATGGCCGCCAGATCGGTGGCGTGCTGATGGAGATGCGGAACATCACGCTGAAATTCGGCGGGGTGACGGCGATCTCGGACATTTCCTTCGACATCCGCGAGGGAGAGATCCGGGCGATCATCGGGCCGAACGGCGCGGGCAAGTCCTCCATGCTGAACATCATCTCGGGCTTCTACACGCCGACCATCGGCGAGGTCTGGTACAAGGGCGCCAAACGGCCCCCGATGAAGCCCTACGAGGTGGCACGCATGGGCGTGGCGCGGACCTTTCAGAACATCGCGTTGTTCGAGGGCATGACGGTGCTGGACAACGTCATGACGGGGCGGCTGACGCATATGCATGCCGGTATCCTCAGCCAGGCGATCTGGTGGGGCAAGGCGCGTGACGAGGAGATCGCCAACCGCGAGAAGGTGGAGCGGGTGATCGACTTTCTCGAGATCCAGAACATCCGCAAGACGCCGGTGGGCCGTCTGCCCTACGGCTTGAAGAAGCGGGTCGAACTGGCCCGCGCGCTGGCGGCGGAACCGTCGATCCTGCTGCTGGACGAGCCGATGGCCGGCATGAACGTCGAGGAGAAGGAGGACATGAGCCGCTTCATCCTGGACGTGAACGACGAGTTCGGCACCACCATCGCGCTGATCGAACACGACATGGGCGTGGTCATGGACCTGTCCGACCGGGTCGTCGTGATGGATTACGGCAAGAAGATCGGCGACGGCACGCCCGAGGAGGTGCGCAACAACCAGGACGTGATCGACGCCTACCTGGGGGTGCCGCATTGAGACCTGAGACCGACAGTGTTCCGGACCAGACCCGGAACCGCCACGCCAGCCAGGAGGCCCCGGATCAGGTCCGGGGCGGGGAGCGCCAGACATGCTGAACGACATCTTCATCAAGCCCTTCGTGGACATGGTTTCCGCTCCCGATTTCCTGCTGCAGGTGCTGTGGGAGGGGCTGGTGTCCGGCATCCTTTATGCCCTGATCGCGCTGGGGTTCGTGCTGATCTTCCGGTCCTCGCGCATCTTCAACTTCGCGCAGGGGATCATGGTGGTGTTCGCCGCGCTGACGCTGGTCGGCCTGCATGCCTATGGAATCCCGGCATGGATCGCGGTGGCGATGACGCTGGGGGTGATGTTCGTCCTCGCCGTCAGCATCGAGCGGATCGTGCTGCGGCCGCTGGTGGGCCAGCCCGACATCATCCTGTTCATGGCGACCATCGGCATCACGCTGTTCCTGATCGGCGGTGGCGAGATCATCTTTGGCGGCGAGAACAAGCAGATGATCACCGCCGAACTGGGCATTCCCACCGGCGACACGGTGCTGGAACCCTGGGGCGGGCTGCTGATCCTGCAACATCTCGACATCACCGTGGTCGTGGTGGCGACGCTGCTGGTGGCCGCGCTGCTGGCCTTCCTGAACTACACGCGGATGGGCCGGGCGATCCGGGCGCTGGGCGACGATCACCAGGCGGCGCTGTCGGTGGGCATCAGCCTGCAGACGATCTGGGTGCTGGTCTGGTTCATCGCGGGCATCATCGCGCTGGTCACGGGCATCGCCTGGGGCGCGCGGGCGGGCGTCAGCTTCGCGCTGGAGGTGATCGCCTACAAGGCGCTGCCGGTTCTCATGCTGGGGGGCCTTGAAAGCATCACCGGCGCGATCATCGGAGGGTTGATGATCGGCATCCTCGAAAAGCTGTTCGAGATCTACTGGGGCCAGCCGCTAATGGGCGGCAACACCGAGACCTGGTTCGCCTTCGTGCTGGCGCTGGTGGTGCTCTTGTTCCGTCCGCAGGGGCTGTTCGGAGAGCGCATCATCGAAAGGGTCTGACGCCGGTCCGGGTTCCGGCCCGGCAAACGCTCCGGTCGGGCGTTTGAGGCGACAAGGGACGAAGCCCCGGGCAACCGGTTGTATGCAAGGAGAGTATAGGATGTCCAAGGTCGTTGCGGTTCTGAACGTCATCGCCTGGTCCGGGTTCTGGGCCTTCGGCTTTATCGCGCTGTCGGCCGACCCCTCGGCGCCGGGCCAGATGACCATCGCCGTGGTGATGGCGGCCCTCGGCGCGGCGATGGGGCTCTGGGCCTGGTTCTGGATCGTGCGGCATTCCGAGCGCACGGGTTATGCCAGCAAGAGCCGCAGCCGGCCCCGCTTTGACGCGGATACGGAACTGGATCGCGACCTGGCGGGCTGAGCCGGCAACAGGGCAGGGGCGCCCCGCAGAGGCAGCGCCGGGCAAGGGACAAGGGCCGCGCCGCAGGGCGGGCAAAGGGGAACGGAACGGATGCTTTACAGGACCGCAGGACAGTTCAAGACCAGTTACCAGGCGGACCAGGCGCTGTTCCCGATCCGGCAGGATGCCTTCCTGCTGGGGATCATCCTGATCCTTGCCTGGGTCGTCTTTCCGATGACGGCCAGCGAGTTCACCTTTCAGACGCTGCTGATCCCGATCCTGATCTATTCGCTGGCGGCGCTGGGGCTGAACATCCTCACCGGCTATGCCGGGCAACTCAGCCTTGGCACAGCGGCTTTCATGGGCGTGGGCGCCTATGCCTGCTACAAGATGATCACCATCATGCCCTGGATGAACCCGATCGTGGCTATCCTGCTGTCGGGCGTGTTCAGCGCGGGCATCGGCGTGGCCTTCGGCATCCCTAGCCTGCGCATAAAGGGCTTCTACCTGGCCATCGCGACGCTGGCGGCGCAGTTCTTCCTGGTCTGGCTGTTCGAGAAATGGGCCTGGCTCTACAACTACAACGCCTCTGGCGCGATCCAGGTGCCGAACCTCGAGATGTTCGGCACCTATGTGGCCGGCCCGCAGGCGTCGAGCATCGTGCAGTATTACGTCGTGCTGTTCATCGTCAGCCTGCTGACCATGCTCTGCATCAACCTGACGCGCGGCAACCTGGGCCGGACGTGGAAGGCGACGCGCGACATGGACATCGCCGCCGAACTGATCGGCATCAACCTGATGAAGTCGAAACTGACCGCCTTCGCGGTGTCGTCCTACATCGTGGGGGTGGCCGGGGCTCTCTTTGTCTTCATGTGGCGCGGCGCGGCGGAACCGAACCTGTTCGACATCCCGCTGTCCTTCCGCATCCTCTTCATCGCGATCATCGGCGGGCTGGGCTCGATCATGGGGAACTACCTGGGCGCGATCCTGATCGTGGGCCTGCCGGTGGTGCTGAACCTCTTGCCGGCAGCGCTGGGCATCCCGATCGACAGTGCCACGGTCGAGCATCTGAACATCATGATCGTGGGCAGCCTGATCGTGTTCTTCCTGATCGTCGAACCGCACGGTCTGGCGCAACTCTGGCGGCTGATCCGCGAGAAACTCATCATCTGGCCGTTCCCGCACTGAGGCGGGACCGGTCGCACGGCACTAAGTCATTCGAAGTGAACCAGTTCTCAGGGAGGAGAAAGACATGAAACACTTCACGAAACTTGCCATCGCGGCAGTGGTCGCGGGCGTCACCGCCGGCGCAGCCTTGGCACAGGAACTCTACACACCGAACCTCGCCTACCGGACCGGCCCCTTTGCCGCCACCGGCATTCCGCTGATGAACGGACAGGCGGACTACCTTGCGATGCTGAACGCGCGCGACGGTGGTATCGGCGGCATCCCGGTCAACGCTGAGGAATGCGAGACCGGCTATTCCACCGAGAAGGGCGTGGAATGCTATGAAAAGACCAAGGGCAAGGCGATCGTGACCCAGCCCTGGTCGACCGGCATCACCCTTCAGGTGCTGCCCAAGACCAATATCGACATGATCCCGATCCTGGCGCCCGGCTATGGTTTCAGCCCGATGATGGACGGCGCCACCTTCCAGTGGGCCTTCAACATGCCGGCGGGCTACTGGGATGCGGCCGACATGATCGTGCAGTATCTCGAAAGCCAGGGGTCGCTCGACGGCAAGAAGATCGCCTTCCTGCATCTCGACCATCCCTTCGGCAAGGAGCCTATCCCGGTTCTGGAACAGCTCGCTGCCGCCAAGGGCTTTTCGATGGTTCCGATCCCGGTCGGTCTGAAGGAAATGCAGAACCAGTCGGCCCAGTGGCTTCAGATCCGCCGCGAACGTCCCGACTATGTCGTGATGTGGGGCTGGGGCGCGATGAATGCCGGCGCCATCACCGAAGCCGTGAAGACCAAGTTCCCGATGGAGAACTTCGTAGGCGTCTGGTGGTCGGGGCATGACGCCGACCTGCGGATCGCGGGCGCCGACGCCAAGGGCTACAAGTCGATCTCGTGGTCCTTCCCGAACCAGGACGCGCCGGTCATGGCCGCGATCAAGGAACATGTCGTCGACAAGGGCCTGTCCAAGTCCGACGCGGAGGAAATGTCGGGCGTGTTCTACGGCCGCGGCATCGTGATCTCGGCCATCCTCGCCGAGGGTATCGCGACGGCACAGGCGCATTTCGGCACCGCCGAGATCAACGCCGAACAGCTGCGCTGGGGCCTCGAGAACATCAACATGACCGCCGAGCGCATCTCCGAACTGGGCCTCGACGGCATGGTTCCGCCCTTCTCGACCTCCTGCGCCGACCATACCGGCCACTCGGGCGGCTGGATGCTGGAATGGGACGGCGAGAAGTTCGTCAAGGTCTCCGACCTGCTGACCGCCAACGTGGACGGCTACAAGGCGCTGGCGCAGACGAACGCGGCCGAATACGCCTCGGCCAACGCGCCCTGGCCGGTCAATGAAAACTGCTCGGCGACCAACTGATCGCCGTGGCCCCACCGGCGGCGCGACCCGTCGCCGGTGGACCCCGCAATTCCGACAAGACAGACAGGGCGCGCACGCCCCTGAGGAGGATCGTTCATGCTGGACGCCGCACGGACCGACGAGGCCCTTCTCGAGGTCAACAACATCGAGGTCATCTACAACCACGTGATCCTCGTGCTGAAGGGCGTCAGCCTCGGGGTCCGCAAGGGTGGCATCACCGCGCTGCTGGGCGGCAACGGGGCGGGCAAGACCACCACGCTCAAGGCGATCTCGAACCTGCTGCATTCCGAACGCGGCGAGGTCACCAAGGGCAGCATCCTCTACAAGGGCGAGCGGGTGCAGGACCTGGACCCGGCGGCACTGGTCAAGCGCGGCGTGATCCAGGTGATGGAGGGGCGGCATTGCTTCTCTCACCTGACGGTCGAGGAAAACCTGCTGACCGGCGCCTATACCCGCCGCGACGGCAAGGGCGCCGTCGAGGCCGATCTCGAGATGGTCTACACCTATTTCCCGCGCCTCAAGGAGCGGCGAAAGTCGCAGTCGGGCTATACCTCGGGAGGTGAACAGCAGATGACGGCGATCGGCCGCGCACTGATGTCCCGGCCCGAGACCGTGCTGCTGGACGAACCCAGCATGGGCCTTGCGCCGCAGCTGGTGGAACAGATCTTCGAGATCGTGAAATCGGTGAACGAGAACGAGGGCGTCTCGTTCCTGCTGGCCGAACAGAACACCAACGTCGCGCTGCGCTACGCGCATCAGGGCTACATCCTGGAAAACGGCCGCGTCGTGATGGAAGGCAGCGCCGCCGACCTGCGCGAGAACCCGGACGTCAAGGAATTCTACCTCGGCATGTCCGACGAGGGGCGCAAGTCCTTCCGCGACGTGCGCAGCTATCGCCGCCGCAAGCGCTGGCTGGCGTGAGCATCCCGAACAGACCCATGTCCCCTTCATCTTGCCAGAAAAACTCCGGGGAGCGCGAGGGGCTGGCCCCTCGCCTCCGACGCCGGACATGCGCGCCGGCGTCAGGCTGTCTCGTGCCGCATCTCGTCGATCCGCTCGAGCGCCTCGGCGCGGGTGTTGCGGATGTTGGGACGGAAATCCTGGCTTTCGGCCCGGGCGCGGATCTCTGCCTCGGTCTCGGACCCGGGGGCGTAGCGGACAGAGCCCATGGAATGCGCAATGTTCAGCAGCTTGCCGCGATGGGCGTACTGAACCCAGGCGGCGGGCTCGATCCGGCAACCGTCATAGTTGATCAGAAAGAACCACTTGTCCGAACCGCTCGCGGCGACGCGCGCCTCGATATGGTCGTAGAAGTCGTTCACGTCGCGCGAGTGGACGAAGGTGAAGTCCGAGAAATCGACATCCATGATCCGCGCCGCGGGGTCGAACGCGATGCGCGGGGCGAAATCGGCCTGGGTGTAATTCGGCTGATGCTCGATGCGCTTCCGCCGCTTGCTGCCGAAGCCGGCGATCCGGTCCAGCGCGTCGTCGCGGTTGGTGAAGAGGTTGGGATCGAAGGCCTCGGTATCGGCGGCGCGTCGGATCTGTGCCGCGGTTTCGGGCGAGGCGTCATAGCGGACAGAGCCCATGGAATGCGCGAGGTTCAGCTGTTTGCCGCGATGGGCATAGGCGACCCAGGCCGAGGAATCGATCCGCATGTTGTGCAGGTTCACGAGAAAGAACCATTTCTCCTCGCCGGTCCGCGCGATGCGCTCCTCGATCCGGTCGTAGAACCGGTTGACCGTCGCCGAACTGTCGAAGCTGAAACCGGAAAAATCGGCTTCCATGATCTGGCGCTCCTCGTCGAAGTGGATGCGCGGATCGATGGTGGAATAAGGCATGGCGTCTCCTCCTGCTGGCCCAGGCTGACTCAACGTAAACGGGAGGCGGCGCGCCTTCCTTGTTCCAGATCAAATCCCCGATGCGCAGGCCGATGGAGGGTCGCATGACCACCTATTACGACGAGTTGGAAACCCGCAGCCAGGACGCGCGCGAGACCGCGCAGCTGGCGGCCCTGAACGCCCAGCTGGCGAAGACCGGCAAGGACCCGGTGCAGGACCTCGCCGCGCTGGCGGGCCTGCCCGTGCTGCGCAAGTCCGATCTCTCGGCCCGGCAGAAGGCGCAGCCGCCCTTCGGCGGGCTGCCCGTGTCGAACCTCGC
Organism: Thetidibacter halocola; assembly: GCF_018224955.1. Classification (GTDB taxonomy): domain Bacteria; phylum Pseudomonadota; class Alphaproteobacteria; order Rhodobacterales; family Rhodobacteraceae; genus Thetidibacter; species Thetidibacter halocola. The sequence goes on from NZ_JAGTUU010000005.1 coordinate 139,951, forward strand.
CCATGTCTTCCAGTCGCCCGGGCCGATCTACGAGCCGGGCGGCGTGACGCATGACTGGTGGCGCATGGGGCGGTTCCTGAACGCCTGCGGCATCGGGCCGGGCGACATCGTGCAGAACTGCTTCGGCTATCACCTGACGCCGGCCGGGCACATCTTTGAATCCGGTGCGCGGGCGGTGGGCGCGGCGGTGCTGCCGGCCGGCACGGGCCAGACCGAACTGCAAGTGCGCGCGGCGGTCGACGTGGGTGTAACTGCCTGGGCCGGCACGCCGGATTACCTGAAGGTGATCCTCGAAAAGGCCGACGAGATGGGCGAGAGCCTCAAGATTACCCGAGCGGGCGTGGGCGGCGGCGCGCTGTTCCCCAGCTTGCGCCAGTATTACGCCGATCGCGGCATCACCTGTCTGCAATGCTACGCCACCGCCGACCTGGGCAACATCGCCTATGAGAGCCCGGCGATGGAGGGGATGATCCTCGACGAGCACGTGATCGTCGAGATCGTCACGCCCGGCACCGGCGACCCGGTGGCGGCAGGCGAGGTGGGCGAGGTCGTGGTGACGACGCTGAACCCCGATTACCCGCTGATCCGCTTCGCCACGGGCGACCTGTCGGCGATCCTGCCCGGCACCTCGCCCTGCGGCCGGACCAACACCCGCATCAAAGGCTGGATGGGCCGCGCCGACCAGACGACCAAGATCAAGGGCATGTTCGTCCGTCCCGAGCAGGTGGCGCAACTGGTCGCCCGCCATGTCGAGATCGCCCGCGCCCGCGTCATCGCCAGCCGCGACGGCGAGATGGACGTGATGACCGTGCGAATCGAGACCGAGGCGCACGATCCGGCCCGCTTCGAGGCCTCCGTCGCCGATGTGCTCAAGCTGAAGGGGCGCGTGGAACTGGTGCCGCCGGGCGGCCTGCCGCGCGACGGGCTGGTGATCGAGGACGCGCGGAAATACGATTGACTGGTTCCGCCGCGCTCTCGCGCGGCGACCAACCAAGGGGGGCTTTGCCCCCCTTGGAACCCCCTGGGATCTTTATGGCCAGAAGAAGCGCGGAGGCGTTTCCAGAGCCTGCGCCTCAGAGGCCCGGATAGATCGGAAAACGCTTGCAGAGCGCCTCGACCTCGGCCTTCACCTTGGCCTCGACGGCGGCATTGCCTTCCTCGCCATTGGCAGCGAGGCCATCCACGACTTCGATGATCCAGTCGCCGATCTGGCGGAACTCGGCCTCGCCGAAGCCGCGCGTGGTGCCGGCGGGCGAGCCCAGGCGGATGCCCGAGGTCACGGTGGGCTTTTCGGGATCGAAGGGCACGCCGTTCTTGTTGCAGGTGATATGCGCGCGGCCCAGCGCTTTTTCGGTGGCGTTGCCCTTGACGCCCTTGGGCCGCAGGTCGACCAGCAGGACATGGCAGTCGGTGCCGTGGGTGACGGTGTCCAGCCCACCCTTGTGCAACTGGTCGGCCAGCGCCTGCGCGTTGGCGATCACCTGCTTCTGGTAGGTCTTGAAGCCCGGTTGCAGCGCCTCGCCAAAGGCCACGGCCTTGGCGGCGATCACATGCATCAGCGGACCGCCCTGGATGCCCGGGAAGATGGCGCTGTTGAACTTCTTGGCCAGCGCCTCGTCATTGGTCAGGATCATGCCGCCGCGCGGGCCGCGCAGGGTCTTGTGCGTGGTCGTGGTGACCGCGTGGCAATGCGGGAAGGGCGAGGGGTAGACGCCCGCCGCGATCAGGCCCGCGAAATGCGCGACGTCGGCCAGCACGTAGGCGCCAACGCTGTCGGCGATCTCGCGGAACTTGGCAAAGTCGAGCTGGCGCGGGATGGCCGAGCCACCGGCGATGATGAGTTTCGGCTTGTGCTCGGTCGCGAGGCGCTGGACCTCGTCATAGTCGATCAGGTTGTCCTGCTTGCGCACGCCATACTGGATCGCGTTGAACCACTTGCCCGACTGGTTGGGCGCGGCGCCATGCGTCAGGTGGCCGCCGGCATCGAGGCTCATGCCGAGGATCGTGTCGCCCGGTTGCAGCAGCGCCTGGAATACGCCCTGGTTGGCCTGGCTGCCCGAGTTGGGCTGGACGTTGGCGAAGGAGCAGCCGAACAGCTTGCAGGCGCGCTCGATGGCGAGGTTTTCCGCCACGTCGACCCAGTCGCAGCCGCCATAGTAGCGGCGGCCCGGGTAGCCCTCGGCGTACTTGTTGGTCATCACAGAGCCCTGCGCCTCCATCACGGCGCGGCTGACGATGTTCTCTGACGCGATCAGTTCGATCTCGTCGCGCTGGCGGTGGAGTTCGCCGGTGATGGCGGCGAAAAGCTCGGGGTCGCGGTCAGCAAGGGTTTCGCTGAAGAAGCCGTCGTCGCGATGGGGGGCGTTCATGGCCGGTCCTCCTGTCAGGGTTCGGATTTGGCGTTCTGGTAACGGAAAGTGGCGCGCCGTCAAAGCCTGTAAAGCGACGCAGCGTGGATTTCGCGCGGCATTGCTGGTCCTTCGGGGAAACTTGTGGTTGTCTCGCGGGAACCGACCGCGATCAGGAAACAGGCCATGTCGCTTCGCATCGCTTTCTGCGCCTCCGAGGCGCCCATCGCGCAGTCCTCGCGCGAGGCCTTGACGCGGCTCTATGGCGATCACACGGTCGAGGGCGCGGACGTGATCGTCGCGCTGGGCGGAGACGGGTTCATGTTGCAGACCCTGCATCGGACGGAACAGAACCCCGCCCCGGTCTACGGCATGAACCGGGGCACCGTGGGTTTCCTGATGAACGAGTATTCCGAGCACGGGCTGGAAGAGCGGCTGCGCGCTGCCGAGGAAACCGTCATCAACCCGCTGGCGATGCACGCCACGCGCCGCGACGGCACGACGCACGAGGCGCTGGCGATCAACGAGGTCTCGCTGCTTCGCGCAGGACCGCAGGCGGCGCGGCTGCGGATCAGCGTGGATGGCAAGCTGCGAATGCCGGAACTGGTCTGCGACGGGGCGCTGGTGGCGACGCCGGCGGGATCCACCGCCTACAACTACTCGGCGCATGGGCCGATCCTGCCCATCGGGTCCGACGTTCTGGCACTGACGGCGATGGCGGCCTTCCGGCCCCGGCGCTGGCGCGGCGCGCTCTTGCCAAAGACGGCCCAAGTGACGTTCGAGGTACTGGACCCGGACAAGCGCCCGGTCATGGCCGAGGCCGACAGCCGGGCGGTGCGCGACGTGGTGCGCGTCGATATCCGGTCAGAGCCGCGCGTGGTGCACCGGGTCATGTTCGATCCTGGCCACGGGCTGGAAGAACGCCTGATCCGCGAGCAATTTGTCTAGCGTGGCATCTCGGCCCAGAGGCCCGACAGGCTGACGCGGGCCGCATGGTCGCGCCCGTAGGCCACCAGCGCTACAGACCGCACCGCGCCGGCCCGGGGCGTGCCCGGCAGCATCCGGCCCGAGGGGCGAAAGTCGCTCAGCTTCAGGGTGATCTCTGTCCAGTCGCGCGGCGCGGTGAAGCTGGCCTGGTAATATTGCCAGGGCAGCAGCGTCGCCGAGGTGCGCAGGTGCAGGTAATAGGCCTGGCCGTTGCCCTTGACGCGGATGCGCAGCGCCTCGGTGCCTTCGGGCAGGGCCAGCGCCTCGCGCCGGACCTGTATGAAGCCGCCGTTGTTGGCGGTGGAGACGTCACCGGTCAGCTTCAGGTGTCCGTCTTCGAACACCGCCTGCCCGGTCGAGACGCCGCCCATCACCCCGTCGGTGAAGAACCGCCATTGCCGTGCCTCTGCCGGGTCCGACAGGTCGGACAGGCGGAGCGGATCGGCGGAAAGCGGCATGGCGGTCAGCAGCATGAGGGCGAGGATGAGGCGTTTCATGCTGAGCATATAGGGCGGTTGGCACCGTTTCCGAGGGGCTGGACCGCGAATTGACCGCCGGTCGGGAAACCGGCGGCCGCGTGATCGGACGGGTTGGACCGTCAGGCGGGTTCCTTGGCGAAGCCCAGCGCCTTCAGCGCCTCGCGGATCTCGTCCAGGATTGCGGGATCGTCGATTGTCGCGGGCATCTTGAACGTCTCGCTGTCGGCGATCTTGACCATCGTCGCGCGCAGGATCTTGCCCGAGCGGGTCTTGGGCAGGCGGTCGACCACGCAGGCCAGCTTGAACGCCGCGACCGGGCCGATCTGCTGGCGCACCAGCTTGACGCATTCCGAGACGATCTCGTCATGCGGGCGGTTCACCCCCGAGGACAGGCAGAGAAAGCCCAGCGGCAGCTGGCCCTTCAGCTCGTCCGCGACGCCGATCACCGCGCATTCCGCGACATCGGGGTGCGAGGCCAGCACCTCTTCCATCGCGCCGGTGGACAGGCGGTGGCCCGCCACGTTGATGACGTCGTCGGTGCGCGCCATGATGTAGAGGTATCCGTCCTCGTCGATCATGCCGGCATCTCCCGTCTCGTAGTAGCCGGGGAAGTGCTCCAGGTAACTCTTGCGGAACCGGCCTTCGGCGTTCCACAGCGTCGGCAGCGTGCCCGGGGGCAGCGGCAGCTTGACCGCGATGGCGCCCAGTTCGCCCGGCTTCATCGGATGGCCCGCCTCGTCGAGGATCTTCACGTCATAACCCGGCATCGGCACCGAGGGGCTGCCCAGCTTGATCGGCAGTTCCTCGATCCCCAGCGGGTTCGCGGCGATGGCCCAGCCGGTTTCGGTCTGCCACCAATGGTCGATCACCGGAACCTTCAACTGGTCCTGTGCCCACTTGATCGTGTCGGGGTCGGCGCGCTCGCCGGCCAGGTAGACCGCGCGTAGGCCGGACAGGTCGGATTTCTTCAAGAACTCGCCCTTGGGGTCCTCGCGTTTCACCGCGCGGAAGGCGGTCGGCGCGGTGAAGAAGGACTTTACCTTGTGTTCCGAGATCACCCGCCAGAACGTGCCCGCATCGGGGGTGCCTACGGGCTTGCCCTCGAAGACGATGGTGGTGTTGCCGTGGATCAGCGGGCCGTAGCAGATGTAGGAATGGCCCACGACCCAGCCGACGTCGGATGCCGCCCAGAAGACCTCTCCCGGTTCGACATTGTAGATGTTCTTCATCGACCAGTTCAGCGCCACGAGGTGCCCGGCGGTGTGCCGCACGACGCCCTTGGGCTGGCCGGTGGTGCCGGAGGTGTAGAGGATGTAGGCCGGGTGGTTGCCCTCGACGGGCACGCATTCGGCGGGCTCGACCCCATACTGGAACCCGTGCCAGTTGTAGTCGCGCCCCTCGATCAGCTTGGCGACTTCCTGCTCGCGCTGGAAGATCACGGTAAACTCGGGTTTGTGCGTCGCCTGCTCGATGGCGCCGTCGAGCAGCGGCTTGTAATGCACCACGCGGCCCGGCTCCATCCCGCAGGAGGCGGCGATGATCGCCTTGGGTTTCGCATCGTCGATGCGGACGGCCAGTTCATGCGCCGCGAAACCGCCGAAGACCACCGAGTGCACTGCGCCAAGACGGGCGCAGGCCAGCATCGCCTCCAGCGCCTCGGGGATCATCGGCATGTAGATGATGACGCGGTCGCCCTTCTCGATGCCCTTGGCCCGCAGCGCGCCGGCAAGGTTGGCGACACGGTTGCGCAACTCGACATAGGAGATCTCGCGCTTGGTATGGGTGACCGGGCTGTCGTAGATGATCGCGGTCTGCTCGCCCCGGCCGTTTTCCACGTGCCGGTCTACGGCGTTCCAGCAGGTGTTCACCTTGGCGTCGGCGAACCATTCATACAGGTGGTCGCCACGGTCGAACAAAGCCTGCTTCGGGGCCTCGACCCAATCGATGCCCTTGGCCTGCTCCATCCAGAAGGTTTCGGGATCGGCCTTCCAGCCCGCGTATACGTCTTTATAGCCCATGCGTCGTCCTCCTCCGAGCGATTGCATCCGGGATACGGCTGCGGGGGCGCATCGGGCAAGCGGGTTGCGCAAACAGGCGACGGCATGCCGCAGAATCTTTGCAGAAAGCCGGAAAAAACTTTGCAAACTCCGCGAGAGTTTGCGGATCATGCGCGAAGTCGGCACCGGTTTGCCAAGCTGCAAAGTCCGCCTGCAAAATCCACAGCCTCCCCGAGTCGCCAAAAGGCTTCCGGTCAGGGGCCGACCCGCTGCCAGATGTGTTGCATGGGCATGGCTTTCGCGCTGTGCACCGGCATCAAACAATATACATGCCCGCGCAGGTTTCTGCGTGGACAGTTCTCAACATGGGTATCCGCAATGCGGACCACGCGGCCTTTCCGCGCGCCGGATAATCTGACGTGGATTTATCAACCCTATGGCTTTGGCTTTGCATTGCCGTAAATTCCATGGACGGGGACGCACGATGAATGTGGTCTTTTCAATCCGGAGGGTTTGGAAATCTCGCTGTCGGATCCTGAAATTATGGCCCAGATCATCGGGGCGTTAGCCGTCGTGGCCTCTCTGATCTTTGTCGGACTGGAAATCAGGCACAGCACGATCACATCGGGAGCCGCGACGCTCCAGGCGAGCGCTGCCTATTGGCAGGATTTCTTCGCGATGGCGGGCGGCCCCCTTATGGCAAGAGCTATGCCAAGGGGGCAGCGGGACGGGAAGATCTGACCGGCGAAGAATTTGGCCAGTTCTTCTTCTTGTGCCGGGCGATCTTCATGGGATGTGAGAACCAGCACTACCCATACCGCCAGCGAATGATCGATGCGGACGCCTACAGGGGCTACGCCGCCACCATCCGGGAACAGATCGCATCCCAGCCCGGCGTCCGCGCCATGTGGTCTGTCGTGCGTCACACTTGTGGCGCCGGGTTTCAGGCTTTTCTCGACCAACAGATTGCCGGGTTTCCGGTTCTGGAAGCCTGTTCCATGCGAGAGAAATGGGCTTCTGAAGTCACCGCGCAGAAAACCGACCAACCGTGACGACTCTGGACATGATCGGCTGATCGATCAGCCATGAAACCACTGTGGGCTCGAAATGGCCCTTGCCCGGCGGCTGGTTTCGAAGGCAGTGACGCGCGACCGGCAACACATCTCGTAAGGGGCTTGGGTCGGGGACCGACTCCTCGCAGATTGACCATCCCGTGGTATGATGGGGCACTGACCCGGAGCAACGATCCTTCGTCTTGCCGCTCAACCCGGGCTTCACGACATCTGGCCTCCGGTAGAAAGACTAACTCGTCGCGCTCTGCACAAGCGCGGGTCGAGGGCTCTCAGCGTGGCGGCCGTACCATTGTCGTGACGGGTGGGTGTCCGCCGACGTCGATCACATGGTCGCGGGTGAAACCGAAGCGCTCGTAGAACGGAATGTTTTCGGGCTTGGTCGACTCCAGATAGGCGAGCGTTCCATCCCGGTCGCAGATGTCGAGCCCGTATGCCATGAGCGCCGCGCCAATCCCTTGGCCCCGGGCGACCGGGTCGACGCCCATGAGGGGCAGGAACCAATGCGGTTCTTTCGGATGCGCACGATCGAATTCCGCGTAGACTTCGAACAGTTCCGGCTTGGCGTCGTCGGCGACGCTGCGCGCCAGCAGATCGTCCAGCGCGGATTCGTCAGGATGCGCGTCGGGAGGAACCCAAAGCGTCGCACCAGCATTGTCCAGCAGATGCGTCCCGCCTTGGTGAAGGCCCGGCGTTCCATAGATACGAACGTAGTCGGGGAAGTGCCTCAGATACTGTCCCAGATCCGGATAGAGATAACGGCAGACGGGATCGTCCACGAAGGCAACCGTCAGCAAGCTCACGACCTGGTCAAATTGGTCCACGCGTGCCGGATGAATGTCCATCTTGTCTTCCCGGTTCCGAAAGCAATTCCGCAGCTCTGTCGATAGCGCCGACCTCACGGCAAGGGTCGCACGGTCAGGGTGCTGGCGAAAAGCCCTTTTTCGGCGCGTTTCCCGAATTACCGTCCTGCGCTTCTGCGAAGCGGCGGTATTGTCTGTGTCATGCTGTCCGAGTCCCGCCCCACGAAGGGCAAGGGGCCAGGATCAAGGGTGCCTCGCCCGGTCGGTCATTGGCCGGTCAGCCGTAATGCGTGACCGGCGTGCCGGCGATCGCCGCCATGTTCAGCAGCCCGCGCGCGGTGATGGCAGGGGTCACGATATGGGCGCGGTTTCCCATGCCCATCAGGATCGGCCCAACCTCCAGCCCGCCGGCCTTCATCTTGAGGATGTTGCGCGTGGCCGAGGCGGCGTCGGCATGGCCAAAGATCAGCACGTTGGCCGAGCCTTTCATCCGGTTGCCGGGGAACAGGCGCTCGCGCAGGTCCGGGTCCAGCGCGGCGTCCACGTTCATCTCGCCTTCATAGCAGAAATCCCGTTCGGTCGAATCCAGCAGCGCGATGGCATCCCGCAGGCGCTGGCCGGAGCCCTCGGACTGGTTGCCGAACTGCGATTGCGAACAGAAGGCGATGTTGGGTTGCAGGCCGAAGCGGCGCACGTGGCGGGCGGCGCCGATGGCCGTTTGCGCCAGCTCGGCAGGCGTGGGCAGGCTGCGCACATGGGTGTCGGCGATGAACAGCGGCCCGTCCTCGAGGATCATCATGGACAGCGCGCCGTGCGGGTGCAGAGTCTCGGTGCCCAGGACCTGCGTGACGTAGTTCAGATGCCAGCGGAATTCGCCGAACGTACCGCAGATCAGGCTTTCCGCCTCGCCGCGATGCACCATCACCGCGCCGATGGCCGTGGAGTTGGTGCGCATGATCGCGCGGGCCAGGTCGGGCGTCACGCCGCGCCGGGCCATCAGGTGGTGATAGGTTTCCCAATAGTCGCGATAGCGGGGGTCGTTTTCCGGGTTCACGATCTCGAAATCGCGCACTGGCCGCACCGTCAGGCCGTAGCGTTCGCAGCGCGCCTCGATCACCTCGGGGCGGCCGATCAGGATCGGCTTTTCGGTGGTCTCCTCGAGAATCGCCTGCGCCGCGCGCAGCACGCGCTCGTCCTCGCCCTCGGCAAAGACGATGCGGCGGCTGGCGGTGGCGGCGGCCTCGAAGACCGGGCGCATCAGCAGCGCGGACTTGTAGACGCTGGCATCCAGCTTGCGCTTGTAGGCGGCCAGGTCATCCAGCGGGCGCATCGCCACGCCACTCTCCATCGCGGCCTTGGCCACGGCGGTCGAGACGACGCCAGACAGGCGCGGGTCGAAAGGTTTCGGGATCAGGTAGTCGACGCCGAAGGTCAGCTGCTCGCCGCGATAGGCAGCGGCGGCCTCGGCGCTGGTGGTGGCGCGGGCGAGGGCGGCGATCCCCTCGACACAGGCGATTTCCATCTCGTCGTTGATCGTGGTCGCGCCCACATCCAGCGCGCCCCGGAAGATGAAAGGGAAACACAGGACGTTGTTGACCTGGTTTGGATAGTCGCTGCGCCCGGTGGCGATGATCGCGTCGGGCGAGACGGCGCGCGCCTCGTCCGGCATGATTTCCGGCGTCGGGTTGGCCAGCGCAAAGATGATCGGCCGCGCCGCCATCTTCTGCACCATGGCCGGCGTCAGCACCCTTGGGCCCGACAGGCCCAGGAACAGGTCCGCCCCGTCCATCACGTCATCCAGAGTGCGCAGGTCAGAGGGCTGGGCAAAGGCCGCCTTCTGCGGGTTCATGTCCTCGGCGCGGCCCTCGTAGACCAGCCCGTGGATGTCGCACAGCCAGATGTTCTCGCGCTTGACGCCCAGCTTGACCAGCATGTTGAGGCAGGCGATGCCCGCCGCGCCGCCGCCCGTCGAGACCACCTTGATGTCGCCCCAGTCCTTGCCCGCGACATGCAGCGCGTTCATCGCCGCCGCGCCCACCACGATCGCCGTGCCGTGCTGGTCGTCGTGGAAGACGGGGATGTTCATTCGCTCCCGGCACAGCTTTTCGACGATGAAACAGTCCGGCGCCTTGATGTCCTCGAGGTTGATCGCGCCGAATGTAGGCTCCAGCGCGCAGACGATGTCGGCCAGCTTTTCCGGGTCGGCCTCGTTCACCTCGATGTCGAAGCAGTCGATATTGGCGAATTTCTTGAACAGGACGGCCTTGCCCTCCATCACCGGCTTGGATGCCAGCGCGCCGATGTTGCCCAGCCCCAGCACCGCGGTGCCGTTGGAGACCACCGCCACCAGGTTGCCCTTGGCGGTGTAGCGGGCGGCGTTCGCGGGGTCGGCCTTGATCTCGAGGCAGGCTTCGGCGACGCCGGGACTGTAGGCACGGCTGAGGTCGCGGCCGTTTGCCAGCGGCTTGGTCGCCCGGATCTCGAGTTTCCCGGGCTTGGGATATTCGTGGTAGAACAGGGCTGCCTGGCGAAGCGTCTCGTTGGTTGAATCGGACATGGGCGGGCTCCTCCCCTGAGATGGTTTAGTGTTAAACTAACCGTGGGGCAGGCGTCAGCCCCGGGGGCGGCTTAGCAGCTTGCAGGGAAATTTGAAAATACCAATTTGGCCGGGCCGGGCGCATGACGGCCATGCGCCCGGCGGCAGGGATCAGTCCGCGATCTCCTCGAGGGCGGCGATCCGGCGCGCTGCCTGACGCTCGGACAGGCTGCCGTCGAACGGTTCGCCAAGCCGCTCGGAAAGGGCGCGCAGGTGCTCTGCCTGAGCCTCGGTCATCCGGGCCTGCGGGTCGAAGGTCCGGCCCCGTGCGGGACCGTTGATGTCATACGCGGTTTTCATGTCAGTTCTCCTTTGGGATGAAAAACGCTGTGGACAGGTCCCGGGTTCCGCTTGCAATCGGGATGCCACCCTTCCAGATTGAAGGCCCGGAGAAAGAGGGAGCCGCCATGTCACTCAGGGATGCCGCCCGCGCGGTCCGCGAGAACGCCTATGTTCCCTACTCGCATTACAAGGTGGGGGCGGCGCTGCGCACGCCTTCGGGCAATGTCTATGTCGGCTGCAACGTCGAGAACGTGGCCTATCCCGAGGGCACCTGCGCCGAGGCCGGGGCCATCGCCGCGATGGTGGCCGCCGGCGAGACCGAGATCGCCGAGGCCTATGTCATCGCCGATGCCGAACACCCGGTGCCGCCCTGCGGCGGATGCCGGCAGAAACTGGCGGAATTCGCCCGCCGCGACGTGGTGGTGACGCTGGCCACTGTGGACGGGGCCGAACAGCCCGTGACCGTGGCCGAGTTGCTGCCCGGCGCCTTCTCGAAATCCCACATGGAGCGCGTGTGATGGACGCACGCAGCGTCATCGCCTGCCTGCGCAAGGGCGAGGAACCCTCGCCAGAGGCGCTGGCGTGGTTCGCGCGCGGCCTTGCCGACGGCACCGTCAGCGATGCGCAGGCGGGGGCGTTCGCCATGGGCGTCTGCCTGCGCGGATTGTCCGAGGAGGGGCGCGTGGCGCTGACGCTGGCGATGCGCGACTCGGGACATGTCATGGGCTGGGACCTGCCCGGGCCGGTGGTCGACAAGCATTCGACCGGCGGGGTGGGGGATTGCACCAGCCTCGTTCTGGCCCCGGCGCTGGCCGCCTGTGGCGTCTACGTGCCGATGATCTCGGGGCGCGGGCTTGGCCACACCGGCGGCACCCTCGACAAGCTCGATGCCATTCCCGGCTATGCCACGGCGGCCGACGAACGCCTGTTCCGCAAGGTGGTGGCGGATGCCGGCTGCGCCATCGTCGGGGCCAGCGCCCAGGTCGCGCCCGCAGACAAGCGGCTTTATGCGGTGCGCGACGTCAGCGCCACGGTTGAAAGCCTCGACCTGATCTGCGCCTCGATCCTCTCCAAGAAACTGGCGGCGGGTCTTCAGGCGCTGGTGCTGGACGTCAAGGTGGGCTCGGGCGCCTTCATGAAGACACCCGAAGATGCCCGCGCCCTGAGCCGCGCGATGGTGGACACGGCAAACGCGGCCGGGTGCAGGACCTCGGTCCTGATGACGGCGATGGACCAGCCGCTGGCCTCCAACCTGGGCAACACGCTCGAGGTCGATTCCGCCATGCGCGTGCTGACCGGCCTCGACACCGGGCCGCTGCACGAGTTGTCCGTGGCGCTGGGCGCCGAGGTGCTGGCCAATGCCGGGATCAAGGATGGCGAAAAGGCGCTGCGCGAGGCGATCTCGTCTGGCGCGGCGGCAGAGCGGTTCGGCAAGATGGTCTTTGGCCTGGGCGGCCCGCGCGACTTCGTCGAGCACTGGCGCCGCTTCCTGCCCGAGGCACCGGTCATCCGCGAGGTGCCTGCGCCGCGCGCCGGCATCGTGGGCCGGATCGACGGCGAGGCGCTGGGCCTTGCCGTGGTGCGTCTGGGTGGCGGGCGGCAGGTGGAAACCGACCGCATCGACCCGATGGTGGGTCTGTCCGAGGTGGTGCGGCTGGGCGACCGGCTGGACAAGGGCGCGCCGCTGGTGCGCATCCACGCGGCCCGCGTCGCGCAGGCCGACGAGGCCGAGCGCGCCGTCCTGGCCGCCATCGCCATCGGCGAGACCGAGGCGCATCCCGCACCGCTGGTGCTGGAAAGGATCGGCTGATGCGCGCCTTCCTGGTGGTGATGGATTCGGTGGGCATCGGCGGTGCCCCGGATGCTGGGGCGTTCTTCAACGCCGGCCGCCCGGACACCGGCGCGAACACGCTGGGTCATATCGCGATGGCCTGCGCCGAGGGTCGGGCCGAGGACAGGCGCAGCGGGCCGCTGGCCGTGCCGAACCTGGACCGGCTAGGCCTGTTCCACGCGCTTCACCTCGCAAGCGGCCTTGCCCCGTCTGGCCATGAGCCGGCCGCCACAACCGGGCGCTGGGGCGCGGCGACGGAGATCTCGCCGGGCAAGGACACGCCCTCGGGACACTGGGAACTGGCGGGGCTGCCCGTGCCCTGGGACTGGACCTATTTCCCCGACACCGTGCCCGCCTTTCCTGACGATCTGGTGGCGAAAGTCTGCGAAATCGCGGGGGTGGACGGCATCCTTGGCAATTGCCACGGCTCCGGAACGGTCATGATCGAGCAGTTCGGCGAAGAGCACCTGAAGACGGGTCGCCCAATCTGCTACACCTCTGCTGACAGCGTATTCCAGATCGCCGCCCACGAAGAGGCGTTCGGCCTCGATCGGTTGCTGACCCTGTGCCAGACGCTGGCGCCGCACCTGCACACGATGCGCGTGGGCCGGGTGATCGCGCGGCCCTTCGTGGGCCAGCCGGGCGGGTTCACCCGCACGACCAACCGGCACGACTACGCGATCAGGCCGCCCGCGCCGGTGCTGACCAACTGGGTGCAGGATGCCGGACGGCGCGTCTATGCGGTGGGCAAGATCGGCGACATCTTTTCGATGACCGGCATCGACGAGGTGCGCAAGGGCGACGATGCAACGCTGATGAGGCACCTTGCCGACCTGGTCGACACGGCTGAGGACGGCAGCCTGATCTTCGCCAATTTCGTCGAGTTCGACAGTCTTTACGGCCATCGCCGCAACATCGCGGGCTATGCGCGGCACCTCGAATGGTTCGATGCCGAACTGGGTCGCCTGCTGGCGCGCCTGCGCGCGGGCGACATGCTGCTGTTGACCGCCGATCATGGCAACGATCCAAGCTGGAGCGGCACCGACCACACGCGAGAACGCGTGCCGGTGCTGGTGGCGGGCCTCGGTGCCGGCTGCCTGGGGCTGGTGGCATTCACTGACGTGGCGGCGAGCATCGCCGCGCATCTGGGGGTGCCGGCGCAGGGGCCGGGACACTCCTTTCTGTAAGGGAAGCCGATGGACGAGGAACGACGCGAGCGGATCGCCGCGCTGGACGAAGAGCGGCTGGAGCAGATCGCAGCGCTGCCCAAGACCGAACTGCACCTGCATTTCGAGGGCGCCGCGCCGCCCGGCTTCATCCGCGGCCTGGCCAAGGAAAAGCATGTCGACCTGTCGGGCATCTTCAATCGCGACGGCTCCTACGCCTATCGGGATTTTGTGCATTTCCTGTCGGTCTATGAGGCCGCGACATCGGTCCTGAAAACGCCCGACGACTATGCGCGGCTGACCACCGCTGTCCTCGAGGAATGCGCGAAGAACGGTGTGATCTATGCCGAAACCTTCCTGTCGCCGGATTTCTGTGGCGGCGGTGACGTTCCCGCGTGGCGCGAATACCTGCATGCCATCCGCGAGGCTGCGGACGCGGCAGAGCGCGACATGGGGATTACCCTGCGCGGCGTCGTCACCTGCATCCGCCATTTTGGCCCGGACAAGGCGAAACGCGCCGCGCTGTGTGCCGCCGAGACGGCGGGCGACTGGCTTTGCGGTTTCGGCATGGCGGGGGACGAGAACAGGGGCGAGCAAAAGGATTTCGCATACAGTTTCGACATGGCGCGCGAGGCCGGGCTGGGCCTGACCAGCCATGCTTGCGAATGGCGCGGCGCCTCCGAGGCGCGCAACGCGATCCGCGACCTGGGCGTGTCCCGCATTGGCCATGGCGTGCGCGCCATCGCCGATCCCGCCACGGTCGAGATGATCGCCGAGGAGGGCATCACGCTGGAGGTCTGCCCCGGATCGAACGTCTTTCTTGGCGTCTTCCCGTCTCTGAAGGATCACCCGATCGAGCGGCTGCGCAAGGCGGGTGTCAAGGTCACGGTCAGCACAGACGACCCGCCCTTCTTCCACACGACGATGCGCAAGGAATACACCGACTTGGCCAAGACCTTCGGCTGGGACGAGGCGGATTTCCTTGAAATCAACCGCAATGCGATGCATGCGGCCTTCTGCGACGACGCCACGCGCGACGCCATCCTCAAACGCCTGGAGCCCGAGACATGACCGACACGCTCACCGTGGTGAACCACCCGCTCGTGCAGCACAAGTTGACCCACATGCGCCGCAAGGAAACGCCCACCGGCGATTTCCGCCGCCTGCTGCGCGAGATCAGCCTGCTCCTGGCGTACGAGGTCACGCGCGACCTGCCCGTGACGACCGAGCGGATCGAGACACCGATGGGCCCGATGGACGCCCCCGTCCTGGAGGGCAAGAAACTGGTGCTGGTGTCCATCCTGCGGGCGGGCAACGGGTTGCTGGATGGGATACTCGAACTGGTTCCTTCCGCGCGGGTGGGCTTCATCGGGCTGTACCGGGACGAAAAGACGCTGCAACCGGTGCAGTATTACTGCAAGCTGCCCTCCGATCTCGAGGATCGCGTGGTGATCGTCGTCGACCCGATGCTGGCGACGGGCAACAGCTCGGCCGCGGCGGTGGACCTGGTGAAAAAGGCGGGCGCCAAGGACATCCGATTTCTCTGCCTGCTGGCCGCGCCCGAGGGCGTCGCCCACATGGCTGAGGCGCATCCCGACGTGCCTGTGGTCACGGCCTCGCTGGATGACCACCTGAACGAGCATGGATACATCGTCCCGGGTCTAGGGGATGCGGGCGACCGGATGTTCGGCACAAAATAAGCGAAATCCCGGGGATCGCCTCGCTTTACACGCGAAAGTTCCTCGGGCATGCTGACCCTGCATCTGTGGGGGCAGACATGGCTTTGAAAACACGCGCGTTTGCCGCGCTTTACGTGACAGCGTTGATATCCGCAACCCAGCCAGCTTCGGCGCAGGGTTTTTCCGAGGTCCCGGCGAATTTCCCGCCCGCCTCGTACACCGGGTTGCAATTCGTCGACAACAACGGCTGCATCTTTGTCCGAGCCGGGTTTGATGGTAACGTGACCTGGGTGCCGCGGGTCAACCGTAGCCGCCAGCCGATCTGCGGGCAGACGCCGACCTTCGGGGCGGCCGCCGCGGCCGCTCCGGCGCCAGCGCCCACCCGGCCGGCGCAGGCCACTGCGCCCCAGCAGATCACGATCGCGCCAGAGGCCACCACAGCGCCGCGCCCCACCGCGACTGCGCAGGCCGCGCCCGCCCGGATCGAAGCCGCACCGCGCGTCATGCGCGCGCCTGCCTCGAAACCCGCAGCGGCCCCGCCGCCTCGGATCGTCGCCGAGGTTCCGGCGATCGCCCCCGTGGCGTCGCCTGGCCCGGCCTTTGCGCTGCATCCCTGCGCCAATGGCGGCACGGCGACCACGCGCACCTGGCGCAACCGCACGCTCGAGGTGCGCTGCCACCCGCAGGACACGCCCCATGCCACCATCGTCAAACGTGTTGTGATCGTCGGGAAGGAGGGGCTTGCGCCCGAGACCCGGATCATGCCGCGCCACGTCTATGAACAGCTGAATGTCGTCGAACCCTCGGTGCCCGAGGGCTATCGCCCGGCCTGGGACGACGACCGGCTGAACCCGCATCGCGCCCTGCAGACGGTCGAGGGCTATTACGCGACCCAGCACGTCTGGACCAACACGGTCCCGCGCGAAAGCGTCGTGACAGCCAGGCGCCACACCATCAAGGACCCGGTGACCGTTGGCCGCGTCACGGCGCATTCCGGCGGCACGACGGTCTCGACCCAGGGCGCCGCCCCGCGAGAGGCGGTCGTCTCGACCCGGTCGACCCCGAAGGCCGCAACGCGCTACGTGCTGGTCGGCGCCTTCACCACCGAGGCCAAGGCCCGGGCCGCCGCGCAACGGCTCCGCTCTGCGGGCTTGCCGGTGCGCTTTGCCAAGGGACGCGGCATGACGATGGTCCTGGTCGGGCCCTATGGCGATGCGGCGGCGGCGGAAGGCGGTCTGCGGGCGACGCATGCAACGGGTTACGTGCAGGCCACCCTGCGCTGACCGCACATCCATCGGCGACGGGGGCCGTCCCGGCGGGGCGGCCCGTTTCGAGTCAGGCGCCGCAGATGCCCTGCAACCGGACCCAGTCGGAATCCGTCAGCACCGGGCGGCTGCCCTCGGCGGCGCGCGGGTCTGCCTCGATCAGGGGCAGGGTGCTTTCGCCGGTGATGTCGCGCGCATAGGCATAGGGCGTGCTGCGCAACTCGGCCGCGGCGAAGGCGCGCAACAGGGTGTCGTGCGGCAGCTCAGTCTGCGGCAGGGTCAGCAGGCGCTCGGCATAGGCCTCGAGAGTGGCATCGGGCAGCGAACCCGTGGTCAGCAGCACGAGGCTGGCGCGCAGCCCGGCGAAATCCAGCAGTTCCGCCAGTGGATCGCGCTCTGCCGCGCGCAGCGCCTCGGCGACGATATAGCCCGCCACCACGTCGGGATCCTCGTGATCCTCGATGATCGCGCGGTCGAGCAGGATGAAGCGACCGGGCAGGTGCGCGCTCTGCCCGTCCCAGTCGCGCAGAACGACCAGCCGCCCCGCCGCATCCGGCCCCAGCAGGCGCCGCGCCAGTCGGTCCAGTGGCGCGCGGGCCTGCGGGTTGATGCAGGGCGCCCCGGTGACGCGTTGCAGGTGGCCGATCAGGGTCTGGCCGATCTCGGTCCGCTTGACCGCCGGCACCACCTTGACCGTGTAGCGCTCCAGCGCCTCCGGCAGCCAGAACACCGCCGCCCCGGCGAAGGCCGCCACGGCCAGCGCCGTCAGCGTCATGCGCAGCTTGCCGGGCCGGGGGCGGCGCCGGTCGATGGCGCGCAGCAGCCGGTCGATGCCCTCGATCATCTCGCGCTCGTTCTCGGCCAGCTCCAGGGTCTGGCCGGGGTCGGTGTCGGGATGGAAAATCGCGGGCACTTTCGGCCCAGTGGCGCGGCGCACCGCGCCCAGCGACCAGTGTGCCAGGATTTCGCCCTTGATGTCGCTGATCGTCAGCGTCGCATCGCCGAGCGAGACCACGACATCGCGGCGCTGCGCGTCGGGCGCGGCCCGCCACAGCCCCGATGCCTCGAGCCGGTCGAATTGGGTGAGTGCTGTCATCCGGGCTGCTCTGCCTCTGTCCGGGGGCACGGTATCATGCACGTTCCGGGCCGACAATCGCGCAGGCCTGTCCCCCTGTGCGGCGTCGCGCGCCAGCAGGCTGCACCAAGGTTTGCGCGTCAGGAAGGGAGATGGAGGCGGGTACCGGAATCGAACCGGTCTACACGGATTTGCAATCCGCTGCGTAACCTCTCCGCCAACCCGCCAGAGTGACGGCGTGATAAGGGCAACCGGTTGCGGCGTCAAGCGTCGATCCGGCAAGCCCGGGTGCCCGTGCCGCCCGGCGCGGCAGACCGACGCCCTGCGGGGAATTCCCGGTGCGGGACATTGCTCCCTCGAGAGGAATATGGCACACTCTGCCGAACAATTCTGAACGGACGAGTTTAGTATATGACTGACTTCGCCACGCGCCGCCGGATGATGGTGGATACGCAGGTCCGCCCCTCTGACGTCACCGAGTTCCCGATCATCGATGCGATGCTGACGGTGCCACGCGAGGCCTTCGTGCCCCGCGACCGGATCGAGGCGGCCTATGTCTCGGACAATGTGCCTTTGGGTGGTGGGCGCGTGCTGCTCGAGCCACGCAGCTTTGCCAAGATGCTGGACGCGCTGGACCTGTCCAACAACGACCTCGTCCTGCATGTCGGCGCGGGCCTGGGCTATGGCCCGGCCGTCATAGCCCGCATCGCCGAGGCCGTCGTCGCGCTGGAGGACGATGCCGAGAGGGTGGAAGAGGCGCAGGCCATCCTGACCGAACAGGGGTCGGACAACGTGATCCTGCACGAGGGCGCGCTTGCCGACGGGGTGGCCGAGCACGGCCCCTATGACGCGATCCTTGTCGAGGGCGGGGTCGAACAGGTTCCCGCCGGGTTGGTCGCGCAGCTCAAGGATGGCGGCCGCATCGCCTGCATCTTTATGGACAATGCGCTTGGCACGGTTAGGATCGGGCACAAGCTGGACGGTCGGATGAGCTGGCGTTTCGCGTTCAACGCGGGGGCGCCGGTCCTTCCCGGCTTCGAGAAGGCAAGGGAATTCGCGCTCTAGAACGGCGCGAGGAAAAACAGGGTCACGAGCAGAGAGGACCGGGCAGTGTTCAGCAGGATCAAGCGAGTGGGCGCCGTGCTGGGCGCCGTAACAATGTTGGCGGCTTTGCCCGCCAAGGCGGAAACGCTGGCCTCGGCGCTGGAAGGCGCCTACCAGACCAGCGGCCTTCTTGAACAGAACCGGGCGGTGCTGCGCGCCGCCGACGAGGATGTCGCCGGCGCCGTCGCGGCCCTGCGCCCCGTCCTAAGCTGGAGCGGTGACGTCACCCGCCAGTTCGGAACCTCTGGCGGGTCCAACAGCTTTGGCGTCTACAGCGTCCGGCAGTCGGCCACGACGACCGCCACGATCTCGCTGATCGCCAGCCTGACCGTGTTCGACGGCGGCAACCGCAAGCTGCGTCTCGACGCCGCGAAAGAGGCCGTACTGGCCACGCGCGCCGGGCTCGTCGCGGTCGAGCAGCAGATCCTCTTCCGTGCGGTCGAGGCCTTCATGGAAGTCCGCCGCGCGATCGAGACGGTGGCGCTGCGCGAGAACAACGTGCGCGTCATCCAGCAGGAACTGCGCGCCGCGCAGGATCGGTTCGAGGTGGGCGAAGTGACCCGCACCGATGTCGCCCTGGCCGAGGCCCGTCTGGCCGCCGCCCGCAGTGCGCTGTCCGGGGCGCAGGGCTCGCTGCTGATCGCGGTCGAGGAATACCGCGCCGCCGTCGGCCGCAAGCCCGGCCAGCTGGTCGCGCCCTCCAGGTTGCCGGCCATCCCGGCCAGCGTCGACGCCGCCAAGGGCGAGGCGCTGCGGCTGCATCCGACGATGGGACAGGCCCAGCGCCTGGTCACTGCGCGCGAACTGGGCATTCTGATCGCCGAGGCGCAGATGAGCCCGACGGTCACGCTGCGCGGCCAGTATGGCAACACCCAGAACTTCGGCGAGCGTGACTTCTCGCGGGGCGGGTCGCTGTCGCTGAACGCCGAGGGGCCGATCTATTCCGGCGGTGCCCGCCTCGCCGCCGTCCGCAAGGCGATGGCCGAGCGCGACCAGGCCCGCGCCAACCTGCATGTTACCCGCTTCCAGGTGGAACAGGACGTGGGCAATGCCTATGCGCGGCTCGAAGTGGCGCGCGCCAGCCGGGACGCGTTCGAATCGCAGGTCCGAGCCGCCACCGTCGCCTTCCGCGGCGTGCGCGAAGAGGCCAAGCTTGGCGCACGCACCACGCTGGACGTGCTGGATGCCGAACAGGAACTGCTGGATGCGCGTGCCAGCCTCGTTTCCTCTCAGGTGGACGAGACCATCGCGGCCTATGCCGTGCTTGCCTCGCTCGGCCGTCTGACCTCGGAACAGTTGGGGTTGAACGTGCCGCGTTACGATCCGGCCGAGTATTACAACCTGGTCAAGACCGCCCCGACCAAGCTGAGCCGCGAGGGCGAGCAATTGGACCGCGTCCTGCGCGCCCTGGGAAAACAATAGGATTGTCGCGGTCTGTTGTGGGATGAGTCCTGCTCGGCTACACTCTCGAACGAGGTGAGAGTGGAACAAGAACAATGTCAGATCCCGTGACCTATTCGGATATCGAGGATGTGCTGTCGTCCATTCGGCGACTGGTATCCGAGGATTCCCGGCCCAAGTCAGGCAAGCCTGCGCAAACTGAAAAGCTGGTGCTGACACCAGCGCTGCGAATCGGAAACGGTTCGCGGGATCGGAAGGATGCGGAGCCCGAAGCTACGGACAAGACCAGTGCCAGTGCCGACGATGCGGCCAATGTCGGTTCTCGGGATGCTACCCAGATCTTGGTCGGCGAAGCTCACCGTCTGCTGGCCGAGCATGTCGACGACCTTTGCGACACGCTGGTCTTCAGCAAGCGTGAGGGTCCGCAGCAGGCTGAGAGCAAACCGCTCAAGGAGGATGTTCGTCATCGGGAGTTCGATCCGTCCGAGGAAGACGACACAGACTCGGCCGAGCGGAACGGCGAAGACACTCTCGAGCGCAAGATCGCTGCGCTGGAGCGGCTGGTATCCGAGACCGATGACCGCGCCGAGTGGGACGCAGAACCAGAGCCGGCCAACCGTCGTGCCCTGTTCCAGCATAGCCCGCCGCCGGCGCTTGCCTGGCAGACCGCGACTTCCCGGACCGAGCATGCCGAGAAATCGGACAAGGCTGCGGTCGCGGCCCGCCCGCCGGGTGACGGCGGTGCGCGGCCACCGTCGATTGCACGCGAGGTGACCGAGGACAAAGGACAGGCGCATCTCGGTGGCCCGGAATCGCCGCAGCCTGTCGTGGCCACAGAAAAGCGCGATACGATGGACACCGGGCCGGCCACAGCCCCGGAACAGCGCGCAACGCCGACAAGCCGTCGGGACGACGCCGCGACGACGATTGCCCCCCCGGCGCATGACCGGAAAAAGGATGACAGCGCCATAGACCTTCTGGCGGAGGACGGGCTCCTGTCCATCGACGAAGAGGCGTTGCGCGAGATGGTGGCCGATATCGTACGCCAGGAATTGCAGGGCGCGCTGGGCGAGCGGATCACCCGTAACGTGCGCAAGCTGGTTCGCCGCGAGATCCACCGCGTCCTGGTCAGCAAGGATTTCGACTAGGCGCGCGCGGCCCTTTCGGAAGGCCCAAACAAAACGAAACGCGCCCCGAGGGGCGCGTTTCGCTGTGCACGGGGCAGACGTGTCAGGCGGCTTCGGCACGCTCCGCCGCAAGCGCGGCATTGCGGCGCTCGGATTCCTCGCGCGACAGCGCGACCGAAGTGCGCACACCCTTGGCAACGAATTCCATCAGGCCCTTGACCACGCGCTCGTTCGGGTCGATCCCGGCGCAGGTCAGAACCTCGCGCCCGTCGCGCGACCGTGCCCAGCGGGCGATCTGCTCGGGGCCGTTGCCGTATTTCTTGTCGTCGGCGATCGCATCGTCCAGGGCAGCCAGCACCACCGCCGCAAAAAGCTTGCGGGCGCGGTTGCCTTGCTCGGCATTGAAGGCGGTGCCGTCAACGAAATCTTTCATGGTTCGACCTTTGTTTTTTGGCTCTTGTGTTTTTTGGCGTAGCGCGGCTTATGACCTATTCGCGGCGATTCGGATACCCCGCTTCTGCATAGCTCCTATGCAATTTACGCAAATCTCTCTGCATCGCGGCGCGAGATGTCGTTGGCTTGCCAGCCCACCAGACGCCAGATATAGGGGGCGAGGATAATTCATCAACCTTTTGTCAAGGTTTTGACACATGCCCAAGATCAACGGGAACGAAATCCGTCCCGGCAACGTTCTCGAACATGATGGCCACCTCTGGGCGGCGGTCAAGGTCGACCACGTCAAGCCCGGCAAGGGCGGCGCCTTTGCCCAGGTCGAGATGCGAAACCTGCGCACCGGCTCGAAGCTGAACGAACGCTTTCGCAGCGTCGACAAGGTCGAAATGGTCAAACTGGAAATGAAGGACATGCAGTTCCTCTACGAGGAGTCCGGCCAGCTGATCTTCATGGATACCGTGACCTATGAGCAGGTCCAGCTGCCCGCAGATATCCTGGGCGAGCGTCGCCCCTTCCTCCAGGACGGCATGACCATCCACGTCGAATTCCACGAGGACGAAGCGTTGAACGCGTCCCTGCCGGCCAAGGTGACCTGCACCGTCGAGGACACGCAGCCGGTGGTGCGGGGCCAGACCGCGGCCAACAGCTTCAAGCCAGCGGTGCTCGACAATGGCCTGCGCATCTCGGTGCCGCCCTTCATCGCGCCTGGCGAGGCGATCATCGTGAACACCGAGACGATGGAGTATTCGGAACGCGCATAACCCGCGCGGCCGTGTCCACCCCCGTGCAACCGCCGGGGGTGCCATACCCAGATCAGCCTCCCGGCCCCAGGGCCAGGAGGCTTTTTTTCATGATTACCGAGGCAACCCAGACCGACATCCCGGCGCTGGCGGACATGCTGCGCGACCTCAACGCCTGTCATCTACCCCACGCGCCGCACCGGCTGCATGGCGACGGCGACCCCGCCGCGCTTGAAGGCTTCTTCAACGAGGCGATGGAGCGGGGGGCGCGGGTGCTGGTCTACCGCACCGAGGGCGTGGCGCGCGGCTACCTCATGTGGCTGGTGCAGGACCGCCCCGGGGATGCCGTCACCCGGCCGCTGCGGCGCGCGTTGCTCGACCACGTCTGGGTCGAGCCGGTCTGGCGCCGGCGCGGCCTTGCGGCTCGGCTGATCGCCCGGTTCGAGCAGGACAGCCGTGCGGCGGGCTGCACCGGCTGGATTGCGCATGTCTTTGCGGTCAACGCGGGCTCGCAGGCGCTGATGCGCGGGCAGGGCGCGGGATGCGTGACGGAAACCTTCGAGAAACGCTATCGCCGATAGGCGCGGGCCAGGCGTTCGGGGTCGGCGCCGGACAGGTAGCGCGTCAGCGTCCACAAGTTGCGCGCCCCGCGCCGCAGCCAGCCCTGCCGCCGGTATTTCGCGGCCGAGGTGATGGCTGTGGCCTCCAGCCTGCGCAACCGCCCGCGCAGCGCCCGCGCCAGCGCCACGTCCTCCATCAGGGGGATGTCGGCAAAGCCGCCTGCCGCGTCATAGGTCGCCCGGTCGATCAGCAGTCCCTGGTCGCCATAGGGCAGGCCGAACAGGCGCGCGCGCAGGTTGGCCCAGCCCGCCACCACGCTT
Source organism: Thetidibacter halocola (assembly GCF_018224955.1). GTDB lineage: Bacteria > Pseudomonadota > Alphaproteobacteria > Rhodobacterales > Rhodobacteraceae > Thetidibacter > Thetidibacter halocola. The sequence continues at coordinate 163,235 of NZ_JAGTUU010000005.1, forward strand.
GGCGCCAGCCCCCCGGCGTCGAAGCGCAGGCGAAAATACCACGCGCCCTGCCGCGACAGGGCCGCAAGCGCGGCCTCGCTCCACCCCTCGGCCAGCACGGTGTCGGCATGAAGCACCAGCAGCCACGCGCCCTGCGCCGCCTGCGCGCCGCGCCGCAACTGTCCCCCGCGCGAGGGCACGCCGGTGACGATCTCGGCCCCCGCTGCCTCGGCCAAAGCCCGCGTCCCGTCGGTCGATCCGCCGTCGCTGACGATGACCTCGCGGATCAGCCCGGCTGCCAGCCCCTCGCCCAGAGAGGCAAGGCACAGCGGCAGGCTGGCCTCTGCCTGAAGCGTCGGAATGACGACGGAGATTGGCGCGCGCATCGCGTCCCTGTTCGCTTGGATCGGTCGCCCCTATATGGCAGCTAGGGGCAAAAGGGGAGAGCCATGTCACCGACCGACCGAACGGTTTTTCAGATCACCGGCCCGGATGCCCGGCATTTCCTGCAGGGCCTCGTCACGAACGACGTCAACCGGCTGGACCGGGGCATGGTCTATGCCGCGATCCTGACGCCGCAGGGCAAGTACCTGGCGGACTTCTTCCTCGTCCCGCAGGGCGAGGCGATCCTGCTGGACGTGGCCAGCGACCTTGCACCGGGTCTGATGCAGCGGCTGGGATTATACAAGCTGCGCTCGAAGGTCGAGATATCGCAGACCGACCGCGTGGTGACGCGCGGCCTCGGCACGCCGCCCGAGGGCGCCTTTGCCGACCCGCGCCACCCGTCGCTGGGATGGCGCGGCTATGACGGCCAGCCGGGCGAGGCCGCGGACTGGGACGCGCTGCGCGTCGCGGCCTGCGTGCCCGAAACCGGGGTCGAACTGACGCAAGACACCTTCATCCTCGAGGCGGGGTTCGAACGCCTGAACGGCGTCGATTTCCGCAAGGGCTGTTATGTCGGGCAGGAAGTGACCGCCCGGATGAAACACAAGACCGAGCTGCGCAAGGGCTTCGTCACCGTGTCGGTCGAGGGCGCGGCGCCCATCGGCACCGAGATACTGACGGCGGACGGAAAGCCTGCCGGCACGCTCTATACTCAGGCGGGGGGGCAGGGCATCGCCTATCTGCGTTTCGACCGCGCCGAGGGTCCGATGCAGGCCGAGGGCGCACACGTGGCCCTGGGGTCCTGACCCGGCCCGCATTGCCGGATCAGGCCGGGGTGCGGGTCTCCATCATCTGCCGCGCGATGGCATCCGGCGCGACACCGGCCTTGTAGGCCTTGAACAGCGCCACGTGCCGGTATTCGTGGCGGATCCACTCCTCGAAGGCGATGGCCCCGTGGGCCAGCCGCGCCTCGTAGACGTCGAGGACGTAATCCTGCACGCCGGTCTTCGTGAACTTCAGGTGCAGGAATTTCAGGCCCAGCTGCTTGCGCGCCTCCTGCACCGGCACGTCGTCGAACACCATCTGGTACATGGCCGCGACAAAGCCGGCGCGGTCGGCGCCCGACTTGCAGTGGAACATCATCGGCCGTTCGGCGTCGCGCAGCGCCTCGAGCACCTCGAGGATGGCGTCGCGAGGGGCGGCATGCCGCGCCCAGAGCTTGGCATCGACCAGGGTCAGGCCCAGCGCCTCGACGCTTTCCTTCTCGAACTTGTAATGGGCGTGCTTGTCGGGCCCGCGCAGGTTGATCACCGTGCGGATTCCCATCGCCTTGTAGCGCTCGAAACGCGCATGGGTGGGCTGGTTCGAGCGCCAGACGCCAGGCGCCACCGGCCAGAAATTGGTCCACAGGATGCGCAGGAAGGCGTGGTCGAACAGGTGATAATGCACCTTCGCCCAGAACCGCCCCGAAGGCGTCTCGACATCCTTTCCCCAGCTGCGGCGGAAGCGCCGTTCGGCGTTTTCCATGCGGGTCCAGAGTTTTCCGAGCATGCGCGTCCCTTTTTCGCAGACCCGCGCCACATAGGCGCTGGCGCGTCCATGCGCAAGCGCGCGGGCGATTGACGCTGCGCGTGCGAAGGCTAGTGTGACGCGCGCCGCATCAGTCAGGAGCCCGCCGCATGACCCTCTCAAACGGTCGCCCGTATCTCGCCATTCCCGGCCCCTCGGTCATGCCCGAGCGCGTCTTGCAGGAAATGCATCGCGCCGCGCCGAACATCTACGAGGGCGCCCTGGTCGAGATGGTGGCCGGGATCGTGCCCGACCTGCGCTATGTCGCCCGGACCGAGGGGCACGTGGCCATGTATATCTGCAACGGCCATGGCGCGTGGGAGGCGGCATTGGCCAATACCGTCGCGCCGGGCGAGACGGTGCTGGTGCCGGCCTGTGGGCGCTTCGGGTTCGGCTGGGCAGACATGGCGGCGGGCATGGGGATCGAGACGCAGGTCATCGACCACGGCCGCCGCACCCCCATCGACCCCGAGCGCGTGCGCGCCGCGCTGCTGGCTGACAGCGGGCAGAAGATCAAGGCGATCCTCGCCGTGCACGTGGACACGTCCAGTTCCGTGCGATCCGACGTCGCGGCGCTGCGGGCCGTGCTGGACGAAACCGGGCATCCGGCGCTGCTGATGGCCGATTGCATCGCCTCGCTGGGTTGCGACCGTTTCGAGATGGATGCCTGGGGCGTCGACGTGATAATCACCGGCTCGCAGAAGGGGCTGATGGTGCCGCCCGGCATGGGCTTTGTTTTCTTCAACGACCGGGCCGATGCAGCGCGCCAGCGCCTGCCGCTGGTCTCGCGCTACTGGGACTGGAGCCCGCGCGCCCACCCCGAGATGTTCTACCAGTATTTCGGTGGCACGGCGCCCACGCATCACCTGTTTGGCCTGCGCGCGGCGCTGGACATGATCCGGGCCGAGGGGATCGAGGCGGTCTGGGCGCGTCACGCGGCGCTGGCCCGCACCGTCTGGGCCGCCGTCGAACATTGGGGACAGGACGGGCCGCTGCGCCTCAACATCGAGGATCCGGCCCATCGCAGCCACGCGGTCTCGACCCTGCGGGTCGGTGCGCCGCTGGGGGCGCGCCTGCGGGAATGGACGGATCGCAAGGCGGGCGTGACGCTGGGCATCGGCCTTGGGATGTCGGAACCCGAGGATCCGAAGGGCGAGGGCTATTTCCGCTTCGGCCATATGGGCCATGTGAACGGTCACATGATCCTCGGCCTTCTTGGCGTGGTCGAGGCGGGGCTTTGCGCGCTGGAGATCCCGCACCGGGCGGGTGGGGCATCCGCCGCGGCGGCGCGCCTGGCGGAACTGGCCTGAGCGACACTCAGACCGGGTCGGGATCGTCCGGCGACAGGTTGCAGCCCTGCGCGTCGGGCTTTCCGAACCGGTCCATGGCGGCCTCGCGCCGTGCGCGCACCGCCTCCAGCCGGGCTATCATGTGGTTGATTACGGCGCCCGCGACCAGCACGGCACCGATGCCGAGCCATGACCACAGGATGCCGAACATCCACAGCAGGTTGACGAAGATCAGGATGAGATTCGCGGTCGTGTAGTCCTCGACCCGCTGAGGATGACGGTTCTCCATCGCGTGCTCCCGCATTCGGTACGCAGACATTCAAAATAGCGCTTCAAGCGCCCCCGTGGGTCACTTTTGCGGCAACCGCTCAAGATTCGGTTAATGTCGGCTGATTTCAGCCGCGCGCGGCGGCCAGCGCCTTGGGTAGCGCCTCGGCCAGCACGGCGAGGTCCTCGGCCCGGCCGGCGCTGATGCGGATGCAGCGGTCCTGCGGCGCGACAAAGGGCATCCTGACAAAGACGCCCTCTTCGGCCAGCGCCGCCAGCACGCGGCGCGCGAACGCGCCGTCCCGCCCGCAATCCACCGCGACGAAATTCGTGGCCGAGGGCAGGGGCGTCAGCCCGTTCGCCTCGGCGATGCGGCCGATCCCGGCCTTGGCCTCGGCCACCAGCTGCTGGACCTCTTCCAGCCAGTCCTGGTCCTGCAACGCGGCCAGCGCCCCGGCATAGGCCACCCGGTTCATCGAGAAATGGTTGCGAATCTTGTCGAAGGCCTTGATGAAGCGCGCATTGCCAAAGGCATAGCCCACCCGCGCCCCGGCCATGCCGTAGCCCTTGGAAAAGGTGCGGAACCGGATCACGCGGTCATCCTCGATGTCGATCTCGGGGATGGCACCATGTGGCGCGAACTCGACATAGGCCTCGTCCAGCGCCAGCACGCAGCCCTCGGGCAGGTGGGCCAGCGCCTTCTCGATGGCGTGGCCCGAGTGCCACGATCCCATCGGGTTGTCGGGATTGGCCAGGTAGACCAGCTTGGCGTCCACCTCAGCCGCCTTGGCGAACAGCGCCCCGAGATCCTCGGCATCGTCACGATAGGGCACCTTGTGGAGCACGCCACCATAGCCCGCGACATGGTAGTTGAACGTGGGATAGGCCCCGTCCGAGGTCACCACCGCATCCCCCGGCGCCACCAGCAGCCGCACGGTATAGCCCAGCAGCCCGTCGATCCCTTCGCCCAGGACGATGTTCTGCGGCCCGCAGCCAAGGCTGACGGCCAGCGCATCCTTCAGCTCGGCATGGCTGGGATCGGCATATTTCCAGATCTCGGCCGCCTCGTCCTGCATCGCCGCCACGGCAAAGGGCGAGGGGCCAAAGACCGACTCGTTCGCCCCCAGCCGCGCCCGGAACTTTTTGCCGCGCGCGCGCTCCTGCACCTCGGGCCCGACGAAGGGCACGGTTTCGGGCAGGGATTCGATCAGGGCGGGATATCTGGGTCCGGTCATGGAGCGAGTTATGCCAGACCGGGCGAGGCGTTCAAGGGCCGTGCGCAGGCTTCTTCTGGCCGAAAATATCCCGGGGGAGTCCCCGCAGGCGACGGGGGCAGAGCCCGCCGCGCGCTTACCGCAGGAACCGCCGCCTGGCATCGCGCGCGATCTCGTAGCGTGTCTGCAAGTCCGCGATCTTCGACATCAGGCGCTTCTTGTCCTCTGCGCCGGTGGCCGCCTGCCACTCGGTCCGCGCCGCGTCCAGCGCGACCTTCAGCGCGATTTCCTGGGGCAGCGCGCCGGCCTCGGCCATGATGCGGAATCCCACCGCGTCGCCCGGATCGATCAGCGCATCGCCGGGACGATAGGGCAGCGGCTTGCCCTCGCCCTCGAGGCCGCGCAGCTTGCCTTCGGCCTCGGCCTTCCTGATCTGTGCTTCGGTCAAACGGGTCCAGTTCGGCATGCGCCGATCCTACCTTATCGCGCCAGAACCGGCGCAGTCCCGATCGTCGCAGGGTCCTGCAGCGCACGGATCACGTAATCCGCCACGTCCGCCCGGCTGATCATGCCCATGCGCCAGTCCTTCGGCTCTACCATGACGCGGTAATCGCCCGAGGCGCGGTTGTTGGTCAGGATCGTCGGGCGCACCAGTGTCCAGTCGAGGCGCGAGGCGCGGATGATCTCCTCCTGCCGCGTCTTGTCGCGGTAGGGTTTCGAAAAGATGATCCGGTGTCCGCACCGTTCCGGCCCGGACAGCGCGGCGCGGCTGTCACCCGCGCCGATCCCGGTGACGGCGATCAGCCGCCTTGGCCCGTTTTTCTCCATCAGGGGCACCAGCGCGGCGGTGGCGGTCGAGAACAGCGTCACGTCCTGCCACAACATCGCGACGCTTTCGCGGATGCCCAGGGTCATCACCACCGCATCGACCCCGTCGATGGCCTGCCGCAGCACGGCCGCGTCCGTCGCGTCGCCCGCGAGGGTCTCCAGCCTGTCTCGGGGTTCGATCCGCTCGACGTGGCGCGCCAGCGCCCGCACCGAATGGCCTGCCTCCAGCGCCGCATCCACCACCGCGCGTCCGATCCCGCGCGATGCGCCGATCACCAGTATCCTCATCGCCTACCCCCTTTGCCCGTTCCCGCCGATGGCGAAAGACACCCATAACCATAGCTTGACCCGACCGGGTGGACAGGCCAGTTTCCGCCCGAACAAAAAGAGCAGATGCATGGCCCGCAGTCCCGCCCCTTTCGCGCCCTTCGAGTGGATGATCGCCTGGCGCTACCTGCGCGCCCGCCGGGCCGAGGGCGGCGTCAGCGTGATGACCTGGATCAGCCTGATCGGAATCACGCTGGCGGTCTTCGCCCTGATCGCCACGCTGGCCGTGCGCTCGGGCTTCCGGGCGGAATTCGTCGACACGATCCTGGGCGCCAACGCGCACGCCACGGTCTATCACACCCAGCGCAGCGACGAGTCCGGGCGCAGCACCCGCACCCTGCCGGACCACGATGCCATGGCCGAGCGCGTCCGCGAAGTGCCGGGCGTGATCCGCGTGGCGCCGCTGGTCAAGGGACAGGTCATGGCCACCGCGAACGGCCGCAACGCGGGCGTCGAGGTCTTCGGCATCGCCGCAGACGACCTTGCCGCGATCCCCCGCGTCGCCGACCCCGAGACCGGCCGCGGCGAGATTGCCCGGTTCGGTGATGGCGTCGCCATCGGCTCGGGCGTGGCGATGGAACTGGGCGTGGGACTGGGCGACAGCGTCAAGCTGATCTCGCCCGACGGGGTGCGCACCGCCTTTGGCGTGAGCCCACGGGTGAAGGCCTACGAGGTGACGTATATCTTCACCGCCGGGCGCTATGACATCGACCGCACCCGCATCTACATGCCCTTTGCCGAGGCGCAGCTCTATTTCAACCGCGAGGGCGTGGCGGACGAACTCGAGGTCATCGTGACCGACCCAGAGGCGATCGAAGACCTCGTCCGCCCCATCGCCCAGGCGGCGGGCCCCGGTACGCTGATCTGGACCTGGCAGGATTCCTCCAGCGGGTTCCTGCGCGCGCTGGACATCGAGGACAACGTGATGTTCGTCATCCTCTCTGTGCTTGTGCTGATCGCCACGATGAACATCGTCTCGGGCCTGATCATGCTGGTCAAGAACAAGGGACGCGACATCGGCATCCTGCGCACCATGGGCCTGACCGAGGGCTCGGTCATGCGGGTCTTCTTCATCTGCGGGGCCTTTACCGGCATCCTCGGCACACTTGCCGGCGTGGTGCTGGGCTGCGTGTTTGCGATCTATATCGACCCGATCTTCGCCACGGTGAACTATCTCTCGGGCGGCGGGGTGTGGGATCCGTCGATCCGCGGCATCTATGCGCTGCCCGCGAAACTCCAGGCGGGTGACGTGCTGTCGGCAGTCATGCTGTCGCTGGGCCTGTCCTTTGTCGTCACTATATTTCCGGCCCGCCGCGCAGCGCGAATGAACCCGGTCGAGGCACTGCGCTATGAGTGATCCGATCCTCCGCCTCTCAGGCATCGAAAAGGTCTACAAGCGTGGAAAACCCGGCGAGGTGCAGGTGCTGCGCGGCGCGAGCCTCTCCATCGCACGGGGCGAGGTGGTGGCGCTGGTCGCGCCCTCGGGTGCGGGCAAGTCAACGCTGCTGCATATCGCGGGCCTGCTGGACCAGCCCGATGCAGGGACTGTCGAGATCGGCGGCGAGGCGATGCAGGATCGCTCCGACCGCCGCCGCACCGCCGTGCGGCGCGCCGATGTGGGCTTTGTCTACCAGTTTCACCACCTGCTGCCCGAGTTCACCGCGCTGGAGAACATCGTGCTGCCGCAGCTTGCCAACGGTGCGTCCAGGGCCGAGGCCGAGGCGAGGGCCAAGGGTCTGCTGGACAGCGTGGGTCTGTCGGATCGTGCCGATCACCGCCCCGCAGCCCTGTCGGGGGGCGAGCAGCAACGCGTCGCCTTCTGCCGGGCGATGGCCAACGCGCCGCGCCTGCTGCTGGCGGACGAGCCCACCGGCAACCTCGACCCCGAAACCTCCGAACGGGTCTTTGCCGTGCTGCTGGACCTCGTGCGCGACACCGGGCTTTCGGCGGTCATCGCCACACACAATCTCGAACTGGCCGCGCGGATGGACCGCCGGGTGCGGCTTGAAGCAGGGAAACTGCACCCGGTCTGAGTGGCTTTCCTACAGAACCCGCGACAGAAACGCCCGCGTCCGCGCCTCGCGCGGATGGCCCAGCACCTGTTCCGGTGGTCCCATCTCGACGATGCGCCCGCCGTCGAGGAAACAGACCCGGTCCGCGACCTCTCGCGCAAAGGCCATCTCGTGCGTTGCCAGCACCATCGTCATGCCCTCGTCGCGCAAGGAGCGAAGCACGTCCAGCACCTCGCCCACCAGTTCGGGGTCGAGCGCGCTGGTGATCTCGTCGAACAGCATGATCTGCGGCTGCATCGCCAACGCCCGGATGATCGCCACCCGCTGCTGTTGCCCGCCGGACAGCTGGTCTGGATAATGCTCCATCCGATCGGCAAGGCCGAAGCGCGAAAACAGCGCCTCGGCGCTAGGGCGGGCCTGCTCGCGGCTCTGGCCCCGGACCCGGCGGGGCGCCAGCAGCACGTTCTCGACCGCCGTCATGTGCGGAAAGAGGTTGTATTGCTGGAACACGATGCCGATGCGCTGGCGGATCGGCTGCGGGTCGAGGCCGGGCTCGGAAATGTCGACCCCCTCCAGCCATATCCGGCCGTCATCGACCGGCTCCAGCAGGTTCATCAGCCGCAAGAGCGTGGATTTGCCCGAGCCCGAGGCGCCGATCAGGCAGACCATCTCTCCGGCGCCGATCTCGAGATCGACACCCCGGATCACCGCGTTGCCGCCGAACGCCTTCTGCACCTGTTCCAGCCGCAGCAGGCTCATGTCCGGCGCCGCCTTTCGCGGTTCATCAGGTGATCGGCGTAGCGCGTGGCCGGGATGGTGATGGCGAGAAAGATCAGCGCCGCGCCGACATAGGGCGTGAAATTGGCCAGCAGGGACTTGTAGACGCCGGCCTGGCGAAAGATCTCGACCGGGCCGATGAAGGACAGCAGCGCCACGTCCTTTTGCAAGGCGATGAACAGGTTCATGTTGGCCGGCACCACCCGGCGCAGCGCCTGCGGCAGGATCACGTAGCGCATCGTGTCGGACTGGCTGAGGCCCAGCGACAGGGCGGCGGCGCGCTGGCTGTCATGCACCGATTCGATGCCGGACCGGATCACCTCGGCCACGTAGGCGGCATAAACGAGAATCAGCGCGAGGCTGCCCCAGAGATAGGGCGAGTTCCATGGTCGCGGCAGGCCGAGACCTGGAATGCCGAAGCCGATCAGGTAGATCACCAGGATCACCGGCAGGCCCCGGAAAATGTCGGTATAGACCACTGCCGCCAGCCGCAGCGGGTAGAGCGCGGGGCTGCGCAGGTCGCGCAGCAGCGCCACCAGCAGGCCCAGCGCGGCGATCAGCGGCGCGCACCAGGCGAAGATCGCCACGTCGAGCAGGAAGGCCTCGAGCAGGCCGGGGAAGGTGCGGGCGAAGACCTCGGGGTTGAAGAAGCTGCGCTTGACCGCCTCCCAGCCAGGCGCCATCGGGATCAGCACGATCAATGCCAGCAGCACGCCCGCCGTCGATGCGGCGGCGATGGTGCTGGCCCGGCGGCGTTGACGCGCCTCGAAGATCTGGCGTCTGGTCTGGGTCATGGCGTGGTCGGGGCAGGGGGGCGCTGCCCCCTCTGCTCCTGCGGAGCAGTCACCCCCGGGATGGTTGCCGCCAGAAGAAGGCCCGGTCACTGGATCAGCGGAACGCCGGTAGTGGCCTGAAGCCATTCGGCCTCGATCTCGGCCAGCTTGCCGCTTTCCGTCAGGCTTGCCAGCGCCGCGTCGACACAGGGCTTCAGCGCGCTGCCCTCTTCCATCAGCATGCCGAACTGGTCCGGGTTCTGGCTGCGCTCGGGCGGGAACTGCCCCAGGATGACGCCGCCATCGACCACGACTGCCGCGAGGTAGAGCGCGGTGGGCAGGTCGAAGAGCGCCGCGTCGATCTGGCCCGCCTGCATCGCGGCCGTCACGTCGGCATTGTCGCCGTAGAGCAACGGATCGCTTGCGGGCTGGATCAGCTCGGCCAGCATGGGCACGGCGGTGGTGTTGGCATCCGCCCCCCATTTCAGCGCGCGCAGGGACTCGATCGTGGGCGTGGCGCCCGCGTCGACCACTCCCTGGGTGGTGAGGACGGCCATCGCGGAGGTGTAGTAGGGGGCCGAGAAATCGACCATCTTCTCGCGGTCCTCGGTGATCGAATATTGCTGAAGGTTGAAATCGAAATCCTTGGCGCCGGGCTGGATCGCCTGGTCGAAGCTGGTGCGCACCCAGTCGACCTGGTCGGCGGCAAAGCCCATCTCGGCCGCCACGGCATAGGCAACCGCGGCCTCGAAGCCCTGGCCGCTTTCGGGGGCGTCGTCCATCACCCATGGGTAATAGGCGGGGTTGCCGGTGGCGACGGTCAGGCGGCCTTCGGTCAGGGTCTTGCCGGAGGCGCAGTCGTCCTGTGCGGCGGCGGGCAGGGCCAGCGCGATCAGCGCGGCGGTCGTGGTCCAGAGTTTCATCGGGGTCTCCCTGTCTCCTGTTCTGCGGCAAGGATTAAGGCCCGCGCACGGCTTGTCCAGAGTGCGCGCGCGTGGCTGGGCGTTCTGCCTGCCGCAGGTGGTCACGGGGCGGGCGGTCTGCGCGTCCGGGTGCCGTTCAAAGGTGGTCGACCAGGGCCATGCGCTGCGCCAACACGCCGACCTCGCCCAGCCAGCGTTTGACCAGTCGGGGATCGTCGCTGGCCGCCTGAACGCCGGCGGGCAGGGCGCGCTCCAGCACCGCCTCCACCGCCAGCGAGACCGGCACCGACACCAGCCGCGCCATGGCAGAGCCGCGCGCGTCGCCCCAGGCGTCCAGCACCCAGGTCTTGTGCCAGACAGACCGCCCGTCGCGCTCGGCCTTGAGCGAGACGCAAAGAACCACGCGGTCCGGCTCTCCGGGCGCATAGGCGTTGTCGCGCAGCAGGTCCGCCGCCATCTCTGCGAGTCGCGCGTCCGAGGCCTCGCCCACCTCTGCGAAGATGTCTTTCCACGCCTCGGCCCAGCCGTTCAGGCGCAGCGTGCCGCGCACGAAATCCGACACCTTCCAGTCGGGGCCAAAGCCGTATTGCGCCATGAAAGGGATCGAATCGCGGTTCGGATAGACCTCGAAGGTCTCTGGCGGGTCCAGCGGCGCGTCGTGGCGTGACAGCGCGTCCCACGGGCGAGACACCTGCAACTCGCTGAAATGCCGGATCGACCGCGAGGGCGAGCGCAGCGCCTTCAGCACGCCGACCGGCGCCCAGCTGAACTTGTAGCGAAAGGCGTTGGCCTGTTTCGGCACGCCGCCGCAATAGGAGGTAAAGCTGACCGTGTTGGCCTTGTCGAATTCGGGCGCGGCCTTGTAGGCGGCGACCAGGTCATGCGCCATCAGGTGGTCGATGCCGGGGTCGAGCCCGACCTCGTTTACCAGCCGCAGATCCGCCGCGCGCGCGGTGCTGTCCAGCGCGCGCATCTCGGGCGCGATATAGCTGCTGGATACGAAATGCGCGCCCTTGCCGATGGCCATTTCGGCCAGCGGAACGTGCCAGTCACCGGGCAGCATCGACACGATCACGTCGCCGGGATGCAGTGCCGCCCGCAGCGCCTCGGGGTCGAAGGCCCGGATGTCGGATGCCAGGTCGCCCACGGCCGCGCGGGCCTTGTCCACCGTCCGGTTCCAAACCGTGACGGAATGCCCATCCGCGATCAGCCGCCGGAGGCCCGGGACAGAGGACAGGCCGGTGCCACACCAATGGATCGTCATGCGTTCACCTCGGGTCTGTGTTGCAGGTAGGTCTGCTGCGCCCGGCCCCAGACTCCCGCATCCAGCGCGTCCAGCGCCTCCAGGTGCGGCAGCAACTGGGATGCGAAATCGTCCGACGATTCGCGGGGCAGCAGCGAGGGCAGGTTGTCGATCGCCATCACGTCCAGCGGCGGCGCACTGGCCACGCGTATCACCGGCGCGTCCCATGTGGTGACGCGGTCATAGACCGGCACCGGGTTGAAGGCGCTGTCGGGGTCGCAGGCGATGTCGCCGATGGCGGTCAGGCGGCGCGGGCGGACCCCCGCATCGGCGGGGACAAAGACCGGGCAGCCGGGCCGCGCCAGGATGCAGTTGAAGAACAGGTCATGCGCCAGAACCTCGGGGAAGGGGCCGCCATGCGCGGTCTCGGCCATGTCCCAGCCGGTCACGTCCACGCCGACCGCCCGGCACAGGTCGGCGGCACCGGTGCCGACGCGGCCCAGCGCGCCGATGACCAGCGCGTCGGGGCGATTCGGGCCCAGCGCGGCGGCCACGTCGGCGCGCATCGCCGCCGCATCCTCCCAGACCGTCACCGGTGGGCAGGTGCCGCCCGCCTGCTGCGCCGCCCAGGCCAGCACCGTGACCGCCGCCCCGGCATAGCCCGCCCAATAGCCGAAGGCCGCCACGCGCCGCCCGGCCTCGTCCACGAGGTATTCGAGGTCATAAAGCGTGCCACCGCCGGCCGCAAAGCGCCGCAGCAGGCGTTGTCCGGCGGGCTGCCCCTTGAAGGCATGGCCGAACATGATGTGCCGGTGGCGCAGCGGAGTCCCGTCCTCGGGCAGTTCCTTGAGGCCGAATACGATGGCGTCGCCGGGCGCGTCGCGCCACGATCCCTCAGACGCGATCGCTGCGCCTGCGTGGGCGAAATCGGCGGCGGGGACGATCCGGGTCGCGCTGTCCTCGACCGTCACGGCAAAGCCTTTGGCCACCAGCCGCGCCGCGCCCTCGGGGGTGATGCCGACGCGGCGTTCGTTCGGGCGGGATTCGGCCCGGACCCAGAGATGCACCATGATCCTGTCCTCCTGTCCTCCGGCCAGGCTAGCGCGCCGGGGCGTGGGCTTAAAGATGGCTGCGCGCGTGCTGCCGGTCCGGCGTGTCCAGATGCGGCAGAGCGTTGAACTGCGTCATCGCCAGCCCCGTCGGCAGCGGTTGCAGCCGGTGGACAGAGCTGTTCTCGATCGCAAGGCAGAGATGCGCCATCGTCTGCAGGTCGAGCCCCATGACCAACCGCATCGCCATGCCGATCAACCCGCCGCTTGTCACCACCAGCGCGCGACCCTGTCCGGCGGCGATCTCGCGGATCGCATCGTCGACGCGGCGTTCGAATGAGTCGAAGCTTTCCGGCACCCCGTCCAGCCGCCCCTCCTGCCAGTGGCGGAACAGCATCGGCAGGTGCGAGACGAATCCCTCGCGGTCGACGGGAACAGGGATGCCGTGCTGCTCGGCCATGGCCTGGGCCATGGTGAAATATTCCAGCTCGTTCAGGCGCTCGTCGCGCACCGGCTCGGCCGCGCAATCGGCGGCGATGGCCTCGGTGGTCTCCAGGTGCCGGCGCAGCGTGCCGGTATGAACGCGGGCAAAGACATCGCCGGCAGAACGGAAATACGCGCCCAGCCAGCGCGATTGCTGCCAGCCAAGATCGCTCAGCCGGTCATAGCCGCCCTCGTCTCGGGCAGCGGAATTGGCCTGGCCGTGGCGGACGAGTGTGACGAATGACATGGACAGCCTCCCTTGCGCCGGTCCGGCCCTTAGCGGGCGTCTGGGAAAAAGGAAACCGCCCACGGGTTCTTCTGGCTGCAAATATCCCGGGGAAAGGCCCGGACAGCGTCCGGGACGTGGGGGCAGGGCCCCCGTCGACGGCCCGCCTGGCAGACCGCCGGGTCAGGCGCGGCCTTGGCGCTCGGCATACATCCGGTATTCCTCGGCCTCGCGACGGGCCTCGCGCAGGCCGTCCATGGCGGCAGACAGTTCGGCCTCTGTCTGGGCCAACTGGTTGGTCAGTTCGGCCTCGCGCTGTTGCAGGTAGGTGATCGCCTGGTCGCGGGTTTCCTCGGCCTCGTGCAATTCCTGGCTCATCCGCTCGAGCTGGTCCATGTCGGCCTGGCTCACGCGGGTGAAGCGGTGGATCAGCCAGTGGGCGAACCAGCCCAGGCAGAACGCCACAAAAAGGATGATCGCCGTGGTGACGATGAATTCAGTTCTGTTCATCCCCGCTTCCTTCCTGCGCGTCCGCGATCCCTGGCGGTGCGCCTTCCACCTCTTCCAGTGTCGTCGCGCCTTCTTCCACCGGCTCGGGGCGCAGCAGGCGGAATTCGATTCGCCGGTTGGCCTCGCGCCCGTCCTCGGTGCCGTTGTCGGCGATGGGCTGGCTTTCCCCATACCCCTTTACGGCGTAGGACCGCACCGGCACAAGCCGCAACCGCAGCGCGTCGAGCACGGATTGCGCGCGTTCCTGGCTCAGCTGCTCGTTCATGACCTCGCGGCCCTGGCTGTCGGTGTGGCCACCGATCTCCAGCGGGATCTCGCCGCAGGTCTTCAGCAACTCGGCCAGTTCGTCGAGAATGTCCTTGGCCGAGGAGTCCAGCGTGGCCGATCCCGGCTCGAAGGTGATCTTGCGGTCGCCGACCACGGTGATGATGCGCCGTTCGCATTCCTCGGGAGAGGGCAGCCCCAGCGTGGGGTCCAGTTGTTCGACATAGATCACGTCGATGTCGAACTCGTTGCCCTCACCCAGCTTGTCGCTGAGCAGGCGGGTGATCTCGGCCTGCGCGTCCTGGAGCCCGGTCTTGCCGGTCACGGCGATTCGGTCGGGCGTGACCGTGACAGAGCCGTTGGCCAGCATCGCCAGAACCTCGATTCCGGCCAGCGTGCGCACCGGCCAGTCGCGGGGCAGCCCCTCGACGACCCGCGCCGCGGTATAGACCTCGGCCGAGCCGAACTGGGCGCGGGCGAGGCTGTCGGCGGTCTGGCGGGCGATCTCGGAGGACAGACGGCCGCGCAGTTGCACCGCGCCCTCGGGCGACAGGGTGGCGACGAATTCCGGCGGGCCTTCGGCGGTCTGTTCCGGCGGCTTGGGCAGCACGGCGGTCAGGGCGAAGACCTGCGGCAGGCCGGCCTCGATCTCGCCGACGATGCGGTCGAACAGCGCCTCGTCGGTGCCTTCGACCGCGATCAGAGAGATATCGGCGTTCGAGAAGGTGACAGACCCCTGTCCCAGTTCGGCCAGCTTGCCGATGACCAGGTCGGCGGCGTCGGCCCAGCGGCGCGACGGCACGCCCAGGCCCAGCGTGCAGGTGGCGTCGCCAGTCATTCCGGCGCGGGCCGCGGCGGCCAGGATGCGGTCGCGGCTTTCCTCGGTATCGGCGGAACAGGCGTCGAACCGCGCGCCCGCCTCGTCGATGACGAAGCGCAGCGTGAAGGGGGTAATGACCGGGCGCGGCGCCGACAGGTCCAGTTCCAGTGCGACGCCCGTGGGCACGCGGCGGCGCAGGTCGCTTTCCAGCCGGCGCTTGGCCTCTGCGCTTTCGGTCATGGCCTTGATCGCCACCCGGTCGGCGCTGACCGAGATCTTCGACCGGGGCAGGTCGCGCAACGCACCGGAGGCAAAGCGCAGCGCCGCCTCCCAGCCGTCGGGCACCTCGAAATCGGCGGTCTCCAGCAGGTCCGACAGCGTGCCTTGGCCAACCAGTCCACCCAGCGTGTCCAGCAGCGCGTCACGGTCGGACTGCGCCGGGATCAGTCCGATGACCGAAATCCCGGCATCGTTTCGCAGGATCTCGACCGAGAAGTCAGGCGCGGTCAGTTCGGCGCCCTCAAGGACCAGCATGTTGTCGATGACCCGCGCCGCATCCACCGCGCGCCCCGCTGCCGACAGCGCCTGAAAACGCGTGGCCTCGTCCGGCGCGGTGCCGATCAGAAAGACCTGAAGCCCGTTGGTGTCGACCTCGGCCCAGGTCAGGCCTTCCATGTCCAGTTCGGTCAGGACGGCGGTGCGCGAGGCGCTTTCGACCAGCTGGGCCGAGAAGTAGGCGGCGACGACACTCACGACTCCGGCCGCGGCGAAACTGCCGGCAATGGTGGCGATCGAAGACAGGCGCATGTCGGAAATCGGTCCCTGTGGCTCGGTCTGACCCAGATAAGCCCCGCAGCCCGTCGATGCAATCAGGCGAGAAGGGCGGCGGCGAAAAACAGCACGGGGATAAGCCCGGCGTCGCGGTTCGACCGGAACAGGCTCAGCAGGCGGTCATTGTCGTCCAGTTTCACGCTCCGCAACTGCCACATCATGTGCCAGCCCATCGCCCAGGGACCGCACAGCAGGATCACCAGTTGCAGGATCTCGCCCTCGGGCACGGCAGCCACGATGGCCACGCCCATCAGCGCGACCGTCGCCACCATGAACCGCGCCAGCCATTTCGGCGTGTCCTCTCCGAACAGCCGCGCGGTGGATTTGACGCCGATAAGGGCGTCGTCCTCCTTGTCCTGGTGGGCATAGATCGTGTCGTAGAACAGCGTCCAGGCCATGCCCGCCAGATACAGCACCACCGCCGGGCTTTCCAGTCGCCCGGAATGGGCCGTCCACGCCAGCAGCGCGCCCCAGTTGAACGCTATGCCCAGGAAGACCTGCGGCCACCAGGTGAACCGCTTGGCAAAGGGATAGATGGCGACCGGCAGCAGCGCCAGCACGCCCAGCCCGATGGCGGCCAGCGGGAAGGTGATGAGGATGCAGAAAGCGACCAGGCACTGGATCACCGCCCAGGCCAGCGCCTGTTTCACCGTCACCTGTCCCGACGGGATCGGCCGCGATGCGGTGCGCGCCACCGAGCCGTCGATGTCCCGGTCGGTGATGTCGTTCCAGGTGCAGCCCGCGCCGCGCATCAGCACCGCGCCGATGCCGCAGCCGACGAAGATCCACAGGTCGAACCAGCGGGCCTGCCCATCCGCCACCATCGACAGCAGCAGCCCCCACCAGCAGGGCAGCAGCAACAGCCACGTCCCGATAGGACGGTCGGCGCGCGACAGGCGCAGGTAGGGCCGCGTCCAGGCGGGCGCGCGGGTGTCGACCCAGTTGCCCTTGACCGCGTCGCGGACCTGTCCCTCGGCCTCTGGCGTCTGGTTCGTGCCGGTCATATGGTGCGCCCCATGTCTGCAAAGGTTCGCCTCTGTGTTACGCACCCTCTGGCCGAGGGACAAGCCGTCGCCCTGACGAAGGAGCAGGCGCATTACCTGTTTGGCGTGATGCGGTTGGGTTCGGGCGACCGCGTGGCGCTGTTCAACGGCCAGCATGGCGAGTGGCAGGCCGAGGTCGTGGAGGCCGGCAAGCGCGGCGGCGTGCTGGACTGCCGCGAGCAAAGCGCGCCGCAGGCGATGCCGCCCGACCTCTGGCTGATCTTTGCGCCGATCAAGAAGGCGCGCACCGATTTCATCGTCGAGAAGGCGACAGAGATGGGCGCGCGGCGCATCCTGCCGGTGCAGACCGACTTCACCAATGCCGAACGGATCCGGCAGGACCGTCTCCAGGCCCATGCCGTCGAGGCGGCAGAACAATGCGGCGGCACCTTTGTCCCCGAGGTCGCAGACCTGCAACGGCTCGACCGGCTGCTGGCGGACTGGCCCGAGGGGCGCAGGCTCATGTTCTGCGACGAGGCGCTGGTGGGCGAGGCGCGCGGCCTGCCCGACGCGCCCGGCCCCTGGGCCATCCTGATCGGTCCCGAGGGCGGCTTTTCCCCATCCGAGCGCGACCGCCTGCGCGCGCTGCCCTTGGCGCATCCGGTGGCGCTGGGCCCGCGCATCCTGCGCGCCGACACCGCCGCCGTCGCCGCGCTGACGCTGTGGCAGACCAAGCTGGGAGACTGGACATGATCCGCAAGGCCAATGCCGGTGACATCGGCGCCATCGCCGAATTCCTCGACCGCCATGTCGAAAGCTCGATGTTCCTGCTTGGCAACCTCGAGGCGCATGGCATGGACAATGTCAGCCATCCCAACGGCACCGCTTTCTTCCTGCGCGAGACCGGCGACGGGATCACCGGCGTCTTCGGCTGCACCAATGGCGGCATGCTGATCTGCCAGTTGCCCGGCCTGAACACGACAGAGGCGCAGACCTATGCCCACCTGCTGCAAGGCTACACGCTGCGGGGCATGACCGGGGACGCAGTCCAGGCGGGGCTGATCCTTGACGCGCTGCGCATCCCGCCAGAGGCCTGGGCGCTGAACCGGGTCGAGCCGCTTTATCGCCTGGCGCTTCCCGCAGACCTGCCCGAGGCCGAGACGCGCGCCGCCACTCCGGCCGACCAGCCCCTGCTGACCGACTGGTTCCGCGCCTACCTGCTCGAAACCGGCACCGCCGGGCCCGACACCGCAGACGCGATGGCAGAGGCGCGGGCAGGGGCGGCCATCGGCTCGGCCGATCTGCGGCTGCTGATCGAGAACGGCGCGCCGGTGGCCATGGCCGGGATCAACGCGCGGGCCGGCACGGCGGTGCAACTGGGCGCGGTCTTTGTTCCCGAAGACCTGCGCGGGCAGGGGCGCGGAGGACGGGCGACCGCGGGGCTGCTGGGCGACGCGGCGGGCGACGCCACGGTGGCGATCCTCTTTGCCGCCTCGCCCGCGGCGGCGTCCGTCTATGAACGGCTGGGATTCGAGCGGGTCGGCGATTACCGTGTCGCCCTGCTGCGGACCCCCCGCATGTTGGGCCCGCTGACGTGATCCGCCCCGAGGCCGCCACTGCTCTGGCCCGCTTCCGCGATGCGTTGATCGGCGCGGCAGTGCTGGCGCTGGGCCTGTACTGGAGCTTCTTCACCGGCGGCGGCGTGCTGCACTGGATCGGCTATGCCGTTGCGCTGGCGGGCGGTGCGCTGACCTTTGCCGGGCTGCAACGGGCGCGCTTTGCCGCCGGGAAGGGCGGGCCGGGCGTGGTGCAGGTGGTCGAGGGGCGCATCGCCTATTTCGGCCCGCACGGTGGCGGTATCGCCGACGTGCAATCGCTCAGCCGGCTGATCCTCGACCCGCGCGCCGACCCGCCGCACTGGATCCTGCACCGCCCGGGAGAGCCGCCACTGGCGATTCCCCTGACCGCCGAGGGGGCGGACGGGCTGTTCGACGCCTTCGCCACGCTGCCGGGCCTGCACACCGAGGCGATGCTACGCCACATGCAGGCGCGCGGCGGCGATCCCCTTACCGTCTGGCAGCGCGCCTCTGCGCGGGAAAGCACACCGCGCCTGCATTGACACGGACCAGGTTTCCGCCCATGCCTGCCCGCGTTGCGGCAGGAACCAGAGCGAGGCGCAGGCCCATGTCCATCCCCCAGTCCGGCGGCGGCCCGATCGAGCGGCACGAACAGTTGGCCGAGTATCTCGAATCCGGCTGCAAGCCCAAGGATCAATGGCGTATCGGCACCGAGCACGAGAAGTTCGGCTATTGCAAGGACACGCTGCGGCCGCTGCCCTATGACGGGCCGCGTTCGATCATGGCCGTTCTTTCGGGCCTGCGTGACCGCCACGGCTGGTCGCCGGTCGAAGAGGGCGGCAACCTGATCGGGCTGGTCAAGGGCGGGGCCAACATCAGTCTTGAGCCGGGCGGGCAGCTGGAACTGTCGGGCGCGCCGCTGGAAACCATCCACCAGACCTGCGACGAGGTGAACGAACACCTGCGCGAGGTCAAGGACATCGCCGACGAGATCGGGGTGGGCTTCATCGGGCTGGGGGCTGCGCCGATCTGGTCGCATGACGACATGCCGCTAATGCCCAAGGGCCGTTACAAGCTGATGGACGGCTACATGCAGACAGTCGGCACCGCCGGCACAACCATGATGCGCCGCACCTGCACCGTGCAGGTGAACCTCGATTTCGCGTCCGAGGCAGACATGGTGCAGAAGCTGCGCGTGGCGTTGGCGCTGCAACCGGTCGCCACCGCTTTGTTTTCGAACTCGCCCTTCTTCGAGGGCAAGCCGAACGGTCACAAATCGTGGCGTTCGCGCGTCTGGCGGCACCTCGACGATGCCCGCACCGGCATGCTGCCCTTCGTCTTCGACGAGGGCTTCGGCTTTGAATCCTGGGTGCAATACGTGCTCGATGTGCCGATGTATTTCGTCTATCGCGACGGCAAGTACATCAACGCGCTGGGCATGTCCTTCCGCGACTTCCTGAAAGGCCGGCTGCCGGCCCTGCCGGGCGAGACGCCGACCCTGTCGGACTGGGCGGATCACCTGACCACCGTCTTCCCCGAGGCGCGCATCAAGAAATACATCGAGATGCGCGGCGCCGATGGTGGCCCGTGGCGGCGCCTCTGCGCGCTGCCGGCCTACTGGGTCGGCCTGATGTACGACCAGACCGCGCTGGACGCGGCATGGGACCTGGTCAAGGGCTGGGACGCCGAGACGCGCGAGGCGCTGCGAGTCGCGGCATCGGTCGACGGGCTGCACGCGCGGGTGGGCGACATCTCCATGCTGGAGCTTGCGCGCGAGACGGTCGCCATCGCCAAGGAAGGGCTGCGGGCGCGGGCCAGGACCGGTCTGAACGGCATGGTTCCGGACGAGCGGCACTTCCTGCACGCGCTTGAGGAAAGCGTCGAAAGCGGCAAGGCCCCGGCGGACGAGTTGCTGGACCATTACAACGGCGACTGGAACGGCGACCTGACCCGGATCTATTCCGAATATTCCTACTGACGCGGGCGGGGCGCTGCCCCGCCTCTCAGGCTCTGCGCACCCGGATCAGGCGGACGGACCGGCTTCGGCCGCCTCGTCGATCCAGACCGCGAAATCGGTCAGCTGGTGCTGGCCGAAACTGTGCGTCAGCGGCACGTCCGCCGCATCCCGGCCCCGCGCGATCAACACGCGGCCGAACCGCGTGTCGTTGTTGCGCGGATCGAACACCCACCATTGGTTGCCCAGGTAGACCTCCATCCAGGCGGCGAAATCCATCGGCGCGTAGGGCGGCGGCTGACCAACGTCGCTGACATAGCCGGTGCAATAGCGCGTCGGGATGTTCAGGCTGCGGCACAGCGCGATGGCGAGATGGGTGAAGTCGCGGCAGACGCCGACCCGCTCGCGGAACGCTTCGGCGGCGGTGCGGGTGGGGCGCGAGTGTTCATAGCCAAAGCGCACATGGTTGTGCACGAAATCGCAGACCGCCTGCACGCGCTGCCAGCCGCTCATCGGCCCAGAGAAATTTTTCCACGCAAACTCGCCCAGCAACTCGGTTTCGCAATAGCGGCTGGGCAGCAGGTAGGACAGCACCTCGGCGGGCAGGTGTTCGACCGGGTGTTGCACGGCATCGGTTTGCACCGGATCCGACAGGCCCGCGTCCCGCAGGATGCCGTCGGTCGAGACGGTGAAAGCACCGGTCGGTGCCACGAGGCGCGTGCACCAGTTGCCGAACCCGTCGCGATAGCTTTCCAGCGGCACGGACGGGGTCGAGACCAGCAGGTCGGGCCGTTCGATATCGCTGGCGCGCGAGTGGTGCACGGTCAGCAGCAGGATCATCGGGGTCGGTTGCGGCAGGCTGTAGGACAACCGGCATCCAAGGTGCAGGCGCATGATCTTTCCCCCGTCGGGCCCGGTACTCGGGCCCTCTGGCCGACTTTATCAGGGCCATTCGGCAATGTCTTTGCCTGTCGGGGCTGATCGGATGGAAACGGCAGGCACATGGGCGCATATGCCTGCCGTTGCAGCGTTTCCGTTGGTCAGTAGCCGATGGCGCAGCCGTCCTTGCGCGGGTCTGACGCCCCTTCGAGGACGCCGTTCTCGTGGATCAGGATCGCCTGCGCGCCGCCGATCGGCCCGTCGGCGGTGACCACGTCATGCCCAAGGCCCGCCAGTTCGGCGCGCACCGCGTCGGAATAGCCGCGTTCCAGCTTCAACTGGCCTTTCTCGGCAAAGCTGCGCGGGGCGTCCAGCGCCGCCTGTGGGTCCATCCCGAAATCGGTCATGTTGGTGATGACGCGGGCATGGCCGTTGGGCTGGTACTGCCCTCCCATCACGCCGAAGGGCATGGTCACGCGGCCATTGTCGCGCAGGATGCCGGGGATGATCGTGTGCATCGGGCGCTTGCCGCCCTTCATCTCGTTCGGATGCCCCTCGGCCAGGGTAAAGCCCGCGCCGCGGTTCTGGAACAGCACGCCGAACTTGTCCGATGCGATCCCCGACCCGAAATCGTTGAACACCGAGTAGATCAGCGACACCGCCATGCGATCCTTGTCGACCACGGTGATGTAGATCGTTTCCTTGTGCACCGTCTCGGAGACCTCGGCGGGCGAGGCCATCGCACGTTTCGGGTCGATCAGCGCGGCCAGTTTCGCCGCCGTCTCGGGCGCCATCAGGTGATCGAGCCGCTTCATGTGGTCGGCATCCGACAGGAAGCGGTTGCGCGCGTCATAGGCCAGTTTCGCCGCCTCGGCCTCGATATGGGTGCGCTGCGCGCCGAACGGGTCCATCGCGGCTATGTCGAAATGCGACAGGATGCCCAGCAGCAGGATCGCCGTCACGCCCTGGCCGTTCGGCGGATGCTCGAGCAGTTCGCGACCCTTGTAGAAGCCGCCGATGGGTTCGCCGATGGTGGTCCGGTTGGCGGCGAAATCCTCCAGCGTATGCACGCCGCCCACCGCGTTCAGCGCCGCGACCATGTCCTCGGCGACCTCGCCGGTATAGAACCCGTCGCGGCCCTGGCTGGCGATCCGGCGCAGCACCTCGGCATTGCCGGGCAGGGCAAAGATCTCGCCCAGGTGGTAGGGCTGGCCGCCCCTGGTGTAGTGCTTGACGCCGTGGCCTTGCAGGTCGCCGTGGTATTCGGACCAGTCCCAGGCCACGCGCGACGCGACGGGAATGCCGTCCTCCATATAGCGGATCGCCGGGGCGAGGCTGTCGGCAAGGCCGAGGCGGCCCCAGTTTTCCGACATGGTGCAAAAGGCGTCAATGGCGCCGGGGATCGTCACCGCATGGGCCGAACGCGGCGGCACCACGTCATGGCCCGCGGCGCGCAGGTTGGCCGCGTCCGCCGCCGCCGGTGCGCGGCCCGAGCCGTTCACCGCGATGACCTCTTCGCTGCCCGCGGGCGAGATCAGGGCGAAACAGTCGCCGCCGATGCCGGTCATGGCCGGTTCGGCCAGGCCCAGGATCACCGCGCCGGCGATGGCCGCGTCGACGGCGTTGCCGCCGGCTTTCAGGATGTCCACGGCGGCGCCTGCTGCCAGCGGATGCGATGTGGCACATAGGCCGTTGGTGGCCAGCACGGCCGACCGGCCGGGCAGATGGAAATCGCGCATAGTTCTTGTCTCCCTCGCTGGAGCGCGAGCATAGACCGGGGCGAGGGGGCGTCAACGGGTGGCATGCAGGGGGATGCGGCTGGAACGTCGATGCCGAGGCGATTGGCCGGGTCGGTGGCGTGTCCTTGCCGTGGTGTCGCGGTGCGCGACATGCAAAGACCCCGGCACCGCGCTAGGGTGGGGGCTGATTGCGCGCGATGCCGGGGGAAGCCATATGCAGCTACAGGATCAGGGATAGACGGTGTTTGCGGCGAATCTGGGCGGCAATTCGGGTCTTTTGTTGGCGGAGTCCGATCCGGCGATCCGTCAGGCCGGATCCAGCGGTATCGTCAGCGAAAGATGGTTGCACCCGCCCTCGCGCCGGTAGTCCAGGTGCGAGACCAGCGTGTGGATCAGACCCCAGCCAAAGCCGCCCTCGGGCAGGGTTTCGGTTCGGATGCGATCAAGTGTGTCGGTGTCGCCCGGAGGGGTCCCGCCGGGCATCGGGGTGCCGTCATCCACCAGGTCGGCCTGCATCTGTGTGTCGCTCCAGCGCAGGTCGACGCGGATCATGCCATCATCGCGCCCGGCATAGGCGTGCTCGACGATGTTGTTCAACGCCTCGGCGATCACCAGTTCCCATGCACCGCCCCGCGCCGCCGGATGGCCAGCCTTGGCCAGGTGGCGCCGCAGGTCCAGTAGCACGGCCCTGTTGCCGCTCAGCGTGGCCTCCGCGACCAGCGTCAGGCTGGTGCTTCCGGGGTCCGTCGGATCGGAGGTCATGGCGCGCAAATCGGTCTCGTCCAGCCTCAGGCGTTCGGAACGGCGGTGTCGATCGTCCGGTGGATGGTGAAGATCGAGTCCATCCGTGTCATGCGAAAGACCTTGTCCACGTTCTCCGTCAGGCCGGCCAGTTCCAGCTTGCGTCCGGTCGGCATCAGCTTCATCGCGGCGACGATGGCCCCGAGCCCGCTGGAATCGACAAAGCCGACCCTGGACAGATCCAGCACCACGCGACCATCCGAGTCCGCGATGGCGGCCCGCATCTGGTCCTTGAATTCGATCGCGACGGCGGCGTCGATCCTGTCCACGTCGACCGTCACGATGGCGGCGCGTGTATCCTGTCGTGTCGTCAGCATTGTCAGTGTCTCTTGTCATGAGTTCCCGGTCATGGACCCTAGACGGGATTCCTTACCATCCGGTATGCAGGGATGGGGCATCGGAGGAACGGATCATGCGGAACATCTTCATCACCGGCGCGGCGCGGACTCCGATGGGCGGGTTCCAGGGCATCCTGTCGGATGTCAGCGCGGCACAACTGGGCGGAACGGCGATCCGCGCAGCGCTGTCGCAGGCGGGCCGCCCCGCGGTGGACGAGTTGCTCATGGGCTGCGTGCTGCCCGCGGGGCAGGGCCAGGCGCCGGCGCGACAGGCGGGGTTCGCCGCGGGCCTCGGCGAAGAGGTGCCGGCCACCACGCTGAACAAGATGTGCGGATCGGGCATGAAGGCGGCGATGATGGCCTTCGACCGGCTGGTGCTGGGCGATGCCACCACCATCGTCGCGGGCGGTATGGAGAGCATGACCAACGCCCCCTACATGCTGCCCAAGATGCGCGGCGGTGCGCGGATCGGCCATGCCCAGGTCGTGGACCACATGTTCCTCGACGGGCTCGAGGATGCCTATGACAAGGGCCGCCTGATGGGCACCTTCGCCGAGGATTGCGCCTCGGCCTTCCAGTTCACCCGCGAGGCGCAGGACCAGTATGCGTTGGCCTCGCTGTCGAACGCCTTGGAGGCGGAACGCTCCCGCGCCTTCGAGGACGAGATCGCACCCGTGACGATCCACGCCCGCAACGGCGAGGAAATCATCACCCGCGACGAACAGCCCGCCCGCGCCCGGCCCGAGAAGATCCCGATGCTGAAGCCAGCATTCCGCAAGGACGGCACGGTGACGGCGGCGAATTCCTCGTCGATCTCGGATGGCGCGGCGGCGCTGGTCCTGTCGACCGAGGCCAACAATGCCCGCGCCCGCATCCGCGGTCATGCAAGCCACGCGCAGGCGCCCAAGGATTTCCCGACCGCGCCCGTGCCTGCCGCCCGCAAACTGCTGGAGAAACTCGGCTGGAAGGCATCGGACGTGGACCTCTGGGAGGTGAACGAGGCCTTTGCCGTGGTGCCCATGGCCTTCATGAAGGAGATGGGCCTGCCGCGCGACGTGGTGAACGTGAACGGCGGCGCTTGCGCGCTGGGCCACCCGATCGGGGCCTCGGGGGCGCGGATCATGGTGACGCTGCTCAACGCGCTGGAAAAGCGCAAGCTGCGCCGGGGTATCGCCGCGATCTGCATCGGTGGCGGCGAGGGCACCGCTATCGCCATCGAGCGGATTTGATCGCCGCAAGAAATTCCATCGGGGTCGTGAAATTTTCCTTGGATTTTTCACGGCCCTGCCGCACGGTGAAAATCATCGCCCGTTTTTCACCGATTCCATGCAGCAGACCCGACTCACGCCCAGCACCCTCGGTGCCGACATCCGCGCCCTTCGGCGGGCGCGCGGGCTGACGCTGCAACAGCTTTCGGCCACGCTCGACCGCTCGGTTGGCTGGCTCAGCCAGGTCGAGCGCGACCTCTCGGAGCCCTCTCTGACCGACCTGCGCCACCTGGCGCGGGCGCTGGACGTGTCTGTAGCCATGCTGTCCTGCCACCACCCGCAAACCCCGCAGGAGGCCGGTCGCATCGTCCGCGCCGACGCCCGCCGCCCCATCGGCGCGCGGGTCCCGGGGCTGGTCGAGGAACTGCTCTCGCCCGACCTGACGGACGATTTCGAGGTGGTGCATTCCACCTTCGAGGCCCGCACGGCCCTGCCCGAGCCGGTGACGCGCCCGACGCAGGAACTGGCCTTCCTCGTCTCGGGCAAGATGGACATCGAGATCGGCGAGGACCGTTTCACCATCCGCCCCGGCGACAGTTTCCGCATTCGCGGAGAGCCGTTCCGCTGGGACAACCCCTACGACAAGCCTGCGGTCGCGATCTGGGTGATCGCCCCGCCGGTCTATTGAGGTCCGCATGGAACCGCGCGACAGACAGCCGATGCGGGGCAGCTGTGCCTGCGGACAGGTCCGCTTCACCGTCAGTGCCACGCCGACGGGCGCCTCCGTCTGCCATTGCGGCCAGTGCCGCAAGATGAGCGGCTTTGCCTGGTCCTCGGCGCAGGTGGCGCAAGCGGCGCTGACCATCGACGGACCGGTGCGCTGGATCACGCTGTCAGAGCGGGCGAACCGCGGCATCTGCCCCGGCTGCGGCGCCTTCCTCTTCTGGCAGGGGCAGGGCGAGGACGCCGTCAGCATCGCCCTCGGCGCCATCGACGGCCCCACCGGCGTGACGCTGCAAAAGCACATCTTCACCGCCGACAAGGGCGACTATTACGCGATCACGGACGGAGTGCCGCAGACATGATCCTGTTCACCCTGCTCGACCCGGCGACGCTGGCGGTCTTCATGGCGGCGGGTGTCGCGCTGAACGTGACGCCCGGGTCGGACGTGATGTTCGCCACCGCCTGCGGCGCCTCGCAGGGCTGGAAGGCGGGAATCGCCGCCGCCGCGGGCATCTCGACGGGCTGCCTCGTGCATGTTGCGCTGACCGCTGGGGGCATGGCGGCGGTGATGCAGGCCCATCCCGGCGTGCTGGATATCGTCAAGTGGATCGGCGCGGCCTACCTGGTCTGGCTGGCGGTCCGCCTCTGGAACGCCGACCCGGCCCGGACGCGGCGCGCGGCGCAAGGCCTGCGCGCGGCCTTCGCCAAGGGCGCGCTGACCAACGTCCTCAACCCCAAGGTGGCGCTGTTCATCCTCGCCTTCCTGCCGCAGTTCACCGATCCCGCGCGCGGCCCCGTGGCCGCGCAGATGGTCGTGCTCGGCCTGCTCTTCGCCGCCAGCGGCCTTGTCATCAACGGCGCCTACGGCGCGGCGGCGGGTGCGCTGGCCGCGCCCATGCGCCGCCACGCCCGTGCGCTCAACCGCTTCTCCGCCCTCGTCTTTGGCGGCCTCGCCGCCCGCCTCGTCATCGACTGAAAGGAACGCCCATGTCCGACCTGCCCAGCCACACCCGTGTCGTCATCATCGGCGGCGGCGCCGTCGGGGCCTCCTGCGCCTATCACATCGCCAAGGCAGGCTGGGACGTGGTCCTGCTGGAAAAGAACGAACTGACTGCCGGGTCGACCTGGCACGCGGCGGGCAACTGCCCCTCGTTCAGCACAAGCTGGGCGGTGATGAACATGCAGCGCTACTCGCTCGATCTCTACCGCCGCCTCGCGGACGAGGTGGATTACCCGATGAACTACCACGTGACCGGCTCGATCCGCCTTGGCCACAGCCGCGAACGCATCCAGGAATTCGAACGCGCCGTCAGCATGGGCCGCTACCAGGGCATGGACCTCGAGATGATGCAGGTCGGCGACCTCAAGTCCCGCTACCCGTTCCTCGAAACGCATGACCTCGCCGGTGCGCTCTACGACCCCGACGACGGCGACATCGACCCCGCCCAGCTGACCCAGGCGCTGGCCAAGGGCGCGCGCATGGCGGGTGCCCGGATCGAACGCTTCTGCCCCGCTACGGGCGTGTCCCGCGACAAGGGCGAGTGGGTGATCCACACCCCCAAGGGCGACATCCGCTGCGAGAAGGTGGTGAACGCCGCCGGCTACTACGCGCAGCGCGTCGGCGAGTGGTTCAAGCCCTTCGGCGGCCGCACCGTGCCGATGGCGGTCATGTCGCACCAGTATTTCCTGACCGAGGAAATCCCCGCCATCCGCGAATGGTGCGAAAGCACGGGCAACCGCAAGCTGCCCCTACTGCGCGATGTCGACAGCTCCTACTACCTGCGACAGGAAAAGTACGGCCTGAATCTCGGCCCGTATGAGCGCAACTGCAAGGCGCACTGGGTCACGCCCGACGATCCCATGCCCGAGGATTTCAGCTTTCAGCTCTATCCCGACGATCTCGAGAGGCTGGAATGGTACATCGAGGACGCCATGGCGCGCGTGCCGCTGCTGGGCGAGGGCGGGGTGGGCCGCAACATCAACGGCCCGATCCCCTACGCCCCCGACGGTCTGCCGCTGATCGGCCCGATGCCGGGTGTGCCCAACGCCTTCGAGGCCTGCGTCTTCACCTTCGGCATCACCCAGTCCGGCGGCGCGGGCAAGGTGCTGGCGGAATGGGTCACAGAGGGCTGCACCGAGTGGGACATGTGGGCGGTCGATCCGCGCCGCTACACCGACTACACCGACCCGCAATACTGCATCGACAAGGCGCTCGAGACTTACGGCCACGAATACGCGATGCATTTCCCCTGGCACCGCTGGCCCGCCGCCCCCGACCGCCGCACCTCGGCCCTGCATGACCGGCTCAAGGCGGCAGGCGCGCAATTCGGCGTCTACAACGGCTGGGAACGCGCCAACTGGTTCGCGCAACCGGGCGACGACACGTCCGAGGAGGCGACCCACACCTGGGACCGCTCCGGCCCCTTCCAGCCCCGCATCGAGGAGGAGTGCGCGGCGGTTCGCGACCACGCGGGCGTCCTCGCCATCTCCGGCTTCACCCGCCTGCGGGTGCAGGGCCCCGGCGCGCGCGCGCATGTCGATGGCCTCACCTGCTCGCGCCTACCGAAACCGGGCCGCGTCGGCCTCGCCTATTTCCCCGACACGCGCGGCCGCATCCTGACCGAGATGTCGGTGATCCCCTCCTCCGACGAGGACCTGCTGCTCATCACCGCCGCCGTGGCGCAATGGCATGACCGCGACGTGCTGACGACCGGCCTGCCCGAGGGCGTCACCGTCACCGACGAAAGCGCGGATTTCGACTGTCTTCTCGTGACCGGCCCGCAATCCCGCGCCATCCTCGCCCCGCTCACCGACGCTGACCTGTCCCTGCCATGGCTCTCGGTCCAGCAGGCGACGGTCGCGGGCAAGCCAGTCACGCTGATGCGCGTCTCCTTCGCGGGCGAACTCGGCTGGGAAATCCACTGCGCCGCCGCTGATGCCCCCGCGATCTGGGATGCGGTCACGGGCGCGGGCGCGAAACCCTTCGGCATGTTCGCCCTCAACGCCCTGCGCGTCGAAAAGGCCTACCGCGCGTGGAAAGGCGACCTCTCGACCGATTACACCCTGCTGCAAGGCGGGCTGGACCGCTTCATCGACTGGTCGAAACCCTTCCCCGGCAAGGCGGCGCTGGAACAGGAACGCGCCACCGGCCCGACCAAGCGCTTCGCCGTGCTGAGGGTCGAGGCAGGCCCCGCCGACACCCCCTACATGGCGACGATCCGGCAGGGCGACACCATCGTGGGCGAGGCCACGGCGGGCGCCTGGGGCTACCGCGTCGGCCACTCCGTCGCGCTGGCCATGATCCGCACCGACCTGACCGCGCCGGGCACAGAACTCGAGATCGACATCTTCGGCGAGCGCCGCCCTGCCACCGTGCTGGGCGATGGCCCGATCTGGGATGCGCAGAACGAAAGGATCAAGGCATGACCGCCGCTTCATCTTGCCAGTCAAACTCCGGGGGAGTCTGCCGCAGGCAGACGGGGGCAGAGCCCCCCTGCACGCGAGGCAACGCATGACCGCGATCACGCTTCTCGACGGCGGCATGGGCCAGGAACTGATCCGCCGCGCCGGTGATGCACCCACGCCGCTCTGGTCGACCCAGGTGATGATGGACCGCCCCGGCCTCGTGCAGCAGGTGCACGAGGATTACTTCGCCGCGGGCGCCACCGTCGCCACGACGAACACCTACGCCATCCACCGCGACCGTCTCCGCCGCGCCGGCATCGAGGACAGGTTCGAGGCCCTTCACCACGCTGCCCTGGCCGAGGCGCAGGCCGCCCGTGGTGATCGTGAAAACCTCAGGATCGCGGGCTCCATCGGCCCGCTCGCCGCCTCCTACCGGCCCGACATCCATCCCGCCCACGCCGACGCCGTCCCCCTCTATGCCGAGGTGGCGCAGATCCTCGCCCCCGGCGTCGATCTCTTCATCTGCGAAACCGTCGCCTCGCTCGCCCATGCCCGCGCCGCCCTCGAAGGGGCGCGCACCACGGGCAAACCCGTCTGGCTCGCCCTCACCCTCGACGACGAGGACGGCACCCGCCTGCGCTCGGGCGAGCCGGTCGACGAGGCGCTCGCCATCGCGCAGGACGGCGCCACGGCGATCCTCGCCAACTGCTCCGCGCCCGAGGCGATGCCCGCCGCCCTCATGCGCTTCGCCCGCACCACATTGCCCTTCGGCGCCTATGCCAACGGCTTCACCCGCATCACCAAGGAGTTCCTGCAGGACGCCCCCACCGTCGACGCGCTCCAGCCGCGCCGCGACATGGGTCCCGAGATCTACGCCTCCCACGTCATGGCCTGGGTCCAGATGGGCGCCACCATCGTCGGCGGCTGCTGCGAGACCGGCCCCGCCCATATCGCCGAGATCGCCCGCCGCCTGCGCGTCGCAGGATACACCATCACCTGACGGCCCCTTCATCTTGCCCGATAAACTCCGGGGTAGCCGCCCTGCAAGGGCGGCAGGGGCAGAGCCCCCGTGCCTCCCCAACCCAAGGATCGCACCGCCATGACGAATATCCCCACCCACGCCCGCGTCGTCATCATCGGTGGCGGCGTCGTCGGTTGCTCCGTCGCCTACCACCTGACCCAGCTCGGCTGGACCGACGTCGTCCTCCTGGAACGCAAGCGCCTGACCTCCGGCACCACCTGGCACGCGGCGGGCCTCATCGCGCAACTGCGCGCCACCGCCAACATGACGCGGCTCGCGAAATACAGCCAGGAACTCTACGGACGGCTCGAGGAGGAAACCGGCCTCGCCACCGGCTTCCGCCGCGTGGGCTCGATCACCGTCGCGCTGACCCAGGAACGGCACGAGGAACTGCGCCGCTCCGCCGCCATGGCCCGCGCCTTCGGGGTCGAGATCGACGAGATCGGCGTGTCCGAGATCGCGGCGAAATACCCCCATCTCAACACCGACGGCGTGGTGGGCGGCGTCTACCTGCCCAAGGACGGGCAGGGCGATCCGGGCAACATCGCGCTGGCCATGGCCAAGGGCGCACGGATGCGCGGCGCCGTGGTGGCCGAAGGGGTAAAAGTTACTAAAGCATTAAAAACAAACGACAAGTTGACAGCTGTCAATTGGCAGTCTGAGGATGGCAGCACCGGAACCATCGCCTGCGAACAGGTCGTCAACTGCGCCGGCATGTGGGGCCGCGAGGTGGGCACGATGTTGGGCGCCCCCGTGCCGCTTCAGGCCTGCGAGCATTTCTACATAGTGTCGGAACCCATCGCGGGCCTGACCTCTCTGCCCGTCCTGCGCGTGCCGGATGAGTGTGCCTATTACAAGGAAGACGCGGGCAAGCTGATGCTTGGCGCCTTCGAGCCGAAATCGAAACCCTGGGGCCTGCAGGGCATCCCCGAGGCTTTCGAATTCGACCAGCTTCCCGAGGATTTCGACCATTTCGAGCCGATCCTCGAAGCCGCCGTCAACCGCATGCCGATCCTCGGGCAGGCCGGCATCCACACCTTCTTCAACGGGCCCGAAAGCTTCACCCCCGACAACGCCTATTACCTCGGCCAGGCGCCAGGCATGGCGAATGTCTGGGTCGCCGCCGGGTTCAACTCGATCGGCATCCAGTCGGCGGGCGGCGCGGGCATGGCGCTGGCGCAATGGATGGACGCGGGCGAAAAGCCCTTCGACCTGGGCGACGTTGACATCGCCCGCGCGCAGCCCTTCCAGCGCAACCGCCGCTACTTGGCCCAACGCGTCAGCGAAACGCTGGGCCTGCTCTATGCCGACCACTTCCCCTACCGGCAAAAGGCCACCGCGCGCGGCATCCGCCGCTCGCCCTTCCACGCCCATCTCGAGGCGCGCGGCGCGGTCTTCGGTGAGCTTGCCGGATGGGAACGCGCCAACTGGTATGCGAATCCCGGCCAGGCGCGGGAGTACGAATATTCCTGGGGCCGCCAGAACTGGTTCGACAACCGCGCCGCCGAGCACAAGGCGCTGCGCGAAGGCGTCGGCATGTACGACATGTCCAGCTTCGGCAAGCTGCGGGTCGAGGGCCCGGATGCGATGGCCTTCCTCAACCGCGTCTGCGGCAACCAGGTGGACGTCGAACCGGGCCGCATCGTCTACACCCAGTTCCTCAACGCGAGGGGCGGGATCGAGGCCGACGTCACCGTCACCCGCCTGTCCGAGACCGCCTACCTCGTGATCACCCCCGCCGCCACGCGCCTCGCCGACGAGACTTGGCTGCGCCGCCACCTGGGCGAGGCGCGGGCCACGATCACCGACATGACCGCGTCCGAGGGCTGCCTCGCGGTCATGGGGCCAAAGGCGCGCGCGCTTCTGGCGCAGGTCACGCCCGACCCGTTGGACAACGACGCCTTCCCCTTCGGCACCGCCCGCGAGGTGGAACTCGGCATGGGCCTCGCCCGGCTGCACCGCGTCACCTATGTCGGCGAACTGGGATGGGAGGTCTATGTCTCGTCCGACATGGCGGGCCATGTCTTCGAGACCATCGCCGAGGCGGGGCAGGACCACGGCCTGACACTCTGCGGCATGCACGCGATGGACAGCTGCCGGTCGGAAAAGGCCTTCCGCCATTTCGGCCACGACATCACCTGCGAGGATCACGTGCTTGAGGCGGGCCTCGGCTTTGCAGTGAAGACCGACAAGCCGGATTTCATAGGCCGCGAGGCGGTGCTGCGCAAGCGCGAGGCGGGTCTCGATCGCCGCCTCGTCCAGTTCCTTCTGAACGATCCCGAACCGCTGCTGTATCACAACGAGCCGATCCTGCGTGACGGCCGGATCGTGGGGCACCTGTCGTCGGGCTCTTACGGCCACCACCTCGGCGGGGCGGTGGGCCTTGGCTATGTTCCCTGCAAGGGCGAAAGCGCCGAAGCGTTGCTGGCCTCGTCCTTCGAGATCGACGTGGCGGGTCGGCGCGTCGCGGCGACGGCCTCGCTCAAGCCGCTCTACGACCCGAAGTCGGACCGGGTGAAGGCGTAAGGGGAAGGGGGCTTTGCCCCCGTCCGCCTGCGGCGGACTCCCCCAGGATATTTGAAGCCAGAAGAAGCCGGCAGCCTTTCGCAGCTTCGTCTTGCCCGATTAACTCCGGGGGAGGCTCGCCGCAGGCGAGACGGGGGCAGAGCCCCCACCTTGTCCGCGACCGCAACCCATGCGAAACGCCGGGCATGATCACACCCTACGACCCGCCCAAAGGAGAGATTCCCGTCCTGCACGAGGACAGCGACCTGCTGATCGTCGACAAGCCGGCCGGGCTGCTGTCGGTGCCGGGCAAGGGCGAGGACCTGGCCGACTGTTTGCTCACCCGGCTCGAAAAGGCGTTCCCGACCGTGCGGCTGGTGCACCGGCTGGACCGCGACACGTCCGGCGTCATGGTCTTTGCCCTGACCGCCCATGCGCAGAAATCGCTGGGCCAGCAGTTCGAGGCGCGCAAGGTGCGCAAGACCTATCTCGCGCGTCTCAAGGGACGGCTGGAGCCGAAGACCGGCACGGTCGATCTGCCGTTGATCGTCGATTGGCCCAACCGGCCGCTGCAAAAGGTCTGCCACGAGACCGGCAGGCCCGCGCTGACCGACTGGAAGGTGATGAGCGCAAGCGACGACGAGACCCGCGTGCGGCTTTTCCCGAAAACCGGGCGCAGTCATCAGTTGCGGGTGCACATGCTGGCGCTGGGGCACCCGATCCTCGGCGACCCGCTTTACGCGGTCGAGACGGCAGGGCAGTATCCGCGCCTGATGCTGCATGCCGAGGAACTGCGGTTGAATCATCCCGAAAATGGACGCGGGATGACATTCCGCGCCAAGGCCCCCTTCTGAGGAGACGTCATGCCCGGACCATTCCTGCTGGGCGGCAAGGCCATCGCGCCCGGGGCGCGCGCCACGGTCGACCTGCCGGTTTCGGTCCTGTCGGATCACACCCCCGTCACGCTGTCGGCGCATGTGATCCACGGCCGCCGTTCGGGCCCGGTGATGTTCGTCTCGGCGGCGGTGCATGGCGACGAGGTGATCGGGGTCGAAATCGTCCGCCGCCTGTTGCGCGCCGCGCCGCTGAAACACCTCGCGGGCACGCTGATCGCGGTGCCGATCGTCAACGCCTTCGGCTTTCTCAACCAGTCGCGCTACCTGCCCGACCGGCGCGACCTGAACCGGTCGTTCCCCGGCCACAACGAGGGGTCGCTGGCGGCACGGCTGGCTGACCTGTTCCTGACTCAGATCGTGCTGCGCTGCGATATCGGGATCGACCTGCATTCGGCGGCTGTGGGCCGGACCAACCTGCCGCAGCTTCGCCTGACGCCTGGTAATGACCGGCTGCGGGCGCTGGGCGATGCCTTTGCCGCGCCGGTCACGATGGTGTCGCGGACGCGCGATGGCTCGCTGCGGCTGGTGGCGGAACGGGCGGGGGTCGACGTGCTGCTTTACGAGGCGGGCGAGGGCTTGCGCTTTGACGAGTTCGCGGCGCGCGCCGGGGTGGCGGGGATCCTGCGCGTGATGGCGCAGCTGGGCATGATCGCCGGGCGGGGGGTGCCGCGCCCGCGCGGGCCCTCTGTCCTGTGCGAGCGGTCGTCCTGGGCGCGTGCGCCCTCTGGCGGCCTGTTGCGGACGTTGCGCGCCACCGGCGACTGGGTCGAGCCGGGCACCGTGCTGGGCGTCATCTCGGACCCGTTCGGCGAGCGCGAGATCGAGATCCGTGCCGAGGCGGCGGGGATCGTTGTGGGCCGCACCAACCTGCCCGTGGTGAACGAGGGCGACGCGCTGTTCCATATCGGCGAACCGGCGATGCCGCGCGCCGCGCGGGCCGCCGTCGAAGGCTTCGAATCGCACCTGGACGCGCCGCCGCTTTTCGACGAGGACGAGATCATCTAGGCCGCGTCGCGTTCCATCGCAGCCGGGTCTTCGATCTGCCCTGGGCCGTCGGGCGTGCAGGGCATGACGCCGTCCCATGGACAGGTCTGTTCCGCTTTGCGCGACGCGCCGTGACGGCGCGCATTCGGTTGCGTCCCCCGCCGGTCCGGTGCAGGTTGCGCCGCGCAGCCCGGACAGGAGACGCCCATGCCCTTCACCATCGCCACCTGGAACATCAACTCTGTCCGCCTGCGCGCGCCCATCGTGCGCAAGCTGCTGGAGGAGGAGGCGCCCGACGTGCTCTGCCTCCAGGAGATCAAGACGCCGGTCGAGAAGATGCCGGATTTCTCCGACCTCGGCTACGGCCATGTCGTGGCGCGCGGGCAGAAGGGCTACAACGGCGTGGCGATCCTGTCGAAACTGCCGCTGGAGGACCTGGGAGACCGGGATTTCGCCGACCTGGGTCATGCCCGCCATGTCGCGGCGCGGCTGGAGAACGGCGTTGCGATCCACAATTTCTACGTTCCGGCGGGCGGCGATGAGCCGGACCGGGCGAAGAACGTGAAATTCGGGCAGAAACTGGATTACCTGACCGAAATGCGCGACTGGTTCCGGGACTCGCGCCCCGAAAAGGCGATCCTGGTGGGCGACCTGAACATCGCGCCGCGCGAGGATGACGTTTGGTCGCACAAGCAGCTGCTCAAGATCGTCTCGCACACGCCGATCGAGGTCGATCACCTGGGCGCGGTGCAGGAGGCCGGGTCTTGGGTGGACGTGACGCGCAAGGACATCCCCGAGGGACTGCTCTATTCCTGGTGGTCCTACCGGGCCAAGGACTGGGACGCGGCGGACAAGGGGCGGCGTCTGGACCACGTCTGGGCCTCGTCCGACATCGCCAGATCCGGGCATTCCAGCCGAGTCCTGCGCGATGCGCGCGGCTGGACGCAGCCCTCGGACCATGCGCCGGTGTTCGCGACGTTCGACCTGTAGGGGAAAGCGAGGCACGATCCCGCGGGGCGATGCGCCCTGTTGGGCCGGCACCGTTTCAGGATTGGCCAAAATGGGCTAGTCTGCCGGACGTCGCCGTCGATCCGGGGGATGCCATGCTGGCCCGTCTTGCGCTTCTGGCCTTCACGCTGTCCATGCTTCCGGCGCGCATTGCCGCCCCGGCAGACGTCGAAAGTTGGCTGGCCGAGGGTCAACCGCCGCTTGTCATCGCGCACCGCAGCGCCGAAATCGGCCGGTTGCCCGACAACACGCTGGCATGGATCGAGGCGGCCATCGCGCTCGGCGTCGACGCGCTGCATGTCAATCCGCAGCAGACGGCGGATGATGGCTATGTGCTGATGCATGACAACACGCTGAACCGGACGACCGATGTCGAGGCAGTTTTTCCCGACGGCCCGCCGGGCGGGCCGACGCGGCAACAGCGCGGCGGGCGCGATTACGTTCGCGACTACACCGCTGCGGACATCGCGCGCCTGCGGATCACCGACTCCGCTGGAGTCGTCCATCCAGTGCCGACGCTGCACGAGGCGCTGGATCTCGTCGGCGGGCGGGTCGTTGTGCAACTGGGGCTCAAGACCTACGAGGCAGAGAGCCTTGCCGAGGCGTTACGCGGGCGGGATCCCGACGGATTGTTGCTGATGGAACTCTATTCCGCGGGCAGCGACCAGAGCCGGCTGCGCGCGCTGGCCGACAGGACGGGGATCGGCGTTGCGGCGTCACTTTATCGCTCGCGGGATTACCTTGCGGATTTCGAGGCGCTTCATGCCCAGATAGGGCCTGCCTTGCGGATGGTTTCCGTGCGCTCGGCGGGTGTGACGCCGGCGTTCCTGGCCACCGTGTCGGAACGCGGGGTCCGTGTTGCCATCAGCGGTTGGGATGGCGGCGAGGATTCGGCGCTGGTCTACAAGGACGATCCGGGGCCATGGCGTGCCGCGCTGGCGCACGGGTTCTCGGCGCTGACCGACCAGCCAGAGCGTCTGCTGACCGCATTGGGACGGTGACGGCCGCTAGCCGTCCAGGCGCCGCGCCTCGTCCACCAGCATGACCGGGATGCCGTCGCGGATCGGAAAGGCGAGGCCGGCGGACTTGCTGACCAGTTCCTGACGCTCGGCGTCATACTGCAGGCTGCCATGCGTCACCGGGCAGACAAGCGCCTCGAGCATGTGTCGGTCGAACAGGGGGGCGGGGCTCATTGCATCACGTCCTCTTCGCCGCCGCGCAGGGCATATTCCAGCAGCGTGACCAGGGTCTCGCGCCGGGTCGACAGCGAGGGCGCCTCGAGCAGGGCTTGCTTGTCCTCGGCGTTGAAGTCGAGCAGCATCGAAAGCGAGTTGATCAGCAGCTCGTCATCCGCTTCCTGGAGGGTCTGCCAGTCGGCCGACAGCTCGCGGCTGGTGAAATAGCGGTCGAGCAGGCGCATGAACGGCTTGCGGTCAAAGGCCATGTCCCGTTCCGCGCCGTCGCGGTCGCGCTCGAACCCGTCCCAGCTGACGCGGGCGCGGCGGTAGGGGGTGAAGCCATCGATCTCGGCGACCATGCGAAAGCGCGAGATGCCGGTCAGCGTGATCATGTAGCGCCCGTCCTCGGTCTCTGACATCTGCGTGACGCGCCCGGCGCAGCCGATGCGATGCAGCGCCTTCTCGTCGCGACCAGGCACGCTTTGCGGCGCGATCATCCCGATCAGCCGCGTGTCGGTCTTGAGCGCGTCATCCAGCATCTGGAGGTAACGCGGCTCGAAGATGTGCAGCGGCAGGCGGGCGCGCGGCAAGAGCAGCGCACCCGGCAGCGGGAACAGGGGGATGGTGTCGGGCAGGTCGGTTAGCCGTGTCATGATTGGCCAGATAGCCCGCCGCGCCCGTCAGGCAAAGATCAGCGACGAGAGTTTGCGACGGCCGGCCAGAACGACCGGATCGTTCGGTTTCAGCGCGTCGAAGATCGTCATCAACTGGGTCTTGGCGGCGCCCTCGTTCCACTCGCGGTCGCGGCGGAACAGGTCCAGCAGGTGGTCCACAGCGCCCTTGGCGTCGCCCTTGGCATAAAGCGCGCGCGCCAGGTCGAAACGCGCCTGTTGGTTCGCGGGGTCGGCCTCGACCGCAGCGGTCAGCTCGGCGATGGGGCCGGCATCGGCGGCCTGCTGGGCCAGCACCAGCTGGGCATGGGCGGCGTCGATCTCGGCGGCCTTGGAAATCTCGGCGGGCGCGCCGTTCAGGATCGCCTCGGCCTGATCCAGCTCGCCCATTGCCACATGCGCGCGCACCAGGCCGCCATAGGCCTTGGCATTGGCCGGGTCCTCTTCGAGGAGGGCGGAAAAGATCTGTGCTGCGTCGGTTGCCGCGCCCTGGTCGAGCATTTCCTCGGCGGCGGCCAGCGCCTCGGCCAGACCATCCGATGCCTCGCCGCCCGCGGCTTGCACCACGCGTTCGACAAAGGCCTTGATCTCGGATTGCGGCAGCGCGCCCTGGAAGCCGTCGACCGGCTGGCCCTGGTAGAAGGCATAGACGGTCGGGATCGACTGGATGCGCATCTGCTGGGCGATGCGCTGGGCCTGGTCCACGTTGACCTTGACCATGCGCACGGCACCCTTCGCGGCCTTCACCGCGTCCTCGAGCATCGGGCCGAGCGTCTTGCACGGGCCGCACCAAGGCGCCCAGAAATCCACGATGACGGGAACCTCGGCAGAGCCGTCCACGACCTCGGCCATGAACTCCTGCTCGGTGATGTCCTTGACGAGGTTGCCCGCCGCCTGCGTCTGCTTGCCGCCCAGTTCCAGCATCGATGCCTCCTTGATCGGGGTTGGCACACAGATGGCGCAGCGTGGGCCGCGATGCAAGGGGTGGGTCAGTCTGCACCGATGTAGTCGAGCACGTTCTCAAGCCAGCCAAGGCTGGATGGAAAGCGCAGCGCCAACCTGCGCAACGCCGGTCCCTGCCGTCTGAGGAATACGACTGCGAACCCACCCAGACGCCATTTCCACTTCGCCAATTCCTGATCGTGCACCGCGTCCATCGCGTCGATTTCGCGTCGAGCCGCAGTTCCGGAAGTTATCTCTTGTAGTGCCTTTTCGCCGATTGCGCGCCCGATTTCGCGCGTAGAGGCGTCAAGCCCGCTTGCCGCAATGTCGTCCGCATCCGGCCCGGTTGCGGCATCGACCGCGTCGCGATAGTCGCGGGCAAGCCCTGCCTCCACCTCCGGCGAGGTGCGCAGGGCTTCGGCCACGTCCAAGTAGTCGTCGCGCGCCGCGCGCACCGTCTCGGGTTTGGCGGCGTCGCGCCCGGCGGTGTCGCGGTCGGCCTTGTAGTCCAGCCAATCCTGGAACCGGTCGGCATACCGGTCAATCTCTTCGGCAAAGCCCTTCAGGTCGTCATCGGCACCAAGTGGCAATTCGCGCAGAAACGCGGCGTTGCGCGACAGCCGGACAAGCCGTTGCCCGGCCATGCCGATCTCGATGCTCCGACGGGGGTCGTAGGCCTCGCCCATCGCCGCCTCGAACTGGTCGAGGAACTTTAGCAGGGGCGCGTTGTTGCTGATCTCGAAAGCGTCGCGGAAGTTGCCGACATAGCGTTTCAGCGCCTGCCAGCCATCTTCGGCCCGTCGCTCTGCCTCTGCCGAGGACAGGGGAGCGCCGCCGCCCCGCACAAGCTGTCCGTCCTCGAACCTTGGCACAAGGGGGGCCGGGCGCTGTGGCGGCAGCGCGGGGAGCGGCGCCGTGGCGCGGCTGCCCTCGACCTGATCCGGGGTCTCCGGCGCCGCTGCCCCGGTTCCCGGCGGCACCCAATCCTCGAGGTAGGCGAACAGGGTGCGGGCGCGCTCGGCGGCGTCCTTGATCTGGGCGATCTCCGCGATGCGGGGATCGGCGCGTGTTGCGCCGCTGTTGGTGAAGGTCAAGCCTTTTGCAAAAGGTTTGTCGATCAATTGCGACAGTCCGCGCTAAGGGCGCAGGTCGAGGGCGGCGCAGCCGTCGAGCGCCAGATCTCGCAGCGCGGAGAGGCCCTGCAGCGGGGTCAGGTCGGTGACGGCGGTGCCCTCGAGAGTCAGCCACTGCAGCGCGGAGAGGCCCTGCAGCGGAGTCAGGTCGGTCACGCCTGTTTTGTTGAAAGACAGCGCCCGCAGCGCGGAGAGGCCTTGCAGCGGGGTCAGGTCGGTGACAAAGGTTCCGTCCAGAGATATGCTTTCGAGTGATTTAAATTCCGCGATCTGTTCCGGAATGACACGCAAATTCCAATGCGCATTATTGCTCGCGCTCAAATTTAGAGTGGTCTGTCTGGATTTCTTTGCGAATTCAATAAGCTCTGACGCACCTGAGTAAGCCATTCCGGCCGAATTTGACTGTCTCAACTGATGTTCATCATTACTGGCCATCTTCAGTCTCCGCTCACCGCACTCACCCCTCCAGCGCCCGCAGGAACACGCCCGGGTCGACGTTGCCGCCCGAGATCGTGACGATCACTGCGTCGCCCTCAAAGGCCTGCGCGTGGAACAGGGCGGCGGCCAGCGCCACGGCGCCGCCGGGCTCAGACACCACCTTGAGATGGGCAAAGGCCAGCGCCATGGCGCGCAGCACTTCGTCGTCGGTCACGACAAGCCCGGGACCGGCGAGGCGGTGCAGGATCGGAAAGGTCAGCGCCCCGGGCATCGGCGTCAGGATCGCATCGCACAGGCCCGCTTCGGGCCCTTCGTTCCGGACGCGCGACCCGACGGCGAGGCTGCGCGCCGTATCGTCGAAGCCCTGCGGTTCCGCCGTGCGCACGCGCAGGCCGGGCGCGCGGGCCTCCAGCGCCAGCGCGATCCCCGCCGACAGCCCGCCGCCGCCGCAGCAGACCACGACGTCGGCCTGCGTCACGCCCTCGTCGGCGGCCTGCTCGGCGATCTCCAGCCCGCAGGTGCCTTGCCCGGCGATCACCTGCGGGTCGTCGAAGGGCTTGATGAGGGTCAGGCCACGGCTTTCCGACAGCGCCGCGCCGATGGCGTCGCGGTCGTCCTTGAGCCGGTCATACAGCACCACCTCGGCCCCCAGCGCCTTCGTCCCCTCGATCTTGGCCACGGGCGCGGTGGAGGGCATGATGATGACCGCCGGAACCCCGTGCATCTGCGCAGCCCGGGCCACGCCCTGCGCGTGGTTGCCGGAGGAGAAGGCGACCACGCCGTTGCTCCGGGTCTCTTCCGGCAGGGCCGAGACCGCCGCCCAGCCGCCGCGTGCCTTGAAGCTGCCGGTGTGCTGGAGGCATTCGCATTTCACCATCACCCGCCGCCCGGAGATGGCATCGAGCCTGGGCGAGGAGAGCAGCGGCGTGCGCCGGATATGGCCTTGTGCCCGCCCTGCCGCGGCCTCGATCATCGCGATGTCCATGCGCTTGCCTTTCGTTTTCCTGGGGGTCAAACCGGGGTCATGATCGAACGCCGCGCGACGAAGGACAATGTGGAAAGCGCCGCTTTCTACTCGCCCTGCATGGCCTATCGCCTGGGGCTGGAGCGGCGCTGGGCGCCAGGGCCAAGCCTGCTCTACGTCATGCTGAATCCCTCGACCGCCACCGAGGATCGCAACGACCCGACCATCGAGCGCTGCCAGCGCCGGGCGGTGGCGCTGGGTTTTGGCGCGATGCGGATCGCCAACCTGTTCGGGTTTCGCGCCACGCGGCCGCAGGACCTGCGCCGCGCCACCGATCCCGTGGGGCCGGAAAACGACGCGCTGCTCTGGCAATGGGCGGCGCAGGCCGATATGACGCTGGCGGCCTGGGGCGTGCATGGCGCGCACCTGGGCCGCGGCCCACAGGTGGCCGCAAGGCTGGACGGCGACGTGCGGCACCTCGGGTTGACCCGGGCCGGCCATCCGCGCCACCCTTTGTACGTGTCCTACGATACGGCACCGATTTCCTGGCCGAAGGAGGCCCGTCATGCGCGATGACAGCAAGACCGATGAAAGCATGGCGCGGCTGGCGCAGGCGGTGGAGACGCTGAACCGGCACAAGTTCATGCGGATGCACGATTCGACCCTACGGATGATGTGGACGCAGTTCCTTCGCGGCCTCGCGCTGGGCCTTGGCACGGCGCTGGGCGCCTCGGTTCTGGTCTCGGGCATCGTGCTGGTGCTGACACAGTTCGAATGGGTGCCGTTCCTCGGCGAGTTCGCCACGCAGATCATCGACGAAATCCAGATCGAGCGGTGACGCGCTAACTGTTTCTTATCTGGAAACGGTCAGACTGCCCACATCGCGCGAGAGGCCAGTCGCCCGGCGCATGGACCGGAGTCGTGGCATGTATCTTCTGGCCGGCCTGCTGGGCATGATGGTTCTGGGGTCGCTGGTGATCATCGGCACCCGGGGGATGGAGGCCCGCGTGCCCGTCCTGCCGCCCGCGCCGCCGGATCGCGGTGACGGGCCAAGGCCGTCGCTCTTTGCGCGGCTGGGGCTGGCCGGGGCCGGGGCCGCGGCGCGACAGGCATCTTTCCTTGCGGATTACGACCCGGCCGAGGATCAGCTTGTCATCATCTACGACGACAGCTTGGGCGGCGAGCCTGGCTTCGAGATGCGGCTGAATCCCGACGATCCGACGGTGACGGATTTCCTCGTCGACGGCGTGCTGGTCCTGTCCATGCCTACAGCGCAGGTGCCGATGCCGCGCGCCATCGCCCTGCTGGGCGAAAGCGCCGCCGCGGCCCTGGGCCTGGGCTGAGGGCGCCACGGCAGAAAGGGCTTTGCTTTCGCACGGCAATCGTCTAAACGCGCGCATCCCCGCCGGACGATCCTGCGGGGCTTTCTCCACGGGCCTTGCTGGACGACATCCCGGCTTGTGCCATAACCCTTTGACCCGAAAGGAGACCCCGATGTCGATCACGGCTGAGGAAAAGACCCGCCTGATGAAGGAATACGCCACCAAGGAAGGCGACACCGGTTCGCCCGAAGTGCAGGTGGCCATCCTGACCTCGCGCATCTCGACGCTGACCGAGCATTTCAAGACCCACAAGAAGGACAACCACTCGCGTCGTGGCCTTCTGATGATGGTCGCCCAGCGCCGCAAGCTGCTGGACTATCTCAAGGGCAAGGACGAGGGC
This sequence comes from Thetidibacter halocola, assembly GCF_018224955.1. Taxonomy (GTDB): domain Bacteria; phylum Pseudomonadota; class Alphaproteobacteria; order Rhodobacterales; family Rhodobacteraceae; genus Thetidibacter; species Thetidibacter halocola. The sequence continues at coordinate 206,072 of NZ_JAGTUU010000005.1, forward strand.
CGCTATACCTCGCTCATCCAGAGCCTCGGCATCCGCCGCTGAACCCAGCGCACCGGACCGGAATGCGAACCGCGCCTGCGAGGGCGCGGTTTTTCTTTTTCACCCGCCGCCGGGACGGGCGGGCGAGGCCGGGGACGCGTATCGCGGGCGAACCCGATGCGGGTCGGGCCTTGGGCTTGCCTTCGCGTGACGCTGGCACGATGCTGACGCGGACCCGGGAAGGCGTTGCGCCTATCCATTGCAAGTAGCCCGGAAGGAGATTGGACAGTGACCGGCACGACAGACCAGCCGCTGCGCTTCCGGCGCGCCCTTCGCGCCGACCTGCCTGCGATCGTCGCCCTGCTTGCGGATGACGACTTGGGCCGGGCGCGGGAAAGCGCCGCGCAGGCGGTGGACCCGGTGTATGTCGCGGCCTTCGAGGTCATCGCCGCCGATGCCAACCAGATCCTGGCCGTGGCGGACCTTGGCGGAGAGGTGATCGGCTGCATGCAGATCACCTTCATCCCCGGCCTGTCCCGCCGGGGTGCGTGGCGGGGGCAACTGGAAAGCGTGCGCGTGGCCTCGCATCTGCGCGGGCGCGGGATAGGCGAGCAGTTCCTGGACTGGGCCATCGGGCAATGCCGTGAGCGCGGATGCGGGCTGGTGCAATTGACGACCGACCGGCAGCGGCTGGATGCGCTGCGTTTCTACGAGAGGCTCGGCTTTGTGCCGAGCCACAACGGGATGAAGCGCCAGCTTTGACGCCTTGGGCCGGGCGTGGGCGTGCGGACCAGGGATCAGCCCTTGCGCGCGGCCTTTTCCGCGAGGCCCGACTGTCCCTGCCGCCTCGCAAGTTCGGCCATCACGTCCGACAGGGCCACGCCGCGCGATTCCAACATCACCAGCAGGTGGAACAGCACGTCTGCCGCCTCTGACTTCAGCCCGTCGCGGTCGCCCTTGACCGCCTCGATCACCGCCTCGATGGCTTCCTCGCCGAATTTCTCGGCCACCTTCTCGGGGCCCTTGGCCAGCAGCTTGGCCGTCCAGGACTCGTCGGGTGCGGCCTGTGCGCGTTCGGCCACGATGGCGGCGAGGTCTTCGAGCGTGAAGTCGGTCATCAGAGCCTCACGGGGATGCCGGCGGCGGCCATGTGGGCCTTGGCCTCGGCGATGGTGTATTCGCCGAAATGGAAGATCGACGCGGCGAGGACGGCGCTGGCGTGGCCTTCTGTCACGCCTTCGACGAGGTGATCCAGCGTGCCGACGCCCCCGCTCGCGATGACCGGGATGTTCACCGCGTCGGCGATGGTGCGAGTGAGGGGCAGGTTGAAGCCCGCCTTGGTCCCGTCGCGGTCCATTGAGGTCAGCAGGATCTCTCCAGCGCCCTTTGCGGCGATGGTGATGGCGAAGTCCACGGCGTCGATGCCGGTGGGCTTGCGGCCGCCATGGGTGAAGATCTCCCACCGACCGGGTTCGACCGTCTTGGCGTCGATGGCGCAGACGATGCACTGGCTGCCGAACTGGTCGGCGGCCTCGGCCACCACGTCGGGGTTGGCTACGGCGGCAGAGTTGAAGCTGACCTTGTCGGCGCCGGCCAGCAGCAGGGCGCGGACATCCGCGACCGTGCGCACGCCACCGCCCACCGTCAGCGGGATGAAGCATTGCTCGGCGGTGCGCGTCACAACGTCGAACATGGTGCCGCGATTCTCGTGCGTGGCGTGGATGTCGAGAAAGCAGATCTCGTCCGCGCCCGCGGCGTCATAGGCGCGCGCAGCGTCGACCGGGTCGCCGGCGTCGCGCAGGTCGACGAAATTCACGCCCTTGACCACGCGGCCATCGGCGACATCGAGACAGGGGATGATGCGGGTCTTCAGCATGGCTTGCGCTTAGCGCGAAAGCGCGCGCGACGCAAAGCGGTTTCAGGGAGTGCGGCGCCGGGCGAGGGCGGTCAGGGCCAGGCCGATCAGTGCGACCAGCGCCAGCGCCACCACCGGCAGCGTCACCAGCAAAAACCAGCCCGAGACGAACCCGCCATAAAGCGCCTCGCCCCAGTCGCGTCCGCCGATGAGGCAGGGATTGGCATGGCCCTCGTGCAGGACGCAGCCATGCGCGGCCGCGATCCAGCCAGAGCCGAACGCCGCCGCCAGCGGCAGCAGGCAGACGAGAATCAGCACGGCCAGCAGGATAAAGGCAAGGCGCATGCCGCAGCCTGCGCCCGCCGAAAGACGCGCGCAAGGCTTGCGGTTGCGGCCATCCTGCGCGACCAATCGCAGAACAGCGGAGGAGAGAGGACAGATCATGACGGAATGGGCACGCTATCCCAGCCTTGCGGGAAAGACGGTGATCGTCAGCGGGGGCGCTTCGGGGATCGGCGCCGAGATCGTCCGGGGCTTTGCCGCGAACGGTGCCAGGGTCGGCTTCGTCGATCTCGATGCGACGGGGTCGCAGGCGCTGGTGGATCAGACCGACGGGGAGGTGGCCTTTGCCATCGCCGACCTGCGCGACATCGACGCGCTGCGCGCCGCGCTGGCATCGCTGAAAGAGCGCCTCGGCCCGGCCTCGGTGCTGGTGAACAACGCGGCGCGCGACGACCGGCACGACTGGCGCGAGGTGACACCGGACTACTGGGACGAGCGCCAGGCCACCAACCTGCGGCACATGTTCTTCGCCATCCAGGCGGTGGCACCCGACATGATCGCATTGGGCGGCGGGTCGATCGTCAACATGGGCTCGAACAGCTGGTGGGAGGCGGGCGGCAATTTCCCGGCCTACACCACGGCCAAGGCGGCGGTGCACGGTCTGACCCGCACAATGGCGCGCGACCTGGGCGGCCACCGGATCCGGGTCAACACGGTGGTGCCGGGCTGGATCATGACCGAGCGGCAAAAGCAGCTCTGGGTCACCGAGGACGCGATAGAAAAACACCGCGCCCGGCAATGCCTGCCCGACCTGATCGCGCCGCATTACGTCGCGCGGATGGTGCTGTTCCTGGCGTCCGACGACGCCGCGATGTGCACGGCCAACAACTACATGGTCGAGGCCGGCTCTATCTGAGCGCCTATTCCGCGGCCAGCGCCTGGTCGCGGGCGCCGATGATGGCGATCTCGGCCACCACGCCGCGCAGGATGCGCCGGATCTCGTCAAAGCGCGCATTGGGTGTGATCGTCGCCTCGTCCATGTAGAGCGCGCGGTCGATTTCCACCTGCACGGCATGCTGTTGCCGCGAGGGGCGGCCATAATGCTGGGTCGAGAAGGCCCCGGCGAAAGGCGCGTTGCGCGCGACGCGGAACCCGTGCGCGGCAAAGGCCGCCTCGACCCGATCGACGATCTCGGCCGTGGCCGAGGCGCCGAACCGGTCGCCGATCACGATCTCGGGCTTGTGCCCGCCGCGCGGCACGGTGTTCTCCACCGCCTCGTGCGGCATCGAGTGGCAATCGATCAGGATGGCCTCGCCAAAGGCGCCATGCGCCTCGTGCAGCAGGGTTTGCAGCCTCGCGTGATACGGATGCCAGATCCGTGCCAGCCGCGAATCGGCCTCGTCCCGGGTGATCTTGCCGCGATAGATCGCGCGCCCGCCAGCCACCACCCGCGGCACCACGCCGAGGCCCGAGGCCACGCGCGGGTTGTGACCGCCGCGGCGCACGCCCTCGATCAGCGCGGGGTCCAGTTCGTCGGCGGCGCGGTTGAGATCGACATAGGCGCGCGGCGCCCCGGCACACAGCAGCGGGGCCCCGAAATCCGGCGCGCAGCCAAAGAGATCGTCGACAAACGCATCTTCGGACGACCGGATCGCCTGTTCGTCCAGCATCGTGTGGCGCAGGAAGCTCCAGGGGTAGTCGCGGCTGCTGTGCGGCGAGGCGAAGACGACGCAGGACGACCGGCGTTCGGGACGGTGCAGATGGTAGGCGACTTTCGGCATGCGCGCTCCTGTTTGGGGCAAAGATAGACCGATTTTTTTCCTTGCCAAAAGCCCTTGATCCCGGTTTCGACTCCTTTTATAGACCGCTCCACCGGCGCGGAACCCCGCGCCCTTTTGTTTCCCGGCAACGTGGCCGGGTGGACGCAAGGGCAGGGAGACCAAGACGGAACATAGGGGTGATTAGCTCAGCGGTAGAGCACTTCGTTGACATCGAAGGGGTCACTGGTTCGATCCCAGTATCGCCCACCATTTTTCACCGCTCCGGGCCTGCTCCGGGGTAAACGCAACGCAGGCGCTCGCGCGCCGAGACAAGGGGAAAGCGATCATGAAAGTCGCGAACTCGCTCCGCTCGCTCAAGAACCGCCATCGCGATTGCCGCGTTGTGCGCCGCAAGGGCCGCGTCTACGTCATCAACAAGACCCAGCGCCGCTACAAGGCCCGCCAGGGCTGAGCCGCCGGTCGGTTGACCAGGTTGCAGAGGCCACCCATCCGGGTGGCCTTTTGCTTTTGTGCGCCACCCATTTGGGTGGCCTTTTTGCTTTACCGGGACACGTCGTGACCCTTGCGGCGCGACCGGATTCAGCCCGCCAGAACCGCCAGCGCCTCGCGCAGGTCGATCGCCCCGTCATACAGCGCCCGGCCAGAGATCGCGCCGTTCAGCGCCGCGCCGCAGTCGCGCAGCGCGATCAGGTCGGCGATTGACGAGACCCCGCCCGAGGCGATGACCGGGATCGTCACAGCTCGCGCCAGCGCCGCCGTCGCCTCGACATTCGGACCCTGCATCGCGCCGTCGCGGTTGATGTCGGTATAGATGATCGCCGCCACGCCGGCGTCCTCGAAGCTGCGGGCAAGCTCGGTCGCGTCGACATCCGTCACCTCGGCCCAGCCCTTGGTCGCCACGCGCCCGTCGCGCGCATCGATGCCGACGGCGATCTGGCCCGGAAAGGCCGCCGCCGCCTCGCGCACCAGGCCCGGATTCTCGACCGCGACGGTGCCTAGGATCACCCGCGCCAGGCCCTTGGACAGCCACATCTCGATGGTGGCCATGTCGCGTATGCCGCCGCCCAGCTGCGCAGGTGTCTTCGTGCGGGCAAGGATCGCCTCGACCGCCGCCGCGTTGACCGGCTGGCCGGCAAAGGCGCCGTTCAGGTCCACCAGGTGCAGCCAGTCGCAGCCCGCCGCCACGAATTCCATCGCCTGGGCGGCGGGGTCGTCGTTGAACACGGTCGCCTTGTCCATGTCGCCACGCAGCAGCCGCACGGCCTTGCCGTCCTTCAGGTCGATGGCAGGATAGAGGATCATGGGTCAGGCCTTCCGCAATTGTCGGCCCCCGGTTAATTCGACGCAACGGCAGATGCAAGGCGACCTCGCGTCAGGCTTGATCGGCGGGCCCACCCTGCGGAATGCTCTGCGCATCGGAATGGGAGGAACACCGACATGAAGATTCTGTCTCTCGCGGCAGGGCTGATCCTGGCGGCAGGCGCGGCGCTGGCCGACCCGGTCGAGGGCATCTGGAAGACCGAGGTGGACGATGGCGCCTATGCCCATGTCACCATCAGCCCCTGCGGCCCGGCGATCTGCGGCGTGATCTCGCGCACGTTCAACGCGCAGGGCGAATACAACTCGGAAAACAAGGGCAAGCAGCTGGTCTGGGACATGCAGCCCGGCGGCAATGGCAGCTATGCGAACGGCAAGATCTGGCAGCCGTCGACGGGCAAGGTCTTCAAGTCCAAGATGGCGCTGTCGGGTAACACGCTGAACGTGTCGGGCTGCGTCGGTCCGTTCTGCAAGAAGCAGACCTGGAGCCGCGTGAAGTGAGGTCAGGGGCGGGGCGCAACCCCGCCCTTCCGCCTGTCCCGCGTCATGGCGCCCAGGACAGGAAATTCGCGATCATCCGCAGGCCCGCCGCGCTGCTCTTTTCCGGGTGAAACTGGAACCCGATGCGATTGTCGCGCGCCACGATGGCGGTCACGTCGCCGCCATAGTCCACATGCGCGATGCGCTGCGACAGGTCGGCCATGCGCATCTGGTAGGAATGTACGAAATAGGCGTGATCGCCGGTTTTCACGCCTTCCAGCACCGGGTGGGGCGTGTCGATCACCAGGTCGTTCCAGCCCATGTGCGGCACCTTCAGCGCCGGGTCGGTCGGTGCGATATGCATCACCTCGCCGTCGATCCAGCCCAGCCCCTCTGTCTCGGCATATTCGTGGCCCTTGCGCGCCATCAGCTGCATGCCGACGCAGATCCCAAGGAAGGGTCGCCCCTTGCGCTCGACCGCCTCGACCAGCGCCTCGAAACAGCCCGAGGCGCGCAAAGCCGCCGCGCAGGCCGGGAAGGCCCCGTCGCCCGGCAGCACCAGCCGGTCGGCCCGCGCCACCGTCTCGGCGTCCGACGTCACCACCACGTCCCCGGCACCCGTCTCGGCCGCCATGCGCTGAAACGCCTTTTCGGCCGAATGCAGGTTGCCGCTTTCATAGTCGATGATCGCCGTCAGCATGCGCACAGTCCTGTTTTCATCTTGCCAGATAAACTCCGGGGGTCCGGGGGCTGGCCCCCGGTCCTGCCGTCGAAATCAGAGCGACCCCTTTGTCGAGGGGATCGCGTCGCCCTTGCGCGGGTCGGTCTCGACCGCCTCGCGCAGGGCGCGGGCGACGGCCTTGAACGCGGCCTCGGCGATGTGGTGGCTGTTCAGCCCATGCAGCATGTCCACGTGCAGCGTGATCCCGCCATGGGTGCTGAACGCCTGGAAGAACTCGCGCACCAGCTCGGTGTCGAAGCTGCCGATCTTCGGTGTCGGCAGGGCCACGTTCCACACCAGGAAGGGCCGCCCCGACAGGTCCAGGGCCGCTCGCACCAGCGCGTCGTCCATCGGCAACAGGCACGCGCCATAACGCCGGATGCCGCGCTTGTCGCCCAGTGCCCTGCCCAAAGCCTGGCCCAGCGCGATGCCCACGTCCTCGACCGTGTGGTGGTCGTCGATATGCAGGTCGCCCGCGCAGCGCACGGTCATGTCGATCAGTGCATGCCGGGCCAGCTGGTCCAGCATGTGATCGAAGAACCCAACGCCGGTCTGGTTGTCATAGGTTCCGCTGCCGTCGAGGTCGATCTCGACGCGGATGTCGGTCTCGGCGGTCTTGCGGCTGATCTCTGCACGCCTCATGGGCCATTCTCCCCTGATCCGCGCGACTTATAGGCGGGGCGAAGGCCAAGGCCAAGGGCGCGCGATTGTCGATTGCGCGGCCGTGTCCGCCATGCAAGCCTGATACGCGAAAGGACCGCCCATGTTCCGCCCGACCGTCGCCTTTGGCCTGCTCCTTTGCCTTGCAATGCCTGCGGCCGCGCTGGAACGCCGCGTCTACGAAGGCGACGAGGCAAAGGCGCTGAAATGCGTCTGGATCATCTCGCGCACCGCCGCCGTCATGGAGGATATGGGGATCATCTCACCTCTTCAGATGGAGGTCTCCATTGCGATCAGCGCGCGCATCCTCGCGCTGCATGTCAGCGGCACCGAGGCACAGAAACTGGCCGCCTTGCAGGCGGTGGGCGAGCGCCGGAATACTGGCGAGACCATCGTGGAATTCCGTGACCAGGCGATGGCCTGCCTGCGCAAGTTCCCGGTCGAATGAGCGAGGGCGCCGCCTCGGCGGCCTGTCATCATGGAGCGGGCGAGGCGATTCGAACGCCCGACCCTTACCTTGGCAAGGTAATGCTCTACCCCTGAGCTACGCCCGCGCGCCATGATATCCGCCTTCCGATCCTGCCGAAGCATGAGGCCGAAGGCCTGACCATTTGGAGCGGGCGATGAGATTCGAACTCACGACCCTAACCTTGGCAAGGTTATGCTCTACCCCTGAGCTACGCCCGCGCGCCAAATGGTGAGCGCGGATTTATCGCCGCCTGCCGGGGCGCGCAAGAGAAAATTTGTGCGAAGGCAGGTATTTTGCCGCCCGCCGCAAGGGCAGGCTGTGGTGGCTGCTGCGCGGCGTGGCTCTTCCTTGAAGGTCGCGCCTGCGGCGGCCAGCGCCGCGTGGTCGCGGTCGAAATCGTCGCTGCGCAGGAACAGCCAGACGCGCCCGCCGCCCTGATGTCCGATCACATCCCGCTGCGCCCCCACGGCGCGGGCCAGCAGGAATTCGGTCTGCGCCCCCGAAGGCGCGACTCGAATCCAGCGCTTGCCCTGGCCGAGATCGGTATCCTCGCGCAACTCGAACCCCAGCACGCCGCAGAAGAAGGCCAGACCCTCGTCATACTCGGGCACCAGAACGGCGACGAGGGCAAGGTGGGTCATGACGACCGTGCCGGCCTGTCACTCGAACTCCACCAGCAGGTCCTTGGCGTCGATCTGGCTGCCGGGATGGACATGGACGGCCTTCACCACCCCGTCGCGTTCGGCATGCAGGCCGGTTTCCATCTTCATCGCCTCAATGGTCAGCAGCAGGTCGCCCTCCTTGACCGTCTGGCCCGCCGTCACCACGACCGAGGCCACGACGCCGGGCATCGGCGCGCCGACGTGGTCGGGATTGCCCAGCGTCGCCTTGGGCCGCGCGGCAAAGCTGGCCTTTGCCTTGCGGTCGGGCACGCGGACGGTGCGGGGCTGGCCGTTCAGTTCGAAGAAGACGCGGACCTCGCCGTCGTCTTGCGTCTCGCCCACCGCCTGAAGCCGCACCTCCAGCGTCTTGCCCGGGTCGATCTCGGCGCTGATCTCCTCTCCCGGCTCCATGCCGTAGAAGAAGGTTCGCGTCGGCAGGGTGCGCACCGGGCCATACATCTCATGCCGGGCGGCGTATTCGGTATAGACCTTGGGATACATCAGGTAGCCGTTCAGATCCTCGTCATCCACCGCGGCCCCGCCCAGCTGCTCGGACAGGGTCTTGCGGGTGGCCTCGATATCGACGGGTGCGGCGTGCAGGCCGGGGCGGTCGGTGAAGGGCGCCTCTTCCTTCAGGATCTTCTTCTGGATCGCCTTGGGCCAGCCGCCCGGAGGTTGGCCGAGATTGCCGCGCATCATGTCGATGACGCTGTCGGGAAAGCTGACGTCCTTCTTGGGGTCTTCCACGTCGGCGCGGGTCAGGCCCTGGCTGACCATCATCAGCGCCATGTCGCCCACCACCTTGGACGAGGGCGTGACCTTGACGATGTCGCCGAACATCCGGTTCACGTCGGCATAGGTCTGGGCGACCTCGTGCCAGCGTTCCTCCAGCCCCATCGACCGCGCCTGCGCCTTGAGGTTGGTGAACTGCCCGCCGGGCATCTCGTGCAGGTAGACCTCGGAGGCGGGCGCCTGCATGCCGGACTCGAACGCCGCATACTGGCCGCGCACGGCCTCCCAGTAGTTGCTGATCTCGCGGATCGCGGCCACATCCAGCCCGGTGTCGCGGTCGGTGTGGCGCAGCGCCTCGACCACGGATCCCAGCGTCGGCTGGCTGGTATTGCCCGACAGCGCATCCATCGCGGCGTCCACCGCGTCGACTCCGGCCTTTGACGCCTCCATGATCGTTGCGATGGCCGCGCCCGACGTGTCGTGCGTGTGGAAATGCACTGGCAGGCCGACCTCGTCCTTCAGCGTCTTGATCAGGCGATAGGCGGCGTTGGGCTTCAGCAGCCCTGCCATGTCCTTGAGGCCGAGGATGTGGGAGCCCGCGTCGCGCAGCTCCTTGCCCATCGCGACATAGTATTTCAAGTCATACTTGGCGCGGTCCGGGTCCAGCACGTCGCCGGTGTAGCAGATCGTGCCCTCAAGCACGCGGCCCGTGTCCAGCACGGCGTCCATCGCGACGCGCATGTTCTCGACCCAGTTCAGGCTGTCGAAGACGCGGAACACGTCGACGCCGGTTTCGGCCGCCTGTTTCACGAAGAACTGCACCACGTTGTCGGGATAGTTGGTGTAGCCCACGCCGTTGGCGCCGCGCAGCAGCATCTGCGTCATCAGGTTGGGCATGGCGGCGCGCAGGTCACGCAGGCGCTGCCACGGGCATTCCTGCAAGAAACGATAGGCCACGTCGAAGGTCGCGCCGCCCCAGCATTCCACCGAGAAAAGCTGCGGCAGCTTGTGGGCGTAGGCGGGCGCGACCTTGATCATGTCGAGGCTGCGCATCCGCGTGGCCAGCAGAGATTGGTGCCCGTCGCGCATCGTCGTGTCAGTGATTAGCACCTGTTTCTGCGTCGCCAGCCAGTCGGCCACGGCCTGCGGCCCCTCGCGATCCAGCAGCGTCTTGGTGCCGTCGGGCGCGGTCGCGTCCCACGGGACCTGCGGCGCGCGCGCCGGTTTCAGGTCGGGATGCGGGCGGGCGCGGCCCGCGACCTCGGGGTGGCCGTTCACCGTGATGTCGGCGATGTAGGTCAGCACCTTGGTGCCGCGGTCGCGGCGGCGCTGGAAATCGAACAGTTCGGGTGTCGTGTCGATGAACTTGGTCGAATACTGGTTGTTCAGGAAGGTCGGGTGCTTGAGCAGGTTGATGACGAACTCGATATTCGTTGTCACGCCCCGGATGCGGAATTCGCGCAGAGCGCGGTCCATTCGCTTGATCGCCTTTTCCGGGGTCTGCGCCTTGGCCGTCACCTTGACCAGAAGCGAGTCGTAATAGCGCGTGATGACCCCGCCCGCATAGGCCGTGCCGCCATCGAGGCGGATGCCCATGCCGGTCGCCGACCGGAAGGCAGTGATGCGCCCGTAATCGGGGATGAAGTTGTTCTGCGGATCCTCGGTGGTGATCCGGGTCTGCAGCGCGTGACCGGTGAGGCGCACGTCATACTGGCTGGCCTTGCCCGTCGCCTCGGCGAGGCTTTTGCCCTCGGCGATCAGGATCTGCGCCTGCACGATGTCGATGCCGGTCACTTCCTCGGTGACGGTGTGTTCCACCTGCACGCGGGGGTTGACCTCGATGAAGTAGAACTTGCCCGTGTCCATATCCATCAGGAATTCGACGGTGCCGGCGCATTCGTAATTCACGTGCGCGCAGATCTTGCGGCCCAGCTCGCAGATTTCCTCGCGCTGCGCCTCGCTCAGATACGGCGCGGGGGCGCGTTCGACGACCTTCTGGTTGCGGCGCTGGACCGAGCAATCCCGTTCGTAGAGGTGATAGATGGTGCCCATCTTGTCGCCGAGGATCTGCACCTCGACATGGCGGGCGCGGATGATCATCTTCTCCAGGTAGCCCTCGCCGTTGCCGAACGCGGCCTCGGCCTCGCGCCGGCCCTCCAGCACCTTGTCCTTCAGCTCCTTCGGGCCGTTGATCGGGCGCATGCCGCGCCCGCCGCCGCCCCAGGATGCCTTGAGCATCAGGGGATAGCCGATTTCCTCGGCTTCCTTCGCGATGGCGTCCCAGTCGCTGCCCAGCACCTCGGTCGCGGGAATGACGGGCACGCCGGCCGCCACTGCGACCTTGCGGGCGCTGGCCTTGTCGCCAAGGGCGCGCATCGTCTCGGCCCGCGGCCCGATGAAGGTGATACCGGCCGCGTCGCAGGCGTCTACGAAATCCGGGTTCTCGGACAGCAGGCCATAGCCGGGGTGGATCGCATCGGCGCCGGATTGCTTGGCCACGCGGATGATCTCGGGGATCGACAGGTAGGCCTGCACCGGCCCCAGCCCCTCGCCGATCCTGTAGGCCTCGTCCGCCTTGAAACGATGCAGGCCCAGCTTGTCTTCTTCGGCGTAGACCGCGACGGTCTTCTTTCCCATCTCGTTGGCGGCCCGCATGATGCGGATGGCAATCTCGCCTCGGTTGGCGACGAGGATCTTGGAAAAGGTCGTCATGTCGGTGCGGTCCCCCGGACTGGTCGGTTCATGCGCGATCCCTGTGCGCACCGCCGGTTTGGCGGGCGGGCAATGCCGCGCTGCGGCGATGCTAGCAGCAATCGCCCCCGGTGCAAGTCGGGGCGCGACGTTGCGTCAGGGTCTGGTCAGCAGCCGCGACGGCAGGTCGGACAGGCGATGCGCGCCCATCTGCGCCATGTTCAGCCGCATGTCGTCGGTCAGGATATGCGCCAGGTGCGGCGGGCCCTTTTCCGCCAGCGCGGCCACGGCATAGTGCCAGGCCCGGCCCAGCATGACGAAATCCGCCCCCAGCGCCAGCGCGCGCAAGATGTCGAGACCCGAGGACACGCCGCTGTCGAAAATCAGCGGCACGTCCGGGCCGACCGCCGCGCGGACCCGGGGCAGGGCGTCGATGGCGGCGGGGCCGGCCTCGAACTGGCGGCCCGAATGGTTCGAGACCCAGATCGCGTCGGCCCCCGCCGCGACCAGCCGTTTCGCGGCCTCTGGATCCATCACGCCCTTGATAAGAAGGTGCCCCTGCCATTCCTCGCGCAGCGCGGCCAGCGTGTCCCAGTCGGGCGCGCCGCGGATGATGTGCCCGGCATGGGCGAGCGAGGACAGCGCCTTGGCCTTGTCCAGGTAGCTTTCCGGCAGGCGCAGGCGCGGCTGGCCGACCTGCGCCGTCCGTAGCGACCATTCCGGATGGGTCAGCAACTCCCACACCACTCGGGGTGTGATTCGCGGCGGCAGGGTCAGCTTGGCCCGGCGCTGGCGTTCGCGGCGCGAATCGTCCGGCACGTCGACCGTCAGGATCAGCTTGGTGAAACCCGACTCGCGCGCGCGGCGCAGCATGTCGCGGCGAATCCCGGGGTCGGCCGGGCAATAGAGCTGGAACCAGCCACGCCCCTTTGTCAACGGGCCGATGTCCTCGGGCAGGCGGGTGGCGACGGTGGACAGGCCGTAGGGAATGCCGAGTTTCGCGGCAAAGCGCGCAAGGATCGCCTCGGCACCCGGCCACATCAGGCCCGACATGCCCAGCGGCGCGATGCCGAAGGGGCGGGCGAACTCCTCGCCCATGAAGCGGGTGGTGAAATCGGGCGCCACCTTGCCCGGCAGGATCTCGGGCATGAACAGCACCGAATCGAGCCGCTCGCGGTTGCGCACGGCCTGCAATTCGCGGCCAGTCGCGCTGTCGAGATACTCGAAGGCGAAATGCGGGATGCGGCGGCGCGCGCGGGCGCGCAGATCGGAGACGGCGGGAAAGTCGAGATCGAGGTCCATGCGCGCATTTGCGCGAGCCTCGGCGGCGCTGTCCAGAGTCTGCGCGCACGTTCAGGCTTTTTTAAGCGCGTTCGGCCTACGGTAAGCCCGTCTTCAGAACGGAGGTGATGGCATGCAGGTGCTTCTGCTCGACAGGAATGGCGATCGTCTGGATCGTGGCATGATCGGTTTCATGGAGGCGGGGGTGCTGACCACCGGCACCGGCTCGGTGTCCGTGGCAGAGGCCTGCTTGCGGCGGACCTGCGTCGATCTCTTGGTCATCACCGCCGACAGCGCCGGGGCGCAGACCCGCGCGCTGATCCACCTGGCCGAACAGCGCAACCCGGACGTGGCGACGATCCTGATGGCCGCCGACGTGGCCCGCGCGACCGACATCGCGGCGCAAAGCCTGCCTTCGGTGCATTGCATCCTGTCCGCCGATTCGTCGGCCCAGCAGGTCCTGCGGTTCGGCCTTGCCTCGCTGCGCGGCGGCCGGATCGTGGCCGACCGCGTGCCGCAGCCCGAGCCCGAGCCCGAGCTTTGGGAAGAGGCCATGATGCCGGTGGAACCGGCGCCCGTGGCGCCCCCGGTGGAAGCCGAATCCGTCACCCCCGCCATGGCCGAACACCCAGCAGAGCCCGCCACGCCGGTCTTTGCCACCGCCCGTCGGCGGGGCCGTCTGCCGCCCACCGCCTTCGCTGCCTGACAAAAGGGCAGAACAGAGCGCGAACAACCCCTTTCCGAAACCGGCCTCAACCGCTAGATTGGCGGCATGAGCAGTTTCGACGACATGGACGCCTTCGAGGGCGCGGGGCTGGCGGCGCGCGCGATGGCCGCGCGGCCCACACCCTACATGGATGGCCTCAACCCCGCGCAGCGCGAGGCGGTGGAGCGGCTGGACGGCCCCGTTCTGATGCTGGCCGGGGCCGGCACCGGCAAGACCAAGGCGCTGACCACGCGCATCGCCCACCTGCTGAATACCGGCCGCGCCCGCCCGAACGAGATCCTCGCCGTCACCTTCACCAACAAGGCCGCGCGCGAGATGAAGCTGCGCGTGTCCTCATTGATGGGTCACGCGGTCGAGGGGATGCCCTGGCTCGGCACCTTCCACTCGATCTGCGTGAAACTGCTGCGCCGGCATGCCGAACTCGCCGGGCTTAAATCGAACTTCACGATCCTCGACACCGACGACCAGCTGCGCCTGCTGAAACAACTGATCCAGGCGGCGAATATCGACGACAAGCGCTGGCCCGCGCGGATGTTGGCCGGGATCATCGACGACTGGAAGAACCGCGCGCTGACACCCGACCAGGTTCCTGCCGCCGATGCCGGCCACTACAACCACCAGGGCCCGCGGCTCTACGCCGAATACCAGGCCCGGCTGAAAGAGCTGAACGCGGTCGATTTCGGCGACCTGCTGCTGCACGTGGTGACGATCTTCCGCACCCATGACGATGTTTTGGCGCAGTATCAGCGCTGGTTCCGCTACATCCTGGTGGACGAGTACCAGGACACGAACGTGGCGCAGTACCTCTGGCTGCGCCTGCTGGCCTCTGGGCATCGCAACATCTGCTGCGTCGGCGACGACGACCAGTCGATTTATGGCTGGCGCGGTGCCGAGGTGGGCAACATCCTGCGCTTCGAAAAGGATTTTCCTGGCGCGCACGTGGTGCGTCTGGAACAGAACTACCGCTCGACCCCGCATATCCTCGCCGCCGCCTCGGGCGTGATCCGGGGCAACGCGAACCGTCTGGGCAAGGAACTCTGGACCGAGGCGCAGGAGGGTGAAAAGGTTCGCCTGATCGGCCACTGGGACGGCGAGGAAGAGGCGCGCTGGGTCGGCGAGGAAATCGAGGCGATGCAGCGCAGCACGCGCGGCATGCGCCCCTTCGGCCTCGACCAGATGGCGATCCTTGTCCGCGCCAGCCACCAGATGCGCGCCTTCGAAGACCGCTTTCTGACCATCGGCCTGCCTTACCGCGTGATCGGTGGCCCGCGCTTCTACGAGCGGCTCGAGATTCGCGATGCGATGGCCTATTTCCGGCTGGTCGTTTCGCCGACGGATGATCTGGCTTTCGAGCGGATCGTGAACACGCCCAAGCGCGGCTTGGGCGACAAGGCGCAGCAGACGATCCAGAAATTGGCTCGTCAGCACGGGATTTCGCTGCTCGACGCCGCCGCGCTGGCCGTCGAACAGGGAGAGATCCGCGGCAAGGGCGCCGCGGCGCTGGGGCAGTTGGTTGTCGACCTCGCACGCTGGGGCCGCATGGCCCGCGCCACCGTGCCGGTCGAGACCGACTCGCTGCTCGACGACGAAACGCAGCCGCTGCGCGGCCGGCCCGAGATCAGCCATGTCGAACTGGCCCAGATCGTGCTGGATGAATCCGGCTACACGGCGATGTGGCAGAACGACAAGACCCCCGAGGCGCCAGGGCGCCTCGAGAACCTCAAGGAACTGGTCAAGGCGCTGGAGAATTTCGACAACCTTCAGGGCTTTCTCGAACATGTCAGCCTCGTGATGGACAACGAGTCCGACGATGGCGGCGCCAAGGTCAGCATCATGACGCTGCACGCGGCCAAGGGGCTGGAGTTTCCCGCCGTCTTCCTGCCTGGCTGGGAGGATGGCCTGTTCCCCTCGCAGCGCAGCATGGACGAAAGCGGCGTGCAGGGGCTCGAGGAGGAACGCCGCCTCGCCTATGTCGGCATCACCCGCGCCGAAGAGGTCTGCACGATCAGCTTTGCCGGCAACCGCCGGGTCTTTGGCCAGTGGCAAAGCCAGATGCCCTCGCGCTTTATCGACGAGTTGCCCGAGAGCCATGTCGATGTCCTGACTCCTCCGGGGCTTTACGGGGGTGGCTTTGGCGCGGCCGCGCCCGCCGGCGTCTCTTCCAGCCTGGAAACCCGCGCGGCCGAGGCGAATGTCTACAACTCGCCCGGCTGGCGTCGCCTCCAGGCCCGCGCGGCCGAGCGCCCGGTCAGCCAGCCGCGCGAAAGCAAGGCGCAGGTGATCGACCTGTCGGCGGTCAGTGCCTACACGCTGGGCGAGCGCGTCTTTCACCAGAAATTCGGCTATGGCACCGTCGAGGCGATCGAGGGAGACAAGCTGGAAATCGCCTTCGAGAAGGCGGGGACAAAGAAGGTCGTGGCGCGCTTCATCTGCGCGGCGGATGACGTGCCTTTCTGACGTCGGGCGTCTACCCGATGGGAAGCGGTGCGTCGGCCTTGGGCTGGTCCATGACGATCTGCGAATGGACCCGCGCGACGACCGGATGTGCCAGCAGCACCTCGTGGATCAGGCGGTTCAGCGCGGGCAGGTCCGGGCACCAGACGCGCAACAGGTAATCGGCCTCGCCGGTCATGGTCCAGGCCGAGGTGATCTCGGGCCGGGTGCGCAGCAGGCGGGCAAAGGCCGTGCCCTGTTCGACGCCGTGGCTGGCCAGTTGCACCTGAACGAAGGCCTGCACATGCAGGCCGAGCCGGGCGGGATCGATGCGGGCGCGATAACCTTCGATCACGCCGCTTTCCTCCAGCCGCTGCCGCCTGCGTCCCGCCTGGCTGGGCGACAGGTGCAGCACCTCGGCAAGGTCCTGAGCTGTGGCTGTGCCGTGCTTTTGCAGGTGGGACAGCAGGGCGATATCCGTTGGATCTAGGCTCATGCGGATTTCCGGCATTGTGCGCAAATTATGTGCGTATTTTGTGTGCAAATCGGGCGAAAGTCCAGATGAATGCGCGAAAGCCGCGTCCGGGAACCGCTATGATGCATGCATCTTTTCCGCGTGACAGGAGATCGACCATGGGCCCGTTCCCGCATGACGCCCCGCAAGCCCGCATCACTGCCGAGAATCCCGCCGGCACGGACGGGTTCGAGTTCGTCGAATTCGCCCATCCCGAGCCGCAGCAGCTGCGCGACCTGTTCACCATGATGGGCTACACCCACGTGGCGAACCACCGGACGAAGCAGGTCGAACTCTGGCAGCAGGGCGACATCACCTACGTGCTGAACGCCGAACCCGGCAGCTTTGCCTCTCGCTTCGTTGAGGAGCATGGCCCCTGCGCGCCGTCGATGGCTTGGCGGGTGGTCGACGCGCAGCACGCGTTCGAGCGCGCCGTGGCGCGCGGCGCCGAGCCCTACGAGGGAGCGAACAAGACCGTGGACTGGCCCGCGATCAAGGGGATCGGTGGCAGCCTGATCTATTTCACCGACCGCTACTACGACACCTCGCCCTATAACGAGGAATTCACCTGGATCGAACAGTCGAAGCCGCGCGGCGTCGGGTTCCACTATCTCGATCACCTGACGCACAACGTGTTCAAGGGCAACATGGACACGTGGTTCCGGTTCTACGGCGACCTGTTCAACTTCCGCGAGATCCGCTTTTTCGACATCGAGGGCAAGTTCACCGGGCTTTTCAGCCGCGCGCTGACCTCGCCCTGCGGCCGCATCCGCATCCCGATCAACGAGGACCGGGGCGAGACAGGCCAGATCGTCGCCTACCTGAAGAAATACAAGGGCGAGGGCATCCAGCACATCGCCGTGGGCGCGCGCGACATCTACGACGCGACCGACGCGATCGCGGCGAACGGGTTGAAATTCATGCCCGGCCCGCCGGATTCCTATTACGATCTCAGCTTTGACCGGGTCACTGGCCACCAGGAACCCGTCGACCGCATGAAGAAGCACGGCATCCTGATCGACGGCGAGGGCGTGGTCGATGGCGGCGAGACGAAGATCCTGCTTCAGATCTTCTCGAAGACCGTGATCGGGCCGATCTTCTTCGAGTTTATCCAGCGCAAGGGCGATGACGGCTTTGGCGAGGGCAACTTCAAGGCGCTGTTCGAAAGCATCGAGCGCGAGCAGATCGAAAGCGGTGAACTGAAAGTCGCCGAATAGCGGGGCAACCCGCAGGCGCGGTTCGACCCCGCCCAGTCAGCCGCGCGGCATGTCCAGCGTCACGGCGCGGCTGCCCTTCTGGTAGACAAGGTTCGATTCGCCGATGGCGGTGACGCGGCCACCGTCCAGGCGGTCGCCCGGCTTGACCTTCTCGTATTTGCCATTCGGCAGTCGCACCAGGGCGCGGCGGTTCGACGGCGCGCCATAGATCCCGATCAACGACACGCGCGACAGGTTGATCGCGTTGCGCACCGTCGCGGCCTTTGCCACGCTGGCACTTGAGGGGATCGAGGGCTGGACGGTGCGCGGCGCCACGGCGGCGGTTCGCACCTCTTCCTCCTCGACCTCATCGGGTTCGATCGTGGGGGCGGGGCGCGCGGCCTCGACCCGGCTGACGATCGTGGCCATGTCTCGCGGCCGCGACACCGGCACCAGCGATTGCACCACCGCCTGCGCGGTGGCGGGCGCGGCAGGTTCCGCCGCTGCGGCCTGTTCCTGGGCCGTCTCCGGGCGCAGCACGGGGCGCAACCGGGCCAGTTCCGCCTTCGAAACACCCTGGAGCGTCGCGCGTTCACGCTGCTCGATGATGTCGTCGGGGCGTGCCTCGGGCCGGATACCGGTAAAGGGCGGCTCGACCGGTTCGGCGGCGGGCTCGGCCCCGGCGGGCGCCTCGGGCGAGGCGTCGGTGACGATGCCCGGCGTGGGCAGCGCCGCCTCTCGCAGGGGCGGCACGACGGGGGGCGGGCCGGTGAAGATGCGCAGACCCTCGGGGCTGAGCGCGCCCTCGGGCGTGGCCCGCACAAGGCCGCGCGCGTCAAAGTCGAAGGTCATGCCGGCGGGCGGCGGCAGGCCGGGATCGGCCAGCGGTGCCTCTGGTGCAACGCTGCGTTCCTCCGGCAGGGCCACGGCGTCGAACTGGCGCACGGACGGATCGATCGACGCGACATAAATCGCGTCGACCGCGTCGGCGGGGGGCGTGTCGGGCGATGCCGGGCTGCGCTGCCAGATCCCGGTTGCCGCATAGGACACGGCGGCTTCGTCGTCTGTCAGCGCGCGCGGCACGACCGGCGCCGAAAGGCCGGCATCGGACGCAGGCGCATCCGGCGCCGGTTCCAGCGTGGCGAGCCGGGGCTCTTCTTCGGTCACGGGATCAGCTGCCGGGGGTGCGGCGGGCTCGGCGACTTGG
Source organism: Thetidibacter halocola (assembly GCF_018224955.1). GTDB lineage: Bacteria > Pseudomonadota > Alphaproteobacteria > Rhodobacterales > Rhodobacteraceae > Thetidibacter > Thetidibacter halocola. Next base: position 225,059 of record NZ_JAGTUU010000005.1, read on the forward strand.
CTTTCGACCGGAGCGGGCAGAATGGCGGGTTCCTGCGTCGCGGGCTCGGGCGTCGTTTCGGGCTCGGACAGGGTGGCGACCGCGCGCTCGTCGGGTGTCGAGCGGAACAGCCGCGCCAGTCCGTCGTCCAGGAACACCGCCGCCCAGGCCGCGACGCCGACCAGCATCAGCAGCAGACCCACCGTCAGCATCAGGCCCAGGAAACGCGGCTTGCCACCGACCTGTTGCCGGTTCCGCGCGCCGAAGACCGTCATGCGGTCGCGTTCCTCGGCGGAACCGGCGGCGGGCTTCTTCATCGGTTCGGCGGGCTTTGCCGCGGGTTGCGGCGCGGGGGGCGCCGCACTGACCGGGCGCAGGCCGCCCGCCTTTGCCAGCTTGCCGTCGCGCGCCGGCTTCGCGGCGGGCTTTGACGTGGCGGGCCTGTCGGCCGGTGCGTCACCCTCCCGGCGCAGCGCCGGGGCGTCGGGCCCCTGAGGCCGCGTGGCCGGGCGCGCGACAGGGAGCGCGACCGGTGGCACCGTGGGACCGTGTCCGGTGGTCAGCGGCGGCAGGTCCCGTCCGGGCTCTGCCGCAGGTTTCGCAGGTGTGGGCAGGACCGGGGCCGGCGTGGCCTGCGCGGCGGGGGCGCGCAGGGCGGGTTCGGAGGGTTTCGCCGGCGGGGCCGCCGGTGTTTCGGTCGGTGCATCCTTGCGCAGCTTGAACCGCATCGCCAGCGAGGCCGCTGCCCCGGACGGGCCGGCGTCGGCGGTCTCCGGGGCGGGGATGGCCTTGGCTCCGCCGGTCGTGGCAGGGCCGGGCGGCGGCACAGGGGTAAAGCGCGGCCGGACGGGTTCGCCGCTGACCGCGGGCGCGCGTTCGGCGGTGATCCGGCGGGCGGGGCTGTCTGCGGGCATGTCGCGCGTGGCGCGCAGGCTGGAAAAGCTGGGCATTGGCGCGGCCGGTTCCGCGTCCGCCGGCTGCTGCGCATCGGTATTCGTGGCCTTATCGGTCGCGGCGGCGGCCTCCGGCGTCTTGGCTGGCGGGGCGAAGACCGTATCGGCCTTGTCTACCGCGGGCGCCACCGTGGCGGGTTCCGCTTTGGGGGTAGTATCCGCCTCGACCAGCGCCGCGGCGGGCGACTCCAGCCGGATGTCGACCCGTTCCCTGGGCGCCGGCGGCTCAACCGGGGTAAATGCCTCGGCATCGGCGTCGACGAGGCGGATGGCCTCGGCCAGTCGCTTGACCTTCCGGCGGGCCTCGGTGTCGGGCACGCCGAACCAGACCGGACCGGCGAACGTCCCCTGCGGTGCGCGCGCGGCATAGCCCACCGGCGTGAAGCCGTGCTGCCGGGCAAAGCCCTCGGCCTCGGACAGGGTCTCGCGCGCGACGGCGGCAATCTGAAGGCGCCCGTCCGCCGCGACATGATCGAATGCCAGGTCGGCGATGGCATAGGGCGTCGCCCCGTCCAGCGCCGCGCGGGTCGCCGACTCGCGCGTGGCGACGTCGCCGCCGGGATCGGCAATGTCGAGGTAGCGGATCTGCTCGTTGGGCAGCAGCAGCAGGACCTTGTCGCCGCGCGGGTCCAGTGCGACCGCCCGTTCCCGCAGCCGCGCCATGGCGTGGTCGAGATCGGTCTCGGTCAGCGAGACGTCAGCGATGCGGGCCCAGCCCGCGGTCACGCGGCGCAGGAGCGAGATGCCCTCGAAGGACAGGGATAGCGCGAAATTCGGAACCATGCGCGGTGTCTAGCAGTCCTGCCTGCGCCGTGGGAGTCACATTCTCTTGCCAGCCAGCTTACAGCAACCTTTTGCCGAGGCAAAGACCTTGCGCCCGCAGAGGCTTGCGCGGTGCAGCGCCAAAGCCGACATATTGCCGAGGCTTCTGGGAAAGGACATGCCATGCGGATGCTTTCGTTTTGTATCGCTCTCGCGCTTGCAACACCGCTTTACGCCGACGAGGCGGGACGGATCACCGTGACCGGCGAGGGTCAGGCCTTTGCCGCGCCGGACATGGCCACGATCACGCTGGGCGTGACGGAGCGGGCGGACAATGCGCGGGACGCGATGGACGCGACCTCGGCCGGCGTGGCGGCGATCCTCGGTCGACTGACAGCGATGGGGGTCGAGCCGCGCGACGTGCAGACATCGGACCTGTCGCTGGGGCCGGTCTGGACGCAGCACAACAGCAGCGGCGAAGCCGTGATCACCGGTTACGAGGCGTCGAACCGGCTGACTGTGCGGGTGCGCAACCTCGACAGTCTGGGCGGCGTGCTGGACGCGGTGCTGGAGGATGGCGCGAACCGCTTCTCGGGCCTCGGTTTCGGCCTGCAGGACCCCGCCCCGCTGGAAGACGAGGCGCGCCGCGCCGCAGTCGCCGACGCGCTCGCCCGCGCACGGCTTTATGCCGAGGCGGCGGGTGTCGACCTGGGTCCGATCCTGTCGATCAACGAGAGCGGTGGCGTCCGGCCGATGCCGATGGATGCGCCGATGTTCGCCGCGAGGGCCGAGGCCGTGCCGGTCGCCGCCGGCGAGACCGGGCTGAGCGCAAGCGTCACCATCGTCTTCGCGCTGGGAACAGACGAGTAGGGGGGCGACCGCCGGGGTCGGCAGAACATTGCCGATTGCGCACGCAGGAGTTGTGAGAATTGTGTGATTCGCGTAAAGGTTGATACGCGTCAGGCGCCGAGGCGCCACGTCATCCCCCAACGCTCACGGACGCTGCAGTCGGGGCGGGGCCAGAGCCCCGCCCCGAACCCGTGTCACGCCTGCGACTTGTGTAGCGCCTGGTCGAGGTCGGCGATCAGGTCGTCGGCATCCTCGATCCCGATCGAGATGCGCACCACGTTCGGCGCGGCGCCGGCGGCGACCTGCTGTTCCGGCGTCAACTGGCGGTGCGTGGTGCTGGCCGAATGGATCACCAGGCTGCGCGCGTCGCCCAGGTTCGCCACGTGGCTGAAGATCTCCAGCGCGTCGACGAACTTCATGCAGGATTCGTAGCCGCCCTTCAGGGCCACGGTGAACAGCCCGCCCGCCCCCTTGGGGCAGATCCGCGCCACCCGGTCATTGTAGGGTGACGAGGCCAGGCCGGCATAGGTCACCCGCTCGACTGCCGGGTGGGTTTCCAGCCAGCCCGCGACCTTCTGCGCGTTGGCCACGTGCCGGTCCATGCGCAGCGACAGGGTTTCGATCCCCATCAGCGTGTAATGCGCCGCCTGCGGGTTCAGCGTCATGCCAAGGTCGCGCAGGCCGATGGCGATGCCGTGAAAGGTGAAGGCCAGCGGGCCGAAGGTCTCGTGGAATTTCAGCCCGTGATAGGCCGGTTCCGGCGCGCTGAGGCTGGGGAACTTGTCCGAGGCCGACCAGTCGAACTTGCCCGAATCGACCACGACGCCGCCGGTCACGGTGCCGTTGCCGGTCATGTACTTGGTCAGCGAGTGTACGACCAGCGTCGCGCCATGCTCGATCGGACGGCAGAGGTAGGGCGTGGCCGAGGTGTTGTCGACGATCAGCGGCACGCCGGCGGCGTCCGAGATCGCCGAGATCGCGTCGAGGTCTGTGATGTAGCCGCCGGGGTTGGCGATGGATTCGCAGAACACTGCGCGGGTGTCTTCGTCGATGGCCGCCTTGACCGCGTCCAGGTCGTCGAAATCGACGAACTTGGCCGACCAGCCGAAGCGCCTGATGGTGTGGGTGAACTGCGTAACCGTGCCACCATAAAGCCGCGTCGAGGCGACGATGTTGCGCCCCGGCGCCATCAGCGGGAACAGCGCCATGATCTGCGCCGCGTGGCCGGACGAGCAGCAGACCGCGCCCACGCCGCCTTCCAGCACCGCGACCCGCTCCTGCAGGGCGGCGACGGTCGGGTTGGTCAGGCGGGAATAGATGTATCCCACTTCCTGAAGGTTGAAGAGTGCCGCCGCATGTTCGGCATCGCGGAACACGTAGGCGGTGGTCTGGTAGATCGGCACCTGGCGCGCGCCGGTGGCCGGGTCTGGCCGCGCGCCGGCATGGATCTGCAACGTGTCGAATCCGTAGGTTGGGTCTTGGGTCATCCTGTCCTCCCGTTCTGGCTGCCCATGCCTAGACCGTCGCGCCGGGCCGGACAACGGGAAGGATGAAAAAGAGGTCGCCGTTCCAGTCGTGACGCTTGTCGGCGGACATGATCCCACGCCGGGCCCGGCGGAAAGACGCGTGTCCGCGACGATGCCTGAAACATACTTACTGAGTATGTTGACGGGGCTGTGCCAAGGTGAAATACTCTGCCGCGTCGTGACATGGAGACCCATCATGGAAAACCCGAACGCCCAGCCGGGCAAACCGGCGAAGGCCGGCAAGTGGAACAAGGCCGGCAAACCCGGCAAGGCTGGCAAACAGGGCAAGGCCGCCAAGCCTGCCGTTGCCGGTGATCAGCCCGAAACCGAAGGCAAGACCGCCAAGACCAGTTCCGTCCCGGTGACCTTCAGCCTCCAGCGCAAGGTGCGCGAGCGGCTGGCCGGGCAGGCCCGGGCCGAGGGGCTGGACCTGGGGCACTACCTGCAGAAGGTGCTCGAGGCGCATATCGTGGCCACGTCGGGTGCGGATGACCCGCTGGCCGAACGGCTCGAGGCCAAGCGCGCCGTGATCGACGGGATCGTGGCGCTGGCCAGCAAGCTGGATGCTGACGGTCGCTTCGACGAGCATTTCGTCCTGACCGTGATGAAGGAAGCCGCCGCCGATCCCGACTTCGACGATCTTTACGCCCGCGCCACCGGCGGCACCGGCAAGCACGCCATGCGCCAGCGCAAGGTGCTGAACCAGCAGCTGGGCCGGGTCATCCGCGGCGCCGCGCGCGCCAAGGGCAAGCGTACCGAGGATGGCGGCGTCGCCCGCGCGCAGGTCAAGGGTGAGATCATCCGCACCTACACGCTGCTGACCCGCGACTGACCAGCCTACGGCGAAGGGCGCCCCGCGGGTGCCCTTCGACCCGATGCCAAAGCGGATTGACCTCGCCCCGGACCGCGGCCACTGTCGCCCGGAAAGGAGAGCCCATGTCCCCGCTTGGCGGCATCGCGCTGAAACTCGTATCCGTTTTCCTGTTCACCATCATGGCGTCGCTGATCAAGGCGACGTCGGACCTTGTGCCGCCGGGAGAGGCGGTGTTCTTCCGCTCGTTCTTTGCCATGCCGGTGATCGTGGCCTGGCTGGCGCTGCGCGGCGACCTGAGTACGGGGTTGCGGGTGAAACGGCCGCTGGGCCATGTCTGGCGCGGCGTGATCGGTGTGTCTGCCATGGGCTTCGGCTTTGCCGCGCTGGGGATGCTGCCCTTGCCCGAGGTGACGGCGCTGGGCTATGCCGCGCCTCTGCTGACGGTGATCTTCGCCGCGATCCTGCTGGGAGAGCGGCTGCGCGTCTTCCGCCTGACGGCTGTGGGGCTGGGCATGGTCGGCGTCGCAGTGGTGATGTGGCCGCGCCTGTCGGTCGACACGCTCGACCAGGCGGCGGCGATGGGCGTGGCCTTTGTTCTGGTTTCGGCAGTGCTGCGGGCGCTGGCGCAGATCCATATCCGCCGGCTGGTCGCGACCGAGGAAACCTCTGCCATCGTCTTCTACTTCTCGATGACCGCGACCCTGTTCTCGCTGCTGACGCTGCCTTTCGGCTGGGCCTGGCCCGGCTGGACGGCGGCCGGCATGCTGGTGGCGGCGGGTTTTCTGGGTGGCGTGGCGCAGATCTTTCTGACCACGGCCTACCGCTTTGCCGAGGCGGCGGTGCTGGCGCCCTTCGACTATGCCTCGATCCTGTTCGCGATCCTGTTCGGCTATTTCTTCTTCGACGAGGTGCCAACGGCCACGGTGCTGATCGGGTCGGCCATCGTCATGGCCGCCGGCATCATCATCGTGTGGCGCGAACGCCAGTTGGGGCTGAAGCGCGGACAGGCCCGGCCCAGCATGACGCCAAACGGCTGAGGCCGGGCGGAGGGCGTCAGCCCGCCTGCCGCACGGTCTCCACGCACAATACGGTGGGAAGGTGGCGCGCGATCTCGGCCCAGGAATCGCCCTCGTCGAGACTGGCAAAGACCGATCCCGAGTTGGTGCCGAAATAGACCCCCGGCGCGGGCGTGTCGTCGACCGCCATCGCCTGCCGCAGCACGGTGAAGAAGCACGCCTCTTGCGGCAGACCTTCGCGGCAGGCCTGCCAGCTGTCGCCTCCGTCGCGCGACCGCCAGACCGCCGCCGACGCCTCTGGCGGAAACCGGCCTGCCATGTCGCCGTTCAGCGGAAAGCACCACAGGGTGTCGGGTTCCGCGGGATGCACCGCGATGGGAAAGCCGAAGGTCGAGGGCAGGCCCTGGCCCGCATCCTCCCAGCTGCGCCCGCCATCGCGGGACCGCCAGAGGCCGTGGTGGTTCTGCTGGTAAAGCACGTCCGCCGACCCCGGCGCGCGCACCATATTGTGCACGCAATGCCCGGTCTCGCCGTCGCGCGGCGCGGCGGGATGGTGGTGATGGCCGCACGCCTCGGCATTGGCCAACCGGTTGCGCCGCTCGAACGTCGCGCCGCCATCCTCGGAGGCGAACACCCCGGACGCCGAGATGCCGACCCAGAGTTTCGCCGGGTCCTCCGGGCTGCCCACGATCGTGTGCAGGGTCATGCCCGCCGCGCCGGGGTTCCAGGTCTCGCGCGTCGGATGCGCGGTGATGCCCTCGACCGGCGCCCAGGTCGCGCCGTCGTCGTCGCTGACGAACAGCATGCCAGGCTTGCCCCCGGCATAAAGCCTCCCGCCCACGCGACCCAGCGACCACAGCGCCTCGACCGTGCCGGTATGCGGCGCGGGGGGCGCGGGCGCGACGCCCATCAGGGTTGCGGTGTCGGGGTCGTTGCGCACCCATTCGTCGATCGTGCCGTCCGACAGCTTGGACAGGGTCCAGGTGTCGCCGCCGTCCGATGATCTCCAGACGCCGGCCCCGGTCCACTCGCCGCCGCCTGCGGCCCAGAGCGCATCACCGGCGCCGATCGCATGGTTGATCGCCCAACCGTCGCAGAGCGGGCCCGTCACCCGCCATGTCGCCCTATCCCCGGACCGGATCAGGAACAGCCCCTTGGTCGTGCCTGCCAGCACCGTCACGCCGGATGTCATCTTGCGCCTCCCGACCCTGGTTCCGGATCAGCCTAGCACAGGCCCGGTGCGTGGCCCTAGCGAATCCAGTAGCCCTCGCGGCGGATCTGGTTGCGGATCGCCTGTTCGCGGCGGGGCAGGTCGTCGCGATCGAACAGCGCCCGCACCTTTGCCCCGCGGCCCTGGTAGATCATCCGCTTGAAGGCCTCGTAGCCCTTCAGGACCGTCTTGATCCGGTTCGGCGCGGCGACGCGTTCGAGTGCCGAGACCACCGCATCGCTTTCGCGCGCATAGAGCAGCGGGATGAACCGGTAATGGCAGGTGACCGACCCGTCGATCAGCCCCTCGGGCAGCGTGTCGCGCCCGCCGCCTAGCCCGTGGATCACCAGTGGTAGCGCCACCTGATCCAGCCAGGGGTCCAGCGACTGGCCCAGCAACTCGGCCGGCGGGTCGTCGCGGATGCTGATCGCATAGTCGAGAAACCTTTGTCCGAAGGCGCGCGGGCAGCGGTAGAAGAAGAACCCGGCGTTGAAGTAGAGATAGCGCTGCCAGTAATCGTCGGGGTGGCTGCGGTCCAGCGAACTGGCGAAATCCAGCCCGAACCGGTCATACAGCGATTTCCATATCGCGGTGCGGTCCGGGCCGTAAAGCTCGGGCTCCGGCCAGGTCCCCTCGCGCCGCAGCGAGGCGGTGGGCCGGCCGAAATCGAAGGGCACGCGCGACAGGTCGTCCAGGACCAGCGTGTCGGTGTCGAAAAAGACGAATGGCTCGCCCTCGGGCAGGGCGAACAGCGCCTCGATCTTGTTGCCATGCGGATAGGCATGGCCGAAATGCTGGCTCTCGAAGGGCAGGAAGGTCGCGCCCATATCTTCCAGCAGCGCGCGCACGTCCTTGTCCCGCACCGTGGGATCGTTGGGCCAGAGCGGGCCAGGCTGCGGTTCGGCCACGAACAGGCGGAACCGGTCTGGCGTGCCCGAGGCGCGCAACGAGGCGGCGAAAAGCACGGCCTCGTATTGCAGCCGCCCGGACTGCGCGACGATCATCAGGTTCACGGTCGGGGCGTCTGGCATGGCGGGATTGCTGGATTGCGGCAAGGGAAGGGTCGCGGGCACTATGGCGGAGGGGCGCAGTGACGGAAAGCGCCCGTTTGCCGGGAAGGTCCATTGCCATGATCGACATTATTCTTTTCGTGATCGCCCAGGCCGCGGGTGGCGGTGGGGCACCTGCCGAAACCTCTGCTCCGGTCCCGGCCTTTGCCGCCGAGGAACAGGTCGCCACCGGCCGCTTCCTGACCGCGCTCGAGGTCAAGCCGATCCTGACCGCCACGAGGGGCAACTGGGTCGCCCTGCGCGACTGGGAGGGGCAGGATCTGCTGTATGTCACGCATCTGTGGTCCTGGCGCTGCGGCCTGGTGGCGATGCGGGTCGGCGTGAACGGCGAGGCGCCACAGGACTGGCCACTGCCGCCGTGCCACGCCGACACCAATGCTCCCAACGCCATCACGCCGGATGATGGGCTACCCTACCGAGCGTATCCTGCGGGCAGCATCGAGACGGTGACGGTCGAGATCACCTATGACGACCTGACCACGGATGCCGTCACCTTCCCGCGGACTGCGGTGATGATGCCGTGACACGGGGCGCCCGGCGGCGCCCCGTGCGGATCAGATCTCGATCGCCTTCAACACCTGCGGCTCGATCACCTTGACGCCGGGCAGGCCGTCGGCCAGCACCCCAGCCGACTGTTCGAGCAGCGGGAAGGTGCGGTAATGGCCGGGGATCACCGTCTTGAAGTCGAAATACGTCTTCGCCGCCCAGGCCGCCTGTGCCATGTCCATGGTGAAATGCCCGCCCGCCGACAGGATGCCGATGTCGGGTTTGAAATAGGCGCCCATCCACGCCATGTCGGCCATGATCGCCGTGTCGCCGGAATGGTAGATCGTGTGGCCTTCGCCCGCGATCATGAAGCCGGTCTCGTCGCCGACATACATCGGCCGGTCGTCGACCATCATCGACGAGGAATGCGAGGCAGGGACCATCGTCACCGAAACGGTCCCGAAGCGGATCGTGCCGCCCTTGTTGAAGGTCGCCCCCGCATTCGCGCCCTGGCCGTGCAGATAAGCGGCAAGTTCATACATGCCCGAGACCGGCGCGCCGGTCTTTTTCGACACTTCGACGATGTCGGCGGTGTGGTCGAAATGCCCATGCGTGACGAGGATCTGCGTCGCCCCGGCGATGGCCGCGTCCTTGTCCTGGCCTTCCATCATCGGGTTGCCGTTCACCCACGGGTCGATCAGCAGCACCTGGTCCTCGATCTCGATGCGGAAGGATCCATGTCCCAGCCAGATGATCTTCATTGTCGCTCTCCCTGAGATTTCTCGTGGCGGAGCCTAGCAGGATCGGCGCGGCGGTCCAGATTGGAAGCGGGGAAGGGGGCTCTGTCCCTGATGCGCTGGTGCGCGAATTGCCCGCGGAATTTGGGAACCGGAGAAGAATGGACTGGACACGGGCCATCGACGGCTATTGCGAAAGGCTGGGGCCGGACTTCTGGGCCGAGCCGGTGAACGCGGCAACGAACCTGGCCTTCCTGGTGGCGGCGGCGGTGATGTGGCCGCGCGTGTCCGGGATCGGGCGGGTGCTGTGCGGTGTCCTGGCGGTAATCGGACTTGGGTCGTTCCTGTTCCACACCTATGCGCAGGCCTGGGCGGCGATGGCGGACGTGCTGCCGATCCTGGTCTATGTGCTGGTCTACATCTTTGCCGCCAACCGGGATTTCTGGGGGCTGGGGGTCTGGCCCGCGCTGAGGCTGACACTGCTGTTTTTCCCCTACGCCGCGGCAATGGTGCCGCTGTTCTCGATGATTCCGGGGCTGGGCGGGTCGGAGGCCTATGCGCCGGTGCCGCTGCTGATCGCGCTTTACGCGCTGGCGTTGCGTCGCCGCGCGCCGGTGCTGGCGCGGAACCTGATGATCGGGGTCGGCCTGCTGGTGTTGTCGCTGACCTTCCGCACGCTGGACGCGGCGCTGTGCCCGACTTGGCCGATGGGTACGCATTTCGCCTGGCATCTGCTCAACGCGACAATGCTGGGCTGGATGATCGAGGTCTGGCGGCGGCACACCCTTGCGGGGGCGTCCCGCGCGCGCTAGACGCAGCCGAAAGCGGAAAAGGGGATCTGAATGTCGATCGACACGGAAACCGCAGCCAAGGTGGCCAAGCTCGCCCGGATCAAGGTCGAGCCCGAGGCGCTGCCCGCGCTGGCACAGGAATTCAACACCATCCTCGGTTTCATCGAGCAGTTGAACGAGGTGGATGTCGAGGGTGTCGAGCCGATGACCTCGGTCACGCCGATGCGGCTCAAGCGGCGCAAGGACGGCGTCACCGACGGTGACATGCAGGACAAGATCCTGTCGAACGCGCCCGACGCGCGCGAGGGCTTTTTCGCGGTTCCGAAGGTGGTTGAGTGATGTCCGATCTGACGAAGATGAAGATCGCCGAGGCGCGTGATGCACTGCGCGCGGGCGACGTCACCAGCGTCGCGCTGACCGAGGCGTGCCTGTCGGCCATCGAGGGCGCCGGTGCGCTGAACGCCTTCGTGCACCACACGCCCGAGATCGCGCTGGATCAGGCCAGGGCCGCAGACGCCCGCATCAAGGCGGGCGATGCACCGGCGATGTGCGGTATCCCGCTGGGCATCAAGGACCTGTTCTGCACAAAGGGCGTGCCCAGCCAGGCGGCGTCGAACATCCTCAAGGGGTTCAAGCCGGAATACGAATCCACCGTGTCCCAGCAGCTCTTTGACGCGGGCGCGGTCATGCTGGGCAAGCTCAACATGGACGAGTTCGCCATGGGCTCGTCGAACGAGACTTCCTGCTATGGCAACGCGGTGAACCCGTGGCGCGCCGGCAATGACGACACGGCGCTGACGCCGGGCGGATCGTCGGGCGGCTCGGCCGCCGCCGTGGCCGCGGACCTGTGCCTTGGCGCGACCGGCACCGATACCGGCGGATCGATCCGCCAACCGGCCGCCTTTGTCGGCATTACCGGGATCAAGCCGACCTACGGGCGCTGCTCGCGCTGGGGTATCGTGGCGTTTGCCTCGTCGCTGGACCAGGCCGGGCCGATGACCAAGGACGTGCGCGACGCGGCCATCATGTTGCAGGCGATGTGCGGGCACGATCCGAAGGATTCGACCTCTGCCGACCTCGCGGTGCCGGATTTCGAGGGCATGTTGACCGGCGACATCCGTGGCAAGACCATCGGCATTCCGCGCGAGTACCACATGGACGGCATGCCCGACGAGATCGAGGCGCTCTGGGGATCGGGTCGCCAGATGCTGCAGGATGCGGGGGCGAGGATCGTCGACATCTCCTTGCCGCATACGAAATACGCGCTGCCCGCCTATTACGTGATCGCGCCCGCCGAGGCGTCTTCGAACCTCGCACGCTATGACGGGGTGCGCTACGGCCACCGGGCGAAACTGGCGCAGGGTGACGGCATCACCGAGATGTATGAAAAGACCCGCGCCGAGGGTTTCGGCGCCGAGGTCAAGCGGCGCGTGATGGTCGGCACCTATGTTCTGTCGGCGGGTTTCTACGACGCCTATTACAACCGCGCGCGGAAGGTGCGGACCCTGATCAAGAAGGATTTCGAGGATGTGTTTGCGCAGGGGGTCGATGCGATCCTGACGCCTGCCACGCCCTCGGCTGCCTTCCCGCTGGGGCAGGAAGTGTCCGATCCGGTGCAGATGTATCTCAACGACGTCTTCACCGTGACGGTGAACCTGGCCGGTCTGCCGGGCATCGCGGTGCCTGCCGGGGTCGATGGTCACGGCCTGCCGCTGGGCCTGCAACTGATCGGCCGGCCCTGGGAAGAAGGCGATCTGCTTAATACCGCCTACGCGCTGGAGCAGGCCGCGGGCTTTGTGGCCAAGCCTGCGAAATGGTGGTAAACGCGGCCAGTTGACGGCCCGTGGGCCGATAGAAAAGGCAGGACGGACGATGCGGTTTCTTCTTCTGGGTGTGGCTGGGATCGCCCTTCTGGGCTGTGCGCCCGGAGTGCCCGACAGCGCCGCCGGCGTGGTGGATCCCGGTCGTGGCGTCGGTTTCCAGAATTATGACGCCTATGCCGCCGCGCGTGACGCGCAACTGGCGGGCGGCGGCAGCGGTGTGACCACCGTTCCTGGCCCGATCGACGTGCAGGGACAGTCGCTGGATGCGGCGGATTCGCGGTCGCGGGTCGCGGCAGCGGCGGCAAATTCCGGCGTGCTGCCGCTGGATGCCTCGCCCTCGAACCCGCCGCCTCAGGTGATCGACGGCCCGGCCCCGCAAGTCGTCAGCAATGCGGCCGGGATCTCTGCCGAGAACGATTTCGACGCGGTCTCGTCCGAGCGTGACATCCAGGCGGATGCCGCGCTGCTGGCGCGCAACCGGGCGCAATACACGGTTGTCCAGCCCACGGACCTGCCGACGCGGCCCGGAACCTCGGCGCCGAACATCGTGGAATATGCTCTGCGCACGACAAACCCGGTGGGCACACCGCTTTACAGCCGCTCGGCCTTTGCCTCGGAGAGCCGCTCGCAGCGGGCCTGCGCGGGCTATGCTTCGGCCGATCTCGCGCAGGAGGAATTTCTGGCGCTGGGCGGACCGGAGAAGGACCGCAAGGGGCTGGACCCGGATGGCGACGGCTTTGCCTGCGGCTGGAACCCGGCACCGTTCCGGGCGGTGCGCGGCGGGTGATCCCGGCTTGATCGGCCAGGACGGCGCGATCCACTGGCCCTCGACGAATTGCGGGCCGCGGCGCGAAGGCGCCCGGCCCGACATGATCCTTCTTCATTACACCGCGATGCAGGGTGCCGAGGCGGCGCGAGACTGGCTGTGCGACCCGCAGGCCGAGGTCTCGGCGCATTACGTGGTCGGCCGCGACGGCACGCTGTGGCAGCTGGTCTGCGAGGATCTACGCGCCTGGCATGCGGGTGCGGGCGGCTGGGGCGCCCTGCGCGACGTGAACTCGCGCTCGATCGGGATCGAGATCGCCAATGACGGGTACCAACCTTTTCCCGAGCCGCAGATGCGGGCCGTCGAGGCGCTGGTCGCGGGCATCATGGCGCGCTGGGGTGTGCCGCCAGAGCGCGTTCTGGGCCATTCCGACACCGCGCCGGGGCGCAAGATCGATCCGGGGCGGCGGTTCGACTGGCGCAGGCTGGCGCGACAGGGGCTGTCGATCTGGCCCGATGCACGGCCGGGCGGGGATTTCTGGCGCGATGCACGACGTTTCGGTTATCTGTGGGAGCCGGGTGGAGAAGAGGCGGTGCTGGCCGCCTTTCGGCTGCGGTTCCGGCCCGGCGCCGAGGGGCCGCTGTCCCAGCGGGATGCGGCGATCATGGCCGACCTGTCGGAACGCTGGCCGGTGCTGGGCGCGGATGAGAGCGTCTGAGCGTCTCGGCCGCCGTGCGCCTGACGGCGGCCTGACCGGAGTTCGCCCGGCAAGATGAAGCAGGGGCGTCATTCCAGCCGGTAGGGCAGCACCTCGCGCCGGTCGGCCTCGACCATCAGCCGCTTTTCCAGCGGCGGGACGGATCGCTGGTGGCAGCCGATGCGCTCGCAGATCCGGCAGGAAATGCCGATCGGCTCGAAGGCGCCGTCGCGGCCCAGGTCCAGCCCGTCGGCATAGACCAGCGCGCCCGCGTGGCGCACCTCGCAGCCCAGCGCAAAGGCATAGCGCCGCACCGGCGCGCCGAAATGGCCGCCGGTCTTGCTGACGTCGCGGGCGAGGCTGATGTAGCGCACGCCATCCGGCGTCTCGGCCAGTTGGCGCAGGAACTGGCCTGGCGTCTCGAAGGCGCGGTGCACGTTCCACAGCGGGCAGGCGCCGCCGAAGCGGGCGAATTGCAGCCGCGTGGCCGAATGCCGCTTGGTGATCGTGCCGGCCTGGTCGACGCGGACGAAGAAGAAGGGAATGCCCTTTGCCCCGGGCCGTTGCAGCGTGGACAGGCGATGCGCCACCTGCTCGATCGAGGCGCCGAAGCGGGCGGCGAGGATTTCCAGATCGTGCCGCGTCTCCTGCGCGGCGGCAAGGAAGGCGCGGTAGGGCATGATCGCGGCGCCGGCGAAGTAGTTGGCAAGCCCCAGCTTGGCGATGGCGCGGGCCTCGTCCGATTGAAAGCGGGCAAGGTCCAGCGTCGCCTCCAGCAGCTGCGCTTGTTGCAGCAGCGCCAGTTGCACCAGCAGTTGAAAGGTCTGGGTGGCGGGCGGTGCCAGGCTGGACAGCACCAGGTCGCGCCGTTCGGGGTCGTAGACGCGCAGCGGTGCTGCCTGGCTCAGCCGCACCGTGATGCCGTCGCGGCTGAGCCGCGCGATGGCCGCCGCGCGCACGTCGCCTGCGCTGTCCAGCTGCCCGCCCACCTGTTCGGCGGCGCGGTCCACCGCGTCGATGTAGTTGTCACAATAGTGGAAGAAGTCCCGCACCTCTTCCCAGGGGCTGGGTTGCAGCTGCGAGCCTTCGCGGCCCAGCGCTTCGTCCAGGCTGGCGAGGCGCTCATGGGTCTGGCGATAGGCGCGGTGCAGTTCGAGGAAGGCGCGCGCCAGCGACGGCGCGTTCGAGGCGGTCAGCCGCAGGTCGGCAAGCGAGGGCTGCGCCTCGCCAAAGACCGGGTCGGCCAATGCCTCTCGCATGTCGGTGACAAGGCGTTCGCTGTCGCCCTGGCCCAGTTCGGTGACATCGAATCCGAATTCCTGCGCCAGCGCCAGCACCACCGTGGTCGAGACCGGGCGGTTGTTGTTCTCCATCTGGTTCAGGTAGGGCAACGAGACGCCCAGCTTTGACGCGAAATCCTTTTGCGTCAGGCCCAGCCGCGTGCGCAAGTCGCGCAGCTTGGCCCCGGCATAGAGTTTCTGGACGGGCATGGCGCACCTTTGCAATCTGTTGCTTGCAGTTTTGCAACAGGGCTCAGGGAGCGTCCACCCCCAGAAGCTGCCGTTCGCGCCGGATCACGAACAGGATCGCTAAAACCGCCGCCGCCGAGGTGGCGAACATCAGGAACAGCAGGGGCCAGGCGCCAGTGCCCGGCTTCAGCAGCGTGCCCGCCAGCGCCGACAGCGCCGCGCCGCCGCCGATCATGATCGCGCCCCCCAGCCCCGAGGCCGTGCCGGCAAGGCGCGGGCGCACCGAGAGCATACCCGCCGTGGCGTTGGGGATCGTCATGCCATTGCCGAGGCCGACAAAGCACATGAAGCCGAAGAAGGTCACTGGAGAGTCGTATCCGGCGGCAAAGACCAGGATCGAGGCACCGATGCCCAGCGTCAGCAGCACGCTGCCGACCAGCACCATGCGGTTTACGCCGACCCGGACCGAGAACTTGCCCGAGATGAAATTGCCCAGGAAATAGCCCACCGCGGGCGCCCCGAAATAGAGGCCCAGTTGCGCAGGCTCGAGGCCGAAGACCTGCGATCCCACGAAAGGCGCGCCGCCCAGGTAGGAAAAGAACGCGCCCGAGGCAAAGGCGCATGCCAGCGCATATCCCCAGAACCGCTGCGATTTCAGCAGCTCGGGATACTCGCGGAACTGTCGGCCAAGGCTGAGGCCCGATTTCTGCGCCGTCTCGCCCAGGTCATACCAGACCAGGAAGAACAGCAGCACGCCCAGAAGGAACAGCAGCCAGAAATTCGCCTGCCAGCCAAAGACCTCGTCCAGCAGACCGCCAATGGCCGGGCCAATCATCGGCACCACCGACATGCCCATGGTGACATAGCCGATCATCGACGCGGCCTGGTCACCCGGCACCATGTCGCGCACCACCGCGCGACTGAGCACCATGGCGGTGACGATCACCGCCTGGCTCATGCGGAAGGCGAGAAAAATCCACACGTCGGTCGCCAGCACGCAGCCCAGCGTGGCGAAACAGAACAGCGTGATGCCGATCAGGATCACGGGGCGGCGCCCCAGCTTGTCCGAGAGCGGTCCGATCAGGATCTGGAGCACCGCGTTGACCGCCAGGTAGACCGCCACCGACAGCTGCATCAGCCGGTACTCGGTGTCGAAGAACTCGGTCATCTGCGGCAGGGATGGCAGAAAGATGTTCATCGCCAGCGCGGATAGGCCGGCCATGAGCACGAGTGTGACAATATGTGGCGGGGTTCTGCGGTCGAGGAACCGCACGGGTCGCGCGTCTTGCATGGCTATGGGGTAGGGCGCGGCCGGGCTCTTGTCCAGCAGCGGCCTTGAAAAAGAGGGGAAACTTGCGAATTTGCAGTTTTCTGAACCACTGTTTTTCACTATTTGCAAATTTGCCGAAATTCCCTTGAGACGCCGCGCGCGCCCTGTATCTTCGCGCCAAAGGGAAGGGACGGACCATGAAAGACATTCTCAGCGAATTGCAGGACCGCCGCGACAACGCCCGCCTTGGCGGCGGACAGAAGCGGATCGACGCTCAGCACGCCAAGGGCAAGCTGACCGCGCGTGAGCGGATCGAACTGCTGCTGGATGAGGGCAGCTTCGAGGAATACGACATGTTCGTGGCCCATCGCTGCACCGATTTCGACATGCAGGACAACCGTCCCTATGGCGACGGGGTCGTGACCGGCTGGGGCACGATCAACGGCCGCATGGTCTATGTCTTCAGCCAGGACTTCACCGTGCTGGGCGGGTCGGTTTCGGCAACCCATGCCCAGAAGATCTGCAAGATCATGGACATGGCGATGCAGAACGGCGCGCCAGTCATCGGGCTGAACGACTCGGGCGGGGCGCGCATCCAGGAGGGTGTCGACGCGCTTGCCGGCTATGCCGAGATCTTTCAGCGCAACATCATGGCCTCGGGCGTGGTGCCGCAGATCAGTGTCATAATGGGCCCCTGCGCGGGTGGTGCGGTCTACAGCCCGGCGATGACCGATTTCATCTTCATGGTCCGCGACAGCTCCTACATGTTCGTGACCGGTCCCGACGTGGTCAAGACCGTGACCAACGAGCACGTCACCGCCGAGGAACTTGGCGGCGCCTCCACGCATACGAGGAAAAGCTCGGTCGCAGACGGCGCCTTCGAGAACGACGTCGAGGCGCTGGCCGAAGTGCGCCGGCTGGTCGACTTCCTGCCGCTCAACAACCGTGAAAAGCCGCCGGTGCGCCCGTTTTTCGACGACGTCGACCGGATCGAGCGCAGCCTCGACACGCTGATCCCCGAGAACGCCAATACGCCTTACGACATGAAGGAACTGATCGTGAAGGTTGCGGACGAGGGCGATTTCTACGAGATCCAGGAGGATTTCGCCAGGAACATCATCACCGGGTTCATCCGCCTGGAGGGGCAGAGCGTCGGCGTGGTGGCAAACCAGCCCATGGTTCTGGCCGGCTGCCTCGACATCGACAGCAGCCGCAAGGCGGCGCGCTTTGTCCGGTTCTGCGACGCGTTCGAGATCCCGATCCTGACCTTCGTCGACGTGCCCGGCTTCCTGCCCGGCACTGCGCAGGAATATGGCGGCGTCATCAAGCACGGCGCCAAGCTGCTCTTTGCCTATGGCGAGGCGACCGTGCCAAAGGTCACGGTCATCACCCGCAAGGCCTATGGTGGCGCCTATGACGTGATGGCGTCCAAGCATCTGCGCGGCGACCTGAACTATGCCTGGCCCACCGCCGAGATCGCGGTGATGGGGGCCAAGGGCGCGACCGAGATCCTGTATCGCTCGGAACTGGCCGACAAGGACAAGATCGGCGCCCGCACGAAGGAATACGAGGACCGCTTCGCCAATCCTTTCGTCGCGGCCGAGCGCGGCTTCATCGACGAGGTGATCCAGCCGAAATCGACCCGCAAGCGTGTCGCCCGCGCCTTTGCGATGCTGCGCAACAAGAAGCTCAGCAACCCGTGGAAGAAGCACGACAACATTCCGCTTTGAACGAGAGGGGCGGGGCGCCTGCGCCCCGTCAGTTGGGGGACCGGATGGCAGAGCTGCGAAAGACGCGCCGCAACGGCTGGCATGTCGTCCGCGAGGGCGACCGCACGGTGCTGGCACGGCACTGGCCGCCGCGCTTCGACGTGGCCGCCGAAAGCCGCTTTCCTCCCGCCCGTCCGGGGCGGCTGGCGCACCAGATCCGGCAGGATCTGTGGCGAGAATTGCAGGGCTTGCGCGGCTTTTCTCCGGTGATACAAATTGACGCCGACGAGCGGGGCCTGACGGTCACGGCAGGAGGGCGGCTCGAGGCCGCAAGCCTGCCGCACGATCTGGCCCGCGCCCGCATCGCCGCGCTGCTCGAGTGCCCCAGGCACCGGGCGCGCTGGCTGGCCTGGGCTCAGGAGCGCACGACATGACCGCGCTTCGGTCCATCGCGCGGGCCGCATCGGCCCTGCGCCGCGCAACCCCGGCGGGAGGAGCCGCGCAAGCGGGCCGGGGTTGCGTGAGGGCCGTCCTGGCCCTGGGGCTCTGGACCTCCGTTTCTGCCGCCGATACCGGGTTCGGCGTGCCCGTGCCGCTTGACTCGGGCCTTGACGTAACGTTTCACGACGTGATCCGGGACGTCGCGGGCGATGGCCTGACCTACCGTTTCCGCTTTGTGGTGCCGGGGATCGGCGATGTGCTGGACTATGCCGACGTGGTCGAGGATATCGACTGGCTGTGCAACGAATTCGCGCTACCGCGCGTGCCGCAACCCGGGCCGCAACCCAACCGCATCGTCATCAGCATGATGTCCGAACCCACCGAATTCGGTGTCGCGAACCCCGATGTCACGCAATTCTTCGAGAGTTTCAGCATCCAGAACGGTCTCTGCATCTGGGAGGCTTTCTGATGAATCCACAATATCTTGCGGCGCAAGGCTCATGTGGGTGGCGTTCTGAGGCTTTCCCGTCACAGGGCGCAGGCTCTGCCGCGTCCTCGTATCTTTTCCGCTCTGTCGGGACTATCCTCTGGGCTGATTGCGGCAACGCGATCGCAAAAGCGAAACTGGAACGGACGGGGCGTCCTTGCCCTACCGCTTCCGCGATTGAGGACAGGAGACAGAGATGTCGAAGAGCATCAAGCTTCTTGCCATGCTTGGCCTTGTCGCAGGCGTCGCCGCCTGTGCGCAGCCCAAGGAAGAAGAGTTTATCGTTATCGACCCCGAGCCGATCAGCGCCGAACCCGTCTACACCGGCAAGTACAAGTAAAAGACCGGGACGGGCGCAGGCGCCCGTCCCGTTTTCCACGCGTCGGATCGGACGGCGCGCGGCGCTGCTGTCCCGGTTTGATCCGGATCAACGCGGCACTCCTGTTCCCCGCTATCATGAACTCGTCGGCGATCAATCGATCCGCCGCTTGCATGCACGATACATACGGGGGATTACTTCATGCATTCGCGTCTCGCTGTTCTGGGCGGCCTCGCCCTTGCCGCACTCGCCGGCTGCTCGCAGCCCGATCCGGTCATCACGGTCGAGCCCATGTCCGACAAGTTCGGCAACCTGTTCTGCCCCGATGGATACGTCCTTCAGGTCAACCAGTGCGTCCTGCCCACCACGCCCGGCCAACCGGTCTATCGGAACGGCGGCCAAGGTGGCACGGGCACCGGCACCCAGCCGGGCACGACTCCGGGCACCCAGCCGGGCGGCAACCAGAACCAGAACACGAATCAGAACACAAACCAGAACCAGAACAACAATCAGAACCAGTCCGGCCAGGTGTGATACCGCGCTGCGCGGTGCCGTGACAGGCCCCGTCCTCCGGACCGGTTCGGGGGGCAAGGCATGATCAAGCACCGCGGCTTTCCCGGCCGTCTGTCGGGAACGGATTTCCAGTTCATCATCCGTCGCGCCAATCCCAAGGGCGCGACGGAACTGGTCCGGCGCGAACGCTATCGCGACCGGCGCCCGGCTGACCGCCGGGCCGACGCGGCCTTCATGGCGGCGCTTTGGGCGCATTTCGGCGACGAGCCATTCGAGCGCGGCAATCTCGATGCCGGGCGGCTTAGCTGGCTGTTCGGGCGCGAGGTGTTGCCCCATGACGATCCGTTCGACCCGACATCATACGAGGCAAGACTGGTCATAGACGAGACCGCCGCCCGCGCCGCCTTTCCCGAGGCCTTTGACGAGGCGGAGGATTGGGCGTGAACCTGCCGATCCATCCCGGATTTGCGCGGCCCGGCGCCGAAAACCGGGCGGCTGCCACGCGCCACTTTTCGGACAACGCAGAGCGCGGCAGCGTTGGCGCTGCGCGACAGGCGCGCGCGCAGCATCTGCGCGCCAGCCGTGCCCCTTCGACTCGCAGGCGGAACGGCCGATCCCCAGGCTGTCCGCCTGCTTTTTCGTGTCCGCTGAATTTTTTTGATCGGCAAGGGTTTGCCGGCTGTTCCTCTGAAACGACTCAAGGCTGGAACCCGGCCGCGGTTTCGTGGTTAATCGGCGCGTCGGGATACCCTGTCATCGAGGAGCAGACGAGATGGAAACCATCCGCATCATCACCCTTTTCTCTGCCGTGGCCGGGCTTGCGGCCTGCGGCGACACGCTCGGCGAACAGGCGGCAATCGGCGCCGGTGCCGGCACCGTCACCGCGGCCGCGATCGAAGGCGACATCTTCACCGGCGCGGTCGTGGGCGCCGCGGCCAACATCGCCTATTGCAGCCGCTACCCATCGCGCTGCTGACTCGCACCAATCCGCAGATTTGACCGCGACCGGCCTGCGCCGGTCCGAACCGTCTTGCACCGCCGTCCGGGGGACTCCCCCGCGCGGCGGTTTTTTCATGCCGATACCGGCGCTCTGCGCGCCGCAAGAACAGAAGGGACAGCCATGTTCGACAAGATCCTGATCGCCAACCGGGGCGAGATCGCCTGCCGTGTCATCAAGACGGCCCGCAAGATGGGCATCAAGACCGTCGCGGTCTATTCCGACGCCGACAAGCACGCCCTGCATGTCGAGATGGCGGACGAGGCTGTGCATATCGGCCCGCCGCAGGCCAACCAGTCCTACATCGTGATCGACAAGATCATGGGCGCCATCGCGCAGTCGGGCGCGCAGGCGGTACACCCGGGCTACGGCTTCCTGTCGGAGAACCCGAAATTCGCCATGGCACTGGAGGCGGCCGGCGTCGCCTTCATCGGCCCGCCGGTCAAGGCGATCGAGGCGATGGGCGACAAGATCACCTCCAAGAAGATCGCGCAGGAGGCGGGCGTCAGCACCGTTCCCGGCTACATGGGCCTGATCGAGGATGCCGAAGAGGCGGTGAAGATCAGCCAGCAGGTCGGATATCCGGTGATGATCAAGGCCAGCGCCGGCGGCGGCGGCAAGGGCATGCGTATCGCCTGGAACGACACCGAGGCGCGCGAGGGCTTCCAGAGTTCCAAGAACGAGGCGGCCAGCAGTTTCGGCGATGACCGCATATTCATCGAGAAATTCGTCACCCAGCCCCGCCACATCGAGATCCAGGTGCTGTGCGACGCGCATGGCAACGGCATCTACCTGAACGAGCGGGAATGCTCGATCCAGCGCCGCAACCAGAAGGTCGTCGAAGAGGCGCCCTCGCCTTTCCTCGACAAGGCGACCCGCAAGGCGATGGGCGAACAGGCCGTCGCGCTTGCCAAGGCCGTGGGCTATGCCAGCGCGGGAACGGTGGAATTCATCGTCGACGGGCAGCGCAACTTCTACTTCCTCGAGATGAACACCCGCCTGCAGGTGGAACACCCCGTGACGGAACTGATCACCGGGGTCGACCTGGTGGAACAGATGATCCGCGTGGCCAATGGCGAACCGCTGTCGATCACCCAGGACGACGTCAAGATCAACGGCTGGGCCATCGAGAACCGGCTGTATGCCGAGGATCCGTATCGCGGCTTCCTGCCGTCGATCGGGCGGCTCACGCGCTATCGCCCGCCCGCCGAGGGTCCCTTGGGTGACGGTATCGTGCGCAACGATACCGGCGTCTTCGAGGGCGGCGAGATCAGCATGTATTACGACCCGATGATCGCCAAGCTGTGCACGTGGGCGCCGACACGCGAACAGGCCATCGAGGTCATGCGCAACGCACTGGACAGTTTCGAGGTCGAGGGCATCGGCCATAACCTGCCCTTCGTCGCCGCCGTGATGGATCACCCGAAGTTCATGTCCGGCGACATGACCACCGCCTTCATCGCCGAGGAATATCCCGACGGGTTCCAGGGCGTCACGCTGGGCGGCGAGCAACTGCGCCGCGTAGCGGCCGCCTGTGCCGCGATGAACCGCGTGGCCGAGATCCGGCGCACCCGCGTCTCGGGGCGGCTGGACAACCACGAGCGCCGTGTGGGCAGCGACTGGGCGGTGGCTTTGCAGGGCCAGTCCTTCGACGTGACCATCGCGGCGGACCATGACGGATCGACCGTTCGCTTCGCCGATGGCGAGGCGCTGCGGGTCGAGGGCGACTGGACGCCGGGCGACAGCCTGGCACGAATGGTCGTCGATGGCGATCCGCTGGTTCTCAAGGTCGACAAGATCACCCAGGGGTTCCGCATTCGCACCCGTGGCGCGGACCTGAAGGTGCATGTGCGCACCCCGCGCCAGGCGCAGCTGGCCGCCCTGATGCCGGAAAAGCTGCCGCCAGACACGTCCAAGCTGCTGCTCTGCCCCATGCCCGGCCTGATCGTGAAGATCAACGTGGCCGAGGGCGACGCGGTGCAGGAGGGGCAGCCGCTCTGTACCGTCGAGGCGATGAAGATGGAGAACATCCTGCGCGCCGAACGGTCCGGCACGGTCAGCAAGATCAACGCCGCGGCGGGCGACAGCCTCGCCGTCGACGACGTCATCATGGAGTTCGAGTGACCGCGTCGGCCGCCTTCGTCCCGGGAACCCCTGCCGCAGGCCATGCGTTGGGGCGCCCGGGCATGGCGGCCGTGACGGCGGAAACGCTTCGTTCAGACGACTCGGCTATTGCTGAGCGCCATGTGCGTCCTGTTTCGTCATGCCGTGATCCGTCTTGCGACCCTGCTTGCGCTGGTGCCGCTGCTGGCGGGCTGCGCACTGGATACCGAGGACGGGTTGCGCGACTACCTGCGGGGCTGGGTCTTTCTGGCGCAGACCCGGCATTTCACTTCGAAATCGGAATGCACCGTGGCGGTGTTCGATTTGGCCTCGGACAGCCTGCGCAGCACCGCGCCGGTGCAGGTGACGGAGTTCCGGCAGGCGCTGGTCTACCTGCGGCAGGATCGGGCGGTCTGGTTCGACATGCCGGGGATCAGCCCGCACGACATCTCGCGCGCGGTCATGTCGCTGGACCTGCCCAGCGGGCTGGGTCTGCTGTCGTCGGGCGTGGGGCCGGCGACGGGCTGCATCGCGGACCCGGCCGTGTCGAACGGGTTCTATTCGGTGATGACCTCGGGGCTCAGCGTGACGCTCTACGATCCGGCGGCCAATGCGTTGATCCTGCTCTATCCGCCGGAACACCTGCTGCTGGTGCTGCGCGGGTCCTGAGTCACTGGCGCAGCGCGTCGCGGCGGTCGCGGATTTCCTGCTGGCGCAGCGGCAGCTTGTCGATCGAGCGCGAGATCTCCCGCACGTCCCAGGGCGCGGGTTTGCGCGCCACGATGGTTCCGTCCTTGGCGATGATGACCAGCATGAAGCCGCGCGCGCGCAGGGATTGCCGCACGGCGCTGCGTGCCTTGGGATCGGTGTCGGTGATGATGATCACGTCCCGTTCCTCGAGCGCGTCGAGGCGTTCGATGAGAAGTTGCATCTGCTCGACATATCGCGGGTCCGCCGGGCTGTCTGCGAACACCACGACGGGCCGCTTGATCCACAGCCATTCCTCCAGCGTGGTATCCGTCGCCGCGATGATGGGGCCGGGTTCGGCGGTCGGGTCTTCCTGCGCGGTGGCGGCCTCCTGTGCGGCGCCCAGTGTGGCGCCGAAGGCAAGAGAGGCAGCAAGGCAGAGGCTTTTCAACGTCTTCATGTCCTTCGATATAAGCGCAACCTCGCCCCTCGGACAGGTCTGCCTTCGCATCACAGGGAAAAATTTTAACTTTAACCGCATCCTCATGGCTGCGCGCCGATCCTACCCCCGGCGTCATGAACCAGAGAGGGCGGGACGGATGGACGTGATCCTGCATGTGGGTGCGCACCGCACCGGAACGAGCAGCCTGCAAGCCTACCTGCGCGAGCATGACGTCGCGCTGACGGCGCAGGCCGTCGGCTTCTGGGGGCCGCGGCGGACGCGGGTGGGCCTGCTGGACGGGCTGGCCGACCGTCCCCAGACGCCGGCAGACCTCGCGGCGGTGGTGCGCGGCACCGGCCGGCTGCGCATGAACCTCGACCTGTCCCGGCGCCGTGGCGTCCAGGCGCTGATCATCTCGGACGAGAACATGCTGGGCAGCGTGCGGCGCAGCATCGCCGCGACGCGGCCCTATCCCGACGCGGGCGAACGCATGGCGCGCCTGCACGCGGCGTTCGGCGGCGTGACGCGGGTCGTTCTCCAGGTTCGCGCGCTGGACCTGTGGTGGGCTTCGGCGCTGGCCTACCTGCTGCCGCGCGGCGGACTGCTGCCCGATCCGGCGCAACTCGACCGGATCGCGCAGGCGACCCGTGGCTGGCGGGACGTGATCACCGACATCGCCTGCGCCTGTCCCGGCGCGCAGATCGTCGTCCTGCCGTTCGAACGCTTTGCCGGCCAGCCGGCCGCGCAGCTGGCCGCGATGACGGGGCGGCGTGGATTCCCCAAGGTGCCCGCCAACCGCTTCTGGGAGAACCGCAGCGCCGACCTGCCCACCCTGCGCGCGCTGCTTGCCGAGCGCGGTGACGACCCGACGCGGCTGCCCTCCGGGCCGGGCCGCTGGATGCCCTTCGACGCCCGCCAGACCGAAACCCTGCGCGAGGCCTATGCCGACGACCTGTTCTGGCTGCGCGCCGGGGCAGGCGGCCTGGCGCAACTGACAGAGGAAGACGGATCGCGCGACGCGGCAAAGACCGCGCAACGACCCGACAACAAGAGAGGACGACGACATGACCGACCTGCCCGAATCCTGGCGCAAGACGGCTGAGAAGGAACTGCGCGGCCGCAGCGCCGACGACCTGACGTGGCACACCCTCGAAGGGATCGACGTCAAGCCGCTGTATACGGCGGATGACGTCAAGGACCTGCCGCACATGGGCACCCTGCCGGGGTTCGAGCCCTTCACCCGCGGCGTCAAGGCCACGATGTATGCCGGCCGGCCCTGGACGATCCGGCAATATGCGGGCTTTTCCACTGCCGAGGAAAGCAACGCCTTCTACCGCAAGGCGCTGGCCGCAGGCCAACAGGGCGTCAGCGTCGCCTTCGACCTGGCCACCCATCGCGGCTATGACAGCGATCACCCCCGCGTGGTGGGCGACGTGGGCAAGGCGGGCGTGGCCATCGACAGCGTCGAGGATATGAAGATCCTGTTCGACGGCATCCCGCTGGACAAGGTCAGCGTCTCGATGACGATGAACGGTGCGGTGATCCCGGTGCTGGCCAATTTCATCGTCACCGGCGAGGAGCAGGGGCATCCGCGCTCGGTGCTTTCCGGCACCATCCAGAACGACATCCTGAAAGAGTTCATGGTGCGGAACACCTATATCTATCCGCCCGAACCCTCGATGCGCATCATCTCGGACATCATCGAATACACCTCGAACGAGATGCCGAAGTTCAACTCGATCTCGATTTCCGGCTACCACATGCAGGAGGCCGGGGCGAACCTGGTGCAGGAGCTGGCCTTTACCCTCGCCGACGGCAAGGAATACGTGAAGACCGCGATGGATGCCGGGATGGACATCGACAAGTTCGCCGGGCGGCTGTCCTTCTTCTTTGCCATCGGCAAGAACTTCTTCATGGAAGTGGCCAAGCTGCGCGCGGCGCGGATGCTGTGGCACCGGATCATGACGGAACTCGGCGCGAAGGATCCGCGATCGAAGATGCTGCGCACCCATTGCCAGACCTCGGGCGTCTCGCTGGCCGAGCAGGACCCCTACAACAACGTCATCCGCACCGCCTATGAGGCGATGAGCGCGGTCCTGGGCGGCACGCAATCGCTGCACACCAACGCGCTGGACGAGGCGATCGCCCTGCCGACCGAGTTCAGCGCGCGGATCGCCCGTAACACGCAGTTGATACTGCAGGAAGAAACCGGCGTGACCAAGGTCGTCGACCCGCTGGCCGGCTCCTACTACGTCGAAAGCCTGACGCATGAGCTGGCCGAAGCGGCGTGGAAGCTGATCGAAGAGGTCGACGACATGGGCGGCATGACCAAGGCCGTCGCCTCGGGCATGCCGAAGCTGCGGATCGAAGAGACGGCCGCCCGCCGTCAGGCCGATATCGACCGCGGCACCGACGTGATCGTGGGCGTCAACAAGTATCGCCTGTCGAAAGAGGACCCGATCGACATCCTCGACATCGACAACGCCAAGGTCCGCACATCGCAGATCGCCCGGCTGGAGGCGATGCGCGCGACCCGGGACGAGGCCGCCTGCCAGGCGGCGCTGTCGGAACTCGAACGCCGCGCGGCTCAGGGCGGCAACCTGCTGGAGGCCGCGGTCGAGGCCGCCCGCCAGCGCGCCAGCGTGGGAGAGATCAGCATGGCGATGGAAAAGGTGTTCGGCCGTCACCGGGCCGAGGTCAAGACGCTGGCCGGGGTCTATGGCGCCGCTTACGAGGGCGACGAGGGCTTTGCCGCGATCCAGAAGGCGGTCGAGCAATTCGCTGAAGACGAGGGGCGCCGCCCGCGGATGCTGGTGGTCAAGATGGGGCAGGACGGCCATGACCGCGGCGCCAAGGTGATTGCCACCGCTTTTGCCGATATCGGGTTCGACGTGGATGTTGGCCCGCTGTTCCAGACGCCCGAAGAGGCCGCGCAGGACGCGATCGACAACGACGTGCACGTGGTGGGCATCTCGAGCCAGGCGGCGGGGCACAAGACGCTGGCGCCGCAACTGGTCGAGGCGCTGAAGGCGCAGGGCGCCGGCGACATCCTGGTGATCTGCGGCGGCGTCATCCCGCAGCAGGATTACGAGTTCCTCTACAAGGCCGGGGTCAAGGCGATCTTCGGCCCGGGCACCAATATCCCTGAGGCGGCGCAGGACATCCTGACCCTGATCCGCGAAGCCCGCGCACAGGCGGCCTGAGCCGGGGCCGGAAACGGGAACGGCGCGCCTGTCTGGCGCGCCGTGCGGGGGGCTCTTTCCCCAAACCCCGGCGGTGTTTCGAAACCAAAGAAACAGAGGCCGCAAGCCTCGCCTTTCGACTCGGGTTCACTCGGCCTGGGCGGGCTTGGCCTTGGTCATCTGCGGTGCCGTTGACAGCATCAGGGTGGTGCAGCCCAAGATGCCTGACACGATCGAGACGGATAGAACGCCCACCCGCACCTCGTTCATCAATGCCGGGTCAGCAAAGCTGATGCCCCGAAGCACCACGCTGGCACCGGCGAAGGCAAAGACGGGAACGGTGGAATAGAGCATGCAGGGCGCAAGGCCGTGTTGCAGAGAGTGCAGCGGCGACTTGCCCCCGAAGCCTCGTGGTTGAAAAACCTGTCAATCGCGCGCAGCGGCATCCGTCCCTTCTCATGGTTCGCGATTTCGTTCAAAATGGTATTTCCGCTGCACATATCGTCGCGAAGCGTGCATTTTTCGCGCTTTGCAACGCCGAAAACGCTGTTACCGTGCCGGGGGTGACGGGGGATGGGCATGTTGGAACTGGATCACATCGCGGTTCTGGGCGAGTCGCTGGAAGAGGCGGTTGCGCATGTCGAGCAGGCGCTGAACTGGCCGATGCAGCCCGGCGGGCAGCATCTGCGCTTTGCCACGCATAATTCCCTGCTGGGCATTCATCCCGGGCTCTACATCGAGGCGATTGCAGCCGATCCCGGGTTGCCGCATCCGGCGCGGCCGCGCTGGTTCGGGCTGGATTCCTTCCATGGGCCGCCGCGGCTGGACAAGTGGGTGCTGCGCACGCCGGACCTGGACCGCACGCTGAAGGCC
Organism: Thetidibacter halocola; assembly: GCF_018224955.1. GTDB lineage: Bacteria > Pseudomonadota > Alphaproteobacteria > Rhodobacterales > Rhodobacteraceae > Thetidibacter > Thetidibacter halocola. The sequence goes on from NZ_JAGTUU010000005.1 coordinate 253,030, forward strand.
TTTCCGATGGCTGGCGAGATCGTGTCGCTGGAGCGCGGCGACCTGCGCTGGCGGATGGCGGTGCCGCTGGACGGGATGCTGCCCTTCGACGGGGTCTTTCCCGCCCTGATGGAGTGGCAGGTATCGGTGCCGCCGGGCAAGTCGCTGACCAAGGCGGACCGCAGGCTGGAACGGCTGGTGGTGACACACCCAGAGGCAGACCGCCTGAGCGCGCTTCTGGAGCCGCATCTGGACGCGCCGCTGGTCGCGTTCGAGGCTGGCACGCCCGGGCTTGCCGCCGAGATCGCGACCGCCGGAGGGACCGTATGGCTGCGGTGATCGTGCGCTCGGCGCGGGCATCGGACGCCGCGGCGATCATGGCGCTGTGGAACGAGGTGATCGACAACACCGCCATCACCTTCACCACCGCTCACAAGACATGCGAGAGCATCAGTGCCGACATCGCGGCGCGCGGCGCCTGTTTCCAGGTGGCCGAGGCGGATGGCTTCCTGGGCTTCGCCACCTGCTTTCCGTTCCGTTCGGGGCCGGGCTATCGCTTCACGATGGAGCATTCGGTGATGCTGGTGCCCGACGCGCGCGGGCATGGCGTGGGCCGGGCGCTGATGACCGCGCTGGAAGCCGCGGCACGCGGGCAGGGGGCGCATTCGCTGTTCGCCGGGGTCAGCGGCGAAAACCCCGAGGGTGTGGCATTTCACGCCCGGATCGGCTTTGCCGAGGTGGCGCGCCTGCCCGAGGTGGGGCACAAGTTCGGTCGCTGGATGGACCTTGTGCTGATGCAGAAGTTTCTCTGAATGTCGCACTGACACCGGCGCGGTGCTGGCATAGACTGCGCCCATGTCGATCTGGACCCGCATAACCGAGGCGCTGGCGGCGCTTGCACAGGGCGAGGGCCTTGCCGCGGTGTTCGAAAAGCTGCGTACGCCACCCGAGCGGAGCATCGCCTTTACCATCGCGGTGATCGCGCTGTCGGCCAAGATGGCCAAGGCGGACGGCCTCGTGACGCGGGACGAGGTCATGGCCTTTCGCGAGGTGTTCCAGATCCCGCCCGAGGAAGAGGCGAACGCCGCGCGTGTCTTCAACCTGGCGCGGCAGGACGTGGCGGGGTTCGAGGAATATGCCAGCCGGATCCGCGCCATGTTCGACGGCGACAATGGCACACTCTGCGACCTGATGGAGGGGCTGTTCCACATTGCCATGGCCGACGGCACCTATCACCCGAACGAGGACGTGTTCCTGGCGCGCGTGGCGGAGATCTTCGGCCTTGCGGGGCCGCGCTTTGACGCGCTGCGGGCGCGTTTCGTGCCGGATGCCGAACGCGATCCCTTTGCCGTGCTGGGCGTCTCGCCCGAAATGGAGATGAACGAGATCCGCAGCGTCTATCGCAAGCTGGTGCGAGAGACGCATCCCGACGTGATGATCGCCCGCGGCGTGCCGGTCGAGGCGGTGAAACTGTCGGAGCGGCGGTTGCAGGACATCACCCGCGCCTGGGACGACATCCGATCCATGCGCGCCCGCGAGACCGCCTGAATGCGGCTGGCCACGTGGAACATCGAATGGTTCGACGCGCTGTTCGACGACCAGGGGCACCTGCTGGCCGATACTGGCTGGTCTGCCCGCCATGACGTGACCCGGCGCGCGCAGGCCGAGGCGGTGGCGCTGGTGCTCGACCGGATCGACGCGGACGCGGTCATGGTGATCGAGGCGCCCGATACCAACCGCCGCCGCAGCACCGTGCGCGCCCTGACCAATTTCGCCGAGGCCGCCGACCTGCGCATACACGAGGCAGTGACCGGCTTTACCAACGATACGCAGCAGGAAATCGCGCTGCTGTTCGATCCCGACGTGATGAGCGTGACGCATGATCCGCGCGACATCGGCGCGCCGCGTTTCGACGCGGAGTTCCGCATCGACCTGGACATCGACGCGACCGAGGACGTGATCCGCTTTTCCAAGCCACCGCTGGAACTGGCGCTGCGGACGGCTGCGGGTGCGGCACTGCGGCTGATCGGGGCGCATCTGAAATCCAAGGCGCCGCATGGCGCCACGAACCACGACGAGATCATGCGCATCGCCATCGCCAACCGGCGCAAGCAACTGGCGCAGGCGATCTGGCTGCGCCACCGGATCGAGGCGCATCTGCTGGCCGGCGAAAGCCTTGTGGTGCTGGGTGACCTGAACGACGGCCCTGGCCTCGACCACTACGAGAATCTGTTCGGTCGCAGCTCTGTCGAGATCGTCATGGGGGCGGAACCGCTGTGCCTGTATGACCCGCATGCGGCGCAGGCGCTGCAAAGGCGGCTGGGCGCGACGCCGACCACGGCGCGATTCTTCCTGCAAGGCGAGAACCGATATCTTCAGGCGCTGCTCGATTACGCCATGATCTCGCCCGACCTGCGGGAGCGCAGCCCGGACTGGCGCATCTGGCATCCGTTCGACGACCCCGAATGCTGGCATGACCGCAGCTTGCGCGAGGCGCTGCTGGCTGCGTCGGATCATTTTCCGGTGACGCTGGACCTGGATCTCTGACCCCTACCGCGACCGGGCCGGAATGATTATATTGATCGCATGAAACTCCATGCAGCCTTTTTCGCCGCCTGTCTTACCGCCACGCCCCTTGCCGCGCAGGATGAAGGGGATCAGGGGCTTTCTCTGATGGAAGAGGGGGCCCGCCTGTTCTTTCGCGGGCTGATGTCCGAGATGGAACCGGCGCTGCGCGAACTCGAGGGCATGGCCGACGAGATGCGCCCCGCGATCGAGGATTTCGCGCGCGAGATGGGACCCGCCCTGCGCGACCTGATGGGCAAGGTCGAGGACTGGTCGCTGTATGAGCCGCCCGAGATCCTGCCCAATGGCGACATCATCATCCGGCGCAAGCCGGACCCGGCGCCGCCGCTGCCCGAGGGCGGCGAAGAGATCGAGCTTTAGGGCGCCTCGTCCGGCTGGATGTCGACCTCGGCGCTGTCCGCCTCCAGCGCTGTTGCCAGCGACTTGAACCGTGACTCGGTGACTTCGCCGAACAGCGGCGCGCTGTGTTGCGGCAGGATCAGGCGCAGCGCCCGCGTGGCCGGATCCCAGGTCAGGCGGATCTTCTGCGGCATCGGGTCCAGTGACCACAGCATCGCGCCGAACCGCATTGCCTTGCCCAGAACCTCGGCTTCTTTCTGCGTCGCCTCGTCGATCAGCGAGAACAGCGCCTCGAACCGTGTGCCTTCGCGCTTGTTGCGGTAGCGGTGCAGCAGGGCAAGGCCCAGCCAGATTCGTTCCTGGTGCTTGAGCCCGCCCAGGTTGGCGCGCGTGGCATAGTCGAAACAGACCTCGGCACGGTAGTCGGGATGGGCGCGCCAGCTGACATCGTGCAGCAGGCAGGCGGCCTTGATCAGCCGCGCCTTGGCTGGTGCGGCGCCGGGGAACAGCGGTTCCACGAAGCGATACAGCGCCTTGCCAAAGCCGGGCAGGCGCGAGTCCTTGGCCTCGGCAAAGCGGCAGGCCTCGATCAGCGGATCGAGATCGCGCAGTGCCTGTGGCATCTGTTCATACAGCAGACCCTCGCGGATGCCGTAGCTGGACAAGGCGATGTCCTTGGGCGTGAAGGTCTTGACCAGGCGGCCCAGCACCTCGGCGGCGAAGGGTACCAGTGCCATGCGCGTCGCGCTGATGCCGCAGGCATTGCGCAGCGCCTCTAGGTCGGCCGCCTCGATGAAGGCGATGGTGTCCGCGACCGCGGCCTCGTCCATCCGGTATTCGTGCAGGACGTGCAGGGGATAGCCGCGCCGTTCCATGTCGATCCGCGCGATGGCGCGCCAGCTGCCGCCCACCAGGAACATGCGGTCGCGCTGTTCGCCCATGTGGTCGGCTAGGATCTTGATCTCGCGCTTGATGTATTTCTCGCGCGCCTTCTTGCCGCCTTCGATGTCCTTGAACTTGAGCGGTCCAAGGGGAGAGGTCACGCGGCGGCCCACCGTGCCGCCGTGGATCTCGGCCAGTTCCATCGACGAGCCGCCAATGTCGCAGACCAGGCCGAACGACCCCGGCCAGCCCAGCAATACGCCCTGCGCCGACAGCCGTGCCTCCTCGGACCCGTCGATCACGTGGATGGTCAAGCCGCTCGCTTCCTCCATTTCGGCGGTGAAGGCAGGGCCGTCCTCGGCCTCGCGCATGGCGGCTGTGGCCACCACGGTCAGGTCGGGCAGGTCCATCCCCTCGCCCAGCAGGCGAAAGCGTTTCAGCGCGGCCAGCGCGCGGGTCTTGCCCTCGGGGTTCAGGCGACCGGTCTCGGCCATGCCGGCGCCCAGCCCGCACATGACCTTTTCGTTGAAGAAATAGGCCGGGCTGCGCGCCGCGCCGTCGAACACCACCAGCCGGACAGAGTTCGACCCGATATCGACCACGCCCACGCGGGACAGGGCGCGGGCCTCGTCCCCCTTGAAGATCGGGGTGCCGAAAGGCTCCCACTGTCCGTGGCTGTCGTTGTCGCCGTCCATGCCGATCCCCGACCGTGGTCCCGCCCGACTTATGGAACGGGGAGTGCGGGCGGGTCAATCGTCAGGGGCGCCCGATCATCGGAAAAGTCCCAGCAGCACGCCGGGCGCCTGGTTGGCGATGGACAATGCCTGCTGTGCCAGCTGCTGCTGGACCTGCAATGCCTGGAGCCGGGCCGAGGTTTCCTCGAGGTCGGCATCGACGAGGGTTCCGATGCCGGATTTCAGCGCATCGCTCAGCTTGCCCACGAAGGCATCCTGCGTTTCCAGGCGCTTCTGGTCGGAACCCAGTGCAGCGGCGCTGTCGATGGCTATGGTCAGCAGGCTTTCGACGCTGCCCAGCGCGTCCCGCGCACCGCTGGCCGTGGTCACGTCAAGGTCGGACAGGTCGCCCAGCCCGCCGCCGATCGTGTTTCCAGCACTGGCGCTGAGCGTGTTGAAGGCGACGCCGATCGTGTCCGTGGCATCCGTCACGCCGGAGGACAGGCGCAGCGTCGATCCGCTGTAGCTCATGTCCAGCGTGTCGCTGCCGATGTCGTTGGACAGCGCGTAGGCGTCGAACTTCTGTTTCAGCGCGTAAAGCACGTCGCCCATCCCGTCGCCGTCGCGGGCGACGTAGCTGATCGGGCCCGAGGCCATCTCGGCCTGCGTCTGGCTGGCGCCAGCGGTGGTGCGCAGCGCCGCCTGGTCGAAGGCCGAGCCGTCGGCATCCGTGCCGAAGACTGAGATCGAAAACGCCATCCCGGTTTGCACCGTGATGCTCGACAGGTCCATTGTGGCGGTCTGCGTCGCGTTCAGCGTCGCGGTCGCCGCATTGGCGGCAAAGGTGCCGCCGGTGGCGGCGATGCCCTGCGCCGCGGTGCCCAGGTCGCGCTTGCGGATCGTGATGTCGGACGATGTCACCGCCGTCGGCGTCCGGTTGATCGAGCCCAGAACCCCGATGCTGCCCGAACCGGCGGTCGTCTCCATATTCTTAAGCAGGCCCGTGCCGTTGAACGAGGCGGTGTCCACCACCGACTGGATTTGTGTCGTCAGCGCCGCGATGTCGGACTGGATCTTGGCACGGTCGACATTGCCTTCCTGTGCCGCGACCACCTTGCCCTTGATCTGAGTCAGCAGGTCGGTGATCGTCTCGGCCCCCTGGCGGGCGACCGACACCGTCGCCTGCCCCAGGTTGAGGCTGTCAGAGGCCCGCTTGAAGCCGGCCACGTCGGCCTCCATCGTCTTGGCGATGGCCCAGACGGCGGCGTTGTCCTCGGAGGTGGCGACCCTGCGGCCAGTGGCGATCTCGCTGCGCGTCACAGCGAGTTCGGAGTTGATCGATTTCAGCGTCTGGAGCGCGGTTTGCGCGCCGGGATTGGTGTTGATGCTCGACATGAGAATCGCCTTTTCTGAACGGAAGGCGCGTTTTCAACGCGGAGCGGCCACGGTCGGGCCTTGTCACCGTTTCGGCGTTGCGGGGCCGTGGCATGTGCTGCCGTGGCCGGTCCGCGCCACGCGGATTGCGTGCATCGGACAGATTGCCCCGGCGATCTTAACCGGGTCTTCAGAAATCGTGGCGGCGCCGGGGTGATTCCGGGGCGCGTCGCGCCTCAGTCCCCGTGGGTCAGCTTGGGCACGTCCTTGGCCCCGGCCGAGCCGCGCCCCGACAGTGAGGGGTTCTCCATGAAGAAGCGATGCGCGCTGAAGGCGAATTCGCCTTCGGGCACCGGCACGCGGGCAAAGCTGCCATCCGGTGCCATCATCCAGCTCTGCGCTTCGTCGGCGAGGTTGGCGGCCATGATCTGGCTCACGATCTGCGCCTTGACCGTGGGGTTATGGATCTCGACCCCGGTCTCGATCCGGCGGTTCAGGTTGCGGCCCATCCAGTCGGCCGAGGACATGAACACCCGCGCCTTGGCATGGGGCAGGCCATGGCCGTTGCCGAAGCAGATGATGCGCGAATGTTCCAGGAAGCGGCCGATGATCGACTTGACGCGGATGTTGTCGGACAGGCCCTTGACCCCGGGCCGCAGCCCGCAGATGCCGCGGATCACGCAGTCGATCCTGACACCGGCCTGACTGGCCTCGTAGAGCGCGTCGATCATGTCGGGTTCGATCAGCGAGTTCAGCTTGAGCCAGATCTGTGCGGGCCGGCCCTGGCGGGCGTGCTCGGCCTCGGCGCGGATCAGGTCGATCATGCCGGATTTCAGCGTGTGCGGCGAGATCAGCAGGTTTTCCAGCCCCTCGGGCTGGGCATAGCCGCTGAGGTAGTTGAACAGTCGCGCCGCGTCCCGCCCCAGGCCCGCGTCGCAAGTGAAGAAGCTGAGGTCGGTGTAGATCTTTGCGGTGATCGGGTGGTAATTGCCGGTGCCCCAATGGGTGTAGGTCACCAGCTTGTCGCCCTCGCGCCGGACCACCTGGCTGATCTTGGCGTGGGTCTTCCATTCTAGGAAGCCGTAGACCACGTGTGCGCCCGACCGTTCCAGCCGCCGCGACTGGCGGATGTTGGCGGCCTCATCGAAGCGCGCCTTGAGTTCCACCAGCGCCGTGACCGACTTGCCGTCCTCGGCCGCCTCGCAGAGCGCGTCGACGATGGGAGAGTTCTTGGAGGTGCGGTAGAGCGTCTGCTTGATCGCCACCACGTTGGGGTCAAGCGCCGCCTGGTTGAGGAACCGCACCACCATGTCGAAGGTCTCGTAGGGGTGGTGCAGCAGCATGTCCTTCTGCGTGATGGCGCGGAACATGTTGCCGTCGTGGTCCTGCACGCGCTCGGGCACGCGCGGGGTGAACAGCGGCCACAGCAGGTCGGGCCGGGCGTCGAGCACCAGTTCGTTGAGGTCGGCCATGCCGATCATGCCGTCGAGTTCGATCACCTCGTCGTCGCGCACGTGCAGTTCCTGCATGACGATGCGGCGCAGCGCGGGCGGCGCGCCCTTGGTGGCGGTCAGGCGCACGACCTCGCCGCGGCGGCGGCGTTTCAGCGCCACCTCGAATTCGCGCACCAGATCCTCGGCCTCTTCCTCGACTTCCAGATCGCTGTCGCGCAGCACGCGAAAGCCGAAATGATCCTTGCAGCGGTAGCCGGGAAACAGGCTGTCGATATGCAGCAGCAGCACGTCCTCCAGCCGGATGAACCGGTGCTGGCCGTCGGGCGCGGGCAACGGCATGAAACGGTCGATCTGCGCCGGGATCGGCAGCAGCGCCTGCAACGCGCGCTTGTCGCGCATCCGCTCCAGGTGCAGCGCGAGGCAGAAGCCCATGTTGGCGATGAACGGAAAGGGATGCGCCGGGTCGATCGCCAGCGGCGACAACACCGGGAAGACCTGCGCCATGAAGGCGTCGGCCAGCGCGGTCTTGTCCTCTTTCGTCAGGTCGGGCAGCGGCACGATGGTGATGCCCGCCTCGGCCATCAATTCGCGCAGGACGCCCAGGACCTTCTGCTGATGCGCCATCAGGCGGCGGGCGTCCTCGTCGATCAGCACCAGCTGTTCGGCTGGCGACAGGCCATCGGCGGCGGGCGTCGTGTTGCCTGCCTGCGCCAGTTCCCGCAGGCCCGCGACCCGCACGGTATAGAACTCGTCCAGGTTCGCCGCCGAGATCGACAGGAAGCGCAGCCGCTCCAGCAGTGGCACCCTGGGGTTCTCGGCCTCTTCCAGCACCCGCCAGTTGAAGCCCAGCCAGCTGAGCTCGCGGTTGTAGAAGCGCCCCGGTCCGTTGAAATCGAGATCCGGCAGGTCGGTCGCGGGGGGGATCGGGCTTTTGAGGAAATCGGCTTGGGTCATGGGATGCTTTTGCGAATGCGCTGCGACGGTTTCGTGACGGTTCAGTCCGGCTCGTCCAGCCTCGCCACCATCTGCACCGCCATCGGCCGGGTGATGCGCGACTTGGCGGACAGGGCGGCGCGGTCGAGCGCCTCGGTCATCTGTCGTGCAGCAGCGTAGCTGCGTGGCATGTGGGCCACAAGGTAGGGAATTACCGTGGCGTCGGGCACGATCTGCCGGTCTGCGAACAGCTTGGCCAGCAGCGCGGTCAGCAGCGCGTCGTCCGGGTCGGACAGGCTGACCGATTGCGTGCCTTCCAGCCGGCTTTGCAGGTCGGGCAGGGTCAGCCCCCAGCGCATCGGCGGGCGGACGGCGGTCAGCAGCAGGGCGCGGCCCTCGGCCAGGCACAGGTTGTGCAGGTGGAACAGCGCCTCTTCGGCGGCGGGCTCCCCGGCGATGCGCTGCACGTCCTCGACGCAGGCCGGCGCCTCGGCCAGCCGCGGGATGTCGGCCTGCGCCAGGTCCTGCGCGGGCAGGATCGTCGCGCCGCTCTGCGCCGCCCAGACATGTGCGAGGTGTGTCTTGCCCGATCCCGACGGGCCCAACAACACCAGCTTGCGCTGCGGCCAGTCGCGCCAGCCCTCGACCATGGCCACGGCCAGCGCGTTGGCGGTCGATACGAAATAGTCTTCCCGCCCCAGCGCGGCCCGGACCGGCAAGGGCAGGGGAAGCTGCTCTGCCATGCTCAGTCCTCGTCCTGTCCCGTCAGCCCGCGATAGAGGCGGCTGCCGACATATTGCCGGGCGAGGAACCGCGCCACGACGCCCAGGGCGGCCGCCAGCGGCACCGCCACCAGCATCCCCACGAATCCGAAGAGCGAGCCGAAGACCGACAGCGCCAGCAACAGCCAGACCGGGTGCAGCCCCACGCTGGACCCGACCCAGCGCGGCGTCAGGATATTACCCTCGATGAACTGGCCGGACTGGAAGATCGCCCAGACCGCGATGATCCACACCCAGTCGCCCCAGAACTGGAACAGGGCAAGGCCGATGGCCAGCATCCCGCCGACGATGGCCCCCACATAGGGGATGAAGGTCAGCATCCCCGCCAGCACGCCGACGACCAGCCCGAATTGCAGCCCCACAAGCCACAGCCCGGCGGCATAATAGACCCCCAGCGCGATGCAGACCGATCCCATGCCGCGCACGAAACCCGCCAGCACGGCGTCCACGTCCGAGGCCACCTGGCGGATCGTCGGCGCATGGTCGAGCGGCAGCAGGGCGTCGATCTCGGTCACCATGTTGTCCCAGTCGACCAGCATGTAGATCGCCACCACCGGCACGATCACCACCAGCAGCGCCACGTTCAGCAGCGAGGCGGCGGAACTGAGCGCGGTGTTCAGCAGCTCTCCGCCCTTGTTCTGGATCGTCGTGCCGATCGAGATCAGCGCCTCGCGCAGCGGGCTGCCCTCGGTCACGACCGAGGGAAAGCGTTCCGTCAGGAAGGCCTGAAGGTCGCGGAACAGTTGCGGCATCGTGTTGAACAGCTGCACCGTCTGGCTGATCAGCGCCGGGATCACCGCCAGCGCCAGCACCACGAAGAGCAGCGCAGCCACCACGGCGATCACGCCCACCGCAGCGCCGCGCGACAGGCCCAACCGCTCCAGCCGGTCGGCCACGGGATCGAGGAAATAGGCGATGGCGCCGCCCAGCACGAAGGGCAGCAGCACGTCGCCCAGGAACCACAGCACCACGGCAAGGACCGCCGCGGTGAGGCCCCAGTATTTCATTTGTGTCCTGACGGGCAGAGCCATGCGGTTCCCCTTGCGCTTCGTTCCCTACATCGCGCGCGCGCGCCCCGTGTTCAAGGGGCGGCTTGACCTCGGCCGCATGGCGCGGAACGATGCCCGCAGGCGGGTGCGCCGCTGCGCCACCCGCGCCGGGTCAGGGTGCCTGAGCCGGTCCGCTACGCCGTGTCCTCGGGTTTCGGCGGCGGTGTGTAGCCGGTCGGATCGGCCTGCCAGCGGCGCCATTGATCGTAGAAACCGTGTTCGCCATCAAACGGCAATCTCCAGGTCGGCCATTTCTCCGGCCATGCCATCCCCTCCGGCAAGGTCACGCTGGCATCGCCATAAGCTGATTTGACCTGGTCCTCGGAAATCGGCACGGTCAAGAGGGACACATCCTTGAACGCCGCACCATGGAATGTAGCGGCGTTCAAGGATGTGATACCCTGCATCCGCGCCAGCCGGAGGACCGCCCCCTCCATCCGCGCCAGCCGGAGGTTCGCCCCCTCCATCCGCGCCTCGCTGAGGTCCGCCCCCTCCATCCGCGCCAGCCGGAGGTCCGCCCCCTCCATCCGCGCCTCGCTGAGGCTCGCCCCCTGCATCCGCGCCACCCGGAGGACCGCCCTCTCCATCCGTGCTCCGCTGAGGACCGCCCCCTGCATCCGCGCCTCGCTGAGGTCCGCCCCCTCCATCCGCGCCTCGCTGAGGCTCGCCCCCTGCATCCGCGCCAGCCGGAGGACCGCCCCCTCCATCCGTGCTCCGCTGAGGTCCGCCCCGGACAGGATCAGGCCGGACAAGTCGGCCTTTTGCAGGTTGATGCCGCGCAGGTCGAGGCGATAACCGTAGTTCCGATAGCGACGCAGCGTTTCTCTCCAGCGCGCGAGGGCGTTCTTGAACGCTTCGATCTTGTCGAGGCCGTGCCGCTGGCCTTCCGGCGGTTCTGGCAGTTCGGGACAGGGCGTGTCGAAGACCCATTGCGCATCCGGCGCTGCATCCGGCCCCCAGCGCGCCTCCACATGCCGTTGCGCGGGGGAACGCCGCCCGATGATCGTCAACGCAAGCTGGATGTCGGCGCGGGGCGGGGGCAGGGCATCTACCCAAGCCTTGACCTGATCGCGCAAGTCAGGCTCCACGGGGTTGATGCCGCATTTCTTGTGGGCCAGGTCCTGCGCTTGAAGCTTGAACGCCGCTTCTTCGAGACCCAGCGGTTCAAGTTCAGCCCGAGCCTCTGACAGCGCCTTTTCCCAAAGGTCGCGCGGGTTGTCGCTTGGCGCATCCTCCGCCTTCGCATTCTCCCGCACATAGGCGCAGAGGATCTCCATCACCCGCACATGGTCGCGCCCCTTGTCATAGGCGGTGCTGTCCTGCGCGATGCGCTCCAGCGACAGCAGCGCGCCGATGCGCACCTCGATGTTTGGCACGGTCCGCTCGTTGCCGTCACGCTTGACGGTCTTTTCCGCCCCCAGCATCTCGACCGCCTTGTTGATCCGGTCGGTGATGTGGCCTTCCTTCTGGAACTCGACCGTCTTCTGTTTCAGCACCGTCGCCCAGATCACGAAGGGCGCGCCCAGCAGCGCGGCGATCATCGCGCCCGCGCCAAGGCTGGGGCCGGTGGCAGCGGTGCCGAAGGCGTTTGTGACCGTGTGCCAGATCACTCCGAAAGCGGCGGCAATCGCGCCCAGGAACAGCAGTGCAAGGACCAGCGTGAACAGCGGGCCGAGCGGCCGCGCCACCGTCCAGTCCTGCGCGCCCCGGAGTCCCATCCAGTCGAGGAAAGACCCCGGCCCCTTGTCCTTGCCTGCCGCCATGCCGATACCGTCCAACCGCTTCACATGACGCCACTCTGGCCGAATTCGGGCCACCCGGGAAGAGGCAGATCGTCAAGAGAAGGTAAAACTCCCTTTGCAACCCATTGAAGACGCTGCGTCACCTGTGCTGTCCCATCGTGGGACACGCCCCGCCCCGCGCGGCCCCTTGTCTGCCTGCATCCAACCGGCTAGGACGGCGAAAACCCTTGCCCCGGAGGCCGCCATGCGTCTGTCCCGCTATTTCCTCCCCGTCCTCAAGGAAACGCCCTCCGAGGCGCAGATCGTCAGCCACCGCTACATGCTGCGCGCCGGCATGATCAAGCAGGCCAGCGCCGGCATCTATTCGTGGCTGCCGCTGGGCTACAAGGTGCTGAAGCGGATCGAGCAGATCGTTCACGACGAACAGGTGCGCGCCGGGCATATCCCGATGCTGATGCCGACCCTGCAATCGGCCGACCTGTGGCGCGAAAGCGGCCGCTATGACGATTACGGCCAGGAGATGCTGCGCATCAAGGACCGGCACGACCGCGACATGCTGTATGGTCCGACGAACGAGGAACTGATCACCGACATCTTCCGCAGCCATGTCAGCAGCTACAAGGACCTGCCGCTGACGCTGTATCACATCCAGTGGAAGTTCCGGGACGAGATCCGGCCCCGTTTCGGCGTGATGCGCGGGCGCGAGTTCCTGATGAAGGACGGCTACAATTTCGACTTGACCAAGGAAGACGCGCTGCACGCCTACAACCGTCACCTCGTCAGCTACCTGCGAAGCTATGAACGCATGGGCCTGCAGGCGATTCCGATGCGCGCCGATGGCGGGCCGATCGGCGGCGACTATACCCATGAATTCCTGGTGCTGGCCGAGACGGGCGAGTCGGAAGTGTTCTACGACAGCGAGATCACCGACCTGAAATTCGGCGACCGCGCCATCGACTATGACAGCGTCGAACAGTGCCAGGCGGTGCTCGAGGAATTCACCTCGCGCTATGCCCGCACCGACGAAACCCATGACGAGGCGCTGTTCAATTTGATCCCCGAGGCACGCCGCCGCAACGCGCGCGGCATCGAAGTTGGCCAGATCTTCTACTTCGGCACCAAGTATTCCGACGCGATGAACGCCACCGTGCAGGGCCCCGATGGCAAGGCCACCCCGGTTCACATGGGCAGCCACGGCATCGGCGTCAGCCGCCTTCTGGGCGCGATCATCGAGGCCAGCCACGACGACCGCGGCATCATCTGGCCCGAAGGCGTGACCCCCTTCCATTGCGGCATCGTCAACCTGAAGACCGGCGATGCGGAGGCGGATGCCGCCTGCGAGGCGATCTATGCCGCGCTGACGGCGCTGGGGCTGGAACCGCTTTACGACGACACGGACGAGCGCGCCGGGGGCAAGTTCGCCACGATGGACCTGATCGGCCTGCCCTGGCGGATCACCGTGGGGCCGCGCGGCCTCAAGAACGGTATCGTGGAACTCACCAGCCGCCGCACCGGCGAAAGCGTCGAACTGCCGCCCGAGCAGGCGATCGAGCGCATCGCGCAGATCTACGGCAAGGCCGTCTGACGGCGAACCGGCCGCTTTCCGCGGATCGCGGGCGGCGGCCTTTGATCGGCCATCCGGTCCTTGCTAGGCTGCTTTCATGATCGGACGCATCCTGCGCATGGTGGCCCTTGGTCTATTCGCGGCGGCTTCGGCCGCGGCCGAAGATCCGGTGTCGGCCTTTCACGCATGGGCGGCAGAGCAGGGGGCCGGGCAGGCCGCCATCGCCATCCTGCGTGACGCAGAGCTTGTCACTGCCGACAACGCCGACAGCCCCTTGGACCTTGCGTCGAATTCCAAGGCGATCACCGCCCTTTGTATCCTGTCCCTGGTCGAGGAAGGCACGCTGGCCTGGGACCTGTCGCTGAGCGCCGCCCTGGGAGAGCCCGCACCAGATGCCACGCTGGCCGAACTGGTGACGCACAGTGCCGGGATCGCGCCGGACGGCACGCAATGGCGCATGGGTTTCTGGCTGAACGAGACCGAGCCACGCCATGCCCATGTCACACGGATCGTGCTGGACCGACGGACACAGCGTGGTACGCGGGGCGTGTTCCTCTACAACAACGAGAATTACGCGCTGCTGGGTCGGATCGTCGAGATCGCAACCGGCGAGCCCTATGAAACCGCTTGCCGGCGGCGTGTGCTGGACCCGGCCGGGGTCGCGGGCGCGCTGTCCTCGCGCTTTGCGGCCTTCGCGGCCTGGGGCGGCTGGCGCATGACGATGGCCGACCATGCCCGCCTGGTCGACCACTGGTTCGGCAGAGGCGGCCGGGTGGGCGCCGATACGCTGGCCTTGCCACATGCGCCGATGGCAGGGGGCGCGGCCTATGGCCTGGGCATGATCCACGTCCGCGACGCGGACGGGATGCGCCTGTCTCATGCCGGCGCGATCTTCATTCCCCTTGGTCCCCGGACCGGTTCCTATGTGACAGTCATGCGGGACGGAACCGTGGTGGCCGTGGCCTATGACGTGGCGGTGACCCGGCCAGAACGGTTCCGCGCCCTGGATCGCGCGTTGGCAGAGGCGCTGTCGCGGGATCGGTCCGACAGGCCATGACACGGTGCGCTGGCGCCCTTGCCGAGGGCTGTTCGCGGCGGGCAGGCCGCCGCGTTCCCGAACGCGCCGCCGCGCCTGACCTGCATCAAGGCGCCGGGTCGTGTGTCCTGCCATTCTGACACTGTGCGGCAAGCCAAGGGAAAGGCGGGATTTCCCGCTTGGCGCAGGGGAAACGGGACGCGCGATGGCCAATGCCTTTGTGACGAAGGGTCTGACACGGACCTATGGCGAGGGACGCTCTGCCGTGCATGCGTTGCGCGGGGTCGATCTAGAATTGCCCGAGGGCGAGATCGTCGTCCTGCTGGGGCCGTCGGGTTGCGGCAAGTCCACGCTGCTGAACATCCTCGGCGGCCTGGACCGGCCAACCACCGGCAGCGTACATTTCCATGACGAGGAACTCACCAGCCTGTCCGACCGCGCGCTGACGCGGTTTCGCCGCGACCACGTGGGTTTTGTCTTTCAGTTCTACAACCTGATGCCCAGCCTGACCGCGCGCGAGAACGTCGAACTTGTGACCGAGATCGCAGACAACCCCATGGACCCGGACGAGGCGCTGGCGCTGGTGGGTCTCAAGGGCCGCAGCGACCATTTCCCCTCGCAGCTCTCGGGGGGCGAGCAACAGCGCGTCGCCATCGCCCGCGCCGTTGCGAAACAGCCCGAGGTGCTGTTCTGCGACGAGCCCACCGGCGCGCTGGACAGCGCCACGGGCCGCGCCGTGCTGGAGGTGCTGGCCGAGGTCAACGCCCGCCTTGGCGCGACCGTGCTGATGGTGACGCATGCCGCCAATATCGCGGGCATGGCGCATCGGGTCATCCGCATGGCGGACGGGCAGGTGCGCGACGTGACCGTGAACGAGACCCGCCTCAGCCCCGCCGAGGTGCACTGGTGAGCGTGCTTGACCGGAAACTGCTGCGCGATCTTGTGCGAATCAAGGGGCAGGTCGCCGCCATCGTGCTTGTGATCGCGGTTGGCGTCATGCTTCAGGTGATGATGTCGGGGCTGGTGGCCTCGCTGTCGGAAACCCGCCGCGCCTACTACGAACGCAACCGGCTGGCCGATGTCTTTGCCCCGGTGACGCGGGCGCCGGAAACCGTTCTGGCGCGTCTGGCGGCGATCCCCGGCGTCGCGCTTCTGGACGGGCATGTGACGGGCGGCGCGTTGATCGACCTGCCCGGAGAGGCGGTGCCGATCCAGGCGCGCGCTATCTCGCTGCCCGACCGGGGCGAGCCGGTGTTCAACATCGTCTATCGCATCGCGGGCCGCCTGCCGGAACCGGGCGCGCGGGACGAGGCGCTGTTGCTGGCCGGGTTCGCCGATGCGCATGGCATCGTGCCGGGCGACCGGATCGCCGTCACGCTGAACGGCGCGCGGCGCAAGCTTCTGGTCACGGGGCTGGCGGAATCGCCCGAACTGCTGTTCGTCGCCGCCCCCGGAGAAATGGTGCCCGACCCCGCCCGCTATGGTGCGGTCTGGATGCCCCGCGCCGCGCTGGCCGCAGCCTATGACATGCAGGGTGCCTTCAACGAGGCGCTGATCGCGCTGGGCCGCGGCGCGTCGCAGGACGCGGTGATCGACGCTGTCGACCGCGTGCTGGCGCCCTGGGGCGGCACCGGCGCCTATGGCCGCCACGACCTCGTGTCCGACCGGTTCGTGACCGAGGAAATCGATGGCCTCGCGACCATGTCGCGTGCCGTGCCGCCGCTGTTCCTCGCCGTGGCGGGGTTTCTGCTGTATATCGTCGTCAATCGCATGGTGCAGGCCGAGCGCGAAGAGATCGGCCTTCTCAAGGCCTTCGGTTACACCGGGCACGAGGTCGGCGCGCATTATTTCAAGATGGTGCTGGCGGTGGCGCTTATGGGCGCGGCGCTGGGCTGTGTGCTGGGCATCCTGGCGGGGCGGGCGATGGTCCCGCTCTATACCACCTTCTACAACTTCCCCTTCCTCGTGTTCCGGCCCGACCCGGCGGCCTTTGGCATCGGGGTCACGGCCAGTGTCCTCGCGGCCTCGGCGGGCGGTGTCTTTGTCCTGCGGCGGGTCTTTCGCCTGACCCCGGCCGAGGCGATGCGCCCGCCGACGCCGCCCGATTTCTCGCGCACGTTGAACTTCTCGGGCGTGGCGGCGCGGGCCTTCGATCAGCCGACGCGCATGGTGATCCGCGGCGTCGCCCGCGCGCCCTGGCGCGCGTTGGCGCTGTCGGCGGGGATCGCCGGGGGGATGGCGCTGTCCTCTGGCATGACCACGATCTACGGCAGTTTCGACCGGATGATGGCGCTGGCCTTTACCGTGATCGACCGCTCCGACGCGACGGTGTTCTTCGTGCAGCCGCTGGGCATGACCGCGGCGCATGACCTGGCGCGGATGGAAGGCGTGATCGCGGTCGAGCCCTTCCGCGAGGTGCCCGCCGTGCTGCGCCACGGGCTCAGGACCCATCGCGGCAGCGTCTCGGGCATGATCGCGGCGCCCGAGATGGCCCGAGCCATCGACGCCGACCTTGCCCCAATCGACCTGCCCGAACGCGGAATCGTGCTGGGCGAGGCGCTTGCCGGGATCCTCGACATCCGGCCCGGCGACATGTTGCAGGTCGAGGTGCGCGAGGGCCGCCAGCCGGTGCTGGAGGTGCCCGTGATCCGGGTCGCGCGCAGCCTGATCGGCGCGCCCGCCTACATGCGGATGGATGCGCTGAACCGCGCGCTGGCCGAGCCGGGGCGGATTTCCGGTGTGCGGATGCGGGTGGATTCCGACCGTGCCGAGGCGATCTATGACGACCTCAAGAACCGCCCGGCGGTCGCGGCGGTCAGCGTGGCCGAGACGGCGCGCGCCTCGCTGCAGAAGCTGATGGACCAGGGCGCGGGTTCGGCGCGCTACATTATGGGGGCGGTGGCCTTCATCATCACCTTCGGCGTGGTTTACAACGCGGCGCGGATCGGCATGAACGAGCGCGCCCGTGACCTGGCCTCGCTGCGCGTGATGGGATTCTCGCGGGGCGAGGCGGGCTTTGTCCTGCTGGGAGAACTGGCGGTCATCACGCTGGTCGCGCTGCCGGTGGGATCGCTGGCGGGCTGGGGCCTGTCCTTTGCCATCGCACGGGGCTTTTCCTCGGAACTCTACCAGATCCCCACCGAATTCGACCCGTTCAGCCACGGGTTCGCGGCCGCCTTCGTCCTGGGCGCCGCGCTGGTCTCGGGGTTGCTGGTGAAACGTGATCTCGACCGGATCGACCTGATCGCCGTATTGAAGACAAGGGATTGACCCATGGCACGCAAGACCCTTTCCCGTCCCGTCCTGACCCTCGCCGTGCTGGCGGTGATCGGCGGCGGGCTGGCCTATGCCTTCTGGCCGCGCCCGGTGATGGTGGATATCGGCGCCGTGACGGAGGGGCCGATGATGCTGACCATCGACGAAGAAGGCCGCACCCGCGTGCGCGAGGCCTTCATGGTGTCTACCCCGATCGACGGGCGTCTCCTGCGGGTCGAGGTGCATCCCGGCGACCCGGTCGAGAGGGGCGCGACCGTGGTGGCGCGGATGCGCCCGGCCAATCCGGCCGCGCTGGACGTGCGGACGCGGGAACAGGCGATGGCGGCGGTCGAGGCAGCGCAGGCCGGGCTGCGGGTGGCCGAGGCGGCACTGCGCGCCGCGCAGGCCGAGGCGGACCTTGCGCAATCGGATCTCGACCGCACGGAACGCCTCGCGGCCAGCGGCACCGCCAGCCTCGCCGCGCTGGACCGCGCCGACGGGGCGGCGCGCGCCGCGCAGGCACGGCTGGCCACGGCGCAGGCCGCCATCGAACAGCGCAAGGCCGAGCTGCAAAGCGCGCAGGCGCAGCTTATCGGCTTCGACGACCGTGGACTGGCCGAGGCGCTGGATGGCCAGTTCGGCGACGAGATGCCGGTCTACGCCCCGGCGGACGGGGTGATCCTGCGCGTGATCGAGGAGGACGAGACGACGTTGCCCGCAGGCGCTCCGATTCTCGAGATCGGCGATACCAGCGACCTCGAGGTGGTGGTCGAACTGATCTCGTCCGATGCCGTCACCGTGCGCCGGGGCAATCCGGTGATCGTCGAAAACTGGGGCGGCGAGGGCGCGCTTGCCGGGGTCGTCACGCGGATCGACCCCTATGGCCAGACCAAGGTTTCGGCGCTGGGGGTCGAGGAACAGCGCGTGACCGTAGTCGTCGCGCTGACCACCCCGCCGGAACAGCGCGCGGGTCTGGGGCATGGTTTTGCCGTGGATGCGCGGATCGTGGTCTGGGAGGCGGACGTCACGCGCCTCCTGCCGTCCAGCGCGCTGTTCCGCGAGTCGGGCGGCTGGGCGGTCCTGGCGGTCGAGGACGGGCGCGCGGCGCTGCGCCCGGTCGTGATCGGGCCGGATAACGGGCGCGCGGCGCAGTTGCTGGAGGGGCTGGAGCCGGGCGCGCAGGTCGTGCTCTATCCGCCGGCGGACCTGGCCGACGGGCAGGCGGTGGCGCAGCGGGTGGTCCAGCCCTGACCCGACCTGGCAGCCGCGACTGCGGCACATGGCCAACGGCCGGGCGCCTTGCGGCACGGGCGGTCTTGCGGCTGCGGCGCGGGAATGTCACCCTCGCCGCGAGGATCGACACACCGGAGTGCCCGCATGATGACCCGACCCCTGGCCTTTCTCGCCGGTTCCCTGCTGCTTCTGGGACTCGCCGCCTGCGAACCCGTGCCCACCAGCGACGGGGCAGGGGTCTCGCGGCCCGTCTCTGTGCCGGAGTCGGTTGCCGCCATAGCGGGACCCAACCAGGACCTCACGCGGGCGCGGATCCGGGCCGAGGACGGCTGTTTCTGGTATACCCATCGCGGCCCGGTCGAGACGACGGAGCTGCCCCTGCGCACGGTCGAGGGCAACCCGATCTGCGCCCGGCCTCAGGGCTGAGGCCGGCAGCCGTTACAGGCTGCCGCCGTCGGTCGGATACAGGTAGGCGGTGACGCCGGTCTGCACCTGCTCATACAGCGCGTTGATATGCGGCATCACCATGCGCACGCAGCCGGAACTGGCGCGCGTGCCGATGGATCGCGGCGCAGGTGTGCCGTGGATGCGCAGATAGGTGTCGCGGTTGCCGACGTAGAGATACAGCGCCCGCGACCCCAGCGCGTTTTCCGGGCCCGGAGGCATGCCGTCCGCCCATCGGGCATACTTGTCGGGCTCGCGCTTGATCATCGCGTTGGTGGGCGTCCAGCCGGGCCACTTCGTCTTGCGGCCGATCCGGTAGACGCCGGCCTCATACAGGCCATCGCGTCCGATCGCCACGCCATAGCGCATGGCGGTGCCGCCTTCCTCGATGTGGTACAGGTAGCGCGCGACCGCATCCACGTGGATGTCGCCAGGCGTGAGGCCGGGATTGGCCTTGACCCGCACCGGCAGCAGGCGCGGATGCAGACCCCATGGGTTGGTTCTGCCCAGATCAAAGCCGGCGGGAGTCACCTGCGCGTCCCAAGCGTCCCATTGGCCGGGCGCGGCGAGGGCGGGCCGGACCAGGGCGGGTGTGGCCAGCGCGGAGAGCGCCGCAATCACGAAGCGTCGAGTGACCATGCGTAACCTTTCGGACTTGTCGAACCTGCGCGCCGGACCCGCAGCGAGTCCGGCGCCGAGCCATGAAACCGCCAAACCCCGCCCGGGTTCAAACGCAAACTGACGACATCGCGCAATTTTCTTCCCCGGTGACGCGTTTGCGCCCCGGCGGCGAGCGCAGGCAACCGCCTGTCCGCACGTCGAAGGTCGCCGGAATGGCAACATCCCGCTTGACCCTTGCCACCCCATCCTCTAGGCATCCGTCCCGTTGAGCGGGCGTTGTGTAATGGTAAGACCCTTGCCTTCCAAGCAAGAGATACGGGTTCGATTCCCGTCGCCCGCTCCAGTTTCCGGCCGCAGCCAGCGGTCGCGCAAAACCCCTAAACCTCTGGATACAAAAGGCGTTCATCCGCCCGTTGTTCAGTGTGACGGTAACGCGCGGCATCCCGCCGCTTGACTGTTCCGCCCGGCCTGTCGCAAACCGGCCTGCAACAGGACGAATGGAGGGCGCATGGCCCGCGGAAGCGCAAACATGCTGGAAGAGCGCGAGAAGTCTCGCCAGTTGGGATCCCTGCGGGCGCTCTGGCCCTTCATGCTGCCCTATCGCGGGCTGATGATGGCGGCGGTGGCGGCGCTGGTGGCCACGGCGACGGTCTCGCTGATCCTGCCGATGGCGGTGCGCCGCGTGGTGGACAACTTCAACGCCGAGGACGGCGCCCTGCTGGATCTCTATTTTGGCGCGGCGCTGGGAATCGCCGGCCTGTTGGCGCTGGGCACGGCGCTGCGCTATGCGCTGGTCACACGGCTGGGAGAGCGCGTGGTGGCCGATATCCGCAAGGCGGTGTTCGACCGGGTGATCGGCCTCAGCCCCTCTTTCTACGAAAAGACCATGACCGGCGAGGTTCTCAGCCGGATCACCACCGACACGACGCTGATCCTGTCGGTCATCGGCTCGTCGATCTCGATCGCGCTGCGAAACCTGCTGCTGCTGCTGGGGGGGCTGGCGCTGATGCTGCTGACCTCGGCCAAGCTGACGGGGATGGTGCTGCTGATCGTGCCGGCGGTGCTGGTGCCCATCATGGTGCTGGGCCGCCGCCTGCGCAGCCTCAGCCGTGAGAACCAGGATTGGATCGCGGCCTCGTCCGGCAACGCCTCCGAGGCGCTGACCAGCGTGCAGACGGTGCAGGCCTATACCCACGAGGCGCTGTCGCGCGCGGCCTTCGGAGACGTGACGGAAAAGAGCTTTGACGCCGCGCGGCGGCGGATCTGGACACGCGCGTTGATGACGGCCATCGTCATCGCGCTGGTGTTCACCGGGATCGTCGGCGTGCTCTGGATCGGCGCCTGGGACGTGCGCGCGGGCGAGATGAGCGCCGGCACGCTGATCCAGTTCGTCATCTACTCGGTGATGGTAGCGGGGGCGGTGGGCGCGCTGGCCGAGGTGTTCGGCGAGTTGCAGCGTGCCGCAGGCGCGACCGAACGTCTGGTCGACCTGTTGCAGACCGAGGATACGGTCCAGGATCCGGCGAAACCAAAGACGCCGAAGGCCCCGGTGCGTGGGGCCATAAGCTTCGAGGACGTGTCCTTTACCTATCCCACGCGGCCCGACGTGCCGGCGCTGGACGGCGTGAGCCTGACCGTCGCGCCGGGCGAGACGGTGGCGCTGGTCGGCCCCTCGGGTGCTGGCAAGACGACCATCGTGCAACTGATCCAGCGTTTCTACGATCCCGCCTCGGGCGCGGTGAAGCTGGACGGCGTGGACCTGCGCGACATGGCGCGGGCCGAGTTCCGCCGCCACCTGGCCCTCGTGCCGCAGGATCCGGTGATCTTCGCCGCCTCGGCGCGCGACAACATCCGCTTTGGTCGACCCGACGCCACGGATGCCGAGATCGAGTCCGCAGCCCGGGCCGCCGCCGCGCATGATTTCCTGGTGGCGCTGCCCGACGGCTATGACACGTGGCTGGGCGAGCGTGGCGTGATGCTGTCGGGCGGCCAGAAACAGCGCGTGGCCATCGCCCGCGCCATCCTGCGCGATGCGCCGGTGATGCTGCTGGACGAGGCGACCTCGGCGCTGGACGCCGAAAGCGAACGCGCTGTGCAGCGCGCGGTGGACGAACTGGCGCGCGGGCGCACCACGATCATCGTGGCGCACCGGCTGGCCACGGTGAAGAAGGCCGACCGGATCGTGGTGATGGATCACGGCCGGGTAGTCGCAACAGGCTCGCATGACGACCTGGTGGCCGAGGGCGGGCTTTACGCGCGCCTCGCCCGGCTGCAGTTCACCGACGGGATGGCGGCGGAATAGGGGGCTCTGCCCCCGTCGCCCTGCGGTCGACTCCCCCGGAGTTCTTTCGGCAAGATGAAGTGGGCAGGGGGGCTCTTTCGCAAACCATGCGGAGCCTCTTTTCCTTCTGCGCGGTGCGGCCTACAAACACAGGCGAACGAGGGAGAGACATTCCATGCACATGGCCGATCTGGGCGACCTGCGCCTGAACTATCGCATCGACGGACCCGAGGACGGCACGCCGGTCGTCTTCGCCAACTCATTGGGCACCGATCTGCGGCTCTGGGACCAGGTCCTGCCGCTGCTGCCGCCGGGGCTGCGCATCCTGCGCTTCGACAAGCGCGGTCACGGGTTGTCCGACCTGCCGGAGTGGCCCTATTCGATGGGCCAGTTGGTGCATGACACCGAGCGGCTGATGGACAAGCTGGGCTTTCGCGACGCGATCTTCATCGGGTTGTCGATCGGCGGGATGATCGCGCAGGGGCTGGCGGCCAAGCGGCTGGACCTGGTGCGCGCGGTCGTGCTGTCGAACACCGGTGCCAAGATCGGCACGCGCGAGATCTGGCAGACGCGGATCGACGCGGTCAACGCGGGCGGGCTGGCCGCCGTGGTGGATGCCACGATGGAGCGGTGGTTTTCGAAACCCTTCCACGAAACCGATGAATACCACGCCTGGCGCAACATGTTCCTGCGCTGCCCGGCGCAGGGCTGGACGGGCTGCGGCATGGCGATCTCGGGTAGTGACTTCTATGCCTCGACGGCAAAGTTGCGCCTGCCCGCTCTGGGCATCGCCGGGTCCGAGGACGGCTCTACCCCGCCGGACCTCGTGCGCGAGACGGTTGGGCTGATCCCCGGATCGGAGTTCCGGCTGATCCGCAACGCAGGCCACCTTCCTTGCGTCGAGGCGCCCGAAGAATACGCCGCGATCCTGACAGAGTTCCTCAAGGCGCAGGGTGCGGTCTGACGCGTGGCGCGTTTCCTGCTGATCCACGGCGCGTCGCACGGGGCCTGGGCCTGGCGCGACGTGATCCCGGCGCTCGAGGCGCTGGGGCATGAGGCGCACGCCATCGACCTGCCCTCGCATGGCGATGACGTGACGCCGCTGGCCGATGTGACGCTGGACCTTTATGCGCAGGCTGTGCTGGACGCGCTGGACGGGCCTTCGGTTGTCGTCGGGCATTCGATGGGCGGCTACCCGATCACGCGGGCGGCGCAGATCGATGCGTCGAACGTGGCGCGGCTGGTCTATCTCTGCGCCTATGTCCCGCGGCCGGGCCTGTCGCTGGCCGAGATGCGGCGACAGGCGGACACGCAGCCGCTGCTGGAGGCGATAAGGCGCAATCCCGACGGGCTCTCGATGCATTTCGACCCGGACATGGCCGAGGCGAAGTTCTACCACGATTGCGCCGAGGTTCTCGACTATGCCGTGCCACGGCTCTGCGATCAGGCCTTGGCGCCGATGGAGACGGCCTTGCCCGAAGGTGCCGTGGACGTGCCGCGCAGCTTTGTCGTCGGCGAGGACGACCGCGCCATCCCGCCGGACTTCCAGCGCCGCATGGCGGCCGACCTGCCCGAGGCCGACCGCCACGCGTTGCCCTCCTCCCATTCGCCCTTCTTTTCCATGCCGGGGCGGCTTGCCGCCCTGCTGGACGCCATCGCCAGAGGCTGAACCCATGCCCGCCACGCCCTTCGACAGCATCCACCTGTCCGCCCTGTTCGACGCGGGCGAGACGGCGAAACTCTTCACCGACAGCGCCGAGATCCGGGCGATGATGCTGGTCGAGGGCGCGCTGGCCGAGGTGCAGGGGGCTGCGGGCGTGATCCCCGAGACGGCGGCGGCGGCGATCCGTCGCGCGAGCCTCGAATGCCAGGTCGACCCGGTGTCGCTGGCGAAATCGGTGGGGCAGAACGGCGTCAGCGTGCCGGGGCTGGTGGCGGCCTTTCGCGAGGCGATGCAGGCGCCCGAGCATGCGCAGTTCCTGCATTGGGGCGCGACCTCGCAGGACATCCAGGATACCGGTCTGATGCTGCGGCTGCGGCAGGCGCTGGTTCAGGCCGAGGCGCGGCTGGACACGATCCTGTCGCGGCTGGCGACCCTTGCCGAGACGCATGCAGAGACGCCGATGGCCGCACGGACCTATGGCCAGCATGCGACGCCCACGGGCTTCGGCGCGGTGGTGGCGGGCTGGGGCTGGCCGTTGCTGAAGGCGCGGGGGTCTCTGGCTGCGCTGCGGGCAGACTGCCTGCTGGTCTCGCTGTCCGGTGCGGCGGGCACCGGCTCTGCGCTGGGTCCCGATCCGGCGGCTTTGCGCTCCGCGCTGGCCGAGCGGCTGGGCCTCGCCGATCCGGGCCGCAGTTGGCATGCCGACCGCACGCCGGTCCTGCGCATCGCCGACTGGCTGTCGCGGGTCACGCTGGCGCTGGGCAAGATGGGCGAGGACCTGGTGCTTGCGACGCAATCGGGCATCGCCGAGGTCCGGCTGGGCGGGGCCGGGGCGTCGTCGACCATGCCGCAGAAACAGAACCCGGTCGTGCCCTCGCTTCTGGTGGCGCTGGCGCGCCATGCGCAGGGGCTGAACGCCACGCTGCAAGGGGCGGCGATCCACCGCCAGCAACGTGACGGCGCGGCCTGGTTCACCGAATGGCTGACCCTGCCGCAACTGGTGCTGACCGCCTCGGCCGCGCTGGAACGCACCGCCGAGCTGGTCGAGGGGCTGGAGCCGGAGGCCGAAGCCATGCGGGCCGCGCTGGACGAGACCGGAGGCCTGATCCTGGCCGAGGCGCTGTCCTTTGCGCTGGCCGAGCAGATGCCGCGCCCCAAGGCGCAGGCAGAGGCCAAGACCCTGTGCCAGGCGGCTCGTGCCGAGGGGCGGCCGCTGTCGGACCTGGCGCGCGCGGCCTTTCCCGACCTGCCCGTCAGCCTGTTCGACTGGTCGGCGCAACTGGGCCAGGCCTCGGCCGAGGCGCGCGCCTTTGCCCGGGCGGTGCGTGGCTGAACGCGCGATTTGGGGCTCTGCCTCACCGCCCTTTTGGGGGCCCTTCGCAGTAAATCGAAACCGGAGAAGGGAAGGGCACAGCCCTTGCCCGTTGGGGCTTTCCTTTTCAACATGTCAACTCTAGTTTACACATAAGGCGCGTGGCGCCCGTCCCTGCCGGAAGCCCGCCCTGATGCGCCTGCCCGTCCTCGTCATCCTGCTGACCGTTTTCATCGATGCGATGGGTGTGGGGCTGATCATCCCTGTCATGCCCGAGCTGATCGCCGAGGTGACGGGTGGCGGGCTGGCGCAGGCCGCGCTATGGGGCGGGGTGCTGTCCAGTGTCTTTGCCGTGATGCAGTTCCTGTTCGGCCCCCTGGTGGGCGCCCTGTCGGATCGCTACGGGCGGCGGCCGGTAATCCTTGTCTCTCTGGCGGTGCTGGCGGCGGACTATGTCGTGATGGCGGTGGCGGGCTCGATCTGGCTGCTGTTGGCGGGGCGGGTCGTGGGTGGCATCACCTCGGCCACGCAGGCCACCGCCTCGGCCTATATCGCCGACCTGTCGGAGCCAGGGCGCAAGGCGCAGGGCTTTGGCCTGATCGGCGCGGCCTTTGGCCTGGGGTTCGTCGTTGGGCCACTGCTGGGTGGCCTGCTGGGCGAGTTTGGCACGCGCGCGCCCTTCTGGGCCGCGGCGGCACTGGCGGCGGGCAACGGCCTGCTGGGCTGGTTCGTTCTGCGCGAGACGGTGACGGACGCGATCCGCCGCCCGTTCGAGCCGTCCCGCGCCAACCCGTTCGGCGCCTTCCGGGCGCTGGGCCGGCTGCCGGGCGTGGGGCGCGGGCTGACGGTGTTCTTCCTCTACCAGGTGGCCTTCATGGTCTACCCGGCGGTCTGGGCCTATTTCGGGCGGGCGCGCTTTGGCTGGGATGCCGGGATGGTCGGCCTGTCGCTGGGCCTGTTCGGCATCATGATGGCGGTGGTGCAAGGCGGCCTGATCCGGCTGATCCTGAACCGGCTGGGCCCGCGCGGCACGGTCATCTACGGGCTGGTCTTCGACATCTTTGCCTTTGCCGCCATTGCCTTTGTCACCTCGGGCACCATCGCGCTGATCCTGACGCCGCTCGCCGCGCTGGCCGCCGTCATCACCCCCGCGCTGCAAGGCGTCATGAGCGCCACGGTCGGCCCGCGGCGGCAGGGCGAGTTGCAGGGCGCGCTGACCTCGGTCTCGGCAGTGGCGATGATCCTGTCGCCGCTGGTGATGACGCAGGTCTTCGCCGCCTTTACCGCGCCCGACGCGGCGGTCTTCTTCCCCGGCGCGCCCTTCCTGTTGTCGCTGGGGCTGATCGTGGTCGCGCTGGTGGTCTTCCTGTGGCCGGCGCGACAGAGGGCGGTGGCGTAACGCGTCACCATGTGTCGCTTTCCCGCTTGCGTCGCCGCATTGGCCCGGCCAGTTTCGGCGCAAGACAGGGAGAGAGACCATGACCACCACCCGCGCCGCCGTCTGCACCGCCTTCGGCGCCCCGCTGACCATCGAAGACCTGCACCTGCGCGCGCCCGGACCGGGCGAGATCGAGGTCACGCTCGAGGCGGTGGCGATCTGCCATTCCGACATCTCCTATGCCGACGGCATCTGGGGGGGCGACCTGCCGATGGTCTTCGGGCACGAGGCGGCTGGGCGTGTCACCGGCATCGGCCCTGGCGTGACCGGGATCGAATCCGGCCAGCGCGTCGTGGTCACGCTCATCAAGTCCTGCGGCCGCTGCGCCAACTGCGCGGCCGGCAAGCCCACGATCTGCGAGGGCGCAACGCCGGTCCCGCCCAAGCTGACACGCGCCGACGGCACGCCGGTCGTGGCGGCGATGAATTGCGGCGCCTTTGCCGAACGCGTCATCGTGGACCAGAGCCAGGTTGTCGCCCTGCCCGAAACCATGCCGGCCGAAAGCGTGGCTCTGATGGCCTGCGGAGTGATCACCGGCATCGGCGCGGTGGTCAACGCCGGACGCCTGCGCCCCGGAGAGGACCTGGTGGTGATCGGCGCGGGTGGCGTCGGGCTCAACGCCATCCAGGGCGCGCGCATTGCGGGCGCCCGCCGCATCGTCGCCGTCGACATGAGCGAGGAAAAACTCGCCATCGCCAGGGAATTCGGTGCCACCCACGGCGTCCTTGCCACGAAGGGCGAGCCGTGGAAGGCCGCGATGAAGGCGCTCGGCCGGGGCGCCGACCTCGTCGCCGTCACCGTGGGATCGACCCGCGCCTATGACGAGGCGCCGCGCTATCTTGGCTGGGGCGGGCGCATGGTGATGGTGGGCATGCCCGCCTCCGGCGCCATGTCGCAATACGAACCGGTCATCCCCGCCTACATGGGGCAAAGCTTCATCGGCTCGAAAATGGGCGACGTGGTGATCGCCCGCGACATCCCCTGGATGGCCGATCTCTACGAACAGGGGCGGCTGAAGCTCGACGAACTCGTGT
Organism: Thetidibacter halocola; assembly: GCF_018224955.1. Lineage (GTDB taxonomy): Bacteria > Pseudomonadota > Alphaproteobacteria > Rhodobacterales > Rhodobacteraceae > Thetidibacter > Thetidibacter halocola. The sequence goes on from NZ_JAGTUU010000005.1 coordinate 280,705, forward strand.
CGGGCCGCTGGACGCTGGAACAGATCAACGAGGCCATCGCCGACACCAAGACCGGCGGGGCCAAGCGCAACGTCATCCTGTTCGGCTGATGCTTCTTCATCTTGCCAGGTAAACTCCGGGGGTCCGGGGGCAGAGCCCCCGGTCCTGTCCCCGAAACACGGAGCGACGGACATGAAACTGACGGACCTCGACATCATCGTGACCGCCCCGCCCGCGCCGGGCTGGGGCGGGCGTTACTGGATCCTGGTGAAACTAACCACCGCCTGTGGCATCACCGGCTGGGGCGAGTGCTATGCCGCCGCCGTCGGCCCCGACGCAATGCGCGCCGTCATCACCGACCTCTTCCAGCGCTATTTCGAGGGTGAGAACCCCGAGAACATCGAACGCCTGTTCCGCCGCTGCTATTCCTCGGGCTTCACCCAACGCCCCGATCCCACCGTCATCGGCGCCTTCTCTGGCATGGAGATCGCCTGCTGGGACATCCTGGGCAAGGCGCGGGGGCGGCCGGTCTGGGCGCTGCTGGGCGGGATGATGAACGAGCGCGTGCGGGCCTATACCTATCTCTATCCGCTGCCGAAACACCCGCTGCCCGCGTTCTGGATCGACCCCGACATGGCCGCAGAGGCCGCCGCCGATTGCGTCGCGCGCGGCTGGACGGCGGTCAAGTTCGACCCGGCCGGCCCCTACACGATGCGTGGCGGGCATGAGCCGGCGATGACCGACATTTCCACCTCGGTCGCCTTCTGCCGCAAGCTGCGCGAGGCTGTGGGCGACCGGGCCGACCTGCTGTTCGGCACCCATGGCCAGTTCACCACCGGCGGCGCGATCCGGCTGGGGCATGCCATCGCGCCCTATTTCCCGCTCTGGTTCGAGGAACCCGTGCCCCCCGACAACTTGGCGGCCATGGCGCGCGTGGCCTCTGGCCAGCCGGTTCCCGTCGCCACGGGCGAGCGGCTGACCACCAAGGCGGAATTCGCCCCGGTGTTGCGGCAGGGGGCGGCCACGATCCTGCAACCGGCGCTCGGCCGCGCGGGCGGCCTGTGGGAGGCGAAGAAGATCGCCACCCTGGCCGAGGTCTACAACGCCCAGGTCGCGCCGCATCTCTATGCCGGGCCGGTCGAATGGGCGGCGAACATCCACCTCGCCGTCTCGATCCCCAACATCCTGATGGCCGAGACGATCGAGACGCCGTTTCACAACGATCTGATCCGCGGCGCGATCCGGGTGGAAGAGGGGTTCATCGCGGCCCCTACGGAACCCGGTCTTGGCATCGAGATCGACGAGGATCTGGCCCGCGCGCATCCCTATTCCGGGTCGGGACTGCACCTTCAGATGCAGGATGCGCCTTGCAGCTATACAGGCGGAAATCTTTTCGAGGGCGGCGCGCCCGCCCCGAAAGCGTGATCTCGCCTTTTCCCGGGGGCGCTGCTATCGTAACCTTCGGACAAGTGGGAAAAAGCATGGCAGACACGAAAGCACCCCCCGCGCCGCCTGAAGAAATGGCGACAAACGCCCAGAACGCAGCGGCTTTTCTCAAGACGCTCGCGCATGAGGGGCGGCTCATGATCCTGTGCCATCTCGGCTCGGGCGAAAAGTCGGTGGGCGAGTTGGAGGAATTGCTGGGCATTCGGCAGGCGGCGGTCAGCCAGATGCTGGCGCGGCTGCGCGAGGAGGGGCTGGTTGTCACCCGCCGCGACGGCAAGACGATCTACTACAGCCTCGCCAACGAGAATACGAGCCGGGTAATCGGTCTGCTCTACGACATCTTCTGCGCGGGCTCCGATGGCTCCTGCTAGACCGGCCTTCACCGGCCCGGACCTGTGCGCGCTGACGGCGCGCGACGCGGTGGCGATGCTGCGCAAGGGCGTCGTCTCGCCCTCTGAACTGATCGACGCCGCGCTTGCGCGCATCGAGCAGACTGGCCCGGCGATCAACGCCACGGTCACGCTCTGCGCCGAGCGTGCGCGCACTGCGGCCGCCACGGCCACCGGCCCTCTGGCGGGCCTGCCGCTGACCATCAAGGACTTGACGCCCGTTGCGGGCGTGCGCACCACCTGGGGCACGCCGGCGCTGGCCGACACGATCCCGCAGGTCTCGCACCCGCTGGTGCTGCGGCTGGAAGAGCGCGGCGGCGTGGTGCTGGGCAAGTCCAATACGCCCGAGATGGGCGCGGGGGCGAATACCTTCAACCCGGTCTTCGGCGCCACCCGCAACCCGTGGGACACGCGGATGAACGCGGGCGGATCATCGGGCGGGGCGGCGGCGGCGCTGGCCACGGGTGAGACCTGGCTGGCGCATGGGTCGGACCTTGGTGGCAGCCTGCGCACGCCGGCCAGTTTTTGCGGTATCGTCGGGTTGCGGCCCAGCCCTGGCGTAGCCGGAGGGTCCGAGACGCAGCGGTTCGACACGATGGGTGTGCAGGGACCGATGGCGCGCAACGTGGGAGATGTGGCCCTGCTTCTGGACGCGATGGCGGGCTTCGACCCGGCGACACCAGTCTCTTGGCCCGCACCCGAGGAGCGTTACCTCGACCAGTGCCTGCGCGATCCGGGCCCGGTGCGCGTGGCCTTTTCCATGCTGCCCGACCTTGCCCCGGCCACACCCGAGATGCAGGCCGTGCTGCGCGACGGCCTGTCCCGCATCGACATTCCGGGCTTCGCCATCGAAGAGGCGACGCCGGACCTCGCCGGGGCCGAAGCGACTTTCCGCACGCTGCGGGCGCTGGGCTTCTGGACCGAGGCGCGCAATACGCCCGAACGCGTCACCAGCCGCTACAAGCCCGCGCTTCAGCGCAACATCGAGGAAGGCCGCGCGCTGGACGTCGACACCATCGCCGAGGCGACGACCACGCGATCGCGCCTGTATCACACGATGCGCATGTTCCTCACGCGCTACGACGTGCTGGCCTGCCCGGTGACGGGCCTGTTCCCGCTACCGGTCGAGGTGGAGTATCCGCCCGAGGTCGCCGGTGTCGCCGGCCGCGATTATCTCGACTGGCTGCGCTTTGCCTTTCCGGCGACGCTGTGTGGCCTGCCCGCGCTGTCGCTGCCGCTGGGCTTTACCGATGACGGTCTGCCGGTGGGCATCCAGCTGATCGGCCGTCCGAGAGGCGAGGGGCGTCTGTTGTCCATCGCCCGCGCGATGGAAGAGGCGCTGGGCCTCGACGCCACGCCCATCGACCCGGTGGTCCGTCACCTGTGAGAGCGACACCGCGATGCGCAGCGTCAAGACGATCCACGTGATTTCCGCCCATGCCGAGGGCGAGGTCGGCGATGTGATCGTGGGCGGCGTCCTTCCGCCGCCCGGCGACACCCTGTGGGAGCAAAGCCGCTGGATCGCCCGCGACGGGGCCTTGCGCAACTTCGTCCTGAACGAGCCGCGCGGCGGCGTCTTTCGCCATGTAAACCTGCTGGTGCCGCCCAAGCACCCGGACGCGCAGGCCGCCTTCATCATCATGGAACCCGAGGACACGCCGCCGATGTCGGGCTCCAACTCGATCTGCGTCGCCACGGTGCTGCTGGATGCCGGCCTCATACCGATGCAAGAGCCCGAAACCCACCTGATGCTCGAGGCGCCGGGCGGGCTGGTCGCTATACGCGCGGAATGCCGCGACGGCAAGGCGCAGCGCATCCACGTGCGCAACCTGCCGTCTTTCGCCACGGCGCTGGACCGGTCGATCGAGGTCGCAGGGCTGGGAAGCCTGACCGTCGACACGGCCTTTGGCGGCGACAGTTTCGTGATCGTGGACGCGGCGGCGCTGGGGTTCTCGCTGCGCGAGGACGAGGCCCACGACATTGCGCGCCTGGGCGTCCGGATAAGCGACGCCGCGTCGGAACAGCTGGGCTTTGTCCACCCGACGAACCCGGACTGGCGGCACATCTCGTTCTGCCTGTTCGCCGGTCCGCTGGAGCAACGCGAGGACGGGCTGCACTCGGCCGCCGCCGTGGCGATCCGTCCCGGCAAGGTCGACCGCTCTCCGACCGGAACCGCGCTGTCGGCGCGCATGGCCGTGCTGCGGACGCGTGGCCTGATGCAGGTCGGCGACCGGCTGACGGTGCGCTCGCTGATCGGATCGACCTTTGCAGGCCGGATCGTGGAGGACACCACCATCTGGGATCTGCCGGCCATCCTGCCGGAAATTTCGGGGCGCGGCTGGATTACCGGCATCCACCAGCACATGCTTGACCCCGACGACCCCTGGCCGGGCGGCTATCGCCTGACGGACACCTGGGGCGCGCGCTAGGCGGGTTGCCCGTTGTCCTTGGGCAAGTGTGGAAAGTCGCCCGTGGCAATGTAGGGTTCCTCGTCCAGCGTCGACACCCGCCCGAGGATCGCGTTGCGGTGCGGGTGGCGGCCAAAGCGCCGGATCACTTCCGTCACAAGGGCATGCTGGGCGCGCAACTGGCCGCCCATCGGGGCCAGTTGTTCCGGCATCCGGTCGATGATCTGTTCTATCACCGGATCGAGCGCGATCAGCCGCTGAAGGTGATCCGGCCCCTCGCAATGCCCGAGCGCGATAACGAAAAAGACCTGCTCCCACGGCGCAAGCCCGTCGAAATCGCCGTTCGCAATGCCGTCAAGCGCCAGCCGCGCGGCCTTGATGTCCTGGGCAAAGGCGCCCGGCGTGTCCCGCCAGAGCGAGCGGGGAAACTGGTCCAGCGCGATCAGCAGCGCGAGCCTGCCACGCGGCGTGTCGGCCCAGTGATCCAGCTCTCCGCGGGCGGCGGCGCGGGTCAGCGGCCCGAAACGGTCGATGATCGCGCCATCCATGCCGCCCTGCATGCGTTCCGTCCAGAAGGCGGCATGGGTTTCCACGCTGCCCTCGTGCCCGCTGTCCGGGAACCAGAAGTCGAGCACTTGCCCCGGTGCGAAATCTTCCGTCTGCATGCTGCCATCCTCCCGCCGGTTCGGGAGAGGATGGCACCTTTTGCAGGTCTTGTCGCCCGCTCAGGCCGCGACCTTGGCCTGAACCCATTCCCACGGCCTCACAAAGGCGCCCAGCACCTCGGCCACCTGTGCCTCGGGGGTGCCATGCGCCTCGAGTTGGGCGACCAGCCCGCGCTTCTTGTCGTCGATCACCGACACGACCCGCGCCGGCAGTCCGGCCTTTTCCAGCGCCTCATTGTAGACTCGGGTGATGGCGTGCTTGCGCAGGTCGGGCTTGAACACCTTGCCCACGGCGGTCTTGGGCAGTTCGGACAGGATGGTCATGTGCTTGGGCTGGGCCGCGCGTTCATGCACGTTCACGCGGCAATGCTCGAGCAGTTCCTCCTCGGTCACCGAGGCCCCGGCGACCAGTTCGACGAAGGCGCAGGGCATTTCGCCGGAATGCGCGTCGGGCTGGCCGATGGCTCCGGCAAAGGCGACGGCGGGATGAGTCAGCAGCGCTTCCTCGATCTCGGCCGGGTCGATGTTGTGGCCGCCGCGGATGATCAGATCCTTGGCCCGGCCTGTGATCCAGAGATAGCCGTCGCCGTCCACCCGGCCCAGGTCGCCGGTGCGCAGATGCGTGTCCAGGTAGAACAGGTCGTTGTTCTTGTCGGCCTCGGTATAGGTGTTGCCGGCAAAGACGCCGGGGTTCGACACGCAGATCTCGCCGATCTCGTCCACGGCACATTCCACCGGGCCCTCGGTCGTCTGCTTGACGATCCGGACGTCGCAATAGGGGAAGGGGATGCCGACGCTGCCCACCTTCTTCTCGCCGTCCACCGGGTTGACGGAGACAAGGCAGGTCGCCTCGGTCAGGCCATAGCCCTCGCAGATGGTGACGCCGCAGGCGCTCTCGAAGCGCTTGAACAGTTCCATCGGCATCGGTGCGGACCCTGAGAACGCCGTCTTGACCGACGATATGTCGGCATCGACCTTGCGCTGCATGAGCGCCGAGACAGCGGTCGGCACGGTGATGATAAAGGTCGTCTTCCAGCGTTCGCAGAGCTTCCAGAAATTGTCGAACACGCCCTCGCCGCGATAGCCCGCGGGCGTCGGGAAGACCACATGCGCGCCCGAGCACAGCATCGCCATCAGGATTACGTGGCAGGCGAAGACGTGGAACAGCGGCAGCGGGCACATCACGCTGTCGGTCTCGGAGAACAGCAGCTTGTGGCCAAGCCAGCCGTTATACAGCATGCCGGAATACTTGTGCTGCGCGACCTTGGGCATGCCGGTGGTGCCGCCGGTGTGGAAATACGCGGCCACCCGGTCGCCCGTGCTGTCGGCGAAGGCCAGCTTGGTCGGCTGTTTCGCGACTTCCTTGGCAAAGCTCTTGTAGGTTGCATGGGGGTCGCCGTGGGGCTTGGGGCGCACCAGCGGCACGATCCAGCTTTTCGGCGGGGTCAGGTAGCGGTTCAGGTCGACCTCAAGCACCGTGTGCACCTTGGGCGCGTGGCGCACGGCCTCGCGCACCTTTTGCGGCAGGTCGGTCTTGGGGAAGGGTTTCAGCGTGACGACAACCTTGGCGTTCGTCTCGCGCAGGATGGAGCCGATCTGCTCGGGTTCCAGCAGCGGGTTGATCGGGTTGACGATCCCCGCGACCATGCCCCCCAGCAGCGTCGTGATGGTTTCTGTCGCGTTGGGCAGCACATAGGCGATGACGTCGTCCTCGCCGATGCCAAGGCTGCGGAACAGGTTCGCCGCCTGCGCCGTGCGGTCGCGCAACTCCGCCCAGGTCAGCGTCTCGGCCTTGTCCGTGGGGCCCGACAGCAGCTGATAGCTGGTCGCGGATCGGTTGGGGAACTGCTGCGCGATACGGCTCAGCTGGCCCCAGATGGTGGCGGGGATGTCCCGCGCCTCCCACGGCTTTTCCTGTTCGATGGCGTTCCTGTCGGCCATTCCCGCATAGGTCATGGTCGGCTCCCCTCCCTGTTGGCTGTCATGCCGCCCCTCCCGGACGGTTTGCGCCATGATGGAAAGGAACGCCCCCGCGCGCAAGAAGGATGGACGCTGCGGCAGGGTCGGTCTGACGCAGCGTTCCTTTGCGCGGACCCGGCGATCAGCCGATCTTGACCAGCTCGATGGCGAAGGTCAGGTCCTTGCCCGCCAGCGGGTGGTTGGCGTCAAGCGTGACCTCGGTCTCGGTCACTTCGGCCACCGTCACCGGCATGACCTGTCCGGTCGGTGTCTGCACCTGCAACTGCGTGCCGATATCCAGCGGAATGTCGGCCGGGATCTCGGTCCGCGGAACGGCCTGCACGGCCTGCGGGTTGGGCTGGCCATAGGCCTCGTCGGCGGGGACGGTAACGGTCTTCTTGTCGCCCACGGCCATGCCGGTCAGCGCCTTGTCCAAGCCGGGGATGATCTGGCCGGAGCCGACCTCGAATTGCAGCGGGTCGCGGCCCGCGCTGCTGTCGAACTGGCTGCCATCCTGAAGCGTTCCGGTGTAGTGAATGGCGACGGTATCGCCGGTCTTGACCTGCGTCATGGTATATCCTTCGTGTCGTGGAAAGGTTGGTTGGCAAGGCCGGGTCGCTCCCGGGTGCTTGCATGGGCTGGAGGCAAGGTAAGCGCTGCGGGCGCGAATTGCAAACCGCCTGCCCGCGCCGCGAGGTTGCGGGGTCTTTTGCCCGCCCGGCATCCGTGCCAGTCTGCCGCCCGAGGATGACAGGGGGGTGACATGGCGATTTCCGTTTGCGTGTTCGATGCCTATGGCACGTTGTTCGACGTGGCCGCCGCCGCGCGCATCGCGGCCGAGGAGCCGGGGCGGGACGAACTGGCGAGGGTCTGGCCCGCGCTGGCCGAGGACTGGCGGCGCAAGCAGCTTGAATACAGCTGGCTGCGCGCGGTGACGGGCGATTACGTCTCGTTCTGGCAGGTCACGAAAGATGGGCTCGACTGGGCGATGGAGCGCGCGGGCCTGGACGACGCCGAACTGCGCGAACGCCTGCTGGCGCTGTATTGGGAACTGCCCGCCTACAGCGAGGTGCCGTTCATGCTGGCGCGGCTCAAGGCGGCGGGCAAGGCCTGCGCCGTCCTGTCGAACGGCAGCCCCGACATGCTGGAGGGCGCGGTGGACAGCGCGGGCATCGGTGAATACCTGGACGCGGTGCTGTCGGTCGAAAGCGTCGGCATCTTCAAGCCTGCCCGCGCGGTCTATGACATGGTGGGCGCGCGGTTCGGTTGTGCGCCGTCCGAGGTTCTGTTCGTCTCGTCCAACGGCTGGGACGCGGCGGGGGCCTCGGCCTATGGCTTCGACACGGTTTGGGTCAACCGCGCGGGCCTGCCGGTCGACCGGCTGATGGCCGCGCCCGGCCGCATCCTGACCGATCTCAAGACCATCCCGGAGCTTGTCTGATGCCGCGTTTCACCACTTCCGACGGCTTGTCGCTGTTCTTTAGCGACGAGGGTGAGGGGCTGCCGCTTCTGTGCCTTGCGGGGCTGACGCGGGACGGGCGGGATTTCGATTTCGTCGCGCCGCATCTCGAGGGCGTGCGGCTGATCCGGCTGGATTACCGCGGACGCGGGCAGTCGGACTGGGGCCCGCATGAAAACTACCAGATACCCATCGAGGGGCGCGACGCGGTCGAACTGCTGGATCACCTCGGGATCGAAAAGGCGGCGGTGCTGGGCACCTCGCGCGGCGGGCTGATCGCGATGGTCCTCGCGGCCACGGCGCGGGACCGTCTGCTGGGCGTGGCGCTGAACGACATCGGGCCGGAGATCGCCGACGCCGGGCTGGAGGTCATCAAGGGCTATCTCGGCCGCAAGCCGCCACAAAAGACGCTGGCCGAGGTCGCCGCGCGGCGGGCAGAACTGCTGACCGGCTTTGTCGGCGTGCCGGAGAGCCGCTGGCTGGAAGAGGCGGAGCGGCTGTTCGTCCAGACCGAAAATGGCCTGGAACTGACTTATGACCCGATGCTGCGCGATGCGGTGCTGGGCGGCGGAGCGCAGCCCGCGCCGGATCTCTGGCCGCTGTTCGACGCGCTGGCGGGCCTGCCGCTTTGTGCGATCCGCGGGGCCAATTCGGACCTGCTGTCGCCGTCGACCTTTGCCGAGATGCGGCGTCGCCGTCCCGACATGATCGCGGCCGAGGTGCCGGGCCGGGGGCATATCCCGTTCCTCGACGAGCCGGAGGCGCTGGAGTCGCTGCGGCGCTGGCGGGCGATGCTGGGCTGAGGGTTTCGCCGCGGCTGGCGCCGCGTCGATCCGCCGGGGGGGCTCTGCCGCCCGGACCCCCCGAGATATTTTCAGCCAGAAGAAGGGCAGGGCGGCGGCGTGCTCAGAGATTGAACACGCGGTCTGGATGCAATTCGCCGGCCTTGTAGCGGCCCACGGCGACAGCGCGGCCCTCGAAGCTGGCCCAGGCCTCGTCGCCGTATTCCACGTCCGCAGGGATCACCATGCCGGGATTGCCGTGGCGCAGGCGGGTGGCGCCTTCGGGCGTTGCCTTGAGTTCGGGCAGGTCGGCAAGCCCTTCTTCGAGCGGGCGGATATGGGTGTCGAGGTCGGGCGTCTGGGCCAGCTTGTCGACCTGGTCGATCGTCAGGCCGTCCTCGGCCTCGAAGGGGCCGGACCAGGTGCGGCGCAGGCGCAGGACATGGCCGCGGCAGCCCAGTTTCCGGCCAAGGTCGCGGGCGATGGCGCGGACATAGCCGCCCTTGCCGCAGACCATTTCCAGTTCCACATGGTCGGCATCGGGGCGGTCCAGCATCACCAGGCTTTCGACCCAGAGCGGCCGGGCCTGGAGGTCGAGTTCCTCGCCGTCGCGGGCGCGCTTGTAGGCGCGTTCGCCGTCGACCTTGACCGCCGAGAAGGCGGGGGGCACCTGCATGATCTCTCCGACGAAACCGTGCAGGGCTTCCTTGACAATGTCATCGGTGGGGCGCTGGTCAGAGGTGGCGGTGACCTCGCCCTCGGCGTCGTCGGTATTGGTCTCCTGCCCGAGGCGCACGGTAAAGACATAAGCCTTGAGCGCGTCGGTGATGTAGGGCACGGTCTTGGTCGCTTCGCCCAACGCAATGGCCAGCACGCCCGTCGCCTCGGGATCCAGCGTGCCCGCATGACCCGCCTTCTTCGCCTGGAGCGCCCAGCGCACCTTGTTCACGACGGCGGTCGAGGTGATGCCCGCGGGCTTGTCCACCACCAGCCAGCCGGAAATGTCGCGTCCCTTGCGCTTGCGTCCCATGATCGTGCCCCTTTCCGGATGAGGCGCGCCGCGTAGCAAGGCGGGGCGGGGCTGTCAATTGGCAGGGATTCGATCCGGACCTCGCGGAACCTGCGTGAATCCCTCTGCCGCTTGGGGAGCGCGGGTCAGACCCGAACGAGCTGCTTGCCGCGGTTGCGGCCCTGCAGCAGGCCGATGAAGGCCTCGGGCGCGTTTTCCAGCCCGTCGGCCACGTCCTCGAGAAAGGCGATTTCGCCCGCGGCGACCTTGGGGGCCATGTCGGCGAGGAACTCGGGGAAGTGCTGCCAGTGGTCGAAGATGATGAAACCGTGGACATGCAGGCGTTTCACGAGGATGGCGCGCCAGGCCATCGGCAGGCGATCCTGCGCGCCGTCGGCACCGCCATACCACGCGATCGTGCCGCAGACCGGGATGCGGCCATGGGTGTTCATCAGCGGCAGCACCGCCTCGAGCGTCTTGCCGCCCACATTCTCCCAGTAGATGTCGACGCCGTCCGGCGCGGCCTGCGCCAGCGCCTTGCGCAGGCTCGAGGCGTCGTCATGTGCGCGGTGGTCGATGGCGGCATCGAAGCCGAAGGTCTCCGTCGCCAGCCTGCATTTCTCGGGCCCGCCCGCAACCGCCACGGTGCGCAAGCCCGCGGCCCTGGCCAGTTGCCCGACCAGCGAGCCCACCGGGCCGGTCGCGGCGCCCACCACCAGCGTTTCGCCGGCCTTGGGGCGGCCGTATTCGCGCAGGCCGGTCCAGGCGGTGAAGCCGGGCATGCCCAGCACGCCCAGCGCGGTCGAGGGCGGCAGTCCTGCGTCGAGCTTGCGCAGGCCCGGGGCGGGCAGAACCGCGTGGCTGGCCCAACCGGTGATGCCGGTGACCTGGTCGCCCGCGGCGAAACCCGGCGCGCGCGAGGCCAGCACGCGGCCCGTGCCCTGGCCGGTCATCACCTCGCCGAGGCCGACCGAGGGGGCATAGCTGCGCACGTCGTCCATCCGGCCGCGCATGTAAGGGTCCAGCGAGAGCCATTCGACCGCGACCAGCACCTCGCCCTCGGCAGGGTTGGGCAGGGGCGCGGTGTCCAGCGCGAAATCCTGCGGAACGGGCATGCCCTGCGGGCGGCGGGCCAGCGTGATGCGGCGCATCTGGTCTGTCATGGTCTCTCCTTTCGCGGGCGGAAAACGGGTTGCGCCCGGCTGCTGCTTGGGATCACCCTATGCCACGACACGCGGACGGCAAGGGAGGAGCGCCCGATGCAAGGCATGATGATGACTATGCCGCTCTCGATTATCGAGATCCTGCGCTATGCGGCAGAAGCGCATCCGGGGGCGGGGATCGTCTCGGTCCGGACCGAGGGAGATGTTCACCGCGAGACCTATGCCGAGGCCTATGCCCGCGCCGCGCAGCTGGCGCATGGGCTGGGCGCGCTGGGCGTGGGGCAAGGGGACCGGGTGGCGACGCTGGCGTGGAACGGCTACCGGCATTTCGAACTGTATTTCGCGACCGCCGGCATGGGCGCGGTCTGCCACACGATCAACCCGCGCCTCAGCGCCGAACAGATGCTGTACATCATCCGCCACGCGGGCGACCGGGTGCTGTGCTTCGACCTGACCTTTGTCCCGCTGATCGAGGCGCTGGTCGAACACTTGCCCGCCGACCTGATGCTGGTGGTGCTGACCGACCGGGGGCACATGCCCGAATCGGCGCTGGACCTGCATTGCTACGAGGACCTGCTGACCGGCCAGCCCGAATTCTACGACTGGCCGCTGCTGGACGAGAACAGCGCGGCGGGCCTGTGCTATACCTCGGGCACCACGGGCAACCCCAAGGGCGCGCTTTATTCCCATCGCTCGACGGTGCTGCATGCGCTGTCCATCGCGGTCACGCTGCCCCGCAGCCTGCACGAGGGGGCGCGCGTGCTGCCTGTCGTTCCGATGTTCCACGTCAATTCCTGGGGCCTGCCCTATGCCGCGCCGATCGTCGGCGCCTCTCTGGTGATGCCGGGGGGCAAGCTGGACGGCGCGTCGCTGTTCGACCTGATGGAGACCGAGAGTGTCAGCGCCAGTTGGGGTGTGCCGACCGTCTGGCTGGGCCTGCGCGCCGAGATCGAGAAGCGCGGCGCGCTGCCCTCGAGCCTGAAACAGCTGGTGATCGGCGGCTCTGCCGCGCCGCGCGCGATGATCGAGTTCTTCGAGAAACGCGGCGTCGATGTCTGCCACGCCTGGGGCATGACCGAGATGAGCCCGGTGGGCACCCATGGCCAGCTGTCGGACTCGATGAGCGACCTGCCGTTCGAGCGCCGCATGGCGCTGAAGGCGCGGCAGGGTCGCCGGGTTTTTGGTGTCGAGCTGAAGATCAACGATGAGCAGGGCAAGCGCCTGCCGCATGACGGCAAGGCGGTGGGCGAGCTGTTCGTGCGCGGCAACACGATCATCGCGGGCTATTTCGAGAATGCCGAGGCGTCTAAATCGGCCTTCGACGCCGAGGGCTGGTTCGGCACGGGCGACGTGGCCAGCATCGACCCGCATGGTTTCCTGTCGATCCAGGACCGGTCGAAGGACCTAATCAAGTCGGGGGGCGAGTGGATTTCGTCTATCGACCTCGAAAACATCGCCATGGCGCATCCCAAGGTCGCCAATTGCGCGGTGATCGCCGTGCCGCATCCCAAGTGGGACGAACGCCCGCTGCTGGTCGTGGTGCCGCGTGACGCGGACGATCCGCCCTCGCTGGACGAGATCCACGCCCTGATGCTGGACCACGTGGCGAAATGGCAGCTGCCCGACGCGATGGAGATGATCGACGCGCTGCCGCTGACCGCGACCGGCAAGGTGTCGAAACTGACCTTGCGACAGCGCTTCGACGGCTACGAGCTGCCCGATGCTGGCTGACGAGCTGCGCAGCCTCGCCCCCCGCGAAACGCGCTGGTTCGCGATGGACACCGCGCGCGTCCGCGCCTTTGCCGATGCGACGGAGGACTGGCAGTTCATCCATCTCGACGAGGAACGCGCCGCGCAGACGCCGATGGGGGGCGCTGTGGTGCACGGGTTCCTGACGCTGTCCATGCTCTCGGCCATGTCCTACGAGGTGACAGAGGGGCTTGCGGGTTTTGCGTCGAGCGTGAACTACGGGTTCGACCGGATCCGCTTCGTCTCGCCCGTGCGGGTGGGCAGCAATATCCGCGGCCGGTTCAGCGTTGCCGGAGTCGACGAGCGCGAGGGCGCTCTCGACGTGCATTGGGATGTCGCGGTCGAGATCGAGGGTGCGGATCGCCCGGCCCTTGTGGCCAGCTGGATCACGCGGTTCTTCCTGGAATAGACGCCCGCGCGCGGCCGCCCCGGCGCGGCGCCCACCCGCCCACCCCGCCGCACCGGACCGGCCGCGCGCGGGCTTGGGCATCGACAGAGGAGAGGGATATGGATCTTGGCATGACGGAGCGGGTGAAACCGCTGGTCGAGACAGTGCGGCGCATGATCGAGGACGAGATCGCGCCGCTGGACGCGGAGTTCCACGCCGAGGTGGGCAAGCACCCCAAAGGCCGGTTCCACCACACAGCCCGGCAGCTGGAGATCCTGGACGGGCTCAAGGCCAAGGCGAAGGCGCGCGATCTGTGGAACTTCTGGCTGACCGGCAGCGACCGGGGCTATGGCCTGAGCACCGTCGAATACGCCTATCTCGCCGAGGAGATGGGCAAGGTGTCCATCGCCGCCGAGGTCTTCAACTGCAACGCGCCCGACACTGGCAACATGGAGGTGCTGGAGCGCTACGGCGAACAATGGATGAAGGACCGCTGGCTGGCACCGCTGCTGGAGGGCGAGATCCGCTCGGCCTACGTGATGACGGAACCGGGTCTGGCGTCGTCCGACGCGGCGCAACTGGCGTTCGAGGCGAAGCGGGACGGGGATGACTTTGTCCTGAATGGCGAGAAATGGTGGATCTCGGGTGCGGGCGATCCGCGTTGCGCGCTGTATATCCTGATGGCCTGCACCGATCCGGACGCGCCGAAACACAACCGCCACACCATGTTCGTGCTCGACCCCGCGACGCCCGGCATCGAGGTGCTGCGCCCGATGGAGGTCTTCGGCCAGGACGACGCCCCGCATGGCCATATGCACATCCGCTTCACCGATGTCCGCGTGTCCGCGAAGAACATCGTGCTGGGCGAGGGGCGCGGTTTCGAGGTGGCGCAGGGTCGGCTTGGTCCGGGACGCATCCACCATTGCATGCGCGCCATCGGGCAGGCGGAAAAGGCGCTGGAAATGATGTGCCGCCGGGGCCTGTCGCGCGAAGCCTTCGGCAAGCGGATCATCGACCTGGGCGCCAATTACGACATCATCGCCAATGCGCGGATGGAGATCGAGATGGCGCGCCTGCTTTGCCTCAAGGCCGCGTGGATGATGGATACGGCGGGCGTGCGCGCCGCCCAGCCTTGGATTTCCAAGATCAAGGTCGTGGCGCCGCTGATGGCGGGCAAGGTGATCGACGAGGCGATGCAACTGCACGGCGCGGCGGGGATCAGCCAGGACTTCGACCTGGCGCATATGTGGACCCATGTCCGCACGCTGCGCTTTGCCGACGGGCCGGACGCGGTGCACCGGCGGCAGGTGGCGCGGGCGGAGTTGCGCAAATACTCGAACGAGGGTGCGTGAGGCGGGCGTCAGGTTTGATTATTTGTAACAAGAAGAAGCAGGGGGTGGCATGGACCTGAACCGTCTGTCGGACTGGATGGCTGAGCATGTGCCGGGTTTCTCGGGGCCGCTGAGCACGGTCAAGTTCGACGTGGGCCAGTCCAACCCGACCTATCGGCTGGACAGCCCCTCGGGCTCCTGGGTGCTGCGGCGCAAGCCGCCGGGCGCCCTTCTGAAATCGGCCCATGCGGTCGATCGAGAATTCCGCGTGCAGCGCGCGCTGGCCGGGTCGCCGGTGCCGGTGCCCCGCATGATCGCACTGTGCGAGGACAACGCCCTGATCGGCTCGATGTTCTATGTCATGGAGCATGTTGCGGGTCGCACCATCGCCGATCCGTCGATGCCCGCCGAGACGCCCGAGGCGCGCACTGCGATCATGAACGAGATGGGGCGCGTCCTGGCTGCGATCCACGATGTCGATGTCGTGGCCGTTGGCCTGTCGGATTACGGCCCGCCCGGAAATTACTACGAACGGCAATTCTCGCGCTGGGTGCAGCAATACCGCGCTTCCGAGACCGGAGAGATAGCGCCCATGGAGGCGTTGATCGACTGGTTGGGCGCTCACATGCCCGCCAAAGACGGGATGCGCTGCCTGGTGCATGGTGACTACCGCATCGACAACCTGCTGTATCAGGCGGACGGCCCGCGCATCCTTGCAGTGCTCGACTGGGAGTTGTCGACGCTGGGTCATCCCTTTGCCGACCTCGCGGGCGTCATCATGCAATGGCAACTGCCGCCCGGGGCCGAAGGGCGGGGCCTGTCCGGCATTGACCGGGCGGCGGCAGGCTTGCCCTCGGACGAGGATTTTGTGACCGCCTATTGTGCGCGGCGTGGCATCGACCGTCCCGACCGCTTCGGCTTTTACGTGGCCTTCGCTTTCTTCCGAATGGCGGCGATCCTGCAAGGGGTCAAGAAACGCGCGCTGGACGGCAACGCGGCCAACCCGGAAAAGGGGCTGCGGCTGGGCACATTCGTGCCGCGCTTTGCCGAACTGGGACTGGAGGCCCGCGATCATGGATGACCGGTTCCGCGAAGACCCCTACACCTTCGCAGCCCATATCGGCATGCAGATGCTGGACTGGTCCGAGGGCTTTGCCCGGTTCGAGCTGCCCCTCGTCGACTTCACGATGAACCGCCACGGCAATCCGCATGGCGGCATCCACGCCGCGCTGCTCGACACCGTGATGGGCTATGCCGGTTGCTGGACGGGCGATCCAGACCTCCGGCAGATGTGCCTGACGCTGGCGCTGAACGTGCAATACCTGTCGCGACCGCGCGGTGCGGTTTTCCTCGCCGAGGGTCGCAAGACCGGCGGCGGCAAGTCCACCTTCTTCGCCGAAGGCGAGATCCGCGACGAGACTGGCGAGTTGATCGCCAAGGGAACAGGCACCTTCCGCTACCGGCGCTAGCGTCTCCTTCGCAGCTGCAAGGCCATCCTCTGCTTCATCTTGCCGGATAAACTCCGGGGGAGTCCCGAAGGGACGGGGGCAGAGCCCCCAGCCCCGGCAACCGTTGGCGCGCGGCTCAATAGCCCGCGTCGCGGTCCACCACGTGCAGGAAGGGCAGGCCGCGCTCGCCGCGGCGCACATTCTCGGCCACGACGCGGGCGGCCGAGGGCGGGCGCGTCTCGGACGCGATATGCGGCGTGACGGTGACACGGGGATGCGCCCAGAACGGATGGTCCTTCGGCAGCGGTTCGATCCGGAAGACGTCCAACGTCGCATGCGCCACCTGCCCGCTGTCGAGTGCGGCCAGCAACGCGTCGTCGTCGATCAGGGCGCCGCGGCCGGGATTGACCACGAAGGCGCCGGGCGCCAGCAGAGCCAGGGACGAGGCGTTCAGGACATCCTGCGTTGACGGCGTGTTCGGCAGCAGCAGAACGACGACCTGCGCGCCCCGCAGTGCGGTCGCCAGCGTGTCGTCACCATGCAGGCAGCGGATTCCGCTGATGCGCTTTTCCGACCGGCTCCAGCCTGTCACCGCAAAGCCCAGGCCGCGCAGCATCCGCGCGCAGGCCGATCCCAGCGCGCCCAGTCCCAGCACCGTAACCGGCCGGTCGCAGGCCAGCGGCGGCGCCACCGGGTCCCAGCGGTGATCGGGGTTCACGATATGCGCGTCCATCCCCAGGTGGTGCCGCATCACGTGGCCGCTGACCCATTCGACCATGCCCTGGGTCAGCCCTTCCTCGTCGACCATCCGGCAGAGCGGCACCCGCAGCGTCGTGTTTCCGACGACACCCTCGACCCCTGCCCAGAGGTTCAGAACCGCCTTGAGCCGCGTGTAGGGGGCAAAGTCCTGCACCGCCGAATTGGGCGCGTAGACGATGTAGTCGACCGTCTCGGGCGGCATTTCGGTCGCCAGGCGACAGTCGAGACCGGCGGCGTCCAGCGCGGCGTGCAGCGGCGTTTCGTATTCGGCCCAGAGCTCGGAGCGGGCGGCGAAAAGGATATTGGCGGTCATGGGCGTCTCTCTTGCGGATTCGCCCCAGACCTAGCACAGCACGACAGGCGGCGCGACGAGGGGGCTCTGCCCCGTCGCCTTCGGCGACTCCCCGGAGTTCTTCCGGCAAGATGAAGGGGCGATGTCAGCGCGGGCGGTGGATATGCGCGCTCTGCACCAGGCCGAAGGCGACCATCAGCACCAGCATGGCCGAGCCGCCATAGCTGACCATCGGCAGCGGCACGCCGACCACCGGGGCGAGGCCCATCACCATCGACATGTTCACGGCGAAATACAGGAAGAAGGTCAACCCGATCCCGAGGATCAGCAGCGACGAGAACCGGTCGCGGTTCTGAAGCGCCGAGACGATGCAGAAGACCAGCACCAGAACGTAGAGCAGCAGCAATGAGAACCCGCCGATGAAGCCGAACTCCTCTGCCAGCGTGTTGAAGATGAAGTCGGTATGCTTTTCCGGCAGGAAGTTGAGCCGCGATTGCGTGCCCTGCATGAAGCCGCGCCCCGTCCAGCCCCCCGAGCCCATGGCGATCTTGGCCTGGGTGATGTGATAGCCCGCGCCGAGCGGGTCGGACGAGGGATCGAGGAATGTGTCGATGCGGCGGAACTGGTAATCCTTGAGCAACTGCCAGTCGGTGCCGCGGCTTTCGAAGACAAGCCAGATGCCGCCCGCGCCCGCGGCGATGACGGTGCCGAAATAGGCCCAGTGCACGCCGGCGAGGAACATCAGCAACCCGCCCCCTGTTACCAGCAGGATCGCCGTGCCGAGGTCGGGCTGGGTCAGAACCAGCGCGGTCGGCAAGAGGATGATCAGCACCGGCAGCAGCACCCAGAGCGGCCGTGAGGTCTTGTTCAGCGGCAGCCAGTCGTAATAGGCGGCCAGGAACATCACCAGCGTGATCTTCATCAGTTCCGAGGGCTGCAACCTCATGAAGCCGAGGTCGATCCAGCGTTGCGCGCCCATGCCGATGGTGCCGAAGAATTCGACCAGCACCAGCAGGAACAACGCTCCGAGGTAGGCCACGAGGCTCATCGACCGCCAGAACCAGATCGGCACCATGGCCACGATGAACATCACCGCCAGGCCCAGCGCAAAGCGTTTCATCTGGGGCTCGGCCCAGGGGCTGAACGATCCGCCTGCAACCGAGTAGAGCATCAGGAAGCCGACGCCCGCCACGGCGGTCAGCAGCAGCACAAGCGGCCAGTTCAGGTGCAGCGCCTTGCGCCATCCCGACGGGACGGTCTTTACGTTGTATTCAAGATAGCTCATGCGCGCGACCTCGCCTGGGCCTCGCGCTCCTGGCGCTCGCGTTCCAGCCGTTCCTGCAACGCCTCGATGCGCGAGCGGTCCGCAGCCGGATAGGCGTCGAGCGGGGGCGTGCCGCCATACAGCGCCTGAAGCGTGATGTCGCGCCCGATGGGGGCCGCCGCGGCCGAGCCGCCGCCGCCATGTTCCACCACGATCGAAACCGCGATGCGCGGCGCGTCCCACGGGGCGAAATCGACAAAGAGCGCGTGGTCGCGTTCCTCCCACGGCACGTCCTCGTTGCGCACGACGCGGTTGAGCACCTGCGCCGTGCCGGTCTTTCCGGCCATGCGCATGTCCTCTGCCAGGATGCGAGACCGGTAGGCGGTGCCGCGGCGGTCGTTGCTGACCGCATACATCGCCCGGTGGATGCGCTTGAGGTGCCCGGGACTCAGGCCGAGGTCGGCGCCGCCGCGCGTGGGCGTCTCGACCCCGTTGATCGTCTTGACCAGCCGCGGCTCGATGCTGCGCCCGGTGGCGATCCGCGCGGTCATCACCGCCAGTTGCAAAGGCGAGGTCAGCACGAAGCCCTGGCCGATCGAGGCGTTGACGGAATCGCCGATCCGCCATTCCTGGCCGCGCTCGCGCCGCTTCCAGTCCTTGTCGGGCATCAGGCCGGCGGTCACCGCCGACATCTCGATGTCATGCGCGACGCCAAGGCCCAGGCGGCGGCCCATCTCGGCGATGCGCTCGATTCCGACCTTCAGCGCAAGGTCGTAGTAATAGACGTCGCAGCTTTCGCGCAGCGATTCCTCGAGGTTCATGTGGCCGTGGCCGACCCGTTTCCAGCAGTGGAAGCGGCGTGTACCGATTTCCATGTGGCCGGGGCACCAGACTGTTTCGTCTGGGGTGATGACACCGGCCTCCAGTGCCGCCAGCGCCGTCACCATCTTGAAGGTCGAGCCCGGCGGATAGGCGTCCTGCACGGTCTTGGAGGCCAGCGGGCGGTGGTCGTTGTCGCGGTATCCAGCGAAGTCGGGCACCGAGATGCCACGCACGAACTTGTTGGGATCGAAGGACGGCGACGAGGCGATGGCCAGCAGGTCGCCCTTTTCGAGGTCCATCACGACGGCCGAGGCGCTTTCGGGCCCGAGGCGTGCCTTGATGTAATCCTGCAACCCGCCGTCGATGGTCAGCTGGATGTCGGCGCCCGGTTCGCCCTCGCGGCGGTCAAGCTCGCGCATGACGCGGCCCACGGCGTTGACCTCGACCCGCTTGGTGCCGGGTTCGCCGCGCAGCATCTCCTCGAACTTCGACTCGACGCCGACCTTGCCGACCTGGAAGCGCGGGATGCGCAGCAGCGGCGGCGGATCCTCGTAGCGGGCGAGATCGCGTTCCGAGACCGGTCCGACATAGCCCGCGACGTGAGCAAAGGTCTCGGCATGGGGGTAGACTCGGCTGAGGCCGACCTCGGTGGTGACGCCGGGCAGGGCGGGGGCGTTCACCGCGACGCGGCTGATGTCCTCCCAGGCGACGCGGTCTGCCACGGCGACGGGGATGAAGGGCGGTGTGCGCTTCATCTCGGTCAGGGCGCGGTTCAGATCGTCGCCGTCCAGCTCGACCAGTTGGCCCAGGCGGGCGATCACCTGCTCGACGTCGCCTGCATCTTCGCGGGTGACGGTGATGCGGTAGGTCGGCTCGTTATCGGCGATGATGGTGCCATTGCGGTCGAAGATGCGGCCCCGCG
Organism: Thetidibacter halocola; assembly: GCF_018224955.1. GTDB lineage: Bacteria > Pseudomonadota > Alphaproteobacteria > Rhodobacterales > Rhodobacteraceae > Thetidibacter > Thetidibacter halocola. The sequence continues at coordinate 300,939 of NZ_JAGTUU010000005.1, forward strand.
ACGGTGGGATCAGGCGGATGTTGACGCGGTTCTCTTCCGCCAGCAGACGGAACTCGTCGGCCTGGTCGACCTGGAGATGCCGCATGCGCAGCCCGAGCACGCTGGCGAAGGCCAGCTGCGCGCCGCCAAGCATCAGCGCCCTGCGGGTGATGCGGGTGGCGCTCTCGGCGGTTTCCTTCGGCGTGCGTCTCATGTGCCGCGCCCCATTGGGTCGAATTCGCCGGGCGCATTGTGGCGCACACCGAAGACGATGTAACTGACGGCCACCACAAACGGGTAGGCCAGGACGGTCATGCCGTATTGCATGGCCGCTAGGAAAAGCGTTCCGGGCGCCACGATCAAGACCCCCAGCACCAGCCGATACGCGATCGTGATGACCAGCAGCAGGCCCGCGACGTTCAGCCATTCGCCCACGAAGGTGCCGTCGCGCAGCCTTCGTTCCTGCCGCTTCATCCATTCCGCGGCGATCAACACCAGCGCCGCCCAGAGACCGGGCGGCCGCCCCAGCAGCAAATCCGCCAGCAGCAGCGCGCCGGCGATCGAAAGGGCAGGGACATAATCGGGCCGGCGCAGCGCCCAGGCAAGTGTCAGGGCCACCAGCAGGTCCGGCCCGGCAAAGCCCGCCGGCACGGTCTGGAGCGGTAGAAGATTGACGAACAGGATGCCCAGCACCAGCCCCAGATAGGCCAGGCGCATGCCGATGAGCTCGGATGCGGCGCGCTCAGCCATCGGGCTGGCCCTCTGCGGGGGCGGCGGACTCGGCCGTTCCGGGCGTTGCGGGCGGTGTCGCGGGCAGGATCAGTCCGCCCGGTTCCGAGACCCGGCGCGCGCCGTGATCGCGCAGCACGCGCAGGAACTCCAGCCGTTCGTAATCGGCGGCCAGCCGCACCCGCAGTCGCCCGCCTGGATCCTGCGCCACCTGGCCGATCAGCAGGCCTGGAGGAAAGACCTCTCCGTCGCCCGAGGTCACGATGCGGTCACCGGCGCGGACCTGTTCGGGATCCTCGAGAAAGTCGATCGGCGGCGCGGCGGTGTTGTCGCCCACCACCAGCGCGCGCTGCCCCGAAGGCTGGATCACCGCCGGGATGCGGCTTGTGGCGTCGGTCAGCAGAATCACGCGGGCGGTGTTGGCGCCCACGCCCGAGATCCGCCCCACCAGGCCGATCCCGTCCATCGTCGCCCAACCGTCCACGATGCCGTCGCGCGAGCCTACGTTGATCAGCACCGATTGCCGGAACGGGCTGCCGGAATCCGCCAGCACGACGCCGGTGATATAGGTCAGGCGCGGATCGAGCTGCACGTTGTTCAGGTCGCGCAGCCGGGCGTTCTCCTGCTCCAGTTGCAGCGCCGCTTCCTTCCACGCCGTCATCTGCCGCAACTCGCGGCGAAGCTCCTGATTCTGTTCGTAGATGCGCTGATAGCTCTGGAAATCGCGAACGATGTTCACCGTTGCGGTGACCGGCGCCATCGCCCAGTCCATGTTCGGGATCACCGCGTCCACCACCTGCGCGCGAAAGCGCTCGACGCGCGGCGAATCGATCCGCCACAGCAGGAACAGGCCCAGCAGGCACAGCACCACGATCGCCAGGAAGAGGCGTTTCAGCGGTGTTGTGAAATCGTCGCTGCTTGCGTCGCGGGCCAAGGCGGCGGGACTCCTGCGGTGGTGGATCTGTCCGGGGCCTATTAAAGCCTAACGAGGCGCATGTGTAACGGTTTTCGCGGTGCACCGGGTGCGGCGAAGGGCGGGGCAGGATTCCGCCGACGTGCTCACATGCCCAGTCTTTCGCGCACCTCGGACAGCCGCGAGCGGCTGACGGGCACCTTGCCGAGACCCTGCGTGTTCTCGAAAAAGCAGATGCCGTTGTCCTTGCGCCGTTCGAAGCTGGTCACGTGGTCGACGTTGACCAAGTAGCTGCGATGGGTCTGCACAAACAGGCCCGCCGGGACGCGCGCCGCCGCCTGGGTGATCGACCAGGGGCAGAAATGCCGTCCGCCATCGGTGTAAAGCAGCGTGTAATGCCCCTCCGCGCGGATCGCCGCGATTTCCTCGGGGGCAAGGAACCGGGTCCGGCCGTCTGCCTCGTAGGGGATGGCGCGGGGGGCGGCGGCCTTTTCGGCGGGTGCCGGGGCGGACCGGGCGGGGGCGGGCACGGCCGCGTAGGGGCGCGGCGCGTCGGCTAGGGGCGGCGGCGCGCCTCCGGCCAAGGCCAGCGCCATTCCACCGCCGGCGTCGGCGTCGCCCAGGCGGCTGGCGAAACTCGCCCCGCTCAGCAGGAAGGCGCCCGACAGAACAAAGGCCGAGACGGCGACGCCGAAGGCCAGCACCTCGCGGCTCATGGGGACGGCGGGCATCGTCTCGCCGGTGGCGACGAATCCGGTCCCGGCCATGGCGATGAAATGCACGGCGCAGACCGCAAGGCCAAAGCCCAGCGTGCCGATCAGGATGTTGCGCGGGCGGCGTTCCTCGTAGGAGATCAGGAAGGACAGGACCGACAGCGCCACCGAGGCCGCCAGCGCCACAGCTATCCCGCTGGCCGAATAGACCGGGCGGCAGACCTCCATCCCGGCCATGCCGATATAGTGCATCGTGGCGATTCCCAGCCCGGTGACCGTGCCGCCCAGCACGACCTTGCGCCGCGTGCGGCGTCCCTCGTGCACGATCAGCAGCGCCAGGCCCATCATCAGGATCGCCGTCAGCGCCGAGATCAGCGTCACCAGGGGATCGAAATAGAAGACCAGAGGCAGGTCGAGGCCCAGCATGGCCACGAAATGCATCGACCAGACGCCCCAGCCCAGGATGACCGCCGCAACCGAGACCACGGCGCGCCGCATCGGCACACGCATGTGTGACGCGCCCTGCATCAGGGACAGGCCGGAAAACCCCGCGATCAGGGCGATGGCCAACGCCGCAAGGGCGAAGAGCCAGTTATGGCTGTAATCCAGCAAGAGGCCCTCCCCTTCCTCGCGCCGTCGGGAGAGATATAGCGACCGCGCGCGGAATTCATAGCCGTTTCCGGCGCGGCTTCATTTCCAATTTTGTTTACAGGGAAACAAAACCGTGTTGTCCTTCCTTCAGGTTCGGGCTGGAAGACGCTGGACAGTTCACTGCACTTGCGGTCCGATACGACAGGCATGGCCCGGTGCGATGTTGCAATATAATGCGAGTCGTGCAAGATGTTGCACAAGTCGCGCCAGGCAGCAGGGGAGGATAACATGACCACATTCGTGACGGGCGCAACCGCGCCCCCGGTCTGCCTTCCGTCGCCGGGGCCGGACCCTTTTTGCCGATAGCGCGCGGCGATGCGCGCGCCACCGGCGCAGGACAAAGGCGGAACCTGACGCCGGACCACCGGCGCAGCGGTCATTAGGGAGGACTATCATGACCACACGCAGAACTCTTCTTGGAACCGCGGCCGCGGCGCTGACCGCGGCGGTGCTGGGGACGGCGGCGATGGCGCAGGAGGTCACGCTGACCCTGCACCAGTTCCTGCCCGCGCAGGCCAACGTGCCGAAGCTGGTGCTGGACGTCTGGGCCGACCGCGTAGAGGAAGCTTCGGGCGGGCGCATCGACATCGAGCGCTATCCCTCGATGCAGCTGGGCGGCACCCCGCCCGAACTGATGGACCAGGCGATCGACGGCATCGCCGACGTCGTCTGGACGGTGGTGGGCTACACGCCGGGCCGCTTCCCCTCGACCGAGGTATTCGAACTGCCCTTCATGGTGTCGGATGCGCGCGCCGCGTCCTATGCCTACTGGAAGATGTTCGAAGAACACATGAAGGACGGCGAATTCGCCGACGTGAAGATCCTCGGCACCTGGGTGCATGGCCCCGGCATGTTCCACACCAACAAGCCGGTCGCGGTACCCGCCGACCTTCAGGGCATGAAGATCCGCGGCGGTTCGCGCCTGGTGAACGACCTGCTGGGCCGGGTCGGCGCCGAGGCGATCGGCATGCCGGTGCCCGCCATCCCCGAGGGCCTGTCCAAGGGCGTGATCGACGGCACCACGATCCCGTGGGAAGTCACCAGCGCGCTGAAGGTGCCGGAACTGGTCAAGAACCACACCGAGTTCGAGGGGCCGGCGCTGTACAACCTGACCTTCGTCCTCGCGATGAACAAGGACAAGTACGACAGCCTGCCCGATGACCTGAAGGCGGTGATCGACAGCCAGTCCGGACTGGCCTTCTCGATCTTCGCGGGCGGCACGCAAGCGGATGCCGATGGCCCCGCGCGCCAGATCGCGGTCAACATGGGCAACACCATCGTCACCGTATCCGAGGAGCAGGCCAAGGAGTGGGATGCGCTGGTCAACCCGATCTACGAGACCTGGGTCGCCGACATGCAGGGCAAGGGCATCGACGGCCAGGCGCTGATCGATGAGGCCCGCGCGCTGATGGCGGAATACGATCCGTCGATGGATACCTACGCCAAGTAAGGCGAAAGGCCGGGGCGGCGCGGGCTGCCCCGGCGCTTTGCGGGGCCGGGGCAGGGCGTCGCGCGGGCAGGGGGCCGGACACCGATGCAAGGCATCCATCGCTTCATGACGGCCATGGCGCGGATCATGGCGGTGCTGGGCGGCATCGTGCTGCTGGCGCTGATCGTGATCACCTGCGTCTCGATCCTCGGGCGCGCCCTGAACACGGCGCTGCATTCGGGCTTGATTCAGTCGGCGGCACCCGATTTCGCCCAGGCGCTGATCGATTGGGGCATTGGCGCGATCCGGGGTGACTTCGAGCTGGTCGAGGCCGGCATGGCCTTCTGCATCTTCGCCTTCCTGCCGCTTTGCCAGGTCACCGCCGGTCACGCCACGGTCGACATCCTGGTGGGTGCCATGCCGCGCCCGGCGCGACGGGTCTTCGTCCTCCTGGGCGAGGCGCTGTTCGCCGTCGCGCTGGTGGTGATCGCGCAGCAGCTTTACCTCGGGATGGAAAGCAAGCTGCGCTCGGGGCAGACGAGTTTCCTGCTGCAATACCCGGTCTGGTGGGGCTATGCCGCCGCCCTGACAGGGGCGGTCGCGGCGGCCGTGGCAGGGGTTTACATGGCGCTGGTGCGCACGCTGGAACTGCTGACGGGTCGCGTGCTCGTGCCCAACGCCGTGGGGACGGATCATTGAGCAATCTCGAAATCGGCATCTATTCCTTTCCAGCGCTTCTGGTGATGATCTTCCTGCGGGTGCCCATCGGGCTGGCGATGTTCCTTGTTGGGTTCGCGGGGCTCTGGATGGTCACGGGGCGGCCCAACATGGCGCTGGCCCGGCTCAAGACAGAGGCCTACACGACCTTTTCGAACTACTCGCTGTCCATCGTGCCGATGTTCCTGCTGATGGGCTACTTCGCGACGCTGGGCGGCATGAGCCAGGCGCTTTTCAAGGCGGCGGAGTCGTGGCTGGGCCACCGCAAGGGCGGCGTGGCCATGGCGGCGATCGGTGCCTGTGCGGGGTTTGGTGCGATCTGCGGCTCGTCCCTGGCGACCGCCGCCACGATGAGCCGCGTGGCCCTGCCCGAACTCAAGGCCTATGGCTACAAGGGCGGCTTTTCCACAGCGACGCTGGCGGCGGGCGGCACGCTGGGCATCCTGATCCCGCCCTCGGTCGTGCTGGTGATCTACGCCATCCTGACCGAGCAGAACATCGCCAAGCTGTTCCTTGCCGCCTTCATCCCCGGTATCATGGCGGCGATCGGCTACATGATCGCGATCGCGATCTACGTGCGGATGAACCCCGGCAGCGCCGGCGTGCGCGAACCCGTGCCGATGGCCGAACGGTTCCGCGCGCTGATCGATGTCTGGCCGGTGTTGCTGGTCTTTGTCGCCGTGGTCGGCGGCATCTATGGCGGCATCTTCACGCCGACCGAGGGCGCGGCGGTCGGCGCGCTGGGCACCGGGCTGATCGCGCTGGTCAGGGGCGGTCTGACGCCGCGCACGCTGATGGACAGTTTCACCGACACGGCGCGCTCGACCGCGATGATCTTCTTCATCGTGCTGGGCGCGGCCTTCTACAACGGGTTCCTGGCGCTGACCCAGGTGCCGCAGACGCTGAGCGCGCTGGTGGTCGAGCAGGGATTTGCCCCGCTGACGGTGCTTTGCGTGATCCTGCTGCTCTACCTGGTCTTCGGCTGTTTCATGGACAGCCTGTCGATGATCCTGCTGACCGTGCCGATCTTCTTTCCGGTGATCTCGGCGCTGGATTTCGGCATGACGGTCGAGCACGTGGCGATCTGGTTCGGCATCCTGGTGCTGATCGTGGTCGAGGTCGGGCTGATCACACCGCCGGTGGGGATGAACCTGTTCGTGATCAACGCGATGGACCCGGCGACCCCGATGACGCAGACCTACCGGGCGGTGATCTACTACGTCGCCTCGGACTTGGTGCGGGTGGTGATCCTGGTGGCGTTTCCGGCGATCACGCTGTTCCTGCTGCCGGGATGAGGCGGGAGAGCGGGCAGGGGGCTCTGCCCCCGTCGCTGCGCGACTCCCCCGGAGTTTGTTTGGCAAGATGAAGATGGGAGCTTTGCGATGGATGTGAGCGGACAGGTGGCGGTGGTCACGGGCGGCGCAAGCGGGCTGGGCGCGGCGACGGCGCGGCGGCTGGCGGCGGATGGGGCGCAGGTGGGGGTTCTCGATTTCGACGCGGATCGCGGTGCGGCCGTGGCGGAGGAGATCGGGGGCTTTTTCGTGAGGACGGATGTCGGCGACGAGACCTCGGTCGCTGCGGCCATCGCGGCGGTGAAGGACCGGTTCGGCGCGCCGCGGATCGCGGTGAACTGCGCGGGGATCGGTCTTGCGGCGCGGGTCGTGGGGCGGGACGGCGCGCTGTCGACGAGCCTTTTCGAGCGGACCATCCGGGTGAACCTGATGGGCACCTACCATGTCATGTCGCATGCCGCGCGCGAGATGGCCGCGCTGGATCCGCTGGAGACCGGCGAGCGTGGCGTGGTGATCAATACTGCCTCGGTCGCCTGGCAGGACGGGCAGATCGGGCAGGCGGCCTATGCGGCCTCCAAGGGGGCCATCGCGGCCATGTGCCTGCCTGTCGCGCGGGAATTCGCCAAGTTGGGCATCCGGGTCGTGGCCATCGCGCCCGGTCTGTTCGAGACTCCGATGATGATGGGCTTGCCCGAGGAGACGACCAAGGGCATCGTCGCCAACATCCCCTTTCCCCATCGGCTCGGCGATCCGGCGGAATACGCGCTGATGGCGGCGCAGATCGTCGCCAACCCCTATCTCAACGGCACGACGATCCGGCTGGACGCCGCCGTGCGTCTGCCGCCGCGGTGACATGGCGGCCTATCGCCCCCATGCTGTGATCCGCGAGGATCGGGCCGATGGTTCCATCCTGCTGCGGTCGGCTAATTCTTTGGGGCCGGTGGCGGCGAAGACCGCGGACTGGCTGCGTCGCTGGGCCGAGTTGACGCCCGACGCGGTGTTCCTTGCTGAACGCTCGGGCGGGGGATGGCGCGCGGTGACCTATGTCGAGGCGTTGCAGGCGGTGCGGGCGCTGGCCGCCGCGCTGCTGGAGCGCGGCATGGGCGCGCAGACGCCGATCCTCATGCTGTCGGGCAACGGGGTGGATCACGGTCTGCTGGCGCTGGCGGCGCAGTATGTCGGCGTGCCCACCGTGCCGCTGGCCGAGCCCTATTCGCTGATCCCCGCCGCGCGGCCGCAGCTGGAACATTGCGCGCGGCTGATCCCGCCGGCGATGGTCTTTGCCGCCGACGGGGCGCGGTTCGCGGCGGGGCTTGCCGTGTTCGGGGACGTGGAGCGGGTGGTGAGCCGCAACGCGCCGTCGGGCGCCACGCTCCTCGCCGACCTGCTCCGCGCCACCGGGGCGGTGGAAGAGGCGGCGGCGCAGGTCGGGCCGGACACGGTGGCGAAATACCTGATGACCTCTGGCTCGACCTCCAGCCCCAAGGCGGTGATCACGACGCAGCGCATGATGTGCGCCAACCAGGCGCAGATCGCAGGGGCGTTGCCGTTTCTGGAGCAACACCCGCCGCGCATCGTCGACTGGCTGCCCTGGAACCATGTCTTTGGCGGGTCGCACAATTTCAACATGATGCTGGCGCATGGCGGCGCGCTTTACATCGATGGCGGCAAGCCGGTGCCGGCGCTGATCGGCGAGACGATCGAGAACAACCGCATGGTGGGTGGCACCATCGCCTTCAACGTGCCGGTGGGCTTTGCCATGCTGCGCGACGCGATGCGCGCCGATGCCGCCCTGCGCGAGCGGTATTTCCGCGATCTCGACATGCTGTTCTATGCCGGTGCCTCGCTGCCGCAGGATGTCTGGGACGATCTCGAGGAGATGGCGCAGGAGGTGCGGGGCGAGGTGCCGCTGTTCACCTCGTCCTGGGGCCTTACCGAGACCGCGCCCGCGTGCCTGTTGCAGCATGAACCGACGCGGCGCTCGGGCGTGATCGGCGTGCCGCTGGGCGGGGTCGAGGTCAAGCTGATCCCCGAGGATGAAGGGCGCTGCGAGATCCGGGTGCGGGGGCCGAACGTCATGCCGGGCTATTTCCGCGATCCCGAGCGGACGGCTGCGGCCTTTGACGACGAGGGGTTCTTTGTCACCGGCGACGCGGTGCGGTTCGTTGATCCTGATGACCCGGACCGCGGGCTGCACTTTGACGGGCGGATATCGGAGGATTTCAAGCTGACCTCGGGCACCTGGGTGCGGGCGGCTACGCTGCGGCTGGAGCTGCTGACGGAACTGGGCGCGCTGGCGCAGGACCTGGTGATCTGCGGCGAGGGGCGGGACGAGATCGGCCTGATGATCGTGCCCGGCCCGGCGGTGGCGGGCCATGCCCCGGCAGAGGTCGACGGCGCGCTGATGTCCGACGGGCTCGCGCAGGCGCTGCGCGCGCGGCTGGCGGGCCGCGCCGGGCTGGGGTCGTCATTGCGGGTGGCGCGGGTCATGGTGCTGCCCGAGCCGCCCGATATCGGCGAGGGCGAGATCACCGCCAAGGGCAATCTCAACTTCCGCCGGATCCTGACGCGACGCTCGGCCCTGCTGGAGCGGCTCTATGCCGGCGGTGCGGGCGTGGTGAAGATCGACACGCGTTAGGCGGGCGAAATGGCCGCGCAACGGTGTTTCGGCGTCTCGCGGCAAGGAATCCTTGCCGGTTTCCGGCAAAAGCACATCGCCAGGCACATTTCGTTTTGCGCGAGGGGCGCCACGACCTATGGTTGTCCCCAGTTGAGACCACCGGGGCGCAGCCCCTGCAAGCATTGAAGCAAGTCTGTTGAATAGCGGGGGGCGCCATGGCCGTCTACAAGACCACCCTGAATTTCGAGGCTGAGGACCAGTCGCTCTGGGGGCCGTTCGGGGCGCCGAACCTGACGATCGACACTGGCGACGACCTGATCTGGAGGACCGGCGGCAGCACCGATGTGGGCTTTGACGTGCTCGGCAACGGGTTCGAGGCCGAGGCCTATCTTGATCTCACCATCGGTCTTTACGCCTTCGCCAGCCTCGGCAGCACCGGCAGTTTCGGCGCCAGCCTGTCGATGGATGTCTACGCCACCATGCCGGGCGGCATCCTCATCGACACCTGGAACTCGGGCCAGACAGGAATTCCGCAGACCTTTGACGTCAGTTTCGACGCCTGGACACTGCATCGCGCCAGCCTCGAAACCAGCGGTTTCGGCTCCGGTGCCAGTGCCGGGCTGCATTTCGTTCTGGGGATCGAGGCGGGGTTGCGGAACGGCAGCTACTGGCACTGGTTCGGCGGCGACGATTTCGCGGATTTCAAGCTGATCGACCTCGACTTTTCCGAGCCGCTGGAAAACTCGATCCCGCTGGTCGAGATCAGCAGCGCCAGTCCGGAATTCGAACTGGAACTGACCCAGGGCATCACCATCACCGCGCGCCTGCCCACCGGCGCCGACACCGAGGCCCAGGTCAGCTATTCCAGCGGCGACGCGCCGGTGATCACCGCCTCGGGGGCGTCGGACACCCGCTTCATCTCTCTCGATGCCGACCTGGACGAGTTGCTGGTGCGCTTCGCGTCCAAGATCCCCGGCGTCGGCGCTGTCATCAAGGGGCTGGGCGAGACCGTCTTTGCCGAGCACAAGTTCGACCTGAACGACTACATCCCCTTCATCCCGCGCGGCAAGCTGGTGCTGTCGGCCACCGCTCTGGATATCGGCGCCTCGGCCGGGCTGGTCATCACGGAAAAGAACACGCTGGATTTCGGCGGCGGCGACACCACCCCCGACGTGGCGGTGACGTTGCGCTCGGACAATGGCACGCCCACCAACATGCTGGACGACCAGGTGCTGACCACCACGCTGGGCGGCACGGTGACCTTCGACCGGCCGATCTACAATGCCCCGGTCAAGCCCGGCCAGGAAGGCATGGAGCAGGTCGGCGACATCGGCGAGATCAACGTCCACGCCACCTATTCGCTGCCCGACGTGCGGTTCGATCACGAGATCGGATTGGGGCTGAACGCGGTCTTCACCATCGAGGCGCTCCAGGCCGAGCTGGGCGGATCCTGGGTGCCGTCCTTCCTGCAGGTGGCATTCGGCCCTCTGCTGTCGCTGGAACTGCCCGATGGCGGCTTTACGCTGGACCTGTTCAGCGTGCCGCTGCCCGGCTTCGACATGGCGTCGAACGCGTTCAACACCGTCACCGACACCTACGAGATCTTCTTTACCACCGAGCTTGCGCCCGGCCAGAGCACGGAGGCGGACCTCGAAAGCCCGAACGCGCGGCAGGCGGTGATCGATTATCGCGAGGCGCGCCAGCAGAACAGCAAGGAAACGGCGGCAGCGCTCAACGATCTGTTCACGGTGCCCTTTCGGGAGTTGGCGATCGGGGCAGGCGTCAGCAACCTGATCCCCACCGACGGTGGCGGGCCCTATACCGGCGGCGCGTTCCTGGCGACCTGGGACGGGAACCAGAATTCGATCATTTCAGACGTCCGCGTGTATAACGGCCTCTACGCGATCAACACCTTCCCCGACAATGCCGGGCGGTTGACCGCGAACATGTCGGATGCCGCGTCGGGTGGTACGATGCTGCTGGGGTCGCCAATGCGGTTCGACACGGCGAACATCTCGGCGCAGACGCTGCTGCTGGCCATGGGGCAACCGTCCGGGCAGTGGGTTCATCACACCTGGGATGTCTTCAGCGGCACTGACCGCACGCTGTCGACGCAGACCGCGATGGACGTGATCGGCGGCGACTATGGCGACGTGCTGGTGTGGTTCGACGACGGTTTCAACCCGGTGCTGGGCAACCTGATCGACGGCGGCAACAACGTAGACGGCGAATACGATGTTTTCCTTGGCAATTTCACGGTCAGCCACAACGACGTGGCCATCGAATGGGATCTTCAGGAAGCGGTGACCTCGGGGCTGAATTTCAGCGTCGCGCTGAGCGAAGACCCGCGCGATACGCTGACCGTGCGCAATGTCGAGGCGATCAACATCATCACCGGCGATGCCGACGACTACATCACCGGCTACATCCACGCCGACTACATCTTTACCAGCGGCGGGTCCGATTTCGTCATCCTGCCAGGCGACAACGCCAACGACACCGCCTACCTGGGCGACGGGGACGACTACCTGCGGACCGAGTTCAAGGCCGGCGGCGGTGCCGACCTGATCTGGGGCGGGCGCGGCTATGATCTGGTGACGGTGCGTGCCGATGCGGCGGGGCTGGGCCTGCGGGTCGACGTGATCGGCGACAACGTTCGCAGCGCCCAGGCCTATGGCTATGGCGAGCAGGGTTATCACGCGGCGTCGAGCCTGTTCGAACTCGAGGCTCTGATGAACGATCACTGGTCCTTCGTGGTCCAGGGCTCGATCGTGGAACAGGACCAGCGCACTGGCCTGGTCGGTACCGACCATATCGGCGACGTGGTGCGCTATTCGCAACTCGACGGGTCGGGCGCCGAGTCGGTCATCAATTTCAACTCCTCGGTCGAGAACCTGTCGGTCGAGGGACAGAACGACGACGGCGACCTTGTGCTGTTCACAGGCGGGCATCTCTACAAGGGCGGCTCGGATTTCGGCGATACCTTCGTGGGCGATCTCAGCCTCGTGGCGGGCGTGGGCCAGGGCGTGTCGATCGACGGGCGGGGCGACGTCTATTCGGCGCCGGGCTTCATCGTCGGCAACACCTATATCGAGGGCTTCGAGCGCTGGGTGATCCGCGGCACCGGCAATGCCGACAGACTGTCGGGCGGCTTCTACGGCGACTACCTGGACGGCGGTTTCGGCGACGACGTGCTGTGGGGTGGTGACGACCAGTTCATCGATGTCATCCAGGGCGGCTATGGCCGCGACACGGTCTGGTGGCTGGATGGTGGCGCGGACCTGCTGCATGGCGGCGTGCTCGAAACTGATTTCAACCCGGATTGGGAAAAGGACACGCTGGTCATCGCGCCGGGCCTCACCGCCTCGCCGCAGGGCGGTCTGAACTGGGCCTTCCTGGGAACGATCGGCAATTACGATGGCAGTGCACGGTCCGACCGCGCCGGCCTGGGGATCGTCGATGCCGGGGCGTCGACCGCCGTGCTGCTGGCGGCTATGACAGAGGCGGCGCGGTTCAACGACGTGACCGCCGTGTCCTTCGGCGGCGACTTCCTGTTAGACATGGCGGTCTTTACCGCCTTCGAGAAGGTCAATATCGAGGGCAGTGGCGATTTCGACGACCTGCTGATCTACCAGGGCGGCGTGACCTACGTGGGGGGCGAACGCGCCTTTGACGCGGATGTGTTCGTCGCCGATTTCTCGGACCAGGTGCAGGCGATCGACCTGCGCATCGCCGAGGATGGCTCTGCAGGCCAGATTCTGGGCAATGGCGTCTATGTGCAGGGCCTCGACCGGCTGGTGATCAAGGCGGGCCAGGGCAGCGACGTCATCCATGGCGGGCGGCTCGATGACCATATCGAGGGCGGCGCGGGCGGCGACCGGCTGTTCGGCGGCCTCGGTGACGACGACCTCTTTGGCGGCGAGGGCGACGATGTCGTCTATTGGCTGGCCGATGGCTGGGACATCGCCGATGGCGGCGAGGGGCGCGACCGGCTGATCGTGGTGGGCGCCGATCCCGAGGGCAACACCCGGGCGCTGGGGGTGCTGCTGAACGAAGGCGAGGCGCTGGAGTTCGACTATACCGGCGGCGACCTCTCGTTGCAGGGAATCGACGCGCTGATGATCTCCCTGGGCTCGGTCGTCTCCACGTCGATCCGCGCCGCGCGCCTGGGGTCCGAGCCGCTGGCGACGCGGATCACGCTGGACTACTCCGGGTTCGAACTGATCGACGTGTTGGGTTCGGACGCGGAAAGCGACCTGATCGTTTACGATGGCGGCTCGCTTTACTGGGGCGGGGTCGGCGCGGCCACCGACCTGTTCGTGGCCAACCTGTCGGATGAGGCCGAGGATCTGCGCTTTGACGTGGATCACATGTCCGAGGCGGTGCAGTTCGTCCAGGACGACTTCGCCAATCCTTCGGGGACTGGCTTTGCCGGCACCTACGACATCGGCAACGGCACCTTCATCGGCGGGTTCGAGAGGCTGGGTCTGCAGCTGGGCGCGGGCGACGACAGCGCCATGGGCGGTGCGCTGTCAGACTTCCTGGCGGGTGGCGACGGCGACGACACGCTGGTCTCCGGCGGGTCCGGCGCCGAGCAGGAGACGTTGCGCGGCGACGCGGGCGACGACCTGCTGGGCTGGTCGGGTGGCAGCGCGCTGCTGGACGGCGGCACGGGCACCGCCGACCGCGCCGAGGTCAGCGGCCTGACCGATGCCGTCACGATGAGCATCGGCGACGACCTGGGCCCCATCGTGGGCTGGACCGCCGCCGACCTGCTGACCTTTGCCGACATGGTCCAGTTGAAGGATGACCTCGACTTCTACCCGTCCAGCCATGTGGGCTATGACGACGGGCAGGGCAATTCGGTGATGCTGACCGCGATCGAGCGGCTGTCGCTGCGCGGCTCGTCAGCGGGCGACGTGCTGATGACCGCGGGCGCTTATTCGCAGCTGTTTGGCGAGGCGGGCGACGACGTGCTGATTTCGACCGGTGGCCGCGACCTGCTGCTGGGCGGTGCGGGTCTGGACCGCTATGTGCTGTTCTCGGGCTTTGGCAACGACCTGATCGCGGGCGAGACGCTGGGCGGCGCGCAGATCTTCTTCCCCGATTTCGCATCCACCGACCTCACCTATTCCGACATCGCGGGCGACCTCCAGATCGCGACGCCGAACGGCACCCTGCGCATCAACGACTGGTTCAACCTGGGCGGCCTTGATTTCACGATCTTCACCACCGACGCCACCGGCGGCTTCACCGTTCCGGGCGATGCGCCCGGCGGCCCCGCGACCGTCTGGACCGAAATCGACGGCACGGCGGGCGACGACACCGAACTGGCCGGCACCGCAGGCTCCGACAGCATCCGCGGCCTTGCGGGCAATGACGAGTTGCTGGGATCGGCGGGCGCGGACGTATTCAACGGCGGTCCGGGCTTTGACGTGGTGTCCTACGCGCATCTCGACGAGACGGTCTACATCAACCTGGACATCTACCAGGGGCTCGGCGGCGTCTCCGAGGGCGACGTTTTTGCCGGGATAGAGGGTATCGTCGCGGGTCAGCGCTCGGCGATCCTGATCGGCGATGTCGAGGACAACTTCCTTGCCGGTTCACCCGAGGGCGATTTCCTGTTCGGCTTCGTCGGTGACGACATGCTCCTGGGGCTGGAAGGCGCCGACACCTTCTTTGGCGGATCGGGCGACGACGTGCTGTTCGGCGACGAGGGCGACGACACGATGGCCGCCGAGGATGGCGATGACTACGTCGATGGCGGCGCGGGTCAGGACACGATCGACGGCGGCGCGGGCGACGACACGCTGGCGGGCGGCGATGGCGACGACGCGGTCACGGGCGGCACGGGTGATGACGTTCTGATCTATGGCGGCGACGACAGGCCGACGACTCCGCTGGTCGAGGGCGGGTTCGATACGCTGGACGGCGGCGACGACCGCGACATGGTCGATCTGTCGCCCTTCAGCCAGGCGGTGGTGATCGACCTTGCGGCCAACCGCATCGACAGCGCCGACGCCCCCAGTGCCGGGCCGGGCGCGACGCTGCGCCAGGTCGCGGTGCTGGCCGCCATCGAAGAGGCGCGCGGCACGGCCTATGACGACGTGATCCGGGGCGATGCCCAGGACAACCACCTCGAGGGCGGGGCGGGCGACGACACGCTGTCCGGCGGCCTTGTGGGCAACAACACGCTGTTCGGCGGCGAGGGTGTCGATCTGGTGGATTACCAGGACGAGACCTTGGGCGTCACCCTAGACTTCAACCCGGCCTTCGGTGCGCCTGTCTTCTATGGCAGCGGCTACACCGACACACTGGACGATATCGAGGGCGTGCTTGGCAGCGCGCAGGCCGACTACGTCTATTTCTGGGACGACGCCAACTTCGCCGCGCTGGGCGCGGGGGATGACTATGTCGAGGGCCGCGGCGGCGACGACGTGCTGGGCGGCGGGGCGGGCAACGACACGATCGATGGCGGCGACGGGATCGACGTCTACGACGTGTCCGACGGGTTGTCGGCGGTGGCCATCGATATCGCGTTCGGCCAGTGGCAGGACGGCCACGGCGGCACCGACGACGTGCGCGCGGTCGAGGGGGTGCGCGGCACCGACTTCGACGACACGTTCGACGGCAGCGACGGCACAAACATCATCCAGGGCGGCAAGGGCAACGACCTGATCCGCGGTCACGGCGGAGCCGACCTGCTTGACGGTGGAGAGGGCGACGACACCCTGGTCGCGGGCGTGCCGCAGCTGATCCTGGTCAAGCCCGCGCGGGACGAGAACAACCTCTGGGAAGAAGGGCCGCTGCTGAACGATTGGATGACCCTGGCGCCGCGCCGGCTGGTGGATGTGACCGCGCCGACCGCGACGGTCCATGCCATCACCGGCGCCACGCCCGACGGGTTCGGCCTGCGCGAGACCTACCGGATCACCGTCGAGGCGGGCGACACGATCTTCGTTGACATCGACTCGACCTCGGGCGATTTCGACCCGCACCTGATGATCTTCACCGAGGGCGGCAACATCCTGTCGCGGCTTACGCCGGGCGTGGATGACGGCAATGCCTCCGATCCCGGTAGCACCGATTCCAACGGGTCTCTCGACCCGAGGTTCAGCTTTACCTTCGACTTCGGCGGCACCTATGGCATCGGCGTCGGTGCCTATGATGCAGCCAACAGCCCCGATCCGGGCAATGCCGCACCACGACAGCCCTACGTCATGCACGTGACGCTGCCCGGCGCGGCGCCGGTCGATCCGGGCGTGGCGGGCTCTCTGCTGATGGGCGGTGCGGGCAATGACAGCCTGCTGGGCAGTCTGGGTCGCGACGAACTGGTTGGCGGTGCCGGCGGCGACACGCTGCGCGGCGGCGCGGGCGACGATCTGCTGGACGGCAATGACGGGCGCGACCTGATGGAGGGCCAGCTTGGCAACGACCTGATGGGCGGCGGCTCCGATGCCGACACGATGGATGGCGGCCTGGGCCGCGACACGGTGAACGGCGGCGCGGGCGACGACCTGCTGCTGGACGGGTTCGAAGACGGCTTTGCCGGCAGCGACTGGTTCATCGGCGGCGATGGCGCCGACACGATCCGGGCCGCGGGCGGCAACGACACCATCATCGGCGACGCCGGGAACGACAGCATCGAGGGCGGCATCGGCGACGACGTGATCGACGGCGGCAGCTGGGCCGATACGATCGACGCAGGCGATGGCGAAGACTCGGTCAAGGGCGGGCTCGGCACAGATTTCGTCACGCTGGGTGCGGGCGACGACCTGTTCGAGGACGAAAGCCAGACCGGCGCGGCCGGCCGCGACACGGTGCGGGGCGGCGATGGCGACGACACGATCCTCGCGGATGGCGGCGATGACAGCTTGTTCGGCGAGGACGGCGCAGACTCGATCCTCGGCGGCGAGGGCAACGACTTCATCGACGGCGGCAACCAGGGCGATACGATCGACGCGGGCGACGGCGACGACACGGTGCTGGGCGGCGGCGGGCGCGACTTCATCCTGCTTGGCGCAGGGTCAGACCGCTTTGTCGACGGCTCGCAGGGCGGACTCTATGGCCTCGACACGGTGCAGGGCGGCGAGGGCAACGACACGCTGCTTGGCGGGGGCGGCGACGATGCGCTGCATGGCGACGATGGTGACGATTCCATCGAGGGCGGCGAGGACAACGACTCGTTGAGTGGCGGAACAGGAGCCGACACGCTGCTGGGCGGCAACGGATTCGACGACATGTTCGGCGGTTGGGGCAACGACCGGATTGAGGGCGGCGCGGGCGCGGACGTGGTCTCTGGCGGACAGGGCGCCGACACGATCCTTGGCGGCGACGATGCCGACCTGCTGCTGGGCGACGATGGAAACGACAGCATCCAGGGCGACGGTGGGGCCGATTACATCGACGGCGGATCGGGGTCCGACACTCTGCTGGGCGGCGAGGGCGCGGACGAGATCCGCGGCGGCACCTGGGCCGACCGGATCGAGGGCGGTGCCGGCGACGATACGGTGTTCGGTGACGGCGGCCCGGACACGGTGCTGCTGGGAGAGGGTGACGACCTGTTCGAGGACGACGCCCAGACCGGCACTGCCGGGGCCGACACCGTCTGGGGCGGCAACGGCAACGACACTTTGCGCGGCGGCGGCGGGGCCGACAGCCTGTCGGGCGAGGATGGCGAGGACAGCATCCAGGGCGGTGCCGACGACGACATCATCGACGGCGGCGGCCAGGCCGACAGCATCGACGCGGGCGACGGTCACGATGTGGTCACGGGCGGCTGGGGGCCGGATTTCGTCCTGCTGGGCAGCGGCAACGACCGCTATACCGACGTGGCGCAGGGCGGTGTCCTGGGCCGCGACACCGTCGCGGGCGGCGGCGGCCAGGACACGATCGAGACCGGCGCGGGCGACGATTTGATCGACGGCAACGCAGGCCACGACCTGCTGATCGGGGGCGATGGTGCCGACACGATCCGCGGCGGCAACCAGAACGACACGCTGCGTGGCCTGGGCGGCGACGACCTGGTGGTGGGCGGCCTCGGCGCAGACCTCGCCTACATGGGCGGCGGCAACGATGTCTGGGTGGATGACAGCCAGGTGCAGTTCGGAAACGACACGGTCTATGGCGGCTGGGGCGAGGACACGATCAGCCTCTTCGGCGGCGACGACGCGGTGGGCGGCGGGCGCGACGCGGACACGTTCTACCTGAACCCGCAGATCGGCAACGACACGATCTACGACTTCGAGCTGGGAGTGGACGAGTTGCAGATTCACCAGGCGCTGTGGCTCGGCACGCTGGACCAGGCGCGGCTCGACGCGCTGTCGGACACGTCCTCCGGGACGCTGGTGCTGACCTTCGACAATGGCGACACGCTGCGGCTGAACGGCCTGGCCACGAATTCGGGGTTGCTGGACGACATCGTCCTGTATTGAGGACGGCTTTTGAAACCGGCGAGGGCACAGCAGGTTGGCGCGATGCTGTCGCGCTGTCCATTCGCCGGGAATTGCGCGCGCCACGGTTCGGACCGGATACCCGAACTTGAAAGGGGCTTCCCGCACACGTCGCCTCGATCCGCTGCCATGTGGCGCGTTTTGAGTTCAGCCGCGCGCAGTCTTCGCATGACGTGTGGTCAGTGCCGCTGCCTTGAAAAATTCGCCCTTCTCGATACTGTCTGGAAGATCGAATTGTTTCCGGTTTTTTTTGGAGTAACGCCAAATGTCGATTGCAGCACTCATTTTCAACCTCGGCGGAAAATTCGACAAGAGCTACAATGAGGCCGCGTTCCTCGGGGCCGAGGCGTGGGTCTCCGAAACGGGCGGCAGCTATGACAGTCTCGAGATCGTCACGGAAGCGCAACGCGAGTTTGCGGTTCGTCGCTTCGCCGAGCGGGACAACTCGCCGATCATAACAGTCGGCATCGGTTTCGATGATGCGGTCGCCGATGTTGCGCCTTTCTTCCCTGACACTTCGTTTGTCGTGATCGGTGCCGAGGTCAGCGCCCCGAATGTGACGTCGATACTTTTCGACCTGGCTGGTGCCGCCGAGGCGGCCGGATATCTTGCCGCACTCGCGTCCGACACCGGAAGGATCGGCTTCGTCGGCGGCATGGCGACCCCCGAGCAGATCGCCGCGGCCGAAGCCTACCGATCCGGTGCGATCGCTGCCGATCCCTCTGTCATCGTGGACATCGTCATGACGGGAAACACGCCCGCGGCGTGGAACGACCCGGTGAGGGGCGCAGAGTTAGCGTCAGCCATGGTGGCCTCAGGTGTCGATGTACTTGTCAGCCCGTCCGGCGGAACATCCCTCGGCGTTCTGCAATATGCCAGCGACAATGGCGTGCGGGTCATCGGCATGGATATGTTCGATCCCGGAGCTTTTTCCGACGTCATGATCACGTCCTTCTTTCCGAGGATCGACGCCGCAGTATTCGACATTCTCGCGTCGGGGCGTCCGGCCCCCGGCACGGTGGTACTCGACTTCGAAAGCGATGGCATAGGGTATCTCGAGGATATCGATAACGGTCTTTTCCCGACCGATCTGCGCGAGGCGATGGAAGCCTTCGTGACGGTCGACAACCCGGTGTCCGCGACCGAAGGTGCAGATGATCTCCACGGCTCGCCCGGTTCGGACATGCTGTCCGGACTTGGGGGCAACGACACGATCACCGGGAACGACGGCAATGATACGCTGAACGGCGATGCCGACAATGACTCGATCCTGGGCGGATCAGGCGATGACAGGCTTCTGGGAGGCAGGGGCAACGACGAGGCCTATGGCAACCGGGGCGCCGACACGCTGGTGGGCGGTGTGGGCGACGACCGTCTGGATGGCGGGATCGACAACGACAGCGTGATGGGCGAGGCGGGCAACGACACTATCTTTGGAGGCCCGGGCTTTGACACTCTTCGTGGCGGCACGGGCGACGACCGCGTCATCGGTGGTGACGGGCGCGACCTCGTCTACCTGGGCGGCGGCAACGATCTTTTCGTTGACAATACGCAGGGTGGTGCGAACGGCCGCGACACGGTCTTTGCCAATGCAGGCCACGACACTGTAAGCGGCGGCGCGGGCGACGACGTGTTCCACGGACAAGGCGGCAACGACAAACTGATCGGGCGGCTCGGCAACGACCGGCTCTACGGCGGCAACCAGAACGACACGCTTTTCGGCGGTGCCGGCAACGACACGGTAGTGGGCGGCAATGGGCGCGACCGGGCCTACCTGGGCGATGGCGACGATCTGTGGGTCGACAACGAGCAGGTGCAGTTCGGAGATGATTTCGTGGTCGGCGGCAAGGGCAACGACCTGATACGCATGGGCGGCGGCAATGACACGGCGACGGGGGGCGCGGGGACGGATACCTTTGTTTTCGCCTCCGGCATCAATGCCGACACGGTGACGGATTTCGAAGTGGGGATCGATGCGTTGCAGGTTTCCTCGGCCTTGTGGACGGGGGCTGTGGATCAGGTCTATCTGGATTCGATCTCGGACACGACCTCGGGCAGCCTCGTTCTCGATTTCGGGTCTGGCCAGTCCGTGACCTTCACCAACCTTGCGTCGAACGCGGGGCTGCTGGACGACATCGTTCTGTTCTGAACCGGCGGACGGCCTGTCCCCGACCCGATCTCGCGCGTCGGAAGGACTGGACAGACTGTTCCATGCATTCGCCAACTGCATGGATTCCGTGCGGTTAGCGATATCGGAAAAAAATTCTTACCAATTCCGGATGTTCACGTTAAATTGGCCAAACCGGCGGGGGGCTGCTTGCACCGGACTCGCGCCGAAAAATCCAAGGGAGGATATCCATGACCATCAAGACAACGACGCGCCGGGGCGCGTTGCGTGCCTTCGCTGGGGCGGGGGCTGCCACGCTGGCGGCACCGGCCATCGCGACCGCGCAGGGGCAGACCACCACCTGGAAGATCCAGACCAGTTGGCCAGGCGGCGCCGGCCTCCAGATCTTCAAGGACTGGTGCGCCACCATCGTGGAAAAGACCGGCGGTGAGCTGGCCTTCCAGCCCTTCGGCGCCAACGACGTCGTGGGCGACTTCCAGCTGTATGACGCCGTCAAGAACGGCGTGCTCGAGGCGGTGAACCCCTTCACGATCTACGCACAGGGCATCATTCCGGCGGCGACCTTCCTGACGTCGATCCCGCTGGGCATGCGCAACCCGCACGAATTCGACGTGTTTTACTACGGCCTCGGCGGTCTCGACATCGCGCGCGAACTGTATGCCGCGCAGGGCCTGGTCTTTGTCGGCCCCGTGCATCACGGCCCGAACATCATCCACTCGAAGGTTCCGATCCGCTCGATCGACGACTTCGCGGGCCGCAAGATGCGCCTGCCCGGCGGCATGGTGGCGGAAATCTTCACCGCCATCGGCGCCGAAACCACCGTTCTGCCCGGTTCGGAAATCTTCCCGGCGCTGGAAAAGGGCACCATCGACGTGGCCGACTACGTGGGCCCGGCGGTGAACTACGCGCTCGGCTTCAGCCAGGTGACCGATTACATCGTCATGGGCCCGCCGGGCTTCATGTCGCTGTATCAGCCGGTCGACATCATGGATATCACCGTGGGCCAGGCCGCCTGGGACGCGTTGAGCCCGCAGATGAAGCAGTTCGTCGAGATGGAAACGCATGTCTACTCGGACATGCACCATGCCGCGATCCAGGCCGCCGACCAGGAAGCCTGGGGCAAGTTCGAGGCCGACGGCACCGAGGTCACGCGCCTCAGCCAGGACGACGTGGAACTGATGACCGAGGTCGCCGTGCCGATCTGGTTCGACTACGCGAACCGCGATCCGAACGCCGCGCGCGTCTTCAAGATCCAGCTGGACTACATGATGTCGGGTTCGCTCGGCTACGTGGATCCGGCACTGACCGAAGGGCTCGAGCTGAAGCTCTGATCGCCTGACGGACGGTTCTTGTTGCCGCCCGGCGCGTGGTCGCGCCGGGCGGTTTCCTTGCAAAGCCAATAACACATGGGGAGCGCCATGCCGGGGCTGAGTTTTACGCTACCGCATTGGTTGTATTGGGTGGGTCTGATCGTATTTCCCATCGTGGCGATGGTCCTGTCCCGTCGCCCGCAACCGGAACAGAAACGTTATACGCTACCGCTGGGCTACATGATCGCCGTCACCGGCGGGATCATCGGCCTGCATCGGTTCTACGTCAAAAGCATGATCGGGCTGGTCTATATTCCGATCTTCCTGTTCATCCTGTATGCCAACAGCCAGGAGCATGACGCGCGCACGGTCCTGTCGGACTACCAGAACCAGATGCGCGTCGCCGAACGCGTGCTGGAGCGCGAGGAAGGCCGCGTCGCCGAGGCCCGCGCCGATCTCGACGAGATCCGCGCCGCGGTCGAGGCCGCCGAGGAAGGGTCTTTCGCCCGCCGTGGCGCCGAACGCCGCCTGGAACGCGCCGAGAGCACCATCGCCACCGGCGAAGAGCGCCTGACCGAGGCCCGCGCCACGATCGAACAGATGGGCCCGCAGCGAGACGAGGCGTCGGTTGCGCGTGCTTTTTGGGACACCGCCGCCGGCTATGCATTCTACGCGATCCTCGCCCTGCTGGCGATCGACTTCGTGCTGCTGCCGGGGCTGGTGAAACGGGCCAACGCCGCGCTGCCCGCACATGAGGAAATGACCGAGGCCGAAAAGGCCCTGAGGGCCGCCGAGGCCGAGGAAGGGCCCAAGCACGACCGCGACTATGCCGAGAACTGGATTGACCGGCTGTCGCTGTTCTGCGGTGAATTCGTTGCCTACTGGGCGGTGATCGCGGTCTTCGTCTACTATTACGAGGTGATCGCGCGCTACGTCTTCGGCTCGCCGACGAACTGGGCACACGAGTCGATGTACCTGATGTTTGGCATGCAGTACCTGATTTCCGGCGCCTACGCGATGATGACCGAAAGCCACGTGCGGGTCGACATCTTCTATGCCCCGCTGTCCAGGCCGAAGAAGGCCTGGGTCGATCTGCTTACTTCGATCTTCTTCTTCATCTTCGCCGGCACCCTGCTGGTCACGTCGTGGATCTTCGCGATGGACGCGTTGGCCGTGCCGACCGGCAACTCGGTCGTATCCGAATGGGCGCGCGGCAATCTCGGCTTCTTCGAGATGCTGGGCTCTCTGAGCGGTGGCCAGTGGACCGACCCGAACATCCGCTGGGGCGAGATCAGCTTCAACGAATGGGAAGTGCCGCTCTGGCCGATGAAGTGGGTGATGGTGATGGGCGGCCTGCTGCTGGTGCTGCAGGGCGTGTCGAAACTGTCGAAAGACATCCGTGAAATCGCGCGGGGGAACTGAGGCATGGGTATCGAAATCGGAATCGAGTGGCTGACGCTCATCATGTTCGGCAGCCTTCTGGCGCTGCTCATGGCGGGTCTGCCACTGGCCTTTGTCACAGGGGGCCTCGCCTGCGTCTTTCTGTTTGTCCTGGGTGACGCGCGGGCGCTGAACATCGTGCCAAGCCGCATCTTCCCGCTGATGACCAACTATCAGCTCTCGGCCATTCCACTCTTCATCTTCATGGCCGCGATGCTCGAAAGGGCGGGGATCATCAACGACATGTTCGACGTGATCTACAAGGTCATGGGCGGACTGAAAGGGGGCCTCGCGGCGGCAACGATCATCGCCTCGACGATCCTCGCGGCGATGGTCGGCGTGATCGGCGCGGCGGTGGTGACGATGGGCATCATCGCGCTGCCCGCCATGCTGAAGCGCAACTATGACCCCAAGATCGCGATGGGTTCGATCATGGCCGGCGGCACGCTGGGCATCCTGATCCCGCCGTCGATCCTGGCGATCATCTACGCGGTGGTTGCCGAACAGTCGGTGGGAGAGCTGTTCATCGGCGCGGTCATTCCGGGTCTGATGCTGTCGGGAATGTACATCCTCTATGTGGTGATCCGCAGCTACATCAACCCGGCGCTCGGTCCGGCCATCCCGGTCGAGGAGCGCGTCTCTACCCGCGAGAAGATCCAGCTGGTCGGCAAGATGACGGCGCCGATCACTCTGGTCGTGGTGGTGCTGGGCATCATCTTCTCGGGTGTGGCGACGCCGGTCGAGGCGGCTGGCATCGGCACCTTCGGCGCGTTCATCGTGGCCGCCATCCACCGCAAGCTGGACTGGCCCACGGTGCGCGAGGCCTGCACCACGACGCTCAAGGCAAGCGCGATGGTGATCTGGATCATGTTCGGCGCGACGATCTTTGTCGGGCTCTATGTGCTGGAAGGCGGGCAGCAGTTCGTCAACGACGCGATCGCGGCCACTGGCCTTGGCCCCTGGGGCGTGCTGATCCTGATGCAGATCCTGCTGGTGATCCTGGGAATGTTCCTGGACTGGGTCGGCATCCTGCTGCTCTGCGTGCCGATCTTCGTGCCGATCATCAAGGCGCTGGGTGCCGCGGCCTTCGGCCTCGACAGCCCGGACGACCTGGTGCTGTGGTTCGGGGTTCTCTACCTCGTGAACATGCAGATGAGCTTCCTGTCGCCGCCCTTCGGCTATGCACTGTTCTATCTGCGCGGTGTGGCGCCTGCGGAAATCCCGATGTCCGACATCTTCAAGTCGGCGCTGCCCTTCCTGGCGCTTCAGATCGTCGGGCTGGTGCTCTGCATGCTGTTCCCGCAGATCATCACCTTCCTGCCAAGACTGGTCTACGGATGATCCCGCGCTGATCGCGAAACCCGAACGTCCCGCCGGGCCGGCAACAGGCGATTTGCGGGCGCAGCAAGACCAGGCCTGCCAGCGAAAGCTGGCAGGCCTTATTCGTGTGATGGACGCGGGCTGCGTCCCGGCCCGCAGGGCGGGGTCAGGGCTGGGCGCGCATGAGGGGCATCCCGCCTCGCGGCTTTCGTGCTACACCGGCCCGGAGGTGGATCGCGTCGCAGTCCGAGACGGGCCGCGGAACGGTTTCCCGCCCCGTTGATGGAGACAAGAGGATGCAGTTCTCGGACGCGTTCAAGGACAGGGAGAGGCAGATCGCCGACCTTGTCACCGCGAGTTTCACCGCCTCCGAAGGGGCCGGGGAAGGCGCCCTGGTCGGCGGGCTCGTCCGCAGCCAGATGGCCAGCACCCCGCCGCAGGACCTGCACATCTTCCTCGCCGAGGAGGACGGTGCCCTGCTCGGCGTTGCCGTGTTCACCCGGCTGCGCTATGCCGCCGACCCGCGCAGGGTCTTTCTGCTGTCGCCGCTGGCGGTGGCGACCGACCGGCAGGGCGAGGGCATCGGCCAGGCGCTGCTGCAGCACGCGCTGGGCGTGCTGCACAAAAACGGCGTCCATGTGGCTATGACCTATGGCAATCCGGCTTTCTATGGCAAGGTCGGCTTCGTGCCCTTGTCCGAGTCCACCGCCGCCGCGCCGCTGCCTCTCAGCCACCCCGAGGGCTGGATCGGGCAATCGCTGACCGGGGCGGCGCTGACGCCGCTCAGGGGGCCGTGTACATGTGTGCCGGCGCTGAATGATCCGAGGTTCTGGTGATGGTCCGCGACTACTCCGCCTTTCTGCCGGCTGCCGCTCCGCTGCAAAAGGAGCGTTCCGCGCTGGACCGCCTCGGCTGGGATCCGTTCTTTGCCCAGCAGATCGACGTCGATGCACTGGCCGAGACGCCCCCGGTGCGGGTCGTCGCCGTGCATCGCAGCGGGCTGCACGTGGTGGGCGAGGGCATCGACGAGACGGTTCCGCCGGGGGTCGACGCGACGGTCGGCGACTGGCTGCTGCTGGATCGTGCCCAGCCCCAGTCGTGCCGCGTGCTGGAACGCAAGAGCCTGATCAAGCGGCGCGCTCCGGGCACGGGCCGTGGCGTGCAGCCGATCGCAGCGAACATCGATACGGTCTTTATCGTCACCTCCTGCAACCAGGATTTCAACGTCGCCCGGCTGGAACGCTACGCGGCGCTGGCCTTCGATGCCGAGGTCGAGCCGGTGATCGTGCTGACCAAGACCGACCTGGTCGACGATCCCGCGCCCTATGTCGACGCGGCCAGGGCGATTTCGGACCGGATGGCGGTCATCGCCCTCGACGCCCGTGGCGATGAACCGGCAAGGGCGCTGGCGAATTGGTGCCGACCCGGCCGGACGGTTGCCTTCCTTGGATCGTCGGGCGTCGGCAAATCCACCCTGACAAACGCGCTGCTGGGGCGGCAGGCGGTCGCAACCCAAGCCATCCGCGAGGACGACGCGCGGGGCCGGCACACGACGACGAACCGGGAACTCCACGCGATTCCCGGCGGCTGTCTCGTGCTTGACACGCCGGGTATGCGGGAACTCCAGCTTGCGGACGCGGCCGCGGGGATTGCCGATGTCTTCGAGGATATCGCGGCCATGGTGACCGGGTGCCGCTTTGCCGACTGCCAGCACGACACCGAACCGGGCTGCGCCGTCGTTGCGGCCGTCGCCGAGGGACGGCTCGACCCAGCGCGCCTGGCCCGCTGGCGCAAGCTTCAGGCAGAAGACGCCTTCAACTCCGCTAGCCTGTTCCAGAGACGTGAAAAGGATCGCGCCTTCGGCAAGCTGGTGCGCAACGCGACCGGCGCAAAGACACGCCGCTGAGAGTGACGGTGCAAGGATGGGGCGCCATGCTCCGGGGTGCCCGGTCGGCATCTGCCGTCCCTGAGCGGCGCGCGTGCACGTTGCATTGCCCGGCTCAGGCCGCCTCGGTTCTTTGGACTTCCTCCGCGAAACTGTCGAAGAACTTCGCCGCCAGCTTTTTCGCGGTCGCCTGCACCAGGCGAGAGCCCAGCTGCGCCAGCTTGCCGCCGATCTCGGCCTTCGCCTCGTAGACAAGCCGCGTGCCGCCCGCTTCCTCGGTCAGCGTCACCTCCGCGCCGCCCTTTGCGAAACCGGCCGCGCCGCCATTGCCCTGGCCGGTCAGGCTGAAGCGTTCTGGCGGGTTTTCCGGGTTCAGCGTCACCGCGCCGGAAAAGCGCGCCTTTACCGGCCCGATCTTGAGCACGACCTTGGCCTCGAGCTCGGTGTCGGAATGCTTGATCAGCTCCTCGCAGCCGGGAATGCATGCTTGCAGCACCTGCGGATCGTTGAGCGCGGCATAGACGCGGTCGCGGGGGGCGGGGATGAGGATCTCTTCGTTCAGTTCCATGGGTTCTTCCTGGTCGTTTCCCGGATGCGGATGGGGTTTCAGGGGGCCGCGCGCTGGCCGCCGCGGCGTCGGGCCACAAGGTCGGCGAGGATCGACAGCGCGATCTCGTCGGGGGTGATGGCGTTGATCGGCAGGCCTGCGGGGGCATGGACGCGCGCCAGCGCCGCTTCGTCGACGCCTTCGGCGCGCAGTTTGGCGTGCATCGCCTCCGCCTTGGCACGGCTGGCCACAAAGGCGATGTGGCGCGCGGGGCTGGCCAGCGCTGCGCGCAGGGCAGGAAGGTCGCCCGCGCCTTGCGTGGCGATCACCACATAGGACGCGCCGCTCAGGCAGGCCGGGTCGTCCAGCCCCTCGATGATCGTCTCGCAGGCGGGCAGGGCGCCGGTGGCCGGACCCGGCAGGGCCAGCATGCGGTGGAACTGGAACCGTTCCGCCAGCGCGGCCAGTGCGAGTGCCACCGGCCCCCCGCCGCAGATCGCCAGCCGGGGCCGCGGCAGAACGGGTTCGATGAAGATGTCCAGCGACCCGCGCGACGGACAGCCGTTGCGGGCATAGCGGATGCCGTCGCGAGTCTCGCCGGGCGCGACGCCCTGTTCGGCCAGCAGGTCCTCGGGCCGGATCGAGACCAGTTGCGGCTGCCCGTTTTCGACCGCCTCGCGCGCGGCGCGGGCGACGGCAGACCGCACACATCCGCCGCCGAGGAAGCCCGCGATCAGCGTGCCGTCCTCGGCCAGAAGAGCCTTGGCGCCGGGCTTTGCGGCGGTGGCGGCCAGCGTGCGGATCACGGTGGCGATGGCAAAGGGCGTGCCCTTTGCCTGGCGGGCGGCGAGGGCCGCGGCAAAGGCGGGGTCGGTGGCAGGATCGGTCATCAGCGTCATAGCGCCTCCAGTCGCTGTTCCAGCGCGGCAAGATCGTCGAGCGTGTTGGCCGCCTCGAACAGGTCTAGATGCGGCAGGGCGGCGGCCATGCCCCGCGCCACGGGTTCGTATCCGCGCCAGCCCTTGAGCGGGTTCAGCCAGACGATCCGGCAGCCGCGGCGGCGCAGCTCTGCCAGGGCGTCGGCGATGGCTTCGGGCGGGTCGGTGTCGTAGCCGTCGGACAGGATCAGGACGACGGTGCGGCCATCGACCAGGCGGCGCGCATAGCTGCGGTTGAAATGCTGTAGCGCGCCGCCGATCTTCGAGCCACCGCCGATCCCGTCGGCCAGAAGCGTGGTGCGATTCAGCGCGCGCATCGGGTCCTCGTCGCGCAGCGCCTCGGTGATCCGGGTCAGGCGGGTGTGGAACAGGTAGGCGTCGGCGGCATCGTCCGCGCGTAGCAGCCCGGCAAGGAAGGCGAGGAAGGGCCGCGCATAGACCAGCATCGAGCCCGACACGTCCACCAGCGCCGCGATCTTTACCGGCCGGTCGGGACGGCGGCGCATGGCGAGGCGCAGCGGCGCGCCGCCGGTCTGAAGCGCGCGGCGAATGGTGCGGCGGAAATCCAGCACGCTGCCCCGCCGCGCGGCCTTGCGCCGGCGCGAGCGGCGGTCGCGCAGCGCAGCGCCCAGGCGGCGGGCGATGGCCTCGGCCTGGCGGATGTCGTCGGGCGAGACGAGGTCGCGCAGGTCCTTCTTCATCAGGTTGGCGTTGCGGGCGGCCTGCAAAAGGCCCTCGCCGTCGCTTTCGGCCTCGCCGCCATCATGGCCGTCGGGCGCATGGATGCCTCCGGCGCCAGCAGCGGGCTCGGCGCCTTCGTCGCGGCGCGAACTGCTGGTGTGGTCGGCGGCGCGATCCGTCGGCACCGCCTTTTGCCGCACGCGGCCCGCATCCATCCAGAAGGCGTCGAACAGCGCGTCGAACCGCGCCGCCTGTTCGGCATTGCCCGCGCAGACCGCCCGCAGGGCAGAGCGCACGGCCCCCGGTTCAGGCGTCGGCAAGCACAGCAGTGCCGAGGTCGCCGTCGCGGTTTCCGACACGCCCAGCTGAAAGCCGTGGCTGCGCAGATGGTCCATGAAGGCCGAAAGGCGCGCCATGGGCCCCGGATCGCGGGCGGCAAAGCGGGTGACGCGGCTCATGCTGCCTTTCCCGCCAGGCGCGCAGCCACCTCGGGCGGGATCGCCGCGCGGTCGGCCTCGGTCTTGAGCAAGGTCGCCAGGGCGGCGGACAGCGCGGCAGGATCCTCGGTCAGGTCCGACAGGCCCAGCCCCGCCAACGCCGCGGCGAAATCCAGCATCTCGGCGATGCCGGGCGTCTTGCGCAGTTCTTCCTTGCGCAGGGACTGGACAAAACCCACGATCTGCCCGGCGAGCTTCGCCTCGAGCCCGGGATGGCGGGCATTCAGGATCGCCAGTTCCGTCTTGCGGTCGGGATAGTCCACATGGGTATAAAGGCAGCGGCGCCGCAGCGCGTCGGACAGGTCGCGCGTGCCGTTCGCGGTCAGGATCACGATGGGCCGGGTGGTGGCCTCGATGGTGCCCAGTTCCGGCACGGTGACCTGGAAATCCGACAGGATCTCCAGCAGGTAGGCCTCGAATTCCTCGTCGGCGCGGTCGATCTCGTCGATCAGCAGGACGGGCGGCATCGCCTGCGTGATGGCCTGCAACAGCGGCCGTTCCAGCAGGTACTGTCGGGAAAAGATGTCTTCCTCGCCGCGGCCGGCCTGAATCGCCAGCAGCTGCCGCTGGTAGTTCCATTCGTAGATGGCGTGGCTGGCATCAAGCCCCTCGTAGCATTGCAGCCGGATCAGCCGCGTCTCGCGCGCCGCAGCCAGGGCGCGGGCGATTTCCGTCTTGCCGACGCCCGCCGCCCCTTCAAGCAGCAGCGGGCGGCCCAGCGTCACGGCCAGGTGCAGCGCCATGGCAAGGTCGTCGCCGGCGACATAGCCCTGCCGGGCAAGCTGTTGCTGCAAGTCCTTCATTCCGCGCCCCTCCTCCCCTCGGGCGGTCGAGGCGCCGCGAGGGTCGCGGCGCCCGATGTCGTCGTTATTCCAGTCCGCGCCTGGCCAGCCAGTCGCGCATGAGTGCGATCTCGGGCTCCTGCGCGGCGATGATCTCTTCGGCCAGCGCCCGCATGTCCGGGTCGGTGCCGAATTGCAGCAGCACCTGCGCCATCTCGACCGCGCCTTCGTGGTGGGCGATCATACCTCTGGCGAAATCGACATCGGCATCGCCGGTGAACTCGATCGCCATGGCGGCGTGCATCCGGTCATTGGCCGCGATGAAAGCCTCGGTCGAGGGCGTCTGCGCCGCCTGGCCATGAGCCGCGCCATGCGCGGTGTGGGTCGAATGATCGCTTTGGGCGAGGCCTTGCGTGGCAAGGGCCATGACCAGGGCGGCGGCACCGACCATCGTGGCCGGTCGGCGCCCCGAGGGGCGCCAAAGGGTTTCGATCTTCACTGCATTTCTCCTGTCAAAGGGATTACTGATGCAGTCCAAGAGATTGGGCTATCTTCCAGATTCGCCAGTGGTCATGGGGCATATGTGATTGCCGCAGGCCAAAAGCGCGGAATGCGTCGTGCACCGCGTTGGAAAACGCCGGCACGCCACCCACGTTCGGGCTTTCGCCCACGCCCTTGGCCCCGATCGGATGATGCGGAGAGGGCGTCTCGGTGAAGTCGGTGGTGTAGTTGGGCGTCTCCCATGCGGTCGGCAGGTAGAAGTCCATCAGCGTGCCGGTCTTGCAGTTGCCCATCTCGTCATAGGCGATCTCCTGGCCCATCGCGATGGCCAGCGCCTCGGTGACGCCGCCATGGACCTGGCCCTCGATCACCATCGGGTTGATCCGGGTGCCGCAATCGTCCAGCGCGTAGAACTGGCGCACCTCCCATTCGCCGGTATCCACGTCGACCTCCATGACGCAGATATAGGCGCCGAACGGGTAGGTCATGTTGGGCGGATCGTAATAGCTGACCGCCTCGAGACCCGGTTCCAGCCCCGGAATGGCCTGGTTGTAGGCCGCATAGGCGATGTCCTTCATGGTCTTGAAGCGCTCGGGCGCGCCCTTGACCACGAAACGGTCCACGTCCCATTCCAGGTCGTCGTCATGCACTTCCAGCAGGTAGGCGGCAATCATCTGCGCCTTGGCGCGGATCTTGCGCCCCGCCATCGCGGTCGCCGCCCCCGCCACCGGGGTCGAGCGCGACCCGTAGGTGCCAAGGCCGTAAGGCGCGGTGTCGGTGTCGCCTTCCTCGATGGTGATCGAGTCCGCCGACAGGCCGATCTCGCTGGCCAGGATCTGCGCGAAGGTCGTCGCGTGGCCCTGACCCTGGCTGATCGTGCCGAGACGCGCGATGGCCGACCCCGTGGGGTGGATGCGGATTTCGCAGCTGTCGAACATGCCCATCCCGAGGATGTCGCAGTTCTTGACCGGGCCCGCGCCGACGATCTCGGTGAAGTGGGTCAGGCCGATGCCCAGCAGCTTGCGGGTCTCGCCACGCTTGAACGCCTCGACCCGCTCGGCCTGCTCTTTCCGCAGCCCTTCGTAATCGACGGCCTTGAGCGCCTTGTCCCAGGCGGTGTGGTAGTCGCCGCTGTCATATTCCCAGCCCAGCGCGGACTGGTAGGGGAACTGCTCCTTCTTGATGAAGTTGATGCGCCGCAGCTCGGCTGCGTCCATCCCCAGCTCGATGGCCAGAACCTCGATCATGCGCTCGATGCAGTAGGCGGCCTCGGTCACGCGGAAGGAACAGCGATAGGCCACGCCGCCCGGCGCCTTGTTGGTATAGACGCCGTCCACCGCCACATGCGCCACGGGGATGTCATACGACCCGGTGACGATGTGGAAGAAGCCCGCCGGGAACTTGGTCGGGTCCGCGCAGGCATCGAATGCGCCGTGGTCGGCGGTCACGTGCACGTCGAGCGCGGTGATCTTGCCTTCCTTGGTGGCAGCGATCCGACCCTTCATCCAGTAGTCGCGGGCAAAGGCGGTGGCCATCAGGTTTTCCATCCGGTCCTCGATCCACTTGACCGGAACGCCGGTCACGATGGAGGCCACGATGGCACAGACATAGCCGGGATAGACGCCGACCTTGTTTCCGAACCCGCCGCCGATATCGGGGCTGACGACGCGGATGTTGTGTTCTTCGATCCCCGACAGCAGCGAGGCCACGGTGCGCACCACGTGCGGCGCCTGGAAGGTGCCCCAGATCGTCAGCTTGCCATTGACCTTGTCCATGCTGGCGACGGTGCCGCAGGGTTCCAGCGGGCAGGGATGGGTGCGGTGGTAATAGATCATCTCCTCGGCCACGACCTCGGCCGCGCCGATCGCCTGTTCGGTGGCCTCCGCGTTGCCTTCTTCCCATGTGAAGATGTGGTTGTGATGCTTGCGCGGGCCGTGGGCGCCTTCCTTGGCGTCCTTTATGTCCTCGCGCAGGACCACGTCCGATTGCAGCGCCTCGAACGGGTCGACGAGAACCGGCAGTTCCTCGTATTCCACCTCGACCAGTTCCACGGCGTCGGCCGCGATGTAGCGGTCCTTGGCAACGACAAAGGCCACTTCCTGGCCCTGGAACAGCACCTTGCCGTCGGCCAGCACCATCTGCTTGTCGCCCGCCAGTGTCGGCATCCAGTGCAGCGACAGCGGTTCGAGATCCTTGGCGGTGAGCACGGCCACAACGCCGGGCAGGGCCAGCGCCTTGGAGGCGTCGATGCTGACCACGCGGGCATGGGCATAGGGCGAGCGCACGAAATCGCCGTGCAGCATACCGGGCATGCTGATGTCGTCGACATAATGGCCCTTGCCCTGGGTAAAGCGGACGTCCTCTACCCGCTTGCGCGAGCAGCCAAGGCCCTTGAGCGCGCTGCGGCGCTCTTCGCGTTCGTCGAGGTCCTTCATTCTGCGGCCTCCTTCATGGCGTTCATCTGCTCGGCGGCAGCGAGGATGGATTTCACGATGTTCTGGTAACCGGTGCAGCGGCACAGGTTGCCCGAGATCCCGAACCGCACCTCTTCCTCGGTGGGGGTCGGGTTCTCCTGGAGCAGGCGGTAGGCACGGGTGATCATGCCCGGCGTGCAGAAGCCGCATTGCAGCCCGTGATGCTCGCGAAACATCTCTTGCAGGACGTGCAACGCATCGGGCTTGCCGATGCCCTCGATCGTGGTGATCTCGGCGCCGTCGGCCTGTGCGGCCAGCACGGTGCAGGATTTCACCGACTTGCCGTTCAGGTCCACGGTGCAGGCGCCGCAATGGCTGGTTTCGCAGCCGACATGCGGGCCAGTCAGGCGCAGTTTTTCGCGCAGGACGTAGATCAGCAGTTCGCGGGGCTCGACGGCGAGTTCGTGTGTCTCGCCGTTGACGGTCAGGGTAACGAGTTTCTTGGCCATGTGTTCCTCCCTCAGGCGCGCGACCAGGCGCGCAGGATGGCGCGCTTCAGGATGACGCCCGCGACGTGGCGCTTGAATTCCGCAGGACCGCGATTGTCCTGCATCGGGTCGATGACGGCCTGCATCGCCGCATCGGCAGCGGCGAGCGCATCGGTGGTGCATTCGGTGCCGACCAGGGCCCCGGCGGCGTCGGCGCAAAAGACCGGCGTGTCGGACAGGTTGGTCATCGCGATGGCGGCCGTGGCGACCTTGCCGCCCTCTTTCGTCAGCAGAACGGCGGCGGCGGCGGTGGCATAGTCGCCGATCTTCCGCTTCTGCTTTTCATAGGCGTATCCGCCGCTGGTCCTGGCAAAGGTGATCGCGGTCAGGATCTCGTCATCCTCGCGCGCGGTCATGTAGGCCGCCTCGTAGAAGTCGCGGGCCGGAACGCTGCGGATGCCCTCGGGGCCGTGCAGTTCAAAGGACGCGTCCAGCGCCTGGAACAGGCCGGGCATGTCGTTGCCGGGATCTCCATTGGCGACATTGCCGCCCACCGTGCCCATGTAGCGCACCTGCGGGTCGGCGATCTGGAGCGCGGCCTCGCGCAGGATCGGCGCGGCCTGCAACAGGTCGTCATGGGTGATCAGCTCGTTCTGGGTGGTCATGGCGCCGATGCGCACGGTGCCGCCCTCGATCGAGATGCCCCGCAGCGCGGCGATGGCCTGAAGGTCGATCAGGTGCGGCACCTCGGCCATGCGCAGCTTCATCATCGGGATCAGGCTGTGACCGCCGGCGATCACACGGGCCTCGTCGCCATGCTCCTGAAGAATCCCCAGCGCGGCAGCGACACTGTCGGGCCGGTAGTATTCGAAATTGGCGGGTATCATCCGCACCTCCCTCTTGTCTCTGGACCAGAGCAAAGCGGGCGGTGAGGGGAAGGGGGACTCGGCGGTAACGAGCGGCGATGTGCATTTCACGAAATGCGACGAGTCTGCACGAAATGCGTGTGCAGGTGCAGCAATCGACGATCTGCGGGCATGGAAAAAGCCGGCGCGATGGCCGGCTTCCTTCGGTGCGTTCGGTGGGACTGCGTCAGCTGTCGTAGTCGATGGCGTGGCGCAGCAGCTTTTCGTATTCCAGCGCCTTGCCGGTGCCCAGTGCCACGCAGTTCAGCGTCTCGTCGGCGATGGACACGGCCAGTCCCGTCTGCTCGCGCAACGCTAGGTCGAGGTCGCCCAGCAGCGCGCCGCCGCCGGTCAGCATCACGCCCCGGTCGACGATGTCGGCGGCAAGGTCGGGCGGCGTGGCTTCGAGCGCGGTCATCACCGCCTCGCAGATCTGCTGCACCGGTTCGGCCAACGCCTCGGCTACCTGCGCCTGGCTGATCTCGGTCTCTTTGGGGACACCGTTCAGCAGGTCGCGGCCCCGAATCTGCATCGATGATCCGCGCCCGTCATCGGGCATCCGTGCGGTGCCGATGCTGGTCTTGATCCGCTCGGCGGTGGATTCGCCCACCAGCAGGTTCTGCTGCCGACGAAGGTAGTTGATGATCGCCTCGTCCATGCGGTCGCCGCCGACGCGGACCGAGCGCGCATAGACGATGTCGCCCAGCGACAGCACCGCCACCTCGGTCGTGCCGCCGCCGATATCGACAACCATGTTGCCCGTCGGATCGGTGATCGGCATGCCCGCGCCGATCGCCGCCGCGATGGGTTCGGAAATCAGGCCCGCCTTGCGCGCGCCCGCGGAAAGCACCGACTGCCGGATCGCCCGCTTTTCGACCGGCGTCGCGCCATGCGGCACGCAGACGATGACCTTGGGCTTGGAGAAGGTGCTGCGCTTGTGCACCTTGCGGATGAATTCCTTGATCATCGCCTCGGCGGTGTCGAAATCGGCGATGACGCCCTCGCGCATCGGGCGGATCGCCTCGATGCTGCCGGGGGTGCGGCCCAGCATCAGTTTTGCGTCCTCGCCGACGGCGAGCACCTTTTTCACACCGTCCTTGACGTGATAGGCCACCACCGACGGTTCGGACAGGACGATGCCCTTGCCCTTGACGTAGACGAGCGTGTTGGCCGTTCCGAGGTCGATGGCCATGTCCGCGGAGAACATGCCCAAGAGTCTGTCCAGTCCAAACATTGTTTGATCGCCTAGCCTGCCTGCGGTCCATGGAAAAACCCACGACTCTGCGGCCCGGGCCTCGGTCTGTATAGGCCGCCCGCCGTTGGGTTGAAAGAGGCCGACTGTATCAATCAGCCTGATTTCGCCGATTAATGCCCTCCAGAGGACGATTCCGGCAATTCTTCACGATCCCGTCAACTTTTCGCCACACATGTCAACAAGCCTGTCACCGGTTGTTCGGGAGACGGGCACATGCTTTTTAGGAAAATGGTTCTGGGCGTCGTCGCCTTCGGCATGGGGATCCTGCTGGGCGCGGCCGATTTCATCGTCCAGAAGGCCCGTGCTGGCGAGGGCTATGGCACCGCCGAATACATGGTTTCGCTGATCGACCGGTTCGACGGCGCGCAGGGCCCGCTGGGCGTGGTGTTCCGCAGGTCGATGCTGGTGACGGCTGCGCTGCCTGCGGCGCCCCTGGGCTGGGAGGCGCATGACTGGGCGTCGGTTTCCTATGACGGCCTTTTCAGCCGCGAGCAGCAGAAGGCGATGGACCGTCACCTTGTCTTTGCCGCCCCGGA
The DNA here is from genome assembly GCF_018224955.1 of Thetidibacter halocola. GTDB lineage: Bacteria > Pseudomonadota > Alphaproteobacteria > Rhodobacterales > Rhodobacteraceae > Thetidibacter > Thetidibacter halocola. Next base: position 337,061 of record NZ_JAGTUU010000005.1, read on the forward strand.
CCTGACCTACCTGGACAACATGGGGCAGCACGAGGCTCGGTTGCTGGACATCTATCTCGACGACGTGTCGCGGGTGTATCTTGCCGACGACAGCTATCTCGACCTGCGCGTCAGCGTCGACGGCTACGGCATCGGGTCCGCAGCCTGGGCGCGCTACCAGGACGAGGTCGACGCCTATTTCACGCATGTCTCTGCCAAACGCTCGTTTGCCCGCATCCAGGGACTGGACTGGGAAGAGCGGATCGGCCCGGTCGAGAAGGCCTCGGATGGGGACCTGCCGCATGACCTGCGCCGTTTCCATGCCGAAATGGACGGCGTCCGGATCGACCTTGTGACCCGCGCCCCCGAAGGCGTCATCCGCCGTTTCCTGGGCCTCGTCAACCTGCGCGACCTGCGCCGCCTCGGCGGTCAGACCGCTCCGGTTCCGGCTCCCGCAAGGGCCGATCCGCAGCCAGACCTGCTGGCGGACCTGTCCTTCGACCAGCCGGGGCCACTGGGCGGCGTAAACTGATCCAGCCCGGTTTCCTTTGACAGGCGATCCCGCACGGCTCAGGCTGACGGGGTCTTTTCGTCAAAGGATATTGCCATGAAGCATTTCGGCACGCTCATCCTGTCGGCGGCCCTGGCGCTGCCCTTGCTGATCGCACCGCAGGCCGCAAGGGCCGATTCCTGCTGGGATCACAACGGTTCTCTCATGCGGCTGCAAGCCAGCGGCAACGATCGCTGGTTCAGCTATGACCAGCCACGCCAGTCGCTGTGGTCGTCGGGGGTGGGGCGGGGGACGCTGCTGTTCAACGGCCAGAAGATCGGCGACTGGTATGCCGGTCTGGCGCGGGTGTTCTCCAGCGCCTGTCCGGGCCAGCCGCTGGAATACCGGGTCGAGGGGCCGGTGATGCAGAACCCGCTGCGCGTGGTGCTGCGCGGCACGCGCGAGGTCTTTGCCAACTGCCTGCCGACCGGCCGGATGACCAGCGACGAGCTGATCTTCGTCTATCGCCACGATTGCTGAGCGCCGCGCCGTTACGCCGGAGAGGATATGCCGCGATACCGCCGCCACTTGCCGCAGTTCGAGGACGGGCTGTTCCTGGCCTGGACCGGGATGGAAACCGACCTGATCTTTTCGCAGGGCGTGGACCTGCCCGGCTTTGCCGCCTATCCGCTTCTGGAAAGCGCCGAGGGGCGCGCCCGGCTGGCACACTATTACCGCGCACAGATCGCGCTGGGCCGGGCGCAGGGGGTCGGCGTGATCCTCGAAAGCCCCACATGGCTTGCCCATCGCGACCGGGGGGCCGAGATCGGCTATGCGCCCGACCGCCTGCGCGACCTGAACCGGCAGGCCATCGCGCAGATGGCAGCCATTCGCGACGAAAAGGGCGACTTGCCCACGGTGCTCAGCGCCAATATCGGCCCAAGGCGCGACGCCTATGCGGCCGAACCGGACATGACCGCCGACGAGGCCGAGGCCTATCACGCCGAGCAGATCGCCACGCTGGCCGCGACCGAGGTCGACGTGATCAGCGGCTATACGCTGGGCAGCGTGGACGAGGCGATCGGCATCGTCCGCGCGGCGCGGCGGCTTGACCTGCCCGTGGTGATCGCCTTCACGGTTGAAACCGACGGGCGCTTGCCCACCGGTGCGCCCCTTGGCCAGGCCATTGCCGCGGTCGATGCGGCGACGGCGGGATATGCCGCTGGCTACATGGTGAACTGCGCCCATCCCGAGCATGTCGCGCCCGCGCTGTCCGATGCGCCCTGGATGGCCCGCTTGCGCGGCATTGTCGCCAATGCCTCGCGGTGCAGCCATGCCGAACTGGACGAGGCCGAGACGCTGGACGCGGGCGACGCCCACGACCTTGCAGCGCAGCTTGCGGCGCTGCGGGCGCGCTTTCCGCATTTCTCGGTGCTGGGCGGCTGTTGCGGCACCGACATGCGCCACATGGCCCGCATCGCCGAGGCCGCCCGTTCCGCCTGACGCGCATTTCATACCGCGCGCGTCTCGAGTCGTTTTCCGACCGAAACGCGTCGGGCCCGCTCTGCGCGCCGCCCCGTGCCGCGCTATGCAACGGGGGAAAGATCGGGAGTCGTCACGCCATGAAAACCCATGTCAAAGCCCTCGTCGTCGGCGGTGGTGCCGTCGGCACCGCCATCGCCTATCACCTCGCCCGCGCGGGCTGGGACGATGTCATGCTGCTGGAGCGTGACGAGCTGACCAGCGGCAGCACATGGCACGCCGCGGGCCTGCTGCCCTATTTCAACATGAGCTATGCGACGACGCATATCCACGACTACTCGATCAAGTTCTACAAGACGCTGGAAGAAGAGACCGGGCTGAACGCCGGCTTCTTCGTCGTGGGCAACCTGCGCATGGCGCAGACCCAGGCGCGCATGGATGAATACATGCTGTATGCCGCCACCGCCGAGACCTGCGGCGTCCCGTTCGAATGGCTGACCCCCTCTCAGATCAAGGAGCGCTGGCCGCTGGTGCGCACCGACGACCTGCAAGGCGCGATCTTTCACCCGACCGACGGCTACATCAACCCCGCCGACGTGACGATGGCGATGGCCAAGGGCGCGCGCCAGCGTGGCGTCGCGATCGAGCGCCGCTGGCAGGTGGACAGCTACACATGGACCGGCTCCGAGTGGCAGGTCGGCGTGACCAAGATGGTCGAAAAAGGCGGCAACCTGGTGCCGTCCGAGGAGCGCATGGTCATTACCGCTGAGCATGTCGTGACCGCCACCGGCAACCACGCGCAGCGCATCGCGAAGCTGCTGGGCATCAAGATCCCCGCAATCCCGGTCGAGCACCAGTATATCGTGACAGAACCCGACCCCGCGCTGGTCGAATGGCGCAAGACCAACCCGCAGCACCCCGTCCTGCGCGACGCCGACGCCAAGTGGTATGTCCGCGAGGAGCGCGGCGGCTGGATCCTGGGCCCCTATGAGCGGAACGCGCCTGCGCGGTTCGAATACGGCGTGCCGGACAGTTTCCGTGCCGATCTGTTCCCGCTCGACCTCGAACGGATCGAGGAAGAATACATGAGCATGATCCACCGGATTCCGTCCTCGGAAACCGTGGGCCTCAAGGACGATTTCAACGGCCCGATCTGCTACACGCCCGACGGCAACCCGCTGATCGGCCCGGCGCCGGGGCTGCGCAACATGTGGCTGGCCGAGGGCTTTTCCTTCGGCATCACCGCCGCCGGTGGCACCGGGTATTACCTCGCCCAGTTGATGGTCGAGGGCGAGGCAGAGATCGACATGGCCAGCCTCGACCCCAAGCGTTACGGGTCGTGGATGACCACCGAATACGCCGCCCGAAAGAACGAGGAAGCGTATGAGCATGTCTTCATCCTCCACCATCCCGACGAGGAACGCCCCGCATGCCGTCCGCTGCGCACCGCGCCCGCCTATGACCGGCAAAAGGCGCAAGGCGCGCAGTTCGGGCACGTGAACGGCTGGGAGCGGCCGAACTACTACGGCCCGCTCGACGCGGGTGAGGATTTCGACCACGACGCCCGCAGCTTCCGCCGCGGCGGCTGGTGGCAATACGCGGTTGAAGAGGCCAAGGCCATCCGCGAGGGCGTGGGACTGATCGACGCCACTGCCTTTACCAAACATCTGGTGAAGGGGCCGGGCGCGACGGCCTTCCTCGACTGGTTCACCTGCAACAAGCTGCCCAAGGTGGGCCGCATCAACCTGACCTATGCGCTGACCGAAAAGGGCACGACGCGCACCGAATACACCATCGTCCGGCTGGCCGAGCATGAGTATTACCTCGTCTCGGCGGGTGCCTGGACGGCCTATGACGCCGATTTCCTGCGCAAGGCTGCCGAGGACAAGGCGGGTGAGTTCGGCCATGTCGAGATCCAGGACGTCACCACCCAATGGGGCGTCTTCGCCGTTGCCGGGCCGAAATCCCGCGCCCTGCTGAACGAGCTGGTCAAGGATGCCGAGCCCGAAACAGTGCTGTCGAACAAGCGCTTTCCCTGGCTGTCCTGCCGCGACATCGAGCTGGGCATGGTGCCCGTCCGCGCGATCCGCGTCGCCTATACCGGCGAGCTGGGTTGGGAATTGCATCACCCGATCGAGATGCAGAACCACCTCTGGGACCGGCTGATGGAGGCGGGCGCGAAGCACGGGCTGAAGCTGGTCGGCGCGCGGGCGCAGAACTGGCTCCGGCAGGAGAAATCCTATCGCGCCTTCGGCAATGAACTGGGCCGCGACGCGACCCCGCTCGAGGCCGACCTGCCGCGCTTCGTCGACCTGGACAAGGACTTCCACGGCAAGCAGGCGATGGTCGACACCGGCGTGCGGTCGAAATGCTGCACGCTGCTGATCAACGGGCCGGCGGATGCCGATCCCTGGGGCCGCGAGGCGCTGTATCTGGAGGATGGCACGCGTGTCGGGCGGCTGACCTCGGGCGGCTATTCCGTGGTCTTCGGGAAGTCGATCGGCATGGGCTATGTTCGCTCCGACCTCGTGGTCGAGGGTCAGCGCCTGAAGGTTCGGATGCAGAAGCGGCTCTGGGACGCTGTCGTAACCTGCGATAGCCCCTATGATCCCAGGAATGAGATGATCCGCAAGGATGGGTGAGAGCCGCAGACGCTTTGCCCTCGTCCTGGTCGCGGTGGCCGCCTTTGCCGCCGCTTTCCTGTATCCGTCGAACCCGGCGACGCAGGGGGCGCAGGCCTATGCCCGCAGCGTGGCAACCGCCAGCGGCGGCGTCTATGTCACGCTGCGGTCGCTGAACGCCGTCCTGTCCACCGCGCAGGAAATCGAGGTCGGCGGCTCTTTCGTGGTGCAGGGCACCGCGCAGCCGCTGAAGGTGCTCGAGCCGATCGACGACACGGTGGAACGGATCGCGGGGGTTGTCTTTTCCGTCATGGTGGCGACTGGGCTGATCTCGGTGGCAATGGGCCCGGCCAGCGCGGTCGGCTTTGCCATGGTTGGCGTCGCCGCGCTGCTGCGCCTTGGTGCAGGCATGACCGGTGGCGCGGGCGGTTCGCTGGTGCGGCCGCTCGGCGTCTACGGCCTGTTCCTTGCCGCCGCTCTGCCGCTGTCCTTCCTGGTTGCGGCGCTGCTGGCAGACCGCATGACCGCCGGCGTCTGGGCCGAACACAGCGCGGTCCTGGCCGAGATCACCGCCTCGGTCGCGCCCGAGATCGACACGGCCGGATCCGGCGGTTGGCGGGCGGTCATGGAAGATGCAGAACGCTACGGCACCCTCGCCTCCAATCTCTACGGTCGGGCGGATGACCTGGTGGCCAGCCTCGTCGCCATCCTCGCGGTCTTCCTGTTCAAGGTCCTGGTGCTGCCCCTGCTGATCCTTGGCGGCTTTCTGGTCCTGTCGCGCAGCCTTGCCCTGCCTCCGGGACGTTTCACGCCCATGCGATGACGCAAACGGGTTGGCGGGCCCGGCACAGGCACGCCAAGGTCAGGGGAAACACAGGACGCATCATGGCCACCGATCCGCTGTTCCAGCCGTTCCAGCTTCGTCACCTTGGCATCCGCAACCGGATGCTCTCGACCGCGCATGAGCCCGCCTATACCGAGGACGGGCTGCCGAAGGAGCGCTATCGCCTCTACCACGTGGAAAAGGCGAAGGGCGGCATCGGCATGACGATGATCGGTGGGTCGGCCGTCGTGTCCCGAGACAGCCCTGCCGTCTTCGGCAACATCCTGCTCTACAAGGACGAATCCGTGCGCTGGCTGGCGGAACTGGCCGAGGCGGTGCATCAGCACGACACGGCCGTGATGATCCAGATCACCCACCTTGGCCGCCGCAACAACTGGGATATCGGCGACTGGCTGCCGGTCATGGCGCCGTCCCACACGCGCGAACCGGCCCACCGCGCCTATGCCAAGGCGATGGAGGACTGGGACATCGCCCGCGTCATCCGCGACTATGCCGATGCCGCCGAACGGGTGCAGGCGGCCGGGCTCGACGGGATCGAGATCGAGATGTATGGCCACCTGATCGACCAGTTCTGGTCTCCCCTGACCAACCGGCGCGACGACGATTACGGCGGCAGCCTCGAGAACCGGATGCGCTTCGGCACCGAGGTGCTCCAGGCGATCCGCGACCGCGTGGGCCCGGATTTCATTGTCGGCGCCCGGCTGGTCTGCGACGAGGACCTGGCCCGCGGCCTCACCGCCGAGCAGGGGACAGAGATCGCGCAGCGCCTGGCGCAAGGCGGGCAGGTCGATTTCCTGAACGTGATCCGTGGTCATATCGACCGCGCCGCGGGACTTGCGCGGGTGATCCCCGGCATGGGCGCGGCCTCCAGCCCGCACCTGGACTTCGCCGGTCGCATCCGCGCCGCCACCGGCCTGCCGACATTTCACGCCGCGCGTGTGCAGGACGTGGCGACCGCGCGGCATGCCATCGAAAGCGGCAAGCTCGACATGGTCGGCATGACCCGCGCCCACATGGCCGAGCCGCATATCATGGCCAAGGTCGCCCGCGGCGAGGAACACCGCATCCGCCCCTGCATCGGCATGGGCTATTGCATCGACTCGATCTATGCCGGGCAGGCGGCCTGCATCCACAATGCCGCCACAGGGCGCGAGGCGACGATCCCGCACGTCCTGCCGAAGGCGCCTGAACGCCGAAAGGTCGTCGTCGTGGGCGCCGGTCCCGGCGGGCTCGAAGCAGCGCGCGTCGCGGGCGAACGTGGCCATGCCGTGACCGTGTTCGAGGCCGCCCCGCGCGCCGGCGGCCAGGTCCTGCTCGCCGGTGCCGTTCCGCGCCGGCGCGAGATCCTGGGCCTCATCGACTGGCGGCTCGACGAATGCGCCCGCCACGGTGTCACCTTCCACTACGACAGTTGGGCCGAATCGGACGACGTGCTGGCCGAGAATCCGGATATCGTGGTGATCGCCACCGGCGGCATGCCCGATCCCGATTTCCTGCTCTCCGGAGCCGATCTCGCGGTCAGTTCCTGGGACATCCTTTCCGGCGCGATCAAGCCCGGGCGCGAGGTGATCCTGTTCGACGACAGCGCCGGTCATGCGGGCCTGACCTGCGCCGAGGCGCTGGCCGGGCAGGGGGCAAGGCTCGACTATGTCACGCCCGAACGTGCGCTGGGTCCGCTGGTCGGCGACACCAGCTTTCCGCCCTATGCCGCGATGCTGAACCGGGCCGAGGCGCGGATCACGCTGAACCTGCGGCTGGAACGGGTGGAACGCGCCGGCAACCGGGTCCGCGCGGTCTTCCAGGACGACTACACGCGGCAGGAGGTCACCCGCGAGGCCGACCAGGTCGTGTGGGAGGCTGGCGTGCAGCCGCTCGACGATCTCTACCACGCGTTGAAACCGCTCTCGCGCAACCTGGGCGAGGTCGACCAGCGCGCCCTCGTCGCCCATGCCCCGCAGGATGTGACGCGCAACCCCGAGGGGCGATTTACCCTGTTCCGCATCGGCGACGCGGTGGCCAGCCGCAACATCCACGCCGCGATCTACGACGCCGTCCGGCTGCTCAAGGACGCCTGAAACCGTCCCGTGCCTGCCCGCATCCCTTCATCTTGCCGGAAAAACTCCGGGGGGTGGGCCGCAGGCCCGCGGGGGCAGAGCCCCCTCTGCGGCTTGCCATCCCCGCGCCCATGCATATCTTGAGGGGAAGAAAAGGGCCGCTCGACGGGGCGGCCCTAGTCTATTGCGAAAGACAAGAAGGAGAGAGCGCGATGGGACTGAGGGTCTACCTGTCCGGAGAAATCCACACCGACTGGCGCGAGCGCATCACCGAGGGCGCGCAGGGGCTCGACATCAGCTTCGACAGCCCGGTAACCGACCACGCGGCATCCGACGATTGCGGTGTCGCCATCCTCGGGGCCGAGCCGGACAAGTTCTGGCATGACCGCAAGGGCGCCATGGTCAACGCGATCCGCACCCGCAAGGGAATCGAGGAGGCCGACGTGGTCGTCGTGCGCTTCGGCGAGCAATACAAGCAGTGGAACGCGGCCTTCGATGCGGGCTATGCCGCCGCGCTGGGCAAGTCCATCGTCACCCTGCATCCCCCCGAGCATGACCACGCCCTCAAGGAAGTCGATGCCGCCGCCCTCGCCATGGCGCGGACCCCCGAACAGGTGGTCGCGATCCTGCGTTACGTCCTGACCGGCACGCTGCCCGGCTGATCCCCCGCCGCTGGGCCATTGGGCCCGGCGGCCGAATTCGTTTTGTTTTCCCGCGTCGCCGTTGTTCAATCTCGGCAGGGTCGCCCGCAACGACGGGACCGGCCAAAGCAGAGGGGAACAGTCATGCTCAACGAGTTCAAGCAGTTCATTGCCAAGGGCAATGTCATGGACATGGCGGTCGGCATCATCGTCGGCGCCGCCTTTACCGCGATCGTCACATCGCTGGTGGGGGACATCATCAACCCGGTCATCGCCCTGTTCACCGGCGGGATCGATTTCTCGGGCTGGTTCTACACGCTGGACGGCTCGGTGCATGCATCGCTGGCCGCCGCGCAAGAGGCGGGCGCGCCGGTCTTTGCGATCGGCAGCTTCATCATGGCGATCATAAACTTCCTGATCATCGCCTTCGTCGTCTTCCTTCTGGTGAAGATGGTGAACCGGCTCAAGGACGCGGCGATACGCGAGGAGGCCAAGGCCGAGGCGCCCGCGGCACCGCCCGGCCCGACAGAGCTGGAGGTGCTGCTCGAAATCCGCGACGCGCTGCGCAAGTGATCCGGCGGTCTCCGGCCGATCCCGGACCGGTCGATTGCAGGGCGGGGTTTTACCCCGGCCTTCTTCTTCGCTAAAGCGGGCGGGACAGCCGGACGGAGCCGCCCATGACCAACGCCCTGACCCTTGCCAAGGCCAGCATCGCGATCGGCCTGCTGGTGTTGGGGATCAAGACGCTGGCCTGGTGGATCACCGGATCGGTTGCGCTGCTGTCGGACGCGCTGGAGAGCATCGTCAACGTGGCCACCGCCGTCGCGGCCCTGCTGGCCCTGCGTGTCGCGGCGCAACCCGCCGACGACAACCATCCCTACGGCCATCACAAGGCCGAGTATTTCTCGGCCGTGCTCGAAGGGGTTCTGATTGTCATCGCGGCGCTGCTTATCCTGCATTCCGCTGCGCGCGGGCTGCTGAACCCGCAGCCGATCGAGGCGCCCTTTACCGGCCTGGGCATCAACCTGATCGCCGGGGCGATCAACGGATGGTGGTGTTTCGTCCTGATCCGCGCCGGGCGGCGGCTGTCCTCTCCCGCGCTGTCGGCCGATGGGCGGCACCTGCTCAGCGACGTGGTTTCGTCGCTCGGTGTTACCGTGGGCGTGGCGGCGGCGGTCTGGACCGGCTGGCTGTGGCTCGATCCGGTGCTGGCCGCGCTGGTGGCAGTCAACATCCTCTGGTCGGGTTGGCAGGTGATCCGGGGATCGGTCGGCGGACTGATGGACGAAAGCGTGCCCACATCCGACCTCGAGACCGTGCGCGCGCTGATCCTGTCGCACGCCGAGGGCGCGATAGAGGCGCATGATCTGCGTGCCCGCCATGCGGGGGCTGCGACATTCGTCGAATTTCACCTGGTCGTGCCCGAGGACATGACCGTCCTGGTCGCGCATGAGATCTGCGACCGGATCGAGGCGGCGCTGAAAGCCAGGATCGACAATTGCACCGTGACGATCCATGTCGAGCCCCGCCACAAGGCGAAACCCGACGAGGCGCTGGTGATCTGAGCCAGCTGCCTTGGCGATGGCGAGGGGCTCTGCCCCGCCTCGCTGCGCTTGGCCTCCGCGGGATATCCGGTGCCGGAAGAAACGGGCCGGACGCGCCTGTCGGGGCGCCCGGCGCCGGTGTCAGGCCGCTTTCGGCGCCTGGCGCAAAACGGTTTCCGCGTCTGTGACCTTCAGGCCTTGGGCCTCGCCCACCGCCGCGATGGTCAGCTTGCCCGCATGGACGTTCAGGCCTGCCAGCAGGTGGCGGTCCTCGGTGCAGGCGCGCGCCCAGCCCTTGTCGGCCAGGGCCAGCATGTAGGGCATGGTCGCGTTGCCCAGCGCCAGGGTCGAGGTGCGGGCCACGGCACCGGGCATGTTGGCGACGCAGTAATGCACGATCCCGTCGACGGTGTAGATCGGGTCCTGGTGGGTGGTGGCGCGCGACGTCTCGAAGCACCCGCCCTGGTCGATGGCGACATCCACCACCACGGCGCCGGGTTTCATCCCGGAGAGCTGCGCGCGGCTGACCAGCTTGGGCGCGGCGGCGCCGGGGATCAGCACCGCGCCAATCACCATGTCGGATTGCGCTACCAGTTCGGCGGTGTTGCCGGCGCTGGCGTAGCGGGTCCGGAAGACACCGCCGAAGGCTTCGTCGAGCTGTCGCAGGCGGGGCAGCGAGCGGTCGAGCACGGTTACGTCCGCGCCCATCCCGGCGGCGATGCGGGCCGCATGGGTGCCGACCACGCCGCCGCCGATCACCGTGACCTGCGCCGGGCCCACGCCCGGAACGCCGCCCAGCAGCACGCCGCGTCCACCATTGGCCTTTTGCAGCGCCCAGGCGCCCATCTGCGGCGCCAGTCGTCCCGCCACCTCGGACATCGGTGCCAGCAGCGGCAGCCCGCCGCGCTCGTCCGTCACGGTTTCGTAGGCGATGGCGGTCACGCCGCTGTCGAGCAGGTCGCGGGTCTGCTCCGGGTCAGGGGCGAGGTGCAGGTAAGTGAACAGCAACTGGCCCTCGCGCAGGCGCTTGCGCTCGGCGGACTGGGGTTCCTTGACCTTCACGATCATGTCGGCGCGGGCAAAGACCTCGTCTGCGGTGTCGACGATCTCGGCGCCGGCGGCGCGGTAATCGTCGTCGGCGAACCCGGAGCCTGTGCCGGCACCGGCCTGCACGACCACCGAATGGCCGTGTCGGACGAGCTCCTGAGCGGCGTTGGGGGTCAGGCCCACGCGGAATTCCTGGGGTTTGATCTCGGTCGGGCATCCGATCAGCATGGCGCATCCTCCTCTTGCTTGCGCGGATCATAGCGCGAACCGCGTGCAATTTGCTTGCAGACAGGTGGCGCGTGGACGGATATTCGGCGAAGCCTCTGCGATGAATTGGGCGATTATGGAAAGGATCTTCGAGGAATGACGCCAGATGAGACCGATCTTCGGATTCTGCGCGCCCTTCAGAGGCGCGGGCGCATGTCCAATGCCGACCTGTCAGAGGCGGTGAACCTGTCGCCTTCGGCCTGCCACCGGAGGGTGCAGCGGCTGGAATCCGAAGGGTTCATCCGGGACTATGTCGCGCTGCTGGATGCGCGCAAGATGGGTCTGCCCACCACCGTGTTCGTCGAGATCACGCTGAGCGCGCAGGCTGACGACGTGCTCGAGGCCTTCGAGAAGGCGGTGGCGCGGGTGCCGGCGGTGCTGGAATGCCACCTGATGGCCGGGACGGCGGATTACATCCTCAAGGTCATCGCCGCCGATACCGAGGATTTCGCCCGCATCCACCGCCAATACCTGACCCGCCTGCCGGGGGTGGCGCAGATGCAGTCGAGTTTCGCCCTGCGCACCGTGTTCAAGACCACGGCGCTGCCGGTCTGACCCGATTGCGCCCGTCCGCCCGCTGGGCCATTGTCGCGCCGCAAGAGGGGGATGGCCATGGCGGACTGGGATCACATCATTGTCGGGGCGGGCAGCGCGGGCTGCGTGCTGGCCAAGCGGCTGACCGAGGCGGGGCGGCGGGTGCTGTTGCTCGAGGCCGGGGGGCGCGACAATTACCACTGGATCCACATCCCGATGGGGTATCTCTACTGCATCGGAAATCCGCGCGCCGACTGGGGCTTTCGCACGGCGTCGGAGGCCGGGCTGAACGGGCGCTCGCTGCTTTACCCGCGCGGCAAGGTGCTGGGCGGCTGTTCCTCGATCAACGGCATGCTCTACCTGCGCGGGCAGGCCGCGGATTACGACGGCTGGCGACAGCGGGGCTTGCCCGGTTGGGGCTGGGACGACGTGCTGCCCTATTTCAAGCGCTCTGAGGATTACGTCGAGGGCGAGAGCGAATTCCACGGCGAAGGCGGCGAATGGCGGGTGGAAAACCAGCGCCTGCACTGGGACGTGCTGGATCACTGGATGGAGGCGGCGGTCAATGCCGGCCTGCCGCGCGTGACGGATTTCAACACCGGTGACAACGAGGGCGTGGGCTATTTCCGCGTCAACCAGCGCTCGGGCTGGCGGATGAACACGGCCAAGGCGTTTCTGCGCACCAACGGCGGCGAGGGCGTGAAGGTCGAGACGCAGGCGCATGTGACGGGCCTGATCTTCGACGGCGCGAAGGTCGTGGGCGTGCGCTGGCTGCGCGACAACGCCCCGCAGGAGGCACGCTGCGGCGGTGAGGTTATCCTCAGCGCGGGGGCCATCGGCACGCCGCATATCCTGCAACTCTCGGGCCTGGGGCCGGCCGGTCTGCTGAAAGAGCACGGGATCGCTGTTCGGGCCGACCTGCCAGGGGTGGGCGCGAACCTTCAGGACCATCTGCAACTGCGCTGCTCCTGGCGGCTCAAGGACGCGCACACGCTGAACACGCTGGCCAATTCGTGGATCGGCAAGGCGAAGATCGCCGCCGAATATGCGCTGAAACGCACGGGGCCGATGTCGATGGCGCCGTCGCAATTGGGCGCTTTCGCCAGGTCGCGCGACGGACTGGCGACGGCGGACCTGGAATACCACGTGCAGCCGCTTTCGCTGGATGCCTTCGGCCAGCCGCTGCACGACTATCCGGCGATCACCGCCAGCGTCTGCAATCTGCGTCCCGAAAGCCGGGGCAGCGTCACGCTGCAATCGCCCGATCCGCGCGCCGCGCCGAAAATCGCGCCGAACTACCTGTCGACGCCCGGCGACCGGCGGGTTGCGGCGGATGCGATCCGGCTGACCCGGCGCATCATGGAACAGGCGCCGATGGCGCGCTACGCGCCGCAGGAGATCAAGCCGGGCAACGCGTTCCAGACCGATGAAGAACTGGCGCGCGCGGCGGGCGATATCGGCACCACGATCTTTCACCCCGTCAGCACCGTGCGCATGGGCCCCGAGGACGACGCGCCGCTGGACGGCGCGCTGCGGATGAAGGGCGTGCCGGGTCTGCGGGTCGTGGATGCCAGCGTCATGCCCACGATCACCAGCGGCAACACCAACGCGCCGACGATCATGATCGCGGAAAAGGCCGGCGACCTCATTCTGGGTGCCTGACTCGGCGGAACGGCGCCATGATTGCCTGGGTCGGGCGGCTGGCCATCGATAATCCGGGCATGGTCTGCCATCCTGTTGCCACATCGCTTCGATACGCTTCGGCGCGAGGGAAAGAGGAGGTCCACCATGAAACCAGCGTGTTTCGCCATCGTGATCGCCGCGGGTCTTGCATCCGGCCCGGCGTTTGCCGCGACGTTCAGCGAACTCGATACCGACGGAAACGGTCGTCTGAGCGTCGAGGAATTCACTGAAGCGTTCGGCGAAGGCGGGCAAGAGGCCTTTGACAGCTACGATGCCAATGGGGACGGCAGCGTCTCGCTGAACGAGGTCCGGGCGAACGCCGACGCCTCCGGGACCGAAGAGGATGGCGACGGCGGCGTGACCTTCGGCGACCTCGACACCAATGGCGACGGCGTGATCGACAAGGGCGAGATGATCGACCATTTCGGCGCCCGTGCGCAGCAGGCGCTGGCCAAGTTCGACGCGAACGGGGACGGCTACGTGACGCTGAACGAGGTCCGCTCGTCAGACGACCCCAAGGGCGCACGCGGTCGCGGCGGGCTGGACCGTGCGGAACGCGACGGGGATCGTGCCGGCAATCGCGGCGGGCAGGGCAACGGCAAGGGCAACAGTGGTGACCGTGGCAATGGCGGCGATCGCGGCAACAGCGGAAATGGCGGCGACCGTGGCAACGGCGGCGGCAATGGCAAGGATCGCGGCTGATCCAGCGACTGACGCAAGGCCATAAAACCGGCCCGCGCGCGGCTTCGGCGCTGACGGGGCGCATGTTCCGTGCAAGACTGGCAGCGACTCGTGAAAAGGAGGCTGCCCATGTTCGCCATCAAGGTCCTGACCCTGTCTGCCGCGCTCTTGACCGGCCCCGCCCTGGCCAGTGACGGTGTGCCCCCGCTGGTCACGGGCCATGTCCCGTTCAGCGCCTACGAGGGCGGTGTGCCGCAGGGCGTTAAACCCGGCCTGCGGCAGTATGGGTTTCGCGCTGTCGACACCAACCGAAACGGCTTCTGGGATCATCCCGAGATCGTCGCAGCCTTCGGCAAGGGGGCACTCGATGCGCTGATGACCTTCGACGGCAATGGCGATGGCCGGATCAGCCTGCTGGAACTGCGGGCCCATGACGACGGCGGCACCGGCGGGCCAGACGGCATCCTCAAGGAGCGGGTTCGCGGCTAGGCGCGACCTCCGTCCCTTCGGGCCGGGCGATCCTTCTTCCGGCGCAGGCCGCCGGCGGCCTCAGTCCTGCTTGGGCCGGTCGTCGTATTCGCCCGACAGGATGCGGCGGGCGTCACCCTCGGGGTCGTCATACTGGTTCGACCGGATGGTGAAGACGAAGAACACCAGCCCCAGCCCTCCAAGGACAAGCGAGATCGGGATCAGGTAGGTCAGGATGTTCACTTGGCTTACCTCACGCGGAGCGCATTGAGCGACACGGTAATCGAACTGATCGACATGGCCAGGGCGGCGATCAGCGGCGAGCAGAGGCCCGCCACCGCCAGCGGCACGGCGATCACGTTATACCAGGACGCGATTGTGAAGTTCTCGGTGATGCGCTTGCGCGCCTTGCGGGCGGTGCGCAGCGCGTCGGGGATCGGCGCCAGGCTGGAGCCCAGCAGCACGATATCGGATGCGACGCGCGCCGCGTCCAGCGCCGAGGCGGGCGAGATCGAGGCATGGGCGGCCCGCAGCGCGGCGGTATCGTTCAGTCCGTCGCCCACCATCAGCACATGCGCGCCCTCGGCCGACATCTGCGCGATCCGGCTGGCCTTGTCGGCGGGCAGCGCCTCGGCCAGCCACTGGGTGATGCCCAAACGGGTCGCCATCGCCTCGACGGCGGGGGCGGTGTCGCCCGACATCAGGATCACGCGCAGGCCAGCGTCGCGCAGCGCGGCGACCGCCACTTCGGCGCCGTCCCGCAGCCGGTCGGTAAAGGTCAGCGCACGGGGGGCGTCCTCGGCGATGCGCAGCCAGGCGGCGGTCTGCGCCAGGTCCTGTCCGCCGACCCACGACGCGCGGCCCAGCCGAACCACTTGGCCCTGCCAGCGGCCCTCTGCGCCATAGCCCGGCACCTCGCGGATTGCCTCGACCGTCTCGGGGCGAATGCCGGCGGCCTGCGCCGCCTCGACCAGTGCGCGGGACAGCGGGTGGCTGGAGCCCATGGCCAGCGCCAGCGCAACACGCGACTCCTCGGGAGAGAGCGCGTCGAGATTGGTCAGCACGGGCGTCCCGGCGGTCAGTGTGCCGGTCTTGTCGAAAACCACGGTATCGACCTGTGCCAGCCTTTCCAGAGCGGTCGCGTCCTTTATCAGCAGCCCCTTGCGGAACAGCCGCCCGCTGGCCGCTGTCGTCACGGCAGGCACGGCAAGGCCCAACGCGCAGGGGCAGGTGATGATGAGTACGGCGGCGGCAATGTTCAGCGCGACGCGCAGGTCCCCCGCATAGAGATACCAGCCCACGAAGGACAGCGCGGCCAGGATATGCACGCCCGGCGCGTAGAGTTTCGCCGCGCGATCAGCCAGCGCGGTATAGCGGGAGCGGCCCGACTCGGCGATGGCCACCAGGTCGGCCATGCGGTGCAGCGAGGTGTCGCGGCCCACGGCGGTCGCGCGAACGGTCAGCGGCCCGGTCAGGTTGACCTCGCCCGCGCTGACCGTGCGGCCCGGCTCTGCCAGCACCGGCAGCGTCTCGCCGGTCAGCAGCGAGCGGTCCAGTTCCGACGTGCCCTCGACGATCTCGCCATCGACCGGCATCCGCCCGCCGGGGCGCACGCGGATCAGATCGCCAACGCGCAACTCGGCCACGGAGACCTGCTCCTCGCCCGTCCCGGTGACGCGCCAGGCGCGCGGCACCTCGAGCGCGGCCAGTTCCTCGGCCGCGGAGCGCGCCACGCTGCGCGTCCGGTGGTCCAGGTAGCGGCCCGTGAGCAGGAAGAAGGTCAGCGCGATGGCAGCGTCAAAATAGGCGTGCTCGCCCGACAGTGAGGTTTCCCAGAGCGAGGTGCCCACCGCCAGCAGGATCGCAAGGCTGATCGGCACGTCCATGTTCAGGTGGCGCGCGCGCAGCGCGGTCCAGGCGTTGCGGAAGAAAGGCTGCGCCGAAAAGGCCACGGCCGGCAGCACGATCAGCGCGGAAATCCAGTGGAACAGGTCACGTGTCGCGCCTTCGGCTCCCGACCAGACCGCGATGGACAGAAGCATCACGTTCATCGAGGCGAAACCCGCCACTGCCAGCCGCATCAGCAGGTCGCGTCCGGCACGGTCGGTCTGCGTGGCGCTGAGCGCAGTGGAATCCAGTTCATGCGCCTCGTAACCCGCGGCCTCGACCACGGGGATCACGTCCTGCGCGGTCACGTCCGCATCGGCCTCGATGCTGACGCGCTTCATCGTCAGGTTGACGCGGGCCGAGTGCACGCCCGGCGCACCCTTCAGCGCGCGTTCGACCGTGGCCATGCAGGCGGCGCAATGGATCGTCGGCAGGCTGAGGACGATATGGGCGTCCTTCGGCACCTCGGCCAGCGCCTGTGCGGCCGGGGCGGCGGCGCAGGCGGGGCAGGCAGAGACGGGCGGGCGGATCGAGGCGGTCATGGAGTCACTTCCTGACGGATATTTGCAGGCGCTGCTCGAACGGGGTGCCGTCGAGCGCGGTGGCTTGCAGCCAGATATCCCAGTTGCCGGGGCGCAGATCCTCGCGGGCGACATAAGCGGTGCCGTCATAGGCGAAGTCCGGCACGCGATCCTCGCTGGTGTTGGTGGGGCGGCCCACCGTCGCCTTCAGAGTCCCGGCCTGGACAGGGCGGCCTTCGGCATCGGTGATGGACAGCATCAGGCGGCCTTCTTCGAGCCGCGCCGCGACTTGCCAGCCCAGCGCCAACTGCGCGGCGCGGCGGGTGTCGAAGGTCTGGCTGGCAACGTAGGAGTTCTTGACTTCGAGCCCCGGAAAGGTCCGCACCGCCGAGACCGCCAGCAGCACGTTCACCCCGATGATGACCGCAAAGGCGCCGCCGAAAATGCCCAGGACATGCCAGCCGGTCAGCTTGAATTCGCGCGTCATCAGTTCGTCCTTCCGTTGAAGATGGTGTCGTTATAGGCGTGATCGCCGTTGGTCAGATCCTCGACCCAGAAGCGGAACGGCGTCCGCTCCCCCTCGGCCGGCTCGGAGTCCTTCGGCGCTATCACGTAGACCTTTTGCAGGAAGGTCTCGTTGGCGGGCACGGTCACCGTTTCATAGGGCGTGCCCTCGAGCCGGACGCGCAGCGCGGGATGGCCTTTCAGCGTGATGCGGAAGGGGCGGTCCTCGCCGTGCTTGTTCAGCAGGCGCACGTCGTAGGTGTTACGGATCGACCCGTCCGACAGGGTGACGAAGGTCGGGTTGCGCACCGGGGCGACCGTCATCTCGATCTCGGGACGGATGAACAGCGCAAACACCAGGCCGATTCCGACCGCCGCCCAGAGCCCGGTGTAAAGCATGGTGCGCAGGCGGAAGACATGCTGCCAGATCGGGCGGGGCACATTGCCCTGACGCTCGCGCGGCTCGTCCGACAGGGCAAGATAGTCGATCAGGCCGCGCGGCTTGCCGATCTTGGCCATGACGTCGTCGCAGGCGTCGATGCAAAGTGCGCAGGTGATGCATTCCAGCTGCTGGCCGTCGCGGATGTCGATGCCCATCGGGCAGACGTTCACGCAGGCCATGCAGTCGATGCAGTCGCCCAGCTGCTCTGCGCCTTCGCCCTTGCGGTGCTTGCCGCGCGGCTCGCCGCGCCATTCGCGGTAACCGACGGTCAGCGTGTCCTCGTCCATCATGGCGGCCTGGATGCGCGGCCAGGGGCAGGCATAGATGCAGATCTGTTCGCGCGCGAAGCCGCCGAAGATGAAGGTGGTCAGCGTCAGGATCAGCATCGTCGTGTAGGCGACCGGATGCGCCTGTCCGGTGACGAGATCGCGCAGCAGCGTCGGCGCGTCGGCAAAGTAGAAGACCCAGGCACCGCCGGTGGCCAGCCCGATCAGGAACCACAGCGTCCACTTGGTCAGTCGCAGCCGCGCCTTGGTGAAGTCCATCTTCTTCTGGCGGTGCAGGCGCAGGCGGGCGTTGCGGTCGCCCTCGACCCAGCGTTCCACCAGGATGTAGAGGTCGGTCCAGACGGTCTGCGGGCAGGTATAGCCGCACCAGACCCGGCCCAGCGCCGAGGTGAACAGGAACAGACCCAGCCCTGCCATGATGAGCAGGCCCGCGACGAAGTAGAATTCATGCGGCCAGATCTCGATCCAGAAGAAGAAGAAGCGCCGGTTGGCGAGGTCGATCAGCACCGCCTGGTCCGGCAGCTGCGGGCCGCGATCCCAGCGAATCCACGGGGTGACGTAGTAGATCCCAAGCGTCACGATCATGATGATCCACTTGAGATTGCGGAACTTTCCGCTGACCCGGCGGGGAAAGATCGGTTCGCGCGCGGCGTAGAGGCTGGGAGGGGTCGTATCGGACACGAGGGAATCGCTCCTGAAAAGGATTGTCTTGAATGTCTGTCTGGACCGGGGGAGGCGCCGGCTCCTTGACCTGCATCAAATACTGAATCCTGCATTCAGCTTTTGCGGCCTCACGTCGCAGCAAGGCCTTTGGCGGGGGGGGGGGCGGATCAGGGTACGGGGGGCAGATGGGAATGGAAAGGCGCCGATGCCTCGGGAAACGCGCGAACAGGACGAGGCATCGGCGCAGCACCCCCCGCTTGCGCGAGGTGTTCCATTTCTCCGACGATGGGGAGGGGCCGCACCGCCGATGAACATATAATCGCACGCCGCAGCGCGCGAATCCTTGACCTGAATCAACCGGGCAAAAAAATATTTCCGTTTTTGCATGTGTCCCGTGCCTCGCTGTCAGCCTTGGCCGGGCCCGGAAACGAAAAAGGCCCCCGCCTTGGATGGCGGGGGCCCTGGTTCGGCAATGTCCAGCGGGCTTATTCGCCGCCGCCCAGACCGTGAACATAGGTTGCCACGGCGCGGATCTCGGCCTCGGAAAGGCGCGTGTTCCAGTTCGGCATGACGCCGTAGCGCGCGTAGGTCACCGTCTCGTGCAACGTGTCGTAGTCGCCGCCATAGAGCCAGATCGCGTCCGACAGGTTCGGCGCGCCCTGCATCCGGTCGCCCGCCGCGTCCTCGCCATGACACGAGGCGCAATTGTCGAGATAGACCTGCTCTCCCTCGGCCACCTTGGAGGCGTCCTGTGGGTCACCCGACAGCGACATGACGTAGTTCACCACCGCGTCGATCTGCGGCTCTTCCAGCAACCCGTCGCCAAAGGCGGGCATTTCGGAAATCCGCTGCCAGTCCTCGTCGACGTCCGGGTTGCGGATGCCGACGGTGATCGTGGTGTGGATGTCCTCGACCGTGCCACCCCAAAGCCAGTCGTTGTCCAGCAGGTTGGGATAACCCTTGGCCCCGGCCGCGCCCGAGCCGTGGCACTGCGCGCACCAAGTGCGGAACACGGCCCCGCCGGCATTGTTCGCATAGCTCATCAGTTCGGGATCGTCCGAGATCGAGGCCAGTTCGACCGTCGCCAGCTTTTCGTTGATGGCGGCGTTCGCCTGCTCGACGCGGGCGATGTCCTCGGCCACCTCGGCGCGGGTCGAGAACCCCAGGATGCCGGCGGTCGCCTTGTTGATGCCCGGCCATGCGGGATAGGCGATGGTATAGCCGATCCCCCAGACGATGCAGGCGTAGAAGGTCCACAGCCACCAGCGGGGCAGGGGCTTGTTGTATTCCTGGATACCGTCCCAGGAATGGCCCGTTGTCTCGTAGTCGAGATCGTCGTCTTTCTTGTTCTGTGCCATCTGTCCGCGCCTCCTCAGTTCCGGGCGGGGGCGTCGTCGGACGCCGGTTTGTCTTCATGCCGCAGCGGGATATGCGCCGCATCATCGTGCCAGTCCCTGGATCCGGGCCGGAAGGCCCAGATCACGATGCCGATGAAAAAGGCGAACATCGCCAGAAGCGCCCAGCTGTCGGCCAGTTGACGCAGGAAGGAATACTGTTCCATCTCGTGTCCCCCTTACCGGCTTGCGTCAGGCGTGAAGGTCGAGAAATCGACCAGCGTGCCCAGCATCTGGAGATAGGCGATCAGCGCGTCGGCCTCGGAGATGCCCGGCTGGCCGTCGAAGTTGCGCACGTTCACGCGCTCGCCATAGCGTTCCAGCAGGCCCGAGGTGTCGGCCTCGGGATCGCCCTGTGCCATGAAGTCGGCGCTCGCCATCTCGATCATGTCCTCGGTATACGGCACGCCGACAAGGCGGTTGGCCCCCATGATGTCGCCGATGTCCTCGGCGCCTAGCATGCCGCTGGCCAGCCCGACATTCCCGGCCAGCAGGCGCTGTTCGAGATAGCCATATTTCGGCATGACCGATTCCGGCACGACCGACTGCGGGCTGCGCAGGTGGTCGACATGCCATTCGTCCGAATAGCGGCCGCCCAAGCGCGCCAGGTCGGGCCCGGTGCGCTTGGAACCCCACTGGAACGGGTGGTCATACTGGCTTTCAGCCGCCAGGCTGTAGTGGCCGTAGCGTTCCACCTCGTCCCGCATCGGGCGGACCATCTGGCTGTGGCAGACATAGCAGCCTTCGCGCAGATAGATCTCGCGCCCCGCCAGTTCGAGCGGCGTGTAGGGGCGCATGCCCTCGACGTCCTCGATCGTGTTGTCGAGGTAGAAGAGCGGCACGATCTGCACCAGACCACCCACCGTCACGGCGAGGAAGGCGAAGATGGCCAGCAGCGTGACGTTCTTTTCGAGAACCTTGTGCTTTTCGAGAATTGCCATTGTGTCTTCTCCTTACTCGGCCGGCGTCGCGTGGGCCTGGGCGGCCTTGGCTTCGACGGCGGGCGACCGGGTCGCGGTCATGTAGAGGTTGTAGACCATGATGATGGCGCCGGTCAGGAACAGCACCCCGCCCAGGCCACGGACCACATACATCGGGAACTTGGCGGCGACGGTGTCGGCAAAGCTGTTCACCAGGAAGCCGTTGGCGTCGACTTCACGCCACATCAGGCCTTCCATGATGCCGGTGACCCACATCGATGCTGCGTAGAACACGATGCCGATGGTCGCGAGCCAGAAGTGCCAGGAGACCATCGACAGGCTATACAGCCGCTCGCGGTTCCACAGTTTCGGCACCAGGTAGTAGAGCGCGCCGAAGGTGATCATGCCGTTCCAGCCAAGCGCGCCGGAATGGACGTGACCGATGGTCCAGTCGGTGTAGTGCGACAGCGAGTTGACCGCGCGGATCGACATCATCGGCCCTTCGAAGGTCGACATGCCGTAGAAACCCACCGAGATCACCATCATCCGGATCACCGGGTCGGTGCGCAGCTTGTCCCAGGCACCCGACAGCGTCATCAGGCCGTTGATCATGCCACCCCACGAGGGCATCCACAGGATCACCGAGAACACCATGCCCAGCGTAGAGGCCCAGTCGGGCAGCGCGGTATAGTGCAGGTGGTGCGGACCGGCCCAGATGTAAATGAAGATCAGCGCCCAGAAGTGGATGATCGACAGCTTGTAGCTGAACACTGGGCGTTCGGCCTGCTTGGGGATGAAGTAATACATCATGCCGAGGAAGCCCGCGGTCAGGAAGAAGCCCACGGCGTTGTGGCCATACCACCACTGCACCATCGCGTCCTGCACGCCCGAGAAGACCTGTACCGACTTCGATCCCCAGATCGAAACTGGGATGGCCAGGTTGTTGAACACGTGCAGCATGGCGACGGTGATGATGAAGCTCAGGTAGAACCAGTTCGCCACGTAGATGTGGGGTTCCTTGCGCTTGACGATGGTGCCGACGAAGACCGCCAGGTAGGCAAGCCAGACGATGGTCAGCCACCAGTCCACGTACCATTCCGGCTCGGCGTATTCCTTGCCGTGGGTCGAGCCCAGCAGGTAGCCGGTCGCCGCCAGCACGATCACCAGCTGGTAGCCCCAGAAGACAAACCACGCGAGGTTTCCGCCCCAGAGTCGCGCGGCGCTGGTGCGCTGCACGACGTAGAACGAGGTCGCGATCAGCGCGTTGCCGCCAAAGGCGAAGATCACCGCAGAGGTGTGCAGCGGGCGCAGCCGCCCGAAGTTCATGTAGCCTTCGGCCCACTCGAAGTTCAGCCCCGGAAAGGCAAGCTGGAAGGCGATCCAGGTGCCGACCAGAAAGCCGACGACGCCCCAGAGGGCGGTTGCGATCACGCCGGCGCGGATGACGCCGTCCATGTATTCATGCTCGAGCGAACCCGTTGCGGGCACCGGCTCGTCGGTGTGGCGCAGGGTCCAGAGAAACATACCTCCGGCCACCAGCATGATGATGATGGCATGGACCAGGTAAGCCACGTCGCGCGCATAGTTGGCCGCGATCATGGCGAACACCGTGATCAGGCCAAGCGCGACAAGCTTGAGATAATTCGACATTTTTCGTCCCTTCGTCAGACCCGCACGAATCCATAGCCCGTGCAGGGAGTTCTAGACTGCCCCGGTCTTGAGGGTTTTCCCGAAACCTATCCTTGATCTGCATCAAAGGTTTCGGCCTGGCGGTTTGACCGGGGTCAAAGTGACGCGGATCGGGCGCTGCTAGCGTGAACACAGGATCATCTGGAGAAAGACCATGACAACGGGATACAAGACCTTGCTGAGCGTCGTGACCGACAGCGCCCTGGCCCAGAGCACGGTGGAGCGTGCCGCTGCCCTGGCCGAGGGATTCGACGCGCATCTGGACGTTCTCAGTTTCGGCGTCGACCGGACGCAGACCGGCTATTACTATGCCGGCGCCAACGCGATGGTGCTGCAGGAGACCCTGAGCCGCGCCACGGCCGAGGCGGCGGCGCTGGCGCAGGACGTGCGGACCACGCTGGGCAATTTCGGCTGCCGCTGGGCGGTCGAGGAGGGGGTGGCGCAGCTGGCGGATATCGGCCGCCATGTCGCATCCCGCGCCCGTTTTTCCGACCTGGTTCTGTTGCCGCTGCCCTATGGCAAGGGGCGCGGCGTCGAGCTGGAACCGGTGACCGAAAGCGCCCTGTTCGAGGGTCACGCCCCGGTGATGGTGCTGCCCGATGAAATCAGCGGCTCGGCGCAACCGCAGAAGATCGTGCTGGGCTGGAACGAGAGCGCCGAGGCGATGCGCGCCATCAAGTCCGCGCTGCCCTTGTTGCAACAGGCCGATGACGTGCATATCGTCGTGATCGACCCGCCGAGCCATGGGCCGAACCGGTCCGACCCCGGCGGGCTTCTGGCGCAATGGCTGTCGCGTCATGGCGTGCGCGCCGAGATCGACGTGCTGTCCAAGACGCTGCCGCGGGTGTCGGACGTGCTGATGCGGCATGTCGCGGACATCAATGCCGACATGGTGGTGATGGGCGCCTATGGCCACTCGCGCTTCCGCGAGGCGATCCTGGGCGGGGCGACCCGCAACATGCTGGAAGCGGCGAGCGTCCCGGTCTTCATGGCGCATTGATCCGGGCGCGGACGGTGATGCGGCGCTCGCGCGTGCCGCGCATCGCCCCGCCCCGCCCACCGTCCCGCACGGCGTTCGCGTCGCGCGCAGGATTTTCGTCCAGTCCCTCAGGACGGCGTCGATCGCGTCATGTGTCTCGGGTCAGACCGGTACGGCGCGCTTTTGCAGGTCGCCCCCTTGCCGGTCAGGTGCAGGCGCCACGCGTGGCGGTCCTGCGGATCGGGCGTGACTGTCACCAAACCGTCCCGTTCCAGCGGTTTCAGCGCGGCGGTCAGCGTGCTGCGGTCCATGTCGAAGCCGGGGGCGAGGTCGCCAAGGCGCGGCGGTTCCGGCCGGTTCAGCGCGATCATCAACGAAAACGGTCCTTGCGTCAGGCAAATCGGGCGAAACGCCGCATCGAACTGGCGTGCAAGCCGGCGCGCCATTTCTTGGCACCGGAAACACAGGCAGCGCACCTCGTGCGTCACCGACAGGGGCAGGTCACGGTCCACGTCACTATTCTTGTTGATATCAACCTAATTTCGATCAGGCTGGTGGGCGAACCGCAAGGAGACGCGCCATGACCTATGTATCGGGATTTCTCGCCGCCGTGCCGGAAGCCAACAAGGAGGCCTACATCGACTCGGCGCGCGCAAGTTGGCCGCTGTTTCGCGACTATGGTGCGCTGGATCAGTGGGAATGCTGGGAAGATGCCGTGCCGGATGGCGAGGTCACGTCCTTTCCCATGGCAGTGAAACGTGCGCCGGGCGAAAAGATCGTGTTCAGCTGGATCCTCTGGCCCGACAAGGCCACCGCCGAACGCTGCTGGGCGTCGATGGAGACGGACGCGCGCTGGCAGGAAATGACCATGCCCTTTGACGGCAAGCGCATGGTCTACGGCAATTTCGACACGATCTTTCAGGGCAGGGCCTGACAGGCGCCGGGCCATCGACCCGGACCGGGCAATCAGACCAGCATGCCGCCGTCGGCGTCGTCGCCCGCCTCTTCCATCAGGCGCGCCATGTCGGGCACGGTGACGTGGCGCTTGCCCTCGAGTTCGATCACGCCGTCCCGCTTGAGCGCCGAGATCTGGCGGCTGACGGTTTCCAGCGTGAGGCCGAGGTAGTCGGCCATCGCCTCGCGCGTCAGTGGCAGGTCGAAGGCCAGCGGCCCCTCGATCCTGCGCATGTGCAGCGAGGCGTCGCGGCGCGCGATGATCGACAGCAGCGAGGCGATCTTTTCGCGGGCGGACTTGCGGCCCAGCACGATCATCCAGTCCCGCGCCGCGTCGAGTTCGTCCAGCGTCATTTCCAGCAGCCGATGGGCGATATGCGGTGTCTTGGCCAGCATCGACTCGAATGGTTTCTTGCGGAAGCAGCACATGACCAGGTCGGTTGTGGCGATGACGTCATAGGCGGCCTCGTCACGCCCCGGGCGACCGATGAAATCGCTTGGCAGCAGCAGGCCCACCATCTGCGTGCGGCCATCCTCGAGCGTCTGGGTCAGCGTGCCGATGCCCGAGATCACCGAGCCCACGAAATCCATCCGGTCGCCGCACCAGATCACGTGGCTGCCCGCCTCGAATCGGCGATAGAACTTGATTTCCTCGAGCTTCCGCAACTCGTCCGTCTCGCAGCGCGCGCAGACGGCGCGGTGACGGATGGGGCAATCCTCGCAGTCCTGCTGGGGCGAGAGGCTTCGTTCGTTGAGCATCGGGCTCCCCCGGTTGATCTGTGTCAATGTAGCACTCCCTCGCCCTCAATAGCCTACGTATATGAAACAACAAACACAACTCGCGCGTCTGGGTCTCTTCGACGCAAAGGTGCCGCGTTACACCTCTTATCCGACAGCACCGCAGTTCGCGGGTGGTGTCGGAGCGTCCGACCATGCGGCCTGGATCGAACGTCTACCTGAAGATGGGCATATATCTCTTTATTTGCATGTTCCATTTTGCCGCAGGCTGTGCTGGTTCTGCGCCTGTCGGACGCAGGGCACCACGACGCTGTCGCCGGTCGCGGCCTATGTCGAGACACTGAAGGACGAGTTGGCCCTGCTGAAGCGGCACCTGCCGAGGGGCGTGAAATTGTCGCGGCTGCACTGGGGCGGGGGCACACCGACGCTGCTGTCGCCTGAAATGATGGCCGAGCTGATCGCGGCGATTCGCGACGTGGCGGACCTTGCCGAGGGGGCCGAGTTCTCGGTCGAGATAGATCCGAACGAGGTGGATGGCGCCCGGCTGGACGTGCTGGTCGCGGGCGGCATGAACCGCGCCTCGATCGGGGTGCAGGATTTCGACCCCGAGATCCAGGAGACGATCGGCCGGCCGCAGGGCTTCGACGTGACCCGTGCGGCGGTCGACATGATCCGCGAGCGCGGCGTCGCCAGCCTGAATGCCGACATCCTCTTTGGCCTGCCACACCAGAGCCGGGCGCGCATCACCGACACGGTGCAGAAGTTGCTGAGCTTTGCCCCTGACCGCGTAGCGCTTTATGGCTATGCGCATGTGCCGTGGATGGCCAAGCGCCAGCAGTTGATCCCCTCGGACGCGCTGCCGACCCCGGCCGAGCGGTTGGACCTGTTCGAGACCGCCCGGCGGCTGTTCGTCTGGGACGGCTATGATGAGATCGGCATCGACCATTTCGCGCAGCCCTCCGACGGGCTGTCGATCGCGCGCAAGGAAGGGCGGCTGCGGCGGAACTTCCAAGGCTATACCGATGATACGGCCGAGGCTCTGATCGGGGTCGGGGCCTCGTCGATTTCGAAATTCCCGCAAGGTTACACACAGAACGCCTCGGGCACCTCGGCCCATACGGCGGCGGTGCGCGACGGGCGGTTCTCGACCGCGCGGGGGCATGTCTTCAGCGAGGACGACCGGCTGCGGGCGCGTCTGATCGAGGCGGTGATGTGCGATTTCCGCATCGATGCGGCCGAGATCCTGGCAGGGCATGAGATCGGGCGCACGGCGCTTTTCGACTGGTTCGAGCGGATCAACCGGGAGTTCGAGACCATGCTCGAGGTGACCGAGGACGGGCTGTTCGTGCCGCCCGTGGCACGGCCGCTGACGCGCATGATCGCGCGTTCCTTCGACGCCTACGACCTCAGCAAGGCGGGGCATTCGTCGGCGATCTGATCGGGCGACGGGACGGCGCTCTTTCCGCTGGCGCGGAAACTCGCCCCGCCCGCCGTCCCATGCCTGTCCTTGCCGGACCGCGTCAGATCGCGATGTCGTCGAAGGCCGCAGAGAGCAGCTGGCGGGTATAATCGTTCTGCGGTGCCTCGAAGATGTCGCGCACCGCGCCAATCTCGACCACGTCGCCCTGTTTCATCACGATGACCTTGTGCGCCATGGCGCGGATCACCTTGAGGTCGTGGCTGATGAACAGGTAGGCGAGGTCATATTTCCGTTGCAGGTCGCGCAGCAGGTTCACGATTTGAACCTGCACCGTCATGTCTAGCGCGCTGGTGGGTTCGTCCAGCACCACGAGGCGCGGCCGCAGCACCATGGCGCGGGCGATGGCGATGCGCTGGCGCTGGCCGCCGGAGAATTCGTGCGGGTAGCGGTGCATCGTCGCCGGGTCGAGCCCGACCTCGGCCATGACCTCGGCCACCGCCTGGCGATGCGGCTTGCCGTCGGGCGAGCCGTGCACGCCCAGCCCCTCGGCGATGATCTGTTCGCAGGTCATGCGCGGGCTGAGGCTGCCGAACGGGTCCTGGAAGACGATCTGCATTTCCGAGCGCAGCTTGCGCAGGCGTTTCGTGGACCATCCGCGCATGTCCTCGCCCCGGTAGGTCAGCCCGCCCTCGGAGGCGATGAGCCGCATGATCGCCAGCGCCAGCGTCGTCTTGCCGGACCCACTTTCGCCGACAATGCCGATGGTCTCGCCGGCCCGGACAGAGATCGAGGCGTCGTTCACCGCCTTGACGTAGCCCACGGTGCGTTTCATCAGGCCCTGCTGGATCGGGAACCAGATTTTCAGGTTGTCGGTCCGGGCGATCTCGGGCGCGTTCTGTGGCACGGGATCCGGCGTGCCGGTGCTTTCGGCCGCCAGCAGCATCTGCGTGTAGGGATGCTGCGGGTTGGCGAAGATCTCGGCGGTGGGGCCGGCCTCGACGATCTCGCCGTTCTTCATCACGCAGACCCGGTCGGCGATGCGGCGCACGATGCCGAGGTCATGGGTGATGAACAGCAGGCTCATGTTTTCCGACCGTTTGAGTTCGGCCAGCAGGTGCAGGATCTGCGCCTGGATCGTCACGTCGAGCGCGGTGGTGGGTTCGTCCGCGATCAGCAGGTCGGGCCCGTTGGCCAGCGCCATGGCGATCATGACCCGCTGGCGCTGCCCACCCGACAACTGGTGCGGATAGGCGCCCAGCCGGGTTTCCGGGTCGCGGATGCCCACCCTGGTCAGCAGATCGAGGATGCGGTCGCGGGCCGCTTCGCCGACCAGTCCCTGGTGCAGGGCGAGGCTTTCGGCCAGCTGCTTTTCCAGCGTGTGCAGCGGGTTGAGCGAGGTCATCGGCTCCTGGAAGATGAAGCTGATGTCGTTGCCGCGCACCTTGCGCAGCAGCCGGTCCTCGGCGCCGATCATCTCCTGGTCGCGGTAGCGCACCGAACCCTCGACCCGGGCCGCGTCGCCCAGAAGTGAGACGGTGGAGAGGGCGGTGACGGACTTGCCCGAGCCCGACTCGCCCACCAGCGCAACGGTCTCGCCTGCGGCGATGTCAAAGCTGACGCCCTTGACGGCCTGTGTGAGTGCGCCGTCCTGGCGGAAGGAGACCTTGAGGTCGCGGACTTGCAGGATGGCGCTCATGAGAAGGTCTTCCTGGGGTCGAACGCGTCGCGCACGCCCTCGAAGATGAACACGAGCAGCGACAGCATCACGGCAAAGACCGTGAAGGCGGTAAAGCCGAGCCAGGGCGCCTGGAGGTTCTGTTTTGCCTGCAAGGTCAGTTCGCCCAGCGAGGGCGCCGAGGAAGGCAGACCGAAGCCCAGAAAGTCGAGGCCCGCCAGCGTGCTGATCGTGCCTGTGACGATGAAGGGCAGCATGGTCAGCGTGGCGACCATCGCGTTGGGCAGCATGTGGCGGAACATGATCCGCCCGTTGCTGACCCCGAGGGCCTTGGCCGCGCGGACATATTCGAGGTTGCGGGCGCGCAGGAATTCGGCCCGCACCACACCCACCAGCGCCACCCAGCCGAACAGCACCGTCAGGATGACCAGCAGCCAGAAACTTCGCCCGAGGATCGCGAAGAGGATGATGATGACGTATAGCGACGGAGTCGCCGTCCAGATCTCGATGATGCGCTGGAAGATCAGATCGAGCCAGCCGCCGAAATAACCCTGGAGCGCGCCGGCGATGATGCCGATCACCGAGGCGCAGACAGTGACGATCAGCGTGAACAGGATCGACAGGCGGAAGCCGTAGATCACCCGCGCCACCACGTCGCGTTTCGTGTCGTCCGTGCCGAGCCAGTTCTGCTCGTTCGGGGGCAGGGGGGCCGCGCCGGGGCGGTCGACCGGTGTCTTGAAGCTGTAGGGCACCAGCGGCCAGATCATCCAGCCCTTCTGGAAATCGCCATCCAGCGTCTCTCCGGCCTCGACCCGCTCGATCAGCCCGTCGGGGTCGTCGAAACACTCCTCCAGCCCGCCGGTTCGGATCAGGCAGCGCACCTCGGGGTCGCGATAGGCGGCCTCGGTCCGGAAGTCGCCACCGAAATCGGTCTCGGGGTAGAAGGTGAAGATCGGCATGCGCAGCTCGCCGCGATAGCTGACCAGGATCGGCTTGTCGTTGGCGATGAACTCGGCAAAGAGCGAGGTCACGAACAGCGCTAGGAAGATCCACAGCGACCAGAAGGCGCGGCGGTTCTTTTTGAAGTTGTTCCAGCGGCGCCGGTTCAGCGGTGACAGGGTAAACAGGCCACCCGGCGCCGGCGGAACGTGCACCGGCATGCCCGGCAGGTGGGCGGGCAGAACGTCTGGGTTGATCTCGTCGCGCTGCGGCGGAAGCGGGGAGGGATTGGTCACCATGCCTCAGCCCTCGCGCTTTTCGAAATCGATGCGCGGATCGACCAGCACGTACATCAGGTCCGACAGGATGCCCACGACCAGCCCGATCAGGCCGAAGATGAAGAGCGTTCCGAAGATCACCGGGTAGTCGCGCGCCACTGCCGCCTCGAAACCCAGCCGCCCCAGCCCGTCGAGGCTGAAGATCGTCTCGATGATCAGGCTGCCGGAGAAGAACACGCCGATGAACACCGCCGGAAAGCCCGCGATGACGATCAGCATGGCGTTGCGGAAGACATGGCCATACAGCACGCGGCTTTCCTTCAGTCCCTTGGCGCGGGCGGTCATCACGTATTGCTTCTTGATCTCGTCGAGGAAGCTGTTCTTGGTCAGCAGGGTCAGCGTGGCGAAGGCCGAGATCGTCGAGGCCACGACCGGCAGGGTGATGTGCCAGAAATAGTCCGCCACCTTGTCCAGCAGGCTGAGTTCGTCCCAGTTGTCCGAGGTCAGGCCGCGCAGCGGGAATATCTGCCAGTAGGAGCCGCCCGCGAACAGGACCAGCAGAAGGATGGCAAAGAGGAAGCCGGGGATCGCGTAGGCCACGATGATCGCGCCAGAGGTCCAGGTGTCGAAGCTGGAGCCGTCCCTGACCGCCTTTCGGATGCCCAGCGGAATCGAGATGATATAGGCGATCAGCGTCGACCAGAGGCCGAGGCTGATCGACACGGGCATCTTTTCAAGAACCAGGTCGATCACGCTGATCGAGCGGAAATAGCTCTCGCCGAAGTCGAGCCGCATGTAGTTCCACAACATGTTGAGGAAGCGTTCCAGCGGCGGCTTGTCGAAGCCGAATTCCTTTTCCAGTTCGGCGATGAATTCCGGCGGCAGGCCGCGGCGGCCGACACCGTCCTCGGCGGCAGCCTGGGTCTCGCCGCCGCCGCCGGCGATGCCGGCAAACACGTCGCCCTCGCCCTCGATCTGGGCGATGATCTGCTCGATCGGGCCGCCTGGCACGAATTGCACCAGCGCGAAGTTCACGATCATGATCCCCAGCAAAGTGGGGATGATGAGCAGCAAGCGTCGGAGGATATAGGCGCCCATCGTTGGTTACAGCGCGCCGGCGGCACGCAGCGCCCGGGCCTTGTCCTCGTCCCACCACCAGATCGACTCGACACCGAGGCTCAGCGGCGGGGGCGTGTCGGTATAGGGGCGGCCGAAGGCGTCGCGGTAGGCGATGTTGTGCACGCCCTTGTACCATTGCGGCACCCAGATGTGCATCGACCGCAGCACCCGGTCCAGCGCCTTGACGGCGGTGTCCAGTTCCTTGCGGCTCTGCGCGTCGGCGATGATGCGGATCAGGCGGTCGACGCCTTCGTTCTTGAGACCAGCGACGTTGACCGAGCCGGGGGTGTCGGCGCTTTCGGATCCGAAGATCTGGCGCAGTTCGTCGCCCGGCGTCTGGCCCATGCTGAAGCGCTGGGTGACGATGTCGTAGTCGAAATTCTTCTCGCGTTCCTGGGCCTCGGCCGGGTCGACGCGGTTGGCGGTCGCGTCGATGCCGAGGCGTTTCAGGTTCTCGATATAGGGATTGATGATCCGGTCGAAGCTGGGGCTGTCGTTCAGCACCTCGATCGTCAGTTTCTGACCGTCCTTGTAGCGGAGCCCGTCTTCGCCGACGATCCAGCCCGCCTCTTCCAGCAGGCCCGAGGCGCGGCGCAGCTGCCGGCGGTCGGCCAGGTCCGCGGCGCTGGAGGCGGCGGGGCTGAACGCGGGTTCGGTGAACACGGTTTCGGGAAAGAATTCACGCAGCGGTTCCAGCAGGGCGAGTTCCGCCTCAGAGGGCATGCCCTCGGCCTGGAGGGTGCGAGAGTTTTCCCAGAAACTGTCGGTGCGCTCGTAGAGATTGTAGAACAGCGACTCGTTCGACCATTCGAAGTTGAAGGCCATGCCGATCGCCTCGCGCACACGCGGGTCGGAGAACTTGTCGCGGCGCAGGTTGAACCAGAAGCCCTGCGTGCCCGCCGGGCGGCCATCGGGCAGGGTCTCGACAATCACGTGGCCCGCGTCTATGGCGGGGAAATCGTATCCGGTGCCCCAGACGATCGAGCTGAATTCCTCGCGATAGAGGTAGGCGCCGGCCTTGAACGCCTCGAAGGCGGTCGTGTAGTCGGCGAAATACTCATACTTGATCGTGTCGAAATTGCTGTGGCCGATGTTGATCGGCAGATCGCGGGCCCAGTAGTCGTCGCGCCGCTTGTAGCTGACCGATCGGCCCGGATCGACCGAGGCAAGCTCATAGGGGCCGGATCCCATTGGCGGCTCGAGGCTGGATTCCGCGAAGTCGCGGCTCTCGTAATAGGCCTTGCTGAGAACCGGGATGCCGCCCGCGGTCATGACGACCTCGCGCAGCGCGCCATCGGGCTTGAAGTCGAAGCGGACGGTGTGGTCGTCCAGTGCCTCGACCTTCTGGAAATCCGAAAAGGTCGTCTTGAAGGTCGGGCGGCCCTTTTCCAGCAGGATGTTGTACGAAAAGACCACGTCATGCGCTGTCACGGGTGTGCCGTCGCGAAAGCGCGCCTCTGGGCGCATGCGGAAGATCACCCATTCGCGGCTTTCGGGATACTCGATCGTGTGGGCCAGAAGGCCATACATCGCGTCGGGTTCCTCGAGGTTGCCTGACAGAAGCGTGTCGTAGAACACCGTCGCGCCCGCCGCCGCGTTGCCCTTCAGGATGTAGGGCGTGAGGCTGTCGAACGTGCCGAAGGCCCAGGTCGAGAACTCGCCTCCCTTTGGGGCGTTCGGGTTGACGTAGTCGAAATGCGGGAAATCGGCGGGGTATTTCAGGTCGCCGAAGGTCGAGACGCCATGCGTCTGAATGATTGCTTCGTGGCTTTCCGCCAGTGCATCCGCGGCCCAGAGCAACCCGACCCCAAGCAAAGCGCCGGCCAGAACCCTACGCATCGGGATGGCCAAAGGCATGGCGCGGCTGCGAACGGCCTGCCGGGACTGCGCCCGTGCGCGAGATTTCGGCATCAAGAGACGGTCTGCTGGGCGGGTCATGTGCTCTCCCCTTCGTTATCGCGCGGCTTCTGACGCATTTTATCTAAAGTTGAGGCGGATGCTGGCCACATTCAAGTTGAGATTCCGTTATCGGCACCGCTGGGCCGCGGGAAGCGCTGGCATGATACCCCTCCGGCACGAAAAAGGGGCCGCCCCAAGTGGGACGGCCCCTGAAAATCTGCCGGCAAACGCGCTCAGCCGCCCGTGGACTGCAGGTATGCGATCAGGTTTGCGCGATCCTCGGCCTTGGGAAGGCCGTTGAAACCCATCGTGGTGCCAGGTGCGGCGCTCTTGGGGCTCTCGAGGAAGTGGTTGAGGTTCTCGGGCGTCCAGACATCGCCCACCTGCTCGAGCGCACCCGAGTAGTTGAACCCGGCCACCGCGTCGATGTTGCGCCCGACGACGCCGTTCAGGTGCGGACCGGTCGCGTCGGTGCCGTCGACCTTGTGGCAGGCGCGGCATTTGCCGAACACCTTTTCGCCCGCGGCGGCGTCCGCCGCTGCAAGCAGTTCCTCGAAGGGCACCTCGGCCACTTCTTCGGCGGGTTCGCTGTCACCAACCTCTATCACGTAGGCCGCCACTTCCTCGCCGTGGCCGCCGCCAACATGATACAGGCTTTCCGCCGCCCATTTGCCGAGCAAAAAGATGAGCAGCGCGCCGCAAAGGCTGCCAACCACTTTCGTAAACGTCATCGTGTCAAGCATGGGGTGCCCTGTTTTCCTGCGTGTTCCCTCAGTCGGGCGGGTAAGTAGAGCTTCCCTCGGGCCAAAGCAAGATATAGAAGGCGCGACCAAACGACCGGGCAGGGGAGAAAACGCGCCATGACCAAGCGGATCGCATTCCAGGGAGAGCCCGGTGCCTATTCCGACCAGGCCTGCCGCGAGGCCCGTCCCGACCACGAACCGCTGCCGTGTCGCAACTTCGAGGACGTGATCGGCGCCGTCAGGGACGGCCGCGCCGAACTGGCCATGCTGCCGGTGGAAAACACCACCTATGGCCGGGTGGCCGACATCCACCGGCTGCTGCCGGAATCGGGCCTGCGCATCGTCGACGAGGCGTTTGTGCGGGTGCATATCAGCCTGATGGCGCTGCCCGGCGTGCAGATCGAGGACCTGGAGGTGGTGCGCGCGCACCTGGTGCTGCTGCCGCAGGCGGCGTCCTTCCTGTCGCAATACGGCATAAAGGGCGAAGCGGCGGCAGACAGCGCAGGCGCGGCGGCGGATATCGCGCGGACGGGCAACCGCAAGGCGGGGGCGCTGGCCTCGGACCTGGCGGCGGACCTGAACGGGCTGCACATCCTCGCCCGCCACATCGAGGATCACGCCCATAACACCACGCGATTCCTGATCATGGGCAGCAAGCCGGATTACTCGCGCCGGGGCGATCACGGCATGATCACCACCTTCGTCTTCCAGGTGCGCAACATCCCGGCCGCGCTTTACAAGGCGATGGGCGGCTTCGCCACCAACGGCGTGAACATGACCAAGCTGGAAAGCTACATGGTCGGCGGATCCTTTACCGCGACGCAGTTTTACGCCGATATCGAGGGCCATCCCGAGGATCCGCCGGTGAAGCGCGCTCTGGAGGAACTCGACTACTTCACCGACATGCTGGAAATCCTCGGCGTCTATCCCCGCGACCCGCGCCGGGACTGAGCGGTTTCCGCAAGGAGCGGCTGCGCCGCGCCGGATGTCTCGCCGCCTGCCTGCGGCTGGCGGCTCGGGCCGCCCGTGGCGCCGTGGTGCGTTGGCAGGGCCGTCGCGGCGAAGGCGCGCGCCGGCATGTCGCAAACGGATGCGACCTCTCACGACGGTCTGGCGAAGGTCGGGCAAAACGGGAGGAACGGATGCGAGTCGGATTCATCGGTCTTGGGGCGGTCGGCGGAAAGCTGGCGGGTAATCTCATGCGCAACGGTGTGGCGCTGGCGGTGCACGATCTGGATGCCGCGAGGGTGGCGGAGTTCGTGGCCCAGGGGGCGACGGATGGCGGCAGTCCTGCCGCCCTGATGCGGAAGTGCGACGTGGTCATCACCTCGCTTCCCAGCCCGGCCGCGTCCGAGGCCGTTCTGGCCGCGATGCTGCCTGAGATGAAGACCGGCAAGACCTGGATCGAGATGTCGACCACCGATCCGGAGGTGATCGAGCGACAGGCGGCGCAGGTCGCCGCCACCGGGGCCGTGGCGGTCGAGGCACCGGTCTCGGGCGGGTGTCACCGGGCGGCGACTGGCAACATCTCTGTCTTCGTGGGCGGGCCGCGCGCCACCTTCGAGGCGGTGCTGCCGCTGATGACGATCCTCGGGCGCAAGGTGCTGCATACGGGCGACGTGGGCACGGCCTCGCGGCTGAAGGTGATGACCAACTACCTGGCCACCGCCAACCTGCTGACACTGATGGAATCGCTGGTCACGATGAAGGCTGCCGGGCTGGACATGGCCACCACCTTTGAGGCCATCGCCATCAGTTCTGGCACATCCTTCGTGCATGAGACGGAAAGCCAGCTGATCCTGTCGGGCTCGCGCGACGTGGATTTCACGCTGGACCTGGTGGCCAAGGATGTGGGCCTGTTCCAGTCGCTGGCCGAGGCGCATGGCGTGCCGCTGAGCCTGTCGCCGCAGATCTGCGGCATGATCGCCGATGCGCAGGAGAAATTGGGTGCGCGGGCGCAGTCCGACCGGATGATCGAACTGCTGGAAGAGGCCACGGGCCTGTCCGTCCTGGCCGACGGTTTCCCGATGGAACTGGTGGATACCGAGCCGCCCGGTCTTGGCGCGGAATGGCCCGTGCGGCGCGGCTGACTTTCCCTGCCGCCGCTTTGCCGCTATGGGGCGGGAAAGAGGCAGGGAGTCGGGACATGAAAGAGCGGGAACTTGCGGTGATCGAGGCGTCGACGCCGCGTCGGCTGATCGGCGTCGGCTCGATGATGGGGCTGGGGGCGATGCTGCTGTATCTCGCCCTGACGTCGCCGCCGGCAAACATCTTCTGGCACATGTTCCTGATGGCGATGGGGGGAGGATCGCTGGTGCTGGGGCAGTTCACCTGGCGCGCCACCGGCGAGGCGCTGATCCTGACCGAGACCGAACTGCGCGAGCGCAGCGGCACGGTGCTGGCGCGGCTGGACGACGTGGAGCGCGTCGAGCGCGGCATGTTCGCGATGAAACCGTCGAACGGGTTCAACCTGGTGCTGCGCCAGTCCGGCGCGCGCGTCTGGCGGCCGGGCCTGTGGTGGCGGCTGGGCCGCAAGGTGGCCGTGGGGGGTGTCACCTCGGGGTCGCAGACACGGCCCGTGGCCGACATCATCCAGCTGAAGATACAAGAACGCGCCGGGCGGTGAGGCCCGGCGCGCCAATCAGGTTCGGACGAATGCGTCAGCTGTTGTCGGTGCCGCACTCGCTCCACAGCATCGCCGCGACCTCGTCCGAGGTGAGCGTGTTGGCCGACGCGTAATCCTGCACCCGCTGTTCGCAGGTCACGATCTCGCCGGCGCTTTCGCTGCGGCCGCCGGCGACTTGCGGCGTGTAACGCGGGCGGGTGAAGCTGAAGGTGGTGATGTCGAAGGCGTCGAGCCCCACCTTGAACACCGGCGCGTAGTGGTCCCAGCTTTCGACCACGATCAGGTGGTCTCCGTCATGGACGGTGGGCAGGCGATCGCTGAAATCCGACAGGTCGCCCGTGCCGGCATTGCCGCGCACATGGCTCCATTCTTCGGTCCAGCTGTCGGTGTCCTGGTCATAGCTGACCATCGTCAGGCGCAGGCCGCCACCGGTCGCGCCGCTCCGGGTCAGGACGTTGAACAAGCTGAAGGTGCTGTCGACGAAGGGCGCCTCGATCCGGTCGGTCTGGCGCGAGAGCATGTCGCTGATGGCGTAGTTGGCCTTCTGGTTCACGCTCTGCTGGCGAAATACGTCGAAATACACCCAGCCAACCCCGAAAAGCCAGAGCAGGACAGGCAGGACGATGATCGCTTCGGTGGTGATGTCGCCGCGGGTTTCCCTGGCGAAACCACGAAACCATTGGGTCAGGGATCGGGTCATGGCCTCGCTCCTCAATCGGGTTCGTGCACGAAGGCGGTTGCGGAAACGAGGCCGGTATATCCGTTCTCGTCCTTGGGCAGGCCGGCGCCCAGCGTGCCAAGCGGGGTCAGCGGCTTGAACTTGTAGCAGGCGCGCAGCAGCATGACGTCATGCGCACCGGCATGGTCGAACTTGCGGTGCGGCGTGACGGTGGTCGAGGTTTCCACGCAATCGGCCTTGGCCGGCGGTTCCTGCCACGCGAGCATGTTCAGTTCGATCATCTCGAGTTGCAGGTTCTGCATGCAGTTCGTCAGGATCGATGCCTTGTCGCAGATCGCGCTCTTGAGCGTGACCGGATCGCCGGGCAGCGCGCCGATCTTGAGCGAGCGCACCGACTGGTCGACGGCGCGTTCGAGGATCGAGTGGCGCACCGTGACCGAACCCAGTTCGATCGACGAGACCATCAGGCCGATGAAGACTGGCGCCCACAGCGCGAAGGGCACGACCATCGAGCCGTCCTCGCAAGTGCGGAAGCGCCGCAAGGAAGTGGTGATGTTGCGGATCATTGTGTCAACCTCAGTTCGGTCACGATGCGGCCGATGCTGGAGAAGGTCTGGCTCAGCTCGTCGCCTTGCACGTCGTAGTAGTGCGAGTCGGAAGAGGCGCAGTCCTGCATGGCCTGAAGTCCGCGTGCCGGCGCCTCGACCCCGATCGCGTAAACCTGGATGCCTTCGTCACGGGCGACGCCGCAGATCCGCGACAACCGGTCGTCGGCCTGGTTGCCGTCGACGATGGCGCCATAGGCGTAGTAGGCGTTGGTATAGTCGCTGTAGCTGGCGTAGCCATCATTGTAGGCTTGGCGGACATGCGTGTTGGCGTATGTCCGCATGTTCATCAGGCCGTAAAGATCCTGGTAGGCGATCTGCACCGGACCGGCATAGGTGCCAACCCCGGTCAGTGGCTCACCTTCGAGCAGCGCTTTCTTGTATTGGCCGAAGTTCATTCCCAGGATGGCAAGGACGGTCGACTTGAACGCCTGGAATGTGCTGCGACCCATGCCCTCTTCCGTCGTGCCGAAGGGATGCGCCCTGCCTGTGCCGGGAATGATCCGTTGCACGCCGGTCGTCGTGACCGGCACGGGTTGGTTCAGCGTGGCGTCGAACGGGCCAGAGCCATAGGCCGCGGTCCGTCCCATCGACCGGCGATGCGGATAGTAGAACACGTCCTGGGTCGTCCCCGGCTTGTCCACCACGCGGATGGAATAGATGTAGTCGCGTGGGTCGGCGCTGCCGCGTGTGTCGACCCAGACCGGCGAGGCGGCGTGCTTGATCGTCGGCTTGAGATCGTATTGCGTGGTGTTCTGACCGTCGGTCATCACCACGAGATACTTGTTCGTATACGGGTCGTCGAAGCGCGCGGGCAGATCGGCCGCATAGGGCGTGTCGATCAGGCCATCCGCGGCCATCTTCATGATCGCGGGATTGATCGCGGGGTCGAGCAGGGCAGAGCCCCATTTCACACCCAGGTCGATTGCCGTGTTGCCGCCGGCCTGAAAAGCGTCGATCCGGGCCTTCAGTGCCTCGGCGTCGGTGCTGTGGATCATCAGCGCGGCCGTGTCACCGGTCGGGCACCAGGGCCGGTCGACCAGCCCGTTCGCGTTCAGCGGGTTGTTCAGGTCGAAATGCGAAAGCTGGGTCAGCGACCGGGTCGGGTCGATCGCGGTGGTCGAGAAGGTGTCATCCTCGAACAGGGCGCAATTGGAATAGTCGTGCAGACCCTCAAGGTTGAAATAGGGCGCCAGCGTCGTGCCGACGTTGACCGTCGCGTTGTAGGGCACGATCGACACCGAGACGCGACCGCTTTCGTCCCATTCGGGAAGGACGAGGTCGATGAAATCCTTGGCCGCGTCCTTGAGCTGCTGGATCTTGACGCCACTCATCGAGCCTGAGACGTCCAGCACCAGCGAGATCTCGGTCCGCGCGCGGGCGTTCTCGGCCGCTGCCAGACCGTCGGCTTGCAGCGTGTCGATCCCCAGCAGGCCGAGGAAGTTCGACGGCATCGTCTGGTGCCCCGCGGCATCGACGAACTTCGCACCGCGCGTTTCGGTGACGCTGACCTCTGTCAGGGCGTCCGACATGCCCATGGCGGCGAAATAGGAGTGCACAACCGCCTCGGGGCCCATCTCGTTGTCGAGATCAGCGGCGGCGAGCACGGCACGGTCGAGGGTGTTCTGCAACTTCGTGCGCTTGAGTTCGGCATGCATCATGTCGATGCCTATGCCGCCAAACACCATCATCACCAGGGCACCGGCAAGTGCCAGGTAGGACATCGCACCATCCTGTTCGGACCAGAAACGGCCCAGCCATCCGCCCGTCGCGGAAAGGCGCAAGGGACCAAGCCCCACCTTTCCGATCAATTCCATGCGTTTCGACATTACAAACCTTCCTGCCCTTCGGGTGCGGCCACGGTGACCGCCTGGTCGACCTGAGGGGTGTGCAGACAGAACCTTTTATGCGATTTCAAAATGGCGGAAATTGGGCGGTTTGAATCGTAATTTGCTTGAATTTTAATAATCTCGAATACAGTCCAATTCGATTTTATTTTTTGTTTCACCGGCAAGAACAATACAGCGCTTAAAGACTCCGTTTTCGGGCGATTTTACGGCTCGACCTGCAATCTGGGGGTGCGCGCGGGGCGTAAGCCAGCCTATGCTGATCGAGCCGGACCGATCAGCAAAAGGAGCCGCCATGGCCCAGATTCCGACCAGCGAACCCTCGTTCCGGGATTCCGTCGACCTCATGTTCAACCGCGCCGTCGCGCTGATGGACCTGCCACCGGGGCTGGAGGAGAAGATCCGCGTCTGCAACGCCACCTATACGGTGCGCTTCGGCGTTCGGTTGCGCGGCGGCATTCAGACCTTCACCGGCTACCGTTCGGTCCATTCCGAGCACATGGAGCCGGTCAAGGGCGGCATCCGCTATGCGCTCTCCGTCAACCAGGACGAGGTCGAGGCGCTGGCCGCGCTGATGACCTACAAATGCGCGCTGGTCGAGGCGCCCTTCGGCGGCGCCAAGGGCGGACTGTGCATCGATCCGCGCGCCTGGGACGAGCACGAACTGGAACTCATCACCCGCCGTTTCGCCTATGAACTGGTCAAGCGCGACTTGATCCACCCGGCGCAGAACGTGCCCGCCCCGGACATGGGCACAAGCGAACGCGAGATGGCCTGGATCGCCGATCAATACGCGCGCATGCACACCAACGACATCAATGCCCGCGCCTGCGTGACGGGCAAGCCGCTGAACTACGGCGGGATCGCGGGCCGGGTCGAGGCGACGGGCCGTGGCGTGCAATTCGCCTTGCGCGCCTTCTTCCGCCACCCCGAGGACGTGGCGCAGGCCGGTCTTGTCGGCGGGCTGGAGGGGAAACGCGTTATCGTTCAGGGGCTTGGCAATGTCGGTTACCACGCCGCACGGTTTCTGCGCGACGATGACGGCTGCATCGTCACCGGCATCGTCGAACGGGACGGCGCGCTGTTCAAGGCCAGTGGGTTGGATGTCGACGCGGTGCGCGACTGGCTGGTGAAGCATGGCGGGGTCGCGGGATTCCCGGATGCGCGCCACAGCGCCGAGGGCGCCGCGGTGCTGGAGGAAGACTGTGACATCCTCATTCCAGCGGCACTCGAGGGAGTCATCAACCTGTCCAACGCACATGCCCTCAAGGCGCCGCTGATCATCGAGGCGGCCAACGGCCCGATCACCGCGGCCGCCGACGATGTCCTGCGCGGTCGCGGCACCGTCATCATACCCGACCTCTATGCCAATGCCGGCGGGGTGACCGTATCCTACTTCGAATGGGTCAAGAACCTTGGCCACATCCGCTTTGGCCGGATGCAGCGCCGCCAGGAGGAGGCGCGCCATCAGCTGGTCATCGACGAGCTCGAACGGTTGTCGGCAGATACCGGAATCGGCTGGACGCTGTCCCCGGACTTCAAGCAGAAATACCTGCGCGGCGCGGACGAGCTGGAGCTGGTGCGCTCTGGGCTCGACGACACGATGCGTGGCGCCTACGACGCAATGCGCCAGGTCTGGCATGGCCGCGACGACGTCACCGACCTGCGCACCGCGGCCTACCTGGTGGCGATCGGCAAGGTCGCGGCCAGCTACCGGTCGAAGGGGCTCTGACCCCCGCCGCCGCGCAGTCTTGTCCCTTGCGAATCGCCTATTCCGGGCGCCCCGGGAAAAAAGGACGCTCCAAACGACTTCGCCGGAAATGCCCCATTTCGGTCGGACGCACCATTTCGTTTTCATATAAATAAACTGAAATCTGAGGCGTTGAACTTTTTCTTGCCACAATTCGATACCGATTCCTGCCCAATCGTAAATTTATCCATTTGTTAACTTCCGGCGTTTCGGCACGGAAATTTGCAAGGAGAAAAGATCA
This sequence comes from Thetidibacter halocola, assembly GCF_018224955.1. GTDB lineage: Bacteria > Pseudomonadota > Alphaproteobacteria > Rhodobacterales > Rhodobacteraceae > Thetidibacter > Thetidibacter halocola. The sequence continues at coordinate 378,195 of NZ_JAGTUU010000005.1, forward strand.
TGCGAACGCAACGCGGGGGCGCGTCGACTTTCCTCGGATCGGAAGAGGGCAACATGACGGTGTTTTCCGTCTTCATGACGGTCCTGATTCTGATGATAACCGGGGCGGCCGTCGACATCATGCGGTTCGAGGCAGTACGCGCCGAGATGCAGTCCACCATGGACCGCGCGGTGCTTGCCGCCGCGGACCTCGACCAGCAGCAGGACCCTGTGGATGTGGTCAACGACTACATGAACAAGGCGGGTCTGGCCGGCGTCATGTCCGGTGTTCACGTGGAAGAAAGCGCCACCGCCCGGACGGTCACCGCCTGGGGTGACGGGGTGCTCGACACCATCTTCCTCGGCATGTCGGGTTTCGACACGCTGACCGCCCCGGCGCTGTCCTCGGCCGAGGAGCGGATCTCGAACGTCGAGATCTCGATGGTTCTCGATATCTCGGGATCGATGCGCTTCAACGACCGCATCAACAAGATGAAGCCTGCCGCGCAGGCCTTTGTCGACAAGGTGATGGACGAGGATTCGAACGGCGTGACCACGTTGAACCTCGTGCCGTTCGCCGGCCACGTGAACCCCGGCAACACGCTCTTCAACTACTTCCGCGGCGAACGCCCGAAGATCAAGAAAGAGAACAACGGCTGGGGCAACGGCGACCAGGACGCGCCCGGCAACTCGCTGTGCAACAACAATGCAGAGAACGCCTACGAAGGGTCGCAGGATCCGTCCTGCCTCGCCGAAGGCGGCGTGTTCGATCCCGGCAAAGGCCATTTCATGCCTTGGCCGCAGGCCATCTCGAACGTGGTCTACTACTTCGACACCGATGGTGATGGCGTCTACGACCGCGCCCACAAGGTGGAAGGCTTCCCGGAAAGCGCATCGCGCGACGCGGACGACTTCTTCAAGGGCACGGTTGCGTTCCTGATCGCCAACAACTCCGAACTCACCGGACCGGAAACCTTCCTTGGCGCGTCGATCAAGGGTGGAAACACCAAGACGCAGTACTTCCAGGTGAAAGGCAACGAGAACGGCGACAACAACGACCTCGGCCCGACCAAGAACCAGGGCAAGATCCCCGGCAAGACCTACAGCTATGGCAGCATCGATTTCGTGACCTGGGAAGCGAACTACGTCTCGCCCAACGCCGAACTCGCGCAACAGATCGCTGCCGAACAGGACGCTGGCATGCCGCCGGGCCAGTCTGCCAAGCAAAACATCAACATGCCAGGATCGTGCGTCGAGATCTATTCGGCGGAATTCTCGAACACCAACATGCCGACATCCAGCGACTATGTCCCCCACTTCATGTACTGGCCCATCGCCGCGGACGTGATGGACTGGGGCTGGTGCCCGGACGAGGACACGGCGATCCAGTACTACTCGGATGACAAGGAGGCGCTGAAGCAGTTCATTGGCGGCATGCGGATGCACGATGGCACCGGCCTGCACTACGCGATGAAATACGCCCTCTCGCTTCTGGATCCCAGCACCTCGGACGCGGTCAGCTATCTGATCGAGAGTGGACTGGTCGCCCCGCGTTTCCAGGGCCGACCGATCGCCTGGAACGACCCCGAGACCGAAAAGTTCATCGTTCTCATGACCGACGGCCAGACGACCGAACAGGTTCGCCCCCAGGATCCGCGCGCCGCGATCAACGGCACGGTGGAACTGCAGAACCAGGGCAGCAGCAGCTGGCAGACCTTCTCGACCCAGTCCAACAACGTCGGCCAGTTGATGCAGCAATGCGACCTCGCGAAATCCCTGGGCGTGACGGTGTTCACCATCGCCTATGAAACCAACCAGGCTGCCGCCGACGACATGCGCGAATGCGCCTCGTCTGAAAGCCACTTCTTCCACGTCACCGGCGACGAGATCTATGACGCCTTCGACATCGTGGCACGGCAGATCAACAACCTGAGGCTGATCCAATGACCGGTATCCTGACCCAGTCCCACCGCTTCCTGCGCCGCTTTCGCAAGCAGGAGGATGGCTCCTCCACCATCGAATTCGCGCTCTACTTCACCGTGTTCATGATGGTCCTCGCCGCCGGCGTCGAGATCGCCTACCTCAACCTCCGGCACGCGATGCTGGAACGCGGGGTCGATCTGGTGGCGCGGGAAATCCGGCTCAACACCGGGCACATCCCCAGCTACACCGAGGTGCGCAACGAGATCTGCCAGTTCGCGACGGTTCTCGACGAGTGCGAAGCGAACCTGCGGCTCGAGATGGTGCAGGTCGACCCGCGCGAGTTCGCCGGTCTGCCGACACCGACGGACTGCCAGAACGCCGCCCAGGATCCGCGCCCGGTCCGCAACTTCGTGCCCGGTCAGGACAACGACCTGATGCTGATCCGCGCCTGCCTGAAGTTCAAGCCGATGATCCCCACGACTTCTCTTGGGGCCCAGTTCAACGTCGACCAAGACGGGTATGCCCAGCTTCTGGTGACATCCGCCTTTGTCCAGGAACCGAGGTAAGACCATGTTCGCCAAGTTTTCCAACCTCCTGCGGCGTTTCCGCCGCGACCAGTCCGGCAACGTGACGATCGAGACGGTCATCTGGGTGCCGCTGCTGATCCTGATACTGGGAGCGACCTTTTCCTTCTACGAGGCGTTCCGGCAGAAAAGCCTGAACACCAAGGCCGCCTTCACCATCTCGGACGCGCTGTCGCGGGAAACCGATCCGATCGATGACGAGTACCTAGATGGCATGCTGTCGCTGCTCGAATTCCTGACCGACTCCAGCGGCCCTTACAGCATGCGCGTCACGATGGTGCGCTTCAGCGACGACGACGGCTACCTGATCGACTGGACCCAGGCGCGCGGCGGCTTCGACACGCTTGACGATGCGACGCTGGCCTCGATGGAAGAGAACCTGCCCAAGCTGCTGAACAACGAAAGCGTCATCGTCGTCGAGACGCAGACGGAATACACGCCGACCTTCGAGGTCGAGTCGCTGCAGCCGCAGAACTTCTACAACTTCGTCTTCACCCGCCCGCGTTTCGCGCCCAAGCTGGTGTGGAAGGAAAGCACGCCCGCGGCATAAGTCGCGCCTGCGACAGGTTCTGTCGAAAAACGGCGACCCGGACCCGTCCGGCGCCTGCTACCAAACCCGGGGGCGGTCCTGCCGCTCCCGGGTTTCGTTTTGCGGGGACGGCATGGGATTCTCAGGCTGGCGCATCCTGCGCGAGGGGCTGACCGGCAATCGCGGCTGGCGGCCCCATTGGCGTGACCCGGCACCGAAATCCTCTTATGATACGGTCATCATCGGCGGCGGCGGACATGGCCTGGCCACGGCCTATTACCTGGCCAGGGAACACGGCCTGACCGATGTCGCCGTGCTAGAAAAGGGCTATCTCGGCGGCGGCAACGTCGGGCGCAACACCACCATCGTGCGCGCCAACTACAACCTGCCCGGCAATTCCGAGTTCTACTCGCATTCCCTGAAGCTGTGGGAAGGGTTGGAGCAGGACCTGAACTTCAACGCGATGATGAGCCAGCGCGGCGTGCTGAACCTGTTCCACTCGGACGGCCAGCGCGACTATGCGGCGCGGCGCGGCAATTCGATGATCAACCAGGGCGACGACGCGGTTCTGCTCGACCGCGAGGGCGTGCGCCGGATGGTGCCCTACCTGGATTTCGACCAGGGCCGCTTTCCGATCTACGGCGGGCTGTTCCACCCGCGTGGGGGCACGGCGCGGCACGATGCGGTGGCCTGGGGCTATGCGCGCGGCGCGGATCGTCGGGGCGTCGACCTGATCCAGAACTGTGCGGTGACGGGGATCGACATCGAGGGCGGGCGCGTCACCGGCGTGCAGACCACGCGCGGCGCGATCCGCGCAAGGCGCGTGGGCATCGTCGTCGCCGGACGGTCAAGCCAGGTCGCGGCGATGGCCGGGATGCGCCTGCCGATCGAGAGTCACATCCTCCAGGCCTTTGTCACCGAGGGGCTCAAGCCGGTGATCGACCATGTCGTGACCTTCGGCATGGGGCATTTCTACATCAGCCAGTCCGACAAGGGCGGGCTGGTCTTTGGCGGCGACCTGGATTTTCACGCCTCCTATGCCGCTCGCGGCAACCTGCCCATGGCCGAGCACGTGATGGAGGCGGCGATGACCCTGATGCCTGTGATCGGCAAGGCGCGGGTGCTGCGATCCTGGGGCGGGATCATGGACATGTCGCCCGATGGCTCGCCCATCATCGACCGGACGGAAGTCGAGGGGCTCTATTTGAATTGCGGCTGGTGTTACGGCGGGTTCAAGGCCGTGCCGGGATCGGGCTTTTCCTTTGCCCACCTGATCGCGACGGGGCGTCCGCATGAACCGGCGGCGCGGTTCAGGCTGGACAGGTTCGCAACCGGGCGCGGCTTGATGGACGAGGAGGGCACCGGTGCGCAGCACAATCTGCACTGAGCCGCCCGTGGCACGGGTCGCCAGCGGGGGCCAGCCCCCGCACCCCCGGAGTATTTGGAACAAGAAGAAGGGCAGGATCAGCCTGGCGGGAGGGTGTCTTGAGGATTGACTGCCCGCTCTGCGGGGCGCGCGATCGGCGCGAGTTTTCCGTGCTTGGCGATGCCGCGATGGCGGTTCGGCCCGAGGTTGGCGCGGATACGCAGACCTGGTCGGACTGGCTGCATCTGCGCGACAACACGGCCGGGCGGTTGCGCGAGCTGTGGTATCATGAGGGCGGCTGCGCCGCCTGGCTGGTGGTGGAGCGCGACACGGTGAGCCACGCGGTCCACGGCGTGTCGCTGGTCGGGGCGTCGGATGCGGATTGAGGGCAGGGGGCGGGTCGATCGCGGCACGCCGCTGCGCTTTCGCTTTGACGGGCGGGAGATGGAGGGCTTTGGCGGCGATACGCTGGCCTCGGCGCTGATGGGCGCCGGGGTGGGGGTGGTGGGCCGCAGCTTCAAGTATCATCGGCCGCGCGGGGTTCTGACCGACGGCAGCGCCGAGCCCAACGCGCTGGTTACCATCGGCGACGAGCCCAATATCCGCGCCACGATGCAGCCGCTTTTTCACGGGTTGCAGGCGGTCAGCCAGAACCGCTGGCCGTCATTGGGTTTCGACCTGATGGCGGTGAACGACCTCGCCGCGCCCTTCCTTGGCGCCGGGTTCTATTACAAGACCTTCATGTGGCCCCAGCGCTTCTGGGAGAGGCTTTACGAGCCGATGATCCGCCGGGCGGCGGGGCTGGGCGCGCTGTCGGGGAAGCCGCCGGAGGAGCATTACGAGACCGCGTTCGCCTTTTGCGACCTGCTGGTGATCGGGGCCGGGCCCGCCGGGTTAATGGCGGCGCTGACGGCTGCGCAGGCAGGGGCCGAAGTGATCCTGTGTGACGAGGACGCGGCGCCGGGCGGGCGCCTTCTGGCCGAGGTCGAGGATGTTGGCGGCGTGGCGGGGCACCTCTGGGCGGCGGGCATGGCAGAACGGCTGCGCGGCCTTGGTGTCCGGGTAATGCCGCGGACCACGGTGACGGGAGCCTATGACCAGGGCACCTATGGCGCGCTGGAGCAGGTCGTGCCGGCGGGCGTGCACCCGGGCGGGGCGCCACGTGAGTGTTTCTGGCGGATCGCGGCGCGTCGGGCGGTTCTGTGTACGGGGGCTCTGGAGCGGCCCATCGCCTTTCGCGACAACGATCGGCCCGGCGTGATGCTGGCCGGCGCGCTGAGGGCGTATGTCAACCGCTGGGGTGTGGCGCCGGGGCGGCGGGTGGCGGTCTTTGGCAACAACGACGACGCGCATCGCACGGCACGGGACGCAGCAGCGGCGGGGCTGAAGGTCGTGGCGCTGGTGGATTCCCGTCCCGATGCGGTGAACCTGGCGGGCGACGTGCCCTTCATGCCGGGATGGCAGGTGACACAGGCCATCGGACGCGGCGGTCTGCGGGCGATCCGGCTGGCCGGGCCGGGCGGCCGCGGGCGGATGCTCGAGGTCGACGGGCTCGGCGTATCGGGCGGCTGGAACCCGTCGGTTCACCTGACGAGCCACATGGGCGCGCGCCCTGTCTGGGATCCGGGCCTCGCCGCCTTCGTTCCGTCCGAGGCCGCAGTCCCTGGGATGAGCGTCGCGGGATCGGCGCGCGGACGGATGGGAACGGCGGCCTGCCTGCGCGACGGGGCCGAACGCGGGGTCGAGGCGGCGGGCGAGTTGGGCCTGCGCGCGTCGATGCCCGATCTGCCCGAGGCCGGGGACGATCTCTTGCGCCTGCGCGCGCTTTGGGCGGTGCCGGGCAAGGGGCGGGCCTGGGTCGACTTTCAGAATGACGTGACCGTTAAGGACGTGCGCCAGGCGGCGTCTGAGGGCTATGGCACGGTCGAGCACATGAAGCGCTATACGACGCAGGGCATGGCCACCGACCAGGGCAAGAGTTCGAACGTGGTCGCGCTGGCTCTGCTGGCGCAGGCGACCGGGCGGGACATTCCCGGGACTGGCACGACGACCTTTCGCCCGCCCTTCGTTCCGGTCTCGATTGCGGCCATGGGCGCGGGCGGGCGCGGCAAGCGCTTTGCGCCCGAGCGGCGGACGACCACGGATGCGCTCAGCCGCGCGATGGGCGCGCCGATGATCGAGGCGGGTCTGTGGTATCGGTCCGCCTACTTCCCGCGCGAAGGCGAGACGACATGGCGGCAGGCCTGCGACCGCGAAGTGCGCATGGTGCGGCAGACGGTGGGGGTCTGCGAGGTCTCGACGCTTGGCAAGATCGCGGTGTCGGGGCCGGAGGCTGGGCGGTTCCTGGACCTCGTCTATACCAACACGATGAGTACGCTTGCCGAGGGCAGGGTGCGCTATGGGCTGATGCTGCGCGAAGACGGTCACGTGATGGATGACGGGACGGTTTCGCGTCTTTCCGCGCATGATTTCCTGTTGACGACCACGACTGCGGCGGCAGGGCAGGTGATGCGGCACCTGGATTTCGTGCAGCAGGCTTATGCGCCCCGGATGGCTTTGCGCCTCGTGTCGGTCACCGAGCATTGGGCGCAATTCGCCGTTGCGGGGCCGCTTGCGCGCGGCGTTGTCGATGGTCTGCTGGATGCACCGATGGGGGATCTGCCCTTCATGGGCTGTCGCGCGGTAACGGTGGGCGGCGTCGGTGCGCGGCTGTTCCGGATCTCGTTCAGCGGCGAGTTGGGGTTCGAGATCGCGGTACCCGCGCGCTATGGCGAGAGCCTGTTCCGGGCGTTGCTGGGGAGGGCCGAGGCGCTGGGCGGTGGGGCCTATGGGCTGGAGGCGCTGAACGTGCTGCGGATCGAGAAGGGGTTCCTGACCCATGCCGAGATGCATGGCCGAGTGACGGCCTTTGACCTTGGGATGCACCGCATGATCGCGCCGGGCAAGGACTGCATCGGCAAGGCGCTGGCGTCGCGGCCGGGATTGGTGGCCGAGGATCGCGAGATGCTGGTGGGTCTGTGGGTCGCCGGGGACAGGGCGCCGCTGGCCGGCGCGCACCTGTTTGCCGAAGGGGCAAGTCCGGTGTCGGAGAACGACCAGGGCTATGTCACATCGGCCTGCTGGTCGCCGACGCTGGAGCAATGGCTGGCGCTGGGGTTCCTGAAGAATGGTCGGGCGCGGCAGGGTGAGAGGCTGCGAATGGTCGATCACCTGCGGCGGCTCGATGTCGCCTGCAACGTGGCCGAAGCGGTGGCCTTCGATCCCGATGGAGGGCGGATGCGTGGTTGATCTGATCGCAAGCGACCCGTGGGCGGGGCTGCTGCCGGTCCAGGCCGGCGCGGCCCGGCTGGAGGCTGTCGATCCCGGTCCGCTGGCGCTGCTGGCGCCCTGGCCGAGAGCGGAGGAGGCGATGAATGCCGCGCTGCGCGCCGCGCATGGGCCGGGGTTCCCGGCGCCGGGGCGGATCGAGACGTCGGGTGCGGCGCGGGCGATCTGGTTCGGGCGCGGACAGGCCCTGCTGGCTGGTGTCGTGCCGGACCCGTCGCTCCGGGCGCATGGGCTGGTAGAGGATCAGTCCGACGGTTGGGTGGTGGCCCGGCTGACCGGGGATGGCGCGCTGGATGTGCTGGCGCGGCTGGTGCCGGTCGACCTGCGGCGGTTGGGACCGAAAGGGGTGGTTCGCACGATGCTGGGGCACATGAATGTCGCGATCCTCGGCACATCGGGCGGGGTCGAGATCCTGGCCTTTCGCTCGATGGCGGGAACCCTTGCGCATGAAATTGCCGACGCGATGCGCGCGGTTGCCGGGCGGGCGGCGCTGGGCTAACTCTCCGCGCAAAGGAGTTCTGCCCGATGCGTCTGATCCTCGCCCCCGTTCTTGCCCTGTCGCTGCTGCCCGTCCCGGCCCTGGCCCAGGACGACAAGGAGACCCTGTGCCGTGAACGCGCCGACCTCGTCATCGAGGCGTTCAACGCGCGACGTGCGGGAGATCGCGAGGGCAAGGTGCGGCGCGACCTCCAGTCCAAGCTGGACCGGACGGCGGGCGAGATGCTGGCCGCCTTCGTCTTTTCCGTGCCCGAGGCGCAGCTGACCGACGAGCAGATCGCCGGCGCGGGCGCGATGTTCTTCGAGCAATGCAAGGGGCTGTGACGGCCTGATCCCATGGTGCGGCTGCGCCGCGCAGGGCATCTCGACCTGCGCTGGCGCTTCGGCCTCGGGCCTGCGCCTTCGGCTTGGCCGTCGGGGGCTCTGCCCCCGTCGCCCGTGCCGGGCGATCCCCCCGGAGTTTGCCGGCAAGATGAAGCGGCGCTGGACTCGGCCCGGGCTGCGCGAGATATAGGTAGGCATGAGTCTGCCCCCCGGTTTCCTCGACGAATTGCGCGGCCGCGTGTCGCTGGCCGATGTGGTCGGTCGCAAGGTCATGTGGGATCGTCGGAAGTCGAACCAGGGCAAGGGCGACCTGTGGGCACCGTGCCCGTTCCACCATGAAAAGACCGCCTCATTTCATGTCGATGACCGCAAGGGGTATTATTACTGCTTCGGTTGCCACCAGAAGGGTGACGCGATCTCGTTTGTCCGCGAGACGGAGAACGTGAGCTTCATGGAAGCGATCGAGATCCTGGCTGGCGAGGCCGGGATGGAGGTGCCCAAGCGCGACCCACAAGCGCAGGAAAAGGCTGACCGGCGGACGCAGCTCTCCGACGTGATGGAACAGGCGGTGGCCTGGTTTCGCCTGCAACTGAAGCGCGGGCCAGGCGCAGAGGCGCGGGCCTACCTGGCGAAGCGGGGATTGGACGAGGCGGCGCTGGAACGCTGGGAAATCGGCTTTGCCCCGCCGGGCTGGGAGGGCCTGCGCGAGCATCTCAAGGGCAAGGGCGTGGCACCCGACCTGATGCTGGGCGCCGGGCTGGTCAAGGCGTCGGACAAGGGGCGCGAGCCCTATGACGTTTTCCGCAACCGCATCATGTTTCCCATCCGGGACGGGCGAGGGCGGGCGATTGCCTTTGGCGGGCGGGCGATGGACCCGTCGGACAATGCCAAATACCTGAACTCGCCCGAGACAGAGCTGTTCGACAAGTCGCGCAACCTGTTCAATCTGAAGCCCGCGCGCGAGGCGGCGGGCAAGGGGCAGGTGCTGGTCGTGGCCGAGGGCTACATGGACGTGATCGCGCTGTCCGAGGCGGGGTTTGCCGCCTCTGTCGCGCCGCTGGGCACGGCGGTGACGGAACCGCAGTTGCAGCTGATGTGGCGGATCAGCGACGAGCCCGTGATCGCGCTGGACGGCGACAAGGCGGGGCTGAGGGCGGCGTTCCGGGTGATCGACCTTGCGCTGCCACTGCTCGAAGCGGGCAAGTCGCTGCGTTTCGCGCTGATGCCCGAGGGGCAGGACCCGGACGATCTGCTGCGCGCCCGCGGACCGCAGGCCTTGGCCGAGGTGCTGGAGGCGGCGGTGCCGATGGTCGACCTGCTCTGGCGGCAGGAGACGGAGGGGCGGAGTTTCGACAGCCCCGAGCGGCGGGCCGCGCTGGACAAGGCTCTGCGCGCCCGGATCGGGCACATCAAGGACCCCGGCCTGCGCCACCATTATGGCGAGGCGATCCGCGAGCTGCGCTACCAGCTGTTCCGCCCGGCACGGCCCGGCGGCAAGGGCGGCAAGCCGCGCCGCGACTGGCGCGCGCCATTGCCGGCTTCGACCACGGCCAAGTCCTCGCTGCTGGTTGCCGGGGGCGAGGCTGCCGAGGCGCAACTGCGCGAGGCAGTGGTGCTGGCGGCCATCCTGTCGGCGCCCGGAATCGCGGTCGAATTCGAGGCGCAACTCGAGGCGATGCCCTGCACCGGTGCCACCCATGCCGCGCTGCGGGATGCGATCCTCGACGCCCTGGGGGCTGAAGACGGGATGCGCGCGCGGGCCGAGGCGGCGATCGGGGCCGAGGCCCTTGAAACCATGCTGGGTGCGCGCCATTTGTCCGTGGTGCCTTGTCTGCGCCGTCCCGGCGATACCGAACTGGCGCGGATGACAGTCGCCGAGGAACTGGCCAAGCTGTCGGCCCGCATCGGATGGCAGGCAGAACTGGCCGAGGCCGAGGAGGAGTTCGACGATACAGCGGACGAGGCCATGACATGGCGGCTCGCGCAGGCGGCCGAGGCGCGGAACCGGGCAGGGCGGCTGAACGACGAGGATGATACGGAATTCGAGATCGGGCCCAATGGTGCGGCGATGGATCGGCGCGAACGCAGCGCGCTTGATTCGCTGCTGGCGCGGATCCGGTTCGACAAGGGGCGGCATTGAGCACACAGCCTCGGAAAACTTGAAAGAAAGCTTAGGAAAATCAGCGTAACCGGGTGTGAAAGGAACCGAATCAGGCTATTGATTCGGGTCAAGCGAATCGATCCCACGCCCGCGACCAGGAGAGCCGGATGGCAGCCAAGGACACCGACGACGACAAGCCGCAGGATCAGGACGACGACGTCAGCCTCGACATGAGCCAGGCTGCGGTCAAGAAGATGATCGCCGAGGCCCGCGAACGGGGCTACATCACTTACGACCAGCTGAATTCCGTTCTGCCGCCCGATCAGGTCAGTTCCGACCAGATCGAGGATGTCATGTCGATGCTGTCCGAAATGGGCATTCAGGTCACCGAGGATGACGAGGAAGGCGACGACGACGACAACAAGGGCGGCACACAGCTGGTCGAGACCAAGCGCGGCGGTGAGGTCACGCTGGGATCTGGCCAGCAGGAAAAGCTGGACCGCACCGACGACCCCGTGCGCATGTATCTGCGTGAGATGGGCAGCGTCGAACTGCTGAGCCGCGAGGGCGAGATCGCCATCGCCAAGCGGATCGAGGCCGGCCGCAACACGATGATCGCCGGGCTTTGCGAAAGCCCGCTGACCTTTCAGGCCATCACCATCTGGCGCGAGGAACTGCTGAACGAGGACATCCTTCTGCGGGACGTCATCGACCTCGAGGCGACATTCGGCAACCAGTTGGGCGAGGATGGTGAACTGGACGAGGCCGTGGTCGATGCCTCGGGCACCGCGACGGGGGGGCAGCAGAAATCCTCCAGCGCGGAACCGGAGCTGGACGCCGATGGCAACCCCATCGCCCGGGAGGACGATGACGAGGACGACGACCAGGCCAACATGTCGCTGGCCGCGATGGAGACGGCGCTCAAGCCGCGCGTGCTGGAAACGCTGGACCGGATCGCACGCGACTATGAAGAGCTGGCCGAAATGCAGGACAGCCGGATCTCGGCCACGCTGAACGAGGACGGCTCTTTCAGCGCGGATGACGAAGGCCGCTATCAGAAGCTGCGCTCGGAGATCGTCGAACTGGTCAACGAACTGCATCTGCACAACAACCGGATCGAGGCGCTGATCGACCAGCTTTACGGCATCAACAAGCGCATCATGTCGATCGACAGCGCGATGGTGAAGCTGGCCGACCAGGCACGGATCAACCGCCGCGAGTTCGTCGACGAGTATCGCGGCCACGAACTGGACCCCAACTGGCTTGACCGCATGACGCAGAAGCCGGGCCGGGGCTGGCAGATGTTCATCGAACGCTCCAGCGACAAGGTCGAGGAGTTGCGCGCCGACATGGCGCAGGTGGGCCAGTATGTCGGTCTCGATATCAGCGAATTCCGCCGCATCGTGAACCAGGTCCAGAAGGGCGAGAAGGAAGCGCGGCAGGCGAAAAAGGAAATGGTCGAGGCGAACCTGCGCCTGGTCATCTCCATCGCCAAGAAATACACGAACCGCGGTCTGCAATTCCTTGATCTCATTCAGGAAGGCAATATCGGCCTGATGAAGGCCGTCGACAAGTTCGAGTATCGCCGCGGCTACAAGTTCTCGACCTACGCGACGTGGTGGATCCGTCAGGCGATCACGCGCTCGATCGCCGACCAGGCGCGCACGATCCGCATCCCGGTCCACATGATCGAGACGATCAACAAGCTGGTGCGCACCGGTCGCCAGATGCTGCACGAGATCGGCCGCGAGCCGACACCCGAGGAACTGGCCGAAAAGCTCCAGATGCCTTTGGAGAAGGTCCGCAAGGTGATGAAGATCGCCAAGGAGCCGATCAGCCTCGAAACCCCGATCGGGGACGAGGAAGACAGCCAACTGGGCGATTTCATCGAGGACAAGAACGCGGTCCTGCCGCTGGACTCGGCCATTCAGGAGAACCTGAAGGAGACGACGACGCGGGTTCTGTCCTCGCTGACGCCTCGCGAAGAGCGGGTGCTGCGGATGCGTTTCGGCATCGGCATGAACACCGATCACACGCTTGAGGAAGTGGGCCAGCAGTTCAGCGTGACCCGCGAACGCATCCGCCAGATCGAGGCCAAGGCGCTGCGCAAGCTCAAGCACCCGTCGCGGTCGCGCAAGCTGCGCTCTTTCCTGGACCAGTAAGGGGGCGCCATGTCGATCCTGTCACGGCTTTTCGGCGGTGGGGGCGGGGGCGCCAAGGCGCCCTCGGTCGAGCCTGTCGAGTATGAGGGTTTTCGCATCACGCCGCAGCCCATGCCCGAGGATGGCCAGTTCCGGCTGGCGGCCCTGATCGAGGCCGAGGTGGACGGCGAGACGAAGACCCACCACCTGATCCGTGCCGACCTGATCCGCGACCGGGCCGAGGCCGAGACCGCTGCGATCCGCAAGGCAAAGCAGATGATCGACCAGCAGGGCAAGCGCCTGTTCGGATGACCGCATGACGGCGAGGGAGCCTCGAATGTCTGGCCTGCGCCGTGTGCTTTCCGCGTTTTCCTTGCCGCTGCTCGTCGTGCTGTGCGCGACGCTGGGTCTTGCACCGTTCACGCCCGAGCCTCATGTCTGGGAAAAGCTGAAGATGCTGGCGGCGGGCGACCTGATCCGGCCCATCGACATCTTCGACCTGCTGATGCATGGCGCGCCTTGGCTGCTGCTGGCCGCGAAACTGGCGCTTGGGCCCAGGACACCGCACTGAGCCCTTGCCGGCTTTCGGCAAGCGCTTGTTAACGGGGCAGGTTCGGCCTGTGTGCCGCATTGGCAGGCAAAAGACGGCAACCGCGCGCTGGTCGCGCCTGGATCTCGCTTGATCTCGTTTTCACGTTCCGGCTGTTCCGTATCGTGTGGATGCGACGTTTTGATGTGACTTTTTATCTTGAGGCAGAGATGTCCGATACGCAGAACCGGAACCGTGCCATACGATTGTTCCGATGCGAAGAATGTGGACACCACATGCGCCTCGCAAGTCGGCGTTGCGGCTATTGCTATACCGACAAGCCGGTCTACCAATGGCCCGGCGTCCTAGCCCTGTTCGCTGTCCTGAGCGCCGCCACGTTGCTGCTGGCGGGATTGATGCTCGTCGCGGGCTGACGAACAAGGGGCCGACCCCGCCCGCGCGGGACCGGCCGGATTGCTTAGGCGAGGTGCTCTTCGAAGAAGGCGATCGTGCGGGTCCAGGCCAGTTCGGCGGCCTCGGCGTCGTAGCGCGGGGTGCTGTCGTTGTGGAACCCGTGGTTCACGCCGGGATAGATATATGCGGTGTAGGTCTTGCCGTGCTCCTTCAGCGCAGCCTCTTTGGCTGGCCAGCCCTCGTTGATGCGTTCGTCGAGTTCGGCGTAGTGCAGCAGCAGGGGTGCCTGGATTTTCGCCACGTCCTCGGCCTTGGCCTGCCGCCCGTAGAAGGGCACCGAGGCCGACAGTTCAGGATAGGCCACGGCCATCGCGTTGCACACGCCCCCGCCATAGCAGAAGCCGACGCAGCCGACCTTGCCGGTGGTGTCGGAATGGGCGGCAAGGAACTCGTAGGCGGCGAAGAAATCGTTCATCAGCTTCACGCCGTCGACCGTCTGCTGCAACTCGCGTCCGGCAGTGTCGTTGCCCGGATAGCCGCCGACCGAACTCAGCCCGTCAGGCGCCAGGGCGATGAAGCCGGCCTTGGCCACGCGGCGCGCGACATCCTCGATATAGGGGTTCAGGCCACGGTTCTCGTGCACCACGACGACCGCCGGCGCGGGGCCTGTCAGGTTCGCGGGCTTTACAAGGTAGCCGCGCACCTCGCCATGCCCGTTGGGCGAAGGATAGGTGATGTAGGACGGCACGATGTCGGCATCGGTGAAATCCACCTGGTGCGCCAGTGCGTAGTTGGGCGACAGCATGTCCAGAAGCGCCACCGCCGTCAGGCCACCCACGGCGAACTTGCCCGCGCGGTCGAGGAATTCGCGCTTGGTGATGCGGCCATGCGCATAGAAATCATAGAGGTCCAGCAACTCCTGGTCGAAATCAGCCGCGGTCATCCGGCGCGGCGGCGTCTGGTCGTTCATCGCGTTTCTCCCTGTGGTCCCAGGCCGCGAGGCCGTTGCAGCACGCGGTCCCGGATGTCAGGTAGTCTAGGGCACGGTGCCCGCCTGGGGAGTCCCTATCGATGCAAACGACGTTCACGATCTCGACGGAGGGGCCCGGCCTCTATGAATTCACCCGCGACGTGGCGGGCTGGGTGCGCGGCACGGGGCTTTGCACGCTGTTTGTCCGTCACAGTTCGGCCAGCCTGCTGATCCAGGAAAACGCCGATCCCGAGGTGCGGACCGACCTGACCGCCTTCTTCAGCCGGCTGGTGCCGCCCTCTGATGATCCCGCCATGGCCTACCTGACCCATACCTGCGAGGGGCCCGATGACATGCCGGCCCACATCAAGGCGGCGCTGCTGCCGGTGTCGCTGTCGATCCCGGTGACGGACGGACGGCTGGCGCTGGGGACGTGGCAGGGCATCTACCTGTTCGAGCACCGCCGCGCGCCGCATCGTCGCCAGGTGACGGCGCACCTTGCCTGAGCCACCTTGCCGACGCACCCGCCGCGGCCCTAGGCTGGTCCCGGAATGCAGACCGGAGGGCGCCATGACACCCACCGCCAGCGCAGACGCGCTGATCGCCGAACGCGCCACGGAATTTTCTGACTGGTGCGCACTGATCTTTGAATTCGCCGAACCGGCATGGCGCGAATACCGCTCGGCCGAGTGGTATGTCGCCTGCCTGCGGGCCGAGGGGTTCACCGTCGAGGAGGGCAGCGCGGGGATGCCCACCGCCTTTTGCGCGGAATGGCGAAACGGCGACGGGCCGATGGTGGGTATGTATGCCGAATACGACGCCGTTCCCGGTAATTGCCAGGCCGCCCGCCCGGAACGCGCCCCGCGCGACGGCCTGCCTTTTGGCGCGGCGGGCCATACCGATCCGCATTCCGCGCTGGGGATCGGGTCTCTGGCCGGTCTGCTGGCGACGAAGCACGCGATGCAGGCACACGGCATCCCCGGCGGGTTGAGATTTACGGGCGAGCCCGCCGAAAAGGTGCGTGGATCCAAGCCCTTGCACGCAGCGGCGGGCTATTACGACGGGCTGGCGGGAATCCTGTCCTTTCACCCGTTCTACATGCTGCCGCTGTGCAACACAGTGCGCTGGGACACGCAATGCGGCGCGGCGTATTCCTTTGTCTACCGGTTCCGCTGTGACGCGCCACAGTTGTGGGGAACGGGCGATGGCGCGCCGATCCCGCAAAGCCATTCCGACGTGCGCGCGCCGGGCGCCAACGACGCGCTGATGCTGATGCTGTCGCAAGGGCGGATGCTGCGCGACTCGATGCTGCCGCATCGTGGAGGCTGGTCTGTCTCCGAGGCGATCCTCGCCACCGGGCAGGCCACCGCCGACAATCTGCCCGCGCTGGCTGCCGACCTGCAATACATGATCCGCATCCCCGACATCCCCATGGCCGAGGCGATCACCGCCCGGCTCGACGCCATCGCCGACAGCGCCGCCGCGCTGGCCGGGTGCACGGTGGAAAAGGTCTGGGTCAGCCGCTCGCGCCCCGGCCTGACCAATCACGTCATGGCCGGGATTGTCTGGGACGCCTTGCAGGAGGCCGGGCCTCCCGCCTGGACCGACGAGGCGCTGGCGCTGGCCCGGCAGGTGCAACAGGCCTGCGGCCGGCCGCCAGAGGACAACCCGCTCATCCCCGAATGCACCGCCCTCATCGCGCCGCAAGAGGCCGAGGCGCACCTGCGCCGCGATCTGCCGCCCAGCCAGACGAACAGCACCTCGGACGATTACACCGACATGAGCTGGCACGCGCCTACCGCGCGGTTCTACGTTGCAAGGCCGGCGCTGCGCGGCGGACCCTATCCGCCCTGGGCGATGAACGCGCTGGGCGGCATGCGCCCGCTGATCGACCCGACCGTGAACTGCGCCGCGCGCGTCCTTGCCCGCAGTGCGCTGCGCCTGCTGACCGATGCCGCGGCCCGCCGCGCCGCGTGGCAGGAATTCGAGTGCCGCCGCGATGTCGCACCGATCCCGCCCCTGGCCGACTACCCGCCGCCCATCGCCCTGCCATGGCCGGAATACGTCGAAACCCGGCGCGGTCGCGGCTGGCACATCCCGTTCTGAGGCACATTTGCACCGCATGTCGTGGCGCAAAATCACCACTACCCAAATTATGGGCGCTCCCCTATAGTGCCTGTGGATAAGTGGGGACAAACCCCGCAATCAGGCAAGTCAGAGCAGAAAACGAACGAGGGGGACGGCCGGAATGCGCTGCCCGTTTTGCGGAAATATCGACACGCAGGTCAAGGATTCCCGGCCCGCGGAGGACCATGTCTCGATCCGGAGGCGGCGCTTCTGCCCGGCCTGCGGCGGGCGCTTCACCACCTATGAACGCGTGCAGTTGCGTGACCTCGTGGTGATCAAGACCAGCGGCCGGCGCGAAGATTTCGACCGGGACAAGCTGGAACGCTCGATCCGGATCGCGCTGCAAAAGCGGCCCATCGAGCCCGAGCGCATCGACCAGATGATCTCCGGCATCGTCCGGCGGCTGGAATCGATGGGCGAGACCGACATCCCCTCGAAGACGATCGGCGAGATCGTGATGGAGACGCTGGCCCGGATCGACACCGTTGCCTACGTCCGTTTTGCCAGCGTCTACAAGAACTTCCAGGCCGCAGACGACTTCGACAAGTTCGTCAGCGAGTTGCGTCCGCAGGGCCCGGAGCAGAAGTGACCGAGACGGATCGGCGGCACATGGCCCATGCGCTTGCGCTGGGCCGGCGCGGGATGGGGCATGTCTGGCCCAATCCCGCGGTGGGTTGCGTGATCGTATCCAGGGGACGAATCGTCGGGCGCGGCTGGACGCAACCCGGCGGGCGCCCCCATGCCGAGACAGAGGCGCTGGCCCAGGCCGGCACCGCCGCGCGTAACGCCACTGCCTATGTCACGCTGGAACCCTGCGCCCATCACGGCAAGACCCCACCCTGCGCCGAGGCGCTGATCGCGGCGGGCGTGGCCCGCGTCGTGGCGCCGCTCGAGGACAGCGATCCGCGCGTCGCGGGGCAGGGCTTTGCCCTGCTGCGCGCGGCTGGGGTCGAGGTGACGAACGGCGTGATGGCGGCCGAGGCGCAGGCCGATCACGCCGGGTTCTTCCTGCGGGTCGAGCAGGGGCGACCCTTCGTGACGCTGAAGCTGGCTTTGAGCCTCGATGGTCGGATCGCGACGGCCAGCGGCGAAAGCCGCTGGATCACCGGGCCCGAGGCGCGGCGCGTCGTGCATGGGCTGCGGGCCCGGCACGATGCGGTGATGGTTGGCGGCGGCACGGCGCGCGCCGACGACCCGGCGCTGACGGTGCGCGGCTTCGGTACGGTCTCTCAGCCGGTGCGTGTCGTCGTCTCTCGCCTTCTGGACCTGCCACTGATGGGCCAGCTGGCCCGCACGGCACAAGAGGTGCCGGTCTGGATCTGCCATGGTCCGGACGTGTCCACCGAGTTGAGGGACGCCTGGCAAGGGCTTGGTGCAAGGCTGTTTTCCTGTGCACTGGCGGGTGGTCGCCTGGCCCCTCAATCGGTGCTGCACGCCCTTGGCGAGGCAGGTCTGACACGGGTGCTCTGCGAGGGTGGCGGGCAGTTGGCCGCATCCCTTCTGGCAGAGGACCTGGTGGACGAATTGCAGGTCTTCTCCGCCGGTGTCGTCCTGGGGGCCGAAGGCGTCCCGGGCATAGGGGCGCTGGGTATAGGCGCGCTGTCGGAGGCGCCTCGCCTGGCGCTGGCCGAGCAGCGGGGCGTCGGGAATGACATGTATTCCATTTGGCGCAGAAACTGAATTATTTCAGCGCCCTGTGGGCATAACATGAGGCCGGATCTCAGCGCCAGAGATGCGTGTGGGACGACAGCAACCCCTGCATCTTGGCCAGTGCCCGGATCGCTGGCCCCGACCTTGGAACCGCTCCGCTTTCAAGGCGGTCAAGGATGACCTCGACCGGGCAGGGCTGGCCCGTGACCGGATCGCGATAGCGCGGATAGGCGATCAGCGTGGCATGAACCAGCGCGGCAAGACTGGGTCTGGGCCCGGACAGGCGGCGCGCGGGCACGACTCCCAGGTCGCGCGTCAGTCCCCAGCCAGCATAGAACGGCACGCCCAGCGTTGTCACGCGCAGACCCCGCAACAGCCCTTCAAACCCGGTCAGAGAGGTTATCGTCCAAATTTCAGAGACTTGTGACAAGAGCGGCGCGATTGGCGCGTGGTTCAGAACAAGGTCGGCCCACAGTTCTGTCCGGTCGACGTGCCCCTCGCGCAGGCCCGCCTCGACATCGGGATGGGGCTTGTAGAGGATCACCGCCTTGGGGTTCTCGGCCCGCGCACGCGCCAGAAGATCGGCATTGCGGCGCAGCTCGGGGCTGCCGCGCAGGATCGAAGCGTCGTCCTCGACCTGTCCGGGCACAAGGATGCGGTGACCCTTGGGCAAATCGGGTAAATCGCCGGTAATGTTGTATTTGGACAATTCCAGGCGGATTATTCGGCTTATTAATGCCTCTGATCGTTCGATTTGATCGCGTCCGAGGCTACCGCCTTGGGCAATCATCTGCTCCAGTCGAGAGGGGCGAGAGGGATCGTAATAGATGCCGAGATCGTCGAGGACCAGCGACATGGGCGGCACCAGCGCGGCGCCCAACCCGCGCGACCGCAGGAATCCGTCCTCGACCCGCGCCGCCTTGTCATCCTGCGCCTTCGACGCCCAGGCCATGCGCCGGCGCCCGTCGCGCGCGGCGATGGCGCGGCTCCTGTCCACATCGTCCTCGAAGCGCAGGCGCCTGACATGGCCGAAAAATCCCTGGAGGTGCGGTCTTTTCCACAGGCGCATGCCCGAGGCGACCCAGCCCGCCCGATCCTCGCGCCAGGCGCGCGCGCCGGCCTCCAGCGCCGCCAGAACGTCTTCCAGCTGGCACAGGCGATCGCGGAACGGGTCATACCAGACTGGGTAGAGGATCATCGCTGCGGCGAAGATCTGTGCGCGGGTCAGGCTGCGCTGCCGACGTTGCACCGGGTCCTGATCCTCTGTCAGGCCCCAGCCCGCATAGAAGGGCGTGCCGAAGACGCGCGGGCGATGCCCGGCAAGGATCGCCTCGAACCCCATCTGGGACGAGACGGTATAGACCGCGACCGCCCCCTCGAGCAGTGTCCAGGGCGATTGCGGCCCGTCATGGATTGTCACCGGGCCTTGCGCGTCGCTGTCGCGGTAATGGCCCGGGCGGTGCCCGGCCGTGGTTTCCGGGTGCGTTTTCAGTAGGATGCGTTTGCCCGGATGTTCAGCGCGGGCGTAATACAGCATCTCGAGAAACCGCGCGCGATCGGCACCGCAGGCCAGCGTCGAGGCATCTCCGTCTGTCTGGTCGACGACCAGCACATAGCCCGGTTCGGGCGGGGGCAGGTCGGTCCGGGTGGCGGAGTATTTCGACAAATGCGCCGCCTGCATCCGCGCCATGGCGGCGCGTGCCCTTGCCAGCAAGGCGGAATCGTCCAGCGGATGCGTCGCCAGCAGCGTCTCCAGGTCGGATGGCTGTCGGGCGTCGAAATGCATGCCGGAGCGGTCGATCAGCAGCCCCAAGGGCGGTTCACCCTCGCGTCCCGGATGCAGCGACCGCAGAAAGGCATCCTCGATCCGGACCAGCGGCGCACCATGCCGCGCGGCCACGGCCTCGCCCCGCCGGGCACGGGGCGACTGGCCCCAGACACCAATATGGTCACCCGGCCCCGGGCGGCCCAGTGCCACCTGCCAGCCGGACAGAGCCAGGATGCGCCGGATGCGCCGCTGCCACAGGAAACCGCCGGTATAGACAAGAAGACGCCGGGGGTCGTTGCCCCCGGCGCTGCCCTGTCCCTCGTTGTCTTGCAAGGGCTTATCCCCCGCCGGCCACGCCCAGGGTGGTCGCTGCGGTGTCCACCGTGCCGACAGCCGCCAGAGAGCCTGTCAGCGCGGCGATGGTCTTGTTCCATTGGGTGAAGGGCGCCTCGGTCACATACAGCGTGTCGTCGTCGCGGATTACGAAATCCCGCGCCAGGAACATTCCGTTGGGTTGCGTCAGGTCCAGCACGTAGACCACGCGCTGTGCCCCGATCAGGTCGTTGCGGCCCAGGACCTGGTTGGCGATCTCGGCCGGTTCGTTGCGGAACACGAACACGCCGGTGGGGTCGGCCGCGGTCGCCAGCAGGCCGCCGACCTGGGCGATCGCCTCTATCGCGCTCAGCGTCTGGCTTTCGAAGGGCACGCGGGCCTGGGTGCCGGTGGCGCCCAGGGCTGTGAAGGCGCGGGTGTCCTCCTCGACCAGGATACGGTCTCCGCCGCGCAGGGCGATGTCATAGCCGGGGTTGCGGTAGAGATCCTGGAACCAGATCGTCTCGGCCTGGGCGCCGCGCATCACCTTGACCTGCGCGATTTCCGGCTGGATCGTGATGCCACCGGCGCGCGCCAGCATGGCTGACAGCGTGCGGGTGGGCCGCTCGATCGCGTAGACGCCCTGTCCGCCGATCGAGCCGATCAGGCTGACGGTCGATCCGTCTCCGGCAAGGCGGCGCACCTGTACCTGTGGGTCCGGTGTCTGGTCCTTGAGCTTTTCGGTGATGATCTGGCGCACCCGTTCGGGCGTGTTGCCAGAGGCTTTCAATCGACCCGCGTAGGGCACGAAGATAAAGCCCGCGCCATCCACCTGTACCTCTTCCAGCAGGGTCGAGTTGCTGGTCTCTCCGGACAGAAGTCCGTCATCGACGTTTTCCCAGATTGTCAGGCCCAGCGTATCGCCCGGCTGGATCGTGTCAGAGCCCAGCACGCCGGCATTGCGAAAGCTTTCGGAAAAGCCCAGCGCGGGAACCACGGCCGTGGCGCGCGTGACGCGGTCATTGACGGCGACGATGAAGGCATCGCCCTCTTTCTGGACGGAGCCGGCGAAGATCTCGCGCTTGTTGGGACCAACGCGCGGCAGGCCGCAGGATGCCACAAGGGACACCGCGACCAGAAGGGCGCATCCGCGCACCCACCGGGAGGGGGAGTGTTTCACTGCTCGGTCTCCTCGACCTGTATTTTCTGCCTCGGTCTTTTTTTTTAAAGGCTACTTTGGACCGGGCGAAAAATCCAGTCGGGGGCCTAATGCACCACGCGCAACTGTTGCCGCGGGGCCGCGGTGCCGCGCAGCAGCGCGTCATAGGGATCATCGGGCGACAGCATCATGTCGACCACGTGGCGCAGCAATTGCCGCCTTCCGCGGGTGGAATAGAAACCGCCCGGCAACTGCGAGGTTTCCAGAAGGTAGCGGCGATAGTCCTTGTAGGCGCGCATGTCGGGGCGGACCGGCTGGGCAAAGAACTCGGGCAGCGGCTGGGTCGAGACGAATTCCGGCTTGGCATAGACCGCGTCGCCGAAGACCTTGAGAGGGATGCCCCGCCACAGCACCTGCTGCGCCGAGGTGGAATTCACCGTGACCGCGCTGCGCGCATCGTTGAGCAACTGCGCCAGCTTGCCGCCGCGCAGGTAATGCACACGGGTCTCGACGCCTTGGGCGCGCGCCGCCTCGCGGATGGCGCGGCGCATGTTGACGCGGCCATCCTCCAGCGGATGCGCCTTGAACACCAGGTGATGGTGACCCGGCGCGCCCCGGGCAAACCCCTCGATCACCATGGCGATGAACTCGGGCATGGTCTTGAACGGCGAATGCTTGCGAAAGCTCGAGTCATGTTCGAGCTGCATCAGCGCCAGGTGATAGGGGAACCCGCCCAACCGGATCCGCCGGGTCGAGATCACGCGGTCGGCCCAGCCGAAGGGCATCAGCAGCAGGCGCTTCAGATACAGCTGGAATTCCTGGAACACCGTCAGGTCGCGATGCGGGCGGAAGTTCCGGAAGGCGCGGTTTTGCGCCATGACGAACCAGTGATACAGCGCACCGTAAAAGATGTGCTGGCGCATGTCGCCCCAAGAGGCCGGCGGCATGGGCGATTCCAGGTCGGAGAGTTCCAGCGCGCGGCGCATCTCGGTCACGCTCATCCGCATCAGGCGGGAATGGCCGTTCGATCCGTCCCGTTCATACGTCACCCAGTAGGGGCGCATGTAGCCTTCCTCGAAGACATGTACCGTCATGCCGCGCCTGCGCGCCTCCTCGACGGCCTCGGCATGGATGGGGCGCACGTCACCATACAGGACGATGTCGGTCACACCCTTGTCCGTCACGACGTCGACGAAGGTTTCGCGCCAGTCCTCGATCCGGCCCCGAAACGGGATGAACGAGGCGCGGTCAAACCAGAACGCCCGGTCGCCCGCGTTGAAGCCGACGCGCCAGACCTGGGCCCCGGTGCGGCGCAGCATCACCCCGAGCCGGTGAAAGAACGGCCCGTGCGGTCCCTGAAGGAACAGAAAGACCCTGTCTTGTCCGGTTGCCTTGGTCATGTCGCCGTTTTATGTGCTGTGGCTGAGGAAATCCTTACCGCGTCAGCGGGGCGAAAATAAGGCTCTACGGGAGCCGCAAGGGGGGAGTGGATGTTCACCGGCATCGTGACGGACATGGGCGAGGTCATCGACCTGGAGCGGCGCGGCGACCTGCGTGCCCGCATCGGCACGCATTACGACACGTCCGGCATCGAGATCGGCGCCTCGATCGCCTGCGACGGGGTCTGCCTGACGGTGGTCTCTCTGGGCCCTGACTGGTTCGGCGTGGAAATCAGCGCCGAGACGGTCTCGAAGACCAACCTCGACCTCTGGGCGCCGGGACGGCGGATCAACCTGGAACGCGCGTTGCGGGTTGGGGACGAGTTGGGTGGCCATATCGTCTCGGGCCACGTGGACGGAGTGGCGACCATCGTGGCGATGCGCGACGAGGGCGACAGCACCCGCGTCACCCTGCGCGCACCCGATCACTTGGCGCGCTACATCGCGTCCAAGGGCTCGGTCGCGCTGAACGGCACGTCACTGACCGTGAACGAGGTCGATGGCTGCGATTTCGGGATAAATTTCATCCCTCATACCAAGGCGGTGACCACTTGGGGGCAGGCGCAGGTCGGAGACCGGGTGAATCTCGAGATCGACACGCTGGCGCGCTACGTCGCGCGGCTTCAGGACTGGGCCTGAGCAGTCGCGCGCCGCCGGGGCGGACACGCTAGCGCAGTTCCAGGTTCCCGATGGCGGCGCGGATTACGCTGTCGGTGTCGTCGCTGTCGCCTGACACTGCAAGACCGATCAGCGCGCCCCTCTCGCCGCCGAAGGCGCGGGCATAGTCCGCGGCGAGGTCGACCGATTCATGATGCGCGCCAGTCCCGGCCTGCCGCAACGGGATGGTCACGCCCTGCCCGGCAGGGCCATAGGGCGAGCGGATGACCTGCCCGCGCCCGTGTTTGCCGCCCCACGCATACTGGATGATCCGCACGTCCTTATTGCCGAGAAGGTTGCGGATGCCCGCCTTCCCCAGGCTTGGGGCGATGCGTTCCGGCACGAAGACGAAGTAGAGCGAAATGTTGCGGTCGTCCCCGCCCTTGCGCGACAGGTCCGTCGGCGGAACCGATTGATCGACGGTCCAGCTCCAGGAGGCACGGGAACTCGTCCAGTCCTGCGGCGCCACGCGGGTCCAGGCGATCGAGACCGAATCCTTCGAGACCATCCCGAGGCTGGACCCGAACCGGTAATCGTTGGAGTTGAACAGCGACAGACGCTGTTCCTGCCATCCCTTGGCAAAGCTGACCGAACCGGCCGGGGCGGGGGTCGCGAGCGTGGCGAGGATGGCGGGCAGGAGTGCAAGGCGCATCGTTCTCTCCGATCCGGTGTCGACGGAACGATACAGCAGCCCTGATTTGCGCACATCGCCGTTTCGCCGTTCTGACGCGATTGTCAGGCGCGCGTGAAGGCCAGCGCTGGAGCTTGGGGCAGCCGGTTGGCTGTCGCCTCACTCGGCCGGCTGAAAGCCCATGATAAGCTGGCGCAGCCCCAGTGCCGCCCCTGCAAAGATCGCCGCGAAGGTCAGCGGGGCCGAGAAGGCGAGAACCGAAAACGCCGTCAGGCCCTGCCCGATGGAACAGCCGATGGCGATGACCGCGCCGGCACCCATCAGCGCGGCGCCGATGATCTGGCGGCGCAACTCGCGCGGGTCCTCGCAGGCCTCCCAGCGGAAATGCCCCTTGATCATCGAGCCGATGAAGGCGCCGGTCCAGACCCCGGCGACCGAGCCTACCGCAAAGGACAGCGGCCGGGCCGAGCCGGTCATCCACCACAGGATCGATTCGCCCAGCGGCGCGGCAAAGCTGTGCGAGACCACCGGCAGGGTCTCGAACCCCGTCCGCGCAACCCAGGCGGTGCCGGCCCAGCCGATCAGCACGCCGGCTGCAACGACCAGTGCCCAGAGGATGTATTTCGGCTGTTCCAGCAGCGGGCGGTGACTGATCGAGCCCAGCAGGATCAGCCCCCCGATCGCCATGCCGATCCCGTTGACCGACAGACCCGTCAGCGCGCCCAGCTGGTGCGCGATGCCGGGCGGGATGGCGGTTATCACCGGTTCTTGCGGAAACAGCGCCGCACGCAACGGCGCCAGCGGGCCAGACAGGACGACATAGGTCGACACCCCCATCACAAGGACGATGACAAAGCTGCGCAGGTCGCCGCCGCCCAGCCGCGCGATGGCGCCGTAGCCGCAATTGCCCGCCAGCGCCATGCCGTAGCCAAAGACCAGCCCGCCCACGATCGAGGCATAGGGCAGCCAGTGGACCGACAGGTAGTAGGTGTCGGCGCCATCCAGCAGCCCGGCCTGCATCAGGCCGAAACTGCCGATCACCGAGGCGCCGATGGCCACGCCCCACATCCGCAGCCGAACGGTCGAATTGCCATAAAGCGCGTCTTCGATGGCGCCCAGCGTGCAGAACCGCCCCATCCGCGCCGCAAGGCCCAGAAAGACGCCCCCGACAAGCCCGACCAAGGCCACGAGGTGGAATTCCGAAAGAATGTCGCTCATGCCCGGGTCCTCCTCCCGACCCGTCTCTCCACATCCCAGTATGCGGATGTGTGCACGCGCGATCAAGGCCTCGCGACGGGCCTGCGAATCGCGTCAGGCCGGACGCGGGGGTCGGGTCAGCGCTCGTCGGCGCAGAACAGCTCGTAGACGCATTCCAGCAGCTTGCGAGGCTTGTCGTCGGCAAGGCGGTAATAGATTGCCTTGCCGTCCCGACGCGGCACCACCAGCCCCTCGAGCCGCAGGCGCGACAGTTGCTGGCTGACGGCGGCCTGGCGCGCCGACAGCAGTTCCTCGAGCTCGGTCACGGATTTCTCGCCGGTGACGAGGTGGCACAGGATCATCAGGCGGCCTTCATGGCTGATCGCCTTGAGAAACGAAGACGCCGCTGTCGCCTTGTCGACGATGGCGTCGAGTTCGTCCTCTGTCAGATCGCTGCTCAGAACCGGCAGTGCCATGGTGGATTCCCTGTTCAGTTTCCGACGGCGCGGAATTCCGTGTGCTGCCCAAGCAGCTGCGAATAGACAGGCCAGAAGAAGGTTTCGCCGACATAGCCTTCCATCCGGGCGATCTCCTCTCCGTCCTTCACCAGGATGAAGGTCGGCGTGAAGTTCACCCGCCGGTCATATTCAATCCCGGCGGGCGGGCCAAGATGCAGGTCGGCGCGGATCAGCGGGGCAAAGCGCCCTTCCTGAGTTTCGGGATAGGCGGGCGCGATCTGATCGTCCCAGGCGGCGCAATAGGCGCAACCCGGTTGCTCGACCATCACGAGGGCATACTCTGCCCAAGCCACGGGCGCGGCCAGCACGGCCAGCGCCAGTGCCGAAAACTTGAGCAGGTGAGACACGCTGCGATCCCCGATTGACATTTCACTCAACACTCAACTTAATCTGAATATGTGAATTGATCAAGGAAAGGCGCACAGCCATGCTCGACATCTCATATGCGGGCGCCCTGTTTGCCGGTCTGTTGAGCTTTTTCACGCCCTGCATCCTGCCCATGGTGCCCTTCTACCTGTGCTACATGGCGGGCATTTCCATGGCGGAACTGCGCGACGACGCGGGAATCACTCCCAAGGCGCAGCGGCGGCTGCTGATGTCGGCGGTGTTCTTCGCGGCGGGCGTGACAACGATCTTCGTGCTGCTTGGAATGGGCGCCACGGCGGTGGGGCAGGCCTTTGCCGACTGGCTGGACCAGCTGCAATGGGTGGCGGCGGCGATCCTGACGGTCTTCGGCCTGCACTTCCTCGGCGTGATCCGCATCGGCTTTCTCTACCGCGAGGCGCGGATCGAGTCGAAGGCGGAACCCACGACCGTGCTGGGCGCCTACCTGATGGGTCTCGCCTTCGGCTTTGGCTGGACGCCCTGCGTCGGGCCGGCGCTGGCCTCGATCCTGATGATCGCCAGCGGCATGGGCGACATTGCGCGCGGCGGGCTGCTGCTGCTGGTCTACGGCATCGGCATGACCGCGCCCTTCGTTGTCGCGGCGCTGTTCTCGGGGCCGTTCCTGCGCTGGACGGGACGGCACCGCGACAAGCTGAAGTATGTCGAGAAAGTGATGGGCGCGATGCTGATCCTCTTTGCGATTCTCATCGTGACCGATAGCGTGAACGTGATCGCCCAGTGGATGATCGAGACTTTTCCGTCCTGGTCGTCGCTGAGCTGAAAAGAGGGAGGACAAGATGAAGACGTGGATAGGCGCGGCCCTTGCCGCACTCATCGCCCTGCCGGTCTGGGCGCTGGAAATGGGGGACGACGGGCTCTACAAACAGCCTTGGATCCGAGACACTTTCAAGGACCTGCGCGAGGACCTCGCTGAGGCCAATACCGAGGGCAAACGCCTGGTGCTGTTCGTCGAACAGCGCGGCTGCATCTACTGCCATAAGATGCACGAAGAGGTGTTCAGCGACCCCGAGGTCAGCCAGTTCATCGACGACCATTTCTTTGTCGTGCGGATCAACCTGCATGGCGATACCGAGATCGTCGATACGGACGGGGAATCGATGAGCGAGAAGGCCGCGACGCGCAAGTGGCACGTGCTCTTCACGCCCAACATCCTGTTCCTGCCCGAGGAGGTTCCCGAGGACCAGTCGGCCGTCGAATCGGCGGTCGCCGTGATGCCCGGGGCGTTCAGCAAAGGCACGACGCTGGACATGTTCACTTGGGTTCAGGAAAAGCGCTACGAGCTTGACGGCGATGAAGATTTCCAGCGCTACCACGCTCGCCGAATCCAGGAGCGCAACGCAAACCGACCTGAGTCGGAAAAGAAGTTCGACTGATGGCGAAAAGGCGGTCGGCCGCGACAAAAAGGATCAAAAATTCACATCCGTGAATTTGTTGTTGCGAATGGCGGCCTCTGTGCTCTACGGTATGCAAGAGCCATAAAGCTAGGGCGTCAAAAGCGCCGTCAAGCCCAGGGAGGGAACATGAGGCTTACAGCAATCACAGCAGCGGTGGCGCTGACGGCGGGCGTGGCATTCGCCGAGACCGTCGCACCGGACAACGTCGCATTCGACGAATACGGCGCGGTCGAGGTCTCGCTGACCGGCACGCCGGGCAATGCCGAGAACGGCGCCAAGGTCATGACGGACCGGGGTCTGGGCAACTGCGTGGCGTGCCACGTGGTCAGTGCGCTGAGCGCGGATTTCCAGGGCGAAGTCGGTCCGAGCCTAGATGGCGTCGGCGGCTACCGCTCCGAGGCCGAACTGCGCGGTGTCCTCGTGAATGCCAAGAAGATGTTCGACGGCACGGTCATGCCGGCGTTCTACAAGGTCTCCGGCTTCATCCGGCCGGGCGACGGATATACCGGCAAGGCGGCGACAGAAATCACGCCGATCCTGTCGGCGCAGGAAATCGAAGACGTGGTCGCATTCCTGATGACCCTCAAGGACAGCTGACCGCCAGTTTATAGGAGAAACGACATGGACTTCACGCGACGTGAAACCCTTGCGCTGGGTGCCGGCGCCGCCGTTGTGGCGATGCTGCCGCTCAGCGCCGCCGCGCAGGCCGCGGCCGATGCCGAGATGGTCGGCGCCCCCGATGACTTCCTGGCCGGCGCCACTGCCGGCGAGGGCGGTCTGACCCTGAACGCCCCCGAGATCGCCGAGAACGGCAACACCGTTCCGATCTCGTTCGACGCCCCCGGCGCCGTCGAAGTGCGTCTTTACGCACTCGGCAACCCGACGCCGGGCGTGGCCACCTTCCGCTTCGGCCCGCTGGCCGGTTCGCGCGTGGCCTCGACCCGTATCCGTCTGGCCGGAACGCAGGACGTGCGCGCCATCGCCAAGATGGCCGACGGCAGCTTCGTCACCGCGGCCAAGACCGTTAAAGTCACCATCGGCGGCTGCGGCGGCTGAGTCAGAGGAGAAACAGGAAATGGCATCTGGTGTCAAACCCCGCGTCAAGGTTCCGTCCAAGGCGGCCGCTGGTGATGTCGTCACCATCAAGACCCTGATTTCGCACAACATGGAATCGGGCACGCGCAAGGACAGCTCGGGCAACGTGATCCCGCGCTCGATCATCTGGCGCTTCACCGCGGACTTCAACGGTCAGAATGTCGTCGACATCGTTCTGGCGGCCGCGATCTCGACGAACCCGTATTTCGAGTTCGATGCAACCGTCCCTGAAGCCGGTGACTTCAAGTTCACCTGGTACGACGACGACGGCTCCGTCTACGAAGACGTCAAGTCCATCGCCGTGTGAGCACGGTGCACCCCTGTCCCGCGTGCCGCGGGGCAGGGTCGCCATAAGGGAGGGAAACACATGAAATTCAAGGCTTTGACGGCAATTGCCGCATTGCTGGCCGCCCCGGCTTTCGCGGGTGGTGCCGATGACGACGTGCTGACGATCGACGGTCAGGAAATGATGTCGAAGGTCGCAGCCGCGCCCGCTCTGGCAGAGACCGGTATCGACACTGCGATCTCTGGCTGGCACTTCCGCGAGGACGACACGCAGGCCATGCAGATGGACACGTTCGACAACCCGGCGATGATCGCCGTGGACCAGGCGCTCGACGCCTGGAACGCTGTCGAAGGCACCGCCGACAAGTCCTGCGCCTCCTGCCACGGCGCGCCGGAGGAAAGCATGGCGGGCGTCCGCGCGGTCTATCCCAAGTGGAACGAGGCCGCAGGCGAGATGCGCACCCTGGCCATGCAAATCAACACCTGCCGGACCGAGAACCTGGGCGCCGAGGCCTACAAGTATGACGGCGCCGAAATGACCGCGATGGAGGCCCTGATCACGGTCCAGTCGCGCGGCATGCCGATGAACGTCGCAACCGACGGCCCCGCCGCCGAGTTCTTCGATAAGGGCAAGGAGATCTACTACACCCGCTACGGGATCCTGGAACTGTCCTGCGCCAACTGCCACGAGCAGAACTATGGCAACTACATCCGGGCAGACCACCTGTCGCAGGGCCAGATCAACGGCTTTCCGACCTACCGTCTGAAGAACGCCGGTCTGGTTCAGGTGCACAACCGCTTCCGCGGCTGCATCCGTGACACCCGAGGCGAGACTTTCGCTGTCGGTTCGCCGGAATTCGTTGCGCTTGAGGTCTATGTTTCCGCACGCGGCAACGGCCTGAGCATCGAAGGTCCGTCCGTCCGTCAGTAATCCGGTTGACCCCGCATCGGCGACGGTGCGGGGTCTTCGCTATTCCAACAAATTCACACATGCGCATGTGTGTCGAGAGACAGAAAGACCCTCCCATGATCTCAAGACGCGACTTCCTGCAAGTGTCCATGGCCGCCTCTGCCCTGTATGGCGCCAGCGGTTTCGGCAACTGGGCGCGGCTGGCCGCGCAGCAGGCGCTGACCCAGGACCAGCTTTTGCAGTTCGACACGTTCGGCAACGTCTCGCTGATCCATGTCACCGACATCCATGCGCAGCTTGTGCCGATCTTCTTCCGCGAACCGGAGGTGAATATCGGCGTCGGCGAGAACAAGGGCGCCGTGCCTCACGTCACCGGCGCGGACTTCCGCCGCCTCTACGGTATCGAGGACGGCAGCCCGTCGCATTACGCCCTGAGCTATGACGACTTCTCCTCCCTCGGAAAGGCCTATGGCAAGGTCGGCGGGCTGGATCGTGTCGCAACGGTCGTGAACGCGATCCGCGCTGACCGGCCGGACGCGATCCTGCTGGATGGCGGCGACACCTGGCATGGGTCGATGACCTGCTACAAGACCGCCGGCCAGGACATGGTCAACGTGATGAACGCGCTCAAGCCCGACGCGATGACCTTCCACTGGGAATTTACGCTGGGCTCGGCCCGCGTTCAGGAACTGGTCGAGGGGCTGCCCTTTGCCGCGCTCGGTCAGAACATCTTCGACGCCGAGTGGGATGAACCGGCAGAGCTGTTCAAGCCCTACGAGTTCTTCGAGCGGGGTGGGGTGAAGATCGCCGTGATCGGCCAGGCCTTCCCCTACATGCCGATCGCCAACCCGCGCTGGATGTTCCCCGAATACAGCTTTGGTATCCGCGACGAGAACATGCAGGCGATGGTCGACGAGGTCCGCGCCGAGGGCGCAGAGCTGGTCGTTTGCCTGTCGCACAACGGCTTCGACGTGGACAAGAAGATGGCGTCCAAGGTGACGGGCATCGACGTGATCCTGTCGGGCCACACCCATGACGCGCTGCCCGAGCCGGTGCTGGTGGGCGAGACGATCATCATCGCCTCCGGCTCGAACGGCAAGTTCGTGTCGCGCGTCGATCTGGACGTGCGCGAGGGCCGCATGATGGGCTTCCGTCACAAGCTGATCCCGATCTTCTCGGACGTCATCGCACCCGATCCCGAGATGTCCGCCCTGATCGAGGAACAGCGCGCGCCCTTCAAGGCCGAGCTGTCCGAGGTCATCGGCCGCACCGAATCGCTGCTGTATCGCCGCGGCAACTTCAACGGCTCGTGGGACGACCTGATCTGCGACGCGCTGATTTCCGAACGCGAGGCCGACATCGCCATGTCGCCGGGCGTGCGCTGGGGGCCGTCGATCCTGCCGGGTCAGGACATCACGCGCGAGGACATCTGGAACGTCACCAGCATGACCTACGGTCAAGCCTATCGCACCGAAATGACCGGCGAGTTCATCAAGGTCATTCTCGAGGACGTCGCTGACAACATCTTCAACCCCGATCCCTACTACCAGCAGGGCGGGGACATGGTCCGCATCGGCGGCATGGGCTTTGCCTGCGACGTGTCCAAGCCACAGGGCGAGCGGATCACCAAGATGACCCTGCTCAAGACGGGCGAGGCGATCGACGCGGCCAAGTCCTATGTCGTCGCCGGCTGGGCCAGCGTCAACGAGGGCACCGAGGGCCCGCAGATCTGGGACGTGGTCGAAAGCCACATCCGCAAGCAGGGCACCGTCACGGTCGCTCCCAACAATTCGGTCGAGGTGACGGGCATCTGATGCCGCGTCCCAATCAAAGGAGAAAGCGATGAGCAAGGAAACGAACGGGCCTTCCCGCCGCCAGTTCCTGACCAGCGCCGCAGCGATGGGCGCAGGTGCGGTCGCGGCGACAGCCGCACGGGCCGCAGGCCCCGATCCGCTGATCACTGAGGTCCAGGAATGGGCAACAGGGCTGGGCGACGGTGTGGATGCGACCCCCTACGGTCTGCCGATCCAGTTCGAGGGCGACGTGATCCGCCGCAACGTGTCCTGGCTGACGGCCGACACGATCAGCTCGATCAACTTCACGCCGATCCACGCGCTGGACGGCACGATCACCCCTGCAGGCTGCGCCTTCGAGCGGCACCATTCCGGCGCGATCGAGCTGCGCAAGGAAGACTACCGGCTGATGATCAACGGCCTTGTCGACACGCCGCTGGTCTTCTCCTACGAGGATCTCGAGCGCTTTCCGCGCGAGCAGCACGTCTATTTCTGCGAATGCGCCGCGAACACCGGCATGGAATGGGCAGGCGCGCAGCTGAACGGCGCGCAGTTCACCCACGGCATGATCCACAACATGGAATATACCGGCGTTTCCCTGCGCACCCTGCTGGAAGAGGCGGGCCTGAACGCGGCGGGCGACCTGGCTGACAAATGGGTCTATGTCGAGGGCGCCGATGCTTCGTCGAACGGCCGCTCGATCCCGATGGAAAAGGCGCTGGACGACGTGCTGGTGGCCTTCAAGGCCAATGGCGAAGCCCTGCGGAAAGAGCACGGCTACCCGGTGCGCCTGGTCGTTCCCGGCTGGGAAGGCAACATGTGGGTCAAGTGGCTGCGCCGCGTCGAGGTGACCGATGCCGCCGTGGAAAGCCGCGAAGAGACCTCCAAGTATACCGACACGCTGGCCGACGGCACGTCGCGCAAGTGGACTTGGGTTATGGACGCCAAGTCGGTCGTCACCTCGCCCAGCCCGCAGGCGCCGATCAAGCATGGGCCCGGCCCGGTGGTCATCACCGGCATGGCCTGGTCGGGGCATGGCAGGATCACCCGCGTCGACGTCTCCAAGGATGGCGGCATGACCTGGGAGACCGCGCGTCTGGCCCAGGACGGCGGCAACAAGGCGCTCGCCCGCTTCTATCTCGACACCGAGTGGAACGGCGAGGACTGGCTGCTGCAATCGCGTGCCATCGACGAGACGGGCTATGTTCAGCCGACCAAGGCGCAGCTGCGCGAGGTCCGGGGTGAGAACTCCGTCTATCACAACAACTGTATCCAGACCTGGCACGTGAAGCCGAATGGGGAGGCAGAAAATGTCGAAGTCTCTTAATCTCTTTGGCGGTGCCGCGGTCGGCGTCGGCGTGATGCTGGTGGCGGCCTACAACTTTGCCGATCGCAACATCGCCGACATGCCGCAGAACCCGCCGCAGTTGGCGCCGCTTTCGGCGGTGCAACTGGCCGAGCTCCGCGCCGCCGAGGAAGCCGCACAGGCGCCGGCGGTTGTGGCCGAGGCCGCGCCGGCTGGCGGCCTGATCGCCGCCGCGAATGCGCAGGCAGGCGGGGCAGGGGCCAAGTTCGGGCTGGGCCGCGCGGCCCTGCCCGAGGAAGTCGCCGCCTGGGACGTCAACGTCATGCCCGATGGCCGTGGCCTGCCTGCGGGCTCGGGCGATGCCATGACCGGCGAGCCCATCTTTGAAGAGAATTGCGCGATCTGCCACGGCTCGTTTGCCGAGGGCGTCGACAACTGGCCCAAGCTGGCCGGGGGCGACGGCACGCTGGCCGACAAGGACCCGCTGAAGACCGTGGGCTCCTATTGGCCCTACCTGTCGACCGTCTGGGACTACGTTCACCGTTCGATGCCCTTCGGCAACGCGCAGTCGCTGTCTGCCGACGATGTCTATGCGATCACGGCCTATATCCTCTACTCGAACGACATCATCGCCGATGATTTCGTCCTGTCGCAGGAAACCTGGGCCGAGGTCCAGATGCCCAACGCCGAGGGCTTCATCATCGACGACCGGGCAGAGACCGAATACGCCCAGTGGCGCGCCGAACCCTGCATGGAGAACTGCAAGCCCGAGGCCGTGCAGATCACCATGAAGGCCACCGTGCTTGACGTGACGCCGGACGACCCGACCGACGACGCAGCCCCCGCCGAGGAGGCCGCGGCCGAACCCGCTGCGGAAGCCGAAGTTCAGACCGCCGCGGCAGAACCGGCGGCAGAGGCCGCAGCCGCCCCTGCCGAAGAGGCCCATGCGGCGATCGACCCGGCGCTGGTTGCCGAGGGCGAGAACGTCTTCAAGAAGTGCAAGGCCTGCCACCAGGTCGGCGACGGTGCCAAGAACCGCACCGGACCGCAGCTGAACGGTATCTTCGGCCGTGCCATCGGCGGTGTTGACGGGTTCAAGTATTCTGGCACGATGGCCGGCATGGGT
Source organism: Thetidibacter halocola (assembly GCF_018224955.1). GTDB lineage: Bacteria > Pseudomonadota > Alphaproteobacteria > Rhodobacterales > Rhodobacteraceae > Thetidibacter > Thetidibacter halocola. The sequence goes on from NZ_JAGTUU010000005.1 coordinate 412,651, forward strand.
GGTGAATGGACCGAGGAAACCCTCGCAGCCTTCCTCGCCGATCCCAGAGGCTATGTGAAAGGCACCAAGATGGCATTTGCCGGGCTCAAGTCCGATGAGGAAATCGCGGCTGTCACGGCCTATCTGAAGTCGTTCCAGTAACCATGCGCGCGCTTGTCGCCGCAGTGATGATCGCGCTGGCCCCTGCGGGGGCCGCGCTTGCCCAGGACAAGGCAGAGCTGATCGGCGATGCCAGCCGGGGCGAAGAGGCCTTTCGGCAATGCCGAGGTTGCCATCAGGTGGGGCCGGGGGCGGAAAACCGCGTCGGACCGCATCTGAACGGCATCTTCGGCCGCCGCGCAGGCAGCATCGAGGGGTTCGATTATTCCGACGGGATGGATCGGGCGCATGCCGATGGCATGGTCTGGACCATCGAACGCCTCGACGCCTACCTGGAGAATCCCCGGGCGTTGGTCTCGGGCACGCGGATGTCCTTCCGGGGCATCAAGGACGCGCAGGAACGCCATGATGTCATGGCCTATCTGCGCCGCTACAGCGCCAGCCCCCGCGACATCCCGGAATCCCAGCCGACCGCCTTCCGCAGCGAGGTGGACTTGCCGCCCGAGATCCTCGCCATCGTGGGTGACCGGGAATACGGCGAATACCTCGCCTCGGAATGCCTGACCTGCCACAAGCGTGACGGCGCCGACGACGGCATCCCTTCGATCGTGAACTGGGTCGAAGAGGATTTCGTGATCGCCATGCACGCCTACAAGCGCCAGATTCGCCCGCATCCGGTCATGCAGATGATGGCCGGGCGCCTGTCGGACGAGGAAATCGCAGCGCTGGCCACCTATTTCGCCACGATCGACTAGGGGGGCAGGCGCCCCTTCGCCGTGTTTCCGACGCGCTCGCGCGGCCGTCCGGCCATGCGGGCGCTTTCCTTGGCAGGCGGAAAAAAACTCTGAATATCAGTAAATTACCGTTTCTGAATCGCGGGTTTTGCGGTAGTCTTTTCGGGTGATGCACGCGACGCGAGAGCGGCCCGCAAGAGGCCCGGCATCGCGCCAAAGGGAGGAGACCCAATGACATTGAACCGCAGAACATTCCTGGGCACCGGCGTTGCCGCCGCGGCCACGCTGAGCGCGCCGATGGTCCGCGCGCAGGGCCGGCCCCGCGTCGTCGTCATCGGCGGCGGTGCCGGTGGCGCGACCGCCGCGCGCTACATCGCCAAGGACAGCGAGGGCGCGATCGACGTCACGCTGATCGAACCCAGCCGGACCTATTTCACCTGCTTCTTCTCGAACCTCTATCTCGGCGGGTTCCGCACGCTGGAAAGCCTCGCCCATACCTATGCCAAGCTCGCCACCGACTACGGCATCAACGTGGTGCATGACTGGGCGACGGGCGTCGACCGGGATGCCAAGACCGTCGCGCTGGCCGGCGGCGGCAGCGTGCCCTACGACAAGCTGGTGATCTCGCCGGGGATCGATTTCGTCGACGGCTCGGTGCCGGGCTGGGATATCTCGGCGCAGGGCGTCATGCCCCATGCCTACAAGGCCGGGACGCAGACCGCGCTGTTGAAGGCGCAGATCGAGGCCATGCCGCAGGGAGGGGTCTTTGTCATGGTGGCGCCGCCCAACCCCTACCGTTGCCCTCCCGGCCCCTACGAGCGGATCAGCATGGTGGCGCATTACCTCAAGGCCAACAACCCGACCGCCAAGATCATCGTGGCCGACCCTAAGGAACAGTATTCCAAGCAGGCGCTGTTCGAGGAAGGCTGGCAAAAACACTATCCCGGCATGGTCGAACGGCTGGGCCCCGATTTCGGCGGCGGCAACGTCTCGGTCGATCCGGGCGCGATGACGGTGGATATCGACGGCGAGGTGGTCAAGGCCGACGCGGTCAACGTGATCCCGGCGCAGAAGGCCGGCCATATCTGCGAGGTCGCGGGCCTGACAGATGGCAACTGGGCGCCGGTGGACGGGCACAGCATGGTGTCGCGGCTCGATCCCGAGATCTACATCCTGGGCGACGCCAGCGCGCAGGGCGACATGCCGAAATCCGGTTTTTCGGCCAACTCGCAGGCCAAGGTGGCGGCCATGGCGGTGCGCGGCGCGCTGACCGGCAGCCGGGTCTTTCCTGCCAAGTTCTCGAACACCTGCTGGTCGCTGATCGCCACCGACGACGGCGTGAAGGTGGGCGCGGCCTATGAGCCCACGGAGGAGAAGATCGCCAGCGTTTCCAGCTTCGTCAGCCAGACGGGCGAGGACGCGGCGATGCGCAAGGCGACCTACGAGGAAAGCCTGGGCTGGTATTCGGGCATCACCTCGGACATGTTCGGCTGATCCCGGACGGGGCGGGCCCGCCTTGGGCCCGCTTCACCCGCGCGGCGGCTTGATCCGGCGGCAATGTCAGGACCAGGTCGCACATGGCACATCACCACCATCATCACGATAGCGGGCAGGGCGACCGCAGCCTCTTTGCGGCGGTCGTCATCAATGTCGGGCTGACCGTGGTCCAGATCGTGGCGGGACTCGTGTCGGGCAGCCTCGCCATGATCGCCGACGCGCTGCACAACCTCTCGGACGCGGCAAGCCTCGTGATCGCCGTCTGGGCGCGGCGCATCGCCCGGCGCAAGGCGGACTCGCGCATGACATTTGGCTATGCAAGGGCCGAGGTGGTGGCCGCGCTCATCAACCTGACGGTTCTGGTCGTGGTCGGGCTGTATCTGGTGGGAGAGGCGGTTGCGCGGCTGGTCGCGCCAGAGCCTGTGACCGGCTGGATCGTCGTCGTCGTGGCGGGCGTGGCGCTGGTCGTCGACCTGGCCACCGCCGCGCTGACCTGGGCGCTGGCCAAGGACAGCGTCAACATTCGCGCGGCGTTCCTGCACAATGTGGCGGATGCGCTGGGCTCTGTCGCGGTGATGGTCGCGGGCAGCCTGATCCTGCTGTTCGGCTGGATGTGGGTCGATCCGGTCGCGACGCTGGGCATCGCCGGTTACATCCTGTGGATGGCCCTGCGCGAGATGCCCGAGGTGGTGAGGGTGCTGATGCTGGGCGCGCCTGTCGATCTGGACGCGCAGGCAGTGCTGCGCACCGCCGAGACGGTCGAGGGCGTCGACGGGATCCACCATGCCCACCTGTGGCTGATGGACGAGCATCACGCCGCACTCGAGGCGCATGTGGTGATCGAGGCGGGCGCCTGGGACCGCGCCGACACCATCAAGGCCGCGATCAAGGCCCGCCTTGCCGAGGCCCACGGGCTGCGCCACGTCACGCTGGAACTGGAATGCGCAGCCCATCGCTGCGACGCGCCGCAGCGCATCGGGCACGCGGGCTAGGCGGCGCGCAGCCCCTTCAGCTGGCCTAGGAATTTCGGGATCTTCTCCTTGAACTTGAAGAAGCCGGCCGTCGCATGGGGCCACGCGGTGGCGTCAAAGTCGCGCATCACCCGCAGGACGGGAATGCCGGTGATCTCGTCCAGCATCTCGGCAACCGGCCCGACGGGGGCGAAGGCGGTCACGATCTGCTCGGCGCCCAGGGCGCGCGCCCAGTCGGCCAGCGCCTGCGGACAGTCCAGCCCCTCTGTAACCGGCCCCAGCCTTTCGGCCCAGCGCGATGCCGCATCGCGGGCCAGCGCCGTGCGGAACTCTGTCACCCGCGGCGCCATGCGCAGCGGCGTCAGCCCGTCCGAGGCGGTCACAAGGGCGGTTCCCAGCGGCCGCAATCCCCGCAGGACCAGAAAGCCGGGCGACAGGTCGTCTTCGTGCAGGATGAACGCCGTAGGTATGGCTGGATCGAACGCGTCGCCTTTTGGTGCGTCCATCCGCGGTGGGTGCGGCGGGGCGTCGACGGCCTGCGCGTCGTTGGCAAAGATCCAGCCATCCGGGCGGAACCGCCCTTCGGTGTATTTCGAGATGTTGGACCCACGCGCAAGGTAGGTCTTGCCCGGCGTCTGAACCCCCGCCACCCATCGCCAGCTGAGCGTGTTCGAGGCCGGGTCGCCGTCCAGCAGGTGCCGCAGGAAGAAATCGGCTCCCAGCACCCAGGGCAGGCGCAAGGTGAAGATCCAGATCGAGGCGAACCACATCCGCGCATGGTTGTGAAGGTAGCCCGTTTCCACCAGTTCCCGCGCCCAGAAGTCGAAGCATTCGATCCCTGTCTCGCCCTTGCAGGCGGCTTCCCAGTCGCGGCGCAGCCCGCCCTGCGTCTGCACCCCGTCCAGCGCGCGGCGCAGGTCCGCCCGGTAGCTGCGCCAGACCGAGGGGCGCATTTCCAGCCAGCCTTTCCAGTAGGTGCGCCAGCAGACCTCCTGGATGAATTTCTCGGCGGCGCTGTGGGAATGACGGCCCAGCACGGCTTCCAGCACCTCGGCCTCGGTCAGCGCACGGTGGCGGATATACGGCGACAGCACCGACACGTCGCGATGCTGTCCCGGCCCGCGATCGTAGTTGCGCAGCGCGGCATAATCCTTGCCCGCATGGGGCACAAAGGCCGAAAGCCGCTCCAGCGCGGCGGTTCTCGTGGGCGTGAAACGGGTCACGGGCGCGCCTCCAGTCATCGTGTGGGGCGAGTTAGGGCGGGGCCGCCGGGGCGCAAGCGGGGACGTGCAAATTACCGCCGCCCCTTGCGGGTGGTGGGGGGCGACACTAAGACTCCGGTAACCGAGACAGGTTACGCAAGTCCAGAAGGCACAAGACAGGCAGGGCCCCGATGAAAGATCCGTATGACGTCTACATGAACACGCTGGTTCCCATGGTGGTCGAACAGACCAGCCGGGGGGAGCGGGCCTACGACATCTTCTCGCGTCTGCTGAAAGAGCGGATCATCTTCCTCAGCGGCCCGGTGCATGACGGCATGTCATCGCTGATCGTGGCCCAGCTGCTGCACCTCGAGGCGGAAAACCCGTCCAAGGAAATCAGCATGTATATCAACAGCCCCGGCGGTGTCGTGACCTCGGGCCTGTCGATCTACGACACGATGCAATACATCAAGCCCAAGGTCTCGACGCTGGTGATCGGGCAGGCGGCGTCGATGGGCTCGCTGCTGCTGACGGCGGGCGAGCCGGGGATGCGGTTCTCGCTCCCGAACAGCCGCGTGATGGTCCACCAGCCCTCGGGCGGCTACCAGGGCCAGGCGACCGACATCATGATCCACGCCCAGGAAACGCAGAAGCTCAAGCGCCGCCTGAACGAGATCTACGTCAAGCATACCAGCCAGGAACTCGACAAGGTCGAGGCCGCGCTGGAGCGCGACAACTTCATGTCCCCCGAGGAGGCGAAGGCCTGGGGCCTGATCGACGAAATCGTCGAAAGCCGCGCCAAGGCGGATGACGACAAAGGCGGCAAATGATCCGGCGGCCCCGGCAGCGGTCGTGCCGGGGCGCTTTTTCGGATTGTGGACCCGGAAGGGCTGGCCTAAGCTGGCTTGAAATTGGCGGCCGAGGCAGTCGGGCGGGCGTGCCAATGGCGCGCCGTCCGTTGGCAAGGTCGGGAAAGGTGCAAGATGGCGACGAATTCAGGCGGTGACAGCAAGAACACGCTCTACTGCAGCTTCTGCGGCAAGAGCCAGCACGAGGTGCGCAAGCTGATCGCTGGCCCGACGGTGTTCATCTGTGACGAGTGCGTCGAACTCTGCATGGACATCATCCGCGAAGAGACCAAGGGCGCAGGCCTGAAATCCTCCGAAGGGGTGCCGACCCCGCGCGACATCTGCGACGTCCTTGACGACTATGTCATCGGCCAGCAGAAGGCCAAGCGTGTCCTATCGGTCGCCGTGCACAATCATTACAAGCGCCTGAACCACGCCCAGAAATCCGGCGACATCGAACTGGCCAAGTCGAACATCCTGCTGATCGGCCCGACCGGCTGCGGCAAGACGCTGCTGGCGCAGACGCTGGCGCGCATCCTCGACGTGCCCTTCACGATGGCCGATGCTACCACGCTGACCGAGGCCGGTTATGTGGGCGAAGACGTGGAAAACATCATCCTCAAGCTGCTGCAATCCTCGGAATACAACGTGGAACGCGCGCAGCGCGGCATCGTCTACATCGACGAGGTCGACAAGATCACGCGCAAGTCGGAAAACCCCTCGATCACCCGCGACGTGTCGGGCGAAGGCGTGCAGCAGGCCCTGCTGAAGCTGATGGAGGGCACCGTGGCCTCCGTTCCGCCGCAGGGCGGGCGCAAGCATCCGCAGCAGGAATTCCTCCAGGTGGACACGACGAACATCCTGTTCATCTGCGGCGGTGCCTTCGCCGGTCTGGACAAGATCATCGCGCAGCGCGGCAAGGGCTCTGCCATGGGCTTTGGCGCCGATGTGCGGGACGTGGACGCGCGCAACGTGGGCGAGATCTTCAAGGATCTCGAACCCGAGGACCTGCTGAAGTTCGGCCTGATCCCGGAATTCGTCGGCCGCCTGCCGGTCATAGCGACGCTCGAGGATCTCGACGAAGAGGCGCTGGTGACCATCCTGACCCAACCCAAGAACGCGCTGGTCAAGCAGTATCAGCGCCTGTTCGAGATGGAAGACACCGAGCTCAGCTTTACCGACGATGCGCTGAAGGCCATCGCCAAGCGGGCGATCGAGCGCAAGACCGGTGCGCGCGGCCTGCGGTCGATCCTCGAGGGCATCCTGCTGGATACCATGTTCGAACTGCCGGGGATGGAGAACGTGGCCGAGGTCGTGGTGAACGAAGAGGCGGTCATGTCCGACGCCAAGCCGCTGCTGATCTATGCCGACCAGAAGAAAGAGGGCGCCAGCGCCTGACCTCTCAGATTTCGACCGGGATCAGCGGTCCATCGAACGAGGCGGCCAAGGCCGCCTCGATGTCGTTTGTGGGGGGCTCTGTCCAGACCGGGCCGGGCGCGACGAAACCGCCTGCCACCAGCGCCGCCTGCGCCTTGGGGAAATCCAGCGCGCTGACCTGGTGGCGGCGGGTCTCCTTGCCTTCGGGCAGCCAGCCTCCCTTGATCGCGTTGACCGTCAACGGCATGATGCCCGCGAACCCGCTGACGTGCTTTTCGATATAATGGGTCGCGGCGGACAGGCGGCGCACGACGATGGCAAGGCTTTGCTGCGGGCGTGCCACCATCGCGAACAGGTGGATGGCCGAGCCCTCGCATGCGATGACCTGCCGCGCGGCCTTGTAGCGGGCGATCTGAGTCGCGAGGTCGTGATCCTGCGGGTGGAACACGGTGTAGTCTTCGGCCTCCAGATAGCGATCCAGCCGATCCTCGCACAGCAGCTTGGCGCGCCCCGCGCTGAGGCCCGAGCGCGAGATATAGAGGCGTTCGGGCCCGTCGGGGGCAATGTCGCGGGCGAAATGCTCGGCGAACCAGCGGCGCGCGTGGGGCGTGCCCTCGGCGATCTGGCCCAGGCCGAACCCCTGCCCTGGCACATAGAGCTTCTCGGGCCGCACGGGCCGGTCCAGAACCCGCACGCCGGGCGCGCCCGCCAGCGTAAAGAAATCTCGCTGGTAGCCTTCCAGCGCCGTGCCCAGCGCCGGGCTCTTGGGGATGAACAGCACGCCGCGCACGCCTTGCGGCAGCGCCATCAGCGCCCAGAGCCGCCCGGTGCTTTCCACCAGGAAATGCCCGAAATGCCGCCACAGCACGCCGCCCCAAAGCCATTCGCCGGGCAGGTCCTCGGGGTCCGCTGCGGGCGGGGCGGGCGGGGTCGTCAGGGGGCGGTTCTTGCGCCACAGCGCGCCTTGCGCGCAGTAGCTGCCATTGGCGCGCAGGATGCCGCCGGCCTGCACAAAGGCGCGCTCCACCGGCGGCACGATGACTGGCGCGCGCAGCACCTCGACACGCAGCGACCAGCCCTGGTCGGGCCGGGGGCGGTTGCGCTCTGCCTCGCGCGCCTTGGCGATGGCGTCCCGGTTCGTCATGTCCTGCCCGTATCGATTCCCGTTTGAGTGTAGCCGTCGATTGGGGCAATGGTTCTGCGAAACCTAGGCAGAGGGCAGCATGATCAGACGAATCTCATCGGGTGGCGCTTTCGAACCCAAGATCGGATATTGCCGCGCAGTCGTGGCGAACGGCTTTGTCTTCGTGGCGGGCACAGTGGGGCAGGGCGACACGGTGACCGAGCAGTGCCGCAGCGCGCTGGCGGTGATCGACAAGGCGCTGACCGAGGCGGGATCGTCCTTTGCCGACGTGGTGCGCGTGACCTACTACCTGCCCGACCGGGCTGAGTTCGAGCCCTGCTGGCCGATCCTCGTCGAGACCTTCGGCGCGAACCCGCCCGCGGTGACGATGATCGAATGCGGGTTGATCGACCCGAAATACCGCATCGAGATCGAGGTGACGGCGTTGGCGCGCGGGTGATCGCCTGCGACCGCGGGGCCACTGGACCTCTGTCGCCGCTTCGCCTAAACCCTGATCGACAGACAGGAGACGTTGATGGGCATTCTCGACACACTGCTCCGCGCAGTGACCTGGTGGAACGGTCAGACGCTGAACACCCAGTTCTACACCTGGCGCAAGGGCCGCAAGGTGGGCCAGGACGAGCAGGGCAATACCTTTTACCTGTCCAAGGATGGCAAGCGCCGCTGGGTGATCTTCAACGGCGAGGCCGAGGCCAGCCGCATCAGCCCCGACTGGCATGGCTGGCTGCATCATACCTATGCAGAGCCGCCGACGGAACGTCCGCTGTCCCGCAAGAGCTGGGAGAAGCCGCACCAGGAGAACCTGACCGGCACCGCGCTGGCCTATGTCCCGGCGGGCTCGCTGCGGCGCGAAGCCCCGGCGGACCGCCGCGACTACGAGGCCTGGAGCCCCGAATGAATCACTCCACGACCGAGGTGATCGTGGGCGGCGCCGTGCTGGCCGCCGCGCTCGCCTTCGGGTTCTACGCGGTGCAGAGCACGGGCTTTACCGTGCGCGACAGCGGCTATGCGCTGACGGCCTCCTTCCGCTCGATCGAGGGGATCGGCGTGGGCAGCGACGTGCGGCTGGCGGGTGTCAAGGTCGGCACGGTGACGGCGATCGACCTGAACCCGCAGACCTTCCGTGCCGACACGACGGTAATGATCCGGGACGGCATCGAGATTCCCGACGACAGCGCCATCGTCATCGCCTCCGAAGGGTTGCTCGGCGGCAATTTCGTCGAGATCAGCCCGGGCGGCTCACCCTTCAACTATGCTCCCGGCGACGAGATCGCGGACACGCAGGGCGCGGTCAGCCTGGTATCGCTGCTGCTGAAATTCGTCTCGGGCTCGGGCTCGGACACGGGGGCATCGCAATGAGGGCACTGGCGCTTGCTGCCTGCCTGATGGCGGCCCCGCTCGCCGCACAAGAGGCGGTGAACCCCGGCACGGGTGCCGTCCTGCGCACGCTGGACAAGCTGAATGCCAAGGTCGAGGACGTCACGCTGACCAACGGTCAGGCGGCGGTGCTGGGTCAGATCGAGGTTGCCTTGCAGGAATGCCGCTTTCCGGTCGGCAACCCCGCGGGCGATGCCTATGCCTTTCTGACGATCCGCCAGGCCGGCGTGGCAGAGCCGCTGTTCCGCGGCTGGATGGTGGCGTCGTCGCCGGCGCTCAACCCGCTGGATCACCCGCGCTACGACGTCTGGGTGCTGCGCTGCACCACGTCCTGACCCGAGGCGGCCAGCGGTTCCGACAGGATGTCCGAGTCGCCCTCCAGCGCCTCGGCAAGCCGGCGGCGATAGTCGGCCCGCGTGATCTCCACCCCGCCCAGTGAGGCCAGGTGCGCTGTCAGGAATTGCGTATCGAACAGCGTAAAGCCGGTGCGCCGCAGCAGGTCCACAAGCCAGGCCAGCGCGATCTTTGACGCGTCGCGGCGGCGCGAGAACATCGACTCGCCGCAGAAACAGCGCCCGATCACAACGCCGTAGACCCCGCCGACCAGCGCGCCGTCCTGCCAGACTTCCAGCGAATGGGCATGGCCCAGACTGTGCAGGTCGAAATAGAGATCCCGGATGGTCGGGTTGATCCAGGTCTCGGTGCGGTCGGCGCAGCCCTCGAGCACGCCCAGGAAATCGCGGTTCAGCGTCACCTGATAGTCATCGCGCCGCAGCCGTTTCGCCAGGCTGCGAGACACTCGGAACCCGTCCAGCGGCAGCACGCCGCGCCGCCTTGGGTCGACCCAGAACACCTCGGGATCGTCACGGTGCTCGGCCATCGGAAAGATGCCCGAGCGATAGGCGTGCAGCAGCAGGTCGGGCGACAGATCCATGCCGCGGAGCCTATTGAATTCTGGGGCGGATGGAAGTGGCGGCGCGGGGCGTCAGCCCAGTCCGCCGCCCTCCAGCCATTTTTCCAGCCAGTGGATGTTGTATTCGCCGGTCTGCACCGCGCGTTCGCGCAGAAGCGCACGGAACAGCGGAACGGTGGTGTCCACGCCATCCACGATCAACTCTCCCAGCGCGCGGTTGAGACGGGCCAGTGCCTCGGGGCGGTCGCGGCCATGCACGATCAGCTTGGCGATCAGGCTGTCGTAATAGGGCGGGATCTTGTAGCCGTCATAAAGCGCGGAATCCATCCGCACGCCCAGGCCGCCCGGCGCATGGTAATGCGTGATCTTGCCCGGCGAGGGTGAGAAGTTGGGCAGCCTTTCGGCGTTGATCCGCACCTCGATCGCGTGCCCGTTGATGACCAGGTCGTCCTGGGTAAAGGACAGCGGCATGCCTGCCGCGACGCGGATCTGCTCGCGCACCAGGTCGACGCCAAAGATCGCCTCGGTGACAGGGTGTTCAACCTGCAGGCGGGTGTTCATCTCGATGAAGTAGAACTCGCCCTCCTCGTAGAGGAATTCGATCGTGCCTGCGCCGCGATAGCCCATCTTGGCGATGGCTTCGGCGCAGATCGTGCCGATGCGGTCGCGTTCCTCGGGTGTGATCGCGGGGCCGGGGGCCTCTTCCAGCACTTTCTGGTGCCGCCGTTGCAGCGAGCAGTCGCGCTCGCCCAGATGCACACCGCCGCCCTGGCCGTCGCCAAAGACCTGGATCTCGATATGGCGCGGCTTTTGCAGGTATTTCTCGATATAGACTTCGTCATTGCCGAAGGCCGCCTTGGACTCGGCCCGCGCGGTCTGGTAGGCGCGCGTCATCTCGGCCTCGTTGCGCGCGACCTTCATGCCGCGCCCGCCGCCGCCGGCGGTGGCCTTGATGATGACGGGATAGCCGAATTCGGCGCCGATGCGCAGCGCATCCTCCAGCGAGGCAACGCCGCCCTGCGAGCCGGGAACCACCGGGATGCCCAGTTCCTTCGCGGTCTCCTTGGCAGTGATCTTGTCGCCCATCATGCTGATGTGCTTCGCGCTGGGGCCGATGAAGGTCAGCCCGTGATCCTCGACGATCTGCACAAAGCGGGCGTTTTCCGACAGGAAGCCATAGCCCGGGTGGATCGCCTGCGCGCCCGTCACCTCGCAGGCCGAGATGACGGCCGGCATGCTGAGATAGCTGTCGGTCGAGGACGGCGGGCCGATGCAGATCGCCTCGTCGGCCATGCGCACATGCATCGCGTCCGAGTCGGCGGTAGAATGCACGGCCACCGAATGAATGCCCATCTCGCGGCAGGCGCGGATGACGCGCAGCGCGATTTCGCCCCGGTTCGCAATGAGAATCTTGTCGAACATGGGCTTACTCTAGGATGACGAGGGGTGCGCCGTATTCCACGGGGGCGCCATCCTCGACCAGGATGCGCTTGACCGTGCCGGAGCGGGGGGCGGGGATGTGGTTCATCGTCTTCATCGCCTCGACGATCAACAGCGTGTCGCCCTCTTTCACTTGCGCGCCCAGCGTGATGAAGGGCGCCGCCCCAGGTTCCGCCTGCATGTAGACCGTGCCCACCATGGGCGAGGTCACGGCGCCGGGATGGGCGGCAGGATCCTCGGGCAGGGTGTCGCCGGCCGGGGCGGCATGGGCGACCTGGGTGCCGGGCGCCATCATCGGTGCTGCCTGGGGGGCGGCATACATCTGAACCGGTGCCGCCTGCGGCTGCATGCGGCTGACGCGCACGTTCAGGCTGTCATCCTCGCCGTAGTCACGCTTGACCTGCAGTTCCGTCAGGTCGTTATCGCGCAGGAGCTCCGCCAACGCCCTGATGAAGGCCACGTCCGCGTCATGGGTCTCTTTGCTCATCCGGTCCTCGCCCGCTTGATCCCTTGTCCCGCCGCGCCGGGCGGGTCGTTCGACACCCTATATGCCAAGCGCGGGCGCATGAAAAGCGACCCGGCAGGCGATTTCATGTTGCCGGGCGCCGATTGCACCGCCGCGCGGGCTTGTGTTTAGTGGCCTTAAAAGGGGGGAGGCCGGAATGAACGTCGCACAGTGGCTGGCGCGCCGCGCGGAATTGCAGCCGGACCGCCCGGCGCTGTTCCTGGGTCGCGACGCGGTGATGAGCTATGGCGCGCTGCACGAAGTGGCGTGCCGGCTGGCGGGCGCGCTTGCCGCGCGCGGCATCGCCTCTGGCGACAGGGTGGCGCTGTTCATGAAGAACGTCCCCGATTACCTGCTGGCCGAGTATGGCGCCTGGTATGCCGGGGCTGCGGTCGTCCCGATCAACGCCAAGCTGCACCCGAAGGAGGCCGCCTGGATCATCGCCGATTCCGGTACGTCGCTGGTCATTGCCACGCCCGACCTTGCGCCCGGTTTGGCCGCCGTGACCGACGTTCCCCTGGTCGAGACCGGCAGCGCCGCGTGGCAGACACTGTGCGCAGCCGAGCCATCCGGGCCCGCGCATCGGACGCCCGATGACCTCGCCTGGCTGTTCTACACCTCGGGCACCACCGGCCGGCCAAAGGGCGTGATCATCACGCACCGGATGCTGATGACCATGGCCCTCTGCTATCAATGGGATTGCGATCTGGTCGGCGGCGAGGATGCCGCGCTGTATGCTGCGCCGCTCAGCCATGGCGCGGGGCTCTACAGCGTGATGCACGTGGCGGCCGGGGCGCGGCACGTCTTTCCGCCCTCGGGAGGGTTCGACGCGACCGAGGTGCTGGACCTCGCCGCGCATCATGGCCGCGTGCACATGTTCATGGCGCCCACCATGGTCCAGCGCCTGACGCGCGAGGCGCGGGCGCAGGGGCGCGCGGGCGAGGGGCTGCGCACCATCGTCTACGCGGGCGGGCCGATGTATTCCGCCGACATCATCGAGGCGGTAGAGCGCTTTGGCCCGGTCTTTGTGCAGATCTACGGGCAGGGCGAATGCCCGATGGGCATCACCGCCCTGTCGCGCCATGATGTTGCGGACCGCAGCCATCTCCGCTGGCGCGAGCGCCTGGGCTCTGTCGGTCGGGCGCAATCGGCGGTCGAGGTGCGGGTTGCCGATGAGAATGGCCAGACCCTGCCGCCCGACGCGGTGGGCGAGATCCAGGTGCGCGGCGACATCGTCATGCCGGGCTACTGGCAGAACCCGCAGGCCACGGCAAAGACGCTGGTGGATGGCTGGCTGCTGACCGGCGACATGGGCTCGATGGATGCCGACGGCTACGTGACTCTCAAGGACCGCTCGCGCGACATGATCATCTCGGGCGGCACCAACATCTATCCCCGCGAGGTCGAGGAGGCCTTGCAGGACCACCCTGCGGTGTTCGAGGTCGCCGTGGTGGGCCGCCCGCATCCCGAATGGGGCGAGGAGGTGGTGGCCTTCGTCGTCTGCGACGGCCCGCTCGACGAAGCGGCGCTGGACGCGCATTGCCTCGACCGGATCGCCCGGTTCAAGCGGCCCAAGGTCTATATCCGGGTCGAGTCCCTCCCCAAGAACAATTACGGCAAGGTCCTGAAGACAGAGCTGCGCGAAAGGCTGGCCGCCACCTCGTAGGCGTCGCGGTTCTGCTCCGCCCGCGGCGCATCCGCTTCCGTCCGTGGCGAATGCTTTTCCCGTTCGGGGCGCTGGGGGCCTTCGCCCTGCGCGCCCTCTGTCTGCATGGCAGGCGCCGGTTCAGGGGGCGCATCACGCTTGTCTGACACCGGTTCGGCGGTCTCGGCCATGCCCTTCGCCTGGTCCTCCAGCATGCGGCTGATCTTGAGCTGCATGATCGTGGGCGGCGCAACGTGGGTCGCCGGGTCGGGCTCGCCGCCGGCGCTGCGCCAGAACTGCAGTGGCGGCTTGCCGTCCGACAGGGTGGCGTCGGGATCGCTGCGCTTGGCGATCGGCTTGACCGTCACGGAGGGCGGCTTGCGCGCGGGTTCCGGCAGGCCCAGCGGGTGGCCGGTGGAATGGGGTGCATACCACGCAGGGATGCCGACGAGTTTCATGGCGACTGCTCCGTCCGGTGCGCCCCCACCGTTCTGGAACTTCTGTAGATAATACTATCGTAACCAAGCCAATCGTTCAGCCGTTTTCCGAACAGAGGGTTAACGCGACGCATCTGAGGGGTTGCGCCTTGATCTGGATCAAGGTGACGAAAACGTTGTCGCCGCGTGTCGGCAGGGTTCCGCCCCCGACTCGGCAGGTTTCGGCGTTGCCGCAATCCTGTCTGGATTTGGTCATGGTTTTGAAATCATATCTCGATAATGAGATATGATGAAACGCGCAGACCCTTTTGAGAAGAGGCACGAATGAAACGAGCAATGCACAAACATGGCCAATCCGGCGGCAAGTTCGGCTGGGGCACCGGGCAGGGCGATACGGACAGCGGGGCCGTGACCGTGTCGACCGATGACCCCGTCACGGTCTCGGCGGAGGCAGTCGAGTCGTCTGACTCGACCTACAGCGACGCGGCCATCGCGGAACTGCTCTTCATGATCGAAGAGGAAAAGCTGGCCGGCGACGTCTATGAGGCCTTCTACGATCTCTATGGGATCAAGGTGTTCGACAATATCGCCGCCTCCGAGGACCGGCATTTCGACGCCCTGATCGCCCAGGCCGAGGCGCTGGGCATCGATACGGATGCCTTCGTCTTCGCCGAGGCCGGTGAATTCGAGAATGACGAGTTGCAGGCGCTGTATGATTCGCTGATCGCCGAAGGATCTGTCTCGCTGACCGACGCGCTCGAGGTGGGCGTCGCGATCGAGGAAAGGGACATGGTCGATATCGCCGCGGCCATCGACGCGGTCGAGGGCACGGTGCTGGCCGACATCTACCAGAACCTGCTGGACGGGTCGGTCGCACATCTCGCGGCGTTCGAGGGACTGCTGGCCTGACGCCCTTGCCTTGAACGAATTGCAGCCGCCGAGACTCTCGGCGGCCGCTGCGGTTTCGCGAAATCGCCGCGGCTCAGCGGTTCATTCTGTTTTCGATGAGGTCGTCGACGACGGCTGGGTCTGCGAGGGTTGAAGTGTCGCCGAGGGCGCCGAAGTCGTTTTCGGCGATCTTGCGCAGGATGCGGCGCATGATCTTGCCCGA
>NZ_JAGTUU010000006.1 GCF_018224955.1 Thetidibacter halocola
CAGTTCCGCGAGCGAAGCTTGCGATCGCTGTATTGCAGCTCTGACGGCGTGCGTGGTCGTGGCGCAGCCGTGACGAACTTGTCCCATAGTGCTTCCTTCCATTCCTGCGAAAGGATCACACCATCAAACCGTGGGATCAAACAGCTAGGGCATTGCGCATCCAGTACACCCTGCAGCCCTGCCAGGGCGCCTCGAAGACACGCGAGATTGCGCCCTGCAGGAGTGTATCGGCGTCGCGGATCACCAGCATCACGCCATCGAGGCCGCGGACCTTCGGCGAGCGCGGGAAGTCCATCCAGACTGTCTCTGCCCCAGATGGCCCGACGCCCATCCCGATGATTTCCCGGCGCCCCTCGGTGTTTGCGGCAACGGCGATTATGGCGGCCGCGCTGACGATCCGGCCGCCCTGGCGCTGCTTGAGAAAGGCAGCACACAGGGCGATTCCCCGGTAGGCAGGCGGTTGAGGAACTCGCCGACCCTTTCATCGATGTCCTGACACAGCTTGGACAGCGTGCTCTTGGAGATGTCGTTCAGCCCCATGGCCTGAACGAATTCGTCAACGCGTCGGGTAGACACGCCGCCAATCCGCACCTCCTGGATCACGGCAACCAGTGCCTGTTCCGAAGTCTTGAGAGCCTTGAGGACGCCGGGAAAACAACTGCCCTGCCGCAGCTTTGGCACCTTCAGGTCTGCGTCCCCAGTCGCGTGTCGAGAGAGCAGTCGCGGTTACCGTTGCGCCAGGTCGTGCACTGCTCGGCCCGATCATGCCGGCCGGCATCGATCAGGCTTTTGCAGAAGTTCGGTTAGGTCCATGTTGTTCTTGGTCATCGGGGTCTCTGAGTGGTGCGTGGTTGAAGTCGCCGAACTCCACCCCAACCATACACCTCGATGGCCACCGAGGTTACTCCGGCTGTGCCTGCGAAATTGCACCACGTCCGTGGACACTACCGTCAAGTCAAGCGCAGCGATCGACAAATCCGAGTCCAAATGACCGTTTCCGCTTCGCGAAGCGCTGACCGCGCCGGGCACCATGTCGTTGGATGGAACGAAGCCTTGACATACCCCGAGAACCCGTGGCTTGGAGGGTTCCATGGTCAGCCTGAAATCCACCGTCATAAAGCCGATGCACCCAGAAGGACGACGTTTCGTCGCGATTTTCGCGGCGGCGTCCCTGCCCTTGTTCTTACTCTGGCAGCCCTTGGGGTGGATCGGAGTGGGTCTGACCGTGTGGTGCTATTATTTCTTTCGCGATCCGGAGCGTTTTCCACCGGACCTGCCCGGTCATGTGTTCTCGGCCGCGGATGGTGTCGTTTCCGCCATTGATACCGCCCCGCCTCCGCCCGAACTGGACCTAGGCGATGTGCCGCTTCTGCGCATCAGCGTGTTCATGTCGGTGTTCGATGTTCACGTGAATCGCATGCCCGTCGCGGCTGTCGTGCGCCGTATCGCCTATCGCCCGGGCGCGTTCGTGAGCGCCTCGCTCGACAAGGCAAGCGAGGACAACGAACGCAGCTCTCTCCTGCTCGAGTTGCCGGACGGGCGCAAGATGATCGTCACGCAGATCGCGGGTCTTGTGGCGCGGCGCATCGTGACCTTCGTCGGCGAGGGCATGTCGCTCGAACAAGGCGAGCGTTTCGGCCTGATCCGCTTCGGCTCGCGCGTCGACCACTATCTGCCGGAAGGGTCACGTCCGGTGGTGCGGGTCGGTCAGCGTGCCGTGGCCGGTGAGACCCCGCTGGCCAATCTGGAGGGCTGAGGCGTGCCGTGGCCCCCGCGCGACCTGTCGCCGATCCAGCTCTTGCCGAACTTGCTCACGGTCTTGGCGATCTGCGCCGGGCTGAGCGCGATCCGGTTCGCCTCGGCTGGCAACTACGTGCTGGCGGTGCAGCTGGTGCTGATCGCGTGCGTTCTCGACATGCTGGACGGTCGCCTGGCGCGCGCGCTGGGGGTCGACGGGACGCTGGGGGCCGAACTCGACAGCCTGGCCGACTTCCTGAACTTCGGCGTGGCGCCGCCGTTGATCCTCTATTTCTGGGCCCTGGGCGAAACGCGCAGTCTCGGCTGGCTGGCCGTCCTGTTCTACACGATCTGCTGCGTCCTTCGGCTCGCGCGTTTCAACATGCAGGTCCACGGAAACGGGGGAGCGGCCCCGGCCGAACACTTCACCGGACTGCCCTCGCCGGGTGGGGCGATGATCGTGCTTCTGCCGATGTTCGTTTCCTTCGCCCTCCTGGAAAGGCCGACCGCCCCCGTCGGGATCGTGGTGACCACGTTGGTGATCGTCGGCACGCTGATGATCTCGCGCATTCCGGTTCCGTCTTTCAAGACGATACGGATCCGACGCGAGAACGCGGGGTTCTTCCTGCTCGCGGGTGCGCTGCTGGGTGCGGCGGTCCTGACCTTTGCATGGATCACGCTCGTCGCCCTGACACTGACCTATCTCGGGCTCGTGGCCTGGGGACTGATCAGAAGGAACCGCGCATGAGACCCGAAAACGTCGAGACGGCCTACCGCCGGTGGGCCCCTATCTACGACCGCACCTTTGGCGCCGTGACCCAGACGGCGCGCCGCCGCGCGGTGGCGGTGCTGAACGAACGCCCCGGGCGCGTACTGGAGGTGGGGTGCGGCACCGGTTTGGCGCTGCCCTTCTATGCCGAGGGACAGCGCGTGACCGGCATCGACTTCAGCGCCGACATGCTGGTCAAGGCGAAGGCTCGCGTCGCGAACCATAGGCTCGGAGCCGTCGAGGCGCTGCTCAGGATGGATGCGCGCCAACTCGATTTCGCTGACGCCAGCTTTGATCAGGTCGCGGCGATGCATGTCCTTTCGGTCGTGCCCGAGCCTTCGCGCGTTTTGTCCGAGATCGTGCGCGTGTTGCGTCCCGGCGGACGGCTTGTGGTCTCCAACCACTTCCGGCGCGAGCGGGGCGCGCAGGCCTTGGCCGAACGGCTTCTCGCTCCATTCTCCGAGACGGTCGGCTGGCACAGCGACTTTGCTTTCGAGGCCGTCGCCGAGACGCCTGGGCTGGTTGTAGAGCGCCGCCAACGCATGCCGCCGCTGGGAGCAATGACTCTAGCCGTCCTGAAACGCGCCTGATCCGCGCAAACGCGGCCGACCGCAGGGCGACGTCTACCGCCAGGATGACACGGCGACACATAATGTCGAAATCGGAAATTCTGTCCGCCCAGATCACGCCTGTCGATCGACCTGCAACCGAATGACTCGCGTGGGCATGCATCACCTGCAGGCCGGCTGAACCAGATTTTCGTACTGAACGCAGCGAAAGCTCACTTGGTCAGGCGACCTGATCGTCACGCCTCTCGGGGCTGGCCGCGATGTCGCTCACCATGCGGATGCGCAGCCAGTCGGGTATGATCTCCGCCCGGTGCGACGAGGGGACCTTCACCGTGGGCGCCTCCTGGTCCGCGGCGACGCCCTGGCGCAGCATCTGCCAGAAGATGGCCCAACCCTTGTCGTTTGTGACCCGTCGGTTCAGGCGCCCCTCGGTGAACAGCATGCGCACCAGACGGTCCCGCAGATCGAGGTCGACGAGAAAGAACTCGACACCGATCGCGATCGTGCCGTCCATGGTCTGCGTGCGCCGGACGACGTGCCCGGGAATGCGCTGACCATCGTCGACCTCCAGCAGTATCCAGTCGTCGCGGGCGGGCGCCGTGGCCGCATCCATGACCAGCCCGGCCCCGGTCACAGAGATATCGGTCATCCGGGCGGGCAGTGGCCCCGCATCGGTGAGGATGGACACCGGCGCCTCTGCCGCGCGCCGGCTGGCCCGGCGGTTCGTCGTTTCCCACTGGGCCCGTCTTTCGCCATAGCCGGGCAAGACAAAGGAAAGGCCGATCCGTCCGTCACGCTCTGCCCGCATGACACGCGCCGGGACCAGTCCGACCCGCGGGATCTCCAGCCCTGCCCAATCACCCGGTTGCAGGCCCAGCGGCCCGTCGGCGCGCACCATCGCCCCGCTGAGGGACAGGTCGCGACCATCGACCTCGGCCTCGAACCTGGGGCAGACCAGGCGCATCGGTTCGCGGAAGTCGAACCGTTCCTCCTGCCGCTGGGCAGGTGGGGTGGTGGCGACCTTGGCGACCAGAATCAGCACTATGGTGTTCAGCACGCCCCAGAAGGTCACGACGGGTACGAGGCTGGAAAAGGGGACGATTTGGATGCCCGGGATCGCGTTCACGAACATGCCCAGGCTGGTCAGCCCCGCAAGGCCCAGCGCCAGACGCACGGTGACCCCGTCCTGGTCGGCCTGTCCGGTGTGACCCTTCGGCGTGACCTTGAAGGCGTGGCCATGCGGTTTCAGCAGGGTCGACAGCACGACCGGCAGCAACCGGAAGGCCTGCAAGGTCGACAGCACGAGGGCCGACAACGGATGATAGGCGCCGGGCGCGAACAAACGCACTGCGGCGACGGTCGCGACGACGGCCGGGATCTGGTAGCCGAGGATGCCGCCCACCGTGGTGTTCAGCAGCGGCGGAATGCCGGTCAGCATGAAGAAGGCCGGCGTGGCCATGGCGGCGATCTGGCCCAGGCTCTGCGTGATCCAGTGCGTCGGCAGGAAGAACAGGCGTTCGTGCCAGGCCAGCCCGCTGCGGCCCAGCGGACCTTCCTTGAGGAAGAGGATCTGGATCGCGCCGCGGGCCCATCGGGCACGTTGCACAAAAAAGGCGTTGATGCCCTCGGGCGCAAGGCCGAAGGCGAGACGCTCGTTCAGGTAGCGGGTGACGTAACCCTCGCGCTTGAGCGCCATGGTCAGCAGCATGTCCTCGGTGACCGACCCCTCAGGCAGGGCATTGCCGATGCGTTCCAGGGCCCGGCGCCGGACGATCCCGTTCGAGCCGCAGCAGAAGGCGCAATCATACCCGTCCCGCCCCGGCATGATCTCTTCGAAGAAGAAGCGCTGGTCGTCGGGCATGGCTTTGCCCATGTTCAGCGCCGCCTGCATCGGGTCGGAATTGAAGAAATTGTGCGGCATCTGCACGATGCCGATCCCGGGGTCGTCGAAAAAGCCCATCGCGCGATAGAGAAACCGCTGCTGCGGCACGAAATCCGCGTCCAGCACCAGGAAGAAGGGCGCCGAGGTGCGCAGGACGGCGGCATTGATGTTGCCGGCCTTGGCCCCCTTGTTGTCGGTGCGGGTCAGGTAGCCGATGCCGCGCATCTCGGCCTCGCGGCGCAGCCAGTCGCGGCGCCCGTCGTCAAGGATCCAGACATGCAGCCTCTCCGACGGCCAGTCCAGCGCCATCGCCCCGGCGATCGTCCGTTCCAGCACGTCCTGCGGTTCGTTGTAGGTGGCGATGAAGACGTCGACCTCGGGCAAGTCCGACGATGGCAGCGCGCGCAGGCGGGCTTCGTGGGCGTCGGCCTCGGACGAGCGGTCGCTCCGGCGCAGAAGGAAAGCAAAAAGGATCGCGGCATCGATCCAGGTCATCGCCTCGATCGCGAAGAGCCCCCAGACAACGGCACCATCCAGCGTCGTCGGGTCGGCGGGCAGGACCGTCGTGAACAGGCGCCAGTCGAGATAGCGCAGCACCACGACCGCGACCCCGAAGACGACCAGCGCCTCCAACCACCTGCGCCCACGCAGGGTCTCCGGCGCCAGGAGAATGGCACTGACGACCAGCATCAGGGGCACGACATCGTTGGCGATCACGGGCGCTCCAACAGTTCTGTCAGGGCCAGTTCCATCGGGGCGACCCATTCGCGGATGCGGCGCGCGACGGACATGGCCCCCTCCCGTTCGAAGCGGACCTGCGCGGTGCGCCCGACATTGCAGAACCGCCCGGCAATCACCGGGTCCGTCACGTCGGCGGGCGGCAACCGCAGGACGACGGTCAGCCGCCCGATCTCGGTGCGCGGAGGCTGCGCCGCAAGCCGCCCCGTCTCGGTCAGCGCACCGGCACCGAGGACAGCCTCGACCTCGGCGGGAAAGACCGTTTGTGCGCCTTTCAGGCGGACCTGCGCGGTGTCGCCCGGATGCACATGCTCGAAATGGGACTCTGGGATCTGCACCTCGAGGAAGCGCCGGGAGCAATCCAGCACCTGCATGATCTCGTCGCCGCTCGCCACCGGGCTGTTGGCGGATGGGCTGGGCGTCCAGGCAAGGCCACCGGCCTCGGCCACCGGGGCAAACCGCTCTTCCTCGGTGAGCATCGCGCCCAGCGCCGCCAGCTCGGCCCCGGTGCTGCGCTGTTCCGCAGCGGCGATGGCGCGTCGCGTCTGAAGGTCGGCCAGCCGGATCGCCACCTCGTCGCGGCGCTGCTGGGCATAGGCGCCATCCTCGCTGCCGAAGGCCGGCAGCGCGCCCCCCTCGACCGCGCGGATCTGGCGTTCGGCGCGGGCCAACTCGGCGCCCAGGGCACGACGTTCATCGGCGGCGATGGCCGCCTCGGTGCGGATGTCGCCGGCGCGGTTTCCGGCAACCGCGCCGACCTGTTCCAGGCGCTCGAACCGATCGGCCTCTGCGGCGAGATTGGCGGCGCGGCGGTCGGCGGCACCGACGCGGCCAAGCAGGGCGTCACGCTCCAGCACGAGGACATCGAAAGCGATCCTGCGGATCTGCTCCGAACGATCGGCCAGGCTGACGTCAAGCGCTTCAAGCCGCAGGATTTCCGCCGACAGGGCCAGGACATGTTCGGTCAGTGTCGCTTCACGGGCCTTCAGCCGTTCCAGCTCGGCCCGCTGGATGCGGCTTGCGGCGATCGAAACCATGGTCTGGCCCGGCGCGATCGGATCGCCCCGGCGCCGGTCGCCGGCGATCAGGACACCGTCGAAGGGCGCCTTGACCGACAGGACCGGGGCGTTGATCACCGCCGATTCAGAAATCGTGTTCAGGACATGCGGCGCCGTGGTGATCGCGGCCCCCGACAGCACCAACAGCCCGACCGCGAGTCGCAACTTTCTCTTGATCATCCGATCCGCCTCGTGTCTCAGGTTGGCCAGATGTCCCGACTGGGACAGTCTGCCTTACATTTCTTTCCGGACATCGGCCGCCGCCACGATCCGGGCGCCGGCCTGTGCGCGCAGTTCGCCGGGTCGGCCCGGCCCTGGCCGGCACTGCGGCGCGCTGCCAGGCTCGCAGTCGCCGTGGACGTGCACCAGACCCTGCCATGCCAGCGCCACGGCACCCGCAAGCCGCTTGCCGGTCCGCCGGCGGGAAGACAGTCGCCACGACACCGGGCTAGTGCTGTTCCGTGCATGATCCGCCCCCGGCGCCAGGACGCGGATCGATCGGAACCAGCCCGGCACCAGGCGCGCTGGCCCGTGGTCGACCGTGCCCCCGGAACGGTCCGTCGACGGCACGGCCACACCCCGCATCACAAGGACACTGCGTCATGGCGCACCGCCCTGGCACGAGGCACCATGACCGCGCAGGCCGCCCTCGCTGGCGGCGACGAGCAGGACATGGTCGATGAAGGCACGATCCTCGGTCAGGCGGTCGAATCCCGACGCCTCTGCCGAGGCAAGCCGGGCATCCAGCGCATGCAACCGCTCGAGGTCGGCCCGGGTGCCGAAGAGGGCGTCGTCGATCCGCTCGCCCCGGCGGCGCAGATCCTCAAGCCGGTCGACCAGCGCGCCGTGGCGCGCCGGATCGGCCGATGCGATCGCGGACTGCCCGGCAGAGCGCCCCACCCGGTCCAGGACATGCCGGATGGTCCGGGTCGACCGTTCGAGATCCTGGATGGACCGGCTCAGCGCGCGTTCAGCCACGGGGATGACGGAAATCATCGGCGCGACCGGCAAGGTCAGCCGTCCATCCGGGGCAAGCCGGCTGCCGCAGGCGACGGTGAACAGGGCCTCTTGCAGGGGGTAGAAGGGTGTCATGGCGATTTCCCGCTTTTCCGACCTCTATACGCCACAGGCATTGCCGTTTCCTTACCCGCCGCAGGCCGCGGTGAAGGACCCCGCCCCGCCCGGACGCAACGCCGTCGTTTCAGCACCCGCCGCGGACCAAGCCGATGGACCTGTTGGACATTGCCGTCGGTGAAGTCCGGCCGGATGTCTCCGCTCCGGTCCCCGGAAACAGGGTCTCTGTCAGACCCGGCGATGGCCAGAGGCGGTCCGGCAAACGCCGTTTCCGCGCGTTGCGCCGCCGACCGGACCTAGCGCCCGAGGTCTGGCCCACCCAGCCCGAGGCTGTCGAACGCCCCGGCCAGGTCGTCGCGCCCCACGGGCTTGCGCAAGAAGACCATGCCTTCGGGCAGGGCGCCCCCCATGTCCTGCTGCGGGAAACCCGACATCAGGATGACCTTGAGCGCGGGATGCGCCTTGCGCAGTTCCAGCGCCAGGTCGAAGCCGCTTTCATGCGGCATCACCATGTCGGTCAGCAGCAGGTCGAAAGGCCCGAGTTCGGCCATCGCCCCACGCGCCTCGCGCGGGCCGTGCACCGTGTGCGTCCGGCATCCCTGCACGCGCAGCATCCGGGCGGCGACCCGGGCGACGGTTGGCGTGTCGTCAACGATCAGCGCGCGTACCATGCGCTGTGCCGGTGCCGGGGCGGCCTCGTCTGCCGGCACCTGAAGCGCGGCAACGGGGAAATGCATCGCCACCTCGGTTCCGCGGCCCTCCTCGCTGGTCAGGGTGACAAAGCCGCCCATCTGCTCGGCAAAGCCCTTGACCCGCGACAGGCCAAGGCCCGATCCCAGCGCCGGCCCGCGGGTCGAGAAGAAGGGTTCGAACACCCTCTCGTGCAACTGCCCCGGGATGCCGCAGCCGGTATCGGAGACCGACAGGCGCACCCACGGCCCCGGCTTTTGCAAGGGGCTCAGCACGTCGTCGGCCCGGCGCAGCGCGATCGACACCGCACCTGACCGCTCGATCGCCTCGCGGGCGTTGATGACGAGGTTCAGCAGGCAGCTCTCGGCCATGGCCCCATCCAGCAGGACCTGCGGCAGGTCCGGCTCCACCTCGACGCTCAGCGCGATCCGAGAGGTCAGCGTGCGTGCCAGCAACGGCGCGAGCGCCTTGATGAACTGGCCCAGGTCCTCGGTGCGCGGCTCCAGCCGAGACCGCCCGCTGAAGGCCAGAAGGCTGTCGTTCAGGCTCTGGCCCCGGCGGACCGCGGCGCGGGCCTCCTCGACCAGTTCGGCGCGCTCGGTGGGCGCATCCGTCAACTCGATCAGTTCCACGTTGCCCAGGATCACCGAAAGCAGGTTGTTGAAATCGTGGCTGACGCCGCCCGCCATCTGCCCCAGCAGCGCCAGCCGCTCGGTGCGGCGCTGTTCCTCTTGCAGGCGGCGCGCCTCCGTCACGTCCGAGACCAGCACGATGGCGTGGCGCGGCGGGCAGTCCTCGGCGCTGCGGATCGGCACCGCGTTGACCTCGAAGCGCCGCAGCCCCGCGCCCGTGCCACGGATCGCGACGCTGGCGCAGGGTTGGCCCTCGGCCAGTTGCGCCAGTGCGATGTCCAGCGGCGGATCCGACTCCAGCGGGCCCAGAATCTCCGGCAGCGACCCGGCCCAGTCATGGGCCACGGCCATGGCCCGCGCGACGGGGTTGGCATAGACGATCCGGCTACCGCCGACGGGATCGGCCGCGTCCAGGGACAGCATGAAGGCCCCCACGTCCAGCGCCTCGAGCGCAGCGCGGAACCGGCGCAGTTCCTCGCGTTCCTGAATCTCGGCGGTGACGATGCGGAAATGCACCGCGACGCCGCGCGGCGTGCGATGCGCTGCGACGCGGAACCACGCATCGAGCGGCGGGAAGAAGGCGGTGAAGGATTCCGATCCGCCGCGCGCCATCACCCGCATGTACACATCCTCGAACCGCGAGCCGCGCGCCTCGGGAAAAGCCTGCCAGATATCGCGCCCGACCAGATCCTGCGGGTCGCGTTGCAGCATGGCCTCCGAGGCGGCGTTGAGATAGGCAAAGCGCCAGCTTTCGTCGAGCAGGAAGAACCCATCCGGCATGGTGCCCAGAACCGAGGCCAGGTCATCCTCGGCCATCTCCTGCGCGAGCAGCGCGTCGCGTTCCGGGGTGATGTCCTGGAACGAGCCTTCGAGGGCGACGATGGTGCCGGTCCCGTCCCGGACGGCGAGGCCGTTCGAGCGCGCCCAGAACCGCTTGCCCGATGTTGTCCGGCAGCGCGTCACCAGGTTCCAAGGCGTGCCGTCGGCGCGGCAGGCGTCGACCGCCGGGACGAGCCGCTCCAGGCTTTCCGCCTCGTAGAAGGACAGCGCCAGTTCGAGGTCGATATGGGTGCCGGGCGGCACCTCGAACAGCGTGTGGGTGACTTCGGTCCAGACGACGCGGTCGTCGCTCAGATACCAGCGCCAGGCGCCGGTCCGGCTGGCCCGACTGGCTGCCCGCAGCATCTGGAGCTCGATGGTTTCGTTCATGGAACCCTCAAAGGAAGCGCCGGGCCTACCCGCCTCTTGTCGTGAACGCCGTGCCACGCCCTCCGGTTCCCGCGAATTCCGTCGGATCGCACCGACCGGGCCGGGCCTGCGCCACGGGTTGCGTCTCAGGATCGCATGCCGGGGCCCGCAGGGTCGCCGCCATCGACAAGACCCGGCGCGCAGGTTGCACCCGGTGACCCGCACCCACCTGTCGCGCGGCCGAACCGGATGTCCGAAGGACGCAACGGCGGGTTTCATTCGATTTGCGGGATCGGCTGGCCGTCGGGAAACCGGGGATTAAGCCTTTTGCGGCATGCCTTGTCGTCAAAGTCGCAATTCTGCGAACGAGGCGGTGACGATCGGCACGATGGCATGACGGCCCAGAATGACAGATCGGAGTATTTTCTTGCGGCGTCCGACCTGTCAGACGCGCGGCCGCTGATGTTCCTTGTCGCCGATGGCGACGGGCGGATCACCCGCGTCAGCGACGACTGGCTGACCCTCGTCGGCTGCCGGCGCGACGACGTCATCGGTCGGCCGGCCACGGAGTTCGTGTCCGCCGACGATGGCGCCCTGCTCGGCCGCGACGGGACGCGATACGATTGCACCGTCTCGACATCCGTCCTCACCGGCCTCGACGGGGCGCCCTGCGGCCACCTGGCGATCGTTCAAGGCACCGACGGGCGGGATCTGCTGGTCGATCGGCTGCGGATCAAATCCCATCGCCTGCAATCCTGCCTCGAAGCCACGCAGGCAGCCACCTGGGAATGGAATGTCCAGACCGGGGAAACCCACTTCAACGACCGCTGGGCCGAGATCATCGGCTACCAACCGGACGAACTCGGTCCGGTCTCCATCGACACCTGGATCAGCCTGGCGCATCCCGACGACCTCGTGCTCTCGACCGAGGCGCTGGAACGCCACTGGCGCGGCGAGACAGAGTTCTACGACATCGAGGCCCGGATGCGCCACAAGGACGGGCATTGGGTCTGGGTGCACGATTGCGGGCGTGTCTTCAGCCGGACCGCGCAGGGCGAACCAGAATGGATGTTCGGCACGCATTTCTCGCTGGAGGAGCAGAAACGGCGGCAGCGCGAGACTGAGCGCATGCATCGCCTGCTGACGCGCACCGGGGCGATCGCGGGCATCGGCGGATGGGAACTCGATCTCGAAACGAACGCGTTGACCTGGACGGAAGAGACACGGCGGATCCATGGGGTGAATGCCGATTACGTCCCGACGGTGGAAGACGCGATCACCTTCTACGCACCAGAGGCACGCGCGACCATCGCCCGCGCCGTCGAACGGGCGATGGCCGACGGCACGCCCTGGGACCTGGAACTGCCCTTCATCCGCCGGTCGGGCGAACACATCTGGGTCCGCGCCATCGGCGAGGTCGAAATCCGCGAAGGTCTCGCCCGCTGCCTGTTCGGTGCCTTCCAGGACGTCACCGAGCGCGTGCTGCGGGATCAAGAACTCGACACCGCCCGGCAGGCGGCCCAGCAGGCACAGGAACGGCTCTGGGCCGCCTTCGAGGCGCTGCCCGAGGCCTTCGTCCTCTACGACGCCGATGACCGCGCCGTCCTTTTCAACGAGAAGTATCGCCAGACCTATTCCGAATCCGGAGGAGCGATCGAGATCGGGCAGCGCTTTGAGGACATCCTGCGCGAAGGCCTGCGCAAGGGCCAATATCCCGAGGCCATCGGCCGAGAGCAGACCTGGCTGAAGCAGCGCCTCGAGCTACACCGCAATCCGCTGGGCCCGCTGGAACAGGAACTGCCCGGCGACCGGCATCTCAAGATTCACGAGGTGCGCCTGCCAAATGGCGACACCGTCGGCTTCCGCGTCGACGTCACGCAGCTGAAGCGTCAGAAGGCCGAGCTCAAGCAAAAGGCCAGGGCGCTTGAAATCGCCGCGACGACGGACCCGCTGACCGGCCTTCACAATCGCCGGGGGCTGGAAAGCGTCATGCAGGATCTGACCTCCTGGGCGGATGAGGATGACCGGTTCGGCCTGCTGCACGTGGACCTCGACAGGTTCAAACCGATCAACGACGTCTTTGGCCATCCCGCCGGGGATTTCCTGCTGCGCCGGGTGGCCGACATCCTGAAATCCACCGTCCGAAGCGGCGATTTCGTCTCGCGCATCGGGGGCGACGAATTCGTCGCCGTGCTGAACGCCCCCTGCTCCGACGAGGCCGCGCAGGACATCGCGCAGCGCATCATCCGGTGCTGCGGCGAACCGGTGTGCTGGGGCGACAAGACGCTGCGCTTTGGCGCCAGCGT
Source organism: Thetidibacter halocola (assembly GCF_018224955.1). Taxonomy (GTDB): domain Bacteria; phylum Pseudomonadota; class Alphaproteobacteria; order Rhodobacterales; family Rhodobacteraceae; genus Thetidibacter; species Thetidibacter halocola. Next base: position 12,644 of record NZ_JAGTUU010000006.1, read on the forward strand.
CGGCGTGGCGCTGGGCAGCGTGGCCGACCTGCCGCGCATGTTGATCGACGCCGACATCGCGCTCTACGAGGCCAAGAAGGGCGGCCGCAACTGTCACCACGTCTTCAACGCCGCGCTGCGCCGCAAGGTCGAGGACCGCAAGGCGCTGTCCGACGATCTGCTGGTCGGCCTCCAACGGGGCGAGATCGTCGCCCACTACCAGCCCCAGCTGCGTGCGGCCGATCTCTCGCTTGTCGGGATCGAGGCGCTGGCGCGCTGGCACCACCCGGATCGCGGCGTGCTGCAACCGGCGGATTTCTTCGCGATCGCCGAGGAACTCGGCATGATGCCCGAAATTGACCGCCTGGTTTGCGACCAGGCCATCGAGACGGGTCACGCCATCGCGTCGGCCGGGCATGCGTTGGCGACCGTCTCTGTAAATGCAGGCCTGCCCAGGCTGACGCAGGCGCGCGATTTCGACTGGTTGCCCGCGACCCGGGATTTCCCTTTCCGCCTAAGCGTCGAGGTCTTGGAGACGGTCGATGTCGACCGCGACTTCGACGAGATCGCCTGGGTCTTCGATGACCTTCGGGAACGCGGGATCCGGGTCGAGATCGACGATTTCGGCAGCGGACGCGCCTCGCTCACAGCGCTGCTCAAGATCCGGCCGGACCGCATAAAGCTGGATACGCAGATCGTCCGCGCGGCCCTGTTCGATCCGACGGGGGCCGGCTCCATGATGCGGGCCATCGCCGAGATGTGCCGCGGCCTCGGGATACCGATGACCGCCGAAGGCATCGAGACGCGCAAGCACGCCAACCTGATGCGCGACGTCGGTTGCGACATCCTCCAGGGTTTCCACTTTGCCCATCCCCTGCCGCACGAGAGCTTGATGGACTGGGCCCACCAGTGGCGCCCCGATCCCGCGCCGCCCGCCTATGCCACGGGCTGACACCCCGCTTCGGGCAGCCGGGACGCGCGGCAGTGGGGGCCGACCACCGACGGGATCTGACAGCGCTCTCGGACACCCGCGAGCGATAGCGTCGGGAGGATGCACAGACCCGAAGGCACAGCGTCCAGAACACGCCGCGACCGGTCAAGCGCCCCGGGCGAGAACCGGCCGCAACCCGTCCTGCCGCAGGGCAACCAGCGCCCGCGCGAGGCTGGCCTGCCAGCCCGGCCGTGCCCACAGCGTTTCCGCGACGCTGCCAAGCAGCGGCCCGACCCCCTGCACGAGCGCCCCGGCATCGTCCCCGGCCAGCCGCGTCACCTCGATCAGGCGGTCGGCCAGCGGATCGACAAGCGGCAGGGTCCGCCCCTCGGCATCGCGCCCAGCGAGGAAGTGCAGCCAGACCGCGGTCGCCGTGGCGCAACTGTCGAACGGCAGGTCACGCGCGGCCAGGTCCAGCGCCGGCGCGAACAGTCGTTGCGGCAGTTTCTGGCTGCCATCCATCGCGATCTGAAGGCAGCGATGGGCAATCGCCGGGTTGGCGAAACGATCCAGCAGCGCCTGGATATAGGCCTGCGGGTCGAACCCCGGGATCGGCTCCAGGCTGGCCGCCGCGCTGTCCATGTGGCGCCGCACGGCGCGGGCCATCAACGGGTCGGCCATCACGTCGCGCACGAACTCCAGCCCAAGCAGGGCGCCGGCATAGGCAAGAAAGGAATGCGCGCCGTTCAGGAGGCGCAGTTTCATCGTCTCGAAGGGGCGGACATCCGCGACGATCAGGGCACCCGCGGCGGCCCAGTCGGGATGCGGCCCGGCAAAGGCATCCTCGATCACCCATTGCCGAAAGGGCTCTGTCTCGACCGCGGCGGGGTCGCCGCCGGCCAGGGCAAGGGTCTCGGCGGTGGTGGCGGGGGTGATGCGGTCGACCATGGAACAGGGAAAGGTGCAGTGCCCGGCGATCCACGCGGACAGGGCGGGGTCGGTGTGCCCGGCATGATCCAGAACGATCCCGCGCAGCACGTGGCCATTGTCCGGCAGGTTGTCGCAGGACATCAGCGTCAGCCCGTCCAACCCCGCCGCACGGCGCAGGCCCAGCCCCAGGCACAACAACCCGGCCAGGCTGCGCGGGGCCTCCTCGGGCGCGGCCAGGTCATGCGCCACGGCCGGGTCGGCGCGGTTCAGCCGCCGCGCGCCCACATCCGCACCATAGCCCTTTTCCGTCACGGTGATGGTGACGACATGGATCGCCGGATCGGCCATGCGGGCGGCCACCGCAGCGGCGTTGCCGGGCAGGGCATGGGTGTGCCGGATGACGGTGATCTCCTTCGACACCGGGCCTTCGGGCGCGCGCTCGACCAGGGTGAACCGCCCGTCCTGCCGCGCCAGGACCTCGGCCAGCGCGGGGTCGCGCATCGACACCGCCTCGATTCCCCAGTCGCCGCCCGAGGCCGCGATGGCATCGTGCGTGTAGTCGGCCTGGTGGGCGCGGTGAAAGGCGCCCAAGCCCAAGTGCAGTATACCGGTCTTGAGTCCGGCGGGCAGGGGCGAGCGGATCATGCGCCATGCTCCAGCGCCAAGGCGACGCCACGCAACTCTGCCAGCCCCTTGAGCCGCCCGATGGCGGGATAGCCCGGTGCGGCCTTGCGCTCCTGGTCGTCGAGGATTTCCTGCCCGTGATCGGGGCGCATGGGGATCGCATGGTCGGCACGGCCCTCGGCGCGGCGGCGGCGTTCCTCGACCACAACGGCCTTGATGACCGCCACCATGTCGGTCGAGCCCATCAGGTGCTCGTCCTCGAAGAACGACCCCGGCACGGTCTCGTCCTCGCGCCGGACATTGCGCAGGTGCAGGAAATGCACGTGCTTGCCCAGCCGCGCCATCATGCCGGGCAGGTCGTTGTCGCCGCGCGTGCCAAGACTACCGGTGCAGAGGGTGATGCCATTTGCGGGGCTTGGCACGACATCGACCAGCCAGCGGTAATCCGCCTCGGTCGACAGGATGCGCGGCAGGCCGAACAGCGGCCAGGGTGGATCGTCGGGATGCGCGCACAGCCGCATCCCAAGCCGCTGCGCATCCGGCACCACGGCGCGCAGGAAGGTGGCAAGGTTGGCGCGCAGCCCGTCCGCGTCGATGCCGTCATAGCTGGCCAGCCGGTCGCGGAAGCTGTCCAGCGTCCAGCGTTCCACCGCACCGGGCAGACCGGCAAGGATCGTCGCGGTCAGCGCCTCGCGCCGCGCGTCGGTCAACGCCCGCGCACGGTCGGCGGCGGCGGCCACGACCGGCTGGGTGTAATCCGCCTCGGCGCCCGGGCGCCGCAGCACGTGCAGGTCGAACAGCGCGAAATCCACCAGGTCGAAACGCAGCGCCCGGGCGCCTGACGGCATCGGCGCAGCAAGATCGGTGCGCGTCCAGTCGAGCACCGGCATGAAGTTGTAGCAGATCACCCGGAGCCCCTCGGCAGCAAGGTTTTCCAGCGAGACGATCCAGTTGGCCATGTGCTCTTGCGCGTCAGGCGCGCCGGTGCGGATCGCCTCCGAGACCGGCAGACTTTCGACCACGTCCCAGGCCAGCCCCGCCGCCTCGATCTGGCTCTTGCGCGCGGCGATCGCCTCGCGTGGCCAGACATCGCCGGGACGGATGTCATACAGCGCGGTGACGATGCCGCTGGCCCCGGCCTGCCGCACGTCGGACAGGGTGACCTTGTCGGCGGGGCCGAACCATCGCCAGGTCTGTTTCATGCGTCCTCTCCCAACTTGTAAGTGTCGCGCGCCAGGTCATGCGCCAGCAACGGCGCCAGGGCAAAGGCCTCGTCCTCGTCCAGCCGGTGCGTGACCACCAGGTCGGCCAGGAAGGCGCAGTCGCAGCGCCTCGCCACATCGTGCCGGGCCGGGATCGAACACAGCGCGCGGGTGTCGTCGTTGAACCCGGCGGTGTTGTGAAACCCCGCCGTTTCGGTCACCGCCTCGCGAAAGCGCCGCATGCCCTCGAAACTGTCGTGGAACCACCAGGGCGGGCCAAGGCGCAGGCCGGGATAGGCGCCCGCCAGCGGCGCCAGTTCGCGGGCATAGGTCGACTCGTCCAGCGTGAACAGCACCAGCCGCAGCCGCCCGTCCATGCCGACCGCGTTCAGCAGCGGGCGCAGTTCCTCGACATAGCCGGTGCGGCGCGGGATGTCGAAACCGCGGTCGCGGCCCATGGCGCGGAACACCGCGTCGCTGTGGTTGCGCAGCGATCCGGCGTGCAACTGCATCACCAGCCCGTCCTCGCAGGACATGCGGGCGAACTCGGTCAGCATCTGGGCGCGGAAGGTCTCGGCCTCTTCCGCCGAGGCGCGGCCCGTCCGCACCAGGTCGAACAGCGCCCGCGCCTGTGCTTCGGGCAGGTCGGCGGTGCGGGCGGTGGGATGGCCGTGGTCGGTGGCGGTCGCGCCCATGGTCGCGAAAAAGGCCCGCCGCGCGCGATGCGCCTCAAGATAGCCCGCCCAGCTGCCGGTGTCGCAGCCGGTGATCTCTCCCAGCCGGTCGAGGTTCCCGGCGAAACCTTCGAAGTCCGGGTCGGTCACGGCGTCAGGGCGATAGGTCGGCACCACCCGCCCGGACCAGCCGCTGTCGCGCGCGGCCCTGTGCTGCGCCAGGTCGTCCAGCGCGCCGTCGGTCGTGGCGATGACCGAGATCCCGAACCGGTCGTAGAGGGCGCGTGGGCGGAACTCGGGCCGCGAAAGGCAGTCGCCGACGGCGTCAAAGGCGGCATCGGCGGTGTCGGCCGACAGGCGCGCCTCGATGCCGAACACCTCGGACAGCGCATGGTCGATCCACAGCCGCGAGGGCGTGCCCCGGAACAGATGGTAATGCGCCGCGAAGGTCCGCCAGACCGTGCGGCGGTCGGGCTCTGCCCCCGACCCGATCCCGAGCGCGGCAAAGGGCACACCCTGGCTGACCAGCATCCGCACGACGTAGTGATCTGGGATGACGAACAGTTCGGCCGCGTCGGCAAAGGCCGGATCCTCGCCCCACCAGCGTGGATCGGTATGGCCATGCGGCGACACGATGGGCAGGCTCTCGACGCTCTGGAAAAGGGCGCGCGTCAGCCCGCGGGTCGACGGCTCTGCCGGGAACAGGCGGTCGGGATGAAGAAGGCTCATGTCGGCTGCTCCGCATTTCCAAAAGTGGTCCGCGACCGGCATGGCGGCGCTGCGGACCTGAACATGACAATGCCACGACTACCGGCAAAGGCCAGACGGAAGCGCCCCCCGGTCAGGCGCCGTCACCAGAAGGCAGGCGTCACACCGCCATCTGCGAGCCCATCTCGACCACCCGGTCGCGCGGCAGAAGATAGAAATCGCTGGGATCCGTGGCGAGGCGCGACATCAGGATGTAGAGCCGGTCCTGCCAGACGGGCATGCCCACCGTCGGGCTGAAAACGATCCGGCGCAGTCCAAGGAAGAACGACACCTTGCGCCCCTCGAAATCCAGCCTGTCCCGCCAGCATTGGCTCAGCGTGCGTTGCCGTTCGGCGTATCCATGGAATCGAAGCGCTGGCTGACGCGGAAGAAGCGGTCGCTCAGCCGTTCGATCCGCGACCGGTCCGCCTCTGCCACGCGGGGGGGGGGGACGTCGACGGTTTCCACGGTCAGCACGATGATCTGTTGATGCCGCACGTGGTTGTGCCTGAGATTGTGCGGCAGGGCCGGCGGCGTCGCGTTGGCGTCGCTGGTCAGGTAGAACGCCGTGCCCGGCGCGTGCAGGGCCGGGCCGCGCTCGATCTGGCTGATGAAGCGGTCCAGCAGCACGGATCGCGCGCGGCTGCGTAGGAAAAGCTCCCTGGTGCCGCGCGACCACGTCTACATGGCCACGCCGATCACGGCCCCCAGGGCCAGCGGCACTTAGCCGCCTTCGGGCGCCTTCAGAAGGTTCGCCGAAAAGCACGCGCCTTCGATCAGAAGGACGAAAACAGCGAGCGCGCTGACCTGCGGCAGCAGCCCCCCAGTCGCGCGCCAGCAGGAAGAACGGGTTTTCCAGCGCGGCCGGGCACCGTCGATGAGGTCTCCATCAGAAGATGCTCGCCACCGCAAAGACCCCACCACCGACGATCGCCGCCACCAGCAGCATGGCAAGCCCGGATCCGACCAGTCCGGCAACCAGCCACAGCCCGTCGCGCTCGCTCAGCGCCAGTCCCATCGCGATGATTGCAAGCGCAGGCACGCCGTTGGCGAAGGGGATGGGCAGGAACAGCAGCAGCGACATCACCAGGCAGGCCGCCCCGATCATCTGGTCGACGGCCGCCGCCTTGCCCGGCCACAGGCGCGGGCGGGCCAGCCGCTCGATCCGTTCGACCCAGGGCAGCGAGTGGCGCACGATCCTGGCAAAGTGCGCCCGGTCGATGGACCGCTCGCTGAGCGCCCGGGGCAGCCAGACAGAAGGACGGCCGACGATCAGCTGTAGTGCGATGATCATCAACGGCAGGCCGGTCAGGACCGACGAGCCGGGCAGATAGAGGAACACGTTCGGCACCGCGAACAGCACCATCAGCGGCGCAAAGCTGCGGTCGCGCAGGCCGGACACCAGGTCGCCCAGCGCAATGCGCGGGCCAAGCCCGGTTTCGAGGTCGCGCAGCACGTCGGAAAGCCGCCGCGGCGTGACGCGGTCCGCCATGTCGATGTCAGGCTGCGTGGTCATTTGGCGGGGCCTTCGACCTTGATGGCGAGCGCCGGCGCGATTGCGGCGGGGCGCGTCCGCCACAGCGACAGAACCACGCCCCCGACCAGGATTCCGGCGGTCACGCCCAGCGACAGCGCCGGAGGCACCTTTTCGATGCCCAGAAACTCGGCGGCAAGGACCTTGGACCCGATGAAAATCAGCACCAGCGACAGCGCGGTCTTAAGGTGGACGAAGCGGTGCAGCATCGCCGAAAGCGCGAAGTAGAGCGCGCGAAGGCCGAGGATGGCGAAGATGTTCGAGGTGTAGATGATGTAGGGGTCGGTCGTGATCGCGAAGATCGCCGGGATCGAGTCGACGGCAAAGATCACGTCCGCCAGTTCGACCATCACCAGCGCCAGGAACAGCGGCGTGAGAAACAGGGCGCTGCGCCCGCTGAGGTCGCGTGGGCGGCGCACGAAGAACCGCTCGCCCTCCAGCCCTTCGGTCACGCGGAACCGCCGGCGCATGAAACGCAGCACCGGGTTGGCGGCCACGTCGTATTCCTCGTCGCCGCTGCGCAGCATCTTGATGCCGGTGAGGATCAGGAAGCCGGCAAAGATCAGCAGCACCCATTCGAACCGGGCAACGACCGCCGCGCCCGCCCCGATCATGATGCCGCGCAAGATGATGACGCCGAGGATGCCGTAGACCAGCACGCGGTGCTGGTAGGCACGGGGAATGCCGAAATAGCCGAAGATCATCGCAATGACGAAGATGTTGTCCATCGCCAGGCTCTTCTCGACGACGAAGCCGGTCAGGTAGTCCAGCGCGGCCTGGCTGCCCAGGTGCTGCCAGACCCAGCCCGAAAAGGCGATGCCGACAGTAATGTAGAAGGCCGAGAGCCACAGGCTCTCTCGGATGCCGATTTCGTGCGACTTGCGATGCAGTACGCCAAGGTCGAAGACCAGCAGCGCCAGTACGAGGGCGAAAAAGACGCCCCAGGTCCAGAGCGGCTTGCCCATAAGGTCAAGAAAGAGGATATCCATTCGATGCGTCCAGCAAAGACACGCCCGCATAGAGGCCTCGGGCCGTTCATGCCGGAGTGCGGCGCTGCTATCGGACCCGAAACCCGAGCCTCGCAGATATGGACAGCGCCATGCGGCCTGCAATCGCGTCCATGGACTATATTTTTTTCGTCCCCGGCCTTGGATTTCTCCGGGCGGATACGGGGCTCGGACCGAGGCCGTCCGACGCCCAAACCCCGGCACACCGTTTCACGCCCGGAACCGCGTGGGGCGGGTTTCGGCCGGGCCTGTGAGGACCGGCCCGCGCGGCCTTAGCCGAGTTCCTTCAGCAGCCATTCGGCCCGCTCGACATGGGCGCGGGCGACGCCCAGCTTGCTTTCCAGCCGGGCTTTCTTGTCGGCGGATGGCGCCACCTCGATTCCGGCCTCGATCTCGGCCACCTTCTTGCGCAATTTCAGCAGGACCTTCTCGACATCGCCTGGCTTGATCTTGCTGGCCTTGCCGCTGTCGAGGCGTTCATTGTAGTCGACCACTTTCGCGGCGAGTTTTTTCAGACCCATCTGCGGTTCTCCGATCCTTGCCCCGGCCTGAGCCGATAGCCCCGTTTCATGACGTTTCCGTGACATGCCCCTTTGCCGGTCCCGGCCCAGACCGGGTTTCCCGGTCGGCCGTGGGATCGTCGAGTTCCTCGTCATCGAGCGACAGCAGGCGCTCCACCTCGGCCATCGCGCTGTCGCGCTCGACGTAATAGCTGCGGGCGGCCTCGATCAGGTCGCGCATGGCGCTGTAGGCATAGCCGGAATCGTTGAGGAAAGAGGTGGCGGCGGCCGGCGTCAGGTCGCCGCTGCGGATCAGCGCCTCGACCTTTTTCGCGGCCGAGCGGGCGGCCTCCTCGACCTGGACGCGCTCCTGGTCCAGCCACAGCGCGCTGCGATCCTCGGGCGCGGCCTGGCCCAGCTTGCGGATCTCGACCGCGATGCGGGCGATCTCGGTCCGAAGACCGTCGTACAGCTCGGTGACAGAGCCCTGCGCCCGCGTCGTGTAGCGAAGGACGTTCTTGCGCAGATGCTTCACAGCCTTGACCGCCTGCACGATATCGCTCGCCACGTCGCGCAGCGAATAGACTCGTTCCGCGATGTCCGGTGGCAGGCGCTTGTCACCCGCCCGCGTGGTGAACTCCACGATCGCCGAGTAGAGCGTCTTGATGCGGTGTTCATACCGCTCGTCGATGTCCAGCCCGAGGGGCGCGCGGCTCCGGCGCACGGTCCGGGCAATGTCGTCGGTCGCGTGGATCTGTTCACGGTGCAGGTTCAGACCATGCAGGATCAGCTCCTCGGCATTATCGTAGAGATGCAGGACTTCCTTGCGCAGCGCGATCTCCAGCGTCTGCGGGAACTCGTCGACCGCCTCGTTCAGGAAATGCGGGCGGCTCACGTCCGGCAGGGGTTCCACGATGCGGCGTTCGAGAAAGGCGATGAGCCGCGCCAGAACGGGCAGCATGAGCGTGACACCCAGCACATTGAAGATCGTGTGAAAGACGGCGAGCTTCATCGCATAGTCGTCGGCCGCGATCCCGACTGCCGCGCTGATCCAGTCGACGGCCTCGCGCAGCGGCGTGATCAGCGCCAGGGCGACCGCCGCCGTCGTGACGTTGAAGATGAGATGCGCAAGCGCCAGGCGCTTGCCCTGGAAATTCGCCCCAAGCGCGCCGATGATCGCAGTGATTGTCGTGCCGATATTCGCGCCGATCGCCAGCGCCAGGGCATTGTCATAGCCGATCTGGCCAGCGGCAAGCGCCGTCAGGATCAGCACCATCGTCGCATGGCTCGACTGCATGATGACGGTCGCCACGGTCCCGATCACGGCATAGACGGCCAGGCCGACCAATCCCGGCAGGGCAAAGCGGGTCAGGTCGATCTCGTCCTTGAATGCGTCAAAGCCCTCTTTCATGTAGTGGATGCCGAGAAACAGGAACCCCAGTCCGCCCAGGGCATAACCCACACCGCGCAGCGCCTTGGACTTCTGGAACACCAGGACGATGCTGATCGCGATCATCGGCATGGCGTAGGAGGCGATATCGACCTTCAGCCCCAGTCCCGCCACCAGCCAGGCGCCGGTGGTCGTGCCGATATTGGCCCCGAAGATGATCCCGACGCCCCCGACCAGCGAGATCAGGCCCGCGCTCAGGAACGATATGGTGATGACCGAGACCAGCGAGCTGGACTGCAACAGCGTCGTCGAGACGATCCCGAAGGCGACGGCGCGCGGCGTCGACCGGGTCGCCTGTTCCAGCACCCGCTCCAGCGTGCCACCGCCGAACAGCTTGAAGCCGTCCTCGAGCATCAGCATTCCAAACAGGAAGATCGCGACGCCCGCGGCGATCTCCTGCGCGTCCGGGCTGAACCAGAAGGCCAGGACCAGCACCGCGATCGCAACCGGAAGGTAATAGCGGGTCATTCAGCCATTCCACTGGCACAAGCACGGCTTGCCACCAGCACCGCCTTGCGGCGCCGGAATACCAACTGCCTCCTGCCCGCGGATCCCGTCATCCGCACCGCAGTAACGCGAGACCTGTCCAACCGGATCACCGCCTGCCTCCCGGGGATGTTGCAATTCGGACGCTATCGGCGCCGGAACGGCCCGTCCTTGACCTGCGTCATGCAATAATTCGGCGGCACGGTGGACCGTTCGCCGCTGGCTGTCGCGCGCCCGGGAGACGCGCAAGAAAATGGGGGATCTTGCCTTGCTCAGAACAGAAACCATCGAAACCGCCGTCCAACGGAACCGCGACGAGTTGTTCCGCTTCGGAACTGCGCTCATCTTTATCGTCGGCATCATGCTTTTCACGATCGTCCGCACCGACGGCGGCATTGACGGCACGCTGCTGGTCGTCGCCGCGATGATCGGCGGTTACATGGCGATGAACATCGGTGCCAACGACGTGGCCAACAATGTCGGACCGGCGGTCGGTTCGCATGCCATCTCGCTGACTGGGGCGATCCTCATCGCCGCCTTCTTCGAGGCAGGCGGCGCGCTGATCGCGGGCGGCGACGTCGTCGGCACGATCAAGAGCGGCATCATCGACCCCGACCTTGTCGCCGATCGCGATACGTTCATCTGGCTCATGATCGCCGCCCTGCTTGCTGCCGCGGTCTGGCTGAACTTCGCGACGGCCATCGGCGCTCCGGTATCCACCACGCATTCGATCGTGGGCGGGGTGCTGGGTGCGGGCATCGCGGCGGCGGGATGGAACATCGCGAACTGGTCCGTCGTGGGCCAGATCGCCGCAAGCTGGGTGATCTCGCCGGTCATGGGCGGGCTGATCGCGGCGGGCTTCCTCTATTTCATCAAGCGGACGATCACTTACAGGCAGGACGTCCTCGAGTCGGCCAACCGCATGGTGCCGGTGCTGGTGGCCATCATGGCCTGGGCCTTCGCGACCTACCTGATGCTGAAGGGCGTCAAGCAGATCGTGGCAGTCTCCTTTCCGGTCGCGGTGCTCATCGGTGTCGTGGCCGCTGTCGTGGTCTACCTGCTGATGCGGCCCTACATCGCCCGCCGGACCGCGACGCTGGAAAACCGCAAGGCCAGTGTCAACGATCTGTTCACCGTGCCGCTGATCTTTGCCGCCGCGCTGCTGAGCTTTGCCCACGGCGCGAATGACGTGGCCAACGCCGTCGGGCCGCTTGCCGGCATCACCGAGGCCATCACCGGCGGCGGCGTATCCGAAAAGGCGTCGATCCCGCTTTGGGTGATGGCCGTCGGCGCCATTGGCATCTCGCTGGGACTGGCCCTCTATGGCCCGAAACTGATCCGCACCGTCGGCAGCGAGATCACCGAACTCGACAAGACGCGGGCCTTCTGTATCGCCCTCGCCGCCGCGATCACCGTCATCATCGCCTCGCAGCTGGGCCTGCCGGTCAGTTCCACCCACATCGCCGTGGGCGGGGTCTTTGGCGTCGGCTTCCTGCGCGAATACATCAAGTCGAGCTATGCCCAGATGCTCGAGGAAATCCGCGACCATCACGCGAACCACGACCCTGACGCGGTCGATGAATTCCTCGTACGTTTCGAGGCCGCGGACGTGACGACAAAGGGAGAGATGCTGCGCGACATGAAGGCGCAAGCCTCGCGGGACCGGCTGCTGGGCAAGCGCGAAAGACGGGGGCTGGGGCGTGTGCACCGGGTCGAACTGGTCAAGCGCACCCTGCTGCTGCGCATCGCGGCGGCCTGGATCATCACGGTTCCCATCGCTGCCGGCCTTGCCGCGATGTTTTTCTTCATGCTGCGCGGGATGCTTCTTCCCTGACGGGAACCGCCCCGATCCGCCATGGGTTCCGGCGTTTGAGCGGATCGCAGCCATCAGCGCCCCGGCGCAGGAATTCGCCCCGGATCGTACGGGCAGGCGCGCTTTGCCACGGCAAGGCGGCCTGCCCCGACGGCGACGCTGCGGCCCCCGTCCAGACCCTGCCACGCGCTGCCACCCCGCTTCTCCAGCTTGAGTCACGCGACCGGTAATGATCGTTTTTGGCTATCTTGGAAAAACTTCCTGACCCAGTCTGGACATCAGATTTTCGACAAGACTCTGTTATTCAATTATAAATCGGATAGACGCCTGCCTCCCGCAAGTTTTCGGGGGCGGGTGGAGGGAATTTTCCTTGACAGAATCGGGCTCGATTTCCAACGATTGTAATCGAAAGTGACCGATCTTGATCGCTTTTGGCCGATCAAGGCCTGCCAGCAAGCCGACCAGGAAACCCGGACGATGACCATGACCGAAGTGCCTGACCTGTCCGAGATTCGCCGCCGCAAGATCGCCGAGATCGTCGAGCAGCGCGGTGCCGTCGCCGTGCGCGAACTCTGCGACGAGTTGGGCCGGTCCGAGGCCACCATCCGCCGCGACCTGCGCGAACTGGGGCGGCAGGGCATCGTGTCGCGCACGCATGGCGGCGTCATGGCCAAGACCAGCGCCGCCTCGGACCTGCCCAACGACGAACGCAAGCTGATCGGCTGGGCCGAGAAGCAGCGCATCGCGCAGGCGGCGATGGACCGCCTGAACGGACAGGAAGTTGTCTTCCTGGATGCCGGGACGACGGCCCTGGCGGTGGCCGAACTGGCCGGGCAGAAGCCCGGCTGCCGCTATGTCACGACCTGTCTCGGCGTCGCCAAGCGGCTCAAGGCACAGGGCATCCGCGATTTCTACGTGATCGGCGGCAGCTATCTGCCGGTGAACGATTCCTTCGTCGGCAGCCTTGCCATTGCCGGTCTGCGCTCGCTGACCTTCGACGTGTCCTTCTTCTGCTGTTCGGCGGTGAATGTCGCGCGCGAATGCATCGAGATCGGCGACGAGATGTATGCGCTGATCCAGCGCGAGGCGCTCGCTTCGTCGCGCCAGCGGCTGGTCATCGCCGATCACCGCAAGTTCGAGACCTACGCCTTTACCCGCACCGCCGGGTTCGACGAGATCGACGGTCTCATCACAAATGCCGAGTTGGCCGCCGATGTCGTCGGCCAGTTGCGCGGCACCGGATTGGAAGTCGTCACCGCATGAACAAGCCCGCAGACACATCCTTTGGCAACGCCACTGCGGCCGTCTCTCTCGAGGTGCGCAACCTGCGCAAGAGCTGGGGCAAGACCGAGGTTCTGAGCGATGTCAGCTTCCGGATCGGCGCCGGCGGCTTTCTCACGCTGCTGGGCCCGTCGGGCTGCGGCAAGAGCACGCTGCTGCGCCTGATCTCTGGTCTCGACGAGACTTCTGGCGGGCAGATCCTGATCGACGGGCGCGACGTCTCCAAAGTGTCGGCGGCCGACCGCAACCTGGGCATGGTGTTCCAGAACTACGCCCTGTTCCCACACCTGACGATCGAGGAAAACATCGGCTACGGCCTGAAGATCCGCAAGGTCGACAAGACCCGCCGGGACAAGACCATTGCCCGCGTGTCCGACCTGATGGGCCTGGGCCCGCTGCTGCAACGCAAGCCGTCGCAACTGTCGGGCGGCCAGCAGCAGCGCGTCGCGCTGGCACGGGTGCTGGTGTCGGAACGCCCGCTGGTCCTGATGGACGAGCCGCTGTCCAACCTCGACGCCAAGCTGCGCACCGAGATCCGCAGCGAGATCCGCTCGCTGAACAAGACGCTGGGAATCACCGTGATCTACGTCACCCACGACCAGAGCGAGGCCCTGTCCATGTCGGACGAGGTCGTGCTGCTGAACGCCGGGAAGATCGCGCAATGGGGCACGCCCCGCGACCTCTACGAGAGCCCGGCAAACACCTTTTCGGCCAGCTTCATCGGCACACCGCCGACGAACCTGCTGGAACCCGCCGACGTCGCGCTGCCCGAAAACCTCGGCCTCGACGGGGGGACCGCGCTGACCGACTATTTGATCGGCGTCCGCCCCGAGACCATGTGCTTTCCCGCTGACGGCGCCGCTTTCACGCTGACCGGCCGCGTCCTGTCGCTGGAATACGAGGGCAACGTCACTCTGCTGCACCTCGAGGCCGCCTCGGGCGCCAAGGTGATCGTCGCCCATGGCGGGCACGACGTGCCCGCGCCCGGCGCCGAGGTAACGGTCGGCTGGTCGCACGAGGCCACGCATTTCTTCTCGAAGAAGGACGGTGCGGCCATCCGCAGAAAGACCTGACTCCGGCAGGACCCGAAGAAACGGGCCGCGGGACAACCATGACGAAGACCAAGACCATGACGAAGACCAAGGGAGGAACAACCATGACACTCAGGAACAACACGGCGCTGGCGCTGGTCGCCGGCGGACTTTTCGGATTGCAGGGCGCCGCCGTAAGCGCGGCTGATCTGGAATTCTACTTTCCGGTCGGCGTGAACGCCCCGGCGGTCGAGACGATCCAGGCGCTGACCGACGAATGGGCGGCGGCGAACCCGCAGCACAACGTGAAGGCCGTCTATGCCGGGAACTACGAAGAGACGACCACCAAGGCGTTGACCGCCGCTGCCGCCGGCGATCCGCCGCAGGTCGCGGTGCTGCTGGCGATCGACATCTTTACCCTGATCGAGGAAGGCGCCGTGCTGCCGATCTCGGACATCGCGGACTCGCCCGAGGAACAGGAATGGCTGGCCGGCTTCTACGACGGCTTCATGAATGACACCAAGTTCGACGGCAAGATCTACTCGGTGCCGTTCCAGCGCTCGACCCCGGTGTTCTACTACAACAAGGACGCCTTCCGCGAGGCCGGGCTGGATCCGGAAGCCCCGCCCAAGACCTGGGCCGAGATGATCGAGATGGGCAAGACCCTTACCAAGCGCGACGCCAATGGCAACGTGACCCAGTGGGGCACCCGAATCCCAACCCTGGGCCTGGGCGGCGCCTGGCTGTTCGGCGGGCTGGTCGTGTCCAAGGGCGACGTGCTGTCGACCGAAACGGGCACCGAGGCCCGCATCAACACGCCGGCGACCATCGCCTCGCTGGAATTCCTCCAGCAGCTCTCGGCCGAAGGCGTGATGGCGCCGGGCGGCATTTCCTGGGGTGACACGCCCAAGGCCTTCCTCGAGGGGCAGACCGCCTCGATGTGGACCTCGACGGGCAACCTCGCCTTCGTGAACGAGAACGCGACCTTCGACTGGGGCGTGGGCTTCCTTCCCGGTGGCGACGGGCCGGGCGCTCCGGTCGGCGGCGGCAATTTCTACATCTTCTCCAACACGACCCCGGAAGAGCAGGAAGCGGCGCTGGACTTCATCAAATTCATGACATCGGCCGATGCCGCCGCCCGCTGGAGCATCGCGACCGGTTATGTCGCACCGCGGCCCGACACCTGGGAGACGCCGGTGATGAAGGAATACGCCGAGCGCCTGCCGCAGGCCCTGGTCGCCCTGGACCAGTTGCCCCATGCAGAGCGTGAATTCGCGACCTTCCAGCGCGCCAAGGTGACGCAATACCTGGTCGAGGCCATCGAGGGTGTCGTGACCGGCAGCAAGAGCGCGGCCGATGCCGTGACCGAGGCGCAGGAAAAGGCCGACGCGGTCCTCAAGGACTACCGCTGAGGCCCTCTCCTGACCGCACCGGCGCGCGCCCTGCCTCCCCCCGGGCGCGCGCCACCCCCGACACGCCTCGGCACCGGAGACCTGGCCCCCATGAACAAGCGATTGCCCCTCGGCCTAGGCTTTGTCCTGCTGGTCCTGCCATGCAGCCTTCTGGTGGCCTTCACGCATTATCCCGCGATCAAGGCGCTGGTGAACTCGCTGTGGAACAACTCCAGCTCCTTTCGCCCGTCGCGCTTTGTCGGGCTGGAGAACTACCGGGCGCTGCTTGAGGATGACCGCCTGGCGCAGGTCCTGACGAATAGCACGATCTACGCCATCTGCACCGTGCCGCTGGCGATCGGCCTGTCGATTGGCATGGCACTGCTGGTCAACTCGAAACTGCCCGGAACCTGGCTGATGCGGCTGTCCTTCTTCATGCCGACGATGCTGCCGCTGGTCGCCGTCGCCAATATCTGGCTGTTCTTCTACGCTCCGGGCATCGGCCTTGCCTCGCAGATCCTGTCGGCCTTCGGCCTGCCCTCGATCAACTTCCTCGGACGCACCGATACCTCGCTGGTGTCGATGATGGTGGTGGCGATCTGGAAGGAAGCGGGCCTGTTCATGATCTTCTACCTCGCCGCGTTGCAGAGCATCCCCGCCAACCTCAAGGACGCGGCAAGGCTCGAAGGGGCGGGATCGGTGCGCGTCTTCTTCGACGTGGTGCTGCCGCTGCTGCGGCCGACGACGATCTTCGTCGCCGTGAACGCGCTTATCAACGCCTTCCGCCTGGTCGACCACATCATCGTCATGACGCGGGGCGGCCCCAACAATTCCAGCGCGCTGCTGCTGTATTACGTCTACGAGGTCACGTTCGGCCATCGCGACTTTGCCTATGGCGCGACGCTGACCGTGCTGATGGTGGTGATCCTCGGCATCCTCGCGGCATTCCAGTTCTGGGTGCTCAACCGAAAGGCGCATTACCAATGACCCGCGACCTGAACCGCATCCTGATCGGGACGCTCGCGCTGGTGCTGGCGGGCCTCTGGGGCTTGCCCTTCGCCTACTCGGTCTGGACCGCCTTCCATCCCGAGATCTATGCCGCGAATTTCAAGTGGAACGCGCCGATCACCTTCGGCAACTTCGTCGAGGCCTGGAATTCCGCCCCCTTCGCGCTCTACTTCGTCAACACGCTGATCCTCATCACCATCGTCCTCGTCGCGAACTTCGTGCTGTGCACGCTCGTGGCCTATGCCTTCGTGCGCTACCGCTTCCGCTGGGCGGGGTTCCTGTTCGGCCTCGTGATGGTACAGCTGCTGATCTCGCCCGAGATCCTGATCGTCGAGAATTACCGGACCTTGTCTCAGATCGGCCTGACCGACACGATCATCGGCATCGCCCTGCCCTATCTCACCTCGGCCTTTGGCATTTTCCTGCTGCGCCAGACCTTCCTGACCGTGCCGAAATCGCTGGACGAGGCGGCGCAGATCGAGGGCGCCGGCGCGTGGCGGGTGCTCTGGACAGTCTACGTGCCGCTGGCGCGGCCGATCTACCTGGCCTACGGGCTGGTGATGATCAGCTTTCACTGGAACAACTTCCTGTGGCCGCTGATCATCACCAACTCGCCCGAGGTGCGCCCCGTGACCGTCGGTCTCAGCGTCTTCGCCACGGTGGAAAGCGGCATCGAATGGTCGCTGGTCAACGCGGCCACGCTGATGACGACCGCGCCGCTCATCATCGCCTTCATCATCTTCCAGCGCCAGTTCGTGGCCAACTTCATGCGGGCCGGGATCAAGTGAGCCCGCCCGCGGGGCCGCCCCCGACGCCGATCATGCGCGGACGGACGACAAGGGACCAGTGACACCATGCGATTTGCCCAGATTTCCGATCTGCATCTCTGCCGGCATCCCGACCGGGTCGCGGCGCTGCGCGACGACACGCCCGACATCGTCGCCGCCATCGCCCGCGACCTTCAGGCCGTCGCCGGTATCCTCGATTGCGTCATCGTCGCGGGCGACCTGACCGAAGATGCCGAGGACGCCTCCTTTGCCCAGTTCGAGGCGATGTTCGCCACCCTGCCCGTGCCGGTCTTCACCATTCCCGGAAACCATGACGGGCCCGCCGCCTATCACGACCGCAAGGCGCGTTCCGAATTCCTGCGCGGCGCCGACATATCAGGGCGGGTCGTGCCGGTGGCGGGCGCGCGGCTGCTGGGCATCGACACCTGCCTCGAAGGCATGACCACCGGCGCGCTGGACGATCGCGCGCTGGACCTGATCGCGCAGGCGCTGGCAGCGGACGAGGCCGGGCCGCTGGTCATCGTCATGCATCATCCGCCCTTTCCGACCGGTCAGCGGGTCTTCGACGAGATCTCGGTCCTTGACGGCGGCGCGCGCTTTGCGGACTTGTTGAGGGGCGCGACGAAACCACCGGCCATCCTGTGCGGCCATGTCCACCGGCCCTATACGGCACGCTTCCATGGCGCGCTGTGCTGCGCCGCCGGGACGCCGGTCGCCCCCTTCGCCTCGGCGCTGCCCTTCGGCGATATGGCCATTGCGCCATCGGACGAACCCTATGCCTATCTGGTTCATCAGGTCGATGCCGACGGCACGCATGTCGTGACCACGCGGCGCGTCGCGCCGGACGAAAGCGGGGGCCACGATGCCGGATGAACGCGCGCTGGACGACCTGGTCGAGGCGGTGCGGGGAACCGCGCGACGAGAGATCATGCCGCGGTTCCGCCGCCTCTCTCCAGGGGCCATCGCGACCAAGTCCGGGCCGCATGATCTGGTGACAGAGGCGGACCTCGCCGCAGAGGCTGCACTCAGCCGGGACATTGCGCGCATCCTGCCGCAGGCCGCCGTGATCGGCGAAGAGCGCGTCGCGCGCGACCCCGCCGCGCTGGACGAACTGGCAGAGGCGGAACTGGCGGTCATCGTCGACCCGATCGACGGAACCGCGAATTTCGCCGCCGGGCTCGCGCTGTTCGGCCTGATCGTGGCGGTCGTGGCGCGGGGCGAGACGGTGTTTGGCCTGCTCTACGATCCGGTCATGGATGACTGGGTCGTCGCGCGGCGCGGCGCGGGCGCGTGGCTCGAAGGGGCGGGTCGCGGCGCCTCGCGGCTGTCGACCGGCGGCACAAGCCGAATGCAGGGCAGCACGGGGCTGGTTCCGCTGAACGCCCTGGGCCCCGAACGGCGCGCTCCGGTCATGGCCCGCTTCGAGGCTGCGGGCCAGGTGCAGGACCTGCGCTGTTCCTGCCACGACTACCGCCTTCTGGCGACCGGAGAGGCGGATTTCATGGTCTCTGTCGCGCTCAACCCTTGGGATCATGCCGCCGGGCAACTGGTGGTGCAGGAGGCCGGCGGCTGGTCCACGGTGGGCGGCGACCGACCCTATTCGCCGTTGCTGCGGCAGGGCTGCATGGTGGCCGCCTGCACCCAGCGGCTTGGCGCCGAGGTCTCGCGCGTCTATTTCCCCGACCGGCCCCGACTGGCCCATGTCTGACACGCGCCGCGCGGAGGGTCCGGCATGATGTTCGTCCTGAATGTCGCCAGCGCCGCCGCGCTGCTGGTCTGGTCCGTGCGGCTGGTCCGCACCGGGTTTGAGCGCGCCTTTGGCGCGCAGATGCGCGTCTGGCTGCGGCACTCCACCTCGAACCGCCTGCGCGCCGCGCTCTGCGGTGCGGTGACCGCGATCCTGCTGCAAAGCTCGACCGCCGTCGCGGTGCTGATGGCGGGCTTCGTGTCGGCGGGCAGCATCGGCGGCGTGTCGGCGCTGGCGATGCTGCTGGGGGCGGATCTCGGCTCGGCCATCGTGGCGCTGGTGCTGAACTCGGGCCTCTCGGCCATCGCCCCGGTTCTCATGCTGTCGGGCGTGCTGATCTTCCTGCGCAGCGGCAGGCGCGCACCGCGCCAGGTCGGGCGGGTGCTCATCGGCCTGGCGCTGATCTTTGTCTCGCTGGACCTGATCCGCGCGGCCAGCGCGCCGCTGGTCGACAGCCCGGGCGCGCGCGCCGTCATGGCCTATTTCGGCAACGACCTGCTCACCGCCTTCGCGGTGTCGGCGGTGTTCGCCTGGCTGGTGCATTCCAGCGTCGCGGCCGTGCTGCTGTATGCCACGATGGCGGCGCAAGGCATCCTGCCGCTGGAGGCGGCGCTGGCGATGGTGCTGGGGGCGAATTTCGGTGGCTGCATCATCGCGCTGCTGCTGACGTGGAACGCCGACCCCACCGTGCGCCGCGTGGTCTGGTCTAATCTCGGCCTGCGCGGCGGCGGGGCGCTGCTGGTGCTCTATGCGCTCTCGGTCCCGGACGCGCCGACCGGCTGGCTGGGCGATACGGCCGGGTCGGCCGCGCTGCACCTGCATCTCGGCTTCAACGCACTGATCCTGGTCCTATGCCTGCCGCTGGTCGGGATCATCCACCGGCTGGCCCAGGCCCTGCTGCCCGACACGCCCTCCGATCCGACCTCGCCGCAGCACCAGAGTGCGCTGGACCCCGAGGCATTGGCCCAGCCCAAGCGCGCGCTGTCCTGCGCGACGCGCGAACTCGTCCATCTCGGCGGTCTTGTCGAGGGCATGTTCCGCCAGTCGATGACGCTTTTCGGCCAGTATGACGAAACCGCCGCCGCCCGCATCGCCGCAAGCAACGCGCAGGTCGAACGGATCTCGCTGGACTTGCGCGTCTACCTCGCCGCGATCCGCGCCGAGGACGACCGCGACCGGATCGTGGCGCGGGCCTTCGACCTCGTGGGCACCGGCGTCAGCCTCGAGGCCGCCGCCGATGTCATCGCCCAGGCCATGGTGCCGCTGGCGGCGCAGAAAAGCATGGAAAAGCTGCGCTTTTCCGACGAGGGCCGCGAGGAGCTGACCGCGTTCCACGACACCGTCCTGCGCAACGTGCAACTGGCGATCGCCGTGCTGATGAACGGCGACCCGGCCCTGGCCGAGGCGCTGGTCGAACAGAAGGACAAGGTCCGGGACATGGCCAGCACGCTGGAGGCGCGGCACCTCGTGCGGCTGCAACAGGGCGGCGAGGACACGCTGCGCACCAGCGGCATTCACCTCGATTTGCTGCGCGCGATCAAGACGGTGAACGGCTCTTTCGCCATGATCGCCTACCCGGTGCTGAACGAGAACGGAAAACTGCTGAAAAGCCGGCTGGCGTCGGGCTGAGGCGGCAAGAGGGGAACATGCCGATGGACAGGGACCTTCTGGATGCGCATCCGCATCGCCGCTTCGATCCGTTGAAGGGCACCTGGGTCCTGGTCTCGCCGCAGCGCAACAAGCGGCCCTGGCAGGGCCAGACGGAACCGCCGGCCGAGGTGGCGAAACTGCCGCATGACCCGGCCTGCTACCTGTGCTCGGGCAACCTCCGGGCCAACGGCGTGCGCAACCCGGCGTATTCCGGCCCACATGTCTTCGACAACGATTTCCCCGCGATGCTGGCCGATACCCCGCGGGCCGAGACGCCCGACGACCCGTTGTTCCGCGCCACCACCGTGAGGGGAACCGCCCGCGTCCTGTGCTTTTCCGAACGGCACGACCTCACGCTACCGGAACTGCCGCTGCCGGTGGTCCGCGCGATCGTCGACACCTGGGCCTCGCAGGTCGCCGACCTGGGCCGGACCTTTCGCTGGGTCGCACTGTTCGAGAACAAGGGCGCGGTGATGGGCTGTTCCAACCCGCATCCGCACGGCCAGGTCTGGGCCTCGGATTTCATTCCCAACGAGGTCGCGCAGGAAGACCGCTGCCAGGCCGCCTATTTCGCCCGGCACGGGAGGCCACTGCTGCTGGATTATGCCACGCGCGAGGCCGCGCTGGCCGAGAGAACCGTGGTCGAGAACGCCCACTGGATCGCGGTCGTTCCCTACTGGGCGGTCTGGCCCTTCGAGACGCTGGTCCTGCCCCGGCGCCCCGTGCCGCGCCTGCCGGACCTGACCGGCGCAGAGCGGGATGCGCTGGCAGAGTTGCTCAAGGCACTCTGCACGCGCTACGACAACCTCTTCGAGACAGAGTTCCCCTACACGATGGGCTGGCACGGCGCGCCGATGACGGACGGACCGATGGACCATTGGCAGTTGCACGCGCATTTCTACCCGCCCCTGCTGCGCTCGGCGACAGTGCGGAAATTCATGGTCGGCTACGAGATGCTGGCCGAAGCGCAGCGCGACCTGACCCCGGAGCAGGCCGCCCGACAGCTGCGCATGGTTTCGGGAACCCACTACAAGAGTGGCAGAAACGACCCGGCTGCGGCGCAGATCAGCTAAGCGGCGGATCCGTGCAAGACATCGCGATCCCGTTCCAGGCTCAACTCGGCGATCGACGCTTGCGATCGCTGTATTGCTGATCGGACAGCGTACGTGCCCTCTCGCCAGATATGCCGTGCAATTTGCCTGCCGGGGGACAATGCGTGGCGCGTCCCTAACGAACTGCTCCAATGATGCTGCCTTCCACTCCCTCGAAAGGACCGCACCATCAAGCCGTGGGATCAAACACCTAGCGGAGTTTCAGACGGCCGGTCAGATCGCCAAGCGTCACGTAATAGCCCGACTCGATCAGCGCCGCTGCAAGCGACGGATCCCGCGTGAGGGCGTCGTGTTCGGATTTCAGGTCGCCACTGTCGTTGAAGAACTCCTGCCTCAATGCCGCGCGGCCCATCCGGACGAATTCCGTCTTGGCTTCGAGGTCGACCCGGCACCGCTCGACGGAGTCCGCATTGGCATCCGGCGCAGCAAAGACCGGCACACCGAAATCCTGCCGGGTTATTCCGGGCAGGATCTTGCGCGGCTCGACAGTCGCGCATTCGAAGGCGGCGCCGGCCTCTTCGATGGACAGAAGGACAAAGGCCGGCGTGAGGCTGTCGAACTCGATTTCCGCGAAGGCACGCATCCGGTTGACCAGTGTCAGCGCCGCTGCGGCGGTCAAGGTGACCGTGCCATCGCCGATTTCGAACGTCCCGGGCACCCCGCCTTGCAGCAAGGCCCCCCTCAGCCACTCCGGACCGGCGTCGTACAGTTCCAGAAACCCGGTTTCGACCAGCACCGGTTCCTCCAGGTCCTGGGCCATTGCGACGCCTCCGCATGCAAGGGAGCCGCACAGAGCGGCCCCCGCGATCAATCGTTTCACATCATGATACATTTCGGAACCTCTCCGGGAAGGCTTCAGTAATGGTTGCGCGGGTTGATCCCGATCATTTCGCGCAGATCGTTCTCGGTGATGTCGTCCGCGCGCGGCGTGCCACCGACACCGACCGTGCGCGCTTCCTCGTCGCGGGTGTTCTGCGGCGTGCCGTCCAGACCAGTGTAGTCGACGAAATCGACGCCCGAAACCTGCCCCGCCATGATGTGGGTCGCGTGGATCAGTTCGTGCCCGATGACGATCCCCGGATCGGACGCGACATCGTTGACCGCGCCGGTTTCCGGGTCGAATTCCGGCAGGTCCGCAGAGTAGTTCGGATCGAAGAAGACATCCGCATCACCCGGCGTCGTGGTCCAGTCGACCGTTGGATCCGTCCGGTTCGCGGCCGCGTCGTTCTCGCGGAACTGGATCGTCGTGGTCTGCTCGCTTTCCACCATACGACTGACAAGTTCGCGCCCTGTATCGTATCCGGAACCGGGAACAAAGAAATCCACGATGTCGAGGAATGCCCCGTGGATCCAGCTCTGCGAGATCTCGCCAGTTTCGGAATCCACCCTCGCCGTCGGATCGATACGCTGAAGGGCCTCCTCGACCTGCCGCCGATAGGCCTCGTCCCCGGCGACAACGCCGTCAAGCCCGGTCGGGTCGATGAAGGCCATCGGGTTGTTGTTGGCGTAGGCGAACAGGTTGCAGGCGATGGGCTGCGCGGTGCAGCGCTCCGGATCGGCCATGTAGAGCGGATCCGGACTGATGAACCGGCCGAGCGCCGGGTCGTAATAGCGCGCGCCGTAGTAGTACAGGCCAGTATCGTCGTCCAGGTACTTGCCGGTAAAGCGGTGGTGCGTCTTTTCGCGCGGCAACGCATCGGCAACGTCCACACGATGTTGCGCCCAGGCCGGCTCCAGCGTTTCCGGTTCATGTTCGGTGCCGTAGGCCCGGTAGAGCATCTGTTCGACCGGCGTGCCGTCGGACGCCATGACATAATCGGACGACTCGAGGTGGTCCTTGAGATAGTAGAACCATTTCCCGGTGCCGTGCTCGAGGCGGACAAGCCGAGAGGGGCCGATGTTGACAAAACTTTCGTCGCCCTTCGGTCCCGCATGGAACGTCTCGGTCGGATAGAAATACGTCTCGGTATCGCTTGTGCCGTCGAGCGGGACGATCTGCTTGTAGATCCGCCGTCCGGTCTGGTCGTACCCGTAGAAAACCTCGTGCTCGGCGGTCTTGCTTTGCAGCAGTCGGCCATATGCGTCGAACCGGGTTTCCAGCACGCGCGGGGACTGCGCCAGTTCGCCGAACCCGTTGAAAGCATAGACCTGGTCCGCGGTGCTGCCCGGGATCAGCCCGGTGTCGGCCGACGCCGGAGTCAGGGTCGTGTCGGCGGCGAATTCGTCGTTGCTCTCGAACGCCCCGGCGGGGGTGTAGGCGAACGCATCTTCTTCCCCGTAGCGGTTGATCCGGACCAGCTGGTTCTTGAAGTCGTATTCGAAGGTCCCCGACCGGTCGACATGCCCGAAGGCGGGATCGGTGCCTGCAAGCGAGTCCACGATCTCGTTGATCGACCCGTTGCCGTTGAACACCATCCGAAGATCCTGCAGCGGCACGTCTCCGCCCGCTTCGGAGAGGATGTGCGTCAGGAACAGGGTATCGGGATTATAGGTCATGTCGGTGAAGGCCCCGCCACGATAGTCGATCCGGCGGATGCGTCCCTCGGCATTGTAGAGAAGATCCTCGATCACCTTTTCCGGCGTCGCGAAATCGGGGTGGTCGATCGTGACGGACCGCAGGTTGCGGTCCGGGCCGAGCGCGAAGTTCGAACTCAGCCCGCCGGTTCCGGTCGCGACGTTGATCCGGCCATCCAGCGTATGATCGAAATTCTCGGCATAGGTCCGTCCGCCCAGGGTGATCTCGTTGTGGATCATCCGGCCATTCCGGTCGTAGCCGAACCTCTGGACACTATCGAAAAGACCGTTCGCGTCCGTGATCTCGATCTCGGTGAACTCGTCGAGCGGCAAGTCGATCGGCGTGTCGAAGGCGGATGCCGACGCAAGCTGGGGCATCCGGTCATAGGCGAAGCGGATGCGGCGCTCTCCGTTCTCGAACTCCGTGACCTTACGGTTCAGGAAATCGTATTCGAAGGTCAGGCGGCGCGTTTCGCCGTCTGCGCTGCGGCGCACCTTGGCAGCCTGTCGTCCGCGTTCGTCGAAGAAATAGAAGTATTCGCCCATGCCGGGGATCGACTGATGTTCCAGGTCGCCCACGGTGTTGAACACGAAGCGGCGCGGCTGGCTTTCCCCCGGCAGCAGGATCGCCGTCAGGAAACCGAAGACATCCCGTTCAAATCGGGTGATGTCGACCCGCCCTGCCCCATTCCGCAAGACATTGGCGAAGGTTCCGTTGTCGTTGCGCAGCAACAGGTTCTCGACCGTCATGCGGCCGCGGAACTGATCGTCATATTGCGTAATGGTCGACAGGCCCCAGGGCGCATAGCCCTGGGTCGAGACCTTTCCTCCGGGATGCGCCTCGCGGATCATGCGGCCGGCGCCATCGTAGACATAGGCGTTGCCAACGGAATGATCGGGCCGAGGAATGTCGCCCAGCGCAAAGACCTTGGCCACATCCAGATCGGCCTGCCCGCGGAAGCTGGCGATGGTGAAAGGCGTCCACCGGAAGATCAGCTTTTCGTTGCGGTTGTAGGCCGCGAATTCGAAGATCCGCACGCCACCCTCTGCCACGTTCTCGATCGAGGCGATCTGGTTGCCGCGCGCGTTGAAGGCCGCGACGGTCTGGATGACCTCGGACTCGTCTTCGGGCGTGTCCGCCGCGGTGGCATAACGCCGTTTGGTCGTCATGATCAGCGAGGGCAGGCCCCCAGTGCCAACCTGATAGTCGAACAGCTGTTCGGCGCCGTCCTCGGCGCGTTCGGCCGTGCGGCGGCCAAGCGCGTCGTAGGCATAGGTGATCTCCATGCCCAGCGGGGTGACCTGTCGCGCAAGCCGCCCTTCATCCGGGCCGTCGTAGAGCATCCGCGTGACTTGATCGAGCTCCGGCACGGCCCCCGCGAACCGGGTATGCGACAGCGGCAGCGTGCCGGTTTCGTCAAAGCCCGATGCCTCGATAGTGCCAAGGGCATCGGCCATGGAGGTCACGTTGCCGAAGACATCGTAGTCCATGATCTTCAGCAGCGTATGGGTCGGCAGATGAAGGTCGGCGAGGTCGGCGGGAACATCCGACAGGCCGGAAAAGACCTGGATGCGGCGCTCGCCCATGCGTCCACCCCTGTCGGGGCGATAGGTAAAGCCTTCGACCGAAAGCACGCGCGTGCCGGACAGGCTGCGCCGTTCCGAGGCCTGGTTGACGATCCCCAGTGCCGCGAGGTCCTGGCGCGCAGGCTCGTAGTCGATCTGCGTGACAAGCGTCGAGGCCGGCACGACCAGCCCTTCGGGACCGGCGACCTCGTTCAGGATGACGGTTTCCTCGCGATGCAGGTTGAAGTCATCGAAATCCGCAAAGCGCAGTTCCTTGACCGGGTTGATGCAGGACTCGTCGGTCACAGGCTGGACATGGTCCTCTCCGGCCGCTTCGGTCAGCCGGTCGCTGGTGCGCCGCAGCCAGTTTGCGCCGTCGCCGGTCGGGACGGTCCGCCAGACCGAACTCTGGCAACTCAGCAGGCGACCCGGCTCTGGCCGCGACTGAGTCCGCGTGCTGGTGGACAGCGAATGCAGAGCCGTCCGGTCGGGATCGATGCCGAAGCTGTCCGACGCAGAGGCAACAAGGACGCCGTCAGGCTCGACCTCGTAGATGCGGCGCACCTTCAGCTTGCCGGCGAGGTGCAGGTCAGCCGGGCGGTCTGCAAAGGCATAGAACTGCTCGAAGGTGATCGACGACCTCTGGGTCATCTCGTCGCCCCGGAACTCGTCGCCGTAAAGAACCCGCTCTACGTCCGAGAACCCGATGAACCGGCGGTTGAGCACGTCGTAATAGGGTTTGTGGTAGAAGTATTCCTCGGTCTGGACGGCATCGCGCGACTGACCGGGAATGCCTTCCGAAGTGACGAGTTGCTTTGCCACGACAACCGGGAAATGCAGCGACCGCGTCTCGATCCCCTTCGACCGGTCGCGCAGCATTTCATCCGTCGAAGTGGCATAGCGGATGTCGTGCCGCCGGCCTGAGTCGAACTCGACCACCGTCAGCAGGTTCGCCTTGGTCAACTGGATATCGTCCGTCCTGTTGAAATCGAGCACCACTGCCGGACGGACATCCGGGCCGGCGGCCTCCTGGAAGACGATGATTTCTGTCTGGCCATCGGCGTCGATATCGGCCACGCGCGACCGAAAGGTATTCGCCGCCGCGCCGACCTGGACCCGCAGGTTCAGGGCAAGTTCGACCGGTTCGTCGATATAGGTGCCGTCGCCGAAACCCAGCCAGATGCGAATGCGGTCGGTCCGCTGTCCCATCGAGGCGAAGTCGATGATGCCGTCGCCATTGGCGTCGACGTACCACATCGAACGCAGGTTGTCGTCCTGGGACATGCCGGTGATCGCGCTGAACCGCCCGTTTCCGCAGAGCGGATCATTCAGGCTGCGGTCCCCGAACAGAAGGACGTCCTCGCTGGTGAACGCGTTGCCCTGGTTTTCGTAGATACAGAAGCCCTGATCGGCGGGCCGGATCTGGACGAGGTCCGGAAGACGGTCGCCATTCACGTCGGTGAAGCGGGTTCCGGGCCGACCGAGCACGCCGGAATTGTTGTCCTCGAAGGGGAACGGCTTGTTCAGGACGGCGAAGTTGACGCTGTGACTGCCATCGGGCAGGCGGCGTGTCACGTTCAGGAAGACGCGCCACTCTGTCTTGCCCTCTGCGTTCAGCCGTGTCGTCACGATGTCCGACAGGCCGTCCAGGTTGATATCCGCAAAGCGGCCGCGCCCGTCGGCAAAGTCGGTGGGGGACAGGACCGGCACCGGTACGCGGCGGCCCAGATAGGGAAAGGTTCCCTCGGCATTGCCGTTGTAGATGTGCATCGCGCCGATTTCGATTTCGACGATGTCGACATAGCTGTCGCCAAGGATGTCGGCGAAGTGGAACCGGTTGTCCGCCAGTTGCGGCAGCACGTCCAGGCTCATCCCGGCTTCGGTCATGCGTGTCAGGGTCAGCGGTTGCACCTCGGAAAACGAGGTATCGAACGACCCGTCACCCAACAAAAGGTCGGTGCCGTCCGACCGCGTGCGCACGATGTCGACAAGCGCATCCATGTTCAGATCGGCCAGTTCCAGGTTTCCCGCGTCGATGTCGCCGGCAAAAGCGAGGTTTGGCGCCTCGAACACGAGATCGCGGTCAGACAGGTCCGCCGTCGTCCACGACGAATAGTCGAAGGAGATGTCCGGGAACCGCAGCGTGTCGGCGCCGAGCGGTTCGCCATCGCTCTGCCCGAAGCGGTAGAGGATGCGCAACTGGTCCAGCACGTTGACCGAGTTCTGGTCGATGGAGCCGGCCAGGTCGGCCTCGGCCTGCGCCTGGCAATCCGGATGGGCGCGGACCGCGAAGCGGGCATTGTCGTCCGTCGCGCGCCCGATATAGCCCAGGCACCACTGGTCGTAGATCGTAGTCCCGAACCGGGTCGTCACCTTGCCGTAAAGCTTGGCGTTCTGTTGGCGGGTCGCCATCGCGTAGCTGACCAGGCTCGGCTGGGTGTCGATCAGGTCGAACTCGTAAGTGGACTGACCGCCTGCGAAGGTGACACGCGTCAGATAGCTGCGTCCACCATGCTTTTCGTATTCATAGCGGATCGCGTCGCGGCTGGCGTTCACGTCAAGCACCAGCGCCCAGCGGGTGACAAAGGTCTCCTGTCCTTCGAAATCGCCTTCGGCGATGGCGGGATCGGCGCTGAAGATCTGGCGCGACCCGTCAGCCTTGAGCACCTCGAAACCGGCCGGGATCGTCTCGGTCACGAGCGCGCCGGTGCGGTCCAGCACTGCCACCTCGA
This sequence comes from Thetidibacter halocola, assembly GCF_018224955.1. Taxonomy (GTDB): domain Bacteria; phylum Pseudomonadota; class Alphaproteobacteria; order Rhodobacterales; family Rhodobacteraceae; genus Thetidibacter; species Thetidibacter halocola. The sequence goes on from NZ_JAGTUU010000006.1 coordinate 41,341, forward strand.
AGGGCGCATCGTGCCGGATGATCTCGACATGTTCCTCGGCGAATTCCGGACGGTAACGCGCCACCCCCGTGTCGTCGCCCAGGTAGACCAGCCGGCTGCCCATGTAGCTGATCCGCGAGAACAGATCGCCGTCGGGCCGCAATCCAGGCAGGGCCGTGCCGAGGTCGTTGTTGACCTGGAGCGTCGGCACGGTGAAGCGCCATCCGACTCCCAGCCCGCCGCCGGTATCGCCCGCGAACTGGTTGTAGGTCAGCTGGATCTGCGGCCCGTGCCGGCCACGCTGCGGCAACTCGGGCAGCGGAAGGACGAAATTGGCTGATCCGGTATTGGAATTGAGCGAGAACGTTCCCTCTTCCTGCGTGACTGTCCCACCGGCAGAGGGTAGCTGGATGACCGACGTGGCGGACTTGTCTTGCGCGTGGGCCGGCGCGACGGCCAGCAGGATGGCCACGGCGGTTCGAAAGGCGGCTCTGGAAATGGAACAGGTCATTGATGGCCCTCCTGAAAGGGTTTTCGTTCACGGATTGGGAACGATTATGAAGTCGCGGTTGATGAGACGGTTGTTCAGCAAACCGTCGATCACGATGTGTTCGGTAATCAGGTGAAGCCTGGTGCAGGCACCGGCCAGTACGGGAATCCCGTGGTTCAGCGAGCAGACCGGATTTCCCTTGAGGTAGGGACTGCGCCCGATCACCGCCATGGCGTTGCCGACATCGGCGATCTTGTTGTTCATCAGGTTGAGATAGGTCAGCTGCGAAAGCGGCACGATGTGCGACGTCTGCTGAATGAGATTGTCGGAAAGGTTCAGTTTCTGAAGGCCCGGATAGCTCGTCAGCGCATGGGTCTGCACGATCCGGTTATTCGATAGATACAGGGTCTTCAGCCCCGAGGCGTTCACCTGCGGCACCTGCGTCAGCTTGTTGCTGCCAAGGCTGAGATTGATCAGATGCCGCAGGTTGGCGATCGGCGTGATGTCCGAGATGTTGTTGTCGAATAGCAGCAGTTCCTGCAGGGACGTGAAGTGCCGCAGCGGGTCGAGGGCGCTGATGGACTTGCGGTTCAGGTTGAGGTCGGTCAGCGCCGCCGCCCAGTCCTCGACCGCCACGCAGTCGTCGGTATCCACGTTGTCGGCGTTGGCCTGAGCGATGACGGCGTCCATCGTCGCCCTCACGGGGCCCAGCATTCCGGCCGTGAACCGGTGGACGAGGCAGTAGTCGCGCACGTTGAAATAGGTGATGTCGAGCCCCCAGAGCGTCACCGTCCTGAGCGTGGAAAGGTTGGCCAGTTGCCTGATGTTGCGAACCTGCGTGTTGCGGATGTTCAGGTGTTCGAGCTGGCGCAGCAGCACGAGGAAGTTGAGCCGTTCCACCGGCGTGTCTGACAGGTCCAGGTTGGTAAGACGGGTCAGCGTCTCCAGCCCGGCATTGTCGTCCACCAGCGTGTCCTTGAGCCGCAGATCGACGAGCCTTGGAAGCTCCGCGAGGATGCGCACGTCACGGATCTGGTTGTTGTCCAGCTTTACGAGCCGCGCCTCCTTCAGAACCGGCACGTATTGCAGCGTGGTCAGGCCGCGATCGGCCAGGTCGATGCTCGGCACGCCGCCGAGATGGGTGTTGGATGCCAGGCAGCCGGTGCCAAAGCTTTCGTCGAGCAGCGCCTGCACCTCGGCGGACTGGGCGGGTGTCAGGAAATCCGGTTCGTTGCGCATCAGGCAGGCCGACAGGTAGTCGTCAATGTTGACCGGGTTCCCCGCCGCTGAAAACGCCGTCAGATTGACCAGTGGCGCGATCGGCTTGATATCGGTGATGCTGTTGGTCGCCAGGTCGAGCGATGTCAGGGCGGTCAGCTGCGAGAGCGGACCGACATTGGTGATCGCGTTGCCCGACAGGTTCAGTTGCGTCAGGTGTTTCAGCGTTGTGAGTGGCTGAAGATCGCTGATCGACCTTGCGGACAGGTCCACAGAGCTGACGGAATTCAGCCGGTTCGCCGCCGCCTGGCAGGTTTCGCTGTCGATCAGCATCTGCCTGATGGTGTGGCCAAGGGGCGAGGGCTCGTCCCGGAACAGCACACAGATGTCCAGAAAGCTGGCAGAGGCGCTGCCGACCCCGGGATTGCCCGTCAGGTCGATCGAGACGGCGCTCGAAAAGGCCGCCAGGATCGAGAAATCCTCGATCGCATTGTCGGACAGGTCGAGCGCCTCGAGGCTGCCCAAGGCCGCAAGCGGCGCAAGCTGCCCCCCGGTAAGACCGTTTTCGGCCAGCGACAGCGTCGCCAAGGTGGTCATGAACTCCAGCGGCGACAGATCCCCGACAGTGTTGCCGGACAGGTCCAGCACGCCCAGCCCGGTGAGGGAGGACAGCTGGCGAATGTCCGAGATGTCGTTCTCTGCCAGGTTCAGCGAAGACAGGTTCACCAGCGGGGCCAGGCCGGTGACGTTGCGGATCGCGTTTCGCGACAGGTCCAGAAACCGCAATTCGCTCAGATCCGCGAGGGGACCGACGTTGACAAGCGTCGCGCCGTTATTCGACAGGGACAGGTTCTGCAAGCCGGTCAGCACCGAAAGCGGCCCGAGATCGCTTGCGCCCGACTCATCGAGGTTAAGCGTCGTGATCGAGGCGAGAAAGGCCGTCGCCTGCTGGCAGGCCGCAAGGTTTCCGATGGCCGATGCCCCTTCCGGCGTCGCGTCGAGGACAGCCCGGACCGTCGCTTCCTGTTCATCCGAAAGGCTCTGGCTGGTGCACCAGGCGGTAAAGTCCTTGGGCACCGGATCGGTGACCGGATCGCCGCTGCGGCAGACGATCTTGTGGGTCTTGTTCGGAAAGAGCGGTCGCGGATCCAGTTCCACCGCCGAGGCCAGATCGACATTCAGCGCCTCGACCAGTCCGAGGCATCCGGGCTGGTAGATTCGGCCGGTGAACTCCGCGCTTCCGAAATCCTCGGCGATCTGGAGGAAATACTGCGATCCTTCCGAGGTCGTGGCCACGAACAGCTGCATCGGGAAATCTGCCGATTGCGGGCAAAGCAGCGGATTCTCATGCATGCGGGCGTCGACGATCCGCGGATCGGTCGGATCAAGGATCTGGCCCGGAACGGTGAGAAACCCGAGACCGCGTATCACGTCCTCTTCGACCGACGGGCTCTGGCACCGGATCCTGTAGCCGCGACCGTCGGAGATCAGCACGGGATAATGCAGGCGCCCATCCGTGATGGCCGGATCGTTGACCAGGAATACCTCGGTCTGCGCAACAGCCGGCCTGCCGGCGACCGCTGCCAAGACGACCGCGGCGAGCAGGAACAACAGGCGTTTCAACGTGGCGTTTTGCATGGTCCTATTCCTCGATCACAAGGGCCCCCGCCCCGCAGGACAGCATCGTGTTCTCGGCCGACAGCCGGTTTGACGGCAGGACGAAACGGACACTGGGTTCGGCACTCCAGAAAGCGGCGACGCAACGGAAACCCCGCGCGAGCGACGAAAAGAACTCGGCCGTCGAGACCCCGTTGAGTTGCAGCGCGTCGCCCACGCCGCCGGATGGTCCCTGCGACACCAGGGCGACCCGCGTTCCGCTGACCTGCGCCGTGCGCAGGACCAGCCCGGTTCGCGCGTTCACCTCGGCATCGCGGAAGCGCGCCTGCGTTCCGCCTGAAAGGATCAGCCCGTAGACATCCGATGACAGTGTCAGCGGCGCCTCGTCCCCGCCCAGCCCAAGGATCCGCGACCCGAAAGCCTGCAGGGCGACGGCGTTGCCATGCAGCGCGACCGCGCCGAGATAAAGATCGGCGCGACACAGGCTCAGGCCCCTGGCCACTGCGCGGCTCAACTCGGAATCGCCCATGACCGTCAGCGCCTCGGCGGCCAGCGTGCCGTTCTCGACCTCGATCCCGATGACCTCGCCGCCGCCGGTTTCCCCTTCGCGCACCAGGTCGACCGCGTAGACTGACAGGCGCGGCAGGCCGCGCGCCGAGATCAGGCTTTCCGTCCGCGACAACAGGCACGCGGAGACACCGGCCGACTGGCCCGGTGCGACGCGAAGCTGGGCCTTTTCCAGCCCGTCGTCGGGTCGCAGGATGATCTCGTCGAAGGAACTGCCGTCCAGGTTGATCGTGCTTGTGGATCGCGACAGCGCCGGCAGGCGAAGGTCAAGGATGCGACGGCCCGCGCAGGCTGCCCCCGGACGAAAGCTGGACGCGGTGAGAGACGCGCCCGGCGCGATCCGCCGCAGGCAGGTCAGCACATCCGGCGGCGGGCAGATGAAGGCCTCTCTCCGGTCCGATCCCGCGCGCGCCTCGGCGAACCGCGCGGCCTCCGCCCACTCCATGCTGCCTGCGTCCGAAAGGCCCATCGCCGAAATCAGGACGCCGCATCCGATGAAGACTGCCTGGCGGTTCGGTCCAAAGCTGAAGCCGAGGCGCGGGCGACCCAGCCTGTCGATGGCGGGCACAAGCGGAACGACATTGTCCTCGGTCAGTTGGAAATCCACGCCGGGAAAGGCAAAGTAACCGTGACGGTGGTCGTAGCCGTCGCATCCTTCGGTGCAGATATCGGCGTAAAGCGCATTGTCGACCGACGTGCGCGCCTCGGCCCCCAGCAACGTGACGGGCGCATCGGCGCCCTGCCCCAGCAACGCCTTCAATCTGCTTTCGGCGGCGTCCAGCGCATCGCCTCCGGTCAGGAAAAGCTCCGCGACCGGCTGTCCGTCAAGGCGCCAGACAGGCAGATATCGCGGCGGCTCCATGCTGCCCTCTGGTGGCGACAGCCGCGCGACGAAGATTCGATCCAACCCGACATCGGACAGTAGGACGTCGATGCTGTGCAGGCTCCATGTCGCGGATGCGCCGACGGCGGGCTGCTGGGGACCGGCCGGATCGCCGGGCACCGCGTCGCCGCAATCGAGCGTCACCCGGACAACGGCACCGGGCGGTGCGTCGAGGCCTTGCAGCACACCGCTGCGTTGCAACCGCGCGCGGATGTCAAGGGCCGCCTTCAGGGTCTCGCAGCGGCGCGGCAGGGCATAGAATTCCGGGCCATCCGGTGCGGCGAGAAAATAGTTTCCCGACCCCTCGAGATCGGCCCAGATCCTCGTATCGGCAGGCCAGGCCGTTTCCTCGGGCGGGGCGGCCAGGCACGGAATGGCCGGATGCGCGCCAAGGGCGAAATCCGCGCTCAGGACGGAAAACGTCGTGACGTCAACGGGAACGCCACCATCGAGGGCGAGGATCGCCCGCGCCGCCGACTCGCCCGTGCATCCCGTGAGTTCCACGGCCTGATCGCCGTATGTGGCGACATAGACATCGACGTTTTCATCCGTCACGTAGACGGCAAGCCCCGGCGGCGCAGCCCAGAGAGCCAGTGGCATCAACAAGGTCGTCAGCACCGCAAGGAGATGTCTCATGGCAAGGCCTCCGTGCAGGTCCTTGCCGTGCTTGGCGACAACCCGACCGCGAGGAAGACCTGGTCCACCCCGGCAGAGCGGCACAGGTCCTGGACGGCGATGGTCTGCCCGCCGCCGAACGCGACGGACAGCACCCCGCTGACGGGCGCGCCGTTCTGCCCAAGGCAAAGCGGATTGTCCGCAAGACCTGGCTGACGGCAGACATCGATCGTCGCCGCACGGTTCCGCAGCGTCGTCAATTCGCAGAAATAGACGCGGCAGAGCTTGCCGATGAGATCCCGGTTGGCGGCCTCGGCGTTCACGAGGGCGCGGACATCCTCCACGATCTTCTCGGCCCTGGGCAGGAAGTCGGTTTCGGTGATCCGTCCCAGTTCATCGGCGATGTCATCCCTGCGCTCGACGATCTTCGGCAGCAGGTTCACGTTCTCGGAGGTTATGAACAGACCGCCTTTCCAACGTTCGTATTCGTCGAGGATCGCCGTAGCCTGAAGGATCGCGTCCCGGTAATTTTCGTAGATCGGCGTCATCCGGGCATCCCGGGCAGCCGAGTAGACCGTCTCGTAGACATCGTATTCGTCATTCAGTTCCGCGGCCCGTGCGCCCAGCTCGGCGATGGCGGTGCCGGCCCGTTCGAGGATGCCTTCCGCCCGGGAGCGCTTGCGGGCGAACATGGCCGTGATCGGGCTTTCGACCCCCCGGAAATAGGTCGTGATCACGTCTGCCACGGCCTCGTCGACAAAGGCCTCGATCTCGGTCGCGGTGACATTGGTGATGAGCCCGCATTCCGCATCGAAAGCCGGGGCCAGAACCCCGGCATGACAAGCGCTCATCTCGGTCAGGCGCGCCGTCAGCCGGCGTTCGGGCGCCATGCCTTCGGCATAGTCGAACAGGGCGTGATCCCAGCGGATCGCGTTCAGATCCGCCTGCGACAGCCGCCGCGCCTTGCAGAACCGCTCCCGCTCCAGCAGGGCCATCTGGCCGCTGGCACGAAACGCATCGAGGTGCCGCTGCGCCTCGGCGCATTGCAGCAGCCCCGAGGTCAGCGCCGCAAGCTGCTGGTGAACCGGCGGCAGGCCCAGGGTCTGCGCCCGGCGCAGGTCGCGCGCTGCGGCCTCGGTCTGTTCGGCACTGCGGGCGGGCTTGTGGAACCGGCACAGGCCCTTTTCGAAATCCTCCAGCGCCGGGGTGTCAAAGGCAGGACCCGTGCAGCCCGGAGCATCGAGAATGTCCGCCTCGATCACGTAACCGGCCAGGTTGTCGACAAAGACCTCGCGGGCCGCCGCGCCCTGGGCCGCGGCCATCACGAGACCGGTCAGGATGAGACGGGTGATCATGGCGCACTCGCGAATATGAAGTAGACGGTGAAGACCGCGCCATCGAAGGGGCAGTCCGACGGGTGAAGCCCGATCCGGTATGTCGAGATCAGCGGGGCGCCGAGAAATGGCAAAACCGCAGACGGATCGTTGGGCGGGCCGGGCTGGCGCGGGAACTTGCGCACCTGGAACCGGTCGAACAGCCAGTAATTCACCACGCGGCGCAGATCGTCCTCGCTGTCGGCGAGGTTGTAGAAGGTCTGCAACGACAGGCGGCGTGGACCGGTGACGATATCGGCCACCATCTCGTCCGAGCCTTCGGCAAGCGGCCGGAAGATCGACCCGCTGCCCATATGCTCGAGCGAGAAGCGGTTCCACTGCGAGCCGGTGCACTGGTACTGGGTCCCCACCAGGACGTCGATCAGGGACATGTTCTTGCGGTCGCGGAACTTCTCGCGATCCCAGAGCACGAAGTATCCCAGTTCGCGCATCTCGGCCTCGGTCTGGGCGAAGGGCGAAATCTCGAACTCGACCGCATCGGTCAGCGCCAGCCGCTTCATGAAACCCGAATTCGAGGGCACAACGACGCGCGCCACGTCGATGTTGATCTGGCGCTCGTCGAAAAAGCGCCGGTTCACAATGTCGTCCACCAGCTGATCGAGTTGCGCGCCCGTCGTGACGTAGGTCGACGGGAAATCGACCGCATCGCCTGTAAAGGCATGGACCGTCGTGTAGCGCTGGCGCATCAGGTGCAGCAGCCGGTTCGCCGTCGCCAGCGACCGGCGTTTGCCATCGATGTAGTCCGGGATGCCTTCCAGAAGTTCCGCAAGCGTTTCCTGGCTGGCGATGAACAGCCGGCTCCGTTCCGCCGGATCGTCGATCTGGCTGACCAGCGCAGTCATCTCTTCCTGCTGCTCGGACACGCGGGCCAGCGTTTCCGCCTGGAATTGCGTTATCGACTGCTCCAGTTCATTGTTCTTCAGAGAAAGGCCAATGGCGTTGTTCAGCTCGGCCACCAACGTTTCGGTGTTCGACGTTTCGTCCCGGATGCGCGCCTCAACGAAGCCGAGTTCCTCGTCACTCAGGGCCAGCATCTGCTGCGACTGCCTTTCACGCAGTTCGTTGATCAGGTTGGTCGCCGCCTGGCTTTCGTCGGCCAGCGCCGTGATCGTCCCACGCGTCTGCTCGACGCGTTCGATCCGTTGCTGTGCCGCATCGATCAGTTCGTCGATCCGCGTGGTATCGGCCGCCAGCTGGAAGTCGGACAGCGCGACGTTTTCCATCTCGAGCGACAGCACGTCGATGTCGCGTTCAAACCGCTCTATGGCGCCCTGCTGACGCGCGAACTCGAAATCGACCAGGTCGTTCTCGCGGGCCTGGAGATCCATCGACGCCAGGAGACGCGCGTGATCCGCCGTCAGCCGGGAGACCTGTTCATCGATGCCGAGTTCCTGGCTTTCGCATTCCACCGCCGCCATGGAATTCTGAAGCGTCAGTTCCTTTATGTCGCTCAGGCCGTCGGCCCGCTGGCCCGCCAACTGGAAATGCGTCCGGTGCAGCGCAACCGCCTTGATTGCGCGTTGGTAGTCGATCTGCTCGGTCTGCTGGCGATAGCGGTCGATCTGCTGGTTCAGCTGGTTGATCTGGTTGATGTGCTGCTGGGTGACGCGGCCGGCGCTGATGATGCTGGACAGCACGCTGCGCGCCGCCTCGACGGTTGCCTTTGCGGTGCGCGCTGCATCGATTTCGGTATAGACACCGCTCGACATGCCAGCGACGGCGGTCGTCATGACGGGAACCAGTGTCGCAGTCGCATAGGTGGCCTCGGCGATCGTGAGTATCACATTCGCCGATTGCGTGGTGAATTCGAACGCCACGAACCACGCCTGCACTTCGTTCAGCTGATCGATAACCTGCTGCTTCGCCTCGTTGAAATCGTCTTCCTGCTTCTGCAGCATCTCCTTTTCGGCCTCGTAGATAGCCTTGGCGAAATCGGTCTCGGTCTGCGTGAAGGCGCCGCAATCCACATCCGCTATTTCCTCGGCGAGGGTCGCGTCCGCAGAGATCATCACCGATCCCTCCACCATCGATTGCAGGTCCGAGAAATCGGCGGCGCCGACGACGCATTTCACCGTGAAGGCGCGGGCCTGGATCTGTGCATTCAGCAGTTTGCCGCGAAGTCCGGGCTCGCCGCCCTCGCCGCACATGTTCGCGACGTATTCCGTCCGGGTGAAGCTGGGGGTCGGCACGTCGCAGGGCTCTTCGCTGGGCAGGAGCGGGACGAAGGGGGTGGCAGGCGACTCGCCGATGAAGGCCAGTTGCGACTCGACGTTGCAGATGTCGGTCCGCATCACGCGGCGCTTCTTCTCGAACAGGTCGCTGCGCCTGATCTCCAGCAGTTCGATATCCGCCAGCGCCTGGCCGATGCCGGCCTCGGCGTTGGAAATCTGGGTTGCAAGAATCTGCCGCTGCCTGTCAAGCTGTTCGCGCTGGTTCATGTTCCGCGCGATCTGCCGTTCGTATTCGTTGATCTGCGAATTGATCGACGAGACCTGAAGATCCAGGTTCATCCGCGTCATCTCGAAATTCAGCAGCCAGCGCAGTTCGTTCCTGCGCTCGACTTCGGCTTCCTTGCTCAAGACGATCAGATCCAGTTCCTGGCGGCCTTCGATCTGCGAGCGGCGGTTCTCGAATTCGGCGATCTTGGTGGCGAGGGCGATTTCGAGTTGCCGGATGTTCTGGCGATGGGCAAACGTGTCCCGATCGGCCGAAATGCCCTGGATCTCCTGCCGGACATCATTGGCAAAGACCTGCGCCTCCTGTTCGATCTTGCCGATCTGGTGGGCGATCAGGTTGATCTGCTGGCTGCGCACGGTGCGCCGTTCGTCTATGTCGCGGTTGGCCTGCGATTCCAGAGCCGCGCTCCAGGCGCGCACGACCGCCTCGATCCTGCTTTCGATCTCGGCGATGTCGCGCGAGGTCTCGGCCAGCCGCTGCTGCAATTCCTCGAAGGGGATCGTCGTGAAGGCGTCCGGGTCGAGGTTGAGGAAAAGAAACCCTCTCTCGACGCTGTGCAGGCGCGCCTGAAGGTCGTTTTCCAGCAGCAGGATCTCGGCGCGCAGATCGTCATAGGTCGTCTCGCCGGGGATATCCATGCTGGTCTCGATCAGGGACCACAGCGCGGCCTGGTACTGTGTATGGGCCTTGTGCAGGTTCGGCTGCGACTCGAGGCCCGCCCCGGACCCCGCCTCGATCGCCGAGGTGACGGCAAAGCTCAGCGCCTTGACGCGCGCCTCGGACATGGTCTGGTACCAGGCATCGCCGGTGCTCATGAACAGGCGGATCTTCACCGCGTTCAATCCGACCAGTTGCTGCGTGAAGGTGCGGAAGCTGGCCTCTGCCTGCGCACCTTCGCCGCCGCCTTGCTGCCGGGCGAGGAACTTCAACCCGCGCTCGGCAATCGCGATCCCCTCGTTGGCGTTGCGCTGCGCCTCCTGCGGGCTGAGTATCGTGCCGCCGCGATCCAGCGTCCCGGCCGTCGACAGGAAAGGCAGGTTGGCCGCAAGGAAAAGCCGGTAGCGGGCAAGCTGCAAATGGCAGTCATACCCGCAGACCAGCGGCAACCGGCCCGCCGGATCGTCGCCGCAGGTTGCCAGATACTGTTCGAGCTCTCCGGCGACTTCCCCCATGTATTTCAGATCGCCGCGGAAATTGGCAATGCGCAGCAGCGTGGTCAGGCGACCGGCATTGTCGGTGGCCGCTTGCAGGTCATCATCCGTGCAGGACTGCGCCTGCGCCGACGTAACGCCTGCGACCAGCATCGCGAGGACAAGCGACCATGTGCGCAGGTGTCTCATCTCTGGCTCTCCAGGAGGTTTTCGGACAGGCGGCGAACGTGATGCGCAAGCTCGGCCATGAAGGCGGCCTGAAGGGATGGCGCGGTCAGCGAGGACGCGACAGTGCGCGCCGAAGTCAGGCAGGCATCATACGGCCCCTGGATCGACGCCGTCAGGACACCGGTATCGCGCTGGAAGTCGAGATTCTGATATAGCCCACGAAGCTGCGCACAGTTGAACAGGGACAGGGACAACGCCGGATCGGCCGTGACGTCGGCAAGGGCCGCCAGCTGGTTCAGCACAGTGCGCATCCGTTCGGCCATCTGCGACATGCGTGCCTGCGCCGTTTCCAGGTCCTGCAATTGGCCGGGTTGCCTGAGCGTCGACAGGTCCACAGCGTTCAATTCCGCGATCGTGACGTCGGCGTTCAGCCCGTCCTCCTTGACCAGCCGAAGGTTCGCCGCGGCATTGCCGAAACGGCGCTCAAGATCGAGGATTTCGGCCGACTTGATCTCGACATCCATGCGGTTGACGAGGTCCTGGAACTCGGCGGCCGCGGCGTCGAGCAGAACAAGGCTGTCCTCGACCTTGGCGCGCGCCTCGGCTGCCACGGTCTCTCGAACGCGGGTTTCGACGATGCGGACGGTTTCGCCACGGCCGCGGACCGGCTCGACCGAACACACGAGCGCGGCAAGCGGCGAATCCTCCAGACGCTCCGCCGTCGCCACCTGGATCGGCAACAGGGCTTCCCAGCCGGCCGGCACGTCCACCGTGCCCCGTGTCGACAGAACACCGGCAGACAACGCCCTGATCCGCCGAAGCATCCTGCACTTTTCGGTCATGGTGGGTTGCGCGAAGTAGAGGCGTGCATAGGACAGGTAGGCCTCCAGGCCGGCGGCCACCTGGTGCCGGGTCAGGCCGTCCAGAATGGCGGCTGTATCGGTGCTTGCCCGCTCGTAGAACTCGTAACGGCCAAGATACAACTCGGCAAACGCGAGCCGGCGATGCAGAACTGCCGCCTCTTCGGGTGCCAACGGGATCACCGGGAAAGCCAGCCTCGTGCCCTGCCCCGCGCCGGAGGTCGCGGTTTCGCCGATGATCTGCCCCAGCCCGGGCAGGCCGAAATCCGGCGCGGCGTCGGTCACGGGTTCCACGCTGTCCGGCGTTCCCGGCACCATCATGTCGAACAGCGACGCATCGGGCGCCTCGGCGCCAAGTGTCGAGGCCCAGAAGGTGTCGAGCTTGTCCGAACTGTAGCGCCGGTCGACGATCGTATCCTGCGCCACGGCGGTGCCGGGCCAGAATGCCGCCAACATCAGCATGGACAGGAAAAGCGTCTTCATCGGCAGTACCACACGAGCCGGGATGCTGCCTCGCCAGTGCAGATCCCGGTTGTCGCCCCATGCCCGGACCAGTCCGCCTTGATCCGGGCGTAATCCTCGCGCGCTTGCCGGCCCGGCCCCTCGGCGTTCACAGCGTCTTCGAGCCGCGGGAACGGTCGCGCCGGATCGGTCGGCATCAGGATTCCGATCATGTTGATGTGAAACGCGGATTCCTTCATGAATTGCTGTGCGGCGGCAATCGTTTCCTGCCGGAGCGCGGCGTAATCCTCGAGGGAAATTCCGTTCAAGGCCGCAGAGAAGTTGCCTTGCTGGATCTGCACGCTGCGCAGCCGGCCAGCGTTTTGGGACGCCAGCGCATCCAGAACGGCCGTGTCGACCGCAAGCGTGGCGCCCGCCCCCGTCACACCGCCGAAGACCTCCTCGAACAAGGCGCGGATGGCCAGCAGCCGGTTTAGCGAGGCGTCGATCTCGGCGTTGCGCAGGGCAAGGCCGGTCTCGAGGTCCGAAGCCTTGCTGACGAAGCCGCGCAGGGCCAGTTGCAGGGTCTGGTAACTGTCGGAAACGGCGGCCGGCGGCGACAGGAAGACGTCGGTGGCATAGCGCTTGGCCTCGCTCCGGGCGATGGATTGGACGGTGGCGCGCGTCAAAGCGGATTCCGGGCATCCCCGAACGGTCGACAGGCGCTCGAACATCTGCGCAGCGCTGTGGATCTGTCGCATCTGGCGAACCGTGCCGAACTGCCCTGTCCGGGTGAATTCCTCGTCGACGCTGCCCAGGTAGTCGAAGAGGTATTCGCGGGACTGCTTGGCCATCTCGCATTCCAGACCGGCGGCCCGCTCGCGCAGGAACATGCCGAAAAAGGACGCGCCGATGTAGAACTTCTGGTCGATGGTTGGCGCCAGGTCCTCGACGAAAAGCGTGGACAGAACCCGGTCATACGCGCCGCACGCATAAGTCCGTTCGAGGCAGGCCTGGTCCTGCTGGAGATCACATTGGGCAAGGGACGCGCCACAGCCGTTCTGTGCCGCTGCGGATCCGGCCGTCAGCGCAGACAGTTGAAGAAGGACAGCCGGCAAGAAGCCACGCAATATCCTTCGAAATCGGTCGGCCCAATCCATGTCACGCCTTCCTGGAAATACTCTATGACCCCAAAAAATCCTGGGGCTGCAATAAACAACCATAACGGTGGCACTGGCCTCACAATACACCGAAACAGCGATTCGCGGTAGGCATCGGATTTCAACCCGGACTGCGAGGACTTGTGCTGACGGCTCGACCTGGCGTGTCAGCCCAGCTTCGAGAGGTCGGCAGCGGAGCGGTGCCAGACCGGCCCCTGCCGTTCATGAAGCCTTCAAGAGATAGGCAGCCACATGCCGGCGGGCGCCCCGCTTGTCCCCGGCCATCAGGGTCAATCGATAGCGCGGAGATGGCTATGCTTGTGCGGGCAGCATCGTCACCATCCGCGCTTTCGACGACATTCCGGAGCATCTTTTCCAGGTCGAGGAGGTCTTCGCGGACTGCGCCGGCGGATACAGCCTCAAAGATCCTGCACGCGGCAGAGAAGACAGCCAGTGATCTCATCATGGCCAGTCACGTCCCGCGCATCAAAGACCATGTCCTGCCCTCGAATGCAGGCGATTCTTGCCTCTCATGCTCTCATGTCAGTCGATGTGATCCGCTGAGCAAAGTCGCACCGTTGTGGGATGGCATTGGCGTGCGCAGTTCCTGCAGAACGCCCGCTTCGCGCTGAAAATAAAAAGATTGTTTGGTAAATTGGTGGTTCGCGGCTACGGTCGAACGTTGTGCATCCAGGTGCATTCTCATCGGCCACTTCGGGCCTGGTGAAGCTCGCAGCAGGGAGAAAGTCCCTGAAAGACGAGCCAGATAGCAATCAGGAGGGACATTATCCAATGCCCATCAAACCACCATTGACGGAATTGCCCATCAAGACTGCGGAAGGCGGTTTTTACCACGGCTTTACAAAGGATGTCACGATCACGGCCAAGCTCCTCGTGGGTGGGCTGATCCTCTGGGCCGTGGCTTTCCCGGACCAGGCGGCGGACGTCCTCGGCGCGCTGAACAGCATCATCCTGGCGACTTTCAGCTTTTGGTATGTCTACGTGATGGCCTTCTTTGTCATCCTCTGCTTTGCCTTGGCGCTCTGGCCCACGGCGGGGAGGCTCAAACTGGGGATCGAGACGGACAAACCCGAATTCAGCAACTTCTCATGGTTTTCCATGATGTTCGGGGCCGGTATCGGCATTGGCATGCTGACCTTCGCCACGGCGGAGCCGATGTACCATTTCGGTACGAACCCCGCGACAATCACCGGCGCGACGGAGGGCAGCACGGCCGGAAACGTGCGTGATGCCTATATCTGGTCCTTCACCCACTGGGGCTTGGCGGCCTGGGCATCCTACGCAATTGTCGGTCTGGCGCTTGCCTTCTTCAGCTACAGACGGGGGCTCCCGCTCACCATCCGATCGGCGCTTGTGCCGATTTTCGGGACGTCCCTCTCCGGTCCGATTGGACACCTGGTGGACATCGTCGCGGTGGTCGCCACCGTGCTGGGCGTGTCGCAAACCCTCGGCTTCGGTGTGGAGCAGTTTGTATCCGGCCTTGTCCGCATCGGCGCGGGCGACTGGTTGCAGACGACAGCCGCGGACGGCACCGTAAGTTCCTCAACCGCGGGCATCATAGTCGCATTGCTGGTGATCATGGGGGCGTCGACCCTCTCGGCTCTCTCGGGCGTGGGCAAGGGCATCAAGTGGCTGTCCAACATCAACATGGGGCTGAGCTTCTTCGTTCTGATCTTCTTCCTCGTGTTCGGCTCGACCTTCTTTGGCCTGTCGACGCTCTTTGTCGGCATGTTCGACTACCTTGTGTCCATTCCGACAAATATTTTTGCGGTATTCCAGCCTGTCTCGATCGAGACCTTTATCGCCAATGCGCCCGCCGCAGTGGCCGCTTTGCCGGCCGAGGATCTCGCTGCGGTTCATAGCGCTGCGACCAGCCCTTGGGGCACGCTTTCTTCCTTCCAGGAGGGACTACCCGCTGCGGCCGCCAGTCTGCCGCAAGAGGCCATCTCTGGCGCCTATGCCGCCGGCACAGAAGGGCGGCTCTCCGGTTGGCAGGGCGCCTGGACGATCTTCTACTGGGCTTGGTGGATCGCCTTCGCTCCCTTCGTCGGGGTCTTCCTTGCCCGAATCTCAAAGGGTCGGACGATCCGGGAGTATGTGCTGGGTGCGATGATCATCCCGGCGGTGATGTGCTTCGTTTGGTTCGCGCTGGTAGGCGGAACTGCCATTGATCTGGAACTGCAAGGCGTCGCGGACGGCGCCATCCAGGGTGCGGGACAGTCCGATCAGCTTTTTGCCATGCTGGCAGTCATGCTGTCGGACGGACTGGCCTATATCATGTCGGTGATCGTGGTGATCCTGCTGCTCACGTATCTTGTCACTTCGGCAGACTCGGCTGTTCTGATCATCAACACGATCAACGCCGCAGGCGACGAGGGCCCAAAGGCGCGTCCACACATCCTCTTCTGGGGCGCCGCGCTGGCGTTGGTGGTGGGCGCATTGATCATCGCCGGAGGCCTGAGTGCCATCCAGACAGCGATGGTAATAGGCGCGCTGCCCTTCAGCGTCGTCATGGTCCTGATGGGTCTGGCGCTGGTGAAGGCGATCTGGCGCGATGGTCGGCGGGAGTACCACGGGCTGCCGACAACCTACGTCGAACTTCCCAGCGACGCGGCGGGGCAACCTGCCGAATAATTCGCCTTGCATCCTGTAGCCGGCCGGGCGGGGATCTTTTCCTGCCCGGCTTGATCTCTGGGCTCGGGACTCATTGGTTTCGGTCGATCGGCATGATTCATCGGTAGAAAACGAGCGGTGACGCCAGAGGGATGCCTGGTGAAACCCGGGCCATCGAGGCGGAAGATGTGCTTCAGGGGGTTACCAGACGAGAGCCTATCGCTTCATCTATGCCATGGTGAACCAGGAGGTGCTGACGTTGGATGACGTGGTTCGACACCGGTGCCATTACGAGCTGTGTATCAATCCCGAGCATCTGTAAGTTGGGAGCAGGGCTGACAACAAGCGCGCCGACTGAGAGGCGGCGGCCAACGGCATAGACTTCGACATGCTGTAGGGGGGCGGAGTGAAGGTTCAGCCACCCGTTGTACCCGACGGAGGCGACTCTGAGTATCTCTTCGAGAGATCTCGTATTCGGCGGTGGGATCGTCCCAAGGTCCCCGGTAGCCAATTTACCACCTAGTGCAAACGAGCCCGCACGAGGTAAGCATCCACCGCAGTCTCACCCAGCACCCGGAGCGCTTCGAGCCGGTGCAGACCCTCCACGAGCACGAAACCGGCTCCGTCCGCGCGCACCTGTATCGGTGTCAGCTGACCGTCCTCGATGATGCTCGCAGCGATCACCTGCACCTTTGCCTCATCCAGCGTCTTCTTCCGCTTGAGAGGCACACGGACATCTTCAATTGCGATGCTTTGCTTTTCCAACATCCCACGAGCATGCTTCAGTTTCGGCCAACAAGCCAGCCTGCTCTTCAGGACAGACTGAGACTGCCGGTGGTACCACTTCAGCGTACCGATCACCCGCATCTGGGGCATCCCTTGGAGCACTGCGGCAGAAATAGGCCACCAACAGGCCTTACAGCATAACACGTCACGATCTGTTCGGATGACTGGCTGGGGCGGTAGGATTCGAACCTACGGTGCGCGGTACCAAAAACCGGTGCCTTACCACTTGGCTACGCCCCAACCGTGCGGGGGTAATTACTGTGGGCTGCCGGAAGGATCAAGACCCAGATCAGCGAAATTTCAACTTAGCCGTCGGCAATCTGCCGGGGTACCTCGTCCTTCTCGATCGCGGCTTCGGGGTCGTAGAAGCTGTGCCTGCCGCGGCCTTCGCGCTTGGCGGTGTAAAGGGCGATGTCGGCATGTTTGAGAACCTCTTCCGGCTCGAATTCGGCGGCTTGGCATTGCGCGATTCCGATGCTGGCCGAGATCGCGCATTGCTCTCCGTCCACGTCGATAGGTTTTTCGATTCTGCCAATGAGACGCCGCGCAACGTCGGCAAGCCTGTTGCTTGTCATGGCGTTCATGAAGATGATGACGAATTCGTCGCCCCCGATCCGCGCGACCATGTCGTCCTTGCGGATCTCGGACAGCATCGCGCGCGACACCGCACGCAGGACTCGGTCGCCGGCGGCATGGCCGAGACTGTCGTTCACCTGCTTGAAGAAATCGAGGTCCAGGTGCATCAGCGCGTAATCGCCACCGGCGCGATGCAGCCTGCTTTGCACCAATTCCAGCGCCCGGCGGTTGCCGAGACCCGTCAGCATGTCGGTCAGCGCACGTTCCTCGGCCGCGAACATGGCCGTCTGGAGGCGGTTGTTCAGGCGGCGTGACGATTCCATCGCGGCGCTGTTCGCCTCGATCACGTAGAGCATCTCGACCGACATGTCGGTGGGGGAGAAATCCCGACTGGTCAGACCGAAGCGGCGAACGGATTCCTGCACGAAAATACCGAAGGACAGGTCCACGACGCCACCGCCATGACCATCGGGAACGAAGGCGCCCTTGAACTGGGTCCGGAATCCCGAACTCTGCCGGATGTGGAGCTTGCGTCCGGCGAGGTCATGCAGTTGCGCCATCGTCTCGACCTGTCGCGGGCGCAGCACCTCCATCTCGGTCAGGAAGGCCTTGCCCGGCGCCAGGCCCAGATCGAGCTTGGCCAGGGTGGGGCCCGTCCGCAGGATGAACCCGGAGCGGTCCAGCATGACATGCAGCGGGCATAGACTGTCGAGCATAGAGGGCGTCATCCGTTCCATCATCCCGCCTTCTTGTCCGGCACCGGCCCGACAAGGTCGAAACGCCGCCCCTCGGAATAATCGGTTTCGACCACGGCGATCGAAATCGTCTCGAAATCCCCGATCCGCCCGGTATGGTCCAGCAGCGCAAGCGCGCCGTAATCGTCGGCCATCGCCCGCAACACACCGACCATCACGTGCCCATAGCCCGGCACCGGGCTGCACAGCCGCAGCTCGAACGTGCCGTCGCGATGCTTGCGCAACTCGAGCTCGGGCAGGGTAAGGTCGGATACGGCCAGCCGGGTGCGTTCCGGAAGATCCTCGAGCGAGTGCAGGAAGTCGATGAAATCGACCCCGCCGAACCGCATCAGCCGCCGCAGTCTTTCACAGTTCGGATGCGAGATCAGGTAGATGCCGACATCCTCGAGCAGGGATTCAACAGGCTTGTTCAGAACCGCCTTGGCGGTGGACAGAACGGCCGGCAGGCATGCAGGATCGTAGTGCAGCATCGCCTCGAACTCGGGCGGATCGATGTTCGCACGCGCTGCGATTACCTGCCAGGTCTCGGACCCGTAGGTATCCTGCAAGAAAACCTGCAATGTTCTCAGGACAAGGCCGTGCATGACACCCCTTCCGTTTGGTGACGCCAAATAGATGCATCAACCACACTTAATGATTTGGAAAAGGGCTCAATTGTCCGGGAATATTTCGCGAACGGCGGGCAGAAGATGCGCGTCGACGGACAGAGCCGCGGGGCATCGCGCCGGTCAGAAGTCGGTAGGCGCGCCGCCCTCCTCCTTTCGCTTTGCCACGAAAGCGGCGAGTTCATCGCGGATGGCCGGGTCCATCGGCGGCGGTTGAAACTCGGCCAGGATGCGCTTGTAGACAACGTGCGCGCGCTCGGCGGTCCAGACGGCGCCCGCAGCCTCCCAGGCCTCGTAGTTCTTCCAGTCCGACAGGAACGGCTGGTAGAAGGCGGTGGCGTAGCGGTCCTGCGTGTGCTGGCAGCCGAAGAAATGGCCATGCGGGCCAACCTCGGCGATCGTATCGACGGCCAGCGCCTCGTCCGAGGTGTCCCAGATCGCCGGCTCCATGTAGCGGATCAACTGGTTGAGGATCTCGCAATCCATCACGAATTTCTCGGGGCTGGCGATCAGCCCGCCCTCCAGCCAGCCGGCGGCGTGATAGACCATGTTGGTGCCGGACTGCATCGCGGCCCACAGACTGTGTTCTGTCTCCCAGATGGCCTGGCCGTCGGGCACGTTGGCGGCGCAGACGCCGGAAGAGCGCATCGGCAAACCGTAGAACCGCGCCATCTGGCCGGTCATTTGCGTCGCGCGCATGTATTCCGGGGTGCCAAAGGCGGGCGCACCGGATTTCATGTCGACATTCGAGGTGAAGGTGCCGATCACGCAGGGCGCGCCGGGCCGGACCAGCTGCGCCAGCACCACCGCCGCCAGCGCCTCGGCCAGGCTTTGGGCCACGGCGCCGGCCATCGTCACCGGCGCCATCGCCCCGGCCAGCGTAAAGGGCGTGACGATGCAGCCCTGACCGCGGCGGGCATGGCGCATCCAGCCGTCGAGCATCGGTTCGTCATGCTTCAGCGGCGAGGTCGAGTTGATGTTGGTATACATGCGCGGGGTGGCGTCGAATTCCTCGTGGCTGAGACCGCCCGCGATGCGCACCATTTCCATCACGTCCTCGACCCGCTCGGGGCCGAGGCTGTAGGCATGCACCACCTTATCGGTCAGCGTCAGCTTGTCGAACAGCACGTCCAGGTGCCGGACCGAGGGGTGCACGTCGACCGGTTCCACCGGATACCCCCCAGCGAAGTGGATGCAGTCGAAATACTGCGTCAGCCGCAGCAGGTTGGCACATTGCTCACGCGTGCCGGCGACCTTGCGGCCGATTTCCAGGTCCCAGTAGTTCGGCGGGGACGAGACATTGCCGAACAGGATCACGTTCTCGCCGATCAGCAGCGTCCGGTCCGGGTTTCGCGGTGTCATGGTAAAGCTGCGCGGCGCCAGCGCGACCTGCGCCATGACAAGGTCGCGCCCCATGCGGACATTCGTGCCCGACACGATGCAGCCCGCCTTGCGCAGGATATCCACTGCCTCGGGATGGAGGAACTCGATCCCGATTTCCTCGAGGATGCGCATGGCGGCCTCGTGCAGGCGCGCGACTCCCTCTGCGCTCAGCGGCTCTGTCGGACGGTCGGGGTTGCGCGGCAGGACCCAGGGCTTCTGCTCGATCGCGGAATGACCGCGCCTTGCATCATGCCCGGCGCGCCCACCCGCGCGGCGCCGCTTCTTCGCATCCTGCTGCTCGGCTACGGTCATGGCATCCTCCGGAAACGGTTCCTTCAGCAGACACGGGCCGCACCGCGCGGTCGTGCCGGAATGCGACCGAACCGGTCGTTTTCAAGGGATGCCCAGCCAGAGTGGAAGATGCCCGATATCCGGCAGCACCGCGTCGGCCTGCGGCGCCAGCGTATCGGACCTGGCCATGCCAGTCAGCACGCCGACCGTCGCCATGCCCGCCGCGCGCCCGGCATGCAGGTCGTGCAGGCTGTCACCGACCATGACGCAGCGCGCCGGATTCACTCCCAGCCGGTCGCAGAAGGCCAGCAGAGGGCCCGGGGCGGGCTTGGCCCCGAAACCACTGTCGAACCCGGCCACGAAATCGAACAGGTCACGCGCCCCGGCGGCGTCCAGATGCGCGAGCGCCGGTATTTCCGCATCGTTTGTGACCACGCCCAGCCGCAACCCGGCCGACCGCAATCGTCCCAGAAGGGGCACCAGCGGCACGACCTCGGCCTGCGGGGCGCGTGCGGCCTCCTCGTTCAGCAGGTCGATCAGCGTCGCAGGGCCGTATTGCGGAAAATGCGGCCCGATCGCCTCGGCCACCTGGGCAGGCGTGCCGGCGATGACGATGCTGCCGGGATCGAACCGCCGCGCCTCCAGGTCGAACCCGATCCCGCGCCCGACGCGTGTCGCCTGGGCCCGGTCCTGCGCGCAGGCCCGCAGAAGGAACGCCTCGGCCCAGGCGACCCAGGTCGCGCCAAAGTCGAACAACGTGCCATCCTTGTCGAACAGGACCGCGTCGAAGCGACTCATGTCCAGTGCACCTGGCCGCCGCCCGGCAGCAGGGCCCTTGCCTGCATCGGCAGGCGGTAATCCAACCCCTGCGCCTCGCAGAACCGCGCCACCCAGGCGTCGTCCAGCAGGATGAAGTCGAGCACCGATCCCTGAAAGTCGGGATCCTCCAGCCCGATGCGGAAATCTGCCTCGGAAGCGCCTGTCGCGCCAAGGAAAACCGGCAGGAGATCGTCCTGCCCGGCCAGCCAGGCCACGGCCTGTAGCCCGACGGTCTCGGCGGTTTGCTGCGACACTGACATGTTTCCTCAATCCTGAAAGGGTTTGTTAACTAAAGTTCCGCAATTTGTAGACCTATACAAGGCCGCAAAGACGGCCTCGGCTTTCGCCAGAGGAACGGCTGCATGACTGGACGCATTCTCATCGTCGATTCGGTCCCCACGAACCGCATCGTTCTGCGGGTGAAGCTTGCGACCGCGTTCTACGATGTGATGCAGGCAGCCACCGGGAAATCGGCGCTTGTCGCGCTGAAGCGGCACCGCCCCGACCTTGTCATCGCCTCGTCGAACCTGCCGGACATGACCGGCCAGGCCTTTTGCGCCGCGCTGCGGCGGCATGCGGTGGGCTCGCGCCTGCCGGTGATCCTGATCCTGGGCGAGGACCTGCCTGAAGAACGGCTTGCCGCGCTGGCCGCCGGTGCGGACGACGTGCTGAGCCGGCCGGTCGACGACCTGGTGCTGCTGGCGCGGCTGCGCTCTCTGCTCCGCGCCCGCGATGCCGAATCGGAACTGGAACTGCGCGAGGACACGCGCCGCGCACTTGGCCTGGCCGAGCCGCCGTCGGATTTCGCGCCCCCGGCACGGGTGGCGCTGGTGCCGGCCTGTGGCCGGGACGAGGCGCACCGCATCCTCGAGGCGCTGCGCGAGGCGCTGCCCGACCGGATCGACCTGATCGAACCCGACGACGTGCTGCGTGACCGCAACCCGGCGCCGGACGTGTTCGTACTTCTGGAAAGCGGTGGACAGGGGGGCGAGGGGCTGGCGCTGCTGCCGCAACTGCGTTCGCGCACCGACACCCGCCATTCCGCGCTGATCTACGTTGCCTATCCCCACCAGCGGCGCGAGGCCGCCGCCGCGCTGGACATGGGCGCCAACGACCTGCTGGCCAACGGACCGGACATCGCCGAACTGGCCTTGCGCATCCGCAAGCAGGCGGCGCGCAAGCGCACGGCCGACCGGCTGCGCGCCAACATGCGCGACGGGCTGCGCGCCGCGCTGACCGATCCGCTGACCGGGCTCTACAACCGGCGTTACGCCTTGCCGCACATGCATCGACTCGCCGAACGGTCTCTGGGCCGGGGGCGCAGCTATGCCTTGCTGGTGGCCGACCTCGACCATTTCAAACGGGTGAACGACCTGTATGGCCACAGCGCCGGCGACGCGGTGCTGGTCGAACTGGCCGAACGACTGCGCAACAACCTGCGAGCCGCCGACCTGATCGCGCGCCTCGGCGGAGAGGAATTCCTGATTGTCATGCCCGATGCCAGCCGCGAGGCGGCCAAGCGCACGGCCGAACGGCTCTGCGCCGTGATGACCGAACAGCCGGTTCTTCTGCCCGATGGCGCCGAGGTGCGCGTGACGCTCAGCATCGGCGTCGCGGTGGGCCACCCCAGCGACGGCGAAAGCCCCGAAAGCCTGATAGACAAGGCTGATCGCGCGCTCTACGGGGCCAAGAGCCAGGGGCGGAACATGGTGGTGATGGCCGATACCGTCACGCGACTCGTCGCGCCGGGCACCACGCCGCTGCCCCCGACCTATGCGCTCGAGGGCGACGAGGCCCGCCGCAAGGCGCAGGGCTGAACAGCGGGTCAGTCGCGCGGCATCGGCCGCGCGCGACGCTCGGCCAGCCGATCGAGTTCGGCCTCCAGCCGCGCGGCATAGGCGCGACGCGCCTCGGGCGACATGGCCGCAATCTGCGACGACAGCACCGCCTGACCGGCCCGGCGGCGGGCCTCTGCCCCCACCGCCTGCCGGTCCAGCAGCGTGTCGAAGGCGCCGGGATCGAATGGATCGGCGCGCAGCAGGTCCAGCGCCTGCCGGTATTCCGCCAGGATATCTCCTGCGGGGCGGTGCCGCTCGAACGCTCCGCGCAGGTCGCGGCGTAGCGCCGCGCGCTGATCGGGCTCGAAGGCGCGGGCATAGGGAATCGCCGGATCGTCACCGTCGCGGCGGCCCCGCTCGTGCGGGCCGTCGGACAGGATGCGCCCGGCGATCGCGCCCAGCACCAGCAGGTTCAGCGCCAGCGAGACGAACAGCACCACGCGCAGCCAGTTGCGCCCTTTCGGCGCCATGTCTGTATCGGCCATGCGCTACCCCTCCAGCCAAGCAAGATCGTAACCGCTGAGCGGATCGACCCCCAGCGCCTCCAGCGCTGCGGTCTCGCCGGTCCAGACGCCGTCCAGCGCCGCGGGCGGGTCGATGCCCAGCCAGACGCCCAGCGCGCATGCCGTAGCAAGACCGGCCGCGCCGGGCCAGCCGCCCACCGCCGCAAGCACGCCGCGCCACCAGGGCTGCGCCGCCACGCGGGCGCCGGGCACCGGGCGCTCGGCCAGCGCCTGTGCCTCGATCCGCGCCAGCACGTCGCCCAAGGGCAGCGGCGCTTCCTCGCGCATCGCGGTCCAGAAATCGTCGAGTGAGTCGCGCCTGTCAGCCATCGTCTTCGAACCCCAGTTCGGCGCGCCGCCCCAGCAGCATCGCCTCCAAGGCGCGCTTGCCACGCGCCGTCAAACTTTCCACGGCCCGCGGGCCGATGTCCATGATCTGCGCGATCTCGGGGTTCGAGAGCCCCTCGATATGGCGCAGAACCACCGCCTGCCTCTGCCGGTCGGGCAACTGCATCAGCGCCGCCTGCAGCGCCTCGGCCCGCGCCTGCGCCTGCATCCCGTCGATTGCCGAGGGCGCGCCGTCCTCCGGTTCCGGGATGGCGTCCAGGTCGGTGTTCCCGCGCCGAGCACGCAAACGATCGATGCACAGGTTCGCCGTCACCCGATACAGCCAGGTCGAGACCTTGGCCTCGCCGGCCCGCCACTCGGACGCGGCGCGCCAGAGCCGCAGCAGCGCCTCCTGCGTCACATCCTCGGCCTCGGCCCGGTCGCCCCCGAGCATACGATAGGCATGAGCAAGGACCCGCGGCGTCAGCCGCGCGGTCAGCGCCCGCGCCGCCGCCGCGTCGCCGGCCGCATAGGCGGCCAGCAGCGTCTCGTCGTCACGGTCGTTCATCGCGTCGTAGGGCATGGGCGGTCATGTCTTAGCGCTATCGCGTTTCGCGGGCGACGGGAATGCGGGTGAGGTCCGGGCCGGCGACAAAGACCGGCCCGGACGGATACGCTTCAGCGGTCCTGGTAGCGGTGATGGTCGCCGCGCATGCCGTCATGCTCGCCGCGCTTCATGCCAAAGCCGTCGCGGAACCCGTCGCGGTAGCCATGGCGATAGCCGTCCTCGCCGTGGCCGCTTCGCATCTTGCCCGCGGACTCGCGATCACCGTGGCCGCGCATCATGCGCGCCTCGGCCATCTCTTCGCGGGTGATCGCGCCGTCCTCGTCGGCATCCAGCCGGTCGAACATGCGGGCCGGGCCGCGTGCAGCCATCTCCTCAGCCGACAACTTGCCGTCCTTGTCAGTGTCGAGCCGCTCCATCATGCGCTGCGAGCCGGCCGCATGCCGTTCCGCCTGCATCGCGGCGGCATGGGCGGCCAGTTCCTCGGCGCTCAGGAATCCGTCGCCATCCGTATCGGCGGCGGCAAATCGCGCGGTTGCGGCGGCGTCGATCTCGGCTCGGGTGATGCTGCCATCGCCATCGGTATCGAACTGCTGGAACATCTGCGCCCCGCGCTCGCCGCGCGGCATCTTGCCGTCCGGCCCTGCTGCAAGGGCGACCCCGCCCAGCCCCATCGCCAGAACCAGCGCGCCACCGATCATCGTTGCGGTCTTGGTCTTCATTTCCGTTTCCTTCCGTTTTTCCAGAACGAGCCCATCCCGGGCGTCTCTGAAGGCTTCAACGGCGGGGCGTGGATTTCCCGTCGCGGATCGTCACGAAAGACACGGCCACGTGATTTGCGACATCCGGACGCAAGGACAATCCGCACACTTCCGAAACCGACATTCCCTCGGCGATGTTGCCGGTGGGAGCGATGAGGACCGAATGACACAGACAGACCACCATGCGCCGCGCGAGACATGGCCTGCCCTGATGAAGGGTTGGCGCCGCCGGTGTCCGAACTGCGGCTCCGGGCCGATGATGCTGAGCTACCTCAAGGTCCGGGACCATTGCCCGGTCTGCCGCGAGGAATTGTTCCACGCCCGCGCCGACGACGGCCCGGCCTATCTGACCATCCTGATTGTCGGTCACCTCATGGCGCCGCTGCTGTTGATCGTGTTCGAGGCCTGGCGCCCCGATCCGCTGACCCTGTTCACGATCTTTGCGGTTGGCTGCGTCGGGCTGTCGCTCTATCTTCTGCCGCGACTGAAAGGGGCGATCGTCGCGTTCCAGTGGGCGCGGGGGATGCATGGGTTCGCCGACCCCGCCTGATACCGGCGTGGCGCGTCCCGCAAGCGGGGCAGAGATGACAGAACATATCGACAAGACAGCGATCCGTGATGCGGCGACGGTGATCGTGCTGCGCGACCGCACGACGCGCCCGCGCGTCCTGATGGGCCAGCGCGGCGCAAGGGCGGCCTTCATGCCGAACAAGTTCGTCTTTCCCGGCGGTGCGGTGGACCGCGCCGACGCGACCGTGCCGCTGGTTCGACCCCTGCCCGCGCTCTGTGCCAGCCGCCTGGCCGAGGATGCCGACGCCGCGCTGGTGCCTGCGCTGGCAGCCGCCGCCGTCCGCGAACTGTGGGAGGAAACCGGTCAGGTCCTGGGCGAACCCGGCGCTTGGCCCGGCGAGGTGCCGACGGGCTGGCTGGATTTCGCAGGAAGCGGCCACCGCCCAACCGCCGACGCGCTGCAATTCGTGTTTCGCGCCATCACTCCGCCGGGCCGCCCGCGCCGCTTCGATGCGCGGTTCTTCCTGGTGGACGCCGAGGCGCTATGCTCGGACCCCGACGACTTTTCCGGCGCCGAGGATGAACTCAGCCACTTGCAATGGATCGCCATCGACGAGATCCGACACTACGACCTGCCCTTCATCACCGAGGTGGTGCTGGCCGAGATCGCGGCCCGCGCCGCGGACGACAACCCGCCGGAATCGGTGCCGTTCTTTCGCAACGACGACGAGGAAAGCCTGTTCCTGCGCCTGCACGGCCGCCGGACGAAGGGCTAGGTCGCGGTCGCCAGCGCCGCCAGCATCCCCAGCCCAAGCGCGAGACTGACCAGGAAGGACGCAAGGATTCCCAGCCAGTGCAGCGCCTTGCGGCGGCGCGGCTCCGGTCCGGACAGCCAGGCCCGCAGCCGGGCCTCGGCCTCTTGCGATCTTGCCGGATCGACCTGGCGGGCCAGCCGAGGATTGCCCTCGGCCTGCCGGGCCTCGGCCAAGGCCGCCGCCGCGCGCCGCAGGTCCCGGGGCAGCAGCCTGCGCGCACGGCGCAATGTCTGGTCCAGCGTGCCTTTGGGCAGGCCCAGCGCACGCTGCATCTGACGTTCGAGCGGTTCCATTGATCGCGACATGGCGCAACCCTAGGGCGGGTTCCGCCCCGCTTGCAACGGGCAAACGCCGCTCTTGCGGGACCGGAACGGGCGCGATCGCGCTGGAAACACGTCCCGCAAACGCCTATCAGGGGGCCCATGCTGAACGTGATCGCACATGGAACCCCGGGCGCGCTGCCGCCGTTGCTGATCGTGCACGGGCTGTATGGCTCGGGCCGGAACTGGGGCGTAATCGCCCGTCGCCTGGCCGAGGACCGGCTGGTGCTGACCCCCGACATGCGCAACCACGGCGACAGCCCCTGGACAGACGTGCACGACTACCCGTCGATGGCCGACGACCTGGCCGAGGTGATCGCGGCCCATGGCGGGCGCGCCGACGTGGTCGGGCATTCGATGGGCGGCAAGGCGTCGATGGTGCTGGCGCTGACCCGGCCCGAGATGGTCAACCGCCTGATCGTCGCCGACATCGCGCCGGTAGGCTACACCCACAGCCAGATCCAGTTCATCGAGGCGATGCGCGCCGTCGACCTGAGCCAGGTCGAACGCCGTTCGGACGCGGTGGCGCAACTGGCGGACCGGGTCGAGGACAAGGCGTTGCAGACCTTCTTCACCCAGTCGCTGGACGTGCAAGGGCAGCGATGGAAACTGAACCTCGACACGCTGGCCGCCGAGATGCCCGGGATCCTCGGCTTCCCCGAAATCGAGGGGTGCTTTGACGGACCAACGCTGTTCCTGACCGGCGCGCTGTCGGATTATGTCCGCCCGGAACACCGCGACCGGATTCGCGCGCTGTTCCCCAGGGCGCGGTTTGCCAAGATCCCCGGCGCGGGCCATTGGCTACATGCCGACAAGCCGCGAGAGTTCGAGGCCTCGGTCCGCGCCTTCCTGACCCTCATCCCCTAGGCATTTTTCAGCTTTCCGAAATCTTCGCCTTGCCGTTTTAGAAACCGGCATGGCCCGGCTTTTCAGCGGCGCGCGGCCACGTCACCTTGGGCGACATGACGCGCGCGATCCCCTTAGCCATCGAGCAGACGAAGCTCGCCCTCGAGCCAGGGCAACAACCGCAAGGCCGGATCGATGACCATTTCGCGGATCAGGGCGCGGGTGGTCTGGGCCACGTCGCGCGGCACGCGGTCGGCCCAGTCGGTTGCAGCGAAGAGCGATATCTGGCGCGAGAAGGGCTTGAACGGCACCTTGTGCACCTCCATCCGGTCGTGGTGGCGCGCGGCGCGCATGTAGCCCAGCGGCGTCGTGACCGTCCAGCCGACGCCGCGCGCCACCAGTGTCATCAGCGACAGGTGCGCGCCGATCTCGAACCGTTCGGGAAAATCGAGGTTCTGGCGTTTCAGATGCGCCTCGACCTGCCGTCCGATCAGCTGCGCGCGGTCGTGGCGCAACAGCGGCAGCCCGTGCATGACCGCGTCGATGCCGCCCATGTCGGCGACCGCACCCACCGGGCAGACGAAGATGAACGGATCGCGCACCAGCGGGTATTCCACGATCCCGTCGCTGACCGCGCCGGACGAGGCCGCGACCGCCAGGTGCAGGCGACGCCCCTTCATCGCGTCCGAGATCTCGTGGCTGGGCGCGGTGATCAGCTTGAAATGGCAGCGCGTCATGCTTTCGGCCAGGATCGACACCAGGCGCGGTGTCAGGTCGTTGTCGAAATCGTCGATCACACCGAGGTTCAGCGTGCTGAGATGGGTCAGGTCCATCGCGGTCAGCTCATTCTGCGCCAGCCGCAACTGGCTGAGGACCGTCTGTGTCCGCGCCAAGAAGGACCGGCCCGCCGGCGTCAGCATCATCGGCCGCCGTCCGTGATTCACCAGGTCCGCGCCCAGCGCGATCTCGAGGTTGCGCATCTGCTGGCTGACCGCGGGCTGCGACAGTCCCGTGCGCTCGGCCGCGCCAGCGACGCTGCCGGTGGCGGCCAGGGCCTCGAACACTTCCAGTCCCTTCAGGGTCACGCCCTTCAACAGCATCCGTCCGCTCCGCCTGTGGCTACTTTCAGGTTTTCGGAAACTCCGGCCCTTACGTCAAGGAAAACGCGCCCATGCCCCGCCTGCTGAAATCCGCACCCGGCCTTCCGCCCGAAGCGACGGCGGAAATCGCCGATACCGTCCAGATCATGCTGGCCCGCCTGCGCACCGACCGAGAGGAGGCCGCCACCGACTATGCGGCCCGGCTCGACCGGTGGGAAGGACCGGTGGTGGTTCCCCGCGCCGTGATCGAGGCGGCCAAGGCCAGCGTCGATCCCACCCTGATGGACGCGCTGCATTATGCGCATGACAACATCCGCGCCTTCGCCCGGGCACAGCGCGCCTCTATCCACGATGTCGAGATCGAACTGCGCCCCGGCCTGACGGCGGGCCAGCGGCTGATCCCGGTGACCTGCGCCGGGGCCTATGTGCCGGGCGGGCGCTATGCGCACATCGCCTCGGCGCTGATGACCATTGCCACGGCCAGGGCCGCCGGGGTGCAGCATGTCACCGCTGTGGCTCCGCCCCGCGGCGCCGAGGGCATCGCGCCCGAGGTGCTGGTCGCGATGAACCTTGCCGGCGCCGACACGATCCTGTGCTTGGGCGGCGTGCAGGGCGTCGCCGCGATGGCGCTTGGCCTGTTCGGCACACCCGAGGCGGACGTGCTGTGCGGCCCCGGCAACGCCTATGTGGCCGAGGCCAAGCGCCAGCTTTTCGGCCCCGTGGGCATCGACATGGTGGCCGGCCCGACCGACGTGCTGATCCTGGCCGACAGCAGCGCCGACCCCGCGATGGTCGCGCTGGACCTCGCCGGTCAGGCCGAGCATGGCGTGACGTCGCCCTGCTGGCTGGCCACCGACCACGAACCACTGGCCCGCGCGGTGCTGGCCCTGATGCCTGGCACGCTCGACCGACTGCCCGAACCCAACCGCAGCGCCGCCCGCGCGGCCTGGGACGCGATGGGCGAGGTGATCCTCTGCGCCGACCGGGACGAAATGGCCGAGGTCGCGGATACCTATGCCCCCGAGCACCTGCATGTGCAGGCCCGCGACCTGGGTTGGTGGCGCGACCGGCTGCGCGCCTATGGCTCGCTGTTCCTCGGCGAGGAGACGACCGTCGCCTTCGGCGACAAGGCCGCCGGGCCGAACCACGTCCTGCCTACGGGGCGCGCCGCGCGCCATACCGGCGGCCTGTCGGTGCACAAGTTCCTGAAATGCGTGACCTGGCAACAGGTCGATGACCGCGCCCTTGGCGACCTTGCGCAAGCGACGGCCACGATCTCGCGCGCCGAAGGAATGGTCGGTCATGCCTTGACGGCAGAGGCGCGCATCGACACGGTCACCCGGCACCCCCGCGCCGTCAACCATTGAGGACAGACCATGAACCTTGCCCGCTTTCCCCGCGTGCGCCTTGCGCACCTGCCTACGCCGCTCGAGCCGATGCCCCGCCTGACCAAGGCGCTGAACGGCCCCGAACTCTGGATCAAGCGGGATGACTGCACCGGCCTGTCCACCGGCGGCAACAAGACCCGCAAGCTGGAATACCTGATGGCCGAGGCGATGGAACAGGGCGCCGACATCGTTCTGACCCAGGGCGCGACGCAGTCGAACCACGCGCGCCAGACCGCCGCCGCTGCGGCCAAGCTGGGCCTCGACTGTCACATTCTGCTCGAGGACCGCACCGGCTACAATCACGAGAACTACAAGTTCAACGGCAACGTCCTGCTGGACGTGCTGCACGGCGCCAGCATCGAGCATCGCGGCCCCGGCCTCGACATGAACGCCGAAATGGAGGCCGTGGCCGAGACGATGCGCGGCGAAGGGCGCAACGCCTATGCCATCCCCGGCGGCGGGTCGAACGCCACCGGTGCGCTGGGCTATGTCAACTGTGCCTTCGAGATGCTGGCGCAATTCAACGACATGGGGTTGTTGGTGGATCACATCGTGCATGCCACCGGCAGCGCTGGCACGCAGGCGGGCCTCATCACCGGGCTCAAGGCGATGAACGCCGACATTCCGCTGCTGGGCATCGGGGTGCGCGCGCCGAAGGACAAGCAGGAGGCCAACGTCTTTGCCCTTGCCGAGAAGACCGCCGAGAAACTGGGCTGCCCCGGCGTCGTCAAGCGCGAGGACGTCGTGGCCAACACCGACTACGTCGGCGAAGGCTATGGCCTGCCCGCGCCCTCGACGCTGGAAGCGATCGACATCTTCGCCCGTACCGAGGGCATCCTGCTGGACCCGGTCTATTCCGCCAAGGGGGCTGCCGGCCTGATCGACCTGATCCGAAAAGGCCATTTCCGCAAGGACGAACGGGTGGTATTCCTGCACACTGGTGGCGCCATCGGTCTGACGGGCTACACCCACGTGTTCGACGTGAAGGACCGCGCCTGAGGACAGCATGAGGCCGATCGGAATCCTGGGGGGCATGGGGCCGCAGGCCACCGTCCTGCTGATGCAAAAGGTGATCGACGCCGTCCCGGCACAGGACGACGCTGACCACATCCCCTTGATCGTGCATCAGAATCCCGCTGTGCCATCCCGCATCAAGGCTCTGATCGACGGCACCGGGCCCAGCCCGGTGCCCGTGTTGCGGCGCATGGTGCGGGATCTCGAATCGGCGGGTGCGCAGGCGCTGGCCATGCCCTGCAACACCGCGCATGTCTATACCGCCGAGATCTGCGGCGCGACCGAACTGCCCTTTCTCGACATGCTGGCGGCAACGGCGCTGGCGCTGGTCGACAAGGGGCGGATCGGGATACTGGCCTCGCCGGCGACGCGGCTTACGGGGATCTTCGACAGCTACCTGCCCGGCAGCCATCATACGCCCGAGGATGACGGTCCGGTGCTGGAGATGATCCGCGCGGTCAAGGCCGGCGCCCCGGCCAGCCGCATCGCCGCGCCGCTGGAACAGGAGGCGCAGCGCCTGCTCGAACAGTGCGACCATATCCTGATCGCCTGCACGGAACTGTCCCTGGCCGCGCCGCAGCTGTCCGAGGAAATCCCCTGGACCGACAGTCTCGATTGCCTGACGGCGCAGATCGTGGACTTTGCCGCGCCAAAGGTCCGGATGAAAGCCGCTCAGTAACCCTTGCAGACCTCTTCGGCACGATCGGCAAACGCCCTGTAGCGTTTCCAGAAATCCTCGTGCCGCGGATTGTCGGACTGGCGGATTTCCTGTGCGCGATGCGGGTCCGCGAAAAAGCTGGCCGCCATGCGCTGATCCGAACCGCTGAGCGACTGGTTGGCAACGCCCTGGATGCAGCCGCACAGCTGGCGGTTCGCCGCCTTGCGCCCGCCTGTGAGACAACCGCTGGATATCGGTCCCGATGCGAAACTGACCGAAGGACCGCCGTAATAGCGCGTCGCACGCTCGGAGTTGCCGCCGCCGCAGGCGGCGAGGGCGAGGATGGCCAAAAGCGGGAATGCTGCTGGTTTCATGTCACCTGTCTTTGTCTTGCCGGCGCGGGTTTTCCCCATCTGGCCCGGCCTCTTGCCCTTCGGGCAGAATGCCGGAAAACCGGGCGGGGCGCAATTCCCACCTGCATCAGGCCCGGTTCAGACGCTGGGTTCCGGCGCGGGGATGAAACGCACCCCGGCAATACGCCAATCGGCGCCGAGGCGCTGCATCGTGTATTCCAGCGCATGAAATCGCCCCGTGCCGTCCTGCACGATAACCGTCTGAAGGCTGTATTCCCCGGTCTCTCGCAACTCGCCAAAGCTCAGGTCCTGCGGACGCCAGACCATCGGATAGCCATTGCGCACCATGGCACCGAAATTCTCGGGGGTGCGGAACATCTGCTGGATCGACGGGCTGGCATAGGTAAAGGCACGGTCGAAATCGTCACGCTGGAACGCTTCGATCTGGCTTTCGATGGTATGGCGAATGCCGCTTGCCGCATCTTCCTGCGCCCGTGGCGCGGTGGCCAGGCCAAGAACGGCAACGAGCGAAAGCAGGATCATGCGCATGGGTCGTCCTCCTGACATGTCGCAAAGGTAGGTCGGCAGATGCGGTCGTCAAAACCGTCCGGCGGGCCTTGAGGATGTATAAACCCCTTGCGTGCTAGACCGGATGGGATCCTGATGCCAATACGGGCGGAGCCGATGCCGAAAGCCTATCCTGCCTATCCCTATGTCGAACCCGTCGCCGTCGACCCGTCAGAGGACGAAATCGAACGCCTGATCCGGGACATGCTGTCGCAAAGCCCCGCGATCTCACTGCGCGACGGCGGCACGCTGGATCCGCTGTGCCGGGCGCTGAATGTCGATGTCGAATACGCCGCCCCGCCGAACGAGATTCTGCTGGACGTTCCGCTGGACGGGCGGGCGGTGATCTGGCTGCCCCGCAACGGCCGTCCCAGGCATGACCGCCTGATGCTGGCGATGGGGCTCGGCCACTGGATGCTGCACGTGCCGAACACGCGCCAATTGCACCCCAAGGCCGGGGTGCAGGCGCTCTACAAGCCCGCCTCGCCACGCGCCATGACCGAAGCGCGGCGCTTCGCCTACCAGTTGCTGATGCCCCAGTCCGCCTTCATCAGCCTGTGGTATGAGGGGCGCGCCATGCTGACGGCGGAAACGCTGAACGTGCCGACCCAGGCGGTCTATGACCGTGCCAAAGACCTGATGCTGACGGCGGAACCGGGCGCCGCCTGACGCCACCCGGATCGGTCAGGCCAGTTCGCCGGCCACACCCTTGTCGATCAGGGCCACCGTCTCGGCCACGCCGTAAAGCGCGATGAACCCGCCAAAGCGCGGTCCCTGACTCTGCCCCAGCAACACCTCGTAAAGCGCCTTGAACCAGTCGCGCAGCGGCTCGAACCCGTGCTCCTTGCCGACGGCAAAGACGATTGTCTGCAACGCCTCGTCGTCGGTCTCGCCCTCGTGGCCACGCAGGCGGTCGGCGAGATCGGCCATTGCCGCGCGTTCCTTTTCGTCCGGCGCGCGGAAGACCTTGGTGGGCAGGACGAAATCCTCGTAATACTTCACCGCGTAGCCTGCTGCCGCATCCAGATCGGGATGCGTCTCGGGCGAGGCATCGGGCGCATAGCGGCGGATGAAACCCCACATCGCGTCCTTGTCATGCGCCCCAGCCGCCGAAGCGAGGTTCAGCAGCATCGAGAAGGGCACGACCATCTTCGATTCGGGCACGGCACCGTCATGGATGTGCCAGACCGGGTTGTTCAGCTGGCCGGCGGCATCCTGGTCGGGATAGGCGCGCAGCTGCTGGTGATATTCGTCCATCATCTTGGGGATGACGTCGAAATACAGCCGCTTGGCCGTCTTTGGCTTCTGGAACATGAAGTAGGACAGGCTTTCGGTCGAGGCATATGTCAGCCACTCGTCGATCGAGATGCCGTTGCCGGAGGATTTCGAGATCTTCTGCCCCTTGTCGTCGAGGAACAGCTCATAGGTGAAATGCTCGGGCGGCTGCACGCCCAGCGCCCGGCAGATGCCGTCATAGATCGGCGTGTTGGTGCTGTGGTCCTTGCCATACATCTCGAAATCGACGCCCAGCGCGGCCCAGCGCGCGCCGAAATCGGGCTTCCACTGGAGCTTCACGTTGCCGCCGGTCACGGGCAGCGTCCATTCGCGGCCATCTTCGTCGTCGAAGGTGATCTCGCCCTTTGCGGCATCCACGTTCTTCATCGGCACATACAGCACGCGGCCGGTTTCCGGGTGGATCGGAAGGAAGATCGAATAGGTCTGCTGGCGTTCCTCGCGCAGCGACTTCAGCATGATCGCCATCAGCGCGTCATAGCGCTCCGCCGCCTTCAGCAGCGTCGCGTCGAACTGGCCGGACTTGTAGAACTCGGTGGCCGAGTAGAATTCATACTCGAACCCGAACGTGTCCAGGAACCGCCGCAGCATCGCGTTGTTGTGGTGGCCGAAGCTTTCGAATTCGCCGAACGGGTCGGGCACCACGGTCAGCGGTTTTTGCAGGTGTTCGCGCAGCATGTCCTGGTTGGGCACGTTGCCTGGCACCTTGCGCATCCCGTCCATGTCGTCTGAGAAACAGATCAGCCGCGTGGGAATGTCGCTGATCGTCTCGAAGGCGCGGCGAATCATCGTCGTGCGCAGGACTTCGCCGAAAGTGCCGATATGCGGCAGGCCCGAGGGGCCATAGCCCGTCTCGAACAGCACGTAACCCTTTTCGGGAGGCGCCTTTTCGTAGCGTTTCGCGAGCCGGCGCGCCTCTTCGAAAGGCCAGGCCTTCGCATTCATCGCGGCATCGCGCAGTTCGGACATCCGGAACACTCCCAGGGGTTTTGCAGGATCGTCGCGCTTCCTATTGCGGCAGGGCAGGCGCGTCAATAAATTGCCCCGTGACACTTCTCCGAAAGGCCCGCCAATGTCCGAAGACCCGCACCCCCTCAGCCCCCAGGATTGCCTTGTGGCGCTGATGATCGCCGTTTCCGCCTCGGACGAGAACCTGCGCACCGTCGAACTGGTCAAGATCGAGACGGCGGTGAACAACCTGCCCGTCTTCGCCGATTACGATGCTGACCGCATCCCGGTCATGGCTTCGCTGGTCTTCGACCTTTTCGAGCAGGAAGACGGGCTGGATGCGCTGTTCGGGCTGACGCGAGACAACCTGCCAGAGCGGCTGTTCGAGACCGCCTATGCGCTGGCCTGCGATGTCGCCGCGGCGGATGGCACCCTCCAGGAAACAGAACTCCGCCTGCTGGAAGAGATCCGGTACGAGCTGAACCTCGACCGGCTGCACGCCGCCGCGATCGAACGCGGCGCGCGGGCCCGGCACCTGCGCGCCTGAGGCAACGCTTACAATCCTTGGCAATTCGTTCGCCCGGTCAGGATTCCCGGACTGGTTCTATCTCCCCTGCGCGATACTCTTCTTCCCAGGCGCAATTGGGCGCCGCAAGAAAAAGAAACGATTTGCCGGAGGGTCATTATGAACCGCATTGCCTTTACCGTGCTGGGTGTCGCCATCCTGTGCCTTTTGCCGATAATCGGCGCCGCGGCGCCGCTGATCGCCAAGGTCGACGTGTCGAACCAGACCATGACCGTGATTCAGGACGGGCAGGTCGCGCACACCTGGCCCGTTTCGACCGCGCGAAAGGGGAAATGGACACCGCGTGGCGCCTGGACGGCCAAGTGGCTGTCCCGGCACCATCGCTCCAGCCGTTATGACAACGCGCCGATGCCGTTCTCGATCTTCTTCAACGGCCACTACGCGATCCACGGAACGAACCAGATCGACCGGCTCGGGCGGCCCGCCTCGGCGGGCTGTATCCGGCTGCATCCCGACCATGCCGCTGTTCTGTTCGAGATGACGCGCACAGTCGGTCTTCAGAACATGAAGGTCATCGTTCACAACTGAGCGCGCGCGGAACCCATCACGCGGCGTAGACGACGCCCCAGCGCTCGATCAGCGCTTGCTGGAGGGACTTTGCCCGCGCGTTCCACGAACGCCCACCTTCGGGCCGTTCGCGCTGATCCTCGGTCAGGGTCGCACGGCGATTGAGGTCGGCCGCGAAGATCGCAAAGACCAGTTCCCGGCCTTCGGACACGTCGATGAAGCCCGCAAGCCCGCTGACAAAGTTCAGCGTCCCCGTCTTTGCATGCACCACCAGCGGGTGCTGGCCGATGGGACGCCCCCTTTCGTCCTTCATCGGCACGGGTTTGAGCAGCGGCTTTAGGCCTCTGCTGCGGCGCACCTCGCGCAGCGCCCGGACCATGTCCGGGGCGCTGATCCGGCTGGCATCGCCAAGGCCGGAATGATCGACGAAATCCATCGTCGTCAGGCCGAAACGCGCTGCCGCCCAGGCGTTCATCGCGCGCGCCGAGTCGCGCAGCGAGGCCGGTGCGGCTCCGCTGCGCTGCAAGGTCGCCGTCATACCGACGATTTCCGCCGTCAGGTTCGTCGACCAGTGTAACATGTCGCGCAGGATCACCCGCAGCGGCCCGCTTTCCAGGCGCGCGACCGTCTCTCCTGTGGCTGGCGGCGCGGGCATGACCTGCGGTGGAGGCAGGCTGATCCCCTGCGCCTTTGCCAGGGTCTGGAACACCTCGCCGGCATAGAGAGCGGGCTTGCGCACCGGTAGCCAGCGCGCCCCGCCATCCCCCAGCGCATCGCGCGCCACGGTCCAGTCGTCGCGGCCCTCGCGGTCGGCATAGGTGTAGATAGGCACCGCGCGCGGCTCGACCTTCATGCGGGCCATGCGCACGTCGGGCCGATAGCGTTCGGATCGGGCGTCCATCGTTACCTCATATCCCGACCCGTTGCGTTTCCAGCCGAAATGCACCCGGTTGTAGTTCAGATTCAGGCCCGCGACGGCCGGATTGTAACCGACATGGTCCGGCTGATCGGGATCGATCAGCGGCAGGTCGGGCAAGGCGCCTCCGGCGACCTTGAAGGCCCCAGCAACCTTCGTGATCCCCGCCGCGCGCAGTTGATCCGCGAGATCCGCCAGCCCGTCCGTATCAAGTGTCGGATCGCCGCCCCCCGCAAGGATCAGGTCGCCCTCCAGCGTGCCTTCGGTGATCGGCCCGGTCGCCAGCAGCCGCGTCTCGAAGCGGAAATCCGGCCCGAGCGACTCAAGCGCATAAGCCGCCGTCAGTGCCTTGGCCACGCTGGCAGGCGGCTGTGCCAGGTCCGCGGCATGCGTCTCCAGCATCTCTCCGCTGTTGAGATCCATGAGCGCAAAGGATACCCGGTCGCCCAGTTGCGCCCGTTCGATCAGGGCCGCCGGATCGGGCTGCGATCTGAGGCGCAGGTCCTCGCCGCGCGCCACCGGGCGAATGGATGTCTCGGGCGCTCGGGCGATGGCCGGAGAGGCCCAGAGCGCAGCGCCAAGACCAGTCAGAAATCGTCTTCGATCCAATCCCGTTTTCATGGTCCCGATCTAAGCCCAGCCAGTCCCTGCCTGCAACACGCGAAGATGTGAGCCGTGGCGCCACCGACCGACGGCTACCATTCCCCCCTGCTCCGGATAAGCGACGAGGCGTCGGACCGCATCGGCATGTTCACGAAACACCAACAAGGCGGTGGCTGTCGCGCCAGCAGGCGCGAGGCCGCATCGGGCAGGCGCGCCGCCCGATAGCGGCGCGCTGCGACCGAGTTGCGTGCCGCCAGGCGAAAACCGGGCCGGGCCAGGATCCCGACCGGCACCCTGTCCATGATCTGCGTCCAGTCGTTCCACCTGTGGAGTTGCGCCAGGTTGTCCGCACCCATCAGCCAGACGAAGCGAACCCCGGGAAACCGGGCCATCAGCGCCGCAAGGGTTTCCGCCGTGTAGCGTGTGCCCAGAACGCCTTCGGCCCGGCTGACATGGATCTTCGGATGCGTCGCGACGGTCCGGCACAAGGCGATGCGCCTGTCCATGGAGGCCGGCGCATCCGCCTTCAGTGGGTTGCCGGGCGAGACAAGCCAGATCAGCCGGTCCAGCCCGAACCGCTTCAACGCTTCGCGGGCGAAATGCACATGGCCCGCATGGGGCGGATCGAAGGAACCGCCGAACAGGCCCACCGCCATGCCCGAAACGATCCCACCCATGTCCAAGTCATGATCCATACCAGTCCGCATTCCCACCCGATGACTGCCACGATGCAGGATTCATGCCTGTCGCGGCGGGTCAAGGGTGCAGGTGGCGTGGCTTTTGACGCCGGGTCAGAAATCCTCCCAGATGTCGGAACCTCCGGCCACCTTTCGCGCCGGGGCGGGATCAGGCTTTGCCGGGCTCGCTGCCGAGTTCTTCCATGTGCTTGCGGCCTCCGTCCGGGCGGGCTTTGGCGCGGCGGGGGCTGGTCTTGCCGAGGCATCCGGCTGCGGGGCGTCTTCGATCAGTCTAAGCCCGGAGAAGCGCGTCACGATGGTGCGCATTTCCTCGGACTTGGTCATCAGTTGCCGCCCAGAGGCCGCGCTTTCCTGGACCATGGCTGCGTTTTCCTGCGTGACCTTGTCGAGCATCGTAATGCCGTTGTTGATTTCGGCGAGACCCGTAGCCTGCTCGGCCGAACCCGAGGCGATCGCCTCGATCTGGCCGGTGACGTGGCTCACCTCTGCGAGAATGTCCTCGATCGCCTTGCCCATGTCCGAAACCAGCCTGACCCCGTTCGAGACATTGTCCGAGGAGTTGGCGATCAGGCTGCGGATCTCGGAGGCGCTGTCGGACGACCGCTGCGCCAGTGCCCGCACCTCGGATGCCACCACGGCGAAGCCGCGTCCGACTTCTCCGGCGCGCGCCGCCTCGACCCCGGCATTCAGGGCCAGCAGGTTGGTCTGGAAGGCGATATCCTCCATCACCTGGATGATCTGGCCGATCTGCTTGGACGATGTCTCGATCGAGCCCATCGCATCGACGGCCCGCATGCGCACTTCCTGGCCGTTCTCGGCCTGCTGGCGCGCCTTGGCGGCGGCACTGACGATCTCGCGGGCACCCTGCGCGGTGGAGGACACGCTTTTCGTGATCTCCTCCATCGCGGCGGCGGTCTGCTCGAGGGTGGCCGCCTGGTTTTCCGTTCTCTGCGACAGGTTGTCGGCACCCGAACTGAGCGTGCGTGCATCCTCATCGATATCGTCGGCGACGCTGCGCAACTCGGTGACGATCTGGCCCAACGACTCGACCGTTGCGTTGAAATTCTCCCGCAGGACCTCGAAAGCCTCGGGGAAATGTTCGTCGATGACGCAATCAAGCCGGCCCTTGGCCAGTTCGTCCAGCGCACCGCCCACGCGCTGCATGACCTGCATCTGTTCGGCGGCGCGGTTTTCCCGTTCCTTCATGGCCTCGCGACCGGCCTCGAGCTCGCGCTTGAAATTCTCCAGCGCGCGGGCGATGTCGCCGAGTTCGTCCCCGGTCTTGGTCTGCGCGACCAGCTTTTCATACCGTCCCGCAGCGATATCCTTGACGCTCTCCGAGAGGGCAAGAATGCGGCCGACCACGTAGCGGGCGATCAGGTAGGCGACCGCCCCAACGATCAGGACAACGAACAGGATCTGGTACAGGCTCGTCTTGGCCAGCGCGTGTTCGGTGGCCAGGGCCTCGTCCAGGTCCTGCTCAAGCACGACGAAAAGAGGCTTGCCGCCGAAATCAACCGGCTCCAGCTCAACCAGGACGGGATTGCCGGACAAGCCGGGACCGCCTTCCATCATGCGGCTTTCCCCGGCGGTCAGGCCCGAAAGATGCGGCAGGTCGGGCAGCCTCTGCAGGACGTCATGCCCGCCGTCGAACCGCGACGCCGAACGCGCGATGCCATCCGCTCCCGTCACATAGACCAGGCCTGTCTTGCCCAGTATCGCGGAATCGGAAACGATGCGCACGATCTGGTCGATCGGAACCTGCAAGGCCACAACGCCGATCCTCGCACCATTCCGGTCGAAGGCCGGCATCGCGGCGAACATGGCCGGCGCACCGGCGCTGGGTTGATAGCGTGCGAAATCCGTGAAATGGACGGCACCCGGCTCGGCATCTACCGAGGCGCGGAACGCCTCGCCCAGGCCGCTGGCGGCATAGGGGCCGTCGATGAAATTCGTTGCGAAATCGGTCTCCTTGAAGACCGAATAGACCAGGTTCCCGGCCCGGTCGAAGAGGAACAGGTCGTAATACCCGCGCGTCTGCTGGATGTCGCGGAATCCGGCATGGAACGTGGCATGCGCCTTGGACCACAGGGACCGGTCGCCGGCATCGTCCAATGCGTCTTTCTCGCCCACCGGGTTCGGATTGTCGGTGATGTAGAGTCTTTGCAGCGTTTCGGTGGGGTTCTGCATCCCCATCACCCAGCCCTGCGAGAAGGCCGCGATGGCCTCGCGCGTCGCCTTGTTGGCCGACAGACCCTGAAGGTCGGTGGTGATGTTGTCGATCCACCCCTCGAGCCCCGAGACGCGATCGGCAAGGAACTGGTCATAGGCCAGCGTCCGCTGCCGTTCCAACGCGTCCTTTGCCAGGTAAAGAGATGCCAGGGCCACCGCAACGGTGATCAGAACAGTCGGAACCACGATCAGGATCGGCACCTTCCATCGCAGCGAGAGGCGCTTCCAGTGATTGCGGCGATATTTCTCTTTCGGCGTTTCCGTCATCTTCCACTCCGGACCAATCAGGGAGCAGGGAAGCACGCGAAACTTGACATAGGTTTAATCCGGCCCGTCGATTTGGCGTCCGCCGGAATCCGGCCCGCATACACACCGCGTGATTGCCCCCGTTCGCAGGCTTCGCTATCTGTGGCGCTGCATCGGGTTCAGCAGGAGACAGGACAATGGCGGCCTATCAGTATGTCTATCACATGGATGGCGTGTCCAAGACCTATCCGGGCGGAAAGAAATGCTTTGAAAACATTCGGTTGAACTTTCTTCCCGGCGTGAAGATCGGTGTTGTCGGCGTCAACGGCGCGGGCAAGTCGACCCTGATGCGGATCATGGCCGGCATCGACAAGGACTATTCCGGCGAAGCCTGGGCGGCCGAGGGCGTGCGCGTGGGCTATCTGCCGCAGGAACCCGAACTCGACGCCACCAAGACCGTGCGCGAGAACGTCATGCTTGGTGTCGCCGCCAAGAAAGCCAAGCTCGACAAGTACAACGAACTGGCCATGAACTACTCTGACGAGACCGCCGACGAGATGGCGCAGCTTCAGGACGAAATCGATTCCCAGAACCTGTGGGACCTCGACAGCCAGATCGACGTCGCGATGGAGGCGCTGCGCTGCCCGCCCGACGATGCCGACGTGACCCGGCTTTCGGGCGGTGAAAAGCGCCGCGTCGCGCTGTGCAAGTTGCTGCTCGAGGCGCCCGAGATGCTGCTGCTCGACGAACCGACGAACCACCTCGACGCCGAGACGATCGCCTGGCTGCAGAACCACCTGATCGAATACAAGGGCACGATCCTCATCATCACCCACGACCGGTACTTCCTCGACGACATCACGGGCTGGATCCTGGAACTCGACCGCGGCCGGGGCGTTCCCTACGAGGGCAATTACTCGGCCTGGCTGGAACAGAAGGCCAAGCGGCTGGAGCAGGAAGCGCGCGAGGACAAGGCCAAGCAGAAGACGCTGGAACGCGAACTGGAATGGATGCGGCAGGGCGCCAAGGCGCGCCAGGCCAAGTCCAAGGCACGGATCAACGCCTATAACGAGATGGCCAGCCAATCCGAACGCGAAAAGGTCGGCCGCGCGCAGATCATTATCCCCTCGGGTCCGCGCCTCGGCCAGAAGGTGATCGAGGTCGAGCACCTGACCAAGGCAATGGGCGACAAGCTGCTGATCGAGGACCTGACCTTTTCCCTGCCGCCGGGCGGCATCGTCGGCGTGATCGGCCCCAACGGCGCGGGCAAGTCGACCCTGTTCAGGATGCTGACCGGGCAGGAACAGCCCGACGGCGGCACGATCGAACTGGGCGACACGGTGAAGCTGGCCTATGTAGACCAGTCCCGCGACGACCTGGAACCGAACGCCACCGTGTGGGAGGCGATCTCGGGCGGTGCGGAACTGATCAAGCTGGGCGATGCCGAGGTGAACAGCCGCGCCTATTGCGGCGCCTTCAACTTCAAGGGCGGCGACCAGCAGAAGAAGGTTGGCCTGCTGTCCGGGGGTGAGCGGAACCGGGTCCATATGGCCCGTCTGCTGAAATCCGGCGGCAACGTGATCCTGCTCGACGAACCGACCAACGACCTCGACGTCGAGACGCTGCGCGCGCTCGAGGATGCGCTGGTCGATTTCGCCGGCTGCGCCGTGGTGATCTCGCACGACCGCTTCTTCCTCGACCGGATCTGCACGCATATCCTGGCCTTCGAGGGCGAGGCGCATGTGGAATGGTTCGAGGGCGGCTTCACCGACTACGAAGAGGACAAAAAACGGCGCCTTGGGGCCGATGCGGTTGAGCCGAAGCGGGTGAAGTTCAAGAAGTTTGTGAGGTAACCCTCGCGTTTCGCGCACGCGAAACGCGACGTGTCCGCGAAAGCGTTTTGACAGGGATAAAGCGCGTGTATACTAAGATGAAGTGTGTAGACTACGAACGACGACCGAAGTGGATGAACTTCTCGAGATGAGTAGATTGAAAGCCTTCAGAAATGGCACTTTTCTGCATTCATCCTTTGTTGAGGACTTCACAGAGATTGGGCGACTCGAATTGGCACTTGACAAAGTACTTTTGATCAACCGAGTCCACATGCAAGCTTTGGCGGCGGCGCTAGGTTCACGCTGAGGTGGCGCCATGAAATTCTTGATTTCCATTTGGCCCCATGTAATCTTTCTTTTTCTAAACTCAGTAATCGTAGTGGCGAATACAGTATTCCCCTGGTATTTGAATAAGGAAGATATAAAAATTGTCGGAATAGATGCCCTAGTTGACGAAGTGGAGTATGAAGTTCCAAACAATGCAGCGCGTCTTATTTTTCGCGAGATCAACAATGAAACCGAGTCATACAGATCAATTGTGAACTCTGGATGCATTCAGGGTCTGCAGGAGCGCTTGGTAACTTTAAGGTGTCGCGGACCAATTGAGGTCATTCTTTCTGAGGCCATAGATTCAGCTACTAGAAATCTGGCTAAGAAGCGTGACGCCATCGAGCAGGGTGACCCTTCATCTGTAGCATTTGCTGAGGCGTTTAAAGAAGAGTTTGAACAAGCTTCTATCAGATTTACTCTGATCGAAGCGCTTGGACGATTGACTTTAGCAGAAGGCATTCTGAAAGATCAATATGTGGACGGCTGGAAACTTAGCGTTCAGGGTCTTCTAAAGAGTCTCATCGAAGAAGAACTACGGCTAATCGACGACGCCAAGCGCGCACTGGCAGAGCTTTTGGCTTTACCAGAAGAACCCGTTCCATCTGGTCATCTTGTTCTCCGAGTATCAATAATGAATGTGGGCCGGGAAAGCGGATTTGTTTTTT
Organism: Thetidibacter halocola; assembly: GCF_018224955.1. Taxonomy (GTDB): domain Bacteria; phylum Pseudomonadota; class Alphaproteobacteria; order Rhodobacterales; family Rhodobacteraceae; genus Thetidibacter; species Thetidibacter halocola. The sequence continues at coordinate 84,611 of NZ_JAGTUU010000006.1, forward strand.
CTAGTGGAGATTTTGAGTATGCGAATGAGACTCTAAAATTTACTACAGTCAGAAGTCAAGACTTGGGTAATCCTTGGTCTATTGCTGACGCCACAATGAACCCGTTTGACCAAGGGCGCGCCGGATTCCTATTCTTCACGCTTGATCCGTCAAATAGCGAGAGGTCGAAGGCCAGCTTTCGCCGGCTTATAACTTCTCGAGTCCCAGTGGATTATCGCTTTTCAATCAACACGACGCAGGGTCAAATTGAATTTAACTCATCGATAAACTCAGAACCAATGAGTCTTGAACTTTATCGTTAACAGAAGGTCTTCCGTCTTCCATTGAAGAAAGTTGAGAAGTCTCTGCCCGTCGAACGCAGGTGCTTTATCCCGACCAAGTCCACGCGCAGAAGGAACGTCTCGCCAACGGCACCCAAAGCGCCGCCGCGTGGGGGCGCGTCATGCCGAAGGCATGCCTGTGGCATGACGCTCACGCGGCGGGGCTGACGCCCCTTGTTCCGCACGGCTGGTTCTTCGCTCAACCGGATGCCGGCTCACAGTGCGCCGTTCCCGCACACCCTCCGCCCCTGAACAGACACGGCTTGCCAGCCTATAGCGCGCAACCCAACCCGGCGCGCGCCGCCAGACTCCCGGCCCAAACCCAGGCATGTGTGCTATACTTGTGCCACGCCCGCACCTTGCGGGACGAATTCAATAGGAGAAAGTCATGTTTTCAATCCGTTTTCCCGCCGCCCTCGCGGCCGGGTTTTTCGCCTGTTCCACACTTCCTGCCTTGGCCGAAACCATCGATGTCACGGGCACCGGCCACGGCACATCGACCACCCAGGTGATGCCCGTCAGCGAAAGCCTGATCGTGGTCAGCGCCACTTCGATGTATGAGCGGTTCGAAACCGCCAACCCGATGAATCCCTTCGCCTCCGCCTCCGGCCCCTGCTTCGGCGCGATGAAGATCGACAAAGGCGCGGTTTCGGGCGGTGGGCTCTGCCGCTACACCGACAGCGACGGCGACGTCGCGGTGGTCAACTGGATGGCCAAGGCCATGACCGCCGAGGGCCGCACCCAAGGCGACTGGATGATCGAAGGCGGCACCGGGAAATGGGCCACCATCACCGGCGGCGGCACGTTCGACGCGGGCGAAATGGATGGGGCCTATACCAACAAGATCACCGGTTCGGTCACGACGAACTGAGCCCAAGGGCCCGCGCTGCCGGTCTTCGGCGGCGCGGTCAGACCCCGGGCGCCTGGGCCGTACCAGACAACCCGCGACGCGCATGGGGGATGTCCCGCCCTCAGTTGTACGCCGTGCCCGGCTTCACGCCCAGCATCTTGAAGATCGTCGCCGCCGGGCAGAAGCCCGTGAAGGCCGATTGCAGCAGGTTCAGCCCGATGAATGCGGTGAACAGCATCCACCAGGGCGACACCAACCAGGTCAGCGCCACGCTCAGCAGCACCATCACGCCGGCAAAGGCCAGAACGGCTCGGTCGAGGGTCATTGTCAGTCTCCTGTCTGTCGCGGGCGGAACCCGCCCGTTGCGGGCCATCATATCATGGCTCTTACAAATTCCATATATGGAATATTTTGGCCGCGACAAGATGGGCCTCAGCCCGAGGGCGCCCTCAGCAACCAGTCATGCACCAGCCGCGCCCTTTGCGACGCGTGGCGGTGCAGGCGGATGTAGAAATCCTCGTCCGTATGCATCTCGTCCGGCAAGAGCGGCACCAGCGCGCCACTCTCGAGGTAGCTGCGGGTCAGGCCGACCCAGCCCAGGACTGCCCCCATGTCATCCCGCGCTGCCTGCAACGCGATGACATAATTGTTCACCCGGTGATCCCGGCGGATCGGCCCGTCATGGCCCAGCGCGCGAAACCAGGCCTGCCAGTCGGTCCAGCCCGCCACCGCCGCCTCGAAATGGATCAGCGGCAGGCGGGCGAGGTCGCCCACGCCCGAGACGGGATGCGCGGCGGCGAAACGCGGGCTGCCCAGCGCCATGATCCGGTCCTTGAACAGCACGCGGCAGGAAGGATCGTCGGGCACCACGCCGTAGTGGATGCTCAGGTCGCAATCGCCGCCCTCGACGTCCAGGTCGCTGACGATCTGCGCCACCGAGATGTCACCATGCCCCTTCCAGAACTGCGCCAGCTTGGGGGTCAGCCACAGGGAACTGACAGCCGTCGTCACCCGGATCGTGACCGAGGCCCGGTCGGAGCGCCGCCGCAACTGGTCCACCGCCTCGCCCATCGTCTCGAACCCGCGTTGCAGCGCCACCAGCAGGTAGGCGCCCGTCTCGGTCAGCTCGACTCCCCGGTGGTGGCGGCGGAACAGGTCGCAGCGCAGCTCGGCCTCCAGCGCCTTGACCTGGTGGCTGATCGCGGCGGGCGTCACGTTCAACTCGCGCGCTGCGGCCTTGAAGCCGACATGGCGGGCGGCGGCCTCGAACGCCACAAGCGCGCTCATCGGGGGCAGGTCATAGGGACGCTTCGGCAAGATGACCTCAGGCAGGACAAGGACGAGGCGTCGACAGGACACTCCTCAAGCAGCATGCAGGATTAGCCCAGCTAGGCCAAGCGCAGGATTTCTGCGGTTGCCGGACGGCACCGGGCAGCACCACTCTGATCCAACGGAACCGGAGACGCCGCGCATGTTGGACGAACGCCAGACCACCACCCCGCACGCACGGCGCACCCGCCGCAACCGCGGCCACGATGCGCAATCCCGCGCGCCGGGGCAGAACACCCACCTGCGGGTGCCCTACATCACCCGCAAGGTGCCGACCTACGACATCCTTGGCGACGAGGCACTGGACCGGATCGAGGCGACCGCCGACCGCATCCTGGCCGAGATCGGCATCGAGATCCGCGACGATGCCGAGGCGGTGCGCCTGTTCCGGCAGGCCGGTGCGCAGGTGACGCCGGTGTCGGCCACCGCCTTTAACCTGAAATTCGAGCCGGGCATGGTGCGTGACCTGCTGCGCACCGCGCCCGCGCGTTTTACCCAGCACGCGCGCAATCCCGTCAACAGCGTCGAGATCGGCGGCGATGCGACGGTCTTTGCACCGGCCTATGGCTCTCCCTTCGTGATGGATCTGGATACCGGGCGGCGCTATGGCACGATCCGCGACTTCGAGAACCTGGTGAAGCTGGGCCAATCCTCGCCTTGGCTGCACCATTCCGGCGGCACGATCTGCGAGCCGACGGACGTGCCGGTGAACAAGCGCCATCTCGACATGGTCTATGCCCACATGCGCTATTCCGACCGCGCTTTCCTGGGCTCGATCACCGCGCCGGAACGGGCCGCCGACAGTATCGAGATGTGCCGCATCCTGTTCGGGTCGGATTTCGTCGACGACCATTGCGTCATCATGGGCAATTTCAACACCACCTCACCGCTGGTGTTGGACGGCGTGACAACCGCCGGCATCCGCACCTATGCCGAGGCGGGCCAGGGTTCGATCCACCTGCCCTTCCTGCTGGGCGGCGCGGTCTCGCCGCTGACGATGGCCGGTGCTGTGGCGCAATGCCTGGCCGAGTCGATGGTCTCTGCCGCGCTCAGCCAGTTGGTCCGCCCCGGCGCGCCGGCCATCTTGGCGGGCTTCCTGTCGTCCATGTCGCTGCGCACGGGCTCGCCGACCTTTGGCACGCCGGAACCGGCGTTGGGGTCGCTGGTCATGGGACAACTGGCACGGCGCCTGAACCTGCCGCTGCGCTGCGCGGGCAATTTCAGCACGTCGAAACGGCCCGACGGGCAGGCGATGCAACAATCCATGATGTCGATGATGTCGGCGATCCAGGGTGGCGCAAACTACATCCTGCATACGGCCGGCTTCCTCGACGGGCTGCTGTCGATGTCCTACGAGAAATTCGTGATGGATTGCGATATGGCGGGCGCGCTGCATTCCTACCTCGCCGGGATCGAGGTGACCGAGGACACGCTCGGCTTTGACGCGCTGGCCCAGAATGGCCCCGGCGAGCATATGTTCGGCACCGACCACACGCTGCGCCACTATGAGACGGCGTATTGGGACAGCGGGCTGAACGACGACCTGCCCTTCGAGACCTGGGAAGAACGCGGCGCGCTGGATTCCGCGCAGCGCGCCAATGCCCGCTGGAAGGAGACCCTGAACAATTATCAGCCCCCGCCGATCGACATTGCGACGGACGAGGCGCTGCGCGACTTCATCGCGCGCCAGAAGGCGTCGATGCCTGATGCGTGGTACTGAAAGCGACCGCGATCGACCCGGCGCGGCACTTGTCCCACGGCGCCAATCCGCGAAGCACATCGCCGGACGGCGGTGAGATATCATGATAGAATTAGGGGTAAGTGGCAGCCCGTAGGGGAATCGAACCCCTCTTTTCAGGTTGAAAACCTGACGTCCTAACCGATAGACGAACGGGCCAGAGCCGTGATGTAGGCGGGTTCTAAGCAAAGCGCGCGCGGCTTGCAAGCAGAAATTTCACGAAATTCACGCGCTCATCGGAAATCCGATAAAGCCTGTCATCTCATTGAAATCAGGTGATTAAAATCGTCACTTGCCGCTGGCTGGCGCGGCATCCTCCAGCCGCAGTTGCACGCTGCGCCGCCCACGAAAATCGTTGATCTCGAGTCGTCCGGCGAGGTGGAATCGCCCCCCGTCCCGGGCTGACAGGGCCGGGCCCAGCGGCGTGTCCATCGCGCCAAAGCAGATCCCCTCCAGCCGCGCGCCCATGCCGTCGTCGCAAGCGATCTTGAGATGGCCGCTGCCCACCTCGCGGCAATAGGACAGGCGGGCATCGGGAATGGCAAAGCGCGGACCGGGCGCGCCCTGCCCGAAAGGGCCCGCGCGCTCAAGCTGTTCGACAAGTTCGACCGTCGCCGCCCCGGGCATAAGCGCCGCATCGACGCGCAGGTCCGCCGCGCCGCCCTGCCCCGCCCCCTGCCGTTCCAGCAATTCGGACAGGCGCGCCATCGCCTCCTCAAGCCGCGATGTCTCCACCGTCAGGCCAGCGGCCATGCGGTGCCCGCCGCCCTTGATCAATAGCCCCTCGGCCGCAAGCCGCTGGATGCTGGCGCCCAGGTCAACACCCGCGACCGACCGGCCAGAGCCCTTGCCCTCGCCGCCTTCCAACCCGATCACCACGGCGGGCCGGTTCGTCGCCTCCTTCAGCCGCGCGGCGACGATGCCCACAACCCCGGGATGCCAGCCTTCGCCCGCCGCCCAGACCAGCGGTGCGTCCAGCCCGCGCGCCTCGGCCTGCGCCAGCGCGGCGGCGCGCACCGACGCCTCGATCTCGCGCCGCTCGGTGTTCAGCTGGTCCAGCCGCTCGGCCATGGCCTGCGCCTCGACCGGATCAGCACAGGCCAGAAGGCGCGCACCAAGGTCCGCCTTGCCGATCCGCCCCCCGGCATTGACCCGAGGCCCCAGCACATAGCCCAGGTGATAGGCCGAGGGCGCTGTCTCGAGCCGCGCCACGTCGGCCAGCGCGACAAGACCGGGCCGCGCCCGCCGCGCCATCACGGCCAGCCCCTGCCGGACCAGCGCCCGGTTCACGCCCTTCAGGGGCGCGACGTCGGCGACCGTGGCCAGCGCCACGAGGTCCAGCATCGCCATCAGGTCCGGGCCACGGAGCCCAGCCTCGCGCATCTGCCGCCCGGCCTCGACCAGCATCAGGAACACCACCGCCGCCGCACACAGATGCGCCAGGTCGCCGCTCTCGTCCTGCCGGTTCGGGTTCACCACGGCCAGCGCATCGGGCAGCGTCTCGCCGCCCAGGTGGTGATCCAGAACGACCACATCCGCGCCGTCGGCCGCCGCGATGGCGTCATGCGACAGGGTCCCGCAATCGACGCAGACGATCAGGTCATGCCTCCCGGCCAGGGCGCGCATGGCCGCCGGGTTCGGGCCATAGCCCTCGTCGATGCGATCCGGGACATAGACGGTCGCCGCCCGTCCCTGCTGCCGCAACCAGTCCACCAGCAGCGCCGCGCTTGACCCGCCATCTACATCGTAGTCGGCAAAGACTGCGATCCGTTCGCGCGCCTCAACGGCCCGCACGACTCGCGCCGCCGCCGTCTCCATGTCCTTGAGCGATCGGGGATCGGGCAGCAGGTCGCGCAGCTTTGGTTCCAGGAACCCGTCCACCTCGGCAGAGCCGACGCCCAACCGCGCCAGAACCGAACACAGCGCGCGCGGCAGCCCGGTCGCCTGCACCAGGGCCTCGGCCTGCCGCTCCTGTTCGACGCCGGGTCCCACCCAGCGCCGCCCGGTCAGACTGCTTTCGACGCCCAGATAAGCCAATCCGCCCCCTGCTTCTTCGGGCCCGAAATACCTCGGGGGAGTCGCGCATCAGCGCGACGGGGGCAGAGCCCCCGCCCCGCCGTCCCGGTCACTGCACCGGGTTGCGATAGACCATGCGCCGGACCGACCCGGTCTTGGACCGCATCAGGATCGTCTCGGTGGTCAGGTAGCCCACCTCGCGCTTGATCCCCGGAACGAGAGAGCCGTTGGTCACGCCGGTCGCGGCAAAGATCACGTTGTCGGTCACCATGTCGTCGCGGGTATAGACCCGATCGAGATTGGTGATGCCCGCCTTCTTCGCCCGGCCCTTCTCATCATCGTTGCGGAACAGCAGGCGGCCATAGATCTGGCCACCCATGCATTTCAGCGCCGCGGCCGCCAGCACGCCCTCGGGCGCTCCGCCCGATCCCATGTACATGTCGATGCCCGTCACCGCCGGCTCGGCGCAATGCATCACGCCCGCCACGTCGCCATCGGTGATCAGCCGGATCGCCGCCCCGGTCGAACGGACCTCGGCGATCATCGCCTCGTGGCGCGGGCGTTCCAGGATGCAGACGGTGATGTCCTTCGTCGAACAGCCCCTGGCGGCGGCCAGCGCGCTGACACGCTCCACCGGCGACATGTCCAGCGTCACGGTGCCGGGCTTGTAGCCCGGGCCGATGGCCAGCTTTTCCATGTAGACGTCCGGCGCGTGCAGCATCGAACCACGCGGCCCCATGGCGATCACGGTCAGCGCGTTGGGCATGTCCTTGGCGGTCAGCGTCGTGCCTTCCAGCGGGTCCAGTGCGATGTCCACCGCGGGACCGTTCCCGTTGCCGACCTCCTCGCCGATGTAAAGCATCGGCGCCTCGTCGCGCTCTCCCTCGCCGATCACCACGGTGCCCTTGATGTCCAGCTTGTTCAGCTGCTCGCGCATCGCGTTGACAGCGGCCTGGTCGGCGGCCTTTTCGTCGCCGCGTCCGATCCAGCCCGCGCTGGCGATGGCCGCCTGCTCGGCGACCCGGGCCAGGCCCAGGGACAGCATGCGGTCGTTGAAGTCTTGGGTCTTGGTCATGGTCACCGTCCTAAAAGGGTCGTTTCGCACCGTTCTGCCTGCTCGGTGCCGCCGGGGCAAGCCTGCTGGCGTTAGCAGCGACCCACGGCGTCAGACATGTTCGATCCGCAGCACCACCGGTTCGCCGGCCACCACGCCCGTCGCCGGAAAGGCGGCCAGCGCCGCGTCCAGCGCCGCGCGCGTCGTCTTGTGCGTGACGATCAGCACTGGCGCTGTGTCGTCGGTGTGATCGTATTGGCGCATCCGGTTGATCGAGACGCCGGCATCGCCCAACGCCGTCGCCACCTTGGCCAGCGCACCCGGTTTGTCCAGCAGCGCCATGCGCAGGTAATAGGGCGCCGGCGTCGTCGCCCGAGCGGCCTTGGCCTTTTTCAGCAGCGTCGCGGGCATGCCGAAGGTCGACAGCCGCGTGCCCCGCGCGATATCCAGCACGTCGCCCAGCACCGCGCTGGCCGTCGGCCCCTCGCCGGCCCCCGCGCCGCGCATTACGATCTGGCCGACTTGGTCGCCCTCGATCACCACCATGTTCGTGCCGCCGGTCAGTTGCCCCAGCGGAGAGGTCGCAGGCACCAGGCAGGGCGCCATGCTCTGCTCCAGTCCGCGGCCGGTCATCCGGCTGACGCCCAGCAGCTTGATGCGATAGCCCATGTCGGCCGCCTGACGGATGTCCTCGATGGCGACACGGCCGATCCCTTCCAGCTCGACCGAGGCGAAATCGACCTGAGTGCCATAGGCGATCGCGGCCAGCAGCGACAGCTTGTGCCCCGCGTCGATGCCGCCCACGTCCAGCTGCGGGTCGGCCTCGAGATAGCCCAGCCCATCCGCCTCGGCGAACGCCTCTTCGTAGGTCAGGCCGCCATCCTCCATCCGGGTCAGGATGTAGTTGCAGGTGCCGTTCATAACGCCCAGCACGCGGACGATCTCGTTGCCCGCCAGGCCCTCGGTCAGCGCCTTGATGACCGGGATGCCGCCCGCCACCGCCGCCTCGAACCGCAGGACACGCCCCTCGGTCTCGGCCAGTTCGGCCAGCGCCTGCCCATGATGGGCCAGCAGCGCCTTGTTGGCGGTGACAACATCCTTGCCCGCCTTCAGCGCGGCCTCGGTTGCGGCCTTGGCCGGGCCGTCGCTGCCGCCCATCAGTTCGACGAACACGTCCACGTCGTCGCGGGTGGCCAGCTTTACCGGGTCGTCCTCCCAGGCGTATTGCGTCAGCGGTACACCCCGGTCCTTGTCACGGTTGCGGGCCGAGACGGCGACGATCTCGATCCGACGACCGGTACGGGCCTCCAACAGGGCTGCTTTCTGGCGGACGATCTTGACCACGCCGGCACCAACGGTGCCAAGGCCGGCGATACCCAGACGCAGAGGGTCGGACATGGGCGGGCTCCTGTGCAAATCCGTGCTCGGGTTAGCCGCTCTTGCGGCCGGGCGCAACGCGGCACCGCACCCGAGAGGCGCTTTCGGACATCGATGCGGCCAAAAGCGCGCCGCAGCGGCCCATCAGGCGCGCTGGGTGATCCAGACGCCCAGCGCCATGACCACGATGCCCAGCGCACGCGTCCCGTCCAGCGGGCTGACCCGCGCCCCGAACAGGCCGAAATGGTCGATCGCCGCAGCGCTCACCAACTGGCCCAGCAGGACAAAGAACACCGCGTTCCCGACACCGAATTTCGGAGCGATGAAGGTCACCGACAGGACGTAGAAGGCGACGTAGAACCCGCCCGTGAACAAGTGCCACGGCGTCGTCAGCACCTGCCCCAGCCCGCCCGCACCCCGGACCAGCCAGACCGTCAGGCTGACGGCGAAGGCCACCACGAACAGGATAACCGCCGCCGCCACCGGCGAGCCAAGCCGCATTCCCAGAGCCGCGTTCGTCGCCGCCAGCATCGGGATGCCGATCCCGGCCAGCATCATCACAAGCGCATAGTGCATCAGCGTCTCATCCTCACGGCCTGAAGAACGTGGCACTGGCCGCCGCCACCGGCTTGTCCTCGGGCAGGCTCGACAGACGTGCTTCGGCAAAGATCAGCGCCCGCCCGGCCCGGATCACCCGCGCCTCGCAGCGCACCGCCTGCCCCCGCGCCGCAGTCAGGAACCGGGTCTCGAGATTGGTCGTCGCCACGGGCACGAATTCCCCCAGTTCGCCCGCGCAGGCCAGGACCATCGCCGTATCCGCAAGAGTCGCCAGAGCCTGCCCGCAGACGATGCCGCCCACACGGGCCACTGCATCGGTCACCGGGATCTCCAGCACGGCGCCTCCGGGACCGATTCCTGTAACGCGCGGCGACAGGGCCAGCACCCAGGGCGCGAAATTCTTTTCCAACCAGGCCTGGGCCGCGTCTGGCGTCATGGCATTCCTCCCCCACCCCCGGCCACTCTGGCGCGAAGCGGCGACGCTGTCACGTCCGCATGACGAGGATCGCAGGCCCGCGACAAGGCAGTCAACCGCCACCGTCCCGGGCCCCTGCGAAAACCGCTTGCACCCGGGCCCGCGCCTTGCCACCAAGAAGCAGACCCAGCGAAAGGCAGACCCATGCGCGCATTCCTGATCCTGTCCGTCACGGCCCTGCTGGCCGGATGCATGGACCCCGAAATGCCGGGCCCGCAGGACGGACGCGCCCTGTTCATGGAAAACTGCGCGATCTGCCACGGCGAAAACGGGCGCGGCGATGGCGAAATGGCGCGCAGCATGACCCGGGTCCCCGCCGACCTGACGCTGATCGCCCTGCGCAACGGCGGAACCTTTCCGCGGGCCAAGGTAATGTCCACCGTCGATGGCTATACCCGCTCCAACATCGACCTGCCCGGTATGCCGGAATTCGGTGAGCTGCTGAAAGGCGACCTCGTCCCCTTCGATTCCGGCGACGGCAAGCCGACGCCGACACCGCGCCACCTGGTTGCGCTGGTCGAATACCTTGAAAGCATCCAGCAGGCGCGCTGAACCGTCAGGCCGCCACCGCCTTGCGCACCATGGTCCAGTAGATCTGCTGCACCTCGGGCACCGACAGGCGCCCGCCGCTGCGATACCAGGTGGTAACGCCCGTCAGCATGGCGATCACCGCCAGTGCCGCGATCTTGGCGTCGGACACGTCGAACACGCCCTCGGCCGCGCCCTGCCGCAGGATCGCCTCCAGCTGTCCTTCATACTCCCGGCGCAGCCCCTCGATCACGGCAAAGTTCTCGGGCTCGAGATTGCGCAACTCCATGTAGGAGATGAACACCGCCTCGGGCCGCTCGAGGTGAAAGGCGATGTGGAACCGCACGAAACGTTCCAGCCGGACCAGCGCCCCGCCGGCGTCGCGCAATTCAGCCCGCGCCGCCAGCAGGTCGTCCATGTGCCCGCGCAGCAGCGAGAACAGAAGTGCCTGCTTGTCCGGCGTGTAATTGTAGAGCGCGCCGGCCTGCACCCCGACCTCCGACGCGATCCGGCGCATCGAGACCGCCGCATAGCCATGCTTGGCGAACAGCTGCAACGCCGCCTCGCGCACGCGCGGCCCGGTGATCTCGGAATGACTGCCCTGGGTTCTGGCCATGCGCGCCATGGTTATCTGAACGCACGTTCAGATCAAGCCCGCCGCTTGCCCCGCCGCGAAATCTGCGGCATCACGATGCCATGCGCCTCTTCGCCCCCTGCCTTGCGATCCTGCTCACCGCCTGCACCCAGTTCCCCGAACTGGACGCGGCGGAAACGCCCGGTATCGCCCGCGCACCCTACCCCGCGTTGCTGCCGCTCGACAGCCTGCTGACCGGCCCCACGCCACGCGCCAGCGAAGAGGACATCGCCGCGATCGAGGCCCGCGCCGCAAGGCTGGACGCGCAGGCCGGCCGCCTCGCCACGCACCGCGCAAGCGCCACCGAAGAGGCCCGCATCGCCCTTCTGAAACGCCGGGCCGATGAATTGCGCGCCATCGACTAGGCTTCCTTGGACTGCAAATACTTCGGGGGAGTCGCGCGCAATGCGCGACGGGGGCAGAGGCCCCGCACCCGAGGCCGCAGGCCGAGACATCCCGTGCGCGCCGAAGGCGCGCGCCGCTGGATCACCCCAGGCTCACCCGCACTCCGCCTGCCCGGGCGCTGTCGGCAATCGCGTGGATCACCCGCTCGAAGCCGAGCGCATCCGCCATCGACGGATAGGCCGCGCCGCCGTCCCGGATCGCGGCCAGCAGGTCGCCGGCCTCGATGACCTTCAGGTCGTTGAAGCCCAGTTGATGCCCCGGCGCCGGGACAAAGGCGCCAAAAGGCGGATGCTCCGGCGAAGTGAGGATCGTTCGGAACCCCTGTTCGCCCTTCGGCCCCTCGTTGATGTAAAGCTGAAGCTCGTTCATCCGCTCCTGCGCAAAGCAGATCATGCCCTTCGTCCCGTGCACCTCGACATCCAACCGGTTCTTGCGCCCCCAGGCCGACCGCGATGTGCTGATCGAGCCTTGCGCACCGCTTGCGAACCGCAGGATCGCGGTTGCCGTATCCTCGTTCTCGACCGTCCCGCGACCCGAGCCATCGGGTAGCGGACGGGTCTGGTGGATGATCTGCGTGTCGGCGATCAGGCTTTCGATCGGCCCGCACAGGCCAACCACCAGCGACACCAGGTGACAGCCGAGGTCGCCCAGCGTGCCCAGCCCCGCATCGGCCAGCCGCGCCCGCCAGGTCCAGGCGAGGTCGGGATCGGCCTGATAATCCTCGTCCACCCAGCCGCGCACATGCACCACGCGCCCGATCCGCCCCTCGGCGATCAGTTTCTGCGCGTGGCGGAAGGCCGGGTTGCGGATGTAGTTGTAACCCAGCAGCGTGACGGTGCCCGCCCGCGCGGCGGCTGCGGCCATCTCCTCGGCCTCGGCCAGGGTCAGCGCCATGGGCTTTTCGCACCAGACATGCTTGCCCGCCTCCAGCGCCGCCAGCGCCATGCGGTGATGCAGGTTGTTCGGCGTGGTGATCGAGACCACGTCCACCGCCGGGTCGCGCACCAGCGCCTCCCAGTCGTCGGTGGCCCGGGCGAAACCGAACTGGTCGGCCATGTCCCGCGCCTTGTCGGCGGGCGTATCGCAAAGCAGCTCAAGCCGTGTCTCGGGCAGGTTGCGGCCCAGCACCGCCCGCGCCCCGCGCCAGGCCAGCGCATGCGCCTTGCCCATGAACCCCGTCCCGATCAGACCGATGCCCAGCGGTTTCATCCCGACCTCCCTGCCAGCGTCTGTGCCGCGGTGCCGGATTCCCAGCGGCCGCGCAAGAGAGCGTGGAATGCAAGGAAGGTTTTCCTTGCAACCCATCATTCTGACTGTCATCTGATGATGGCTTTATTTCAAGAAGGACAGGCATGGCCCGTCGCCCCACCATCACCGATGTCGCCGAGGCCGCCGGCGTCAGCGTCGCCACCGTCGACCGGGTTCTGAACGGTCGCGCCCGCGTGCGCGAGGAAACCGCCCGCCGCGTCTACCAGGCGGCGCGCGAGATCGGCTACCATGCCGCCTCGCTCATCGGGCAGCGGATGACGGCGGACCTGCCGGAAATCCGCTTCGGCTTTGTCTTTCACAAGGAACGCCAGGCCTTCTGGCAGGCAATGCGCGCTGCGGCCGAAGCGGCGGTGCAGGCCGCGCCCGGCATCCGTGGCCGGGCCGAATTCGCCTTTGCCACCTCGCAGGCGCCCTCGGAATTCGCCCGCCTCATGAAAGAGATGGCGCGGCGCTGCGACGTGCTGGCCGCCACGGCCGTCGCCCATCACGACGTGACAGAAGCGGTCACGACCGTCCAGGACAGCGGCACGCCCTGTTTCGCCCTGCTCAACGACTTCGCGCAGGGCGTGCGACACAGCTATGCGGGGCTGAACAATCTCAAGGCCGGACGCATCGCCGGGCAGATGCTGGCCACCGCGATCCACAAGCCCGGCAAGATGGCGGTTTTCGTCGGCGGCTATCGCTGGCACGGCCACGAATTGCGCGAAACCGGGTTCCGATCCTACCTGAGGGAATTCGCGCCCGAGTTCTCGGTGCTGGATACGATGGTCAACCTCGAGACCCGGCAACTGACCTACGAGGCGACGCTGAACCTGCTCGACCGGCAACCCGACCTGCGCGGCCTCTATTGCGCCGGCGGCGGGATGGAAGGGGCCATCGCAGCCCTGCGCGAGGTGCGCCGCCCCGGTGATGTGGCGATGGTGGTGCATGAACTAACCCCCGAAAGCCGCGCCGCGCTGGCCGACCGGTATGTGACCATGGCCATCGCCACGCCCTTGTCGCGGCTCTTTGCCGAGACCGTCTCACTGATGAGCGCGGCTGCCCAGTCCGACCGCCCGGCGGTGCCGGGCCAACATTTCCTGAATCCTGACCTCTACCTGCCAGAATCCATCTGATGATGGGATCCCATCATCAGATATGGTCATGAATTCTTGCATCGGTGACAGGAAACCGCCCTCGCCCGATTGACGCGAAGACCCGCGCGCCGCAAACCTCTCGGCAGCCGACGACATGCCCGGAACCCCTGCCATGACCAAGCCGCTCGACGTGATCACCATCGGACGCTCTACTGTCGATCTCTACGGCGCGCAGGTCGGCGGGCGGCTGGAGGACATGGGCTCGTTCCAGAAGTACATCGGCGGGTCACCCACCAACATGGCCGCAGGCACGGCGCGGCTGGGGCTGAAATCAGCTCTGATCACCCGGGTCGGCGACGAGCACATGGGCCGCTTCATCCGCGAGGAACTGGCGCGCGAGGGCGTAGACGTGCGCGGGGTCAGGACCGACCCGGAACGCCTGACCGCGCTGGTCCTGCTTGGCATCCGCGACCAGAGCCAGTTTCCGCTGATCTTCTACCGCGAGAACTGCGCCGACATGGCCTTGGGCGAAGAGGATATCGACCCCGCCTTCATCACCGAGGCGCGCGCCGTCGTCGCCACCGGCACCCACCTGTCGCATCCACGCACAGAGGCTGCGGTGCTGAAGGCGTTGCGCATCGCCCGTGAGAACGGGATGCAGACCGCACTGGACATCGATTACCGCCCGAACCTCTGGGGGCTGGCGGGTCATGGTGCGGGCGAGGAACGGTTCATCGCCTCGCAGAAGGTGACCGAAAAGCTGCAAGCGACGCTGCATCTCTTCGACCTGATCGTCGGCACCGAGGAAGAATTCCACATCGCCGGGGGCAGCACCGATACGATCGAGGCGCTGCGCGAAGTGCGCAAGGTCTCGAACGCGACACTGGTGTGCAAGCGCGGGCCGATGGGCGCCGCGGCGTTTACCGGCGCGATCCCCGATACGCTCGACGAGGGCGAAAGCGGCCCCGGCTTCCCGATCGAGGTGTTCAACGTGCTGGGCGCGGGCGACGGCTTCATGTCCGGGCTGCTCAAGGGCTGGCTCGATGGCGAGGACTGGCCCACCGCGCTGACATACGCCAATGCCTGCGGCGCCTTCGCCGTGTCGCGCCACGGCTGCACCCCCGCCTATCCCAGCTGGGAGGAATTGCAGTTCTTCCTGAAACGCGGCGTCCGCGAAAGGGCGCTGCGCAAGGATGTCGCGCTGGAACAGGTGCACTGGGCGACCAACCGCCGGGGCGACTGGCCGGTGATGCGGGTCTTCGCCTTCGACCACCGGATGCAGATGGAAGAGCTGCCGGGCGCGACCCCCGACAAGATCGGCGCGTTCAAGACGCTCTGCCTCGAGGCCTGCCTTGCCGTGGCGGGCAACCAGCCGGGTTATGGCCTGCTCTGCGATGGCCGGCTGGGGCGCGACGCACTGTTCAAGGCGGCAGGCACGGGCCTGTGGATCGGGCGCCCCGTCGAATGGCCCGGATCGCGCCCGCTGATGCTGGAACCCGAAATCGGGCCGGATTTCGGCGGGTTGTCGGAATGGCCGCTGGAGCACGTGGTGAAATGCCTGTGCTTTGCGCACCCGGACGACGACGCGCAGACCTGGGCACATCACGAGGAAACCGTCCTGCGCCTGTTCCACGCCGCCCGCCGCAACCGGCTGGAATTCCTGCTCGAGGTGATCCCGTCCAAGGTCGGCCCGGTAGATGACACCACGGCAGCGCAGGTGATCCAGCGTTTCTACGACATTGGCGTTTACCCTGACTGGTGGAAGCTGGAGCCGATGACCTCGGACGCCGCATGGTCGGCCGTCGTCGATGCGATCGAGCGCTACGACCGCCACACCCGTGGTATCGTGGTGCTGGGCCTCGCAGCAGAGGAGACTGCGCTGAAGGAAAGTTTCGCCGTCGCCGCACGGCATCCGCTGGTCAAGGGCTTTGCCGTGGGACGCACGATCTTCGGCGCCGCGGCAGAGGCGTGGATGAGCGGCGACATGACCGACCGGCAGGCGGTGACGCACATGGCCGAGAATTTTCGTCGGCTCTGCGGCCACTGGGACGCCGCGCGCGGCTGACCGGGAGGCAAGAAGGGGACGCCCCTGGGAGCCCCGAGGATGTATTGGGCCAGAAGACATACTGGCTAGAGGAGGAGATCATGGCAACGATCCGACTGACCACCGCCCAGGCGATGGTGCGCTGGCTGGCCGCGCAGCAGACCGAAGCGGGCGAAGCCTTCATCGCCGGGTGCTGGGCGATCTTCGGCCATGGCAACGTGGCCGGGCTGGGCGAGGCCCTGTATGGGATGCGCGATGCGCTGCCGACGTATCGCGGCCACAACGAACAGACCATGGCCCATGCCGCCATCGCCTATGCCAAGCAGCTGAAACGGCAGCGTGCGATGATGGTCACGTCCTCGATCGGGCCGGGCGCAACCAACATGGTCACCGCCGCCGCGCTGGCGCATGTGAACCGCCTGCCGGTCCTGTTCGTGCCGGGCGATGTCTTTGCCAGCCGTGGCCCCGACCCCGTGTTGCAGCAGATCGAGGATTTCGGCGACGGCACCGTATCCGCGAACGACTGCTTCCGCCCCGTGAGCCGCTATTTCGACCGGATCAGCCGACCCGAGCACCTGCTGACCGCCCTGCCCCGCGCCATGCGCGTGCTGACCGATCCGGCCGAGTGCGGCCCGGTCACGCTGGCCTTCTGCCAGGACGTGCAGGCCGAGGCCTGGGACTATCCCAAATCCTTTTTCACCCCGCAGACATGGCACCGCCGCCGCCCCCGCCCCGACACGCATGAACTGCATCGCGTCGTGACCGCCTTGCGCGCCGCGAAAAAGCCGGTGATCGTCGCCGGGGGCGGTGTGCACTACGCCGACGCCTGCGAGGAGTTGCAACGCTTCGCCGAGGCGCACCACATCCCCGTGGTCGAGACGCAGGCCGGGAAAAGCGCCCTACCGTGGGACCATCCGCTGAACCTCGGCCCCGTTGGCGTCACCGGGGCTGCCAGCGCCAACGCGGTCTGCGCCGCCGCGGATGTCGTGATCGGTGTCGGCACGCGGTTCCAGGATTTCACCACCGGCAGCTGGGCGCTGTTCCGCAACCCAAACCGCCGGTTGGTCAGCGTCAATGTCGCAGCATACGACGCGATGAAGCACGGCGCGCAGCCCTTGCAGGCGGATGCCAAGGTCGCCCTGACCGAGATGATGCTGGAAATCGGCCCGTGGCAGGCCGACGCACCCGACCCCTCCTTGAAGGCCGACTGGTTTGCAAAGGTCGATCCACTGACCGACGCGCCCGCTGCGCCCTCAAGCAGCGAAGTGGTAGGCCAAAAAGCAGGAGGCAACGCCCTGCCCACCGATCAGCAGGTGATCGGCGCCGTGCAACGCACATCCGGCCCCGACACGGTGGTCATGTGCGCTGCCGGCACCATGCCCGGCGAGTTGCACAAGCTGTGGAAGGCCCCGCGCCCCGGCGCCTATCACATGGAGTACGGCTTCAGCTGCATGGGCTACGAGATTGCCGGCGCCATGGGGATCAAGATGGCCGAACCCGACCGCGACGTGGTCTGCATGCTGGGCGACGGCAGCTACATGATGGCGAATTCGGAACTGGCGACCGCCGTGATGATGGGGATCAAGATCACCGTCGTCATCACCGACAATCGCGGCTTCGGCTGCATCAATCGACTGCAGATGGGCACCGGCGGGGCCGAGTTCAACAACCTAATGGACCACACGGCGCACGTGAACCCGTCGAACATCGACTTTGCCGCCCATGCCGCCAGCATGGGCGCAGCAGCGGTGCATGTCTCGTCCATCGCCGAACTCGAAGCGGCGCTGGCCCGCGCGAAGGACGCCACCGGCCCCTTCGTCGTGGTGATCGACACCGATCCCTATCCCAGCACGCCGCATGGCGGCACCTGGTGGGAGGTCGCCGTGCCCGAGGTTTCCGAACGTCCCCAAGTCACCGAGAAACGCGCCGCCTACGAAGCGGCACTCAAGGAAAGAAACACGCAATGAGCGTCAAGATCGGGATCTCTCCCATCGCGTGGCAGAACGACGACCTGCCGGACCTGACCGCCGCCTTCACGATGGAGCAGGCGCTGAGGGAAAGCGTCGAGATCGGCTATACCGGGGTCGAGCGAGGCCAGCGTATGCCGCATGACACCGAAGGGCTGCGGCGCTACCTCGACGACGCGGGCATCGCGCTCTGCGGCGGCTGGTGTTCCGGAAACCTGCTGGTCAACGACGTGAAACAGGAGATCGAGGCCGTCCGCCAGCAGGTCGAGCAATTCGTCGCCCTGAACAGCCCCTGTATCGTCTATGCCGAGTGTTCCAACACCGTTCAGGGACAGATCGGTACCCCGGTCAACAACCGCCCCAAGCTGACGCGCGACCAGGTCACTGCCTATGCTGTCAAGCTGACCGAACTGGCCAAGTGGATGGCCGACCAGGGCATGCCCATGGCCTACCACCACCACATGGGCTCGATCATCGAGGACGAGGACGACGTCAACTGGCTGATGGAGAGCTCTGGCGAGGCAGTTCAGTTGTGCTTCGACACCGGCCACCTGCTGTTCGGCGGCGGCGACGTGATGCGCACGCTGAACAGCTGGGCCGACCGCGTGCGGCATGTCCACTTCAAGGACATCCGCCCCGAGATCGTGCGGGATGTGCGCGCCAACGACCGCAGCTTCCTCGACGCGGTGATCGCGGGCGCCTTCACCGTGCCGGGTGATGGCTGCATCGACTTCCAGCAGGTCGCGGACAAGCTGAAGGCGATGGGCTATTCCGGCTGGATCGTGGTCGAGGCCGAACAGGACCCGGCCAAGGCGCCGCCCTACGAATACTCGAAGAAGGGCTACGAGCACATCGTCGAGGTCTGCGCCCGCGCCGGCCTGACCATCGCGCGATGAGCCTCAAGGACGCCTTCGACGTCCGCCACCCGGTCTTCAAGCCGATCTGGCGCCGGGTGGCCGTAGTCGTCGTGACTTATGGCTGGGCGGGTTTCGAGGCGTTTCACGGCAACACCTGGTGGGCGGTTCTCTTCGCCGCCGCCGGGACGTGGTGCGCGCACCAGTTCTTCGTAGCCTGGGACAGGCCCGGGCGCGACGACAAGACGGAATGAGGTGAAAGGGGCCGACATGACCGACCTTCTGAGAAAACCCGCCGGCCAGACCGGCCGCGTGCATCACATCACGCCGGATACGGCCCGGTCGTCCGAGGCGCCCGACTGGGCCTTTGTCGGATTCGACCTGTGGCGGCTGCAACCGGGCGAGGTTGCGCAGGACGACACTGGCGACACCGAGGTGATCCTCGTGCTGGTCGAGGGCCGAGCGCATATCACCGGCGCAGGCCGCGACTTTGGCGAACTGGGCGAGCGGATGAGCGTCTTCGAGCGCATCCCGCCGCACTGCGTCTACATTCCCGGCGGGCAGTCCTGGCAGGCCGTGGCCACCACCGCCTGCACGCTGGCCGTCTGCACCGCTCCCGCTCGCGGAAATCACCCCGCGCAGGTGATCGGCCCCGAAGGCATCGGCCAGGTGACGCGCGGCAAGGGCGCCAACACCCGCTACATCCACCCCATCGCGATGGAGGAACGCGATGTCGCCGGCAGCCTGCTGGTGACAGAGGTCTATACGCCCTCGGGCCACTGGTCCTCCTACCCGCCGCACAGGCATGACGAGGACGACTTTCCGAACATGACATATCTCGAGGAGACTTATTACCACCGGCTGAACCCGGCGCAGGGCTATGGCCATCAGCGGGTCTTTACCGAGGATGGCAGCCTCGACGTGACGATGTCTGTCAGCGATCACGACGTGGTGCTGGTGCCCAGGGGCCACCATCCCTGTGCCGCGCCCTACGGCTACGAGATGTATTACCTCAACGTCATGGCCGGGCCGCTGCGCAAGTGGCGCTTCCAAAACCATCCCGACCACGACTGGATCGCGCAGCGCGACGCCTGACGACACCAGAGCGCGGCGCCCCGCCGCTTCATCTTGCCTGGTAAACTCCGGGGGAGTCGCGGAACGCGACGGGGGCAGCGCCCCCTTCCTCGGCAGGACACCGGTGCGCCGCCGCAATAGTCCTTGATCGGCAGCAGCAAACCTGTCCCAATGACCGCATGGATCACCTGGAAAACCCCTTTCGCCGCCAAGGCCTCGATCATCCCGCCCTCTCGGGCGTTCCCTTTCCCGCCGCCGACTCTACAGCCACTCGCGCTCTGCTTGCCCGCTGTCCCCGTGCCGCCGAAACGCCCCTTGTCTCGGCCGAGACGCTGGCCGACATCGCCGGTATCCGCAGCCTCTGGGTCAAGGACGAACGCACGCGCATGGGTCTGGGCAGCTTCAAGGCGCTGGGCGCGGCAAACGTGATCGCCCATGATGGCGCGAAGGGAGAGGCGCGCGGCCGCACCTACATCGCCGCCAGCGCCGGCAATCACGGCCTGTCTGTCGCCGCGGGCGCCGCGGCCTTCGGCGCCAGGGCGTGCATCTACCTTTCCCACACCGTGCCCGAAACCTTTGCCCAGCGCCTGCAGGCAGAAGGCGCCGAGGTCGTCCGCGCCGGCGCCGTCTATGAGGACAGCATGACCGCCGCCGCCGAGGCCGCGACACGCGGCGAGGGCGTGTTGCTGTCGGATTCCTCCTGGCAAGGCTACACGGACGCGCCCCACCTTCTGATGGAGGGCTACACCGTCCTGATGGACGAGGCGCTGGACCGGATGCCGGAACCGCCCACCCATGTCCTGCTTCAGGCCGGTGTCGGCGGGCTGGCCGCTGCCGCCGCCGCGGTGGCGCGCGGCAGGCTGGGCGACGGGCCGACGATCGCCGTGGTGGAACCCACCGCTGCACCCGCGCTGTTCGCCTCGATCCAGGCCGGCGCGCCGGTCACGACACAGGGCCCGGTCTCGATCATGGGGCGGCTCGACTGCAAGGAACCCTCGCTTATCGCGCTCAAGGGGCTGGCGCGGGACGCCGACCTGTTCCTGACGATCACCGAGGACGAGGCGCGCCAGGGCACCGACACCGCCACCCGTCACCGCCTCGCCTCGACCCCCTCGGGCGCCGCCGGCATCGCGGCCCTGCTGGCCATGGACCGCCAGACGCGGACCACCTTCGGGCTCGACGGGAAATCCCGCGTCCTCACCGTTCTCTCCGAGGAAGCCGGGGCATGACCCTATTGCTGCCGCCGACCGAATATCACGCAAGGCGCGACCGCTTGCAGGCGCTGATGGCGACACGGGGTCTGGACGCGCTGCTGCTGACCACCGACTCCGACATCCGCCACGTTACCGGCTTCCTCACACGCTTCTGGGAAAGCCCGACGCGCCCTTGGTTCATCGTCGTTCCGGCCAGCGGCAACCCCGTGGCGGTCATCCCCTCGATCGGCGCACACCTGATGGGACAGGGCTGGATCGCCGACATCCGCACCTGGTCCTCGCCCGACTACGAGGACGATGGCGTCTCGCTTCTTGCCGCGGCCCTGGCCGAGACCGTGCCTCCGGGCGGCGCGATCGCCGCGCCGGATCACGACGGCACCCATTTGCGCATGCCGCTGGCAGACTGGGCGCGGCTTCAGGCCCTGCTACCCGACCGCCGCTTTGCCGGCGACGGAGGCACGATGCGCATCGCCCGCATGGTGAAGTCCGAGGCCGAGATCGCCCTGATTCGCCAGTCCTGCGCCATCGCCGGCCGCGCCTTTGCCCGCGTGTCCGAGATCGCGGCAGAAGGCGTGCCGCTCGAAACCGTGTTCCGCCGCTTTCAGGCTCTCTGCCTCGAGGAGGGCGCCGACTGGGTGCCCTACGTGGCAGGCGCCTCCGCGCCGGGCGGCTATGGCGACGTGATATCGCCCGCGACCGACGTGCCGCTGGCACGGGGGGACGTGCTGATGCTCGACACCGGGCTGATCCGGCAGGGCTATTTCTGCGATTTTGACCGGAACTACAGCGTGGGACAGCCGAGTGCTGAGGTCGCTCGCGGCCATGCCACGCTGGTCGAGGCAACGCAGGCCGCTTTTGACGCCGCCCGCCCCGGCGCCACCGCCGCCGACCTGTTCCACGTCATGGCGCGGATCGTCGGCGAAACCGATGCCGGTCGCCTGGGCCACGGACTTGGCATGCAACTGACCGAACCGCCCTCGCTGATCCCCGCCGACCAAACGGTTCTCGAACCCGGCATGGTGCTGACGCTGGAACCCGCCGTCACGCTCGGTCCGGGCCGCATCCTCGTGCACGAGGAAAACATCGTCATCCGCGAGACAGGGCCCGAGTGGCTCTCGCCCCCCGCCCCGCTCGAGATACCGGTGATATGACCGCCCTGCCGCACCGTCTGACCACGGACCGCGCCCCGCAACTGGGCCTGATCGTGCTGCAAAGCGACGAGACGATCGAGCTCGACTTCCGCCGCCTGTTGCCGGAAAAGGCCGAACTGCTGGTCAGCCGGATCCCCTCGGGGGCCGAGGTCACGCCCGAGACGCTGGCTGCGATGGAGGGCGACCTCGCCCGCGCGGCAAGCCTGTTCCCGCAAGGTGTCGCACTCGCCAGCCTCGGCTATGCCTGCACCTCCGGCGCGGCGCAGATCGGCCCCGAGACGGTCTCGGACCACCTGCGCGCCGTGCATCCAGGGGCCGAACCCACAAACCCCGTCATTGCCCTCATAGCCGCCTGTCGCGCGTTGGGCATAAACCGCCTCGCAGTGCTCTCGCCCTATATCGAGCCGGTCTCGCGCAAGCTCTTCGACCGGCTCGATACCGCGGGCATCGCCACGCCGGTGTTCGGCAGTTTCGAAATCGCCGACGAGGCCCGCGTCGCCCGCATCGACACCGCCTCCATCATTGCAGCGGCCACGACCCTCGCTGAACAGGGTGGCTTCGACGCGCTGTTCCTCAGTTGCACCAACCTGCGCACGCTCGACGCCATCCCCGCGCTCGAGGCCCAGACCGGCCTGCCGGTCCTGTCGTCAAATCTGGTCCTCGCCTGGCACATGGCACAGCTGGCGGGCATCGACACGTCCGCGACCGCCCCGGGCCGCCTTCTGTCTTCTTCCGGCTGAAAGTATCCCGGGGAGTGCGAGGGGCAGAGCCCCTCGCCGGCCAAGCGCAGCGCAGGCCAGAGGCCGAAGGCGCAGCCGGAGGACGCGACATCCTGCGCGCGCCGCAGGCGCGCCCTGCCGGATCAGCCCGGCAACACCTTGCCCGGGTTCAGGATGCCGTTCGGGTCCAGCGCCGCCTTGATCGCCCGCATCGCCGCCAGCGCGACCGGATCCTTGCGCCGCCGCATCGAGTTCAGCTTGGCCACGCCCACACCATGCTCGGCCGAGAACGATCCGCCCAGACGCAGCACCTCGTCCTCCACGGCCTCGGTGATCGCGTCCTTCAGCCCCGCATCGTCGCGCGACGGCCAGGCCGAGTAATGCACGTTGCCATCGCCCAGGTGCGAGACGTTGATCGCCACCGCGCCCGCGTCCAGCCCCGCAAGCCGCCCCTGCATCGCCTCGAGGAACACCGCCACCCGGTCGGTCGCCACGGCGATGTCGCACAGCACGATGGGCTTGCGCGACATGGTGATCTCGGCCGCTGCCTCGCGCCTTGCCCAGAAGGCCCGCCGTTGCGCCTCGGACTGCGCCACCGTGGCGTCCAGAACGGCGCCCTCCTCCAGCAGGTCGGCCAGCACGCCCTCAAGATAGGCGGCCACCGGAATCACGCCGTCTGCATCGGATTCCACGTCGCGTGGCGCGGTGGCACCAACCTCGACCAGGAGGTTCACGTCAAACCGGGTATCGAAGGGTTCCTGCGCCTCGGGATGCATCTCGGCGTAGCGATCCATGAAGACCCGGTCCATGTATTCAAACGCCTCGACCGCGCCTCCCGTCGCCTCCTGCAAGCGGTTCAGCAGCCGCAGCGCCTGCGGCAGCCCCGGTGCGGCAACCATGGCCGTCGCAAAGGCGCGGGGCCTTGGCACCAGCTTCAGAACCGCCGCCGTGATTACGCCCAAAATGCCCTCGGAGCCGATCAGCAGGTGTTTCAGGTTCAGGCCGGAGTTGTCCTTGTGCAGCGCGCTCATCAGGTTGACGACTCGGCCATCGGCCAGCACCGCCTCGATCCCCAGCACCAGGTCGCGCGTGTTGCCGTAGCGCAGCACGTTGGACCCGCCCGCATTGGTCGCCAGCATCCCCCCGATCATGCAGGAGCCGCGCGCGCCGAAGGTCATCGGAAAGGCCAGCCCGTGCTGCTCTGCCGCCGTGTGCAGCGTGGACAGGATCACGCCCGCCTCGACCACCGCCAGCCGGGCGTCCGAGCGGATCTCGCGAATGCGGTTCATCCGGTCGAGCGACAGCATCACCGCGCCTTCGCCCAGCGTGCCGCCCGCCAGCCCGGTGTTGCCTGAAACCGGCACCACTGGCACACGGGCCGCGTTGCACAGGCGCAGCGCGTCGGAAACACCGGCGGTGTCGCGCGGCCGGATAACGCAAAGCGGCGTCCAGGCATGTTGCCCGGTCCAGTCCCGGCACCACGGCGCCATGTCGGCGCCGGTCGTCACGCAATCCGCGCCCAGCGCCGCCGTCAGGTCGTCAAGGATCATTCCGGCACCGAAAAGGTCAGCGAAGCCCAGAGGCTTTCCCAGACCGGGTCGCCCTCGGCCGCGGGCTGCAACTCGCGCATCACGACGTGATCGGCGAGATACATGTGGCCGGGACGCACCACCAACAGGGCGCGACCCTCGGCATCGGTTCGGGTCGTCGTCACCGCGACAGAGCCATCCGCCGCCCGCTCGAACAGTTCGACCTGCACATCGGCCTGCGGCGCGCCCTGGTAGAAGACCTGCACCGGCATCCCGCCCGACACGTCGTCGGTATAGGGATTGGCCAGCGCCACGATCTCGACCTCGAGCCCGGCATTGACGTCCTGCCCGGCGCCGTCGCCCACCGCGATCAGCGCCTTGGCATGGCGCGAATAGGTCTCGCGAAAGCCGGTCTGCGGCAGGCCGCGGGCGGTGTGCCGGTCGATGACCTCGACGAAATCCTTGTGCGCACAGAAGGCGGTGAACTTCTCCCATTCGCTGTAGGTCAGATTGTAGTCCTTCGTGACATGCACCACGGTTGCCAGCCCGTCGCCCGGCGGCGCCATGTTCAGCGCGGGCCGGTCGCCCGGGCGCCCGCTGACGGCGATGGTCTCGCCGCCCTGAACGATCTCGAAGCGGCGAAAATTCGGCGGAACATAGGAGTAGGCCGCGCCCTCCAGCGTCTCGCCCACGCGGATATCGGCGCGCAGCGCCTCTCCCGCCGGCACCTGCCAGGCCTCGGCATCGATCCAGAACTCATGCGCCGATGCCGTTCCGGCCCAGAGCATGGCAAGCAGCACCGCTGCGCGCATCCTTCCCCCTTTCAGGCCTGCGCGAGGCGCGTCAGGCCGTGTTCTTCAGACGGTTTTCCAACTCGGTGGCAAGACCCGCCATCCGCTTGCGGAACTTCTTGTCCAGCTGCGTCTTGCCCAGCTTCAGCGACTGCACCAGCAACCGCGCCGACAGGGTCTTGGGCACCAGGACGGTGGTCATGGTAATCCGCGTGCTGGTCTTTGACAGGGCCACCAGTTCAAACGTGGTGTCGGCCTCCAGCCCGCCGGAGATGCTGTGAAAGCTCATCCGCTCGGGCGGCGCGTACTCCGTCATGGCAATGGTCAGCCCGCGTTCCTTGCCGCGGAAGGTCACGGTTGCCTCCCAGGTCATGCCCTTGCCGGGCTCAGTCAGGCTGTCCTTGCGTTCAACGAGGGCCCCGCGGCGCAGCGCGCGCCGCTGGATCGCGTCGAAATTGCTCATGTCCGCAAACACGCGCTCGATCGGCGCCTCGACATCCTCCCTGGCGATCAGTTCCATGTCCGCTCTGCCCTCTTGCTGTTCTGCCTGCCGCGCCGTTCCGCGTCCTCACGGAAAATAGCGCAGCCGGCGCGGTTATTCCAACGTATCCGACAGCCAGTGGCGCAAAAGGTAATGCGCGATGGCGCCCTTGCGCGCCGGCAGCATGTCGGTGCTGAGGCCGGCAAACACATCCGCCAGCGCCTCGCGCGTTATCCAGCGCGCGTCCTCCAACTCTGCCGGGTCGAGTTGGATCTCGTCGTCCAGCGCCTCGCCGTGACAGCCGATCATAAGCGATGCGGGAAAGGGCCAGGGCTGCGAGGCGACATAGCGGACGCGACCCACCGCGATGCCCGCTTCTTCCATGACCTCGCGGCGGACGGCGGCCTCGGGCGTCTCGCCCGGCTCGACAAAGCCCGCGAGGCAGGAATACATGCCCTCGGGCCAGCCCGGCGAGCGGCCCAGCAGGCAACGGTTGCCGCGCGTGATCAGCATGATGACCACCGGATCGGTGCGTGGGAAATGATGCGCGCCACAGCTGGCGCAAACCCGTTGCCAGCCCGCCTGCTGCATGTCCGACACCGCGCCGCAGCGGGCGCAGAAGCCGTGCGTCGCATGCCAGCCGCGGATCGCCTTGGCCGTGGCGGCCAGTTCGGCGTCGCGCGGGCTGAGCCAGGTCATCACCCGGCGCAACTCGACAAAGCGCTGGCCCGGCGCGCAGGCGGGATGCGTCTGCTCGGTCGGATCGGCGAAGCCACCCAGCAGGGCCGCGTCCAGGTCGGGCGGAGCCCAGCCCGAGATGTCGTGGCAGAACACGGCCTCGCCGTTCTCGCGGCCCAGAAGGATGACACCGTCGCGTGCGTCGGCGAGAACCGGGTGATCCAGCGGCATGCGTGCCAGCCTTGCATCGCGATCGTCCAGCCCCTCGACCAGCGGCTTGCCCCGCCACAGCACGACTGTCCGCGCGCCGGGCGACTGCATGGCCTCGACCTGCGCCGCCACGTCCGTGCGCAAGTCTGCCGCCCGGTCCAGCCCGGACCCGCCGAATGTCACCTGATCCATGCCCGAGCTCCGCTCTTGTCCTCGGCGGCACCCTGCCCGCAACTGCAGCGGAAGGCAAACGGGCCTTGGAGGGCAAATCGGCCCGGATGGGCGCTCCAATTCGCTCTCATGCATGGACATTACCCGCCATGCGTGTATCAGATTGTGTTAATCGCGCGTGATTACGCGCGCGGCGAGAGAAATCGGATGACGCGGCACCCCCGTGTCGAACCGGGCGGAGTGCGATCAAGGATGCGTCAGACGGACTTCCCGCAGGAACAGCTTGCCGGTTCGACCCTGCGGCTTCGGTTGCTTGC
Source organism: Thetidibacter halocola (assembly GCF_018224955.1). GTDB lineage: Bacteria > Pseudomonadota > Alphaproteobacteria > Rhodobacterales > Rhodobacteraceae > Thetidibacter > Thetidibacter halocola. The sequence goes on from NZ_JAGTUU010000006.1 coordinate 111,440, forward strand.
GACGTCCGACCTCCACGCCGCGATCCGGGCCTACGACTATTTCGGCGACCGCCCGGCAGAGGGGGGCGGGCTGACCCGGCTGGCGACCCTGATCCGCGCTGCGCGGGCCGAGGCAGAGGTTGGCAACACCCTGCTTTTCGACAATGGCGACCTGCTTCAAGGCAACCTGCCGGGCGACTACACGGCGCAGGCGGCGCCCACGCTGAACCCGATCGTCGAGGCGCTGAACGCGCTGGACACTGACGCGGCGACCCTGGGAAACCACGATTTCAACTTTGGCCTCGACTACCTGGAAGGGGCGCTGCAAAGCGCGGCCTATCCGGTGGTCTGCGCCAACATCGTGCGCCGGCGCGGGCCGACGCCGGACCTGGATACGCCTTTCGTACCGCCCTTTGCCCTCTTGCGGCGGCGGATGCGGGACGAGACCGGGGCGCTGCACGACCTGTGCATCGGGGTCCTGGGCCTGATCCCGCCGCAGACCGTGACCTGGGAAGGCGGCAAGCTGGACGGGGCGCTGGACTCGCGCGACGTGCTCGAGGCCGCGCGGGCGCACCTGCCCCGGCTGCGTGCTGCCGGCGCCGATGTCGTCGTGGTGCTGGCCCATGGCGGGCTTGGCCTCGACCACCGGGCGGAAGGGCCGGAAAACGCCTGCCTTGCGCTGGCCCGCATGGGCGGGATCGACGCGTTGGTGATGGGGCACGTGCATGGCGTGTTTCCCGAAACCACGCCCCCGCGAACGGCGCGACACCCCGAGGTCGATCCCGGTCTCGGCACCGTCGCCGGGATTCCGGCGGTGATGCCGGGGATGCAGGGCTCACATCTCGGGGTGATCGACCTGCGGCTGGCGCATGACCCGCGGACCGGACGCTGGCGTGTGACCGGATCGCGGGCCGAGGCGCGCCCCGTCGCGGCGCGCGACGGCACCGGCGCCATACGCCCGCTGGTCGCCGAGGATCCCGCGATCGAGACGCTGACGCGCCCGCTGCACGAGGCGACACTCGACCACATGCGACAGACGGTGACGCGCACAGCGCGGCCACTGGTCAGCTACTTCACCATGATCGGCTGCGACCCCGCGCTCGAGACTGTGACAGGCGCAATGCGGAGCTTCCTGCGCGAGCACCTGCGCGGCACCGAGTTCGAGATGCTTCCCGTGCTCGCCGCCGCCGCACCGATGAAGGCCGGCGAACTGGGCGGGCCCGATCATTTCACCGACGTTCCGGCGGGTGCGGTGGCGCTGCGCGACCTGTCCGATCTCTATCCCTTTCCCGACCGCCTGCACGCGCTGGTGTTGACCGGGGCGGACCTGCGCGCCTGGCTGGAGGTCACGGCCAGCGCCTACAACCGCGTCAGGCCCGGCAGCCGGGATGCCGAATTGCTGGATGGGCGCATCCCCGGATACGCGCGCGACACGATCGACGGACTGAACTATCGCATCGACCTGTCACGGCCGCACGGACATCACCGGGACGGGCGGGTGCTGGACCTGACCTGCAATAGCAGACCTGTGCAGGACAACGACCGTTTCGTGATGGCGGTGAACAACCATCGCGCCTCGGGCGGACGGAGCCTGCCGGGCACCGGGCCCGGGCGGTCGGTGATGCGTTTCGCCACCCCGATCCCCGAGATCGTGCGCGCCTACCTCGACAGCGACCCGCCCCCGGCGCGACATCCACCCTGGGGCTTTGCGCCGTTGCGCGACACGACCGTCCTTTTCCGCACCGGGCCAGGGGCAGAGCGGCACCTCGACCTGCTGCGCGGCCGCCGGGTCGAGCCGCGCGGCACCGATCCAGAGGGTTTTCGCCTCTACAGTCTGAACCTGGACGACAGGCCCTAGCCCAAGGGCCCGGTCAGCCAAAGCTTTACCGTGAGCCCGCCATGCGCAACCGGCGGGCCAGCGGGACCAAAAGGCAGGCCCGTGGCCTTGGCCAGCCCGCCATCCGAGGTGACGATGCCGACGCGCCAGCCGGAGAACCGCTCTTTCAGCACCGCGCCGAGGCTGCCGTATAGCGCGAACAGCAGCTTGCGGTTGCCGATGCGCTCGCCGTAGGGCGGGTTGACCATGACAAGGCCGGGCGGGCCGTCGGGGCGCTGCAACGCACCAACCGGCGCACGAGTAAAACGGCACAAATCAGCCACGCCCGCCCGTTCTGCGTTCGCAACGGCGCCCCGGATCGCGCCATCGTCGCGGTCTGAGCCATGGAACAGCAGGTCCGTGTCGCGCGGCGCAACCGCCTTCATCGCGGCAAAGGCCGCCGGGTCGAAACTGCCGAAGGTCTCGAAGGCAAAGCTGCGCGAGCGGCCGGGCAGCAGGCCGCGGGCGACCTCTGCCGCCTCGAGCACGAAGGTGCCCGAGCCGCACATCGGATCGACCAATGGCTCTGTCCCGTCAAAGCCGGCCTCGCGCAGGAACAGCGCGGCCAGGGTCTCGCGCATCGGCGCCTTGCCGACAAAGGTCTTGTGCCCACGCCGATGCAATGGCTCGCCCGAGGTGTCGAGGCTGATGACCGCAAGATCATCCTCGATCCGCAACATGACGCGGATCGGCGCGTCCTCGCCCTCGGCGATCGGGGCACCCACGGTTTCGGCGATGGCGCGCTCGATCCGCTGGCGGGCGGCGCGATCGTGATAGATCTTCGACTGGCGGCAGGTGGCCTCGACCCGCACGGGCAGGTCCGGGCGCAGATGCGCGGCCCAGTCGACCTTGCGCGCGCGCTTGTCCAACTGCGCCAGGTGCATCGCGCGGAAACTGGCGATCCGCGCCAGGACCCGCCCCGCGCCCCTCAGCACCAGATTGGCGCGCCACACGTCCGGCCAGCTACCCTGCAAGGTTACGCCGCCGGGAACCGCCACCGGTTCGGCGAATCCGGCCTCGCGCACTTCGGCCAGCAGGGCGCCTTCCAGCCCCGGCTGCGCCGCCAGAAAGATCTCGAATGACTCCATGCTCCCGGCTTATCCGCCTTTGGCGGGCAAGGCGAGGGGCTGTTGCAATGACGCGTCGTGTCGATTACATAACCGGTCGAGAGGTTGGCGCGGGCAGGCGCCTCGCCAACCCGGTCAGGTCCGGAAGGAAGCAGCCGTAACGAGCCCCGTCTGGGTCGCTGTCCAGCCTCTCACCATCTCCCGCTCAGTCCTCGTGACGCACAAAGACCGCCGGCTGGCGTTCTGCAGCCATGGCCCAAGCCATCTGCTCATCCGTCTCGATGGCGCAGGGGCGAATGCCGCGCAGCCGGGCCAGCGCCTCGTCCGGCGCTTCGCCCGCCTCGACCATCAACCGCAGCGCCACCATGCCCGAGCGGCCGCAGCCACCCCGGCAATGCACCAGAACGCGCCCGCCACCCAGAAGCGCCCGCCGCAGTTGTGCCGAGACGCTGGCCCAGGTCTCGGCCACCGTGGCGTCGGGCACGCCGAAGTCCTTGATCGGCAGGTGTAGCCAGCGGGTGCCCTTGTCCTGGATGTGATGGCCCAGGTTCTGCGCCCCCGACTCGAACAACTCCAGCGCCGTCACCAGCGACACGACGAAGGCCGGACGCCAGGCGGCGATATGGTCGAGGTCGCCCGCATAGTCGCCGCCCGCCCCGGGCAAGGGCGCGAGGGCAAGGATGCCACCGCCGACCGGCAGGGCGTGGATCACCACCGCTTCAGAGACGTTGAGCCCCGAAGGTGTCACAGTCATCGACCATGCCCCTTTCGTATCCGGTCGCGAACCAGCGCGACCGCTGTTCCGACGTGCCATGGGTAAATGTATGCGGTTGCGGCTCGCGCCCGGCGCGGCTTTGCAGGTAGTCGTCGCCGATCCGGCGCGCGGCGTTCAGCGCCTCGTCGAGGTCGCCCGGTTCCAGCAGGCCGTCGACATTGCGCGCCCAGACACCCGACAGGCAATCGGCCATCAGCTCCAGCCGAACGGTCAGCCCATTGGCCTGCGCTTCGGTCGCCTGCTGGCGGGCGGCGTTGACCTCGGGCAGCAGGCCAATCTCGTTCTGGACGTGATGGGCCACCTCGTGCGCGATGACATAGGCCGCGGCGAAATCGCCCTTGGCGCCCAGCTGGCGCGACAGGAAGGCGAAGAAGGCTGTGTCGAGATAGGCCTTTTCATCGGTCGGGCAGTAGAACGGGCCCGTCGCCCCCGTGGCGCCGCCACAGGGCGAGGCCGTCTGGCCTGAGAACAGCACCAGCACAGGCGGCGTGTATTCCATGTCCAGCTGCGCCGGAAAGATGTCGGACCAGACCACTTCGGTCGTGCCCAGGACGCGGGCGGCGAAATCGGCGGCGCGCTCCTCCTCGGGTCTCAGTTCGCGCGGTTGGGTCTGCCCCCCGCCGCTGCCCGTGGCCTGCAACAGCGGTGTCACGTCGATCCCGGCGAAATAGCCGATCGCCAGAACCACAAGCAGACCGACCCCTCCCAGACCGGCCCCCCGTGCGCTGCCACCGCTGCGGCGGCGATCTTCGATGTTGCTGCTGCGGCGGACATTGCGCAGACGCATGCTCAATCACTCCCTGAAACGCAGGAGATAATACACGGAAAACCGCGTGGGCCTACCGTTTTGTTGACCTCTCAGCGGCAGGCCCGATGCTTGACGTGCGCCGGGCAATCGCTAGGGTCCGCGCGGTTCCTGCCCAGTGTGAGAGATCCATGCCCGCGCGCCCGCTGCCGCACCCAATGCCCCGATGCCGCACGGCCCGTCCGCGCGGCGCACGGGACTGACCGCATGGCGCGCCGCGCGCTCAGCCTTCAGGCCTATCTCGCCTACGGGCGCGGCCCGGTTGTGTCCGACATGGCGGCGCTGCCCGACCGCCCCAAGGGGCCGGGCGTGCTGCTGATGGCCGAGGATCGTGAGAACGGGCGCGCCCTGGCGGGTCTTGGTGCACGGCTGTTGCAGCAGATGCCGGAACTGACCCTGTTTTGTGCCGGAGCGGTTCCGCTCTGCGGTGGCGCGGTTGCGGTGTCCCTGCCACCCGACCGGTCCGCCGATTGCGCCGCCTTCGTGGCGTCGCTGGCGCCGGTGGCGGCGATCTCGGCCGGGCAGGCGCTGCGCCCTGCGCTACTGGATGCGCTGGCCGAAGCACGGGTGCGCCTGCTGGCGATCAACGCCGCCGACGCGGCATTTATCACACCCGCGCCGCGCTGGATCCCCGATCCGGCCCCGGCGGCGCTGGCGCTGTTCGACGTGATCCACGCCATCGACACCGGCGCTGCCCGCCGGCTGCGCCGGCTCGGGGTCGAGCCCGCCAGCATCCGGCCGGCGGGGCGGCTGGTGGACGCGGGCATGCCACTGGACTGCTCGGACCGGCTGCATTCCGAGATGTCGCGCACGCTGGCCTCGCGGCCGGTCTGGCTGGCCGCGTACCTGCGCGCCGACGAGGCGGATTCGGTCCTGCGGGCGCATCGGCAGGCGGTGCGGCTGGCGCATCGTCTGTTGCTGGTCGCGGTGCCCGCCACGCGCGAGGATGCCCCCGCCCTGCGCAACGCCTGCACCGACCTGTCCCTGCGCGCTGTCTGCTGGGAGGAGGGCGGGCTGCCCGACGAGACGACGCAGGTCCTGCTGACCGAGGGCACCGAGGACCTGGGCCTGTGGTATCGCCTCGCGCCGCTGACCTTCCTCGGCAGTTCGCTGGTGTCGGGCCATGGCGGGCGCGACCCCTACGAGGCGGCGGCGCTGGGCACGGCGATCCTGTATGGTCCGAACGTCGGGCACTGGCTGGACGCCTATTCCCGGCTGGTGACGGCGGGTGCGGCACGGATCGTGCGCGACGCGGATTCGCTGGCCGCCGCCGTCACGCACCTGATCGCGCCGGACCAGACGGCGGCGATGGCCCATGCGGGATGGGACGTGGTCAGCCAGGGCGCGGCGCTGGTCGATGCGGTGATCGCCGACGTCGCCGCCGCGCTGGAAGCGAGGAAGGCCTGATGCGTCCACCCCGCTTCTGGTCGAACCCGCCCGAGGCGCCGGGCTGGCAGGCGCGGCTGCTGGCGCCGCTGGGTGCGCTGACCGCGCGTGCCACCGCGGCGCGCGTTGCCCGCCCGCCAGGGTTCCGCGCTCCTGTCCCGGTGATCTGCGTCGGCAACGTGAACGCCGGCGGCACCGGCAAGACGCCCACCGTGATCGCCCTGATGCTGAGGCTGATGGCGCGCGGCGTGACGGCGCATGTGGTCTCGCGCGGCTATGGCGGGCGCGAGGTCGGGCCGCTGCGCGTCGACCCGAACATGCACTCCGCCGAGGACGTGGGCGACGAGCCGCTGCTGCTAGCCGCCTTCGGCCCGGTCTGGGTGGCGAAAGACCGCGCCGAGGGCGCGCGAGCCGCGGTGCAGGCCGGGGCGCAGGCGCTGATCCTTGACGACGGGTTCCAGAACCCCTCGGTCGCCAAGGACCTGTCGATCATCGTGGTGGATGCGGTGGCGGGGTTCGGCAATGGGCGCTGCCTGCCTGCCGGTCCACTGCGCGAGCCGGTGGCGGCGGGCATGGCGCGGGGCGACCTGGTGCTGTCGATCGGGGCCGAAGGCGCGCAGGGCCGGTTCACGCAGACCTGGGGCGATGCCATCACCCTGCCCCGCGTCACCGGGCATCTGGCGCCCTTGCAGACCGGCATGGACTGGGACGGGCTGCCGACACTGGCCTTTGCCGGGATCGGCCATCCCGAGAAATTCTTTGCCACGCTGCGCGCGCTTGGCGCCGACCTGCGGCGGGGCGAGGCGCTGGAGGATCACCAGCCGCTGACCAATGCCCTGATGGCGCGGCTGGAGGCCGAGGCGCGGGCGCTGGGCGCGCAATTGGTCACAACGGAAAAGGACGCGGTGCGCCTGCCCGCGTCCTTTCGGCAAAAGGTGCTGACCCTGCCCGTCCGCCTGGAGATCGACGACTGGGGCCTGATCGATGCCGCCCTCGACCGGCTTGGCCTCTGATCGTCAGCCCAGCACGTCGCGCCACGAAAACCGCGGCTGAAAGCCCAGCATCGCCTTGGCCTTACGGTTGCAATACATCGTGCCGTTGCCGGTCATCTCGCGCTTGACCGGGACGCCGTCATAAAAGCGCGCACGCACCTCGTCGTTGGAGATGCCTACCGAAAGGTCGTCGTTCGAGACGTTGAACACCTCGTATCCCAACCCGTCCGTGGCCAGGCAGCATTCCACCATTTGGCCGAGATCGCGCACGTCGATATAGGCAAAGATATTGCGCCGCCGCAGCGCCGGGTCGGCCATGAAGGCGGGAAAGGCGGTGGTGTATTCCTCGGGCTCGATCACGTTATTGATCCGCAACCCGTAGATGTCGATGCCCGACCGCGCCTGGAAGGACCGCCCCGTGACCTCGTTGGCGACCTTGGACATGGCGTAGGCGTCGTGGGGAACGGTCGGGTGTTCCTCATCCACCGGGATGTAGTCGGGCTTCACCTCGCCATCGGCAAAGCAGATGCCATAGGTGGTCTCGGAACTGGCGAAGATCACCTTTGGGATGCCCAGCTTTACCGCTGCTTCCATGACGTTGTAGGTCGAGACGGTGTTGACGCGAAAGGTCTCGCAATCGGGCTGGATCAGGATGCGCGCGAGGGCCGCGAAATGCACCACGGCGTCGAATTTCGGCACGCCCTTGCCCGGCTCCAGCTCTCGGAAGTTCGCATAGCCCGACATCGCGCTGAACACCTGCCCCGGATCGGTCAGGTCGACGATCAGGTTGTCGACGCCATCGGCGTGCAACGGCACCAGGTCGAGGTTCAGCACCGTGTGCCCCTGTGCGGCCAGCATCGGCAGGATATGCCGCCCCGCCTTGCCGCTGCCACCCGTGAATGCAATCCGCATGGTTTCTCTCCTTCTTGTCGCGCGCCATTGATTTCCCCCGCCCAATGCGGCAACAGAGCCAGAGGTTCCAAGGGGGGAAGACGCAGCCATGACACGTATCGACGCCACCTTCGCAAAGCTGCGCGCCGAAGGAAAGAAGGCCTTCGTCAGCTACATCATGGCGGGCGACCCCGATCTGGACACATCGCTTGCGGTGATGAAGGGGCTTCCGGCGGCGGGCGTCGACATCATCGAGCTGGGCGTGCCCTTCACCGATCCGATGGCGGACGGCCCGACGATCCAGCTGGCCGGCCAGCGCGCGCTCGAGGCCGGGATGACCCTGCAGAAGACGCTGGACATGGTCCGCACCTTCCGCAAGGACGACGCGGACACGCCGATCGTGCTGATGGGTTACTACAACCCGATCTACAACCGCGGTGTCGACAGGTTCCTGGCGGATGCGCAAGAGGTCGGGATCGACGGGTTGATCGTGGTTGACCTGCCGCCCGAAGAGGATGAGGAACTCTGCATCCCGGCGCAGGCGGCCGGGCTGAACTTCATCCGGCTCGCAACCCCCACCACCGATGACAAGCGCCTGCCCAAGGTGCTGACGAACACCTCGGGCTTCGTCTATTACGTCTCGATCACCGGGATCACCGGCGCGGCCGAGGCGCAGGCAGGCGACGTCGGCCCCGAGGTCGCCCGGATGAAGGCGCAGACCGACCTGCCGATCATCGTGGGCTTTGGCGTCAAGACGCCCGAGACGGCGCGCGCCATCGCCAGCGTCGCAGACGGTTGCGTCGTGGGCTCGGCCATCGTGTCCCAGGTCGCCGCCGGCAAGCCGGTGGACGAGATCCTGGCCTTCGTCAAATCCCTGTCGGACGGCGCGCACGCGGCCTGACGGGCCGATCAGGGAAAGGGCAGGATCGCCTGTACCGAATAAGGGTGTGCCGCATCCTCGGCAAAAAGCCGATAATGCAGGACATCCCGCGGGGCGCCCGGTGGGCTAGCGCCGTATCGCTGCACCGTGCCGCGCGTGACCATCGCCGCACCGTCGTACCGGTCGTCTTCGTAGGTGAAGGTCATCCCAGTTCCGATCCCGCCCGTCGGCATTGCGACAATGGGGTAGATCCGCCCACCGGTGGCGATTTCCAGTTGCACGAAGTCCAGCCCTTCGGCCTGTGCCTTCAGCGCCGCCCGCCATGCCTCGTCGATGTTGCCCTCGGCATCCCGATGCCGCGACAGTTCGTCGAAGATCGTGGCCACAAGGGCCACCTCCTCGTTGAACGGACCGTCCAGCAGACGCCGCGTTTCGGCATCGACGGGGTGCTGGCGCGGGCCGATCTGGATCGCCGTGAACAGCACTGCCGCGCTGAGCAGGTTGGCCACGAAAAAGACCGCCGCCGCCTTGCCGCCGATCCGCACACCATAGCCCGCAGCACGCGACAGCAACGCCAGCAGGCCCAGTTCGATCGGCGTGTCGATGATCGCGGCGGCGATGCAGTAGGCCGCGATCTCGACGATCTGGCCTGTCCCGAAGGTCTGCATCACCAGGGGCGCGAGCGCCGGGTAGGACAGCGTTCCGACGAGAGGGTAGGCGATGAATCCCAGCGCGGCCGTGCCGACATTGACCAGCACCGCCGCCCAGAGTGCGCGCCGCCATGTCAGCGCGAACAGCAGGTGCAGGGCCAGCGCCTCGATCCCGATGGCCAGAAGGATCGTCCACCAAAGCGCGACGCGCACCCACGCGAAGACGAAGAAGATCGGAACGTCGGCCAGCGCGCGCGACGGCGACACCAGAAGTGCCGCCGCCAGAAACGGAGCGAGGCGACGGAGCCTTTTGGTCTTCATCGGGACAGAATGACCATTTCACTCGGCATCAACAGCCGCGCACTGCGCGGATCGGCACGGCGGGGCAGAGCGCCCCCTGACAGTCGCCGACCCGCCCCACGGGTCACTCCTGGATGGACTGGAGGTAGTAGACCAGCCCGAGGATCCGGGCCTGAACGATCTCCTCGGCGCCGACGCCCGGATGGAAAGTGGATGGATAGGCCTCGGCCACGAACAGATTGCCCCAGATCGGCATCTGCTTGCTGCCATGCGCAGCGATCTCGCGACGTCCGTCGATGGACTGGTAGACATCGCTGAACGGGAAAACGTTGTTGTTCTCCTTGGCGAGGAGCTTGAGGTTCTTTGGCCGCTCGGTCAGGAGTTGGGCCACGGGTCCACCGCCCGCGCCGTCCGAACCATGGCAGACCGAACAGTTCCTTTCGAACAGCGCCTGGCCGTAGGTGAAATCCTGCGCCATCGCTGGCGTCGTCGCGGTCACGAGGCCAAACAGACCCGCGAAACCGATCCTTGTCGTCGCAAACATGCATTCCTCCATCGGACGAATTCAGCGCGCTTCCGGTTTGAGCCTAGCCCACATGTTCAAGCAACAGAACATGCCAAGCACATGCGACAATTGCAGGTCGTCTGTCCGGCGACAGTCCTGAGCCGTTGTCCGGACGTGGTCAGCGCTCCACGTCCGTCAGCCCAGCGTCACGTCCAGCACCAGCATCAGGATCAGGCCGGCGATCAGGCCGGTCGTGGCGCGGTCCTGATGGCCGTGGCGATGGGTTTCAGGAATGATCTCGTGGCTGATGATATACAGCATCGCCCCCGCCGCGAAGGTCAGCCCGAAGGGCAAGGCGTAGGCCGAGACCGTCACAGCCGCCGCGCCGATCACCCCGCCCACGGGCTCGACCAGCCCGGTCAGTGTGGCGATCCAGACGGCGCGGGCGGCGGAATAGCCCTGCCCGCGCAGGGCCACCGCAACCGCCAGCCCCTCGGGCGCGTTCTGCAAGCCAATGCCGATTGCCAGCGACAGCCCATGACCGATGTCGCCGCTGCCAAAGCCCACGCCAACCGCCATGCCTTCGGGAAAGTTGTGGATCGTGATGGCGATGACGAACAGCCAGATCCGCGGCAGCGCTCCGGGGTCGGCCCCCTCTGGGCCTGTAATGAAATGCTCATGCGGCAGCCAGCGGTTCAGCGCCGCCACCATCGCCGCCCCGGCCGCGATCCCGGCACCGGCCAGCAGCGCCGAGGCCACCACGCCGCCATAGACCGCAGCACCCCGTTCCAGCCCCGGCAGGATCAGCGAAAAGAACGATGCCGACAGCATGACACCCGCCGCAAAGCCCAGCATCGTGTCGCGCGCCTGCGGCGAGACGCTGCGCCCGAAGGCCACCGGCAGCGCGCCGACGGCGGTCATCGACCCCGCGGCGAGACTGCCCAGCAGCCCCCAGAGGATCATGCAGCCCGTCTGCGGAGCATGTGGGTCGAGGTATAGGACATGACCCGTTCGCCCGCCTGGTTCAGCACGTCATAGCGGATCACGGTAAAGCCCCGGTCGGGCTTTGACCGTGAAGCCGTGGATTTCAGCACCTCGGCTTCGACATGCAGCGTGTCGCCGGGGCGGACGGGCAGGATCCAGCGCACCTCTTCCATCCCCGGACTGCCCATCGAGGCATCGGCCCATCCGCCCTCGGCCAGCGTCAGCTTGAACGCCTCGATCATGGTCTGGAAACCGCTGGCGATGATCCCGCCATACGGCGACTCCTTTGCCGCCTCTGCGTCGAGGTGAAAGGGCTGCGGGTCGTTCGCCTGGGCAAAGGCGATGATCGCCTCTTCGGTCAGGGTCACGGTTGAGGTGGTGAACCGGTGCCCCAAAGGGAAATCCTCGAATGCCATCATGCGTCGCCTTGTCCTGCCAGGTTCATAGGTCCCAGTCCCTGTCACGGTCGAGGAAACGGCGCAAGGTCTCGAGCAGCGGCAGCACCGCGTCGGCCCGAGAGCGCCGCCTCGATGCAGTCGATCGCAGGCCCGACCGAGGCGGTGGGCCACTCGCGAAAGGCGCACTGGCCAGTTGGTTGATGATCCCGATCTCGTTGAACAGCCTGAAAAGCGGCGGCGGTTTCTGGGCCATGGCGGGGTTCCGTCAGATGAGCTCGTCGTCCAGCCGCCAACAGGGCGTCGGGTCTACATCGGGACCATAGCCCAGCCGCCCGAGAATTTGAACCGTGCCGCCACCAGGCGCGTCGGGCCCGGCCATCGCGAGGCGTTCCCGCAGCGCCCGGCTGACCGGGTGCAGCGACAGGCCCCGCGCCGTCGTCGCACGGTTCAGCCGCAGCCGGCTTGCGCTCGCCGCGACCCGCGTGTGGCCAGCCCAGACCTGCATCGGGTTCACCTCGGCCACGCCGATCCGCAGCAGATCGACGATTTTCTTCCCCGTGTGCGGCCGCATCGGTCAAGAGCGGGAGTGCGCGCAGCGACAAATCCGGCACCGCCCACAGCGAGGATCATGCCGCCCCGCCCGGCAGTGCCAGAACCTGGGATCTTGGAATTATCGGCCTCTCTTTTGGTTCGCCATCGCACCATCGTGATACGATACCGGGCCGTGTCAGACGCAATCCTGTCGCATTGCCCGAATCCTCGTGAATCGGTAAGGGAACCTAACCAATTTGACCAAGGGGACAGTCCGCATGCCTGTGATCACCGAGATCGAGGACCTCAAGCGCATCTACAAGCGTCGGGTCCCCAAGATGTTCTACGACTATTGCGAATCCGGCAGCTGGACGCAGCAGACCTTCCGCGAGAACAGCAGCGACTTCGACCAGATCTATCTGCGCCAGCGCGTGGCGGTGGACATGGCCGGACGCTCGACGAAGACGCAGATGATCGGACAGGACGTGGCGATGCCGGTGGCGCTGGCCCCGGTGGGCCTGACCGGTATGCAGCATTACGACGGAGAGATCTTTGCCGCCCGCGCAGCCGAGAAGTTCGGCGTGCCGTTCACCCTGTCCACCATGTCGATCTGTTCGATCGAGGACGTGGCCTCGAACACGTCGAAACCCTTCTGGATGCAGGTCTACACGCTGAAGGACGACGATTTCATGCAGCGCCTGTTCGACCGGGCGAAGGCGGCGAAATGCGCGGCCGCCGTCATCACGGTGGACCTGCAACTGCTTGGCCAGCGACACAAGGACCTCAAGAACGGCCTGTCCGCCCCGCCCAAGCTGACCCCGGCCAGCGTCGCCAACATGATGACCAAGGTGCCGTGGGGCCTGGGCATGTTGTCGACCAAGCGGCGCTTCTTCGGCAACATCGTGGGCCATGCCAAGGGCGTCACTGATCCGTCGTCGCTGTCCACCTGGACGGCCGAGGCCTTCGACCAGTCGCTGGACTGGGACCGCATCCGGCAGTTCCGCAAGATGTGGGACGGCCCGCTGATCATCAAGGGCATCATGGATCCGCGCGACGCGCTGGAGGCCTGCAACGTCGGCGCCGATGCCATCGTCGTGTCGAACCATGGCGGGCGGCAGCTGGATGGCGCGATCAGCTCGATCCGCGCGCTGGAACCGATCGTCGAGGCAGTGGGCGACAAGATCGAGGTGCATATCGATAGCGGCATCCGCAGCGGCCAGGACGTGCTGAAGGCCGTGGCGATGGGCGCCAAGGGCACCTGGATCGGACGGGCCTGGGTCTATGGCCTGGGCGCGATGGGACAGGCCGGCGTCACCAAGTCGCTCGAGGTCATCCACAAGGAACTGGACATGTCCATGGGCCTGTGCGGCCGGCGCGACATCAAGGCGGTCGACCGCGACATCCTGATGGTGCCCAAGGGCTTCGCCGGCGACTGGTCCTGACGGCTCAGGCGGGGGCGCGCGAGTCCCGCTCCTGCCGTGCCACCAGCGGCACCAGCACCAGCGGCAGGACCAGCATCAGAAGCGCGACCGCGCTGAAGGACGCCTGCAATCCGAACAGCTGCGACAACCCGCCCATGATCGGAGGGCCGACGAAGAAGCCCGCATAGCCCAGCACGGCGATCCGGCTGATCGCCAGCGCCTTGCGCTCGACCGGCACCAGCCGCCCGGCCCAGGCAAAGGCCATCGGCGCGACGACCGAAACGCCCAGCCCCAGCATGGCAAAACCCGCATAGGCCACCGCGATTCCCGGCGCCCAGGCGGCGACCAGGGCACCCATCGCGCAGAGCACCGACGCCACGCCGATCACCGCGGACTCGGAATACCGATGCGCGATGGCCTGCCCCGAGAAACGTCCCACCGCCATCGTCACACCCAGGATCGCCGGGCCCAGCGCGCCCTGCGCAGCACCCGCGCCCAGCGTGCGTTCCAGGTGCAGCGCCGACCAGCCCTCGGTCCCCTGCTCGGCAAGAAAGCCGATCAGCACGATCAGGCCCAGCGGCGTCAGCAGATACCAGGACAGCGGCGCGGGCGGCGGCGCCGCGGCGTCGCGCTCTGGGTCGGGGACCGGTGCGGCCGCGGCCTGCGCCGCAAGCGCCAGCACCACGAGGCCCAGCACGGCAAAGACGGCAAACGCGCTCCACCCCGCCTCGCGCAACAGGCCCGTGACCAGCGCCGAGATGCCATAGGCGACGGAATAGAGCCCGTGCGCGAGGTTCATCAGCGACCGGCCCCGCGCGGTTTCCAGAACCGAGACGCGGGCGTTCATCGCCACGTCCAGCGTGCCTGACGCCATCGCCGCCGCCATCATCGTCAGCGCCAGCATGACGCCGTTAACCGACAGGCCGGGCAGCAGAAACGCCGCCGCCATCACGACGCAGAGCACCGGCAGCGCACGCGGCCCCAGCCAGGCCTCGACCCGTGGGGCGGTCCACATCGCGGCTATGGCACCACAGGTCGATACCAGCATGGCCAGGCCAAAGGCGCCATCCGACAGGCCCGCCTGCGGCTTGAGCACCGGCACCAGCGCCGCGAAGGCGCCCCAGTAGACCCCGATGGCGGCAAAGGCCGCCGCCGGCCCCCGGCAGAGATAGAGATCGCGCAACATGCGTGCAGCCTTGGCACGGCGCCCGCCCGTGGTCCAGCCGGATTCGGGGCGCCTGGGGACGAATCAACTTGCCTCGCTGGGCGATCCGGTTTAACGCGCGAGCCTCATGCGGGGTGACAGCCTTGGAGGCACCCTGCCCTTACAGATGGAGATATCAAATGGCTGGTGAGATTCCTGATCTCAAGGCCCTGGAACGGACGGGGACAGGCAAGGGCGCCGCTCGTCAGGCACGCCGTGATGGCATGGTTCCGGGCATCGTTTTCGGTGGCGAGAAAGAGCCGCTTCCGATCAACATCCCGTTCAACGCGCTGCTCAAGCGCCTGCGCGCGGGCCGCTTCAAGTCGACGCTGTTCAACCTTCAGGTCGAAGGACACGAGGATGTCCGCGTGGTCTGCCGCGACGTGCAGCGCGACGTGGTCAAGGACCTGCCGACGCATGTCGACTTCATGCGACTGCGCCGCACCACGAAAGTGGCGCTGTTCATCCCCGTGGACTTCGTCAACCACGGCGCGGCCCCCGGCCTCAAGAAGGGCGGCGTTCTGACCGTCGTTCGGCCCGAGGTCGAACTGGTCGTGACCGCTGGCGACATCCCCGAGAAAGTGACGGTCGATCTGACCGGCCTGAACATCGGCGACATCATCCACATTTCGGACGTGACGCTGCCCGAGGGCACCAAGACGACGATCGACCGCGACTTCGTGATCTGCAACGTCTCGGCCCCGTCGGGCCTGCGTTCGTCGGGTGACGACACCGAGGAAGAGGTGGAGGAAGGCGACGAGGATTGATCCTCGGTCCTTTCCCGAAATGACAGAGGCCCTCGCCGCGCGGCGGGGGCCTTTTTCTTTGCGGCGGCCGACCGCGCGGATATGCTTGGACCGGGAGGCACGCGCATGACAATTGACACGATCGGCCCCGATCATCCCGCTACGCGATGGCTTGCGGATGGAACGCATCGCGCCTTCCTGCGGGTCGAGGCGCGGCGCCAGTTCGCCTTTTTCCGCCGGGCGCTGCGGCCGGGCGGCGGCTTTTACAATCTCGACCGCGACGGGATGCCCCTGCCCGACGACACGCAGGCGCTGCATTCCACGACACGCATGGTGCACAGCCACGCTCTGGCGCATCTTGCGGGCGTGCAGGGCAGCGCGGCGATGATCGAGCAGGGCATGCGCCTGCTGTGGCAGGGCCATCGCGACGCGGTGTATGGCGGCTATCTCTGGGCTGTCGCTCCGGATGGCAAACCACGCGACGACCGCAAGCTGGCCTACGGGCATGTCTTCGTCCTGCTGGCCGCCGCCAGCGCCCGCATTGCCGGGCACGACGGGGCCGATCGCCTGCTGGCCGATGCCGAGGCGGTGCTGGACAGGCATTTCTGGGAGACGGACGCGGCCAGGTTCCGCGACGAATGGCGGCGCAACTGGTCCCCGCTGTCGGAGTATCGCGGCATGAACGCCAACATGCATGGGGTCGAGGCGCTGCTGGCCGCCTTCGAGGCCACCGGGCGCGAGGTCTTCCTGATCCGCGCAGGCGGCATCCTCGATTTCTTCCTCGACCGCATGGCACGGGACCATGCCTGGCGTGTCCCGGAACATTACCACGCCGACTGGAGCATCGACTCCACCTATGACGGCGACAAGATGTTCCGCCCCGCAGGCACCACGCCGGGCCACTCCGTCGAATGGGCGCGGCTGGCCTTGCAGCACTGGGATCTCGCCGGACGGCCCGACACCGGCGCACCGGACATGGCCCGCGCGCTGGTGGACCGGGCGCTGGCCGACGCCTGGCTGCCCGAGGGCGGGCTGGCCTACACGCTCGAGGCCGGGACCGGCCGCATCGCCATCGCCGACCGCTACTGGTGGCCGATGACAGAGCTGATCGGCGCGTTGGCGGCCGTGCTGAAAACCGCCCCGCGCGACAGCGACGAGACCTGGTATCGCCGTGCCTGGCGCTTTGCCGCGATGCATTTCATCGACATGGATCAAGGCGGCTGGTTCCCCGAGATCGACTCGGACGGCAGGCCCACCGAGACCCAGTTCCGGGGTAAACCGGATATTTACCATTCCGTGCAGGCCGCGCTGCTGCCGCTGGCGCCCGGCCTGTCCCGACAGGCCGAAAGCCTGCGTGGCATCCTCGCTTAAAGCGATCCGATTTCCGCGCCATGCAACGCCGGCGTGCGCCCGCGCCACGGACGTATCACGGCGGAAATGCGGCCCTGACGCGATTTAGCGACACAATCTTGCCATTGCATCAATCCCCGCGCGCCTTGGATGCTGCCCTATTTCGCCTTTTTCATTGCTTAACCCTTTCGGTCAAGCGGGACAGTCCCGGTCGCTCCGGCCGGTTGCCTGCACAGAAACAGGCTGACAGCGAAAGGGAATTCGATGCCCACTTTTGACGATACCATCTTCGGAACGATCGGCGCGGACACGATTATCGGCACCAGTCTCAACGAGCAGATCTTCGGCGATCTCGAAAACGACACTATCGACGGCAGCGGAGGCGACGACGAGATCAACGGCGATGCCGGCGACGATAGCCTCAACGGCGGCGACGGCATCGATACCATCTATGGCGGCGACGGTGACGACACGCTGGATGGCTCACTCGGCGACGCGGCAACCCTGGACGGAGGCGAGGGAAGCGACCTGATGATCGCATCCGACAACCAGGGCGCGCTGACCCTGATCGGCGGAGACACCGGCAGCAACTTCGACATCGTCGAATTCCAGAACTGGGCCGGGTTTGCCGGCGTCAGCGTGACGGGCACCGGCGACGGGGCCGGCAGTCTTGCGTTTGGCACCGCTTCCGGCACCTTCGCGGGGATCGAGGGCCTTGTCGGCACCGGATATGCCGACTCGATCGACATGAGCGCGAGCTCCACGGGCCTTTACGTCGAAGCACACAGCGGCGACGACGCCATCACCACCGGCGACGGCGACGACACCATCCTGGGCGATTCCGGTGCGGACACCCTGAACGGCGGCGCGGGCAACGACTATCTCGACGGCGGCGACGGCGACGACTCGCTGGTCGGCGGTGCAAATGACGACACGCTGCTGGGCGGTCTGGGCAGTGACGTGATCGGCGGCGACTGGGGTCATGACGTCATCGACGCCGGCGAAGGCAACGATACCGTCTACGGCGGCGGCGGCCTCGACTCGATCCTGGGCGGCCTGGGCGCCGACCTGCTGTTCGGCGGCAATGGCGACGACACGATCATCGGCGGCGGCGGCGGCGATACGCTGCATGGCGGCGAGGGCTTTGACGTGATCGATGCCAGCGGCGCCGAAGCCGCGCTGGTGACCGGCGGCGACGACGCCGACACCATCACCGGCAGCGACGGCAACGATACGATCGACGGTCAGGCTGGCGCCGACTCGATGATCGGCGGGCTTGGCGACGACTCGATGATCGGCGGCGGCGCGCATGACTATCTCGACGGTGGTGATGGCAACGACACGATGAAGGGCGGCTCCGGCTTCGACACGATGATGGGCGGCGCTGGGATGGACTCGATCCTATCCGGCGGTGGCGACGATTTCATCAACGCGGGCGATGGCAACGACTTCATCAACGCCTCGAATGGCTCTGATACGGTGTTTGCCGGGGACGGCGACGATGACATCATCGGCGGCGACGGCAACGATTCGCTGGTCGGCGGCGCGGGCAACGACACGATCAACGGCGGCAAGGGCGCCGACGACATCTCGGGCGGCGCGGGCAACGACCTGCTGATCGACGATGTCGGCCGCGACACGATCTATGGCTTTGCCGGCAACGACACGATCTTTGGCGGAGCCTGGGCCGACCTGCTGAACGGCGGGGCGGACAACGACACGATCTATGGCGGCGACGGCGACGACTCGACCCAGACGTTGGAAGACCTGAGCGTGGTCGTGGGCGGCCTCTATGGCGGCACCGGCGACGACCTGGTCTTCGGCGGCAACGGGCTCGACCTTGTCGATGGCGGCGAAGGCAACGACACGCTCTATGGCGATGCCCAGAATGACACCGTGATCGGCGGCGCGGGCAACGACCAGGTCTTTGGCGGCGATGGCGCCGATACGATGTATCTCGACGACGAGGCCGGCCTCGAGACGGGCAATGACCTGGGTCGCGGCGGCAACGGCAACGACATGATCTATGGCGGTCTCGGCCTCGATACGATCGAGGGCCAGGGCGGCAACGACTTCATCGACGGTGGCGCCGATGACGACAGCCTGAACGGCGGTCTCGGCAGCGACACGATCCTCGGCGGCGACGGCAACGACATGCTGCATGGCGAGGACGGCAACGACAGCCTGTCCGGCGAGGGCGGCGACGACACGATCCATGCCGGAGAGGGCAACGACATCGTCTATGGCGGCGACGACAACGACGTCATCTATCACGGCGAGGGGTCCGACACCGTTTATGGCGGCGCGGGTAACGACCTGATCGACGACGCGGCGGGTGTGAACGCGACGCTGACCGGGTCCTATGCCGATGGCGGAACCGGCGACGACACGATCAACGGTACGGCCGGCGATGACACGATGTTCGGCGGTGATGGCGCGGACGTGATGAGCGGCGAGAACGGCAGCGACGTGATGTATGGCGGCGCGGGCACCGACTCGATCGATGGCGGCGCGGATGATGACGCGATCTACGGTGGCACCGAGGGCGACACGATCAACGGTGGCGCCGGCAACGACATGATCGAGGGCGAGGACGGCGACGACAGCTTGATGGGTGGTGTCGGCGACGACTCGATCCTGGGCGGCAGCGGTGCCGACACGATCGACGGCGGTGATGGCAACGACACGATCTACTACGGTGACGGGGCCGACAGCGTCTATGGCGGCGCAGGCAACGACCTGATCGACGACATCGTGGGCTACGACGGAACACCGACGGCCAGCTGGGCCGATGGCGGCGAAGGCGACGACACCGTGATCGGCACGGCGGCCGGCGACACCCTGCTGGGCGGCGACGGCGCGGACGTGGTCGAGGGCGAGGGCGGCAACGACGTGCTCGAGGGCGGCGCAGGCGCCGACACGCTGGACGGCGATGAGGGTGACGACCTGATCCATGGTGGCGCGGATGCCGACAGCCTCGTGGGCGGAATCGGCAACGACACGCTGGATGGCGGCGAAGGCGACGACGTGCTTGAAGGCGGCTCTGGCAACGACGTGTTCGTCATGTCGCTGGGCAGCGGCAACGACACCGTCACCGATTTCGAAGATGGCGGCCTGCTGATCGACTTCGTCGACGTGTCGCAGATCGGCATCACGGACATCTCGCAGCTGACCATCACCGATGGCGCGGGTTTCGTGGTGATTTCCTCCGATGACGGCTCGAGCATGACACTGATGGGTCAGACTTCTGCCGACATGCAGGCCGGGGACTTCATCTTCGCTTCGACCCGGACGATCTACGGCACGACGGGCGACGACAGCATCGAGGGCACCAGTGGCCCCGAGGCAATGGTCGGCCGCACCGGCAACGACACGCTCAGCGGTCTGGACGGCAACGACACGATCTACGGTGACGAGGGCCGCGACAGCCTGGGCGGTGGTCTGGGTGACGACTTGATCTACGGCGGCGCCGACAACGACACGCTGTTCGGTCAGGGCGGCAACGACACGCTGTATGGCGGCGCCTTCAACGACACGCTCTACGGCGGGTCCGAGGACGACGTGCTGTATGGCGACGCCAACAACGACAAGCTCTACGGCGACAGCGGCAACGACACGCTCTATGGCGGGACGGGCAGCGACAACTTCACCGGCGGCGCGGGCGCGGACACCTTCGTGTTCCAGACCGGCGACGTGCCCAACGCGGAATCGATCCAGGACTTCGAGGTGAACATCGACACGATCGACCTGTCGGGCCTTCTGGTGGTCGGCGGCCTGAACGACGGGCTGGCGGTGACCTTTGCCGACCTGACGATCACGCCGATCAGCGGCTCGCTCCAGCAGGTCGACCTTGCGGGCAATGGCACGCTGACCCTGATCGGCGTCTCGACCGGCACACTGGACTCGGACGACTTCCTGTTCGCCTGATCGGCACCGCATGACAAGGGTCGGGCCCGCGCCGCCGCGCGGGCCCTTTCCGTTTCACCTGAATGGTTGGCCGATCCGCGAGCAACCGGATCAGGCAGATCCACCCAGCCCCAGCGCCCGGACCGCCGGGATGGCCGCGCGAAAGGCCGCGTGCCCCTCGGTCAGCGCCTGCCGCAGATCCGCGCGCGGGTCGATTTCGGCCACCACGGGCGGCGGGGTCATCAGGGTTTCCACCGCCTCGCCGGTCGCCGCCGCCATGCCCAGCCGCGCCGCACCCAGCGCCGCACCGAACTCGCCATCGCCGGGCAGGGTCAGCGGGCGACCCACCAGCGTCGCGATCAACTCCAGCCAGTAGCGCGAGCGTGCGCCGCCGCCGATCGCCATGAGGCTGTCGAACCGCGCCCCCGTTGCGCCCAGCGCGAGGAAACTGTCGGCCAACCCATAGGCGACGCCCTCGAGCACGGCACGGGTCAGGGCGGCGCGATCCGTCGCCGTGGCCATCCCGGCAAAGGCGCCGCGCAGGTCGGCGTCGTTATGAGGCGTCCTCTCGCCCGACAGGTAGGGAAAGAAACGCACAGTGCCGGGTGCCTGCGCCCTGTCCCCCAGGGCCGAGGCCAGCGCCGCCGGGCTCTCTCCGGTGATCCGGCCCAGCCAGTTCAGACTGTCGGTGGCCGACAGCATGACCCCCATCTGGTACCAGCGCCCCGGCACCGCGTGGCAGAAGGTATGCACCGCCGTTGCCGGATCGGGCGCATAGCCGTCACGCGCCGCCAGCACCACGCCCGACGTGCCCAGCGAGACGAAGCCCTGCCCCTCGGCCAGCGCGCCGATGCCGCAGGCCGCAGCCGCGTTGTCGCCCGCGCCCCCGGCCACGGTGACCGGCCCGGAGAGCCCCCAGTCCGAGGCAAGGCTCTGCCGCAACTGGCCAGCGGCGGCGCTGCCTTCGACAAGGCGCGGCATCTGGTCGGGGCGCATGTGCCCGGCCGCGAGCAGGGCATCGGACCAGTCCCGCGCGCCGGTGTCGAGCCAGGCAGTCCCTGCGCTGTCGGACATGTCGGCCACCGCCTCTCCCGTCAGGTAAAGGTTCAGATAGGCGGCAGGCAGCAGAACCCGCGCGATGCGGGCAAAGATCTGGGGCTCGTGCGTCTCGACCCAGAGCAGCTTGGGCGCGGTGAAACCGGGAAAGACGATGTTGCC
Organism: Thetidibacter halocola; assembly: GCF_018224955.1. Taxonomy (GTDB): domain Bacteria; phylum Pseudomonadota; class Alphaproteobacteria; order Rhodobacterales; family Rhodobacteraceae; genus Thetidibacter; species Thetidibacter halocola. The sequence continues at coordinate 133,304 of NZ_JAGTUU010000006.1, forward strand.
CGAGGCTTCGCGCACGCCCGGCAGCGCGTCCAGCGCCGCAGCCTCGCGCGCGGACCGCGTGTCGTTCCACAGGATGCAGGGGCGCAGCACCTTGCCCGCCCTGTCCAGCAGCGTTGCGCCATGCATGTGTCCAGCGACACCGATCCCGCGCAGCGTGACAAGTTCCGGGTGACCGTCGCGCAGCGCGTCCACCGCCTCGTGCAGCGCGACGATCCATTGGGCGGGATCCTGTTCGGACCAACCCGGATGCGGATTGGCCACGGGATAATGCGCCTCGGCCGACCCAAGAGGCCGCCCCTCGTCGTCTACCAGCAGGGCGCGCAGCCCGGACGTGCCCAGATCGATCCCCAGATAGCTCATGCCGGCCCCCCTTGTTTGCGCTCACAAATGGCATCGCACGGGGTTCGTGCATGGTGCAAGGCTTGCCGCGTCGGACGATTGCGGGCAGAAGGCGCGCAGTCCCAGAAGGAAGGAGCTCCCCATGACCTTCGACCGTTCCATCAGGATCGCCCCGTCGATCCTCTCCGCCGATTTCGCCGATTTCGGCCGCGAGATCCGGGCCATCGAGGCGCAGGGCGCCGACTGGGTCCATGTCGACGTCATGGACGGACATTTCGTGCCCAACCTCACCTTTGGCCCGCCGGCGGTGAAGGCGTTCCGCAAGCACGTCAGTACCGTGATGGACGTCCACCTGATGATCGCGCCGGTAGACCCCTATATCGACGCCTATGCCGAGGCCGGCGCCGACATCCTGACCGCCCATCTCGAGGCCGGGCCGCATATCCACCGCACGCTCCAGGCGATCCGGGGCGCGGGGATGAAGGCAGGCGTGGCGCTGAACCCCGGCACGCCGGCCGAGTCGGTTGCCCACCTGCTGGACCTAGCGGACCTCGTTTGCGTGATGACGGTGAACCCCGGCTTCGGCGGGCAGAAGTTCCTCGACATGACCGGCAAGGTGCGCGCGCTGCGCCGGATGATCGGCGACCGCCCCATCCATATCGAGATCGACGGCGGGGTCGATCCTGTGACCGCGCCACTGGTGGCGGCGGCGGGGGCCGACGTGCTGGTTGCCGGATCGGCGGTGTTCCGGGGCGGGTCGGTGGACAATCCTGCACCCTACGGCGACAACATCCGGGCGATCCGCGCCGCCGCCGAAGGGGCGCGCGCCGACTGACCCCTTGCGCAGCAGCCCGCGGCAGGGCAGGAACAGGGCATGAACATGCACCCATTCCGCTTTGCCGGCGCCCTGCTCGAGGCGCTGCCCTCGGGCGCACTGCACTGGCCTGACCAGCGCCTTCTTGTCGTGTCGGACCTGCACCTGGGAAAATCCGCGCGGCTGTCTGCCGTGGGCGGAGCGCAGCTGCCGCCCTACGAGACGCGCGAAACGCTGGCGCGGCTGTCCTCCGATCTCGAGGCGACAGGCGCCGTGCGGGTGATCTGCCTTGGCGACAGTTTCGACGCGCCGGACGTGGAAACGGCGCTGCCCGAGGACGATCTGCTGTGGCTGTCGCGGATGATGGCGGGCCGGGACTGGACCTGGATCGAAGGCAATCACGATCCGGGGCCCGTCGCGCTGGGGGGCGCGCATCGCGCCGCTTTGCGGTTGGGTCCGCTCGTCTTTCGCCACATCGCGACCGAGCCAGGGGGCGAGGTTTCGGGCCATTACCATCCCAAGGCCCGGCTGGCAGCACGGGGGCGGGTTCTGTCCCGCCCCTGCTTTCTGGTGGATGAGGGTCGGCTGATCCTGCCGGCCTTTGGCGCCTATACCGGCGGGCTCTGCACCCGGTCGGCGGTTCTGTCTGGGCTCATGGGCGAAAATGCCCTCGCGATCCTGACGGGCGCGCGGCCGGTGGCGATCCCGATGCCGCGCGCCGAGGCGGGGTGATCCGGCTCAGCCGCGGCGCACCTGCCAGAGCAGCAGCGGCACTGCCACCAGACAGGCGATCCCCGCCCAGGAGGCCGGAGTGATGGGCTCGCTCAGTCCAAGAACGATGAAGCCCGCGCCCACCGGTCCAAGCCCGACCATCAGCAGGCTCGCCACGGAGGCGAACAGCTGGCCCCGCGCCCATTGCGGGGAGGTCTGTCGATGATAAAGAGTATAGGCCGCGCCATAGATGACCGCAGCCAGCAGAATGGCGACAACGCCGCCCAGGATATACATGGAATGCTCCGACCGGCGCTGCGATCTCCCCCGTCCGCCCTCGGCCGGAGCCAACTGAGTCGCGTGCCGCAGTCGAGATATTGGCATGCCCATGGCGCCGCGCAAGAGGGTGCTGGACGGCGCCCCGCGGCGCGCGCTAGCTTCCGCTCATGGACATGGACCAGCGCATCCGGCAGAGCTTTGCCCGCCAGGGCATGATGACCACGATGGGCGCGCGGATCCTGTCTGTCAGCCCCGGCGCGGTCGAGATCGCGGCGCCGATCCGCCCCGAGACCGGTCAGCAGCAAGGGTTCGCCCATGCCGCCCTGACCTTCGCCATCGGCGACAGCGCGGCGGGCTATGCGGCGCTGAGCCTGCTCGACGAAGGCACCGAGGTGGTGACGTCGGAAATGAAGATCAACCTGCTGTCGCCCGGCACAGGTGAGCAATTGATCGCGCGCGGCCGCGTCGTGAAACCGGGGCGTCGCCTGATCGTGGTGCTGGCCGAGGTCTTTGCCGAATCTGACGGCAAAGAGCGCCAGATCGCCCTGCTGACCGGAACCATGGTCCCGGTCCCGGTGTGAGACGGGCGGGGATGACCCCACCCTTTGGCGTCAGGCGGTCAGCCCCTCCGGCTCCGGCAGACCGTTCGCCCGGCAGCAGGCCGTGACGGTGTTCGCCAGCAGGCAAGCGATGGTCATCGGACCGACACCACCCGGAACGGGCGTGATCGCGCCGGCGACCGCGGCGCAGCTGGCGAAGTCCACGTCGCCAACCAGCACCGTCTTGCCGTCGCGCTCGATCCGGTTGATGCCCACGTCGATCACCGTCGCGCCCGGCTTGATCCAGTCGCCCGGCACCATCTCGGGTCGGCCCACGGCCGCAATCACGATATCCGCTTGGCGCACCACGTCGGCCAGGTCACGGGTGCGGCTGTGCGCGATGGTCACGGTGCAGCTGTCGCCCAGCAAGAGTTGCGCCATCGGCTTTCCGACGATGTTCGAGCGCCCAATCACCACGGCATCCTTGCCGGACAGAGAGCCCAGATGGTCGCGCAGCAGCATCAGGCAACCAAGCGGCGTGCAGGGCACCATGCTTTTCTGCCCGGTGGCCAGAAGCCCGACATTCGAGATGTGGAAGCCGTCGACATCCTTGGCCGGGTCGATGGCATTGATGACCAGCGACTCGTCCAGGTGTTTCGGCAGCGGCAGCTGCACGAGGATGCCATGCACCGCCGGATCTGCGTTCAGCCGCTGGACCAGCGCCAGCAGGTCGGCCTCGGACGTGTCGGCGGGCAGCTTGTGCTCGAAGCTGGCCATGCCGACCTCGACCGTCTGCTTGCCCTTGGAACGGACATAGACCTGGCTGGCCGGGTCCTCGCCCACCAGCACCACCGCCAGGCCAGGGGTAATGCCGTGATCCGCCACCAGACGCGCCACGTGCTCTGCCACCTTGCCGCGCACCGTGACGGCAAAGGCCTTTCCGTCGATGAGAGTCGCTGTCATCGCTGTCTCCTTGTGCTGCACCGGGCGGGTTTGCGCCATCGGACACCGTTTGGCCAGCCCCCTTCGCCCCTTGGCGCGGTGCCGGATGGCGGGCGGGGCGATGGTCCGGCCAGGGGCCGGGCCGAGCGCCGTTCCGCCGTCCCCCTGTCCTAGAAAAGCCCTTCGATCTGACCCGCGTCGTTCAGCCGGATCGAGTTCGCCGCTGGAACCTTGGGCAGGCCCGGCATCGTCATGATCTCGCCGCAGATCGCCACCACGAACCCTGCCCCCGCCGACAGCCGCACCTCGCGCACCGGGATCTCGAAGCCGGTCGGCGCGCCGCGGCGGTTCGGATCGGTGGTGAAGGAATACTGCGTCTTGGCCATGCAGACCGGCAGGTTGCCATATCCCTGCTCTTCCCATTCCTTCAGCTGGGCGCGGATCTTGCCGTCGATCTGCACGCCGTCGGCGCGGTAGATGCCCTTGCAGATCGCCTCGATCTTGTCGGCGAGGCTCATCTCGTCGGGGTAGAGCGGGCGGTAGTCCGCCGTGCCGCCCTCGCAAAGCTCTACGACCTTGCGCGCGGTCGCCTCGATGCCTGCGCCACCCTCGGCCCAATGCTTGTTCAGGATCGCCTCGACCCCCAGCCCCGCGCAATAATCGCGGATCGCCTGCACCTCGGCCTCGGTGTCGGTGACAAAATGGTTGATCCCCACCACCGCCGGCACGCCGAATTTCTGCATGTTCTCGACATGACGGCCTAGGTTGGCGCAACCCGCCTTGACCGCGTCCACGTTCTCGGTGCCCAGGTTGGCCTTGGCGACGCCCCCGTTCATCTTCATCGCGCGCACCGTGGCGACGATCACCACCGCGTCGGGGCGCAGCCCGGCCTTTCGGCACTTGATGTCCATGAATTTCTCGGCGCCCAGGTCGGCGCCAAAGCCGGCCTCAGTCACGACGTAATCCGCGATCTTCAGCGCCGTGGTCGTCGCGATGACAGAGTTGCAGCCATGCGCGATATTGGCGAAGGGGCCGCCATGCACGAAGGCCGGGTTGTTCTCCAGCGTCTGCACGAGGTTCGGCTGCATCGCGTCCTTCAGCAGCACGGTCATCGCGCCTTCGGCGCCGATGTCACGGCAATAGACCGGGGTCTTGTCGCGGCGGTAGGCGACGATCATGTCGCCCAGGCGCGTTTCCAGGTCCTTGAGGTTCTTCGCCAGGCACAGGATCGCCATGACCTCGGAGGCCACGGTGATATCGAACCCCGTCTCCCGCGGAAAGCCATTGGCCACACCGCCCAGCGAACAGGTGATCTGGCGCAGCGCGCGGTCATTCATGTCGACCACCCGGCGCCAGGCAACTCGGCGGATGTCGATATCCAGCTCGTTACCCCAGTAGATGTGGTTGTCGATCATCGCCGCCAGCAGGCTGTGCGCGCTGGTGATGGCGTGGAAGTCGCCGGTGAAGTGGAGGTTCATGTCCTCCATCGGCACGACCTGCGCCATGCCGCCGCCCGCGGCCCCGCCCTTCATCCCGAAGTTCGGGCCGAGGCTGGCCTCGCGGATGCAGATCACCGCCTTCTTGCCGATCCGGTTCAGACCGTCGCCAAGGCCCACGGTCGTCGTCGTCTTGCCCTCGCCCGCCGGGGTCGGGTTGATCGCGGTCACGAGGATGAGCTTGCCGTTCGGCCGGTCCTGCACGCTGTCGATGAAGGCCTGGCCGACCTTGGCCTTGTCATGGCCGTAGGGCAGCAGGTGCTCGGCCGGGATGCCCAGGCGGTCGCCGATCTGCTGGATCGGCTTCTTCCTGGCTTCGCGGGCGATCTCGATGTCGGATTTGTAGGCCATGGCGGGCGCGCTCCCCTCGCAGACGTGTCGTTGGGGCAAGGGATACAGAGGGGTTCACCCGCTTGTCACGGTGAATACGACATTTCTCCGCGATCTTGCGGCGCGCCCCGTGTCACGCCGGGGCGGGTCGGCGCGGATCGGAAACGCGCGTCACCAGCCGGGTTGCCATCCGGGCTGGTCGGGGATGTGCAGGCGCATCCGGTCGCCGAGCGCGACGCGCCCCTCGCGCGCGATCCAGGCGGTGACGCCGCGCCGCCCTGTCGCGGCGGTCTTGAACCCCTTGCCCATGCCCGGTGCCACCGTCTCGATGCTCTTGGCAGGAAACTGGCAGGGGCGGTTCTCCATATCCACCACGACGGTCGCGCCCGAGGGCGCCTGCAGGCGCGACGAGGGCGGGACATGGCTGAAATCCGGGATGCCGCGCAGCACGATGCTGGCGCCCAGCCGGGCCGGGTCGATGCTGTCCAGGCCCATCTTCGCCGCGATGGCGTCCAGTTCCTCGGCGCTGAGGATGCTCAGCTGCCGTTCGTTGCGGATCGCGGTTCCCACCGGATACTGCGCCTTGACCCGCGTGCAGGATTCACGCGTCAACCCGCCATGCACCGATCCCGCCACGCCGTCAAAGCGCAGGTCCAGCGCGTCGCGCATTTCGGCCAGCAGCGCCGCGCGATCCATGCTGGTGACGACGCCCAGCCAGACGATCTCGGCCTCGTACTCGGTCGGTTTCAGTGCCGGCATAGCGCGCCCTCCTGCAGATCGTAGGGCGGGGTTTCACCCCGCCTGTCGCGACGCACTTTGCCCATCCGCAAGACGAATGAAAAGACCGCGGCAGCGTCTTGCCAGAGACGAAGGCAAGCGCATCAGATCAGGTCGGGCATCGCCTCGAACGTGGGCTTGTTGAGGAAGCGAAGCTGGAAGTCCACCGATCCGTCGCCATCGATATCGGCGCTCAGCACGCCGGTCGACGGGGTGTAGACATATTCCGCCTCGCCCGCCCCGGACAGGCTGGAGGACTTCTCGATCGGCCCGGCGAACTGGAAGTCCAGCACGTCCACCGTTGGGTCGAAATCCTGGATCCGGTCGAAGACCGCCAGCGATCCGAGATCGGCAATCGCAGTGAAAAGGAACGTGTCCGCCCCCCTGCCACCGATCAGCAGATCGCTGCCGCCTTCGCCTTCGATGAGGTCGTCACCGTCGCCCCCGCTCAGCGTGTCGGACCGGGAACCGCCAAGGAGTATGTCGTTTCCGCCCATGCCGAACAGGCGGTCCGCGCCAAAGCCGCCGACCATCAGGTCGGATCCTTCGCCGCCGACCAGGATGTCGTCCCCGGCCTCACCATCCAGAGTGTCATTGTCGGCGCCGCCGAACAGCGTATCGTTGCCTTTCCCGCCTTTCAGGAAATCGTCGCCGTCGTCCCCGGACAACCGGTCGTTGTCTTCATGGCCGCGAAGCGTGTCCGCTCCCGCCCCTCCCGCAAGCGTGTCGTCGCCAAGACCGCCCTGCAGTTCGTCGTTTCCCGCGAAGCCGAACAGGTCGTCCCGCCCCCGTCCGCCCCTCAGCACGTCGTTGCCCTCGCCGCCGGACAGGGCATCGTCACCGTCGTCTCCTTCGAGCGTGTCGTCGCCCAGCCCGCCGCGCAGCACGTCGGCGCCAGCAAAGCCGTTCAGCCTGTCTGCCCCGGCTTCGCCGAACAGCAGGTCGTTACCGGAACCGCCCTGCATTTCGTCGTTGCCGTCGCCTCCCGCCAGCGTGTCGTTGCCCCGGTTCCCGGCGAGAAAGTCGTCGTCGTCGCCACCGATCAGCCGGTCGTTGCCATCGTCGCCAAAGAGCAGGTCGAACCCCGCCCCGCCGAGCATGTCATCATTGCCACCGCCGCCGTGCAGGGTGTCATCACCGTTGCCGCCATCCAGCACATCGCCACCGCCGCGGCCGTGCAGCGTATCGTTTCCGTCCCCGCCGGAAATCACGTCGCCCATCGCCAGGCCCGCGAGGAAATCCCCGTAGACGGTCCCCTCCTGCAAGAAGCCGACCTGATCGCCGAAGGGCGTCGGGATCAGCGTGGTGATCGTGCCGCGTGACGGCAGTCTTGCACCGGCCTCATCAAGGGGCATCCAGACGGTCAGAAACCGCAGGACCTGGTGCAGCGGATCGACCAGCGCCGTGAACGAGAACGTGCCGTTCGCCGCCGTCGTTCGCTGGCCGACGAGGTCCGAGACCGTGGCGCTGCCGCGCTGTTCCCCGGCAAGGTCGAAGAAGATCACCTCGGCTTCTTCGATGAAGCCCGATGTGCCAATGGGTCCCCCCTCGACCGTGATGAGAACGGCAAAGCCGAGACCCGGCACCTCGACCGCCTTGACGCTGGCGAAACCGAAGCCCAGGTCCTCGCCGACCAGCGTGCGGATCGTGCCGGTGTCGGGCTCTGCGATATTGATCTGATAGCTGCTCAGGAGGTTGCCCCCATCGGCGATTCTCTGGCGCTGAAGGATGACCCCGGCCTCGACGAAAAGGTTCCCCGCCGTGGTCAGCGACCTGATGCTGAAGTCGACATTCCTTGGATTGGCATAGGTGGGCACGAACCCGTCGGCGGTGGTGACAGACGTGGCCTCGACCAACTCGCCCCGGGTCCCGCTGTTCGCGAAAAAGCCCGCCACGCCGAACCCGCCATCGAACGCAAAGCCGAGGTTGCCGGGCAGAGACTGCAACGGGTCAAGAACGTGAAGGGTTTCGGTATCGGTCCGGTTGATCGAGAACTGTGCCCCGTCGAACCCGCCCAGCCATATGTCGGGTGAGCCTGGAACGGCTCCGAAATTCAGTTCCGGATCGCCGCGAAGACGGATGCCCTGTGGCTGCAGGAAGGAATCGACCTCGGTTCCGCCGGCATCGAACAGGGTGACAAGCAACCGACCGCTGTCGGGCGAACCGTCGTTAAGACCGGAGAGCACAGCGAAGCCACCATTCGCACGCTCGACCAGGGATCCAGCGCCATTGGCGGGAAAGATGTCGGTTCCGATCCGCTGCACGGTTCCGTCGCGTGCCGTGCCGAACAGGGCCACCTGCGACGGCGCCGCGCCGACCCCGGCAATCAGCGCCGCAAAGCGGCCATCCGCCATCGGCAGGACCTGCCGCACGAAGAACGCATCAGGGGTGGATTCGATCTGGAAAGAGGACATGGCCAACCCGTTTGAAAACCCCGGGTTGCCGGACTCGGGCCCGATCACTGCGACGCTAGGGCCGTGTGCACAGATGCGTCAATCGGGATCATTTCAGGAACGGATGGTAAGGTCAGGCCGCTGTCTTGCGCCGGTGCCGGGCCAGCAGGTCGTCCACGACGACATAGGTCGCCGGCATGAACCGCCTCCGCTCATGCGCCTCCTGCCACCAGGCTGCCCCGCCGGGTGTCGTCAGCATCTCGGCCAAGGTGTGCATGATCGCATCCTCCAGCCCGACCAGCTTGCGCGGCAGCGAGTCGTTGTGCTTGAGGAAGTTGCCACCAATATGAACGCCCTGTTCCAGGTACAGGCCAAAGCGCATCTTCCCCGCCTCGTCCAGCGCATGGTAATCCGCATGCGCCCGCACCAGGAATTCCGCCAGATCGCCGGAATTGGTCGCCGCCTTGTAGTCCGTGAAGGATTGCAGCACGTCCCGCCAGTTCGCCAGTTCCGACTGCTTGCGCGTCAGGTGCAGTTCGTAGCCGACAAAGACCAGCGACACGATGATCGCGCAGGCGGCCACAAGGTCGGCTATATCGGCCAGCGTTGACAGCGGCATCCGGTCCGTTCCTCTCCCGTTCCGGGTATTGAACAGAGCGCGGGGCCAAAAAACAATGCCCCGCGACAGGGCGCGGGGCATTGCGTGATGTCCGGGTCTCGTCGTCAGACCGTCGGTTCGGGCTCCAGCCCGCCTTCGGGCTTGGCCTTGGGCTTGGTCTTGGGGATCGCGGTCAGGCTGGGCGTGTCCTCCTTCGAGGCCGCGCTGCCCTTGTCGTCGCCTGAATGCGGCGGTTCTCCGCGGATCACGCGCTCGATCTCTTCGCCCGTCAGGGTCTCGTATTCCAGAAGGCCCTGCGCCAGCCGCTCCCAGTCGTCCTTGCGCTCCTGCAGGATCTGGTAGGCGCGGTCATAGGCGTCGGTGATGAAGCGGCGCACCTCTTCCTCGATCATCTCCTTGGTATGGGCGCTGACCGACAGGCCGGCGGTGTTGCCCGAGTAGCCCTCGGCCGCCTCGCGGTAGTCGATGTTGCCCACCTTGTCGGACATGCCCCATTGCAGAACCATCGCCCGGGCCAGCGCGCTGGCCTGCTGGATGTCGCCCGCCGGGCCGTTCGAGACGTTCTCGGGGCCGTACTTGATGATCTCGGCCGCCTTGCCCGCCATGGTCATGGCCAGCTTTTCCTCGCATTCAGACTTGTGCCAGTTCAGGCGGTCGATTTCCGGCAGCGAGACCACCATGCCCAGCGCGCCGCCGCGCGGGATGATCGTCGCCTTGTAGACCGGGTCGCATTGCGGCAGCGTCAGGCCGACGACGGCGTGACCGGCTTCGTGATAGGCGGTCTTTTCCTTCTGCTCGTCGGTCAGGACCATGCTGCGGCGCTCGGCCCCCATCATGACCTTGTCCTTGGCGTTCTCGAAGTCTTCCATCGTGACGAACCGGCGGCCGACACGGGCGGCCATCAGCGCCGCCTCGTTGACCAGGTTGGCAAGGTCCGCGCCCGAGAAACCGGGCGTGCCGCGCGCGATGATGCGCAGGTCGACATCCGGACCCAGCGGGGTCTTGCGAGCATGGACGCCCAGGATCTTCTCGCGGCCCTTGATGTCGGGGTTGGGCACCGTCACCTGGCGGTCGAAACGGCCGGGACGCAGCAGAGCCGGGTCCAGCACGTCGCGCCGGTTGGTCGCCGCGACGATGATGACACCCTCGTTCGCCTCGAAACCGTCCATCTCGACCAGAAGCTGGTTCAGCGTCTGCTCGCGCTCGTCGTTGCCGCCGCCATAGCCCTGGCCACGGGCGCGGCCCACGGCGTCGATCTCGTCGATGAAGACGATGCAAGGCGCGTTCTTCTTGGCCTGTTCGAACATGTCGCGCACGCGGGAGGCACCGACACCCACGAACATCTCGACAAAGTCGGAACCCGAGATGGTGAAGAAGGGCACACCCGCCTCGCCCGCGATGGCGCGCGCCAGCAGCGTCTTACCCGTGCCCGGCGGGCCAACCAGCAGCGCGCCCTTCGGGATCTTGCCGCCCAGGCGGCTGAATTTCTGCGGGTTGCGCAGGAATTCGACGATCTCCTCGAGTTCTTCCTTGGCCTCGTCGATGCCCGCCACGTCGTCAAAAGTCACGCGGCCGTGCTTTTCGGTCAGCAGCTTGGCCTTGGACTTGCCAAAGCCCATCGCGCCGCCTTTGCCGCCACCCTGCATCCGGTTCATGAAGTAGATCCAGACGCCGATCAGCAGCAGGAAGGGAAGCAGGCTGAGAAGGAAGGCCTGGAAACCCGACTGTTCCTGCTGTTCGGCGCGGATCGGCACGTCGTTGGCGATCAGCAGTTCCGTGATCGAGGCATCCTCGGGCTTGATCGCCACGTAGTCTGTCCCGTCATTCGAGCGGAAGCGCACCTGCTCGCCATCCAGCGTCACGTTGGCGACAGTCTTGTCCTCGACCGCGCGGACGAACTCGGAATAGCTGATCTCGCGGCTTTGCAGCGTGCTGCCGCCACCGGAAAAGAGGTTGAAGAGCGCCAGGATCAACAGGAACAGGACGACCCAGAAGGCGATGTTTCTCGCGTTACCCAAGGGGGAAACTCCTTTGAAAGCTTGTCGTGCTTAGCACGACGCGTTACCGGGTAACATAGATATCCCGGAGAAGGGTTCAATGCGAAAGCAGGAACTCGCGGACACCGCCGGGCCACATCTCGTCGAACCGCGACCGCAGGCTACCGCCCGGTCCAACATTCAGACCATCGCAGGCCAGCAGTGTCCCGTCCTGCCAGATCGACGGCAGCGACAGCGCCGCCCTGTGCGGCAACTCTGCCGCGGCTCTGCCGGGGGCCGTTTCGCGCCATCCGTTCTCCCCCAACGCCCGCAGGGTGCAGCCGTCAAAGGCGCGATGCGCGGGCCGCCACCGCCCGTCCCACAGCGTTTCGGGCCCGATCGTCTCTGACTGACCCGCGACGGCGGCCTGTTCACGAAACAGAAGCAGCCGACCTTGCCTGAAGGCTGCCTCGCAACCGTGCAGCGTTCCGCCCCCGCCCGAGGCGACCCGGTCATGGAACCCGTCCAGCGCCTCGGCCCGGGGGCCATGGTCGGCACCGGACAGGTAGTGCAGCAGCCCGCCCAGCAGCCGGCGCGCCGTCGCCGGATCGCTCTGCCGGTGCCAGTCGGGATCGAGGATCAGCACGCCGCTCCGATCCCCCGCCGCGGTCTCGTGCGCCCGGCCGACGCGCCCCCACAATTCAGCCGCGCGGAGGCGAAGGGCCTCTCGGTCGGACCCAAGCCGCACAGCGGTCTCGGCCAGCCTGTCGCGGCCCAGACCCTCTGTCTCGAGCAGCGCCATCAACCGACGCATCCGGGCGCGGCCATAGGCGGGGTCCTCGTTGCTCGGGTCTTCGACCCAGCGGCCCTTGAGTGTGCGCAGGTAGTGACGCAACTCCTCCCGTCCCATCTCGAGACAGGGCCGCACCACCAGAAAGCCCGGGCTGCGCTCTGCCGGTGCCGGTGGGAGGTCTCCGGCGATTTCGCCGGGCACGGCTTCGGAAGGAAAGACATGGTGGCAGGCCGCCATCGCAGACAGCCCGTCGATCCCCGAACCGCGCGCCAGCCGCATCAGGAATGTCTCGGCCACGTCGTCACGCGTATGCGCCATCAGCACATGCCCGATGCTGCCCCGCCACCGGTCGATCAGGCCAAGCCGCGCCCGGCGGCCTGCATCCATCGTGTTGCCCGTCCCGTCCCAGTGCCAACGCAGCACCGCATGTGGCCAGCCCAGAGCCGCGCATTCCTCTGCCACCATTGCCGCCTCGGCCGCGCTCTCGGGGCGCAACCCGTGATCCACCGTGACCACCCACAAACGCACACCCCAGGCATGCGCCCAGTTATGTGCCAGCGTCAGCATCGCCATGCTGTCGCCGCCGCCCGAGACCGCGAGCGCGATATCCGAGGGAAAATCCGGGCCCAGCAAATGCCCCATCGCCCCGGCGAAGCGCCGATCGAGACTCATCCGCCCCGCCCTTCTTCTGGCCGAAAACATCCCGGGGGGCACCGCAGGCGTGGGGGCAGAGCCCCCTCCACGCCGGATTGTGCCGCGACGCGACACGGGGGCAGAGCCCCCTCCACGCCCAAGCCCCCTACTGACAGCCGAGTTCCGCGCGGCTGGTGCGGGCGCGGCCCGCGAATTCCGACCCGGCATAGCGGTTGTCCACCTCGGCCAGCGTCACGCAGGCCTCGGGTACGCTGCCCAGCGCGGCCAGCGAGGTGCCCAGCCGCCACAGGGCTTCGGGCGCGACTCGAGCCTCGGGATAGTCGGTATAGGCCGACAGGTAGCGCCGCGCGGCCTCGCGCGTGTCGCCCTGTCCCTCGAGGGCGCGGCCCTCACCGACCAGTGCCGCGGCCTCCAGCGGGCCTTGCGGATAGGTCTGCCGGAAGGCGGCGAAAAGCTGCGCCGCCACCGCGAATTCGCCGTTGTCGAGGGCGGCGCGCGCCGCGACGAAATCCGCCTCCTCGCTGACGGCAAGCTCGCCCTCGGCCGGCAGGCTGTCGGTTCCTGCACCCGGCATCGGCGCGGGACCGGATGACGGGGCCGGCGTTGCCGGAACCGCCGCCCCGCCCAGACGCGGCGTGTCGCCCGGCGTGGCGATGTCGCAGGCGTCGTCGATCTCGCACAGGCGGAAATCGAGGTCGCCCAGCCGGTTCGTGCCGTCCTCGACCACCTGCCCGATGCGGAATTCCAGTTGCTCGATGCGCGAGGTCATGCGCTGCAACTCGGCCTCGATGCCATTCAACCGGTCCAGAGGGCCGCCCGAAACGGCGACGCCACTCGATCCGGTCGTGTTCAGTTCCTGCTTGAGGCGCTGCAACTCGACGAACAGGACGGCCATGTCCTGCCGGATGTCGGCCAGCGTCTCGGCCTGCTGCGCGGGGGCGGCGGTGGCGGTCATCGCCGCCAGCGCCACACCCAGGATCATGCCCCGCATCCGCCCGTCAGCCCGTCAGAGAGCCGGCGGCGATCACCGTCACCGCGCGGCGGTTGCGCGAATAGCATGCCTCTTCGGAACAGATCTCGACCGGGCGTTCCTTGCCGTAGCTGATGAATTTCAGCCGGCTCGACGAGACCCCGCGCGAGATCAGGTATTCCATGACCGCGTTGGCCCGCCGCGCGCCGAGCGCGAGGTTGTATTCCCGCGTGCCCTGCTCGTCGGCATGGCCCTCGATCACCGCCATGTAGTCGGAATTTCTCATCAGCCACTGCGCCTGGCCGTTCAGCACGGCCTGCGCCTCGGGGCTCAGCGTCGACTGGTCGACGGCAAAGAACACCCGGTCGCCGATCGCCTGGGCGAAATAGGCGGGCGAGGAAGGATCGTTGGGGCTGCCGGGGATCACGCCGCCAGACACGCCACCGGCGCCTGCGCCGCCCGCGCCGCCATCGTCACCGAAGCGGTTGGGATTGGTGCAGGCCGCAAGGGCCAGGCCGGCGACAAGAAGGATCGCCTTGGAAAGATGGTTCATGGTTCTGTCCTGCTCTTGTTCGTTGCGAGGAGGTTAACACAACGGAATCGGTATGGGAATCGGGGTTACTGGAGCGGCCCCCAGCTGGGATCCGAGGCGCCTGCGGGTGTGCGGACCCGCTTCAGGTTCCGCCCCGAGATGTCGACCGAGTAGAGCGCCGAGGCGCCCTGCGCGCCTTGCGTCTCGCGCGCGAACATCAGAACGCGGCCATTCGGTGCCCAGGAAGGACCCTCGTCGAGGAACGATGCGGTAAGCAGGCGTTCCTCGCTGCCATCGGTGCGCATGACGCCGATGTGAAAGCGGCCCGCGTTCTGCTTGGTAAAGGCGATCATGTCGCCGCGTGGGCTCCAGACCGGGGTGCCGTAGCGGCCCTGGCCAAAGCTGATCCGCACGGCTTCGCCGCCCGAGGCGGGCATCACATACAGCTGCTGCGTGCCCGACCGGTCGCTTTCGAACACGATCCTGCTGCCGTCGGGCGAATAGCTGGGCGCGGTCTCGATCGACGGTGCCGAGGTCAGCTGGCTGATCGCGCCCGTGGCGATGTTCATGGCGAAGATGTCGGTGTTGGAACCCTGCGTCATCGAATACACCACCGTCTGCCCGTCGGGGGAAAAGCGCGGCGCAAAGCTCATCACGCCGGTATTGGCCTGAAGGATGCGGCTTTCGACCGTGCCGACACTGAGCACGTGCACCCGGGGCTGGCCGCTTTCATACGAGGTATACAGCACCCGGCTGCCATCCGGCGAAAAGCGCGGCGCCAGCACCAGAGAAGCGGTGCCGGTCAGGTATTGCAGGTTCGCGCCGTCGTAATCCATGATCGCCAGCTGTTTCTGGCGCTGATCCTTGGGGCCGGTTTCCGAGACGAAGACAACGCGGCTGTCGAAATAGGGCGTCTCGCCGGTGATGCGGGCATAGACCTGGTCGGCAACCTTGTGCGCCAGCCGCCGCCAGCCGTCCGGCGTCGAGACGAACTGCATCCCCTGCCCCAGCTCGGCTTGGGCGAACACGTCCCAGACGCGGAACTTGACCACCAGGCGCCCGTTGCCGTCCGAACCGACCGACCCCGTGATCAGCGCCTGCGCGTTGATCGCCTTCCAGTCGGGAAAGCTGACCGGCGCGGCAAAGCTGGACACGCGGGCGATATGGGCGTCCTGCGGGATCTCGCGGAACAGGCCGGTTCCGGTCAGGTCCTCGGCCACGACGCGGGCGATCTGCGCGGCGTATTGCTGGGCATCGGCAGTCTCGGCCACGAAATCCGGCACCGCGTAGGGCATGGGTTCGACCACGCCTTCGGTGATCTCGATCCGAAGAGGACCGGTCTGGGCAAAGGCCGACAGCGGCGAAAGCGCCGCCATCAGCACGAAAAGCATCGAGACTATGCGGATCATCCTGTCATCCCTTCCTGGGGCTGCTGCCCGGCGCATCTGACGCGCGCTCTCGCGGCCAGCATAGCGGCAAACGGGCGTCGGCAAAATAGCGCGCAAGGCGCAAATCAGCGGGGAATCGCCAAGCGCCGGCATCAGCGCAGCCTCATCTGTGCGGGGTTGAAGGTCATTTCGATCCGCTTCCATTGTTCATACTTGTCGGACGGCAGCTGGTAGCCGCCCTGCTGGCAGCGCAACAGAGCCCGGCGCGCCGCCTGGAACGCCGTTTCCACGGCCGCACCGTCGCCGCCCGAGGCGTCGAGCAGGCGCACATCGCCCTCGACCGTGCCGTTCGGCGCCATGTTGAAGGCGAGCGTGACGGTCACGTTCGCCGCCTGGCTGCCCACGTCGACGACCCAGCATTCCTGCACCGCCAGACGCAGGCCCTCGCGCTCGCCCACTGTCAGTGGCGGGCCGGGATCGGCCGAGGGCGACGAGCCGCCGGCCAGCGCCTCGGCCAGCGCCGCGGCCACGTCGTCGCGCGGGACTGCGGCGGTCTCTGTCGGCGCCGGGGCTTCTGGCTGTGGCGTAGGCTGCGGCGGGGTCGCGGGCTGTTCCGGCGCAGGCTGGACGACCTGCTGCGGCGCCGGCGGCCGCGCCTTGGGCCGCAGCGAACTGGTCGGCGCAGAGGCGGGCCGCTCGGCCTCGGTGACGATCTCGGTCGCGGCCTCCTGCGGCGCGGTCTGTTCCTGCTGGGTCTCGGCGGTGTCGGGGCTCTGCGCGTCGGGGTCGGCGGCCTGCTGAACCTCGGTGTCGATGGTCGCCTCGGGCGGCGGGGGCGCAACCGCCTCAGGCGCGACACGCGGCGCCGGGCGCGGCATCGGGCGCGCCGACACGTCCGGCGCCTGCACAGGCGGCGGAGCCTCGGGCGCAGGCGGCTGCGGGACGGTGTCCTGCACCTCGGCCGGCGGCGGTTCCGGCTGCGGCTGCGGCGCGGGCTGCGGTTCCGGTGGGGTCGGCGGCTGGGGTGCGGGCGTCGGTTCCGGCGCGGGCGTGGGCGGCGGCGGCTCGGGGCGCGCCTCGGGGCGCGGCGGCGCGGGTTGCGAGGGCTGGGATTGCGGCGCGGTCAGCGCGGCGAATTCCTCCTCGGACAGGATCGTGACATCCGCCACGGTCATCTCGGGCGGGTCCGAGCGGAATGCCGCGCCGAACAGCACCCACAGCGCCAGAAGGCCGTGGATGACGGCGGATATCTGCGTCCCGCGCGTCATGCCGGTTTACCGATCCCGACCGTTCAGCGCCGGACCGCCCACGTCGGTCACCAGCCCGATCGAGCTGAAGCCACCGGCGTTGAGCGCGCCCATGATCTGCGCCACCTGTTCATAAGGCACTGACCCGTCGGCGCGCAGGTAGACCCGGTCGTCGGCGCGTTCCGTCGCGATGGCGCGCAGGCGCGGCACGAGGTCGTCGCGCGCGATCTCGGTCGTCTGGATCAGCACGGTGCCGTCGGCGGCCAGCGTCACGGTCAGCGGCTCCTCGGTTTCCGAGGGCAGCGCCTGCGCCGCGGTCTTGGGCAGTTCCACCGGCACGCCCACGGTCAGCAGCGGCGCGGCCACCATGAAGATGATCAGCAGCACCAGCATGACGTCCACGAAGGGCGTTACGTTGATCTCGGACATCGGGGACGAACCACCGCTGCGGCGGCGCCTGCGGCGGCGCGATCCGCCGCCTCCCCCGGATTTCATCACACCCGCGCCCATGGCTCAGGAATCCAGCTGGCGCGAGAGGATGGTCGAGAACTCGTCGGCAAAGGCCTCGTATCCGCCGATGATGCGGTCGCTGTCGGCGGACAGCTTGTTGTAGAAGACCACCGCCGGGATGGCCGCCAGCAGGCCCAGGCCTGTGGCCAGCAGCGCCTCAGCGATGCCGGGGGCGACGACCACCAGCGAGGTGTTCTGCTGCTGCGCGATCTCGATGAAGGCGTGCATGATGCCCCAGACCGTACCGAACAGGCCGACGAAGGGCGCGGTCGAGCCCACGGTGGCCAGCACCGGCAGACCCTTTTGCAGCGCCTCGGATTCCTTCTGGATGGACACGTCCATGCTGCGGTCGATCCGGGCCTGAGCGCCGGGGATCAGCCCGCCATCCTCGCGGTGGCTGCGGCTCCATTCCGTCATGCCGGCGGCAAAGACGCGGGCGGCGCGGCCCTTCGGATCGGGGCCCATCTTGTCATAGAGTTCGTCCAGCGGCTCGCCCGACCAGAAGTCGCGGTCGAACTGCGCGGCCTCGCGCCTGGCCTGCCGATAGGCCACGATCTTGTCGAAGATGATCCCCCAAGACCAGACCGAAGCCACGATCAGCAACAGCATGACCAGCTTGACGGTAAGGGTCGCCCGGGCGAACAAACCCCACATGGAGAAATCCACCGCCTGCGCGGCGGCCAGCGTTTCTGCTTCCATGAACCTGCTCTTTCCACCTGTCGGCTCTCTGCCGGAGCCGTGTTTACCAGCGTTCATAGCCGATTTGCAGCGGGAAGGCCAACACATTGCCGTCAGAGGCGGATGTTTGCCGGGCCTTGCGGGGCATGGCGGCAACGGTTCCCGCAGCGGTCATTCCCGCGAAATACCGGCGCCGCGGGACGGGCGCGGCGCCGGCGAAACGATCCCGTTGGACCGAAAGGCTTATTCCACCGTCTCGATGGTGATGGCGATGGCCGCATACCAGTCGGCGACCGCCCGGATCTCCTCGTCGGACAGGTCCGCGGCAATGGCGCTCATGATGTCATGGGTGCGCTTGCCGGTGCGGAACGCCTTCAGTTGGGTGTCGATGTAGATGTTCGTCTCGCCTGCCAGGTTCGGCGCGTCCTCGATCTGGTGCAGACCGTCGACGCCGTGGCAGGCGACACAAGCCTCGGGCGCGTTCGCCGGGTCGGCCGTGACCTCGACGCTGACCATGTGACCCGAATACCAGGCGGCCAGATCCGCGATCTGCTGGTCGGTCAGCGCACGCGCGACGATCGACATCATCTCGTGCTCGCGCGTGCCGTCGCGAAAGGCGGTCAGTTGCGCGCGAATATAACTGGCCGGTTCACCGCCAATATGCGGCGCGATCGGGATCTGGGCAAAGCCGTCGGCCCCGTGACAGGTCCGGCACTGGCCCGACAGCTTGCGCCCTGCTGCCCGGTCGCCTTCGATATCCTGTGCCGAGACGCCCCCGGCGAGCAGAAGCCCGCCGAGAGCCGCAAGTGCGATCCGCCTCATTCGCTTTTCGGCGGATTGTAGGCGATGCGCCAGATCGCGCCGGCGAAGTCATCCGAGACCAGCATGGACCCGTCCTTGAGGAAGGCGATGTCCATCGGGCGGCCACGATACTCTCCGGTCGACTCGTCAAGCCAGCCGTCGGCAAAAACCTCGGTCCCGGCCGCGTTGCCCTCTTCGTCGAGGCGGGTGAACATCACCCGCGCGCCGACCGGCGTGGTGCGGTTCCACGAGCCGTGCTGCGCCGAGAAGATGCCACCCTTGTATTCGTCTGGGAAGGAACTGCCCGAGTAGAAACTCATGCCGAGGTCTGCGGCATGGGCCTGCATCTCGACCTGGGGCTCGGTGAATTCAACGCCTTCGGGACGCGCCACGGCCTTGAAGTCGGGAAGCTCGACGCGGCCATTGGTCCAAGGGAAGCCGAAATGCTGGCCGGCAGAGGTCTGGCGGTTCAGCTCGCCCGGCGGGATGTCGTCGCCCATGCCGTCCACCTGGTTGTCGGTGAACCACAGGTCGCCATTTGCCGGGTTGAAGTCATGTCCGACCGAATTGCGAACGCCACGTGTATAGACCTCGCGGCCCGAACCGTCGGTGTTGATGCGGATGATGCCGCCGATGCCGATCTTGTCGTACATCTCGACCTTCTCGGCCGGCTGCACGTTGTAGGGCTGTCCCAGCGAGATATACAGCTTGCCGTCCGGGCCGACGCGGCAGACCCGCGCGGTGTGGTTGAAGCTCTCTTCCTCGGCCGGGATCAGCTCGCCCTTGGCGACCACGACGCCCACAGCCGGGTCCGGCCCTTCGAAGAAGAACTCGGCCGCCGGGAAGGTCAGCACGCGGTTGCGCTCTGCGATATAGAGGAAACCATCCGGCGAGAAGCAGGGGCCGTTCGGAATGTCGAAGGTGATCGACGGCGCGAAATCGAAGACCTCGTCCGCGACACGGTTGCGGTCACGGTCGACGACCGACCAGACCTTGTCCTTGCGGGTGCCCACGAACACGACCGTGCCCTGCGGCGCCACCGCCATCGACCGGGCATCCGGCACAACGGCGTAGAGGCTGACCTCGAAGCCCTCCGGCACGTTGATATGCGGAATGATCTCTCGCAGGGCGGCAGCGCGGTCCCCCTCCTGATCGATGACGGTGAAGGTGGCGTCGGTGCGCTGCATGTTCGTCAGCTTGTCCATGTTGTCCTGCGCCGCCAGCGGACCGGCAAGCAGCGTGGACATCATAAGGATCGATGCGAATCGTTTGGTCTTCATGTCTTCCTCCCAAGAAAGGGGCGACAGGCGTTTTTTATCGCAGCGTGAATGCGCGATGTGGAACTCGCCCCCCACGGGCATTCTTTCGACCGATTACCGTTGCGTCAACGGGGTCGTCTTGCGGGTGCAGCAATGCCTTGCCGCGCCCACCGGGCGGGCGACCTAAATCAGCCGGCGGCGCAGGATGGCGGGCAAACGGGCGGGATGCCCATCAAGGGTCACGCAGACGGCCGTCACCTCGGCGCGAAAGACGCAATCCTTGCCGCGCATGACCTCTTGCGACATCACCAGCCGGACGCCGGTCATCGCCTTGACCTCGGTCCGTACCTCCAGCGCGTCGTCGTATTTCGCCATGCCGAGGTAATCCGCCTCGATGCGGCGGACGACAAAGACGATCCCGTCCTTCTCGCGCATGGCGTTCTGGTCGAGGCCCTGCTGCTTGACCCAGTCCGACCGCGCCCGCTCGATGAACTTGAGGTAATTGGCGTGGTAGACGATCCCCGCCATGTCGGTGTCTTCGTAATAGACGCGGACGGGAAAGAGATGTGTCATGCGGCGCCCTCTCTTGCGGTGCGCGGGCACTAAAGCACCGGCGCGCCGGGGGCTCAACCGTTGCGGTTCCGTCAGGTGGTCAGCATCCGCAAGCCCTGCGTCACGTCCGAGCGCACCGCCAGCCGCAGGCCCGGCTCGTCCCCGGCCTTGAGCGCGGCGATGATCAGGCGATGGTATTGCGGCGGCTCCGACCGGCGCAGGCGGCTGTAGAGCGCGCGCATGGTCGGGCCAAGCTGCAACCAGACGGTTTCACACATGGCCAGCATCGCCGGCGCCTGCGCGCGCAGGTAAAGCGTGCGGTGAAATTCCAGGTTGGTGCGGATATAGCCCACCGCGTCGCGGTTGCTAACCACGTCGGCGATGCCGGCATTGATCGCCTGGAGACGGTCGATCAGCGCCATATGGGCGCGCGGCAGGGCGCGGCTGGCCAGTTCGACCTCGATAAGAGCACGCAGGGCGGCCAGTTCCTCGATCCGCTCGTTGGACAGTTCCGGCGTCGCGACGCGCCCCGAGGCCGACATCGACAGCGCGCCTTCCGCCACCAGCCGCTGCACCGCCTCGCGGGCTGGGGTCATCGAGACATCGAACTCGCGCCCGATGCCGCGCAAGGTCAGGGCCTGGCCGGGCGGGATCTGGCCGTGCATGATGCGCGTGCGCAGCCCGCGATAGACGCGGTCATGGGCCGAGGCGGAAGGATCGGAATGGCGTGTGGTGATCTGCATGGCGTCATGTGATCACATCTGCGCCGCCGGTCAAGCCGGGTAGGGCGCAGCCTGGGGTCAGAACCGGAACCGGTGCAGCGCGCCACCCTCGTCGCGCAACCAGCGGCGCGGTGCGCGCCAGTCGCCGTGGATGCGTTCGACCACCGACCAGAAGGCGCGCGAGTGGTTCATCTCGGCCAGGTGCGCAACCTCGTGCGCGGCGACGTAATCCAGAACCTCGGGCGGGGCGAGGATCAACCGCCAGCTGAACATCAACCGTCCGTCGGCCGTGCAAGACCCCCAGCGTGAGCGCGTGTCGCGCAGTGTGAGCGCGGCATAGGGCCGGCCCAGCCGCGCCGCATACCGGTCGGAGGCCTCGGCCAGCCGGTCGCGCGCCCGCGCCCGCAACCAGCCCTTGAGCCGTGCCGCGGCCCGATCCTCGTCGCCCGGCACATGCAGGGCGCCCGCCTCTTGCCGCACGGCGCGGCCCTGGGCCGCGACGACCTCGTGCGGGACCCCCTCGACGGGCAGCAAAACGCCCGGGCCGACCGGCGTCTCGGGTTCGCGTTCCTGCAGGTGACCGCGCAGCCAGGATTCCTTCTGGCGCAGAAAGGCCAGGCCCTCGGCCTCTGGGACGCCCCGCGGCAGGGTCAGCGTGACCCGCCCGTCAAGCTGAGACAGGCGCAAGGACAGCCGCCGCGCCCGCGCGCTGCGCCGCAAGACCACGTCTATGCCGGGATTGCCCGGCAGCCGGATATTGCCCATGTGATCCCTGCCCGCCGCCATCCGTGCCAAAGGCTTTGACACCCGCCCGGCGTTATGGCAGAGGGCGCGGATTGTGCCAAGACCACCCAAGCGAAGGGGACCCGCCATGCCCAAGGAAGAATGGGGCACCAAGCGCCTCTGCCCCACCACCGGCAAGAGATTCTACGACCTCAACCGCAATCCGATCGTCAGCCCCTACACCGGGGAGATCGTGCAGTTGGACGTCAACAAGAAAAGCATGATCGCCCCGGACCAGGCCGATCGCGCATCGGCCGCCAAGGCCCGCAAGGACGACGTCGAGGATGTCGATCTGCTGGACGATGACGACGTCGATGTGGAACTGGATGATGACGACGTTCTCGAGGACGAGGACGACGACAACGTCTCGCTCGACGAGATCACCGACGTCGCCGGAGACGACGACGACTGACGCCCGAAAATTATGCCGAGGGGCGGGATTTTTCTGCTTGATCCCGCCCACGGCATTGCGTAATCACCCCGGCACAGCGCCGACCGCGCTGCCAAGGATGGGGCCTTAGCTCAGCTGGGAGAGCGCTTGCATGGCATGCAAGAGGTCAGGGGTTCGATCCCCCTAGGCTCCACCAAATACACGTAAATGGCCCCGCATCGTCGGGGTCTTTTTCGTTTGGTGGCACGGTCTCAGACAGACCCGAACACCGCCAGCGCAGGCCCGTGCACGCCGATGTCGAGCGGTCCGAAATCCGAATCGACACAAAGCGAGAAATACCCTGCACTTGGCAGGTAAACGACCGAATAGGCGCCGTTTGATCGCGTCACGCTCCAGCAGGTCTGCCAGATCCCGCCCGAGAACTGCACCGTGATCGGCCGCGGCCGCCGCACGCGCTGCCCCCGGAACGCCTCCAGCAGCAGGCGGTTCGCCCGGCCCGACACATCCAGCGCCGCGATCTCGGCCTCGACCAGCGCGGTGACGGTGTCGGCCAGGTCCTCCACGCGCTCAGAACAGCGCCCGGCGCAGCAGGTTCAGCCCCACGACGCATAGAACGAACAAGGTCGCCCGCCGAAAGGCACGCTGGTCGATCCGGTCCTGCACGAAGCCTCCCAGCCACATGCCCAGAACCGCCGGCGGCAGCAGGATCACCGACAGCCAGACCGTCTGCCCGTTCAGCACGCCCGACCCCAAATGCGCAACCACCAGCACCGCCGCGCCGATGCCGTAAATGACGCCCTGCACGCGCATCTGCTCAGTCTTTTCGGTGCCTAGCGCGGTCAGATACAGCACCGTCGGTGGCCCCCAGACGCCAGAGACTCCGCCCACCGCCCCGGCGAATGTGCCCACCCCTGCCTCGACCCGCCGGTCGGCCTGGGGCAGGCGCGGCTGCCAGCCCGCCAACTGCAAAGCGGCAAAGATCACCACCGGCCCGCCGATCGCCAGCAGCAGCACGTCCGCCGGCAGAACCGCCACCAGCTGCGCCGAAACCAGCAGCGCGGCGGTCATCGCCACCAGGAAGACCCGGAACCGCCGGACCGAGTCGCCCGCAGCCCGCCACCCCTGCCGCAGCGCCTGCATTCCGTTGGTGGCCAGGGTCGGCAGGATCAGCCCGGCCAGCGCCTGGTCGGGCGGCAGCACGGTGCTGAGCCCGGAAATCAGGATCATCGGCATGGCAAAGCCGACGAGGCCCTTGACGACTCCCGCCACCAGCGCCACGCCCAGTCCCAGCAGCAGGATTGCCGGACTTGTCTCGGTTAGAAAAAGCTCCATCCTGTCTGGCTATAGCGCCCGCCGCGCGGCGAAAACCGCTTTCTGCGCTGCCTCGTTCTCGCTGCACCGCAAAAAGGCGATGACGCAATTATTGAACAATGCGCCGTGGTCAAAAGTATTTTTGTTGCGCTGCAACTGCAAAGTGGCTATCCCCGGCCTCGACACAGACAAAGGAGCGTTCCGATGCCCCACGACGGACAAGACCTGAGCCTCGCCACCGCGATCCTGCCCGACCTGCTGACGCTGACGGGCGCCGCCATCGCCCCGGTGGAAACCCTGTTCGGGGCCGCCCGCCTGCATGTCCGCGACATGGTCAGCATCGACGGCAAGGTGTCCAACGCCGCGATGGAGGCGAACCAGACCGCGGTCCACGGGCTGGCCTGGCTGGCCACCTATGTCGAATCGCTGCGCCAGATGCAGCACTGGGCCGAACGCCTGGACGCCGAGGGGAATTTCGGCGAGGTCGAGCAACTGCTGCACCAGATCGCCTTCGGCGAGTACCTGGGTCAGGTCGCGGGCGGCATCCCAATGAACCAGGGCGAGATCCTGCGCCCGCATGACATGGGCCTTTCCGCGTCCGAGATCGCCGCCATGCAAACCCCCGAGGTCGCGACGCTGATCCGCGAGGCCAACAGCCCCGCAGCCCGCACCCGCCTCGTCGAGCTGATGGAGGAACGCGCCGCCGAGATCACCGTCGGCCGCACCGGCCTCGACGAAGAGCTCGAGATGATCCGCGAGCAGTTCCGCCGCTATGCCGTCGACAAGGTCGAACCCTTCGCCCACGAATGGCACCTCAAGGACGAACTGATCCCGATGGAGGTGATCGAGGAACTGTCCGAGATGGGCGTCTTCGGCCTGACCATCCCCGAGGAATTCGGCGGCTTCGGCCTGTCAAAGGCGTCGATGTGCGTTGTCTCCGAGGAACTGTCGCGCGGCTATATCGGCGTGGGCAGCCTTGGCACGCGCAGCGAGATCGCGGCAGAACTCATCATCGCCGGCGGCACCGAGGAACAGAAGCAGAAATGGCTGCCCCGCCTCGCCTCGGGTGAAACCCTGCCCACGGCGGTCTTCACCGAGCCCAACACCGGCTCTGACCTCGGCAGCTTGCGCACCCGCGCGGTTCAGGACGAGAACGGCGACTGGATCGTGACCGGCAACAAGACCTGGATCACCCATGCCGCGCGCACCCATGTGATGACGCTGCTGGCCCGCACCGATCCCGAGACCAGCGATTATCGCGGCCTCTCGATGTTCCTCGCCGAAAAGACCCCGGGCACCGATGAAAACCCCTTCCCGACCCCCGGCATGACCGGCGGCGAGATCGAGGTGCTGGGCTATCGCGGCATGAAGGAATACGAACTCGCCTTCGACGGCTTCAAGGTCAAGGGCGAGAACCTGCTGGGCGGCGAGACCGGCAAGGGTTTCAAGCAGCTGATGGAAACCTTCGAGTCCGCGCGCATCCAGACCGCCGCCCGCGCCATCGGCGTCGCGCAATCGGCGCTGGATGTCGGCATGAAATACGCCCAGGACCGCAAGCAGTTTGGAAAATCCCTCATCGCCTTCCCGCGCGTGTCGGGCAAGCTCGCCATGATGGCCGTCGAGATCATGGTGGCCCGCCAGCTGACCTATTTCAGCGCCCGCGAAAAGGACGAGGGCCGCCGCTGCGATCTCGAGGCCGGCATGGCCAAGCTGCTGGGCGCCCGCGTCGCCTGGGCCGCCGCCGACAACGCGCTGCAGATCCACGGCGGCAACGGCTTTGCGCTGGAATACACGATCTCCCGCATCCTCTGCGACGCGCGCATCCTCAACATCTTCGAGGGCGCCGGCGAGATCCAGGCCCAGGTCATCGCCCGACGCCTGCTCTCGGGCGCCAACTGATCGCATGACGGGGCGGCGCACCCGGCCGCCCGTTCATCTTGCCCGGAAAACTCCGGGGGAGTCCGCCGCAGGCGGACGGGGGCAGCGCCCCCTTGATCCCGATCAAGGCCGCGCCGCGGCCTTCATGCTCTTGAGACGCCAACGCAATTCAGGAGCATCCCATGTCCTTCAAGGAAAAATTCGACGAGACCCGCAACAACCTGCGCGGCCTCCGCAAGGCGATCCCCGATACGTTCGCAGGCTTCGTATCGATGGAAAAAGCCGCCAGTGCCGACGGCGCGCTTAGCCACAAGTCCAAGGAACTGATCGCCCTTGGCATCGCGGTGGCGCTGCGGTGCGAGGATTGCATCATCAGCCACGCGGGCGCCTGCATCCGTGCCGGCGTCACGCGCGAGGAACTGTCCGAGGCACTGGGCACCGCGATCCAGATGTCCGGCGGGCCGGGCCTGATGTATGCCGCCAAGGCGCTGGCAGCCTATGACGAACTGTCGGCCGACGCCTGATCGCGGCCCGAACCACAGGGCGGGGCTCGCCCCCGCCCTTGTCCGGTGTCAGGACTTGTCCGTGACGTTCTCCTTGAACGCCACCTCAAAGGCCGTCTGCTTGTCAGCGCTGGCCTCTGTCTGGTTCTGCGCGCGCCACGCCTCGTAGGGCATGCCGTAGAATATCTCGCGCCCCTCGTCCTTGGTCATCGCGATGCCGCGCTCGTTCGCGGCCTCCTGATACCAGCGGCTCAGGCAGTTGCGGCAGAACCCGGCCATGTTCATCAGGTCGATATTCTGCACGTCGGGACGGTCTTCCTGAAGGTGCTTCTGCAACCGGCGGAAGGCCGCGGCCTCCAGTTCGATGCGGGTCTGGTCGTCCATATCGTTCTCCTTCTCAGTCCTTGACCTGCGCCAGCGCCCACTCCAGCAGCGGGGCGAGCCGCGCCCCCCAATGGGCTTGCGCCTGTTCCGTCTCGATCAGGTCGTTGCGCACTTCGATCAACGTGTTGTTACGCCCATGCTTCAACGCGTGCCGGTCGATCGCATCCCCGGGCAGATGCCCCGGATAGGGTTCGTTCCGCCCCACCACGAGGTCGGGTTCGGCCTCCAGCGCGGCGATCAGCGGATCGGACAGGCGCGCGTCCCAGGCATGCAGGACACCGACATGCCAAGGCCGGGTCGGCCGCCCGCGCAGTTGCCGCGTGTAAGAGTGCACAGACACGATCACGATATCGTCGCGCCGCCCGGCCAGCCGTTCCAGCGCGGCGTGATAGGGGCGGTAGTAGGCCTCCAGCCGGCGTTCCGTTTCGACGGCGTCCGCAGCGCGGTTGCCGGGGATGATCGAGCCGTCATACAGCTTCATCAGCAGCGTCGGGTCGTCCTCTCCGCGGTTCGGGTCGATGACCAGCCGCGAGAATTCCGAGCAGAGCACCGGCGCCCCCAGCGCCTCGCCCAGTGCCAGCGCGACGCCCCGCGCGCCCACGTCAAAGGCGATGTGCCGCGCCATGTCGGCATCCGGCAGGCCCAGCGTCCCGCCCAGGTCCGGCGGCACGCAATTTGACGCATGATCGCAGGTGATCAGCCATCGGCCCTGTCGCGCTTCGCCGTGAATGGTATAGGGGGTGTATGTCATGCGCCCGTCATCTCCTCTCTGCAACAGATAGGCAAGGGGCGGGTCAAAGGGAATTGCGGCATCGCATCCCGCGTGCTACCAGCCGTGACTAACGCCGTTAGCGGTAACACGGATCGCTGCGCCGACATGAGAGGGACAGGAATGAAACGCGAACGCAAAGTCAAGATCGTGGCCACGCTCGGCCCCGCCTCGTCCAGCTACGAGATGATCCGCGCCCTGCACGAGGCAGGCGCCGACGTGTTCCGCCTGAACATGAGCCACGGCACGCATGACGAGATCGCCGAACGCCACCGGATCATCCGGCAGGTGGAAAAGGACCTGGACAGCCCCATCGCCATCCTCGCCGACCTGCAAGGGCCCAAGCTGCGGGTGGGTGAGTTCGTCAACGGTTCGGAAGAGTTGGAATGGGGCGAGCCCTTTCGCCTCGACCTGGACCCGGCGCCCGGCACGCATCAGCGGGTGAACCTGCCGCACCCGGAAATCTTCGCCGCGCTGGAACCGGGATCGCACCTGCTGGTCAATGACGGCAAGATTCGCCTGCGGGTCGAGGAATGCGCCGAGGATCACGCGAATTGCACGGTCGTCATCGGCGGCACGATCTCGAATCGCAAGGGCGTGAACGTGCCCGACGTGGTGCTGCCTCTGGCCGCCTTGTCGGACAAGGATCGCAAGGACCTGGAGTATGTCTGCGCCCTGGGCGTCGACTGGCTGGCGCTGTCCTTCGTGCAGCGCGCCGCCGATGTCGAGGAGGCGCGCCAGCTGACCGCAGGCCGCGCCGCGATCCTGTCCAAGATCGAGAAACCCGCCGCGGTGCGCGCCTTCGAGGAAATCCTCGCCGTCTCGGACGGGATCATGGTGGCGCGGGGCGACCTGGGCGTGGAACTGCCCGTGCAGAACGTGCCGCCGATCCAGAAGCGCCTGGTGCGCAAGTGCCGCGCCGCCGCCAAGCCGGTGATCGTCGCCACCCAGATGCTGGAGTCGATGATCGAAAGCCCGATGCCGACCCGGGCCGAGGTCAGCGACGTCGCCACCGCGATCTACGAGGGCACCGACGCGATCATGCTGTCGGCAGAATCCGCCGCCGGCCAGTATCCGATCGAGGCCGTGACCACGATGGACAACGTCGCCCGCGAGGTCGAAAGCGACCCGACCTATACCGAGATCATCGAGGCCTCGCGCCAGGCCGTGCGCCACACCGTCGCCGACGGGATCGTGGCGGCCGCGCGCGAGATCGCCGAGACGACGAACATCAAGGCTATTTGCTGCTTTACCTCGTCGGGCACCACGGCCTCGCTGGTGGCGCGGGAACGGCCGCGCGTGCCGATCATCGCCATGACCTCATCGCGCGGCGCGGCGCGGCGCCTGTCGCTGATCTGGGGCACCTATTGCGTGATGACCGGCGATCTCGAGCGGTTCAAGCAGGCGGTCGTCAATGCCGCTCGCGCCGCCCGTGCCGGTGGCTTTGCCACCGAGGGCGACCAAATCGTCGTCACCGCCGGCGTGCCCTTCAACATCCCTGGCACAACCAACATCCTGCGCGTGGCACCCTGCGACGAGCGGCTGATATACCGCACCGACCCGGAATAATCCGCGCGCGGTTTGATTCCCGGCCCCGCCAAGCGTAGGATTCCTCCCATATTATCAGGGTTGGGGTATTGCGCATGTCTCCGGATGTCCTCCTTGTCACCGGCTTGGTGCTGGCGGTTCTGGCGGTTCCGTCGATGGTCTCGGCCCTGTCGGATGGTCGGGCACCGCGCATCGCGGCCGTCGTGGCCATCGCGGCGGGCGGGCTCATGGTCTACGCGATCAACCAGAAACCCGGTGGATACACGCTGAGCGAGGTGCCCACAGTCTTCTTCCGGGTCGTCGGCGGCCTGATCAACTGAGGCCCGGCCTTTCTGCTTGTCAAACCGGGCGTTCCCCCCTATAGCGCACGCTCCAACCGCGCGGCCGGCCGATGTGGCATGCCGAGTCGCGCCAACTGACGGAGAGTCGAAATGCCCAAGATGAAGACCAAGTCGAGCGCCAAGAAGCGCTTCAAGATGAGCGCGACCGGAAAGGTCATCACCGCTCAGGCCGGCAAGCGCCACGGCATGATCAAGCGCACCAAGAAATTCATCCGCGACGCGCGCGGCACGACGACGATGTCGGCCCCCGACGCCAAGATCGTCAAGGGCTATATGCCCTACGACCGCTGATCAGGAGGTTCTGATATGTCCCGAGTCAAAGGCGGAACCGTCACGCACGCGCGCCACAAGAAGATCATCAAGGCAGCCAAGGGTTACTATGGCCGCCGCAAGAACACCTTCAAGGTGGCAGCGCAGGCCGTCGACAAGGCCAACCAGTATGCAACCCGCGACCGCAAGAACCGCAAGCGCAACTTCCGCGCGCTGTGGATCCAGCGGATCAACGCTGCCGTCCGTTCGCATGACGAATCGCTGACCTATTCGCGCTTCATCGACGGTCTGAACAAGGCCGGCATCGAAGTGGACCGCAAGGTTCTGGCCGACCTGGCCGTGCACGAGCCCGCCGCCTTCGGCGCGATCGTCGACCAGGCAAAGGGCGCACTGGCCGCGTAAGCATTGCTTCCAGGCCCAGGAACAAGAACGCCGCCCCTCGGGGCGGCGTTTTTCGTTCTTCGGTTTGCGACGCGCAGCAGGCGCCTAGTTGGTCAGGACACCGACGCCCGCGCCGACGATGGCACCTTCGACGCAACGTCCGTCGACCAGGACTTCACCTGCCGCGCAGCCGATGGCGGCGCCGACAAGGGCGCGGTCCAGATCGGAATCGGCCCGGATGCAAGCGGACAGTCCGAATGCCGAGAGTGCCACTGAGAGGGCGACCAGTTTTCGCATGTTCATTTCTCCTTCAGAACCTAGGGTGGATGAGCCAGCCTGCACCAATATCTAGACCACAGGATATGATCCGCATCAATCGCCCCGACGATGCTTCGCACCGTAGGCGGAAAGGCGCGATGCTCGGATGCCGTGGTTCAGTCCCGGAACCGCGCCGGGTCCGCCTGCCTTAGACGTCCCGCGATCAGCGCCGCGATCCGGGCAGAGCCCTTGGCCGAGGGATGCAGCCGGTCACCATCGAACAGAGACAGGTCCGACGACGGGATCACGTCGCCCATGTCCACCAGCACCACCCCGGGATCCAGCGCCGCCAGCCGCGCCAGCCGCGCCTTGAGCGTGTCATAGGGGCCGACACAGGCGGTCCCGGCAAAGCGCGGCGAAGTGTAGTAATCGGCCCAGAGCACCTTGGCCCCCCGCGCCCGCAGATCGCCCACCATCGCCGGAATGGCACCCGTCCGCCCGTCGGACGCGATCAGCCGGTTCAGCATCGCATCACAGCCGGTGCAGCTGCAGGCCGCGCGCAGGTCGTTCGCGCCGCCGTTCAGCACGACCCATTCGGCTTGCAGCCCCTCGACCTGCTGCGTGATGTCCAGCGCACCCGTGCGCCCACCCGTCACCCGGGCAAAAGGCAGAGAAACGTCGCCCACCGGTTCGCCCAGCGTCTGCGACAGCACATGCGCCACGGACCCGCCCTGAACCCGGTTCCAGGCCATCACCGAATCCCCGGCGACCACGATCCGCGCATCCTGCGGCACGCCGCGCCCGCAGGCGGCCAGCAGCACCAGCATCAGAACCCCGATCCACGCCCGCATCGCATCCTCCCGTGTCGCACAGGACAAAAGGTGGCCCGCCCCGCGCGCGGATCAAGCGGGCCTGTTGCAAAGCCCTCGCACCGCCACTAAACCCCAGCCGGGCAGCAATCGGGGATCACGCCATGGAAGACCTGCGCACCAAGTATCTCGACCTGATCGGCAAGGCCTCGGACGAGGCCGGGCTCGAAGATCTGCGCGTCGCCTCGCTGGGCAAGAAGGGCGAGATCAGCCTGATGATGCGCGAGCTGGGCAAGATGTCGCCCGAGGAGCGCCAGACGGCGGGCCCCGCGCTGAACGCGCTGAAGGACGAGATCAACAGCGCGCTGTCGGCCAAGAAGGCCGCGCTGGCCGATGCAGCGCTGGACGAACGGCTCAAGACCGAATGGCTGGACGTGACGCTGCCGGGCCGTCCGCGCCGCCAGGGCACGATCCACCCCGTCTCCCAGGTGATGGAGGAGGTCACGGCGATCTTCGCCGACATGGGCTTTTCCGTGGCCGAGGGGCCGCAGATCGATTCCGACTGGTACAACTTCGACGCGCTGAACATCCCCGGCCATCACCCCGCACGGGCCGAGATGGACACGTTCTACATGCACCGCGCCGAGGGCGACAATCGTCCGCCGCACGTGCTGCGCACCCATACCTCGCCGGTCCAAATCAGGCACATGGAGCAGCACGGCGCGCCCTGCCGGATCATCGCGCCGGGCCGCGTCTATCGCGCGGACTACGACCAGACGCACACGCCGATGTTCCACCAGGTCGAAGGCCTGGCCATCGACCGCGAGATCAGCATGGCGAACCTGAAATGGGTACTGGAAGAGTTCTTCTCGGCCTATTTCGGCACGAACGTCAAAACCCGCTTCCGCGCCTCGCACTTCCCCTTCACCGAGCCCTCGGCCGAGGTCGACATCCAGTGCTCGTGGGAAGACGGCACGGTGAAGGTCGGCGAGGGCAATGACTGGCTGGAAGTGCTGGGCTCGGGCATGGTGCACCCCAAGGTGCTGTCGGCGGCGGGCGTGAACCCGGACGAGTGGCAGGGCTTTGCCTTCGGCATGGGGATCGACCGGATCGCCATGCTGAAATACGGCATCCCCGACCTGCGCGCCTTCTTCGACTCCGACCTGCGCTGGCTGCGGCATTACGGGTTCGCATCGCTGGACGTGCCGACGCTGCATGGTGGGTTGTCGCGCTAAGCCGCGCATCGCAGACGCGCGCGGTTGCGATCGGGACCGGCGAACGGCAGCGCTTTATGCTAGCCAGATCCGTTTATCTGCCGAACGTCGCGCCAACGGCAGCCAGATCGCAGCCGCGTGGGGGCGCGTCTGCGATGCGCGGCGGGCCTGCGGCCCTTGATTCCGCGCCTTGGCGTTCAACCCCGGCGTAAGCTGTGCAATCAGCCTCCCGGGGGGAGGTCGGGCGCTCGCGCGGCGGGGCTGACGCCCCTTGATTCCGCGCGGAAGGCTCTGGCTGGACACCGGCACGGGCAACACCCTAGGGTCAGGCGAAACCACCCGGAAAAGCCCCGCCATGACCCAGCCGCCCACCGTTCTCATCACCGCAGGCGCCTCGGGCATAGGTCATGTAATGGCCTCCGCCTTCGAGGCGGCGGGCCATGCCGTCTGGATCGTCGACCGCGACGAAACGGCCCTGAACGCCTGCCCCGAGACGTGGCGGCGCGAACAGGTCGACGTGGCCGACCTCGACCAGATGGCCGCTCTGTTCCACCGCATCCGCGCCGACTGGGGGCGGCTGGACACGCTTTGCGCCAATGCGGGCATCGCGGGGAAAACCGCGCTGCTCGAGGATCAGACCCTCGAAGACTTCCGCACCTGCGTCGGCGTCAATCTCGAAGGTGCGTTCCTCGCCTGCAAGGGCGCGCTACCGCTGATGAAGGAAGCAGGGCACGGTGCCATCGTCTTTACCAGTTCGACCGCCGGGCTTTATGGCTTTCCCTACCGCTCGCCGTATGCCGCTGCCAAATGGGCGGTGAACGGGCTGATGAAGACCGTCGCGATGGAGGCCGGGCCGCATGGCATCCGCGCCAACGTGATCGCCCCCGGGTCGGTCGAGGGGCCGCGCATGGCGGGCGTTATCGCGCGCGAGGCCGCCGCCAAGGGCACCACGCCCGAGGCCATCGCCGCAGGCTACGCGGCGGGTGTCTCGATGAAGACCTTCGTCACCGCGCAGGACGTGGCCGCGATGGCGGTGTTCCTCGCCTCCCCCGGCGCAGCCCGTGTCTCGGGGCAGATCATCGCGGTCGACGGCCACACGGTGAACCCTGACCCGTAAGGCGCGTCAGCGGCCTTTTCCCTGCCCGCGCTTTGGGCTATCTCCCGCGCGAACCGGAATTCCGACGAAGGGCCTGGCCGATGAAATTCACCCTCTCCTGGCTGAAAGAGCATCTCGACACCACCGCCACGGTCGATGAGATCGCCGAGGCGCTGACCGACCTTGGCCTCGAGGTCGAAGGGGTGGAAAACCCGGCCGCGAAACTTGCGCCCTTCACGCTGGCCCGCGTCAAGCATGCCGAACAGCACCCCGACGCCGACCGGTTGCGCGTCTGCACGGTGGAAACCGACGAGGGCGACAGGCAGATCGTCTGCGGTGCGCCCAATGCGCGGGCGGGGATCACCGTGGTCCTGGCCAAGCCGGGCGACTACGTGCCCGGCATCGACGTGACCCTGTCGGTGGGAAACATCCGGGGCGTGGAAAGCCACGGCATGATGGCCTCGGAACGCGAGCTGGAACTGTCGGACGAGCATGACGGCATCATCGAGCTGCCCTCGGGCGAGGTGGGCGAGCGGTTCATCGACTGGCTGGCGTTGCATGACCCCGCCCGTGTCGATCCGGTGATCGAGATCGCCATCACGCCCAACCGCCCCGACGCGCTGGGCGTGCATGGCATTGCGCGCGACCTCGCGGCGCGCGGCCTCGGCAGGCTGAAACCCATGCACAAGCACGAGATCGAGGGCCAGTTCACCTGCCCGATGACCGTCACCATCGATGAGGACACGCAGGGCGAGGGTGGTTGCCACGTCTTCGCCGGGCGGCTGATCCAAGGCGTTACGAACGGGCCCTCGCCCAGGTGGTTGCAGGACCGGCTGCGCGCCATCGGGCTGCGGCCGATCTCGGCGTTGGTCGATATCACCAACTTCTTCACCTATGACCGCAACCGCCCGCTGCACGTCTTCGACGCCGACAAGGTCAAGGGTGGGGGTCTGCGCATCCACCGCGCGCAGGCGGGTCAGACGCTGGTCGGCCTGGACGACAAGACCTACACGTTCAGCGACGGGCAGGTGGTGATCTCGGACGCCGAGAGCATCGAGAGCATCGGCGGCATCATGGGTGGGCTGCACACCGGCTGCACGGAGGAGACGGTGAACGTGTTCCTCGAAGCGGCCTATTGGGACAACATCCAGATCGCCCACACCGGCCGCGCGCTCAAGATCAACTCGGATGCGCGCTATCGCAACGAACGCGGGATCGACCCGGCCTATAACCGGCAGGCGCTGGACGATGCGACCCAGATGATCCTCGACCTGTGCGGGGGCGAGCCGTCGAATGCCGTGGTCGCGGGCAAGGCGCCGGATGTCAGCCGCGCCTACCGGCTGGACGCGCAGCGGGTGATCTCTCTGGTTGGCATGGCGATCCCGGAATCGACGCAGCGCCAGACGCTGACCGCGCTGGGATTCCGCATGGAAGGGGACATGGCGCATGTGCCGTCCTGGCGGCCCGACATCCAGGGCGAATCCGACCTGGTCGAGGAAGTGGCACGCATCGCCTCTCTGACCAAGCTCGAGGGCCAGCCGCTGGCGCGTGCAACGGCAGGTGTGCCCCGCCCGATCCTGTCGCCGATCCAGAAACGCGAGCAGATCGCGCGGCGCACCATCGCGGCGCTGGGCTACAACGAATGCGTCACCTACAGCTTCATCGACAAGGACGCGGCGGCGCTGTTCGGCGGCGGCGACGATGCGACGATGCTGGCCAACCCGATCAGCTCGGAGATGAGCCACATGCGCCCCTCGCTGCTGCCGGGCCTGTTGCAGGCGGCGGCGCGCAACCAGGCGCGCGGCTTCATGGACCTGGCGCTGTTCGAAGTCGGCGCGGCGTTCAGTGGCGGCGAGCCGGGCGAGCAGGGCTTGCAGGCGGCGGGGATCCTCGTCGGCCGCACCGGGCCGAAGGACGTGCATGGCGGATCGCGGCCCGTCGACCTTTACGACGCCAAGGCCGATGCCGAGGCGGTTCTGTCGTCCATCGGTGCGCCCGCAAGAATGCAGATCCTGCGCGGCGCCGAGGGCTGGTGGCATCCGGGGCGGCATGGGCGTTTCTGCCTTGGCCCAAAGAAGGTCATGGGCGTCTTCGGCGAGCTGCATCCCAAGGTGCTGCGCGCGCTGGACGTCAAGGGACCGGCCGTCGCCTTTGTCCTCTGGCCCGCCGAGGTGCCGCTGCCGCGCAATGCCGGCGCGTCGCGCGGCGCGCTGGACATCAGCGACCTTCAGGCAGTCGAGCGCGATTTCGCCTTTGTCGTCGATGCGCAGGTGCAGGCGCTGGACCTGGTGAACGCCGCGGCGGGCGCGGACAAGGCCCTGATCGAGGATGTGCGGGTGTTCGACGAGTTCGTCGGCGGGTCGCTGGGCGACGGCAAGAAGTCCCTCGCCATCACCGTGCGCCTGCAACCGCGTGACAAGACCCTGAAGGAACAGGATATCGAGGCGGTGGCCGCCAAGATCGTCGAGAAGGTCGGCAAGGCCACGGGCGGCGTGCTGCGCGGCTGACAACGAAAGGGCGGGGATCACCCCGCCCTGCGTTCAGTCCGGTCAGCTCTTCATCGGACCGAAATCGTCGGTCGTCACGACGCCATCACCGTTCCGGTCCATGCCGGCGATCCAGGTCGCAGCCTGGGTCAGGAACTCGTCCCGGCTCACCTTGCCGTCGCCGTCCATGTCGTTGACGTCCAGCTTCATGCCGTTGGCGGCATTCATCATGCCCTTGCCGCCGTGGCCCTGGGCACCGCCGTTGTCGGCCATGTCGTTGGCGCGGGCCTCGTCGAACAGGACGTATTCATCGGCATCCAGGAACCCGTCCTCGTTCGCGTCGAAGGTCAGGAACACGTCGCCCCGGCGTTCGGTCGCTTCTTCGACGGTCACCTGCCCGTCGGCGTCCAGATCCCAGTTCTCGACGAAATGCGCGCCGGGATTGCCCTGCTGGGCAAAAGCAGGCGCGGCGAGCAGGATCAGGGCGAGAGTCATGCGTATCATCGGGTGTTTCCTTTCGTATTCCGATTTACGCATGTAATACGCCACTCTGCGGCCGTTCCGTCGCGGCAGGGTGACGCAGGCGCGCGGCTCAGCGCGCGGCGGCCGCCTTGAACGCCTCGCGGCCGCGCAACCGCTTCAGGTAGTCGCCAAATGCCTCGGGTCCGTCGGGAAACTTGGCCGCCCTTGCCCAGCCGCCGCAATGCGCCAGCAGGATGTCCGGCACGGTCATCGTCTCACCCATCAGGAAGGGCCCCTCTGCCTCGGCCATGATGCGGGTCAGGTTGCGCTCATACTCGGCGCGGCAGGCGGGTTTGACGTCGGGCACGCGCTCGTCCTCGGGCAGGACGAACGTGTGCTTGGACGCGGTCCAGAGCAGCGACTCGATCTCGTCGAGGATGCGATAGGACCACGCGTCCTGCCGGGCACGTTCAACCGTGCCGGCCGGATAGGTCATCGCGCCATGACGATCGGCGAGAAAGGCGAGGATCGCCATGCTGTCGGGAATCACCACACCGTCGACCACCAGGACCGGCACCTTGCCCAGCGGCGAGACTGCGCGGATCTCGGGCGATTGCGGCCCGGCCTTCACCAGCTCGTAGGGCTGGCCCAGCTCTTCCAGCATCCAGAGCACGCGGAAGGCCCGGCTGTTGACGGTGCCATAGACGGTATACGACATGATCTCTCCTATCCCTGTCGCGTCGCGAGAACTGCAAGGCGCACGAAGGCGCGTTCGACCAGCGCCATCGCAGGGGCCTTCTGCCCGGCCGAGCGCAGCGCCAGGTCAGTATCCATCAGTTGCATCAGCGCCTCTTCCAGCCGCTCGGTGCGCCAGCGCTCGGCCTGCCGCATCAGGCGGTCGCGGCGCGGGCCGAAGACGCGCACCGCCTGACCGCCGCCACCCGGCGCCGAGGACAGAGCGTAGAGCGTGCGGAAATGGCGCATCGCCATGATGAGCAGCGTGACCGGCGCGACACCCTGCGCCTCCAGCCGCTGCATCACCGGGGCCATTTCCGTCAGACGTCCCTCGGCCACGATGTCGAAAACGTCGTCGATCTCGGCCTCGACAGAGGCAGGGGCCATCAGCGCCACCTCGTCCGGGGTCAGTGGCGCTGCGTCGCCGTGCTTGTAGAGGCCGATCTTCTCGATCGTCTGGCGCAGGTCGCCCGGCGTCAGGCTGCGCGCCAGAACCTCGAGCGCGCCCATCGCGTCGCGGCTGACATCGCGCAGCCCCGCGTGTTTCAGATCCGCCTCGATCTCGGCCCGGCCAGGCGGATCGTTGAAAAGCGCGGCGGCGCAGGCATTCCGCGTCCCCTCGAACAGCTTGCGCAGCGAGGCGGTCTTTTGCAGCGCGCCGGCGGTGACGACGATCTGTGCGTCACCCTCGCGCCAGTCCTGCAAGGCGGGGGCCAGCGCATCGGTGGCGGTGTTGTTCGCCTCGTCCACCAGCACAACGCGCGGACCGGGGAAAAAGCCCACGGCCTTGACCGCGTCCAAGACCTGCGCCGGGTCGCGGCGCAGGTCGGCACCGAGGATGCGGGTCAGGCGCATTTCCTCTTCGGCGTTCGGGCCGCAGATCGCCTTGACCAGGTCCTGCCGTTTCAGCGCGACCCGCATCGTGTCCTCGCCATAGAGCAGCACACCCGCCATCTTCGGGTCGGGGCGCTGGATAAAGCCGGTCAGGTCGCGGGCTGAAAGTTTCACGGGAAGTCCGGCGCGGACAGGATCAACTGGTCGATCACCTGGTCGGCCAGCAGCGTCATCAGCCGGTCGCGCGCATCGCGTTCAGAGGCCAGCGTGGCCACGGTGGACCCGGTGGTGGAATAGCCGGTAAAGGCGTTGGTGCGCCCCTCGGTCAGGACCGTGCCGGTCTGGTCGCGCAGCGTATAGAACACACGCCCGATCAGGCGGTAGCGCGTGATATTACCGACGCTTGTCGTGCCAAGCTCCTGGCGGTCCGTCTCGATCCGCACCGACAGGCGGTAGGGCGATGTAGCCCCCCGCCCGCCCATTCGTTCCTCGAACCGGCGGTTGAACAGGTAGGCCACGGGCGTCTCGGGCGCGTCCACCGCGATGCGCCCCATCAGGCGGTTGCCCGCGCCGCCCGGCCCGTAGACCGGCGCGAAACCGCAGGCAGGCAGCGTTGCCGCCGCCAGCAGGCCTGCGATCATTCCCCGCCTGTCAGACCACCACATTCACGATTCGCCCCGGCACCACGATCAGCTTCTTGGGCTGCCCACCTTCGAGCAGCTTGACCACAGCTTCATGCGTCAGCACCCGCTTTTCAACCTCTTCCTTGGACAGGTCACGCGGCACCTCGATCTCGCCCCGGCGCTTGCCGTTGACCTGGATCGGCAGAACGACCGTGTCCTCGACCAGCATGGCGGGGTCGGCCTTGGGCCAGGGCGCGTTGGCGATCAGCCCCTCGCCGCCCAGCATCTGCCAGCAATCCTCGGCGAGGTGCGGGGTCATCGGCGACATGAGTTGCGCCAGCACCCGCGCCGCCTGCCGTTTCGCATCCGCCCCCGCGCGGGATTTCGACAGCGCGTTGGTGAAGGCATAGAGCTTGGCGATGGCCGCATTGAAGCCGAAGCTGTCCACCCCCATCGTCACGTCGTGGATCGCCTTGTGCATCTCCCGCAGCAGCGGTTCATCCTCGTTGGTCGAGGGCGCGTCGCTTTCGGCGATCTCGGCGCAGAGGCGCCAAACCCGGCCCAGGTGCCGGTTCGCGGCCTCGGCGCCGGCGGCGGTCCATTCCACGTCCCGTTCCGGGGGCGAGTCGGACAAGACGAACCAGCGCGCGGTGTCGGCGCCGTAGGTCTCGATGATCTTCACCGGGTCGACGACGTTGTTCTTGGACTTCGACATCTTGGCCGAGGGGATGATCTCGACCTCGGTCCCGTCCTTCAGGAACCCCTTGCCGTCGCGCAGCTCCACGTCCTCGGGATAGTGATAGACGGGCCGGCCGTTCGCGTCCTTCGTCTGGTAGATCGCATGAGTCACCATGCCTTGGGTGAACAGCGCATCGAACGGCTCGCGCGATTTCGCGGGCAGATGACCGCAGATGTTCATCGCCCGCGCGAAGAAGCGGGAATAGAGCAGGTGCAGGATCGCGTGCTCGATCCCGCCGATATACTGGTCGACGTTCATCCAGTATTCGGCCTCGGCCATGTCCGTCGGCGTCGCGGCATGGGGCGCGGTGAAGCGCGCGAAATACCACGACGAGTCCACGAAAGTGTCCATCGTGTCGGTTTCGCGTTTCGCAGGCGCCCCGCATTTCGGGCAGGTGCAGTCGCGCCAGGTCGGGTGACGGTCCAGCGGGTTGCCCGGCACGTCGAACGTCACGTCGTCCGGCAGGCGGACGGGCAGGTTTTCCTTCTTCTCCGGCACCACGCCGCAGGCGGCGCAATGCACCACCGGGATCGGGCAGCCCCAGTAGCGCTGGCGGCTGAGGCCCCAGTCGCGCAGGCGGAACTTGGTCACGCCCTGCCCCACGCCGTTCTTCTCGCAAAAGCCGATGGCGGCCTCGATCGCCTCGTCGCCCGTGGCCTCCTCGGTCCAGTCGAAGGCGCGGGTCCAGCGGACCTTTTCCGACTTCGGCGGGACATAGGCGATGCCGCTGTCCTCGGGCAGCGCATGCTCGCCCGACAGGGGCACAAAGGTGGACAGCACCGGCAGGTCATACTTGCGCGCGAAATCGAGGTCGCGCTGGTCATGCGCCGGGCAGCCAAAGATCGCGCCGGTGCCGTAGTCCATAAGGATGAAGTTGGCGATGTAGACCGGCAATTCCCACGCCGTGTCAAAGGGATGGCGTACCGTGATCCCGGTGTCAAAGCCCAGCTTTTCGGCCTTTTCAAGCGCCTCTTCGGTGGTGCCGCCCTTGCGCGCGCGGGCGCAGAACTCAGCCACGTCCTCGCTCTCGCGCTCCAGCGCGCGGGCCAGCGGGTGATCCGGCGAGATGCCGACGAAACTCGCCCCCATCAGCGTGTCGGGCCGGGTGGTGTAGACCTCGATCCGGTCAAATCCGCTGGGACCGTCCACCGTCGAGAACGCGAATTGCAACCCGCGCGACTGGCCGATCCAGTTGGCCTGCATCAGCTTGACCTTGGCAGGCCAGTCATCCAGCCCATCCAGAGCCTCGAGCAGTTCTGCCGAGTAATCGGAGATCTTGAAGAACCACTGGGTCAGCTCGCGCCGTTCCACTTCGGCGCCGGACCGCCAGCCCTTGCCGTCGATCACCTGCTCGTTCGCCAGCACGGTCATGTCGACCGGGTCCCAGTTCACCACCGCGTTCTTGCGGTAGACCAGGCCCTTTTCGAGGAAGTCGAGAAACAGCGCCTGCTGCTGGCCGTAATATTCCGGGTCGCAAGTGGCGAACATGCGCGACCAGTCGAGGCCGAAGCCCAGCGGCTTCATCTGGCCCACCATGGTTTCGATGTTGGAGTAGGTCCAGTCCTTCGGATGCCCGCCGCTGGCCATCGCCGCATTTTCCGCCGGCATCCCGAAGGCGTCGAAGCCCATCGGGTGCAACACGTTGAACCCGTTCGACAGCTTGTAGCGCGCGATCACGTCGCCCATCGTGTAATTGCGCACGTGCCCGATATGGATGCGACCCGACGGATACGGGAACATCTCCAGCACGTAATACTTGGGCTTGTCGTCAGACCGGACGGCCTTGAAGGTCTGCGCCTCTTCCCAGGCGGCTTGCCATTTCGGTTCGATGGCGGCGGGGTCGTAACGGGACATCTCGGTTCCTCGGGTCAGACGTGTTGCCGGGCGTGATAGGCCGCATGCGCGGAATCGTCCAGTGCGGCGGCGCGCGGGCCCGCATTTCAACGACGATCCGCACCCTGGGCGCAAGACCATTGGCCTGACGCCTTGCCCGTGTCAAAAGGGGAAAAACGGCATTCAGGGCAGCGCAGACATGAAAATTCTTCTCATCCACCAGAATTTCCCCGGACAATACAAGCATCTGGCCCCGGCGCTGGTGAAACAGGGGCATCAGGTGGTCGCGCTGACCTGCAAGGTGAAGCAGCCCGCGCAATGGCAGGGCGTGCAGATCGTGCCGTATGAGATCAAGGGCGCCAGCACGCCGAACATCCATCCCTGGCTCGCGGATTTCGAGACCAAGATCCTGCGCGCCACCTCTTGTTACCGCGGCGCGCAGGCGCTCAAGGCGCAGGGGTTCGAGCCGGACGTGATCTGCGCCCATCATGGCTGGGGCGAGTCGATGTTCCTGAAGGACATCTGGCCCAAGGCGCGCATGGGCCTCTATTGTGAACTCTATCACCTGACCACCGACAGTTTCATCAATTTCGACCCCGAGTTCCCGACGCGGAACGCCGAGGCCGATGCCCTGCGCATCCGGATGAAGAACCTCAACAACCGCCTGCACGAAGAGGTCATGGATGCCGGAATCTCGCCCACGCGGTTCCAGGCATCGACCTTTCCCGACCACTGGCAGGATCGGATCACCGTGGCGCATGACGGGGTCGATACCGATCTCTGCCGCCCGAACCCGGATGCGAGGTTGCAGATCAGCGACGACCTGACCCTGACCCGCGACGACGAGGTCATCACCTTCATCAACCGCAATCTCGAACCCTATCGCGGCTACCACGTTTTCATGCGGGCGCTGCCCGAGATCCTGAAACGCCGCAAGGACGCACACGTGGTGCTGATCGGCGGCGACGAGGTGAGCTACGGTGCCAAGGCGCCCAAGGGCCAGACCTGGAAGCAGATCTTCATCGACGAGGTGCGCGGACGGATTCCCACGCCGCACTGGAGCCGGGT
Source organism: Thetidibacter halocola (assembly GCF_018224955.1). Classification (GTDB taxonomy): domain Bacteria; phylum Pseudomonadota; class Alphaproteobacteria; order Rhodobacterales; family Rhodobacteraceae; genus Thetidibacter; species Thetidibacter halocola. Next base: position 175,341 of record NZ_JAGTUU010000006.1, read on the forward strand.
GCATTTCCTCGGCCGGGTGCCCTACGACAAGTACCTGTCGATGATCCAGGTCAGCCGGGCGCATGTCTACCTGACCTATCCCTTCGTCCTGTCCTGGTCGTTGCTGGAATCGATGGCTGCCGAATGCGCGATCCTGGCCAGCGGCACCGAACCCGTGCGCGAGGTTCTGACCGAGGACGAGACCGGCTGGATGGTCGATTTCTTCGACCGCGAGGCGCTGGTCGACCGGCTATGCGCGCTGCTCGACGACGAGGCCACGCGCAAGCGGCTGGGCGCAAATGCCCGAGACTTCGTGCGGCAGAAATACGACCTGCAATCGGTCTGCCTGCCGCAGCATCTGAACTGGGTGGAACGCCTGGGCACGCTCGAGGCTCGGCCGCCGCGTGACTGAGCGTCCTTTAGATTACTGAGTTCGTTCAAAATTGCGCGTCGAACCTGCTGCGCAACCCTTGCCCCGCACAACCTGCAGAATGCTTGACGTCACCAGAGTGCAAGACGCTACGAGCGGGACGGCAGGCGGGGCGATGGTCCGGCCCGCAGGCCGGGCCGAGCGCCGTCAGGCGGACCCGATCAAAGACGGCTGTCGCGTGCGCGCAGCTGCCGCGCGCGGGTCAGGATCGCATCCTCGACCGCGCGCACCGTGGCCGCGGGGGCCGGGCCCGAGCGCGTCATCAGCGCCACGTTGAGCGAGCGCGCGTCAAGCGCCGGATCATTGACCAGGATCGTCGCGCGATAGGACTGCCCGCCGCCGGGCGGGGTGCCGTAGCCCGTGGTAATGACCCCGCTGAAGGGATCAACGGATTCGACGGGAAGGAAATCCAGCGTCTCGAGCGCGGCGTTCCAGATGTACTTGTTGACCGCCCCCACCTGGCCCTGATCGCCGCGCGGGCGCAGCGCGTCCCAGATCGTGGTGCCGCCCTGCGCGGCCGTGCGATAGCTGGGGTTCCTCTGCTGCCGGATGTCGTCGAGGATCTCCTCGGCCGAAGGCGTGTCGACAGGTGCCCGGTCGGCCCGGTTCGGGAACAGGCCGCAGCCGGCCTGCGCCAGCAGAGCCAGGGACAATCCGATTCCCAGAACGATGCGCCTTGCGTGCATGACAGCCTCCTGCCCCGTCGTTTGACCTTGCCTCTGCATAAACGGGGCGCACTGGCGCGGCAAGGCGTTTGTCCCGACACGCGCCCGCAGAGAGATTCGCATGCCGCCGGACGGGCCGGGCCGCTGCCCGACATCCCCGCCGCGCAGCGCTTTCCCCTGTTAAACGGCGGATTTCCGCGGGATTGCCCGCCCCGCCCACTGCTTTGTGGCAAATGCGCATCACTGGAAACCGGTGTAACGAACGAAAATCCGAAGGGGTTGCGAAGGCCGGTCAGCCGGGCGCATAGAAAGCGCATCAAGTCCGGCGTGCCCGGATTGGTACGTGCCTTTGAACACATGAGGGAAACAATGAAAAAGATTCTGTTCGCGACCACCGCACTGGTTGCAACCGCAGGCATCGCCTCTGCAGAAGTGCAGATCAAAGGTTGGGCCGAAATCGGTATCTTCGACAACGGCAACGGCGACGCACAGTTCTTCACGGACGTCGACGTCGACTTCAACATGACCGGCGAAGCCGACAACGGCCTGAAGTTCGGCGCCTATGTCGACCTGGACGAAGCAGCCAACGCTGGTGCCAACAACTCCGATGACGGCGGCGTGACCTACTTCGTCGCATACGGCGGCGCACGTCTCGAAATGGGCGACACCGATGGCGCCCTGGACAAGGTCGTTCCGGAAATGAACCTGGCCGGCGCTTCGCTGAACGACGACCAGACCACCCACGGCGCATTCCTGCACAATGACGGCATCGCTGGCTTCAGCCACGACGGCGCTGGCGGCGTGATCGGTACCGGCCTTGCCGGTGAAGCAGACCCGGGCCAGATCGCTCGCTTCGACTACACCTACTCGGGCTTCACCGCGTCGGTCTCCGTCGAGCAGGTCAACAACGGCTCCGACGCCTTCATCGACGTCAACGCAAACGGCATCAAGGACGCCGGCGAAGACATCGGCGACACCATCTGGGGCATCGGCTTCGGCTACTCGGGTGACTTCAACGGCGTGTCCGTGACCGCAGGCATCGGCTACCAGACCCTGGAAGACGTTGCAGACGTGATGGCTCTGGGTGCAACCGCCGGCTTCGCAAACGGCTTCTCGGTCGGCATGCAGTTCGCCGAGCTGGACCCGGTCGGCGCCAACAACACCATCTCCGCATGGAACATCGGTGTGGGCTACGAGATGAACGCAATCGCCGTCGGCCTGAACTACGGCGAAGTCGATCCGGCCGGTGCCAACAACACCACCACCGGTTTCGGCCTGGCAGCGTCCTATGACCTCGGCGGCGGCCTCTCGGCTCAGCTGGGCTATGGCTCCACCGATCCGGCCGGCCCGAACAACACGACCGACACCTGGTCGCTCGGCCTGTACATGTCGTTCTGATAACGACTGCCACATGGCAAAGGGAAGGGTGGGCCTCGTGCCCACCCTTTTCTTTTGCGGTCCGATTGTTTACCCCGCGCGCAGGAGGATCCCCGATGCTTCCCCTTGCCCGCCCCGACCTGCCGGCGCGCGTCGCCCGCGCCAAGGCGCTGTATGACGCGCAGGATTTCGACGCCGCGCGCGACGCCTTTGCCGCCGTGCTCAAGGCCGCGCCCCGCCACGCGGAATCCCTGATCTTCCTGTCCCATATCGCGTTCGAGACCGGCGATGCCGAGGGTTGCCTGTCGGCGCTCGACCAGGCCGTCGCACTTCTGCCCGACAGCGCAAAGGCACGGATGCTGCTGGCGCAACGCTGCGGCCAACTGGGCCAGCCAGACCGCGCGCTTGCCGCCTATGATGCCGCCATCGCGCTGGCCCCGCGCGAGATCGGCGCACAGGCGGACAAGGCGCATTACCTGCAAACGCTCGGCCGCTTCGACGAGGCCGAGGCGCTGTTCCGCAAGCTGATCCGCAAGCATCCAAACGAGGGCTCGCTTTATCGCATGTTCCTCGCCACCAAGAAACTGCCCAAGGGCGACCCCTTGCTGCGCCAGATGCAAAAGGCCTGGGCCGACAAGACCCTGCCCGACGGTGCGCGCATGGAACTGGGATTTGCCCTTGCCAAGGCGGCCGAGGACGCGGGCGACCTCGACCGGGTCTTTCCCCTGCTGAACCGCGCCAACGCGATCCAGGCCAAACTGGCGCCGCATGACCGCGCGGCGCGCGAGGCGGAATGGCGGGCCTTCCTGGACGCGCAGGATGGCGCCGACCTGACCCCGCCCGACGATCCCGCGCCGCTGCGCCCGGTCTTCGTGGTAGGGATGCCGCGATCCGGCACGACGCTGGTGGAACAGATCGTCGCCAGCCACGACACTGCCCGCGCCGGGGGTGAGATGGGTCACGCGCTGCGTCTCGCCTTCCGCCATTTCGTCAAGGGTGGGCGCGTGACGCCGCTGCGCGATCTGGGTCGCGCCGACCTGGTGCATTATGCCGCCGATTACCTGGGGCTGGCCCGCCGCGACACGCAGGCGACGGCGGGCGTTATCACAGACAAGTCGATCCAGACGCACATGATCTTCGGGCTGGTGCGCCGCGCGCTGCCCGGCGCGCGGATCGTCATCGTCCACCGCGACCCTCGCGACATTGCCCTGTCGATCTACAAGACACCCTTCCGGCTGGGCACGCACCGCTATTCCAACGACCTCGCCGACATCGCGGACGAGATCAAACGCTTTCGCCGCAGCGTCGCGCATTGGCGCGACCGCATGCCGGGCGCGCTGCACGAGGTCCGGTACGAGGACCTGGTGGCCGATCCCGAACCGCGGGCCCGCGCCCTGATCGCTGCCGCGGGCCTTGACTGGCAGGACGCCTGCCTCAGCTTTCACGAACGCGGCGGCGCCGTGCGGACACTCAGCGTCGCGCAGGTGCGCCAGCCGATTCATGCCGGCCGACGCGAAGCCTGGCGCAAGTTCGAGGCGCAACTGCAACCCTTCATCGACGCCTGGGGAGACGAACCGTGGGACTGACCGAGATCCGCAACCGCATCGAAAAGGCCTGCCGCGAGGCCGGGCGCAACCCGCAGGACGTGCACCTGATCGCCGTCTCCAAGGTACAGCCGCTGGAGCGGGTCGAGGCGGTTCTGGACCAGGGCCATCGCCTGTTCGGCGAGAACCGCGTGCAGGAGGCTGCGGGCAAGTGGCCCGCCTTCATGGAGCGCTATGACAGCGTGTCGGTGCACCTGATCGGCCCCTTGCAGACCAACAAGGCCCGGCAGGCGATGGAACTGTTCGACGCGATCCACTCGGTCGACCGGCCGAAACTGGCCAGCACGATCGCGCGGCTCGCACAGGAGATGGGCCAGTGCCCCGACCTGTTCATCCAGGTGAACACCGGCGAGGAAGACCAGAAGGCCGGCGTGATGCCCGCCGAGGCGGATGCCTTTGTCGCGGAATGCCGCGCGCTCGACCTTCCCGTCCGCGGCCTGATGTGCATCCCACCGGTCGAGGAGACGCCCTCGCTGCATTTTGCCCTGCTGGCGAAGATCGCGGAACGCAACGGTTTGGCGGGCCTGTCGATGGGCATGAGCAGCGATTTCGAGCAGGCCATCGCCCTGGGTGCAACCCATGTGCGGGTCGGCTCGGCCATCTTCGGCGAGCGGACCACGCATTGACGGGGGAGGGCGGAAAACCTCGTCGACGAGATTTGCGTCGGTCCAGATTGCGCGCGGCATAAGGCCAGTCTAGCCTGTTTGCATGGCCATCCCCGTCGAGACATTCCAGTTGAAACCCGCCGCGCAAGGCACGTTGCAGGCCCGCATCCAGCAGATGGTGGCCGAGGGCATCCTGTCGGGCCGCTTTCGGCGGGGCGAGAAACTGCCCTCGTCACGCGGTCTTGCAAGCCATCTCGGCGTCAGCCGGATCACCGTGACGCTGGCCTATACCGAACTTGTCGCCAACGATTACCTCAGCGCGCGCGGTCGGTCCGGTTATTTCGTCAGCGACAGCGCGCCGGAGCCGCCCGCATTCGGCAGCCTCGCCCCGCGCGGCGACAAGATCGACTGGGACGCGGCGCTGACCGCCCGGCCGACCCGTGACGGCGCGCTGGGGCTGGTGAAACCGGCGGACTGGCAGAGATACCGCTATCCCTTCATCTACGGTCAGACCGATCCGCATCTCTTCGACCATGCGAACTGGCGGCTCTGCGCGATGCAGGCGCTAGGGCAACGCGATTTCGCGGCTCTGGCGCAGGACCAGTTCGACCGCGACGACCCGGAACTGGTTGATTTCCTTGCCCGGCACACCTTGCCCCGCCGCGGCATCCTGGCTGCGCCCGAGGAAATCCTCATCACGCTGGGCGCGCAGAACGCGCTCTGGATCGCGGCGCAGCTGCTGGCGCGCGGTAGGGTCGCGGCGGTCGAGGATCCCTGTTACCCGGCCTTGCGCGGCCTGCTGCGGCAGGCGGGCGCCGATCTGCGCCCCGTTCCGGTAGACGAGCATGGCCTGCCTCCGCAGGCGATCCCACCAGAGACGCGGGTGATCTTCACCACGCCCAGCCACCAGTGCCCGACATCGGCCACCATGCCCCGCACACGCCGCGAAGCCTTGCTGCGCCGCGCCGCCGAGATGGACGCATTGATCGTCGAGGACGATTACGAGTTCGAGATGGCCTTTCTGCGCCCGCCCTCGCCCGCGCTGAAAAGCCTCGACGAGGATGGGCGCGTGATCCATGTAGGCAGCTTTTCCAAGTCGCTCTTTCCCGGCCTGCGGCTGGGCTACCTGGTGGGCTCGGCCCGGTTCATCGCCGAGGCGCGCGCGCTGCGCGCCACGATCCTGCGCCACCCGCCCGGCCATGTGCAGCGCACTGCGGCGCATTTCCTCCGGTTGGGCCATCACGACGCGCTGGTGGCGCGGATCGGCCGCGCGCTGGGGGAACGCCGCCGCGTGATGGAGGCAGCGCTGGCCCGTCACGGGCTGGACATCGCCGGGCGCGGCGCGCATGGCGGATCGAGCTTCTGGATGCAGGCGCCGGACGGCGTGGACACCGACGATCTGGCGCAAAGGCTGGCCGCCGACAGTGTCCTGATCGAACCGGGCGCACCGTTTTTCGCGGGCGATGCCCCACCGCGACGCTTCTACAGGTTGGGTTACAGCTCGATCCCGGTCGAGCGGATCGACGAAGGCGTGGCCCGCATCGCCGCCGCGCTTGCACCCGCCCGCGCGGCCAGCTAATCCCGCCCCATGCGGATCGTGCGCGACTATCAGTATGTCCAGCCAGAGGACCGGGGCGCCAGCGTCGCCATCGGCAATTTCGATGGTGTGCACCTGGGGCACCAGGCGGTGATCCGGCAGGCCCGCGCCGCCGCGCCCGACTCGCCGCTGGGCGTGCTGACCTTCGAGCCGCACCCGCGCGAGTATTTCGCCCCCGATGCACCGCCCTTTCGATTGATGAATGCGGGCGCCCGCGCCAGCCGGCTGGAAAAGCTGGGGGTCGAGCGGTTGTATCAGCTGAACTTCAATGCGCCCCTTGCCGCGCTGACGCCGCGCGCCTTTGCCGAACGGGTGATCCGCGACGGGCTGGGTCTGCGGCACGTGGTCGTGGGCGCTGATTTCTGCTTTGGCAAGGACCGCGCCGGCAATGCCTCTCACCTGCGCGCCTTCGGGGCCGAGATGGGCTTTGGCGTGACCATCGCCGATATCCTCGAGACCGGCGGCGTGCAGGTGTCATCGACCGCGATCCGCGATGCCCTGTCCGAGGGGCGCCCACGCGACGCCGCCGCCCTGCTGGGCCACCGCCACCGGATCGAGGGCAAAGTGATTGGCGGCGAACAGCGCGGCCGCGAACTGGGCTATCCGACCGCGAACATGTCGATCGACGGTCTGCACCCGCCGCGCTTCGGCGTCTATGCCGTGCTGGTCGATGTGCAGGACGGGCCGCACAAGGGCAGTTATCACGGCGCGTCCAGCATTGGCGTGCGCCCGATGTTCAACGGCGAGAAGCCGAACATCGAAACCTTCCTCTTCGACTTCAAGGGCGACCTCTATGGCGCGACCCTGTCAGTTGCCCTGGTCGACTACCTGCGCCCTGAACTGCGCTTTGACGGGCTCGACGCGCTGATCGCCCAGATGGACGCCGATTGCGCGCAGGCCCGCCAGATCCTGGAGGCGCTGTGAGTGATCCGATCGACCGTTCCGGCCTGACGCCCCGCTTCTGGGAACGCAAGCGGCTGGACCAGATGTCGAAGGTCGAATGGGAGGCGCTGTGCGACGGCTGCGGCCGCTGCTGCCTGAACAAGCTGGAAGACGAGGACACGGGCGAGGTCGCCCTGACCCGCGTCGCCTGCCGCCTGTTCGACGACGCGACCTGCCGCTGCGCGCAATACCCGATCCGCCACCAGTTCGTGCCGGAATGCATCGTGATGACGCCCGAGAACATCGCGAAGAACGCCTACTGGATGCCCGAGACCTGCGCCTACAAGCGCCTCTGGCAGGGACGGCCCCTGCCCGACTGGCATCCCCTGCTGACCGGCGACCCGGAAACCGTCCACGCCTCGGGCGTCTCGATGCGGCACAAGACGGTGTCGGAATTCGAGGTCGCCGACGAGGACTGGGAAGACCATATCATCGACGACTGAAGGAGACCGCCCATGTTCTTCGCCTCCGACAATTCCGGTCCTGTGCCGCAGCAGGTGCTCGATGCGCTGGCCCGCGCGAACGAGGGCTACGCGATGGGCTATGGCAGCGACGCGCTGAGCCAATCGGTCGCCGACCGCATCCGCACCCTGTTCGAGGCGCCCGAGGCGGCGGTCTACCTCGTTCCGACCGGCACGGCGGCCAACAGCCTCGCGCTGGCGACGCTGTGCCAGCCGTTTCAGACGGTGTTCTGCTCGGACGTGGCGCATATCCACGAGGACGAGTGCAACGCGCCGGAATTCTACACCGGGGGCGCCAAGCTGACGCTGGTGCGGGGCGGCGACCGGATGACGCCCGAGGGCTTGCGCGCCGCGATCGAGGGCGAAGAGACGCGCGGCGTCCACGGGCCCCAGCGCGGCCCGGTCAGCATCACCAACGTGGGCGAGCGCGGCAATGTCTACACCCTGGACGAAATGCGCGCGTTGACCGCGATCGCTCAGGAATTTGGCCTGCCGGTGCACCTGGACGGCGCGCGCTTTGCCAATGCCTGTGTCCGGCAGGGCTGCACTCCCGCCGAGATGACGTGGAAGATCGGCGTCGACGTCGCCGTGTTCGGCGGCACCAAGAACGGGCTGATGGGGGTAGAGGCCGTCGTTTTCTTCGATCCGGCCAAGGCCTGGGAATTCGAGTTGCGGCGCAAGCGCGGCGCGCATCTGTTCTCGAAACACCGGTATCTCGCGGCCCAGATGGATGCCTACCTGGCGGACGACCTGTGGCATGACCTGGCCAGCCGCGCGAATGCCAGCTGCGACCGGCTGCGCGCCGGGATCGAGGGCGCGGGGCTGCGCGTTCTGACCGAACGGCACGCCAATATGCTGTTCTTCGAGGCGCCGCGCGACCTGCACCGAGCGCTTCAGGCCGCAGGCGCAGTCTATTACTGCTGGGGGTCGCTGGAGAGCGGTGCCAAGGAAGAGCCCATCATGGGCCGGCTCGTTTGCGACTGGAGCGTGACGGAAGACGCCATCGACGCCTTTGTGGATCTCGTGAAAAAGGCGGGGTAAGCCCCCGCCTTGCGATCCGCTCCTTCCGGCCCTGACGCTATGCGTCAGTTCATCTGGAAGTGCAATTCATAGCTGCCATCGTGGAAGGCGCCGAACAGGTCGGGCACATCCGGATGCTCGACCGGCTCACCGGAATAGTCGGCAACGAGGTTCTGCTCGGACACGTAGGCCACGTAAAAGCTCTGCTCGTTCTCGGCCAGCAAGTGGTAGAACGGCTGGTTCTTGCGCGGGCGCGAGTCCTCGGGGATGGACTGATACCATTCCTCGGTGTTCGCGAACTGGGGATCGACGTCGAAGATCACGCCGCGGAACGGGTGCTTGCGATGCCGGACGACCTGCCCAAGGTGATACTTGGCGCGGTTGGATTGCATCTTACACCTCCGTCATTCCCGTCATTGACAGTCATACCCAATTTTGGCCCGGTTTTGCACTATTTTTGCCGGAAACACTCTGTGACGCCCGGGCCGACAGTCGGTTAACCATTTTTTCACCCCAAAGCCAAGCGACCGACCGCCGTCTGGCAGGAATTGTGATTTCCCCCGGCGCCCGCATCCGGTATTGTGGCAAGAAACAAGAAACCATGACAACAGATCATTGGGCGAGAGGCAAATGAGCAGATGGCTTCGCGCGCTGGTGATTGTCCTTCTGGCGGCGTCCTGCGGCGGCGGCGGATCCGGCAAGGCACCGCGCGAACTAGACAACGCATGTTCGATTCTCGAACAGCGTCCCGGGTATCTCAGCGCCTTCCGCGCGACCGAACGCCGTTGGGGCGTGCCGGTGGCAGTGCAGATGGCGACGATCTACCAAGAAAGCAAGTTCATATCGGATGCGCGCACACCGCTGCGCTATTCGCTTGGCGTGATCCCCGTGGGCCGGCAAAGCTCGGCCTTCGGCTACAGCCAGGCGCTGGACGGAACCTGGGATGAATACCTGCGCGATGGCGGACGCCGCAGCGCGCGGCGTGACGACATCCGCGATGCGACCGACTTCATGGGCTGGTACATGACCCAGACGCGCGACGCGCTGGGGATCTCGCTGTCCGACGCCCGCAACCAGTATCTGGCCTATCACGAGGGGCGCACCGGCTACAGCCGTGGCAGCCACAACGCGAAAAGCTGGCTTCTGCGCGTCGCGGCCGAGGTGGGCGAGCGTGCCGTCCTGTATGATGCGCAACTGCGCGGCTGCCGGGTGTCCCGCTAGCGCAGCTTTTCCAGCTCGGGCTCAATGTAGAACAGCGAATTGGGCAGGCTGGCGTCGTTCAGCCCGCCCAGAACCACGGTCGTCTGCCCGCCATTGCCGTCCTCGATGATCCATTGCCGCAGTTCAACCGGGTTGTCGGTGAATTTCAGCTGGATCGAGCCGTATTCAGGCCGCTTGGGATCCTGCGCGGTGACGGTCGTGGCCGTGCCGTCATAACCATGCGCCGTCACCATCCCCGCCTGCCCGAGATTCACGTTGCGCTCGAGGATGATCGACAGCGGCGTCTGCGCCAGCGGATAGGTCTCGGGCTGTCCGCGCAGCTTGCGGTCCAGGATATAGACCGCCCCGGCCGAAGCCAGGACCAGCGCCCGCTCGGGCGGGTTGTAGTCGAACCGCACCTTGCCCGGCCGCTTGATCGAGATCGTGCCGGTGCTGATCGTGCCATCCCCGTTCAGCTGCGTGAACGTGCCCTGCGCCGACTGGATCGTGTTGAGATAACGAGAGATCTCGTTCAACGACAGCTTCTCCGCCCAAGCCGGGGCGGCAAGCGTCAGGGCGAGTGCCGTGGAAACCAGAATGCGAATCATGGGTGGCCTTCCTGTCTGTCCGATATGCCGGACCATCGCAGGTCCGGCCCGGTCATGCGATAACATGCCTCGGACCTTCGATATCGGGCCGCGACGCGCCGCGATCAACCCCGCGCCTGATACCACCCGGTAAACTCCGCGCGCGGCGCCCTCCGAAAGGCGGCTCGACCGCAGATGTTCCGGCCGGGAGCCCCATGCTTCTTCTTGTCAGAAATACTCCGGGGGACTCCCCCGCAGGGGGACGGGGGCAGAGCCCCCGACGCCGCCCCTGCCAGGGGTGTTACTGCTCGGGCACCAGGATCTCGCGCTTGCCGACGTGGTTGGCGGAACTCACCACGCCTTCGTCCTCCATCTGCTCGACCAGGCGCGCCGCCTTGTTGTAGCCGATGCCCAGCTTGCGCTGGATGTAGGAGGTCGAGCACTTGCGGTCCTTGATGACGATCGCCACCGCCTGATCATACAGCGCATCGTCGCCCGTGGTGTTGCCGCCCGTGTTCAGGCCCAGCACCGCGTCGATGTCCTCGGCCTTCTCGTCGTCCGGGCCGTCCTGCACGCCGCCGACATAATCCGGCGGGCCGAAGGCCTTGAGGTGGTTGACGATCTCCTCGACTTCTTCATCGCTGACGAAGGGGCCGTGGCAACGGGTGATCTTGGCACCGCCCGCCATGTACAACATGTCGCCCATGCCCAGCAGCTGCTCGGCGCCCATCTCGCCCAGGATGGTGCGGCTGTCGATCTTCGACGTCACCTGGAAGCTGATTCGGGTGGGGAAGTTCGCCTTGATCGTGCCGGTGATGACATCGACCGAGGGGCGCTGCGTCGCCATGATCAGGTGGATTCCGCTGGCCCGCGCCATCTGCGCAAGACGCTGGATGCAGGCCTCGATCTCCTTGCCCGCGACCATCATCAGGTCGGCCATCTCGTCGACGATGACGACGATATAGGGCATCTTCCTAGGTTCGAATTCCTCGGTCTCGAAGACGGGCTCGCCCGTTTCGTCGTCAAAGCCGGTCTGCACCGTGCGGCTGAACAACTCGCCCCGCGACAGGGCGTCGGCGACGCGGCTGTTGTAGCCGTCGATGTTGCGCACGCCCATCTTGGACATCTTGCGATAGCGGTCCTCCATCTCGCCCACGACCCATTTGAGGGCGACAACCGCCTTTTTCGGGTCGGTCACGACGGGGGACAGCAGGTGCGGGATACCGTCATAGACCGACAGTTCCAGCATCTTGGGGTCGATCATGACCAGGCGCAGGTCCTCGGGCGTCAGCTTGTAGAGCAGCGACAGGATCATCGTGTTGATCGCCACCGACTTGCCCGAACCGGTGGTACCCGCGATCAGCAGGTGGGGCATCTTGGCCAGGTTCGCCACCATCGGCGCGCCGCCGATATCCTTGCCCAGCGCCAGCGGCAGCTTGTGGTTGCCATCGCCGTAATCGCGGCTCGACAGGATCTCGCGGAAACAGACCATCTCGCGCTTGTCGTTGGGCAGTTCGATGCCGATCACGCTGCGTCCCGGCACGGTCGAGACCCGCGCCGACAAGGCCGACATGGACCGCGCGATGTCGTCGGCGAGGCCGATCACCCGGCTCGCCTTGAGGCCGGGCGCCGGTTCCAGTTCGTACATGGTGACGACCGGGCCGGGCCGGACGCTGACGATCTCGCCCTTGACGCCATAGTCGTCGAGAACGGATTCCAGCATCCGGGCATTTTCCTCGAGCGCCTCGTCTGACAGGACATGGCGTTCGATCCGCTCGGGGCTCATCAGCAGGCCGAGCGGCGGCAGCTCGTAGTCCGGCGCCTTGTCGTCGAAGGCGAGCCGGGGCTGCGCCTCTTCACGCGCGCGGCGCGAGGGCTGGATCGGCCGGCGGTTGAGTTGCTGCACCACCTTCTTCTCGGGACGCGGCGGCGTGTAGACGCGCGCATCCGGGTGCGGCGCGGGCGCGTCATCCAGCAGTTCGACATCATCGTCGAGATCGTCGTCGCCGTAATCGTCGAAATCGCGCATCGCGCCGTAATCGTCATCCTCGTCCTCGGCCCAGACAGGCTCGGGCTGCGGCATACGGGCGACGGACTGCGTCAGGGCTGGCGCAGGCGCAGGCGGCGCCGCCACACGGGGCGCGAGGCTGAGCGGCGGCTCTTGCCGGGGCGCGACCGGGCGTTGCGCGGCGGTCAGCGGCGGTTCGGGCGGCAGGGCGCCCGCAGCGGGGGCCGCCTTGAAGATCAGCGGTTGCGGGCCAAAGCCGCGCCCCTTGGTCAGCGGCTTGCTGGGATCGACGGGCTGGGCGTGGGCGGACCCGGCGGTCAGCGGCCGCGCCCGCAGGCGCGAGCGCACTGCATCGGCGATCCTCGCCTTGAGCCGGTCCTCCTCGGGTGCGTCCACGTCATGATCCAGCACCTCGGCCTCGATCAATTCCGGTTCTGGCATCGGCTCGGGGCGCTTCATCAGCGCGGGCATCCGCGACAGGAAGCCCGCCTTTTCCGGGGCGGCAGCGGGCGCCGCTGCGGGCCGGTCGTTGTGCAGCATCGGTTCTGCGCGACGGACACGCGGCGCGGCCGCTGCGGCGGCGGGCTCCTGCGTGGCGACCCAGGCGGCGTGCTCGGCGGCCTCGGCCCGGGCCCGGGCGCGGCGTTCGCTCTGCACCTCGCGTGCCTTCTGCGCGGCCAGCACCGCGCCAGAGGCACCCCGGCCCAGCAGCGTCATCGCCGTGGCATAGGACATCACCAAGCCCAGTACCAGGAACCGCCCGATCGCCTTCACCTCGGGCCGGGTAAAGCCCAGCACGAAAGCGCCAAAGGCGACGATACCAACACCCAGAAGCACCTGCGACAGTTTCAGCCCAACCGCCGCCGAAACCGGCAGCAGGTTCAGCAGCGAGCCCATCATCATGTCACCGAACAGGCCACCCAGGCCGAAATGGTGGCTCCAGCCCTCTGTCTCGGCCAGGCCCGAGGCATAGACCGACAGCAGCGCGATCCAGATCGGCGCAAAGACGGCGCGCGGCATCGTACCGTTGACCCGGTGCAGCGCCATGCGCCCGCCCCACACGATCAGTGCCACGGAGACACCCCAACTGCCGACCCCGATCACCATGAACAGCGGCGCGGCGGCGGCGGCGCCGACGCGGCCCATCCAGTTCTGCACAGGCGCGTCCGTGGCGTTCAGCCAGCTGGGATCGTCGGGCGTATAGCTGGCGACCATCGCGGCGACCATCAGCCCGAGCACCACCAGTCCCACCCCGACCAGCTCGCGCCCGCGCCGTTCCAGCACCATCGCGGTGTCGGTGTCGAACAGGGGATCGCGCCCTCGGGACTGATAGGTTGCCATGCCTCGCCTCGTCTGGTTCTTTTCGTTAACCGCCATACAGACAATCCCTGATCGTCGTCAGGGCATCTGCCGTCTCGTCCTCGGGGGCGACCATGGCCACCCGAATGTATCCCTTGCCCGGATTGCCGCCGGGCGCCTCCTGCGACAGGTAGGCGCCTGGCAGCACGCGCACGCCGGTTTCCTGCCACAGCTTCAGCGCCGCCGCCTCGCCATCCTCGACCGGCAGCCACAGGAAGAAGCCCGCAACGGGGGGCATGTAGCCCGGCACATTGCCGAAGATCCGGTCGGCCAGCGCGTATTTCGCCTGATACAGGCGCCGGTTCTCCTCGACGTGCGCCTCGTCGGCCCAGACCCGTTCCGACACGCGCTGCAAGGGCAGCGGGATCGGCGCGCCAGCATAAGAGCGCAGCTGTTTCATCCGGTTGATGCTTTGCGGCCCGCCCGCCACGAAGCCCGAGCGCAGGCCCGGCAGGTTCGACCGTTTCGACAGCGAGTGGAACACGACCACTCGTTCGGGATGCGCCCCCATCCGCTGCGCCACCTGCCACGCGCCCGGGGGCGGCGTGTCGCGGTAGATCTCGGAATAGCATTCGTCAGCGAGGATCTGGAAATCGTGTTCCTCGCCTAGCGCGATCAGGCGTTCCCAATAGGCCTCGTCCGCCACAGCCCCTTGCGGGTTCGCAGGCGAACAGATGTAGCACAGCGCCGTCCGTGCCAGCGTTTCCGTCGGCAGCGCGGCGAAATCCGGCAGGTGGCTGGTTTCCTTGACCGCCGGAACAAAGACCGGCTCGGCCCCGACCGAGATCGCCGAGATCATGTAGACTTGGTAGAACGGGTTCGGCATCAGCACGACGGGGCGCAAACCGCCCTTCGTCTCGGGGCACAGCGCCATCCCGGCGTTATACAGCCCCTCGCGCGTGCCATTCACCGTCATCACTTGGCGGTCCGGGTCGGCGGTCACGTCATAACGGCGGTTCAGCCACGCACAGATCGCCTGACGCAGTTCGGGCGTGCCCTCGTTCGGGGGATACTTTCCGAATTCGGCCGCGTGTTCGGTGATGATCCCCGTCACCCAGTCGGGAAAGGCGTGCTTGGGTTCTCCGATTGTCATGTGCCGCACCGGGCCGCCCGGCGCATGCACGTCGAGCAAGTCCCGCAGACGCGGGAATGCATAGGCCGGTAGGTTCGAGAACCGCTCGGGGAACATGAATACTGCCTCTGTCGCACGGGATCATAAGCGCCCCGTTTGGCGGCAGGATACGGATAACAGGGGGGGTCTGTCCAGAATCCGACGCGGATGCGGCGGGCCTGTGGCGGGAAAGTCGCAGATGCAGGCGCGGAAAAACACCCTGAGCATCAAGCGTTAACCCGTGCAAGACAGTGTTAACCGGTTGCTAACCACGATGACCGCAGGGTGCGGGACGAATCCAACGGGACGGTCATGGTCGCACAATCCTACACGGTCGCCTTCGAAGGGGTAGACGCCCGCAGCGTCGAGGTGCAATGCGCCGTGGCCCCGGGCGTGCCCGCCTTCTCCATCGTCGGCCTGCCGGACAAGGCGGTGTCCGAGGCGCGCGAGCGCGTGCGCAGCGCGCTGGCCGGCATGGCGATCGCCCTGCCCTCTAAACGCATCACGGTGAACCTGTCGCCTGCCGACATGCCCAAGGAAGGTTCGCATTTCGACCTGCCCATCGCGCTGAGTCTGCTGGCCGCGCTCGAGATCATCCCGAAGGATGCCGTCGCACAGACCTGCGCACTGGGGGAATTGTCGCTGGACGGCACGCTTGTGCCGGTGACGGGTGCCCTGCCCGCCGCCATGGCCGCCGCGTCCGAGGACCGCGCCCTGCTGTGCCCGCGCGCCTCGGGGGCCGAAGCGGCGTGGGTCGATGCCTGCACCGTGCTCGGTGCGGGCTCGCTGCACGAGGTGGTGCAGCATTTCACGGGGAGGCTGGTGCTGGAACCGGCGAAACCGGGTGAGATCAGGACCGACACGGGCCTGCGCGACCTGCGCGACGTGAAGGGGCAGGAACGGGCGAAACGCGCGCTGGAAATCGCCGCTGCCGGGCGGCATCACCTGATCTTCGTTGGCACGCCTGGCTCGGGCAAGTCCATGCTGGCCGCGCGCCTGCCCGGCATCCTGCCGCCCCTGACACCCATCGAGGCGCTCGAAACCTCGATGATCCACTCGGTCGCGGGACTGCTGGACGAGGGCGGCATCTCGCGCACGCGGCCGTTCCGCGAACCGCATCACACCGCCAGCCAGGCGGCGATCATCGGCGGCGGGCGCGGGGCCAAGCCGGGCGAGATCAGCCTAGCCCATAATGGCGTCCTGTTCATGGACGAATTCCCAGAATTCCCCCGGCAGGTGCTGGAAACCCTGCGCCAGCCGGTCGAGACGGGCGAGGTCATGGTCGCCCGCGCCAATGCCCATGTCCGCTATGCTTGCCGCTTCATGCTGGTGGCCGCGGCGAACCCTTGCAAATGCGGCTATCTGCCGGATGCGGCGCGCGCCTGCTCCCGCGCGCCGGTCTGCGGCGAGGATTACATGGGCCGGATCTCGGGTCCGTTGATGGACCGTTTCGACCTGCGGATCGAGGTGCCACCCGTCGCATTCCATGACCTCGACCTGCCCGCGTCAGGCGACGGTTCCGCCACCGTGGCCGCGCGTGTCGCCGCGGCGCGGGCGGTGCAGACCCGCCGCTTTGCCGACCACAAGGGCCTGCGCACCAATGCCGATGCCGAGGGCCGCGTACTGGAAGAGATCGCCACGCCCGATGCCGAGGGCCGCGACCTGCTGCTGCGGGCTGCGGATCGATTTGGACTGTCTGCACGGGGCTATCACCGCGTGCTGCGCACCGCCCGCACCATCGCCGACCTCGACGAAAGCGAGACAATCCGCCGCCCGCACCTGGCAGAGGCGCTCAGCTATCGGCTGATCGCGGCGCGAGAGACGTGATCCACGCCGCAAGGTCGCGCAACGTGGCGCGGGCCTCGGGCAGCACAGCGTGAAAGATCGGCCAGACATGCGGATGGTCGCGTTCGATCCGCTCGGTCACGGTGACGCCCCGCGCGCGCAGCCGGGCCGCCATGCGGCGCGTGTCGTCCAGCAGGAATTCCGTGTCGCTGGCCGTCAGCCAGACCGGCGGCGCGCCAAAGAAGTCCGCGAAAAGCGGCGAGGCACGCGGATCGAGCGGATCCTGCCCGTCCAGGAACATTCGTGCCGCATCACCGATCCGCTCAACCGGCAGCACCACGTCGCTTTGGACGTTCGCCGTCACGCTGGCGCCGGAAAATCCGAGGTCGGTGAGCGGGGAAAAGGCGAAGACGCCCAGCGGCGTCGGCAGATCCTGGGCGAGGATCTCTGCCAGCAACGCCAGCGCCAGCCCGCCGCCCGCGCTGTCGCCGCCCAGGATGACAGGCCCTTGAGCGACCTGCGCGCGATAGGCCTTCACCGCGTCCTCGATGGCAGCGGGATGCGGATGCTCGGGCGCCAGCCGATAATGCGGCAGGATCGCCGGCAGGCCGGTGTCCTTCGACAGCCGCGCCAGCATCGCCGCATGGGTCAGCGGCGAGCCAAAGACATAGCCGCCGCCGTGAAAATACAGGATCGCCGCGCCGCCCGGCCTTTGCGGGCCGACACGCAGGGCAGGCACGCCATCCAGGTGCTCCCACCGGCGCGGCAGCGAGGGGCCGTGGAAATACAGCCGCGCCTTTGTCTCGAACGACTTGCGCAGCCGCACAGGATCGTCGGCGCGTCGCAGGAACGGCTTTTCCCAAGTCCGCAGCCAGAGGTTCAGCAGCCAGAGCCGAACGCTCATGCCAGTTTCGCCTCGATCACCTGCCAGATCTTCTCGGCCACGTTGATGCCGTCGAAGCGTTCCAGTTCCTGGATGCCGGTGGGCGAGGTCACGTTGATCTCGGTCAGCCAGTCGCCGATCACGTCGATCCCGACAAAGACCTGCCCGTGCTCGCGCAGCGTCGGGCCGATAGCGGCACAGATCTCGTGGTCGCGGTCAGTCAGGCCGACCTTTTCCGGCCGCCCGCCCACATGCATGTTCGAGCGCACCTCGCCTGTGGCCGGCACGCGATTGATCGCCCCGACCGGTTCGCCGTCGACGAGGATCACGCGCTTGTCGCCCTTGCTGACGTCAGGCAGATATTTCTGCGCGATCAGCGGTTCGCGAGAGAAGCCGGTAAACAGTTCGTGCAGCGAGGACAGGTTGCCGTCGCCGCTCGTCAGCTTGAACACGCCCGCGCCGCCGTTGCCGTAAAGCGGCTTTAGGATGATGTCGCCATGCCTCGCACGGAATTCGCGCAGCGTTTCCAGGTCGCGCGCGACGGTCGTGGGTGGCGTCAGCTGCGGGAAGTTCAGCACCAGCAGCTTTTCGGGAAAGTTCCGCACCCAGAACGGGTCGTTCACCACCAGCGTCTGATCCCGCAGCCGGTCCAGCAGGTGCGTCGTGGTGATGTAATGCATGTCGAAAGGCGGGTCCTGACGCAACCAGACCACGTCCATGTCGGCCAGTTCCACATGCGCGCGCGCGCCCAGGATGGCTGGCGTGCCCTTGACCCGCTGCACCGTCATCCAGTGGCCACGCGCGGTGATCCGCCCCTCTTCATAGGCCAACTGGTCGGGGCCGTAATAGAACAGTTCGTGCCCGCGCTTCTGTGCCTCTTCCGCCAGGCGAAAGCTGCTGTCTGCGTCGATGTTGACGCCGGTGATCGGGTCCATCTGGAAGGCAATCTTCATCCGCATTCCCCTGCTTGCAGGCCTCGCGCCCTGCGGGACTTGATGGCGGATGCGGCGCGCAAGCGCAATGGCGGGTCAGTGGCCGATGGCGTTTTCGATCACCCGGATACCGCCATGCCGATCCACCAGCGCCACGTCAAAGCGCACATCGGTCAGCCCGCCGCGCGGCTGCGTGCCGAGATATTCCTCTGCCGCACTGCACAGCCGGGCGATCTGGCGCGGCGTCAGGTGCGACACTGCCGAGTCGAAGCTGCGCCCGGCCTTCACCTCGATGAAGATCAGCCCTTCGCCGTCGCGCGCGATCAGGTCGATTTCGCCGGCCTTGCCGCGCCAGCGCCGCCGCACGATGGGAAAGCCGCGGCGTTCATAGTCGAGCGCGATACACGCCTCTGCCGCGGCACCGGAATGATGGCCGACAGACCCCTGAACTCTGCGCCGCGCAGCCGTCATGGCCGGTCCTTTCCCGCGCCCGAAAGGCGCATGGCCAGCTGGTAGACCACGCGCCGTTTCACTCCGAGGCGTGCCGACACGGCATCCGCCGCATCGCGAACCGACATCGTTCGCAGTGCCTCGTTCACCTCCTGTTCTATGTCCACTTCCTGAATTTCCGGTAAATCCCCACGGTCGATCAGCACCACAATCTCGCCCTTCGGGGGGTGTTCGGTGTAGTGCGCGGCCAGCGCGGGCAAGTCGGCGCGGCGGCAGTCTTCGAATTTCTTGGTCAGTTCGCGGCAGACCGCCGCCGGGCGCGGACCCAGAAGCTCGGCCGCGTCCTCCAGCATCGCGACCAGCCGGCGCGGCGATTCGTAGAAGACCAGCGTCGCCCGAATGCCCGCCACACCCTCCAGCGCCTTGCGCCGCGCGCCCGAGGCGTTGGGCAGGAAGCCGCAGAACAGAAAGCGGTCGGTGGGCAGGCCCGACAGGGTCAGCGCCGTCACCACCGCCGAAACACCGGGGGCAGTCGTGACGGCATGCCCCTCGGCCTGCGCGGCACGTGCGAGGTGGAACCCGGGATCGGAGATCATCGGCGTGCCCGCCTCAGAGGCATAGGCGACGCTGCGGCCCGCCGCCATCTCGGCCAGCAGGCGGGGGCGCATCCGGGCGCCATTATGCTCATGATAGGCCAGCACGGGCCTGTCGCCCACGGGGACACCGTGCAGTTCCATCAGCCGCCGCAGGCTGCGCGTGTCCTCTGCGGCCAGGACCTCTGCAGAGGCCAGCACGTCGAGCGCCCGCAGCGTGATGTCGCGGGCATTCCCGATGGGCGTCGCCACAAGATGAAGTCCGGGCGCCAAATCGCCTTTGCCTGCAATCGTCACTGGACCCTTCACCTTGCTTGTTTATAGTCGCAGCCGACGCCGCGCGGGCCCTCCCCGCATTCCAGATCGAGGAAACCGACCGCCATGTTTGCCGTTTTGTCCCCCCTGCGCAAGGTCTTGCGCCCTGTCGCCGCCCTTGCCGCCGCGGGCTTTCTCGCGGCCTGCGATCCGTCGATGATGTCGCTGCCAGGCGGGGCCGGGTCCGGCGGACCGACGGTCGATCCGGGCGAGACGGTCAAGGTGGCACTTCTGGTGCCGCGGTCCGATCCCAGCGCCGCATCGATCGCGCTGGCAATCGAGAATGCCACCCGCCTCGCCATTGCCGAGGCGCAGGGCGCACGGATCGAGCTGGCGGTCTACGACACAGGCGGCCAGGCCGGGTTGGCGCAATCGCAGGCGCAGCGCGCGGTTGACGAGGGCGCGCAGATCATCCTTGGACCGCTGCGCGCCGACGCGGTGAACGCCGCGGGCGTCGCGGTGCGCGACGAGGGTGTGAACGTGCTGGGCTTTTCCAACAATCCCTCGATCGCGGGCGGCAACGTGTTTGTCCTGGGCCTGACCTTCGAGGACATCGCCGGCCGGCTGATGAGCTATGCCCGGCGCCAGGGCAAGCAGAACGTGGCCATCGTCTATTCCAACGACGTGCCCGGCCAGTTCGGTCGCACCGCTATCGAACAGGCGGCCGCGCGCAGCGGTATCCGCGTGATCCAGTCCGAGGCCTATGACCTGTCCATCGAAGGCGTGAACGCCGCAGCCCAACGCACCGCCGCCTCGCGCGGGATCGTCGACACCGTCATCATCACCCCCGAGGCGCAGAACGCCGCGACGCCGATGCTGCTGCAACTGCTGCCGGAGAACGGCCTGGCGCCGGGCGCGGTGCAATATGTCGGCCTCAGCCGCTGGGACGTGAAGCCCGCCCTGTTCTCGCTGCCCGGCGCCGAAGGCTCGTGGTTCGCGGTGCCCGACAGCAACAGCCAGGGCAGTTTCGACCAGCGCTATCGCGCGGCATATGGCGAGACGCCGCATCCGCTGGCCTCGCTCGGCTATGACGGCATGACGGCGATCACGCAGCTGCTGCGACAGGGCCGGAGCGATGCGTTGACCGGCGGGGCGCTGACCCGGGCCGGAAGTTTCCGCGGCGCTACGGGCCTGTTCCGGCTGAATGCGGACGGAACAACCAGCCGCGCCCTTGCCGTGGCGTCGGTGCGCAATCAACAGGTGGTGATCATTGACCCTGCCCCAACGAACCTCGGCGGCGCCGGCTTCTGACCTGAAGAAGCAGCGCCTGCCGGACGACCTGATCGCACCGGCCACCGACATCATCGACGAGACCGCGCTGCGCACCGCGCTGTTCACGGCCTTTTCCGCCGACGCGGACGAGGCCGAGATCCGCCGGATCTCGGTGCAGATGCTGGGTGAGGCCCGAATCGAGGGGCGCGAGGTCATCGCGCGCGCCTTTGCGCAGATCCCCTTCGGCGCGCGCCGCACGACGCGGGCCTACAGCTATCTCATGGACTGCATCCTGCGGCTGGTGTTCGAGATCGCGACACAACGGCTGCACCGGCTGAACAACCCGACCGAGGGCGAAAAGCTGGCGGTGCTGGCCGTGGGCGGCTATGGCCGGGGCGAGATGGCGCCCTTCTCGGATGTCGACCTGCTGTTCCTGACCCCCTACAAGATCACCCCCTGGGCCGAGAGCGTGATCGAATCCATGCTCTACATCCTGTGGGACCTCAAGCTGAAGGTCGGCCACAGTTCGCGCACGGTGAAGGACTGCCTGCGGCTGGGCGCCGAGGATTTCACCATCCGCACCGCCATGCTGGAACACCGCTTCATCATCGGCCATGCGCCGCTGGCACAGGATCTGAACGCCCGTCTCTGGGCCGACCTGTTCAAGGGCTCGGAACGCGAATTCGTCGCAGCCAAGCTGGAAGAGCGCGACCTGCGCCACGAAAAGCAGGGCCAGCGCTACATGGTCGAACCCAACGTCAAGGAGGGCAAGGGCGGGTTGCGCGACCTCCAATCGCTGTTCTGGATCGCGAAATACGTGCACGGCACGGACGACGTGGCCGAGCTTGTGCGCAAGGGGGTGGTGCGCCCCGACGAATACGACACCTTCGTCGAGGCCGAACGCTTTCTCTGGGCGGTGCGCTGCCACATGCACCTGGCGGCGGGCCGCGCGCTCGAGGTGCTGACCTTCGACATGCAGGTCGAGGTGGCCGAGCGCATGGGGTATGCCGACAAGGGCCGGCGACGCGCGGTCGAATTCTTCATGCAGGACTATTTCCGCCACGCAACGGCGGTGGGCGACCTGACCCGCATCTTCCTGACCGCGCTCGAGGCCGAGAACACCAAGGACGCGCCGTTGCTGCTGCGCATCTTCCAGCGCCAGCCCAAGGTCAAGGACGGCTACAAGGTGGTGCACAACCGCCTCGCCATCGTCGACGACGAAATCTTCCTGGCCGACCGGCTGAACCTGCTGCGGCTCTATGAAGAGGCGCTGCGCACCGGGCTGCTGATCCACCCGGACGCGATGCGGCTGGTCAAGGCGAACCTGCACTTGATCGACGAAACCGTGCGCAACGACCGCGAGGCGCAGCGCATCTTCCTCGACCTGATGCTGAAGCACGGCAACCCCGACCGCGCCCTGCGCCGGATGAACGAGCTCGGCGTGCTGGCCGCCTTCATCCCGGAATTCGCGCCGATCGTGGCGATGATGCAGTTCAACATGTATCACAGCTACACGGTGGACGAACACATCATCCAGTGCATCTGGAACCTGTCCGAGATCGAGCATGGCAACCTGCGCGAGGCTCTGCCCGTCGCCTCGACCATCCTGAAGGAAGGGGTGAACCGCCGTGTCCTGTATGTCGCGCTGCTGCTGCACGACATCGGCAAGGGCCGCGAAGAGGATCATTCCGTCGTCGGTTCGCAGATCGCGCGCAAGGTCGCGCCCCGGCTGGGCCTGACCAAGGCGGAATGCACCACGGTGGAATGGCTGGTGCGCTATCACTTGCTGATGTCGGACATGGCGCAGAAACGCGACATCGCCGATCCGCGCACGGTGCGCGATTTCGCCAAGGCGGTGCAGACCAAGGAACGGCTGGACCTGCTCTGCGTGCTGACGGTCTGCGACATCCGCGGCGTCGGGCCTACTACCTGGAACAACTGGAAAGCCGCGCTGTTGCGCGCGCTTTACCGCCAGACGCGCCGCGCGCTCGAAGGCGGGATGGAGGCGCTCAACCGCGAGAACCGCGGCGCCGAGGCCCGCAAGGCCCTGCGCGAGGCGCTGGTCGACTGGCCTGCCGGAGACCTGCGCACAGAAACCGGGCGCCATTACGACCCCTACTGGCAAGGTCTGCACGTCACCGCGCATCTGGTCTTTGCCAAGCTGCTGCGCGACATCAAGAACGACGAGATCAAGATCGACATCCACCCGGATGAGGATCGCGACGCGACGCGGGTCTGTTTCGCGCTGCAGGATCACCCCGGCATCTTCTCGCGGCTGGCCGGGGCGCTGGCCCTGTCCGGGGCGCAGGTGCGCGACGCCCGCACCTTCACCACCAAGGACGGTTATGCCACCGCCGCCTTCTGGATCCAGGACGCGGAGGGTTCGCCCTACGAGGACACCCGTATCCCGCGCCTGCGCGACATGATCCGCAAGACCCTGCGCGGCGAGGTCATGACCCGCGAGGCGATCAAGCCCAAGGACAAGCTGAAGAAGCGCGAACAGGCCTTCCGGGTGCCGACCTCGATCACCTTCGACAACGAGGGATCCGAGATCTTCACCATCATCGAGGTCGATACCCGCGACCGTCCAGGCCTGCTGTTCGACCTGACCCGCACCCTGGCCGCGCAGAACATCTACATCGCCAGCGCGGTGATCGCGACCTATGGCGAGCAGGTGGTCGATACCTTCTATGTCAAGGACATGTTCGGGCTGAAACTGCATTCCAAGGTCAAGCGGGATCTGATCGAGAAACGCCTGCGCGACGCCATCTCGGAAGGATCGGAACGCGCCCGTTCCTAGTACTGGCGGTGCACCTGCCTTATCCGCGCAATCGCCGCATCGGGGTACATGATGGGGCGGGCCGGCGGGCCGTTGCGATAGCGGCTGCGCAGCGCAGAGCCGAACATGGCGTCAAGGCGGCTCCGCTCGGCGGGGGCCATCCCCCGGCGCACGACCGGCCCCAGCAGCAGCGACTCTGTCAGGCAGCCGTCGGCCCGCACGATTGCGTGCCGCGGCAAGGCGAAATGCACCCAGAGGATCGCCTTGCGCCCGCGCATCACGCGGATGCCGGGCAACCCGGTCAGCGCGATCACCGGCACCAGCCGCGGCTCCAGGAAGGCGGCCAGCGCCTGCCCCGCCTCTCCCACCAGCATGCGGTGCTGCGCAGAAACGACCAGGTCACGTGCCGGAATGCCCGGACCCAGAGATGTGGCGGAAATCAGCACCGGCCGGTTCAACCCGTCGGACGGCGCGAAACGCACCTGCGTCCGCGAGAGCCACAGGATAGGTTGGTCGCCCATGTCCGCGGTCCAGACCCTTTGTCCAACCTTGAGGCATTCGACCGGGCACGGCCCACGCGGCGTGTCGATAAGCGTTCCAGCGGCGAAACAGGGGATCGTTCCGGGATTGGGCGAGGTCTGCACCGCATAGCTGGCGCCGCCGTCGGTGGTTTCCATCGACTGGCCGCCTGATGTCACATTGTAGAAGTTGATATCGCTGGTCTGGCCCGCCGCCGGTCCGTTCTGCGCGGTGATGGGGTTCTTGTGGCTGATGAACTGCACCGTATTGCCGTTGGCGTCGATCAGCGCGACACCCCAGCTTTGCCCGACATCCACCAGCCCGTCCGCCCGCGTAACGAGGTAGCCTTCGTTGCCGGCGCGGGTGGAATCCACGCCGCCCACGGAATGCGTGCTGAACAGAGTTCCCTTTTCGTTGTAGACGGCCAGCGTCCAGCCCGTCAGATCCTCGTTGTCGGTCGCAACGATCTCGACGAAGTCGTCGGAATTCTCGAATTTCAGTTCCGAAATGTAGACAGCCATTGTGCTTCCGGGGTCGCAGGGTGCGCGATGTCCGTCCCCCTGCGCCCGGGATCGACGGGCCAACCGGGAATCCGATCGCGCAAGGCTGCCACTTCAGCCTTAAGGAGGCATGAACGCCGCCCCCGATCGCCGCAAATCGCCGCTATCCCCTTCCGGCGCGGGGCTCGATCGGCTATGCCACCGGCTGAACGGGAACAGGGCACAGATGAAACCGATCCGCTTGATTTCCAGCGTCCTGACCGTCGGCTTCTGGACACTCGCCAGCCGCGTCCTGGGTATTGCGCGCGAGATCATGATCCTGGCCCTGATCGGCCCCGGCCCGGTGATGGACGCCTTCGTCGCCGCCTTCCGCCTGCCCAACATGTTCCGCCGTTTCTTTGCCGAGGGCGCGTTCAACGCGGCCTTCGTGCCGATGTTCGCCAAGAAATACGAGGGCGAGGAGGATCCGCTGCTCTTTGCCCGCGACGCTCTGAACGGGCTGGCGCTGGTGCTGATGATCCTGACCGGGCTCGCGCTGGTCTTCATGCCGGCGCTGGTCTGGACGACGGCGGGCGGGTTCTACGGCGACGAGCGGTTCGACCTGACGGTGGCCTATGGGCGCATCGCCTTCCCCTACATCCTGCTGATCTCGCTGGCGGCGCTGTTTTCCGGCGCGCTGAACGCCACGGGGCGTTTTGCGGCGGCGGCGGCGGCGCCGGTGTTTCTCAACATCATCGTCTGCCTGTCCATGGCCATCGGTTACGTCACGGGCGGCGCCGTGATCGAGTGGCTGATCTGGGCTATTCCGGTCGCGGGCGTGGCGCAACTGGCGCTGGTCTGGGTCGCGGCGGACCGCGCCGGCATCCGCCTGCGCCCCGGCCGGCCGCGCTGGACCTCCGACATGCGGCGGCTGATCATCGTGGCGGTTCCGGCGGCGCTGGCGGGCGGGGTCATGCAGATCAACCTGCTGGTCGGCCAGCAGGTCGCCAGCCATTTCGACAAGGCGGTGGGCTGGCTCTACGCCGCAGACCGGCTGTATCAGCTGCCGCTGGGCGTGGTCGGCATCGCGGTGGGGATCGTGCTGCTGCCCGACCTGTCGCGCCGCCTCAAGGCGGGTGATGACGATGGCGGGCGCGACGCCTTTTCCCGCGCCGGAGAGCTGAGCCTCGCCCTGACCATCCCCTCGGCGGTGGCGCTGATGGTGATCCCGCTGCCCATCGTCAGCGTGCTGTTCCAGCGTGGCGCAACTGGGGCCGACGACAGCGCCGCCATCGCGCTGGCCGTGGCGATCTATGGGCTGGGCCTGCCCGCCTTCGTGATGCAGAAGGTATTGCAGCCGCTGTTCTTCGCCCGCGAGGACACCACGACGCCGTTCCGCTTTGCGGTCTGGGCGATGATCGTGAACGCCGCCGTGGCGATCGGGCTTGCCCCGGTGCTGGGCTGGATCGCACCCGCCATCGGCACCACCGCCGCGGGCTGGCTGATGGTGTGGATGCTGGCCCATGCGGCGCGCGGGCTGGGCGACGTGGCGCAGTTCGACGGCCGCTTTCGCCGCCGGCTGTGGCGGATCTGCGCCGCCTCGGCGGTGATGGGCGGGGCGCTGTGGCTGGCGATGGCCCCACTCGCCGGATTGCTGGCGCAGCCGGGCATCCGCTTTGCCGCGCTGCTGGTCCTGATCGTCTGGGGGATCGCCGTCTATGCCCTGGCGGGGCAGGTGCTGGGCGCCTTTTCGATGGCCGAGATGAGGGGCGTCTTCCGCCGCCGCCCGCGGACATGAGCGTGACAGCCCTCATAACCGCGGCCGAGGGCTTTCCCGCGCTGGAACGCCTTGTCGCCCGCGCGCGGGACGAGGTGATCCTGTCCTTCCGCATCCTCGATCCCGAGACGCCCCTGCGGGCGCCGGAGCTGCGCGAGGCCGGGTTGCAGACATGGGCCGACCTGATCGGGGATGCCAACGCGCGGGGCGTGCGGCTGCGCCTGCTGCTGGCCGATTTCGACCCGCTGCTGACCGGTGGGCTGCACCGCAAGGCGTGGCGCGCGGCGTCGGGCTTTGCAGCCGCGGTTCGGGGCGATGCGCAGATCCTCTGCGCGCCGCACGGGCAGCGCGCGGGGCGGCTGTGGCACATCGCGATGCGCGGGCGGCTGCGCGCGGCGATGGACGGGCTGCGGGCCGAGGACACGGCCCGGCTGACCCCCGTGCAGCGCGCGCTGCTGCGCGACGGCCCTGTGTTGCGCCCGGCCACGCATCACCAGAAATTCGCCATCGCCGACGGGCGGCACGTGGTGATCGGCGGGCTGGACGTGGACGAACGCCGTTTCGACACGCCTCAGCACGACCGCCCGGCCGAAGAGACCTGGCACGACATCTCGGTGGCGCTGGAGGATGCCGATTTCGCCGGCGCGCTGCGCGCCCATTTCGCCGATTGCTGGAACGCGGCGCTTGACTGCGGCTGCACCTCGCTCGCCGAACCGGCGCAGCGCATGGTTCTCAAAGGCCGCCCGCAAAGCCCGGCGCACCGCCGCCTGTTGCGCACCTTCTCCGCGCCTTGCGGCGGGCTGGCCCGGTTGGCGCCCAACTGCCGGGTGCAGGATCACGAGGAGGCACTGCTGCGGTTGATCGCCGGGGCGCGGCGCGACCTCTACCTGGAAACGCAATTCCTGCGCCACAAGCCACTGGCCCGGGCGCTGGCCGATGCCGCCGCATCAAACGCGCGGTTGACCCTGACGATCCTTCTGCCCGCCGCACCCGAGCGGGTACTGTTCGGCGGCGACGACAGCTGGGACGCGCGCCATGCGCATGGGCTCCAGGTTTCGGCGCTGGCCATGCTGCGCGACGCCTATGGCCCGCGCCTGGCGCTTCTGACGCCCGCACAACGCCGCGCCGCCGCGCCGGATCAGCCCACCATCGCCGGGGCAGCGCCGATCTATCTGCATTCCAAGCTGGCGCTGGTCGACGGCACCCATGCGATGATCGGCTCGGCCAACCTGAACGGGCGGTCGATGCTCTGGGACAGCGAGGCGTCGATCCTGCTGCACGATCCCGTCTTTGCCGAAGGGCTGATGGACCGGCTGGCCGCGAAATGGCTGGGCGACGATGCCGGCGACCCGTGGCGGGCTGAAACCTGGCGCACACGGGCCGAGGCCGACGCCGCCCGCCCGCCGGAGGAGCGCAGGGGCCTGGTCCTGCCCTACCCGATGGACCGCGCCGAACGGTTCTCGCGCCGGCTCTTCGCCCTGCCCGACGACATGTTCTGACCTCAGCCGCCGCGCAGCTTTTGCAGAAGCCGCGCCCAGCCGCCCGGAATCAGCACCATCGCCAGCAGGAAGCCCGCGACAAAGCCCGAGATATCGGCGATCCAGTCCGGCCCGCCACCAAAGAACAGGCCGAAGATCAATTGCAGGAAAAGCAGGATGCCGATCAGCGAAAAGGCGCGGATCTGCGCCTCGCCCATCTGCCCCAGCCGCAGCCACAGGATATAGGTGAAGCCCCCGATCAGCCCGTAGATCGACGGAAAGGCGCCGAACAGCAGCGCCGGCGTATCCACCGCAAGACCATAGACCGCCGCGCCGCAGACCCCCGACAGCACGAAGATCGCCAGCATCGGCAGGCTGCCCAGCGTCTCGCCCACGATCTTGCCCAGCGCCAGCAGCATCACCATCGCGAACATCGCGTGGGTGAAATTGCCATGCACGAACGGGTAGGTGACGAAACGCATCATGTGCTCGACCGGGAATTGCCGCGTGGTCAGCATCCAGTCCATGATCTGCGCCGAGAACCCGTATTGCTCCAGCGCGGCCAGCCGCCAGCCCACGGCGCCGGGCCCGCCGACCAGACCGCGCGCGCCCATGGTCATCGCCAGTTCCACACCGCCGACCAGCAGGCACAGCGCCACCACCACGGGCGGCAGCGGGTTGAACGGACTTTCCTCGTGCGGCTGCATGGCGTGCCTCTTCCTTGACGCTTCCCAAGGGCATGGGTAAGCCACCC
Organism: Thetidibacter halocola; assembly: GCF_018224955.1. Lineage (GTDB taxonomy): Bacteria > Pseudomonadota > Alphaproteobacteria > Rhodobacterales > Rhodobacteraceae > Thetidibacter > Thetidibacter halocola. Next base: position 204,242 of record NZ_JAGTUU010000006.1, read on the forward strand.
GCGACCCAAGTTCCAGACGGAGTGCATCCATGTCCGCCTTCAAGCCGCGTATCTTCTCCGGCATCCAGCCCTCGGGCGGTCTGACCCTCGGCAACTACCTTGGCGCGCTGAAGCGCTTCGTGGCCGAGCAGGGGCGGATGGAAACCGTCTATTGCCTGGTCGACCAGCACGCGATCACCGTCTGGCAGGACCCGGACGCGTTGCGCCGACAGACACGGGAACTGGCGGCGGGTTTCATCGCCTCCGGCATCGACCCGGCGAAATCCATCCTGTTCAACCAGTCCCAGGTGGCCGAGCACGCGCAGCTTGCGTGGATCTTCAACTGCGTCGCGCGCATGGGCTGGATGCAGCGGATGACCCAGTGGAAGGACAAGGCGGGCAAGAACACGCAGAACGCCTCGCTGGGCCTTTTGGCCTACCCGGCGCTGATGGCCGCCGACATCCTTGTGTATCACGCGACCCACGTTCCCGTGGGCGAGGACCAGAAGCAGCATGTCGAGCTGACCCGCGACATCGCGAACAAGTTCAACCACGACTACAAGGTCGATTTCTTCCCCGAGCCGGAGCCGGTGATCGAAGGCGCGGCGACGCGCGTCATGTCGCTGCGGGACGGGTCCAAGAAGATGTCGAAATCCGATCCTTCGGACATGAGCCGGATCAACATGACCGACGACGCCGACGCGATCGCGCAGAAGATCCGCAAGGCCAAGACCGACCCCGAGGCCCTGCCCTCGGAGGCCAAGGGGCTGGAAGGGCGGCCCGAGGCGCGCAACCTCGTCAACATCTACGCGGCGCTGGCCGACATGAGCGTGGACGACGTCCTGCGCGAGGTGGGTGGCAAGCCGTTCTCGGAATTCAAGCCGATGCTGTCGGACCTGGCGGTGGACAAGATGGCGCCGATCTCGACCGAGATGGCCCGCCTGATGCAGAATCCCGACGAGATCGACGCGATCCTGCGCCGCGGCGCGGAACAGGCACGGGAAATCGCCGCGCCGATCCTGCAGCGCACCTACGACATCGTCGGGATGGTTCGGTGATCGCGTAGCGGCAGGGGCCGAATTCAGCCCACACATTTCGCGGCGCGGGTACGGATCCTTGGGCTCGATGCGTCAGTGTCTGCCTCGAGCCCATTCTGACCGCATCGCCGATTCTGGTCTTCGCGGTAGCAGAGGGGTCATCTCCGGGGTTAACCGCCCTTTGATGCCACCAAGGGCCTGCGCGGCCGAAGACCGCGCGTAGCCGAAGGCGCAAGCCCGGGAAGACTGTGATGCGCCGGACTTCCCGCCGCGCGTCCGGTTCGAACAGATGGCCTGTGTGCGCGAAGTGAATGCCGCGCCGAACGCCTCTCCATTCAGATGTTGACGGGTGTCACGATGTCGAACGGGAGCGTGCGCTGCAGTGTCGCCGTGGGCACGTCCTGATTGAGAACCTCGATCATCGTTTGTACCAGCATTTGCGACGCTGCCTCGAGCGGGTGGCACAGGGCTGCGGTGATCAGCCCCTCGGACAAGCCTTTGCGGGTTTCCGGGCAGATGTCCCGGCAAACGAAGCTAATGCCTTGCCGCCGTTCCAAAGGCGCCTGCCTGAGCGCCCGCAGAACGCCCGAGATCCCGCCGCCGACCATCAGGATGCCGACAAGATCGTCCGTTGTTTCCAGAAGCTTCGTGACCATGCGAAAGGCTTCGTCGGCCTCTTCATTCGTCGGGCGGCTGTCCTCGACGCTCAGATGCGGCGCGTTTTCGCGGATATATGACCTCAGGCTCGCATCCGCGACGTCCTGGCATTGATAGCGGTGGTTCCCAAGAAACACCGCCACACGGCCCCGCTTGTGGGTCATTTCCGAGATCAGCCATGCGGCAGTGCGCCCCAGTTTCCAGTTGTCGGCACCGACATGGGCGGCCCGTTCGGGCGCGGATTGATCGGTGATGTAGCAAACTACCGGCGTGCCTTCTTCCCGCAGGGTCCGGATCGCCTGACCGATAAGCGGATGGTCGGCGGCGATGATCGCCACGGCATCGCATTCCCGGCCCAGGGCAAGCAACCGGTCCGCGATGTTCTCGGGCGTCAGCAAATCGACGAAATCCGTCAGCGGGTCGACAACTTCGTCGCGACGCGCGCGGCAGGCTGCCACGATATGCTTGTTGAACAGCTGATAGAGCTCGCGGCCCGATTTCTGGAGCAGAAATCCTAGTCTGTAATTCGGCGCCGCCTTGCGCAGGCGGTCCTCGATCGCGCCCACACCGTAGAAGCCGATCTTCTCGGCCGCGCTCTGAACGCGTTGCATCGTCGTGCCGCGTACGGGCGCATTGCCGCTCAGGATCCGGTTGACCGTGGATACCTACACTCCGGCTTCCTCTGCCAGATCCGCTATGGTGGGTCGCCGCATCGCCTATCCTCCCAAGATCATGCCATTATGAATGACATTTTATTATATAAATCAAATATATAGTGTCTCTCCAAGCTTCATGAACGTCAAGCTTCCGGTAGACGCTTCTTCATCAAGAGGCTCGACCAGGGGGGGGGCGGGCATGGGAGGAAAGACCATGAAACTCAAGAACTGGCTGAAGACAGGCGTCGCGGCCTTCGGTCTCTCGTTTTCTGCTGGCGCCGTTGCCGCAGAGGCGCGAATATCTTCGTGGTGGGCGGCAAACCCGACGAGCCGTTCTGGTCGATCGTCAAGCGTGGCGCCGAGGATGCCGGTATCGTGGCACAGGCGCAGGGCGGCTCTGTCACCTGGCTCGGCCCGCAGAACTAAGATAATCTGGTCGTGGACGCCGCCGAACTGATCCGTCAGGCCATCGATCAAGGTGCCGACGCCATTGTCGGTCCGGACTGGGTTCCAGAGGCGATGGACCCGGCCTTCGAGGCCGTCGTCGCCGCGAATATCCCGCTGATCATCTACAACGCCGGCGGCATCGACGCGGCAGACCGGCTGGGCGCCATGAACTAAATCGGCTCGGACGACAACGAAGCCGGCAAGGCGGCGGGCAAGTACCTTGCCGATAAGGGTCAGAACAGCGGTATCTGCGTCAACACCCTTCCCGGCTCCGCAAACATCGAGGCGTTCTGTGCAGGTTTCGTCGCCGGAATGACCGAGGCGGGCGGCGCGGCTGAAGTCCTGCCACTGCCGGCATCGTCATTCGGTTCGCAGACGGCGGTGGCCCAGGCGGTCCGCGCGCACCTGCTTCAGAATCCCGGGATCAACGGGGTCTTCACCGTCAGCGATGTCGACGCAAACGCCGCGATTTCCGGCATCCAGCAATCCGGCAAGATGGGTCAGGTCGCGGTTTGCGGCATCAACTTCAACGAGACCATCCTCGAAAACATCAAGAGCGGCACGCAGGCCTGCGCCATCGACCAGCAGGGCTACATGCAGGGCTTCCTCGCCGTCTCGATCCTGAACGCCAACGTCAACTACGGGCTGACCGTGCCGACGCGCGAAATCCTGACCGGCCTCGGCTTCGTCGACGCATCCAATGTCGATCAGGTGATCTCGGGCGTCGCCCAGGGCACACGCTGAGCATAAGCTGAACCTGTCGCAAACGCGCAAGGCCGCCCGGCCATGACTGCCGGGCGGTCGACAGGGAAGATGTGCCGCGTGGCGGCCCTTGCCAAGTCACACTCCAGGGAGGAGACACCATGGCCTCGACACCTCGAACAGACCTCGGCACCGGCGCATCGCCGCATACCGGCACTGGCTTCCTGACCGCCTTCAGGCGGCTCGCCCGGCCACCGGAGACCGGTTCGCTGCTCGGCATGTTGGCGGTCTACGTCTTCTTTCTGACTTTCGCAGGCAGGATCTTTGCCTCTGCCCCGGGCTTCGCGAGCTGGCTGAACGTGGCCGCCGAAATCGGCATTGTCGCTTTGCCCATCGGCCTGCTGATGATCGCGGGTCATCTCGACCTGTCGATCGGGGCGGTCATCCCGGCGGCATCGCTGACGGTTGTCATCGTCTCGGGACACTATGGCGCGCCGGATCTTGTGGGCATCGCAGCCGCCCTCGCCGTCGGTCTTCTCGTGGGCTACGTGAACGGGGTCTTCGTGGTGCGGACCGAGATCCCCTCGCTGATCGTGACCATCGGCATCATGTTCGCGGTGATGGGCCTGACGCTCGGTATCGCCGTGCTCCTGACCGGCTCGACCAGCACCTCGATCACGCCGAGCGCCGCGTCGAAGGCGATGCTCGGCCAGTTCGTCGGCGGGATGTTCCAGGTCACGATCTTCTGGTGGGCACTGTTCGCTGCCGTCTTTGCCTATGTCCTGCATGTCTCGCCATGGGGCAACTGGATCTACGCCCTTGACGGTGACAAGATCAGCGCCCGCAATGCCGGTATTCCGACCGAGCGGCTGACCATCGGCCTGTTCATGGCCTCGGGGTTTTGCGCGGCCTTCGAATCGCGGGTGGCCAGTCCTTCATCTTCAACTCGATCATGTGCGTAGTGATCGGCGGCGTGCTGCTGACCGGCGGGTTCAGATCGATCATCGGCGTGATCCTCGGCACCATTACCTTTTCCATCGTCAACCAGGGCATCTACTTTACCGGGTTCGACGCGAATCTGGGCTCGGTCTTCATCGGCGCCCTTCTCCTGATCGCCGTGCTGACGAACGACACGTTCCGGCAGATGGCGCTCTCCTACTCCACCAAGAAGAAGAGCTGAGGGCGGACCCATGAACACTGCAATCCTTGCACCCCTGATGCGCCGTCCCGAAGCGGGCGCCATCCTGAGCCTGGTCGCCGTAGTCGCCTTCTTCGTGGTCTTCGGCGGCGTGAACCTCGGAACCATGCTTGGCGCGGCCAGCTGGGTGAACTTCGCGGCCAATCTCGGCATCGTCGCGCTGCCCATGGGCCTCCTGATGATCTCGGGCGAGCTCAACATCTCGATCGGCGCGATGATCCCAGCGGGCTCCATGACCGTCGCCATCCTGTCGGGCTATCACGAACTGCCCATCGTCGTCGGCATGGCGGGCGCGCTCGGACTTGGCGTGATCGTCGGCCTCGTGAACGGGTTCCTGAAGGTCCGCACCACGGTGCCGTCGCTGATCGTCACGCTGGGCACGCTGGTCGCAATGCAGGGCGTGGTCCTGTCGGCCTCGGTGCTGCTGACCGGCAATGCCAGCGTTGCCCTGGCCGCCGCGCCCGGCTGGGCCAAACGATCTTCGGCACGCTGATCGGCGGGTCGTGGCAGGTGATCATCCTCTGGTGGCTGGCGCTGACCGCCGTCTACTACGTGGTGATGCACCACACGCCGCTCGGCAACTGGATCTTCGCCATGGGCGGCGACAGGGTGAGCGCGCGCAACGCGGGCATCCCGACCGACCGTCTGACCATCGGCCTGTTCGTCCTGTCCGCCGTCAGCGCGACCTTCATCGGCATGTTGCGGCGCGATCCTGTTCAACTCGGCGCAGGTGTCCGGTGGCATGAACTACATCTTCAACGCCGTGGTCTGCGTGGTGGTCGGAGGCGTGCTTCTGACCGGCGGCTTCGGCTCGGAGCTGGGGATATTCTGCGGCACGCTGACCTTCGCGGTCGTCAGCCAGGGCATCTACTTCACCGACATCGACCGCAACCGGTCGAGCCTGATCATCGGCGTGATGCTGCTCTTGACCGTGTTGATGAACAACAATTTCCGCAAGCTGGCGCTGACCTATGCGCCGAAGAAAGCCAAGTGAGGATAGACCGATGATCGACAAGACCTCTGTTCAGGAACTGCGGAACGTCAACAAGTCCTTCGGGCCGATCGATGTTGTCCACGACATCTCGCTCAAGGTGAACGCGGGCGAAGTGCTATGCCTCCTCGGCGACAACGGCGCCGGCAAGTCCACCCTGATCAAGACGCTCGCCGGCGTGCACAAACCGACCTCGGGCCAGATCTTCATGGATGGCGAAGAAATCAGCTTCGAGCGCCCGAAGGACGCGCAGGATCGCGGGATTTCGACGGTGCATCAGTTCGGCGGCACGTTCCCGCTGATGTCCATCGGGCGGTCCTTCTTTGTGGGCGTCGAGCCGACCAGGAAGATCGGACCCTTCAAGATCTTCGATCGAAAGACCGCAAACGAGACGGCGGTGAAGGCGGTCCAGGCGATGGGCATCACGCGCATCGACAACGGCGACCGGCTGATCGGCGGCCTGTCGGGCGGCGAACGCCAGTCTCTGGCCATTGCACGGTCCGTGCATTTCGGAGCGCGCGTGCTGATCCTCGACGAGCCGACTGCGGCGCTCGGCGTCAAGCAGGCCAGCCACGTCCTGCGCATCGTCCTCGAAGCGCGCAAGCGCGGTCTGGCGGTGATCGTCATCACCCACCAGGTCACGCATGCCATGGCGGTCGGAGATCACTTCGCGGTGCTGATCCGTGGTGCGCTCGCCAGCCTCGACATGGAGGTCGAAGGCTACATGGAAACCCACGAAGGCCACCCGCCGCCACCGACGCATTGACGGCGTCAGGCGCGCCGCATGCCCCGGCGGGACGCCCGCCAAACCATTCCTGAAACCAGACAATCCGGCTGCATCATCCGCGGCCAAGGGAGGATATTGTGAAAATCGCACTCGACCCCTTCATGCACCGTCACCTCTCGCTCGAGGCTCTGCCGTCGAAAGTGGCCGAACTCGGCTACCAGTGGATCGAACTGAGCCCGCGCGCCGACTTTCTCGAATGGTTCAAGTCGCCGCGCGTCTTTCCTGACCGTATCAAGTCGTTCAGGAAGGCGCTGTCGGATTCCGGCGTCGGCGTCGCGACGCTGCTGCCGATGTATCGCTGGGCCAGCAACGACGAGGACGAGCGCAAGGCCACCGTCCGCCACTGGAAGCGCGCCATCGAGATCGCCGTCGAGTTGGGCGTCGACACGATGAACTCCGAATTCGACCGGGGCCCGCACCCTGACAAGGGCACCTGCTATTGCTGTCACACTGGTTCGATGGTCAAGGCCTGCGAGGACGCATGGTGGCGTTCGATGGAGGAACTGGTGCCGGTCTTCGAGCGTTAGGGCATCAACCTGCATATAGAGCCGCACCCCGAGGACTGGGTCGAGACGCTGCAACCGTCTGTGGACCGGATCCGCACGGTGAACAGCCCGCGCGTCAAGTTCCTCTACTGCACGCCGCACACGTTCTATTTCGGCGATGACACGTTGGCGATGCTGAAGGAGTGCGCGGACGTTCTGGCCCATGTCCACATCGCCGACACGTTCAACCACAAGGCCAGCTCGGGCCTGCGCTACATCATCAACCCACCTGGTTCGACCGCGCGGGTGCACCAACACCTGAATATCGGTCAGGGCGAAGTGCCGTGGGACGATTTCTACCGCACGCTGGCCGAGATCGGCTTCGACGGCATCGTGACCGCCTGTGTCTTCGCCTGGGAGGAAAAGGCCGACGAGAGCGGCCTGTTCATGCGCGGCGAGATGCAACGCCTCATCGACAAACATTTCCAGTGAGGGCCGCACCATGTCTTTGAAAGTTGGAGTCATCGGCACGGGAATGATCGGCCAGGATCATATCCGCCGCCTGACCAAGGTCCTGTCCGGCGTCGAGGTGGTCGCCGTCAGCGACATCGACGAGGCGCGCGCCGCAGAAGTCGCGCCAGCAGGAGCGCAAGTCTTCGCCTCGGACAAGGACCTGATCCGGTGTGACGCCGTGGAGGCGATCGTCATCTGTTCCTGGGGCGCCGCCCACGAAGAGCAGCTTCTCGAATGCCTTGCCGTCGGCAAGCCGGTGTTCCGCGAGAAACCCATGGTGACGTCAGAGGCGGCGGCGCTCAAGGTCATCGAGGCGGAGGTGACCTTTGACCGCCGTCTCGTGCAGGTTGGTTTCATGCGCCGCTTCGAAGCCGACTATCGCCGCCTCAAGGCGGTGATCGACGGCGCCACTCTGGGCGCACCGCTGATGTATCACTCGGTGCACCGCAACGCGTCGGTGCCAGAGGGGCTCTACACCTCCGAGATGCCGCTGAACGATACGCTGGTGCACGACGCCGACATTGCGCGCTGGCTGCTGTCGGATGAAATCACCGGTGTCGAGGTTCGGCTGCCCCGCCGCTCTCAGCAGGGCGGCGAATTGCGCGACCCGCATTTCGTGCTGCTGCACATGGCGAGCGGCGCGCTGGTGGATGTCGAGATATCGGTCAGCATCACCTATGACTACGACATCCTCGGCGAAGTGAGCTGCGAGGCCGGCATCGCCGCGCTGCCGCACAGGCCAGCAACGGTCGTGACGGATGGTCACGGCATCCGGCAGGCGATCCCCGAGGATTGGCGCGAGCGCTTCATCGAGGCCTACGACCAGGAGTTCCGCGAATGGATTGCCGCCGCCGGAGAGGGCACCGCGACCGGCCCCTCGGCGTGGGATGGCTATGCCGCCACGTTGACCGCCGACGCCGCCCTGCGCGCCGCGGCAAGTGGCGGGCTCGAGCGCATCAAGATGGTCGAAAAACCCGCGCTACACGGCGCCCCCTCCGCGCTCGCCGCGGAATGACCCCGCTATCGGAGAAAGACACATGAAACTCTCGATCTGTACCGATGTGATGGGCGATCTGTCCTTCACCGACATGCTGGACAAATGCGTCGATCTCGGTGTCGAGGGCATCGAGATGACCGGCGGCGGCTGGTCGCCCGCGCCGCATTTTCGCGCTGAAATCCTGCTCGCCGACAAGGGCGAACTGAAGAAACGGCTGAAGGAGATCGAGGCCCGCGGGCTGCAGATCGCAGCCCTCAACTGCTCGGCCAACCCGCTGGACCCGGGCGAAATGGGCAAGCGTCACCGCAAGGAGATGGAGGACACCATCCGCCTTGCCGGAGAGATCGGCATCAGGAAGATCGTCACCATGTCGGGCCTGCCCGAAGCGGCCCCCGGTGACATGGTCCCGAACTGGCTGGTCTATACAAAGTCCTGGCCCGCCGAGATGCCCGAGCGCGACCGCTACCAATGGGAAGACCGGGCCTTTCCGCTCTGGCACGACCTCGTGAAACTCGCGGACGAAGTCGGCGTCGAGAAGTACGCGCTGGAAAACTTCTCGGCGATGCTTGTCTGGAACCCCGAGACGTTGTTCCGGCTGCGCAACGAAGTGGGCGAGAAAGTCGGCATGAACCTCGACCCCAGCCACCTGATGTGGATGGGTGCGGACCCCATCGCCTCGGCACGCGCGCTTGGGGATGCCATCCACCACTGCCATGGCAAGGACACCCGCATCGAACGCGGCCGCGCCGACGTCGATGGCCTGCTCGAGACGCGCGAGGTGACCGACGTGAAGAACCGTACATGGAACTACGTCGCGGTCGGCGCCGGGCACGACCTGCAATGGTGGAAGGAGTTTTTCTCGGTCGTCGGCATGTTCGGCTACGACGACTGGGTTTCGCTGGAAATGGAGGATTTCACCATGTCGACCGAGGCGGGCATCCGGTCGTCTATCGACGCGCTTCAGGCCACGATCATCCGCTGAGGGAGGGTACGACATGACCAAGACACTCGACGTGATCACCATAGGCCGCTCCTCGGTCGATCTGTACGGCGACCAGATCGGCGGACGGTTGGAGGACATGGGGTCCTTCTCGAAATACATCGGCGGATCGCCCACCAACATCGCCTGCGGCACGGCGCGGCTGGGCCTGAAATCCGCAGTCATCACCGGCGTCGGCGACGAACACATGGGCCGCTTCATCATCGAGCAGCTCGCCCGCGAGGGCGTGAACACCGACGGCGTAAAGGTCGATCCGGACCGGCTGACGGCGCTCGTCTTGCTGGGCATCCGCGACCAGGCGCAGTTCCCGCTGATCTTCTATCGTTCGGATTGCGCCGATATGGGCCGGACCGAGGCCGATATCGACGAGGCGTTCATCCGCAGCGCCCACGCGGTCGTCGCCACGGGCACACACCTGTCGCACCTGCAGGTCGAGGCGGCGACGCTGAAGGCGCTGAAGATCGCCCGCGACGAGGGGATGCAGACGGCGCTCGACATCGATTACCGTCCGAACCTCTGGGGCGTCGCAGGCCATGGCGAGGGTGAAAGCCGTTTCGTCGCCTCGGGCAAGGTCACGACCAAGCTGCAGGAAACCCTCCATTATTTCGACCTCATCGTCGGCACGGAGGAAGAGTTCCACATCGCGGGCGGATCAACCGACACGATCGCGGCACTGCGCGCGGTCTCGGACGCGACGCTGGTCTGCAAGCGTGGTTCGAGGAGCGCCGCGGCCTTCGAAGGCGCTGTCCCCGACAGCCTCGACGACGGCCAGACCGGTCCCGGCTTTCCCATCGAGGTCTTCAACGTGCTGGGCGCTGGCGACGGCTTCATGTCCGGGCTGATCAAGGGCTGGCTCGATGGCGTGGACTGGCCCAAGGCCCTGAAATACGCCAATGCCTGCGGTGCCTTTGCCGTCTCGCGCCATGGCTGCACCCCGGCCTACCCAAGCTGGGCGGAATTACAGTTCTTCTTCGAACGCGGAATTGTGCGTCCGGACCTGAGAAACGACACGGCGCTGGAACAGATCCACTGGGCCACGAACCGCTCCCGCAACCACAATGGCGGCGACTGGTCGACCATGCGGGTCTTTGCCTTCGATCACCGCCTGCAACTGGAAGAGATGGACGGCTACCAGCCCGAGAAGGGCGGCCCCTTCAAGGAATTCTGCCTGAACGCCGCTCTCAGCGTTCAGGGCGGCAAACCCGGCTACGGCATCCTCTGCGACAATCGGATCGGGCGTGACGCGCTTCACGCCGCCGCTGGCACCGGGCTCTGGATCGGGAGGCCGGCGGAATGGCCCGGATCGCGCCCGCTGATGCTGGAACCCGAGATCGGGCCGGACTTCGGCGGGCTGCGCGAATGGCCCTCCGATCACGTGGTCAAGTGTCTTTGCTTCTGCCATCCCGATGACGATGCCTAGACGTGGGCCTCGCAGGAGGCGACGGTCATCCGGGTGTTCCACGCCGCGCGCCGCAACGGGCTGGAGTTCCTGCTCGAGGTCATCCCGTCCAAGGTCGCGCCCGTGGATGACGACACTACGCCGCGGATCATCCAGCGCTTCTACAACCTGGATGTTTGGCCCGACTGGTGGAAGCTGGAACCCTTCAAGACCGGCGCCGCATGGCAAAAGTCCGTCGATGCGTTCGAAAGCAACGACATGCACACACGCGGAATCGTGGTTCTGGGCCTCGATGCGCCTGAAAAGGACCTGGCCGCGAGTTTCGCACTGACCGCCAAACAGCCGCTGGTTCGTGGCTTTGCCGTTGGTCGAACAATTTTCGGCCCGGCGGCGCGCGACTGGCTGTCGGGCAGGATCGGCGACGACGAGGCCGTGACCCGCATGGCGGACACGTATACGCGGCTCTGCCGCATCTGGGATGAGGCCCGCTTGGGCCTGAAAGAGGAGGTGGTCGCATGACCGACACGATCAAGCTCACGGCGGCGCAGGCCATGGTGAAGTGGCTTTCGGTCCAGATGACAGAAGACGGCGACCGCTTTATCGAGGGGGCCTGGGCGATCTTCGATCACGGCAACGTTGCCGGGATCGGCGAGGCGCTGTACCGCTACCGCGATGACTTGCCGACATCGCGTGGCCAGAACGAACAGACCATGGCCCACGCCGCCATCGCCTATGCCAAGACCATGAAGCGCCGCAAGGCGATGGCCGTGACATCCTCCATCGGGCCGGGTGCGACCAACATGGTCACGACCTGCGCGCTGGCGCACGTCAACCGGCTTCCGGTCCTGCTGGTTCCCGGCGATGTCTTTGCCAACCGACATCCAGACCCGGTGTTGCAGCAGATCGAGGATTTCGACGATGGCACGGTCAGCGCGAACGACTGCTTCAAGCCGGTCGCGCGGTACTTCGACCGGATCTCGCGCCCGGAACACCTGTTGACCTGCCTGCCGCGTGCGATGGCGGTGATGACCGATCCGCAGAATTGCGGCCCCGTGGTTCTGGCGTTCTGTCAGGACGTTCAGGCCGAGTCCCACGACTACCCAACGGCGTTCTTTGAACCGCGCACATGGCGCATCCGCCGTCCCGAACCCGACCCGCGCGAGGTCGCCGACGTGACGAAGATGATCGCCGGCGCGGAACGACCGGTGATCGTGGCGGGCGGCGGCGTGCTTAATTCAGGGGCCGAGGAAACGCTCAGGCGCTTCGCGGAAAGGCACAATATCCCCGTGCTCGAAACCCAGGCCGGCAAGGGCGGGATCGCCGCAAGCAACCCCCTCAACTTCGGCTCGCCCGGCGTGACCGGGTCGGGCTGCGGCAACGAACTGGCGTCCCAGGCTGATCTTGTGATCGGCGTCGGCACGCGGTTCCAGGACTTCACCACCGGGTCGTGGACGGTTTTCGGCAAGGCGGGCCGGAGGCTGGTGTCGGTCAACCTGCACCCCTACGACGCGGGCAAGCACCTGGCGACGCCGCTGGTAGGCGATGCCAAGGTCTCACTCGAGAAACTCACGGCCGCCTTGGGCGATCTGCGCTTCGATGCGCACGATCCCGCGACGCGCGAGGCGTGGATCGCAGAGGTCGGTCGCGTAACGGCCGCGCCCGAGCCCGACAGCAAGGCGCTGCCGACGGATGCGCAGGTGATCGGCGCGGTGCAACGCGTCGCCGAAGATAACTCCGTAGCGATGTGTGCCGCCGGGACGATGCCCGGTGCGTTGCAAGTCCTCTGGCAGGCGGCGCAGGGCGGATACCATATGGAATATGGCTATTCCTGCATGGGCTACGAGGTTGCCGGAGCGATGGGCATCAAGCTCGCCGCGCCGGAGAAAGAGGTCATCTGCTTCGTCGGTGACGGCTCCTACATGATGGCCAATTCCGAGCTTGCCACGGCTGCGGCCCGCAAGGCGCCCTTCACCGTCGTGCTGACCGACAATTCGGGCTATGGCTGCATCAACCGGCTGCAGATCGAATGCGGCGGGGCCGAGTTCGACAACATGTACAAGGACAGCGACGTCTGGCCTGAAATCGACTTCGTCGCACATGCTGCCGCGATGGGCGCGCATGCGGAAAAGGCGGCCGATATCGCCGATCTGGGGCGCAAGATCGTCGAGGCCCGCAGTCGTGACGTGCCCTCGGTCATCCTGATCGAAACCGACGCCGTGCCCGGCCTCGACAGCGGCGGACACTGGTGGGATGTCGCAGTGCCACAGATCGGCGGCCCCGCCCGTCTCGAAGAAGCGCGCGGCCGCTACAATGCCAACGCGGCGTTGCAGAAGACCTTCAACTGAGGCCACGGAAAAGGGAGAGAGGAAATGGCGGAGTTGTTGCGCAAGCCATTCGGGAGCCATGGCAAGGTCCACGAGATCACGCCCCAATCGGCGGGTTGGCGCCATGTCGGCTTTTCCCTCTACCGCCTGCGGGCAGGGGACAGCGTGACCGAGGCGACGGGTGACCGCGAGGTCATCCTCGTCATGGTCGAAGGAAAGGCCGGCATTCACGGCGCTGGACAGGACTGGGGCGTGCTCGGTGAGCGGATGAATGTCTTTGAGAAGACGCCGCCGCATTGCCTCTGCCTGCCCAACGGCAGCGACTGGCAGGCGCGCGCGGACACCGATTGCGTGATCGCCGTATGCTCCGCACCCGGACGGGGCGGGCATGGGGCGCGGCGCATCGGTCCCGAGGGCATTACCCTGACCGAGCGCGGCAGAGGCACGAACACACGGCACATCAACAACATCGCCATGGAGACCGAGGATTGTTGCGACCCGCTGCTGGTCACCGAGGTCTTTACCCCCGCCGGCCATTGGTCGTCCTATCCCAGCCACCGCCATTACGAGGACGATTATCCCCGCATCACCTATCTTGAAGAGACGTATAACCACCGGCTGAACCCCGCCTCGGGCTTTGGCATCCAGCGCGTCTACACCGACGACCGGATGCTGGACAAAACGATGGCCGTTTCCGATGGCGACGTGGTTCTCGTTCCGCGCGGGCATCATCCTTGCAGCGCGCCTTACGGGTTCGAGATGTACTATCTGAACGTCATGGCAGGGCCACTGCGCAAATGGCGCTTCATGCCCGCGCCAGAGGTCGAGTGGATAATGGAGCGGGATGCATGACGCTCGGCCGAAGCGTTTCCTGGTTGCCAATACCGGGTTGTGGTTATTGAGAATTCGTTGCTGCCCAACTCTCGAATTCCCTGCCTCACCCGGGCGCTCTTCATGTCCATGGCAAGCGCGCCCTGCGCTTCGGATGTCGCCAACTCGCACAACGTCGGCTGTGACCTGTATTGCGAGGCCTCACACCGCCCGGGGCCAAGTGCTTCTTGCAAAGGACCGTCTGATCTGCGGCTTCGGTTTCGCCGATTTCCGGCCACGGTCCGTCTGACAAGGGCAGCTTGGGCGGTGACGCCGGCGATTCCTTCGTGCCTCCCGGCTCGAATGCCCGACATCGGCGTCTGAGGGCAGACTCCGCCTTATGCCATCGTCACCGGCAGATCGCCGATTCCGTCGATGCTCACGACGACCTCATCGCCCGCCTTCACCGGCCGCGCGCCCAGAGAGGTGCCGCAGGCAATCACGTCACCCGGCATCAGGGTCATGTCGCGCGATAGGCGGGCGACGATCTCTTCGGGGCCGAACACCATGTCGGACGCCTCGTAGGACTGCCGCTCGCGCCCGTTGACGTTGACCTTCACGACCAGGTCGCGCCAGTCCAGCCCGGTCTGGATCACCGGCCCGATCACGCCGAACCCGTCATAACCCTTGGACCGCGTCCATTGCGGGAACGACTCGTCCGCCGTCAGGATGTTCAGAGCCGTCAGATCGTTGACGCAGGTATAGCCGAGGATCGCGTCCGCCGCGTCCTCAACCGGGACATTCTTGCACCGCTTGCCGATCACGATGCCCAACTCGCCCTCGAACAGCACGCGGCCCGCATCCTCGGGGATGACCACCGTATCGCCGGGGCCGGACAGCGCCGTGTCGGGCTTCAGGAAATACAGCGGATGCTCGGGCGTGCCCCAGCCGTTCTTTTCCGCCGCCGCCTTGAAGTTGTTCCACAGGCCGAAAAACTTGCCCGGCACGCAGGGCGGCAGCATCCGCAGCCCCTCCAGCGCCACGGCGTCGCCCGCCGCCTCGTCCGATCCGAGGCCCGCGCGCGGATGCAGCATCGCCCCCTCGATCACGCCACACAGAACGCGCCCATCGGTCGTCTTGGCTCTTGCCCAGGTTGTCATGGTAATCCTCCCCTTCGCTCCGCCTCCGGCTTTAGCCAAGCCGGCCGCATCCGTCAAAGCCCGGTTTCAGGACGGCAGCCCGATCCGTGCCGCCAGCCGCAACGCGTGGCTCGGATCCTGCGCCACGGCGGGCATCACCGGGTCATAGGCCGCACGGATCAGCCCGGCGATCTCGGGCCGCAGCACAACGCGCCCATCCTCCAGCTGGCCAAGGGGCGAACGGTCGGAAAAAGCCGTGTCGGACCACAGCAGGATCGACTGCACCACCTGGCTCAGCGCCAGCGTCTCGGCCGGCACCGCCAACAGGTGTTCGTCGATTCGAAGGAACACGAAACAGGCGCGGATCGCACCATTCGCGTCGAAGCGGAAGACGCGATACTGGTTTGCATCCGCCGCTTTCAGCCGCGCCACCAGCGGCTCAAGCCCCTCGACCAGCCGATCCAGGTCGGGCACGGCCAGCAACTCGTCCCAGTCGCGGAAGAAGAATACCATGGCGTTGACGCCCAGTTCCGGGTCCGTCTCGGCCATCTGGTGCCCCGCCAGCGCGCAGACCGCTTGATACGCGCCCTTCACAACCGACAGCGTCGCGTCCTCGACGCCAAAGACGATCGGCGCGATGGGGCGGCCCCAGCGGGCGCACAGATAGGAACCATCGGAACGGGTGAACAGCGACCGGATCTCGTCAGGGGTCATGGCAGTCCTCGGCTTTCAGGCGAAGCGCGCGCGGGTGCGGTTGGCAAAGGCGACCAGCGTCAGCATCACCGGCACCTCGACCAGCACACCCACCACCGTGGCCAGCGCCGCGCCGGAATTCAGGCCGAACAGGCTGATCGCCACCGCGACCGCGAGTTCAAAGAAATTCGATGTGCCGATCAGCGCGCAGGGCGCGGCGATGCGGTGCGGCACCTTCATTGCATAGGCCGCCGCATAGGCGATTGCGAAGATGCCGTAGCTTTGCAGCAGGATCGGCACGGCGATCAAGACGATGACCAGTGGCCGGTCCAGGATCACCTGGCCCTGCAATCCGAACAGGATCACAACCGTCGCGATCAGCCCGACCACCGACCAGGGCTTGACCCGCGCCTTGAAGCTCTCGATCGCCTCGGGTCTGCCTAGCCTGCGGCGCGTCACCAGCCCCGCGACCAGGGGCAGCGCCACGAACAGCAGCACCGACAGAACCAGCGTCTGCCACGGCACGGCAATATCCGTGACACCCAGCAGAACCGCGACGATGGGGGCAAAGGCAAAGACCATGATCAGGTCGTTCACCGACACCTGCAGCAGGGTATAGGTCTCGTCGCCGCGCGTCAGTTGCGACCAGACGAACACCATCGCCGTGCACGGCGCGGCGCCCAGCAGGATCAGCCCGGCGATGTATTGCTGCGCGTCCTCCGGCGCGATCCAGCGGGCAAAGACGACTTCGAAGAACAGAACCGCCAGCGCCGCCATGGTGAAAGGCTTGATGAGCCAGTTCACCACCAGCGTGATCAGCAGCCCGCGCGGCTGCCGGGCGATGTCGCGCAGACTGCCGGGATCGACACCCACCATCATCGGATAGACCATCGCCCAGATCAGCACGGCGACGACAAGGTTGACGCTGGCCAGTTCGGCCGCCGCGATCGCCCCGATCAGGCCGGGCGCGACATGGCCCAGCGCGATGCCCGCGGCGATCGCCAGCGCGATCCAGAGCGACAGGTATCTCTCGAAAACGCCCATTGTCAGCCTCCTGCGTCAGGTGGCTTTTGCGCAATCCGAGGGCCATAGGCAAGCGGACAAGGCAACGCGCCCCTTTCTTCTGGCCGGAAACATCCCGGGGGAGTCGCGCGCCAGCGCAGCGGGGGCAGAGCCCCTCTTTCAGCCGTCGAACAGATCGCTCTGTCCCGGCGGGCGCGGCGCGGCCAGGCCGAGGTGCGCCCAGGCCTTGGCCGCCAGCATCCGGCCGCGCGGCGTGCGGCTGATGAGCCCCTGTTGCAGCAGGAAGGGTTCGACGACTTCCTCCAGCGCGTCGCGGCTTTCCGACAGGGCGGCGGACAGCGTCTCGATCCCCACCGGGCCGCCTGCGTAATTCTCGGCGATCAGCCGCAGATAGCGCCGGTCAGCGCCGTCCAGCCCCAGGTGATCGACCCCCAGCCGCGTCAGCGCATTGTCGGCCAGCGCCTGCGTCACCACGCCATTGCCCTCGACCAGCGCGAAATCCACCACCCGACGCAACAGCCGCCCCGCGATCCGGGGCGTCCCGCGCGACCGTTTCGCGATCTCGTGCGCGCCGTCGCCCTCGACCGGCACGCCCAGCTTGCCGGCGTTGGTGACGACGATGGTCTCCAGTTCCGGCACCGTGTAGAAGTTCAGCCGCGTCGGAATGCCGAACCGGTCGCGCAAGGGCGTCGTCAGAAGGCCCAGCCGTGTCGTGGCGCCGACAAGCGTGAAGGGCTGCAACTCGATCCGCACGGTGCGCGCGGCCGGCCCTTCGCCGATCACGAGGTCCAGCTCGAAATCCTCCATCGCAGGATAAAGCACCTCTTCGACCACCGCGTTCAGACGGTGGATCTCGTCGATGAACAGCACGTCGTTGCGTTCGAGATTGGTCAGGATCGCCGCCAGGTCGCCGGCCTTGGCCAGCACCGGGCCGGAGGTCATGCGAAAACCCACGCCCAGTTCACGCGCCATGATCTGCGCCAGCGTCGTCTTGCCCAGGCCCGGCGGGCCAAAGAACAGCGTGTGGTCCATCGCCTCGGCCCGCTGCCGGGCGCTGTCGATGAAGACCCGCAGGTTCGCCCGCGCCTCGGCCTGGCCGACGAAATCTGCCAGCATCTGCGGCCGCAGGGCGCGGTCGCGGTCGTCGGGCATCGGCTGGGGGCGCAATGTCGGGTCGGATTCCATCATGTCCTGCCTCCCCTTGGGCGGGGTTCCACCCCGCCTACCCATTTGGTGCCAGCAGGCGCAAGGCCGCGCGGATCAGATCGGCCGTCGCCGCCTCGGGGGCCTCGCCGGCTGCCTGCGCCACGGCGCCCGCCGCCTCGCCCGGGCTGTAGCCAAGGTTGGTCAGCGCCGACAACGCCTCGGCCTGCGCCGAGGCAGCCTGCGGCGCGGGGGCGGCACGTGGGCGCGGCGCGGGTTCGATCACGGCGGCATTACTCTCGTCCACGCAGGAGACGGCAGGCCGGGCCGACTGGCCCATCGCCATGACCGCGGGCGCCTTGTCCTTCAATTCGTTCACAACGCGTTGCGCGGTCTTTGGGCCGATCCCCTTGGCGGCCTTCACGGAATTCCAGTCACCCAGCGCGATGGCCCGGCTGACCCCGTCCGCGCCCAGCGTGCCGAGGATCGCCAGCGAGGCCTTGGCCCCCACGCCCTGAACGCTCATCAGCAGGCGATGCCACTCCTTTTCCACGAGCGTGGTGAAGCCGAACAACTGCAACAGGTCCTCGCGCACCATGAGGTCGGTCCACAAGGCGGTCGCCTCGCCCGGACCCGGCAGCGCGGCCAGCGTCCGGTCAGAGCAGAACACGACATAGCCCACGCCGCGCACGTCGATCAGGACGTGATCATCGCCCTTGTATTCGACCCGTCCCGCGATGCGCCCGATCATGCCACCACCTTCAACCGACGGCCGCCGCTCTGATGCGCGTGGCAAATGGCGATGGCCAGCGCGTCGGCGGCGTCGGACCCGGCAATCTTGCAGCCGGGAAGCTGCATCAGCACCATGTGCTCGACCTGCCGCTTGTCCGCATGACCCACGCCGACCACGGTCTTCTTGACCTGGTTGGGGGCATATTCGCCCACCTCCAGCCCGAATTGCGCCGGCACCAGAAGGGCGATGGCACGCGCCTGCCCCAGTTTCAGCGTCGCCACCGCGTCCTTGTTCACGAAGGTCTGTTCCACCGCCGCGACATCGGGCGCGTGGCGCTCCACCACTTCGGACAATTGCCGGTAAAGCGACAGCAGTCGCGTCGCCAGGTCGCCGCCCGACGCCGTCTGGCACAGCCCGTTGGCGACGTGCCTGAGTCGGCTTCCCTCTGCCTCGATCACCCCCCATCCGAGGGTGCGAAGCCCCGGATCGATGCCCAGAACCCGCATGACCGCCCCTTGTGTTGCTTTTTCGGCACGACTAGCACGAAACGCGAACATTTGCCAAGGTTAATGCACTGACGGCAGAAGCCGACACCGGATGGTGCAAACGCGACACGGGCGATTTCCAGCGGTCGGAAAGCGGCATCCCTGAGATCGCGAACGACATCGCGAACCCGTGAATTAACAGCTATTTTACAGTCAGTTAACCGGATCCTGAGCCATGCAGATTCTGCATGGAAGCCTTGCGGTTCTGCCTACTTGCTGGGCAGTTCGCGAAAGACTAGCTGCACTGCAGAAAAACACGCAGCAGCCTTTCTATCAGGAGATCCGTCATGGCCGCTTTCGATACGACCCGCCCCCATGCCGCCGTCGGCTCCGCCGGCCGCATCGGTTCCATGTTTGTCACCGGCGTCTCGCTCTTTGCCGGCTGGAACGACGCACGCCAGACGCGCAAGGCGCTGGCCGCGCTGACCGACCGCGAACTGGACGATATCGGCCTGACGCGCTCGGACATCGACGACATTTCCCTGCGCTGAAGCATCGCGCGGGACCGCAAGAAAAAGTCCGCTCCGGGCAACCGGAGCGGACTTTCCGTTTGAACGGAAAACCCTACGTGAGAAGCGGAGAGAGGTAGCCCGCCAGCAACGCGCTGAGGGGGTCGATCTGCATGAACCACGCGCCAACCTGTTCGCCGGTCGAGCCGGATTTCAGTTGCGTGACATGCAGGCTGTATTGTTCAGGGCCCAGGCCTGCCAGCAGCAGGATCTTGAAACCGATAAAGCCCGCCACCAGCATCACCAGCAGGCGCAGGACGCGTCCGCCGGTCTTGCTGTCGGGCGTCTGGACAATCAGGCCGTTTTGATCGATTCCGGTTACATAGCCGCGGGCCATGCGTTCATGCTTGCGCCGCAGGTTCTGCTGACGCTTGCGAAAATCGCGCAACGTGTCTTCCATGACAGCCTCGAAACACCGGCCCCCACCGGATAAGGCAGTAATGGCGAAGAAATGCGGCAATTTTGGGGCAAATCACCGCTTTTTTGGCGAAAACAGGTCCGTTTTCAGTCGGGCTTGCGCAGCAAAAGCGTCACCCAGTCGCCAATGTCGTCCTGCCGCACCAGCGCCACGCCCTGCGCGGCATAGGCCTCGATCACCGCGTCGGCCTGCCGTGTCAGGATGCCCGAGAGGATCGCGTAGCCGCCCGGCGCCAGGTGCGCCGCCATGTCCGGAGCCAGGTCGATCAGCGGCTGCATCAGGATGTTGGCAAAGACCAGGTCGAAAGGCGCCGCCGCGCGCAGGTCGGGATGGTTGAAACCAGTCGCCTCGATGCAGCGGACCTTGCCCTGAAGAGCGTTCGCCGCGACATTCACCTCGGCCACCTCGACGGCGACCTCGTCGATATCCGACGCGATCACCGGATCCGGCCAGATCCGCGCCGCCGCCATCGCCAGAACCGCCGTGCCGCAGCCGATATCGGCCACGCGACGGCCCACGAACCCTTCGGTCGCAAGCCGGTCAAGCGCCTTCAGGCAGCCCAGCGTCGTGCCATGATGCCCGGTGCCAAAGGCCATCGCCGCCTCGATCAGCAGCGGTTCCGCGCCCGGTGGGATCTTGTCGGCGTCATGGCTGCCATAGACGAAAAAGCGCCCCGCCTCGACCGGCGTCAATTCACGCCGCACCTTGTCGACCCAGTCGGTATCGGGCACCTCTGAGACGACGAAGGGTTGCGCCCCAAAAGCCGCCGCCATCAGCGCCAGTTCCACGTCGTTCGGTTCCTCGACGAAATAGCCGCCGATCTCCCACCGACCCGAGCCGTCCTCGATCTCGAAGACGCCAATGCCCGTCGGTTCCGGATCGAGTTCTTCCAGCGCCTCGCCCAGCGCCTCGGCGCGGTCCTTGTCGTCGATCGTGGTGAAGGCGGTCCAGGTCTTGGGCATGGCGGAGTCCGGCGGCTGAGGTTTTTTTCCGCTCTGTCACGAATGCCCCCCTGCCGCAAGCCGCGACGACGCATCACATGGCGCGCATGCGACGGGATGCTAGGCAGGGATCAGCCCCGGAGAAGTGCCCATGCCCGCCATTCTGCTGATCGTGCTCTATCTCGGCCTTGTCTGCGCGCCGCTGGGCCTTGCCATGTGGCAGGACCAGCCGGCGCTGTCGCTGCGCGACGCGCTGGCGGCGGGCGCGGGCATGGCAGGGCTGGCGATCCTCCAAGTGGAATTCCTGCTGTCGGGACGGTTCCGGGTGATTTCGGGCCGGATCGGGATGGATGTGACGATGCGCCTGCACCAGTTGCTGGCGCGCGCCGCCAGCGTGCTGATCCTGCTGCATCCGTTTCTGTATCACGGCCCGCAGGGCCTAAGCCGCGGGCGCGGCCCCGGCCCCGGTCCGGGGGCGAACGCGGCGCTGGATTACAGCTGGGCCAGCCTCTGGCCCGGCCTGGCAGCCTGGCTGCTGCTGGGTGCGGTGATGGTCATGGCGCTGGGGCGCGACGGGCTGTTCCGGCATGAACGTTGGCGGCTGATGCATGGCACGATGGCGCTGGCCATGGCGGGTCTAGGCGTGCTGCACGCCACACGCGCGGGCCGCTTCAGCAGCGATCCGGTCCTGGCCGGTTACTGGTGGGCGATGCTGGGCGTCGCCACGCTGTCGCTGTGCTGGGTCTATGCCGTCAAGCCGATGATGAAACGCGCCCGGCCCTGGCGCGTCGCCGCCGTCACCCCGCTGGCCGAGCGGACATGGGAATTGCGCCTGTCGCCCGAGGGCCATTCCGGCCTGCGCTACAAGCCCGGCCATTTCGCCTGGATCAGCGTCGGCCACAGCGCCCTGTCGCTGGACGAGAACCCGTTCTCCATCGCGTCAAGCCCGTCCGACGGGCCGGACCTGCGCTTCGTCATCAAGGAGCTGGGCGACTTCACCAACCGGCTGGGCGCGGTGAAACCCGGCACCCCGGCTTATGTCGACGCGCCCTTCGGGTCGCTGACGCTGGACGGACATGGCGACGCGGCGGGCGTCGCGCTGATCGCGGGCGGGGTCGGCATCGCGCCCATGCTGTCGCATCTGCGCGCGCTGGACGCCGCTGGCGACCCCCGGCCCCGGCTGCTGATCCACGCCAACCGCCTCGCCAGCCAGATGGTCTGCGACGACGAATTGCAGGCAATGACGCAACACGGCCCGCTGCGGGTGGTGCATGTCCTGTCGGAACCCTCGGACGGCTGGACGGGCGAGACGGGCTTTGTCACGCCCGACCTTCTGCGTCGGCATCTGGACACCGACGCTCTGAAAACCTGGGTCTTTGTCCTGTGCGGCCCGCCCCCGATGCTCGAATCGGTGGAACCCGCGCTGCTGGCAATGGGCGTGCCACACCGCAACATCCTGCTGGAGCAGTTCAGCTATGACTAGCCGCGACCGGATCTCTTTTGCCTTCTGGTTCCTGACCGCCTTCGTGGTCGTGGCCATCGCGATCTTCGCGCTGGCCGTTCACTGACTCACTCTGCCGGGGCGGGGGCGAAGCGGGCAAAGATCGTCTCGTTGCCCGGTTCCGGGTGGCGCGGGATCAGCATGGCAAGGCTGAGGCTGGTCAGCGCCATGCCCGTCGCAAGACCAAAGACCGCGCCGGGCGATACCAGCCACAGGTATCCCAGTGCCGCGGGCAGGAACACCGCCGCAATGTGATTGATGGTAAAGGCCACGGCGGCGGTAGGGGCGATGTCGCCGGGATCGGCGATCTTCTGGAAATAGGTCTTCAGCGCCAGCGCCAGCGCAAAGAAGATGTGGTCGACCACATAAAGAACCGCCGCCAGAACCACGCCCCAGCCGAACCAGTAGATACCGCCATAGGCGAAGAACACGCAGGCGAGGCCGGCATATTCCACCATCAGGGTCCGGCGCTCTCCGAACCGGTGCACGGCGCGGCCAAAGAACGGCGCCAGAACCATGTTGGTGACGAGGGTGATCAGGAACAGCCCCGTGACCTCGTGCACCTCGAAGCCGAAGCGTTCCACCATCATGAACCCGGCGAAGACGACAAAGATCTGCCGCCGCGCCCCCGACATGAATTGCAGCGCGTAATACAACCAGTAGCGCCGGCGCAGGATGATGCGCTTGATTTGCGGGTTGGGGCTTTCGAATTGCGGGAAATTCAGCACGCAAAAGGCCACGATGGCCAGCGTCAGCCCGCCCGACACCATGAAGACGAAGTCATAGGACAGGTCCAGCGCCTTCCACGTCATCACGATGGCGACATAGGCGACCAGCGTGGCCGCCGATCCGGCCGCGACCAGCAGGCCCAGAACCTGCGGCGCACGGTCCTTGGGCAGCCATTGCAATTGCAGGCTCTGGTTGACCGTCTCGTAATAGTGAAAGCCGATGGAACTGAGCAGTGTCACGAACAGCAGCCCGCCCATCGTCGGGAACCATGCGGTGATCGCCGTCGCCACGCCCAACAGCGTCAGCGCGATCATCGCCAGCGCCTGTTCCCGCACGAAGATGATGATGAAGATCACGCCAAAGGCCAGGAAGCCCGGGATTTCGCGCACCGTGTGCAGCCAGCCGATATCCGACCCGTCGAACTGCGCCACCTCGATGACGAAGTTGTTGAGCAGCGCCGACCATGTCGAGAACGACAGCGGCATGGCGATGGCCATGAGAAACAGCAGCGTCATGGGACGCCGCCAGACCGGCAGGCTGCGGCCCTCGGATATGGGAACGGGACTCATGCCTTCGCTTTACGCCTGCCGCGAAATCCTGGCGAGTCCGGCGTCTGTGCGTCGGCGCACAGACTGGACGCCGGTGGGGAACGCTTGCGCGCGGTCAGCCGACGCTGCCCGCCTCGGCCATCATCGCGGCGGCGGAGAACCGGTATTCGACCTCGGAAAAGCGGTCGCGCGGGAAGACATAGAGAAAGCGAAGGCCCTCGTCGCCCGCGACCGTGCCATGCTCGGCATCCTCGGGGATGAACAGCGCGACACCCGGCGCCATCTCGTGCGCGACGCCGTCGATGGTAACGGTGCCACGGCCGGCAAGGCCGAAATAGATCTCGGCCGGGCCGTGGCGGTGCGGCAGCAGTGTGCCTTCGGGCCCGAACTCGGCCACGCCCATGACCATCCCCGAGGTCGCGGTGCGGTCTGCGTCGAACAGCGTCCGCCAGCGCACGGTGCCGAAGGCCGGGTCCTCGCCGCCTTCCAGCGGGGCGTGGTCGGCATTCGCGACCACGGGCATCTTCGCCATAACGGCGACCATCTCGGCGGCAAGAATCATGTCCATGGCGGGCCTCCGCATCCATCGTGTTTCAATCGCCGTTTCGCCGGAAAAACGACCGCCCTCTGTCCCGCATGCGACCATGGCTGTCGCATCTGGACCGGGCGACGCAGGCCGGGTCCGGGCGTTGCTGTCGCGCCTCAATCCCGCCCCGCTGCAAGGTGCGAAACACCTTGACGCGCCGCGCCACGCGCCCGCAAAAGGCGCAGCCCGGCACGGAGCCAATTGATGACGCTCAACCCCTATGACAAGGCCGGCTTCCACGCCGAGGCCATCGCCAAGGGCCGGCACCGCGACGTGGTGGGCGGCCGCTGGGACGAGACCGGGCGCGCCCAGATGGCGCTGTTGCAGGAGGCCGGGCTGCGCCCCGGCCACGTGCTGCTGGACATCGGCGCAGGCGCGCTGCGGCTGGGCTGCAAGGCGGTGCCGTATCTGGACCCCAGCCATTACTGGGCGACCGACGCCTCGCGCGCATTGATGCTGGCGGGACGGGCGGCGGAACTGCCCGATCCCGACCGCCTTCCCGAATCGCACCTGGTCGAGGATGCGGCTTTCGACTTTCCCGGCGTCGGCCAGGACATCACCCATGCCATCGCCTTTGCCGTCTTTCCGCACCTGCCGATGGCCTTCCTGCGGCGGGCGCTGACCAACCTGCGGCGCTTCGACCGGCTGGAGCTGCTTCTGTTCACCGTCTTCCTCGCCCCCGACGCCGACAGCGCGGCGCGCCCCTTTCGCCAACCCGACGGGGTTGTGACGCATGACCTGCGCCCGCCCTATCACCTGCTGGCCGAGGACGTGGCGCATTTCGCCCACGTAACCGGCTGGCAGGTTGCGCGGGTCGAGCGGATGCTGCCGCGCGGACAGGTGGCCTTTGCCGCCAGGCGTACCTGATCTGCATCAAGGCGAACGCATCGGCTTTCCCGCATGAAACCCGCGTCAGCACGCAGGGAGCACCGCCATGGATATCGTCGCGCTTGTGGAACGGATCGGGGAACAGCCGACGGCGGCGCTGTTCGGGCTGGTCACCGGGGTCGTGTTCGGGGTGGCGGCGCAACGCTCGCGCTTCTGCCTGCGGGCGGCGGTCGTCGAATTCGCGCGCGGCATGATGCAGGACAAGGTCGCGGTCTGGCTGCTGACCTTCTCGACGGCGGTGGTCTGGGTGCAGGGCGCGCAGATGCTGGGCCTGATCGACGTGACCGAGGCGCGCATGATGGCGGTGCCCGGCAGCTGGTCCGGCGCGGTGATCGGCGGGCTGATGTTCGGTGCGGGCATGGTGCTGGCGCGCGGCTGTTCGGGGCGGCTGCTGGTGCTGGCGGCGACAGGCAACCTGCGTTCGGTCGTGTCCGGGCTGATCTTTGCCGTGGTGGCACAGATGTCGCTGACCGGCTGGCTCGCGCCGCTGCGCGACTGGTTGGCCGGGCTGTGGATCACGGCGGGCGGCCGAAACATGAACCTGCTGACCGCAATGCACCTGCCCGACGGGTCCGGCCTGGTGATCGGCCTTGCCACGGCGCTGCTGGCGCTGGAACTGTCGCGGCGCAACCGGATCGGCGCCTCGCGGCTGGTCTTTGCCTCGGGCGTGGGCTTTGCCGCCGCGGTGGGCTGGGCGCTGACCTATGCTCTCAGCCAGGTCGCCTTCGAGCCGGTGCAGATCGAAAGCCTGACATTCACCGGCCCTTCGGCCAACACTCTGATGTTCTTCCTCGACCGGACCTCGATCCTTGAATTCGACATCGGGCTGGTGCCGGGCGTGGTGATCGGCTCCTTCGCGGCGGCCTGGTGGGGCGGCGAGCTGAAGTTCCAGGGCTTCGAGGGACCGACACCGATGCGCAACGCGATGGTCGGCGCGGCGCTGATGGGCTTTGGCGGGATGCTGGCCGGCGGTTGCGCCATCGGCAACGGCGTCAGCGGCGGGTCGATCTTTGCCGGGACGGCATGGCTGGCGCTGTTCTGCATGTGGATCGGCGGCATGGCGATGGACGTGGCGCTGGGCGGACGCGGGCAGCCCGCGCATATCTGACCAGGCGGGCAGGGAGGCCCCCGCCCTGGCTCACGACCGGATCCGCCACCCAGTGCGGAAGATCCACCAGATGAACGCAAGGCACAGCGCGGTGAAAGCCGCGATGGCCAGCAGGCTGACGCCCACCGGGACATCCGCGAGGCCATAGAAGGACCAGCGGAAGCCCGAGATCAGGTAGACCACCGGGTTGAACAGCGCCACGGTCTGCCACGCCGGCGGCAGCATCGAGATCGAGTAGAACGCCCCGCCCAGGAAGATCAGCGGCGTCACCACCAGCAACGGCACCAACTGCAACTGCTCGAAATTGCTGGCCCAGATACCGATGATGAAGCCCATCAGCGCAAAGCTGATGCAGGTCAAAACGAGGAAGGCGAGCATCGCGCCGGGATGCAGGATCGTCACGTCGACAAAGAGCGATGCCGTTCCCAGGATCACCAGCCCGATGAACAGCGCCTTGGTCGCCGCCGCGCCGACATAGCCGATGACGATTTCCAGGAAGTTCACCGGGGCCGACAGAAGCTCATAGATCGTGCCGATGAACTTGGGGAAATAGATCCCGAAAGAGGCGTTGGAGATCGCCTGCGTGATGACGCTCAGCATGATGAGACCCGGCACGATGAAGGCACCGTAACTGACACCCTCGACCTGGTCGATGCGCGAGCCGATCGCGGCGCCGAACACCACGAAGTAAAGCGAGGTCGAGATCACCGGCGACACGAACCCCTGCACCAGCGTGCGGAAAAAGCGCGCCATCTCGAACCGGTAGATGGATGCAATGGCGGTCAGGTTCATGCCGCGTCCTCCTGCCGTGCCACGAGGCCGACGAAGATGTCCTCGAGTGAATCCTGCCGCGTCGCCACGTCCCGGACGACCAGCCCGGCGCCCGCAACAGCCGCCATGAGGCGGCCGATGCCAGTGCGCTCGGCGGTGCTGTCATAGCCGTAGACCAGCACGTTACCGCCCTCCTCGAGAGTCAGGTCATGGCCGTGCAACGCCTCGGGGATGGCCTCCAGCGGTGCGGCCAGTTCGATCCGCAATTCCTTGCGGCCCATGCGGCGCATCAGGTTGTCCTTGCCCTCGACCAGCAGGATGCGGCCCTTGTCGATCACGCCGATGCGGTCGGCAATGGCCTCGGCCTCTTCGATGTAATGGGTGGTGAGGATGATGGTCACGCCGTCGCGTTTCAGATCGCGCACGATGTCCCACATGTCGCGGCGCAACTCCACGTCGACGCCTGCCGTGGGCTCGTCCAGGAACAGCACGCGCGGTTCGTGGCTCAGCGCTTTGGCGATCAGCACCCGGCGCTTCATGCCGCCCGACAGCGCCCGGATCGGCGAGTCGCGCTTGTCCCACAGCGACAGCCGCCGGAGGATCCGCTCGATCATCGCGTCGTCGCGGCCCTTGCCGAACAACCCACGCGAAAAGCGCACGGTGTTCGCCACCTTCTCGAAGGGCTCGAGGCTGATTTCCTGCGGCACCAGCCCCACCAGGTCGCGCGCCGCGCGCCAGTCACGCACCACGTCATGCCCGCCCACGCGGATGCTGCCGCCGCTGGGCATGGTGATGCCGCAGACAGCCGAGATCAGCGTCGTCTTGCCCGCACCATTGGGTCCGAGCAGCGCCAGGATCTCGCCTTCCTCGATTTGCAGGTCCGCGCCCTTGAGCGCCTCGAACCCGCTGTCATACGTCTTACGCAGGCCACGTATCTCGACCATCGCCATGAGTCGTCTCCCGTCTGATAGATCGTATCTAGACCGCTCGGTTCACTTCGCAAAGCGGCATATGCGCAGGGCGGCTGTGCATGTCGTTTTCGGAACAGATACGGCCGTATCCTGCGGCTAGGCCAGATCCATGACGGAAAACGACCGCCCGGCACTGGGCATCCTATTCATCCTGATCGGCACCTTCGCGATCTCGGTCAACGACCTGCTGATCAAGTACCTGGCATCCGATTACCCGCTGCACCAGATGGTGTTCGTGCGGGCCTTGATCGGGCTGACCCTGACGCTCGGCCTGGTCATGGCTGAGGGCGGGCTGCACATCCTGCGCACCTCACGCCCCTTCCTGCACCTGCTGCGCGGCGTGCTGGTCGTGCTGGCGAACCTGACCTATTACGCCGCCTTCGCCGTGCTGCCGCTGGGGCAGGTCACGGCGCTGTATTTCGTAGCGCCGCTGTTCATCACCCTGCTGGCGATCCCGGTTCTGGGCGAGCGGATCGGCGCGCCGCGCCTGATCGCCGTCGCCGTCGGGTTCTGCGGCGTCCTGGTGATGCAACAGCCGTGGAAGGCCGAACTCGACGTGTCACGGGTAATCCTGCTGCTGCCGGTCCTGTCCGCGGCACTCTACGCCTTCATGCAGGTGCTGACCCGCAGGCTGGGCGGGACAAGCCGCGCCTCGGCGATGGCGGTCTACATCCAGGCGAGTTTCGTGGTCGTGTCGGCCACGTTCGGGCTGGTCGCGGGCGACGGGCACCTGGCCGAAGGCATTACCGACGAGAGCCTGCTGTTCATCCTGCGCCCCTGGATCTGGCCCACCGCCGAGGACTGGCCGGTGTTCATCGGCCTCGGCCTGTGTTCCGGCATCCTTAGCTACTGCATCAGCGCGGCCTACCGCACCGCCGACGCAGGCCTGCTGGCCCCGTTCGAGTATCTCGGCCTCGCCATGGCGATCTTCTGGGGCTGGAGCGTGTTCGGAGAGTGGCCGGTGCCCGCCACCTGGGTTGGGTGCGTCCTGATCGTCGGCGCCGGGATCTTTGTCTTCCTGCGCGAACGGAAAAAGAATGCGCCGATCCCGGGACGGCGGAGCCTGTGGGTCAGGCGTTAAAGGTCCGGATCGGACCCAATGTTTCGCGCGCGAAACATTGGGTCAATACTGCGTCCCGGCGTCAACCGGCTATTAACTGCCGCGCACCGTGTCGATCATCAGCTGCACGTTCTCGGGATCCGCATCCGGCGTGATTCCATGGCCCAGGTTGAAGATGTGCGGCCCCTGGCTGAACGCCTCGACGATGCGCATCGTCTCGGCCACCAGTTCGTCGCCCCCCGTCACCATGTGATGCGAAGCGAGGTTGCCCTGCACGCAGCCGCCCACCTGCACGTTCTCGGCCGCCCATTCCGGTGTCACGCTGTCGTCGAGCGCCACGCAGTCTGCCCCGGTCGCCTTGTGGAAACCGATATACTTGTCGCCCGCCTGGCGCGGAAAGGCGATGACCGGCAGGCCGGGAAAGCGCGATTTCAGCTCGCCCGTGATGATCCGCGCCGGTTCGGTGCAATAGCGGTCGAAATCCTCGCCCTTCAGCGATCCCGCCCAGCTGTCGAAGATCTTCACCACCTCGGCCCCGGCCTTCACCTGTTCCGACAGGTAGTCGATGGTCGACTCGGTCAGCCGGTCGATGAGCTTCTCGAACAGGGCGCGGTTCTCGGCCTTGAGCGCATGTGCCGGCCCCTGGTCTTTCGTCCCCTGGCCCGCGATCATGTAGGTCGCCACGGTCCAGGGCGCGCCCGCGAAACCGATCAGCGTCGTCTCCTCGGGCAATTCCCGGCGCAGGATGCGCACCGTCTCGTAGACCGGGTTCAGCGTGTCGTGGATCATCGCGCCCCGGCCCAGCTTTTCGAACTCGGCATCGGTGGTCACGGTCGACATCCGCGGTCCCTCGCCGGTGACGAACCACAGGTCCACGCCCAGCGCCTGCGGCAGCAGCAGGATGTCCGCAAACAGGATCGCCGCGTCGAAGCCATAGCGCCGGATCGGCTGCAGCGTCACCTCGGCGGCCAGTTCGCTGTTGTAGCAGAGCGACAGGAAGTCCCCCGCCTGCGCGCGCGTTTCCCGGTATTCCGGCAGGTAGCGCCCCGCCTGCCGCATCATCCAGATCGGGGGCGTGGGCAGCACTTCGCCCGCCAGCGCGCGCAGAATGGTCTTGGTCATGAGGTCTCCTCGAATCTTGGTCGCGCCCTGCGAGGCCGCGTGTCGCACCATCTCTATACGGCGGGCATTGTCAGGACAAGTTGACAGGTCTAAACCGATGACATGATGAAGGATCTTCCCTCCCCCGACTCGCCCCTGCGCATCGGCACGCGCGGTTCGCCGCTGGCGCTGGCCCAGGCCCATGAGACCCGCGCGCGCCTGATGGCCGCCTTCGACCTGCCCGAGGCCGTGTTCGAGATCGTGGTGATCAAGACCACGGGCGACGACCGCGCCCTGATCGACGCCGACCGCCCGTTGAAAGAGATCGGCAACAAGGGCCTGTTCACGAAAGAGATCGAAGAGGCGATGCTCGATGACCGCATCGACATCGCCGTGCACTCGATGAAGGACATGCCCACGGTCCAGCCGCATGGCCTGATGCTCGACTGCTTCCTGCCGCGCGAGGACGTGCGCGACGCCTTCATCAGCCCGGGCTGCGCCTCTATCCACGACCTGCCGCAGGGCGCGACCGTGGGATCGTCGTCCTTGCGCCGCCGCGCGCAACTGCTGAACCGCCGCCCCGACCTGCGGGTCGTCGAGTTCCGCGGCAACCTCCAGACCCGGCTGAAAAAGCTGTCCGAGGGCGTGGCCCAGGCCACGTTCCTCGCCATGGCGGGGCTGAACCGCCTGAACATGACCGAGGTGCCGCGCACCGCCATCGATACGGCCGACATGCTGCCCGCCATCGCGCAGGGCGCCATCGGCATCGAGCGCCGCAGCGACGACACCCGCATGGGCGCGATGCTGGCCGCGATCCACGACACGCCCACCGGCCAGCGCCTCGCCGCCGAACGCGCCTTCCTCGCCGAACTCGACGGGTCCTGCGAGACGCCCATCGCCGGCCTCGCCACGCTGGAAGGCGCGACGCTGCACCTGCGCGGAGAGGTCCTGCGCCCCGACGGCTCGGAATCCCACGCAGACGAGATCAGTGGCCCCGTGGCGGAGGGCGCAAGCCTTGGCCGACAGCTGGCACGCCAATTGCTCGACAGGGCCGGCCCCGGCTTCTTCGACTGGCACGGCTGACGAAGCCGTCGTTTCTTCTGGCCGAAAATATCCCGGAGGAGTCGCGAAGCTACGGGGGCAGAGCCCCAATCGCGGGACGGCGGGCGGGGCGATGTGCCCCGCGAGCGGGGCACGAGCGCCGGTCCGTCGTCAGCCGACGGTGATGACCGTCTGGCCGGTCGTCTGGCGCCCTTCCAGTGCCCGGTGCGCATCGGCAACCTGCGCCAGCGGGAACCGCTGCTCGATGGTGATCTCGACCGCGCCGGACACCACCTTCTCGAACAGATGCGCCGCCATCGCCTGACAGGTCGCGTGATCCGCGATATGCGTGAAAAGCGTTGGCCGGGTGATCTTGAGCGAGCCCTTGGGACCCAGCGCGCCGATATTGAACGGCGGCACCGGCCCCGAGGCATTGCCGAACGAGATCATCATGCCCAGCGGCCGCAGGCAATCGAGCGAGCCGTCGAACGTGTCCTTGCCAACCGCGTCCATCACCACGTGCACGCCCTTGCCGCCGGTCAGTTCGCGCACCGTCGAAACCCAGTCCGCATTGCGATAGTTGATACAGAACTCGGCGCCATGCTCAAGCGCCAGCTGGCACTTCTCATCCGTGCCGGCGGTGCCGATCAGGCGGATGCCCTCGGACTTCGCCCATTGGCAGGCCAGCAGGCCGACGCCCCCTGCGGCGGCATGGAACAGCACGAAGTCGCCCTTGGCGATGGGCGTCGTGCGATGGAACAGGTATTCCACCGTCATGCCCTTCAGCATCATCGCCGCGCCCTGCTCAAAGCTGATCGCATCCGGCAGCGGGCAGACCTGCGCCGCGGGCATCACCCGCGCCTCGCAATAGGCGCCCGGCGGCATCGAGGCATAGGCGGCGCGGTCGCCCACCTTGAGATGCGTCACGCCCTCGCCCACGGCCTCGACCACGCCGGCGCCTTCCATGCCCATCGCATGGGGCAGCTGCATCGGGTAAAGCCCGCTGCGCTGGTAGACATCGATGAAGTTCAGCCCGCAGGCGTGGTGCCGGATGCGGATCTGGCCCGGTCCGGGCTCGCCCACCTCGCGGTCGACCAGCTTGAACTTTTCCGCCCCGCCGTGTTCCTCGATGATAATCGTCTTGACCATTGCCGTCATGTCGCGTGCTCCCCTGTTTCCCGGGCATGGCATCCGCCCGCCCCGCTCGCGCAGGCGTTATAGGGTGCGCCGCGACAATATGCTACACTGCGAAAACGCGCCGACGTCCGGACGGACCGTCGCGCAAGGCCCCACCGTCCGGCGAGCGGCGCCGAACCGCGCGGCAAGCCGCGCCCGGACGGAGGCCACCATGCCCAAGACTATCGGAAATCCCCTGAGTTTCACCGCCCGGGTGCTTGGCGCCGCGGGCAACCACCTGGCCCAGACCGCGCAGGATCTCGGCGGCACCGGCACCGCCGCCCCACCGCAGGTCCGACGCATCACGAATGACGACCTGCGCGCCGCCCTCGCCGCGGGCTGGGACGATTTCAAGGCCTGCCGCAGCGACGTCATGGCGCTGGTCCTGCTGTATCCGATCATCGGACTCGTGCTGATGGGGATGGGCCTGCGCATGGCGCTGATCCCGCTGCTGTTCCCGCTGATCGCGGGTTTCGCGCTGCTGGGGCCGGTGGCGGCCGTGGGTCTCTACGAGATCAGCCGCCGCCGCGAAGCCGGCGCGGAACCGCGCTGGACGGACGCCTTCGGCGTGATCGGCCAGCCATCCTTTGGCGGTATCCTGCTGCTCGGCATCTACCTCGTGGCTCTGTTCTTGGCGTGGATGCTGGTGGCGGCAGAGATCTATGGCCTCACCCTTGGACCGGGAGCGCCCGCCTCGACCACCGCCTTCGTCACAGCGGCGCTGACCACCGGCGCGGGCTGGACGATGATCATCTTGGGCTGCGCGGTGGGCGGCCTCTTTGCGCTCGCGGTACTGGCGGTCTCGGTCGTGTCCTTTCCATTGCTGCTCGACCGCCCGGTGGGCGTGCCGGTGGCCGTCGCCACCTCGATCGCTGTCTTCCGTGCCAATCCCGGCCCGGTGCTGACATGGGGCGCCATCGTCGCCGGCGGCCTCGTTCTGGGCGCGCTGCCGATGCTGCTGGGACTGGTCTTTGTCCTGCCGGTTCTGGGCCACGCCACCTGGCACCTCTATCGCCGCGCCGTCGAATAAGGCGCGGCAAAGCGCAAGAGAAAGTGGCCGTCAGGCCACTTTCAGGACAATCTTGCCGATATGGCCCGAGCTTTCCATGCGCGCATGGGCGTCCGCTGCCTGATCCATCGGGAATTCGGAATCCATCACCGGCGCCACCGTGCCCGCTTCCAGCAAGGGCCAGACATGGGTGCGCAAAGCATCGGCGATCCGCGCCTTGGCAAGGTCGGATTGCGGGCGCAGCGTGCTGCCTGTAATCGTCAGCCGCCGCATCATCACCTGGGCAAAGTTCAGCTCGACCTTCGGCCCTTGCAGAAAGGCGATCTGAACCAGCCGCCCGTCATCGGCCAGCGCGTTCACGTTGCGCGGCAGGTAGTCGCCGCCCACCATGTCAAGGATCAGGTTGGCGCCGCCCTCGGCGCGCACCACATCGACGAAATCCTCGTCGCGATAGTTGACCGCCCGTTCAGCCCCCAGCCGGGTGCAGGCGGCGCATTTGTCAACCGATCCTGCGGTGGCAAAGACCCGTGCGCCGAAATGGCTGGCCAGCTGGATCGCGGTCGTGCCGATGCCGGAACTGCCACCATGCACGAGGAAGCGTTCACCCGCCTTCAGGCCGCCCCGCATGAAGACATTGGTCCAGACGGTGAAGAAGGTCTCGGGCAGGCAGGCGGCCTCCTTCAGGCCCATGCCCGCAGGCACCGGCAGGCAATGCGCGGCGGCGGTGACCACCTGTTCGGCATAGCCGCCACCAGGGACAAGGGCGCAGACCGCATCGCCGACGCGGGGCCAGTCGACACCCGCGCCGACAGCCGCCACCTCGCCCGACACTTCCAGCCCTGGCAGGTCCGAGGCGCCGGCGGGCGGCGCGTAGTTCCCGGCCCGTTGCAGCGCGTCTGGCCGGTTGACGCCGGCAAAGGCAACGCGGATCAGCACCTGGCCGTGGCCCGGTTGCGGCACTGGCCGCGTGGTCGGTTTCAGCACCTCGGGCCCGCCGGGTCGTGTAATCTCGATCGCGCGCATCATCTGGATCATCTCTGCTCTCCTGTTCGCGGCGCAGACTGGCGCAATCCGCGGCCGGGCTCAATGGCCCGGCGGCTGACGGGATGCGAAGGCCACCCGCCTGCGGAAAAAGCGTGTCAGCGGGTGCTGCCGGGAATGTCCTCGGGCCGTTCCGGCGCACGGATGCGCGACAGGATCGCGTTCGGCCCGGCCATCAGGCCGCTGAGGAACCTGTTGCCCCGCGCCGCCGCCTTGGCCTGTTCGATCCGCATCACGTCATCGATCCGCCGGTCGAGGAAGGCCCAGGTGGCCTGGTGATCAAGCGAGTCGTCGCCCAGCCAATAAAGCACGGTGGCCGAGTAGACCCCGGACAGCGTGGCGCGCTTTGTATACCAGTTCACATCGCGCGAGGTGTCGCCCAGCGCGGTCCAGATCGCGTCGGCCGTGCCCCAGATCAGCTTGGCCCCGTCCGCCGCGTGCATCGGCAGCGCAAAGAGCGTCGTGCCACGCCGCACCGCCTCGCGGTCGTCGGCGGCCTCGATCCGGGCGCGGATGGCAAAGGCCACCTTGTCGCGATAGCGCATGCCGGACAGGTCGGTTTCCGCCAGCCGCCTGACCATCAATGCGTCACCGCGCCGGTGATAGGCGATGGCGAGGTCCAGCGCGCCGCGCGGGAACAACGCGCGGGCCACCACCGGGTCGACCTCGGCATCCTGCACGGCCGCGCGAAAGCTGGTTTCCGACCAGCCGTCGAAGGCCACATGCATCAGCGTGGCATCCAGCAGTCGGTCCTTGATCGCGTCGCTCATCGGGGTCTCCATCCTCGTTGCCTCACCCTAGACAAACTAGGGGGCCTGTGCTAGACGGCCACCTCCTGCAAATCCTTGCAACTCCAGACTAGAAAGGTGGTGAAAACCACATGCAGGTCAGTGTTCGCGACAACAATGTCGATCAGGCGCTTCGCGCTCTGAAGAAAAAGCTCCAGCGCGAGGGCGTGTTCCGTGAAATGAAGCTCAAGCAGCATTTCGAGAAGCCGTCCGAGAAGAAGGCCCGCGAGAAGGCAGAGGCGATTCGCCGTGCCCGTAAGCTTGCGCGCAAGAAAGCCCAACGCGAAGGGCTGCTGTAAGCGTTTTCCGATCCTGGAAACGGATGAGACCCCCGGGGCGCGGATGCCTTCCGGGGGTTTTTTCTTGTCGTGACGGGTTGGCCGGGCGCGGCGATCTTCAGGACGGGGTGCCCCCGCCCTGAAACGGATCAGCTGGGCCCGATCATGAAGCAGGACACCTGCCGTGCCTGAAGCCTGCGGCAGGCCAGTTCCGCCATGTCCCGCGTCAGACCCATGAAATTGGCGTCGAACCCCTTGGCGCCCTTCGTGACCTTGCGCAGCGCGCCGTCCAGCGTGGCGGTTTCCGACAGCGCCGTTTTCAACAACACCTTCTCGGCGGCAAAGCGGCTGGGATAGCGGCCCACGTTGATGCCCCATTGCCGACCGCCCGAGGTCGAGATGCGCGTGACCACCTCGGCCTCGCGCGCGGGCGTGGCCGTGTCGCGCAATTCGGCGGCGGCAAGGACCACCTGCTGCGGGCGCTGCACCGGCTTGACGGATTGCTCGGGCGCGATGGTCGTCGGCTCTGCCGCGGCTGTCACCGTCTCGGGTGCAGCCGCGACCACTTCTGGCGGGGCGGGCGGCTTGGGCGCTGCGGCCACCACCTGAACCTGTTCGAGGACCGCGTTGATGTCGTCCTTCACGCCCGCCACCAGAGGCGCCACGTCGGGCACCGGGCGGGCGACCGGGCGCAGGCTGCGCGTGACGGCGGCGCGCGCCACGCGGATGGATTTCGCCCGCGTGCCCGGCTGCGGGTTCACGCTCTGCACCACGATCACGTCCGCGTCGCTGCCCCGGCCCATGTAGGGCGGCCTGCCCGGCTTGCGCAGGGCGACCTGTGCGGGGGCGCGGCGAAAGCCGACATCCATCAACTCGGCCACCTTGGCGTTGCGCGCCACGGTGGACCGGCCGCCGAAGACGGTGGTGATGATGCGTTCCGAGCCGCGCTCTGCCGAGGCGACAAGGTTGAATCCCGCCGCGCGGGTGTAGCCGGTCTT
This sequence comes from Thetidibacter halocola, assembly GCF_018224955.1. Lineage (GTDB taxonomy): Bacteria > Pseudomonadota > Alphaproteobacteria > Rhodobacterales > Rhodobacteraceae > Thetidibacter > Thetidibacter halocola. The sequence goes on from NZ_JAGTUU010000006.1 coordinate 240,962, forward strand.
GATTCCGTCGGCGCCGCGATAGGCGTCGAGAAAACGGCTATTGGTGTTGTTCACCGTCTTCATCCCCGCATCCGCCGAACGCCGCGAGAAGATGTTGTAATATTCCGGGTAATCATACAGCACGTGCCGCCCGAGGATCGTCATGTCGCGGGCGGTCGACAGGTGCCCCTCTTCGGTCAACCCATGCGCGTTGCGAAAGGTGCTGCGGGTCATGCCCAGCGCCTTGGCGGTGCGGTTCATCCGGCGGGCAAAGGCGGCCTCGGACCCGGCGACGGCCTCGCCGATGGCGGTGGCGGCATCGTTGGCCGATTTCACCGCCGCGGCGCGGATCAGGTAGCGCAGCTTGATCCGCTGCCCTTCGCGCAGTCCCAGCTTGGACGGCGGTTCGGACGCGGCATTGCGCGAGATCGTGATCTCGGTATCCAGCGACAACTCGCCGTTCTCGACCGCCTCGAAGGCGATGTAGAGGGTCATCATCTTGGTCAGCGAGGCTGGATGCAACCGCGTGTCCGCGTTTTCCGCCAGGATGACCTCGCCCGAGCGCGCATCCATCACGATCGCCGCATAGGGTGCGGCGCGCGCGCTGAGCGGCACGAGAAGAATCAACCAAACCAATGTTATGAAATACAGGCCCATTCGGGCCGCATGCCTGCGCCGTCCCGTCACGATTTCCGCCTCATCTGCCTCGGCCCCCGGGTTTTCCCGGTGGGATTTTTACTGCCTGCACGCATTCAAAGCGCATCTTGGTTAAGCAAAGCCTAACACGCGTCGCCGCGTCCGTGAAGATATCAATGCGTTGATTCTTCGCCGTTTTGTTAGACAGTGCCGGGCAACATCTTGCGCATGGGCCAGCGCCGGGCGCAAGACCGGCGATTGTGGCGGGACTGTGGCAGAGTGTGGCGAAATTGTGGCGACGCAGGGCGATGCAATCGCCCCGTCATTTGACTCACTCCAGCCCGGCGACCAGGGCCGGCAAGGCGCCCAGGTCGGGGAGGGCGCGATAGCGCGGATGCTCGGGCGGTTCCGCATGTTCCAGGTCCCAGGCCAGGTCATGTGGCACGAAGACGCCCCAGCCACCCGCCTCGATCGCCGGGCGCACGTCGGATTTCATCGAATTGCCCACCATCATCGCCGCCCCGGCCCCGCCGGGACAGGCGCCGAAGATCCGCGCATAGGTGTCCGGCCGCTTGTCCGAGACGATCTCGACCCCATCGAACAGATCGCCCAGGCCCGATTGCGCCAGTTTGCGCTCCTGGTGCAGCAGGTCGCCCTTGGTGATGAGAAGAACGCGATACGTGCCCGCCACCGCCTCGACCGCCTCGCGCGCATGCGGCAACAACTCGATCGGATGGGCCAGCATTTCGCGCCCGGCCTCCAGCAGGGCGCCGATGACGGTCGCGGGCACGCGCCCCTCCGTCACCTCGATGGCGGTCTCGATCATCGACAGGGTGAACCCCTTCACCCCGAAACCGTACTGCCCGATATTGCGCCGCTCGGCCGCGATCTGGCGCTCGGCCAGGTGGTCGGGCGGGGCGTGATCGGCCAGCAATTCGGCGAATCGCTCTTGCGTCAGGGCAAAGAACCGCTCGTTGTGCCAGAGCGTGTCGTCGGCATCGAACCCGATTGTTTGCAATCTGCGCGGCACCTTGACCCTCGCGGTATGGCGCCCCTTTTCGTCAGGGCGTGACAGGCTATATAACGTGGCTTATCAAACGGACGCGCGAAAGCCCACGGGAACCCACATGATCCGGATCGACACAACGGCCAGCACTGACCGCCCCCGCGACGGCGAAGGCGAGACCGGTGTCGTCGTCCAGACGAAACCCAAGACCAAGCGCCCGCCGCTCTACAAGGTTCTGCTGCTGAACGACGACTACACGCCGATGGAGTTCGTCGTGCACGTTCTGGAACGGTTCTTCGGCATGAACCACGCGCAGGCCTTCGAGGTCATGCTGACCGTCCACAAGAAGGGCGTCGCCGTGGTCGGCGTCTTCAGCCACGAGATCGCAGAGACGAAGGTGGGGCAGGTGATGGACTTTGCCCGCCGGCACCAGCACCCGCTGCAATGCACGATGGAAAAGGAATAGGCGCCTTGCCGCAAGGCCGCCGAGCCCCATGACAGCTGAACGACTGAGTTACGCCGTCGCGCACGGCCTTGCCCTGCCCTCTGACGGCCGGATCGCGTGGATCGGCGCGCCTGGCGACAGCGATATCGGGCCGCTGGATCCGGCAAGGCTGGAGATCGTGCAGGGCTTCGCCCCCGACGCCGCCGCGTGGCAGGTGCGCGGGTTGACCGTGGTGCCCGCCCCCGCAGGCCCCTATGCCGCCGTCATCGTCACCCTGCCCCGCGCCCGCGACCGGGCCGAGGCGTGGCTTGCGCAGGCCGAGGCGGCCGCGCCCGGCGGGCTGATCGTGCTGGACGGCGCCAAGACCGACGGGGCCGAGGCGCTGGCCAAGGCACTCAAGGGTCGCGTGGCGATCGAAGGACAGGTGTCCAAGGCGCATGGCAAGTGCCTGTGGTTCAGATCGGGCGATGCGATGGCCGACTGGGCGCGCCCGGCAATGGCCCCCAATGCCGATGGCGATAGCGTTGCACCAGGCGTTTTTTCCGCCGACGGCCCCGACCCGGCCTCTGTCGCACTGGCCGAGGCGCTGCCGCCGCTCAAGGGTGTCGTGGCCGACCTCGGCGCCGGTTGGGGCTGGCTGGCGCGGGCGGTGCTGGCGCGCTCGCCCGGCATCGACCGGCTGCATCTGGTCGAGGCGGACATGCCCGCGCTCGATTGTGCGCGGGCCAACGTGACCGATCCACGGGCGCGCTTTCACTGGGACGATGCGACCGCCTGGAAGGCGCCCGAGGCGCTGGACGCGGTGGTGATGAACCCGCCCTTCCATGTCGGGCGCAAGGGCGATCCGCGGCTCGGCCAGGCCTTCATCGCAGCCGCCGCGCGGATGCTGGCGACGCGCGGGCAGCTCTGGATGGTTGCCAACCGGCATCTGCCCTACGAGACCGCGCTGGCCCAGCATTTCGGCGAGGTGGCCGAGGTGGCCGGCACGTCGAAGTTCAAGATCCTGCACGCCGCGCGCCCGATCCGGGCGGGGCGGCACACCGGCACCCGGACCGGCTAACCCCAAGGGATGACTGCATGAGCTTTTCCATCGAGGGCAAGACCGCCATCGTCACCGGCGCCGCCAATGGCGTGGGTCTGGCCATCGCCCGCCATTTCGCCGCGCGGGGCGCCAACGTCATGTTCGCCGACATGGACGAGGCGCGTCTACACAAGGAATGCGGCGAGGCCAAGGAGGATGGCAACATCCGCTATTTCGCCGGCGACCTGCGCGAACGGCTGACGCTGGCCAACCTGCTGTCGGCCACCCTCGACTCCTTCGACCGGGTCGACATCCTGGTGAACAGCTCGCGGCAGATGCTGCCCTCGGACCCGCTGGACCTCGACGACGGGTCGGTCGGGCAGATGATGGAGCAGAACATGATGACCGCGCTTCGCCTGAGCCAGCTGGTTGCCAAGAGGATGATCAAGCAGGCCGAAGGCCAGTCCGAAGGCCAGGTCGGCGCCATCGTCAATGTCTCCTCGATCGCGGCGCGGCGCACGCATCCCTCGCTGATGGGCTACTCGATCTCCTGCGCGGCGCTCGACCAGATGACCCGCGCACTGGCGGTGGCGCTGGCGCCCGAGCGGATCCGGGTCAACGCCGTCGCCTTCGGCTCTGTGATGTCGGCAAGCCTCAAGGAAACGCTGCGCGAGCACCGCGAGTATCGCGACGAGATCGAGGCGCATACGCCGCTGCACCGGATCGCCGCGCCCGAGGAACTGGCCGAGGCGGTGCAGTTCCTCGCCAGCGAAGGCGCCGGTTTCGTCACCGGCCAGATCGTCACGGTGGATGGTGGCCGCACGCTGCTGGACCCGGTGGGCGCCCCCGCTCACTGAGCGCGCCCTTTTCGCCGACAGGACCGAGGGGCGCTGCCCCTCGAACTCCCCGCGATATTTGGGGCCAGAAGAAGACCGTGCGCCGGCCCGGATTGCACCGGGCGGGACCCGACGATACGGTGGATGTCAAGCAATGAGGACACCGCCATGAAAGACCTGTTCGACACCGAAAAGACCCGTGCCAGCACCTGGTTCCGCCAGCTGCGCGACGACATCGTCGCCGCCTTCGAAGGACTCGAGGACAGCCACGGGACAGGCCCTTTCGCAAAGATGGCGCCGGGCCGGTTCGAGGTGACGGAAACGAGGCGTCATTCCGACGACGGCTCGGATGCAGGCGGCGGGCTGATGAGCGTGATGCGCGGCGGGCGGGTGTTCGAGAAGGTCGGCGTGAACGTCTCGACCGTCTATGGCGAACTGGGCGCGGCGGCACAAAAGGCAATGGCGGCGCGCGGCGTGCCGGGGATGGACAGCGACCCGCGTTTCTGGGCTTCGGGGATCAGCCTGGTCGCACACATGCAGAACCCGCATTGCCCGGCGGTGCACATGAACACGCGGATGTTCTGGACCCCGCATGCCTGGTGGTTCGGCGGCGGGTCCGACCTGAACCCCTGCATCGAATACGACGAGGACACCGCGCATTTCCATGCCACCCAGAAGGCGCACCTGGACCCGCATGGGACACAGCTTTACCCTGAGTTGAAGGCCTGGGCGGACGAGTATTTCTTTGTCCCGCATCGGGGACGCGCACGCGGTGTCGGCGGCATCTTCATGGACGACCGCAACACCGGCGACTGGGAGGCGGATCTTGCGCTGACACAGGATATCGGCCGGGCCTTCCTGCCAGCCTATGTGCCGCTGGTGGAAAAACGCCGGGTGCAAGACTTTACCGAGGCCGACAAGGACACCCAGCTGGTCCATCGCGGGCTCTACGCGGAATACAACCTGGTCTACGACCGGGGGACGAAGTTCGGCCTCGCCACCGGGCATGACGCCAATGCCGTCCTGATGAGCCTGCCACCGCTGGCCAAGTGGGTGTAGGCTACTCGCAGGAGCAACGGGCAGGGAACGAGAACACCCTTGTCCTTCATCTTGCCCCTAAACTCCGGGGAGCGCGAGGGGCTGGCCCCTCGCTCCGACGCTTACAACAAGCTCCACGCGCCGGGCTGCAATCCTTCAACGGTCCAGTCACCCACCGACCAGCGCACCAGCCGCAGGCAGGGCAAACCGACATGCGCCACCATGCGACGGACCTGTCGGTTGCGCCCCTCGGTGATGGTCAGGCGCAGCCAGGCGTCGGGCACGGTCTTGCGAAAGCGCACCGGCGGGTCGCGCGGCCAGAGCTGCGGGTCGTCGACCCGCTCGGCCTGAGCGGGGCGGGTCGGGCCATCGTTCAGCGTGACGCCCCGGCGCAGCGCGTCGAGTTGCGTCTCTTGCGGGTCGCCCTCGACCTGGACGAGGTATGTCTTGGGCTGCTTGAATTTCGGCGAGGCGATGCGCGCCTGAAGCCGCCCGTCGTCGGTCAGCACCATCAGCCCCTCGGAATCGCGGTCGAGCCGGCCGGCAGGATAGACCCCCGGAAGGTCGATGTAATCCGACAGCGTGGCGCGCGGGCTGTCGGCATTGCCCTTGTCCGTGAATTGCGACAGCACGCCGTAGGGCTTGTTGAACAGGACGACGGTCATCCGCGGCGCGCCTCGAAGAAGGCGCGCAGCAGCGCCGCCGACTCGGCCTCGGCAAGGCCGTCGTAGACCTCGGGCGCGTGGTGACATTGCGGATGCGTAAAGACGCGTGCGCCATGCGCCACGCCGCCCGACTTGGGGTCCGCCGCGCCGTAATACAGACGCCGGATCCGCGCGAACGAGATCGCGGCGGCACACATCGGACAGGGTTCCAGCGTCACGTAAAGATCGTGGCCCGCCAGCCGCTCCTGTCCCAGCAGGGCGCAGGCCTCGCGGATCGCCAGGATCTCGGCATGGGCAGTGGGGTCGCAGCTTTCGCGGGTGCGATTGCCGGCCTCGGACAGCACCGAGCCGTCGGGCGCGATCAGGACGGCGCCCACGGGCACCTCTCCGCGCCCGGCGGCCAGGCGCGCCTGGTGCAGCGCGCGGTCCATGTGGCTGGCGAATTCCATGTCCCCTCCCTAGCGCCCCCCGCCGCGCGGCAGAAGGGCGAATCCGCTTCTCACCTTGCAAGGATTGGGCTATGCCGCGCCCATGTCCAACACCCCATCCTCTCCGCCCGGCGACCGGATCGCCAAGGTCATCGCCCGCGCCGGTGTCGCCTCGCGCCGCGAGGCCGAGCGGCTGATCGAGGAAGGCCGCGTCACGGTGAACGGCAAGACGATCGACCGCGCCGCGCTGAACGTGACCGCCAGCGACAGGATCACCGTCGACGGCAAGCCGCTGGATGCCGCGCCCGAGCCACGGCTGTGGCTGTATCACAAGCCGACCGGGCTTGTGACCACGACGAAGGATGAACAGGGCCGGCCCACGATCTATGACGACCTGCCGGAAGACCTGCCGCGGGTGATGAGCGTCGGGAGGCTGGACCTCAATTCCGAAGGGCTTCTGCTGCTGACCAATGACGGCGCGCTGAAACGCAAGATGGAGCTGCCCTCGACCGGCTGGCTGCGCAAGTATCGCGTGCGCGTCAAGGGCAACCCCACCGATGCCGACCTTCAGCCGCTGCGCAACGGGATCGAGGTGGACGGCCAGCGGTTCCAGCCGATGACGGTGGCGCTGGACCGCCAGCAGGGCGCGAATGCCTGGCTGACCGTGGGCCTGCGCGAGGGCAAGAACCGCGAGATCCGCCGCGCCATGACCGATATCGGCCTTTCCGTGAACCGGCTGATCCGGATCTCCTACGGCCCGTTCCAGCTGGGCCAGCTGAAGCCCGGCGCGGTGGAGGAAATCCGCCCCCGTATCCTGCGCGACCAGCTGGGGCTGGAGGGCGGCGAGAAGCCGAAGAAACCCGGCAAGCCGCAGTTGAAACGCCCGCAGCGACGCCGCGACAAGCCCCCCGCACGTTAATCATCCGTTTACTTTCCGCCGTTTTGACCGCTTGGCGCCGCGTTTTCGCCCGGATTCCTAATCATGAGTCGGGGCATGATGATCTCGATCCTTGCCCTGGCGACCGCGCTCGCCTCCGTTCTTCTGATGGCAGGCAGCCTGCGCATGGTCGCTCAGGACACCTTTGCCGCGCTGTCCGACATGGCCCAGCGGGCGCGGGTCGGTGGCAACCTGCGCGCGCGGGTGGCCTTTGCGGCGCTCTGGGTGCTGATCTTTGCCTTGAGTTACATGTGAGGCGATCATGCGGCACCAGCGGGACAATCACGATCGGCGGGAACAAGGGGTAGAGGCGGGGCTTGGCGTTCTGTTCCTCGCGGCCTTTCCGCTGGTCTTGTGGCTGTTCCAGGGCTCTGCCGTGGCGCTTCTGTCGGCGCTCGTCGAGTTCATGCTGCTGGCGCTCGCGCTGCGCCTGATCGCGCAGGGCCAAGCCGTCACCCGCGCCTATGACGCCGCCCGCGTCGCCTACCGTCCGAAACTGCCACGCAAGCTGATGGGTTCGACGCTGATCGGGTTGGTCGTGCTGATCCTCGCCGGGCACCAGTTCCCGACTCTGCTCTGGCCGCTGGCCTGCGGCCTGATGGCCTTCTTGCTGTCGGTGCTGGCCTTCGGTATCGACCCGATGAAGGACAAGGGCCTCGACGATCCCGCGGAACTGCAACGCCTGCAACACAAGGCCCTGATCACCGAGGTCGAAACCACCCTGGCCGAGGTCGTCTCGCGCGTGGCCGGTCTGAACGACGCGGACCTGACCCGCCGCTCGCGGGCCGCGACCGAGACGGTGCTGCGCCTGATGCGCGCCTCGGCGCAGGAGCCCGCCCAGCTGGACCAGCTGCGCAAGCCCCTGACGACGGTGACGCGCATCCTGGGAGAAGAGGTGATGCGACTCGAATCCGACTGGGAAGGCGCGCAGCAACCGTTTGCCCGCCGCCGCTACGTCGCCAAGCTGAGCCTGCTGGTGGAAAAGTTCCAGGACCTCGCCTTTCGCGGCGGGGTACGAGTCGGACGCGATGCGTTCGACATGGAAGCGGACCTTCTGCTGGAGCGGATGCGGGGCGACAGCGCCGCCTGACGCAGGATTTCCCGCCTTCCCCCTAGCAAGCAGCACGCTTTACCCTTAAGTTTTCCGCAATTGCGAAAAACACGGGGGCATCGTGTCGGGACGCGCGATCCAGAAACTGACCTATGTGCTGCTGATCATCCTGTTGATCGGCGTGACATCCGGCTGGATCGGGGGTCTCTGATCATGGCCAAGCGCTATGGCGGCAAATTCAGCCCGGACAGCAACACGGTAACACCGGAGGATCGGGGCACCGCCGCGCCGCGCGGCGCCTACCAGGGCGCCCGTGTGACGCCGGCCGGGGCACGGTCGAACGTGCTGTTCATCCCGCCGGTCATCCTGGCCTTCACCTCGCTGGCCGGCGGCGCGACCGGGCTGGCCGTCGGGCTGGCGGGGGCCGCGGTGCTGCTGCTGGGCGCATGGCTGCTGCGCGAGGGGTTGATCGCCGAAGCCGCCTACGAAGAACGCAAGGTCGCGCGCCGTCCCGGCCTGCCGCGCAAGATCCTGGCCGCCGTGGCCTGCGGCATCGGCACCGTCATCGCCGCCTGGAAAGTCGAGCCGGGCCTGGTTGCGCCACTGATCTACGGCGCCGCCGCAGGCGCGCTGCATATCGGCGCCTTCGGGCTGGACCCGCTGCGCGACAAGGGCATGGAAGGCATCGACACCTTCCAGCAGGACCGCGTTGCCCGGGTCATCGACGAGGCCGAGAAACACCTGGGCGCCATGACCGACGCGGTGATCCGCGCCGGCGACCGGCAGGTCGAGGCCCGCGTCGAGCGGTTCCAGATCACCGTGCGCGAGCTGATCCGCACGGTCGAGGAAGACCCGCGCGACCTGACCGCCGCGCGCAAGTTCCTCGGGGTCTACCTGATGGGCGCGCGCGACGCCGCCGCCAAGTTCGCCGACATCTATTCCCGCACGCAGGATCGCGGCGCGAAATCCGATTTCATGATGCTTCTCACCGACCTGGAACAGACCTTCGGCAAGAAGACCGAAAAGCTGCTTCTGGACAACAACTCCGATCTGACCGTCGAGATCGAGGTCCTGCGCGACCGGCTCAAGCGCGAGGGCGTGACGCTCGACCCGCGTTAATTTCAACCTTTTGGGGGTGCCCATGTCCGAGAATGTCCGTCAGAAAGCCGAACAGGCGCTGAGCCTTGTCGAAGAGGTCAACGCCGTGATCCTGCCTGAACCGGGCGAGGCCGGCGCCATCGTGCCGCTGGAGCAGGCAGACGCGCCGACCAGCCAGGAAATCCGCACCCGCATGGACGAGATCGACATGGGCGACACCCAGTCGATCGTCTCCTTCGGGTCGGCCGCGCAGGCGGAATTGCAGGAAATCAGCCAGGCGATGCTGCAGGACGTGCGCAACAAGGATGTGGGTCCCGCGGGCGACTCCTTGCGCACCATCGTGACGACGATACGGGGCTTTTCCGTCTCGGAACTCGACGTCCGGCGTGAGCGCAGCTGGTGGGAAAAGCTGCTGGGCCGCGCCGCGCCCTTTGCCAAGTTCACCGCCCGCTTCGAAGAGGTGCAGGGCCAGATCGACCGCATCACCGACAACCTGCTGACCCACGAGCACAAGCTCCTGAAGGACATCAAGTCTCTGGACCTGCTCTATGAAAAGACGCTCCAGTTCTATGACGAGCTGGCGCTGTATATCGCAGCGGGCGAGGCCAAGCTGGCGGAACTCGACAGCAAGGACATCCCCGAGAAGGAAGCCGCCGTTCAGGCCGCGCCCGAGGATCACCAGGTGATGAAGGCGCAGGAGCTGCGCGACCTGCGCGCCGCCCGCGACGACCTTGAACGCCGCGTGCACGACCTGAAACTGACCCGCCAGGTCACGATGCAGTCGCTGCCCTCGATCCGGCTGGTGCAGGAGAACGACAAGAGCCTGGTGACAAAGATCAACTCGACCCTGGTCAACACCGTGCCGCTCTGGGAAACCCAGCTGGCGCAGGCGGTCACCATCCAGCGCAGCGCCGAGGCCGCCGCCGCCGTGCGCGACGCAAACGACCTGACGAACGAGCTGCTGACGGCCAACGCCAAGAACCTGCGCGAAAGCAACAAGGCGATCCGCACCGAGATGGAGCGCGGCGTGTTCGATATCGAGGCCGTGAAGCAGGCCAATGCCGACCTGATCGGCACGATCGAGGAAAGCCTCCAGATCGCCGACGAGGGCAAGCGCCGCCGCGCCGAGGCCGAGACGGAACTCAAGAAGATGGAGGCCGAGCTGCGCGATACGCTGTCCGCCGCCAAGGCGCGGAAGGACGGCATCGGCGACAATGCCGGCACCTCGGTGCCGGCGTAAATGGTCCGGGCGCTTGCGCTGCTTCTGATCGCGCTCGCGGGCCTCACGGCCTGCGAGACCAGCCCGCTTGCGCCCCGCAGGACCGCCGTGACCCCGGCGGAACGGCCCGCCAACCTGGCGCCGATCCCGGCGCCGACGCCCGGCCCATCGGTGGCTGAGGCCGAAAGCCGCGCCTTGTCTGCCTACTACAGGCGGGTGCAATCCGACCTCCTGGTGCGCGGCCTGCTGCGCACCGATGGCGGCGGGCCCGACACGCAATTCACCGACACGATGCTGGCGCGCAACTTCGCCAAGATCGCGCTGGCCGAGGAATATGAACGCGGCGCCGGGCTGACACCCTCGCGCGGCGGCTCGAGCGCGATCAAGAAATGGCTGAAACCGATTCGCATATCGGCCGAGTTCGGCGCTTCGGTCGGGCAGGACCAACGGGTCATCGACCGCAACGAACTGGGCGTCTACGCCCGCAAGCTGTCCCGGATCAGCGGCCACCCGATCACGCTGACCGACCAGAATCCGAACTTCCACGTGCTGTTCTACGGTGCCCCGGAATACGACCAGGTCGCGCCGCGCATCCGCCAGATCGTGCCCGACGTGAACCCCAAGGCGCTGGACGTGTTCGACAACCTCCCGCGCGAGATCCACTGCCTGGTGATCGCCTTCTCGGAGACGCCGGGCGGCTATGAATACGGCACCGCCATCGCCCTGATCCGCGCCGAACACCCCGAGTTGCTGCGCCGCTCCTGCATTCACGAGGAAATCGCGCAGGGCATGGGCCTGGGCAACGACGACCCGCGCGCGCGGCCCTCGATCTTCAACGACGACGACGAATTCGCCCTGCTCACGCGGCATGACGAGATGCTGTTGGAAATCCTCTACGACCCCCGCCTGCGCCCCGGCATGAGCGCCTCCGAGGCGATGCCCATCGTCCGCGAGAAGGCGGCGGCTCTGGTCGGAGGCGGAAGCTGAGCGATGCGCGACACATCGGCGGACATGGCGATCGACGCGGACTACGCCCCGAACCTGTTCAGGGTCGCGCTGATGTCCGTTGCTTTGCTGGTGATTGCCTTCGGTGCGGCCGGGACGGCAAAAGAAGACCCCGATCTGGTCGAACCGATGCGCTGGTTCCTCATGTTTATCGCGGCGCCCTTTCTCTTGGGGGTCACGATCCTTGGATTTATCGCCTCGGTGCGGGCCAATGTCCTTGGCCACCGTCTGCGCCTTAGACCGGAAGGGCTGGAGGTGCCCTACCGGCTCCGGCCCGGCGTGCGCGTCATCCCGTGGACCGACATGACACGCCTGACCCGCCACAGGATACGATTCAACGACATGCTGCACATCGTCCATCCGGGCCGCTCAACCACGCTGCATCGCTCCGGGTTCCGATCCTCCGCGGACTATGACACCATCACCAGCGAAATCGAACGCCGCGCCGCCGCTGCTCGCGGCCGCGCCATCTGAGAGGACATCCCATGCCCATCTTCGACTTCCTGCGCGGCCAGTTCATCGACGTCATCCACTGGACAGACGACACCCGCGACACGATGGTCTGGCGGTTCGAGCGCGAGGGCCACGAGATCAAGTATGGCGCCAAGCTGACCGTGCGCGAGGGGCAGGCCGCCGTCTTTGTCCACGAAGGGCAGCTGGCCGACGTGTTCACGCCCGGGCTCTACATGCTCGAGACGAACAACATGCCGATCCTGACCAGTCTGCAGCACTGGGATCACGGGTTCCAGAGCCCGTTCAAATCGGAAATCTACTTCGTCTCTACCGCCCGCTTCACCAACCTGAAATGGGGGACCAAGAACCCCATCATGATGCGCGACCCGGAATTCGGCCCGGTCCGCATCCGCGCCTTCGGCACCTACGCGGTCAAGGTGGCGGACCCTGCCCTGTTCATGCGCGAGATCGTCGGCACGGACGGCGAGTTCACGATGGACGAGATCAGCTTTCAGATCCGCAACATCATCGTGCAGGAATTCTCCAAGGCGATTGCGAAATCCGGCATCCCCATTCTGGACATGGCGGCCAACACCGACGAGGTGGGCAAGCTGGTGGCCAAGGCCATCGATCCGGCGATCCGTGCCTACGGCCTGACCGTGCCTGAGCTTTACATCGAGAATATCTCGCTGCCGCCAGAGGTGGAGAGCGCGCTGGACGCGCGCACCTCTCGCGGGATCGCGGGCAACCTCGACGAGCATATGAAATGGCGCGCGGCCGAGGCGATGGGATCGGGCGGCGCGATGGATTCGGCGATGGGCATGGGCATGGGCGCCGCGATGGGCGCAGGCATGGCCGGGCAGATGGGCATGGCGGGCCCCTGGGGTGCTGCACCCCAACCCGCCGCAGCCCCCGTGGCACCGCCGCCCCCGCCAGTCGAGCATGTTTGGCACATCGCCGAGAACGGCGCGACCAAGGGACCCTTCTCCAAGGCGTCGCTGGGCCGCATGGCCGCCGATGGCGCGCTGACGCGCGCGACGCTGGTCTGGACCCCGGGCCAGGATGGCTGGATGCCGGCCGGCGAGGTGCAGGAACTGGCTCAGCTGTTCACCATCCTGCCGCCGCCACCGCCTCCGCCGCCTGCCGGCTGACGATATTTTCGAGCGCCTCTTGCACGGCGCCCGGCGCATCCCAACTTCAAGCAATCCGGGTGCGAGGCTCCGCCCGGCGGCTGCAGACGCGGGACGCGTCGAGAGCGCTTTCCTCCCTTTGGAACTTACGATGCGTATCCTGCCTTTGGCGGTCATTGCCGCCCTTGCCGCCAGCCCTGTTCTGGCGGACGAAACTTCTGGCACTGTTCTGGCTTTCGACCGCGTGGCCCATGTGATTGTCCTGAGCGACAACACGATCTGGCAACTGGCCGCCGATCAGGCCGTTCCGGAAAACCTGGTCGCCGGGGAAAAGGTGACGATCGTCTTCACCAGCGCAGGCGAGAACGGCGTCGCCAAGATCGACAGCCTGACCCGCGACGCCAACTGATATCCGTCGGCAATCCCGCGCACTCCGCGCGGGATCATCCGCCCGGCAACGCCGGATCTGACGGGCCAAGGCTCAGCAGGTCCGGCCCGGTGCAGGCGCCGCGCGGGAAAACGTATCCATTATCGCGCGTCGCCGGAAAGGGAATCTCCGGCGCGATCCGCGAGGCGACGACCGTCCGGTTGTCCAGGCAGAAATCCTGCCCCAGGTTGCCTAGGTTGAAGCCGAAGCCGCCGATCCCGCAATCGTCGCCCGCCCCGTTCATGTTCCAGGCCTGCGGCATCCGCACGCCATGCCCCTCGACGACAAAGGCGCTGGCAACGGGGTCGAAGAACAGCCGCCACGACGTGTCCGGCCCCAGCATGCCCAGCATCCAGCGCCCGATCGGGATGCCGTCCTTCGTTCCCTCGATGACAAAGCAGGACACATCCTGTTCACGCACCATCCGCCGCCCGATCAGCGCCGGATCAAAGGACATGGCGCCCGTCATGGCATAGCCGCCCGCCCCCTGCCAAGCAAAGGTGAAGCTCGCGCCATCGGCTTGCGCAGGTCCGGCCAACGCGGCCGCAAGAAGGATCGCCAGGGCTTTCATGCCGCCAGCCTAACGCCCCCCCGCCACGGATCAAGCGGCGGTCGGGGCTTTTCTTTCCGGGCTGTCCCTGCCAGTTTCCCGGACGGCCAGACCGGAGCGAGCATGACCGAGGAACACCGCTTTCCCTGCGAGCGATGCGGCGCGGATTACCGCTTTGACCCGGAAGCGGGGCAATTGGTCTGCGACTTCTGCGGATCGACCCGTATCGTCGCGGCACAAACCGGCCCCTGGGAGGGCGGCGTGCGCGAGCTGGATTTCCAGGCGGCGATCCGCAATCTCCTGCCCTTGCAGGAGATGGAGGAAACCCGCGTCTCGAAATGCCCCAACTGCGCAGCCGAAGTGGAATTCGATCCGGCGGTGCATGCCGCCGTCTGCCCGTTCTGCGCCACGCCGGTCGTCACCGACACCGGTATCAACCGCCACATAAAGCCGCGCGGCGTACTGCCCTTCGCGCTGGACGAGGGAGCCGCCCGCAAGGCGATGACCGACTGGCTGGGCCGGCTGTGGTTCGCGCCGAACGGCTTGCAGGACTATGCCCGCAAGGGCCGCAGGATGAGCGGCATCTACGTGCCCTACTGGACCTTCGACGCCAACACCGAATCGACCTATCGGGGCGAGCGCGGCACCGTCTATTACGAAACGCACAGCGTGATGCGCGACGGCAAGCGCCAGCAGGTCCGGGTGCAAAAGGTGCGCTGGACGCCGAAATCGGGCCGGGTCGCGCGGTTCTTCGACGACGTTCTGGTGCTGGCGTCGAAATCGCTGCCGAAACGCTTTACCGACGGGCTGGAACCTTGGGACCTGTCGGCGCTGGAGCCCTACCGCCCCGAATTCCTCGCGGGCTTCCGGGCCGAAGGCTATCAGGTCGACCTCGATGAGGGGTTCGTGGAAGGGCGCACCATCATGGACAACCAGATCGCCCGCGACGTGCGCTTTGACATCGGCGGGGATCAGCAGCGCATCCACCGGATCGACACATCCGTGCGCGACGTGACGTTCAAGCATGTGCTGCTGCCGGTCTGGCTGGCCGCTTACAAGTATCGCGGCCAGACCTATCGCTTCGTGGTCAATGGGCGCACCGGCCGGGTGCAGGGCGAACGGCCCTGGTCGGGCTGGAAGATCGCCTTTGCGGTGATCCTGGGCCTGCTGGTGGCGGCGGCGGTCGGCTATGGCATTGCGCTCCAGGAGGGCGTGGTCTGAGCCCGCCCTCCTGATCGTCCTACTTGCGCTTGACGGCGATCTTGGTGCCCTGCCCGGCATCGGGCGCCTTGCGCGGCACGGTGATCTCCAGCACGCCGTCCTTGACATGCGCCTCGGCCCTGGCGGCATCAGCATCGCTCGGCAGACGGAAGGACCGGCGGAATCCGCCGAACTGCCGTTCCGAAAAATACCAGGTCTCGCCCTTTTCCTCGCGGCTCTCGGTCTTTTCGCCCGAGACGGTCAGCACGCCTTGGTCCACCGTCAGGTCAATGGCCTCCTCGGGCACGCCCGGCAGTTCCATCGTGATCCGGTAGGCAGTCTCGTCCGAGGATGCGTCCGAGGCAGGCGACAACCATTCGCCCAGCTTCGTGCCCAGCCCACGGAACGGGGCGTAAAGGTTCGGCCAGAGGCCGGATTGACTGGATTCGACCATTGTGAAAACCTCCTCGCTGTCTGGTTGATCCATGCTGCCAGACTGCCGCGCCGGGCCGGGCGCCGCCTTGATCCGGCTCAAATCCACCCCTTGCCGTTGCCGCACGCTTTCGGCATGTTAGCGCAAACAAATTCCGGAGACCCGCGATGATCCTCTGCTGCGGCGAAGCCCTGATCGACATGCTCCCCCGCGAGACGACGGCGGGCGAAAGCGCCTTTGCCCCCTATGCTGGCGGCGCCGTCTTCAACACCGCCATCGCGCTGGGGCGGCTCGGCGCACCGGCGGGCTGGTTCGGCGGGCTGTCCACCGACCTTTTCGGCGCGCTTCTGGCCAAGACGCTGACCGCCTCGCGCGTCGACCACACGCGCGCCGACCGCAGCGACCGCCCGACGACCCTGGCCTTCGTCACGCTGACCAACGGCCACGCGCAATACGCCTTCTACGACGAGAACACCGCCGGGCGGATGCTGACCGAGGCCGACCTCCCCGAGCTCGACGGAATCGAAGCCCTGTTCCTGGGCGGAATCAGCCTGGTCTCCGAACCCGCCGCCGACGCCTATGCCGCGCTGTGCCTACAGGCCGCAGATCGCCTCGTGATGATCGACCCGAACATCCGACCCGGCTTCATCGCGGACGCGGCGCGCTATCGCGCGCGCCTTTCGGCGATGCTGGCGCGCGCCGACATCGTCAAGATCTCGGACGAGGACATGGCTTGGCTCGGCACCACGCCCGAGGCGTTGCTGCAGGATGGAACGGCTCTGGTGCTGGTGACTCGTGGTGCCGATGGCATCGAAATGCATCAGGCAGGCGGTATGACCCATGTCCCCGCACGGAAGGTCGCGGTGGTCGACACGGTCGGAGCGGGAGACACGTTCAACGCAGGCCTGCTCGCCGGGTTGCACCGGGCGGGTTTGCTGACCCGCGCAGCCCTGCGAGCCGCCACGCCCGAAACCCTGCGCCCCACGGTCGAACTGGGCGCCCGCGCCGCCGCCGTCACCGTCAGCCGCGCCGGCGCCAACCCGCCCTGGGACTCCGAGCTATGAGGGCGCTGATCCAGCGTGTCACGGAGGCGCGGGTCGAGGTCGGCGGCGCCACGGTGGGCGAGATCGGGCCCGGCCTGCTGATCCTGGTCTGCGCCATGCAGGGCGACACGCAGGCCGAGGCTGACCGGATGGCGGCAAAGATCGCGAAGCTGCGCATCTTCAAGGACGACGAGGGGAGGATGAACCGCTCGATCCTCGACATGGGCGGCGCGGCACTGGTGGTCAGCCAGTTCACGCTGGCCGCCGACACCGCGCGCGGCAACCGTCCCGGTTTCTCCACCGCCGCCGCCCCGGCCGAGGGCGAAAGGCTCTACGAGCATTTTGCGGCACAGGTCCAGGTCCAGGGCATCCCGGTCGCCACGGGTCGTTTCGGCGCGGACATGCAGGTGCACCTTGTCAATGACGGGCCAGTCACGATCTGGTTGGACAGCGCCGGCTGATCCATCTTGCCGCCGGAGGCTCCCGCATTCTCCGGCTGCCCGACGCCATGCAAGCGACAGACGCCGTCGCAGGCGCCAGCCCGAGGACCGGGCCGCAGGCGCGGGCCGAGATATCCTGCGCCGCGCATCGCGCGGCTCCTCCGGATCACGGCTCGCGAAAGGCCTCGCGCGATTTGTAGAGCGGCTTCAGCAGGTATTGCAGCACCGTCTTCTCGCCGGTGTGCAACTCGGCGGTGGCCAGCATGCCGGGGCGGATCTCGATGGCCACCTGGCGGTCGGTCAGCGAGGCCAGGTCGACGCGCACCGTCACCTTGTAATGCGGCGGCACCTCGGGGTTGCGTTCGTCGCGGAACGTGTCGGCCGAGATCACGTCGACCCGTCCCTTCAACGTGCCGTAGATCGTGTAGTCATAGGCGCTCAGCTTGATCGTCGCCTCCTGACCGCTGCGGATGTTGGCGATGTTCTCGGGGGCGATTCGCGCCTCGATGAACAATTCCTCGTCCATCGGGATGATCTGCATGATCTCCTCGCCGGGGCGCACGACGCCGCCGATCGTGGTCACGGCCAGCTTTGTGACCACGCCATGCATTGGCGAGGTCAGCACCGTTCGGTTCAGCTGGTCCTGGCTGGATTTCAGGTTCTGCCGCAGCGTCGCCAGTTCCTTGAGCGTGTCGGAATAGTCGGTCGCGCGGGCCAGTTCGGTCTGGGTGACGATCTCGTCATGGCTGCGCTTCGCATCGGCATGCGCCTTGCGCGCCCGCGTCACCTCGATCAGGGCGACCACCTTCTTGTCCAGCAGGTCCTCCATCAGCGTCATCTCGCTTTTTGCCTGCGCCAGGACCCGGGCGGCCCCATCGCGGCGCGAGGCGAAATCCGATTGCCGCGCCGCCAGAAGCGCGCGTTCCGAGGCAACCATCTCCGGCATCCGCCGCGACAAGGCGGCGGGAACGCCGAAATCCGACGCCCCCGCCAGTTCGGCCTCCAGCCGCAGGCGGCGGATCTCGAGGGCGGTGATCTGGTCCTGCAGATCGTCGACCGAGGACTGGAACTGCGTGCCATGCAGCCGCGCCAGCACGTCGCCGCGCAGCACCTCGTCGCCCTCCTTGACCAGCAGTTCCGTCAGGATGCCGCCTTCGAGGTTCTGGATGATCTGTGGCCGTGACGAGGAAATGACCTGCCCCTCGCTGCGCACGATCTCGTCCAGCCAGGCGGAGCTGGCCCAGAGGATGAACAGCCAGACCGAACAGGCGCAGAGCCATACGGTCAGCGACGGCCCGCGCAGCGCGTGTTTCAGTTTCGTGGAAGGGTCCGGTGTCGAGACGCTCATCAGGCGGCCCCCCGGCGCAGATGGTCGAGCACCTGGTCGCGCGGACCATCAATAGCAAGGCGCCCGCCAGACAGGATCATCGTGCGCGAGGCCAGCGCCAGGATCGGCACGCGATGCGTCGCGATCACCGCTGTCCGCCCCTGCAACCAGGGACCGAGGCGCGAGATCAGCGTCGCTTCCAGCGTCTGGTCCAGCGCAGCAGTGGGTTCGTCCAGCAGGCAGATGTCGGGATCCTGCAACCACAACCGTGCCCAGCCGATGCTTTGCCGCTGGCCAACGGACAGCCCCTCTCCGCCATCGCGGATATCAAGGTCCAGCCCCTTGGGATGCGCCTTGACGTATTGGCCCAGCCCGGCGAAATCCAGCGCCTGGTACAGGCGGTCGTCGTCGCGTTCCGTCTGCGCCAGGGTCAGGTTGTCGCGCAGGCTGCCGTGGAACAGGCGCACTTCCTGACCAAGGTAGCCGATGCGGCGGCGCAGGTCGTCCGGGTCGATCTGCGCCATCTCGCAGCCGTCGACCAGCACCTTGCCGGAGGCCGGCGAATAAAGCCCGCTGAGCACCTTGAGCAGCGTCGACTTGCCTGACCCGTTCGCGCCCAGCACCGCCAGCACCTGCCCCGGTTGGATCGCCAACGCCGACAGGTCCAGCACCGCGGCGCCTTCGGGATCGTAGCGAAAGGTCAGGTCGCGAAGGTCATAGGCGCCGCGCAGCCGGTCGCGCCGCAGGTAGGTCCGCGCCGGTGCGCGATCCTGGGCCACGCCGGCGATCGCGTCCAGCCCGTCCAGCGCCGCCTTGACGTTGCCCCAGCGCGCCATGATGCCCGCCAGCTGCGTCAGCGGC
Source organism: Thetidibacter halocola (assembly GCF_018224955.1). Taxonomy (GTDB): domain Bacteria; phylum Pseudomonadota; class Alphaproteobacteria; order Rhodobacterales; family Rhodobacteraceae; genus Thetidibacter; species Thetidibacter halocola. The sequence continues at coordinate 260,190 of NZ_JAGTUU010000006.1, forward strand.
GCCAGCGTGCGCGACGACAGGATGCCCACCGCGATGATCGACCCCACGGTGAAGTCCCCAGCGAAGACCAGGTAGGTGCCGGTGACGACGGCGGCGACATAGGTCGCCTGCTGCACGCCCTGGCTCCAGAAGGTCAGCGCCGCCGCCAGTTTCCGCTGGTCGGAGGATTTCAGCGCGGTCAGCGCCGTCAACTCGTCCCAGCTGCGGGCAAAGCGGGTTTCGGCGCGCTGCGTCTTGATCGTGTCGAGATCGGTCACGACCTCCTGCAACAGGCGCGAGGCGCGAGCGCTTGCGCCCTGTGTCTCCTGCGTCAGGCGGATCATCCGGCGTTGCAGGAAGAAGCCAGGCACCACCATCAGTACGCCTCCTGCCACCAGCACCCACACGACCGGGCCGGCGATCGACCAGACCAGCAGCAGAAAGACGAAGATGAAGGGGATGTCGGCCAGCGCACCGACGGTCGAGGCGGTGAAGAACTCGCGCACAGAGCCGAATTCGCGCATCGCCGAGAACAGTTGCGAGGGCGCGCGCCCGGGCTGGTCCGACCGCATGCCCAGCAGGCGCCGCATCAGCAGCCCCTGGACGCCAAGCTCGATCTGCCGCCCGGCCCCGTCCAGCAGATGGGCGCGGGCGACCTTGAGGAACCCCTCCATCAGCAGCGCCAGTGCGGCGCCGGCGGCCAGAACCCACAGCGTCGCCTCGGACTGGTGCGGGATCACCCGGTCATAGACCTGGAGGCTGAACAGCGCGACCGAGACCGCCAGAAGGTTTGCCACGAAAGAGCCCAGCGCTACCTCGGCGAAATGCCGGGTGAAGCGGTGGAACTGGCCCCAGAACCAATGGCCGTCCGATTGCTGCGCCGTGGCGGCGGGCTGCGGTGCGGCCCGGGCCTGCAGGAGATAGCCGGAAAAGAACGGCTCGAACTCGGACAGGGGAACGCGGGCGCGCTGCCCCGGTGCGGCGGCATCGTGCACCGCCAGCCCGTCGCCATCCTGTTTCAGCACCAGCACCGCTTGCCCGTTCGACATCAGTGCCAGCGCGGGCCAGAGCCCGGGCACCAGCGCGTCGGGTGTCAGCGTATCCACGCGCAGCCCGGCGGCGCACAGCCCGGCGGTCAGCGCCTCGATCCCGTAGCTGTCCTCTGGCCCGGCATGGCGGGCCAGCGCGTCGAAGACCTCCTGCGGGCGAGAGACCACTCCCAGCCGCTCGGCGAAGGCCCGGATCAGGTCCGCGCGCGCCTTGGCCCGTGCAGACTGCCTCGGACGGCGCATGAGGCCCGTCGTCTTGCCGCCCTCGATGGCGCGCAGCATGGCACGGCCTGCGCGCCCGAGGATCGGCTCGGCCGTCAAATGCGCGCCCCTTCGGCCAGCGCACCGCGCAGGCGGGCCAGTTCCAGTTCGGCGCGGGCGGCTTTGAATCGCAGGTCGATCTCGGTTTCCAGCGCGCGGGCATGGGTCTCGTAGACGCCGACCACGTCCATCACCTGCCGCTGACCACCTTCGTATTGCTTTCGGAACAGGTCCAGGTTGGCGGCGGCCTGCGTAGTCAGGCCGCGCGCCTCATCCGCCTGCCGCCGGTAGGCCTCGAGTTGGCGGGTCTGGCTGGCGACCTGGCGTTGCGCGGTCTCGCGCGCCTCGGTCACGCGGCGTTCGGCGAGGTCGCGGGTGGCGTCGATGGCCTGGAGTTCGGCCATGGTGCCAAGACCGAACAGCGAATCCGTCATCACCTCCAGCCCGGCAGAGCCATCGGTCGCAGCGCTGGCAGTCAGGCCCGGCAGGTGGCCGGCGCGGGCGATGCGGGCCTGCGCCAGGGCGCGGTCGCGTTCGCCCTGGGCGCGCAACACGTCCAGCGCCTCGCCGGTTGGTACCACGCGCAATCCGCCCATACCTGTCACGCTTTCGACCGGATAACCCGCCATCGCGTCCAGTTCGGCCTGCGCCGCAAGGGCGGCCTCGGCGGCCTCCGTGGCACGGGCGCGCGTGGCGGCGCGTTTCTGGCGGATCACGTTGAGATCGGACATGTCCGAGACGCCGCCGCGCACCCGTTCCGTCATCACCCATTCGAAATGCGCCATCTCGGCATCGGCACGGTCGAGATGCGCCCGCAATTCGCGGTTTTCCTGCACCGTCAGATACAGCGACAGCGCGTCGAAGACGCGACGGTTGCCATCCTCGACCAGCGTCACGGCGGCCAGTTCCACATCCGACTTTGCAAGGTCGCGCTCGGCCAGCTTGCGGCCATTGTCGAACAGCACCTGTTGCACCACCAGGTCGGCCACGAAGGCGCCCAGCGAATCCAGCGAGATGCGCGGCCCGATCCGGGGCAGCCAGTTCTTCTCCGCCGCCTCGGCGCGCAGCCGCGCGACGCGCAACTCGGCCTCTGCCACGTGGGCGTCCGAGGCGATCACCGCCTGCGCCACGCGGTCATAGGGCGTACCGGGGACAAGGACCGAGGGGCGCGTCCGAAGCGCGTGGATGATCGGCGAGACCTCGGCGGAACGGACCACTGCATTTCGGACGCCCGGCGCATCGGACGTTTCGGCAAGGCGCGGCTCGGCCCCGCCCAGAAAGCGGCTCACGCCGCCTTCGGTCATGTCCTTCATGCAGCCGGGCAGGACCGTCACCGCGACGATCAACCCGACGTTCCGCCTGCTCAGTCTCATCTCGTGCCCCCGTTTCGGCCCGATTATCGTTTTTCGGGATCCGGGGCCCGGTTCGGCCGGGCCTCCGGACGTTACTCTTGCCGTCAGACCACGCCAGTATGGACCTGCGTGATGTCGTCATCGATCAGCAGCGTCGCATCGCCCAGCGTGAACACGTTGTAGCCCGCGCCATTGCTGCCCTGCGCCTGCGCGCCCCGGATGGTCACGATGTCGTCGTTGCCGCCCATCACCGTCACCGTGTCGGTGATCGAGGACAGCGCCACGATCTGCGCCTCGGTGATGGTCAGGCTGCTGTCCTCGGCGAAATGCAGGTCGATCGTGTCCACGTCGAACTCGCCCAGCGCCTGTGCGATCTGGTCTGACATGCGCACCGCGTTTGTCGCGGGATCATCGGTCACCAGGTAGGCGCCCGAGGAGTTCCCGGCCGCGTCGGTCGAGGCCAGCACAAGGTGTGTACCGTCCGGGATCGTGCTGACCGGCGTGTGATAGGTCTGGCCCAGGATCGGGATGTCGGTGCTGTCGGCCAGCGCCACGTCGAGAATCATCGGATTGGCGTCGGTGCCTGCCAGTCGGCCCAGATACACCGCGTCGTCGGTTATCCCGGTGCGGATCTGGTCGACGCCGCCGCCGTCGCGGCCATAGCCCACCCAGCTGAGCGTCTCGGGTGCATCGGTATCCATCGCGACCATCTCGGTGAGCGTGGCAGTGTTGCCCGCCGCATCGGTCGCGGTGATGGTGACGGGCAGGCCGCCGGTACCGCCGGGAATGGCCGAGGGTGGGATCTGCGCGGTCCAGCCGCCATTGGCGGCGACACTGGCGGCGATGCTCTGCCCGCCGACCGCCAGCATGACGGTCGAACCGGGTTCGACCACGCCGGTAAGGGTGACGCCCGCCATCGCCTCGGCCGCATTCACGATGCCGTCGCCCGCGATGGGCGCGCCGGACAGCGCGAGGACGCGCACTTCGGTGTCGATGTTCAGCAGGATCGAGGTCTGAGCCGTGTTGCCGGCGGCATCGGTGGTCAGCACCTGCGCCTGCGCGATCGTCTCTCCCTGCGGGAGTTCACCGGCGCCCAGTTGCACCGACCAGCCGCCATCGGCAGTCACTGTCGCCTCGCGGCTGACGCCGCCGACCACGACCGTGACGCTGCCACCCGGCTCTGTCGAGCCCGCCAGCGTTACGCCCTGCAACCGTTCGGCCGCGTTGATGACGTTGTCCGCGGTGACCGGATCGGGCGAGATGCCGAAATTGACCACCTCCGTATCGACGCGGACGGAATCCGTCCGGACCAGCGTATTTCCCGCGCTGTCGGTGATCGAGGCGCTGATCTGCGCGGTGTAGGTGCCCGGCGCCACCTGAAATGCCTGGTAGGGCGCGCGCCAGGTGCCGGTGGCGTCGGTCTGCACGGTCAGGGTGACGCCGTTCATCGTGACATCGACCCACTGGCCCGGCGTCGAGGTGCCCAGCAGGGTCACGCCATCGGCAGCCTCGGCCGCATTCACCACGTCGTCGCCCTCGACAGGGTTGGCGCTGATCGTCAAGAGTCCCGCATCCGTGTCGATGCGCACCTCCTGGGTCAGCGTCTCGGTGTTGCCGGCGGCGTCGCGGGCGGTAGCGCTCATGGTCACGGTCCGCTCGCCCGAGGGCAATTCGCCCGCTGCATAGGTCACCGACCAGGTGCCATCGGCGGCAACCGTGGCGGCGCGCGTGACACCGCCAAAAGTGACCGCGACGGTCGAGCCGATCTCGGTCGTCCCCGTCAGGGTCAGGCCTTGCGCCGCCTCGGCGGCGTTCAGCACGCCATCGACCCCGCCGGGCTGGCCGGTCTGGGTAAAGTTCGTCACCAGCGTGTCGACATCCAGCGTGCCGGTTGTGGTGGCGCTGTTGCCGGCCCGGTCGGTCGCGATGGCGGTGACGGGCAGGATGCGCTCTCCGGCCGGGATCTCGGCCGGGATGAAGGCAGCGCTCCAGGATCCGTTGGCCTGAACGACGGCCTGGTGGGTGATCTGGCCCAGCGTGACCGCGACGGTCGCGCCCGGTTCGGCCCATCCGGTCAGGGTCACGCCCCCGGCATGTTCCATCGCGTTCACCACGCCATCGCCGCCCGCCCCGGTGGGCGTGAGGGTGACGCTGGTCTGGGTGTCGATGGCGATGGTGCCCGACGCCGTGGCCCGGTTGCCCGCAGCGTCGGTCGCCGTGGCGCTGACCGCGAGGCCAGTGACGCCCTCCGGCACGAGGCCTGCGGGAATCGTCACGCTCCAGGCGCCAGTGGCGCCCACGGTCGTGTCGATCACGCTGCCCGCGACGGTCACGGCCACGTCGGAGCCGGGCTCTCCGGTGCCGTTCAGAACCACGCCATCAGCGCGCTCGGCGGCGTTCACGATGCCGTCGCCCTCGACCCCGGCGGTGTCGATGGTGATCGCGCCCTCGGTGTCGACGGCAAAGGCATGGCTGGTCGTCACCCCGTTGCCCGCGCTGTCGGTCGAGACGATACTGGCGGTGGCCTCGTAGGTACCGGTTGCGATGTCGGCGGCGGCAAAGGTCACGCTCCACGCGCCAGAGGCGCTGACGGTCGCGCTGCGGGTCACGCCCTCGATGGTGACATCGACACTCGATCCTGGCTGGGTCGTGCCGCTCAGCGTCACGCCCGCGTCACGCTCTGCCCCGGCGATCACGTCGTCTCCGGTCAGCGGCGCGTTGTCGAGCGACACGGCGTTCACGGTGTCAACCTGCACGGCCGACATGGCGGTCGAGACGTTACCGGACCTATCCACGGTCGAGACGGTGACCTGTGCCGCATACTCGCCGCCTGCGAAATCCGCCTGCGTGACGGACAGCGACCAGCGGCCATCGGGCCCCACGGTCACGTCCTGCGTCAGGTTGCCGAAGGAGACGGTGACGACTGCGCCAGGGGTCGAGCCCCCGGTGATCGCGAAACCGCCCTCGGCCTCGGCCAGGTTCACCACGCCGTCGCCAGTGACGTCGTCGATGGTCAGCGGGTGCGGGATCGTGTCGATGTCGATGGCATCGGTGACGGTGGTCGTGTTGCCGAACCGGTCGCTCGCGGTCACGGTCAGGTCGGCAAGGTATTCGCCGCCGGGCAACACGCCGTCATCCACCGTGAAAGACCACGATCCGTCGCCGCCCACGATGACGGTTTCGGCTTGGCCGCCCATCGAGACGGTGACGCTGCTGCCCACCTCGGCATGACCCGAGATCGTGACGCCGCCTGCATGGCCCTCGGCGTTGAACAGGTCGCCGGTCGAGACGGTGCCGCTGTCGATGCCCAGCTCGGGCGGGGTGAAGTCGACGACGATGGACGGTCCGTCCAGGTCGCGCACGGTGCCGTCCGGGTCGGTCACGATCACGGTCAGGTCGCCGTGGTCGCCATCGCCGGGAAAGTCGTCGCCCTCGAAGACGACAGACCAGGTGCCATCCTCGGACGTGCCGGTGAGGGTGGTGCCGTCGATGGTGATCTCGACGGTCGATCCGGTCTCGGCCGTGCCAGTCACGGTGATCGTGCGGTCGTCGCCACCACCGACCGCAAGCTCTCCATCGGCATTGTCGACCGTGGGCGGCGTCCAGCTTTCGCCGCCACCCCCGCCGCCGTTGCCGCCACTGCCGCCGCTGCCGCCGCCCAGCCAGGCGAGGCCGCCCAGGCCGGCCAGACCCGCGCCCGCCGCGCCAAGGCCGGTGGCGCCCAGCAGCGCGGTGCCCAGCATGCTGACCTGGTCATCGCCATAGGCGGCTTCAGCCACCACGGCGGGATCGTCGAGAAAGATCAGCGCGTCGTCGGGGCTCCACTTGCCGGCGAACTCGGTGGGCCCGTATTGCGCGAACAGCGCGCCGCCGTCGGCCTCGACGAAGGTCACCTGGTTCAACTGGCCGTTGCTGGAGAGGAACAGACGGTTGCCTCCGTCCTCGAAATAACCCTCGAGGACGATCACGCGGCCATCGGCCAGCGTGATCAGCAGGTCGTTCGCCGCGCGGTCGTAGCCGCGAAGGTCGTCCTGGCTGATGTTCAGGGAAATGTCGTTGCCCGTGCCCGCGTCGACCAGGAAGCCCTGCGCCTCATCGCCCACGGAGCCACGCCGGACCGCGCCCACAGGACTACGCACCACGAAATCAATCGCGCTCATGTTAACACCGCTCTGCCTCTGTGCCGCCCATTTTTCGTCCGGGCAGCTTGTTTTATGGCTATGCGTCTACCGGATTGGCCCTTGTTTCGCCACATTTAAATTGGCGCAGGCGGCACATGATGCGGTTTTCGGGGCCGCGGACCCAAGATGAACCGTGAAATGTGGCCGGACTGTGGCCCGGACGCCTCACCCCGCGCAGTCAGAAGGTCACCGCCTGGCCCGTCACTGCGGATTGCTGCGCGGCAAGGCCCATCCGCACCGCCCAGGCGCCATCGTCGAGCGTCACTTCGGTCTCGGCAGCGCCCCGCACCACCGAAAGGAAACGCTGGTGCTGGTAGAAGGTCGAGCCGTTATGATCTCCCGCCGCCAGCAGTGTCGGATCCACCGGAATATCGACCGTCTGCGGTCCCTTTGGATGGCGCGGGCTGACAATGACCTGCGGCACCGGCGGCAGACCCAGGTGCGTGGGCCAGAAGCGGCCCGGCCCGGGAACCAGTGCCTCGATCTTGCCAGCCGGGCCGACGGCAGACAGTTCCTCCTGGTAGCGCGATCCTTCCGCATACATGCAGAGTTCCAGCATCGCCCGCGCGCCGCTGGCGAAATCCACGATGACATAGGCGGTGTCCCAGATGTCGGGCACCTCTCCGCCATATTCCTCGTCGAGATGATTCACCGCCTGCCCGGCACTGGCCATGACACGCACGGGATCGGATTTCAGCGCCAACCGCATCAGGTCGAAGAAATGGCAGCATTTCTCGACCAGCGTGCCGCCGGTGTTGCGGTTGAAGCGGTTCCAGTCGCCGACCTTGGGCAGGAATGGAAAGCGGTGCTCGCGGATGGTCAGCATGGTCACGCCCCCGGTGGCGCGCTCGATCTCATCCAGGAAGGTCTGGATCGGCGGCATGTAGCGGTATTCCATCGCCACCCAGACCGGCGCGGGATAGGACGCGCGTAGCGCCTCCAGCCGCGCGCCCTGTTCCGGCGAGGTATACAAAGGCTTTTCCATCAGAACCGGCAGAGGGCGAATACGCGCGACCTCTTCCAGTTGGTCGACATGGACATGGTTGGGGCTGGCCACCAGCAGGCAATCGAGATCGTCCGCCAGCAGGTCGGGGATCGACATGGCCAGCCGCGCATTGGGCGCGATGGCCTTGGCGGCATTCGCCATCAACTCGTTCGGCTCGTAGATGGCGGCGACGCGGGCCCCGGGCAGCAGGGCGATGTTGCGCAGGTGCTCCTGCCCCATCATGCCGCAGCCGATGATGCCGTAACGGATGATCTTCTGGTCCAAGTCGGAATTCCTCATACGATCCGTGCCACGTAGGTGGCGATATTCGTGTCGATCCAGTTGCGCGAGACCTCGGCCCGCGCGCCGTCCTGGCCCCAGCTGATCCGGGTCGCCATGACGGTCGGTGCGCCGGGTGACAGGCCGAAGGCGTCCGGTGCCCAATCCGGCATCGTGGCAAGGCCCAAGCGGTCCTCGGCGCGGGTGATCCAGAGGCCCAGCGCCTCGCGGTAATAGAGATACAGGCTCTCGCGCAGGTCGCCGGGCTGGATCGTCTCGGCGTAAGTGCCGTCGAGCCAGATTTCCTCGAGCACGGCGGGTTTGCCCGACAGCCGGCGCAGGCGGCGGATGCGGAACCCCTCGGGAGAGGAGCCGAAGTCGGGCAGTCCGGCGTCCTTCGTCACGCGCTCCACCGACAGCAGTTCCGCCGTGGGCAGGCCGCCGCCCTCCAGCAGTTCGACGCGGAAGAAGGCGTAGACCGATTTCGCGTCGGTCCGCGCCCGCACGTAGTTGCCAGAGCCCTGCACGCGCTCCAGCATACCCTTGTCGGCGAGATCGCCCAGCGCCTTGCGCAGGGTGCCGACGGAAATCCCCAGCCGTTCCGCAAAGGCGCGTTCCGGCGGCAGCCGCTCGCCATCGGTCAGCCGCCCCGCATTGATGTCGCGGATCAGCATCTCGCTGATCTGCACATGCAGCGGCAGGGCGTGGCGGTCTGTCATTCTTTGGTCCGGCAAATTGATACACTATTGATCTACATCAAACGGGGTGCTACGCAACTGGAAAGTCACACGCGAAAGGCACCTTTCATGACCATCGTGCCCGTCACCTCCGCCGATCTGGATGCCGTAGAAGTGTCGTGGTTCGCGGCGCTGTGTTCGGACGATTACGAATACCTGGGCGTCCCAGAGGGGCGGCTGCGGTCGTCGTGGACGCATTGCTCGGGGATCGTCAAGGAGGCCGAGGCGCAGGGGTTCCGCAACATCCTCTGCCCGTCCTCCTACCAGGTCGGGCAGGACACGCTGAGTTTTGTGGCCGGCTGTGCGCCGATCACCGACAACATCAATTTCCTCGCCGCCGTGCGCTGCGGCGAGATGCAGCCGATCATGCTGGCCCGCACCATCGCGACGCTGGATCACATGCTGGAAGGCCGGCTGACGGTGAACATCATCTCGTCGGATTTTCCGGGCGAGAAGGCCGACAGCGCCTTTCGCTACCAGCGCTCGCGCGAGGTGGTGGAGATCCTGAAACAGGCCTGGACCCGGGACAAGATCACTTACAAGGGCGAGGTCTATGATTTCGAGGGGCTCTGGACCGACCCTGCCCGTCCCTACCAGACCGGCGGGCCGCTGCTGTATTTCGGAGGCTACAGCCCGGACGCGCTGGACCTGTGCGGCCAGCATTGCGACGTCTACCTGATGTGGCCCGAGCCGAAAGAGCAGATCGCTTTGCGCATGAAGGACGCCAACGCCGCCGCCGAAAGGCACGGGCGGACGCTGGACTACGGGCTGCGCGTGCACATGATCGTGCGCGATACCGAGGCCGAGGCGCGCGAATGGGCGGAACACATCGTCAGCAAGCTCGACGACGAATACGGCAAGCTGATCCGCGAACGCAGCCATGACGCGATCAGCCTCGGCGTCGCGCACCAGGCCCGCGCGCGCGAGTTGGCCGACCAGTTCGGCTATGTCGAGCCGCACCTGTGGACGGGCATCGGCCGGGCGCGCTCGGGCTGTGGCGCGGCGCTGGTGGGGTCGACCGACCAGGTGCTGAGCGAGCTGGAGCAGTATAAGAAGATGGGCGTGCGCGCCTTCATCCTGTCGGGCTATCCGCATGTCGACGAATGCCGGCATTTCGGCGGCAAGGTGCTGCCGCAGATGAAGACCTGTCAGTTGAACCACGCCTATGGCCGCGTGCCCGCCGAGACCCCGCTGACGCCGCTGGGATCAGGCGACCGTCGCTGACGCGCGAAAGGATCGAAGAATGGACCGTATCCGACTGACCGACACGCTGGAGATGAGCCGCCTTGTCCATGGCATGTGGCGGCTGGGTGACGACACCGACACCTCGGTTGGCCATGTGCGCAACAAGATCGCCGCGTGTCTGGATCAGGGCATCACGACGATGGACCAGGCCGACATCTATGGTGGCTACGAGGCCGAGGAGATCCTCGGGACCGCCATGACGCCCGAGATCCGCAACCGGATCGAGATCGTCACGAAATGCGACATCGTCGCGCCGGCGGGGCGCTATGCCAATGCCCGGGTCAAGTATTACGACACCACGCGGCTGCACATCGTGAAATCCGTGGACCATAGCCTGCGGCTGATGAAGATCGATCATATCGACCTTCTGCTGATCCACCGCCCCGACCCGATGATGGACCACTTCGAGACCGGTGCCGCGCTGGACGAGGTGGTGAAGTCGGGCAAGGTCCGCGCTGTCGGCGTGTCGAACTTCCGTCCTTGGGACTGGGAGTTGCTGCAATCGGCGATGACGACAAAGCTGGCGACGAACCAGATCGAGATCAGCCTGCTGCATCACGCGCCCTTCACCAACGGCGATGTCGCGTTTCACCAGCGCCACGGCCAGCCCCTGATGGCATGGTCGCCGCTGGGTGGCGGCGCGCTGTTCGAGGGCCGGAATGCCGCGCTGCGCAACCGCCTGGCCGAGATCGGCACCGAATTCGACGTCGATGATGCGGCCGTGGCCATCGCATGGCTCTTGGCCCATCCCTCTCGCATCCTACCTGTCCTCGGCACCAACAATCTGGACCGCATCGCCCGTATCGGCGATGCTGCAAGGGTCCGGCTGGACCGGGAGACATGGTTTGAACTCTATTCCCTCGCCCTTGGACACGAAGTGCCCTGAGGCCCGCACATGAACGCCCCGATGACCAATCGCAGCCACAGCTTCGACCCGGCCACGGGCGACCCGCGCGCCTTTCGCGACGCGCTGGGGCAGTTCGGCACGGGCGTGACCGTCGTGACCTGCGAAACCGGCACCGGCCCCATCGGGATCACCGCCAACAGCTTTGCCAGCGTGTCGCTGGACCCGCCGCTGGTTCTGTGGTCGCCGGCCAAGTCCTCGTCGCGCTACCCGTTCTTCATGGCGGTCCCGCATTTCGCGATCCACGTGGTCGGCACCGACCAGGTTGCGCTGTGCAGCGGGTTCGCCCGCACCGGCGACGCCTTTGACGGGCTCGACTGGGAGCGGGGCGCAAGAGGCGTGCCGCTGCTGAACGGTTGCCTCGCCCGGTTCGAATGCACGACCGAGGCCGTGCATGACGCGGGCGACCATTCGATCATCGTGGCACGCGTGACCCGCGTGACCACGCGCCCCGGAGCGCCGCTGCTGTTCCACGGCGGCCGTTACGGAGGCTTTACAGAAGCGTCGTAAGCCCAAAGCAAAACAACAACGGGCACGGCGCAACAGGGAGGAGATGGCCAATGGCCATATTGCTGGCGCTGCTGCGCCCGTTGCAGGCCGTGCTGGACGTGGTCCTGCGCCTTGGCCGGGGATTTGCGACCCTCGCCATCGGCCTGATGGTGGTCTGCATCCTGTTGCAGGTCTTCATGCGCTATGTCCTCAACAACGCCCTGCCCTGGCCCGAAGAGGCCGCGCGCTTCCTGATGCTGTGGATGACCGGGCTGATCGCGCCCTCGGCCTATCGCCGGGGCGGGTTCGTCGCCATCGACATGATCCAGGCGGTTCTGCCGCGCACGGTGGGCGCCCTGCTGACGATTGCACTGCTGGGCGTGTCGCTGCTGGTGCTGATCGTGGCGATCCAGCTGGGCCACAAGCATGTCTTCGGCAGTTGCCTGTTCAAGTCCTCGACCCTGTGGCTGCCCTTCACGCTGAAATTCTCGGTTCCGATCCCGCTGACGGGGCTGGACCTGACCGTCTGCACCAAGGAGTCGCCGGCCTTCGGCTTTGCCTGGGGCTGGACCAAGATGCCGCTGTCGCTGTCCTTCCTGTCGCTCTGGGTGGGCGTGGTGCTGCTGACGGTGGTGAATGTCGAACTGATCCTCCGGGCCATGGTGGGTCTGCTGGGTGGCGAAGACCGGTTGCGTCCGCAGATGGACGCCGACCTGACGGTGGAGTGACGCGATGCTGGTCTGGTTCCTGCCCCTTTTCCTGCTGTTCCTGATGATCGGCCTGCCGGTCTTTTTCGGGCTGCTCGCCGCGCCCGGCCTGCTGCTTTGGCTGAACGGGCAGGAGCGCGACATGGCGCTGCTGTATCGCAACGTCTACAATGGCATGGACAGCTTTCCGCTGATGGCGATCCCGTTTTTCATGCTCGCCGGAGAGCTGATGAACCGGGGTGGCATCACCTATCGCCTGGTCGAATTCAGCCAGGCGATGATGGGCCATCTGCGGGGCGGGCTGGCGCATGTGAACGTGCTGTCCTCGATGCTGTTCGCGGGGCTGTCGGGGTCGGCAGTGGCGGACACCTCGGCGCTGGGCTCGATGCTGATCCCGGCGATGGAGCGCGAGGGCTACACCCGCCGTTTCGCCGCCGCGATCACCGCGGCCAGTTCGGTGATCGGCCCGATCATCCCGCCCTCGGGGATCATGATCATCTACGCCTATGTCATGGGCGAATCCGTCGCCGCGCTGTTCCTCGCGGGCATCGTGCCGGGCATCCTGGTGGGCGTCGGCCTGATGATCGCGGTCAAGCTGATGGCAGACCGCTACGGTTTTCCGGCCTCGCGCGCCAAGGCCACCTGGGGTGAGCGCGGCCATGCGGGGCTCAAGGCGTTCTTCCCGCTGATGACGCCGGTCATCATCCTGGGCGGCATCCTGGGCGGTGTCTTTACACCAACCGAGGCCGCGGCGGTGGCGGCAGGCTATGCCATCCTGATCGGCATGTTCGTGCTGCGCACCCTGCGCCTGTCCGACCTGCCCGACGTGATGATGCGCGCGGCGATGACCTCGGCCGTGGTGCTGCTGCTGGTCGGCGCGGCGATGGCTTTCAAGACGGTGGTCTCGCTCAGCCACGCGCCGGAACACCTGGCGGCTTTCATCCTGTCGCTGTCGGATAACCCGCTGGTGCTGTTGTTCCTGATCAACCTGCTGCTGTTCGTCGTCGGCATGTTCCTGGACGCGGGCCCGGCGATCATCATCCTTGGCCCGATCCTGGGGCCGATCTTTGTCAACCTCGGCATCGACCCGATCCATTTTGCCATCATCATGTCGGTGAACCTGACCGTGGGCCTGGCGACGCCGCCGATGGGGCTGGTGCTGTTCGTCGCCTCCAGCGTGTCGGGCGAGCGGGTCGAGGCGATTTCCAAGGCGATCCTGCCCTTCCTGCTGGTGGAGGTGATCGTGATCTTCCTGATCACCTTCTTCCCGGCGATCTCCATGACGATCCCGCGCCTGACCGGGTTCGCCAACTGACCATTCGGCGGGGCGGGGTGAAACCTGCCCTGCCGACCCGCCCAACCGGGCCCCTACGGGCCATCCAAGGACCAGAAGCAACAGGGAGAGAAGAGATGCTACAGGGTCTGACCAAGGCCGCGATGATCGCGGCGATGCTGACCGGCGGCGCAACCGCCGCCATCGCGCAGGAATACACCATCCGCGCGACCGCCAACTCGAACGAGAATGACGAGGATTACGACGGCCTTGTCGTTTTCAAGAACTATGTCGAGGCCGCCTCGAACGGCGCCATCGCCGTCGAGATGTTCATCGGCACGCAGCTTTGCGCCAATGGCACCGAGTGCATGCAGGGCGTGGCCGACGGCACGATCGACGTCTATGTGTCGACCTCGGGCGGCACGGCGGGCCTGTTCCCCTTCGTGCAGGTGCTGGACCTGCCCTACCTGATGAGCGACGACCGCGTGGCCGAGGCCGTGCTGTCCAACGGCTCACCCTTCGTACGCACCATGCAGGAGATGGTGGCCGAGACGTCGGGCGGCGCGATCCGGCTGATGACCATCGGCAACACCGGCGGCTGGCGCAACTTTGCCAACACCGAAAAGCGGGTGCAGACCCCGGCCGACCTTGCGGGCATGAAGATGCGCACCGTGGTCGCCGACCTGCCGCAGGAGTTGGTCAAGGCGCTGGGTGCCTCGCCGACGCCGATCCCGTGGCCCGAGTTGTTCACCTCGCTTCAGACCAACGTGGTCGAGGGCACCGCAAACGGCATCACCGACATCATGAACATGAAGTTCCCCGAAGCCGGCCTTCAGTATCTGACGCTGGACGGGCATAGCTACATGGGCGCGCTTTGGTTCATGAACAACGAAAAGTTCATGGCTATGCCCGAGGACATGCGCCGCGTGGTGGTGGACGGGTTCTACCAGCTTCAGCAGGCGACCTTTGCCTCGCCCAAGCGCAAGTCGATCCAGGCTTACGAGGATTATCTCGCCGGTGGCGGCGACCTGTATGTGCCCTCGCCGGACGAAAAGGCCGCCTTCAAGGAGGCCGCGGCGCCGGTGTTCGACTGGTTCAAGTCCAGTGTCGAAGGTGGCGAGAAGGTCTTTGAGGCGATGACCGCAAACGTGGCCGAAGTCGAAGCACAGCTGAACGCCGTGCGCGCGGCGGACACGCAGTAAACCCCGGTGATCCGGGAAGGCAGGGGCGTGGCGCAGGCCGCGCCCCTGTCGTTTCGCGGTCCCGCTGCGTCAGAAGACGCTTATCAACCGCGCCTGCCGCCCTATGATCCCTGTCAGGCCCCCAGCAGGAGACACCGCATGACCCGCCGCGCCGCTGCCCCGCTTGCCCTTGCCCTTTGTGCCCTTGGGGCCGCCCATCCTGCGCTGTCGCAGGTGCGCGAGATGGGCGCGGGCAAGGTCTACCTGGGCACGGTGCGGGCCTCGGACATGCACGGGCTGTCCTATGCCACGCGTGGCTGCATCGTCGCCCTGTCCGAAGAGGCCCGACAAAGCCAGGCGGCGACGGCGGGGCAGGAATTGGTGCGGCTGGATGACCGCGATGCGCTTCTGTCGCTGCGTTCGGCAGAGGCGCGGGTGCAGGACCTTCAGGCTGCGGTTGCCGAACGGCAGTTGGCGGTCGATGCCGCCCGCGCCGACGATGTGCGTCGGCGCAAGGAACTGGACTTCGTGTCGAAGGAATTCGACCGCAACAACACCCTGTTCGGGCGCGGGATCATCAACGAGACCGCGCTGGAGGCGGTCGAACGGCGGATCATGGACGCGACCTTTGCCGCCGAGCGCGCGAAAGAGGCCATCGTAACCGCCGAATCCGCGCGAAACCGGGCCGAAATCGCCCTGGAAATCGGGAGGCTGGACCTGCAAGCCGCCGAACGTGTTCTGGAAGAGCTTCGGCTGCTGGCCCCTTTCGACGGTGTGCTGGTCGGCTTCGAGGAAAACGTGGGCGATTGCGTACAGGAGGGCGAGTTGGCCGCGCGGCTTTACGCCCCCGCCGCCAAGGCGGTCGACATCTACGTGCTGATCTCTGATCTGGCCGCAAGCGACGGCAGCGGCGTGGCGGTGGGCGGCGCGGTGACGATCCAGCGGGCCAGCGGCACGACCTGCGACGGCGCCATCACCCGGATAGACACCGAAGCGGATCTGGAAAGCCAGTTCGTGCAGGCCAGCATCGCGGTGGACGGCACCTGCGCGCCGGGCCTGTTCCTGAACGAGGCGGTGCAGGTCGCGCTGAAACCCGAGGCGGGCTGAGGGCTTGCCTGGCCAAGGCCCTCCGCTAGGCTAGCGGAAGGGATACATCCACACCCTGTAATCGGCGACCAGGTCGTTTCCATGCGCAATCTGCTCCGGCGTCATCTTCTTGACCACCTCCTCCTGGCTGATCGCCGCGTCGGGGTCGCCGCCGATGGCCGACAGGACATACCAGGCATAGGCACGCACCAGATCGGGCGCGGGCAGGCCGAGGCCGGTCTCGTAATACCAGCCGACACCGGATTGCGCGCCGGGATGCGCCTTCATCGCGGACCGCAGGTACCAGTCGAAGGCGCGCACATGATCCTGCGCGACGCCAAGGCCCAGCGCATACATCACGCCGATCAGCTCCTCGGCATCGGCATTGCCCGACCGCGCGAGTGGCCAGAGCGCCTCGCGCGCCTGCTCGAACTGGCCGCTTTCCATCAGGTCGCGCGCCTTTTCGAGGCTGCTGCTGGCCAGCGCGGGCGCGGCGGCAAGGCCAAGGACCAGCACAAGGGCAAGGCGGTTCATGCACTTCTCCTGACGGCTTTGCTCGCCGGGCCGGTGGCGGCAGAGGCGATCGACCCTGATGATTTCCTGCCTTTCGACGCTGCGCAAGCCCGGCTGGGCCAGCTTTTGTTCTACGACCCGATCCTGTCTGGCAACCGCAACATCTCTTGCGGGACGTGCCACCACCACAGCCTCGGCAGCGCCGATGGCCTCAGCCTGGGCATCGGTGAGGGCGGCGTCGGGCTGGGTCCGCAGCGGCAGGCACCCGACGGCCCCGGCCGCATCGTGAAACGCATCCCCCGAAACGCGCCCGCTCTGTGGAACCTCGGCCACAAGGATGTGCGCGCGCTGTTCCATGACGGGCGGGTGGAAGTCACCGACTACCCGACATGGGAGTTCGACACGCCGGCGGGCGACTGGCTGCCCAAGGGCCTGAATTCCCTTCTCGCGGCGCAGGCGCTGTTCCCGATGACCTCGATGGCCGAGATGTCTGGCAATCCCGGCGAGAACGAGGTGATCGGAGCGGTCCGCGACCGGATCGACGGCGGCTGGCCGGTCATCGCGCACCGGGTGCGCACGATCCCGGAATACGGCGGGCTGTTCGTCGACGCCTTCGACACGGTGACGACGCCCGAGGATGTGACCATTGTCGAGATCGTGAACGCGTTGGCCGCCTTCATCGGGACCGAATTCCAGAGCTATGACAGCCCCTATGACGACTGGGCGCGCAACGGCACCCCCCTGCCCCAGGCGGCGGAGCGCGGGCGGCAGCTGTTCTTTGGCCGCGCGGGCTGCGTGACGTGCCATTCCGGGCCGCTGTTCACCGACCAGAATTTCCACGCCGCGGGCCTGCCCGCCTTCGGTCCCGGGCGCATCCGCCCCTTCGACCCGATGCCGCGCGACGTGGGGCGTATGGGCAAGACCGACCTGCTGGAAGATGCCTACAAGTTCCGCACGCCCTCGCTGCGCAACGTGGCGCTGACCGCCCCCTATGGTCATAACGGCGCCTATCCGACGCTGCGCGACATGATCCGCCACATGGCCAACCCGGTCCAGCAGGCCGTCCGCTGGCAGGAAGACATGGCCCGCCTACCGGATGCCCCCTGGCTGAAGGCGGGCGATTTCGCGATCCGCACGGATCGGCTGGAGATGGCGCGGCAGGTGGCTGCGGTTTCATGGAATGCGGTGCAACTCGGCGAAGAGGACGTAGCCGACCTCGAGGCGTTCCTGCATTCGCTCACCGGCGCCACCGTTGACGCGACGCCGCTGGGAAGACCCGGGCGCGTGCCCAGCGGCCTGCCGGTGGACTGATGGCTCAGGAGCCCGTCTGCTCCAGCAGGGCGCGGATGACCGGTTCCTTGTGCGACTTCTTCTGCAAGGTCAGCAGCAACTCGGCGAGGTCCTGTTCATCGACCCGCTTGGCCGCAGCCTTGGGCGAGAACCACTTGCGCTTGCGTTCGCCGCGTTCCTTCCAGTCGCGCATCAGCGTCTCGACAATCATCGGGTAGACGCGCACGACGCAGGGCACGATGCGCCCGTCATCCATGATCTTGGGATAGCGATAGGTTCCGATCGCCTCGTGCGCGATGTGGCCCTTGGCCCCGGCCTCTTCCAGCGCCTCGATCTCGGCCGCGCGCCAGGGTTTCTTGCCGTCCATCTCCCAGCCCTTGGGCATGACCCAGCGGCCGGTGTCGCGGGACGTCACCATCAGGACCTTGACCTGGCCCTTGTCGTCCCAGCGCATCGGCAACGCGGCGATCTGTTCCCCGAGTTCGGGCATGCGGCTCCTCTGGCGTGGGGTTTGGACGGCGGACCGCCCCGGATAAAGAGTAAGGCCGCACCGTTTTCGGGTGCGGCCTTGGAATGCTGGCGGACCGAGGAGGATTCGAACCCCCGACCCCTTGATTCGTAGTCAAGTACTCTATCCAGCTGAGCTATCGGTCCGTGGAGCGTGGATGTAGCCGCAGCCGCAAGACGATGCAAGGGCAAATCCGGGATTTTTCCGCGCCTCTCCGATCATCCGGCATCGCCCATCGGCAGGCGGATCTCGAACACCGTGCCCTCGCCGTCGCTGGACAGCAGACGCAGGGTGCCGCCATGTCCGCGCACCAGTTCCGCCACGATGGCAAGGCCAAGACCCGCACCGCCCTTGCGGCTGCCACCCTGAAACGGCTGGAACAGGTGCTCGCGCGCCTTGGGCGGCAGGCCTGGCCCGGTATCGGACACGGTGATGACCCAGGCGCTGTCCTCGGCCCGGGCCGACAGGCAGATCTCGCCCGGCTTGCCGGTGGCGACGATGGCCTGCCGCGCATTACGCACGAGATTCGACAGGATGCGGTAGATCTGTTCTGGATCGCCGCGCATCACCAGGTTGGCGGGCACGTCCTCGGACAGGCTGACCTCGGCCTCGCCGATGGCCAGGCGCTCCGCCTCGAGCACCTCGTTGGCCAGGTTGGCCAGGTTGAACAGGGTCAGAACCGGCGAGGGTTCCTCGGCCTTGCCGAAGGCGAGCGTCGACTCGCAAAGGCTGACCGCGCGCGTGATGGAGTTCACCAGTTTCGGCGCGAGGCGCTGCACCGCCGGGTCCTCGGACATCTCGATCCGGTCGGTGAACAGCTGCGCGCTGGTCAGGATGTTGCGCAGGTCATGGCTGACCCGGGCCACCGCGCCGCCCAGCTGCGCCAGACGCTCCTTTTGCCGCAGCGACTGGGTCAGTTGGGTCTGCAAGGCCTGCAACGCCTCCTCGGCCTCGCGCAGCTCGCGCACCGAGGCCGAAGGCTTGATGACGCGGCGCGCGTCCTCGGGGGCCAGCGCATAGGCCTGCATGTGGCCGACGACGCCCTTGATCGGCTTGACCAGCAGCACCCGAACCGCGAGGAACAGCAGGAAGGCCGTGACGACCGAGATCACCGCCGACAGGACAAGAATACGCAGGCCATAGTCGATCATCGCCGCGCGCAGCGGCAGGCTTTCCATCGTGACCTCGATCAGCTCTCCGGCCTCGCGGGATGGCGCGCCGATCACGCGGATGATCCGGTTCTGGGAGTCGGCCAAGCGCACCAGCGCATCGCGGATCAGGATGAAGGCCGACGGGTCGCGCAGATCGAACGTGTCCGCGATCTCGGAGGGCATGGGCGAGGACAGCACCAGTTCCCGCACGTTGTCTCGCCGCAACACGACGTTGAACACCTCGGCATTGGCCAGCAGTTCGGCCTCGAGTTCCGGCGCGATCATGTCGTCGGCCAGCAGCGCCAGCGAGGCGATCTGCGCCCGTTCCAGCCGGTCCAGCAGGTAATCCTCTCGGAAACGGGCCACGGACGGGACGAAGATCAGCACTTCGGCCAGCATGACGAAGATCGTCGTCAGGATAAGAAATCGGCCGGAGAGGGAATTCAGCATCGTCTCCTGTCAGGGCAACCAGCGCTGGACCAGACGCACCACCTTTTTCACAGTGTCGTTTTCAAACAATCTGGGAGAGAAATAGGCGCCGGCGACTCGTTTGTTAAGTTCCCCGATGGTCGGATAGGGCGAAACCATGCTCGAAACCTGCGACATTTTCAGCCGGTTGGCGATAACCAGCGACCACAGGCTCGCCAGTTCGCCGGCTTGGTGGCTGACGATGGACACGCCCACGGGACAACCCTTGACCACCAGCAGCTTGATTCGACCGCGCGTCTCGCGCTCGGCTATGGCGCGGTCGTTGTGGTGCTGGTCAAAGCGCACGATCTCGACCGCCGAGCCATGTTTCTTGCGGGCCTCATCCTCTGTCAGGCCGATCTGCGCCAGTTCCGGCTGGGTGTAGGTGGCGCGGGGGATATGGTCGGTCTGCGCCTTGGCGGGCAGGCCGAACAGCGCGTTCCGCACGACGATCCCGGCGTGATACCCCGCAACATGGGTGAATTGCAGCCCGCCCGCCACGTCGCCGATGGCGTAGACGCGGCGGTTGGCGGTGCGCAGGCCCGCATCGACCTTTATCCCGGTCTTCGAGGTGCGGATGCCCGCCTTGTCCAGGTCCAGCCGGTCGAGATTGGCCTTGCGCCCCACCGCGACCAGCAGATGCGAGCCGGCAAACACACGCCCGTCCTGCGTCTCGACCTCGATGGCGCCTGCCTTGCCGCGCACGACCTTGGCGGGCGCCTCTTCGACGATCTCGATCCCCTCGCCGCGCAGCGCCTCCAGCACCATCGCGGCCATTTCCGGGTCGTCCCGGCCCAGCGCCCTTGCGCCTTCGATCACCGTCACCTTGCAGCCCAGCCGGCGATGCGCCTGCGCCATCTCCATGCCGATGGGGCCGCCGCCGATGACAAGCAGGTGGTCGGGCCGCTCACGCAGATCCCAGAGGGTTTCGTTGGTGAGATATGGCACCGTGTCGAGCCCCGGGATCGGCGGCACCAGCGGCGACGAACCGGTGGCGATCACGATGCGCCGGGCCTTGATGCGATATTCGCCTGCCTCAACCGTCTCGCGGTTGATGAAACGGCCGAAATCGCGGATGACCCGCACGCCCAGCCCCTCGAACCGCTCCTGGCTGTCGACCGGGGCGATGGTCTCGATCACCTGCGCGACATGGTCCTTGGCGGCGGCATAGTCGATAGCCGGCGTGGCGTCGGCCACGCCAAAGGGCGCGGCATGACCCATCGCCCAGGCCTGTTTCGCGCTCGCGATCAGCGCCTTGGACGGCACGCAGCCATAGTTCAGGCAGTCGCCGCCCATCTTGTGCCCTTCGAGCAGCACGACAGATGCGCCCATCTGTACGGCACCCGCCGCCACCGACAGCCCGCCAGAGCCCGCGCCGATCACCAGCAGGTCAGTCTGGATCGTCTCCATCTCAGACCCCCTTCCGGCCGCGGACGGCCTTCAGCACGATGGGCAGGGCCGACAGCGCGCACAGCCCGAGGATGGGCCCTAGCACATGCGGCTCGAACAGGATGCCGAGGTCGGGCGTCTCGCCCCGCTCGAACACCGCGCCCAGGCCCGCGCCGACCGAGGTATAGACCACCGCGCCGGGGATGATCCCGAGGAAGGTCGTCACCGCAAAGCGCCACAACGGCACGCCGACAAAGGCGGGGACGAGGTTGGCGACGAAGAAGGGCACCGCCGGGACCAGCCGGATCAGGAACAGCATCGACCACTGGTTTTCGTCGATCCCGTCCTTGATACGCTTCACCATGCCGTCCGAGGCCTCCATCCGCGCGGCAAGGCGTTCGCCCAGCCCCCAGCGCGCGGCGAGAAAGATCGCCACGGCGCCGATCGTGGCGCCGGTGATGTTGTAGAGCGCGCCGGGGAAGGTCGCGAACAGGAACCCGCCGGTCAGCGTCGCCACGGTCGCGCCGGGCAGCGAGAAGGCGACGATGGCGACGTAGGCCAGGATGAAGGCCGCCACCGTGCCCGCGTAGTTGGCATCCCGGAAGGCCAGCAGCGCCTCGCGATTCTCGCGCAGCGCTTCGAAGGACAGGACGTCCCGCAAGGTCAGCGCGCCTGCCACCGCCACCACGGCAATCACCGCCAGCGGCAAGAGACGCGTGCGCGCCGATTTCGGGGTTTCCGTCATGTCGCTCATCATCCTGCGTCCGCCTTTGCTTGTGCTTTGACCTGATGTGGCGCGCAAGGGCAGGAGGCGACAGGGGGCGTCACGGGCGCTTGATCGGTGCCCGCGTCATCGCCCAAGGAAACCGCGACTCTGTAACATTTGCCCCCCGGGACGCGGCGAAAATGTTGCAGAATCCCCTGCTCAAGCGTTTGACATGGGTCTGGACCGCCCCTATAGACCGGGCTTCGAACGACACTGTCGGGGCGAATCCGCTGTCCCGCCATGGAATGGAGTAGCCGCGATGAAACGCACCTATCAGCCGTCGAACCTGGTTCGCAAGCGCCGCCACGGGTTCCGTGCGCGCATGGCGACCAAGGGTGGCCGCAAGGTTCTGAACGCCCGCCGCGCCCGTGGCCGCAAGAGCCTGAGCGCCTGATCCGTGCCGCTTCGCTGATGGCGGAGCGCTTGGAACACGCCGAAAAAGCCGCCCCGGAGACTCCGGAGGCGGCCTTTTCTGTCATGCGCCTGTCCATGCTGACGAAACGCGCCGATTTCCTGCGTGCCGCAAAGGCCCGCCGCGCGCCCGCACCCGCCTTCCTGCTTCAGGCGCGCCAGCGGGCCGAGGGCGAGGCCGAAGGGATTCGCGTGGGCTTCACCTGCTCGAAGAAGGTCGGCAACGCCGTGGCGCGGAACCGCGCCAAGCGCCGCCTGCGCGAGGTCGCGCGGCTGGTCCTGCCAGAGGCGGGGCATGACGGCTGGGATTATGTCCTGATCGGCCGCGCGGGCGACACTGCCAGCCGCGACTTTGCCGCGATGCAGGACGACCTGCGCCGTGCCCTGCGGAAGATCCACCAATGACCCCGCTCGCCCATATCGTGGCGCTGCCCGTACGGGCTTATCGCCTGATCTTCTCGCCCTGGGTCGGACATGGCTGCCGCTATCATCCGACCTGTTCGGCCTATGCCCTGGAGGCGCTGGAACGGCACGGCGCCATCAAGGGCACCTGGCTTGCCGCCCGCCGCATCGCCCGCTGCCATCCCTGGGGCGGGTCGGGCATCGACAACGTTCCCGATTGAGCCTATCTGCGTGGCCATGCTGGACGACGCCGACGACATCCACCCGCTTTTTTACGGGGCGCCCAAGACGACGGAGTTCAAGAAGCTCCGCAAACGCATCGTGCAGAACGTGCGCGAGGCGGTGGACCAGTATGGCATGATCGAACCCGGCGCGCGCTGGCTGGTCTGCCTGTCGGGCGGCAAGGACAGCTACACGCTTCTGGCGATCCTGCACGAGCTGAAATGGCGCGGTTTGCTGCCCGTCGACCTGCTGGCCTGCAATCTCGACCAGGGTCAGCCGGGCTTTCCGGCCACAGTCCTGCCCGCCTTCCTGGAAAAGATGGGTGTGCCGCATCGGATCGAATACCAGGACACCTATTCCATCGTCACTGAAAAGGTCCCCGCCGGCCGCACCTATTGTGCGCTGTGCTCGCGGCTGCGGCGTGGGAACCTGTATCGCATTGCCCGCGAAGAGGGCTGTTCGGCGGTGGTGCTGGGTCACCACCGCGACGATATCCTCGAAACCTTTTTCATGAACCTGTTTCACGGCGGTCGCGTGGCCACCATGCCGCCCAAGCTGGTGAACGAAGAGGGCGATCTGTTCCTGTATCGCCCCCTCGCCCATGTGGCCGAGGCCGATTGCGAGAAATTCGCCAAGGCGATGAACTATCCCATCATTCCCTGCGACCTGTGCGGATCGCAGGACGGGTTGCAGCGCCAACAGGTCAAGCAGATCCTCGACGGCTGGGAACGCAACAGCCCCGGCCGCCGCCAGGTGATGTTCCGCGCCCTGACCAACATCCGCCCCTCGCACATGCTGGACCCCAAGCTGTTCGATTTCGCCGGCCTTTCACTGCGACCCGAAACAGAGGATTGAGCGGAAATAGACCGGCGGCGTTAATGTCCGAGTTACCGGTTTGTTCTAGCGTCCGTTCCACGACGGATGAAAGGACACCGCGATGAAAGCCTCGCTCACGGGCAGATTCGGCGATCTTCGGGATGGCTTGCGCGCCATGATCCGGGGGCCGCAGGCCTTGGCCTTTCTGCCGGCCATTGCGCTGGCGGCCTTCTGGTTGGGGGGCGAGGCGGTGCTGGCCGCGGTCTCTCTCGGTCTGCCACTGGTCTACATGCTGTTTGCCCGCGACCTGATGGTGCCCACGGCGGCGAGCCTCGCCCAGGCGCCCGGCGAACTCACCACCTCCATCGGCGCCGCCGAAATGGCGCAGCGGGCGCTCGACGACGCGGCAGAGGCCAAGCTTGCCACCGCCTGCATCATGATCGAGATCCTCGGCCTGGACGAGGTGGGCAAGCATCACGGCGACGAGGCGGCCGACAGCCTGCGCGACCTGACTCTGGCGCGGCTGCGCAACACCTTGCGGCGCGACGACATCGCCGCGCGAATCTCCGACTCGCGCTTCGTGATCGTGCTGGGGCCGTCGCTGCGGCTGGATCTCGAGGCGCTGCTGCAACTGTCGGCACGGCTGCAGACCGCAGTCGAGGAACCCGTCACGATCGAGACCGTGTCGCGCTATCTCTCGGCCAATATCGGGTTCTGCAACTCGTCCCGCCTGCGCCCTGGCGCGAGCGGCGAAAAGATGGTCGAGGCGGCGCGCATCGCGCTGGCCGAGGCCTCGCTGCACGGTCCCTCAGCCATCCGCGCCTGGTCGGAAAACATGCATGCCGCGCATGACGCCCACAAGATGCTGCTGGCCGAGGTCAAGCGCGCGTTGAACAATGGCCAGATCCAGCCCTGGTTCCAGCCGCAGGTCTGCACCTCGACCGGCGCGATCAGCGGCGTCGAGGCGCTGGCGCGCTGGATCCATCCCGAACGCGGGTTGGTCTCGCCCGCGCAATTCCTGCGCAGCCTCGAAGAGGCCGGCCAGATGAGCCGCCTGGGCGAGGTGATCCTGCAACATAGCCTGACCGCGCTGCGCAGCTGGGACCACGCCGGCCTCGAGGTTCCGCGCGTCAGCGTCAACTTCTCGTCCTCCGAATTGCAGGACCCGCACCTGGTCGAGCGCATCCGCTGGGAACTCGACCGCTTCGGCCTCAGCGCCTGCCGCCTGGGCGTCGAGGTTCTGGAAACCGTGATCGCGAAATCGCCGGACGGCATCGTAGCCCGCAACATCGAGGAACTGGGCAAGCTGGGTTGCCATATCGACCTCGACGATTTCGGCACCGGCCATTCCTCGATCACCTCGCTGCGCCGCTTTCCCGTCAACCGGATCAAGATCGACCGCAGCTTTGTCACCCGCATCGACCGGGACGAGGATCAACGTCGCATGATGGCCGCCGTGCTGGGAATGGCCGATCGCCTGGGCCTCGGGACGCTGGCCGAAGGGGTGGAAACGGTCGGCGAGCATGCCTTGCTGGCACAACTCGGCTGCGATCATGTCCAGGGCTTCGGCATCGCACGCCCGATGCCCGCGGACCAGATGGTCGACTGGGCGCGCAGCCACGCCGAGAAGATCGCCGACGCGCAACGCCTCGGTCGCAGCGCCGGCTGACCTGCTACTCGGCCACTCCGACTCCCGCGACGCGATGCCTCGGCCATCGGCGACGCCCGTTCCACGCTCTGCATGAGCCGCGTCCACGCCCGGCGGTGACGCGTCGGTTCCCCTCCGGACAAGCGCCACGACACCCGATTCCGGACAAACCGTGCCTTGCTGCGGCTCCAGCGGCAGATGTGAACGGGAATCCGCTTGACCTTTGAGGCGTGGGGCGGTTGAACCCTGCCGGAGTCGACGAAGGGAAATGGCGGTCCAATGGACGATCAGAACAAGAACCTGCTCCTCGCAACGGCGCTCAGCTTCGCCGTCATCCTGACGTGGTTCGTGCTGTTCCCGCCACCGGAACCCCCGGTGGATCAGCCCGTAGCAGCAACCGAACAGACAGCCCCCGCCCCATCGGTCGCCAACGCACCCAGCGCCGCGCCCGGCACGACGCCCGCGGTCGAACAGGCTGCGCAGGAAACCGCGAATGCGCCGCGCCTTCCCATCGACACGGCCCGGATCACGGGCACGATCTCCTTGAGGGGCGGCCGGATCGACGATCTGCGGCTCAAGGACTACCGGGTTTCGATCGAACCGGACGCCGACATCGTGCAGGTCCTGAACCCCGTCGGAGCGACGTCCCCTTATTACGCCCTTTATGGCTGGGCCCCAGGCGCCGGCCTCGCGGTCGAGGACGTGCCGGGCGCCAATACCGACTGGACGCTGGAAACCGGCACGACGCTGACCACCGAGGCGCCGGTGACCCTGCGCTGGGACAGCCCTTCGGGGCTGGTGTTCCGCCGCACCGTGGCGATCGACGAGGATTTCATGTTTACCGTCACCCAGACGGTCGAGAACCCCGGCGAAGGCACCGTCTCGCTGGCGCCCTACGGCATCATCGCCCGCCATGGCGAGCCCGCGAACCTGAAGAACTTCTTCATCCTGCACGAGGGCGTCATCGGCATGGCAGATGGCATTCTCGCTCAGCACAAGTATGACGACATGACCGATTTCGACGTCGTGCCCGCCGAAGGCGCGCGGGCCGAGGTCACGCAGGTCACCGAAAACGGCTGGATCGGCTTCACCGACCATTACTGGATGACCACGCTGATCCCCCAGTCCGGCAGCCCGTTCAAGCAGACCGCGAAATACGACGAGGCACGCAACATCTACCAGACCGAGGCCGTCCTGCCGACGATGCAGGTCGCGCCCGGCCAGACGCAGACCGTCACGACACAGCTTTTTGCCGGGGCCAAGGAGTGGGAGACGATCCGCGCCTACCAGAAGAACGGCATCGACCGGTTCCTGGACGCGATCGACTGGGGCTGGTTCTTCTTCCTGACCAAGCCGATCTTCGCCGTGTTGCATTATTTGAACCAGTGGATCGGCAACATGGGCGTCGCGATCATCCTGCTGACCCTACTGATCAAGGCAGTCCTCTTCCCGCTGGCCTACAAGTCCTACGTCTCTATGGCGAAGATGAAGGAACTGCAGCCCGAAATGGAAAAAATCAAGGAGCGCACCGGCGACGATCGTCAGAAGCTCCAGCAAGAGATGATGGCTCTGTACAAGAAGGAAAAGGTCAACCCGGCCTCGGGCTGTCTGCCGATCCTGCTCCAGATCCCGATCTTCTTCAGCCTGTACAAGGTGATCTTCGTCACGCTGGAACTGCGGCAGGCCGACTTCTTTGGCCCGTTCCGCGACCTCAGCGCTCCGGACCCGACCTCGCTCCTGAACCTGTTCGGCCTGCTGCCCTTCAACGGGCCAGAGCCGGGCTCCATCATGGCGCTGGTCTTCATCGGCATCCTGCCGCTGCTGCTGGGCATCTCGATGTGGCTTCAGCAAAAGCTGAACCCGGCGCCCACCGACCCGACGCAGCAGATGATCTTTGCCTGGATGCCGTGGGTGTTCATGTTCATGTTGGGCGGCTTTGCCAGCGGCCTGGTGGTCTACTGGATCGCAAACAACACGATCACCTTCACCCAGCAATACATCATCATGCGCAGCCATGGTCACAAGCCGGACGTGTTCGGTAACATCAAGAAAAGTATTGCCCGCAAGAAGGCCGGGGCCTCGGCGAACCAGGATGCCAAGCCCAAGGATGGCAAGCCCAGGGACGCCAAGCCAAAGAGCGGAAAATGACCGGCCGGCTGACGGCGATATGGCGTCACCCGATCAAGAGCCACGGACGCGAGTCCGTGGCTTCTGCCCTTCTTGAGGCCGGGTCCGCCCTGCCTTGGGACCGGGTCTGGGCGGTCGCCCATGCCGAATCGGATGCTGATGGCCGCGCCTGGGCGCCCTGCACGCAGTTCTCGCGCGGGTCCAAGGCGCCCGGCCTCGCGGCGATCGAGGCGCGGCTGGACGCGGAAACCGGGCGCGTCACACTGACCCATCCCGAGCGTGAACCGCTGGAATTCGATCCCGATACCGAAGGTGACCGGCTGATTGACTGGGCCGGCAGCTTTGTCCCCGAGAACCGCGCGCCCTCGGCGCGGGTGGTGCGGGCGCAGGGCCCGGCCTTTACCGACAGCGATTTCGCCTCGGTCACGCTGTGCAACCATGCCTCGCACCGCGCCGTGGAACAGAAGGCCGGCGTGCCCCTGTCGATCCACCGCTGGCGCGGCAACCTCTGGATCGACGGCCTCGCCCCCTGGGAAGAGTTCGACTGGATCGACCGCGACATCCGGATCGGCGGCGCGGTCCTGCGGGTGCGCGAACGCACCGACCGCTGCCTTGCCACGCAGAACAACCCCGAAACCGGCCGCCGCGACGTGCCGGTCCTGGCCGTTCTCGACACCTGGGACCACCGGGATTTCTCGGTCCGGGCCGAGGTGATCGAAGGCGGCCCCATCGCAATCGGAGACGAGGTGCGCCGCGCATGAACACCCTGCCCTTTCCCATCACCGAGACCCCAGACGAAGCCATCGCCGAGGCCGCACGCAAGCTGTTTGTCGGCGAGGTCGAGTTCCTCAAGGGCGTCGTCGCCATGGACGGGCTGCCGCCCGATGACCGGGTCGAGGTCTGCTTTGCGGGGCGGTCGAACGTCGGCAAGTCGAGCCTGATCAACGCGCTGACGGGCCGCAAGGGGCTGGCGCGCGCGTCTAACACGCCGGGCCGCACGCAGGAGATCAACTATTTTACGCTGGCCGACAGCCATTTCCTGGTGGACCTGCCGGGTTATGGCTTTGCCAACGCGCCGCTGGCCAAGGTGAAGGAATGGCAGGCGCTGCTGAAGCAATACCTGGCCGGGCGCGTCGGCCTGCGTCGGGCCTTCGTGCTGATCGACTTCCGCCACGGGGTCAAGGCGGTGGACGAAGAGATCATGTCGCTGCTCGACGGCTCTGCCGTGACCTTTCAGTGCGTCCTGACAAAGGCGGACAAGGTCAAGGCCGCCGACCGCGACCGCGTGCTGGCCCAGGTGCGCGAGAAGCTGGCCAAGCACCCCGCCGCCTTCCCCGAGATCGTGACCACCAGCAGCGAGACGGGTGACGGCATTCCGACGCTGCGCGCCATCATTGCAGGTCTGGCATAACCGCGCCGGCCGGGGCAGACTGCCCGAGGCCACTGAAGGAATGACGATGAGAAAGCAGAAAATGGACAGAGACTGGATCGCCACCGCCCGGACCCTCTCCGAGGCGTTGCCCTATCTGCAACGCTATACCGGCGCCATCGTCGTGGTGAAATTCGGCGGCAACGCCATGGGCGACGAGGACGCGATGGCCGAATTCGCCCGCGACATCGTGCTGATGCGGCAGGTCGGCGTGAACCCGGTCGTGGTGCATGGCGGCGGGCCGATGATCAACGACCTGCTCAAGCGTCTTGGCATCCAGTCGGAATTCGTGCGCGGCAAGCGTGTGACCGACAAGGCCACGGTCGAGGTGGTCGAGATGGTGCTGACCGGTCTCGTGAACAAGCGCATCGTGCAGGCGATCATGGATGAGGGCGGCCGCGCCGTGGGCCTGTCGGGCAAGGACGACGACATGATGGTGTGCGAGCCCGACGACCCGGAACTGGGCTTTGTCGGCAAGCCGGTCGAGATGAACGTGCAGGTGCTGCGCGACCTGTTCAAGGCGGGCATCATCCCGGTCGTGGCGCCTGTCGCGACGGGCATGAACGCCAACGAGACGTTCAACGTGAACGGCGACACCGCCGCCGGCGCCATTGCCGGCGCGCTGAAGGCCGACCGCCTGCTGCTGCTGACCGACGTGGCGGGTGTCAAGAATGCCGAAGGCGAGGTCGTCACCGAACTGACCCCCGAGGATGTGCGCCAGATGACCGCCGACGGCGTGATTGCGGGCGGCATGATCCCCAAGACCGAAACCGCGCTGAAGGCGATCGAGCAGGGCGTGCGCGCCGTGGTCATTGTGGATGGGCGCGTGCCGAATGCCTGCCTGCTGGAATTGTTCACCGAACATGGCTCGGGCTCGATGATCCGCTCGCCGAACCGCCCGCCGCGGGGATGACCCTCGCGCCGCTGTCGCGTGAGGCCGCCGCCTGCGCACTGTCCGTGCGGGGCGCCTTCCACCCCACAGCGGAGGACGGCGCGCCTGACGGCACGGGCACCCTGATCCTGCTTGGCCCGGACGAGCCGGATTTCTGGCCGGTGTTCGCAGCCTCGCCGGAATACGGCGATGGCGCGCCGGATCCGCTCGACCGGTGGTCGAAACGGGTCATCGGAATTCTGGCCGCGCGATGGGGCGGGATGGCGGTCTTTCCCTCGGATGGACCGCCCTGGCCGCCCTTCATCGGATGGGCGTTACGTTCTGGCCGCGCGTGGGTTGCGCCCGTGGGCCTGCTGGTGCACGAGGCGGCGGGCCTGTTCGCCAGCTATCGCGGCGCCGTGGTGCTGCCCGACAGGCTGGACCTGCCCGCCGCCCCCGCCATGCCCTGCGATACCTGCGCAGCCAAGCCCTGCGAAACCGCCTGCCCTGTCGGGGCGATGGCACCCGGGCAGGCCTATGACGTCGCGACGTGCAAGGCGCATGTGACCTCGGAAGCCGGGCGGGAGTGCCGCCAGGGCTGCCTCGTTCGGCGCGCCTGCCCGGTATCCCGCGCGTTCGGACGGCTGCCGGAACAATCCGCTTTCCACATGCGCGCCTTTCTCGGAGACTAGGCCATGCCCACGCTGATCCTGATGCGCCACGCCAAGTCGGACTGGAGCTTTGCCGAGCCGGATCACGAGCGTCCGCTGAACGCCCGCGGGATCGCGAATGCGCGCGCGATGGGCGACTGGCTGCGCGCACAGGGGCTGGCGCCCGACATGGCGCAGGTGTCGACCGCGCGGCGCACGCGTGAAACCTTTGGCCTGCTGGGGCTGGACACGGCGGCACAGTTCTTGCCAACGCTCTATCACGCAGAACCGGAGATCATGCTGGATTGCCTGCGCGAGGCCGATGGAGAGACCGTGCTGATGGTCGGACACAATCCAGGCATCACCGAATTCGCACACATGCTGCTGGCCGAACCGCCAGCGCATGAGCGCTGGGACGCCCTGCCGACCTGCGCCACGCTGGTCGCGGCCTTTGACACCCCGTGGAACGAAACAACGCCCGGCACGGGCCGGGCGCTGCATTTCGTCGTGCCGAAAGAGCTTTAACGCGGGCGGCTGCCCCCCGCGCGCCGCCGCCCTCAGTGACCGAGGATCTGGCTCAGGAACAGCTTGGTCCGCTCGTTCTGCGGGTTGTTGAAGAATTCCTTGGGCTCGTTCTGTTCGACGATCTGGCCCTGGTCCATGAAGATCACACGGTTCGCAACCGCCTGGGCAAAGCCCATCTCGTGCGTCACGCAGAGCATGGTCATACCCTCTTCGGCCAGTTCGACCATCGTATCCAGCACTTCCTTGATCATCTCGGGGTCGAGCGCCGAGGTCGGTTCGTCGAACAGCATGATCCGGGGCCGCATGCAGAGCGAGCGCGCGATGGCCACCCGCTGCTGCTGGCCGCCGGACAACTGGCCGGGATACTTGTTGGCCTGTTCCGGGATCTTGACCTTGGTCAGAAAGTGCATCGCCGTTTCTTCGGCTTCGCGCTTGGGGACCTTGCGGACCCAGATCGGTGCCAGTGTGCAATTTTCCAGGATGGTCAGGTGCGGGAACAGGTTGAAGTGCTGGAACACCATCCCGACCTCGGAGCGGATCTTGTCGATGTTCTTGATGTCCGAGGACAGCACCGTCCCGTCCACCTCGATCCGCCCCTTCTGGTGCTCTTCCAGCGCGTTGATGCAGCGGATCAGCGTCGATTTCCCAGAGCCGGACGGCCCGGCGATGACGATCCGCTCTCCGCGATTGACCGTAAGGTCGATGTCACGCAGGACGTGGAAGGTGCCATACCACTTGTTCATCTTCTCGATGGTGATGGCTATCTCGTTCGAGACTTTCATTGCGGCTTCGGCCATTGTGGCGACTCCTGATTCTTGCGCTATCGCTTCGCTGCTCAGCGCGTTTATCGGTGATCCGTGGCAAGCTGACGCTCGAGCCACTGGGAATATTGCGAGATTCCGTAGCAGACCGGGAAAAACAGCAGGATCGCGAAACCCCACAGCTCCCAGTAGACGCCGTTCCATTCGGTCGAGGCAAGGATCGGCCCGCGGATCATGCCCACCAGGTCGAACATCGAGATGACCGAGACCAGCGTCGTGTCCTTGAACAGGCCCACGGCCACGTTCACGATGCCGGGGATCGAGATCTTGAGCGCCTGCGGCATGATGATCAGCCGCATGGCCTGCGCATAGTCGAGGCCAAGGCTGTCGGCCGCCTCGTACTGGCCCTTGGGCAGTGCTGCGAGGCCACCACGGATCACCTCGGCGA
The DNA here is from genome assembly GCF_018224955.1 of Thetidibacter halocola. Classification (GTDB taxonomy): domain Bacteria; phylum Pseudomonadota; class Alphaproteobacteria; order Rhodobacterales; family Rhodobacteraceae; genus Thetidibacter; species Thetidibacter halocola. The sequence continues at coordinate 292,293 of NZ_JAGTUU010000006.1, forward strand.
TATAGGCCGAGCTGAACATCGTGATCATGATGATGACCCGCAGGATCAGGTCAAAGTTGGTGCCCGGCGGCAGGAAGTAGGCCAGCACCACGTTCGCCACGAAGAGCAAAGTGATGAGCGGCACGCCGCGGATGAACTCGATGAAGACGACGCAGATCCACTTGATGATCGGCATGTTGCTCTGCCGGCCCAGCGCCAGCAGGATGCCCAGCGGCAGCGACAGCGACACGCAGACTGTGCCAAGGATGAAGTTCAGCATGAACCCACCCATGTCGCGTGACGGCACCGGCTCCAGCGCGATCAGGTTCGGCGTGGTGCCGGCAATGAGGCCACCGACATACCAGACGATGGCCGCCGTCACCACGGCAGCACCAAGCGCCGAGGCAAAGCCCGATGCCTTTTCCACCCGCGGAAAGACCGTCGCGGCCGCGACGAAGCCCAGCAGCGCAAAGAGCGGCGTCAGCACGGTGCCCCCCCAGATCAGCCAGAAGGCGATGAACGGGTAGAGCGCGGTGAACAGCAGCAGCTTGCGCGGCAGGAACATCGCGAACAACATCGGCGCCGCCGCAAAGGCCAGCAGGACAAAAGCCAGGATCGGCCGCCAGTACTGGTCGTTGGGATAGGTAAAGCCGAACAGAAGCTGATTCCAGCGTTCGGTCAGGACCGAGAAACACGCCCCGGTCGTGCCTTGCAGGATTTCGCGGCATTCCGCCAGCGAGCTTGTCGCCCACATGCCGTTGGCGAACCACGGCCAGGCGCCGACCACGATCTTGATGATCAGGTAAAGCGCCACAATCGTCAGGATCGAGTTCAGCACATCCGGGAACAGGTTGGCACGGACCCACTTGATGATCCCGGTTTCCGACGCAGGCGGCGGCTGCTCTGGCAGCATCGTGTCCCGGACAAAGGCGAGGGAGGCTTTTTCCGTCATCTCAGCGCTCCTTCAGCTTCACGGCGTTGTTGTAGGCGTTCATGATTGCCGAGATCGCAAGGCTGATGGTCAGGTAGAAGAGCATCAGCAGCAGAACGCATTCGATCGCCCGCCCGGTCTGGTTCAGCGTGATGCCGCCCAGCGTGCCGGTCAGATCCATGTAGCCCACGGCAATCGCCAGCGAGCTGTTCTTGGTCAGGTTCAGGTATTGCGAGATCAGCGGCGGGATGATGACCCGCAGCGCCTGCGGCAGGATCACCAGGTTCATGATCCGGTTCGGGCGCAGGCCAAGGCTGGCCGCCGCCTCTGTCTGCCCCTTGGAGATTGCGAGAATGCCGGCGCGGACGTTTTCCGCGATGAAGGCCGCCGTATAGATCGACAGCGCGAACCACAGCGCGATCAGGGAGTTCCGGGCAAAGATCCCGCCCTGGAAGTTGAAGCCAGCCAGCGCCGGGATTTCCCAGTGCAGGCCTTGCGCCAAAAGGACAATCAGAAGCGGCACGAACCAGATGCCCAGCGTCAGGTACCAGGTGGTGGGTCTGACGCCGGTCGCTTCCTGCGTCTTGCTGGCCCAGGCCGACAGCTTGCGTGAGCCGAAGAAGCTGGCGATCAGAACGCCGATGACAACCAGCCAACCGGCGCCACCAGCCGCCCATTCGGCGGTGAAATAGGGTCGCGGCAGGTAGAAACCCCGCCCGGTGAACGCGAACAGCCCGCCCAGCATCGACGCGGTCGCGTCGTCGCCCCGGAAATCGCGCGGTTGTGGCAGCACGGCGATGAAGATCGCCATGATGACCAGGATCCAGATCAGCACCGGCACGTTGCGGAAGATCTCGACGTAAAGCGACATGATCTTGCGAACCAGCCAGTTCTTGGACAGGCGCAAGACGCCGACGAAGACGCCGATGACCGTTGCCGTGATGCAGCCCAGGAAGGCGACCAGCAGCGTGTTCAGCACACCCACCATGGCGGCACGCCAATGGGTCGACTGGCTGTCATACTCGATGAGGCGTTGGTTGATGTCGTAGCCTGCCGGGCTTCCGAGAAAGCCGTAGGAGATGTTCAGACCGGCTGCCCGAAGGTTCTGGACCAGGTTCCAACCCAGGTAGGACATGAGCGCGATCACGCAGAGCAGCGCGATGAACTGGAACGTGTAGGAGCGATAGCGCGTGTCGTTGATCAGTTTTGAAAACTGGAACGATTGCGACGGCGGGTCGCTGAGGGTCGTCATGGCGAGTATCCCTGTTTCGTCCGCGTCTTGGCCGCCTGGCGGTTCGCCCGCTCTTTCGACGGATGCGGAATTCTCGTTATGTCTGGTAGAAAAAGGGGCGCGGAATGCCCGCGCCCCTCTCCGTCGTCAGGTCAGCGGAACGGCGGGCTGTAGAGCAAGCCGCCATCGGTCCACTGCGCGTTCAGTCCGCGTGCCAGACCGATCGGAGTGCTCTCGCCGATGTTCTTCTCGAACAGTTCGCCGTAGTTGCCGCCGGCCTTGATGGCGCGCATCGCCCACTGGTTGTCGAGACCGACCATCGGGCCAAGATCCCCTTCGGTGCCAAGCAGGCGGTTGATCTCCGGGTTGTCGGTGCCGGCTGCCAGCTCGTCGACGTTGGCCGAGGTGACGCCGTATTCTTCGGCGGCAATCAGGGCATTCAGCGTCCACATGACGATGTCACCCCAGTCGTTGTCTCCGTGGCGGACCAGCGGACCCAGCGGCTCTTTCGAGATGATTTCCGGCAGGATGATGTGGTCTGCCGGGGTCTCGAAAGCGGCGCGGGTCGCGGCCAGGCCGGATGCGTCGGTGGTGTAGACGTCACAGGCGCCTTCCAGGTACAGCGGCTGCGCTTCGGCGTTGGTCTCGATCGGAACCGGCTCGTAGCTGATGTTGTTGGCGCGGAAGAAGTCCGCGAGGTTCAACTCGGTCGTTGTGCCGGTCTGGATGCAGACGGTCGCGCCATCGAGTTCCTTGGCCGAGGACACGCCCAGTGCCTTCGGAACCATGAAGCCCTGGCCGTCATAGTAGTTGACGCCCACGAAGTCGAACTTCAGGTCGGTGTCGCGCGAGAAGGTCCAGGTCGTGTTGCGAGCCAGCACATCGATCTCGCCCGAGGCGAGCGCGGTGAAGCGCGTCTTGCCGGTGGTCGGCACGAATTCGACGGCGGTCGGGTCGCCCAGAACGGCGGCAGCGATGGCACGGCACACACCCACGTCGAAACCGTCCCACTGGCCGTTTGCGTCGGGAGCGGCAAAGCCGACCAGACCGGTCGTCACGCCACAGTTCAGCTTGCCCCGGGCCTTCACATCGTCAAGTGTCGCGGCGCCCGCAGCGGCGGCCGCGAGGCCGGCGACAGTCAGTGCGCCGAGAAACACGGATTTTTTCATGTTTACCTCTTCCTGTTATCCGCACGAATGCGGCTGATCCCTTTTCGGGTTGTCTTGCCAAAGTAGGGTGTCCCCCGCTCAGTGTCATGAGTTTGGGCGCATTCCTGCGAAAACGTCAACCCAAGAGCCGGGAAAACAGGCAGACCTGCATAGGTTGCCCAAACGGAAAGCAGCGGCCTAGGCGGCGCCGGGGTTCGCAAGCTGGAAATACGTCGCGGCATGGTTGAATTCACCGCGCTTATACTCCGCCGTTGCTTGCGCTTCCTCGTCCGCGCCCCATTGCTCTGCCTGCCATGTCTCGTCAATGCGGGACAGGGACCAGAGCGTGTCGGGATCGTGCAGCCGTTCCGCCGTGGCGAAACCGAGAATCAGCGACCCTGTAAGCGATACCAGATCATGGAACGCAGCCAGCCGGAAGGCATCCAGCGTGTGGACCCGCGCCGACAGTCGCGCCAGCGCGGCGGCATCCTGCGGCGCGTGGATCACGCCAAGGCGCGGCACAAGCCTCGCGCCCAGCGCAGCCCCGGCCCAGTCCAGAACCGGATCCCATGCGTCGGCCTGCCGGCTGACCAGTTCTTCGGGGTGATCGGCACGGTAACACAGCAGGTCGGCATCGCCATAGGCCCCCAGCATGTCGGCCACCTCGGCGTGTTGCAGCGTGACCTTGTCCAGGGCCGAGTTGCTCATCCGGGTGAAGGGCATGGTGGCAGGATTGACCCGCGCCTCTTGCGCGTCCCATTCTGCCGCGATCTGACGGGCCAGTGCCTCGGTCGGGACGACAAGCGGCGTCTTTGCCGGTGTGCGCACCGGGCGGCCGTCTAGCGTCACGGCCCAGCCAGCGCCCTGCGGCGTGACCTCGGCGGATTTCCAGAAGCGTTTGGGGGCCCATTCGCTCATGTCGCAAGCTCCAGCAGATCGTCCAGAACGCGGCCCAGCGCGGCGGTGTCCTCCACCACGCGGTCGGCCCCGGACAGGTGTGGCGCGGGGTGATAGCCCCAGGTCACGCCGACGGAGCGGATCCGCGCGGCGCGCGCCATGTCGATGTCGAAAGAAGTGTCGCCGATCATCACCGCGCGGCCGGCATCGATGCCGGTCTCTGCCAGGCAGGTCAGCAGCATCGAAGGGTGCGGTTTCGACGGGTGATCGTCAGCGCATTGCGCCGTCACGAAGAAGCGCCGCAGGTCGAGCGTGTCCAGCAACGCCTCCAGCCCACGCCGCGACTTGCCCGTGGCGATGCCCAGCAACAGGTCGTCGCGGGCATGAAGAGCCTCGAGCAGCGGCCGGATGCCATCATACAGCGGCGACGAGGCCGCGCCGTTCTGGTGACGCAGCCGCGCGTAGCTGGTCTTGTAGGCCTCGACCATCCGCGCCAGCCGATCGTCGGACTCGTCCCCGGCAAGCCGCGCGATGGCGCCGGGCAGGGACAGGCCCACCACGCCCAGCACCTCGGTGCGGGCGGGCGCGGGGCGGCCGATCTCGGCAAAGGCCGCCTCCATCGAGGCGAGGATATCCGCCTGGCTGTCGACCAGCGTGCCGTCGACGTCGAAGATCACCAGCCGCAGGGTCAATGCAGATCCTCGAACGGGTCCTCGGCAGCAAAGGATTCCTCCCAGCCCAGCGTCTCCCAGCTTTGCGCCATGTGCTCGGGCAGGGGCGCGTCGATGGTGATGGTCTTGTGCGTCACGGGATGCTCGAACTGCATCCGGCGGGCGTGCAGGTGCAGCTTTTTCGAGATCATACCACCCAGTTGCGCGCCCCAGCCGTCGCCCTTGTTTTCCTGACCCGAGCCGCCGTACTTGCCGTCGCCGATGATCGGATGGCCGATTTCGGCCATGTGGGCCCGCAGCTGGTGGGTGCGGCCTGTGATCGGCTCCATCGCCACCCAAGAGGCGCGACCCGCCACACGGTAGAGCGTGGCGTAGAGAGTTCGGGCGCGTTTCGCGCCCGGCGTGCCGTCGATGTCGCGCGGGTGCACGCAGATCATCTTTTCCGCCTCGCCCTTGCCGCCATGGCCTTGCGCCTTGACCAGGCCGTACTTGATCTCGCCGAGGTAAGGCGTCGGCACGCCGGCGACCAGCGCCCAGTAGATCTTGCGCGTCTCGCGGTGGCGGATGGCGGTGGTCAGTTTCGCCGCCATCTCGCGCGTTCGGGCCAGCAACAAGACGCCGGACGTGTCCTTGTCCAGCCGGTGAACGAGGCGCGGCTTTTCATCGAGGCCGAAGGTCAGCGCCTCGGCCAGGCCGTCGACATGGCGCGTCTGGCCGCTGCCGCCCTGCGTGGCAAGGCCGGGCGGCTTGTTCAGGGCGATGATGTGGTCGTCCTTCCAGATCACCGCGTCGCGGATCATCTCGGCATCCTTGTCCGAGACGGTCGGCGCCTTGCGCGCGACCGGTTTTTCGTCCGGCTCTGGCAGCGGCGGGATGCGCACCTGCTGGCCCACGGCAAGGCGGGTCGAGGCCTTGGCGCGCGCGCCATCCACCCGCAATTCACCCTTGCGGCACATCTTTTCGATGCGGCCCTGCTGGAGATGCGGGAAGATCCGCTTGAGCCAGCGGTCGAGCCGCTGGTCGCCGTCGCCGGGGCCGACGGTGATGGTCTGGACGCCGGTCATGTCAGGCTCCGCGCAAGGGAGAGGCCTGCGAACAGCGCCCCGATGGACAGGATGACCGAGCCCGCGACATAGGTCGCCGCCAGTCCGATCTGGCCGCGTTCATAAAGCGTGACCGCGTCCAGCGAGAAGGCCGAGAAGGTGGTGAAGCCGCCCAAGATGCCGGTCATCAGCAGCGGCGCATAGCGGTTGCCGTTGAACTGAAGCAGGGCGATCACCAGCACGCCCATCAGGAACGACCCCGCGATGTTCACGATCAGCGTGCCCCAGGGGAATCCCTTGCCCAGCAGGCGCGCAGCGGCGATGCCCGTCAGGTAACGGGCGCTGGCGCCGATGGCGCCGCCGAGGGCGACTTGGATCAGGGGTGTCATGGTCTCGCCTTCGCGCGTGGGGTGGAGGTTGTCAAGTGGGGCCTCTGCCCCCGGCCCTGCGGGCCTCCCCCGGAGTTTGTCGGGCAAGATGAAGCGGCAGGTCAGGTCTTTTTCCGCTGATCGCGCAGCCGTGCGAAATACTCGACCCGCTTTTTCAGGTCGCGTTCAAAGCCGCGTTCGACCGGGGCGTAGAATTCGGTCCTACCCATCGTTTCGGGGAAATAGTCCTGACCGCTGAACCCGTCCTCGGCATCGTGGTCATAGGCATAGCCCGCGCCGTAACCGTGGTCCTTCATCAGCCGGGTCGGCGCGTTCAGGATATGCTTGGGCGGCATCAGGCTTCCGGTCTTCCTGGCCGCGGCGCGGGCGGCCTTGTAGCCGGCATAGGCCGCGTTCGATTTCGGCGCGAGGGCGAGATAGACCAGCGCCTGCGCGATGGCGAGTTCGCCCTCGGGGCTGCCGAGTCGCTCGTAAGTTTCCCAGCCTTGCAGGCAGATCGACTGCGCCTGCGGATCGGCGAGGCCGATATCCTCGACCGCCATGCGGGTGATGCGGCGCGCCAGGTAGCGGGGATCCTCGCCCGCATCCAGCATCCGCGCGAACCAGTAGAGCGCGGCGTCGGGATCGCTGCCACGCACGGATTTGTGCAGGGCCGAGATCAGGTTGTAATGGCCGTCGCCCGACTTGTCGTATTGCGCGGCGCGGCGCATCAACCGCGAGCCCAGAGCCGCGGCATCGAGCGGTGCCTCGACCTTCCAGGCCATGACCTGTTCCACGAGGTTCAACAGCGCCCGCCCATCGCCATCGGCCATGCCCAGAAGCGCCTGCCGTGCCGCGTCGGTCAGGGGCAGCGTCCGGCCCAACGCCAGTTCCGCGCGGGAAGCCAGCCGTTCTAGGTCGGCCAGGCCCAGACGCTCCAGCACCAGGACCTGCGCGCGCGACAGTAGGGCGGCGTTCAGTTCGAACGAGGGATTTTCAGTGGTGGCGCCCACCAGCAGGATCGTTCCGTCCTCCATGTGTGGCAGGAACCCGTCCTGCTGCGCCTTGTTGAACCGGTGGATCTCGTCCACGAACAGGAGTGTCCCCTGCCCGCCAGCGCGGCGCAGTTTTGCCGCCTCGAAAACCTTGCGCAGGTCCGGCACACCCGTGAAGATCGCGCTGATCTGGACGAAATGCAGGTCGGTCGCGTCCGCGAGAAGCCGGGCGATGGTGGTCTTGCCGACACCGGGCGGGCCCCAGAAGACAATCGAAGACAGCGAGCCGGAGTCCAGCATCACGCCCAGCGGCGCGTCCGGGCCCAGCACCTGTTCCTGCCCGATGACCTCGGCCAGCGTCCTGGGCCGCAACCGGTCGGCCAGCGGGCGCGGCGCGCTGTCGGGGGGTGCGACGGGGGTGCCGGTGTCGAACAGGTCGGCCATCGCGTCAGAGCCGAAAGGACAGGACAAGGCGGCGGTTGCCGCGCAGCGCGTCGATCCGCACGCGCGGTGCCGCCCGTTGCAGCAGCGGCCCGACCTCGGCCGGGTTTTCCACCGCTGCGCCGTCAATGCCACGCAGAATGTCGCCCGTTTGCAGGCCCGCTCGCGCGCCATAGGGGCCGGGTTGCAGAACGACGATTCCGGCGGCGTCGATCGGCAGGTTCAACTCGGACGTCAGGGCGGGGTTCAGCCGCGCCACCTCGAGCCCGGGCAGCAGGTCGCGCGCGCCCAGCGTGACCGCGTCGCGCGGCGGGTCGTCGGGCGGGACGATCATCGCCACGGTGGCCTTAAAGGTCTCGTCCGCGCGGTGAAAGGTGACGTCGGCGGTCGATCCGATGCCACGCACCGACATGCGGTAGAGCATCTCGGGCGGGCTGTTCACGGGCAGGCCGTCGACCGCCAGGACCACGTCACCCACCCGAAGGCCCGCCTGCGCCAGCGGACTTTGCGGATGCAGATGCGCCAGCGCAACGCCACCCGGCCGGTCCAGGCCCAGCGTCGCGGCAAGGTCTCCGTCCACCGCTTGCCCGGCCGCGCCAGCCCAGGGGCGCTGGAACCGCGTCTCGCCGGCCCTGGCCTGGGTCACGAATTGTGCCACCAGCGCCGAGGGAATGGCAAAGCCGATGCCGTTGGACCCGCCAGAGCGCGTCAGGATCGAGGTGTTGACCCCGATCAGCCGCCCGGCCACGTCAATCAGTGCGCCGCCCGAGTTGCCCGGGTTGATCGGCGCGTCGGTCTGAATGAAATAGCCGCGCGCATTGCCCGTGGCCGCACCCGACCGCGCCAGCCCCGACACGATGCCTGAGGACACAGTCTGGCCGACGCCGAACGGGTTACCGATGGCCAGAACCAGTTCACCCACCTCGACCGTGTCGCTGTCGCGAAGGGACAGGCTGGGCATGTCCTCTGCGCCGTCCAGTTGCAGAATGGCAAGGTCGGATTCCTCGTCCGACAGCAGCACGGCGGCGGCGAATTCACGCCGATCGTTCAGCACCACCCGGATGTCCTGCGCCTGTCCGACGACATGGTAATTGGTCACCACGATGCCGTCCGCCGACAGGATCACGCCGGACCCGAGCGAGTTCTGCACCCGTGGCCGGGCCTGGAAGTCGCGGAACAGCTGACCGAAGAACGGGTCATCGGCAAAGGGGCTTTTCGCCTGCACCACCTGCCTTGCGTAGATGTTCACGACAGCGGGCGCGGCCTGTTTCACCAGTGGCGCGAAGGACAGGGAAATCTCGGCCTGGTCCTGCGGGACGCGCGTCTCGGCCCATGCGGGCGCGGCGAGGATCAGGCTCAGCAGCAGGGCGAAAAGGCGCATCGACGGGTCTCCGGTCGCGGTGGATCAGATATGCCGACCGCGGGGCCGGGTTTCAACCCGGCGGAAGAGGCAGGTCTCACCCTTGCCATGCCCGATCTAGGGCCTGGGCCGAAGAATCGGTGACGGTTTCTCGTGTCAGGTCTACAAGTGGCTCGGGCACGGCGCGTCGCGCCAAAAGCGAAAGGGTTCGGTCTCTTTCGCCTTCTGGCAGGATGGTCGCGTGTTCTGGTCTGCGTGCCGGTCACGCAACAAGGAGTGGGCCATGGCGTCCTTCTCGATCACGGGGTTCAGCAGCACCCCGCAATTGCTGACAGGCTCCGAAACCGGGTATATCGGGCCGAGAGGCGAACTGGTCCTGTCACAGGACGGGATCATTGCCCAGGGGACGTTGAATTCCATCACGGTTCTGGGCGTCATCGCGGTGACCGGCAACGATACGCAGGCGCAATGCATCGTCGCGGACGGGAGCACGGCCACTATCACCATTGGCGCACAGGCATCGCTGACCGCCCCCGGGGCCGCGCTGTTCAATATCTCAGGTGTGTCATGCCGCATTGCCAATGCCGGCCTGCTCAGCGGCGGAACCGAAGGGATCATTTCCGACTCGTTTGAAAATCCCGACTTCCAACTCTCTAATACCGGCACGATCACCGGGCAGATACGTGGCATCTACCTCGGCTACGTGCTTAATGCGACGATCCTCAATGACGGCCTGATTTCCGGACAGGCCAACGGATTTTACTGTCCCTACGGCAGGGATGGCCTGGCTGACGTGGAACTGGTCAACACGGGCACGCTGTCTGGCGGCGATTACAGCTATCTCAGCCTTGCCGCAGTCGTCGACCGAGTCACGAATGCCGGGCTGTTCATCGGCGACGCGGATTTCGGCGCGGGCAACGACATCTATGACGGACGGCTCGGGCAAATCGCGGGCATGGTCGCCGGCGGCGACGGCAACGATACGCTGCGCGGTGGGTCGGGCGACGAGGCGATGACAGGGGATGCCGGGTTCGACCGGCTGTCCGGCGGCGATGGCGACGATACGCTGGACGGCGGGTTCGGCGCCGACACGATCTGGGGCGGCACCGGGAATGACGAGGTCTCAGGCGGTCAGGGCAACGACGCGCTGTTCGGCAACGATGGCGACGACTGGCTGTCCGGGGACGGTAACGCCGATACGCTGGCGGGTGGCCAGGGTGACGATACGCTGAGCGGCGGCGCGGGCCCGGACACGTTCCTGTTCTATCGTCGCGCCGGGTTCGACACGATCACCGATTTCGAGAACGGCGTCGACAGGATCGACATGACGGCCTTCGGCATCCGGGCGACGGATTTCGCCAGCATCATCGCGCCTGCGCTGTCGAACGCCGGGGGCGCCACGCTGCTGGATTTCACCGCGATTGGCGGCGAGGGGTCGTTGCTGATCCGCGGCCTGGCCTTTGCGCAGGCGGATGCGGCGGATTTTGTGCTTTGAATTGAAAAGGCCCGCGCCGGGATGGCGCGGGCCTTGTATCCTTGCGGGATGACCAAGGTCATTCCTCGTCGGCAGTCTCTTCTGCGGCGACGCGGGCCTTGTCGGCGGCGCCCTTGGCGTCCAAGTCACGATCAACCAGTTCGATGATCGCCATCGGCGCCATGTCGCCATAGCGGAAGCCGGCCTTCAGCACGCGGGTATAGCCACCGGCACGCTCGGCATAGCGGGGGCCGAGGATGTCGAACAGCTTGGCGACCAGGACATCCTGCTTCAGCTGGGCTGCGGCCTGGCGGCGAGCGTGCAGATCGCCGCGCTTGCCCAGCGTGATCAGCTTGTCCATGACGCGCTTGAGTTCCTTGGCCTTGGGCAGGGTGGTCTTGATCTGCTCATGCTCGATCAGCGAGCCGGCCATGTTTGCCCACAGGGCCTTGCGGTGTTCGTGGGTGCGGTTCAGTCGGCGATAGCCGCTTGCGTGACGCATGTGTCTTACTCCTATGTGCCCTCTACGGGCGGTTTTGCTTTGTCAGGCCGGCGATGCGTGTCACCGGCTCTCCTTGGGGCAGATGCCCGGAAACCGGGCGGGCCGAGACCCGCCCGAATGACCTCAGAAGCTGTCTTCGAGCTTCTTGGCCAGGTCCTCGATGTTGTCCGGCGGCCAGTCCTCGACATCCATGCCCAGGTGCAGGCCCATGCCGGACAGCACTTCCTTGATCTCGTTCAGCGACTTGCGGCCGAAGTTCGGGGTGCGCAGCATCTCGGCTTCGGTCTTCTGGATCAGGTCGCCGATATAGACGATGTTGTCGTTCTTCAGGCAGTTCGCCGAACGCACGGACAGTTCCAGCTCGTCCACCTTCTTCAGGAGGAGCGGGTTGAACTCCAGCCCGTCGTCGTCGTCCTGGCGCGAGGCGCTCTCCGGCTCGTCGAAGTTGACGAAGATCGACAGCTGGTCCTGGACGATGCGCGCCGCGAAGGCTATCGCGTCCTCGGGTGTGACCGAACCGTCGGTTTCCACCTTCATGGTCAGCTTGTCATAGTCCAGCACCTGGCCCTCGCGCGTCGGCTGAACGTCATAGGCGACGCGCTTGACCGGCGAATAGATCGCGTCGATCGGGATCAGGCCGATAGGCGCGTCCTCGGGCTTGTTCTTGTCGGCGGCGACATAGCCCTTGCCCGTGTTGACGGTCAGTTCCATGTAGACCTCTGCACCCTCGTCGAGGTGGCAGATGACGTGCTCGCGGTTCAGGACCTCGATGCCGTTCGACTCCGAGATGTCGCCGGCGGTCACGACGCCCGGACCCTTGGCGTTGATCGACAGGCGCTTGGGCCCCTCGACTTCCATCTTCAGCGAGACCTGCTTGAGGTTCAGGACGATGTCGGTCACGTCCTCGCGGACGCCCGCCACGCTGGAGAATTCGTGCAGCACGTTGTCGATCTGCACGCTGGTGATCGCCGCGCCCTGAAGCGAGGACAAAAGCACGCGGCGCAGCGCGTTGCCCAGCGTCAGGCCAAAGCCGCGCTCCAGCGGTTCCGCGACGATGGTCGCCTGACGCGCCGGATCGTTACCCGGCTTGATTTCCAGCGCCGTCGGCTTGATCAGCTCGGCCCAGTTCTTGTGGATCATGAAAGTCCCTCCATACCTGCCCGGCGGCTCATGCCCTAAACCACTGGACGCCCGAGGTTGTAAAACGGCAAAAGCCGAAGCCAGGCCCACTGGCCCGGCTCCGACGAAATCCTGTGTCGCGTCAGACGCGACGGCGCTTCGGCGGGCGGCAGCCGTTGTGCGCGATCGGCGTCACGTCACGGATCGACGTGATGTTGAAGCCGACGGCAGCCAGTGCGCGCAGAGCCGACTCACGACCCGAACCGGGGCCCTGCACTTCGACTTCCAGCGTCTTGACGCCGTGTTCCTGCGCCTTGCGGCCCGCATCCTCGGCGGCCAGCTGGGCGGCATAGGGGGTCGACTTGCGCGATCCCTTGAAGCCCATCGTGCCGGCGGACGACCATGCAATGGCATTGCCCTGCACGTCCGAGATCAGGATCTTGGTGTTGTTGAAGCTGGAGTTCACATGTGCGACGCCAGCGGCGATGTTCTTGGAGACCTTCTTCTTGCCTCCGCGCGAACGGGTATCCCGTGCCATTTGCTTCGCCCTCCCTTACTTCTTCTTGCCGGCAATGGCCTTTGCGGGGCCCTTGCGCGTGCGTGCGTTGGTGTGGGTCCGCTGACCGCGGACGGGGAGGTTGCGGCGATGGCGCAGGCCGCGGTAGCAGCCGAGGTCCATCAGGCGCTTGATGTTCATCTGAACTTCGCGGCGCAGGTCGCCCTCGACGGTGTAGTTCGCGTCGATGTGCTCGCGGATCGCCAGAACTTCGGCGTCGCTAAGCTCGTTCACGCGGCGCGACTGGTCGATGCTCACGGCATCGCAGATCGCCCGGGCCGAGGTGTGGCCGATTCCGGTGATGTAGGTGAGCGCGATGGGAACGCGCTTGTGCGTCGGGATGTTGACGCCGGCAATACGTGCCACTTGTCTTTTCCTTTCGTTGCGGACCCGTGATCCCAGGTCCTTTTTTCACAACGGAAACCCGGCGCGTCAGCAAACCGGGTGTCTGTCATATCTCAGGTGATGGTCCCGAACCGATACAGCTCGATTCGGGCGCGGAGTCCCTTTCGGGATGGGGCTAACTATTTGGGCCGACCCGGAAGGTCAACCCCCCTGTCAAGCACATTGTTTGGCCACCTCTCTCTGCTTTCGTTAGGAGAAGGATGCGCGGGTTGCTAGCCTTTCCGCAGACGCATTTTTCCAGAAGGAATAAACCATGTCGCTTTCCGTCATTGGCGCCGGCTTTGGCCGGACAGGCACCGATTCGCTCAAGTCAGCGCTCAACATCCTCGGCTATGGACCCTGCCACCACATGCACGAGATCATGGCCAGCGAGGTTCAGCAGCAACGATGGCTGACCAAGGCGGTGGGTGAGAACATCGGCTGGGATTCGCTTTTCGAGGGGTTCAACTGCGCCGTCGACTGGCCCTCGGCCCGCTACTGGGAAGAACTCGCGGCGCTATACCCCGAGGCCAAGGTTGTCCTGACCCATCGCAGCCCGGAAAGCTGGTGGAACAGCTATTCCAAAACGATCCTGCCCGCGCTGATGCGGTTCCGGGAACAGCAGGATCAGCCCTCGATGGCTTGGCTGGTCGTCGGCGCCGACTATTTCGAGGGACGGCCTGACGACAAGGACTTCGTGCTGGAACGCTACGCGGACAACATCGCACGGGCCCGCTCCAGCGTGGCGCCTGACAGGCTGATCGAGCTGGAACTGGGTAACGGGTGGGACGCGCTCTGCGCGGGTCTTGGTGTGCCTGTTCCCGATGTTCCCTATCCTTCGGGAAACACCACGGTCGATTTCCGCACCAAGCTGGAACTCGACTGACCCACCGGGCAGCGCAGGCATGAAAAAGGGCGGCTCGACGCCGCCCTTCCTGATCTCGCGTCGAAGCGTCAGTGCTTCTTCGCCCACTTGTCGATCTGGTCGCGGGCCTCTTCCTTGGCGACGCCATAGCGTTCCTGGATGATCCCCGCCAGTTTCTCGCGGTCGCCACCAGCCTGAATGACCTCGTCATCGGTCAGCTTGCCCCATTGGGCCTGCACTTCGCCCTTGAGTTGCGACCATTGGCCTTTGATCTGGTCCCAGTTCATGATGAACCTCCTTTCGCTCTGCCAAAGAAACGGTGGCGGCGTGCAGAAAGTTCCCGAAATCCGCGGATGGATGGTCAGCCGCCGATGGCGGCTTCGATGATCAGGTGCCAGACAACCATGCCAGACACCGCAGGAATGATCAGGACAAGAAAAAGCCCGGAGGGTGTCCGGGCTTTATCGTTCCAGTAGAAGCGCCGCATTCAGGCGTCCAGCATGCCCGAGATCGCCGCCTTGACCGTGTCCATGTCGCCCATGCCGTCGACCGACTTCAGGTCGCCCTTGGCATAGTAGTAGCCGAGCAGCGGCGAGGTCTTCTTGTAGTATTCCATCAGCCGGGTGCGCAGGCTGTCCTCGTTGTCGTCGGCACGGCGCTTGAACTCGGCCTTCTGGCCGCAAGAGGTGCAGACGCCATCCGCCGGGATCGGCTTGGTCTGGTCGTTGTAGACCTCGCCGCAATTGCCGCAGGTCGAACGGGCGGTGATCCGGGCGACCAGCGCCGCGTCATCCACCTGCATCTCGATCACCGCGTCCAGCGTCTGGCCTTCCTCCGCCAGCAACTCGCCCAGCGCGTCGGCCTGGGCCAGCGTGCGCGGGAAGCCGTCGAAGATGAATCCGTTGGCTTTCACCGTTTCCAGCTTTTCTCGGATCAGGCCAATCACGATCTCGTCCGTCACAAGCTCGCCCCGCGCCATCACGCCGGCAACCAGGTTGCCCATCTCGGTGCCCGAATCCTTGGCCTCGCGCAGCATGTCGCCGGTCGAGAGCTGCACCATGCCGCGTTCCTCGACGAGGATCCGCGCCTGAGTGCCCTTACCCGCCCCCGGCGGTCCCAGAAGAATGATGTTCATCGACGCGACGGTGCCCCTCGTTTCTTCCGACCCTTTCCGCGCAGTTGCGACTTCTGGATCAGGCCTTCGTATTGATGCGCCAGCAGGTGACTCTGGACCTGCTGGATCGTGTCCATGGTCACGCTCACCACGATCAGGACCGAGGTGCCGCCGAAGTAGAACGGCACGGCGAACTCGTTGCGGATGATCTCGGGCAGCAGGCAGACCGCTGCAAGATAGGCCGAGCCCATGACCAGCACGCGGTTGACCACGTATTCCAAGTATTCCGCTGTCTTCTTGCCCGGGCGGATTCCGGGGACAAAGCCGTTCTGGTTCTTCAGGTTGTCGGCCACGTCATCCGGCTTGAACGCCACGTTGAACGTGTAGAAATACGCGAAGAAGACGATCATCGCCGCGAAGAACAGCAGGTACAGCGGCTGTCCCGGCCCGAAATAGGCCAGGATCGTCGACATGACCGGCCCGGTATCCGAGCCCGAGAAGGTCGAGATCGTGACCGGCAGCAGCAATAAGGACGAGGCGAAGATCGCCGGGATCACGCCCGACGGGTTCACCTTGACCGGCAGGTGGCTGGACTGCGCCTCGGTCATCTTCATGCCGACCTGGCGACGCGGATACTGGATGGTGATCTTGCGCAGCGCGCGCTCCATGAACACGACGAAGGCGATCGTCGCCACCACCATCAGGATGACGCCCACAATCACCGCCGGGCTGATCGCGCCGGTGCGGCCGGATTCGAAGAACTGCGCCAATGCGGCGGGAACCTCGGCGATGATGCCGACGAAGATGATGAGCGAGATGCCGTTGCCGACGCCGCGCTGGGTGATCTGCTCGCCCAGCCACATCAGAAACATCGTGCCGCCGACCAGTGTGATCACGCAAGACGCGCGGAAATACCAGCCGGGATCGGTCACCAGGTCGCCCGCTTCGAGCGACGCGGCCAGGCCGTAGGCCTGCAACGTCGCCAGCAGCACCGTGCCGTAGCGGGTATACTGGTTGATCTTCTTGCGCCCCTGCTCGCCCTCTTTCTTCAGCTGCTCCAGCTGCGGCACCATGGCCGCCAGGAGCTGCACGATGATCGAGGCCGAAATGTAGGGCATGATGCCCAGCGCGAAGATGCCCATGCGGCCCAGCGCGCCGCCGGTGAACATCGACACCATGCCTGCGATCCCCTGCCCTGCCTGCTCGACGAAGTCGATCAGCGCCGCGCCGTCGATGCCGGGAACGGGCAGGTAGGTGCCGATCCGGTAGACGATCAGAAGGCCGAGGGTGAAGAGGATGCGGTTGCGCAGGTCGGTGGCCTTGCCAAGCGCCGCCCAGCTGGTGTTGGCGGCCATTTGCTCTGCTGCGGATACCATGCGGATCTCTCTTTTCAGGCAAACGCCGCCGCGGGGCGTTCTCCGGCGGCGGCGTTCATGGAAAACTGTAGGCTATTTAGGCGTGCTTGCGCGCGCCCTCAAGGCGTTATTCCGCCGCTGCTGCCGACGTGACCGTCAGCGAACCGCCTGCCTTGGCCACCGCATCGACCGCCGCCTGCGAGGCGCCGGTAACGGTGATCGCGGCCTTGGTGGTCAGATCGCCCTTCGCGAGCACGCGGATACCGTCCAGCTTGCGGCGCACGGCGCCCGATGCGACCAGCGCATCTTCGGTGATGTTGCCGGCGTCCAGCTTGCCCGCCTCGATGAACTTCTGGATGATGCCCAGGTTGATCACGGCATAGGCCTTGCGGTTCGGCTTGTTGAAGCCGCGCTTGGGCAGACGCTGGTAGAGCGGCATCTGGCCGCCCTCGTAGCCGTTCAGGGCCACGCCCGAACGGGATTTCTGGCCCTTGATGCCGCGGCCGGCGGTCTTGCCCTTGCCAGAGCCCGGGCCGCGCGCCACGCGCTTCTTGGTTCGGGTTGCGCCGGGATTGTCGCGCAGTTCGTTGAGTTTCATGTCGCTTCTCCTTTGCCGGATGCTGCCCGCGAAGCGAAGATGGGCAGACCACGGCGTTTCTTGATTGCTGAGTCGGGCCTTGGCGGCCACCGGGGGCGTATAGCGGCGGCAACCGCCGCGATCAAGCCGTGTTTGCGGAAAGCTCCATTGACTTCCCGCAACCCCTGGTCCATATGCCCCCTACCTGCCGCACCCGCCGCGTGAGCGGAGCAGCTGGGCGCCAAGAATAAAACCAAGCGGCCCGCACGGCAGACAATCCCAATCGGTTCCCAATTCACGCGGGGGTCCAGCGTCGCATCGCGGTCTGGCATCCTGTCGGCTTGCGCACTTCGCGGCGGAACCCACGCTTGCGGCCCCGTCCGGGGTGCGCATGCCATGCGGCACGCATCCGGCGTTTCCGCACACAAGGATATGACTTTGGACTTTTCCATGCTGGGCCTGCCGGCCCGCCTTCTGACCAACCTCGAAACCCTCAAGATCACCGAGCCGTCGCCGATCCAGAAGCAGGCCATCCCGCACGCCATGAACGGCCGTGACGTGATGGGCCTCGCGCAGACCGGCACCGGCAAGACCGCCGCCTTCGGCTTGCCGCTGCTGTCCGCGATCCTGCGGATGGAGGGCCGCCCGGCGCCGAAATCGGTGCGCGGCCTGATCCTTGCGCCGACGCGCGAGTTGGCCAAGCAGATCCTCGACAACCTGCGCGACTACGCCGACGGCACCTCTGTCCGCATCGGCCTGGTGGTCGGCGGTGGCTCGATCAACGCGCAGGTGCAGCGCCTGGCCAAGGGCACCGACCTGCTGGTGGCGACGCCGGGTCGCCTGATCGACCTGATCGACCGCAAGGCCGTGCGCCTTGACCTGACCGAATTCCTGGTGCTGGACGAGGCCGACCAGATGCTCGACCTCGGTTTCATCCACGCGCTGCGCCGCATCGCGCCGCTGCTCAAGGCCGACCGCCAGACCATGCTGTTCTCGGCCACCATGCCAAAGCAGATGGCGGAACTGGCGCAGGCCTATCTGAACAACCCCGTCCGGGTCGAGGTCTCTCCGCCGGGCAAGCCCGTCGAGAAGATCGACCAGTCGGTCCACTTCGTCGACCAGTCGTCCAAGACCGGCCTGCTGATCGAGCACCTGTCCCAGCACCAGCCGCAGGCGGCGCTGGTCTTTGCCCGGACCAAGCATGGCGCGGAACGGCTGCGCAAGCACCTCGAGGCTGCCGGCTATGCCGCCGAGTCGGTGCATGGCAACAAGAGCCAGGGCCAGCGCGACCGCGCCCTGCGCGCCTTCAAGGAAGGCGAGGCAACGGTGCTGGTGGCGACGGACGTCGCTGCGCGCGGCATCGACATTCCCTCGGTCCGCTTCGTCTACAACTACGACATGCCAAACGTGCCGGACAATTACGTGCACAGGATCGGCCGCACCGCACGGGCGGGCCGCGACGGCACCGCCATCGCCTATTGCGCGCAGGAAGAGATGTCGGAATTCCGCGCCGTGCAAAAGGTGATGGGCCGCGATATCCCCGTCGCCGGTGGTACCCCGTGGGAGGGCGCCGGCAAGGGCCCTTCTCGTGGCGGGCGCGGCCGGGGCAAGCCGCAGGGTAGTCGCCCGCCGCAGGCACAGGCGGGCCGTCCCCGCCGCTCGCGTGGCCGCAAGGCCGCCTGAGACAGGACGCGACTCAGGCAGGGCGGGTTTTCGACCCGCCCTGCTTCGGGGCTGACAGCGCCCCTTTGGACTGGCAATCTGGGACGAACCCCAGCAGACCGGACCGATGACAGAAATCCTCACCCTCACCGTCAATCCCGCCCTCGACCTCTCGACAGAGGCGCCGGCGGTGATCCCCGACCGCAAGCTGCGCTGCACCGCGCCACTGGTCCATCCGGGTGGCGGCGGGGTCAATGTCAGCCGCGCCATCGCGAATCTTGGCGGCGACAGCCACCCGATGCTGGCCTGGGGTGGACCCACCGGTGAAATGCTGGTTGCGCTGCTGCGCGAAGAGGGTCTGACACCCGAGCCGCTGGGCGTCGACCACCCAACACGGCAATCTGTTTCGGTCCGCGATCAGGCGACGGGCCTGCAATACCGCTTCATGATGCCCGGGCCGGACTGGACAACAGGCGATTGCGATACTGCCCGCGCGGCGATCCTCGCGGCGATCCGCCCCGGTGCGCTGGTGATCCCCTCGGGCTCTCTGCCGCCAGGCATGCCGCTGGATTTCTTCCTCGACCTGCAACCGGCGATCAACGCGGGTGGCGGGCGCATGATGCTGGACACGTCCGGCGAGGCGCTGCGCCATGCCGTCGACCGCGCCGCGAACCTGTTCGCCTTGCGCATGGACCATGCCGAGGCGCGCGAGCTGTCGGGCCACCCGCTGGTGGGCATCGCCGAAATCGCGGCCTATGCCCGCGACCTGCGCGCGGGGGGCGTCGCAGAGATCGTCATCATCGCCGCCGGCGCGCAGGGCAACGTGATCGCCTGCACTGACTGGGTGGGCCTGACCCGCCCCCCGATGGTCGTGCCGATCTCCAAGATCGGTGCCGGCGACAGTTTCGTCGGCGCCTTCGCCCTGTCGATCAGCCGGGGCGAGGATCCGGTCACCGCCTGCTGCCGGGGCACTGCCGCCGCGGCATCGGCCGTCACGACGCAGGGCACAGCCCTGTGCCGCCGAGACGAGACCGAACGTTTCTTCGGCCAGGTGACGCGGATTCCGCTCTAGGCCGGGGTCACGACCCGCAGCGTCAGGTTGATCCGCCCGCCATTGGGCAGCAGCGTCGACGATCCGAACCGGATGCGGTCCACCCCGTGATGGCGCAGCCGCGCCTCGCCCCCCATCACCACCACGTCGCCCGAGCGCAGCCAGACCGACTCGGTGCTTCCGCCGCGCCCGGTATTGCCCATGCGGAACAGGCCCTCGTCCCCGAGGCTGACGGAGACTACAGGCGCAGCGAAATCCGCCTCGTCCCGGTCCTGGTGCAGCCCCATCCGGGCGCCCTCGCCATACCAGTTGACCAGGCAGCACTCCGGCAGGCGATCGCAGCCCGACACCGCCTGCCACACGCGCAGCACCGACTGCGGGATCGGCGGCCAGGCCACACCCGAAGGATGCCGCGGCTCGTATCGATAGCCGCGCCGGTCGCTGACCCAGCCGAAATCGCCGCAGGCGCTCATCCGCACCGACATCTTCTGGCCGCGCGGCGTTTCCGGCCGGACCAGCGGTGCTGCGGCGAGAACGCCGCGCAGATCCGCGACCATCGCCTCTTGCGCGGGGCGGTCCAGGAATCCGTCGAACAAGGCAAAGCCACGGATCAGGCGCGGCTCAGCCATCGAGCGCCGCCTTGCGAAACTGTTGCAAAAATACCTCCAATCCCTCTTGCATCCCTGTTGCAGGGTTTTTCCCCGGTGCCTATATACTCGCTGATCCTGACGGGCTGCACCATGTGGTCCGCTGAAATCAACCATGGGCCGGATGCCGAAATCCAAAGGGTCCGGCCATATCATCGCCTGAAGAAAGGGATTAGAAACATGGGTAAAGTGATCGGTATCGACCTCGGGACCACGAACTCCTGCGTCGCCATCATGGATGGTTCGCAGCCGCGCGTGATTGAAAACTCCGAGGGCGCACGCACCACTCCCTCCATCGTCGCCTTCACCGAGAATGAGCGTCTCGTCGGCCAGCCCGCCAAGCGGCAGGCCGTGACCAACCCGGAAAACACCGTCTTCGGTGTCAAGCGCCTGATCGGCCGCCGTTATGACGACGCGCACCTTGCGAAAGACCGCAAGAACATGCCGTTCGAGGTGATCGACGCCGGCAATGGCGACGCCTGGGTTCGCGCCCGCGGCGAGAAATATTCGCCGAGCCAGATTTCCGCCTTCATCCTGCAGAAGATGAAGGAAACCGCCGAGTCTTATCTTGGCGAAGAGGTGACGCAGGCCGTCATCACCGTTCCCGCCTATTTCAACGACGCCCAGCGTCAGGCCACCAAGGACGCCGGCAAGATCGCCGGTCTCGAGGTGCTGCGCATCATCAACGAGCCGACGGCCGCCGCGCTGGCCTATGGTCTCGACAAGAAGGACAGCAAGACGATCGCGGTCTATGACCTCGGCGGCGGCACCTTCGACGTGACCATTCTGGAGATCGACGACGGCCTGTTCGAGGTGAAGTCGACAAACGGCGACACGTTCCTCGGCGGCGAGGACTTCGACATGCGCATCGTCAACTACCTCGCGGACGAGTTCCAGAAAGAACACGCCACCGACCTGCGCAAGGACAAGATGGCGCTTCAGCGTCTCAAGGAAGCCGCCGAAAAGGCAAAGATCGAGCTGTCCTCGTCCAGCCAGACCGAGATCAACCAGCCCTTCATCTCGATGGGCGCGAACGGTCAGCCGCTGCACATGGTGATGAAGCTGACCCGCGCCAAGCTGGAAAGCCTGGTGGGCGACCTGATCAAGGCTTCCATCAAGCCCTGCCAGGCCGCGCTCAAAGACGCCGGCCTGACCACCAGCGACATTGACGAGGTCGTGCTGGTCGGCGGTCAGACCCGCATGCCGAAAGTCATCGAGGAAGTGACCAAGTTCTTCGGCAAGGAGCCGCACAAGGGCGTCAACCCGGATGAGGTCGTGGCCATGGGCGCCGCGATCCAGGCCGGCGTGCTGCAGGGTGACGTCAAGGACGTGGTCCTGCTGGACGTCACACCGCTGAGCCTCGGCATCGAGACGCTGGGCGGCGTGTTCACCCGCCTTATTGATCGCAACACGACGATCCCGACGAAGAAGAGCCAGGTGTTCTCGACCGCCGAGGACAACCAGAACGCCGTGACGATCCGGGTCTTCCAGGGCGAGCGCGAGATGGCTGCGGACAACAAGATGCTCGGCCAGTTCAACCTGGAGAACATCCCGCCCGCGCCGCGCGGCATGCCGCAGATCGAGGTGACCTTCGACATCGACGCCAACGGCATCGTGTCGGTCAGTGCCAAGGACAAGGGCACCGGCAAGGAGCAGAAGATCACGATCCAGGCTTCGGGCGGCCTGTCCGACGAGGATATCGATCGCATGGTCCGCGAGGCCGAGGAGAACGCCGAAGCCGACAAGGGCCGCCGCGAACTCGTCGAGGCGCGCAACCAGGCCGAAAGCCTCATCCACTCGACCGAGAAGTCGATCGAGGAACATGGCGACAAGGTCGACCCCTCGACCATCGAGGCGATCGAACTGGCCATCGCCGCGCTCAAGGACGACCTGGAAAAGGACAATGCCAGCGCCGACAAGATCAAGTCGGGCATCCAGAACGTGACCGAAGTGGCCATGCGCCTGGGCGAGGCGATCTACAAGGCACAGTCCGACTCGGGTGATGATGAGCCGAGGGCAGCGGATGCCGGCGGTGCGGACGACGACAGCATCGTCGACGCCGACTTCGAGGATCTCGACGACAGCAAGCGCGCCTGATGCGGGTCGCGCGGTTCTGATCGGGGGCCGGTCCGTTTACCGGACCGGTCCTAGTCGTTCCGCCCCCGCCCCCCGCAAAGGAGGGCATCAATGTCCAAACGTGACTACTACGACGTCCTGGGCGTCAAGAAGGGTGCCTCGGCGGACGAGATCAAGAAGGCCTATCGCCAGAAGGCGAAGGAACTGCACCCCGACCGCAACCAGGACGACCCGAACGCGGAAAGCCAATTCAAGGAAGTGAACGAGGCCTACGACGTCCTCAAGGACGCCGAGAAGAAGGCTGCTTACGACCGCTTCGGCCACGCGGCCTTTGAAGGCGGGATGGGCGGCGCCGGCGCACGTCGGCCCGGCGGCGGCATGGGCGGAAACGCCGATTTCGCCAGCGCCTTCTCCGACGTATTCGACGACCTCTTCGGCGATTTCATGGGTGGACGGCAGGGCGGTCGCCAGCGCGCCTCACGCGGCGCCGACCTGCGCTACAACCTGCGCGTGACGCTCGAAGAGGCGCATTCCGGCCTGCAAAAGACGATAACCGTGCCCACTTCGGTCCCCTGCGGATCGTGCAAGGGCTCCGGCGCCGAGGGCGGCGCCGAACCCACCACCTGCCCGACCTGTTCCGGCATGGGCAAGGTCCGCGCGACGCAGGGCTTCTTCACGGTGGAGCGCACCTGCCCGACATGCTCGGGCCTGGGCCAGATCATCAAGAATCCCTGCAAGAGCTGCGGCGGCAACGGCCGCGTCCAGAAGGACCGTGCGCTGTCGGTGAACATCCCCGCCGGGGTCGAGACCGGCACCCGCATCCGCCTCGCCGGCGAGGGCGAGGCCGGGATGCGCGGCGGCCCGCCGGGCGATCTCTACATCTTCATCGAGGTCGAGAAGCACAAGATCTTCGAGCGTGACGGCGTCGACCTGCATTGCCGCGTCCCGGTCTCGATCACGGCGGCGGCGCTGGGCGGCGATATCGAAGTGCCGACCATTGATGGCGGCCGCTCGCGCGTCAAGATCCCCTCCGGCAGCCAGTCGGGCCGCCAGATGCGCCTGCGCAGCAAGGGAATGCCGGCCCTGCGCGGCGGCGGCACCGGCGACATGTATATCGAACTGGCCGTTGAGACACCCGTGAACCTCACCTCGCGGCAGAAGGAACTGCTCAGGGAATTCGAGGCGTTGAGCGAAGACAACAACCCGGAATCCAAGAGCTTCTTCTCCTCGGTCAAGAACTTCTGGGATTCGATGAAGGGCTAGGCGCCGGAGCCAACCGGGCCGCGAAGCGGGATATGGGACGGCGGGCGGGGCGATGTCTCCGCAGGAGACGAGCGCCGTGACGCCGTCCCGTTAACCACCTGCTAACCATCCCTGCGCGATGCTCCGGCCATGACCAGAGCCGTGCATTTCTCCGATTCCCAGGCCGCCCTCTTCGACAGGGACGAGGCGCCGGAAACCGCCCTTCCGGGACAGGAACGGCTACCCTCCTACATCCGCGACCACCGGGCACGGCTGCGCGAACGCTTCATGGTGGGCGGCGCCGACGCCCTGCCGGATTACGAGATGCTGGAACTGGTCCTGTTCCGCGCCATTCCCCGCCGCGACATAAAACCCCTGGCTCGCGCCTTGCTGGAACGCTTCGGCGATTTCAACGGCGTGCTCTCGGCCCCGCCCCCCCGCTTGGCAGAGGTCGCGGGCGTGGGCGACGCCGTCGTGACGGAACTCAAGATCGTCGAGGCCGCGGCGCACCGCCTCGCCCGGTCAAAAGTCCTGCGCCGACCCGTCGTCAGCAGCTGGGACGCGCTGCTGCAATACTGCCAGACCGCGATGGCCCACGCGGATATCGAGCAGTTTCGCATCCTGTTCCTCGACCGCAAGAACGTGCTCATCGCCGACGAGGCGCAGGCGCGCGGCACCGTCGACCATGTCCCCGTCTATCCGCGCGAGGTCATCAAGCGCGCGCTGGAGCTGAACGCCTCGGCGATCATCCTTGTGCACAACCATCCCTCGGGCGATCCGACGCCAAGCGCCGCTGATATCGACATGACGCAGCAGATCCAGATGGCCGCCGACACGATGGGAATCACGCTGCACGACCACCTCGTGATCGGCAAATCGCGCGAGCTCAGCTTTCGGGCCGAGGGGCTTCTTTAGCGCACCCAGACCTCGACCCGCCGGTTCACCTCGCGGCCCCAGGCGCTGTCGTCGCAGGCCATGGGCATCGCCTCGCCATACGCGTCGGTTGCGATCTCGATGCGGGTCAGGTCGGCCGCCTCTGCCGCAGTGATAATCGCCGCCCGAACCGCCTCCGCCCTCTGCGTGGCGATCTCCAGGTTGGCGGAAACCGGCCCGACACCGTCGGAGAAACCCACGAAGACCAGCCGTCGGTCGTCATAGGTTCCAGCCTCCAGCTCGCGGGCCAGTTGCTGCACGTTCGACCGCGACTGCGCGTCCAGCCGGGCCGAGCCCGCCTCGAACCGGAACGAGGTCGTCAGGCGCCGCATCGTCGCCAGTTCCGACACCATGCGCCGCAACGTCTCGAGACCGTCTACCCCTTCGGCCACCCGGATCGCGTTGGCCAGCCGGTCGCCCTGCATGTCCAGCGGCACCTCCTCGGGCGCCTGGTCGACGAAACCGGCGCGGCGGATCACGATCTGCGCCGGGGGCGACCGCGTGAAGGCGAGGAAGTCACGCGCCAAGGCGGGCAGGCGACGCGCCGGCAGGTAGAGAAAAATCGGAGCCGTCAGCGGGTAATCCTCGGTCTTGACCGACCGCCGCGCCGCGCGCAGCTGGAACCCGCAAGCACCGGTCAGCACCAGCGACTTGGCATTGCCGGTCTCGGAGAAGCTGGCAAGGCCCAGACCAAAGGCGTCTCGCGCGACGGCCTGCGCCAGGGCGGCGTTGTCGTCATGCCGCCGCAACTCTCCCGCGAGTCCAACCGCGACAGGCCGCAGCAGCCGGTCCTCGACCCGCTGCGCCAGGCCGGATTCGGCGCCAGGCAGATGCAGCACGACCGGCGCATCCGGTCCGCCCAGCGCCGCCCAATTGTCGATTCGGCCGGTCAGCAGGGCCGAAAGCTGCGGCAACGACAGGGTGTCGACCGGGTTCGAGGGGGACACGATCGGCACCAGCGCATCCAGCGCCAGCACGCGCGAGCGGTTGGCGTCGGCGAGATCGCCCAGCCCCGCCGCCTCGGCGGTTCGGCGTTCCTCTGGGCGGATCTCGCGCAGCGCCATGACGATATCGGCCTCGTCCGCCATCAGGTCGGCGAACCCCTCGGCCGTGTTCGTCATCCGAAAGGTAAAGCGGCCCACGGGTTTTTCCGTGGCACGGCTGGTCAGGACATAGCGAAAGGCGCTATCCTCAAGTGTTTCTCGTTCGGCCATCAAGCCGCCGCGCAGGGCAAAGGCCTCGACCAAGGCGGGCATCAGCACGGCACCGATCGTGGCAGAGCCGGAAATCGTCAGTTCGGCGACGTAATCGGTCAGAGACGGGCAGCCGATCCCTTCGCAGAGCACGCCCGAGCCATCCAGCGTCAACTCGCCGTAGCGCGTGCGCAGGCGATAGAATTCGCCGTCGAACCCCAGCAGCGTGCCGCTGAGCTCGATGGCGCCATCGCGCGACCGCAGCGTGACATCCTGCGCTTGCGCGCCCTGCCCTGCCAGCGCAAAGAAAAGTGCGGCGAAAACCGCCGCACGAAGCCGTCGCATCGGAAAACCTGCCCCGCCAGATCCATTACCTGGCGGCGATTGTCAGGTCTCCGACGAGGTTTTTCAACACCAGAAAGTCGCCTTTGGCCTCGCAGGAAGGCATGCTGAGTTGCAGGTCGCGCACCCGCAAGTCGCCCGCGTCATGCAGTTCCAGCGTCTGCGCCTCGACCACGGTATCGCAATTCGCACCCGTGATCTCGGCCTCGACCGACAGGGCCACCTGGCCCGAGCGGCGCGCCGTGCCGGCAGGGAAGGAATAGACCTCGGCCAGCAGCGCGTCGGGCGCGTCCTCACGACCCAACCGAGACAGGAAACCGCCGTCACCCCGTGCGGCGTTGCCCAGGTCTCCGGCGGCGGCAGCCCAGACATGGCCCGGCGTGAAATAGGCAGCGCCATATTCGCGCGCGTGCAGTTGCAGACCGGCCTCGCCCTTCCACTGGACGACCACGCGATCATAGAAGGACAGCGCGTTCACCTCGGCCACCGCCGAAGCGCCGTCACCGCTTGGGAAGGCCGCAATGAAGACGGCGTTATCGTTCAGCGCAGGCACGGTCACGGTCAGCCTGCCGTCCGGTTGGACGATCTCGGTGAACATCATGCCGTGATGATGGATGGTGACGCGTTCGCTGGCGTTGCAGGGGGCGGTCAGACCCAGGTCGACCATCGCCCCAGCCACAGGCTCGGCGGTCATCGCGATCGTGCAGTCGAGACTGCCCTGAAGCGTCGCACCGGCCGTTGCGGCGTCATCGCCGGGCAGCGGCGGCAGGGCGGCGGGCAGGGCGTCATCCTCCAGCGCGGCGAGCGTGACCGATCCGCCCGGCAGTCCCATTGCGTACATCTCCGTCGGCAGTTTCGGCTTCACGGCAGCAGACGAGGTCGGCGTGATGTCGGACACCACGACGGGGCCCTGCGGCGCCTGTCCCGGCAGGCCGTATTGCATCACGTAGCCGATGCCCAGCGCGCAGCACAGGGTGGCCCCGGCAAGGGAATAGCGGCTCTTGCCAACAGAAGGCTGGCCAGGGGCGCGGGCCGGTTTCGGCGCTGCGGCGACCTTTTCCTTCCGCTTTCCCAACTGGGGCAGTGCAATCTTGAGACGTGCCATGCCGGCCTCCCGCCAAATGGATACACTGGCGGTTGTGCCCGCCAATCGTGGCGGGCATGAGGCGTGTCAGCGGAGCCTTTTGGGCAATTCCGCGCCGCTCCGGGTCAGGCAAGCCGTCCGTGGCAATGCTTGAACTTGTTCCCCGACCCGCAGGGGCAGGGATCGTTGCGGCCCGGATCGCCCCATGTGGCCGGATCGGTTTCGTCGAAGCCCTCGACCAAGGGTTGCGCCTCAGCCTCAGCCACGGGCACGGGCACGGGCGCGGTCTGCGCTTCGGCGATCACGGCTGGCGCGGGCTGTGTCCCGGGCTCTGTCGCGGCCGGGTCTGCCGGCTGGGCCGGCTGTGCCTGCGGACGATTCAGCATGCCCTGCTGCGCAAGGATCTGCTGCATCATCGCGCGCTGCTCTTCCTCGGTCATCGGGCGGACCTGGCTCAGCTTGGCGGTCACGTCCTCGCGCAGGCCGTCGAGCAGCCCCTCGAACAGCTGGAACGCCTCGTTTTTGTACTCGTTGAGCGGATCGCGTTGCGCATAGCCGCGGAAACCCACGACCGAACGCAGGTGCTCGAGCGTCAGCAGATGATCGCGCCACTTGGCGTCAATGGTCTGGAGCAGGACCTGCTTTTCGATCTGGCGCATCGTGTCGGGGCCAAACGCCTCCTGCTTTTCGGCCATCAGCTTGTCGCTGGCCTCGTCGAGGCGTTCGCGGATCACCTCCTGATCGACGCCATCCTCTTCGGCCCAGGCGATCACCGGCACGTCCAGGCCCAGCTTCTCGATGCAGGCGGCATAGAGACCCCGCACGTCCCATTGGTCGGCATAGGCCTTGGGCGGGCAATGCTGGTCGACCAGGTCGTCGATCACCTGATGACGCATGTCGGCAACGATCTCGGACTGGTCTGCTGCCTCCATGATCTCGCGGCGCTGCGCAAAGATCACCTTGCGCTGGTCGTTCATCACGTCGTCGAACTTCAGCAGTTGCTTGCGGATGTCGAAGTTGCGCCCCTCGACCTTGGCCTGTGCGCGTTCCAGCGACTTGTTGACCCACGGGTGGACGATGGCCTCGCCCTCTTTCATGCCGAGGCCCTTGAGCACCTTGTCCAGCCGTTCACTGCCGAAGATCCGCATCAGGTCGTCTTCGAGGCTCAGGAAGAATTCCGAGCGGCCCGGGTCGCCCTGGCGGCCCGAACGGCCGCGCAGCTGGTTGTCGATGCGGCGGCTTTCATGCCGTTCGGTGGCCAGAACGAACAGACCACCCGCGTCCTTGACCGCCTGTTCGTCGGCCTTGTGGCCCTCTTCGATCTCGGCGCGGATCTCGTCGGGGTGGCGCTCGGGATCGGCGGCGATGGCCTCCATCACCTTGAATTCCACGTTGCCGCCCAGCTTGATGTCGGTGCCGCGGCCGGCCATGTTGGTCGCGATGGTGACGGCGCCCAGCTTGCCCGCGTCGGCGACGATCTGGGCTTCCTGTTCGTGCTGGCGGGCATTCAGGACGTTGTGCGGCAACTCGGCCTGCTTCAGCAGCTGGCTCAGCATCTCGGATTTCTCGATGCTGGTGGTGCCGACCAGCACAGGCTGGCCCTTGCCATGGGCGCGGCGGATTTCCTCGACGATGGCCTCGTACTTCTCGCGTGCGGTGCGATAGACCTTGTCGTCCTCGTCGATCCGGGCGATCGGGCGGTTCGTCGGAACCTCGACCACGCCCAGGCCATAGATCTCGCCGAATTCGGCCGCCTCGGTGGCGGCGGTGCCGGTCATCCCGGCCAGCTTGTCGTAAAGGCGGAAATAGTTCTGGAAGGTCACGCTGGCCAGCGTCACGTTCTCGGGTTGGATCTGGCAGTCTTCCTTGGCTTCGATCGCCTGGTGCAGGCCGTCCGACAGCCGGCGGCCCGGCATCATGCGTCCGGTGAACTCGTCGATCAGCACCACTTCGCCGTCGCGGACGATGTAATCCTTGTCCTTCTGGAACAGCTTGTGCGCTCGCAGGGCCTGGTTGACGTGGTGCACGACGGTGGTCGATTCCGGGTCGTACAGTGTCTGCCCGTCCGGCAGCAGGCCGCGCGCGTGCAGGTGCTCTTCGAGAAACTCGTTGCCCTCGTCGGTATAGGTGACGTTGCGGGTCTTCTCGTCGATCGTGTAGTGATCCTCGGACAGGTCGGGGATTAGCTTGTTGATGCCGACATACAGCTCGGAGCGGTCCTGCGACGGGCCCGAGATGATCAGCGGCGTGCGCGCCTCGTCGATCAGGATCGAGTCGACCTCGTCCACGATCGCGAAGTAATGGTCGCGCTGGTAGATCTGGTTCAACTCGGACTTCATGTTGTCGCGCAGGTAGTCGAAGCCGAGTTCGTTGTTGGTCGCATAGGTGATGTCGGCGGCATAGGCCGCCTTCTTTTCTTCCTCGGGCTGGCGCGGATAGACGACCCCGGTGGTCAGGCCCAGCGCCCGGTAGACCTTGCTCATCCATTCCGCGTCGCGGCGGGCGAGGTAGTCGTTCACGGTGACGATGTGCACGCCGCGCCCGGTCAGCGCGTTAAGGTAGGCCGGGAAAGTAGCGACCAGCGTCTTGCCCTCACCGGTCTTCATCTCGGCGATATTGCCCTGGTGCAGGAAAATCCCGCCCATCAGCTGCACGTCGAAGGCGCGCAGCCCCAGCGCCCGCTTTGCCGCCTCGCGGCAATTGGCAAACGCCTCGGGCAGCAGCGCTTCCAGGCTCTCTCCCTGCTTGACCCGCTCGCGGAATGCTTCGGTGCGGGCGATCAGCCCGGCATCGTCCAGCTTCTCGAACTCGGGTTCCAGGGCGTTGATCTTTTCGACCAGCGGGCGCGTCGCCTTGATCTTGCGGTCGTTCGGCGTGCCAAAGACCTTGCGCGCGATTTTTCCCAGCATGCTGTGTGCCTGTCCTGTCTGACGGTCTCGTGTGCGGCATCTGCTTGCCCGCCTCGCACACAGCCCATATGACGGTGGAAAAGACCGGCCTCGCAAAGCCACGCTGCTACGTAAGGGGCGGGCCGAAAAGTGTCAACGCCGCGCCCGTTCGACGCGGCAAAACGTGCAAAGGACCTGTCATGTCGATGACCCTTCTGAAACGCTCCGTCGCCGCGCTGGCGCTGCTGGCCTCGCCGCTGGCCGCCGAAGAGATGACCGCCTCGACCGTGGTCGCGACGGTGAACGGCACCGAGATCACGCTGGCTCACATGCTGATGGTCCGTGCCTCGCTGCCCGAGCAGTATCAGGAACTGCCCGCCGACGTGCTCTGGGACGGCATCCTCGACCAGTTGATCCAGCAGGAGTCGCTGGCCCAGGACCCGCGCGCCGAGGTCACCCGCAAGGCCGAGATCGCGCTGGAAAACGAACGCCGTTCCCTGCTGGCCGCCGAGGTCATCGGTCGCGTTGCCCGCGACGCCATCACCGACGAGGCGGTGCAGGCCGCCTATGACGCGCAATACGTCAATGGCGATGCCGGCACGGAATACAACGCCGCCCATATCCTGGTGGAAACTGAGGAAGAAGCCGCGGCCATCGCCGCCGAGATCGCCGGCGGCGCGGATTTCGCCGAGCTGGCGCGCACCCGCTCCACGGGCCCCTCTGGCCCGAGTGGTGGCGCACTGGGCTGGTTCGGCCCCGGCATGATGGTCGCGCCCTTCCAGACCGCCGTGGAACAGCTGACCGCGGGCCAGGTCTCTGCCCCCGTCCAGACCCAGTTCGGCTGGCACGTGATCAAGCTGAACGAGACCCGCACGCAACAGGCACCGGCACTGGACGCGGTGCGCGAGCAGATCGAAGGCCAGTTGCAGCAGGACGCGGTGAACGCCCTGATCGATGGCCTGGTGGAACAGGCCGAAGTGACCCGCACCGACAAGGCCGAGATCGACACCTCGATCCTGTCCAATCTCGACCTTCTGGAGGACTGAATGGGCAAATATCCCCGCTCGCCGCTGGCGCCTGAAACCTTTCCCTCCCTGCCGGTGATCGATGGGCTGCGGCTTGCCACGGTCGAGGCTGGCGTACGCTATCCCGGT
Source organism: Thetidibacter halocola (assembly GCF_018224955.1). GTDB lineage: Bacteria > Pseudomonadota > Alphaproteobacteria > Rhodobacterales > Rhodobacteraceae > Thetidibacter > Thetidibacter halocola. The sequence goes on from NZ_JAGTUU010000006.1 coordinate 323,575, forward strand.
CGCCGCGACGTGATGCTGGCACATCTCGCGCCGGGCAGCACCATGGCGGGGGTGTTCACCCGCTCTGCCACGCGCTCGGCGAACGTGCTCGATTGCCAGGCCAAGATCGGCCTCGACAGCGACGCGGGCGCCGCGATCATCGTCAATTCGGGGAATTCAAACGCCTTCACCGGCAAGGCGGGCGAAGAGTCCGTCGCCGCGATCTGCGCAGCCGTGGCAGAGCGCACCGGCCTGCCAGCCAGCCGCGTGTTCACCTCATCGACGGGTGTGATCGGCGAACGCCTGCCGTATGATCGCATCACCGCCAAGGTCGATGCCCTGGCCGAGGCGCTGGACGCGGCCAGGCTGGAAGAGGCCGCGCAGGCGATCATGACCACCGACACATTCCCCAAGGGAGCCACGGTGACGGTGGAGATCGGCGGCAAGCCCGTGAAGATCGTCGGCATCGCCAAGGGCTCCGGCATGATCGCGCCCGACATGGCGACCATGCTGGTCTACATCTTCACCGACGCGAAAATCGCCCGCGCCGACCTGCAGCCGATGCTGACGCGACTCACCGACAAGACCTTCAACTGCATCACCGTTGACAGCGACACCTCGACCTCGGACACGCTGCTGCTGGGCGCGACCGGCACCTCGGGTGTCAACGTCACGGGCCATGCCGCCTTCGAGGACGCGCTGCACAGCGTGATGCTCGACCTCGCGCACCAGGTGGTGAAGGACGGCGAAGGCGCGTCCAAATTCGTCACCGTTCGCGTCACGGGGGCGGCCAGCGATGCCGATGCCCGCACGCACGCCCTGTCCATCGCCAACTCGCCGCTGATCAAGACCGCCATCGCGGGCGAGGATCCCAATTGGGGCCGCGTCGTCATGGCGATCGGCAAGTCCGGTGCCGCGGCCGATCGCGACCGCCTGACCATCCGCTTTGGCGATATCTTGGTGGCCGAAAACGGCTGGGTCTCGCCCGGCTACCGCGAGGACCAGGGCGCCAGCTACATGAAGAACCAGAGCCTCACGATCCATGCCGATATCGGCCTAGGACAGGGCCAGGCCACGATCTGGACCTGCGACCTGACCCATGGCTATATAAGCATCAACGCCGACTACCGGTCCTGATCTTCATCTTGCCAGACAAACTCCGGGGGGCGTGCCGCAGGCATGCGGGGGCAGAGCCCCCTTCCCGGCTCGTACCGGGATGCCCGTCATGAAAACCGTCCTCGTCTCCGCCGTCGCCCTGATCGACCCGGATGGCCGCGTCCTGCTGGCCCAGCGGCCTGAAGGCAAGTCCATGGCCGGCCTCTGGGAATTCCCCGGCGGCAAGGTCGAGGCAGGAGAGACGCCCGAGGCGGCGCTGATCCGCGAATTGCAGGAAGAACTTGGCATCGACACCTGGGCTTCCTGCCTCGCCCCGCTGACCTTTGCCTCGCACAGCTACGAGAGCTTTCACCTGCTGATGCCGCTTTATGCCTGCCGCAAGTGGAACGGCATCCCCGAGTCGCGGGAAGGACAGCGCCTGGCCTGGGTCAAGCCGGCCGCCTTGCGCGACTACCCCATGCCACCGGCGGATATTCCGCTAATTCCGATCCTGCGCGACTGGCTCTGACCGTTCCATCTTCCGGGAACGCTTTACAATTGGGCGAATGCCGGTTTTTTGTGTCAAAATTCTTGTCGATTTTTTTCGAATTCAACCATATATATATCTGAGCATTGACATTCGGAAAAGCTGCCATGCTGCGCACGATCATCATCGGAAGTTGCGTGTCCGTGCAGGGCCTCCTGGAAAAGACCTTGCCCGACGGACGGATTTCCGTCCGCGTGGGTGATCGGATCTTCACCGGGCTTCCTGTCGGCCAGCGCGCCTGACCTATCCACCCTGCCCGAAGGGTGGGCCATGAACGAAAAAAGCGCCCCCGCAGGGGCGCTTTTCCTTTTCCGCATGGCGCGAGTCAGACGAGCTTGCGCTCGATTTCCTCACGCTCGAAGATCTCGATGACATCCGCGGGGCGCACGTCGTCGTAGTTCTCGAAGGCCATGCCGCATTCCTGGCCGGACTGAACCTCAGAGACCTCGTCCTTGAAACGCTTGAGCGTCTTCAGCGTGCCTTCGTGGATCACGACGTCGTCGCGCAGCAGGCGAACACCGGCGCTGCGCCGCGCCACGCCCTCGGTGACGAGGCAGCCCGCAACCTTGCCCACGTTCGAGACCTTGAAGACCTCCTTGATCGTGGCATAGCCGATGAACTTCTCGCGCACTTCCTTGGACAGCAGGCCCGAGGCCGCCGCCTTCACGTCGTCCACGAGGTCGTAGATCACGCTGTAATAGCGGATTTCCACGCCCTTCTGGTTGGCCGCGTTGCGGGCCGGCGCGTTGGCACGCACATTGAAGCCGATCACCGGGCAGCCCGAAGCTTCGGCCAGGCCGATATCGGTCTCGGTGATGGCGCCGACACCCGAGTGGATGACGCGGACGCGAACTTCCTCGTTGCCGACCTTTTCCAGCGCCTGCACGATCGCCTCGGCCGATCCCTGCACGTCGGCCTTCACGACCACCGGCAGTTCTGACACGTTGGCGTCGTCCTTGGCCTTCTTCATCAACTGTTCCAGCGTGGTCGCGGCACCGGCTGCGGCGCGCTTTTCCTTGGCGAGGTTGGCGCGGTATTCCGCGATTTCGCGCGCCTGCGCCTCGGTCTCGACGACGTTCAGCACGTCGCCCGCCTCGGGGGTGCCGTTCAGGCCCAGCACCTCGACCGGAACCGACGGGCCGGCCTCTGCAACGCGGTCGCCCTTGTCGTTGATCAGCGCGCGGACCTTGCCGAATTGCTCGCCCACGACAAAGATGTCGCCCTGGCGCAGCGTGCCGTGCTGGATCAGCACCGTCGCCACGGGGCCACGGCCCACGTCCAGCTGCGCCTCGATCACCGCGCCTTGCGCGTTGCGGTCGGGGTTGGACTTCAGTTCCAGGATCTCGGCCTGAAGCGCGATGGCCTCGAGAAGGGTGTCCAGGCCCTGGCCGGTATGGGCCGAGACTTCGACGTCCTGGACGTCGCCGGACATTTCCTCGACCACGACCTCGTGCTGCAACAAGTCGGTGCGCACCTTGGTCGGGTTGGCGGAGGGCTTGTCGACCTTGTTGATCGCCACGATCATCGGCACCTTGGCCGCCTTGGCGTGGTTGATCGCCTCGACCGTCTGCGGCATGACCGCGTCATCCGCTGCCACCACCAGCACGACGATGTCCGTCACCTGCGCGCCGCGCGAGCGCATCGAGGTGAAGGCCGCGTGGCCGGGCGTGTCGAGGAAGGTCAGCAGATCGCCGTTCTTCGTCGTCACCTGGTAGGCGCCGATATGCTGCGTGATGCCGCCGGCTTCGCCCTGCGTCACCTGGGTGTTGCGGATCGCGTCCAACAGCGAGGTCTTGCCGTGGTCGACGTGGCCCATGATCGTGATGACTGGCGGACGCGGCAGCAGGTCCTTGGGATTGTCCTCGACCCGGGTGATCACGTCCTCGACGTCGGCGTCGGACACGCGGGTCACGCGGTGGCCGAATTCCTCGATGATGAGTTCGGCGGTATCGGCGTCGATCGCCTGGTTCTGCGTCGCCATGATGCCGTTCTGCATCAGCGACTTGACCACGTCCGCCACGCGTTCCGCCATCCGGTTGGCCAGTTCGGCCACCGTGATCGTCTCGGGCAGTTGCACGTCGCGCACGACCTTCTCGCGCGACTGGGCGCCGCCCATCGCCTTCTGGCGGGCGCGCTCCTGCTTGCGCTTCATCGCGGCGAGCGATTTCTGCCGTCCGCCCTCGCCGCCCAGCGCCTGGTTCAGCGTGAGCTTGCCGGCTCGGCGGCTGTTGTCGTCGCGGACCTTGCCGCCGCGGCCGCGTTCCTCGCGCTCGCGCTCGGCCTTGCGGGGTGCGTCGGCCGCAACCTTTTCCTTGACCGGCTTGGGTGCGCGTGCGGCGGCCGAGTCGGCAGGGGCAGCGGAGGCGGGCTCTGCCGCCTGCTTGGCCGCCTGCGCGGCCTCCAGCGCCTTGCGTTCTTCCTCTTCGGCCTTGCGGCGCAGGGCCTCTTCGGCCTCGCGCTGCTCGCGTTCCTTCTGTTCCTTCTCGGCGCGGAGGCGGTCACGCTCTTCCGTGCGCATACGCTCTTCTTCTTCGCGCTTGGCCTGTTCCTCGACCTCGCGGGCCTTGGCGGCCTGCAATGCCTTCAGACGGCGTTCCATCTCGGCATCGGAAATCCCCGCGGGCCGCTTGGCCGAAGCGGCAGCCGCCGTGACGGCCGCACTTGTCGGAGTCGCGCCCGTCTTGCCGCCAGCCGCACCCGGCTTCGGCACCACGACGCGCTTGCGCTTGGTTTCCACCACGACGTTCTTGGTGCGACCGTGGCTGAAGCTTTGCTTCACATTGCCCGACCGGGCACCACCGCGCAGACCCAAAGTTTTCTTGCCGTCGTTATCGCTCATAAAGCTACTTCATCCTTTCAGGCGACCGTTGCCGCCGTGGTCCGCGTCAGCCCTTCCGACGCGGAGACCCTTCAACCGTTGGGCTTCCTCTACAACACGCCGCGAAAGACCGCCAGCGCCAAGCGCCGCGTGTATCACCTTTTCGCGGCCAAAGGCCATCCCCAGTTCGTCCGCCGTGAGCCAGCCGATATAGTCGCCGCCGTAGGGCGTGCTGAGCTTCGACTTGCCCCGTTCCGACCCATCCTCGGCCTGGATCAGCACCGTCGCCCGCTCGGTCTGGAGCCAGTCCTTGACCTTTTCATAGCCGGTGACTGCCTCGCCCGACTTCCGCGCAAGGCTGATCAGATCGACAACCCGGCGGGACAGCATCCGTTCCAGAAGACCGGGCAGATCGTCGGGCACCGTGACCGGCTGCTTGGCCGCGCGGGCGAAAAGACCCTTGGTCGCGGCGCGGGTCAGGGCGGCGCGATCCGGGATCACATATATACCCCGGCCCGGAAGTTTTCCAGCCAGATCGGGCACCACCGCACCGTCGGGGGCCACGACAAAACGGATCAGGTGCGCCTGCGGATGCACCGCTTGCGTGGCGATGCACTTGCGCTCCGGCCCGTCGTCCCGATCCTTGTCGCGGCCCCCTCGGGTCATGCTCAGTCTTCCCGCTCTTCGGTTTCCCCGTCCGCATCGCCCTCTTCGGCCTCTTCGGCCTCGAGTTCGGTCGGATCGACCCAGCCCAGCAGGACCCGTGCGGTCATCACCATGGTCTGCGCCTCTTCGAGGCTGACATCGAATTTCTCGAGCAGGCCCTCATCCTTGACGCGCTGGCCGTTCACCGTCGTCCAGCCGCCGGCCAGTTCCCAGTCGGCGCAGGTCGCGAAATCCTCGAGCGTCTTGACGCCGTCCTCGGCCAGCGCCTCTAGCATCTGCGGCGTCAGCCCCTCGAAGGACACCAGGCTGTCCTCGGCACCCAGTTCGCGGGCGCGTTCCAGCGCCTTGCGGGCCTGCTCTTCGAGCTGCTCGCGGGCACGGGTCTGCAGTTCGGTCGCGGTGTCTTCGTCCACCCCGTCGATCACCAGAAGCTCGTCCTGGTCGACATAGGCGACTTCCTCGAGATTGGTGAAGCCTTCCGAGACCAGCAGCTGGGCAAAGAATTCGTCCAGGTCCAGCGCGTCCATGAACAGCTGGGTACGCTCCTCGAATTCCTTCTGGCGGCGCTTCGATTCTTCTTCCTCGGTGAGGATGTCGATATCGAGGCCGGTCAGCTGCGACGCGAGACGCACGTTCTGGCCACGGCGGCCGATGGCCAGCGACAGCTGGTCGTCGGGCACCACCACCTCGATGCGCTCGGCATCCTCGTCCAAGACCACCTTCGACACTTCAGCCGGCTGCAGCGCGTTGACGAGGAAGGTCGGCATGTCCTCGTTCCACGGGATGATGTCGATCTTCTCGCCCTGAAGCTCGTTCACGACGGCCTGCACGCGGCTGCCGCGCATGCCGACGCAGGCGCCCACGGGGTCGATCGAGCCGTCATAGGAAATGACGCCGATCTTGGCGCGCGAACCCGGGTCGCGGGCGACGGCCTTGATCTCGATGATGCCGTCGTAGATTTCCGGCACTTCCATCTTGAACAGCTCTGCCATGAATTCCGGCGCGGTGCGCGACAGGAAGATCTGCGGGCCGCGGGTCTCGCGGCGGACGTCCTTGACGTAGCAGCGGATCCGGTCGCCGGGGCGATAGCTTTCGCGGCCGATCTTCTCGTTGCGGCGCAGGATGGCCTCGCCGCGGCCCACGTCGACGATGATGTTGCCGTATTCCTCGCGCTTGACGGTGCCGTTGATGATCGTGCCGACGCGGTCCTTGAATTCCTCGAACTGGCGGTCGCGCTCTGCCTCGCGGACCTTTTGCAGGATCACCTGCTTGGCCGACTGCGCCGCGATCCGGCCCAGTTCCACCGGCGGAACTTCTTCGACGAAGGTGTCGCCGACCTTGGGTTCGGCCATGTATTGCTTGGCCTGCTGGACTGTCATCTCGGCCTGATAGTTCTCCAGCTCCTCGTCCTCGACCACGGTGCGCACACGGGTAAACGAGGCGCGGCCGGTCTTGCGGTCGATCTTGACCCGGATGTCCATCTCGGAGCCGTAGCGGGACTTGGCCGCGCGGGCGAGGCTTTCCTCCATCGCCTCGACGACCAGAGACGGGTCGATCATCTTCTCGCGCGCAACCGCCTCGGCGGTCTGCAACAGTTCAAGCTGGTTGGCAGAGGTGATTGCCATGTCGTCTCACTCCTCCTGGGGGCCGTCGTCGGCCTCGATCTCGTCGAACTTGCTTTCGTCGATCTGCGCGGCCTTGCGGGCCTTCAGCATGGCGCGGATCAGGTCGTCTGTCAGGACCAGCTTGGCATCGGCCAGCCAGTCGAATTTCAGGCCGATGGTGCCCTCGTCGAGGTTGACCAGAACCTCGTCGTCCTCGACTCCCGCCAGGATACCACGGAACCGCTTGCGGCCGTCGATCATGTCGGTCGTCTCGATCTTGGCCTCGTAGCCCTCGAAGGTCTCGAAATCCTTGAGCCGGGTCAGCGGTCGGTCGATGCCCGGGCTGGAAACCTCGAGCGTGTAGGCCTCGACGATCGGATCCTCGACATCCAGAACTGCGCTGACGGCGGTCGAGATGCGGGCGCACTCGTCCACCTCGATGCCGCCCTCGGGGCGTTCGGCCATGATCTGGAGCGTCGGCGTGTTGCCGCCCATCAGGCGGATGCGCACCAGCTCGAACCCCATGTCCTCGATGACAGGGGTCAGGATCTCGGCCAGGCGGCTGTCCATGCCGGTCTTGGCGATCAGGTTTGACATGCTCTCCCTTCCGGGGGTGATCTCAGGCACAAAAAAACGGGCCAGCGGCCCGTCGGATGGTGTCCGGTGGGCGCCGGGTGTGGACCCCAGCGCACCGCTGTTGAGGGGCATATACGCCGGCAACCCCGGTTTGACAAGGGCGTTGCATCCGGCCGACGCGGGGACGTGGACAAGTTCCCGCTTTCCCCCGATAACGCCGCAAACCGAGGGGAGGACACCATGACCCAACTGCACTTCGCCGAAAGCCTGTCGCGCCTCGGCACCGAATCGGCCTTTGTCGTGCTGGCGCGGGCGGGACAGCTGGCCGCGCAGGGGCGCGACATCATCAATCTCGGCATCGGCCAGCCGGATTTCCGCACGCCCGAGCATATCGTCGAGGCCGGGATCAAGGCGCTGCGCGACGGCCATCACGGTTACACCCCAGCCAACGGTATCGGTCCGCTGCGCGAGGCCGTCGCCGCCGACCTGCACCGCCGCCACAATGTCGAGGTGAACCCCGATCACGTCGTCGTCGTGCCGGGCGGCAAGCCCACCATGTTCTTTGCCGTTCTGATGTTCGGCGAGCCGGGGGCCGAGATCCTGTATCCGAACCCCGGTTTCCCGATCTACGAATCAGTAATCCGCTATTCCGGCGCCACCCCGGTTCCGATCGCCCTGAAGGAGGAAAACGGCTTTGCCTTTTCCGCCGACGAGGTGCTGGGCCAGATCACGCCGCGCACGCGGCTGATCATCATCAACTCGCCTGCCAACCCCACCGGCGGGGTCACCCCCCGAGAAGAGGTGGACAAGCTGGTGGCGGGACTTGCCGCTCATCCGAACGTTGCGATCCTGTCGGACGAGATCTATTCGCAGATGCTCTATGATGGGCGGGAACATGTCTCGCTTTTGCAATACCCGGAAATCCGCGACCGGCTGATCATGCTGGACGGCTGGTCCAAGACCTACGCCATGACCGGCTGGCGGCTGGGCTACGCGGTCTGGCCGGCCTCGGCGGTGGATCACGTCACCCGTCTTTGCATCAACGACCATTCCTGCGTGAACGCGGCGACGCAATACGCGGGTCTGGCCGCGCTGACCGGGCCACAGGACGCGGTCCGCGACATGGTCGCGCAGTTCGACGCGCGGCGAAAGGTGATCGTCGAGGCGCTGAACGCCCTGCCCGGCGTGCGCTGCCCCGACGCGGCAGGCGCCTTCTATGCCTTCCCGAACATCGAGGGCACCGGCATGACGTCGAAACAGGCGCAGGACCGTTTCCTGGACGAAGCCGGGGTCGCCACCGTCGCCGGCACATCTTTCGGCCGGTATGGCGAGGGCTATGTCCGCTTCTCCTACGCCAATTCGACCGAGAACATCCTGAAGGCGATCGAGCGGATCGGCGGGTTGCTGGGCTGACGCACGGGCGCTTGCGCAGCAGGGGCCCCGCCCCTTAGAACGGCGTCGGGCCAGGATCCCTTCCGGCCTGACGGCATCCCGCGGGCTGTCGGGGGCCGGTCGGCCCGCACCCTTTCGGGATCGGCAAAGGACGGATCGGCATGGCACGACGGGACGGGGCATATTCGCGGGTCATCGCGTGGCTCAAGATCCTGCTGCCCATGATCGCGCTGGCGCTGCTGTCCTCGCTGTTCCTGCTGTCGCGCAAGTCCGAGCCGGACATGCGCGTACCGTTCTCGGACGCGCTGTCCGAGACCGATCTCGGGCAGGAGAACGTCCGCCGGGCGTCATATGCCGGGATGACCGAGCGGGGCGACATGCTGACGATGACCGCCGGAACCGTGCGCGCCGTGGGCGACGGCAACTTCGAGGCCGAAGGCATTGCCGCCCGGATGACCCTGCTCGACGGTGGCGAGGTGACGCTGGACGCGCGGCGCGCGCTGATGCGGCAGGCCGAGGACGACATGGTGCTGAGCGGCGACGTCCTGTTCCGCAACGACGCCGGATTCGAGTTGCGGACCGACTCGCTGACCGCCTCGATCAACCGGATCGCCGCCCAAAGCGGCGGGCCCGTCACCGGAACCGGACCGGGCGCCATCATCGAGGCCGGACGCATGGAAATCGAGGCCGTGGGCAAGGATGACGACCTGATCCTGCGATTCTCGGGCGGGGTGCGCACCGTCTGGCAACCGGAATAGGCCACCGCCTCGCATGCTTGACCCGGTGTGGGCCCGCCCTTATTGCGGGCCGGACGCCGCAGGCCGCGCCCGGCGGCCGGATAAGGAGCCCGCCGCGATGAAACTGCCCTTCGCCCGTCGGACCGCAAGGACGCGCCAGGCCCTGTTCCGTCCTGTCGACCGCGAGAACCTGCGCTGGCTCTGGACCCGCTACCTGCGCACCAGGGCGCCCTGGCTGCTTCTGGTGCTGCTGCTGATCGCCGGTCAGGGCCTGGTCTACCAGCAATTCCTGTCGCTGACGGAAAACGGCTTGCGCGTGATATTTGAAGAGGGCGCAGTCACGCAACTGGCCCGTGTCTGCGTCCTGGTCTTTGTCCTGTTCGTGCTGCGTGGGGTATTGTCCTATGTCACGCCGCGCCTGACCGCCTGGCTGGCCGCGAATGCCGTGCTGGCGATCCGCAAGGACCTGATCGCGCATCTGCTGACACTCGACCTGTCATGGTTCGAGCGCACGACCACCGGCGAGATCATCCTGCGCCTGGTGAACCAGGCCGAGGGCATGGCGCGTTTCATCGGGCAGTCAACCGCCAATGCCGTGCGCGACGCGGTGACAATCGTCATCGTCTCGGGCTACCTGATCTGGAAGGCACCGGTGCTGTTCACCGTGGCCATCGTGGTCATCCCGGTCATCGTCCTGGTGATGCAGTTCGTCAGTCATCGCATCAAGGCGATCCAGACCCGCGCGCAAGCTGCCCTGGGCGACTACATGACCGACATCGAGGAGATGTCGAACGGCATGCGCACGGTCAAGATCGCCGGCCAGGAGGATCGCGAGCGCGACCGCCTGTTCGCCGCATCGACCGGGATCCGCGACCTGGCCGTCCGCCTTCAGGCGACGCAGGCGCTGGCCATGCCGTCGATCGACATGGTCTCGGCCTTTGTCTTCGTGCTGGTGATCGGCGGCGGTGGCTACATGGTCATCAGTCCCGAATATGCCTTCGATGCCGCCGACCTCATCACCTTCCTGCTAGGGCTGGTGATCCTGTTCGACCCGCTGCGCCTGTTGGCGGGCTATTTCGCCCAGCTTCAGTCCAGCATGATCCTGCTGGACGGGCTGCGCAGCCTGTTGCGCGAAACCCCGACCATCGCCGACCGACCCGGTGCGACCGACCGGTTCGACCCGGCCGGCGATATCCGGCTGGAGGGTGTGGGTTTCGCATACGACCCGGAACACTCGCTGTTCGACGATCTGGACATGGTGATGCCGGGTGGCCGCACCACCGCCATCGTCGGCGCAACCGGATCGGGCAAGACCACGGTGCTCAGCCTGATGACCCGCCTCTACGAGACGCAGGCAGGCAGGGTGACGATCGACGGCATCGACATTCGCGACATCCGCGTGCGCGCGCTGCGCGACGCCTTTTCCGTCGTGGCGCAGGACATCGTCATCTTCAACGCCTCGATCTGGGAGAACATCCGCTATGTCCGCCCCGACGCCACAGATGCCGAGATCCGCGCCGCCGCCGAGGCGGCCGAGATCGCCGAGCTGATGGATCGCCGCGGCGACGCACCGCTTGGACCCAAGGGCAGCCAGCTGTCGGGCGGGCAGAAACAGCGCATTGCCATCGCCCGCGCCTTTCTCCGGCAGGCGCCCATCGTGCTTCTGGACGAGGCAACCTCGGCCCTTGACCAGCGGACCGAGGAAAAGGTCCAGACCGCCCTGCGGCGGCTTGGACAGGGGCGCACGACGATCATGGTGGCGCACAGGCTTTCTTCGGTCGTGGGCGCCGACCACATCTATGTCATGGATGCCGGCCGGATCATCGAGGAAGGCCCGCACGAGGCGCTGATGGCGGCAGAGGGCCTGTATGCCGCGATGTTCCGGTCGCAGAAGCAGAGCTATGGCTGAGGCCCGCCGGGGCCGGATGCACCGATGAAAGACCGCGGAACCGGCTGGTTGTGCGCAAGGGTGCCCCCCCTGAGGTGTCGGCATGCACCGAGAGGCCCGCTGCCAAGGTGCCGTATCCACACGGCAAGATATCTTGCCCGATCCCGGATGCAGGATATGATCCAGCAATGACACGGCCCTATCGTCCCGCCCTGACGGCACGCCCGACCCGGGCACGGCGCCACTTGCCGGCGGCGACCCATCATCACGGGGATCACCGTTTAGATCCCGACCATTCGACCTGAACCTGCGCTGCACTTCCCACCATCGCCGTTTCCTCTGAGGCCAAAATGCTGGAGATCCTCGCCGACCGCACCTATCGCCACCTGTTCCTGGCGCAGGTCGTGGCGCTTCTGGGGACGGGGCTTGCGACCGTCGCGCTGGGACTGCTGGCTTTCGACCTGGCGGGCGACGGGGCCGCGATGGTGCTGGGCACGGTCTTTACCATCAAGATGGTGGCCTATGTGGGTATCGCCCCCGTCGCCGGGGCCTTTGCCGACCGCGTGCCGCGGCGCGCCTTCCTGGTGGCGCTGGACCTCGTGCGGGCCGGGGCGGCGCTGTGCCTGCCGTTCGTCACCGAGATCTGGCAGGTCTATGTGCTGATCTTCGTGCTGCAATCGGCTTCGGCCGCCTTCACCCCAACCTTCCAGGCGACGATCCCGGACGTGCTGCCCCAGGAGGCGCGCTATACCCGCGCATTGTCGCTGTCGCGCCTGGCCTATGACATGGAAAACATCGTCAGCCCGACGCTCGCCGCGCTGCTGCTGGCGGTGATGAGCTACAACGCGCTGTTCCTGGGCACGGTGGCGGGGTTTGCCGCCTCGGCGCTGCTGGTGGTCTCGGTGCTGCTGCCAAGCCCCAGACCGGCCGCGCCGCGCGGCATCTACGACCGCACCACGCGAGGCATCCGCATCTACCTCTCCACGCCGCGGCTGCGCGGATTGCTGGCGCTGAACCTCGCTGCCGCCGCGGCGGGTGCGATGGTGCTGGTGAATTCGGTTGTCCTTGTGCGCAGCACCCTGGGCCTGGCAGAGGCCGCGCTGGCCTGGACGATGTTCGCCTTCGGTGCGGGCTCGATGCTGGCCGCGCTGGCCCTGCCCCGGCTGCTGGACCGAGTGCCGGACCGGCCCGTGATGGCGGGCGGGGCCACGCTGATGGTAACGACGATGATTGGCCTTGCCGCCGCTGTCGCCACGTTCGGCCTTGATTGGCGCGGCCTGCTTGGCGCCTGGCTGCTGGTCGGCCTGGGCTATTCGGCGGTGCTGACGCCATCGGGGCGCCTGCTGCGGCGGTCTGCGCACGCGCAGGACCGCCCCGCGCTGTTCGCCGCGCAGTTTGCACTAAGCCATGCCTGCTGGCTGGTGACCTATCCGCTGTCAGGCTGGTTGATGACGCGTTTCGGGCCGGTCGTGGCGCTGGGCTGCCTCGCCGTCCTGGCGGGCGCGGGCGCCTTGGCGGCACTGCGCCTGTGGCCAAAGGAGGATCCCGAGGTCGTCGAGCACACACATGAGAACCTGCCGCTGGATCACCCCCATCTCTCTGGCCACCGGCGCCATGCCCATGCCTTTGTCGTCGATGACGAACACCCCCGGTGGTCCTCGCAACTCTGACACCTGCCGGACGCGCTTGACGCAGGTCAATGAAGCGACCGGGCAAGCCCGATAGCCTTTGCGGACATGACGGCCGGGCGCGGCATGCGGCGCCCGGCCTTTTCCTTTTTCGAAGGACCGCAAGATGAGACAGCCAAGCGGATACTCCGCCACCCAGATCGGCCTGCACTGGGTCGTTGCCGTGCTGGTGGCGGCGCAATTTGTCCTTCACGACGGCATTTCGTCCGCATGGGACGCCTACACCAAGGGGCAGGACGTGGCATTCTCGCCCGTTGTCTTCGCCCATGTCGCCGGCGGCGTGTTGATCCTGGCGCTGGTGCTGTGGCGGCTGGCCCTGCGCCTTTCGCGTGGTGCGCCACCCCCGCCCGAGAACGAGCCGGCGCCGCTCAAGACGCTGAGCCATGTGGCGCATTGGGGATTCTACGGCCTGATGGCCGGCATGACCCTGACCGGCGGACTGGCGTGGTTCGGCGGCGTGGCGCAGGCCGCACAGGCGCATAACGTGCTCAAGGTCGCGCTTCTGGCGCTGATCGTGCTGCATGTGCTGGCGGTGCCGTTCCACCGTGTCGTGCTGAAGAACAACGTGATGCTGCGGATGATCCGGCCCGGCGCCTGACCCCCGGGGAGCCACCGGCCGGATGCAGCGGGCGCATCGCCGACCGCCCGCATCGAACACTGCAAGGAAGACGGGCATGACCCAGACAGACGACCCCACCCTGCCCATCGACCTAGGGCAGACAGAGGCCCCCGCGCCGCGCCGCCGCCTGTTCCGCAAGCGGTACCTGCTGGTGCTGCTGATCCCCGTCCTGATGTTCACCGGCGCGGTCCTGGGCATGTATTACCAGCCTCCAGGCCTGCAACGCTTCTACGCGATGACCGGCCTGCAACCGGGTGGCGGGGCCGAAAGCCCCATTGCCCTGCCCCCCGACATCGAGGTGCCGCAACAGTTGGTCGAGACGCTGCTGCCCTCGGACGTGGTGGGGCTGGCGCGGATCATGCCGCGCGGCGATGTCGCCATCGTTGCCGCGCCCTATGGGGCGGGCGACGCGCGGGTGGCCGAGATCCTCGTCACGATCGGCGACACTGTTGCGCGCGGCGACACTTTGGCCCGGCTCGATAACCGCGAGGCGCTGGAGGGCGCGGTGCTTCAGGCCGAGGCCAATCTCGCCGTCCGGGAGGCGACGCTGATGCAGACGCGCAGCGCCATAGAGGCCAGCCGCGCCGAGGCGCAGGCAACGCTTGACCAGGCGCGCGCCGCCGCAGACGAGGCCGCGGCCAGCCTGGCCCGCACCGAGGCGCTGGGGGAACGAGGTGTCACGACGGCGGCCACGCTGGACGCCGCGCGGTCCCGCGCGGCCGAGGCCGCGCAGGCCGTGGCACGGGCCGAGGCGACGCTGGCGCGCTTTGCCGCGCTAGCCATCGACGAGCAACCCGATGTCGTGGTCGCCGCGCGCAACGTCATGGCCGCCGAGGCCGAACTGGAACGCGCCCGGATGGACATGGCCCGAGCCGAGGTGCGCGCGCCCATTGCGGGCACGATCCTCGACATTCACGCCACGCCTGGCCAGCGCCCGCCCGCCGAGGGCATCATGGAGATGGGCGATACCGGCCAGATGATGGCCGAGGTCGAGATCTGGCAGGACCGCATCGCCGCAGTGGCGCCGGGCCAGCCGGTCGACCTGGTGGCCGACGCGCTGGGCCGCAGCCTGCGCGGCACGGTGGACAGCATCGGCCTGACGGTCGGACGGCAGGGGCTGATCTCGGACGATGCGGCGGCCAATTCGGACGCCCGCGTGATCCGCGTTCTCGTGGCGCTCGACACCGAGTCATCAGCCGTCGCCGCGCGCTACACCAATCTCGAGGCGGTAGCGCGGATCGACACAGGGGCCGCCGCGCGGGCCGCGCGATGAGCCGCCTTCTGCAACGCCTGTTCGGGCGGCTGCCCATCGGCTGGCTGCAACTGACACACAAGCGCGGGCGCTTTGCCGCGGCGCTGGCGGGCGTGGCCTTTGCCAACGTGCTGGTCTTTGTCCAGCTGGGGCTGATGAACTCGATGGCGGCCGCGACGCTCAAGCCCTACGGCTTCTTCCAGGCCGACATCATGATCTCGGCGGGCGATGCGAACGCGCTGGCCGAGGGTGGCAACGTCGCCCGGCAATGGATGCTCCAGGCGCTGGCCGATCCCGAGGTCGCAGAGGGCCTCAGCCTGTTCGTCGGCACCGTGCCATGGGACCGGGGCGAGACCGACATCGCGCTGACGACCTTCGGCATCGATCCGGGGCGGCCCGGCTTCATCGCCCCCGGGCTGACCGAGGATCTGCACCTGCTTTCGGTGCAGGACGCCGCGATCCTCGACCGGTTGGCGCGCGGCCTGCCGCCCGACGAGGCCGCCGCGATCCGCCCGCAGACGCCTCTGCGCTTCGAGGCGCAGGACCGCACGCTTACGGCGCTGGCCACCTTCGCCGGCGGCGGCGGGTTCGGCGGTGACGGCTTCATGCTGGTGTCGGACCAGACTTTTCTGTCGCTGTTCCCGTCGCGCAGCTCTGCCGCGCCGGACCACATCCTGCTTCGCCTGCGCCCCGGCGCCGACGTGCCGGCCGCCATTGCCAGGCTGCGCGGCCTGGTCTCGGACCAGAGCCTGCGCATCCGCAGCTATGGCGATGCGGCCGCCGAGGATCTGCGCTATCAGCAGACGCAACGGCCGACCGGCGTGATCTTCGGCTTTGGCGTGCTGATCGGCGTTCTGGTGGGGCTGGTGATCGTCTACCAGGTTTTGTCGGCCGACGTGGCAGACCACATGCGCGAATACGCGACCTTCAAGGCGATGGGCTATGGGCCGCGCTTCTTCCTGGGGATCGTGCTCGAAGAGGCGCTGGTGCTGGGGCTGCTGGGCTTTCTGCCGGGGCTGGCCATCGGCACCGCGATCCTGACGCTGATGGGCAAGGTCACGACGCTGCCGCTGACGATGACGCCTGGCATGGCGGTGACAGTGTTCCTGGGAACGGTCGGCTTCTCGGCGCTGTCGGGGATCATCGCCACCCGCCGGCTGGCCGCCGCCGACCCGGCCGACCTGTTCTGAGGGCGCTGGCATGACGCAGGATCCTATCGTCGATATCCGCGGGTTGAACCACTGGTTCGGCAGCGGAGACGCGCGAAAGCAGGCGCTGTTCGATGTCGAGATGACCCTGCCGAGAGGCAGTTTCACGGTGCTGATGGGGCCTTCGGGGTCTGGCAAGACCACGGTCCTGACGCTGGTCGGCTGCCTGCGGGGGGTGCAGGACGGGTCCGTCCGGCTGATGGGGCAGGAACTGCGCGGCGCGGATGCCGAGACGCTGACAGGTTTGCGCCAGCGGCTTGGCTTCATCTTCCAGGCGCACAACCTGCATGAAAGCCTGACCGCGATCCAGAACGTCGTCATGGGGGTGCAGGTGCGCCCCGGCGTGCCCGACGCGCTGGCACGGCAGGCGGCGGCGCGGGCGCTGGGTCTAGTCGGGCTGGCGGACCGGCTCGATTACCTGCCCGCAAACCTGTCGGGCGGCCAGAAACAGCGCGTCGCCGTGGCGCGCGCGCTGGTCGGCAATCCCGCGCTGGTGCTCGCCGACGAACCCACCGCCGCGCTGGACAAGGACAGCGCCGCCGACGTGGTGGACCTGCTCAAGAGACTAGGCGCAGAGCGTGGCACGACAACACTGCTGGTCACGCATGACAACCGCATCCTCGACCGCGCCGACCGCATCCTGACGCTGGAGGACGGGCGGATCGTGTCGGTCGAGGACCGGACCTGATCCAGCACCAGGATCGGTCCCTTTGCGAAAAAGCGTTCCTATTCCGCTGCGGGGACGGGCCGCGCGATGGCGGTCAGTTCCTTGACAAGCCTGGCTTCTTCCTCGGCCTTCGGTCGCGACAGGCGGGCCAGGACCAGGTAGGCGACCGGCGTCAGGTAGAGGGTGGAAACCGTCGCCATCCCAAGCCCGCCAACGATGATCCATCCCAGCGCCTCGCGTGCCTCGGCCCCGGCGCCGAAGGAATAGATCAACGGCAGTCCGCCCAGAACCGTCGAGGTCATCGTCATCATCACAGGCCGCAGCCGCACGGTGGAGGCCTCGAAGATCGCGTCGCGAACGGATTTCCCCTCGTCCCGCAACTGGTTTGCGAATTCGACGATCAGGATTCCGTTCTTGGCCATGATTCCTATAAGCAGGACTAACCCGATCTGGCTGTAGACGTTCAGGCTGCCCCCGGTCATCAGAAGCGCGAGGACCGCGCAGGCCAGGCCCAGCGGCACCGTCGCCATGATGATCAGGGCCGAAACGAAGCTTTCGAATTGCGCTGACAGCACCAGGAACACCACCACGATGGCAAAACCGAAGGTGAGAAGCAGGCCGGAGGATGTCTCGGACAGGGTCGCCGCCTCGGCCAGAGGCACGATGCGCTGTCCTTCGGGCAGCACTTCGGCGGCGATGTCCTGCACCTCGTCATAGGCATCGCCCAGCGACAGCTGCGGCGTCAGCGTGGCCGAGATTTCCACCGCGCGCATCTGCGTCTCGCGGCCCAGTTCGGGGGCGACCGCGCGTTCCTGCAAGCGCACGAAGCTTGAAATCGGGATCATCTGGCCGTTGCCCGCCTGCACGAAGATGCGCTCGAGGTCGCCCGGATCGTTCACCGGATCAGCGGTCGAGACCATCTTGATCTCGAAACTGCGGTCGTCGATGAAGACCGTGCCGACGGTGCGCCCGTCGAGCACCGCCTGCAGCGCCTCGCCGAGTCCGTCGATGTTCACGCCCAGGTCCGACGCGCGGTCGCGGTCGACCTCGATGAACAGCTGCGGCTGCGTCGTCTCGTAGCCCAGCGAGACGCGGCCGAAGGCGGGGTTCTGCTCCATCCGCTCGATGATCGCGTCGGCGGACTCGGAAAGGCGGTCGTAATTGTTTCCGGTCAGCGCCACGGTCAGCCCGCGCCCGGCGCCCCGGATGCCCAACGAATTCGGCTGGATCGCAAAGGCGCGCACGCCGATCACGCCGCCAAGCATGCCATTGATCTGGCCGACGATTTCCTGCTGGCTGCGCGCGCGCTCATCCCAGGGTGCCAGCGTCATCACCATGAACCCGCGATTGTCCGCGCCGGTGCCGGCGATGGAAAAGACGTTCGTCACCTCGCCTGAGGCGCGCAGCGGTTCGATCAGCGTCTCGATCTCGCGCATCTTGCGAGCGGTGTAGTCAAGCGACACGCCCTGCGGCGTACTCACCCGCAGCAAGGCGATGGAGCGGTCCTCGGGCGGCGTCAGTTCCTGCCGGATGTTGCCGAAGGACCCCGCCGCGAAGGCGGCGAAGCATACCGAAAAGACAATGACCAGGAGCGGCATTGCCAGGCAAAACCGCAGCGTCAGGGCATAAAGCGCGGCGAGGCGGTTGCCCAGCCAGATCATTGGGCCGCGCGGCTCCTTGTCGCCGGTATGACCCTTGAGCAGGCGGCTCGCCAGCACAGGGCAGAGCGTCAGCGCAACGATGGACGACAGCAGCACCGACATGGCAAGGGTAAAGCCGAACTCGCGGAACAGCCCGCCGGTCTGGCCAGGCAGAAAGGACAGCGGGATGAAGACGGCGGCCAGCGTCGCGGTGGTGGTGACGACCGCAAAGAACACCTGCTGCGTGCCTAGGACGGCGGCGGCCCGCGCGCCCATTCCCTCGCCCCGGCGTCGCACGATGTTTTCCAGCACCACGATGGCGTCGTCGACGACCATGCCGGTCGCCAGAACCAGCGCCAGCAGCGTCAGAATGTTGACCGAGAAGCCAACGAGGTAGATCGCCGCCAGCGTGCCGATCAGCGAAACCGGCAGCGTCACCGCGGGAATGATCGTGGCGCGTGCGTCGCGCAGGAAGAGGAAGATGATCCCGATGACGATGGCCGTGGCAATGGCCAGCGTGTTCAGGACCTCGCGGATCGAGCCGTTGATGAACACGGCGTCATCGCTGGTGACAAAGACGCTGACATCGGGCGGCAGGATGGATTGCAGGTCGTCCACGACCCCGCGCACCGCGGCCGATATGTCCAGCGTATTGCTCTGCGCCTGCCGGATGATGCCCAGCCCCAGCCCGGTCCGCCCGTTCGCGCGCAGCACGCTTTCCCCCGGCGCGGGGCCCAGCGTCACCGTCGCCACGTCACCGACGGTCACGCCCTCGCGGATCGCCAGCGCCTCGAACTCGGCCGCGCTGGTAACGGTCGCGGTGGTGCGCACCACGATGCTCTGGCTGTCCGAACTCAGCGCCCCCGCCGGAGCGTCGAAGGCCACGTTGCGCAGCGTGTTGCGGATGTCGGCCAGGCTCAGGCCACGGCTGGCCAGTTGCATCTGGTCGATGTCGATGCGGAACACGGACTCGCGGTCGCCATAGACTTGCAGGTCGGCGACGCCGGGCACCGAAATCAGCCGATCCTCGATCACCTCCTCGACGAATTGCGTCAACTCCTGTGCAGTGCGACGGTCGGACGTGACCGCGATCCGCATCACCGCTTCGGCATTGGCGTCGGCCTTGACGATGCGCGGATCATCCGCGCCCTCGGGCAGCGCGTTCGCGATCCGGCCGATGGCGTCGCGCATGTCGGTGGCGGCGACGTCGAGATCGGCATCGTCACCGAATTCGATCGTCACCCGGCTGCGCCCGAACCGCGAGTTGGACGAGATCGACTTGACCCCGGCCACCCGGCCCGCCGCGCCCTCGATCTGGGCGGTGATCTCACGGTCGACGGTCTCTGGCGAGGCACCAGCGAAATCGGTTGTCACGGTGATCACGGGCCGGTCCACATCCGGCAATTCGCGGATCTCGGCGCCAAACAGGCCCGCAAGCCCGGCCAGAACGATCAGCGCCGACAGCACGAAAGCCAGGATCGGCCTGCGAACGAAAAGCGCGGTGCTGGACGACAGCGCGGATTGAGCGGTCACGGCCATTGGTCAGCCTCCTATCCGCGCGAGACGGGCAATGCCGCCTGCGACTGCATCGCCGCGTCTCCGCTGCGGATCTCGACCTCGGCGCCGGGGCGCAGGTTCTGCACGCCTTCGGTCACGACCTGCTCTCCCACGGCCAGGTCGCCGCTGACCAGGACCGAATCGCTGTTGCGCTGCACGATTGCGATCTTCTGCCGGGCGGCCTTGCCCTCGCGGATCACCCAGACGAAGGGGCCGTCGCTGTTCCACTGGATCGCCAGCGGATCGACCGAAGGATAGGCCTCGCCGATGAAGGACAGGCTGATGCGGAAGGCCATGCCAGCCCGCAGAACATCGCCCACATTCTCGAGCGAGGCCTGAAGCCGCAGGGTCCGGCTGTTGGAATCCACCCGGTTGTCCAGCGCGACGATGCGGCCTTCCAACTCCAGCTGCGGGCGGGCCAGGGGAGTCGCGCGGATGGTATCGCCCAGTGCGATCTGCCCGACGAACCGTTCAGGCACCCGGAATTCGACCACAATCTCGGACCGGTCGTCGATCTGCGTGATCTCCGTCGAGGGCGTGACCTGATCGCCGACGTTGAGGCCGATGATGCCGACCCAGCCAGAAACAGGCGCGACGATCCTGCGCCGCTCGAGCTCGAATTGCGCCTCTTCCAGGTCGAGCCTGGCGATCTGGAGCGCAAGGTTCGCATCGCTTCGCTGGATCTGGGGGATCGTCGCGCCAAGCGCGTTCACCCGGTCCGCGGTCGCCTGCGCATCCTGCACCAGAAACTGTGCCCTATCGAGTTCGAGCCGCTGGATCTTGTCATCCAGCGTCGCCACGACATCGCCCGCGTTGACATACTGGCCCGACTGCACGTTGACCGCCGAAAGGTTGCCCGCCACCTCGGGCAGCAGGGCCACGGTGCGCAGGGCGCGACCGTCACCAATTGTCGTGATCTCGTCGAAGAGGTTCGCCTCGCCCGCGGTCATGGCGACAACGGCAACCGCGCCGCCGCGCCCGGGGCCGCCCGCACCACGCGGCCCGGACCCCGCCTCTGCCACGGTCTCCGGCATGACGATGCCGAAGGGCTCGAGCAGGCCGAACCGGTCGAGGATCGGCAAGGACGCCGGAACGTAGTTCACGAGCCCCCAGAAGGACGCGGCCAAAATCGCCGCCGTCGCGAGCAGTTGCTTGACAATCGACATTCCCGGGCCTCGTTCCATCATGAAATCTGAAACTGTATCAAGGGTCTTCTTTCGGGTGATGATTTAGACCGGGATCGCTGCTGGAACAGATCCCGCACGTGGGTATTTCGCAACGCCTTGCAGTTGGGGCTGCCTGGCCACCTGCCGCTGATCCTGCGGCAGACGGTGTCTTCCCCTGAACAGTGTTGCAGCCACGGGCCTGGCCGGTTGGTCGGCTATGCGCCATGGCGACGTAGAGCAGTCTCGAGCGGCGGCGCCTTAAGCTGCGTGGCCTCGGAGATCGCCGTCCCGAAAGACATCGCACACAAGGCGAGGGTTGTCGCATACCAATTCTTATGCCCTGCGGAACAGATCGGTACATTCAGCTCTTCCCGCACTGGACGGCGCGATTGCTGCGCGAAAACAAGCCCCCGCCCCACTGGACACCCCCGTCAGTTCCTGCGCAGAGGGCGGGAGCGGGGCTGTCGTCTATCCCTTCCACCCCACGGCGTCTCCGACAGGCAAACACACGTGCTGTGACCGAAGAACAGTCCCCTCGGGAATGCTGGCCGTGGTGAGTCAGATCATTCCCATTGCGCGCGCTCATTTGGAGTGGCCAGGGTCAGGAGCCATTGATCGGCTTTAGGCTGCCGGGTCTGCGTGATTCAAGCTCCCGAACTGACGGGGGTGATCATGAGCAACCGTTTTTGGGCTGACTGAGGAGCAGATGGAGCGGCTGAAGCCGTTCTTTCCGAAGAGCCACGACGAACCGCATGTCGATAACCGGCGCGTGCTGAATGGCATAATATTAATCAATAGCAATGGCTTGCGGTTATTGAACACGCGTCGGGATCATGGCCCGGCCAAGACACTCTACAATCCATGGAAGCGGCGGGGTGATATGGGTGTCTTCGCCCGGATCATGGTGGGGCTGGCGTCCGAAGGCGCCGACGAGAAGACGGCCATGATCGACGCGACCTACCTGAAGGCGCATCGCAAGGCCTCCAGCCTGCAGGCGAAAAGGGGGGGGCTGACGACAAGCGTGCAGGCCGTATCGGTCGCACGAATGGCGGGCTGAACACCATGCTGAGAGCCATAAGGGATGCGAAGGGTCGCCCGCTGCGGTTCTTCATGACGGCGGGCCAGGTGTGCGACTACACCGGCGCGGCCGCCCTGCTGGGCAGTCTGCCTGCCGCCGAATTGCTGATCCCCGATCGGAGCTCGACGCCGACTGGTTCCGGAAAGCGTTTCTCTAAAGCGGATACGCCCTTGCATCCCGGGCCGGAAGTCGCGCGGCAAGGCCGTCCGCTACGGCAAGCGCCGCTACAAAAGGCGCAACAGGATCGAGATCGTGTTCGGCAGGCTCAAGGACTGGCGCCGGATCGCCACCCGTTACGACAGGTGCGCCAAGACCTTTCTTTCTGCCGTCGCCCTCGCCGCAACCGTCCTATTCTGGCTTTGACGATCAATGAGTCTGGAGCCTAGATGGTCTTGAGGAATGCAGTCTGAAGGCGAGAACAGGATCGAATGCGGACACTGCTTGTCGAAGATCACCCGGCCCTGGCAGAAGCGATTGCAGGAGGCCTGGCACGAGCCGGTTTTGCGGTGGACGTCGCCGGGTCGATCGCCGAGGCGACCGAGGCCGTGTCGCTCGCCGCCTACGACCTCGCCATCCTTGACCTCGGGCTGCCTGACGGGAACGGGCTGGACCTGCTGCGCCGATGGCAGGACCAGGGTGGCTTTCCCACCATCGTCATGACCGCCCGCGGCGCACTGGGGGACAGAGTCGCGGGGCTGGACAGCGGGGCGGACGACTATGTGGTGAAGCCTGTAGAGATCCCCGAACTGGTCGCCCGCTGCCGTGCGATCCTGCGCCGGCCCGGCAACCGCGAAGGCGTTGTCCTGACCGCGGGCTGCATCCGCCTCGACACCAGCAACCGCGAGGCACTGTGCCATGAACAGCCACTGGCACTGGGACGCCGCGAGATGAGCGTGCTCGAGGCGCTGGTGCGGCGCCAGAACAAGGTCGTGCCCCGGACCGTGCTGGTCGAGGCGCTTTATGACCGTGAGACCGAGGTCACGCCGAACGCCGTCGATGCCGCCGTGTCGCGCCTGCGCCGTGGTCTGACGGATGCGGGCGCCGACGTCTCGCTCAGGACGATCCGCGGCGTCGGATGGATGCTGAGCACGGGTGCGCCATGAGCGCCAAAGGTACGCCGCGCCGCGGGCTGCAATCCATCCTGACCACGCAGCTTCTGGTGATCGCGGCAGTCGTGATCCTGGCCAATGTCGCCTTCGTGGCGGTGTTCGACGCGTCGGATCGCAACTCGTTGATGATCGACGTCGTCCGGCGAGAATTGCTGCGGCTGGAAGCCGCCTATCTTGAAACCGGCCAGAACCCGCAGGCGCTGGTAAGCGTGATCGACGGGATCTACGCCGCGCATCCCGGCGCCTATGCCTTTGCCGTGGTGGCGTCGGACGGCGACGTTCTGGATGGGTGGAATGCTCCTTTGATCCCGGAGGACCTGCTGCGGCCCGGCGCGTTTGCGACAGACTGGATCGCATGGCCCAGCGGCGCCGATGTCATGCCCGTGGTCGCCTCGCACAGCGTTCAGGGCGCCAACCCGCCGGTCAGCCTGTTGTTCCTGATGGCCGGCGATCCCGCAGACCTGCTGGGCGCCGAGATTTTCGACGAGTTCAAGGGGCATGTCTGGCTGCCCCTGCTTCCCATCGCGATCCTGCTCATCGGCGGCACCCTGCTGATCATCCGCCGGGCACTGCGCCCGGTGGCGCAGGCGGCCGAATGGGCGCGCGCCATTCGACCGGGACGCGGATTGCCACCGCTCGACCTGCCGCGCGCGCCGACCGAGGTGGACGACCTGACACAGGCCGTGCGCCGCAGCATCGAGAGGCTCGATACCGAGCTGAACGCCGAGCAGCGCCGCGCCGCCGAGGCCGCCCATGCCCTGCGCACCCCAGTCGCCGTGCTGGTCGCGCGGCTCGACGAGTTGCCGCGGGACCCTGCCTTCGACACGCTGCGCGAGGACGTGCGCACGCTGTCGCGCATGGTGACGCAATTTCTGTCCTCTGCCGGAGCTGACCGGCTGGAACTGCCCGAGGGCACCAGTGCCGACCTGTCCGCCATTGCCGAGCGTGTCGTGGCAGAGCTTTTTCCCGTGGCAGAGGCGCGGGGATGCGAGATCGCGTTGTCGGGTAACGACGTACCCGTCCCGGTGCATGGCGCACCGGACGCGATCGCATTGGCCCTGACCAACCTGATCGAGAACGCGTTGCATCATGCCGGCCCGGGACTGGTCGAAATCACCGTAGGTCCCGGGACGCAAATTGCGGTACGCGATCACGGCCCTGGCCTTCCCCAAGGTTCAGGCGACCTGTTCGAGCCATTCCGCCGCGGAGCGGGCGCACCGCGCGGTGGTGCCGGGTTGGGCCTGGCCATCGTAGCTCGGATCCAGCGGGCGCATGGTGGAACCGTCGAGGCCAGCGGCGCGCCGGGAGGCGGCGCGATATTCCGCCTTGGCTACCTCGCGCCATCCGATTCCTGACAACTCGTCAGACTGCGGTCAGACAGGGCCTTCATTTCTGCTCCCATGAAGGGGCGGCCGATTCCCGGCTGGCCCGGTTGCATAGGGAGCATGCGACATGGAACTCTACGGAACGAATGGCAACGACACGCTGATCGGGACGGGCACGCGGGACGACATCGTTGGGCGCGCAGGCAACGACCTGCTGTCTGGTCTCGGCGGGAACGACGACCTTTACGGCGGCGCCGGAAACGACACGCTCGATGGTGGCGCCGGCAATGACGAGATGAATGGCGGGCTTGGCGCGGACACGTTCCGCTACAACGCCGGGCGCGATTCCATCGAAGGGTTTTCCGCCGAAGACCGCATCGACCTGGATCCGGCCCTTGGCGTTTCCGGCTTTTCGGCGCTGATGGCCCTCGCGCGCAGCGCCGAGGCGGGCGACAGCACCCTGTTCGATTTCGGCGGTGGCAACACCTTGCTGCTGGAAGACGTCCGCATCGGCCAGCTTTCGGCAGAGCAGTTCGGTTTCCAATCGGTCACGGCACCACAACCGACGCCGCCTGCGTCTGGCGGCATGGCAGGCAACGACACGATCCAGGGCACCGGCGGCCGTGACGATCTTGACGGGTTCGGTGGAAACGATGTCATCCGCGGTCGCGGTGGCAATGACGACATCGACGGCGGTGCGGGCAATGATCGTCTGTTTGGCCAAGCCGGGAACGACGACATCGATGGTGGCACCGGCAACGACCGGCTGTTCGGCGGCGGCGGCCGGGACGACCTGAGTGGTGGCGCAGGGAATGACACGCTGAACGGGGGCGCGGGTAACGACACGCTCGAAGGCGGAGCGGGGTCCGATACATTTGTCTTTGCGCGCGGCCATGACGTAATCGAGGATTTCGGCGCCGGCGACACGATCCAGCTTGCCGCGCGGCTGGGGGTCACCAGCTTTGCCGATGTGCTGGGCCGCGCCATTACGGTCGGTGGTGGCGACGATGTGCTTATCGATTTCGGTGGCGGTGACACCCTCCTGCTGGAGAATGTTCAGTTGTCCAACCTCAGCGTGGACGATTTCCTCTTTTCCTGACCTGAGCGTCAAGAGGGCACGGCCAAAAGCCGTGCTCTCCAAGGACACACAGGTCAAGCGGGCGGTTCTCTCGCGCACAACAGCTTTAATCACTTCCTCGGAGTCCGTCGGATGATGCCCCGTTGAGTGGTGCATCTGTTCGACGATCCGCTGCGCAAGGCCGCCGAGACGGTGGGCGCTTTCGTGTTGCAGCGCTTGCCAGAGGAGTACAGCGCCAGCGAGGCAGAGCAGAAATGACAGATCAGAAGCCCTATGGGCCACCGGCCGACGCCATCCCGCTGCCCGCCGAGATGTGGGAGGCGCACGCCCGCGCGACGGAGGCCCGCAAGAACGCGCCAAAGCGGCCGAGCTACCTCAGCATGTCGGTCCGCGACTGGCAGGACGCGAAGGACTCGCATGACGCCGCCAACAGGACGCGCTCGGCTCGGGCCGATCTGCACCGCGTCTGAAACGGCATGCTCGCCGAAATGAAGGCGAAGCGGGAGGCGGCGAACTGACCGCCTTCGGTCAGGAGGATCCGCCCTTCGGCCCGTGGCACGCGATCCCGGCGACCGCGTGGCGGCAGCTGCGCATCACCAATGTCCGGAAGGGCGAGGCCAGCGTCAGCGCGAACATCGTGCACGACATCCACATCCTGCCGCCCGATTGCCGACGACCACATGCCGACCGGGACGCCCGGGCGTCCGAAGAAGGGAATCGACATCATCCGAATCGAGTTTCAGCGGCGCGTCGAGGCTGGCGAGATCGCCGAAAATCTCGCCGCCGAAGCCCGCGCGCTGCAGGCGTGGTATCGCGAGGCCTATCCGCGGCGGGATTGTCCCACCACCAAGACCATCGAGAACAACCTTCGCGAGGCGTGGCGCGCAGGTCGTCCAAGGACTGCGTAATCCCCTGAAATTATTGCTCCAGGAGCATTTTCGGGGCAGTTTTTCGGGGGGCTGAACGTCGGCATCTCTCGAGCATCGGCGGCGCGTTTCGAACGAGCGTATCCGAGCGTGCGGGGGAAAGTCGATGCTGCCGTGCGCCTCTTCTTCGAGGTGGCTTTCGCCGGTGTGCCCGAGCCCGCGCGTCCGCCTGTAATGGTCTCCACGCATACTCATCTCGGACGGCTGGAGGTCTCGGTCTTGATCCCGCGCGCCGTCACCTCCGAGACTGGTCTGCGCAGTTTCAACCCGCATCCTCCGACCCGCGGCAGCGAGTTGGACTGGGACGCTTATGTCGATGTGGTTTATGCGGAACTGGGGTGGGTAGACCCGCGCTGTCCACTGCGCCGCCAACTCGTCACGCCGCCGCAATGGATGTGGTTCGAGTTTTCGCGTGCCATGTTCTTTCTCCTTTGCTTGGGTTTGGCTTGCTAGGTCATGTTGACAAATGGCGGATCCAAAGCCTGATCGACGTGATGTCGATGAAGCCGAGGAAGCTCTCGGCGGTCTTGTCGTAACGGGTGGCGACACGGCGGGCGTTTTTCAACTTGTTGAAGCACCGTTCGACCAGGTTGCGCAGCCGGTAGAGTGATCGGTCCACGCCGACGCGCTTTTTACGGCACTTGCGCATCGGAATGACCGGCAGGACATCCTGTTTGTCCATGGTTTCCCGAATGCTGTCAGCATCGTAGCCCCGGTCAGCGAGCAGCACGCTGGGGGTAGGCAGGTTATCGGCCATCACCAGATCGAAGCCGAGGTAGTCGGAGGTCTGGCCGGGTGTGATCCCAGTCCTCATGGGCAGGCCCGCGGCGTTGACGAGGAGGTGGATCTTGGTCGTGAAGCCGCCACGAGAACGGCCAAGACCCTGTCGCGGAGTCCCCCTTTAGCGCCCGCTGCCCCCCTCTCGGGACATTGCTGACGCAATGCCCTGCCGGGCAGTGGATGATGGGCGCGGACCACGGTGCTGTCGATCATCTGGAGCGCATGAGGCACCACGCTGCTTTGATTCAGGGCATCCATGATCTGCTCCCAAAGTCCCGCCAACGTCCAGCGCCGGAACTGGCGGTAGACGCTCGACCACTTGCCGAACTCGGTTGGCAGGTCGCGCCAGGGCGCACCGGTCCGAGCGATCCAGAAAATTCCATCAAGAACAAGACGGTAGTTGGCTGGTTTGCGCCCGTTCGGCGCACGGATGGAGAGGATGAACCGCTCAAAGAAAGCCCATTCCTCGTCCGACATCAGGTCTCGTGCCAAGCTGGTCTCCATCGCAGACACCAGCTTGAATCATGCCTAGAAGCGACTGTGAATCCCTTTTGTCAACACGGCCTAAGGGCAAAGGCTATTGCTTTCAGTGTCGTTCCCATATCCTGCGTCTCCGGGTTTTCACTTAGTCGTTAAGCTCAAGGGCTGAACATTTTCTGAAGATTAGGACTGGGGACTTGTGAGGGCACTTCGGTTCGCTGCCGTTGACTGCCCGCGTATGCACGCGGGTGCCGTTTTCTTGTTCTTGTGTTGATGTGGCGTTGATGTAGGTGGTGCAATGCAAGAAGCGCCCCGTGGGGCGCTGCGCAAGTGCCTGATATCTTTTATGATTTTGGTTGCGGGGGTAGGATTTGAACCTACGACCTTCAGGTTATGAGCCTGACGAGCTACCGGGCTGCTCCACCCCGCGACAGAGATTGGAGATCGAGAAGAGAGATACAGGTGTGGTTTTT
>NZ_JAGTUU010000007.1 GCF_018224955.1 Thetidibacter halocola
ATTTCGCCCGGCGTCTCAAAACCCTCGGTGGCCTCACACCATACGAATACATCTGCAAGGTCTGGAACTCAGAACCGGATCGATTCATCCTCGACCCGATCCACCAGATGCCGGGACTGAACACCTAGCCCATGTCTCGAAGAGCCAGCACACGCTCGTGGCCGCCGCGATCCGACAGGCATTCGACCAGCCTGACCGCACCCATGCCGGGGAAACCTGGCAGCGCGTGGCGGATCAGCTCCGGCGGCGCTGGCCCAAGCTGGCCGAGCTGATTGATGCCGGCGAACACGATGTGCTGCCCTGCATGGCCTTACCACGACAGCACCGCACCAAGTTGCATTCGACCAACCCGATCGAGCGGCTGAACAAGAAAGTGAAACGGCGTGCCGACGTCGTGGGCATCTTCCCGAATGAAGCCTCTATCATGCGCCTGATAGGCGCCGTGCTCTTCGAGCAGAACGACGCATGGCAGCCCTCGACCCGCTACATGATGGTCGAGGCATTCGCCCAGATCGACAAGGACGAGATCGACACCGTTCTCAACATAACCACGAAAGCCGCCTGATCATGCCTCAGGCCATCCGGGAAATTACACCAGCTTGACGGACGTGACCGTTTGGAAAATGTGGACGAGTCATCGGACCCGTTGCGCTTCCGATCATCGAAGAATGTCGGTCCTTGGGTTGGTCTGACACCCTCTCGCAGCCAGTCCGGAGAGCGGGATGTCTCAGGCGGCATCAGCAAGGCCGGGGACGTGAACCTGAGACGCGCCCTATGCCAAGCGGCTACGGTCATGCTGAACCGTGGGCGGGGCACCGGGCTCCGGACATGGGCATCCCGTGTTGCCAAACGCCGCGGGCGGAAACGAGCGATGGTTGCCTTGGCTCGCCGCATTGCTGTCGTGTTGCATCGTATCTGGGTCGATGGAACGACCTTCAGGATGGAGGCTGTGCCGAGCACCTAAGCCTGACCGCTTCGCCTGCCTGAATGCAGGCACCCGATGTCCCGAAGGGACGCGGTTCCAGTGATGTCGGGGTCTGGACCGTCGCCAGCCACGCTGAGCACGCCAATGAGATGGACACGCCGGAACTGCATCGAACCAGCATCTTGTCGGCAGCCCTCGGGCTGACCACGAACCGAAGCATGTTCCCGACGACTTCAAGAAAGAGCCGCGAGACGGCAGTCGAACCGACCCTGCCGCTATAGCCCGTTAGCGGGATTGGCACGCGTGCCCGAAATCGTAGGACGAAGCGGGACCCGTTACTGAAGTCCTGAGCCTAGGCGGCAGATACCGCGGTGATCCTTTGGAGCTTGGTTCACAAACAGGTCCGCGTTATTCGGGTTGCACGACTGCAAGGTTCATTGAACCTAGGAGCACTTTCCTGAAAACGACAAAGGGCCCCGTGGGGCCCTTGTTTCATTGGTCGGAGTGAGAGGATTCGAACCTCCGGCCCCTGCCTCCCGAAGACAGTGCTCTACCAGGCTGAGCTACACTCCGACCGTGACGCGGCGATTACAGAAGCGCCGCGGCTTTGGCAAGGGTCAGTTTTCGTCTTTTCCATCCTTGATATGTGGCGAGATCCGGAACGATGGGACATAGCTGCGCGACTTTGTCCGCAGAACCGGCGTCTGCGAGGCCGCGCCCTTGCTACTTTCGCGCGCCACGATGTAGATGCCCGAGGCGATGATGATGCCCGCGCCGACGATAGTCGGCGTGTCGATTGTCTCTCCGAACAGAAAATAGCCGAAGAAGGTCGCCCAGAGGATCTGGGAATATTGCATCGGTGCGACGGTGGTGGCCTCGCCCCTCTTGTAAGCGGCGATCAGGCATAGGCCCGCGACGAAGCCCAGCAGCGAGATCATCCCCGCCGCGCCGAAATCGGTGATCGGCATGGGCTTGTAGACCGGGATCATCAGCAGGCCCACCAGCAGGAAATTCGCGGCCATCGGGTAGAGCAGCATGACGACCGCCCGTTCCTCGCGGCCGATCTTGCGCATGATGATGGCCGAGAGCGCGCCCAGAAAGGCCGACCCGACCGCGGCCAGGTGACCCGCCGACAAGGGCGACGATCCCGGCCGCAACACCACCATCACCCCGATCAGGCCAACCACGACGGCAAGACCGCGCCGGATCCCCACCTTTTCACCCAGTATGGGGATCGACAGGATCGTGATGATCAGGGGTGCCGCGAAGAGGATCGCATAGGTCTGCGCCAGCGGTAGGACGGAAAAGGCGTAGAAGGCGCACATTCCGTTCAGCACCGCCGCCGCGGTGCGCAGCGCCGTCCACCACGGATGCACCGGCACCAGGTTGCCCTGCGTCACGTCGCGCATCAGCATGAAGGCCACCAGCGGGAAGGACAGCAACGTTGAGAAGAAGATCGTCTGGAACGGCGAATAGGTAGCGCCGAGGAACTTGATGACGACGTCATGCGAGGCATAGATGGCGAAGGACAGCAGGGCAAAGCCCGCGCCTTGTGCGTTCGGCGTCATGGGAGTTCTCGTCTTGCGCGGCCTGCGGGAGTCTAAGCGGGGCGGGCGGCGGGATGCAAGGGCGCTCCCGTTCAATCGGAAGGTAGGCGCCGCCCCTGATCCCGATCAAGGCGGTCGCCGCCCTCTTTGTTCAGCCTCTTCGATGCGCATTCATCGATCGGGCGGCACAGCCGGCCAGACCTGCCAACGGCGGGAGCCATGCCGAAAACCGGTCCGTTCTGGCGGCGTGCCCTGACCGGATTGTGGATCGCTCTGTGCCTGGTCATTTACGCAGCGGCGCCGGCCGAGGCGTGCGAGCCGGACTGCGCCCTTGCGGATACCGTCCTGTTCGAACTGGCCGCGCCCGGAGGCGTCCAGGTCTTCACGATCTCCATCAATCCCTTCCTGGTCTCCGGCCGGATAAGCGCGCGGGGCGGCACGGGTTTCCCGTTCGACGGCGGTTATGTCGCCACGAATTACCATGTCGTCGCCGATGCCGACATGCTGGTGATCTTCGAGGACGGTGCCGTGCACGACGTCGAGATCATCGGCATCGACCCTTCGGCGGACGTGGCCGTGCTGCACCCGATTCCACCGCTGATGGAAACCGAAGGGCTGGCCTTTGCGCCGTTCGACCCGGTGACGATCGGCCAGCAGGCGATTGCCATCGGGTTTCCGCTGGGGCTGGGGAAATCCATGTCCAAGGGTATCATCTCGGATGTGAGCCGCGTGCTGCCGATCACCACATCAAGCTGGATGGCGCCCTATCTGCAGACTGATGCCGCGATCAGTCACGGCAATTCCGGCGGGCCGTTGCTCGTTTCCTGCGGCCGGGTGATCGGCATGGCCACGACGGCGATCATCAGGGAAGGCGCGGAAAACCTCGGCTTCTCCATCCCGATACCGGCACTGGCGCCGATCCTGCAGAGCTCATCGAGACCGGGGCGGTGTCGCGGCCGTGGCACGGGCTTCACGGCCAGATCGTGCCCCCTCCGATCCTCTTGATGCTCGGCATTCCCGAAGAGGAGTGGGGCAGGTTCACTGGATTCCTGGTTGAGAAGGTTCAACCCCGCAGCGCCGGGGATACAGCAGGGCTGCGCGGAGGCCGCTGGCCGACGATGTGGGGTGGCAACGAGATCCTTCTGGGCGGCGACATCATCACCGAGGCGAACGGAATTCGCATCACCGAACACGATCAAGCGCTCGACGTCGTGCGCAGGCTGAAGGTTGGGGCGCGTATCGACCTAGTCTACCTGCGCAATGGCAACAGGATCACCGCATCGGTTGTTCTGCCGGAGCGGCCGCTGATCGCGGAAGAAATGGAAATCCACATGCGCCGCCAGTGAGGGCCGGGCGGCATCGCCCGGCCCGAGGATGCATCTCAGAGAGAGGCGTCCAGCGCAGCGACGATGGCGTCGCCCATTTCCGAGGTCGAGACCGGCGCGCGGCCTTCTTCGCCCAGCAGGTCGGCGGTGCGCAGGCCGTCGGCCAGCACCTTTTCCACCGCCTGTTCCACGCGGGTCGCGTCGTCGCCCATGTCGAAGCTGTAGCGCAGCGCCATGGCGAAGCTGAGGATGCAGGCGATCGGGTTCGCCTTGCCCTGGCCCGCGATGTCGGGGGCCGAGCCATGCACCGGCTCATAGAGCGCCTTGGGGCGGCCGTTCTCCATCGGGGCGCCAAGCGACGCCGAGGGCAGCATGCCCAGCGAACCCGTCAGCATTGCCGCCAGGTCGGACAGCAGGTCGCCGAACAGGTTGTCGGTCACGATCACGTCGAACTGCTTGGGCCAGCGGGTCAGCTGCATGGCGCCGGCATCGGCATACATGTGCGACAGCTCGACCTCGGGATAATCCTTGCCCACCTCGGTCACGACCTCGCGCCACAAAACGCCGGATTCCATGACGTTGGCCTTTTCCATCGAGCACAGCTTCTTGTTGCGGCGCATCGCCAGTTCAAAGGCCGAACGTGCCACGCGGTCTATTTCCGACTCGGTGTAGCGCTGGGTGTTGATGCCCACGCGCTCGTTGCCTTCCTCGAAGATGCCGCGCGGCTCGCCGAAGTAGACGCCCGAGGTCAGCTCGCGCACGATCATGATGTCGAGACCGGCGACCACGTCCTTCTTCAGCGACGAGAAATCTGCCAGCGCGTCAAAGCACTGGGCCGGGCGCAGGTTGGCATACAGATCCATCTCCTTGCGCAGGCGCAGCAGGCCGCGCTCGGGCTTCAACGAGAAATCGAGATTGTCGTATTTCGGGCCGCCCACGGCGCCCAGCAGGACGGCGTCGACCTCTTGCGCCTTAGCCATCGTGGCGTCGGCCAGCGGCGTGCCATGCGCGTCATAGGCGCAGCCGCCGACGAGATCCTCGGACACGTCGAAGGTCACGCCACGGCGGGCGCCGAACCAGTCGATGATCTTGCGGACCTCGGCCATGACCTCGGGGCCGATCCCGTCACCGGGCAGGATGAGAAGCGAAGGGTTGGACATTGCGGGCTTTCCTTTGCGGCAGTCGTTTGCGCTGCGGTAAACAAGGGCGCCGCGATGGTCAAGAAAGCTGCGTCGGCCATGCGGGCGCTGGCGGCCTGATCCGCGCGCCTCGCTGGACATTTCCGCCTGTCTGTGACAAGGCCGCGCGGGTCACGAGGAGCATGCCATGACCGCCACCGTTACCCGTTTCGCCCCGTCGCCCACCGGCTATATCCATGTCGGCAACCTGCGGACGGCGCTGTTCAACTACCTGATCGCGCGCAAGTCCGGCGGCACCTTCATCCTGCGGATCGACGACACCGATCCGGAACGGTCGAAAGAGGCCTATGTCGACGCGCTGAAGCAGGACCTGGAATGGCTGGGCCTGCATTGGGACCGGGTGGAACGGCAGTCGCTGCGGCTGGACCGCTATGCCGACGCTGCCGACAAGTTCCGGCAGATGGGCCGGTTCTACGAGGCGTTCGAGACGCCGGTGGAACTGGACCTCAAGCGCAAGAAGCAGCTGAACATGGGCAAGCCGCCGGTCTATGATCGCGCCGCGCTGGCCCTGTCGGACGAGGACAAGGCCCGCCTGCGGGCCGAGCGTGGCGATGGCGTCTGGCGCTTCAAGCTGGATCAGGAGCGGATCGAGTGGGAGGACGGCATCCTCGGCCCGATCTCTATCGACGCGGCCAGCATTTCCGACCCGGTGCTGATCCGGGCGGACGGGCAGGTGCTGTATACTCTGGCCTCGGTGGTGGATGACACCGACATGGGCGTGACCCACGTGGTTCGCGGCAACGACCACGTCACCAACACCGCCACGCAGATCCAGATGATGCGCGCGCTGGGGTTCGAGCCGCCGTCCTTTGCGCATCATTCGCTTTTGACCGGGCCGCAGGGCGAAAGCCTGTCGAAACGGCTGGGCACGCTGGCGTTGCGCGACCTGCGCGAACAGGGGATCGAACCCGAGGCGCTGCTGAGCCTGATGGCGCGGCTGGGCTCCAGCCAGCCGGTCGAGCTGCGCCTGACGCTGGACGAGATCGCAGACGGGTTCGACCTGTCGCAGTTCGGTTCCGCGCCGACCAAGTTCGACGCTGCCGACCTGTTCCCGCTGACCGCGAAAAAGTTGCACGGCCTGCCATTCGAGATTGTCGCCGCCGAGATTGCCGCGCTGGGCGTGCCGCTGGACAAGGCCGAGGCCTTCTGGTCGGTCACGCGCGAGAACATCACGACCCGCAAGGAACTGACCGAGTGGTGGGCGCTGTTCCGCGACGGGGCGGCGCCGCTGGTGGATGACGAGGATCGCGACTTCGTCGGGCAGGCGCTGGCCCTGCTGCCAGAGCCCCCCTACACGCCCGAGACCTGGCGCGAATGGACCGCGCTGGTCAAGGACCAGACGGGTCGCAAGGGCAAGGGCCTGTTCATGCCGCTGCGCAAGGCCGTCACCGGGCGCGAGCGCGGGCCCGAGATGGCCGACGTGATGCCTCTGTTGCAGAAAAAGCCGGGCTGATCCCGGCCCGAGGAACGGACGAACGCCCCGGAGCCGGCTCCGGGGCGTTTTTCGTTCAGGCCGCCGCTGGCAGGCCGGGGGCGCTGCGATTTTCCTTGATCGGCAGGTGCACCAGCGCCGACAGGGCGCCCACGCCCACGCCGATCCACCAGACCATCGTGTAATCGCCATAGGCGTCATACATCCGGCCGCCCAGCCAGACTCCCAGGAACCCACCCAACTGGTGCGAGAAGAAGATCAGGCCGTACAGCGTGCCCATGTAGCGCAGGCCATAAAGATGCGCGACGAGGCCCGAGGTCAGCGGCACGGTCGCCAGCCAGAGTGCGCCCATCACCGCCGAGAACACCAGAACGGAGACCGGCGTGATCGGCAGCAGGATGAACACCGCCCCGGCGATGGTGCGTGCCGTGTAGATGCCGCTCAGCAGGTATTTCTTGGTGTAGCGCTTGCCCAGCCAGCCCGCTGTCAGCGTTCCGGCGATGTTGAACAGCCCAATCACCGAAATCGCCACAGCCCCCAGCGCGCTGGTCGTGCCGATGCCGATCCCGTCCAGCACCGAGCCGGGCAGGATCGGGCCGCAGAGTTCCGTCACGAAGGCGGGGAAATGGGCCGTGATGAAGGACAGCTGGTAGCCGCAGGAAAAGAAGCCGATGAAGATCAGGTGGAAACTGGGGTCGCGCGTCGCCCGGCCGACAATGGTGCCCATGCTCTCCTGCAATTCCGCCTTGCTGGCCGGTTGCGGCGCGCGCATCAGCGGAAGGCTGGCCAGCATTCCCAGCACCATCGCGGCAAAGACCAGGAACACCGACTGCCACGGCATCATGCCCAGCAGCCATTCTGCCAGTGGCGCGCCGACGACCTGCCCGGCACTGCCCGCTGCCGTGACGATGGCGAGGCTCATCGAGCGGTTCTCGTCATTCGAGGCGCGGCCGACCACCGCCAGGACCACGCCAAAGCCCGTGCCCGCGATGCCGAAGCCCACCAAAACCTCCCAGGCCTGCATGGAAAACGGCGTTTCCGAGATCGAGGACAAGGCGAGGCCCACTGCGTAGAACAGGGCGCCAATGACGATCGCCTTGCGGTCGCCGATCTTTTCCGCCAGCGCGCCAAAGATCGGCTGGCCGAACCCCCATGCCAGGCTCTGGATCGCGATGGCGAGGCTGAATTCGGCCCGCGCCCAGCCGAATTCCTCGGCGATGGGGATCTGGAACACGCCGAAGCTGGCGCGCACGGCAAAGGACACAAGGATTATGAAGCAGCTCACCAGCAGGACAGGGGTGAACAGCGAGGCGCGGTCTTGCATTGGGGAACTCCGGTTCGCGCTGCCGGTTTACGCCTGCGGTCGTCAAGGTCAATCGCGAATGGCTGATGGGAAACATCAGCGAACGTGCAGGCATGCGCCCTCTACACAAGCTGCGTTGGGGGCGCTAAGCGAAGGACATGACGACGCTGACAGAGCTATATGACCAGCGGGTGGCCGAGGGCCGCTTGAAACGCGACGCCGCGCAGGAGGCTGCGCTGCCGGAACTCGAGCGTATCCGCGCCGACCTGGCCCAGCCGGTGAAAAAGGGTCTGTTCCGCCGGGCGCCGGAACCGCCCAAGGGGCTTTACCTGTGGGGTGGCGTTGGGCGTGGCAAGTCGATGCTGATGGACCTCTTCGTCGAGACGCTGAGCGTCCCAGCGCGGCGGGTGCATTTCCACGCCTTCATGCAGGAAATCCACGCCCAGATGCACCGCCTGCGCCAGCAGGGGGTCGAGGATGTGGTCAAGCCCGTCGCCAAGGGCGTCAGCGATTCAGTTCGGTTGCTTGCCTTCGACGAGATGCAGATCAGCGACATCACCGACGCGATGATCGTGGGGCGGTTGTTCCAGCAGTTGTTCGAGGCTGGCTGCGTCGTCGTCACCACGTCGAACCGCGTTCCCGACGACCTTTACAAGGACGGTCTGAACCGGCAGCTGTTCCTGCCCTTCATCGCGCTGCTGAAGGAGCGGATGGTCGTCCGCGAACTGGCCAGCGACAAGGATCACCGGCAGGACCGGCTGTCCGGCACGCAGGTCTATTTCACTCCGGTCAACGCTGCCTCGCGGGCGAAGATCGACACGCTGTGGTCCGAACTGACCCACGGGGTCGAGGAAACGCTGACCCTGCGCGTGCAGGGGCGCGAGGTGACGCTGCCGCGCTATCACAACGGGGTGGCGCGGGCGTCGTTCTTTGACCTGTGCGGGCGGGCGCTGGGCCCGGCGGATTATCTGAAGCTGGCGGAAACCGTGCGCGTGCTGGTGATCGAGGAAGTGCCGCAGCTGTCGCGGCGCAACTTCAACGAGGCCAAGCGGTTCGTGACCCTGATCGACACGCTGTACGAGGCGCGGGTCAAGCTGATCCTCCAGGCCGCTGCGGCGCCCGATTACCTCTATGTCGAGGGCGAGGGCAGTTTCGAGTTCGAGCGCACCGCCAGCCGCCTGCACGAGATGCAGGCCGCTGACTGGGCGGGAGCCTGAGCGGCGGCGCGGAAAAAAGGAGGGTCCCGAAGGACCCTCAAGGCTGCTCGGATAAGGTCTGCTGCCTGATCTAGGTCGTCTCGCGCAAGGTCTCTGGCCTTGTCGCGCGGGGTCCGGTCGTCAGAATGCCGGTCGCCCGAAATCCGTTTTGAGGGGAGGTGCCTATCGCTGACGCATCCCCTGGCGCACGCGCCCCGGGTCTGCGTGATGGTCCGTTCGCCCGCGCATCAAGGCGCGGCGCGTCTGGCTCAAGCGGCGAAATCATCCTGTCCCCCTGGAAGAGCACCCTTATCTGGCAGTCCGGGTACCCTTTCAAAACGTATAGGCGAACGTGTGCCGTTCAGTCAACATTTAGTAGTCTTGCGGATATCCATGAATGCCAGAATTGTTGCACGCCAAGGGTTGTGTCGCGGATCACTCTGGCAGGGTCAACCTCTGGCCGGGCCGGAGGTCGTCTGGCCGCGCCAGGATCGACTGGTTCGCAGCGAACAGCGGCCCGGTCATGTTGACGTCGCCGTACAGCGCTTGCGCGATGGAGGCGAGGCTGTCGCCCGGTTTCACGAAATATACGCCGGGCGACGGCGCAGCGGCCGCGTCCCCGGTCTCGGCCAGGGAGCGCTGGACGATCATGTGCAGCAGGCTGCCGGGTTGGCCGGGCGCTGCGTCGCGGCCGGTGGCGTGGTTGATGCCGGCCAGCGTGGCCCATGTCAGGCGGCGCAACGCCTCGTCATCCAGTGGGCCGTCGGCGGGCAGGGCGACGCGCGAGGGCACGAAGGTGGCGACCGGTGGCGGTGCGGGCGGGATCTCGACCGGGATGGCCTGGGCGACGGCGTCGAGCCTCGGATCGGCCCGCGTGACCTCTGCCGGCGGCAAGGTCTCGTAGGGCTGGCGCCGGTTGCTGCCGGGCTGGACCATCAGAAGCGCGACGGTAATCGCGATGAAGCCGATGGTGAAGAGAACCATGCGGATCATCCCTTGCCCCGCCCCGCCATCAGTCGGCCTGCGCGGTGGTCAGGCCCAGTGCGCGCCATGCCGTCAGTCCACCCCGGTAGTATTTCAGCTTTTCCGCCGGATAGCCGGCCTCGGCGAGGTGGCGCAGGGCTTGCGCCGCGTCGGTCGCGTTGGCTCCCTCTCCGAAGATCACCAGGTCGTAGGCCTCTGCGAAATTGCCCCGCTGCGCGCCAAGCGCCGCCAGCAGGTCGTCGCGATACGGGTTTTGCGGGTGCAGCGTCGCCTCGGGGACATTCACCGCCCCGGGCACGGTGCCCTCGGCAAACCTGTCAGGCAGGCGGGCATCGACCAGCAGGCCGCCCCCGGCGGCGACGGTGCCAGAGAGGAAATCCAACACTTCCAGTTCCCCGATCGTGGCCACCCCTGGAGCGGCCTGCATCGGCTGGACGCAGGCAGGCGGACAGGCCGGGCCCTGCCGGTCGATGATGATGCCGCGGCCGTTCAGGTCGATCGTGACGCTTGCAATATCCTCGGAAATCCGGCTGACCTGCGCAAAGGCAGGGAGGGCCGCGCCCATCGCGGCCAGAGCGGCAAGGTATGCCCTGTGCGACATCTGCTCGTCCTCTGGCGGGTGAGCCCCCGCAAACTGTGCCCGACGCAACATATAGCGTGTGGCTGGCGCGCCGGTCAACAAGTGTGGGGTCAGGTGCCTGCGTTCTCGCGCAGGACATGCCCTGCAAGGTAAAGCGACCCGCAGATCAGGATTCGCGCTTGCGGATCGCGGGAGGCGATGGCGGTCAGGGCATCCTGCACCGAGGCGGCGGTTTGCGTCGGCATCCCGGCCTTGCGGGCAGCCTCGGCGGTGGTCTCGGCGGGCAGGGTGTTGGCCTCGCCCGGGATCGAGACGGCGGTCAGGCTGGCGGCCTGCGCTGCGAGCGGCCGCATGAAGCCCGCGACATCCTTGGTGTTCAGCATTCCGCAGACCAGGTGCGTCGGGCGCGCGGGCAGCCGGGCCAGGTGAGCGCCCAACGCCTCGCCCGCCGCCGGGTTGTGTCCGCCGTCGAGCCACAGTTCGGCCTGCGGCACCAGCGCGGCCAAGGCGCCCTCGCGCAGCCGCTGCATCCGTGCGGGCCATTCGGCGCGGATGACGGCGCCGGTCGCCGCGTTCTCGCCAAGGCCAAGAAGGCGCAACGCCGTCAAGGCCATCCCCGCATTGCCGATCTGGTGCGCGCCGGGCAGGTTCGGCAGCGGCAGGTCCAGCAAGCCGCGTTCGTCCTGGTAGACCAGCCGCCCGCGCTCCTCCCAGGCATGCCAGTGCTGGCCGAAGGCGAGCACGGGCGCACTCAGCGCCGTGGCGCGGTCCTCGATCACCCGCAGGCCGTCTTCTGCCTGCGGGCCGACGATCACCGGCACGCCGCGCTTGATGATCCCGGCCTTTTCGCCAGCGATCTTGGCCAGCGTGTCGCCCAGATACTGTTCGTGATCCATCGAGACGGGCGTGATGATGGTCAGCGCGGGCCGCGCGACCACGTTGGTCGCGTCCAGCCGTCCGCCGAGGCCGACCT
Source organism: Thetidibacter halocola (assembly GCF_018224955.1). Classification (GTDB taxonomy): domain Bacteria; phylum Pseudomonadota; class Alphaproteobacteria; order Rhodobacterales; family Rhodobacteraceae; genus Thetidibacter; species Thetidibacter halocola. Next base: position 11,465 of record NZ_JAGTUU010000007.1, read on the forward strand.
CGAGCAGGGTGTAGTCCGCCGGGCTGCGCGCCATGGCGAGGATCGCGGCGACGGTCGTGATCTCGAAATAGGTGATCGGCACGCCACCGTTGGCGGCGTAGCACTCGTCCAGCACGGCGGTCAGCGCATCCTCGTCGATCAGCTTTCCGGCCAGCCGGATGCGTTCGTGGAAGCGCACCAGGTGCGGCGAGGTATAGGCATGCACGGTCTTGCCCGCGGCCTCGAGCCCGGCGCGGATCATCGCCTGGGTGCTGCCCTTGCCATTGGTGCCCGCGATGTGGATCACCGGCGGCAGGGCCTCTTGCGGGTTGCCAAGTGCGTCAAGCAGCCGCCAGACCCGGTCCAGCGTCAGGTCGATGATCTTGGGATGCAGCGCCAGCATCCGTTGCAGGATGAGGTCGGACCCGGTTGCGCTCATGGTTGGGCGGGTGCCTGGCCCGGCGGTGCCGCGTCGCCCGGTGCGGGCAACTCGCCCCAGACGGGCGGCGGCATCTTCATCAGCAGGCGGGTCAGCACGATCAGTTCGTCGCGCATCTTGCGCCGGTCGATCACGCGGTCGAGCATGCCGTGTTCCAGCAGGTATTCCGCCCGCTGGAAGCCCTCGGGCAGCTTTTCGCGGATCGTCTGTTCGATCACCCGCGGCCCGGCAAAGCAGATCAGAGCGTTGGGCTCGGCGATCTGCACGTCGCCCAGCATCGCATACGACGCGGTGACGCCGCCGGTGGTCGGATGGGTCAGCACGACGATGTAGGGCAGGCCCGCCTCTTTCAGCATCTGCACGGCGACGGTGGTGCGCGGCATCTGCATCAGGCTGAGAATGCCTTCCTGCATCCGCGCGCCGCCGGCCGCCGAGAACAGGATCAACGGCCGGCCCAGGCGCACCGCCTCTTCGGCGGCGGCGATGATGGCGTTGCCGACATACATCCCCATCGACCCGCCCATGAAGCTGAAATCCTGTGCGACGGCGACGATCGGCGTGCGGCCGATCTCGCCGATGCCGACGAGCATCGCCTCCTTCTCGCCGGTCTGCTTCTGCGCGGCGCGCATCCGGTCGGGATATCGCTTCTGGTCGCGGAAATGCAGCGGGTCCGGCAGCGGCTCTGGCACCGCGACCTCCTTGAAGATCCCGCCGTCGAACAGCGCGTGAAAGCGGTCACGTGGCGTGATGTGCATGTGGTGGCCGCAATTGGTGCAGACGTTCAGGTTGTCGCTGATCTCGCGGTGGAACAGCATGGTGCCGCAACTGTCGCACTTGGACCACAGGTTCTCCGGCGTCTCGCGGCGCGAGAAGATGGAGTTGATCCGGGGGCGGACGTAGTTCGTGATCCAGTTCATGCGCGGTTCCCACAGCCTGATGGGCGAGGAAATAAGCGCAAGCGGGCTGGGATGCAATCGGGCAGGCGCGCCGGGTTGAGCGCGGACAGGGACCGGGTTAAGACGCGCTGATCCTCGGTCGGTGGTAAGCTCCATGCAGCGTTTCATTATTCTCGGACAGCCGCGAAGCGGCACGACGCATCTGACCACCTTGCTGGATTCGCATCCGGACGTGATCTGTGCGGGCGAGCTGTTCAATCCCTACATCATGATGGGCATGACGAACGACGCCGGCGACGACGCCATCCTGGCGCGCGACGCCGCGCCCAGGCGCGCGGCCGAAGCGTTCTTTGAACAGGCAGAGGCCGAGGGTGCGCGGGCCGCAGGTTTCAAGTTCATGCTGGGGCATGACATCGCCGTGCTGAAGTGGATTTCCCGGAACCCCGACATCCGGATCATCTACATCCGCCGCGCCAACAAGCTGGCGCAGGTGGCCTCGCTGATCAAGGCGAACCAGACGCGGGAATGGGTCGACAACGAGGTGGCCAATACCCCCTTGCGGCGCGTCATGCGCCGGGTGCGGATCGTCTATCAGGGCCTGTTCGTCCTGGGACGCAAGGAACGGCCCAATCTGGTCCCGACGATCCGCGACATCGACGAAAACGGGCGCCTGATCGTGGGACCGCGCCGCATCAGCCAGCGCTGGCACGACCTGGCAACCAGCGACTTCCTCGCCTCGCAATGGCTCCGGTCCACGCCGAACAAGGTGCTGCGGCTGGAATACGTCGCCTCGCTCAAGCCGGAGGCGCACGAACGGATCTGCCGGTTTCTCGGCGTCTCGACCGACGCCGAGATCGCCTCGCCGCTGCGCAAGCAGGGCGCGAACCGGGTGATCGACCGGTTCGCCAACCAGAAACAGATTTCCGACTATTTCACACGCCGGGGCCTGGCCCATTGGCTGGGCGAGGAACTGGACGAGGGCGAGGACACTCAGGACAGAGACGAGGCCTGACGCAGCACATCCGCGTATCCCCGCGCCGTGGTCATCCGGGGCCCCAGGCCCTTTTCCACCAGCAGCCGGTGCAGGCGGGGCAGGTTATGGGCGGGGATATGCATCACGAGGTGATGCTCGAGGTGGTAGTTCACCCGGTAGGGGGCGAGGAACAGCCGCTCCATCGGGTTGGCCAGCGTCGTGCGGGTGTTGCGGAACGGATCGTCGGAGAATTCGACGGCACCGTGTTCCGCGATGTTGCGGATTCGCAGGACCATCTGGAACCAGGTCAGCAGGGGCGCCAGCCATAGTGCCAGCCAGCCCCACCAGGCGCCCGTAATCGCCCAGAACAGGGCGAACAGGACCACGTTGGCGAGGATCGCGCGCCCGATCACGGGCCCGCTGAAGGCCTGGGCAAGGTCCTGGCTGCTGACGGCCTCGGTCTCGCCGGCCATCTTGAAGGCGAACATGACTTGTTGCGCGCGCTGCTTCACGCCGGTCTGGCCGGTGATGTCGCGGATCAGCTTGCGGCGCAGGCTGGCACGGGTGGTGGGAAAGGGCTTCGACAGCTGCAGGTCCGGGTCGCGGTCGGTCTGGGTGTGGCGGTGGTGGGTCAGGTGATAGTGGCGGTATTCCGGCAGGTCGGCGATGATCGGCCTGCCGCAGAGCCATTCTCCCGCCCAGTCGTTCAGGCGGCGGTTGCGGAACAGCGCGTTGTGCGCGGCCTCGTGCATCAGGATGGCGAGGCCCAACTGGCGCGAGCCGATGACCATGACCGCCAGGAGCCAGGTCAACAGGTTCGGGAAGGCGGCAAAGACCGCCGCCGCGCCCAAGATCAGACCCCAGCAATGCACCACAAGCCACGCGCCCCACAGGTCGGACCGCTGCGACAGGTCCCGGATTTCCGCGCTGCTGAGATAGGCCTTTCCCAGTGCCATGGTGCTGCCTCCCTCCGGGAAGGGTGTCAGCGCGGGGCCAGGCCTGTCAATCGTGACGCGCGGTCCGTTTCATGCCCGCGATCCTTGCCGCGTAACGGCCAAGATCGTCGATGCCCATCGGCGCGCCGAAATGGTAGCCCTGCAGCCGGTCGCAACCGAGCCTCGACAGCAGCCGTGCCTGTTCCGGCGTCTCGACCCCTTCGGCCGTTACGCCGATTTCCAGCGCATGGCCGATCTCGACGATCGAGCGGACGAGGCGTTCGGCGCTGGGGGTTTCGGTCAAGGGCGCGACCAGTCGGCTGTCGATCTTCAGCCGGTGTGGTGCGATCCGCTGCAAGGCCACGACGGATGCGCGGCCGCTGCCGAAATCGTCGACCTCGATCGTCAATCCCAGCTCGCGGAAATGGTCGAGCTTCATCAGGAACTCGGTATCGGCTTCTTCGAGAAAGATGGTTTCCAGCAGCTCGAACGCCACCTTGCCCGGATAGCGTGACGCCGTCCTGCCGATGTGGTCGATGTCGCCGGATAGCACACGCTTGATGCTGACATTGAACGACAGTGATGGCGGGTCAGGCCAGTCCCGGAACAATGTGGCGCATGAGTCGATGGCCTTTTCAAAGATCATCCGGTCGATGTCGGCCAGCACGTTCAGGTCTGCCGCGACATCCAGAAACGTGTCCGGCGACAGGATGCCGCGTTCGGGGTGCTGCCAGCGCGCCAGCGCCTCGAGCCCGACGAAGGCTCCGCTGTGCGCGTCCACCTGCGGCTGCAGGTAGGGAACGAACTCTGCCCGTTCGAGGGCAAGGATGATGTCGTCGGCCACCGCCTTGACCCGGCGCATCTCGTTCAGGTCGGACTGGTCGAAGACGGCGTATTGCCCGCGCCCGCCGCGCTTGGCCTTGTAGAGTGCGATGTCGGAATCCGGCAGAAGGTCCGTTTCGTCGGCCAGCGGGGTGCGGGCAATGCCGACCGAGGCGCCGAACCGGCATTCGCGACCCTCGAACACTGTCGGGCGCGACAGCGCCTCGAGCAGGGTGCGCGCGAGCACCTCGGGGCGGTCAAGATCGGTCTCGGAGAGATAGAGCAGGATCACGAACTCGTCGCCGCCGATCCGCGCCACGACGTCGCTCTTGGCGATGTTGGCGCGGATCCGTTCGGCGACCACGGTCAGCACATGGTCGCCCGCGGCATGGCCGATCGTGTCGTTGATCTGCTTGAACCGGTCGAGATCGACATGCAGGGCGGCCAGCTCTCCTCCGCGGAACTCGCGCCGTTTCGACAGCCGCCGGAACTGGTTTTGCAGGAATCGCCGGTTGCCCAGCCCGGTCAGCTGGTCGTGGAAAGCGTCATGCAGGATGGCCTTGTTGGCCTGTTCCAGCATCCGGGCATATTCCTCGATGCTGCGGCGCTGGCGCACCAGTTCGGTCGTGTCGATTCGCACCAGAAGGATGTCCCCGTTCTCGGCGCGCGAGCGCAGCACCCGTTGATGGATGTCGCCGGCCAGTTCCAGATCCTCGAACGGGCGGTTCGCCATGTTCGCGTCCAGCTTTTCGGCGATCCAGTCGTCCTCGCGGCCGAGGGCGTCGGGGAAACGCCCGTGGCGCAATCCGATCGTCAGCACCTCGCGCACATGCATCCCGGTCGAGATTTCCTCGGGCGTGTCGGTGAAGGAACGCAGATAGCTTTCGTTGCAGGTGACCAGAAGCCTGTCCCGATCGTAGATGGCGAATGGCGCGGGATAGGCGTTCAGCGCATTGATCAGCCGCGCGCGGCTTTCCTCGGCGGCGCGGCGCTGGCGCACCAGTTCGGTCGTGTCCACGCGGATGATGACGTGATCGCCCGCGCTGCTGCGGCTGCGCAGGATCCGGTGATGGGTGTCATTGGCCAACTCGATGTCCAGCACCGTCTTGCTGATGCATCCGTGTTGCAGGATGTCCGAGACGAACCTGTCGCGATCACCCTCGGGTGGCAGGATCAACCCGTCGTCGATGGCGATGTTCAGCACGTCCGCCACGGGCATGCCGGGGCGAATGCGGTCGGGGTCGCGGGCCATCGCCTTGCGGTAGGCCTGGTTGCACTGCACAAGGCACAGGGACTTGTCGTAGATCACGAAGGGATCGGGGTAGGATTCCAACGCCGAGACAAGACGCTGCTGCACGGCCTCCAGCTCGGCCAGCATGCGTTCGTTGTCCAGCAGGGCGCCGGAGGCGCGCCTTTCCTTTTCCTTCAGCTCGGATACGTCGCGATGGGTGCTGACGATCATCAGGCTGCCGTCGGGCTGATACAGGACGCGCATCGACAGGACTGCCCAGAACGGCGAGCCGTCGGCCCGGACGCAGCTTGTCTCGATCGCGAGATGATCCTGCCCGGCGGCCAGCCGGGCGTTTAGGTCGGCATAGAACGCCTCGCGCGCGTCGGGCGACAGGGTCTCGGCGGCGGGTCGGCCGATGATGGTCTCGGGCGACCAGCCAAAGGCCGCCTGGAAGGCCGGGTTGACATAGTGCACGATGGAACGGTGCGCGACGCTGTCACGCCGGGCGATCATCACGGCGTCGGGCGACAGCTCGATGTAGTTCTCCAGCAGGTCCTTCAGGTTCATGCGGTCTGCCCCTTGCACAGCGTCCGGGATAGCGCGCCCTTCTTGGCGTTCGGTAAACCGTCACCGATGCTGACCCGGAAAATGCGGAAAGGTTTAGGGTTCGCGGACGCGCGCTTGTCGCTTGTGCCGCAGCAGTCGCTTCGCTATTCCGATTGCCGACACGTTCTTCGGGAGGAAACCGCGATGCTCAAGCGTCCGTTCGACAAGTCCAAGCTGCCCAGCCGCCACGTGACCGAGGGGCCAGAGCGCGCGCCGCACCGGTCCTACTACTATGCGATGGGCATGACCGAGGAAGAGATCCACCAGCCTCTGGTCGGCGTCGCCACCTGCTGGAACGAGGCCGCGCCCTGCAACATCGCGCTGAACCGGCAGGCGCAGGCCGTGAAGATGGGGGTCAAGCAGGGCTTCGGCACCCCGCGTGAATTCACCACCATCACCGTGACCGACGGCATCGCCATGGGTCACGAGGGCATGCGCAGTTCGCTCGCCAGCCGCGAGGCGATCGCCGACACGGTCGAGCTGACGATGCGCGGCCATTGCTACGACGCCATCGTGGGCCTTGCTGGCTGCGACAAGTCGCTGCCGGGCATGATGATGGCGATGGTGCGCCTGAACGTGCCGTCGGTCTTCATCTATGGCGGCTCGATCCTGCCGGGCCGCGCGCCGAGCGTCCCGGACGTCCCCGAGGAATACCGCAACCGCGACCTGACCGTGCAGGACATGTTCGAAGCGGTGGGAAAGCATCAGAACCACCAGCTGTCCGACGCGGCGCTGGACATCCTCGAACGCGTGGCCTGCCCCAGCGCGGGCGCCTGCGGAGGCCAGTTCACCGCCAACACCATGGCCTGCGTGTCCGAGGCGATCGGGCTTGCGCTGTTCAACTCCTCCGGCATGCCCGCGCCCTACGAGAGCCGCGACCAGTATGGCGAGGCGTCGGGCCGCGCGGTCATGGATCTGGTCGAGATGAATATCCGTGCCCGCGACATCGTCACCCGCAAGTCGCTGGAAAACGCCGCGCGCGTGGTTGCCTGCACCGGCGGGTCGACCAACGCGGGCTTGCACATGCCGGCCATCGCGCATGAGGCGGGGATCGAGTTCTTCCTCGATGACGTGTGCGAGATCTTCCGCGACACGCCCTATTTCGTCGACCTCAAGCCGGGCGGCGCCTATGTCGCCAAGGATCTCTACGAGTCGGGCGGCGTGCCGGTGGTGATGAAGGAACTGCGCAAGGCGGGGCTGATCCACGAGGACTGCATGACCGCCAGCGGCAAGACCGTGGGCGAGGAACTCGACCGCGTCACGCGCGAGGCCGATGGCCGCGTGATCTACCCGATCGAGACGCCGATCACCAAGACCGGCGGCGTGGTCGGCCTGAAGGGCAACCTCGCGCCGCAAGGCGCCATCGTGAAGGTGGCGGGCATGAAGGCGGAAGAGCAGGTGTTCACCGGTCCGGCCCGTGTCTTCGAATGCGAGGAAGACGCCTTTGCCGCGGTCAAGGCGCGCGCCTACAAGGAAGGCGAGGTGCTGGTCATCCGCAACGAGGGTCCCGCAGGCGGCCCCGGAATGCGCGAGATGCTGGCCACCACGGCCGCCCTGTCCGGCCAGGGCATGGGCAAGAAGGTGGCGCTGATCACCGACGGGCGCTTCTCGGGTGCGACGCGGGGCTTTTGCGTTGGCCATGTCGGCCCCGAGGCAGCGCATGGCGGGCCCATCGCGTTGCTCAAGGATGGCGACATGATTACCATCGACGCGATCAAGGGCGAGCTGTCCGTTGCGCTGAGCGATGCGGAACTGGCGACGCGCAAGGCTGACTGGAAGGGTCCACGCGACACGATCTATGCCTCTGGCGCTCTGTGGAAATATGCCCAGCTGGTCGGCGAGACCTACAAGGGCGCGGTCACGCATCCCGGCGGGCAGGCGGAAAAGCACGTCTACGCGGATCTCTGACCGCGGATGACAGGGCTGGGCCGGATCCTCGGGGCGGGTTGCCTGGTTCTGGCGGGCTGCGCCGGGGTCGTGTCCGACTCGGGCTCTGACAGCGCGCAATCCGGGGGCGGCGGCCTGTTCGCCGCCCTTGCCGCACCTGCCGCCGGGGCGGAGGGCGCCGCGCAGGACGACACCGCCACGCGGCCGCGCATGCCGCGACCGCTGGCGCGCGTGCGGATGGCACGGGGCACGGTCGTCGTCACGCCGCCGCCCGGTTATTGCATCGATCCCATTACGGCGCAGGCGCAGCGCGGCTTTGCCGTGATCGCCTCCTGCCGGATCCTGACGGGCGGGGCGGTGGCCACGCAGGTGCCCCCGATGATCGTCACCGTGGCCCTCGGCCCGCGTGGAACGGCCGAGGATCTGCCGTCGCCGCAGGCCCTCGCAGACGCGCTGGGAGAGCCGATCGTGTCGGGACAGAGCGGCAAGGACATGGTCACCGCGCACCTGGCCGGTGGCGGTGGAGAGGTCCTGCCGGGCGGCGACAGCCGCCATTGGCGCGGCGCCTTCGTGCAATCGGGTCACCTGGTGGGCCTTGCGCTCTATGCGCCGGCGGGCAGCGACCTGGCCGGGGCCGAGGGCGGCGTCATGCTGGACCGGGTGCGCGCCTCCATCGCGTCGGGCAGCGGTGGCGCGGCCCCGCCGAAAGCAGCGGACGCGGGCAGCCCGCCGGGGTTGCTCGGGCGTTTATTCAATCGTCAGGATTTGCCATGATGGTGCCCGGGGGCGCAGGTCTCTACCGGGGCGACGGAAGGGCAGTTGCGGGGACATGACAATCGAGCGTCAGGGATGGCTTGACCGGACCGTCGACCTCGCGGCGCTGCGGCGCTGGCGGCGCCGGGCACGGCTGGCCTGGAAGGCGGATCCGATGGCACTGCGCGACCAGCGCAACCGCGCCCGGCTGCTCAGGGCGCAACTGGACCAGGTGATCCACGTATCCGACGCGCGGCTTGCCTTGCCGATGATCGGCACCCAGGCTTTTCCGCGGCCGCGCGGCTCTGACTGGGCCTGGCGCCCGGAATTGTGGTGCGGGCCGCTGGCGGTGCCGGGTCTCGCCTCGGTACCGTCGAAATCGAAACTGGGGGCCGAGGTCGCGCTGTTTCACGACTGCCCGCGCGCCGAGATCGCGCTGCGCCAGTTGCGCAACACCGCCGAACGCGACCTGGCCGCCTATGGCATGCGGCTCGAGGTGTTCCGCTTCGACGGCTCCTACCTGTCGCTGGCCGTCGACATGCCCGAGGCCGCCGCGGATGGTCTGGGACGTGAGCACCTTGTGCGGGTCGACACCATTGTCGAGTTGGAAAAGAAGATCGAGATCTTCGCGCGGCTGAACATCCGCCACGGGCCGAACACCGAACAGATCGTGCGCGAGGTGCCGGTGCAGGACGCCGAGGTGTTCGTCGAGTTCGATCTCGCCTATACGAAACTGAACGAAAAGCGGGTCGAGCGGATGTGGCTGGACCTGATCTTCGAGTCGCCGCAGATGAACCAGATTATCCTGCGCGACCTGACATTCTCGCGCCGCAAGCGGGCGGCGTTCTGACGGGGGGCGGAATGGGCGCATCGGGCTACACGCTGACCAAGACGCGGTTCCGCAACGGCATGTGGGAAGGCTTGCTCGCGGCCGGCGCCGACGATCCGCGAGAGCCGGAGATCGCCGTGACCTACCACGGAACGCCGGTGCGCGGCGTCACGGTGTCGGGCGCGGGCGCCCCGGGGCGCTGGGTGCTGGAAGTGCCCGTCCCGGTCGAGGCGGTGGGTGACGGGGTGCAGACCTTTCTGATCCTCGACATGAGGACCGACACGGTGCTGGACAGTTTCGCTCTGCTGGGCGGCGACGCCCTGTCCGAGGACATGCAGGCCGAGATGGCCTTGCTGCGCGCCGAACTGGACATGCTGAAACGCGCGTTTCGCCGGCACTGCCTGGAGGGGCGGTAGGGGCTTGCCGCGGCGGGGCGAAACACCGCCTGGCGCTCAAAGGTCGAGCGCGCCGGCCAGCAGATAGGCCGGCGCCAGCAGCGCGCGCCGCGCCCGACCCAGCGGAAAGCGCCGGGGGACGGCGCGCATGGCGGTCGGGTATGGCGCGTCGGGCGACCTGCCCTGCACCAGGGACGCCAGCAACCGTCCGGCATGGCATCCCATCGCCACGCCATTGCCGTGGAACCCCATCCCGGCGAACAGGCCGGGATGATCCGGAACAGCTCCGACAAAGGGGGTCAGCCCCGCCATCAGGCAGACCAGGCCTGACCATTCATGCGTGATCTCGACCCCCGCCCAGGCCGGGAACATCCGCGCGAAATCCGCGCGGATCCGGCGCGAGATCGCCTCTTGCGCCTGCGGCGTCGCCCGCAGCCCGCCGCGCATCCCGAACAAGAAGCGCCCGTTCGGCATCAGGCGGAAGTAATGCAGCAGCGTGCGCGAGTCATAGGCCATCTGCGCGCTGGTCCAGCCCTGCGCCTCCTGTTCGGCTTGGGTAAGGGGGCGGGTGACGATGACGCTGGATTGCACCGGCAGGTAGCGCGCGCGCAGCCAGTCGGGCAGGTCCTCGGAGGAATAGCCGTTCGTGGCCAGCACAACCTTGTCGGCCCGCACCGAGCCCGACGGCGTATCGAGGCGCCAGCCGCGGCCCTCGCGGTGCAGACCCGTCACCGGGCTGTGCGCACAAAGCCGCGCGCCAGCGGCCGAGGCGGCGCCGGCGAGACCGGAATGCAGCTTGCGCGGGTTCAGCGCGAAGCCCAGCGGCGTGGTCAGCGCGCCAAACCAGTCACCCGCCAGCCCCTGCTGCCGCAGTTCCTCGCGCGGGGTGAGGGTCGGTATCACGCCATACAGCGCGGCAGTCTCAGCCGCGCCGTCCTGCATCGCGGCCCACGCGCGCGGGGAATGGGCCAGCAGGGTCTCGCCCTGCGAATGGCGGTCGACGTCGATCGCGTAAGCTTCGAGCAGGTCCTGGACGGTGTCGATTGCCGCCATCTCGGTCGCGCGCCACTCGCGCAAGCCGTCATCGCCGAAGCGGCGGCGCAGCATCCCGGCGCTGGCCTTGGCGCCGCCAAGGCAGCAAAAGCCGCCGTTCCGCCCCGAGGCGCCCCAGCCGGGATGCTCGGCCTCGAGCAATGCGACGGAAACTCCCGCCTGAGCGAGGTGCAATGCCGTGGACAGGCCGGTAAAGCCGCCGCCGATCACCGCGACATCGGCCTGCGCATCGCCCTCCAGCGCGGGCCAGTGCAGCGGCGCAACCGTGTCGGCCCAGTAGCAGCCGCCCTGCGGGCCGTAGGCGGCCGGCTCATAGATTCGTTTCATTCCGAGCGGACGGCGGCTTGTTCCTCGCGGGCGCGGGCGACGGCGGTGCGTTTCGAGATCAGCGAGGCGGTGACGACGCCAACCGTCACGATGGCGATCATGATGGTCGACAGCGCGTTGATCTCTGGCGAGACGCCGAGGCGCACGGCTGAGAAGACCTTGATCGGCAGCGTGGTGGCGCCCGGCCCGGTGGTGAAGCTGGCGATCACGAGATCGTCGAGCGACAGGGTGAAGGCCAACAGCCAGCCCGAGATCACCGCCGGGGCGATGATCGGCAGGGTCACAAGGCGGAACGCCTCCCACGGGGTGGCGCCGAGGTCGAGCGCGGCCTCTTCCAGCGAGCGGTCGAAACTGACGAGCCGCGACGAGACCACGACCGAGACATAGCACATGGCAAAGGTCGTGTGCGCCAACACGACGGTGAAGATTCCACGTTCCAACCCGATGCCGATGAACAGAAGCAGCAGCGACAGGCCGGTGATGACCTCGGGCATGACGAGCGGCGCATAGATCATGCCCGAGAACAGCGTGCGGCCCTTGAACCGACCGGCATTCACCAGCACATGCGCCGCCATCGTGCCCAGCACGGTGGCGAAGGTCGAGGACAGCACCGCGACCTGCACCGTCACCCAGGCGGCATCGAGGAATTCGGCATTGCGGAACAGTTCGCCATACCATTTCGTCGAGAAACCGGCCCAGACTGTGACCAGTCGGCTTTCGTTGAAGCTGTAGATGACCAGGATGATCATCGGCATGTAGAGAAAGGCGAAGCCCAGCGTCAGGGACGTGGCGTTGAACCAGGAAAAGCGTTTCATGTCTTCCCTCCGTGGCGACGGGGGTGGCGGGCGCGGCCCCCCGCCTTCGGCTCCCCCCGGAGTTTTTCCGGCAAGATGAAGCAATGCGCGTGGGTCATCCTTCGGCCTCGCGCTGTTTCTGCTCGTTGCGCTGGAACAGGATGATCGGGATGATCAGGATCAACAGCAGGATCACCGCCACGGCGGAGGCCACCGGCCAGTCGCGGTTCGAGAAGAACTCTTCCCACAGGATCTTGCCGATCATCAGCGTCTGGGAGCCTCCCAGCAGCGAGGGGATCACGAATTCGCCCAGCGTCGGGATGAAGACGAGGAAGCAGCCCGCGATGACGCCGGATTTCGACAGCGGCAGGGTGACCAGCCAGAAGGCCGAAAGCCGCGAGCAGCCAAGATCCTCGGCGGCCTCGAGCAGGCTTTCGTCCATCTTCTCCAGCGCCGAGTAGATCGGCAGGATCATGAATGGCAGGTAGGTGTAGACGATGCCGATATAGACGGCGGTATTGGTGTTCAGGATCTGGAGCGGCGCGTCGATCACGCCGAGCCAGGACAGGAGTTGGTTCAGCACGCCTTCGTTCGACAGGATGCCCATCCATGAATAGACGCGGATCAGGAACGAGGTCCAGAAGGGCAGGATCACCAGCATCAGCAAGGTGGGCCGCCATTCCTGCGCCGCGCGGGCCATGCCGTAGGCAATGGGATAGCCGACCAGAAGCGTGATGAAGGTGGCGGTAAAGGCGATCTGGAGAGAGCTTAGATAGGCCTTCCAGTAGAGCGAGTCCTGGGTGAGAAAGACGAAATTCTCGAAATCCAGTTCCGCGAGGAAGGCGAACAGGCCCGACAGCCCCTCGGACAGGTCGAGCTGAGGCATGTAGGGCGGCCGCGCCAGCGCGATGTCGCTGAGCGAGATCTTCAGCACAATCAGGAAGGGCACCAGGAACAGCGCCACCAGCCACAGGTAGGGAATGCCGATCAGGACCGCGCGGCGCATCAGGAAACGTCCTCCAGCACGACGCCCGCGGTGGCGGTGAAGCTGAGCCACACGTCGTCTTCCCAGGTGATGTCGCGGCGGGAAATGCGGCGGGTGTTGGCGGTCTGCGCCTTGATCATCGCGCCGCCGGGCAGTTCGACATGGTAGGTCGAGATGTTGCCGAGATAGGCGATGTCTATGACCTTGCCCTGCATGGCATTGGCTGCGTCGGGCCGGGTTTTCGAGATGCCGACCTTTTCCGGGCGCAGGGCCAGGACGACCTTCTTGCCCGCCAGTGCTTCGTCGCCATTGGCGGCGATAAGCGGCGGCTTGTCGTCAGCCCAGACGATCTGCAACCCGCCTGCGGGGATGTCCTCGGCATGGCTTGCCGGGGTTTCGGCGGTTTCGGCGTGGGCCGCGCGCTCTTCGTCGGTGGGGGCTGGCAGCGCCCTGGGGCCGGGATCGCGCTGGCCAAGGATCGGCGTCAGAAGCGTGTCATGCAGCCATTCGCCAAGGGCGTTTGGCTGTGGCCTGGGCTCGGGTTGCGTGTCGGTCGCCGGTTCGGCGGCGGTGGTCTCCGGCTCTGGCGGCGGAGCGTTCGGAGCGGGTTTCGCGATCGGTGTCTCTGCCGCAGGGGCCGCGGGGCGGGCGCTGGCGGTGCCGCGGATCAGGTTCACGTCGCCGATGAAATCCGCGACATAAACCGAATTCGGCGCCTCGTAGATCACCTGGGGCGTCGCGACCTGAACGATACGGCCCTCGTCCATCACCGCGACGCGGGAGGCGACGGTCATCGCCTCTTCCTGATCGTGGGTGACGATAACGAAGGTCGTGCCGGTCTTTTCCTGGATGTCCATCAACTCGAACTGCGTCTCTTCGCGCAGCTTGCGGTCGAGCGCGCCCAGCGGTTCGTCCAGCAGCAAAAGCTTGGGTGCCTTGGCGAGGCTGCGGGCCAGCGCCACGCGCTGCCTCTGGCCGCCCGAGATCTGGTGCGGCTTGCGCTTGGCGAACTTGGTCAGGCGGGTCAGGCGCAGCATTTCCTCGACGCGGGCGGCGATGGCGTCCTTGTCCTTGCTTTCGCGCCGCAGGCCGAAGGCGATATTGTCCCAGACCGAGAGATGCGGGAACAGGGCGTAGCTCTGAAACATCATGTTCACGGCGCGCTTGTTCGGCGGCACGGTGTCGATGACCTTGCCGTTCAGCAGGATATGCCCCTTGGTCGGGTTCTCGAACCCGGCGAGCATCCGCATCATCGTCGTCTTGCCGCAGCCGGATGGCCCGAGAAGGGCGAAGAATTCTTTTTCGTAGATGTCCAGCGTCAGGTCGTCGATCGCGGTGAAATCGCCGAACCGCTTAGTGACGTTCACGAACTGGATGAGCGGCTTCTGCTCTGGATCGTCCCAGGGGGCAAAGACGGATTGGGCCATGATTTCAAGCTTTCGGGCATGCAAAGGCCCGCGGTTCAGCGACCGCGGGCCATAATGGGCTCAGGTGCCCGACTTGATCTTCGTCCACAGGCGGGTCAGCGAGCGCTGTTCCTTCGGTGGGAAGGGCGTCGTCGTGTAGAGGTTTTCCAGCGCCGCCGCATTCGGGTAGATCGCGGTGTCGCCGATCACGTCCTCGTTCAGGAATTCCTGCGACGCCTTGTTGCCGTTGGCGTAGTAGACATAGTTCGATGCCGCGGCCATGTTCTGCGCGTCCATGATGAAGTTCAGGAACACGTGGGCCGCTGCCGGGTTCGGGGCATCGACCGGGATGGCCATCTGGTCGAACCACATCAGCGCGCCCTCGGAGGGTGCGTTGTAGGCTACCTCGACGCCGTTGTTGGCCTCGGCCGCGCGGTCGCGCGCCTGAAGGATGTCGCCCGACCAGCCGAAGGCCACGCAGATGTCGCCATTGGCCAGCGCGTTGATGTATTCCGAGCTGTGGAACTTCTGGATGTAGGGGCGAACTGCCATCAGGACTTCTTCGGCCTTGGCCAGTGCCTCATCATCCTTGGCGTCGGGGTTCATGCCGGCATAGGCCAGCGCAGCAGGCACCACCTCGACCGGAGCATCCAGAAGGTGAACGCCGCAGGAAGCCAGCTTTTCCATGTTTGCGGGGTCGAAGATCAGCGCAAGGCTGTCGACCGGCGCATCTTCACCCAGCAGTTCCTTGACCTTGCCGACGTTCACGCCGATGCCGGTCGTGCCCCACATGTAGTTGATCGAATATTCGTTGCCCGGATCGTAGACCGCGGTCCGCTTGGCGATCACGTCCCACATGTTGCCGAAGTTCGGCAGCTTGGACGTGTCCAGCTTCTGGAAGGCGCCGGCCTCGATCTGGCGCTGCAGGAACGTGCCGCTGGGCACCACGACGTCATAGCCCGACCCGCCGGCCAGCATCTTGGTTTCCAGCACTTCGTTGCTGTCGAACACGTCATAGATCAGATCGATCCCGGTTTCCTGCTCGAACTTCTCGAGCAGCGATTCGTCGATGTAGTCCGACCAGTTGTAGACGCGCACTTGCTCGGCTGCCGCGGCACCGGCCACCAGCGCAAGCGTTGCGGTAAAACTCATGAGGGTCTTCATATGGGTCTCCCTTCGGTCCCGGGGTCGTTGGCGCCCCTGTGGTTCCGATTTGATCAAATGTTGCGCCATCTGGCAACATCTGGAATGTTTTCATGCAGCGTCGCCATGTGCAAGCGGCGCCGGGCCATGGGTGCCACAACGGGAGGCAGCTGATGAATAACGAGGCAGACAAGGAGCGACGCGCCGGCCCGCCCGTACATGAGCAGGTCTATCGCAGGCTGCGTGAGATGGTCCTGTTCGGCGAGATGGAGCCGGGGCAGCCGGTGACGATCCAGGGCCTGGTCGAGACGCTGGGGGCGGGCATGACCCCGGTGCGTGAGGCGCTGCGCCGCCTTACGGCCGAGGGCGCGCTTGCCGCGCAAGGGAACCGGCGGATCGTCGTTCCTATGCTGGATCACGGGTTGATCGACGAGTTGACGATCGCGCGCGTCGCACTGGAACCGCTGCTGGCCGCGCGGGCGGCGCCCAATGTCGACGCGGGCACGCTGGCGCTTCTGGCCGAGACGGACGAACGGCTGGACCGTGCCATCGCGCGCGGCGACATCGCGCTTTACCTGCGCGAAAACCACGTCTTTCATGCCCAGCTGCACGGGTTGGCGCAAGCACCGATCATGGGGGCGCTGGTGGACAGCCTTTGGTTGCGTTTCGGCCCCAGCCTGCGGGTCGTCTGCGGCCAGGTGGGAACCCGCAACCTGCCGGATCGGCACAAGGATCTGCTTGCCGCGCTGGCGGCACGCAACGCGATGGCGGCCGCCGAAGCAGTGCGGTTGGACGTGCTTCAGGGAATGGATCTGATCCGCGCCTCGCTTTGAATCCGGGCGTTTCGCGGGTCTTGGGCCGACCCAACTCTGCGCCGTGGCGTCGCGGCCCCGCAACGCGTGATTCGATTGACACGGAACAATTTGATCATATTCTGCGCGCAAAGCTTTCGGAGGCAGCCATGAACGTGATCTCGACCAATACGCCCACCGCCGAGTTGCAGGCCCTGGACGCCGCCCATCACCTGCACCCGTTCACCCATGCAGCGGCACTGAACAAGAAGGGCGCGCGCATCATCACGCGGGCCGAGGGCTGCTGGCTGACGGACAGCGAGGGCAACCGCATCCTCGATGGCATGGCCGGGCTGTGGTGCGTGAACGTGGGCTACGGCCGGCGCGAACTGGCCGACGCGGCGCACCGCCAGATGATGGAACTGCCGTTCTACAACACCTTCTTCCAGACCAGCCACGTGCCCGCCATCGCGCTGTCCACCAAGCTGGCCGAACTGGCGCCGGGCACTCTGAACCACGTGTTCTTCGCCGGCTCGGGGTCCGAGGCGAATGATACCAACCTGCGCATGGTGCGCGCCTACTGGATGCAGAAGGGCCAGCCTGAGCGACAGTGGATCATCTCGCGCTGGAACGGCTATCACGGTTCGACTGTGGGCGCAGGCAGCCTTGGCGGGATGAAGCCGATGCACACCCAGGGCGTCCCGACGATCCCCGGCATCGCCCATATCGACCAGCCCAACTGGTGGTCCGAGGGTGGCGATCTGTCGCCCGAGGAATTCGGGCTTGAGCGTGCCCGCCAGCTGGAGGCCAAGATCCTTGAACTGGGGCCGGAAAACGTCGCGGCCTTCATCGCCGAGCCGGTGCAGGGCGCCGGTGGCGTGATCGTCGCGCCTGACAGCTACTGGCCGGAAATCCAGCGAATCGTGAAGAAATACGGTATCCTGCTGATCGCTGACGAGGTGATCTGCGGGTTCGGCCGGACCGGCAACTGGTTCGGCAGCCAGACCCTCGGCATCCAGCCTGACATCATGACCATCGCCAAGGGCCTGTCCTCGGGCTATCAGCCGATCGGCGGCTCGATCGTGTCCGACGAGGTGGCCGAGGTGATCGGCAGCATGGAGTTCAACCACGGCTACACCTATTCCGGCCATCCCGTGGCCTGCGCCGTGGCGCTTGAGAACCTGCGCATCCTCGAAGAGGACGGCATCGTCGATCGCGTCCGCGAGGACACCGCGCCCTATCTCAAGACGAAATTCGAGGCGCTGGCCGAGCATCCGCTGGTCGGCGAGGCCAAGATCGTCGGCATGATGGGATCGATCGCGCTGACGCCAGACAAGGCGTCGCGCGCGGCCTTCGCCTCCGAGGCCGGCACGGTCGGCCTGATCTGCCGCGAGCGGTGCTTTGCCAACAACCTGATCATGCGCCATGTCTATGACCGCATGATCCTGTCGCCGGCGCTGGTGATTTCGAAATCCGAGATCGACACGCTGATCGACCGCGCCTGGCAGTGCCTGGACGAGACCCATGCCAAGCTGAAGGCCGAAGGCATGATGAAGTCGGCTTGAGCCGTCTTCATCCGGTGTTAAGACCGTCCGGGTTATACCGTCCGATCATCACGGGGCGGGTGGGTTCGCATCAGGAGGCGACCCATGACTTGGTTACGGATCTGCGCGGCTCTGGCGGCCTGTCTGCTGGCGTTGCCCTCTGCCTCACGCGCGGGCGCACCGACGCCCGCCGCGATGGAGCCTCCCGGCATGGTCGACGTGGCGCTGATGCTGGCCGTCGACGTGTCGTCCTCGGTTGATGCCGATGAACGCCGGTTCCAGCGCATGGCCTATGCCCGCGCTCTGGCCGATCCTCTGGTGATGCGCGCCGCGCTGGGCGGGCGCAGCGGGCGCATCGCGCTGGGCTACATGGAATGGTCGGGACCGGGCTACCAGAACCTGGCGCTGCCGGTGCGCGCCATCGGCTCGCCCGACGAGATGCAGGCCTTTGCCGCCCAGATCGGGGCGATGGCGGATGCGCCTGTCGCCGCCCACGTGATGGATTACGGCATCTATGACGGCACCACCGCGATGGGCAATGCTCTGGCCCGCGCGGCCGAGGCGCTGCGCGCGTCCGGCTTCGCCGCGCGCTCGACCGTGATCGACATCTCGGCCGACGGGGTCAGCAACGACGGACTCCATGTGGACACCATGCGCGACGGTCTGCTGGCGCAAGGTATTATCATCAACGGCCTGCCCATCGCGGTCGGCCCTCCGGCCACGGATGGTTACGCCATCGGGCTCGACAATCAGGAACAGCGGCTGGAGATATTCTTTGCCGATTGCGTCATCGGCGGGCCGGGCGCGTTTCACATCCTGGCGCGCGGCTGGAAGGACGTGGAACAGGCCCTGCGCGCCAAGCTGATCCTCGAACTGGCGGGGCTGCCGCCGTCTGACCGGCAACGCGTTGCACAGGCGCTGGGCGGTGATCCCAGTCCGGTCGAACGGGTCCGCCCGGCGCAGTTCCGAATCGACTTGGGCGCGGACCCCGTGGTGGACGCTCCGAGGATCGACTGCGCCTCGGGCATGGTCAATCCGCTGCTGGCCGCGCGCTGAGTGGAGGCGTCATGCCACCCGGTGCGGCGCGCCGGTGGACATGTTGGTGCCGATATAGGGCTTCTTCGCCCCCTTCCATGCGCCAAAGCCGCCCTCCATATGGGCAACGCGGGCCATCCCGGCCTCGATCGCGGCGCGGCTGACCTTTTCCGACCGGACACCCGAGCCGCAATGAAACACGATGCGCTTGTCGGTCTGGCCTGGCAGGGCGTCGGCCTTGAAGAAGGCCATCGGCATCAGCAGCGCGCCCTCGACATGCTCGAACATGTATTCCTGCGGGGTGCGCACGTCGATCAACACGATTTCATGGTTGTTCAGGGCCGTTTCGACCTCGTCCACGGTCCAGGTTTCGAAAAGGGCGTCGCCCACCTGCTCGGTCTTCATCCCGTGTCTCCCCTTCGTTGCGGTTCTGCCGGAATCCTGCCCCGACTGGCCGCGCACCGCAAGCGTCGCGGTCAACTGGCGCGTCGCACACCACGGCGGCAGACTTCGACCATGTGCTCGGCGAACACCTGCACCTTGGGGTCGCGATGACGGCGCGAGGGGGACAGACAGGCCAGTTGTGTCGGATAGGGCGGGGTTGCGGTCGCCACCGGCACCAGCGCGCCCGAGGCCAGGTGTTCTGCCACCTCGAATTCCGGTTTCAGCACGATTCCCGTGCCCGCCAGCGCCCAGTCGGTCAGGACATCGCCATCGTCGCATTCGAAGGGTCCGGCAATCTCGAACCGCTTGGGGCCGTCGACGGTGCGCAGGGTCCACTGGAACTCGCTGGCGCCGGGAAAACGCAGGTTGAGGCAGTCGTGCCGGTCACGCACCAGCGCCGCGCCGTTCTTCGGCATGCCGCGAAGCGCGATGTAATCGGGAGACGCAACCAGCACGCGCGGGCAATCGGCGATCATCCGAACCTTGAGGTCGCTGTCGGCCAGCGGACCGAGGTGAAAGGCGAGGTCGAGCCCCTCTCCCGTCACATCGACGACCCGATCGGACAGGCGCAGGCGCACGTCGATCTCGGGATAGGTTTCGCGAAAGCGCGGCAACTCGGGCGCGATGATCCGGCGGCCCAGGCCCAGAGGCGCGGCGACGAACAGCGTGCCGCGCGGACTCTGAGCCGCTTCCATCACTGCGCCTTCGGCGGCATCGATGGATTCGAGGATGCCGCGCGCGCCGTCATAGAAAAGACGCCCATGCTCGGTCGGGTTCAGCGCCCGGGTCGTCCGGTTGAACAACCGCACGCCCAAGTGCTTTTCCAGTTCCGCAATGCGAGACGAGGCGACGGCGGGCGAGGTGCGCTGATCCCGGGCGGCGGCCGACATGCTGCCCAATTCGTAGACGCGGACGAACATCCGGACGTTGTTCACATAGGACATGGCGCTTTTCGGATTTCTTTGAAAGTCTCGCGGGATTATCTGGATTAACACGCAAACGGCGATGCGTATAGCCTGCGCGGGACTTCAGACAGGGAGAGTGTCATGTACGATCTTGCCGCGATGGGCGCCTGGGTGGAATTCGGCGTCCGCTGGCTGCATGTCATCACCGCGATTGCGTGGATCGGGTCGAGTTTCTACTTCATCGCGCTGGACCTTGGCCTGCACCGCGACCGCAACCTGGCCTCGGGTGCCGATGGCGAGGAATGGCAGGTGCATGGCGGCGGTTTCTACCACATCCAGAAATACCTGGTCGCGCCCGAACAGATGCCCGGCGACCTTGTCTGGTTCAAATGGGAAAGCTACGCCACCTGGCTGTCGGGTTTCGCCATGCTGGTGCTGGTCTATTACCTCGGGGCCGAGTTCTATCTGATCGATCCGGCTGTGATGGACCTGTCGGTCTGGCAGGCTGTGCTGATCTCGCTCGCCTCGCTGGCCTTTGGCTGGCTGGCCTACAACACGATCTGCCGTGTCTTCGTGAACGCCAACCAGACCGCGCTGATGGTCGCGCTGTTCGTGGTGCTGGTGGGCATGGCGTATTTCTACACCTCGGTGTTCTCTGGGCGGGCGGCGCTGCTGCATCTCGGGGCGTTCACCGCCACGATCATGAGCGCGAACGTCTTCATGGTCATCATCCCGAACCAGAAGATCGTCGTCGCCGACCTGATCGCGGGCCGCAAGCCCGATCCGAAATACGGCAAGATCGCCAAGCAGCGGAGCACGCACAACAACTACCTGACACTGCCCGTGCTGTTCCTGATGCTGTCGAACCACTACCCGCTGTCCTTCGCCACCGACTACAACTGGATCATCGCCAGCCTCGTCTTCCTGATGGGCGTGACGATCCGGCACTTCTTCAACACAATGCACATGCGCAGGGGAATGCCGTGGTGGACCTGGGCGGCGACCGCGATCCTGTTCCTGATCATCATGGGTCTGTCGACGGCGCCCATGCGGGGGAATGACAGCGACGAGGTGCAGGCCTGGGCGCAGCGCTATGCGCAGGCCGAGGGGTTCAACGAGGTGACGGATATCGTGATGGGGCGCTGTTCCATGTGCCATGCGGCGGAACCGGCGTGGGACGGGTTGCTCTGGGCGCCCAAGGGGGTGCATCTGGACACGCCGGCGCGCATCGCCGAGCACGCGACCTCCATCTACCTGCAATCCGGGCTGAGCCACGCGATGCCGCCCGCGAATCTGTCATGGATGGAGGAAACGGAACGCGCGGCGATCCGCGCGTGGTACGAGGCCGCGACGGCCAAGGGCGGGGCGTGACCCCGCCGGTTGCGATCAATGCGGTTTCTTCACCAGGCTGACTGGCCGGAACCAGGTGCGCGCGAACGCCTCGCCATAAATGGCAGAGATCGTTTCGAAGGTGATCAGTGAAACGGGCATTGAAGCCTCCATGACTGCTCTCGGAGATTTATTAACGTAATTTTCATACGCAATCCATCCGACCTTAGTTCAATTATTTCTTCAATACGCTAACATCTCGTGAACGGGATGTTGGCGGTGTTTCCGAATTCCCGCGTTTCAGAATCGCAGCTGCCATGCTAGGTCTGGTGGCATGAACAGCGTCAGCCCCAATATGCGCCCCGTGATCCGGCAACTTGACGAGTCCGCCGTCAACCGCATCGCGGCCGGCGAGGTGGTGGAGCGACCCGCCAGCGCCGTTAAGGAACTGGTGGAAAATGCCATCGACGCGGGCGCGCGGCGCGTCACGGTCGAGGTGGCGGATGGCGGCAAGACCCTGATCCGGGTCAGCGACGACGGCTGCGGCATGACCGAGGCGGAATTGCCGCTGGCCCTGTCGCGGCATGCCACGTCGAAAATCGACGGATCGGACCTGTTGAACATACATTCCTTCGGCTTCCGGGGCGAGGCGCTGCCCTCGTTGGGGGCGGTCGGGCGACTGACGCTCCAGAGCCGGGCCAAGGGGTTCGACCCGGTCGAGTTGTCGGTGAACGGTGGCGCGATGGGGGCCGTGCGGCCCTGCGCGCATGGCATCGGCACCACGGTCACGTTGCGCGATCTGTTCTATGCAACGCCCGCGCGGCTGAAATTCCTGCGCTCGGACCGGGCTGAGATGCAGGCCATCTCGGACGTGATGAAACGCCTTGCGATGGCCGAACCCTCGGTCGGCTTTGTCCTGCGCGACGTGTCGGGCGGCGAGGACCGCGTGAGTTTTCGCGCCGACCCCGAGACGGGCGATCTGTTCGATGCGCTGCGCGGTCGGCTGGCGCGGGTCATTGGGGGCGAGTTCACGGAAAACGCCCTGCCCATCGACGCCACGCGCGATGGGTTCCGCCTGACCGGCTTTGCCGCGCTGCCCACCTATTCGCGGGGCTCGGCCGTCGCGCAATTCCTGTTCGTCAACGGCCGCCCTGTGCGGGACAAGCTGCTGATCGGCGCGCTGCGTGGCGCCTATGCCGATTTCCTGTCGCGCGACCGGCACCCGGCCGTGGCGCTGTTCGTCGATTGCGACCCGCAACTGGTGGACGTGAACGTGCACCCGGCGAAATCCGAGGTCCGCTTTCGCGAGCCGGGTCTGGTGCGGGGTCTGATCGTCTCTGCCTTGCGGCACGCGCTGGCTGAGGCGGGGCATCGCGCCTCGTCGACCCTTGCCGGGGCGACGCTGGGCGCGATGCAGGTCGAACCGGCGCAGCCGCGCGTCTACCAGATGGATCGGCCAAGCCCCTTGGCGCGCGCCGCCTCTTATGCTGCGCAGGCGCCGCAGGCGGGGTTCGCCGATCTGGGCGCGGTCTGGTCGGGTCGCGTGGTCGAGGCCGAACCCGCCGGCACGCCCGACACCGTAGCCGAGGCGCTGCCGCTGGGCGCCGCGCGTGGACAGGTGCATGAGAACTACATCATCGCCCAGACCGCCGACGGCGTCGTGATCGTCGACCAGCACGCGGCTCATGAGCGGCTCGTCTACGAGAAGCTCAAGCGGCAGATGGCCGAGACCGGCGTCGCCGCGCAGGCCCTGCTGATCCCCGAGGTGGTCGACCTGTCCATGGGCGACCGCGCCCGCCTGCTGGAGCATGCCGAGACGCTGCATCGCATGGGCCTGTCGATCGAACCCTTTGGCGGCGGCGCGGTAGCCGTGCGCGAGACGCCTGCGATCCTCGGCGAGATCAACGCCGGGGCGCTGATCCGTGATATCCTCGACGAACTCGACGACCTGGGCGACAGCCAGCTTGTGCAGGACAAGATCGAGGCGATCCTCAGCCGTGTCGCCTGTCATGGCGCGATCCGGTCGGGCCGCCGGATGCGCGCCGAAGAGATGGACGCCCTGCTGCGCGAGATGGAGGCGACGCCCCATTCCGGCCAGTGCAACCACGGGCGGCCCACCTATGTGGAATTGAAACTGTCCGACATCGAACGGCTGTTCGGGCGCACATGATCGCGGTCGGCGGGCAGGTCTATGCGTGGAACGATCCGCTGGTTCTGGGCGTCGCGGTGGCGCTGGTCGTCGTCCTGCTGATCCTGCGCGCCAGCGCCGCCGCAGCACGATCTGCCCGGCTGACCGAGACGATGGCGGCGCAGATGGGACAGCTCGGCCAGCGGGTGCAGGCGCTGGGCGACGGTCAGGAACGGCTGGCGGGCGGGTTGCATCATGTGTCGGAGGCCCAGGCCAAAAGCCAATCGGCGATGTTGCAATTGATGGAGGCCCGGCTGGCCGAGGTGCAGGAACGGATGGGCGAAAGCCTGACCGGCTCGGCGCGGCGCACGGCGCAGAGCCTGGGCGAGTTGCAGGAACGGCTGAAGGTCATCGACCAGGCGCAGGCCAATATCACCCGGCTGTCGGGCGACGTGCTGTCGTTGCAGGACATTCTTTCGAACAAGCAGACACGGGGCGCCTTTGGCGAGATCCAGCTGCATGACATCGTGTCCAAGGCGCTGCCCTCGGACAGTTTCACGATGCAGGCAACGCTGTCGAACGGACGACGGGCCGATTGCCTGATCCACCTGCCCAATCCGCCGGGCGCCATCGTGGTCGACGCGAAATTTCCGCTGGAAGGCTACGAGGCGCTGCGTCGGGCAGAAACGCGCGACGAGGCGGCCCGCGCCGCGCAGAGTCTGCGCCTGTCGGTGCGCAAGCATATCCGCGACATCTCTGATCGCTACATCATCGAGGGCGAGACCGCCGACAGCGCGCTGATGTTCCTGCCATCCGAGGCAGTCTATGCCGAACTGCATGCCAATTTTGCCGAGCTTGTGCGTGAGGGGTTCAACGCCCGCGTCTGGATCGTGTCGCCCACGACCTGCATGGCCGTGCTGAACACGATGCGCGCGATTCTCAAGGACGCGCGAATGCGCGAGCAGGCCGGGGCGATCCGCCGCGAACTGCACCACCTCTCAGGTGACATGGAGCGCCTATTGTCGCGGGTCGGCAATCTCGACCGCCATTTCTCGATGGCGAGCCGCGATATCGAGGAAATCCGCATCAGCGCGGACAAGGCCGGTAAACGGGCGCGACAGCTGGATAATTTCGATTTCGAGGAGATCGCCCAGCCGTCCGCCGACCCAATCGTTCCGATCCGGTCACCCCGGTGATTGCTGCGCTGCGGCAATAGTTGAGCCTTAAACCAATCTTCCCCTTGTGCCATGCGGCCGGCGCATGCAGGCTATGCGTCAAGCGATCTGCCGCCAAGGAACTTCACCTGCTAGGACAGCGCCAATTCGCGGGTCCGAGAGGTGAATGCGGGCCGGCAGGCAGACCGAAACAGGATCGTTCAGGGTTAAACAGTCCGGACGGTCAGCGAAAGGGAGAGGGCCATGAAAGACCAGCCGACAGACATCGATGCCGTCGAATCCCAGGAGTGGCAGGACGCCATCGAGGACGTGATCGAACGCGACGGCGCGGACCGCGCGCATTTCCTTCTGGACAAGGCGGTGCAACGGGCACGGGCCGCGGGCGCGAAGCTGCCCTTCTCGGCCACCACGCCCTACCAGAACACGATCTCGCCCGATGACGAGGTCGACATGCCCGGCGACTACGAGATGGAGTGGCGCATCCGCACCATCAACCGCTGGAACGCCATGGCGACGGTGGTCAAGCGGAACAAGGAAAGCAGCGAATACGGCGGCCACATCGCCAGTTTCGCATCCTCGGCCGCACTGTATGACGTCGGCCTCAACCATTTCTGGCGCTCGAAATCGGCGATCCATGGCGGCGACCTGGTGTTCTTCCAGGGCCACGTGGTGCCGGGGATATACGCGCGGTCCTTCATGGAGGGGCGCATCAGCGAGGACGAGCTGAAGAATTTCCGCTCCGAGGTCGCGGGTGGCGGCCTGTCCTCCTACCCGCATCCGTGGCTGATGCCGGATTACTGGCAGTTCCCGACAGTCAGCATGGGCCTGGGCCCGCTGATGGCGATCTACCAGGCGCGGTTCATGAAATATCTCGAGAACCGCGGCCTGATCGAGAAGCAGGGCCGCAAGGTCTGGGCCTTCCTCGGCGATGGCGAGATGGACGAACCCGAAAGCCTCGGTGCCATTGCGCTGGCGGCGCGCGAGGGGCTCGACAACTTGATCTTCGTCGTCAACTGCAACCTGCAACGCCTCGACGGCCCGGTGCGCGGCAACTCCAAGATCGTCCAGGAACTCGAGGGCGATTTCCGCGGCGCAGGCTGGGACGTGATCAAGCTGCTTTGGGGCAAGGGCTGGGACGAGCTGCTGGAGCAGGACACGTCCGGCAAGCTGCGGCAGCTGATGGACGAGACCATCGACGGCGACTACCAAACCTTCAAGTCCAAGGACGGCGCCTATATCCGCAAGCATTTCTTCGGCAAATATCCCGAGACCGCCGAATTGGTGAAGGACTGGACTGACGACCAGATCTGGGCGCTGCGCCGAGGCGGCCATGATCCCAAGAAGGTCTACAACGCCTTCCTGCGCGCCACCAAGGCCGAGGGCCAGCCTACCGTCCTGCTGGTCAAGACGGTCAAGGGCTATGGCATGGGCACCGCCGGTGAGGGGCAGAACACCACCCACCAGCAGAAGAAGATGCAGTTCGACCAGCTCAAGGCGATGCGCGACCGGTTCAAGATCCCGGTCACCGATGCCGAGTTGGAAAAGGACGTGCCCTTCGTCAGCCTGAACAACGCGCAGAAGGCCTACCTGGCCGAGCGCCGCAAGGAACTGGGCGGCTCCTTCCCCAAGCGGAACACTGAAAGCCCGAAACTGGAAATTCCGCCGCTCGAGGCGTTCAAGGGCCAGCTGGAATCCACCGGCGACCGCGAGATTTCGACCACGATGGCCTTTGTCCGCATCCTGACCACGCTGTTGCGTGACAAGAAGGTGGGGAAGCAGGTGGTTCCGATCGTGCCGGACGAGTCCCGCACCTTCGGCATGGAGGGCCTGTTCCGCAGCGTGGGCATCTACAACCCGCTGGGCCAGAAATACACGCCCGAAGACCGCGAGCAGATGTCCTACTACCGCGAGTCGGAAAGCGGGCAGGTGCTTCAGGAAGGCATCAACGAGGCCGGCGCAATGGCCGACTGGATTGCCGCCGCCACGTCCTACAGCAACCACGGCGTGCCGATGATCCCGTTCTACATCTACTACTCGATGTTCGGGTTCCAGCGGATCGGCGATCTGGCCTGGGCCGCCGGCGACAGCCGCGCGCGCGGCTTCATGCTGGGCGGCACGGCGGGACGGACCACGCTGAACGGCGAGGGTCTGCAGCACGAGGACGGGCACAGCCACATCCTTGCCAGCACCATCCCCAACTGCATCAGCTATGACCCGACCTTCAGCTACGAGGTCGCGGTGATCGTGCAGCACGGGCTTCAGCGGATGTTCGTCGATCAGCAGGACGTGTTCTTCTACCTGACGCTGATGAACGAGAACTATCAGCATCCCGAGATGCCCATGGGCTCCGAAGAGGGCATCATCAAAGGCATCTACCGGCTGCAAAAAACCGACCGACCCGGCAAGAAGCACGTCAACCTGATCGGCTCCGGCACCATCTTGGTGCAGGCGATCAAGGCGGCGGCGATGCTGAAAGAGGATTTCGGCGTCACGTCCGATATCTGGTCCGCCACCTCGTTCAACGAGCTGGCGCGGGATTGCCAGGACGCGCATCGCTTCAACCGGCTGAACCCGTTCGCCGAGCAGCGCACACCCTACATCTCGCAGGTGCTTTCGGGCGCCAAGGGGCCGTTCATCGCCGCGACCGACTACATGAAGAACTTCGCCGAGCAGGTCCGCGCTTGCGTCCCGGGCCGTTTCACGGTGCTGGGGACGGACGGGTTCGGACGGTCGGACAGCCGGGTGAACCTGCGCCGCTTCTTCGAGGTGGACGCGAACCACATCGCCGCCGCCGCCATGGTCGACCTGTGGCGCGAAGGGCATGTGAGCGACAAGGACCTCGAGAAGGCTCTCAAGAAATACGAAATCGACGGCGGCAAGCCGAACCCGCGGCTAGTGTAAGCGCGGAACGGAGGACAGATTATGACGACTGAAGTGAAAGTTCCCGATATCGGCGATTTCAAGGACGTGCCGGTGGTGACGATCCTGGTCAGCGTGGGCGATACGATCGCGGTGGAGGATCCCATCGTCGAACTGGAAAGCGACAAGGCCACGATGGAGGTGCCATCCTCGGCCGCCGGTGTCGTGAAGGAGATCAAGGTCGCAGAGGGCGACAAGGTATCCGAAGGCTCGCTCATCCTGATCGTCGAGGGCGCTGACGCCCCGGCAGCCAAGGAAGCGCCCAAGGCCGAGGCGCCCAAGGCTACTGCCCCTGCCGCCGCGCCAGCCCCTGCCGCGGCACCCGCCCCGGCAGCCGTGACCGATGCCGGTTTCTCCAAGGTGCACGCATCTCCGTCCGTCCGGGCCTATGCCCGCCGGGTCGAGGTGGATCTGAACAAGGTGAACGGATCGGGCCGCAAGGGCCGCATCCTGCGCGAGGACGTGGAAAAGGCGCTCAAGGCGCAGACGGTTCCGGCAGCAAGTGGTGGGGCCGTTTCGGGCGGCATGGGTATTCCGCCGATCCCCGTGGTCGATTTCTCCAAGTTCGGGCCGATCGAAGAGGTCGAGATGCCCCGGATCAAGAAGCTTTCGGGCCCGGCGCTGCATCGCAGCTGGCTGAACGTGCCGCATGTCACCCACAATGACGAGGCCGACATCACCGAGCTGGACCAGTATCGCAAGGAGATGGACACCCAGGCCAAGGACGAGGGCTATCGCGTCACGCTGCTCTCCTTCGTCATCAAGGCGTCGGTCTCCGCGCTCAAGACCCATTGGGAGGTCAACTCCTCGATCCATCCCGATGGCGACAAGCTGATCCGCAAGTCGTTCTACAATATCGGCTTCGCCGCCGATACGCCGAACGGGCTGGTGGTGCCGGTCATCAAGGATGCCGACCGCAAGGGTCTTGTGGAAATCTCGAAAGAGCTGGGCGAACTCAGTGCCAAGGCCCGCAAGGGAGAGCTGAAATCGGGCGACATGTCCGGCGCGACCTTCACCATCTCGTCACTGGGCGGGATCGGGGGCACGTCGTTCACGCCCATCGTGAACGCGCCTGAGGTGGCGATCCTGGGCCTGACCCGGTCCAAGATGGCGCCGGTCTGGGATGGCGAGCAGTTCGTGCCGCGCCTGATGCAGCCGCTGTCGCTGTCCTATGACCATCGCGCCATCGACGGGGCCCTGGCCGCACGCTTCTGCGTGACGCTCAAGACCCTGCTCGGTGACATGCGCAAGCTGATGTGGTGAGGTGACGACATGGATGTGAAAGTTCCCGATATCGGCGATTTCAAGGATGTTCCGGTCGTCTCGATCCTCGTCTCGGTGGGTGACACCGTCGCCGCCGAGGACCCGCTGATCGAGCTGGAATCCGACAAGGCCACGATGGAAGTGCCCTCGCCCGCCGCGGGCGTGGTCAAGGCGATCAAGGTCGCAGAGGGTGACAAGGTTTCCGAAGGCACCGTCATCATGGTGCTTGAGGGCGCCGACGCGAAAGATGCGGCGCCCGAACCCGAGGCCCCCGCAGCCGAGGCGCCCAAGGCGGTTGCCGCCACCGGCAGCGCCTCCGGCCCCGGCGACATCCATGCCGAGGTGGTCGTGCTGGGCTCCGGCCCAGGCGGCTATACGGCGGCGTTCCGCGCCGCAGACCTGGGCAAGAGCGTGGTTCTGATCGAGGCGAACAGCACCCTTGGCGGGGTCTGCCTGAACGTGGGCTGCATCCCGTCCAAGGCGCTACTGCACGTCGCCAAGGTGATCACCGAGGCCGAGGAAATGGCCTCGCACGGGATCAGCTTTGGTGCGCCGCAGATCGACCTCGACGACTTGCGCGACTTCAAGGACAGCGTGGTGGGCAAGCTGACCGGCGGACTCGACGGTCTGGCCAAGGGGCGCAAGGTGACGGTGGTGCGGGGCTACGGCAAGTTCACCGGGCCGAACATGATCTCCGTCGAGGGCAAGGAGCCCAAGACCGTAAGCTTCGACCAGTGCATCATCGCCGCCGGCTCGGAACCCGTCACGCTGCCCTTCATCCCGCATGACGATCCTCGCGTGATCGACTCGACCGGCGCGCTCGACCTGATGGACGTACCCGAGCGGATGCTGGTGCTGGGCGGTGGGATCATCGGTCTGGAGATGGCCTGTGTCTATGACGCGCTGGGATCGAAGATCACGGTCGTCGAACTGATGGACCAGATCATTCCCGGCGCCGACAAGGACATCGTCAAGCCGCTGATGACCCGGATCAAGGGGCGGTATGAGAACATCTTTCTCAAGACCAAGGTGACGGGGGCCGAGGCCACCGATGCCGGGATCAAGATCACCTTCCAGGACGAGAACGGAGAGAGCTTCTCCGACACGTTCGACAAGGTGCTGGTCGCCGTGGGCCGCCGCCCGAACGGCAAGAAGGTCGACGCGGAAAAGGCCGGTGTTGCGGTGGACGATCGCGGCTTTATCGCCGTGGACAACCAGCAGCGCACCGGCGTGCCGCATATCTTCGCCATCGGCGACGTGGTGGGCCAGCCGATGCTGGCGCACAAGGCTGTGCACGAGGGCAAGGTCGCTGCCGAGGTCTGCGCGGGACACAAGCGGTTCTTCGACGCCTCGCTGATCCCGTCGGTCGCCTATACCGATCCCGAGGTGGCGTGGTGCGGCGTCACGGAGGTCGATGCGAAGGCGAAGGGCATAAAGTACGAAAAGGGCGTCTTCCCCTGGGCAGCATCCGGGCGCAGCCTGTCCAACGGTCGCAGCGAAGGCATGACCAAGCTGCTCTTCGACCCGGAAGACCAGCGCGTGATCGGCGGCTGCATCGTCGGCACCAACGCCGGCGACCTAATTTCCGAAGTCGCGCTTGCGATCGAGATGGGTGCGGACGCGGTGGACCTGGGCCACACGATCCACCCGCATCCAACCCTGTCGGAAACGGTGAACTTTGCCGCAGAGATGTTCGAAGGCACGATCACCGACCTGATCCCGCCGAAGAAGAAGCATTGAGGGCAGGGGCGGAAAAAAAACCTCGCCCTGAATCGACGTGGTTCAACCCACCAAACACAAAGGCCCGGCATCGCGCCGGGCCTTTTCATGTCGTGCATGTGCGGCAGTTCAGATCCGCAGGAAGGGCTGCGCGAGGCGCGGGATGAGCCCCTTGAAGCGCAGCGGCGCGTCCGTCACGGCAAGGCAGATGCAATCCTCGGAGATGTCCGCGACCGGCGTGTGGTGCAGGTCCTCGTGCGCCACCTCGATGTCGCCACGCGCGAACAGTCCGTCATCGTCGGAAAACGCACCCTGGAGAACCAGCGTCAGTTCCATACCACGATGACCGTGGTCCGGGATCGCCATGCCCGCCGGGATATACAGCAGGCGCGCGGTGGCGTCGCCCTGCGTCGGCAGGATGGCCTGCTTGACCCCCATGCCGACGGGCCGCCATTTCACGTCGGCCAGCGATCCGCCGACGTAATCGCGCAGCGGTGCGGGCAGCACCGGGTCCGCCGCCTGGACGCGCTTTTCGGGGGCTGCCCAGGCGCCATTGCGGATCAGGTCCAGCGCGCCCACCAGACAGGCGTCCGACACCTCGACGCTGTCGCAATCCTCGATCAGGGCGCCGCCAACGGCGTCATGCGCCTCGACCGCCGCGCGGCACGTGTCGCAGAGCGAGACATGGGTCGCGACGATCAGGTTCACGGCCTCAGGCAGGGTGCCCGCGGAATAGCCGAGGATCAGGTCATCGGTCAGGTGGTGTTTCGGTTCGGTCATCGTCTTCTTCACTTCTTGTCCATCGCGTGGCGCAGCCGTTCCAGCGCCAGGCGGATGCGGGATTTGATCGTGCCCAGGGGCAGGCCTGTCTGTTCTGCGATCTCGCTATGCGAAAGGTCGCCGAAATAGGCCTTTTCGATCAGTTCCCTCTGTTTCTCGGGGAGAGAGGCGATGGCCTCTCCCAGGCGTTCACTTTCCTGTTGCAGCATCACGATATCCGCCTGGTCGGGTTCGGATTCCGGCCCCCAGGGGATGTCCTCAGGCTCGGGGCGGCGCGTGCGGCGCAGTATGTCTATCTTCCTGTTCCGGGCGATCGTGTAGATCCACGTCGCGACCGAGGCCCGCGCCGGGTCGAACTGCGCGGCCTTGTGCCAGACCGTCGCCATCACTTCCTGCGTGCATTCCTCGGCCAGCGCCGCGTCGGAGCCGGACCGCATCAGGAACGCCTTCACCCGTGGTGCGAAATGCCGAAACAGCTCGACGAAAGCGGCTTCGTCGCGCAAGTCACGTATGCGGATCAGGCAATTGACCCAATCTGTCGGCATGTCACGGGTTTGCAGACCCACGCGTTTCTTCCTTGCAGCCCGATCCCGTGCGACAGATCCGTCATATCCGGCCGGAGCAACCGACGCGGTATCACAATCATCGAAAGGCGCAGAACTGCCGAACATGCACAGTCTACGCAAGCCAAACCATAGCGGATCAAAATTTTTTCGCAGAGTTTTTTTCATCCGACTGGACGGCGTCGGCGTAAACCTGTCTAGACAATGCAAAACGAGGGAGCAGTCCAACATGCCATTCGAAGCCCACGCGGCGCCGCCGCGCAGGATCGCCGTGATTGGCGGTGGAATCTCTGGCATGGGAGCGGCATACATGCTCTCCGAAGACCACGAGGTGACCCTGTTCGAGGCAGAACCGCGCCTTGGCGGGCATGCGCGCACCCTGATCGCCGGCAAGCGCGGCGACCAGCCGGTCGACACGGGTTTCATCGTGTTCAACTACGCAAATTACCCGCTGATGGCGCGGCTGTTCGCCGATCTCGACGTGCCGGTGACGAAATCGGACATGAGCTTTTCCGCCTCGCTGCGGGGCGGCGCGATGGAATACGGCCTGCGCAACCTGCGCGCGCTGTTCGCGCAGCCAAGAAACGCGGTCGACCCGCGGTTCCTGCGCATGGTCCGCGACATCGTGCACTTCAACAAGAACGCGCTGGATGGTGCCCGTGACCGCAGCGCCAGCCTGGGCGACTTTCTGGACAATCTCGGCACGGGCGACTGGTTCCGTGACTATTACCTGCTGCCGCTGTCGGGCGCGATCTGGTCGACGCCGACCGACAAGATCCTCGATTTCCCGGCCCACGCGCTGATCAGTTTCTTCGAGAACCACGCGCTGCTGAACCATTCCGGCCAGCACCAGTGGTACACGGTGCAGGGCGGGTCGCGCGAATATGTTCGCCGGCTGGGTGCGGCAATGCAGGCCCGTAGCGTCCGGATGCGTCTCGGATGCCCGGTCGAGGGGGTGCGGCGCACCACCACAGGCGCCGAGGTGCGGGCCCGCGGCGATTGGGACGGGTTCGATGACGTTGTCTTTGCCACCCATTCCGACGACACGCTGCACCTGCTGACCGACGCCACCCCCGAAGAACGCGGCGCGCTGGGTGCGGTGGCCTATCAGCCGAACCGCGTGGTGCTGCATGCCGACACCGCCATCATGCCGAAACGGCGCGCGGTCTGGTCGTCCTGGAACTATACCGAGGCGGTGCGCAAGGACATGAACACGATCGACCTCACATACTGGATGAACTGCCTTCAGCCGATCCCCAAGGACGATCCGATGTTCGTCACCCTGAACTCGGTCCGACCTATCCGCGAGGATCTGATCTATGACGAGACGGTGCTGCGCCACCCGGTCTATGACCTGGCCGCACTAGAGGCGCAAGAACTGATCGCGGCCCGCAACGGCACCCGCAACACCTGGTTTTGCGGCGCCTGGATGAAGAACGGCTTTCACGAGGACGGCCTTGCCAGCGCCGCCGACGTGGTCGAGGCGCTTCGCGCTCGCGACGCCGTGGCGGCGGAGGCGGCATGACACGCGTCGATCACATCGAGGGGCATACCTATCACGGGCGCAAGGGCGCGATCGGAAACGATTTCCGCTATTCCGTGGACTACGTGTTGCTCGATGCGGAAAGGCCTGTTTCCGGCCCGGCGCTGTTCTCGCGCAACCGGGCGAACGTGACCGCGTTGCATGACGTCGACCACGGCGGTGCCCCGGCCAAGGGGCGTGGCCCCGCTTGGGCGCGCGAGGTTCTGGCCGCGCACCAGGTGCGCGCCGAGGGACCGCTCATGCTGCTGGCGCAGCCGAGGATGCTGGGCCACGTGTTCAACCCGGTCTCGTTCTGGCTGGCGCATGACTCCGAGGGCGCGCTGGTTGCGGTCATTGCCGAGGTGTCCAACACGTTCGGCGACCGGCATTCCTACCTGTGCGTCAAGCCCGACGGTTCGGCCATCACCCGTGAGGACCGGCTGGGCGCGCGCAAGATCTTCCACGTCTCGCCGTTCCAGCCCGTCGAGGGCGGCTATACCTTCCGCTTTGACATTGCGCCGGACCATGTCGGCGTCTGGATCGACTATGCGCAAGACAAGGGCGGGCTGATTGCCACCTTCTGCGGCAAGCGCAAGCCGATGACCAACAGGTCTGTCCTGCGTTACGCGCTGCGGCGGCCGCTGGGCGCGCGGCGCGTGCTGGCGCTGATCCACTGGCAGGCGCTGAAACTGTGGTGGAAGGGCGCGAAGTATCGCAACCGGCCCGAACCGCCGATGGAGGAAGTCACCCGTTGACCGATCGCCTTGGGGCGTGGGCGGGCTTTGCCGCGGTGATCGCCGCGGCAGGGTTGCCGATCTATATCCACGCGCCGAAATTCTATGTCGATACCTATGGGGTCAGCCTCGCCACGCTGGGCGCGGTGCTGTTCGCGCTGCGCCTGCTGGACGTGGTGCAGGATCCGTTGCTGGGGCGGCTGGCCGTCGCGCTGAAGGCACGACGCGGCATGGCCGTGGCTGTGGCGGCGGGGCTGATGGCGGCGGGGATGGGGGGGCTGTTCGCGGTGCCGCCGCTGCTGCCGCCGGTCTGGTGGTTCGCGCTGATGCTGACCGTGGTGTTCTCGGCGTTCAGCTTTCTCAGCATCGCCTTCTACGCCACCGGCGTCGCCAAGGCCGAGTCGCTGTCGGGACAAGGCCATTTGAGACTGGCCCGCTGGCGCGAGGCCGGTGCGCTGGGTGGCATCTGCATCGCCGCGCTGATCCCGGGCCTGTTCGAGGGGCTTGGCTTGCCGCCCTTCGCCGGGTTCGCGGCCGCCTTTGCGCTGGCCGTGGCCGTCGCCACCTGGGCGATGGCGAGCCAATGGGCGCGCAGCGTCGATCTGCCCTCTGGCGGGTTCGGCCCCGTGTTGCGCGACGGTCAGGCGCGGCGGCTTCTGCTGATCGCGCTGGTCAACGCCTCGCCGGTGGCCATCACCTCGACTCTGTTCCTGTTCTTCGTCGAAAGCCGCCTGGCCGCGCCGGGGTGGGAGGGGCCTCTGCTGCTGCTGTTCTTCCTCGCCGCCGCGCTGGCCGCGCCTGTCTGGAGCCTGCTGGCCGAACGGTTCGGTGCGCGGCGCGTGCTGCTGGCCGCGATGGCGCTGTCCATCGCCGCCTTCGGCTGGGCGCTGTTCCTCGAGGCGGGCGACATCCTGCCCTTCGCGGTGATCTGCCTTGCCTCTGGCGCGGCGCTGGGCGCGGACATGACGCTGCTACCGGCGCTGTTTGCCCGCCGCATGGCCCGCATCGCCCCCGGCGCGGGCGAAGGCTTTGCTCTGTGGTCCTTCGTGTCGAAATTCACGTTGGCCTTCGCGGCTGCCGCACTACTTCCCGCACTGGAGCGGTGGGGGTTCGTTCCGGGCGCCGAGAACGCACCGGCTGAATTGCAGGGGCTCAGTCTGCTTTACGCGGGCATTCCCTGTGTCTTGAAAGTGATCGCCATCCTCCTTCTGGCGACCACTTCGATCGAGGAGGAAGCGTGATGGACGCTGTTGCCTATATCCTGTTCGGCGCCTTTCTGATGCTGGTGCTGGGCTATCTGAAAACCCGCTACCTCGACTTTCCGGGGCAGGGGCCGGTCGACTATGCCGCGGCACCGGGCGAGGCGCTCGACCTGCGCCGCCATCTCGACGGGCCGATCCTCTGCGAGGGTGTGATCTATGGTCCAACGGGGCGTGTCGCTTCGCGTTTCGTCGGCGATTTCGAGGCGCGCTGGGACGGAAATCACGGCGTGATGACAGAACACTTCGTTTACGACAGTGGCGCCGAGCAGCACCGTGAATGGCAACTCACGCTGGGCAATGACGGGCGCATCCGCGCGCAGGCCGCAGACGTCGTTGGCGAGGGGACCGGCATTCAGAGTGGGCCGACCGTGCAGCTGAAGTACCGCATCCGCCTGCCCGAGGATTCGGGTGGCCATGTCCTCAACACCACCGACTGGATGTATCTGGCGCCCAACGGCACCATCGTGAACCGCAGCCAGTTCCGCAAATACGGGATCAAGGTGGCCGAACTGGTCGCCACCATGCGCCGGAAGGAACCGGTGTGAGGGACTGGGCGGGCAAGCGATACTGGCTGGTGGGCGCCTCCGAGGGACTGGGAGAGGCGCTGGCCCACAAGTTAAGCCGCGCGAGTGTCTCGCTGGTCCTGTCGGCGCGCTCACGGGACAAGCTGGAGGCGCTGGCAGCCGCGCTGCCCGGCAAGGCCGAGGTCATGCCGCTGGACGTGACCGACACCGCCGCCCTCGAAGACGCCATGCTGCGCATGGGAGAGATCGATGGCGTCGTGCAGATGGCAGGGGTCTACTGGCCTTTCGGGGCGCAGGACTGGGACGCCGAGCAGGCCAACATCATGGCCGATGTGAACTTTACCGGCGCAATGCGTCTGATGGGGGTCGTCGTGCCGCGTTTCGTTGCACGCGACCGCGGGCACATCGTGCTGACCGGCTCGCTGTCGGGCTTTCGCGGCCTGCCGGGCGCCGCGGCCTATGTCGCGTCCAAGGCCGGGGTGATGGCGCTGGCCGAATCGCTGCGCGCCGACCTGCACCGGACAGGCGTCGACGTGCAACTGGTCAATCCCGGCTTCGTGCGCACCCGCCTGACCGACAAGAACGCTTTCAAGATGCCCTTCATCATGGAGCCCGAGGACGCCGCGCGCGTCTATTTCGAGCATATGACGAGCGACACGTTCAAGAAATCCTTTCCGACGATGTTCAGCCTGGTGTTCCGCGGCAGCCAGTTCCTGCCGGACTGGCTTTACTATCGGCTGTTTGCGTAAGATCAAGGAAGGGCGCATCTTTTCCTGACACGCTGCGTCGTGAACAGGGAAAGGAGATACGCCATGGACCAGATCAGCGTTCGCAAGGTGGCAGCCGTCATCGTCATGGCACGTGAGCTTGACCGCGCCGAGCCGGAATTGCGCGCCCTCATCGACCGCATGGACGAGGAAGAACAGGCCGCGCTTGTGGCGGTCATGTGGATCGGGCGCGGGGCGTTCGAGACCGAGGAATGGGACGAGGCGTTTTCTACCGCCTATGCCGAGGCAACCACCCCCACCGCAGACTACCTGATCGGCACGCCGCATCTGGCCGACAACCTTGAGGCGGGGCTTGAGGCGCTCGGATATGATGCAATGCACGAAGAAGAGTCATTTTAGAAACAGTTATCCGCCGAAATGGGC
Source organism: Thetidibacter halocola (assembly GCF_018224955.1). Taxonomy (GTDB): domain Bacteria; phylum Pseudomonadota; class Alphaproteobacteria; order Rhodobacterales; family Rhodobacteraceae; genus Thetidibacter; species Thetidibacter halocola. The sequence goes on from NZ_JAGTUU010000007.1 coordinate 48,706, forward strand.
CCCTGACAGCAATGTGGGGTTGATTGGAAGCGCCGTGTCGGTGTTTCTTGCCTTACGCAAAGCATAAGGCCTTCCTTGGCCTTCGAATCGCATACGGGAAAGGGAAACCATCATGCTCAACAAGATCGCACTCGCGGCCGCTGCAGCAGCCGCCATCGCAACCGCCGCACCTGTCGCTGCCCAGCAGGCGACCACTCAGGATCCGTTCATCGCCACGCAGTTCGACACGTCGGGCAACCTGCTGCCGGGTTGGGCGATCGTCGGCGGTCTGGCCGTGTTCGTCGGTATCGCCGCCGCCACCTCCGGCACCGACTGATCCGGCATCCACCGCATCATCTCAGGGCGCGACCTTTCAGGATCGCGCCCTCACCGAAACGGGCCCGGATCGCATCCGTGGCCCGTTCTGCTTTTTCACGCGTCGCGGCGTTCGGGTCCAGCAAGTCCCCGGCGCGGTCGGCCATCGCCTCTGGCACCAGGTCAGACAGGCCCGCGCCCAGCAGGCGATAGGGGCCGGCGCCCGGCACCTGGTCGAACAACGCGCGTGCCGTGCGATACAGGCGGTCGGCGATCTGCGTCGGGTCGGACAGCGCGTGCCGCCGCGTCAGCAGGGTGAAATCCGCCTTCTTCAGCTTCAGCGTCACCACCCGGCCTGCCAGACCCCTGGCCTTGGCGCGGTCGGCGACCTTTTCGCACATCCGCCACAGATGACCGTCGAGAATCTCGGGATCGCCCGTGTCCTCTGAAAACGTCGTCTCGTTCGAGATCGACTTGATGGGCGCGTTGCGCGTGACGCGGCGGCGATCCTCGCCCCGCGCCAGGTGCCAAAGCCGGTCGCCCATGCTGCCGAACCGCGCGCCGAGGTCCTTGCGGTCCCAGCGCAACAGGTCGTCGAAGGTGCGGATGCCCGCGCGCTCCAGTGCCGCCTGGCTCGCCTCGCCCACGCCCCAGATCAGGCGAATGGGCTTTGGGCGTAGAAAGGCCTGCGTCTCGGCCCGGCCGATCACGGAAAAGCCATGCGGCTTGTCGAGGTCCGAGGCGATCTTTGCCAGGAACTTGTTGTGGCTGAGGCCGATCGACCCGGTCAACCCCAGTTCGTCCCGCATCCGCCGCACCAGTCGGGCCAGCATCGCGGCGGGCGGCGCGCCATGCAGGCGGGCGGTGCCGGAGAGATCGAGAAAGGCCTCGTCCAGCGACAGGGGTTCGATGGCGGGTGTCATTTCCTCCATCATGGTGCGAATCTGCCGCGAGACCTCGGCATAGACCTGCATCCGGGGGCGCACCACCACCGCATCGGGACACAGTTGCAGCGCCTTGAACATCGGCATGGCCGACCGCACCCCCCGGATGCGCGCGACATAGCAGGCGGTCGACACCACGCCCCGCCGCCCGCCACCGATGATCAGCGGCTTGTCGGCCAGGTCGGGATTGTCGCGCTTTTCGACACTGGCATAGAAGGCGTCGCAATCCATGTGCGCGATGGTCAGGTCCCAGAGTTCGGGATGCGACACCACCCGCGGCCGCCGGCAGGACGGGCAGCGCGGGCCGGAATCGAACCGGGTCAGGCAATCGCGGCACAGGGCGGGCATGATCGCCAGATATACCACGCCATGCGGCCCGGGCAATCTGGCGCGGAGGGCGGCGCGTCGCTACATTGAGGACAAGCCATTTCTCCGAAAGGTATCCCCAATGCCCATAGAGACCCTGCTTGCGGATTTCGCCAGCGAGAACATCGTCCTGATCCTGCTGGCCGCGCTGATCTTCATCAGCCTGTTCCTGGGCGTCCGCATCGTGCCGCAATCGCAGAAACACGTGGTCGAACGCTTTGGCCGGTTGCGGGCAGTGCTGGGACCGGGGATCAACTTCATCGTGCCGTTCCTCGACAAGGTGGCGCACAAGGTCTCGGTGCTGGAACGCCAGTTGCCGAACGCCGAACAGGACGCGATCACGCGCGACAACGTGCTGGTCCAGATCGACACCTCGGTGTTCTACCGCATCCTGGAACCGGAAAAGACCGTGTATCGCATCCGTGACGTGGATGGTGCCATTGCGACCACCGTCGCCGGGATCGTCCGGGCCGAGATCGGCAAGATGGACCTGGACGAGGTGCAGTCGAACCGCTCGCAACTGATCCAGCAGATCAAGGCCAGCGTCGAGGGCGCGGTGGACGACTGGGGGATCGAGGTGACGCGGGCCGAGATCCTGGACGTGAACCTTGACCAGGCGACGCGCGACGCGATGTTGCAGCAGCTGAACGCCGAACGTGCCCGCCGTGCCCAGGTGATGGAGGCCGAGGGGCGCAAGCGCGCCGTGGAGCTGGCCGCCGATGCCGAGCTGTATGCCGCCGAACAGGCCGCCAAGGCCCGTCGCATCACCGCCGAGGCCGAGGCCTATGCGACCGAGATCGTCGCCAAGGTGATCCGCGAGAACGGCGTCGAGGCGGCGCAATACGAGGTCGCGCTGAAGCAGGTCGAGGCGCTGTCCAAGGTCGCGGCAGGCGGCGGCAAGCAGGTGGTCCTGCTGCCGTCCGCGGTGATGGACGCGCTGGGTGACGCCTTCAAGATGCTCAAGGGGAAAAGCTGATGGCCTGGGACGTGTGGTGGCTCTGGTTCGCCGGCGGGCTTGTCCTGCTGATCGTGGAGGTTCTGGCGCCCGGGTTCATCGCGCTGGGCATCGGGCTTGGCGCCTTTGTCGTCGGGCTGCTGCTGCTGGTGACGGGGCTGGGTTCGCTGCCTGTGGCGCTGGTGATCTGGGCTGTCGCCTCGGTTCTGGCCTGGGTCGTGCTGCGCAAGCTGGCGGGCGAACGCAAGGGGCAGGTCAAGCTCTGGACCACCGACATCAATGAGTGATCGGGCCTTTGCCGGCGCCAAGCTGCTGCCCTTCATCGGGAACCGCCTGCTGGTCGTGCAGCGCGATTTCACGCCGGGGATCGTCTGGCCCGGCTGGCATGACCTGCCGGGCGGGATGCGCGAAGGTGCCGAGTCGCCCATGGCCTGTGCCCTGCGCGAGACCCGCGAGGAGGTCGGGCTGGTCCTCGCCGAGGACGACCTGCGGCTGGCCCATCTTCAGGACATCAGCGGGCGGCGCGTCTGGTTCTTCGCCGCGCATCTGCCCGCCAGCCACGCCACCGGGGTCGTTCTGGGGGACGAGGGGCTGGGCTGGCAGCTGATGCCGCCCGACGTCTTCGCCACCCACCCGCGCGCGATCCCGACCTTTCGGACGATCCTGCGTGTCTACATGGAAAAAGGCCGGGAACGCGCGGTTCCCGGCCAGTAGGGGCCGGCCCCAAGGGGGTAACCGGGGGCCGGAGGGTCGGTCATGCAGGCGACACGGCCGAGAGGGAATTCCTGTCAGGCGGCGTGGCGCTGCATGTCCTGCGGCGCCGGGCCGCGCCGCGCCGGGGCTAGCCTCGAGCGCAGCGTGCCCGTCTGCGCATAGTTGCGCAGGGCGTCGCGCAGCAACCCGTCGCTGACCCGGTCGAACTCGGCCGTCAGGGGCGCGTCATACGACGCGGCCACGCTGAACCGGCCCATCGCAGTGTGAAAGGTCACCAGCGCCTCGAAACATTCGAGCGCGGGGTTGTAGGCGATCTCGCCAATCTGGGTCTTGATGTAGGCCATGGTCCTTGCCTCCGAACTTATCCACATCAGGCGCGTGTCCTGTGGATAACTTTTAGATGGGCGTTTCGTTCCAAAGCCGGTAGGGGGCAACACGAAATCGTGTTAACCATTGCCAGTCGACACTAGATCTAGTGCCTAGTAGGCGCTGGTTCGCAGTGCTTGTGGCGAGCTCAGCTCTGCCACGATGGCCTGTGCCGCCGCGCGCGGGTCCGGGGCACGGTGGATCGGCCGTCCGACCACGATGTGATCGGCCCCGGCGGCGATGGCGCTGGCGGGGGTGGCGATGCGCTTCTGGTCGCCGGCATCGGCACCCGCGGGCCGGACGCCCGGGGTGACGATCAGCCGGCCCTCGGCCTCGGGCAGGGCACGGATCATCGCGGCCTCGTTGGGCGAGGCGATGACGCCATCGGCCCCGGCCTCGAAAGCCCGCGTAGCCCGGGCCGCCACCAGGTCGGGGATATCTCCCGGCACGATCAGTGCCGCGTCCAGGTCGGCACGGTCGAGCGAGGTCAGGATCGTGACGGCCAGGATCTTCATCCCTGACCCGGCTGCGCCCTCGCACGCGGCGCGCACCACGGTGGGGTCGCCATGCACGGTCAGGAAATCCAGGTCGAACTGCGCCAGGCCACGCACCGCCGCCTCGACCGTGGCGCCGATGTCGAACAGCTTCATGTCCAGGAAGATGCGCTTGCCATGCTCCAGCTTGAGTTCGTTGGCCAGGCCCAGCCCGCCGCCGGTCAGCATTCCCAGCCCGATCTTGTAGAAGCTGACGGCATCGCCAAGGCTTTCGGCAAGGCGCAGCCCCTCCAGCGCGTTCGGCACGTCGAGGGCGACGATCAGGCGGTCATCGGACATCGGTCTTCTCCTGCGGCTTGGCAGCGTCTTAGCTGCGTGCGGCCCATCGCGCCAGACGTTGCATTTCTGCAACTTGTCCCTCTTGAACCGGCGCGGATCGGTCGCCATCTTGTGAGCAGAGGCCCCGCGGCCCGCGTGCCTGTTTCAGGGCGTGGCCAATCCCAGGGGTGCTTAACGGAAGGAGAGACCCATGAACTTGGAGAAGTTCACGGACCGCGCGCGTGGTTTCGTTCAGGCCGCGCAGACGATCGCGATGCGCGAAAGCCATCAGAAGCTTTCGCCGGAACACCTGCTCAAGGCATTGATGGATGACGATCAGGGCATGGCCGCCAACCTGATCAAGCGCGCCGGCGGCGCGCCGGATCGCGTCGTGCAGGTGCTGGAGACCAAGCTGGCGAAGATCCCGAAAGTCTCGGGTGATGCCGGTCAGATCTATCTCGACAGCGCCACGGGCCGCGTCATGGACGAAGCCGAGAAACTGGCGACCAAGGCGGGCGACAGCTTTGTTCCCGTCGAGCGGATGCTGATGGCGCTGGCGATGGTGAAATCCCCCGCCAAGGAGGCGCTGGATGCCGGTGCGGTGAACGCGCAGGCGCTGAACGCCGCCATCAACGACATCCGCAAGGGGCGCACCGCCGACTCGGCCTCGGCCGAAGAGGGCTACGAGTCGCTCAAGAAATACACGATGGACCTGACCGAGCGCGCCCGCGAGGGCAAGATCGACCCGATCATCGGCCGGGACGAGGAAATCCGCCGTGCCATGCAGGTTCTCAGCCGCCGGACCAAGAACAACCCGGTCCTGATCGGGGAACCCGGCGTCGGCAAGACCGCCATCGCCGAGGGTCTGGCGCTGCGCATCGTCAATGGCGACGTGCCGGAGAGCCTGCGCAACAAGCGGCTTCTCAGCCTCGACATGGGTGCGCTGATCGCCGGTGCGAAATATCGCGGCGAGTTCGAGGAGCGCCTCAAGGCCATCCTGAAAGAGATCGAGGCCGCCGCGGGCGAGGTCATCCTGTTCATCGACGAGATGCACATGCTGGTCGGTGCGGGCAAGACCGATGGCGCGATGGACGCAGCCAACCTGATCAAGCCTGCGCTGGCACGCGGTGAGCTGCACTGCATCGGTGCGACCACGCTGGATGAATACCGCAAGCACGTGGAAAAGGACGCGGCTCTGGCCCGCCGGTTCCAGCCGCTTCTGGTGGACGAACCGACCGTCGAGGACACGATCAGCATCCTGCGCGGCATCAAGGAAAAGTATGAACTGCACCATGGCGTGCGGATCAGCGACTCGGCCCTCGTGGCGGCGGCGACGCTGTCGCATCGCTACATCACCGACCGCTTCCTGCCGGACAAGGCCATTGACCTGATGGACGAGGCCGCCAGCCGACTGCGGATGGAGGTCGACTCCAAGCCCGAGGAACTCGACGCGCTGGATCGCCAGATCCTGCAGATGCAGATCGAGCAGGAAGCCCTGCGGAAAGAGGATGACCAGGCCTCCAGGGACCGGCTGGAAAAGCTGGAAAAGGAACTGGCCGACCTTCAGGAACGTAGCGCCGAAATGACGGCGCAGTGGCAGGCCGAACGCGACCGACTGGCTTCGACCCAGCAGATCAACGAGCAGCTGGACCGTGCCAGGGCCGACCTCGAGATCGCCAAGCGCGAAGGCAACCTCGCCCGCGCCGGAGAGCTGTCTTACGGCATCATCCCGCAGCTGGAACGCCAGCTGACCGAGGCCGAAGGCACCGAGGAGCAGATGGTCGAAGAGGCCGTCCGCCCCGAACAGATCGCGGCCGTGGTCGAACGCTGGACGGGTATCCCGATGTCCAAGATGCTGGAGGGCGAGCGCGACAAGCTGCTGCGTATGGAGGACGAGCTGCACAAGCGGGTCGTCGGCCAGAACCAGGCGGTCAAGGCGGTGGCCAATGCCGTGCGCCGCGCCCGTGCAGGCCTGAACGACGAGAATCGCCCGCTGGGCAGTTTCCTTTTCCTTGGCCCGACCGGCGTCGGCAAGACCGAACTGACCAAGGCGGTGGCCAACTATCTCTTTGACGACGACAACGCGATGGTCCGCGTCGACATGTCGGAATTCATGGAGAAACACTCGGTCGCCCGCCTGATCGGCGCGCCTCCGGGCTATATCGGCTATGACGAGGGCGGTGTCCTGACCGAGGCGGTGCGGCGCAAGCCCTACCAGGTGGTGCTGTTCGACGAGGTCGAAAAGGCGCATCCGGACGTCTTCAACGTGCTGTTGCAGGTTCTCGACGACGGCGTGCTGACGGACGGCCAGGGCCGCACGGTGGACTTCAAGCAGACGCTGATCGTGTTGACCTCGAACCTCGGCTCGCAGGCACTGTCGCAACTGCCCGAAGGGGCCGACAGCAGCGCCGCGCGGCGCGACGTGATGGACGCGGTCCGGGCGCATTTCCGGCCCGAGTTCCTGAACCGTCTCGACGAGACGATCATCTTTGACCGGCTCAAGCGCGAGGATATGGCCGGGATCGTCGAGATCCAGATGGGCCGCCTGCTGAAACGCCTGGCCGCCCGCAAGATCCGGCTGGAACTGGACGACGGTGCGCGGCAGTGGCTCGCGGACGAGGGGTATGACCCGGTCTTCGGCGCCCGCCCGCTCAAGCGCGTGATCCAGAGGGCGTTGCAGGATCCGCTGGCCGAGATGTTGTTGGCCGGTGACATCCATGACGGCGACATCGTGCCGGTCTCGGCCGGGTCCGAAGGACTGATCATCGGCGACCGCGTGGCATCCAGCAATCGGCCGCGGCCCGACGACGCCGTGGTGCACTGAAATGACAAGGGGCAGGGGTTGATCCCCGCCCCTGAGTCTCGCAACCGGCGGTGCGCCATGCGCTCGCCGGTTTCTTCATGCGCTCATTCGCGCGCGCGCAGCACTCCGGCCGGGCGCGCCGCCAGCGGGCGCCAGGCAAAGGCCAGCCCCGCGACCATCGTCGCCAGCACGCCGCCCGTGATGATGGCCAGTGCCGAGGGCCAGATCACCGCGAAATCCGTCTCCATCACGAAGGTCGAGATCGCCCAGCCACCCGCGATCCCGGCGGCCAGCGCGACCACCCCCGCGCCCGCGCCCAGCAGGGCCGACCGCAGGGCGAAACTGCGCAAGATGCGCCCGCGGCTGGCGCCGAGCGTCTTGAGCAGCGCGGCCTCGTAGGTGCGGGCGCCTTCGCCCGCCGCCGCCGCGCCGATCATCACCAGGAAGCCGGTCAGCAGCGTCGCCGCCGCACCCCAGCGTACGGCCTCTCCAATGCCCTCCAGCAACTCGCTGACGCGGTCGATGGCGTCGCGGACGCGGATCGCGGTGATATTCGGGTATTCCCCGGCGAGGTCGCGCAGGATCTGCGCCTCGGCCTCGGGCGCGGCATAGACGGTCGAGATGAACGTATGCGGCGCGGCCTCGAGCGCCGAGGGGTTCATCGACATGACAAAGCCGATCCCGGCGGTTGAGAAATCGACCTCGCGGAACGAGGTGATCGTCGCGGTGATGTCGCGGCCGAGGATGTTGACGGTGATCGTGTCGCCCAGTTTCAGGCCCATTTCCTCGGCTTCCTCAGCCGCGAAACTGACCTGCGGCGGGCCGCTGTAGTCCTCGGGCCACCACGCACCATCCGTCACGGTGGTGCGGCCGTCGGGTTTCACCGAATATGTCACGCCTCGGTCACCCCGGATCACCCAATGCTCTCCCACCACCTCTTTCGCCGGGCGGTCATTGATCCGGGTGATGATGCCACGCAGCATGGGTGCGCTGTCGATCCGGGTCACGGCGGGGTCGTTTTCCAGCCGGTCGAGGTAGCCCGCCATCTGGTCCTTCTGGATGTCGACGAAGAAATACGAGGGCGCGACCTCGGGCAGGTCGCGGGCGATGGCGGTGCGCAGGTTGCCGTCGATCTGGCCCACGGCTGCCAGCACCGACAGGCCGAGGCCGAGGGACAGGACGACCGCCGTCGCGCCCTCTCCCGGCCCGCCGATGGCCGACAGCGCCCAGCGCAGGATTGGCCGGCCCCGCGCGGCGGTGGTGGCGCGGCGCGCGGCCCAGCGGATGCCCAGCGCGGCCAGCACCAGCAGCGCCAGAGCGAACAGGATGCCGCCCGCTGTCCACAGTGTCAGCATGACCGCCCCCGAGAGCAGCGCCGCGGCCCCGACCAGCAGCGCCAGCAGCGCCCCTGTCGCCGCGATGTAACGCGGGCGGGGCAGGGCGCGCGCGCCGCCCAGCGCGTCGCGGAACAGGGTCGCGGCGCGCACCTCTTCGGCCCGGGCCAGCGGCCAGAGGGTAAAGACCAGCGCCGTCAGCACGCCATACAGCGCGGCTTCGGCCAGCGGTGCGGGATGCAGGGTGAAGATCGCAGGAACCGGCAGGGCGGCCGAGATCAGCGGTCCCAGCAGAATCGGGATCAGTGCGCCAAGGATCAGCCCCAACGCAATCCCCAACAGCGCCAGCACGCCGATCTGGAGGAAATAGGTCAGAAAGATCACCCGGCCGGTCGCGCCCAGCGTGCGCAGCGTGGCAATGACCGATGTCTTGCGCCCGATATAGGCGCGCACCGCCGCGCTGACGCCGATCCCGCCCACGGCCAGACCGGACAGGCCGACCAGCACCAGGAACGATCCCAGCCGCTCGACGAAACGCGCGATGCCGGGCGCGCCGTTGCGTGCGTCGCGCCAGCTGAGGCCGGTCTGCTCGAACCTGTCGCGCGCCTCTTGTCCTACGGTGTCGAGGTCGGCGCCCTCGGGCAGCAGCAGGCGGTATTCCGTCTCGAACAGGGTGCCCTCGGACAGCAGGCCGGAATCCGCCAGATCGACCGTGCGCACGATGGTGCGCGGGCCAAGGCCAAAGCCGTCGCCCGCATCGTCGGGTTCGCGCATGATCACGGCGCGCAGGGTGAAGGTCGCGGTGCCCAGTCGGAACGTGTCGCCTGGTTTCAGCCCCAGCCGGTCGGCCAGGACGGGGGCCATGACGCCGCCATGATCCGCCAGCGCCTGGGCCAGCGGCATCGATGGTTCGAGCACCATCTCGCCCAGCAGCGGATAAGCGGCATCCACCGATTTGACCTGTGTCAGCCCGCGTTCCGGCCCGTCGGACCCGTCCACCACCGCCATCGAGCGGAAATCCGTCACCTCGGACACGGCGGTTGCGGCGCCCGCCATCCAGGTGCGTTCCTCGTCGGTGGCGAAACGATAGGTGAATTCCGCCTGCGCGTCTCCGCCCAGTAAGATCGCGCCTTGGTCGGCCAGCCCCGCCTCGATCGCCGAGCGGACCGATCCGACCCCGGCAATCGCTGCCACGCCCAGCGCCAGGCAGGCGATGAAGATGCGAAAGCCGTGCAACCCGCCGCGCAGTTCGCGTGCGGCAAGGCGCGCCGCGATGGACAGGCTCATTCCGCGGCCCTCACCTGCCGGTCGATGCCACCGTCGCGCAGTTGCACAACGCGGTCGCAGCGCGCCGCGAGGTCGGGCGCGTGGGTGACAAGAACCAGCGTCGCGCCGGTTTCCGCCGACAGGCCGAACAGTAGGTCGATGATGGCCTGCCCGTTGGCGCCGTCGAGATTTCCGGTGGGCTCGTCCGCCAGCAGGATCGCGGGGCGCGGGGCAAGGGCGCGGGCCAGTGCGACGCGCTGCTGCTCGCCACCCGACATCTGCGCCGGGTAGTGGTCGGCCCGGTGCGACAGGCCCACCGCCTTCAACCCGTCGGCCGCGCGGTCGAAGGCGTCGCGCGCGCCCGCCAGCTCCAGCGGCGTCGCCACGTTTTCCAGCGCCGTCATGGTGGGGATCAGGTGGAACGACTGGAACACCACGCCCATGTGGTCGCGGCGGAACCGCGCCAGCGCATCCTCGTCCATCGTTGTCAGGTCACGGCCCAGTGCCCGCACTTGGCCTGCCGTCGCCCGTTCGAGCCCGCCCATGACCATCAGCAGCGACGACTTGCCCGATCCCGACGGCCCGATCAGCCCGACGGTCTGGCCCTTTTCCACGTCCAGCGTGATGCCGTGCAGGATTTCCACTGGTCCGGCATTGCCCTGAAGGGTCAAATGCACATCTTTAAGAGACAGAACGGGATCGGGCATAAGGCATTCCGGCTATGAGTGACCACGTGACATATGGGCTGTCGGCCCTGCGCAGCAAGGCATTTGCGACAATCCTTGCCGTTCTGCCGCTGCCGCTTGCGGCAGAAACGGTGGATATCCTCGCGCTGGGCGACAGCCTGACGCAGGGTTACGGGCTGATCGAGGAGCAGGGATTTGTCCCGCAATTGCAGGCCTGGTTGCAGGCGCGCGGGCATGACGTGCGGATCGTGAACGGCGGCGTCTCGGGCGATACCACCGCTGGCGGACTGGCCCGCGTCGACTGGTCGCTGACGCCCGAGATCGAGGCGATGATTGTCGCGCTGGGCGGCAACGACCTGTTGCGCGGAATCGCGCCCGAAGTGTCGCGCGCCAATCTGGATGGCATCCTGCAGATGGCACAGGGGCGCGGCCTGCCCGTGCTGCTGATCGGCATGCAGGCGCCGGGTAATTACGGCCCGGACTACAAGGCCGCCTTCGACGCGATCTATCCCGATCTCGCAGCGCAATATGGCGCGCTTCACCTTGCCTCCTTCTTTTCCGGGCTGATGGAGGGGGGCGCGATGCCCGCCGAACCGGCCCGGTTCATGCAGCCGGATGGCATCCATCCCAATGCCGAGGGCGTGGCGCGCATCGTCGAGGCGGTCGGTCCCGAGGTCGAGGCGCTGATCCTTCGCGCCATCGATTAAGCCGGCCATTCCCGGGGTTGCCTTTCGGCACACGCGCCCCACTTACCCTACGGGTTAGAAGGAGCGACTCTCATGTCCAATGTCGAAGATCGGTTGAGCAGCCTCGACCATCAGCGCCTCGAGGCGCGTTACGAAGCGGCCAAGGCCCGAATCCTGCGCAACCGCCGGATCGAGAACGGGCAGGCCGGTGCGATGGTGTTCGCAGCCCTCGCCTATGGCGACGCGCTGGAGGAAAATGCACTGTTCGCGAAGGCCTCGCATTGGGCAAAGCTCGTCTGCATCGCAGCGGCGTTCGTGATTCCGAACCTGCTGGTGATCCGGGTTCTGCTGTAACAGGAGAGGGGGCCTTCGGGCCCGCGCCCGCCTTTCGGGTCGGCCGCTTGTCAGGCCAGGACGGGCTGTTCCGGGCAGGTCGGCCGCAAGGCGGCAGCCATGGCGGTAACCAGACCGAAGCCAACGGCGGTGGCCATGTAGAGCATGAAGGCAGAGAATAGTGGCAGGTTGAACGCCATGAGACCCGCCAGCGCGGCGACCAGCCCAAGCACACTGCCAAGAATAATACCGATGATCGCCATGCTTGTCCTCCGCGCTTCAACGTGCCGCGCACTTCCTTACAAATCGTTAATTGCGGCTGTTTCGGGCGGAATTGTGACGCCGGTCTGGCAGTCCTGCGGCGCAAGCGTCAAATGCCGCGGATCGCGCGCAGGGCAAAGGATGGCAGTCGGCGCGCCATCTGGCGCATGAGCGGACCGTATTCCGTCTCTCCTGCCATCAGGCGCAGGTATTCGCCGCGCAGGCTGCGCGAATTGCGGAAACTGCGGATGAAGGCGGGACGGAGCGCAGGGCGGAAAAGGATCTGGCGCAGCATCCGGGCCTGCCGAAGGCCCCGGTGGATCGGGTCCAGTGCCTGCTTGTAGCGGTCCAGCGCGCTATCCGGCGCGCCGGCACCCAGCGCCTGGGTTGCGGCCTGCGCAGCCAGCGCCCCGCTGGACAGTGCATGGGCGATGCCCTCTCCGGTAATCGGGTCGACAAGCCCGGCGGCGTCGCCCGCCAACAGCACCCTTCCACGTCCGGGCTGGGCGCGGAAGTCGCCGAAGGGCAGGAACTGGCCTTTGACCTTGTGCCCGCCATCCGCCCCCAGAAGCGCAACGTAGCGGGCCAGCGCGGCTTTCATGTCGGGGTTGCGGCGCAGTACGCCACCCACGCCGATCGTGGTGCCGCAGTGCTTGGGGAACTGCCAGCCATAGCCCCACTCGGCGGCGCCGAAGTCGATCCGCAGAGGCGTGTCCTCGTCCACCTCGGGATGCTCGATCTCGAGCGCAAAGCCGATCCGGTCCCGATCATAGGGTGCACCGAACAAGTGCCGCGCGACGGGGCTGGAGACGCCGTCGGCGGCGATAACCAGCGGCGCGCGCAGCACCGTGTCCCCCAGCGACAGCGTGCCCGACGCGGGGTCGAGGCTCCCATCCCGGCCGGTGAAATCCTGGGCGCCCGCCCGCAAGGCACAGTCTACCAGGTGGCGGTCGAAGTCGCGGCGCATGATGAGGTGGATCGGCGGAGCGCCGGGCGAGGCGCCCAGGTCGGCGCCGAACCCGTGGAAGTGAAAGCAGTCACGCCGGACCATTGGCGTTTCCGGTGCCTCGCGTCCGAAGATCGCGCGATATTGCCCCATCGCCCGCCCGGTCAGCCCGCCGCCGCAGAGCTTGTCCCGGGGAAAGCGGCGCTTGTCGACCAGAGCGACGCGCAGCCCGGCAGAGGCCGCGGTCATGGCCGCAGCGGCGCCCGCCGGGCCAGCCCCGATCACGATGAGGTCGAACGACACGCGTGCGCGGCGGTCAGAGAATGGTGACGGTGGTGCCGACGGGCACGCGTTCGTACAGGTCCATGACGTGTTCGTTCAGCATGCGGACGCAACCGTTCGACACCGACTGTCCAATCGAGCGGGGCGCAATCGTGCCGTGGATGGCGTTGTAGGTGTTGCGGCCATCCTGAAACAGGTACATCGCCCGTGCGCCCAGAGGGTTGCCCGGCCCGCCAGGCTGGACATAGTCGTTGCCGATGAACTTGGAATAGGTGCCGGGGTCGCGTTCGATCATCGCGTTGGTTGGCCGCCATGTCGGCCATTCCTTGCGCGCGCCGACGGAATAGGTGCCCGCCAGTTCCTGACCGGCCTTTCCAAGCCCTACACCATAGCGCATCGCGGTGCCCGGGCCGTCGACGAAGTAGAGAAAATGGGCACCCTGCAGGATCAGGATCTGCCCCGGTGCGATGTCGGGCTTGATGCTGACGCGCTGCGGGCGAAAGATCGGGCTCACCTCGAATGCATGGGCAGGCACGGCGGCCATGGCAGCGGCTGCGGCAAGAAATGTGCGGCGGGAAATCATGGTGGGGCTCTTTTCCGTTGAACAGATGCGGATTGCGCCATTCTTTTCCCGCCTTGGCCGGAATTCAATCCCGTCATCGGTCGAACCCTTGTCACGATGGCGTCAGAACAACATATAGGTTTGGACGAATACGACGGAGGTCGAGATGACGGCTGCCACCCTGACATGCCTTGCCTGCGGGCAGGGAAACCGTGTGCCATCCGACAGGAACCGCAGCGCGGCGCGATGCGGCACCTGTGGCGAGACGCTGTTTCCGGATCGTCCGATCGATGTTGATCCCGCGACGCTGCAAAAGGCGATCCGACGCGACACCGTTCCCCTGCTGGTCGATTTCTGGGCGCCCTGGTGCGGCCCCTGCCGGGCGATGGCGCCGGAATTCGCCAAGGCGGCGGCCGCGTTGCAAGGGGATGTCCGGCTGGTCAAGGTGGACACGCAGCGGTTTCCCGAGGCGGCGCAGACCCACGGTGTCCGGGGCATTCCGATGATGGCGCGATTCGAAGGCGGCAAGGAAACCTCCCGCCAGACCGGCGCGCTTCCCTCGGCGGCGATCATCGGGCTTGCGCGCGGGCACAGCCCGGCGCGCTAACCCTTCATTCCTTCGGGACATTGGCGTTGCGCCCGGCGAGGATGACGCTGATCGTGTAGGCCGCCGTCGGGCTCAGGCCCGCCATCACCGCCGCCGCTGCATTGGGACGCATCCGGCCGATGAAACCGGCCGCGAATTCCGGGTCCATTTCCTCGAACAGGGCGGCGGCCTGCTTGGGCTTCATGTTGGCATAGACATCGGTCAGGCGGGCGATATCGCTTTCTGCCGCGTCGCGGGCTGTGGACAGGGTCGCGCGCAGACGCGCCTCGGCATCCTCGAGTGCGACCAGCTTGCGGTCGACCTCGCTTTCGGCCAGCGACAGGGCCTGCATGCGGCGGTCGATCTCGGCCTCGCGTTTCGCGATCCGCTCCTCGCGGGCGGTCAGCGCCTCGAGCACGGGCAGAAGATCCGCCTCGCCGATGCTGGCCAGCCGGGGTGAGGGATTGCTGTGGTCCGTGGATTGCCCGGCCCCCGCGACATTCTCGAAAAGACCGGACCCTTCGCGGGCCAGCGCCTCTTCCGCGCCGATCGCGGCGCGGACCACGGCGGATGCGATCAGCAGGCCGCCGATCGTGGCCAGGGCGCCGCGCGCCTTGCGGCGGGGCATTCGCGCCTGTGCCGGTGCCCTTTTCCGAAACAGCCCGATCATCCCGCACTCCTGTTGCGAGGATGGCGGACAAAGACTGTGTCCAGCCGTTCCGGTTCCGGCGGCGGCGGCGCCTCCTTTGGCAGGTCATGCATGGACGCGACCAGCAGTTCCAGCCGCCGCGCCACGTCCTCGGCCCGCGCCGTCAGTTCGGTGAGTGATTCGCTGGAGGCGCTGGCGGTCTTCTGCGCCGTTTCCAGCGTCTTCGACAAGTCGTCGACCTGGGCGGACAGCACGGCGACCGCGCCCCCCACGCCAT
This sequence comes from Thetidibacter halocola, assembly GCF_018224955.1. GTDB lineage: Bacteria > Pseudomonadota > Alphaproteobacteria > Rhodobacterales > Rhodobacteraceae > Thetidibacter > Thetidibacter halocola. The sequence goes on from NZ_JAGTUU010000007.1 coordinate 63,828, forward strand.
TTTCCAGATCGGTGAAGCGCGTCAGCCGGCGCGCCAGCACGAAACAGTACAGCCCCGCGCCAAGTGCTCCCGCCACCAGAAAAATGTCTGCGATCAGTTCCATCCCGTCCTCTCAGTTCAACACGAAATCAAGTATCAGCAGGTCCTGTACCCGCCCTTCGCCGACGACGAGCTTGATCCGGCGCAAGAGTTGCGCCCGGATGCGCACCAGGGCGGCGGCCTGTTGAAGATCCTCGGTTTGCAGCGCCCGCAGGTAGGTATTCATCACGTCCTGCACGCGGGGCAGGATCGCCAGCACCTCCTGCTCGTGCGCCTTGGGCACCTCGAGGCTGGCGCGGAACCGCAGATGTCCGGCCTGCATGGCCTGGCCCAGCGTGATCGTGACCGGCGGGACCTCGACGAAGGCGACATCGGGCAGGGGGCCGGTTTCCGGCAGGTCCTCGGCCGCATGTTCGGCCTCTTCAGCATGGGGCGAAGCCCCGCCTAGCAGGCCGGATTGCACGGCATAGAAACCGCCGCCGCCGCCGGCGATTGCCAGTACCAGACCAATGATCAGCGGCAGCCTGGATGGTTTTCCCGCCTTCGTGGCCGTGTCGTCGACGGTGGCGTCAGTCATTCTTAACCTCATCGCTCGAACAGGTTCCGTATAGGCGCAAAGGGGCTAACCGATTGTTAAGCCCGTTGGTCCAATCTGCCCCCAACCCGAACAGAACGTTTGGAGCGGAGGTCGGTCTTGCAGCAGTTCACGTCAGTCTGGAACGCGCTTGGTGCGCGTCAGCGCATCATTGTCCTGGGCGCGACGCTCGCCATGATCCTGTCCGTCTGGGGCCTTGCCCGCCTGGCCACGACGCCGAATCTCGCCTTGCTTTACGCTGGCCTGGAAAACGGCGCTGCGGGAGAGGTGGTCAAGGCGCTCGAGTCCCGGGGCGTGCCCTATGAGGTGCGCGGAGGGGCGATCTTCGTCCCCGAGGGTGACCGTGATTCGCTGCGCCTGACGCTCGCCAGCGAGGGGCTGCCGGCCAACGGCGCGCAGGGCTACGAGCTGCTGGACGGGCTGTCGGGCTTCGGAACAACCTCGCAGATGTTCGATGCCGCCTACTGGCGTGCCAAGGAGGGCGAGCTTGCCCGCACGATCGTCTCGAACCCGGCCATTGCGACGGCCCGTGTCCACATCGCCAACAGCAGCGCCAATCCCTTTCAGCGCAATGTCACGCCTTCGGCGTCCATCTCGGTCACGACGTCCGGTGGCGTGCTGACGCCGCAGCAGGCGCGGGCGCTGAAGTACCTCGTGGCGTCCGCGGTTCCCGGGCTCGACGCCGAACAGGTGGCGGTCATCGATGGCAAGGGCGGGCTGATCGGCGCCGAGGGCGAGGCGCCGGCGTCGCAGGCCGACGATCGCGCCGCACAGATGCGCGAGCGCGTGCAGCGCCTGATGGAGGCGCGGGTCGGCACCGGAAACGCCGTGGTCGAGGTCAGCGTCGATACGGTGACGGAGACCGAATCGATCCTCGAACGCCGCTTCGATCCCGAGGGGCGCGTCGCGATCTCGACCGATACCGAGGAACGGTCGGACAATTCGCAGGATGCCGGCGGCGGCAATGTCACCGTCGCCTCTAACCTGCCCGATGGCGAGGCCGGTGGCGGCCAGGGATCGCAATCGCAGGCCAACGAAACGCGTGAGCGGGTGAATTACGAGGTTTCCGAGACCACGCGCGAGATCACCCGCGCACCGGGCGCGATTCGCCGTCTCACCGTTGCGGTCCTGGTGAACGGCACCTACGCGCCCGACGCGTCCGGCGCGCAGCAGTTCCAGCCGCTGCCCGATGCCGAACTGGAGGCGCTGCGCGACCTGGTGTCCTCTGCCGTTGGCTTTGACGAGGCGCGGGGCGACCGCATCACCATCCGGTCGCTGCCCTTCGAACGCCCCGAAGGACTGGGAACCGGCCCGATCGAACCGGGCCTCTTTGCCGGCCCGATCGATGCGATGCGCCTGATCCAGATGGGGGTCGTGGCGGCCGTCGCCTTGATCCTCGGCCTGTTTGTGCTGCGCCCGATCCTCGCGCGCGGTCCCGCCGCCTCGGGCAATGCCGCCGCCCTGCCTGCCCCCGGTGCCGCTGCCCCCGAACCCCTGACCGGAGAGATCGAGCCTGATGGTGGCTTCCCGGACCTGCCGATGATGCAAGCCAGCAGCGGTGAATTCGGTGGCATGGGCATGGTCGATTTCGATTCGCCCACGCAAGAGGACCCTGTCGAGCGCCTGCGCGGCCTCATCCAGGAACGCAAGTCCGAGACGGTCGAGATCCTGCGCAGCTGGCTTGACGAGAAGGAGACCGCGAAATGAGCGCCTTGTGCGATTTTCTCGAGGATTTCAGCAGCACGCCTGCTTCCTCGACCGACATGGTCCCGATGATCGACGAGGCCGAGATCGAGGCGCATCGCCTTGCTGCCTTCGAGGAGGGCTATCGCGCCGGATGGGATGATGCGGTCAAGGCCCAGAGTGCCGATCAGGCGGCGTTGAGCGACGGGTTGCGGCAGGCGTTGCAGGACATGTCCTTCACCTATCACGAAGCCTATGGCCAGATGATGACCGCGATAACGCCGCTGCTCGAGGACCTCGTGCAGGTGCTGCTGCCGGGAATGGCGCGCGCCACGCTTGGGGCCCACGTGGTGCAGACCCTGAAGGATCTCAGCCACGAAATCGGCGCGCTGGACGTGGAACTCGCGGTCTCTCCCGACGCGATGGAGGCGGTAGCGCCCCTGCTGGAGCAGGATTTCGGCTTTCCGATCCGCCTGGTCGCGGATTCCGCGCTCTCGACGGAGCAGGCCGATCTTCGCTTCGGCCAGAGCGAACGGCAGATCGACCTGGCAGAGTTGCTCAACACGGTGACCGAGGCGGTCCAGGGCTTCGTGCACGATCAACGGAGGAAGACGGCAAATGGATGACCTTCACGTCAGTGAACACGCGGATCACGGCACGCCTTTCACCCGGGTGCCGATCGAGATCACCGTGTCGGTGGGCCGCGCCCGCCCCTTGGTGCGCGAATTGCTGCAATTGGCCGAGGGCGCGGTGCTGACTCTCGACCGCAAGCTCGAGGATCCGGTCGAGCTCTATGTCGGTGAAAAGCTCATTGGGATCGGCGTGCTCGAAGTCGTCGAGGGCGACGGCCAGAACCAGCTTGCCGTGCGCCTGACCGAGGTTGTCGGCATGAAGGGTCAGGCCTGAGCCATGCGGCTGTTCCTCGCCGCCCTGCTGCTGGTCCTGCCGGCCGCGGCCCAGGCGCAATCCCTGTCGATCGACCTGGGCGATGGCGGGTCGATCACCTCGACCAGTGTCCAGTTGATCGCGCTGATCACGCTGCTCAGCCTCGCGCCAGGCATCGCCATCATGGTGACCTGCTTTCCCTTCATCGTGACGGTGCTGGCGATCCTGCGCCAGGCCGTCGGGTTGCAGCAGTCGCCACCCAACATGCTGCTCGTCAGCCTGGCCCTGTTCCTGACCTATTTCGTGATGGAGCCAGTCTTTACCGAGGCCTGGCAGGCCGGCATCGACCCTCTCCTGCAAGAGCGGATCGAGATTGACGAGGCGGTGCCGCTTGTGCTTGACCCGTTCCGGGTCTTCATGGCCGGCCGAACCGACCCTGACACTTTCGCCGCCATGGCCGACCTGCGCCCCGATGCAGCCGGAACGACCCTGGCGCCCGAGGCGCCGCTGTCGGTCCTCGTCCCCAGCTTCATGCTGTCCGAGGTGGCGCGGGCCTTCCAGGTGGGATTCCTGATCTTCCTGCCCTTTCTCATCATCGACCTGGTCGTGGCCGCGGTGCTGATGTCGATGGGCATGATGATGGTGCCGCCGGCCATCGTCTCGCTGCCGTTCAAGCTGGCCTTCTTCGTCATCGCCGATGGTTGGGCGCTCCTGGCGGGCAGCCTTGTCCGGGGCTATTTCTGACGGCGACCCGCGCGGGGGCAAGCCGGGCGGGGAATCCCCGCCCTGACCTGTCAGCCCAGAACCTGCGCCACGGCGCGGGCGGTCTTGCCGGCGATCTCGTCCGCCTCCTCCCGGCTGAGGCAGAAGGGCGGCGCGAAGCCCAGGATGTCGCCTTGCGGCATGGCGCGGGCGATCACGCCCTGCTCCAGCAGCGCCGCCGCGATCCGCGGACCGACCTTGTCCGACGCGTCGAAAAAGCGCCGCTTGTCCCGGTCGGCGACGAAGTCCACCGCGGCCAGCATCCCCTCGCCGCGCACCTCGCCCACATGCGGATGTGCCGCCAGCGCGTCGCGCAGCACGGCGTTCAGGTAGGCACCGGTCTCTCCTGCCGCCTGGACCAGCCCCAGTTCGTCGATCAGCCGAAGGTTGGCAACGCCCGCTGCCGCGCCGATGGGATGGGCGGAATAGGTCCAGCCATGGCCGATGGGCCCGTTCTCGTCCGTGCCGCGTTCCAGCACCGCCCAGACCTTGTCGGACACGATCGACCCGGACAGGGGCGCATAGGCCGAGGTCAGGCCCTTGGCTATGGTGATAAGGTCCGGTTTCAGCCCGTAATGCGTCGAGCCGAACATCGACCCAAGCCGGCCGAAACCCGTCACAACCTCGTCGGCGATCAGCAGGATGTCATGCCGCGCAAGCACGTCCTGGATCGCGGTCCAGTAGCCAGCGGGCGGGGGCACGATGCCACCCGTGCCCAGTACCGGCTCGCCGATGAAGGCGGCGATCGTGTCGGCGCCTTCGCGGTCGATCAGCGCCTCCAGCTCTGCGACGCAATGCGCGACGAAACCGGCCTCGTCCATCGCTGGATCGGGACGGCGGAAGAAATACGGCGCTTCGGTGTGCAGAACCTGCGCCAGCGGCAGGTCGAATTTCTTGTGGAACAGCTCCAGCCCGGTCAGCGAGCCGGTCATCAGTCCCGAGCCGTGATAGCCCCGCCAGCGCGAGATGATCTTCTTCTTCTCGGGCCGGCTTAGGATGTTGTTGTAATACCAGACCAGCTTGACGTTGGTCTCGTTCGCGTCCGATCCGGACAGGCCGAAATAGACTTTCGACATGTGCGCGGGCGCGCGGTCCATCACCATCTTGGCCAGGGTAATCGAGGCTTCGGTCCCGTGGCCCACATAGGCGTGGTAATAGGCCAGCTCGCGCGCCTGGTCGGCAATGGCCTCGGCGATCTCGGGGCGGCCGTAGCCCACGTTCACGCAGTAGAGCCCGGCGAAGGCATCCAGCAGGCGGTTGCCCTCGCGATCCTCGATGTGACAGCCGGACCCGCCCGTCACCACCCGGTTGGGCAGGGCGCCGCGGGCGAAGTCGGCCAGGTGGGTCGAGGGATGAAAGAAGCTCTCGCGGTCCCACCGGTCGAGCTGGTCGTTGACAAGCATGACTCTCTCCTTGGTTTGGCGCAGCATAAGGGGTGACCGGCGGGGATGAAAGGCGGGCGGCGACAGTGTGTTGCACACAACCGACAAGGCAAGAAAGGGATTGAAGGATATTACCGCTGAATTTGACCCATGTTGTGCACAACATGGATGCCCGGAAAGCCCCCAACAATTCGCTGTCGCGGCGTTTCAAATGCTCCTAGTCTTGCGGCCATGACGGACCGCGACGCGATCTTTGACAGCCCCTATTCCTGGGGGCGGCTGGGCCTGACGCTGTTGATCGGCGTCATGGGCAATACCGGCATGTGGGTCGTCACCGTGATCCTGCCCGAGGTGCAGGAGACCTTTGGCGCGACCCGCGCGGCGGCCTCGATGCCCTATGTCATGACGATGATCGGCTTTGCGCTGGGCAACCTGCTGATCGGCCGAGCGGTGGACCGGTTCGGCGTCACGGCGGCGCTTTCGGGCGCGGCGGTGCTGATCTCGGTCGGATACGCGACGGCGGCGATGGCACCCTCGATGCTGGTCCTGAGCCTTTTGCAACTGGCCATCGGTTTCGGCACGGCGGCCAGTTTCGGCCCGCTGATCGCGGACCTGTCGCAATGGTTCCAGCGGCGGCGGGGGATCGCCGTGGCGGTCGCGGCCTGCGGCAACTACCTGTCGGGCGCGATCTGGCCGGTGCTGCTGGGATGGCTGGCGGCGGATGCGGGCTGGCGCTGGGTCTATTGGGCGCTGGCGGTGCTGACGCTGGTCATCATGCTGCCGCTGGCGCAGTTCCTTCGCCGCCGGGTGCCCGCCGATGCCTTGGCGCGGGCCGATGCCGCCGCCGCCGCACAGGCTCGCGCCACGGGCTTTTCGCCCGGCCAGTTGCAGGGATTGCTGGGCCTGGCGGGCATCGGTTGCTGCGTAGCGATGGCGATGCCGCAGGTTCATATCGTCGCGCTTTGCGTCGACATGGGCTTTGGCGCCGGGGTCGGGGCCGAGATGCTGTCGCTGATGCTGGTGGGTGGGGTACTGTCGCGGCTGGTTTCGGGCGTCATGGCCGACCGGTTGGGTGGCGTGCGGACGCTGCTGATCGGGTCGACCCTGCAATGCATCGCGCTGTTTCTGTATCTGCCCGCCGGCGGGCTGGTGAGCCTTTATGTCGTGAGCTTCGTCTTTGGCCTCAGCCAGGGAGGCATCGTGCCCTCCTACGCAGTGATCGTGCGAGAGTTCCTGCCCGCCCGCGAGGCCGGGGCGCGGGTCGGCCTGGTGATGATGATGACGATCCTCGGCATGGCGCTGGGCGGCTGGATGTCGGGCGCGATCCGCGACTGGACCGGCGATTATCAATGGGCCTTCATCAACGGGATTGCCTGGAACGGGCTGAACATCGCGATCATGGTGCTGATCCTGACGCGCGGCAACCGCGCGCGGCGCGGGGCCGTAGCCGCCTGAGGCGAGGGCGGAGGGGTGCTGCCTCCGCCCCTTCGGAGCTCCCCTGGGATACGTTCGGCCAGAAGAAGCCTAGAGGTCTTCGGGAATGTCGGCGTGCAGGTGCCGTTCGCCACGGGCGCGGGCCAGCGCGATCTGCCTCTCGCGCTCGCGGAAGCGGGCCTTGTCCTCGTCCGAGGTCTCGTCGATGCACATGTGGCAGGAGACGCCGTGTTCATATTCGGGACGTGTGCGATCCTCGGGCAGGATCGGGCGGCGGCAGGCGTGGCAAAGCTGGTGCGGTCCCTCGCGCAGGCCGTGGCCGACCGAGACGCGTCCGTCGAAGACAAAGCACTCGCCCTGCCAGGTGCTGTCCTCTGCGGGCACGTCCTCGAGGTATTTCAGGATGCCGCCCTTGAGGTGATAGACCTCGTCCACGCCCTGCCCGATCAACCAATTGGTCGATTTCTCGCAGCGGATTCCGCCGGTGCAAAACATCGCGATGCGCTTGTTGTGGAAGCGGTCTTTATTCCTCTCCCACCAGGCGGGAAAGTCGCGGAAACTGGCGGTCTCGGGGTCGACAGCGCCCTCGAACGTGCCGATGGCGACCTCGTAATCGTTGCGCGTGTCGATTACCGCCACGTCGGGGCTGCGGATCAGGTCGTTCCAGTCCTGCGGGTCGACGTAGTGACCGACGCGGGCGCGCGGGTCGACGTCAGGCTGACCCATCGTCACGATCTCGCGTTTCAGCCGGACCTTCATTCGGGCGAAGGGGCGGTCGGTGGCCTGCGACAGCTTCCACTCGAGATCGGTGCAGCCGGGCAGGGCGCGGATATGCGCCAGAACGGCGTCGATGCCCTCGGCGGGGCCAGCGATCGTGCCGTTGATCCCCTCGCGGGCCAGCAGCAGCGTGCCGGTGACGGCCTGCGCGCGGCACTGGTCAAGCAGCGGCTGTCGCAGCGCGGCCGGGTCGTCGAAGCGGGTGAAGTGATACAGCGCGCAGACGGTGAACATGGCGCCGAAATAGGCGGCGAAGTGTGTCGGGCGCAAGAGGGCAGGAGGCCGCGCCCTTGACCGATCTGCCCCCGCGCCCTACCCAAGGCGCCAAAGGATGGAGGTGCCGATGAAAGCCCTGATCGTGATCGACGTGCAGAACGATTTCTGCCCCGGAGGCGCGCTGGCCGTCTCTGGCGGGGATGAGATCGTGCAGCCCATCAACGCGCTGATGGCCCGGTTCGACGCGGTGATCCTGACGCAGGACTGGCACCCGGCCGGGCATTCTTCTTTCGCATCCAGCCATGCGGGCAAGGCACCCTTCGACCTGGTCGAGATGCCCTATGGTCCGCAGGTTCTGTGGCCGGATCATTGCGTTCAGGGGACCGAGGGCGCGGCCTTTCACGCTTCGCTGGACGCGACCCGCGCCGACCTGATCATCCGCAAGGGGTTCCGCCCGGCGATCGACAGCTATTCGGCATTCTTCGAGAACGACCACGTGACGCCCACGGGGCTGGAGGGCTACCTGCGGACGCGTGGCATCACCGATCTGACGATGGTGGGCCTCGCGACGGATTTCTGCGTGAATTTCTCGGCGGTTGATGCGGCGAAGCTGGGCTTTGCCGTGACCGTCCAACAGGATCTGTGCCGCGCCATCGATCTCGACAGATCGCTGGCTGCGGCGCAGAGCGGCATGCGGGATGCGGGTGTGACGCTGGCATGAGCCGCATCGCGTCGCGGATCGCCGAGGCACGGGTCGGCACGCGCCCCGACGTGGCGGATCGCGCACGGCGTGGGCTGGTCGCCTGGGCCGAGGCGGAGGCGGCGCAGGGCACGTCCCCCGATCTGGTGCTGGACCGGCTGGCCGATGGCACGGCGGCGCAGGGCCTCGGACGCTTGGCGCTGTCGGCCTCACCCGTGCCGCAGGGGCTGGCCTGCGCGTCGGGTTGCGCCTTTTGCTGCATCCTGTCGGGCGCGGATGGCGGCACCATCACCGAGGCCGAGGCGCGCGACCTGCACGCCGCGCTGTCGCCGCTGGCCGGGCAGGCTGACGGGCGCGCCTGGCATCCGCGTGCCTGCCCCGCGCTCGACCCCCAGACCCGTGCTTGCCGCGCCTACGATGCGCGGCCCGTGATCTGCCGGGCCTATGTCTCGGTCGACGTGACCGCATGCGAACAGGTGGCCGGGGGCGAGGCGGTCGAAGGGCCCGGCACGCTGGGCCCCTATCACACCTATCTTGCCGCGCTGGGGCTGAGCCGCTCGGCGCTGAAGGGCACCCGCCGGGTATCGACCCATTCGCTGGCCCGCCTTGCCGCCGCCGCGGTCGAGGGCCAGACGCTGGACGAGGCGCTGAAGGTCTCGCGTCACAAGCCCGGTGAACTCGACGAAGAACTGCGGCGCAGCAAGCGCGATCTGGGCCGCGCGGCGGGTCCGGGCTTGCCCTGACCGCCCCGCATGCACTAACCCCGTCACAGGCGGAGCCACCGGAGGCCCACATGGTCGATATCGCCACCCGCGTGTGGAACCACAAATGGAAGATCGACCCCATCGTGCGGTCGCTCATCGATACGGATTTCTACAAGCTGCTGATGTGCCAGTCGGTTTTCCGCAACCGGCCCGACACGACCGTGACGTTCAGCCTGATCAACCGTTCCGACCACGTGCCGCTCGCGCGCCTGATCGACGAGGGCGAGTTGCGCGAGCAGCTTGACCACATTCGCTCTCTTTCGCTGACGCGGGGGGAATCCACCTGGCTGCGCGGCAACACGTTCTACGGCAAGCGCCAGATGTTCACGCCCGAATTCATGGAATGGTTCGAGGCGCTGCGCCTGCCGCCCTACCATCTCGAACGGGTGGGCGATCAATATGAACTGACTTTCGAGGGCAAGTGGCCCGAGGTCATGATGTGGGAAATCCCGGCGCTGGCCGTGCTCATGGAACTGCGCGGTCGGGCCGTGCTGCATGACATGGGCCGGTTCGAGTTGCAGGTGCTCTATGCCCGCGCCATGACCAAGCTCTGGGAAAAGGTCGAACGCCTGCGGCAGGAGCCGGGCGCGCGCATCGCCGATTTCGGCACGCGGCGGCGGCATTCCTTCCTTTGGCAGGACTGGTGCGTGCAGGCCATGCTCGAGGGGCTGGGCGAGAGTTTCGTCGGCACCTCCAACTGCCTCATTGCCAAAAACCGAGACCTCGAGGCGATCGGGACCAACGCACATGAGTTGCCGATGGTCTATGCGGCGCTGGCCGAGGACGATGCGGCGCTGGCCCGCGCCCCTTACGACGTGCTGGCCGACTGGCACGAGGAACACGACGGCAACCTGCGCATCATCCTGCCCGACACCTACGGCACCGAAGGCTTCCTGCAGCGCGCGCCCGACTGGCTGGCGGGCTGGACCGGCATCCGCATCGACAGCGGTGATCCGGCCGAGGGCGCGGAAACCGCGATCCGCTGGTGGCAGTCGCGCGGCGAGGATCCGACGAAGAAACTGGTGATCTTCTCGGACGGGCTGGACGTGGACGTGATCCTGTCGCTTTACCGGCAATTCGCGGGGCGCGTGCGCGTGTCCTTTGGCTGGGGAACGCTGCTGACCAACGATTTCAGGGGGCTGACCCCGGATGACCGGCTGGCGCCCTTCAGCCTGGTCTGCAAGGCGGTCAGCGCCAATGGCCACCCCACGGTCAAGCTGTCGGACAACCCGAACAAGGCGATGGGCCCGGCCGACCAGATCGCCCGATACAAGCGCGTCTTCGGCGTTGGCGAGCAGACCGCGATGGAGGTCGTGGTCTGATGCGGCAGCGCGGCACCTTGGTGCTTCCCTCTGCCCGCCACGGACGGTAAAGCAGGCCGGGTCAAGGAGGTGCCACATGGGCCGTTTCGTTCCGCAACCGGGGATCATGGACATCGCGCTGTATGTCGGGGGCAAGGCCAAGCTCGACGGGGTGACGAATGTCATCAAGCTCAGTTCGAACGAGAACCCGTTCGGACCCAGCGACGCGGTGAAAGAGGCGGTTGCCCGCTCGGCGCATGACCTGCATCGCTATCCCTCGACGGATCATGCCGACCTGCGCCGCGCCATCGCCGAGACGCACGGGCTGGATGCCGACCGGATCATCTGCGGCGTGGGCAGCGACGAGGTGTTGCAATTCCTCGCGCAGGCCTATGCCGGGCCGGGCGACGAGGTGATTTACACCGAGCACGGCTTTTCCATGTATCGCATCATTGCGCTGGCCGCCGGGGCCACGCCGGTCTCCGTGCCGGAACGCGGCCGCGTGGTGGATATCGACGCGATCCTGTCCGCCTGCACCGAGCGGACCAAGCTCGTCTACCTGACCAACCCGGGCAATCCGACCAGCACGATGATCGGCCTGTCCGAGGTCGAACGCCTGGCCGAAGGCCTGCCGAAGCAGGCGATCCTCGTGCTGGACGGGGCTTATGCGGAATATGTCGACGGCTATGACGGCGGCGCCAAACTGGTCGAGATGCGCGACAATGTGGTGATGACGCGCACCTTCTCCAAGATCTACGGGCTGGGCGGGATGCGCGTCGGCTGGGGTTATGCCCCGCGCGAGGTCATCGACGTGCTGAACCGCGTGCGCCAGCCCTTCAACCTGTCCAACACGGCGCTGGCCGCCGCCGAGGCGGCAGTGCGAGACACCGCCTACCTGGAGTATTGCCGCAAGGAAAACGCCCGCCTTCGCCACTGGCTGGCCGAGGCGCTGGGCGAGCATGGTGTGCCTTGCGACACGTCGATGACGAATTTCGTCCTGGCCCGCTTCGCCGACAGGGCAGAGGCCGAGGCCTGCGACGACTTCCTGCAGAAACAGGGCATCCTGGTGCGGCGCGTGGCGGGCTACGGCCTGCCCAATTTCCTGCGCATCACCGTGGGTGACGAGGCGTCGTGCCGCCGGGTCGCCCATTGCATCGGCCTGTTCAAGGCAGGCGAGCGATGACCGAACCCTACAAGCGCGTCGCGCTGATCGGCCTGGGCCTGATTGCGTCGTCGATGTTCTGGGCGATGCGCCGCGCCGGCATGGCGGCTGAGGTGACGGGCTATGCCCGCTCTGCCGCCACGCGCGACACGGCCCGCCGCATCGGGCTGTGCGACCGGGTCTGCGACAGTGTCGAAGAGGCGGTGCAGGGCGCCGACCTGATCGTGCTGGCGGTGCCGGTTGGTGCGATGGGTGCCGTGGCCGAGGCCATCGCCCCGCACCTGGCGCCGGGGGCCACGGTGATCGACGTGGGGTCGGTCAAGCGCGCGGTGGTCGAGGCGGTCGGCCCGCACCTGCCCGAAGGCGTGCATTTCGTGCCCTGCCACCCGATGGCCGGGACAGAGCATTCCGGCCCGGAATCGGGCTTTGCCACGCTGTTCGACAACCGCTGGTGCCTGATCGTGCCGGGCGATGCTGCAGAGGGCGCGGTGGGGCGGGTCGAGGCATACTGGCGCGCGCTGGGCGCCAATTGCGAGCGGATGGATGTCGAGCATCACGACCTCGTCTGTGCCGTGGTAAGCCACATTCCCCACCTGATCGCCTACACGATGGTGGGCGTCGCCGACGACCTGCGCCGCGTCTCCGACCAGGAGGTGATCAAGTTCTCGGCCGCCGGTTTCCGTGACTTCACCCGCATCGCGGCCTCTGACCCGACCATGTGGCGCGACGTGTTCCTGAACAACAAGGACGCTACGCTGGAAATCCTGGGCCGCTTCACCGAAGAGCTGTTTGCCCTGCAACGCGCCATCCGAACCGGCGACGGTGAGCAGCTTCACGCCTATTTCACCCGCACCCGCGCCATCCGGCGTGGCATTCTGGAGGCAGGTCAGGATACTGATAAGCCAGACTTCGGACGGGTGAAGGTGGATCGGTGACACGGCTTCTTGTTCTTTCCCTCCTGTTTCTCGCGGCCTGCGGCGCGGGGCGCGAACGCGTGATGACGCGGGATACCGGTGCGCTGGACGGCGTCCGGTCCTTCCTGTCCACCGCCTTCGAGGGCGAGTCGGCCGGTGGTGGCCTCTGCGGCGACCCGGCTCTGGTGGGTGAACCCGTGGGTGCCGTCGAGGCCGAGATCGCCGGGTGCGGCATCGACGAGGCAGTGCGGCTGCGCGCGGTGGGCGAGGTCGGGCTCAGCCAGGCGGCGCTGATCGACTGCGCCACGGCGCGCGCGCTGCGCCGCTGGATCGACGACACTGCCGCTCCCTCGCTGCGCCGCCAGGGCGGCGGGCTGGCCGAGATAAAGGTCGCTGCGCATTACGCCTGCCGCACCCGCAACCACAAGCCCGGTGCGCCGATTTCCGAGCATGGGCGCGGCAAGGCCATCGACATTTCGGGCTTTCGCCTGCGCGACGGGTCAGAGGTGACGGTGCTGAACGATTGGGGCAGCGGCAAGCGCGGCAAGGCGCTGCGCCAGATGCATTCCGACGCCTGCGGACGCTTTGGCACGGTTCTTGGCCCCGGCTCGGATGGCCATCACGAGGACCATTTCCACTTTGACACGCGGATGCATCGCGGCGGGCCTTACTGCCGCTAGGGCTCAGCCCTCTGCCAGAAGCGCGGGCAGGGCGTCGGCCAGCACGTCCCAGACCAGCCGCACGCGCGGGTTGGTGCGCAACTCGCGATGCGCGACCAGCCACACCGGGTAGTCGAAGAACGGCCCGTCGGGCAGCACCCGCCGCAGGTCCGGGTCCGAATCGCCCAGCCCGCAGGGGCCCACTCCGATCCCCAGTCCGGCCCGCGCCATCTGCCAATGCGCCGGATGGGTGGAGGCGATGACCGGAAAATTCGCCTCTGACACCGGCACGCCGTAGCGGCGCAGCGCGTCGATGTAGTTGGGCGTGTCGTCGAAACCGATGAAATCCGCCCGCGCCAGGTCGTCCAGCGCCGCGATATGGCCAAGCCGATCAAGGTAGGCGGGGGTCGCGAAGAAGGTGCCGCGATCCTCAGCCACCAGACGTGCGATCAGATCTGGTTGGTCGGGGCGGGCGTTGCGAATGGCGATGTCCGCCTCGCGCCGTTTCAGGTCGCGGATCGCATTCGAGGCGACGACCTCGATCGTAATGCCGGGCGCCTCGGCCCGAAGGCGGGGCAGGATGCGCGGCAACAGCCAGGTGGAATAGATCTCTGACGCGGTGATCGCGACGTGCCCCTCGACGGCGGTGGACTGGCCCCGCGCGGCCAGCGACAGCGCACCCGCCGCATCACCCATGCGGCGCGCGTGATCCAGCAGGCGGGTGCCCGCCTCCGTCAATTGCAACCCGCGCCCGACGCGCTCGAACAGGGTGACGCCCAGTTCCGCCTCCAGCGTCGAGACCTGTCGCCCAAGCGTGGGCTGCGCCATGTTCAGCGCCCGCGCGGCGGCGGAGAGCGAGCCTTCTTCGGCGGTCACCAGGAAGGCCCGTGCGCGGTTCCAGTCGAACTCCACCGATCTCCAATCCATGCATAAATGCATAGATTGTCTGAGAATCCAGTCAATATGAAAAGATACCGTATCAGTTATTGTGCATTGGACCGATCCAAAGGAAAGGAGGCCCGGCATGAAAGCCGCGATCTACACAGAATATGGCGCCGCCGACACCGTCCGCATCGCCGAAATCCCTACCCCGGCACCGGGCCCGAAGCAGGTCCTGATCCGGGTGCGTGCCAGCAGCGTGACGACCGCCGACTGGCGGCTGCGCGCCTCGGCCTTTCCGGGCATCCTGTGGCTGCCGGGGCGGCTGATGACCGGGCTGCTGCGACCCCGCAATTCCGTGCTGGGGATGGAAATGGCCGGAGAGGTGGTGGCCGTAGGCCATGCCGTGACCCGCTTTACCCCCGGTCAGAGGGTGTTCGGCTTTGCCGGCGGCGGGGCGCATGCGGAATTCCTGGTGCTGGACGAGGATGCGACGATCCTGCCCACGCCCGACGACCTCAGCGATGCCGAGGCGGCGGCGCTGCCTTTTGGCGCACTCTGCGCGCTGGTATTCCTGCGCGACGTGGCCAATGTCGCGCCGGGCCAGCGCGTGCTGATCCTGGGCGGATCGGGCGGCGTTGGCGTCTACGCCATCCAGGTCGCCAAGGCGCTGGGAGCCAATGTGACGGCCTCGGCGTCGGCGGGCAATTCCGGGCTGATGCGCGATCTTGGCGCGGACGTGGTGCTGGATTACCGGGTCGACGATCCCGCCTCGGCCGGGCCCTATGACCTTGTGTTCGATACGGTCGGCGCGACGAACTGGGCGCGGATCCGCACGGTGCTGCGGAAAACCGGCCTGTTCCTGCCGTTGAATTTCGGCGCGCGCGAACTGTGGCACATGCTGCGGGCCAAGCTGGCAGGCGGGCCGCGCATCGTTCTGCATGTCAACGCCGACAGGGCCGACGACCTGCGCGTGATCCTGGGAATGATCGCGGACGGGTTGCTGCGCCCGGTGATCGACCGCCGTTTTCCGCTCGAGCGGATCGCGCAGGCGCATGTCTATGTCGAGGGGCGACACCGCAAGGGTGCGGTGATCGTCGATGTGACCCCGGCAGCACAGGTTCCCGCTGCCGCCTGAACGCGAAAAGGCCCCGGGATCGCTCCCGGGGCCACGCAACGGCGAAAGGGCCGGATCAGTTGACGGCGTCGGCGTCGACCACGTCCTTGGCGGCGGGCAGGCTGCCGGCCCGGGCAATGGCGATCCGACGCGATTTCAGCGCCTCGGGGATCTCGCGCTGAAGGTCGATATGCAGCATGCCGTTCTCATGCACCGCGCCCACGACGCGCACATGGTCGGCCAGGTGGAACCGGCGCTCGAAGGCGCGGGTGGCGATGCCGCGATGCAGGAAGGTGCGGCCCTGCTCTTCCTCGACCTTGCGGGCCGAGACGACCAGCGCCTGCTCCTTGACCTCGACGGTCAGGTCGGCGTCAGAAAAGCCCGCCACTGCGATCGAGATGCGATAGGCATCGTCGGCGGTCTTTTCGATGTTGTAGGGCGGGTAGCCGGGCTGGGCGACGTCATTGGTCAGCACCCGGTCCATCAGGTCGGCGATCTGGTCGAAGCCGACGGTAGCACGATACAGCGGTGCAAAGTCGAAAGTACGCATGGAATCCTCCGTTGAGCGATACCTGGTTGTGCGGCGCCTTCCCCAGGGGACAGGCGTCTGTTCCTTGTCGGGACCCGCCACGCGGCATCCCGACCACTCTCAGGTGGGCAACGGAAAAGCGGATTTCAAGAGGATCAATTGCGCGCGTAGACATCCTGGTAGCGCACGATGTCATCCTCGCCGACATAGGAGCCGGTCTGCACCTCGATCAGCACCATGGGCAGTTTGCCGGGGTTTTCCATCCGGTGGACCGACCCCAGCGGGACATAGATGCTTTCATTCTCGCTCACCAGCCTGACCTCCTCGTCGACGGTCACGCGGGCTGTTCCCTGAACCACGATCCAGTGTTCCGAGCGGAGGAAATGGCGTTGCAGGCTCAGCGAGGCGCCCGGATGGACCACGATGCGCTTGACCTTGAACCGGTCGCCCACCACGAGGTTTTCGATCCAGCCCCAGGGGCGGTGATCCTTGGGGAATTGCGTGGCCTGGGCAGCACCCTTCTGTTTCAGCGCCTCGACCGCGCGCTTCACGTCCTGGGCGCGCGACATGTCTGCGACCAGAACCGCGTCGTTCATTGCCACGGCCATGATATTGTCCAGCCCGATGCCCACGACCTCCAGCCCTTCGCCGTCTGCGCGCAGCAGCGTGTTGGTGCAGTCGATGGCGGTGGCGTGTCCGGATGCGACGACACCGTTCGCGTCGGGATGGCTTTCGCGCCAGACCGCATCCCAGCCGCCAAGGTCCGACCAGTCCGAGGCGAAGGGCACAACCGACAGGTTCCCTGCCCGTTCCATCACGGCGTAGTCGATCGAGATATCGTCGGCCTTTGCCCAGGATTCGGGTGCGAGCCGCAGAAAGCCGAGATCGGGCCGGGCCTGCGTAACGGCCGTGCGCACCGGGTCCAGCAGCGCGGGGGCATGCGCCTCGAAGGCGCGCAGGATGTCGGCTGCTCGGAACAGGAAGATCCCCGCGTTCCACAGGAAATTTCCCGAATCCAGCATCTTGCGGGCGCGCGCCGCGTCGGGTTTCTCGACGAACCGCGACAGCTTGACGGGCCGGGTGCCCTTGGGACTGGCCCCGAGTTCCAGGTAGCCATAGGCGGTTTCCGGGTGGGTCGGCTGGATGCCGAAGGTCACCAGATCGCCGCCGGCTACCGCGTCGAGACCCGCGGCCACCGCGGCGTGAAAGGCCGTGGTGTCGGGCACCACGTGGTCGGACGGGGCCACCAGCAGGATCGCATGTGGATCGTCGGCCATGGCGTGCAGCGCCGCGGCCAGGATCGCCGGTGCGGTGTTCCGCCCCTCGGGCTCGATCAGCACGGCGCCCGGATCGATCCCGATCGCCTGGAGCTGTTCCGTCACGATGAAGCGGAAGTCGGAATTCGTCATCACCAGCGGCGACGCAAAGTGCAGCGCATCGCTTTTCCCGGACATGCGGCGGGCTGAGGCCTGGAACAGTGTTTCCTCTCCGACGAGATGGACGAATTGCTTGGGATAACTCTTGCGAGACAGCGGCCAGAGACGTGCTCCGGAACCGCCGCACAGGATGACCGGGGTAATCAGGGACAAGGCCATGGCACCTCTCCGAACACGTCCGTGAAGGCTGCCTTCCACGAATGGCCCCATGGATCAACCGCGAAACGGTGGGTGAGCACGGGGGTCGGATGCCAGGTCATGGCTTGACGAATTTTGCACCGGTGTCGCGCCGCGTCCCGGCGTCGAGCCGTTCCAGCCCTGCCCCGGGGTTCTCTGCCGTCTCCAGCAGCGCCCGCACCTCGTTCAGCGGCTCCAGCAGGGCGGTGCCCAGCGACACCGGCGTGCCATCGGCGGTCGCCTTGGCCGAGACCACCGAGACGATCCGGGGCCGCCCGTCATCGGCGAAACTGAACACCGGAGAGCCCGACGCGCCGAAATCCACCTCGCAGGACAGAACCAGGATGCCATCCTGCCGCGAGATCACCTCGCAGGTTTCCTGGAGGTTGGGTGCCTCGGAACGGTCGTGCCGATAGGACACCACGCCGACGCTGTCACCCAGCTCGGGTCGGGTGTCGGTCTCGAACGGGCGGATGGTCGTGTTCCGGATCGGCAGTTGCAGTTCCAGCAGCGCGATGTCGTTGCGCACCCGGTCGGAATCGGCGGGCCCCAGAAAGTCGTAGTCGGGATGTGCCACTGCCCGCTTGACCCGGCGATAGGCCGAGGCGCGCCCGTTGCGCCATCCGGCGAGGAAGTTCAGATCCTCGACCGGCACGGGTTCGCCGGTGGTCGTGTCAAAGATGCAATGCGCTGCCGTGAGGACCAGGCGCTCGTCGATCAGGGCGCCGGTGCAAAAGGCCTCACCGGCCAGTTCCAGCCGGCCCACGGCCTCCCACATGCGACCGTCTTCGCGGCTGTTGAGGGAAAACAGCCCTTGAGCCTGCGCGGTCGTCGCCAGACAACCGAACAGGATCCCCCATATAATCCGCATGTGCCAATGATCTCCGCCATTTTTCAAACAGTAGTATTGTCCGGTTTCGGCGAAAATGCGGCGACGCGTCAGATTTTTTCCACCAGCGCGGGGGGCTTGGGCCCACCGGTCGCCCAGTCCAGCAATTCGACCGTGTGCACGATCGGCACCCCGGTTCCCGAGCCGATCTGCATCATGCAGCCGATATTGCCGGCGGCGATGATGTCGGGCTGCTTCGCCTCGAGCGTGCGCACCTTGCGCGCCTTCAGCTTGGCCGAGATTTCGGGCTGCATCAGGTTGTAGGTGCCCGCGCTGCCGCAGCACAGGTGGCTGTCGGCAGGTTCCACCACCTCGAAGCCGGCGCGTTTCAACAGGTCCTTGGGAAAGGTCTTGATCTTCTGCCCGTGCTGCAGCGAACAGGCGGCGTGATAGGCCACGCGCAGCCCTTTGGCCGCGCCCTGCGGCAAGTCCAGCTTCATCAGCACTTCGCTGATGTCCATGGCGATTCCGCTGACCCGTTTCGCATCCTCGGCCAGCGTTTCGGTCCGGAACATGTGGCCGTAATCCTTGACCGTCGTGCCGCACCCGCTGGTGTTGATGACGATCGCATCCAGCCCCGCGCCATCCATCTCTCGCGTCCAGGCTCGGATGTTCCTTGCCGCCGTGCCGTGCGATTCGTCGGTCTTGCCCATGTGGTGCGTCAGCGCCCCGCAACAGCCCGCGCCCTCGGCAACAACCACCTCGCAGCCCAGCCGGGTCAGCAGGCGGATCGTGGCGTCGTTGATGTCTGTGTTCAGTGCCTTCTGCGCGCAGCCGGTCATCAGCGCGACGCGCATCTTCCTGACGGCCGCTGGCGCAAAGCTCTGCGGGTCGTCGTTGCGCGACACCGGCGGGATGCGTTTCGGCGCCATGGCCAGCATCGCGCGCAGCCGCGCGTCGGGGATCAGCGGAGCAAAGGGCTTGCCGATCTTGGCCAGCAGCAGCGCCACGCGGAACCGCGTCGGATAAGGCAGGATCCGCGCCAGGACCCAGCGCAGCGCCTTGTCGTGCCAGGGCCGGTCATAGTTCTTCTCGATGTAGTCGCGCGCATGATCCACCAAGTGCATGTAATGCACGCCAGACGGGCAGGTCGTCATGCAGGCGAGGCAGGACAGGCAGCGGTCGATATGCTTGACGGTCTTCGCGTCCGGCTTGCGCTCGTTCTCGAGCATGTCCTTGATCAGGTAGATCCGGCCGCGCGGCGAATCCAGCTCGTCGCCAAGCACCTGGTAGGTCGGACAGGTCGCCGTGCAGAAGCCGCAATGCACGCAGGACCGCAGGATCTCGTTCGCCCGGCTGATCCCCGGGTCTTTCAGCTGCTCTTCGGTAAAGGTCGTCTGCATGTCACACCATCAGGTCGGCCGTGGCCAATCCGAACCACGGCAAGGTCGTTGCAAGAAGCGCGCTCACGGTGATCCAGCGTCGCGGGCGGGGATTGGCCGTGCGTCGGCGCAGGCCCATGGCGATCATCGTCACCGACAGCACCCAGGCCAGCCATAGCAGGGCCAGGCCGGCCAGAACCCCGTCCCGGTCCTGCAACCACAGCGCAAGGCTCACCGACGTGGCCACGACCAGCGCAAGGCCCGACACGATGGCTCGGCGGTCGGGCAATCGCATCAGGCCCGCCGACAGGGCGGGTCCTGCGACGAAGCATATCGCGAAGGCGATCAGCGCGGCCGGTGTCATGCGTCCATGAGACCCGGGTTGAGCACTCCGCGGGGATCGAACCGGGCGCGGATGCCCGCGGTCAACGCGGCCAGCGGCGCGGGTTCGGGCTGAAACACGGGCAAGGCGGCGCGGCTGGCGTCAGAGCCTCGCACCAGCGTGGCATGGCCGCCAAGGGCGCCGAGCCGCGCGCGCGCATCCGTGCCTTCGGGCAGCAGTGCCCAGATCAACCCGCCGCCCCAGTCGAACAGCAGCTTGTCGGCGTCCAGCCGGTCGGCCAGCGCCGGCGCGTCCGACGGCTTGCACGAAATCCGCCAGACATCGCCCGCAGTGCCCTGCATTGGAGCCACATCGCGCACCCAGGCCCAGCCTTCGGCCACCTTGGCCGCATCGTGCTCGACCCGCACCGCGTGGTCGGAAAACAGCGCCGCCAGTTGCCCGGCGCGATAATCCACCGATCCGGCAAATCCCTCGATCCGCAGCATCGTCACCGGATGCCCATCCAGCCCGACAGGCACATGCGCCGCCCCCGTCACCTCGAAGGGAGAGGCCAGCGCCTTTGACATCGCGCCCACGGCGTTCGCGACGGACAGGCTGTCGATCAGGATGCAGGCGGCGCTGTCGGGCTTGGGCAGCACCTTGAGGCTGACCTCGGTCAGCACGCCCAGCGTGCCCCAGCTCCCGGTCATGAGCTTGACCAGGTCGTAGCCGGTGACGTTCTTCATCACCCGGCCGCCATTCTTGACGATCTGCCCGGTCCCATCGACAAAGCGCACACCCAGCATGAAATCGCGGCAGGCCCCCGCCTGCACCCGGCGCGGCCCGCTGACATTGGCGGCCACCACGCCACCGACCGTGGGCGTGCCGCTGGTTCCCAAAAGCCCGCGATAATCCATCGGCTCGAAGGGCAGGCGCTGTCCCTCGGCCTCCAGTGCGGCCTCCACCTCGGCCAGCGGCGAGCCCGCCTTGACCACCACGGTCAGCGCGCCCGGCTCATACAGCGTGATGCCTGACAGACCGCCCGTCTCCAGCACCGCACCCGTCACCGGCTTGCCGATGCTGCGCGTGCCACCACCGCGGATATGGAAAGGCCCCGAGGCCCCGGCGATGATCTCGGCCAGTTCGGCCTCTGTCTCTGGTTTCATCTTCATCTTGCCAAACAAACTCCGGGGTCCGGGGCAGAGCCCCGGTCCTCACTCCGCCGCCAGGGCGATGCTTCGGCGGCTTTCCGAGGCCGCCAGCGGGAACACCTTGGCCGGGTTCAGCAGCCATTTCGGATCGAACACGTCCTTCACCGCCATCTGCGCCTCGAGATCGGCGGGCGCGTACTGGTCCACCATCAGGTCGCGTTTCTCGATGCCCACGCCATGCTCGCCGGTCAGGCAGCCGCCCACCTCGACACACAGCCGCAGGATATCCGCCCCCAGCGCCTCGCAGCGTTCCAGGTCGCCCGGCTTGTTGGCGTCGAACAGGATCAGCGGGTGCATGTTGCCGTCGCCCGCATGGAACACGTTGGCCACGTCCAGCCCGTATTCCTTCGACATCTCGCCGATGCGCTTGAGCACATAGGGCAGTTCGGAAACCGGGATCGTGCCGTCGAGGCACATGTAGTCGTTGATCTGGCCCATCGCGCCAAACGCGGATTTCCGGCCCAGCCAGATCCGGCCCGCTTCGTCAGCATCCTTGGCCTCGCGCAGTTCCACCGGGTTGTGCCGGCGCGCGATCTGCAGGATCAGGCCCAGCTGTTCGTCGATTTCCGCCGGGCTGCCCTCGACCTCGACGATCAGCAGTGCCTCGCACATCGGGTATCCGGCCTTGGCAAAGGCCTCGGTTGCCTCGATGCAGGGGCGGTCCATGAACTCGATCGCCACAGGCAGCACGCCCGCCTTGATGATGTCGGAAACACAGGCGCCGGCCACCTCGTTTGAATCGAAGCCCATCAGGACCGGCCGCGCGCCCTCGGGCTTGCGCAGGATGCGCAGGGTGGCCTCGGTCACGACGCCCAGCTGGCCTTCGGATCCGCAGATCACGCCCAGCAGGTCGAGCCCGCCCGAATCCAGATGCGCGCCGCCGATCTCGACCACGGTACCGTCCATCTGCACCATGGTCACGCCCAGCAGATTGTTTGTGGTGACGCCGTATTTCAGGCAATGGGCCCCGCCCGAGTTCATCGCGATATTGCCGGCGATGGCGCAGGCCAGCTGGCTTGACGGGTCGGGCGCGTAGAAGAAATCGTGCTCCTCGACCGCGCCGGTCACGCTCAGGTTCGTGCGCCCTGTCTGCACCCGGATGAAACGGTTGTCGTAATCCGTCTCGAGTACCTCGTTCATCCGTGCGACGCCCAGGATCACGCTGTCGGCGGTGGGCAGCGCGCCCCCCGCGAGGCTGGTGCCAGACCCGCGCGGCACCACCGGCACGCCCTCTTCCCAGCAGACGCGCAGCACCTTCGAGACTTCCTCAGTCGTCGAGGGCAGCACCACTGCCAACGGCGGGCAGCGATAGGCGGTCAGCGCGTCGCATTCATAGGCGCGCGTCTCGGCCTCGTCGTCTATCACCGCGTCGGCGGGCAGCACCTTGCGCAGGCGCTCTACGATCCGGGCCTTGCGCGCCAGGATCGAGGCATCGGGTTTGGGCATCTGCATCGGCGTTCCTCCCTGAATTGGTCAACTTATATAACCAAAATCGCGATCCGGCGAGTCAAAATCGTCTCACCCCGTCGCGGCATCTTGAACTTTATCGTGTGGGCCGGTCAGGTGCGCGCATGAACTGGATCAAGATCATACACATTCTTTGCGTCATGGGCTGGATGACGTCGATCTTTGCCGTGCCGCGCGCCCTGATCTACTGGAAGCGCGAATGGGACCGGCTGGGCGAGTTTGGCCCGTTGGGTGACCTGACGATCCGGCTCTACCGTTTTTCGCTGGGGCTTGGCGTGATCGCCATCGTCACCGGGCTGTGGCTGGCGCATCTCTGGGGCTGGCCGGCCTGGACGCATCTCAAGATCGCCCTCGTGCTGGCGCTGGCGGCGCATTACGGCTGGACCGGGCGCCTGGTGCTGCGTGCGCGGCGCGGCGTTTTCACTGAAAGCGACAAGTATCTGCGCATCTTCAACGAGGTCAGCGTCTTTGGCGCCATCGCGATTCTCTGGGTCGTGGTGGTCAAGCCGTTCTGACAGGCCCATGACCCTGATCGAAAGCCTAACGCTGTTCTCGCCCGCCGACTGGGCGGCGGTCGGGTTCCTGGTCTTCGCATGGTTCGTATCGACGCGGTTGATCGAGCATCCGCCGAAACGCTTTCCCTCGACTTCAGCCCTGATGGCGGGGTATCGCCGCGAATGGATGGTGGCCTTTGTCCATCGCAACCCGCGCATCTTCGATTCGCAGATCGTCGGGCAGTTGCGGCAGGGCACGGCGTTCTTCGCCTCGGGCAGCATGATCGCGATCGGGGGCGGGTTCGCGTTGTTGGGCAATGCCGAACGGTTGCGCGGCGTGGCGCAGGACCTGACGCAATCCGCCGACCCGGTCGTGGTCTGGGAGATCAAGCTGATCCTGATGCTGCTTTTCGCCGCCAACGCGTTCCTGAAGTTCGTCTGGTCGCACCGGCTGTTCGGCTATTGCGCCGTTCTGATGGCGGCGGTGCCGAACGATCCCGACGATCCGGTGGCAATGCCCCGCGCCCGCAAGGCCGGTGAGATCAATATCTTTGCCGCGCGCGGCTACAACCGCGGATTGCGCTCGGTCTATTTCGGCATCGCCAGTGCGGCCTGGCTGATCGGTCCGGCCGCGTTGCTTGTCGCGACGGTGTTTACCGTTGGCGTGATCCTGCGGCGCGAATTCGCGTCGCAATCCCGCGCGATCCTGCTGGAACAGGAACCGGGGCAGGCCTAGGCGGCCGCCCCTCCCCGCGGACCCGAGCGGCCCTCGCGCAGCCAGGCACCCACGATCAGCGCCGATGCCAGCAGCAGCACCAGCCACGCTGGCAGCAATGGCGTCTGCGTCACGTCCAGCGTTTCGTAGGCCTCGCGTGGCGTGATGCCGATCCAGCCTCGTCCGGCGGCGGGACGACCCTCGCGCACCTCGCGGATCTGCGGCACACCCTCCTCCAGACGCGGCGTGCCGCCATTGGTGCCGTCGATCAGCGGCGTCAGCGCCTCGGCCGAGGCAATGGTCTGCTCGAACTCGCGCGGGGCGGCTGGCCCAAGGCCGATCACGACGCTCTGCTCGCCCTCGGACAGGCGGTAAAGCCCGATCTCGGGGCCGGTATACAGCGCCTCGAACCGGCCGGGGCTGACCTCGGACAGGGTGACTTCTTCGGTCGTGCCGTCGGGGCGGGTGATCGTGACCGGACCCACGCTGTCCTCCAGCGTGCGGCGGATGATGCGCATGGTCTGGCCGGTGGGCTGGGCCCAAAGCGCCTCTTCCTCGAGTTCGGGTTCCTTCATCATCCAGTGGGCGAGGCGGCGCAGCAGTTCCAGTTGCGGGCCGCCACCCTCGTAGCCGCGCGACCAGAGCCATGCGTGATCCGAGGCCAGCAGCGCCACACGCCCCTCGCCGACCCGGTCGAGGATCAGCAGAGGCCGGTCTTCGGCGCCCGACATGACCACGTCGCCCGCCACCGGGTCGACCTCGATCTGGCGCAACCAGCGGCCCCAGCTGTCCTCGCCCAGCAGGCCCGCCGTCACCGGGTGCTTCTGACCCAGGTCGGTGACCTTCGGCCGATAGCCCTCGTCGACGACGCGGGCCGTGGGCTCTGCCGGGATGATCTCTGCCAGCGGAGAGCGATAGATCGAATCCGCGCTGGCGAAATCGGGTCCTGCGGCGACCAGCAACGCGCCGCCCTTCTCGACATAGTTGCGCACGTTGTCCAGGTAGATCGACGGCAGGATTCCGCGCCGCTTGTAGCGGTCGAAGATGATCAGGTCGAAATCGTCGATTTTTTCCAGGAACAGCTCACGAGTCGGGAAGGCGATCAGCGACAGTTCGTTGACCGGCACGCCATCCTGTTTTTCCGGCGGACGCAGGATGGTGAAATGCACCAGGTCGACGCTGGAGTCGGATTTCAGCAGGTTGCGCCAGGTGCGCCCGCCGGCATGAGGCTCGCCAGATACCAGCAGCACGCGCAGCCGGTCGCGCACGCCGTTGATCTGCACCAGCGCGGTGTTGTTGCGGTCGGTCAGTTCGCCCTCGGCGGCGGGAACGGTGAATTCGATCACGTTCAGCCCGCCATGGGGCAGGGTGATCGGCAAGCTCAGATCCTCGCCCACCGGAACGCGAAACGTCTCGGGTTCCGCGCCATCGACGGAAATCAGCAACTCGGTCGACAAGTCGCCGGGCGCGGCGCCGTCATCCTCGATCCGCAGGGTCAGGTTTACTTCTTCGCCGAGAATGGCGAAGGCGGGGGCATTCTTGACGATCAGGCGGCGGTCCCAGTCTGTCTCGCGCCCGGTCATCAGCAGGTGCAACGGCGCGGGCAGGTCGGGGGCGCGTTCGAGATCGTGCAGGCGGCCGTCGGACAGCAGGAAGATCCCGGCGATGCGGGCGCGCGGTTCCTCGGCCATCGCCTGGGAAAGCGCGCTCATCAGGAGGGATCCGCTGTCGCCCTCGCCGTCGCCCACCGGGATGCGGCGGATCTCGGTGTTGGGGCGGGCGAGGATCTGCGCCTCGAGCGCGTCGGCGGCATCCGCCGTCACGCCAGCGCGTTCCGCCAGTTGCTGCGAGGCGCTTTCATCCACCACCATCAGTACGATGTCGGACAAGGGCGCGCGATCCTCGACCTGATAGGAGGGCTGTGTGAGCGCGCCGATCAGCACGATCCCGGCCAGCGCGCGCAACGCCCAGCCCGACAGGCCGCGCCACAGCGCCAGTCCCACGCCGGCCAATGCCAGCGCAGCCAGAACCCAGATCGCTTCCCAGGGAAGCAGCGGGTCAAAGACGATCTGCCCGCTCATTGGCCGAGCCTGTCGAGCAGGGCAGGCACGTGGACCTGGTCGGATTTGTAGTTGCCGGTCAGCACATGCATCACCAGGTTCACTCCGAAACGATAGGCTATCTCGCGCTGGCGTTCGCCGCTGAAGCCACGCCCGATGGGCACCAGGGGATTGCCGCTGTCATCCATCGCCCAGGCGGCGGCCCAGTCGTTGCCGCCGATCACCACCGGGGTCACGTTGTCGTTGAGGTTGCGAAATGGCATCCCCTCGATCAGTTCGGCGTCGGGCGGCGCCGCCTCGACCCAGACGCCGCGGCCGGTATAGCGGCCGGGGAAATCCTGGAGCAGGTAGAAGGTGCGGGTCAGCACGTGGTCCGCCGGCACGGGTTCCAGCGGTGGTATGTCCAGCGGGCGGGCGAGGTCGCGCAGCTTGCGCCCCTCGGGGGTGTTGGCGCCGAAACCGGCCACGTCCGCGTCGCGCGTGTCGAACAGGATCATCCCGCCCGAGCGTAGGTAGGTATTGAGCCGCGCATAGGCCTCGTCCGAAGGGGTCGGCTGCGAGGCGGTGATCGGCCAGTAGAGGAACGGGTAGAAGGCGAGTTCGTCGGTTTCCAGGTTCACGCCCATCGGTTCGGCGGGTTCGATCGAGGTGCGGAAGAAAAGCGTTTCCGACAGGCCGCGCAGCCCGGCGCGGGCCAGACGGTCGATCTGGTCGTCGCCGGTGATGACATGCGCCAGTGCCACATCCGAAGTGGCGGCGATGGCGCGGGCGTCATCGGTGGTGTCCTGCGCCTG
This sequence comes from Thetidibacter halocola, assembly GCF_018224955.1. Lineage (GTDB taxonomy): Bacteria > Pseudomonadota > Alphaproteobacteria > Rhodobacterales > Rhodobacteraceae > Thetidibacter > Thetidibacter halocola. Next base: position 90,513 of record NZ_JAGTUU010000007.1, read on the forward strand.
CGCGCGCGGCGCCGGGATCAGCAGGGCCAGCGCCACCAGCGCCGCGGTGGTCGCCCGCGCACTGCGCAGCCGTCCCGACAGCGCCAGCGATGCCACCACGTCCGCCAGAAGCAGCGCGATGGTCAGACCGAGCAGCCAGCCCGCCAGCGGGGTTTCCTGCGGGCGGCCCAGCCCCTCGACCGGGATGCGGTCGGGCCAGACGGCGGGCAGCAATTCCGTCCCGGCGGCAATTACGTTGCGCGCGATGGTGCGGTCTTCGCCTTCATAGAGGCCGGGGCGCAGGTCGGGGCCCAGCGCCGCCGACACCAGCAGATCGCCCGCCACGCCGGGCAGGGTCCCGGCGTCGCGCGGCGCGCCGAAGGCGTCCAGTACGCGCACCGGCTGCCAGATGGTCCCTTCGAGCTCCTTGGCGGCGGGCGCCTCGGCCAGCGACGACACGGCGAGGCGTTCAAGCATTTGCACGAACAGTCCCGAAAGAGGCAGGCTCGACCATTCGGCGTTTGCGGTGACGTGGAACAGCACGACCTGCCCCAAGCCCACCTCCTTGCGGGTGACCAGCGGCGTGCCGTCGGTCAGCTGCGCCACGACACGGTCCGCCAGCGTGGGATCGGGCTGGGCCATGACCTGGCTGTTCACCGTCACGTCAGGGGGGATCGCGAGCCCGAAGAACGGGCTGTCGGTACCGAAGGGGGCCAGGGCCTTGGGCTCTCCCCAGCTCATCGCGCCGCCGACGCTGCGGCCACCGGCGCGCAGGCGCACGGGCATCAGTGGATCTTCCTCGTCGCGGCTGACATCGCTGGCGGCAAGGCGCGGCCCGGCGAAGCGCAGCAGCATCCCGCCCTTGTCCAGCCAGTCCAGCAGTGCCGCCTGTTCAGCGTCGGACAGCGTCGCCACGTCGGCCAGGATGATGACATCGGGATTGGCGGGCAGGATGTCCAGAAGCGCGCCATCCAGCAGGTCGGCGGTCGGTTCCAGCGCCTTGTGCAGGTAGTGCAGCGGCGACAGCAACTCCAGCCCTTCGCGGTTCTCGCGGCCCGCGATCAGCGCGATCTCGCGCCGGCTGAGGGAGTCGTCGGGCAGGGTGACGGCGCCGGCGCTGCGGATGCCCTCGACCTCGAACCGGGTGATGCGGGCGCGCAGCTCGGCGGGAAGGGACAGTGCCAGATCGGCGCGCAGGGCGTCGGCCTCGAAGGTGACGGGCGCGCGCACCAGCACGGCGGGGTTGCCGGCGGGGTCCAGCCCGTGACCCGCAATCGAGACCTCGGTCTCGGGGCCGGGGCGCAGGCGGGCCAGCGTCAGGGCGATGTTGCCTTCCTCGAACCGGGCGGGTTCCAGCGTGTAGAGGCTGCGGGGGCTTTCAAAGACCGTGACTTGCCCTCGTTCCTCCAGAGCGGCGAGCAGCGGTGCACGGGCCTCGCGGGCCAGCCCGTCGGACATCCAGTAGCTGTCGAAATCGCCCTCGGGCAGGGCGGCGAGGGTGGCCTCGAGCCGCTCGGCCCCAGGCTCCCACGGTTCCGGCAGCAGGCCGGTCAGGCGCGATTGCAGCACGTCGGCGGACAGCATCTGCACCGGCTGGGGATCGGTCAGGCGCAGCACGCCGACGGGGCGGCCTTCGCGACCGGCACGCGCCAGCAGCCCGTCCAGCGCGGTGATCCGCGCCCGCCAGTCCGCCGCCGAGGCCCAGCTGGCATCCATGACGATCAGCAGGGGGCCGTCGCCTGCGGCGCGGTCCTCGGTTTCGGGATTCAGGACGGGCCCGGCGAGGCCCAGGATGACCGCCGCCACCGCCAGCATGCGCAGCAGCAGCAGCCACCACGGCGTGCGGTCGGTGACCTGGTCGTCATCCTTGAGGCCCAGCAGCAGAACGACGCCGGGAAAGCGCCGTCTGATCGGGGCGGGCGGCACGGCGCGCAGGATCACCCAGAGGATGGGCAACGCCAGGAGCCCCAGCAGAAGCCAGGGAGTGGTAAAGCCCAACGCTCCGCCGAAGAGGGTCATCCGTGGCCTCCATCCATGGCCCGCCAGATCCACAGCAGGGCCGATTGGGCGCTGTGGTCGGTGTGATGCACAAAATGCTGCCAGCCCGTCAGGCGGCACAGCGAATCGAGCCGAGCCTTGCGTTCGGCGAGGCGCGCCAGATAACGCGCGCGCAACTCGCCCGCCTTCAGCGTCTCATGCGCCAGGGTGCCGCCCACCGATTCGAAAATCGTCCGCCCCTCGAAGGGAAAGCGCTCCTCTGCCGGGTCCAGCACCTGCAACAGCACGCCGCGCACGCCGCGATCAGCGGCCTTGGTCAGCGCCGCCTCGACCGGGGTCACGTCGCCCAGGAAATCCGACACGAATAGCGCGCGCGCATGGGGCAGCATGCCGCGCGCCTCGGGTTCGGCGTAATCGTCCTCGCCCTCTTCCGACAGCATCTGCGCCAGCCGCAGGATCTGCGGCTCGCCTCGCTGCGGCGGCAGTTTCCAGCCCGTCAGGCCCACGCGTTCGCCCCCACGCACCAGCAGGATCGACATGGCCAGCGCGATCAGGCGGGCGCGATCGGCCTTGGTGGGCAGGTTTCGGTCACCGGCAAAGCGCATCGAGGCGCCGGGATCGACCCAGAGCAGGACCGACTGCGCGATCTGCCATTCGCGTTCGCGCACGAACTGGTCGTCGCCCCGCGCGGACCGACGCCAGTCGATCTGGCGATAGCTGTCGCCGGGGCGCAGCGGACGGTATTGCCAGAAATCGTCGCCCAAGCCGGCGCGGCGGCGGCCATGCTCGCCCAGCAGCACCGTGCCGGCAAGCTGTTCGGCCCGCGCCAGAAGCGCAGGCAGGCGCGACGCCTCTTCCTGCGCGCGCTGCCTCAGAAGGGCGACCTCGGATGTCACGCGGCGGCCTCGGAGCGCATCATGCCGCCTGCCACCTCGTCGATCAGCTTGCCAAGGTTCTCGCCGCGCGCGCGGGCCGAGAAGGTCAGCGCCATCCGGTGCACCAGCACGGGCCGCGCCATGTTCAGAACGTCCTCGGGCGAGGGCGCGAGGCGGCCTTCCAGCAGGGCCCGGGCGCGCACCACCAGCATGAGCGCCTGCGCGGCGCGGGGGCCGGGGCCCCAGGCCACCATCTCGCGCACCTTGTCGCTGGCCGAGGGATCGTCGGGCCGGAAGGCGCGCACGAGGTCCAGGATCATCTCGACCACCGCATCGCCCACCGGCATCCGGCGGAGCAGTTTCTGCGCGGCAATCAGGGACGCGCCGTCGAAGACCTCGTGGCTTTCGGCCTCTTCGGTGCCCGTGGTGGCCAGCAGGATGTCACGCTCGGTCTTGCGGGTCGGATAGGGCACGTCGATCTGCACGAGGAAACGGTCGAGCTGCGCCTCGGGCAGGGGATAGGTGCCTTCCTGCTCGATCGGGTTCTGCGTGGCGAGCACGTGGAAGGGCGCCTCGAGCTTGCGGGTCTGGCCTGCGACCGTGACGGCCTTTTCCTGCATCGCCTGCAGCAGCGCCGACTGGGTACGCGGGCTGGCGCGGTTGATCTCGTCCGCCATCAGAAGCTGGCAGAAGATCGGCCCCTCGATGAACTTGAAGGTGCGCGAGCCGTCGACGCCGGTTTCCAGCACCTCGGACCCGAGGATGTCGCCGGGCATGAGGTCGGGCGTGAACTGCACCCGGTTGCCCCTGAGACCCATCACGGTCGAAAGCGTTTCCACCAGGCGGGTCTTGCCCAGGCCCGGCAGGCCGATCAGCAGCGCGTGTCCGCCGCAGAGCAGAGCGGACAGCGTGAGTTCCACGACCCGATCCTGGCCGATGAAGCGCGCCGTGATCGAACGCTTGGCCTCGGCCAGCTTGTCTTCCAGCGCCTCGATCTCGGCGACCAGGTCCTCGGCCATGTTATCTCTCCTGCAAGTTCTATATGTGTGGAGTTGAGTGTATTGCTGTAAACGGAAATGGCAAAACGAATGAGTGCACAAAATCTCGTGACACCCTCTGCCGAGGGCCTGGCTGCCTCGGTTCGCAGCGCGACGCGCAAAGGGCCGCCGCCGGTGCACCTGTGGAACCCGCCCTTTTGCGGGGATCTCGACATCCGGATCGCGCGGGACGGCACATGGTTCTACCTTGGTACGCCGATCGGGCGCTTTGAACTGGTCAGGCTGTTCTCGTCGATATTGAAGCTCGAAGATGGTAAATATTTCCTTGTCACGCCTGTCGAGAAGGTTGGCATCACGGTAGACGACGCGCCGTTCGTCGCTGTCGACTTCGCCGCCGAGGGGGACGGCGATGCGCAGGTCCTGACCTTTACCACACATGTGGGGGACGTGACCGTCGCAGGCAAGGACAACCCGATCCGCGTCCTGCGCGATCCGGAGACGGGCGAACCGTCGCCCTATGTGCATGTGCGCGCCGGGTTGGAGGCACTGATCGACCGAAAGAGCTTCTATCGGCTGGTCGAGATCGGTGCGCATCACGCGGTGGACGGGATCGACTGGTTCGGCCTGTGGTCGGGCGGCGTGTTCTTTCCGATGATCCCGTCGGCGGAGCTTCCGGGCTAGGGTTTCGGATCGCAAGGGGCGACCCGAGTCCGCCGCCCCCAAGGGTATTTCTGGTCCGAAGAAACAGCGGTCAGGACAGCAGCCGGGCCACCATCGGGCCTCCCGGGTCTTCCAGTCCTTCGATCACGTCGAAATGGTGCTTGCCCGGTTCGACCACGTGACCACAGCCCCAGGCGTTCGCGAGCCGTTCGGACTGGTCGAGCAGGGCGGGGCGTTCGTTCGCGCCGACCCAGATCGTGACAGGGACCCTCGGTTTTGCCTGATGCACCGGGCTTTCGGCGCGCGCCTCGGCCGCGTCGATGCGCAGGTCGGCGTTCATCGCGGTCTGCATGAGTGGTGCGAGGTCGGTGAGTGGCGAGATCGGCAGGATATGGGCGAGGCGGGCGGCAATCTCGTCTGGCAGGATGCCGGGCGCGGCCATGCGAGCGACCAGGTGCCCGCCGGCGGAATGGCCGGTGAGGCGGATCGGGCCGGGAACCTCTCGCGCGGCGAAGGTAACGGCCTGCGCGACCTGGCGGGTGATGTCTGTGATGCGGACGGTCGGGCAGAGATCGTAAGACGGTAGCGCCACCGCCGAGCCGCGCGCGCGGGCGCCTTCGGCCAGGTGCGACCAGCTGGACCGGTCGAAGGCCAGCCAGTAGCCGCCATGCACGAAGACGACGAGCCCGCGCGGCGAGCCCTCGGGCAGGAACAGATCGAGCGCCTGCCGCGTTCCGTCACCATAAGCCAGGCCCAGACGGGCGTGGCCCGTCTCGGACAGGCGGTTGCGAAAGGCCTCGGCCTTTTGCGCCCAGAGGGGTGGGTATGCCTCGAATCCGGGAGTATGCTTGGAAATGGAATAGGCGTCGCTCAGGTCCATGATCGGCTCACTCTGGGGGTGGACTTGCAGTTCATCAGATGATCTGGCTGTCGCCAAGCCGAAACGAAAGACGTCGGAGGACATCATGCTCGACCAAATGACCGATCTGAAAAGCCTGCTCAAGGACCCTTCGCTGCTGGAAACGCGCGCCTATGTCAACGGCGCCTGGGTGCAGGGCGAAAAGACGTTCGACGTGACCAACCCAGCCCGCGGCGACGTGATCGCCCAGGTCGCGGACCTGTCGCGCGAGCAGGTGGCCGGGGCGATCGACGCCGCCTATGCCGCGCAGAAGGAATGGGCCAAGTGGACCGGCAAGGAACGCGCCGCCGTGCTGCGCCGCTGGTTCGACCTGATGATGGCCAACCAGGAGGACCTGGGCACCATCATGACCGCCGAGCAGGGCAAGCCGCTGGCCGAGGCCAAGGGCGAGATCGCCTATGGCGCCGCCTTCATCGAGTTCTTCGCCGAGGAGGCCAAGCGCATCTACGGCGAGACGATCCCCGGCCATCAGCGCGACAAGCGCATCACCGTCATCAAGCAGCCGATCGGCGTCGCCGCCTCGATCACGCCGTGGAACTTCCCGAACGCGATGATCACCCGCAAGGCGGGACCGGCGCTGGCGGCGGGTTGTGCCTTTGTCGCACGCCCCGCATCCGAAACGCCGCTGTCGGCCATAGCGCTGGCGGTGCTGGCAGAGCGCGCCGGCATCCCGGCGGGTGTATTCAACGTGGTGCCGTCGTCGTCCTCGTCGGCGGTGGGCAAGGAGTTCTGCGAGAACCCCAAGGTGCGCAAGCTGACCTTCACCGGCTCGACCGAGGTGGGGCGAATCCTGCTGCGGCAGGCCGCCGACCAGGTGATGAAGTGCTCGATGGAACTGGGCGGCAACGCACCCTTCATCGTGTTCGACGACGCCGACCTCGATGCGGCGGTCGAGGGCGCGATCCTGTGCAAGTTCCGCAACAACGGCCAGACCTGCGTCTGTGCCAACCGGATCTACGTGCAGGAAGGGGTCTATGACGCCTTTGCCGAAAAGCTGGCAGCCCGCGTGGCCAGGATGAAGGTGGGTGACGGGCTGGAGCCGGGCACCGACCTTGGTCCGCTGATCAACACCGACGCCATCACCAAGGTGCAGGAGCACGTGGCCGACGCGCTCGCCAAGGGTGCCAAGGTGCTGATGGGTGGGGGCGAGCCGATGCAGGGGCCGGGCAACTTCCTGCCGCCGACCATCGTGACCGGCGTCACGCAGGACATGCTGGTGGCCAAGGACGAGACATTCGGCCCGATGGCGCCGCTGTTCGCGTTCAAGGACGAGGACGAGGTCATCGCGATGGCGAACGACACGATCTTCGGCCTGGCCTCGTATTTCTACGCCAAGGATCTCAGTCGCGTTTACAAGGTGGCCGAAGCGCTGGAATACGGCATCGTCGGCGTGAACACCGGCATCATCTCGACCGAGGTGGCGCCGTTTGGCGGGGTCAAGCAATCGGGCCTTGGCCGTGAAGGCAGCCATCACGGCATCGAGGATTACCTCGAGATGAAATATATCTGCATGACGGTCTGAGGCGGCGGTGGTGGGGCGGCCCAGCCAGGGTGACGGTCCCGCTGCCGCGACGCTGGCGGCGTGGCTCGAAGCCGCCCATGGCGGTGCGGGTACGCCCTGGCTGTCACGGGACGAGGCCTTGCTGCTGGCGCTTTACGCGCTGGAACGCGGCGAGGGCGTGTCGATGATGGAGGCCGCCTCCTACATGCTGCACGAACCCCCACGCGACATCGGCTGGGAGATCATCGGTGCCGATCTCCCGGGCGAGAACTGGGAGGATCACCGCGATCCCCGTCGTGCCTTCGTGCTGTTCCGGCGCAAGCTGCGGGATGCAGAACGATCCGGGGCGCGCCTGCAATACAAGCTCTGGCTGAGCCGCGCGGATGGCGATGGCTGAGACAGGAGTCGTCCGCATCCACCTGCCGCCGCCGGTGCGCGCGCGGGCCGAGGCGGGGCGCGATCCGTTCCTCTCTGCGCTGGGCGGTGTGCTGGAGGCGGCGGGGCTTTCCGTGGTCCTGCGCGATGACGGCCCGGCCGACCTGGTCGAGGCCGCGCATCTGCCTGGCCCGGCCATCTTTCGCATGATCGACCCGCCGCATCCGGATGGCGTGACCTTCCGGCGCGGCTATCTTGGGCCGTTCTGGCACATCGAGAAACATGGGCGGCGCTGGGACTGGCCGGTGGCGCGGGCGGCCTTCGATCCGTCGGAGGTGAACCCGCCGAAGGCCGCGCGCTTTGCCGGCAATTGGCGGCACCGGCTGTTTGGCGATGCGGTCGCCGTCGATGGCGGGTTCATCCTGGTGCCCTTGCAGGGGCGGCTGCTGGCGCAGCGGTCGTTCCAGACCTGCGCGCCGATGGCCATGCTGGATGCCGTGCTGCGCCACGACCCCCGCCCGGTTGTCGCCACGCTGCACCCACAGGAAACTTACAGCACACCCGAACTGGACGCCCTGCGGGCCCTGGCCGGGGTGCATCCGCGCCTGTCGGTGCAGACCGGCGGCTCGGACGCGCTGCTGCCGCGCTGCAGCTTTGTCGTGACGCAGAATTCCTCGGTCGCGCTCAAGGGCTTCCTGCTGGACAAGCCCGCCGTCCTGTTCGCGAGGATCGACTTTCACCATATCGGGCTGCGTGTGACAGAGATCGGGGCCGAGGCCGCTCTTGCCGCCGCCTCCGCGCACCGCCCCGATTTCGCGGCCTATCTGTGGTGGTTCTTCCGCCGCCACGCCATCGACATCTCGCGGCCCGACGCTGCGGCGCAGATCGCGGCGGCGCTGCGGCGGGCGGGTTGGGTCATCCCTTGAACCGGTTGCCCGCGGGCGCATCTATTGGCATCACCGAAAGACCAAGACCGACGGGAGACAGACGATGAAAGACGCCGCAACCACGGTGAAACCGCCGTTCCGCGCCGATCACGTGGGCAGCCTGCTGCGCCCGGCCGCCGTGGCCGAGGCACGCAAGGCTGGCATCACCGGCGCCGCGCTGAAGGAGATCGAGGATCGCGAGATCCCGAAACTCATCCGGATGCAGGAAGAGGCCGGGCTGAAATCCATCACCGACGGCGAGGCGCGCCGCGCCTTCTGGCACTACGACTTCATGGACATGCTGACCGGCCTCGACATCGAGCAGGACGATGGCGAGGGCTTCAACTTCAAGGGGGTCAAGACTCCGGGCGTGTTCCCGGCCATCAACGGGCCACTCGACTTTCCCGACGATCACCCGATGCTCGACCATTTCCGTTTCGTCGCGGACCACACCACGCAATGCCCCAAGATCTCGATTCCCGGCCCGTCCTGCGTGCATTTCCGTCTGGACCCCAAGCGCGTGCGGTACGCGCCATACAAGGATCTCGCGGTGCTGTTCGAAGACATCACAGCGACCTACCGCAAGGCCGTGGCAAAGTTCTACGAGGCGGGTTGCCGCTATCTCCAGATGGACGACATCTTCTTCGCCTATCTCTGCGATCCGAAACATCGCGCGCAGAAGGCCGAGGCAGGCATCGACCCGGACTGGCTGATCGGCAAGTATGCCGACATGCTGCGCGGCGCCATCGCCGACCGGCCCTCCGATATGACCATTGGGATGCACATGTGCCGCGGCAACTTCCGGTCGACCCACGCGGCCGAGGGCGCCTATGACCTCGCGGCCGAGGCGATCTTCTCGACCGGGGTGGACGTATTCTTCATGGAATACGACACCGACCGCGCCGGCGGGCTGGAGCCGCTGCGCCTGCTGCCGAAGGGGTCGCAGCGCATCATGCCCGGGTTCATCACCACCAAGACGCCGGAACTGGAATCGCTAGACTGGCTCAAGGCGAAATTCGACGAAGCGTCGAAATACGTCGATCTCGACCAGCTGGGCATCGCCCCGCAATGCGGGTTCGCCAGCACCGAGCATGGCAATGCCGTGACCGAGGACGACCAGCGCCGCAAGCTGGAACTGGTGGTGGCTTGCGCCGAGGCAATCTGGGGCGAGGCCTGATCGCCGGCCGTGGGGCATCGGCAAGCGAGGCGGGGACCATCCCCGCCCCTTTCTTTTCGCTTGCCAAGTCACGCGCTCCGGCGCATGGCTTTGTGCAGGGTCAGGCGATGGCGTCGCCTTGTTTCATACCCCACACGTCCTGAACGCCGGGATCTTGCTTTGCCAATGCGGCAGGGGAGGATCCCGCCGCGTGAAGGAGTGAACAAAATGGACCGTCCCCAGTTCTACCGCTTTCACCAGGGCGACCGCGTGCTGCCATTCGCCCCCGAGGAATATGACGCGCGCGTCAAAGGTCTGCGCGCCCGGATGGAGGATGCCGGCGTCGAGGCCTGCGTCTTCACCTCGATGCACAACATCGCCTATTACTCCGGCTTTCTCTATTGCAGCTTCGGCCGGCCCTACGGGCTGGTTGTGACGGCAACCGACAGTGTCACCATCAGTGCCGGGATCGACGCGGGCCAGCCCTGGCGGCGCTGCCACGGCGACAACATCACCTACACCGACTGGGCCCGGAACAACTACTGGCGCGCGGTCATGTCCGTCACCGGCGAAGGAAGTGTGATCGGATACGAAGCCGACCACCTGACGCTGGCGCAGCGCGACCTGATGGAAGACTTCCTGAAGCCCGCCGCGATGGTCGACATGGCACCCGCCACCATGCGCCAGCGCATGCACAAGTCGCCCGCCGAGATCGCCCTGATCCGGCATGGGGCGCAGGTGGCCGACGTGGGCGGCTATGCCATCCGCGACGCGATCCGCGAGGGCGTGCGCGAGATCGACGTCGCCATGGCCGGACGCGACGCAATGGAACTGGAAATCGCGAAACGCTTTCCCGATGCCGAATATCGCGACACCTGGGTCTGGTTCCAGTCCGGCATCAACACCGACGGGGCGCACAACCCGGTCACGGCGCGCAAGCTGCAACGCGGTGATATCCTGTCGCTGAACTGCTTCCCGATGATCTCGGGCTACTACACCGCTCTGGAACGGACACTGTTCGTGGGCGAAGTCGACGATGCCAGCCTGAAGATCTGGGAGGCGAACGTGGCCGCCCATGAATATGGTATCAGCCTGCTGCAACCGGGCGCCTCCTGCGCCGAGGTCACGCAGGCGGTCAACGCCTTCTTCGCGGAACGCGACCTGCTGCAATACCGCACCTTCGGTTACGGCCACAGCTTTGGCGTGCTGTCGCATTACTACGGACGCGAGGCCGGGCTGGAACTGCGCGAGGATATCGACACGGTGCTCGAACGGGGCATGGTCATCAGCATGGAACCGATGCTGACCCTCGCCGAAGGCCAGCCCGGCGCTGGCGGCTATCGCGAGCATGACATCCTCGTCATCACCGAGGGCGGCAACGAGAACATCACCGGCTATCCCTATGGGCCGGGGTTCAACGTCGTCTGAAGTACCATAAAGCGGGCGCGCGGCATCTTCTGTGCCGCGCGGCACTCGAGGCGGGCCGTCAGGCCCGCCGCCGCAACAGCGGCGACCAGGCGCGCAGGTCGCGCAGCGCCTTTAGCGTCGCGGCCACCGCCAGCGCGCAGAGCAGCGTCTTGGACAGTGGACCCATCGTTCCCTCGATCAACAGGGCGTGCACCACGCTGCCCGCGACCGTGACTGCGACCAGCGCGGAATGCGCCGGGCGCCACAGGCGCGGCGCGATGCGCAGTGGTCGGCGCAGTACGGCCAGCAGGGCGGCGCCGAACAGCGTCCACATGGCGACGACCCCCCAGGCTGAGAACGGCGTCGGCGAGGTGAAGGTCAGCGCGTCGATCACGTCCGGCGGGCTGGTCAGCCAGAGCCCGCCCACATGCAGCACGATGGCGGCGACCAGGGCCAGGCCGACGCCGCGATGCACCCGTCGCCCCCGCACACCTGCAAGGCCCGGCAGGTAGCCGCCCGCCAGCAGCGGCTGCACAAGGATCAACCCCAGCGCCGCCACCCCGGCCAGGCAAGCGGCGATGTAGACCGGGCCGCGCCAGGCCATCAGCGGGCTGGCCGCTGCAATGCCCAAGGGCAGCATGACCGCCGCCGCGACGGCGGCCCAGGCCAGCATCGCGCCGATCCGGGGCATGGCGGTCAGGCCGGTTGCAGCACGAAATGCGCGCTCAGGCTGATGTCACGCGGGCTGGGCATGACCGGGCGCAGGAACACCGTCTGGAAGGCCGGATCGTCATAGGCGAGGTGGCCATGCGGTTGGCCGAAGGCGGGCACGATCTGCGGCATTTCCAGCCGGAAGGTGCCGTCCGCCCGCGTCAGCGTGGCGCCGTGGCTGTGCGGGTCACGTTCGTGGCCCTCGGTCGTATGGGCCCAGATCTGGATGCGGATGCCTTCCAGCGGTGCGCCGTCACCCGCCCGCCGGACCGTGCCGGTCATCCAGAACCCGCCGCCGCCGATGCGTTCGACGATAGGGGCGCCGGGGCGGTAGTTGTTTGCGCCGCCGCGCATCGTCGGTGTCGGGGCAAGGCCCTGCGCGCGGGCCGGTACCACCAGGCCGGTCGCGGCGGTGATGAACGCCGCCCCGACACCGGCGGCAAGGAAACGGCGGCGTGTCTGCTGTGCCACGGTCATGGCGATGGTCTCCCCTCTGGCTCGTGTCATCTGGCGGCGCCGTATCCGGGCGCGCGCCTGTGTCGTTCTACACCAAGAATGGCGCGTCGCGGGCGGGATGGAACCGGGCTTACGCCTTTGTGATCGGGGTTCGGCGACCTGCGCCCGGGTTGTGGACAATTCGCGGCACCTGTCGCTTGATCGCTGAGCGCGCGAAGCGCATTCTTGGCGCATGATCGTTGCGCTGCTTGTTCCCTCGCTGATCCTGATCGCGCTCGCCATCCTGCTGACGCGCGCCATCGAACGCATGATGCCGGAAACCGTGCCGGGCATGGTCCTGACCGGGATCGTGGCGTCGATCCTGATGTGGCTGCTCTCCGGGGCGATGTTCGGTTGGTTCTACCTGCTGCGCGAGGCGCAGGTCGCCCCCATGCTGGGAACCGGCCGCGGCATGAGGCACCTTGCCGCGCTGGGCGGCAAGGCGGCGCTGATCTGGCTGCCGATCGTGCTGATCACCGTCGCCACCGCGCCGCGGCGCTGGAAAACCAACACCTGGTAGCTTGATTTCGCGCGCCCGCTGGGCCACCTCGGAAACAGGAGGCGGTCATGCTGGCGCTTGCGCGGTTCTTTATCCTCGGTTTTCTGGTGCTGACAGTGGTCTATGTCTCGCTGTCGCTCTATTCCCGTGCCGTGCGGCGCGACAAGCTCGAGGCCAAGTGGGACGAACACCCCGAGGGCGACCGGGACGCGTTTGTCCAGGCGGGCCTGAAGGAGTATGATCACAGCCTGCGCCGCAAGCTGATCCTGGGCGTCTACGTGGTGCCCATGGTGCTGATCGGCATTATCGTGTATCTGACGAATTTCCATTGAGGGGGCAGGCATGGTTTACGTGAAATGGGTCTTCATCACCCTGTTCTGGGCGGTGGTGGCGGCCTTCCTGCATTACACATTGCCGCAGACAGATATCGCGAGGGTGATCGACACCTATGAACGCAGGGTCGATTTCGGCGAGAACAGCTGGTTCTGGTCGGGCGCCGATACCGGCGAGGCGACGACGGGCGCGAACCGTGACGTCTTCTTCATCCAGACCCGCCGGGCCAATGGCAGCGTCATGGACTACCGAAACGAGGATACCGGCTGGGGCTGGCCGCCCTATTTCAAGTTCGACACCTCGAACCTCCAGGCCGAGGCGGCCGACCTGCGCTCGACGTCCGAGAGCCCGCGCTGGGTCGCGATCAAGCATTACGGCTGGCGCAACGAGTTCATCTCGATCTATCCCAACGCGATCTCTATCCGGGCGGTGGACGGCCCGGACGTCACCATCATCCCCTGGCTCAACATAGTAATCCTGACCACGCTGTTCGGCACGATCTGGGCGATCTGGGTGCGCTGGCGGCGGTTCCGTGAAAACCGGCTGGACCCGCTGTTCGAGCGGATCGGAGACCGTATCGCAGGAGTCAGGTAACGCCTCAATCCCCCAGCTTGGCGTGCACCTCGTCGAGGTCGATCTCGCCCAGTGGCAACTTGTTGGCCGGGTTGTCGAAATCGTAGCGGAACAGCTGAAAGTCCCGGTGGTAGATTTCCTTCATCAGGTGCATCGACAGGTCGTCGAAGTAGTCCTCGACCGGGTGCAGGCGTTTCGGCCCGTGACCCTCTGACTCGTTAAAACGCGGGATCGTGCCCAGGTCGACGGGGTAGGGCGTCTGCACGTTGTCCAGAACGGTCTGCATTCCCTCGTTGAACTTCTCGGTCCAGAAGATGTGGCGATAGCGCCCGCCATTCACGATGAAGGTCGAGACATGGCCCGACACGGACGACCAGTGAATGTCCGGCTCCATCGGGCGGCGCCAGCGGATCGTGTCGCGCACGAACAGCAGGAAGCGGCGGAAACTGCGGACCTGGTCGAATTCCTCGGTCCCGTCGTCGCCGCCCACCTCGATCCCGTATTTCTGGATCAGCAGCGGCACGAGATTGCCGCGATACCGCTTGCCGTTGCGCTGGATGCCGCAAATCTTGTCGAAGAAGGACGACAGAACCCGCGAATACGGGTTGCGCACGCAGGTGAACGTATAGCCCGTGCGCGTCTTGATGCTGGCCTTGATGATGGGCTGGCTGTGTTCCTGCGCCCATTTGTGCAGGCCCTCGGTGGCGTCGTGGACGTCGCCATCATAGAACCGCCCGTGGTCCGAGTAATACATGATCTGCCCGATGGTCGAGCAGGCGCATTTCGGCACCACCCGATACACCATGCTCTGGCTTTCGGTCATCCACGTCCCGGGAAAGGCCATGCGGTTCGCCCCTGAGGTTTTTTGTCCTTGTGCCGCGGCTTTCTTTGCAAAACGCTAAGAAAGCCGGTTTAATCCGGCCTCAACCCTTCCTAGAAACATAAACAATCGGGCGAAAAAAGGGCGGATGGTTGACTGAATGGCAAGAATTGCCTTCATCCTGCTGTGTCACAAGGACCCTGACGCCATCATCCGGCAGGCTCAAAGCCTGACCGCCGTGGGCGATTTCATCGCCATCCATTTCGACGGCCGCGCGCCCGACGCCGACTACCGCCGCATCCGCGCCGCGCTGAAGGACAACGATCGCGTGACCTTCCCGAAACGGCGCATCAAGTGCGGCTGGGGGGAATGGAGCCTGGTGGATGCCACCCTGCGCACGGTTCAGGCCGCTGCCGACGCCTTTCCGCGGGCGACGCATTTCTACATGGTCTCCGGCGACTGCATGGCGATCAAGTCGGCGCAATATGCGCGCGACTTTCTTGACCGGCGCGACTGCGATTACATCGAAAGCGTGGATTTCTTCCGCTCGAACTGGATCGCGACCGGCTGGCGCGAGGAACGGCTGGTCTATCGCCACTATGTCAACGAGCGGAAATACCGCCGCCTGTTCTACGCCATGTTCGAGGTGCAGAAGCGCCTCGGGCTGAAGCGGAAGATCCCCGATGACCTCGAGGTGATGATCGGCAGCCAATGGTGGTGCCTGCGCCGCCGCACCGTCGAGGCGGTCCTGGCCTTTGCCAAACGGCGGCGCGACGTGCTGCGCTTCTTCCGCACCACATGGATCCCCGACGAGACGTTTTTCCAGACCGCCGTGCGCCACCTGATCCCCGGGCACGAGATCGACAGCCGCACGCTGACCTTCCTTATGTTTTCCGACTACGGCATGCCGGTCACTCTGTATAACGACCATTACGACCTGCTGCTGGCGCAGGATTTCCTCTTTGCTCGCAAGATCAGCCCCCATGCCACCGAGCTGAAGCGCCGGTTGGGCGTGCTCTGGGCGGCAGAGGGCGTGCGCTTTCGCATCTCGAACGAGGGGCGACAACTCTACAAGTTTCTGGCCGCCAAGGGCCGCGAGGGCCGCCGGTTCGCGCCGCGGTTCTGGGAAAAGGAAAGCACGTTGGGGCGCGAGCGCGAACTGCTGATCGTGATCTGCAAGAAATGGCACGTGGCCAAGCGCCTGGTCGAACGCATCCGCCAGATGACCAACGTCCCCTGCATCGAATACCTGTTCAACGAGGAGGCCTGCGACCTGCCCGACCTCGGCGGTATCGAGAAGAGCCTTGCCAAGCGCCACCGCCACCGCCGCGCGCTGATGCGGATGCTCTACGACTATTACGGCACCGACCGGATGGTGATCTGCGTCGATCCGCTCAACCTCGATCTGCTGGAGGATTTCGGCCGCGACCGCGCCGTGACCCGGATGCTGGAGATCGAGTGCGTTTTTTCCGATGACTACCTCGTGGGCCATGCGATGCGCTCTGGCCTGGCGGGGGACCGCACCCCGCGCGAGACGGTGGACCGCCTGCTGCCCACGGTGCGCAACGACATCCTGCACGAAAGCGACCGCATCCGGGATGCGCATTTCGACCATTTCCACCGCATGCGCGAGGCGGATCGCCCCGAGGCGAACGCGCAGGCGCTGCAACTGTTTCTCGGCGTGACCGAGGCGCAGGCGCTGGACCTCGCCCGGACCGAACACCTGTTCTCGGATTGACGGCGCGGGGGTGGATTGCTCTACAGGGGCAAAATCCGGAGAGACGCCATGGCCTATACCTATGACGACCAGAACATCTTCGCGAAGATCCTGCGCGGAGAGATTCCCAACCAGACGGTGCTGGAGACCGAGCACAGCATTGCCTTTCGCGATATCGCCCCGCAGGCGCCGACCCATGTGCTGGTGGTTCCCAGGGGGCCCTATGTCTGCTTCGACCATTTCGCGCAGACGGCCTCCGAGGCCGAGATCGTTGATTACGTCCGCGCCATCGGCGAGGTCTGCAAGATGGAAGGCGTCGAGGAGGACGGGTTCCGCCTGATCGCCAATGCGGGCCGGGCGGGCGTGCAGGAGGTGCCGCACCTGCATGTGCATATCCTTGCGGGGCGTCCGCTGGGCCGGATGCTGACCCGGGACTGATCCATCGGAGCGGCTGCGCCGCGCAGGTTTGTCTTGCGTTCGGGCCACGCAGGCCTCGGGGGCTTTGCCCCCGAACCCCCGCGCTATTATTCAACCCAAGAAGTTGGCAGTCTGGGATCGCTCCCGGAGCGGTCGATCGCTGTGTCGCGGACTTTTCCACTTCGTCTTGCCTGATGAACTCAGGGGGCCGGGGCCAGAGCCCCCGGCGCCATCCGCAAGGAACCCGGCTATGGGCCGCGAACCGCGCCTCAGGTGCTGCGGGTCAGCGACAGGAAGACATCCTGGAGGTCGGCCTGTTCGGTGCGCACGTCGCGGATGCGGATACCGGCGGCGCGCACCGCCTCGAGCACCGCCTCGGCGCCGGTTTCACGCGCGCGGTAGCTGATTGCGATGGTGCCGTCCTCTCGGGTTTCGGCGATCAACCCTTTGCCATGGGGCAGGCGGTCGGCCGGGGTCTCGGGGTGGATCACCATCGTCTTGGCATCGAGCTGGCCCAGCAAGTTCGCGGTGCTGTCGCGCGCCACAAGTTGCCCGTGGTTGATGATGGCGATCTCGTCGCACATTTCCTCGGCCTCCTCGAGGTAGTGGGTGGTGAGGATGATGGTCATGCCGTTGTCGCGGTTCAGCTTGCGCACGTTCGACCAGAGCATCTGGCGCAATTCGATGTCGACGCCGGCGGTGGGCTCGTCCAGCACCAGAACCTGCGGCGCGTGGACCAGTGCCTTGGCCAGCAGCAGGCGGCGGCGCATGCCGCCCGAAAGGGTCCGCGCATAGGCCTCGGCCTTGTCGCTGAGGCCGACCATTTCGAGGATCTCGTCGCTGCGGCGCTGGGATTTCGGCACGCCGTAAAGGCCCGCCTGCACCTCGAGCGCGCCGCGCGGCGTGAAGAACGGGTCGAGGTTCAGCTCCTGCGGCATGACGCCGATCGCCGCGCGGGACTGGCGCGGGTTGCGGTCCTGGTCCCAGCCCCAGATCTGCACGTGGCCGGCGGACTTGGTCACGAGGCCCGCGAGGATGTTGATCATCGTCGACTTGCCGGCGCCGTTCGGACCCAGCAGGCCGAAGATCGACCCGGCGGGAACCGTCAGGTCGATGCCCTTCAGCGCCTGCTTGCCGCCGGCATAGGTTTTCTTCAGCCCTTCGATGCGGATCGCGTCCTGTGTCATGCCGTCCCCTTGCCCATGGCTGCCGGATTGCCCATAACGCAAGCGACAAGGGACATGCAAAGGGAAGACGGCCGATGACCATCGAGGCGCCCGAGACGAAGATCGTCGACAGCCACCGCATCGCCTGCGACGGCGGGGAGGGGGCTTTGGGCCATCCGCGCGTCTGGCTGTCCATCCCGCACGAGACGGGGTTCGTCGAATGTCCCTATTGCGACGCGAAATACGTGCATCGCGATTTCGAGGGCAAGGTCTGATCGCCGGCCCTGCACGGCGTGGCTGGTTGCGGGAGCCTCCGGCGGGAGTTTATCTGGCAAGATGAAGGGCTGGGTGGCGCAGGGCGGCCCGCATCGTTGCGTTTGACGGAGGGGAAGACATGGCGTTCGGCAAGGGGTGCCACCTGCATCTGATCGACGGGTCGGCCTATATCTTTCGTGCCTTCCATGCGCTGCCGCCGCTGACGCGCAAGTCGGACGGGCTGCCGATCGGGGCGGTGTCTGGCTTCTGCAACATGTTGCAGCGCTATATCGACGGCAACAACGGGTCGGACGCGCCGACCCACGTGGCGGTGATCTTCGACAAGGGCAGCCACACGTTCCGCAACGACCTCTACGACCTTTACAAGGCCAACCGCGAGGCGATGCCCGAGGATTTGCGTCCGCAGATCCCGCTGACGCGCGAGGCGACGCGGGCCTTCAACATCGCCTGCGAAGAGATCGAGGGCTTCGAGGCGGACGACATCATGGCGACGCTGGCGCGACAGGCCCGTGAAGCGGGCGGGCGCGTCACCATCCTGTCCTCGGACAAGGACCTGATGCAGTTGGTGGGCGACGGCGTCGACATGCTCGACCCGATGAAGAACAAGCGGATCGACCGCGAGGGCGTGATCGAGAAGTTCGGCGTGCCCCCCGAGCGGGTGGTGGATGTGCAGGCGCTGGCCGGGGATTCGGTCGACAACGTGCCCGGGGCGCCTGGCATCGGGATAAAGACCGCGGCGCTGCTGATCAACGAGTTCGGCTCGCTGGAGGACTTGCTGGATCGGGCGGAGGAAGTGCCCCAGCCCAAGCGGCGCCAGACCCTGATCGAGATGCGTGAGCAGATCGAATTGTCGAAGAAGCTTGTGCAGTTGGACGACCGGATGGCGTTGCCGTTTTCCCTCGATGATCTCGAGGTGCGGCCGCCCGAGCCTGAAAAGCTGATGGCCTTCCTGACGCAGATGGAGTTCCGCACGCTGACGCGGCGGATCGCCGAGAGCCTGGGCATCGAGGCGCCGGCGATCCCCGACACTACGCCAGAGGGCGCGAACCCCGACACCGACGCGCCCCCGCCGCCGCCCGTGGCTCCCGAGGCCTACGAATGCGTGCGCGACATGGTGGCGCTGGAACGCTGGATTGCGCAGGCGCGGGACCGGGGCTGGGTCGCCTTCGACACCGAAACCACGGGTCTCAACGAGATGACCTGCGATCTGGTTGGCGTATCGCTGTGTGTCGAGGCGGGGACCGCCTGTTACGTCCCGCTGGCGCATCGGGCACCCGGGGCGGATGATCTGTTCGGTTCGTCCGAGCTGCTGGAGGGGCAGATCCCGATGGACCGGGCTCTGGCCGCTCTCAAGCCGCTGCTGGAGGATCCGGCGGTGCTGAAGATCGGCCAGAACATGAAGTACGATGCCAAGGTGATGGCGCGCTATGGCATCCGGATCGCGCCGATCGACGACACGATGCTGATGTCCTACGCGATGAATGCGGGCCTGCACGGGCATGGCATGGACGCGTTATCGGAGCGCTACCTGTCGCATACGACCATCCCGATCAAGGACATGATCGGCAGCGGCAAGGCGCAGATCACCTTTGACCGGGTCGGGATCGAGGAGGCGACGAAATACGCCGCCGAGGATGCGGACGTGACGCTGCGCCTCTGGCAGAGCTTCAAACCGCAGTTGCACCGCGTGCAGGTGACCCGGGTCTACGAGGGTCTGGAACGGCCCCTGGTGCCGGTTCTGACCGAGATGGAGATGGCCGGGATCAAGGTGGATCGCAACGTGCTCAGCCGCATGTCGGGCGCATTCGCGCAGAAGATGGCGCAGCTGGAGGAGGAGATCCACCAGCTGGCGGGCGAGGCGTTCAACGTGGGAAGTCCCAAGCAGCTGGGCGAGATCCTGTTCGACAAGATGGGGATCGAGGGAGGCAAGAAGGGCAAGACCGGGGCCTATGCCACCGGGGCCGACATCCTAGAGGACCTGGCGACGGAGCATGAACTGCCACGCCGGGTGCTGGACTGGCGACAGATCAGCAAGCTGAAATCGACCTATACCGACGCGTTGCAGGACCACATCAACCCGGACACGGGGCGGGTGCACACGTCCTATTTGATCGCGGGGGCGAACACCGGGCGGTTGGCCTCGAACGATCCGAACCTCCAGAACATTCCCGTTCGCAGCGAGGAAGGGCGGCGCATCCGCGAAGCCTTTGTCGCCGACGAGGGCAAGGTCCTGGTATCGCTGGACTACAGCCAGATCGAATTGCGCATCCTGGCGCACATGGCCGACATCCCGGCGCTGAAAGAGGCGTTCCGCGAGGGGCAGGACATCCATGCGATGACCGCGTCCGAGATGTTCAACGTGCCGCTCGACCAGATGACGCCGGATATCCGCCGGCAGGCCAAGGCGATCAATTTCGGCGTGATCTACGGGATTTCGGGCTTTGGCCTGGCGCGCAACCTGCGGATTCCGCGGGCCGAGGCGCAGGGTTTCATCGACCGCTATTTCGAGCGCTTCCCCGGCATCCGGCAATACATGGACGACACGGTGGCCTTCGCGAAGGAACACAAGCGGGTCGAGACGATGTTCGGGCGGCGAATCCATACGCCCGAGATCGGTGCCAAGGGACCGCGCGCGGGGTTCGCGCAGCGTGCCGCGATCAACGCGCCGATCCAGGGCACGGCGGCGGATATCATCCGGCGCGCCATGATCCGGATGCCTGCCGCGATCGCGGGCCTGCCCGCGCGGATGCTGTTGCAGGTGCATGACGAATTGCTGTTCGAGGTCGACAAGGCTGCGGCGGAGGATTTGATCGGCATTGCCCGTGATGTCATGGAAGGCGCGGCAGAGCCGGTGGTAAAACTGGACGTGCCGCTGATCGTCGATGCCGGGCAGGGCGCGAACTGGGCCGAGGCGCACTGAGGGGGGTCTGCCCCCGTCGCGCGGTGCGCGACTCTCCCTGGATGTTTGAGGCCAGAAGACGTCTCAGCCGAAGAAGCGGTTGGCAACCGGGCCGGTCATGTGGGCGATCTGGCCGCCCGCGATGGTGGCGACGATCTGGCGATCCGCGTCCATCACGATCAGATCGGCGCGCAGGCCGGGATCCAGCCTGCCCCGGTCGGCGAGGCCCAGCAGCCGGGCGGGGCCTTCGGAGACAAGGCGCCAGGCGGCGGCCTCGTCCAGCAGGCCCAGTTCCACGCAGCGCCATGCTGCTCGGGCGGGCGATGGATAGTGGTAATCCGAGGCCAGCGCATCGCAAAGCCCCGACGCGATCAGGTCGAGCGCCGAGGCGTTGCCCTTGTGGCTGGCGCCGCGCACGGCGTTGGGCGCACCGAGGACGATGGGCTCGCCATGGGCACGGGCGGCCTGTGCGGCGTCGAGGGTTTCAGGGAATTCAGCGATGCTTGCGCCCCGCGCGCGCCATGCCGCGCGGTCTGCGGCGGTTTGGTCGTCGTGGCTGCCGAGGGTCACACCGACAGCGGTCAGGCGGGCGCAGAGCGCGTCCAGCGCTGCGGGCACCTGCGGGCCGCGCGCGTGCAGGTCCATCAGCATTGCGAAATGCGCCTCGGGGCTGCGCCCGGATTTCAGCGCCTGCCCGGTCAGGCGAGGCGGTTTGCGTCCCTCCGACAGGCGGTCATGGGGCAGGTGGTCGTTGAACACGACATAGCCGATCCGGTGACGCTGGATCGCGGCCTCGGCCCGGTCGAATCCGTCGAGCAGGTGGGTTTCCAGCCGCAGTTGCGCGCGCAGGTCGACCGGCACGGTCGGGCGGGCCTTGTCGATTGCGTCGAACACGGTTTCGGCGAAATCCGGGCCGCGCAGCCCGCCTTCCCAGCTCCAGAACTGGGCGAACATGGCGGTGGTGATGCCGCAGGTGGCGAGCTCGGCCGCGGCGGCGCGGATCCCGGCGGCGCTTTCGCGCAGGGCGCCGCGGCGCGGGGCCATGTGCCGTTCGAACCCGTCGCCATGGGCATCGACGATGCCCGGCAGGATGCTGTAGCCGGTCAGGTCGATGACGTGGCTCTCGGGCGCGTCGGTGATGATCCCGTCTGCGATGGAGAGCGGCGCGCTGTCCCATCCGCCGGGACGCAGCACGCGGGCGCCGGCAAAGGTCAGTGGGATCACGGCTTGCGGTCCGGGCAGTCGTCACGCAGCAGACAGCGCAGCTCGTCGGTGAGGAAGTAGTCGCCCCAGTCCAGTTCGATGTCGAACCGACCCTCTTCGAGGAAGAGGGCGACCTGCGCCATCACCCTTGGATCCTGCATGATGAAGGTGTGGGTGACGTTCATCGTGATATGGGCAGCCATGCCCTCGACCTTGGTCGCCTCGACCGAAACCTTGCCATCGTCAAGCCCGGGGATCATGGCGGAGAAGACGGGGTTCAGCGTCTTGTTCCCGGCGATGATGCCCAGCGGGAAATCCACCGCCGGCAGGGCAGGGGGCAGGCCGTCCGTTCCCAGCTGCATCCCGGCGGGACCGTTCAACCATTCGAAAAGCTCGAGGCTTCCCAGTTCGTCGACCAGTTCGCTGCCCTTGTTCGGCGGCGCGAGCATGACGACCCGGCCCAATCGCTCGGGCCGGTGGCGGGGCATCCAGAACCGCAGCAGGATTCCGCCCATCGAATGAGTGACGAAATGCACGGTGCGCTCGCCGCAGGCGGCGACGGCCTCGGGCAGCGCCTCTTCGGCGAGGGTCTGGACCCGGAACTCGGTCGAGGGATAGCCGGGCACGATCACCTCGTAATCGCGCAGACGAAAGAATTCGGCCATCAGGGCAAAGGAGTATTCGCTGCGCGCGAGGCCATGCAGCATCACGATGCAGTCCTTCGCCGCGGCGGGTGCAGCGGTCAGGCACAGGCAGAGGGCGAGGAGGCGGCGCATGTGCATGGCATAGCCGCCGCGCCGCGCCTATGAAAGAGGGGAAAGGAGCGCATCCCATGCCAAACCCCCGACTCGCCGTGCGCGCGGTGATCCTGCACGAGGACCGGTTGTTGCTGGTCAACGCCTATGCCGGAGACCGGTCGGACCTTTGGTGCGCGCCGGGCGGCGGGGTCGAACGCGGCGCCAGCTTGCCCGACAACCTGGCGCGCGAGGTCTTCGAGGAGACGGGCCTGCGGATCGCCGTCGGAGCGCCCTGCCTCGTGAACGAGTTCCATGATCCGGCAGGCACGTTCCACCAGGTCGAGGTGTTCTTTCGCGCGCGGATCGTCGAAGGGGTTCTGGACGAGGCATGGCGCGACCCCGACGGCGTGGTGTCACGGCGGGGTTTCTTTACCCGCGAGGCGGTGGCGGCGCTGCGGCTGAAGCCGTCGAGCCTGCCGCAGGTCGCCTGGCAGCGGGGCTTCGGATACGATCCGCTGGAGGCGATCGTGTCGTGACGCGCTCGGCAGGGGGACCTCGCCCTACTTGAGGACGGAAAGCGCCACGCCGCCGAGCACCGCGACCGAGGCCAAGACGAATTGCGTGGTCAGTGCCTCGCCCAGGAACAGCATGCCGCCCGCCATGGCGATGACAGGGACGGTGAGTTGCGCCACCGCGGCGACGGTGCCCGGCAGTTGCGGCAGCACCCGATACCACAGCGCATAACCCAGGCCCGAAGTCAGCGCACCAGAGACGATTGCCAGCGTCAGGCCGGTTGCGCTCAGTGACACGATCTCGGCCGGGGTGGGCAGGGCCATCGCCAGCAGCAGGCCCAGCGGTGCGGCGAGCAGGAAATTCGCCGCTGTCGCCATCAGCGGGTCACGCGCCTTGCGCCCGGTCAGAGAATACGCGCCCCAGCCGATCCCGGCCGCGACCATCGCCAGCCCGTGCAGCGGCGACAACGTCGTGCCTGTGCCGGGCCAGAGCAGCCAGGCGAGCCCCGCAAAGGCCAGCGCCGCCCCGGCCCAGCGCCGTCCCGGCGGGCGTTCGCCGCCTGCAAGGCTGCCTGCGAACATCGTCACCTGCACCGTGCCGAACAGGATCAGTGCACCGAGGCCCGCGTCCAGCGCAAGGTAGGCGGTGGAAAACCCGTAGATGTAGACCAGCAGGCTTAGAACGCCCGCGACCCGTCCCGGCCCGCCCAGGGCAATCCCGCGTCGCAGGATCAGCACCAGCAGCGTTAGAATAGCGGCGCCCGCGATCAGGCGGATCGTGCCGAATCCCGGCGCGTCGATGCCGTCGCCGGCCAGCGCGGCGCGGTTCAGAACGGAATTGGCGGCGAAGGCCACCATGGTCAGGGCGGTCAGAAGAAACAGGCGCATGGCGCAGCGTTACGCCATCGCGCCGGCGCCGAACAGGGGTCAGGCGACCATCTGCTCTGCCTTGCGCAGGTCGACCGAGACCAGCTGGCTGACGCCCTGCTCCTGCATTGTGACGCCGAACAGGCGATCCATCCGCGCCATCGTCACCGCGTGGTGGGTGATGATGAGGAAGCGCGTGTCGGTCCGGCGGCACATCTCATCCAGCATGTCGCAAAAGCGGGTCACGTTGGCGTCGTCGAGCGGCGCGTCGACCTCGTCCAGAACGCAGATCGGCGCCGGATTCGCCAGGAACACGCCAAAGATCAGCGCCAGTGCGGTCAGCGTCTGTTCACCGCCCGAGAGCAGCGACAGTGTCGACAGTTTCTTGCCCGGCGGCTGGCACATGATTTCAAGGCCGGCCTCCAGCGGGTCGTCGGATTCGACCATCACGAGGTTCGCCTCACCGCCGCCGAAGAGGTGTGTGAACAACATCGAGAAGTTGGCGTTCACCTGCTCGAAGGCGGTCAGCAGGCGTTCCCGCCCCTCGCGGTTCAAGCTGGCGATGCCGTTGCGCAGGGCACGCACCGCGTCTTCGAGGTCGGCCTTTTCGCGCTGGAGTTCGTCATGCTCGGTCTGGACCTCGCGGGCGTCCTCCTCGGCACGCAGGTTGACGGCGCCCAACGCATCGCGCTGGCGTTTCAGGCGGTTGACCTCGGCCTCGATCTGGTCGGCCTGGTCCATCGCTTCGGGATCGACGGCGAGTTGCGTCAGCAGCACGTCCGGCGTGGTTTCCAGGTCCTCGGTGATGCGCTCGGCGGCAAAGGCCACCGTCTCGCGCGCGGCGTCCAGCCGAGCCTCGGCCCGGGCGCGGGATTCGCGCGCCTCGCCGGCCAGACGCTCGGCCTCGCGTTCGGTCATGGCGGCTTCGCGCAGCGCACCCTCGGCGGCTGACAGCGCATCGCTGGCGTCGGCCTTGCGTCCCTCGGCCTCGGTGATGGCGGCGGAGAGTTCGTCGCGCTTGGCGGTCAGTTCGGCAGGAACGGTCGCGGCGTCGCGCAACTCGGCCTCTGACTGAGTCTTGCGGTCGGAAAGCTCGGTCGCGCGCTTTTCGGCGGTCTCGAGCCTGTGCCGCCAACCGGACAGCTCCTTGGTCACCTGCTGGCGGCGACCCTTGCGCGCCTCGCCCTCGCGGCGCAATTCGTCATGGGTGGAACGGCGGGCCATCATCGTCATCCGCGCGGCCTCGACCGTCATGCGGATGTCCTCGACACGGGCGCGCGATTCTTCGAGATCGTCCAGCCCGGCAATGGCGCGTTCGGCCTCCAAAAGGACGCCGCGTGCCGCGGTGGCCTCGTCATCGAAGCGGGTCACCGCCAGCCTGGCGCTGTCCAGACGGCTTTCGGCCATGGCGCGGTCGGCCTCGGCCCGGCTGAGGGCGCGGGCGGTGTCGGTCACGCGCTGGTCGGCGGCGCGGCGGGCCTCGCGCGCGGCCTTGTCGGCGCCGGTCAGGTCGGCGAGGCGCTGCGACAGCGCCTCGTGCGCGGCGCGGGTACCGTCCAGCCGGGCCTGCGCCGAGGCCATTTCCTGTTTCAGCGATTCCAGCCGGTTCAGCTGTTCCAACCGCAGCGCCGCGGCCGAGGGCTGATCCTCGGCCCAGGCGCGGTAGCCGTCCCAGCGCCACAGGTCGCCCTCCAGCGAGACCAGCCGCTGGCCCGGTTTCAGCAGGGGTTGCAGGCGCGGCGCGTCCTCGGCGTCGATCAGGCCGATCTGCGCCATGCGCCGGGCCAACACCTCGGGGACCGAGACATGGTTTGTCAGCGCGGTCACACCCTCGGGCAGGGGCTGGTCGCGGTCATAGGCGGGCAGCACCGTCCAGCCGGTCGGGCCGTCGGCGGCGACCTCGGGGGCGCGCAGGTCGTCGGCCAGCGCGGCGCCCAGCGCCTTTTCGAACCCCTGTTCGACCTGCAAGCGGTCGAGGATTTGCCCGCCCTCGGCGGTGTCTCGGTCCAGCAACCGGGCCAACGCCGTCACCTCGGCGCGCAGCGCGTTCATCAGCCCTTCGGCCTCTGACCGTTCGCCCCGCGCCTCGGCCTCGCGGACCTGTGTCTCGGCGCGGGCGGCCTCGGCCTCTTGCAGGGTCTCTTCGGCGCGCAGGGCCAGGTCCTGCGCGGCGGATTGCTCTTCGATGGCATGCTCAGCGGCGTCGCGGGCGGTGGCGAGGGTCTCGCCCGCCTGCTCGACGGTTTCGCGCGCGCGGTTGGCCTCGGTTTCGGCCCGCTCCAGCGTCTTGCGGCAATCGGAGAGATAGCGTTGCGCGGACTGGTGACGCGCCGACAGCCGCGCCATGTCCTCGGTCTGGGTGGCGAGATCGGATTCGCGCGCCTGAAGCACGCTGGCTGCCTCGGACGCGCCCTCTGCCGCCTCGGCCAGACGGTCGTCATGGCCCTCGGATGCCTTGTCGAGTTCGCGCGCCTCCCATTCCAGTCTCTGGATCGTCTCGCCCGCGTCGCGGTTCAGCCCGGCCTCGCGCTCGATGTCGCGGGCCAGCTGTTCGATGCGGCGTTCCAGCGTGGCGATGGCGTCCTGCGCGCGGGCCTCCTGTTCGGTCAGGGCGTCGCGCTGCACCACCAGCCGTTGCAGGATGGCGGCGGCGATGGCCTCTTCCTCGCGCAGGGGGGGCAGGGTGTCCTCGGCGGCCTGGCGGCGCTCGGACGCCTCGCGCGACAGGCGCTCGGCCTTGGCGGCGGCGGTAATGCGCTCGCGGTGGTCGGCCTCGGCGCGCAGGCGGGCCTCGTCGGCCTCGCGCCAGCGGCGATAGAGCAACAAGCCCTCGGCCCGGCGCAATTCCTCGCCGATGGCGCGATAGCGCGCGGCCTGCTTGGCCTGCCGGTCCAGCTGTGCCAGCTGGTTGGCAAGCTGTTCCAGCACGTCGTCGACGCGCAGCAGGTTGGCCTCGGTCCCCTTCAGCTTCAGCTCGGCCTCGTGCCGGCGCTGATACAGGCCGCCGATCCCGGCGGCATCCTCCAGCACCCGGCGGCGGTTCTTGGGCTTGGCATTGATCAGTTCCGAGATCTGCCCCTGCCGCACCAGCGCCGGAGAGGTCGATCCGGTCGAGGCGTCGGCGAACAGCATCTGGACATCGCGCGCCCGCGTATCCTTGCCGTTCACCTTGTAGGCGCTGCCCACGTCGCGAGTGATGCGGCGCACGATGTCCAGATGGTCGCTGTCATTGTAGCCGGCGGGCGCCAGCCGGTCGGAATTGTCGATGGTCAGGCAGACCTCGGCAAAGTTGCGTGCCGGGCGCGAGGCGGCCCCGGCAAAGATCACGTCCTCCATCCCGCCGCCGCGCATGGCGGTGGGGCGGTTCTCGCCCATGACCCAGCGCAATGCTTCGAGCAGGTTGGATTTGCCGCAGCCATTTGGCCCCACGACTCCGGTCAGGCCCCGAGCGATGATGAGATCGGTCGGGTCGACGAAGCTCTTGAAGCCGGTCAGTCTGAGCTTGGTAAAGCGCATGGCGGCAGACCTTGTTTCACAGGGTCCAAGTCTGGAATCCGGCCAAGGGTCGAGTCAAGGGCACGAACCGCGTATTTGGCGTGACAGCCTGATTTGTCCACAAGATATTGCGTCAGCGCGCGCTACATACCAGCCCGCTGGAGGGGCTGTTCCCCGTGGTCAGGTCGCAAAAGAAGGTGCGGTCGCGTTTCGGGCGGCGCGGTGCCTTGCGGCCGTCGCAGGACAGGCCCATCAGCATCATCGCCGGGTCGCCCTCGATCCAGGCGGGGCGGCAGCCGGGCAATTCCGCCTCGACCACGAAGGCGGCCTTGCGCGCCACCGTTTCGAAGCGCGGCATCCATTCGGGCGAGGTGCGGATCACCTCCACGAGGTCGCCGGCGAAGCGCAGGGTGAAGCGCGATCCATCGAATTCGCGTTGCACCGCCGGGGCGGAGCCGAAACCGGGACCGGCACTGTCACAGGCGGCCAGAAGCATGACAAGGGCAATCAAGAGGCGCATGACCACAGCTTGCGACAGCATGGTTAGCGTCGGGTTAACGCGCCAGGACCTCGGCCGGGTTTCGACCGGTTTGACGTAGATCAATTGAATTCCATAGTTTGCATGCAATACGTATTCCTTAAATTGAATACAAAAGGGGGCCGCCATGGCTGACACACTGAAAAGACCGGCAGACACCTATTCTCCGCTGTATTTTCTTGCTTCTCTGGGCGCCGGCGGAATCGCCGTTACCTTCTTCATGTTCCTGATGTTCTGGGTGCCGCATCCGGACCGCCCTGTTCCGGTGTTCGAGGACATCTCGGCGGCCTTCACCAAGGGCGGTGCCGCGCTTCAGGCTGGGATCGTGATCGCCGTGCTGGGTATCGCGCTGTTTGCCGTCCTGAACATCAAGTCGCTGCTGTGGAACCTATCCTCCTACGCCACATTCAAGAGGACACAGGCTTACAAGACGCTTCGCAACTCCAATGCCGAATCGACGCTGCTGGCCATGCCGCTGGCCTTGGCGATGAGCGTGAACGCGCTGTTCATCGTCGGGCTCGTCTTTGTGCCCGGTCTGTGGAGCGTGGTGGAATACCTGTTTCCGATGGCGCTGGTGGCCTTCGGCGCGATCGCCTGGATCGCCTTCCGCCTGATCGGCGATTTCCTGGGCCGGGTCCTGTCGAAGGGTGGCGTGTTCGACGTAACCGCGCACAACTCGTTTGCCCAACTCCTGCCCGCCTTCGCCGTGTCAATGATCGCCGTCGGCTTTTCCGCCCCCGCAGCGATGAGCACGACGCCTGCGACCGTGACCGTGGCGCTTCTGCTGTCGACGGTGCTGGGCGTCGTCGCCATCCTCTATACGCTGCTGGCCGCCGCGACCGCGGTGGGTTCGATGCTTCAGCATGGCACCGCGCGCGAGGCCGGACCGACGCTGATGATCGTCGTGCCCATCGTCACCGTGTTGGGTATCATGGCATTGCGCCAGAACCACGGGCTGCACACGACCTTTGGCGTGCATGGCGGCGATGGCGAGACGATGATCTTTCTCGCGCGACTGCTTTCGATCCAGATTGCCTTTCTTGGTCTTGGCGCGGTCGTGTTGCAGGCGCAGGGGTATTTCAAGGATTTCGTGATCGGGTCGCGGACCTCGCCCGGTTCCTATGCGCTGGTCTGCCCGGCCGTGGCCTTTTCGGTGATGATGCATTTCTTCATCAACAAGGGCTTGGTCGCGGCAGGCGCCATCGCCAAGTTCGGCTTGGCCTACTGGTCGCTGTCGGCCGTGGCCATCGCGGCGCAGATCGTGGCGATCCTGCTGGTCTGGCGTCTGGGGCGGCAGCACTTCGCACGCCGCGCCGATGCGGTTGCCGTGCCGGCGGAATAACCCCCCGTTCGTCCGTCACATGGCAAGACCGGGTCGCGTAAGCGGCCCGGTCTTTTCATGCCGGGTCAGTCGGCGATACGCGCCTGCCACTTGGCCGCCAGGCTGCGCATCGTCTCGGCAAAGATCACAAGGTCGGCGCCCACGGCGACAAAGCTCGCCCCGCTGGCGAAATGCCGTTCGATCGCGTCGTCGGGCACGTCGATGATCCCCGCAGGCTTGCCGGCGGCGCGGATGCGGCGCAGCGCGTCGGCCACGCGGTCGAGCATGACGGGATTGTTCATGTCGGTCAGATAGCCCATGTCGGCGGCCAGGTCGGCCGGGCCCACAAAGGCGGCATCGACCCCTTCGACCGCCAGGATGTCCTCGAGATTGTCGTAGCCGGCCTGTGTCTCGATCTGCACGACCAGGCACATCTGGTCATTCGCCGTCGCTGCATAATCCTGCACCGTGTTGAAATGCGAGGCGCGCCCCAGCGGATAGCCCACGCCGCGGATGCCGTGCGGCGGATAGCGCATGGCGCGGACGATGGCGCGGGCCTGATCGGCGGTGCTGACCATCGGCGCCAGCAGAGACTGCACGCCGGCATCCAGCGCCTGCTTGATGAGCCAGGGCTCGTTCACCGGCAGGCGCAGCACGGGGGCTACATGCGGCTCGAGCACCTGCAACTGCGCGACGATGCTGCGCAGGTCGTTGGGGGCGTGTTCGCCGTCGATCAGCACCCAGTCAAAGCCCGCGCGGGCCACGGCCTCGGCCATGTAGGGATCGCACATGCCCATCCACATGCCGATGCTGCGGGGCTTGTCGCGCAGGAGCGCCTTGAAGCGGTTTTTCGGGGCTGCCATGACCGACCTCTACCTGTTGCGCCAGAGTTTCAGGGCGGACCAGATCGCCGTCCCGCCAAAGAAGGCACCCGCGATGCCGATCACCTCGACCAGCGCGGGCCCGTTCGGAATGCCGCGGATCGCGATGGCCGCCACCATCAGGCAAAGCCCGGCAAGGCTGAAGATGAGGCGGAACCAAAGCTCGCCCCGGTCCGGTTTCAAAATCGCACCTCTACCCCCGGCAGGTTCAGCGCCTTGATCAGGTCGCGCAGTTCCTGTCGTGCGGCGACGTTCGAGATGTTCAGTTGCTTGACGCCGACATCCTTGAGGTCAAGCAGGGTCAGACCGCGCGGAAAGAGTTCGCGGAACACGACGCGTTCCGAAAAGCCCGGAACGATGCGAAAGCCGATCCGCTTGGACAGGCGTTCCAGGGCGCGTTCGATCTTCATCTTGTTGACCATCTGCTGTGCGCCAAGACGGTTGCGCAAAACGACCCAGTCGATCGGCTGCAAGCCCGCCTGCGCCCGCAACTGCCGGGCGGACCAGACCATTTCCGAATAGACGGACGGGCCTAGGATCTTGACCCCGTCATTGTCGACCCGCGCCAGGAGATCGAAATCGATGAAACTGTCGTTCATCGGGGTAATCAGCGTGTCGGCCAGCGAATGCGCCACCTGGCTTAGCCGTGTATGCGATCCAGGGCAGTCGATGATGATGAAATCCGACTTGCCCTCAAGTTCGGCGACCGCGTGGCTAAGGCGATGGTCATAGGCGTTCTCGCCCGGGGTCAGGCTGTCCGCCTCGATCTGCGGTAATTCCGCCAGCACCGGGCTGGGCAGGTCCATCCCGGATTTCTTGAGGAAGGCATAGCGGTTGTCCAGGTAGCGGCCAAGCGTGCGCTGCCTCAGGTCTAGGTCCAGTGCGCCAACGCGATGGCCAAGCCGCGCCAGCGCGGTCGCCACGTGCATCGAGACGGTGGATTTGCCCGCGCCGCCCTTTTCGTTCCCGACAACGATGATATGTGCCAAACCTTGCCCCTCGGTTACGCTTTCTTGTCGAACCGTGGGAGAATCCTATCCCGCACGGGCTGTCAAGCCTAGCGGGGGCGTAACACGCGCGCTCAGCCGTGGCTGCGCGGCCATAGGCGAAACGGCAAAAGGCCCGGCGCAGGGCCGGGCCTTTGCATTTCCGGTGACCCGGAAATCAGTGCAGCTTGGCGCCGACCTCGTCGATCGAGGCGTCGATCAGCTTGTTCGCGTCGGTCGCGGTCATCTGCTTGGCGATGACCTCTCGTGCGGCGGCCACGGCCACCATCGCGGCGCGGTCGCGCACATCCTTGATGGCCTTGGCCTCGGCCGAGGCGATCTGGCTTTCGGCGGCGGCCAGGCGGCGCGCCAGCGACTTTTCCATTTCGGCATGGGCTTGTTCGGCCAGCAGCTTTGCCTCGTCACGGGCATGGGCCACGATGCGGTCCGCCTGTTCCTTGACTTCACGGCTTTTGCGTTCGTAGCTGGCCAGAAGCGCCTGCGCCTCGTCCCGCAGGGCGCGGGCCTCGTCGAGGTCGTTCTGAATGCCTTCGGCGCGCTTGTCGAGCAGGCCGGCCAGCAGGCTCGGCACCTTGAAGTAGACCAGCACCGCGATGAACAGCAGGAAGCCAAGCGTTACGATGAAGTCGGTGTTCTTCAGCGAGAAGAACGGGCCGCTTGCTGCAAGCGCCGGGGTGGCGCCCAGAGCCGCGACGGTCGAGAGGGAAATCAGCTTGCGCATGGTCTTACCCTTTCATCCGGTTCGCGACGGCAGCCGCGATGGCGGCTTCGTCTGTCTTGCCGCCCAGGGCGGCAACGATTGCCTCTGCCGCGTCCTTGGCCACGACCTCGACATTCTCCATCGCCGAGGCGCGGATTTCCGAGATCGCCTTTTCCGACTCGGCCGCCTTGGCGGCGATCTGGTCGTCGGCGCGGGCGATGGCCGCGTTCAGGTCGGCCTTGATCTCGTCGCGGGTCTTCTGGGCGATGGCCTGCGCTTCGGCGCGGGCATCGGCCAGGGCTTTCTGATAGGCGTCTTCGGCCTCTTCGGCCTTGCGCTTGAGCTCTTCGGCGGCGGCGATGTCGTTCGTGATCGTCCCCTGACGTTCCGCGAGGATCGAAGCGATCCGGGGAAGCGCGATGCGCGCGAGGACGAAGTAGATCGCCACCAGCGTGACGATCAGCCAGAAGATCTGGTTGCCCCACCAGTCGAAGCAGAGCTGCGGCATGCCGATTGCGGAACCGCCCGCATCGACACAGCTGCCGACGGCGTGGGCCGCGTTTTCGGCTCCGGTAGTTTCGGTCGCCATGGTGTCCTCCGTCGGAACTTTGTCGTTACAGCGGGCGGTGCGTCATACGCACCGCCCGTGCGTAAGGATCAGGTCGTTCCGTGGATCAGACGGCGAACATCAGCAGCAGCGAAACGAGGAAGGCGAAGATGCCCAGCGCTTCTGCGAATGCGATGCCGATGAAGAGGGTCGCGGTCTGCGAGGCAGCCGCCGAGGGGTTGCGCAGTGCGCCGGCAAGGAAGTTGCCAGCCACGTTGCCCACACCGATTGCGGCCGCGCCGGAACCGATTGCTGCGAGGCCTGCGCCGATATGTGCCAGATCGCCTTCCATGATGAATCTCCTTACGATTGGAAGTGGGTATTTTCAGGTGTCGGATAAGAGGCGCGCCGCCGGGGCGCACCGCTGCGTCAGTGATGCGGGTGAAGTGCGTCCTTGAGGTAGACGCAGGTCAGGATGGTGAACACGTAAGCCTGGATGAAGGCCACCAGCACCTCGAGACCGTAGATCGCGGTGATGGCAAGCACCGAAAGCGGAGAGATCGCCGCGACGGCCGCGAAGCCTGCGAAGACCTTGATCACCGCGTGACCTGCCATGACGTTGCCGGCAAGACGGATGGAATGGCTGACCGGACGCACGAAGTAGGAAATCAGTTCGATGATCGCCAGGATCGGGCGCAGCGCCAGCGGCGCGCTCGATACCCAGAACAGGCCCAGGAAGGCCGTGCCGTTCTTTACGAAGCCGAGGATGGTCACCGTTAGGAACACCGCCAGCGCCAGCACCACGGTCACGGCGAAATGCGAGGTGGTGGTAAAGCTCTTGGGCAGCAGGCCCAGGAAGTTCGCGAAGACGATGAACATGAACAACGTCATGATGTAGGGGAAATACTTGAGCCCCTCCTTGCCGGTCACGTCCTCGACCATCTTGTAGACAAAGCCGTAGGCGAGTTCCGCGATCGACTGGCCGCGGCCCGGGACGATGGCGCGCTTGGAGGTGCCCAGCACCATCAGCGCAATCACCGAAGCGACGGCCAGGAACAGCCAGAGCGTCACGTTGGTGATGGTGAACAGGCCCACATCGCCATGGCCGAACAGCGGCTTGACGATGAACTGGTCCATCGGGTGGAACACCAGGCTGCCGCCCTCGCTGTGGGCTGCCGCTTCTGCACCGGTCGTTTCGGTCGCCATCGCTATTCCCTCTCGTCCTCGGGGGTGCGCGTCCCCGCTGCGTCCTTCGGCCCGGCGGTGCGGGCCTCTTGTGCCTTCTGGATCTCTTTGGCGGTGCGGATCATCACGTTGATCCCCGCCGCGATCCCCAGCAATGTGAACAGCACCATGAGCCACGGGGTCGTTCCCAGCAGGGTGTCTAGCCCGTAGCCGATGCCAAAGCCGATCCCTAGACCGGCCACCAGTTCCGTCACCATGCGCCAGGCGTGTTGCGCCTGCGAATAGTGTTCCTCCTGATGGACCTTGCCACTGCTGTCGCGGGCCCGGCGTGCTGCCAGCTTCGCGTCCAGGTCGGCCATTTTGCGTTTCCGATCGTCGTCGGCCAAGCGAAAGCCCAATCATGAGGTTCGCTGCATGTGCTAAGTGCAGCGGGCGTCCGAGTCAATGCCGGGTTTGGGCAGGTTTTCCGCCTATTAAAGTGTTGAAAATATTGTAATGTTTTGCCGTTTGAAGATCTCCGGTCATTCCGCCGCAGGCCGCCCTGGCCGGGAAAGCCGCCGGATTCCAAATTCAACTTAGCGGTTGAGTTTCCGGCGGCGTTGCGGCTTGTGTTCGGGGCACATCCGCAATCCGAGGCCCCGCGCACCGCCCATGTCCGACCGGCTCGACAGTGTTTTTGCAGCCCTTGCCGACCCGACGCGGCGCCGCATCCTCGCCATGCTGCTCGAGGACGACATGGCCGTGACCGACGTGGCCGAGCCCTTTGCGATGTCGCTGGCGGCGATTTCCAAGCACCTCGTCATCCTGACGCGCGCCGGTCTCATCAGCCAGGACAAGCGCGGCCGGGTGAAATGGTGCAAGCTGGAGCCGGACGCCCTGCGCGAGGCCTCTGTCTGGATGCAGGGCTTCGGCCAGTTCGAGCCGGTGAACCTGGACGCTTTCGAGCGCTTCCTTGCCAGCGAACTCGCCGAACCGGACGGGACCGCCGACGACACTCCCTGACCGGGGTTCGCAGACAGGGCGCCGGTCAGTCGCGCAGCAGCATCAGCAGCGCCAGCGCCGTCAGGGCGACGCCGGGAAGGACCAGCGCCGGGGGCACGCCCTTGCCCAGCGCGATTTCCCACAGGATCACCCAGCAGGGTGTGAGGTAGGTATAGGCCATGACCTTGGCCGAGGGCAGACGCAGCGTCGCGTAGCGCACGATGGCAAAGGTCAGCCCCGTC
Source organism: Thetidibacter halocola (assembly GCF_018224955.1). Taxonomy (GTDB): domain Bacteria; phylum Pseudomonadota; class Alphaproteobacteria; order Rhodobacterales; family Rhodobacteraceae; genus Thetidibacter; species Thetidibacter halocola. The sequence goes on from NZ_JAGTUU010000007.1 coordinate 125,429, forward strand.
GCCGCCACCGCGACATAGAGGATCGTCACCCAGACGATGGTCGGCAATGCCATCCAGTCGGTCTCCATCAACCCCCGCCATCCCCAGAGACACAGGATGATCGCGCCCGCCGTCAGGATGCCGGCATTGAAGGTCAGCGCCTGTTCGCCGCGGTTCAGACGCCGCAGCAACGGCGAATACAGCGCGTGCGCCACGCAACCCCAGAAAAAGATCGACTCGCCGCGCCCGATCTCGAAGGCGCGCAGGGCCTCAAGGTCGGCGTCGAAGATCACCCACAGCGCGCCCGCCCCGCCCACCGCGATGGCCAGCGCCATCCAGGGGGTTGTCACCTGGCGCACGACGAGATAGCCGAACACCGCCGTCAGCGCCGGGTTCAGGGTAAAGACCGCCGCCATGCTGACCGGGTCCGCCGTCTTCAACCCCTCGAACATGGTCACGAAATAGATCACATACAGGCCCGCCAGCGCGAAATAGCGCCAGGGGGCTGCCAGCGCGGCGCGGTCCACGCCGCCCAGGGCCACGGTCAGCGCCCACATCACCGCCGCCCCGATGATGAAGCGCACGGCATTCAGCGCCGCCGGGTCGATGAAGGGCGCAGCGATGCCGCCCAGCGAAAAGCTGCCCGCCACCAGCGCCGAGAAGGCCAGCATCGCAAGGTGCCCGCGCGCGGCGGGGCTGAGACCGCCCTCGGCGAGGGCGCTCACCGCGAGGACTCCTCTCCGGCATAGGTCTTGAGATGCTTGAGAAACGCCTGCACCTTGGCGGTGCGGTGGAGGTCCACATGCGTGACCAGCCACAGCGGCGAGGCCCATTCCGGTTGCGGCGGCATGACCTGCACCAGGTCGGGATGCAGCGAGGCCTCGCGCTCGCCGAAAAAGCCGATGCCCGCCCCGGCGATCACCGCGCCTTCCATCACGCGCGAGTCCGTGCTGCGGAACACCACCTGTTCATAGGGGATGTTGGCGCGCAGCCAGCGTTGAAACGGTGCGCGGCCTTCGGGGTTGTCATGCGCGACAAAACGGTGGGTCTTGAGCGCCTCCAGCCCGTCGGGCATGCCGTTTTCCGCGACATAGGCACGACTGGCGTACAGACCGATCTGCTGCGGGGTAAAGGCCTGCACCACGTTGTCGGGCTCGTCCGGCTGGCTGCCGGCGCGCAAGGCGACATGCGCCTCGCCATATTCCAGCCGGAACACCCGGTCGTCGGTCAGGTAGCGCGCGACCACCTGCGGATAGTCCCGCTGAAAGCTGGTCAGCGCGCCGATCATCAGCGGCGCGAAGGCCACCAGAGAGGTCACCAGCAACTCGCCCGAGACATCGTTGCCGCGGCCCCGGATACGCCCTTCGAGCTGCTGGAACTGGTCGTCGGTGGTCTGGGCTACGCGCATCAGGTCATGGCCCGCCTCGGTCGGCGTGTAGCCGCGGGCGTGGCGCTGGAACAGCTTGACGCCCAGTTGCCCTTCGAGCGCGTCGATATGGCGGATCACCGTGGCATGGTGGACGCCCAGCGCCTCGGCGGCGCCACTGACCGTGCCCAGGCGGGCCACCTGGTAGGCGGTGCGGATCTCGTCCCAATTGTCCATTTTACGCGCGGCCTCTTTGTGCGTCAGATCACAGGATAGGTGCATTTGGGGAAATTGTGTTCGCATTTGCAAGCGCCATTTCTTTTGTAGTCAACGAATTGAAAGGACACCTCCCATGACCCGCACTCTCCTGCGCATCGACGCATCCGCCCGCACCGATGGCTCCGTCTCGCGCGAACTGGCCGACCGCGTCGTCAACCGCCTGGCACCTACCCAGGTCATCCGCCGCGATCTGGCCGACAGCCTGCCGCAGATCGATGCTGCCTGGATCGGCGCGAACTTCACCGCCGCCGAGGCAAGGACAGAGGACCAGCGCGCGGCTCTGGCCCTGTCCGACACGCTCATCGCCGAGATCGAGGCCGCCGACACGCTGCTGATCGCGCTGCCGATCTACAATTTCGGCGTGCCGACCGCGCTGAAGACCTGGGTCGACCACGTCGCCCGCGCCGGCGTCACCTTCCGCTATTCGGAGGACGGCCCCGAGGGCCTGCTGCGCGGCAAGCGCGCCATCGTTGTCGTGGCCTCGGGCGGCACCGAGGTCGGCGGCCCGATCGACTTTGCGACGCCGTGGCTGCGGCACGTCCTGGGCTTCATCGGCATCACCGATGTTCAGGTCGTCACCGCCGACCGCCTGGCCATCGACCCGGATGCCTCGCGCGCCAAGGCCGAGGAGCAGATCGAGAAACTGGCGGCCTGACCGCCGCGCCTCGGCCTAGAGGGGGCCGTCCGGGCTGCGCGGGCCGAGAAGGGCGCGCGCTCCCGGACGTTCGGGGTCGATCCCGACGAAACGCAGCGCCTCGTCGACGCTGCGCACGACCGTGATCTGGAACGGTACCTTCGTCTCGACGATGGACTTGTACATCCGCGACATGCCGAAGGCGATGTCGCCGGGGCAATAGAAAGCGGTACGCGACCGCTCCGTCCTGACCGCGTAATGCGACTCCAGCCGCATCCCGAGATTCCGCACGTCTTCGTAGAAGGTGTTGTGAAAGGTGCAGTCGGACTGGTCCATCAGGACGTGCCGGTTGCCGTCGAAATCGGGACCGGCCTGGTGGGCCAGGAAAGCCTCCCATATCTCCTGCATGGCGACCTCTCCCGTAAAGCGGGCGACCAGGACATCGAAGTCTCTGTCGATCTGGCAGGAAACCGGCATTCCAGGCAACCATGTCTATCGGATTGCCGCCAGTATGGACGGTTCCTGCCGGCCCGCAAGCCGCCTTGCAGGCTTGACTCGCAGGGGTCATCGGCGTAATCCGCCCATCAAATCCGGAATGCGCAAGCCTTCCGGTCCCATGGGCCATGCCCGGGATCGCCCTCCGTCAGCGCGTCGCGCCCACGGGGGCCGCCCCGTATTTCGGCCCCGCGATTGAGAAGCCGGTGGCGCGTTCCCATCTTCGGGACGTCCCGCTAACGAAGAAGAAGGAGGCCCTGCCTCATGTTCGAGAATCTGTCCGAACGCCTTGGCGGCGTCTTCGACCGGCTGACCAAGCAGGGCGCTCTGTCCGAGGATGACGTGCGCACCGCCCTGCGCGAGGTGCGAGTCGCCCTGCTCGAGGCCGACGTTTCGTTGCCGGTGGCGCGCAACTTCATCAAGGCGGTCGAGAAGAAGGCGACTGGCGCGGCGGTGACGAAGTCGATCACGCCGGGCCAGCAGGTCGTCAAGATCGTCCATGACGAGCTGATCGCCGTGCTGGCGGGCGAGGACGAAGATCCCGGCAAGCTGCGCATCGACAACCCGCCCGCGCCGATTCTGATGGTCGGCCTCCAGGGCGGCGGCAAGACGACGACCACGGCCAAGCTGGCCAAGCGCCTGAAAGAGCGTGACGGCAAGAAGGTGCTGATGGCCTCGCTGGACGTGAACCGGCCCGCGGCCATGGAACAGCTGGAAATCCTCGGCAAGCAGATCGGCGTCGACACGCTGCCCATCGTCAAGGGCGAGGATCCCGTGGCGATTGCCAAGCGGGCCAAGACGCAGGCCAGCCTCGGCGGCTATGACGTCTACATGCTGGATACCGCCGGTCGCCTGTCGATCGACGAGGAACTGATGGCGCAGGTCGCGGCGGTGCGCGACGTGGCGAAACCGCGCGAGACGCTGCTGGTCGTCGACGGTCTGACCGGCCAGGACGCCGTTCACACGGCCGAGAATTTCGACAACCGCATCGGCATCTCCGGCGTCGTGCTGACCCGGATGGATGGCGATGGCCGCGGCGGCGCCGCGCTGTCGATGCGCGCGATCACCGGCAAGCCGATCAAGTTCGTGGGCTTGGGCGAAAAGATGGACGCGCTCGAAACCTTCGAGCCCGAGCGCGTCGCCGGCCGCATCCTGGGCATGGGCGATATCGTCGCCCTGGTCGAAAAGGCCCAGGCCACGCTGGAGCAGGAGCAGGCCGAGCGCATGATGAAGCGCTTCCAGAAGGGCCAGTTCAACATGAACGACCTGCGGATGCAGCTTGAACAGATGATCAAGATGGGCGGGATGCAGGGCATGATGTCGATGATGCCGGGCATGGGCAAGATGGCCAAGCAGCTGGAGGGCGCCGATATCGACGACCGGCTGCTGAAACAGCAGATCGCACTCATCAACTCGATGACCAAGGCCGAGCGCGCCAACCCGCTGATCCTCCAGGCCAGCCGGAAAAAGCGGATCGCCGGCGGAGCGGGCATGGACGTGTCGGACCTGAACAAGCTGCTCAAGATGCAGCGCCAGATGTCCGACATGATGAAGAAGATGGGCAAGATGGGGAAGGGCGGCATGCTGAAACAGGCCATGCGCGGCATGTTCGGCAAGGGCGGGATGCCCGCCGACATGGCGCAGGGCATGGACCCCAAGGCGATCGAGGCCGCTGCCCGCCAGATGGGCGGCAAGGGCGGATTGCCCGGCCTTGGCGGCGGCGCGCTGCCGCCCGGCCTGAGCGGCCTCGGCAAGAAGAAATAAGTGGTCGCGGCCCCTGTCATAACCGCGGCGCGTTTGCGCCTGAGTGGCCTCGTTCCTTGCGGAACCGGGGTGCGGCTGCGTGCCTTCCGTGTGGAGGCCCGTGCATGAGCCTGACCAACGCACCCCGGATTGAAACAGAGCGCCTGATCCTGCGCGGCCCCGAGCCGCAGGACGCCGAACCGATGATCGAATTCCTGATGGATCACGATCACGCTTCGGGCTTTGGCACCTATGACAACCGCGGCGACGCGTGGCGCTGGTTCGCCACCAATATCGGCCACTGGCATATCCACGGCTACGGCTATTTCATGCTGGAACTCAAGGAAACCGGCGCACCCATCGGCATCTCCGGCATCTGGAACCCCGAGGGTTGGCCTGAGCCGGAACTGGGCTGGGCGGTCTTTGCCGCCTACGAGGGCAAGGGATACGCCCGCGAGGCGGCGGAACGCGCGCGGCTCTGGGCCTACCAGGGTCTCGGCATGACCACGCTGACCTCGAACATCGTGCCGTCCAACACGCGGTCCAAGTCGCTGGCGGAGCGGCTGGGCGCCACCTACGAGCGGACCTATCAGAACATCACGATGGGCGAGGACGAGCTCTGGCGCCACCCCGGACCGGCGGAGGTGTCGGCATGATGGCCTGCGTCACGCTGCGGACCGAACGGCTGGTCCTGCGCACCCCACTGGAAGAGGATTATCCCGCCATCGCCGCCTTCATGCGGTCGGCCCGGACCACCTTCATCGGCGGCCCGGTCGAGGCGGAATTCGATGTCTGGCGCGGCTTTCTCGGCACGATCGGACATTGGGGCCTGCGTGGCTATGGCTTTTTCACCGTGCTGCGCGACTCGGTGCCGGTGGGCCGGGTCGGGCTGGTCAACCACATCATGTGGGACGAGCCCGAACTGGGCTGGCATTTGTTCGAAGGGCACGAGGGGCAGGGCTATGCCACCGAGGCGGCGATCGCGGCGCGCGACTGGGCGCTGCGGGCGCACGGGCTGGGGCGTCTGATCTCTTACATCCATCCCGACAATGTCGCGTCGCAGCGGGTGGCGGAACGGCTGGGCGCGTCGGTCGAGCGCGATTCGACGCTGCTGGGCCATCCGGTGCAGGTCTGGCGCCATCCGGAGGTGCCCACATGAAGGCGCCCTGCGAACGCCATCGCCCCGGCCCTGCTGCCCGCGCCGCCGCCCGGCTGGGTGGCAAGGTGCCTGTGCTGGACACGCGGCGCCTGCAACTGCGCGGGCCGCGGATCTACGATTTCGACGCCTATGCCGCGATCCTGTGTTCCGACCGCGCGCAATACATGGGTGGGCCGTTCACCCGCGCGCAGGCTTGGTCGGATTTCACCAATTACACCGCGCTCTGGCTGCTGCACGGGCATGGCCTGTGGACCATCGACGCGCAGGTTGCGCCGTCGGCGGGCTTTGCCTTGCTGGGCTACGAATATGACGACCCCGAGGCCGAGCTGGGTATCTTCCTGACCGAGGCTGTCGAGGGGCAGGGTATCGCGCAAGAGGCGCTCGAGGCCGTGCGCGACCATGCTTTCGGCGCGCTGAACTGGGACAGCGTCGTGTCCTACGTCGATCCGCTGAACACCCGCTGCATCGCCCTGATGGAGCGAGTAGGCGCGCGCCTCGACACGGCTGCGATGGAAACGCTCGAAGCGACGCTGGTCTACCGGCACGAACGGGGGGCGGCATGATCCCGACGCTGACCACCGACCGGCTGATCCTGCGCGCCCCGGTGATGGAGGACGCGGCGCCGCTTGCTGCCTATCTCCAGGGGCCGCGCTCTGCCACCGTGGGCGGGCCGTTTCCGGCTGGCGAGGCCTTTGACCGGCTCTGCGCCCTGCTGGGCCACTGGAACCTGCGCGGCTATGGGCGCTGGATTGTCGCCGATCGCGACAGCAACGCTGCGCTGGGCATCGTCGGACCCTATTTTCCCATGGACTGGCCCGAGCCGGAAATCGCCTGGACGGTGTTCGACGCCGCCGAGGGCCGCGGCATCGCGCACGAGGCCGCGCTGGCGGCGCGTGACTATGCCCGCGCCGAGTTGGGCTGGCACCACCCGATGAGCGCGATTTCCCCGTCCAATACCCGCTCGGCCGCGCTGGCGCGCCGACTGGGCTGTACACCCGAGGGGGATTTCACCCATCCGGTCTACGGCCGGCTCGACATCTGGCGGCACCCGGAACAGGAGGTGCGTCATGGGACATCGTGACATCCCTGTGCTGGAAACCGAACGGCTGGTCCTGCGCGGACCGGAACCGCAGGACTATCCGGATTTCAAGGCGACCTTTGCCAGCTACCGCTCGCGCTTCATGGGCGGGCCGCTCAATGCCTACGAGACCTGGATGCTCTACGCCGCCGAGATCGGCCATTGGGAAATCCGCGGCTATGGCATGTGGATGGTCCACCTCAAGGAAACGGGCGAAACCGTTGGCATGGCCGGCGGCTGGTTCCCCGCCAAGTGGCCCGAGCGCGAGATCGCCTGGATCATCTGGCCCGACAAGGCTGGCAAGGGCTATGCGCTGGAGGCGGCGCATCGCGTCCGGCGCTATTTCTACGAGGTCCGGGGCTGGGAGACGGCGGTCAGCTATATCGACCCCAAGAACCTCGACAGCATCCGCCTGGCCGAGCGCCTGGGTTGCCGCAAGGATGCCGACGCGCCCTCGATCGACGGCAGCGATGCGGTCTATCGTCATCCGACCTTGGCGCAGTTGCAGGGCCAGCTGGGCCATGGCATCGCGATGGAGATCGCCCATTACCGCGATCCTCTGTTCAAGCCGAAGGGATGGGCCCTTGACTGAGCGTCTGTCCATACCGGTCCTCGCGACCGAGCGGCTGCGCCTGCGTGGTCCTCTGGAGGCGGATTTTGACGCCTATGCCGCCTTCTGGGCCGGTCCGCGCACCGTGTTCGTCGGTGGCCCGCAGGACCAACGTGCCTCGTGGCAACGCTTTGCGGCCAACTTGGGGCACTGGGCGCTGAAGGGGTTCGGCTGGTGGATCGTGACCGAGGCCGGCCGCCCGGTGGGCACGGTCGGCCTGCATCATCCGCCCTACCTCGCCGATACCGAGTTGGGCTGGGTCACGTTCGACGGGCATGAGGGGCGCGGCGTCGCCTTCGAGGCCGCCAGCGTGGTGCTGGCCTGGGCCGCAAGGACGCAGCGGCCCGCCCGGCTGGTCAGCACCATCGCACCCGCCAACACGGCCTCGGTTCGGCTGGCGCAGCGCCTTGGCGCCGTGATCGCGGGCCCCGCAGCGCATGACCCCGATGCCATGACCCATGTCCACGATCTGCAAAGGTATGCCGCATGACCGATGCCATCACCCGCGCCGCCACGCTGCTGAAGGAGCACCGCGAGAGCATCGACCGGCTCGACGCGATCCTTGTCTTCACGCTGGCCGAACGCTTCAAGCACACCCAGGCCGTGGGCGTCCTCAAGGCGCAGCACGACCTTCCGCCATCCGATCCCGCGCGCGAGGAAAAGCAGATCGCGCGGCTCCAGGATTTGGCGATCCAGGCCGATCTGGACCCGGAGTTCGCCAAGAAATTCCTGAACTTCGTCATTCAGGAAGTGATCCAGCACCACAAGCAACACCAATCCTGACGGGGTTCCCGTCAACCAGCCATCCAAAGGAGAAATCACATGGCTATCAAGATCCGGCTCGCCCGCGGCGGCTCGAAAAAGCGCCCCTTCTACCGCATCGTCGCCGCCGATTCGCGCATGCCGCGCGACGGCCGCTTCATCGAGAAGCTGGGCACCTACAACCCGCTCCTGCCGAAGGACAGCGAAGAGCGCGTGAAGATGGATGTCGAGCGCGTGCAATACTGGCTGGGCCAGGGCGCGCAGACCACCGACCGCGTGTCGCGCTTCCTCGAGGCCGCCGGCGTCATCGCCAAGAAGGAGCGCAGCAACCCCAAGAAGGGTACCCCGGGCAAGGCTGCCCAGGAGCGCGCCGAGGCCAAGGCTGCCAAGGCCGCCGAAGCCGCCGAGGCATCGGCCGACTGAGTCCTGGTCCGTCGAAAATCGCGCCGGGTGGCCCACCCGCCCGGCGCATCCGGTCCCCGTGGCCGGAGGGCAAGGGTGCGCGGGCAACACTCGCGCACCCTTTGTCATGTCCGGGACCGATCGTCGTTGCGCATCCCGGTCGCGGACCCATATGACCCCCCAACTGCCAACGAATCCCCGGGGGATCTGCCATGCTGCGCCAACTTCTTGCCCTGACCGCTCTTGCCGCGGCCACCTCCACCGCCGCCCTTGCGGGCAGCCCCGAGGCGACCGAACCCGCGCCCGTTCTCGTCCTGCCGCAGGAATCTGCCCCGGCACGCTCGGGACTGGTGTTCACGCTGGGCCTCGGTGGCGCGGTGAATCCGGCCTATTTCGGCTCGGACGAGTATGCATTCGGCCCCTCGGGCAGCTTCAAGTTCCACTACCTGGGACTGGGCGGCAGGTCTTTCGGCAATCCCGATCCGACCGTGGTGCAGACCGGCTTTGGCGTGCACGGTTCGCTGCGCTTCGTGTCCGAGCGGGACAGCTCGGACTTTTCCGAGATCGCCAGCCTGAACGACATCGATGCGGCACTCGAACTGGGTCTGGGCGTGGGCTACACCGCCCGCAACTTCGAGGTCTTCGCCGACGTCCGCCGTGGCTTTGGCGGGCATGAGGCTTGGGTGGCCGAGGCCGGCGCGGATGCCGTCCTGCGCCCGACCGATGCCCTGACCGTGACCTTCGGCCCGCGCCTGTTCTGGGGCGACGACGATTACGCCGGCACCTATTTCGGCATCACCGCGACCGAGGCGACCGCGGCCCTTCCGGCCTTCTCGCCCGAGGGTGGTCTGCTGTCGACTGGCCTCGAACTGGGCATGACCTATCGCCTGAACGACGATTGGGGCCTTGAGGGCGCGATCACCTATGATCGCCTGACCGGCGACGCCGAGCGCAGCCCGATCGTCCGCCGGGGCAGCCGCGACCAGTGGGGCGTAAGCTTTGGTGTGACCCGGGTGATCCGCATCGGCGGCTGACCCCGCCTGCACGATTGCACCCCGCCCGTCGCCGGTTTATCCAGACCGACGACGGAACAAGGGATGGTGCGCCCGTGAACGAGGACAAGATCTGTGTCGGGGCGATTGCCGGCGCCTTTGGCGTGCAGGGCGAGGTGCGGTTGAAAAGCTTTACCTCCGATCCCCTGGCAATCGTCGATTACGCGCCGCTCTGCCGCGAGGACGGGACAGGCGCCTACGAGATCGAGATCACCCGCGAGATCGCCAACGGCTTTGCCGCGCGCCTGACCGGAATCCAGACCAAGGAACAGGCCGACGCGATGCGCGGCACCCGGCTTTACGCCCCGCGCGACCGGCTGCCGCAACTGCCCGACGACGAGTATTACCACGCCGACCTGATCGGGCTCGAGGTATTCGACACCGGCGGCGCGCCCCTGGGTCGCGTCAACGCAGTGCTGAACCATGGCGCCACCGACCTGCTTGAACTGGCCGTGCCGGGGCAGAGCCGCACCGTGCTGCTCCCCTTCACCCTGGCGGTCGTGCCCACTGTCGACCTGACCGCGGGCCGCATCGTCGCCGACCCGCCCGAGGGCCTGTTCGAATGACGCGCATCGTCGTGCACGCGGGGTTCCACAAGACCGGAACCAGCAGCGTGCAGACGATGATCGACCGCAACCGCGTCGTGCTGGCCCCCGTCTTGCGCGCCTTTCTGAAACCCGATTTCACGCCCCTAACAGAGGCCGCGCGCGGCTTTTCCGCGGCGCCGCACAAGGTGCCCCCGGCCGCGGTGGGCATTGCGGCGCGCGCCTTCTTCGCCACGCTCGACCCCGCCGACCCGCGCCCGGTGCTGATGTCCTCCGAGGATCTGTCCGGTCATATGCCCGGCCGCCGGGGGATCGACCGCTACGGCGCCGCGCCGACGGTCATGCGGCAGATCGCCGATGCCGCGCGTGGCCACTTCGGCGAAACAGCCGAGGTGACGTTTCACTTCTCGACCCGGGGTGCCGAGGCCTGGCTGCGTTCGGTCTGGTGGCAGAACCTGCGGGTGACGCGACTGACCGACGACCTGCCCGGTTTCACCCGCGCGCATGCGGGCGCTGCGGATCTCGAAGGGATCGTCGCCGAGGTGGCCACGGCCGTTGCCCCGGCGCGCGCGGTTTCCGTCCGACTGGAGGACATCGTCCCTTGTCCGCGCGGCCCGCTGGAGCCCCTTCTGGACCTTCTCGACCTGCCTGCCTCGGTTCGTGACGCCCTGACGGTGGTGGGGCCGGTCAACGCGCAGCCGGATGTCGATCTGGGGCCGGTGCTGCTGGCCTTGAACCGCTCGGGTTTCGACGATGCGCACTTGTCCCGCGCCAAGACGCACTTGCGTCGGTTGGCAAACAGTCAGAGCGACCTGAGCTGATCATTTTCCTGGTCCAGGATTGCCTTGAAACGCCTCGCGACTTTCCATCCAAGCGCCACATTTGCGATTCAAGATCTGTTGGAATTTGGTGATATTCGGGGTTTCCATTGGATCAGGCGTTTGAGCTTCTTCTTTGGGCTGGCGTTGCGCTCTTGTCGGTCGTCGCCGTTGTGGTGGTTCCATTCGGCCATGGCCTGGCTCTTGGGATTTCGTTCCTCGCCGCGACGGGCAATCTGCTGGCGACGATTTCGATATTTCGCCCGGAAATTCTCTCGAGAATTGCCAAGCCGGGGCTGCTGAGACGTTCGGCTTTACGGACGCCGCCGATGGACCTGCCGGAAGAGGCCGCGATGCGCGACATGCTGGCGCTGGAGCAGCGCCGGGTTGCCTGCGCGGATCCTGCCATGCCGCCGGATGCCGATACGGCCATCTCTCAGATCGTCTGCCGGATCATGTCGGGCTGGAAAACGCCATCGGTCGTGGCGCTGTCGAGGGACGATCTCGTGGAACTGATCCTGCTGCGCCGGCTGCTGCGGGCGGGCGCACATGAGGCCGGCGCGCTGGCGCAGCTGTTCGTTCGGCCGGATGCCGTGCTCGACCTGCGCGACGAGGTGCAGCGCATTGCCGCCTTCCGGGCATCTCATGACCGGGACATGCGGGCGCTTGAGGCGACGCGCCGGCTGTGGTCGCAGATGCGGTCGGAAGGACATGGCGCGTCTCTTGTCGCGGCGTTGGAGCGGCTCGACGCCAGCGACATCGATCTCTGGCACCGCATCGTCGCCGAGCATGATCCGGCCGATCCCGCACAGCGCGCGGCCGCCTTCTGGTGTGTGCGGCAGACCGCCTGCGACCGGTCCACGCTGGCGCTGTTCCTGACGATGCTGGTCGAGAACGAAGCCATCCCCAAGGCAGCCCAGGCCCGGGACAAGGCATTGCTGGAGACAGTGGCCGCGATCCTGACGCAATGGGATGCCGGCGCCTACGCCACGGCAGAGCTTGCCTCCTTGCCTGCCGCACGGCTTGATGCGGCACGGCGCGGTCTGACCGCACTGCTCGACGGCCTTGCGCAGCGTCCGGGCATGCGGCGTTGGCCTGACCCGGTCGGGTTGTTCGAAGCGCGGGCGGGACGTGCGCCGCGTCCGCGCGGCCACTGGGATCTGGCGCGGGGCATGATCCTGCGGGCGCCGGATCCGGCCGACTATCGTACCGCGACCGTGGCAGAGCCCCTTTTCTAGGCGTCCCGCCCAGCGTATCACGGCGCCATGACCGACACGCCCAGATCCCACGGCCGCAAGACGATCCGGCCCTCGCTCCAGCCTCGTGACCTCATGTCGGAAGAGGTCCACCTGGTTCGCGCCTGGCAGGCGCAGGTCATCACCCTGTTCCCCGAGGCGTTTCCCGGCGTTCTGGGCCTGTCGCTGACCGGGCGCGCCCTGCAGGAGGGGCGCTGGCAACTCCATGCGATCCCGTTGCGCGAGTTCGGCGAGGGTAAGCACCGCAATGTCGACGATACGCCCGCGGGCGGCGGGGCCGGCATGGTGCTGCGCCCGGACGTGATGGGGCGCGCGGTGGAGACGGCGATGCAGCGGGTCGCGGGCCCGGTCATCTACCTGTCGCCGCGCGGCCGTCCGTTCAGCCAGGCAATGGCGCGCAGCTTGGCGACTATGCCGGGTGCAACCTTCATCTGCGGGCGTTTCGAAGGGCTCGATCAGCGGGTGATCGACCATTACGACATCGCCGAGGTGTCTGTCGGCGACTTTGTCCTGACCGGTGGCGAAATCGCCGCCCAGGCGATCATCGATGCCACCGTCCGCCTGCTTCCGGGTGTGCTGGGCAACGCGGCCTCGACCGAGGAAGAGAGTTTCTCGGAGGATCTCCTGGAACACCCGCAATACACCCGCCCGGCCGAGTGGCAGGGCCGTGCGATCCCGGATGTGCTGATGTCCGGCCATCATGGCGAGATCGCCCGGTGGCGGCGCGCGCAGGCCGAGGCGATCACCCGCGCCCGCCGCCCCGACCTCTGGGCGCGCCACATGGCCCGGACGGGCCGCGCCGAGGAGTGACGCGCCTTACCCGGCGGCGCGCAGCGGGGGCTGTTCCGTCCAGCTCCCTGTCCCCTCGGCGGCGTCGAGTTCGAAGACCGAGACGGTGTCGCGCAGGTGGGTTGCGCCCGATTTCATCTCTTCGCCTGCGTCATGGGCCTGGTTGGCCAGCGCCGCATTTTCCTGCGTCGCGGTCTCGATCAGGCGCATGCCGTTGTTGATCTCGGACAGGCCATGCGACTGGCTTTCGATCTCTGTCGCGATCTCGCCCACCAGTGAGCCTAGCGAGAAAACCTTTTCCAGCACCGCGCTGATCGAGGTGCCGGTTTCCTTGACCAGGCGGCTGCCCTCCTTGACCTGGTCGATGTTCTTCTGGATGAGGCCGCGGATCTCGCCGACGGAGTCCGAGGCGCGGGCGGCAAGGCTGCGCACCTCTGTCGCGACCACGGCAAACCCCTTGCCGGCCTCGCCCGCGCGCGCCGCCTCGACCCCGGCATTCAGCGCCAGGAGGTTGGTCTGGAACGCGATATCCTCGATCAGGTTGACGATCGAGTCGATCTCGTCCGAGGCGGTCTCGATCCGCTGCATGGCCGACACGGCCTCTTCAAGGCGTTCGCCGCTGGCGCGGGACAGGTCCGTGCTGGACCGTGCTAGGCCGTTGGCATCCGACACGCGCGCGCTGATCTGCTTGCCGCTGCCGGCCAGTTCGTCCAGCGCTGCGGCGGTCTGCTCGAGCGTGGCGGCCTGGGTCTCGACCCGGCGAGACAGGTCCGACGCCAACCCACCCACGCCCTCGGCCGCGTCACGCAGGCTGGCGGCGACGCCGACGATCTCGATCATGGCATCCGACAGGTTTTCTGCCGCCTTGTTGAAGTCGCGGCGCAGCGCCTCGTATTCGGCGGGGAAAGCCGCATCCTCTGCCAGGCGCCAGCCAAGGTCGCGACGCGACAGGGCGGCCAGCCCCTCGCGCAGGTGGTCGACGACCTGACGCTGCTTTTCCTGCTGCTCCTCTTTCTCGCGTTCGACCTGGCGGGCATCGGATAGCTGGGTGCGAAATTCGGCGACACGGCGCGCGATGTTGCCGATCTGGTCGCGCCGTTCGGTATGGGGCACCTCGGCCTCGAGGTTGCCGGCGCCGATCTGCGAAATCGCTCCGTCGAGCCGGCTGAGCGGCCGCAGCAGCCGGCGCGCGGCCAGCAGCGTGACGACCGCGCCCGCGACCAGCAGCGCCGCGACCAGCATCAGCGCCTGACGCTGCATCGCCGCCGTCGTCGCATCGATCGCGCTGCGTTGCACCCCGACATAGAAGATTCCCACGGTCCGGCCCGCCGCGTCGAGGATCGGCTTGTAGATCGTCAGGTAGGGCAGGCCTAGGATCACCGCCTCACCGCGATAGGTCTCGCCACGCATCATGGCCGCATGCACCGGATTCTCGACCCCCAGGTAGGTGCCGACCGCGCGCGTGCCGTCCGGCTTGATGATGTTGGTGGTCAGGCGGATGAAGTCGCCCTTGGCCGCGTCCCAGCCGAACAGCGTTGCCGTCTCGCCCGAGATTCTCCCGACCTCGTCGATGAGGTCATGGGTTTCTGGCGCGGTCATGCCGTCCCATTCGACGCGGGTTGGCACCCCGTCCAGGGTCTGCACCCGGATGGCATCGCCATAGGATTCGCTGAACGTGTCCAGCAGAACGCGCAGCGAGGTGCGCTGCCGGTCCTGTGCGGCCTCGTGCAACCCGGCCTCTGTCAGCCTGGCCATCAGGAAGAACAGCGCCAGCGACAGGGCGACCATCAGGCCGGTCACGACCAGGCAGATCTGAGTGCTGAGGGAAGGGGTGCGCAGAATTGACATCGGCGGCCTCGTCTTGCTTGTTTCAGGCCTTGCTAGACCGCAGGGGTTTAACAAAGGCTTTCGGCCATCCGAGGCAGGGCTTGAAAACCATCCGATTTGTCCGTAATAGGCGCAAGCGCGGCGGTCCGACCGCGCGGGATCGATTCCGTGTTCAGGCTGGCCTGTCTTTGGCCAGAAAAAGGGGCGCGGCACGACGAGGCAACATTGTCCGAACCTCCGGCGGGCGCATCACGCGGACCCGATCAAAGACGCGGAGTTCTGGGGCAAACGAAACCTTCACGGACCAACCGTGAGCAAGTCAGGAGATAGGTCCATGGACCTGATCGCACAGCTCGAGGCGGAACAGATCGCCTCGCTCGGGAAAACCATTCCCGATTTCAAGGCCGGCGACACCATTCGCGTCGGCTACAAGGTGACCGAGGGCACCCGCACCCGTGTGCAGAACTACGAAGGCGTCTGCATCAGCCGCAAGAACGGCAAGGGCATCGCCGGGTCGTTCACTGTCCGCAAGATTTCCTTCGGTGAAGGCGTCGAGCGCGTGTTCCCGCTCTACTCCACCAACATCGAGTCGATCGAGGTTGTCCGCCGCGGCCGTGTCCGCCGCGCCAAGCTCTACTATCTGCGCTCGCGCCGCGGCAAGTCGGCCCGGATCGCCGAAGTCGCGAACTACAAGCCGCGCGAAGGCGCCGAGGCATAAGGACCGTCACGATGAAAAAGAACATTCATCCCGATTATCACCTCGTGAACGTCAAGATGACCGACGGGACCGAGTTCCAGACCCGCACCACCTGGGGCAAGGAAGGCGACACCCTGTCGCTGGACATCGACCCCACCGTGCACCCGGCCTGGACCGGCGGCAGCTCGCGCCTGATGGACCAGGGCGGCCGCGTGTCGAAGTTCAAGAAGAAATACGAAGGCCTGGGCTTCTGATCCCAAGCTCGTTTTCGAGACTGACGCCGTCCCTCGGGGCGGCGTTTTTCGTTTCGGCGTCTGTCTGCTCTGGCCCTCCTCCTTTCGGACGCTAGGTTTCGACTTTCAGCTTTTGCGTGTTACGCTGACGTCGGCGCCATGGAAACGCGCGTGCCATCCAGGGAGGACAGGGAATGGCCATAACCTTGAAAATCAATGGACAGGAACACGCGGTCGAGGCGCCGCCCGACATGCCGCTGCTCTGGGCGATTCGGGACATCGTCCGGCTTACCGGCACCAAGTTCGGCTGCGGCGTGGCGTCCTGCGGGGCCTGCACGGTGCATGTGGACGGCCAGCCAACGCGGTCCTGCCAGGCCTGGATCGGTGACCTGGAAGGCGCAGAGATCACGACGATCGAGGGCTTGCAGGGCCGAGTCGCCGAGGCCGTGCAGGGCGCGTGGCGCGACCTGGACGTGGTACAATGCGGCTACTGCCAGTCGGGCCAGATCATGCAGGCGATCGGCCTGCTGACCGAGACGCCCAAGCCCAGCGATGACGACATCGACGCGGCGATGAACGGCAATGTCTGCCGCTGCGCGACCTATGTCCGCATCCGCGCCGCGATCCACGAAGCCGCCAAGCGACTGGAGGCCTGAGCCATGACCCTCAAGACATCCCGCCGCGCCTTCCTGAGGGGCGCATCCGCCGCCGTCGCGACGCTGGTCGTGGGACTGGACCCGCGTGGCGCATGGGCCGCCGGACACGGTGGCGACCTGGTGCCCAACCCCTTTGTCAGGATCGGCGCTGATGGCAGCGTGACCGTCATCGCCAAGCATTTCGAGATGGGGCAGGGCACAACGACCGGCCTTGCCTCGCTGCTGGCAGAGGAACTGGACGCCGACTGGGAACAGGTCCGGGTCGAATTCGCGCCGGCCAACACGCAGCTTTACGTCAACACGCTGTTCGGTGTGCAGGGCACGGGCGGCTCGACCGCTCTGGCCAACAGCTTCATGCAGTATCGAGAGGCCGGAGCCGCGGCGCGGTCGCTGCTGGTGCAGGCGGCGGCAGCCGAATGGGGCGTGCCCGCGGCCGAGATCACGGTCGCCAATGGCGTCGTCAGCCATGGCGACAAGAACGCCGGGTTCGGCGACCTCGTGGGCAGGGTGCCCGCCGATGCGCAGCCTGACGTGGTGGTCAAGACACCGGCTCAATTCGCACTGATCGGCAGGGACAAGCTGCCGCGCAAGGACAGCGCCGCCAAGACCGACGGCACCGCGACCTTCGCGATGGACGTGATGCCCGAGGGCGTGATCTTTGCCGTGATCGCCCACGCGCCGAAATTCGGCGGCACGGTGGTATCCTTCGATGCGACCGAGGCGCTGGCCATGCCCGGCGTGATCGACGTGAAACAGGTGCCGATGGGCGTGGCGGTCTATGCGGAAAACACCTGGGCCGCGATGATGGCGCGCGACGCGGTGCAGATCGAGTGGGATTTCTCGAACGCCGAGACCCGCTCGATGGACGCGATGGAGGCAGAATACGCCGCCGCGATGGATCAGCCGGGCCTGCCCGCCCGCGCCGATGGCGGCACGGACGATGCGCTGGGCGCCGCGGCCAGCACCATCGAGGCCGAGTTCCACTTCCCCTTCCTTGCCCATGCGCCGATGGAAACGCTCAACTGCGTGGTCCAGATCAAGGATGGCAAGGTGCAGGTCTGGGACGGCTCGCAGTTCCAGACCGTCACGCAGGGCGCGGTCGGCGCGGTCTCGGGTGTCGGGCCGGAAAACGTGGCCATCGAGACGGTCTATGCCGGCGGTTCCTTCGGGCGCCGGGCGAACTTCACTTCGGATTACGAGGTCGAGGCCACCTTCGCCGCGCAGGCGCTGGGCACCGACCGCCCGGTGAAACTGGTCTGGACGCGCGAGGACGACATTCGCGGCGGCTATTACCGTCCGATGACGCGGCACCGCATCCGCGCGGGTGTCGATGCCGACGGCAAGCTGACCGGCTGGCATTCGACCATCGCCAACAAATCGATCTTCACCGGCACCCCGATGGAGGCGATGGCGGTGAATGGCGGGGTCGACCATTTCAGCGTCGAGGGCGTGGTGGATACTGAATACGCCCTTCCTGCGATGCAGGTGGACCTGCACAACATGCAGTCGGCGGTGCCGGTGCTGTGGTGGCGGTCGGTCGGGCATTCGCATTCCGGCTACGCGATGGAGGTGGCCATCGACATGGCGGCAGAGGCGGCGGGCCGCGATCCGGTGGAATTCCGGCGCGAGTTGCTGGCGAATGCGCCGCGCTCGCTGGGGGTGCTGAACCTGGTGGCGGAAAAGGCGGACTGGGGCGCGCCGCTGCCTGCGGGCTGGGGCCGGGGCGTAGCGGTGCACAAGTCGTTCAACACCTATGTCGCCGAGGTGGCCGAGGTGTCGACCGACGCCGAGGGCCGGGTAAAGCTCGAACGTTTCGTTGCCGCTGTCGATCTGGGCGTCGCGGTGAACCCTGACGTGATCCGCGCGCAGGTCGAGGGCTCCATCGGCTATGGCCTGGGCCACGTGATGCGACAGAAGATCACCTTCACCGAGGGCGAGGTCGACCAGTCGAACTTCCCCGACTACGAGCCGCTGCGCATCGCCGACATGCCGCGGGTCGAGGTGCATATTGTTCCCTCGACCGAGGCGCCGACCGGCATCGGCGAGCCGGGCCTGCCACCTGCCGGGCCGGCACTGGCCAACGCGATTTACGCCGCGACCGGCAAGCGCGTGATGCGCCTGCCGATGGTGGATGACGGGATCGTCTTTGCCTGACAATTTGGCGCCGCCCCGGAATCCGGGGCGGCCCTTGTCCATGCGATGCGCCCAGCGATGTGACGGCACTCCCGCCAAGGGGTTCCGCACGGAGGCGATGCCAACTGAGGGCGTTCTGCACAGGCGGACCTTTGTTGCTAGACCCGCCGCGCCGATACAACCACATGCGTCAGTGAGAAAAAGAACCGGCCCTCGCGCGCCAGCGCCTCCTGTTCGTCGCTCCAGTCCCTGGCTTCTTCTGCGGAAACATGACCGTTCTGAACCGCGTAGCGTGTCATGAAGACCATCATCATGCGCGCGATCCCGTCCGTCCGCAGCAGATGGTCGACGAAGGTGAACGGTGCGACGGAGTCGACCTCGAAGCTCGCGTTCCTCAGCAGCGCGGGTAGAAGCAGGGGAAGATCGGTATGCACCACGTGGCGATCCCAGGCATTGCAGAGTCGCGCCATGCGGTCGGGCTTTTCGCTGTGCCAGACCAGGCTGCCGAACAGCATGTCACCCAGCACCAGCCGCCCGCCGGGCCTCAGGACCCGGTGCAGATCGGTCAGCGCAGCGGGGACGTCCTCGATATATTCAAAGACCTGAACCGAAACGGCGCGGTCCACGCCGGAAGTGTCCAGCGGCAGGTCGCCGGCCATGCCATCACGGATGGAGACATTGTCCATGTTACCGGTTCGCGCCTCGGCGGCACCTCGCATGTCCGCGCTCGGGTCGATACCGATCACCTGCCCGAAGGGACCGACGGCGCGCGCCAGATCGGCTGTCATCAGCCCGTTTCCACATCCCAGATCGAGCACCGTGTCGCCGGGCCGCGGGTCGAGCGCGAAAAAATTCGCCCGGCGCCGTTCCGTGATATCGCGTCCAAGGTAGGCGGTTTCGAGCAGGCGCGTCGTTGCAGCATCGAATTGCAGCATCGAAATGTCCTTTTATGGAATATCGTGCATTATGCCACGGATTTCCCGCCTGCGCCAAACGCGGCGTTCTGGACAGCACGCGGACTGTCGCTAAAAGATCCAGCATTCAGATATCAGCACCGAGGCCCGCCATGAAGGACGACAACTTTCTCAAAGAGAACAACGCCCGCCAGCTGTGGAGCCCGATGGGTCACCCGCGCGAGCAGATGGAACAGCCGCCCAAGATCATCACGCGGGCCGAAGGCGTCTACATCACCGATATCGACGGGCATTCCGTTGTCGATGCTGTGGGCGGGCTGTGGTGTGTGAACCTCGGGTATTCCAACGACGCCATCAAGGAGGCGATCAGCCGCCAACTGTATGACATGCCGTATTGCTCGGGCTTCGCGGGCAGCACGCATCCGATGGCCATCGAGGCCGCGCATGCGGTGCAGGAGTTCTTTGCCGAGGACGGGATCGAGAGGGTCTTCTTCACCTCGGGCGGTGGCGACAGCGTGGACACCTGCCTGCGTCTTGCCCGGCAGTATCACAAGCTGCGCGGTGAGCCAGGCCGGACCAAGTTCCTGAGCCTGAAGAAGGGCTATCACGGCACCCATTGGGGTGGCGCCAGCGTAAACGGCAACAACCGATTCCGCATCAATTACGAGCCGCTGCTGCCGGGCTGCTACCACCTGCCCGCGCCCTACACCTATCGCAACCCGTTCGACGAGACCGACCCGGCCCTGCTGGCGCAGAAGATCGCCGCCATGATGGAAGACGAGATCGCTTTCCAGGACCCCTCGACCATCGCCGCTTTCATCATGGAGCCAATCCTGGGCGCGGGCGGGGTGATCGTGCCGCACGAGACCTTCATGCCCCTGATGCGCGACATCTGCGACCGTCATGGCATCCTGATGATTGCGGACGAGGTCATCACCGGTTTCGGCCGCACCGGCCATTGGTCGGGCTCGCGCCACTGGGGGGTCAAGCCCGACCTGATGAGCGCCGCAAAGGGCATCACCAGCGCCTATGTGCCGGTGGGGGCGGCTCTGATTTCCGGAAAGGTGGCCGAGGTGTTCGAAGGCGCGGGCGCTGCCGGCACGATCTGGCACGGCTACACTTATTCGGCGCATCCGGTGGGCGCGGCGGCGGTCGTCGCCTGCATGTCCGAGACGCTGCGCCTGAACACCGCCGCCAATGCGGGGCCGCGGGGCACACAGCTTTTCGAGGGCGTCAAGCGACTGGCCGGGAAATATGACGTGATCGGCGATGTGCGCGGCGGGCATGGGTTGATGACGGGCATCGAGATCGTCTCGGATCGGACGAAGAAGACCCCGATGGACGCCGCCACCATGAAGCGCCTGCACCAGGCCACATACGAGGCCGGCGCGATGGTGCGGTTGGGGATGCACAACATCCTGATGTCGCCGCCCCTGACCATCACCGAGCAGGAGGTCGACACCGTCCTGTCCGCGCTCGACGCGGGCTTCGCCGCAATCTGATCGGAATTGCAATGACTTGCCCGGCCATTTCGGAATGGTGGCCGGGCAGGTGCGAAGTGCTGTCGCAGTCACCGGAAAAGCGGCATTTCTCCCCTATGTTCACCCTCAACCGAGGTAAAACATCAGGGGCTTCCAGATGGACGCGCTTCTTCTGTCCCGTATCCAGTTCGGGGCGAACATATCCTTCCACATCCTCTTTCCCACGATCACCATCGCGCTGGGCTGGGTGCTGCTGTTCTTCAAGCTGCGCTTCAACGCGACCGGCGACCAGAAGTGGATGGAGGCCTATCGCCTCTGGGTAAAGGTCTTTGCCCTGTCCTTTGCGATGGGCGTGGTCAGCGGCATCACCATGTCCTTCCAGTTCGGCACCAATTGGCCGGGCTTCATGGAGACGGTGGGCAACATCGCGGGGCCCTTGCTGGCCTACGAGGTGCTGACGGCCTTCTTCCTCGAGGCGGTGTTCCTGGGGATCATGCTGTTCGGCTTTTCCAAGGTGCCGGGCTGGCTGCACACGCTGGCGACCTTCCTGGTGGCCTTCGGCACGACCATGTCGGCCTTCTGGATCATCGTGCTCAACAGCTGGATGCACACGCCCGCAGGCTTCGAGATGCGCGAGGGTGTGGCTCATGCGACCGACTGGATGGCGATCGTCTTCAACCCGTCCATGCCTTACCGGCTGGTGCACATGCTCCTGGCCTCTGGCCTGACGGTGGCCTTCCTCATCGCGGGTCTCTCGGCCTTTGCCTGGCTGATCGGGCATCGCACGGCGGGCACCCGCGCCACGCTGCGCACCGGCCTCGTGATGGGCGCCGTGCTGATCCCGATCCAGATCCTGGCGGGCGACATGCACGGGCTGAACACGCTGGAGCATCAGCCGCAGAAGGTCGCGGCGATGGAGGGCAACTGGGAGACGGGAGGCAACGTGCCGCTGCTGCTGTTTGCCCTGCCAGATGAAGAGGCGCGCCAGAACCGGTTCGAGATCGGCATCCCGAACGGCGCCTCGCTGATCCTGAAACACCATGCGGATGGCGTCGTGCCCGGCCTGAACGACTTCGTGGCCGAGGACGGCACTGTACTGCACCCACCCGTTGCGCCGGTGTTCTGGAGCTTCCGCATCATGGTGGGCACCGGAATGGCGATGCTGGCACTCAGCTGGGCGGGCGTGATGCTGATGACCTTCCGCAAGATCACGGTGAATGGCACGCGCCGGCGTGCCGGGATCGACGGTCTGCCGATGCCGCTGCTTTACGCGCTTGTGCCGATGGCCTTCTCAGGCTGGGTCGCCACGCTGGCGGGCTGGTACACGACCGAGATCGGCCGCCAGCCCTGGTTGGTTCAGGGCGTGCTGAGCACCGAACAGGCGGTGGCGGCGGTGCCGGCACCCTTTGTCGGCCTGTCGCTTGCCGCCTACCTCGCGATCTACGCGGTTCTGTTGGTCGCCTATGTCTCGGCGCTGTTCTACCTGGTTCGCAAGGCGGCCAAGGGCGAGGGCGTGACGCCCGCAGCGCCGCTGGCCGCCCATGCCCCCTTGCCGGCGGAGTAAGGCCATGACCTTGTTCGGAGATCCCGCAACCTGGCTGCCGCTGACCTTTGCCGCGCTGATGGGCCTGTCGATTTTGATCTACGTCGTGCTCGACGGGTTCGATCTGGGCGTCGGGGTGCTGTTCCCCTTCGCCGAGGATACGGAAAAGGACCGCATGATCGCCAGCATCGGCCCCTTCTGGGATGCCAACGAGACCTGGCTGGTGCTGGCCATCGGCATCCTGCTGGTGGCCTTTCCCACGGCGCATGGCACCATCCTGACCGCGCTTTACCTGCCTGTGGCGGTCATGCTGATAGGCCTGATCCTGCGCGGCGTCGCGTTCGAATTCCGGGTCAAGGCGCCTGTGCAGCAGAAGGGCCGCTGGAACATGGCGTTTCTCGTCGGGTCGCTGATGACCTCGCTGTCGCAGGGCTTCATGCTGGGCCTCTACATCATGGGGCTGGATGTGACGCTCTTCACGCTGGGCTTCGCTGCGATCACGGCGGTGTTCCTGACGGTGGCCTACAGCTTCATCGGGGCGACCTGGCTGATCCTCAAGACCGACGGTTCGTTGCAACAGAAGGCGGTCGTTTGGGCGCGGGGCGGCATCTGGGGGCTGGTTCTGGGCATGGGCGCGGTTTCGGTCGCGTCGCCGCTGGTCAGCGAGCGGATCTGGGGCAAGTGGTTTTCCATCCCCGAGATCTTCCTGCTGGCACCGCTGCCCCTGATGTCGGCATTGCTGATCTCACTTCTGGCCTATGCGCTGCGCCACCTGCCCACCCGGAACGACAGCTGGGCCTGGTTCCCCTTTGTCGCGACGATCGTGCTGTTCGTGCTGGGCTTCTTCGGGATGGCCTACAGCTTCTATCCCTACGTGGTGCCAGAGCAACTGACGATCTACGAGGCGGCCAGCGCGCCGGAAAGCCTCTTCATCATCCTGATCGGGGTTTGTTTCGTGCTGCCGATGATCCTGGGCTACACCGCGCTCGCCTACACGATCTTCCGTGGCAAGGCGACGACGCTCAGCTATGACTGAGGCTGCGCAGCCCCGCGACAGGGGCTGCGACACTTGACCCTGTAACAAATTCACTCCCGTGAATGTATAAGGCGCGCAGATTTCCGACTCAGGAGCGCGCCCATGGACTTCCGCAAGATCACCGACGACATGTCGGTCATGCCCCAGATCACTGCAGACGATCTGCCCGCAATCGCGGCGGCGGGGTATCGGTCGATCATCTGCAACCGTCCCGATGGCGAGGGCGCCGACCAGCCCGCTTTCGAGGAGATCCGCAAGGCGGCGGAAAAGGCGGGGCTCCAGGCCCGCTATGTCCCGGTCGTGTCGGGCAAGGTGATGGACGAGGATGCGCAGGCCTTTGGGGCCGCGCTGCGCGAATTGCCCAAGCCGGTTCTGGCCTATTGCCGCACCGGCACGCGCTCGGCCACGCTGTGGTCGCTCGCCGAGGCACGGACCCGCGCGCCGGCCGACATCCTCGCTGCGACCAAGGCGGCGGGCTATGACATGGCGGGCGTCGTGCGCCGTATCGTGAACGGCGGCAAGACACCCACGGACGAGGGTGACGCCCGGTTCGACGTTGTGATCGTGGGCGGCGGCGCGGCGGGCATCTCCGTTGCCTCCAGCCTGAAATCGCGCAAGCCGGGCCTGAGCATCGCGCTGCTGGACCCGGCCGACATCCACTATTACCAGCCCGGCTGGACAATGGTCGGCGGCGGCATATTCGAGGCGTCGACCACCGCGCGCACCATGGCCAGCCTGATCCCGCAGGGCGTACACTGGATCAAGTCCGCCGTCGCCGCCTTCGAGCCGCAGAACAACGCCGTCATCCTCGACGGCTGCCGCGTGGTGAAATACGACCGGCTGATCGTCTGCCCAGGGCTGAAGCTCGACTGGGGCAAGGTCGAGGGGCTGGTCGAGACGCTGGGCAAGAACGGCGTGACCTCCAACTACCGCTATGACCTCGCACCCTATACCTGGGAACTGGTCAAGGGTCTGAAGGAAGGCCGCGCGCTGTTCACCCAGCCGCCGATGCCGATCAAATGCGCCGGTGCGCCGCAAAAGGCGCTGTATCTTTCGGGTGACCACTGGTTCCGCACCGGGCGCCTCAAGAACATCGACATCCAGTTCATGAATGCCGGCGGCGTGCTGTTCGGGGTCAAGGAGTATGTCCCTGCACTGATGGAATACGTCCAGAAATACGACGCCGACCTGAACTTCTTCCACAACCTGATCCGCGTCGATGGCCCGGCGAAAAAGGCGACCTTCAAGGTGGCCAAGCCGGATACCGAGCCGACCGAGGTCACGGTCGATTTCGACATGATGCATGTCTGCCCGCCGCAATGCGCGCCGGATTTCATCCGGGTATCGCCGCTGGCCGATGCCGCAGGCTGGGTCGACGTCGACCAGGCGACGCTGCGCCACAAGACCTATGACAACGTCTGGAGCCTTGGTGACGTGATGAACGCCCCCAACGCCAAGACAGCCGCCGCCGCGCGGATGCAGGCGCCCATCGTGGCCGAGAACGTGGTTGCGGACATCCGCGGCGGATCGCCCCGCGCGGCCTATAACGGCTATGGTTCGTGCCCGCTGACGGTGGAACGCGGCAAGATCGTGCTGGCCGAGTTCGGCTATGGCGGCGCGCTGCTGCCCAGCTTTCCCAAGTGGCTGCTGGACGGGACGAAACCCACCCGCGCGGCCTGGATCCTCAAGGAGCAGATCCTGCCGCCAGTCTACTGGAAGGCGATGCTGCGCGGCAAAGAGTGGATGGCCAAGCCCGAGAAGGTCACGGCGGGCTGATGCAAGGCAATCGCGCCCCGGCTTTCGGGCCGGGGCATTGCCGCCCATGGGCGGACCGGGTCTTTCCGCACTAGACAAATTCAAAAGACTGAATATATAAGCCGCACATGCGCAGGGGCCGAGTCGGGCCCAGTGGAACAGGATACCCGCCATGACCCTTCCAAAGATCCGGCTTCGCCAGTATCTGCCCATCCTGGATTGGGCTCCTAAGTACGACCGCGACACCGCTACTTCGGACCTCGTGGCCGCCGTGATCGTGACGATCATGCTGATCCCGCAATCGCTGGCCTATGCGTTGCTGGCCGGGCTGCCGCCGGAGATGGGGCTTTATGCCTCGATCCTGCCACTGGTGGCCTACGCGATCTTCGGCACCTCGCGCGCGCTGGCCGTCGGGCCGGTGGCCGTGGTCTCGCTGATGACCGCTGCCGCCATCGGTAACCTCGGCCTGACCGACCCGGCGCAGATCGCGATTGCGGCGGGCACGCTGGCCTTCATCTCTGGTGTCATGCTGACCGTGATGGGCGTGTTGAAACTGGGCGCGCTGGCGAATTTCCTGTCGCACCCGGTGATCGCAGGTTTCATCACCGCCTCGGGCGTTCTGATCGCGGCAAGCCAGCTCAAGCATATCTTCGGCGTGAAGGTGTCCGGCCACACCCTGCCCGAGGTGCTGGGATCGTTGCTGGAAAACCAGGGCGATACCAACGTCATCACGCTGTTCATCGGGGTCAGTGCCACGGCCTTCCTCTTCTGGGTGCGCAAGGGGCTGAAACCGCTGCTGATCTCGACGGGGATGAAGCCGCGCCTCGCCGATATCCTGGCCAAGGCCGGGCCGGTGGGCGCCGTGGTCGTCACCACGCTGGCGACCTGGGGCTTTGGCCTGGCCGACAAGGGCGTGTCGATCGTCGGGTCGGTGCCCATGGGCCTGCCGCCGCTGACCATGCCCAGCCTGTCGCCGGACCTGTGGTCGCAGCTGTTCCTTTCGGCGCTGCTGATCTCGATCATCGGCTTTGTCGAATCCGTCTCGGTCGCGCAGACCCTGGCCGCCAAGAAACGCCAGCGCATCGTTCCCGACCAGGAGTTGATCGGTCTCGGCACCTCGAACATCGCGGCGGCGATCTCGGGCGGCTATCCGGTGACGGGTGGTTTCGCGCGCTCGGTGGTGAATTTCGACGCAGGCGCCGAGACGCCGGCGGCGGGCGCCTTCACCGCCGTGGGCATCCTGTTCGCCGCGCTGCTGCTGACGCCGCTGATCTACTTCCTGCCGACCGCGACGCTGGCCGCGACGATCATCGTCGCCGTGCTGTCGCTGGTCGATTTCTCGATCCTGTTCAAGGCATGGTCCTATTCCAAGGTCGACTTTGCCGCCGTCGCCGCGACCATCGTCCTGACACTTGGTTTCGGCGTCGAGATCGGCGTTTCCGCGGGGGTGCTGATCTCGATCGGCCTGCACCTCTACAAGACCTCGCGCCCGCATATCGCCGAAGAGGGGCTGGTGCCCGGCACCCAGCATTTCCGCAATATCCACCGCCACAAGGTCGAGACCTTTGCCCACGCGGTGACGCTGCGGATCGACGAGAGCCTGTATTTCGCCAATGCCCGCTTCCTCGAGGATTACATCCTCGACCGTGTCGCACGGGACAAGGCGCTGCGCCACGTCGTGCTGCATTGCGCCGCGGTGAACGAGATCGACATGAGCGCGCTGGAAACGCTGGAAGAGGTGAACCGCCGCCTGCGCGAGACCGGGATCAGCCTGCACCTGTCCGAGGTCAAGGGCCCGGTGATGGACCGGCTGAAGCGGTCGCATTTCCTGGACGACCTGTCGGGCTCTGTCTTTCTATCACAATATGACGCCTGGCAGGCGCTGAAGGCCGACGGCAGGGCCGATCCCGAAGCGACAGAACGTCTGGCGGCGCAGTAGCGACGCGCATCGTCGCGGGCGTTTCGTAGCACGACAGGATATGAAAAAGGCGCCGTCCCGATGGGGCGGCGCCTTTTCGCTGCGTGTGTGGCCTGGCCTCAGGCGACGTCGAATTCCAGCGGCTTGATCTGCTGGAACAGGCCCGTTGCCTTCAGGTCGGCGATGGCCTGCATGGGCATCGGTTCGTCGATGTAGAGCAGGGCGATGGCCTCGCCCTTGGCCTCTTTCCGACCGAGGGTGAAATTCGCGATGTTCACGCCATGCTTGCCGCAGGTCATGCCCAGCGTGCCGATGATGCCCGGCACGTCCTCGTTGGTGGTATAGACCATGTGGCGGCCGACCTCGGCGTCGATGTTGATGCCCTTGATCTGGATGAAGCGGGGCTTGCCGTCGCTGAACACGGTGCCCGCAATGGACCGCTCGCGCTTGTCCGTCACGACCGTGACCTTGATGTAGCCCTCGAATGCGCCGGTCTGGGTCTGGTTGGTGGTGCTGATCTGGATGCCGCGTTCCTTGGCGATCAGCGGGGCCGAGACCATGTTCACCTCACTGCTGATCGGCTTCATGATGCCGGCGATCAGCGAGCAATTCAGCGCCTCGAGGTTCATCTCGGCAGCATAGCCATCGTAAAGCACGTTGATCGCCTTGATCGGTTCCTCGGTCATCTGGCCGATGAAAGCGCCCAGGTGATCGGCCAGCTTGATCCAGGGGCCCATGATCTTGGCCTCTTCGGCGGTGACGCTGGGCATGTTCAGCGCGTTCTGCACGGCGCCGGTCAGCAGGTAGTCGGCCATCTGCTCGGCCACCTGAAGGGCGACATTCTCTTGCGCCTCGGTGGTCGAGGCGCCGAGATGCGGCGTGCAGACCACGTTGGGCAGGCCGAACAGCGGGTTTTCCGTCGCCGGTTCCACCGCGAACACGTCAAAGGCCGCGCCGGCGACATGACCGGATTTCAGCAGGTCGGCCAGCGCCTCTTCGTCGACCAGACCGCCGCGGGCGCAGTTGATGATGCGCACGCCCTTCTTGGTCTTGGCGAGGTTCTCGCGGCCGAGGATGTTGCGGGTCTGCTCGGTCAGTGGAACGTGCAGGGTGATGAAATCGGAGCGCTTGAGCAACTCGTCCAGCTCGACCTTCTCGATCTGCATCTGCTGGGCCCGTTCCTCGCCGAGGAAGGGATCGTAGGCGATGACCTTCATCTTGAGGCCGCGGGCGCGGTCGCAGACGATGCCGCCAATGTTGCCCGCGCCGATCACGCCCAGCGTCTTGCCGGTCAGTTCGACACCCATGAAGGCGTTCTTTTCCCACTTCCCCGCATGGGTCGAGGCACTGGCCTCGGGGATCTGGCGTGCCACGGCGAACATCAGCGCGATGGCGTGTTCGGCGGTAGTGATCATGTTGCCGAACGGGGTGTTCATGACGATCACGCCCTTCTTCGAGGCCGCGTCCTTGTCGATGTTGTCGGTGCCGATCCCGGCCCGACCGATCACCTTGAGGTTGGTGGCGTGCTCGAGGATCGACGGCGTGACCTTGGTCGCCGAGCGGATGGCGAGACCGTCATACTGGCCGATGACCTGGGCCAGCTTTTCCTTGTCCTTGCCCAGTTCGGGCATGAAATCCACGTCGATGCCGCGATCGCGGAAGATCTGCACGGCGGCGTCGGAGAGCTTGTCGGAGATGAGAACCTTGGGAGCCATTGGGTTAGTCCTTTGGATATGTCGGGAGGGAGGGGCGGGGGTGAAACCCCGCCCTACGATCTGTGAAAACGATTGGTAGGGCGGGGTTATCTACCCCGCCTTGCGCTCACGCGGCCTTGGCCTGGGCCTCGATCTCGGCCGCAAAGGCCCAGTCGATCCAGGGGAGCAGAGCCTTGATGTCGGCGGTCTCGACCGTGCCGCCGCACCAGATCCGCAGGCCGGCGGGCGCGTCGCGATAGGCGCCGATATCCAGCGCCACGCCTTCCTTCTCCAGCCGCTTGGCGACGGCCTTGGCAAAGGCGGCGCCATCGGTGATGCGCGGGTCGGTGAACTTGAGGCAGACGCTGGTGTTCGAGCGGGTCGCCGGGTCGGTCGCCAGGTTGGCGATCCAGTCGCGGGTCTCGCAGAAGTCGAAGATCGCCTGCGCGTTGGCGTCGGCCCGGGCGATCAGGCCCTCGAGCCCGCCGACCGAACGCGCCCAGTCGAGCGCCACGAGGTAATCCTCGACCGCCAGCATGGAGGGCGTGTTGATCGTCTCGCCCTTGAAGATGCCCTCGATCAGCTTGCCGCCCTTGGTCATGCGGAAGATCTTCGGCATGGGCCACGCGGGCGTGTAGCTTTCCAGCCGTTCGACGGCACGGGGGCTGAGAACGAGCATGCCATGCGCGGCCTCGCCGCCCAGAACCTTCTGCCAGGAGAAGGTGGTCACGTCGAGCTTGTCCCAGGGCAGGTCCATGGCAAACGCGGCGCTGGTCGCGTCGCAGATCGTCAGGCCCGCGCGGTCGGCGGGGATCGCGTCGCCGTTCGGTAAGCGCACGCCCGAAGTGGTGCCGTTCCAGGTAAAGACAACGTCGGTGTCGAAATCGACCGTCGCCAGGTCGACGATCTCGCCGTATTCGGCGGTCTTGACCTCAGCGTCGAGCTTCAGCTGCTTGACCACGTCCGTGACCCAGCCGGCGCCAAAGCTTTCCCAGGCCAGCATGGTGCATTTGCGGGCGCCCAGCAGCGACCACATGGCCATTTCCACGGCGCCCGTGTCCGATGCCGGAACGATGCCGATGCGGTAGTCGGCGGGGATGCCGAGAATGTCGCGGGTATCCTCGATTGCCTTCAGCAGCTTGGCCTTGCCGATGGCGGCGCGGTGCGAGCGGCCCAGGGGCGCGTCGGACAGCTTGTCGAGGGAGAAATCGGGGTTCTTAGCGCAAGGGCCCGAAGAGAAGCGCGGATTTGCCGGGCGCGCAGCCGGTGCTTGGATAGCCATGTAGCCTAACCTTCCAGATAGATGCCCCTCGTTGGGGAGGGGTGTCCCACGGACGCATCTACGAGAGTCGCTGGAGGCGCACAAGTCGGAAAATGGGCGCATTCGGTCGCATCCAGGCGACGCGGCGACCGGCGTGGAGCGGATCGGAAACCGGCGCGACGGATAGCGCTCTGCGCCTGTCCCGGATTGCATCCGGAAAGAGGCAGGCTCAGAGGTTCTTCAGTCCACCTTCGGCGAAATCCGCGGCGAGGGCGGCGAACTCGGCACGGCTGAGGCCCTTGCCCGGACGGTGCCACTGGTAGACCCAGTTGAGGATGCCGAAGACCGTCATCGTGGCGGCGCGCAGGCGGTCGCCCCTCAGGTCGGGGCGCTGGATTTGCAGAGCGCCGGACATGAGGCGGACAAGGTGGCGCTGCTTTTCGAGGATCGGCGCGCGCAGGGCGTCGGGCAGGGTGTTCAACGATTCGAGTTGCAGCTTGTGCTCGGCGTCGGCGTGTTCGAACGCCTCGAGCAGGGCGGCGATCAGGGCGCGCAGGCCATCCGGCGCCGCGGCCTCTGCGCGGGTGACGACATCCTGGTAATGGCTGTCGAGGATGTCGTGCAGCAGCGCCTCCTTGCTGTCGTAATAGTGGTAGAGCAGCGCCTTGGACACGCCGCAAGCCCTGGCCGCGCCGGCCATGGACGCGCGGTCGAAACCATGCGCGGCGAAGTATTGCGCCGAGCCATCGCGCAGCGCGTCGCGCTTTTCCGAATGGTCATGGGCTAGGCCACGCGGCATGGGTCAGCCCTTGGGCCGGTTGTCGACGATGCGCACCGCCTTGCCTTGGCTGCGGGCGACGCCACCGGGGTCGGTCACGCTGACCTTGACCGAGACGCCGACAACCTGCTTGATCTTCGCCGCCAGGTCGCGCCCCGCCTCGGGGCCCGAGCCGGCCGTGTGCGGCCAGGGTTCAACCAGCACGGTCATGACGTCCTTGTGGTCGAGCCGGTCCAGTTGCAGCTGGAAATGCGGGGCGAGGGCCGGCACCGTCATCAGCTGTTCCTCGATCTGGGTCGGGAAGACGTTGACGCCGCGCAGGATGATCATGTCGTCCGACCGCCCCGTGACCTTTTCCATCCGGCGCATGCTGCGGGCCGTGCCGGGCATCAGGCGAGTCAGGTCGCGGGTGCGGTAGCGGATAATCGGAAACGCCTGTTTCGTCAGGCTGGTGAACACCAGTTCGCCCAGTTCGCCGTCGGGCAGGACCGCGCCGGTCTCGGGGTCGATGATCTCGGGGTAGAAGTGATCCTCCCAAATGTGCAGCCCATCCTTGGTCTCGACGCATTCGTTGGCGACACCCGGCCCCATGACCTCGGACAGGCCGTAGATGTCGACAGCGTGCATGTCGAAGGCCTGTTCGATCTCGCGGCGCATTGCGTTTGTCCAGGGTTCCGCGCCGAAGATGCCAACTTTGAGCGGGCTTTGCCGCGGGTCGCGCCCCTGTTCCTTGTATTCGTCGATGATCGACAGCGCGTAGGAGGGGGTCACGGTGATGCCGGTCGCGCCGAAATCCTCGATCAGGCGAACCTGGCGCTGGGTCATCCCGCCGGAGATCGGCACCGTGGTCAGGCCCAGCTTGTCGGCGCCAAGATGGATGCCGAGGCCCCCTGTGAACAGGCCGTAGCCATAGGCGTTGTGCAGTATGTCGCCGGGTCTCAGGCCGGAGGCGCGCAGGGATCGCGCGACGACCGTGGCCCAGGTGTCGAGGTCGCGCTCGGTGTAGCCTACCACGGTCGGCTGGCCCGTGGTGCCTGAGGAGGCATGGATGCGTTTAATCCGGTCGCGCGGGACGGCGAACATGCCGAAGGGGTAGTTGTCGCGCAGGTCGCCTTTCACCGTGAAGGGGAACTTCGCGAGGTCTTCGAGGGAGTTGAGGTCGTCCGGGTGAACGCCCGCT
The DNA here is from genome assembly GCF_018224955.1 of Thetidibacter halocola. Taxonomy (GTDB): domain Bacteria; phylum Pseudomonadota; class Alphaproteobacteria; order Rhodobacterales; family Rhodobacteraceae; genus Thetidibacter; species Thetidibacter halocola. The sequence continues at coordinate 157,502 of NZ_JAGTUU010000007.1, forward strand.
TTGTCGAAACTGGCCTTGTAGAAAGGCACGTTGTCATAGGCGTGGCGCAGCGACCATTTCATGCGCTCGAGCTGCAACGCCGCGATTTCGTCGCGCGAGGCAATCTCGATGGGTTCGAGGCTGTCGCGAGCCGGTGTCAGGTCTTCCATGCTGTCCTCCCTCCGCGCGTCAGATCCGTTCCATGACCAGTGCGATCCCCTGACCGACGCCGATGCACATGGTGCAGAGCGCGTAGCGCCCCGTCGTCTCGGCCAGCGTATGCCCGGCGGTCAGCGCCAGCCGCGCGCCGGACATGCCGAGGGGATGACCCAGCGCAATAGCCCCGCCGTTCGGGTTCATATGGCCCGCGTCGTCGGGCAGGCCAAAGCGGCGAGTGACGGCCAGGGCCTGCGCGGCAAAGGCCTCGTTCAGCTCGATCACGTCCATCTGCCCGATCCCCAGCCCCAGCCGGTCCAGCAGTTTTTCCGAGGCGGGGGCAGGGCCGTAGCCCATGATACGGGGCGGCACGCCGGCCGTTGCCGCACCCAGCAGGCGGGCGACCGGCGTCAGGCCGTGTTTCTCGGCGGCCTGCGGCGAGGCGACGATCAGCGCGCAGGCGCCATCATTGACGCCCGAGGCGTTGCCCGCCGTCACGCTGCCGCCGTCACGGAAGGGGGCCTTCAGCGCGGCGAGCTGCTCGAGGGTCGTGGCGCGCGGGTGTTCGTCGGTATTGACCACGGTATCGCCCTTGCGGCCAGGGATCGTGACCGGTGTGATTTCCCGTGCCAGGCGGCCATTGGCGATGGCGGCGGCGGCGCGCTCCTGGCTGCGCAGGGCAAAGGCGTCCTGGTCCTCGCGGGAAATACCGAATTCCTCGGCCACGTTCTCGGCCGTCTCGGGCATGGAATCGATGCCGAACTGGCGCTGCATCGCCTTGTTGACGAACCGCCAGCCGATGGTGGTGTCATAGACCGCGTTCGCACGGGTGAAGGCCGCGTCGGCCTTGGGCATGACGAAGGGCGCGCGCGACATGGATTCGACCCCGCCCGCAACGACGATCTCGGCCTCGCCGCATTTCACCTGCCGCATCGCCATGGCCAGCGCGTCGAGGCCCGATCCGCAGAGGCGGTTGACCGTGACGCCCGGCACGTCCTCGCCCAGCCCGGCCAGAAGGGTTGCCATGCGGGCGACGTTGCGGTTGTCCTCGCCGGCCTGGTTGGCGCAGCCCATGATGACCTCGTCCACGGGCAGGCCCTGCGGGACCGTGGCACGGATCACATGCGCCAGCAGGTCGTCGGGCCGGACCGTGGACAGCGCGCCGCCATAGCGGCCGATGGGGGTGCGGGTTCCCTGGCAAAGCCATGCGTCACGCATCTGGGGTCTCCTCGAAATTCTGGCCCTTGATGGTGCGTGACAGGCCGCGCATCAGGGCGACGGTGCGGCCATCCGCACCCGTCACCGTGACGTCGTAGATGCCGGAGCGGCCGGTCTTTGACGTCTCCTGACAGGTGGCGGTCAGGCGTTCGCCGGGCTTGCCGGGGGACAGGAAGGTGATCTGGTTCTGCTGCGCGACTGTCACCTGGTTGTAGCTGTTGCAGGCAAAGGCAAACGCGCTGTCGGCGAGGGTGAAGATGAATCCGCCATGACAGATGCGGTGCCCGTTCAGGTGCCGATCCTCGACCGTCATCGACAGCACGGCGCGGCCGGGCGTTATTTCGTCGATGCGCATGCCCATCTGCTGGCTGGCGGTGTCGGTCGCCCACATCGCTTCGGCCGAGCGCCGGGCGCGGTCTTGTGGTGTCATGGTGGTCCTCCCTGCCGCTGACGATGCACAAAGCCGACCGAACGGTCAAGTCTGTTGCAAACGGGCGTGATCTGGCGCAGCATCCTGCGGGGACGGGTCAAACCCGCCCCACGACAGGTCCGGACGGGAGGAGAGGGTATGGCGATCATAGAACCGGCAAGCTACGCGGCAGGTCACTGGGTCGGGCCGGGGGGCGACGCGCGCCTTGTGCATGGTCCGGTGGACGGGGCTGCGATTGCCCGGACCGGTGGTGCGCCGCTGGATTTCGGCGCGATGATCGAGTTTGCCGTGACCCGGGGCGGCCCTGCCTTGCGGGCGATGACCTTTCACGAGCGGGCCAAGATGCTCAAGGCGCTGGCGGCCTATATCGCCGAGCGAAAGGAGACGCTTTACGCCCTCAACCCGCTGACCGGGGCCACGCGCAAGGATGGCGCGGTCGATATCGAGGGCGGCATCATCACCATGTCGGTCATCGCCTCGAAGGGGCGGCGCGAGATGCCGGATGGGAATGTCTATGTCGATGGCGCGCTCGAGCAGATCAGCCGCAAGGGCAGTTTCCTCGCCCAGCACATCGCGGTGCCGTTGCGGGGCGTCGCGGTGCACATCAACGCGTTCAACTTTCCGGTCTGGGGGATGCTCGAGAAACTGGCGCCGACGCTGCTGGCGGGAATGCCCGCCATCGTGAAGCCCGCGACGCAGACCTGCTACCTGACAGAGGCCTGTTTCCGCCTGATCGTCGAGTCGGGTCTGGTGCCCGAAGGCGCGGTGCAACTGGTCATCGGCGGCACGGGCGACCTGCTGGACCGGTTGGCTGCGCAGGACGTGGTCAGCTTTACAGGGTCGGCCGAAACTGCCTTGCACCTGCGGGGCAAGCCAAACCTGCTGCGCCACTCGGTGCGGTTCATGGCGGAACAGGACAGCCTGAATGCCTCGGTCCTGGGCCCGGACGTGACGCCGGACAGTCCGGAATTCGACCTGTTCGTGAAACAGGCGGCCACAGAGATCACCGTCAAGGCGGGCCAGAAATGCACCGCGATCCGGCGGATCATCGTGCCGCAAGCCCTCCTTGACCCGGTGGCGCAAGCGCTGTCGGCGCGGCTGCGGCAGACGACCATCGGCGACCCCTCGGGCGATGTGCGCATGGGGTGCCTCGCCTCCGAGGCGCAGCGCGGGGATGTCGCGGCCCGGGTGGCGCAACTGCGGCAAGAGGCGCGCGTGGTGCTGGACGAAACCGGTTTCGAGATGCCGAACGGACCGGGCTTTTTCGCGCCCACGCTGCTGGCCTGCGACGACCCCGACGCCGGGCAGGCCGTGCATTCGGTCGAGGCTTTTGGCCCGGTGTCCACCCTGATGCCCTATCGCGACCTGCCCCATGCGGCGGCTCTGGCGAACCGGGGCGGCGGGTCGCTGGTCACGTCGCTGGTCACGCAGGACCCGCAGGTCGCGCGCGCCATGGTGCTGGAAAGCGCCGCCTGGCATGGACGTCTCTACATCATCGACCGCGACTCGATGGCCGAGGCGACAGGCCACGGCGCGCCGCTGCCGCATCTGGTGCATGGGGGCCCTGGCCGCGCGGGCGGGGGCGAGGAACTGGGCGGCGTCCGGGGCGTACTGCACTACATGCAGCGCACCGCCGTGCAGGGCGGCCCGGACGTGCTGACCGCCGTCACCGGCCAATGGGTTCCTGGCGCACGTCAGATCGAAGGCCCGGCGCATCCGTTCCAGCGCACCTATCACGAGTTGCAGATCGGCGAGACCATCACCACCGACAGCCGCATCGTCACGCTGGCGGATATCGAGCATTTCGCCCGGTTCACTGGCGATACCTTCTATGCCCACATGGACGAGGAAGCCGCACGCGCCAACCCGTTCTTCCCCGGTCGCGTGGCGCATGGCTACCTGCTGCTGAGTTTCGCGGCGGGGCTGTTCGTGCAGCCGGATCCGGGGCCGGTCCTGGCCAATACCGGTCTGAATGCGCTGAGTTTCCAGAAACCTGTCAGCCCTGGCGACAGTCTGCATGTTCGCCTGACGGTCAAGCGCAAGACCGGGCGCACCGAGACCTATGGCGAGGTGGCCTGGAACGCGACGCTGTTCAACCAGGACGCCGAGCAGGTGGCGGAATACGAGTTGCTGACGATGGTGGCCTACGACCGGGCGTGACGGGGAATTGCGGCTGCTGGAAAAGCGCGTAGACTCAGCGGCATGGACCCGCTTCAGCCTCTGATCGACACGCTCGACGCCGATGGCCGCCCGCGCGTCTGGTCGCTGGTCGTCACTGTCTTCGGCGACGCGGTGCAGGTGCGCGGCGGGCAGATCGCCACCGGGCGCCTTAGCCGCCTGCTGGGCCGTATCGGGATCGAGACCGGGGCGCTGCGCACCGCACTGTCGCGCCTTTCTTCTGAAGGCTGGGTGAAGGGGCGGCGCGAGGGGCGCACCTCGCGCTATACGCTGACGCCAGAGGGGCAGCGCCAGTTTGCCCCTGCCACCGCCCGCATCTACGCGCCACCGCGAACAGAGCCTGTCCCCGCCTGGGTCTTTGGCGAAGGCGCGCGGCCCGGAGCGCTGTCCGTCGCGGGTGGCTGGCTTGCGCCGGCGCCTGTCGATGCACCGGGTTTCGCCATCACCGGGCAGTTGTCGACGGGCGCGGCCGAAGCTGTCTGGCAGGCGCTGGACCCGGACCACCGCGTTGCGGTGGATCGGCTGGCCTCGGACTTGGCGGCGTTGCAGGCGCTGCCAGACACCCCGCTGGACGCCGCCGTGGCGCGGATGCTGCTGGTCCACCGCTGGCGGCGGCTGGTGCTGCGCTGGCCGGAACTGCCGGCCGACCTGGTGCCCGAGGGCTTCGCCCCGCGTGACCTGCACCGAACCGTGGCCGAGCGTTATGCGGCGCTGGCGCCTCTGTCGGAACGCTGGTTCGACGAGCCTTGCGACGACCTCGATCCGCTGCCAGCGTCATCAATCGCCTTCGCACGGCGCTTTGGCTCTGCGCAAATGCCTTGATCCGCGGCCGTTTCGGCGCAACTCTTGAAGCATGAACAGCCTCACTCCCTTTCCCCCGCGATCCGAGGCCGATGTCGTGGCCTTTCATCGCACCGAACTGGCGGTCATCCTGTCGCTTTACGGGCGGATGGTCGCGGCCGGCGAATGGCGCGATTACGGCATCTCGACCCTGCGCGACGTGGCGGTGTTCTCGGTTTTCCGGCGCACGGCGGAAAACCCGCTCTACCGGATCGAGAAACGCCCCAAGCTGCGCGCGCGGCAGGGCGAATACGCGGTATTCGGCATGGAGGGGCAGGTGCTCAAACGCGGTCACGACCTGCGCGCAGTCCTGCGCGTGCTGGAACGCAAGCTGATCCGGCCGGTCGACTGAGGCGCGCGCAGTCGCGAACCTCAGCCGGTTTGTCACGCCCCGGCAAGCATGGCGCAAAGCAGTTCGAACATGATCGACGCACCCAGGAAGGCGGTGCCGCCGCTGGAATCGAAGGGTGGCGAAACCTCGACCAGGTCCGCGCCGACGATGTTCAGCCCGGCCAACGCGCGGCAGACCTGCAACGCCTGGTAGCTGTTCGGTCCGCCCACCTCGGGCGTGCCGGTGCCGGGGGCAAAGGTCGGATCGACGAAATCGATGTCGTAGCTGACATAGGTCGGACCAGTGCCGGCGATCTCGCGCGCCTCCTGCATCACATCCTCGACGCCGCGGGCAAAGAATTCCTCGATCTCGACGATGCGGATGCCTTCCGCCTTGGCGAAATCGCGGTCCTCGGCATCATACATCGTGCCGCGGATGCCGATCTGGATCACCCGCTTCGGGTCCAGCAACCCCTCTTCCACGGCGCGGCGGAAGGGGGTGCCGTGGGTATACATCGTGCCGCCGAAATAGGAGTGGAACAGGTCGGTGTGGCTGTCGAAATGAACCATGCCCAGCGGGCCGCCCCTGGCCAGCGCGCGCAGCACGGGCAGCGAGGTCAGGTGGTCGCCGCCCGCCGTCAGCGGGCGGATGCCGGCCTGATGCACGCGGTCGTAGAAGGACGTGATCCGCGTCATCGAATCGGCAATGTCCGCCGGGTTCGGCCCGACGTCGCCGAGGTCTGCGCAAGCGGCTGTCTCGAAGGGGCGCATCCCGGTGGGCTGGTGCTGGGCGCGGATCATGGTCGAGGCGTCGCGCAACTGGCGCGGCCCGTGGCGCGGGCCGGGCCGGTTGGTGGTGCCGCTGTCCCAGGGCACGCCGATCAGGCCGATCTGCACATCGTTGAAGCGCGGATGATCCGGGCTGACATGCGGCAGGCGCATGAAGGTCGGCACGCCGGCGAAGCGCGGCAGGTCGAAACCGGATACGGGGTGGAAGAACGGATCGCTGGGCATGGGGGATTCCTTTTTCCGGCAGAGTGCCTGTGGTGGATAGTGTGCTCAAGGGGGCTCTGTCCCCGTCCCTGCGGGACTCCCGCGGGATACTTTCTGCCAGAAGAAGGGCTCAGAGCGACAGGCGGGCGTGGCGGATGACGGGACCCCCGCCCTGCGCCTGGATGCGCGCGATGGCCTCTGTCAGCGGCTCGAAAGTCACGGCCATGTGGAAGGCGTTGGCGTGCAGCAGCGTGTCGGTGTCCGAGACCCAGGCGACGTGGCCCTTCCAGAACATCAGGTCGCCGCGCCGGGGCGGCGTGCCGGGAGGGAGTGCCCGGCCAAGGACCATCTCCTGCGGGTGGCTGTCGCTGGGGCATTTCTGGCCGCAGGCCATGAGCGCCGCATGCACGAGGCCCGAGCAGTCGAGTCCCCAGATGCTGTTGCCGCCCCAGAGATAGGGCACGCCGAGATAAAGCGCGGCCACTGAGACAGGATCCTCGGCGGGCCTGTCGGTCAGGTGGTTCGTGGGGATCCAGCCCAGTTCGGTCTCCGAGAATCGCCCATCCTGGCGAAGAACCGCGACGCGCGAGAGATGCGTCAGCGCGCAGGTTTCGCGGGTCTTGAAATCTGGCTCTGGGTAGACGTGGGTCTGCCTTGCTCCGACCCAATGCGTCGGAGCCGGGCGCCTGGAATTCGGGGCAAGCGCAGACTCGGCGATCCAGCCGGAATGGCCTGCCAGAACGGAGTCACCGGTCGCGAAACCGTCACGCCTTTCATAGACGTCGAACGGCTCTCCGTACCGCAGCTGGCGGTCGCGGCCAAGCTCGGGACGCCGCCGCAATTCAGCCAACGGCACCCGGCAATACCCGCGCATCAACGGATCGCGAGCAAAAGAGTCGCGGTCGAAGACCTCGGTGCTCACAGGTCGAGCGCGGGCGCCAGCGCGTCGAGGATCGCGCGCGGTCCCTGTCCCAGGCCACCCTTGGCGCGGCCGGGTGCGGGGCGCGGCTGCCACGAGTAGATGTCGAAATGCGCGTAGCTGAGCGCCTGCTCTACGAAGCGGCGGAGGAACAGCGCAGCGGTGATCGAACCCGCCATGCCGCCCGAGGGGGCGTTGTCGAGATCGGCTATCCCCGGTTCGATCAGCGCCTCGTAGGGTTCCCAGAAGGGCAGGCGCCAGACCGGGTCGGCCTGCCGACGACCGGCCTGTTCCAGTTCGATCGCGAACGACTCGTCGTCTGTGTAGAAGGGAGCAAGGTCGGGTCCGAGGGCGACACGCGCCGCACCGGTCAACGTGGCCATCGAGATCAGCAGGTCGGGCTTTTCCTCGTCGGCATAGGCCAGCGCGTCGGCCAGAACCAGTCGGCCTTCGGCGTCGGTGTTGTTGATCTCGACCGTCAGGCCCTTGCGCGAGGTCAGGATGTCCTGCGGTCGAAAGCTGTTGCCCGAGACGGCGTTCTCCACCGCCGGGATCAGTACGCGCAGGCGCACGGCCAGCTTCAGCGCCATGATCATGTGCGCCAGGCCCAGAACGTTGGCGGCGCCGCCCATGTCCTTCTTCATAAGCCCCATGGAAGAGGCGGGTTTGAGGTTCAGCCCCCCGGTGTCAAAGCACACGCCCTTGCCCACCAGCGTCACCAGCGGCCCGGAGTTGCCCCAGCGCAGGTCGATAAGGCGCGGCGCCTGGGCGGCGGCGCGGCCGACGGCGTGGATCATCGGGAAATTGCGCGTCAGCAGCGCGTCACCGGTGATGACCTCGGCCTTCATGCCGAAGGTTTCGGCGAGGTTGCGCGCGGCGACTTCGAGCGCCTCGGGGCCCATGTCAGCGGCGGGCGTGTTGACGAGGTCGCGGGTCAGAGCCTCGGCCTCTGCCATGATCTCGATCCTGCGGGCGTTGATGCGATGGGGCGGCACCAGCGCGGGGACACGCGGCGTGGCCTCGCGGTAGCGGGAAAAGCCGTAGCCCGCCAGCAACCAGCCGAGGCATTCCATCGCCAGCGCGTCATCCGGCACGCCGGAGGCGATCCGGTAGGTGCCGGGTGCCAGCAGCGGTGCCGCGGCGGCCAGCGGAAAGCGGTCGCGCGCCCGCTGTCTCGCGGTGCCGTAACCGGCAAGCGCGGCCTGAGGCGTGCCGCCCGGTCCGGGGATCATCAGGGCCGAGCCCAGGGCGCCGGAAAAACCAGATGCTTCGACCCAACGGCGGATGTCGTCGGTCTGCTGCGCGCACCAGACCTCGACCTCTTCAGGTTCGACGACGTAGAGCGGCCATGCCTCGGCGTCGACTGGGGCAAAGGTCAGCGGCATGACAGGTCCTCTTTCTGGGTTTGCCAGACCCTAGACTCTCCTGCCGCAGCCGCAAGGGCGCATCGGTCAGACCGAGACGTCCTGCAAGTCCCAGAGCGCGGACAACGACCGTTCGCCGATGCGCGCAAGGCGCGCCAGCGTGGCGGAAAGCGCCACGGGATCGTTCCGTTCGACGCAGTGCATGACGTGCCGCGCCACCTGTGCGAGGCCGCACAGCCCGATCCGGTCGGCGATGCCCGACAGATCCTCGAGCGTGTCATACAGCGCCAGCGGACGTTCCTCGAACGCCAGTTGCTGCACCCGGAACAGGCGGTCCCCCAGTTGCTCCATTGCCCGGCAGACCGCGTCCTCGGCGCCGCGTGGACCAAGATCCGTACACAGTGCCTCGAGCTGTGCCGCGTCCATGCGCGGCCGTTCCACCGGCGAAAGAATGTTCACCTCACCCACGTTTCACCCCATTTCCACCGCCCCCACGGCTGGGTGAAGATTGACGGTGTCACCTTCCCAAAAGGTTAGCCCGTGACGCTTTTTCCCCTCGAACTTTCGGCGAATTCTGCCTATCCGTCGGGGCATTCCTGACCGGAGGTTCCAGATGGACGGAATACGCCCGCTGCCCGCCTACCTCGTGCAACGCTATCACGGGTGGAAGGCCACGCAGTATGCCGAGAACCGCGCCTGGTATCGTCGGCTTGCCAGCGAGGGTCAGAGACCGCGCGCGATGGTGATCTCGTGTTGCGACTCTCGCGTGCATGTCACCTCGATCTTCGGCGCCGACCAGGGAGAGTTCTTCATCCACCGCAACATCGCCAACCTGGTGCCGTCCTACGAGCCCGACGGCAACCAGCACGGCACCAGCGCGGCGGTGGAATACGCGGTGACGGCGCTGCGCGTGGCGCACCTGATCGTGCTGGGCCATTCCGAATGCGGCGGTGTGCGCGGCTGCCTGGACATGTGCGAGGGCCGCGCGCCCGAACTCGAGGAAAAGACCTCTTTTGTCGGGCGCTGGATGGATATCCTGCGCCCCGGCTACGAGCGGGTGAAGGACGCGGCGCCTGAACTGGTGACGGGGGCGCTGGAAAAGGAAGCGGTGCGGGTCTCGCTGCGCAACCTGATGACCTTTCCCTTCGTCCGGTCGTCGGTCGAGGCCGAGGAACTGACCCTGCACGGGCTGTGGACCGATATCGGCGAGGGTGGGCTGGAATGGCTGGACCCGGCGACCGACCGTTTTCTTCCGGTCTGACGCCCGGCTTTCAGTGCAGGCTGCCGGCCTGGCCGCTGCGGTCGACCCGGATGCAGGGCCGGCCGATCCGCGCCGCGATCCGGCGCAGCGGCACGCCGAGGCACCGCCCGGTGCACAGCGGCGCGCCCTCGGCGTTCAGGATCACCAGGTGCCCTTCGCGGAAGCCCAGCCCATAGCCCTTGTCTGCCAGCCGGTCGGCGATCTCGGGCCAACTGGCTGCGGTTTCGAGGATCGGCGCGATGAAGCGGCGCATCAGGGACAGTGTCTCGCAGTCGAGTGAGAGCGACAGATCCCCGAGCGTGCTGCCAGACGGGTCCGCGACGGTTTCCTTTTGCTGTCTCATGTCGGAACTCCTTGCCCGTCCGATGATGCTGGCACCCATTCCGGGCAAGATTGCGACCAGACCGGGCCCATTGTTCAGATTTGGGTGACGGGTGGCGCAACGGCCACGGTCAGGCCGGCACGCGGATCGGGCGGGCCCGCCGAGTGCCCACACGGCGTGCACCGCGCGCAGGCGTCGCGCCCGGGACAGGGTCAGAAAGTCTTGTGTCACAGCGGGCTCTCAGGTCCGGTCGCGCGCATCCTTGGCCGGTACTCGCGGCATGAATGCGACCCGACACCGGAACTCCGGCCGTCCGCCCCGCCTCAGCCCAGAAGCCGGCGGATCAGGCGATACATCAGCCCCAGCCGTGGCGGACGCGGCACGCTGCGGGTCCGCTCCATTTCCTTGGCGGCGACAGCCACGATCCGGCGGCCACGGGCGATGTCTGAAAGATCGATCTTCATGTCGGGTCTCCTGGGATCAGAGCCCTTCTGGCTGTCGTGTCGCCTTTTGGCGCTCTTTTCTATCCGCAACCGGTAAGGCGGAACTGTGCCTGAACCCGGCCCCGATCGTGGCAATCCTGCGGCGCTTGCGGGGTTAAAACGAAAAAGGCCGAGCATCTCTGCCCGGCCCTGCCTGCCGCACAACTCGGTGCGTCAGCCCTTTTTCAGCGCTTTCTGTCCCAGCACCTCGGCGATCTGCACCGCGTTCAGCGCCGCGCCCTTGCGCAGGTTGTCGCTGACGCACCACAGGTTCAGACCATTCTCGATCGTCGAATCCTGCCGGATGCGGCTGATGAAGGTGGCGAAATCGCCAACGCATTCCTTCGGCGTCACGTAGCCGCCGTTCTCGCGCTTGTCGATCACAATGATCCCGGGCGCCTCGCGCAGGATGTCGCGCGCCTCGTCCTCGTCGAGGAATTCCTCGAACTCGATGTTGATCGCCTCGGAATGGCCGACAAAGACCGGCACGCGAACGCAGGTCGCGGTCAACTTGATCGACTTGTCAAGGATCTTCTTGGTCTCGGCCACCATCTTCCACTCTTCCTTGGTCGAGCCGTCCTCGAGGAAGACGTCGATATGCGGAATGACGTTGAAGGCGATTTCCTTGGTGAACTTCTTCGGCGGCACGTCGGCGATGGGGTTGTAGACCGCCTTGGTCTGTTCCCACAACTCGTCCATGCCTTCCTTGCCCGCGCCGGACACCGACTGGTAGGTCGAGACGACGACGCGCTTGATCCGCGCGCGGTCGTGCAGCGGCTTCAGCGCGACGACCATCTGCGCCGTCGAGCAATTGGGGTTGGCGATGATATTCTTCTTGGTATAGCCCAGCACCGCGTCGGCGTTCACCTCGGGCACCACCAGCGGCACGTCGGGGTCGTAGCGGTAGAGCGACGAGTTGTCGATCACCACGCAGCCGGCGGCGGCGGCGATGGGGGCGTATTTCTTGGTTGCGTCCGAGCCAATGGCAAACAGCGCGATGTCCCAGCCCTTGAAGTCGAACTGTTCGAGGTCCTGTGTCTTGAGGGTCTTGTCGCCAAAGCTCACCTCGGTGCCCAGCGACCGGCGCGACGCCAGAGCGGCAAGCTCGTCGACGGGAAATTCCCGCTCGGCGAGGATGTTGAGCATTTCGCGGCCCACGTTGCCCGTGGCTCCCGCGACGACGACCCGGTAACCCATTCGGTCCTCCATCGGTTCATTTGGTGCGTAACGGCCCGCACCCGGCTGGCGCGGCTCATAACTCAGGAAAGAGACGCGCGAAAGGGCGCAAGGGTTCCCGCAGGGCCGAAAACCGGTCCTTCGACCGCGGCATTTGTGCCGTCAGGCGATCCGGATTCGGGAAATCCGGCCTGTATCTTCTGTTTTTTGCCCGGATCATGGGCAAATGCGGGCATCGGCCGGCCGTTTTTCGCATATGCAGAAAACCGGTATTGTTCATTTGTTGGACAGTGGCCTATTACGAAGGCAGTCATGGGCCGGCCGACGAGGCACGGCATGGCGCAAACGGGGCGCGAGAAACGCGGCTGGGGTGAGGGACTATGCTGTTCTATCGGCTCGTGACCGCCATGACGCGGACCCAGAAGCAGGTCGTTTTCGGTCTGATCGACGGGTTGGCCGTGGCAGTGTCCCTGATCGCCGCCGTCTTTCTCGAAGCTTCGGTCCCGGCAAGCTACGACACCTTCCGCGCGATCCTTTGGCTGATCCTTCCTCTGACCGCGCTTGGCGTCGCGGTTTCTTGGTGGCTTGGGCTGCCGCGTATCAAGCTGAACGCCTACGAGGTGCGCAGCGTGGTCCGCACCGCGACCTTCGCCGCGCTCACGGCGATGCTCGGTCTTGTGCTGGACCGCATCCAGGCGACGGGCCTGCCGGTCAATGTCTATCTCATCTTCGGGCTTGCGCTGCTGGTCCTCGGGGCCACCTGGCGCCTCCTGCTGCGGCAGGTCACGCTGGAGATCTACCGGACCGGAACCGCGCGCATGCGGTTGCTGATCTACGGCGCCGGACAGACCGGCCAACAGCTGGTCGCCGCGCTGCGCCATGACGACAAGGTGACGCCGGTCGCCTTTGTCGACGACAATCCCACGCTGCAAAGCCTGGTCGTCTCGGGCCTGCGGGTGCATGCGCCCAGCAAGATCAAGAGCCTGATCGAGGAAAAGCAGATCGACCGCCTGGTGCTGGCGATGCCCTCGATCAGCCGTCCCGAACAGGCGCGCATCATGCACAAGCTGCGCAATATCGGCTGCGAGGTGCATGCGCTGCCGTCCTTCGCCGAACTTGTGGCGCAGGGCGACGCGCACAAGCAGACGCGCACCGTCGCGCTGGACCAGCTTCTGGGCCGCAACGGACTGGACAAGGAACTGCCGGGGGTCAAGCACGCCTATTCCGGCCGTCGCATCCTGGTGACTGGGGCGGGTGGCTCGATCGGGTCCGAACTTTGCCGCCAACTGGTCGACTGCGCCCCGGCCTGCGTCGTGCTGGTCGATCATTCCGAACTGGCGCTTTACCAGATCGACAAGGAACTGCGCGACCTGAACCCGTCGCTGCACGTGGTTCCGGTCCTTGGAACGGTGCTCAACGATGCCCTGATGCGCGAGACGATCCGCAAGCACCGGGTCGAGGTCATCCTGCACGCCGCCGCCTACAAGCACCTGCCGATGGTCGAGCACAACCCGCTGACCGGCCTCGAAAACAATGTTCTGGGGACCAAGCGTATCGCCGATGCTGCCCGCGAACTGGGCGTCGACCGCTTCATCCTGGTGTCATCGGACAAGGCGGTGCGCCCGACGAACGTCATGGGCGCGTCGAAACGCCTGGCGGAACTGATCGTGCAGGATCTCGCCACGCGCAGCGCGGGCACCCGGTTTTCGATGGTGCGCTTCGGCAACGTGCTAGGGTCCAGCGGGTCGGTGATCCCGCTGTTCAAGGAACAGATCGCCCGCGGCGGTCCCGTGACCCTGACGCACAAGGACGTGACGCGCTACTTCATGACGATCTCCGAGGCGGTGCGCCTCGTCCTGCTGGCCGGCTCCTTCGCGCGCGGCGGCGATGTCTTCGTGCTCGACATGGGCGACCCGGTGCCGATCCGCAAGCTGGCGCGACAGATGATCGAGGGCGCTGGCTACACCGTCAAGGACCGCGCCCATCCCGACGGCGACATCGAGATCCGGGTGACCGGCCTGCGACCCGGCGAGAAGCTGCACGAGGAATTGCTCATCTCGCCCGACATGCTGACCACGCCGCACCCCAAGATCCTGCGCGCCCAGGAGAACCAGCTGTCGGAATTCGAGATGGCGACAGCCCTAAAGGACCTGCGGCTGGCCATTGACACGCTGGATGTCGATGGTGCACGCGCCGTGATCGCCCGCTGGGTCGAAAAGGGGTCGCTGCTCGAGGCGGCGCGCCGGGGCTGAGCCTCAGCGCCCCGGGATATCCGACCGCGCCGGCGCGGGATCCCAGTTCTCGATCATCTCGGCCGCTTCCTCGGCGGTCTCGACAAAACGGAACAGGTCCAGGTCCTGCGGGCTGATCGTGCCTGCATCGGCCAGCGCATCCCAGTTGATGATCCGTTCCCAGAAGGCGCGGCCGAACAGCAGGAAGGGCACCCGCCGCATCCGTCCGGTCTGGATCAGGGTCAGCGATTCGAACATCTCGTCCAGCGTGCCGAAGCCGCCCGGGAACACGCAGACCGCGCGCGCACGCATCAGGAAATGCATCTTGCGGATCGCGAAGTAATGGAAGTTGAACGCCAGGTCCGGCGTCACGTAGGGGTTCGGCGCCTGTTCGTGCGGGAGCACGATGTTCAGGCCGATGGAAATGCCGCCTTCTTCCGCCGCGCCGCGATTGCCCGCTTCCATCACGCCTGGCCCGCCGCCGGTGCAGATCACGAACTCGCGGTTGCCGCTGGCGATGGATTTCCGTGTCATCAGCCGCGAGAACCGCTCTGCCTCGTCGTAGAAATGCGACAGCTCGGCCAGCGTCTTCGTGCGCGCATTGTCCTTCTCGGCCGGTGCCGGAATCCGCGCGCCGCCGAACAGCACGATGGTCGAGTCGATCCCGTGCTCGTCCAGCAGCATCTCGAACTTCAGCAGTTCCAGTTGCAAGCGTACCGGGCGCAGCTCGTCCCGGCACAGGAACGTCTCGTCGGCGAAGGCGAGGCGATAGCTGGGTGACCGCGTCTGCGGCGTGTCCGGCACATGGCTGGCGGTCACCCGGTCGGTGCCTGCGTCGCGGAACGGGCTGCGGCGGTCGTCGTTCATGGCGGTGTCCTTGTCTGTGTCCCGGTCTGACTATAGCCTGCGCCGGCAAAGCGCCAGCGGGGGACGACATGGACTGGACAGCCGAGATCGAGGCCGCCGCAGCGCGAATCGCCGGGCACGTGGTGCGCACACCGGTGATGCAGAGCGACACGCTCTGGGACCGACCCGTGGCGCTGAAACTGGAACAGACCCAGCACACCGGCAGCTTCAAGGCGCGCGGCGCCTTCAACACGCTTCTCGCGGCCAAGGTGCCCGATGCCGGGATCGTCGCCGCCTCTGGCGGCAATCACGGCGCGGCGGTGGCCTTTGCCGCGCGGCGGCTGGGGCATCGCGCGCGTATCTTCGTGCCGGAAATGGCCGGCCCGGCCAAGATCGCGCTGATCGAACGCGCTGGCGCCGCGCTGACGGTCGTGCCCGGCGAATATGCCGACGCTGCGGCGATGGCCGCGCGCTTTCGCGATGAACAGGGCGCGATCGAGGTCCATCCCTACGACGCACCCGCCACCGTGGCGGGGCAGGGCACCCTGATGCTGGAATGGGAAGACCAGGGCCTGGACGCCGACACGGTGCTGATCGCAGTCGGCGGCGGCGGCCTGATCGCTGGCGCGATGGCTTGGACACACGGCCGCAAACGGATCGTCGCCGTCGAACCCATGAGCTGCAACGCCCTCGCGGCGGCGATGCAGGCCGGCAAGCCGGTGGACGTGCCGGTTTCCGGCGTTGCCGCGAACGCGCTGGGGGCGCGGCGCATCGGCTCGATCTGTTTCGACCTGGCCCGCGCGCAAGACGTCCAGACGGTCCTGGTGCCCGACGGGGCCATTCTCGAGGCGCAGAAGTCGCTCTGGCAGGCGCACCGCCTGCTGGTCGAACCGGCCGGCGCCACGGCACTCGCCGCGTTGCAATGGGGCGCCTACAAACCCGAGCCCGGCGAACGCGTCGCCGTCCTGCTTTGTGGTGGCAACATCGCGCCCGATCCGCTGTCCTGATCTTCATCTTGCCAGACCAACTCCGGGGAGGCGCGAGGGACAGCGCCCTTCGCAGGCGCCAGGTCGCATCCCGCTCCGCCGCCCATTGTAGCGCGCCCCCCTTGCGGCTATAGCCCTTCGCGACCGATCCAAGGGAGAGACCCATGTCCAATGCAAAGCTCGAGGCGGCGATCGAAGCCGCATGGGAAAACCGGGCCGAGATCACGCCCACGACCGGCGGCGAGACCCGGGAGGCGATCGAGGACACGCTGAACGCGCTCGACAGCGGCAAGCTGCGCGTGGCCGAACGGCAGGAAGACGGCACCTGGCACGTCAACCAGTGGGCCAAGAAGGCGGTGCTGCTGGGCTTCCGCATCAAGGACATGGAAAAGCAGTCGGGCGGCCCGCAGGGCGGCGACTGGTGGGACAAGGTGGACAGCAAGTTCGCCGGCTGGAAGAAGCACGACTGGAAAAAGGCCGGCTTTCGCGCCGTGCCGAACTGCATCGTGCGCAAGTCCGCCTATATCGCGCCGGGCGTGGTGCTGATGCCATCTTTCGTGAACCTGGGCGCCTATGTCGACGAGGGCACGATGGTCGACACATGGGCCACCGTGGGCTCCTGCGCGCAGATCGGCAAGAACGTGCACCTGTCCGGCGGCGTCGGCATCGGCGGCGTCTTGGAGCCGATGCAGGCCGGCCCCACCATCATCGAGGACAACTGTTTCATCGGGGCGCGCTCCGAAGTGGTCGAGGGCTGCATCGTGCGCGAGGGTTCGGTCCTTGGCATGGGTGTATTCATCGGCCAGTCGACCAAGATCGTCGACCGCGAGACCGGCGAGGTCATGTATGGCGAGGTGCCGCCCTATTCCGTGGTCGTTGCCGGATCGATGCCGTCGAAGAACGGCATCAACCTCTACTGCGCGGTGATCGTGAAGCGGGTCGATGAACGGACCCGCTCCAAGACCGGGATCAACGAGTTGCTGCGCGACTGATGCGCAGCGACTCGGCGGCGCGGCAGGTCGTGCAAGGCCTCGCCGCGCTGTCCGCAGTGACTGCGGCAGTCTAGCCGTTTGAACGTGGTCATGGCCGCAACTCGATCCTGAGGGCGCCGATCCGGAAAACCCTGTGCGGCTGGGTTTTCTGGCCCGGGGTCTTTCGGACACCGCGATCCAGAGTGCCGCGCAGCGGATCGTTGTCAGGACGAATGCCGCCGAGCCACTGCCACGCACGCAGTCTTCGCGGATCCGGTCTGCCGATTTCCACCAACGGGACAGGTGGTTCCCGACCGAGTTTGCAGAAGCGACTGACCATGTGCCCCGGAATGCGACAGTATGATGCTGTCGGACATTCACAAGCGCTCGGATCTTGACCAGATGTGTCTTCGTTGAATCCGCAGCGCGCAAGTCCTCCTGACGCTCCCGCCTCCGTTCCGCGATTCGATCCTGGGAAGCATCCATCACATGATGGAAGTGGCACATCACTGGAACCCCTGTTTCGATCGGCTTGGTCCCGATCAGGCCGCGCTCCGGGCCTGGCTGCCGTGGTTCGACAACGCGGGAGAAACGATGGCCTCTGCGCGAAAGCGTGGTTCTGTGGCAGCGGATGCAGTGGTCAGGAACAGGCGCCTGTGTTAGAGCCGGCGCTTCGCGGATCCGCAACAGATTCCGAGGAGAGGGCAATGCAGTTTTCGGACAACGGCACCCGGGTGCAGGACAGGCTGGCCCGCCAATACGGAATCAGCCCCGATGCCGTGCGGACGATGATGGATGCGGTGTCGCGCGGTGGCGGGTATCAGGCGCAGTTCAGCCACCCAGAGCTTGGCGGGATGGGCCAGTGGCAACGCGGCGGGATGATCATGGTCGGCGACATGTTCAATGCCAACCTTCAGGCGCTGGTGTCGAACCTGTGCAACGATATCTCGGACGCATTGTCTGAAGGATCGTTCTACAAGCCCGCAGCGGGAGGCCTGTCCGGCGGCAGTGGCAACTGGTGGCCGTCCGATCTGGGGCAGCCCTCGTCCACGGGGATGCAGAACGATCAGGGCTACGCGATCTTTCCGGCGACGGCGCGGCTTGCAATGCTGCAGAATGGTCTGGTTCGGATCTATGACACCGGTGCGCACAGGATTGGTGGCGTCGGCCAGCAGCAGGCGCAGGACGGATCGGTGACGTTTACCTCGCAGCTTGGCCCTGTCCCGTTGAGCCAGTTGCGCGAGATCACGGCCACCGAACCGGATGCAGATACCCGCTCGACCCCGGACGAGACGCCCGGGCAAGATCCCCTGCCCGCACATATGGTCTCCGTCGAGTCACCACCCGTCACGACCCCCAAGGTAGCGCAGACCCCGGCGCTTCAGGCCGCGCCGGACGGTCCCAACCCCTTGCCGGCGTCCGGCACGGTCGATGTCTACGAAGCCCTTTCTCGTCTGGGCGAACTGCGCGACAAGGGAATCCTGACCGACGCCGAATTCCAGGCCAAGAAGACCGAGCTTCTCGCACGTATCTGAGGAAACGCCCATCATGTCCAAACCCGGCTCACGGCAAGAGGTCTATACGCTGCTGGTCGAAGTCGGCCGCAAAGACGGCGACGGCCTTCCCAAGGGCGCGACCGGCGCGGCGCTGATGTGCTACGCCTCGGGCGTGGACGAGGCCGAGGCGGTGCGCGAGACCGTGGCGATCCTGAAACAGGCCGACATGGCACCGCTGGACGTCACCGGCTATGGCACCGCCGAAGAACGCCGCGCCCAGGGCCACGAGATCGACGACGAGGAACAGGCGCTCATGGATCGTGCGCTGGCCGAGAATTCCGTGATTGTCGCGCAGATCAGCCCTTTTTACGACTGAGCCTGCGCCGGTGGGCGGCGTTGCGGGGGCTTTGCCCCCGTCGCTCTTGCAGAGCGATTCCCCCACGGTATTTTCGGGCCGGAGAAACTCAGGGCGGGACGCATGAAACCGGCCGCGAAAGAGGAAAGCCAATGACCACCGATCCCGTCGACCTGACCGCGCGGCTTGTCCGTTGTCCCTCTGTCACGCCCGAAGAAGGCGGTGCGCTGGTGCTGTTGCAGGAGGTGCTGGAAGGCGCGGGGTTCGCCTGCACGCGGGTAGACCGGGGTGAGGTCAGCAACCTGTTCGCGCGCTGGGGCGCGCGAGGGAACCAACGCGCCTTCGGCTTCAACGGGCATACGGACGTGGTGCCGGTGGGCGACCGCGACGCGTGGTCGGTCGATCCGTTCGGAGCCGAGATCAAGGAAGGGTTCCTGTATGGGCGCGGTGCGACCGACATGAAATCGGGGGTCGCGGCCTTTGTCGCGGCGGCGGTAGACTTCGTGACCGAGACCCCGCCCGACGGTGCGGTGATCCTGGCCATCACCGGCGACGAGGAGGGCGACGCGGTGGACGGCACCACGGCGCTTCTGGACTGGATGGCCGAGCAGGGCGAACGGATGGATGTCTGCATCGTCGGGGAACCGACATGCCCCGAGACACTGGGCGACATGATGAAGATCGGGCGCCGCGGCTCGATGAACGCGTGGTTCACGGTGACGGGCAAGCAGGGCCATTCCGCCTATCTCGACCGTGCGCTGAACCCGATGCCGGCCATGGCGCGGCTGATGGATCGTCTGTCCTCGCACGTGCTGGACGAGGGAACGGACCATTTCGATCCCTCGACGCTGTCGGTCGTCACCATCGACACCGGAAACAAGGCGACCAACGTGATCCCGGCGCAGACGCGCGCCACGGTGAACATCCGCTTCAACGATCTGCACAGCGGCGCCGCGCTGTCGGACTGGCTGCGACAGGAGGCAGCCCGTGTGGATGCCGAGTTCGGAACCAAGACCGACCTGCGGATCAGCATCTCGGGCGAGAGTTTCATCACCCCGCCAGGCGCGCTGTCGGACCTGGTTTCGAAGGCGGTCGAGGCCGAGACGGGGCGCAAGCCCGAGCTGTCGACCACGGGCGGCACCTCGGACGCGCGGTTCGTCAAGGCGCATTGCCCGGTGGTCGAGTTCGGTCTGGTCGGGCGCCGGATGCATGGCGTGGACGAGCATGTGGCCGTTGACGAGATCCACCGGCTGAAGGCGATCTACGGCCGCATCCTGCGGGATTACTTTGCCTGAGCGCATCCTGATCGTGATGGTCAAGGAGCCGCGCGCGGGCCGGGTCAAGACGCGGCTCGGGCGCGAGATCGGGATGGTTCCCGCGGCCTGGTGGTTCCGGCATCAGGTGGGGGCGCTGCTGCGGCGCCTGCGCGATCGGCGCTGGCGCGTCGTGCTGGCGGTATCGCCGGATCAGGCCGTTTCCAGCCGGGCTTGGCCCGCCGATCTGCTGCGCCTGGCGCAGGGGCGGGGCGACCTTGGGCGACGGATGGCGCGTTGCCTGGGTGCAGTCGGGTCCGGGCCAGTCTGCCTGATCGGCGGAGACGTTCCGGGTGTCACGCGCGCGGCGATCTGGCGGGGCTTTGCCGCGCTGGGCACGCATGACGCGGTGTTCGGTCCGGCCGAGGATGGCGGTTTCTGGCTGGTGGGGCTGCGGAACGGGTCGCAGGTGCCAGGGGGGCTGTTCCGGGGCGCACGGTTTTCGACGGAACATGCGCTGGCTGACAGCGTCGCCTCGCTGTGCGGCGCACGGGTGGCGCTGGTAGACCGGTTGCACGACGTCGATACGGCGGATGATCTGAAGCGCGCGGAGGGGGCTCTGCCCCCCGCGCCTGCGGCGCCCCCCGGAGTTTATCGGGCAAGATGAAGCGCCCCGCGTTTCCCTGCATGACGCCGAGCCGGACCCGTGCTAACTGGGGCGCATGACACAGTTGCCCGACAAGTCGGCCGTCCTCGAGTGGATCGCCGCGAACCCCACGCTCACCTCGAAGCGCGACATCGCGAAGGCCTTTGGCGTGAAAGGCGCGGCGCGGATCGACCTCAAGCGCCTGCTGAAGGAACTCGAGGCCGAGGGGCACCTCGAAAGGCGCAAGAAGACCTATCGCGACCCGGACCGCCTGCCGCCTGTCTCGGTGCTTCAGGTCAAGGCGCCGGACGCGAACGGCGATCTGTTTGCCCGCCCGCTGGAATGGCACGGTGAGGGGGTGGAGCCTATCGTGCTGATCGTCCCGCGCGAGAGCGACCCCGCGCTGGGCGAAGGCGACCGCATCCTGGCCCGCCTGCAAGTCGTACACGAAGAGGATCACAATTACGAGGCCCGCCTGATCCGCCGGATCGGGGTTGCGCCGCGCCGGGTCGTGGGCATCTTCCGCAAGACCGCCGAGGGCGGGCGGCTGCTGCCGATCGACAAGGGCTCGGACCGGGAATGGCTGGTGACGCCGGACGCGACGGGGGGCGCGCAGGAAGGCGAACTGGTCGAGGCGGAACAGGCCGGGCCTGCGGGGCGGTTTGGCCTGCCGCGGGCGCGGATCGTGCTGCGGCTGGGCGATCCGTCGGCGCCGCGCGCCGTGTCCCTGATCGCGATCCACCAGCACGGCATCCCCGACGACTTTCCCGACGATGTCCTGGCCGAGGCGGACGCGATGAAGCCCGCCGGTCTGAAGGGGCGCACCGACCTGCGCGACCTGCCGCTTGTCACCATCGACCCGGTCGATGCGCGCGATCACGACGACGCGGTCTATGCCCAGCCCGATGACGACCCCAAGAACAAGGGCGGTCACGTGATCTGGGTCGCCATCGCGGATGTCGCGCATTACGTGCAACCGGGATCCAGACTGGACCGCGAGGCGCAGAAACGCGGCAATTCCAGCTATTTCCCCGACCGGGTCGTGCCGATGCTGCCCGACCGGCTGTCGGGCGACCTGTGCTCGCTGCACGAGGGCGTGCCGCGTGCCTGCATCGCGGTGAAGATGCGGATCGACGCCGAAGGCAACAAGCTGTCTCAGCAGTTCGTGCGGGGTCTGATGCGGTCCCCGGCAACGCTGAATTACCGCGAGGTGCAGGAGGCCCAGGACGGCAATCCCAATGACCGGACCGGGCCGCTGCTGGAGCCGGTGATCCGGCCGCTGTTCGCAGCCTACGCCGCGCTCGCGGCCGCGCGCGACCGGCGGCAGCCGCTGGACCTCGACCTGCCCGAACGCAAGGTGGTGCTGGACGATGACGGCAAGGTTGTCTCGGTGGCCTTCGCCCCCCGGCTGGATGCGCATCGCCTGATCGAGGAATTCATGGTGCTGGCCAATGTTGCCGCCGCCGAGACGCTGGTCGCCAAGAAGACCCCGCTGGTCTTTCGCGTGCACGAGGAGCCGCCGCAGGACAAGCTGGAATCCCTGCGCGATACCGCCGAGGCGTCCGGGTTCATTCTCGCCAAGGGTCAGGTGCTGAAGACCGCGCATCTGAACCACCTGCTGCACCAGGCGGCGGGCACCGAGGATGCCGAGTTGATCAACCTGTCGACCCTGCGCAGCATGACGCAGGCCTATTACAGCCCGAAGAATTTCGGGCATTTCGGCCTTGCCCTGCAGAACTACGCGCATTTCACCTCGCCGATCCGGCGCTATTCCGACCTGATCGTGCATCGCGCGCTGATCCGGGCGCATGGCTGGGGCGACGATGGCCTGACGGTGGACGAGATCGAGCGGCTGGAGCAGACCGCCCAGCACATCAGCGACACCGAACGGCGGTCGATGATGGCCGAGCGCGACACGACCGACCGCTACCTTGCGGCCTACCTGTCGGACCGGCTGGGGGCCGAGTTCACCGGGCGGATCAGCGGGGTGGCGCATTTCGGCGTCTTCGTGAAGCTGGACGAGACGGGCGCGGACGGGCTGGTGCCGATCAGCACGCTCGGGCGCGAGTATTTCAATTTTGACCGCGACGCGGGCACCCTGATGGGCGCCGAGAGCGGGCGGCTGATTGCCATCGGCATGCGCGCGCGGGTCAAGCTGATCGAGGCGGCGCCGGTCACGGGCGGCATCGCCTTCGAAATGCTCGAGGTCGCGGACGAGGCCTATGAAAGCCCGGGCCAGCGCGGTCCGCGCGGCAAGGGCCGCAGCAAGCGCTATGGCAAGGCGCCCAAGGGACCGTCCAAGCGCAAGCTGACGCGGGCAAAGGCCAAGGACGCCAAGGTCAAGCGCAAGGTCACGCGGCAGAACCGGCAGGAGCGCTGAGCGCGGTCAGCGGCCCTCGTCGCAGGGTCCGCCGGCAAAGCACGATTGCAGCCGGTCCATGTCCTGTTGCGTGGGGTTGGGGAACAGCATGCTGCCGCAGGGGTCGGCGATGATGATGCTGCGACCGTTCTCACGCTTGACGAAGGCAAGGTAGGTGGCGCCGCTGCGGGGCGACGGGCACCATGGTCCAAAGCAGAGCACGCGAACCGTCACCGCGTGCTGGAAGGGGCGGTTCCAGCCCTCGGGTGTCAGGGAATGGCCAACCATCTGGCCGCGGATCTCGGTTTCGGGCGGGACCTCGCCCTGGCGGTCCCAGTCGACCACGGGCAGGCGGCTTTCGTCGAAGTCGAGCCGCCCCACCGCCGCGCCCCATGGCGCATCGTCGGCATCCACCTGCTTGTAGGTGCGCACGACATCGGCCGGCAGGCAGGACAGGGCGGCGGCTTGACCCGCCGCAAGCGAAAGAACAAGGGCCAGCCGGATCACAGCCTTCCCCGGAATGCCTCGATCACCCGCTGGTAGACCGCGCGCTTGAAGGGGACGATCTGCGCCACGACCTCGTCGGCGGGCAGCCAGCACCATTCGCTGAATTCCTGGTGATCGTCGGCGTCGATCCTCACCTGGTCGTCGGTGCCGTGAAAGCGCAGCAGGAACCATTTCTGCTCCTGCCCCTTGTAGCGGCCTTTCCAGATCTTCGGCACAATGTCATGCGGCAGGTCATAGGCGATCCAGCCTTCAGTTTCCGCCTCGACCGTCACCAGCTCGGGGGGAACGCCGGTTTCTTCCTGCAACTCGCGCAGGGCGGCTGCACGGGGATCCTCTCCCTTGTCGATGCCGCCCTGGGGCATCTGCCAGGCGGGGATTTCGCTGTCGATGCGCTGGCCGACAAAGACATGGCCCGCCGCATTGGCAAGGACCACGCCCACGTTGCGGCGATAGGGCAGGGCTGCGATCTGTTCCGGTGTCATTCCAGATGTCCGACAAAAGTCGGGGCGGGGTTTGCGCCCCGCCCCTCTTGTCTCAGTTCTTCGGTCCCAGCGCCGACAGCCCCTTGAGGATGTCGATCGCGTAGGCCAGCTGGTAGTCCTCCTGCCGCAGCGCGGCCGAGGCCTCGGCCTTGGCACGGTCGGCTTCGATCTGGCGGATCTCGTCCTCGGTCAGGCTGTCATTGTCCAGCCGCCCGCGCAGATCCGCCTCGGACCGGCCGAATGCATCGGTTTCCTCCTCGTCGGCATCGGGGGCGGGGCGGGGCTGTTCGACGACGATGTCGGGCGAGACGCCCAGCGCCTGGATCGACCGGCCCGACGGCGTGTAGTAACGCGCCGTGGTCAGGCGCATCGCGCCGTCGCCACGCAGCGGCATCACCGTCTGGACCGACCCCTTGCCGAAGCTCTTTGTGCCGACAACGATCGCCCGCTGGTGATCCTGCAAGGCGCCCGCCACGATCTCGGATGCCGAGGCCGAGCCGCCGTTGATGAGCACGACCAGCGGCTTGCCGACGGCGAGGTCGCCGGGCGTCGCGTTGAAGCGCTCGCCATCGGCCGGATCGCGCCCGCGGGTCGAGACGATCTCGCCCTCTTCGAGGAAGGCATCGGACACGCGGATCGCCTGGGTCAACAGGCCGCCGGGGTTGTTGCGCAGGTCAAGGACGAAGCCGTTGACGTTCTCCATGCCGCCCGCCTCTTCGACGCGTTCGGCCAGCATCTCGGACAGGTTGGGATAGGTCTGGTCGTTGAAGGTGGTGACGCGCAGCACCACCGTTTCGCCCACCACGCGCGACCGAACGGCGGTCAGCTTGATCGTGTCGCGGATGATCGAGACGTCAAAGGGCTCTTCCTCGCCCTCGCGCACCACGGTGATGATGATTTCAGAGCCCACCGGGCCGCGCATCATGTCCACCGCCTCGTCCAGCGTCAGGCCCAGCACCGACTCTCCGTCGACATGGGTGATGAAGTCGCCCGCCTCGATCCCGGCCTCGTCCGCGGGCGTATCGTCGATCGGCGACACCACCTTGACGAAGCCGTCTTCCTGCGTGACCTCGATGCCGAGACCGCCGAATTCGCCACGGGTCTGCACGCGCATGTCGGCGGCATCGTCGGGCGGCAGGTAGCTGGAATGCGGGTCGAGCGAGGTCAGCATGCCGTTGATCGCTGCCTCGATCAGGTCCTTCGGCTCGACCTCCTCGACATACTGGGCGCGGATGCGTTCAAAGATGTCGCCGAACAGGTCCAGCTGTTCATAGACGCTGGAGGGTCGGTTCTGCTCCTGCGCCAGCAGCGGGCCCACGAACTGGGTCGTCGCCACGACCGATGCCAGCGCACCGCCGGCGGCGGCCATCACGAATTTCTTCATGTCTCTTTTCATCCTTTGCCCGTGCCCCTGCCGATCATTGCGACGGTGCGAACCATGTCAGCGGATCGACTGTGCGATCACCTTCTCTGACCTCTATATAGAGCGTTTCCGTGCGCCCGGCGCCACCCCTTTCACCGGAAGGTGACAGGATCTCGGTCACGGCCTCCGGCGTGCCGCCCATCAGGCCGACAGGGCTGCCCTCGGGCAGGACCTGTCCGGCCTCGCCGAATGTCTGGTCCATTCCCGCCAGCACGATCAGCAGGTTGGCCTGCGGTTCCAGGATCGTGACCAGCCCGTAATCCAGCAGCGGCCCGCTGTAGCGCACGGTCGCGGCGGTAGGGGTGACGACCAGCGCCTGCGGCCCGGTGGCCAGGACAATGCCGGGCCGTTTCACTCCGGCGGCGTCGGCCTCGTTCGCGCGGCGCAGGATCACGCCCGACGACGGCAGCGGCAGCGTGCCCTTGCGGTCCTGGATGCGCGGCAGGTTCTGCGGCGCCTCGTCCTCGGCGATCTGGCTGAGGCCACTGGCGAAGGCGTCGAGCGTCTCGGTGCCCGCGATCAGGATGGCGGTGCGCACCGGGTCCTCGGTGAACCGCACGGGCAGGGCCCCGCGGTCGGCGATCGCCTGGCTGAGCGTGGTGCGCGCATCCTGCACGGATGCGAGCCCGTCCTGAAGCGTTTCTGCGGCGTTCTCCTGCAACTGGCGCAGCGCCGTGACCTCGTCGAGATCGGCACGCAGGGCGCGCGCCCTGTCGGCCAGCGCGGGCGTGACCGAGGCCACCAGCATCCCGGATCGCGCCATGCCCAGCGGTCCCTGCGGATGCAGCAGCGTCGTCGGCTGTGCCTGGCCGCCCAGCGCGGAGAGCACGCCCAGCAACTGCGCCACCTCGGTTTCCTGCGTGGCCAGCTTCCGGGCGAGTTCCGTCTCGCGGATCGCGGCCTTGCGCAGCCCGTCGCGCATCGCGGACAGCCCGTCCTCGAAGGCGCGCACCGTCCGGGTCAGCGCCGCCACCCGGTCGCGGGCACTGTCGGCCTCGTCCAGCAGGACCGCGGCCTGCTCCAGCGCGCGCGCGGCCTCGCGCGCCGCCTGTCCGGCGTCCTGCGCGGTCACGGCACCGGCGCCGGCCAGCAAGGCAAGGATCAGCGCGAGCCGCGTCACAGGATCAGGCTTTCCCCTGTCATCTCGGGCGGCCTGGGCAGGCCCATCAATTGTAGAAGCGTGGGCGCCACGTCGGCCAGCCGCCCGTCGCGCAGCCTTGCGCCCTCGGGCCCACCGTAGAGGATCACGGGCACGGGGTTAGTGGTGTGGGCCGTGTGTGGTCCGCCGGTTTCGGGGTCCACCATCGTCTCGCAATTGCCGTGATCGGCGATCACCAACATCGCGCCGCCGGTCTCCTCGAGCGTCCTGACCACCTGGGCCAGGCCCTGGTCCACCGCCTCGCAGGCCTTCATCGCCGCCGCCAGATCGCCGGTATGGCCCACCATGTCGGGATTGGCATAGTTGACCACGATCAGGTCATAGCCCTTGCGGATCGCATCGACGAAATGCTCGGTCACGGCGGGCGCGCTCATCTCGGGTTGCAGGTCGTAGGTCGCGACCTTGGGCGAGGGCGGCATGAAACGGTCCTCTCCCGCCTCGGGCGCTTCCTTGCCACCGTTGAGGAAGAAGGTGACATGGGGGTATTTCTCGGTCTCGGCCAGGTGGAACTGGCGCAGTCCGTGTTTAGCAACCCACTCGCCCAGCGTGTTGACGATCTGCTGTTTCGGATAGGCCGTGGTCATGTAGGCGTTGTGGGCCGTCGAGTAATCGACCATGCCCAGCAGCGCCGAAAGCAGCGGCCTTTCACGGGTGAAGCCGTCGAATTCCGGCGCACCGATGGCGGCGAGGATTTCGCGCGCGCGGTCTGCTCGGAAATTGAGGCAGAAGAGCCCGTCGCCGGGATGCACGCCATCATAATCGCCAATCACCGTGGCGGGCAGGAATTCGTCGGTCTTGCCGTCGTCATAGGCCTGACTGACGGCTGTCGCGGCGTCGGGCGCCTGCGCGCCTTTCCCGAGGATCATCGCGTCATAGGCTTGCTGCACCCGCTCCCAGCGGTTGTCGCGGTCCATGGCGTAATAGCGGCCGATCACCGTTCCGATGCGGGCTGCTTCGGGCAGGCTGCCGGCGAGGTCGGCGACAAAGCTCTCAGCCGATGTCGGTGCGACGTCGCGCCCGTCGGTGATGGCGTGCACGATCACCGGCACGCCCCGGCCGGTCAGCAGTTTCACCGCCGCCTTGATGTGCTGGATATGTCCATGCACCCCGCCATCCGAGACGACACCCATCAGGTGCGCCCGCCCGCCTGCCGCCTTCACCCTGTCGGCAAAGTCCAGGATCGCGGCATTCTCGAAGAACGACCCGTCCTCTATGGCAAGGTCGATCTGGCCCAGGTCCATCGCCACGACCCGGCCCGCGCCGATGTTCATGTGGCCGACCTCGGAATTGCCCATTTGTCCCTTGGGCAGGCCCACGTCCGGGCCGTAGGTGATCAGCGTGGCATTGGGACAAGTGGCCGTCAGGCGGTCCATCGTGGGCGTGGCGGCCAGCGCGGGGGCGTTGGCGGCGCGTTCGGCACGCAGGCCCCAGCCGTCGAGAATGGTCAGGATCACGGGTTTGTTCATGGCACGGCCCTTTCTCTTGTGCGGCGGTTTAGCAGGGGGCCGGGGCGAGGGAAAGCGCGGCTTTGGGCCGCCCTCCGCCCGTCAGATCAGTCGCGCCAGCCAGTCGCGCACCTCGGCAAAGCGCACCGGCTTGGCCAAGTAGAGATCGACGGCCTTGCTGTCGTCCTCGTCGGGCCGGGCAAGACCGGTCAGCAGGATCGTGACCGTCTCGGGCCGGCGCGCCTTGATCCAGGCCGCGACGGCCAGGCCGTTGCCGTCGCCCGGCACGAAATTGTCCAGCAGCGCGACATGGAAATCGGTGGTCTCGATGGCCTTCAGCGCCTGGTCCACCGTCGCCGCCTGCGTCACCTCGAAGCCCCAGGATTCCAGCCTGTTGCGCGTGACGCGACGCAGCGACTCCTCGTCCTCGAGCACGAGGGCGCGCATGCCCCCAAAGGTCATCGCGGCCGGGTCGTCGACCAATCGCGCGGCCGAGGCGGTGGCCTCCTGCGCGGGGAAATAGAGCATCACCTCGGTGCCTTCGCCCAGCGTCGAGCGGATCACCACGTCGCCGCCCAGCTGCCGCATGAAACCGGCGGTCATCGACAGGCCGAGGCCCGACCCCTGGGTGCGCGACTTGGTGGTGAAGAAGGGCTCGGTCACGCGGGCGAGGTGTTCGGGACGGATGCCGGCCCCGTTGTCGCGGATCGACAGCCGGGCAAAGGGCCCGCCGGTCAGGCCGGTTTCGCGCGCCAGCGCGCTGTCGGCCGGAATATCGAGCAGGTCCGCCGACACCCCGATGCGGCCGTTTTCGCCGATCGCGTCGCGCGCGTTGATGAGGATGTTGACGAGAACCGCCTGAAGCTTGTCCCGGTCGGCGTAGATCGTGATCGGGCCGACGCCCGTCTGCCGCGTCACCGGGTTCTTGAGCAGCGCGGTGCGTTCGAACAGCGTGACCGCCTGCGTCAGCTCGGCCACCAGATCCAGCCGGACCGGCTGCACATGCGCGCGCTGGGCAAAGTTCAGCAGGCTCTGCGTCAGCTTGCCGCCGCGTCGCGCCGCATCGACGATGTCGCGCAACAGGGCCTTGTCCTCGTCGGACAGGTCGAGGTCGGCCAGCAGTTCGGCGTTGCCCATGACGATGGCGAGGATATTGTTGAAATCATGTGCGACTCCGGCGGTCAGTTCGCCCAGCGCCTGTAACCGGGTCGTCTGCGCCTTGCGCTCTTCGTCGCGGCGGCTTTCGGTGACGTCGAGGCTGCTGCCCAGCCCGCGCACGATGGTCCCGTCCGCGTCCCGGTCCGGCGATACGTTCTCGCGGATGTAGCCGATCGTGCCGTCGGGGCGGTAGAAGCGGTATTCCATCTCGATCGTTTCGCCGTTCAGCAGCCGGCGATAGGCCGAGCGGATCAGGTCGCGGTCGTCGGGATGGATCATCCGCATCTCGCCCTTGAGCCCGGTCACCGTGTCGACGAACTGCTGCGGGGTGAAGCCGAAGATCGCCGCGTGCCGAACCGAGCAGAGCTCGACAATTCCCTCGGGCACGTTGAACACGAAATAGCCCAGCTGCGCGATCCGCGCCGCCTGTTCCAGCATGAGGGCATGCGGCTTGGTCTGCGTCCCGATGCGGGCGTAGAGCGCGTCGTCCGCGTCCTCGGGCAGAGACATGGGCCGTGGTCTCCTTGGTTTGGCGCCCGGACGATGCAATAAAACGTCCTCAGGGCGGGGCGCCTTCGACATTGTCTTTAAACGGCATGGCGCGCGATTGAAAAGATGAATTCCCAGTTGCCATGCGGCGGGGAAGCGCCTATAGGGGCCGCTCATCCACGGACTCCACCGGAATCAGGGTGACCTTGCGCATTGCAGGCAAGGGCCTACCGGTGATGTTGAGAAAGGAAAAGGCGATGAACGCCAACGAACTCCGTGACAAGACCCCGGACCAGCTCCGGGACCAGCTTGTCCAGCTCAAGAAAGAGGCCTTCAACCTGCGTTTCCAGCAGGCCACCGGCCAGATGGAATCGACTGCCCGCATGCGTCAGGTCCGCCGTGACGTGGCCCGCGTGAAGACCATCCTGAACGAAAAGGCCGCAGCCGCGGCCAGCACGGAGGCATAAGACAATGCCCAAGCGTATCCTGCAAGGCACCGTGACCTCCACCGCCAACGCACAGACCGTGACGGTCCAGGTCGTCCGCCGCTTCAAGCACCCGGTTCTTCAGAAGACGATCAAGAAGTCGAAGAAGTATCGTGCGCATGACGAGCACCAGAAATTCGCCGTGGGCGACGCCGTTCGCATCATCGAATGCGCGCCCAAGTCGAAGACAAAACGCTGGGAGGTGCTGGCCGAGTAAGGTCAGCCCTTTCAGTTTCATCGAAACCCCCGGGTCAATGTCCCCTGCAGGGCGGTCCGGGAAGTCGGGAGAAACCACATGATCCAGATGCAGACCAATCTGGATGTCGCTGACAACTCCGGCGCACGCCGGGTGCAGTGCATCAAGGTTCTCGGCGGGTCGCACCGTCGTTATGCATCGGTCGGCGATATCATCGTCGTCTCGGTGAAGGAGGCCATTCCGCGCGGTCGCGTGAAGAAAGGTGACGTCCGCAAGGCCGTCGTCGTGCGCACCGCCAAGGAAGTCCGCCGCGAAGATGGCACGTCGATCCGCTTCGACCGCAACGCCGCCGTGATCCTGAACAACGCGGGCGAGCCGGTCGGCACCCGTATCTTCGGGCCGGTGGTGCGCGAACTGCGCGCCAAGAACTTCATGAAGATCATCTCGCTTGCTCCGGAGGTGCTGTAATGGCTGCCAAGCTCCGCAAGGGTGACAAGGTCGTCGTGCTGACGGGCAAGGACAAGGGCAAGACCGGCGAGATCGTCGCGGTCGACCCCAAGGCCGGCAAGGCCGTCGTCGACGGCGTGAACATCGCCATCCGCCACACGCGCCAGTCGCAGTCCGCCCAGGGCGGCCGACTGCCCAAGGCGCTGCCGATCGACCTGTCGAACCTCGCCATCGTCGACGCCAACGGCAAGCCGACCCGCGTCGGTTTCCGCATGGAAGGCGACAAGAAGGTTCGCTTCGCCAAGACCACGGGGGACGTGATCGATGCTTGATACTGCAAACTACGCCCCGCGCCTGAAGGCCGCCTATCGCGAGACGATCAAGCCCGCGATGAAGGAGGAATTCGGCTACACGAACGACATGCAGATCCCCCGGATCGAAAAGATCGTTCTGAACATCGGCTGTGGCGCCGAGGCCGTGCGCGACTCCAAGAAGGCCAAGTCGGCCGTCGAGGATCTCGGCAAGATCGCTGGCCAGCAGGCCGTGACGACCAAGGCCAAGAAGTCGATCGCAGGTTTCCGCGTCCGTGAAGAAATGCCGATGGGCGCCAAGGTGACCCTGCGCGGCGACCGGATGTACGAATTCCTCGACCGCCTGATCACCATCGCGATGCCGCGCATCCGCGACTTCCGCGGTGTGAAGCCCTCCTTCGACGGTCGTGGCAACTTCGCCATGGGCCTGAAAGAGCACATCGTGTTCCCGGAAATCGACTTCGACAAGGTCGACGAGGTCTGGGGCATGGACATCATCATCACCACCGATGCGCAGCAGTATGGCGACCATTCTGCTGATGCGCAGGCCAAGGCACTGTTGAAGCATTTCAACATGCCGTTCAACGC
Source organism: Thetidibacter halocola (assembly GCF_018224955.1). Taxonomy (GTDB): domain Bacteria; phylum Pseudomonadota; class Alphaproteobacteria; order Rhodobacterales; family Rhodobacteraceae; genus Thetidibacter; species Thetidibacter halocola. The sequence continues at coordinate 188,983 of NZ_JAGTUU010000007.1, forward strand.
GTAAGGAGCGAGAGACACATGGCCAAGAAATCCATGATCGAACGCGAGAAGAAGCGTCAGGCCCTGGTGGAGAAGTATGCCGCCAAGCGCGTTGCGCTGAAGCAAATCGCGAACGACGAGAGCAAGCCGATGGAAGAGCGCTTCAAGGCGCGCCTGAAGCTGGCGAAACTGCCCCGCAACTCGGCACCCTCGCGGCTGCACAACCGCTGCCAGCTGACGGGCCGTCCGCACGCCTACTACCGCAAGCTGAAGATCAGCCGGATCATGCTGCGCGAGCTCGGCTCGAACGGTCAGCTGCCCGGCGTCGTCAAGTCGAGCTGGTAAGGGAGAGACACGATGAACGATCCTATCGGCGATATGCTCACCCGGATCCGGAACGCGCAGATGCGTGGCAAGTCGACCGTGTCGACCCCCGCTTCCAAGCTGCGTGCCTGGGTGCTCGACGTCCTGGCGGACGAGGGCTACATCCGCGGCTACGAGAAGGGCACCGACGAGCGCGGTCACGCGACGCTGGAAATCAGCCTGAAATACTTCGACGGCACCCCTGTCATTCGCGATGTGAAGCGGGTCTCCAAGCCCGGTCGCCGCGTCTACATGGGCGTCAATGACATCCCGCAGGTCCGTCAGGGCCTGGGCGTGTCGATTGTCTCCACCTCGAAGGGGGTGATGTCCGATGCAAATGCACGCGCAGCCAATATCGGCGGCGAAGTGCTTTGCACGGTGTTCTGAGGAGGGTTCCATGTCTCGAATTGGGAAAAAACCGGTCGAGCTGCCCTCTGGCGTTTCCGCCAGCGTGTCGGGTCAGACCATCGAGGTGAAGGGGCCGAAAGGCACCCAGACCTTCACCGCGACGGACGACGTCACCATCACCGTCGACGGTGGTTCGGTGGCGGTCACCCCGCGCGGGTCGTCCAAGCGCGCACGTCAGCAGTGGGGCATGTCCCGTACGATCGTCGCGAACCTCGTCCATGGCGTCCAGAACACCTTCAAGAAGGAACTGGAAATCCAGGGCGTGGGTTACCGCGCAGCCGTGCAGGGCAATGTCCTGAAGCTGAACCTGGGCTACAGCCACGACGTGGACTTTGACATCCCCGCGGGTGTCACCGTCCAGTGCCCGAAGCCGACGGAGATCATCCTCGAAGGGCACGACAAGCAGCTGGTGGGCGAAACGGCCGCGAAGATCCGCGACTGGCGCCGTCCCGAGCCGTACAAGGGGAAGGGTATTCGCTACAAGGGCGAGTACATCTTCCAGAAGGAAGGCAAGAAGAAGTAAGGACGCAGGGATATGGCAAACAGCAAACGTACGTTGTTCCTCAAGCGCCGCCTGCGCGTCCGGAACAAACTGCGGAAGGTCAACGCGGGTCGCGTTCGCCTTTCCGTTCATCGCTCGAACAAGAACATCAGCGTTCAGCTCATCGACGACGTTGCCGGCCGCACGCTGGCAGCAGCCTCGTCGCTGGAACCGTCGCTGGGTGTGGTCGGCAAGAACAACGTGGAGGCCGCCGCAAAGGTGGGTGCCGCGATTGCCGAGCGGGCAAAGGCAGCCGGTGTCGAAGAGGCTTACTTCGACCGTGGCGGGTTCCTGTTCCACGGCAAGGTGAAGGCCCTGGCCGACGCCGCGCGTGAGGGCGGACTCAAGATCTGATGGACCTGGGGCGCGGGAGTCATCCCCGCCCCATGGCTCGTCGCACAGGTCAGGCGGGGTTCTGCCCCGCCTTGCCATTCAAACGCAGACGGAAACGTCTCGATGATCCGGGCGACGGTCTGACCGTGACGCACCTGGATTGGACCAAAGGGCGCAGCCGCGCCGCAAAGCAAGGAATGCCAGATGGCAGAACGTGAAAACCGCCGCGAAGGTGGCCGTGGGCGCCGCGACCGCGAGGACGCTGCTCCCGAATTCGCCGATCGTCTTGTCGCGATCAACCGCGTGTCCAAGACCGTCAAGGGCGGCAAGCGGTTCGGCTTTGCCGCGCTGGTCGTCGTCGGCGACCAGAAGGGCCGCGTCGGCTTTGGCAAGGGCAAGGCCAAGGAGGTCCCCGAGGCCATCCGCAAGGCCACCGAGCAGGCCAAGCGCAAGATGATGCGCGTGCCGCTGAAAGAGGGCCGGACCCTGCACCACGACATGGAAGGCCGCCATGGCGCGGGCCGCGTCGTGATGCGCACTGCCCCGCAGGGTACCGGGATCATTGCCGGTGGTCCGATGCGCGCCGTGTTCGAGATGCTGGGCATCCAGGACGTGGTCGCCAAGTCGATCGGTTCGCAGAACCCCTACAACATGATCCGCGCCACGCTGGACGGTCTGACCAAGGAGCAGTCGCCGCGCAGCGTCGCGCAGCGTCGTGGCAAGAAGGTCGCCGACATCCTGCCGAAGCGCGAAGACGCCGCGGCCGAAGCCGCCACCGAGGAGGCCTGAGACTCATGGCAAAGACCATTGTCGTCAAGCAGATCGGCAGCCCGATCCGCCGCCCCGCCATCCAGCGCCAGACGCTGATCGGCCTGGGCCTGAACAAGATGCACAAGACCCGCGAACTCGAGGACACGCCCTCGATCCGCGGCATGATCCGCAAGATCCCGCACCTCGTCGAGATCGTCGAAGAGCGCGGTTGACGCATCCCGGCGCACCGCGCCGCAGGGCAACACCAAAGACCCCCCGGAGCGTCCGGGGGGTCTTTTTCTTTATCCGGCTGTGCTTTGCGGCACAGATCATGCGCGATCTTCCGGACCCTCTGCGTATTGCCGGCAGTCATGGCGGATCTACCTGTTCCCCATCAAAATCAGGGAGCGACCAGATGAATCAGACCCGCCGCACTTTCCTTCGGACCGCCGCCGCCGCGGCCGGTTCGATCACCGTGATCCCCTTTGCCGCCAGTGCCGGCGGCCACTCACCGCATGAATTCCCGGTCAACGGCGGTGTCGTGACGGTAAACCCCGTGCACCATGCCTCCATCGTGCTCGAGACGCCGATGGGCGTTCTCTACATCGACCCGGTGGGCGAGGCCTCGGAATACGCCGACCTGCCCGCGCCCGACGCGATCCTTATCACGCACCAGCATGGCGACCACTACAACGCCGACCTGCTGGCCGCGATCAAGACCGCCGAGATCCCGATGGTCGTGAACCCGGCCGTCTTCGACATGCTGACAGACGACCTGAAGGCGAACACCACCGCCATCGCCAACGGCGAGGCCGGTGAGCTGCTGGGCATCGCGATCGACGCAATCCCGGCCTACAACATGGATCCGGAAAAGCAGAACTTTCATCCGCAGGGTCGCGACAACGGCTATGTCCTGACGATGGGCGATTTCCGCGTCTACGTCTCGGGCGACACCGAGGACATCCCCGAGATGCGCGCGCTGACCGAGATCGACCTGGCCTTCGTTTGCATGAACCTGCCCTTCACCATGTCGGCCGAGGCCGCCGCAGACGCCGTGCGCGAATTCCGGCCCGCCAACGTCTATCCCTACCACTATCGTGGCCGCGACGGCGGCACGCAGGACCCGGCGAAATTCGCCGAACTGGTGGGCGATGCCGCGACGGTCAAGATGGGCGACTGGTACAAGCCCGGCGAACTGGGCTGATCCTCGGCTGATCGCACCGGTTGAAACGATACGGCCCTTCCCGCACTCTGCCCGCGGGGAGGGCCTTTTCATGCCGCTGGATATCGACGTGTTCGATCTGAACCGTATCGGGCCGGATTTCATCGAGAACCCGCATCCCACCCTGCATGCCCTGCGGGCACGCAGCCCGATGCACCGCAATGGTGACGGGTCGGTCTACCTGACGCGGCATGACGATGTGCTCAAGGTCTACCAGAGTCGCGCCATGTCGTCAGACAAGACGGCGGCCTTCGGTGACAAGTTCGGTGCCTGCCCGCTGTTCACCCATCACACCACGAGCCTCGTCTTCAACGACCCGCCGCGTCACACGGTCGTGCGCAAGCTGATCTCGGGTGCCTTCACCCCGCGCAAGCTGACCGAGTTCGAATCGCTGATCGAGGGCATCGTCGATCGCCTTCTGGACCAGGTCGAGGACATGGGCCGACTGGACCTGATCGACGATTTCGCCAAGGTCCTGCCGACCGAGATCATAAGCGTCATGCTGGGCATCCCGCAGGAGTTCCGGGCCCGGCTGCGCGGCTACAGCCTTGCCATTCTCGGCGCGCTCGATCCCGTGGTGACACCCGAGCGGCTGGAGGCCGGGAACCGCGCGGTCGAGGAATTCGGCGCCATCCTGTCCGGCCTTATCGATCACCGCCGCGCCAATCCCGATGGTGGAGGGCAGGGCGAGGTGCTTGAGGCGCTCATATTTGGCGAACATGAGGGGCGTCGCCTGACGCAGGACGAGTTGATCCAGAACTGCATCTTTCTGCTGAATGCCGGGCACGAGACGACGACCTCGTTTGTCGGCAACGCCCTCGGCAGCCTGTTCGACAATCCCGACCAGCACCGCCTGTTGCGGGACGATCCCGGCCTGATTGGATCGGCGGTCGAGGAACTCCTGCGCGTGGAAAGCCCCTTGCAGATCGGCAACCGGCTGGCGCTGGAGGATATCGAGCTGTCCCACGGCACCGTGCCGAAGGGCACCTACATCCACACATCGATCGCTGCAGCGAACCGCGACCCGGCGGTTTTCGGCGACCCCGACAGGCTTGATCTGGCGCGCAGGCCGAACCGGCACCTGGCCTTCATCACCGGGACGCATGTCTGCCTCGGCGCCAGCCTTGCGCGGGCCGAGGGGCGCATCGCCATCGGGCGGCTGGTGCGGCGCTTTCCCGGCATCGCGCAGGACGGGCCGCGGGTTCGCGTGCCGCTGGCGCGGTTCCGCGGTTTTGCCAGCCTTCCGGTCAGGGTGCGGTGATCAGTTGCCGGCCAGCGTGCAGCAGCCGGAAAGGACGACCGGACCCTGACCCTCGAGCCGCAGGATCAGGTCGATCCCGATCCCGAAAAGCCGATCCGACATGCCGTCGGAGCAGATCCCGGCGGCATAGACGGCGTCAAGCGTCCCGGCCCCGTCCAGCAGCAGGCCAGCCCGGTCCAGCCGCCCGGAGGCGGGCAGGATCGTGGGCGGGCCGTAGGGGATCTCGGCCTCTCCCAGGCGGTCCAGCCGCGACGCGGCCTCGCCCAAAGTCAGGGTCCAGAAAGGTTCGGTGCCAAAGCAGCGGCGCGGCACCGGCGGTGTGCCTGCCCCCGGCTGCTGGGCCATGTAGGTCAGCGAGGCCCAGCCGCTGCCCTCGCCGCTGTTCAACCGGCCCCAGTTGCCCTGCCGTTCGACCACCTCGATATCGGTGGCGTCGGGCGCCAAGGCGCCGATGATGGTGCCGCTGACAGAGGGCGCATCGCGCACGTTCAGCACGTCACCCGCCGAGACGCCGCTCACGTCATGCAGTGTCGGAAACCCCTGCGCCATCGCGGCACCGGAAAGCACCAGCCAGAGAACCGCCGCCCGGATCATTGCCGCGCCCCCCACGAGGCCGAGGCATGCTTGCGTGTATAGAACTCTCCCATCAGGCCGATCATAAGCAGCGCGATGGAGACGTAAAGCGCGTATTCCCAGTCGGAATTGCGCGGGTTGTAATTGACGAAGGCATAGCCGCGCGACTGGTCGATGGTGTGGAACAGCGGGTTCCAGTCGAAGATGACCAGCATGTATCCGGGCATCGCGTTGGCCACGAACATCTTGCCCGAGGCGATCATGTTGGCCCGTTGGTAGACCGTCGAGATGATGGACACCGGTGTCGGCGCCCAGGGCTTGATCGCCAGGAAGACCATGCCGATCGCCGCCCCCGAGAACCACGACAGCAACACCATGGAAAGGCAGCCGATCGGGTCGTGGATTTCCATCATCACGAAGGGATTGAAGGCCACGTCGTAGACGAACAGGATCGCCAGCAGCGACAGCATCTGGATATAGAGCGTGCTCAGCATGGCCGCCGCGATCGAGATCGCCGTGTTCATCGGCGCGTGCTGCATCATCGGGCTGGCCGGCCCCTCGGACGCGACCACGGCGCCCAGCGTCTTTGAATGGGTCATGTAGAGGAACACGCCGGTCATGATGTAGACCATGAAGTCGCCGCGCACCGCGGTGCCCCGCATGCCGAGCACCTTGAACATGAAATAGAAGGCGAGCACGAAGATCACCGTCTGCAACATGTTCATGAAGATCGCCATGAAGGCGTTGCCATGCGTCTTGCGCACCGCGCGGACCGCATTGTGATAGATCAACTCCGAGATGTAGAGCGCGGAACCAAGACGCGACCGCGGTGCCGTGATATGAAACATGGCTCTCTGCTCCGAAAAGCGGCAGGGCGTCTGCTGCGCCTGTGTGTCCGGGATGCCCGGCTTGCCGTTCGTCCTCGAACGCAGCATAAGGCGGCGAGCGTTGCAAATCAATAAATCCGCGCGGCTGGCGCGGGCATGGAGGATTGCCTTGAATTATTCCGAACTGGTGACCGTGATGCGGAAACTGGCCCTGGAGGCGGGCGACAGGATCATGCAGATCTACGATGCCGATGATTTCGATGTGAAGGTGAAATCTGATGCAAGCCCGGTGACAGAGGCCGACGAGGCCGCCGACGCGCTGATCTCGGCAGGCCTGCGAAGCGCCTTTCCGGACATGGCCCTTGTCACCGAGGAGCAGGCAGACAGCCATGATACGCAGGCGATGACCTTTCTCATTGTCGATCCATTGGACGGGACCAAGGAATTCATCAACCGTCGCGGCGACTTCACCGTAAACATCGCGCTGGTCGAGGATGGCGTGCCGACGCGCGGCGTCGTCTATGCTCCGGCCAAGGGGCGGATGTTCTACACGGATGCGCTGGGCCAGTCGGTCGAGGAGCAGGGCCCCTTCGATGCTGAGACGCCGGGCCAGACGCGACCGATCCATGTAACACGACCCGACAACGATGCGCTGATGGTGGTGGCCTCGAAATCGCACCGCGACCAGGCGACCGACGACTATATCGGGAAGTACGCGGTCAAGGACATGACCAGCGCGGGATCGTCGCTGAAGTTCTGTCTGGTGGCCACGGGCGAGGCGGATCTCTATCCTCGGCTCGGGCGGACGATGGAATGGGACACGGCGGCGGGCCACGCTGTCCTGGCCGGCGCGGGCGGGCAGGTGGTGCGTTTCGACGATCACACGCCGCTGTCCTACGGCAAGACAGGCTTCGCAAATCCGTTCTTCATCGCCTACGCGCCGGGGGTCGCTTTGAAAGGTGCGTGACCTGCAGGCGCGACTCTGCCGGACCTGCGCTCAGCGGGCTCAAGACCGCGCCGCATGGCGTCAACAAAACGCCATGAATCTGTGCATAGGTGGTGAAAAACAGGACTAAGCTTACAGTAATCCCTGCCCGGGTATGGTTTCGCGCTATAGTGGTAGGGTGGAATTCATGCCATAAGCCGTACAGCGGACCTAAAGGAGCTGGCCATGCGCAAGAAGATCACCAAGGCGATTTTTCCGGTCGCGGGACTGGGAACGCGCTTTCTTCCGGCGACCAAATCTGTCCCCAAGGAAATCATGACGCTCGTCGACCGGCCGCTGGTGCAATACGCCATCGACGAGGCACGCGCCGCCGGGATCAAGGAATTCATCTTCGTCACCTCGCGTGGCAAGGGCGCGCTGGAGGATTACTTCGACCACGCCCCGCAGCTGGAACAGGAGCTGCGCAAGAAGGGCAAGCATGACCTGCTTGAAACCCTGCGGTCGACCAACATGGAGTCGGGCGAGGTCGCCTATCTGCGGCAGCATCGTGCGCTGGGCCTTGGCCACGCGGTCTGGTGCGCCCGCCGCCTGATCCACAACGAACCCTTCGCAGTCATGCTGCCCGACGACGTGATCGCGGCCGAAAAGCCCTGCCTGCAGCAGATGGTCGAGGCCTACGAGGAAACCGGCGGCAACATGGTCGCCGCGATGGAGGTGCCGGCCGAGCGCGCCTCGGCCTATGGCATTCTCGACGTGCGCGAGGACATGGGCTCGATCGTGTCGGTCAAGGACATGGTCGAAAAGCCCAAGGCAGGCGAGGCGCCGTCGAACCTGGCGGTGATCGGGCGCTACATCCTGACGCCCGCCGTGCTGCGCAACCTCAACAAGATGAAGGCCGGCGCGGGTGGCGAGATCCAGCTGACCGACGCCATCGCGCAGGAAATCGACGGCAACGGCGTCTATGGCTTCCGCTTCCGCGGCCAGCGCTTCGATTGCGGGTCCAAGGCGGGCTTCCTCCAGGCGACCGTGGCCTTTGGCCTGGCGCGGGACGAGTTGCGCGATGACCTCGAATCCTTCCTGCACGAGATTATCGCGGCGCGCAAAGCGGCCGAATAAGGCATGACCGACAACGTCCTCGTCACCGGCGGCGCCGGCTATATCGGCAGCCACGCCTGCAAGGCGCTGCGCGCTGCGGGATTTACCCCTGTTACCTACGACAACCTGTCGACCGGATGGCAGGACGCTGTGAAATTCGGGCCGTTCGAACAGGGCGACCTGATGGACCGTGCCACGCTGGACGCGGTCTTTGCCCGCTGGCAGCCGGTGGCGGTCATGCATTTCGCCGCCCTCAGCCAGGTCGGCGAAGCGATGGCCAAGCCCGGCCTCTACTGGCGCAACAATGTCGAGGGCTCGCTGACCCTGATCGAGGCGGCGGTCGCGGCGGGTTGCATGAACTTCGTCTTTTCGTCAACCTGTGCCACCTATGGCGAGCACGACAATGTCGTGCTCGACGAAAACACCCTGCAGGAGCCGCTGAACGCCTATGGCGCGTCCAAGCGCGCGGTGGAAAACATCCTGCGCGATTTCGAGGGGGCCTATGGTCTGAAATCGGTGATCTTCCGCTATTTCAATGTGGCCGGCGCCGATCCGGATGGCGAGGTGGGCGAACACCACCGCCCCGAGACGCACCTGATCCCGGTCATGCTCGAGGCGATCGATGGCAAGCGCCCGGCGCTGACGATCCACGGCACCGACTACGATACGCCCGATGGGACCTGCATCCGCGATTACGTGCATGTCTGCGACCTGGTGGATGCGCATGTGCTGGGCCTGAATTGGCTGGAAGAGGGCAAGGGCAGCCGCGTCTTCAACCTGGGCACCGGCACGGGCTTCAGCGTGCGCGAGGTGATCGACGCCTCGCGCGCCGTGACCAATCTCGACGTGCCGTTCTCCGAGGGGCCGCGCCGCCCCGGTGATGCGACCAAGCTGGTCTCGGGCTCGACCCGGGCGGCCGCCGAACTGGGCTGGGCGCCAAGGCGCTCGACCATGCCGCAGATGATCGGGGATGCGTGGCTCTGGCACCGCACGGGCGCGTATGAGCGCTGATGCCGGGGGGCGGGCGGCTCTCTGATCTCTGGGCCGCCTACCGGGCGCGCATGGCGCGCCGTGCGCTGCTCTGGCGCAGTTTCCGCAGCCGACACCGCCTGGCGCCGGTTTCCGTCCATGAAAAGGCGATCCGCGCCGCGCCGATCCTCTGCTTCGCCGTCGTGCGGATCGAGGCGGCGCGCCTGCCCTGGTGGCTGGATCATCACAGGGCATTGGGCGTCGGACATTTCCTGGTGGTCGACAACGGCTCGACCGACGGAACGCGCGACGTGCTGGACGCGCCTGACATCTCGGTCTGGCGCACCGATGCGGTCTATCGGGAGGCGCGGTTCGGGCTGGACTGGGCCAGTTGGCTGCTCATGCGCCACGGGCACGGCAAGTGGTGCCTGACGCTGGATGCGGACGAGCTGCTGGTCTACCCGCATCACGACCGCGCCGGATTGTCGGCGTTGACAGCGGAACTGGACCGGCGCGGTCAGCCGGCCCTGGGCGCCCTGATGCTCGATCTCTATCCAAGGGGGCCGCTGGGAGCGGGGGACTATCGACCCGGAACCGATCCGGTGCAGACGATCCCCTGGTTCGACACGGCGTATCGCGCCCGGCGCGTCGGCCCGCGCCGCAAGCTGTGGGTGCAGGGCGGCGTGCGCGACCGTGCCTTTTTCGCCGAGACGCCAGAGCGCGCGCCGACCCTGAACAAGCTGCCGCTGGTCCGTTGGAACCGGCGCTTTGCCTACGACAACTCGACCCACACCGCCCTGCCGCCCCGGCTGAACATGGCCTATCCCGGCCCGCCCGGCCTGCTGGACGAGCCTGATGCGCTGTCGGGCGTCCTGCTGCACACCAAGTTCCTGCCCGAGATCGTCGGCAAGTCCGCCATCGAGAAGTCGCGGGGCCAGCATTTCCACGACCCCACCCTGTTCCACGGCTACTACGACGCCATCACCGGCGCGCCCGACCTCTGGCATCCCGGGGCACAGCGCTACTGCGACTGGCGGCAACTGGTCGACCTGGGGCTGATGTCCGCGGCGGGCTGGCAGCCGCCCGAGGGATAAGGGCTATGCAAGGGACGTTGTTGGGAATAATTTGTTAAAAAGAGGCGAATAGAGTGCGACCGTCGTCAGAAGGCGGCGGGACATCGTGGGCGGCAACGCCCCGGACAGGCAACAGGATCGGGCAGGCTTGGGTATCTGGCAGTCATATCGCATGCGCGTGCGCCGCAAGCGGCTGGGCCTGCGTGCGCTGCGCAAACGGCGTGAGCTGCGGCCCGTCGCCGATCGCACCGCCGATCTTTCCCGCCGCGACATCCTGCTGTTCTGCACCCAGCGGAACGAGGGCGCGCGCCTGCCGCATTTCCTCGATTATTACCGGGCTCTGGGCGTCAACCACTTCTTCTTCGTCGACAATGACAGCGACGACGGCTCGCTTCAGATACTGGCCCGACAGAAGGACGTGTCGGTCTGGACGACCCGCGCCAGCTACAAGCGGTCGCGCTATGGCGTGGACTGGATGAACTGGCTCTTGCGGCGCTACGGGCATGGCCATTGGTGCCTGACCGTCGACCCGGATGAGCTGTTTGTCTACCCGTTCTGCGACACGCGCCCCCTGCGGGCGCTGACCGACTGGCTGGAGGCGAGCAACGTCAAATCCTTCGGGGCCATGCTGCTGGACATGTATCCCAAGGGCCGGATCGACGCGCAGCCCTATCAGCCGGGGGATGACCCCCTGCGCATCGCCTGCTGGTTCGACGCCGGCAACTACGCGATCACGCGCAACCCCCAGCTTTGGAACCTCTGGATCCAGGGCGGGCCGCGGGCGCGGGTCTTTTTTCGCGACACGCCCGAAAAGGCGCCCGCGCTGAACAAGATCCCGCTGGTGAAATGGGACCGGCGCTATGTCTATGTCTCGTCCACCCACAACCTGCTGCCGCGCGGGTTGAACCTGACCTATGACGAATGGGGCGGGGAAAAGACCAGCGGCATGTTGCTTCACACGAAATTCCTGTCCACCTTCCCGCAGAAGGCCGAGGAGGAGCTTGCCCGACGCCAGCATTACGGCGCTAGCCGCGAATACATCGCCTATGCCGACGGGATCCGCGACAATCCCGATCTCTGGTGCCGCTTCTCCGAGAAATACATCAATTGGCGCCAGCTTGAAATCCTCGGCCTGATGTCCAAGGGCAACTGGGCATGAGCGGCCGGCAGGGCGGCGGCCCCGTGGGCATCGTCATGCTGGTGCACACCGCCCTGCACAGGGCCGAACAGGTGGCTCGACACTGGGCACGGGCGGGGTGCCCCGTCGTGATCCATGTGGACCGGATCGTGCCCAGGGCGCGTTTCGACGCCTTCCGCCACAGCCTTGCCGACCTGGACCACGTGACGTTCTCACAGCGCCATCGCTGCGAATGGGGCTCGTGGGGGCTGGTGGCGGCCAGCCAGGACGCGTCGGACATGATGCTCGACCGCTTTCCGGACGTGCGGCATGTCTACCTCGCCTCTGGCTCCTGCCTGCCCTTGCGCCCCGTGCGCGAGTTGCAGGACTACCTGAACCGCCATCCCCGTACCGATTTCATCGAAAGCGCCACCACCCAGGACGTGCCCTGGACGGTCGACGGGCTCAACCACGAACGGTTCACCCTGTTCTTCCCGTTCTCCTGGCGGCGCCAGCGGCGGCTCTTCGATGCCTTTGTCGAGGTGCAGCGCTCCTTGCGGGTGCGTCGGCGGATGCCCTCGGGGCTGGTGCCGCATCTGGGCAGCCAGTGGTGGTGCCTGACGCGTCAGACCCTGTCGGCCATCCTCCAGGACCCGAACCGCGCGCGGCATGACCGTTTCTTCCGGCAGGTCTGGATCCCGGACGAAGCCTATTTCCAGACGCTGGCGCGGAAGTATTCCACGCAGATCGAAAGCCGGTCGCTGACCCTGTCCAAGTTCGACTACCAGGGCAAGCCGCATGTCTTCTACGATGACCACATGCAGCTGTTGCGGCGGTCGGACTGTTTCGTGGCACGCAAGATCTGGCCGCATGCCGACCGGCTCTATGACTTCTTCCTGTCCGACGACGGGCGCGCCGTGTCGCGGCAGGAACCGGCGCCGGGCAAGATCGACCGTCTGTTCGCCCGCGCGGTCGAGCGGCGCACGCGCGGCCGCCCCGGCCTGTTCAGCCAGAGCCGCTGGCCTAGAGCCGGCCGCACCACCGATGCCAGCGCCGCGAAATACGCCGTCTTCCAGGGCTTCGCCGAGCTGTTCGAGGATTTCGAGGGCTGGTTGTCGCGGGCCACGGGCGCGCAGGTGCACGGCCATCTCTATGCGCCTGACCGGGCGGAATTCGCCGGGCGTCAGGCGGTGATCGCCGGTGCTCTGTTCGACAGCGCCGCGTTGCGCGACGCCAACCCGCGCGCCTTCCTGACGAACCTGCTCTGGAACACGCGGGGCGAGCGGCAGTGTTTCCAGTATGGCCCCCGCGACACCGCCACGGCCTGCGCCATCATCGCCGCCGATCCCAATGCGCAGGTCAGCGTGATCTCGGGCGCCTGGGCCGTGCCGCTGTTCCAGTCCAATGCCAACTTCGCCGATATCCGTGCCGAGGCCGCGCGCCTGCAAGGCGTCGAGGCCAGGATGCTAAAGACCTGGCGCGATGGGCGCACCAGGGCGCGCGTCCGCATCTGGACCATGGCTGAATTCATCGAGGCACCGACAGAGGCGCTGCAACTGGTGCTCGAGGATGCGGGACCTGCCAAGGCGCCCCGCCTGTCCGAGGCGCCGCGCCTTCGCGACCTCGCGGGTTTTGGCCAGTTCCTGCAAAACCTCAAGAACCAGGGGATGCATCCCTACCTGATGGGGGATTTCCCTGCCGATCCCATGGTGCCGGCGCCGAAAGACCCCGAACGCAAACCCTATCTCGTGCGAAAGTAGTCCATGGACCGACACTTTGACTGTTTCGTCCTGTTTGCCGAGATGCGGACAGGCTCCAACTTTCTCGAGGCGAACCTGAACGCCTTCGACGGCATCGCCTGTCACGGCGAGGCGTTCAACCCAGCCTTCATCGGCTATCCCAAGTCCGAGGAAATCCTGACCGTCACGCTGGAAGAACGCGACCGCGATCCCTTTCGCCTGCTCGAGGCGATCCGGGCGAAGGATGACGGCATCGGCGGCTTCCGCTTTTTCCACGACCACGATCCGCGCGTGCTGGACGCGCTGCTGACCGATCCGCGCGTGGCCAAGATCGTGCTGACGCGCAACCCGGTGGACAGCTATGTGAGCTGGAAGATCGCCAGGGAAACCGGCCAATGGAAGCTGACCAACGTCAAGAAGCGCAAGGATGGCCAGGCCAGTTTCGACGCCGAGGAATTCGAGCGCTTCATGCAGGATCTCCAGGATTTCCAGGTGAAGATCCTCAACACGCTTCAGACCACCGGGCAGACCGCCTTCTACATCGCCTACGAGGATCTCCAGGACGTGGCGGTGATGAACGGGCTGGCGCAATGGCTGGGCTGTTCGGCGCGGCTGGACAGCCTGAATACCGCGCTGAAACGCCAGAACCCCGAGCCGATGGCCGAGAAGGTGGCGAATTTCGACGAAATGGAGCGCGCGCTGGCCCGGCTCGACCGGTTCAACCTGCACCGCACACCGAATTTCGAACCGCGCCGTGGCCCTGTCGTGCGCAGCTTTGTCACCGGGGCAGGGACGCCGCTTCTGTATATGCCGATCCCCTCTGGCCCCGACCGCGCTGTGCGCAAGTGGCTGGCGGCGCTGGACGGGGTCAAGGGCGACGCCCTGCCCGCCAGGCAAAGCCAGGGAGAGTTGCGCCAATGGATGCGCGACAATCCCGGCCATCGCAGCTTTACCGTGATCCGGCACCCGCTGGCCCGCGCGCACGAGGCCTTCTGTTCCAGGATCCTGACCACCGGGCGAGGCGCCTATGTGGGCATCCGCAAGACACTGCGCCGCGCCCACAACCTGCCCATCCCCGAGGGCGAACCCGATGGCGCCTATGATGTGAACGCCCATCGCGAGGCCTTCACCGCTTTCCTCGACTTCGTGAAGGCCAACCTGAACGGGCAGACGGCGGTGCGCGTGGACGGGCATTGGGCCAGCCAGGCGGCCTGCCTGCAAGGCATGGCAGAGTTCGTGCTGCCGGACATGATCGTGCGCGAGACAGAAATGGAAGGCTACCTGCCCGCATTGGCCGTTCAGGTGGGCCACCAGGCACCGCCAGAGCCGCAGGCGGTTGCCAACAAGGCGCCCTATTCCCTGGCGCAGATCTATGATGACCAGATCGAAAGCCTCGCCCGCGAGGCCTATCAGCGCGATTACGGGATGTTCGGTTTCGACGACTGGGCCTGATCCGGTTCAGGCCGCCTTGTCGGCCTCGGCTGCCGTCAGAATGGTATAAAGCTTGGTGGAGTCTGGATTGGCGCGCAGCTTGCTGCGCAGGGACGGCTCGCGCAGGCTGCGCGACACCAGGGCCAGGGATTTCAGGTGCTCGACCCCGGCTTCCTCGGGGGCGAACAGGGCAAAGACCAAATCGACCGGCTGGCGGTCGACCGAGTCGAAATCGACCGGCCGTTCCAGCAGGATGAACACGCCCACCACATCCTGGAGATCGGGCAGGCGCGCATGGGGCAGGGCGACGCCGTGGCCCACGCCGGTGGGCCCCAGCGACTCGCGCTCCATCAAGGCCTCGACCGTGGCGGGGGCGGAAAGGCCATAGGCCGCTTCCGCCAGGTCCGCCACGTCATGCATCAATCGCTTCTTGCTGGATGTGGCGCTCAGCACCTTGACCGCCGAAGGCTTCAGTAGATCAGAAAATTTCATGCTCTGCCTGTCGTTTCAGCCGGTGCCATGCCGTCCTGCGGTCACGGATCGATCCAGCCGATATTCCCATCTTCACGCCGGTAGACGACGTTCACGCCATCCTTCTTCTCGTTCCGGAACACCAGTACGGGCGCCCCTGCCAGCTCCATCTGCATCACGGCCTCGCCCACGGTGAGCGACGGGATCTTCGTCTGCATCTCGGCGACGATGATCGGCTGCAGGCTTTCGGGCTCTTCCTCTTCCGTTTCGGCAGTTCCGGCCGCGAGGATATACGAGGATGCTCCCATCAGTTCAACCGGTTCCGTCCGGTCCTTGTGATGGTCTTTCAACCGGCGCTTGTAGCGACGCAGCTGCTTGTCCATTTTTTCGGCGCAGGCGTCGAACGCGGCGTAGATCTCGGTTGCATGGGCCTTGGCGGCTGCGGTCAGCCCGGTCGACAGGTGGACCGTGGACTCGCAGACGAATTCATGTGCGCTCTTTGAAAAGATCACGACGGCTTCGGTCGGTCGCTGCGAGTACTTCGCAAGCACCGTCCCAAGCTCGTCCTTCACATGCGTCTGCAAGGCGTCGCCGATGTCGATATGCTTTCCCGTGATCTGATAGCGCATGGATACGTCCTTTCGTTGACAACCTTCCCGGCACGGAACACGCCGATGCGTGCCCGAGATTTGGCCCGGTCAGGTTTGGGAAAACGGTCCGCCCACCGTGGTTTGACCATGTTCGGCCCCGGCGCCCTGGCGCTGGGAAGCATCGGTCAGCCGTGCGGCGATGCGTGTCGTCATGTCTTCATATGAAGGGAGCCAAGGGCCGGCTGTCAATGGAAACCAAGCGGATGGCGATGGAAACGCCCTGTTGCGGGATCGGATCATCCGAACTTGAAATTCTCGCCAAGGTAGACGCGGCGCACGTTCTCGTTGCGCACCACCTCGTCGGGCGTGCCGGACATCAGCACCCTGCCGTCGTGCAGGATATAGGCGCGATCAACGATCTCGAGCGTCTCGCGCACGTTGTGATCGGTGATCAGAACGCCGATGCCGCGTTTCTTCAGATCGGCGACCAGGTGGCGGATATCGCCAACGCTGATCGGATCGACCCCGGCAAAGGGCTCGTCAAGCAACAGGTATTTCGGATTGGCGGCGAGGCAGCGCGCGATTTCGACCCGGCGGCGTTCGCCACCCGACAGAGCCAGTGCGGGGGCACGGCGCAGATGCTCTATCGAGAAGTCGCCCAGTAATTCTTCCAGGCGCTCGCGGCGCTGGTGCCGGTCGCGGCAGGCGATGTCCAGCACGGCGGCGATGTTGTCCTCGACGCTGAGACCGCGAAAGATCGACATCTCCTGCGGCAGATAGCCGATGCCCAGCCGCGCGCGGCGATACATCGGCAGGTAGGTCGCGTCGCGGCCATCAATCAGAACCTGTCCGCCCTCGGGGTTCAGAAGGCCGGCGATGGCGTAGAAGGTCGTCGTCTTGCCGCAGCCGTTCGGGCCCAGCAGTGCGGCCACCTCGCCCCGGTCGACGCGCAGGCTGACATCGCGGATCACCACCTTCTTGCGGTAGCTCTTGCGCAGGTGGCGAATATCCAGACCGCTGCTGCCCTCGGTCACGGTCAGGGCGGGAACAGGGGCCATCAATTGCCCCCGGACGGTTGCAGGACAGAGCGGACCCGCCCGGTCATCCGCGCGGTGCCGTCGTCGAGATTGACGATCATGCTTTCCGAGGTCAGCGCGCTGTTGCCTTGTGTCAGCAGCACGTCGCCCGTCAGCACCAAGGTGCCGGTGTCGAAATCGTAATCTGCGCGCTGCGCCTCGGCCGCCTCTTCGGGTCCGACAAGGGTGACGCCGCCTGTCGCCTCGAGCCGTTCCAGGCGGCTTGCCGCCTCGGAGTAGACCACCAGCACGCTGGGCGCGGCGAGGCGCAGGTCGCCCTGCACCACGACCACGTTACCGGTATAAAGCGCGGTGCCTTCGGTCTGGTTGATCTGAAGGGCGTCTGCCGTCACCTCGACCGGGGCGCTCGTGTCCTGCTTGAGGCCGCCGACGGCAACCTGCGTATCCTGTGCTGCGGCACAAACGGGCAGAAGGGCCAGGAGGCCGAGAGTGGTCAGGATACGGGACATGCGGCAGCTCGATCTGTTTCGCGAACCCTATACCAGCTTAGGGGCAGCGAAGGCCAGACATTGCGCGCAGCGCCTGCCAGCGCGCCTCAGACATGGGCAAAGATGTCGGTCTCTGGCCAGCCTTCGAGGTCGAGACGGGCCCGCATCGGCAGGAAGTCGAAGCAGGCTTGCGCCATTGCGCTGCGTCCCTCGCGTTCCAGCATCGCGTCCAGCGCCTCGCGCAGGCGGTGCAGATACAGCACGTCCGACGCGGCATAGTCGAGTTGTGCCTCGGTCAGCTCAACCGCGCCCCAATCGCTGGTCTGCTGCTGCTTCGAGATGTCGACGCCCAGCAGTTCCTGCGTCAGTGCCTTGAGCCCGTGGCGGTCGGTGAAGGTGCGCACGAGGCGGCTGGCGATCTTGGTGCAATAGACCGGCGCGGCGAGCGCGCCGAAGGCATGATGCATCGCGGCGATGTCGAAGCGGCCGAAATGGAAGAGCTTCAGCACCGCCGGATCCTCGAGCATGCGGCAGAGATTGGGCGCCTCGGTCTGGCCGCGCGCCACCTGGATCAGATGCGCATGGCCGTCGCCGCCCGACAGCTGCACCACGCAGAGCCGGTCGCGATGCGGATTGAGTCCCATCGTCTCGCAGTCGATGGCCACGATCGGGCCGAGGTCCAGCCCGTCGGGCAGATCGCCCTGGTAAAGATGGTTGGCCACGCGCCGCTCCGTCGTTGAGGTTCCGGTTGCGCCGCTCTTATCGCCGTGCCCTGCGGCTTGCAACGGAAAGGCGGCCACAATTCGACGGAAACGCCGGTGGAATGCGGCGCGATTCTGTCGAAATGTGGCAGATGCGAGGCAAGCCTGCGGCGCGATTCGGGTCGCCGATCGGGCACTTTCAGCGGATTTGTAACATACCGTGAGAATGCGTGCTCTGCCTTGGATTGTGCCTGCCCTCCTGGCGCTCGAGGATCCGCCACTTGAACCCGGCAGCGCCTTTCATTCCCCGGCCACGGACGGAGCCGCCACGCCCGATTGAGGCGCGCGGCCCATTGTTGCCATGCACTGCCAGTGTTTTCCGTGAAACCGCGAAGTTTTCATCTACGAAATTCCCTGACCTCGCCAATTGTTTCCATTGAGCGGTCAATGTTTCGGGGCAATCGGTAAATTGTTTCCGTCGATCCAGGGGGGGGAAACATGGCCGGTGCGATCAGGTGACGTTGCGGAATGCCGGCTGCGACGGGCGGTCGCCGGGTCGCCCCGACCATTCGCTACAAACATTTGCAATGCATCAAAAAATCCTGCAATTCAACTTTTGATTGAGGCTGGATGTACCAGTTGACGATGAGAGCGAAAGATTGGCATAACCATGTCGTCGGGCGAATTCGGACACAAAGCCGTCTCAATTCGCGTTAAACGGCACTCGGGGGTTGGTGCTTCCATTTTGGGAGTAATTGTAAGTCTGCTGCGATCCACCTGGATCTTACACGACAGGATTGGCGTCCGGCCCGTGCCGGAAGCACCGCTTGCGGTGAACGATCTTTTTGTGCCTGGCGTCGCGACCGGCCTGCAGTTCTCCATCATCTGAAGGAGGTCAATTTGACACCTCAACTGCATCAGGCGCTCCCTCTTCCGCGCACCGAAATCCTGCTGGACGATGCTTTCCGCGCCAAGCCCGGCGCGGCGCTCTACCGCGATGGCTTCAAGCGGGCGGTCGATGTCGTTCTGGTGCTGGTCGGCGCGCTGCCCGTCCTGCTGCTGCTCGCCGTGCTTTGCGCGATGATCATGCGCGACGGCGCATCGCCCTTCTATCGGCAAAGGCGTCTGGGCCGGAACGGTCGGATCTTTCACATGTGGAAGCTGCGTTCCATGGTGCCGGATGCCGATGCGCTGCTCGAGGCGCACCTCTCCGAGAATCCGACGGCGCGTGCCGAGTGGGCGGTGAATCAGAAGCTGCGCAACGACCCACGCATCACCCCGGTCGGTCGGATCATCCGCAAGACCTCGCTGGATGAACTGCCGCAGTTGTGGAACGTTCTGCGGGGCGACATGTCCTTGGTCGGGCCGCGCCCGATGATGGTCAACCAGCAGGATCTTTACCCCGGCACCGCCTATTACGCGCTGCGCCCGGGCATCACCGGGCTCTGGCAGACCTCGGTCCGCAACGACTCCAGCTTTGCCGAGCGGGCGGGTTTCGACACCGAGTACCTGCGCCAGCTGTCCTTCGGCACTGACGTGGCGATCCTGCTGCGGACGGCGCGGGTCGTCCTGCGCGGCACGGGCTGCTGACCGCCTGCCTGCTTTCGGAGTTTGACGGGCGACGGGGCGGCAGGGCATGGTGCCCGCGTCGCCGCAGCCGAAAGCCCCTGCCATGTCGCCCAGCGTCGCCTCGCTCGATCATCTCGTCCTGACCGTGGCGGACATCGCCGCCAGCGTCGATTTCTACGAAACCGTTCTTGGGATGCGGGCCGAACGGTTCCAGCCCGCCGAGGGCCCGCCGCGCTGGGCGCTGAAGTTCGGCAACCAGAAGATCAACCTGCACGAAGCCGGGGCCGAGTTCCGGCCACACGCCGCGCATCCCGGGCCCGGCACCGGCGATCTGTGCTTTCTGACCGAGACGCCGGTCGCCGCCTGGCAGGCCCATCTGGCCGCGCATGGCGTGGCGATCGAGGAAGGGCCGGTGCGCCGCACGGGTGCGACGGGACCGATCCTGTCGCTCTACCTTCGCGATCCCGACGGCACCCTGATCGAGGTGTCGAACGCGCTTTGACGGTCAGGGCCGGCGGGCTTCGGCCGCGCGGCGCAGATCCGTCATGAGTTCGTCCAGCAGGCCTATGCCGCGCTCGTTGGTCAGTCGGCCTTCGGGGTCCCACTGGTCGTTGGTGGCGCCGATCAGCACTTCGGGTCCGGGCAGCAGGTACGGGCGGAACGGCGTCATGCAAAGCCGCGCCATGTTCTGCGCGCGTTCACCGCCGGCGCGGCCCGCCGACGCCGAGAGCAGCGCCACGGGCTTGTCCCGCCACGGGTTGCCCTCGACCCGGCTGATCCAATCCAGCGCGTTCTTCAGGACGCCCGAGATGCCCTTGTTATATTCCGGCGTTGCGACCAGGACCGCATCCGCCCCGGCGATCGCGTCGGCGGCGGCCTGCACGGCGGGTGGAATGCCCTCGGCCGCTTGCAGGTCCTCGTCCATCAGGGGAAAGCGCAGGTCCAGTTCGGCAAAGCGGGCCGGGCCAAACCGGCGCGCGGCCTCTTGCAGCAGCAGGCGGTTGGTCGATGCGGCGCGCAGTGCACCACACAGGCCGACAAGGGTCAGGTCGGACATGCAGGATCTCCTTTGGCGGTTTCCGTCGCAGGGTTACCTGTAACGCAACAGCGCCGCGGCAAGCCGCGGCGCTGCATTCCGTCCCCGGAAGGGCGGATCAGTTCGGCAGGATGACGATCTCGACCCGGCGGTTCTGGGCGCGGCCCTCGGGTGTGTAGTTCGACGCGATCGGCTGATCCTCGCCCCGTCCGATGGTCTGGAGGCGGAAGGACGGCACGCCCTCGGCGGCCAGAACGTTGGCCACGGATTGTGCCCGGCGCTGCGACAGGTTCAGGTTGTAGCCCGCGTCACCGGTGTTGTCGGTGTGGCCGATCACCTGAACCGTGGTGTCGGGATAGGACAGCAGGCTTCGCGCGACGGTGCGCAGGTCGGCCTGAAGCGCCGGACGCAGGCTGGCGCTGTCGGTGGCAAACAGGATGTCCTGCGGCATCGTCACAATCAGCCGGTCGCCGGTGTTGCGGATGTCGGTCTGGCTGCCGAGCGACTGACGCAGTTCGGCTTCCTGCCGGTCCAGCTGGTTGCCGATCGCGGCCCCCGCGGCGGCGCCCACCAGCGCGCCCGCAACGGTGGCGCGGTTGCGCTCTCCCACGTTGTCACCGCCGGCGATGCGGCCCGTGATGGCGCCCAGGCCGGCGCCGATCAGCGCGCCCTGCTTGGCCTGGCGGTTGGGGTCGTTGGGGTCGAACATGGGACCGGTGGTGCAGGCGCCAAGCAGCATCGTGCCGGCCACGGCAAGGATAAGGGGGGATTTCGCCCGGATCATTTTCTGAGTGCCTCGAAAGTTGTTTCTGCCCCGGGAAATGGGGCCGTGTCCGCTTGATATACAATAACCATACGCGGGGAGGCACCCGTGTCACGGGAAAATCGGCAATGGACCGCCTGTCGCGCAGCATAGGCGGGGCGTTGCCGCATGCGCATCAACCTGTCGTTCCGTCGAGCCGCGCCGATTCCCAGGCGAGCAGAGCACGCTTTACCGGCAGGCCCCAGTGGTACCCGCCCAGCCCGCCGGATTTGCGCAGGGCACGGTGGCAGGGGATAAGGTAGCTGATCGGGTTGCGCCCAACCGCCGTGCCCACGGCGCGCACGGCGCGCGGGTTGCCGATGCTCTGCGCGATCTCCGAATAGGTGGTGACATGCCCCGAGGGGATGCGCATCAAGGCCTCCCACACCTTGATCTGGAAGGGTGCGCCGATCAGAAACAGCGGCACCGGCCCGTCCTGCTGCCCAAAGGCGGCCTGCACCCAGGGCCGCAGCAGGGGGGCATCCTCGACGTAGTGCGCCTCGGGCCAGCGCGCCGTCATGTCGGCCATGGCCGCGTCCTCGCCGGTCTCTGCGGCAAAGGCGATGCCGCAGATGCCGCGGTCGGTGCCCATGACCAGCGCCGGGCCAAAGGGACTGTCGAACCAGCCCCAGTGGATCGTGAGGCCCGCGCCGCCCGTGGCATAGTCGCCAGGGCTCATCGCCTCCCAGCGCAGGAAGAGGTCGTGCAGGCGCCCCGGCCCAGACAGGCCTGCCTCCTGCGCGGTGGCCAGCGTGGTGAACCGGTCCTCGAGCAGCGCCTTGGCATGGCTGAGGGTCAGGTATTGCTGGTAGCGTTTCGGCGAGACGCCGACCCACTGGCTGAACAGGCGCTGGAAATGCGCGGGACTCATGTTCAGTTCGCGCGCCAACGTATCCAGCCCGGCCTGCGGGCCGAGCCGGTCCACCGCCTGAAGCGCACGGCGCATGACGTTGTAGTGATAGCTGTCTGACATGTCGTTCGGCATGGTCGCGCCTCCATCAGGGTGACGCGACCATAGCCAGTCCGGGCCGCAGCCGCGACCCGGATCATGCGCAAGTGCCCCCGGTCAGACCGCGGGCACCGTCGTCATCTCCATCGTGTCGCCGGGGTTCGCGACCTTCTCCATCGTGTTGATCGAGACATGCGGCCATGCGATCGCGCCCGCCGTGCCGTCGCGCCGCGGGAAGAAGTCCAGCATCACCACCTGCAGATACTGCATCACCAGCTTCGGCTCGCCGTCGAAACCCGGCTCGTCCAGCTCCATGATCCAGAAGGTCGACTCCATCAGCGAGGCATCGGCCTCGCGCACGATGAACGGAATGTTCGAGATGCCGCCATCCTGGAGGTTGGTGGTCATCGCGAGCCGCGTGGTGCGCAGGACGTTCTGTGGCATGCCCAGGGTCAGCAGTTCCGCGGGCTTCACCGGGTTGAAGCCGGGAAAGCCCGGCGTGCCCGGCGGCACGGTGCCGAAGAACGGGTTGGTGTCGAAATGCTTGTAGGGCGCGAGATAGGGATTGCCCTGCAGGTTGGGTGGCGTGCCCACGCCCACCGGCAGCCCGCTGATGGCGGGGATCGTCGGCGGGCCATTGAAAATGTCGACGGAGTCGTCGAAATGCCCCATAGCCAGCAGCGCGTTGCCATGCGGGATCGTTCCCATCCGGGCGATGTCGACCGACTTGGTGACGTGGTTCGTCATGTTCAGGAACAGGCCCGGCTCGTGATGGATGGCGAGGCCATCATTGCCGGCCTTGCCGCTGTTCGGCTCGTCGGCGGCCCGCACCTGGTTGATCGTCTGGATGTAGTTCAGCGTCACGATGAACTGGTCCAGCGAGACCGAAGGCGACATCACGCGGTCGACGCCGCGGTTCGGCACGGCCTTGTCGACCGTCGTGAATTCGAGCTTTTCGTTGTAGTGGTTCATCAACAGCCGATAGTTGAACGGGCTGGCGGGCTCGGTTCCGAAGGGCAGGGCGATCATGTTCCAGCCCTGGGGAATCTGGGGATTGGCGTTCTGCCATGTCCCCGGAAGCAGCTTTAGCGGTCCAAGCAACGCGTCCCGTGGCTGGGCGATCTCGATGCTGCGCCCTTTCTGGCGAAAGTCTTCGGCGCGTTCGACGTTATCCATCATGCAAATCCTTCCTCAAATTATGATGCGGCGTGGGGAACCGCTGAACAGAAAACCGTGAAAAAAACGCCATGATCGAAATTGCGATTCAATGATCGCCCAAAGATTGTATCAAATCTGGTCGATACACGCAAAACATCATGTCCGACATGAGTGAATCTCTGCCGCTCACCATGCGTTCCGTGGCTTGTCCTTGGTCCGCGTGTCGGGGATAAGGCTTTATGGCGCAGCAGCTTGACTATCATACGATCCGAGAGATCTTCACCCGCTTCCACGCGGCGGAGCCCGAGCCCAAGGGCGAACTGCACCATGTCAACGCCTATACCCTGGTCGTTGCCGTGGCGCTGTCGGCGCAGGCCACCGACGCGGGGGTGAACAAGGCGACCGCGCGGCTGTTCGAGATCGCCGACACGCCGGAAAAGATGCTGGCGCTCGGTGAGGCCGGGCTGATCGAGCATATCAAGACGATCGGCCTGTTCCGCAACAAGGCGAAGAACGTCATCAAGTTGTCGCAGATCCTGGTCGAGCAGTATGGTGGCGCGGTGCCGTGCAGCCGGGCGGCGTTGCAGAGCCTGCCGGGTGTCGGCCGCAAGACGGCCAACGTTGTCCTGAACATGTGGTGGCGTTACCCGGCGCAGGCGGTGGACACCCATATCTTTCGCGTGGGCAACCGCACGGGGCTCTGCCCGGGCAAGGACGTGGTGGCCGTGGAACGCGCCATCGAGGACAACGTGCCGGTGGATTTCCAGCAGCACGCACATCACTGGCTGATCCTGCACGGCCGCTACATCTGTGTCGCGCGCAAGCCCAAATGCGGGGCCTGCCTGATCCGCGACCTGTGTCAATTCGAGGAAAAGACGGAATGAAGACCTATCAGCTCGTGGGTATCGGCAATGCCGTGGTGGACGTGATCGCGCGGACCGAGGACGCGTTCCTCGACCGCATGGGGATCGAGAAGGGCATCATGCAACTGGTCGAACAGGACCGGGGCGAGACGCTGTATCACGCGATGGGCAACCGGGTGCAGACGCCGGGCGGCTCGGTCGCAAACACCATCGCCGGGGCGGGCAACCTTGGCCTGCGCACGGGCTTCATCGGGCGGGTGCGCGACGACGAGTTGGGCCGGTTCTATGCCGAGGCGATGACCAACGAGGGCATCGCCTTCGTCAACGCGCCGGTCTCGGCGGCGGATCTGCCGACCTCGCGCAGCATGATCTTCGTCAGCCCGGACGGCGAACGGTCGATGAACACCTACCTCGGCATCTCGGCGGAGCTTGGCCCCGAGGACGTGGCCGAGGCCGTGGCCGGCCAGGCCGAGATCCTGTTCCTCGAAGGCTACCTGTTCGACAAGGACAAGGGCAAGGAGGCCTTCCTGAAGGCCGCACGCCTGTGCCGGGCTGCGGGTGGCCAGGCGGGAATCGCCATTTCCGACCCGTTCTGCGTCGAGCGTCACCGCGACGATTTCCTTCGGCTGATCGAGCACGAGATGGATTTCGTCATCGGCAACGAGGCCGAGATCCGCTCGCTGTACCGCAACGACGACCTGGAGGCCGACCTTGCGGCGGTCGCCGCGATCTGTCCGCTGGTGGTCTGCACGCGGTCGGGCGACGGCGTGACCATCATGCACGAGGGCGTGCGCACCGACATTCCCGTGACCAAGGTGACGCCGGTCGATGCCACTGGCGCGGGCGACCAGTTCGCCGCCGGGTTCCTGTTTGGCCTGGCCACCGGCGCCGACATGGCGCGGGCAGGCCGCATGGGCTGCACCGCCGCCGAAGAAGTGATCGGCCATATCGGCCCGCGCCCCGAGGCGGACCTGCGTGCGCTCTTCGCTGCCAGGGGCCTGATCTAGGACTGCGTTTTTCACGCGGCGTTCACGGCGTCGTTCTTTCGCCGCCGGGCACGGGCTGGCAGGCTTGCGGCTGAATGCTGTCAAGTGGTGTGTCATGGCCCGTTTCACGGTTCTCCGCGACAAGGCGTCGGGCGGTGCAGCGCCGGGCGGGACCGAGTGCGATCCCTGTGTCGAGGTCGCAGAGATCGAGCCGCGCGACCTGCGTGACCTGGCCTGCGACCCTGGTGTGCTGGGCATTGCCCGGTCGATTCCCATCCGGATGATAACGCCCCAACCGATGGAGGATGCCCGGCCCGAGGATGCGGTGCCGGGCTGGGGTCTGGCCGCCATAGGCGGGCGACGCACCGTGACAGAGGCGGTGCGACTGGCGCTGCTGGATACCGGGATCGACCGGGCCCATCCTGCCTTTGCAGCCGCGCGGATTACCGCGCAGGATTTCGTGGGCTCCGGGCTGGACGATGCGAACGGGCATGGCACGCACCTGGCAGGCACGGTGCTCGGGGCGCTTGAGGGGCCGATTCAGCTGGTTCTGGGCAAGGTCGTGATGGATTCGGGAGAGGGCCTGTCGGACCGGTTCCTGGCGGCCCTGGTCTGGGCGGCCGAACAGGGGGCCTGTGCCATCGGCTATGCGCTGACGCTGGATATGGGCGCGACGGTTCGGATGCTGAGGGACGAGGGCCAGCCCGAGACGCTGGCCGCCGCCGCCGCCACCACCCTGTGCCATGAGACTCTGTGCCTGTTCGCCCGCTTGCGCGCGTTGCTCGACCGCCGGCACGCGGCACGGGGGGGCGTGCTGCTGGTCGCGGCGGCGGGCAATGACAGCCGACGGACGATCGCGCCGGGCTTTGAGGCGGGCTGCGTCGGGCTGGCCGCCGGGGCGCAGGTGTTGGCGGTAGGCGCCGTCGGGCCGGGCCTGGCGGTCGCACCGTTTTCCAACACCCGGCCCGACCTGGTCGCGCCGGGCGTCGGGATCGTCTCGGCCGCTGCCGGTGGCGGGACGCGCGCGCTGAACGGAACCTCGATGGCGATGGCCCATGCGCTGGCCGCGGCCGGGGCGTGGATGCCCAGGGCGCGCGACGCGCAGGCGCTGCGGGAGATGCTGCTTTCGCGGGCCGATCCGCGCGGGATCGGGCCGCATCCCGGGCCGTTCGATTGCGGTGCGGGTCTGGTCCGGATGCCGGACTAGCCGCGGATCACGCGGTTGACATGGCCCATCTTGCGGCCGGCCTTGACCTCGGCCTTGCCATAGAGATGCAGCGCGCAGGACGGGTCGCGCGCCAGTCCCGGCACGCGGTCAAGGTCGTCGCCGATCAGGTTCTCCATCACCACGTCGGCAAAGCGGGTGCCATCGCCCAGTGGCCAGCCCGCGACGGCGCGGATGTGCTGCTCGAACTGGTCGACAGTGCAGGCGTTCTGCGTCCAGTGGCCGGAATTGTGCACGCGCGGCGCGATCTCGTTCACGATCAGGCCCTGCGGCGTCACGAACAGCTCGACCCCCATGACACCGACGTAATCGAGCGCGTTCAGGATGCGGGCCGCCAGCAGCACGGCATCGGTGCGCAGCCGTTGCGGCAGGGTGGCGGGCACGGTCGTGGTGCGCAGGATGCCCTCGCGGTGCACGTTCTCGCCCGGATCGAAGGCCGCGACCTGCCCGTCGGCGCCGCGCGCGGCGATCACGCTCACCTCGGCGCTGAAATTCACGAAGCCCTCGAGGATGGCGGGAGCGCCGTTCATCTCGGCCAAGGCGGTCTCGGCCTGGTCGGGGGACATGATCCGGACCTGCCCCTTGCCGTCATAGCCAAAGCGGCGGGTCTTGAGGATCGAGGGCGTGCCGATCGCTTCCAGCGCGGCCTTGAGGCTTTCTGCATCGTCCACCGCCGCATAGGGTGCGGTTTGTAGGCTGAGGCCGGTCAGGAAGTCCTTTTCGGTGACACGGTCCTGGCTGACGCGCAGCGCCTCGCGCCCCGGACGGATGACGCGATGCGCCTCGAGCCGGTCGAGCGCCTCTGTCGGGATGTTCTCGAACTCATAGGTGATGACATCGACCGAGGCGGCGAAGGCGTCGAGCGCGTCGGCATCGTCATAGGCAGCCGTCGTCACGGCGTCGGCCACGTGACCCGCGGGCGGGTTCGCGCCCGGCTCGAAGATGTGGCAGCGCAGGCCGAGGCGGCTTGCCGCGACCGACAGCATGCGGCCCAGCTGGCCGCCGCCGAGAATACCGATGGTGCTGCCCTGCGGCAGCGGGAAGAGATCCTGTGTCATGCGCCCCTCTTGGCGCAGCAGCGCGGCCCGCGCAAGATCAACCGCGCTGTGGCTCTTCGGGGATCGAGGCCGACAGCGCCGCGCGCCAGGCGTCCAGCCGGGCTGCAACGTCAGGGTCGTGCAGGGCGAGGATCTGCGCCGCCATCAGGCCCGCATTCTTCGCGCCCGCCGCGCCGATCGCCATCGTCGCCACGGGATATCCGCGCGGCATCTGGAGGATGGAATAAAGACTGTCGACGCCCGAAAGCGCCTTGGTCTGCACCGGCACGCCGATCACCGGCACGCGTGTCTTGGAGGCCATCATGCCCGGCAGGTGCGCAGCACCACCGGCGCCCGCGATGATGACATGCAGGCCACGGTCCACCGCAGTCTTGCCATACTCCCAAAGCCGGTCAGGGGTGCGATGGGCCGAGACGATGCGCGCCTCGTAGGGAATGGCCAGCTCGTCCAGGACATCCGCCGCCTCGACCATGGTCGGCCAGTCCGACTGGCTGCCCATGATGATTCCGACCCGTGTTTGCGCCATGCCTGCCTCCGCCGCCGATGAGGCACGGACTATAGCCGGTTCAGGCGCGGGGGCAATTGGCCCGCTCAGGCAATGATGTCGGGGGTCAGCCGATCCTCGATCAGCGCGATCTTGTCCTTCAGATACAGCTTCTTCTTCTTCAGCCGCTGCAGCGTCAGCTGGTCGGCGGTGCCCTTTTCCTGGAGGGCGCGGATGGCCTCGTCGAGGTCGCGATGCTCATGCTTGAAGACTTCGAGTTCGACCCGAAGCACATCGTCCGTCTTCATCGAGATATCGGTCGGTGCGTTCATTCCCTGTGATCCCCGAAACCGCTGACAGGCCCCTAACTTAACGATTCTCGAGGATATCGCAAAGGTCTTGCGAATGGCGGGCCCTGTTCCCATATTTGCGACATGGGTCGCCTGACGGGGCCCATGTGACGGTCGCTTGTGCAAAGGACGTGTCGATGACCAAACTGACCCTTGGGTCGCATCCGCATATGCTCGGCTTCGAACAGCTCGAGCGTCTGCTGGAGCGCACCGCAAAATCCGCCGAAGGCTATCCGCCCTTCAATATCGAACAGACGTCCGAGGCGTCCTATCGCATCACGCTTGCCGTGGCGGGGTTCTCGGAATGCGATCTGTCGATCACCGTCGAGGACCGGCAGTTGGTGATTCGCGGGCGTCAGCAGGATGACGGTGCCGGTCGAATCTTTCTGCATCGCGGCATTGCCGCCCGGCAGTTCCAGCGCAGTTTTGTCCTGGCCGATGGCGTCGAGGTTGGCGAAGCGGTGATGGAAAACGGCCTGCTGCATGTCGACCTGACCATGCAGCGTCCCGAGCCCGTCGTGCAGACCATCCGGATAAAGAGAGGGTAAGTCATGGACACGAAACACGATCTTAGCAATCTCGGCGACGACCGCATTGTCTACGTGCGGTCCGTCAAGGCGCAGGACCTTCCCGAGGATGTGCGCGCGCAACTGGGTGGACTGGACCACCTCTATGCCGTGCACAACTCCGATGGCGAACGCCTTGCGCTGGTCAAGGACCGCAAGCTGGCCTTTGCGCTGGCACGGCAGAATGACCTTGCGCCGGTAACGGTGCACTGAACGCCGGCGCCGGTTTTCGGGTGCGGCGCAGCCTGTGAAAAGGCCGGGGCGTTTTCACGCGCCCCGGCCTTTTGCTTTTCCATCGACGGGCGTCAGGACGCCGCGATCAGGCCCATGCTTTCCAGCTTCAGGATCACCTGGTGGGCGCAGTTGTCCACGTCGGTGCCTTCGGTCTCGACGCGCAGCTCGGGGTTCTTGGGCTCTTCGTAGGGGTCCGAGATACCGGTGAATTCCTTGATCTTGCCTTCGCGCGCCAGCTTGTAGAGACCCTTGCGGTCGCGACGTTCGCATTCCTCCAGCGCGGTCGCAACGTGGACCTCGAGGAAGGCGCCATAGGCCTCGATCATCTCGCGCACTGCGCGACGGGTCGCGGTATAGGGCGCGATCGGCGCGCAGATCGCGATGCCGCCGTTCTTGGTGATCTCGGACGCGACATAGCCGATCCGCTTGATGTTGATGTCGCGGTGTTCTTTCGAGAAGCCCAGTTCCGAGGACAGGTGTTTCCGCACCACGTCACCGTCCAGCAGCGTCACGGGGCGGCCACCCATTTCCATCAGCTTGACCATCAGCGCGTTGGCGATGGTCGACTTGCCCGAACCGGACAGGCCGGTGAAGAACACGGTAAAGCCCTGGTTGGAACGCGGCGGACGGGTCTTGCGCAGTTCGGTGACGACCTCGGGGAACGAGAACCATTCGGGGATCTCCAGCCCCTCGGCGAGGCGGCGGCGCAGTTCGGTGCCAGAGATGTCGAGAACGGTGTCACCCTCGGGAACCTCGTTGGCGGGATAATACTGTGCCTTCTCCTGCACGAAGACCATGTGCTTGAAGTCGACCATCTCGATGCCGATCTCGGCGGCATGCGCGGCGAACAGTTCCTGCGCGTCATAGGGGCCGTAGAAATCCTGCCCGGCAGAGTTCTTGCCCGGGCCGGCATGGTCGCGGCCGACGATCATGTGCGTGCAGCCGTGGTTCTTGCGGATCAGGCCGTGCCAGACCGCCTCGCGCGGGCCGGCCATGCGCATGGCGAGGTTCAGCAGGCTCATCGTCGTGGTCGAGGCCGGGTACTTGTCCAGCACGGCCTCGTAGCAGCGCACGCGAGTAAAGTGATCGACATCGCCCGGCTTGGTCATGCCGACGACGGGATGGATCAGCAGGTTTGCCTGCGCTTCCTTGGCAGCGCGGAAGGTCAGTTCCTGGTGCGCGCGGTGCAACGGGTTGCGGGTCTGGAAGGCGACGATCTTGCGCCAGCCGACCTTGCGGAAATAGGCGCGCAGTTCGTTGGGCGTGTCGCGGCGGGCGCGGAAATCGTAATGCACCGGCTGCTGGATGCCGGTCACCGGGCCGCCCAGGTAGACAGCGCCGGCCTGGTTGTGCAGGTAGTTCACCGCCGGGTGGGCCAGGTCATCGGCGCCGAACACCTTCTCGGCCTCGCGGGCCTTGTTCGGCACCCACTT
Organism: Thetidibacter halocola; assembly: GCF_018224955.1. GTDB lineage: Bacteria > Pseudomonadota > Alphaproteobacteria > Rhodobacterales > Rhodobacteraceae > Thetidibacter > Thetidibacter halocola. The sequence goes on from NZ_JAGTUU010000007.1 coordinate 219,610, forward strand.
GTCGGTGACGGTCATCGTGGCGAGGATCACGCCTTCCTGGTCGCGCAGGGCGATATCCTGGCCGATCTCGACCGTTTCGGCGAACTTCTCGGTCACGTCCAGCGTGATCGGCATCGGCCACAGCGTTCCGTCTGCCAGCCGCATGTTCTCGACCACACCATCGTAATCCGCCTCGGACAGGAAGCCCTTGAGCGGGTTGAAGCCGCCGTTCATCAGCAATTCCAGGTCGCAGATCTGGCGCGCGGTCAGGTCGTGCGAGGTCAGGTCGGCGGCCTCGGCCTTGAGCTTTTGCGCGCTGTCATACGACACGTAGAGTTCGGGAATCGGGGCGAGATTGTTCTGCATCAGTTCTGTCCTGTGTTTGATGGGGACGAGGCCGCTGGTCGTGCCGGTCAGTTCGGCGTGAAGCGCATCATACTCTGCGAGTTTCCGGGCCAGGAAACGGTCGGCCAGCCGGGATTTCTCGGACGCCCCGCGCAGGGTCAGCGCATAGGCGAAACGTTGGCGCCGGTCCGGTCCGGGCCGGTCCGAGATGTTGACAAGGCCAGCCTCTGCCGCCGCCCGGAGCCAGGCGTTGAGCCGCCCGAGCGAAATGCCGAGCGCTTCGGCCGTCACCCGCTGCGAAGCCTCCGGCGTCCGGTCGAGCTGGCGCAGAAGGCGGAAGAGCTGGTCTTCTTCCGGCAGGTTGGGGGCGGGATGCGAGGCGATCATTTCCAGAGACTCAAAGTATGTTCAGCGCTGAACGCTTCGCACGGATCTTGACGCCGGGAAACCCCCGAAGGCCGGTGACAAGCGGTTTGTTGCTGAAATGCTGCGTTGCAGCGGGCGCATGGCGTGCCGTCAGGCGCGCGGGTCCAGACGGACGGGCAGGCCGTTCTTCGGGCGCGCCGTTGGCACGCGCTGCCATTCCGGCGCATCCGTCCCGCCGCGCGCGATGCTGTGGCGGCTCAGCAGGGAGCGGGTGAAGGCCTTGACCTGCAAGGTGGCGAAATGCAGCCCGATGCATTTGTGTGCGCCGCCGCCGAAGGGCGCCCAGGCGAACCGGTGGCTGCGATCCTCGGCGCGGTTGTCCGAGAACCGCTCGGGGTCGAAGCGGTCGGGGTCGGTAAAGTAATCCGCCGAGCGCATCACCATCGTGATGTTGGCGCTGACCGGCGTGCCTGCGGGAATCCGCATGCCCTTCCATTCGAAATCCCGCAGCGCCACGCGCGGCACCAGCGGCACCGGCGGCATGAAGCGTAGCGCCTCACGGAACATCATGTCGGTCAGGGGCATCCGGTCCGGCATGTCGGGCGTGAACGGTCCCGGTCCCAGCGCATCGACCTCGTCGCGCAGCCGATCCTGCCAGTCGGGGTATTCGCTTAGGGCCCATGTCATGGTGGTCAGCGCGCTGGCGGTTGTGTCATGCGCGGCCAGCACCAGGAAGTTGAAATGCTCGGCGATCTCGGAATCGGTCCAGTGCCGTCCGTCCTCGTCGGTGGCGCGGCACATCTGGGACAGGAAATCGGCCCCGTCGGAATGCCGCCGTTCCTCGACGAGGTCGTGAAACCGGGCGATCAGCGTCTCGCGCGCCTTCATGCCACGGCGGAAAAGGGTGAAGGGCAAGGGCTTGCGGACCACGGTCACGGCGGCGGCCAGCTCGTCGATGAAGGCCTGGTTGAGGCGGTCTGCCTCGGGCGTGTCGGCGGGCAGGCCCATGAAGACATGCGCACCCAGCCGCAGCGTCAGCGCCTTGATCGCGGGATAGAAGGCAAAGGTCTTGCCCGTGGGCCAGTCCTGCAACAGCCGCTCTATCTCGGGCGCCATGAGTGTCAGGTAGCTGTCCAGCGCCGGCTTGCGGAACGCCGCCTGCATGATCCGGCGGTTCACCCGGTGCTCTTCGCCGTCATGCATGAGCAAGCCGCCGGGAAACAGTTTCGCCAGCGAGTCGGCCCAACCTCCTTTCGACGAAAACAACTTGTCCGGGTCCATCATGATGTATTCGGCGGCGTCCGCGCTGGTGAACGCAACCCGCCATCGTCCCATCATCCTGATCCGGTAGACTTCGCCGAAGGCAGCCTTGTTGCGGCTGGAAAACCCGTAGAAGTCGCGCACGACATCCAGGGTGTTGCCGATAAGCGGCGTCTGCGGCGGGTGGGGAATATGCGCAAGCGGATCAGCCGGGGCTGCCATCGGAACAATCCTTTTCCGAAAAGGTCTTTGGGAAACAACCCGGACCCTAGCACGGATGTCCCTTTGCCGATACGGAAAAGCCAGCGCGCCTGTGCGCGCCACGGGACCGGCTGCGCCGGTCCGCGTCTCAGGCCTCGAGACCCCAGCCGTCCGGGGCGAAGCCGTGTTCCAGCGCAAGGCGCGTCGCCACTTCCTCGCCAATCCACAGGCTTTCCGCCGACAGCGCCTGGTCGGTCAGCGTGGCAACAAGGTAGGGGGCGCCGTCATCCTCGACGTATTGGCAGTCATAGCCCTCGCGCGACAGCGCGTCGGCCAACGGGCGCCAGTCGGCCTCGTCCGAGGTTGGGACAAGGAAATAGTCGATGTCGGCGGTGTCGGGCAGCGGCCCCTCTGCCGCCATCTCGGCATAGGCGGCGAGGGTTTCGGCCTTCTGGGTGGCCATGTCGTGAGGCATCGGAGACTCCGTTCCGAAAGAAGAGGCCCCGGCGCGGGGGCCGGGGCGGTGTTCGACCTGCCGGGGCGGATCACTCTGCCGCAGGGGCCTCCGCGCCGTGGCCAAGGGGCTCGGTCGTGACCTTGCCGGAGTCCTGGCCCTGCTCGGCCAGCCAGCGTTCGGCCTCCAGCGCGGCCATGCAGCCCATTCCTGCACTGGTGACGGCCTGGCGATACTTGTGGTCGGTCAGGTCACCCGCGGCAAAGACGCCGGGGATCGAGGTTTCGGTGCTGTCGGGCTTGGTCACGACATAGCCGCCCATGTGGGTTTCCAGCACGTCCTTGACCAGTTCGTTGGCGGGCGCGTGGCCGATCGCGACAAAGACGCCCGCGCAGGGGATTTCCCTGATCGCGCCGGTATCGACGTGCTTGACCCGCACGCCGGTGACGCCCTTGGGATCGTCCTCGCCCACCACTTCCTCGAGTTGGTGATGCCAGAGCGTTTCGATCTTGGGATGCTTGAACAGCCGGTCCTGAAGGATCTTCTCGGCCCGCAATTCGTCGCGGCGGTGGATCAGCGTGACCTTGGAGGCGAAGTTGGTCAGGAACAGCGCCTCTTCCACGGCGGTGTTGCCGCCACCGATCACCACGATCTCCTTGCCGCGATAGAAGAAGCCGTCGCAGGTGGCGCAGGCCGACACGCCGAAGCCCTTGAAGGCGTCCTCGGACGGCAGGCCCAGCCATTTCGCCCGCGCGCCGGTGGCGAGGATGATCGCATCGGCGGTATAGGTGGTGCCGCTGTCGCCATGCGCGACGAAGGGCCTGCGGTCGAGTTCCAGCCGGCTGATGATGTCGCCGATGATCTCGGTGCCCATCGCGCGAGCATGGGCCTCCATCCGCACCATCAGGTCGGGGCCCTGCACCTCGGTGTCGCCGGGCCAGTTCTCGACCTCGGTGGTGGTGGTCAACTGGCCGCCGGGTTCCAGACCCTGAACGAGAATGGGCTCCAGCATGGCGCGGCTGGCATAGACGCCGGCGGTATAGCCTGCGGGGCCCGATCCGATGATGAGAACCTTGGTATGGCGCGTCTGGGACATGGCTTCGCCCTTTCCTTGCAGCGGGTCAGGCCGCAGATATAACGGCGCGACCCCGTGGCGGAAAGGGGTCTGCGACATGTCGTGGACCCGGAAAAGATTATTGCGCTTCCGTGAAACATTATTGCGCGCGCTGGCCTTGATGCTATATCATTCGCAACAGCAGGGGGAGAGACATGGCAGCGCATCGGCTCGACGATATCGATCGGAAGATCCTGGCCGAGTTGCAGGCGGACGGTCGCATGACCAACGTCGAACTGGCAAGACGGGTGGGCATCTCGGCCCCACCATGCCTGCGCCGGGTGCGCACGCTGGAGGAGCAGGGTTTCATCCGCGGCTATCACGCCGAGGTGGATGCCCGCGCGCTGGGATTCGAGGTGCAGGTCTTTGCCCATGTCGGGCTGCAAAGCCAGGCCGAGGCCGACCTGCGCGCCTTCGAGGACCGCTGTCGCGCCTGGCCGCTGGTGCGCGCCTGCCACATGCTGAACGGCGAAGTCGACTTCATCCTGAAATGCGTGGCGCCGGACCTGTCCACTTTCCAGAGCTTCCTGACCGGCGAGTTGCTGACCGCGCCGAACGTGTCCAGCGTCAAGACATCGCTGGTGATCCGCGGCGCCAAGGACGAACCGGGCGTGCCCTTCGACGTTCTTGAAGAACGGCTGCGGCGCAGCGCCTGACGGACGGGGGACAAACCGGCCCGCGCAATGCCGAAAGCGTCTGCGCGGTCAGGAAGCGCTAAGGCAGGGCGGGTTTGCAACCGCCCTTTTTCACGTGTCCAGCAGGCTGTCGATGACTTCGCGGGTGGTCCGGCTCAGGCGCAGGGGGCCGAAATCCTCGGGCCGGGCGACATGCGGGAACATCGACAGGAACAACTGGCGCATGGCTTCGCCCCCCGCATGAACCAGGGCCTTACCGGGATGGTAGGTCTCCAGTTCGAGGCCGCCGATCCGCACCGTGCTGTGGCGCTCGACCATGAAGTGATACAACTGCACCGGCCCGCCCGGCGTGATGTCGAGAAACCGGTCGCCATCGACGTAATCCGCCACCGGCGCCAAAACCGCCTCCTGTCCCAGCAGGCGTTGCAGGCGGGGATGGCGGACGACGCGTCGTGCGGCGGGGCCAACCAGCACATCCATGCCCGGCTGGCCAAAATCCTGCGCCTCGGCGGTAATCCGCGTGAGCGAGGTCAGCGACGTGCCCTCGTCGCTGCGGCCGGGAATATAGGTGGTCGATCCGATCCAGAGGACGGCGTCATGCCCTTCGGCCGTCTCGACGTAATCGCCGGGTGCCAGGTCCTCGATGGCCACCGGCCCGCGCAGGGTCGGGATCAGCGTGCCGCGCGCAAAGGCGCAGGCGGATTCCTCGAACTGGGGTGTCGCCGGCGCGACCAGCGTCTTGAGCGAGACGGACAGGTCCGCACCCAGCCAGGCCACCTCGTATTTCCGCATGAGTGAGACAGTGCGGCGAGGGGCGGCCTGGCGGGCAAAATCCCGCTCTTGCGGAATCTGCAGAGAGATGGCGCGCGAGGCGCCGTGGAGACCGGGGTGGAGACTTGACATGTGATCACCTCGCAAGGTTGGTCACATCCGTGTTGGCCCCCACCAACAACGACAGACGGAGAGATTGGTTCGTCGATCTGGTGACGATAAAGCCGCAATCCGCCGTCGGGGTCAAAATTGATCGCCCGCACCCCGGCCGCAAACGAACAATCCCGGCGCGATGGCCGGGATTGTCGATCAGGGTCTCGGGGCGGCGCCACAATTCGCGCGTGGCCGCTCTGGTCGGGGGCGAATCGCGCGTTTGGTCAGGCGCGCTTGCGGTCGTCGGGCTGGGCCTTGCGTGCCGCCAGCCGTGCGGCGCGGGTCTTGCCCCGCGTCCAGGGTAGTGCGGTCGTTGTCCGTGCCGCCGTTTTCAGGATGGATGCCGTAAACCGGGTCTTTGCCATGTCTGCTCCTTGTCGTCCCGTGCCGGGTCTCTTGCCTGTGGTTAACCAAGAACCTCGCAGCGGATTGGGGCAGAGTTTTGACGGATCGGCGACAATCAGCGGAAACCAATCGCTTTGTTCGCGCCTACAGCCGGATGGTCGAGATCAGCCGGCCGTAATCCGCCTCGCGTGCATGGGTCGCGCGGCGGTAGCTGTAAAAGCGGTCGGGGTCGGAATAGGTGCAGTGCCGCGTCCATTCCGCGTCGATCCCGGCCTCGCGCAGGCGGTGCAGCCCGTACGCGGGCAGGTCGAAATGCGGCCGCCCGCCCGGTCCGCCGGCGAAGAACCGCGCATTGGTCGGGTCGTCGGCAAGGAAATCCTCCATGAATTCCTCGCCGACCTCGTAGGCGCGCTGGCTGATCGAGGGGCCGATGACGGCGCGGATTGCCTCGCGCCGGGCACCCAGCGCCAGCATCGCCTCCACTGTCGCCTCGAGCACGCCGTCGCGCGCGCCGCGCCAGCCGGCATGGGCCGCGCCGATCACGCCGGCCTGGGCGTCGGCGAACAGCACTGGCTGGCAATCGGCCGTCAGGACGCCCAGCGCGAGGCCCGGCGTGGCCGTCACCAGCGCGTCGGCGCGCGGCCGATCTCCGCTCAGCGGGGTGTCCAGCGTCACGACGTCGGCGGAATGGGTCTGGTGCAGGGTGGCCAGCGCCTCGGGCGCAACGGCCATTGCCTCGGCAACGCGCGCGCGGTTGATCGCCACGATCTCGCTCTGGTCGCTGGAGCCGGGGCCGCAGTTCAGTCCGAAGAACACGCCCGATGAGGCGCCGCCGCGCCGGGTGAAGAACCCGTGGCGCAGGGGGGCAAGGGTATCTGCGGTGATGATCTCCAGCGTCATGGGTCCAGTCCCGGGGGCGGATTCGCCTTTGCCGGGTAAAGCCCCAGCACCTTGAACAACGAACCCATTTCCTCGGGATGCGTCAACCGGCGATATGCGGCGACATGGTTCTCCAGCCGGTCGCCTTGCAGGGCGCGGGCCAGTGCCTGCGCACGGGCGGCGATTCCCAGCCGTTCCAGAAACACTCCCTGCGGCGTCAGGCGGCTGTGCCGGGCCGGGAAGGCGGCCTGCGCCAGAGCCTCGAAATCCACGTGCGCCGTCAGATCGGCCAGCCCCGGTGCCGCAAAGGGATCGGCTGGCGCATGGCCTTGCAGCGCCTGAAGCGTGTCGCCCAGGCTGTGCCAGTCGCCGTAATCGACGATCAGCGCCGCGCCGCCCGCCTGTGCGATCCGCGCGCCGATCCCGGCGGCCACGGCCTGCGCGGGGGCGCAGGTCTCGACGATGTCGCCGTCGCGCGTGTCGTCCAGCCGGTGGGTCAGCGCTCCCTGCGCGGCGCGGTCTGACAGGCCGGGGCGCAGCGCGTCACCCTGAAACCCCACGACGGTCTCTCGCCAGCCGTCGCCGTCGCGGCGAAACTGCCGGATGGGCAGCGCGTCGAAGAACTCGTTCGCGATCAGGAACAGTGGACCCTCGGGCAGGTCCTCGATCCTGTCGCACCACGCAGGGGCATGGCCTGCCAGCGTTCGCGCCTGCACGGCGCGCAAGGTGGGTGAGGCCTCGACCAGCACGACCCTCGCGGCCTCGAGTAAGCCGGGCACGCCCCGCGCCGCCCGCAGCATGTCTGCCATCAACGTGCCGCGTCCGGGGCCGAGTTCTGCCAGCACGAAAGGCGCGGGTGCACCCTGGTCCAGCCATGCCTGTGCGAGGCACAGGCCCATGAGTTCGCCGAACATCTGACTGATTTCCGGTGCGGTGGTGAAGTCACCCGCAGCGCCCAGCGGGTCGCGGGTGCTGTAATAGCCGTGTTCGGGATGCAGCAGGCAGGCCGCCATGTAGTCGGCCAGCGTCATCGGCCCGGTGGTGGCAATCTGCCGCCGCAGGATCTGCGCCAGCGCGGTCATGCCCGCCGAGACCGGACGATCAGCCAGACCCCCAGCGCGATCATCGGCAGGGTCAGGATCTGCCCCATGGTGAGGCCCCAGCCGCCGACATGCAGCGCAAGGCCCAGCGGGTTGCCCGGCCCGACGAACTGGGCGTCGGGCTGGCGTACGAATTCCACCGCGAACCGGGCGACGCCATAACCGGCAAGGAAGACGCCCACAATTCGCCCTGGCGTCCTGAGTGCCCCGCGTCGCAACAGCACCAGCAGGACAAGGCCCAGCAGCAGTCCCTCAAGCCCCGCCTCGTAGAGTTGCGAGGGATGGCGGGCGCAGGGCTCTCCCACGGGCTGGCTGCAATCCTGCGCACGGACACCCGGAAAGATCACGCCCCAGGGCAGGTCGGTTTGCCGGCCCCAGAGTTCGGCATTGATGAAATTCGCGATCCGACCCAGCATCAGGCCCAGCGGGGCCGCCAACGCCAGCATGTCGGCGACCTGGAGTTTCGGCGCCTTGATGCGGGACGAGAACCACCACGCGCCCACCACAACGCCCAGAAGCCCGCCGTGAAAGGACATGCCGCCGCTCCAGAGCATCGGGATTTCCCAAGGGCGCGACAGGTAATAACCGGGCTGGTAGAACAGCACGTAGCCCAGCCGCCCGCCCAGGATCACGCCGAGGATGACGGCGGTCAGCAGATCCTCGACCTGTTTTGGCGTCATCGGTGGCGTGTCGCCCGGCCAGAGCGCCGGGCGCTTCACCAGCGCGACGGCGATCCGCCAGCCCGCGAGCAGGCCGGCGATATAGGCCAGCGCATACCAGCGTAGCGCGAACTCCATCCCGAAGAGCGGGATCGAGACGATTTCGGGCGATAGGTCGGGAAAGGGAATGCCTGCGCTCATGCCGGTTTGGTTCCTTGTCGCGACGGGGAAGTCAACCTTGAGAATGTCGGCCATGCGGGCCATATAGACAGCGAACGCAAAGGCGGAGTGACCCATGCAGACGCGCAACAAGATCTTCGACGACATCAGCCAGCTGATGACCAACGCGATGGGCGTGGCGCAGGGCGCGCGCGAAGAGGCCGAGACGGCGATGAAGTCGATGATCGACCGCTGGCTGGCCGATCGCGATTTCGTGACGCGCGAAGAATTCGACGCGGTCCGCGCCATGGCGCAGAAGGCCCGGGAAGAGAACGCGGCGCTGAAGGCCCGGCTGGACGCGCTCGAGGCCAAGGCCAACGGCTGACGGCGCTGTTCCGGCTGCGCCGGAATGCGCCCCGCCCGCCGTCCCATGCGCCGTGGCTTGTGGGCCCTTCCGTTACCGCTAAAGTCCGGGGCATCACTCGGATTCGCGGTGAGGGAGGAAACAATGACCACCGGCTTTTTCGACGGTATCGCGCCCGTGCGCTTCGAGGGGGCGGAGAGCGACAACCCACTGGCCTTCCACCACTATGACCCTGACGTGATGGTGCTGGGCAAGCGCATGGAGGATCACCTGCGCTTTGCCGTGGCGTGGTGGCATGCCTTTGCCTGGGAGGGCGGCGATCCGTTTGGCGGGCCGACCTTTGTCCGGCCCTGGCACCCGCAGGACAGCATGGAGGCGGCGCGGCGCAAGGCCGATGCGGCCTTCGAGATGTTCGACATCCTCGGCCAGCCGTTCTATTGCTGGCATGACGCCGACATCCGGCCCGAGCAGGGCAGTTTCGCCGACAACCTCGCCCGGCTGGACGAGATCGTGGACTACATCGCCGACAAGACCCGCGGCGCCAAGGCGCGGTGCCTCTGGGGCACCGCCAACCTGTTCAGCCATCGCCGCTTCATGGCGGGGGCGGCGACCAACCCCGATCCCGATGTCTTTGCCTTTGCCGCCGCCACGGTGAAATCCTGCCTCGACGCGACGCACCGGCTGGGCGGGCAGAATTACGTCCTGTGGGGTGGCCGCGAAGGCTATGAGACGCTGCTCAACACCGATCTCGCCCGCGAGCAGGACCAGATGGGCCGTTTCCTGGCGATGGTGGTGGACCACAAGCACAAGATAGGGTTCGAGGGTACGATCCTGGTCGAGCCCAAGCCGCAGGAACCCTCCAAGCACCAATACGATTACGACGTGGCAACATGCATCGGTTTCCTGCGGAAATACGGCCTGGAGGGCGAGGTGAAGCTGAACATCGAGCAGGGGCACGCGATCCTTGCCGGCCATTCCTTCGAACACGAGATCGCCCTGGCGGTGGCCGAGGGGATGTTCGGTTCGATCGACATGAACCGCAACGACTACCAGTCGGGCTGGGACACCGACCAGTTCCCCAACAACGTGCCCGAGGTGGCACTGGCCTATTATCACGTGCTGAAGGGGGGCGGTTTCACGACCGGGGGCACCAATTTCGACGCCAAGCTGCGGCGGCAGTCGCTGGATGCCGAGGACCTGATCGCAGCGCATGTGGGGGCGATGGATGTCTGCGCCCGTGGGCTGAAGGCCGCGGCTGCGATGCTGGCAGATGGCGGGCTGGAGCAGGCCTTGTCCGAACGCTATGCAGGCTGGGAGCGGGCCGAGGCGCAGGCGATGCTGCACGGCGATCTGGACAGCATCGCGCGGCGTGTGCTGGCGGAGGGGATCAACCCCGAACCGCGCTCGGGCCGGCAGGAGCGGCTGGAGAATTACGTGAACCGGTTCGTCTGAGCGTTGCGGCCGGGCAGGGGCTTCGCCGCGCCATGGCGCGGCGACCGGCTTGCGGGGCTTTGTCCCGTTCGCGACTCGGACTTGCCATTGGCCGGTCCGCCGCTGTGCGATCCGGCGCTCCCCCCGCGGTGCTTGTGAACCGGAGAAGACAAGAACGTTTCGCGCAGGACAACGGTCAGGTTCAGCGCAGGCGGGGCGGTTTGTCGGGGTCGGACCCGGGCGCCTCGATCGCCCGAACCTGCGGCGCCTCGCGTTGCGGCAGGTCGAAGCGCAGGGCGACGCGGGCCAGCTCGGCGGCCAGCGGATCGCTGTCGTCGAGAAAGGTCACGTCCAGCGCTCCGGCCTCGAGCCCGGAAAACACCAGCGCCTCGTTGACCGCACCGGCCAGTGCGGCCTCTGCCTCGGATTGCGCGCCGGTGATGCCCAGCAGGTGACCGCGTGTGCCGTCGTCGTAGGTGACGCCGGCCAGGTACGCGGCGCGGGCGAGGCCCGTGGCGGTGGACAGTTTCGCGTCCAGCGCGCTTAGCAGCACCTCGGGCAGGCCGCGCGGCTTGTGCAGCGCCTGGGGCCGCGCCTCGGCCGTGCCCGGGCCGTGGTCCAGCGTTTCGACCAGCCAGGCCAGCGCCTCGGGCGGCAGCAGGATCGCCGAGGGGGCGACCTCGAGATTCAGCGCCAGCCCGATCCCCTGCGCCGCGGCCAGCCGGGCCAGGGCGCGACCCGATAGCGCCGCATAGGGAACGGGCCGCCCGGCAAAGGCGGTCAAGCGTTCCTCGAGATCGAAGGCCAGCACGAACCGCGCGTCACCCAGGTCGAAGATCTCGGGGTTGACGCTGTCGCCTACCGGCTCCTTGCCCAGCATCAGCACCAGTTCCGCATCGGCCAGCCGTTCGTAGAAGCGCAGCCGCGCGGCATCGTCCAGCGGCGCGGCTTCCATCGCGGCATGGGCACGGTCAATCGGGGTCTGCATCCATCACCTCGCGGACATGGGCGCGAAGCACGGGCAGAAGCTCGGCCTCGAACCAGGGGTTGCGGTTCAGCCATGCGGTATTGCGCCAGGACGGGTGGGGCAAGGGGATGGCGTCGGGCAGAAAGTCGCGCCAGCGCGCAACGGTCTCGGTCACACCGCCGCGCGCGCCCAGGTGCCAGCGCTGGGCATGGCCGCCCACCAGCAGCGTCAGGCGCAGGTCCGGCAGGCCGGCAAGCACGCGCGCGCGCCACGTCGCGGCGCAGATCGGCGGTGGCGGCAGGTCTGATCCCTTGCGGTAGCCGGGAAAGCAGAAAGCCATCGGCACGATGGCGACCCGCGTCTCGTCGTAGAAGGCCGCCTCGTCCAGCCCCAGCCAGTCGCGCAGCCGGTCGCCAGAGGGATCGAGGAAGGTCCGGCTGGCCAGGTGTGCCTTCATCCCCGGCGCCTGCCCGGCGATCAGCAGCCGGGCGGTGGGCGCGATCTGGAAGACCGGATTGGGCGTGTGCGCCGTCTCGGTTGCGGCAAAGCGCCCGGCGCAAAGGCGGCAGGCGCGCAGGTCCATGCGCAGGTCATCCATGGGATGCAGATAGGGGCGTCTTGGGCGCGGGCCAAGGGAAACATTTCGACAATCGTGAAACTGTTCTTGCCCGGCGCTTATATTTCGATAACACTCGAAACATGAAAATGATCGACTCACCCCTCCTGAGCCCTGAACGCGCCGCGTCGAAATTCGCGGCGCTCGGGTCCGAACAGCGATTGGCCGTGCTGCAAGCCTTGGTGCGCGCCGGACCCGAGGGACTGACCATCGGCGCGCTGGGCGAGCGCACGGGCATCACCGGCTCGACCCTGACCCACCACCTGCGGGTCCTGGCCGCCGCCGACCTGGTGCGGCAGCAGAAACAGGGGCGGTCGATCCTGTGTGTCGGCGCGGATTACGCCGAGGTTCAGGCGCTGTCCTCGTACCTCTTGACCCAATGCTGTGCCGACGCCGCCTGCCTGCCCGAGGAGCACGATCATGGCTGATCTCAATGCCGTCCCGCAGCGGCGCCTGCCTTTACCCCCGCGCGCCTGGCTTGCGTCGCTGGCGATCCTTGCCGGGGTCGCGCTGTTCGATCCGACGGATCTGTGGCCGACGGTGAGTTTTGCCGCCGGAGCGCTATGGCACACGGCGCCCTTCATCCTGTTCGCTGTCGTGGCGGTCGCCTGGCTCAAGGCGACCGGGGCCGAGACGATGCTGGCCCGCGCCTTCGAGGGGCGCGAGGGGCGGATGATCGTGATGGCGGCGGCGCTGGGCGGTCTTGCGCCCTTCTGTTCCTGCGAGGTAATCCCCTTCATTGCCGCGCTGCTGGCGGTGGGGGCGCCGCTATCGGCGGTGATGGCCTTCTGGCTGGCCTCGCCGCTGATGGACCCGGCGATGTTCGCGATCACCGCAGGCACGCTGGGCTTCGATTTCGCGCTGGCCAAGACGGTGGCCGCGGTGGGGCTGGGCCTGCTGGGCGGTGTCGGAACCATGCTTTTCGCGCAAAGCCCCGTGTTTCGTGATCCGCTGCGCGCAAAGCCGCAGGTGGGCGGCTGCTGCGGGGTGAAGATGCCGTTCCGTGGCGCACCGGTGTGGCGCTTCTGGCGGGAACCGGCGCGGCGCGAGACCTTTCGCGAGACGGCGGTGCAGAACGGCCTGTTCCTGCTGAAATGGCTGACGCTCGCCTACGTGATCGAGGCGCTGATGCTGCGCCACGTCCCGGCCGAGACCATCGCCGGGCTGCTGGGCGGCACGGGCGCGTGGCCGGTGCTGCTGGGCGCGCTGCTGGGCGCCCCGGCCTACCTGAACGGCTATGCCGCCGTGCCGCTGGTCGATGCGCTGCTGGCGCAGGGCATGGCGCCGGGCGCCGCGATGAGCTTTGTCCTGGCCGGCGGGGTCAGCTGCATCCCCGCGGCTGTCGCGGTCTGGGCGCTGGTCAGGCCGCGCGTCTTTGCCGCCTATCTTGGCTTCGCGCTCATCGGATCTGTCCTCGCCGGTCTGGCCTGGGGCCTCATCGCCTGAGCCGTGCATTGGCACGATGCTGCATGGGGCCGGGTGAGCGGCGTCCCAACCTTTGCCCTGCCCCCGCCAATCCTTTAAGCCGACAGGAAACGGCCAAGGGGGGGCGGCATGTATCGTGTCTGGAGTTTTCTGACCGACTATTCGCTGCTGCTGATCTTCGGCGCGGTGATCGCCCTGATCTGGGCCAACCTGGATGCCGACAGCTATCACCATTTCATCGCGTTCGTGATCTGGGACCATGCGCCCATCGGCCACCTGCACGACGGCCACCGCACCCTGACGCTGCATTACCTGGTGAACGACGTGCTGATGGCGCTGTTCTTTGCCATCGCCGCCAAGGAAGTCTGGGAGGCGGTGATCCTCGGCAACGGCAGCCTGCGCGGCAAGAAGGCGGCGACGCCGCTGATCGCCACGGCGGGCGGGATGCTGGGGCCGATCAGCGTCTACCTGGGCCTTGCGTTGCTGATGGGTTCGGACACCTACAGCGCAGTGGCGAACGGCTGGGCGATCCCCACCGCGACCGACATCGCGTTCAGCTATCTCGTCGGGCGGATCGTGTTCGGCGCGGGCCACCCGGCGGTGCGCTTTCTGCTGCTGCTGGCCATCGCCGACGATGCGGCGGGGCTCATCATCCTGGCCATCTTCTATCCCTCGGGCGATCTCGCGCCGTCTTGGCTGCTGGTTTCTCTGGGCGCCTCGGTGGCGGTGTTCGTGCTGTTCAACTGGCTGCCGCGCACCATGGACCGGGGCAAGCAGGACCGGCCGAATTCGACCTGGGTGCGCAAGGCACTGTCCTTCTGGCCCTATGCTCTGGCGGGCTGCGTGTCGTGGTATGCCTTCATGCGTTCGGGCCTGCACCCGGCGCTGGGCCTTCTGCCGATCATCCCGGCCATTCCCCATGCCGACCGCGCCTTCGGTATCTTTTCCGCAGCCGAGCAGTATCTCGGCGACGTGCTCAACATGATGGAACATGCGCTGAAGCATCCGGTCGAGGTGATCCTGTTCTTTTTCGGCCTGCTGAATGCCGGGGTCGAGTTCTCGTCTATGGGCGATGCGACCTGGCTGGTGCTGGCGGGCCTGCTGATCGGCAAGCCGGTGGGTATCTTCCTGTTCGGCTGGGTCGCCGCCGTGCCTATGCGGCTGGGCATCCCGCAGGCGATGCGCCTTGTCGATCTGGGGGTGATCGGCTGCGTCGCGGGGATCGGCTTTACCGTGTCGCTCTTCGTGGCCTCGGTGGCCTTCGATACCGGCCCTGTGCAGGACGCGGCCAAGATGGGCGCGCTGTTCAGCTTCACCGCTGCCATTGTCTCGATCATGGTGGGCAAGCTGACCCGGGTGCAGAAGCAGGCACTCTGAGCTTGCACGCTCACGGATTGTTGCGCGTGGGGTCCCTGACGGTCCCTCGCGTTGTTTTTGTTTCCCCGCAGGGTCATAATAAGGTCAGATTTGGCGCCTACGTCCAGGAGCGTCCCGAAGGCATGGGACAGGGGCAGCAGCGGGCATCGCGATGCTTGAATTCGACATGGTCAGCAAGTCCTTCTGGACCGGCACCCAGCGCAAGGTGATCCTTGACCGGGTGTCCTTCCGTGTCGACCTGGGCGAAAGCCTGGGCATCCTCGCGCCCAATGGCACCGGCAAGACGACGCTGATCAAGATGATGGCCGGGCTGGAAAAACCCGACGAGGGCGAGATCCGCCGCCATTGCCGCATCTCGTTCCCGCTGGGCTACATGGGTGGCGTGGTGTCGAAGATCTCGGCGCGCGAGAACGCGCGCTACATCGCCCGGCTCTACGGGCTCGATCCCGATTACGTCGAGTCGTTCTGCCGCTGGCTTTGCGGGCTGGGCGAGTATTTCGACCAGCCGGTGGGCACCTATTCCTCGGGGATGCGGGCGCGGTTCAGCTTTTCGCTGATGCTGGCGCTTGATTTCGACGTCTACCTGATTGACGAGGGGATGCCGAACTCGACCGACGTGGACTTCAACCGCCGGGCGGGCGAGGTCCTGGCAGAGCGTCTGCGCACCACGACCATCATCATCGTCTCTCACCAGGCGGCGATCCTGGAAAAATTCGCGCGCAAGGCCGCTGTCCTGATGGGCGGGCGGCTGCACATGTTCGATACCTTGGAAGAGGCGAAGCAGCTTTATGACTACGAAACCCAAGGCTAGGAAATTCCGCATCCGCCGCGCGTCCTCGACCGATGGCGAGGAGGGCACGCGCGCCTCTGCGCCGACACGGTCCGCCGCCGCCGCGCCTGCCGCCGCCAAGGGCGCGGCAAACCCTGCACGGGATGCGGCGACGCCCAGCCCCACGACGGCCGGGGCCGCCCCCGCCGCGCAGACCGCGGCCGAGACCGATCTCGACGCGATCCGCCGCGAGGGTCTGACCGGGCGACAGCTGCGCCTCGCGCGCCGTGTCGCCGCGCGCCAGGGGCTGGCGCCGACCTCGGATTTCGATGCCGTGCGCCTGCTGCGCGCGCGCGGGATCGACCCGTTCCAGCGTTCGACCATGCTGGAACTGGTCGTGCCGCCGGGCGCCCAGCCGCCACAGACCGCGCCAGAGCCGTCGCGCGCGCTGACCGCCGCCGCCGGGCCCGAGGCGCGGATGCAGTTGCCGCAGACCGTCCCGGTCGAAAAGCGTGCCGTCGCCGCGCCTACGCCCGACAGCCGCAGCCCGGCGGAACGCCGCGCCATCGAGATCCAGCAGATCCAGCAGGATCTCGCCCGCCGCCGCCGCCGCAAGATGGCGCTGCTGATGACGCGGCTGGCCTTCTTCGTCGGGTTGCCGACGCTGATCGCGGGGTTTTACTTCTACGTCGTTGCGACGCCGATGTATGCCACCAAGTCCGAATTCCTGATCCTCAAGGCGGAAAGCTCGGGCGGCGCGATGGGCTCGCTGTTTTCCGGCACGCAATTCGCCACCAACCAGGATGCCATCGCCGTGCAATCCTACCTGACATCCAAGGACGCCATGCTGCGGCTGGACCAGGACGAGGGGTTCAAGGCGCATTTCACCCAGTCCTGGATCGACCCGGTCCAGCGCCTGCCCGACGATCCGTCCAACGAAGAGGCCTATTCGCTTTACAAGCGCAATATCGAGATTGGCTATGACCCGACCGAGGGCGTCATCAAGATGGAGATCATGGCCGCCGATCCCGAAACCGCGGCCGGGTTCAGCCGCGCCTTGATCGGCTATGCCGAGGAACGGGTCGACAACCTGTCGATGCGCAAGCGGTCGAACGCGGTCAGCGATGCCGAACAGGGGTTGATCGAGGCAGAGCAGGGCCGCCGCACCGCACAGGAAAAGCTGGTGCGCCTGCAACAGGAAGGCGCGGTGATCGACCCCGAGGGGCGGATCGCCTCGCTTCGGGCGCAGATCAGCCAGTATGAAATCCAGTTGCAGGAAAAGCAGTTGCAACTGCAGGCGCTGCTCGACAACGCCCGCCCCAACAGCAGCCGGGTCGACGGCGCGCAGGGCGACGTGCGGCGGCTCGAGGCGCTGCTGGCGGCCCTGAATGCCGAGATGACCTCGGCCACCAGCACGGGCGGCAACTCCCTGGCCGAGAAGGCTGTGCAGATCAAGCTGGCCGAAGCCGACCTGGCGACGCGCGACCTGATGTTGCAGACGGCGCTGGAACGGCTGGAACAGGCGCGGCGCGATGCCGACAGCCAGGCGCGCTACCTGACGACCTCGGTTCAGCCGGTGGCCTCCGAAGACCCCAGCTATCCGCGCAAGTTCGAGAACACGATCCTGGCCTTCCTGATCTTCGGCGGGTTCTACCTGATGGTGTCGCTGACCGCGTCGATCCTGCGCGAGCAGGTGTCCAGCTGACGGGTGCCGCTCAGGCTGCGAGGCCCTTGGATCCCATGGCAAGGAACTTCTTGCGTCGCGCCGTGACCAGCGCCTTGCCGTCCATGGCGGAGAGGTCCTTCAGCATGACGCCTATCGCCTTGCCCACCGCGTCGATCGTCGCCTTGCGGTCGCGATGTGCACCGCCCATCGGCTCGGGGATGACCCGGTCGCAGACGCCCAGTTGCAGCAGGTCCTGCGCGGTCAGGCGCAGCGCCTCGGCGGCCTCGCGCATCTTTTCCGAGTCCTTCCACAGGATCGAAGCGCAGCCCTCGGGCGAGATGACCGAATAGACCGAGTGTTCCAGCATCGCCACGCGGTTCGCCGTGGCAAAGGCCACCGCGCCGCCCGAACCGCCCTCGCCGATCACCACGCTGACCAGCGGCACGCCGATCTGGAGGCATTTCTCCGTGCTGCGGGCGATCGCCTCGGACTGGCCGCGTTCCTCGGCGCCCTTGCCGGGATAGGCGCCGGGCGTGTCGACCAGCGTCACCACCGGCAGGCCGAACCGGTCGGCCATGTCCATCAGGCGCACCGCCTTGCGATAGCCCTCGGGGCGGGCCATGCCGAAATTGTGGGTGATGCGGGATTGCGTGTCGTGACCCTTTTCATGGCCGATGACCACCACGGGCTTGTCGTCGAACCGCGCCACTCCGCCCAGCACGGCGTGATCGTCGGCAAAGTTCCGGTCGCCGGCCAGCGGCATGTACTCGGTGAAAAGCGCATCGATGTAGTCGCGGCAATGCGGACGCTCGGGGTGGCGGGCGACCTGGCATTTCCGCCAGGGCGTCAGCTTCTTGTAGAGGTCGGCCAGCATGTCGCGCGCCTTGCGGTCCAGCGCGGCGGCTTCCTTCTCGATGTCCATTTCCTTGTTGGCCCGCGCCATGGCGCGCAGCTCTTCGGCCTTGCCTTCGATCTCGGCCAGCGGTTTCTCGAAGTCGAGGTAGTGGGTCATGGCATGCGCCTCTTTCGCAGGACGCCCGCTATATGGCGCTGTCAGGGGCGAGATGCAACAAAGCTGCGCATCCCGCCGCGATTTCGTGCCTGCGCGCGACCGGCCCGGTCACTGACCGGCGGCGAGTTCCAGCATCTTCGCGAATTGCGCCTCTGTCAGCACGGCCCGCCAATGGTCCGTGCAGTCCGACCGCATCATCACCAACTGCGTCTCCAGCTTGCCCACCGCGTCGGCCAGGCTCTGGCGCTCTGCTGCCGGGGCCCCGGCGACGATGGCGTCACGCAGCGCCGCGCGGGCCGCGACGGCCTCGTTCTGCAACGCCTCGCGCTGGGCTGGCATGGTTTCGAGCCAGGCTTTGAGGTCGGCGCGCTGCGTCTCGGTCAGCTCCAGCGTATCGGCGTTCTTGGCGATCACCGGGGTGAAGGCAACGATCGGATCGGACAGTTCGCCGGGCATGGCGGCAAAGGCCGTGCTTGCGGCAAGGGCAAAGGCGCTGGCGAGGAAGAAATGTTTCATGTCGGGTCACTCCTGTTCACGACGGGGCCGGTCGGCCCGCTGTGGAGTTGGTATTCTAATATTGGAATGTGACAATTGATCGAAATCAATATCCGGGATTCAGATTACCGTGCCAGAAGCACCGGCAGCATGGAGGCGACCAGCAGGGCGGCCATGCTCCAGTTGAAGACGCGCAGCCGGACCGGGTTGGTCAGGAACCGGCGAATCTGCTGGCCGAGCACCGTCCAGGTGCTGGTTGAGATGACACCCATCGCGACGTAGGAGCCCGCGACCCAAAGCACCGCGCCGAAACTGCGGTCGGGCGCATAAAGCGTAATCGCCGACAGGGCCATGGACCAGGCCTTGGGGTTGACCCACTGGAACGCGGCGACCTGCGGAAAAGTCAGAGGGCGCGCGCCGGCCCTTGCCTCTTTCGGCGCGCCGGCATGGGCAATCCGCCAGGCCAGCCACAGCAGGTAGGCGACCGAAGCGACAGTCAGGATGGTGCGCAGCGGCGGCCATGCCTCGAACGCCTGCATCACGCCCACCCCCACGGGCAGGATCATCAGGGGAAAGCCCAGGCCCACGCCCAGCATGTGCGGGATCGTGCGGCGAAAGCCGAAATTCGCGCCCGAGGCCATCAGCATCAGGTTGTTCGGCCCGGGGCTGATGACGGTGGCAAAGGCAAAGCCAAGCAGGGCGATGAACTGGTCGGCGGTCATGCGGGTGGTGTCCTGTCAGTCCGGTTGAATGCCCAGAACGGCAAGCCGTTCGGCGACTTGGGCATCGGGTGTCTCGTCGGTCAGGTGATCCTGCAGCCGGGCCGACCCGAGGGTCACGCAGCCGCCGATGGCGGGCGAGGCGAGGCACTGGATCAGCGCGCCGTCGGTCTCGATCCGCTTGCGCACGACACGGTTGAAGCGCGCGCAGCTATCGACCGCCGCCTCGGCCTCGGCCTGCGGGCGCAGGTCGATCAGCGCGTTGGCTGCGAGCGCCATCAGGCCGGATTGCAGGCCCGCCTGGGCGTCCAGCCCAAGCGTACTCAGCACCTCCGCCAGCGGGCGACCCTCCGTCCCGGCGGCGCCCTGTATCGAACGAAGAACAGAGGGATCGAGGTGGCGCGTCATGCGTTCCTTGGGCACGTTGTGCGTGCCGAAGCCGAACTCGGGCGACCATGCCGCAACGCGGGTCGTCAGAAGGCGGCTCATGCCCTCGCCGCCCTGAAGCAGCGGCGCGCCGCGATGGAACAGGTCGTTGCGGAAGGTGCGGGCATGCATAAGGTCGCGCGCCGTCTCGCCCCAGCCCTGGCCAACTGCCTCGCGCAGCCACGCCACCTCGTCATCCTCGAGGAAAAGCGCGTCGAGTCCCTCGACCAGAACGGCGGGACAGGCATAGGACATCTTCGCCCCGGATAGCGTCTGCCCCAGATCCTCGGGCCAGATCCCGGTGCCATTGGTGCTGCCAAGCTCGTGCGAAAGGAACTCGTCAGAGGCTTCGGACAGTTTCTTCCACAGCCGGCGAAGCGCCGGCGATTCCGTGCCGCGCAGGTCGAACCAGCGCTCGACGGCCTGGCGCGCCGGGGCAAAGCGCTGTTCGGCCGGGCCGCGGGGCGCGGCACGGAAGATGCGCCGCAGGGGCGCTGCTGCCGACCAGCCCGCAGCAGAGTTGTAGCCGAAATAGGCCAGTGCGCCCGGGGCCAGCCATTGGTTCAGGACCGAGACGATCTGCGCCTGCACCGCCGGGTCGACCCAGGTCCAGACCCCGTGCGCGGCCGCGAAATCGAACCGCTCTGCCGGCGGATCGACAGCCATCTCTGCAAAGTCGCGTTCTTCCACCCGCACGTTGGAAAGTTCGGCCTCATCGATCAATTGGCGCGCGCGAACGACGTGCTCGGGCATGAAATCCACGCCCAGGAACTCGGCCTGGGGATAGCAGGCGGCCAGCGCGATCAGCGTCGTGGCCGACCCGCAGCCCAGTTCAAGAAAGCGGAAGGGCCGGTTG
Organism: Thetidibacter halocola; assembly: GCF_018224955.1. Lineage (GTDB taxonomy): Bacteria > Pseudomonadota > Alphaproteobacteria > Rhodobacterales > Rhodobacteraceae > Thetidibacter > Thetidibacter halocola. Next base: position 240,153 of record NZ_JAGTUU010000007.1, read on the forward strand.
GTCGCGGGCCCCTGCCGCTTGACCAGCAGCAGCGACCGGTTCCAGCGCGCCGGGGCGATCTCGGCCTGCGCGTTGTCGATGTAACTTGTGTCCGTCGGGTAGCCTTGCGACCAGTCGCTCATGACGCCGTTCCTCGTCCTGCCGCAGGAACCATGAAAGGCGGCGTCGCGAAACGCAAGAAAGCGCGACGGCCGGTCCGCCGCGCCGCCCTTGTCATTCCGCCGCGATCATCTCGGCCTGGCGGACGATGACCTCGGCCTGCTTGATGCTGGCGATGTCCACCAGCCGGCCCTTGTAGACGGTCGCGCCCTCGCCCTTGGCCTTGGCGGCCTCCATCGCGGCGAGGATCTCGCGCGCTTCGGTCACGGCGGCCTCGGACGGGGTGAAGACCTCGTTGGCGAGCGCCACCTGTTTCGGGTGAATCGCCCATTTGCCGACCATGCCCAGCGTGGCCGAGCGCAGCGCCTGCGCGCGGAACCCTTCGTCGTCGCTGAAATCGCCGAACGGGCCGTCGACCGGCAGCACGCCATGGGTGCGGCAGGCGGCGACGATGGCGGTCTGCGCCCAGTGCCACGGATCCGACCAGTATTTCGCGCCCTCGTGTAGCATGTAGTAATTCGCCTGCGTGCCGCCGATACCGGTGGTCTGCATGCCCATCGACGCGGCGAAATCGGCGGCGCCGAGGCTCATCGCCTGAAGGCGCGGCGAGGCGGCGGCAATTTCCTCGACATGGGCGATGCCTGCGGCGGATTCGATGATGACCTCGAAGGCGATGGGCTTTGTCCGGCCCTTGGCGCGCTCGACCGCTGTCACCAGCGCGTCGACGGCATAGATGTCTGCGGCGCATCCGACCTTGGGGATCATGATCTGGTCCAGCCGCTCGGAGGCGTTTTCCAGCAGGTCGACCACGTCACGATACCAGAAGGGCGTGTCCAACCCGTTGATCCGCACCGACAGAGTCTTGTTGCCCCAGTCGATGTCGCCGATGGCCTGGATGACGTTCCTGCGCGCGCTGTCCTTGTCCGAGGGTGCGACCGAATCCTCGAGATCGAGGTTGATCACGTCGGCGGCCGAGGCGGCCATCTTTTCGAAGATCGCGGGGCGCGAGCCGGGCCCGAACAGCTGGCAGCGGTTGGGACGGGCGGGCGGCTGGGGCTGGATGCGAAAGGACATGACGCGACTCCGGGTAAGGAAATTTCGTGTTTGGCGGTGTGAGGGTTATTAAATTGCGAAATGCTGCGCAAGCGAAATCCTGCGGCACTGCGGCGAAAGCCCCGACGCGCCAGTGCACGATTTTTCGACAAAGCCGTGAACCCACGGTGGATTCGTGCGTTTCCGTCCCGATCTCGTCGCGCTTTGCGATGCAATCCCGCCGCAGGCTTGGCAGGGTCGGGCAAAAGACAGGAGTGAAGAATGATCGAGACGCCGTATCTGCTTTTCCTCGGGGATGCGCCGGACGGGCTTGCTGCCAAGGTAGCCCAGGGCATCCGCGACTGGCGCCCGGAAAACTGCGTTGGCCAATACCGGATGGAGAGCTGCCGCGCCGACATGAACCTGCCCGACGTGACGCTGGAAGAGGCGAAGGTGGCGGGCGCGAAGACCCTGGTGATCGGTGTCGCAAACCGCGGCGGCGTCATAAGCCAGGCGTGGAAGAAGGTCCTGGTGCAGGCGCTCGAGGAGGGCTTTGACCTGGCGTCGGGCCTGCACAACCTGCTGCGAAACGAGCCCGACCTGGTCGCCGTGGCGCAGGCCACGGGGCGCAGCCTGCATGACGTGCGCGTGCCCGAGGTCAGCTACCCGATCGCCGATGGCGTCAAGCGCGCGGGCAAGCGCGTGCTGGCGGTGGGCACGGATTGCTCCGTGGGCAAGATGTACACGACGCTGGCGCTGGACGCGTCGCTGCGCGCGCGCGGCATGAAGAGCACGTTCCGCGCCACCGGGCAGACCGGCATCCTGATCACTGGCGACGGCGTGCCGTTGGACGCGGTGGTGGCCGATTTCATGGCCGGGTCCATCGAATGGCTGACGCCGCCCAATGAAGAGGACCACTGGGACGTGATCGAGGGGCAGGGGAGCCTGTTTCACCCAAGCTTCTCCGGGGTGACACTGGCGCTGATCCATGGCGGCCAGCCGGACGCGCTGATCCTGTGCCACGAGCCGACGCGGACGCACATGCGCGGTTTGCCGGGTTATGCGCTTCCGTCGCTCGAGGACGTGCGCGATCTTTCGTTGCGCCTTGCGCAGGTGGTGAACCCGGAGTGCCGGGTGGTGGGCGTGTCGATCAACACGCAGCACATGGGCGAGGCAGAGGCCGCGCGCTATTGCGCCGAGGTCGAGGCGCGGATGGGCTTGCCCACTGTCGACCCGTTCCGACACGGCGCGGGCCGGCTGGCCGAGGCGCTGGCCGGCTGACGGCGGGACGGCGCTGTCTTGCCTGTCGGCAAGAGGCGCCTCGCCTGCCGTCCCGTGCGGCTCCTGTCCCGGCCTTGCGGGGGATGGATGGTGCGGGAGCCTCCGGCGGGAGTTTTTCTTGCAAGATGAAGTTGGGAGCAGACATGAGCATCACCGTGACGCGGGAAACGTTCCGGCTGGCCGAGACATTCACCATCAGCCGCGGCTCTCGGACCGAGGCGCAGGTGCTGACCGTCCGGGTGACGCAAGGCGGCGTGACGGGGTGGGGTGAATGCGTGCCCTATGCACGCTATGGCGAAACGCTGGACAGCGTGGAGGCTCAGGTTGCCACCTTGGCCGGCGATCTGACGCGCCTTGCCTTGCAGCAGGCATTGCGGCCCGGTGCGGCGCGCAACGCGGTGGATTGCGCGCTGTGGGACCTGGAGGCGAAGCAGGCAGGGCGCAGGGTCTGGGACCTTGCCGGCCTGCCCGCGCCGGGGCCGGAGATCACCGCCTTTACCCTGTCCCTGGACACACCCGACCGAATGGAGGCGGCGGCGCAGCGTCATGCGCATCGCCCGCTGTTGAAGATCAAGCTGGGCACGCCTGATGACATGCCCCGGCTGGAGGCGGTGCGGCGGGGCGCGCCCGAGGCCCGGATCATCGTCGACGCCAACGAGGGGTGGAGCGCAGAGATCTACGCCGATCTCGCGCCGCACCTGGCGCGGCTGGGCGTGGCGCTGGTCGAGCAGCCCCTGCCCGCCGGGCAGGACGCGGCGCTGGACGGGATCGCGCGCCCGGTGCCGCTGTGTGCCGATGAAAGCTGTCATGACCGGGCTTCGCTGCCGGAATTGCGGGGGCGCTATGACATGGTCAACATCAAGCTGGACAAGACCGGCGGACTGACCGAGGCGCTGGCGCTGCGCGATGCGGCGCTTGCGGCGGGGTTCGGCGTGATGGTGGGCTGCATGGTCGGCTCGTCCCTGGCGATGGCGCCGGCGGTGCTGGTGGCGCAGGGTGCGGCCGTCACGGATCTTGACGGGCCGCTGCTTCTGGCCGAAGACCGGCCTCATGCGCTGCACTATGACGCCGCCGGGGTGCATCCGCCCGAGGCCGCGCTCTGGGGATGAGGAGAAAGCCAGAATGACCCGCACCGTCTATGTCAACGGAGAGTATCTGCCCGAGCACGAGGCCAAGGTTTCGATCTTTGACCGCGCCTTCCTGATGGCGGATGGCGTCTACGAGGTGACCTCCGTCCTCGATGGCAAGCTGATCGATTTCGGCGGTCACATGGCCCGGCTGGACCGGTCGCTGTCGGAACTCGACATCCGCAAACCGGGCTGTTTCGACGACCTGCTGGAAATCCACCGTGAGCTGGTGCGCGTGAACGGGATCGACGAGGGTCTGGTCTATCTCCAGATCACCCGCGGATCGCCGGGTGACCGGGATTTCGTCTTTCCCGATCCCGAGACGACCGAACCCACGGTGGTGCTGTTCACCCAGAACAAGCCCGGACTGGCCCAGAGCCCGGCGGTGAAGACGGGGCTGAAGATCGTTTCCATTCCCGACGTGCGCTGGGGCCGGCGCGACATCAAGACGGTGCAGCTGCTGTATCCGTCGATGGGCAAGATGATGGCAAAGGCGGCAGGGGCAGACGATGCCTGGATGGTGATGGACGGGTTTGTGACCGAGGGCACCTCGAACAACGCCTATTTCATCAAGGGCAACAAGATCGTCACCCGCGCGCTGTCGCACGACATCCTGCACGGGATCACCCGCGCCGCCGTGCTGCGCTTTGCCGCCGAGGCGCAGATGGAGGTCGAGGAGCGGGACTTTACCGTGGCCGAGGCGCAGGATGCGGACGAGGCCTTCATCACCTCGGCCTCGGCCTTTGTGATGCCGGTGGTCGAGATCGACGGCGTGGCGCTGGGCGGTGGCGTGCCGGGGCCGCGGGCGGCCCGCCTGCGCGAGATCTATCTCGACGAGAGCCGCAAGGCGGCGGTCTGAGCCCTGGCGGGGAACGGGGCGCTGCCCGACTGATGTTTGCAGGTCGGGTTGTTCTGGCACATGTCGACCTGTTGGTCCGATGGGCTGCCATCGGTGATGTGAGCCCGACGCGCCTGTGCTGAAGGATTGATCGGCAAGCGGGTCGGGGCACGCACATCGGTCTGTGCCGGGCGATTTCGGTTCTTGGGCGGTGAGCGTGTGGCGACGCCCCATTCATGACGGTCGCGGCTTTCGTGGCCGCTTGGGCTGTAGCGGAAAAGATGCGCAGAAACCGGACCTATGCCGCAGACGCCTTTACATGCCAGCCCCCATCGGCCATCGACGGATGGGGGCGGATTGCCGACCCTCGCTGCGGGTGTGGAGCATTTCGCGTTTCAGCCGAATAGCCGCCGGTAGCGTATCTGAAAGACGAGGGTTCTGGACAAAAACAGTCAATTTCCCTTACGCCATTGCCAACCTCATGCAGGTTTGTGCAGGCTGACAAATCAATCGGATCAGGAGTTCGCGTGTCACTCTTCTTAATCGTAGCCTTACCATTCTTTGGCGCATTGCTGCCCGGCCTGATGAACTCGGCCGGTCGCTCCGCGTGTGCAGGGGTGACATTCACCGTCTCACTGGCCGCTTTTGTTGGACTGCTGACCAATCTGCCATCCGTTCTTTCGGGCGACGTCGTCATGGCACGGGTCGACTGGATGCCGGCGCTCGGGTTGAACTTCACGCTGATGCTCGATGGGCTGGGGTTCTTCTTTGCCCTGTTGATCCTGGGAATCGGCCTTTTGATCATCGCCTATGCGCGGCACTATCTGAGCCGCGACGACAATATGGGCGAGTTCTTTACCTACCTCCTGCTTTTCCAGGGGGCGATGGTGGGTATCGTTCTCAGCGATAACATACTGCTGTTGCTGATCTTCTGGGAGTTGACGTCGCTATCTTCCTTCCTGCTCATCGGCTATTGGAAACACCTGCCAGAGGGCCGGCAAGGCGCGCGGATGGCCCTGGTGGTCACCGGCACGGGCGGCCTCGCGATGATCGGTGGCATGCTGATCCTGGGTCAGATCGTCGGCAGCTATGACCTGAGCGTGATCCTGGCGAATCGCGACCTCATCCAGGCGGATCCGCTGTACGTTCCGGCCTTGATCCTGATCCTGCTGGGATGCTTCACGAAATCGGCACAGTTTCCGTTCCATTTCTGGTTGCCGCACGCCATGGCCGCGCCGACGCCGGTGTCGGCCTATCTGCACTCGGCCACGATGGTGAAGGCGGGCCTTTTCCTGATGGCCCGCATGTGGCCGGTCCTGTCCGGCACGCCGGAATGGTTCATGATCGTCACCACGGCCGGTTTGGTAACGATGGTGCTGGCGGCGGTGATTGCCCTTTTCAAGCATGACCTGAAGGCGCTTCTGGCCTTTTCGACGGTCAGCCACCTTGGCCTGATCACGATGCTTCTGGGCACGGGCACGGCCTTTGGCGCGATGGCGGCGATGTTTCACATCCTGAATCACGCCACCTTCAAGGCTGCACTTTTCATGTCCGCCGGCATTGTCGACCACGAGGCGCACACCCGCGATATCCGCCGGTTGGGCGGCCTGCGGACCCTGATGCCCGTGACGTTCGTGATCGTGACGCTGGCTGCGCTGTCGATGGCCGGGATTCCGCTGCTCAACGGTTTCCTTTCCAAGGAAATGATGCTGGAAGAGGCGACCCACACCACGCTTTTCGGCATGCCTTGGCTTGTCCCTGCGCTGGCGACCTTCGGCTCGCTTTTCTCGGCGGCCTATTGTTTCCGGCTGATCGGGCATGTGTTCCTCGGTCCGGTCCGGAACGACTATCCCGCCAAGCCGCATGATCCCGGTGCAGGTCTGTGGTTGCCGCCTGCGATCCTTGTCGTCTTTGTTGTGGGCATCGGCATTGCGCCCTTCCTGGCAGAGCCCTTTGTCAAGCTTGTCACCGCATCGGTTCTGGGCGGCGAGGCGGAGGTGCCCAAGGCCTATTTCAAGATCTGGCACGGATTGGTTCCGGCACTCTTCATGTCCATCGCGGCCGTCGTCGGCGGTCTGCTGTTGATGGCCGTCTATAATCCGGCGCTGCGCCTGTGGGATGCGGCACCGCGGCCCGAAGCCAAGGTGATCTTCGAAGCCATCGTCGAGGCTGTGGCCCGACTGGCCCGAAGGCTGATCCTGCCGCTGCACAATGGTGCATTCACGCGCTATGCGGTCATCGGAGCGATCGCGATCGTCGCGGCGGGCCTGCATGCCTGGATCTCTGGTACGGCCGCTGCGCCCACGCGCACGATGCAGCCCGCAACCCCCATAGCGATCGCGGGCTGGCTGATGCTGGTCGGCGCAACCTGCGGGCTGGTCCTGATGCACCGGGACCGCCTCTTGTCGCTGATCCTGATCGGCATCGTCGGCCTCATGGTCTCGATCGGGTTTGCCTTCTTCAGCGCGCCGGATCTGGCAATGACGCAATTCACCGTCGAGGTGGTCACCATCATCCTGCTGCTGCTGGCGCTCAACTTCCTGCCAAAACGGACGCCGGTGGAAAGCTCGGTGCTGCGCCGTGTCCGTGATGCGGGCGTGGCCATCGCAGGTGGCCTGGCGACGTTCACGCTCGCCTATCACTACCTGCTGCGCGATGCGATCGGCACGCCGATCTCGGAATTCCACCTTGCCAACTCCTACAAGGGCGGCGGCGGCACGAACGTCGTCAACGTCATCCTCGTCGACTTCCGGGGCTTCGACACCTACGGCGAAATCATCGTTCTGGGAATCGCGGCCTTGCTGATCTACGCGTTGACCGAGACGCTTCTGCGCGGTCCGGTCCGCGCGCGGCTGTTGAACCGAAAGCCTGATCAGCCGCGTGCGGGCGACATGCACCCGATGATGATGGTCGTGCTGACCCGGGTCGTGATGCCTGTCGTCCTGATGGTCGGCTTCTACATCTTCCTGCGGGGCCACAACGAACCGGGCGGCGGTTTCATCGCAGGCCTGATCGTTTCGATCGCCGTGGTGATGCAGTACATGGCAAGCGGGTTCGCCTGGACTTCCGCGCGGCTGAAGTATCCCTATCATGGGGTGATTGGTGCCGGCGTGCTGATCGCGGGGTTGACCGGGATCGGATCGTGGTTCGTGGGCAAGCCTTTCCTGACCTCGGACTTCACGTATGTCCGCATCCCACCCTTCCAGGAATTCGAACTGGCCACGGCGGCCCTGTTCGACCTGGGCGTCTTCCTGTCGGTTGTCGGCGCGGTCATGCTCTCGCTGGAGAGCTTCTCCCGACTTGCACGGCGCGCAGACGAGACGGACAGCGAGTATCCCATGGATATCGATCCATCCCGAGACAATCCGCCACCTGACGCGGTCCAGCCCGCAAGGGAGAGTGTCTGACATGGAACTGCTTGTTGCGACCGCCATCGGCATAATGACAGCCGGCGGGCTGTACCTCGTGCTGCGGCTGCGGACCTTTCCGGTGATCCTGGGCATGTCGCTGCTGACCTATGCGGTCAACGTATTCCTCTTCGCCTCAGGTCGCCTGACCGTCGGGGCACCGCCGATCCTGCGCGATGGGGTCACCACCTATACCGATCCGCTGCCGCAGGCGCTCGTTCTGACGGCAATCGTGATCTCGTTCGGGATGACGGCCGTGGTGGTCATGATCGCCCTCGGGGCCTTTCTCGGGGCTGACGACGACCATGTGGACGACCAGCCCGATACCGCTGACACGAAGCCGGAGGGCAAAGCATGAACCACTGGATCATCGCCCCCGTGGTTCTGCCCGCCGTGCTTGCGCCGTTCATCGTGCTGGCCGCGCGGTATCACATCGGGATTCAGCGTACCTTTTCCGTGGCCGGTGTGCTGGCTCTGATGGCCATCGCCCTTGGGCTTGTCGTGCAAGTGTCCGATGGGTCCATCCTGCTTTACCAGTTGAGCCATTGGGCCGCTCCCTTCGGCATCGTTCTGGTGGGAGACAGGCTGTCGACGATGATGGTCCTGCTGACGGTGGTGCTGGCGCTGTTCGTGCTGCTTTACGCGATCGGGTCCGGCTGGGACAACCGGGGGCGCCATTTCCACGCGCTGTTCCAGTTCCAGCTGATGGGGATCCTTGGCGCGTTCCTGACCGGCGACCTGTTCAACCTTTTCGTCTTTTTCGAGGTGCTTCTGATCGCCTCCTATGGCCTGATGATCCATGCGGGCGGCAACGCGCGGCTCAAGGCGGGGGTGCAATACGTGCTCTTCAACCTCGTCGGCTCCACCCTCTTTCTGTTCGCGCTCGGGTCGATCTATGCCGAGACCGGCACGCTGAACATGGCCGACCTTGCCAATCGCGTCACGCTGATCGGCGCGGAGGAAACCGTGGGCATTCGCGTCGCGGCGGTTCTTCTGCTGTTGGTCTTTGCGATCAAGGCGGCGGTCGTGCCGCTGCACTTCTGGCTGCCGTCGAGCTATGCCGAGGCGCCGGCTCCCGTCGCGGCCCTTTTTGCGATCATGACGAAGGTCGGGGCCTACGCGATCATCCGCGTCTACACGATGATTTTCCCGCCAGACCTGCAAGCCACGGCAGGGTTGCATGACCTGTGGCTGCTGCCGGCGGCGCTGGTCTCTCTTGCCATCGGGATGGTCGGCGTTCTGGCCGCCAGACGGCTGGATCGGCTGGTGGCCTTCTCTGTCATCGGATCGATGGGCATGGTGATGGTGGCGATCTCGCTGTTTACCCCGGCGGGCATTGCGGCGGCGCTTTACTACATCGTGCATTCGACCCTGGCGGGTGCCGCCCTGTTCCTGATCTCGGATCTGGTGCGGACGGGTCGCGCAAACCTGGAACTGACGCCGCAGCCACCCTTCGGCGGACTCGCCTTGACCGCCGGGCTCTTCTTCGCGGGTGCGATTGCCATGGCGGGATTGCCGCCCTTGTCAGGGTTCCTCGGCAAACTCCTGGTGTTGGACGCCGCTATCGGTTCAGACCTTGTCGTCTGGATCTGGGTGATCGTGCTGGTTTCAAGCCTGATCGGCATCGTGGGTTTTGCACGCGCGGGCAGCATGGTGTTCTGGAAGTCTCATGGTGAAGCGGCGTCCGAAGTCGCCTCGGCGATGACGCGTCCAGCGGTCCTGTCCTATGTCGCCGCGGGTGGTCTGATCTCGCTTCTGGTCGCAAACACGGTGTTTGCGGGACAGATGCATGCCTACACGACAACCATGGCCGCAGAGTTGTTCGCGCCGCAGCCCTATATCTCGACCGTGGTTGACACACCCGGCAAGCTCAGCAAGCCGAAGGAGGGCCTTTGATATGGCACGTGCATTTCGCTGGCTGCTGCCGCACCCGTTACTGACGCTCCTTCTCACCTTGGTCTGGACGCTCTTGCAGAATGAGGTCTCGGCCGGGATGGTGGTTTTCGGCTTGATCCTCGGGATCATCATCCCGTGGGGAACCTCGATCTGGTGGCCGGATACGCCGAAAGGATTCCGGCCGGGCAAGATGATCAGCTACAGCATCATCGTGCTGTGGGATATCATCGTCGCCAATGTGCAGGTTGCATGGATCGTCCTGACCGTTCCGAATTCAAGGTTGAAACCGGCTTGGATCGTGGTTCCGCTGGACCTGCGCAAACCCGAGGCCATCACGGTACTCGCCGGGACCATCACGCTCACGCCCGGCACGGTCTCGGCCGACCTGTCTGACGAGGGGCACAGCCTGTTGGTGCATGTGCTGCACACGGACGATCCCGATGCCGTGCGAGACGAAATCAAGGTCCGCTACGAGCGTCGGCTGAAGGAGATTTTTTCATGACGTCAGCTCTGGGACTGCTGAACATCGCCCTGGTCATTGCCTTCGTCTCGCTCGCGCTCGGACAAGTCCTGTCCATGGTGCGTCTGATGTTGGGGCCGACCTACGGCGACCGGATCCTTGCGCTTGATACGATGGTCATCAACGCCCTGGGTCTGGTTGTCGTCATCGGCATCCGTCAGGGCGTGCAGATCTACTTCGAGGTTTCGCTGCTGATTGCCATGCTGGGGTTCGTCTCGACCGTCGCATTGGCACGCTTCATTCTTCGGGGGGACATCATCGAATGACTCTGGACGTTATTGCAACCTATGCCACGGCGGTCTTCCTGTTGATCGGATCGGGTTTCGTCATTGTAGGCGTGATCGGACTGTTGAAGTTTAACGATCCGATGACGCGCCTGCACGCACCGACGAAGGTCGGGACCATCGGGATCGGCATGCTGCTGCTTGCATCGATGACCCATGCGTTCGCCTCGGGCGACGGCTCGCTCCATGAATTGCTGATCATGGCGTTCCTGTTTGTCACGGCGCCGATCTCTGCGAACTTCATCGCAAAGGTCAACATCCACAGCCGGACCTGCGAAGTCCCGCCTTCGCCATCACGCGACGATACATGGTCAACGCTGAAGTCACCGGACCTGGATCAGGAGATCAAAGGCGGGGTGCAAGAGTAGGCCCGCCTGGCACCCTTGCCCGCTCAGTTGAGCTTGGGCTCAGGACCCATGACCACCAGGTGGCGGTTGCGGCAAGCGCGATGGCCGAGAAGCAGGCAGGTCTGGACAACGCTCATACCTGCCTTTTTCACACGCCTTCCGCCGCTGACCTGCCCGGCAAGGATAAAGGCGCTGATCGGGCGTCTCGGCCCGTCGCCAATGGTATGCCGCTTCGTGTTCAGACCACCTTGGGTGCGCCCGATCAAGCGGCCGCACTCCCCTCTTGGGTGTGCAGACCGCACGTCGATCGGCGGGCCAAAGGTCCCTTCGATCATCACTCTTTTGTATTCGCGGCGGTCGGCAGTCAGCCCGACTATCGTCCGGGCAAGGAGTCCGCTGCCGCTCTACAGCGTCCACCGCCTTTGAGCGTCTTGTGCGGACCGCATCCCTGCAAAGCATCGCTCCAGCGCAAGCCATTGCGATTGAGGAAACCAGTCCCACTTGGCATCTTGCGGTCATCGTCCCTTGGCGTGCCGTGGGACCTTGGAAAAACAGCCGCCGGACGCGCCATCCGTGTGTCGCTCAGCCAGAAGGGATCAGACATGTCACCGCTCGATTCATCGAGCGGTGGATCACGCCGCGCGCCGGAAATCGATGCGTCCTGACACAGGAGCATCTGCACTCGTTTCCGGTTTCAGAGGGACTGACCGCTCTTGGCGTCGAAGATCTTGGCCTTTGACAGGTCGACCTCGAATCTGAACCGCGTGCCTGCCTCTCTTGCGTCTTCCGGTCGGACCCGGGCGATCAGTTCGGTCTCGCCGATGCTGAACACGATCATCGTATCGGGACCGGTCGGTTCGACCACTTCAACCGTTTTCTCGAATACGAAACGATTGGGCCCAGGCAATTCAGTTCCAGCCGCAAAGATCGCCTCGGGCCGCATACCTAAGACGAGTTCTGCGCCTTCCCGTGCATCGAGCCGGTCCGAAATCTCGGAAGGCAAAGGAAAATGCAGTTCGGCTTCCGCTCCATGGGGTTCGAATACCAGACTGCCGTCCCGGCGGCGCAACCTTCCAGGCAGCATGTTCATCGGCGGTGAGCCCATGAAACCTGCGACGAACAGGTCCACCGGATGTTCGTAGATCTCGCCCGGAGGTCCAAACTGCCGAATGTGACCGTTGTCCATCACGGCGATCCGCGAGGCCAGTGTCATGGCCTCGATCTGGTCGTGCGTGACATAAACCACGGTCTTTCCAAGCCGCTGATGCAGCTTCTTGATTTCGGTGCGCATGGATATGCGCAGCTTCGCGTCCAGGTTTGAAAGCGGCTCGTCGAACAGAAAGACTTCGGGTTTGCGCACGAGGGCGCGGCCCATGGCGACCCGCTGGCGCTGGCCGCCACTCAACTGGCCCGGCTTGCGCGCCAGCAGATGGTCGATCTGGAGCAGCTTGCTGAACTCCTTGAGCGCAGCCTGTTGCGCCTCGTGCGGGATGCGGCGGGTCTGCATGCCGAACGTGATGTTCTCGTGCACGGTCTTGGTTGGATACAGCGCATAGGACTGAAAGACCATGGCGATGTCCCGGTCGCGGGGAGGTGTGTCGTTCACCAGCGCCTCGCCGATGCGGACTTCGCCGCTGGTCACCGTCTCGAGCCCGGCGATCAGGTTCAGCAGCGTGGACTTGCCGCAGCCCGACGGCCCGACAAGGACGACGAATTCCCCCGGTTCGATGGTCAGGTCGACGCCCTTGATCACCTCGGTCGAACCGAAGGTCTTGCGGAGCTTGCTCAGCCGGATACCCGAGGCCATGCCTATCCTTTCACTGCGCCTGCCGACAGGCCGCGGACGAACCAGGCGCCGGCCACGACGTAGACCAGCATCGTGGGCAGCGCCGCGATGATCGCCGCAGCCATGTCGACATTGTATTCCTTCACCCCGGTCGAGGTGTTCACCACGTTGTTCAGCGCCACCGTGACCGGGTTGCTGTCGCCGATGGTAAAGGCCACGCCGAACAGGAAGTCGTTCCAGATCTGGGTGAACTGCCAGATCACCGTGACCACGATGGCCGGAATCGACATGGGCAGCACGATCTGGAAGAAGATGCGGAAAAAGCCCGCGCCGTCCACCTTGGCCGCCTGCAGAATCCCGTCCGACACCCCGACGAAGAAGTTGCGGAAGAACAGCGTCGTGAACGCCAGTCCATAGACCGTGTGCACGAGGATCAGGCCCGTCACCGTTCCGGCCAGCCCCAGCTGCCCCAGCGTCCGCGCCATCGGCAGCAGGATCACCTGGAACGGGATGAAGGCGCCGAAGAGGATCATCGCAAAGATCCAGTCCGCCCCCGGAAAGCGCCATTTCGTAAGCGCATAGCCGTTGATCGCCCCCAGCGTCGTCGACAGCAGCACTGCCGGAACTGCCATCGCGACCGAGTTCCACATGAAGGGCTTGAGCCCGTCGCAGCGCACACCGACGCAGGCGGAATCCCACGCCTTGCCCCAGGCCTCGAAGGTGATGGCCCGAGGCAGGCTCAACAGCGTGCCCTCGCGGATCTCGGCCAGCGACTTGAGCGAGGTCGAGGCCATGACGATCAGTGGAAAGAGGTAGTAGAGGCAGAAGAGCCCCAGCACGAGGAACAGCGACCCGCGCATCAGGACGTTGTGCCAGCCTTTCGGGCGGACGATGCCGCCAATGCTGCGCTGTCTCATCGGCCCGTCTTTCGCAATTCGGAATAGAGATACGGCACGATGATCGCGATGATTGTCATGAGCATCATCGTGGCGCTGGCCGCAGCGACGCCCAGTTCGCTGCGCTGGAAAGCGAAGGCATACATGAAGGTCGCCGGCATGTCGGTGGCGTATCCCGGCCCGCCCCCGGTCAGCGCGACAACCAGGTCGAAACTCTTGATCGCGAGATGCGCGAGGATAATGACGGTGGACAGAAATACCGGCCGCAGGATCGGCAGGACGATGCTGGTGTAGGTCTTCCAGGGGCTCGCGCCGTCGACGGCCGCGGCCTTGAGGATCTCGTCGTCAACTGAGCGCAGCCCTGCCAGGAACAGCGCCATGGCATAGCCCGAGCTTTGCCAGACCGCCGCGATCACCAGCGTGTAGATCGCGTAATCCGAGTTCACCAGCCAGTCGAAGGTGAAATTCTCGAACCCCATCTCGCGCATGTAGCGCTCGATCCCGAGGCCGGGGTTCAGGATCCATTTCCACACGGTCCCCGTAACGATGAAGCTCAGCGCCATGGGATAGAGGTAGATGGTGCGGATCAGCCCTTCGGCCCGCACCCGCTGGTCCAGCAGGATGGCCAGCAGGATGCCGATGACCATGGATATGGCGATGAACAGGCTGGAAAAGATGAAAAGGTTCTTGATCGCCACGTACCATCGCGGCGTGGCCCAGAGACGGTCATATTGCGAGAAGCCGATGAAATCGTAGACCGGCATGATGCGCGAAGGCGTCATGGAGATGTATGCCGTCCAGACGATGAAGCCGTAGACGAAGAACAGGCTCAGCGCAAAGAGCGGCAGGACGACGATTTGTGGCAGTCGCCGTTCAAGCCAGCGTTCCGTGCGCAGGCGGAGAGAGGGTGTGTCAGCCATCATGGTCCGGCCGGGGCCAGGCGACTCCGCCCGGTCCCGGCCCATTCGGTCACATGGCGCGCGCGACGGCGTCGGCGAGCTTTTGAGCTGCGTCCTGCGAACCCATGTCGGAGTTGAAGAACTCGGTCACGAGGTCGAGGAACTCACCCCGCACAGAGCGCGGGATCGCCATCTCATGCGCCATCGACGGCACCAGAGCGTTGCTCTCGATCGCGGCAAGAAGGTCGGCATGAGAGCGCTGGGCGCAGGTGTCAAACTCGTCCAGCGGAACATCCGTCCGGGCCGGGATCGAACCCTTGGCCAGGTTGAAGGTCTTCTGGAACTCCGGCGACATGATCAGGCTCGCCAGAACCTGCTGGCCCTTGAGGTTGTCGTCCCCCGACACCTTGAAGAAGGTGAAGCTGTCGGAGTTCAGGACGTACCCGTTGCCCGGCGTCGGCGCGCAGAGGAAATCCGTGCCCGGCACCTTGCCCGCGGCCAGGAACTCGCCCTTGGCCCAGTCGCCCATGATCTGGAACGCGGCCTCTCCTCGCATCACCATCGCGGTGGCGAGGTTCCAGTCGCGGCCGGGAAAGTTCGGATCGACATAGCCGCGCAGCTTGCGCAGCTGGTCGAAGGACGCGACCATCATGTCCGATTTGAGCGCGTCCTGATCGAGTTCCACCAATGCCTTGCGGTAGAAATCTGCCCCGCCAACGCCCAGCACCACGTCCTCGAACAGGGTGGCGTCCTGCCAGGGCTGGCCGCCATGGGCCAGCGGCGTGATGCCCGCCGCCATCAGCTTGTCGGCGGCGGCGTTGAATTCCTCCCAGGTGGTCGGCATCGCCTCGACCCCGGCTTTGGCCAGCGCCTCGGGGTTGGCCCAGATCCAGTCGACGCGGTGGATGTTGACCGGAGCGGCGACATAGTTGCCGTCATACTTCATGATGCTCGCCAAGGCGGGCGGCAGGACAGAATCCCAGTTCTCGGCCGAAGCGACGGCCTGCACGTCATTCAGCGCGCCCTGCTCGGCCCATTCCTGGATACCGGGCCCCTTCAGCTGGACGGCGGTGGGCGGGTTGCCCGCCACGACTCGCGCCCGCAGCGCGGTCATTGCGGCGTCACCGCCGCCGCCGGCGATGGGTGAATCGATCCACGTCCCGCCCTGCGCCTCGAAGGCCTCCTTGAGCGTGCCGACCGCCTTGGCCTCGCCACCCGAGGTCCACCAATGCAAGACTTCGGCGGTTCCGTCCGCCTGGGCAACTCCGCCAGAGGTCAGCGCCAACACCGCGCAAAGCGCGGAAATTCTACGAATGATCTTCATGTGTGACATCCTCCCCAGATGACAGCGGCGGGACACTCCCTTTCCCGCTCCACCACCAACCTCTCGTCAGGGAGATTGAGGAAAGCGAATCAATTTCCTCACCGCATCGAGAAGGGTAACGCGAAGGGTGTTGACCGCACTTGACCCAAATCAAGGCTCTGCCGCGCGGGCAAATCTGACATTCGAGCCAGCCGCCCTGTCAGAGTTCGATCCTTCACGGCACTCGAATTGGCTTCCTTGTCTTTTGACCGAGACGCCGTTCGGCAACAGCATCGCCGGACTGGTTCCAAACCGGGAATAGGTCTGCTTGTGTTCTGTCACCTCAGCGATGGGCCTGAACGGCAGGGTTTGGCCGTACGCGGACCAGGCAACGGCACCAACCGCTCAAGTGATGGCGTCGTCCGGGTTGCCGGGTGTGGCAACTGCCGCCGTTGCACGTCGCTGTTCATCTGTCTCGACGGCGCTGTCCTGCGGCGCCGGCCAGCAGCGTGGATGGACCCGAGCAAAGCAGCCCGTGCTGCGATTGCGGGCCATGGCGCGCGAGGCCGCGCAGGCAATGTGCACAAGGCCAACGGGTTCCTGCACTTGCCGAGCGGGCTGACGAGCCGCGGTATCCGCGGCCAGCCCTTCGAAAAGGTCGGCTGGAACCGCTTCGGCTGCCACGAAGCGAAGGGATCGCTTGCGACATCCGTATGTCGATCCCGCGCACACGGATCGAGGCTCGGCTGTTTGATCGGCGTGACGCCGCGATGACGAACCCGCCCCTCATCGCAATCCTCGAGGAGACGTTTGCGGCTGAACTCCGCACTCTGGGTGGTCTCGATTTCGACCACGGCCTGAAACGCGCGCAGACAGGGCGTGACCTGAATGCCACCGAGCAGGCGTCCCGTCGCCGGACCGCCGATCGCCTCGAACGGCAAGCCGCCCGGAAGGCCTCCTATCCTTCCTGACGACACTTTCCATGCTCGCCTTTCCTTGGCGCCCATCTGGTGGGCGCACGCCAGCCTCCGCGGACGCAACGGCCCGTGTCCGGGAAAGCCACCGTGTTCACGGCCACATGCTCGCAAGAACGACAAACACAAGACAGGCGGGGGGCTCTGCCCGCGTCTGCTTTCGGTCGCCTCCCCGGGATATTTCCGGCCAGAAGAAACAGGGATCAGCGCCAGTTGGCGGCATGACGGCCGGCCCACAGGCCTGTCGCCATGCAGGCATTGAGCAGGTAGCCCCCGGTCGGCGCGTCCCAGTCGATCATTTCGCCGGCGACGAAGGTGCCGGGGCGGTCGCGGAGCATCAGGTTTTCGTCCAGTGCTGCCCAGGGCACGCCGCCGGTGGTGGAGATCGCCTCGTCCATCGGGCGCAAGCCGGAATGCGCGATGGGCAGCGCCTTGACGATGCGGGCAAGATCCCCCGGATCGTGCGGCAGGGGGCGGGCAAATTCGGCCAGCAGGGCGCGTGCGACGGGTGACAGGCCCAGTGCGCGGCGCAGGTGGTTGGACAGGCTCTGCTTGCCGCGCGGTCTTGCGAGGCGCGACGCGATGTCGGCCTGCGACAGGTCCGGAGCGAGGTCGAGTGTCAATGCCGCGCCCGCCCGCAGCGCTGGGGAGAGCGGATATACCCCGCCGCCTTCGATCCCCTTGGCCGAGATCACCGCCTCGCCGCGCGAGACGATCGTGCCGGCCTGCCAGGCGACGCCCTTGATCGGCGTGCCGAAATGCGGGGTCATGTGGGGCGACCAGTGGACCGCGATGGCGGCATTCGAGGACGCGAAGGGCACCGTCGGCAGGCCGGTGGCGGCGAAATGCGCGGTCCAGCCGCCATCCGAGCCCAGCCGCGCCCAACTGGCGCCACCGAGGGCCATCACGGTGACGGTGGGGCTGAGCCGATCCGGCCCGTCGGGCGTGTCGAACAGGCACTCTGCCCCAGCCCAACCCTGCCAGCGCCAGCGCGTGCGTCGGTCGAGCCCCGCGGCATCCAGGCGCGCCAGCCAGGCGCGGAGCAGGGGCGAGGCCTTCATCGCCCTGGGAAACAGCCGGCCGGTGGAGCCGGTGAAGGTCTCCTGTCCCAGCGCCTCGGCCCAGACGCGCAGGGCGTCTGGGGGCAGCGCCGCGAGCATAGGGCGCAGGCACTCTGCGCTGTCGCCGTAGGCGGCGAGGAAATCCTCGAACGGTTCTATCCTTGTCAGGTTGAGGCCGGACTTGCCCGCCATCAGGAACTTGCGCGCCACGGTTGGCTTGGCCTCGGCCAACAGGACGGGAACGCCCGCGCCCAGCAGTGCCTCTGCCGCCATCAGCCCCGCCGGGCCGCCGCCGATCACCAGCGCCTGTGTCATGTCACCTCGTTCCCGGGGTGTGCCGGCCCCGCCCCTTGATCCCTGTGCCGCGCATGTCATCCTTTGGCCCGCCCCGTTCCCGGCTGCAAGAGGTGCCCGTGACCCAGACCGACCCGATCTGCCCGCTCTGCCTGCGGCCGATCCCGGCGCATGTGCGGCAGAGCCTGCACCACCTGGTGCCGAAGCTCAAAGGCGGAAAGGACGGGCCGACGGTGCTGCTGCACCAGATTTGCCATTCGGAAATCCATGCCCGGTTCACCGAGGCCGAACTGGCGCGTGACCTGAACACAGTCGATGCACTGCGGGCGCATCCGGAGATGGCGAAATTTCTGGCCTGGGTGGCGCGTCGTCCCCCGGAATTCCACAGCCGCAGCGCAGGTGGGCGGCGCAAGCGCTAGAGGCGGAACAGCTCGCCCAGCACTGAGGCGCAAGCCACCGGGTCGTCGATCATCATCGCGTGGTCGACCCCGGGAATGACATGCACACCGACGCCGTGGGCGCGCAGCAGCTCCGGCTCCGGCGTATCGGGAACAGGTTGTTCCGCACGCGCCAGAAGGGTCTTTTCACCGTAGACGAAATGCCGCTTCATCGACATCGTCAGGAACCGCTCCAGGAAATCGTCGGACAGGTCAACCAGTGTGCGGGCATTGCCGTGTAGCCCCCTTGGGTCGCCACCCTGTCTGGCGGCCCAGAGAAAGCCGGCAAAGCTGTCGCCGCCGACCGCCTGTTGCGCCAGCCGCTGCATTCGGTCGGGGTTCACACTCGTGACGAAGGTTTCCGGGTCGCAGGCCGCGATCCGCCGGCTGGCCGCGCCGCCACCGGGGATCAGGTTGCCTTCGCAGACGACCAGCCTTGCGACAAGGTCGGGGCGTGCCTGGGCTAGAGCGATGGCAACCGAACCACCCATGGAATAGCCCAGCAGTTGCACGAGTTCGTTGCAGGCCGTGTCGAGGACCGCCGCGATGCTGCGCGCGTGGTCGTCGAGCGTGTAGCCGAAGCTGTCGGAATGGCCGCTGAGCCCGGAGCCGATGTAATCGACCATCAGAACGCGGCGGCCCCGGAATTCGGGCCGGGTCATCATCGGCAGGAAATTCGGCACCGCGGAAAAGCTGAAGCCGGGCAGGCAGACGATTGCCGGGCCTTCGCCGGGCAGTTCGGACCAGCGGATGACGGTCTGCCATTCGGGCAGGGGCAGGCTGTGCATGGCGATGGCCTTTCCTGTCTTTCCGAGACTTGCGCATCTCAGGGGGCCAGGGACCGAGCCTGCCCTTTCAACTCGGAGTAGTCCACCATCACATGGGTGCGATAGGCCGGGCGGGCGGTCAGCGTGGCGTACCAGTCCTGTAGCCCCTCGGGCGTCTCGCGCGGCAGGTCCAGCGTGAAATAGCGATACAGGACATGACCCGCCCAGATGTCGGCCAGGGACGGCCGGTCGCCCATCAGCCAGGGGGCCGTGCCGCGTTTTGCCATGGCCATGGCGGCCAGCGTTTCGAAGCGGCGCAGCGCCTTGAGCACCGCCGGCATGTCGCGGTCGGCCTCGGGCGTGCGGTAGAAGCCCCAGAAGACAGGCATCGTGAAGGCGGCGCAAAGCGTGTGCTTGGCCCATTCCGCCCAGGCGTCGCATTCGGGCGCGGTGTCGAATGGGCCGGGCCCATGACGACGCAGAAGGTAGCGCAGGATGGCCGCGCTTTCGAACAGCGTCACAGCGCCGTCCTGAAGCACCGGCACCAGCCCCATCGGGTTCATGGCGCGGAATTCGGGCGTGTCGTTTCCACCGAACCGGCCGCCGACGTCGCGCCGGTCGACGGTCAGGCCCAGCTCGGCCGCAACCCACATCACGGCCTGCACGTTCGACGAGGTCGCCCGCCCATGCACGGTGATGCTGGTGCCGGTCATGCCAGCCGCCCCCAGAGGTCGTATTCGCCGGCCTCGTCCACCTCGACCGTCGCGATCTGGCCGGGCAGCAGGCCCTCGGCGCCCTCGTCGATGAACAGGTTTCCGTCGATCTCGGGCGCATCCGCCTTGGTGCGGCAGGTGGCGATGCCGTCCTCGTCCACCTCGTCGACGATGACCTCCATCGTCTGGCCGACCTTGGCGGCGAGCTTCGCCTCGGAGATCGCCTGCGCCTTCTGCATGAAGCGGTCCCACCGGTCCTGCTTGACCTGTTCGGGGACGTGATCGGGCAGCGCGTTCGAGCGCGCGCCCTTGACGTTCTCGTACTGGAAACAGCCGACGCGGTCGAGTTGCGCCTCGTCGAGCCAGTCCTGCAGTGTCTGGAATTCGGCCTCGGTCTCGCCGGGGTAGCCCACGATGAAGGTTGAGCGCAGGGTGATCTCGGGGCACACAGCGCGCCAGGCGGCGATCTCGTCCAGCGTGCGCTCGGCGGCGGCGGGGCGCGCCATGCGCTTCAGCGTGTCGGGATGGGCGTGCTGAAAGGGAATGTCGAGATAGGGCAGCACGCCACCATCCACCATCAGCGGCACCAGATCGCGCACATGCGGATAGGGATAGACGTAGTGCAGCCGCACCCAGGCCCCCAGCGAGCCGAGGTCGCGCGCCAGGTCGAGAATCGGGAACTTCGCATCGCGATCCTTCCAGTCGGTGCCATAGGCGCTGGTG
The DNA here is from genome assembly GCF_018224955.1 of Thetidibacter halocola. Lineage (GTDB taxonomy): Bacteria > Pseudomonadota > Alphaproteobacteria > Rhodobacterales > Rhodobacteraceae > Thetidibacter > Thetidibacter halocola. The sequence continues at coordinate 260,837 of NZ_JAGTUU010000007.1, forward strand.
TCCTGGCTGATGACCAGCAATTCCCGTACCCCGGCCTCGACCAGTTTTTCGGCCTCGCGCATGACGGCCTTATGCGGGCGGCTGACGAGGCGTCCGCGCATGTCGGGGATGATGCAGAACTTGCAGGTGTGGTTGCAGCCCTCGGAGATCTTCAAATAGCTGTAATGCCTTGGCGTCAGGCTGACACCGGAGGCGGGCAGCAGGTCGACAAAGGGATCGGGCGCGGGCGGCACGGCGGCATGGACCGCGTCGAGTACCTGTTCGTATTGGTGCGGGCCGGTCACGGCGAGGACGCGGGGATGCGCGCCCGTGATATAGTCGGGCTCGGCGCCGAGGCAGCCGGTGACGATCACTCGCCCGTTTTCCGCCAATGCCTCGCCGATCGCCTCCAGGCTCTCGGCCTTGGCGCTGTCGAGGAAACCGCAGGTGTTCACGATCACCGCGTCGGCCCCGGCATAGTCGGCGCTGATGCCGTATCCCTCGGCGCGCAGCCGGGTGAGGATGCGTTCGCTGTCGACCAGCGCCTTGGGACAACCAAGGCTGACCATGCCGATGGTCGGCTGGCCGTCACGCACGGTTTCGGAAACGCGGGCGCGGGCGAGGTCGGGGCGAAGATCGGGCGGATTCTGCATGCGCGGCATATAGGCGGAAAAGACCCGCCACGGAAGGGCTCAGTCAGGGATGCCGGCGATGGCGAGATGGCGAAAGTATTCCTCCTCGAAATGGACGGCGGCGGGGGGCAGGCAGGCCTTGAGATAACGGATGGTGACATGCGGCAGCGCCTCCATCAGCCGCGCCACGGCGGCCTGTGCGGCGTCGAGCCGCCCCAGCCGGACATTGGCCGCCGCTACCATGCGCCAGGGCCAGATGACGCCGGGGTGTCGGCGCAGCCCCTCCTCGATCATGGCAAGTCCCTCGGTCGGGTCGTCGGCCCAGCGATAGGTCGCGGCGGCCCGGCCAAAGGTGATCTGGTGGGCGAACGGGTCCAGCGGGCTGAGGCGCTCGGCCCGGTCGAACGCCTCCAGCGATCCGGCCGTGTCGCCCGTGTATTGCCGCAGCCAGCCGAGGCGGATCCACGCCCAGGCATTGTTCGGATCAATGCGCAGGACGCGGTCGATACAGGTCTCGATCAGCGCCTTGTCCGGGCTGGCCTGCGAATAGGTGGCCGCGATGGCCAAGAGGGTCGGCGCGTGGTCGCCGACCTGTTCCGCCGCCCGCGCCGCAAGGCTCAGGGCGCGGGCGCGTTCCGCCACGGGATCGGTGGACCACATGTAGGTGTTCTGATGCGCATGGACCCACGAGCGCAGCGCCATCGCGGGCAGGTATGCCGGGTCGCGCTCCAGCGCGCGGTCCAGCAGCGCGCCCGCCTGCGCGTTGCCTTCGCGCCGCAGCGACCAGAACAGGGGATAGGCGGTCAGCATCAGTTCATAGGCGGTGCGGTCGCCGGGCGGCGTTTGACCGGCGCGGGCGATCTCGGCCGCGCGCAGGCTGGGTGAAACCTGACCCGCGACCTGCGCCGCGATGCGGTCCTGCAGGTCGAAGAGGTCGTCGAGCCGGTCGTCGAAGCGTTCCGACCACAGGAGATGCCCGTCCCCGCCCCGCACCAGCTGCGCGGCGATGCGAACCCGGTCGCCCACGCGGCGCACCGATCCTTCCAGCAGGTAATCCGCGCCCAGCCTCTCTGCCGCCTCGGGCACCGACAGGGCCTGTTCCCGCAGCGCATAGGCCGATTGTCGCGCGATCACGTCGAAATCCCGGCTGCGGCTGAGCGCGCCGGTGATCTCCTCGACCACGCCTTCGGCGAACATGTCGCTTTCGGCGGCACCCAGTTCGTCGAACGCAAGGACTGCCAGCGTGGCGCGCTCCGGCTTCTTGGCTCGTGGCTGGGCAGCTGCCGTGTCCTGCTCTGCCGCGCGCTCATCCCTCAACCAGTCCTCGAACCCTTCGGATGGCAGGTCGAACCCTTGGAGAAAGACACCGCCCTCACGGCGTGCCGTGACCTTGTGCGTGACCAGCCAGACCGCCTGCCTGTCCGCCTCTGCCACGTCGCCCAGCGCCTTGCGCAGCACCGACAACTCCTGCCGCAGCGAGGCGCGAGCCTGGTCCTCGCTGCGGTCCGACCACAGCAGATCGGCCAGTGCCCCGCGTTCCGCGCGCATCCCCGGCTGACAGGCGAGATAGGCCAGCATTCCCTGTGCCCGGCGGCTGATCGCCTCCAGCGGCGTGCCGTCCAGGTCGGCGCGGAAGGGGCCGGTCAGGTGCAGGGTCAGATGGGGCATGTCTTCCCGATCAGTGGATTTTGCGGTCTCTTGCGCGGATTTGACGGAACTATTGCACAAGGCTCCCGGTCCCGCAGCCCGCATTTTGCGGAGCTCTTGCGGGGTTGCCCGAGGATGGGTCCATCGCAACGAAGGAGACACACCATGGACCGCATCCTTTCCATCCCCCGCCTCGCCCGCCCCCGAACCGGCCTCATTGCCATGATTCTGCGCCGTGTCGGGCATGTCGCCCGGATACGGGCCGATGCCGCCCGCATCGACGCCCTGCCGCGCGACCGCCTGGAGGACATGGGGCTTTCCCCCCGCACCGAGGCCAACCGCCGCGACAGTGGCCAGGCTGGCCCGCCCCCCCGCGCGCCGCTTTGGTAAGCCGATCACGCGGATTCCCGCGCATGGGCATCCGATACCCGGCTGGACTCGATGATGCTGGCCGGTGGCCCCGCAAGAGCCCTTGCGGCGCTTGGTCGACTGCGCCACGCTTGCCGAAAACGGGAGGCAAGCATGCGGCTGATCTGGAAAACCCTCGGCTTTCTGGCCGTCCTTCTCGTGCTCCTGGTCGGCGGGCTGTTCCTGCTGCCGGCCGATCGCCTGGGCAAGCTGGCCGCAGACCAGTTGTCGAAACAGCTGGGACGCCCGGTCTCGATGGGCGAGGCGCGGATCGCCATCTGGCCCGTCGCCGGGATCGAGGCCGCAAACCTGACGGTGGCGAACCCCGGCTGGGCCGGATCAGAGCCTATGCTGACCGCGCGCGCGGCCTCCTTTGGGCTGGACCCGCTGTCTGCCCTGCGCGGCACGTTCGCCTTTCGCAGCATCGCCATCGACGGGCCGACCCTACGCCTGACCAGTGACGCACAGGGGCGGGCGAACTGGACCTTCGAAACGCCGTCAGGGGCGGGTGGAGGGCAGGGCGGCGGCGCCCGGTCCTCAGCGGCCCCGGCCGGGATCACGCTGGACAGGCTGTCGATCACCCGTGCCACCCTGATCCTGACAGGGCCGGGCGGCACGACGCGGATCGAGAATGCAGACATGTCCGTGCAATGGCCCGACGCGGCTGGCCCGATGCAGGCCGAGGCCCGGCTCGACAAGGACGGCCACCCGCTCCGCGTGTCCGCCCGGATCGAGGCGCCCCGCGCGCTGCTGGCGGGCGCCGCCGCGCCAGTGGCGTTGACGCTGGGAATGCCCGGGGGCGACATCGTCTTCGATGGCGCGCTGGGCGCTGCCCCCGAGGCGCAGGGCCGCGTCCGCCTGAACCTTTCCGACACGGCGCGCGCAGCCGCCGCGCTGGGCCAGGTCGGGCTGGACCTGCCCGAGGGTCTGGGCCGCAAGGTCTCTGGCACGCTTGACCTGACGCTGACGCGGGCGGGCCAGCTGGCGATCCGCGACGCCGCGCTGCAACTGGACGGCAACCGCGTGACTGCCGCCGCCGACATCACGCTGGCGGCCAAGCCGCGCGTGAATGCCAGGATCGAGGCCGAGGCGCTGGACCTGTCGGGCCTTGCGGGCGGCGCAGCCGAGGGCGGCAGCCGAGGTGGCAGCGGCGGCGGCAGCGCGGCGTCCGGCTGGTCGACGACCCCGATCGACGCCTCGGGCCTCGCCGCCTTCGACGGCGAGATCGGGCTGGTCGCGGGCAGCGTGACACTGGGCGACATGTCGTTCGGCGCCACCCGCGCCCTGATGACGGTCGAGAACAGCCGCGCCGTTTTCGACCTGCGCGAGTTGCGCGGCTATGACGGCCTGCTGACCGGCCAGTTCGTCGCCAACAACCGGGGCGGCCTGTCGGTGCGTGCCAACCTGTCCTTCTCTGACCTGGCGCTGCGCCCGCTGCTGACCGACGCGATGGGGATCGACCGATTTTCTGGCCCCGCCGATGGCAGCGTGAACCTGCTGGGATCGGGTTCGAGCATCGCGGCGATCATGGCATCGCTGTCGGGCGACGGCAGCCTGCGCGCCGGGCCCGGCCGGATCGAGGGCATCGACCTCGAGGCCGCGCTGGGCGGCAATGCCTCGGGCGGCACAACGATCTTCGACACCGGCACCGCGACCTTCCGCGTCGACGCCGGCGTGCTGCGCAACGACGACCTCGCGCTGACCCTGCCGCGGCTCAGGGCGCGCGGCGAGGGGCGCATCGACCTGGGCGCGCAGCGGCTGGACTACCTGTTCACCGTGCTCGACCCGCGGGCGCGCGGCGGGCGCGGGCTGGCCATTCCTGTCCGGCTCAAGGGGGCGTGGCAGGCCGTGTCCATCCGGGTCGATGCGGGCGAGCTGATCGATCAGAACCTGGCCGAGGAACGCGACAAGCTGGAACAGCAGGCTCGCGACAAGGTGAACGAGGCGATCGAGGACAGGCTGGGCGTCAAGGTCGAAGAGGGCCAGAGCGTCGAGGACGCGTTGAAACAGGAACTGGAAAAGCGCGCCGTGGATGGCATCCTCGACCTTCTGAAACGCTGAAGCCCCCTATCCCGGCCTTCGCCGATCTGGTTAACCTGCCGCCATGCTGGCCTATCTCGCCAAACGCCTCGTCTCCCTCGCGGTCAGCCTCGCGGTCGCGTCGCTGGTCATCTTCCTCGTGGTCGAGGTCGCGCCGGGCGATCCGGCCAGCTACATGCTGGGCATTAACGCGCGCCCCGACACGGTCGCCGCGTTGCGCGCCGAGCTGGGCCTTGACCTCTCGAAACCCGAGCGATACGTCGCCTGGGTCGGCGGCATGCTGACGGGCGATTTCGGCACGTCCTACACCTACCGCACCCCGGTTTCGCAGATGGTGGCGGACCGTCTCTGGGTGTCGCTGCCGCTGGCGCTCTATGCGCTGAGCCTGTCCACGCTGATCGCCTTTCCCGCCGGCCTTTATGCCGCGTCGCGCCGGGGGCGGATGGGCGACGCGGCGGTGATGGGGGCGACGCAGCTGGGTGTCGCGGTGCCGAACTTCTGGTTCGCGATGCTGCTGGTGCTGCTCTTCGCGATCAAGCTGGGCTGGTTCGCGGCGGGCGGATTTCCCGGCTGGGATGAGCCGCTTCAGGCGATCAAGGCGCTGACCCTGCCGGCCATCGCGCTGGCGCTGCCGCAGGCGGCGATCCTCGCCCGCGTGATGCGGTCGAGCCTCATCGACATCCTGGGCGAGGATTTCATCCGAACCGCCCGCGCCAAGGGCCTGTCCCCCGGCCAGGCCCTGCGCCGTCACGGGTTGCGCAATGCGCTGATCCCGGTGCTGACCATCGTCGGGCTGCAATTCTCGTTCCTGCTGGCGGGCGCGATCATCATCGAGCAGGTCTTCTTCCTGCCGGGCCTCGGGCGGCTGATCTTCCAGTCGATCACCCAGCGCGACCTGATCGTGGTGGAATCCGTGGTCATGCTGCTGGTCTTTGCGGTCATCGTGGTGAATTTCCTCGTCGATCTCGCCTATGCCGCCGTCGATCCGAGGCTGAGGACGCGCCGATGAACCGATCGCTGATCCTTGGTGCCGCGCTGACCGCGATCTTCCTTGTCGCCGCCGCGCTGTCCTTCCTCTGGACGCCCTACGACACCGAAACGCTGGTCATCGCCAACCGGCTGAAGCCGCCCTCGGCGGTGCATTGGCTGGGCACCGACCATTTCGGCCGCGACATCCTAAGCATGATCATGCTGGGCGCGCGCACCTCGATCGCCGTGGCGCTGGTTGCGGTGGGCATCGGCATGGGGCTGGGTGTGCCGCTGGGCCTTGCCGCCGCCGCGCACAAGGGCGGCTGGCTCGACGAGGTCATCTCGCGCGGCGGCGACCTCGTCTTCGCCTTCCCCAGCCTGGTCATCGCCATCCTGATCACCGCCGTCTTCGGCCCCGGCGCCACGAATGCCATAATCGCCATCGGCATCTTCAACATCCCTGTCTTCGCCAGGCTCACCCGCGGTGCGGCCCTGTCTCTCTGGACGCGGGAATTCGTCCTCGCCGCTCGCGTGGCGGGCAAGAACCGCGCCCGCATCAGCGTCGAACACATCCTGCCCAACGTGATGAACCTGCTCATCGTGCAGGGTACGATCCAGTTCTCCCTCGGCATCCTGGCCGAGGCGGGCCTGTCCTATGTCGGCCTCGGCGCGCAGCCGCCCATCCCCAGCTGGGGTCGCATGCTGGCCGACGCGCAGACCATGGTCACGCTGGCCCCCCATGTCGCCATCATGCCGGGCCTCGCCATCGTGCTGATGGTCCTCGGCCTCAACCTGATGGGCGACGGCCTGCGCGATGCGCTCGACCCCCGGCTGAAAGTCCTGCGCACATGACGTCTTCTGGCCCCAAATATCCCGGGGGAGCCGAGCGCAGCGAGGCGGGGGCAGAGCCCCCCCTTCTCGACGTCGACCGCCTGTCGGTGACCATCGGGGGCAAGACCATCCTGCACGCCATCTCCCTCCAGATCGCGGCCGGAGAGATCGTGGCGCTGACCGGCGAAAGCGGCTCTGGCAAATCCATGACGGCCCTGGCCACGATGGGTCTTCTGCCTGGCCGTGCACGGGCCAGCGGTGCGTTGCGCCTCGACGGCCGGGACCTGCTGCCACTGACCGAGCCGCAGCTTTGCGCCATCCGCGGCAAACAGATCGGCATGATCTTCCAGGAGCCTATGACCGCGCTCAACCCGCTCCAGACGATCCACACGCAGGTGGCCGAGACGATCCTGATCCACGGTGCCGCCAGCCGGGCCGAGGCCAGCCGCATCGCCGCCGACACGCTGGCCCGCGTCGGCCTGCCCCCCGACCGGATCAGCCACGACCGCTATCCGCACGAACTGTCGGGCGGCCAGCGCCAGCGCGTGATCATTGCCATGGCCATTGCTCTGCGACCGAAACTGCTGATCGCGGACGAGCCGACCACCGCGCTCGACGTTACCACCCAGGCGCAGATCCTGACGCTGCTGAAACGGCTGGTGCGCGAGGACGGCATGGCGCTGATGATGATCACCCATGACCTCGCCGTGGTGCATGACATGGCCGACCGGATCGCGGTGATGAAGGACGGCGAAATCGTCGAGACCGGGCCGACCCGCGCCCTCTTCGCTAACATGCGCCACCCCTATACCCGCGCCCTGTTCGAGGCATCACGCCACCGCGCCGTGTTGCACCGCCGCGAAGCCGCCGAGCCTTTGCTGCGGGTCGCGCAGGTCCACCGCGTCTATCCCGGTCCACGACAGGGCCTGTTCGGACCGCGCAGCGTCACGCAGGCGGTGCGCGGCGTCTCCTTCGACATCGCGCGGGGCGAGCGCGTGGGGCTGGTGGGCGAATCCGGTTGCGGCAAGTCCACCCTGACCCGCGCCATCCTGGGGCTGGAGCCGGTCACAAGCGGCACCATCACGCTCGACGGCCATCCGGTCTTTACCCACGGCCACCCGAACCTGTCGGTGCGTCGCAGGATGCAGGTCGTGTTCCAGGACCCCTATGGCAGCTTCAACCCGCGTCACCGCGTCGACCGGCTGATCACCGAGCCCTTTCACCTGCTGCCCGACCCACCCAGGGGCGCCGCCCGGGACATGGCCATCGACGAGGCGCTGAGCGCCGTGGGGCTCTCGCCCGACGACCGGCACAAGCACATCCACGCCTTTTCCGGCGGTCAGCGTCAGCGGCTTGCCATTGCCCGCGCCCTCATCATCCGGCCCGAACTGATCCTGTTTGACGAGGCGGTGTCGGCGCTGGACGTGCGGGTGCGGGCGCAGATCCTCGACTTGATCGCGCAGCTAAGCCGCGATTATGGCCTGACCTATCTGTTCATCTCGCACGACCTGAGCGTGGTGCGCGGCATCACCGACCGCGTGCTGGTGATGCAGGCTGGGCAGATCGTCGAACAGGGTCCGACCGACCGCGTCTTCGATGCGCCCGAACACCCCTATACGAGACAACTCATCGCGGCGGCCCCCGTGCTGCCGGAAACCGGAGGCCACGATGCTGCCGCCCCTGCCCATTGATCCCTCGCAGATGCTGATCGCCGGCGCATGGCGCCCGGCGGCGCAGACGCTGCCGTTGACCAACCCCTCGACAGGCGAGCAGATCGGCGCCATCGCGCGGGGGCAGGCAGCGGATATCGACGCCGCCGTAAGCGCCGCCCACGCCGCGAGAGACGGCGACTGGGGGCGCATGACCGCCGCCGAACGCGGCCGCATCCTGCTGCGGCTGTCGGCGCTGGTCGCCGCGCATGAGGATCTGCTGACCGAGGTGGAGGCGCTGGACGTGGGCAAGCCTCTGACCCAGGCGCGGGCGGATGCAAGGGCGCTGGCCCGCTATTGCGAGTTCTACGGCGGCGCGGCGGACAAGGTGCACGGGGCGACCATCCCCTATCTCGACGGCTACACCGTCTACACCCTGCGCGAACCGCATGGCGTCACCGGCCATATCGTGCCCTGGAACTACCCGATGCAGATCATCGGGCGCTCCGTCGGCGCGGCTCTGGCGATGGGCAATGCCTGCGTCCTGAAACCGGCCGAGGATGCCTGCGTGACGGCGCTGCTGTTCGCCCATCTGGCGCAGGAGGCGGGGCTGCCGCCTGGCGCGCTGAACGTGGTTCCGGGGCTGGGGGCCGAGGCAGGCGCCGCCTTGTCGGCGCATCCGGGTATCCAGCACATCAGCTTCACCGGGTCGGTCGCCACCGGGGCTGCGGTACAGATCGCGGCGGGGGCGAACGTGGTTCCGGTCACGCTGGAGCTGGGCGGCAAGTCGCCCCAGATCGTCTTTGACGACGCCGATCTGGACGCGGCTCTGCCCTTCCTCGTCAACGCGGGGCTTCAGAATGCGGGCCAGACCTGTTCCGCCTCCAGTCGCATCCTCGTACAGCGCGGCGTCTATGACACGGTGGCGCACCGCATGGCCGAGGCCTATCGCGCCAAGCGCATTGGCCCTGCCGACACCGACCCCGATATCGGCCCGCTCATCAACGCCCGCCAGAAAGAGCGTGTCCTTGGCTTTCTCGATCACGCCGCCGACCTGCCGCTGCTGGCGCAGGCGGTGCCCGGTAACGTGCCCGAGGGCGGGCACTACGTTCCGGCCTGCCTCTATGGTCCCGTCCCGCCACAACACAGGCTGGCGCAGGACGAGGTATTCGGCCCCGTGCAGGTGATGATCCCCTTCGATACCGAGGACGAGGCCCTGCGCATCGCCAACGGCACCGAGTATGGCCTTGTCGCCAGCATCTGGACCGATAGCGGTGCGCGTCAGATGCGGATGGCCAAGGGATTGCGGTCGGGTCAGATCTTCATCAACAATTACGGCGCGGGCGGCGGTGTCGAATTGCCCTTTGGGGGGATTGGCAAATCGGGCCACGGGCGCGAGAAAGGGTTCGAGGCGCTCTACGGCTTCTCGACCCTGAAAACGGTGGCCGCGAAACATGGCTAGAAGTTTCCTGATCCTTCTGGGGCTTTCTGTTCTGGCCGCGGGCCTGTTCGGTGCCCTGCACAACCAGCTGAGCTATTCGGTGGGCGCCAGCTATTTCCACGACCTGAAGTTTCCGCAATTCGGCATCGCCGAGGATTGGCGCAACCGGGCGGGTGCGGCGCTGGTGGGCTGGCGGGCCAGCTGGTGGATGGGGCTGGCGCTGGGCCTGCCAGTGTTCGGACTGGGGCTGGTGCTGGTCGACCGACCGAACCGGTTCCGGGCGCTGGGGCTGGCGGTGCTGGTTCTGGCCCTGATCCTGGCGCTGGCGGGCGCGATGGGCGGGCTGGCGTTGGGCATGATCGCGCCGGGCTATGCGGCGTCGCTGCCGCTGCCCGAGGAGATCGGCAACCCCGCCGGCTACCTGCGCGCGGCCCTGATGCACGAAGGCGCCTACATGGGCGCCGCGCTGGCGCTGCCCGCGGGGCTCTGGATCATGTGGCGCGCGCGACGGGGCGCGGGCCCGAAGGAAAGGAAAAAGGCATGAGGTTCACCGACAAGACTGCCATCGTCACCGGGGGTGCCTCTGGCATTGGCGCGGCCATCGCCCGGCGGCTGCGGGACGAGGGCGCCACAGTCATGCTTTGGGACATCAGCACGGGCAACCTGGACGCCATGGGCGAGAGCTTTGGCACGCGGGTGATCGACGTGACCGACGCGGGCGCGGTCGGTGCCGCGATGCAGGAGGATTCGAAGGCCATGGGCGGCCTGTCGATCCTCGTCTGCTCTGCCGGGATCACCGGGCCGAACATGCCCGTCGCGGATTACCCGCTGGACGCCTGGCACAAGGTGTTCGACCTGAACCTGCACGGGCTGTTCTATTGCAACCGTGCCGCCGTGCCGATCCTGCGGACGTCGGGCAAGGGGCGGATCGTCAACATCGCGTCGATCGCCGGGAAAGAGGGCAACCCGAATGCCAGCGCCTATTCCGCATCGAAGGCGGCGGTAATCGGGCTCACGAAGTCTCTGGGCAAGGAGCTCTGCGATACCGAGATCACGGTGAACTGCATCGCGCCCGCCGCCGTCGAAAGCCCGATCTTCGAGCAGATGACGCCGGATCACATCGCCTACATGAAATCGAAGATCCCGATGGGCCGCTTCGGCACGCCGGAGGAGATCGCGGCGATGGCCTGCTGGCTGGCGAGCGACGAGGCGTCGTTCTGCACGGCGGCGGTGTTCGACCAGTCGGGCGGGCGGGCGACATACTGAGGGAGGGTGACATGAGGCTTGAAGGCAAGCGCGCCATCGTGACGGGCGCGGGATCGGGGTTCGGCGCGGGCATCGCGCGGCGATTCCTGGCCGAGGGGGCGATGGTGATGGTCGCCGACATCAACGAGGAGGCCGCGCGGGGCGTGGCCGAGGAATTTGGCGGCATCGCGCATCACGCGGACGTGGCCGACGGCGCCTCTGTCGATGCGATGATCGCGCGCGGGATCGAGGTGATGGGCGGCATCGACATCCTCGTGAACAACGCGGGCGTCACCCATCTGCCCGCCCTGATGGAGGACGTGACGGAGGCGGATTTCGACCGCGTCTTTGCCGTCAACTGCAAGTCGATCTACCTCGCCGCGCGCACCCTCGTGCCGCACATGAAGGCGGCCAAGGCAGGAAACATCCTGAACATCTCGTCCACGGCGGGCCTGTCTCCGCGGCCCCGGCTCAACTGGTACAACGCCTCGAAGGGCTGGGTGAACACGGCGACCAAGGCGATGGCGGTGGAACTGGCGCCCTCGGGCATCCGCGTCAACGCGCTGAACCCGGTGGCGGGCGAGACGCCTTTGCTGAAAAGCTTCATGGGCGAGGACACGCCCGAGATGCGGGCGAAATTCCTTGCAACGATCCCGCTGGGCCGCTTTTCCACGCCCGAGGACATGGCCAATGCCGCGCTTTACCTGTGTTCGGACGAGGCCAGCATGGTGACAGGCGTCTGCATGGAAGTGGATGGCGGGCGCTGTATCTGACGGCAAGGGAAGGGCAGGGCATGCGCCCCGGAGCAAGAAACCTCATCACCGATGTCGCGGGCTTTCGCGTCGGCAACGCGCAGGATGCGGGGCTGAAATCCGGCGTCACCGTGCTGACGGCGGACGCGCCCTTTGCCGCGTCGGTCGCGGTTCTGGGCGGCGCGCCCGGCACGCGCGAGACCGACCTGCTGGCCCCGGACAAGAGCGTGCCGGGGGTGGATGCGCTGGTGCTGGCAGGCGGCAGCGCCTTTGGCCTCGCCGCCGCGCAGGGCGTGATGGAGGCGCTTCATGCGGCTGGGCGCGGCTTTGCCGTGATGACCGCGCGGGTGCCCATCGTGCCGGCGGCTATCCTGTTCGACCTGCTCAACGGTGGCGACAAGGACTGGACCGAGAATCCCTATCCCGCGCTTGGGCGGCGGGCGCTGGGCGCGGCGATGCCGGATTTCGTGCTGGGCTCTGCCGGGGCAGGCATGGGGGCGCAAACGGCCATGCACAAGGGCGGCATCGGCTCAGCCAGCCTGGTGCTTGACGATGGGATCACCGTGGGAGCGCTGGTGGCGGCAAACCCGATGGGCAGTGTGACGACGCCCTCGGGGCGGCATTTCTGGGCCGCCCCTGCCGAGTTCGGGGACGAGTTCGGCGGGCTTGGCCCCGACCCGGCGAAGGGCTGGCAGAAACCGCCGCCCAGCCGCCGGATGCGCGCCATGGCGCAGGCCAACACCACCATCGCCATCGTGGCGACCGACGCAGCCCTGACCAAGGCGCAATGCCATCGCGTCGCCGTCGCGGCCCATGATGGCATCGCCCGCGCGATCCAGCCCGCGCACACGCCGCTGGACGGCGATTTGGTCTTTGCCGCAGCCTCCGGCGCGCAGGTGCTGAGCGAGCCAGAGATGCAGCTGCCGATGATCGGCCACGCGGCGGCGGTCTGCCTGGCCCGTGCCATCGCCCGCGCCATCTGGCTGGCCGAACCCGCACCGGCTGACACGCTGCCCACGATACGGCAGGACCTGGGCCATGCCTGAGGTCGCGCTGAACGGAATCACCCTGCACTACGAATTGGCTGGAGAGGGACCGCCGCTGTTGCTGGTGCCGGGCATGCTGTCTGACGGCGCCAGCTGGCAGCCGCTGGTTGCGCCTTTGGCTGATCGGTTCACCCTGATCCTGCCGGACCTGCGTGGTGCGGGCCGGACCCGGCCGCTGGATGCCGAGATCACGCTCGAGCTGCTCGCCGCCGACATGCTGGCGCTGGCCGATCACCTTGGCCATGCAAGGCTGGCCGTGGCTGGGCATTCCCTGGGCGGGCTGGTGGCGGCGGTCATGGCGGCGCAGGCGCCTGAGCGGTTGACACATCTGGTCATGCTGGCCTCGACCCCGCTGCCCTCGGCGCGGCTGCCGGCGATCTTCGCGACGCTTTGCGCCCTGCGGGAACAGGGCGGCGACGGCTGGCAGCGGATGCTGTTCGCCTGGCTGTTCAACGACGCCTTCTTTCGCGACCGGGCAGCAGTGGAGGCTGCGGTGACCGCAGCGCTGGACTATCCCCATGCGCAGCCGCTAGCGGCGATGCGGCACCAGACCCGCGCGCTGGGCCGGATCAACCTGCGCGCGCTGCCTGCGAGCCTGCCGATGCCCACCCTGGCACTGCTGGGGGCCGAGGATGCGCTGATCGCGCCCGGCCCTGCCGAGGCCGCCTGGAAGGCAAGGGGCGCAAGCACACGGGTCCTGCTGGGCCTCGCGCATTCCCCGCACTGGGACGCGCCCGAGGCCGTCGCGGCAGATATCGCCGGGTTCCTATCGGCGGGGCTGTAGCACCTGCTGCGCAATGCCCACCACCATCAGGTAAAGCGAGGTGGCGACCAGGCCCCAATGGGCCCAGCTTTGCGGGTGGAAATCGACCCAGGCCGCCCAGCCCGCGAAAAAGGTCCAGGCCAGCGCCACGGGCAGGGACAGGCCGCGCCAACGCTCGGTGCGGACGGGATGGATGAACTTCAGCGGCAGGAACATCGCCACCGCCAGCGCCGCGACGATGCCCAGGATCACCCAGAAATTCGGCTCGATCGCGAACATGACCAGTACGACCATGTTCCAGCAGCTGGGAAAGCCGTGAAAGGAATTGTCGGATGTCTTCATCCGGCTGTCGGCGAAGTACAACGCGCTGGCGAAGGTAATGACGATGATCGCCATCCAGCCGGTCCAGCCTGGCAGCAGCCCCGACTGGAACAGCGCGAAGGCCGGGATGAAGACATAGGTCAGGTAGTCGATGATCAGGTCCAGCAGCACCCCGTCAAAGCGGGGTGCGTTGGTCTTGACGTCATACTTGCGCGCCAGCGGGCCGTCGATCCCGTCCACGGCAAAGGCCACGACCAGCCACAGGAACATGATCGACCATTGCCCCTGCGCGGCGGCCAGAAGCGCCAGCATGGCAAAGACCGCACCGGTCGCGGTGAGGAGGTGAACGCAGAGGGCGCGGGCCTGTGGTGTCATGAAGCCGTCATGGCGCAAAAGCCCTGCGGTTGCAAACGCTGTGCATGGCGGATCAGTCCTTTGGAGAGGGCGGGTCTGCCATCAGCGCGGCCAGCGCCTCCAGGCCCTGGCCCATGCCCTCGGGCATGTGCGCGGCAGCGCCGATGCGGGCGTCATCGGGCTTGTTCTGGCTGAGTTTCCAGGTGCTCTGGATATCGGTGATCTCCAGCCGGAAAGGCAGGATGCTGCGCAGGAAGCGTTGATGCGTTTCCTCGGTCAGCTTGTCCATCGTCCAGGGCTTTTTTGGCAGCAGCCGGCCCTCGTAGGCGGCGGACTGGCGGGCCAGTAGGCTGTCGAGCGTGTCATGCGGCATGGGGTGCAGCAGGCCGGTGAAACTGACGGCGACATAGTTCCAGGTCGGCACCTGGTCGTCGATCCCGTACCAGTCGGGCGAGACGTAGCCATCGGGCCCCAGCACGTCCAGACGCGCGGGCATGGGTTCCTTCAAGGCGCGGGCGATCGGGTTCGACCGGACAAGGTGCAACTCGGCCATGCCGCCGTCATCGGAGACCAGGAAGGGGATATGCGCCAGGTGCGGCACGCCCTCGGCCGCAATGGCCAGCACGCCAAAGCCGCGGTCGCGGGCAAAGGCAAGGCTGCGGGCCGCGTCGGTCTTGCGGTAGATCGGGTTGGGATGCATCGCGCTCTCCTGCTGTTGCGCGGCGTTGGCGCGGTGTCAGCCTGCGAGAAGGCGGTTGCCCTGTTCACCGGCGATCACGGCGCTGACGATCTGGCCCACGGGCTGCGGCCTGGCAAAGGTGACTTCTGCGAATTGCTCTGTCCGCCCCATATCGGGGGCCTCCATCAGCACGCGATGGGTGACACCCCTTTGCGCGGCCAGGTGGCGGGTCACGGCGACCTCTCCGGTGGCGCGCAGGCGGGCCGCGCGCTCCTTGATCGTGGCGCCGGGCACCTTGCTGGGGATCTTCGCGGCAGGCGTGCCGGGGCGGGCCGAATAGGGGAAGACGTGCAGCCAGGTCAGGTCGCAATCCTCGACCAGCTTCAGCGAGTTCTCGAAATGGGCGTCCGTCTCGGTCGGGAAACCGGCGATGATGTCGGCGCCGAAGGTCATCTCGGGCCGCAGGCGCCGCGCCTCTTCGCAGAAGGCGATGGCGTCGTCGCGCAGGTGGCGGCGCTTCATCCGCTTGAGGATCAGGTCGTCGCCATGCTGGAGCGACAGATGCAGGTGCGGCATCAGGCGCGGTTCGGTCGCGATGGCCTGCATCAGGTTCTCGTCGGCCTCGATGCTGTCGATGCTGCTGATCCGCAGGCGCGGCACGTCGGTCAAGCGCAGGATGCGCATGACGAGGTCGCCAAGGCGCGGCTGCCCCGGCAGATCGGCGCCCCAACTGGTCAGATCGACCCCGGTCAGCACGACCTCGTTGAAGCCTTCCTGCACCAGCCGTTTGACCTGGTCCACGACGACGCCCGCCGGAACCGACCGCGAATTGCCCCGGCCGTAGGGAATGATGCAGAAAGTGCAGCGGTGGTCGCAGCCGTTCTGGACCTGCACGTAGGCGCGTGATCGCGTGCCGAACCCATCGATCAGGTGGCCGGCGGTTTCCGTCACCGACATGATGTCGTTGACCATTACGCGCTCTGTCTGGCCCACGAAATCGGGGGTCAGGCGCGCCCATGTCTCGGGCTTCATCTTTTCGGAATTGCCGATGACCGTGTCGACCTCGGCCATCGCGGCGAAACTGTCGGGGTCGATCTGTGCGGCACAGCCGGTGACGATCAGGCGCGCATCCGGATGCTCGCGGCGCAGGCGGCGGATTTCCTTGCGTGCCTTGGCCACGGCCTCTGTCGTGACGGCGCAGGTGTTCACGATCACAGCGTCACCGATCCCGGCCTCTTCGGCCATGCGCTTCATCGCTTCCGTCTCGTAGGCGTTCAGACGACAGCCGAGCGTGGTGAACCTGGGCGGGGTCATTGCGCCAGCCAGTCCGGTGTCAGCACGCCGTCAAAGACATGCGCCGTGGCGCCGGTCATCCAGACGCCGTCCTCGCGCCAGTCGATCTCCAGTGTTCCGCCATCCAGCTCGATCGTCACGCGCCGCCCGGTCAGGCCGCGCCGCGCGGCGGCGACGGCGGTCGCGCAGGAGCTTGATCCTGAGGCCAGTGTCACGCCCACGCCGCGTTCCCAAACGCGCATCCTCAGCCGGTCGGGGCCGATCAGGCTGGCGACCTGGACGTTGGTGCGCTGCGGATAGAGCGGGTGATGCTCATAGCGCGGACCGAAGGTGTCCAGCGGGATCGCCTCGGCATCCGCGACGAAGAAGGTGCAATGCGGGTTGCCCATGCCGGTCGCCGTGGGGGCGCCCTCGATCGGCAGTTCCAGCGTGTCCATCGCCTCGGCCAGCGGAATGTCCTGCCAGTCCAGCTGCGGCGGCCCCATGTTGACTGAGGTCAGCCCACCACCCGCATCGACCGCCTGCAAGACGCCGCGATCCGTGGTGAGGGTCAGCGCGGTCCTGCCGGTCTCGTCCATCAGATAGCGCGCGATGCAGCGGGTGGCATTGCCGCAGGCAGCACTGGTGGACCCATCGGCGTTGTAGAAGGTCAGATGCGCGTCCTGCCCGGGTTCGATCAGCGCCAATTGGTCAAAGCCCACGCCGCGATGCCGGTCCGCCAGCCGCTGCGCCAGGTCGGGCGTCACGGTGACGGCGCGCGCACGCGCGTCGATGACAACGAAATCGTTGCCAAGCCCGTGCATCTTCATGAAAGGCAGGCCATCTGCGCGCGTCTGGGTCATGGCGCGGATATACGCAGGGCGGCGCCCGGAATCCAGCCTTGCTAGCGTCGCCCGGCGGCGATCTTGCGAAACTGCGCCTCGGCGGCCTCGAGGTAAGGTGTCAGCAGGAAGGTCAGCGGGTGCTGGTCGGCAAAGAAGGCCGCCACGCCGCAGAGATGCGCAGCGAAATCGGGGTCCTTGCCCACGTCGTCCTTCTGCCGGATCTCGTCCTTGGCGCGCCAGCCGCGCGACTGCACCTCTTCGAGGATCAGCTTCAGTCGCTGGATGCAGTGCAGCGCGGTGTAGACGGTGAGATAGGACATGTAGTCGTATCGCTCGTGCCCGCAGTCCGGGTCGAATCCATCCTCGACGATGTCGAACATGGTCTCGCCGTCCAGCGGCCAGGTCTCGTCGCCGATCAGCCAGGCGAAATCCTCGGCCCCGTGGCGCAGGCCGGCGTATTCGAAATCGAACCATCGCAGCCGCCCGGCCTGGTCCAGCGCGGCATTGCCGGACCGGCAGTCCCATTTCACGAATTGCTGCCCGGAATGGTCCAGCACCTCGGCGATGGCGACCCGGTCAAAGCCCTTGGACAGGGGTTTGCCCAGTACAGGTTCGAGAATCTCGACCCCGGCGATGAAATTTTCGATCCAGGATCTCGAGTTGCCCAGATGCGGCAGGGTCTGGGTCAGGTCGGTCTGCCGGGCCGCTGCCTGGATGCGGAAGATCGCCGCGACGGCGTCTTCGGCCAGCGCCACCTGATCGGCCGGGCGCAGCGTGACGACCTCGCGGTTCAGGCGGCGTTCGCCGACATCCGACTGGAACATGATGTCGCCCACCACGCCATAGCAGACGGGGATGTCGTCACAGAAAGGTGCGAGTCGTTGCAGGATATGCGCCTCGAGATGGGTGCGGCGGAAATTGGGGCGCAGCGACCCGATCACCGTCCTGTCGTCGAAATGCAGCCTCAGGCTGGCGCGGGAGGTTCCGCCCGGCGCCGTGATCTCGCGCACCTTCTGCCCGAAGAAGGCCTCTGCCTCTGACCTGAGCCGCTGCTGGCGGCGCGTCGTCGCGTTCATGGGGCGAATCCGTCTGTTATCCGTGCCTGATCTAGCCAGCCTATTGCGCATTGAATTGGAAGTCGTCGTGGCGATTCGATGGCGGGCCCAAGGCTGCAATGTCGGGGTATCGGTGACTTTTCAGCGGCAAAGAGCAACCTGCATCGGAATTGTTTCTGGGCGCGCAGGCAAACACTCCGGGAATGTGACGACAATTTTGCGAAAAGACGGCGGTGCCGCATGCTCGGCCGATCATTGCCGGGAAGCCCGTGCAGGTGCCGCCAGAAAACCGCCCGCGCAGGTCCCACCGATTTCAGAGTGAAAGGCTTCACAAATGTTCGACAAGCTATGGGATCTGCCCAAATACCGGGATGCAAGTGGCGGTGATGCCGATGGCTCTGGCGGCAGCAAGGGGTCCGATGGTTCCGATGGAACAAAAGGCTCGGGCGGCAAGAAAGGCTCGAAGGGATCGAAGCGCTCGGGTGGCAGCAAGGGCACCAAGGGCTCTGGTGGCGGCAAGGGGTCCAAGGGCTCGGGTGGCAGCAAGGGCACCAAGGGCTCTGGCGGCGGCAAGGGGTCCAACGGCTCTGGTGGCAGCACTCAGAACGCTTGCTCGGGCACGTCCTACCACAATGGCGGCGTCGAGGGTCACGGGTTCGCCCGCTGGTATGACGCTCACCTGGCAAAGGATTTCGACCAGACCGAGTGCGAGGATGGACACGGATCTGGCGGTGGCGGCTCCAACGGGACCGCAGGCAGCGGTGGGTCGAAAGGCAGCGGCGGGTCCAGGGGATCGGGCGGCAGCGGCGGCTCGAAAGGCAGCGGTGGCGCAGGTGGCACCGGCGGGTCCAAAGGCAGCGGCGGCACGGCAGGCTCCGGCGGCACGGCTGGCTCTGGCGGAACGGCTGGTTCTGGCGGCACGGCAGGCTCTGGCGGCACGAGTGGCACGGGCGGCGGTGGCGACACTGGCGGCGAGTGCACCACGCAGGTTGTTCTGGATCTGACCGAGGAAGGCCCGATCAAGCTGCTGAACGTCGAGGAAAACCCGGTCGACCACACCTTGTCCGGGTCGGTCGAATATCTCGACGAAAACGATGGCACACCCATCGGCCTGGGCCACTTCCAGGGCGTGACCCAGATCCTGATGCCGGACCCGACCGATCCGGACGGACCCGACGATCTGCCACGCGACATAGCCTACGACACCTCGGGCGAGACCAACGGGCCGGGCCTGCCGCCCAAGGTCAGCCTGGACGATCTGGTGTCGATCATGACGGTCTGCCCGGACGAGGAAGACGGCGGGCTGGTCGAGGACGACTGCGAGGAAGAACCGGACGTTTTCGCCTGAGATCAGGCCTTTTGCCAACGCGGCCCGACGCCATTCTTGCGCCGGGCTAACCCATTGCACAGAAGGCCGGTGCGGGCCTTTCAAAAAAGCTGAAAGATGGGGTTGACCACCCTTCGCCTTCTTTCTACAAGCCGCGCGATAGTGGGCCGTTAGCTCAGTTGGTAGAGCAACTGACTTTTAATCAGTGGGTCGCAGGTTCGAATCCTGCACGGCTCACCACTGAAATCAGTAACTTAATGGTAGTTACTAGTGGGCTTAGGCTCATTTTAGGCTCTCATCGGCGAATTCTTGTCGTTGCATCGTTTCCTCTTGATGTTCAGCAGTTTGGACAGAGGAGCATGGCAGTGCTCTGCGATGCCGGTTCGATATGTGTCCCGACAAAGGGCACCAGAGAGGACACCTTGGGTTAGTCTATCTGGTTGAAGCCATTGATATGGCTCGAAGTCTACGTTTCTGCCGACTACTGTCCGGTTCGAGAAGGCATTTTCGACGATTTCGCGTTTTTCGGCCGCCGTGCCATGGATATGAAGCCAGGCAAGGCTTTTTGCTAGTTCGAGGAACGCCATGCGGTCGGCCTTGATCGCGGCGGGATCGGGCAGCCCGGCCAGATCCTCTTCGAGGGCCGCGATCGACAGGGTCAGGTCACGCTTTTTCCGGGCAAAGGTGTCCGGGTCGATCGTGCCGTCGATGGCGAGATTCGTGAGGCGATCGAGTCGGCCGGTTTCGGCAGCCAGGTTGAGCCGCAAAGCGTCACGGCGACGGGCCTGGTCTTCGACACAGGTGTCGTGGACCCAGGCTTGCTCTAATGCCCCAGCCTGTTCCTCGGTGATCTCAAGGCTGGAGAGGGTGGATTGGATCGCCGCCTCGAGTCCGTCCTCGCGGATCGTCTTTGTTGCACAGGACGATGTGTGGCATCGGTAGTAGACGCGGCCCTTCTGTCGCTCCGGGATCATCGGCCCGGCGCAGAGACCGCAGCGGAACAGCCCGCGATAGAGGTGGTCGTGGCGGGTGCTGACCTTGCCATAGCGACCGGACTTGATGTTTTGCACCTGCGTGAAGAGCGCGGCCGGGATGATCGGTTCGTGACGCCCCTCTTAGGTCTTGCCGGTGCGCCGGATGTGGATCAGGCCGGTGTAGAAAGGGTTGTTGAGGATGGTTTCGATACCGGTGAGGCTGAGCGGGCGGCCGCCGTGATTGCGCAAGCCCCGGCGGTTCATCTCTTTCCGCAAGGAGCGGAGCGAGTACTGACGGGAGGCATAGAGGTCGAACATCTCGCGTATGAGCGGCGCCTTGACCGGGTCGGGGACCTTTGGCTGCCCCTTGCCGCGGTCGAGATAGCCGATCGGCGCACGGAACGGATAGATGCCCTGCTTTAGCCGGCCGTTGAGCCCCTTGATGGTCTCTTCGCGCAGGTTGCGGATGTAGTCGGCGGCGATCACGGCCTGGATATCGGCGGTCAGCCGGCCACCACGCGAGTTGAAGTCGAGGCTTTCGGTAGCGATGAAGACATCGATGCCGATGTCGGGCAGCTCGCTGAACATCGCCCAGTCGCGCAGGTTGCGGGCGGAGCGGTCGATCTTGTGGATGATGACGCCGCCCGCCTGGCCGCGCCTCAGCTGGTTCAGCATCTGGTTGAAGACCGGACGACCGCCCTTGGCCGCGGTCTGCTTCTCTTCGAACCACTTGACGACGGTCAGGGACTGGCGCTGTGCAAAGCTCTCGATGGCGTCTTTCTGCGCGTCAAGCGACACCCCTTCACCCTGCTTCTGGGTGCTGACGCGGATGTAGCCAAAACAGTGTTTCATAAGTCATGGGGATTACCCCCTGACTCTACCAGATCCTCGGAATTTGACGAATCCGGTTCGGACTTCCAGGGCCAGGTGCCGTCGGCCAGCATGCGCAGGTACACCCGCTTGCAGAGCGCCAGGTGCCGTTCGAGATGAGGGTCCATGTGCGGTTCAGGTTTGGTCATGGCACCAGCATACCGGAGTGAGTGAGCGCGTGTAGGCCGGGTCCGGATGGTGTCGCGCGAACCACCCGCGGCAACGTCGTCATCGAGAATGCGCGGCAGGGCGCGCCATCGATCATCATGCGCACGAAGGCGCGGTGGTTCGGCATGTTGATCAGGTCGCGCGGGTCGACGCCGCCGAGCTGGGCGGAGAGCACCGGTGCGTCCCCGGCGCCGATGCGGAAGGTGATGAGCGTGCCGACATTGCCCATGACGGAATTGAAGACCGCCGGGGATCCCTGGGTGGTGTGCTGTTGGGCCAGGATGACGCCGAGCCGGTACTTGCGGGTCTTGGAGAGAAGGTCGGCCACGCTTTCGGAAGTAAAGCTGTGGAACTCGTCGAAATAGAGGAAGAACGGACGGCGGTTGGTCTTGACCTGGTCCTGTCGCGTGAAGGCGGCGTGGATCAGGCTGGAGACCAGAAGCCCGCCCATGACATCCGAGATGTCACTGCCGAGACGCCCCTTGGCGAGGTTGATGATCAGGATGCGGCCGTCATCCATCAATTTGCGCAACCGCAGGGGCTCGGCCGGGTCGCAGATCGCCTTCCGGACCACCGGGTGCGAGAGGAACGCGCCCAGCTTGTTGGCGATCGGCGCGATCCCGTCGCCGGCGGTCTTGTAGTTCATGGCCGGGTACTCCTTCTGCCAGAATTGCAGAAGCTGTGGATCGGTGACGCGGCCGAGGGCTTCCGTCCGGAAATCCCGTTCGAGGAAGAGCCGCATGATGTCGGACAGATCCGCGCGGGGCTGGTCCAGCAGGACCAGGAGGGCCTGGCGCAGCAGGTGTTCCATGCGCACGCCCCAGGCGTCGGCCCATTGCTTCTTGAGCGTGTCGATCAGTCCCGAGGCAACCAGGGGCCGCAAGGCCGGCGATGTCCGGGTCACGGGGTTGTAGCCAAGCGGGCTCTCGGGATCGGCGACATTCCAGTAGAGGGTCCGTTCGCCGATCTCCTGTGCCAGGCCTTGCGCCAGGTCGCCATGCGGATCGATGAGGCAGAACCCCGTGCCCTGATCCGCATCCTGGATGGCCATGTTGGCCAGCAGGGTCGACTTCCCGGTGCCGGTCTGCCCGACGACATAGCAATGCAGTAGCCGGTCTGCCGCGCCCAGCCCAAAGGCAAAATCCCCGGTGTGGCGATGGGCCAGGCCGAGAACAGTTGTTGGACTGCGCGGGTGCAACACGCCACCAGTATCGGCCAGTCACGCCCGACGGGCTAGTCCGGGTCAGACGCCCAGGCGGCATTCGCAAAATTCGCGAATGACCGGGTCTATGACACTCGGGGTCAGACGTGCAGACTGGAAGGTGGCCGGGGCTGTCTTCTGCCGAGGGGTGCGTCCGAATGGGTTCGGGCGGCCACCCTGCGGAAGGAGACAGCAATGCAAGACAATGTCGATGTTTCGGAGCTTGTCGGGGCCTACCCGACCTGTGACGGCTGCGGCAGGCGGAGTGTCCGTCGCGATGCCTCGGCGGGTTGGCACATGGCGACGCATGACTGGCAATTGGTGGATCTCTTCAATGAGGCCTATTGCCCGGATTGCGAGACCGCCTGCGCCCTGGACTGGCGGATCGACAAGGCGTTCCGGACCCAGCGCATCCGGCGCCTGAACGATCTTGTCCGTCACGGCGATCTCGACCACGCGACGGTGGTCGTCACCCAGGGCGTTCGGGCCTGTCCGACGACACGACCCATCTGCTGCTGCCCTACATCCTCGCGGCGCAGGCGCAGAAGCATGTCACCCACAACGAGGCGCTGCGAATCCTCGACGGGCTCGTCCAGCTCTCGGCTCTCGACCGGGATCTGACAGTGCCGCCCGGTTCTCCCGCTGATGGCGACCGCTACATCGTCGCCTCGGGCGCGACGGGTGACTGGATGGGATGGGATCTGAACGTCGCGCTCTGGACCGATGGCGCGTGGCTCCGCCTGCCGCCACGGACCGGCTGGCGGGCGTGGGTCGAGGATGAGGGGCTGCTGGTGGTCTACGACGGGGCCGGCTGGGTCGGGACCACGCCGGCGGAGCTGCAGAATCTCGCGCTGCTGGGGCTGGGCACGACGGCGGACACCTCGAACCCGTTCTCGGCCAAGCTCAACGCCGCGCTGTGGACGGCAAAAACCGTCGCCGAGGGCGGCACCGGCAATCTGTTCTACACCATGAACAAGGAAGCCGCGGGCGACGATCTCGGGCTGACGCTACAGACCGGCTTCGTCATCAAGGCGCTTCTGGGGCTGTTCGGTTCAGACAGGTTCCGCCTCGCGGTCTCCGCTGACGGCAGCACCTTTTTCGACGGGCTGATCGTCGACAACGCCACGGGCATCGCCGATCTTCCCCGGCTGCCCCGCTTCAAGGCCTACACCGATTACGACAACTACGTCGGCGTCGGGACCTGGACGACCATCGGAATCAACAACACCGACTACAATGATCAGGGGGCGTTCGATGCTGCGAACAATCGGTTCGTGGCACCTGCGGACGGGACCTACCTCTTCGGCACAACGCTGCTGTTCAAGGTCAATACCAGCACATCCGCGCGTATGAGCGGGCGGCTCCTTCTCAATGGTACGACGGAGATCCGCGGCTCACGCGGCGAAGTTACCAGTTCGCATGTCTCCGAGGCGACCGCGCTCTGGTTGCAGACGATGGTGGTGCTGACGGCCGGCGACACGGTCGAGCTGCAGGGCAGCTTCCGGGCGCAGGACGGGTATTTCGCCGCTGATCAGACGTCCTTCTGGGGTTGCAAGGTCGGGTGAGCCGATCCCAGCGGGCAGCGACGCGCATTGAAACCGGGTCCCCCAATATCGGCAATCGACATTAGTCTACGCTGACGTGATCCCAGTTTCATGATGAAAGACAAGGTTGAAGCCTTCGTCCCGCGTTGGTGCTGTCAGGTAGGATGAAAACTCATGGAACTGCGCCTCCGACACTGCGAAGGGGTGATCGCCTGCTGCGTTCCGCGCGCGTAGCCGGGCTAGGCAGACCTCGTCTGACGCATCAAGGACATGAAGCTCGTGCGCAGTTTCGGTGCGCGTGAGGATATCCCGCATCCATGCACGCTGCGCAACGGTGTTCGCCGGGAAATCGAGGACGACCGAAACGCCCGCATTCAGCACGGCGGCCACATGGGGGCCCATGACATGCCGGAGCTTTTTCGAACACCTTGCATAATCCTGAAGCGACTTCAGTTCATCTGCAAAGAGCGCGTCGAGCCAGACGTCCTCGGCCATGAGAACCGTTCCGGGTGCGGCGCTGAGCCGGGTGGCCAAGGTCGATTTTCCCGAGGCAATCTTTCCGAACAGCATGTGCAGCGTTGAAGAGGTGGTCGACATTTTTGTTGGCTCCTTTGTGGCGGTTCACTGGCCTTGTGGCTCAGGCATCGCGCCTGAAGACGCCACCCAGCGCGGATCCTTGGCGACGAGTTCGACGGTGTTACCGTCCGGGTCGAAGGTGAAGACCCCGCGCCACCCCACCCAATCGAACGTCTCGACGCTGTGGTCCCGGCCGAGTTTTTCGTACCACGCGATAACCGCGTCCTGCTCGTCCCACGGCAGGCTCAGTGCAATGTGATGTAGCGAGGATCCGGGACCGGTCCTTGGGGGCAACTTCCCTCCCCGGGTTCGGCCAGCGTCTTCTATGTCGTGGCGAAACAGGGCCAACACGGCAGTATGGCCGTCAAAGCCTTCGGAAATCCTTAAGAAGACGATGCGGCCGTTGTCCGGATCGTTGAATGGTTCAAGGCCGATGACATCACGGTAGAACGCGACCATGCCTTCCAGATCGATACACCGTATGGCAATTTCGCCAAGGGCGCGGACAATGAATCCCCTTTGGGACATGGTCTTTCTCCCGTGTGGTCGGGACATGTCGAACCGGTCTTTGGCGGAAAGCGTGCCTGGCCGCACTTGCCCCGAAGGCTTCGGTTGGAACGGGTTTCATATCAGGCCGGGCTCCGTTGGAACAGCAGCCGAAGGCAGAATGCCGTCTCCGCCAGGATCGTCAGGCCGTAGGCCGGCGTGAATGCCGCTGACCAGTCGGGTGCGAACAGGCGCAGGCCGCTGCCGACCAGATAGACCAGCCCGGCGACCGACAGCCCCACTCCGAACGCTGGCGCAAAGAGGCCCGAGCGCCAGACAAGTGCGCCCATCATCAAGCTGTTCACCCCGAAGAACACGAGGCCGAGGTCGTAGCCATGCGCGTGCAGGTCGAGAAACGCCAGGGCAAGGGTGGCGGCCCCGGTCGGTGGGTCGGCGCGGGTCAGCACCAGCCAGGCCATCAGCAAGGCCATGAGGCTGGTGGCGATCAGGACGGTCTGGATCAGCCGGAAGACCATGGCAGACAGCGCAAGGCCCGGCGCCACCGCCCGAAAGACCAGGTAGAGCAGGATCGCCACCCCCGCGTCGCACAGCGCCATTACCAGGTCGGCGGCGATGGCAAGGCGGAACCGGCCGGGCGCGGCGAGGATGGCCCTCGCGGTGCCCGCCGCATCGTCAAGGTCGATCAGCGGCCCGCGCAGGCCGATCTCGGCGCCAAGACCGGCGAGGATGATGACCAGGTAAAGCAACCCGGCGAGCCGCGTCCGGCGCGCAAGCTCGGGGGATGATGTGAGAGTCGGCATGTCGAGATTCCTTTCCAGGAGGGAGGTCATGCAAGTCCGGACTGCGTGCGAGGCGAACGCAGCGACGGGATGCTCGCCGATGGCCGGTTCGCCCGCTGTCCCGCCCAGACGGAACCGAGGACGATGGCGGCGCCCAGCCCCTGCAGGGGCGTCAGGGACTGGCCCAGCCAGACCCAGCCCAGCAGAACGGCGGTCACCGGGCTCATCATGCCGAGCATCGAGACGGCGCCGGGTTCGATCCGGGCGATGCCCCGGAACCAGAGCGCATAGGTCGCCGCCGCCCCGATGAGGCCGAGCCAGGCCAGCCCGGCGAGATTTGTCGCCGTGAGGGGCGGCAGCGCCGGTTCCATGATCAGCGCCAGCGGCAGCAGGATCAGCCCGCCGGCGGTCAGCTGCCACGCAGTGAAGCTGAGGGCCGAGACCGGCGGCTGCCATTTCCGACTGAGAACGGTTCCTGCCGCCATCGACGCCGCACCGCCCAGTCCGGCCGCGATGCCGACTGGATCGAGGGCCGCCTCCGGTCCGATGAGCAGCAGCGCCACGCCCAGAACGCCGCTGGCAGCTGCCGCGACCGCGCCCGCCCGGATCGGCGTGCCAAGCCAGCCGTGCGCCATCAGGATCACCATGATCGCCTGCAACGCGCCCAGTGTCGCCGCGACCCCGCCGGGCAGCCGGTAGGCGGCCACGAACAGGAGCGACCAGAACAGCGCAAAGTTGAAGCTGCCCAGCAGGAATGTGCGCCCGAGCCAGGCGCGGGGCGGCAGGCAGCGCGTGACAGCCAGCAGCAGGAGCCCAGCGGGCAGCGCCCGAAGCGCGGCGAGGGTCACGGGGTAGCCGGCGGGCAAGGCCTCTGTCGTGACGAGATAGGTGCTACCCCAGATCGCCGGGGCGAGCGCCGTGAGAAGGATATCGGTGGTGCGGGACATAGATCATGTCTCCTTGAAGAGGCTCACCAGAGCCCTTGGGAGGGAAGGCGTGGACGCTCGGGCCAGGGATCAAGGCCGATGTCGCGCATCAGGTGGGGCGGCAGGTGGCGCGGCACACCGCGCGGGATCGGACGGCGATCCGGGTCCTTGAGACGAAAGAACGGGAGGGACATGGCGGGTTCCTTTCAGGCGACGAGGCGCAGGGCGGCGCGCAGTTGCGCGGCCAAGTCTTCACGCGGCCCGTTGACGAGGCGGGTGCCCGTCTCGCGGACGATGAGGGTCGGGACGGAACGGACCTGGAGCGCACGGGCGCGCTGGCGGTCGGCCTCAACGGCGCGAGCCGTGGACGGGTCCTCGAAGGCCTCAGCAAGGGCCGCGGCCTCGAAGCCGAGGTCCCGCCCGGTGCGAAGCACGACCTCGGGATCGGCGATGTTCCCGGCCTCGGTCAGATGCGCGCGCTGGAGGCGGTCGAACATGTCCCAGTGGGCGGATTGCCCGCCGATCCGTTCCGCCGCCTTGCAGCCGACCGCCGCGGTCATCCCGTGCGGGTAATCGAACGGCGCCGTCCGCATCGCGTCGATATCAACCAGCTCCGGCCGGTCGCTGACCGCGCGGCAGACGGCCCAGTGCCCCAGGATCGTTTCGCGCGCGCTCTCGGGCGTACCCCAGCGCGCGGCCATTTCGGCGCTGCTGGCCTGAAGGACAAAGGTGCGGTGCCGGATGTCGAGATCGAACTCGGCCGCCAGCGCCCGCATCCGCGACGAGATGTTGAAGCACCAGCAGCAGACCACGTCGTGGAAGAAGTCGATGGTCAGAGCGGGCATCATGCGGCCTCCTCTGCGAGGTTGGCATCGGCCAGCCGCTTGGCGATGCGCGCCACATGCGCACCCTGGAACCGCGCACCCGCCAAGTCGGTCTCGGTGGGCGTGCGTGACCCGTCGGCCCCGGCGATCGTGCCCGCGCCATAGGGGGCGCCGCCGACGATAGCCTCGGCCGTCGTCTGACCGCCAAAGGTGTAGGGCATCCCCGCGATCAGCATCCCGAAATGCTGCAGCGGGATCTGGGTGGAGAGCAATGTCGCCTCGTGCCCGCCATGCTGCGAGCCTGTGGAGGCGAAGACGGCCGCGACCTTGCCCACCAGCGCATTCCGCGCCCAGAGGCCTCCAGCCTGATCGAGGAAGGACTTCATCTGGCCAGCCATCATGCCGAACAGCGTCGGCGTGCCGAAGATGATGGCATCATAAGCTTCCAGATCGGCAGGCGCAGCGACGGGCGTGTCATCCGCCGCGAATCCGGCCTTCTGCTGGATATCTTCGGGGACCGTTTCGGGCACACGGCGGACATCAACACGGGTGCCGCGAACGCTGCGCGCGCCTTCCGCCTCCGCCTGCGCGAGGGCACGAACATGGCCGTAGCTGGAATAGTAGAGAACAAGAACGCGGGTCATGGGATCCTCTCAAAGCTTGGGGTTTCGTTGGCTGAGAGGATGGGGGATCGGGCGTTCCGGAATAACCGGCCCTCTGTCACTTCATTCTTTACGCCTGTTGAAGAATGTCAGGGCCGCAACGCGATGCGAAGATGGTCGAGAAACGCTGTCACCTTGGCGTCCATGCCCAGCCGCGAGGATGTGACGGCAAAGATCTCCGGTGCGGGAAGCTCCCAGTCTGGCAGGACGCGCACCAGTTCGCCGCGCGCCTCGGGCGCGTTCGAGACGAAGTCCGGCAAGGTACCGATGCCCTGACCCGCGATCAGCAGGTCACGCAGGACAAGACTGTTGCCCACTCGGACTGGTGGATCAAGGTCGATGGCGATTGTACCAGAAGGACCCTGCAGGGCCCACGAGGTCAGATGGTCCGCGAGCAGGAAGCCGATGACCCGGTGCTTCGTAATGTCCTGAGGCGCCTGTGGAACGCCGGCCCTTTCAAGATAGGCGGGCGCGGCGAAGATCTGTTGCCGCATCGTTCCGATCTTGCGCGCCACCAGCGCCGAGTCCGGCATTGCGGCCCGGATGCGGATGGAAACGTCGAAACCGCCCTCGACCATGTCCACGACACGGTCGTCCATCGACAGCGTGACCCTTAGGTCGGGATAGCTGC
The DNA here is from genome assembly GCF_018224955.1 of Thetidibacter halocola. GTDB lineage: Bacteria > Pseudomonadota > Alphaproteobacteria > Rhodobacterales > Rhodobacteraceae > Thetidibacter > Thetidibacter halocola. The sequence continues at coordinate 289,754 of NZ_JAGTUU010000007.1, forward strand.
CGAGAAACCCCGGCAAGATCGGGGCGATCACCGTCTGCCCGAAGGAGCTTGAGGCGTTAACCTTCAGATGACCCTGGACGGCGCCAGCGCCGTCGCGGATCGACGTCTCGACCTGTGTCACGGCATCGAGGATGCCGGACGCCTCGTCGTAGTAGAACCGCCCGGCATCAGTCAGCGACATGGCGCGCGTCGTGCGTGTAAGCAGGGTCGTCCCGAGGCTTTCCTCGAGCAGCTTGATCTCGCGGCTCAGAAGCGCAGGCGACACGCCCAGGTCCTCCGCTGCGCGAGCGAAGCTGCCGCGTTCAACGATGCGGCGGAAGGCCTGCATGACGGAAAGCTTGTCCATTACTCTCTGTCGCTCCTGGCGGGGACGCTCCCTGCGTGTCACATGCGCATTGACCCTAGCACAGGGACGGCAAGGCGCACACGGATTGCGCTCGCGCCAGTTGGCGGACGCCTCGTGGCAATGAAAGCCGATGGTGTCCGCGTTGTCGAAGCATCGAAGGCCACGCCATGGATTTGCGCTGAAGCGCGGGCCCTCCGATCTCGGCGAAGGGCCTTCCACTGCCATGCCTATGCAGCCTGCCGGACCGAAAGCCAGTTCAGCATTGCCCTGGTGGTCTCTTCCGGCTTCTCCTGCTGGATCCAGTGACCGCAGTCGAGGCTGAGCATTTCCACGTGCGGGATGAAATCAGAGATCGTCTCGGACGGCGGGATCAAGTCCTGTGTCCCGTGGATCATGAGGGCGGGCTGGTGGACGATGGGGTCGACATCCGCAAGGATACGCCAGTTTCGATCCATGTTCCGATACCAGTTGATGCTTGCTGTGAAACCGGACGCCTCGAAGGATGCGATGAAGACCGCAAGATCCTCGTCGCTCATCACCGGATCGCCCGCGGGCGCCGTGGTGGTTGCGAGGTTGATCATCATCATGCCGGGCTCGGGCGGTGCAGCGGGCACGTTCTTGCGGAACAGGTTGCGCAGAAAGCGGCCGGTGTTCGCATCCAGGACAGCGTCCGCGATACCCGGTTGGCGGTTGAAGTGGACAAAATAGTTGTCCGGCCCGAACACGCTTTCCATGAACTCGATCCAGGGAACCGGGGTGCGCGGCTGATAGGGCAGTGCCAGATTGATGATACGCGTGACGCGGCCCGGATGCAGGAGGGCCATGCTCCAGACGACGTTCGCGCCCCAGTCATGGCCTGCAAAGGTCGCCTCTTCGTACCCGAAATGATCAAGCAGCGCGGCAAGATCGCCAGTCAGGTGCGCGATGTCGTACTCTGCTACCGCTGCTGGGCGCGACGAATTCCCGTAGCCTCGCTGGTTCGGAACGATGACATGGTAGCCGGCCGCCGCCAAGGCCGGCGCCTGATGCCGCCACGAATAGGCGTGCTCGGGCCATCCGTGGCACAGAACGATCGGGTTCCCCTTGTTCTCCCGACCGGCCTCGAAGACTTCGAGTTCGACATCGCCGACCGAAACCAGCGTTGGCGCTGGGAAATGAGCGTTGCGATTCATGGCAGTCTCTCCTTTGTTGATTGCCTCGGCGCCCACCTATGTCAAAATGGTTCCAAAATCTGACACCTTTGTGTGGTGGTGAGCCGCCATGAAGAGCCGTATTCGACAAGACGCAATCGTGCGGACCCTTCGCCGGGCTGGCACGACGACCATCGATACCTTGGTCCGAGAAGTCGGCGCGTCGCGCAGCACGATCCTGCGGGACCTCTCGGCCCTGCGCGACGAGGGCTACGTGATCCACGCCGAACAGGGCCGTGGCGGCGGGGTATACCTCGACCCCGGATCGGTGCAGACCGCGGCCCGGCTGTCCGTCGCCGAAGTGTTCGCGCTGATCATCAGCGTGTCGAGCATGCGCGCCGCGCGAACGCTTCCGTTCTCAAGCCTCGCCGATGCCGGGCTTGCGAAGATCGAGAAGGCATTGCCACCGGACAAGCTTCGCGATCTGCGCCGTATGCTCGACTGTCTCTATGTCGGGCCGCTGGCGCCTCAAGTCGATACGTCGACCCTAGGAGAGATGGACCCCGATCTGTTGCCAGCATTCGAGCGGTGCTTCCTCGACCGACTGTGTCTGAAGTTCCGCTATTGCGACGCGAAAGGGGCCAAGTCCACGCGGCAGGTTGAGCCACAGGCCATGCTGATCTTGCCGCCGTTGTGGTACCTGGTCGCCTGGGATCCGATGAGGGAGGACTTCCGGCATTTCCGCATGGATCGGATCAGCCGACCCGAAGTCGTCGAGGGGACCGCATTCAGACCGAAGCATGTCCAGTTCGATGATGGCGTGCAACCCGTTCGATACGCGTAGCGGCAGTCATGTGGCGGTGCTTGCGGCAGAGGTCACACGACGACCACGCTAAGGCACTTGTCTGACGGCCCGAGCGCGAACGTCATCACGGGCTTCAGGTCCGTGAAACCCTCGCAGGCCATCGCCGCTTGCGCGTGCGCTGGTCGCTCGGCCCAATGGCGCGACAAGGTTCGCCGCGCAACGAGGCCCTGCGGGCATCAAAGAATTTGGGCCGTGCCATACGGCGACGATGACGCCTCAGTCACCCTCAGAGCCGTATCGAGAAGAAGATGCTTTGGACGACACGGCCAGGCCAGCGGCGCATGGCCGGGATATTCAACCGACAGGTCATCGAGATTGAGGACTGCATCGCGGGGCTGAACAGCTGCTTCGCTCTCGATACCTCTGTCACTTAAGCTGAGGGGCATTCGGTCTGGGGCAAGGGAAACCCGGCCATCGGTCCATTTGTCAAACGGAACCGTAAGACCGGGCTTTTTTCTGCCCTGGGGTCAGGCCGAGATATCGACCTCGACATCGAGGAAGGGCGCGTATTGCTGCGCGCCGAAGATGTCGCCGTCGCCCGCGCTGCCCGAAGGGCGTTCGCGCAGGATGGTGAACTTGATCGCGTAGGCCGGATCATATTCGACGAAGTCGGTCAGCCGGGCGGGATCGACGTTCAGCGTCCGGCAGACGCTTTCTCGCGTCAGCACCCCGGACCGTTTGACCATCTCGTAGGTGTCACGCTCGCGGAAGATGATGTCGAAGGTGATCTTGTCGGTGCCAGCGTTCTTCGATCGGATGGTCTTGGCCAGATCGGACAGTTTTTTACGGGTGTTCATGGCGTGCCTCAGCCGACAACTTCGGTATGGGTGGGGAAGAGCTCCAGCGGGTCGCCGACCGACATGGTGTGGTTGAGCGTCCAGCGATAGGCGGGGCTGGCCGGCATCACCTCGTCGAGCACGAAGGAGACACCGCCGGCGGTGCCTTTCACGTCGGGCAGACGCGCGTAGAACATCTGCCGCGTGCCCGTCATGCAGACCTCCTCGGCCATCTCGCGGGTGGGCGCCACGCCCTGCACCACGACGCAGAGCTCGTGTCCGGGCTTGTCCTTCAGCGGCTCCATGTCGCCCATCACGCCGTTGCGGCCGAAGACGCTGTAATGCAGTTTCCAGCCGGTCGGGCCAAAGCGCTCCTCGGTCTGCTTGCGCGCCCAGTCGATCACCGCGTCGACATTGGCGATGGTATAAGGATCGCGGATGCCCGCCATGCCGACGAACCGTTCGCCTACCTTGCCCGAGCCCTCCAGCTTGACCCGGAAATCCTCGGCTGGAACGAATTCCATGCCTGTAACGCGGGTCGTGCGGTCGGTGACCTGCTCGTAGCGGCAGTTCGTCATGTCGAGCAGGCCGCCCGCGACATATTCGTGGAAAGGGTTCGAGCGTTCATACATCGCGTGCCCGGCCACGGATGCGACGGTGCAGCGCTGCCAGGGCGCCATCGCCGTCACCGAAACCGAGTCCTGCGTGATCTCGCCCATCACGGTTTCCTTGGCGCCGTAGGGCTCGGCGCAGAACGAGGCGCATTCCAGCACCTTGCCAAGGTAGTAGCTCTGCGCCTCGGGGAAGCCCTTGAAGAGCGCGCAGGCGGCAAAGATCGCGCTGTCCGAAGACCGACCGCCGATGATGACATCGCAGCCCTCCTCCAGCAGCCGAACGAAGGGATGCACGCCAGCCATGGCGACGACCCGCGAGGTCGCGTCGAGTTCTTCTTCGGAGAGGTCCTCGCGGGCATCGAGCCCTCGGATGGATGATCCGCCGCGGATCTTGGCGCGGACGAGTTCCCGGTCGACCTCGGAATAGAACCAGCCCAGCTTGAAGGGCGCGAGTCCGTGGCGCGCGGCGAGGTCGCGGATGATCTGCACGTACATGTCGACGCGGCTGTTCGAGCCGGTGTCCCCGGCCGAGCCGATCAGCATCGGGACGCCGATGCGCCGCGCAGCCAGCAGCATTTCCTCGAGGTCGTGCTCCTGCCAGGCGCGCGGGCTCGCGCAGCTGTCATTGCCGAGCGGCACGGGGCCGATGTCGTCGCTACCCGAGTCGGCGGCGATGAAATCGGGGCGGGTTTCCACCGCCAGGCGGAAACTCTCGGTCTTGAGCGGGGCAAAGCCCAGATGCCCGTTCGGGCAGATGATCCGGATGGACGACATGACTTCCTCTCGCGCTGGGCGTCTTGCCCTTCCTTATGCGCAATCCGTGCCAGAACGGCGGGCGTTTTGCCGGGCGGGGAAAGGCCCGTCACGGGCGAGATGCGCGAAATGCGCGCAAAGGTGTGGAGATCGCGCGGCGTCGCCGGTTCAGGGCTTCAGCAGCCCGAGCTTGATCATCTGGTGGCGCAGGGCGTGGCGTGACAATCCCAACAGGCGCGCGGCCTCGCCGGGGTTGTCGCCCGCGGTCGACATCGCCCGGCCGATCAGCTCGCGCTGAAAGGCCTCGGTGGCGGCGTGGTAGTCGGTGGGGTCGTCCGTGGGCGCCGGGACGAGGGTGCGATCCGCGGGACCCGCGGCGTTGCGCAGGATCCGGTCGGGCAAGTGGCGCGGCAGGATCTCGTTCTCTTCCTCGAGGATGAAGATCCGCTCCAGCAGGTTCTCGAGTTCGCGCACGTTGCCGGGCCAGGGATAGCGCAACAGGATCTGCTCGGTTTCCGGTGCCAGCCCGGTGACCGAACGGCCATAGGCGCGGTTGAAGCGGGCGATGAAGTGCCGCGCCAGCGTCAACACGTCGTCGCCCCGGTCGCGCAGGGCGGGCAGGTTCACAGCCACCACCTGAAGCCGGTAGTAAAGGTCTTCGCGGAACCGACCCGAGGTCACCTCGGACAGCAGCACCTTGTTGGTGGCGGCGATGAAGCGCACGTCGACCTTGACCGGCTTCACCGCACCCACGCGGCGGAATTGCTGGGTGTCCAGCAGGCTGAGCAGCTTGGCTTGCAGGGTCAGGTCCATCTCGCGGATCTCGTCGAGAAAGACGGTGCCTTGGTTTGCGGCCTCGACCAGCCCTAGCTTGCGGTCGATGGCGCCGGTGAAGGCGCCTTTCTCATGCCCGAACAACTCGGATTCCAGCAGGTTTGCCGGCAGTGCCGCGCAGTTTATGTCGACAAAATCGCGCGCCGCGCGGGTCGAGACCTGGTGAATCATCCGCGCCACGAGGCCCTTGCCGGTGCCGGTCTCGCCGTAGATCAGGACAGTGCGGGTCGGGCTTCGGCCGACCTTGTTCACCAGCCTGCGCAATGAGTCGATGGCCGGGGAATTGCCGACCAGTTCATTGCTGTAATCCGCCATGCCGCCTTTCCGGTCGCCCGCGCCGCTCAGCGGCAGGGCGTCATGACCTGCCAGCGTCCGAGGCAGGGCGTGCCTTCGCTGATCTCCATTCCCCCGACCCTACACGAATAAATGGCCGAGGAAATTGTCTCGGCGCCGTCACCACCCTCGCCATGCTGGCAGATCGGGGCGGCATCCGGGCCGGGATGCGTGGCCATCAGGTCTCGGGCAGCAGCAGCTGTCCAGTCCCGGCCGAGCAGGACCCGCGCCAAGTGGTCGAACCGGGCCTGCGAGTTTCCGGCGATCCGGTCGCCAGCGGCGCCCAGCGTTTCGTCGCGGGTCTCCGTCGCGGTGTAATGGTTGGTGCGCCATTGCAGACCACCCTCGGCAATCGCCGGGCTATGGGCCGAAAGTTCGACCGAGGCTGTCGCCCCGCCCCGATCCGCCATCACCAGCGTGCCGCCACCCGCATGCGGCAGGCTTCGGATCATTGCCAGGGCCTCGGCCACCGTCGCGGCGCGGGCAAGCAGGCGCGGCAGCAGGAAGTAGCGCAGCCAGCCGACGCGGTGCCGGTTGACCGCCACTTGCGTGTCGGCCACGGCCAGCCCCGCCGCGTTGATCCCCGAGGACCAGGCCGCAAGACTGCCGAGGCTGCCAAGGCTCAGGATCTGCCCGGTCGCAATGTCCGGTCCCTCGTGGCGCAGCACGCACTGGATGCCCAGGTGACGGCCGGAATAGTCGCGGTTCTTGAACACCAGCGGCCCCTCGGGACCGTCGTTGACGGCCACTGCGCTGCACCCGTCTATCAGTGTGGCGCCGCCCTTCATGTCGCGCAGCGTGCCCAGGTGCAGATGCGCGAAAAGGTCCGGTTCTGGCAAGGCGAAGGCATCGGCGATGCCGCGCAGCTCGGCGAGGCTCTCGGGATCATGCGCCTCGTGAAAGGCGCGCTGCGCCGCGAGGTAGTCCTGGGCCGCTGCGTCGATCAGCCCTTCCGCGCGGGCCTGTTCCACCCGGGCCACGGTCGCCGCGCGCAGCGTCTCGACCGGGACCGCGCCCTGCTGGGCAAGTCCGCGTTCGTATGCGGTGCCGCGCGCGGTGACCTCGATCATCGCACAGGTTCCAGCAGGCTGAGGTTCCCGTCCAGACGGTGACAGGCTGCGACATGGCCCGGCCCGACGCCCCGGCTTTCCGGCGGCCGTTCCGCGCAGGCGGGAATGGCCAGCGGGCAACGGGTGTGGAACTTGCATCCCTTCGGCGGCTTCAGCGGCGACGGCAGATCGCCCTGCAGCCGCACCCGCGCCTTATCGCGCCGGGGGCCGACCTCGGGCACCGCCGACAGCAGGCTTTGCGTGTAGGGATGGCGCGGGTTGTCTAGCACCTCGGCGACCGGGCCGGTCTCGACGATCTCGCCGAGATACATCACCGCGACCCGGTCAGCGAGGTAGCCGATCACCGAGATGTCGTGGCTGATGAACAGGTAGGTCAGGCCGAACTCGCGTTTCAACTCCAGCAGCAGCGCGATGATCTGCGCCTGGATCGACACGTCCAGCGCCGAGACCGGCTCGTCGCAGACGATGAAATCCGGGTTCGACACCAGCGCCCGGGCGATGCCGATGCGCTGCCGCTGGCCGCCCGAGAACTGGTGCGGATAGCGGTCGAGCTGGCTGGCCCTCAGGCCCACGCGTTCTAGAACACGGGCGGTGATCGCGCGCGCCTCCTCGCCGCTGGCGATCCCGTGCAGCGCCAAGGGCAGCCCCACGATCTCGGCCACGGTGCGGCGCGGGTTCAGGCTGGCATATGGATCCTGAAAGATGATCTGCATCCGCCGCCGCATCGCCTTCAGGTCCGGTGCGGCCAGCGCGGTCACATCCGTGCCGTCGAAGGTCACGCGCCCCGAGGTCGGCTCATGCAGGCGCAGGATCGCCCGGCCGAGCGTGGACTTGCCGCAGCCGGATTCGCCGATCAGGCCCAGCACCTCGCCCTTGGCGACGGTGAGGGAGACATCGTTCACCGCCCGCACGACGCTGCGAGGGGTGCCGACAAGGCGCTGCGCCAGCGAGCGGCGCGCCTCGTAATGCTTGGAAAGACCGTCGACCTGAAGCAGGGTCATGCCATCTCCTCCAGCCGCAGGCAGCGGGAGCGGCGGCCCGGCCCGGCATCGCGCATCGGCACCTCGACCAGGCATTGGGGTTGCGCCAGCGGGCAGCGTGAATGGAACCGGCACTGCGGCGGCAGGCCCACGAGGTCCGGCACCTGCCCCATGATCGGGGTCAGCGGCTGGCCGCGCAGCGCGGGCCGCGGGATCGAGGCCAGCAAGCCGCGGGTGTAGGGGTGACACGGCGCGCCGATCACCTGGTCGGTCGGCCCTTCCTCGACCACCTGCCCGGCATACATCACCATGACACGATCGCAATGCTCGGCCACCACGCCAAGGTCGTGCGTAATGAGGACTACCGCCATGCCCAGCCGCGCGCGGATGTCCGAGATCAGCTCCAGCACCTGCGCCTGGATCGTCACGTCGAGCGCTGTGGTAGGTTCGTCGGCGATCAGCAGCTTGGGCCGGCAGGCCAGCGCGATGGCGATCATGATGCGCTGACGCATCCCCCCCGAGAACTCGTGCGGATATTGCCGCAGCCGCGCCTCGGGCGAAGGGATGCCGACAAGGCCCAGCATCTCGACCGAGCGGTCGCGGATCGCGGTGCGGCGGGCCGTGCGGCCAGTCGGCAGCGTCTCGTCATGCGCCTCCAGCACTTCGGCCAGCTGTTCGCCCACGGTCAGCGCGGGGTTCAGCGCGGTCAGCGCGTCCTGCATCGTCATCGCGATGTCGCGGCCGCGGATGGCCCTCATCTCCTCGCGCGACAGATCGCGCAGGTTCCGCCCGTCGAAGAAGATCGCGCCTTGCGTGACCTGCCCCGGCGACCGGACCAGGCCCATGACGCTGGAAAAGGTCACCGACTTGCCCGAGCCGCTTTCGCCGACGACACCCAGGCATTCGCCGCGCGAGACCTTCAGGCTGACCCCGTCCACCGCCCGGACCAGCCCGGCGCGGGCGTGGAACTCGGTGTGCAGGTTGCTGACCTCGAGAAGCACGGTCATTCGCTGAACCTCGGGTCGAAGGCGTCGCGCAGGCCCTGGCTGGCGACGTTGATCGCAAGCACCAGCAGCAGGATGGCGAGGCCCGGGAACGTCGAGACCCACCAGGATTCGAGGATAAAGGCGCGGCCGTCCGACACCATGCTGCCCCAGCTGGCGGTGGGCGGCTGTACGCCCAACCCGAGGAAGGACAGCGAGGCCTCGAGGATGATGACGTTGGCCATGCGGATGGTCGAAACCACGATGACCGGCGACAGGATGTTGGGCAGAATCTCGCGCCACATGATGTGGCGGGGACCGGCGCCCAGCGCCCGTGCTGCCTCGACGTATTCCAGTTCGCGCACGGCCAGCGTCTCGCCACGCACAACGCGGCAGGGAATGACCCATTCCTTGTAGGCCAGCGCCAGCACGATGTTCACCAGGCCCGGCCCCATCATGGCCATCAGGCCGATGGCGAAGATCAGGTAGGGAAAGCCCAGCAGGATATCGACGATCCGCCCGATCACAACATCGACCCAGCCGCGGAAATAGCCTGCGGCGAGCCCGGCGAGGATGCCCACGCCGGTGGCAAGCAGGATGACCGCGATACCGATGAAGATCGAGATCCGCGCGCCGTAGATGATGCGGGACAGGATATCGCGCCCCAGACCGTCGCAACCCAGCGGAAAGGCCCAGTCGCCGCCCTCGATCCAGGCCGGCGGTTGCAGGCGGCGGAAAAGGTCGGTGGCGTTGGGGTCCTGCGGCGCGATCAGCGGCGCCGCGACAGCCATCACGACGAAAAGCAGCACGACCAGCGCGGAGGCCACGGCGAGCCGGTTGCGCCGGAACTCGCGCAGGTTCCTACGGAAGAGCGAGTCCGCGGCGGGCGCGGACGTGGGCGCAAGTGCCGCGTCGGTCACAGCTTCACCCTCGGGTTGAGCACGGTATAGAGGATGTCGGCGACGAAGTTCAGCAGGACGTAGGTGATCGCGTAGAGCAGCACCGCCGCCTGGACCAGCGGGTAGTTCCGCAGGAAGATGCTTTCGACCACCAGCCGCCCGAGACCGGGCCAACCGAAGACCGTCTCGACGATCATGTTGCCGCCCAGCAGGCTGCCGGTCTCGATCGCGGCGACCGAGACGGTCGGGATCAGCGCGTTCTTCAGCGCGTGGCGGAAGATCACGCGGCGGTGCGACAGGCCCTTGGCCTCGGCGAAGGTGATGTAGTCCTGCCGCATGACCTCGAGCATCGAGGCGCGGGTCACCCGCATCAGGATGGCGGTCATCGGCAGGCCGAGGGTGATCGCCGGCAGGATCAGGTAGCGCAGCGCCTCGCCGAAAGCGGCGAAGTCACCGGCCAGCAGTGTGTCGATCAGCAGGAAGCCGGTGACCGTCGGCACCTCGCTAGCATAGCCGATGCGGCCCGAGACCGGCAGGATTTGCAGGTGTACGGCAAATAGCATGATCAGCAGGATCCCGAACCAGAACCCCGGCAGGGACACGCCCAGCAGCGAGCCGACCGTCGCCAGCCGGTCGAAGATGGAATTCTTTCGGATCGCCGCCAGCACGCCCAGCGGAATGGCGGTGGCCAGCGCCACGATCAGCGCCACCAGAGACAGCTCGATGGTGGCCGGCAGCCGCTCGGCTATCACGTCCGCCACCGGGCGGCCGTGGTAGAAGCTCTGGCCGAAGTCGAACTGCACCGCGTTGGCAATGAACAGGAAGAACCGTTCCACCATCGGCCGGTCGAGGCCGAGGTCGCGGCGCAGTTCGGCCTCTTGCTCCGGCGTGATCGCCTGTTCGCCGACCATGATCTGCACCGGGTCGCCCGGGGTCAGCGCCAGCATCACGAAGACGATGAGGCTGACCCCAAGCAGTACGGGGATAAGCTGGATAAGGCGCTCCAGCAGCTTTCCGAGGCTCATACCCGTTCCTCCCGGTTCCGGTCCGGCCTGGTCAGTTCAGGCAGGCGTCGTGCAGGTTGATGCGGCTGTCGGCGCTTGGCTGCCAGCCGGTGACGCGCTTGGACACGCCGTAGATGTCCTTGGGGACCCAGAGGTAGACGTAGGGCTGGTCGGCGTTGATCATCATCTCGGCTTCCCGGTACATGCCGCGGCGCTTGTCCACGTCGAGCTCGACCGCGGCGGCATCCAGCAGCGCGTCGAGCGCGGCGTTGGCATACCCGGCCGAGTTGCCCCGGTCGTTGGTGCGGTGCGTCGGCGTGAAGATGTCGAACGGATCGAGCGAGCCGTTGCCCCAGCTGGTGAAGAACATGTCGCCGCTCTTGGGCGCGCCCTTGGTGCGCCACTTGTCGGACAGCTGAGCGCCTTCGCCCACGGTCACGGTGGTGCGGATGCCGGCGTTGGTCAGCATCGAGGCGATGGCCTCGGCGGTGTCCTTGAACGCGCCCTCGGTGTCCATCGTCACGTCGATGCCATCGGGAAATCCTGCCTCGGCCAGCAACGCCTTGGCCTGCTCGGGGTCGTAGCCCACCTTGGGCAGTTCGCTGGAGCCGAAGGCGTCGGGCGACAGGATCCCGTCGATCGGCGCGGCGTTGCCGCCCAGGATCTTGTCGATGATCAGCTGCTTGTCGATCGCCATTGCGGCGGCCTGGCGCACCTTCACGTCGTCGAAGTATTCGCCTTCCATGTTCATCGCGATGAAGAAGCTGCGGGTTCCGTTCACGGTCATCACCTGCGTGCCGTCGTTCGCCTCGACCTGCTTGATCGAGAAGGCGGGCAGTTCATTGATGATGTGGACCTCGCCGGCAAGCAGCGCTGCGACTCGGCTGGCGCTCTCCGGGATGATCTTGAAGATCACGCGGTCCACGCAAGCCGGCCCGACCGGAGGAATGTCGGTCGCACCGCCGTAGTAGTCGTCGAACCGTTCGAGGATGACGGCGTCTCCCTTGCGCCATTCCGCCAGTTTGAAGGGTCCGGTGCCGTTGACCTGGGTCGCGAGCCCCTCGTCGCCGACCTTCTCGACGAAGGCCTTGAACACGATCTGCTGGTTCGGCAGCATCGCGGGCAGGATCGGCCAGGGTTCCGAGAGCGTGATGCGCACCGTGTCCGGCGCAGTGACGTCGACCGAGGCGACCGGCCCCATCAGGCCCTTGCGGGGGCTGGTCTGGCCACCCATCGCGCCGTCGACGGTGATCCGGTCGAGCGTGAATTTGACGTCTTCGGCCGTCATCGTGCTGCCGTCGTGAAACTTGATGCCGGAGCGGATCTTGAAATCGTATTCGGTTGGCGAGACCTGGGTGATCGACTCGGCGATCTCGGGGACGACCACCATGTTGGCGTCCCGCGTCACGAGGCCATCATACATGTTGCGGATGATTGTTTCGGTTTCGCGCTTGCGGTGGTTGGCGGGATCGAGCGTGTCGGCATCCAGCGTGAAGCCGACGATCAGGTCCGCGGCGCTCGCGGCGACGGGAACGAGGGCTGGAGCGGCGACCAGTGCGGTAGCCATCAACAGTCGGGGTAGTGCCTTCATATCGAAATCTCCCTTGTGATCATGCCCCGTTTTCTTTTGGGTGCTTTGGTCCGGTTGGCTTGGACACCCTTTCAGTATGCACAAGGCGTGCCATGCGCCCTCTGCCCGTCATGTCGCGCATTGGCGACCGCTGGAGACGAGCATGCGTGAACTTCACGCGCCCGCGCGGAGACCTCACGCGCGCCGCCGCGCCGCGCGGGGCGGGATTCCCGCAAGGCCGCGATACTTGGCCACGGTGCGCCGTGCCAGCGCCGCGCCCTCGGGCAGCAGCCGCTCGGCGATGGCTGCATCCGACAGCGGCTGCGCGGGGTCTTCCGCAGCCACGATCTCGCGCATCCGCTCCAACACGGCCTGCACCGACATCGGATCCTCTTGCTGCCGGGCCGCGGGGGCCGACGCGCACATCAGTTCTCGCAGGCACAGCGTGCGGCGGGGCGTCCGCATGTGCAGCGCCGCCGTAACGCGGCTGACGGTGCTGCGGTGCAACCCCGAGGCGGCGGCGAGATCGTTGATCGTCAGCGCCGCCAGCGGGCCCTGCCCGCGCAGATAGGCGTCTTGCCGGCGGATGATCTCGGACGCGATCGCCAGCACCGTCGCGTGACGCCGTTCGAGCGCCTGCACCAGCGACCTCGCCTCGCGCAGCGTCTCGGGCCGGGCAGCGCCCTGCGCCAGGGTCAGCGCTGGGGCAGTCTGCCCGTTCAGTTCGACCAGCCAGCCCTCGCCGTCCCGTCGCAGGATCAGGTCCGGCGGTCGCTCCGACACCGGCGTCTGCGAAAAGGCGGCACCGGGTTTCGGATTCATCTGCCGTAGCGCTCGGGCCATCGTGCGGACCTCCTCGCCCGCGCAGCCGCAAGCCTCGGCCAGAGCCTCGATGTCGCCGGCGGCGAGCAACGGCAAGTGATCCAACATCCGCCCGAACGCCGGCGTCAGCAGGTCTTCTTCCGCCGCCTGCAGCCGCAGGCACTCGGCCAGCGAGCGGGCGAAGAGGCCTGTCGGCTCCGCAGCCTGCAACTGCACCAGTACGGCTTCGGCCCGCGCCACAGGAACCCTCGCCTCGGTGGCAATCTCGGACAAGTCCGCGCCCAGCCAGCCCGAGGGTTCGAGCGCACGCAGAAAGACTTCGGCCAGCGGCCAGTCCGCCTTGTTCCGCACCAGCAGCGGCAGTTGTGCGGTGACGTGGGCGATCAGCCCCGGATCGCCCGCGGCGATCCGGTCGGTATCATACACCGCCGCCCCATACGGCCGGTCCGGAGGTAGACGGGCTGCGCGATTTGTGGGCGGCGCCACCTGCCGCATCAGGTCCAGCCAGGCGCCAGCTTCGGCGGCGGGTACCGCGACGAGGCTCTCGTTCTGCGTCTGGAGGTCGGCGAGCCGGGCCGACAGATCGGTGTTCGACAGGGCCAGAAACCCGATGGCCTGCCGCAGCACCGGCGTCATCGCCAGCACGCCCCGCTGCTTCAGCCCCAGATCGATCCCAACCATGAATTTCGTCTCCGCGGCTCGTTCCCGCACGGGAATGGCCTATGCCCGAGTTCCGGGCTGCGGCTCCCTGAAGGGGCGCCACAGGCCTCGCACGCCCAAGTACCGGAGGAGCGTCGCCTCTGTTGTTCACAGAATGGTCGTGTTTGATCCATCAGGCAACCCCGCACCTCGCGCGTGCGCTCCCACCGCCATGGGCCGGGTAGACGAAAATAAGCGTCCCCCTCTAGGGGTGCGCTCTCCACTTTTTTTGTACCGTCAAGCAATCGGACAATCAAAAATCCAACGCGGTGTTTTTTGTCTAGCTAAGGCCTTGCCAACTTCCTTCACTTGGCGAAGACGCCGCGTTCGAGTAAGCAGGTACTGACAAGTCTGCCGGCAATCCGGAAGGTCCGTGCGCATGCTGCCTCGCTCAATTACACGTGCCTGGATCGAAGAACGCCTCGACGTGATCCATCCCGCTCACGTTGCCGGCTTCGCGACGCTTCTGACGGAACTTCGCGGGCACTTTGACGGCGATCTTGAACTGTTGCTCATCCTTGCATGCATTGCGGCCAAAGTCCAAGGTGAAGATTGGCGGGCGTCATTGTTGCATGGCGAACATCAGGAAACGCGAAATATCCCGACGAATGCCCTGTCCATTGCCCATTTCACCGGGATTCCTCGCGAGAGCGTTCGCCGCCGCATCCAGAAGCTCGAGGAAAAAGGGTGGATCGCGCGCGATGGCGACGGAAACTGGATTCCGACAACCGCTGCGGCGAAAGATCTGCGGCCCGCGACGGAGGCGACAATTACCTACCTGAATGTCGTCATCGGTGCCGCTTCCGAAGCGCACCGAAATCGGCCCGAATAGGCTTCGGGTTATTTGCAACGCGACCGCGGCGATCGCAGCCCACCATGCAAGCGCTGGCCTTCGGTGAGATAAAGGCCTCAACAAGACAAGCTGGGATCGATGGCTTCCGGTCGTTCCGATCGGCACAATGCGGCGGTTCGGTGAACCTTCCGGCAGCCGACAGGGCAAACTTGCAGCCGACGTTTGCCAGTCAAACCGGGACTACCCAGATCGGGTATCGATGCCCTTGTTCGCTCGTTGCCTTCATGATGCCGTGAGGGTGATATGATTCCGGGAGACCAGCATGCGGACGTGGTGGATCGCGCTTACTGTGGCGTTGACAGGTTTGAATGCACCTCTGAGCATCGTGGTATTTCCGGGACCGGCAGCGGCGCAGGGCTTTGCCGGCGTCGATCCCTACACGAACCAGTTGGTCGAACGTGTCTCGATCCGGATATTGAATCCCAGCCCCGACAGCGCCCTGAATTCCCGCGTCCAGGAACAGGTCCGGACCCTTCTGGGTCTGTTCCCGGGCGACCGTTTTTCGGAAGAACAGTTTGCGTTCCAACTTTCTCAGGTCCGAAGGATCAAGGACGTTGCCTCGACGGACTACGAGGTGCAGTTCGGGACCCGTAACGGTCTGGAGATCGTTGTCGATGTCACCTTGGGCGAGGTTCCCGCCGAGGGGCGCGGACTGGCCTTCGGCGGCGATTTCCCCACAATCTACGACAAGAACGGCACATACGTCCGTTTCAAGCTCGACCTGCTCAGCCTCTACTACGCCAACAACAACGCGTGGTACGGACGACCGGATGCAATGCTCGCCGGCAATCCGCTGGTTCAGGGGACGCCTTCCGGCGCGGGCTGGGATCAATGGGTGGAGGCCTATGCACACTATGGCGTGTATGGCATCACGCCCATCAATTCGCAGACCTATCTCTACGGAGGGCTCAGCGCGATCACGGCGGGTTCGTTCGGACAGGAATTGTTCACGGACAAGACGCGTACATTTACGGGCATCGAAGATGCATACGTTGGCATCGTCGGCGGGTCGACAGATGCTCGGGGAAACCGCCTCACCTACAATCTGTCCGTCGGACGCCAGCGCTTCACGCTTGCCGACGGTTTCCTGATCGCCAACACGGCCGCCAATGGCGAGGAACGTGCTGCGCTACAGGCCAATGCACGATGGGCCTCGGATTTCCTGGCGTTGGGACAGGTCGCATACAACGACACGAAATTCGAGCTGTTCTACCTCGACCCGGACGAGTTGCCCGCGATCGACAGCGAAACAACCTACTTCGGAGCCAATTTCGAGACGAAACCCATTGAGGGCCTGACCCTTGGGGCAAGCTACGTGACCTCGCCGAAGTCGAATTTCAGCTACTTCTCGCCCGTTGGCGGCATAGCCGGGACCAGGGAAGGACTTCAGGTTTACGATGCCCGGCTGAGCTACAGCCCGAACCCGCCCGGTCAGCAAGGCCCATTCTTCGGGGCCGAGTACGCGGTTCAACGCAACAAGAACTTCGACATGGACGCGCGCGCCGGCTGGGTCGAGGCCGGCTACAGCTGGCCACAGGCAAAGTGGTCGCCGACGCTCAGTTATCGGCTGTCCAGATTCAGTGGCGATGAACCCACGACCTCGACCTACGAACGCTGGGATCCGATGCTGTCAGGCGGAAACGGCCAGCAGTGGGTGCAGGGCGCCAACCATTTCAAGCTCGTTCAGGATAGCAACGTCGTCGCGCACCGAATCCAGGCGAGCTTTCGGCCGAGCCCGAAGGTGGAGATCGTTCCGCAACTCTGGGCCTTCTACGCGGATCAGGAGAACAACATCGGGGGCAACCCCGCGTTGAGTTTCCTGAACGGGACGGAATATGGATTCGAGGCGAATGTGACTGCGAAGTGGTTCGTAAACCGCAACACCTATGTTCACGGACACCTCGCCTACACGGTTCCGGGCGGCGCCACGAAGGCGGCGCTCGGCGGGGATGCAAAGAACTGGCTGAGCGCCATGGTCTTCATCCGATACGCATTCTGACAAACAAGGGAAAACAGGAATGTACAGAAGAGACTTGTTCAAGGGAATCGGTGGCGCTGCGGCCTTGGGCGGTCTTGCTGCGACGAAAGTTGCGGCAGAAGCACATGCCGAAACGCCGGAGATGGGGCCCTATGCGCAACCGTGGGATCCGGCGGACCCCAACATTCCCGATCGCCGCGACATCGCGCCTATGCCGGACGACTATTTCACGCCGGGCCGGTTCTCCGGCAAGACTGTGATCGTCACGGGCTCGGCTCGTGGCATGGGACTCGGGGCAGTGTGGCGGCTGGCGCGGGAAGGCGCAAATGTCGTCGGTGTGGATTGGCTCGATGAGCAGGGCAAGGCGGCGATGGACGAGGTTGCCGCCGCAGGGTTCAACGTGCGCTTTATCCCGGGAGACGTCAGCGACGATGCTGTCTGCGCGCGCATGGTCGAAGTCGCGGTCCAGGAGTTCGGTGGGGTTGACGCAGCTTTGAACAACGCAGGCGTCATGGACGGAGTGTATTCCGGGGATCCGGTGGATTATCCGTCGCAGAAGGACCTTGTGTTCGCATCGGTTCACGAGGCCACGGAAGCGTACTGGGACAACGTGTTCAAGACCAACGTGAAGGGGGTCTTCCTGTCGATGCGTCACGAATTGCGTCAGATGATCGCGCAGGGACGTGGCGGGTCGATCGTCAACGTGGGTTCGATCGCAGGATTGACCGGGCTTTCGGGCAACCCGGCCTATGTCGCTTCGAAGCACGCAGTCAACGGGCTGACGCGGAATGCGGCCATCGACTATGCGCCCTACGGGATCCGTGTGAACTCGGTCAACATGGCAGCAACCGACACACCGATGGTCGCTCGAGCCGGGGAACTGGTTGCCGCACAAAGCAAGGCAATTGGACCCAACAACCCCGGCATGGGCCGCATCAAGATCAAGTCGATCCAAGCCTACGCCAACCAGACAGCCCGCCCGGCCACGGTCGCAGAACAGGTGAGCATGATGTGCTACCTGCTGTCGCCCGAGGCGGGCAACATGACGGGTGCCACCTACGCAACCGACGGCGGCTGGACGGCATACTGACGTCTGCCGGGGCGTCTCGCCTCGTCGCACGGACCCGGTGGACGGGGCGAGACGTTCTTAAGGCTTCCCGCACCGTCGCATTCGGGCGTGGTCCTTTCGGAGGCGATCCGGCATGCGCGTGACTGCTCGTGGAAAAGCGGAATTGACAGCAGGCACTCTGATGCTGCGTGTTGGGGGCTCTTAATTCAGTTTAAAATCAAAGGCCTAGACAGGAGAAGGTTGGACATCAGGCCCATCCCCTCCGCCATTATACCGATTGCGAACCAGTGACGCCGCCCTGACCGGCACGTATTTTTCCGTGTTATCAAAGGGGTTTGCGTGAACCCACCGAACCTCATAGACGCACCGTCAGGCCGGGCTCAGGCTCAGAATGGCCCTCAGTCTCAGTTTGGGCGAACCTCGCCCTTTGCGGTTCGGCCCTCTTTTCTTACGCCATTTCAATGACCTGACTTCGAACCCCGCCAAAACCCAAAAGCTCGATCCGAACGACGTCGATGGCAACATAGACAGAACACGCAGTAGGCGCGTTGCTCGGGATGCCAGCGTAAACAGACGGATTTCTGGGGTAGGTTCGCTGCCCGTTTTCCTTAGGAATGCGGCCATGGATCGAACTGAGGTCAGCGCTCTCTTTGTGGAACCTTCCCGTCGTTTGCGACGAGGGCCAAGCGGTTTCTCTTTCGTACGTATACACTGATGGAACCGGCACAGTTGCTGACGGTGGACTGCGTAGCAAACAGCGTTCGTTCTCCAAAAACCATGCGGGGTTGATGCCGTTTAGCTGCAAGGCAGCGGCTTGGGTGCTTTGTCGGTGCCACCAATGGGCCTAGCGGCTCAGTATCTGGTCGGATAGCGTCATCAACGAATCTTGCATGAGAAAAACATGATTAATTTTCTGGTTACCGACACGGGTGTCGAACTCGAATATGCAGGGGATCTTGGAACCAATAATCAATGGATCTGGGAGAACCTGAAGAAAGATAACGAAGCGCGTGTATCAAATGCATTCTCGTTCATATCAGCGGATCTGTTAAACCCGCCGTCGGCAACCCAGGATTTTGAGGTCTATAGGTATCGATTTCAGCTTGGTCATTTCGAAAATGATTATGTGAGGATCCCAGGTCGAATTCTCAACAGTAAAAACGACGTATTGATCATTCGTGACGTGAAGCTGAAGCGTTCGATCTTCGTTGCCGAGCGCAACGTATCGATTTTTGGTCGGCTCTCAGAACTCCTGGAGATCTCTGATCCAATCTTGATTGGTGGAAATGGTGCCGACGCCATTCCGTGGGATGTGTTCGAAGAGTTACTGAAGAAATTCCCGAATACCTACGAGCTGAATCGCTATGCCGATGCCCGCGTACACACGATTCTCTCCCAGTATCTGGACGGCATGAAGGACGCGCGCGGTCGATATGAGAGTTACCTCAACAAGAAAGCAACTCTCACCACGGCCAAAGCACTCGATCTCGATGCTTTGAAGAAGCTAGAGATCGAGAAATATGTCTTGATCCGTGATCTTATCCAAGATGCCCTAGCGACAAAAACGAACTGGTCGGAGGGCGATTGGCAGAAGCTCATGCTGTCCTTCCTCCTTCTGCTATTCCCCAAGTACATCAAGGTTCTCGAGAACGTGACGATCCACGATTACTACACTGACCCCGGTCGTAATACTAATCGGTACATCGACATCGCCTTAATCGATTCCAACGGCAACCTCGACATTATTGAGGTCAAAAAACCATTCGAAGACAAGATACTCCGCAAGAGCCAATACCGTGGCAACAGTATCCCGACATCCGAACTGAGCGGCAGTATCATGCAGGCTGAGAAGTATCTTTTCCATCTGTCGAAATGGGGTATCAGAGGCGAAACGACGCTCACCACAAAGTATGCATCCGAACTACCTACTGATATGAAGATCCGCATTTCTAACCCGAAAGCGATTATCATTGTCGGGCGCGATCAAATCGGTGGTGCCAATATGACTGGCAGTCAGTTGCTCGACTTCGAAGTGATCAAGCGCAAGTACGCGAATATGATGGACATCATCACATACGACGACCTTCTGCGCCGCCTCAATAATACGATCGCCGCTCTCGGGGTGATCCGGGGACTAGGACCGCGCTCTAGATCGTTTGATTTCCTGCTGTTTGTCGAGATCGAATTCCAAGAAATGTTCTCTTTTTTAGCATCTGACACTTGTATCGAGCTCCGCTTGGTTTTGGTGAACAAATGCTTGAAGCAGTGTATTCATAGATCCTCTCCAGAATTGAACTCGGCGTCAGTCAAACACGCGCTCCGGTTGCTCGACACACGGCAGTTCCGCGACGCCACAGAGGTCGAAGATCGACAGCACCGTGGGCTCGCGCCGCTGGACCAGACGTTCCAGCACCGACGGCGCAAGCCATGCAAGCCGGATTACGCGGCTGACATAGCGGTCGGAGATTCCTTCCTCTCTGGCGAGATCGGCGATGGTGGTGACGTCGCCGCGCTCCAACCTGCGCCGCCAGTCCCACGCACGGCCGATGGCGCGCAGCAGGCGGGAATCCTGGCCGCGTTCCATGGCGACCTCGATTTCCTTGGGCGGCAGGATGCGGGGGCGGCCGCCGCGATTGCGCAAGGTGAGCGGGATGTGGACGCGGAGGGTTTCTGGCTCTGCCATCACGCCACCTGCGGCTTGGCCGGGGCCATCAGAGCGGCAATCGCGCCCAAGCCCTCATGTCGGAGATCGACCGCCAGCCCGGCGTCGCTGGCGGTGACCCGCGCCACCAAAAGCCTGACCACGCGGGCCTGCTCGGCCGGGATCAACGCCTTCCACATCTCGTCGAACTGGGTGAGCGATGCGCTGATCGCCGCCTCGCCAAGGTCGGGCCGATCCTTGCGCAGGGTCCGCGACACCCGCGCGGCGACCTCCGGCGTGCGCAGCAGACGGCGGATTTCGCCGACAACGGCATCCTCGACCATGCCACCGGGCAGCCGCTGCGGGCCTCGGATCTCGGCCTTAGGCCGTTTCTTGATCGCGTCCATCGACACATAGTAGCGATAGCGCCGCGTGCCTTTCTTGGTGTGGTGCGGGGTCATCGCGACGCCGGTTTCGGTGAAGATCAGCCCGCGCAACAACGCCGGTGAGGGTTCCTTGGCAACGGCAACCCGCTTGACGCGATTGTTCGCGATTACATCATGGACGTCGTCCCACAGCGTCTCGTCTATGATCGCGTCATGCTCGCCCGGGTAGGCCGTGCCCTTGTGCACGGCGAGGCCGCGATAGACCTTGTTGTGCAGGGTCTTGAGGAGCGAGGTCTTGTCATAGGGTCTGCCGGTCTTGGTCAGGATAGCGCGCGCGTCCAACTCGCGGATCACCTCCGCCGTGGAGCTCGACCGGGCATAGAGAGTGAAGATCGTCCGCACCCTCTCGGCCTCGTCCAGGTCCACGATCAGCTTGCGGTCCTTCACGTTGTAGCCCAGCGGCACCGGTCCACCCATCCAGATGCCCTTCTTGCGCGACGCGGCAACCTTATCGCGGATCCGCTCGCCGATGACCTCGCGCTCAAACTGGGCAAAGCTGAGCAGGATGTTCAGCGTTAGCCGCCCCATGGACGTGGTGGTGTTGAAGCTCTGCGTGACGGACACGAAGGTGACGCCGTGCTTGTCGAAGATCTCGACCAGCTTGGAGAAATTGCTCTGACCCCCGATAACTCCTCCATCTGATGCTAGAGTCTGGCCCACGAAGAGGACCGGACCATGAAGAGATTGAAGTTCACTGAGGAACAGATCATCGGCATCCTACGGGAGCAGGAAGC
>NZ_JAGTUU010000008.1 GCF_018224955.1 Thetidibacter halocola
TCGGGCAAGATCATGCGCCGCATCCTGCGCAAGATCGCCGAAAACGACTTCGGCGCCCTCGGCGACACTTCAACCCTCGCAGACCCAGCCGTCGTCGACGACCTCATCGAAAACAGAATGAACAAGGGGTGAGATCATGAAGGACTCCATGACCACCGCCCCCGTCCTGATCCTGCTGGGCCCGCCGGGCGCCGGCAAGGGCACCCAGGCGCGGATGCTGGAAGACGCTTTCGGCCTCGTCCAGCTCTCCACCGGCGACCTGCTGCGCGCCGCCGTCGCGGCGGGCACCGAGGCCGGGCGCAAGGCCAAGGCCGTGATGGAGGCCGGCGAACTCGTCAGCGACGACATCGTCATCGCCATCCTGCGCGACCGCCTGGCCGAGCCGGATTGCGCCCGCGGCGTGATCCTGGACGGGTTTCCGCGCACCGCGGTGCAGGCCAAGGCGCTGGACGCGCTGCTGGCCGAGACCGGGCAGAAGATCGACGCGGCCATCAGCCTCGACGTCGACGACGCCGCCATGGTCGAGCGCATCGCCGGCCGCTATACCTGCGCCGGTTGCGGCGAAGGCTGGCACGACAGTTTCAAGATGCCCGCCAAGGCCGGTGTCTGCGACAAGTGCCACGGCGCGGTGTTCAACCGCCGTGCCGACGACAACGCCGAAACCGTGGCGTCGCGCCTTGATGCATATCATGCACAGACCGCACCTCTTATCGCTTACTACGAGCAGTCGGGCGCGTTGTCGCGCATCGACGCCATGGGGAGCATCGAGGACATCGCCGCAGGGTTGGCGGCGATCGTGAGAATGGCAACGGCCCGCTGAGGGCCGTGTCGGGATGTTCCCTGCAACTCCAGGGAATGAACAGGACGCGCAATTCCACCCCGCGAGGGTTGTGAGCGGAGTTGCGTCAATGGAGGAAGAGGAGGACCGCCATGGCGGATCAACTATCACAAACCGCGCGACACGCCGCGACCCAGAAGGACGACAAGGCCTACTGGGCAGCGAACGTGCGCATCATTCTCATCAGCCTGGTGATCTGGGCGCTGGTCAGTTTCGGCTTCGGCATCCTGCTGCGCCCGATGCTGTCGGGCATCGCGGTCGGCGGCACCGACCTGGGCTTCTGGTTCGCCCAGCAGGGATCGATCATCGTCTTCCTGGCGCTGATCTTCTTCTACGCCTGGCGGATGAACAAGCTGGATAAAGAATTCGGCGTGGACGAGGAATAAGGGACATGGATCAGTTTACCATCAACCTGCTGTTCGTGGGCGCGTCGTTCGCGCTCTACATCGGCATCGCGATCTGGGCCCGCGCCGGTTCCACGTCGGAATTCTACGCCGCAGGCCGCGGCGTGCACCCGGTCACCAACGGCATGGCGACCGCAGCCGACTGGATGTCGGCCGCGTCCTTCATCTCGATGGCCGGCCTCATCGCCTTCACCGGCTATGACAACTCGACCTTCCTGATGGGCTGGACCGGCGGCTATGTGCTGCTGGCGCTGCTGCTTGCGCCCTACCTGCGCAAGTTCGGCAAGTACACGGTGTCCGAATTCATCGGCGACCGTTTCTACAGCCCGACCGCGCGCCTGGTGGCCGTGATCTGCCTGATCATCGCCTCCGTGACCTACGTGATCGGCCAGATGACCGGCGTGGGCGTGGCCTTTGGCCGCTTCCTCGAGGTCAGCTCGACCACCGGCCTGCTGATCGGCGCGGTGATCGTGTTCGCCTACGCCGTGTTCGGCGGCATGAAGGGCGTGACCTACACGCAGGTGGCGCAGTACGTCGTGCTGATCACCGCCTACACGATCCCGGCGGTCTTCATCTCGCTGCAGCTGACCGGAAACCCGATCCCGGGCCTCGGCCTGTTCGGCGACCACCAGGCCACGGGCGAGCCGCTGCTGGCGACGCTTGATGCCCTGCTGCGTGACCTCGGCTTCAACGAGTACACGACGCATAACGGCGACACGTTCAACATGGTGCTCTTCACCCTGTCGCTGATGATCGGCACCGCCGGTCTGCCGCACGTCATCATGCGGTTCTTTACCGTGCCCAAGGTGTCCGACGCCCGTTGGTCCGCCGGCTGGGCACTGGTCTTCATCGCGCTGCTCTACCTGACGGCCCCGGCCGTGGGCGCGATGGCCCGCCTGAACATCACCGACATGTTCTGGCCGAACGGCGCACAGTCCGAACCGGTGAGCCTCGAGCAGATCGAGAACGACCCGCGCTACGACTGGATGGCGACCTGGCAGAAGACCGGCCTGCTGGGCTGGGAAGACAAGAACGGTGACGGCAAGATCGCCTACTTCAACGACAAGAACCCCGATGCGGTGGCCAAGGCCGAAGCCGCGGGCTGGGGTTCGGCGAACGAGCTGACCAACTTCAACAACGACATCCTGGTTCTGGCGAACCCGGAAATCGCGAACCTGCCCAGCTGGGTGATCGGTCTTGTCGCCGCCGGTGGCCTTGCCGCCGCGCTGTCGACCGCCGCCGGTCTGCTGCTGGCCATCTCCTCGGCCGTCAGCCACGACCTGCTGAAGGGTCAGCTGACGCCGAACATGTCGGAAAAGACCGAACTGCTCTCGGCCCGGATCGCCATGGCCGTCTCGATCGCCGTGGCCACCTGGCTGGGTCTCAACCCTCCGGGCTTCGCGGCGCAGACCGTGGCACTGGCCTTCGGCCTTGCGGCGGCGACGATCTTCCCGGCGCTGATGATGGGCATCTTCACCAAGGTGAACAGCAAGGGCGCCGTGGCGGGCATGCTGACCGGCCTGGTGGTGACGCTGGTCTACATCTTCCTGCACAAGGGTTGGTTCTTTGTCCCCGACACCAACAGCTTCACCGACGCTGACCCGCTTCTGGGCAGCATCAAGTCGACGAGCTTTGGTGCCGTGGGTGCGGCGCTCAACTTCACGGTGGCCTTTATCGTGTCCAAGATGACTGCGCCGATCCCGCGCGAGATCGAGGAACTGGTGGAATCGGTGCGCATCCCGCGCGGTGCCGGCACCGCCGTGGACCACTGATCGCGTCGCGTGACATCATGGACGGGCCGCCTGAAAGGGCGGCCCGTTTGTTTTTGACAAGGCGTCCCATGTGCGACAGCGCGCGTCCGGAACCGCGTCGCCTTGCCCCCTGCCCTTTCCTGCGCCCGCCGACTATGGCAAGCCTGACCGCGACGCCCTATACCGAGGATCCCGATGACCGACACCCCGCGCATCACAGGCCATGTCTTCATCGCTACCAGTCTCGACGGGTTCATCGCACGCGATGACGACGGGCTCGACTGGCTGATGAAACAGCCGGTGGAGGACGAGGACCACGGCTATGACGCCTTCATCGCGCGGATGGACGGGGTGGTGATGGGCCGCCGCTCTTTCGAGCGGGTCCGCGACCTGCCGGACTGGCCCTATGACAAGCCCGTCGTGGTCGTCAGCCAGAGCCTCGATCCCGCCTTGCTGCCGGACAGCCTGGCAGAGCGCGTCCGCATCACCCGCGCCACGCCGCTGCGCCTGATGGAGGCGTTGCAAGAGGAAGGTTGGAGCACTGTCTATGTCGATGGCGGCAAGTTGATCCAGTCCTTCCTGCGGGCCGGGCTGATCCACGAGATGACCATCACCCGCGCGCCCGTCCTGCTTGGCGGCGGCGTGCCGCTGTTCGGCCTGCTGGAAGAGGACGTGGATTTCGACCTGATCGAGACGCGCGCCTTCAGGTCTGGCCTGGTTTCCACCACCTACCGCCTGCGAGAGTAAGGACATCCCATGCCGCTCGACCGCGCCGCCCTGCACCGTTTCCTGCGCTCCGTGCATCCCTATGACAGCCTGGCCGAGGAGGCGCTGGACGACTTGCTGCCGCGCTTCCGCCCGATGGAGCTGGCCGCGGGCGAGGACATCTATACGCTGGGAGAGCCGCTGGACGGGCTCTACCTGATCCATTCCGGCAGCGTCGAGGTGCGCGACGGCAACGGCGCGCAACTGTCGATCCTAGGGCCGCGCAATTCCTTCGGGGAACGGGGGCTTGCGCGCGACGGGCTGGCCGTTACCTCGGCCCGCACGCTGGAAGACTCGGCCCTGCTGGTCCTGCCGCGCGCCGATTTCCTGCGACTTGCAGAGACCGAACCGCAGGTCAAACGCTTCTTCGACCGTCAGCGCCCGGCCAAGCCGAAACGCGCCGACCTGGCCACCAGCCGGGTCGAGACGCTGATGACCGCCGCACCCCTGACCTGCGCACCCGACGCCACCGTGCAGGAAGCCGCAAAGGCGATGGCGGCCAAGCATGTCAGCTCGATCTGCGTGACCGAGGGCGAGGCGCTGCGCGGGATCCTGACGATCCGCGACCTCTCGGCCAAGGTGGTCGCAGGCGCCCTGCCCGCCACGACGCCCGTCCGCGCCGTGATGACCGAGGGGCCGCAGACCCTGCCGCCTTCGGCGATCGGCTCAGACGTGCTGCACATGATGATGGAGCGGCGCATCGGCCATGTCCCCGTCACCGAGGGCGGCAAGCTGGTGGGCATCGTCACCCAGACCGACCTGACCCGCTTCCAGGCGACGACCTCGGCCGAACTGGTGCGCGACATCGCGACCGCTGCCGACGCGCTGGAAATGGCCCGCGTCACCGCCCGCATCCCGCAATTGCTGGTGCAACTGGTGGCGGGCGGCAACCGGCACGAGGTGGTCACGCGCCTCATCACCGACATCGCCGACGCCGCCACCCGCCGCCTGCTGGCGCTGGCGGAACGCAAGCTCGGCGCGCCGCCCGTGCCCTACCTCTGGCTCGCCTGCGGCTCGCAGGGGCGGCAGGAACAGACCGGCGTTTCGGATCAGGACAATTGCCTGATCCTCGACGATGCCGTGACCGAGGCGCAGATGGGCTATTTCGCCGAGTTGGCCAAGTTCGTCTGCGACGGGCTGGATGCCTGCGGTTACATCCATTGCCCCGGCGAGATGATGGCCACCAACCCGCGCTGGTGCCAGCCGCTGCGGGTCTGGCGCGGCTATTTCGCCAACTGGATCGCCAAGCCCTCGCCCGAGGCGCAGATGCTGGCCAGCGTCATGTTCGACCTACGCCCCATCGGCGGCGCCGAGCGCCTGTTCGCCGACCTCCAGGCGGGCACCCTGGCAGCGGCCTCGAAGAACTCGATCTTCGTGGCGCACATGATCTCGAACGCGCTCAAGCACACGCCGCCGCTGGGGCTGTTGCGCGGCTTTGCCACGATCCGGTCGGGCGAGCACAAGAACACTCTGGACATGAAGCATAACGGCGTCGTGCCGGTGGTCGACCTGGGCCGGGTCTATGCGCTGCAAGGCAGGCTGACGCCGGTCAACACCCGGGCGCGGCTGGAGGCGGCGCAGGCGGCGGGCGTGCTCAGCCAGTCGGGCGGGCAGGACCTGATGGACGCCTACGACCTGATCGCCGAGACGCGGCTCAATCACCAGGCGGACCAGATCCGGGCCGGAGGACGACCGGACAACTACCTGTCGCCCTCCAGCCTGTCGGATTTTGAGCGAAGTCATTTGCGCGACGCCTTCGTCGTGATCAAGTCGCTGCAATCGGCGCTGGGACACGGCAAGGGGGCGCTGGGATAAGCGCGAAAGACGCGCAAGGGAGGAGCGATGTTTCTGGAACTGATCGCCGTGTTCATTGCCGGTTTCGCCGGCGCGGGCGCGGTCATGCTGCTGAACCGCCTCACGGGCGGGCGGCTGCCCCGCTGGCTGGTCCCGATCGGCGCGGGCGCGGCCATGCTGGGCACCACGATCAGCAGCGAATACAACTGGTATGGGCGAACCGTCGATGCCCTACCCGAGGGCGTGCAGGTGGCCCAGACGGTGCAGACTTCGGCCGCGTGGCGGCCCTGGAGCTATGTCTTTCCGGTCACCGAACGCTTTTCCGCCGTCGACATGGACAACCTCAGGCCCAACAGCGCGCAGGACGGGCTGGTGATGGCCGATGTCTATTTCTTCGGCCGCTGGAAGGCGGTACAGGCGGTGCAGATCCTCGTCGACTGCCCGACCCGGCGCCGCGCCGACCCCGCGCTGGGCGACGGCTCTCCCCCCGTCTGGCGCGACGTGCCGCCCGATGATGCGGTGGTGACCACCGTCTGCGGGGCGCCCGCGTCATGACCCGGCTCAGCCTGCGCCTGCGCGTGTTCCTCTTCTTCGTGCTGCTGGCGGCGGGTGGCGTGTCGATCGTGCTGGGCGCGCTTTACGCCGGGCACGCCCGCGCGCAAGAGACCGACCCCGCCACCGGCTTCGTCTTTGCCGGCACGCTGTCCCTCTTCGGGCTGGTCGGGCTGACCACCGCCATCTGGTTCCTCTTCGACGAGAACGTGGCCAAGCCGATCCAGCGGCTTGCCACCAGCCTGCGCGCCCGCGCCCATGCCGGCGCCGGGCAGGATCTTGACCTGCACAGCGCGCGCTATCTCGGCGACCTCGCCCCCGCCGCCCGGGCCGTGGCCAGCGCCCTGTCGGACAGCGCGATGCAGGGGGCGCAGCGCCTCGCCTCGGAAACCGCCCGGATCGAAGCGGAAAAGGCCCGCCTCACCGCGTTGCTGACCGAGATCCCCGTCGCCACCCTGCTGGCCGATGCGCAGGGGCGCATCGTGCTCTATGACGGACAGGCCGCCGAGGTGCTGGCCCAGCAGGGCGTACCGCGCCTGGGCGCAGCCCTGTCCGAGTATTTCGATGCGGGCGACTTGTCCTCGGCCCGGCAGCGGCTGGCAAAGAAGGGCAAGGAAGTCAGCGCGATCCTGCGCGGACAGGATGGCCGGCAGACCTACGACATCCGCCTGCGGCCGCTCGATGGCGGCGCGACGCTGATGGTGATCGACGCCGCCCATGTCGAGATGGCGCCCGATGCCGCCCGCCCGCTGGTCTTCGACTTCGACCTGATGGGCCAGAGCGTGCCCGAGGCGGTCGAAGAGACACCCCTGCGCCAGCTGGTCTTTACCGTCTTCGACACCGAGACGACGGGCCTCTTGCCGCACAAGGACGAGATCGTGCAAATCGGCGCGGTGCGCATCGTCAACAGCCGCCTCGTGCCCGGCGAGACGATCGACCAGCTGGTGGATCCCGGCCGCCCGATCCCGCCTGCCTCGACCGCCGTGCACCATGTCAGCGACGCGATGGTGGCGGGCAAGCCCGACATCGTGGCGGCTGGCCGCAAGCTGCACGATTTCGCCCGCGGCTCGGTCATCGTGGCCCATAACGCACCGTTCGACATGGCGTTCCTGCGCCGCCACGGCGCGCGGATGCAGCGGCAATGGGACCACCCGATCCTCGACACGGTGCTGGTCTCGGCGGTGCTGTTCGGCACGACCGAGACGCATACGCTGGACGCGCTCTGCCTGCGGCTGGGCGTCACCATCCCGCCGGAGTTGCGTCACACCGCGATGGGCGACGCCCGCGCCACCGCCGAGGTGCTGCTGCGGATGCTGCCGATGCTCGAGGCGCAAGGCGTCCGGACCTTCGGCCAGCTGCTGGAGGAAACCCGCAAGCATGGCCGCCTGCTGAAGGACATGAATTAGGCCCGCGCCAGCCAGCGCGGCAGCGCCCGCAGGCCCGCCGCCTGCATCGCCGGGCCAAGTGAAGCGCCCAGCGCCACCGCCTGCGCCAGCGGCCCGCCAAGGCGCGCCGGATAACCAATGCCCAAGACCGCCACCCGGTCCAACACCTGCGGATCGGCGCCGTCCAGCGCGCAAGTGGCCGCCTGCTCCATCAGCGCCAGCGTCACGCGGCCCAAAGCCTCGTCTGCCGGGATGGATCGCTGTGAAACCCCGGCGAACCAGGCCTCTTCCCGGACCAAGTCCTCGATCAGCGGATCGACAACCCGCCCGCCCCCACCGGGATAGCGATACCAGCCGACGCCGCCCTTGCGGCCCAGCCGCCCCTCGGCGACCATGCGCGGCACCACAGGCGCCATCGCCTGCAGCCGCGCCCGGCGCCTTGCGAGGCAGGTATCCACCCCGTCCTCGTCCTGCCGCTCGAACGGACCGGCGGCGAACCCCGCCGCCACCAGCGCCTCGTCGAGTTCCCAGGGCACGGCACCGGACAGCGCCAGCGCCTCGGCCGCGCCATCCATCGCGTCGGCCATCGGACCGGCCAGCCCACCGGGCGGCGCGTCGACCGGCCGGAAACCCAGGTGCAATGCCAGCGCCCGCGCGGCCTCCGGCGCACCGAAGAGTTCGGCCACGCCGCCGCAGATCGTGAACGCCGCGCCCAGCCGCACCGCACCTGCGGGCAAAGCCTCCTCCCAGCCCGGCGCCGCCAGCACGAGCGCCGCCTCACCCAGCACGCCCCTGTCGACGCCGACTGTCAGGGCAGGCAGCGCAGCATGCTGCGCCATGTCCGCCACCCGCGCCGCATCCACCGCGTCCGCCTCGACCAGATCCACGGCCAGTCCTGCCCGCGCGATCCGCAGTGCAAGGCCCAGCGCCTCACCGCCGGCCACGGCGACCCTCGCGGGAACCGAAGCCGCGTCCGCGACAGGCGCGACCGGCAGCGTTGGAACAGAGATGCCGGGCCAGGCCCAGACGCTCATGACCCGAGAAAGCCACGCGCCCCGATCAGACGCAGCAGCGCCTCCAGCGAAGTCTCGACCGTCTCGCCCGACGTGTCCAGCTGCGCATGGGCCTGCTCATACAGTGCCTCGCGGCTGGTCAGGATCGAGCGCAACTGCGCCATCGCTTCGGGATTACCGGCCATTGGCCGCTCGTCGCCCTGCGCGCGGACCCGCTCCATGTGCTCCGGGGCGGTGGCCTTGATCCAGATCGTATGAAAGCGCGACAGCAGCCGGTTGTAGGTGGCGGGTTCCGCCACGATCCCGCCTGCCACGGCCAGGATCATCCGGTCATGCGTGGCAATCACCCGGTCCAGCGCATCGGATTCCAGCTTGCGATAGCCTTCCTGGCCATACAGCGCCATGATCTCCTCGACCGGCATACCCCCTGTCGTCTCGATCTCGCGGTTCAACTCGACAAAAGGCACGTCCAGCGCCGCCCCCGCCAGCCGCCCCAGCGTCGACTTGCCCGCGCCGCGCAGCCCCACCAGGCAGACGCGCTGCGCCCGCAGGCTTTCCGGCGTCTCGCGCGACAAGGCCCGCAGAACGGCGGCGCGCGTCTCGGCATCCGCCGACCGGAACCCCTCGGCCACGCGCAGCACCTCGGACCGCCACGGGTCGTCCTCGCCCAGCAACCACTCGATCCGGTAGTCCAGCGCCATCGCCACGCGCATCAATAATCCGATCGAGATATTGCCTTCTCCACTCTCGATCTGCGCCAGGTAACGCGGCGAGACGCCCGACATCTCCGACAGCACCCGGCGCGGAATGCCGCGCCGCTCGCGCGCGTAGCGCACCCGCTCGCCCACGCGCGCCATCAACGCCGCCACCGCCTGGTCGATCAGCGCGGCGCTGGTGGCCGGTGCAACCCGCCCGTCGAATGTGGTGATCTCTGCCATGCCTGCACCGTTTATGAACTATAGTGCATAGTCTAGGCGAAATTTCAGGCAGGTCACGCCCCGCAATGCGGTTTTCCGCATCCTCACGGCAGAAGAGGCACAACGATGTCCCGGATGTCGTCCGGCGGGGCGCATTTCCGGAAATCCTGCGCCACGACGAAGACGCAGGTGAACCGACCCTCGAAACACAGGACCCGGTCCTGCCGGCCAAGCACCTCGAACGAGATCGAGGTCTCGCCCAGCCGCACCGGCCGCACCGCGCACAGCAGGCGATGACGCGGCGTGATCGGCGCGCGGAAGTCGAGGGTCATGTTGACAAAGGGCGTTCCCAGCCCTCGATCAAGTTCCAGCTGGTACCAGCCCTCTCCCAGGTGATGCTCCCACCAGGCGTTGATGGCATCCAGCGCGAACCACGGGATGCGCGCCGTGTAGACGATCTTCGCGGGATCGCAATCGCCCCATGTCACCCGGATTTCATGCACGAACCCGTCGCCGCTCATCCCTGCCCCTCGTTTCCACTGACCTCAAGTATCGCGGGGGAGTCGCGGAACGCAACGGGGGCAGAGCCCCCATGCCCCGACTGGCGCCCTAGTAGGTCTCGACGTGATAGCGCCCCTCGTCCCGCATCACGTCGCGCAGCGCCACCCAGGACTGTCCCATCGACTCGGCGACGCTGGTAAAGGCGCGCTCGACGCCATCCTCCATGCCGCGCAGGCCGCAGACATAGACATGCGTCCGGGGATCGGACAGCAGTTCGGCCACCCGCTCTTCCTCGGCCATCATCCGGTCCTGGACGTATTCCTTGGCCTCCCCCACCCGCGAATAGACCAGGTGCTTTTCCAGCAGGTCCGACGGCACCTTCTTCAATGGGCCGAAATAGGGCAGGCTTTCAGGGGTCCGCGCACCGAAGAACATCACCATCCCGCCCGACCGGCCGCCAACCGTGCGGTTGCGGCGCATGGTGAAGGCGCGCATCGGCGCCGATCCGGTGCCGGTGCAGATCATCAGCAGCCGCGCCTGCGCATCGTCGGGCAGCAGGAAGGTTGCGCCGAAGGGGCCGGTGACCTGCACCGTGTCGCCGGGCTTGAGGTCGCAGACGAAATTGGAGCAAAGGCCCCCCCCCTCGCGTTTGACCGTCAGCGAGACGTTGTTGTAGCCCGGCCGCTCGCCGTCGCGGGGCGAAGACACGGAATAGAGCCTAGGCAGATGCGGATTGCCCTCGGCGTCCTCGCCCGGCGGGATGATCCCGATGGACTGACCCTCCAGAACCGGCATCGGCAGGGCGCCGAAATCGAGGATGATGTGGCGCACGTCGTGCTCCGGATCGTCGGTCAGCCGGTAATTGCCTTGCACCTTCGCCGTCGCGGGCTTGCCCAGCGTATAGAGGTTGACCGAGGGCTTGGCCGCGCTCGCCGGCGCCCGCGACTTGCCGCCGGCGCCCGCATGCGCCTCGGCCAGCAGGGCGGCCATCGCCTCGTCCAGCGCCTCGATCCCTCCGGCCGAGGCCTCGCCCAGATCCTCCTGCGGGGGCAGTTCGTCCCAGCCGTATTGCTCGTCCAGCGAATAGGGCGTGGTCACCACGCGCCATTCGTCGATCGAGCCGGTCGGGCAGACCGGGATGCAGTCCATGCAGGAATTGCAGGTTTCGGGATCGACCACGACGTTGGTGTCGTCATGCTGGATCGCCCCGATCGGGCAGGTCATCTCGCAGGTATAGCAACGGATGCAGATTTCCGGGTCGATCAGGTGCTGTTTCACCGGGGCGGTCATGGCGTCTCCTTCCAGTCCGGTGCTTTCGCACCGGTCACGCGTGTCACGTTCGTCCTGGAACGGAGGTGGTTCAGGCCCGGCGCAGGATCGCGTCGGGCACCGACAGTGCCTCGATCAGCGCCGCGCAGAGACCGGTGCAGCCCTTGCAGCCGATGCACGGCCCCTGGATGGCGACAATGTCCTCGCCCAGCGCGCGGGTGCGCGGGGCATGGCCGATCAGGCGGTCGGTCTTCATCATGGGTGCTCCCTGTTCGCGTGGAGAGGCCGATGCCGCAGGATAGCCGTTCCGGACCGTCCCACCTTGTTCCAGATCAAGTTTCGGGCCGCCGCGCACATGGCAGCGGCCCGGGTCGGAGTCAGGCCCGGGGTCAGGCCATGTGCAGCTTGACGTATTCGAAATCGCCCGGCTTGTTGTCGATCCCGACCTTGGGCGGGGCGATCCAGCTGGCGTATTTCCCGGGCTCGTAGCAGGGTTTCATAAGCGACTGGATGAAATCACCGTCGCCATGGGTGGGCAGCCAGTGCGGCAGACCACGGTCATACTCGTCGCCGGTAACAAGGTTGCCCTCGGGGTCGAAATCCTTGCCGGCAAAGACGCCGATCTTGCGGTTGAAGGCCTGGTGCGGCAGCTTCAACTCGAACTCGATCCCTGCCTTCTCGATGATCTTGTTCCAGCGGCCCACACCGCCGCTCGCATCGCGGATGTAATCGTCACGCAGGCGCATGTTGATCGCGGTCAGCGCCGGCACATCGCGTTCCACCAGCACGCCGTCCACGATATCCAGCACCTTGTAGGTGTCGCCGGTCAGGCGGTGGTCGTCCTGGATCCGCGTCTCCATGTAGCGGCCCTTGATGCCCGCGTTGAAGGCATTGGCGGCGTTGGTCGACACCTCCTGCCCGAAGAGGTCGAGCGACAGCGTGTAATGCAGGTTCAGCTTCTTCTGGATCGTCGGCAGGTCGATCACGCCCAGGCTGCGGACCTTGTCGGTGTCGTAGGGATCGGAAATGCCCGCCTTGACCAT
Organism: Thetidibacter halocola; assembly: GCF_018224955.1. Lineage (GTDB taxonomy): Bacteria > Pseudomonadota > Alphaproteobacteria > Rhodobacterales > Rhodobacteraceae > Thetidibacter > Thetidibacter halocola. The sequence continues at coordinate 12,233 of NZ_JAGTUU010000008.1, forward strand.
CGCTTCACAAGTTGCCTGGATGGTGCGGCCCACGCCGGTCTCGCCCACGAACATGTGGTGCGCTTCCTCGGTCAGCATGAAGCGGCAGGTGCGGCTGAGGGGATCGAAGCCCGACTGTGCCAGCGACTCAAGCTGCATCTTGCCGTCGCGGTCGGTGAAATAGGTGAACATGAAGAAGGACAGCCAGTCCGGCGTCTCTTCGTTGAAGGCGCCCAGCATGCGCGGCGCCTCTTCCGATCCCGAGGACCGGCGCAGCAGGTCGTCCGCTTCTTCGCGGCCGTCCTTGCCGAAATACTTGAACAGCAAATAGACCATCGCCCAGAGGTGGCGGCCCTCTTCGACGTTCACCTGGAACAGGTTGCGCATGTCGTAGAGCGACGGCGCGGTCAGGCCGAGGTACCGCTGCTGTTCCACGCTGCCCGGTTCCGTGTCACCCTGGATCACGATCAGGCGCTTCATCAGGTTGCGGTATTCGCCGGGAACCTCCTGCCAGGCCAGTTCGCCCGCATGTTCGCCGCAGGGAATGCGCCGGTCCTCGACCTGCGGCGCCAGCAGCACGCCCCAGCGATACTCCGGCATCTTCACGTAGTCGAACTTGGCCCAGCCCTTCGGGTCCACCGAGACGGCGGTGCGCAGGTAGACCATCGACTCCTGGAAGTTCTGCGGGATCAGGTCGTTCCACCAGTTGATGTAGCCGGGATGCCAGCGCTCCAGCGCCTTGAGCACCTTCTTGTCCGAGGACAGGCCCACGTTGTTGGGGATCTGGGTGTCATAGCTGACATTGATCAGGTCGAGCATCGGTTTTCTCCCTCGACGGATGACGCACCCCGAGGGGCGCCGCCACGTTTGTCACACACGTTCCATGTTGAATTCGCCACGCTGGCCGGTGCCGTAGCGTTGCAGCGCGCCCGCCTCGCCGACGGCATTGGGGCGGGTGAAGATCCAGTTCTGCCAGGCGGTCAGCCGGCCGAAGATCCGCGTCTCCATCGTCTCGGGCCCGGCAAAGCGCAGGTTCGCCTCCATCCCCGTCATCGCGTCGGGGCTGAAGCTCGCGCGCTCCTCGAGGAAGATACGGATCTCGTCCTCCCAGTCGATGTCGTCGAGGATCATGGTCACGAGACCAGCCTCGTCGGCCGCTTCGGCCTCCAGCGCCTCGCCCTTCGACGCTTCGGCCCCCGCCAGCGCTGCGTCGTCGCCGAGGAAACGCGTCTGCAGGCGCGTCAGCCCGTTGGCCATCGGCATCGGGCCGAAATTGGCATCCGACAGCGTGACCGTGGCCATCGGCCGGTTGTCGCCCTCGAACTCGTCTTCCATCATGTAGCTGCGGTCCACCGCCCATAGTATCTCGGCCAGGATGCCCGCGAAACAGGACCCGTGCTCGACCAAGGCCACCATGCTGCGCGATGTCACGTCGATCCGCTTGAGCACGCGCTTCCAGTATTGCAGCACCTCGCCCGCCAGCCAGTGGTCGCGGTTGGCCATCAGCAGCGCCTCGTGCGCCAGCAGGGTTTCCGGGTCGCCCTGCGTCTTGAACACCATCAGGCCCAGTTCCGGCTCGTTCAGCCGCAGGTGCAGGATCGCGTCGTCCAGTTCCCGCGCCGCCCGCAGCATCCACGCCTGGTCGCCTTCGGCCGTGAAGGCCGCAATGTCGGCAGGCGGGTCGCCCTCGGGGCCGTGGATCGTTATGCTCGCGGTCCGGCCCTTGCGGTCGGCCTGCACCTCGACCGTGGAATAAGTGACAGAGCCATCCTCATGGAACGTCCGGTCGAGCGCGGTCAGCACGATGCCCTTGTCCACGTCCGGTTTCGTCGAGGACGCCGCGAAGTCGCGGGCGCGGGCATCCACCGTCTCGTCGAATTTCGAATTCGGGATCACCTCGTCCACCAGCTTCCACTCCTGCGCGCGCTTGCCCCGCACGCCCTCTTCGGTCGAGCAGAACACGTCCGCGAGGTCACGGCGCACCTTGCGCTTGTCGGTGACGCGGGTCAGCCCGCCGGTTCCGGGCAGCACCGCCAGCAGCGGCACCTCGGGCAGCGCCACGCTGGAGGACGAGTCGTCGGTCAGCATGATGTGGTTGCAGGCCAGCGCCAGTTCATAGCCGCCCCCCGCGCAGGCCCCCTTGATCGCGGCGATGTATTTCTGGCCCGAGTCCACCTCAGCCGCTTCGAACGTATTGCGCGTCTCGTTGGTGAACTTGCAGAAATTGACCTTGTGGGCGTGCTTGGCGCCACCCAGCATGCGTATGTTGGCGCCGGCGCAGAACACCCGGTCCTTGGCCGAGCGCATCACCACGACCTTCACCTCGGGATGCTCGAAACGCATCCGCTGCACGATGTCGGCCAGCTCGATATCCACGCCCAGGTCGTAGCTGTTGAGTTTCAGCTGATAGCCGTCGAACAGGCCGCCATCTTCGTCCACGTCCATGAACAGGTTGGCCACCGGACCGTCGTATTCGACCCGCCAGTGGCGGTAGGCGGACGGGTCCACCTGAAAGTCGATTCGCTTGGTCATGGCCGCGCCTCTCCGTTCCGAGTGATTGCACTATAGTGCATTTCTCTCATATCACAACAGCCATCCGGCGGGATCGCGCCACCTAATTTGCCCGTTCATCTCGCTGCAGCATCGCTCATCGACAATCGTACCTCGAAAATTATGCATTATAGTGCTCATTTGCCAGCAAAAGCGCGACCTCCTCAGCAGACCAGCCCATCACCGGCGCGCCACCGCTGCGGATGAAAGCCTCGGCGATCTCGGCGCCGGCGATGGCCTCGAGCCGGACCGCAGCCTGCGGCCGGTCCATCGCCCGTTTCAACCGCGCGTTGGCTGTCTGGATCAGCCCCCGAACCAGGCACCGCTCCGCCCCGTTTGGCGATGCCGCCAGCCAGATCGCCTCCCAGACCTCGTGCGCTTCCCAGAAGAACCCGTCGCCGAAGAACGCGAGCCCCGCCACCCACGCGGGCGAGGCCTCCAGCGGGTCCGCGATCCCCTTGAGCGGATCGAACAGGCCCTCCGCATGGCGCGGCGTGCGGCCCGGCACATAGGCCCAATCCGGGCGCCAGCCGGTCATCAGGCGGCGTCCGGCGTTGCCTTCTCGATCCGTTCCAGCCGGGCGCAGAACCCGGCCACCTCGGCCAGCACGGCCTCGGAGGCGTCGAGGTGCGGCGCGTGGCGTGCGCCTTCGGGCACCAGCACGTCCACCGGCGCATAGGAGCGGTCGGCGATCTCCTCGATCTGGAGAAGCGTGCCATACTGATCTTTGGCACCCTGGATCGCCAGCGTGGGCACACGGATGTAATCGATCACCTCGGACACGTCCCAGGCCTTGAACTCCGGATCCAGCCACGCGTCGTTCCAGCCGCGAAAGGCGTTGTCGGGATCGGCGTGATAGCGCGCCATACGGTCGCGCAGGCCCCCCGTCTCGAACGCCGTCTTGGCAAGGGCGATCTCGGCCAGGCCCATCTCCTCGGTGAAGAAATGCGGCGCCATCAGGATCAGGCCCCGCACGCGGAAATCCTCAACGGAACCCGCGTAGATCGCGGCGATGGTTGCCCCATCGGAATGGCCCATCAGGATGCCCCGGCGAAAGCCGATGCCGTCCAGCACCTGCGGCAGAACCTCGACCGCCTCGCGCGTCATGTAATCCAGAGGGCGCGGCAGGTCGGCCGGGTCGGACTGGCCGTATCCGGCACGGGAATAAACGAACATGCCCCAGCCCGTCGCCTGCGCCACCCTTTCGGGAAAGTCGCGCCACAATGCCACGCAGCCCAGCCCCTCGTGCAGCATTACGATGGAGGGCGCGTCCTCGGGCGCGGGGCCGAAGCTGCGCCATTCCAGCGCCTTGCCGCCTGCGATCAGACGGCCTTGTCCTGCACTCCAGTCCATCAGGCGTGCTCCTTTTCCGGTGCGGACTCGCGCAGCTTGAATCGCTGGATCTTGCCGGTCGCGGTCTTGGGCAGGTCGGGGACAACCTCGACCCAGCGGGGATACTTCCAGGCCCCCACCCGCGCCTTGACGAAGTCCTTGAGCGCGTCGACCGTGGCGGCGGCATCGACGCCGTCCTTGAGCACGACGAAGGCCTTGGGTTTTTCCAGTCCGTCCTCATCGCGCTGCGGGACCACCGCGGCCTCCAGCACGCCGGGATGGGCGATCAGCGCCTGTTCCACCTCGAACGGGCTGACCCAGATGCCCGAGACCTTGAACATGTCGTCGGTCCGCCCGCAGTAGACAAAGCGCCCCTCGGGTGTGACCTCGTACTTGTCGCCCGTCCGGGTCCACTCGCCCTCGAAGGTCGCGCGGCTCTTGTCGCGCTTGTTCCAGTAGCCCTCGGCGGCCGAGGCGCCGCGCACCAGCAACTCGCCGACCTCGCCGGGCACGATTTCCTGCCCGTCCTCATTCACGCAGCGCAACTCGTATCCCGGAACCGGCAGGCCCGAGGTGCCATAAACCACGTCGCCGGGGCGGTTCGACAGGAAGATGTGCAGCATCTCGGTGCTGCCCACCCCGTCGAGAATGTCCACGCCCCAGAGGTCGCGCCAGCGGTTGCCGATTTCCCCGGGCAGCGCCTCGCCCGCCGAGATGCAAAGGCGCAGGTCGCCTGCCGGCACGCCGGTCTTTTCCAGGTGGTGCACGGTGGCGGCGTACAGCGTGGGCACCCCGCAGAAGATCGTCGGGCGTTCCTGCGCGAGGATCTCGGTCACGACCTGCGGCGTCGGGCGGCCATTGAACAGGACGGTCGTCGCGCCCACCGACATGGGAAAGGTCATTGCGTTGCCAAGGCCATAGGCAAAGAAGATCTTGGCCACCGAGAAAACGGTATCATCCTCGCGGATGCCCAGCACCTGCGCGCCGTAGGTGTCTGCCGTGGCCTTCAACGCGCCATGCACGTGCCGCACACCCTTGGGTTGGCCCGTCGAGCCCGACGAATAGAGCCAGAAGGCGCATTCGTCGTCGCTGACGACACGGGTGGGGCCGGGCTTGGCCCCTTGCAGGAAATCCTCGTAGGCGATGGCGCCCTCGGGCGCGGCGCCGCCGATGACAATGACTTGCCGGATGCTGTCCACGCCGCGCGCGGCGGGCATCACCACGTCCAGCAATTCCGCCGACACGAACAGGCAGGTCGCGCGGCTGTCGCGCAGGATGAAGTCATAGATCGGCGTCGACAGAAGCGTGTTGAGCGCCACAGGCACCACCCCGGCCTTGAGCGCGCCCCAGAAGATCTCGGGGTATTCGACCTGGTCCAGCAGGATGCAGGCGGCGCGTTCCTCGGGGCGGATGTCGGCGCGGGCCAGCGCGCCCGCCACCAGGTCACTGCGCCGGGCCAGGGCGCCGTAGGTCAGGCTGCGGCGCTGTCCGGCAGCCTCGCGAAAGGCCACCTTGTCGCCGCGCCCCTCGTCGACGTGGCGGTCGACGAAATGCAACGCCGCGTTGCGGTTCCCGGTCATGCGCATCCTCCCTCAGGGCGGGGCTTGGCGCCCTGTCTCCTGTGACGCCCGGCCCTCCCCGGCCAGGCGGACGGCTCTGCAACGCAGAGTCGCTTATGTCTTATAATGCACGCAGGAAACCTTCGCGCAACCGGATTTGCAAAATAGTGCATACTCCATGCGGAACTCTGCCGCTTGACCCGCGTCGGCGCTTTCGCTCAACTGGCGGCAAGCCATGCACGGAGGTCCACATGTCGACCCCGATCCAGCCCGAGGGTCCAGCGCCCGACACGGCAAAGCCGGACCCGCCGCACCCGGTCTCACGCCATTGCCCGCTGCCGGGCGAGACGCCCAAGCCCGATAGCGTGGACCCTCAGGCCAGCGCCCTGGTCGAGGCGATCCTGGCCAGCCCGGAATACCGCGAGGCGGACCGCGACATCGCCTTCCTGCAAAAGGACTCGAACCGCGGGCTGCGCCTGCAACTGGACTTCGACAAGGCAGAGGAACTGCTCGACCGGCATGGCATCGCCCACACGATCGTCGTCTTCGGCAGCACCCGCGTGTCCGAAACCGCCGAGGCGCACCGCCGCGTGGCCGACCTCGAGGCACAGGCCAAGGCCGATCCCGGCTGCGCCGAGACCGCGCAGGCGCTGCGCATCGCCCGGCGCGTCGCCGAGAAAAGCCGCTACTACGACATCGCCCGAGACTTCGGGCGGCTGGTGGGAGAGGCCGAGGACGTGCATGGCAAGCGGATGGTGGTGCTGACCGGCGGCGGCCCCGGCCTGATGGAGGCCGCGAACCGCGGCGCGCATGACGCGGGCGCGCGGACCGTTGGGCTGAACATCACCCTGCCGCACGAACAGTTCCCCAACCCCTACCTGACGCCGGGTCTGTGTTTCCGCTTTCACTATTTCGCCGTGCGCAAGATGCATTTCCTGCTGCGGGCGCGGGCGTTGGTGGTGTTTCCCGGTGGATACGGCACGATGGACGAGTTGTTCGAGACGCTGACGCTGATCCAGACGCGCAAGATCGCGCCGGTGCCGGTGATCCTGGTAGGCGAGGCCTACTGGCGGCGCGCCTTCGATCCGGATTTCCTGGTCGAAGAGGGCGTGATCGACCCCGAGGACCGCGCGCTGTTCTGGTATGCCGAAACCGCCGGGGAAATCTGGTCGGACATCCTGCGCTGGCACGAGCGCGCCGGAACCGCGCTGACACGTTGACAGAAGGAGCGATGCGATGAAGCTATCCTTTCACGGCGCGGCCGGGGGCGTCACCGGCTCTTGCCACATGCTGAAGGCCAACGGGCGCACGATCCTGGTGGATTGCGGCCTGTTCCAGGGCGGGCACGAACTGGACGAGGACAATTCCGCGCCTTTCGGCTTCGATCCCGCCACGGTGGACGTGCTGCTGCTGACCCATGCGCATCTCGACCATTGCGGGCGCATCCCGTTGCTGGTCGATCGCGGTTTCGACGGAGAGATCATCTGCACCGCCGCGACGCGCGACCTCGCGCGTCTCGTGATGCTCGATTCCGCCCACCTGCACGAGGAAGAGGCCCGCCGCGCCCGCCGCCACGGCAAGCAGAAGGCGCCGCTATACGACACGCTCGACGCGCTGACCGCGATGGACCTGTTCGGCCGCGTCGCCGAATACGAACAGCCGCTGGACCTGGGCCGCGGCATCACCGCCACCTTCCACGATGCGGGCCATATCCTGGGCTCGGCCAGCATCGCGCTGGACGTGACAGAGGATGGCCAGAGCCGCCGCATCCTGTTCTCGGGCGATATCGGCCCGCGGGAAAGGCCGCTGCTGAACTCGCCCGTCCCGCCCGGCGGCGCCGACTTCGTGGTGATGGAAAGCACCTATGGCGACCGCGACCACCGCTCTCTCGGCGCCTCGGTCACGGAATTCCACGACGCGGTGGCCGAGGCCTGGGGACGCGGCGGCAACGTGGTGATCCCGACCTTCGCGCTGGAACGGGCGCAGGAGCTGCTGTTCTACCTGCGCGAAGGGCTTCAGAAGGGAGAGTTCCCCAAGGGGTTGCGGGTGTTCCTCGACTCGCCCATGGCGATCTCAGCCACGAAACTGTTCAAGCAGCATCCCGACGCCCTGAAACCGGAACTGGCGGCAATGCTGCGCGGCGGGCGTGACCCGTTCGACCTGCCGGAGCTGGAGTTCACCCGCGACGCATCCGAGTCGATGGAGATCAACCGCCTGCGCGGCGGCGCGGTCATCATGGCGGGGTCGGGCATGTGCACTGGCGGGCGCGTACGCCACCACCTGCGCCACAACCTGCCACATGCCGACAACAGCGTGATCTTCGTTGGCTTCGCCGCCGAAGGGACGCTGGCGCGCATCATCATCGACGGGGCCAGGACGGTAAAGCTGTTCGGGCGCGAGATCCCGGTGCGGGCGAAGATCCACACGATCAATGGCTTTTCCGCCCATGCCGGCCAGTCCGACCTGGTCGACTGGCACAATCGCAGCGGCAAACCGCAGCGCACCTTCCTGGTGCATGGCGAGGACGACAGCCGCACCGCGCTGGCCCGCGCCCTGCCCGGAAAGATAGAGTTGCCGGGCCTGCACGATGCCTACACGCTCTGATCCGGCCGCCGGCGATTGATCCCCCGGCCATTCTGTCGAAGGATGCGGGCAACCGAATGCGAAAAGGTGCCACATTGTCCCGCCGCGCCGCGCATGCGGCAATGTCCCCGCGCCACCGAAAGGAAGCCATGACCCGCCATCACAAGGTCTTCTCCGACATTCTCGCCAAGCCCAAGGCGCTGGACCTGGTCGACACCGCCGTGGTCTGGCCGCTGAGCGATGTCGCCCTGCAAGGCGCGATGCAGGCGCTCGGGGAACAGCTGATCCGCCCGATCCTGATCGGCCCCCGGCGCGAGATCTGCGCGCTGGCGCGGGGACTCGACCTGGACCTCAAGGGCGCCGAGATCGTCGACGCCGCTGACGAAGCTCAAGCCGCCGCGACCGCCGTAGCGCTCTGCGCGACGGGCCGGGCCGAGATGCTGATGAAGGGCAGCCTGCATACCGACCAGTTCATGCGCGCAGTGCTCGACGACGCGACCGGCCTCAAGACGCACCGACGCATCAGCCATGTCTTCGTGCTGGACGTGCCCTCCTATCCCCGGGTGCTGATGATCACCGACGCGGCGATCAACATCTATCCCGACCTGATGGAAAAGGCGGACATCGTGCAGAACGCCATCGACCTCGCGCATGTGCTGGGCCTGCCGAACCCGCGCGTCGCGATCCTGTCGGCGGTCGAGACGGTCACGCCCAAGATCCGCTCGACCATCGACGCCGCCGCGCTGTGCAAGATGGCCGACCGGGGGCAGATCACCGGCGGCGTGCTGGACGGGCCCCTGGCCTTCGACAATGCAGTCAGCCTGAAGGCGGCGCGGATCAAGCGCATCAGCTCACCGGTCGCTGGCCGGGCCGACATCCTGGTGGTGCCCGACCTCGAATCCGGAAACATGCTGGCCAAGCAGCTGGAATACCTCGCCGATGCCGAGGCGGCGGGGATCGTGCTGGGCGCGCGGGTGCCCATCGTGCTGACCAGCCGCGCCGACAGCGCCAAGTCGCGGCTTGCCTCCTGCGCAGTGGCGGTGCTGCTGGCGCATGACCGTCGGGCCAGGCCCGGCGGCCTGCCTGCGGCGGGGGCGCATCATGTCTGAGGGCGGCACGATCCTTGTCCTCAACGCGGGCTCGTCCAGCATCAAGGCGGCGCTGTTCGGCCCCGACCTGCGCCGCTTGTTCCGGGCCGAGCTGGAGGGGATCGGCCGCGAGGCGACGCTGACCGCGAAGGCAGAGGGCGGGACCGAGGCCACCGTCGCGGACTGGGGCGACACCTCCCAGGGTCCGCCCCCTGTCGCCCGCCTGATCGACTGGCTCGCCGCCCATGCGCCGGGCGGGCCGCTGGCGGCCATCGGGCATCGCGTGGCGGTGGGCGGCCAGGATCACGACGGCCCCGCCCTCGTCACGCCCGCGCTGCTGGACTCGCTGCGCGCGCTGGTGCCGCTGGCGCCGCTGCACCTGCCGCGCAACCTCGCCCCGATCGAGGCGCTGGCCGCCTCGCATCCCGAGGTGCCGCAGGTCGTCTGCTATGACACGGCCTTTCACCGGACCATGCCGCCCGAGGCGCGCGCCTATGCCCTGCCCCGCGCCCTGACAGAGGCCGGCGCGCGGCGCTATGGCTTTCACGGTCTCAGCTACCAATACATTGCCGGGTGCCTGCCCCGGATCGACGCGCGCGCCGCCGAGGGGCGCACAATCGTCTGCCACCTGGGCAGCGGCGCCAGCCTTTGCGCATTGCGCGGCGGGGTCAGCATCGCGACGACGATGGGCTTCACCCCGCTCTCCGGACTGATGATGGCGACCCGCCCCGGCGAGGTGGATGCCGGGCTGATGCTGTGGTTGCTGCGGACGCAGGGCCTGTCTGTCGATGCGCTGGAACGGATGCTGTATCACGACAGCGGGCTGAAAGGCGTCTCGGGGATCAGCGCCGACATGCGGGACCTGCTGGCCAGCGACGACCCGCGCGCCGCCGAGGCGATCGACCTGTTTACCTACACTGCCGCGACCGAGATCGGCCGCCTGACCGCCGCGCTCGGCGGTCTCGACGCGCTGGTCTTTACCGCCGGGATCGGCGAACGCTCGGCCCCGATCCGGGCGCGGATCGCGGCGCGCTGCGGCTGGCTTGGCCTTGCGCTGGACGCGTCGGCGAACGCCGCGCACGCGCCCCGGATCAACACCCCCGAAAGCACCGTGACCGCGCTGGTCATCCCCACCGACGAGGAACAGGTGATCGCCGGGCAGACCGCGCGGCTGGCAAAGGGTCCGCAGTCGGGGGCGGTCTCGTGACGCGCGCCGCCGAGGCCCGCATCGTCGCGGTGCGCGGACCGGTCATCGACCTGGCCTGCGACGGCCCGCTGCCCGCGATCCGCGAGGCTGTGATCGCCGATCCCGGCGGCCTTGGCATCACCTGCGAGGTGCAGGCCCATCTCGACGCCCACCGCTTTCGCGCCATCGCGCTGGAACCCACGCAGGGTCTGTCGCGCCTGATGCGCGCCGCGCTGACCGGTGCGCCGCTGGCGGTGCCGGTGGGCGACGCGGTGCTGGGGCGGATGCTGGACGTACTGGGTCGCACCAAAGATGGCGGCCCGCCGCTGCCCGAAGCGACGCCCGTACGGCCGATCCACCGCACGGCGCCGCCGCTCAGCGGCCATCGCGCGGCGATCAGCCTGTTCTCGACCGGCATCAAGAGTCTCGACCTGCTGGCGCCGCTGGTGCAGGGCGGCAAGGCGGCGATGTTCGGCGGCGCGGGCGTGGGCAAGACCGTGCTGGTCACGGAGCTGATCCACGCCATGGTCACGGGCTACGACGGCGTCTCGGTCTTTGCCGGGATCGGCGAACGGTCCCGCGAGGGGCACGAGATGCTGCATGACATGCGCAACTACGGCGTGCTCGACCGCACCGTCCTGGTCTTTGGCCAGATGAACGAGCCGCCCGGAGCGCGCTGGCGGGTGCCGCTGACCGCCCTGACCATGGCCGAGCACATCCGCGACGAACAGGGGCGCAACGTGCTGCTGCTGATGGACAACGTGTTCCGCTTCGTGCAGGCGGGGGCCGAGGTCTCGGGCCTGCTGGGGCGAATGCCCTCGCGGGTGGGGTATCAGCCGACGCTGGACACCGAGGTGGCCGAATTGCAGGAGCGCATCGCCTCTGGCCCGCGCGCCTCGGTCACGGCGATCGAGGCTGTCTATGTGCCGGCCGACGATTTCACCGATCCCGCCGTCTCGGCCATCGGCCTGCACATGGACAGCACCGTGGTCCTGTCGCGCGAACTGGCCGCACAGGGCATCTATCCCGCCATCGACCCGCTGGCCACGACTTCGGTCATGCTGGATGCGGGCGTGGTGGGCGCCGAGCACGTGCGCACCGCCAGCGACGTCCGGCAATTGATGGAGCATTACGCCGAGTTGCGCGACGTGATCGCCCTTCTGGGGGTCGAGGAACTGGGCCGCGAGGAACAAAGGCTGGTGGGGCGCGCCCGCCGCCTGCAACGGTTCCTCACGCAACCCTTCTTCGTCGCCGCACCCTTTACCGGGATGGAGGGGCGCAGCGTGCCCACCGCCGACACGGTGGCGGGCTGCCGGGCGATCATCGACGGGCAATGCGACGACTGGGGCGAGTCCTGTTTCTACATGATCGGCACGCTGGCCGAGGCAGAGGCCCGCCTGCGCGCGGGCACACAGGGGGCGGCATGACCGGCATCTTGGCTCTCACCATCGCCACCCCGCTGCGCGTCGTCCTGCAAGAGGAGTCCATCGCCTCGCTGCGCGGAGAGGATGCAACGGGCGGGTTCGGCATCTTGCCGGGACATGCGGATTTCGTCACCGTGATCGAGGCTGGCGTGCTGCGCTGGCGTTGCGCCCAAGGCCCCTGGCGGTATTGCGTGGTGCGGGGCGGCGTCCTGGCCGTCAGCGGTGGCGATACCGTTCAGGTGGCCTGCCGCGACGCGGTGCCGGGCGACGACCTGCCCGCGCTTCAGGCGCAGGTGGCCGAGGCGCGCCACACCCTGACCGACGAGCACCGCCGCGACCGCGCGCAGTCCGCCCGCCTGCATGCCCGCGCGATCCGGCGCTTCATGCAGGAACTTGCGCCGGGCGAAGCGCCCGACTGGCTGGACGAGGAGACCGCACGATGAACGACGGCCGCACCGAGGATGCCGCGCGCAAGGCACATGACCGCGAGCGCGCGGGCCGCGCCGATCCCGAACCCTCGCTGGCGCGGCGGTTCGGGCAGATCGGCGTCCTGGGCTGGATGATCGTCATCCCGATCCTGCTGGGAACCTATGCCGGGTCCTGGCTGGACCGCTGGCTGGGCACCGGCATCACCTTTTCGGCGGCGCTGCTGCTGGGTGGTGCGGCGCTGGGCCTATGGCTGGCGCTGCGCTGGATGCACGAGCAATGAGCGCGGGGATGATCCTGGGGGCGCAGGCCGCGACAGCGCTGCTGGCGGGGCTGGCGCTTGGCCTGTTCCATTTTGCCACGCTGGCGCGGCTGATCGCGCTGCTGGTCGCGGGGCGCATGGTCGCGGTGCCGCTGCAACTGGCGCGTTTCGCGCTGCTGGTGCCCTTCCTGTGGATCGCCGCGCAGTTTGGCGCAGCGGTTCTGCTGGCGGGGGCGGCGGGCATCCTGGCGGGCCGCGCCCTGTTGCTGCGGAGGCTCCGCTGATGGAGACGCCCTTTGCCTCTGCTCCGGCCTTTGCACTGGGCCCGCTTGTCGTCAGCTGGACGGTGGTCACGACATGGGGCGTGATGGCCGCGCTGACGCTGGCCGCGTGGCTCGTCACGCGCCGGATGGACAGCGCCGCGCCGGGCCGGGCGCAGGCCGTGCTGGAACTGCTGGTCGGCACGCTGGAGTCCGAGATCCGCGCCACGATCCCCGGCGATCCCGCCCGCTTTCGCGCGCTGATCGGCACGCTGCTGGTCTTCGTGCTGGCGGCGAACTGGTCGTCGCTCGTGCCGGGGGTCGAGCCGCCGACCGCGCATCTGGAAACCGACGCGGCACTGGCCGCGCTGGTCTTTGCCGCCGGGATCTACTGGGGCATCCGCTCGCAGGGGCTGGGCGGCTGGCTGGCCAGTTTCGCCCGGCCCAGCTGGGTGATGATCCCGCTCAACCTGGTGGAGCAGGTCACGCGGCATTTCTCGCTGATGGTGCGCCTGTTCGGCAACGTGCTCAGCGGCGTTTTCGTGATCGGCATCGTCCTGTCCTTGGCGGGCCTGCTGGTGCCGATCCCGCTGATGGCGCTGGACCTGCTGACCGGCGCGGTGCAGGCCTACATCTTTGCCACGCTGGCGCTGGTCTTCATCGGGTCCGCCGTCACCGGCGAAAGCGGCGAGCCGCCGGACAACCCCGACAGTTCAAGCGATACAAGGGAATCCGCATGACCGACCTCATCGAGATCATCAGCATCATCTCGGCCGCCTTCGCCGTTGGCCTTGGCGCCATCGGCCCCGCGCTGGCCGAAGGGCGCGCCGTCGCCGCCGCGCTCGACGCCATCGCCCGCCAGCCAGAGGCGGCGGGCTCGATCTCTCGCACGCTTTTCGTAGGCCTCGCGATGATCGAGACGATGGCGATCTACTGCCTGGTCGTGGCGCTGCTGCTGCTCTTTGCAAATCCCTTCGTGCAATGAGTTTCGACTGGGCCACCTTCGCGCTGCAACTGGTCAACGTCCTGATCCTGCTGGCCCTGCTGCGGCATTTCCTGTTCCGCCCGGTGGCCGCGATCATCGCCCGGCGGCAGGCCGAAAGCGCGGCGGCGGTCGAGGCGGCGACCCGCGCCCGGGCCGAGGCGGAGGCCGCGCAGGCCGCCGCCCGGGCCGAGGCAGAGGCCAGCGCCACCGCCCGGCAAGCGCTACTGGACAAGGCGCAGGCCGAGGCGGCCAAGGCGCGCGTCGACCTGCTGGAGCAGGCCCGTGCCGAGGCCGCGCAGATCATCGCCGAGGGGCGCACGGCGCTTGCTAGCGAGGCGGCGGCCTCGGCCCGGGCGCAGACCCGCGCCGCCTGCGACCTTGCGCTGGCCATCGTCACGCGGGCGCTGTCGGCGCAACCTGACGGACTGGACGGTTATGCGGCAAGACTGGCGCAGGCGATCACGGCGATGGACCCCGTCGAACGCGCGGCGCTGCTGGCGGCGCCGAATCTGCGCATCGTCCTGCCACACGAGCCCTCCGACGCGGAGCGCGGCACCGTCTCGGCGGCGCTGGCGCCACTCGGGATCGACGCGCCCCTGGTCGCCGACCCGTCGCTGGTCGCGGGGATCGAGCTGCAATCCGACAGCGGCGCGGTGCTGAACTCGCTCCGCCACGACATCCAGACCATTGCAGAGGCGCTGGACGATGGCCGACAGACCCGCTGACGCGCCGCTCGATGCGCTCCGGGCGCGCATCGCCTCGGCCCGGCTTGGCCCCGAGGCGCAAGAGCGCGGCACCGTTACCGCCATCGCCGACGGGCTGGCGCAGGTTGCTGGCCTGCCCGGCGCCGGGCTGATGGAAACCCTGCGATTTCCCGGCGGCCTGCGCGGCTTTGTCCTGTCACTCGAGGAGGATACGCTGCACGCGGCTTTTCTGGACGCCGCCACGGGCATCTCTGCCGGGGCAAGTGTGCAACGCGGCGGCGCGGTGCTCTCGGTGCCGGTGGGCGATGCCCTGCTGGGCCGGATCGTCGACCCGCTGGGGCGCCCGCTGGACGATTTGCCCCCGCCCGAGGCCGAGGCGCACCTGCCCGCCGAGCGCCCAGCGCCCGCGATCATCGACCGCGATTTCGTCTCGGAACCGATGGAGACCGGGGTGCTCGTGGTCGATTCCATGTTCGCCATCGGCCACGGCCAGCGCGAACTGATCGTGGGCGAGCGGCAGACCGGCAAGACGGCCCTGGCAGTGGATGCGCTGATCCACCAGTCGCGCGCCGGCACGGTCTGCGTCTATGTCGCCATCGGTCAGCGCATGGCGGCGGTGCGCCGGGTGATCGAGGCGGTGCGCAGGCATGGCGACATGGCACGCTGCATCTTTGTCGTGGCCGAACCCGCCAGCGCGCCGGGCCTGCGCTGGCTGGCGCCCTTCTCGGCCACCAGCATCGCCGAGCATTTCCGCGATGCCGGGCAAAAGGTGCTGATCGTGCATGACGACCTGACCCGTCACGCGGCCACCCACCGCGAACTGGCGCTGCTGGCGCGCCAGCCGCCGGGGCGCGAGGCCTATCCCGGCGACATCTTCTTCCTGCATGCGCGGCTGCTGGAACGGGCGGGCAAGCTGTCGGTGCAGCAGGGCGGCGGCGCGATCACCGCCCTGCCCATCGCCGAGATCGAGGCCGGAAACCTATCGGCCTATATCCCGACCAACCTGATCTCGATCGCGGACGGACAGATCGTGACCTCGGCTGCGCTTTTCGCCGCGAACCAGCGCCCGGCGGTCGATATCGGCCTGTCGGTCAGCCGCGTCGGCGGCAAGGCACAGCCCGCCACGCTGAAGGCCGTGGCCGGTCGGTTGCGGCTGGACTACGCGCAATTTCTCGAGATGCGGATGTTCTCGCGCTTCGGCGGCTTCGGCGATGCCGCGACGGCGGCACGGCGGGTGCGGGGAGAGCGGATCGCCGCGCTGCTGGCGCAGGATCGCTTCGCGCCGCTGCCGCTGGCCGCGCAGGTTGCGCTGCTGGCCGCATTGGAGGCCGGCTTGCTGGACGCGGCCGACCCGGCCGCCCTGCCCGCCCTCAAGGCACGGCTGCCCGGGCTGATCGCCGCCGACCCGGCGCTGGCGTCGCTGGCCAGTGTCAGCGGACCGCTGGACGACGCCCTGCGCGCGGCGGCGGTGGCCCTGGTGCGCAGCGCCCTGGGCCAGCCATGACCGACCGGCTGGAGGATATCGCCCGCCAGCTTGTGGCGGTGGACGAGATCGGCGAGGTGGTGGGCGCGCTGCGGGCCATCGCCTCGGGGCATGTGACCGCTGCGCAGGGTGCGCTGGCCGCCATGTCCGCCTTTGAAGCGCAGATCCGGCAGGCGATGCTGCGCCTCGCCGCGCCGCCTGCGCAAACGGCCGCGCCCGGCGCCGGTATCGTCCTGTTGATCGGCGCGGCGCAGGGATTCTGCGGCGCCTATCCGCAGCGCCTGGCGCAGGCGGGGATGGACCAGGCGGCGCTGGGGGCGGGGTTCATCGTCATCGGTGCGCGCACGCAGGCCATGCTGTCCGAGGCCGGGCTCGACATCGTCCTGGCCGAGGACCTGCCGGCCACGCCCGCCGGGGTGCCGCGCCTTGCCAGCCGGATTACCGACCGGATCGTCGACGCGGCACAGACCCATCCCGGGCCGATCATCGCGCTGTGCGGCGGCGACCAGCCCGGACAACCGGTCCAGGTCCGGCGCATCTGGCCGCCCGCGCGCGACGACGCCGCCGCGCCGGTGCCCCTCGCCGACCCGCCGCTGACCACGTTGCCGCATGAGGCGCTGGTCGCGGGCCTGTTGCAGGAGACGCTGTTCTCGGCCGTGGCGCGCGCCCTGATGGAGGGGCTGCGGGCCGAGAATATGGCAAGGGTTGAGGCGATGGCCCGCGCCGACGGCAACCTGCGCACGCGGCGGGCCGAACTGCGCCAGCGCTTCCAGCAGGCACGGCAGGAGGCGATGACGACCGAATTGATCGAATTGTCGATGACCGGGCAGGCCGATCCGCCGGGCTAGACCCGAAGGCTCAGGTCAGGTGTGACGGCAAGATGCAGCGACACCGCGACTTTCCGCTCCAGCTTCGGGGCCGGGGCGGATGGCGACACCGCAACCGGCGACGCCGGGGCGAGCGTGGAGGGCGCGGGCCTCGGCGCGGCGCGGACCGGGTCGGGCGTGGCGTGGTCGCGGTGCACGAACCCCGCCTGTCCCAACGCCGTCACCGTGGCCAGCCAGTCCCCGCTCTGGCCGGTGATCTCCAGCCGCAGGCCCTTCGGCAGGCCGCAGCGCACCGCGTGATCCGTTCCCGGGCCGGGCTGCTGTGACAGGGTCGACCCGGCTGCGGACAGGCCCGACACGGTGCCGAACGCCTGCAACGGTGTGACGACAGGGCGCGTGCCAGTGGGCGCGTGGTATGTCGCATCAGCGCAACCAACTGTCCAGGCGAACCTTACGCCACTGGCCCTGCCCCGCCGGCACGACGACAGCGGTTTCCGGCCCCATGCGCAAGATCTCGGCAAATTCCGTGCGCGTTCCGCAGAGACAGGCAAATGTCGCCGTGTGGGTTCAGGCTGGTCACCCGGTCGGCACTGGCGGGCAGCGCGGCGCAAGCCAGCGGCATGACGGCGTTCAGGGCGCGCGGGACCGCCAGGGACTCTCCGAACGGCATCGTTTCGCGCTGCCTGAACACACGGACGCGACGGCACTGAATCTTTGTAAAGGCCGGGGGTTCGGGCCGCGTGCCGAGTTGTCGGCCACAGCGTGGAAAGACGATCATGCCGGGGCTGGCAACCGACGCCTGGCGAGAGCTGTTCCGCCGGGCCCACATTGCTGCTGCATCCTGCGGCCATTCTCTGGCTGGGTCATGGCCGGCCCGGACGGGCCGCTGTCTGCGCTGCGATGGGGCTTGCGCTTATGCCCTGCTGCCGCGACCGCGCCTGCCGAAGGGCACCTTTTGCGCCGAGAGGATGCCCTCGGTCTGGATGCCCCACCTCGTCACGTTGATCCTGCCGCTGCCCTTCCTCGCCCGTCCCTTCGTCATCGCCGCGTGCGAGAGCTGGCTGGGCGCATCCTGGGGCTTATGCTGTTCCTCTGGCCGCCGGGCCTGATCGCACTGGTCATCGCCTGGGTCGCCAAGCGGTATCAATGCGGCTGGGTCGTGCTGCATCGCGATGCAGTCGACCTGTACGGAACCACACACCTGCCCTTTGACGCCATCGCATCGGACTGGCCCGAGGAACGCGGGCTGCCGCGGGGTCCCCGCGGCGCTGGCGGCCTTCGGCGGTGTGCGCAGCTCGGGTATCGTGTTGCGCATGGCGACCGGGAAAGCCATGCGGCGGTGATCGCGCTGCATGGCGGAGACGGGATCCGCCTGCAGCTCGACGCCTTTCCGCAGATGGACGGCGTGTTGCGCGCGATGCTCAAGGCCGGAGTCCGGGTCGAGGGGCTGGCCGCAGGGGTCGATGGCATGGTCCGAAGTGACCTCACCTTGCGCGCCGCTTTCGATGCGCCAGCCCGGCGGTGCCTAGGCGCAGTGGGCCCAGGCCGGAACTCCCGGCCCATGTCATGCCGCGGGCCAGCAGCAGACCCACCTGGGCCAGCCGCCCCAATACCAGCGATCCGGCCCTCATCGCGCGGCCCTTTCTGCGGGCTTGTCCCGCTTGCGTCGCCTCTTCGATGGCCAGCCCTCGCCCGCGTGGGAGCCGGTCCGCGTCGCGTGGGCGGTTTCGATGCCTTCGCCCGCTAGGTGCCCGGCGCGCTGGCGATCGAGGCGCCCCAAGGCCAGCCGCATATCACCAGCCAGTTCGAAGCGGTGGTGAGGATGCTGGAAAAGAAGGACCTGCTGGACCTGGCGAAAAGCCTTAGCCTCGGCAAGACCGGCGACCTCTATCGCCGGATGATCGCCATGAAGGGAAATGGCCGCAGGACCTGGGCCGGGAAGAGATGCGGCGGGAGGTGCACAAGCTGCTGCAGCGCTGGTTCGAAGACGACTCGACAGACGAACAGTTCGACCATGAGATGGGCAGGCTGGACGCGCGCCAGGGCTGGAACCCGCAGGACCAGATCGGCCCGCCCCCGACCGTGCGGATCTCCGCCGCGGCGCCGGGGCCGCTGGACGAGGACGCGCGGCGCAACCAGATCATCGACCGGCTGTCGCATCTCAACCACAGCAAACTCAGTGGCGACCATGCAGGCGCTGAGCCTGAAGATGCCAGAGGGCGTGGTGCACTGTCTCTGCGCAAGCTACGGGAGTTCCGGGACAGGCATCTGCTATCATCCCGGGCGCTGCGACTGCGACGACACCCAACCCTGCACGGGCGGCAACCGGGGCTGCGTCCCGCACGATCTGCCGACTGACCCGGCGGCACGGCACCACCCAATCGCACCGTTTGCGCGCGGCTGGTGGCCGGTCCGCGCCATCCAGTGCGACGCCGAAAGCTGGGCCGCGTTCGAGGCCCGGCTGCGCGCCATCATGGCGTCCTGCGAGATCGCAGGCATGACGCCGCCGGACGGCACTTGATGCGGGTCAAGGCGCGGCGCCCAAGCCGGTGCTCAGATCGCCGCCACGCCCCTCACCCGAAAGGCTAGCCCATGTCCCCTCTGCCCCGCGCGCTTGCACTGATCGCAGCGCTGGCCCCGGCCGCTGGCATGACCGAACCGCTCAGACCCATGCTGATGCGCACCGAAAACAGCGGCGCGATCAACGAGAAGGTCGTGGAGTTCACCGTGAACCCGGAGGCCCGCGACCGCAGCGCGCGCTCGCGCACGATGGTGCAGGACAAGACGCTGGCCCTGATGGCCGAACAGGGCGTCGCCCGCGACGAGGCCGCCGTCGAGAAGGCCGCGCAGGAGGAAGGCTGGGCGCTGTTCAACCTCGGCTTCGGCATATCCGGCGCCAAGGCGACCTTTGCCGAGAACGTGCTCGAGATGGGCGGGCTGTCCAACGTCAACACGGCGATGACGGGACTCGGCCTGTTCATGGCAATCTGGCAGGTCAACATGGACCTCGCCGACGGCAAGAGCACGGACGCCGCGCTGAACGCCTACAAGGGCATGCTGAGTTTCGGAATCGGCTATTTCGGCACATCGGCGATGCAGGTTGGTAATATCGCCGCCTTCGCCATCGACGTTGCCTTGCAGGAGTTCGGCAAGGCGGCGTGGCTGGCGCGCACCGATGCCTGGCGGCAATCCTATGTCAGCTATTACAACGACATGAACGCCGGCGAAGAGCAGGCCAGGAAGAACCGCGAGGCCAGCGACCCGCTGCGCGAATCCCCCGAGGAACAGCAGCGCCGCATCGATGCCCAGTCCGAGGGCGGGCGCACCGCCCATGACTGGGTCTATCTCATCACGAAGTTCAAGACCGAGGCTAAGACGCCAGAGGAATTCGAGACCCGCCTGACAACCGAGGTCAATGCCTATGTCGCACGCTTCTGGAGCAGCGCGCGCTTCGACGAATACGCCTCGGATGTGGGTCAAGGCATCTGGGGCATCGGGCGCGGAACCAGCCTGACCCAAGGCATCCGCGATGCCCTGGAAGACGAGCACAAGACGGCGCTTTACAGGCAGTTCCGGGAAAAGATCTTTCCTGTGGTGGCGCACCGCATCTGGCTGGCCAATCTCGAAGCCCGCGTGCGCCATTTCAACGACAGGGTCCGCCCGATCCTGAACCAGAGGGTGACCATCGAGATTGGCGCCTATGAACTGCAACAGCCGGTGCAGATGATCATGGACAAACCCAGTGGCGGGCGCTGGGAAGGCACTTGGGATCCCGCCGCAGCACGGCCGATCGAGATCACCAAGATCGCGATGAAGCGGGCCGGAATGCCGCAAGAGATCACGCTGATGCTGCCCGGCGGCGCGCAGACCCGGCCCTTCCTGCTGTCGAACGACCGCGCCACGGTTGTCTTCGGCGACCCGGTGACGCCGCTTGTCACGGTCTATGACCGGCAGGAAACGGGGCAGAGGTGCACCACCGTCACCACGCCTCCGCAGGGCGAAAGCCGCAGCGAGCAGGCCGCGGGCCCCACCGCCTCGGGCGACCTGCATTTCGCCATGTCCGGCATGGGCGCGGCGGTGATGGGCCGGTTCGACAGCGGATCGGCGCGCTGGAGCCTCGCCTCGCCCGGGGCGATCGCCGCGGATGGCGCCACGATGATCTACTCGGCCCCCCGCTTCGAGGATATCGCCCGCATGACCGCCTGTTCGGGCGGCTTCCTGACCGGCGACGCGCTGGCGCAGATGCGCTGCACCGTCGAACGCCGCCGCGACGAGGCGCTGTCGGACGGCACCCGGCGGCAGACGGCCTGCACCTCGCAGGCGACGCTGTCGCTCAAGGGCGGCTGGCTCTCGATGGGGGAGCGCATGCAGTATTTCCCGCTCGACGGCGAACAGGGCGAAATCCTGCGCAACATCCTGAAGGAAAGCATCCGGCGCGGTGTGGTGGAGGGTTACAAATGAAGAACCGTTGGATACTCGCCGCCGCGCTGCTGCTGCCGCTGGGCGCCGCACTGGCGCAGCAGACCGACGATTTTGCCATTCCCGGCGATGCCGAAACCGAGGCGGAGGCATTCCTCGACGGTGCGCAGATCGCCCCCGACCCGGTCGAGGACTGGGCTGCGGCCCCTGCACCGGCCACCGCGACGGCCCCACCGGCCGCCCCTCAACCCGCCGCCGCGCCGCCGGTCGAGATTCCCGCAGACTGGACGCGCCACAGCCGGCTGGGCATGTCCTTTGCCACCCCTCCTGACTGGCAGGTGATGGAGGAAAGCGACGATTCCATTTCGGTCGGCCTTTACGACCGGCAGGCGATGCGCGCCGCGATGGTCGGCATCGACTATATCGTTCCCGGCCAGATCGACAGCTTCGAGAAGGATATCGGCGACTTGCCGCAGGATGCCAGCAAGGGACTGGACATCGACCTTGGCGGCGCGACGCCGACAGTTACAGAGGCAGAACCGGTGGTCGCCGCCGATGGGGCGCGGCTGATCGGCAAGCGGGCCGAACTGATCCACCCCGATCTCTATTTCTACGCCCAGGAATACCAGAAGGAGGCCCGCAACGAGCGCGGCGGCGCCGACGGGCTGATGATGATGGCGATCAACTTTCCACGCGAGGAAATCCTGCCGATCCTCGAGATCATCGAGGCCTCGGTCACGCTGGATGCCGCGCCACCTCCCGAGGCCGAGACGGGACTGGACGGGATCGTCGGCTATCCGATGCCGCTGCCAACCGGCTGGAAACGCTGGACCAACATGCAGGACGCGCTCGCCTTCGCCACCTCGCCTGTCTACAGCGCCAGCATCGTGTTCGAGACAGGCTATCGCGCGCGCGGCAGTTGGGACGGCGACGACGAGTTCGCCAACCCGCCCGACAACGCGCGCGGCGAGATCCTGGGCCAGCCGGCCAGCGTCAAGTCCGGCCTGACCGGGCAACCCTACATGCAGGTGGGCTATTCGATGGTTCCCGCGCTGCGCACGGTCTACCGACTGGACCTGTGCCTCGCGAATGGCGATCCCGTCGTGATCCAGACCTATGCCGCCGAGAAATGGCTCGAGACGTCGGATTACGCGCCCCTGCTGGACGTGGTCACGCTGACCCTGCCGCCGGATGCCATCCCCTGCCCGCAGCCGGGCGAAGAACCAGCCGCGCCGGTGGTGGCTCAGCCCGCGCCACCGCCCCCGCCGGTCGCGCAGGGCGGCGAGGCGGCTTCGGGCTGGACGGTCTACCAGAACGCGCGCTTCGGCACCTCGGTGCGCTATCCGCAATCGCATTTCGCGATCACCGGCCAGCCGCCCGAGAATGACGACGGGCGTGCCTTTGCCAGCCCGGACGGCACGGCCTCGATGCTGGTCTGGGGCGGGTTCAACGCGCTGGGCCAGACCATCGCCGAAATGGCCTCGGAGGCGGCCGAATGGCGCGATACGGCGGCGATGGAGGTGTTCCTGACCGGCGACACCTGGTTCTCGGTCAAGTATCGCGACGGCGGCATCGTCACGCGTCGGCAGGCGATCCTCGACGGGCAGGACGTGCTGCACAGCGTGCTGATCCGCTACCCCGAGACACAAGAGGCGGATTTCGGGCCGGTGGCCGAGGCGATCGTCACCTCGCTGGCCGCGCCCACGGACACGGCCCCTGCCCCAGTTCCGCCAGTGCCACAGGCCGACCCGATGGAACAGGCCTTCTGGCAGTCGGTCCGGGGATCGTCCTACCCGGCGGATTTCCGCGCCTACCTGCAAAACTGGCCGCAGGGCCAGCACGCCGACGAGGCCCGCCGCCGCATCGCGGAACTCGAGGCGCCGCCACCCGCGCCACAGGTCAACGACACCCAGATGGAGCTTGCCTTCTGGCAGTCGATCCAGGGCGCGAACGAACCGGCCATGTACCAGGCCTATCTCGACCAGTGGCCCAACGGCACCTTCGCGTCGCTGGCGCGGTTGCAGATCCAGCGGCTGGGCGGCAGCGGCGTCGCACCGGACCCCTCGCCCGGTGTCATCACCATGGCGCCGCCGCCCCCGCCGCAACCGGCAGCGCGCTACTACACGCCCTCGCGCGGCACTGCCGAACGGCAGGCCGTGATGGATGCCGCCCGCGTTCCGGTGCAGGCGGAACTGGGCCAGCCGGTGATCTTCCTTGTCAGCGTGCTGAACTGCGACGGGACGTGGTGCTATCTTCAGGCAGAGCCGCTGCGCCCGGACGGGACGAAACTGGACTGGCGCACCACGCCCTATGCCCGCGACTGGGCCGCAGACGTGATGAGCGATGTCGTCATGGTGTTGATGCGGCGGCAGGGATCGGGCTATCAGGCGGTGGACCACATCATCGGGCCGACCGATGTCTACTGGTACAACTGGCTGGCGCCCTATGGCCTGCCGGAACGGCTGTTCAACCCGAACGGCTAGAGGGACGGGCGGCGCCCGGCCCAGGGCCGGGCGCGTTCCATCTCAGCGCAGAGCGCGATCAGTTCCTCGTCCGCGCCGAACCTCGCAGCGAGGTGGATGCCGATGGGCAGACCCTCAGCCGACATGCCCAGCGGCACAGAGGCCGCGGGCTGGCCGCTGGCGTTGAACACCGCGCAGAAGGGCGAGTAGTCGAAGATCATCCCCGGCCCCATGCGGTATCCCACGTAGTCCTCGGTCGCGTGGGAAAAGCGCCCGATCCGGGCGGGCGGTTCGGCCAGCGTGGCCGACAGGATGATGTCCGGCCCCTGCCCGTCTTCGGGGTCGAATACGCCGGCCATCTCGCGGCCAAAGGCATGGATCTTGCCCACCGCCGCCAGGTAATCCGCCCCCGAGACGGTTCCGGCATGGGCCAGCGCGCTGCGCCCGACGCCCTCGACCACGTCGGGGCTCAGCACCAGGCCGCGGGCGGCCAGCGCCCGGGTGATGCCCAGCGCCGTGCCGCATGCGACGATGTCGGTCCAGGCGCGCATCATGCCGGGCACGTCGGCGCGCGGCAGGCCGGGGGTGACGTGGTGGCCCAGGTCCTCCAGCAGGCGGGCCGCGTCATGGACGGCGGCGGCGCAATCGGGATGGATCGGCGCGCCGGTAAAGCTGGTATCGCAGAACATCACGCGCAGGCGGCGGGGCGGGCGGCTGATCGCCTGCATGTGACCCTCGCGCAGCGGCGGCGCGTGATAGGGCGCGCCCGGGTCGGCGCCGTGGCAGGCATCCAGCATCGCCGCCGTGTCCCGCACCGACCGGGTCAGGAAGCCGTCGATCGCCATGCCGGCCCAGCCTTCGCCGACATAGGGGCCATCGGGCAGTCGGGCGCGGGTGGGCTTCATCCCGAACAGCCCGCAACACGAGGCCGGGATGCGCACCGATCCGCCACCGTCCGAGCCATGGGCAAACGGCACGATCCCCACCGCCACCGCCGCCCCCGCCCCGCCCGACGATCCGCCCGGCGTGTGGTCCAGGTTCCACGGGTTGCGCGTCGGGCCACCATAAACGGCGGCCTCGGTCGCGGCGCCGATGCCACCCTCGGGGCTGGTGGTGCGCCCGAAGGTCACGACGCCGGTCGCCCGGATCCGGTCATAGATCGCCGAGTCGCGCGGGTAGCGCGTGTTCGCCAGCAGGCGAGAGCCGTTGTGAGACGGGAAGTCCACCGCCTCGCAGCCAAGATCCTTCAGCAGGAAGGGCACGCCCTTGAACGGCCCGCGCGGCAGGCCCCGCGCGATGGCGGCACGGGCGACATCGACTTGCGGCAGGACGACGGCATTCAGGCGCGGGTTCAGGCGCCCGACCTGCGCCAGCGCGTGATCCAGCAGTTCGGAGGGTGACACCGCGCCAGAGGCGACGCGCGCCGCAAGCTCTGTCGCATCCACGCAATCGAAGTCGTCCAGCATCATCGCACCCCGGTTTGTGCGGCAGCCTAGACCGGGGATGCAGAGGCTGGCAAGCCGCCCTCAGGCGCCCTTTTCGTCCAGCCAGCCGCGAATGATCGCGCGGTGGCGTTCCGCGTCATAGCTGGGGAAATGGCCGGCATGGACGATGCGCACGGGCAGTTCCAGCAGGCGCTTCATCGACGCGACGTAATCTGCGGCGTTCGAATGATAGGTGTCCTCGATCAGTTCGCCGTCATAGACGAGGTCGCCCGAGATCAGGATGCCGGTGGCAGCCTCCCACAGGGCGATGCCACCGGGGGAATGGCCGGGCGTGTGGATCACCTCGAAGTGCCGGTCGCCCAGGTCGATCACGTCGCCATCCTCGAGCAGCCGGGTCGCGGGCGCGGATTTCACCGCGTAGGTGGTCGAGGCATAGGGCAAGGGCGGCAGCGCGTCGAATATCTGGTCGGTGACATAGGGGTCGGCCAGCGTGGCGGTGCGGGTGGGATCGGCGAGGATATCGGCCTCGAGCCGGTGCACGCAGCGGTCCTCGAATTCGTGGTGACAGCCGATATGGTCGAAATGCGTGTGGCTGGCGACGGCGGTCAGGGCGCGTTCCGTGACCAGCGGCACCCATTCCCGCAGGCTGACGACACCCATTCCGCTGTCCACCAGCATGTCGCGGTCGCGCCCGCGCACATGCCAGATGTTGCAGCGGTAGAATGCGTGGATGAAAGGCTCGTCGATCAGGGTGATCTCGTCGCCCAAGCGGCGGATGCGATACCAGTCCTCGGGGCGGGCGCGGTCCATCCTCAGTCCTCGAGTGCATAGACGCGAAAGGCGTCGGGATCTGCCCAGAGCGTCAGGCTCTCGCCGGGCGCCGGCAGGCTGGCAGGCGGCAGATGGGCGGTCAAGGTCAGGTCGGGCGCCTTTTCGGGAACGAGATGCGCGCGCACATGGGTGCCGAAAAAGGCCGCATCGCGCACGATTGCGGCACCGATGCAGAGCGCGGCCTCTGTCGTGCCCAACGCCTCGGGACGGATGCAGGCGACTGCCCTGCCCTGCACGGCGCGCGCCAGCAAGCCAAAGGGGGTTTCGGTGGCGGTGCCGGTGCCACGGGCGGGAATGTGGTTCATCTCGCCCATGAAATCGGCGGCGAACAGCGTCGCGGGTTCGCGGTAGATACGGGCGGGCGGGCCGTGATCCTCGATCCGGCCGGCATTCATCACCACGATCCGGTCGGCGATGGCCATGGCCTCTTCCTGGTCGTGGGTGACATGGACAAAGGTGGTGCCGACCTTGCGCTGGATCGCCTTCAACTCGTCCTGCATGGCGCGGCGCAGTTTCAGGTCCAGCGCGCCCAGCGGTTCGTCCAGCAGCAACACGTCCGGTTCCACCGCCAGCGCGCGGGCCAGCGCCACGCGCTGCCGCTGCCCACCCGAAAGCTCATGCGGCCGCTTGCCCGCCGCATCCGCCAGCCCGACGAGGTCGAGGAAGGACTCGGCGCGCCTGTGTCGCTCGCCCCGCCCCATCCCCGCCATGCGCAGGCCAAAGCCCACGTTGTCGCGCAGCGTCATGTGCGGGAACAGCGCGTAATCCTGGAACATCGTCGTGGTCGGACGTTTCGCTGGCGCGACGCGGGTCATGTCGCGGCCACCGATCTCGACTCGGCCTTCGGTCGGCTCGATGAAGCCGCCGAGGACGGACAAAAGCGTGGTCTTGCCGCAGCCGGATGGCCCCAGCAGCGTCACGTATTCCCCCGCCTCGATGGACAGCTCGATGTCCTGCAGGGCGTGGAACGGGCCGAACCAGTGATTGAGGCCCCTGAGCGTCACCGGCGCGGTCATGACTTTCTCCGGAAGATCAGGATTTCGAGGATGAGCACGACCGTCACCGAGACGAGGAAGACGAGGCTGCCGATGGCGTTGAGGCGCGGCGACAGGCCGGATCGCAGCAGCGACCAGATTTCCACCGGCAGGGTCACGTCGAAGCGGGTCAGCAGGAAGGCGATGATGAACTCGTCCCAGCTCAGCGTGACGGACAGGAAGAAGGCCGCCGCGATGGCCGGGGCCAGCATCGGCACGGTCACCAACCAGATGACTTGCGCCTCGCCCGCGCCGAGGTCGCGCGCGGCGCGTTCGGCGTTCTGCTGCTGCGCGCCCATGCTGGCGTAGATGATGGCGAAAGCGAGCGGCAGGTTGATGACGACATGCCCGATCCCCGCCGTGACCAGCGACAGGCCCACGCCCGTCCGCGTCAGCACGATCAGCAGGCCCAGACCCACGATCAGATAGCTGACCGTCAGCGGTGCGATCAGCAGGCCACGGATCAGCGCCGAACCGGGCAGGACATGCCGCGCCAGCCCGTAGGCGGCAAGGAAGCCCAGCACGACGGCGACGAAAGACGATCCCAGCGCCACCAGCAGCGAGTTGCCCAGCGCCTCCATCAGGTCGCGGTCGCCGGTGATCTCGGCATACCAGCGCAGGGATGGCCCCTCGAAGGGCGGCACGGGCAGGCCTCCCGCCTGAAACGAGAACAGCACCAGCGCACCCACCGGCAGGTAGATGAAGACGAAAGCCGCGATCAGGTAGGCCCAGGGAAGCGCCCTCATATCCGGTCGAGCCTCAACCAGCGGGCGCAGGCCAGGTAGGCCATCGTCACGATCCCCATCAGCACGATGGCCAGCGCGGCGGCCAGCGGGAAATCCGCACGGCGACCCAGCTGCACCATGATCACTTGCGGCACGGTCAGTTCGGTGTTGCCGCCCAGGATCTGCGGCGTGACGTAGTCGCCGATGCACAGGACGAAGGTCAGGAAGGCGCCCGTCACGATCCCCGGCAGGGTCAGCGGCAGGATGACATGCCGGAAAGTCTGAAAGGCGTTGGCGCCAAGATCCATCGCCGCGCGGCGGTAGTTCGGCGAAAGCTGCACAAGGTTGGCGTAGATCGTCAGCGTCAGCAGCATGACGAAGAAATGCACGAAGCCGGTGATCGTGGCGAACCGGGTATTGGCCAGCGTGATCGGTTCCGCGATCAGGCCGATATTCATCAGGGTCTGGTTCACCACGCCTTCCCTCGCCAGCACCAGCAGCCACGCGTAGGAGCGCACCACGTAAGAGGTCCAGAACGGCAGGATGGCCAGCAGCAACGCCAGCCGCTGCCAGCGTTTCGGCACGCGGAACGCGATGATCCAGGCCAGAGGATAGGCGAGGACAACCGAAACCACCGTGACGGTCAGCGTGATCTCCAGCGAGACGAGGACCGCCCGCCAGAGATATGCCTTTTCCGCCAGTTCCGCGTAATTGGCCAGCGACAGGCCCCAGACGACCTCGCGCCGCTCCAGCGTCGCAAGGCTCATGGCGCCCATCACGACGAAGGGCACCACGAAGAAGGCCAGCGTCCAGAGAAGCGCCGGGGCGACGAAGCCCCAGCCGCGGGCCGTGTCGCGGCTCACTGTTGCAGCGTTTCCAGCCAGAGGTCTTGCATCTCGACATCCAGATCGGCGTCGGGCGCGGGATACAGCTGGGTGCGGGCGAGGTAATCCGGCTGGTTGTCCCAGCGCAGGACGGCCTTCTGCTCGTCCGTCAGGAACTCGCCCGCCTTGGCGTTGGCCGGCATCCCCCAGAAACACGACGAGGTCGCCAGCCGTGCCTGCCCCTCGGGCGAGACGATGTATTTCACGAATTCCTTGGCAAGGTCGGGCTTTTCTGTGCCGGCAACGACGCCGATGGACTGCGCCCAGCGCACCGCGCCCTCGGCGGGGATGGTCCAGGTCAGGTTCGGCTGGTCGCCCGCCAGGACGGCGGTCAGCCACTCGCCCCCGCCCACGACGATATCCACCTCGCCCGTCGCCAGCGCCGTCTGCGCCGCGACCACGCCCGCGACCGAGGCCGCGTTGCCGCGCATGGCCGACAGGGTGCCGCCGATGGCCTCCATGTCATCCGCGCCGATCTCGGCGGTGGGGATGCCGCCCGCGATGGCCGCAAGGCCCATCACCGGCAGGTAATAGTCGTAGATCGAGATGCGGCCCTGGTACTTGTCCGACCATGCGGTGGCGAGGCTTTCCATGTCGGCCGGGTCGACCTTGTCGGCGTTGTAGGAGATCGTGTTGTAGCCGAATTTCTCGGTCACGGCATACATCACGCCGTCGACGCTGTTGTTCTCGGCCATGACGACCTCGGGAAAGAAATCCTCGGTCGAGACACCGTCCAGCGGCGCGAGGATGCCCGCCTCGACCGCGCGGAACACGTCGATCCCGTCGATCACCAGCACGTCCCAGTCGCCCGGGCGGGACTGGTCCAGAAGCGCCAGTGCGGCGCCCGTGCCTTCGTATTCGCGCAGGTTGACCTTGACGTTGTGCGCCTGCTCGAAGGGCTCGATCAGCGCGGGGTCGGTGTGGTCGCACCAGACCAGCGCGTTGAGTTCTTCCTGCGCGGCGGCGGCCGTCGCGGTCAGGGCGGTGCTGCACAGCAGGAGTGCGGGCAGTCGGGTCATGTCATCTCTCCCCTTGGTCGGGGCGCCGATCCTGTCACGCCGGCGCCTTCAGAAAAAAGTTGAAGCCGTTCATGTTTGCAGTCAACATTATTTTTCGACAGGGCTTCAACGCTGCATGCGGTGAGATATGGCGGGATTGCGCGAAAGACAGAAAGCTGACCGCGAAAGGCGCATCTTGCGGGCGGCAGTGACCAGATTTCGGGCAGATGGTTATCGCGCGGTGCGAATCGAGGACCTGGCCGAGATGGCGCAGGTCTCGGTCGGGACGGTCTACAACTACTACCGCACCAAGGGCGACATCCTGATCGCCACCGTCGCGATGGAGGTCGAAGAGGTGCTGGAGTCTGGTGCGAGCGTCGTCGCGAACCCGCCACAGGGGGTCGACGAGGCGCTGCTGGCGCTGATCTTCGGCTATTACGACCACTCGCTGGAATACCTGTCGAAAGAGATGTGGCGCACCGCCATGGCCCTGTCGATCGAGGCGCCCGACACGCCCAATGGTCAGCGCTATGTCGAACTCGACGCGCGGCTGGCGGCGCAGGTGACGGCCCTGATCGCAGCCTTGCAGGCACGGGGCGAGGTGCGCGCCGAGCTTGACGCAGGCACAATCGGCCAGGTGATCTTCAACAATCTCAACCAGATGTTCATCGACTTCGTGAGGGACGATTCCATGACACTCGACACGCTGCGCGACCGGGTTGCCGCCCAAATGCGCCCCCTAGCCTGCCTGATCGCGACGGAGGGCGCCGCATGAGCCGCTTCAACCAACCCTTGGGCGGCAACGACATGCCGCGTTTCGGTGGGCCCGCCACATTCATGCGCCTGCCCGCGCAGGAAACGGCCGAGGGGCTGGACGCCTGTTTCGTCGGCATCCCGATGGATATCGGCACCTCGAACAGGCCCGGCACGCGGCTTGGCCCGCGCCAGATCCGCGACGAGAGCCGGATGCTGCGGCCCTACAACATGGCGACCCGCGCCGCGCCCTTCGACAGCCTGCAAATCGCCGATATCGGCGACGTGCCGATCAACACGTTCGACCTCAAGAAGTCGGTCGACATCATCACCGGGCATTACCGGGGCATCCTGGCGCACGGCGCGATCCCGCTAACGCTGGGCGGCGACCACACGCTGACCTGGCCGATCCTGCGCGCGATCAAGGAGCGCCACGGCCCGGTCGCGCTGATCCATGTCGATGCCCATGCCGACATCAACGAGCACATGTTCGGCGAGACGGTGGCGCATGGCTGCCCCTTCCGCCGTGCCTGGGAGGATGGCTGCCTTATCAACGAAAAGGTATTCCAGATCGGGTTGCGCGGCACCGGCTATGCGCCTGCGGATTTCGACTGGGGCCGTGAGCGGGGCTGGACCGTGGTGCAGGCCGAGGAGTGCTGGCACAAGTCGCTGACACCGCTGATGGCCGAAATCCGCGACCGGATCGGCGATGCGCCGGTCTACCTGAGCTACGACATCGACAGTCTCGACCCCGGCTTCGCCCCCGGCACCGGCACGGTGGAGCCGGGCGGCCTGACCACCATCCAGGCACTCGAGATCGTGCGCGGTTGCGCGGGCCTGAACCTGGTGGGCTGCGACCTGGTCGAGGTCTCGCCGCCCTACGATCCCACGGGGAACACCGCGCTGATCGCGGCGAACCTTCTGTATGAGATGCTCTGCGCCCTGCCCGGCGTGACGCGCGGGTGAATTCCGGCCCTGCCGGCGGAGGGCCCATTGCCGAATCCGCCGGCGGGCGTCATGCCAAAGCGTGCTATCTTCGGCCCGGCAGCGGCCGCGATAGCGCGATCGGCCGAAATCCTCTCCCCAGGACCGCCGTTCCGGTCTAGGATTTCCTTTTCAGGGGGATTGCCAATGACATCCATTCTACAGGCTTTTGCCGTGGGCGCCGTGACGATCGGGGCCGGCGCCGCGACGGTCACGACGATGAAGCCGGATCTTCCCGACCTCGCCATCCCCGACAAGGCATGGGAGGCGGGGTCCGCGCTGGACGGCCGCGTCTTCTACACGACGGACAAGGTCCGCGAGACGAACGACGTTCTCAACGACGAGTTGCATTTCGTCGATGGGCGGTTCCAGTCCGCGATGTGCCAGGACTACTGCGATTTCGGCTGGTCCGGGTATCAGACCTGGACCGACGGCGAGACCCTCCATTTCACCGCCACGACACGTTGCCCGGACGCGCCGCATACGGTGGTCTGGTATGGCACGGTGACGGGTGACACTGTTCGGTTCGAAGGCACGTGGACCACCCGCCGCTGGTATTGGACAAGGCAGCTCAACGTGAGCGGCGAAGGCTCGCTGACCCCGCACCCGCAGGCGGCCTCGGGGTGACGCCCCGGACATCGCCGGGTGCCTTCGCGCTTGTCCTTCGGTTCCTGGGGCTACTGGCCTTCGTGATCGTGGCGACCTGGGCTTCGCACCTGCTGCGCGAGGCGCTGAACCTTGAGGTCATGCCGTCGAACGAGCAGCATGTTCACCGGATGATCATGCTGGGAACGCTGGCCTATATCGGGCTGCTGGCGCTGCCCTTCGTGCCGGGGGCCGAAATCGGGATTGCCATGCTGACCGCCTTCGGCGCCGCGATCGCGCCGCTGGTCTACATGGCGACAGTGGCGGCGATGATGCTGTCCTATGCGGTGGGCCGGCTGTTGCCGATGACGATACTGGGGCGGCTGCTGGGGTTCCTGCGCCTGCGTCGCGCCGCCGACCTTGTGGCGCGGGCAGCACCCCTGCCACCCGCCGCGCGGCTGGACCTGCTGCTCGAAGGGGCGCCGGTGCGGATTGTGGAACTGGCGCTGCGGCACCGCTACGTGGCGCTGGCGCTGGCGGTGAACCTGCCCGGCAATGTCGTCATCGGCGGCGGCGGCGGCATCATGCTGATCGCCGGGTTGAGCGGGATCTTCGCCCCTGTCCCGACGCTTCTGGCCATCGTCCTTGCGGTGTCGCCGGTGCCGCTGGCGGTCATGCTGATGGGCTATTGATCGCGGGCGGCGGCTTCCCGGCCGATACCCCATCCGAAAAGGGCGGCCCGAGGACCGCCCTGTCCCGTCTTACCAGCCGATGGCCCCGGGCAGCCATGTGGCGATGCCGGGGAAGTTGAATAGCAGCACCAGCGCGACGATCTGGATCCCGATGAACGGCAGCACCCCGCGATAGATCATGCTTGTCGTCACGCCGGGTGGCGCCGCCCCCTTGAGGAAGAACAGCGCCCAGCCAAAAGGGGGCGTCAGGAACGAAGTCTGAAGGTTCAGCGCGATCAGCGCCGCCAGCCAGACCATGTCCGTCCCCTGCGCCACGAAGAAGGGCAGCAGCAAGGGCAGCGCGATATAGCTGATCTCGATCCATTCCAGGAAGAAACCCAGAACGAACAGCAGCACCATCAGGAACAGCAGAGCCCCCGTCTCGCCCCCCGGCAGCAGCGCCAGCGTGTCCTGCACAAGGTCTTCGCCGCGCAGGCCGCGAAACGCCACCGAGAAGACCTGCGCCGCGATCAGGATGAAGAAGATCATCGCCGAGATGCGCAGCGCGCCCTGTGCCGAATCCCAGATCATGCGCAGCGTCAGGCGGCCATAGAGCGCCGCGATCAGGATCGACAGCGCGGCGCCGACACCCGCTGCCTCGGTCGGTGCGGCCAGCCCGCCGATGATCGTGCCCAGCACCCCCACCACCAGCAGCAACGGCGGCGCAATGGCCAGCACGGCCTTCTTCGCCAGCGCCCAGCCCTGGATCTCGGCGCGTTCGTCGTCGGGGATGGGCGGCATCAGATCGGGGCGCAGCCTGCCCAGGATCAGGATGAAGGCGATATACAGCGCCGCCAGCATCAGCCCCGGCACCATCGCCGCCGCGAACAGCGTGCCCACGCTTTCG
The DNA here is from genome assembly GCF_018224955.1 of Thetidibacter halocola. GTDB lineage: Bacteria > Pseudomonadota > Alphaproteobacteria > Rhodobacterales > Rhodobacteraceae > Thetidibacter > Thetidibacter halocola. The sequence continues at coordinate 45,579 of NZ_JAGTUU010000008.1, forward strand.
CCCATGATGTCCGCCAGCAGGATCAGCACCAGCGACGGCGGGATGATCTGACCCAGGGTGCCGCTGGCGCAGATCGCCCCCGAGGCCAGCCCGCCATCATAGTTGCGCTTCAGCAGCACGGGCAGCGTCAGCATGGTCAGCGTGACCACCGTCGCGCCGACGATGCCGGTCGATGCGCCCATCAGCACGCCCACCAGGATCAGCGCCACCGCCATGCCACCGTTCAGACGCCCCGACAGCCGCCCGATCACCTCGAGCATGTCCTCGGCGACGCGCGATTTCTCCAGCATCACACCCATGTAGACGAACAGCGGAATGGCGAGGAATTCGTATTTCGTGACGATGCCATAGACCCGCGACGGCACGAGGTTGAACAGGAAATCCCCGAAGCCCATCCAGCCAAAGGCAAAGCCCGCCAGAGCGATGCCGATGCCCACCGGCATCCCGATCAGCAGGGCGAACATGAAGCCGAGGATCATGTAAAGCGCGAGAAACTCCATGATCAGGCCTCCACCCGCATCAAAGCTGCGGCCTCTCGGATCGCATTGGCGATGCATTGCAGCGCGAACAGGCCAAAGGCCACGGGGATCATCGCCTTGACGACATAGCGCGCCGGCAGGCCGCCCGGGTCGGGAGAGCCTTCGCGGATCGACCAGGCGCTGTCGACGAAACCGAAGGAATACTTGATGAACAGCACCGCGATGATCGCGCCCACCAGCATCGAGAACAGGTCGAGCCCGTGCTGCCAGCGTTTGGGCAAGCGGTCATACAGCATGTCGACGCGCACGTGGCCGCGTTCCAGCATCAGCACGGTGATACCCAGCAGCGCGATGGGTGCCATGACATGCCATTCCAGTTCCTGCGCCCAGACCGGGCTGGCGCCCACGACGTAGCGCCCGAACACGTTGAAGAAGACCAGCGCGACCAGAACCAGCAGGAGCGCCGAGGCGAGCTTGCCGGCAAGGGCCGTGACGCGGTCGATGAGGTCGGCAAAGGCGAGGGCCTGCTTCATTCTCTTGTCCGTCCTGAATTGCAGAAAACGGGCGGCATGCATGGATGCCGCCCGTTCCATCTTGTCTTGCGGTGGCGTCAGGCGTCGCGCAGCTGCGAATGCCAGACCTGCTCGGATGCGGCGGCCCAGATGTCGTGCTGCTCCTTGAAGGCGAAGTAGTTGTCCATCACCTTCTTGAATTGCGCGTCCTGGCTGGCGAGTTCGTCGTAGACCGGCACCATCTCGCGGCGCAGCGCCTCGACCACGTCGGTCGGCAGCACCCGCAGCTCGGTTCCGGTCTCGGCGAATTCCTTCAGCGCGGCGGCGTTGTTCGCCTCGGCCCAGCTGTGCGATATGACGTTGCAGGCGGCGGCGGCGTTCGACACGATGGCCTGCAGTTCCGACCCCAGGCTGTCCCACCTGGCCTTGTTGATCGCCAGCTCTGTGACGGTTGTCGGCTCGTGCCAACCGGTGGTGTAGTAGTATTTCGCGGCGGTGTTCAGGCCCAGGATCTTGTCCTGCGCCGGGCCGACCCACTCGGCCGCGTCGATCACGCCGCGCTCGAGCGCCGGGAATATCTCTCCGCCGGGCAGCAGTTTCACGTCGACGCCGACGCGGGCATAGGCGCGCGCGGCGAGGCCGGGGATGCGCATCCGCAGGCCCTGCATGTCCTCGATCGAGTTGATCTCCTTGTTGAACCAGCCGGTCATCTGCACGCCGGTGGCGCCGACGGGCATGGCGACGACGCCCAACGGCTCATACGTCTCGTTCCACAGGTCCATGCCGTCTCCGACATAGAACCACGCATTCTGGCCCTGGGTCGACATGCCGAAGGGCACGGCGCCGAAGAACTGCGCGGCCGGCACCTTGCCCGAGCCGAAATAGCTGACCCAGCCGTTCATCTCGACAATGCCCTGGCGCACCGCGTCGAATCCCTCGAAGGCCGGCACAAGCTCGCCCGCATGATAGACCTGGATATCCAGCGCCCCGCTCGACATGGCGCGCACGCGGTCGGTGAAATCGGTCAGCGAGCCCGGCCCGGTCGAATAGAACGGCTGGCCCGGCGGAAAGGCGGTGGTCATCTTCCAGCTGATCGTCTGCGCCCGCGCGACATGCGGCGCGGCCAGCACGGCCCCGGCGCCGACGCCGGCGGTGGTCATGAATTTGCGGCGGTCCATGGTCATCCCCTCTGTTGTGCTCAAGTGATCGCGCGATCATTTCGCGACTGCGGCATGGGTAGGACCTGCGCGACCGGAGGCGAGAAGGAACCGCAGATTTTGGGCGCTAACAGGGGGCGGATTTTGGCTTGGCCCGAAAATTCGGCGTAAAGATTTATCAGTTGCGCGGAATTTGCGCAGGACTTCTGCGGCGCAAGACGCAACATATTGGGCAGGGAAGATACCGGAGGGGACCATGCCCAAACTGCCGCATCACGGCCGCTACACCTATTCCGCCATCACCGAGCGCCCGTCCTTCGACTGGCCCGAGGGCAAGCGGCTGGCGGTCTACCTGGGGATGAACCTCGAATGTTTCGCGTTTGGCGAGGGGCTGGGCGCGGAATTGGCGCCGGGCGGGCCGCAACCCGACGTGCTGAACTATGCCTGGCGCGATTATGGCAACCGGGTCGGTGCCTGGCGCATGCTGGAGCTGTTCAATTCGGTCGGTGTGCCCGCGACGGTGCTGGCCAATGCCTATCTCTATGACGAGGCGCCCGGCCTGATCGAGGCCTGGCGCGCGCGAGGCGACGAAATCGCGGGCCACGGCTGCACCAATGCCGAACGGCAGGGCGTGCTGACCGAGCCCGAGGAAAAGGCGCTGATCGATGAGGCGACGCGCATCCTGACCGAACGCGAGGGGCGCGCGCCCAAGGGCTGGCTGGGCCCCTGGATCAGCCAGAGCCGCGTCACGCCCGACCTGCTGCAGGAGGCCGGTTACGAATACCATCTCGACTGGTGTCACGACGACCAACCCGTCTGGATGAAGACGCGCGGCGGCCGCATCCTGTCGATCCCCTATCCGCAGGAACTGAACGACATCCCGCAAATCGTCGGGCGCAAGCGCGAGGCGGCGGAATTCGGTGACATGCTGATCGACGCCTTCGACCTGATGCTTGAGGAAAGCGCGCGCCGCCCTCTGGTCATGGGCATCGCGCTGCATGGCTACCTGATGGGCCATCCGCACCGGCTGCGTCATCTCGACCGCGCGCTGCGCCACATGCGGGCGCGCGGCGGCGAGGCGGTCTGGTGGACGACCGCCGGCGCGATCAACGACCATTACCGGAGCCTTGGCCTGTGAGCCTGCCGCTGCTGGTCTTTTCCGACCTCGACGGCACGCTGCTGGATCACCACGATTATTCCTGGCAGGAGGCGCGGCCCGGTCTGGACCGGCTGCGCGACATCGGCGCGGGTCTGGTTCTGGCCAGCAGCAAGACCGGCGCGGAACTGCGGGCGCTGCAGGCCGACATCGGCTGCACCGGCTGGCCCGCCATCGTCGAAAACGGCGCGGGTATCCTGTGGCCTGAACAGGATGCGGGCGCAGAGGACGGCGATTACCGCCGCATCCGCGCCGTCCTGCGCGACCTGCCGCCGGGGTTCATCGGCTTTGGCGACCTTGACGACGCGGGCGTGGCGCGGCTGACCGGTCTTGCGCCCGAAGCGGCGCACCTCGCGCGCCTGCGCCAGCACAGCGAGCCGGGCCTCTGGCAGGGCGACGCGGACGCCCTGCCAGCCTTCCTGCGCGCCGCCGAGGCCGCGGGCCTCCACGCAAGGCGCGGCGGGCGGTTCCTGACGCTCTCCTTCGGCCGGACCAAGGCAGACGCCATGGCCGAGGTCGTGGCGGCACTCAAACCGCGCAGGACCATCGCGCTTGGCGATGCGCCCAACGATGTCGAGATGCTGGACGCCGCCGATTTCGGCGTCGTCATCGCCAATCCCCATGCGCCCCCCATCCCCCCCTTGCCTTACGAGACCGGGGGCCGGATCGTGAGAACGACCAAACCGGGACCGGAGGGCTGGGCAGAGGCGATCCTGTCGCTGACCACAGCCCCCGGATAAGGCGCAGAAGGGCAGCGGCGTGGCGGATTTTCACCAGAACGGAAACATCACCACGCTGCACGACCTGCGCTGCCGCAGCGCCGGAAGCCTGGAACACGAAATCTCGGTCTACGCCGAAAGCCGCAAGGTCACGTTGATCCTGCCCAGCCTCTATTCCGAACTGGAAGGCCCGGCGCTGGATCATATCGTCGACGAGCTTTCCAAGGTCTCCTACCTGCACCGCATCATCGTCGGGCTCGACCGCGCGGACGAGGCGCAATACCGCCACGCCCGCAGCTTCTTTTCCCGCCTGCCGCAACAGACGGCGGTGATCTGGAACGACAGCCCGCGCATGCTGGCCCTGCAGGAGCGGCTGGCAGACCTCGGCCTCGCCCCGCAGGAACCGGGCAAGGGCAAGAACGTCTGGTCCTGCATCGGCTATCTTCTGTCCTGCGCCGACAGCTCGGTGATGGCGATCCACGATTGCGACATCGTCACCTATGACCGGCGGATGCTGGACCGGCTGGTGTATCCGGTCGTGAACCCCGCCTTTCCCTACCAGATGGCCAAGGGTTTCTACCCGCGCATCGGCAGCGGCAAGCTGAACGGGCGCGTATCGCGACTGCTGGTCTCGCCCCTGCTGATCGCGCTGAAGCGGGTGATCGGCGACCGCGATTACATCGACTACCTGCGCAGCTTCCGCTACCCGCTGTCGGGCGAATTCGCGATCCGCACCGCCACCCTGCCCGACCTGCGCATTCCGTCCGACTGGGGGCTGGAGATCGGGGTTCTGTCCGAGGCCTGGCGCAACATGGCGCCGAAATCGGTCTGCCAGGTGGAAATCGCCGACAATTACGACCACAAGCACCAGGACCTGTCCGCCGAGGATGCCAGCGCCGGGCTCAGCCGCATGTCCACCGACATCTGCAAGGCAATCTTCCGCAAGCTGGCCGCCGACGGGACGGTGTTCACCTCGAACACCTTCCGCACGCTGAAGGCGACCTACTACCGCTCAGCCCTCGACCTGCTGGAAGGGTATTACAACGACGCCAAGATGAACGGCCTCGACCTCGACCGCCATGCCGAGGAACAGTCGATCGAGCTGTTCTCGGAAAACATCCTGCGCGCCGGGCAACTGTTCCTGGAAAACCCGCACGAGACGCCTTTCATCCCGACGTGGAACCGGGTGCACGCGGCGGACATGGAATTCCTGACGAAACTGCGCACGGCGGTCGAACAGGACCTCGCCGAATTCACCCCTGAGGCGCGTTCGTGATCCAGCGGCACTGGTAGGGCGCCAGCGTGATCTCGTCGCCGGTCGTGTTGATGACCTCGCCGGTCAGCGCGTCGATCCAAGTTTCCTCGTCGATCAGGTTGATCTCGGCCGGGCTGACCGTCAGCCGGTCGGCAGAGACATTGTGCAGCGCAAAGATCGACTGACTGCGATCCAGGCTCTGCCGCCAGAGGCCGAAGATACGCTCGTCCAGCCGAAGGGTGAATTGCGTGGCGTTGGGGTGGAACGCGGGCTGACGCGCCCGCAGCCGCAACCGCCGCCGCATCTCGGACAGGACGCGCGACTGGTCCGAACCCGGATCGGCCAGCCGTTCCAGCAGGTCGGGATAATGCCAGCGATGGCGGTTGATCGCCCGGTTCATGCCGCGCCGCGCCACCGCCTCGTGGTCGTTGGGCGTGGCCAGCAGCGAATGGATGTAGAAGGCGGGAATGCCCTCCATCGACATGACGATGGTCTGCGAACAGATGAAGCGCGCGATGTGATAGGCGGTCTCGCCATCGAAGGTGGTGCGCACCGCTTCGAAGAAGGCGCAGTTGAGCTCGTATGGTTCCTCGCCTCCGTCCGGCAGCGCCCGCATGGAAACCAGCCCGCCGATGCTGCGCACGGTCTCGATCATGCGGGCCTTTTCTTCGGGGGGCAGCACGCCCTCCGCCGGGCGCATCCCGATGCCGTCATGGCTGGCGGTGAAGTTGAGATAGGCGCAGCCCAGCTGTGCCGGCGGCATCGCGGCCTGCCAGCGGTTCAGATACCGCGCGCTGCCCGACTGCATGGCGTGCAGGATCAGCGGCGGCAGCGGAAAGTTGTAGACCGCGTGCGCCTCGTTCCGGTTGCCGAAATAGCTGAGGTTTTCCGTGCGCGGCACGTTGGTCTCAGTGAGCAGCACGACGGGTTCCTGCGTGTAGTCGCAGAGCAGACGCAAAAGCTGCACGATGGCATGGGTCTGCGGCAGGTGGATGCAGGTGGTGCCGATCTCCTTCCAGACGAAGGCCACCGCATCCAGCCGCAGGATGCGCACGCCGTTGTCGATATGCAGGCGGATGATCCGCAGCATCTCGATCAGGACCTCGGGGTTGCGGAAATCGAGATCGACCTGGTCATGGCTGAAGGTGCACCAGACATGCCGCGTGCCCCGGCTGGTCTGCACCTCGCGCAAGAGCGGCGTGGTGCGGGGGCGGACGACGCGGGCCAGGTCGTCGTCCGGCGCGGCCTCGAAGAAGAAGCCGTCATGCGGCGCCTTGCCCTGCAGGTAATTGGTGAACCATTCGCCCTGGCTCGAGACATGGTTCAGCACCAGGTCGGACATCAGAACGAAATCCCCCGCGATGCGGCGGATGTCGGGCCAGTCGCCCAGTTGCGGGCTGACGGAATAGTAATCCGACACCGCGAACCCGTCGTCCGACGTGAAGGGGAAGAAGGGCAGGATATGCACCCCGTTCACCACGCCCTGCAGGTGCCGGATCAGGAAGTCGTGCAACAGGTCCAGCGGCTTGTGACTGCCATCCTCGATCGAGTTGCCGTAGGTGATCAGCAGGCTGTCCTTTTCGGACCACATGTTGTTGCCAGGCTTGCGCCCGACGCGACGGCGATGCGTGTGTTCGGGCCAGAAGGCCGCAGTGATCCGCTCCAACAGGATCCTGGCGTCATGATCGGGATAGACCTGCCCCAGAAGGTCGGTCAGGCGGCGGGCAAAGCTGGAACTGGCCGGGGTCAAGGTGATGCGGTGTCCTTCCTGTCTGCGGATGACCTGATGATCCCCGGGGGATCGTCAAAGCCCAAGCCCGCAAGGCACGATTGTCAGCGATTCCGTTTGCCTTGCCCGAAAATCGGGCGGAACCACCCGCGACACTACCACAGTCGCGGGATCGCACGGTCCTCGTAGCCGATGTCGTAATCGGCGCCGCCCTCGGCCCCGTCCGTCATCTCGGCCAGGATTTCGCCGATGGTGGGCAGACCGGCGGACTGGTCGCCCTCCCAGAGCGCAGGCCGCATCAGCGCCTTGGCGCATTGGGTATAGACCGCGGCCAGTTCAAAGACGATCACGGTCGCCGGATGCCGCCCCTTGCGCTGGAAACTCTCGCGCAGGGCCGCGTCATCGGTCAGCCAGGCGCGGCCGTTCACGCGCACGGTGGTCTTGGTCCCCGGCACGAGGAACAGCAGCGCCGCACGCCCGTCCGTCACGATGTCGCGCAGGCAGTCGAGCCGGTTGTTGCCCTGCCAGTCCGGCATCAGAAGCCGCGTGTCGGAAACCACGCGCACCACCGGTTCGACATCGCCACGCGGGCTGCCATGCACGCCCTCGGGGCCGGCGGTGGAGAGGATGCAGAAGCGCGCCTGCTCGATCCAGCGGCGATAGGCGGGGGTCAGATGCCGCGCCACCTTGGTCAGCGCCAGCGGCACCGGTTCGCCGTAATGCGCGTGCAGGTCGTCCAGCGTCTCAATCCTGCGCATCGAAGCCCGCCTCGCGCATCAGCCGGTTCGAGGCGGTCTCGACCCGGGTTTCCAGTTTCATCATGAAGGCGGTCTTGGACAGGCCCGGCTCGATCGGTTCGAGGAACTCGACGACGGCGAGGCCCGGCTTGCGCAGGATGCCCTTGCGGGGCCAGAAGACGCCCACGTTCGTCGCCGCCGGGACGCAGGGCTGGCCCATCTGGTCATAGAGCGCGGCGGTGCCCACCTTGTAGGGTGCCTTGACGCCCGGTGCGATGCGCGTGCCCTGCGGGTAGATCACCAGCTGGCCCGGCGTCGCGGCGCCCTTCTTGACGTCGCTCAGCATCTTGGCGATGGCCGCGCCGCGCTTGCCGCGATCGACAGGGACGCAGCCGATGCGCAGGCCATAGAGACCGACGAAGGGCGTCCAGAGCAACTCTCGCTTCATGATGAACTTGCCGGCGGGCAGCGCCTCGAAGATCAGGATGATGTCGAGGAAGGACTGGTGCTTGGCCGCCAGCAGGACCTCGCCGGTGGGGATGGGGCCGCGCACCTCGCTGCGCAGGCCGACCATCCATCCCGCCGTCCATTTCACCCAGCGGCAGAAGGTCTTGCAGGCCAGCCGCGCGGCCTTTGGCGAGAGCAGCGCGGCGGGAAAGAACAGGATGCCCAGAACCGCCAGCGCCAGATACATCTGCACGACGAAGACAAGGGAACGCAGGTAGCGGATCATGTCAGGCTCTCCAGGACGCGGCGGGCGGCGATGCGGGTGGCGGCATAGGCCACCAGCGCCGCCAGCGGCGGGACCAGCAGCGGCAACAGCCAGTGCCAGGATTGAAAGCGCAGCCCGGTCAGGAAACCGCCGGCCTCGCCGCCGCCGGGCATGAACAGGATCGCCAGCATCCCCGCCAGCATCCCCGCCGCCGCGCCGGTAAACGTGCGCAGGGTAAAGCGGCGAACGAAGGCGCCCGCGATATAGCCGTCGGTGGCGCCAACCAGCCGCAGCACCTCGATCACCTTCCGGTTGGCGGCCAGCGCGGCATTCGCCGCCAGCGTCACCATCGCGCCGGTCGCCGCCCCGATCAGCGCGATCGACACCCAGCCAAGCAGCCGCAGCCGCGAGGCCGCAGCCACCAGCGGGCGGCGCCAGCGCGTATGCTCGTCCAGCACCGCACCCGGCACCTCGGCCTGAAGACGCAGGCGCAGCCCCTCGCCGTCAAAGCCGTCCTCGGTCTCGACGATCTCGATCAGGCGGGGCACCGGCAGGCTCTCGATCGGCAGGCCGGGGCCGAACCACGGCTCCAGCAGGGCCTTCTGTTCCTCGTCCGTCAGCGCCCGGGCCGAGGCGACGCCCGGCGTCTGCGACAGCACACGCAGCGCGGCCTCCGTCTGGGCCTCCTGCTGGCCGGCGGGGGCCGAGATCCGCAGGGTCGAGGCCAGCGCCAGTTCCTGCCCCCAGGTCGTCGCCAGCCGCCCGGCCGCCAGCGACAGGGCCAGCGCGAAGACGGTCAGAAAGGCCATCGCGGCGGCGGTGAACACCGTCAGCCGCACAGTGAAGCCCTCGGGCGGGACAACGCGGTCGGCCGCCGCATCGCGGGTGAACAGGCCACCGAACCGGATCAGAAGCGCGCTCACAGTTCCGCCCCCGCGGTTTGCAGCGTGCCGCCGGCGATGCGCAGCACCCGGGCCGAGACCTGCGCCTTGGCGGCCCGGATCAGGGCCATGTCATGGGTCGCGATCAGCACCGTCTTGCCCATGCGGTTGAGCTCGATCAGCAGGCGCAGCAGGCGCTGCGACATCTCCCAGTCGACATTGCCGGTGGGCTCGTCGGCGAGGATCACCTCGGGCGACAGGATCAGCGCGCGGGCCAGCGCCGCGCGCTGGCGTTCGCCCCCGGACAGTTCCGGCGGCAGTGCCCCGGCGCGGTCCGACAGGCCGACCCAGGTCATCAATTCGCGCAGGTTCGCGCCCTGGTCGGGGCTGGCCTGGCCCGAAACGGTGAGAGGGAGGGCGATGTTGTCGGCCACCGGCAGGTGATCGAGGAACTGGCAATCCTGGTGCACGACCCCCACCCGGCGGCGCATCAGCGCCACCGCGTCACGGTCCATCGCGGCGATGTCGGATCCGAACAGGCGCAGCGCGCCGCCCGTGGGCCGCAGCGCACCGTAGCAGAGTTTCAAAAAGGTGGTCTTTCCCGCCCCCGACGGGCCGGTCAGGAAATGGAACGATCCCGGCGCCAGTTGCAGCGACATGCCCGCAAGCAGCGCTCCGCCGCTGTAGGAATAGGCCACGTTGTCCAGTTCGATCACGGTTCCGCCCTGTCCCTGCCCGTCTGCGCGCCCCGCGTTCCGCCGCGGCCACAGCCGCCGCGCAATCGTGCCCGCTTCAACGAAATGGGGTTTTCCACCGCGTTCGCGCCCCCTATCCTGCGATAACAATCAGGCGTGGCAAAGGAAAGAGACGTGAGCAGGATGCGGCTGATTTGCCCCAATTGCGGGGCGCAATACGAGGTCCCGGTCGAGGTCATCCCGGAGGACGGCCGCGACGTGCAGTGTTCCAGCTGCCAGCACACCTGGTTCCAGACCCGGAGCCAGCCCGGCGACGAGGACGCGGCGGCAGAGCCGGTCGAACCCGCCGACGAGGATCTGACGGACGATGCCTGGGAAGAGGAGCCCGAGCGCCCTGCCGCGCCAGAACCTCGCCGCGCCATCGACCCCGAGATCGCCGACGTCTTTCGCGAGGAACGCGAATACGAAAGCCGCCGCCGCTCCGCCGAGGCCGAGGGGCTGGAAACCCAGCCCGATCTCGGCCTGGGCGAACCCGAGCCCGACGCCCGTGAACGACGCGAGCGCGAGGCCCGGGCGCACAAGGCCGCGATCCGTGGCGAGGAGGCCGACCGCGAGACGGCGGAACCGGCGACGGTCGCCGCCACCGCCTCGCGCCGCGACCTGCTGCCCGATGTCGAGGAGATCAACCAGACCCTGCGCTCCAGTTCGCAGCCCCGCGCGGTGGACATGGCCGCGCGGCGCAGCCTGGACGAGGTCGAAGAGTCGGAAAAGCGGGGCGGGTTCACGCGCGGCTTTGCATTGGTCGTGCTGGTGGCCGCTCTGGCGGTGGGGGTCTATGTCTCGGCACCGCGGCTGGCCGTCACCTTTCCCGGCCTGACCGACGCCCTGTCCGCCTACGTGGCTGCGGTAGACCAGGGCCGCGCCTGGCTGGACGCGCGGGTGGCCGAGATGCTGCTGATGCTCGACGGCATGAGTGCCGAGGCGCCCCCGCCCAACAACGGCTGATCGGGGGCCTGCGGGGCGTCTCAGCCCCGCCCCTTCCACGGCACCAGTGCCTTTTCGGCCTTGCGCATCAGGATGTCGATGCCGAAGCCGATCACGCCGATCAGGATGATCCCCATGATCACGATGTCGGTCAGCTGGAATTTCGACGCCACCATGATCATCATGCCGGCGCCCTTTTCGGCCGCCACCAGTTCGGCCGCGACCACCGTGCCCCAGCAGACCCCCATCGCCACCCGTGCCCCGGTAAATATCTCGGGCAGCGAATTCGGCACGATGACATGGCGCATGATCTGTCCCTTGCTTGCGCCCAGCGAATAGGCCGCGTGCACCTTGGAGATCCGCACGCCCGACACGCCGGAGCGCGCGGCGATGGCCATGATCCAGAGCGCGGCAAGGAACAGCAGGATGATCTTGCCCGTTTCCCCGATCCCCGCCCAGATGATGACCAGCGGGATCAGCGCCAGCGGCGGCACCGGGCGCATGAATTCCACGATCGGGTCGAACCAGCCACGGAACCAGTTGGACAGGCCCATTGCGTAACCCAGCGGAATGCCCACCAGCGCGCCCGTGACGAAGCCCACCAGAACCCGGAACAGCGAATAGCCCAGGTGCTCCCACAGGGTGCTGTCGCGATAGCCCTCGCGAGAGATCTCGACCAGGCGGGTCAGCACCGCCTCTGGCGGGGGCAGCCAGATCGGCTCCATCTGCCAGCCCTTGGCCGGCTCGAAGTTCAGCGTGCCCTTGGGGCTCATGCCGACGCGGCCGAAATCGGTCTGCACCGACCCGCCCGGTTCGATGGGCTGGCCGTTCACGGCCACCACCGCATGGCCCGAATCGCGACCCAACTCGTCGTTGCGGTCGACCCGGATCAGGCCGGATCGCCACGCGCCAACCGTGTCGCTGTCGTTCTTGGCCCAGCCGTCGCCGGGATCGACCTCGGGCACCGCCACGTCCTCGCCCACGCGAAAGACGCGGACCGTCACGGTGGCGTCGTCGCGCTGGCCCTCGGCCTCGGCGGTGTAGGTAAAGGTCGCGTCGCCGATGAACGGCCCCGGCGCATGCAAAAAGCGCGGCACCAGCGTCGAACCGGTGAAGGCGGCCCAGAGCAGGAAGATGCTGAGGATCGACACGACGCTGGCGATGCGGTTCGGTGTGACCGCGCTTTCGTCGCCGAAGGTCACGGTCTTGAGCGAGGTGTAATCCCGCGCCTGGCGGTGCACCACCAGCTTCACGATGACGTAGGAGGCGACGAAGATTGCCGCGTAGATCAGCAGGACGATCATGCGCTTTCCTCCGTCCGGCCCATGATTTCCTCTTCCATGTCCCAGATCATGCCCAGGATTTCCTCTCGGCGCTGAGCGAATTCTGGGTGCCGCTTGACCTGCCGCAGGTCCTGGCCCACGCCGAGATCGGCGAAGGGCAGCCGGTATTCGCGGTGAATGCGGCCCGGGCGCGGCGCCATGACCAGCAGGCGTTCGCCCAGCAGCAACGCCTCTTCGACCGAGTGGGTGATGAGGATGATCGTCTTGCCCGTCTCCTTCCAGAGCTTGAGCACCAGGCTTTGCATCTTTTCCCGCGTCAGCGCATCCAGCGCGCCCAGCGGTTCGTCCATCAGGATCACGTCGGGATCATTGGCAAGGCAGCGGGCCAGGGCCACGCGCTGCTGCATCCCGCCCGAAAGCTCGTAGACGGCCTTTTCCTTGAAGTCCCGCAGCCCCACGACGTCGAGCAGGTGATCGACCGTGCCGCCCCAGTCCTTTTCGCGCCGGCCCGCCATGCGGGGGCCGAAACTGACGTTCTCGCGCACGTTCATCCACTCGAACAGGGCACCTTGCTGAAAGACCATGCCGCGCTCGGCGTCCGGCCCCTTCACCAGATGGCCGTTCAGCGTGATCCGGCCTTCGGTGGGGGCAAGGAACCCCGCGACGATGTTCAGCAGCGTGGTCTTGCCGCAGCCCGACGGGCCCAGCACGCTCATCAACTCGCCCTGCTTGATCTTGAGGCTGATGTCCTTGAGTGCCTGCACCGCCGTGCCGTTCGGCAGGTCGAAGCGCATGGACAAGTTTTCGATGGTCAGTCCGGACATGCCGTCGCGTCGGTTCATGCGGCAGTCCAGCCCGCGATGATGGCGTCGGCCTCCAGTTCCACCAGCCACTCGGGGTTCACGAAACGGTCGACCGCCATAATCGTGTCCACAGGACGAACATCGCGGAAATACTCCTTCCGCACATCGATTGCGGCTTTCCAGTCGTCGATATTGGTAAGGATAACGCGAGTTCTGACGACATCATGCAAACCTGAACCGGCCTGTTCGAGCGCCGCCTTGATAACCTCGATACATTGGCGGGTCTGCGCAGCCACATCTCCGACGCCAACAGTCTTGCCGTCCGGACCGACAGGGGCGGTTCCGCCTACCGAAATGAAGGGCCCAACCCTCACGGCACGCGAAAAGCCGACCACGGACTCCATCGGATTGCCGTTAGAAATCAACTCGCGGTCGAAGCTCATGATCCGTCCTCCATGGGTGTGCGCCCCGGATGGCTCCGGGGCGCGCGCCGTCACATTCCGTTCGCCGCCGAAAGCGGACCGGTGTTGACGTTCTCGGCGTAGCTGTCCAGCGCCTTGTCGATGGACCCGGCCGCGACGAACACATCGGCCACGCCCTTCATGAAGTCCTGCGCGCCGCCGCCCAGCCACTTGGCGCCCAGCTGGTCCTCGACGGTCGGGAAGACGAAGGTCGCCATGGTCGCGGCGGTTGCCTCTTCGTCCATGCCGGCATCCTTGGCGATCACCGGCAGCATCATGGCGTGGTTGGCCTCATCGGCCCACATGGCGTTGGCATCGGCCGTCACCTTGAGGAACTTGGCCACAACGTCACTGTTCTCGGCGACCCAGCCGGCCGGGCCCGAGGTCACGTCGAAGACGAGGATGCCGAGGTCTTCCTTCTCGGCGCCGGTCAGCAGCACGTTGCCGTGTTCCTTCATCCGCCGCAGCGAGCCGCCCCAGCCGCAGGCCATGTCGACCGCGCCCTGTGCGATCGCCGCCGCGCCATCCGGCGGCGCCATGTCGACGACTTCCATCGAGGCGATGTCGACGCCGAAATGGGTCATCTGCTTGAGGAACCCGTAATGCGCCGCCGTGCCCAGCGGCACGGCCACCTTCTTGCCCGCCAGTTCGGCGGCCGAATCCTTGTCGATCTCCAGTGCCTCGCGGACGACGCAGTTGTCGTTGTCGGAATAGCTGACCGCCACGTCGAGGATCTGGAGGTCCTGGCCCGCCGAGGTCGCGACCACGAAGGGCGGCACGCCCTGGCTGACGGACAGCTGAACGTCACCCGAGGCCATCGCCGCGCTCATCGCGGTGCCGGTATCGAAGCTGACCCAGTTGACGGTGACGCCCATCGCCTCGTCATACATGCCCTCGGCCTTGGCATACTGGAAGGGCATCGGCCATTCGAGGAAATAGCCCACGGTGATCTGGCCATGCCCGGCCGCCATCGCCGCTTGCGCGCCCGCCAGCAGCGCCGCGCCAGCCACCGCCCCCATCAACGTCTTCCTGATCGTCATCTGTCGTCTCCCATGTTGATCCGCACGGGTCCGCCGCGCGGCGTCTGCATCGGCGCCTCTGCGGGGCGCCCTGGCCCGATCCGACCGGAAAACCGGCAATCGATCAATGTTTTTTCCGGGTACCGGCGTGGTTTCAGCTTTTCGAAACTGCCGATTTGGGCCTTGCGATGCGGACCAAGCTGCTGATACTTGGCGCATTTCCGAAATGCCCCGAAACGCCGCGCGTGCGGGGGCGAAATCTGGACTTACAGACGCAGACAAGCTGGCCCTATCGGTTGCCCATTGCGGCGGCTCATGTGCTAGCATCCCCGCAAGATACGGATCATCAGGAGTCGCAGCCATGGACGGCAATCTTTCCCCGAACGATCTTTCCCACATTGTCGAGGCCGACAAGGCCCATGTCTGGCACCACCTGATCCAGCACAAGCAGTTCGAGTCGAAGGATCCCAACGTCATTATCGAAGGCAAGGGGATGCGCGTCTGGAACCAGGCGGGCAAGGAACACCTCGACGCGGTATCGGGCGGCGTCTGGACGGTGAACGTGGGCTATGGCCGCGAGGAGATCGCCAAGGCGGTCTATGACCAGCTCATCAAGCTGAACTATTTCGCCGGCGCCGCAGGCTCTGTCCCCGGCGCGCTCTTCGCCGAGAAACTCATCTCCAAGATGCCGGGCATGAGCCGCGTCTACTACTGCAACTCTGGCTCCGAGGCGAACGAGAAGGCGTTCAAGATGGTCCGCCAGATCGCGCACAAGCGCTATGGCGGCAAGAAGAACAAGATCCTGTTCCGGGACCGCGATTACCACGGCACCACCATCGGCTGCCTCAGCGCCGGCGGCCAGGACGAGCGCAACGCGCAATACGGGCCTTTCGCGCCCGGCTTCGTGCGCGTGCCGCATTGCCTGGAATACCGCGCCGCCGACCAGAGCGCGCCGAAGCAGCATTACGGTGAATGGGCCGCCGACCAGATCGAGCAGGTGATCCTTCGCGAGGGTCCCGACACGGTAGGCGCGCTCTGCCTCGAACCGGTGACCGCCGGCGGCGGCGTCATCACCCCGCCCGAGGGTTACTGGCCCCGTGTGCAGGAGATCTGCCGCAAGTATGACATCCTCCTGCATATCGACGAGGTCGTCTGCGGTCTTGGCCGCACCGGCACCTGGTTCGGCTATCAGCATTACGGCGTGCAGCCGGACATGGTGACAATGGCCAAGGGCGTCGCCTCGGGCTATGCAGCCATTGCCTGCCTGACCACGACCGAGGCAGTCTTTGACATGTTCAAGGACAATGCCGACGACCCGATGAACTATTTCCGTGACATCTCGACCTTTGGCGGCTGCACCGCCGGTCCCGCCGCCGCGATGGAAAACATGCGCATCATCGAGGATGAGGGCCTGCTGGAAAACACCAATGCCATGGGCGACTACATGCTGGGCAAGCTGGCCGAGATGCAGGACAAGCACACGGTGATCGGCGACGTGCGCGGCAAGGGCCTGTTCCTGGGTGCCGAGCTGGTGGCCGACCGCGACACGCGCGAGCCGATGGCCGAAAAGCGCGTCCAGGCCGTGGTCGCCGACTGTATGGGCCAGGGCGTCATCATCGGTGCGACCAACCGCTCTGTCCCCGGCTACAACAACACCCTTTGTTTCTCGCCGGCGCTGATCGCCACGAAGGACGATATCGACCACATCCTGTCTGCCGTGGATGGCGCGCTGACCCGCGTCTTCGGCTGATGGACATCGAGACCAACGCGTTCGGGCAGCCTGTCGGGTTGCCCGTCGCGCTGGATCTGCCGCGCCCACCTCCGCCGCATGTTCCCCTCGACGGGCGACATGTGCGGCTGGTGCCGATGGCGCCGGAACACGCGGACGGCTTTTTCGCCTGCTTCACCGACCCGGCGGGCTGGACCTACCTGGGCGAGGATCGCGGCTTTGCCGATCTTGCCGACGCCCGTGCCTGGACAGAGGCGCACGCCGCCTCGCGCGATCCGCTGTTCTACACGGTGCTGCGCGAGGGTGTCCCGGTGGGCTTCTGCTCGTATCTCAGGATCACGCCGGTGCATGGCGTGATCGAGATCGGCTTTATCCATTTCTCGCCCGCGATACAGGGAACGCCCGCCGCAACCGAGGTGCAATACCTGATGATGTCCCATGTCTTCGACGACCTGGGATACCGGCGCTACGAATGGAAATGCGATTCGCTGAACGCGCCCTCGCGCAAGGCCGCGGCGCGGCTGGGCTTTACCTACGAGGGCACGTTCCGGCAGGCGCAGGTAACCAAGGGGCGCAACCGCGACACGGCATGGTACTCGATCCTGGACAGCGAATGGCCCGCGCTGCGCGACCGGTTCCGCGCCTGGCTGGACCCGTCGAATTTTGACGCCGAGGGGCAGCAGATCCGGCGCCTCGAGGAGTGCGGCTGAGACTTGCGCCGCACCGGACGCCCGTCTACCGTGCAAAACCGGGCCGCAAGGCCCGATTTGGGTTGTCCGGATTTGAGCCATGGCCTGCGTTTCAGGGTGTCCGCCACCCACCGATATCTGCGAAATGCTGCGCCGCGTGATCGACGAGTTGATCAACCGCGACAAGCACGCCGAAGGCGGCGGCGGCACCCATGGCCTGCGCCATCGCTTCGGTGAGCAGATCAATGGGCAGAACGGCCCCGGTACGCCCTCGTGGGACACGCATGACCAGGCGATCCGCAACCAGCAGCGCGGCTTGCGTCGCAGGCTCGAGGAATGGCAGCAGAACAATTGCGGCCCGCCGCCCCCCGGCGCCTGGCAATGGGCCACCCGACCCGCGCCGCAACCCAGCGAATGGGTCGATCCCAATCCCGGCCCCTCGACGCGCGAGGTGGCGACCTATGCCGCGGGCGGTGCTGCCGCCGTGGGCGCGGGATATCTGCTCTATCGCGGCATCCGCATGCTGCCCTCGCTCTTTCCGCCCCTCTGGGGCACCATTCCGGCAAACTTGGCGATCCCATGACCTTCGACGAAGCCTTTGACTTTCCGGCCTCTCACTGGGGCGAACTGGTCGCCTACCTGACGATGGACCTGACCGACGCGGTCTGGCCACAGCTGGGCCTGCGGCTGGAACGCGACATGGACACCGCCCGCGACGACCTGCGGCGGATGATCGTGCAGCTGCGCGAAACCGCGGCCGCCCATCCCGACAACCTGCCCGACATCCGCGAATGGCTGTTCCGCTACAACGTGCCGGGCTGGACCGAGGCGGAATTGCAGTCGCTGTGCGACATGGGCTGCCGCTTTGTCGCCGATCACGCCGACGCGCCGCATCTGTCGGGCTGGTCCATCGCGCTGGGTTCCTTCCCAGACAGCTTCCCGCGCACGATCGAGGCCAGCGGCACCAGCGGCGCGGCCCCGGCCCTGGCAAAAAGACTGGCCGAACGCGGCGTGCCCGTGACCGCGCCGACGAAACTCAGCGCATGGGATTTGCAGCTCTGCGCCCGGCACGGCTGGAACCCCGAAAGCGACGAGGGCTTTCCCCCGATCGACACGACCGACATCGTCCTGTCGCTGGCCCGCACCGACAGCCTCCTGCGCGACCTAGCGCGGACCATGCCGCCCGCCGCGCAGCGCGCCCTGCATCAGGAAGCCACAGCACTGCTGGACGAATGGGGCGTCTGGATGCCGGCGCCGCTGGACCCGCTGCACCTGAAGGTGGACGATGCTGCGCATTAACAACCGGCAATTCGCCGAATTCCGTGCCCGCGAGGCGATCCGCATCAAGGCCGCGGTGACGGAACGGATGCTGGCCGATCATCCCGACCTGGAACCCGACCGGGAGGGCGTGGCCGCCATGGTCGACCAGCTTTTCGAGGCCGGATTCGAGACCCGCCAGGCGCTGACTGCGGCAGCCGGCGCGATGATCCGCACCGGGCTGCGCACCGACCCCGACGCGGCCGAGGCGCGCGCCCTGTGCAGCGCCATCCTGCTGGATACCGCGCAGGGACCGGACGCAAGGCTGACCTTCTTCAGGCAGCACGGGCTCGACAAGCCGCCAAAGGGCTGAGCCTTCCGCAAAGAAAAAGGGCCGCGCCCTGCGCGACCCCCTGCAATCGGAAAACCGAAAGCCTCAGCCGTTCACGCTGTCCTTCAGCGCCTTGGCAATGGTCATCTTGACCTGCTTGTCGGCTTCCTTCTTGAACTGCTCGCCGGTGGCCGGGTTGCGCACCATGCGCTCGGGGCGCTCGCGGCAATAGATCTTGCCGACACCCGGCAGCGTCACGGCGCCGCCACCAGCCACTTCGGCGGTGATGATGTCGGTCAGCGCGTCGAGTGCGGCGCCTGCGATCTTCTTGTCCGCATCCATCTTCTCGGCCAGGGCGGCCACAAGCTGCGTCTTGGTCATCGGTTTGGACATGCGTCCCTCCTGTTCTTGTTGACTGCCCATCCCTTGGGGCCTCTGCCGCCGAATAAAACCGGATATTGCGGGCAAACACAACTCTTAGTGTGCGGAAACCCCATGAAACAAGGCGATTTGTGCCGGTTTCCGCCGCGTCAGAGGAACGCGGTTTCCTCGAAGGACCGCAATTTCCGGCTGTGGATGCGCGAAAGCGGCATCTCGCGCAGGATTTCCATGGCGCGAATCCCGATCATCAGGTGCCGCGAGACCTGCGTCTTGTAGAAATCCGAGGCCATGCCGGGCAGCTTCAACTCGCCATGCAGCGGCTTGTCCGAGACGCAGAGCAGCGTGCCATAGGGCACCCGGAACCGGAACCCGTTGGCCGCGATCGTGGCCGATTCCATGTCCAGCGCGATGGCCCGCGACTGGCTGAGGCGCTGCACCGGGCCGGTATGCTCACGCAGCTCCCAGTTGCGGTTGTCGACGCTGGCCACCGTGCCCGTGCGCATGATGCGCTTGAGGTCGTAGCCTTCGAGTTGCGTCTCGATCGCCACGGCCTTTTCCAGAGAGGTCTGGATCTCGGCCAGCGCCGGGATCGGCACCCAGACCGGCAGGTCGTCGTCCAGCACCTTGTCCTCGCGCAGATAGGCATGGGCCAGCACAAAGTCGCCCAGACTTTGCGAGTTCCGCAGCCCGGCGCAATGACCCACCATCACCCAGGCATGCGGCCGCAGCACGGCAATGTGGTCGGTCGCCGTCTTGGCGTTCGACGGCCCCACCCCGATATTGACCAGCGTGATCCCTGAGCCGTGCTTGCGCTTCAGATGATAGGTCGGCATCTGTGGCATCTTGGGGCTGTGCGGGATCGGCGCGTTGGGGTCGGTGATCTCGACATTCCCGGTGCTGACGAAACTGGTGTAGCCACTGTCGGGATCGGCCAGCTGGGCGCGGGCGAAGGCCTCGAACTCGGACACATAGAACTGGTAGTTGGTGAACAGCACGTGGTTCTGGAAATGCTCGGGGTCGGTAGCGGTGTAATGCGCCAGCCGCGCCAGGCTGTAATCCACCCGCTGCGCGGTGAAGGGCGCCAGCGGCAGCGCGCCATCATGCGCCGGCCCCGCCACGCCGTTCACGATGTCGTCGTTGGTCGAGGCAAGGTCCGGTACGTCGAACACGTCGCGCAGCGTGAAACTGGCCGCGCCTTCCTGCGGCACGGTGGTGTCGGGAAAGTTCGAGACGGCGAAATGCACCGGCATCGGCGTGTCCGACACGCCGATCTGCACAGTGACGCCGTGGTTCTCCAGCAGAAGGCTGATCTGCTGCGTCAGGTAGTGCCGGAACATGCCCGGCCGCGTCACCGTAGTCGCATAGGTGCCGGGCGCCGCGACATGGCCAAAGCTCAGGCGGCTGTCGACCTTGGCATAGGTCGCCGTGGTCAGGCGGATCTCGGGGTAGAAGGCACGCACCTTGTGGCCGGGATGGCCATGGGCCATTGCCGACAGGAAGCGGTCGCGCAGAAAGGTTGCGGCGCTGTCATACAGCGCACAAAGCCGGTCCACGGCGGCATCCGAATCTTCGAACAGTTCCGGAGGCGGGGCGTCGGGCGTCATGACGGGCAAGGGTCGGGGCGCGTCCTGCATGGCTTGATCCTGTTCGCTGCTGGCCGGAAGGTGGCAGCTTGTCCCGGCGGGTGCAAGGCGGCGTTTGACAGGCGCCGCGGGCTCTGGCCCAATGCCGCCCAAAGGGAGACACAGCCATGAACGCACCGCACAACACCGCCAACCTGACCCATTGGGCCGAACGCGTCGACCTGGCCGCCGCGTTCCGCTGGACCGCCCGGCTGAACATGCACGAGGGCGTCGCCAACCATTTCAGTCTGTCCACCAACGAGGACGGCAGCAAGTTCCTATGCAACCCGAACCTGATGCATTTCTCGCGCATCCGCGCCTCGGACCTGATCGAGGTGGACGCCAACGATCCCGAGACGCTGAACCGCCCCGGCGCGCCCGATCCGACGACCTGGGGCCTGCATGGCGGGCTGCATCGACACTGCGCCCATGCGCGCTGCGCGATGCATGTCCATTCGGTCCACGCCACGGTTCTGGCCTGCCTGAAAGACAAGCGCCTGCCGCCGATCGACCAGACCTGCGCCACCTTCTTCGACCGCGTGGCGATCGACGACAATTACGGCGGGCTCGCCTTCGAGGACGAGGGCGCGCGCTGCGCCACGCTTCTGGCGGACCCGAAGAAGAAGGTGCTGGTGATGGGCAATCACGGCGTCATGGTGATCGGCGACACCGTGGCCGAAACCTTCGACCGGCTCTATTACTTCGAACGCGCCTGCAAGACCTACATCACCGCGCTCCAGACCGGACGTGAACTGCATGTCCTGTCCGACGAGATCGCCGAGAAGGTCGCCCGCGAGGTCGAGGAATACCCCGTCCCGCAGGCCGCACGCCACATGGAGGAACTCAAGGCGATCCTTGACGGCGAAGGCGACGATTACGCGAGCTGACGGCCTGCGGCCTCAGCCCGCGCGCAGCCCGGTCTTGACCAGCAGGCCCTTGCGCTTGGCCTCGTAGTAATAGCCTCGGGCATACCAGCGGATGGCGTCGTCATGGTCGCCATCCGCGACGATGTAGGCGCCCCGCAGATACTTGAGCGCGTATTTCAGGTTGGTCTCGGCATCGAGCAGATCCTCGTTCCGGCCCTGGAACCCCATGCTGCGGGCGGTCTGCGGCAAGATCTGGAACAGGCCCCAATAGGGCCCGTTGCGCGCCGCAGGGTTATGCGTGCTTTCGCGGATGGCCAGACGATGCACCAGGCTGCGGGGCAGCTCGTAGTGGTCCGACCACTTGTTGATCTGCCGCCGCAGTTCCGGCGTCTCGTTGGGATAGAGTGGCGGGTTGAAGGCATCGGTGCGCGGATTGGCCTCGCGCGGGGCGGCACAGGCGGTCAGCGGCAGGCCGATCAGCGCCAGGCACAGAAGACGTCGGGTCAGCATCCATCGGGCTCCGGTTGTGACGCGGGCAGATAATCGAGACCTGGCCGATCTGGCGAGTCGGCAAAATCGCGCCCTCAGGCCATGCGCGCCGCGCCGCCGATGGCGGGCCGGAACCGGCGCCAAACCGCTCAGTGGCGGCGAAAGACGACGATCAGCGCCCGGTCCTGCGCGTGCGGGCCGGTTGCGCCCTCACCGTAGATTGGCATCTCGGCCATTTTCAGCCCCTCGATCCGCTCCGAAAGCGCGTCGAACCGCCGGGCGAATCCCCTCGCCTCCCAGTGCTCGGCGTTCACCGACAGCACCGCCAGCCCGCCAGGCGCAAGGATGCGCAGCACCTCGTCCAGCGCCTCGGGGCCGACATGGCCATGGGTGAAGGTGCCGGAACTGACGGCACCCGTATAGGCGCCATCCGCCACCGGCAACCGCGCCAGCAGGTCGCCCTCGAACAGCGCGCAGTAGACTCCCTTGTCCCGCGCAACCGCCAGCATCTCGGCCGAAAGGTCGGTGCCATCGACCGGCCCCACGCCCAGCGCAGCCAGCGCCTGACCGCACAGCCCGGTTCCCGCGCCCAGATCCAGCACCGGCCCGACGCCGCCCTCGGCGTGAAAGGTCTGCGCAACCGCCTGCGGCAGGCAATAGGCCATGTCCTGCGCAAAGCTCCGGTCATAGGTTTCCGCCCAATCGGCATAGAGCCGGCGGTTGGCGTCGGCCCCCTCCAGCCCATAGGCCGCGTCAAGTCCCGGCTTCTTGCCCGTCATGCCGCGTCGAAATCCAGCACGAGCCGGTCGGTCGTCGGGCGGGCCTGGCACGCGAGGGTAAAGCCCGCATCGATCTCCCAGGACTCGAGCGAATAGTTCACAGCCATCTCGGCCGTGCCCTCGACAACCTTGCACCGGCAGGTGCAGCACATGCCGCCCTTGCAGGAAAACGGCAGTTCCAGCCCCTGCCGGGCGGCGGCGTCGACCACGTTGTCATCCCCCGCCTCGACCCGGAAGCTGCGCCGCGCGCCGTCCAGCACGACTTCGACCGCAACACCTGAAGCGGCCGCCGCCTGCGCCGCCGCCGACGCCTCGGGGCGCGGCCCAGTGTCCTCAGTGTAGAAGCGCTCGAAATGGATACGCTCGGGCGGCACCACGCCCTCCAACGCGGCCGCCACGTCGTCGATCATGCCACCGGGGCCACACAGCCAGACGCCATCGGCGCCCGCCAGGTCCACCGCTCCGGCCCGCGCCAGCGCCAGCACCTTGTCCCCGTCGATGCGCCCGTTCAGCAGCGCCACGTCCTGCGGTTCGCGGCTGAGAACATGGATCAGCGTGAAACGGTCCATGTAGCGGTCCTTGAGCGCGTCCAGCGCCTCGCGGAACATGATCGAGGGCGTCGCGCGGTTGCCATAGACCAGCACCACCTCGGCGCCCCGCGCCAGCGCGTCCGAGGCCATCGCCACCATCGGCGTGATCCCCGACCCGGCGGCGATCAGCACGATCCGCTCGGCCCCCTCGCAGGTGAAGCGCCCCTCGGGCGGCATGACGGCGATCCGGTCGCCCGGTCGCAGCCCCTGCGCAAAGGTCGAGAACGCCCCGCCCTCGACCCGCTTGACCCCCACGGTCAGCGGCTGGCCCGGTTCCGAGGCAATGGAATAGGACCGCCGCAGGTCCTGCCCGTCCACGGTCGCGCGCAGCGTCAGATACTGGCCGGGGCGAAAGGCATAGGTTTCGCGCAAAGCTTCGGGCAGGTCGAAACTGATGGCGACGGCGCCCTCGCCCTCGGGCCTTACGGCGGAAACGGTCAAGTCGTGGAACATCGGTCTTCCTTCACAGGCACTTGAAATAGTCGAAGGGCTCGGCGCAGGCCCGGCATTGGTATTGCGCCTTGCAGGCGGTCGAGCCGAATTCGCTGATGCGGGTGGTATCGCGGCTGCCGCAGCGCGGGCAGGTCACCTCGGGCACGCTGAACAGCGCGGCCTTGCCCGCCGGCCCCTCGGGAGGTGCGATGCCATAGGCGCGCAGCTTGTCCCGGCCCTCGGGCGTGATCCAGTCGGTGGTCCAGGCGGGCGACAGCACCCGCTCGATCCGGGCCTCGAACCCCGCATCGCGCAAGGCCGCCTCGATCGCCAGTTCGATCGCCAGTGTCGCGGGACAGCCCGAGTAGGTCGGCGTCACCCGCGCCACGGCCACGCCGCCCTCTATCTCGACCGAGCGCAGGATGCCCAGGTCGGCCACCGTCACGCAGGGCACCTCGGGGTCGGGCACCGCCGAGGCCGCTTCCCAGGCGCGTGCTGCCGCTACCATGTGGCGCCCGGATGCGCGCGGTGCAGCGCCTGCATCTCGGCCAGCATCGGGCCCAGCGCCTCGCCATGCAGACCCTGCCGGCCACCGGTTTGCGGATAGGCCACGGACGGGGCGCGCAGCCCCGCCTCGTCGAAGATCCGCGCGATGCTTGCCTCCCAGGCCGGCCGCACAGCCTCGCGCGACGGCAGGACACCCGTCTCGGCCCCCGCCTCGAACAGTTCTTCCGCGTAGGGATGCAGGGCGTCGACCGCCGCCTGCATCCGCCGCGCGCTTTCCTCGGTCCCGTCGCCCAGTCGGATCACCCACTCGCCCGCATGGCGGATGTGATAGGCCATTTCCTTGACAGCCTTGCCTGCCACCCCCGCGATGACCGAATCCGACGACGACAGCGCCGCCTGCCAGTACGGTTCCATGAAGGCCGCGAAATACAGCTGCCGCAGCATCGTGTGCGCGAAATCGCCATTCGGCCGCTCGACCAGCAGCAGATTGCGATACTCCCGCTCGCCGCGCGTATAGGCCAAGGCATCCTCGTCGCGCCCCGCCCCCTCCAGCCTGCCGGCGTGGTCGTACAGCGTGCGCGCCGTGCCGATCAGGTCAAGCGCCATGTTGGGCATGGCGAGGTCTTCCTCAAGCATCGGCGCATGGCCGCACCATTCCGACAGCCGATGCCCCAGCACCAGGTGATCGTCCGCCAGTTCCAGCACTGCGTCGAACAGCGCCATCACATGTGCCCCACGTCGTCGGGAATGTCGTAGAAGGTCGGATGGCGATAGACCTTGTCGGCGGTCGGCTCGAAATTCTCGCCCGCCTGATCAGGGTCAGAGGCAAAGATATCGGCCGAGCGCACCACCCAGATCGAATTGCCCTCGCCCCGCCGGGTATAGACGTCCCGCGCCGCCTGCAGCGCCAGAACCTCGTCGGCGGCATGAATGCTGCCCACATGCTTATGCGAAAGCCCGTTGCGGGGCCGGATGAACACTTCCCAAAGGGGTGTCGTCTGCGTCATGGCCGTCTCCTTCTTCTGGCCAGAAATATCCCGGGGGAGCCCCGCAGGGGCGGGGGCAGAGCCCCCTGTTTCCCGATCTGCCACGCTGTGCGCGGCGGGTCAGAGCGCCCGCATGGGACGGCGGGCGGGGCGCATTCCGGCGCAGCCGGAACAGCGCCGAACGCCGTCACTCGGCAGCCATCTTCCGGGCCCGTCGCTTCTCGGCATGGGCCAGCGCCGCCTCGCGCACCCAGGCGCCCTCGTCCCAGGCGCGTCGACGCGCTTCGATCCGGTCGCGGTTCATGCGCCCGCCACCCTTGACCACGCGCCAGAACTCGTCCCAGTCGATCGGGCCATGATCGTAGCCGCCCTTCTCCTCGTTCCACCTCAGGTCCGGGTCCGGCAGCGTGAGCCCGAGATATTCCGCCTGCGGCACGGTCGCGTCGATGAACTTCTGGCGCAACGCATCGTTGGAAAACCGCTTGATCTTCCACTTCATGTTCTGGTCGGAATGCTGGCTGTCGGCGTCATGCGGCCCGAACATCATCAGGCAGGGCCACCACCAGCGGTTCAGCGCATCCTGCACCATCTGGCGCTGCTCGGGCGTCCCGCGCGCGAGCGTCATCACCAGCTCATAACCTTGCCGCTGGTGAAAGCTCTCTTCCTTGCAGACCCGGATCATCGCCCGTGCATACGGCCCATAGGAACAGCGGCACAGCGGGATCTGGTTCATGATCGCCGCACCATCGACCAGCCAGCCGATGATGCCGATATCGGCCCAGGACAGCGTCGGGTAGTTGAAGATCGAGGAATACTTGGCCTTGCCCGAGAGCAGCTCCTCGGTCATCTCCTCGCGGCTCACGCCCAGCGTCTCGGCAGCGGCATACAGATACAGACCATGCCCGCCCTCGTCCTGCACCTTGGCAAGCAGCGCCGCCTTGCGCCGCAGGCTGGGCGCGCGGGAGATCCAGTTGCCCTCGGGCAGCATGCCGACGATCTCGGAATGCGCGTGCTGGCCGATCTGGCGGATCAGCGTCCGGCGATAGCCCTCGGGCATCGCGTCATTCGGCTCGATCTTTTCCTCGGCGTCGATGCGCTTCTGGAAGGCGTCGAGAAACGCCTGCGTCTCTTCCGTGCGCGCGTCGGCGCCGATGAGTCCCTGGGAATACATGCGCGGTTCCTCCTCGCCGCCAAGAATACATTACGAAACATGTTCAGAAAAGAGATTTTTGTAACACTTGCATTCCACCGCAGCCAAGCGCACCTAAAACCCATGTCCGGAACGCTTCTTTCCCTCGGCCACGGCTATTCGGCCCGCGCCCTTGCCCGTCGCCTTCACCCGAGGGGCTGGCGAATCCTTGGCACGACGCGCAGCGCCGACACCGCCCGCGCCATCGCCGCCGAGGGCGCCGAGCCCGTCGCCTGGGAGCGCGACGCGATCGTCGCCGCTTTGGAGCAGGCAACGCACCTCCTGACCTCTGTCGCACCGGATGCCGAAGGCGACCCGGCGCTGCGCCTCGTGGGTGACGCCATCGCCGCACGCGCGCCGGACCTGCACTGGGCCGGGTATCTCTCGACCACCGCCGTCTATGGCGACCATGACGGCGGCTGGGTGGGTGAGGCAACGCCGCTCGACCCGTCCACGCGGCGCGGCAAGGCCCGCGTCGCGGCCGAGGCCGCCTGGGGCGCGATCCCCGGCCTGCCGCTGCATGTCTTTCGCCTGGCCGGCATCTACGGCCCCGGACGCGGCCCGTTCGAGAAGGTCCGCAGCGGCACCGCCCAGCGGATCATCAAGCAAGGCCAGGTGTTTTCCCGCATCCATGTCGACGATATCGCCCAGGTGATCGAGGCCTCGATCCACCGTCCCAATCCCGGCGCGGTCTACAATGTCTGCGACGACGATCCGGCGCCGCCGCAGGACGTGATCGGGCATGCGGCCGAGTTGCTGGGCCTGCCGCTGCCGCCCGCCATTCCCTTCGAGGAGGCCGAGATGTCGCCCATGGCGCGCAGCTTCTACGCCGAGTCGAAACGGGTCGCAAACGACCGGATCAAGGACGAGTTGGGCGTATCCCTGATCTTCCCGGACTACCGCGCGGGATTGCAGGCATTGCTGGCAGCAGAGCAGGGCTGACAAGATGGACGCCGGGGGCGAGCCGCGGAAACTGGGTGCACTGCTGGAAGGCCTGCGCCCGAAACCCGGCGAAGACTGGCTGAGTGTGGGCGACATGCTGGACCGGGTCGGCAGGCGGTCCTTCATGGCGGCGGTGCTGGTGCCTGCGCTGATCCTCGTCTCGCCGCTGTCGGCCATTCCGGGTTCTCCGACCGTCGGCATGCTGCTGATCGTGGCCGTCACGGTGCAGGCAGTGCTGGGGCGCCGGCAGCTCTGGCTGCCGGGTTTCGTGACGCGCCGCCGGGTTCGGGCGTCGCGTCTGGACAAGGCGCTGGACTGGCTGGCGGGGCCCGTGGCCTGGGTCGACCGCCACACACGCAACCGACTGCGCCTGCTGACCCAGCCGCCGCTGGACCGGATCCCGCTGCTGCTGATCCTGTGCCTCGCCCTGCCCTGGCCGGTGCTGGAGCCGCTGCCGATGGTGACATCGATCGGCGCCTTTGCCGTGTCGTTGCTGGCGGTCGGCCTGATGCTGAAGGACGGGCTGTTCGTCGTGTTGGGTTACGCGTTCACCGGTCTTCTGGCGCTGGGCCTGCTGGCGTTGTGGCACGAACTGGTCTGAGCGGGCCTCACGCCCGCTTGCCCAAGCTCTCCACCCCAAGCACCGACAAAACCTTGGCCTCGATATGCTCGGCGTTCATCGCCGCCACGGCATACATCGCCGTCGGGCTGGCCTGATCGATGAAGGTGTCGGGCAGGACCATCGAACGGTATTTCAGCCCCCGGTCGAACACGCCCTCCTCGGCCAGCAACTGCGCCACGTGAGAACCGAAGCCGCCGATGGCCCCCTCCTCGATGGTGATTAGCGCCTCATGCCCGCGGGCCAGCCGCAGGATCAGGTCGCGGTCGAGCGGCTTTGCAAATCGCGCATCGGCGACGGTCGGGCTGATGCCGCGCGCCTCGAGCGCCTCGCAGGCCTTGAGCACCTCGGACAGGCGCGTTCCAAAGGACAGGATCGCCACGCGCCCGCCCTCGCGGATCATGCGGCCTTTGCCGATCTCCAGCGGGATGCCCTTTTCCGGCATGTCCACGCCCACACCCTCGCCGCGCGGATAGCGAAAGGCGATGGGCCCCTCGTCATGCGCGGCGGCGGTGGCAACCATGTGCACCAGTTCCGCCTCGTCTGCCGCCGCCATCACGACGAAGCCCGGCAGGTTGGCAAGATAGGCCACGTCGAACGATCCGGCATGGGTCGCACCGTCGGCACCCACCAGCCCCGCGCGGTCGATGGCAAAGCGCACCGGCAGGCGCTGGATCGCCACGTCATGCACGACCTGGTCGTAGCCGCGTTGCAGGAAGGTGGAATACATCGCGCAGAACGGGCGCATCCCACCAGCCGCCAGACCGGCACAGAAGGTCACGCCGTGCTGTTCCGCGATTCCCACATCAAAGCAACGGCTGGGATAGCGTTCCGCGAACAGGTCAAGCCCCGTGCCGTCCGGCATCGCCGCCGTCACCGCCACGATACGCGGATCGTCCGCCGCCTGCGCGATCAGCGCATTGGCAAAGACCTTGGTATAGGAAGGCGCGTTGGACGGCGCCTTGTGCTGCTCGCCCGTCACCACGTCGAACCGCGCCCGCGCATGGCCACGGTCGGGGGACTGTTCGGCCGGGGCATAGCCCTTGCCCTTCTTGGTCAGGACGTGGATCAGGATCGGCCCGGTTGCGCGCGCCTTGACCGTGCGCAACACCGGCAGAAGCTGGCCCAGGTCATGCCCGTCGATCGGTCCGAGATAGGAAAAGCCCAGTTCCTCGAACAGGGTGCCACCCACCGCCATGCCCTTGAGCATCTCCTTGGCGCGCTTGGCGCCCTCTCGGAAGGGCTCGGGCAGCATGCTGATCGCGCCCTTGGCAGCAGCCTTGAAATCCTGGAACGGCGCCTCGGCGTAAAGGCGCGTGAGATAGGCCGACATCGCGCCTGTGGGCGGCGCGATGGACATCTCGTTGTCGTTCAGGATGACGATCAGGCGCTTTTTCAGGTGGCCCGCGTTGTTCATCGCCTCATAGGCCATGCCCGCGCTGATGCTGCCGTCACCGATCACGGCGATGGCGTCACCATGCCCGGTGTCGCAGGGTCCGCCCAGGTCGCGCGCCACGGCAAAGCCCAACGCCGCGCTGATCGAGGTGCTGGAATGGGCCGCGCCAAACGGATCATAGGGCGACTCGGACCGCTTCGTGAACCCCGACAGCCCGCCCTCTTGCCGCAGGGTGCGGATGCGGTCGCGGCGCCCGGTCAGGATCTTGTGCGGATAGCTCTGGTGGCTGACATCCCAGATGATCTTGTCCTTCGGCGCGTCGAAAACCGAATGCAGCGCCACGGTCAGTTCCACCACGCCCAGCCCCGCGCCGAGGTGTCCTCCGGTCTGGCTGACGGCCGCGATCGTCTCGGCCCGCAATTCGTGGGCCAACCGGTGCAGTTCGGAATCCGACAGACCCTTCAGGTCGGAGGGAATTCGCACGCGATCCAGCAGCGGCGTCTCGGGCTTGGGCGGTTGGGGCATGACATGCGCCTTTTCCTAGTTCCGGCGCGAGATAACGAAGCGGGCGGCATCCCGCAAGCACTCGGCGCTGTCACCGTAAACAGATAGGCTGTCGCAAGCCTCGGTCACGAGGTCGCGGGCGCGTCCTTTCGCCCCGTCGAGGCCCAGCAGGCTGACGAAGGTCGCCTTGCCCCGCCCGGCATCCTTGTGCACGGCCTTGCCCATCTGCGCCGCGTCGCCCTCGACATCGAGAATGTCATCGGCGATCTGGAACGCCAGGCCCAGGCATTCGCCGTAACGCCGCAGCGGCGCGGGGTCGGCCCCGGCCATCACCGCCCCCGCCTGTGCCGACCATTCGATCAGCGCGCCGGTCTTGCCCTTCTGCAGCGCGATGATCTGGTCCAGCGTCAGCGGCGCCGCGGCGCTTTCGGCTGCGATGTCGGCGGCCTGACCGCCGACCATCCCGGCAATCCCCGCCGCCCGCGCCAGCGACACCGACAGCGCCAGACGCCTGTCCGCGGGCAGGTCGCCCTGCCCCACGAGGCCGAAGGCCAGCGCCTGCAACGCATCGCCTACCAGCAACGCGGTGCCCTCGTCCCATGCCTTGTGCACCGTGGGGCGCCCCCGGCGCAGGTCGTCGTCGTCCATGCACGGCATGTCGTCATGCACGAGGCTATAGGCATGGACGCATTCCACCGCCGCCGCCGCCGGATCCGCGTCGTCGGATGCGCCATGCAGCCGCGCGCCCTCCAGCACGAGGAAGCCGCGCAACGTCTTGCCCCCCGTGACGGCATAGAGCATCGCCTCGGCCACCGGGCCGGCCTGGTCCGTCAAAGCGGCGCGGATGGTGGCCTCTGCCCGCGCTGCGGCCTCGGCCAGCGCGGATTTCAGGTCAGCCGGCATCGAGCGGCGCCGTCCCCGTGGGGTTGCCGTCGGCATCGAGGGTGATCTTGGCGACCTTCTCCTCGGCTTCGTTCAGCTTCTGCTCGCAGCGCGCCTTGAGTTTCGCCCCGCGTTCATAAAGCGCGATCGACTCGTCCAGCGCCACGTCGCCGCGCTCCAGCCGTGCCACGACCTGTTCCAACTCGGCCATCGCCTGCTCAAAGCTCATGTCCTTGACGGGTGTCTCGTCGCTCATGCCCCTGCCTCCATCAACATCTCGACATGCGCCCGGGCGGACGCCGCCAGGGCCTGCAAATCATAGCCGCCTTCAAGAGTCGAGACGACCGGCGCGCCGCTTTCCGCCGCGATGGCGCAGAGTTCGCGGGTGAGCCAGCGGAAATCGCCCTCGGTCCAGCGCAGCTGTGCCAGCGGGTCGTCCTGGTGCGCGTCGAAGCCGGCGGAGATCACCAGCAACTCGGGTTTGAACGCGCGCAAGCGGGGAAAGACCCTGGCCATGTAGAGGCTGCGCATTTCCGGCCCCGCGCTGCCCGGCGGCAGGGCCAGGTTCATCACGTTGTCATGCGCACCACGTTCGGACGGATCGCCCGTCCCCGGCCAAAGCGGCATCTGCTGGCTGGTGACGAAGAGCGTGCGTGGCTCGTCCCAGAGCAGGTCCTGCGTGCCGTTGCCGTGATGCACGTCGAAATCGACGACCGCGACGCGGGAAAGGCCATGACGGTCCAGCGCGTGTTTCGCCGCCAGCGCGGCACTGCCGAACAAGCAGAAGCCCATCGGCGTCTCGCGTTCGGCATGATGCCCCGGCGGACGCGTCGCGCAGAAGGCGTTGGCGACCTCGTCCGACAGCACCATGTCCACAGCGCGCACCGCCGCGCCCGCCGCCAGCAACGCGGCCCGAACAGAGCCCGGCGACATCCAGGTGTCGGCATCCAGCTGGTGCTGTCCTTCGGACGGTTCAGCGGCGCGAATGCGATCGATGTAGCGCTGCGGGTGAACCAGCCGCAGGTCATCGTCGCTGGCCTCGGGCGCGGTCACGCGGACCAGGTCAAGCGGCGCCAGCGCATGCAGGACATGCTCCAGCCGCGCCACGCGTTCGGGATGCCCCTCGGGCGTGACATGGTCGAGGCAATCCGCATGGGTGATGAGGGCCGTGGCCATCGCGTCCTCCGCTGTCTGATGTCGGGATCGGGCCGGATCAGTCCGGCGCCAGCATGTAACCCGCGCCGCGCACGGTCTGCAAATAACGCGGGCTCTTGGGGTCGCTTTCCAGCTTGCGGCGCAAGCGGGTGATCTGCACGTCGACCGCGCGTTCCTGCGCCTGGCCCTTGTCGCGTCCCAGTTCCTCGACCAGCTCGGCCCGGCTGAGCGGCTCTCCGGCTCGGGCGGCGAAGATGCGCATCAGCTGGTTTTCCGTTGCGGTCAGGCGCACCGGCGCCTCGCCCTGCCACAACTCGCCGCGTTCGATGTCATAGCGGAAGCCGCCCAGCGTCAGCAGCTTGGGCGCGACCTCTTGCGGCGAGGGATCGGGCATGCGGCGCAGGATGGCGTTGATGCGCAGCAGCAGTTCCTTGGGTTCGAAGGGCTTGGCCAGGTAGTCGTCCGCCCCGGCCTCGAGCCCCTTGATGCGATCCTCGGTCTCGGCCCGCGCGGTAAGCAGCAGGATGGGCGTGCCGCGGGTCTCGCGGATGCCACGGGTCAGGCTGACGCCATCCTCTCCCGGCATCATCACGTCCAGCACGATCAGGTCGAAATCGAGCCCCGCCAGCAGGCGGCGGGCATGCGCGGCATCGCGCGCGGCGCTGACCAGAAAGCCATGCCGGATCAGGAACTTCTGCAACAGAGTCCTGATGCGTTCGTCATCGTCGACGATCAGCAAATGGGCGTCCGGATCGCTCAACCGCGGCCCTCCTTGAGCTTTTGATACTGCCTGCGCAGGTCCGGGTCCATCATGGATTCCAGTACCTTGCGGAAGCCCGCCACGGCCTCGGGCCCGGCCTGCCGGAAAGCGGCGCGCAAGCGGGCGTGCTGGGCTGCGGTCAGCTCGCGCTCCAGCGCCTCGCCAGCCTCGGTCAGGAAAAGGTGGCGTTCGCGCTTGTCGATCCGGCCGACCCGCGACTCGACCAGCCCATCCTCGACCAGGCTGCGCAGGACACGGTTCAGCGACTGCTTGGTGACGCCGAGGATCGAGAGCAGGTTGTTGACCGTGGTGCCCGGCGCGCCGTGGATGAAATGCAGCGCACGGTGATGCGCCCGCCCATAGCCCTGCCCGCCCAGGATGCGGTCGGGATCGGCGGTAAAGGCCCGGTAGGCAAAGAACATCGCCTCGGCCCCCTGCCGAAGCTGTTCATCGGTGAGATAAAGCAGGGTTTCGCCCTGTGTGCCTTGCCTGTCGGACATGCGGCCTCCGGTGCTGTCTGGCGGCGATTTTATGTCAGCCTTGTTGACATTCCAAGATGCAACTGCTAGCGAATGTCAGTTTTGGCGCAAGATTATGTCCGATGCGGACGCATCCTGCGCAATATTCGGAAACGGCTGACGCAGGAGAGAGAGATGGCCGAGGGTGGATACGACGACCGCGACGGAAAGATCTGGCTGGACGGACAGCTGGTGGACTGGCGGACGGCGAATGTGCACGTGCTGAGCCACGCGCTGCATTATGCCAGCTCTGTCTTCGAGGGCGAGCGCGCCTATAACGGCAAGATCTTCCTGTCGCGCAAGCATTCCGAACGGCTGCATTTCTCGGCCGGCGAACTGGATTTCCAGATTCCCTACACGGTCGACGAGATCGAGACCGCCAAGCAGGCTGTGCTCGAGGCCAACGGGCTGAGCGACGCCTACGTGCGCGCCGTCGCCTGGCGCGGTGCGGGCCCCGACATGGGCGTCGCCTCACGCCGCAACCCGGTGCGGGTGGCCATCGCCGCCTGGTCCTGGGGCAACTACTATGGTGATGCCAAGTTCAAGGGCGCCAAGCTGGACATCTCCAAGTGGAAGCGCCCCTCGCCCGAGACGATCCCGGTGCATGCCAAGGCCGCAGGCCTTTACATGATCTGCACCACGTCCAAGCACGCGGCCGAGGCCAAGGGCTGTTCGGACGCGCTGTTCATGGATTACCGTGGCTACGTGGCCGAAGCGACCGGCGCCAACATCTTCTTCGTGAAGGATGGCGAGGTGCACACGCCCAAGCCCGACTGCTTCCTGAACGGCCTGACCCGCCAGACGGTGATCGGCATGCTCACGGACAAGCAGATCAAGGTCCACGAACGGCACATCATGCCAGAAGAACTGGAAGGCTTCGAACAGTGCTGGCTGACCGGCACCGCAGCCGAAGTGACCCCGGTGGGCCAGATCGGCGACTGGAGCTTCGACGTCGGCGCACTGACCCGCGACGTGGCCGAAAGCTACGAGAAGCTGGTCCGCAGCTGATCTTGGCCAGGGCGGGACAGGATCCCGCCCTGCGCGCCGCTTAATCCGGGCGGCGGCAGGGGATCACGCCATGGTGCGGATCATGCCCGTATGGCCCTGGATGACTGAATTCAGCTGGACGATCCGCGCCAACCTTTCCTCGATCTCGTTCTGACCTGCGTCAAGCTGGTCGACGATGCCTGAAAGCGAGGTATCGCCCGACCCGTAGAGCGCCGCGCTTTCGATCTTGCACATCATCCGGGTCGAGCTGAGCCCGGTGACATACCGTTTCATGTCCAGCACGCTGCGGCTGAGGCGGTTGACCTCCGTCTCGACGGTCTTGAGGGCCGCCCGCATGTCGGTCTCGAACTTCTGAGCCTCGGAGCGCAACATGCGGCGATCGCTTTCGAGCTGTTCGGTGTCGGCGGCGCCGGCCAGGTCCTCTTCGAACCGGTCGGACATCTCGCGCTGGATTGCCGCGGCGCAGACCAGGAACTGGCCATGCTGGATCGCGTCGTGGATCCGCGCATAGGTGCTGTCCTCGCCCTCGACGAATTCGCGCACCCAGGTCGCCATCTCGTCCAGCATCGAGCCGTAATTCACCGAGATCGCGCTGATCGGACCGCCGGCATTCTCCAGCCGCGAGGCGAGGATTCGCATGTTCATCGGCACGGTGCGGATGGCGTGGATGATCTCGGTCATCTGGTCGGTTTCCTCGCCAAGCCGACAGACGGTCTCGAACATCTCGGAAAAGCGACGCTGCACCTGGTGCACCGGCAGTCCGCGTTGCTCCGTCCGGGCAGCCGACTCGCGCGACAGGGCCTCGGTCATGAAGCTGTCATAGCTGCGGAACCCGGCCTGCTTCAGCATCGCCTTCAGCCGCTCGGCGCTTTGCGCCGGGGTCAGGCCCTGCTTTTCGTCGGCCAGCAACGCGGCATAGATGCCCTGCACCTTGCGGAACAGGTCGGTCGTGGGCTTGATCCGCACCGACATGAAGCCGTCCGCCATCGGCCAGGTCAGCGCCAGAACCCAGTAATAGCGCCCCTCCTTTGTCCGGTTCTTGACGTAGGCGACCACCGGCTTGTCGGCCTTCAGCCGGTCCCAGTACAGCTGGAACACGCCCTTGGGCATGTCGGGGTGGCGGATGATCTTGTGCGGGGCGCCCTTGATCTCTTCCCAGAGGAAGCCCGAGACGCGGCGGAAGACGCTGTTCGCCTCGATGATCACGCCACGCTTGTCGGTGCGGGAATAGAACATCTCTGAGGGCTGGAACGCCGCCTCGCCCGAGCTGATCGTCGAATGGCTGGCCTCTTTCGCGAAATGCGGGTTGAGTTCGGACATGACACTTCCCTGGTGCAGAATGGCGCTGGGACAGACATGCCATCGAACCCCTTATCAAAGCATGAAGGCCGCCGCGATTTTCACGCGGCGGCCCCCGAAAGCGGATCGGCATGGCGTGTCAGCCGGGCGACATGCCCCGCAGCCTCTCGGACCGGCGGCGCAGCATCTCGACCACGGTCAGCAGGCAGATCGAGATGCCGACCAGGATCGTCGCCACCGCCAGGATGGTCGGGCTGATCTGTTCGCGCAGGCCGGTGAACATCTGCCAAGGCAGCGTCTGCTGGTTGGCCGAGCCCACGAAGATCACCACCACCACCTCGTCGAAGGACGTGATGAAAGCGAACAGCCCGCCCGAGATCACGCCCGGCAGGATCAGCGGCATCTGCACCCGGAAGAAGGTGGTGACCGGATCGGCGCCCATGTTCGCCGCCGCCCGCGTCAGCGAG
Organism: Thetidibacter halocola; assembly: GCF_018224955.1. Lineage (GTDB taxonomy): Bacteria > Pseudomonadota > Alphaproteobacteria > Rhodobacterales > Rhodobacteraceae > Thetidibacter > Thetidibacter halocola. Next base: position 81,558 of record NZ_JAGTUU010000008.1, read on the forward strand.
CGGTCGAAGCCCACGAGCGTCGCCGTCACCGTGATGATGACAAAGGGAATGCCCAGCGCCGCATGGGCCAGCACGACGCCCAGCAGCGTGCCTTGCAGCCCGATGCGCGAGTAAAAGAAATACATCCCCGCCGCCGAGATGATCAGCGGCACGATCATCGGAGAGATCAGGATCGCCATGATCGCCCGGCGAAAGGGCACGTGCTCCGACGACAGGCCGATCGCCGCCAATGTGCCGAAGCTGACCGACAGGATGGTCGCCAGCGGCGCGATGATCAGCGAGTTGCGCAGCGCCCCCTGCCATTCGGTGGAGGTGAAGAAATCCTTGTAGTGCTTGAGGCTGTAGCCGGCCGGGTCAAAGGCCAGCATCTCGGGCGTGAAGGTGAAGAAGTCCTGCGCGTTGAAGGACAGCGGCATCACCACCAGGATCGGCGTGATGAGAAAGACGAAGATCACCCCGCAGAGCATGCGGAAACTGTAATGCCACAGCACCTGCCCGGCGGTCAGATAGGGCGGCAGCGGCACGCGGTAACGGCCCATGCCGACCCAGTAGATGAACCAGCCGAAAAGCCAGCCGAAGATCGCGCCCAGGATCAGCCCGGGCAAGCCACCCAACAGGACTCCCCCGACGGTGATCAGGCCGAGCAGGCCCCATTTGAACGGGCGCTCCATCCCTTCGTCCAGCACCTGCATCGCCACGAAGGCGGCCGCAGCCGCGAGGACGAAACCGACGAGAATACCCAGCAGGACAGAGCCGTTCGAGGCGCCCACGAAAATCCCGAGAAACCCGCCCGCGGCGCCGACGACGCCGGCGGCAAAGGGCGCGGGCCGCTTGATGGCTTGCGATTCGATGGCCATGGCTCAGCCCCCCAGCTTGACGTTGTCGATGCCCACGATGCGGTCGTAGGCCCAGTAGAGGATCAGCACCGCCGCCAGCAGGATCGTGCCCAGCGCGGCCGCCAGCCCCCAGTTCAGCGAGGACGAGATGTGATAGGCGATCCGGTTCGAGATGAACGTGCCGGTGGTGCCGCCGACGATGGCGGGCGTGATGTAATAGCCGATCGCCAGGATGAACACGAGGATCGACCCGGCGCCGATCCCCGGCACCGATTGCGGGAAATAGACCCGCCAGAAGGTCGTCCAGTTGGTCGCGCCCAGGCTCTTCGCCGCCCGCACGTAGTAGGGCGGGATCGTCGACATCACCGAATACATCGGCAGGATCATGAAGGGCAGCAGGATGTGCGTCATGGCGATGATCGTGCCCAGCTGGTTGTTGATCATCACCAGCCGCGCGTCATCGGCCACCAGCCCAAGCCAGACCAGCGTGTCGTTGATGACCCCCTGTTGCTGGAGCATGATCTTCCACGCACTGGTGCGCACCAGAAGCGAAGTCCAGAAGGGCAGCAACACCAGGATCATCAGCAGGTTCGCGGTGCGCACCGGCAGGTTCGACAGCAGGTAGGCGATCGGATAGCCCAGCAGGATGCAACTGCCCGTGATGACCAGCGACATGAACATGGTCCGCTTGAACAGCAGGCCATAAATGCGCTCGTTCTCGTCGCGCATGCCGATCCCGTCGACGGTCTTTTCCATGTCGACGGCGTTCAGGAAATAGCCGCTGGTATACTTGGGCGAATAGAGCCGAATGGTCTGCCAGATCGCCGGTTCGGTCCAGCCCCTGTCGATCTCGGCAAAGGCCTCCTTGAAGTTCACGGTCTTGAAACCCGGGCTGGCGACCAGCGCGTCGGCGGCCTTCAGCCGCTCGGCGCCCGGCCCGGTGTAGGAAGACACGTCAACCTCTGCCAGGTCCTGGTAGAGCGCGGTGTGCACGGCGGTCCAGGGCTCTTCCTTGAGCGGGCTGTCGCCCTCTTCGACCTGCGCGAAGCGGGCGAAGATGCGGTAATGTTCGGCGGTGCGCGGCAACAGGTCCGAGATGCCCTCGGCCAGCCTGAAGCGCGGCATCGAGCCGTCCTTGTCCTTGTCCCAGGCCTCCTGGTCGGCGATCCATTCAGGGTCGCCCATCAGCTCGGCCCAGGGGCGCGCCTTGTCCCAGTCGCCGTCGAGATCCTTGAACTGGTCCTGGTAGACCTCGCCGATGTCGTCCAGCCCGCGGCCCGACTTGCGGAACAGCGACGAGACGCCGGTCTGCTCGTAGTTCAGGCGGGTGCCGAGACGGGTGTGCAGCTTTCGCTCCGCGGCGATGAAAACGTCGTAATAGGCGGCCTCGAACACCGCGTCGCCGGGAACCTCGCCCGAGTCGGCGTCGTAATCGCGCAGGGCGACGACGGTGCGCGGCATGGTATCAGCGACGATCTCGTTTTCGACAGAGCGGAACAGCATGTCGACGATCGGCGCGATGAAGGCGACGAGGATGAAGATCAGCAGCGGCGCGATCAGCAGCAGCGCGCGCATCTTCTGTGCCCGCAGCGCCCGTCGCAGCGATTTCTTGAGCGGTGTTCCGTCGGCGGCCAGCATCGGCGCGGCCTTGCCCTTTCCGTGGCGCGGCTCGGTATCCCGCCCCTGCAGCGCCGCGGCTTCGTGAAGCGCATCGTCCGGCGTCGGCCCATCGAATGTCTGCGGCCCGGAACCCTTCAGCGTGCTCATTCTACGCCCTCCACAAGTATGATGGTTGAGGTGGCGGTGCGCCGCCGGATTTCTGCGACCTCCTGGTATTCGGGGTCGTGATAGGCCCGCTTGGCAGACTCGAAATCGGGGAACTCGATCACCACGTGCCTGCTCTCGGCCTGGCCTTCGACGATCTCCGAGGTGCCACCGCGGACGACGAACCGTCCGCCCAGCGCTTTCAGGATCGGCGTGTCGCGTTCGATGTATTCCCGGTAGGCCTCGGGGTCGTTCACGGTGATGTGGCCGATGATGTAGCCCTTGGGCATGGCGCTGAGTCTCCTGTCCCGGTGCGGGGTCCGGCCCCGCGCCGGCGCGCCCGTGGGCGCGCCGGTTCTGGTTGGCGGCTCCGGGTCAGGCCCGGGGCGCGCGTCCTTAAGATGGCGATTACTGCGCCAACCAGGACTGGAACTTCGCGTCGAGGTCGTCGCGATAGTCGGCCCAGAAGTCATATTGGGTCACGAAGACGTTCTGCGAGTTGGCCGGGTCGGTCGGCATGTGCGGCGCCATCTCGATCCCCAGCTCGGCATGCGTGCCGACCAGCGGTGCCGAAGAGGCACGGGCCGGACCGTAGGAGATGTAGGCGGCCTGGTCTGCCAGGCGCTGGGTGTCGGTCGCGAACTTCAGGAAGTCCATGACACGGGCGAGGCGATCCTCGGGCAGGCCCTCGGGAATGATCCAGCCGTCATAGTCCAGCATCTGCGCATCCCAGAGCATGCCGATCGGCTGGTTCTGCTCGGCGATCGCCGAGAACAGGCGGCCGTTGTAGGTCGAACCCATCACGACTTCGCCATCAGCCAGCAGCTGCGGGGTTTCGGCGCCGGCCGACCACCACACCACCTGGTCCTTGATCGTGCCCAGCTTGGCCAGGGCGCGGTCCTGACCCTCGGGGGTCGCCAGCACTTCGTAGATCTCGTCCTTCGGCACACCGTCGCAGAGCAGGGCCCATTCGACGTTGGCGATCGGACGCTTGTTCAGCGAACGCTTGCCCGGATAGGTTTCCAGGTCGAACAGCGCGCAGATGTCGGTCGGCGGGGTGGCACCAACCAGGTCGGTGCGGTAGCCCACGGTGGTCGAGAACACGATCTGCGGGATGAAGCAGTCGGAAATGATCGAGTCGCCGAAATCGTCGCTGGCCGAGGAACCGTCCGGCGCTGCCGCCAGAACCTCGTCATGGTCGATTTCCATCGCCAGGCCTTCGTCGCACAGGCGGATGGCGTCGGCGGCCTCCACGTCGACCAGGTCCCAGGTGATGTTGCCGGCTTCGTTCATGGCGCGCAGCTTGGCCACCGCTTCGGCCGAGCTTTCGTCCCAGGTCATCGAGACGCCGGGATTGTTGGCCATGTAGGGCTCTGCATAGGCCTTGGTCTGCGAGTTCTGGTAGGCACCGCCCCAGCTGACCAGGGTCATGCTGCCTGCCATATTGCCGTGGCTCGCTGCAAAAGCTGCGGCGGCGGCGACGGTCAGTGCCGACGTGGTCATGAGGGTCTTGGTAAGTTTCATATCTTGCTCCCTTGAGAACACCCGTTTTCGGATCGGGGCCGGGCTACGGGTTCGAACCGCTGGCCCCTCGACTTGGCCGTGGGTCGCGCCCTGCGCGACCCACGGCAAATTGACAGGCCCTAGTCCGCGTCCAGCGCGCGGCAGTCGCGCGGATGCCAGCCGATCTCGATCTGGCTGCCCGGCTCCAGCCGCACCTGATCCGGCGCGTTGCGGGTCTTGATGACGAAACTGTCGTTTCCGGCGACGCGCAGCCGTGTGCGGAAGATGTCGCCCATGTAGATGAACTCCAGCACCTCCGCCTTGATGGTGTGCGCGCCTTCCGTCAGCCGTTCCTTGTTGAACTCGACCCGCTCGGGCCGGATCGACACGCGCGTCCTCTCGCCAACCTTGTGCACGTTGATCGGCACCGCGTCGATTTCCTGGCCGTCGTCCAGGCGCACCACGCAGGCGTCGTCGCGGATCTCGGTGATGACACCTTCGAGCGTGTTGTTCTCGCCGATGAACTGCGCGACAAAGCTGTTCTTGGGCTGCTCATACAGCACGTCCGGCGGGTCGAGCTGCTGGATGCGACCGTCGTTGAATACGGCGACGCGATCCGACATGGTCAGCGCCTCGGTCTGGTCGTGGGTCACGTAGACCACGGTGATGCCCAGGCTGTGTGCCAGGTTGGTGATCTCGAACTGCATGTGCTCGCGGAGCTGCTTGTCCAGCGCGCCAAGCGGCTCGTCCATCAGGACCAGCTCGGGCTCGAAGACAAGCGCACGGGCCAGGGCGATCCGCTGCTGCTGACCGCCCGACAGCTGTGAAGGCCGGCGGCCGCCAAAGGCGCCCATCTGCACCATGTCCAGCGCGCGCTTGACCTTCACCTCGCGGTCGGACTTGCCCATCTTGCGCACTTCCAGCGGAAAGGACAGGTTCTCGGCCACCGTCATGTGCGGGAACAGGGCGTAGTTCTGGAACACCATCCCGATGCCGCGCTTGTGTGGTGGAATGTTGTTGATGCTGACGCCATCCAGCTTGATCTCGCCATAGGTCGCGGTCTCGAAACCGGCCAGCATCATCAGGCATGTGGTCTTGCCCGAACCCGAGGGCCCGAGCATCGTCAGAAACTCGCCTTTCGGCATTGACAGGTTCAGATCCTTCACGACGAGGGTCTCGCCATCGTAGGATTTCTGAACACGCTCGAAGGCGACGAAGGCGTCGCTGGTCGCTTGTCCGTCCAAAATCGGCTCCCTGATCTTGCACACGGGTTGATCCCGCTTGTGTCGTCATTAACTAAAGCGGTTTGAGCCTTGGGATTCAATCCCCTCAAGCCGCCGCGCCACCCAAGCGCAGGATTCCGGGAAATCTATGCATCAAAACGACGCTCTTGCAGTCGAATCCGCCTTCGGAACGACCGCAGGCAGGCGAATCTCCTACCGCGCGCGCCCCGGTCATGGGCCTGGCGGCCGGTTGACCGGCGATTCCGCACCGCCCTGCCCCGATCCGGGCCCCACGCTTGGTCCGCCCACGAGCACGAACACGGCACCGAGCGGGCATCTGGCTAACATGTGCACAACAGCCCCTGCAACCCTCGAAAAAATGCCGCCGATGTCAGTTTGCGTTGGATCGCGTCGTTTTCGGATGATCTCGTTGTGCACAAATCTGCCACGCATCATCCATCTGATCCCATGGAGCCGCCCGTGACCGACCACCGCTTCGCCAAGGACCTGCCCTTTACCGCAGCCGAATACGAACGCCGCCTTGCGCTGACCCGCGCCACCATGGACCGCGCCGGCATCGAGGTCCTGCTGGTCACCGACCCGTCGAACATGGCCTGGCTCACCGGTTATGACGGCTGGTCCTTCTACGTCCACCAGGGCGTGCTGGTCTTCCACGACCGCGACCCGGCGTGGTGGGGCCGCAACCAGGACACCAACGGCGCGGTGCGCACCGTCTGGATGGGCGACGACCGGGTGATCGGCTATGCCGACAACTACGTGCAATCGACCGAACGTCACCCGATGCAAGATCTCGCCCTGCGCCTCGTCGGCATGGGATTCGAGGCACCGCGACTCGGTGTCGAGATGGACAATTACTATTTCTCCGCCAAGGCGTTCATGACCCTGCAGGAATCGCTGCCGCAGGCCAGGATGATCGACGCGACCGCGCTGGTGAACTGGCAGCGCGGCATCAAGTCGGCCGAGGAAATCACCTTCATGCGCCGCGCGGCGAAGATCTCGGAAAAGATCGTCGACATGCTGGCGGAGCGGGTCGAACCCGGCGTGCCGAAGAACGAGATCGTGGCGCAGATTCAACATGACGCGATCATCGGCGCCGATGGGCATTGGGGCGACTACGCCGCCATCGTGCCGCTGCTGCCCTCGGGCTCCGACGCCGCCGCGCCGCACCTGACCTGGGACGGCCGCCCGTTCCGCAAGGGCGATGCGACATTCTTCGAGATCGCCGGGTGCTACCGCCGTTACCACATCCCCTTCTGCCGCACGATCTTCCTGGGTGAGCCACCCGAGATCTTCCGCGCCGCCGAGGCCGCGCTGGTCGAGGGGCTCGAGGCCGGGCTCGAGGCCGCCCGCGCCGGCAACCGCGCCTGCGACATCGCCAACGCGCTCGCCGCCCCGCTGGAGCGTGCCGGGATCGAACGCGGCGCGCGCTGCGGCTACCCGATCGGGCTCAGCTATCCGCCCGACTGGGGCGAGCGCACCATCAGCCTGCGCGCCGAGGACGAGACCGTGCTGCAACCGGGCATGACCTTCCACTTCATGCCGGGGCTATGGATGTCCGACTGGGGGCTGGAAATCACGGAATCGATCCTCATCACCGAGGATGGCGCGGCAGAATGCTTCTGCAATCGGCCCCGCGCCATGATCGTGAAACCCTGACCTGCGCCGCGGGCGCCGCACCTTGCGAGGATGCGCGCGCCCGCTGCTTCATCTTGCCAGGAAAACTCCCGCCGGAGGCTCCCACATCCGCCACCGGCGCCCCGACCGAACAGAAGGCCCGCCATGACCCCCCTCGCCCGCACCGAGGCGATCCTGTCCGACCTGATCGCCTATCCCACCGTTTCTGCCGACCCGAACCTCGCCATGATCGAGCACATGGCCGGCCTTCTCGAGGATCAGGGCGCCCGGGTCGAGGTTTTTCGCGCAGACTGCGGCACCAAGGCCAATCTCTGGGCCACGCTCGGCCCCGAGAGCGATGGCGGCCTCGTGCTCTCGGGCCATTCCGACGTCGTGCCGGTCACTGACCAGGCCTGGTCCACCGACCCCTTCCGGCTGGCCGCACAGGGCGACCTGCTATACGGCCGCGGCACCTGCGACATGAAGGGCTTCATCGCCGCGACACTCGCCATGGCCGAAGGCTGGGCCACGACGCCGCTGCGCCGCCCGCTGCATTTCTGCTTCACCCATGACGAAGAGGTTGGCTGCCTCGGCGCGCGCCAACTGGTGCCGCAGCTCCAGTCCCGCGGCATCCGACCCGCGATGGCACTGGTGGGGGAACCGACGATGATGCGCATCGTCGAAGGCCACAAGGGTTGCTGCGAATACACCACCCGCTTCACCGGGCTCGAGGGGCACGGCTCGGCCCCCGACCGGGGCGTGAACGCCGTGCAATACGCCGTGCAATACGTCGCGCGCCTGATGGCCCTGGCCGAGGCGCTGAAAACCCGTGCGCCGCTGGGCGGCTGCTTCGATCCGCCCTGGACCACGGTGAATGTCGGCCGCCTGTCAGGCGGGGTTGCCCATAATGTCATTCCCGGCCGCGCCGAGGTCGACTGGGAAATACGTCCGGTGCAGGACGGCGACGCGAATTTCGTGAAAGAGGCACTGCGCCGCCTTGTCGAAGACGAACTTCTGCCCGCGATGCGCGCCGTCTCGCCCCAGGCGAGTATCGAGACCGACGTGATCGGCGAGGTCGCAGGGCTTGAGCCCCTGCCCGAGAACGCCGCCCGCGACCTCGTCAAAGCGCTGACCGGCCAGAACGCCTGCGAGCTTGTCCCCTTCGGCACCGAGGCGGGACTGTTCCAGCAGATGGGAATGAGCGTCGTGGTCTGCGGCCCAGGCTCCATCGCGCAGGCGCACAAGCCTGATGAATACATCGCCCGCGATCAGCTCTCCGCCTGCCTCGACATGCTGGCGGGCCTTGGCCGGAGCCTCGCGGCATGAGCATCGCCGCCGACCGTTTCCACCGGCTCTACACCGCGCTGCGCGAACGCATCTGCCTGCTGGACTACCCGCCCGGTCACCGCCTCTCCGAAGAGGCGCTGGCCTCCGAATTCGGCACTTCGCGCACGCCGCTGCGTCGCGTCCTCGCCCGACTCGAGGACGAAGGCCTGGTCGAAAGCCGCCACGGCGTCGGCACGCTGGTCACCGATGTCGGCATGGCCGAACTCACTGACACCTACGCGCTGCGCCTGGAACTGACGCAGCTTCTAGGCACACTCTCGCCATTGCCGGTCACGCAGGCGCATCTCGACCGGCTCGACCGCTTCCTCGTCGACGCCGACGCGCTGACCCAAGACCCCTGCCCCCGCGCCTTCGCCCGGCTCAACATGGAGTATCACGCCTTCGGCCTCTCGCTCTGCGGCAACGCCGCGCTCACGGACACCGCCGAACGGCTCTACTACAGCACCGCGCGCATCTGGCTGAAATCGATCCCCCGGATGGATCTTGCCGCCGAATGCACCGCCTTTCGCGACGAGATCGCCCAGGCGGGCGATGCGCTGCGCGCGGGTGACACCCAGGCCGCCGCCCTGATCCGCCGCGCCCATATCTCGATGAGCTTCGCGCGCTTGCAACGGGCCTGAGGCTTCTTCTTGTCCCAAATACTCCGCAGGAGCCCCGGACCTGCTCCGGGGCGGGGCAAAGCCCCCGGTCCTACCTCCCCACAAGCCCCTCCGGCACGATCAGTCGAGTCTCATAGCGGATCAGCGCGGCGATCCGCGATAAATGGTCCGGTCGGAACGCCACGCAGCCCTCCGTCGCATATCCCGGCCGCCGCCAGCGATGCAGGAAAATCGCCGATCCCCGCCCTCTCTCGGCAAACGGCCAGTTCCAGTCCGTCAGGATCACGATGTCATACAGGCGATCCCCGCGCCGCAGCCGCTCGTGACTGCCGGTATAGGGCGCCCGAACCATCAGGTTGTAGTCCTCGCAGCCCGGATCATCCGACCACAGGTCGCCTGGCCGGATCGGCAGGGCCCAGTCGGCGGGGCGCGCTATTCGGTCGGGGCGATAGAGCATGCCGACGATCCGGTGTTCGCCCGCCGGCGTCGCGCCATCGCCCTCACGCTTGTCGATCCGCACACTGCCCCGCCCGATCGTGCAGGGCCAGATCCGCCCGGCAAAGCGCAGCCCCATCGGCGTCAACACCATGTCCCAGCACGTCATCGAATCCCCGCCTCCCGTTCATCCGCCGTCATCTCCACCGTCCAGAAGGCCTGCGCCTCGGGCGGCAGCGCATGCAGCGCACGCGCCCAGTCGGGTGGCCGGATCGACCGGCGCAGCGCCCAGGCAACATCCTCGATGCAGGTGTCGGGCGTCAGGTTGTGATCGGGCCGCAACGCGCGCGCCTCGTCCACCAGTGCCGCGCGGTCGGCCCAGGGCTCCGGCGGCTCACCCGGCTGCCATCCGGCGACGAAGATCGCCCGGGGCACAGCCGGCAGTTCCGTGGCAAAGGCAAGCCCCTGAGCCGCCGTCACCCGGCGGCGAAAGACGCGAAAGACGCCGTCCAGCGCGGTATAGGCCATGTTGTCACTGTCCAGCCCTGTCCGCCCCTTGAGATCGTCCAGAAACGCGCGATACTCTCGGCTGGCATGGCGGTAGGTGAAGGGCTGCGGCATCAGGCTGCCTCGGCGCGACCGATCCGCCGCATCGCCTCCGCCGCGATCCTGAAACTCTCCAGCCGCGCCGCATGGTCGTGGATCTGCCCGGTCAGGATCACCTCGTCCGGCCGGTAACGCGCGATCAGGTCGCGCAGTTGTGCCTCGACCTGCGCCGCATCGCCCACCGCGCTCACGCGCATCGCGGCGTCCAACATCGGCATCGCCTCGGCGGGCACATGCGCGGCAAGATCGCCGACCGGCGCGGGCAGCTTGCCCGGGCACCCCGTGCGCAGCCGGTAGAAGCCCAGCTGGTGACTGGTGCGCAGCCGGCGTGCCTCGGCCTCGGTCGCGGCGGCACAGACATTGATGGCGATCATCGCGTGCGGCGCGGCCAGTGCCTCCGACGGGCGGAAATACCGCCGATAGACCTCCAGCGCCTGTTCCAGCGCGGCTGGCGCGAAATGCGAGGCAAAGGCGTAGGGCAGGCCCAGCATCGCCGCCACCTGCGCGCCGTGAAGCGACGAGCCGAGGATCCACAGCGGCACCGCCGTTCCCTCGCCCGGTAACGCTCGAACCGCCCGGCCCTCGTCAACGGGCCCCAACAAGTCGCGCAACTCGGCGACCTCTTCGTGGAACCGCTCGGCGCGGGCATGCTGCACGCCCAGCGCCTGCATCACCGCCGCATCGCCCCCCGGCGCCCGCCCCAGGCCCAGGTCGATCCGCCCGGGATAGAGCGTCGCCAGCGTGCCAAAGGCCTCGGCCACCGCCAGCGGCGCATGGTTGGGCAGCATGATCCCGCCCGACCCCACGCGGATCCGCTGTGTCAGCCCTGCCACATGCCCGACCAGAACCGCCGTCGCGGCAGAGGCGATGCCCGGCATGTTGTGGTGCTCGGCCAGCCAATAGCGGTGATAACCCCAGCCCTCGGCTTGGCGCGCCAGATCGCCCGTGTTGCGCAGCGCGTCCGCTGCCTCGAACCCCTCGGGCACCGGCGCCAGATCGAGAATGGAATACCGCATGCTGATCCTCCGTTTCGTCAAAGGCTACCGCAACCGCAGGGCGGCGCAAGCGGGTCGGCGGGCGGGCGCCTTTCCGCGGCACGCGGAAACAGGCCGCAAGCCGACCTACAGCAGGTGACCCGATTTCTCTGCCTTCACGGCAAGATAGCGCGCGTTCTGCGGCGTCTCGCCCACCTTCAGCGGCACCCGCTCGGTAACGATCACGCCACAACGCTCCATCATCGCGATCTTGGCCGGGTTGTTGGTCAGCAGCCGCACCGCGCCGAAACCCATCTCGCGCAGCATCGCCGCGCCCAGTCGAAAATCGCGCTCGTCATCTTCGAAGCCCAGCCGGTGGTTCGCCTCGACCGTGTCGAAACCCTGGTCCTGCAATGCATAGGCGCGCATCTTGTTGGCAAGGCCGATCCCCCGCCCCTCCTGATTGAGATACAGCAGCACGCCCGACCCTTCCTGCCCCATCTGCGCCAGCGCGGCGTTCAGCTGCGGGCCGCAATCGCATTTCAGGCTGCCCAGCAGGTCGCCGGTGAAACAGGCCGAATGCAGGCGACTGAGGACCGGCGCGGCGCGGTCGGGGCGGCCGATCTCGATGGCGTAATGCTCGTCCGAGCCGTCTTCGGGGCGAAAGACATGCAGCCGGGCATCGCGTGCAGCGCGCAGCGGAACCTTCGCCGACACGACCCGATGCAGGACAGGGGCAGCGGCCAGCAGCGGCGCGACGCCCTCGGCGGGCAGCACGGTCAGCCCCTCGGGCACAGGTCCGGACAGGGGCACCACCAACGCGGCCGGCAGCAGGCGCGCGGCCTTGCACAGGTCGACGGCCAGCCGGTGCAGCGCGGCGTCGCCCTCGCGCCGCGTCTTCAGCGGGCCCTTCATCGGATGCCCCAGATCATCCGCCGGATCGGCCAGCGCGCGGATCCAGTTGGCATCCGCATCGGATGGCAGGAGGACGCGCGCGATGTCGCCGTCATAGGCACGCGCCTTCAACGTCTCGGCCCGCCGTCCCGTCAGCGCCAGGTCCGCCGGGCCCAGCGCCCGCAGCGCCGCCAGCCGCGCGGCGTTCACGGTCTCGGCGGCGGCGCAGACCGCCGTGCCCTGCGCAGCGGTCAGCACCACGGGCACGCCCATGCGCAGGTCGCCGCGCGCGCGGGCGACCAACTCTGTCAGATCGGGGGCGATCGAGTCAGGCACCTTGGCTCCTAAAACCGGGTTGCGGGATAGTATCCTGTCAAAACCTGTAACAAAGCCGCCCTCGGGACACGAGCCCGTGAACGGAATGCCACAAAACTTGTCACGAATGCGACAGGACTCCATCTGCCCTGAAACGGCACGAAGGAGCAACGCCCATGGCGCAGCTGAAGAACATACTGCTGGTCGATGACGACGACGACCTGCGCGAGGCGCTGGCCGAACAGCTGATCATGACCGAGGATTTCGAGGTGTTCGAGGCCGAGAACGGAAGTGGCGCCATGGCCCGGGCCAAGGAACAGATCTACGACCTGATCATCCTTGACGTGGGCCTGCCCGACACCGACGGGCGAGAGCTGTGCAAGCTGATGCGCAAGCAGGGCGTCAAGTCACCGATCATCATGCTGACCGGGCACGATTCGGATGCCGACACGATCCTTGGTCTCGATGCGGGCGCGAACGACTACGTGACCAAGCCGTTCAAGTTCCCGGTCCTGCTGGCCCGGATCCGCGCCCAGCTGCGGCAGCATGAACAGTCCGAGGATGCGGTCTTTGCCGTCGGTCCCTACACGTTCCGGCCCGCGATGAAGATGCTGGTGACCGAGGACGACAAGAAGATCCGGCTGACCGAGAAGGAAACAAACATCCTCAAGTTCCTCTATCGGTCGCCCGAGGGCGTGGTGCCGCGCGACGTACTGCTGCACGAAGTCTGGGGCTACAATGCGGGCGTCACGACGCACACGCTGGAAACCCATATCTACCGTCTGCGCCAGAAGATCGAGCCCGATCCCTCGAACGCGCGGCTGCTGGTGACGGAATCCGGCGGTTACCGGCTGGTCTCGTGACCTCCGACCTTGGTCGCATCCGGGACTTGATGCAGATCAAAGTCGCATCGGCCTGACACCTTTAATCGTGAACCATTCCTTCCCGTCGCCTGTGCGGGTCATCATGGGCACCTCCCTGTTGGACTGCGCCGGGCCTTGCGCCCGGCGTTTTTTTCTTGCGAGATCAACGGCGCGCGGCCCCTTGGCGCCGAAAGACCGGTGGTTTTGTGATCCGGTTCGCCCGCACAGGCGTATCCCCACCATATGAAACAGTGTGATTTCGCGCAGCTTACGCGCCTGAAGAAATCAGGGAGGCTCTCATGACAACCATTGCATCCATTGCCGCGGGCGATCCGCGGTTCAGCATCCTCGTTGCCGCCATCGGCTTCATCGACAACGAGAATGGCACCGATTACCTCGGCATCCTGGGTGACGCGTCCAGCGATCTGACGGTGTTTGCGCCGACCAATGGCGCTTTTGTCAGCCTTGCCGTCGACCTGGGTTTCGCGGGCGATCCCGACGATATCGACGCAGTCGGCGCGTTTCTTCTGGGCCTCGGTGCCGACCTGCTGGAAACGGTCGTCACCTATCATGTCTCTGCCGGTGCGCAGTTCACCGTCGATATCGCCAGTGCGGGCAGCGTCACGACGCTTCAGGGCGGCGTGATCGACGCGACCGAATTGCCGACGCTGGGCGATGCCGAGCCGGACCTGATCGACCCGTCTCTTGTGGCAACGGACATTCCCGCCGACAACGGCGTGATCCACGTGATCGACCGCGTCCTGCTGCCGATCGACCTGCCGGGCAACGATGCCCCCACCATCACGGCAATCGCCGTGGCGAGCGGTCCAGGCTTTGACGACAATGGCGGCGATTTCGACATCCTGCGCGAAGCGGTCGTCACCGCTGGCCTGGCCGGCGTGCTGGATGACCCGAACGCCGACTTCACCGTCTTCGCCCCGACCGATGCGGCCTTCATGGACCTTGCGACGGCTTTGGGTTTCGACGGCAGCACCGAGGCAGATGCCTTCGCCTACCTCGTCGATGCCTTGCGGCTTCTGTCCGGCGGCGGCGATCCGATCCCGCTGCTGACCGAGGTCCTGACCTATCATGTCGCCGGGCAGAGCCTGCAAGCGAGCCAGGTGATCGCGGCTGGTGCGGTCACCACGCTTCAGGGGGGGACCCTCACGCTTGACGGGCTGTCGCTGGTGGATGCGGAGCCGGATCTGCGCGATCCGGGCCTTGTCGCCACCGATATCCAGGCGGCGAATGGCGTGGTGCATGTCATCGACGGTGTCCTGTTGCCAGCGGACCTGCTGCAATCCGACGGATCGAACGACGTGGACTTCGTCATCGGCGACGATGGACGGGACAAGGTGTGGACCGGCGCCGACAATGACCTGATCGACGGCAAGGGTGGCAGCGACGTGCTTGGCGGCGGCGCGGGCAACGACCTGATCCTCGGCGGCGACGGCGGCGATTTCGTTTACGGCGGCCGTGGCGCGGATACGCTTCTGGGCGAGAACGGCCGCGACATCGTTAAGGGCGGCAGCGGCAGCGATTCCATCGATGGCGGCGCGGACAACGACCTGCTGCATGGCGACCGCGGCCACGACGTGATCGAGGGTGGCGACGGCGACGACTTCATCTTTGGCGGCAGCGGTAATGACACCATCATCGGCGGGGCAGGCAATGACCGACTGTTCGGCGGGTGGGGCGAGGATGTGTTCGCCTTTGGTCCAGAGGACGCGGGCCATGACGCGATCATCGGCTTCCGCAGCGGCACCGACAAGATCGACCTGACGGCCTATGGCTTCGAGAATTTCGACGCCGTCGCGGATCACCTGGAGTGGGGCTGGTTCAGCACCAGGCTCGACCTTGGCGACACGCAGGTCTCGCTGATCGGCGTTTGGAAATGGTCGCTGGATGCCGACGACTTCCTGCTTTGACGGGCAGGGCCTGCCCCGTCAGGGGCGGGCCCCATCCATTGCCGCAAGATAGGCCCGGACCGCATCCGCCACGTGGCGGAACCGGTCGCCGCCCAGATGCTTGCCCCCGAACCAGCGGGTGACGACGATGATGTGGTCGGTCACGCCCTCACGCTCCAGCATGCGCAGGATGACCATGCCCGCGCCAGCCTCGCCATCGTCGTTCTTGAGCGGCCCATCCGCCGTCAGGCAGGCCCAGCTGTTATGCGTGGCCTTGGCGAATTTCTTGCGCCGCTTGAGGTCCTTGAGAAAGGCTGCAGCCGCATCGACGTCCCGGCAGGGCCCGCCCGAGACGGCATAGCGCGATCCACGGTCGGAAATCAGGTTCTCGAGCACCATCATGGACACTGTGCCGTCCGGTGCGGTCATCCCACCGCCTCGTCCATCCCCGCTGCACGCAGCCGCGCCTGCAAGGCCTGCAACGTCGCCCGCAACTCTGTCAACGCAGCGTCGGACAGACCCGTTTCAGCCCGGATGCAGCGCGGCACGCGCACGGCCTCGGCATGCAGCGCCTGCCCCTCCCTGGTCAGTCGGACGCGCAGCTGGCGTTCGTCCGCGCGGTCGCGCTCGCGCGCGATCAGCCCCTTGGCTTCCAGGCGTTTCACCAGCGGTGTCAGCGTGTTGCTTTCCAGGTGCAGCTGTCGACCCAGTTCGGTCAACGTCTGGTCGTCCCGGACCCAGAGCGCGCTCATCAGCAGGTATTGCGGATAGGTCAGCCCCAACGGGTCGAGCAGCGGCTTGTAGGCCTGCTGCATCGCATGCGCAGCGTCGTAAAGCGCGAAACAGAGCATGTCCGAAGGATGAAGTGGGGTCATGCCTCGTGATACATCGCGCACGATCATCTCGCAAGCGATTGACCCGTGATCCCAAAGACGTTAATTGATCGCACACGATACATTCACGTGCGAACGAAAGGATTCTCCATGAGCGTCGACACGAAATACTGGACCGAGGCCTTCGCTACCGGCGGCGGCCGCAACGGCACCGCTGGACTGGCAGATGGCAAACTGACGGTGACAATGACCAGCCCCAAGGAACTGGGTGGCTCGGGCAAGGGCCACAACCCCGAAGAGCTTTTCGCGACCGGCTATGCCGCCTGCTACCTGGGCGCGATGCGTTTCGCGGCCAACTCGGAAAAGCTGGGCACGGTTCCCGATGACGCCAAGGTCGAGGCGCATGTGGGCATCGGTCCGCGCAGCGACGGTGGCTTTGGGTTGAAGGTCAGGCTGGTCGTGACAATGCCCGGCGTCGATCGTGCGACGGCGGAAAAGATCGCCGAGCGCGGCCATTTCATCTGCCCCTACTCGAACGCGACCAAGGGCAACATCGAGGTCGAGACCGAGATCGCCTGACCATACCGGGCCGATCAGAAAAAAAGGGCGCCCCGCGGGGCGCCCTTTCGCATTCCGGAAGACGGGCAGATCAATCCGCCACTTCTTCCTCGCGGCTTTCCTTGGCCAGTTCCTCGCCGGTTTCCTGATCGACCATCTTCATCGCCAGGCGCACCTTGCCACGATCGTCGAAGCCCAGCAGCTTGACATAGACCTCCTGGCCTTCCTTCAGAACGTCCGAAGGATGGTTCAGGCGGCGGTTCTCGATCTGGCTGACATGCACCAGGCCGTCGCGCTTGCCGAAGAAGTTCACGAAGGCGCCGAAATCGACGATCTTCACGACCTTGCCCTTGTAGACCTTGCCCTCTTCCGGCTCTGCCACGATCGAATAGATCATGTCATAGGCCTTCTGGATGGCTTCGCCGTTCGGGCTGGCGATCTTGATCACGCCATCGTCGTTGATGTCGACCTTGGCGCCCGAGACCTCGACGATCTCGCGGATCACCTTGCCGCCCGAGCCGATCACTTCGCGGATCTTGTCGGTCGGGATCTGCATCGTCTCGATGCGCGGCGCGTGGACGCTGAACTCGCCCGCGGTCGACAGCGCCTTGGACATCTCGCCCAGGATGTGCAGACGGCCGTCCTTGGCCTGGGCCAGGGCCTTGCGCATGATCTCGGGCGTGATGCCCGCAACCTTGATGTCCATCTGCAGGCTGGTGATGCCCTTGTCGGTGCCGGCCACCTTGAAGTCCATGTCGCCGAGGTGATCCTCGTCGCCCAGGATGTCGCTCAGAACGGCATAGGATCCGTCCTCTTCCAGCACCAGGCCCATCGCCACGCCGGCCACGGGGGCCTTGAGCGGCACACCCGCATCCATCATCGACAGCGATCCGCCGCAGACCGACGCCATCGAGGACGAGCCGTTCGACTCGGTGATCTCGGAAACGAGGCGCAGCGTGTAGGGGAAGTCGGTCGGTGCCGGCAGGACTGCCTGCAGCGCGCGCCAGGCCAGCTTGCCATGGCCGATCTCGCGACGGCCAGGTCCGCTGACGCGGCCAACCTCGCCCACCGAGTAAGGGGGGAAGTTGTAGTGCAGCAGGAAGTTGGAGCGGAAGTTTCCATGCAGCGCGTCGATGATCTGTTCGTCATCGCCGGTGCCCAGCGTGGTCACGACCAGCGCCTGCGTCTCGCCCCGGGTGAACAGGGCCGAGCCATGCGTCCGCGGCAGCAGGCCGGTTTCGCAGACGATCGGGCGGACGGCGTCCAGCGCGCGGCCGTCGATCCGCTTGCCTTCCTTGACCACCGACGAGCGCAGAATAGTCGATTCCAGCTTCTTCAGCGCCGAGCCCAGGTTGGCGTCGGCCAGCTGTTCTTCGCTCAGGCTGGCCTTGATCGCGGTCTTGGCGGCGGCGACAGCGGCAACGCGCTGCTGCTTGTCGAGGATCGCGTAGGCGGCCTTCATCTGGTCTTCGCCCGCGGCCTTCACGGCGTCATACAGCGCCGAGTAATCCGGCGGGGAGAAGTCGAAGGGTTCCTTGGCGGCCTCTTCGGCCAGGCCGATGATCAGGTCGACGACCGGCTGCATCTGCTCATGCGCGAACAGCACGGCGCCCAGCATCTCTTCCTCGGTCAGTTCGTATGCCTCGGACTCCACCATCATGACGGCATCCTTGGTGCCGGCCACGACGAGATCCAGACGCTGGTCGGGATTGTTGCGCAGCTGGTTCATGTCGTCGACGGTCGGGTTCAGGACGTATTCGCCATCCTCGAAGCCGACGCGGCAACCCGCGATCGGGCCGCGGAAGGGCGCGCCCGAGATGGTCAGCGCGGCCGAGGCGGCGATCATCGCGACGATGTCCGGGTCATTGACCAGATCGTGCGACAGCACGGTGCACATCACCAGCACTTCGTTCTTGAAGCCCGGCACGAACAGCGGGCGGATCGGGCGGTCGATCAGGCGGGCGGTCAGCGTCTCTTTCTCGGTCGGACGCGCCTCACGCTTGAAGAAGCCGCCAGGCACCTTGCCCGCGGCATAATACTTTTCCTGGTAGTGGACGGTGAGCGGGAAGAAATCCTGCCCTTCCTTCGCCTCCTTGGCGAAGGTGACGTTGGCCATCACGCTCGTCTCGCCCAGCGTGGCGATCACGGTGCCGTCGGCCTGACGGGCAATCTTGCCCGTTTCCAGTGTGAGCGTCTCTTCGCCCCACTGCATCGACTTCTTAACTTCTTTGAACATCTGGTATCCTCTTGGAGGCACTCCCGGCCCCTGCCGGGTCCTCCGATTGCATGGCGGCCCCATTGCCGCCGACCCCTTCATCATCCCATGCGCCGGAGTCACAGCGTCACGTCTCAGATAGGTCCGGGCCATACATGTTTTCGCGGGCTTTGGAAAGCACCGATGCGCGGGCAGCGCCCGCGTGGGACGGCGGGCGGGGCGATGCGCCGCAAGGCGCGAGCGGCGCTCGGCGGCCCTAGAGCTTGGACGAGATGATGCCGGTGTTGAACCCACCCATGCGCAGCTCTCCGAACAGGCGCTGGTATTCGATCTTGGGGCAGCGATCCATCACCACGTCGACGCCGCACGCCTCGGCCAGCGCCGCGGCCTCGGCATTCTCGACGCCGATCTGCATCCACACGGTGCGCAGCTTCGGAAAGGCCGCAAGCGCCGCCTCGACGATCGGCGTCACGTGCTCGGAGCGGCGAAAGATGTCGACCATGTCCACCGTGTCAGGACAATCGTCCAGATGCGCCCGCACCTCCTGGCCGAACAGGCGTTCGCCGGCATGGCCCGGGTTCACCGGGTAGACGGTGAAGCCCTTGAGGCTGAGATAGCGCGCAACATAGTAGCTGGGCCGCACGGGGTTCATCGACACGCCCACCACCGCGATCTGGCGCGTGCGGGTCAGGATGTCCTTCAGGTGTTGGTCGGAATAGCGCATGACGACACTCTACCCGTTTCGCGGCAAAGAAAAAGCGTCCGAGGCGCGGGGCCCCGGACGCCAGTCACGGAACGAGGGACAGTGAAGGTCTCACAAGGGTTCCGGCCTTGCGATCCTGTTCAATAGATGGGCACGAATGCCACAGTTTGTAGGCCTGTAAAGAAGTTGTGAACAAAAGGGCTTGACGGCAGCGCCGATCATGTGGCTTGCGCCACGGCCTGCGGCGGCAGCTGCGCCGCCAGCGTCTCGTGCAGGCGTTCCGAAGGGTCCAGCCCGCGCATGCGTGGCGCCCGCAGCAGGAACAGCTTGCCCGCCCCCTGCCAGCTGCCGATCGAGGGCGCCTCGGGATCGCAGGGAAAGCGCGCGCGCCAGCCGGACGGCAGGATAAGCCCATGGTTTTCGGCCCGGTCCAGCAACCAGACCAGCGGGATGTTGGCCAGCGGCCGGGCGGCCGCGAACTCGCCCAGCTGGCCACCGACATCGCCATGCGTGCCGCGGAACCAGACCTGCTCGATCCGGCCGCACCAGCCATCCGGGCAGGTCCAGAGCACCGGCGCATAGGCCAGACGCGTCTCGTCATGGGCCAGAGCATGATAGCCCGCGCGGATCGTGTGGCCCAGGTGATGGTTGTGAAAGGCGTGGCGCTGCTCGGTCAGCCGCCAGAGCAGCGGCAGGCGCAGGCCCAGCGCCTTGACCGTGTCCCAGACCCCGATCATCTCGACCGGCGCCGCCTCGTGGCAGAAAGCCTGCGCAAAGGCCCGCGCCGCCGCGCCGTCCGGATCATACTGGTACAGGCGATAGACCTGCAGGATGTTGCGTTCGGTCGCGGCGTCGGGGCGCAGCAGGCCGACACGGTCGATGATCCCCGCCAGCGAGCGCACCGCGTAGGCGCCGCGCGAATAGCCCATCAGGAAGATCCGGTCCCCGGGCCGGTAACGCGAGGCGAGATAGCCATAGGCGCGGCGGATCTGCCGGTTGATGCCGCGCCCTACCATCACGTCCGTGGTCGAGGACCAGTCCTGCCACTGGATTCCGGCCTCGTAATACACCGAGGCCTCGCCCGCCTCCTTCAGGAGGCGCCAGGCGAGGCCCGCATTGGTTTCCCATCCCGGTGCAAGCGAGGACATGGTCCCGTCGAGGATGATGACATGATCCCGCGGCCCCCGGCGCTGCGACAGCGCCGAATGGCCCGAGGCGAACCGCCGCCGGACCCAGCCAAGAAGCGTGTCATTCAGCCGCGATTGGGACATCCTTCACCATTTCCCATACCCTTTGTGGCGTAAAGGGCATGTCCACCTGTTTTACACCGCGCTCCCACAGCGCGTCCTGCATTGCGTTGCTGATCGCCGCCAGCGCGCCGACCGTCCCGGCCTCGCCACAGCCCTTCATCCCCATCGGGTTCGCCGTGGAGGGCACCGGCTCGGTCTCGAAGCCGATCAGCGGCATGTCCCCGGCGCGCGGCATGGCGTAATCCATGAAGGTCGCGGTCAGCAACTGGCCCTGGTCGTCATAGACGACATGTTCCACCAGCGCCTGGCCGATCCCCTGCGCGACCCCGCCATGCACCTGCCCTTCGGCCAGCATGGGGTTGATGAGATTGCCGAAATCGTCGACCACGTTGTAGCGGTCGCAGACCACATGGCCGGTTTCCGGGTCGACCTCGACCTCGGCCACGTGGCAGCCATTGGGATAAGAACGGCCCGGCAGGGCGTCGCGCGCCTCCCACAGCAGCAGGTCGGCGCGCCCGGCCTCGCGCGCCATCTGCGCGACATCCAGCATGGTCGGCGTCAGGTTCGACCCCTCGGCGCGAAAACGTTCGTCGTCGAACCGCACATCCCCGGGCTCGACACCCATCTGGTCGGCGAGGAATTCGGAGAAGCCAGTCACCATCTCTGCCACCGCCTTCAGCGTGACATTGGTCTGCGTCGTGACAGAGCGCGAACCGCCGGTGCCGCCACCCTTGGCGATCAGGTCGCTGTCGCCCTGGATCACGGCGATCCGGTCGGCGGGAATGCCGGTCTGGTCGGACAGGAACTGCGCGAACACGGTTTCGTGCCCCTGCCCGTTCGACTGTGTGCCGACATAGATCACCGCACCGCCATCCTCTGTGAACTCGACCTTCACGCCTTCGGAAGGATCGCCCAGAATGCTTTCGATATAGTAACACAATCCCATGCCGCGCAGCCTGCCACGTGCTTGTGAAGCCGCTTTGCGCGCCGCGAACCCGTCCAGGTCGGCGGTGCGGGCGGCGCGGGACAGCACGCGGGGGAAATCGCCCACGTCATAGGTCTCGCCCGTCACGGTCTTGTAGGGGAAGGACTTGACGAAGTTGATGCGCCGCAGCTCTTGCGGGTCGATGCCCAGCTCGCGCGCGGCGCGGTCCATGACGCGTTCCAGCACGTAGATCGCCTCGGGGCGGCCGGCGCCGCGATAGGCGTCGACCTGCGTGGTGTTGGTGAAAATCCCCTCGCAGCGCAGCCAGGCCGTCTTGATGTCGTAGGTGCCGGTCAGCACACGCGCGAACAGGTTCGACTGGATCGCCTGCGCGAAGTTCGAGCAATACGCGCCCAGGTTCGACAGGTTGTGCACCCGGTAGGCGGTGATGCGATTGTCCTTGTCGAAGCCCAGTTCGGCCATCGTCACCAGGTCGCGACCGGCATTGTCGGTCAGCATTGCCTCGGTCCGGTCGGACATCCAGCGCACCGGGCGACCCAGCATCCGAGAGGCCAGCACGGTCGAGAAATACTCGGGGTATGGCATGCCCTTCATGCCGAAACCGCCGCCCACGTCGGGATTGGTCACGCGGACCTGTTCGGCGGTCAGACCGAAGACGCGGATCAGCTGGTCCTTCATCCCCCAGACGCCCTGCCCGTTGAAGGCAAGATGGACCTTGCCACCGTCCCATTCCGCGAAACAGCCGCGCGGCTCCATCGAGTTGACGATGATCCGGTTGTCGCCCACCTCCAGCCGCACGACGCGGTGCGAGGCTTGCAACGCAGTGGCTGTCGCTTCCTCGTCGCCGATGCCGAAATCGAAGGCGCGGTTGTCGGGCACGCTGTCGAACAGCGGCTCTCCGCCCGGCGCGAGGTCCAGCTTGACCGGCAATTCGTCATAGTCGAAGCCGATCAGCTCTGCCGCGTCGCGCGCCTGCGTCAGCGTCTCGGCCACGACAAGGGCAATCGGTTCACCGACAAAACGCACGCGGCCTTCGGCCAGGAAGGGACGGCGGGGTGATGCGCCCTGCGTGCCGTCGCGGTTCTTCATGGTGGTAAAGGACATACCCTCGGTCACGCCCTGGGCAGCGATGTCGTCGGCGGTCAGGACAAGGTGCACGCCCTCGGCGGCGCGCGCCTCGGCCACGTCCAGCCCTGTGATCGCGGCATGGGCCACCGGCGAACGGAAGACAAAGGCATGCAGCGCGCCTTCGGGGGCGATGTCGTCGATGTAACGCCCCTGACCGGTCAGGAAACGCACGTCCTCGACCCGCGTCACCGGCTGGCTTTTTCCGAACTTGTCCATGGCGTTCCCTCTCGCGCTGCCTCACGCGCGGACATTAGACCGCATGGCCCCGGAGTCCAGTGGACGCCTTGCGGATCAGGCGCCTTGCAGCAGCTCGATGCGCCGTGTCCCGTAACCGTTGAACCCGGTGACCAGGCAGGCAGAATAGGCACCCATTCCGGCAAAGATGAGGCGGTCGCCCTCGGCGATCGTGGCGGGAAGCGGCAAGGGATGTGGCAGCCGGTCGAGACTGTCGCAGGTCGGGCCGAAGACGATGCGCGGCTCGGCGTCGCCCTGGCGTGTCAGGCCGTCGGCCGTCACCACCCGCACCCGGTCGCCCGGTGCGATGTCGCGCCATTCCGAAAGCCCGCCATAGATGCCGTCATCCAGAAAGACCGCGCCATCGTCCACCGCCTTGACCGTCACGGACAGCGCCATGCATTCGGCCACCATGGCGCGACCCGGTTCGCAGACCAGCGGCGGTGGTGTGCCGTCAAAGGCGTCGCGTGCGGCATCTGCGATGGCGTCGAAGATCGCTTGCATGTCGGGAGCAGCACCGCCGCGATGGGCCGGAAACCCGCCGCCCACGTTCAGACGATGCAGGCGCAGCCCCGCCGCGCCGGCGATCTCGGCGCAGGCAGCGATGTAGCGCTGCCAGGCCGCGGGCGACGGGCACTGCGTGCCTGGATGGAAGGTCATCGAGGGGCGTCCGCCGCGGTCCGCGACCGCGCGCAGCAGCGCCTCGGCCAGTTCTGGCGGCGCGCCGAATTTCGACCCGAAATCATACGCCGCGCCCGCCACGGGCAGTTTCAGCCGCACCGCGACCTCGGCTCCGTCCAGCGCGCCCAGCTTGTCCAGTTCGCTCATCCGGTCGACCGACCAGCTGGCGACGCCGAAGTGCCGCGCCTGATCGATCTCGGCCCGCGACCGGATCGGGTTGTGGTAATGCAGCACGGCACCCGGCGCCACGGCGCGCACCCGCGCCATCTCGTCGGGCGAAGCCACATCGAAGGCGCGCAGGCCCGCATCATGCAGCCCTTGCAAGATGCGCGCGTCGGGGTTGGCCTTGACCGCGTAGCTCACAAGCCCCGGAAACCCGGTCAGGAAGGTCCGTGCCGTCGCCGCCAGCGTCTGCGGGCAGAACAGGAAGACCGGTCCGTGGGCCGGGTTACGGATCAGCCAGTCGGCTGCGTCGCGCGGCTGCGCCAGATCGAAAGCCATGCTCGTCACCTCGTGTTTTTTCCAGCATGCCGGCACAGGCCACCGAAAACACGTGCCAGAGCGGACGATCTGTTGCTAAACTTCCGGCAAATCGCCGGAGCCATCATGCAGATCGACGACACCGACCGCGCCCTGATCGCCTGCCTTGCGGAAAACGCCCGACTGCCCGTGGCGGACCTTGCCCGCAGGCTGGGCATCGCGCGCAGCACCGTGCAGGCGCGGCTGGAACGGCTGGAGGCGCGTGGCCATATCGCGGGCTACACGCTGAAACGCGGCCCAGGCCTGCGCCCGGCCCTGCGCGCGACGGTGCTGATCTCGATCGAGCCGCGCTCGGGCCCCGAGGTGCTGGCGCGGCTCAAGGCGATGCCGATGGTGGAAAGCGTGCACACCACGTCCGGCCGGGTCGATCTGATCGTGACGCTGTCGGCCGACACGACCGAACAGCTGGACGAAACGCTCGACCGGATCGGCGCGGTGCGCGGGGTGCGGTCATCCGAAAGCCTGATCCATCTCAGCACGCGGATCGACCGCGCGGGATAGACTTTCTTACTCGGCGGGGGTCTCGTCGTCCTTGTCGATGCCGTAGCGGCTGAACAACCCGACCTGTCCCATGAAGAAGGCAAAGGTCGCGCCAATCTGGCCCACCGTGTCCCAAAGCACGAAGATCTGTTCCGACAACAGTTGCCAGATCGCCACATTCGCCAGCGCCATCCCGAAGAAGAACATCGTGGCGCGTTGCGTCAGCAGCATCCAGCCCTCCGGCTGTAGCGGCATCAGTTCTTCCATCACGTAGCGAAGGTAGGACCGGCCGAACAGCAGACCGAAGCCAAGGATCGCCCCGAAGGCGCCATAGATCAGCGTCGGCTTCAGCTTGACGAAACGGTCATCGTTGAACCAGACGGTCAGGCCGCCCATGACCACCAGCAGGACACCGGTAAAGACCTGCATCCGGCTGATGACGCCGGTCATCCACCACAGGATGCCCATCGACAGCAGAAAGACCGGCACGAAGATGCCCGTCACCGCGATGAAGGCGCCGTATTCCTGCCCGCCGACCGTGAACACGTCGTCCTTGAACCAGAAATAGGCGACCAGAAAGCCGATCACCGGCCCCAGTTCGAGCAGCGATTTCAGAGTCGGGTTCACCTTGCGGGTCTCGACGGACGGTTCGGTCATGGACGTCTCCTTTTCCGGCGACATAGGCGCTCTAGCCGCCGAACTCAACGATCACCGCACCCAGCGCGATCAGTGCCATCAAGGCGATGCGCCGCGGCCCGACGGTTTCGCGCAGCACCAGCCAGCCGATCAGCGCGGCAAAGACGGTCGAGGTCTCGCGCAGGACGGCGGCCTCGCCCACGCTGTCCAGCCGTGTCGCCAGCATGATCGAGCCGAAGCTGAAGAAGGCCACGAAGGCCCCCACCACCCCGCGCAGGATCAGCGGGCCGGGTTCTGGCCGGTGCACCATAACCCTCAACCGCAGAGCCGCGTAGGCGGGCATCACCCAGCCGTCGATGAAGAACAGCCAGGCGAGGAAGGTAAAGGGATCGGCCGTCGCGCGGATGCCATAAGCGTCCCATGTGGTGTAGATCGCCACGAAGAACCCCGTGGCCACCGCGAACGTCAGCGCGCGCGGCAACGTGTCCCGCGCGACCTCAAGGAACATCAGGTTGTAGATCGCAAGGCCGAATATGCCCGACAGCAGCACACCCACGCCCAGCCATTGCCAGCTCGTGAAGGTCTCTCCGAATATCACCATCGCGCCGAGGATCGCGAAGAGCGGCCCGGTGCCGCGCACCACCGGGTAGACGACGGTGTAGGCCCCCTGCGTATAGGCCAGCGCCTGGAGCATCTTGTAGGCCGTGTGGATGAAGAAGGCGCCCACGAGGATGGGCCACATGTGCGGTTCCGGCCAGGGCACTACGAAGAGCGCGAAAGGCGCGGCCATCAACCCGTAACACAGGTCGATCGCGCCTCGGCTGAGCCAGGGATCGTGCCGCCCCTTCTGCAATGCACCGAAAGCCGCGTGCAGGAAGGCCGCCAGCAACGCCAGCGCAAGGGCCAGCCGCGCCCCCGCCTCCGTCCCTTCGAGCGAGATCAGCCAGGCGCTCATGCCGGGCGGTTGGGTCGGATCATCCGGCGTCGAGCCCGGTCAGGGCTGCCGCGAATTCCTCGGGATCGAAGGGGGCCAGGTCGTCGATCTGTTCACCCACGCCGATGGCATGGATCGGCAGGCCGAACTTGTCGGCCAGCGCGACCAGCACGCCACCCTTGGCCGTGCCGTCGAGCTTGGTCATCACCAAACCCGAGACGTCCGCCAGCTTGCGGAAGATTTCCACCTGGTTCAGCGCGTTCTGCCCCGTGGTGGCGTCCAGAACCAGGAGCGTGTTGTGCGGCGCGTTCGGATCCTTCTTGCGGATCACTCGGACGATCTTGGCCAGTTCCTCCATCAGGTCGGCGCGGTTCTGCAACCGCCCGGCCGTATCGATCATCAGCAGGTCGGCGCCCTCGGCCTGCGCGCGGGTCATCGCGTCGAAGGCGAGGCTGGCGGGGTCCGAGCCCTGCGCGGCGGTCATCACCGGAACGCCCGCCCGCTCACCCCAGACCTGGAGTTGCTCGACGGCGGCGGCGCGGAACGTGTCGCCGGCCGCGATCACCACCTTCTTGCCGGCGGCACGAAACTGGCTGGCCAGCTTGCCGATCGTCGTCGTCTTGCCAGAACCGTTTACGCCGACCACCAGCACGACCTGCGGTTTCGTCGGATAGAGCGGCAGAGGACGCGCGACAGGCTCCATGATCCGGGCGATTTCCTGCGCCAGCAGTTCCTTGATCTCGCGCACCGACAGCTTCTTGCCGAACCGCCCCTCGGCGATGTTGGCGGTCACGCGCAACGCGGTATCGACGCCCATGTCGGACGCGATCAGCAGCTCTTCCAACTGCTCCAGCATGTCGTCGTCCAGCGTGCGGCGGATCTCGGGCTGCGCCTGCTTTCGGCCCAGCATCCGGCCAAGAAAGCCCACCTTGCCCTCGTAGGGTGTGTCGGGGATTTCCGCAGGGGCCGCGGGTTCGGGCATCTCCATCGGGGCGGGGCGCGGCGCCTCGCGCGGGGGCGGCGGCACCTCGCGGGTCGGCGTCGTGCGCGGATCGGCGGGCGGTGGCGCCTCTGGCGTGGCGGGGGTTGGCGGCTGGACCGGCGGCGGTGCCTCGGGTTCCGGGGCAGGCGGGATCTCGACCGGTGGTTCGGGTGTCTCGATAGGGGCCGATGGCGTTTCGACGGGCGGCGTCGGAACCGGATCGATTGGTGGCGCAATCTCGGGCCGTTCGGGCGGCTCTTCGGTGCCGCCGTCCTGCACGATGGCGTCGAGACCCTCTTCGAGTTTCGAGGAGGATTTGAACAGTCGGTTCTTGAGTTTGCCGAAAAAGGACATGGCGCCATCCCGTCCTGAGGGTTTCCTTCACCTAAACCCTGCCGCGCGTGAAGAAAAGACCGCGTGTGAGCGAGGGGTCGCCCGCAGGCATGGTTGTCCAAAATCGACAGGATCGCCCGATCCGCTACCCCAGATCGGGCGCCGCTATCCAATAGATGACCTGTCCACAGGTTTTTCCACAGACTTCGGAAAGTCAAACAAGGCAGGCGTGCCCCCCGCAACCCGGCATCACTCACCGGAATCCGCAGAGTCTAAACCTTCGACAAACCTGCATCCAATGCCAGAAAATGTGCGATAACGGCCGTATTTGTTGTCCGATCAGGACAATTATGGCTCAACCACCAATCTCGTCGGAAAAGTGCTTCATCACCAGCCGGATCGGGTTCGGCGCCGCCTGGCCCAGCCCGCAGATCGATGCATCGGCCATGACCGTACACAGGTCTTCCAGCAAGGGCTGATCCCAGCTGTCCGCCTGCATCAGCTTGACCGCCTTCTCGCAACCCGCGCGGCAGGGCGTGCATTGACCACAGCTTTCATCCTCAAAGAATTTCAGCATGTTGAGCGCCGCATCTCGTGCACTGTCCTGGTCCGACAACACGACCACCGCCGCCGACCCGATGAAGGAGCCATGCGGTTGCAGCGTGTCGAAATCCAGCGGAATGTCATCCATCGACGCGGGCAACAGACCCGAGGACGGACCGCCCGGCTGATAGGCCTTGAACACATGCCCGTCGAGCATTCCGCCTGCCGCCTCGATCACGTCGCGGATGGTCGACCCGGCGGGCAGCAGGTGAACACCCGGCTTTCGCACCCGCCCCGAGACCGAGTAGGAGCGCAGGCCGCGACGCCCGTTCTTTTCGATCCCGTTCAGGATTTCAGGGCCTTCCCGGCAAACCCTCGCAACCCAGTAAAGCGTTTCGACATTGTGGACCAGCGTCGGGCGGCCAAACAGGCCGACCTGCGCGACATAGGGCGGACGGTGGCGCGGCAGGCCGCGCTTGCCCTCGATCGACTCGATCATCGCGCTTTCCTCGCCGCAGATATAGGCGCCCGCGCCGCGGCGCAGGTCGATATAGCCCGGCTGCACGATCCCCGCAGCCTCGAGCGCGGCGATCTCGCGGCGCAGGATATCCAGCACGGCTGGATATTCGTCGCGCATGTAGATGAACGCTGCGTCGGCCTCGACTGCCCAGGCCGCGATGAGCATTCCTTCAAGAAAGACATGAGGTTGCCGCTCGAGGTAGAAGCGATCTTTGAAGGTTCCAGGTTCACCCTCGTCGCCGTTCACCGCGAGGTAGCGCGGCCCTGCGTTCGACCGCACGAAACCCCATTTCTTCCCTGACGGGAAACCCGCGCCGCCAAGGCCGCGCAAGCCCGAGGACAGGACCGTTTCCTGCACCGCCTCCCAGTCGCCGCCCTCGCGCAGCGCCAGAAACCGGTCGTATCCGCCCGCGGCGCGATACGCCTCGAACGCCTCGTAATCCGGCACATGGGCATGGGTGTCGCCCGCCGCGATGGCCGCCTGCACCTTTTCGGGAGTCGCTTGGTCGATGTGGTTGTGGCCCAGTTCGAGAACCGGCGCCGTGTCGCAGCGGCCCATGCAGGGCGCGCGCAGGACACGCACCTGCGCCGGGTCCAGCCCCTGCTCCAACGCCTGCCGCAGTTGCGCCGCACCCGCCAGTTCGCAGGAAAGCGAATCGCAGACGCGGATGGTCAGGGCGGGCGGTGGAGCCTCACCCTCCTTCACGATGTCGAAATGGGCGTAGAAGCTGGCCACTTCCTGCACCTCGGCCATGGACAGGCGCATCTCTTCGGCCAGCGCGCGCAGATGGGCGGCCGAGAGGTGGCCATGGGCGTCCTGCACAAGGTGCAGGAACTCGATCAGCAGGTCGCGGCGGCGCGGCCGGTCGCCCAGCAGCGCCTGCACCTCTGCCAGCGCATTATCATCGAGTTGCCTGCCCTTGGGTGTCTTGCGCCCCTTGCCCGGCGCCTTTTTCCACACGCCCTTGCGTTCATCCAATGCCATGCGCCGCCTCCTGATCGCTGTCGCCAAGATAGCGGTTACCTGACCGGGGGCGAGACGGAAAACGACGCATATCCGTACGCCCGCGCCGCGAAAAGCCCGCGCTTTCGCCCGATGGGTGACGGATTGTTCCGATAGGGATAGCGTATCGGCCAAAAGGGGGCACGAGGATGCTGCGGTTCACGGCGGTGACGGGGGCGATGGTGGCGCTGCTGGCGGCAGGGTTGCTCCTGGGCGGCGCCTGGGCTGCGCTGGCGCTGGCCTATATCACCGTCTTCACCTTCTTCATGGACAAGATCGCCGCACTGGCCGCGCCCGACCATCCGGGACAGGAGTTCCCGACCGGCGACGGGCTGTCGGTCGCGTTGTGGCTGGCGCAGTTTCCGCTGCTCTACGGGGGGATCGCGGTGCTGTCCGGTGATGCGCCACCGCTGGACAAGGCTCTGATCTTTGTCGCCTTGTCGCTGTTCCTGGGACAGGTCGGCAATTCCAACGCGCACGAGTTGATCCACCGCTCCAGCCGATGGCTGCGGCGGCTGGGCGTGGCGGTCTATTGCTCGATCCTTTTCGGGCACCACGCCAGCGCGCATGTCCGGGTGCATCACGTCCACGCCGCGACCGACCGCGACCCGAATTCGGCCCGGCTTGGCGAGGGGTTCTGGCGATTTGCCCTGCGCGCCTGGCACGGCGGCCTGGTCGAGGGATGGCGGGCCGAGACGCGGCTGCGGCAGGGGCGCGGGCTGCATCCCTACTGGGTCTACGGCGCGGGGGCATTGGCCTCGGTCGGTCTGGCCGGGTTGATCGGCGGCGCAGCCGGACTGCTGTGGCTGCTGGCTCTGTCGGCCTATGCGCAGTTGCAACTGCTGCTGTCGGATTATGTCCAGCATTACGGACTGCGGCGGCGTCAGACGCCACGCGGCATAGAACCGGTCGGCCCGCAGCACAGCTGGAATGCGCCGCACGGCTTTTCCTCGGCCCTGATGCTGAACGCGCCGCGCCATTCGGACCACCACGCGCGCCCCGCCCGCCCCTATCCGGGCCTCGAACTGGAACGCGGCGTCATGCCGATCCTGCCACATTCCCTGCCGGTGATGGCGGTTCTGGCCCTGGCGCCCCCGCTCTGGCGGCGGCTGATGGACCGGCGCGCGCGGAAATGGGCAGATCACGCCAAAGTTAACCAAGCCTGAAAGCGCGGCCTTCTAGCCTGCCGGGGAATCTGGCAGGCTCTGCGCATGAAACAGATGTTCGCCGCCGCCATCCTTGCCCTTGTCGCCGTTGCCGCCCAGGCCGCCGAACCGATGAGCGCGAAGGAATTCGAACGCTATGTGACGGGCAAGACGCTGTATTACGGCCTGTCCGGCCAGGCCTACGGGGTCGAAGAATACCTGCCCGACCGCCAGGTGCGCTGGTCCTTCCTAGACGGCAAGTGCAAGGAAGGCTTCTGGTACGAGGAAGCCGGGCAGATCTGCTTTGTCTACGAGGACACACCCGACCCGCAATGCTGGACCTTCTACGCCGAGGGCGACAAGCTGCGCGCGGTCTTCCAGGACGATCCGGCCAGCACCGTCCTGTACGAGGCCAACCAGGACCGCAAACCGATGCTGTGCTACGGCCCCGACGTGGGCGTCTGACGCGCGATCAGGCCGCCGCAGCCACCGCCGCAAAACTCTGCCTCAAGGCGTCGCACACGGCCCCCACCAGCGCGGGCCGCGCCGTACCCGCATACAGGTTGATCTTCTGTTTGCCCAGGTCGGGCAAGGCAGGATCGTCCAGGTAGGCCAGTTGTGGCGCCGCGTGCCCCTCGAGGCTCGAGGTGATGCCCAGGTCGGCGCTGACCGTCGCCTCGACCGTGCGGTCATTGTCCGAATCCACCGCCATCTCCCAGTCGATGCCGGCCTCGTCCAACCGCCGCAGCGCCCCTTCGCGAAAGCCGCAGAGCCGGCAGAAGGCCAGCCGTAGCGGTCGCGCCCGCCACACCTGCCCGTCCGGTGCCCCGACCCAGCGCAACGGCACCTCGGCCAGGGTCTCGCCGCCCGGATCGACGCCGTCCTCGGTGGTCAGGATGATGTCGACCTCGCCGCGGGCGAACTGCGTCTTGAGTTCGCGGGTGTAGGAACTGATGAGCTGCACCTTGAGGCGCGGATGCGTGCGCCCCAGCTGTTGCAGGACGCGCGGGATCGCCGGATAGACGATGTCGGTCGGCACGCCCAGCACGATCTCACCCTCCCAGGACTGGTGGGTGAGACGCAGATAGGCCTCGTCGTTCAGGGCGATGATCTTTTGCGCATAGTTCAGCAACTGCGCGCCCGCGGGTGTCAGCCGCACGCCGCGCCCCGAGCGTTCCAGCAGGCTCAGCTCCAGCGTCTCTTCCAGCCGCTTGATCTGCATTGAGACCGCCGATTGCGTCAGGTTCAGAAAGCCCGCCGCCCGCGTGACGCCGCCCGCTTCGGCGACCGCCACGAAAGAGCGCAGCGCGGTTATGTCGAGGTTCCTCATATCATCATCCGTGATGAGATGGTTCAAAAACATTCGCTTCAAGTATGACGCAGCGCAGCATATACATCAACATAGAAAATGGAACACGTCCCAAACATCAAGAATCGCGAAGGAACACATCATGATCCGTGCTGAAACCGGCTTTTTCGCCCTGCAACCCCTGAACCTGCTGCATAGCCTGCATCGCTGGTCGGCCATCTATCGCCAGCGCCAGGCCCTGGCCCGGCTGGACGAGGCCGCCCTGCGCGACATCGGCCTGACCCGCGACGAGGCGATGGCCGAGGCATCCCGGCCCATCTGGGACGCTCCGGACAATTGGCGTTTCTGAAACACAGCTTTTCCTGACCGGAAGTCCTTGAAAAAGGCCTCCACCTTGCCAATATTCCATGCAGGGTCGTCGCGCATGCGCGCGTCGGGTCCGCGCGTGGCGCGGAGTTCAACAGGGTCTATTCGGAGGCTTCAATGGCTGAATACAATACGATCCGGGCGGCTGGCGTCTCCGGCGCACGCGCCGCCCAGATTGACGAGGGCCTGCGCGCCCACATGAACAAGGTCTACGGCACGATGTCCGTGGGCACGCTGATCACCTTCGCCGCCGCCTGGGCGATTGCCGGGCTGGCGACGACGACGGACCCGGCGCAGGCCGCGGTGCAGATCGGTGCCGACCGTTACCTGACCGCACTGGGCCAGGCGATCTACATGTCGCCGCTCAAGTGGGTCATCATGCTGGCGCCGCTGGCCTTCATCTTCCTCGGCTTCGGTGCGGCGGTGAATCGCCTGTCCGCGGCCGGCGTTCAGACCATGTTCTACGGCTTTGCGGTCCTGATGGGCCTGTCGATCAGCTCGATCTTCATCACCTTCACCGGCTACTCGATCGCACAGGTGTTCCTGGTGACTTCGATCGCCTTCGCGGGCCTGTCGCTCTATGGCTACACGACCAAGAAGGACATCTCGGGCTGGGGTTCGTTCCTGATCATGGGTGTGATCGGGCTGATCGCCGCCTCGCTGATCAACATCTTCCTCGGCTCGCCGGCCATTGCCTTTGCCGTGTCCATCCTGGGCGTGCTGATCTTCGCCGGCCTGACCGCCTATGACACGCAGCGCATCAAGTCCGAGTATATCGAGCATGCCGCGCATAGCGACCAGGAATGGCTGGCCAAGGCCGCCATCATGGGCGCGCTGAGCCTCTACCTGGACTTCATCAACATGTTCATGATGCTGCTCCAGCTGCTGGGCAATCGGGAATAATCCGGCCGCGCCGGAAGAAACGGGGCCGGTCCGCAGGGACCGGCCCTTTTTCATTGCTCACGCTCGGGTCAGAGTTGCGCCACCATGAACTCCGTTGGGAACTCGATGCCGCCCGCCAGCGTGACCGCAACCGGACCCCGCCGGACAAAGCCCAGTGCCTCGTAGAACGGCACCGCGGTCAGGGTGCTCTGGCAATGCAGGGAAGTCATGCCACTGGCCCGCGCCTCGAGCAGCACATGCGCCATCAGCATCCGCCCCACGCCGCGTCTGCTGAACGCCGGATCGGTGGCGACATGGCGTACATGGCCCACGCCGCGTTGTCCGGGCCGCCCTCCGGGCGCCTGCAACGACCAGCCCCCGGCACCGGCCAGCCGCCCGTCGGACGTTTCGACCACATGGAACAAGCCCGATCGGATCAGCGCCGGCTGCGCCCGGGCCATCACCGGCAGCGCCATGACCAGCACCACGGGCGAATAGTCGGGCTCCAGCAGCATCCTGTAGCTGCGCTGGAACAACCGGTCGAGTGCGCCGATATCGGCCTCGGTCGCGCGGCGCAGCGTCAGGGTCTCGGTCATGGCGTCCTCCGTCGACGCGCCAGATAGCGCGCCGCGGGCCCGGGCCAACGCAAAAGGCCGCACCAGACGGCGCGGCCCTGCCATTCCCGAAAAGGCCGCAAGATTACTTGATCTTGCCTTCCTTGTATTCGACATGCTTGCGCACGACGGGATCGTATTTCTTGATGCTCATCTTTTCCGTCATCGTGCGGGCGTTCTTCTTGGTCACGTAGAAGTGGCCCGTGCCCGCGGTCGAGTTCAGGCGGATCTTGATGGTCGTCGGTTTGGCCATGGTTCGTCTCCTGCAACGGGCCACGCCCGCGGCGCATCCCGGAAAATCCTTGAAACCCGCCTTTTACCCATCCGCGCCCCCGAGTCAACGGGGCGCGGGGCGGAATTTCGCGCGTGGAAGGCCTGTAAGCCGGATTCTGTTCCCCGGGGCTCGCGCCCCGGCTCGACGACCATTCCTCTGGGCCGACGGTTGCCCGCCGGCTCGTGCTGCCAACCCGGACCCCTCGGGCTGAAGCGGCCCTGCCCCGATATCCCGATGCCCGGGAAACCCGGGCGGGATCAGGCGGGCGCGGGGTCCCTATTTGGCATTGCTCCCGGTGGGGCTTGCCATCACCGCCCTTGTTGCCAAGGCCGTGGTGGGCTCTTACCCCACCGTTTCACCCTGACCCCGGGACAAGCCCGGGGCGGTCTGTTCTCTGTGGCGCTTTCCGTCAGGTTGCCCTGCCCGGGAGTTACCCGGCACCGGCGCTTCAGCGAGTCCGGACTTTCCTCGCAGGGTCGCCCCCGCGCGGCCGTCCGGCCTTCCACGCCTGCCTGACATAGAAACCCGCGCGTCGCAGGTCAATGGGCGCACCGCCGCCACCGGCGCCCGCCCGAGGCGAAGGCCGCAAGGCCGCGCGCCGAGATTTCCTGCGCGCGGAACGCGCCCCTTTTTGAAAAACCCGGCTCAACGCAGGACGAGCGGCTCTGCCAGCCAGTCCCGCAACGCCTGCGCGGTCTCGTCGGGCGCCTCGAGGCTGGGATAGTGGCCTACCCCCGGCAGGACGCGCAGCACGGCGCCGGGAATCAGGTCGGCCATGAAACTGTGCCGCTTGACCGGCGACACCGGGTCGGCCTCGCCGCACAGCACCAGTGTCGGCACCGCCACCCGGCGCAGCGTGGCCTGCTGGTCGCGCCGCCGCTGCAAGGCGCGGCTCTGGCGGACATAGGCTTCGGGTCCCAGCCCCTGCGCCATGTCCTTGAGCAGAGCCATGATCTCGCCCCGCCAGCCGCTCTCGGCCACGGCATGCGGCGGGATGTCCTGCGCCAGCGCCTCGGCCAGCCGGCCGGTCCGGGCGCGGATGATGCGCGGATCGCGTTCGGCAGCCTGCTGCGGCGTCTCGGCCAGCGGATGCGTGCTGAGCAGTGCCAGCCGGCTGACCCGTTCGGGCGCGCGGCGCAGGATCTCCATCGCGACCGCGCCGCCCAGGCCATGTCCGGCCAAGGCAAACCGGCGCGGCATCGCATCCAGCAGTCCCGAGGCAATCTCCTCGATCCGTTCCCCCTCGGAGGTGGGCGCGACCAGGACGCCGCGCTCGCGCGACAGGTCGGCGATCTGCGGCCCGAACAGCCGCGCATCGCACATCAGCCCGGGAAGAAAGACCACCGTTTCAAGCATACACCACGCACTGCCCCGTCTTGCCCCCTGTCACGGCAGGGGGCCCTGCCTGCCTCGCGCTCGGTTATCGCCGAACTGACCGGGGATGGAAAGCGGCGGCTGGCGGGATGCCGCCAACCGGGCAAGGCTGTGCGGTCAGATCCGGCCGTCGAGAATCAGCTCAGCCACGGTCATGTAGAGTGTCAGTTGCAGGTCCTTCCCGGCCTGGCGCTGCCCGGTGACAAGGGGCAGGTCGCTCCAGCCGCTTCCGGTCCAGTGCCTGCGCAGCAGGCCCAGCCCGGCCATCCCGCCCTCTTCGCGGACTGTGCGCGTCAGGCTGCGGCGCAGGTGATCGGGCAGGCGCGACAGGAACAGCCGCGCCTCGGCCTCTTCCTGGGCGGCATAGACCGCCGACAGGCACCGCCCCTCGGAATCCCACAGCAGCGCCTCCTGCATGTAGGGGTGGATTCGGTCGGTCCATCGCACCCGCCCGCCCTCGGCGCGGCGCAGGTAGCCACCCGCCAGCAGCGCGGCGCCGATCCGGGCGTGCATGGGCGGGACCGTGAACGGCGTCCGGTCATCGGGCAGGCTGCGCACATGGCCGATCGCGTGCTCGACAAAGGCCTGAAGCACCTCCGAGAACTGGCCCGGCGTCAGGTCCAGCCGGGCGTCCAGATGGGCGCGCGCCGCCTCGCCGGTCAGCGCCACGACCCAGGTCCGCCGCCGTCCGGCGGGATTGAACAGGCCCAGCCCCTCGAGCGCGAGACAGGCGAGGTCTTGTGCCGCAAGACCCGACGCGTAAAGCGCCCCGTCCGCGAGTTCGGTCAGGTCGGCACACAGCGCCGCCGACAGGTAATCCGCCGCCTCGACCAGGATGCGGCGCTGCGGCAGGGTCAGCGCGCCGGTGTCCTGCATGACCGTCTCCTGTCTCATTCCGCCCCCGTCCGCTTCATGGCAGGGGGATGCCGCGAAAAGGTGGAAAATCCGTATACCGCGCCCGCCGCGCCGACAAATCCTCTGCCGGTTCCGCACCGGGACGCAACAGGCAGCCCCTGGGCGCAACATAGCTGTCGATCCGCCGCAGAGGAACCGGCCTCCAGGCGATGTTGAACGCGCAGAGTTTCGGAAAGAACCAGAGTTCGGAATAGGGCAGGTGATCGTGGATCCACCATGCCAGGTCACGCCAATCGCGTCCCTGCGCGTATCGATCCGCGAACCAGGGGATCACGATCGAGGCCCCGGCGATGGCGCGACCGGGCCAGTCCCAGACATGGCATTCCAGCGGATGCTCGTTGCGCGCGCAGTTCAGCCTGTGCGTGTTGCCATAGGCGTTCAGCGCCGCCGACCGATAGCCCGACCGCACGAAGATCCGGCCGAACGTCTCTTCCAGCGGGTCGAGCAGCGTGGTGCACAGCGCCCGCCCGCGCTCCAGGGCAAGGTCGGGGTCGTCGGGTATGTTCAGGATGCCCTGGATGTTGCCGATTTCGGAACACAGGAACTCGCGCATCCAGAAATGCCGCGACAGCCGCTCACGACCAAGGGTTTCCAGCCCGCGCATGGACGCCGGGCGTCTCATCCGGCACCCGATGATGTGCCGCGCAGGTCAGTCATATCCGTTCCAGCGGAATTCGCAGTTGGGACCCAGTTTTGAAAAGGGATTGCAGGCGAATTCCCAGACATGCCCCTCGGGATCAGCGACATAGGCGATGTAGCCACCCCAGAAGACCGCGTGCGGCGCGCGCAGGACAGCCGCCCCCGCCGCCTCGGCGCGGGCGGTCAGGGCGTCGACGGCCTCGCGCGTGTCGAGGTTATGCGCCAGCGTCGCCGCGCCATGACCAAGCGCGGCCTCGTCCAGCCCCATGTCGCGGGCGAGGTCCGCCAGCGGATAGAGCGCCAGGGCCTGCCCGATCAGGTCGAAGGCGACGATCCCCTCGGGGCTGTCCACCGGCCGCCAACCCAGCGACCGATAAAAGGCCTCGGCCCGCACCATGTCGCGGCATCCGAGAGTGATCAGGCTGACCCGTTGCTCCATGCGACTCTCCCGGCGGTTACAATCCGCGCGCCCAGTCGAGGATGGCATCGGTCAGCGGGCCTGTCATCCCCGGCGACAGGATATCGCCTGCGATCACGTGGCGGTTCGCGTCGTCGCCCGACCCGACCGAGACCGGGTGCAGCGTCACTGGCCCGCCCCAGCGCGCGGCGACCGCGCGCGTGGCGCGATGGTCGATCACCTTGTCGTTGGTGTCGAAGACGATGAGGGCAGGGATGCGGATCTCGGCATGCGGGGCGTGCCGGGCAGCCTGCACCACCGCGCCCATCGGAAAGGTCGCCACGCTGGGATAGCGGGTCGTCCAATAGCGTGCGTGATCCGGGTTCACCGTCTCGTAGGCCTGCTCGTGCGGCGCGAGCCGGGGTAGCCAACTGCGTGCGAATGGCCAGGTCAGCATGGCCGCCATCGGGTTCCTGACACGGAAATTGGGTGAGATCATCACAAGCCCGGCAACCCCCTGCCCCATCGCCTCGCGCAGCGCCAGGACGCTCAGCGAGGCGCCGGTCGAGGTGGCGATCACGATGACCCGGCGGCCAGCGGCGCGCGCCACGGCCAGCGCCTCGGCCATGTCGGCCATCCAGTCGCCCGCCGTGACCCGCGCCAGCGCCGCGCCGTCCTGCCCATGCCCGGCCAGCCGGGTGAAGACCAGGTTCGCGCCCAGCGCCTGCGCCACGCGGTCGGGCAGCGGCCGGATTTCCTGCGCCGTCGCAGAAAAGCCGTGGATATAGAGGATCGAAAGCGGCGTCTGCGTCTCTGACGTCCCGGCCCAGACGATCCGTTTCTGCGTGCCCGGCGTGATACCGGGAACCGCCGCCTCGGCCTGCGCCAGCCAGGCGTCGACGCCGCCAGCCAGCTTGCCGGGTTCGAAATCGATAGCCGTCTCGACCCTTTCGCGCGGGGCAAACCGCCACAGCGCACCCCCCGCAAGAGCCACGCCCGCCAACAGGATCAGGACATCCATCATCGCGGCCCGTCCCGAAAAGACTCGATTGGCGTCCAGTCCTGCACCAGCGTCCAGTCCGGCAGGGCGATGGTCAGCACATGCCCGCCCCCTTTGCCCAGGGGCTGGTCGTGGCTGCGGTCGATCGGCGCGTCCAGCAGATGTGCCCGCAGCAGCGCGCCGACCCCGCCATGCGCCACCACGGCGACGTCGCCCTCGCGGCTTTCCGGCACGATACGCTTGAGCGTGGTCGTAATGCGGTATTGCGCGTCGATGGCGCGCTCCCAGCCGCGCACGCTGTCGCGTGGGCGGGCAAAGAAGGCGTCTGCCACTGCTTCGAATTCCTCGGGCGGCAGGTAGCCGGTGGCGGACCGGTCGTTTTCGTGCAGGAACAGCACGCCGCGCGGCCAGAGCCCCTGCGCCTCGGCGAGAATCTGCGCGCCTTCCTGCGCCTTGCGTTCAAGGCTGGAAAAGACCGCACCCAGCGGCGGCATCCGCGCGGCCAGCGCCCGGTGCCGGGCCTTTCCCCGCTCTGACAGCGGCCAGTCGGTGACGGGGATCGCGGGATCCTGCACCACGTCCGCATGGGTGATGTAGAATAGCTGCCTCAAGACACCTCGGCGATGGCCGCCTCGATCAGCGCGAGGCACTCGGGCGAAGAAAAGCGGTGGTCGGCCCCGCGCACCAGGGTCAGCCGCACGTCCGGCCCGTCGACATGGTCGAGCAGGCGCAGGGCGGTGTCACGGCTGACGGCCTCGTCCTCGGTGCCTTGCAGCAGGCGCACGGGCCAGGGCATCGGCAGCGGCCGGGTCAGGACGCGCTGTTCGCGGCCGTCCTCGATCAGGCGACGGGTGACGACATAGGGATCCTCGTAGGCCGACGGCACGAGGATGCCGCCCTCTTCCATGACCTTGCGCCGTTCGTCCTCGGTGAAGCCGGCCCAGAACCCGTCCTCGGTGAAATCGGGGGCGGCGGCGATACCGACCAAACCGACGACCGGCAGGCGCTGCGACAGGATGCAGGCGATCCAGCCGCCCATGCTGGAGCCGACCAGGATCACCGGCCTTTGCGTGACATGGCGGGTCACGGCCTCGGCATCCGCCGCCCAGTCGCCGATGCAGCCCTTTTCGAACACGCCGCCCGACAGGCCGTGACCCGCATAGTCCAGCCGCAGGAAGGCCCGACCGCGCGCCTGTGCCCAGGATTCCAGGTGAACCGCCTTGGTTCCCTCCATGTCGGACCGGTAGCCCGACAGGAACACCACCAGCGGCCCCCCGCCCGGCGTATGGGCATAAGCCAGCCTTTCGCCGCGTGGCCCCTCCAGATATCGAACCTCTGCCATGATCCCCTCCTCGACTCTTGCCACAGGGATAGCGTGGCGGCGCGGCCTGGGAAACCCGCAGGCTCAGGCGTCGTGCTCGACCTCGTCGAGGCGCAGCGCCAGCAGTCCGCCGCCAAGGCTGAGGCCCGCGAAGCCCGCCAGCGCCCAGACCGGTCCGGCCAGCGCCAGCAACCCGCCCAGCGCGCCGGTCCCCAGCAGCAGGATACCAATCGCCGTATTGGCCAGGGCCGCATAGCTGGCGCGCGATGCCTCGGGCGCCATGTCGACGAGGTAGGTCGAGCGTCCCTGCCGCACGCCGTGATAGGCCAGCATGAACAGGAACAGCAGCCCGGGAATGACCCCCGGCAGCGCCGCAAGCCCGGCGATTTCGGCGATCACAGCCAGCGCCGAGAACAGCGCGGCCGTCACGCCCGATGCTACCAGCACCAGCCGCGACGACCGGTCCGCCAGGCGACCCCAGACATAGGCACTGAGGAACGAGGCCGCGGACGAGGCCAGCAGCAGCGCGCCAAGCCCCTGCAAGGCCGATTGCCCGCCGCCCAGCAGCACGAACCACGGCGGCGCCAGAGCCGTCGCGGTCAGCAACCCACGCACCGCGATGAACCGTCGGAACCCCGGATCGTCGCGCAACGGCGACAGGTCGAGCCGGGCGCCGCGTTCGGGCTCTGACGGGTCTTCCTCCAGGCGCGAGAACAGCGCGGCCGCCCCCAGCCACAGGACAGAGGTGAGTGCGATGGCGGCGATCACCGGCCCGGTGTCGCGCAGCGCGCCTGACAGCATCGCCAGCGCAAACAGCACCACTGCCGCCGACGCGACCGACCCGGCGACGCCTGTCACCGCGCCCCGGCGCGTCGCGGGCACCGATTTCCCGAGGATGTCCTTGTAGCTTACCGAGGCCGCCGACCGGCTGAGCGCCAGCAGCGCCACCGCCGCGCACAGGTCCGCACCCGCCGCCCAGCCCTCCAGCGTCAGCGCGACCAGCACCGCAAGCGCCGCAGCGACCCCTTGCCCGAGCGATCCCGCGGCCCAGACCCACTTGCGGTGCCGCCGCGCCCGAACGACGCCCGCCAACGCGATCTGCGGCAACAGCGCGCCGGCCTCTCGGATCGGCACCAGCAGGCCCGTCAGCGCCGCCGGCGCCCCCAGCGCACCTGACAGCCACGACAGCAC
Organism: Thetidibacter halocola; assembly: GCF_018224955.1. Lineage (GTDB taxonomy): Bacteria > Pseudomonadota > Alphaproteobacteria > Rhodobacterales > Rhodobacteraceae > Thetidibacter > Thetidibacter halocola. Next base: position 122,404 of record NZ_JAGTUU010000008.1, read on the forward strand.
CAGCTTGGGATCGATCAGCCCGTCGGCCACCTTGGTCATGCTCAGGCTGGCCATGTGGCGCAGCCCGTTGCGCGCCTCTTTGGCCTGCGCCTGATCCGCGCCGGTCAGGGTTTCGTAGATCTGGTGCGATGCCTCGCTCATGTGGTCCTGCCTTGTCGTCATGCCCTTGGACAATGCGCGGAAAAGCCCCGGGTTCCCTGGGCCGCTTGACAGGCCAGTGGCGCAGCGCCAAAAGGCGGGCACACACATAACCCGCAACCGGGCGTTCCGTGGGCGCCAAACCGACGAGGAGCATGGCCGATGAGCCTGATTTCCCTGACCTTCCCCGATGGCAATGCGCGTGAGTTCGAGGCGGGCGTAACGCCGGCCGAAGTGGCCGCGTCGATCTCGAAATCTCTCGAGAAGAAGGCCATTTCCGCCACCGTGAACGGCGCGCACTGGGACCTGCAATGGCCCATCGACTCTGACGCCACCATCGCCATCCACACGATGCAGGACGAGGCGCAGGCGCTGGAGCTGATCCGGCACGACATGGCGCATGTCATGGCCCGCGCCGTGCAGGAGATATGGCCCGACACCAAGGTCACGATCGGACCAGTGACGGAATACGGCTGGTTCTACGACTTCGACCGGGCCGAGCCCTTCACGCCCGAGGATCTTGGCCAGATCGAGGCCAAGATGAAGCAGATCATCGAAAAGCGCGACCCGGTGACGACCGAGATCTGGGAGCGCGACCGCGCGCGCAAATTCTACGAGGCGAACAACGAGCCCTACAAGGTCGAGCTGGTCGACCGCATCCCCGAGGGCGCGCCGATCCGCATGTACTGGCACGGCCACTGGCAGGACCTGTGCCGCGGCCCGCACCTGGGCAATATCGGCCAGCTTCCGGCGGATGCGTTCAAGCTGATGGGCGTGTCGGGCGCGCACTGGTTCGGCCAGACCGACCGGCCGATGCTGCAACGCGTCTCGGGCGTGGCCTTTCGCAACCGCGACGAGCTGAAGAACTACCTCAACTTCCTCGAGGAAGCCGCCAAGCGCGACCATCGCCGCCTCGGCCGCGAGATGGACCTGTTCCATATGCAGGAAGAGGCGCCGGGGCAGGTCTTCTGGCATCCGAACGGCTGGACGATCTACACCACGCTGCAGGACTACATGCGCCGCCAGCAGACGCGCGGCGGCTATGTCGAGGTGAACACGCCGCAGGTGGTGGACCGCAAGCTGTGGGTCGCCTCGGGCCACTGGGAGAAATACCAGGAGAACATGTTCATCGTCGAAGTCGACGAGGAGCACGCCCGCGAAAAGGCGATCAACGCGCTCAAGCCGATGAACTGCCCCTGCCACGTGCAGATCTTCAACGTCGGCCTGAAAAGCTACCGCGACCTGCCGCTGCGCATGGCCGAGTTCGGGTCATGCAACCGGTATGAGCCCTCGGGCGCGCTGCACGGCATCATGCGGGTGCGCGGCTTTACCCAGGACGACGCGCATATCTTCTGCACCGAGGAACAGATCGAGGCCGAGACCGCGCGCTTCATCGATTTCCTGTCGAACATCTACCGCGACCTGGGCTTTCCGGAATTCGAAGTGCTGTTCTCGACCCGGCCCGAGGTGCGCTCGGGCAGCGACGAGACCTGGGACAAGGCCGAGGCGGCGCTGCTGGCCGCGACACGGGCGGCAGGCATTGAGCCCGTGGTGAACCCGGGCGAAGGTGCCTTCTATGGCCCCAAGCTGGAATTCACCCTGACCGATGCCATCGGGCGCAAGTGGCAATGCGGCACGCACCAGGTGGATTTCGTCCTGCCGGAACGGCTGGACGCCACCTATATCGGCCAGGACGGCGGGAAACACCGTCCCGTCATGCTGCACCGCGCCTGCCTGGGGTCGTTCGAGCGCTTCATCGGCATCCTGATCGAGGAACACGCGGGCAAGCTGCCCTTCTGGCTGGCGCCACGCCAGGTGGTCGTGGCCTCGATCGTCTCCGAGGCGGATGATTACGTGCACGAGGTGGTCGCGGCGCTGAAGACGGCGGGTGTGCGGGCCGAAGCCGACACGCGCAACGAAAAGATCAACTACAAGGTCCGCGAGCACAGCCTCGGCAAGGTGCCGGTGATCCTGGCCATCGGTCACCGCGAGGTCGAGGAGCGCACCGTGACCGTGCGGCGGCTGGGCGAGAAGCAGACCGCTGTAACATCGCTGACGGAGATCGTGAGCGAGATGGCGCGCGCCGCCACGCCGCCCGATCTTCTGTAACAACCGCACCTGCAACATCGGAAAAGGGCCGCGCATTGTTACGCGGCCCTTTTTCATTGCCCTGTTTCCAAAGGGTTTCTGCACAGGCAAAACGTCACGCCGCCATGACGTGTCCTGACACGGGCGTGAAACACGGGGGCGTGAGTGGCGCGGGACGGATTGTCGCGGCACTCTTGTCTCACCGGCAGACAGCCTGTCACCGGCGCGATTTCAAACTGTCTGATAACGAAAGGAAGTTTCATGTCCACGACCCTCAAGACCGCCGCCCTGGTGGGTGCCGTCGCCGCCGCCTTCGCCGCAACCGCCGTCCATGCCCAGGAAAAGGAAAAGTGCTATGGCGTCAGCCTCGCCGGGCAGAACGACTGCGCCGCGGGCCCCGGCACAACCTGCGCCGGCACATCCAAGGTGGACTATCAGGGCAATGCCTGGACGCTGGTCGACGCCGGCACCTGCATGACCCTCGACCTGCCGGACGACCGGATGGGCAGCCTCGAGCCGCTCGAGCGCGACCTGCCCCAGGGCTGACCCAAGGGCTGGGCGGGGTTCAGCCCCGCCCTACCTTCTTTCCGGAGAGGTGCCATGTTCGACACGATCCACTCCCTTCCGCCCCGGCCGGGCGTCGGCTTCAAGCCGCAGCATTTCGACAACGTCATGTCGGACCCCGGACCCATAGGCTGGCTGGAGGTGCACGCCGAGAACTACATGGGCGATGGCGGCCGTCCCGTCGCGCAGCTGCGCGCGCTGTCGGACCGTTTCGCGATCTCGGTGCATGGCGTCGGCCTGTCGATCGGCGGCGCCGGGCCGCTGGACCCCGCACATCTCGACCGGCTGGCCCGCCTGGTCGGCTGGCTGAACCCGGCGCGGTTTTCCGAACACCTGGCCTGGTCGACCCATGACGGGGCCTTTCTGAACGATCTGCTACCGCTGCCCTATACCGACACCACGCTGGGGCGCGTCTGCGCCCACATCGATACGGTGCAGCAACGGCTTGGCCGGCAGATGCTGCTGGAAAACCCCTCTTCCTACCTGGGTTTCGCCGAAAGCACCTGGCCGGAGCCGGAATTCCTGCGCGAGGTCGTGGCGCGGACGGGGTGCGGCCTGCTGCTGGACGTCAACAACGTCTTTGTCTCGGCGACGAATCTCGGGTTCTCGCCGGTGGGCTATCTCGATGCCTTTCCGCTGGAAGCGGTGGGCGAGATCCATCTCGGCGGGCATGACGCGGACGAGGACGATCATGGTCTGCCGCTGCTGATCGACAGCCATGGCCGCGCCGTCGCCGATCCGGTCTGGTCGCTGCTGGACGTGGTTCTGGCGCGCACCGGCCCGATGCCGGTGCTGATCGAATGGGATACCGACGTGCCCGAATGGCCTGTCTTGCGGGACGAGGCCTGCCGCGCCGAGCGCGCGCTGGCGCTTGTGACCCCGGGCTGAGGGGGCTCTGCCCCTACCGTGTTTTAGAACCAGAGAAGCGAGGACCGTACCATGCAGACGGTGAGCGAGGACCTGTTCGGACAGGCGCTGCTGGATGCGGCGCAGCCAGTGCCCGAGGGGCTGACCGACGGCGCGGGCCGCCCGGCGGGACGACGCTATGCCGTCTATCGCAACAACGTGGCGGTGTCGCTGCGCGAGGCGCTGGCAGTCGGGTTTCCGGCGCTCGAAAGGCTGATCGGAGCAGAGAATTTCGGCCGCGTCGCAGGACTTTACCTGCGGCAGGAGCCGCCTGCCTCGCCCCTGATGGCGGGCTATGGCGCGGGGTTTCCCGCGTTCCTGGCCGGCCTGCCCCCCTTGGCCCATATGAAGTTCCTGCCGGATGTGGCGCGGCTGGAGCTGGCGCTGCGCCGGTCCTACCACGCCGCCGACAGCACACCGATCGACCCGGCAGTGCTGCAAGGTCTGGACGAGGCGGCACTGGGCGCTGCGCGGCTGCGGCTTGCGCCCTCGGCGATCCTGCTGCGCTCGGCCTGGCCGGTGCTGTCGATCTGGAGCCATGCCTTGGCGACAGATGCGCCGAAACCCGTGGCGCGGGCCGAGGATGTCCTGGTCGCCCGGCCGGGATTCGACCCGGAGCCGCACCTGCTGCCGAAGGGGGGCGGGGCGTTCCTGGCGGCGGTCCTAAATGGATCGCGCTTCGACGCGGCGCTGGAGCGCGCCGGGGCGGATTTCGACCTGCCCGCCACGCTGACCCTGTTGCTGCAAACCGGCGCGCTCTGCGCCATCGATGTGAAGGAGAGCCCGGATGGCACCGCTGTTCGCCCTGCATGACCGTCTGTTCGCCACCGTCGAGCGGCTCGGCGACGGGGTACTGCCGCTGCTGGCGCGGCTGGTCTTTGCCGGCACGCTGTTGGTCTATTTCTGGGCCTCCGCCATGACCAAGCTGGGGGACGGGCTATTCGGCCTGCTGCGGCCCTCGACCGGCGCCTATGCGCAGATCTTTCCCAAGGCGATGGAGGCAGTAACCTATGATGTCTCGCAGCTGGGCTGGGGGCATTGGGCGATCGTCGTGGCCGGGACCTGGGCCGAGTTCCTGCTGCCCCTGCTGATCGTGATCGGGCTGGCGACGCGGCTGGCGGCGCTGGGGATGATCGGGTTCGTCGTGGTGCAGTCGCTGACCGACCTGTTCGGTCATGGCGGCATCGCCCATGCCGAAACGCTGGGCGCCTGGTTCGACCGGGTGCCGGATGCCGCGATCCTCGACCAGCGTGCCCTGTGGTGCCTGCTGCTGGTGATCGTGGTGGTCAAGGGGGCCGGCGTCGTAAGCCTGGACGCCGTGTTGCGGGCGCGGACGGGCCGACAGGGGCTTGCCGCCTGAGCACCGTACGCTCTCTGCCGACAGGGCGGGTCCGTCCCGCCGCTGCATGGCTCAGAAATGCGCCTTGGGCTCGTCCGGCTTGCCTGCGGCCAGGGCCAGAACCCCACCCAGTCCCGCGAAGGCGATCGGGAACATGGTGAAGACGTTGAAGCCGAAGCCCGCATACATTCCCAGTGCCGAGAAGATCAGCAGGATCCCGCCCCAGAGCGCGCGCACCTTGGCCATCGCGCCACCGGCGATCGCCATCAGGGGCGACAGGATCGACACCGCCCGCACCATCTGCGGATCGTCGAACATGCCAAAGACCTCCTGGACCTCGGAATAGTTGCGTGCCAGCTCGGTATAGCCGTAGCCGAAAAAGCCGACCAGCATCCCGATCAACCCCGCGATGATGCCCAGTGTCAGCGCCGCATTTCGCATCAGATGACCCCCAGGTCGGCCTGCGCGGCCTTGTCCCAGCCCAGAACCATGCGGTCGCCATCGACGACCAGCGGGCGTTTCATCAGCGTCGGATGTGCCGCCAGCAGGTCGCGAGGCGGGCGCGCACGCTCAGCCTCGGACAGGCCGCGCCAGGTGGTCGACCGGCTGTTCACCAACCGCTCGCCGAACCGCTCGAGCGCCGCCGCCAGCACCTCGGGCGGCATGCCCTGCTCGCGAAGATCGACGAATTCCGCCTGCGGCAGCGCCTTGCGCGCCTTGCGGCAGGTGTCGCACGTGGCCAGACCGTAAAGTATCATGCCGTCTCCTTCATCGGTTGGTTCACATAATGAACGGCGCGGTGAAATACGAGGGCGTTTCGCTTGCTTTTTAAGGGAGCGGCACGATCTTGTTTTCGTGACAGTCGTCGCTCAGGCCCGGGAAGCGCGCATTTTGCATCTCCCCTGCAAGGCGATTGTGACGGGATGGCCCCGGCTTGCCGGGGTGAAGTATCGACGTTTCAGAAGGAGCACGGGGATTATGCCGAACGGCACCGTGAAGTGGTTCAACACCACGAAAGGCTATGGTTTCATTGAACCTGAAGGCGGCGGAAAGGACGTATTCGTTCACATCTCGGCCGTCGAACGCTCGGGCCTGACCGGGTTGGCGGACAATCAGAAGGTGAGCTTCGAAATGCGCGAGGGGCGCGACGGGCGCACCATGGCCTCGGACATCAAGGTGCTCTGACACCTGCCCCGGGCGTGGTGCGGGGCGGATCGCCTTCAATTCGAGTCCAATCGTTGACATCGAGGGCGCGCATTGCCGGTTGCGATGCGCTATGTTGGTCCGCTTTCCCATGGAATGGAGCGGGCGATGACGGATGCTGGGCTGGCGATCAAGATCGTTCTGGGCGGCGCCGTCGCGGTCGCGGTGATCAGCCTCTTTCCTCCGCTCACCGCCTGGACGCCGCCCGAGAGGACCGGCCCGGGGCGCGACGCGCCGCAGCAAGTGGTGCAAGACAACGGCTTGGGCTATTGCCGCGAGACGCTGCCGGACGCCGATTGCGCCTGTTTCGCGCGCACAGCCGGCGAGGTCCTGAATGGCGGCGCACCCCGCGCCGCGGGCTGGGAGTATGCCGACCGCTGGGACCTGGCCCGCGCCCAGGCCACCGAGGAATGCTCCTGACCGCGCCGTGTCACGCCTGTTGCAGCCGCCGCGCCTCCTGCCCGGCCAGCGAGATCAGGCGCTGCATGTAGGGCTTGTCCAGGTCCTCGGTCCGCGTCGCCGCATAGAGCCGCCGGGTCAGCCCCTTGGCTGTAATGGGTCGCGTTACGTAATCCGAGGAATACTTGACCTCGCGCACCACCCAGTCGGGCAGCACCGCCACGCCGCGGTTCGACGCCACCAGCAGCAGGATCACCGCCGTCAGTTCGACCTGTCGGATCGCTGCCGGTTCGACCTTGGCGGGCGTCAGCAACTGGCTGAAGATGTCCAGCCGCGACCGTTCCACCGGATAGGTGATCAACGTCTCGCCACGGAAATCCTCGGCCTCGACAAAACGCTTTTCCGCCAGCGGATGCGCGGACGCCGCGACGAAGACAGGACTGTAATCGAACAGCGGGGTGAAGGTGACGCCGGCGAGGTCCTCCGGGTCGGACGAGATCACCACGTCGACATCCTCTTTCATCAGCGCGGGCAGCGCGTCGAAGGCGAGGCCGGGGCGGATATCCACGTCCACGTCCGGAAAGCTCTTGCGAAAGGCCTCGAGCACCGGAAAGAGCCACTCGAAACAGGCGTGGCACTCGATGGCGATGTGCAGCCGGCCCGACTTGCCGTCGCGCAGGGCGGCGAATTCCGAGGTCAGCGCCTCGACCTGCGGCAAGACCTGCTCGGCCAACCGCAACAGCCGCATTCCGGCGGCGGACAGGCGCATGGGCTTGGACCGCCGGACGAACAGTTCGACCCCCGCCTGGTCCTCCAGACCCTTGATCTGGTGGCTCAGCGCCGACTGGGTGATGTTCAGCATGTCGGCCGCGCGGGCGACGCCGCCATGGTCGTGAATGGCCTTGATCGTGCGCAGGTGGCGAAACTCGATATGCATGTGCGCCTCATGTTGATCTTGAGATTTATGAGTTTGTCTCACAATGCCGCACATGCAACAAGAGGACAACGGTTTGATGGAGTTCCCCATGGCGCAGCCCGCAGTTTCCTTCGAGTTCTTCCCGCCCCGCGATATCGAGGGCACGTTCCGCCTTTGGGATGCGGTGCAGGTCCTGGCGCCGCTGTCGCCGCGTTTCGTCTCTGTCACCTACGGCGCGGGCGGCACCACACGCGACCTGACGCGCGACGTGGTGGCGACCCTGCACAAGCATTCCGGCCTGAAGGTCGCGGCACACCTGACCTGCGTAAACGCCACCCGCGACGAAACCCTGGGCATCGCGCGCGGTTTTGCCGGGTCGGGTGTGTCGGATATCGTCGCGCTGCGCGGTGACCCGCCCAAGGGCAGCGCGGGTTTCGAGGCGCATCCCGAGGGCTTTGCCAACTCGGTCGAGTTGATCGCGGCACTGAAGGAAGCCGGCGATTTCACCATCCGTGTCGGCGCCTACCCCGAAAAGCACCCCGAGGCCACCAGCGCCCAGGCCGATATCGACTGGCTCAAGCGCAAGCTGGATGCGGGCGCGGACGAGGCACTGACCCAGTTCTTCTTCGAGGCCGAGACCTTCCTGCGGTTCCGCGATGCCTGCGCCAAGGCCGGGATCGAAAAAGCCGTGGTTCCCGGCATCCTGCCGATCGAGAACTGGAAGGGCGTGCGCCGCTTTGCCGAGAATTGCGGCACGCCGGTCCCCGCCTGGCTTTCCGACGCCTTCGAGAAGGCCGAGCGTGATGGCCGCACTGATCTGCTGGCCACGGCGATCTGCACCGAACTGTGCAGCGACCTGATCGACGAAGGCGTGGACAAGCTGCATTTCTACACGCTGAACCGCCCGGAACTGACCCGCGACGTCTGTTTCGCGCTGGGGGTCACACCGAAGGTGCGGCTGGAAAAGGTCGCCTGAGACCACTCCTTCGGGACAGGAAAACGGGGGTCAGCCTGCGGGTTGGCCCCCGATGCCTTTCGTGACTTCCTTTGCTGCCTCGATCACCTTGGCGCCGATCTCGGGGATGATCTCGTCAGGGATGCGGGCCGAAGGGCCGGAAACGGATATTCCCGCCACCGCCTCGCCATGCACGTCGAAGATCGGCGCCGCGATGCAACGCATGCCCAGCGTCTTTTCCTCGTTGTCGATGGCATAGCCGCGCCGCCGCGTCATCGCGAGGTCGGCGGACAGCGCATCGGGGCGGGTCAGCGTATGATGGGTGAACCGCGTCAGCCCCTCGGCCGCCGTCACGCGTGCGGCCTCTTCGACCGGCATCTGCGCCAGCAGCGCCTTGCCGATCCCCGAGGCATGCATCGGCGACATGGTGCCCGGCGGAAAGAAGGCGCGGATGCTTTCATGCGTCTCGACCTGGCTGAGGAACAGCACCTGACCGTCGCGCCGCACGCCCAGGTTCGCCGTCTCGCCGGTCGCAGCCATCAGGCTGCGCAGCACCGGGCGTGCGCGTTCCAGCAGCGAGGTACGCCGCAGAAACCGCGAGCCGATCAGGAACGCCCCCGCGCCGATATGCCAGGTCTGAAAACCCGCGTCGAAATCGACGATCCCCCGCGATTCCAGCGTCACCAGAACCCGGTAGACCGAGGCGGGCGCCTGGTCACAGGCCGCCGACAGGTCCGTCAGCGTGGCGCCGCCCAGGCGCGAGAGGGTTTCCAGCACCTCCATCGCCCGGTCCAGCGACTTGATTCGGTTCTGATCGGTCTTGTCGTTCCAGTCCCGAGGGCGCCCGCGGGCGCGCCGTTCCGCCGATCCATCGTCGATCTGTGCCATCAGTTTTCCATTTCCGAAAAATCCTTTCACAATGTGAAAAATTCAAGCCGCTGATTCAAGAGGTTTTTACAACCACCCATCATTCTGAAATATTTTTTCAAAAAAATGGACGTGGCGTCAACCGATCCGTATTGTGCACAAAAATCGGAAGGAGACACTCATGATTGCCCAAAACCCGGTCTTCATTCCCGGACCCACCAACATCCCCGAGGTGATCCGGCGCGCCTGCGATCTGCCGACCATCGACCACCGGTCGCCCTTTTTCGCGTCGGTGCTGCACCCGGCGATCGACGGTGTCCGCAAGGTCCTGAAGCAGTCCAACGGCGAAACCTACATGATCCCCGGCACCGGCACCGGCGGCTGGGAAACCGCCATCGCCAACACGCTCAGCCCGGGCGACGGCATCCTCGCCGCGCGTAACGGCATGTTCAGCCACAAGTGGATCGACATGTGCAAGCGTTTCGGCCTCGACGTCACGCAGATCGACGTGACCTGGGGCGAGGGCCTGCCGGTCGCCCGCTATGAAGAAATCCTGCGCGCCGACAAGGACGGCAAGATCAAGGCCGTCCTCGCCACCCATAACGAGACCGCGACGGGCGTCGTTTCCGACATCGCCGGCGTCCGCAAGGCGCTGGACGCGGCGGGCCACGGCGCGCTGCTGCTGGTCGACGGCGTCAGCTCGATCGGGTCGATGCCCTTCGAGTTCGATGAATGGCGTGTCGACGTCGCCGTGACCGGCTCGCAGAAAGGCTTCATGTTGCCTGCCGGCCTCGCGATCATCGGTTTCTCGGACAAGGCCGTGGCGGCGTCGAAAACAGCCCGCCTGCCGCGCACCTATTTCTCGATCGACGACATGCGCAAGGGTTATGCCGCGAACGGCTATCCCTACACGCCGCCCGTCGGCCTGTTCAACGGGCTGAAGCTGTCGACGGAAATGCTGCTGGCCGAGGGTCTGGACAACGTGTTCGCCCGCCATGCCCGTATCGCCGGAGGCATCCGCGCCGCCGTCAACGCCTGGGGCATGAAACTCTGCGCCGTGCGGCCGGAACTCTACTCGAACACGGTGACGGCGATCCGCACGCCCGAAGGCTTTGACGCGGGCCGCGTCGTCGCCCACGCGCACAAGGATTACGCAATGGCCTTTGGCGCTGGCCTGGGTGACGTCGCGGGCAAGGTCTTCCGCATCGGGCACCTGGGCATGATGACGGACTCGATGGCGCTGTCCGGCATCGCCACGGTCGAAATGGTCATGGCCGATCTCGGCCTCGACATTACCCTTGGCTCTGGCGTCGCGGCGGCACAGGCCGTCTATCGCAAGGGCGTCACGGAAAAAAGGATGGCAGCGGAATGAAGGACGTCACCACGAACCTCCCGACCTACGAGGACATGCTGGCCGCGCATGAGCGGATCAAGCCTTACATCCACCGGACCCCGGTGTTGACCTCGTCCTATTTCAACGAACTGACCGGCGCGCAGCTGTTCTTCAAGTGCGAGAACTTCCAGAAGGCCGGCGCCTTCAAGGTGCGCGGCGCGTCGAACGCGGTCTTCGGCCTGTCGGACGAAGTGGCGGCCAAGGGCGTCGCGACGCACAGCTCGGGCAACCACGCGCTGTCGCTGTCCTATGCCGCCGGCCGCCGGGGCATCCCCTGCCACGTGGTCATGCCACGCACCGCACCGCAGGCCAAGAAGGACGCCGTGCGCGGCTACGGCGGCATCATCACCGAATGCGAACCATCGACCACCTCGCGCGAAGCTGTCTTTGCCGAGGTACATGAGCGCACCGGCGCGGATTTCGTGCATCCCTACAACGACCCGCGCGTGATCGCGGGCCAGGGCACGTGTTCCAAGGAACTGATGGAGCAGGTCGACGGGCTCGATTCCGTGATCGCGCCCATCGGCGGCGGCGGCATGGTGTCGGGCTGCTGCCTGACGCTGTCCACGCTGGCCCCCGAGGTGAAGATCTACGCCGCCGAGCCCGAGCAGGCGGACGATGCCTATCGCAGCTTCAAGGCCGGGCACATCATCGCCGATGACGCGCCGAACACCATCGCCGATGGTCTGAAGGTGCCGCTGAAGGAGAACACCTGGCATTTCGTCAGCCACCACGTCACCGACATCCTGACCGCGTCCGAGCAGGAGATCATCGACGCGATGAAGCTGACCTGGCAGCGGATGAAGATCGTGATGGAAGCCAGCTGCGCCGTGCCATTGGCGACGATCCTCAAGAATCCCGAGGTCTTCCGCGGCAAGCGCGTGGGCGTCATCATCACCGGTGGCAATGTCGATCTCGACAAGCTGCCCTGGATGAATTCCTGAGCATTTTGCGCGGGCGGCGCCGTTCCGATGCCGCCCGCCTGTTTCCTATCGGAAACGACTCTGCTAGAGACCCCCTATCGCGCGGCAGGCGGCGCCCCGGCGCCCTGCCCGCCCAACCCCAAGCATGGGAGTGAGACGATGAAAGACATCACCAATCTCGACGAGTTCGAAGTCGGCTATGATATCCCCGCCCTGCCCGGCATGCCCGAGGACGAGATCCAGACGCCCTGCCTGATCCTCGATCTGGACGCGCTGGAGCGCAACATCAAGAAGATGGGCGACTATGCCAAGGCACATGGCATGCGTCACCGCGTCCACGGCAAGATGCACAAGTCGGTGGACGTGGCCAAGCTGCAGGTCGAACTGGGCGGCGCCTGCGGCGTCTGCTGCCAGAAAGTGTCCGAGGCCGAGGTGTTCGCCCGTGGCGGCATCAAGGACGTGCTGGTGTCGAACCAGGTCCGCGAACCCGCCAAGATCGACCGCCTGGCCCGCATGCCGAAGCTCGGCGCACGCACCATCTGCTGCGTCGACGACGTGGCCAACGTGGCCGACCTGTCGGCTGCCGCGCAGAAGCATGGCACGCAGATCGAATGCCTGGTCGAGATCGATTGCGGCGCCGGACGCTGCGGCGTGACCACGACCCCCGCCGTGATCGAGATCGCCAAGGCGATCGAGGCCGCGCCGGGTCTGAAATTCGCCGGCATCCAGGCCTACCAGGGCGCCATGCAGCACCTCGACTCCTATGACGAGCGCAAGGCCAAGATCGCCGTCGCCGTCGCCATGGTGAAGGACGCGGTGGACGGGCTGAAAGCCGAAGGCATCGAGTGCGACATCGTCGGCGGCGGCGGCACCGGCTCCTACTATTTCGAGAGCACCTCGGGCGTCTACAACGAGCTTCAGTGCGGCTCCTACGCCTTCATGGACGCGGATTACGGCCGTATCCTCGACAAGGACGGCAAGCGCATCGACCAGGGCGAGTGGGAGAACGCGCTGTTCATCCTGACGAGCGTCATGTCCCACGCGAAGGCCGACAAGGCCATCGTGGATGCCGGCCTCAAGGCGCAGTCGGTCGACAGCGGCCTGCCGGTGATCTTCGGACGGGACGACGTGAAATACGTCAAGTGTTCGGACGAGCATGGCGTGGTCATGGACGAGGGCGGCGTGCTCAAGGTCAACGACAAGCTGCGGCTGGTCCCGGGCCATTGCGACCCGACCTGCAACGTGCACGACTGGTATGTCGGCGTGCGCGGCGGCAAGGTCGAGACCGTGTGGCCAGTGTCGGCCCGCGGCAAGGCCTACTGAGACAGGTTTCGGACCGGCGTGCGCCGGTCCGACCCGCGCGCGCCCCGGCGGGGCGCGCGCAAGGGGGCTCTGCCCCCATCCGCGCCATGCGCGGATTCCCCCGGAGTTTACTGGCAAGATGAAGCAGGGGCGATGCGCCCCGGGAAGGAGAGGTCATGGCTGACGGAGCAACCAAGGTGGCAGGCAACGAGGTCATCATCGTCCCCGAAAGCGAGATCGCCGGGCTGATGACGGCAGAGGCCGCGTTCGAGGCGGTCGAGGCGGTGTTCGCCGCGATGGCCGCAGGCGACGCCTACAACTTTCCCGTCGTGCGCGAAGCCATTGGGCACGAGGACGCGCTGTATGGTTTCAAGGGCGGGTTCGACCAGGCAGGATTGACGCTGGGCCTCAAGGCGGGCGGCTACTGGCCGCACAACCTCGAACGGCGCAACCTGATCAACCACCAGTCGACGGTCTTCCTCTTCGACCCCGACAGCGGACGGATGCGGGCGATGGTAGGCGGCAACCTGCTGACCGCGCTGCGGACCGCGGCCGCGTCATCGGTCTCGATCCGCCACCTGTCGCGCCCCGATTCCAAGGTCCTGGGTATCGTCGGCGCCGGCCACCAGTCGCATTTCCAGCTGCGTGCAGCCGCGAAACAGCGCGATTTCGAAAAGGTCGTGGCCTGGAACTACCACCCCGACATGCTGCCGAAACTGGCCGAGACCGCAGCCGCGATCGGCCTGCCCTTCGAGTCCGTCTCGCTCGAGGACCTGGGCGCGCAGGCGGATGTCATCATCACCATCACCTCGGCCTTTGCCCCGTCGCTGATGGACGCACATGTGAAGCCCGGCACGCACCTGGCCTGCATGGGCACCGACACCAAGGGCAAGCAGGAGGTCGAGGCGGCGCTGCTGGCGCGCGCGACGGTCTTTACCGATGAAGTGGCGCAGAGCATCAGCATCGGCGAGGCGCAGCACGCGGTTGCGGCGGGCCTGATCGCCGAAGACGCGATCACCCAGATTGGCGCCGCGATCAACGGCACCCATCCGGGCCGCTCCTCGGAAAACGAGATTACGCTGTTCGACGGCACGGGTGTCGGCCTCCAGGACCTTGCCGTGGCGGCCAAGGTCGTCGACCTCGCGCTCGAAAAGGGCATCGCCCAACGCGTCGCTTTCTGATCCCGGCTCCGCGGACGGTGCGCCCGGCCGCGGATTGCGCTATCAGGCGGGAAACCGAGACCGGAGCCTTCCTGATGCGTGCCTTCATCGCCCTGCCGCTGCCCGATTCCAGCCTGCCGGCGCTGGTGCCACTGCAACGGCAGTTGCGCGTCGGCCGCCCCGTGCCACCCGAGAACCTGCACCTGACCCTCGTCTTTCTCGACGAGCAGAGTGACGAGGCGCTGGAGGCGTTGCATGGCGAATTGCTGCGCTTGCGCGTGCCGGCCTTTCCGGTGACGCTGCGCGGGCTGAGCACGATGGGCGGCGACCCGCCACGCATCCTGGCCGCCGAGGCAGACGCGAGCCCGCCGCTGGTGGCGCTGCACAAGGCGGTCACAGGGGCTGCGCGGCGGGCAGGGCTGGTGCTGCCCGCGCGCCGCTTTCGTCCGCATGTGACGCTGACGCGCCTGGGACGAGGTGACAGTACGGCCCGGTCGCCAGCCCTTGCCGGGCTTGCCGGATTTCACCACGAAACCGCCCCGCTGACCGCCTTTGCGCTTTATGAATCGATCCTTCGGCCCTCCGGCGCGGAATACGAGGCGCTGGCGGTCTACCCGCTGATACCGACCTGATCGACGGCGACCCAGCCGCCCTTGGCGTGCGATTGCCGCGCCGCCGCGATCACCCGATGCACCGCCAGCCCGTCCTCGAAGGTCGGCCAGATCGCGCGCCCCTCGTGGATCGCGGTCAGGAAGTCCTTGGCCTCGATGATGATCTGGTCCTGGTAGCCGGTGCCATGCCCCGGCCCCAGGCAGAAGGGCTTGTAGTCGGGATGATCCGGCCCGGTCAGGATCTTGCGGAACCCGCGTTCTGCCGGGGGCGCGGCGGTCTCGTAGAACCAAAGCGCGTTCTGATCCTCCTGGTCGAAGCGCAGCGCACCCAGTTCTCCGGTAATCTCGTAGGTAAAACCCATCTTGCGTCCGGTCGCGACGCGGCTGGCGAACAGGCTGCCCGACACGCCCCCGGCAAAGCGCAGCATCATCTGCACCTGGTCGTCATTCGTCACCGGATGGCCGTTCCGCTCGGGAAAGACGGTCTCGATCCGGGCACTGACCGCCTCGATCGGACCCATCAGCGCCAGGGCGGCGTTGATCGGATGCGGGGCAAGGTCGCCGAGACAGCCATTCGCCGCCCCCTGGCAGCGCCACGGCGGCAGGATGCCGTCGATGTGGAAATCTTCTGTATGCTCGATCCGGGCATGGATCAGCCGGCCCAGACGGCCCTCGGCGATCAGGCGGCGGGCGAATTGCGTCGCGGGGGTGCGGCTGTAATTGTAGGCGACCATGTTGGCCACTTTGGCCCCGCGCGCGGCGTCGACCATGTCCTGCGCCTCGGCCACGGTCAGGCCCATCGGCTTTTCGCAAAGCACCGGCTTGCCGCGCGCCAGCGCCTCCAGCGCGATCTCGCGATGGGTGGACTGGGGCGAGGCGATGACCACGGCCTCGACGCTGTCATCGGCGACCAGCGCGCGCCAGTCCGAGGCCGCGCGGGCAAAGCCGTAGGCTGCGGCGTAGCGTACGCTGCTGTCAGGGGTAGAGCCACAGATCGCCGCCAGCCTTGGCCGGATCGGCAGTTCGAATACAGATGCCACGGCGGCGAAGGCCACCGAATGCGCCTTGCCCATGTAGCCGCCGCCGACCACCCCGATCCCGATCTCGCGCATGATCCGCCTCCTGCCCAGTCGCCCATGGACAGTGTCGCGGCAGGACCCATCTGGCAAGCCCGGGCAGCGCGAGGCCAGATTGCGCGAGGCCAGCGCGTACGGGACGGCGGGCGGGGCGATGGTCCGGACACAATCCGGGCCGAGCGGCGTCTGGCGGCCCGCCCTAGAGCGGCCAGAGCAGCGGGATCAGCAGAGCCGAAATCAACCCGACGCTGATATTCAGCGGCAGGCCCACCTTGACGAAATCGGAAAACTTGTAACCTCCCGGTCCATAGACCAGCGTGTTGGTCTGGTACCCGATGGGCGTGGCGAAACTGCACGAGGCCGCAACCATGACCGCCACCACCAGCGGGCGCGGATCGACGCCGATCACCTCGGCCAGCCCGATGGCAATCGGCGTCACCACCACCGCGACGGCGTTGTTGCTGATGGCCTCGGTCAGAACCGAGGTCAGCAGGAAGACGCACCAGATCAGCAGCACCGGCGGCAGGTTCGCCATCAGTGGTGCCACGGCCTCGGCGATCAGGCGCACCGCGCCCGAGGATTCCAGCGCTGCGCCCACCGCCAGCATGGCAAAGATTAGCGCCAGCAACTGCCCCTCGACAAAGGAAAACGCCTCGTCGGAATCGATGCAGCGGGTCAGCAGAACGACCGCCACAGCCACCACCGACAGCGCCAGGATCGGCGCCACGCCCAGCGCCGCCAGGATCACGATCCCCGCCAGCGCGGCCAGCGCGATCGGCGCATGGCTGCGGCGGAACGCACGGACCGTGGGCTGCGCCACGTCGACCATGTTCATCTCGTCCGCCAGCCGCTTGATGTCGTCCGGCGCGCCCTCCAGCAGCAGCGTGTCGCCCACCCGCACAACCAGCTCGTCCAGCTGGCGGCCGATATTCTGGTTCCGGCGATGAACCGCCAGCGGATAGACGCCGAAACGCCGCCGCAGGCGCAACGCCCCCAGGCTGCGGCCCACCATCTTGCAGCCCGGCGTGATCAGCACCTCGACCGTCGACGTCTCCTTGGCCGAGACCTGGTCCACCCGCCGCAATTCCTTGTTGGTCTGGAGCGACATCAACTCGGTCATCTGGGTGCGCAGCACCACGCGGTCGCCGACCTCCAGCCGGACATCCGTCAGGTTGCGGCGCAGCGACTCGTCGCCCCGGATCACGTCGATCAACCGCACACCCTCGCGCTTGAACAGCTGCACGCCCAGCACCTCGCGCCCGATCAAGTTGCTGTCGGGCGGGATGACCGCCTCGGTAAAGAACTTCATCCGAGACCGGTCCGAGGACAGCATGCTGGCCATCGAGGTCCGGTCGGGCAGCAGCCAGCGGCCGGTCGCCAGCAGGTAGAGCAACCCCCAGGCCACCAGCACCAGCGCCAGCGGCGTCACCTCGAAGATTGTGAAAGGCTCCAACCCCTTGCTGCGCGCCACGCCGTCCACCAGCAGGTTGGTCGAGGTGCCGATCAGCGTCGTCGTGCCGCCCAGGATCGCCGCGTAGGACAGCGGGATCAGCAGCTTGGACGGCGCGACATCCAGCGATTTCGCCAGCTGCACGAAGATCGGAAGCATGACCACCACCACCGGCGTGTTGTTCATGAAGGCCGAGGCCACGACCACCGTGGCGATGATCCCCGCCATCGCAACGCGCGGGTTCTTCTGCACGCCCGCCTGCGCCACGCTGATGAACCGTTCCAGCGCCCCGGTGCGCACCAGCGCCCCCACCACCAGGAACATCGCCGCGATGGTCCAGGGCGCCGGGTTCGACAGCACGCGCAGCGCCTCGTCATAAGGCAGCACGCCCAGCAGCAGCAGCGCCGCGACGCCGCCAATGGCCACGACCTCGGTCGGATAGGTCTCGCGAATGAACAACGTGAACATCACCACGACGACAGCCATCGCGGCATAGGCCTCGCCCATCTGGGACAATTCGATGAACTGCATGTTGGTCAGGTGCCCCGCTCTCAACCCGTCGCATTCTGGCCGAGCGCACCATCAGGCACAAGGCGTTTGGGCTGCGGCTGCACCAGGGCGAGCCCCGCCAACATCAGCGCCAGCGCCGCCCAGATCCAGCCGGAATAGCCCTCGGACAGAAAGGCCATGGCCCAGATGACGCCGAACAGCGTCACGAAGTAACTCACCTGCACGGCAAAGACCGACCCCGCCACACCCACCAGCCAGACATAGCCGGAATAGGCCGCCGCATGCAGCAGCGCCGAGGCGATCAGCGCGATCTCGGGCGCACCGATCCCGCTCCGCGGATCGACCATCACGCCGCCTGCCAGCGCCAGGGGCAGGCACAGCACCGCTCCCACGGCCGAGGCGCCCGCGAGGACCTGCATCGGGTCCAGCCCGTATGTGCCCCAGCGCTGCACCACGTTGCCCTCGATCGCGTAGAGAACCGAGGACAGCAGCGCGATCCCCACCCACAGCGCCGGCACCGCGGGCGGCAACCCCTCGGTCGGCAGCACGATCAGCGACACGCCCGCAAGGCCCAGCGCCAAGCCCAGCAGACGCCGGACATGGAACCGGTCGTTGCCAAGGGCCAGCGCGATGGGAAAGGCCCACATCGGCACCGAACTCAGCAGGATCGACAGCACGCCCGCCGGCAGGTGCCGCGCCGCGTTGTAAGAGGTGATGCCCGGCAGGACCGACCCGACCAGCGCGATCACCAGGTAAAGCCGCAGATGCGCCGGCGTCAGCGACAACGCCCGTCCCCGCGCCAGCGTGATCCCGCCCAGCACCACGGCGCCGATCAGCAATTGCCAGAACAGCAGTCCCAGCGCCGCATGGCCAGTCGACACGGCCACCTTCGCCAGGGGCTGCGTCGCGCCCCAGGCCGCGCCGATCACGGCAAGGGCCAGAAAAGGCGCAAGACGCGTCAAGGGCCCGCCTGTTGCAGCCGCCCGCCATGCCGGACCATGACGATACGGGTGGCCTTGCCAGTGCGATCATCGGTCTCGACATAGACGCCCGACAGGGTGGCCTCGCCGAGCGCGGGCTGGAACCGCGCCTTGGCCATGCCGGTGACGAAGCGGCGCATCGGCTCGACCTTGTCCATGCCGATGACGGAATCGTAGTCCCCGCACATGCCCGCATCGGTCAGGTAAGCGGTGCCGCCGGGCAGGATCTGCGCATCGCCCGTGGGCACATGGGTGTGCGTGCCTACCACCAGGCTCACCTTGCCGTCGCAGAAATGGCCCATCGCCATCTTCTCGGACGTGGCCTCGCAGTGCATGTCGACCAGCACCGCCTGCGCTTGACCAGCCAGCCGCCGCAGCGTGTCGTCCATGGCCGAGAACGGATCGTCGAAGGGCCGCTTCATGAAGACCTGGCCCAGCACCTGCGCCACCAGCACCTTGCGCCCACGCCGGTCGGAATAAAGCGCGGCGCCCCGTCCCGGCGCCTGCCGGGCGAAGTTGATCGGCCGCAGGATCCGCGTCTCGCCCTCGATGAAGGACAGCATGTCCTTCTGGTCAAAGGCATGATCGCCCAGCGTCACCACGTCCGCTCCGGCCGCCAGCAGCAGGCGCGCGTGTTCGCCCGTCAGACCCGCCCCGTTCGAGGCGTTTTCGCCATTGACCACGACGAAATCCAGCCCCCAGCGCTCGCGCAGCGCGGGCAGGCGTTCCGTGATGGCCGCACGCCCGGCGCGGCCCATCACATCTCCGAGGAAAAGCAGCTTCATGGGCTACGGGTTAGAGCGGCGCCACGAAAAAGGCAAACCCCCTTTCGCGATGTGGCCGGCGGCGGAGGGGGCGCTGGCCCGTCCCGAATTTCATCCGGGACTCCCCCGGGAAATCTGAAGCCAGAAGAAACACCCGAGCTGGCAAGACAAGAAACGCCCGCCCCGGAAATGCGCAGGCGGTCAAGAAGCCACGCTTCTCCTGGCACGGTCATCGGCGTCCCCGCCTTTTCGGTGTCGCCGGTCCAGCCCGTCAAGCTTGACGCATCGTTTCTTCTGGCAGGAAGTATCCGGGGACAGAGCCCCCTATTGGCAGGCCAACGCCGCCGCAACCGCCGTTTCGGAATAGGGCACAAGCGACCGCGCCCGGAGCACGCCGTCGAACCGCACCGCCATGACAGAGGCCCAGTCGCCCGACGCAACCAACATCTCCGCTCCCGCGCCGCAGTCCCTGATCCCACCGATGATGAAATCCCAGCCGATGCGATGGTTGCTGAGGCCGGTGGCAGAGGCGACCTCGCGCAGTGCATCGCCCTCCAGCCGCCACACACGAAGGGTCTTGGCGAGGTGCGGGCGGTCGACATAGGCGATCTCGATGCGGCCGTCGCCATCGAGGTCGGCGGCGCCCACCGGCGCCAGCCAGCGGTTCGTCTGCCCGATGAAGGGCGTTGCGGCGATCAGCCCCTCCGCTCCCCATATGGCCAGCCGGGCGCCGAGGCGCAGGTCGCTTTCCACCGTCACAACCTCGGGCAGCCCGTCGCCGGTCACGTCCCACAGCCGCGGCTCGAGATCCTCGAAGACCCGGGTCTCGGGCAGCACGATCCGGCGGGCCGAGCCGTCGCCCAGAGTAAGAACCAACGCGCCCCATTCCACCGCGTCGCCCAGCACGCCATGCGCATAGCGTGTGGTGGGCTCGTCATAGCGCGCGCCGGTCACCGCCTGCGCCGATGCCCCGCCCGCCACAAGCACCAACGCCAGACCCG
Source organism: Thetidibacter halocola (assembly GCF_018224955.1). Taxonomy (GTDB): domain Bacteria; phylum Pseudomonadota; class Alphaproteobacteria; order Rhodobacterales; family Rhodobacteraceae; genus Thetidibacter; species Thetidibacter halocola. The sequence continues at coordinate 142,949 of NZ_JAGTUU010000008.1, forward strand.
CGCCGCGGGCAAGGCGGCTCCAGAGGCGCGTGGGTCGTCGCGGCGCCCTGCCGGCGGCGGGCAAAAGCATCAGATCTGCTTTTCCGGCATCTGCACCACCAGCCCGTCCAGCGCGTCGCTGACCCGCAGCTGGCAGGTCAGGCGCGAGCGCTTGGGGTCGGGCTGATAGGCGAAATCGAGCATGTCCTCTTCCATGTCCTCCTTGGCGGGCAGTTTCGCCACCCAGTCGGGATGGACATAGACATGGCAGGTCGAGCAGGCGCAGGCGCCGCCGCAATCCGCCTCGATGCCGGGAATGTTGTTGTCGCGCGCACCTTCCATGACCGTCAGGCCATTGGGCACGTCCACTACGTGTTCGGTTCCGTTGTGCTCGATATAGGTGATCTTCGCCATTGCACCGCTCCGTTCCTTGATCCGGCGACATACCTAGTGGCGCTCCGGGCCGCCCGCCAGTCCCTTTTGCCTTCAAGGCCGAGACGCTTTGCCTCGGCCCGCGAATGTTCTACATTCGCTCGCATGACTGACTGGCCCCGCCCCCCGTCCGCCCTGACCGCCGCGCAGCTCGACCTGCCGCCCAACGGCGCGCGGATCACGGTGGCGGGGCTGGTCATCCTGCGGCAGCGGCCCGGCACCGCCAAGGGCGTGATCTTCATCACGCTCGAGGACGAGACAGGCGTGGTCAACGTGATCGTCTGGCGGGCGATGTATGAACGCTTTCGCCGGGCGGTGATCGCCGGGCGGATGCTGCGCGTCACGGGCCGCATCCAGCGCGACAGCGGCGTAACCCATGTCCTGGCCGACACGATCGAGGACATTTCGTCCCTGCTCGACCGGCTGCTGGACCCCGCGCTTTCCAGCGCCCCGGAAAACCGCTAGGGTCGCACCAGAAAAACAGGTCGCAAGAGGCCGGGCAGATGATCCGCAGGAATGCGCTCTGGATGGCGCTGGCGCTTGGCGCCTGCACCCAAGGTCCCGTGCCGGGCCGTGGGCCTGATGCCGTCAGCCGGGCCGATGCGCCCGTCGGGCCGCCACCTCTGGCCGAACCCGCCGGCAACGGCCATTGCATCGCGCGCGAGGTGACGCCCGCCATCTACGAGCAGGTGATGGGAGAAGTGCAAGTCGTGCAGGCCGAGATCGCACCGGATGGCACAGTGATCCGCCCGGCGATCTACCGCAAGGCACCGGTGCCGCGTATCGTCCGCCCGCGCGCCGATCTGGTCTTCGAGGCGCCCTGCCCCGCCACCATGACGCCCGACTTCATCGCCTCTGTGCAGCGGGCGCTGGCGGCACGGGGCTATTTCGCGGGCAATGTCACCGGCACGCTGGATGCGCCGACCGCAGCGGCGATCCGGCGCTACCAGGCGGAACGCGGGCTGGACAGCGCGCAGCTGTCGCTCGAGACGGCGCGCGCCCTGGGCCTGATCGCCGTGGCGCGCGAGGACCTGGCGCAGGCAGGCTGAGACCGCGCCGGCCCGTCACGCGAAAAGGGCGCCGCAAGCGGCGCCCTTTCCTTATTCGGACCAGCGGCCAGGCGACCACGATCATTCCTCGTCGAGGCTGAGCGCGACAAAGCGCGGATCGCCACCGCGGCGCACCAGCAGCAGGATCGACTTGCGACCGGCTTCGCGGGCGGTCTCGATCCGGTCCTCGAAATCGGACAGCGTCGTCACCGCGCTCTGGCCGGCCTCGGTGATCAGGTCGCCCTCGCGCAGGCCCTTCTCGAAGGCCTCGGAGGTCTCGTCCACCGCGGTGACGGCCAGACCCTCGGCGCCCTCGTCCAGCTGCAGCTGGGCGCGCAGCTCGTCGTCCAGCGGCGCCAGCGTCAGGCCCATCATCTCCATCGTGGCCGGCGCTTCGGGTTCGACGGTCTGCGAGGCGGGCACGGCGCCCTCGGCCTCTTCGCGGCGGCCCAGCGTGATGCGCAGCGTCTCGGTCTTGCCCTCGCGGTTCACCACCACGCGCACGGTCTTGCCGACCTGCGTGTTGGCCACCACGCGTACCAGCTGACGGGTGTCTTCAACGTCGACGCCGTCGAAGCTGAGGATCACGTCACCGGCCAGCATGCCGCCTTCCTTGGCCGGGCCTTCCGGCACGTCGGAGACCAGCGCGCCCTTGGCCTCGGCCAGGCCCAGCGCCTCGGCCATGTCCTCGGTCACGTCCTGGATGCGCACACCCAGCCAGCCACGGCGGGTCTCGCCATATTCCTTCAGCTGGTCGACGACCTTGGTGACCACGTTGGACGCCATCGAGAAGCCGATGCCGATGGACCCGCCATTGGGCGACAGGATCGCTGTGTTCACGCCGATCACGTCACCGTCCATGTTGAACAGCGGGCCGCCCGAGTTGCCGCGGTTGATCGCGGCGTCGGTCTGGATGTAGTCGTCGTAGGTGCCGCTCAGTGCCCGGTTCCGGGCCGAGACGATGCCCGCCGACACCGAGAAGCCCTGGCCCAGCGGGTTGCCCATGGCCATGACCCAGTCGCCGACACGGGCAGTGTCGGAATTGCCGAAGTTGACATATTTCAGCGGCAAGTCCGCCTCGACCTTCAGCAGGGCGATGTCGGTGTTGGGGTCGGTTCCGACCAGCTTGGCCGGCAGTTCGAACCCTTCGAAAAACTCGATCGTGATCTCGTCGGCGCCTTCGATCACGTGGTTGTTCGTCACGATGTAGCCATCTTCGGAAATCACGAAGCCCGAGCCCAGAGCGGACGAGCGACGCGGGCGGTCGGGCCGTCCGTTACGGTCCTGGAACTCGCGGAAGAAATCCTCGAACGGAGAACCTTCGGGCACGATGCCCTGCGGGCCGGTGCGGCTTTCCACAGTGGTCGAGGTGGTGATGTTCACCACCGATGGGCTGATCCGTTCCGCGAGGTCGGCAAAGCTCTCGGGCACGCCGCGTGCCTGCGCCATCAGCGACTGCGATACGATCAGGATCATCGAAAGGGTCGCCAGCCAGAACAGGCGCAACGGTGTCGCACGATCCCGTGTCAGAGCGAGGGATTGGGATGTCACTTGAATCTCCTTGTCTCTGCCAGTCAGCGCCCCGCGCTGCCTGCCATCTGTGTCAAGTGTGACAGACATAAGCGTCCAGCGGCAACACCAAAGAGATTAATTCAACGGCTCACCCAACTGTGACAGCGCCGTGTCATCCACGGGCAATCCACAACAGCAGGACACCGGTCGCCGCGGTGACGAGGCCCAGGGTGCGGCGCGTCTCGACCGGCATGGTCGCCAGCGCCTCGAGCACGCGCTCGACAAGGGAAGGGGCCAGTGCGTACACCAGCCCCTCGATCAGCAGGACGAGGGCGATCCCCGTCAGGATGTCCGTTCCCGTCAATTCGACGCCGGGGCCGTGGTTGTGGCCGTGACCGGGGCGTCCACGGTCTCGACCTCGGGCGCGGCCGGGTCGGGCGTGGCCTCGGCCTGATCTTCGTCCGTGGCCGGCGCGACCGGCAGTGCGGCGGGCCGGTCAAAGAAAGTGCCACCGGCGGACTCGCTCTTGAAATATTCGAAGAACTGGCTGTCCGGTGTCATGACCATGGTCGAGTTCTGACCCTGCAACGCGCGCTCATAGGCCTGAAGCGAGCGGTAAAAGGCAAAGAACTCCGGGTCGGCGCCAAAGGCTCCGGCAAAGATGCTGTTCCGTTCGGCATCGGCCTCGCCTCGGGTCACGTTGGCCTCGCGGTCGGCATCCGAAAGCGTCTCGGTCACGGTCCGGTCGGCCAGGGCGCGGATGCGCTGCGCGGCTTCGTTACCGCGGGCGATCTCGTCGGCGGCCTCGCGTTCACGCTCGGCCCGCATCCGGGCAAAGGTCGCCTCGAGGTTCTGCGCCGGCAGGTTGGTCTGCTTCAGCCGCACGTCGACCACGTCCAGGCCAAGCGAGCGCGCCTGGGCGCGGGCCTGGTCGCGGATCCGGGTCATCAGCAGGCGACGGTCTTCGGACAGGATCGTGTCGGACGTGACCTGGTCAGCGCCCAGAACCTCGCGGATCTGCGCGTTCAGGATCGACGACAGCCGGTCCTCGGCGGCACGGATGCCACCGACGCCAACGGCCTGCCGGAACTGCACCGCGTCGGCGATGCGGTAGCGCGCGAAGGCGTCGACCACCAGGCGGCGGTCGTCCGAGGGCGTGACTTCGATCGTCTCGGTGTCAAGCGACAGGATCCGGTCGTCATAGCGCACGACCTCCTGGATGATCGGGATCTTGAAGGCGAGGCCGGGCTCTTCCTTGACGGCCTTGATCTGGCCGAATTGCAGCACCAGTGCCTTTTCCCGTTCGTCGACGACAAAGATCGAGGACAACGCCCCGACAATCGCGACGACGAGGATCGGAAGAAGATAGGTTGTCTTTCTCATCATCAGTTCCCTCCCCGGCGCAGTTCGTTGAGCGGCAGGTAGGGCACGACTCCGCCCTCTCCGCCGGCGACCGACTGGTCGAGGATCATCTTGTCGACATCGCCCAGCACCTTTTCCATCGTCTCTAGATACAGACGGCGGCGCGTGACCTCGGGGGCCAGGGCATATTCCTGCTGCACGCTGGTAAAGCGGCTGGCCTCACCAAGCGCCTCGTTGACGACGCGGGCGCGATAGCCTTCGGCCTCTTCGCGGATCTGCGCGGCCTGACCGCGGGCCTCTGCCACGACTCGGTTTGCATAGGCGTCGGCCTGGCGTTCGAGGCGGTCGCGTTCCTGTTCGGCGGCCTGCACCTCGCGGAAGGCGTCGATCACCTCGCGCGGCGGATCGGCAGTGTCGAGGTTGACCCGCACGACGCTGATGCCACTCGCATATTCGTCAAGCGTCGCCTGGATGCTTTCGCGTGCGGTGTCGGCGATCAGCCCGCGGTCGCGGTTCAGGATCGGCGCCAGGTTCGACGCGGCGATGATCTCGCGCATCACGGATTCCGAAACCGCCTGCACGGTCAGTTGCGGATCGCGGATGTTGAACAGGAGCGCCGCCGGATCGTTGACGTTCCAGACAACCTGGAAGTTGATGTCCACGATATTGGCATCCGTGGTCAGCATGAGCCCGTCACCCGTGCCACGGCCGGTGCCGATATTCTCGGTCCGTTCAGAGGTGACATTCACCACCTCGTAGGTCACGACCGGCCAGGGGGCAAAGTTCAGACCCGGATTGCCGGTGCTGGAATACTCGCCCAGGAAAAGTTCGACCGACTGTTCTTCGGGCCGGACCGTGTAGACACTGGCAAAGGCCCAGAGCGCGATCAGGCCGAGGGCGCCCAGCGCCACCGTGCCGCGGGTAAAGGCCGGACCGCCAGAGCCGCCGCCCGAAGCGCCGCCTCCGCCACCGCCGCCGCGACCGCCCATCAGGACACGCAGCCGTTCTTGCCCCTTCTTCATCAGTTCGTCGATCTCGGGGATCTGGCTGTCTTCGGGACGGCGTCCGCCGCCGCCTCCGCCACCAGGGGGACGGCGGTCGTCGCCGTTGCCGCCCCGGTTTCCAGATCCACCGCCGCCTCCCCAGGGGCCGCCGCTGTTTCCTGCCATGAACTCTTCCTTCTTGGTCGTCTTGCGCCTTGCCTGTGAACCTGTGCGTTCTTCTCGGGAATTCAAGCCGTCCGCATAGGTTTGCGCATTGTCACGATTTCTTCGCTCATCGTCGGGTGCACCGCAACGGTGCGGTCGAAATCCACCTTGGTCGCGCCCATCTTGACCGCGATGCCCGCCAATTGGATCATCTCGCCGGCATTGGGCGCGACAATGTGACAGCCCAGGATCTTGTCGGTTTCCTTCGACACGACGAGTTTCATCAGCACCCGGTCGGGCCGCCCGGCGAATGCCGTCTGCATCGGCCGGAACGAGGTGCAGTAAACGTCGCAGGGTTCCTGCTCGCGCGCCTGCTCCTCGGTCAGGCCGATGGTGCCCAGTTCCGGCTGGGTGAACACCGCCGAGGGGATCAGAGCATGATCCACCTTGGTCGGGTTGCCCTTGAACACTGTCTCGACAAAGGCCATGCCCTCGCGGATCGCAACCGGCGTCAGGTTCACCCGGTCGGTGACGTCGCCAATGGCATAGATCGAGGGCACGTCGGTCTGGCTGTAGTCATCGACCACGATCTGTCCGTTGCGGCCCAGCTTTACGCCGAGGTCCTCGAGGAACAGATCGTCGGTATTGGGTCTGCGCCCGGTGGCGAACAGCACGGTGTCGAAGACGCGGGTATTGCCGTTGGTGGCCTTGACCCAGACCGGGCCATCGGGCGTGACCGCATGGGGCCGACCGTATTGCGCCGCCTCCACGGGGGCGGTCATGTCGCCCTCCTCGGCCTCGGATGCCGGGCGCGCCTCGACGATGTTGGTGCCGGTATGCAGGTCGATGCCACGCTCGCGCATGGCCTCGGCGATCAGGCCGCGCGCCTCTTCGTCGAAGCCGCGCAGGATCTGCGCGCCGCGGTAATACTGCGTCACCTTCACGCCCAGCCCGTGCAGGATGCAGGCGAATTCGCAGGCGATATAGCCGCCGCCGACAATCAGCACGCTTTCGGGCAGCTTGGGCAGGTGAAAGATGTCGTCCGAGACGATGCCGCACTCTGCCCCCGGCATGTCGGGCCGGACGGGCCGACCGCCCGTGGCGATCAGGATGTGTTTTGCGGTCTTGCGCGTGCCGTCGGCCAATTCGACCGTATGCGGATCGGCGATGCGGGCGCGCTGATCGAAGGTCTCGACGCCAGAGCCCTTCAGCAGGTTGCGATAGACGCCTTCGAGCCGGTCCAGTTCCTTGACCAGGTGCCCGTGGAACGTGTCCCAGTCCAATGCGCCGTCCGCGATGTCCCAGCCATAGGCGCGGGCGGTTTCGGGCATGTGGGCGTATTCGCTGGCGAAGACCATCAGCTTTTTCGGCACGCAGCCGCGGATGACGCAGGTGCCGCCATAGCGGTCTTCCTCGGCCAGTGCGACCCTTGCGCCGGTCTCTCCGGCCGCCACGCGCGCCGCGCGCACACCGCCCGAGCCGCCGCCGATGACGAAAAGATCGTAGTCGAAGTCAGCCATGACGCCTCCTGCGGTTGTGGCCCCCGCGCGTGGTATTTCACACGGGCGGCGGGTTGACCAGAGGGCGAAGGCCGGGCGCACTTGACCCGCATCAATCCGCGACGACGCGGGATGGTGCAGGGTCGGCGCATGACCCAGCATCCCACCCGCGCCGAGTTGCGCATCGCCCTGTTCACGACTGCCTATGTCGTTGGCTTCACCGCCTGGTTCCTGTCCATCGGAAACCTCGAGTTCATCGTCTATGTCGTCACCATGCTTGTACTGATGGCGCTGGTGGGCTTTTCGCTGCGCAAGGCGGAATACCCGCCCGCGATCCTCTGGGCGCTGTCCGCCTGGGGGCTAATGCACATGGCGGGGGGCGGCGTGCCGGTGGACGGGTCGGTCCTGTATAATCTGGTGCTCTGGCCGATGGCGACGGTCGGGGACAGCGTGATCCTGAAATACGACCAGGTCGTGCATGCCTTCGGGTTCGGCGTGACCGCGCTGCTGTTGCGCCACCTGGTCCTGCGCCATTTCCCGGCCACGCGCGGCACCGCGACCGCGCTGGTCTATCCCGCGCTGGCCTCGATGGGGCTGGGCGCGACAAACGAGATGATCGAGTTCACCGCCGTGCTGATGGTGCCCGACACCAACGTGGGCGGCTACATCAACACGGCGCTCGACCTGTGTTTCAACGCCCTGGGGGCAGTTCTGGCGATGGTCGCGACTGCGGTCTTCCAGACCCGGAAGCGAACGCGGGCGTAACCCGGAAAAGTCGTCAAACAGGCTCGGACACGAAGTCTTCGTCCGGAGATACGAGAACCGAGTTTTGCCCGAACCTGCCGACCGGAATATAGCCCAACTCCGGGACGATTTCCCTGAGAGCAAGTTCGGCACGCCTTGGCAACATTTCCAGGACAAGGATGGGCCGGTTCTTGCGCAAGATTGAAACCGCTCCCTTGAGTGCCGGTACTTCGTATCCCTCGAGATCAAGCTGGATTATGGATACTTCCCGTTCAATTGGGATCAGGTCGTCCAGCCGGACCGATTCAACTGCGGAAGCCGTGTAGTTTCCCTCACCCGGAGTGAACTTGTGATTGTCTTCGACAATCCGGGAAAGACCTCCGAGGGCGAGACCATCTTTTTCCGTCGCAAGGTTGAGTTCACCTGCTTCCGATGCCAGCGCATAGGGAAAAAGGCGCACATTCCGCAGGCGATTGAGAGAGATCGTGCGCCGGGCAAGTTCGTGGCTGCCGGGGTTGGGTTCAAATGTCCAGACGATCGCGCCAGGCACCACAGCTTTCGAAAGCGCCGGGAGAAAATCCCCATAGTAGGCCCCCGCCTGCACAACGTCTCCGGAACCACAGCGATTCACGATGAAAGTCAGGGCGCGCGGTTCGCTCACTTCGCCCAGGAGCGCCTTGCGCATGATCGGACGGTCGGCCTGCCGGCTATCCACCGCAAAAATTCCCGTTTCGTTCACAGCGCTTTCAAGCGTCCCGTTCGAAAAGGTGACGGTATTGATCCGATCGTCGCCAAGGTCTGCTTCCCTGGGCAACAGGTATCGTTTCAACCGGCGCAACACCCGTCTTATCAGGTCCCTCATGTGACCGCCCCCACCAGACAAGGCGACGAAGAAGGCCATCCCGTCGCCTGCAGAACCTGCCCGCCATCGTGGAAACAAGCCTGAACCTTGTTTCGCGCAACCGCCATTGGCGATAAGCCCTGACAAGCCCTTTGCAGACAGCAATTCCGGCTCCGCATTTCGCGCCCCTTACCGATACCGCACCGGCACAACGAGTGTCCGATGCTTTTTCCAGCGATCCCGGAGCCAAGCCATGCAAAAAGCTTGCGGCTCATCGCCTGCGCTTGACCGGTACCAGAACGCGCCCCGTGACCCTAACAGGTCGCGCGAACAGTCCTAGAGATCGCGGAACAGGTTCTCGCTCTCGACAAAGTCGAGCCGGTCCTCGGTCACGGTGCCCTCGTTGATGTCGCGCGTCTCGACCCGACCGTCGGCATAGCCGATCACGACCTTGTCGCAGATGTCGACGAAGAGCCCGTTCTCGACCACGCCGGGCACCTGGTTCAGGATCATCGCCAGCTGGCGCGCATCGCCGATCCGGCCCAGGTGCAGGTCGAGGATGTGGTTGCCCTCGTCCGTGACAAAGGGCGCGTCGCCGTTCATCCGCAGCGACGAATTTCGGCCCATCACGTCCATCGAGATCAGCAGTTCCTCGATCAGCGCCTGGCTGGTCTGCCAGCCGAAGGGGATCACCTCGACCGGCAGCGGGAAGGCGCCCAGACGGGCGACCTCCTTGGCCGCGTCGGCGATCACGATCATCTGGTCCGAGGCGGTGGCGACGATCTTTTCCTGCAACAGCGCGCCGCCGCCGCCCTTGATCAGGTTCAGCTCGGCGTCGAATTCGTCGGCCCCGTCAATGGTCAGGTCCAGCCACTTGGCCTCGTCGAGCGAGATCACCTCGATCCCCACCTCGCGGGCCAGTTCCGCCGTGCGGGTCGAGGTCGGCACACCACGAAAGCGCAGTCCGTCCTCGCGCACCATCTCGCCCAGGCAGCGCACCAGCCAGGCGGCGGTGGACCCGGTGCCAAGCCCCACCTTCATGCCGTCCTCGACGAAATCGGCAGCGCGGCGGGCGGCGACGAACTTGGCCTTGTCGATGGGCGAGAGCTCTCCGGTCATGGGGCGATCCTTTGTCTGGCGGTCGCGGGCCTTATAGGCGCAGGTCGCCCGCGCCGAAAGAGGCGAAACGGCGCGTCTTGCCAGCGGCCCGCGCGCACGGCAGTTTCGCCGGAAAAGGCGGGGGTGTCGGATGGATCGGGTCGGGACGGTCGCGGTGGTGGGCGCGGGCATCGTGGGCGTGGCGACGGCGCTGTGGCTGGCGCGCGACGGGCACCGCGTGGTGCTGATCGACAAGGCGGGGCCGGGCGCCGGGGCCAGTTCGGGGAACGCAGGCGTGCTGGCCTCCTGCGCCGTGGTGCCGGTGACGGAACCGGGCCTGTGGCGGCAGATCCCGCGCATGCTGCTGGACCGCGACGCGCCGCTTTTCCTGCGCAAGACCTACCTGCCGCGCCTGATACCCTGGCTCATGCGCTACATGAGCCACGCGACGGATGCCGAGGCGCGTCGCATCGCGCAGGCGCTTTTTCCCATCGTGGGCGACAGCCTGAACGACCACCAGGCGCTGGCTGCCGGCACGCCCGCCGAACGCTGGCTGGTGCCCAGCGATTACGTCTACCTCTACAAGGACCGCGCGGCTTTCGAGGGCGACGGCTATTCCTGGGGGCTCAAGCGAGCCGCGGGCTTTACCCCGCAGGAGATGGAAGCGGTGGAGGTCCGCGCCTACGAACCGCTGGTGGGCGGCGCCGTCGGCTTTGCCGCGCGCATGGGCGGGCATGGCCATATCACCGACCCGGGCGCCTATGTCGCGGCGCTGGCCGCGGAGGCGGAACGGCTGGGCGCGCGGATGATCCGGGCCGAGGTGACGGAGGTGATCCGCGACAATGGCCGCGTCACCGGCCTGCGTGCGGGCGGCGAAAGCATCGCCTGCGACGCCGTCGCGATCACCGCGGGCGCCTTTTCCGGCCCTCTGTGCAAGGCCCTTGGCCTGCGCGTGCCACTGGAAAGCGAACGCGGCTATCACCTGGAACTGTGGGAACCGTCCGCCATGCCGCGCGCGCCGCTGATGGTGACGTCCGGCGCCTTCGTCGCGACGCCCATGGAGGGACGGCTGCGGCTGGCGGGCATGCTGGAATTCGGAGGGCTCGAGGCCGGACCGTCGCGCGCCCCCTTCGACCTGCTGCGCCGCAAGCTGCGCGAGGCCATGCCCGCGCTGACCTGGGCGCGCGAGACCGAGTGGATGGGCCACCGCCCCGCCCTGCCCGACAGCCTGCCCGCCATCGGCCCGGTGCCGGGCGTGCAAGGCGCCTGGCTTGGCTTTGGCCACCACCATGTCGGGCTGACCGGTGGGCCGAAAACCGGCCGGCTGCTGGCGCAGATGATCGCGGGGCGCGCGCCCAATATCGACATGGCGCCCTATGCGCCCGCCCGCTTTGCCCGCGCCTGAGCCCTGCCGGGCTTGACCAGATCAATATTTGAGCGGAAAAGTAGGAAAAAGCTGCGAAAATTCGACGCGCTTTCGACCCCGGCCGGGGATGCGATTGCAGGCCGCAGCGCGCGGCGTAAGGTGGGGGCATGAGCGAGACATCGATTTTCGACGAGATGTGGGGCCGAGACGAGACCCTGCGCGCGCCTTACGAGGCATTCCAGACGTGGTTCGACGGCGAGGACGCCGCCCGCCTGCGCGCCAAGCAGCGCGAGGCAGAGGACCTGTTCCGCCTCACGGGCATCACCTTCAACGTCTATGGACGGGCCGAGGCCGAGGAACGGCTGATCCCCTTCGACATCATTCCGCGGATCATTTCGAACCGCGAATGGCAGAAACTGTCCCGCGGCATCGACCAGCGGGTGCGCGCGATCAACGCCTTCCTCTACGACATCTACCACCGGCAGGAGATCATCAAGGCGGGCCGCCTGCCGGCCGAGATGATCGCCCGGAACGAGGCCTTCCTGCCCCAGATGATCGGCGTGGATCCGCCCGGCGGGGTCTATACCCATATCGTGGGCATCGACCTGGTGCGCACCGGCGACGACGATTTCTTTGTCCTCGAGGACAATGCGCGCACGCCCTCGGGTGTCTCCTACATGCTGGAGAACCGCGAGACGATGCTGCAGATGTTCCCCGAACTGTTCAGCCGCAACCGCGTGCAGCCGGTGGAAACCTACCCGCGCGACCTGCGCAACTCGCTGGCGGCCTGCGCGCCCTCGGGCTGCGACGGCAACCCGACCGTGGCGGTGCTGACGCCTGGCATCTACAACTCGGCCTATTTCGAGCACGCCTTTCTCGCCGACCAGATGGGCGTCGAACTGGTCGAGGGGCACGACCTGCGCGTGGTCGATGGCCGCGTGGCGATGCGCACGACCGAGGGCTACAAGCCCATCGACGTGCTGTACCGCCGGGTCGATGACGATTTCCTCGACCCGCTGAACTTCAACCCGAACTCGTCGCTGGGCATTCCCGGCATCATGGATGTCTACCGCGCGGGTGGCATCACCATCGCCAACGCGCCCGGCACCGGCATTTCCGACGACAAGGCGATCTACAGCTACATGCCCGAGATCGTCGAATTCTATACCGGCGAACGGCCGCTGTTGCAGAACGTCCCGACCTGGCGTTGTTCCGACCCGTCCTCGCTGAAATACGTGCTCGACAATCTCGACGAGCTGGTGGTCAAGGAGGTGCACGGATCGGGCGGCTACGGCATGCTGATCGGCCCCACCGCAACGAAGAAGGAGTTGCGCGACTTCCGCAAGAAGCTGGAATCGCGCCCCGGCAACTACATCGCGCAGCCGACCCTGTCGCTGTCGACCGTGCCGATCTTCACCAAGGCGGGGCTTGCGCCACGCCATGTCGACCTGCGGCCCTACGTTTTGGTCAGCCCCGACCGCATCAACATCACGCCCGGCGGGCTGACGCGGGTCGCGTTGAAGAAGGGGTCGCTGGTGGTGAACTCGTCGCAGGGCGGCGGCACCAAGGACACCTGGGTGCTGGAGGACTGACGCGATGCTGGGCAAGACGGCGAATGGCCTGTTCTGGATGTATCGCTACCTGGAACGGGCAGAAAACACCTCGCGGCTGGTGGAAACCGGCCAGCGCATCGCGCTGACCCGTCTGGGCAGCGGCGACGACGACTGGCTGCCGGTGATGCAGACCGCCGGCGTGGCCGAGGGGTACAAGGCGACGCATGACGAACTGACCAAGGACGGCGCGATCGACTGGATGCTGCGCTCCAAGGAGAACGGGTCCTCGGTGCTGACCTCGATCGCGGGGGCGCGGCAGAACGCGCGCATGGTGCGCACAGCCCTGACCCACGAGGTCTGGGAGGCGACAAACGGCTGCTACATGACCGCCCAGGAAAAGCTGGGCCGCAAGGTGTCCGAACGCGACTTGCCAAGCGTCCTGGGCATGATCCGCCAGCGCACCGCGCTGGTGCGCGGCACCACGCATGGCACGATGCTGCGCAACGACATGTACGATTTCGCGCGGCTGGGCACCTTCCTGGAAAGGGCCGACAACACGGCGCGCATCCTGGACGTGAAATACTACGTGCTGCTGCCCTCGGCTCTGGCCGTGGGGTCGTCCATCGACAATGTGCAGTGGGAGACGATCCTGCGGTCGGTGTCGGCGCATGGCGGCTTCCGCATGGAATACGGCAACGTCTACAGCCCGCGCGACATCGCGCATTTCCTGATCCTGGACAAGCGCTTCCCCCGCAGCCTTGCGTTCTGCGCGTCCAAGCTGAAGGACAACCTCGGCTATCTCGCATCGAGCTATGGCAAGAAGACGGACGCCTGCGCCATGGCCGAAGCGCTGATCCGGCGCTTCATGACACATGACATCGAGGCGGTGTTCGAGTTCGGCCTGCACGAATACATCGAGGAAGTCCTGATCGCCCTCGGGCAGTTGGGCGCCCAGATCGAGAAGGATTACCGCTTCTATGAGTGAGCCGCTGAAACTCTCGATCCGCCACGTCACGCGCTACCGGTTCGACGGGCCGGGCAGCTACGGGCTGCAGCAGTTGCGCAAGACGCCCAAGACCAATGCCGGCCAGAGCATCCTGACCTGGGAAACCCGGGTCGAGGGCGGCAAGAAGGAACTGGCCTTCGAGGACCAGCACCTGAATGTCGTCGAGCTCATCAGCTTCGAGCGCGACGTGTCCGAGCTGTCGGTCATCAGCGAGGGCACGGTTTCCGTGACCGAGACGCATGGCGTGATCGGCCGCCATCGCGGCCCCGCGCCGCTCTGGCTGTACGAACGCCCCACCCCGCGCACAAAGGTCGGACCGGCCGTGCGCAAGCTGGTGCGCATGATCGAGGGCGAGTCGGACCTCGACCGTCTGCACGGGCTCAAGGACCTGATCAAGGAAGAGATCGTCTACGAGGTCGGCTCCAGCCTGTCCGGCGGGACCGCCGAGGAGGCGGCGACCGAGGGGCGTGGCGTCTGCCAGGACCACGCCCATGTATTCATCGCCTGCGCCCGCGAACTGGGCTATCCCGCGCGCTATGTCTCGGGCTACCTGATGATGGACGACCGGGTGGAACAGGACGCCATGCACGCCTGGGCCGAGGCCCATGTCGAAGGGCTGGGATGGGTCGGGTTCGACCCGGCGAACGGCATTTCCCCCGACAAGCGTTACGTGCGCGTCGCGACAGGGCTGGACTATGCCGATGCCGCGCCTGTAACTGGCCTCAAGACCGGCGGCGGCGGCGAATCCATGAGCGTCGAGATCGCCGTCGCACAACAGTAAGCGAGGGGTCGTCACATGACCTACTGCGTGGGCGTGGCGCTGGACCGCGGCCTTGTTTTCATGTCCGACACGCGCACCAACGCGGGCGTCGACAACATCTCGACCTTCCGCAAGATGTTCACCTGGGAAAAGCCCGGCGAACGGGTGATGTGCCTTATGACCGCCGGCAACCTGGCGACGACGCAATCCGTCGTCTCGCTGCTGGACGAACGCACAAAGGCCGCCAACCAGCGCGACCCCTCGATCCTGGCGGTGCCGTCGATGTTCCAGGCCGCGCGCCTGGTTGCCGAGACACTGCGCGAGGTAATCGACCGCCACGCCGATACCGGACAGCGGGCCGACACCACCTTCAACGCCACGATCCTGCTGGGCGGGCAGGTGGCGGGCGGACCGCCGCGCCTGTTCCTGATCTACCCCGAGGGCAATTTCATCGAGGCTGGCGAGGACACGCCCTTCTTCCAGATCGGCGAGACGAAATACGGCCGCCCGATCCTCGTGCGCGGCTATGATCGCGGCATGGGGTTCGAGGATGCGGTCAAGCTGCTGCTGGTCAGCTTCGATTCCACGCTCAAGGCGAACCTGTCGGTCGCCGCGCCTTTCGACCTGCAGGTGATTGAGCGCGACGCGCTGTGCCTGGGCCCGTCGCGCCGGATCGCCGGGGACGACCCCTATTTCCAGACCGTCTCGACCAGTTGGGGCGAGGCGCTGAAATCGGCGCTGGATCAGTTGCCGGACTTCTCCTTCGACGGCTGAGTTCTAGCGGAACATCGGAGGCCGGGCATCGACCCAGCGCCCGGCGTCCCGCCCGCTTTCGGCCACCGCATAGACAGCCGCCATGCTGCGCAGCCCATCCTCGGCGCGCGGGAACAGGTCGGCGGCGGGATCGGGCGCACGATCCTCAGAGCGGGCGCGGATCGCCTCTGCCAGATCGCGATAGATGTTGGCGAAGGCCAGGGGCATCCCCTCGGCATGGCCAACGGTGACGCGGCTGGCGCGCGCCGCCTCGGGGTAGAGCCCCGCCTCGCCGCGCTCGATCACTTCCAGCCGCCGGCCCAGCGGCATCCAGTAAAGCTGGTTCGGCTGTTCCTGCGCCCAGCGCAGCCCGCCCTTTTCACCGAAGACCTGGATCGTCAGCCCGTGCTGCCGCCCGATCGCCACCGACGAGGTCCAGAGCCGCCCGACCGTGCCACCGGTCATGCGGAAATTCACCTGCGCGTCATCCTCGAGCACGCGGCTTTCGATGCAGGAGACGATGTCGGCCGACAGGCTTTCGACCTCCTGCCCGGTGACGAAGGACGCCATGTGCAGCGCATGGATGCCGCAATCGGCGAATTGCGCCGACACGCCCGCCTGTGCCGGATCGTAGCGCCAGCGGACACGCGGGTTGTCGGCGTCGGCGGCGTCGGCATGATGGCCATGCGCGAACTCGGCCACCACCAGCCGGATGCGGCCCAGGTCGCCCCGCGTCACCATCGCCCGCATCTGCCGCACCAGCGCGTAGCCGGTGTAGCCGTAGTTGACCGCGCAGATGCGGCCGGTCTCGCGCGCCAGCCGGACGATCTCCTCGCCTTCTTCGACCGACATGGTCATGGGCTTTTCGCAGAGCACGTGGAATCCGGCCTTGAGGAAGGCGCGGGCGATGGGGAAATGCGTGGCGTTGGGCGTGGCCACCGTGACCAGGTCGCAGCGGTCGGGACGGTGCGTCTCGCCCTCCAGCATCTCCTGCCACGAGCCATAGGCGCGGTCCGGTCGCAGGCCCAGCGCCCGGCCAAAGGCCCGGCCCGCATCGGGGCGGTGATCCAGCGCCCCGGCCGTAAATTCGAACGCCCCGTCCACCGCCGCAGCCAGACGGTGCGCCGGACCGATCTGGCTGCCGTCGCCGCCGCCGATCATCCCCCATGAAAGCCGCGCCATGCCGTCCCTCCCCGTCCGGTTTTCGTGAACTATGCAGAGGCCCCGGCGGCTTGACGAGAGGGAATCAGGCCAGCAGCCCGAGATCCGCGCAAATGCCGGCGTCCGGCACAATGCCGTCAAAGGCCTCAAGACCCGGATCGCCCAGCAGGACGGCCGGGTCGCAAGCATCCGGGTCCGGCCGCGCCTCTGGATGTGCTCTATTGCATGTCGAAGCGGATCGCCTTGAATGAAGACCCACATCGCTTTCGACAGGCAGCCTTTGCTGCAACACCGGAAACCAGCCTTCACAGTCTGATATCGATGGCACATCGGACGAGGCTTCGCCGTTCTTGAGAAAGGTGTCGCCCGTTTCCTGGCGGGCGACGGCTTGCACGATACTCTTGTCCGGCTTGGCCGCTGCCAGGTCATCGAAAGCCGGCGGGCCTGACCAAAATCGAAATCCGGCAGGGCGGCCTTGGGAAAAAGGGCCCCGCCGAGGCCGGGGCATGACCCTACCTTGTTCGCCAAGCTGTCGCCCCGGGAATCAAGACCTGCTCCCGCGACGCGCCGGGCGACAGCGGTCTGGTTCATGGGCGTCACGACGACCCGCCGGACTGGCACCTGCACCGGGTAATGCGCGACCTCGTCCTTTTCGACGACGCCCCGCGCGCCCCGCGCCCGAACGGGCAGAGCGTGGGAGTCGGCCAATGCAATCGCCCCAACCCGCGTCCGTTGCCGGCGGCGCTGGCCCGGATCTCGGTCGAGACACGCTGTCGGACCGTGTGATGCGCGCGATATTGCAGACAGCGGTCGCTGGGCCTGTTGTCGGTGCGGGGCGTCCGGCCGCACCGGTCACCGCCTATTGCGAGGGGCTGCTAACCCGTCTGGCCGGGATCGGCCTGCTGGCCGCCCGAGGACGACCCACCGGGCGTTGGGCGCCGTGCTCAGGCCTCCAGCACCTGAACGGCCTCGAACAGCTCCAACTCTGGCGCACCCTGATACATGTGTTCCGACGACTTGGCCCCGCCATGCGCGGCGCGGAACGCCTCGGACCGGGTCCAGTCGCGAAAGCTGTGTTCGTCCGCCCAGATCGTGTGCGAGGCATAGAGGATCGTGTCGCCGTTCTGCGGCCCCTTGAGAAGCGCAAAGGACCGGAAGCCCGGAACGGTCTTCAGATGGCTGTCGCGGCTCTTCCACATCGCCTCGAATTCCTCGGCATGTGCGGCGGCGACCTTGAAGCGGTTCATCGTCAGATACATGGGCCTTCCCTTGTGATTTGTCCCCGGTCCCGACTATCTATGCCGCGACGGGTGATGGTTGGAGGCTGACGGTGCAGATTTTCGCAGGATTGGGCAACCCCGGCCCGAAATATGCCCGCAACCGGCATAACATCGGCTTCATGGCGCTGGACCGGATTGCCGAGGATCACGGTTTCGGCCCGTGGAAGGCGCGGTTCCAGGGGCAGGTGGCCGAGGGCCGGCTGGGCAGCGCCAAGGTGCTGTTGCTGAAACCCGAGACCTACATGAATCTTTCGGGCCAGTCGGTGGGCGAGGCGCTGCGCTTCTACAAGCTGGGCCCCGACGCGCTGACCGTGTTCCACGACGAACTCGACCTGGCCCCCGGCAAGTGCCGGGTCAAGCAGGGCGGAGGCCATGCCGGGCACAATGGCCTGCGCTCGATCCATGCCCATGTGGGTGAGGCTTACGGCCGGGTGCGGCTGGGCATCGGCCATCCGGGCCGGAAAGAGGCCGTGGCGGGCTATGTCCTGCACGATTTCGCCAAGGCCGACGAGGATTGGCTGGACGACCTGCTGCGCGGGATCTCCGACGGCGCGGCGGCGCTGGCGGCGGGCGACGCGGCTGGGTTCCAGAACGCGGTGGCGCTGCGGGTGAACCCGCCGCGGTCGGGCGGCGGCAAGGCGGCAGCGCCAAAGCCCGCGGTCGCGCCGACACCGGAACCCGAACCGGAACCCGACACGCGCAACGCGTTGCAGCGTCTCGCGGATCGGTTCAAGTGAGCCTGCGCGGGGCCTTCCGCGACCAGGCGGGCCATTGCGCGGCGATGGACAGCCCGTTCATGGATCGGCTCTGCCGGATGCTGGCCGACCGGCTGCAGCCGGGAACGGCCCTGACCGACCGTCTGTTCGGCTGGCCCGGCGATGTCGGTCCCAAGGTCGACAGCCTGCCCTTGCGCCTGTGTGGCGGGCTGCACGCGCTGCGCCTGCAGGGCCGGGCGGGTCTGGCCGCCGTTTATCCGCCGAACGCCGCCGATGACGAAACCCTGTGGCAGGCGGTCGACGGGGCGCTGACGACCGAGGCGCAATTCCTGAACGACTGGATCGACAGCCCGCCGCAGACCAACGAGGTGCGCCGCTCGGCCCCATTGATCGCGCTGGGGCATTGGCTGGCGGCGCGATACGGCCTGCCTATGGTCACGTCGGAATTGGGCGCATCGGGCGGACTGAACCTGCGCTGGGATGCCTACGCGCTGGAGATCGACGGCCGGCGCTGGGGCGCGGCCGACCCCGCGCTGGTGCTGCGTCCCGACTGGTCCGGCCCCCTGCCGCCCGAGACGCGGCCACACGTGGTGGAACGGCGCGGGGTCGACCTGAACCCGCTCGACCCCGCCCGCGCCGAGGACCGGCTGCGCCTGATGGCCTATCTCTGGGCAGACCAGCCCGCGCGGCTGGACCTGACCCGCGCCGCCATCGCGGCCGCGGGCGACCCGGTGGACCGCGCCGATGCGGTCGACTGGCTGGCGACCCGCGCCGAACCCCGGCCCGGCCACCTGCACCTGGTCTATTCGACCGTGGCCTGGCAATATCTGCCATCGGCGGCGCGGGACCGTGGTGCTGCGATCCTCGCGGCGGCGGGCGCGCGCGCCACGCCTGACGCCCCGCTTGCGTGGTTCGGGATGGAGGCCGATAGCCGCACCGAAGGCGCGGCGCTGACCCTGCGGCTCTGGCCCGGCGATCTTGCCTTCGACATGGGCCGCGCCGATTTTCACGGCCGCTGGGTGCGTTGGGCCGCCACGATACCACTTGCACAGCACTGACGTCCGGGCATTCTTGGACAAGAAGGGAGGACGCGATGCGCAGATGGATCATCCGGATCGGGGTTGCCGCGCTGGCGGCGGTGCTGGTCATGGGTGTCGCGAACCGCGAGGCGCTGATCCGGCTTCAGGCGGTGAATACGCTCTTTGCCGAGGATCGCATCGTGGCGAATTTCAGCCACATGGACACGTTGTTCGAGACCGCGCCCATCCCGGTCAGTCGCGCGCCCACCCAGTTGCCGCAAGGCGCGCCGATGACGCCGCCAGAGGGGTTCGACAACTGGCTCGACCGCCGCGCGGTGACGGGTATCGTCGTGATGCATGACGGCGCGCTGGTGCATGAGCAATACCGCCTTGGCACCGGGCCCGAGGATCTGCGCATCTCGTGGAGCATGGCGAAATCCTATCTCTCGATCCTGTTCGGCATCCTGGTCGAACAGGGCGCCATCCAGAGCCTCGACGACCCGGTGACACGCCACGCGCCGCTTCTGGCGGGCTCGGCCTATGACGGCGCGACGATCCGCAACGTGCTGCACATGGCATCGGGCGTGACCTTCGACGAGGATTACCTCGATTTCTGGAGCGACATCAACAAGATGGGCCGCGTCCTGGCGCTGGGCGGCTCGATGGACGGCTTTGCCGCCGGGTTGACCGAAACCGAGGCCACGCCGGGCGAGCACTGGCAATATGTCTCGATCGACACGCATGTGCTGTCGATGGTGCTGCGTGGCGCGACGGGTCGCAGCCTGCCCGACCTGCTGGGCGAATACGTGCTGGACCCGCTGGGCACCGAGGGGCGGCCCTATTACGTCACCGATGGCTACGGCGTGGCCTTTGCGTTGGGCGGGTTGAACCTGACGACGCGCGATTATGCGCGCATGGGCGAGATGACGCGCCTTGGCGGCGTCTTCGACGGCCGCCGCATCGCGCCCGAGGCCTGGATCGCCGAAAGCACCGCAGCCAGCGCACCCACTGCCCCCGGAGCCGATTGGCAATACGGCTATCAATGGTGGATCCCCGGCGACGCCCGAGAGGGCGAGGTCATGGCCCGTGGCGTTTATGGCCAATACACCTACATCGATCGGCAGAGGGGGGTGGTGATCGCGGTAAACGCCGCCGACCGCGCCTTTCGCGAGGCGGGTGCGGATGACGACGCGCTGACGATGTTCCGCCGCATCGCCGACACTCTGGGGGAACGGGGATGATCCGCAAGGCACCGGAACTGAACGTCATGGGCGGCGCGTTGCAGCCCTGCTCGACCGACCCGCTGACCGGGTTCTTTCGCGACGGGCATTGCAACACCTGCGCCGAGGATACCGGCAGCCACACGGTCTGCGCCGTGATGACCGAGGAATTCCTGGCTTATTCGAAATACGTGGGCAACGACCTGTCGACGCCACGCCCCGAGTTCCGCTTTCCGGGGCTTAAGCCGGGGGACGGCTGGTGCCTGTGCGCGGCGCGCTTCCTGCAAGCCTATGACGAGGGCTGCGCACCCCGGGTCTCGCTGGCGGCGACGCATCAGCGCGCGCTGGAGATCGTGCCGCTTTCGGTTCTGGAGGCCTGCGCGGCCAAGTCCTCGGACGACGACTGAGGTGGGGTTTCGGTCGGCAGGGCCAGCCCGTCGCCCATCAATTCGTCGATGAACAGGCTCAGCAGCTGCGGCCGCCCCGAGACGCCCGCCTTGCGGTAGATCGCTGCGGTCTGCGCCTTGACCGTGCCTTCGGAGGTGCTGCGCAGGGCGGCGATCTCGGCCGTCGACAGACCCTTGATGGCGAACAGCGCCACATCGCGTTCCGCCGGCGTCAGCGCCCAGTCGTCGAACCGTTCGGCCAGCACCTCCATAAAGGCGCCCGAGGCAAGGCGAAGGCTGCGCTCGGCCTCGCGCCGGCCGCGGACAGAGCGCACCAACAGCATGGCCGAGACGGCGGTGCCCAGGATCAGGCCCACCACCGCGCCCAGCTGCACCAGCTCATACCACACCCAGGCGATGGGCGCCGTCTGGATGCCCAGCAGGCTGGTTGCCATGTCCCATGACAGGAAAAGGCCGCAGGCCATCTGCACGGCCATCAGCAGGCCGAAGCCTGCTTGCCCCTTCACGACGCCGCCCTCTCAGTCATCATCGTCGCCGCCGTCGTCGTCGCCGCCATCGTCATCGTCGTCGCCGCCGTCATCGTCACCGCCGTCGTCCTTGTCGTCGCTGTCGTCCCGGTCGTCATCCTTGTCGTCACTGTCGTCCCGGTCGTCATCCTTGTCGTCCCGGTCGTCCCGGTCGTCGTCGTCGCGATCGTCGTCGTTTCGGCGCAGGTAGTCGCGCAGCACGGCGCCCGTGCCGGGATTCAGGATCACCTCGCGACTGCCCGCCGGGCCGCGGGCGGTGATGCGCACACGTCCCAGAAAGGTCCGCGAGACAGAGATCCTGCGGTAGCCCTCGCGCCGAAGCTGGGAGATCACCTGGTCGGTGGCCGTCTGCGCCTGGCCTGCGACAGGCAGCGTCGCCAGCAACGCCGTTCCGGCAAGCAGAAATCGTCTGCGGTTCATCCGTTCCTCCGAAAATCCCCGCGCACGCGGCGCGAGGATCGGTTGGTCTGTGCGATGGCGGACGGATCAGTCGTCGTCGCCGTCGTCATCGCTGTCGTCGTCATCGTCATGATCGCCGTCATCATCGTCGTGATCATCGTCGTGATCATCGTCGTGGTCATCATGATCGTCGTCGTGGTCATCATGGCCACCCCGACCGGACTTGTCATCATCCCGGTCATCATTGTCGTCATCGTCGTCGTCACGGCCGCGACCGTGATCGTCATCGTCATCGTCGTCACGCCCATTGCGCGCCTCGACGAAGTTGCGGTTGCGCTCGCGCACCGACAAGCCAGGCGCGGTGTCGTCGCCTGCCTCGACCCGCTCCATCTCCTGCTTCAGAAGCGCCCCGGTGGACCGGTCATAGACCTGCTCCAGCTTTTCGGTGCCGCGAATGGCCTCGACCTTGGTCTGGCTCAGGCCCTTGCGGATCTCGATCCGCTCATAGCCCTGCGCGCCGAGATCGGCAATGATCTGGTCGGTCAGGGCGTCGGCATAGGCGCTGCCGCCGATCAGCGCGAGGGTAGCGCCGGTGAGAACGATTTTCCTGATAAAGGTCATGGGTCTGTCTCCTTCGTTGGCCGGGACGGGTGCCCGGGGTTGCGTCAACGAGGACCGAGGTGACCCGTTTTCCGACACAGGGATATTGCCACGGGGTTTACATCCGGGGCCATAAACGCCCGACCGACCGGCATAAACCGCAGTTTATGCGCCCTGGAAACGCATATGGCGGGCGTCGCCACAGCGCCGCCCGCCACTCCATGCCTGTCGCGCCGGACAGGTGTTCAGCCGCCGTTGCCGGTGCCAGGGTTGATGCCGCCACCCGCGCCGTCGCCGCGCTTGTGCGTGGCCGTGCCGCCGGATTCGCCCGCTGCCGGGCTTTCCTCGCCGCCCTTGCCCTTGCCCGCGTTGCGTGCCTGGTCGCGGTCGCCATATTTGACGCCGTCATCCTTGTGATGGCGAGCCGGCACGATGTCGTCGCCGACCATCTTGCCGTTCTGGAACTTGCCCTGGGCGATCACCTCTTCGCTGTCAGGGTCGAGCACGACCACGCCCAGCATCTTGCCCTTACGGCCGAAGATCACCGTGGCGTCGTCGCCCTCGGCGATGGACAGCTTGCCAAAGCCCTCGGCGTGCATGGAGGCCTTGGCGTGGTCCACGCCTTCGCCCCCCATGGCGATACCGGCCATCATCGCGACAGCGGCGGAAACGGCGACAATTCTCGAAATTCGCATGTGGGATCTCCCTCTGACCGGGCGGCGCTAGATCGCGCGCCCTTCACATGCGCTTTATGGAATATTCCACCCACTGGAACCTTGAGGCATGTCAAACGCGCCGCAGAGGGCGCGTTTGAGCCAGATCAAGACCGACGGGATCAGTCCGCCTTGCGACCCTCGGTCGCCGACATGTCGAAGCCGAGGTGACGTGCGACGGTGAAGATGTCCTTGTCGCCACGGCCGCACATGTTCATGCAGATGATGTGGTCCTTGGGCAGGTCCGGCGCGATCTTCATCACGTGGGCCAGCGCGTGGCTGGGTTCGAGCGCGGGTATGATCCCCTCGGTCTCGCAGCAGAGCTGGAAGGCCTCGAGCGCCTCCTTGTCGGTGATGGCGACATATTCGGCGCGCCCGACCTCGTGCAGCCAGGCATGTTCCGGCCCGATGCCGGGATAGTCGAGCCCGGCCGAGATCGAGAACCCTTCGAGGATCTGCCCGTCCTCGTCCTGGAGCAGGTAGGTGCGGTTGCCGTGCAACACGCCCGGGCGCCCACCGGTCAGGCTGGCGCAATGCTCCATCTTCTCGTTCACGCCCTTGCCGCCGGCCTCGACCCCGATGATGCGGACGCTCTTGTCGTCGAGAAAGGGATAGAACAGGCCCATCGCGTTCGACCCGCCGCCGATGGCGGCGATGATCGTATCGGGCAGGCGGCCCTCGGCCTCCATCATCTGCTCTTTCGTTTCCTTGCCGATGATCGACTGGAAGTCGCGCACCATCGCTGGATAAGGATGCGGCCCGGCCACGGTACCGATGCAATAGAACGTGTCGCGCACGTTGGTCACCCAGTCGCGAAGCGCATCGTTCATCGCGTCCTTGAGCGTGCCCCTGCCGCTCGTCACCGGGATCACCTCGGCCCCCAGCAGTTTCATCCGGAAGACATTCGGCGCCTGGCGCTGGACATCATGCGCACCCATGTAGACCACGCATTTCAGGCCGAACTTGGCGCAGACGGTGGCGGTGGCCACGCCGTGCTGGCCGGCGCCGGTTTCCGCGATGATCCGGGTCTTGCCCATGCGGCGGGCAAGGATGATCTGGCCCAGCACGTTGTTGATCTTGTGCGCGCCGGTATGGTTCAGCTCGTCCCGCTTCATGTAGATCCTGGCGCCGCCCAGCCGTTCGGACAGGCGTTCGGCATGGTAGAGCGGCGAGGGACGGCCGACGTAATGCTTCCAGAGAAACTCCATCTCGTCCCAGAAGGACTGGTCGGTCTTGGCGTTCTCGTACTGCTCCTCGAGTTCGAGGATCAGCGGCATCAGCGTCTCTGACACGAAGCGCCCGCCGAAGATGCCGAAACGGCCCTTTTCGTCGGGTCCGGTCATGAACGAATTGAACAGATCGTTGGCCATCGCGCCCTCCCATCCTGGACCCTCACGGGTTAACGGGGTGCGCGGCGAGGAGCAAGGGGAAGCGGCGGGAAATCGATGGCTGCCGTTTTGGATCAGGATATGCGCGCCGTCCTCTACCACCGTCAGACCGCGCGCGGCGGCGGCCCGGCACAGCGCGTCGGGGTCGATGATGCGCGCCACCTCGCGCCGGTGACGGCGCAAGACGGGGCGCGTATCCAGCGCCTCGGCGATCTGGTCGAGCCAGCGACTGGCGGTCAGGTGGCAGGGAGCGGTCTGGAACATGTGCCCGGCATAGCCCGAGGCCGGTTAAGGCCGCGCTACCCGACCCGTGCCGGATAGGAACAATGCGACCGGATGCGCGCGCCGCTCAGCCCCGCGTGGCGAGGAACAGCGGCGTGCCGTACCGGTCGCGCACCGCCTGCGCGTCGGGCAGCGCAAGGGTCGCGCCGATCTGGTCGAGGCGCAGCGCGAGGTCGTTCAGCACCGGAACGACCGCAACCATGTATCCCGCCGCCTCGATGGGGCTCCGGAACCCGGGATCGGTGAAGACGACAAGCGCGGCATCCGCGTCGCGCGCAGGGTCGAAATCAATGGCATAGCCCAGCGCCAGGATGTCGCCGGTCTGGACGCCGATCTGGTCGACCAGTTCGGCCGTCCTTGCGATGACCATGGCGCGCTGGCCATCGGACAGGTCTTGCACCCACGCCGCCGCGATCTGCCCCGCCGAGGGCAGGAAAAGCGCCTGGTCGATGGGCAGGCGGGACAGCGCGATGCCCGGAAAGACCAGCAGGACCGACGCAAGACCCGCGGCAAGTGGCGTCCGCCCCAGCGCCCGCCACAGCAGCGGCACGCCCGCCAGCGCCACCGCCAGCGCCGCCACGCCCCAGCCCGGCGCGCCATGGCGCAGCGCCACGATACCGCCCAGCAGCATCGCCAGCGCCAGCAGCGGCAGCAGCAGCCGCATCGCGCGGCGCAGGCCGGTTTCCAGCGCGGCGCGCGTCAGCCCGCTGGCATAAAGCGCGAGCAACGCAGCCAGCGCAGGGGCCGCAGGCAGGGTGTAGCGTTCGTAAAGCTTGGTGGAAAAGGCAAAGACCACCAGGTTCAGCACCACCCAGGCCAGCAGGAACCCCGCGGCGCGGCTGGCGATCGGTGGCGCGTCCGCCCCGCGCCGTCCGCCTGCCATCCGTGCCAGGGCCACCACCAGCAGTCCCGGCAGGGCCGAGAGCAGCAGGTCGGCGGTGGTCTTGCCCAGTCCGGCCAGCACGTCCAGCGCGTCCTTGCCAACCTTGTCCGTCACCTGGTCGCCGAAAAATTGCGTCATCAGCGTGTCGGGATGCAGCACGGCCATCAGACCGAACCAGCCCGACGCCAGGACCAGCGCAAGCAGCGCCGCGACCGCCTCGTGCCACCGCAGCTGCGGTCCGGAGGGCGCGCCCGGCCGCAGCGCAAGATAGGGCAGCAGCATCAGTGGCGCGAGAAAGCCCTTGGCCAGAACTGCCCAGGCCAGGCCGAGCCATGCCAGATACATGTGCAGGGGCCGCGCCGTGCCACGCAGGACGTGGACAAAGCCCAGCGCAGCAAGGCTCGTGCCCAGCACCAGCGGCATGTCGGGGATGTATTGCGGTGCGGTGGCAAAGAACACCCGGTGCCCCGCCAGCATCGCCACCGCCAGCAGCGCCGCCGGGCGCACCGCGCCCAGCGCCCGCGCCAGCGCATAGGTCACGCCCAGAATCGCCGCGGCGCTGGCGAGAAACGCCACCTTGGCACCGAACAGGCCCTGCCCGAACAGCACGAAGCCCGCGACGACATGGTAGTAGGTCAGCGGTGGCTTGGTCAGCCGCAATTCGCCGGTTTCAGAGATCGGCACCAGGTAGTCGCCCGTCGCCATCATGTGCGCCGCGGCGATGGAATAGCGCCGCTCGTCCAGGTGCGGGTCGATCGGCCAGATCAGCGCCGGCAGCGCCAGCAGAACGAAAAGGCCGATTAGCCCGGCCAGAGCCAGCCCGCCCGGGGCCTTGTCCTCTTCCGTCATGGCGCCCTGCAGCCCCTTGCAGCGCCCGCGCCGCTGGCGGGCCATCCCGCGCCTGTCTGCACCCTGGACCGCGCCATCGCAAGACCGGCACGGTCGGCGCGGTGCGGTCCTTCCACCGCATTGACGCAAATCGGCGTCAGGACTAAAGGGCGCGCATGACGATTACCGAGTCCTTCATTTCCAACGATCAGACCGAAGCCGCGGCACAGGGCCGCGACAGCACCGGCGGAACCGCGCCCGTCGTGGCGATCATCGTTCCGATGCACAACGAGGAAGACGCCGTCCTGTCGCTGGTCGAGGGCATTGCCGAGGCGGGCCGGTCACTGCCCTCCTTCGAGATCATCGCGGTCGACGACGGCTCCACCGACCGCACCGCGGACCGTCTGGCCGAGGCGCGGACGCGTCATCCGCAGCTGCGCATCCTGCGCCACGCCAGGGCGGGCGGACAGAGCGCGGCGGTGCATTCCGGCGTGCGCGCGGCACGGGCGCCGTTCTGCCTGACGCTGGACGGCGACGGTCAGAACCCGCCCGAGGAACTGCCCGGCCTGTTCGCCCCCCTGTCGGCGGACAAGACGGGGCGCGTAGGGCTCGTGGCGGGCCAGCGCGTCGGGCGCAAGGACACACTGTCGAAACGGCTTGCCTCGAAATTCGCCAACGGGCTGCGGGCGCGCGTGCTGCGCGATGGCACCCGCGACACGGGCTGCGGGCTCAAGGGGTTCCGCCGCGACGCCTTTCTGGCGCTGCCCTATTTCGACCACATGCACCGTTACCTGCCCGCGCTGTTCAAGGCGCAGGGCTGGGAGGTCGCGCTGGTCGACGTGTCGCACAAGGCGCGCATTTCCGGCCGCTCGAAATACACCAACCTGCAACGCGCCATCGCCGGCGCGTGGGACCTGCTGGGCGTCGTCTGGCTGCTGCGCCGCGCCAAGAAGGTCGCCCCCGAAGAGGTATGAACCCGTGATCGAGACCCTTCTGAACATCCTGCATGTCGACAGCCCCACCGAGGCGGCCTGGGTCACGGTCGGCCTGTTCGGCCAGTTGCTGTTCACAGGGCGCTTTCTGGTGCAGTGGATCTCGTCCGAGCGGGCAAAACGCTCGATCATCCCGATGGCCTTCTGGTATTTCTCGATCAGCGGCGGGCTGATCCTTCTGGCCTACGCGATCTACCGGAAGGACCCGGTCTTTGTCCTTGGGCAGTCGATGGGCGTGTTCATCTACACCCGCAACATCCTGCTGATCCGCGGCGAGGCGAAACGCGCCCGAGAAGAGTCCAGCGCTCAGGCGCCGCCCGCCGCGCGTTCCAACGCCGGGTAGCGCAGGCCCAGCGTGATGCCGCGGGCGACGAAGGAAATCGACATCGCCAGCCACAGGCCGTGATTGCCAAGCGGCCCGATCAGCAGCCACGCCGCCAGCGCGTAGACCGCCGCGGACAGCGCCATCATGTTGCGCATGTCGGCGGTGCGGGTCGCACCGATGAAGATGCCGTCCAGCATCACCAGCCCGATCTGCAACAGCGGCGCCAGCACCATCCAGGGCAGGTAGAGCCGCGCGGCGGCGCGCACCTCGGGGTCCTTGGCGATGAGGTCGATCAGCAACGGCCCGAGAATGGCAAAACCGGCCGCCAGCAGCACGGCAAAGACCGTGGCCCAGAGCGTCGTCATCCGCGCCGCCTGCCGCACCCGCGCCATTGCCCGCGCGCCAAAGGCGCTGCCCACCAGCGCCTCGGCGGCAAAGGCAAAGCCGTCGAGCGCATAGCCGCAGATATGCAGGAATTGCAGCAGCACCTGGTTGGCAGCCAGCGTCACCGTGCCGAACCGCCCGCCCAGCAGCAGGAACGAGACGAAGATCGCCTGCAACAGCAGCGAGCGGATCAGGATGTCAGTGTTCACCACTGCCATGTGGGTCAGCCGCTCGCGATCGAAGACGCGGAACCACTCGCGCCAGGCCCGGACGCGGAACGCCTCGCGGCACAGCCACAGGCCCAGGATCAGACCCGACCATTCGGCGAGGAAGGTGGCAAAGGCCACGCCGTCGACACCCCAGCCGAACTGCAGCACGAAGAGCAGGTCCAGCACCACGTTCACGCCGTTCATCCAGAGCTGCAGCGCAAAGACGTCGCGGGTGCGCTCCTGCGCGATCAGCCAGCCGGTGATGCCGTAAAGCGCGATGGCGGCGGGTGCCGACCAGATTCGGATCTGCATGTAGGCGCGGGCGAGATCCTCGACCTCGGGACTGGCGGGCGACAGGCGGAAGGCGGCGGAAAAGACCGCGCCGTTCAGCAGTATCAGCGCCGCGCCCCCGGCCAGCCCGATCAGCAGCGCGCGGGTCAGCAGCGCCGCAACCTCGGCCCGGTCGCCCTGCCCCGCCGCCTGGGCGGTCAACCCCGTGGTGCCCATGCGCAGGAAACCGAAGACCCAGTAGATCGCCGTCAGCACGATGGCGCCCACGCCCACCGCGGCGATCGGTTCGGGCGCGGGGATCTGGCCCACCACGGCGGTATCGACCGTGCCGAGGATCGGCACGGTGACGTTGGCGAGCAGGATCGGAATCGCGATCTTCAGCACGCGCCGGTGGGTGATGGGCCTGTCTTCGGTCATGCCGGTCCGCTGGCTGGCCGGGAACGGAGGGGGCTCTGCCCCCGTCGCCCTTGCGGGCGCCTCCCCCGGAGTTTTTCGGGCAAGATGAAGCTGCGGGTCAGTCCTTGTCCCGTGGCATCAGGAAATGGGCGTTGGCCTGGGCGAAGGGCCGGTCGCGGTTGTCCTGCCAGGCCTCGACATGCACGCTGGCATAGCGCCGCCCCGAGCGGTTGACGCGGGCGCGGGCATAGGCGTCGCGTGGCAGGCCCGAGCGCAGGTAATCCACGGTGAAGTCGATCGTCTTGGGCAGGCGCGGCAAGTTGCCCGCCTGCAGCGCAGCAAGGTCGATCGCTCCCGATTCGATGTCCTCCCATAGCCAGGACCAGCTGAGCGAGATCAGCGCCGTGATTTCCAGGAAGGCCGCGGTCACACCACCGTGGATCGCCGGCAGGATCGGGTTGCCGATCAGCTTGTCGTCGAAGGGGAGGATCGCCGTGAGTTCATCGCCGCGGCGGTCGAACTGGATGCCGAGATACTGGATGTAGGGCACGCCGCCGGCCAGCGCGCGCAGGCCGGCGTCACGGCGCTGCTTGACCAGCTGGATGGGTTCGGGAGGCTTGCGCGGGGCCATCATGCGCCCTCCACGGTGAAGGCGCCGGTGGCGGTGGCCACGGGGTTGTCGGGATCGTTGTCATGGGCCGTGGCGCGGACGAAGGCGACCGAGCGGGTGACGTGGTAGCAGGTGGCGCGCGCGGTGATCGCCTGGCCGGGCGTCGCGCCACGCATGTAGTCGATGCGCAGGTTGATGGTGGCGGTGCCCGCCGGGCTGCGCGGATGGCTCATCACCGCCGCTCCGCCGCAGGTATCCATCAGCGCCGAGACCGCGCCGCCATGGATCACCCCGGTCTCGGGATCGCCGATGAAGCGGTCGTCATAGGGCATGCGGATCTCGGCGACGCCGTCGCCGATCTCGGTGATTTCCATGCCCAGCGCCCGAGAATGCGGGATCGTCTCGATGAACTGCCGGGCGATGCGGGCCTTGTCGGCGGTCATGGCGATGCCTTTCGTGATGCGCGTCAGCATGTTTATGGAACCCGGCGCAGCCGCCTGCAAGCGCCCTGCGGCTGACTGTTGCAGAGCGTGCGGGACCGGACTAGCCTGACGCGGGGGAGAGGAGACGACGATGGCGGACCAACGGCTGAGCTTCAAGGAGATGTGTGCGAAGTTCGACGTGACGCCGCGGACCCTGCGCTATTACGAGTATATCGAGCTTCTGACGCCCGACCGTGAGGGGCGCTCGCGGTTCTATGGCCCGCGCGAGGTGGCGCGGATGAAGCTGATCCTGCGCGGCCGCAAGTTCGGTTTCCAGCTGGAGGATATCCGCCAGTGGCTTCTGATCTACGAGAAGGAAGGCACCGAGGCGCAGATGAAAGCGTGGATCGCGCTGGCCGACCGCCAACTGGGCGAACTGGCCGAGCAACGCCGCCAGCTGGACGAGGCGATGGACGCCCTGCGCAAGCTGCGCGACGACACCGCCGCCTCGCTGAACGGCTGATTCCCCTTTTTCGCACCGGATGACCCGGTCGGGTATTCCCGACCCGGTCATGTGCGTTTTCCGGCTTGAAATCCCCGTTTACCTTTCCTTATCCCACGTCACCTAAAAAGTGACGTGGCGTATGAGTTACGTCAACGGAAATTCCCATTGTAAGAAGGCGCCGAACCCCGCATCTCCGGCGCATGACGCGCCGTAATGCGAGAGAGAAAAAAGATGAGCGACGAAAAGACGATGACCATCCGGGAAATGTGCGATGCGTTCGACGTGACGCCGCGCACGCTGCGCTTCTACGAACAGAAGGAGCTGCTGTTCCCGATCCGCGAAGGCCAGAAGCGGCTGTTCACCCGGCGCGACCGGGCACGGCTGAAGCTGATCCTGCGCGGCAAGCGCTTTGGCTTCAGCCTGGAGGAGATCCGCCAGCTGCTGGACCTGTATCACGTGGGCGACCAGCAGCTGACCCAGTTGCAGCAGACCTACGAGATCGCCCAGCAGCGGCTGAACGACATGATCCGCCAGCGCGACGAGCTGAACGAGGCCATCGCCGAACTCGAGGAACAGATGACCTGGGGCGAGAAGATGATCGCCTCGATGTCGCAACAAGAGCGCGCGGCAGGCTGACGACCGCGCGGCCACACAGAGGGAGAAGGGCATGCCCAGCTATACCGCACCCGTCAAGGACCAGATGTTTGTCCTGCATGACGTGCTGAAGATCGCGGAACAGGACGTTCCGGGTTACGACGAACTGGACCGCGAGACGACCGAGGCGATCCTCGGCGAGGCGGCGAAACTGGCGCAGGACGTGCTGGCGCCGCTGAACCCGGTGGGCGATCACGAGGGCTGCACGCTGGAGAACGGCGTGGTGCGCACGCCGACCGGCTTCAGGGCGGCGTTCGACCAGGTGCGCGACGGCGGCTGGACCGCGCTGGACTGCGATCCGGAGTACGGCGGCCAGGGCCTGCCCTACCTGATCTCGACCGCCGTGGGCGAGATGTTTTCGGCGGCCAACATGGCCTTCAACATGTACCAGGGCCTGACCCACGGCGCCTACAACGCCATCCACGCCCATGGCTCTGACGACCAGAAGCGGACCTACCTGCCCAAGATGGTAACCTGCGAGTGGGGCGGCACCATGAACCTGACGGAGCCGCATTGCGGCACCGACCTGGGTCTGATCCGTACAAAGGCCGTGCCGAACGGCGACGGCAGCTATGCCATCAGCGGCCAGAAGATCTGGATCTCGGCCGGCGAGCACGACATGTGCGACAACATCATCCACCTGGTGCTGGCCAAGCTGCCGGACGCGCCCGAGGGCGTGAAGGGGATCAGCCTGTTCATCGTGCCCAAGTTCCTGGTGAACGAGGACGGCAGCCTGGGCGCGCGCAACAGCCTGTCCTGCGGCGGGCTGGAAAAGAAGATGGGCATCCACGGCAACGCCACCTGCGTGATGAACTACGACGGCGCCACCGGCTTCCTGGTAGGCGAGGCGCACAAGGGCATGCGCGCCATGTTCACCATGATGAACGAGGCGCGTCTGGGCGTCGGTCTGCAAGGTTATGCGCAAGGCGAGGTCGCGTACCAGAACGCGCTTGGCTTTGCCCGCGACCGTCTGCAGGGCCGCGACGTGACCGGCGTCAAGAACCCCGGCGGCGCCGCCGATCCGATCATCGTGCACCCCGACGTGCGCCGCAACCTGATGGACCAGAAGGCCTTTGTCGAAGGCGCGCGCGCCTTCACCTTCTGGGGTGCCTCGCTGATCGACCGGGCGCATCGCAACGAGGACGCCGCCGCCGAGGGGCTGATCTCGTTGATGACGCCGGTCCTCAAGGGTTTTCTGACCGACAAGGGGTTCGAGACCACCGTGCTGGCGCAGCAGACGTTGGGCGGCTCGGGCTTCACCCGCGAATGGGGACTGGAACAGTTCGTCCGCGACGCGCGCATCACCATGATCTACGAGGGCACCAACGGCATCCAGTCGCTGGACCTCGTGGGGCGCAAGCTGGGCCAGGACGGCGGCAAGCACGTCATGGCCTTCTTCGAGATGGTCAAGAGCTTCGTCTCCGAGAACAAGGGCGATGCCGAGTTCGACGCCCAGTTCCTCGAACCCCTGAAGGCGGCGTCGAAGGATCTCCAGGCGGCGGGGATGTATTTCATGCAGAACGGCATGAAGAACCCCAACAACGCGCTGTCGGGTTCGTATGACTTCATGCATCTGTTCGGCCATGTCTGCCTGGGCCTGATGTGGGCCCGCATGGCACAGGCCGCCCGGGCGAAACTGGCCGAGGGCGCGGGCGACGCCGCCTTCTACGAGACCAAGATCGCCACCGGGCGCTACTACATGGCCCGCCAACTGCCGATGACCGCGACGCACCTGGCCCGCATCCAGTCGGGCGCGGAACCGGTCATGGCGCTGGACGCGGCGAATTTCTGATAAAGCGGGCGGGTTTCCCCCCTACGGTTTGTTGCGAATGTGGCGGCGGGGGCGAGAGCCCTCGCCGTTCTCGTTCCGGACGAAACGCGCCCACTGCGGCACTGACGCGGAAGGCGTGGATCAATCGGATCTTCAGACGACCAAACCTGAGTTCATTCCGTCAATCGGAAGCAGGGTTGCCGCACAGGACAGCAGAGTCGAAGATCAGAACGCCGGCTTCTCTCACCGATATGACAGCTGCACCGACAGCGACCAGAATCAGGCGGTCGCCGTGACCTGCTTTGCTGCGGGAACAGCGATCGCGGTTCCGGGCGGACGGCAGGCCGTCGAAACCCTGCGACCGGGCGATCTGGTCGAAACGCTGGATCATTGCCCCCGACCGGACAGAATCGTCATGAAACGGAATCTCGATTTCCGTACCGGCACAGTGTCCAGCCACGAACCCATCGCGATCAGACCTCACAGTATCGCCCCGGAACAGCCCGACCGGCTCTTGCGCGTCTCGCCGCAACACCGGTTGCTGGTGCGCGATGCCCGGGGCGCAGAGCGGCTGGTCGCAGCGAAGGGATTGATCGATCTTGCCGGTGTCCGCGTGATGGCAGGCTGTCGCCAGATCACTCACTTGCAACTCGTCTTCGACCGGCACGAGGTCCTCCGCGCGGAAAACTGCTGGACAGAACGCTTCTATCCCAGTGCCTTATCCATCGCCAATGCACCTGCGCGCTTTCAGCGGGCACTTTTTCAGCTCTAACCTGACCTTCCCGAAACGACCACCGCACGCGCTGCGCGACCGTTTCTGGGCGCCAAGACGGCCTGCAGCCTGGCGGATCAGGCATACTGAATCCTTCGTCGCGGCAGCTTGAACAACCACTTGCCGCGATCGGCGGGCTGGACGCCTGAACGACGACCTGAAATGGTTGACCCATGTCTGCAACCCGCCAGCGTGGTGAACCATGCCCAAACGCTTTCGTCTGACGCGACGTTTCCCTGTCGCCATGACCGAGGACGGCTATCGTGGCCTCAGACGGTTCGCGCAAGAGGCCGGGCTGGACGAGGGCGAGGCGCTGTCCTTCCTGTTCGAACATTTCGACAGCGTCACCGACGGCGACGCGCTCGCCCACCGACTGCGCCTGTTCAACGCAGAGCTCGACGACCGCAAACGCTGATGGGAGGGCCCGATGGGCTGGATGACCGACGAACACGCCATGCTGGGCGAGATGACGCGCAAGTTCATCGAAACCGAATGGCAGCCGCGCTACGACAAGTGGCGCAAGCAGGGCATGATGGACCGCAAGACCTGGACCGAGGCGGGCGAGTTGGGCCTGCTCTGCCCCTCGGTCCCCGAGGAATACGGCGGCGCGGGCGGCGATTTTGGCCACGAGGCGGTGATCCTGACCGAAGCCGCGCGAGCCAATCTCGCCAGTTGGGGCCATGGCATCCATTCCGGCATCGTCGCTCATTACATTCTGGCCTATGGCACCGAGGACCAGAAGAAGCGCTGGCTGCCGAAGATGATCAGCGGCGAGTTGGTGGGGGCTCTGGCGATGACCGAACCTTCCACCGGGTCTGACGTGCAGCGCATCAAGACGAAGGCCATCCGCGAGGGCAACGCCTATCGCCTGTCCGGGCAGAAGACCTTCATCACCAACGGCCAGCATGCCAACCTGATCGT
Source organism: Thetidibacter halocola (assembly GCF_018224955.1). Lineage (GTDB taxonomy): Bacteria > Pseudomonadota > Alphaproteobacteria > Rhodobacterales > Rhodobacteraceae > Thetidibacter > Thetidibacter halocola. The sequence continues at coordinate 177,726 of NZ_JAGTUU010000008.1, forward strand.
GGTCGCGGCCAAGACCGACCCGGCCGAGGGCGCCAGGGGCGTCAGCCTCGTGGTGGTCGAGACCGACGGCGCGGCGGGCTTCCAGCGCGGCCGCAATCTGGACAAGATCGGCTGCCACGCGGCGGACACGTCCGAACTGTTCTTCGACAACGTGGAAATTCCGCCCGAGAACATCCTCGGCCAACAGGAGGGCCAGGGCTTCTACCAGATGATGCAGCAACTGCCCCAGGAACGCCTCATCATCGCTTGCGGCGCCGTGGGCGCAATGGAAGGCGCGGTCGAGCGCACCATCGAGTACTGCAAGACCCGCGAGGCCTTCGGCGGCCCGCTCACCCAGTTCCAGAACACCCGCTTCAAGCTGGCCGAGTGCAAGACTAAGACCGCGGTGGCCCGCGCCTTCCTCGACGAGTGCATGGAGGAGCACCTGGAAGGGCGGCTGTCGGTCGAGAAGGCTGCGATGGCGAAATACTGGCTGACCGACACCCAGGGCGAAGTGCTGGATGATTGCGTGCAGCTGCATGGCGGCTACGGATACATGCAGGAATACGCCGTGGCCGAGATGTGGGCCGACGCGCGCGTGCAGCGGATTTATGGTGGCACCAACGAGATCATGAAGGAACTGATCGCACGGTCGCTCTGACCCCGGGCGAAGGCCGGGGGTTTCACACCCCCGGACCCCCATGGAGTTTAAGGGCAAGATGAAGGTCAGTCCGCATATCGGGCCCAAAATGGCAGCGCGGGCAGCAATCGGTCCACCCCGTCCCAGACACTGGCCTGCTGGCATCCGGAAAGGGACGGGGCTTCACCTTGCACGCCGTTCAACTCTCCAGTCTGCGACGCGGTTTCACCCTGCGCGATTCCGGTTAATGATCGGTGAAAACCGGCATGATCTTCATCTTGCCCCTAAACTCCGGGGGTGCGGGGGCTGGCCCCCGCTTTCCAACCAATCCACCAGCGCAACGGGAGACACGACGCCATGACCATGAAACTTTACTGCTTCGGCGAAAGCGGAAACGCCTACAAGGCCGCCCTGCCCCTGCATCTGAGCGGCCTCGACTGGGAGCCGCTGAAGGTCGACTTCTTCGGCGGCGAGACTCGAACCACGGAATACCGTTCCAATGTCAACGAGATGGGCGAGGCGCCGGTGCTGGTCGACGGCAACACGCGACTGACGCAATCCGGCGTGATCCAGATGTACATCGCAGAGAAGTCGGGCAAGTTCGGTGGCGCCACGCCGGACGAGGCGCGTGAGGTGCTGCGCTGGGTCTTCTGGGACAACCACAAGCTGTCCAGCCAGGCGGGCATGACCCGCTTCCTGATGAACTTCCTGCCTGCGGACAAGCGCCCGGCCGAGGTCATCGCCTTTACGCAGGGGCGCCTGAAATCCGCCTACCAGGTGCTCGATGCGCATCTTGCCGGGCGCGACTGGGTCGTGGGCAACGGGCCGACCAACGCGGATTTCTCCTGCTGCGGATACCTCTTCTACCCCGAACCCTTTGGCTTTGACCGCACCGAGTGGTCCAATATCGACCGCTGGCTCGGCAACATCGAGGAACTCGACGGCTGGAAGCACCCCTACGACCTGATGCCGGGCTCTCCGGCCGATCGGGCGTGACGTCACGACGTTTACGTAAAGCGCCGCCACGTCACCCTTGCAAGGGGCACACCCGATGCCCCACCTCTAGGCCAACCCGACGCTCCGACAAAGGACCCGACCATGACCGAAGCCTATATCTACGACGCCATCCGCACGCCGCGCGGCAAGGGCCGCCCGGACGGCAGCCTGCACGAGGTCACCTCGCTGCGGCTTTCGGCACATGTCCTCAACAGCCTGAAGGAGCGCAATGCGCTGGACGGGCACGCGGTCGAGGACGTGATCTGGGGCAACGTCACGCAGGTCGGCGAACAAGGCGGCTGCCTCGCGCGCTCGGCGGTGCTGGCCTCGGACCTCGACCAGTCGATCCCGGGCCTTGCCATCAACCGCTTCTGTGCCTCGGGCATGGAGGCGGTCAACCTCGCCGCCAACCAGGTCAAGGGTGGCGCGGGTGACGCCTATATCGCGGGCGGGGTCGAGATGATGGGCCGCGTGGCGATGGGCAGCGACGGTGCCGCCATCGCCGTGGACCCGAGCCTGGCCATGAACAGCTATTTCGTGCCGCAGGGGATCAGCGCCGACATCATCGCCACCGAATACGGCTTTACCCGCGACGACGCCGACGGGCTGGCGGTGGAAAGCCAGCGGCGCGCGGCAGCCGCTTGGGCCGACAACCGCTTTGCCAAATCCGTCGTCCCCGTGACCGACCAGAACGGCCTGACCATCCTCGATCGCGACGAATACATGCGCCCCGGCACCGACATGCAGAGCCTCGGCGCGCTCAAGCCCAGCTTCAAGGATATGGGCGAGGTCATGCCGGGCTTTGACGCCATCGCGCTGATGAAGTATCCGCACCTCGAGCGGATCAACCACATCCACCACGCCGGCAATTCCTCGGGCATCGTCGACGGCGCGGCGGGTGTCCTTATCGGCAACGCCGAGTTCGGCAAGAAATACGGGCTGAAGCCGCGCGCGCGCATCCGTGCCACGGCCAAGATCGGCACCGATCCCACCATCATGCTGACCGGTCCGGTTCCCGTCACCGAGAAGATCCTCAAGGATTCGGGCATGAGCATCTCGGACATCGACTTGTTCGAGGTGAACGAGGCCTTCGCCAGCGTCGTGCTGCGCTTCATGCAGGCGTTCGACGTGGACTCGGACCGGGTCAACGTCAACGGCGGCTCGATCGCCATGGGCCACCCGCTGGGCGCGACCGGCGCGATCATCATCGGCACCTTGCTGGACGAGCTCGAGCGCACCGGCAAGGGCACCGGCCTCGCCACGCTCTGCATCGCGTCGGGCATGGGCGCGGCCACGATCATCGAACGGGTCTGAGGGCCGGGCCGCCACGCGCGGCCGCCCCACCCAGAACAAAATTCCGACGGGAGTCATGAAATGACCGATTTCACCATGCACAAGGGCGACGACGGCGTCGCCGTTATCACCTGGAACGTGCCCGGCAAGTCGATGAACGTCATGTCGATGGAGGCGTGGCCGGAACTCGACGCGCTGGTCGACGACGCGCTGGCCGACGCTGCCGTCAAGGGCATCGTCATCACCTCTGGCAAGCCCGACAGCTTTGCCGGCGGGATGGACCTGAACGTCATCGCGAAGATGAAGAAAAGCGCCGGCGACAACCCGGCGCAGGGCCTGTTCGACGGGCTGATGGGCGCACATGGCATCCTGCGCAAGATCGAGCGCGCGGGCATGGACCCCAAGACGCTGAAGGGCGGCAAGCCCATCGCCTGCGCCCTGCCCGGCACGGCACTTGGCATCGGCCTGGAAATCCCGCTGGCCTGCCACCGCATCTTCTGCGCCGACAACCCCAAAGCAAAGATCGGCCTGCCCGAGATCATGGTCGGCATCTTCCCGGGCATGGGTGGCACCACCCGCCTTGTCCGCAAGATGGGCGCCATGGCCGCCAGCCCCTTCCTGCTGGAAGGCAAGCTGAGCGACCCGAAGAAGGCCAGGGCCGCCGGCCTGATCGACGAGGTGGTGGACGATCCGCTCGCTGCTGCTAAGGAATGGGTGCTGTCGGCAAAGGATGCCGACATGGTCAAGCCGTGGGACGCCAAGGGCTACAAGATGCCCGGCGGCGCGCCCTATAGCCCCTCGGGCTTCATGACCTTCGTCGGTGCATCCGCGATGGTGAACGGCAAGACCAAGGGCGTCTACCCGGCCGCCAAGGCGCTTCTGTCCGCGGTCTACGAAGGCGCGCTGGTGCCCTTCGACACGGCGCTCAAGATCGAGGCGCGCTGGTTCACCAACGTGCTGATGAACCCGTCCTCCGGGGCGATGATCCGCTCGCTTTTCATCAACAAGGAGGCGCTGGAGAAGGGCGCGGTGCGGCCCGCCGATGTGCCCGACCAGAAAGTGAAAAAGCTGGGCGTGCTGGGCGCGGGCATGATGGGCGCGGGCATCGCGCTGGTGTCGGCGCAGGCGGGCATCGAGGTGGTCCTGCTGGACCGCGACCAGGCCGCTGCCGAGAAGGGCAAGGCCTATAGCGCCGATTTCGCCGCCAAGGGCGTGCAGCGGAAGAAGATCACGCAGGACAAGGCCGACGCCATGCTGGCGCTGATCACGCCGACCACTTCCTACGACGATCTGAAAGGCTGCGACCTGATCATCGAGGCGGTGTTCGAGGACCCGCGCATCAAGGCCGAGGTGACGAAGGCCGTCGACGCCGTGACGGATGAGGACTGCATCTTCGCCACCAACACCTCGACCCTGCCGATCGGCGAGCTGGCCAAGGCGTCGAAGAACGCGACGAACTTCATCGGCATCCACTTCTTCTCGCCCGTCGAGAAGATGCTGCTGGTCGAGATCATCCGGGGCAAGGGCACGGGCGACCGCGCCGTGGCCAAGGCGCTGGATTTCGTGCGCCAGATTCGCAAGACGCCCATCGTGGTCAACGACGCGCGCTTCTTCTACGCCAACCGCTGCATCATTCCCTACATCAACGAGGGCATCCGCATGGTCGCCGAGGGCATCGAGCCCGCGCTGATCGAGAATGCCGCCAAGATGGTCGGCATGCCGCTGGGCCCGCTGCAACTGGTGGACGAGACCTCGATCGACCTCGGCGCCAAGATCGCCCGCGCGACCAAGGCGGCGATGGGCGACGCCTATCCCGACAGCGCCGTGGACGAGGTCATCTTCTGGATGGAAGGCGAAGGCCGCCTGGGCCGCAAGGCCAAGGCCGGGTTCTACGACTACGACGAGGCGGGCAAGCGGACCGGCCTCAGTGCCGCTGTCAAGGCCAAGTATCCGGCGGCCGCCGAACAACCCGACCTGATCGAGGTGCAGCACCGCCTGCTCTTCGTGCAGTCGCTGGAGGCGGTCCGCGCGCTCGAGGATGGCGTGCTGATGGACATCCGCGAGGGCGACGTGGGCGCGATCCTGGGCTGGGGCTTTGCGCCCTGGTCGGGCGGCCCGCTGTCCTGGCTGGACATGATCGGCGCACCCTATGCCGCCGAGCGCTGCGACGAGCTGGCGGCAAAGCACGGGCCGCGCTTTGCCTGCCCCGCGCTGTTGCGCGAGATGGCCGACGACGACCAGAGCTTCTACGGACGGTTCGGCGCCCAGCCGGCCGCTGCCTGACACTGGACCTGCACGGGGTGACGCCAATCAGCGTCACTCCTCGCACAGGCTGGGCCCGTGCTGACACGACTGGCCCGGTTGTGCATCCGGTGCGGCGCATGCGATTTTCTTGCAGCCCCGAACGCATGCCGGAAGCCGTGCCAACATGAATTCGCCGTTTGCCCTCAACGAACCGAGCCCGCCGCCTTTGCGCGGCCCCTCCCTGATGCTGGAGCTCGTCGCCTGCCGTGACGCCCTCAAGGGACGGTATCGCGGTTGCCTGTCGCGCCACGCAATCAGCGAGGCGCAATGGCGGGTGCTCGACACGCTCAACCGTCGCGGTCCGCAGGACGCGACCCGGCTCGCCCGTCATGCCGTCCTTCTGCCATCGTCGCTGACGCATATCCTTGCCGGGCTCGAGGCGCGCGACCTTGTCCGCGCCCGGCGCGATCCCGACGATGCCCGCCGGATCCAGCTGCGCCTGTCGCGCGGCGGACGCGAACTGCTGGACGAGATCGGCGACGAGGTCGCCATGATCGACTCTGCGGTCACGGACTGCCTTGGCGCCGCGGATACGGCGCTGCTCTGCGCCGCCCTGCGTCGCATGCGCATGAAACTTCAGGACGATCCGGATGCACCGGTGCCCCGGTTGATCTCTGGCCCGTGAGTTAGCCGCATCTTCACAAATTGGCGGCATCCTCCGCCTCGTCTGGGGGTGGAGCCTGACTTGCAGCTTTTGCGCATCCTGTCCTTGTTTGCCTTCCTGCTGGGGATCGCCACCGCGACCGCCTTCCTGGGCTATCGCTATCTCGCGCTGGCCAGCGAATACAGGCATCGCACCTTCATGCACCTGCAAGCGACGCAGGACGCTCTCGACGTGGTGCGGGCCCGCACCGTGCTGTGGAAAGCGGATGCCGAGCAGGTGCGCGACTTCGTCGATCTTGCCAGTGCGCAGGCCCTCTGGTGCATCGAGAACCTCAACTGGCTTGAGTCGATGGCCTTTCGCGGCCTCGGGGCCAACGATGCACTGGCAATCTGCGAGGCCGATATCCTTTCGGCAAATCGCGCGTTGGCGCTTCTGGATCATGTCGAGCAGGTCGACCCGGGCCTGCGGATGGGGCCCGGGTCACCCTTTGCCCTGCGCCTGCGCCTTGCCCCCGTGATCGAGGAGATGCGCGACCACAGCCGCGCCTTCCAGCCCTATATCGACACCATCGAGCAGCGGACCTGGCAGCTGGTCACGGTCGGGACCACGCTGACCAGCCTGGGCCTCGGGATCGTCTTCCTGGTGCTGTCGCGCCTTCTGGTGCAGGCATGGCGGCTGGAGGCCGCGCAGAAGGACGACCTCGTGCGCCTTTCGCAGCGTTTCTCGCTGGCGCTCAAAGCCTCGGGAGAGGGAATCGCGCTGTTCGACGGGCGGGGCAGGCTGGTGACATGCAACCAGCGTTATCGCGAGCTCTCGCATGTCCGGCCGGACGCCATCCGGCCCGGCCTGACCGCCGAGCAGATCATGCTCGGCGCGCTCGCCCACGGTTTCTACCCCAACAGCCCTACGACAGGCCGCAACCGCGACCAGCGGGTCAAGGATCACATGACGCGCCTGCGCGGCCAGGAAAACGGCGTTCCGCTGGCACTGACCGGCAACCGTCACGTGGTCGAAAAGCTGTCCACCACCACGCTGGGCGATACGCTGATCACCCGGACGGACGTCACCGACTATGTCCGCAACACGCAACGCCAGGCGGAACACGCCCGCCACCTCGAGGAAGTCGGCCGCGAGATCGAGCGACACTCGCTGACCGACGCGCTGACCGGCCTAGGCAACCGCCGACGCCTCGACCAGGAATTGAACTCGGGACACGAACACAGCGGCGCGCCGCTGATCCGGATCGACCTCGACCGGTTCAAGCAGATCAACGACGTGCTCGGGCACGAGGCAGGGGATTTCGTTCTCTGCACCGTGGCCGACATCCTGCGCCGGCACACAAGACCCGGCGACCTGCCCGCGCGCATCGGGGGCGACGAATTCGTTGTGGCCTGCGCCAGCGGCACCACGATGGAACAGGCCGAAAACATGGCGGACCGGCTGCTCAAGGACATCCTGAAACCGGTCCGCTTCGGCAACAAGCGCTGCGTCTACGGTGCCAGTTTCGGGATCGCCGCGCCGCAGCGCGGCCAGACCGACGCGACAATGCTGCTGCGCGACGCCGATTTCGCGCTCTACCGCGCCAAGACCGGCGGCCGGGGCCGGATCGAGGTGTTCTCGGACGAGATGCGCCGCGTCGCCAATCGTGACCGCAAGCTGGCCGACGACTTCGTCGAGGCGCTGGGGCGCAACCAGATCGAACCCTTCTTCCAGACCCAGCACGACGCCCGCAGCCGCACCCTCACCGGGGTCGAGATCCTGGCTCGTTGGCGCCACCCGGTCGAGGGGGTGCTGCCGCCCGCGGACTTCCTGCCACTGGCCCGTCAACTGGGGATGGAGGGAGACCTGGATGCCGCGATCTTCCGTTCGGCCGTTACCGCGCTCGAGAGGCTGCGCGCCGACGGGATCGATGTCGGCACCGCCGCCTTCAACGTCAGCGCCGCGCGCTTCGCCGATCCCGAATTCGTCACCCAGGCCAGCGCCCTGATCCCCGGCCAGTCGCACCGCTACGCCTTCGAGATCCTCGAGACCGTCTCGGTCGAGACAATGGACGATGTCGTGCGCTTTGCCATCGACGCCCTCAAGGAGGCCGGTTTCCGGATCGAGCTTGACGATTTCGGCTCCGATCACGCCTCGATCAACAGCCTGCTCGACATCCGGCCCAACGCGCTCAAGATCGACCGGCGGATCATCCAGTCGCTGGGCGACGGGGCGCGCTCGGCGCAGATGGTCGGGGCGATCATCGACATGGCGCGGGCCATCAACGTGGGCGTGGTGGCCGAGGGCGTTGACACCGAGGAAAAGGCCAGGATCCTCGCCGAACGCGGGTGCGACCGGTTGCAGGGCTACCTGTTCTCGCGCCCGATGCCGCTCGAAGACCTGCGCGCGTTCTGCCTTGACCGGGGCGGTCGAAGGGCCTCGGCCTGAGCCCGATCGCGGGCATCGCGACCTTGCCCACCCCTTGAACGGTTTCGGCGATTCTGGCATAAAAGGATGCGCTGACGTTATCACTATCGCCTACCTGTCTGCCCTCGGCGACAGAGCAACGATACTGCTCTGACTACGCCGACCCGTTGCAATACCGCGAACGGAAAGACGACAGGAGACGCACGGAATGGCCACTGGCACCGTGAAATGGTTCAATACCACCAAAGGTTATGGTTTCATTGCGCCGGACTCCGGCGGCAAGGACATCTTCGTTCACATCTCGGCGGTCGAACGCTCGGGCCTCAAGGGGCTGAAGGACAACCAGAAAGTGTCCTTCGAGCTCCAGTCCGGCCGTGACGGCCGCGAAAGCGCCATCAACCTCGAGCTGGTCTGAGATCGCTCCGGGCGCGCCGAGGCGGCGCGCCCCTCTCCATGGCAGGCGGACACCGCACCTTCGGCGGGCCCGACGCGACAGCCGCGGGTGCGCCACCCCTTTCTGCTTCGCCATCACCCGACACCTCTCGCCGCCCCCCGGAACCGGCGGGATCATAATTCCGCCAGTTCTACGGATCGGCGATGGAGCCTTTGGCGACATTGCCCTATGGTTGGGGCAACTGCTGACGGGGGACACAACGGAATGACGAAACGCGCATGGGCGGCGGCACTCCTTCTGGCACTTGCCACGCCCGCGACGGCGCTGGATCGGGTCGATCTGCGCCTTTCCCAGGACGACGAGGACCTTTCCACCGCGCTGAAGGGCGCGTCGCTGCTGCGCGCCCTGCGCGACGACGGTGATGGTGATGCGGCCGACGCTCTGGCCGCGGCCCAGGCCGACTACGCCCGCCTGCTCGAGGTGTTGTATGCCGAGGGCCATTACGGCGCGGCCATCAGCATCAAGCTGGACGGTCGCGAGGCCGCGCTGATACCGCCGCTGAATCCGCCCTCGGCCATCCGTGATGCTGTCATCAGCATCGATCCGGGCCCGGTCTACGCGCTGGCCCAGACCCGCGTCGCGCCGCTGGCACCGGGGTCGACGCTGCCTGAGGGGTTCGCCCCAGGCGCACCGGCCCGGGCCGATATCGTGCGCGGCGCGGCGCAGGGCGCGGTAACCGACTGGCGGCAATACGGCCATGCCAAGGCGCGCATTGCCGACCAGGCCATCACGGCCCGCCATGACGCCGACACGCTGGACGTGAATGTCGCCATCGACCCGGGCCGCCAGGCAACCTTTGGTGAGGTCGGCGTGCAGGGCGAGACCGCCGTGCGTGAGCCCCGAGTCCGCCAGATCGCCGGCATCCCGCGCGGCGACCGCTTTGACCCCGAGGCCGTCACCAAGGCGGCCGAACGCCTGCGCAAGACCGGCACCTTCCGCTCCGTTACCATCGCCGAGGCCGAGACGATCGCCCCGGACGGCACGCTCGACATGGAAATCACCGTGGTCGACCGCCCGCCGCGCCGGATTTCGGGTGGTGTCGAGCTTTCCAGCCTCGAGGGCCTGACCCTTTCGGCCGACTGGCTGCACCGCAACATCCTGGGCGGCGCAGAGCGGCTTTTACTGCGTGGCGAGATCACCCAGATCGGCGGCGGTTCGGGCGGGCCCGACCTGACGCTGGGCGCCCGGTTCGAGAAACCCGCCGTCTACGGGCCCGATACGCTGTTCTTCGCCCTGGCCGAGGCGCATTACACCGACGAGCCCGACTACCTCGACGAGGGCGGCAAGATCGGCCTGGGCGTCACGCGCGAATTCTCGGACACGCTGAGCGCCGATATCGGCATCTCGCTGGCCTACAGCAACATCACCGACCGCTACCTCGGCCGCGACGCGGATGGCAATTACCCGAACCGGGAACTGCTGCTGTTCGGGCTGCCCACCGCGCTGACCTGGGATCGGCGCGACAACACGCTGGACGCGACCAAAGGATTCTACATCCGCGCCGAGGTCGAGCCCTTTGCCTATCTTCTGGGCACCGGCAATGGCGGCGCGCGGCTGGCGCTGGACGCACGCGGCTATCGCGGGCTGGGTTCCAGCGACCGGCTGGTGCTGGCCGGGCGGCTGCAGCTGGGCGCGCTGGTCGGGCCCGACGCCGCCGACGCACCGCCCGACTACCTGTTCTATTCCGGTGGCGGCGGCACCGTCCGCGGCCAGCCCTTCCAGTCGCTCGACGCCGATTACAACGGCACGCGGCTGGGTGGGCGCGGCTTTGCCGGCACGTCGCTGGAGCTGCGCGCCGGGATCACCGACAAGATCAGCGTCGTCGGCTTCGCCGACGCGGGCTATATCAGCGCCGACAGCAGCTTCGCCTCTGGCGACTGGCACGCGGGCGCCGGCATCGGCCTGCGCTATGACACCACCATCGGGCCGATCCGCGTGGATCTGGCCGGGCCCGTCGCCGGCACCACAGGCGATGGCGTGCAACTCTACATCGGGATCGGACAGGCTTTCTGATGCGCGTTTTTCTTGTCTGCCTCCTGATGCTCCTGCCCCTGCCGCTCGTGGCACAGCAGGACGACCGCGGCTTCATCCAGGCCAAGCTCGAGGATGCACTGTCCGGCCCCGGCCGCACCGTGCGGGTCGAGGGCTTTGCCGGGGCGCTGTCCAGCCGCGCAACGATCGAACGCATCACCGTCTCGGACCCCGAGGGCATCTGGCTATCGATCGAGGACGTGGCGATGATCTGGACGCGCACCGCACTGCTGTCCGGACGGGTCGAGATCGACGAACTCATCGCCGCCCGCATCGACCTGCCCCGCCTGCCCATCGCCCCGCCGGACGAACGCCCCTCGCCCGAGGCATCCGGCACCCCGTTCAGCCTGCCGGAACTGCCGGTCTCGCTGCGACTGGACCAGTTGTCCGTGGCCAGTGTGACGCTGGGCCCGGGTCTGCTGGGAGAGGCGGCGGAGCTTTCGGTCTCGGGCAGTGCCGCGCTGGCCGGGGGCGCGGGCGATGCCAGCCTCGACATCCGCCGCCTCGACAAGGGTGGCGAACTGGTGCTGCAAGGCGCCTTTGACAATGTCAGCCGCGTCCTGGGCCTCAACATCGCCTTGCAGGAGCCGGCAGGCGGGCTGGTCGCGCGCAAGCTGGGCCTGCACGGCCTGCCGTCGGTCGAACTCGACGTGCAGGGTGAAGCGCCGCTGACCGACTACACGGCAAACATCCAGCTCAAGACCGACGATACCGACCGGCTGGCAGGCAAGGTCACGCTCAGCAGCAATGCCGAGGGTGCGCAGACCTTCGCGATGGATCTGGGCGGCGACCTGGCGCCGCTGCTGGCACCGGACTACCGCGCCTTCCTCGGCCCGCGGATCGCCCTGCTGACCGAGGGGCAACGCGCCCCGGATGGCAGCCTGAACCTCGAGATATTCCGCCTCAGCGCCGCTGCGCTGACGCTGGACGGCGCGGCCCGGATCGGCGCCGATGGCTGGCCACAGCGGTTCGACCTGTCGGGCCGGATCGCCGCGCCGCAGGGCGGGCCGGTGCTGCTGCCGATCAGCGGGCCGCAAACCCGGATCGACGGCGCCACGCTGAATGCCCGATTTGACGCGGCCGAAGGCGACGCCTGGACGGTGCAGGCGCTGATGACGGGTCTTGACCGCGCCGACCTAGCCGCCGACCGTGTGGCGCTGGACGCCACCGGCCAGATCCTGCGCGCAGAGGAACGCGTGACCGGCCGCCTGCGGATGGACGGCACCGGCCTTTCTCCCACCGATGCCGGGCTGGCACAGGCGCTGGGAGACGCGATGCGCGGGGCGTTCGACTTCGACTGGGCGCGCAACGCGCCGCTGCGCCTCAGCGCGATGGACCTCGGCGGGGCGGATTACGGCGTGACAGGCGCGCTGAACATCGACGGCATCACCGACAATCTCAACCCGGTGCTGACCCCCGACCTGACCCTCGCCGCCGCCGACCTGTCGCGCTTTGCCGCGCTGGCGGGGCTGGACGTGGGCGGCGCGGCAGAGCTGGCCATCACCGGCACCGCAGAACCCGTGACCGGCCTGATCGATCTGCGCCTGACGGGCGGCACGACCGACCTGCGCACCGGCATCGACCGCGTCGACCCGCTGTTGCGCGGCGCCGGGCAGCTTGTCCTGTCGCTGATCCGCGACGAGACCGGCACCCGCGTCGATCCGCTGCGGCTGGAAACGCAGGCGGCGCGGGTCGAGGCGCGCGGCAGCCTCGCCACCGGCGCCAGCGACCTTCGGATCGAGGCCGCGCTGACCCAGACCGCCGATGTGCAGCCGGGTCTCGACGGGCCGTCCACCGTGACCGCGACGGCGCGGCAGGCGGGAGACGTCTGGACCATCTCGGCCACCGGCACGGCGCCGGGCAACGCTTCGCTTGGGTTCGACGGTACGGTGACCGGCAATGGCAGCGACCGGCTGGTGCCGGACGGGCGCCTGCGTGCCTCGGTGGGCCGCCTGTCCGCCTATTCGGAGCTTGCCGGCCGGCCCCTGTCCGGCGCGCTGCGGCTCGAAGCCGAAGGCCGCGGCGACGTTGTCAGCCAGCTTTTCGACGTGACCGCGACGCTGGACGGCACCGACTTGGCCGCTGGGATCGCCCAACTGGATCCGCTGCTGCGCGGCGCCTCGCGGCTGGAAGTAACGGCGGTGCGCGACGCGGCCGGCCTGCGGGTGGAACCGCTGCGGCTGCAAACCCCCACGGCACGTCTCCAGGCGCGCGGTAGCCTGGTCGACGGCGCCAGCAACCTGACGCTGGACGCCGCGCTCGACCGCACCGGCGACATCCTGCCCGGTCTCGACGGACGTACCACGCTGAATGCCACCGCGACCCAGGCGGGCGAGGTCTGGACGGTCTCGGCCATCGGCACCGCGCCGGGTGAGGCGACGATCAGCTATGACGGCACGGTGACCGGCGACGGCACGGAACGGCTGGCGCTGGACGGGCGGCTGCGCGCCGCCATCGGCCAGCTCTCGGCGCTGTCGCAACTGGTCGGCCGTCCGCTGGGCGGCGCGCTGAACCTCACCGCGCAGGGCAGCGGCGACGTGCTGACACAGGAATTCGACGTCACCGCCGCGCTGGACGGCACCAGCCTGCGCAGCGGTATCGGCCAGGTCGACACCCTGCTCCGCGGCGCCTCGCGCGTCGACCTGCGAGCGGCGCGGACCGGCGATGTCCTGACCATCGAGCGGCTGGCCGTCGACGCGACCGGACTGAATGGCACGCTGTCCGGGCAGGTGTCGCCACGCGACAGCGCGCTGCAGATCGCCGCCAGCCTGCGCGACCTGGGCCTTCTCGTGCCCGACCTGCCCGGCCCCGCCCGGCTGAGCGGCACCGCTGCCAGCAGCGGCGGCGACTGGCGCGTTGACCTGTCAGGCACCGGTCCGGGCGGCATCACGTTGGCGGCGCGCGGCAGCGTCGCCCCGGATGCCAGCCGCATGGCGCTGGACCTGAACGGCGTGGCGCCCCTGGCCCTGGCCAACGAGACGCTGCGCCCGCGCGCGATCAACGGTCTCGTGCGGTTTGACCTGGCGGTGGACGGCCCGCCTGCCCTGTCCTCGGTCAGCGGCACGCTGGCGACCGAGGACGCACGCCTGTCCCTGCCCGCGCTGCGCAACGCGATCACCGACCTCGCCGTGCGGGTCCAACTGGGCGCCAGCCGCGCCACGATCGATGCGACGGGGCGGCTGGCCACCGGCGGCGACCTGACCGTGCGCGGCCCCGTCACGCTGACAGCCCCCTTCGTCGCCGACCTTCAGGCGATCCTGCGCAACATCGAGCTGCGCGAACCCGGCCTGTTCGAGACCACCGCCAACGGCACTGTCACCGTCGCCGGCCCATTGCAGGGCGGCGCCCGGATCGGCGGGCGGATCGGGCTGGAACAGGTCGAGGCGCGCATCCCCACTGTCGGCCCCTCCTACAAGGTGCTGGACGGGCTGCGTCACGTGAACCCGCCCGCCGACGTGGTGCGGACGCTGCAATTCGCCGGCCTGTCGCTGAACGGCGCCCCGGCCGATGATGCCGGCGGCGGCGGCCCGGCCTTTCCGCTGGACCTGACCATCGACGCGCCAAGCCGGATCTTTGTCCGCGGCCGCGGCCTCGATGCTGAGCTGGGCGGCTCGCTGCGGTTGACCGGCACCACCGCCGATGTCGTGCCGCAGGGCCAGTTCGACCTGATCCGCGGCCGGCTGGACCTGCTGGGCAAGCGGCTTGAACTGACCGAGGGCAGCATCGGCCTGCGCGGCAGTTTTGACCCGGTGATCCGACTTGCGGCGACAACCGATGTCGATGGCACGGCGATCACCATCGCCATCGCCGGGGCCGCGTCCGACCCCGACCTGTCCATCGCCTCGGCGCCACAACTGCCCGAGGACGAGGTTCTGTCGCTGCTGCTGTTCGGCCGCTCGGTGACCGAGATCTCGCCGCTCCAGGCGGTGCAGCTGGCGCAGGCGGTGCGCACCCTGTCCGGACGCGGCGATGGCGGCGTGCTGGACAAGATCCGTTCGGGTCTGAAGCTGGACGACCTCGATATCGGCACCACGGCGGACGGCGTGGCGCAGGCCCGCATCGGCGCCTACATCTCGGAAAATGTCTATACCAACGTGACGGTGAGCGCCGATGGCGAGAGCGAGATCAACCTCAATCTCGACATCACCCCGGCTCTGACGCTGCGCGGTCGGTTGGGTTCGGATGGCGATACCGGCATCGGCGTGTTCTACGAAAAGGACTACTGATCGGCACGAAAAAGGGCGGGGTCCAGCCCCGCCCTTGCCGTCGTTTGCCTGTGCTGCCGGGGCTTTACAGCGCCCAGCCGGTCACGGCCTTGACCTCGACGAAATCGTGGATGCCCCAGCTGCCGCCCTCGCGGCCATTGCCCGACATCTTCATCCCGCCAAAGGGCGAACCGGCACCGCGGCCCTGCCCGTTCATTTGCACCATGCCAGAGCGCAGCACCCGCGCCAGCCGGTTGCGCCGCGCGCCGTCCTGGCTCTGAACGTAGTTGGTCAGGCCATAAGGTGTGTCGTTGGCAATGCGCACCGCCTCGTCCTCAGTCTCGAACTTCATGATAGACAGGACCGGGCCAAAGATCTCCTCGCGCGCGATGGTCATGTCGGGGGTCACATCGGCAAAGACCGTCGGGCGCACGAAGAACCCCTTGTTGAAGCCCTCGGGCAGACCAGGGCCGCCCGCGACCAGCCGTGCGCCCTCGTCGATGCCCTTCTGGATCAGACCCTGGATCTTCTCCCACTGGCTGGCGTTCACCACCGGACCGATATGGCGGCCTGCCTTGCTGGCGGGGCCGACCTCGAGCTTTTGCGCGATGCCTGCGGCCTCTTCGACGACGCGATCATAGACCGAGGCCTCGACCAGCATGCGCGAGGGCGCGTTGCAGGATTGGCCCGTGTTTTCCATCATGTGCAGCACGCCGCGCTTGACCGCCTTTTCATCCGCATCGGCGAAGATCAGGTTGGCGCCCTTGCCGCCCAGTTCCAGGTGCACACGCTTGAGCGTGTCGGCGGCGGCGATCGAGATCAGCCGCCCGGCCCGGGTAGAGCCGGTGAAGCTGACCATGTCCACGTCCGTGTGACTGGAGAGTTGCGAGCCCACACCCACACCATCCCCGTTCACCAGGTTGAAAACGCCCGCCGGCAGGCCCGCCGCATGCATGATCTCGGCAAAGACAATCGCGTCGATCGGGCTTTCCTCGGAGGGTTTCAGCACCATCGTGTTGCCCGCGACCAGCGCCGCGCCGACCTTGAGCGTGATCTGGTTCATCGGCCAGTTCCACGGCGTGATCAGCGCGCAGACGCCCACCGCCTCGTGAATGATCCGGTCATTGGGCGCATGATCGCCCAGCGGGTGTTCCCAGCGAAACGCCTTGGCGGCGGTGATGAAGTTCTTCAGGTGCCAGCTGCCCGCGCCAACCTGGTCGCGGCGCGACATGTCGATGGGTGCTCCCATCGCCATGCTCATCGCCTGGGCGAGATCCTCCTCGCGCTCGCGGTAGGCGGCCAGGACCCGCTCCAGCGCGGCGATGCGCTGTTCGACCGGGGTGGCCATCCAGCCCGGCAGGGCGGCCTTGGCCGCGGCCACGGCGGCGTCCGTATCGGCCTGTCCGCCCAGGCTGATGATGGCGCAAGGCTCTTCGGTAGAAGGGTCGATCACGGCATAGTCGCGGCCCTGAACCGGGTCCACCCAGGTGCCGTTGATGTAGAATTGGCGTCTCTCGATCATCGCTTTCTCCCGCGCTTAATTCCATCCCCCGCGACCTGCGAAGAACCGTGTCCCTATCGGCATCCGGGGGGTTTCGCGGCACTCTGTCACCCCCTATCTGAAGGTGCAAGGCGGGGCTTTACATATTGAATTCAGAATATATGTGAACCCTCACAACAGAGTTCGAAACCCGGAAAATGGAAAGGAGCGCCACATGGCCCTTCGCATCAACGACACGATCCCGAACCTTCACGTCACGACCGACCTGGGCGAGTATGACCTGCATGACTGGATCGGCGACAGCTGGGCGATCCTGTTCTCGCATCCCAAGGATTTCACCCCCGTCTGCACCACCGAATTCGGCGCCGTGGCACAGTTGGCCGACGAATGGGCCAAGCGCGGCACCAAGGTGATGGGCATCTCGGTCGATGGCGTGGCCGAACACGTCCAGTGGAAGGCCGATATCGAAAAGACGGCGCAGGCCAAGGCCGGGTTCCCGATCATCGCGGACGAGAATCTGAACGTGTCCAAGGCGCTCGACATGCTGCCCGCAGATGCCTACCTGCCCGATGGCCGGACGGCGGCGGACAGCGCCTCGGTGCGGTCCGTTTTCATCATCTCGCCGGACAAGAAGGTGCAGCTGATGATGACCTACCCGATGTCGGTGGGCCGCAACTTCGCCGAGGTGCTGCGGGCGCTGGACGCGCTGCAGGCCACCTGGAAGACGCCGATCGCGACGCCCGCCAATTGGGAATACGGCCAGGACGTGATCGTGGCTCTGTCGCTGAACGACGCGCAGGCGAAGGAGAAATTCGGCGAGATCGAGATGGTCCTGCCCTACCTGCGCAAGACGAAGATGCCAGCCTGAAACCGGGCCTGAGCGGGGGCGCTGCCCCCGCCTCTCGCCAAGCACAGCCCCCGGAAACCGGGCCTGCCTTCTTCTGGCTGAAGTTATCCTGGGGGTCCGGGGGCAAAGCCCCCAGCGGGTCGGCGCCTGCAAGGCACCGATACCCCGTGTCAGGCCCTGACCGGCCTAGCGCGGCGGGGGCAGCGTGCCCTTGTTATAGGGCGTCCAGTCCTCGATTTCGGGATAGAAGCGTTGCCGCCAGGCCTTGACCCGCTTGTTCATCACCCGGCGCCAGAGTGGCGGCACCATTGCGGCCATCGTCATCACCGGATAGCCGAAGGGCAGCTGCGGCGCCTCGTCCTCGGTGTAGGTCTGCAGCAGGGGAAAGCGGCGGTCGGGCTTGTAATGGTGGTCGGAATGGCGCTGGAGGTTGATCAGCAGCCAGTTCGACGCCTTGCAGGCCGCGTTCCAGCTGTGGCGCGGCTTGACGTGTTCATACTTGCCCTCGCCCAGATGTTTCCGCGTCAGCCCGTAATGTTCGACGTAATTCACCAGTTCCAGCTGCCAGATCGCGACGCCGGCCTGCACCAGGAACAGCGCAAGGCCACCCCAGCCGCCGATCAGCGCCGCAAGGCCCAGCGCCAGCGCCTGCAAGGCCCAATAGCGCCAGAACGGGTTGCTGCGATGCGTCCAGGGCAGGCCCTTGCGCGCCAGCATCGCGCGTTCTGCGGCGAAACTCGATTGCAGGCTCTCGCGCAGCACGCGCGGATAGAAGCGGTGGAACCCCTCGTTATAGCGCGCCGTCACCGGATCGCGCCGCGTGCCGACATAGAGGTGATGCACCAGCAGGTGTTCCGAGCGGAAATGCGAATAGAGCACCATCGCCAGCAACAGGTCGCCCAGCCAACGCTCCAGACGGTTCTTCTGGTGCATGAGTTCGTGGCTGTAGTTGATCCCCACCGTTCCCGTCATCACGCCGACGCCGAAGAACACGCCGAATTTCTCCAGCCCCGACAGGTGCCCGGCACCGGTGACATACCAGATCAACCCGTAGAGGCTGAGCACCTGCAACGGCACCCAGGCCATGACGCCGAAGCGATACCAGAACAGGTGCTGCTCGGCGGTCATCGGGTCGGGGTTTTCCAGGTTCAGCCCCAGCGCCGCATCCAGCGCAGAGAACAGGTACCATGTCGACAGGATCGGCAGCAGCACCCACCAGCCGCCCCAAAGCGCACCCGTCCAGACCAGCGGGATCAGCCCCAGCGACATCCAGAAGGGCAGCGCCGCCGACAGGCGCGCGATGGCCGGGGGGCTGTAATCGGTGCTGCTCATGCATCCTCTCCGGGGTTTTCACATGATCCTATCACGACTTGCGCATACCCGCATGCGCCAGATCAAACGCCTTGCGCATCACCGTTGGCAGGTCGGATGGGCGGAAGTCGGGCAATTCGATGAATTCTCCGCGATCCGGGCGGCGGTCCATCGGTAACAGGGCGGTCCTGACCGTCAGGCGCAGGTGGAAATGGGTGAAGGTGTGACGCGCCTCCTCGGTCAGCGTCTTCCACTCGGCGCGGATCGGCGGCGCCTCTTGGGGGTCGTCGCCCCAGTCGCTGCCGGGCCAGCCCAGCATCCCGCCCAGCAGGCCGCTGTCGGGGCGCCTCTCCAGCAGCCAGGCGCCATCGACGCGGCGGGCGAGATAGGCGATGCCCAGCCGCGTGGGCTTGCGTTTCTTGGGCGCCTTCCTCGGCAGTTCCGTCGCCGTCCCGGCCTGCCACGCGGCGCAGGATCGCCGCCACGGACACAGCCCGCAGGCCGGGTTGCGCGGCGTGCAGATCGTGGCGCCCAGGTCCATGACCGCCTGCGCGTAGCAGCCGGGGCGGGTGTCGGGCGTCAGGCGCGCGGCGAAGTCGGTCAGCAGCGGCTTGGCCTGGGGCAGGGGCGTGTGTTCGTCATGCAGGCGCGCCATGACCCGTTCCACGTTGCCATCGACCACCACCTCTGGCCGGTCGAAGGCGATCGCCGACACGGCGGCGGCGGTATAGCGCCCGATCCCCGGCAGGGTCAGCAACGTCGCGTGATCGTCGGGAAATATCCCGCCATGATCCCCGGCCACGGCGCGGGCGCATTTCAGAAGGTTGCGCGCGCGGGCGTAATATCCCAGCCCTGCCCAGGCGGCCATGACATCGCCATCCTCGGCAGCGGCCAGCGCCTGCACCGTGGGCCAGCGCGTCGTGAAAGTCTCGTAATAGGATTTCACCGCAGCCACGGTGGTCTGTTGCAGCATCACCTCGGACAACCAGACGCGATAGGGATCGGGCCGCACGCCCTCTGCCCGCGCCCGCGGCCCGACCCGCCACGGCAGGTCGCGCGCGTGGCGGTCATACCAGTCCAGCAGGTCTCCGGCCCGGGGCCTTTCACGCGGCGCTGACATGACGGTGATCGAACTCCTGCGGCTTGTGCGACGAATCCGGGCTGACGCGGCCCGGCGGGGACACTAGAATAGCCCCCGCAACAGGGATTCAAGGCATGACCCGCCGCAACACCACGACCTATGGCTTTACCCGCACCGCCTCGCTCCTGCAGGACCGCATCCGCAAGGCGTCGGGGTCCCGCGGCTTTGCCGAATCGCGCGTTCTGACCCATTGGGAAGAGATCGTCGGCCCCGACCTGGCCGCCATCGCGCGGCCGGTCGACGTGAAATACGGACGCGAGGGGCTGGGTGCCACGCTGACGGTGCTGACCACCGGCGCCAATGCCCCGATCCTGACCATGCGCCGCGAGGAGTTGCGACAGCGCATCAATGGCGCCTATGGCTACAACGCCATCGCCCGCATCCGCGTGACCCAGACCGCCGCCACCGGCTTTGCCGACGGGCGGGTCGATTTCGTCCATCGCAAGGCCGACGCCCCGCCGCCCGAGCCCGTCATCACCCCGCAGGCCCGCGCCGTGGCCGACGGCGTGGCGGACGAGGGGTTGCGGGCAGCGCTTGAACGTCTGGCGGCAAACGTCATATCCAAGACCGAACGCCGGGGCTGATCCCCCAGACCCGACACAGCAGAACAGATGAAAAGAGGCAGCTCCATGAACATGATCCTTCCCGCAGCCGCGCTGGCGGCGATCGTCGCAGGCGGTGGCTGGTGGTTCACGAAATCCCAGCCCGACGCATCGACGATTCAGCTGAACCAGATCGTGCAGGCAGCGTCCGAAGGCTCGGCCGAGGTCGACATGTCCCAGGTCGTCGAGATGACCATGGGCGCGGTGGATGCGCCGGTCGAGGTGGTGGAATACGCGTCTTACACCTGCCCGCATTGCGCGTCTTTCCACCAGAACGTGTTCAAGCAGATCAAGGACAACTACATTGACACCGGCAAGGTGCGTTTCACCTACCGCGAGGTCTACTTCGACAAGTATGGCATGTGGGCCTCGCTGATCGCGCGCTGCGACGAGAGCAAGTTCTTCGGCATCACCGACCTGATCTACAAGGGCCAGGCAGACTGGGCGCGCGCCGGTTCCGACGCCGCCATCGCGGATGAGTTGCGCAAGATCGGCCTGCTGGCGGGCCTTGGCGCGGAACAGCTGGACCAGTGCCTGAGTGACGGCGACAAGCTGCGCGCGCTGGTGACGTGGTACCAGGAGAACGCGACCAAGGACGGCATCCGCTCGACCCCGTCCTTCGTCATCGACGGCCAGACCGTGTCGAACATGAGCTATGCCGATTTCTCGGCCGAGCTGGACAAGCGTCTGAACCAATGACTTCGGCCCCGCGCGGACCGCTGGAGGGCGTGCGCGTCATCGAACTGGCGCGCATCCTTGCCGGGCCCTGGGCCGGGCAGGTGCTGGCCGACCTTGGCGCCGAGGTGATCAAGGTCGAAAGCCCCGCAGGCGACGACACGCGCCAATGGGGCCCCCCTTTCATCGAGCGCGAGGGCGATCGCTCGGCCGCCTATTTCCACTCCTGCAATCGGGGAAAGACATCGGTCGTGGTTGACCTGACCACACCCGAGGGGCAGGAGCGGATGCGCGATCTCGTGCGCGGGGCGGATATCCTGATCGAGAACTTCAAGGTCGGCGGCCTTGCGAAATACGGCATGGACTATGCCAGCCTTTCGCAGGTCAATCCGCGCCTGATCTATTGTTCGATCACCGGCTTCGGGCAGGACGGGCCCTATGCCCACCGCGCGGGCTATGACTACATCATCCAGGGCATGTCGGGTTTCATGTCGATCACCGGCGACCCGGACGGCCAGCCGCAGCGCGCGGGCGTCGCGGTCACGGACCTGTTCACCGGGCTCTATTCCGTCTCGGGCATCCTTGCCGCCCTGCACCAGCGCGAGCGCACCGGGCGAGGGCA
This sequence comes from Thetidibacter halocola, assembly GCF_018224955.1. Lineage (GTDB taxonomy): Bacteria > Pseudomonadota > Alphaproteobacteria > Rhodobacterales > Rhodobacteraceae > Thetidibacter > Thetidibacter halocola. The sequence continues at coordinate 199,337 of NZ_JAGTUU010000008.1, forward strand.
GCATGTGGACATGGCCTTGCTCGACTGCGCGGTGTCGGCGATGGCCAACCAGGCGCTGAACTTTCTCTCCACCGGAACGCCGCCGGGGCGGACGGGGAACTATCACCCGAACCTGACGCCCTACCAGGTCTTCGACTGTGCCGACGGGCATATCATCATCGCCACGGGCAATGACGGCCAGTATCGCAGGCTTTGCGCGCTGCTGGGGCTGGACGAGATGGCCGAGCATCCGGACTACCTGACAAACGCCGACCGGGTGAGGAACCGCGAGGCGATGATCGACCGCCTGATGGGCGAGACGCGCAAGCGCACCGCCGCCGACCTGCTGTCGGGCTGCGAAGAACGCGGCATACCCGCCGGGCCGATCAACGACATGGCGGCGGTCTTTGCCGATCCGCAAGTCGTCGCGCGCGGGTTGCAAATAGCCCCCGAGGGCATCCCTGGCGTGCGCGCACCGTTCCGTTTCTCGGACGCCGACCTGGTGCTGGACCGTCCCGCGCCGAAGCTGGGCGGGGCGGGCTGAGCGGAACTCGGGCGTGGAGCAATCGCCCGCAGGGCCGTCCCCTTCTTACCCATTCGGACGCACCCCACGACCCCGGGGTGACAATCCCCCGGACGGCCGCTAAAAGCCCGCGCAAATCGACCTGCATTGAACGAGGATTCCCATGACCATCCAGGTTTTCGGCCACAAGTCGCCCGACACCGATTCCACCGGCAGCCCCATCGTCTGGGCCTGGTATCTGAACGAGGTGAAGGGCGAGGCCGCCCGCCCCGTCCTGCTGGGCGAGCCCAACACCGAGGCCGCCTTCATGCTGGCCCACTGGGGCCTGACAAAGCCCGAGATCATCTCGGACGTGGCCGAGGGCGCGCCAGTGGTCATCGTCGATACGAACAACCCCGCCGAACTGCCCGGTTCCATCAACAAGGCCGACATCCGCGCCATCATCGACCACCACAAGTTGGTGGGCGGGCTGGAAACCAAGGGCCCGATCGACATCACCGTGCGCCCGATGGCCTGCACAGCGACGATCATGGTCGACCTGATGGGCGCCGACGCCGCGAAGATGCCGCGCGAGATCAAGGGCGCCGCGCTGACCTGCATCCTGTCCGACACGTTGGAATTCCGCAGCCCCACCACGACGCCGCATGACCGCGCCGTGGCCGAGGCGCTGGCCGCCGAGCTGGGCGTCTCGATCCCCGACTATGCGGCCCAGATGTTCGCCGCGAAATCCGATGTCTCGGCCTTCTCGGATGCCGAACTGTTGCGGATGGACTCGAAGGAATACACCGTCGACGGCAAGGAGTTCCGCGTCTCCGTGCTCGAAACGACCGCTCCCAAGACCGTGCTGGACCGCAAGGACAGCCTGATGGCCTCGATGGTTGACGTGGCGAAGGAGGACGGCGCGGACCAAGTGCTGCTGTTCGTCGTGGATATCCTGAACGAGGAAGCCACGCTTCTGGTGCCAAACGACCTGGTCAAGACCGTGGCCGAGAAGAGCTTTGGCGCGACCGTGACCGGCGACACCGTGGTCCTGCCCGGCATCATGAGCCGCAAGAAGCAGATCATCCCGAACCTCAAGCTCTGAGGGCGGACCGGGGCTCTGCCCCGGACCCGGAGTTTATGGGCAAGATGAAGACAGGGGCGGCGCGTTTCGGGCCGCCCTTTTTCTTTGGCGGGGAATGCGGCATGTAGGGCACAGCAGGACAAGCGAGGCGCCCATGACGCAGATCATCCAATCCCTTTCCGATATCTCCGACCGCTACGATGCGCTTTTCGTCGATCTCTGGGGCTGCGTGCACAATGGCGTCACCGCCTTTCCCGAGGCCGTGGCGGCGTTGCAGGCCTATCGGGCGCGGGGCGGCTGCGTGATCCTTGTGACCAATGCGCCGCGCTCGCGCCAGGAGGTGGCAAAGCAGTTGCTGCGCTTCGACGTGCCGGAAGACGCGTATGACGACATCGCCACCAGCGGCGACAGCGCCCGCGTGGCGATGTTCCAGGGCGCGGTGGGGCGCAAGGTCTGGTTCATGGGGCTGGATTTCGACCTGACCTTCTTCGAGCCGATGAAGCTGCTTTCCGACCCGGTGACAATCGAGCGGGTGCCGCTGGAGCAGGCCGAGGGCATCGTCTGCTGCGGTCCCTTCGATCCACATGCCGACCCGGCGGTGAACCGGCCGCAGTTCCTTTATGCCAAGCAGAAGGGGATGAAGCTGCTTTGCGCCAATCCAGACATCGTGGTGGATCGCGGCGAGCAGCGCGAATGGTGCGCCGGGGCTCTGGCGCGGCTTTACACCGAGATGGGGGGCGAAAGTCTCTATTTCGGCAAGCCGCATCCGCCGATCTACGACCTGGCGCGGCGACGGCTGGCGCAGCACCGCGCTGACGTCCCTGATAGCGCCATTCTCGCCATCGGGGACGGGCCGCAGACCGACATCCTGGGCGCGATGGGCGAGGACATCGATTCGCTCTTCATCTCGGGCGGGCTGGCGCGCGAGGATACCGGGACCGGGGACCAGCCCGACCTTGCCCTGCTGGAGACTTACCTTACGCGCGAAAAGGTCGCGCCTGCCTTTGCCATCGGCTACCTGCGCTAAGGCGATTCCGGCTTGATTTTTCTGCAGCCGCAAAGTAATAAAATTTCAATGTAGGCGCCATGTGACGCCTGAAAGTTACCGGACGGGGCTGATGGAGGGCGACATGCTGGACAACCTGCCGCGCGGCACGATCTGCATCGAGGATATCGAGATGGGCATGGTGCGCCATGTACAGAAGGTTGTGACCGACCAGGATATCGAGATGTTCGCCCAGATCTCGACCGACAGGAACCCGGTGCACCTGGACGACGACTATGCGCAGGACACGATCTTCGAGGGTCGGATCGCACACGGGATGCTGACCGCCGGGCTGATCTCGGCGGTGATCGGCGAGCAGCTGCCGGGGCATGGCACGGTCTACCTGGGCCAGACGCTGAAATTCCTCGCGCCGGTGCGCCCGGGCGACATGGTGCGGGCCGAGGTCGAGGTCATCGACATCGACATCGCCAAGCGCCGCGTGACGCTGGATTGCCGCTGTCTAGTCGGCGGCAAGAAGGTGCTGATCGGCGAGGCCAAGGTGCTCGCTCCCTCACGCAAGTTCGACTGAGCATTCTGCGCGAAGGCGCACGAACGCCGGCGGGCAAGAACATGTTCGCGTAGCGAACGTGACAGCCCACTCGCTCTCCATTCCTGGCGCCCTAAAGCGCGCCCACCTGTTCCAGCGCCCGCCGAACCGCCTCCACCTGCTCATCCGTCAGCCGTGCCTGCGGCGGCGCCGGGTCGCCGCAGGCGAAGCCTTGCAGCTTCAGCCCCGCCTTGACCGCGCCCGCCAGGTTGTAGCGGGCAAAGACCTGGTTCACCGCCCAGAGGTCGCGTTGAAGCGCCATCGCCTGGTCCCAGTGCGCGGTCCTGCACAGGTCGAACAGCCGCACGCTCTGCCGCGGCACCAGGCAGGACGGCCCGGCCAGCCAACCCCGCCCGCCGATCATCATCACTGCCACGGTGATGTGCGACGAGGCGGCAAAGACGCCGATCCGCCCCTCGGTCCGGTTCAGGATCGTCAGCAGGCGGCCGGTGTTGGTCGAGGCGTCCTTGAGGAACAAGATGTTCGGGTGGTGCGACAGCGCATCGATCGCCTCGAGCGACAGGTCCGAACGCTGGAAATTCGGGTTGGTATAGAGCGTCACGGGCGCGGCGGTCGCGTCGGCGATGGCGGTGAAATAGTCGATCACCCCCTGCTCGGAGATCGGGAAATAGGCCTCGAGAACGGCCAGGATGCCGTCGGCCCCCAGCGAGGCCCAGCGTTTCGCCTGCGCCACCGCGTCGCGCGTGGTGGTGGCGGCAACGCCCGCGATCACCGGAACATGGCCATTCGACGCCTCGACCGTGGTGGCGACGACACGCTCCTTGGCGGCGAAGTCGAGATAGGCGAATTCCCCGGTCGATCCCAGCGGCGTCAGCCCGTGCACACCCTCGGCAACCAGGTGGCGGCAGAGCCGCGCCAGCGCGGCCTCGTCGACATGGCCATCCGCCGTCAGCGGCGTGGGCAGGTAGGGCACCACGCCGTGCAAATCACGAATGTCGATCATCGGTCTTTCCTCCATCACCCCTTCGCCGACCAAACCAGCCCCGCGGGGTCGCGGTCAAGCATGGGACGGCGGGCGGGGCGCATTTCGGCGCAGCCGGAACAGCGCCGTCTGCCGGCCTAAAGGCAATCCTCCACCCGGAATCCCTCGGGAATGGCATCGCGCCCCTCCAGCACCAGGTCCGCCATCACCTCGGCCACCTTCGGCGCCATGCCGAAGCCGATCTTGAACCCGCCATTGGCGATGAAATGCCCGGCGCGCTCCGGCCATGCCCCCAGCATCGGCGCGCGCGACCGGGCGCGGGGCCGCACGCCCGCCCAGCGTTCCAGCACCGAAGCGCCATGCAGCAGCGGCAGCGCCGCCTGCGCGCGGCCCACCAGCGCGTCGCATTGCGCGTCCACCGTATCCGGTACGTCGAACTCTCGCTCCGAGGTCGAGCCGATGGCCACCGTCCCGTCCGCATGCGGCACGATGTGCAGCCCATCGACGAACAGTTGCGGCGCCTGGCGCGCGTCGAAGCGCAGCAGCGCCGCCTGCCCCTTGACCCCGTCGCCGACCTTGCGGCCCAGCGCCTCGGACAGCGCCTGCAACCCCTGCCATCCCGTCGCCCAGACTACCGCGCCTTCGTCCCCGGCCTCGGTCACGATTTCGGCCCCCGAGACGCGCAGCGCCGCGGACAGCGCGGCGCAAGCGCGGCGGGGATGCATCCGGGCGCTCAGCGTGTCTCGGATCAGCCAGCCGCTCGGCGACACGGGCGCGAATCCCCCCGCTTGGGCCGTCGGGATCACCGCCCAAACGGCCCGCCCCTGCCACAATGCGGCGGCGCTGTCGGCGCGCGCCCGCGCCAGCGCCAGCGCCGCGTTGTCCGCCACCGGCTGCAACCGCCCGGTGCGCCCGTATCCGGCAGACACGCCGCCCGCCGCCTCGACCGCGGCCCAGAAGCCTTCGGCCATCAGCAGGCTGTCCAGCTGGAACGCCTTCTTGGGGTTCCAATTCTCCGGCACATGCGGCGCCAGCGCGCCGACCAGGCCGCCCGACGATCCCGCGCCCGGCCTGAACGGGTCGGCCACCCGCACCCGCGCCCCGCGCCGGACACAGGCCCAGGCTACAGACAGGCCAAAGACCCCTGCGCCGCGCACTGTCACATCCACCCTTGCCATCGCCCGCCTCCGACGCCACAACGGCCCTGTTCCTAACGGTTTCTCTCATGGCAGACCAGTCCGGCGGGCTGGACTGGCGCGGCACGGTTCCCGTGTCGACGCGGTTCGACGACCCGTATTATTCGCTCGATGACGGCCTCTCCGAGACACGGCACGTGTTCCTCGACGGCAATGGCCTGCCCGCACGGTTCCGCGACGGGTTCCACGTCGCCGAACTGGGCTTCGGCACCGGGCTGAACCTGCTGGCCCTGCTCCACCTGTGGCGCGCGACGGGGCAGCAGGGCACACTGCGCTTCACCACCTTCGAGGCCTATCCGTTGGAGGCCACCGACATGATCCGCGCGCAGGCCGCCTTTCCCGAAGTCGCTTCACTGGCGCAGGAATTGGCCCCGCACTGGCAGGCGGGCGCGCATGTCTTTGCCCTGCACGACCTGGCGTTCGAGATGGTCGCAGGCGACGCGCGAGAGACGCTGCCGGCCTGGACGGGCATGGCCGATGCCTGGTTCCTCGACGGGTTTTCGCCTGCCAAGAACCCCGAGCTCTGGTCGCCCGACCTGCTGGCGCAGGTGGCCGCGCACATGGCACCGGGCGCGACAGTGGCCACTTATTCGGCAGCCGGTCACGTCCGGCGCGGGCTGGCGTCGGCGGGGCTGGACGTGACCCGCGCGCCGGGATACGGGCGAAAGCGGCAAATGACCGTCGCGCGGAAGGCCTGAGATGGTTGAACAGAACACCCGAACGGGAATCATCCTGATGGTGGCGACGACCTTCGTCTTTGCCACGCAGGACGGAATCTCGCGCCACCTGGCATCCGAATACAACGTGATGATGGTGGTGATGGTCCGCTACTGGTTCTTCGCCGCCTTCGTCATGGCGGTGGCCAGCCGCAAGGCCGGCGGCCTGCGCGCTGCCGCCGCCACGCGCCTGCCGCTGATCCAGACGTTCCGCGGCGTTCTGCTGGCGACCGAGATCAACGTGATGGTGGTGGGCTTCGTCCTGCTGGGGCTGGTGGAAAGCCACGCGGTCTTTGCCTGTTACCCGCTGCTGGTCGCAGCGCTGTCCGGCCCGGTGCTGGGCGAAAAGGTGGGCTGGCGGCGCTGGAGCGCGATCGGCATCGGGTTCATCGGCGTCATCATCATCCTGCAACCCTCGGGCGGCGTGTTCTCTCCCTACGCCGCGATCCCGCTGGTGGCGGCCTTCATGTTCGCCCTCTACGGGCTGCTCACCCGCTATGTCGGGCGTCAGGACAGCGCGGCGACCTCGTTCTTCTGGACCGGCACCACGGGCGCGGTCGTGGCCACCGCCATCGGGATGTGGTTCTGGGAGCCGATGACCACCCCCGACTGGGGCTGGATGGCCGCGCTCTGCGTCACCGGGGCGCTGGGGCATTACCTGCTGATCCGCGCCTACGAGGTGGCCGAGGCCAGCGCGGTCCAGCCCTTCGCCTACCTGCAACTGGTCTTCGCCAGCGCCATGGGCGTGCTGATCTTCGGCGAGACGATCCGCCCCAACGTGGCTTTCGGCGCGACGCTGATCGTGGCGGCGGGCCTGTTCACCCTGTGGCGGGCGCGCCTGCGCGGCTGAGCGGCGCTTGCACCTGCCCGCTGCCCGGCCTACCTGTCAGGACAGACAGACGGAGGCCCCATGTCCGATCCCAAGACCCTCGCCCATGCCCTGCTCGGCGCCGCCCGCGCGGCAGGCGCCGATGCCGCCGACGCTATCGCCATCCTCGGCACCTCGGTCTCGATCGACGTGCGGGGCGGCAAGCTGGAAGAGGCGCAGCGCGCCGAGGGCAGCGATATCGGCCTGCGGGTCTTTGTCGGGCGGCGCAGCGCTGTCGTGTCCTCGTCCGACACCCGGCCCGAGACGATGCAGGCGATGGCCGAGCGTGCCGTCGCCATGGCCCGCGAGGCGCCCGAGGATCCCCATGCGGGCCTGGCCGACCCGTCGCAGATCACCGCGCTGACCGACGCGACCGGGCTGGACCTGGCCGACCCGTCGCCGGAACCCGCTCCCGCCACGCTCCAGGACGACGCCGCGCGAGCCGAGGCCGCGGCCCTGGCGGTCAAGGGCGTCTCGCAGGTGCAATCCGCCAGCGCGGGCTATTCGGCGCAACAGGTGCATCTTGCCGCCAGCAACGGGTTTTCCGGCGGTTACGCGCGCACCTCGCGCCACACCTCCTGCGTCGCTATCGCCGGCGAGGGCCTGAAGATGGAGCGCGACTACGACGGCGACAGCCGCACCTACCAGGCCGACCTTCGCAGTCCCGAAGAGATCGGCCACAGCGCCGCGGAACGGGCCATCGCCCGGCTGAACCCGCGCAAGCCGAAAACCGGCGCCTACCCGGTGCTGTTCGACGAACGCATCGCAAGCTCGCTGGTGGGCCACCTGGTGTCGGCGATCAACGGCGCGGCCATCGCGCGCGGCGCGTCATGGCTGCGCGACGCGATGGGCGAACAGGTGCTGCCGAAAGCCATGAACCTGGTCGAGGATCCGCTGCGCCCGCGCATCTCGGGCTCGCGCCCGTTCGACGCCGAGGGGCTGGAAACCCGCCGCCGCGCCATCATGCAGGACGGCATGCTGCAAGGCTGGGTGCTGGACCTTGCCAGCGCGCGCAAGCTGGGGCTCGACAGCACCGCCAACGCCGCGCGCAGCGTCTCGGGCGGGGTGTCGCCCAGCGCCTGGAACCTGGAACTGACCCAAGGTCCGCACAGCCGCGACGACCTGATCGCGCAGATGGGCACCGGGCTGATCGTGACCTCGATGATCGGCAGCACCATCAGCGCCACCACCGGCGACTATTCGCGCGGGGCGGCGGGGCTGTGGGTCGAGAACGGCCAGGTCGCCTACCCGGTCTCGGGTGTCACCATCGCCGGCAACCTGCGCGATTTCCTGCGCCGCATGACACCCGCCAACGATGCCCGGCTCTGGCTGTCGCGCGTCGTGCCATCGCTGCTGGTCGAGGGGCTGACCCTTGCCGGGGAGTGACCTGACACTCCTGATCGAGGCCGCCCGCCGCGCCGGAGAGATCGCCACCGCCCATCACGGCGGGCCGCTGGACGTGCGGATGAAGGCGCATGACAACAGCCCCGTGACCAAGGCCGATCTGGCGGTGAACGTGGCGCTGGAGAGCTTCCTGCGGGCGGCACGGCCCGACTATGGCTGGCTGTCCGAGGAAAGCCCCGACACCGACGACCGTCTGTCGGCCGAGCGGGTCTTTGTCCTCGATCCGATCGACGGCACGCGGTCCTACGCCGACGGGTCGGACACCTGGGCGCATTCCATCGCCGTGGTCGAGGCCGGGCGCCCGCGCACGGCGGTGGTCTACCTGCCGATGAAGGACCGGATGTACATCGCCACGCGCGGCGGCGGGGCGCGCCTGAACGGCGTGCCGCTGCGCGCAGCGCAGACCGCCGAGCCCGACGGCGCCAGCCTGCTGGCCACGCGGCACAGCTTGGACACCCAGCACTGGCCCGGCGGCGTGCCCGACATGCACCGCAGCCATCGCCCCTCGCTGGCCTATCGCCTGTGCCTGGTGGCCGAGGGACGCTATGACGCGATGGTGACGTTCCGGCCGGCCTGGGAATGGGACATCGCCGCGGGCGCGCTCATCATGGCCGAGGCGGGGGCGACGGTGACAGACCCGCAGGGACGGTCGCTGCACTTCAACAACCGCCACCCGCAAACGCCGGGCGTTCTGGCCGCCAATCCCACGCTGCACGCGGCGCTGCTGAAACGCATGCTCTAGCCCCGCGCGCGGCGACGTGGCGTCTAGTGCATCGGCGCATCGATCAGGTGGCGCACCCCGCGCGGAAGTTCCGCCGTGGTGAAGAACCGCGTCATGTGCGCCGCCCGCACGATCGACGCGCGCTTTGCCGGCAGCCGCTCCATCGCGCAACGCGCCAACCGGTTCTGGCCCGGGGCCTCGTCCCGGGCCAGCGCGTAATAACCGGGCATGAAGGCCGACAGTTCGTGCGTGGGATGCGAGGCAAAGACCAGCGCCACGTTGTTCCAGACCGGTGAATGCAGGAACAGCCAGGCATAGCCGTCCTTGACCCCCAAGATGATCCCCCGCAGCTCGCGTTCCTGCTTGCTCAGCTGTTCCGTCATCAGCTCGGGGATCCGCTGGATGAACGAGCGGAAGATGCGCGCGCCCGGCAGCGTCTGGACCTGCACGGGCGTGCAGACGAACTGCCCCTCGCGCGACATGGAATGGCGCCAGAACAGGTAAAGCCCGTCAGGAAGAGCCTTGGGCGTCACGTAATGGTTCGGGCTGATCGGCAAAGAATGCACGGCGTTTTCAAGCCCGAAATTGAGCAGTTGCGGCATCCGCGCGGTGCCCGGCGGCGGCAACATCGCCAGGTAGGCATCCGGCAGCTCTGTCGTCAGGATACGGGCATCCACCCCAAAATGGTCACAGATCCGCTTCAGCACCGCGGGCTTGGGATAGGACTCCCCGGCGAGGTAGCGGTTGAACTGCGCGCGACTGATCTCCAGGTCGCGTGCCGTGGCCGTCACACCATCCGTAAGTTGAATCAACTTGCGCAGATTCGCGCTGAATCGTTGCGAGATCGGGGTCTCGGTCTTGCGTGTCGGCATGCATCGTCTCAAATTCGTGTCGCCATGAGTCAAATACGAGACAGATGACCGGCTTCCTGTCTCGATTTCCCATCAAACCGTATCACTCATTGCTTGGAAAGCCCACCGGATTGGTGGAAAAGGAGTCTTTCGGTTCAGCCTTTTCCAGAGAAAAATCGAACCCTTACGCTATGATGCCTTCAAAGGTTGCGAAGGGGATGACGATTGTCCGTCGAAGGCCAGGTTCCGGTGAATGCCTTATTTTCAGGCGAACCGGAAGAGGAGATTGCGCTTGCGGATTTGTCCCGCCGCCTGAGACAGGCGGCCGATATCCTGCAAGAGGCGGCCTTTGACCTGGCAGGCCGGATCGGTGGCGACGATGTCAGCCACCTGATGCTGGCGTCGCACACGGTCAATCGGATAGCAGCCCGGATACCAAAGACTGACGACCTCTGACAAGCCACCACTCGGTAAGGGCCCCGTCCGCAAACGGGGCCCTTCGCCATTCTCGGGTCAGTTCGGGATCTCGGCCGTGATGCCTTCGACGTAGAAGTTCATGCCGGCCAGCGTGCCGTCATCGGCAACCTCGCCCTCGGCCAGCCAGGCCGATCCGTCCGCCTTGTTGATCGGGCCGGTGAACGGGTGATACTCGCCCGCCGTGATGGCGGCGATCATCGCCTCGGCCTCGGCCTTGACGTCCGCGGGAACCGCCTCGGTAATCTCGCCGATCACCACCTCGCCCTCGGGCATCCCGGCCCAGGACGCGCCCTGCTCCCAGGTGCCATCCATCACCGCGCCGACGCGCTTGACGTAGTAGGGCGCCCAGTTGTCGATGATCGAGGCGACGCGCGGGCTGGGCTTGAACGCGGCCATGTCGGAGGCCTGGCCAAAGCCGATCACGGCGCCGTTTTCCTTGGCGGCCTCGCCCAGCGGCGCGGTCGAGTCGGTGTGCGCCGCGATCACGTCGACGCCCTGGTCGATCATGGCGCGGGCGGCGTCGGCCTCTTTCGACGGGTCAAACCAGGTGTAGGCCCAGGTCACGACCAACTCGACATCCGGGTTCACCTTCTTGGCGTGCAGGTAATAGCTGTTGATGCCCTGGATCACCTCGGGGATAGGGAACGACGCGATGTAGCCGATCTTGTTGCTCTTGGTCATCTTGCCCGCGATGTGGCCGAGCACGGCGCGGCCTTCGTAGAAACGCGCGTCATAGGTCGCGACGTTCGGATGCTCGCGCTTGTAGCCGGTGGCATGCTCGAACTTGATGTCGGGGAACTTGGCGGCGACGGCATTGGTCGCATCCATGTAGCCGAAGGAGGTGGTGAAGATGATGTTGCAGCCCGACAGCGCCATCTGCGTCAGCACGCGCTCGGCATCCGCGCCCTCCGGCACCGATTCCTGCCACGCGATCTCGACCTTGTCGCCATAGGCTTCCTGGACCGCCAGCGCGCCCTGGTGGTGCTGGTAGGTCCAGCCGCCATCGCCGATCGGTCCGACATAGACGAAGCAGGCCTTCGTCGTGTCCTGCGCCAGCGCCGCGCCGCCCAGCGACATTGCAAGGGCCGCGCTGGCCAGTAGTGTTCTACGGTTCATCAGTGTTTCTCCCTGTTAGGTTCGATTGGCCTCAATGCGAGGCATGGAAGGACCGGCCCAGCGAGGCCGGTGCGCCATGCACCCCGCGGGCCGAGATCAGAACGAGCACGAGGATCGTTATCAGATAGGGCGACATCGACAAGAGCGCGACAGGCACCTGTGCGCCCGCCGCTTGCAGGTTCAGCTGCAACACCGTTATGCCGCCGAAAAGGTAGGCGCCGACCAGCACGCGCCCCGCCCGCCACGAGGCGAAGACGACGATCGCCAACGCGATCCAGCCCGCGCCCGCCGTCAGCCCCTCGGTCCATTGCGGCACGCGGACGAGGCTCAGATAGGCGCCGCCCAGCCCCGCGCAGGCCCCGCCGAAAAAGATCGCGGCCATCCGCACGCGCACCACCTTGTAGCCCAGCGCATGCGCGCTGTCGTGGCTCTCGCCCACGGCGCGCAGGATCAGCCCCGCGCGGGTGAATTTCAGGAAAGCCCAGACCGCCACCACCAGCAGCAGGCTCAGGTAGACCATGACGTCATGCGAAAACAGCATCCGCCCCACCACCGGCAGGTCACTCAGCGGGCCAAGGTCGAGCTTGGGCAGGGTCGGTGCCTTGACGCCCTCGTAGGGCTTGCCGATCAGCGCCGACAGGCCCAGTCCGACCATGGTCAGCCCCAGCCCCGTCGCCACCTGGTTGGACAGCAGGTATTGTGTCAGCACGCCAAAGCTCAGCGACAGCACCGCCGCCGCCAGTGCACCCGCCACGAACCCCAGGACCGGCAAACCGCTGGCCACCGCCACGACGAAGCCCACAACCGCGCCGGTGATCATCATCCCCTCGACGCCCAGGTTCAGCACGCCGGATTTCTCCACCACCATCTCGCCCAGCGCCGCCAGCAGGATCGGAGTGGCGCTGACCATGATCGACGCCACCAGCAGGATCGGGTTGATCGCACTCAGGTCCATCACGCCACCCCCTTTGCACCGATGCGAACGCGGTAATTGGTGAACACATCCGTCGCCAGCAGGAAGAACAGCAGCATCCCCTGGAACAGCTGGATCGACGCACCCGGCACCCCCAGCATCAGCTGCGCCAACTCGCCGCCGATATAGGTCAGCGCCATCAGCAACCCCGCCAGCAGGATGCCGATGGGATGCAGCCTCCCCAGGAAGGCCACGATGATCGCCGTGAACCCGTAGTTGGAGTTGAAGTCGATGGTGATCTGCCCCGCCGGCCCCGTCACCTCGAACAGGCCCGCCAGCCCCGCCAGCGCTCCCGAAATCCCAAGGCACAGGACGACGATGCGTGTTGGCGAGACGCCTGCGAACCGCGCCGCCCGCGGCGCCTCGCCCGTCAGGCGGATGTTGAACCCCTGGATGTGGCGGGCCATCAGAACATAGGCCGCGATCACGGCAATCAACGCAGCGGCCACGCCCCAATGCATCCCCGTCCCGGCAATGATCTCGGCGTTATGCGCCGCGTCCCACTGCTTGAAGTTGCGCGAGCCCGGAAACCCCATGCCCTCGGGATTGCGCAACAGCCCCGAGGACACCGAGGCCAGGATTGTCTGTGCCACGTAGACCAGCATCAGGGACACGAGGATCTCGTTCGTCCCGAAACGCGTTTTCAGCACCGCCGGAATCATCGCCCAGGCCCAGCCACCGAGCGCCCCGGCCAGGATCATCAGCGGAAAGACCAGCACGCTGTCCGACGGATACAGCGCCAGCCCTGCCGCGGCGCCCACGACCGCGCCCATGATGTATTGCCCCTCGGCGCCGATGTTCCAGATGCCGGCGCGAAAGCCGATCGACAAGCCGATCGCGATCAGGATCAGCGGCCCTGCCTTGACCAGCAGTTGCGGCCGCGAGTAGGCGGCGAATTGCGGATGAAACAGCGGATCCCAGAAGATCGTCCGGATCGCCTCGAAGGGATCCGCGCCAAGAAACCCGAACAGCGCGCCGCCCACCAGCATCGTCGCCAGCACCGCAAAGACCGGCGTCACCGCCGTCCAGAGCCGCGACGGCGTCGGCCGCTTTTCCAGCCGGATCATCGCGCTGTCCCCATCTTCATCTTGCCCTGCAAACTCCGGGGGAGCGCCGAAGGCGCGGGGGCAGAGCCCCCGTTGGCGTCACGCGTCCACATGCGCCACCTCCATGTCATGCGCGCCACCCATCATCAGGCCGATCTGCTCGATATCGAGGTCGGCCACGGGCCGGATCGCCGACAGGCGCCCCTCGTTCAGCGCGCCGAACCGGTCGGAAATCTCCATCAGTTCGTCGAGGTCCTGGCTGATCACGACGATCGCCGCGCCCTCGCCCGCCAGGTCCAGCAGCGCCTGCCGGATCGCCGCCGCCGCCGCCGCATCGACTCCCCAGGTGGGCTGGTTGATGACCAGCACCTGCGGCTTCTGCAGGATCTCTCGCCCGACGACGAATTTCTGCAGATTTCCCCCGGACAGCGCCCGGGCGGCCACATGCGGCCCCGGCGTGCGCACGTCGAAGGCCTTGATCACCTCCTCGGCAAAGTCGCGCGCCCGGCCCCACGAGATCATGCCGCCCGACACCAGCCCCCGCCGCCGCGCCGCCGTCAGCACGCCGTTCTCGATCAGGCTCATGTTCGGTGCGGCCGCATGGCCCAGCCGTTCCTCGGGTGCCGCCAGCAGCCCCGAGGCCCGCCGTGCCACAGGCCCCTGCCGGCTGACATCCGCGCCCATCAGCAGGACGGAACTCGCCGGCGACAGCCGCTCGCCCGAGAGCGCCGCCAGCAACTCGTCCTGCCCATTCCCCGCGACGCCCCCGATGCCCAGCACCTCGCCTGCCCGCACCTCGAAGCCGATCCCGCGCAGCGGCGTCCCGAATGCCCCCGGCGCGGGCAGCGACAGCCCGTCGACCTTCAGCATCACCGCGCCCTTGGCATGGTCCCTGGCGCTGGGCGCCGCGAAACTTGAACCCACCATCATCTCGGCCAGTTGCCGCGCGGTGGTCTCGGCCGGGGTGCAGGTGGCCACCTTCTTGCCCAGCCGCAGGATCGTCGCCGTGTCGCACAGCGCGCGGATCTCTTCCAGCTTGTGGCTGATATACAGGATCGACACGCCCTCGCCCTTCAGCTTGCGCAGCGTCTCGAAAAGGATGCCCACCTCCTGTGGCGTCAGCACGCTGGTCGGCTCGTCCATGATCAGCAGGCGCGGGTCCTGCAACAGGCAGCGGATGATCTCGACCCGCTGACGTTCGCCCGCCGACAACGTCCCCACGGTGCGTCCCGGGTCCAGTGGCAACCCGTAGGTCTCGGAGACCTCGCGGATCTGCCGGGCGAGATCACGCATCGGCGGCGGGGTCTCCATCCCCAGCGCAACGTTCTCGGCCACGTCCAGCGCGTCGAACAGGCTGAAATGCTGGAACACCATCGCCACGCCCGCGCGCCGCGCCTCGGAGGGCCTGGCGGGCGCGAACCCTGACCCGTTCATCGTCATCGACCCGCGATCCGGTTGCACCAGCCCGTAGATCATCTTGACCAGCGTCGACTTGCCCGCGCCATTCTCGCCCAACAGCGCGTGAATCTCGCCCCGACCGATGTCGAAGGACACGTCGTCGTTCGCCACGACACCGGGATAGGCCTTGGTCAGTCCCCGGATGCTGAGGAGTGTTTCGGCCACTCTCTTCTGTCCCCCGTTTTCCAAGCCAGTATCTGCGCCGCGACGCCGATGGCAATGGCGGCGGGCGCCTTGCCCAGCGATTTCTGCCCAATCGGACAGCAGATGCGCCCGATTTCGGCATCCGCATGGCCCAAGTTGCGCAGCCGTGACCGGAATCGCGCCCATTTCGTTTCCGACCCGATCAGCCCGCAAAAGCCGAAACCATGCCCTAGCGCCGCGTGGCACAGGGCCAAGTCCAGCTCGTGGCTGTAGGTCAGGACCAGGTGTGCGGCCTCCCGTGGCGCAAGGCGCATGACAAGCGCAGGCTCTGCCGCCGGCAGAACCGTCACCCGCCAAGGCACGCGATTGGGAAACCGCGCCAGCCCGGTATCGACCCAGGTGATCGCGCAATCGAGCGGCACCAGCACATCCATCAGCGCGCGCCCCACATGCCCCGCCCCCCAGATCCACAGCGGCCAGCGCGGCCTGCTCAGCGGTTCCACCATCCAGCCCTGCACCAGCTGCGGGGCCGGCGCCTCGCCCCGCGCCCGCGCCCGGTCCAGCAGGCGCTGCACCGCCAGCGGCCGCTCACCCGGCCCGCGCGCCACCACGGCGCCCGAGAGCCGCGCCAGCGCCCCGGCATCCCAGACCTCGGTCCACAGCGTCACCGCCCCGCCGCAGCACTGGCCCAGCTCCGGCCCCAGCGCATGGCGTGTCGCGCCGCGGCGCTCGAAGGCACGGGACGCCGCCTCGAACTCCAGCGCCCCGCCGCCGATTGTCCCAATTTGCCCGAAGCCGTCTTTCTCGGCCCATACCAGCATCGCCGCGCCCACCTCGCGCGGCGCGCTACCCCGGACCTCGGCCACGACGACCCGGGCAACCCGCCCGTGCAAGGCAACCGCCTCGCGCAGCGTATCGAGGTCGAAACTCATCCGCGCACGCGCCGCACCGCCGCCAGCACCCGTTCCGGCGTGGCGGGCGCGTCCAGCGCCGGGTAGGCCGACCCGCAGGACGCCACCGCGTCGGACAAGGCCATCAGCACCGAGATTCCGTGCATGAAGGGCGGCTCGCCAACCGCCTTCGACCGATAGATCGTCTCCTCGCGGTTTTCGCCCTCCCAGAGCGCGACATTGAACACCTCCGGCCGGTCGGAACAGGCCGGGATCTTGTAGGTCGATGGCGCATGCGTCCGCAGCAGCCCCTCGCCGTCCCAGACCAGCTCCTCGGTCGTCAGCCAACCGGCCCCCTGAACAAAGCCGCCCTCGATCTGGCCGATATCCAGCGACGGGTTCAGCGAGCGCCCGCAATCGTGCAGGATGTCGGTGCGCAGGATGCGGTATTCCCCGGTCAGCGTGTCGACCACGACCTCGGAACAACTCGCCCCGTAGGCAAAGTAGAAGAACGGCCGCCCCTCTCCCTTGATCCGGTCCCACGAAACCTTGGGCGTCTTGTAGAAGCCCGTCGCCGACAGGCTCACCCGCCCCTCGTAGCAAAGCTTCGCGGCCTCCGCGAAAGACATCTCCGCCTCGCCCACGAAAACCCTGCCATCCGCGAAACGCACCGAACGCGCCTCGGCCTGGTGCAGCGCAGCCAGATGCTCCGCCATCCGGTCCCGGATCGTGTCGCAGGCGGCCATGACAGCCATCCCGTTCAGGTCAGACCCGCTGGAGGCCGCCGTGGCCGAAGTATTCGGCACCTTCCCCGTATCCGTCGCCGTGATCTTCACCGCCTCCAGCGGCAGGCCGAACCGGCTCGCCGCAACCTGCGCGACCTTCTGGAACAGGCCCTGTCCCATCTCCGTCCCGCCGTGGTTCATCTGGACGGACCCGTCCTGGTACACGTGCACCAAGGCCCCCGCCTGGTTCAGATGCGTCAGCGTAAAGGAAATCCCGAACTTCACCGACGTCAGCGCGATCCCTTTCTTCAGAACCGCGTTCGCGGCATTCCACGCCGCCACCGCCTTTCGCCGCGAAGCGTATTCGCAAGTCTCGGCCAGCGAGTCGGTCAGCGCATGCAGGATGAAATCCTCGACCGGCTGGCCGTAAGGCGTGACCTGATCCTCCTTCATCTTGCCCGACAAACTCCGGGGGGGCGCCGAAGGCGCGGGGGCAGAGCCCCCCCGCGCCATCTCCGCATAGTAATTCGCCCGCCGCACCGCCAGCGGATCGCGGCCCAGGGCATGGGCCACGTGATCCATCACCCGCTCGATCCCCAGCATCCCCTGCGGCCCGCCGAAACCGCGAAAGGCCGTGGCGCTCTGCGTGTTGGTCTTGAGCCGGTGCGACTCGATCCGCACGTTGGGCAGGTGATAGGCGTTGTCCGCATGCAGCATCGCGCGGTCCGCCACCGGCAGCGACAGGTCCTGCGCCCAGCCGCAGCGGGTCATCTGGACGAACTCGATCCCCGAAATCCGACCCTCGTCGTCGAAGCCCACGCGGTAATCGATGCGGAAATCGTGGCGCTTGCCGGTGATCATGAAATCGTCGTCGCGGTCGTAGCGCATCTTGACGGGCCGCCCGGTGGCCGCCGCCACCACCGCGCAGGCGATGGCCAGCGCGTTGCCCTGGCTTTCCTTGCCACCGAAACCGCCGCCCATCCGCCGCGTCTCGACCCGGACGCCATGCATCGGCAGGTGCAGCGCATGGGCGACCTTGTGCTGGATCTCGGTCGGGTGCTGGGTCGAGGCATGGATCACCATGTCCCCGTTCTCTTGCGGCAGGGCGAGGGCGGCCTGGCCCTCGAGGTAGAAATGCTCCTGCCCGCCCATCTCGATCGCGCCCTCGACCACATTCGGCGCGGCGTCGATCGCCTCTCCGGCGTCGCCGCGCGCCCAGATGCGCGGCCCATCCTCGAAGCGGCTCTCAGCGGCCAGCGCCTCGTCGACCGTCAGGATCGCGTCGCGCTTCTGGTAGTCGACCCTGGCCAGACGCGCCGCGCGCCGTGCTGCCAGGTGACTGTCGGCTGCGACAAGAAAGACCGGCTGTCCCAGGTAATTCACCGTGTGGCCTGACAGCATCGGTTCGTCATGCGCCGAAGGCGAGCAGTCGCAATCCGATGGCAGGTCCTTTGCCTCCCAGACGCCGACCACGCCGGGGGCGGCGCGCACCGCCTCCAGGTCGATCCCGGCGATCCGCCCGCAGGCGATCTGTGCGAGGCCGAAGGCCAGGTGCAGCGTGCCGCGCGGAGTGGGGATGTCATCGACATACCGCGCCGCACCTGTGACATGCAGGCGGGCGGCGTCATGTGGCAGGGATTTCGAGACGCTCATGCCCGCACCTCCAGGACGTTGACCGGGGCGCCCAGATCCTCGAGCAGACAGCGCGTCAGCATGTTGCGCGCGGCTTCCAGCCGGTATTCCGCGCTGGCGCGCATGTCGGACAGCGGCGTGAAGTCTTCCTGCCAGGCGTCCCAAGCGGCGACGAGGGTTTCTTCGCTCCAGGGCTTGCCGGTGATCGCGGCCTCGACGGCACTGGCGCGTTTCGGGATGCCGGCCATGCCGCCGAAGGCGATGCGGGCCCGCGCCAGGCGACCATCCTCGACCGTGATGCTGAATGCGCCGCAGACCGCCGAGATGTCCTGGTCGAAGCGTTTCGACAGCTTGTAGACCCGCAGCCGGTCCGGCTGGGCGGGGATCGTCACCGCCTCGACGAATTCGCCGGGATGGCGGTCCTGCCTGCCATAGTCGAGGTAGAAATCCTCGATGGGCATCTCGCGCCGGGTGTCGCGGTAGCGCAAGTGCAGTGTCGCGCCCAGCGCGATCAGCGCGGGCGGGTTGTCGCCAATCGGCGAGCCATTGGCGATGTTGCCGCCGATGGTCGCCGCCGCCCGCACCTGGACAGAGCCGTAGCGCCGGATCATCTCGGCATAGCTCGGGTGCCTGTCGCGCAAGAGGTCGAGCACCCGGTCCATCGTCACGCCCGCGCCGATGCGCAGGCCCAGGTCGGTTTCCTCGAAGGTCTGCAGGTCGCGGCAGCGGTTCAGGAAGATCACCTCGGGCAGGTCGCGCAGCTGTTTCGTCACCCACAGCCCCACGTCGGTCGCCCCTGCAACGAGCGTGGCGTTCGGGTGGCGGGCGTAGAGTTCGGCGAGCTCGTCGGCGGTCTCCGGGGCGTGATGGTCGTGAGGGGGGCTGTCTGCCCCCCGCTCGCCTGCGGCGAGCCCCCCCGAGAGTTTTTCGGGCAAGATGAAGGGGCGAGCGAGGTGTTCCGGCACCGGCTGTTTCGCCGCGGAACGGGCGGCGCGGATGATCGGCGCGTAACCCGTGCAGCGGCAGAGATTGCCCGCCAGCGCGTCGTCGTGGTGCTGATCGCCGTTCAGGTGCGCCACCGCCATCGACATGACGAAGCCCGGCGTGCAGAAGCCGCATTGCGAGCCGTGACAATCGATCATCGCCTGCTGGACGGGATGCAGCGTGCCGTCCGGGGCGGCGAGCCCCTCGACCGTGGTGACGGACTTGCCGTGCAGTTGCGGCAGGAAGAGGATGCAGGCGTTCAGCGCCCTGGCGCCTTCGGCGTCGCGCACCATCACGGTGCAGGCGCCGCAATCGCCCTCGTTGCAGCCCTCCTTGGTGCCGGTGAGGCCGCGGTCCTCGCGTAGCCAGTCGAGCAGCGTGACCGTGGGCGAGACCCCGGCCAGGTGCACGCTCTCTCCGTTCAGAAGAAAGGTGATCTCCATGTGAAAACCTGCCGCCTTACTGCCTTGGCCCGTGCCCTTGGCCGGGTGCGCGTCCTCGATGCGGCGTAGAGCCCGCGCGGTTCCCTGTGTCTCAACGCTAGGCGCGGGGTTTCAGGATTGGCAAGAGAAAAAAGGCCCGGCCACCGGGGCGACGGCCCGATCGACGGTTTCAGAGGCTGCGGGCCAGCGCCTCGAGCTGGTCGGTGGCGGTGCCCCAGCCCTCTTCGAAGCCCATCGTTTCGTGCCGGATCCGCGTCTCGCGGTCGTGGTGCAGGACCAAAGCGCGGTAGCGTGTGCCGCCGTCGGGGTCAGGTGCAAACGTCACGATGCCGGTCATGAAAGGCGTGGCGTTCGGCCGCCAGCCCTCGCGCAGTGCGTCGGTAAACACCAGCCGGCGGCCCGGATCGATGTCCAGGAAACAACCCTTCGAGTCCATCTGGCAGACGTCGTTGGCCGGCGCCTCGCCGTTCGGACCCTCCATGCGGGTGTTGAACCGGCCGCCCGGTCGCGGATCGATCTCGGCATGGGTGACTTTCCAGGGTAGCGGGCAGAACCATCGTTTCAGCAACTCCGGCTCTGTCCAGCAGCGCCAGAGCGCGGCGGCGCTGGCTGTCATGACACGGTCGAGATTGAGGTCGAGGTCGGAATCCGGTTCGGGGGCGCGCATGCTGGCTGTCCTATCCAGGCGATACCGACAGGACAGGCCGCGCCGCGTCAGAAGTCAAAGGATTCGGTGGCGAGAGACGGCCTGGAGAAAGGTCAGCAAGAGTGACTCAATGTTTCGCACGCGAAACATTGAGTCAGAGTTTTTGAAATTATAATCAATGGTTTGTTAACAGATACGACCGGCGCGTTGCACTGCCGGTCGCTCGTCCAGACCTCAGAAGGCGGGAAACCGTCGTCGAGCGTGCAGCTTTTCACCGCCAGCAGCGGTTGGTCGCCGTCGCAGTCGAGAACCAAGACATGGGCAAGGGCGACCAGGACTGCCCGCGTTTCCTTTTGTCCGGTATTGCGTAGCAAGGTCTGGCTCTTTCAATCGAACAGCCAAACCCCCAAGGAAAGGGGTTTCCGCCCGCCGGGCCACAGCCTATCGTTTGCGGATGGCCGACCCCCGATTCATCCACCTCCGCGTTCACACCGAATACTCGCTGCTCGAAGGCGCCGTGCGGCTGAAGAAGTTGCCGGGCCTCGTGGCCGGCATGGACATGCCCGCGGTCGCCGTGACCGACACGAACAACCTCTTTGCCGCGCTGGAGTTTTCCGTCTCGGCCCAGGGCGCGGGGGTGCAGCCCATAGTAGGTTGCCAGATGGACCTGCGCTTTCACGAGCCGCGCCCCGGCGAGCGGGCCAAGGACCCCGCCCCGGTCGTGCTGCTGGCGCAGACCGAGCGCGGGTATGAACACCTGATGAAGCTGAACTCGTGCCTCTACATGCGGCGCGGGCCGGACCTGGCACACATCACGCTGGAGGAACTGGAAAGCCATTCCGAGGACGTGATCTGCCTGACGGGCGGGCCGGACGGACCCATCGGGCGGCTGTTGCGGCAGGGGCAGCGCCCGGCGGCCGAGGCGCTGATGCACAAGCTGGCAGCGATCTTCGGCGACCGCCTGTATGTCGAGTTGCAGCGCCACCCGGTCGAGGGCGGGTTGCCCGAGGCCGAGCGGATGACCGAACGCGGCCACGTGGAAATGGCCTATGACATGGGCCTGCCGCTGGTCGCGACGAACGACGTCTATTTCCCGAAATCGGGGATGTTCGAGGCGCATGACGCGATGATCTGCATCGCCGAGGGCGCCTATGTCGACCAGAACGAGCCGCGCCGCCGCCTGACACCGCAGCATTACCTCAAGACGCCGCAGGAGATGGCGACGCTGTTCGCCGACCTGCCCGAGGCGCTGGAGAATACGGTGGAAATCGCCCGGCGCTGCGCCTTTGCGGCCTACAAGCGCGCGCCGATCCTGCCGAAATTCGCCGATGACGAGGTCGCCGAGCTGCGGCGCATGGCGAACGAGGGGCTGCAGGAGCGACTGAAGGTGATCCCGCACGCGGTGACGCCCGAGCAATACCAGGAGCGGCTGGATTTCGAACTGGGCATCATCGAGGGGATGGGGTTCCCCGGCTACTTCCTGATCGTGGCCGACTTCATCCAGTGGGCCAAGGATCACGACATTCCGGTCGGGCCGGGGCGGGGATCGGGGGCCGGTTCGCTGGTGGCCTATGCGCTGACCATCACCGACCTCGATCCGCTGCGCTACAGCCTGCTGTTCGAGCGGTTCCTGAACCCCGAGCGGGTGTCGATGCCCGACTTCGACATCGACTTCTGCATGGACCGCCGCGAAGAGGTCATCCGATACGTGCAGGAGAAATATGGCCATGACCGGGTGGCGCAGATCATCACCTTTGGCGCGCTGCTGTCCAAGGCGGCGGTGCGCGACATGGGGCGGGTGTTGCAGATGCCCTACGGCCAGGTGGACCGCCTGTCCAAGATGATCCCGGTCGAGGGGGTGAAGCCCGTCAGCATCGAGAAGGCGCTGAAGGACGAGCCCCGCCTCAAGGAAGAGGCCGACAAGGAAGAGGTCGTCGCGCGCCTGCTGAATTACGGGATGCAGGTCGAGGGGCTGCTGCGCTCTGCCGGCACACACGCGGCCGGGGTGGTGATCGCCGACCGGCCCACGGACGAGTTGGTGCCGCTCTATCGCGATCCGCGATCGGAAATGCCCGCGACGCAGTTCAACATGAAATGGGTCGAGGCGGCGGGGCTGGTGAAGTTCGACTTCCTCGGGCTCAAGACGCTGACGGTGATCCAGAACGCGCTGGACCTGATCCTGAAATCGGGCCGTCCGCTGCATGTCGCCGCCGACGGGACGGAGCTGTACCAGCCCGCGCCCGGCGCCGAGAACCAGATGAACCTGATCCCGCTGGACGACGAAAAGACCTACCAGCTCTATGCGGCGGCAAAGACGGTCGCGGTGTTCCAGGTGGAAAGCTCGGGCATGATGGATGCGCTCAAGCGCATGAAGCCCACCTGCATCGAGGATATCGTGGCGCTGGTGGCGCTGTATCGCCCCGGCCCGATGGAGAACATCCCGACCTATTGCGAGGTCAAGAACGGGCTGCGCGAGATCACCTCGATTCATCCGTCCATCGACCACATCCTGGAAGAAACGCAGGGCATCATCGTCTACCAGGAGCAGGTGATGCAGATCGCGCAGGTCATGGCGGGATACAGCCTCGGCGGCGCCGACCTGCTGCGCCGCGCGATGGGCAAGAAGATCGCCGAGGAGATGGCCAAGGAACGCCCCAAGTTCATCACGGGAGCGACGGCCAATGGCGTGACCAAGGAGAAGGCGGGCGAAGTCTTTGACCTGCTGGAGAAATTCGCCAACTACGGTTTCAACAAGTCGCACGCGGCGGCTTATGCGGTGGTGTCCTACCAGACGGCGTGGCTGAAGGCGAACCACCCGGTCGAGTTCATGGCGGGCGTCATGAACTGCGATATCCACCTGACGGACAAGCTGGCGGTGTATTTCGAGGAAGTCCGCAAGGGGCTGGGCCTGCCCTGGGTGCCGCCTTGCGTGAACCGCAGCCAGGCGACCTTCGACGTGGCCGAGGGCAAGCTGGTCTACGCGCTGGGCGCGCTCAAGAACGTGGGCGTCGAGGCGATGAAGCTGGTGGTCGAGGGGCGTGGTGCGAAACCCTTTGCGACGCTGTTCGATTTCGCCCGCCGGGTCGACATCAAGCGCATCGGCAAGCGCCCGATCGAGATGTTGGCGCGGGCCGGGGCGTTCGACCAGCTGGACCCGAACCGGCGGCGGGTGTTCGACAGCATCGACGCGCTGGTGGCCTATTCGGCGGCGATCCACGACCAGAAGGCCAGCGCGCAGGTCTCGCTCTTTGGCGAGGCGGGGGACGACCTGCCGGAACCGCGCCTGTCGCCGGTGCCCGACTGGCTGCCCGCCGAACGGCTGGCCGAGGAATTTAAAGCCGTGGGTTTCTACCTGTCCGGCCATCCGCTGGACGATTACATGCCCGCCCTCAAACGGCAGGGCTGCATGACGCTGGACGAGGTGACGGGTCGCGCCGAGGGCGGGCCGCTGGTGGCCAAGCTGGCGGGCGTGGTCGCCGGGCGGCAGGAGCGGAAAAGCGCCCGCGGCAACCGGTTCGCCTTTGCGCAATTGTCCGATCCCACGGGAGCCTACGAGGTCACGCTGTTCTCGGAAACGCTGGAAAAATCGCGCGAGTATCTCGAAACCGGATCCAAGGTCGTCGTCACGGTCGAGGCGACGATGGAGGCCGATCAGCTGAAGTTGCTGGGCCGCGGTGTGTCGCCCGTGGATGCGATCGTCGCCAGCGGCGGCGTGCCGGGTCTGCGCATCTTCGTCGAGAACCAGATGGCGCTGCCGCAGATCGCCACCGTGCTGTCCCGCGCCGCCGAGCAGATGCCCAAGGCACCGCGCGGCCCGGTACGGATCTGCGTGACCGCGCATGACCTGCCCGCGAAGATCCAGGAGGTCGACATCGAATGTCCCGACTTTCCCGTGACGCCCGAGATCAAGGGCGCGGTCAAGTCGCTGGGCGGCGTGCTGGCGGTCGAGGAATTCTGAGCTACCCTCGCGGCAATCCGCCTGCAAGGCTTTGGGCAGTGGACGGGTCGCCCGGCTTCGCGCTACACCGGCGGTGGACCCCAAGAACGGAGCCCGGATGCGCCACCCCCTGACCCTTGCCGCCTGCGCCCTGACGCTGGCCGCCTGCGCCGCGACACCCGAACTGCCGCGCCTGGCCGATGTGCCGGTCACGGCAGAGGCCGGCCAGGCCGCCGCGCTGGAGGGGGTCGAGGCCACGGCGCCCGCCGCCTCGACCAACCGGCCCCGGCGCGGTTTGCTGGGCTTCCTGGGAAGGCAGGCGGAGGCGGCCAAGGCGGACGAGACGGCGGAGGCGGCGCCCGCAGAGCCCTCCGAACCGCCGGTCGAACTTGCCGCCATGCCGCCCGAGACCGCCAGCGATGCCGCCCCCCGTCGCGGTCTTGCGGCACTGTTCGGCGGCGGGCGCCGCGACAGCAGCGCTGCGGATGGCCTCAGCCCCGACGCCCCGGATTACCGCCAGTCCGGGCCGGGTCAGCAACTGCCCTTCGGCGAAATCGCGCGGGTCTGCGGCGTCTCGGCGGCCTCGCTGGGCCGCAAGGTGGACAGCTATCCCAAGAACGGTCGGGGCTATACGCTGCATGACAGCGCGCCGGGCACCACGGCGCTGCACAATTTCTACATCGGCGGCTTCGACGACGGCTGTGCACGGCAGTTCTCGGCCGCGCTGGTGATGTTCGGCGACGCCGAAACCTATGAACAGATCCGGTTTGGCCCCAGCGGGAGCAACCTGCCGGTGTCGGAAACCGACGCGGCCTATGACGCGCTGAAATCGCGCGTCTGCGGCGTCGGCAAGGGCAAGCCCTGCGGCAACAAGGTGTCGCGCCTGGCCCGCAACACCGTCTTCGTCAGCATCTACGAACGCTTTGACAGCAATCCGCGCTGGAAGACCTTGCTGCTGCACGATGGCGAGGTGGTGGCGCTGGACGTCAAGACCAGCAACTGACGCCTGTCCGCGACGGCAATCAGGGGCGCGGGGCGCAGGCATAGGCGGCGCCGTCTGGCAACACGCAGAGACCGTCGAAGAAACCGGGATCGAGGCTGTCATAGCGCGGCAGACGATGCTCGCGATCCTGCTTGTCGAGGTAGTCCATGCAGGCCGCGACGTAATAGGCCTCGCGCCGCTCCTCGCCCGCATACCAGGCGTCGAAGGCCGCCGCCGCCGCCTGTGCGATCCCCTGCCCGTCATCGCGGGCGGAGTCATAGGCCAGCGCGATGTCGGCCTGCATGGGCCAGGCGGCCAGCGCCTGCCACATCGCCGCCTCGCCCTGCTGCCGCAGCGCGTCGGCGATGACGAGGGCACTCACGGAGGCGTCGGCCTCCATCGCAAAGACGGCCTGGGCGTGGTCCTGCATCGCAAGCTCCGGCGCGGGGCAGCTGCCGCTGGCGAATTGCTGCGCGTGGCGCAACTCGTGAAAGAACACCGCCTGCATCAGCCCCTCGGGCAGGTCCGCCGACAGGACAAGGCGGCGCGTCGCCGGTTCGAAATAGCCCTGCGCACCCAGCGGCGGCTGGGCAAGGCAGAGGTGGCCGACACTGGCCGCCAGCGCCTCGCGCAGGGCGGGAAAAAGCGCATCGGTCGCGTCGAGCGCGCGGGCCACCGGGGCAAGGCGCGGATCCCTTGCGACCGTGTCGACGCAATCCATCGGCTGGGCCAGGACGGCCAGCGGCATCAGCCACGCCAGCAGCAGCGCCGCCCATCGTCCCTGGTGTCTCTTGCCCGGCATCTGCCCCTGCCCTTGCGGTTTCGCCGCAGCCTAGTCGCACGCGGTTGGGTTGAAAAGCCGCCCTGCGGGCCACGGAAGTTCCACTTGCGTTTGATTGGCGCATCTGGCATACAGTGCGCGCTGAGACCTTCTATTCGACTCTGTCTTCCTTCACCGGTACGCAGTCACTCGATACAGACGCGACTTTGCCGGGCTGCTGCATTCTGCGAGCGGCGACACAAGTAAGGAAAAGACAGATGGCCACTGGCACTGTGAAATGGTTCAACTCCACCAAAGGCTTCGGCTTCATCCAGCCTGACAACGGCGGCAAGGACGTGTTCGTGCACATCTCCGCTGTCGAGCGCGCTGGCCTGACCGGCCTGGCAGACAACCAGAAGGTGACGTTCGAACTGGAATCCGGCCGCGACGGCCGCCAGAGCGCGACGAACCTCGAACTCGCATAAGGCTTACCGCCTTACCGGTTCTGATGTGGCGCGGTCCCTTGCGGGGCCGCGTTTTTCGTTTTGCGACCTTGGGTTTGGCCCGAGGGGATGCAATCGGGCGCCGCGTGCCTATCTGGATGGGGAACGTCCAGACAGGAGAGACGCATGAAATGCCCGATTGACGGAACCGCCCTCGTGATCGCCGAACGCTCCGGCGTCGAGATCGACTATTGCCCGCAATGCCGGGGTGTCTGGCTGGACCGGGGCGAACTGGACAAGATCATCGACCGCAGCGCGGCCCAGACGCCGCCGCCCCCTCCGCCGCCGTCGCAACCGCAGGCGCGCGGGTATGAGGATCGGGGGTATGATCCGGGTTACTCGGGCAAGAAGAAGAAGCGGGGCGGGTTCCTGGAGGACCTGTTCGATTTCTGATTGATCCCTTTGGTGGGTGTGGCGCGGCTCCGGAGGGGGCCGCGTTTTTCTTTGGTGCGAGGTCCCGGGTCAGGCCCTGGACGGGATTGGCTGGGTGCAGAGCCGCGCGAGCGCCGACGCGCGTGGGTGAAGGCCGGTCCGCGCAGCGGCAAACCTGCCAGTGGCAGGTTTGAGGACCGAACGGGCGGAGCCCCGGCGTCGGCGCTCGCGCGGCGGCTTCGCCGTTGTTGGCGGAAAATCGCAACTACAAGTCTGACGTAATAACGACCCAACGTGTTGTCGTTGATTTGATGTGAATAATACCTGATACTACGAGTGAACATGAGCGTCGCGGAGAAATTTCAATGGGCGTACCTAGGCGTCAAACATTATGTGACAAATTTGATAGTCTTGATGACGAAATTAGACGATCGTTTCAGCATTTCCCAAAGCTGTTTAATGATTTTCCGGCAGAGGTTTCACTCATTCATCTCTTTTCAAAGATCGAAACGGCGCAAGTTAAGGCCCTTTACTGTGGGATTGTTAAACTACATCGGGTCAACGCACAGCTAGCAGCAAACGCTTTGGACAATTGGGAAATTACACGGCCTGGATTTCGAGATAAGTACAAGTCAGTATTCAATAAAGAGCTAAAAAAAGAAGTGCACGAACGTCTATTGCACGCGGAAAAGGCGAGAGACAATATTGTTCACGGAAAACAGGTGAAAGATGGTGCGGTTAGGCAGGCACTCTTCGATGTTTTTGAGTACGCAACACTGTTTAGTGCTCAAGTAAAATCTGACGCTGGTTTCACTCCATTTGGCAAGCTGACTGGGTTCAAAGGGCGAGCGTCATCGCTTGATAAGGCAACTAGTAGGTGGGTGTTGATGGGAATGAAGTTCCTTTAGCAGTCACCTCCCCCGCCGCTTCACCCCACCCCGCTGCCCCGGTCGCCCCGCCGTGCTCCGCCCGCGCGTCTTGACAGCCTCCTCCGACGCCCGCTCCACCGCCTGCTGACGCGCCAGCGGGTCGTCGGCCACCGCCAAATCCACCGCCTCCAGCCGCTTGATCTCGTCGCGCAACCGCGCCGCTTCCTCGAATTCCAGGTTCTCCGCGGCCTTGCGCATGTCGTTGCGCAGGCCCTCCAGAACGGCGGCAAGGTTGCTCCCCTGCCGCTTGGGGTCGATCTGGGCCGTCACGCGGTTCATGTCCACGTCGCCCTTGTAGAGGCCGGCGAGGATGTCCTCGACATTCTTGCGGATCGTCGCGGGGGTGATGCCGTGTTCCTCGTTATAGGCGATCTGCTTGGCGCGGCGGCGGTCGGTCTCGGCCATCGCGCGCTCCATGCTGCCGGTGATACGGTCGGCATACATGATGACGCGGCCCTCGGCGTTCCGCGCGGCGCGGCCGATGGTCTGGATCAGCGAGGTTTCCGAGCGTAGGAAGCCCTCCTTGTCCGCGTCGAGAATGGCGACCAGCCCGCATTCAGGAATGTCGAGCCCCTCGCGCAGCAGGTTGATCCCCACCAGCACGTCGAAGGCGCCCAGGCGCAGGTCGCGCAGGATCTCGATCCGCTCGATCGTGTCGATGTCGCTGTGCATGTAGCGAACCTTGATGCCCTGTTCGTGCAGGTATTCGGTCAGGTCCTCGGCCATGCGTTTGGTCAGGGTCGTGGCCAGCGTGCGCATGCCCTTGGCCGTGACTTTGCGCACCTCGTCCAGCAGGTCGTCCACCTGCATCTCGACGGGCCGGATTTCTACCGGCGGGTCGATCAGGCCGGTGGGGCGGATCACCTGTTCGGTGAAGACGCCGCCCGTTTGCTCCATCTCCCACGATGCCGGGGTGGCCGAGACGAAGACCGATTGCGGGCGCATGGCGTCCCATTCCTCGAACTTGAGCGGGCGGTTGTCCATGCAGGACGGCAGGCGAAAGCCGTGTTCGGCCAGGGTGAATTTCCGCCTGTAGTCGCCGCGATACATGCCGCCGATCTGGGGGACGGAGACGTGGCTTTCGTCGGCGAAGACGATGGCGTTGTCGGGGATGAATTCGAACAGCGTGGGCGGCGGTTCGCCCGGCGCGCGACCGGTGAGATAGCGCGAGTAATTCTCGATCCCGTTGCAGACGCCGGTCGCCTCGAGCATCTCGATATCAAAATTGGTGCGCTGTTCCAGCCGCTGCGCCTCGAGCAGCTTGCCCTCGGCCACGAGTTGGTCGAGCCGCAAGCGCAATTCCTTCTTTATCCCGACCACGGCCTGCTGCATCGTCGGTTTCGGCGTGACGTAGTGCGAATTGGCATAGAGGCGGATCCGCTCGAAATTGTCGGTCTTCTGCCCGGTGAGCGGGTCGAATTCGGTGATCGATTCCAGTTCCTCGCCGAAGAAGGACAGCCGCCAGGCGCGATCGTCGAGGTGGGCGGGCCAGACTTCGAGGGAATCGCCACGAACCCGGAACGAGCCGCGCTGAAAACCCTGGTCGTTGCGGCGGTATTGCTGGGCGACGAGATCGGCAATGACCTTTCGCTGGTCATATTCTTTTCCTACGTGCAGGTCCTGGGTCATCGCGCCATAGGTCTCGACCGAGCCGATACCGTAGATGCAGGAAACCGACGCCACGATGATCACGTCATCCCGTTCCAGAAGCGCCCGCGTGGCCGAGTGGCGCATGCGGTCGATCTGCTCGTTGATCTGGGATTCCTTCTCGATATACGTGTCCGAGCGCGCGACATAGGCCTCGGGCTGGTAATAATCGTAATAGCTGACGAAGTATTCGACCGCGTTTTCGGGAAAGAACCCCTTGAATTCGCCGTAAAGCTGGGCGGCCAGCGTCTTGTTCGGCGCAAGAATAATGGCGGGGCGCTGGGTCGCCTCGATCACCTTGGCCATGGTAAAAGTCTTGCCCGTGCCGGTCGCGCCCAGCAGCACCTGGTCGCGGTCGCCGCCCAGGATGCCCTGCGACAGTTCGGCGATGGCGCCGGGCTGGTCGCCGGCGGGCTCGAACCCGGAATGCATGACGAAACGCCGCCCGCCTTCCAACTTTTCGCGCGTGCGGACTTCAGGCGCCGCGGCATGCAGCGCCGGGGCGGACTTGTCCGAATGGGCATAGGGCATGGAACCAACCTTTCCGTCTGGGCCATTGTAAAGTTGCGTTCGCAAGGGCGTGTTTCAACCCCATCGGATGCCCGGCAGTCAGGCAACACAAGGCGGAAAATTGCCTTGGCCCCTATCTTTCCCCAAGGCCGCGCCATACACTTCTTGGTGTATAACCCGATACGAATGCCACTCATGATTGAGCAGCCGGAAATGGAAGTCGCACGAGTCACCGCGCATGGTCCGACCTGCGATTTCGTTTTGCGACTGCTGGAGACCGGCGGGACAGAGCGCGTCATTTCGGTGGAACCGCAGGCCAGAATGACCCGCGAGGATCTGCACGCTGTGATGGTGTTCCTGCGGGATAGCAAGGGGTGGCCCTTTCTGGCGCCGATCCTGTGGGACCTGCGGAGCTACGATTTTGCCGACATGTCCTTCGAGGTCGGCAAGGCGCTGGCCTCGGCGCTGCGGTCCTTTCCCGAAAGAAAGGATGTGCGGCGCGGCTACCTTGTGCAGGGCGAGGTCGGCTTTGGCAGCATGCGCATGTTCCAGAACACGATGAGCGGTTTCGGCATCGTCGACATCGACCGGATGCGCGTATCGTATTCGCGTGGCGAGTTGATGGCCTGGCTGTGCGGTGGCCCTTGAGAGATTCGCCCGGCTCAGGTCCGGCCCGCGATTTCCGAAACGCCCTGCCGGGACGACAAGCCCCGCGCTTTGCGACATAAATGTGATCGCTACCAACGCCTTACCCGGCGGCCTCGTCACGCAGCGCGAAACTTTCGCATTGGTTAAAAATTTCATTTTGAAATCATTGATCCAGATGTATCTTAACAGGGCAAGCAGCAGGTTTGGCCGGAGCGCGTGTCGCACACACCCACCCCTCGCTCCCCGCGGCCCGCATTCCGGCCAAACCCTGTTTGCACCCCTCCCCTTGCTCGCTCTGCGTCAATTGCGCCGGAACGTCCGCTTGCCCCGGGACCGCAAATCCCGGATAACGGGGCCGACTGAAGGAGCCTGACGATGCGCGCAAGAATCTATCAGCCCGCCAAGACCGCCATGTCCTCGGGCCAGGGCAAGACCCGGACCTGGATCCTGGAATTCGCACCGGCAAGCCCGCGCGAGGTCGATCCGTTGATGGGCTGGACATCCTCCAGCGACACGCAGGCCCAGGTCCGGCTGAAGTTCGACAGCAAGGAAGCCGCGATGGCCTATGCCGCCGAGCACAAGATCGAGGCAGACGTCTTCGAACCGCACAAGCGCAAGCCGAACGTGCGCCCGCGCGGCTATGCCGAGAATTTCGCCGTCGACCGTCGCGCGCCCTGGACGCACTGATCGCCGGCCCGTCGAGCCGATCACAGGCGGATCACGTACTCCTTGGTCGTGGTTTCGACGACTTCCCAAGTCCCGGCAAAGCCGGGACGGATGACAAAGCTGTCGCCAGCCCGGACCTCGAACGCCTCGCCGCCGTCTTCGGCGATGATCGAATGGCCTTCCAGAATGCGGCAGTATTCCCATTCATCATACTGAATCCGCCACTTGCCCGGAGTGGACCGCCACGTCCCGCAATACAGGCCATCGACGTCTTCGACATTCCATGTTGTGAACTCGGGTGAACCGGAAATGAGTCGGTCGGCAGACGGCCGTTCGGACTCGCCCTTGCCGGTTGCGATGATGCGGAGAAACGTCTCTGTCACGGGAACATCCAGTTTCGGTGTGCGATGGCCCTGTCATACACCGGGTCGCCCGGCATTGGCACCCTTGAACCGTCCCCGCCTGCCCAGGGTACCTTTGGGTCGCCACCAGTGCCACCTTTTCCGCACCGCCTGAGTATGGCCCCTGCGGTTCGTCATCAACAGATCGAAAAAAGTCATTTCAGTTGCGGAGTGTCAGCCCAAAGCGGCTGACGCTGCGCCTTCTTCCCGACCTCCGAGGCCTGATCCAAACCCTTTTGAGAGATGGGCGACAAGGTCGGCACCGTCGGGGCGGACACGATCCCCGGTGACATGTCGACCCTCGACGGCACCGGCCTTGGCGAAACCCGCATCAGCGCGGTTGACACCGGAATGACGGTGGTG
The DNA here is from genome assembly GCF_018224955.1 of Thetidibacter halocola. Lineage (GTDB taxonomy): Bacteria > Pseudomonadota > Alphaproteobacteria > Rhodobacterales > Rhodobacteraceae > Thetidibacter > Thetidibacter halocola. Next base: position 231,445 of record NZ_JAGTUU010000008.1, read on the forward strand.
ATCGACATCCATCGCAGTTCCGGCAAGTTGATCGGAAACAACAAGGACTTCTCCGAAAAAACCTACTTCTCGCCGATTGCCTTCGACGACTTTTCGGCGTGCGATATGCATCTGTCCGTCCGGGGGAGTCGAACCTGCCAAGATCCGGACCGAATTCGAAACCGACTGGCACCGGATCGACCTGCGGGCATGTGAGGCCGTCAACCTTACCCCGAAAGGCAGGAGGCCCGGCTGTTTCGAGATCGCGCCGGCGATGGTGCTGTCATTCTCGCCGGGGCGGACGGCACCGTGGTCGACCTGCGCGCCGCAAGCCGGCGCTACGAGGAAGGCGGGGCGGCTGGGCGGCGGCGGGGCGGATGTGCTGATCGGCGACAACAACGGTAGTGCCCCACGGGATGGTGTAGGATCTGGCCGAGGTGGTCACCGACGTTGTTCGGGAACGATGGTGCCGCCCTGCCCACCCTTGTCGCATCCACCGCGAACATGCCCGAATGAAAGGGCCTTCCTGTTGTCTTTTGACCGGGTTCGCGGCATCGTCCCGGCCATCCGGCGGGGGTCCTGGCCGGCATCGAGGCGTGATAAAGGGCAAGGGGCTTTACCGTGCTTGTGTTCTCTGGATCGAACGAGGCGACGTGTCCCTGATGGTCGAGATCGCTACCGTTTCGGGCCCTGACGTGCAGGTGGACGCACTCCTGGAGCGGCACGCAGCCCTGATGCGCTCGCTGTCGCCTGCCGAAAGCTGCCACGTCATGACTGCCGAGGCGCTTGCCGCCTCGGGTGCCACCGTCCATGCGTTGCGCGACGCGGCCGGGACGGTGATGGCGGTCGGCGCGCTGAAGCCGCTGGGCGATGGCGGGGTTGAACTGAAATCCATGCACACCGCCGCCGAGACGCGGGGACGCGGGCTTGGCCAGACGCTGCTGGCGCACCTGCTGCGAGCGGCGCGCCAGTCCGGCGCGACGGACGCCTGGCTAGAGACCGGATCGGCGCCGGAATTCGCCCCCGCGCGCACGCTGTATGAACGCGCAGGCTTCGCTTATTGCCCGCCCTTCGGCGATTATGCCGAGGATCCGCTGTCGGTATTCATGCATCGCAGGCTTGCAGAGCCGGCGGAATCCCGGCAAACCGCAGGGCACGCGGCCCCTTAGCTCAACTGGATAGAGCAGCTGACTTCTAATCAGCAGGTTGAGGGTTCGAGTCCTTCAGGGGTCGCCAGAGACATCACGGGATTGCTGCGCAGAGCCCCGCGCGACGGGGACGGCAAGACGCGGGCTGCAAGCGGCGCGCAGATGCCCTAGAATACGGGCAAATGGGCAGTCGGACGGCCGGACATGCGCCTTCGAAGCCCTCTGCCGCACGATCGACAATACCAATGCCGCCCTCAGCCAAAACCGCTGGATCAAGCCCTGACCGATTTGGGGGCCACCGCCTTGAGAGGCCGCGGCGGTGGTGGGTCGCCGAGGCGTCGCGATCCTTGAGGGACCGCAGCGACACGGCGGCGGCCAAGGCCCCCGCCCGGTCCGCCGGAATTGCCCCAAGAGCGCCGCTGGCTCCGTTCCGAGCCTGTGCCTGATCCATCCGGTTGACGCATGTCCGCGGGCAGCATCGGAGTGGGAAAAGCCAAAGGCCGGGACGACCACGCGCCTGCGGACAGAACGCCGTCAGAAAGCCGATGCGCATGGGGGCGTCGGGCGTCTTGTCGCCAGGGATCCGGCCCGACCGCGGCGCGCCCAGGATGGTGACCAGCGGCTGGTCGGCACCCGGCAGGGTGTCACCAGCCATCACGAATAGTCACGAATGAAATCCGGCCTTTCGGTTTCGCCTCGGCTCCAGTCATAGGCCGCGCGAAACCGCTGCGCCACCACGTCCCAGCGATGGTCGCGCTCGGCCAGAGCGCGGCCCGCGGCGCCCATCCGCGCCAGCGTCGCGGCGTCCATGGCCAGGAAGTCGGCCAGCGCCCGGGCCGCCTGCGCGACATCGGCGGTGTCCAGCCGCCGCGCGGCCCCCTCGGCAAAGCCGTGCGGCAGGTTGCAGGCCTCGGTCATCAGCACCGGAAGGGCATGGCTCCATGCCTCGAGCACGGCCATCGGCAGGCCCTCGCTAAGCGACGGCAGGACAAAGGCATCGGCGGCGGCCAGCGCCGCATCCTTGTTGGTGCCGAACAGCGGGCCGGAAAAGGTCACGCGGTCGGCCAGGCCCAGCCGGGCCACCTGCGCGCGCAGCCGCGCCTCGGTGCCGCCTTGGTCCCATCCCGCGACCTGAAGCGTCCAGCCTGCGGCCAAGGGCCCGGCATGCGCCCAGGCCTCCAGCAGACCATCGAGATTCTTGCCGGGATGGATCCGTCCCAGGTAGAGCATCCGGCGCGGTTCCGGCCGCTCCGCGCGGGGCGGCACCGGCGCCAGGTCGACGCCATTGGGAATCTCGGCCACCAAGCGGGCGCCGCAATAGGCGCGGATCTCGGTCGTCTCGGACGCGGATAGCGCGTGCAGCAGGTCGGCGCGGGCAAAGGTCCGGCGCTGGAACAGCAGGCCCGCGAGAGCCTTTTTCCAGGCGGATTGCGCCAGGGCGCAGGGCGTCAGCATGCCATGCGGCGAGATCACCAGTCGCCCGCCGGGATGGCGCGCCCGCCAGCGCCCGGCCAGCAGCGCGGGATAGGTCCAGAGCCCGTGCAGGTGCACGACGTCCGGGGCGATCGCCTCGATGGCGCGCACCATGCCGGGCGCATGCCCGGTCAGCCGGGTGTCGCGCGGGATCAACGCGTGCACCGTGGCGCCGCCCCAGTCCTGGTCGGCCCGCTCGCCTGGGTCGCTGACAAGGCCCATCGCGTGCACCTCGATCCCCGGCATGGCGGCCAGCGCGCGGGCATGGGCGGCGGCCACCACCGACACGCCGCCGCCGCGGTTGGACAGCCAGTGGGTGAGGATCAGCAGGCGCATCGGCGGCCCGTCCGATCGTTCCTGCGGAAACCGTCCGACCGGATGCCCCGGGCGCGCCCGCCTTGCCCTTGCCCCGGAACACCCTGCCCGGTCATCCGTCCACCAGGGCGTGATGGGCGGGAATGACAGAGCCCGGCGGCACCTTCTGAAAGGCGGTGATCCACGCCCCGTCGCCGATCTCGATCGGCTTGCAGAAGAAGGCGAAGGCCGGATCGGACCAGTCATGGTTGCCGGTGAACAGGCAGGCGCCCTGGCTGATGCAGACATGGCTGCCGATCCGCACGGTGGTGTGGTTGTCGATCCATACCCCCTCGCCAATCCAGACGTGGTCGCCGATCTCGAGGAACCAGGGATACTTGATCGACACGCGCGGCTTGAGCACCAGTCCGGTGCCGACCCGCGCGCCGAAGGCGCGCAGCAGCGCCGCCTTGACCCGCGACGGCACCAGCCCCAGCAGGGCGTTGCGCAAGATCAGTGCGTCCAGCACATACCAGCACAACCGAACGGCAACGCTCCGGTTGCCCGGGATCCGCGGCGGTCGGAACCGATCCAGCCGCAGCGGAACGATGGGTTTCAGCCTGTCCTGCGGGATGGGCATGGGGGATGATCCTCCGTCACCTGCGCCGCTCAGCCGCGGAAGGCGTCGCGATGGTCCACGAACCAGCGATAGGTCTCGGCCACGCCGCGGTCCAGCGGAATGCCCGCCCGCCAGCCCATGTCGCGCAGGCGCGAGACATCCATCAGCTTGCGGGGCGTTCCGTCATGCCGGGTCGGGTCGGTCTCGATCCGGCCGGAAAAGCCTGTTACACGCGCCACCAGCTGCGCCAACTCGAGGATCGAGATGTCACGGCCGCTGCCGACGTTGATGTGGCTCTGCATGGGCTGCGTGTTCGCCTCGTAGGTGGCGCGGTCGAGATCGAGGACGAAAAGCGACGCCTCGGCCATGTCGTCCACATGCAGGAATTCGCGCCGGGGCATGCCCGTTCCCCAGATCGTCACAGCCTCGGCGCCGCTCCGCACGGCCTCGTCGAAGCGGCGGATCAGCGCGGGCAGGACATGGCCGTTGTCCGGGTGGAAATTGTCGCCCGGCCCGTAGAGATTGGCAGGCATGACAGAGCGGTAGTCGACGCCGTATTGCCTGCTGTAACTTTCGCACAGCTTGATCCCGGCGATCTTGGCGACGGCGTAGGGCTCGTTCGTGGGCTCCAGCGGGCCGGTCAGCAGCGCCTGCTCGGCCACCGGCTGCGGCGCCAGCCGGGGATAGATGCAAGACGAGCCCAGTTGCAGAAGCCGCGTGACACCGGCGGCAAAGGCCTGATGGATCACGTTGCACTCGATCATCAGGTTCTCGTAGATGAATTCGGCCGGATAGGTGCTGTTGGCGTGGATGCCGCCGACCCGCGCGGCCGCCAGGATCACCACGTCGGGCCGTTCGGCGGCGAAGAAGGCGCGCACAGCGGCCTGGTCGGTCAGGTCGAGTTCGGTATGGGTTCTGGTGACGAGGTCAAGGCGCTCTCCGGCGGCACGCCGCTTCTCGAGCCGGCGCAGGATGGCGCCGCCAACCATGCCACGATGGCCTGCAACGTAGAGTCTTGTCATGTCGCTCACGGTGTTTCCACAAGGCGGAGGTGTCGCATGCCCGCCCCTCCCGGTCCAGCCGGGAATGGCCGCGCGCGGCCCCGGTTCGCGTTGGCAAAGGGCAGGACGGGCCGCGGCGCCGCATTTGGCGCAGGGCATGGCCTTGTGGCGCGAGCCTCAGCTTTTGAGCGCGGCGGTCACTTCATGCCCATGTGCCTTGAGCAGCGCGTGACGCTGCGCCGCCTTCAGATCGGCGGCGACCATTTCGGCGCACATCTGCCGGGCGGTAACCTCGGGCTTCCAGCCCAGTTTCCGCTGCGCCTTCGACGGGTCGCCCAGCAGGGACTCGACCTCGGCGGGGCGGAAATAGCGGGGATCGACCCGCATCACCACGTGACCCGGGCTGACCGCGGGGGCCTTGTCGCCGGTGACAGCGACCACGGTCGCGATCTCGTCCATGCCGGTGCCGGAGAATTCCAGCGTAATGCCCAATTCGGCGGCCGACCAGGTGATGAAATCCCGCACCGAGTGCTGCACCCCGGTGGCGATCACGAAATCCTCGGGGGTCTCCTGTTGCAGCATCATCCACATCAGGCGCACGTAGTCACGGGCGTGGCCCCAGTCGCGCAGCGCGTCGATATTGCCCATGTAGACGCAATCCTCGAGCCCGTGCGCGATGTTGGCCAGGCCACGGGTGATCTTGCGCGTGACAAAGGTCTCGCCGCGGCGGGGGCTTTCGTGGTTGAACAGGATGCCGTTGCTGGCATGGATCCCGTATGCCTCGCGATAGTTCACGCAGATCCAGTAGGCATAGAGCTTGGCCACCGCGTAGGGTGAGCGCGGATGAAAGGGCGTCGTCTCGCTCTGCGGACTCTCCCGTACCAGGCCGTAGAGTTCCGAGGTGGAGGCCTGGAAAAAGCGCGTCCTGTCCTCCAGTCCGAGAAAGCGAAGCCCCTCGAGAAGGCGCAGCGTGCCGATCGCGTCCACGTCGGCGGTGTATTCCGGCGCCTCGAAGCTGACCGCCACGTGACTCTGTGCGCCGAGGTTGTAGACCTCGTCCGGCTCGACGTCGCGCAGGATGCGGGTCAGGTTCGAGGTGTCGGTGAGGTCGCCGTAATGCAGCACGAGCTTGGGGTTGGGCTCATGCGGGTCCTGGTAGATGTGGTCGATGCGCTGGGTATTGAACAGCGAGGCGCGGCGCTTGATGCCATGCACCTCGTAGCCCTTGTCCAGGAGGTGTTCCGCCAGGTAAGAGCCGTCCTGCCCCGTGATGCCGGTGATCAATGCGCGTTTGGTCATGTCGGTGCTCACAGGAACTGCTGGATCTTGGACAGGTTTTTCAACGCGAAGGTGCCGAGGCCGCCGACGCCGTTGGCACGGATGGCGCGGTAATCCTCGCGGCTCTTCTGCACGATCTTGGCCAGCGACCGGTTGCTTTCGCCGCCGACGCGCATCTTGACGAGGACGCGCGGCACATAGGTCAGCCGGATCCTGCCCTTGACGAGATAGCGCAGGATCGCGTCGTAATCCGCCGCGATACGAAAATCGGTGTTGTAGAGTCCCAGCCGGTCGAAAACCTCGCGCCGCAGGTAAAGCGTGGGGTGCGGCGGCATCCAGCCCCGGCGCAGCTTGGCCGGCGTGTATTCGCCCGCGCGCCACCGGCGGATGACGCGCATCGTATCGGTGGCGGCGACATAGTCGAGATCGCCATAAACGCCTTCGACGTCGGGGTCGGCCATCGCCTCGGCCACCCAGGACAGCACGCGCGTGTCGGCAAAGAGATCATCGGAATGCATCAGGCCGATGATGTCGCCGGTGGTGTGGGCGATGCCCCGGTTGATGCCATCATAGATGCCGCCATCCGGCTCGCTGTGCAGCCGCACCTTCGGACCCGCGACGCGCGCGATCACCTCGAGCGTGCCGTCGGTCGAGCCGCCATCCTGGATGACGTGCTCGACATCGCGATGGTCCTGCGCCGCGACGCTGTCGATCGCCTCGGCGACGGTTCCGTGGCGATTGAACACGGCCGTGACAACAGAAATCTTCTGCACTACAGGCTCTCTACGACAAACTCGGGCGCGTCGCGCCGGTCCCTGTTAAACGTTCCCCGGGGCGTGACAAAGCCCCTTATTCGGCGCCGGGCCAGAAACCGGCCCCTGCCCGCGGCCCCCGGTCGTGCCGGCGGGCCTGCCCGGACGCCGGGCCGATCCGATCAAACCCGGTAATAGTCGCGATACCAGTCGACGAAGCGGCGCACGCCGTCACGCATGTCGGTCTGCGGCCGGAATCCGGTCAGCCGTTCCAGCAGAGCCGCGTCGGCCCAGGTGGCGGGCACGTCGCCGGGCTGCATCGGCAACAGGTTGCGCGTGGCCTTGACGCCCAGCGCGTCCTCGATCGCGGCGACGAAGTCGAGCAGGCTTTCAGGGCGGGAATTGCCGATGTTGACGACACGGAAGGGCGCCGCAGGGCTCAGGCTGTCGCCCTCGGGCGCGATGCCGTCCTCGGGGCGTTCCGGGACCGCCTCGGTCATCAGCAGGCGGATCGCCCGCACCAGGTCGTCCACATAGGTGAAGTCGCGCCGCATGTCGCCGTGGTTGTAAAGGTCGATGGCCCGGCCTTCGAGGATCGCCGCGACGAAGCTGAACAGCGCCATGTCAGGCCTGCCCCAGGGCCCGTAGACCGTGAAGAAGCGGAACATGGTGATCGGCAGCCCGTGCAGATGCGCATGGCTGTGGCCCATCGCCTCGGTCGCCTTTTTCGTGGCGGCGTAGATCGTCAGCGGCGTGTCGGCCTTGTCCGTCTCGGCAAAGGGCATGTCGGTGTTGGCGCCATAGACCGACGAGGTCGAGGCCATCATCAGGTGCTGCACCCGGTGGCGCTGCACGGCCTCCATCAGGTTGAACGTGCCGACGACATTGGCCTCGATGTAGGAGCGTGGATTTTCCAGGCTGTAGCGCACGCCCGCCTGCCCGGCCAGGTGCACGACGTAATCGGGCCCGCAGGCATCGACCGCCGCGCCCAGCGCCTCGCGATCCTCGAGCATGGCCTCTGTCGCGGCGAAACCGGGGGACTGCGCCAGCATGGCATGGCGACGGCGTTTCAGGGAAACGTCGTAGTAATCCGTCATCCCGTCGAAGCCGTGAACGGTATGACCTTCGTCCAGCAACAGGCGTGCCAGATGATAGCCGATGAACCCGGCCGTGCCGGTGATGAAGATGCGCGCCATGTCCCGCCTCCGTGACTGTGCGCTCTTCTAGGCCGGCGGCACGGAATGTTCAAACGGGCTGGCGCGCATCAAGGGCCGCGCCGCCGTCCGGCCCACCCGGACCGGCGGCGCGGCACCATCCGTCATTACCAGTTGTTGTAGCCCAGGAACTTGCCGGACATCTCGATCTTGACGCGGTCGCCCTTGGGGTTCTCGACGCGGGTGATCTTCATGTCGAAGTCGATCGCCGACATGATGCCGTCGCCGAACTTTTCCTGGATGATCGCCTTGATGGTGGGGCCGTAGACGCCGACGATCTCATACAGGCGGTAGATGCAGGGATCGGTCGGAACCGCCTGTTCCCAGATCTTGGTCGGATACTCCTCCAGCACGCTGGCGGCCTCCTGCGGCAGGCCCATGACGGACACCAGCGCCTTGGCCTTGTCGGCGGGCATGGCGTTCATGCCCATGCAGGCGGAATGGGTCCAAACCGGCGACATGTCGATCTTTTCGGCGATCTCCTCCCAGGTCAGGCCGGCCTGCTTCTTGGCCGACAGGATCATCGCGGTGACGTCTTCCTTGGTCATCATCTTGGGAACCTCATAGGTGTCTTTCATGGTTTTCTCCTCTCCTTGTGGGCAAGGGTCTCACAGACCCAGGTCGCTGAGGCCGGGATGGTCCGCGGGGCGCGGGCCTTGGGGCCAGTGAAACAGGCGTTCCGCATCGCTTATCGGAACGTCGTTGATCGAGGCGTGGCGCATGGCCATGTAGCCATGCGCGTCGAACGCCCAGTTTTCGTTGCCATGGGCGCGGAACCACTGGCCGCCCTCGTCGTGCCACTCATAGGCAAACCGGACAGCGATACGGTTGGCCTCATGCGCCCAGATCTCCTTGATCAGGCGGTAGCCCTGCTCACGCTGCCACTTGCGGACCAGAAACGCCTCGACCGCGACGCGGCCGGTCAGGAATTCCGACCGGTTGCGCCAGCGCGTGTCCGGCGTATAGGCCAGCGCGACGCGGGCCGGGTCGCGGGTGTTCCAGGCGTCCTCGGCCATCCGCACCTTGGTTTCCGCCTCTTCAAGGGTGAAGGGCGGCACAGGCGGGCGTGGCGTCGCTGCATCGGTCATGGCAGGCCGCCCTCAGTCGTTGACGGCGCGCAGGCGGCGCGGCGCCCCGTCGCTGTCCGGGTCGGGCTGGCTGTCCTCCTTGGCGGTCAGGTCGATGCGCACGGTCTCTGGGCGCTGGTCCTGCCCCTCGGACGGCTTTCCCGACAGTTCCTTCGACCGCTTGCCTAGGAATTGCACCAAGTGGTTGCGGATCGCGTAATAGTTGGGGTGCTCGATGATCGACGTCCGGTCGCGCGGGCGGGGGATGGTGATCTCGACCGATTCCGCCACGCGGGCAAAGGGGCCGTTCGTCATCAGCAGGATGCGGTCTGCCAGCAAGATCGCCTCGTCGATGTCATGGGTGATCATGAACACCGTCTGCTCGGTCCCGCCCCAGATCTTCAGCAACTCGTCCTGGATCGTGCCCCGCGTCAGCGCGTCGAGCGCGCCAAAGGGTTCGTCCAGCAGCAGCAGCTTGGGATGGTTGGCAAAGGCCCGCGCGATGGACACGCGCTGGCGCATCCCGCCCGACAGCTGGCTGGGCTTGCGGTGGACCACGTCACCCTCCAGCCCGACCATAGCCAGGTATTGCCGGGCGTGTTCCTCGACCCGGGCGCGCGACCACTTGGGATAGCGCGCCTTGACGCCGAAGATGACGTTCTTCAACGCCGAGAGCCAGGGGAGCAGCGAATAGTTCTGGAACACCACGCCACGGTCGAGGCTGGGCCCGGACACGCCGAACCCGTCCATCTTGACCACGCCGGATGTCGGCTCTGCCAGGCCGGCGAGGATGTTCATGATGGTGGACTTGCCACAGCCGGAATGGCCCAGGATGCAGACGAATTCGCCCTTTTCGATGCCGAAGCTCGCGTTCTCGAACACGGTCATCGTGCCACCCTGCCCGTCCGGGAACTGCTGAGTCAGGCGTTCGATCGACAGATACGGTTTGGACATTTTGCCTCTCCTTATTCGACGTAGGCGACGGTGCGCTGGAGAAGGCCAAAGGCCGAATCCAGCATCATTCCGACGACGCCGATCATGAGGATCGAGAAGATGACGGAGGTCAGGTCGAGGTTGTTCCACTCGTTCCAGACGTAATAGCCGATGCCGGTGCCCCCCACGAGCATCTCGGCGGCAACGATCACCAGCCAGGCGATGCCGATCGAGATGCGCATCCCGGTGATGATGGTCGGCGCGGCGGCGGGCAGGATGACGGTGAAGGCGGTCCTGAACGCGCCCAGTTCGTGCGTCCGCGCCACGTTCACCCAGTCGGCCCGCACACCCGCCACCCCGAAGGCGGTATTGATGAGCATCGGCCAGATCGAACAGATGAAGATGACGAAAATCGCGCTGGCCTCGCTGTCCTGGATGATGAACAGCGCCAGCGGCATCCAGGCGAGCGGCGAGATTGGCCGCAGCACCTGGATGAACGGGTTAAGCGCCTTGTAGGCAACCGGCGACATGCCGATCAGGAAACCCAGCGGGATCGCCACCAGCGCGGCCATGAGATAGCCCGACAGAACCCGGTAGATCGAATAGCCGATCTGGATGCCGATGCCCTTGTCGTTTGGCCCCGCGTCGTAGAACGGGTTCGACAGCTGTTCCCACGCCTTGGCGATGACCTGGCTTGGCGGCGGCACGCCGGCGCGCGCCTCGCCCAGGCCCATCAGGCGTTCGTATTCCGTCAACTCGGTCGCTGCCTTCTGCGCCGGAATGGCGGCCTCCCAGATCAGGAGGCCGACCACCAGCATGACGATGGACAGAAGCGCCGCGCGCTGGTTCAGGGATAGCGTCACGCTGGGCATGGCTCAGCCCCGCCCGATGGCAAAGCTGGAGACATAGCCCTCGGGGTTCGCCGGATCGAAGGTCTTGCCCATGATGGTGTGCGACTTGTAGGTGACGTCGGGCGCCTCGTAGCCGAGATCCTCCATCACCTTCTTGGCGTCGGCGGCAAGGTAGACCTGCTCGGCCACGGCGCGATAGTCGATGTCGCCCTCGATATAGCCCCAGCGCTTCATCTGGGTCAGGATCCAGACGCCCATCGAGTGCCAGGGGAACGGGTCGAAGTCGATCCGGTCCGGCACCTGCTGCACGTTGCCAAGGCCGTCGGCATAGGTTCCGGTCAGGACCTGCTCGATCACCGGGACCGGCTGGTTGAGGTAGTTCGTCGGCGCGATTGCCTCGGAAATCTCCTTCCGGTTCTCGGGGTTGCTGGCGTATTGCGTCGCGTCGATGATGGACTTCAGCAGCGCGCCATAGGTGTTCGGCAGTTCGGTGGCGAAGGACAACGGTGCGGCGAAGGCGCAGCAGGGGTGACCCTCCCAGATGTCCTTGGTCAGCGTGTGGATGAAGCCGATGCCTTCCCAGACCGCGCGCTGGTTGAACGGGTCGGGCGAGAGATAGCCGTCGAGGTTGCCGGCGCGCAGGTTGGCGACCATCTCGGGCGGCGGCACGACGCGGATCTGGATGTCCTTGTCGGGGTCGAGGCCGAACTCGGCGACGTAGTAGCGCAGCAGGAAGTTGTGCATCGAGTATTCGAACGGCACGCCAAAGGTGAAGCCCTTCCACTGGGTCGGGTCACGCTTGTCGAGGTGTTCGTTGGACAGGACGATGGCCTGGCCGTTGATGTTCTCGACGGCGGGCATGATGTAGGGCGTGGCGACGGAACCGGCACCCAGCGTCATCGCCAGCGGCATCGGTGTCAGCATGTGCGAGGCGTCGTATTCGCCGGCCAGCGACTTGTCGCGGGCCACGGCCCAGCCCGCGGTCTTGATGACCTGGGCGTTCAGGCCGTAACGGGCGTAAAAGCCCATCGGCTGCGCCATGATGATCGGGGTCGCGCAGGTGATCGGAACGAAGCCGATGTTGAGATCGGTCTTTTCCGGGGTGCCCAGATTGTCGAGGATCGCCGCCTTGGCCTGGTCCAGCGGAAACACCGATGCCAGCGCCGCCGCGACCGTGGTGCCGCCCAGCATCCCCATGAAGGAGCGGCGGCCGATGTCGGAGTGACCGAAAACCGAGCGGACGATCGCGCTTTCGACGGCGCGTTCCAGCATCTCTTCGGAGGACATGGTCTTTTCGTGGTGGGCGTGGCCATCATGCGAGGCCTTGCAGCCGTCACAGCCGCAGTCGGCGCCGTGGCGCAGATCGGTCTTGTCGGAATAGGGATTTCCGAGGCTCTTGATCGTCATGGTGTCACCTCTCGCGTGTCAGATGGCAATAAGGTGACGCAGTGATCGGCGCGGGACGAGGTGGCGCACAAAATTTGTGCAGTCACTTAAGTTATTTATTTACAGATACTTAAGAACACATTTAGAGATCAATAATTACGGTATTTCGTAAATTACGAAAATCCGTAATGACTTTGCCGCAGGGCAGCATAGGTTTGCCTCATGCTGGACACGCTGCGCGACATCGATTCCATCCTGCGCCACCTGCCCGAGGCCGCCGTGCTTCTGGACACGCGGCGCGACCGCATCACCGCCGCCAATGAGGCGGCGCGCAGTCTGCTGGGCACGGACGATCCGGGCGCAGTGCCGTTCACCCGGTTCCTGCCCGGCGCACTGGCCGATTTCATCGTCTTTCTCGAAGAGGTGCAGCATCGCGGCAGCGGCTGGACACGCGCGGTGGCCATGGCCTCGGCCACGGGGACCAAGCTGCATTGCGAGTTGCACGCGCGCTTCATGGCCGAGGCGCCGCATGTGGCGCTGATCCTGCTGCTCGACCTCGACGAGCTGCAGCGCCGCGCGGAAAAGACCGAGGCTGCGGAACTGTTCCGCTCGGGCATCGACAGCTGGAAAAGCGCGCACAGCTTTTTCTCGGAACTGGAGCGGCAGAACCAGCTGATCCTGAACGCGGCGGGCGAAGGCATCTATGGCGTGAACGCCGAGGGCAAGACGACCTTCGTCAACCGCGCCGCACAGGAGATGCTGGGCTGGAGCGCCGACGACCTGCTGGGCCACGACATTCACACCAAGATCCACCACCACCACGTCAACGGCGACCACTACCCGGCGCATGACTGCCCGATCTACCGGTCCTTCCGGTTCGAGCAGGTGCACCGGATCGAGGACGAGGTGTTCTGGCGCAAGGACGGCAAGCCGATCCGCGTCGAATACGTCTCGACCCCGATCTATGACCAGCAGGTCCTGGCGGGCGCCGTGGTGATCTTTCGCGACATCACCGAGCGCAAGGAGAATGAGCGCAAGCTGCGCGAGGCGCTGGAACAGGTGGCCGAACTGCGCGACCGGCTGGAACAGGAAAACGCCTACCTGCAGGAGACGATCACCAGCGAGCGAGCGCACCTGGACATCGTGGGTCAGTCGCCCGCCATCGTGCAGCTGCTGGAAAAGATCGCGCTGGTGGCCGACACCGATGCGACCGTGCTGATCACCGGCGAGACCGGCACGGGCAAGGCGCTGGTCGCCTCGGCCATCCACAAGGAAAGCGCGCGCCGCCGCCGCCCGCTGATCCAGTTCAAATGCGGCTCGGTATCCCCGGACGCGATCGAGGCCGAGCTGTTCGGCCAGATCCGCGGCGCCTTTCCCGGCGCGCTGCGCGACAAGCCGGGCAAGCTGGAACTGGCGCATGGCGGGACGCTGTTCCTGGACGATGTCGAGGAACTGCCGCCCGAGGTGCAAGGGCGGCTGCTGAACGCGCTTCAGACCCGCAGCGTCACGCGGCTGGGCGACACCCGGTCCAAGATCCTGGATATCCGCGTGATCGCCGCGACCACGCTGGCGCCGCAACAGGCGCTGAAGACCGGGCGCATCCGCGAAGACCTGCTGTTCCACCTCAACGTGTTTCCGATCCATTGCATGCCGCTGCGCGAACGGCCCGCCGACATTCCCCTGCTGGCGGCGCATCTGCTGGACCTCGCCTGCCGCCGGTTCAACCGCACTGTCCCCGCGATCACGCAAGGCACTATGCGGCGGCTGATGGATTACGACTGGCCCGGCAACGTGCGCGAGCTGCGCAACGTGATCGAACGCGCGGCCATCGTCTCGCAGGGGCCGAAGCTGATCGTGGAACTGGGCGGCGGCGAGACGCCGGGCGCAGACCAGCACGCCACGGTGCGCACCGATGCCGAGATGCAGCAGCTGATCCGCGCCAACATCGTCGAGGCGCTGCGCGAGACCGGCGGGCGCGTATCCGGCGGAGACGGCGCGGCGGCGCTGCTGGGGATGAAACCCACGACGCTCTATTCCCGCATCCGCGCGCTGGGGATCGGCGACGACGAATGGCAGTGACCGACCCGGTTTGACCTGAGTCAACGCCGCCCCCCCCGGACATATGCGAAATCCAAGATGAATCATATCCCGAGAGGCTGATACCGATGGCCGACATGACCGTTCCCGCCGCCGAGTCGCGGCTTGCGCACTTCCCGGTGACCTTCTTCGCCACCGTCATGGGGCTTGCGGGCCTGACGCTGGCGCTGCACCGGGCCGAGCTGACCTTTGGCTGGGGCCATCAGGCCAGCCACCTGGCACTGGCGGTGACGGTGGCGGATTTCCTGTTGATCGCCGCCTTCTTCGCGGCAAAGGCCGTGCGCCACCCGGCGGCGGTGCGGGGCGAGTGGCACCATCCGGTGAAGCTGGCGTTTTTCCCGGCGATCTCGATCTCGCTCCTGCTGATCGCGACGGCGGCCCGGCCGGAATTCCCCGAGGCGGCGCGGCTGGTCTGGTTGCTGGGCGTCGCGGCGCAGGGCGCGCTGACGCTGGCGGTGATCTCGGGCTGGATCGGGCGGCGGCCGTTCCAGCCGATGCACATCTCGCCCGCCTGGTTCATCCCGGCGGTGGGCAACGTGGTGGTGCCGCTGGCGGGTGTGCCGCTGGGCTTTGTCGAGACCTCGTGGCTGTTCTTCTCGGCGGGGTTGCTGTTCTGGATCGTGCTGCTGACGCTGGTGATGAACCGGCTGATCTTTCACGATCCCCTGCCCGCGCGGCTGTATCCGACCCTGGCGATCCTGATCGCGCCGCCCGCCGTGGGCTTTCTCGCCTGGCTGGCGCTGAACGGCGGGCAACTGGATGCGTTCGCGCACGTGCTTTACGGCGTGACGCTGGTTTTCCTCGGCCTCGTCGCGGTGCAGGCGCGGGAATTCGCCCGCCTGCCCTTCGCGCTGTCGTGGTGGGCGCTGAGCTTTCCGGTGGCGGCGCTGACCGTGGCCACCTTCCGCTATGCGGAGCTGAGCCAGTCAGCGGGACATCGGGTGGCGGGGCTGGTGTTCCTGGCCGCGCTCTGCGTTGTGATCGCGGGGCTGGCGGGCCGCACCCTGCTGGCCGTGGCGCGCGGCGAGATCTGTCAACCGGAGTGAACGCGGCCGGACCTGTGCATGCGAGGGGCTCTGCCCCTCGCGCTCCCCGGGATACTTGAGGCCAGAAGAAGGGCTGGACCCGCTTTCCCTGTCAGGCGGGTTCGCGCAAGACGCGGGGCACCTTGAACTCGACGTTCTCGACGGCGGTCTCGACCTTTTCCACGGTGACGGCGTAGCGGGCCCGGAAGGCGTCGATCACCTCTTCGATCAGCACTTCCGGAGCGCTGGCACCGGCGGTGATGCCGACCGACTTGATGCCGTCCAGCGCGCGCCAGTCGATTTCGGCCGCGCGCTGGACCAGTTGGGCATAGGCACAGCCGGCCTTGCTGGCGACCTCGACGAGGCGTTTGGAATTCGACGAGTTGGGCGCACCCACCACCAGCAGCGCATCGACGCGCGGGGCGACGGCCTTGACCGCCTCCTGGCGGTTGGTGGTGGCGTAGCAGATGTCTTCCTTGTGGGGGCCCACGATGGACGGGAATCGCGCCTGAAGCGCCGCGACGATGTCGGCGGTGTCGTCGACCGACAGCGTCGTCTGGGTGACGAAAGCCAGCCTTTCGGGGTCGCGGACCTGCACGCGGGCCACGTCCTCGACCGTTTCTACCAGCAGGACCTCGCCCTCGGGCAGCTGGCCCATCGTGCCGATCGTCTCGGGGTGGCCGGCATGGCCGATCATGATCATCTGGAGGCCGTTCTCGGCGTGGCGGGCGGCTTCGATATGGACCTTGGAGACCAGCGGACAGGTCGCATCCACATAGATCATCTCGCGCCACGCGGCCTCGGCCGGGACAGCCCTGGGCACGCCATGGGCCGAGAAGATCACCGGGCGGTCGTTCGGGCATTCGTCGAGTTCCTCGACGAACACCGCGCCTTTGGCCCGCAGGTCGTCCACGACGTACTTGTTGTGCACGATCTCGTGCCGGACAAAGACCGGCGCCCCCCATTTACCCAAGGCCATCTCAACGATCTTGATGGCACGGTCGACGCCCGCGCAGAATCCGCGCGGGGCGGCGAGGTAGAGGGTGAGAGGCGGCTTGGTCATCGGGGCTCCGTCGGGCAAGGCGTCGCATAGGCGAGTCAGAAAGACACCTAAACTTTTTTTGCGGCGGTTTCGACACCCTCCGTTCACCACAGAGCCCGAAAGGAATGACGCAGAGAGTGACAAGCCTGTTGGACAGGGGTGCAGACGGCATCGGCCCGGACCACGAGCCATGCGACCGGGCCGCCGATCTGGCCCGGGACAGGATCGCCGAGGCGCTGCTGTGGATCAGGGTGCGCCATGCGCTGGCCGATCACGCACGGCGCGCGCGATTGCGATTTGACAGAGGCCGCCGCAGGCCCATCCTGTGCTAAGGAGCCTCGCAACGGGCGCGGCCGACCGGGTTGCCGAACACAGGACAACATGACCACGCCTATCCGATTTCTTGCGATCCTTCCGTTTCTCCTGCCCGACCTGGCACTGGCGCAGATGCGTGTCGAGGCCGGCCAGGACGCGGGACTTCTGCCCTGGACGGAGGCCGCCCGCGTTGCGAATGGCGCGGCGCTTTATACCGAGCATTGCGCCGCCTGCCATGGCGCCGACCTGCAGGGCCAACCCGACTGGCAGGAGCGCGACGCCGACGGCTACCTACCCGCCCCGCCGCATGACGAGACGGGGCACACCTGGCACCATCCCGATGCGCTGCTGATCCGGATCACGGCGCTGGGGACAGAGGCGATCGTCGGTGGCAACTATCGCTCGAACATGGTGGGTTTCGCCGATGTTCTGGGCGAGGATGGCATCCTCGATGTGCTGGCCTATATCAAAAGCACCTGGCCCGACGAGGTGATCGAGGTTCACGACCAGATCAACGCCCGCGCCGCGGCCTTCGGCAACTGAGCCTTTCCTCGTCCCGCCACCCGTGCCAGACAACAGGCGGGCCATCAGGGAGGAACGGCATGGACGGGAAATGCGCAATCGTGACAGGGGCGGCGCGGGGCATCGGCCTTGCCACCGCAGACCTGTTCCGCGAGGCGGGCTGGCGGGTGGCAATGGTCGACCGGGACAGCGCGGAACTGGCGCGGGCAGAGGCGTCGCGCGGCGATGCGCTGGCGCTGGCGCGGGATGTGTCGAACCCGCAGGACGTGGACGCGATCATGCGCGAGACAGCCGCGTGGGCGGGCCGGATCGACGCGCTGGTGAACAACGCTGGCGTTGCCGAGTTCGGACCCATCGAGGACTGCGATTTCGAGATGTGGCGCCGGGTGATGGCGACCAACCTCGACGGCGTGTTCCTGTGCACGCAGGCGGCAACCCCCTACCTGAAGGAGACGGCGGGCGCGGTGGTCAACATCGCCTCGATCAGCGGGTTGCGCGCCTCGACCTTGCGGGTCGCCTACGGCACGTCAAAGGCGGCGGTGATCCACCTGACCCGGCAGCAGGCGGCGGAACTGGGCGAATACGGCATTCGCTGCAACGCGGTCTGTCCCGGCCCGGTTCGGACAAAGCTGGCGATGGCGGTGCACACGCAGGAGATCATCGACGCCTACCACGACGCGATTCCGCTGAACCGCTATGGCAGCGAGCGCGAGATCGCCGAGGTGATCTGCTTCCTGTGCTCCGACAAGGCGAGCTATGTCACCGGGCAGGTGATCGCCGCCGATGGCGGGTTCGAATCGACTGGCGTGGGTCTGCCGGCGCTGCGGCGCTGATGCTGGAACCGTTCGGATCGGGGCTCTGGCTGGCGGAGGGCGGCACGATCTCAGTCGCCGGGTTTGGCTATCCGACGCGGATGGCGGTGATGCGCCTCGACTCGGGCGCGCTGCTGCTGTGGTCGCCGGTATCGCGCGACGGGCTGATCGAGACGGTCCGCGCGCTGGGCCCGGTGGCGCATATCCTGGCGCCGAACCGGTTGCACCATCTGGCACTGGCCGAGTGGGCCGCAGCCTTTCCGAACGCGCTGCTGCACGCGGCGCCGGGCCTGCGGGTCAAGCGGTCCGACCTGCGCTTCGGCTCGGACCTGGGACAGGCGCCCCATCCCGACTGGGCGGGCCAGATCGATCAGGTCGTCCTGCGCGGCAACGCTGTCGCCGAAGAGGTGGTGTTCCTTCACCGCGCCAGCGGCACGGTCCTGGTGACAGACTTGCTGCAACAGTTCCCGCCGGGCTTTCATCACGGCTGGCGGGCGGTGGTGGCGCGGCTCGACCGGATGGTCGGGCCGAAACCCCGGATGCCGCGCAAGTTCCGACTGGCATTCGGCAGCGGCAAGGCGGCACGCGGCGCTGCGCGCACACTGCTCGATTGGCCGGCAGAGCGGTTGGTGGTGGCGCATGGCGCGCCTGTCACCGCTGGCGCCAAGACCCTGTTACAGGCCGAGTTCGGCTGGCTGGCGGGCAAGGCGGGGTGATGCCCCGCCACGCCATCCGTCACTTGATGCGCTGGCCGTTCGCCAGGACATGGCCCTGGTCGTTGAACTCGATGGTCGAGGTCATCTGGTCCGGCGTGCCCGAGGGCACGGTGAACATGCTCAGCATCATCCGCGCGCCCATCGCGTCATCCTCGGCGAGGATGCCCATCTGGATCAGCTTGTCGATCAGCCCGTTGGCGCCCGAGACGCTCAGGCTGATCGTCCCCTCGGGGCGCGGCATCCCATCGAAGCTTTCTAGGTCGGTGTTGTCGAAGGTCAGGTCGCCCGATCCGGTGATCCGTCCGCCGGCCCCCTCGACCACGAGGCCGGTCAGGGTCAGCGCGTTGAGTTCACCCGGAGGTGCGTCGCCCAGGCTTGCCATCGCCTGCGCGTCCAGCAGGCTGACGAAGGGCGTCACCTGCGCCACCAGGTCCAGCGACACGGTCGCGGGATCGCGCGGCAGGATCGCGCCGGGATCGAACACGTTCCACAGCATCTCGGACATCGCGAACCCGCCCAGCGTCAGGCCTAGCGCGGCGGGTTGGGGTGTCCCGGAGGGCTGAAGCGGCAGGCTGATCGCCAGCTTGGTTTCCGCCATCTCGGCGCTGATCGGCAGCGGCAGTTCCGGGCCGGTCACCGACAGGGAGGTGCCCTTGCCGCCCAACGCGTAGGTCAGCGCGTCCTGCGTGAAACCGACCGAGATGTAGCCCGAGGAAGCCGAGGTCTGCCCCGAGGTCGTCCCGGCCTTTTCGGTGACCGAGAACTGCATCTCGCCGCCCTGGTGGCCAATCGTGCCGGAGCCGGCGAAACCGGCTGCGACCGCCGCCTGCATGTCGGTCATGTCCACGGCCTCGGGCAGGGTCGTGCTGCCGATCATCGACACGCCGCGCAGGCTGCCGGCAAAGGTGCCGCCCTCGCCGCTCTCGGGATCGTTGGCGACCGCCGTGTAGCGGATGTCGCCCATGGTGAAATCCTGCGCGATCGAGCGGGTGTCGCCATCGCGCGTCACGGTCGAGGTGCCGTCGAGCGGCCCCATCGCCACCTCGAACCGCGCCATGTCGCGGGTGACTTCCTCGCCGTCGACGAACAGGGATCCCAGCACCATCGCAAGGCTGGTGGCGGCATAGTCGTAGGTCATGGCGTCGGGATCGCCGGAGACGATCAGTTCCAGCGCGTCATGGGTGTAGTCGATCACCATCTCGACCTGTTCGCCTTCCGAGGTCACGTCCACGGCGACCGGCATCTGCTCCGGGAAGGTCACCGTCACGGATCCGTCGCTGCGCCCGGTCAGGGTAACCTCGTCCATCGAGATGGTGACGTCGCCGCCGCCCTCCTCGGTTTCGGGCATGGTCATTGCGATGGTGATGCCCGTGACTGTCAACTTGTCGCCAAAGGTCGATTCGGTGGCCTCGACTACGTAGCCGAACCCTTCGAGATACGCCTCGAGATCGTCCCAGACCTGCTTCGGGGTCACTTCCGCCAGCGCGGGCGCCGCCACGGCGCACAGCGCCAGCGCCGTCGCGCCGGTAAGCCGTTTCATGATCCACCTCTCCTGTGATGCGGTTCTTGGCGCCACTGTCGACCTCGCCGGGGCCGGGGTCAAGGCACTGGATTCCCGACCCCACAGGCCTTAGGCCTGTCGCACGGGCCGCAAGCCAGACGGAGGATCCCATGGACCTGACAGGAAAGACCGCGCTCATCACCGGCGCCAGCCGCGGCATCGGCGCCGCCGCCGCCCGTGCCTTTGCCGGGGCCGGGGCCCGCGTGGCGCTGGTCGCGCGCTCGGCCGACGCCATCGCGGACCTCGCCGGAGAGATCGGGCCGGCCGCCGTCGCCATCCCCTGCGACATCGCCCGCTACTGGGAGGTCGAGCAGGCGGTGCGCAATTGCCTGACGGCGCATGGCTCGCTCGACATCCTGGTGAACAACGCGGGCGCCATAGAGCCGATCTCGCACATGGCCGAGGCCGATCCCGACGCCTGGGGCGAGGTCATCGACGTGAACCTCAAGGGCGTCTTTCACGGCATGCGCGCCGTGCTGCCGGTGATGCTCGAGGCCGGGGGCGGCACGGTCCTGACCATCGGCTCGGGTGCCGCGCACAACGCGGTCGAGGGCTGGTCGCATTACTGCGCGTCCAAGTCCGGCGCCCTGATGCTGACCCGGATGGCGCACAAGGAATACGGCGACAAGGGCATTCGCGCCCTGTCGCTGTCGCCCGGCACGGTCGCCACGCAGATGCAGCGCGATATCAAGGCGAGCGGGATCAACCCGGTCAGCCAGCTGGACTGGTCCGACCATATCCCGCCCGACTGGGTGGCGCGGGCGCTGCTCTGGATGTGCGGCACCGAAGCCGACGAGTTCCTCGGCGACGAGGTGTCGCTGCGGGACGAGGACATCCGCCGCAAGGTCGGTGTCGCATGATCCGGCTCGAGCAGGACGGCGGCTTCTGGACCGCGACCATCGACCGGCCCGACAAGGCCAATTCCCTGACGCCCGAGATGCTGGAGCGACTCTGCGAGATCGCCGAGGCCGCGCGCGACGCCCGCTGCCTTGTGCTGACCGGGGCGGGCAAGGTGTTCTCGGCGGGCGCCGACCTCGACGCGGCCAAGGCTGGGATGGCGGTCTCGCCCCTGTGGGAACGGCTCTCGGGGGCGCTCTCGCGGCTGGACGCGCTGACCATCTGCGCGCTCAACGGCACGGCGGCGGGCGGCGCGATGGGGATGGTCCTGGCCTGCGACCTGCGGATCTCCGTGCCCGGGGCCAAGCTGTTCTACCCGGTGATGAAGCTGGGCTTCCTGCCACAACCCTCCGACCCGGCGCGGCTGGCCGCACTGGCGGGGCCGAGCCGGGCAAAGATGATCCTGATGGCGGGGGCGAAGGTCCCGGTGGAAGAGGCGCTGACCTGGGGGCTGGTCGACCGGATTGTGATCGGTGACCTGATGGCCGAGGCCCGCGCGCTGGCCGCCGACACGCTCGGCGCCACGCCCGACCACGCGGCGGCGATCAAGGCGCTGATCCGCCGCAATCCGGCCTAAGTCACGGCGCAGACGCGCGGGATAGCCCGCCTGGGCGCGGAAACGCTTGCCAGCGAAAGCAACTTCCCTACTGTTTTCCGAAGGCAGATCGGTGCCGGAGGATACGTCATGGAATACCGGATCACGTCTGCTACCGAAGCGCCGGACAGGGCGGCGATGGACGATCTGCTGCTGGAATACAAAGGCGTCATCCTGAAGAAGTTCGCCGCTGCCGGCGGGCCCGATCTTTACACCCCGCAAGACCTCTATGCCTCGTTCTGGCCCAACCTGCACAAGGTCCTGCCGCCGATTGGAAGGCTGATCCTCGTCCATGATGAGAATGACCGGCTTGTCGGCTGCGGCACACTGCAACAGGCAAGACCAGACGCCGGCGAGTTGAAGCGGCTTTACGTCCGTCCCGAGGCCAACGGCCACGGCCTCGGCCGCGCCATCGTTGCCGCGCGGATGGATGCGGCACGCGCGATGGGTTGGCGGACGCTGCTGGTGAACGCGATCATCGGCAACCAGGACATGCTGCGGATCTACGAAAGCCTCGGCTTTCGTCGCATCGAGCGGTTTCCCGAATGCTCGGACCCGATCGAGGTGGCCGAGTTCTTTGTCTACATGCAGTATGATTTCTTCTGACAATCCGGCCCGGTCAAGGCGCTGATCCGGCACAATCCGGCGTGGCGCGAGGTCAGGCGGCGGGTTGCCCTTGCGCCGCTTTTCCCGTCGTCGCAGCCTGACGGCATGGCAGAAGGAGACACCGATGGCCGACCTGATCTTCTACACCAACCCCATGTCCCGCGGGCGCATCGTGCGCTGGATGCTCGAGGAACTGGGCCAGCCCTATGAAACCCGCGTGCTGAACTACGGACCCGAGATGAAGGCGGCCGATTACCGCGCGCTCAATCCGATGGGCAAGGTGCCGACGGTGGTGCATGGCGAGGCCGTCGTCACCGAATGCGCGGCGATCTGCATCTATCTTGCCGAGGCCTTCCCGCAGGCGGGCCTGTCGCCTGCGCCCAGCACCCCGGCGCGCGCGGCCTTCCTGCGCTGGATGTTCTTCGCCGCCGGGCCCGTCGAGACGGCGGTGGTGAACAAGTCCTTCGGATTTGCGTTGCCAGACGATCCACAGGCGCACACCCGCGCCGGCTGGGGCAGTTTCGACGACGTCTGCGACGCGCTCGAAGCGATGCTGTCCGACGGGCGAGACTACGTCACGGGCGAGGCGTTCAGCGCGGCCGATGTCTATGTCGGCGCGCAGATCGGCTGGGGCCTGCAATTCGGCACCTTGCCCGAGCGTCCCGGCTTTCGCCGCTACGCCGAGGCGCTGGCCACACGCCCCGCCGCCATCCGGGCGCGCGAGATGGACGATGCGCTGATGAATGATGGTGGACAATAACGGTGGTTTTCGTCACGGAAAGAACGTATGAGTTTTGGCGCTATTTTAGGCTCAGCACTCATAGCCAATAGATGACGGTTGCGGCGAGAGCGATGGCGGAGAAGAAGGCCTTTGGGCATCGGTCACATCTTGTTGCCACACGCTGCCGATCCTTGAGCCTGCCGAACATGATCTCGATGCGATTGCGCCGTTTGTAACGCCGCTTGTCATGTTTCACGGCCGTCTTGCGTTGTTTTTGTCCGGGAATGCAGGCGCGTATCCCCCTGTCTTGCAACGCTTCCCGGAACCAGTCGGCGTCGTAGCCCTGGTCCCCAAGCAGCCAGTCGACATCGGGCAGGCTGCTGAGCAGTGCCCGCGCCCCGATGTAATCGCTGACCTGTCCGGCGGAGACGAAGAAGTTGATCGGGCGACCTTTGCTATCGCAGATGGCATGCAGCTTGGTGTTCATGCCGCCTTTGGAGCGACCGATCAGGCTGACCTGAGACCCATTTCCTCCTCCAATTTGAGGTAGAGTCCGTGCCAACGAAGGAGACGGACGGAATTAAGAGATCACGGTTCAGCGAAGAGCAGATCATCGCCATGCCTAGCATTGGTCGCGAACACTTCGCATTCGGGGCTGCGGGTCACACGAGAACTGTCGGCGATCATGGCCCGGCGCGGACGACCCGGAACGATTGTCAGCGACAACGGCACGGAACTGACCAGTATGGCGGTGCTCAGAGGGTGCCAGGAGACGCGGATCGACTGGCACTACGTCGCGCCGGGAAAGCCGATGCAGAACGGCTTCATCGAGTCGTTCAACGGCAGCTTCCGGGACGAGCTCTTGAACGAAACCCTGTTCTCAACGCTGGCCGAAGTCCGTGAGCAGATCGGCGCATGGAAGGAGGACCACAACCGACACAGCCCCCACTCATCTCTGGGCAATCTCAGGCCGCAGGAGTTTGCAATGAAGTCGAGACTGGAAACCAAGGCCGCATGAGGCCAGAAATCAACCGACGGATTCTCCCGAACGCCAGAGGAAGGTTGGGTCTCAGGTCAGCATGAGCCTAGGGCAGTGACGCTGCCCCTTATGCCGCGCCAAGTTCGCGCCACTCAGCAAGAGCGGCAGCGCGGTTGGCCTTGAAGCGCGGTCTGCTGGAGTGGCTGCGTTCCTGATTGAAGTGATTTGAGGCAGAGGCGTGGACGGCAGCGAACTTCTGTAGACTCAAGACAGGGCGGTGTGCCTGGCCATCGACGGCTCTTTGTCGAGAGTCCGCGTCCATACCGATCACCGCTGCCCTCGGCGCGCGGGCTTGCGCGGCACAAGTGGCAGCGTCCCCATACTGGGAGAGACGAGTCGAATTGGTCTGCCAGCGCCTCACGCCTTGGACTTGGCCAGAAATGTCGTCCAGACCGCGATAAACATGGCCGCTATAACCGGACCCGTAATGAAACCCTGTATGCCAAAGGTTGCGATCCCGCCGATGGTCGAAATCAGGACGACATAGTGGGGCATCCGCGTTGCTTGCCCCACAAGCCATGGACGGGCGACGTTGTCGATCAGGCCGATGACCATGACGCCATAGACGATCAGGGCAACTCCTTTCCAGATCACTCCATTGGCAAGGAAGTATATTGCCACCGGTCCCCAGACCAGTGCCGCCCCGAACACTGGAACCAGCGACAGGAGCGACATCAGCACCGTCCACAGAATTACCGCATTGACCCCCAGGAACCAGAACCCCAGTCCACCGAGGCAGCCCTGCAAAAGGGATACCAGGATGTCCCCACGTACCGTGGCGCGAACGACAACGCCGAGGGTGTGAAACAGGTCCTCCATCAGATCGGCCTCCATCGGTATGGCCGACTTGATGCGCTCCAAAATCGCATCCCCATCGCGGAACAGAAAGAACATCAGATACAGCATGACGCCCAGCCCGACGAACAATCCGAGCGTGTTCTGCCCGAAGTACAGGATCGTCGGCGTATTGGTCCCGAACCAACTGGTGGACGAGTCAGCGATCGAGCGCAACGCCGCCGTAAGATTGCCCAGCCCCAGCCGCTGCAGAGCGGCCTTTGACCAGGCAGGCAAACTATCCAGTACGGACTGAAACATCTGATCCAGATTGATCTCGCCTGACTGCACGGCGGCAATCAGGCTGTTCGCCTCCCTGACCACGGCAGTCAGGATCAGAAACGTTGGCAGGATGATCAAAAGCAGGAAGCCCGTGATCATGATCAATGCCGCCAGATTGCGACGCTGGCCCAGATGCTGCGAAAGACGGCTGGCCATGGGGTCAAGCACGATCACGAAGGCAACCGCCCAGAAGACGGCGCCGAACAGCGGCCAGAGCACCCAGCCAAACGCAAGAGTGACGAGGGCAATCAAAACGACAAACGCCCGGTTCCGTTTGATCATGCGGCCTCGCCCTTCACCCTCGGGCCAGCGGGCCGTTCGTTCGCGCGCAGAACCATCCGCCAAAGCGGTTTCAGCGCCTCAAGCGCCAGCAGAACACTGATCCCGGCCAAGGGCGGCACGGCCAGCCAGACACCTTCAAGCACGCCAAAGCCGAACAGGTCGCGCGCCGGAGCCCAGAACAGCGTTGTCGCGAGCAGCACCGCCACGATCGGCAACACAACTGCCAGCGCCTTGTTCGGCCGCAACAACGCCGTCAGGACAGAGTTGGAGTTGGATCGGTCGATCAGGATCAGTGCCACGACGCCAAAGACCAGCGTGGCAAAGGCCAGCCCGCGCACCTGATCGGCGTCGAGCCCAAAGCCTGGCGCAAACCAGGCGGCGGATCCCGCCGCGCCCAGCACTATCAACCCCTGAAGCAAGCTCCACACAACCGTGGGCCAGGAGAACAGCGGCTCATCTGCCGGACGCGGAGGGCGGCGCATGACGCCGTCCTCCTCTTCCTCGGCCTCGAAGACCAGCGCGCAGACCGGGTCGATCACCATCTCCAGAAAGGCGATGTGCACCGGGCCGAACAACAGCGGCATGCCGAACAGCAACGGCATCAGCGCAAGACCCGCAATCGGCACATGCACGGCGAGGATAAAGCTCATCGCCTTGCGCAGATTATCATAGATCCGACGGCCCAGCCGCACCGTGGTGACGATCGAACCAAAATCGTCATCCAGCAGAACGATCGAGGCTGCCTCCCGCGCCACGTCGGTGCCGCGCTCGCCCATTGCGACACCAATGTCCGCAGCCTTCAGGCTGGGCGCATCGTTCACCCCGTCGCCGGTCATCGCCACGACGGCGCCTTCGGCCTTCAGGGCGTTGACGATACTCAGCTTTTGTTCAGGCAGGATGCGAGCAAAGATCGTTACGGTCGTGACCGCCGTGGCAAGGTCATCCTCCGACATCGCCGACAGATCATCCCCCGTCAGCGCGACATCGCCGGGTAACCCTGCCTCAGCGGCAATCGCGCGCGCCGTGACCGGATGGTCGCCAGTGATCATGATGATCCGAATGCCTGCCGCCTGACATTCAGCCACCGCAGCGGGCACCGAGGCACGCAAGGGGTCAGCCAGACCGACGAGGCCCAGCAGTCGAAAGGTAAACTTGGTCTGCGTCTCGGGCAGGTCCTGCCCGGACGGCCATGACGCCTCCGCCACAGCCAGAACGCGCAGACCCTTTGCAGCCATCGCGTCCAGTTGCGACGTGATAACCGCGCGCTGGTCTGGTTCCAGCTTGCACAGATCGGCAATCGCCTCTGGTGCGCCTTTGGCGGCTATGGCAAAGCCATCCTCGGCCTGCCAGACCTGCGACATTGCCAAAAGATCGGGGGACAGCGGATAGCTGCGGATCAGCGTCCGCCCAGCCCCCGGCAAGGTCTCACCTTCTCGCAGGTCGTCGGCCGCCAGCACATGAAACGCCGCCTCCATTGGGTCGAACGGCTCGGGTGCCGAGGCCATGACCCCCGTCGCTGCCAGTTCACGAAAGGCGGGTGGCACGGCCACGCCCCCGGCAATCTGATGCGCCGTGCCGTCGGCCAGTTGCAGGGCGGTGATCGTCATCCGGTTCTCGGTGAGTGTCCCGGTCTTGTCGGTGCAGAGCACGCTTGCGGACCCCAAAGTTTCAATGGCGGAGGCACGGCGCGTCAGCACCCGCGCCTTGGAAATGCGCCAGGCCCCCATTGCCATGAAGACCGCCAGGACCATCGGAAACTCTTCAGGCAGCATCGCCATGCCGACCGCGATCCCCGCCAGAACGGCATCCAGCCAGCCACCGCGCAGCAGCCCGTAAAGTGCCACGACCACAGCACTGACGCCCACGCCGATCCCGGCCGTGGCAATCACAAGGCGCCGCATCTGGCTTTGCAAATGAGGCGTCTCGGGCTCGATCTGGCTCAGGCTTTTGCCGATCTTCCCGATCTCGCTTTCGGAACCAATGGCTGTGACCTGTGCCAGTGCAGACCCGCGAACGATCAATGTGCCAGAGAATACCTGTGGCAGGTCGTGGCCGCCCGGCCGCACATCGGCCTCTCCCGATCCCACCTTCTTGCGTACCGCCTCGGCTTCACCCGTCAACAGGGACTCGTCTGCTGACAACTCTGTGGACTCGATCAACAAAGCGTCGGCAGGCACGCGGTCGCCCTCGGACAGCACTATCAGATCACCGCGGACCAAATCGCGCCCAGCGATGCGCAGGCGGGTGCCATCGCGGATCACCAGCGCGCGCGGGCTGGACAGATCGCGCAGCGCCTCAAGCACCCGACTGGTCCGGGCCTCCTGCACCGCCGTGATGCCGATGGACATGCAGGCGAAGGCCAGAAGGATAAGCGCTTCGGCCTGGCTTCCGAGCAGCAGATAAACCACGCCCCCTACCAAGAGCAGCACCAGCATCGGCTCTTTCAGAACGTCCAGCACGATGCGCAACGGCGACCGGCGCTTTGTCGTCGCCAGTTCGTTGAACCCCTCGGACGCCAGACGCGCCTCGGCCTCTGCAGCGGTCAACCCAGCGGGGGGCGACTGTGCTTCGGGCGGCATCGCGGCTGGCGCAGTCGTGTCCATGTCGTCAATCATGCGGGGACCGAGGTTTGAGCTTGCTTTTCCGGCGCGGACGGCTTGTCAGCGTCATCGCTCCAATGGGGTGACCTCGGCGAGTGATCCTTTGGAATTGGAAACGCATGGCAGATGTCTTGCCCGTTGGAACGAGGCTCTCTAAGGCTCCGCGTCCTTGGTCCATGATTAAGCAGGGCCAAGTGCAACGCGGCCCTGCGCCAAACTCCCTGGCGTCAGGAGCCAAAGACGAAGTCGGGCAGCGCCCTCAACGATTCCTCCGTGGCGCCGTGCAACGTCAGCTTCTCACCGACGAACTCCAGCGACGACGCGGCAACGACAACGCGGTGCTCGCCCATTCCAAGAAACCCGCCGACCGACACCACGACATACGGCACGGTCTCGTTGGCCGTGATGATCATGTCCTCGAGTTCACCGATGTCCTCGCCGGCATCGTTGTAGATGTTCGCGCCGATGAGTTCCGTTGCGCGCCAACCTGACGCGAGAACCACTGGATCGATCACGGTCAGCGCGGTCGGCTGGCTGGCGACCTGGGCGAGCGCCGGCGCGACCAGACCGAGACCCGCCATCAGCGAAGCGGTCGCAAGAAGAGTTGTGAAGCGTTTCATAATTGTGTCCTCTGGGTGAAAGGTTCGGTCGTCATGGCCGATCCCGTGGTGATCTTGCTTGCGTCGAGCGCTGAACGCGTCACCGCGGCAGCGAGTCGGAGTTGCAAGACACGACGACCTGAGTCTGGACGAAACACCGGCCGGTCGCACTGATCGGCATCAGCCTGCTGCTGTATGTTCTCCCACAGTTCCCACGCCGCCGACCTGCCTCGAGCGCGGAACCGCGCCGCGGGCCTTACGGGCGCGCCTTTCAGAGGCGCAGCCTAACCTGTATCAGCGTATGCTGACGCGGACGGAGCGATGATATCAATGTTCATCGGGAATCGGTGAACGTGTACCCAGTCCGAGTGAGCCAGAGACACGCAGGGCAAGCTGTGCCTCGTCCCCATGTCCCGCGTGTTTCTCGTTCCCGGATCGTCCGAGAAAGGACAAATCCATGACACCCGAACAGAACAAGATCGCCGACAAGATGAAGATCGTGAAGGCCGCATGGGACAAGGCGCCCTCCGGACCGAAGAAGGATGCGGCGTTGAAGCATTACCAGGCGGCTGAGAAGGCCCACACGGCCAAGAACGACGCCGACACGAACAAGGAACTGGACGCTGCGACCCACGCTCTCGCGTGACGTGATGGTTCGGCTGCCCGGCTATGCGAGCCGGGCAGCCGCGCAGGAAAGGCTGGACCCGAGGGACTTGTTCCATCCCGCGCAGGTCTCGAAACACCCACCAAGGAAAGCGATCATGTCACTGATCTTTGCCGCTGCCACACGGCTACGCGCGATTTCCACGCTCGCAACACTGACGCTCGCAACGACTGCGAATGCGCAGGCGGTCGAACAAACTCAGGGGTCGGCCCCTCGTGATGGTGGCGGGATGATGGGCGACAGCTGGGGATGGGGTATGGGGCACGGCAGCGACGGAATGGGTGGCTATGGCTTTATTGGCGTACTTGTTCTGGCCTTGGTGGTCATTGCGGTTGCCGTCCTGGCGTTTCGTCGCCGCCAGCCGTGATGAGCTTCGCGCGGCGAAACATAGTGACGCGAGGCCCGGGGCGGCGGCCTCATTTTTGGGTCCGATGCAAACCTGTTTTAGCACGAAGCGATTGGAAAACCGGTTAGCTGGAACATGCCTGCGGACTTAAGGCAGGCAGGTTCACACCGAAGGGAGAACACCATGGATAAGGATCGATTGATCGGTTCTGCAAAGGTCATCAAGGGCAAGGCCAAGGTTGCGGTCGGCAAGACGATTGGCGACGCGAAGCTCGAGGCAGAAGGCCAGGCCGACAAGGTCGAAGGCAAGGTGCAGAACGCTGTCGGCAGCATCAAGGATGCAATCCGTGACGCCTAGAGGCCTGGTAGTGCGCGCGCCTCCATTCGGAAGTGAAGGTTCCGGCATCTCGGCTCCTGTCCTGCCGCTGTCCCGCCTTGCGCGGGCGTTCCACTAGCCCGCGGGGAAGATGTCAATGAACCGGACCTCTCTGCTCATCCTGATCGGGGTTCTCGCGGTTTGCGCCGTCGGGGCTGGCTATCTGTACTATCAGGAACGCCAAAGCGGCATCGATATCGAGATCAACGAACATGGCGTGACCATCGACGGAAACTGACCGGCCTCGTGCCGAATACCTCACCATCGGCCCCCCTCATATGAGCGCCGCCCCACCATAGGAAAAAGCGCAATGTCACTCGGTACGATCCTGATCATCATTCTTGTCATTTTTCTGCTCGGCGGATTCAGCGGACGCTTTGGCGGCTATGGCTACGGCTTCGGTCATGCCGGGACCGGTGTGCTCGGCACGCTGCTGATCATCGTGGTCATCCTGATGCTGCTTGGCCGCATCTGACGGCAGGCCGACGCGGCACCACTTCAACGGAGTAGTGGCCCTCTCTGATCCATGTAAGATGGATCGAACTGGGCGAAATCGGCCAGTTGGTGATAGTTGTCGAACGCGACGAACCCGTCCCGGAAGGTGACCATTCCACCTTCGCGCAGTTGGCGCAGCACCCGGTTGACATGGACGGCACTGAGCCCCAGCGCGTCGGCCAGTAGGTATTGCGACAGCAGACAGGCATAGCCTGCCTTGCTTCCCATGCCGACCAGGGCAAGCCTGGCGCCAAGTTCCAGAAGGAAATGCGCCATGCGTTCCGTCGCATTTCGGCGTCCAATATCCACAAGATGCTCGACCACCATCGCCTCGTCCCGGGACGCTGCCCACAGAATGGCCGTCGCCAGCCGGGGCGTTTGCGCAAAGGCGTCCAGAAGGTCGGCGACCAGAATTTCCGTCACCTCGATGTCCGTCACTGGCTCGATACTGTGATCCGACACGTGCAAAAGCACACTGCGCAGCCCCAGGAAATCGCCGGGGATCTGGAAATCCACGATTTGCCTCTGCCCGTCCTCGAGGAGCTTGTAGGAACAGGCCCAGCCAGAGGCAAGAATGTAGGCGGCCTGGTCCGATTGCCCCTGATGGACGAGATCGCGCCCCGCCACAAAGGTGCGGCGGCGTTTGTGCAACGATGCAAGCACGGCAAGTTCGGCGTCCGAAAGGGCGACAAATGCGCCAAGCTTGCGGACAAGTGGATTGGTTTCGGTCATTTGTCCCCCTCCGGCACGTGCCAAAGTTCTACCCAACGAACTCTTACCGATGACTGATATCGATCAGCACAGCATAACGGACTTCTTGCCAATCTGCTCCACAAGCAGCAGGCGCATCCCGGCGTCGCACTTGTCGGAAAGGTCAAGTACCAATGACGGACGATCAGAAGCATTCAGGGATGGCGGCCCTTTCTATTTGCGAAGCCCTGCTGCTTGCGCTGAATGATGCGCAAATCCTACCTGAGAAAGAGATCATGGGTGTTCTCTCGGATGCTGCCGCCACCCACGACAACGCCCGCGGTTCTGCGGCCGATACCGAGAGCCACCGGGCCGTCGCGGCGCTGATCCGTCGGATCATCGCCGGAGGAAACTCGGTCCGCAGAACGTGACTTTGCGCATGCCGCGAGCGGGTCAGGCGATCGTGGCGCGACCCCCCCGGGTCGAGAATCAGCCCCCCCTCAACAAAGGAGAAAAACCATGAAACATCACGAAAAACAGGGCACTTCGTCTTCGCCCGAGTCGCAAAAGGTGACAGAAGATCCCAACCAGCACGGCACCAAGATGCCCGCCGGCGACGACCCCCGCTCGGCTGATGACAGCGGTCAAAAGATCGACCGTCCGGGCTTTGATCTGGGGGGATCCTCTGGTGACACACATGCCGGTTCGGGTGTGGGCCTTGGCACAGATGCCTTCGACACGCCGGGCAACAGACGGCTCCCCGGACGGCGGCTCGACAACAAGCTGACAATTCCGCGCTGGGGTGGGCCAGAGCCGTGCGACACGACCGCATCTGACGAGAAGACCGCAGGCGCCGAAACACCCTCTACGTCCGAGACAAAAAAACGCGCTGACAGGGTGATGCTCCGATCTCCAGCGGTGGCGAACGAAACTCCCCCGGCCAAGACACGCTTTGGCAGTTTGCCGAACAAGGTACCGCGGCAGGCTGAAGCGTCGCTGTCGTCGGCGATTCCGAAAGATCAGAAGAAAGAG
Source organism: Thetidibacter halocola (assembly GCF_018224955.1). Classification (GTDB taxonomy): domain Bacteria; phylum Pseudomonadota; class Alphaproteobacteria; order Rhodobacterales; family Rhodobacteraceae; genus Thetidibacter; species Thetidibacter halocola. The sequence goes on from NZ_JAGTUU010000008.1 coordinate 263,587, forward strand.
ATAACCCAATGACACGCGACAAAACCCAAAAACCCGACAACTCCGATCACGCCCTCGGCGCCAAAGGCACCATATCTCAGGCAGGACGTTCAGGTGGACGTTTGCCGCGCGACATCGGCACGCAGGATGAGTTGAAACGAGCAAACGAACGTCCTGCAGGAAAAACCCGTGTCAAGAAGGCCGATGAAAAGGAAACGAAGTCGGAGTGATGACAAAGGCGTAAAACTTGGGTGAAGCGGGTCTCCCTGACCGCGGCATCAGCGATAGACGATCCCGCCATCGGTGATGATCGCCTGTCCTGTTATGTAGTCGGAATCCGGACCAGCGAGGTATGAGACCAGTGCGGCCACGTCATCCGGGGTCTGTGCGCGCCCCAGGGCTATTCCGCCCACGTATTTGTCGTAAGTTTCGCCGATGGGGGCACCGGTCAATTCGGAAAACCGCTTGTCGATCTCAACCCACATGTCTGTCCCGACGATGCCGGGACAATAGGCATTCACGGTGATGCCGTCGCTGGCATGCTCCTTGGCCGCGGCCTGTGTCAGGGCGCGCACGGCGAATTTCGTCGCCGAATAGACGCCCAGCATCTCGAAGCCGTCGTGCCCGGCAATCGACGAGGCGTTGAGGATCTTGCCCTTGTGACCCAGGGCCTTGAATTTCGCCGCCGCCGCCTGGATCCCCCAGAGAACACCCTGGATGTTGATCTTCAGGATCAGGTCCACATCCTCAGGTGTCACATCCGCGATCGGATCGACCTGGGCGATACCGGCATTGTTGACCATGATGTCGAACCCGCCAAGCGTCTTTTCGGCATGATCGACCGCAGCATGGACCTCGGCACGGTTGCTGACGTCGGCCTTGAATGTTGTGGCCTTGCGGCCAAGGGCTTCGATCTCGGCTGCGACTTCGACCATCTTGTCGGAATTGATGTCGACAATTGCGATATCGGCGCCGTCTTTTGCCAGGCGCAAGGCTATGCCACGCCCGATCCCTTGCGCCGCACCTGTCACAAGCGCCACCTTTCCTTCGAGTGTCATTGAGTAATTCCCTTTGCTGTTGCCGACTGAGCCACACGACCGTGAGCACCGATCGCCATCCGACAGCAAAATAAGCTCCCCAGGGCTAACTCGGATCAGCACGCGGTCGCGAAAATGATCTTGGGCGAAGACCCGGCGAGAAAGTTGCGGGCAAAGCGGTGAAACAAATCGGTCCCCAAGCGGGGTCTTGTCTGCACTCGTGAATATCTTGCCTGAAGGCGGACTCCTCCGGAAATCTGTTCAGCGCCCGAGACACCCTAGACATGCGCGTTGCCCATCCCGCTGCGCCAAGTCCCGTCGTCCGGATCACGCCGCCGCTGATCTAGATCAGCACTCCTGCGCGGGTTTGCAGGTAGCGTCCCGAGAACTGCAAATCCCGCCCCGAGCGCGGCACTTCATTCCCTTGAAAGGACGCCGCCATGGCTGGTCGCCATTCCCCCGAACCTGATATCTCCCGCCTCAAGACCCATATCGACGCCATGGCGGATCGGTCCGTGGATGTAACCCCGGATGCATCGGCGCGTCACCTGCACAACGGTCTGGACACGCTTTTGCCACCCGCGGACCTGCACGGGAGCTATGTCAACAATCGCCCGCTGCCAACCGAAGGCATCGCGGATCGCCACGCCTATATCGTCGGCGGCGGGATAGGCGGCCTCTCCGCCGCCTTCTTCCTGATCCGCGACGGGCATATGCCGGCCGGCAACATCACGATCCTCGAAGCGCAGAACATCGAAGGCGGAGCGCTTGATGGCTCCGGCAATCCAGAGGACGGCTATCTCGTGCGTGGCGGCCGCGAGATGGAGATGACCTATCAGAACTTCTGGGATGTCTTTTCGGAAATACCCGCTCTGGAACTTGCCCGACCGTTCACGGTACTGGACGAATTCCGCATCGTGAATGACGCGGACAAGAATTGGTCAAAAGCCCGGCTTCTGGAAAAGCAGGGCCAGATTGCCGATTTCTCGACAATGGGGCTTAGCAAGCTGCAACAGCTTGAGCTTGTCCGGCTGTTTCTGGCGCGAAAGGAAGAACTGGACGACGTTACGGTGGAAGACTGGTTCAGTGAAGGGTTTCTCACAACCAATTTCTACACGTTCTGGCGCACGATGTTCGCTTTTCAGAACTGGCATTCCGTGCTGGAAATGAAGCTTTACATGCATCGCTTCCTGCATCTGATGGATGGGTTGAGCGACATGACTGCGCTCGTTTTTCCAAAATACAATCAATACGATAGCTTCATTCGACCCCTGATGGCCTGGCTGACGGAACAGGGCGTCAAGGTTCAATACGACACGATCGTGTCCGACATGGAGATGGACATCGGCGGTGATACCCGGACCACCGCGATCCAGTGCCGCACGAGCCACGGCGACCAGACGATAGAGGTCGGCGCGCGGGATCTGGTGTTCGTGACCATCGGATCCATCGTCGAGGATACCGCCTATGGAGATGATACGACAGTTCCTGATCTGCGCGTGAACGAGGCGGAGCCGGATACCGGCACGTCTTTGAAACTGTGGAAGACACTCGCCCGGAAATCCCCTGCTTTCGGACGACCAGAAAAGTTCTTCGGAAATGTGCCGAAATCAACCTGGGAATCCGCCACTTTGACCTGCAAGCCATCGCCTCTGACCGACAAGCTGAAGGAATTGTCGGTCAACGATCCCTATTCTGGGAACACGGTGACCGGCGGCATCATAACCTTCACCGACTCCGCCTGGCTGATGAGCTTCACGGTCAACCGCCAACCGCATTTTATCGATCAGCCCTCGGATGTGATCGTCCCATGGGTGTTTGCATTGTGGATGGACAAGCCGGGCGATTACATCAAAAAGCCGATGCCGGACTGCACCGGCGTCGAAATCCTGACCGAACTGTGCTTTCACCTTGGCCTGATCGATCAGGTGGAGGAGGTGATTGCCGCGACCAAGGTTCGGACCGCGCTGATGCCCTATATCACGGCTCAGTTCATGCCGCGCGCCCGTGGCGACCGCCCGTGGCCGGTGCCGCAAGGCTCCACCAACCTTGCCTGTCTCGGTCAGTTCGTGGAAACCCATAACGACGTCGTATTCACGCTGGAAAGCTCGGTTCGCACGGCGCGGATCGGGGTCTACGGTCTGCTCGGGATCAAGAAGCAGGTGCCCGATATCTATCCGGGCCAGTATGACATTCGCCGCCTTCTGCGCGCCACGCGGACCCTGAACAACGACAAGGCGTTCCTCGGTGAAGGCCTGCTACGTCGCCTTTTGGGGGGAACCTATCTGGAAAACATCCTGCCCCTTGGTTCGGATGAGAAGCCCGCTGATTTGCAAAACAATGGCCTTTTTGAAGAACAGATCAGTGCGCTGAAGATATTTTTAGAAGAAAACCATACAATTGAAACCGCAAGGACGTGGCTTCAAGGCATGATCGACACCATGCGTGGACGTCCGTAATGCTGCGACGCCGGCAGCCTGTTGATCAATCCTATAGCCATGTCTGAAAAGGACGCGCATCGATGACGCAATCGAAGTCACACAACCGCAAGTTCGTCCTCGCCAAGCGCCCCAAGGGCGCGCCGGACGACACCACCCTTAGGCTGGAAACCGAAGATCTGCCGACCCCCGGCAAGGGCCAGATGCTGCTGCGCAATGAATACCTCTCGCTGGACCCCTACATGCGAGGCCGCATGAGCGACGCGCCGTCCTATGTCGCGCCGGTCGAAATCGGTGCGGTCATGGTTGGTGGCACCGTCGCGCAGGTCGTGTCATCAGACGTGAAGGGTTTCTCGGAAGGCGACTGGGTGCAGGCGTTTGGCGGCTGGCAGGATTACGCCCTGTCCGATGGCACCGGCGTGATCAATATGGGAACGACACCTGAAAACCCGTCGTGGGCACTGGGTGTGCTGGGAATGCCGGGGCTGACCGCCTGGGCGGGCCTGACCCGGATCGGCCAGCCGAAGGCGGGCGAAACGCTTGTCGTTGCGGGTGCCAGCGGTCCGGTTGGGGCCACCGTGGGTCAGATCGGCAAGATCCTCGGGCTGCATGTTGTCGGTATCGCGGGCGGGGCTGCGAAATGCGCCCATGTGGTCGACACGCTGGGGTTTGATGCGTGCATCGACTACAAGGCAGACGGGTTCCCGGGCGCCCTGAAAGCGGCGGTTCCAGACGGGATCGACATTTATTTCGAGAATGTCGGCGGCGCTGTTTTTGATGCCGTTTTGCCGCTGCTCAATACCTCGGCGCGCATCCCGGTCTGCGGCCTGATCTCACAGTACAACGCCACTTCGCTGCCGGACGGCCCAGACCGCATGAACCTGTTGCTCGGCATGATCCTGCGCAAGCGGATGACCCTGCGCGGTTTCATCGTCTTCGATGACTTCGGTCACCTTTACCCCGAATTCGCCAAGCAGATGGGCGCGTGGGTCAAGGCAGGAAAAGTCCAATACCGCGAGGAAGTGATCGAGGGCCTGGAACGCGCCCCGGCGGCCCTCGCCGGATTGCTCAAGGGCGAAGCATTCTGCAAACGCGTCGTCAAGCTGACCGCGTGAAACAGAGACTCATCGAAAGGCATCAACTTATGAAGATCCTCATGGTTCTCACATCGCACGACAAACTGGGCGACACCGGCAAGAAGACCGGCTTCTGGCTCAAGGAGTTCGCCGCCCCTTATTACGTCTTCAAGGATGCAGGCGCGGCGGTCACGCTGGCCTCGCCCAAGGGCGGACAACCCCCGCTGGACCCCACCAGCGACGCGGACGATGCCCAGACCGAGGCGACGAAACGCTTCAAGGGTGACAAGGCGGTCCAAAGCGATCTGGCAAGCACTGTCGTGCTCTCCACGGTATCGGCGGATGAATTTGATGCGGTTTTCTTTCCCGGCGGCCATGGCCCACTCTGGGACCTGTCCGAAGATGCCGACAACATCAAGTTGATCGAGACTTTCGCCGCCCATGACCGCCCGATCGCTGCAGTCTGCCACGCGCCGGCGGTGTTCAAGCACCCCAAGGGCGAAGACGGCAAGCCGCTGGTCGCAGGCAAGGCCGTGACCGGCTTCACCAATACCGAAGAAGAGGCCGTCGGCTTGACCGAGGTGGTCCCATTCCTGGTCGAGGATATGCTGAAGACCAACGGTGGTGTTTATGAAAAGGGTGCCGACTGGGCGTCTTTCGTGGTGACTGACGGCAAGCTGGTCACAGGTCAGAACCCGACCTCGTCCGAAGAGGCCGCGCGCAAATTGCTGGGTCTGCTCTGAACCGGGCAGTAGCAAGAAGCGGCGGTGCGCGGCCTGTAAATGTCCTGCGCGCCGCCGCTCAGAAAGCTCACCCGCATCCGCGCGCTGGCAGCGATTCTGCCGAGCAAGACGGCGATCATCGCCGCCCCCGGCGCCAGTCATCAAGGCGGGCGTAGATCGTGACTGCGATCCCACCGAGCGCCACGGCGATGAACACCCAGCGGAGTGTGTCGAGATATGCCACCAGCGGCAGGATGGCGGTCTGCGTCTCGGCCATGACGCTCTGGACCACCTCGACCCCGGCCGCGCCCAACGTCGCAACCCCGGCCGCACCGTCGCCCTTCATTGTACGACTGTCGGCCAACACCTCCCGCGCGGGTGGTGCGTCCTCGGGGAATGAGGTCGCTCGGATCGGAAACCGCTCGCCCCACTGACGCGCGGGCCCGAGATCGACATGGATGAAACCCGAGCGCGGATAGAAGCCGAACCCAAGGAACCCAACCTCGCGGGCTGCCGCCTCGAAGGCCACCGGGTCGTGGTTCGCCATGGCGATGTCGAAGGCGGCGCCGTCGAGATGCTTCGACCGGGTGGCGCCGCCCACAGCGCGGTTGTGCTCGGGGCTGCGATAGGCGGAGCGGACGATCAGCGGCTTGCCGAGCCGGTCGCGCAGCGCCTGCAGCTTGTCGAGCGCCGGTTCGTTGACGAGCAACTTTGGAGTGCCCCCACTGAAGTGGTCCACGAACTGGGGTAGTCTTATCCCGATTTTCAGGAGGACCAAGAGATGGCTGGCAAGCGCGACAAACCCGAGGACATCGTGTTGAAGCTGCGGCAGGTTGAAGTTCTGCAAGGGCAAGGAATGGCGATCGCCGATGCGGTGCGCCAGATCGGCGTGACCCAGCAGACCTGCTATCGATGGCGCAAGCAGTATGGCGGGATGAACCGGGACCAGCTCAAGCGGCTCAAGGAGCTCGAGACCGAGAACCAGCGGCTGCGGCGCGCGGTTTCGGATCTGACGCTGGACAAGATGATCCTGGCCGAGGCTGCCCGGGGAAACTTCTGAGCCCTTCGCGCCGTCGCAAGTGCATCGATCATGTGCGTCAGGCGCTCGGCGTATCCGAGCGCCGCGCCTGCCGCACCCTGGGTCAACATCGCTCCACGCAGCGCAAGGTTCCGCATGGTCGATCCGACGAGGAACGGTTGACGGATGACATCATCGAACTGGCGCGCAACCACGGACGTTATGGCTATCGGATGATCACGGGCCTGCTGAACAACGCCGGCTGGCATGTGAACCACAAGCGGGTCGAGCGGCGAAGCCCGATCCACGTTTCCGACGAAAGCAGCGCGACGATCAGCGGAAGCACCGCGCCCACGGCAAACGTGAGAGCGGACACGAGCGCGGCCTGGATCGGCTGGGCCGTCACGGTCTCAGAAATGCCGAGTTCGTCGCGTGCGTGCGATCCGAGCGCGTCGCGTTCGGTCAACTGGACTGCTACCTTCGCCCTATGGCCTGATTGGCACGGTCTGGAGCCGCGACATCAGCCGCGCGCTACGGGTCGCCGACCAGATCGAGGCGGGGCAGGTCTTCGTCTACGTCTGGAACACGATGTCGGTTCAGACGCCATTCGGCGGGCACAAGCAATCGGGTTACGGACGCGAAAAGGGGATCGAGGCGATCCACCATTATTCGCACATCAAGACTGTGACGGTGAAGATCTGAACAGCCCTCTGACGGCGGACCGCCCGTCCGGGGCCTGCTTGCGGGGCGACAGGATACCCTCAGAGTGCATTGATCATCCTGTGGCCGGCAGTCTCAATATGATGATGCATTTCCTGTCGGGCGGCTTGCGCGTCGCCCGACAGGATCGCCTCGACGATAGCGGCATGTTCAGCCCAGATCCGGCTCGTGCCTCCAAGATCCCGCAAGACATGGCCCATGTAGCGCCGGATGTGATGCCAGTTCACGCGCATGGACGTGTCAATGACCGGGTTGGCACTCCAGGAATATATCATTTCGTGGAACTCGATGTCCGTCTGGACCAGCTCAACGATGTTGGAGCGCGCAGCGGCTTCGGCACCGCGCCGCAGGACGATCGCGGCCTCGTCCCTTGCATGGCTAGGGAAACGGGATGCGGCGAGTTCGGCCGCGAAGGGTTCGACGACGCGGCGAAACTCGAGGATGGGATGGAACAGCTCAGCCTCGACCTGTGTCACGATAACGCCGCGCCGCCCGGTGTCCTCGACGAAGCCGTTTGCCCGCAGCATCGAGATGGCGCTGATCACCGGCTGCCGCGATACGTTCAGACGATTGGCGATATCGTCCTGATTCAGCCGGTCCCCCGGCGACAACTCGCCCGTGCATATGGCGTCTAGAAGGATGTCATAGGTCTGGTCCGTCAGGGACTTCGGCGGCTTGATCGTTTCCATGGCGGCCTACCCTTTTTTGCCCGGCGGAGCCCGCCTGATGCAGGATCGGTCGAAGATCGACAAGAGTTCGAATTTCGTATACGAAATCATGAAAAGAGGCTGGCGCACGGAGCTTACGTGTTGCGGGTCGACAAAAGGGAGGAAGGAACCGATGTGCCAAGTGTTCGCAGGCCAGGACCCGCAAAGATACGCCGGTGAAACCCGCCGCCTTCGACTGAACGGCCAAAGCACCAGCATCCGCCTCGAGAAGGCCTTCTGGGCCATTCTCGACGAGATCGCGGCGGGCGAAGGGGTCACGACGCCGACCTTCATCTCCAAGCTGCATTCCGAAGTTCTGGAACAGCGCGGCGAACCGGAGAATTTCACGTCGCTCTTGCGTTGCGCCTGCCTGAAATTCATCGAGTCCACTCCGGACCGGCAGCGCGTGCAACTGGCCGCCGAATAGGGGCCGATGTTAGCGCCCAAGAAATTTCCGGGGTAGTAACCACCTACTACCCGCCGACAGTCGGCAAGCCTCACGCTCTCTTCTAGTGCAGGAAGCAAGCAAGAGGAGCGGCAGTTGGCCAAGCAAATCCATTCCATGATTCGCGTGCTGGATGAGGCGCGATCGGTCGCGTTCTACGATAAGGCGTTCGGATTGAAGGTTGCCGACAGGCTGGACTTCCCCGAATTCACATTGGTTTACCTGTCGAACGACGAAACCGAATTCGAACTGGAACTGACGATCAACAAGGGCCGGACAGAGCCCTACAACCTTGGTGACGGCTATGGTCACCTTGCCGTGTCGGTCGACAATCTGAAGGCCGAACACGCGCGCTTCGAGGCCGAGGGCCTCAATCCCCGCAAACTTGTAGAATTCGCGCCCGCCGGGGAACTGGTGGGGCGGTTCTTCTTCGTGGCCGATCCGGACGGCTACCAGATCGAGGTGCTCGAACGTTCGGGGCGCTTCAAGTGAGGTCATCTATGGGAGGAGAGACCATGACCACCATCAAAAGCCCCAAGGGGCTGACACGGCGCGCGTTGCTGGCCCGGGCCAGCGCTGCCGGCGCCACGATTGTCGCAGGGGCCGGTTTCATCGCCGCGCCGAATGCAGCCTGGGCCTATGAGACGGCCCATCTGGATGCGCGTGTCTTCGCCACGCTGGTCCAGATGGCGCGCGACATCTATCCGCACGACCGCATCCCGGACGAAAACTACGTCGTTGCCGCCAAGGGCTATGACAATGCCGACGCAGCCGCCGGCATCACGGCCGGGATTGCCGCGCTGGACGCGGCGGCGCAGGGCAAGGGCTTCGGCTCCTACCTCGACACTGGCTGGGAGCGCGACCGGGTCGATATCCTGCGCGGCATGGAAGACAGCGCGTTCTTCCAGCAGATCCGCGGCGGTCTAGTGACAGGCCTCTACAACCAGAAGGCGGTCTGGCCGATCTTTGGCTATGAGGGCGAAAGCTTCAGCCAGGGCGGCTACATCGATCGCGGCTTCGACGACATCAACTGGCTCTGAAGGCCATAGGGAGGAGATAGGACTATGGCTGCACCTTTTGACCTGAACGATGACAACGTTGTCGTCATCATCGGCACCGGCGCTGGCGGCGGCGTCCTCGCTAACGAACTTGCCCAGAAGGGCGTGTCGGTCGTCGCCTTGGAAGCTGGTGGTCGCTACCTGCCCGAGGACTACGTCAACGACGAGTGGGAAAGTTTCGGCCAACTGGCCTGGACCGATCCCCGCACCACCTCCGGGGACTGGCGCGTAGCAAAGGATTTTTCCGGCCTGCCCGCCTGGATCGTCAAGGCCGTGGGCGGAACCACCACGCACTGGGCCGGCGCTTCGCTGCGCTTTCAGGAGCACGAGTGGAAGGCTGCGACCACGTATGGCCCGGTGACGGGCGCGAACCTGCTCGACTGGCCCATCGACGCTGCCGAGATGGCACCCTGGTACGAGAAGGCCGAGGATAAGCTTGGTGTGACCCGCACCGGCAACCGCCCTGGCCTGCCGGGCAGCAACAACTACAAGGTCTTCGAGAAGGGCGCGTTGGCGCTGGGCTACAAGGAAGTCCATACCGGCCGCATGGCGATCCAGACCCGCGACGACGGTGAGCGGATTCCGTGCCAGCAGACGGGCTTCTGCTTTCAGGGCTGCAAGTGGGGTGCAAAGTGGTCGTCGGCCTATACCGACATCCCTGAAGGCGAGGCAACCGGCAACCTCGAGGTCCGCGAGCGCGCGCATGTTGCCCGCATCCTGCACAACGAGGCGGGCAAGGTGACGGGTGTCGAGTATTTCGATAGGGACGGTAACCTGCAGATGCAAAGGGCGCGGATCGTCTGCGTCGCGGGCAACTCCTTCGAAAGCCCGCGCCTTCTGCTGAACTCGGCCTCGTCGATGTTCCCGGACGGTCTGGCGAACTCCTCGGGCCAGGTCGGGCGCAACTACATGCGCCACATGACCGGGTCGGTCTACGCCGTTTTCGACAAGCCGGTGCGCATGTGGCGCGGCACTACGATGGCCGGAATCATCCAGGACGAGGCCAAGCACGACCCCTCTCGCGGTTTTGTCGGCGGCTACGAGCTCGAGACGCTGAGCCTCGGCATTCCGTTCATGGCAGCTTTCCTCGATCCAGGTGCGTGGGGCCGCGAGTTCACCTCGGCGCTCGACGCCTACGAGAACATGGCGGGCATGTGGATCGTCGGCGAGGACATGCCGCAGGAGACCAACCGCGTTACGTTGAACCATGATGTGAAGGACCAGCACGGTCTGCCGGTTGCGAACGTCCATTTCAGCGACCATGCCAACGACATCGCGATGCGCAACCATGCTTACAAACAAGGCATGGCGGTCTACGAGGCGGTCGGCGCAACCCGGGTCTTCCCGACTCCACCCTATCCTTCAACGCACAACCTCGGAACGAACCGCATGTCCGAGAATGCCCGCGACGGCGTGGTGAACCGCTGGGGGCAGACCCACGATATCGCCAACCTGTTCGTTTCGGACGGCTCGCAATTCACGACCGGTGCAGCGGAGAACCCGACGCTGACCATCGTCGCCCTCGCGATTCGACAGGCGGACCACATCGCCCGAGAGATGAGTGCAGGGAACATCTGAACCAGTGACTGTGTGAAAGTGGCGGGCGTCTCGAAAGATGCCCGCCACTCCTGGCTGGAAATAAACAGATTGTTGCGCGACTGACTCACTCGGTCATCGGTGCCGCCATTCCGTAACCTGCCCCAACTAGGCACTTACCCAATCTTGCAGCCCCAGAACGAAGTTTACTCGGCTGCAAAGTACCCGTCCTGCGCGCGGAAGCTGCCCTGCATCTCGACCGTGTCGCTGGCAGCAAGCGCCACCATCGTCTGCAGCGACAGCGCCGTTGCCTTGGAGACATGTGAACTGGTGACTTCGACGCGCGATCCGCGGATCTCCGTCGTGCCATTGAGCAGGAGCCGCCCACTCATGCGCGCCGAGGTGCAGGTGTTGACCTTGAAGAGCAGCGTCGCGCCGAAAAGATAGGTCCCGTCTGCAGATGCCACGAACCGGTTGTTCGCAGCGTCGAACGCCCCCTGGTCATTGTAGTCGGTGTTGTTGATGGCGATCATGGTCCATGCGCCGCCGCCGAAGTAATTGTCGTAATTGGTGTAGGCCTTGAACCGTGGAAGCCGGGGGAGAACGGCGATTCTGTTGGTCGTGCCAGTGATCAGGATTCGAGGCGCTCCAACAAGTTCCTAACGTTCGATACATGCCAGTTGGCGCCGCGCCGGGTCTGGATGCCGCGGGCATTCAACTCGTCTGCGATCGCCCGCAAGGTCATGTGACCTTCGGAGCGGATGACCGAGACTGGAACACGGAAGTAAAACTTGAGATCGGGCCCCACCCCGCTCTTTCGGAAACGCAAGCGAAGGTCATTGAGCTTGACTACGGAATGCGTGGGGGCAAGGCGAAGATCAAGGTCCGACGCGCGCTGCTTTACTATGCACTCCGGCGTCTAGGGCTCGATACAGACCCAAGCGCACGCGAGCCAACGGATCAGCAGATCGTGCTTCTCAACAGGGAGGCCCTCCATGAAATTCATGGATAGGTTGTCCCGGCTCCTTGGCCGTCGCTCCGAGGGGCAAATCGATTCCGAGAGCGATCCGGTTGATCGAGCCGAAGTGCCCCACATTGCAGACGGGCATTTAGATGTCCTTCCTTCATTCACGAAGATCCCAGGTCTTAATTCCTTCAATCCTGACAGGGAGTCACCGCTTCATTTAGAAACTCGCAGTGCAGATTTCGCCTCCGGCGATCCCGTCACTCGAACTTCTCCAAGTCCAAGAGAAGGACGCTTTGATGGACAAGAAGCAGAAGACATTCCGGTTTCTGAAAGCCATTCTGTTGCCACAAAAAATCTGCCTTTGTCCGGTAAATCCCGTGGAGAGACACAGGAAGAAGTAAATTCCGAGGCGATGAGATATACAGATACGCCAGAAACTGCACACAAAAGTTCTGGCTTAGATTCTCAAGAGGTTTTCCAGAAGAAAAGCAGAAAGGAAGTTCTAGGGTCGAGCTCCGATTTTGAGCCCAATGAAATCCCTTTCGAAGACAACACGGACAGCAAAGCAATCCACCCAATGGTGAAACCTGCCGGACAGCCTCCGGCAGAAGCAATCAGGATCACGTGCCCAAGTTGCTCCGCTTGCTACGAGATTGAACGCTCGTTCATTCCAGAGACCGGGCGGGATCTGGAGTGCTCAGAGTGCGGCAATGCCTGGTTCCAAGTTCTTGAGACTAAAGATGATCTGACAATTTTGTCGACGGGCGATACTGATCAATCCCGCGAAATCGATCGAGTTTCCTTGGTCGATTGCACGGACTCTGTAGATGCCTACGGCTCGCGTCGCGAACATAGCACTCAGGATCATCTGACACTCTCGGAAATACGCCAGATTATTGAGGCTCGACAGGATGGGATGCATGAGTTCGTTGCATCCCAACGCTTTCATGCGATCGACCCAAAAGGGGACACACCGCTCCACCTAGCAGCTCGCATGGGTAATCTTGCGCTTTGCGATCTGTTCATTCGGTCTGGCGCAGATCCTGGTGCACTGAAGCCGAACCCAAGAAAACCGACAGCGTGCGCCGCCGCCTCGAACGCGACGGGATCGTGGTTCGACATCGCGATGTCGAAGGCCGCACCATCCATGTGCTTGGAACGCTTCGCGCCACCAACGGCGCGGTTGTGCTCCGGGCTGCGATAGGCGGAGCGGACAATCAGCGGCTTACCCAGACGGGTGCGCAGCGCTTGAAGCTTGTCGAGCGCCGGTTCGTTGATCAGGAGCTTGCCGGTGCCGCGGCAGGCAATTTCGGCGGGAGAAAAGTTGGCCCAGCGCCAGGCTTTCTTCGGCACGTCGCGCCAATGGTCGTAAAAGGTCGTGGTCATGATGTCCTCCAGAAACGAAAAAACCCGCCACAAGGGCGGGTTGGTTGGGTCGACGGATTGGGATGGAGCGCAGCTACGGGGTCCCGCCGAAAATTTTCAGCTTGATGGCGATGCCCGCGAGCAGCGCCAGCATCACGGCGGTGGTGATCATGCGGACCGCCGTTTGCATCGCGGTGCGGCGCACCAGCCGGATGCAGTCCAGTAGCGAGCGCAAATCCCGGATATCCAGCGCCGCCTCTTCACCGTCGAGGCCGACATCGGCGAGCGCGCGTTTGGCGCCTTTCTCAGCAGCGCGTGCCAGCATGGCCTCGAACTCGGCATCGGGCAGCGGGAGGCCTGCGAGGCCTATATCGCCAGCCAGAAGGCCGAGGGTTGGGTCTGCCTGCGCGACCGATACGATGACGGTGGATTCTCCGGCGGCACGTTGGAACGCTCCGCGCTGAAGGACTTGATCGCCGACATCGAAGACGGGCTGATCGACATCGTCGTGGTCTACAAGATCGACCGCCTCAGCCGCGCGCTGATGGATTTTGCTCTGACCCCCGACATTCATCCAGCTGAAACCAGAGCCGGTGGGTGACAATTGCCCGCTTGCGCGGGGGGAGCAATGGGCGATCGGCGTAACGCTTCCGTTTCGTGGAGCCGATCGCCCAT
>NZ_JAGTUU010000009.1 GCF_018224955.1 Thetidibacter halocola
CAACCTGCCGCAGCTTCAACACGATGTCCTCGGGTTTGTCGCGCTTGCCAGCCATCTCTTGGTCCTCCTGAAAATCGGGATAAGACTATCCCAGTTCGTGGACCACTTCAGTGGGGGCACTCCCATGGCCCCCTCGAAATACAAGAAAGCCCCGCCGATAGGTCGGCAGGGCTACTTGATTTTGCGGGTTTTGAAGAATTCATTCAAGCGGTGACATGCTGGCGGAAAGCCACTTTGCAAATTCAGCTTCGGTCACGTCGCCCGACGCCAGGCCTTCCATCATGTGAACACCGTCGACAGGGTCCGGCCTGAACGTGAAGCCATTGAGCCGAAGGAACGTCACCGCGGTGACGAAGGCCGTCCGCTTGTTGCCGTCAACGAATGCGTGCGCCTTTGCGATGCCGAAGGCGTAAGCCGCAGCGATTTCGGACACTTCGGCATCCGTGTATGCGGCCAAGTTCATGGCTCGAGCACATCCCATCTCCAAAAGAGCGCGATCTCGCAGACCTGACGCACCTCCGTGTCGGGCGATCTGGCGATCGTGTATGACCGTCACCGCCGCGATCGGCACCCAGACGAATTTCGTCATGCGAGGGCTTGAAGCATGTCCCGGTTTTCATCCATCACGACTTCGGCCGCAGTCAATGCTTCCGCCACCGAGGGGTCATGTGCCAGCAGCTTGAGGCTGCCATCATCGCCACGGACAACGAAAAGCGTGTCGCCCTCTTTTGCGTCCAGTATGGTCAACATCTCGGTCGTCAATGTCATGACTGCCGAGTTACCCACTTTGCGGATCCTTGTTTCAATCATAGCGGCCTCCGTATTCACATCGGTATATACATCAATCACCCAACGGTAGCAAGGCCTGCCCGAAGGCCGATAGGGCCCATTATGTTACATGTCGAGGAAGCGATGTGTGTCGGCCCGATTGTAGAGGTCTGCACCGATTTCAGCGTGGGAAAATGCGGGGCGGACACGGGCGTGGCGCATGCGGCGGGAGAATTTATCCGCGCCCATCCCGAAGAGCTCGAGTGACCGGGACGGGCTGATCAGGTTTGCCGCGACGTGGGTCGTCGATCCAGAGCACGATGGTGCCCAGCTCGGCCAAGCGGTGCCGCACGATACCCCAAATCTCCCGCTCCACGCGGTTGCGCCCCAAGTCGGGGTAAGCCGTCGCCTCGAGGATCGCGATGCCGAGGCCTTTCGTCGTGGCCGGGCTGGGCACCCGTGCCATGATCCAGGGGCGCAGATGTTCCGCGTCGGGCTGCAGAGCCGGATGACGCGACAGGGCGCGCTTGATCATCCGAGTCTTGCCAGCGCCGGACTTTGCCACAACCATCACACCGCGGGTTTCTTGGGTATCTGTAAAGTGGCGCGGGATCGGCAGGGCATGGCCTTGCCCGTCACGACCATCAATTCATCATGGCTTTCGATGTCGAGAAGGCGCTCGTCTCCTGGTGCGCCCAATACGATATGTCCGGTGAAGTGTTCTTTACGTCCTTTCGCGACCTGGCGCTCATAGACGGTCTGCTTTGGCAGCGTGTAGCCGCCAGTCGGCGTGACGTGCATGTGTCATCTCCGCTCTGAATTGCAGTGAGGCAGACGACCTGAATGAACTCAGGCCTGTCCGTGGCGCTTCTGCGTCCTCACAGCGCGCGGCCGGTCATGTCCCTATGTCCGGCCTTGGCGTGTCCGAGCGGGAAATTGGCTGAACGAAAAATTTCGGAAATAAACAATCCGTTTCCATTTGGGAAACTGTGCAACGCACAGAGGCCTTGAGGATAGTTTCATTATTTTCAATCGATTACATGAGAGCTTCGCGGAACATCGAGGCAAGAAAATCCGCACTATTGAATTTTTCCTTCGCCGAGAACGAACCCGGTTACTCCAGAATGATCTCTGGCAGGACAACCTCCCAGCGTTCCTGCTGAAGCTTGGCGCGATGGTCTTCGCCACTTTCATGCGCATGGCGCGCGACGATCGCCCCGATTGCCGCGGAGACGATGCGGCGACCATCCGGCACCCCCCATCCGCCTTTCATACCGATCAGCCTTCGCCCCTGTCGATCCGTCACCCACCAGCGGCCATTCTGTTGGTTCAGAGTGACGGGGTCACCAGTCTGCGCTTGAGCGATGGCATCAAGACTCACATCGCCAGCCCTTAGTCGCCCGGCCCAGTCGATGAACACTTGGCTCATGTCAGGCATGAGATAGGCTCGGTCTGGCGGCAGGTCTTTCACGTCAGGCAAAGCCGCATGGCGACGCAAGATGCTGTCGCCCTCCGAAGGCAGGAAGGCGTGCGCTCCCTGGGTCATGACCGCAAGGCTCCGGCGGGCACGGGTCATGGCAACGTAGAACAGGCGGCGCGGTGCATCGAGATCTTCGTTCCGGGAGGGTCTGTCCCAGCCACCGTTCAGGATCACCACGTCATCGAATTCCAGTCCCTTTGCCCTATGCGCAGTCATCAACAACAAGCCATGCTGTTCGCCGCGGGCATCTCGTGACCATTCTCCAAACCACTCGACCAGATCGGGGACCGAGGCAGACCCCGCCCCGATTTCCTGCACCAGCGCGGCCACGCCCTCTGCAATCAGGTCCGACCAGCGATTTCGCGGCAGCGCGTTCACGACCTCCAACAAATCCGTCACGTCGAGCAGGCGTGTGCGATCCCGGCTGATCCCATCGATGAACTGCCGCATTTCCCGCAGCCGCCAAACGCTGGGCAAGCTTTCGTTTGCCATTTCGACCGGGATGCCCTGCGCTTCTGCATAGGCGCGCACCGGAGCAAGCTGTCGCCAGTTCCGGGCGATGATCGCTGTGCGCGACCAATTCCACCCTGGTTCCAAGGCCTCCAACCGTTGCAGCTCCGTCACAGCCGCGACCGCCTGTGCACGATCCCCCGGCGGGCATTGCAGCAATTGCACGCGCCCCTGTCCCACGGGATCGCCCTCAGTCATGATGCCGCCCGCAGGCTCTTTTCTACGATTGCGGTCGATGGTGATGTCATGGCCGATTTTCATGCGGTCCGTCGCACCCGCGATCACCGTGTTCGACGCCGCAATGATGTGGCCTGTCGAGCGGTAATTCTCGACCAGATATTCGGGGCGTGCCCGATAATCCTGTTCGAATTGGCGGATGTAGCGGATGGACGCGCCGGCAAAGGCGTAGATATTTTGATCGTCATCGCCCACGGCAAAGAGGCTGAGCTTCATGTCCTCATCGTCGATCGTCCGCCCGGCAACAGCCGCGATCAAGGCGTATTCTTCCGGGCCAATGTCTTGATACTCGTCGACCAGGATCCAGCGATACTCCTGGATCAACGTCTCGCGTTGCGCCTCCGCCTCTGTCTTGGTGAGCCCTTCGCCGTTCAATTGGCGCACCGCTTCCATGACGATGCCGTCGAAATCGCGGCTTTCGGCCTGCGACCCGGCAAAACTCGCGCCCACCAACCGCATGGCCATGGCATGACACGTTGAAACCGTCACGCCAAAGGCTTCGTCACCGATCAGGTGTCGCAGCCGAGCCCGGATTTCCACTGCGGCATGGCGATTGTAACTCAGCACAAGAATGCTGCGCGGGTCTTCGCGACGCACGCGGATCAGGTAGGCGATGCGATGCACCAGCACCCGTGTCTTGCCCGAACCTGGCCCGGCAAGAACAAGCACATTCGTAGCGTCCCGATCATCGGCAACGATCTTCTGCTGAACTGAATTGCCCAGAGACTCGACAACGCTGGCCCAGGATTTACCGGTCGTTTGCCGTTTGACCTCAGTCATTCGCCCCTTCATCCAGCGGCCCATGAAGGCTTCTTGATCGAGCGCGAAATAGTCCTCGGATAGGCGCATAGCGTCAGGCATCGAGGAGAGGCCTGTTTCAGCATAGGTCGCCATCACATGCGTCTGCACGGTCTGCTCGTCGTAGTGCTCCTGTAGGGGGGCAAAGTCCTTGACCAAAAACTGGGTTTTTCCAGGAGCCAGCTGCACGGTCATCGCCGGTCGAAAGACAGTCAGGCCCTTGCCAAGGGTCACCACGTCCTGCTCATGCAACCACAGAAGCGCGCGGTCCATCAGACGCGTCATCTCCTTGACCTGCCCGCGCAAGAAAGCGTCGCCAGTCAGGCTTGCCAGCATGTCACCCAACGTCGTTTCGACCTGCTGATCCTTGCCGCGCTGACCTTTCGCGAGACGTCCAAGCAGATGTTCGACCAGAGCCTCTCCGGCTTGCCTTCGCAGCGCCGCCGACTGCTCCAGAACGGCCCAACTGCGTTGCAGGGCAACGAAAAGCGTATCTCGCGATGCCTTGCGCAGGCGTACATTCCCCTTGCCGCCATCGAGGTCGCGCCCATCGCGCGCCATACCCCGCAGCAGTTTTTCAATCACATCTGGTCGGACATGGCTGTGGCCCGCATCGCGCAGTTTCTGGCAAGCCAGTTGAAGGTTGAAGGGGGTGCTGGCCTGATCCTCGGCGTCAGGTGCCTCTTCCCGCATTAGGGCAATGAGGTCCGTTTCCAACTGTGTTGCCTGGCTCAATCGTTTACGGGAGTCGTCTGAGACACCGGAATGCACAAAAACCGTCACCGCCGTGTCGTTGCGGGCGATACCGAGGCTTTCCAGATCAGCCAATGCCTTGGTCAACTGCCCACCCGTCAGCCCGCTGATGCCGGTCAATTCGTCGGTGGATATGCCTTCGTCGGGCGGAGCGTTCATCAGGTGGCGCACGAGGTCCATCAATTGCGTTCGCCGCATCCCAGTGATCTGCGCCTTGTCGATCCGCGACCCCGCTTCATCAAGGCTGCGAACCCGAAGCGATGAAGGGAAAACCTGCACCCGGTTTTCCTCGCGCGACAGGAGCTTGGCTTCTTCCAACCAGGAGATCGCCGTCTTGACCCGCGTGTCGTCCGTTGCGCTCTCGCGTTGGAACTCACGATCATGCTCTTGCCGCACGATCTCGCCCGAGGTGGCGACAACAGTCCCGGTGCTGCGCGTGCGCTGATCCATGCGTCGAACGGCCTTCAAAATCGCGCCGATTTCGCGACGGTCCAGGCGCGATCGCGCGGACAGTTGGAACTGCCGTTCCACGTCATCCGGTGCGTAAAGCAACACGCAATTGGCGTGATCTCTGTCTCGCCCGGCGCGCCCTGCCTCTTGCAGGTAGTTCTCCAGCGATCCGGGAATGTCTCCATGGACAACAAGTCGGATGTCAGGCTTGTCGATCCCCATGCCAAAGGCGTTCGTTGCCGCGATGACCCGCAAGTCACCAACGCGGAATCTTTCCTGAATGGTCTTCTTCTCGTCCGGCGTCAGGCCCGCGTGGTAGCGTTCTGCCGACAGCCCCTGGTGTTGCAGGAACTGCGCCACATCCTCAGTCGCCTTGCGTGTCGCGCAATACACCACGGCACCGGATGCGCCTTCGGGCGGCAATCGCTGTTCGATCACTGACAAAATGTCCGCCAGCTTGGTGCGTTTGCCGGTTGAGCGCACCTCGAAACTCAGGTTCGTCCGTGAGGCCCCGCCATCCAGCAACAATAGATCCGTGCCGAGCCGTTGGTGAAAGTGGTCCCGAATATCGCGCACGACCTCAGGTTTGGCGGTTGCCGTCAGACAGATCACTGGCGCCGGATCTTCATCACCCGCTGTTTCCCTGATAAACCGTGAGACATAGCGATAGTCGGGCCGGAAATCGTGACCCCATTTCGAGACGCAATGCGCCTCATCCAGAACCCACAACCCAATCTCGCGTTGCATTAGAACGGATCGCACCGAGACGCTGCGCAACTGCTCCGGCGAGATCAAAAGCATGGCGGCATCACCCATGCGCACCTTGTCCAAGGCATCCTGCCGTTCGGGTAGCGAGAGCAATCCGTTTACCGTCACCGCCGCGGAAATTCCCGTACGCTCCATACCCGCAACCTGGTCGGCCATGAGCGCCACCAGTGGCGAGATCACGACCGTCAGAGCGCCTGTCCGATCAAACTTGGCCAATGCCGGGATCTGGTAGCAAACGGATTTGCCTGTCCCGGTTGGCAGGATGCCCAGCACGCTGTTGCCCCGCATACCCTCATCGACGATGCGTTCTTGCAGAGGGCGGCCATCAGCATCGGTTGGTGTCGGACGAAATCCCTCGAAGCCGAACCAGCGAGACAGGGCTTTCACCGGATCGCTCTTCTCGCGGCACCAGGCGCAATCGGGGGCCTCGCAGGTTGTGTCGCGCAACCATTTGACCATGCGCGCGGCATCCGGGAACTGCATCCGCACCCAGGGCGGCATAACGGAATCCCCTCCAGCAACCGAGATCCAGGCGAGCGCGTAGGCCAGCGGCCAACCTGTCTGGGGTGAGCCGACCTGTTCCAACATGTGCCGCATGGCCGGCTTGCAAGCTTCCCCCTCCAGCAAACGCCCGAGCACCTGTCGCGCTTGCTCTGCGGACGGGACAGAGGTTTCGCGCACATGGCTGAACACCGCATCGAACCCCTGATCCAGCTCGCCGCGCGTCGTCAGGTAATGGTAGGCCGCCAGCGTTTCCGGTGCCTTCGCGTTCAACGCCCGAAAAGCCTCCATCTGGTTGGCCAAGACTTCAAAAACCAGCCGTGCGTCCGCCTCTGGATCGTTGACGTGCCCCGAAAGCAACCGACCATCATGGTAGTGTTTGACGAGGTGATGATAGGGGTTCCTGGGAAACGCCAGGGGATTGAGCCAAAGCGTGTCGATCGGCGCTTCGGCAAGTTTTGCCAGCCGGGGGCGCATCGCCAGCAGATGCGGGAGATCGTGGCGCAGGATGTTGTGCCCGATCAGATGCCCTGTATCGCCAAGCTCGGCCTCAAGCCGATCCAGCGCCGCTGCCATTTCTCCCTTTTGGCCCCGAATGGCGGGGGCGTCGTCAAGGCGTACCGCCGCCAGATCGAAAACCCGCGCCGCTTTCGGGTCGACTTCGAGGTCGACGGACAGGCATTGCGCCAGGAATGGGTCAGGCTGTTGGACGGCTTTTAACAGGGCGCACCGGCGAAGCTTTGTAAATCAATAACATATGTGGACCGGCACAACCGCTGGGGTCAAGAACGACACGAAATACCGCCCTGTGGGAAAGCAAGACCTGGGTTCGCCATGCACCGGCCCTGTCGCCCGCCGCTGTCTATTCGATTGGTACCCTACTGCAGCTGTTCCACCATAGGTACAGGATCCGATTGACAGTGAATCGCCAGCCCTGGAATGCTGCGGCCAAACTGACAGGCGGGCTCATGAAATGAACGATTTTTACGACGCCAATGCCGAGCAATTCCTGACGGATACCCGCCATGTCGACATGTCTGCGCTGCGCCAAAGATTCATCGCTGAACTTCCGGAAGCCCCTGCCGACACGATCCGCATCCTGGATGCAGGGACCGGATCGGGCCGTGACGCGCGAGCCTTCCACCATGCTGGATATCAGGTAGCGGCCTTCGACGCCTCGCCCACCATGGTGAAAGCGGCTACGGAATTTGCAGGGCTTCCTGTGCAGCACATGCGGTTCGAGGACTTCTCCTGGGAGCACCCGTTCGAGGGGATATGGGCATGTGCTTCACTGCTTCACGTCGCGCGCCGCGATCTGCCCGATGTCATACGCCGCCTCGTCAACCACTTGGTCACAGACGGCATTCTCTACGCGTCATTTAAGCTCGGCTCCGGGGACCGACAGAAAGACGGACGACATTTCACCGACATGACCGAAGAATCTTTGTTGGCGCTCCTGGACGAATGCCCCGCTCTGCGGCAGGTTGAGTTCTGGCGGACCAATGACCGCCGCCCCGATAGAAAAGAAGATATTTGGCTCAATGCCTTGTTGAGAAAATCCTGACGCGTGCCTGCTGAAATTTCCGCCACCACCCCATGTCCGTATTGCGCCCCGATCATGGATACCGTGATCGAGTGTGACGCCCAGGTTTTCCTGATCCGGAATGGCGCAGGCCTTGTCCTTGCCCCGCGCCGGCACGTGAAGCGCTGGCGTGACCTGACCGAGGCGGAGCAGATCGCTCTCATGGCGCGCGTGACCCCGGCGCAAAAGCTCTTGGAAGCGGATGAGGGGCAGGCCCCGGTCGCACTCATCGAGTCTGAGCCGCATTTCCATCTCCGTTTGGAAGCGCCCGCCACCGCAATCGGCCCCATACCCGGCGCGCCACATGACAGCCCGCTGATTTCCGGGGGCGATGACGCCCTCCATGCTCATCTGCGCCCCCTGATCGACCAGGCCCACTCCATCGATCTGGCTGTTTCGTTTCTCATGACGTCGGGTGCTCGGTTGGTCTTGCCGCATCTGCGCGACCTCCTGGAGCGTGGCGGACGGCTGCGGTTGCTGACCGGCGATTATCTGGATGTCACAGAGCCGGTTGCTCTGCGCTTGATGCAGGATCTGGAACACGACCGGCACCTCTACATTTTTCAGGCAGACCGCATTCCGTTTCACCCCAAGGCCTGGATGTTTTCCTTCGCGGACGGCGCAGGCGCCCTGATTGTTGGATCTTCGAACCTCTCTCGGTCCGCGCTGACCGAAGGTGTCGAATGGAACCTGCGCCATTTCGACCGATCCGACGCCCTGCCTCTGTCAAATGCCCGCACGGCCTTCGAAAACCTCTTGGCTCGGCCGGAGGTAATAGATCTCACGCCAGGTTGGATCGATAGCTATGAGGCCCGCCGGATCCCGCCATTGCCAACGCAATCCGGCGTTCCGGCAGAAACACCCGAAGACGCGCCCAAGCCACATGCCATACAGCAAGAGGCTCTCCACGCGCTCGCCGCGACACGGGCCAAGGGCTATCGCGCCGGTTTGGTCGTTCTCGCAACCGGCCTCGGCAAAACCTTCCTTGCCGCATTCGACAGTCAGACAGCGGCGCGTGTCCTGTTCGTCGCCCATCGCGAAGAAATCCTGACCCAAGCCATGGCCGCCTTTCGCGCCATCCGCCCCAAGGCGCGGCTGGCGCGTTTCGGCGGTGGCGAGAAAGACTTCGATGCCGACGTTCTCTTCGCCTCGATCCAGACGCTTTCGCGCGCGCAGCACCTGAACCGCTTTGCGCCGGACGCTTTCGACTACATCGTCGTGGACGAATTCCACCACGCCGCGGCTACGACATACCGCCGGATCATCGATCACTTCACCCCGCAATTCCTTCTCGGCCTGACGGCGACACCGGACCGCAGCGATGGCGCCGATCTTCTGGGCCTATGCGAGGAAAACCTCGTTTACGAATGTGATCTCTGGTCCGGTATCGACCGCGAATTGCTGTCCCCATTCAAGTATTACGGCGTGCCCGACCCCGTGGAATACGCGCAGATCCCATGGCGCAGCGGCAAGTTCGATGAGGCCGCTCTGACCGAAGCCGTGGCGACGCAAGCACGTGCTGAAAACGCGCTGGACCAGCTGGCGCGGCGTGGCGGCAAAAAGGCGATCGGATTTTGCGTTTCGCGCCGCCACGCGGATTTCATGGCTGAGTTCTCGCTGGCGCGCGGTTTGCGGGCAGTGGCCGTCCATTCCGGCGAGACATCGGCCCCGCGCGCCAGCGCGTTGAAAGCGCTCGAGAACGGAGACCTCGACATCATCTACGCGGTCGACATGTTCAACGAAGGCGTCGACGTCCCCTCCATCGATACTGTGTTGATGCTGCGTCCGACCGAAAGCCCGGTGATCTGGTTGCAGCAACTTGGACGCGGCCTGCGGCGATCAGCCGAGAAAACGCATCTGGCGGTGATCGACTATATCGGCAACCACCGCATCTTCCTGACCAAAGCCAGAACGCTGTTGCGCATCGGCGCAGGCGAAGGTGCGCTCCGGATCGCGTTGGAAAAACTTGAACGCCATGAGATCAGCTTTCCGGCGGGTTGCGAAGTTACCTATGAGCTTGAAGCCCTCGACATCCTCAAATCGCTGATCCGCCAACCGCGCGACGGTGAAGAACTGACCGCCTTCTACCGCGATTTCCGCGACCGACACGGGGTTCGGCCAACAGCGTCGGAGGTTCAGCACGCAGGTTTCAATCCTGGCCGAACCGGCCACGCTGGTTGGCTTGGTTTCGTCAACGATATGGGCGATCTGACGGGTGATATGCATGCCGCTTGGACCGTCCACAAAGGCCTCCTGGACGAGCTTGAGACCACGCGAATGACGCGCAGCTACAAGATGTTGGCCCTGCGCGGAATGATCGAGGCAGGTGCATTCCCGGGCCGCATCGCCGTCGCAGATCTGGCCGAACGTGTCAGTCGTCTCGCCCGGCGCAACCCCGAAATCAAATCGGATTTAAGCGTCAATCCCGATGACACCGCAGCGATCCGAAGTTTGCTCACCAAGTTCCCGCTTAAGCTGCTTGGCGAAACCGAATGGTTCCGCCTTGGCCCTGGCACCTTCGAGACGACAATTGGCGAAAGCCATGATGTTCAGTTGTCCACACTGGCGTCGGAACTGGTCGATTGGCGTCTGCTTCGGCATTTTCAGACCCGAAGCATTACCTACGATCAACCGAACGCGTCCAGTTTGGCCGAAGCGGCCGAAGCCCCCGGCAGCCGCCCCACTCCGCCCGCATTGGGCCCAAAAATCTGGGAAGAATACTCCCGAGAACTCATCCCGCCACTATTCGGCGCGGTGTTCAACACGGGTTCTTGGAACTCCGGCATCGTTGTGATCAAGGACGTAAAGGCCATGATCCTACTCGTCACCATGGACAAGAGCAGCATGTCGGTTGGCGATCACTACGCCGACGAATTCGCCAGCCCAACCCAGTTTGTCTGGCAAACCCAGACCAGCACCCGCCGGGCCAGCAGCCGCGGCAAGATCATATCCGGAGAAGAGCCCGGCTGGACGATCCACCTTTTCGTTCGAAAATCCAAACTCCGAGACGGACGCGCCGCGCCATTCCGCTACGCAGGTCCCGTCCGATTTGCCGGCTGGGGCGGAGAAGCACCGATCACGGTTCACTGGGATCTGAAGGAACCTGTACCCGAAGCCCTGAGACAGCTGTTTGGCCTCGAGTGACAATTATGCTTTGGCTAATTGCTGCAGGACGGGCGGGAACCGGAACTTCTCTGCACCTGCGAACTCAACCCGGTCAGGACGCGGAAGCAGACACTCCGCCAGGTCCACGAAGCGGAACCCCGGGTCGCCTACAGGTAGGGCGCTCTCCGGACCTCTACAGGCCAGTGTCCAAATGACCGAAACGGGTAACATGCGTCCATTGCCGAGTCGCACCGCTCAACGTAAACCGTCGAAAGTTCTAAGACATTGATGAGCATCGCAGGGAAAAGGCCACCTTGTTCCGATCTGATCAACTCAGAGGCTTATGACTTCCATCCAAGTCACTTTGATTGTACGGAGGCGTCGAAGCCCCGGCAGCATGTCTCTGCGAGGCGCAACCAAATGGAGAGACATGGTTTCCATTTGACCTTTGGGTTGTTATCGTCGCGAAAAGATTCGGAGGCGGCGCTACATGTACCTTAAGAAAATTGTTTTACGTAATTTCCGACGCCTGAAAGACGTCGTGATTGATTTCGAAGAAAAAGAAACCGTTTTTGTGGGTCCAAACAATAGCGGCAAGACATCTGCAACCGCGGCGATCAGGAGCTTTTTAAGCAGCCGCGACTTCAAGATTCACGATTTTTCACTTTATTCCTTGACAGCGATCAATACATACGATCCTGCTGCTCCCGCGCCCCTCCCAAGTATCCAGCTTGATCTTTGGTTCCATATTGACCCTGGCGCCATTGAGTTTGGAACAGTTTTCGCGCTGGCTACTGATCTCTAGGGTGACTTTACGGAAATTGGTATTCGATGCTCCTTGGAAGTCGAGGATGCGGCCGAGCTTTGGACCAAGTATGATCAAGCATTCCCTGTGCAAGGCGACGGCCAACGCAAGAGGAAGCTGGTAGATTTCCTTGCCTTGGAGGGGAACCTTAAGGCGCATTTCAAGTCCCGATACTACTCTCTTGAGAATAGCGCTACGGGCATTGTTTCGACGCCCCTTGATCCAACGGAGGGGAAGAAAACGCTTCGGTCGTTGCTTCGTGTTGATTTTGTCGATGCGCAGCGGAACATCGACGACGAGAATGCCACGCGCAGCAACAAGCTCTCGGAAGCGTTTGCAGCATACTACCAGCGGAATTTGGAGCAAGCCGAAGCCGCGGAAGAAGCGGTCGCTGTGATCGAACAAAACAACCAAAACCTGACGAATCACTATCTTGAACATTTTCAACCCTTGATGGGCATGATCGCCGAATTGGGACTCCCCTCGCCCAATGATCGGGCGATGAAAATTGTATCGACGCTCAGCTCCGAAGTTGCACTGCGAGGTAGCGCCGAGCTCTTCTATGTAGACGCCACATCCAGCCATGAACTGCCTGAGGCCAACAACGGTCTTGGCTTTAAGAACCTTGTCTTCATGGCCATTCAAATCGACAACTTTTACAAGCAGTGGCTTGCGACCGATGAAAATCGTCCGCTGTGCCAAGTGATCTTTGTCGAAGAGCCCGAGGTTCATCTGCATGCGCAAGTACAGCAAACCTTTATCAAGCAAATGTGGAAGGTACTTACCCAAGGTGCGGGCGACACGGCGCCCCGGCCGCAGCTCACTGTCACGACCCATTCGTCCCATGTGTTGGATGCGGTGGACTTCTCAAAAATTCGCTACTTCCGCCGCGTCGATTTGGATGATGAAGGCACTGGGAACTCATACCCAGGATCGATCGTCAAAAGTCTGAAGGAGTTCCAACCCGACGCAATCAATGTTGGTGATCTTGCGATCAGTGTGGATGAGGCGCTGGCATTTTTGAAAAAGTACCTTCGGTTGACCCATTGTGATCTGTTCTTCGCCGACGCTGCGATTTTGGTCGAGGGGGCGGTTGAGAAACTTTTATTGCCAAAAATGATCGATCTTGCAGCGGATGGATTGAATTCGAAGTACATCACTATTCTTGAGGTTGGTGGTGCCTACAGTATGCGCTTCGCAAAGCTCTTGGAGTTTCTTGGGATTCCCTATTTGGTAATCACGGACATCGACTCCGTAGACCCGAACAACAACCGGAAGGGATGCAAAGCAACCGATGCGGGATGTGTCACCTCGAACGCCTCTATAAAGTACTTCTTCGAAGGTAGTGACCTTGTCTCCGATTTAACGGCCAAAGCTGACGCGGATCATATCCAAGCAGGAGATATGCGCTTCGTCACTTTCCAAAAGAAGATCGAGATCGCATACGGGGGCGCCACTCACGTCTTCCACGGAAGAACGCTGGAAGAAGCTTTTGTCTATGAAAACCATGGACTCTTCTCTATCGGCGCGTTGTCAATTGGGAAGGACATACCCGCTGACGCCGCAGATTTTCATCAGGTGGTATGGGAACGGATAAAAAGCTCTACATTCAAAAAGACTGAGTTTGCTATGGATGTTTTGGCCCGTGATCCCGACGTTGAGGGCGCTGCGCCTTGGGCGGTTCCGGAATACATTGCAGTCGGGTTGCGCTGGCTCGAAGCCCGCGTAGGCGATAAACCGATTGCAGGAGAGCAAAATGCCTGACCTGCAGCAAACTGAAGCTGATATCCAAATTTCCAAATGCATCGATGAGGAGAGATCTTTCGCCGTCATAGCCGGCGCAGGCTCTGGCAAGACCACGTCATTGATTGAGGCCCTAAAGAAAATTCGTGAGGCACAGGGGCGTCAACTCCGAGAGCATGGCCAGAAAGTGGTTTGCATCACCTATACCAACCGGGCCGTGGGAGTGATCTCATCACGTTTGGGGTATGATGAGCTTTACGCTGTAACGACACTCCATGGATTTCTTTGGGGCGAGGTATCAAGGTTTCAAACCGCCTTGAGGGAGGCCTTGATCGAGCACGTTGTCCCTGCCCACATCGAGAAGGCGGAACAAGATGATAATGGGGGGAACTCAAAAAAGTCAATTTCCGCACGAAAGAAAGTTGAACGCTTGCGTGAGGAGCTTGCAGAGCTCATCGAACATAGTCCACCTGTAAAGTATGAAGAAACGACGGTAAGTGACTATTCGAAATGCGTACTCAACCATGATGACATTATAGATGTGGCCTCATACTTAATTGCCGAGAAGCCAATGCTCCAGAAGGGTCTTGGCTTCAAGTACCCCTTCATTTTCGTAGACGAAGCTCAAGACACATTTCCGCAGGTTATGGCTGCGTTGAACTCTGTTTGCGCCAAGGAAGGCCTCCCAATCATCGGGTATTTTGGCGATCCCATGCAGCAAATCTACGACAAGCGCGCGGGCGACTTTGCCGGACCAGATGGCTCAGAGACCATCTCAAAACAAGAGAACTTCCGTTGTTCTGTTTCAGTTATAAACCTTCTCAACAAACTTAGGGATGATGTAGAGCAATTCCCGGCGGGCAAAAACGCGGATGTCATGGGTAGCGTGGAAATCACTATTGCACAGTCACCTGATCCGGAGGGGCCCAGAAAGACATATACATCAGAACAGCTCGATCATGTGTCCGGCATGTTTCACCAAGAAATGGAAAACTGGCATTGGCAAGACATCGCATCTGTGAAGAAGCTGTTCTTGGCGCGGCAAATGATTGCGAGACGGCTGAACTTCTCGAAGCTCCACCGCCTGTTTACGGGCGTTTACTCATCGTCGCGATCGCAATCCGGCTATGAAGACGGGACGCACTACCTC
Source organism: Thetidibacter halocola (assembly GCF_018224955.1). Lineage (GTDB taxonomy): Bacteria > Pseudomonadota > Alphaproteobacteria > Rhodobacterales > Rhodobacteraceae > Thetidibacter > Thetidibacter halocola. The sequence continues at coordinate 14,651 of NZ_JAGTUU010000009.1, forward strand.
CTAAAGCCCTTTGTCGAGGTCATTTATCCACTTATGTCAGCGCGGGCCAAGGGTGAATCAAAGGTTATTCTGGAAGTATTGCGCCAAACAAGCCCTGCATTTTCTCCGTCCGGCGTCAACAGGGGGAAATCGCTAAAACAAATGCTTAATCGTGCCGATGAGATTTCCTCAAAGCTGGCGGAGTTGTGGGGGGGGGCGACAACCAAGGAGATCCTAAAATATTGTGAGGACAGCGACTTGTTACAGCTTTCGGATCGCCTTTCTTCGCAGCTAAAACGTGATGCCCGTGAAGAATTCGATGTTGACGACGAGGACCACCAGCGCGACAAAGGGGACTGGCTGGCGGATGAGTTCTTTGAAATGGACTGCAGTGAAATTGGCCCTTACGTTGATTTCCTCGGTGAGAATTCGCCCTTCAGCACCCAGCATGGGTCTAAGGGCGAAGAATATCCTAACGTATTGGTCGTAATAGACGACATCGAAGCAGCTTGGAACAACTATAGCTTTGGTAAGACGCTTACTCCGATCACCGCGGGTGATCCGACTGAGCGCCAAGCAGAGCTAACACGGAAGCTTGCCTATGTCTGCTTTTCCCGTGCGGAGGTGAACTTGCGTGTACTATTCTTCTCTCTTAATCCAAAAGACGCAGGACGGGAGTTGATTGATAGAGGCTTGTTCGGCGAGGAACAAGTTTCATACATTTAGGAGCCTGATATGCCTGCATGTTCCTTGGGGTCGCCATGGGCTCGATAGGGCGAATGATGGCTCTGGGCCGAATGAGCTCCCTTCCCCTCAGAGCGAGCCTTCATCACAACAGCCATTCACGCCATTACTTTTGGTTTTATGATGTTTAATCTTAGGGGAGGGCGATCCTGGATATGAACCATGAACTTACCAAGCGGCACGTCGACGCTCTGCGAAAGCTACGCGACGAATGCGACTATGAGGACTCTGGCGGTGATGGGGAGATAATATTTGTCCTTCGCAATAAGCTATCGCCCGGTATCGGTGACAGAACGCTATCGGATCTCGAAGGTTGGGGTTTGATTGAGGCTGGCACCAACAAATGGTTCGGGACTCTTGGGTATCGTATCACGGGGCTCGGTCGACACGAGCTCGATGGCTTCCAACAGAAGCGACTAAAACCAAAAACCATAAACAAGCTGCGCCTCCTGCCTCCCCGCCTCGGCGAATCAAAGGGGCGGTTTGATAGATAGCGACTGGGCGCATATTGGCCATCAGTCCACGGTCAGTGAACGGCTGGTTATGGGGAGTTGCACTGCCGCGTTTTCCCAAGCGCTTTAAGTCCGCTATGGGCCGTTAGTGAATGCAGCCAAGATAGTTCTCGCCGAAGCGCTCCATCGCGGCGATAGAAATCGTTTCGCCCACACTTTCGTCAACGAACAAGCCCCAAGGATAGACATCAACGTTTGCTAAGTCGAAGTCATCCTTGGGGTTTGCCTTGTTCTGGCTTAGAAAAGCGTAGCGAATACCAGCCCACATCTCGAACCCCAATTCGATTTCCAACCCATGGTAGACGCTGTCCATCGGGTTGTTGAAAACGATCTTCTTGGTGACATGCCCAAGTTTTTCGAGCAACATCGTGCTGCAAGTATGCGCTACAATGTCAGCGAGCTGTATGCCCAGAAGATGTCGCGAGTCCTGTTCGAAGTGAAACTCACAACACGCAAGCGCAACATCACTCCCAGCCAATTCATATGCGGCTTTCTTTGATGAAAATAATCCTTCGTCGAAGAATACCTGGTGTCGCTGTTCGGTGAGGTCGGGATGGTCAAGCGCGGTGCTCAAAAGTTTCAGAGCCGCAAGCCCCAAATTCTTGTCGCCATCCACCACGCAAATGGCAATCTTGCATTTTCTACCAATGTACAACTTCAATGCGCTACGCAGCGCTTGCAGTCTATCGTCGCCTTTCATCTTGGCCGAAGACTTATACTCAAACGATGATGGGTCAAAACCGTGTCTATTAAGGATTTTGGCAATTTCCTCTGTTGGATCATCATCGCAAATAACGAACGCAGCCAACGAAAATCCAAACTGATGATGTTTGCTGTCATCTAAGTACAAGTATGCCATGCCGCAACATAGGAGACTATTGCCTTTGTGGGAAGTGCTGACGACTAACTCACCTCTGCCTACCCGGCTTTGCGATCTGGCATGACCGAGCATGCTGCATGGTGCCATGGATGACCGGTCCGGAGAAGCTACGCCACAGCGAGGGCCATCTTGGCGAAGGGTCGCAACGGGCCGCAAGCTCGGAGAACATGCTCGATCACTTCACCTATGCCCGACCCAGCCTCGATCATCCGTGAATGCGCGCGCTTCGGCGATTTGGGTGGGGATGTAGTTGCCCGGAGACGCGCTCAGGCCTGCAAACGGATCATGTGCTGCTGCGAGCAGTATGTTCGTCCGACCCAATGCGTTGACCTCGCCTTGCACGACCTCGACATGGGAATAGAGATCCCGAAGGATCGCGTGGACTCCGCGCGCCAAGGGGCCATCGGGCGTATCCAGAAGGTTCACGTAGACCGGACCGTCGACGATCTGCTGCAAGCGGGCGAAGGTTTCAATGGTGGCGAGGTGCGCGGGAACTGAGCTGGAGGAGAAGGCATCCATCACGGCGGCATCGAAGCGTTGCTGCGTCTCGTTCAGGTAGACACGCCCGTCCGCGTGGACGATGCCAAGTCGGCCTTCGCCGCCTTTCCGGCCTACCTCATATCCGGTTTCAGCAATCATCGCTGACGCCCGCGGCATGTGCTCGCGCACGACCTCCGTTACCAACGGGTCGATCTCGACGGCCACGGCCTGTGCCTCAGGCCGCGAGACGAGCAGCTTGGTGGGCAGGGAATAGCCGCCACCGCCGATGAACAACACTGATGCGTCGGGACCAAGGTCCTGATCCATGCGCGCCTAAAGCCAATCGGTGTAGCTCAGGGCCAGTTCCGCCCTGTCCTCTCCCGGCGTGATCCGCTCTGCTGCCTGAATGGTGCCGTCCGAGATCAGGCGTACCTCGGCGCCTCTTTGGGCGACATGCAGGCAGGATAGGCCGCTTTCGAATTGGCAGGCGGGCGCCCCCGCGAGGCCCGCGAAGGCGACGAAGGCCCCCGCTGCTACGGTCACGCCCGGATTTCCCGGCTCACCGCCCCGCACGAAGGGCAGGCAGAGCAGCGCCACTGCCCCGCAGGCAGCGAAGGTCGCCGTCGAGCCGATCAGCGGCAAGGTCACGAACCCGGCGAGGATTGCGCCAAAGATCGCGCCGACCGACCCGGCCGCCAGAACGAAACCCAGCGAAGACCCTTCCCGACCAGGCCGTGCCTCGATCGCGATTTTGGCGAGTAATGGGGAAGGCAAGGTCACGCAGACTGACGCCGGGAAAAAGACGAGGAAGACGCTGATCATCATACCGTCCGTGCCGCGCGCGCCCCATGAATGGAACAGCCCCAGTAGCGTCGGCGACACCGCCATCAGCACCGCCGTTGCAATCAACGCGCTGCGGACGTTCTTCAACGCGATGGCGCGGGGGTGGGCACTGCGCTGCGGTCTTGAATGCCGACCCGAAAGCTGTCGGCGCAGCAACCCCAACGGCAAACGAAGGAGACTGCCGATGCCCAAAGACCTCTTCCATGTCGCGCCCGCCGCGACGTTCCTTGTCGCGAACTGCACCGCGCTCGACAACGCGGCGCTGCTGCTGGGCGGCCCTGCGGCACAAAAGCGTCTGCGCAAGCTCGTGGACGAGCTGACCACCGCACCGATGCTGACCCGCCGCCATCACCGCGAGCTCGACGCGCTCGAAGACCTGCTTTCGCTGCGCCATGTGCATGATGAAGACCGCATCGAGGCCGCGCGTTTCGCGGCGATCGACCCGTGCGATCCGGTTGTCGAAGACATCTGCATGCTGCTCGACGGCCTTCAGGAGGCGCGGAAGCAGGAAATCTGGCTCGTCTGAAGCCCCCGGCGCCTCTGGGCGCCGTCCTTGTTGCGGTCATGAGAGCCGCCGTCCCCCGGCACAATCAAGGAGCCAGATATGCCCTTATCCTTTTCCATCGAAGATATCGCCCTGCAGGCCATACTCGACTGTGCGGCCCTGCGGGAGTTGCTGAACGGCGCACGGCATGCTGACCGTGTCGCTGCGCCATGGCTTCGGCAAACTCATGAAGGAAACCCAGGAGGCCGGGATTTTCGATCCCGCCGTTCTGGACCATGCCTGCACGCTGCAACAGCGCCTGATCCGCGACATCGACAGCTGCGGCGGCGCGCCGATGCCCACGCGGAGCGACGAGGGCGATCTGCTGTGGCTCGGTGGCACCGATGAAAGCCGCGCGCTGTCGGAGGTCGAACGCTGCCTCGACCGGTTCATCACCAAGGCCAGCTACGTCAGCCACGCACTCGAAGCTGAAATCGCTCTCGAACGTCGGCGTGCGCAACTCGGCGCCCTCTGACACCCGACACCCCCCGCAGATGACAAAGGCCGGTCGCGGATCACCCGTGGCCGGCCTTCTGTCGTTTAGGGCTCAGATCGCGCCAGAACACAGCGCGAAGCTCCCTCAAAACTTTCTTCAGCAAGCCCAGCCGCATTTTCTTTGGCGAGCATGGCCCTGGGGCTACCTGCTTGAGCGAACGACCAGGAAATCCGGTGAAAAACGGCCCTCTCAGGCCGATTTCAACCAATGGTCACGTATCGCTTGGAAAATGGACACGAAACCCGGCGGAATGGACATGTTTCACTTGTCCCTACAAAACGTTGACCAGCGCCTGTCAGCCGCACTTGCTGTAGCCGCAGGAGGCACAGGTCATGCAGCCTTCGACCATGCGCATGTCGTATTGGCCGCAGCTGGGGCAGGCCTTGCCGCGCGAACCCTCGAGATTTACGACTATCGCCTGCGGGTCCGATTTCAGTCCCTTGCCTTCACCTTCGAGGAAGCCGATCGAGATCATGTGCCGTTCGATCACCCCGCCGATGGCGGCGAGGATCGAGGGGATGTATTTGCCCTGCACCCAGGCGCCCCCGCGCGGGTCGAACACGGCCTTCAGTTCCTCGACCACGAAGCTCACGTCACCGCCGCGCCGGAACACGGCCGAGATCATCCGCGTCAGCGCCACGGTCCAGGCGAAATGTTCCATGTTCTTGGAGTTGATGAACACCTCGAAGGGCCGCCGGTGCCCGCCCACCACGATGTCGTTGATCGTAATGTAAAGCGCGTGCTCGCTGTCGGGCCACTTGATCTTGTAGGTGTTGCCCTCCAGGTGCTCGGGGCGGTCGAGTGGCTCGGACATGTAGATCACGTCGCCATGCGGGCGTTGCGGCTCGGCGTCGGAGGTGGCGAAGACGATGGGGGCTTCGGTATTTCCGAAAAGCAGCCAGCTCGCTGGAACCTTCAGCTTTTCGCTGATTTCCTTGGCCGACTGAGCCGTGATGTTGCGTTCACCTGTTTCCCAATTGTTGAGACGGGTGAGGCTGATTGCCAAGGCCTCGGCAGCAGAACGTTGAGTTGAGTAACCCGCAGCTTCTCGCGCCCACTTGAAGCGTTCGGAAACACTGTTCAACTCCGGCAGCCCTTTTGGCTTCTCCTCTGCCACGCTCAAAACCGACCCGGTCACATCGTTCGGACGATAGGTCGTGCACCCCTTGCAGCCCTGGTCCCACGCGGCGAGATACACGTCCTTGAAATCCTCGAAGGAAATGTCCTCGGGACAGTTGATCGTCTTGGAGATCGACGAGTCCACCCATTTTTGCGCCGCCGCCTGCATCCGCACGTGATCCAGCGGTGCCAGCGTCTGGGCGTTCACGAAGTGATCCGGCAAATCCGCATCCGCGCCGAACTTCTCGCGATACATCTGCACGGCGTAGTCCACGACCTCTTCCTCGGTCCGCGTGCCGTCCTTCTGCAGCACCTTGCGGGTGTAGGAATAGGCGAACACCGGCTCGATCCCCGACGACACGTTCCCGGCATAGAGCGAGATCGTCCCCGTCGGCGCAATCGAGGTCAGCAGCGCGTTGCGGATGCCATGCGTGCTGATGGCATCGCGCACGTCCTCGTCCATCTCGCGCATCGTGCCACTGGCCAGATACTTGTCGGCGTCGAAAAGCGGAAAGGCCCCCTTCTCCTTCGCCAATTGCACCGACGCCAAGTATGCGGCGCGGGCGATGCGGTGCAACCAGCGCGAGGTCTGTCGCGCCGCCTCCTCCGAGCCATAGCGCAGGCCCATCATCAGCAGCGCATCGGCAAGCCCCGTCACGCCCAGCCCGATCCGGCGCTTGTTCTTCGCTTCCTCCAGTTGCTGGGGCAGCGGGAATTTCGACGCGTCCACGACGTTGTCCATCATCCGGACGGCGGTCGCCACCAGGTCGTCCAGCAGGTCCTCGGGGATGTCGGCCTCGTCCTCGAACGGGCGATCCACGAGACGGGCGAGGTTGATCGAGCCGAGCAGGCAGGCGCCATAGGGCGGCAGGGGCTGCTCGCCGCAGGGGTTCGTCGCGGCGATGGTCTCGACATAGGACAGGTTGTTGGCCGCGTTGATCCGGTCGATGAAGATCACGCCCGGCTCGGCGTAGTCATAGGTAGCGCGCATGATGCGGTTCCACAGATCGCGCGCCTGGACGGTCTTGTAGACCTTGTCGCCAAAGACCAGCTCCCATGGGCCGTCATTCTTGACCGCATCCATGAAGGGGTCTGTCACCAGCACCGACAGGTTGAACATGCGCAGCCGCGCGCTGTCGGCCTTGGCGGCGATGAAGGCCTCGATATCCGGATGGTCGCAGCGCATCGTCGCCATCATCGCGCCCCGCCGCGATCCGGCCGACATGATGGTGCGGCACATTGCGTCCCACACGTCCATGAAGGACAGCGGGCCCGAGGCGTCCGCTGCCACGCCATGCACCGCCGCGCCCTTGGGCCGGATGGTGCTGAAGTCATAGCCGATGCCGCCGCCCTGCTGCATGGTCAGCGCGGCCTCTTTCAGCATGTCGAAGATGCCCGCCATCGTGTCCGGGATCGTGCCCATGACAAAGCAGTTGAACAGCGTCACGCTGCGATCAGTGCCGGCCCCGGCGGTGATCCGGCCCGCGGGCAGGTACTTGAAATCCTCAAGCGCCGCGTGGAATTTCGCCTCCCAAATCGCCGGCTCCGGCTCGACCGAGGCCAGCGCGCGGGCGATTCGCCACCAAGTGTCCTCGACCGTGCCGTCGATCGGCGTCCCGTCGGCCTGTTTCAGACGGTATTTCATGTCCCAGATCTGTTCGGCGATAGGGGCGGCAAAGCGGGTCATGGGCGGCGATTCTCTCTGGTTGGCAGACGCGAAGCCTACACATAAAGCGCAACAGATAGAAGACGAGGGTGTTCTTCATACCATATTCTGCGCTACTTGGGGAGAAGTCTGTGGATAAGGCCGCAGCGCCTCAATCCACCCGCGCCGGGCAGGCGGCGAACCGTTCGCCCAGGTAGGAAAACCCCGCCGCATCCACCGCCTGAAGGATGACGGCGCGGCGTTCCTCGATGCCCTCGGACAAGCAGTCGAATTCCAGCCGCAGGTCGCCCGCCAGCGGCACGGCGGCGCGAATCATGCAGGCGCTTTCGCCCCAGACCCAGTTACCTGCGCGGGTCTCGGCAACGCGGGTATAGGCGCGGTCGCCAAAGGCCATTGCGACCGCCGGATCGACCGGCGGGCAAAGGCGCGGATCGGTGGCATAGACGCCATCGGCAAAGGGCAGCGTCACGCCCGTGGCCGGGCCCGACTCGCAGGGCGGCCTGGGATAGCCCGGCCCGACAAGGCCCAGCGCATCGACCAGCCGAGGCGTCATCTGCGCGTTGGCGGGCAGGCAGTGGTCGGCCTTGAAGGCGGCCAGTGCGGCGCGGGTCTGCGGCCCGGCGACGCCGTCGACCGGCCCCGCGTCGTATCCCTGCACGTTCAGCGCCCCCTGAAAGGCGGCGATCTCGCCCGTCCGCATGCGGTTGATCGCGACCTCCACCGGTTCGTCCGTCCAGGGCTGCCAGCCGAGATCCCGAATCCCCAGCAGCCGACCTTCGGTAAAGTCGGGATAGCGCTGCGACACCGCCACCGGCTGGCAGGCGCGGCAGCCATCGGCGGCGATGTCGGTCAGGACAAACCGTTGGCCGCCGCCGGGCAAGGCCCGCACCGCCGGGACAAAGACCCGCCCCGTCTCGAAAGCCTGCGGAAACCGGGCAAGTATCGCGCCTGTGCCCCTGGTGGCGGGCGGTTCGCGGGTAAAGTTCAGATCGGTGGCCATGAGCAGCCCATCGGGACCGTTAACCAGAACGAACTGATCGTTGGTGTTGGCAAAGGTCGGAAAAATCACCTCGGCCAGATCGATGCGCCCGACCTCGTGAAAAGCGCTCAGGACCCCCGCCGCGCCCTGTGCCGCAACCAGACCCCGCGCCAGATCGCGCGCGCCCTGCGGCACGCCAGGCGCCTCGAAACAGGATAGTTGGCTGTCCTTCGTTCCCGCCAGCAGGCAGTCGAACAGCGCCTCGGCCACGGGGCCGGTCACGACATCGCCGGGGCCGATCTCGGCCGCGGCCGGGATGGCCGGCGTCAGCGACACGATGACTGCGCGCAGGGTGCGGGGGACGGGCATGGGGGCGCTCCGGTCTGATGAACGAGCCGCCTGAAATGCTGGCACGACACCCGGAGGTGCGGCGGGCTTTTCCGACCCCACGCTTGAACGCCCCGGCGACCGGGGTATATCGTGCTCGCAACCGGGGGGTATGCCATGACCGCACAGGTCCATCTGCTCAAGCTCAGCGTCGGCACGGAAAGCGTCGAGGATCTAACCGACTGGCAGATCGGCTACGCGAAACGCTTTGCCGACGGGATGCCCCGCCACATCACCCGCATGTGGCCGAAACGCGAGGCCGAAATCCTGAACGGCGGCTCGATCTACTGGGTCATCAAGGGGCTGGTGCAGTGCCGCCAGCGCATCGCACGCCTCGACCGCGTGACCGGAGAAGACGGGATCGACCGCTGCGCCATCGTGCTGGAACCGGGCCTGATCCGCACTGCGACCGTGCCGAAACGCCCCTTCCAGGGCTGGCGCTATCTGCCGATTGGGGATGCCCCGCCCGACCTGCCCCCGCATCGCCAGAACGAGGATGCGCTGCCACCCGCCCTGGCCGGCGCGCTGGCCGAGATCGGGGTCCTGTAACGGCGCGACCTAGCGGCCCTTTCCCGCGATCCAGTAACCGGCATAGGCGACGCTCTCGCGCAGTGTGGCGCGGAGAACATAGCCCGGGTTAGCCCCGCGCAGCGGCACCGGGGCGAGGCCTGCGTGCAGCCCCTGCCGTCGCGCCACCAGCCGCGCGCGCGGCCCGTGCCACAGGTCGGTGACGATCAGCACCCGCCCCGCCGCCAGGTGGCGGATCAGCGGCGCGGAAAGAAGGATGTTCTCCTCGGTGCTGCGCGCGGCCTCCTCCAGGTGCAGAACCTCGTCGGGCACGCCCCCGGCCCGGCAGATCTCGCGGATCACCGCCGCCTCGCTGGGCAGGTCCGGCAGGCGCACGCCGCCGCTGGCCAGAACGGCGCCAACCCGGCCCGCGTGGAACAGCCGGGCCGCGTGCTCTGCCCTTCGGCGCAGCGTGACAGAGGGCGTGCCGTCCGGCCGGACCATGGCGCCGAGCACAAGGGCGACGGGAAGGGACTCGTTCATGCGATTCTCCTACCGTGCGCCAGTGCGCAGGTCACTGCGTTTCCACGCGCTGGCAATTGGCGGCGAAATGGTTAGGTATTTCCGCAAGACAAAGGAGTGCGCGATGACCGAAGCCTATACCCCCCCGAAAGTCTGGACCTGGGACAAGGAAAACGGCGGCACGTTCGCCTCTACGAACCGGCCCATCGCCGGGGCGACCCATGACAAGGTTCTGCCGGTGGGCAAGCATCCCTTCCAGCTTTACAGCCTCGCCACGCCGAACGGCATCAAGGTGACGCTGATGTTCGAGGAACTGCTGGCGGCGGGTTTTGACGCCGAATACGACGCCTGGCTGATCCGCATCGGCGATGGCGACCAGTTCGGATCGGGCTTTGTCCAGCTGAACCCGAATTCCAAGATCCCCGCCCTGCTGGACCGCTCGGGCGACAAGCCCGTGCGCGTGTTCGAGTCCGGCGCGATCCTGCTGCACCTCGCGGAAAAGTTCGGCGCCTTCCTGGGCAAGCCCGAGGATCGGCCCGAAATGCTGTCCTGGCTGATTTGGCAGATGGGCAGCGCGCCTTACCTGGGTGGCGGCTTCGGCCATTTCTACGCCTATGCGCCGGAACCGATGGAGTATCCGATCAACCGCTTCGCGATGGAGGTAAAGCGACAGCTGGACGTGCTGGACCGGGCGCTGGCCGACCGGCGCTTCATCACCGGCGAGGACTATACCATTGCCGACATGGCGATCTGGCCCTGGTATGGCGGGCTGGTCATGGGCTGGCAGTATGACGCGGCGGAGTTCCTCGACGTCAAGAGCTATGCCAACGTGGTCCGGTGGGCCGAAGAGATCTGGGCCCGCCCGCAGGCCAAGCGGGGCCGGATGGTAAACCGTCTGCGCGGCGAACCCAGCGAGCAGTTGTGGGAACGGCACGACGCCTCGGATTTCGAGACCCGGACGCAGGACAAGCTGAAGGCGGCGGAGTAAGGGGGCTCTGCCCCCGCCGCCTTCGGCGCCTCCCCCGGAGTTTATCGGGCAAGATGAAGTTGCCCCTCGCCGTTCCGGATGCCTGCCCTAGCTGTCGCGCATGAGCGACGATTGGACAGGCGATGGCGTGGCGGTGCCCTCGGGCCGCTGGGCGCGGGCGGCGCGTATGGGCGGCGTGGGCGCGGGAATCCTGGGCGCGATGGCCAGCGGCGGGGCGAAGGCGCTGCTGTCCGGCACGCGGCCTGATCCGCGCGCGCTGCTGCTGACGCCGGGCAATGCGCGGCGGCTGGCCGACGGGCTGGCGCAGATGCGCGGCGCGGCGATGAAGATGGGCCAGCTTCTGTCGATGGAGGCGGGCGATGTTCTTCCGCCCGAACTGGCCTCCGTTCTGGCACGGTTGCGCGATGACGCGCATGTGATGCCGCCGGCACAGTTGAAGCAGGTGCTTCAGGCCGAGTATGGCCGGGATTTCCTGCGGCGCTTCAGGCGGTTCGATCCGCGCCCCGTGGCGGCGGCATCGATCGGACAGGTGCACCGGGCGGCGGCGCCGGACGGGCGGGTTCTGGCGCTGAAGGTGCAATATCCCGGTGTGCGCGCGGCGATCGACGCCGATGTGGACAATCTTGGGTCACTGCTGCGGGTTTCGGGGCTGCTGCCAAAGGGCGTGCCCCTTGGCCCCCTGCTGGACGAGGCGCGGCGGCAGTTGCACGAGGAGGCGGATTACGCCCGCGAAGCGAACCAACTGGCGCAGTTCGGCGCGCTGATCGACGATCCCGGCCTGACCCTGCCCGGCGTGCAGCGGGACTTCTGCACGGCGAATATCCTGGCCATGGATTTCGTGGAAAGCGCGCGGATCGAGACGATTGACGAGGCCGACCAAGCGACGCGCGATGCGGTGGCGACACGGCTTTTCGCATTGATGCTGCGCGAGGTCTTCGACTGGCGGCGGGTGCAGACCGACCCGAATTTCGCCAATTACCGCTGGCAACCGGATTCTGGCCGTGTCGTTCTGCTGGATTTCGGCGCGGCGCGGGAGTTCCCGCAGGTCTTCGTCGACGGTTTGCGCGCTCTTCTGGGCCATGCGCTGGCGGGTGACGGAGACGCTGTTCTCGGCCGCTTGCAAGAGATGCGGATCGTGCCGGGCGACGCCCCCGAGGGCCAGATGCGCATCTTGCGCGGCATGATCGCGTTGGCGCTGGAGACCTTCTCGCAGGACCGGATCGACTTTGCCGACACACGGTTCCTGTCAGCCATGCGCGAGGCGGGGATGCAACTGGGTATGCAGGAGAATTTCCGCCACATCCCTCCGTGGGACGTGCTGTACCTGCAACGCAAGCTGGCGGGGCTGGTGCTGCTGGCCACAAGGCTGCGGGCGAGGATCGCGATGCGAGACCTTGCGGTTTCTTACGCGAACGGATCCTCGGGGTAGCCCACGCCTATCAAGTAAAGCCCGTCGGGCGGGCAGACCGGCCCGCAGGCGGCACGGTCACGCGCCGCGAGCGCGTCGCGCACGGCCTCCGGTTCCCAGGATCCCGCACCGACCCGTTCCAGCGTGCCGACGATCGAGCGCACCTGGTTGTGCAGGAAGCTGCGGGCGCGAAGGTGGAAGTGGACTTCTGGTCCGGACGGCATCTCGACCGCCTCGATGCGGATCTCGTCCAGCGTCTTGACCGGCGATTTCGCCTGGCAGAGAGTCGAGCGGAAGGTGGAGAAATCGTGCAGGCCAACCAGGTGCGCAGCAGCTGCCCTCATGCGGTCCACATCCAGCGCATGGTTCACCCGCCAGACCTGCCCCGCCTCCAGCGTCGCAGGCGCACGACGCATCAGCAGACGGAACAGGTAGCGCCGTTCGACTGCCGAGAACCGCGCGTGCCAGTCGTCGGAAACCCGGGCGCAGGCGCGGATCGCCACCGGGTGCGGTTTCAGGTGGTGGTTCAGCGCCTCGGACAGGCGGAACGGCTCCCACGCCTTGTTCATGTCGCATTGCGCAACCTGCCCGCGCGCATGGACGCCCGCATCGGTGCGCCCGGCAGCGGCGATGGTGTGTTCGCGCGGCTCGAGCCTCGCCAGCGCCGCCTCGATGGCGCCCTGCACCGATGGCCGGTCGGCCTGGCGCTGCCAACCGGCGAAGGGCTGGCCATCGTATTCGACAAGAAGGGCATAGCGGGGCATGGACGCGGATGTAGCCGGTGACGCAGGGGCCGTCCAGAGCCGCGGCTTTCGCGCCCTTTCGCTTTGCCATCCCGGTGCCTATCTTGCCCTGCAAGGAAACGAGGGGACGGGTTTTGGTCTTTCAGACGATTGCCGACACGCTGGCGCGGGGCGTCGAGACGGTCACCGGGACGGTGTCCGAGACGTTCTTCGAGCCGACGGTGCGGCTGGGCGTCACGGGCCTGTCGCGCTCGGGCAAGACGGTTTTCATTTCTGCTTTGGTCGCGAATCTGCTCGACCGGGGGCGGATGCCGCAGCTGCTGGCGCAGTCCGAGGGGCGAATCCTGTCGGCCTTTCTGCAACCGCAACCCGACGACACGATCCCGCGTTTCGACTACGAGACGCACCTGGGTGCCCTGACCTCGCGCGAGCCGCGTTGGCCCGACAGCACACGCGCCGTGTCGGAACTGCGCCTGTCTCTGAAGGTGCGCCCCTCGGGGCTGTTGTCCGGGTTGCAGGGGCCGCGGGTGATTCACCTCGATATCATCGATTATCCCGGCGAATGGCTGCTGGATCTGGGTCTGCTGGACAAGACCTATGCCCAGTGGTCCGCCGACATGCTGACCCGGATGGAGTTGCGCCCTCAGGGTCCCGAGTTCATCGCCCGCGCACGCGCCGAGGATGCGAACGCCCCGCTGGACGAGGGCCGCGCCCGCGCCCTGGCCGAGGCCTATACGCAGGCGTTGAACGCCGCCCGCGCGGCGGGGTTTTCCGATTGCTCGCCGGGGCGCTTCCTGCTGCCCGGCGAACTGGCGGGCAGCCCGGTGCTGACCTTTGCGCCGCTGCCGCCGTCCAAGGACGCGCCGCGCCGGTCGCTCTGGCGCGAGATGGACCGACGGTTCGAGGCCTACAAGGCGCAGGTGGTCAAACCGTTCTTCCGCGATCACTTTGCCCGGATCGACCGGCAGGTGGTGCTGGTGGATGCGCTGGGGGCGATCCATGCCGGGCCGCGCGCGGTCGAGGACATGCGCCGCACGCTGGCCGATATCCTGACCGCCTTCAGACCCGGCGGGAACGCGTTCCTGACGCAGCTGTTCCTTGGCAAGCGGGTGGAAAAGATCCTGTTCGCCGCGACCAAGGCCGACCACCTGCATCACAGCCAGCACCCCCGCTTGACCGCCATCATGGAGGCGCTGACCCGCGAGGCGCGGGAACGCGCCCGCTTTGCCGGGGCCGAGACGGCGGCGATGGCCATCGCCAGCTTGCGCGCCACGACCGAACAGACGATCGATCATGGTGGGCGAAGCCTCGATTGCGTCAGCGGCACGCTCTTGCAGGACGATGGCACGCGTGGGCGGCAAGCGGCCTTCTATCCCGGCGCCCTGCCCGAGGATCCGGCGCATCTGCTGGGACCGGCGCGAGACGGCGCCGAGACATGGCTGGACCAGGATTACAGGATCATGCGCTTTGCCCCCGCCCGTCTGACGCTGAAACCCGGCGAAGGCCCGCCGCACATCCGGCTGGACCGGGCCGCGCAGTTCCTGTTCGGAGATCGGCTGTGAGCCTCCGCCTGCGACCCGCCCGCAGCACCGACGCGGGCAAGCTGGGCGCGATGATCGGCGATGCTGTCGCGGCGCGCGACTGGAAGCCGCGCCTGCATACGGCGGCGCAGGACATCGCCCATGCTGGCCAGATGATCGAGCGCGGCTGGGTGACGGTGGCCGAGATTGACGACGCGGTGGTGGGGTTCCTCGCCCGCGAGGGCGGTTTCGTGCACGCGCTGTTCGTGTCGGATGACGCGCAGGGGCGCGGCGTGGGCGCGGCGCTGCTGGCGGCGGCCAAGGACGAGGCGATGGACCTGACGCTCTGGACCTTCCAGGCGAACCTCGGCGCGCGGCGCTTCTACGCCCGCGAGGGGTTCGTCGAGATTGCGCGTGGCGATGGGCGCGGCAATGACGAGCGGCTGCCGGATGTGCAGCTGTACTGGACGCGCGCGGGCGCAAAGGCGAAGGAGGCGGCGCATGGCTGACAAGGATCGTGACGGCCCCGTTCTGATCGAACTGGAGGGCGATGCCCCCTCGCCCGCCGAGGCGCCCCCGGTGCCCGACCTGGCCGAGGCGGAAACCCCGCGCGGCCAGGCGATGGCGACGGCTGCGGCGCTTGCGGCACGGCGACCGTCACGGCTCGCGCGCTGGTTCTGGCAATTGCTGCTGGCGCTGCTGGGGACGATCGTCTCGCTGGCGGCATGGAACTACGCGACCGCGCTGATTGCCGCCAACCCGCTGCTGGGCTGGGCGGTGACGGCGCTGATCGTGGCCTTTGTCGTCGTGGCGCTGGCCATCGCGGTCAAGGAGCTTGCCGCCTTTGCCCGCCTCTCGCGCATCGACGCGCTGCACCACGCCGCCGCCGAAGCCCGCGCCGCCGAGGACCTGATGGCCGCCCGCAAGGTCGTGGACGGGCTGACTCGGATGTATTCGGGCCGCGAGGACACGCGCTGGGGCCGCCAGACCCTGAAGGACCGCCAAGGCGACGTCTTCGACGCAGGCGCGGCGCTGGACCTTGCCGAACGGTCGCTGCTGGCGCCGCTGGACCAGGCGGCGAGCCGCGAGGTCGAGGCGGCGGCGCGGCAGGTCGCCACGATCACCGCGCTGGTGCCGCTGGCGCTGGCCGACGTGGTCGGCGCGCT
This sequence comes from Thetidibacter halocola, assembly GCF_018224955.1. GTDB lineage: Bacteria > Pseudomonadota > Alphaproteobacteria > Rhodobacterales > Rhodobacteraceae > Thetidibacter > Thetidibacter halocola. The sequence goes on from NZ_JAGTUU010000009.1 coordinate 30,134, forward strand.
GACCGCCAACCTACGGATGATCCGCCGCATCGCGGAAATCTACGGTGGCCGCTCGGGCACACTGGGCGCCTGGCGGCTGACCCGCGCCGTCATGTCCCACCTGGTCGCCACGGGCGCGGTCGCGGTGGGCGACGACATGCTGGAACCGGTGCTGGGCGGCGGCCTGCTGGGCAAGCTATCGCGCCGTTTCGGCGAGGGGCTGGTGAACGGCGCGCTGACCGCCCGCGTTGGCGTCGCCGCGATGGAGGTCTGCCGCCCGCTGCCCTTCATCGCCGAGAAACGACCGACCGCCCGCGCCATCGTGCGCCGGGCGCTGGCCGGCCTGTTCCAGAGCGACGGCTGAGCGCGCCCGCGGCCTCTGGACGCCCGTGCGGGCCGTGCCTATAAGGCGGCCATGATGAACCGGCACTCGATCATCATTCGAATTACATGCCCGGCGCTCTGAACAGGGTCGCCGGGACAAGGCGTATGGACTACCGCGCCGCCTTCTCATCCAGACATCATCACGACATGACCCGAGGACGCCCGAGATGTGCGCCGACACGCCCGAATACAAAGACACTCTGAACCTGCCGCAGACGGATTTTCCGATGCGCGCGGGCCTGCCCAACCGCGAACCCGGCTGGCTGGACCGTTGGGAGAAGATCGGCATCTACGACCGCCTGCGCGACAAGGCGACGGCCAGCCCCCGCCCGGCCTTCACGCTGCATGACGGCCCTCCCTATGCCAACGGTCACTTGCATATCGGCCACGCGCTGAACAAGATCCTCAAGGACATGGTGGTGCGCTCCCAGCAGATGATGGGACACGATGCCCGCTACATCCCCGGCTGGGACTGCCACGGCCTGCCGATCGAGTGGAAGATCGAGGAACAGTATCGCGCCAAGGGCCAGAACAAGGACGAGGTCGACGTGGTCGACTTCCGGCAGGAATGCCGCAAGTTCGCCGAGGGCTGGATCGACGTCCAGCGCGAGGAGTTCAAGCGCCTCGGCATCACCGGGACGTGGGACAAGCCCTATCTCACGATGGATTTCCGCGCCGAGCGGATCATCGCGGAGGAGTTCCAGAAGTTCCTGATGACAGGTGTGCTGTATCAGGGCTCGAAGCCGGTGATGTGGTCGCCGGTGGAAAAGACCGCGCTGGCCGAGGCCGAGATCGAGTATCACGACCACAAGAGCCATACGATCTGGGTGCCGTTCAGCGTGGTTGAGATAAAGCTGCCCGACCGCTTCGCTGATGTTCCCGGATATGATCCGGGCGAAATGGCGTATGAGCGCGCGATCCAGATGCAGCACTCCGACCAAGTGCGGGCAAAGGATCTTGAAGGCTGCAAGGTCGTGATCTGGACGACGACTCCGTGGACGATCCCTTCGAACAAGGCGGTCGCCTACAACCCCGAGATATCCTACGGCCTCTACGAGGTCACGGGCCGCCCCGAGGAATGCTGGGCGCGGATCGGCGACCGTTACGTGCTGGCCGACAAGCTGGCAGGCGACGTGCTGTCCAAGGCGCGGCTGGAGGACGGCATGTATCGCCGCCTGCGCGACGTCTCTGCCGAAGAACTGGGCACGCTGACGCTGGCGCATCCCTTCCGTGGTCTCGACGGCGCGGATGGCTTCTGGGACTACGACGTGCCGATGATCGACGGCGACCATGTCACCGACGACGCCGGCACCGGCTTTGTCCACACCGCGCCCAGCCACGGGCAGGAGGACTATGACGCCTTCGTCAAGCGCGGCTGGATGGACCGCATGACGCACAACGTGGGCGAGGAATCGGAATTCCTGCCGCATGTGCCCTTCTTCGCCGGACTCAAGGTGCTGGATCACAAGGGCAAGGAAGGCAAGGCCAACACCGCCGTCATCGACAAGCTCGTCGAGGTGGGCGGGTTGCTGGCACGCGGGCGGATGACGCATTCCTACCCGCATTCGTGGCGCTCCAAGGCCCCGGTGATCTATCGCAACACGCCGCAATGGTTCGCCGCCATCGACCGCGCCGTGGGCGACGGGCAGGACACCTATGGCCAGACGATCCGCAGCCGCGCGCTGACCTCCATCGACCAGCTGGTGAAATGGACGCCGCAGACCGGGCGCAACCGGCTTTATTCGATGATCGAGGCGCGGCCCGACTGGGTTCTGTCGCGCCAGCGGGCCTGGGGCGTGCCGCTGACCTGCTTCACCAAGAAGGGCGCGCTGCCGACCGACCCGGATTTCCTGCTGCGCGATCCCAAGGTCAACGAGCGCATCAACGCTGCCTTCGAGGCCGAAGGCGCGGACGCCTGGTATAAACCCGGCGCCAAGGAACGCTTCCTCGGCAACGATTACGACCCCGCCGAGTGGGACCAGGTCTTCGACATCCTCGACGTGTGGTTCGACTCCGGCTCGACGCACGCCTTCGTTCTCCGCGACCGCGAGGACGGCTCGGCCGACGGCATCGCTGACCTCTACCTCGAAGGCACCGATCAGCACCGGGGCTGGTTCCACTCGTCCATGCTGCAGGCCTGCGGCACGATCGGCCGCGCGCCTTATCGTGGCGTGCTGACCCACGGCTTCACGCTGGACGAGAAGGGCAACAAGATGTCCAAGTCGCTCGGCAACACCGTGGCGCCCGAGGAGGTCGTCAAGCAATACGGCGCCGATATCCTGCGGCTCTGGGTGGCGCAGTCGGATTATACCGCCGACCTGCGGATCGGGCCCGAGATCCTGAAGGGCGTCGCCGACAGCTATCGCCGGCTGCGCAACACGATGCGCTACATGCTGGGGGCTCTGGCGCCCTATTCGGATGCCGAGCGGGTCGAGCCCGCCGACATGCCGGAGCTGGAACGCTGGGTGCTGCACCGGCTGGCCGAGCTCGATACCGTCGTGCGCAAGGGCTATGCCGAATACAACTTCCAGGGCGTGTTCCAGCAGCTGTTCAACTTCTGCACGGTGGACCTGTCGGCCTTCTACTTCGACATTCGCAAGGACGCGCTTTACTGCGACGGCGACACGTTGCGCCGCCGCTCCGCGCGCACCGTTCTCGACATCCTGTTCCACCGGCTGACCACCTGGCTCGCCCCCATCCTCGTCTTCACGATGGAAGAGGTCTGGCTGGAACGGTTCCCGGGCGACGACTCGTCGGTGCATCTCGTCGACATCCCCGAGACGCCGAAAGACTGGCTGGACGAACCGCTGGCGGCCAAGTGGGCGATGGTCCGCCGCGCCCGCCGGGTGGTGACCGCCGCGCTCGAAGTACAGCGCGTGGACAAGGTCATCGGCGCCAGCCTCGAGGCCGCGCCGGTGGTTTACATAGAAGACAAAGCGCTGTTTGAAGCGCTGCGTAGCCACGACTTTAGTCTGCAATCTGATGTCGATTTTGCTGACATCTGCATTACTTCGGATCTCACAGTAACGAATAAACCCATGCCGAACGAGGCGTTCCGCCTGCCCGAGGTCGAGGGCGTCGGCGTAGTGTTCGAGAAAGCAGAGGGCGAGAAGTGCCAGCGCTGCTGGAAGATCCTGCCCGACGTGGGCACGCATGCGCATCCCGGCACCTGCAAGCGCTGCGACTCGGCGCTGTCCTGACACATGGCATGGGCGGGGTGTAACCCCGCCCTACGTGCCGTCGCGCCGAAGGCAGGCCAATTCGCCAGACAGCGCAGTCTGTCGCCGTGAGCCACCCGATGCCGACACCCGACGACACAACCATCGCCGCCTGCCTCATGGCGCTGGCCGCAGAACGCGGATCGGCAAGGAGTTTCTGCCCGTCCGAAGCGGCACGACGGCTTGCAACCGACTGGCGCCCCTTGATGCCCGAGATCCGGCGAGTCGCCGCAACCCTGCCGCTGCGCGCCACGCAAAAGGGTGCTCCGGTCGACCCGTTGACCGCACGGGGCCCGATCCGCCTGTCGCTGGACGAAACCGACTGACCGTCAGCTCTGCTTAAGCAGGCGTTCCTTCTGGCGGTCCCAATCGCGCTTTGCCTCGGTCTGGCGCTTGTCGACGGTCTTCTTGCCCTTGGCCACGCCGATCTTCAGCTTGGCGATACCCTTGTGGTTGAAATACAGCACCAGCGGAACCAGCGTCATGCCTTTGCGCTGCGTCTCGTTCCAGAGCCGCGCGAGTTCCTTCTTGGATGCCAGCAACTTGCGCCGGCGGCGTTCCTCGTGGCTGAACATCGCACGGTCATAGGGCGAGATATAGCTGTTCACCAGCCACAACTCGCCATCCTTCACCTCGGCATAGCTTTCGGCGATGTTGGCACCACCCTCGCGCAGCGCCTTGACCTCGGACCCCATGAGGATGATCCCGCATTCGAGATCGCTCTCGATGGCATAATCGAACCGCGCCCGGCGGTTCTCCGAGATCACCTTGTAGTTCGGGTCGGTCTTGGGTTTCTTGGCCATGGACGGCAGAGATAGGCCCTGCGCGTGCCACTGTCCATATCCCGCCGCCACGCTTGGGGCCGGGTTTCACCCCGTCGTCAACTGCCGCGATAGGTCGAATAGCCGTAGGGCGACAGCAGCAGCGGCACATGGTAATGTGCCTCCGGGTCGGCCATGCCGAAGCGGATCGGCACCTGGTCGAGGAATAGCGGGTCGGCCCCCGCAAGCCCCGCCGCGCGCAGGTAGTCGCCGCAGAAGAACACCAGTTCATAGGTTCCGGGCGCGAACTTGTCCTTGGGCAGGATCGGCGTGTCGGTGCGGCCGTCGGCATTGGTCAGGGTCTCGGCGATCTTGCGGTGCGAATTGCCGCTGACCTTGTAGAGCGCGATGGCGATGCCCTCGGCCGGGCAGCCCCGCGCGGTGTCCAGAACATGGGTGGTCAGGTATCCGTCGGCCATGAATGCGCTCCCTTTTGCGGCAGTCTACCGCAATTCGCGCTGTATCCGAGCCGATCCTTGTCAGAAAGTCTTTCAGAAATTTCCGGAAAATGGGATCGGGATTTTCAGGATATACCTGTGGATCAACAGCAACCGGAGCATCCCGTGAACCGCTACCCCCGCGACATGATCGGCCACGGCCCCGACCGCCCCGACGCCGCCTGGCCCGGCGGCGCCAAGGTCGTCGTGCAATTCGTCCTCAACTACGAGGAAGGCGGCGAGAACTGCCTGCTGCATGGCGATGGCGGGTCCGAGGGGTTCCTGTCGGACATTCCGGGCGCCGCGCCTTGGCCGGGCGAGCGGCACTGGAACATGGAATCGATCTATGAATACGGCGCGCGGGCCGGGTTCTGGCGGCTGCACCGCCTGTTCACCGGCGCCGCGATCCCCGTCACGATCTACGGCGTCGCCACCGCGCTGGCCCGCAACCCCGAACAGGTCGAGGCGATGCAGACGGCGGGCTGGGAAATCGCCAGTCATGGCCTGAAATGGGTCGAACACCGCGCCATGCCCGAGGACGAGGAGCGCGCCCAGATCCTCGAGGCGATCCGCCTGCACACCGAGGTCACCGGAGAACCGCCGCGCGGCTGGTATACCGGGCGCTGTTCGATGAACACCGTCCGCCTCGTCGCGGAAACCGGCGTCATGGCCTATATCTCCGACACCTACGATGACGACCTGCCCTACTGGCGGCATATCAGTGGGCGGGATCAACTGATCATCCCATACACGCTCGAAGCCAACGACATGCGGTTCGCCGGTGCACCGGGCTGGGTGACGGGGCAGGATTTCGGCCAATACCTGTGTGATGCCTTCGACACGCTTTACGCCGAGGGCGCGGCGGGCAAGCCCGCCATGATGAGCGTCGGGCTGCATTGTCGCCTGATCGGCCGCCCGGGCAAGATCGCCGGGCTGAAGCGCTTTCTCGACCACATCGCCGCGCATGACGGCGTCTGGACTCCGACGCGGCTTCAGATCGCCGAGCACTGGGCCGCGACCCACCCGCCTGTCCAGCGCGAGCGACCCTCCGAGATGGACCGCGAAACCTTTGTCACCCGGTTCGGCGGCGTGTTCGAGCATTCTCCCTGGATCGCCGAGCGCGCCTGGGCACTGGAACTCGGCCCTGCCCATGATCGCCCCGCCGGGTTGCACAACGCTCTCGCGCGGATGTTCCGCAGCGCCAGCCGCGACGAACGCCTCGCCGTGCTCAAGGCCCACCCGGACCTTGCCGGCAAACTCGCCGCCGCCAAGCGCCTGACGGCGGACAGCAGCGCCGAACAGGCCAGCGCGGGCCTCGATGCGCTGACCGATGCCGAACGCGCCCGCTTTACCGAACTCAACGACGCCTACGTTGCGCGGCACGGCTTCCCCTTCATCATCGCGGTCCGCGACCACGACAAGGCCGGCATCCTGGGCGCCTTCGAGAACCGCATCGCAAACGACACTGACACCGAATTCGCCACTGCCTGCAAACAGGTAGAGCGGATCGCCCGCCTGAGACTGGAGGACATGCTGTGAAAGACCTGATCGAGCGCATCGGCGCCACCTACGCCTTCCCGCCCGGCGGCATGCCCGCCCCCGACGAGAACCCCGAGGGCACGGCCGTCTTCACCACGGCCTATGCCGTGCTGCCCGCCAGGACCATGCGGGACATCGTGACCTCCTACCTGCCCGGCTGGCGCGACACGCGGTTCTGGGTCATCGCCCGCCCGCTGACCGGCTTTGCCGAGACCTTTGCGCAATACGCGGTCGAGGTCGAACCGCATGGCGGATCGGACGCGCCCGAACCCGACGATCAGGCGCAGGCCGTCCTCTTCGTCACCGAAGGCGAGATGGATCTCATCATCGACGGGCTCAGCCACACGCTGACTGCGGGCGGCTATGCCTATATTCCCGCCGGGACCACGTGGCAGGTGCTGAACCCCGGTCACGCGCCGCTGAAATTCCACTGGATCCGCAAGCGCTGGCAGCCCGCCGCCGGGATCGACAGGCCAGACGCCTTCGTCACCACGGAAAAGGCGCAGCCGGTCCGCTGGATGCCCGGCACCGACAAGTGGGGCACGACCCGCTTCGTCGATCCCGCTGACCTGCGCCATGACTGCCACGTCAATATCGTGACCTTCCTGCCCGGCGGGCAAATCCCGTTCGCGGAAACGCACGTGATGGAACACGGCCTTTACGTGCTGCAGGGCACCGCGCGCTACCTGCTCAACAAAGACTGGGTCGAGGTCGGCCCGGGCGACTTCATGTGGCTGCGCGCCTTCTGCCCGCAGGCCTGCATCGCCACCGGGGACGAGCCCTTCCGCTACCTCCTTTACAAGGACGTGAACCGCCATGTGGGGCTGAGCTTGTGACCGGTCCTCTGCTTCACCTTGCCCGAAAAACTCCGGGGGGGGCGCCGCAGGCGCGGGGGGCAGAGCCCCCCTGCGAGGGAGCCCGCCCATGACCACGCTCATGGCACAGCCACTGAGCGCCGCGGCCTTCACCCCCTTCGGCGAGTTGCTCGAGATCACCGGACAGCCGGATCGGCTCATCAACCAGGGCCTTTGCGGCCGGTATCACGACCGGGCCAAGCTCGATTTCGGGCCCGGCGGTCGCGCGGGCATCAGCCTGTTCGATGCACAGCCGCGCGCCCTGCCCTACACGCTCGACATGGTCGAACGGCATCCCGAGGGCAGCCAGGCCTTTATCCCGATGCATCGCAACCCGTGGCTGGTGATCGTGGCCGAGCCCGGCGACATCCCCGGTCCGATCCACGCCTTCATCGCTGCGCCGGGGCAGGCGATCAACCTGCATCGCGGCACATGGCACGGCGTTCTCACGCCGCTGCATGCGCCCGGCCTTTTCGCCGTTGTTGACCGGATCGGCGAAACCGCAAACCTTCAGGAGCACTGGCTCGATTTGCCCATCCTGATCATCGGGGAGTGATCCCCGCCGCCGCGCCCCGGGGAGGAGAGGGGCGCGGCACCTGACCCAAGGGAGAGAGACATGGCCCATTCCACCGGCCTCGGCACGCCCGCACAGCTGGCCGACCCGAATTACACGCCACCGCTGGCAAAGGCGGTGCCGCTGGGCATCCAGCACGTTCTGGCGATGTTCGTCTCGAACGTGACGCCAGCAATCATCGTCTGCGGCGCGGCGGGGTTCGGCTTTGGCTCGAACTCGCCCGACTTTCCGCAGATGATCTACATGATCCAGATGTCGATGTTCTTCGCCGGCATCGCCACGCTGTTCCAGACCATCGGAGTCGGTCCGGTGGGCGCGCGTCTGCCGATCGTGCAGGGAACAAGCTTTGCCTTCATCCCGATCATGATCCCGCTGGTGGCGGGCAAGGGGGTGGACGCCATCGCCGTGCTGATGGGCGGTATCCTGGTGGGCGGCCTGTTCCACGCGACGCTCGGCCTGTTCATCGGGCGACTGCGCTTTGCCCTGCCGCCGCTGGTCACGGGCCTTGTCGTCACGATGATCGGCCTCGCGCTGGTCAAGGTCGGCGTCCAGTATGCGGCGGGCGGCGTTCCGGCCATCGGCACGCCGGATTACGGCAGCCTGATGAACTGGACGATGGCGGGCACGGTGATCCTGGTAACGCTGGCGCTGAAATTCTTCGCCCGTGGCATGATCTCGGTCTCGGCGGTGCTGATCGGCCTGCTGGCCGGCTATGGCGTGGCGCTGATGATGGGGCAGGTCAGCTTTGCCAGCGTCGGCCGCGCCGCACCCTTCGCGCTGCCCGATCCACTGCATTTCGGGCTGGAATTCTCGGTCGCGGCCATCGTGGGCTTCTGCCTGATGGGCATCGTTTCGGCGGTGGAAACCGTGGGCGACGTGTCGGGCATCTGCAAGGGTGGCGCGGGCCGCGAGGCAACCGACAAGGAGATCCAGGGCGCGACATTCGCCGACGGTCTGGGCACCGCGGTCTCTGGCCTGTTCGGCGCATTGCCCAACACCTCGTTCAGCCAGAACGTCGGCCTGATCGCGATGACCGGCGTCATGAGCCGCCATGTCGTCACCATCGGCGGGCTGTTCCTGATCCTTTGCGGGCTGATGCCCAAGGTCGGCGCGATCATCTCGACCGTCCCGATCGAGGTGCTGGGCGGCGGCGTGATCGTCATGTTCGGCATGGTCGTCGCCGCAGGCATCTCGATGCTGTCGGACGTCACGTGGAACCGCCGCAACATGGTGATCTTCGCCATCGCGCTCAGCCTCGGCCTTGGCCTGCAACTGGAGCCCGAGGCCCTGCAACACCTGCCCCAGACGCTGAAGGTCCTGGCCACCAGCGGCATCCTGCCCGCCGCGGCCATCGCCATCGTGCTGAACCTGATCCTGCCCGAGGAACTGGCCGCCGAAGCGACCGAGGAAATCAGCGGCAGCCTGTCAGGCCAGGGCAAGGGGTCCATGCCCGGCGAATGAGCCCGCCTGACACGACCAGGGGGCGCCCCGCGGGGCGCCCTTTTTCATGCCGTCATTCACCTTCGACGGGCCGCCGTTTCAGCGTCGATCCAACCAGCTCGCGCGAGAATGGCACCGGATGCGGGTCGAGGCCCAGGCGCGCGCGGTAGACCGGCAGCGACTCGGTCACGCGCATCACGTAGTTGCGGGTCTCGTCGAAGGGGATGAACTCGATCCAGTCCACCACGTCGACACGCCCCCCGCGCGGATCGCCGAAGCGGTCTATCCATTGCGCCGGGCGCGACGGCCCGGCGTTGTAGCCCGCCGCCATCATCACCGCGTTGCCGCCGAACCGATCCGCCAGGTCGGCCAGGTAAGCCGCGCCGAGGATCGAGTTGTATTCCGGGTCGCTCAGCAACCGCTCGGAATCGTAGGGCAACCCCAGCCAGCCCGACACGTCTTTTGCCGTGCCGGGCATCAGCTGCATGAAGCCGCGCGCGCCAGCATGGCTGATGACCTTCGGATCGAACTCCGATTCGCGCCGTGCGATGGACAGGACCAGCTCGCGCGGCACGGGATACTCTGTCGCGGCGATGACCGGGTGCAACGCGAAGTAGGGCCCGGGCAGTTCATACCCGTCCTGCGCCGCGCGTTTGCCCAGCATGACCTGGATATGCGGCCGCTCAAGGTCGGCCAGCATCATGCCCAGCTGGCCGATCTGCGTCCGGTCCAACGACTCGGCCAGGTGGGTGAAGAAGCGTTCCGCCAGCATGTTCTCGCCCGCCGCCAGCAACAGGCGCCCGGCGGCAAAGACGCTGGATTTCGTAAAGGATGCATCCTGCCAGTCGGGGAAGCTTTCGGTCCCCGAAAGGGTCGGATCGGGAGAAAAGCCGCCCCGCTCCGCCGCGAGCAACCCGTAGAAGGTCGTCTGGTAGCGCGCACCCAGGGCATAGCCCTCTTTCGCCGCCGCTTCCTGGCCCAGCGCCTCTTGCGCCCGGCCGATCCAGTATCCGGCGCGGCCCAGCGAGATCGGCGTGAAGACCGAGTCGCGGAACGCTTCGAAATGCGCCAGCGCCAAGTCGGGCCGGTCGAGGAACCGCAAGGCGAGATAGCCCGACAGCCATTCCAGGTCGGCGAAATCCTCGCCCTCGACCAGATAATGGGTCGAGGCGATGCGATAGGCCTCGATCACCTCGCCGTCGCGCATCCGGTCGCGCGCAAGGTTGCGGCGGGCGCGGGCCCAGGCCCAGGGCTCTCCCAGGGCGGCGGCACCGGTTGAGCGTTCCAGCAGCAGCACGATGGCGTCGGCGTCGCGCCGCTTGGACACCCGCCAGCGAAAGCGCTCATAGGCCAGGCCGGGATGGTCGGCCAGCGCGGCGGGAATCCTTTCGATCAGGGTGTCGACCCCGGCCTCTTCTCCGCGCAGCGCCATCCGTGCCTCGGCCAGCGCGCGCCAGCCGTCGTCGACCAGCGGCAGCATGGAGGTCGCATTCGACCGCCAGCCGTTCCACAGCGCCATGTCCAGCCGGGCGACATGATGCGGGCGCAGCACCTCGCCCCAGCGTTCGCGAAAGGCGCGTTGCTCGTCAGAGGTCAACGCCAGCGTGCGCCAGGCCAGCACCATCGTCGCCTGCGCCGCACCGGTTTCGCCCGCCCTGGCCAGCGCATCGGCCAGCGCCAGCGCGCCAGTCCCGGTCTGCGGCAGGCTATCGGCAAAGTATTCGCGGATCGTCTCGGGCGGGGCCGCGGACATCGCGGCCTCTGACTTTTCCCGCAGGTAGGGCATCCCCGGCCAGTCGGGATTGCGCGAGACAAAGGCCATGACCTCGTCCGCGTCGCCCTGGCCTGCGCGCAGCAGATGCCACAGGACTACGTCGGTCGCCACCGGTCCATCCGTCCGGGCCGCCAGCCGCGCCTCGGCCCAGTTGCCGGTCCGCACCGCATCCATCGCGCGGGCCAGCCCCTCGCCCGCCGCCGCGACCTGCGTGGCGAACAACAGCAGGGCTGCGAGGGAACAGGCGAGGACGCGCGACATGATCTTGCAATTTCTTTCGTGACCGGGGATAGACGCGCCCTGAGGATATAGACCCACCGCCCCGCATCAATTCACAATCGCGGGCGTTGGCGGAAATCCCCGTGAGCCCGGAACCAAGCAAAGGAGCGTGTCATGCTGAAGGGATCAATGCCTGCCCTGGTCACGCCGTTCAAGGACGGCGCGGTGGATTTCGCTACGCTCAAACGCCTGGTCGAGTGGCACATCGCCGAGGGCAGCCACGGCCTGGTGCCGGTGGGCACCACGGGCGAAAGCCCGACCCTGAGCCATGAAGAGCACGAGCAGGTCATCGAGGCGGTGGTCGAGGCGGCCGCCGGCCGCGTGCCGGTGATCGCGGGAGCGGGCAGCAACAACACGGTCGAGGCGATGCGCTTCATGCAGCATGCCGAACGCGTTGGGGCCACCGCCGCGCTGGTCGTGACGCCCTATTACAACAAGCCGACCCAGGCCGGGCTGATCGCGCATTTCACCATGCTGCACGATTGCTGCACCCTGCCGATCATCATCTACAACATCCCCGGCCGCTCGGCGGTGGACATGTTGCCCGCGACGATGGGTGAACTGGCGAAATTGCCGCGCATCATCGGGGTCAAGGATGCGACCGGCGATCTGGCGCGGGTCTGCGCCCAGCGCATCACCTGCGGGCCGGATTTCCTCCAGATCTCGGGCGAGGACGCGACGGCGCATGGCTTCAACGCGCAGGGTGGGACTGGCTGCATCTCGGTCACGGCAAACGTGGCGCCGCGGCTGTGCTCCGAACTGCAGGAGGCCTGCCTCGCCGGCGATTATGCCAAGGCGCTGACGCTGCAAGACCGGCTGATGCCGCTGCATCACGCCATCTTCACGGAACCCGGCCTGTGCGGCGCGAAATACGCCATGGCGCGGCTGGGCCTGTGCGCCGAGGAGGTTCGCCCACCGCTGCTGCCGCTGACCCAGCCAACGCGGGACAAGGTGGACGCGGCGCTGCGCCATGCGGGCCTGCTGAACTGAGTTTCGCATGTACGGGACGAAGCGGGCCGAAAGGCCCGCTTTTTCATGTCCAGTGTGCCGTCAGAGCCATTGGGCCAGCTTGGTGATACCGATCGCCAGCGCCAGGGCCAGGCCGCAGAACACCGCGCCCGCTCGCCGTTCCGGCAGCGTCAGGATCGGCCCGACAGCCACCGCCCGAACCGAGGCGAAGGCCACGAAACACCATGCCAGGGCCGCGTAGAAATACAGTATTGTCTCGATCAGCATCCAGAACACGAGCAGCATCCTCAAAGTCTGGTCTGAGAATGATGGCGAACCGTTAACGGATATTGAAGAACACCCAAAAGATTTGTGACATCCCGGTTCGTCCGGCCGGGCGGGGACATCGGCCCCGCCCGGCGCTGGTGCTTACTGTCCGGGCGCCGTCTCAAGCCCCTGCGGCTGACCGACGACCACGAAATGCAGCTTGTCCGGTTGCAGCAATTCGCCCGCGACCCGCCGCACGTCGTCCAGCGTGACAGCCTCGACCTGGGCGTTGCGGGTGTTCACGTAGTCGGGCGTCAGACCCTCCATCTGCATGCCGACCAGCATCCGGGCAATCGGCCCGTTGCCGTCGAAGCGCAGGGGATAGGCGCCGGTCAGATAGGTCTTGGCCCGGGTCAGTTCCTCTTCGGTGACGCCGTTTTCAGCCATCCTGGCCCATTCCGCGCGGATCACCTCGATCGCCTCGGCGACGCGGTCATTGGCGCTGGCTACCCGGCCGGTGTAGATCGCGGCGCGGTCCTTGGGGACGAGATAGGAATAGACGCCATAGGTCAGGCCGCGCTTTTCGCGCACCTCTTCCATCAGCCGCGCCTCAAAACCGCCACCGCCCAGCACCGTGTTCATCACGAAGGCGGCGAAGAAATCCGGATCGTCCCGCTCCATCCCCTCGTGACCGAACAGCGCCACGGATTGCGGCACGTCGAAGGGCACCACGGTCAGCCCGCCATCGGCGGCGACCGAGGTCTCGGCGGGCATCGGCGCGCCGGTTTCAGGCAGCGCGCCCAGCAGGCCGTCCATCAGCGCCGCCAGTTCGTCGGCCGAGATGTCGCCCGCCGCCGCCACGTAAACGCGATCGCGCGCCAGTGCCGCCTTGTGCGCCGCCACGAGGTCATCGCGGGTCAGCGCGGTGACGCTGTCGACCGTGCCCTCGTAGGGCGTGCCGTAGGGGTGGTCGGGAAAGAACAGCGCGTCGAAGGTGCGGCCGGCGATCGCGTCCGGGTCGCGCTCGTCCGAGCGGATGCCCGAGACGATCTGCGCGCGCACGCGTTCCACTGCATCCGCGTCGAAACGCGGTTCGATCAGCGCGGCGCGCAACAGGCGCATCGCCTCATCCGTCGTCTCGGTCAGGAACCGGGCCGAAACCGACACGTCGTCATCGCCCACGTCGAAATCGAGCGTTGCGGCGATCGATTCGGCTGCTTCGGCGAAAGCGCGCGCGTCCAGGTCGCCCGCGCCTTCCTCGAGCAGGCCGACCATCATGTTGGTTGCACCGCGCTTGCCCTCGGCATCCAGCGAAGCGCCGCCGCGAAAGCGGATTTCCAGCGAGATGAAGGGGATCGAGGGTTCCTCGACCAGCCAGGCGGTAAAGCCGCCGGGGCTGGTGACCTCCTGGATGTCGACCTCCGCCCGCGCGGAAAAGCCCGCGCAGACAAGCCCCAGGACCAGAGCGAATCGTTTCATTGGGTCGCCTCCTCGTCGGACATGAGCCAGCCGGTCACGGACCGGTTGCGGTCGAACACGGAACGGGCCGCTTCGAGGATATCGTCCTCGGTCACGGCCTGGAGGATGCCGGGCCAGGCCTGAACATCCGCCACGGTCAGGCCAGAGGTCAGCGCCTCGCCATAACGCCGCGCCAGACGGTCGGCATCGTCGCGGGCGTAGATCTGCTGGGCCTTGATCTGGAACTTGATCCGCTCCAGCTGCTGCGCGTCGATGCCTTCCTCGAGGAACTCGGCCACGGCGGCATCCAGCGCGTCCTCGGCCTGTTGCAGGGTGACGCCTTCGGTCGGCACGATCACGAGGCCAAAGGTGGTGTCGTCGTAATTCGTGCCGTCATACCAGGCCGAGGTATAGACCGCCTGCTGCGTTTCGAATTGAAGCTTGCGGGTCAGGACAGAGGTCTGCCCGCCACCGAGAATCTCGGCCAGAAGGGTCAGGGCCGCGGCCTTTTCCTGCGCCCCCGGATCGCGTTCCGGCGCGAGGTAGCTGCGGATGACATAGGGCTGCGCCACGCGGGCATCCTTCATCACCAGCCGCCGTTCGGCCAGTTGCACCGGCTCCGAAACCCGCTCGCGTGGGCCGAGCGCGGGGTTGGGCGGCAGCGTGCCGTAATGTTCTTCCGCCAGGGCGCGCACCTCGTCCGGTGTCACATCGCCCGCGACGATCAGGATCGCGTTGTTCGGGGCATAGAACTGCTTGTAGAACGCCAGCGCATCGTCGAGGTCCAGCGTCTCCATCTCGTGGCGCCAGCCGATGATCGGCGTGCCGTAGGGATGGTGCAGGTATTGCGCCGCTTGCCGCTGCTCGCGGAAGATCGACCCCGGATCGTTCTCGACCCGGGTGTTGCGTTCCTCGATGATGACATCACGCTCGGTCAGGATATCGCCCTCGCCGAGGCGGAGGTTGACCATGCGATCCGCCTCCATCGTCATCATCAGGCCCAGGCGGTCGGAGGCGACGCGCTGGAAATAGCCGGTGTAATCGTAGCTGGTAAAGGCATTGTCGGTGCCGCCATTGGCCGCCACCGTGGCCGAGAATTCGCCCGGCGCCAGCGTGTCGGTGCCCTTGAACAGCAGGTGTTCCAGGAAATGCGCCACGCCCGACGCGCCTTGCGGCTCATCGGCGGATCCGGCGCGATACCACACCATGTGAACAACGACGGGGGCACGGTGATCCTCGATCACCACAGCCTCCATTCCGTTGTCGAGCGTGAAGGTCGTCACCTGATCCTGCGCACGGGCGGGCAAGGCCGCCAGCAGGGTCAGGGCCAAGGCCAGTCTGAGCATGGTCACCCCTAGTCACGAATTCCGTCCGGACACAGTTACGGCCTCCGGCGCCGGGTTCAAGCGCGCGTGACGCAACTGTGACCGATTTCAGGTTAACGAAAGGTGGATCAGTTTTCCGGCGGCGCGCTCGGTGTGCGGGCCCCGGCACTGCGGGACGAACGCAGCCAGCGCCACGGGTCCATTGCCTGGCGGCGGTAGACGCGCTTGTACTGGTCCTCTGGGAAGAGCTTCCAGGTGAAGCGGCTGCCGCGATCGCGGAAGGCCTCGTCCTCGGCGGCGAGCGTGCTGCGCACGTCCGCCTCACGGCCGAACCGGCTGGCCCGGTTGATGAGGGCCCCGTCGCTGGCGGGCACGCCATCAGCGTTCAGCCTTGCCGGATTGCCGCCCAGCGCCGCCACGGCGTCGGACAGCGGCGTCTGGTCGGCGCGGTTGGCGCCGCCCGGCGTCGGTTCGGGCAGGGCTGCGAGGCTTTCGGGCGATTGCAGCGGCTTGTTCGGAACGATCGAGAATTCCTCGGGCTGGCGGTCAAAACTGCGCAGGTCATGCAGCGGACGCGGCTCTCCGATGCCGCAACCTGCCAGCGCGCCGATCATCAGCATTGCCCAAAGATGCGACGCCCGCATCGCTGCCCTCCATCAGTTTGACCTTGTCTAGCGCATCTCTCCGGCGCCGTCACGGGGCCTTTTTGCCCTTTGCGCCCGAACCGGGGAAAAGCGCCAATCCCAGCGCGCCGGCGAAGATCGCGATGTCGGCCACGTTGAAGGCAAAGGGATTGTCGATTCCGCAACACGACATATTCAGGAAATCGGCGACCGCGCCATAAAGCAGCCGGTCCACCACGTTGCCCACCGCGCCGCCGATCAGCATGCCGGCAGAGATCAGCCCCCAGCGCCCCGGCGGGTCGCGCCGCATCCAGACCAGTACGAACAGCACGATTCCGACGGCGACCGAGATCAGGATCCAGCGCGTCGCCGGCGCGTCGCCCGACAGCAGGCCGAAGTTGATGCCATAGTTCCAGGCCATGCGGAAATTCAGGTATGGCGGAAAGACGTCGATCGCCAGCCGCTGCGAAAGGCCCAGCCAATGCACGACGAAGAATTTGGAGAGTTGGTCGATCAAGAAGATGGCCGCCGCCACGATCCACACCAGCCTGCCGCTGACCGCTGCCCGATCCTGCCCCATCGACCGTATCCCCTTTTGGCTTCCGCGAAGCGCATGTATCGGCCTTTGCCGCATTTGAAAACCGGTCTCGGGCGGGATGGCGGCACAGCGGACCGTCGGCACGCGGGCACCGGAGGCTTGATTTCGATCATTCATGGCCTGCCGCAAACAGGCAAAGGTTCTGGGACCTGACGAGGGAAAGCCATGCCTCGAAACACAGACCGGTGTTCGTCGCCACTGACACGGCTGCGGTTCACTCTCGGCGCCTTTGTCGCGGCGCTGGCGATTCTGCTTGGGCAAGGACTGGGGGCACAGTCGATAACGACGCTGCACCAAGCGGCGGCGCAGGGCGACCTGGAAGCGGTGCTGCGCCTCCTCTGTCGCAGTCCGATTCCCCCTGCCCGACCGATGGCGACGGAGAAACGCCGCTGATCAAGGCAGCGACACGCGGCCATTCGGAGGTCGTTGCGGCGCTGCTCGAGGCGGGATGCCCGGTGGATCAGAGTGACCGTTTCGGCCGGACGGCGCTGACCGTCGCCGTCCTGCATGATCGAGAGGCCGTCGTGACGCTGCTGCGGGCGGCGGGCGCGACCGTGGCACCGCCGACGGAGGCCGAGACACCTGCAACACCCCTTCTGCACGCGGCGAGTGCGGCACGGAACGACGACCTGGTGCGTGAACTTGTATCCCTCGGCTGGTCAGCGAACCCGCGCGATGCGAACGGCATGACTCCCTTGATCGCCTTGGCAGAGGCCCTCACCCGCAAGGGTTATTCCTTCGCGGCCGAACTGTCCGCTGAAAGGATGGTCAAGACGCTGCTGGCGGCCGGGGCCGATCCGGATGCCATTGGTCCCGAAGGCAGGTCTGCCCTGCATTTCGCCGTACTGTCAGGCCGGGAGATGATTGTGACCGCCCTTCTGGACGGCGGGGCCGATCCCGATCTGCGGGATGCAGCCGGGCACACGCCGCTGTTCTACGCGATGACATGGAACGCCTATTTGAAGGAACCACTTTTCACGCACGGGGCCAGCCGTCGTGACCGGTCGATGGCCGTTGCGGGTTTTGCCCTTCTGTGCGGAATTGGCGCACTCTGCGCGGCTGTTCTGTGGCGTGCGCGGCGGCGCGGCTTTCGGCCAGACCTCGCGCAACAGGCCGTCGCGACCATCGTCTGCGTCATGATCTGCGGCGCGCTCCTGCACATGGCGATGCGAGTGGATTTCTGGTTTTCCGACCCGTTCGAATGGATCGCAAGGGTCCTTGTCGGGACAAACTGGCAACCGGGGCCGGTCTTTGCCTCGCATGGCGATTGCGTCGCAGCCACTGCGCCGGCCGCGCGCGAGGCGTTGCTGCAATATCTTTCGATCCATCCCGAGGACGTGGAACGCGTTACGTGTTCCTATCGCGTCAAGCCAAGTCCCCTCTGGAGCATGCTCGACGTGGTGTGCTTCGGTCTTGCCGGATGCCTTGCGGTCCTCGCGGTTCCCGGCAGAGCCTCAGCGCTGGCCGTGCTCTTTGCTGCGGCAGGTCTTGGACTGGTCGAGGCGCTGTCCTTTCCGGAATGGACAGGTCGATTGACGGCGTGGCAGTCGGACGACCCGCTGGGGTTCACGGTTCTGGCGTCCGAGGCGGGTCGCGGGCTCATGGCCATGGCCGGCGCCGCTGCGATCACCGCCGCCCTGCTGCACGTTGGCGCAGGACGGCGGCGCGGCTGATTTATCGGCTTCAGGCGCCTGGCCGGCGCGGTTGGCGCAACCGGCGGGCCGGGAAGCACCTTGGCGTCAGTGCCGGAAGTGCCGCATTCCGGTAAGGACCATTGCCAGCCCGGCCTCGTCGGCGGCGGCGATCACCTCGTCGTCGCGCATCGAGCCGCCCGGCTGGATCACCGCCGACGCACCCGCCGCCGCGGCCTCCATCAGCCCGTCGGGGAAGGGGAAGAACGCGTCAGAGGCCACCACGCAGCCCTTGGTCAGCGGCTCGGGCAGGCCCATCGCCTCGGCCATGCGCTCGGCCTTCTTGGCGGCGATCAGCGCCGAATCGAGGCGGCTCATCTGGCCCGCGCCGATCCCCACCGTCGCGCCGTCGCGGGCATAGACGATGGCATTGGATTTCACGTGCTTGGCGACCTTCCAGGCGAACAGCAGGTCGGCCATCTGCGCGTCGGTCGGCGCCTTCTTCGTGACCACCTTCAGGTCGTCTTGCACGCGGCGGCCATTGTCACGGTCCTGCACCAGCAGCCCGCCCGAGACCTGTTTCCATGCTAGGCCCGCCTCGGCCGTGTCGGCCAGTTTCGGCGTGATCAGCAGGCGCAGGTTCTTCTTGGCGGCAAAGATCTCGCGCGCGGCCGGGTCCGCGCCGGGGGCGATGACGACCTCGGTGAAGATCTCGGTGATCGCCTGCGCCGTTTCGGCGTCCAGCGGAGTGTTCAGCGCCACGATGCCGCCGAAGGCCGAGGTGCGGTCGCAGTCGAACGCCTTGCGATAGGCGTCGAGGATGCTCTCGCCGCGCGCCACGCCGCAGGGATTTGCGTGCTTGATGATCGCGCAGGCCGGACCATCCGAGGGCAGGAATTCGCTGACTAGTTCAAAGGCCGCGTCGGTGTCGTTGATGTTGTTGTAGCTCAGTTCCTTGCCCTGAAGCTGCTCGGCCGTGGCGACGCCGGGACGGTTCGAGCCGTCGATATAGAAGGCCGCGCGCTGGTGCGGGTTCTCGCCATAGCGCAGCGGCTGTTGCAGCTGGCCGGCAAAGACGCGGCGGCGCGGGTTCACCTCGCCGATGGCGTCGGCCATCCAGGTGCTGACCGCCGCATCATAGGCACCGGTGCGGGCATAGGCGTTCTGCGCCAGCCGTTTCCGGAACGCCAGCGAGGTCTGGCCCTCGTGCTGGTCGAGTTCGTGCAGCAGGGCGACATAGTCGAACACGTCCACGACAACGCTGACAAAGGCGTGGTTCTTGGCCGCCGCGCGGATCATCGCCGGGCCGCCGATGTCGATGTTCTCGATGCAGGTGTCATAGTCGGCACCCTTGGCCACCGTTTCCTCAAACGGGTAGAGATTGACCACCAGCAGGTCGATCGGGCCGATGCCGTGCTGCTCCATCGCCGCGACATGCTCGGGGTTGTCGCGCAGCGCCAGCAGGCCGCCATGCACCGCCGGATGCAGCGTCTTGACCCTGCCATCCATCATCTCGGGGAACCCGGTCACGTCCGAGACGTCGCGCACGGGGATCCCCGCCTCGCGGATCGTGGCAGCCGAACCGCCCGTTGACAGGATCTCGACCCCGCGTGCGCTCAGCGCCTGGGCCAGGTCGATCAGCCCGGTCTTGTCGGATACGGAAATCAGCGCGCGGCGGATGGGTTGGAGATCTTGCATGCGGTCGTCCCTCGGTTCTTCAGGTCAGGGCGTCCGCAGTCTCCATCGCCAGGTCGCGCACGGCCAGGGCCGTGTCCTGCGCCTTGGCCAGGGTCCAGCGGACCCGGGTCGCATACTCCATCGCGCGGCCGGATAAAACGATCTGTTTCGTCGCGCGAGGCTGGATGCGCGCCTGGTCGAAATAGACCGAGGGCTGAAGCTCGATCTCGGTGCCGGGATCGACCCGCAGGATCCAGATTTCACCCGAGCGCAGCGCCATCGACACTGCCGCGCCTCCCATGTCCAGCGCCACGTCCACCTCGGGGTGCAGGTGGAACCGGATGTCATAGGCGATGCCGGCCAGTTTCGCCCGGCTCATCGCCGCATCGAACCGCGCCTTGGCCGCATCGTCGAGCGCCACGAGGAAATCCTCGCCCTGCAGCTCGCGCCCATCCGGGACCAGTTGCAGGCTGCGCGCATGGGTCAGCCCGTCGAGCGACACATAGGCGTCATGAGCGCCTTCAAAACGTTGACCCTCGGCACCCTGCTTGCTGTCGGTCTGAACCGCGGTCGGGCCGTTCTCCAGCCATTCCACGCCCACCGCCACGCCACGCCGCGGAACAACGAGGCGGGCGCTGGAATAGCCCTGGAGGCTCAGCGTCGAATGCGAGGGAGAGGCACGCCCGGCCCGGTGCCATTCCTCGCCAAAGGCCCGGCCCGTGCCGCAGTTGACGATCAGCGGCCGGCGCCCCGAGGTCAGTTCGAACGCCAGGGTCGAGGCATGGGCCTCGGCCGACGCGGGGCCGGAGGGCGGCGGCGCGGCATCGACGATGACGCTGGTCCGACCAGCCGACAGACGCGCAAAGCCCATCGCCTGGCGCGGCACGGCGCGGCGCCGCATGCCCGAGGCCGACAGCGCCGCATCCAGCCGCCCCTCGACGCCACGCCCGCCGCCATGGAACCGCGCCAGCCCGCCGTCGGCGTGGCGCAGCAGTCGCAGCACCGGCGCGATCCGGCGGATCGCCTCCTCGATTGCGGGCTCGACAGGTTGGTGCGCGGCGTCCAGCGCCAGCCGCACCCAGGTCAACAGGGTGAATACCTCGAGCAACTCCTCGGGGCTGCGGGTGGGAATGCCGCCATCGGCGCCGACCTGACGGGCGCACTCGGCGGCCAGCGCCCGGCGCGCGGGGTCGACATGGCGTTCCATCCCCTGCGTCGAAAGCGCAGCGTAGAGCAGTCCGCACCAGGCCTCGAACCGGGGCAGACCGGGTGCAGCGGCCTGCGCGCGACCCGACAGAAAGCGCATCTGCGCGGCCAGCGCGCGGAAATAGGCGGCGGATTGATCGGCGTCGCGGGCACGCAGCAGCAGCAGCGCGTGATGCACCAGCCGGATCAGCCGCCGCCCGGACAGGTCCGGCGTCCAGCCCGGCCCACGGCCCCGGCCATAGCGCGCGATCCAGTCCCAGACCCAGTCCTGCGCCAGCCTGCGGGCCTCGGCCTCGCCCAGCGCGGCCAGGTCGTCGAGCCAGCCAAAGCCCTGCAATTCATCGGCAAAGCGCGCGTCGGGCGGGGGCACATCCCAGGGTGAGCGGCCCTCCAGCGGAACCACGTGCCCGGCAAGCACCAGGTTGCCGGCCAGCATCTGCCGCCCACGCGCCACCTGCCCGATGCTGCGCGGCTCGGGCTGCGAGACAAAGCCTGCGGCCGCGGGTTCCCGACCCGCTCGCCAGGCATGCCATCCATTGAGTAAGCGCGCACAGCGCGCGCGTAGACCGGGCTGATCCGCCATCGCCTTGAACCCTGCACCGCCTCGTTCGTGCCCGCTTGCCGGAGCTTTGACCGGAGGATACCGGCAAAGCCACCTCAAGTCACGGCTCAAGCGGTTCTTGTCAGAAGAGCCATGTAAAACCCGTCGATCCCGCCACGGTCCGCCCAGAAATCGGGCCGCAAGCGCAACCCGCCCTCGTCCGAACGCCACCCCTCCTCGATGCCCGGCGCCTCGGCGCGCAGCACGGACAGGCCAGGATGGCGAGACAGCGCCTCCTCGACCTGGCATTCGCCTTCGTCGGGCAACAGCGAACAGGTGGCATAGACCAATCGCCCGCCGGGCTTCAGCAGCCGCAGCGCATGGTCCAGCATCGCCTCCTGGAGGCCGATCAGCTCGGTGATGCGCTGGCCCTGGTGGGCGTGCGGCAGGTCGGGATGGCGGCGCAGAGTGCCGGTGGCCGAGCAAGGTGCATCCAGCAGGATGGCGTCATAATTGCCCTCGTGCTCCAGCGCGTCGCCCGCGACGAGGGTCGCGGACAGGCCGGTGCGGGCAAGGTTTTCGCGCACGCGGGCAAGGCGGGCGTCGGACAGGTCCAGCGCGGTGACATCGGCCCCCGCCGCCGCCAGTTGCAGTGTCTTGCCGCCGGGCGCCGCGCACATGTCGAGCACGCGCAAAGCCCGGACATCGCCCAGCAGGCGCGCGGGAAGCGCGGCGGCCGCGTCCTGCACCCACCAGTCGCCGGTCTCGAACCCGGGAAGCGCGCTGACCTGCACCGCGCGGTCCAGCCGGACCGAACCGGTGGGCAGAACCGTGCCGCCCACGGCCGTTGCGACCGCTGCGGGATCGCCCTTGGGCGTCAGGTCCAGCGGTGCGCCGGCCCAATGCGCGGCCTCCATCGCCGAGACGGCGGTGGCGCCCCACGCCGCGACCAGCGGATCGCGCAACCAGCGCGGCATCCTCGGAACACGCAGCTTGCCCCAGGCATCCGGCCCATCGGAGGCGATCTTGCGCAGGACGGCGTTGACCAGCCCCTTGGAGCCCTGCGTGCGCTTGCCTGCCGCGGCGAGGTTCACGCAATCGCTGACCACGCCATGCGCCGCGCCACCGGTGCACAGCTCTACCGTGCCCAGCCGCAGGATGTTCATCACCCGGCTGGCGGGACGTTTCTGCAAATGCGGGCGCAGCAGGCGGTCGGCGCGTTCCAGGCCACGAAAGGTATCGGCGGCCAGTCGCTGCGCTGCGGCCCGATCGGCGGGCGCCAGCGGCGCGAGGATCGCGTCATTCTCGGACAGGGGTCGGCCGTGAGCGAAAACCGCGTCGATCAGGTCGAGCGCTGCACGGCGCGCCGGGCTGGGGTCGGGCATCTTGGCCTCCGGGGGCGGGCGCGCACTTGTGACGCGCGGACCGTGCGGCCTATATCAAGCCCGGTGACAGAAGGACAAGCGACGATGACCGACGCCAAGGACGATCCCCGCCCCGACCTGCCCCCCGCCGCGCGCCGCGCGCTGGCAGAGGCCGAAGAACGCCGACGCAAGGCCGAGGCAAAGCCCCTGCCCCCCGAACTGGGCGGGCGCGACGGACCGGAACCCGTGCGCTACGGCGATTGGGAGAAGAAGGGCATCGCCATCGACTTCTGAGCGCGTCTCGCTGCGCGCCCCCGGCAAGAGCGGGGCGCGCGGGTGGGTGGGTGGGCGCGCCCCGGGATTGGCGGGGGCGCGCGGCATTCAGCGCAGGCGGAAATCGGCCGAGTCGCCCTGCCCCTGGTCGGCGACAAAGCGGATCTGGTTACCGTTGGCCAGCACGCGCTGGCAATTGTATCCAAGGTCGTCGCCGCCCCAGATCAGATCGCGGCAGAAATAGCCGTTCTTCCAGGTCCAGGCGCCGTTCACGTCCCAGCCCGCGCCCTTGCCGGCGATGCTTCCGTCAGGCGCCACGCGCAGTTTCACCAGCGGTCGGGTCAGCACCTTTCCGTTGACCAGCCGGATGAAGGTGTCGCGATCCGTCACGGTCGCGAATTCCGCAAGCGCAGGAGTTGCCTGCGCGAGGGTCAGCCCGAGGGCCAGAAACAGTCCACGCATGGAACGCGCTCCTCTTCTGCGTCACGATGACGCGAAAGATAGCCGTGAAATGTTATTTTCAAGTGACAGAGTCGCGAGGTCGGGGTCAGTTCAGTCCCAGCACGTCCAGCATGTCGTATTCGCCGGGCGCCTTGTCCTGGCCCCAGAGCGCGGCCTTGAGCGCGCCGCGCGCAAACAGCGCCCGGTCGGACGCGATGTGCTTGATCACGATGCGCTCGCCCCCGGTGGCAAAGATCACCTCGTGCTCGCCCACGATGTCGCCGCCGCGTATCGCGTGAAAGCCGATGGCGCCCTTGTCCCGCGCCCCGGTCATGCCGTCGCGCCCCCGGTCCGAGACCTCGGCCAGCGACACGCCCCTTCCCGCCGCCGCGGCCTCGCCCAGCATCAAGGCGGTGCCCGAGGGCGCGTCGACCTTGCGGTTGTGATGCGCCTCGACGATCTCGATGTCCCAGTCGGCGTCCAGCGCGCGCGCCACCTGTTCGGTGACCTTGGTCAACAGGTTGACGCCCAGGCTCATGTTGCCGGCGCGCACGATCACCGCGTGACGCGCGGCGATGTGGATGCGCTTCAGGTCGTCGTCGGACAGGCCGGTGGTGCCGATCACGTGCACAGCGCGCGCTTGCGCGGCGAGATCCGCAAAGGCGACCGTGGCGGCGGGCGCGGTGAAGTCGATCACCGCCTGCGCGCGGGCGAAGGCCTCGAGCGGGTCGTCGCCGACACGCACGCCCAGCGCCGCGCCGCCCATCGCCTCGCCCAGGTCGTGCCCGACCCAGTCATGGCCGGGCCGTTCCAGCGCGCCGGCCAGCCGCAGACCGTCATGCACCAGCACTTCGCGCACCAACATCTGCCCCATGCGGCCCGACACACCCGTGATCACCACGCCCGGCTTGTCCGTCATCCCGATCTCCCTTGCGGTTTGCCGCCGTTTACCCTGTGCCGCCCGGCTTGGCAAAGGTGGATGCAGGGCGTATCTCTGCGCCATGGCAAAGAACAGATTCACGGATGGCTCCGGCCCCACCCAACGTCAGCTCCGCGTGGCCGAGCTGA
Organism: Thetidibacter halocola; assembly: GCF_018224955.1. GTDB lineage: Bacteria > Pseudomonadota > Alphaproteobacteria > Rhodobacterales > Rhodobacteraceae > Thetidibacter > Thetidibacter halocola. The sequence goes on from NZ_JAGTUU010000009.1 coordinate 54,853, forward strand.
TCCGCCGCCGTCTGTCCGAGGTGTTCTCGCGCGGCGAGATCCACGACCCCGACCTCAATCGCCTGTCGATCACGGTTGGCGAGGTCCGGGTTTCCCCCGATCTCAAGGTCGCCACGGCCTATGTCGTGCCGCTGGGCGGCGGCAACGTCGACACGATGTTCGAGCGGCTCGAGGAAAACCGCCACGAGATCCGCCGCGCCACCGCCAAGGGGCTGGAACTGAAATACGCGCCAGAGCTTCGCTTTCGGCTCGACGAGACCTTCGATCAACTGGACGAGACGCGGCGCCTGTTCTCGCAGGATGCGGTGCGCCGCGACCTAGACGATTGACCCGATGCGGCGGCTGGCCCTCCTCCTGTCGTTGAGCCTCGGCTTCGCGACCCAGACCGCCGCACTGGAGTGCGAACAGATCCGGCACATCGGCAACCGCTACACGATCTGCTCCGTGGATCCGGCCGAGGACGAGCTGCGGCTGTTCCTCGATGGCCCCGACGGGGCCAGGCTGGGCCAGTTCGACGCGGTCTCGACGATGCTGGCGGCGCGGGGCGAGTCGCTGCTCTTCGCGATGAATGCCGGCATGTACCACGCGGACCGCTCTCCGGTCGGACATTACGTCGAGCGTGGGCGCGAGCGGATGCGCGTGATCCCCAATCCGGGGCCGGGCAATTTCGGCCTGCTGCCCAACGGCATCTTCTGCATCGGGCGAGGCACGGCGCGGGTCTACGAGACGCGGGATTACCTCGAACGCAGGCCGTCCTGCCGCTATGCCACGCAATCCGGCCCGATGCTGGTGATCGACGGCGCACTGCATCCGCGATTCCTGCCCGACAGCACCTCACGCTACATCCGCAACGGGGTGGGCACGTCAAAGGACGGGCGGCGCGCGGTGTTCGCCATCTCGGACAACGCGGTGACCTTCCACGAGTTCGGGCGGCTGTTCCGCGACATCCTCAACCTTCCGGATGCACTGTTCTTCGACGGCAATGTCTCGCGCCTGTTTGCGCCGCAGGTGGGGCGCAACGACCCGGGCCGGATGATGGGACCGATCGTCGGCGTCGTCGGGCCCTAATCCAAACAGGAAAACGCCGCGCGGTTTTTCGCGCGGCGCGTTAGGGACAGCGAAAAGGTGTCAGCGCCACGCCACCTCGAAACCGTGGCCGCGCAGGCAGCGCATCGAATAGGCATCGCGGTCATGTCGCGATCCGCGCAGCGTCACAAGGCAGCTTTGCGGCAGGCGGCGCGCGCCGCGATAGTTCCGGTCGAGGCAGCGAGAGCCCATCACCCAGTTCGTGCTGCTGCTGTCGACCGCGATGGCGCATTCGCGCGGCAACTGGGTGCGGCGCGCCGGCTCGGGACGCGGCGGCTGGTGGCGGGGAGTGACGACCTCGCGCCGGGGCGACACGGAATGGGCGTGCTCGCGGCGGTCGTCGCGGGTCTCGCTCTGGATGATCTTGCCGATGATGAACAGCGTGGCCGCCGCGCCCAGGAAACGGCCGACATCGTCGGCATCGGCGGCCTTTGCGGGGGCGGCAGAGACTGCGGCAATCAGAGCGCCGACGGACAGGACCGAGGTGATGAAGCGGAAGGACATGGGGCAGGTTCCTTTTTCTGGTGTGTGATCCAAAGCGCCACGGGACGCCCTGCATCCACGCTGGCCCCGCCCCCGGAAATCGGGCAATAACGCCCCCCCGCTATCGGATAACCGGGCGGCCGGACCCCTTCGGTTATTGTCTTTCAGCGGCGTGACCCGCATCGTGACGGCATGAAAACCCTCGCCCTCACCCTCCTTGTCTCGCTGGCCCTGGCCGGCGCCGCACGGGCCGACTGCTTTGTCGAATACAAGGCAAAGCAGGACGATCCCCTGCGCCTGCATTACGGCATCCTCGCGCTGCCCGGCGGCTGCCCGTCGGCCCCGGCCGCGCAGGACGCTGCCGCCCGCCGCCTCGCCGCAGGCGGCTGGACCCTGCTGACCGTCCTCGGCGTCAGCGCCGAGACGCCCCCGGACCAGAAAAAGGCGAATGCCGGTGACTTCTACCTCCGCTTCTGACATCGCCGAAAGCCGCCGCGCCGGGTCGCGCATTGTCGGCTTCGGCATCGCCGCCATCGCCGCGATCCTCGCCGTGGCGGGCGCGGTGCTGCTGTTCGCCCTGCCCGACGCCAACGCCTTCAACGCGCGGGTCGAACAACTGTTCGTCGAGAACGCCGACCTGACCGGGCAGGCCGAGATCAAGCTGCTGGAGATCCTCGCGCAGTCGGGCACCGCCTTTTCCGACACGCTGGGCCATTACCGGATGGTGATCTTCGTGCTGATGGTCTTCGCCGCCGCCCTGCTGATTGCGGCGCTGGTCTTCCTGGTGATGCTGGTCACGCTGAACCGGCGCATGGCGCAGATCGAACGCTCGGGCATCCAGGTCTCGTCGCTCATCATCTCGCGTGAGGAAAACACCGTCTATCTCAACACGATGGGCTTCAAGCTGACCGAGGCGATGATGGAGACGCTGGCCGTTCTGGCCGAGGCGCGCATGGACGACGACATCCTGACCGGTGCGCAGATCGAGGCGGTGATCTCAGGTCGGTCTGAGACCGACTGCGAGGAGGCCGCCGGCGCCACGCGGATCAAGCGTCTGCGCGACGGGTTGGGCAACCAACTGGTGAGCGAGTTGCTTGTCAAGAACATCGCCCGGCGCGGTTATGTCCTGGCGATCGACAAGGGCGTGATCGAAGTCGTTTGATACAGGGGTAACCGTTTCTTCGGGTTTCGGCGCTAGCGTCCCACGCAGCGACGCACCAACAGGAGACGCCCATGCCCCATACCGAAGCCGCCCGCCTGTCGGCCTATGCCGCGCAGACCCCGCTCGACCGTCTGCGCGCGCTGGAACGAAGCGGTGCGGTCACGCTGGTCGACCGCGACGGCCCAGCGGACAGCGCTCTGGCCGGGGGGATGGGCGCGCAGCTTCAAGCACTGTCGGACCGGATCTCTGACCTCGAGGAGGCGCTAGAGCGCGCGACGGCCGCAGGTCGGGACGAACCGCGGCAGACACTCGCCACCATCGCGGAATGCCGGGTGCAGATGGCCGCCCTGTGCAGGCTGCTTTTGTCGGAATAGCCAAGGCACCGGGCGGGTCAGGCGCAGGCGAGGATGTGAGCCCCGGCTCAGATCAGCATGATGTCGTCAATCAGCCCGGCATTCGACGCCAGGCCCCGGAAGAAGATCGTGTTGCCCGCGCCGAAATCCAGCAAGAGGCCGACCGCGTCCGTGACCGACAGCACGTCGAGCCGCGCCTGGTCGAGGGGCGCGTCGCCCCACAGCGCCCGGTCGATCTGCAGCCGGTCGGTGCCCGGCAGATAGTCGGTCAGCGTGTCCGAATCGATCCGACCGGAAAAGACAAACGTGTCGGCCCCGGCGCCCCCGGTCGCCGTGTCGTTGCCACCACCCATGCCGATCGTGTCGTTTCCATTGCCTGCAAGGACGACATCGTTTCCAAAGGTGGCCTGCCCGTTGTCCTGCCAGACGTCATCGCCGCTTCCCAGGTAGGCGCGGTCGCTGCCGTCGCCGCCGGTCACCGTATCCGCGCCCGCCCCCGCCAGAAGGGTGTCGTTGTTCTCGCCGCCGAACAGCCGGTCGTTTCCATCGCCTCCGAGAATCCGGTCATTGCCCTTGTTGCCGTAGACCAAGTCGTCGCCGCTGCCCGCGTCGATAGTGTCGCGCCCGCCTTGTCCTGCAATCGTGTCATTGTCCGTCTCGGACGTGTGCGTGCCATCCTCGAAGCTGTCATGCCCGGCACCAAGATGCGCAAGGTCGTTGCCGAGGCCGCCACTCACCGTGTCGCTGCCATTGCCGCCGAAAAGCCTGTCATCGCCGTTCGCACCCACAAGCCAGTCATTCCCGTCGCCGCCCGACAGGGAGTCATCGCCGAAATAGCCGCGCAACTCGTCATGTCCGGCGCCGCCGAAGATGGTGTCGTTCCCGTATTGGCCCAGCGCCGTGTCGTCGCCGGAACTGCCCTGGATGACATCATGTCCCGCGTCGCCGATCAGCAGATCGTGCCCGCGTCCCCCGAACAGGCTGTCGTCACCGCCTTGTCCTCTCAGGCTGTCGTCGCCGTCACCGCCCCGCAGCGTGTCGTTCCCGAAACCGCCAAGCAGCGTGTCGGCATCCGCATCGCCCGACAGGCTGTCGTCGCCGTCTCCGCCGTCCAGGCTGTCGTCTCCGGCGAGGCCGGACAGGGTGTCGTTGCCACCCAGTCCCTCGACGATATCGTTGCCGGCCGTCCCGTCGAACCTGTCGTTGTCCGGCCCCAGCGAGACAACGCTTGGCCAGACATAACCCGTGACCCTGGCGCCAAAACCGTAGTCAGCCGATGAAGACAGGATCGTCGGAAACGCACTCGACAGATCGACCCAGAGGCTTTCTCCTCCGGTAAACTCAAGCGACAGGACATCGCCGACCGGGATGTCGAAGGTCTCGGACCATTCCATCTGCGTGGGATGGAACGACAGTCCGTCGAAATCTCCGGGGCCCAACTCGATCCCGTCGATGAAATACCGGATGGAGAAGAACTCCTCCACGATGCCTCGAAAGACCTTGATATAGGCGGCGATCGACTCCTTGAGCGCTGCAAGCTCGGGCTGACCGGCCAACACGTTCTGCAAGAAGGATTCCATATCCAGCAAACGCGCCAGGACGCGATCCCGGAAGACAACCGGCCGGATGTCGAACTCTCCGGTTTCCGGAAAGTCGAACGCGCCCGTGGCCGTCGCGGACTGCAACTCTTCGATCTCGTTCCTCAGATCGATCAGCGAGTTGTATTCGACTTCGTCGACGACCGTCCAATCCACGTTCCGGATCAACGCCAGGTAGGCGTCGACAACCGCATTCTGCATGGTCGTATAGGGGGTCAGCGCGCCGATGCGGCTGTCAAGAGACGCTGCCGCCCCCCAATCCGCCTGAAGGGAATGCGATTGGTTGACAGTCCCGGAAATCGTGAAGTCGAGGTAGAATGTGCCTCCGATCCCGTTCGAGAACAGGGTGTCGATTGGCCCGCCAAGGTCGAGTGCGACGCCCAGTTCGAGGCCCCGCGTCGCGCTGCCGACGGGCATCAGGACGAAATCCGCGATGTCCGTGCCCGGATCGCCGTATTCGTCGTAGCTTTGCACGCTGCCCGTGAAAGTGGCGACATCGATGAGGAAATCGAGTTGCCCGTTTGTATCGGTGAACGCGCCGACACCGCCGGCAAGGCCCGCAGTTTCAGGTGTATCGTTCACACCCTCGCCAGGCTCCAACCCGGTGTAGATGAATGCGGCCAATTTGTCCTCCGCCACCGTCAGTGAAAGGGTAGCACACATCACGATGCATGTGAAAAGGCAGGTGGTGATCCCGGCAGGATTCGAACCTGCAACCTGCCCCTTAGGAGGGGGCTGCTCTATCCAGTTGAGCCACGGGACCGCCCAATTCCCCATAACGCGCCCTGCCGGGCTTGTCATCCCGCTTCGCGTCTTGTCGGCGCGCTGGCGATTGCGCTAACGTCACGGTGCAGAAGAAGGATGCCGCCCTTGGCCAATGACGACTCACGTCCCCTGACGCTCCGCGATGTCTCCGAAGCCTCGGGCGTTTCCGAAATGACGGTCAGCCGGGTGCTGCGCAACCGCGGCGATGTCAGCCAGGCCACGCGCGAACGCGTGCTGGAGGCCGCCAAGGCGCTGGGCTACGTGCCCAACAAGATCGCCGGCGCGCTGGCCAGCCAGCGGGTGAACCTGGTGGCGGTCGTCATCCCCTCTTTGCGCAACATGGTCTTCCCCGAGGTCATGTCGGGCATCTCCAGCGTGCTCGAGGAGACTGACCTGCAACCGATCGTCGCCGTCACCGACTACCTGCCCGAAAAGGAAGAGCGCGTCCTTTACGAGATGCTGTCCTGGCGGCCCTCGGGCGTCATCATCGCCGGGCTGGAACATACCGACGCGGCCCGCGCCATGCTCAAGGCCAGCGGCATCCCGGTGGTCGAGATCATGGATACCGACGGCATCCCGATCGACGCCGCCGTGGGCATCAGCCACAGGCGCGCCGGACGCGAGATGGCCAAGGCGATCCTCAAGCAGGGCTACCAGCGCATCGGCTTCATGGGCACCAAGATGCCGCTCGACCACCGTGCGCGCAAACGCTTCGAGGGCTTCACCGAGGCGCTGGCCAAGGCCGGGGTCGAGATCGCGGACCAGGAGTTCTATTCCGGCGGCTCGGCGCTGGCCAAGGGGCGCGAGATGACCCGCGCCATGCTGAAACGCGATCCGGAACTCGATTTCCTGTATTACTCCAACGACATGATCGCGGCGGGCGGGCTTCTGGAACTGCTAGAGCAGGGCATCGACATTCCCGGCCAGATCGGTCTTGCCGGCTTCAACGGGGTCGAGTTGCTGGACGGCCTGCCGCGGCGGGTTGCCACGATGGATGCCTGCCGCACCGAGGTCGGGCGCAAGGCGGCTCAGATCATCGCCGACCGCATCGCCACCGGCACCGTCGAGGACGAGCGCGTGATCGAACTGACGCCGACGATCAGCTATGGCGACACTCTGAAACGGCGCTGAGATGCGCCTGTCGAACGGCACGGCGCGGCGGCTTTTCCTGCATGCGCACGGGCTGGGCGAAACGCCTTCCGGCCCCGGCAAGGGCGCCGACCTGCTGGCACTGATCCAGGAACTGGGATTCGTGCAGGTGGACAGCGTGCGCACCGTGGAACGGGCGCATGACATGATCCTCTTCGCGCGCCGCCCGGCCTATCGCCCGGCGCACCTCGCGCCGCTTCTGGAACGCGACCGCTCCCTGTTCGAGCACTGGACGCATGACGCCGCGGTGATTCCCACCGACTTCTGGCCGCATTGGCGGCTGCGATTCGCCCGCGACCGGCACCGCCTGGCCGAACGCTGGCGCAAGTGGCGCGGCGACGGATTCCACGGCAAGCTGGAAGAAGTTCTGGCCCATGTGCGTGACCACGGGCCCGTCACGTCCGGAGAGATGGGCCAGGACGAGGGACGCAGTTCCGGCGGCTGGTGGGACTGGCACCCGTCCAAGACCGCGCTGGAGTTCCTGTGGCGCAGCGGCGCGCTGTCGGTGACGCGGCGCGAAGGGTTCCGCAAGGTCTATGACTTGACCGAACGGGTCGTTCCCGAAGGCATTCGGGCGCATCGCCCTTCCGAGGCCGACAGCATCGACTGGCTCTGTCACGCCGCGCTGGACCGGCTGGGCTTTGCCACCAGCGGCGAAATCGCCGCCTTCTGGGACATTGTCACGCCGACCGAGGCGAAGGACTGGCTGGCGGCGCAAGCCAAACGTAGCGCGGTCGTGCCCGTCACGGTGACGCAGGCCGATGGTGGCCTCCGGCAATGCCACGCCCGCCCCGAAACGCTTGACGCACTGTCCGACGTGCCCGACCCGCCGGGCCGCCTTCGCGTGCTCAGCCCCTTCGACCCGGCGCTGCGCGACCGCAAGCGGGCCGAGCGGCTGTTCGGCTTTCACTACCGGATCGAGATCTTCACCCCCGCGCCACAGCGGCGCTACGGCTATTACGTCTTTCCACTGCTCGAGGGCGACCGGCTGGCAGGCCGCATCGACATGGCGCGGGCGGGCGATGCCCTGCATGTCGCCGCGCTCTGGCCTGAACGCGGCATCCGCTGGGGTGCCGGCCGGCAGGACCGGCTGGAGGCTGAACTGCACCGCACAGCGCGCTTCGCCGGGTTGGAGCGTGTCACCTGGGCAGACGACTGGCGGCGCGACCCGCTCTGATCCAACCCGTCACACACATGTCATGCAGAGCGCCTATCGAGCGGTCGTAGTCAGTCGCGGGCGATCCATTGCGCCCATCCCCCGTTTGGCCTTTAGGGCAAAGAATCCGTTTTCCATGAGCGACAGGGGTGGCCATCGTGCCACCCCTTTTTCATGACCCAGCCATGCACCGGCGGAAAAGCGGCTATTCCGATGCGTGCCTACTGCGATGCTGCGGCGCGGCATAACTAGGGACAAGCAGTAACACAAAGGGAACCGCAATGGCCCATATCACCACCAACCACGCCCCGAGCACGACGCCTCTCAACCCGCTGCGTGCCTTCGGGGAGGCGATCCTCAAGTTCCTGAGCAATATCGCCGAGTCGAACCATCGCATCCGCGAGGTCGAGCGCCTGAATGCCCTGAGCGACGCCCAGCTTAAGAGCCTGGGCCTGCGCCGCCAGGACATCGTGCGCCACGTCTTCCGCGACGTCTATTACGTCTGACGCGCCGCGCGATCCGCGCAACAGGCCGCGCCCCGCAAGGGACGCGGCCTTTTCCTTGCCTGACGGTTGGTGACTGGACGCTCCTGCGCTAGCGTGTTGCCAGTCTGGCGCCGGCGGCGTCGCAGCACCGGAACAGGGACCGCATGACAGGGCTTGAAATCCTGCCGGCTCAAAGGCTGGCCCGGCTGGACGGGCAAGACCTGTCGCTGGGGGCGCGGGCCTTCGACGTGCTGGTGGTCCTGCACGACAATGCCGAGCGCGTGGTCTCGAAGACAGAACTGCTGGACACGGTCTGGTCCGACCGGATGGTCGAGGAAAGCAACCTGACCGTGCAGATCGCCACCCTGCGCAAGGCGCTTGGGGCCAAGGCGATCGGCACGGTCCCAGGCGTCGGCTACAAGCTGACGCTGGGCGGTGCGGCGACCGACGGACCGTCCCGTGCCGCGCCGCCCCTGCCGGACAAACCCTCGCTTGCGGTCCTGCCCTTCGCCAATCTCACCGGCGATCCGGGGCGCGACTACCTGGTGGACGGGATCGTGAACGAACTCGCCTCGGCCCTATCGGTGGTGTCGTCCTTCTTTGTCGTCTCGACCACGTCCAGCTTTTCCTACAAGGGCAAGGTGGTCGACCTCGCCACCGTGGGCGAGGAACTGGGCGTTCGCTACGTCCTCGAGGGCGGCATTCAGCAGGCCGGCCCGACGCTGCGAATCTCGACGCAACTGGTGGAATGCGAGACAGGGCACACGCTGTGGCGCGGCAAGTTCGACGGCGCCTCCGACGATCTCTTTGCCTTGCAGGACCAAGTGGCCGAAAGCGTCGCCGCGGCGCTGGAACCAAAGCTGATCTGGGCCGAGGCGGCGCGGACGCGCCGCAAGCCCACCGAAAGCCTCGACGCCTACGACCTCTGCCTGCGCGCTGCGCCGATGGTCTATGTGCAGAACACGCTGGACAATCTCGAAGAGGGGCTGGCGCTTCTGCACCGGGCGGTCGCGCTGGACCCGGACTATGCGCAGGCGCGGGCGCTGATCTGCTACGCGCATACCGGCGCCTTCGCCACGCGCTGGTGGTCACATGAAAAGGCAAGCGCCGCCATCCCGCTGGCGCGCGCGCTGCTGGACAGCAACACCGACGACCCGTTGGTGCTGGCTTATGCCGGGCACTACATCGCTTATCTTGGCGGCGAGCCAGGGCGGGGTCTGACCGCACTTCAGCGCGCGGCGGCGCTGAACCCGAACTCCGGCACGGTGTCAATGCTGCTGGGTTGGGTCTACAACTATCTCGACCGTCCCGACGAGGCGATCGAGCAGTTGCAGCGCGCGCGACGCATCAGCCCGCTGCATCCGCAGATCGGGATCATCACCTCGGGCATCGGGCAGGCGCAGATCATCGCGGGCAACTACGAGACGGCTGTCCGGCACCTGGAACAGGCGCTGACCGAGTTTCCCGAATTCGCCACGATCCAGCTGAGCCTGATGGGCTGCTACTGGGCGCTGGGACGTCGGGACGATGCCGAACGCATGGCCGACTGGTTCCGCGCCAAGGTGCCCGACATGTCGGTGTCCTTGCACAACCGCACCCGCCCTTTCATCAGCGAAAGGCTGCGCGCGATCATGGTAGAGGCGCTGGAGGGGCTGGGCTTTCCGCCCTGACCTCAGAAGGGCCCGCGCGCTCGGTGCATCAGGCGGTCGGCGGTCAGTCGGGCCGCTTCGCGGCGGGCCCGCACCTGCATCTCGGCGATAGGATCGCGGGGCGCTGTAGGGCGGGCGGGACGTAGCAGCGCCAGCAGGGCGCGCAGCGGGTTGACCGGAAGGGCGGTGCGGAGCGGAGTGTCGAAAAAGGCCATGTCGGATACCTCGGGGTTGCGTGTTGCGATGCCCCTTGGTCCCACGAAAGCCGGGAAACGGTCCTTAAGCCGGTCCGAAACGTTCCAAATCCGGCCTTAAGAAAAGCAAAAGGGCCGCCCCAAAAGACGGCCCCCTGTCTGTAGGCGCGGGCCCGATGACCCGGCGCGCTCAGTTCTGAGCGTAGTATTCGATCACGAGGTTCGGTTCCATCATCACCGGATAGGGCACATCGCCCAGACCCGGGGTGCGGACGAAGGTCGCGGTCATCTTGGAGTGGTCGGCCTCGATGTAATCGGGCACGTCGCGCTCGGCCAGCTGGGTGGCTTCGAGAAGCGCGGCCATCTGCTTGGACTTTTCGCGGACCTCGATGACGTCACCCTCTTTCACGCGGTAGGAGGGGATGTTGACACGCTGGCCGTTCACCAGGACATGGCCGTGGTTCACGAACTGGCGGGCGGCAAAGACGGTCGCCACGAACTTGGCGCGATAGACGACGGCATCCAGGCGACGCTCGAGCAGGCCGATCAGGTTCTCGCCGGTGTCGCCCTTCACGCGGGCGGCCTCGATGTAGACCTTCTTGAACTGCTTTTCCGTCATGTCGCCGTAATAGCCCTTCAGCTTCTGCTTGGCGCGCAGCTGGAGGCCGAAGTCGGACATCTTGCCCTTGCGGCGCTGGCCGTGCTGGCCGGGGCCGTATTCGCGGCGGTTGACGGGGGATTTCGGGCGGCCCCAGATGTTCTCGCCCATCCGGCGGTCGATCTTGTACTTGGCAGACGTGCGTTTGGTCACGGCTGATCTCCTTCTGCAGTTGCGAAGGGCGTTGTCCTCTCCCCGGATTTTGCCGGGACGACAGGGTTCCCCTTGCGGGGTCCGCCAACACCAATGAAGCGCCGCATATACAGCCACCCGGCGCAGAGTCAAGCGCCCCTTGCCCGGGGGAAATTCGCCGCAATTGAAATCATTAAGGCGCGCTTAATCCCGGCGGGCGATAACCGGATCGACCAAGGGGACCGATCATGCACAAGGCCGACATTCCCGCAGGCATGCACAACCCGCTCGAGTATGCCGTGAACAAGCGTGACGCCGGAACGCTGGAAATGGTGCGCCGCGCCATCCAGCACCGGCAGGTCATGGTCGCCTATCAACCGGTTGTGCAGGCCGCGTCGCCCGACCGCATCGCCTTCTACGAGGGGTTGATCCGCGTGCTGGACGAAACCGGCCGGATCATCCCGGCCCGCGAGTTCATCGGCGCGGTCGAGGAAACCGAATACGGCCGCCTGCTGGATTGCATCGCGTTGGAAAAGGGGCTGGCCGAACTGGCCCGCGAACCGTGGATGCGGCTGTCGATCAACATGTCGGCGCGGTCCATCGGCTATGCCAAGTGGATGAAGATCTTCAACCGTGCACTGGCCAGCGACCCCACCGTGGGCGAACGCCTGATCCTGGAAATCACGGAACATTCCGCCATCACCGTGCCGGAGCTGGTGGTCAGCTTCATGGACGAGGTGCAGGCGCAGGGCGTCTCCTTCGCCATCGACGACTTCGGCTCGGGTTATACTGCGCTGCGCTATTTCAAGGACTTCTCCTTCGACATCCTCAAGATCGACGGCCAGTTCATCCGCGGCGTGGCCGAGGATCCCGACAACCAGGTGCTGGTGCGGGCCATGGTCTCGATCGCCGAGCAGTTCGACCTGTTCACCGTCGCCGAAAGCGTCGAGAACGGCGCGGATGCCGATTGCCTGGCGGCGATGGGGCTCGACTGCCTGCAAGGTTACTACTTCGGCGCGCCCACGACCCGCCCGGCCTGGCGGCAGTCCACAAACGAAAAGGCTGGCTGACAGGGCCCCGGCGGCTTCGGTCTCAAAGCTGAGACACCCTGTCCGGTTCCGCTGCGGCGCGGCATCGGATAGACCCTCGCGCGACAAGCAACGGGAGATGGTTTCGCAAGACGCGGAATCACTGTATCCCAAGGCATACATGCTTGGCAGGAGGGCTATACATGACCAACGTCGTTATCGCGAGCGCGGCCCGGACCGCGGTGGGCAGCTTCAGCGGCGCCTTCGCAAACACCCCCGCGCACGATCTGGGTGCCGCCGTTCTCGAGGCGCTGGTCGCCCGGGCCGGGATCGACAAGTCCGAGGTGTCGGAAACGATCCTCGGCCAGGTGCTGACCGCGGCGCAGGGCCAGAACCCCGCCCGCCAGGCACACATCAACGCCGGCCTGCCGAAAGAGGCCGCCGCCTGGGGCATCAACCAGGTCTGCGGCTCGGGCTTGCGCGCCGTGGCGCTGGGTGCGCAACACATCATGCTGGGCGACGCCGATATCATCTGCGCCGGTGGCCAGGAGAACATGAGCCTGTCGACCCATGCCGCGCATCTGCGAGCCGGCCACAAGATGGGCGACGTGTCCTATATCGACACGATGATCCGCGACGGCCTGTGGGACGCCTTCAACGGCTACCACATGGGCCAGACCGCCGAGAACGTCGCGCAGCAATGGCAGATCAGCCGCGAGATGCAGGACGAATTCGCCCTGGCCAGCCAGAACAAGGCCGAGGCCGCACAAAAGGCCGGCAAGTTCGACGACGAGGTGGTCCCCTTCACCATCAAGACCCGCAAGGGCGAGACGATCGTCGACAAGGACGAATACATCCGCTACGGCGCGACGCTGGACAGCATGCAGAAACTGCGTCCTGCCTTCGTCAAGGACGGGACTGTGACCGCCGCAAACGCAAGCGGGCTCAATGACGGGGCTGCGGGCGTGCTGCTGATGTCGGCCGAGGCCGCGGAAAAGCGCGGGATCGAACCGCTGGCGCGCATCGTCTCATACGCCACCGCGGGTCTCGACCCGTCGATCATGGGCGTGGGTCCGATCCATGCCAGCCGCAAGGCGCTGGCCAAGGCCGGCTGGAAGGTCGAGGATCTCGACCTCGTCGAGGCCAACGAGGCCTTCGCCGCGCAGGCCTGCGCCGTGAACAAGGACATGGGCTGGGATCCGTCGATCGTGAACGTGAACGGCGGCGCCATCGCCATCGGCCACCCGATCGGCGCCTCGGGCGCCCGCGTCCTGAACACCCTGCTGTTCGAGATGAAGCGCCGCGGCGCCAAGAAGGGCCTCGCCACCCTCTGCATCGGCGGCGGCATGGGCGTCGCGCTCTGCGTCGAACGCTGACCCACGGATCACGGGGCGGGGCATGACCCCGCCCTTTTCGCAAGACACATCACAAAGAACACCCATAGGAGGACAGTCATGGCACGAGTTGCACTCGTCACCGGAGGCTCGCGCGGCATCGGCGAAGCGATTTCCAAGGCCCTGAAGGCCGCAGGCTGCGAGGTCGCCGCGACCTATGCTGGCAACGACGAGAAGGCCGCCGCCTTCACCGCCGAGACCGGCATCAAGACCTACAAGTGGAACGTCGCGGATTACGAGGAATCCAAGGCGGGCATCGCCAAGGTCGAGGCCGACCTCGGCCCGGTCGACATCGTGGTGGCCAATGCGGGCATCACCCGCGACGCCATGTTCCACCGCATGACGCCGGAACAGTGGAAAGAGGTCATCGACACCAACCTCACGGGCGTGTTCAACACCGTGCACCCGGTCTGGGCCGGCATGCGCGAGCGCCAGTTCGGCCGCGTCATCGTGATCTCGTCGATCAACGGCCAGAAAGGACAGGCCGGCCAGGTCAACTATGCCGCGACCAAGGCGGGCGACCTCGGCATCGTCAAGAGTCTCGCACAGGAAGGCGCCAAGTTCGGCATCACCGCCAACGCCATCTGCCCGGGCTACATCGCGACCGAGATGGTCATGGCCATCGACGAATCCGTGCGCGAGAAGATCATCAAGGGCATCCCCGCCGGCCGCCTGGGCGAGCCCTCGGAGATCGCCCGCTGCGTGACCTTCCTTGCTTCGGACGACGCGGGCTTTATCAACGGCTCGACGATCTCGGCCAACGGCGCGCAGTTCTTCGTCTGACGCGGCACGGCTTCGGCACGGACAGGGCGCCCCCGCCGCGGGGCGCCCTTTTTCGTCGCTTGACCGCGCTTTTCTGCTAGGCTTTCCGCAGACATGGCAGGGGAGACCGCCGCATGACATCCAGGTGGTCCGCGCTTGCCATCCTGTTCACCGTCCGAATGACGATGGGCTTTCAGTTCCAGGCGGTGGCCGCGACAGGCCCGCTGTTCATGGAACGTCACGGCGCCAGCCTGGCCGACCTCGGCTTTCTCATCGGCCTCTACATGCTGCCCGGCTTTGTCATCGCCCTGCCCGGCGGCGGCATCGCCCGACTGCTTGGCGACAAGCGCGTGGTTACGGCGGCGCTGGGGCTGATGGTGCTGGGCGGGCTGCTGATGTGGCGGGTTCCGCTGTGGGAGGCGCAGGTCGCCGGGCGGGTGCTGGCGGGCACCGGCGGCGTGCTGCTGAACGTGCTGATGTCCAAGATGGTGCAGGACTGGTTCGCCGGGCGCGAGATCGCGACCGCCATGGGCATCTTCGTCAATTCCTGGCCGGTGGGCATCGCGCTGGCACTGGTCGTGCTGCCGCCTTTCGCCGCCAGCATGGGGCTGAGCGTCGCCTTTGGTGTGACAGTGGCCGTCAACCTTGCCGCGCTGGCGCTGTTCGCGGCGCTCTACCGCGATGCGCCGCAGGGCAGGCGCGGCGGGGCAAAGGGCGGCTGGCCGGTGGGGCCCGCGCTGACCGGCATCCTGCTGGCCGCGCTGATCTGGGGCTTCTACAACGCCGCCATCGCCATGGTGTTCAGCTTTGGTCCCACCCTGCTGACCGAGCGCGGCTATACCCTGGCCGAGGCCAGTTCCACGACTTCGCTCGCGCTCTGGCTGGGGGCGCTTTCGGTTCCGGCGGGTGGCATCCTCGCCGACCGTCTGGGCCAGTCCGACGCGGTGCTGACGCTGGGACTGGCTGGCTTTGGCGCCACGTTCCTGATGGTGCTGCAACCGGGCCTGCCTGCGCTGGCCTTCGTGATGGTCGGGCTGATCTTCGGTCTGCCGGCCGGCCCGATCATGGCGCTGCCCACCCGCGTCCTGCCGGCCGAGACGCGCGCCCTTGGGATGGGCCTGTTCTTTACCCTTTATTACGTCGTGATGGTCGCGGCCCCCGCGCTGGCCGGCGTCGCGGCCGAGGCCTTGGGCCGCAGCGAGGCGGCCTTCTGGCTGGGCATCGGTTTTCTCGTGCTGTGCCTGCTGGCCTTCGCCGCTTTCCTGCGGCTGGTCCGTGCCATGCAGCCTGTGCAATAGCGCACCGCCCCGGCGCGGCACTGTCCAAGCGCTCAGAGGCCAACGTGCGTATGAGGCGCAGTTCGACAGGAGCTGCCCTGTGCTCAACTGGATTAACGGCCTGCACCGCCGCTCTTGTCTGGACTGTAATGCGCGGGGCAACACCGCCTTCTCCATTGGCCGCGACGCGCAGCCCTTTCCCTGCACCCGGGACGACGGACTGGATCCAGACCCCGGCCATTCGGCAATGGTTTTTCGTGCGTGGTCAGGAATGCAGACACGCCTTGCGCGATGATGTTTGACCTGCACAACCAAGAGAGGCATCCTGCCGAAGGGACCTTCAACCCCGACAAAATTCAGGAAAGGCACTTTCTCATGTTGAAATCCTTCGTCGCCGCTCTCTTGCTGGCCACCGCAACGCTGGGCCTGTCCAAGGCCGCAAGCGCTCAGAGCATGGAGAGCTATACCGGGACAATCTGGCTCTTTGGGGGCAATTTCTGCCCCGTCGGGACGCTGCCCGCCGACGGGCGGACGATCGCCATCCAGGAGTATACCGCGCTGTTCTCCCTGTTCGGGACCGTTTATGGCGGCGACGGTCGGACCAACTTCAACCTGCCGAACATTCCTGGTCCGGTCGATGGCACACGCTATTGCGTCAATTTTCTGGGTCAGTACCCAAGCCGAAGCTGATCCACACCCAACCCTGTGCGATCCTGCACCCTTAGCGCGCTTCAAAGCGCGTTTATTCACAGAGACGGGTCCCCTATCTCCGCATTGGACCAGGATAGGGAACCCGAATCATGCTCACCCAGATCAACGGCCTGCACCATGTCACCTCGCTGGCCTCCAGCGCGCGAGGCAACAATGCCTTCTTCACCGGCACGCTTGGCCTGCGGCGGGTCAAGAAGACGGTGAATTTCGACGCGCCCGACGTCTATCACCTGTATTACGGCGACGAGACCGGCACGCCCGGCACGGTGATGACCTATTTCCCCTTCCCCGACGCAGGCCGGGGCCGCCCCGGTGCGGGCGAGGTCGGCACCACCGCCTTTTCCGTGCCCAAGGGTTCTCTGGATTGGTGGGAACAGCGCCTTGCGGGGCACAAGGTCGAAGGGATGCAAAAGGGCACGCGCTTTGGCGATGCCGTTCTGGCCTTCGAGGGGCCGGATGGCGACGGGTTCGCCCTCATCGAAACCGGGGACGACCCCCGCACCCCCTGGACCGAGGGCGTTCCCGAGGACGTTGCGATCCGCGGCTTTCACTCCGCCGACATGCGCCTGACGCCCCGCGGGGCCGCGGCCAGCGCCGAACTGCTGCGCTTCATGGGATATGAGGAAGAGGGCAAGGACGGCGGGATCACCCGGTTTCGCGTGCCAGACGGCAATGGCGCCGAGGTCATCGACATCACCACGGTCGAGGCGCGCCACGCAGCGCAGGGCGCGGGCAGCGTGCATCACATCGCCTTTTCCGTCGACAACCGGGCGGCCCAGCTGGAGGTGCGCAAGGCGCTGATGGAGACGGGTTTCCAGGTGACGCCGGTCATCGACCGCGACTATTTCTGGGCGATCTACTTTCGCACCCCCGGCGGTGTCCTGTTCGAGGTGGCCACGAACGAGCCCGGCTTCGACCGGGACGAGGACAGCGCCCACCTGGGCGAGGCGCTGAAACTCCCCACCCAGCACGAACACCTGCGCGCCGCGCTGGAACGCTACCTGGAGCCGATCGAATGAGCTACGCCTTCGCGGAAACCCCCGGCGCCGGGCCGCTGGTCTTCACCTTTCACGGCACCGGCGCGGACGAGACGCAGTTCCACGGCTTCGCCCGCCAGATCCTGCCCGAGGCGCATGTGATCTCGCCCCGGGGCGACGTGTCGGAAATGGGTGCACTGCGCTATTTCCGTCGCCGGGCCGAAGGCGTCTACGACATGGACGATCTCGCGCAGCGGACAGAGGCGATGGCCGATTTCCTGCGCGCGGAAAAGGCGCGGGTTGGCGCGCGCCGCACCCTCGCCTTCGGCTATTCCAACGGCGCGAACATCCTCGCCTCGGTGGGCTTTGCCCATCCCGGGATCGTCGAGGCGATGGCGCTGATGCATCCGCTGATTCCGTGGCAGCCACAGCCGCAACCGGGCCTGTCGGGGCGGTCGGTGCTGATCACCGCAGGCGAACGCGACCCGATCTGCCCCGCCCCGCTGAACCGCGCACTGGAAGGTTGGTTCGCCGACCAGGGCGCGGAGGTCACAAGCCACTGGCACCGCGGCGGGCACGAGATCACGCAGGACGAGGTGCAGGCCACCGCGCGCTTTCTCCAGGCGCAGGGCGCGTAAGCTCACGCACCCCCACGGCCCAGTTCGGCGATCACGGCATCGGTAAAGGCAGCCGTCCCGTTCTTGCCACCTAGGTCGCGGGTGCGCTGCTCGGGCACGCTAAGCACCGCCTCGAGCGCCGCCTCGATCGCGACGGCGGCAGTGCCTAGCGCCTTGTCCTGCAAGCGGCGGCCCATCCAGTCCAGCAGCATCGCCGCAGACCCGATCAGCGAGGCCGGGTTGGCGATGTCCTGCCCCGCGATATCGGGTGCCGACCCGTGCTGCGCCTGCGCCATCGCGCGGTCCTCTCCGGCATTCAGCGACGCGGCCAGGCCCAGGCTGCCCGAGAGTTCCGAGGCGAGGTCGGACAGGATGTCACCAAACATGTTGGTGGTCACGATCACGTCGTGTTGATCCGGCGCGCGGACCAGAAGCGCGCACATCGCGTCCACCAGCTGCTCCTGGTAGGCGATTTCGGGGTTCTCGGCCGCGATCTGGCGGCAGCACTCCAGGAACAATCCGCAGGAGGTGCGCATCACGTTGGCCTTGTGCACGGCGGTCACTCGGCCGCTGCGCCCCTTCGCGATGCGAAACGCCTCGCGCGCGATCCGCATGCAGGCGGGCCGGGTGATCTTGCGCATGGCAATCGCCACGTCCTCTGTCACCAGCATCTCGCCCGGTCCCTGGACCATGTTCCGGTCGGCATAGAAGCCTTCGGTGTTCTCGCGCACCACGATCAGGTCCAGCGGAACGCCCGCCCGCGGCGGGATCCCGGCGCGGCTGCGTGCGGGGCGGATATTGCCATACAGATCCAGCCGCTTGCGCAATTCGCCCGACGGGTTCAGCCCGCCGTCGTCGCGCGGGGGATAGGCATTGTGCGAGACCGGCCCCAGAACGATCCCGTCACAGGTCTGGATTTCCTGCATGGCGGCGTCGGGAAAGGTCGAGCCATGCTTGCGCAGCGCGTCGAACCCGACCGTCACCGGGTGAAACGTCAATCCCAGCGAATGGTGGTCCGAAACTGCCTGGAGGACGCGTTGCGTCGCCTGCGAAATTTCGGGCCCAATGCCGTCACCCGCAAGAATCGCGATCCTTTTCAAAAGCCTGCCTCCCCTGAACGCCAGGCACCCTGCCCGGCTTTTGGCGGTGTCTAGCATGCTTCCGGGGGAGTGCACGACCCGGCCCGTGACGCCGCCCTTGCTCACGGCCCGAACGCCACCACCAACGAAAAAGGCCTGCCCCCGCAGGGCAGGCCCGATTTCCACTCACGGGCGTCTGACGCCCTGTCCCCTTCAGTGCACCGGTCGCGATTCGAGCCGGGCTATCTCCTCCTTGAGGCGCAATTTCTGCTTCTTCATTTCCGCCACGCGCAGATCGTCGACACCGGGGGCGCGTTGCGCCTCTTCCACCGCAGCAGCAAGGCTGGTGTGCTTGCGCTTCAGTTCATTCAGGTGCGAACTCAGGCTCATGGTGGTCCTCCTTTGATGGGTTGGACCTTCAGTGCAGCACAGTATTTCGAGTCTGTCACGCTGCGGGTGCAGCATGGGACCGAGGTTTGGCGCCGAAAGTGCGAAAATTTGCCGATATCATTCGGGAAAGGGCAATGACGCAGCGTCGCGAAAAATCGCCTCAAACAGCAGGGTGTATCCCTCGCCGTCGAATCCGTGCGCCGCGCCGGGATGCATGATCGGGCCGGGATGAAACCGGAAGGGCGCCCGCCCATCCTTGCGGCCGCGCAGCAGGATCAGGCGCGGCCCGCGCCCCTCGCGCGGGATCAGCGGCATTAACTCAAGCGAGCCAAGGACGGCGTCGAAGGCCGCCATCAATTCCGGCAGGCGCTCGACACGCTGGATGACGGTCGCGAAGCCGCCGGGCTTCAGCCGCCGCGCGGCCAGCCCCAGCCAGTCGGCCAGCGGCACCGCGCCCGCGCGGCCCGTGTCACGTCCGGCATCCTGCGCCGCCAGCCCCTTGCTCGCCTCGAAATACGGCGGATTGGCGATGACATGGTCATAGGAAACCTGCCGCACCGCGGCCGGGGGCACCGCAACGTCACCCTCGAAGACCGTACCCGTCAGGGCGTTTTCCGACAGGTTGCGCCGGGCCAGTGCGGCATAGTCCGGCTGGATCTCCAGCCCGTCGAGCCGCAGCCCGCCGACGCGCGCGCCAAGACAACACAGCGCCGCTCCCGCGCCACAGCCCAGTTCCAGCACCGCCTGGCCGGACCGCGCGGCGCAAGCCGCCGCCAGCAGTACCGGATCGACGCCCGCACGATAGCCTGCGACTGGCTGCCAAAGCCGAACGCGCCCGCCGAGGAAATGGTCCTGCGTCAGGGTCACATCCGGCTCAGCCGTCAAACCGCACCCCGTTCTCCCAAAGCACCGTCCGTGCCCGCGCCAGGTCACCGGAGCGGACCATCAGCCGGCGTGGCAGGATGCCGATGGAGCCCTCGAGGACGCTCATGTTTACGTCCAATTCAAAGCTGTCTATACCCTCGCTCTCAAGAAGGGTCCGGGCCAGCGGGATAAGCGTGATGTCGGTGGTGCGCAGAAGCTCTTCCATAGGGTGGATGTAAGGACAAGGCACGTTACTTGTCGAGCCTTGCAGGGGAGTTTGATGAGCTTGGACGAGACCGCGACGAAACCGCATGAGCGGCTGGCCGCCCTGATGCAGGACGACATGGGACGCGTGAACGAGTTGATCCGCGAGCGGATGGCCTCGGAACATGCCCCCCGCATCCCCGAGGTCACTGCCCACCTGGTCGAGGCCGGCGGCAAACGGCTGCGCCCTCTGCTGACGCTGGCCTCGGCGCATCTGTGCGGCTACGAGGGCCCCTATCACGTTCATCTCGCGGCCACGGTCGAGTTCATCCACACCGCGACCCTGCTGCATGACGACGTGGTGGACGAAAGCCTGAAACGCCGCGGCCGGCCCACGGCCAACCTGCTGTGGGACAACAAGTCGAGCGTGCTGGTGGGCGACTACCTGTTCGCCCGCGCCTTCCAGCTGATGACGGAAACCGGCAACCTGCGCGTCCTGCGCATCCTGTCCGACGCCGCCGCCACCATCGCCGAAGGCGAGGTGCTGCAGCTGACCGCCGCGCAGAACCTCAGGACGACCGAGGCGACCTATCTGCAAGTCGTGCGCGGCAAGACCGCCGCGCTGTTCTCGGCGGCAACCGAGGTGGGCGGCGTGATCGCCGGCCGTCCCGAGGACGAGGTGCGCGCGCTGTTCGACTATGGCGACGCGCTGGGCATTTCGTTTCAGATCGTCGACGACCTGCTGGATTACTGGGGCGGCACGGCCACCGGCAAGAACGTCGGCGACGATTTCCGCGAGCGCAAGCTGACCCTGCCGCTGATCAAGGCGGTGGCCAGGGCAGATGCCGAGGAACGCGCCTTCTGGTCCCGGGTGATCGAGAAGGGCGACCAGCGCGATGGCGATCTCGACCACGCGCTGCACTTGCTCAACCGCCATGGCGCGCTTGAAGCGACCCGGCGCGAGGCGCTGGACTGGGCCCGTCGCGCCAAGGCCGCGATGGGCAGCCTGCCGCGGTCGGACCTGCGCGATCTGCTGGTCGACCTGTCGGACTATGTCGTCGCACGGGTCGCCTGACGGTCTTGCCCCGGCGCGCGGGCCTTCCTAAACAGGGTATGCCCCACGCATAGGACGCCAATGCGCTTCGACCATCGCCACCTGCTCGGGATCGAGCCGCTCCGCCCCGACGAGATCGTGACGATCCTCGACCTGGCCGAGCAATATGTCCGCTTCAACCGCGGCCGTGATCGGCATTCGCAGGTCCTGGCGGGCCTCACCCAGATCAACATGTTCTTCGAGAACTCGACCCGCACGCAGGCCAGTTTCGAACTGGCGGGCAAGCGGCTGGGCGCGGACGTGATGAACATGGCGATGCAGGCATCGTCGATCAAGAAAGGGGAAACCCTGATCGACACCGCCCTGACGTTGAACGCCATGCGCCCGGACCTGCTGGTGGTGCGCCATCCGCAATCGGGCGCGGTCGACCTGCTGGCGCAGAAGGTCAACTGCGCCGTCATCAACGCAGGCGATGGGCGGCACGAACATCCCACGCAGGCGCTGCTGGACGCGCTGACGATCCGCCGCGCCAAGGGTCGGCTGCACCGGCTCAACATCGCGATCTGCGGCGACATCGCCCATTCCCGCGTGGCGCGCAGCAACATCCTGCTGCTGCACAAGATGGAAAACCGCATCCGCCTGATCGGCCCGCCCACCCTGATGCCAACGGGAATCGAGGCCTTCGGCGTCGAGGTCTACGACGACATGCGCAAGGGCCTCGAAGACGTGGACGTGGTGATGATGCTGCGGCTGCAAAAGGAACGTATGGACGGCGGTTTCATCCCGTCCGAGCGCGAGTATTACCACCGCTACGGGCTGGATGCCGAGAAACTCGCATGCGCCGCGCCCGACGCCATCGTGATGCACCCGGGCCCGATGAATCGCGGGGTCGAGATCGACGGCACGCTGGCCGACGATATCAACCGCTCGGTCATCCAGGACCAGGTGGAAATGGGCGTCGCCGTGCGCATGGCCGCGATGGAACTGCTGGCGCGCAACCTGCGTGCCCGCCCGTCCGAGGTCAGGGCATGACAAGCATGCAGATCAACGGATCGGAACGCGACACGGTACGCCTGTTCCACCTCGACCTGCCACGCGAGGCCGTCGAACGCTTCGTCACCCAGGCAGGCACCGGGGAATGGCCGCTGAAATACGCGCTCGGGGCCACCGTTCTGCGCACCGCCTTCGTCGACGTGGTCGACATCCGCGATCTCGGCCAGATGAGCCTGTCGCAATACATGACAGAGGCGCATGGCGCCTCGGGTGACGATTTCCGCCAGATGCGCAACCGCATCGACGCGCTGACGGGCCATGTGGTGATCTTGCCCGCGCAGGCCTTCGACAACACCTCGCAGACGCTGTCCATCGCCACACCGCTGCGCTGGATAGGCACCTTTGCCGAGACCAGGGCCAAGCCGAAGGGCGCGCGCCTGCAAAGCGACGCCGCCAGGGGCGCGTTGGGTGGTCAGCCCGCCCCGGCGGGCACCGGAGGCTCGGGCCTGCTGCGGCTGATCGCACTGGCTGTCGCGATCGTGGTCGTCCTCGTCGTGGCGCTGGCGCTGCGATGACCGCGTCCGCCGTACAGACGCCGACAGGATGGGAGGGTCTGCTCGATCCCGGCGAGCGCATCCTCTGGCAGGGTCGCCCCGCCACTCTGATCCGGGTCGGCGGCGGGGATATCCTGATGATGGTCTTCGGCACGATCTTTGCCGGGTTCGCGCTGTTCTGGATGGTGATGGCCGCGCAGGGCGGCGGGCCGTTCTGGCTGTTCGGCACCATCCATTTCTCGCTGGGCCTCGGCATCGTGCTCTGGCCGGTGCTGGGCCGCCCCTTTGTGCGCAGCCGCACCTGGTACACGCTGACCGACCGCCGCGCCTTCATCGCGCGCGACCTGCCGCTGAAGGGGCGCGACCTGAAAAGCTATCCCGTCACCCCGGACAACGGCCTGGTCTTCAGGGATCGGGAACCGGGATCGGTGATCTTCGCCTCCGAGTGGCGGGTCGGCCGCAAGGGCGGCTACGAGACCCGCATCGGGTTTCACGACATCGCCGAGGCGCGGCAGGTCTATGCCCTGATGCGCCAGGTCCAGCGAGGCGCAGCATGATCCCCTTTATCCCCGACCGCAGAACCTATGTGCAAAGCCACGTCACACTGGCCGCTGTCGCCATGGCGGCAGGCATGGTCGTGCTGTGGGCAGCGGGCAACCCGCATGTCTGGACCGGCGCCGTGGGCGGCCTCGCGGCCGTCACCCTGCGCGGCTGGTACCTGATGGACGAGGCCCTGGCCGAGACATGGCAATTGCGCGACGCCACCCTGCACGGCCCCGGCGGCCGCATGGTGCCACTGGGACAGATCGAAAAACTCCGCGCCATCGGCTCCGCCGTCCAGATGGTCACCCGGTCCGGCGACAAGCACCTGATCAAGTTCCAGTCCGATCCCGCCGGCACCATCGCCCGGATCGAGGCCGAAAGAGGCTCTGCATGACAGCGACGCTCATCCGCAACGCCCGCCTGATCGACCCCGAGGCGCAGTCCGACACCATTGGCGACCTGCTGATCGAGGCCGGCCGCATCGCCGCCATCGGCCCCGGCCTGCCCGCCGGCAAGGCGCAGGTGATCGACGCCGACGGCGCCTGCCTCGCCCCGGGCATCGTCGATCTCGGCGTCAAGGTGGGCGAGCCGGGCGAACGCCACAAGGAATCCTACGGCTCTGCCGGACAGGCGGCGGCGGCGGGGGGCGTGACCACGATTGTCACCCGGCCCGACACCCACCCCTGCATCGACACGCCCGAAGCGCTGGAATTCATCCGCCGCCGCGCGGTCGAGGCGGCCCCCGTCCACGTCCTGCCCATGGCCGCGCTGACCAAGGGCCGCGAGGGGCGCGAGATGACCGAGATCAGCTTTCTCATGGATGCGGGCGCCGTCGCCTTTACCGATTGCGATGCGGTCGTGACGGATACCAAGGTGCTGTCCCGCGCCATGACCTATGCCCGCAGCTTGAACGCGCTGGTGATCGGCCACCCGCAGGAGCCCGGCCTCAGCCACGGCGCCGCGGCGACCTCCGGCAAGTTCGCCTCGCTCCGCGGCCTGCCCAGCGTCTCGCCCATGGCCGAACGCATGGGGCTGGACCGCGATATCGCCCTGGTCGAGATGACCGGTGTCCGCTATCACGCCGACCAGATCACCACGGCGCGCGCCCTGCCCGCGCTGGACCGCGCCCGCAAGAACGGCTTTGCCGTGACCGCCGGCACGTCGATACATCACCTGACGCTGAACGAGTTGGACGTGGCCGACTACCGCACCTTCTTCAAGGTCAAGCCGCCGCTGCGCTCGGAGGACGATCGCCAGGCCGTGGTCGCCGCGATCCGCGACGGTCTGATCGACGTGATCGGCAGTTTCCATACGCCGCAGGACGAGGAAAGCAAACGCCTTCCCTTCGAGGAGGCCGCCTCGGGCGCCGTCGGCCTGGAAACCATGCTGCCCGTGCTGCTGCGCCTCTACCATTCGGGCGAACTGACCCTGCCCATCCTGTTCCGCGCGCTGGCGCTGAACCCCGCGCGCCTGCTGGGCCTCGACACCGGGCGCCTCGCCACTGGCGCAGCCGCCGACCTCGTGCTCTTCGACCCGGACAAGCCGATCATCCTCGACCGGTTCAAGCTGCGCTCGAAATCGCGGAACACGCCCTTCGACGGCGCCCGCCTGCAGGGCCGCGTGCTGGGCACCTGGGTCGCGGGCAAACGCGTTTTCGGAGGCTGACGCAATGGAACTGCTGGTCTGGATCGTCGCGGGCTACCTGCTGGGCTCCATCCCCTTCGGCCTCGTCATCACCCGCGCGCTGGGTCTGGGCGACCTGCGCCAGATCGGCTCGGGCAATATCGGCGCGACAAACGTCCTGCGCACCGGCAACAAGCCCGCGGCCCTCGCCACGTTGCTCCTCGACAGCGGCAAGGGTGCCATCGCGGTCCTGCTCTCGCTGGCCTTCGCGGGGCCGGACGTGGCGAAATGGGCGGGCCTCGCGGCCTTCGCCGGGCATTGCTTCCCGGTCTGGCTGAAGTTCAAGGGCGGCAAGGGCGTCGCCACCTTCCTAGGCACTGTTCTGGCACTGGCCTGGCCCGTCGGCCTCGCCGCCTGCGCCACCTGGCTTGCCGCCGCCGCCGTCAGCCGAATCTCCTCTGTGGGCGCGCTGGCCGCCGCCGCATTGACGCCACTCTGGATGTGGTTTCTTGGACGGCCCGACCTGGTCGTGGTCGGGATCCCGCTGGCCGCGCTGATCTGGTGGCGCCACCAGGCCAACATCACCCGTATCCTCAAGGGCGAAGAACCGAAGATCGGCAAGAAGTAACCGCCCGGGCTTCATCTGGCTGAAAGTATCCCGGGGGTCCGGGGCAGAGCCCCCGGCGGATCGGGTCACGCCAGCGGGCCGAAACCCGCTCTCAGTCGAACGTGCCTGCCACACGCCCCAGCAGCATGAAGGCGCACGCCGTGCGCGTATTTCCGAACTCGGCAAGTTCGGCATCGCTGGCGTTCGGCTCGAACGCCGCCAGCGTCTGGTCAAAGCGGCGCAGGAAATGGTGCACCGCGTCGCGAAAGATCGTGTCGGCCCGCATCCGGCCCGTCGCCAGGGTCAGCGACGAGCGGTCGCGCACGCCCCCCAGCGCCGCGATCTCGCGTCCCCGCGTGCCGCGGGCAAAGGCGCGCCAGATTTCCGGCCGCGCCAGATCGGGGCGCAGGTCGTCCATGTAGATGCCGTCCTGGCTCAGCAGCGTCAGCACATCCTGCGCCGCCTGGATCAGTTGCGCCGCCTGCCGGTCCTTCAGCGCCCGGCGCAGCGCGGCGAACCCGTCCTTGTCCTCGGCCGTCTCGGGAAAGTTCACCGCCCGGATGAAATCGGCATTGGCCAGCGGCGGCTTCATCGCGTCCGGTGGCGTGCCCAGCATCAGCGCCGGCTGGTCGCCCGCCTCCGGTGCGGCGGCGGGGGGCGCCATCGCCGACGCCGCGGCCTCGGCCGCTCGGACCGAGACCAGCATCGCCAACGTCGTCTCCAGGCCCTTCTGGGTCGCGGACATCTCGTCTAGCCGTTTCAGGATCGCCGGGTGCGGCTGCTCGGACCGGCCCTGCTGCGCCTGCGCGACATAGGCCTGGCGGATCGCGTCGATCGCGGCGCGCAGCCGCGTGCCCTCTTCGCGCATCACGCGCGCGCTGCGCGCCGCCATCACGGCAACCCAGATCAGCGCCACCGGCAGCACGATCACCATCAGCACGATGACGAAACCCAGCCCGCCATCCGGCAGGTCCGCACCGCCGAACAGGAAGAATGCACCCGACAGCAGCAGCCAGAACCCGGACAGGCCGAGGCCCGCGACCTCGATCCCCGTCAGGGCCTGCGACGGTTCCCGTTGATACAGGCCGACCTGGCCGGGGCGCGGTTCCTGTTCGCCGGCCATCGGATCACTTGTACTCGATGCTGAGGATCTCGTAGCTCTTCTCGCCACCGGGCGTGCGCACCTCGACGCTGTCGCCCGCCTCCTTGCCGATCAGGGCGCGGGCGATAGGCGACTTGATGTTGAGCAGGCCTTTCTCGACATCGGCCTCATGCTCGCCCACGATCTGCCAGGTCTTTTCCTCGTCGGTGTCCTCGTCGACGATCTTCACCGTCGCGCCGAACTTGACCGCGCCGGACAGGGTCGTGGGGTCCACCACTTCGGTCAGGCCGAGGATGCCCTCGAGTTCCTTGATGCGCCCCTCGATGAAGCCCTGCTTTTCCCGCGCCGAGTGATACTCGGCGTTTTCCTTCAGGTCGCCCAGTTCGCGCGCCTCGGCAATCGCCTGGATCACGGCGGGACGCTCCTTGGTCTTGAGCATCTTCAATTCGGTTTCGAGCGCGGTAAAACCCGCGCGGGTCATCAGGATCTTTTCCATGAACGTCTTTCCGGCCTATTGCGGGCCCGGCGGCCCGGTTCCGCGTCCTGCGCGTTCAAAGCACGCGCATCTCTTGCGTGCAAGAGTGAGCAATGCTCCCGCGCAATGCAAGGGCGCCGGAACAGGCGGGTTTCGGGCGATGTAACGCCGTGTCGCAATTGACCCTTGCCGCACTGCCGCGCTACGTAACCGCGACAGAATATTGCGCGAACCCCGGGAGGTGGCGACATGGCCGAGATCGAACGCGAGTCGATGGAATACGATGTGGTGATCGTGGGCGCGGGTCCGGCGGGCCTGTCTGCGGCGATCCGGCTGAAACAACTCGACGCCGATCTTTCGGTCGTGGTGCTGGAAAAGGGCTCCGAGGTCGGCGCGCATATCCTGTCGGGCGCGGTGCTGGACCCCTGCGGGCTCGATGCACTGATTCCCGACTGGAAGGACAGGGGCGCACCGCTGCATACGCCCGTGACCGAGGACAATTTCTACATGCTGGGCGAGGCGGGACAGATCCGCATCCCCAACTGGCCGATGCCGAAGCTGATGAACAACCACGGCAACTACATCGTCTCGATGGGCAATGTCTGCCGCTGGATGGCCGAACAGGCCGAGGCGCTGGGGGTCGAGATCTTCCCGGGCATGTCCTGTTCCGAACTGGTCTATGACGGTGACCGGGTGAAGGGCGTGGTGGCCGGCGTCTTCGGGCTGGAGTCGGACGGCACCTATGGCCCGAACACCGAGCCGGGGATGGAACTGCACGGCAAGTACGTCTTCCTTGCCGAGGGCGTGCGCGGGTCGCTATCGAAGGAAGTGATCGGCCGCTATGGCCTGTCCAAGGGCCACGAGCCGCAGAAATTCGGCATCGGCATGAAGGAAATCTGGGAGATCGACCCGGCCAAGCACAAGCGGGGCTCGGTTACGCACACGATGGGCTGGCCGCTGGGCAGCAACGCCGGCGGCGGCAGCTTCATCTACCATCTCGAGAACAACCAGGTTTACGTCGGCTTCGTGGTGCACCTGAACTACGAGAACCCGCACCTTTATCCCTACATGGAATTCCAGCGGTTCAAGCATCACCCGATGGTGGCCGAGCTGCTCAAGGGCGGTAAGCGCGTAGCCTATGGCGCGCGGGCGATTTCCGAGGGCGGATACCAGTCGATGCCCAAGATGGTCGCGCCGGGCGTCGCGCTGCTGGGCTGCTCGGTCGGCATGGTCAACGTGCCGCGCATCAAGGGCAACCACAACGCCATGCTCTCGGGCAAGGCGGCGGCCGAGGCGGCCTATGCCGCGATCCAGGCGGGCCGCGAGGGCGACGAGCTGACCGCCTACGAGACCGAGGTTCGCGGCGGAGCCATCGGCAAGGACCTCAAGAAGGTCCGCAACGTCAAGCCGCTCTGGTCGAAATACGGCCTGACGGCCTCGCTGACGCTGGGCGGGCTCGACATGTGGACGAACGAGCTTCTGGGCCTGTCGCTGTTCGGCACGATCGGCCATGGCAAGACCGACGCCGAGGCGACCGGCATCGCCGCGAAATTCCAGCCCATCGACTATCCGAAACCCGACGGCACGCTGTCCTTCGACCGGCTGACAAACGTGGCCTTCAGCTTTACCAACCACGAGGAAAGCCAGCCCGCGCACCTGAAACTCAAGGATGCAAACGTGCCGATCGTCGACAACCTGCCCAAGTATGCCGAGCCCGCGCAGCGCTATTGCCCGGCCGGCGTCTACGAGGTGGTCAGGGAAGAGGGCAAGTCACCCCGCTTCGTCATCAATTTCCAGAACTGCGTGCACTGCAAGACCTGCGACATCAAGGACCCCAGCCAGAACATCCACTGGACGGTGCCGCAGGGCGGTGACGGGCCGAACTATCCCAACATGTGAGGCATGGGCGCGGGGCGGGTTTGTCGAGCCAACCCTTTTTCATGCCCCGTTAACCCCGCTCTGCGACGATTCCCGCACGGATCAAGGCAAGGGAGTCGCCCGATGGTCATGCAGATGCGCGCCACGCGCTGGCCCAGCGCGTGGCAGACGGAAATCGAATTCAAGGACAGCGGCATGCGTGTCGCCGAGATCGTCAATGTCAGCCAGACCGGCCTGCGCTGTCGCGTGCCCGTGCCGGTGGCACTGGGCGAACGGGCACGTTTCACCGTGGTCGGCCGGCGCATCTACGGGCGGGTGGTGCGCAAAGCGGACGGCGTCGTCGCGCTGGCCTTTGACACACCGCTCGATCCCGTGCAACTGGGCACGCTGCGGCAGTTCCGGCGGCTGCACGCCCGCAGCGTGGGCTGAACCCGGGCATGATCTCTCCTTTGTGACCGCTGTGTGCGCCGCCGGGCCGCAATCCCGTTGTCATGGCGGGACAGCCCGCCTAGTTTGGCGGCAACAGCCCGTGCCGAGGCGCGGCGAGACAAGGGGAGAGGCATCGGTGACTCATCCGATCAGACGGTTTCTTGGCGCGACGGCGCTTTGCTGCGCGCTGGCCCTGCCCGCCGCGGCCCCGGCCAACGGCATCGCAGGCGACTATCTCGCTGCGCGCCAGGCCGCCATCATGGGCGATTTCGAAGCAGCGGCGCGCCATTACGGCCGCGCACTGGCCTTTGACAACGACAACCCCGAACTGCTGGAACGCGCGGTCCTGGCCAACATGTCGCTTGGCGATGTGGAACAGGCCGCGGCCGTCGCCGACCGAATGGCGGACCTTGGCCTGGTCAGCCAGATCGCCCAGATGGCCCTCATCACCCGCGACGGCCAGGCCGAGAAATACGCCGCGATCCTCATGGCGATCGAGGCAGACCGCGGTCTCGGACCGCTTTCCGACCGCCTGACAGAAGCCTGGGCACAACTGGGCCAGGGCGATATGAGCGCGGCACTGGTCGCCTTCGACGAGGCCGCGCAGCTTCAGGGGCTGGGTCCGTTCGCTACCTATCACAAGGCGCTGGCGCTGGCCTCGGTCGGCGATTTCGAAAGCGCCGAGGCGCTGTTCGCCGGGTCCGAGATCGGCGGCATGGCGATGACCCGCCGCGGCGTCATGGCCCGCGTGCAGGTGCTGAGCCAGCTCGACCGCTTCGACGAGGCGGTGCAACTGATCGATACCGCCTTCGGCGCCGACCTCGACCCGGGGCTGGCGGCGATGCGCGCCTCGGTCGCGGCGAAGGAACGCCTGCCCTTCGACCACATCCGATCGGCCCGCGACGGCATGGCAGAGGTCTTCTACACCGTGGCCGGCGCGCTCTCGAACGAGAACAGCGACGACCTGACGCTGCTTTACGCCCGCATGGCCCATCATCTGCGCCCCGACCATACCGACGCGATCCTGCTGGCCGCCGAGGTGCTCTACCAGATGCGGCAATACAAGCTGGCCGAACGCACCTATGCCGAGGTGTCCGCGGACGATCCCTCCTTCCATGCCGCCGAACTGGGCCGCACCGAGGCGCTGCGCCAGCAGGACCAGACGGACGACGCGCTGGCCGTGCTCGAAGCGCTGGCCGAAAGCCATGGCGACCTGCCCATCGTGCATTCGACCCGCGCCGACCTGCTGCGCCAGCTGGAACGCCATGACGAGGCGATCGCCGCCTATACCGCCGCGCTGGACCGCTATGCCGAGATCACCCAGCGGCAATGGTTCCTGTTCTACGCCCGCGGCATCAGCCACGAACGGCTGGACCACTGGGACGAGGCCGAGGCCGATTTCCGCAAGGCACTGGAACTGAACCCCGACCAGCCGCAGGTGCTGAACTATCTCGGCTATTCGCTGGTCGAACAGCAGCGCAAGCTGGACGAGGCGCTGAACATGATCGAACGCGCCGTCGCCGCGCGCCCCGACAGCGGCTATATCGTCGACAGCCTGGGATGGGTCCTTTACCGCCTCGGTCGCTATGAAGAAGCCGTCGGCCACATGGAACGCGCTGCCGAACTGATGCCCATCGACCCGGTAGTGAACGACCACTTGGGCGACGTCTACTGGGCCGTGGGCCGCAAGCGCGAGGCCGAATTCATGTGGAAGCGCGCGCTGTCCTTCGCCGAGTGGGAGGACGCCTCGGAAGACGTCGACATCCCGCGCATCCGCCGCAAGATCGAGGTCGGGCTCGACCTGGTGCTCTCCGAGGAAGGCTCCGAACCGCTGCGGGCCGCGGCCGCCACGCCGGGCAAAGATGACGACGGTTGACCTGCTGGCCCCGGCCAAGGTCAACCTTTGCCTCCACGTCACCGGCCAGCGCAGCGACGGCTATCACCTGCTCGACTCGATCGTGATGTTCGCCGACCTGGGCGACCGCATTGCGTTGGCCCCCGCGCCCGCGATGGCGCTGACCGTAACCGGGCCGCGCGCCGCCGGAGTGCCCGACGATGCGCGCAACCTCTGCTGGAAGGCCGCCGACCGCTATGGCCGCGCGGTTTCGATCACGCTGGACAAGCACCTGCCCGCCGCGGCCGGGATCGGCGGCGGTTCGTCCGACGCGGCGGCCGTGCTGCGCGGGCTGGAACGGATGACCGGCCGCCCGCCCGCCTTCGATCCGCTGGCGCTGGGCGCGGATGTGCCGGTCTGCATGCTGGGCCGCGCGGCGCGGATGACCGGGATCGGCGAAGGCGTCGAACCACTCGACTTGCCGCCGCTGCCCGCCGTTCTGGTCAATCCCGGCATCGAGGTGCCGACGCCATCGGTGTTCCGGGCCCTGCCGTCGAAACACAATCCCCCGCTCGACCCGATCCCCGAGGGCGCAGCGCCCGGCGTGCTGATCGACTGGCTGGCGACCCAGCGCAATGACCTTGAACCACCCGCCCGCGCACAGGCCCCGGTCATCGGCGCGGTCCTTGCGGCGCTGGCGCCGGCGCGGCTGGCGCGCATGTCGGGCTCGGGCGCGACCTGTTTCGGCCTCTGCGACAGCCTGACCGATGCGCAGGCGCTGGCCGACGCCATCCAGGCCGCGCATCCCGGCTGGTGGGTTGCCGCCGTCACCCTGTCCTGAGCCCCGTGGCCCCCGCCCGCCCGGCACAGTAAGGTAAGCCTCATGGAATCGGCAATCGACTGGCACGCGACAAAGGCGATGCTCGAGTGGCAGCTCGAGATGGGGGTGGACGAGGCGATCCTCGACCAGCCCCTAGACCGTTTCGCCATCGATGCCGCCGCCCGCGAGGCGGCGCAGGCACAGCGCGGCCGCACCGCGACCGCGACCGCCGCGCCCACGGCACCGCACCCCGTCGAACAGGTCGATCCGGTTGCCGTCGCGCAGGCGGCCGCGCGCTCCGCCACCGATCTCGACGCCTTGCGCGCCGCGCTGGGCGCTTATGAGCATTGCGACCTGCGCAAGGGCGCGCGCAACCTCGTCTTCTCCGACGGCATCGCCGGCGCCCCCGTGATGATCGTGGGCGAGGCGCCGGGCCGGGACGAGGACCGCGAGGGGCGACCGTTCGTCGGCCGCGCCGGGCAGTTGCTGGACCGTATGCTGGAGGCCATCGGCCTCAGCCGGACCGAAAGCGTCTACATCACCAATGTCCTGCCCTGGCGCCCGCCGCAGAACCGCGATCCGCTGCCCGCCGAGATCGCCATGATGCAGCCCTTCCTGCGCCGCCACATCGCGCTGGCACAACCCAGGCTGCTGGTGGTCACGGGCAACCACGCCTGCAAGGCGCTGCTGGGCCGCACCGGCATCACCCGCCTGCGCGGCCAATGGACCGAGGCCGAGGGCCTGCCCGCGATCCCCATGCTTCACCCCGCCTACCTGCTGCGCAATCCCGGCGCCAAGCGCGAGGCCTGGGCCGACCTGCTGGCGCTCAAGGCGCGCCTGCGGAACGGCTGACACCAAACCGAAGGAGCCCCGATGTCCCGCATCGACGAAACCAAGGAGTTCATCCCCGTCCGCATCGCCGTGCTGACGGTCAGCGACACGCGGCAGCTGGCCGACGACCGCTCGGGCGATACGCTGGTGGCGCGGCTGACCGAAGCGGGGCACACCCTCGCCGACCGGGCCATCGTGCAGGACGAACGCGCCCTGATCGCCGACAAGCTGCGCACGTGGATCACCAACCCGGAAGTCGACGTGGTGATCTCGACCGGCGGCACGGGGCTGACGGGCCGCGACGTGACCGTCGAGGCGCATCGGGACGTCTATGAAAAGGAAATCGACGCCTTCGGCACCGTGTTCACCATGGTGTCCTTCCAGAAGATCGGCACGAGCGCGGTGCAGAGTCGTGCCACGGCGGGCGTCGCGGGCGGCACCTACCTCTTCGCCCTGCCCGGCAGCCCGGGCGGTTGCCGCGACGCCTGGGACGAGATCCTGAAATGGCAGCTCGACTATCGCCACCGCCCCTGCAATTTCGTCGAGATCTTCCCCCGCCTCGAGGAACACAAGCGACGGAAATAGGCCGCGTCCCCGTGTCACCATCGTGACTTGGCATTCGGCAGGGTCTGTCTAGATTGTCTGACAGGTTCGCAAGACACGAACGGAAAGGACACGCATGCGGTTTCTGGGCAAGAGCCTGATGGGGCTGGTCCTGCTGGCGCTGACGCTGGGGCTGCTGCTGTGGTCGGGCGTCACCGTGCGCGACGCGGTGCTGGCCCGCCTGAACGAGGAACCCCGCGTGCCTCAGGCGCGCGAGCGCGTGTTCACCGTCAATGTCGTGCCGCTGGAGTTCCAGACCGTGACGCCGGACCTGGCCGCCTTTGGCGAGGTGCAGAGCCGCCGCACGCTGGAAATCCGCGCCGCCGCCTCGGGCACGCTGATCGACCTGGACCCGGCCTTTGTCGAGGGCGGGCAGGTCGAGGAAGGACAGTTGCTGGCGCGGATTGACCCGGCGGATGCGCAATCGGCGCTGGACCGCGCCGAAAGCGACCTGCTGGACGCCGAGGCCGAAAGCCGCGAAGCGGGACGCGCCATCGTGCTGGCCCGCGACGAACTGGCCGCCGCCGAGGAACAGGTGGATTTGCGCGACCGCGCATTGCAGCGCCAGCGCGACCTGTTGCAGCGGAACGTGGGCACCACCGCCGCGCTGGAGGATGCCGAACTGGCGCTGTCCTCGGCCCGGCAAGCGGTGCTGACCCGCCGACAGGCTCTGGCCAGCGCCGAGGCCCGCATCGACCAGGCCGCCACAGCCACCCGCCGCGCCGAGATCGCCCGCGACGAAGCCCGGCGTCGCCTGGCCGATACCGAGATCCGCGCGCAATTCGCCGGCACGCTGTCGGACGTGACCGTGGTCGCCGGGCGGCTGGTATCGACCAACGAGCAACTGGCGCAGCTGGTCGATCCCGGCGCGCTCGAGGTCGCGTTCCGCGTCTCGACCCAGCAATATGCAAGGCTGATCGACGAGGCGGGCCAGCTGCGCCCATCCCCCGTCACCGTCACGCTGGACATCTACGGCACCAACATCACCGCCACCGGGCAGCTTTCGCGCGAGGGGGCGTCGGTGGGCGCGGGGCAGACCGGGCGGCTGCTGTTCGCCAGCCTCGACGCGCCGCGCGGCTTCAAGCCGGGCGATTTCGTCACCGTCACGCTGCAGGAGCCGCCGCTGCCCTACGTCGCGCGCATCCCCGCGGCCGCAGTTGACGCGGCGGACGAGGTGCTGGTGCTGGCCGAGGGCGACCGGCTCGAAGCTGTCACGGTACAGGTGCTGCGCCGACAGGGCGACGACGTTCTGATCCGCGCCCGCGACCTTGCCGGGCGCGAGGTGGTGGCGGCACGCACACCGCTGCTGGGCGCCGGGATCAAGGTGAACCCGCTGCGCGCGGGCAATGCCGCCCCGGAAGCGCCCGAGATGGTGGAACTGTCCGAGGAACGCCGCGCGAAACTGGTCGCCTTCGTCGAGGGCAACACCCGCATGCCCGCAGAGGCCAAGACGCGCATCCTTGCGCAGCTGCAACAGCCGCAAGTGCCCGCCGAGATGATCGAACGCATCGAATCCCGCATGTGACGCGGCCCCGCGCCGCCCGGTAAAGGAGACGCCCATGGTCCGGTCCACCCCTGCCCGCGCCGGTTCGATCCTGGGTTATTTCGCGCGGCACCCCACCGTGTCGAACCTGCTGCTGGTGGTGATGCTGGCGGCGGGGCTGCTGGCCGTGCCGAACATGCGCGCACAGTTCTTTCCCGACGTCATCATCGACGAGGTCGACGTGTCCGTGCGCTGGGAGGGCGCCGGCGCCGAGGACGTGGACACCGCCATCGCGCAAGTGCTGGAACCCGTGCTGCTGGCAGTCGACGGGGTCGAGGGCACGACCGCGCTCTCGCGCGAGGGCCGGGCCAGCATCGAGCTGGAATTCGAACCCAACTGGGACATGGCCCGTGCCGCCAACGACGTGCAATCGGCGGTCGACGGCGTGACAACCCTGCCCGAGGATGCCGAGGACCCCGAGGTGCGCCGCTCGTACTGGCGCGACCGCGTGACGGACCTGGTCATCACAGGCCCGGTGGGCATCGACCAGCTGGGCCGCTTTGCGGACGAGCTGGTGGTGCGGCTGTTCGCCGAGGGCGTCACGCGGACCACGATCCGCGGCGTCGCTGCGCCGCAGACCGTGGTCGAAGTGCCGACGCAATCGTTGATCGCGCATGACGTGACCATGGCCCAGATCGCCGAGGCCATCGCCGCAGAGGTCGATGCCGATCCGGCGGGCGACGTGGGCGGATCCGGCGCCCGCGTGCGCACC
This sequence comes from Thetidibacter halocola, assembly GCF_018224955.1. Taxonomy (GTDB): domain Bacteria; phylum Pseudomonadota; class Alphaproteobacteria; order Rhodobacterales; family Rhodobacteraceae; genus Thetidibacter; species Thetidibacter halocola. The sequence goes on from NZ_JAGTUU010000009.1 coordinate 90,627, forward strand.
GGCGTCGAAAAGCGCGAGGCGGCGGATATCGCGGGTATTGTCCTACGCTCGAACCCCGACGGATCGAACCTGACCATCGGGGACGTGGCACAGATCCGGGTCGAGGGGATCGACCGCGAACAGAGCTATTTCGTGGGCGAGAACCCGGCGCTGTCGGTGCGGGTCGACCGGTCCGACCGGGGCGACGCCATCGGCATTCAGCGCAGCGTCGAGGAGGTCGCCCGGTCCTTCGAGGCATCGCTGCCCGAGGGCGTCACCATCGACCTGATCCGCACCCGCGCCGAGGCGATCACCGGCCGCCTCGACATCCTGCTGGACAACGCCTCGATGGGCCTAGCGCTGGTGGTGGTGCTGCTGTTCCTGTTCCTGAACGCGCGGACCGCGCTCTGGGTGGCGGCGGGCATCCCGGTCTCGCTGCTGGCGGCCATCGCGCTGATGTATGCCTTCGGACTGACGATCAACATGATCTCGCTTTTCGCGCTGATCATAACGCTGGGCATCGTGGTCGACGACGCCATCGTGGTGGGCGAGCATGCTGACCACCTGTCGCGGCGCCGCGCGATGGATCCCTACGACGCGGCCGAGACGGCGGCGAACCGCATGGCGCTGCCGGTGTTCTCGGCCACGCTGACAACGGTCATCGCCTTCTTCGGGCTGACCGCCATTTCTGGGCGCTTCGGTGACCTGATCGCCGACATCCCCTTTACCGTGATCGCGGTGCTGCTGGCCTCGCTGGTCGAATGCTTCCTGATCCTGCCGAACCACATGGCCCATTCGCTGAAGCATTCGGCGCGCGAGCACTGGTACGACCTGCCTTCGCGGCTGGTGAACCGCGGGTTCCGCTGGGTTCGCGAAAAGCTGTTCCGACCGCTGATCGCGGGGGTCATCGCCGCGCGCTATGTCGTGCTGGCGGGGGCCGTGGCGCTGCTGGCCAGCCAGGCGGTGCTGCTGATCCGGGGCGACGTGCAGTGGCGCTTCTTCAATGCGCCGGAACAGCCCTCTGTCACCGGGAATTTCGCCATGGCCCCCGGCGCCACGCGCGAGGACACGATCGCCCAGATGCGCCTGTTGCAGGAAACGACCGAGGCGCTGGGCCGCGAATACGAAGAGCGCTATGGCAAGAACCCCCTGGCCTATGTGCTGGCTGAGGTGGGCGGCAATGCCGGTCGGGGCCTGGCCGGGACAGAAAGCAAGGAAGCCGACCAGCTGGGCGGCATCTCGATCGAGCTGATCGAGGCGGATGAACGGCCCTATTCCAGCTTTGCCTTTGTCGGAGAGTTGCAGGATCGCGTGCCGAACCACCCGATGGTCGAGACGATCAGTTTCCGCGGCTGGCGGTCGGGGCCGGGCGGCGATGCGCTGGACGTGCAGATCTTCGGCGCCGATGCGGCCACGCTCAAGGCCGCGTCCGAGGACCTCAAGGCCGCGCTGACCCGCTTCCCCGAGATCTCGGCGGTCGAGGACGATCTGTCCTACGACAAGGAAGAGCTGATCCTCGAACTGACGGCACAGGGGCAGGCGCTGGGCTTCGACATCGACGGTCTGGGCCGGGTGCTGCGCAACCGGCTGGGCGGAATCGAGGCGGCGACCTATCCCGTCGGGCCACGCAGCGCCACGATCCGGGTGGAACTGCCCGCGAATGAACTCACGGCCGATTTCCTGCAACGCACGCAGATGCGCACGCCGGGCGGCGCATACGTGGCGCTGGCCGATATCGTGCGGGTCGAGCGGCGCGACGGGTTTTCCACCGTCCGACGCGAGAACGGCATCCGCCTGATCTCGGTCACCGGCGACATCGCTATGGATGACGCCGCCCGCGCCGCCGAGATCGAGAAGGCGCTGAACGACGAGATCCTGCCCGCCGTCGCCGCCAAGCACCAGGTGGACTATCGCCTGTCGGGCCTCAGCGAGCAGGAGAACGAATTCCTCGCCGATGCCACCACGGGCCTGATCCTGGTGCTGCTGGGGATCTACCTGGTGCTGGCCTGGGTCTTTGCCAGCTGGTCGCGGCCGCTGGTGGTCATGGCAATCATCCCCTTCGGGCTGGTCGGCACGATCTACGGCCACGCGCTGTGGGAGGTGCCGCTGTCCATGTTCACGGTGGTGGGCCTGCTGGGCATGACCGGGATCATCATCAACGACTCGATCGTGCTGGTGACGCAGGTCGATGAATACGCGGCCGAGCGTGGACTGATCCCGTCGATCATCGACGGCGCGGCGGACCGGCTGCGGGCGGTGTTCCTGACCACGGCGACGACGGTTCTGGGCCTTGCACCACTGCTGTACGAGCGATCCGCAGATGCGCAGTTCCTGAAGCCCACGGTCATCACACTGGTCTATGGCCTCGGCTTCGGCATGGTGCTGGTGCTCCTGGTGGTGCCGGCGCTGCTGGCGGTGCAGCATGATTTCGCCCGGCTGGGCGCAACGCTGCGGCGCGGGCTGCGGTTCCGCATGGCGCGGGTCCGGGTGGCGCTGGTCGCGGCGGTGGCGGTCATGCTGGGCTGGCTGGCGGCGACGATGGGCGTCGTGGCAGTGACCGGCGCTCTGCCCGCCGCGCTGACCCTGCCCACGCTGGCGATCCTGTCGCCGATGGCGGCGGCTTTCATGCTGTTCTTCGGCGGGGTGCTGGTCGTGGTGCTGTTCGCCTGGCTGGTGGCTGCCGCGCTGATGCTGCGCGGCGGCCGCGCGGCACGGGCGGGGTAGACCCCCGCCCGCCAGACCGTCAGGACAGCGCCGCCTCGGCCGCCACGGCCAGACGCAGCAACCGGTCCTCGGCATTGGCCGCGCCCATCAGCATGATCCCGCAGGAGGGCACGCCCGTGGGCAGGGTCACGGCACAAAGCCCCATCAGGTTGCCCACCCGCGTGTTGCGCAGGGTCAGCAAGTTCTCGGTGACGTAATACTCGCCCTGCTCCATAAGCTTGTCGACCTTGGGCGGCAGGTTGGGCGCGGTGGGCGCCAGCACGGCATCGAAGCCCGCCATGCGCGCGGCCCATTGCGCGCGAGCCGCCTCCATCCGCCGCCAGGCGCGGATATAGGCCGCGCCTCCAAACACCGCCCCGCCGGCAAAGCGTTCGCGGATCGGCTTGAACATCACCTCGCCGCGTTTCTCGATCTCTTCGCCCCAGATCGCCCAGGCCTCGGTGGTGAAGAGCACGCCGGCATCCGCCATCGGCCCCTCGATCTCGGGCGCCTCGACCGGCACCAGCTCGGCCCCCGCCGCGCGCAGACGGTCCAGCGCCGAGTCATAGGCGGCGCGCGGCGCATCGCGCAGGTCGTCCTCGACGATGGTCTTGAGCACCGCCAGTCGCCGGCCCGCAAGGCTGCCTGCGCCGCGCAGGTCGGGCGCCGTGCGCCCCTCGAGGGCAGCCAGCATAAGCGCCGCATCCTCGACCGTGCGGCAGAGCGGGCCGACCGTGTCGAACTTTTCACAAAGCGGCACCACACCCTCCAGGCTCAGCCGCCCCGCCGTGGTCTTGAGGCCGACAAGGTCGTTCCAGCCCGCCGGGATACGCACCGAACCACCGGTGTCCGAGCCGACCGCCGCCGCGCAAAGACCGAAGGCGACCGACCCGGCCGCGCCCGAGGACGAGCCGCCCGACACCGCGTCATGGTCGTTCACGCAAGGAGTCGAGGCGGTGACCGGGTTAAGCCCCAGCCCCGAAAAGGCCAGTTCCGACATGTGCGTCTTGCCCAGGCACACCAACCCCGCCGCCGTCGCCGTGCGCAGCACCTTGGCATCGCGGTCGGGCACCCGGCCTTCCAGCAGTTTCGAGCCCGCCTCGGTCGCCACGCCCGCCGTGTCGAAGAGGTCCTTCCAGCTGACCGGCACACCATCGAGCGGCGACAGGCGGCGGCCCGATTTCGCGCGGTCGCGGGCGGCCTTCGCCTCGGCCAGCGCGCGGTCGGGTGTCAGGCGGGCGTAGATGTGCGGCGTCATCTCATGCGCCTCGATCCGGGCCAGGAAATGCTCGGCCAGCGTTACCGGGTCGATCTCTCCGGCCCCGATCCCGCGGCCGAGTGCTGCGGCGCTCATCTCTGTCCAGTCCATGTGTCGCTCTCCCCTGCTGTCGCGGGCAGGCTAGAAGGGGCGCGCGGCGGGCGCAATGGGGCGCCTGTCGTCACGCGACCCCGCGCGGGGGGACTGCCTAGCGCATCAGCTCGGGCAGATCGCCCGTCAGGCCCGCCGCCTCGCGGATGAAGCTGCGCCGGGCCGAGGGCAGCGCGCCCACCAGCGCCATGCCCAGGTCGCGCCCGGCGCGCAGGATCGCGCTGTCGTTCGAGAAGAGGCGGTTGAACAGGTCGGTCGCGGCGGCCAGCGCGGCGGTGTCGAACCGCCGCCAGCCCTGGTAACGCTCCAGCACGCCGGGCGCGCCGATATCCTCGCCCCGCCGCGCCGCGTGGCCGATGACATGCGCCAGCGCCGCCACATCGCGCAGCCCGGCGTTCAGCCCCTGCCCCGCGATCGGATGCAGACCGTGCGCCGCATCGCCCACCAGCGCCAGCCGGTCTGCGACAAAGGCATTCGCGAGGGACAGCCCCAGCGCATAGGTGTAGCGCGCCCCGGCCAGCGAGATATCCCCAAGGAAATCGCCGAAGCGCGGGCGCAGGACGGTCAGGTAATCGTCATCGGACAGTGCGTTGATGGCGCGGGCCTGCGCGTCGGTCTCCGACCAGACGATGCTGGAGCGGTTGCCGGTCAGCGGCAGGATCGCCAGCGGACCGGGCGGCAGGAACAGCTGGTGCGCGACGCCATTGTGCGGGCGCTCATGCGCAATGGCGCAGACCAGCGCTGTCTGGCCATAGCGCCAGCCGGTGCGCTTGATCCGCGCCCGCGCGGCGGTGCCGCTGCTGCGCCCGTCAGCACCCACCAGAAGGCGCCCGGTCAGTTCCTCGCCCGTGGCCAGTGTCACCGTGGCAAAGGCCGGGCCGGTTTCCTGCGCGATCACCGTCTCGCCGGCGCGATGGGTGATCTTCGGCTCGGCCTCCATCGCGTCGAGCAGGGCGCGCCGGATGTGCCGGTCCTCGACCATGAAGCCCATCGGGCCTTCCTCGATCTCGGCACTGTCGAAATGCAGGCCGAGAAAAGCGCCCGCCTCTCCCACGCGCCCGTCGCTGACCTTGATCTCCAGCATCGGCTGGTTGGGCAGGCCGTCCCACAGGCCCAGACGGTCGAGCATCCGGTGCGAGGCATGCGCCAGCGCATAGGATCGCCCGTCAAAGGCCGGATCGGCACGGGTGTCGCGCGGCAGCGAGTCGATGACGATGGAGGACAGCCCATGCCGCGCGGCAGCAAGGGCAAGGGCGGGGCCGTTCAGCCCGCCGCCGGTGATGATCAGATCGCTTTCCATGCGGCGGACTATGGGGCGCGGGCGCGGATTGTCCATGCGCTCTTCCGCCGCTCAGCCCGCCGCCTGCGCGGTGATCCAGGCCAGCACGACATAGCGCCCCGTCTTGGCCAGCGCGACCAGCGCCAGGAACACCCACCAGCGGGTTCGCATGATGCCCGCAACCACGGTAAAGGCGTCGCCGAACGGCGCCCAGGACAGAAGCAGCGTCCAGACGCCCCAGCGGCGATACCAGTCCTGCGCGCGGTCCAACTGCGCCTGCGTGACCGGAAACCAGCGTCGCCCGCGGAACCGTTCGACCCCGCGGCCCATGACATAGTTCACCACCGCACCCAGCGTGTTGCCGATGCTGGCCACCACGACGAGTGCACCGACGCCCGCGGCGTCGGCCAGTTGCAGGCCCACAAAGACCAGTTCGGATTGAAACGGCAGGATCGTCGCGGCCCCGAAGGCAGCAAGAAAAAGGCCGCCCAGCGCGGCGGCCTGATCCATTAGTCCGGTCCCCATCCCCATGCGGACCGTCCCGATTACTTGGTGTTGGCAACCTCGAAGTTGCGCTCCACCTGGGTGTCGCGCGGCGGGCGGCCGATGACCTCGCGCAGTTCGTCCAGTTCGATGAAGTTGTCGGCCTGGCGGCGCAGTTCGTCCGCGATCATCGGCGGCTGGCTGCGGATCGTCGAGACGACCGAAACCCTCACGCCCTGGCGTTGCAGGCTTTCCACCAGCGGACGGAAGTCGCCATCGCCCGAGAACAGCACGATGTGGTCCACCCGCGGGGCGAGCTCCATGGCGTCCACCGTCAGTTCGATGTCCATGTTGCCCTTCACCTTACGGCGGCCCTGGCTGTCGGTGTACTCCTTGGCGGGCTTCGTCACCATGGAGAACCCGTTGTAGTGCAGCCAATCGACCAGCGGGCGAATCGGCGAGTATTCGTCATTCTCCAGCAGCGCCGTGTAGTAGAACGCGCGCACCATTTTCCCGCGTCGCGCGAATTCCTGTCGGAGCAGCTTGTAGTCGATATCGAATCCCAACGCCTTGGCTGCGGCGTATAGATTCGATCCGTCGATGAACAGCGCGAGCCGTTCGTCCTTGTAAAACATGAAATGTCCTTCCGATAATGAGACCGCCAGTCCGTGAGTGTGAGTAGAAGTTCGGCGATCCGAGCCTCGTAAAAGTAAGGATTTTTCAGTCCGACACAAGCACCTGAAGTGACGCAAACGCAACAACCGATACCTCAAAGATATGCCCAATTTCATGATCAGACAAGAATATCTCATCGCGATGGGTTCAAACCTCGGGTCGACCGCAGGCGATGCCGCGCCGACGCTGGCCGCAGCACTAGGCGAGTTTCCGCGCGAAGGCGCACAACTAATGCGTGTCAGCCGATTCTTCCGCACACCCTGTTTTCCCGCCGGTGCCGGCCCCGACTATGTCAACGCTGCGGTCGCCCTGCGCTGGGAAGGCGGCGCCGAGGCGCTGCTGGCGGCACTGCACCGAATCGAGGCGGCCTTCGACCGGCAACGGACCGCGCGCTGGGCGGCGCGCACACTGGACCTGGATCTGCTGGCGGCCGGCGACGCGGTTCTGCCCGACCGCGAGACCTTTGGCCGCTGGCAAGGGCTTCCGCCCGAAGAGCAGCGCCGCCTTGCCCCCGACAGGCTGATCCTGCCGCATCCGCGCATGGCCGAGCGCGCCTTTGTCCTCGTGCCGCTCTGCGACATTGCCCCCGGCTGGCGCCATCCCGTTCTGGACCGCAGCGCGCGCCAGCTTTGCAATGATCTGCCCGCCCCCGAACGCGCCGCCGTGGTACCCTTGTGACGCGCGGAAAAGTCATCGCGGAACGGGTTTTCCGCCCTTGTCAAGCCCCATCATCCGCGATAAACCACGGCTTTCCGAAGTCTGACGAACGGAGTGTCCAATGGCCCGAGTAACGGTTGAAGATTGTGTCGACAAGGTTCCCAACCGGTTCGAGCTGGTGATGCTCGCCGCGCACCGGGCCCGTGAAATCTCGTCCGGGGCCGCGATCACCGTGGACCGCGACAACGACAAGAACCCCGTCGTCGCCTTGCGCGAAATCGCCGAGGAATCGCAGTCGGCAGACGAGTTGCGCGAACGCCTGATCGAATCGAACCAGACCCAGATCGAGGTCGACGAACCCGAGGACGACGCCATGGCCCTGCTGATGGGTGCCGAGGCGGACCGCCCGGTCGAGGACGACCTGAGCGAAGAGAAACTCCTGCGCGCGCTGATGGAGGCGCAGGGTCAGGGCTGACGCGCCCCGCTGCCGGGGTCCTGAGGAACATCGCGCCATGATCGCCGCCGAAGACCTCGTCGCCCTGGTCCGCAACTACAACCCGCGCACGAACGAGGCGCTGATCCGCGCGGCCTATGACTATGGCCGCGCGATGCATGAAGGGCAGACCCGCAAGTCGGGTGAGCCCTATTTCAGCCACCCGGTGGCCGTCGCCGCCATCCTCACCGAACAACGGCTGGACGATGCCACCATCGTAACCGCCCTTCTGCACGACACCATCGAGGACACGCGCAGCACCTATGCCGAGGTGCAGCGCCGCTTTGGCACCGAAGTCGCCGACCTGGTGGATGGCGTGACCAAGCTGACCAACCTGCAACTGTCCAGCTCGGAAACCAAGCAGGCCGAGAACTTCCGCAAGCTGTTCATGGCCATGTCCAAGGACCTGCGGGTGATCTTGGTGAAACTCGCCGACCGGCTGCACAACATGCGCACCATCAAGGCGATGAGGCCCGAAAAGCAGGTGCAGAAGGCGCGCGAGACGATGGACATCTACGCGCCGCTCGCCGGCCGGATGGGCATGCAGTGGATGCGTGATGAACTCGAGGACCTGTCCTTTCGCGTTCTGAACCCCGAGGGGCGTTCCAGCATCATCCGCCGCTTCGTCACGCTGCAAAAGGAAACCGGCGACGTGATCCACCGGATCACCGCCGACATGCAGGCGGAACTGGAAAAGGTCGGCGTGCACGCCCAGGTCTTTGGCCGGGCCAAGAAACCCTATTCGATTTGGCGCAAGATGCAGGAAAAGAAGATAGGCTTTTCCCGGCTCTCAGACATCTATGGCTTTCGCGTCATCACCCAGTCCGAGGCCGAATGCTATGCCGCGCTGGGTGCCATCCACCAGCGCTGGCGCGCCGTGCCGGGCCGGTTCAAGGACTATATCAGCCAGCCGAAATCGAACGGCTATCGCAGCATCCACACCACCGTCTCGGGCCGCGACGGCAAGCGGGTCGAGGTGCAGATCCGCACCCGCGAGATGCACGAGGTCGCCGAGACAGGCGTCGCCGCGCACTGGTCCTACCGCGACGGCGTGCCCGCGCTGAACCGCTTTGCCGTCGATCCGACCAAGTGGATCGCCCAGCTGACCGAGCAGTTCGACGAAGAGGACGACCACGACGAATTCCTCGAGGCGGTCAAGCTCGAGATGTATTCCGACAAGGTCTTCTGCTTCACGCCCAAGGGCGACGTGGTGAAGCTGCCCAAGGGCGCAACGCCACTGGATTTCGCCTATGCGATCCACACGCGGATCGGCGCGGGCTGCGTCGGCGCCAAGGTCGACGGCATCCGCGTGCCGCTCTGGACCCGGCTCAAGAACGGCCAGTCGGTCGACATCATCACCGCCGAGGGTCAGATGCCGCAGGCGACCTGGCTGGACATCGCCCAGACCGGCAAGGCCAAGACGGCGATCCGCCGGGCGTTGCGCGAGGCGACCAAGGAACGCTTTGCCAAGCTGGGGCTGGAACTGGCGCGCGCCGCCTTCGACCACCACGGCAAGAAGGCGACGGACAAGGTCCTGGCCAAGGCCGCGCGCACCCTGCGCTACGAGGATGCCGAGGATCTGCTGGCGGCGCTGGGCCGGGCAGAGTTGGGCACCGACACCGTCGTGCAGTCGGTCTACCCCGATCTCGCCCCCGCCGACCGCGGCGAGGTCGAGGCCAAGCGCGCCGTCGTGGGCCTGGCCCACGGCCAGGCGTTCGAGCGCGCGCCCTGCTGCCAGCCGCTGCCGGGCGAACGCATCGTCGGCATCGTGCGCCCCGGCAAGGGCGTCGCCGTACATGCCATCGACTGCGCCGCGTTGACCGATTTCGAAAGCCAGCCCGACCGCTGGCTCGACCTGCATTGGGCCGACGGGTTGCACCCGCCGGTCTATCCGGTCTCGCTCGATCTCACGATCACCAACGATGCCGGCGTCCTGGGACGAATCTGCACATTGATCGGAGAGCGTCAGGCCAATATCTCGGACCTGCATTTCGTCGACCGGAAACCGGATTTTTACCGCATCATGGTGGACGTGGAGTTGCGCGATGCGGAACATCTGCACAGCGTCCTCTCCGCGCTCGAGGCAGACAGCAATCTGGCCTCGGTCGAACGGCGCCGCGATCCGGGTCTTGCCCTCACCCCGGAAGCGGCAGAGTGACTTGGCGGGGCAAAGGGTAAGGACGGCGTCTTGGTATTCAAGCGACGGGATCGAAGACCGGCCTGGCGGGTCGTGGTCGAGGCACTCTGGCCGCGTGGCGGCTGGGGCCGCGCCGCGCGTTACGTCAGCCACCGGCTGAACCGCCTGCCCGATCCGCCGCACCGCATCGCGCGCGGCATCTTTGCCGGCGTGTTCACCACCTTCACCCCGTTCTACGGCCTGCATTTCGTCTGTGCCGGCCTGATTGCCTGGGTGATGCGCGGCAACATCCTGGCCGCGATGCTGTCGACCTTCTTTGGCAACCCGCTGACCTACGTGCCCATCGGGGTGATCGCGCTCAAGACCGGCTACTGGCTGCTTGGCATGACCCCGGAAGAGGAACACGGCACCCTGTTGCAGAAATTCGTCCTCGCGGGCGACGACCTGTGGCAGAATTTCGTGGCGCTGTTCACCGACGCCCAGACCGACTGGTCGCGCCTGTCGATCTTCTACCACGAGGTCTTCTATCCCTACCTCGTGGGCGGCATCCTGCCGGGCATCGTCGCGGGAATGGTCTGCTACTACCTCTCGCTGCCGCTGATCACCGCCTACCAGAACCGCCGCAAGGGCGCGCTCAAGGCAAAGCTGGCGGCGCTGAAAAAGAAGAAGGCCGAAGCCGGAAGGGGTCCGAAATGACCGAGATCGAGGAACGCCTGGCGCACCTGATCCGCACAGTCGACGATCTCAGCGACACCGTGGCCCGACAGGACCGCGAGATCGCCGTTCTGACCCGCCGGGTCGAGATGCTGCTGTACCGCGAGGCCCAGCGCGAATCCGAGGGCACGGGTGGCGTCGTCCTGGGCAACGAGAAGCCGCCGCACTACTGACGCGCCCGGACGGGTAGACGGCGCCGCTGCCCCGTCCTAGGCTCTGGCTCCAGCAAGGAAGGCCACCCATGTCCGATACACCGCAATACCAGGTGCTCGCCCGCAAGTACCGCCCCGAGACCTTTACCGATCTCGTCGGGCAGGACGCGATGGTGCGCACGCTGAAGAACGCCTTTGCAGCGGATCGCATCGCGCAGGCCTTCATCATGACGGGGATTCGCGGCACCGGAAAAACCACCACCGCGCGCATCATCGCCAAGGGCATGAACTGCATCGGCCCCGACGGCAAGGGCGGCCCCACGACCGAACCCTGCGGGAAATGCGAGCATTGCGTCGCCATCATGGAAGGCCGCCATGTCGACGTGATGGAGATGGACGCGGCCAGCCGCACCGGCGTCGGCGACATCCGCGAGATCATCGACAGCGTACATTACCGGGCGGCCAGCGCGCGCTACAAGATCTACATCATCGACGAGGTTCACATGCTGTCGACCAGCGCCTTCAACGCGCTGCTCAAGACGCTGGAGGAACCGCCGGCGCATGTGAAGTTCATCTTTGCCACGACCGAGATCCGCAAGGTTCCCGTTACCGTGCTGTCCCGCTGCCAGCGCTTCGACCTGCGCCGGATCGAACCCGAGGTGATGATCGCGCTGCTGCGCAAGATTGCCACGTCCGAGGGCGCCGAGATCGCCGACGACGCGCTGGCGCTGATTACCCGCGCGGCCGAGGGATCGGCGCGGGATGCCACCTCGCTGCTGGACCAGGCGATTTCGCATGGCGCGGGCGAGACGACCGCCGACCAGGTCCGCGCCATGCTGGGATTGGCCGACCGGGGCCGCACCATGGACCTGTTCGAGCGGATCATGCGCGGCGACGCGGCGGGCGCCTTGCAGGAACTGGGTGCGCAATATGCCGACGGGGCCGACCCGCTGGCGGTGCTGCGCGACCTGGCAGAGCTGACGCACTGGATTTCCGTGGTCAAGATCACGCCGGACGCTGCCGAGGACCCCACGGTCTCGCCGGATGAACGGGCGCGCGGCCTCGCCTTTGCCGACGGGCTGGGGATGCGGGCACTGACGCGGATGTGGCAGATGCTGCTTAAGGCGATCGAGGAGGTCTCGACCGCGCCGTCCGCTATGATGGCGGCCGAGATGGCGGTGATCCGCCTGACCCATGTCGCCGACCTGCCCTCGCCCGAGGAATTGCTGCGCAAGTTGCAGGACACGCCACCGCCCGCCAGCCCCGGCCCCTCTGGCGGCATGAGTGCCGGCGGCAGCGCGCAGACCCGCGCGCAGGGTATGCCCGCGCCCACCCATCCCGGCCCTTCCGGCCCCTTGGCCAGCCACGGCAACACGGTCGTGGCGCTGGCCCCGGCGCAGGCGCTGGCGCATTATCCCACGTTCGAGCATGTGCTGGACCTGATCCGAGCCAACCGCGACGTCAAGCTTCTGGTCGAGGTCGAGGGCTGCCTGCGCCTTGCCGCCTACAGCCCCGGACGGATCGAGTTCACGCCCACCGACAATGCACCCTCCGACCTGGCCGCGCGGCTGGGCGGCGCGCTGCAACGCTGGACGGGGAACCGCTGGGCGATCTCGGTGGTTGGAGATTGCACGGAACCCACCATCACCGAACGTCGCGATGCCGACGCGCAGGCGCTGAAGCGCGAGGCCGAGGCGCATCCGCTGGTCAAGGCCGCGCTGGCCGCATTTCCGGGTTCAAAGATTGCCGCGATCCGCACGGTGGAAGAGGCCAACACCGCCGCGCAGGCCGAGGCCCTGCCCGAGGTCGAGGACGAGTGGGACCCGTTCGAGGAATGACCCCGACCCGCGCCCTTGGCCGGGCCGTTGCCGCGCTGGCCCTCTGCATCGCCCTGCCGGGCCCGGCGCTGGCCGCAACCTGCGACACGCTACGCCCGCTCTGGGATCCTACCGGCGGTCCCGCGAACGCTTTGGACGAGGCGCTGCACATGGCGGCCTCGCCGGTTTCGCTGGTCCTGCTGCTGGTGACGGCCCTGGCCGTGCGGCTACGCAATCAGTGGGTCGGGCTGGCGGCGGTCTGCGGCTGGTCGATCCTGGCTTCGCTGCGCGTCTTCGCGCCCGGCGGCGGCGAGACGACCCAAATGGCCGCGACCGAGGGCTGTATCGCCTCGCCCGCCTTGTTCATCGCCGTCGTCGCTGCGATATGTGTTGCAACCATCCTCTACACCGCCCCCTCGCAGGGGCGGACCACAGACCAGGAGAAATGACGATGCTCAAGGGACTCGGCGGACTTGGCGGACTTGGCGACATGGCCAAGATGATGAAACAGGCGCAGGAGATGCAGGCCAAGGTGGTGCAACTCCAGGAGGACTTGGCGCAGATCACCGTGACCGGCGAATCCGGCGCGGGGCTGGTCAAGGCCACCGCCACCGCCAAGGGCGAGCTGACGGGGCTGGATATCGACCTGTCGATCTTCGTGCCGTCCGAAAAGGAAGTGGCGGAGGACCTGATCCTCGCCGCCATCAAGGATGCCCAGGCCAAGGCCGGCGCGAAGAGCGCCGAAGAGATGCGCAAGCTGACCGAATCGCTGGGCCTGCCAGCAGACATGAAGCTGCCCTTCTGAAGGAGAGGCGGGGGTGAAACCCCGCCCGACGCCCCGTGAGTGCACCTGACAGCATCGAGACCTTGATCGACCTGATGGCCCGGCTTCCGGGCCTCGGGCCGCGCTCTGCCCGGCGCGCGGTGCTGCACCTGATGGCGAAACGCGGGATGCTGCTGATGCCGCTGGCCGAGGCCATGGCCGAGGTCGCCCGGACTGCCCGCGACTGCCTGAACTGCGGCAATATCGGCACGGCCGACATCTGCCCGATCTGCGCCGACGAGGCCCGCGCGAACGGCCTGCTCTGCGTGGTCGAGGACGTGGCCGACCTGTGGGCGATGGAACGATCGGGCGTGTTCAAGGGGCGCTACCACGTCCTTGGCGGCACGTTGTCGGCGCTGGACGGAGTGGGGCCGGATGACCTGCGCATCCCGCAACTCGCCCGAAGGATCGAGGCCGAGGCGATTTCCGAGATCATCCTCGCCCTTGGCGCCACGATCGACGGCCAGACCACCGCGCATTACATCGCCGACCAGCTGGAGGGGCGCGTGGCGCTGTCCTCTCTGGCGCAGGGCGTGCCGGTGGGCGGCGAACTGGACTATCTCGACGACGGTACGATCACCGCCGCGCTGAACGCGCGCAAGCGGATGTGACGCGTCAGGCGACCTCGGCCACTGTGGCCCCGCCCAGCGCATTCAGGAAGCGCCGCGTCCACCAGCCGATATCCTCGTCGTCGACTGCTTTCCACAGCGCGGCGTGCCGCGAGCGGCGCTCTGCCAGCGTCATGGTCAGCGCCCGCCGCAGCGCCTGCGCCATGTCCTGCGCGTCGTAGGGGTTCACGATCAGCGCCTGCGGCATCTGTTCCGCCGCGCCGGCGAAATGCGACAGGATCAGCACGCCGGGATTGGCCGGGTCCTGCGCGGCGACGAACTCCTTGGCCACCAGGTTCATCCCGTCCGCCAGCGGCGTCACCATCGCCACGTCCGCCCGGCGATACAGTCCCGCCAGGTCGTCGCGGGGAACCGGACGGCGGATGTAGCGGATCGGCGTCCAGTCGATCTCGCCATGTTCGCCATTGATGGACCCCGTCGTCAGGTCCAACTGCATCCGGATGTCCTGGTAGGCATCGACATCCTCGCGCGAGGGCGGCGCGATCTGCAACAGCGTCGCCTGCGGATCGTCCCCGGACCGCGCAGAGAGATAGGCGCCGAACCCGGCAAAGCGCTGCACCAGACCCTTGGAGTAGTCCAGCCGGTCGACGCCCAGCACCAGCTTCTGTTGCGGCGGCATGGCGATGCGATCCCCGCCGGCCGACTTCGCCGCCGTCTCGCGATAGCCCTTCGCGTCGATGCCGATGGGGCAGGCCAGCGGCAGAACCTCTCGCCCGCGCAGCCGGATCGGCCCGTCACCCAGCGCACCGGACACGCCGTTGCGATCGAACAGGATGCGCAGCCGCTCCACATCCGCCCGCGTCTGGACCCCGAAGACGTCGTAACCCGCGACCCAGTCCGGCAGGACGGCGGCCTCTGGCAGTGCGGGCACGTCGGTGGCCACGGGGAAGGGGATATGCAGGAAGAAACCGATCCGGTTCGTCACGCCCAGACGGCGCAATTCGTGCGCCAGCGGCAGGAAATGGTAATCCTGCACCCACAGCACATCGTCGGGGCGCAGGAAATCGGCCAGCAGGCCCGCCAGCCGCGCGTTCACCCCGAGATAGCCCTCGGCAAATCCCGGCTGCACGTCCATGAGGTCGGCACGGCGGTGGAACAGAGGCCAGAGCACCGAGTTGGCATAGCCGAGGTAATAGGTCTCGAACTCCTGCGGCGTCAGGTCGAAGGCGAGGCGCGTGTAGGCGCCGGTCGCGACGGTGCGGAACCCTTCGTCGGGCGTCGCTGTCGGCTCGGCGGCGGCGCCGATCCAGATGCCGCCGCGCTGCGTCAGGCAATCGTGCAAGGCGACGACCAGCCCGCCCGAGGGTTGCGCCTCGGTCGGGATACGGTTCGATAGGACGATCAGTCTGCCGGTCATCTCGCGGTCTCCAGTCCTGCCCAATGGGTCAGTGCGGCGCGCAGCGCGGCGGGCGCGTCGAGCCGATGGGGCGCGGCGCTGGGACCCTTGCCCACCTTGATGGCCGTCCCCCCTGCTTGCAGGCAGAACGCCATGGCGGGCTCGTCGGTTGCATCGTCACCGCAGAAAATTGCCGCCCGGCCGGCAAAGGGCGGCAGCTGCAAGAGCGCTGCCACCGCGCGATCCTTGCCGATATCGTCGGGTCGCAGTTCCACCGCCATCTTGGACTGGTGCGCCTCTATCCCCGGCGCAGAGCCGGCCAGCGCGGCCAGCCTGTCCTGCACCCAGGCCTCGTGCCCGGGCGCGCGGCGATAATGCAGGACGCAGCCGGTGGGCTTTGGCTCGGCCAGAAGGCCCGGCGCCTCGGCGGCCAGCGCCTGAACCTCGGACCAGAGCCGCGCCAGCAGGGCCGATCCCGCCAGCGGATGCCGCGAGATACGCCCGTCCAGCCGGGTTTCGGCACCGTGGCCGCCGATCAGCGGGCCGCCATAGCCTGGAAGGAAACCGGCGAGATCATCGATGGCTCGGCCCGAAACCAGCGCCAGCGCGCCACCCGTGGCCCGAGCCAGATCGTCCAGCAAGGAGGGAAGGCCGGGGTCGATGGCGATGCCCCCCGGCGTCTCGGCCAGGTCGACAAGCGTGCCGTCGAAATCCAGCAGCAGGGCTGCGCCGCCGGGCTGAGGCAGCGCGCGGGAGACTGTCGCGAAAGCGTTCATCACCCAGAACACATAGTGCCGCAGCGCAGAATTTCCACCCTGCGCCGCGGCAAGCGCACCGGATCAGCGGCGCGGATCTTCGTCGTCGTCGTCATCGTCGCCGCCCGCGGGCAGCTTGAAGAAGCTTTCGGCATCGCTGAAATCGGGCTCGTCCTCGTCCTCGTCATCCTCGCCGCGCGGGTCGGACAGGCTGAAGGTCTCGAGCCCCTCGATCGCGGTGGGCAGACGCGGCTCTGTCTCCATCCCGAGGCTCTGCTCGGTCGAGACCAGCTTGCGGCGCTCGTCGTCGGTCATCACGGCCTCGGCCTTCTTTGCGGCCTTGGCCACGGCATCGTCCAGTTCGGACTGGCGGCACAGACCCAGCGCGACCGGGTCGATCGGCTGCATGTTCTGGATGTCCCAGTGGGTGCGGTCGCGGATCGTCTGGATGGTCGGCTTGGTCGTGCCGACCAGCTTGGCGATCTGGCTGTCGGTCAACTCGGGATGGAACTTGACCAGCCAGAGGATCGCGTTGGGACGGTCCTTGCGCTTGGACAGCGGGGTATAACGCGGGCCACGGCGCTTGTCCTCGTCCTCGGCGGCGGGGTTGTGCTTGAGCCGCATCTTGTAGAGCGGGTCCTTTTCGGCGCGCTCGACCTCGGCCTGGTCCAGCTGGTTGTTGGCGACCGGGTCAAAGCCCTTGACGCCGACAGCGACGTCGCCATCGGCGATGCCCTGGATCTCGAGCTCGTGGAAGCCGGTGAAATCGGCGATCTGCTTGAAGTTCAGCGTGGTGTTGTCCACCAGCCAGACGGCGGTCGCCTTGGGATGCAGCAGCTTTGCCATGTCGTTTTCTCCTTGTCGTCGGACAACGGAAATCCTGGCGCCGGGCTTGCGCCTCGGCGGTTCCGGAGGGCCGGAACAAGTTGCCGTTGTCGGGAAACTCGGCGCGTATATAGTCGTCCGGGGCCAAGAGGGAAAGAGAAAATGCGCTGGCTGGTTGCCCTGCTGCTGAGCGTCACCGCCGCCCTGGCCGAGGGCGAGCGGGCAGGCGAGTTCGATTACTATGTGCTGGCGCTCAGCTGGTCGCCCACCTGGTGCGCGCTGGAGGGCGATGCCCGCCGAAGCCCGCAATGCGACGAGGACCACGGCTGGATCCTGCACGGGCTCTGGCCGCAATATCATCGTGGCTGGCCGTCCTATTGCGCCACGCCGCAGCGCCCGCCGACCCGCGCCATGACCGCAGGGATGGCGGACATCATGGGCACGCCGGGCCTGGCCTGGCACCAGTGGAACAAGCATGGCAGCTGTTCGGGCCTGTCGGCGGAAGACTATTTCGCCACAGCCCGGCGCGCCTATGACGCCGTGAACCGCCCGCCCGTGTTCCGCGCGCTGGAGCAGCCCGTCTCCCTGCCCGCGCAGGTGGTCGAAGAGGCATTCCTCAAGGCCAATCCCGGCTGGGAGGCGGACATGCTGACCATCACCTGCAAGGCCGGCCGCATCCAGGAGGCGCGGCTGTGCCTGTCGAAAACGCTCGACCCGGTGCCCTGCGGCCGCGACGTGGTGCGCGACTGCACGATGCGCGACGCGCTGCTCGACCCAGTGCGCTGATCCCGCCGTCGCGCCACGGGCAGGCCTCTGACCGTTCCGAACCCCTCCCGCGGAATTCGTGAACCGAAGAAGCCGGGACGCGGGGGCACGGAATGGGCTTTTCCAAATGCGCCCCGCGCCATATCGTTGGCCCGCGCAACAAACGGGAGGGGATCATGGGCTGGATGAAGGACGAGACCGGGCTGGGCCGGACCGCGGCGAATTACGTGCCACTGACGCCACTGTCCTTCCTGACGCGCGCGGCCCAGATCTGGCCGGATCACCTGGCGGTCGTCTACGGCGCGCATCGCAAGACCTATGCCGAATACATCGAGCGGGTGACGCGGCTGGCCTCGGCGCTGGCGGGGTTGGGGGTAAGTCCCGGCGACGTTGTGGCGACGATCCTGCCCAACATTCCCGCCCAGGCAGAGGCGCATTTCGGCGTGCCCGCCTGTGGCGCGGTGCTGAACACGATCAACACGCGGCTCGATCCCGATACGGTCGCCTATATCCTCGATCATGGCGAGGCGAAGGTGGTGCTGGTCGACCCGCAATTCCTGCCGCTGCTGGCCGAGGCGCTGGAACGGATGGACGGGTCGGCGCCGGTCATCATCGAGGTTCCCGACGACCATGCTGGCGTCCATGCCGGCGGACACTACCGGACCTACGAGGACCTGCTGGACTCGGGCGATCCGGGTTTCGCCTGGATCATGCCCGAGGACGAGTGGGAGAGCATCGCGCTCAACTACACCTCCGGCACGACGGGGCGGCCCAAGGGTGTCGTCTATCACCATCGCGGCGCCTACCTGAATGCCATGGGGCAAGTCCTGTCCTGGCGGATCGTGCTGCACCCGGTCTACCTGACCATCGTGCCGCTGTTCCACTGCAACGGCTGGTGCCACACCTGGATGATGCCGGCGGTGGGCGGCACGGTCGTCTGCTGCCGCGACATCACGGCGAAGAACATCTTCGACGCCATCGCGGACGAGGGCGCAACCCATTTCGGCGGCGCGCCGATCGTGCTGAACACGTTGGTGAACGCACCCGCGGCGCAACGCCGTGAGTTCTCGCACATTGTCGAGGTGTTTACCGCGGGTGCGCCCCCCGCCCCGGCGACGCTCGCCAAGATCGAGCCGATGGGCTTCAACGTCACCCAGGTCTACGGCCTGACCGAGACCTACGGCCCCGCCACCGAATCCACCTGGCAAGCGAAGTGGGAGCACACCAAAGGCGACGCGCGCGCCGCGGTGAAGGCACGGCAGGGCGTCGCCATGCCCTTCATGGAGCATGTTACCGTCTGGGACGAGGCCGGGGCTGAGGTGGCGTGCGACGGCGCAACCAAGGGCGAGATCGTGTTTCGCGGCAACGGCGTGATGAAAGGCTATCTCAAGAACCCCAAGGCCACCGAAGAGGCGTTCGCGGGCGGCTATTTCCATTCCGGCGACATCGCCGTTCTGCATCCCGACAGTTACCTTCAGATCGCGGACCGGGCGAAGGACATCATCATCTCGGGTGGAGAGAACATCAGTTCGGTCGAGGTGGAATCCTGCCTGATGGGCCATGACGCGGTGCTGCTTTGCGCCGTGGTGGCCAAGCCGGACGAGAAATGGGGCGAAGTGCCCTGCGCCTTCGTCGAGTTGAAGGACGGTCATGACGCGACCGAGGCCGACCTGATCGCCTATGCGCGCCAGCACCTCGCCGGGTTCAAGACGCCGAAAAAGGTGGTGTTCCAGGAACTGCCCAAGACCTCGACCGGCAAGATCCAGAAATTCGAACTGCGCAAGATCGCCAGGGAAGTTTGACCCTGCTTGCGTGGTCCGGGCGGCCTGCCTTACCGTCGCGCCCATGATCGTGTCGCGCGGGCGCCGCTACATCTTTGTCCACATCCCCAAGACCGGCGGCACCTCGATGGCGCTGGCGCTGGAGGCGCGGGCGATGAAGGATGACATCCTGATCGGAGACACGCCGAAGGCGCAGCGCCGCAAGGGGCGGCTGAAGGGGCTGACCTCGGCAGGCCGTCTGTGGAAGCACTCCACACTGGCCGATCTCGACGGGGTGGTGAGCGGCACCGAGATGGACGGGATGCGGGTCTTCACCCTTATCCGCAACCCGTGGGACCGGCTGGTGAGTTATTACCACTGGCTGCGCGCGCAGGAGTTCGACCATGATGCCGTGACGCTTGCCCGGACGCATGATTTCGCGGGCTTCCTGCGCCATCCGCACACCATGGCCAGCCTCAAGGCATGGCCTTATGGCCGTTACGTCCGCGACTTGACGGGGGCGGAACGCCCGGCGCTTTTCCTGCGTCTGGAGCAACTGGACAAGGACATGGCCCCATTGGCCGCGCACCTCGGTTTCACCCCGGACCTGCCGCATGTGAACCGCTCCGACCGTGGCGATTACCGCGACCATTACGACGCCGCGCTGGCCGATCACGTCGCCGACCTCTGCGCGCAGGACATCGCCCGCTTCGGCTACACGTTCTGACCGCCGCCCCGTCGCTTGCCCCCCCTGCGCCCTTCCGCTAGAGGGGGCGCGACCCAAGCCGGAGCCCCGAGTCATGGCCAAGGACAAGAAATCTCTCCGCCCGCGGGCGCAGACCCCCAAGGGGTTCCGCGACTATTTCGGCGCCGAGGTGTCGGACCGCGCCGAGATGCTGCGCGCCATCATGCAGGTCTACCATCGCTACGGCTTTGACGCGCTGGAATCCTCGGCGGTCGAGACGGTCGAGGCGCTGGGCAAGTTCCTGCCCGACGTGGACCGTCCGAACGAGGGCGTGTTCGCCTGGGAGGATGACGATGACGGCTGGGTGGCGCTGCGCTATGACCTGACCGCGCCGCTTGCCCGCGTCTATGCCCAGCACCGCAACGACCTGCCCCTGCCCTATCGCCGCTATGCGATGGGCCCGGTCTGGCGGAATGAAAAGCCGGGGCCGGGGCGCTTCCGCCAGTTCTACCAGTGCGACGCGGACACCGTGGGCGCGGCCAGCGTCGCGGCGGATGCCGAGATCTGCGCCATGCTGGCCGATTGCCTCGAAACCGTGGGCATCCCGCGCGGCGACTACCTGATCCGGGTGAACAACCGGAAGGTTCTGAATGGCGTGCTCGAGGTGATGGGCCTCAAGGACGACGACCAGCGCGCCGCCGTGCTGCGCACCATCGACAAGTTCGACAAGGTCGGCGAGGCCGGGGTGCGCGAGTTGCTGGGAAAGGGGCGGCTGGACGCCTCGGGCGCCTATATCGACGGCGTGGGTCTGGCTCCGGATCAGGCAGAGCCGGTCATCGCCTTCCTGACCTCGGGGCGGCTCGAGGCCGCCGACACGCTGGCCAACCTGCGCGATGCCATCGGCGAGTCACAGGTCGGCGACGAGGGGGTCTCGGAGCTTGAGGAAATCGCCGCTCTGCTGGCGGCGCAGGGCTACGGCCCCGACCGCATCATCATCGACCCCAGCGTGGTGCGCGGGCTGGGCTATTACACAGGGCCGGTCTTCGAGGCGGAGCTGACCTTCGAAATCCTCGACGACAAGGGCCGCAAGCGGCAGTTCGGCTCGGTCGCGGGCGGCGGGCGCTATGACGACCTGGTGAAGCGGTTCACCGGGCAGGCGGTGCCGGCGACGGGCGTCTCCATCGGCGTCGACCGGCTGCTGGCCGCGCTGCGGGAAAAGGGGCGGATCGGCGGGCAGGTCGCCGGGCCGGTCGTCGTGACCGTGATGGACCGCGACCGCATGGGCGACTACCAGCAGATGGTCGCGGAACTCCGGCAGGCGGGCATCCGCGCCGAGGTCTATCTCGGCAACCCCAAGAACTTCGGCAACCAGTTGAAATACGCGGACAAGCGGCAATCCCCCGTCGCGGTGATCGAGGGCGGCGACGAGAAGGCCAATGGCGTCGTGCAGATCAAGGACCTGATCCTGGGCGCGAAAATCGCGCAGGACGCCACGCTGGAGGAATGGAAGGACCGCCCCAGCCAATACGAGGTGCCGCGCGGCGACCTGGTGGCGAAGGTTCGTGAAATACTCTCTGCACACAATCTGGATACAGGGGCGCAGGGGTGAGCCTCGTCTCTGTCGCCAAGGCCGCTCAACTGCGCGCGGCCTTCGAATCCGCCGGGGCGATCCCGGTGGAAACGGGCGTGCTGCAACCGGCGGAGACGCTGCTGGACCTCTATGGCGAGGACATCCGCGCCCGTGCCTACGTGACCCACGACCCGGTACAGGGCGAGATGATGCTGCGCCCGGATTTCACCGTGCCGGTGGTGCAGATGCACATGTCGGACGGGGCCGAGCCCGCCCGCTACACCTATTCCGGCAAGGTC
This sequence comes from Thetidibacter halocola, assembly GCF_018224955.1. GTDB lineage: Bacteria > Pseudomonadota > Alphaproteobacteria > Rhodobacterales > Rhodobacteraceae > Thetidibacter > Thetidibacter halocola. The sequence continues at coordinate 112,532 of NZ_JAGTUU010000009.1, forward strand.
TTTCGCCGGCAGGAGAGGCACCCGGAACGGCCCGTCGAATACCTGCAGGTCGGCTTCGAGATCTTCGACCGCGCCGATCCGGCGGCGGCAGATGCCGAGGTCTTTGCCCTGTTTGCCGACCTGCTCAAGGGCTACGCCCTGCGCGCCGTCACCGGCGATATCGGGGTGCTGACCGCCGCCGTGGCGGGTCTTGGCGCCTCGGAGCGCCGTCATGCCGCGCTGATGCGCCATCTCTGGCGGCCGCGCCGGTTCCGCCAACTGCTCGACCGGTTCTCAGGCAAGACGCCGATGCCGCCCACGCGTCGCGCCCTGCTGGCCGAGGCCGACCCGATGGCTCGCGCGACGCCGATGATCGGCCTGCGCAGCGAGGCCGAGATCGCCGCCCGGATCGAGGCGCTGCGCGCCGATGCCGCCGAGCCGCCCCTGAGCGCCGAACAGGTGGCGCTGATCGACGCGGTGCTGGCGGTCAAGGCGCCGGGCCCCTTTGCGCTGGAACGGCTGCGCGACATCGCCGTGGACCTGCCCGCGCTGACGCCCGCGCTGACGCGCATGGCGCGGCGGCTGGAGGCGCTGTCGGCGCGCGGGGTCGACGTGGGCCGCCTCGGCTTCGAGGCCAGTTTCGGCCGCACCTCGATGGAATATTACGACGGCTTCGTCTTTGGCATGATCGCCGAGGCGCGCCCCGACCTGCCCCCCGTCGCCACCGGCGGGCGCTATGACGCGCTGACCCGCCGCCTGGGCCAGGGCCGCGAGATCCCCGCCGTAGGAGGCGTCATCCGGCCCGACGCGCTGATGCAGATGGAGGGCGCGGCATGATCAAGCTGGGCGTGCCGTCCAAGGGCCGGCTGATGGAAAAGACCTTCGACTGGTTCGGCACGCGCGGTGTTTCGCTGTCGCGCACCGGGTCGGAACGCGAATACGCCGGCGCGGTGGACGGGGTCGAGAACGTGGCGCTGGTGCTGCTGTCGGCGGGCGAGATCCCTCGCGAACTGGCCGCCGGGCGCATCCACCTGGGCGTGACGGGCACCGACCTGATCCGCGAGAAGCTGGTGCAGTGGGACCAGAAGGTGGAACAGATGGCCGAGCTGGGCTTTGGCCATGCCGACCTGATCGTGGCCGTGCCCGCCTGCTGGGTCGACGTGGACACGCTGGACGACCTCGACGCCGCCGCCGCCGCCTTTCGTGCCCGGCACGGCCACCGGCTGCGCATTGCGACCAAGTATCACCGGCTGGTGCGCGACTATCTGCGTGACGGCGGGGTGTCGGATTACCAGCTTGTCGACAGCCAGGGCGCGACCGAGGGCACGGTCGCCAACCTGACCGCCGAGGCCATCGCCGACATCACCTCGACCGGCGAGACGCTGCGCGCAAACCACCTCAAGGTGCTGGCCGAGGAACCCGTCCTGCGCAGCCAGGCGACGCTGTTCCGTTCGCGCTGCGCGCCGCTGGACGAGGCCGACCGCGCCACGCTGCGGCTGCTGCGCGACCGCATCGGGGTCTGACCTCGGACCCCCGAAATATTTTTTTGCCAGAAGAAGCAGGGGCAGGTTTCCCGGATCGTCACCGCCGATCGCGCTTTCACGATTGCACCGCGCGCGCGGACCGCTAGCTTGGGCGGCAAGCAAGAGGGAACCAGACCCATGACCGATTATGCCGGACGCCTGCGCCTGGGCGTCAACATCGACCACGTCGCAACCGTGCGCAACGCGCGCGGCAGTGCCTATCCTGACCCGATCCGTGCCGCGCAGATCGCCGAGGAGGCCGGCGCCGACGGCATCACCGCACATCTGCGCGAGGACCGCCGCCACATCTCGGACCGCGACATCGAGCGGCTGATGGAGGCGTTGACGCTGCCGCTCAACTTCGAGATGGCGGCCACCGACGAGATGCAGAAGATCGCCCTGCGCCACAAGCCGCACGCGGTCTGCATCGTGCCGGAAAAGCGCGAGGAACGGACGACCGAGGGCGGTCTGGAAGTGGCGCGTGACGAGAACCGGCTGGCGCATTTTATAGCACCCTTGCGCGATGCGGGCTGCCGGGTGTCGATCTTCATCGCCGCGGACGCTGTGCAGATCGACGCCGCCCACCGCATCGGTGCGCAGGTGATCGAGCTGCACACCGGGGCTTATTGCGATTTCCACGCCGAAGGCCGGCTGGACGAGCGCGACGCCGAATGCGAGCGGCTGGGCACCATGGCGGCCTATGCGCATTCGCTGGGGCTCGAAGTGCATGCGGGCCACGGACTGACCTACGAGACGGTTGCGCCGGTCGCCGCCTTTCCCGAGGTGATGGAGTTGAACATCGGCCATTTCATCATCGGCGAGGCGATCTTTCGCGGGCTGGCGCCAGCCATCCACGAGATGCGCCGCCTGATGGACGAGGCGCGGGCGTGATCCGCGCTGCCCTTCTGCTGCTGGCCGCAGGTCTGCCCGCCGCCGCGCAGGAGGTGCAGGATTGCGACGACTGGGCGGCGGGGGCGCAGTTCCTGGCCGAGCCCTGGGAAGAGAACACGCGCACCTTCGCCAACGGCGCGGTGCGGGTGGCGCTGATCGACACTGGCGAGCCGGCAGCGGGGGGCTATCGCATCCTCGTGCTGTCGCCGCCCTATTCGCAGCTTGGCGATCGGCAATGCCGGATGGTCGGCAGCGGCGGCATGGGTTTCGCCGGCGTCGATTTCGCGGCACTGGCCGCGCGCTATGACCCGACCGTGGGGCTGATCCTGACCTTGCCCGCGACGCGGTTTAACGGTGGGACCGGGGATTTCGAGGACGGCATCCTGCGCTTTACCCTGAACCAGGCGACCGGGGCGATCGGCGCCATGCTGCTGCAGCCGGAATGAGCCGCTTGCTGCCGCTGCTGGCGGTTCTGGTCGGCGCCTGGGCGCTCTGGCTGCTGGAGGGGGCACGTGCGGGCCTGACCCTGACCGATTTCCGCGAGGGCCCGACGCCGATCACCGAGTGGAGCGACGGCAGCGACGGGCCGGTGGTGGTGATCGCGCACGGCTTTGCCGGGTCGCGCCAGATGATGCAGGGCTATGCCGGTGTGCTCGCGCAGGCGGGATACACGGTGTATGCATTCGACTTCGAGGGGCACGGGCGGCATGACATCCCGATGTCAGGCGACGTGACCTCGTTGGACGGCACGACGCGGTTGCTGGTCGAGCAGACTCGCAGCGTGATCCAGACAGTTCGGCGCGGCGACGAACCCGTGGCGCTGCTGGGCCATTCCATGGCGACCGATATCCTGGTGCGCACCGCATTGGAGACCGAGGGGATCGGGCCGCTGGTGCTGCTCTCGGCCTTTTCGCTGGCAATAGACCGGAGCCACCCGGAGAACCTACTGCTGATCACCGGCGCGTGGGAGCCGGGACTGGCCGAGTTCGCGCTGGAAGCGGCGCGTATGGTCGATCCCGCCGCGCAGGAAGGGGAGGCGGTGACAAGCGGATCCAACGCGCGCGAGGCGTTGCTGGCGCCCTATGCCGAGCATGTCTCAATCCTGCACAGCCGCGCAGGGCGGGCAGCGGCGCTAGACTGGCTGAACGCTTATTATGGCCGCAGCGAAAGGGCACCGGTGCCGCAGACCGGCTGGGCGCTGCTGGGGCTGCTGGCGGCGATCGCGGCGCTGTTCGCGCCCATCGCGCGGCGCCTGCCCGCCGGGCCCGACGCACCCGCACCGCTGAGCGCGCCGCGCCTTGGCCTGCTGGTTCTGCTGCCGATGCTAGCCGCGCCGCTGCTGGCCGCGCCGCTGGACACCCGCCTCCTGCCAGTGCTGGTCGCGGATTACCTGGCGCTGCACCTGGCGCTTTATGGTGCGATCCAGCTGGCCCTGCTGTGGCGCTGGCGCGGAAGCCCTCGGTGGACATCGACGCTGACCGTGGTGGCGCTTCTGGCCTGGGGGCTGGGCGTGTTCGGTCTCGCGCTCGACCGCTATGGCGCGAATTTCTGGCCCACCCTGCCGCGCCTTGGCATCATTGCGGCCTTGGCTCTGGGGGCGGTGCCCTTCATGCTGGCGGATGCCTGGACGGCCTGGGGCGCGCCCCTGTGGCAGCGCATCGCGGCGCGGGTCGGATTCCTGGTCTCGCTCGGCATCGCGGTGGCGCTGGATTTCGAGGGGCTGTTCTTCCTGGTGATGATCGCGCCGGTGATCGTGCTGTTCTGGCTGACCTTCGGCCTGATGGGCCGCTGGGCGGCGGCGCGGAGCGGGGCGTCGGGCGCGGGTCTGGCGTTGGGGCTGGTGCTGGCCTGGGCGCTGGGCGTATCCTTTCCGTTGTTTTCCGCATGAGGCGCGCATGATCCTGGGCATCGGAACCGACCTTGCGAATATCGAGCGGATCGCCGCGGTGCTGGAGCGCCACGGCGACCGGTTCCGAAACCGCGTCTTCACCGAGGTAGAGCAGCGCAAGGCCGAGCGACGCGCCGACGTGGCTGGCACCTATGCGAAGCGTTGGGCCGCGAAGGAGGCCTGTTCCAAGGCGCTCGGGACCGGCCTACGCATGGGTATCGCCTGGAAGGATATGGCGGTCAGCAACCTGCAGACCGGCCAGCCGGTGATGGCCGTGACCGGCTGGGCGAAGGAACGGCTGGAGTCCATGACACCGCCGGGACACGAGGCGATCATCCACGTCACACTGACCGACGATCACCCCTGGGCGCAGGCCTTTGTGGTGATCGAGGCGCGGCCGGTGGCGGGGCAAGGGAGCTCTGCCCCCGTCGCCTGACGGCGACTCCCCCGGCGTATTTGGAACAAGAAGAAGCGGGCGGTCCGGACAGGCCTGGACCTGCGGGGCCTGTTTCGGGCGCCACGCGCCCTGCGCTTGCCTTGACACTCCGGGCCGGGCCGCTCATGTAGCGCGGGACATCCGAGGCAGGGGCGCGACATGGCGAAAGAGACGAGCGGCGGCGGGATCTGGGAGACGATCAAGACCATCGTCTATGCCCTGCTGATCGCGGGCGTGTTCCGCACCCTTTTCTTCCAGCCCTTCTGGATCCCGTCGGGATCGATGAAGGACACGCTGCTGATCGGCGACTTCCTGTTCGTGAACAAGATGGCCTATGGCTATTCCTATGCCTCCTGCCCGTCGATCATCGTTCCGGCGGTGGGCCTGGACATCGACGCCAGCGACCTGTGCGGCTGGGCGGATGGCGACAACACCCGCCTGTTCGGCGGAGAACCGCAGCGCGGCGACGTGGTGGTGTTCCGCCACCCGGTGACAGGGCGCGATTTCATCAAGCGGCTGATCGGCCTGCCGGGCGACCAGATCCAGGTCAAGGCGGGGCTGGTCCATATCAACGGCACGCCGGTCCAGGTCACGCCGGACGGCACGTTCGACGAGACCGCCGAGGCGCAGGGACCGCAGCGCCTGCGGCCGCGCTGTTCCAACGACCCGGTGGGCGAAGGCGGCGTGTGCCAGAAGGAAAAGTTCATCGAGACCCTGCCGAACGGCACCTCGCACTCGATCCTGAACATCGGCACGCAGGGCTCGGACAACACGCAGGTCTACACGGTTCCCGCCGGGCATTACTTCTTCATGGGCGACAACCGCGACAACTCTTCGGACAGCCGGATCTCGAACATGGTCGGCGGCGTCGGTTTCGTGCCTTACGAGAACCTGATCGGCCGTGCCGACCGGATCATGTTCTCGTCGGGCGGGCGGTCTATGCTGTTCTTCTGGACGTGGCGCGGCGACCGGTTCTTCAAGGGAATCGAATGAAGCTGTCGGCGGAGCTGCTGGCGTTGCAGGAGCGGCTGGGCCATGCCTTTGCCGACCCGCGCCTGCTGCGCCGCGCGGTGACGCATTCCTCGATGTCCGGGCCGGGTCGCGAGGACAACCAGCGGTTGGAATTCCTCGGCGACCGGGTGCTGGGCCTGGTGATGGCCGAGGCTCTGCTGCGGGCCGACCGCAAGGCCGCCGAGGGCCAGCTTGCGCCGCGATTCAACGCGCTGGTCCGCAAGGAGACCTGCGCCGACGTGGCGCGCGACGTGGGACTGGGCGAGGCGCTGAAACTGGGCCGGTCCGAGCAGATGACCGGCGGGCGGCGCAAGGTGGCGCTGCTGGGCGACGCGATGGAGGCGGTGATCGCCGCCGTCTACCTCGACGCCGGCTTCGATGCCGCGCAAGACCTTGTGCTGCGGCTTTGGGGCGACCGGATCGAAGCGGTCGACGACGACGCCAAGGACGCCAAGACAAGCCTTCAGGAATGGGCGCAGGCGCGCGGCATGCCGCCGCCCGCCTATGTGCTGACCGGCCGCGAAGGGCCGGACCATGCGCCGGTCTTCACCATCGAGGTGCAGTTGCCCTCGGGCGAGACCGAGACCGCCAGCGCCAGCAGCAAGCGGCAGGCCGAACAGGTGGCGGCAAAGGCGCTTCTGGACCGGCTGGGATAGGCTCAGCGGTCCTAGCGCTGTCGACCTTGGCTGGCGGGATACTTTTCCCAAAGATCGGTTCGGCCTTTTTGACGCACAGATGCCCGCCATAGCCTTTTTCGCGCGTTTTCGGTTTCGAGGGGCTTATATTCGCCACCAGAATACTTCGGCCAATCAAGCGCGAGTCCCTGTTTTACCAGTTCCGCCGACAGGTCACGTCCGTCAGGCAACAGGCATCGCGCAACACTCCGGCCGTGTGTGTCCTCATCGACAATCTCGGCGGTGACAAGATGGCCCTTGCACAAGTTGACCATGGCCCACTTGGACTGTTTTCCATAGGGGTGATCCATTTCCGGCGCGTCTATCCCGAACAGTCTCAGTCTGACCCCTTCGACATCAATCGTATCTCCGTCGACCACCCACGCGCGGCCCTTGAGAACCCGCCTGACCGGTGACGCTTCTCCCGAGGGCTGGGGGCGCAGTGTCGGTGGAAATGAGAGTTTCTCGAAATCATCCTCGATGGTTCGAGGCGGAGGAGGTGGTTTCCTTGCAGATCGTGAAACAAACGCTACCAACAACGCGCCAAGCACAACGAGAACCAACACTTCCATAAACACACACCTTCAACGACTGAACCACAGGGTATCCAATTCAAAGAAACGAGCGCAAGGTCTTTCGAAAAGGCCCGATATGAAGGAATGATCGCCGCGAGCCCGCAATATTGAGAATCGAAGTCGGAGACGATTAGTTGACCTTGAGTTTCGATTTTCTCAACCTGTCCAGAAAGTTACTGACGTGACCGACAACCTGCGCGGCGCGATCCTGATGATGCTGGCGATGCTGGGTTTCGGCATCGAGGACGCGTTCTTCAAGGCGGCCACCGCCACGGGCGGGGTGACGGCGGGTATGGGCACGGTGCAATACGGGCTGGTGGCGATGGCGCTTTACGCCGTCTATGCGCGGGCAAAAGGCGTGCCGGTGCTGACCCCGGCCTACCTGAAACGCGGCTTGCTGATCCGCACCGGGTTCGAGATCGTCGGAAGGCTGTTCTTCGCCCTGTCCCTCGCCTACACGCCGCTGTCGACCACCTCGGCCATCCTCCAGGCGGCGCCGCTGGTGGTGATGGCGGGTGCGGCGCTGTTCCTCGGCGAGAAGATCGGCCCACGCCGCTGGGCGGCGATGGCGGTGGGCCTTGCGGGCGTGCTGCTGATCGTGCGCCCTTCGCCCGAGGGGATCGAGCCGAACGCCATATTCGCCCTGCTGGGCATGATCGGTTTCGCCGGGCGCGACCTCGCCACCCGCGCCGCACCGGCCAGCGTGCACGCGGCGCAACTGGGGGTGCTGGGCTTTGCCGTGGTCACCGTCGCGGGGCTGGTGATCCTGGCCTTCGAACCCGGGCCGCCCACACTGCCCGCACCGCTTGCGGCACTGCTGATCTGCGGCACGGCAGTCTCGGGCGTGCTGGGCTATACTGCAATGACTTTTGCCATGCGCACCGGCGAGGTCGGCGTGGTTGCGCCCTTCCGCTATTTCCGGCTGATCGTGGCGCTGGTGCTGGCCTATACGCTGTTCGGAGAACGCCCCGACGCGCTGACCCTGAGCGGCGCGGCGCTGATCGTGGGCGCCGGGGTCTACTCGCTGATCCGGGATCGCAGGTCTGGCGCGGCGCGGCGTTCCGCGTTAAAGCCGAAGGCTTGAACCCATGTGGCCCTCAAGTGGCGAAGCGACAGGGTTAACGACAAGGGAAGCCCCATGACCACACGCGCCGGTTTCATCGCCCTGATCGGAGAGCCCAACGCGGGCAAGTCCACGCTGACCAACCGCATGGTCGGCGCCAAGGTCTCGATCGTCACGCACAAGGTGCAGACCACCCGCGCCCGCATCAGAGGCGTTGCGATGGAAGGCGAAAGCCAGTTGATCTTCGTCGACACGCCGGGCCTGTTCAAGCCGCGCCGACGGCTGGACCGGGCGATGGTGGCGGCGGCCTGGGGCGGGGCGGCGGACGCCGATATCGTGGTGCTGCTTGTCGAGGCTCATCGCGGCATCACCGACGGGGTCGAGCGCATCCTCGAGGGGCTGCGCGACCTGCCGCGGGGCCGCGCCGTGGCGCTGGCGATCAACAAGATCGACCGGGTCGAAGCCAAGGCGCTGCTGACGCTGTCACAGGCGCTGAACGAGCGGTTCGATTTCGCCAGGACCTTCATGATCTCGGCCGAAAAGGGCTATGGCGTCGACGACTTGCGGGAATGGCTGGCCGGCCAGGTACCCGAGGGGCCCTGGCTTTACCCCGAGGATCAGATCGCCGACTTGCCGCTGCGCATGATCGCCGCCGAGATGACACGCGAAAAGCTGACCCTGCGGCTGCACCAGGAACTGCCCTACCAACTGACGGTCGAGACCGAGAGCTGGCAGGAACGCGAGGACGGCACGGCAAGGATCGACCAGGTGGTCTATGTCGCGCGTGACGGCCACAAGGGCATCGTGCTGGGCCACAAGGGCGAGACAATCAAGGCGATCTCCAAGGCCGCGCGCGAGGAACTCGAGGAGTTCCTTGGCCGCAAGGTTCATCTCTTCGTGCAGGTCAAGGTCCGCGAGCACTGGCAGGACGAGGCAGAGCGCTATTCCGAAATGGGTCTCGATTTCAAGGACGGCAATGCCTGAGCGCGGGCGAGTTCCTTTGGAGGAATTTGCAGGTTTCCCTCGGGAAAATTGCACCCGGGGGCGGGCATGACCCGCCTTACCGCGCGCTTCTGGATCGATGCCTATCTTGTCCGGTTGCGACTGATGGACATTCCGGCCTTTGTCGTGGCGCATGGCGACGACACGGCCGGAGCGGTGCTGGTCAAGCTGAACACGCTCGACGGGCGCGCCCGCGCCTTTACCCGGGGCTTCGACCTGATGACCGGCGGCCGGGTCTGGACCGTGCTGGCCGAGGGTCCCGAGGCCGATGTCGACGCCACGATCGCCCGGCAGCGTGGCTTTGACCCCGATCTCTGGGTGATCGAGGTCGAGGACCGCGAGGGGCGGCACCTGCTGGACGAAGAAGGTCTGCAATCCTGACCCATTGTTTCGCACGCGAAACTTTGCGTCAGGAATAGTGACATAAGATCAATAACTTGTTAATCCAGATCACCGGGGGCACCCGGCCTTGCCGCAACGGGGATGCGGTCATATCCTTTGACCAATTCGCCCCGGAGCCGTCATGCCCTTCGAACCCGTCCAGTCCGAGAAACTCGCCGCCGCTGTGGTGCGCCAGATCGAGCAGCTGATCCTGCGCGGCGTCTTGCGGCCGGGGGAGCGCCTGCCCTCGGAACGCGACATGGCCGAGCGCATGGGCGTCTCGCGCCCCAGCTTGCGCGAGGCGGTGGCCGAGTTGCAGGAGCGCGGCCTGCTGACCGCGCGGGCGGGTGCCGGGATCTACGTCAGCGACGTGCTGGGCAGCGCCTTTTCGCAGGCCTTGTCGGGGCTGTTCTCGCGCCATGACGAGGCGGTGTTCGACTACCTGTCCTTTCGCCGCGACATGGAGGGGCTGGCCGCCGAGCGGGCGGCAATCCACGGCACAGATGGCGATCTCGCTGTGATCGACACGATCTTCCGCAAGATGGAAGCGGCCCATGCCAAGCGCAACCCGGACGAGGAATCCAGCCTCGACGCGGATTTCCACCTGGCGCTCATCGAGGCCAGCCACAACGTCATCATGCTGCACATGATGCGCACCATGTATCAGTTGCTGCGCGAGGGTGTGTTCTACAACCGCCAGATCATGTTCCGCCAGCGCACCACCCGCAGCGCCCTGCTGGACCAGCACCGCGCCATCAACCAGGCGCTCCAGGCGCGGGACCCGGCGGCGGCGCGCAAGGCGGTCGAGGCGCACCTGACCTATGTCGAGGAGGCGCTTTTTGCCGACCGCCGCGCCGCGGCGCACGAGGCGGTGGCGCAACAACGCCTGCTGCGCGAGGCCGGACACTAGAGCGGCACGCTGTCCGCCATCGCCTTGAGCACCTCGGCCGAGTGGCGCAACGCCTCGGTCTCACCTGCGTCGAGATCGGGCCAGAGCGTTGCGGTGACGCCCTGCGCGCCCACCAAGCGCGGCAGCGACAGCGCGACGTCGGGCACCCCCAGCGCGTCGGGTTCGACGATGGAAACCGACAGCACCGCCTGCTCGTCGCGCCCGATGGCCTGGACGATCCGCGCCAGCCCCGCGCCGATGCCATACCAGGTGGCGCCCTTGCCCTCGATGATCGTGTAGGCGGCGCGGCGCACGCCGAGGTCGATCCGGTCGCGCACGTCCTGCGTCAGCGGCGCGCCGATCTGCGCGGCAAAAGCGGTCAGAGGGACCGATCCCGCCCGCACGTTGGACCAGGCCAGGACCTCGCTGTCGCCATGCTCGCCCAGCACGTAGCCGTGGACAGAGCCCGGCGCGATGCCCAGATGCCGCCCGATCAGCCAGCGGAACCGCGCGGTGTCGAGGATCGTGCCAGAGCCGATCACCCGCCCCGGCGGCAGGCCCGACAGCCGGGTCGAGACCTGCGTGATGGTGTCGACCGGGTTGCTCGCGACCAGCAGGATCGCATCGGGCGCCACGGCCATGACCTGCCCGATAACCGCACGGAACACCTCGGCGTTGCGGCCCAGCAGTTCGGGCCGCGTCTCTCCGGGGCGCTGCGAGACACCGCAGGCAAGGATGACCACCGCCGCCCCGGCGATGTCGGCGTAATCCCCCGCGCGTACCACCGTGGACCCGGCGAAGGGCACGGCATGGGCGATGTCCTCGGCCTCGGCGCGGGCGCGTGCGTGGTTGAGATCGATCAGGACAAGGTCAGAGACCACGTTGCGCATCACCAGCGCAAAACCCGCGGTGGACCCGACCATTCCCGACCCGACGATGGCGACTTTCATGGGTTTTCCTCCAACCGCTTGCTGACCCGGTCAGTGTGGCGGGTGGGCGCGGGTTTTCCAATGGCGGCTTGCAGGTCTGGGGCGTGGAGGTCGGGCGATGCCGGTTTTAGCGGCGCCCCTGCCTGAAGGCGCGAGGCCGCGCCTTTTCTTCGAAAAGACGCTCACCCCACCCGTTGCATCCGCAAGGCGGATGCAATGTAAAAAGCCCGGGCGATTGCTCGCCCGGGCAGGTTGTCCAATGGGTTGACTGGAAGGAGGAGGTCAGCCCTTGGAGAATTCGGGATAGGCTTCCATGCCCAGCTCGGCCATGTCGAGACCGGTGATTTCCTCTTCCTGGCTCACACGGATGCCCATGGTGGCCTTGAGGATGAACCAGATCACGCCCGAGGTGACGAACACGAAGACCGCGACGATGATGATCGGGATCAGCTGACCCATGAAGGTGGCGTCAGCGTTGGTCAGCAGGACCGCCATCGTGCCCCAGATACCGGCGAAGAGGTGCACCGGGATGGCGCCGACCACGTCGTCGATCTTGAGCTTGTCGAGGAAGGGAACCGCGAAGACCACGATCACGCCGCCCACGGCACCGATCAGGGTGGCAGCCCCCAGGGTCGGGGTCAGCGGTTCTGCGGTGATCGACACGAGGCCGGCCAGCGCGCCGTTCAGAACCATGGTCAGGTCGACCTTCTTGTAGAGGACCTGCGTCAGGATCAGCGCAGCAATGGCGCCACCTGCGGCTGCGGTGTTGGTGTTGGCGAAGATGCGCGACACGTCGGCGACGTCACCCACGGTGCCCATGGCCAACTGCGAGCCCCCGTTGAAGCCGAACCAGCCCAGCCACAGGATGAAGGTGCCCAGCGTGGCGAGCGGCAGGTTGGAACCCATGATCGGGGTCACGCGGCCGTCCTTGCCATACTTGCCGATGCGCGGGCCAAGGATCAGGGCGCCTGCAAGCGCTGCCCAGCCGCCCACCGAGTGCACGACCGTCGAGCCTGCGAAGTCGAGGAAACCATACTGGCTATCCAGGAAACCGCCGCCCCACTTCCAGGAGGCCTGGATCGGGTAGATGAGGCCGGTCAGGACCACGGTGAAGATCAGGAAGGGCCACAGCTTGATGCGCTCGGCCAGGGTGCCCGAGACGATCGACGCGGTGGTGGCGCAGAACATCAGCTGGAAATAGAAGTCCGAGCCGGTCGAGGCATAGCCGTAATCGTCCGCACCATCACGGGCCACGCCCACAGCCTCGAGAACGGCAACGCCGAAGGCGCCCAGGTAGCCGCCGGTGTCATCGGTGCCGATGGACCAGTTGCCCAGCGGATACATCAGGTTGTAGCCGATCAGGTAATACATGACGGCGGCGATGGCGAAGAGCGAGATGTTCTTCGTCAGCTGCATCGCCACGTTCTTGGACCGCACGAGGCCAGCCTCGAGCATGGCAAAGCCCGCGGCCATCCACATCACGAGGAAGCCGCCGATCAGGAACAGCAGCGAGTTGAAGATGAAGATCGAGTCGGTGGACGCATCGGTGCCGGGAACCGCGTCCTGTGCCAGCCCCAGCGTCGGCAGAGCCACGATAGCGGCAGCCGGAGCGAGAGTCTTGAGAAGTGTCATGTGTCCGTATCCCTTCGTTTTTCCTGCCCGCGTCACAGCGCGTCTGCGTCGGTTTCGCCGGTGCGCACCCGCACGGCCTGCTGCACGTCCAGCACGAAAATCTTGCCGTCGCCGATCTTGCCGGTCTGGGCCGTGGTCTTGATGGTCTCGACCACCTGGTCGGCCATCGAGGATGCCACGACGATTTCAAGCTTGATCTTCGGCACGAAATTCACTGCGTATTCCGCGCCGCGATAGATCTCGGTGTGGCCGGACTGAGAGCCGAAGCCCTTGATCTCGGTCACCATCATGCCGCGGACGCCGATCCCGGTGAGCGCTTCGCGCACCTCCTCGAGCTTGAACGGCTTGATCGTTGCAATGATCAGTTTCACCTTCATCCCTTTCGCTTCTGGCAGGCCGGTCCCTGCGTTATGCTGTTGCAGAAAGAGGCGACCATGCCGGATTGGGAAGCCAAAGACGGCCCGGAGCAGCGTCTGAAGGCGGCATTAAGACCAATTTTTGTGCAAAAATTCGTTTATGAGTAAAAATTAGGCAAAACAAAAACTCTGCGGCTGCAAAGAGACGGTCAACATCCCCCACCAAAGCGGGTAGAGTCGCGGCCAAAGAAACGGGTCATCCGGGCAGATTTCCATGAGCACCAACGGCAAAGGCGACAAGCGACTCGTCGCCGACAGGCGCTATCCCAAGTCCGCGGCAAAGCCCGCCGCAGCCCCGCGCAAGACGCGCCGAAAGCCCGCCGCGCGCAAGGTGCGGCGCGGGCCGCTGGGCTGGATCGCAGCCTTCGTGCGCTGGATCCTGCGGCTGGCCTTCCGGGTGACGGCGGTCATCGTACTGGTGGCCGGCCTGATCCTGGGCGCGATGGTCTGGTCAACCTCGACCACGCTACCGGAATATCAGGCGCTGCTGGACGGGCGCGCGCGCGGCTCTGTCACCATGCTGGATGCCGATGGCCGGATATTCGCCCTGCGCGGCTCGCAGTTTGGCGGCGCGGTGACGGTGGACAGCGTCTCTGTCCACCTCAAGAACGCGGTGATCGCCACCGAGGACAAGCGATTCTACAGCCATTTCGGCGTCAGCCCGCGCGGGGTCGCTGGCGCAGTGCGCATCAACCTGTCCGAGGGGCGCGGACCGCTGTCGGGGCATGGTGGCTCGACCATCACGCAGCAGACCGCCAAGCTGATCTGCCTGGGCCGCGAGTATGATCCGACCGAGTGGAAGAGCGAGGCCGACTACGTCGCCGATTGCCGCCAGTCCAGCCTTCAGCGCAAGGCGCGCGAGGCGATCTTCGCGATGGCGATGGAGGTCAAGTATTCCAAGGATCAGATCCTCTCGATCTACCTCAACCGCGCCTACATGGGCGCCGGCGCCTACGGCGCCGAGGCCGCGGCGCAACGCTATTTCGGCAAGCCGGCGGGCGCGCTGAACCCTTCCGAATCGGCAATGGTGGCGGGTCTGCTGACCGCGCCCTCGCGGCTGGCACCGACGGCGAACCTGAAACGCAGCCAGGACCGTGCCGCGACGGTGCTGCGGCTGATGAACGAGCAGGGGTTCCTCAGCGACGCCGACGCAGCCCATTGGCAGGCTAACCCGGCAAGCCTGTCCTCGGACAGCCAGAGCCTGGATGGCGGCTATTTCGGCGACTGGGTGATGCAGACCGGCCCCGATTTCCTGACCCGCGACACGACCGAGGACGTGATCATCTCGACCACGCTGGATCCGCGCATCCAGCGCGCGACCGCCGAAGCCGTGAACAAGGTCTTCTCGGAAAAGGTGCGCGATGGGTCCAAGGCCGAGGTCGCCGTGGTTGTCATGTCGGCGGATGGCGCGGTGCGGGCAATGGTGGGCGGGCGCGACACCGACGCCTCGGGCGTATTCAACCGGGCGACGCAGGCGGTGCGGCAGACCGGGTCTGCCTTCAAGCCCTTCGTCTATGCGACCGCGCTGGAACTGGGTTATTCGCCGCTGGACACGGTGGTGGACGAGCCCTTCTGCATGAGCATTCCCGGTTCCGGTCGCTGGTGCCCCGAGAACTACACCAACGATTTCAGGGGGCGCGTCACGCTGACCGACGCGCTGAAGCACTCGCTGAACATCCCGGCGGTGCGGGTGTCGGAGTCGGTCGGGCGCGACCTGGTGATGCGGGTCGCGGCGGATTTCGGCATCGACCGCGCGTTGCAGGACACACCCGCGCTGGCGCTTGGCGCCTCGGAGGCGACGCTGCTGGAAATGACGGGCGCCTATGCCGGGATCCTCAACGGCGGCTCGTCGGTGACACCCTATGGCCTGCGCGAATTGCGCATCAAGGGGGACGACACGCCGCTGATGGGCACCGGCGGCGGCATCGCCGAGCGGGTGATCCGCCGCGACGCCGCCGAGCAGCTGACCTGGATGATGGAAAAGGTGGTATCCGAGGGCACCGGCCGCCGCGCCGCCCTTCCCGACCGCGCCGTGGCCGGCAAGACCGGCACCAGCCAGGAGGCGCGCGACGCCTGGTTCGTCGGCTTTACCGCCGATTACGTCACCGGCGTCTGGATGGGCTACGACGACAACACGCCGCTCAGCGGTGTGACGGGGGGCGGCCTGCCCGCCGAGATCTGGCAGGCGGTGATGCTGCGCGTGAACGAGGGGCTGCCACCGCGCCCGCTGCCGATGCAGGCGCCTGCGCCCTCGCAGGTGCAACAGGCGCCGCAGCAGTCGCCCGAGCGCGCACCGACGGCCGCCGCGCCCAGCCGCGCGGAACGCGAGACGGTGCTGGAGCAGCTGCTGCGTAGCATCCTGGGCGGGAATTGAACCGGCGGGGCGAGAGCCGCGCAGCGGTGGAGCAGGGCGCTTTGTCCCTGCCAGACACGTGGCTCCTGTCGAGCGTTACGCCCACGTCCACCAAATCGCCGCCGCGCGGGTGCGCCGGCGCCTATTCCATGACGTCGACCGGCCCGGCCAGGTCCACGCCTTGCGGCGAGATCGCGCAGCCCAGCGCCATGACCTCGACCCCCGCCGCGCGGGCCGCCGCAAAGCCCGCCGCATAGGCCGGGTCGAGATCGGCGGCCAGACGCATTCGTGTGCAATCGGTGCGCTGCACCAGATACAGCATCAACGCACGCTGTCCGGTTTCTACCACCCGCGCCAGTTCGGCCAGGTGTTTCGTGCCGCGCGCAGTCACGCTATCGGGAAACTCGGCCAGGCCAGCCTCACGAGACAGGGTGACGGATTTCACCTCGACCCAGGCGTCGGGCCGCCCGCCGCCTGACAGCAGGAAATCGATGCGGCTGTTCTCGCCGTATTTCACCTCGGGGCGGACGATGTCATAACCTTCCAGCCCGGCGACTCGCCCCGCCATCAAAGCGGCGCGCAGCACGCGGTTCGGCACGCCGGTATCGACGCCGGTGAAATGCCCGCCCGGATGCTCGACCAGGCGCCAGGCGTATTTCAGCTTCTTCTTCGGATCGTTGTTCGGCTCCAGCCAGATCCGGGCCCCCTCTTGCGCAAGACCCAGCATCGAGCCGGGATTCGCCACGTGGGCCGTCACCTCGGCCCCGTCCTCCAGCACGCAATCGGCGAGAAAGCGTTTGTAGCGGCGGATCAGCCGGGCGGGGATCAGCGGGGTTTGAAAGCGCATGCGCGCGGGCCTATACCAAGGCCAGACCCCTCGCAAGGAGCGCCGCCATGCCCAACCCCACCGCCGCCATGCTGGTGATCGGAGACGAGATCCTGTCGGGCCGCACCCGCGACGCCAACATGCATTTCCTGGCAAACGAATTCACCCGCCACGGCGTCGACCTCCAGGAGGTGCGGATCGTCAGCGACAAGCGCGCGGCCATCGTCGCGGCGCTGAACGCGCTGCGCGCCACGTATGACGTGGTCGTGACGAGCGGCGGCATAGGGCCGACCCATGACGACATCACCGCCGATTGCGTGGCCGAGGCGTTCGGCGTGGGCATCGACGTCCGGGATGACGCCCGCGCATTGCTGGCGGCGCATTACGACCGGCAGGGCATGGAGTTCAACACCGCTCGGATGCGCATGGCGCGCATCCCCGCGGGCGCCACGCTGATCGACAACCCGGTGTCGATCGCGCCCGGTTTCACCATCGGAAACGTGCATGTCATGGCCGGGGTGCCGGCGGTGTTCCAGGCGATGGTGGCCAGCGTCCTGCCGACGATCACCGGGGGCGCGCCACTGCTGTCGCAATCCCTGCGCATTCTGCGCGGCGAGGGCGAGATCGCCGGGCCTCTGGGCGCGTTGGCGCAGGAATTCGACGACCTGCAATTCGGCTCCTACCCGTTCCAGAAGGACGGCGTGTTCGGCGCAAACGTGGTGATCCGGGGCCATGACGCGGGCCGGCTGGACACGGCGATGACCCGACTGGCGGAGATGTTCGGATGATCCTGCCCGAGGCGTCGCGCCTCTATGCCGCCATCGACGGCACATGGCCGGCCGCGGCCACGATCCAGGCCGGGCCCTGGACGCTGCGCGAGGGGCGCGGCGGCGGCCAGCGGGTCTCGGCCGCGACGGCGCGCGGCGAATGGCGCGAGGACGACCTCTCTGCCGCCGAGAAGGCAATGCGCATGATGAAGCAGGCGCCGTTGTTCATGGTCCGTCCCGAGGACCGCGCGCTGGACGCGGTGCTGGCCGCGCGCGGCTACGAGGTCAAGGACCCGGTGACGATCTGGCTGTGCCCGGTGGCGCAACTGACCGACAAGCGCATTCCGCCCGTCACCGCCTTCGCCATATGGGAACCGCTGGCCATCATGCGCGAGATCTGGGAGGCCGGCGGCATCGGAGAGGCGCGGCTGCGCGTCATGGCCCGGGCAAAGGGGCCGAAGACGGGCCTCTTCGGACGGGTCAGCGACCGGCCCGCAGGGGCTGGCTTCTGCGCCATCCATGACCGCATCGCGCTGGTCCACGCGCTGGAGATCGCGGAACCTCACCGGGGCAAGGGTCTGGGAAAGTGGATGATGCGCTGCGCGGCGCATTGGGCCGCCGACAACGGGGCGGACTGGATCGGCGCACTCTGCACCGATGCGAATGTCGGCGCGAATGCGCTGTATCGCGCCTTGCGGATGCGGGACGCGGGCGGCTACCACTATCGGGTCCTGCCCGAGGAGAGCGACGAGACATGACCAAGCCCACCGCCCTGAACCTGCCGATGGTGGACCCACTGCCACCCGAGACGCAGAAATACTTCGACGTGTGCCAGGACAAGTTGGGCATGGTGCCCAACGTGCTGCGCGCCTACGCCACCAACGTCGCCAAGCTGAACGCCTTCACCGCCATGTACAACGAGCTGATGCTGGCCGAGAGCGGCCTGTCCAAGCTGGAACGAGAGATGATCGCGGTTGTCGTCTCGTCGATCAACAAGTGCTTCTACTGCCTGACCGCGCATGGTGCGGCAGTTCGGGAACTGTCGGGCGAACCGAAACTGGGCGAAATGCTGGTGATGAACTGGCGCGTCGCGGACCTGTCGCACCGGCACCGGGCCATGCTGTCCTTTGCCGAGAAGATGACCAAGGCCAGCGCCGAGATCGGCGAATGGGACCGCGAGGCGCTGCGCGACGCGGGCTTCTCCGAGGCGGATATCTGGGACATCGCCAACGTCGCAGGTTTCTTCAACATGACGAACCGGGTGGCCAGCGCGACCGACATGCGCCCGAACGATGTGTATCACGCGCAGGCGCGCTGAGCCGCGCCGGGCCTGGGGGCTGGCGTTGGCGCTGCTTGTGGCGGCGGGCAGCGGCGCGGCGCAGGATCTTGCTCTGCCCGCCAATGCCCGGCTGACCGAAGAACAGGCCCGCGACCCCGGCAGCTATGCGCTGCCCACGGGGCCCTGGGCCCCGGGAGAGGGCCTGCCCGTGCGCAGCATCGAGGGGCCGATCACGCTGCAGGCCTTTCGGCTGGACGGGTCCGGTCTTACGCCGCTGCAACTGATGGCACCCCTGCGGACGCAGCTGGAACAGGCAGGCTGGACGATCCTGCTGGATTGCGCCGGGCGTGGCTGCGGCGGCTTCGATTTCCGCTTTGCGACCGAGGTCATCCCGGCGCCCGCGATGTATGTCGACCTGTCGGCCTATCGGTTCCTGTCGGCGCTCTCGCCTGACGGCGCGGGCCTGTCGGTCCTGACCAGCCGCGACCGGGGGTCGGGTTACGTGCAGATCGTGCGCGCAGGCCAGGCCGCACCAGCGGTCGCCGCAACCGCGCCGCAACCGACCGGTCCAGTCACGCCGGCACCCACCGCCGCCACCGGAAGCCTGGCCGAGGCGCTGGAGGCGCGCGGCCACGCGGTTCT
The DNA here is from genome assembly GCF_018224955.1 of Thetidibacter halocola. GTDB lineage: Bacteria > Pseudomonadota > Alphaproteobacteria > Rhodobacterales > Rhodobacteraceae > Thetidibacter > Thetidibacter halocola. The sequence goes on from NZ_JAGTUU010000009.1 coordinate 131,688, forward strand.
GCCCGGGCTAGATTTCTCCAGCGGGTCGGCGGGCCTTGGCGAAGGCCCCGTCGCTGCGCTGGAGGAACTGGCGCAATGGCTGCGCGCGAACCCGTCACGCCAGGTGCTGCTGGTGGGGCACACGGATGCGACGGGCTCGCTGGAAACCAACCGAGCGCTGTCGAAACGGCGCGCGCAGGAGGCGGTCGACTACCTCGCGGCACGCGGCATCCCTGGCGCGCAGATCGGCGCAGAGGGCGCAGGCTACCTGGCGCCGGTGGCCAGCAACCTGACGGCCGCAGGGCGCGAGGCGAACCGCCGGGTCGAAGTGGTGGTGATCTCGACGGAATAGACGGAAAGAGGCCCCGGAGTGCGTCCGGGGCCAGTCTGCCTTTGAACGTCTCGACACGCGCGGCGTCAGCCCGGCGCTGTCACCACTTTTCCGGTCCCGTCTCGGCGAAGGCATGCACGAGGAAGTCGATGAAGGCGCGCACCTTGGGCTGGGTGAACCGGCCCGGCGGATAGACCGCGTAGATGCCCAGCGTCTCGACCGGCAGGTCGGGGATCGCGTCCTCGACCAAGCCCTTTTCCATCGCCTCGTGATAGAGGTAGGAGGGCAGGTAGGCGATGCCGAGGCCCGCGATGCAGGCATTGAGCAACGACTGACCGTCATTCACCGACAGCCAGCCCGCGGTGCGCACCTGGCGCTTTTCGCCCGACGGCGCGGTGATCTTCCACACGTTGCCCGACGCCTGGTTCGAGTAGTGCAGCAGCTTGTGTTCGTTCAGGTCGTCGATCCGCTGCGGGCGCCCGAATTTCTGGAAATAGCCGGGCGACGCGATCATCCGCTTGGTCGTCTCGGTCAGCTTGCGGGCGCGCAGCGTGCTGTCCTCCAGCTCGCCGATCCGGATGGCCATGTCGAAGCCTTCCGAGATCAGTTCGACGTAGCGGTTGTTGAGCACCATGTTCACGGTGATGTCGGGGAATTCCGCCAGGAACTCGCCCAGGCAGGGCGACAGGTGGTTCACCCCGAAATCCGTGGCAACCGAGATCCGCAGCAGCCCCGAGGGCGCGGATTGCATCGAGGTCACCAGTGCGTCCGCCTCGCCCGCGTCGTTCAGCACGCGGCGGGCGCGGTCGTAATAGGCCAGTCCGATCTCGGTCGGGCTGACGCGCCGGGTTGTGCGATTGAGCAACCGCGCGCCCAGCCGTGCCTCCAGCGACGAGACATGTTTCGACACGGCGGACTTGGAAATGCCCATCTTCTTGGCGGCGTCGGTGAAGCCGCCCTGATCCACCACCGTGGCGAAAGCCTCCATCTCGGTCAGACGGTCCATGCGGTTCCCTCATCGTTTCTTGCCTGCCCCAGTGTATCGCGGTCAAACATGTCGCAATCGGGGCATGCGCGGGACAATTGAGGGGAATTCATCGGCGCTGTCAGGGTCGGGGAAACGGTCAGGCGGGCGTGTCGGGCGGCGGGGGTGGCCCTGAGCCGCCCAGCAGCCGCGACCAGGCGCCTTCGCGGCGGGGCCGTTCCGGGCCGAACCAGTCCTCGTCGCGGGTGACCCACATGGTCAGCGCCAGCGCCAGGAAGGCCAGGGTGGACCCGGCGAGCAGCGCGTAATCCGCCGATTGCAGGATCATGTAGAGCACCGCGTAGACCGACACCAGCATAGCTCCCAGCACCAGCGCGCGCCTGCCCAGTTTCAGCCCGAAGGCGCCATAGGCGGTCAGCAGCGCGATCGTGGCGCCCGAGGCGATCAGGTAGGCGGGGCCCCAGCCCAGATGCTCGGCATAGGCGACCATCAGCAGAACGAAGACGGTCTGCACCAGCCCGATCAGGATGTATTGCACCGGGTGCACCGGCTGGCCGCTGCTGCGTTCCATCAGCACCACGGTGAGAAAGGTCAGCGCGATGAACAGGATGCCGTAACGAGCGGCACGAAAGGCCTTGTGGTAGAAATCGTTCGCTTCGACGAAGCGCAGGCCGAAGGCTGTCATCCGCTGCGCCATGGCTTGCGGATCCTCGCGTGCGGCCTGCGGCAGGGCGCGGGCCAGGTGCGGGATGGTCCATGTGGCCTCGTACCCGTCCTTGGTCACGGTCGAGCCGTCCGGCAGGAAGGCGCCAGTGAAGGAGGGGTGCGGCCAGTCGCCCGACAGGGTCACGCGGCTGTCGCGCCCCACCGGCGCCAGCATCAGCGACTGCGCCCCGTTGAAACCCAGCGCCAGCGTGTAGGCGTCGATGCCCCTCGGATCGCCCAGCCGCGCGAGGAACCCTGCCTCGCCGGTCAGCGGCGCCAGTTCCAGCGCGCGGCCATCCGCCGTGACCTCGGCCGCGCCGCGCAGGGCGCGGTTGGCGCCCACCGCCATGCGGATCTCGGCCCGGTCCCAGAGGATGGTCTCGTCCTCCGCCAGCACGCGGTCGACCAGCACGGTGTCGAAGTCGAAGCGGATCTCCGCCTCGGCCGTGTAGACCGGCACGGTAAAGATGCCCCGGCTGCGGATCTGGGTTGCGGTCTGCACATCCGCCTCGAAGCGGTCGGGATAGAGGTGGATCGGTGCGGCAAGCTGGCGCACGGTTTCCTCGAAACGGTCGACCACCTCGTTGCCCTGCGCATCGGTCAGCACCGCACCGGTGGCCGGGTCGAGGCGGGGGCGTGTGGCCAGGCGCGTGACCGTGCGTTCCACCGGAATGACCAGCTGCGGCCCGGCCAGAACCTGCGGGCCACCCCATTCCTCGCCGACGCTGTCGATGGTCGACTGGGAATAGGATTTCCGGCTGTCGATCACCTCGGCAGCGAAGAACAGCGGCACGAACATCAGCAGGACGAGAAGCCCCACCACCAGGAACCGCCGACCGGCCGATGCGCGCATGTCCTGCCCTCCGTCACGGGATGCACGATCAGCCTAGCGGCTTGTCCCGCGGCGGAAAAGTCGGGTTTTCCGCCGCGGGCTGGGGGCGCCGGACCGATCCCACCGGACCGGCACCGAAGGCCTCAGTTCACCGTGACCGTGATGACCGGCGAGGCAACGACAGGGTTGTGGGGCACATGGAAATGATCCCCCAGAAGCAGTTGCAGCGTGTGCGTCCCGTTCGCGAGGTCAAGCGTCACCTCGGTCTGGCCGCCGCCGAAATGCTTGTGATTGTCGTCGGCGGGCAGGCCGTTCGCGGCGTATTCGGCGTCGCTTTCGCCCTCGCCCCACGGCGCGCGGTCGATCAGCAGGTGATGATGCCCGGTGTTCTCCTTCTCGGTGCCGGCGGGGGCGACGCCCATGCCGGACAGGCCAAAGCGGATGGTGACCGGGCTGCTCACGGTCGCGCCGTCCTCGAGCGCGATGAAATAGGCCATCGCCCCCTCTGGTGCCGGGGTGGCCTGGCTTTCGGCGCTGGCCATTCCGGCAAGACCGGCAAAGGCCAGGGCAATCAGTGTCTGGCGGAACATGGTAACCTCCCGTTGCATGTTGCACCGGGAAAGATAGCGCGGGGTTGCGCCTTGTCGCGTCCAGCGGCGACAGGCATGGGACGGCGGGCGGGGCGATGTCCGCAGGACGAGCGCCGTCTCCGTCCCTAGAGCGTCGCCGCCAGCCTTACGCCCTGGTCGATGGCGCGCTTGGCGTCCAGTTCCGCCGCCACGTCGGCCCCTCCGATCACGTGCGCCGCGATCCCCCTTGCCTCCAGCGCATCGGCAAGGCTGCGCTCGCTCTCCTGCCCGGCGCAAAGCACGACCGTATCGCAGGCGATGACCTCGGGCCGGTCGCGCCCCTCGCCGAAAGAGATGTGCAGCCCCTGGTCGTCGATGCGCTCGTAGTTCACGCCCGCCTTCATCTGCACATCCTTCATCTGGAGCGCGGCGCGATGGATCCAGCCTGTGGTCTTGCCCAGCCGCTTGCCCGGCTTTTCCGCCTTGCGTTGCAACATGACGACTTGGCGGACCGGCGCATCGGGCTGCGGGCCTTCGGGTGCGAGGCCCGAGCGCGTCTCGGGGTCCGTCACGCCCCATTCGCGCATCCAGTCGGGCAGGCTGGTGGTGGGGCTGTGGTCGGTCACGAGGAACTCCGACACGTCGAAACCGATGCCGCCCGCGCCGATCACCGCCACGCGCTTGCCTGCCTGCGCCTTGCCGCGCAATAGCTCGACGTAGCTGATGACCGAGGGATGATCCTGTCCCGGAATGCCGGGATCGCGCGGTGTGACGCCAGTGGCCACGATCACCACGTCGAAGCCCGCAAGGTCATCGGCCGACACGCGCTGGCCGAGCCTCACGGTCACGCCAGTTTCCCGCACCATCGCGCCGAACCAGTCCACAAGCCCGTGGAACTCCTCCTTGCCCGGCACCTGCCGCGCCATGTTCAGCTGCCCGCCGATCTGCGTGTCGGCGTCGAACAAGGTCACGGCATGGCCGCGCTGCGCCGCCGTGATCGCCGCCGACAGTCCCGCCGGGCCCGCGCCCACGACCGCCACGGATTTCGGCGTCTCCGCCTGCCCGATCACGATCTCGGTCTCAAAGGCCGCGCGCGGGTTCACCAGGCAGGATGAGATCTTGCCCATGAACGTGTGATCGAGGCAGGCCTGGTTGCAGGCGATGCAGGGTGCGATCAGGTCGGCCCGGCCGCTGGCCGCCTTGTTCACGAAATCCGGGTCGGCGAGGAAGGGGCGCGCCATGCTGACCATGTCGGCGCAGCCGGTGGCCAGCACGTCTTCGGCCACTTCGGGCGTGTTGATCCGGTTCGAAGTGATGAGCGGAATGCCCACCTTGCCCATCAGCTTTTTCGTGACCCAAGCAAAGGCCGCGCGGGGAACGCTGGTGGCGATGGTCGGCACCCGCGCCTCGTGCCAGCCGATGCCGGTGTTGAGGATCGTGGCCCCGGCCGCCTCGATGGCCTGCGCCAGCATCACCACCTCCTCGTGGGTCGAGCCGTTCGGCACAAGGTCGATCATCGACAGGCGGTAGATGATGATGAAATCCGGCCCCACGGCCTCGCGCACCCGGAGCACCACCTCCGTTGGCAGGCGCATCCGGTTCTCATACGAACCGCCCCAACGGTCAGTGCGCTTGTTGGTATGGGTCACCAGGAACTGGTTGAGGAAATACCCCTCGGACCCCATCACCTCGACCCCGTCATAGCCCGCCTCGCGGGCGCGCACCGCCGCGGTGACGATATCGGCGATCTGCTTTTCGATCCCCGCCTCGTCCAGCTCCTTCGGCGGGAAGGGACTGATCGGCGATTTGATCGCCGAAGGGGCCACGCATTCCGGGCCATAGGCATAGCGGCCTGCATGCAGGATCTGCATGGCGATCTTGCCGTCCGCCTCGTGCACCCGCTCCGTCACCATTCGGTGATTGGCGATGTCCTTTTCGCTGAAAAGCCCCGCCGCGCCCGGAAACACGCCCCCTTCGCGGTTCGGCGCCATGCCGCCCGTCACCATCAGCGCAGCCCCGCCCCGCGCGCGCGCGGCATAGAATTCGGCCACCCGGTTCCAGTCGCCGGTTTCCTCGAGATTGGTGTGCATCGAGCCCATCAACACGCGGTTCTTCAGCGTGGTGAACCCCAGGTCGAGCGGTTGCAGCAGGTGCGGATAATCGGTCATGGCGGGCCTCCCTCAATTCCGGGCACCTGACACCATGACGCCCGCGCCGTCCACGTCAACGTCGCGTCAGAGCAGCGCGGCGCTTCGTGCAGGGCGCGGACCGTGATAGCCTTTGCACGTCATCAAAGGATTTTTCATATACCAGTTCCCGAAAGCCCCCTTTTCGCATCGAGACACCCGACACCGCCCCTGACCGGGCCGAGATGAACGCGCTCTTGCACGAATTCTACGGCGAGATGATCCCGATGGTCGCGCGCGCCAGCGGCCCCGATGTTCCGATCGCGGCGGCGGTGCAGGATTTCTGGGACCATGTCGACGACTTCCTGCCGCCCCGAGGATGCCTGTGCATCGCGCGCACCCCAGATGGCCGCGCCGTTGGCTGCGGGTCTCTGTCCGAAATCGACCCACACGTCGGGGAGCTGAAACGGCTTTACGTCCGCGACGCGATGCGCGGTACCGGCCTGGGCCGCGCCCTGGTGGACCGACGCATCGACGCGGCGCGCGCAATGGGGCTGCGCACCTTGCTGGTGGACACGATCAGCATCAACACACCCATGCAGCGGCTCTATGACAGCATCGGCTTTCGCCGGATCGATGCGTTTGCGCAAAGCAGCACACTGCGCGCCTTTCCCGACTTGCACGACACGATGGTCTTCTACCGGATGGATCTCTGAGAGTTCAGATCACCCGGGCCACGACGAAATGGTTGGGCAGGCTCTTGGGGTAGTCGCCTGTCTCGACGATCTCGAACCCCGCCGCAGCGATCTCGGCCTCGACCTGCGCGGGAGACAGGTAGCGGATGCCCGGTGGCGCCTTGCCGAAACAGCGCAGGGCAAGGATCACCGGTCGCAACCACTGTTTCGACGACAGGCACGGCGTCTTGGAAATGAACAGGCCACCCGCGGGCAGGATCCCCCGCACATGGCGCAGCGCCGCCGCGCGATCGGGCAGCAGGTGCAGCAGGTTGAAGGCCAGCACCGCTTCAAAGGTCTGGCCCGCACCGGCGCGATCCGCCGCCGCTTGTTCAAAGGTCACATGCGCCGCGCCCGCCTCGGTCGCGCGGCCCCGCGCAATGCGCAGCATCTCGGCGGACAGGTCGGTGCCGAGGATCGCACCCGCATCCGCTGCAAGGCGCAAGGCCGTGCTGCCGGTGCCACAACCCAGTTCCAGCACCGAGGCGCGGGGCGGCAGCCAGTGACGCACCCGCTCCAGCGTGGCCTCGTAGGCCTCGGGGTTGCCAAGCGGCCGCGCGGCATAGCGGTCCGCGACCCGGTCCCAGAAGGTGGTCTCGGTCATGGTGGCACTCCTCTGGTGGCGTGAAGGGAAGACGGGCGGGTTTCACCCCGCCCTGCCCGTCATTCCGCCGCGTCGCGCCGGGGCAGAACCCAGTTCTGGCGCGGGAAATGGCAAGTGTAACCGCCCGGATAGCGTTGCAGGTAATCCTGGTGCTCGGGTTCCGCCTCCCAGAAATCGCCCACAGGCTCGACCTCGGTCACCACCTTGCCCGGCCAGAGGCCCGAGGCCTCGACATCGGCGATGGTTTCCAGCGCGCATTGCCGCTGTGCATCGTCGACATAGTAGATCGCCGAGCGATAGCTCATGCCCCGGTCGTTGCCCTGTCGGTTCGGCGTGGTCGGGTCATGGATCTGAAAGAAGAATTCCAGCAACCGGCGATAGCTGATCTTTTCCGGGTCGAACCAGATCTCGATCCCCTCGGCATGGGTGCCGTGGTTGCGGTAGGTGGCGTGTTTCACATCGCCCCCGGTATAGCCCACCCGGGTCCTGGATACCCCCGGCAGCTTGCGGATCAGATCCTGCATGCCCCAGAAGCAGCCCCCGGCCAATACAGCCCGTTCCATCATGCGCGTTCCTCCACCTGGTCGATATAGGCGCCATAACCCTCGGCCTCCATGTCGTCGCGATGGACGAAGCGCAGGCTGGCCGAGTTGATGCAATAGCGCAGCCCGCCGCGACTCGTCGGCCCGTCGGGAAAGACATGGCCCAGGTGGCTGTCACCGTGGCGCGAGCGCACCTCGACCCGGATCATGCCGTGGCTGGTGTCGCGCAGCTCGACAATGTTGTCCGGCGCAATCGGCTTGACGAAGCTGGGCCAGCCGCAGCCTGATTCGTATTTGGCGGCACTGGCGAAAAGCGGCTCTCCCGACACCACGTCGACATAGATGCCGGGCTCCTTGTTGTGCAGGTATGCCCCCGATCCCGGTCGTTCGGTGCCGTTCTCCTGTGTGACCCTATATTGCTCGGGTGTCAGGGCGGCGACCGCCTCGGGGCGGCGTTCATAATGCGTCATGCAGCAGGTCTCCCTTGATCCTGTTCCATATTTGGGCGGCAACGCGACAGAAGCAATGGCGCGACACATCGCTCGCGCGCGCGTGAAATGAAGTCCCGCACAGGGAAATTTCCCTTTGCGGATCAAGCCGGACGAAAGATTTCGTTCACAACTGACGCAAACGCGCAACAGCGCGCTTGCTTTATGCGGGGAATGGCCCCACATAGGAGTGGAGGAGAGAGAGTTTCCCTCGATCCCCCAAGGCACGACCTCGTGGCGCTGACCGTTCCCCGGTCAGCGCCTTTCCTTTAGCCGGATCACCGCCCAGCGCGCCGCGTCCCGCACCGCCTCGTCCGCATCCCCGCACAGCGCCTCGACCGCCGGCAACAACGCCGCGCTCCCCGAATTGCCGATCGCGTAGCAGACGTTCCGCACGAACCGGTCGCGCCCGATCCGCTTGATCGGAGAGCCCGAGAACCGTGCGCGGAACCCCGCATCGTCCAGCGCAGCAAGCGCGGCCAGGTCGGGCGCCAGCAGGTCGGGCCTGGCGTGATACTTCACCTCCGCCGCGCGGGCGGCGAACTTGTTCCAGGGACAGACCGCCAGGCAATCGTCGCAGCCATAGATGCGGTTGCCGAGTCGCGCCCGCAGGTCTGGGTCCACCGGCCCGCGATGCTCGATCGTCAGGTAGGAAACGCAGCGCCGCGCATCCAGACGGTAAGGCGCCGGAAAGGCATCGGTCGGGCAGACATCCAGGCAGCGCCGGCACGATCCGCAATGATCCGTCTCGGCCTCGTCCGGCGGCAGGTCCAGCGTGGTAAAAAGACACCCCAGGAAGAACCAGGACCCCAGCTCGCGGCTGACGAGATTGGTGTGCTTGCCTTGCCAGCCCAGCCCCGCCGCCTGCCCCAGCGGCTTTTCCATCACCGGCGCGGTGTCGACAAAGACCTTGATCTCGCCGCCTGCCGCGTCGATCAGCCAGCGCCCCAGCCGCTTCAGCCGCTTCTTGACCACGTCGTGATAATCGCGGTTCTGCGCATAGACGCTGATCGCGGCCTTTTCGGGCTGCTCCAGCACCGTCAGCGGATCGTGTTCGGGGCCGTAATTCTCGGCCAGCATGACGACGGACCGCGCCCCGGGCCAGAGGGCAGCGGGATCGCCACGCCAGGCCACGCGTTCGTCCATCCAGCCCATCTGCCCGTGATGACCTGCGTCCAGGAAGGCCCGCAGCCGCGCCATCGCCTGCGGGATGGCATCGGGGCGACAGATTCGACAGGCGGAGAATCCCTCCTCCAAGGCCCGCGCCTTCAGCTGATCGGCGAGACCGGCCACCGCGTCCCCTTCATCTTGCCCCTAAACTCCGGGGAGCGCGAGGGGCCGGCCCCTCGCCTGCGCCGCGGGATGTCTCAGAAATCGAGGTCGGCATAATGCGCCGGTGGCGGAAAGCCCGGCACCTGGTCGGCCAGGATCGATCGGAAGGCCGGGCGCGACTTTATCTTGGCATACCAATCCTTGACCACCTGGCTGCGGTTCCAGTCCACGTCCGAGATGTAGTCCAGGCTGGACAGGTGCGCGGCCGCCGCGAAATCCGCCAGCGTCATCGCGTCGCCCGCCAGCCAGCGGCGGTGATCCAGCAACCAGGCCATGTAATCCAGATGATACTTGATCGCCTTGGCGCCGGCCTTGACGTTGCCGCTGTCCGGGAAGCCCGCCTTCATCACCTTCTTGTTGACCCGCTCATAGAGCAGCTTCGACGTCACCTCGTTGTGGAACTTGTCGTCGAACCAGCCGACCAGCCGCCGCACCTCCAGCCGCGCATCGGCGCTGCGGGGCATCAGCGGCGGTTCCGGATACGTCTCCTCGATCCATTCGCAGATCGCGGTCGACTCGGACATGGTCTTGCCGTCGATGCGCAGGACCGGCACCTTGGCGGCCGGGTTGCGGCGCAGGAAATCCGGATCCTTCTCCCAATACCGCTCCTCGACCAGCTCGCACTCGATCTTCTTCTCGGCAAGGCTCAGCCGCACCTTGCGGCAGAACGGGGACAGCGGCACGTGGTAGAGCTTGGCCATGAGGCACCCGGCGGTTGCGGACAGGGGAACGTTCATCACGTGTAGCCGCGAACGGGCGTCGGGTTCAACCGCTTCACCATGTCCGGCTGCACGGCTCCACCTAGATCAAGGTGGATCGAACAGCGCGCGCACCGCCAGCGTCTGGGGGCTCCACGAGGTCCGCAACTCGTACGTGTAGTACCAGATGCCGTCCTGTTCCATTGTCCGCCAGACCCAGACGTCGTCGGTGTAATAGGCGCCCTCGCCGCGCCGACCCGAAGTGCTGTGCAGCCCCTCGCCCCAAACGATGGGCATGGCGGTCTCGCGTGCAACCGTCAGTCTGCGAAAACGAAAGGCCGCCGCCTCTGCGCTGACCTGGTCCACCCAGTCGGTCCCGTAGATCTCTCCATGCTCGGCATAGACCGCCGCGCTTTCATCCAGCAGACGGTGCATGAAGGCGATCTCGGGCGCGTAATGGGCTTCCAGCCCGGCGACCTCTTCCCGCGGCAGGGGTTTCTCGAACAGCGCGCCGTAATCGACGACGAAAGCCGCAAGCGCCAGCACGCCCAGCACGTTGGCAAGAAAGAACCCCGCCCAGGCGCGCAGACCCAGCCGCACCTTGCGCAACCTGCCGATGAAAGGCAACTCGATCAGCGTGTCGAGGATCACCAGCGCCCCCAGCGTGATCGCCAGTTCCGCGAGGGCCGCGGCACCATACGCTTTCATCACGATGGGCGCCAGAACCGGATACAGCGCCGCGCCGATCATCGGATACAGCAGCAGACCGACGCCGAAACTGACCGCATTGGCATAGAAGGCGGTCCGCATCGCCAGTGGCGTGTCGAAGCCGAAAATCCAGCGCAGCGCCAGCCCCTCGATCAGCAGGACTGCGAGGATGCCCGGGATCGAGCTGACCTTGAACAGTGCCACCATGAAGACCATCGGCACGTCCGCCGCGGCGGGCGTCGCCATCCCGGCAACCGTCACGGCAAGCAACAGCGCCCATCCCGGCCTGCTGCGCACCATCCCGCCTTGCCTCTGCATGGCACCCTCCCTTTCGGGATCCAGACTGCTCCAAGAGGGAGCCGGCAGTCTACCCGCGCAGTCGATCACTCGAAACAGGCGGCCCGTCCGTCGGCGGCGATGGTCGCCGCGCCCGACTGGATCGCCCGCGCGCGGCGGTCCAGGAAGCCCGTGGGGCGGGCCGCGTTGCGTTCCTTGGGATTGGGCAGGACTGCGGCCAGCAGCGCCGCCTGCCGCCCGCTGAGATCACCCGCGCCCTTACCGAAATAGTGCCGCGCCGCGGCCTCGACACCGAACACGCCCTCGCCGAACTCGGCCACGTTCAGGTAGACCTCGAGGATACGGCGCTTGGACCAGATGCCCTCGACCATGGGCGTCATCACCGCCTCGGCCGCCTTGCGCACATAACTGCGGCCCTGCCAGAGCCAGACATTCTTGACCACCTGCTGGGAAATGGTCGACCCGCCACGCCGCGCGCCCTCGGCGATGGCGGCACGGATCGCGTCCATGTCGAACCCCCAATGCGTGCAGAAATTCGCATCCTCCGCCGCGACCGCGCTGCGCAGCATGACCGGTGCGATGGCATCGGCGTCGACCCAGGCGCGCTCCACCGTGCCCAGGCGGCGGCCTTCGGACCAGATCGTGTGTGTCGTGGGCGGGTTCACCTGGCTGAACAGCAGCACCGACAGGACCATCACCGCGATCATGACAAACCCCAGCCGCAAGACCCAGCGCCGCAGCCAGCGCAACGGGCGTGGCCGGGAGGCGCGGGTCCTTCCGGTCCGCGTCTTGGCCGTGCTGGACGTTTTTGCCGTGCTTCTCGCTGCCATGTCACTTCCTATCCCGATGTCCGGTCCAGGAAAAGGGAACGGGGCAACTCATTGCTGAACTGCCCCAGGGGCCGCAACGGCCCCACCCGAAACACCGGGCACTCGTTACGCACACCATCTTGATAGACAGCGATTGCGTACCGAATTCGCTCGAAAGTGGGCAATACAAAGAAACAGGCGAAAGGCAGTCCGTCGACGGACGCCCCTCTGCCTGCATGATCCCCGACTGCCGCCCTATTGGGTCTTTTTCGCGGACAATCGGAAGCTATCCGCGAAACTGGTTCCCAGTGCGACGGGAACAAGGCAGCTTTGCGACCGTCGATTGCCGCGCGCAGAGACAGGGACGAACAGTTTCGAGCCTCGCCTCGGGCCCATTGATCCCGGACAAGGACCGACGCCCAAGATTCGGCCACACTTTCTCCGTTCATCAGGGAGGTTCGCCATGCAAACGAATGCTGTCCCCCACTATGATTCCAGCGTCAACACGACCGGGTGCTGCGCCCGCTTCAACCCCGAAGGATGGGACGGTCAGGTTCTGCGTTTTGAGGACAAGCCTTTCGTCCGTGCGTCGACCCACAGCGTCATGCATGTCCCGGTCGACATGGGTCGGGTCTTTGGCCGCGTCTTCCGGCATATGGAGGACCAGGAGGCGATGGATATCGGGCAGACGCTCGTCCTGTCGCGGGACAGGTCCGCCTGGAACGCCGAACACCTGTTCGCCACGACCAAGCCCGTCGACACCGAGGAGAACGTGACGCTGTCCGGAGATTTCGTCACGAAGGTCTTCGAGGGGCCCTACCGGACTGCGCGCGACTGGTATGGAGAGATGCAGGACCTTGTCCGCAGTCGCGGATCGGAGCCCACCGACATCTGGTTCTTCTACACGACCTGCCCGAAATGCGCCAAGGCCTACGGGAAGAACTACGTGGTCGGAGTCGGCCGGCTGGCCTAGCCTGGCGAAGCCCCTCCGCGCCTTGGCGCGAAGGGGTTGGTCTTGGCGATCACTCAGCCGGAACGCGGCGATCCTCGATCCCCAGCGGATAGGGGATCTTGTTCAGCATTTCCTTCGGGCAGACCTGGACGAAGTTCGCCTTTTCGGTCTCCCAGTGCTGGAGGATGTCGCTGGCCTTGCGGCTGCGCGTCTCGTCGGCATGGCGCTGGATCAGCCCCTTGAGCTGGGCTTCCCACTCGGTCACGGCGACCGGGCAGGTCACGATGCTTTCGGGGTTCAGCATATCGGCGGCAAGCCCCTCGGGATCGTAGAGATAGGCCATGCCCCCGGTCATCCCGGCGCCAAAGTTCGCGCCGATCGGTCCGAGGATCACGGCGACCCCGCCGGTCATGTATTCGCAGCCGTTGCTGCCGCAGCCCTCGACAACCACCTTGGCGCCCGAATTGCGCACGGCAAACCGCTCGCCCGCCTTGCCCGCGGCAAACAGGTGCCCGTCGGTCGCGCCATAAAGCACGGTGTTGCCGATGATCGTGTTCTCCGACGCGGCAAGCGGGCTCACCTGCGGCGGGCGCACGACGATCAGGCCACCCGACAGGCCCTTGCCGACATAGTCGTTGGCATCGCCGGACACTTCCAGCTTCAGCCCCGGCGCGGCGAAGGCGCCCAGCGACTGGCCGGCGCTGCCGGTCAGCTTGACGTGCAGATGGTCGGGTTGCAGCGCGTTGCGCATGCCGAACTTGCGCACGATGTGGCTGGAAACCCGCGTGCCCACGGTGCGGTGCGTGTTCATCACCGCGTAGGACAGCTGCATCTTCTCGCCATCTTCCAGGAAGCGCGCGGCATCCCGCACGATCTCGGCGTCCAGCGTGTCGGGCACCACGTTGCGCGGCTTGGAGCGGTCATAGACGATGTCCTCGGACCCATCCACGCGGATCAGCAGCGGGTTGAGGTCGAGATCGTCCAGATGTTCCGAGCCCCGGCTGACCTGGCTCAGCAGGTCGGCGCGGCCGATCACCTCTTCCAGGCTGCGCGCGCCGATGGAGGCGAGGATTTCCCGCACTTCCTGCGCGTAGAAGGTGATCAGGTTCACCACCTTGTCGGCATTGCCGGTGAACTTGGCGCGCAGGGATTCGTCCTGCGTGCAGACGCCCACCGGACAGGTGTTCGACTGGCACTGGCGCACCATGATGCAACCCATCGCGATCAGCGCGGCGGTGCCGATGCCGTATTCCTCGGCCCCCAGCATCGCGGCCATGACGATGTCGCGCCCGGTGCGCAGCCCGCCGTCGGTCCGCAGCGTCACGCGGTCGCGCAGGTTGTTCATCGCGAGAACCTGGTGCGCCTCGGTCAGGCCCATCTCCCACGGAAGGCCGGCATACTTGATCGAGGTCGCGGGGCTGGCGCCCGTGCCACCGTTGTGACCCGAGATCAGGATGATGTCCGCCTTCGCCTTGGCCACGCCGGCCGCGATGGTGCCGACGCCGCTGGAGGCCACCAGCTTGACCGTCACCTTGGCGCGCGGGTTGATCTGCTTGAGGTCGTAGATCAGCTGCGCGAGGTCCTCGATCGAATAGATGTCGTGATGCGGCGGCGGGCTGATCAGCGTCACGCCCTCGGTCGAGTGGCGCAGCCGCGCGATCAGCTTGGTCACCTTCATGCCGGGCAGCTGGCCGCCCTCTCCGGGCTTGGCGCCCTGCGCGACCTTGATCTCAAGCTCTTCGCAATGGTTCAGATATTCGGCGGTCACGCCGAAGCGGCCGCTCGCCACCTGCTTGATCTTGGCCGACGGGTTGTCGCCGTTGGGTTCCGGCACGAAATGCGCCGGATCCTCGCCGCCCTCACCCGAGTCGGACTTGGCGCCGATGCGGTTCATCGCGACGTTCAGCGTCTTGTGCGCCTCGGGCGACAGCGCGCCCAGAGACATCCCCGGCGTGACAAATCGCTTGCGGATCGAGGTGATCGATTCCACCTGCTCCAGCGGGATCGCCTCGCCCAGCGGCTTGATCGCCAGCAGGTCGCGCAGGTGAATCGGCGGGTTGGCCTGCATCGCCTTGGAATAGGTCTTCCACAGCTCATAGCTGGACTTGTCGCAGGCCGCCTGCAGCAGGTGCATCGTCTGCGCGCCCCAGGCATGGGTCTCGCCCGACTTGCGCAACTTGTAGAAGCCGCCGATGGGCAGCACGTCCTGTCCCGAGACAAAGCCCAGTTCGTGCACCTGCTCGGCCTTGCGCTGCAGGCCGTTCAGGCCGATGCCGCTGATCCGCGAGATCATGCCGGGGAAATACTCCGCGCACATGGCGCGGCTCAGGCCCACCGCCTCGAAGTTCAGGCCGCCGCGATAGGACGACAGGACCGAGATGCCCATCTTGGACATGATCTTCAGCAGGCCCTGGTCGATCGCCTCGCGATAGCGGGCGACGTTTTCGGTCAGCGTGCCATCCAGCAAGCCACGTTTGATGCGGTCGGCCAGGCTGTCCTCGGCCAGGTAGGCGTTGACCACCGTCGCACCAGCGCCGATCAGCACGGCAAAGTAATGCGGGTCGATGCATTCCGCCGAGCGGACGTTGAGCGAGGTGAAGGTCCGCAGCCCCTTGCGCGTCAGGTGGCTGTGCACGGCGCTGGTGGCCAGGATCATCGGCATCGCCACCTTGTCGGGGCTGCAATGCTCGTCGGTCAGGATGATGTGACCGGTGCCAGAGCGCACGGCATCCTCGGCCTCGGCCCGGATGCGGCTGAGTGCATCACGCAGCGCATTTGGCTTGCCGCCCGCGGCAAAGGTGCAGTCGATCTCGATCGAGGGCGCGTTGAAGTGCTTCTTCAACTCGGTGAACTGCGCGTTGCCGACAAAGGGGCTTTCCAGCACGAGGATCTCGGTCTGGCTGCTGTCCTCGTCCAGCACGTTCTTGAGGTTGCCGAACCGGGTCTTGAGGCTCATCACCCGGTATTCCCGAAGCGAGTCGATCGGCGGGTTCGTCACCTGGCTGAAGTTCTGGCGGAAGTAATGCGACAGCGGTCGATACTTCTTCGACAGCACGGCGGACGGTGTGTCGTCGCCCATCGAGGCCACGACTTCCTTGGCATCCTCGGCCATCGGGGCCAGGACCTGTTCCAGTTCCTCGATCGTGTAGCCGGCGGCAATCTGGCGGCGGCGCAGCTCGGCACCGTCGAAGACCGGCTTTTCGGTCACCTTGGCCAGCGCGTCGTCCAGGTCGTTGATCTTGCCCACCCACTCGCCGAAAGGCTGCGCCGCGGCGAGGCGGTTCTTGATCTCGGTATCGTGGTAGAGCTTGCCGTCCTTCATGTCGACGGCGATCATCTGGCCCGGCCCGAGCGCGCCCTTCTCGCGCACCGTGGCCTCGTCGGTGGGAACCATGCCCGCCTCGGAGCCCGCGATCAGCAGGTTGTCGCCCGTCACGACATAGCGCATCGGGCGCAGGCCGTTGCGGTCGAGGCCGCCGCAGACCCAGCGGCCATCGGTCATGGCCAGGGCGGCGGGACCGTCCCAGGGCTCCATCACCGAGTTGCAGTAGGAATACATGTCACGCCAGGACTGCGGCAGTTCAACCGCCTGCTTGGACCAGGATTCCGGCACCAGCATGGTCTTGGCCATCGGCGCATTGCGCCCGGCGCGCACCAGCACCTCGAACACCGCATCCAGCGCCGCCGAATCCGACGACCCGTTCGGCACGATCGGCTTGATGTCGCCCGCCATGTCCCCGAACGTGGCCGAAGCCATGCGGATCTCGTGGCTCTTCATCCAGTTCAGGTTGCCCTTCAGCGTGTTGATCTCGCCGTTATGGGCCAACATGCGGAAGGGCTGCGCCAGCCACCATTGTGGGAAGGTGTTGGTCGAATAACGCTGGTGATAGATCGCAAACGCGGATTCAAAGCGCGGGTCCTGGAGGTCGGGATAGAACTCGGCCACCTGTTCGGCCAGCATCATGCCCTTGTAGATGATGCTGCGGCAGGACAGCGACGCGATATACAGCCCGTTGATCCCGGCCGCGCCCGCGGCCTTCTCGATCCGGCGGCGGATGACATAAAGCTCGCGCTCGAAGGTCTCCTCGTCGACGCCCTTGGCGTTGGCGATCAGGATCTGCTCGATCTCGGGGCGGGTGGCGTTGGCCTTTTCGCCGAGGCAGGTCACATCGACCGGCACGTGCCGCCAGCCGTAGATGTAGTGGCCCATGCGCAGCACTTCGGTCTCGACGATGGTCCGGCAGGTCTCCTGCGCGCCGAAATTGGTGCGCGGCAGGAACACCTGGCCCACGGCCATCAGCTGGTCCTTGCGCGGCGTGTGGCCGGTGCGCGTGATCTGGTCATAGAAGAAGGCCACGGGGATCTGCACATGGATGCCCGCACCGTCGCCGGTCTTGCCGTCGGCATCCACCGCGCCCCGGTGCCAGACCGCCTTCAGCGCCTGGATCCCGTTCTCGACCACCTTGCGCGAGGGTTTGCCATCGACGGACACGACAAGCCCGACACCGCAGGAGGAATGCTCTTCCGCCTCGGAATACAGCCCGTTCTCCGCCATCCACTTGCGCTTGGTTTCCTCGCGCGCGGCCCATTCGGCATCATACTTGGTCATGGCATCCTCCATGCAAACCCGCCCCAGGGGCGGTCATCCTCTCCGGACCGTCCGAAGCGAGGCACACGGCCCCCTCTTCATCTTGCCCTCAAACTCCGGGGGTCCGGGGGCTGGCCCCCGGTCCCGCATTCTCCGTCAGTCCTCCGGCCCGCCGCCTTCGAGAGCCGAAAACTTCTCGACACACTCGGCCCGAGTCAACAACCGCCGCCCCTGCATCCCCTCGTAGGAAAAGCTGTCAGGCTTGTGGTCGATGTAGATCTCGT
Source organism: Thetidibacter halocola (assembly GCF_018224955.1). GTDB lineage: Bacteria > Pseudomonadota > Alphaproteobacteria > Rhodobacterales > Rhodobacteraceae > Thetidibacter > Thetidibacter halocola. Next base: position 149,251 of record NZ_JAGTUU010000009.1, read on the forward strand.
TCGTGATCTCGAACCCGTTCGCGTCGTCGAAGATCCCGATGGGCAGCTCGGTATTTCCGAACCATTCCCCTTCCCGGGTGACCCGGAAATAGATCCCCGAGCCGCATTCCCCGCAGAACCCGCGCTCGGCCCAGCCGCTCGACTGGATCACCCGCAGACCGTCGCCGCTGAAGGTGACGCTGCCTGTCGGCACCGTGACCCCGATCAGCGCCGAGCCGGTCCAACGGCGGCACATCTCGCAATGGCAGACGCCGCATTTCCCGGGCACATCCCGCGCGGCAAAGCGCACCGCGCCGCACAGGCAGCCGCCGGTCCGCTCTGCCGTCATCACTCGGCCGCCACCGCGGACCGGGCGGCGAATTCGCCCAAGATGGACTCGGCGCAGTCGCGCCCATCGCGGATCGCCCACACCACGAGGCTGGCGCCCCGCACGATGTCGCCGATCGCGTAGACGCCCGGCAGCGCGGTCTTGCCGGTGGTGAACTCGGCCTTGATCGTGCCCCAGCGGGTCACTTCCAGTTCCGGGCAGCCCCAGAGCGTCGGCAGCGCCTCGGGCTCGAAGCCCAGCGCCTTGATGACCAGGTCGGCGGGCTCGTCGTAATCCGAGCCCTCGATCAACTCGGGCGACTGGCGGCCCGTGGCATCCGGCGCGCCCAGGCGCATCTTCTGCACGACGACGGCACTCACAGGCTCGCCCTTGAAACCCTTAGGCGCGGTCAGCCACTCGAACTGAACGCCTTCTTCCTCGGCATTGGCGACCTCACGCTGCGACCCCGGCATGTTGGCCCGGTCGCGGCGATAGAGGCACTTCACGCTCTCGGCGCCCTGCCGGATCGCCGTGCGCACGCAATCCATCGCCGTGTCGCCACCGCCGATCACGACCACGCGCTTGCCCTTGGCGTTCAACTCGCCGCTTTCGAATTCCGGCACGCTGTCGCCGAAATTGGCCGCCCGGTTCGAGGCGGTCAGATAGTCGATCGCCTTGACGATGCCCTGCGCCCCGGCGCCTGGCCCGCCCAGGTCACGGCTCTTGTAGACACCGGTGGCGATGATGACCGCGTCGTGCTGGGCGCGGATATCCTCAAAGCTCATGTCCACGCCCACTGCGCAGCTCATCACAAGGCGCACACCGCCCTGCTCCAACTGCTCGATCCGGCGCATGACCACGTCCTTCTCCAGCTTGAAGCCGGGAATGCCGTAGGTCAGCAGGCCGCCCGCACGGTCATACCGGTCATAGACCGTGACCTGAACGCCCGCCCTGCGCAGCATGTCTGCCGCCGCGAGGCCCCCTGGGCCGGCGCCGATGATGCCCACGCTTTCCGCGCGCTCGCGCGCCGGCGCGGCCGGCTTGACCCAGCCCTTTTCCCAGGCGGTGTCGGTGATGAACTTCTCGACCGCGCCGATGGTGACAGTGCCGTGGCCGGACTGTTCGATCACGCAATTGCCTTCGCACAGACGGTCCTGCGGGCAGATGCGGCCGCAGATCTCAGGGAAGGTATTGGTGGCCTGGCTGATTTCATAGGCCTCTTCCAGCCGGTCCATTGCGGTCAGGCGCAGCCAGTCGGGGATGTTGTTGTGCAGCGGACAATGGCTCTGACAATAGGGCACACCGCACTGGCTGCACCGGCTTGCCTGCTCTTCGGCCTTGGCAAGGGCATACTCGGCATAGATCTCGTCGAAATCCGTCCGGCGCAAGTCGGCCTCCCGCTTGACCGGCATCTCGCGCTCGGTGGTCACGAATTTCAGCATCGGCTGCTTTGCCATGGAGTCCATCCCTCCTGAGAGTCCTTGAAACGCCCTATTACGGGAAGCTGAAACCGAATAAAAGTCAGAACTACTGACCTATATGTTGGATTTCTTGACCCTCGCGAGAGAAACTTCGCTGCAATGCCGCAAAATTGGGTCCGATTTGATACCTAAATGCATCCTTCCCCTTGGAATCCCAGACATGATAGGCCAAAGGCAGCGCAGCAAACAGGCCCGGCCATGACGCTCACCTATCTTCTGATGCTTGCCCTGGTCCAGGGCGTGACGGAATTCCTGCCGATCTCGTCATCGGGTCACCTGATTCTCCTGCCCAGCCTGACCGGCATGGCCGATCAGGGCCAGGCGCTGGACATCGCCGTGCACCTCGGCACGCTCTGCGCCGTGATCCTCTATTTCCGCCGCGACGTGGGGCTGGCGCTGGCCGGCACCGGCCGACTCCTGCGCGGTCGGGTGGACACGCCCGGCGCTTTCCTCGCGCTCTGCCTCGCCATCGCGACCGTGCCTGTCATCATCGCGGGCCTTGTCCTGAAACTCACCGGCTGGGACGACGCCATGCGCTCGACCGCGGTGATCGGCTGGACGATGCTGATCTTCGGCGTCGTCCTGTACTGGGCCGACAAGACCGGACCCGAGACACGCACCGCCAGCGACTGGAGCCTGAAACACGCCCTGGTCATGGGCTTCTGGCAGGCGGTCGCGCTGATCCCCGGCACCTCGCGCTCGGGCATCTGCATCACCGCGGCGCGCACCCTTGGCTATGAACGCCACGACGCGGCGCGGCTGTCGATGCTGATGTCGATCCCCACGATCCTGGCCTCCGGCGGCATCCTCGCACTCGACGTGGTGGGCAACGTCACCCCCGGCCTCGCGCGCGACGCAGGCATCGCCGCGTTCTTCGCGTTCGCCGCGGCGCTCGGCGCGCTCTGGCTGATGATGCGCCTCATCAATTCGGTCAGCTTCACGCCCTACGTGATCTACCGGGTGATTCTCGGCGTCATCCTGCTGGGCATCGCGTATTCGTGACCCTTCATCTTGCCCGATAAACTCCGGGGGAGTCGCCGAAGGCGACGGGGGCAGCGCCCCCTTACACCCTGTGATAGGGCGATCCCGCGAGGATCGTGGCGGCCCGATACAGCTGTTCGGCCAGCATGACCCGCGCTAGCATGTGCGGCCAGACCATCGCGCCAAAGGACAGCGTCATGCGAGAATCGTCTCGCAGGGCCGGTTCGATCCCGTCCGCCCCGCCAATGACGAACCCCAGATCCTGCACCCCGTCGTCGCGCATCCGTGCCAGCCAGTCGGCGAACTCGGGCGAGGTCAGGACGCGCCCGCGTTCGTCCATCGCGCAAAAAGGGGCGTTTTCGGGCAGCGCGCGTCGCAACAGCGCCGCCTCGGCCGCCATGCCGCCGCCCTTGCGGTCGTCAACCTCGTGGACCTGCGCCGGGCCCAGGCCCACCGCCCGGCCTGTCCGGTCGAATCGCATCAGGTAGTCATCGATCAGCGCGCGTTCAGGCCCCGCCCGAAGGCGGCCCACGACGCAAAGATGCAGGCGCATGTCAGGCCCCGGGCTTGCCGGAGGCCCCCACAGGCTGCCACATCTTTTCCAGCTGGTAAAAGTCGCGCACTTCGGGGCGGAACACGTGAACCACCACGTCCCCCGCGTCGATCAGGACCCAGTCGCCGGTTTCCTTGCCCTCGGTCCGGGACAGCGTCCCGTGATCCTGCTTGAGCACCTCTTCGACCCGCTCGGCGATCGCCGCGACCTGCCGCGAGGACCGCCCCGAGCAGATCACCATGTAATCGCAGACAGAGGATTTGCCGCGCAGGTCGATCTGCACGATGTCCTCGGCCTTCATGTCGGAGAGGCACTCGAGGATGGCGGACAGCAGCGTCTCGCTCGTCACTCGAGAGGAAACCGGACCGGAAAGCGGTCCGCTGGAATGCGCGGCTTGTGCCGCATGAGCCGTCGATGACAGGACGTCGTCCTCCTTTTCAGCGCGTGCCGATCCCTCGCCCCGGCACCGGGCGTGGAATAAAGATAGCATCGCGGGGCGTATTTCTCAATGATCCGGCGCGGGACGTGGCGGCGATACGCCGCCGGGCAGCCCGCGTCAATCGCGCAAGGGATACCGGTCTGCCTCGGCGAAGACGTCGAGGATGACCGCGCCCGCGGGCAGTTTCGCGCCATGTTCGACGCCGGCGGGAATGAAATAGGAGTCGCCGGGGCGATAGACCTTCGTCTCACCGCCGATGGTCAGGGTCATTTCGCCTTCCAGAACGGTGCCCCACTGGTCGCCATGGCTGTGAAGCGGCAATTCCAGATCCTCGTGGATGGTGAAGAACACCGCCAGGCCCCGGTCCGAACGGATTGCCCGGGCCGAAACCTTGTCCTCGGAGATCGGCAGCGCGACGCCCGGCAGCGCATTGATGAAATCGGGCAGGGCCATGGTGTCTTCTCCTCTTCTGTTTCCGGGGCTCAGGCGCTGCTTCCCTACCGCTAGGCGCCGTAGGGAACCCAGACCGTCTTGACCTCGGTCGCGGCCTCGAGGAACGCGCGCCCCTCGCCCGCCGCACCTTGCCAGTCGCGCGCCGTGGTCTGGATCCAGGTCCGTTTCAGGTTCCCGGCCGAGGCGCGCTCCACCTTTGCGGCATCCACGCGGGGTGAAAAGCTCCAGACCGCGTCCACGTCCAGATGCGCCGCCAGCACAGGGGCGAGGTCCACCTGCGGGCCAGTCAGGATATTGACCACCCCGCCGGGCACATCAGACGTTTCCAGCACCGAGGTGAAATCCGTCGCCGCCAGCGGGAACGGTTCCGAGGCCACCGCCACCACCCGGTTGCCCAGCGCGATGGCCGGCGCGACCAACGACACCAGCCCCAGCAAGGGCATCTCGTCCGGGCACAGCGCGCCGATCACGCCACAAGGCTCGCGCAGCGCCACGGCAAGGCCGCGAATCGGTGCCTGCGCCACGCGGCCGTCGAACTTGTCCGCCCAGCCGGCATAGGTGAAGAACCGGTCGACACAGGCCGCGACTTCGGCCTTGCCGCCCTTGCCCCCGGTCAGCCGGTCGATGCCCGCGGCGAATTCCTCGGCCCGCGCGGCCAGGTTTTCGCCGATGTAATAAAGCACCTGCGCGCGGTTATGCGCGCTTGCCCCCGCCCAGCCGGATGCGCCGCGCGCCGCCTCGACCGCGTTGCGCACGTCCTTGCGGTTGGCGATGGGCGCCTGCCCGATCAGCTTGCCGCGCTTGTCGTAGATGTTCTGGGCGTAGCCTCCGTCAGGGCGCGCCTGCTTGCCGCCGATGTAGAGTTTCGCGGTGCGGTCCACTGGCTGAGGTTCGGCCTCGGCCCCGTCGAAGGGCGCCACGGGCTTTGCCATGGCGCCCCGTTTGCCCGCCGGCTTGGTGTAGGCCGAAAGCCCTTCCCAGCCACCTTCGCGGCCAAAACCCGACTCACGCACACCACCAAAGGGCGCGGCAGCGTCGAACATGTTCGAGCCGTTCACCCAGACCACACCCGCCACCAGTTTCGGCGCCACGTCGAGCGCGGTGTTGATGTTCTCACTCCAGACGCTGGCGGCGAGGCCGTAGCGCGTGTTGTTGGCCATCTGCACAGCCTCGTCCGGCGTGCGGAAGGTCGAGGACACCAGCACCGGGCCAAAGATTTCCTCCTGCATCAACGGATCGGCGGGCGAGAGGCCCGCGATCAGTGTCGGAGGGTAATAGCAGCCCGCGGGCACCTCGCATGCCGCGCGATAGACCCAGCCGCCCGAGGCATCGACCAGCGCGGCGATGCGTTCCTTCTGGACAGGATCGACGATGGCGCCCACGTCGATCGACTTGTCCAGCGGGTCGCCAACCCGCAGCTTGTCCATCCGGGCGCGCAGACGGTTGTGGAATGTCTCGGCCACCCCCTCCTGCACCAGCAGGCGCGAGCCAGCACAGCAGACCTGCCCGCCGTTGAACCAGATCGCATCGACCAGCCCTTCGACCGCCGAGTCGAGATCGGCATCCTCGAACACGATATACGGAGACTTGCCACCCAGCTCGAGCGTCAGCGCGATGCCGCGCCCTGCCGTCGCCTCGCGGATCTTGCGGCCCACATCGGTGGAGCCGGTGAAAGCGACCTTGTCGACCTCTGCCGCCACCACGGCGGCCCCGGTCGCACTATCGCCGGTGACAATGTTGACGACACCCTTGGGCAGGCCCGCCTGCTGGCAGAGATCGGCGAAACAGAGCGCGGTCAGCGGCGTCCATTCGGCGGGTTTCAGCACCACGGTATTGCCCATGGCCAGCGCCGGCGCGACTTTCCACGCCAGCATGAGCAGCGGAAAGTTCCACGGGATGACCTGCCCGCAGACGCCCAGAGCCGTGCGGCCGGGCAATTCGGCCTCCATCAGCTGGGCCATGCCGGCGTGGTGGTAGAAGTGGCGGGCGACCAGCGGGATATCGATGTCGCGCGCCTCGCGGATAGGCTTGCCACTGTCCATCGTTTCCAGCACCGCAAGAAGACGTGAGTGCTTCTGCACCAGCCGCGCCAGCGCATAGAGGAAGCGCGCCCGCCCCTTGCCGCCCAGTTTGTCCCACTTGGGCTGCGCGCGGCGGGCGGCAGCGACGGCGGCGGTCACGTCCTCGGGTGTGCCTTGGGTGATCTCGGCCAGCACCTCGCCTGTGGCAGGATTGCGGGTCTCGAAGGTCTGGCCCGGCGCGGCAAACGCCCCGTCGATTAAATGGCCAAAGCGCGCGCCCTGGTCGGTGATCCAGGCCAGCGCATCGCCCGCCGCCTCGGGGGCGGGGCCGTAGTCCATGCTCTCGAAGAGGTGCTTGACGGTCATGACGAGAGGCCTTTCAGCTCGAGGTAGAGGACATAGGCAAGCCAAAGAAGAGCCAGCCCGCGGACCACCCATTCGACCCGGCGGGTGCTGGCATGCAGCGTGGCATACGGGGCCAGCGCCTCGGGCGGTTCGGATGGCGGATCAAAGGACGGCTCGGGGCCAAGCAGGCGCTGCATCCGCGTGGGCAGGTCGCGCACCGCGCGCTTCAGCTTGCGGCGGCGCCAGTTCTGGGCGCCCAGCCACAGCAGTATCGACAGGCCGATCAGGATCAGATGCGGGTTGCGCTGCATGGGTCAGCCCATCGGATGCCGCCAGGCGGCGGAATAGGCACCGGTGACATGGTGTTCCAACTGCCGTTCTATATCGCCCAGCAGCGAGGACGCGCCAAAGCGGAACAGGTCGGGCCGCAGCCAGCGGTCGCCCAGTTCCTCCTTGATCAGCGACAGGTAGACCAGCGCATCCTTGGCCTTGGAAATCCCGCCCGCCGGCTTGTAGCCGACGCGATAGCCGGTGCGCTCGTGGTATTCGCGGATCGCGCGGACCATGACGAGGCTGACAGGCAGCGTGGCGTTGACGCTTTCCTTGCCCGTGCTGGTCTTGATGAAATCCGCCCCGGCCATCATGCAGACAAGGCTTGCGCGCGCAACGTTCTGCAACGTGCCCAGCTCGCCTGTGGCGAGGATCGCCTTGACATGCGCGGCCCCGCAGGCGGCGCGAAAGGCGCGCATCTCGTCATACAGCCCCTGCCAGTCGCCGGTCAGAACCTTGCGGCGCGAGATCACGATGTCGATCTCCTCGGCGCCGGCCTGCACGCTTTCGCCAATCTCTGCCAAGCGCAGGTGAAAGGGCGACAGGCCCGCCGGAAAGCCGGTGCTGACAGCCGCGACCGGGATGCCAGAGCCATGCAGCGCCGTCACCGCCGGTTCGATCATGTCGTGATAGACGCAGACCGCGCCGACGGTCAGCCCCTCCAGCCCCAGCGCCGCCAGCAGGTCTGGGCGCACCGGCTGGCGCGCCTTGGCACACAGGCGCGCCACGCGGCCCGCAGTGTCATCGCCCGAAAGCGTCGTCAGGTCGATGCAGGAAATGGCGCGGGCCAGCCATGCCGCCTGGTGATCCTTCTTGACGCTGCGCCGACCCGGCAGGGTGGTGGCCCGCCGCTCGATGGCCGAGCGGTTGGCCCGGGCGCGCATGACCCAGTCCATGTCCAGGTCCATGCCCGGGTTGCGACCCTCTGTGGTCTGGGGAAGCTGCGTGGCGGTCGGGGATGCTGTGGCTGTCGCGGTGGTCATCATTCGCTCCTGCGGATGCTCAAGAGTGGCAAGCCCGCACATGGGTTGCAAGCGCCCTGAAGCCAAGACGGCGCCTGCCGCTCCGTCAGGCCCGCCGCAGCCATGGCTTGGGTCAGGGCCGGTTCAGGCACCAGGCAGGAGCGTACGCGGGTCGCCTCGATGCGTTTCCAGCCCGTTGTCAGGCCGTAAAGATGCCAGAACCAGGCGTCGCGCGGGGCGAACAGCCGGGGCAGAGGCAGCCGCTCCAGCTGATGCGCGCGCCATTGCAACCCCCTCGACGGGCCGGAGGGCACGATGCACCACTTGGTCGGGCAGGATTGAGGCGGGTCGTCGCGATGGCTGTGGCCGGCATGACTGGGCAACCCCGACGCCCCCGGCGCGCGGAGCGCCCAGCACCCCGGGAAAGCGACAAGGCCGAAGCGGCTGTGCACCGCCCGGTCGAAGATAGAGCCGCGCGCATCCATCACCAGCTCGTCGATGTCACAGTTCAGCACCGCCCGCGCCCGATCGAGAAAGCGCAGCCGGACGGCGTTCATCAGCCCGTTCTGCAGGAACAGCTCGGCCTTGATGAAGGGCTTGATGCCGCGCGGGCCGTAGGGCAGCGCGCAACGCAAGACCATCGCATCCAAAATGCCGCCGCGTTCGATGGCCGCCGCGATCTCTGGCGTGCCGCAACGCTCGGACCCGAAGCACGTCAGGAAAAAGGGCTGCTGATGGGTCACGGCCACGCGCGGCCGCCGTGCAAGTCCGCTTCCGGCCAGAGACAAGGTGGCAAGGTCCAGCGGCGGCGTGCCGTATTTCATGGCGCCGCGCACAGACGGCAGGCAGCAGATCGTCAATCGGCGGACTTTTTTGAGAATGGATTGCAACTGGATTGACTTTTTGCGAATGCCTCGCATATGCAGGCCAAGGAGGAACACGATGCTGCTGACCCGACGATCCATGCTGACCCTTACGGCTGCCGGGCTGGCCGCGCCCGCCATCGGCCGGGCTGACACCCCGCTGCGCGTCGTGGCCACGACCGGCATGATCGCCGACGCCGCCCGCGCCATTGCCGGCGAGGCGGCCGAGGTGACCGCGCTGATGGGCCCCGGTGTCGATCCGCATTCCTACCGCCAGACCCGCACCGACATCGTCGCGCTGTCGCGCGCCGATTTGGTGCTTTGGAACGGCCTGTATCTGGAGGCGCAACTGGAAGGGCTGCTGCTGGACCTGGGGCGCAAGACGAGTGTCGTCGCGGTGGCCGAGGCCGCGCCAGAGGCAGACCTGTTGCGTCACTCCGAATACGAGGGCCGCACTGACCCGCATCTGTGGATGGCGCCACGCCTGTGGTCGCACGCGGTGACAGCCACCCGCGACGCCATGCTGGCGCTGCGAGACGAACCGACCTTCGTGGAAAACGCCGCGCGCCTGCTGGCCGAGATTGAGACCGTGGATGCGAAAGCCCGCGACGCGCTGTCCACGGTGCCCGAGGCGGCACGCGTGCTGGTTACGGCGCATGACGCCTTCGGCTATTTCGGCCGCGAATATCATTTCGAGGTAATGGGGATCCAGGGCATCTCGACCCAGTCCGAGGCGGGACTCGCCCGCATCGCGGAACTGGTCGACACACTGGTGGCCCGGCGCATCCCGGCGGTCTTCGTCGAAAGCTCGGTCTCTGACCGCAACATCCGCGCCCTGATCGAGGGCGCCGCCGCGCAGGGCCACGACGTGCGCATCGGTGGCGAGCTTTTCTCGGACGCGATGGGAGAGCCGGGCACCTGGGAAGGCACCTATGTGGGCATGATCGACCACAACGTGACGACGATCACCCGCGCGCTGGGCGGCGACGCGCCCGAGACGGGCTTCTTCGGCAGGCTGGGGTCGGCATGAGCATGCGCCTGGCCCGCCCCGGCACCTCCGACAAGGCCGAAACCAGCCCCTTGGCGGTGCGCGGCCTGACCGTATCCTATGGCGGCGATCCGGTGGTGTTCTCGGTCGACATGACCGTCGCGCCCGGGCAGATGACCGCCATCGTCGGCCCGAACGGCGCGGGCAAGTCGACCCTGCTCAAGGCCTGCCTCGGCATCGTGAAACCGCTGGCCGGGCGCATCACCGCCTGGGGCAAGCCCGTGGCGCGGCAGTCCAGCCGCATCGCCTATGTGCCGCAGCGCACCAGCATCGACTGGGACTTCCCGGTGACGGTCATCGACGTGGTGCTGATGGGCATGTATCGCGATCTGGGCCTGTTGCGCCGGGTCCGCCCGCAGCACCGCGAGGCGGCTATGGCCTGTCTTGACCGGGTCGGCATGCGCGATTTCGCCGACCGCCAGATCGGCCAGCTGTCGGGCGGCCAGCAGCAACGCGTCTTCCTGGCCCGGGCTCTGGCGCAGCAGGCCGACCTGTTCCTGCTGGACGAACCCTTTGCCGGAGTCGATGCAGCGACCGAATCCGCCATCATCGCCGTGCTCAAGGCGCTGCGCGACGAGGGCCGCACCATCGTCGCCGTGCATCACGACCTGTCCACGGTCGAGGCCTATTTCGACCGCGTCTTCCTGATCAATCGCCGCCGCATCGCCGAGGGGCCGGTATCCACCGCCTTCACGACCGACACGCTGCACGAGGCCTATGGCGGGCGCCTGTCCGACGGGTTCACCGCGCGGAGGGCGTGATGATCTGGCAGGCGCTGACGCTGCAACTGGGCTACAACGCCGCGCTGGTGGCGCTCGGCTCTGCCGCGCTGGGCATCGCCGCCGGGGCGGTGGGCGGGTTCCTTTACCTGCGCAAACGCTCGCTGGTCAGCGACGCGATCAGCCATGCGACCCTGCCCGGGCTGGCGCTGGCCTTCATGGTGATGGTCGCGTTGGGGGGCGAGGGGCGGTTCCTGCCCGGCCTCATGCTAGGCTCGGCCCTGTCGGCCGGGATCGGGCTGTGGCTGGTGGGCCGCATGACCGCCCGCACGCGGCTGCCGCAGGACGCCGCCATCGGCGCGATCCTGTCCACCTTCTTCGGCGCTGGAATCGTTCTGCTGACCATCGTGCAGACCATGCAGGCAGGGCGGCAGGCGGGGCTCGAGGGGTTCCTCCTGGGCTCGACCGCCGGGATGCTGCGCGCCGACGCGCTGATCATCGCCGCAGGCGGGGCGGCCGTGCTGGCCGCAGTTCTGGCTCTGCGCCGCCCGCTTCTGATGGTCGCCTTCGACGAGGGTTACGCCCAGGTCAACGGCATCGGTGTCGCCCGCATGGACGCAGCGCTGATGGCGCTGGTGCTGGCGGTGACGGTGGTGGGCCTGAAGATCGTCGGCCTGATCCTGATCGTTGCCCTGCTCATCATTCCCGCCGTCGCCGCGCGCTTCTGGTCGGAACGGGCGCTGCACGTGGTGATGCTGTCGGGCCTGTTCGGAGGGCTGGCCGGTTATGGCGGCGCCGCGCTGTCGGCCACCGCCCCCGCCCTGCCCACCGGCCCCATCGTGGTGCTGCTGGGCTTCGCGCTGTTCGCGGTGTCGCTGCTGGTCGCACCGTCGCGCGGGCTGCTGGCCGCAGCCCTGCGCCACCGCCGTCTTCAAAGCCGCGTCCACCTGCGGCAGGGCCTGCTGGCGCTCTCGCGCGGCGAGCCGGTCTACGAGGCGATGACCCGCAGGATGCTGCGCCGCGCCGGCCTGACACGCCCCGATGGTCAACCGACCGAGGCCGGCCGCGCCGAGACCGCCCGCATCCGCCTGGACGAGGCGCGCTGGCAGGCCCTGCGCCGCTCGGACACGCTGACGGACCTGTCCTCGCGCGATGACGGGCTGACCCTGATCGACAGCGTGCTGACGGCGGACCAGTTGGCTGCGCTGGATACCACCCTGGCCCCCAGGGGAGCCACCTGATGGGGTTCGAGTTCGTCGCCCTATCGCTGCCGCCCATGGTGATCGGCACGCTGGCCGCCATCGCCTGCGCGCTGCCGGGCAACTTCCTGCTGCTACGCCGCCAGTCGCTGATCGGCGACGCGATCAGCCACGTGGTCCTGCCCGGCATCGTCGTGGCTTTCCTTCTGACCGGGGTCATCTCCACGCTTCCAATGATGCTGGGCGCCGCCGGTGCCGCGCTGGTTGCCGTGCTGGCGATCGAGGCGATCCGCCGCTTTGGCCGGGTCGAGCCGGGGGCGGCGATGGGCGTCGTCTTTACCGCGATGTTCGCGGGCGGCGTACTGCTGCTGGAGCAATCCGACACGTCGTCGGTGCATCTTGACGTGGAACACGCTCTGTATGGCAATCTCGAAAGCCTGATCTGGCTGGACGCTGTGGGCTGGGCCTCGCTTGTCGATCCGTCCGCGCTGTCCTTGCTGCCGCCGGAACTGTTCCGAATGGCCGGTGTCACTGTTCTGGTCGCGGCGGTGGTCGCGCTGTTCTGGCGGCCCTTCGTGCTGGCTACCTTCGATGAGGGATTCGCCCGCAGCCTCGGCCTGCCGACAGGGCTGATCGGCCTGGCCATCGCCACACTGGCCGCGCTGGCGGCGGTCGCGGCCTTCGACGCTGTGGGCTCGATCATCGTGATCGCCATGTTCATCTGCCCGCCAGCCGCCGCCCGCATGATGACCGACCGTCTGGGGGCGCAGGTGGCCTGGTCGCTGGGCTTTGCCACGCTGTCCGCGGTTCTGGGCTATGTAATGGCAGGCTACGGTCCGCTCTGGCTGGGCCGGACCGACGCGGTCTCGGCCGCCGGGATGATCGCCACCGTCTCGGGCGCGGTCCTGCTGCTGGCGACCCTTCTGGGACCGCACCGCAAGCACCCCTGACCGCGCCATGCGCGGCGTCCCGCTGGCCGCAGGACCGCCTCTTGAGCGGCCACGCTCGGGCGCTAGACTGGCCGAAACCCGGAGGCTCCATGATCCGCGCGCTGCTCCTTCTCGCCCTGCTTTGCGCCAGTCCCGCCGCGGCACAGAACCGCGCGCAGGTCGAAGGCCAGTTCCGCACCTGGCTGGAACAGTCGATCTGGCCCGCAGCCAAGGCAAAGGGCGTCTCGCGCCGCACCTTCGAGGGCGCCTTTGACGGCGTCGCGCTGGACTGGGATCTGCCCGACCTCGTGCCGCCCGGCACGAAACCACCGAAAAGCCGCCCGCAAAGCCAGGCCGAATTCGGCGCCCCCGCCCGGTATTTCAGCCGAGGCGCCCTGGACGGCGCCACGTCGGTCGGCCGCCAGATGGCCCGAACCCATGCAACCGCCCTCGCCGCCACCGAGCGCAAGACCGGCGTCCCCGCCCGTATCCTCCTCGCCATCTGGGGCCGCGAAAGCGGCTATGGCCGCGCCGCGATCCCGCATGACGCCTTCCGCGTGCTGGGCACCAAGGGCTTCATGTCGACCCGCGCCGCCTATTTCACCCAGGAACTGATCGCCCTGCTGCAAATCGCCGAGGCCGGGCACGCGCCCTCGCGGGCAATGAAAAGCAGCTGGGCCGGCGCGCTGGGCCAGCCGCAATTCATGCCGTCCAACTTCCTGGAGTACGCCGCCGACGGCGACGGCGACGGCCATGCCGACATCTGGCGGTCCGAGGCCGATACGATCGCCTCGATCGGCAGCTATCTGGCCAAACACGGCTGGCAAACCGGGCGCGACTGGGGGTTCGAGGTCACGCTGCCCGCATCCGTCTCCTGCACGCTCGAAGGCCCCGATCAGGCGCGCCCGATCCGCGACTGGGCAGCGATGGGCATCAGCCGCATCAACGGAAAACCCTTTCCCGACCACGAAGCCCGCGCCAAGGGCTCGCTGCTGCTACCCGCCGGCCGCAACGGCCCGGCCTTCATCGTCACGCCGAATTTTTACGTCCTGAAGGATTACAACTTCTCCGACCTCTACGCGCTCTTCGTGGGCCATGTGGGCGACCGCATCCAGTATGGCATGGGCGATTTCACCGCGCCCTGGGGCAAGGTCGACAGCCTGCTGCGCTCCGACGTGGCCGCGATGCAAACGGCGCTGGAACGGTTGGGCCATGACGTGGGGGGCGCCGACGGCCTCGCCGGGTTCAAGACCCGCCGATCCATCGGTGTATGGCAGGAGTCGCGGGGCGCGCCCGCCACCTGCTTCCCCGAAGCGGCGATGAAATCCGCCCTGCGCTGACCGTCCCCTTCATCTTGCCCGGCAAACTCCGGGGGAGTCGCGCAGCGCGCGACGGGGGCAGAGCCCCCGCAAAAAACGTCGCCACCCGGATCAACCGGACTCGAAAAAGAACATAACGTGAACTAATATACCGCCCATGACGGCGGAACTCTGCATCACCTCCAACTTCACCTTCCTCACCGGGGCCTCCCACCCCGAGGACTACATGGACCGTGCCGCCCTGATCGGCATAGGGGCCATCGCCATCGCCGACGAGAACAGCGTGGCGGGAATCGTGCGCGCCCATGCCCGCGCTCGCGAGATCGCCCGCCAGGTGGCCGAGCGCGACGCGATCGAGGCGCGCGACGGCCCCATCGGCCCACCCTGCCCCGACGGCCTGCCGCGCGCCGCTTCGGCCGATATCCGCAACGTCCCCCGGCTGATCCCCGCCGCAAGGCTGGTCTTCCGCGAAGGCGTGCAGATGACGACGCTGGCCGCCACGCGGCAGGGCTGGGCGGCGCTCTGCCGGCTGATCTCGACGGGGCGGTTGCGGGCGCGAAAGGGCTCCTGCGATATCGGCCTCAACGACCTGCCGGAGGACGCGCAGGGGCTGGAATTCATCCTCCACCCAGCCCCACAGGCACAGGCGGGACCGCGCGGCGCGGGCGAATGGCGGACACGGGCGGAACGGCTGTCGCGCCGCTTTCCCGGGCAGATGCACCTGGCCCTCGCCCCCGCCTATGACGGGCAGGACAGGGCGCGCTTCGACCGGCTGGCCGGCCTCGCAGCGCATCTGGAATTGCCCACGCTCGCCACAGCCGCGCCGATGATGCATCACGGCCGGCGCCGGCGCCTGGCCGACGTGCTGACCGCCATCCGCACAGGCTGCCGCGTCGACCAGTTGGGCCGCGCCGCGCTGGCCAATGGCGAACAGCGCCTGCGCAGCGAGACGGAGATGCGCCGCATCCTTGGCCCGCATGGCGCGGCGCTCGACCGCGCCGCGGCCCTGGCCGGGCGCTGCACCTTCGACCTCGGCAGCCTGCGCTACGAGTACCCCTCCGAGATCGCCAAAGGCGAAACGGCGTCAGAGCGCCTGTCGCGCCTCGCCCATGAAGGCCTGCACTGGCGCTATCCCCAGGGTGCCCCCGACAAGGTCCGCGCCATGCTGGCGCATGAGCTGCGCCTGATCGCCAGGCTGAAATACGAACCCTATTTCCTGACCGTGCGCGACATCGTCGCCTTTGCCCGCTCGCGCGGCATCCTCTGCCAGGGGCGCGGATCGGCCGCCAACTCGGTCGTCTGCTACGCGCTTGGCGTCACCTCGGTTTCGCCCGAGATCGGCACGATGGTGTTCGAGCGTTTCGTCTCCGAGGCCCGTGACGAGCCGCCCGACATCGACGTGGACTTCGAGCATGAACGCCGCGAGGAGGTGATCCAGCACATCTACGACCGCTATGGTCGCCACCGCGCGGGCCTCTGCGCCACCGTCATCCACTACCGCGGCAAGCGCGCCATCCGCGAGGTGGGCCGCGCCATGGGCCTGTCACAAGACACGATCGGCGCGCTGTCCTCGCAGCTCTGGGGGTTCTTCTCCACCAAGGGGCTGGAACGCCAGCGCATGGCCGAGATCGGGCTCGACCCCGACGACCGCCGCCTGACGCTTACCCTCGAACTGATCTACGAGATCATCGGCTTTCCCCGCCACCTCAGCCAGCATGTCGGCGGCTTCATCATCACCGAAGGCCGGCTGGACGAGCTGGTGCCGATCGAGAACGCCACGATGGAGGGGCGCACCGTCATCTGCTGGGACAAGGACGACATCGACACGCTGGGCATCCTCAAGGTCGACGTGCTCAGCCTCGGCATGCTGACCTGCATCCGCAAGGCCTTCGACATGATCGCCACGCATCACGGGCAAAGGCACAGCCTGGCCACGCTGCCGCCCGAGGACCCGCGCGTCTACGACATGCTGTGCAAGGCCGACAGCGTGGGTATCTTCCAGGTGGAAAGCCGGGCGCAGATGAACTTCCTGCCGCGGAT
Organism: Thetidibacter halocola; assembly: GCF_018224955.1. Taxonomy (GTDB): domain Bacteria; phylum Pseudomonadota; class Alphaproteobacteria; order Rhodobacterales; family Rhodobacteraceae; genus Thetidibacter; species Thetidibacter halocola. The sequence continues at coordinate 165,240 of NZ_JAGTUU010000009.1, forward strand.
GAAGCCGCGCTGCTTCTACGACCTGGTGATCGAGGTGGCGATCATCCGCCCCGGTCCGATCCAGGGCGACATGGTGCATCCCTACCTGCGCCGCCGCAACGGCGAGGAGCGGGTCGCATTTCCCTCTGACGCGCTGGGCCAGGTGCTGGGCAAGACGCTGGGTGTGCCGCTGTTCCAGGAGCAGGCGATGCAGATCGCCATCACCGGCGCGGGGTTCACGCCGGAAGAGGCCGACCGTCTGCGCCGCAGCCTCGCCACCTTCAAGAAACACGGCAATGTCAGCGAATTCCGCACTCGCTTCCTGCGCGGCATGGCGAAGAACGGCTATGAGGCCGACTTCGCCGAGCGCTGCTTCAGCCAGATCGAGGGGTTCGGTTCATACGGCTTCCCCGAAAGCCACGCCGCCAGTTTCGCCCTGCTGGTCTATGCCTCGGCCTGGATCAAGCGGCACCATCCCGGCATCTTCGCCTGCGCGCTGCTGAATTCGCAGCCTATGGGGTTCTACGCCCCCGCGCAGATCGTGCGCGACGCGCGCGAACACGGCGTCACGGTGCGCCCGGTCGATATCAATGCCAGCTTCTGGGACAACACGATGGAGCCCGACGGCCAAGGTGGGCTGGCGCTGCGGCTGGGCTTTCGCCAGATCCGGGGCCTGGCCGAGGAGGACGCGACCTGGATCACCGCCGCGCGCGGCAACGGCTATGCCGCCGTGCGGGATGTCTGGCGCCGGGCCGACCTGGGCCCGCAGGTGCTGGCACGGCTGGCCGAGGCGGACGTCTTTGCCTCGCTTGGCCTGAACCGCCGCGACGCGTTGTGGGAGGCCAAGGCCACGACGAAAGGCCCCGACCTGCCGCTGTTCGCCCGCGACATGGACGGCGAGGCGATCATCGAGGCCGCGGCGCATCTGCCCGCGATGACGCCGGGCGAGGCGGTGGTCGAGGATTACGTCGCCTTCCGCCTGTCGCTGCGGGCGCATCCCGTGGCGCTGCTGCGCCCCATCCTGACGCCGGGTGCGGGTGGCAGGTGCGAGGCGGCTCTGCCCCCGTCGCCTGGCGACGACTCTCCCGCGGTACTTGCGAACCAGAGGAGGCAGGATCTGCGCGTCATGGCTGGCGCCCGCCACGGCCATCCCCGCGAGACGCCTCTGCCCATCCCGATGACGCGCGGCAATCCGGACTGACCTTGCGCTTTTCCTGTCGCCACGACAGCTTGCGCGCAGCCAACAGGAGGGAACGCCATGATCGCAATCATCTTCGAAGTCATCCCCAAGGAGGGCCACGTGCCCGAGTATCTCGACATCGCCGCCGAGATGCGGCCGCTGGCCGAAGGGATGGAGGGTTTCATCAAGGTCGAGCGGTTCCAGAGCCTGACCAACCCGGAAAAGCTGCTGTCGATCAGTTTCTTCGAGGATGAGGAGGCGGTGATGCGCTGGCGCCGGCTGGCCGCGCATCGCCGGGCGCAGAGCCGCGGGCGAAAGGACATCTTCGCCGATTACCGGCTGAAGGTCTGCCATGTCCTGCGCGACTATGGCATGACCGACCGAACCGAAGCGCCGGAGGACAGCGTCGCCTGCCACGGATGATGCGGCCGTCCTGACGGGATCGGCCTCAACGGTGTTCCCTCCCCCGGACACGGGGGAGGGACAGGGAGGGGGCAGAGGCATGGTGTCTCGGCCTCAGCCGAGGCCGCCGGATCACGCCCGGATCAGATACCCACGTCGACGATCGCCCTCGCCAGGATAGGCACCGTGGTCTTGTTGAGACCCGCGATGTTCAGGCGGGAATCGCCCACCATGTAGATCGCATGTTCGTCGCGCAGGCGCGCAACCTGCTCCGGCGTCGCGCCGAGGCGCGAGAACATGCCGCGATGCTGCGCGATGAAGCCGAAGCGATCCGACCCCGACAGGCGCTGCAGTTCCGAGGCCAGTTGCTCGCGCAGGCCCAGCATCGACAGGCGCACCTCTTCCAGTTCCGCCGCCCAGTCGGCGCGCAGGCCAGGGTCGTTCAGCACCAGCGTCACCAGCCGCGCGCCGTGATCGGGCGGGAAGGAATAGTTCTGTCGGTTCAGGTAGTTCAGCGTGCCCTGGTTGAGCTTCTGCTTGGCCGTGTCCTGTGCGACCGTCATTAGCAGGCCGGTGCGCTCGCGGTAGATACCGAAATTCTTCGAGCAGCTTGCCGCGATGATGCATTCCGGCACGCTCGACGCGATCAGGCGCACGCCCGCCGCGTCCTCGTCCAGACCGTCGCCAAAGCCCTGGTAGGCGATGTCGACCATCGGGATCGCGCCCTTGGCGTTCAGCAGGGCGACCAGTTCCCGCCACTGGGCAAGGTTCAGGTTGGCGCCGGTCGGGTTGTGGCAGCAGCCATGCACCAGCACCACGTCGCCCGCCTTGACCCCGGCGAGGTCGGCCATCATGCCATCGAAATCGACGCCACGCGTCTCTTCGTCGAAATAGCGGTAATCAACCCGCTCCATCCCCATGTGCTTGAGGATCGACAGGTGGTTGGGCCATGTCGGATCGCTGACCCAGACGCGCGCGGCGGGGTTCGCCATGCGAACCAGGTCGAAACCCTGCCGGCAGGCGCCCGTGCCGCCCGGCGTTGCCGCCGCGGACACGGCGGCGCGCGGCACCGCATCGCCCAGAACGAGGTCGATCATCGCCTCGGCATAGGCGGGGTCGCCGGCAAGCCCGGTATAGGCCTTGGTGGTTTCCTGTTCCCACCACAGCTTTTCAGCGGCCTTGACCGCGCGCATGACGGGGGTGTTGCCGTTGGCGTCCTTGTAGACGCCGACGCCAAGGTCGATCTTGGTCTCGCGCGGGTCCTCGCGAAAGGCCTGCATCAGCATCAGGATCTTGTCGGCGGGTTGTTCCTTGAGCAGTTCGAACATCAGTCGTCTCCGGTGGCGACGGGCAGCGTGGGGAACTGCCCCCACTCGCTCCAGGACCCGTCGTAGAGGGAATGGTCGGTCTTGCCGAAACGTTCCATGGCAAGGCTGAGAATGGCGGCGGTCACGCCCGAGCCGCAGGTCGTGATCGCCGGTTTCGACAGGTCGACTCCGGCGGCCTCGAACGCGGCGCGCAGGGCGGCGGGATCCTTCATCGTACCGTCATCGTTCAGCAGCGCGGCATAATGAACGTTCTTCGAACCGGGGATGTGGCCCGAGCGCAGGCCGGGGCGCGGTTCGGGCGCCTCGCCGCGAAAGCGGCCGGGGCTGCGGGCATCGATGATCTCATGGTCGCGCAGCTTGGATGCGGACGAAACCTGGGTCACATCCCGGACCAGGTGTGCCTGGCGGCGAACCGTCATGTGGCGGTCGCGCACGAAGGGCGGCAGGTCTTCCATCGGGTGGCCTTCGGCCTGCCATTTCGGCAGGCCGCCGTCGAGCACGGCCACGTCTTCCTTGCCCATCAGGCGGAACAGCCACCAGACCCGCGCGGCCGAGAACAGCCCGGCGCCGTCATAGACCACCACCTGGTGTCCGTCGCCGACCCCCATGGCGCGCATACGCGACATGAACTTCTCGACCGGCGGGGCCATGTGCGGCAGTTCGCTGCGGGCGTCGGAAATCTCGTCGATGTCGAAAAAGCGCGCACCGGGAATGTGCCCCGCCTCATACTCGGCCCGGCCATCGCGGTCGGACCCGGGCAGATAGAGGCTGGCATCGAGAATGCGCAGGTCCGGGTCCTTCAGATGGGCGGCAAGCCAGTCTGTCGAGACAAGCGTCTTGGGATCGTCGGACATGGATACCCCCGGGAGCAGCGGAACGTCGTCCGTGCCTACTCCGACCCGGGCGCGCATGCAAGCGACCGACACCCCGGATCGGCCGCGGCGCAGGGGATCAGGTGGCGGCCGTTGGCCCGCCCGTCTCGGCCAAGAGGACGATATCGGCGGCATGCGGCGCCGCCTCGGTCGGCAGGGTCAGCACCGGTTCGCCATCCAGCAGGATGTCGGTCAGCGTGGGGTCATCGGGATTGGTGCGCAGCTCGACCTCCGGTTCGGCGCCGTCCGAGGTCGGCTCGTAAAGGATCACCAGGCTGTCCTCGTCGGCGTCGAAGTCGAGGATCTGCGCCGCGTCGGCGGTGGCGGCCAGCGTGAACAGGTCGGCGCCCGCGCCGCCCAGCGCCACGTCGCCCACCCCCATCAGGATGTCGTCGTCACCCGTCCCGCCGACAAGATGGTCCGTCGCATCGTCATCGCCGTCGAGCGTGTCGTTGCCCGCGCCGCCATAGAGCAGGTCGGCCCCAGCGTCGCCCCGCAGCAGGTCATCGCCGTCGCGCCCGTGCAGCGCGTCGTCGCCGGCGCCGCCATACAGGATGTCGGCCCCGTCGCCGCCCAGCAACTCGTCATTCCCGTTGCCGCCGTAAAGCAGGTCGTCACCGGCATCGCCGGCCAGCGCGTCGGCGCCCTCCTGCCCGTCGAGCGTATCGTCGCCCTCTCCCCCGCCGAGCGTGTCATCCCCCGCGCCGCCCTCGACCAGGTCATGGCCCGCCAGCGCGTCGATGGCATCCGGTCCGGGCGAGCCGGACAGGACGTCGTCGCCATCGCTGCCGGTCTCGATCACCTCAGGCGGGTCCATCATCTCGAGATTGTCGAGCAGGGAACCGCCGCCCTCGTGCATGGGAGGCTCATCGCCGCCGTTCTCCGGGGCGGCCTGCCCGTCATCCGACTCGTCCTCTACCTCGTCGGTGCCGATCACCAGCGAGCCCAGGGCGAGCATCCCGATTATGCCGGCAAGATACAGCAGCGTCCGGTTCCTTTCTGCATGTGGCCGCGCGGCTGCGCAGCGGTCGCGGGCGGCACAGACAGTCAACCCGAAGTCGGGCCCCGCAATCAAATTCTATATTCGCCTAACGGTAAACGCTTCGTTAGGAAATTCCGTTTCCAGGTTCGCAAACAGGCTTGCGCACACAGCGGAATAGCCGGCTTTCTCCTCTATTTTCTCTATAATTTTCTTTGCCTTGAAGCATTTAGGATTGCACGGAATATCCCCAATTCTACCGCAAATCCGATCCCGCCGCCGCCCGGAGAAAGGGTGATTCACCTTCCAAAACGGAGGGTGCCGTGGCGAACTTTTCCCTGTCCCATACTGGCTCTGCCGGAACCGGCTGGCGGGTCAATGCCGAGCAATTCGCAGCCAACGCGCTGCATGGCGTGAACTTCCAAAGCGGTGCCTCCTTTGCTCCGACCGATGATTTCGCTGCGGCGGTCGAGGCGGTGGGCGTGCGCCACCTGCGCTTTCCCGGCGGGCATGTCGAGAACACGATCGACGTCACGCGGCTGGAAAACGGGCGACTGCGCGCGGAAATACGCGATTTCCTCGACTGGTGCGTGGCCAACAGCAGCCCAGGCCATGAATTCCAGGTCACTTTCGTCCTGCCGACCAAGGTGAACTATACGCAAAAGCAGATCGCCGACTTCGTCCATCTGCTGATGTCGGAATACGGCGACGTGATCTCGGCCTTCGAGATCGGCAACGAGTATTCCATCGGCGACAAGGAAACCAACGCCAACCGCAGCATCCACCCCGAATACATCCCCGGCAGCGACCATATCGCCGCCATGAACGAGGCCGAATACGGCATCGCCGCTAACCGCACCATCCTGGGCGTGCAGGATGCGCTGGACCGGCTGGCAGTGACGCATCGCGCCGAAGGCTGGGATCCGGCGATCCTGGTGCAGATGTCCGAACCCTCGGGCAAGGCCAGTTCCTACAAGGGCAGCGGCAACTACGACCTCGCCAACGAGGCCATCGTGTCGATGCTGAGCGCGCGCGCCATCGCGGCGATCGACGGTACGGTGGCACATTACTATTACAACAAGGGCCATGAGGACGACCCCGCCTTTGCCCATGACTGGACGGAAATCCGCCGTCTGGACGAACGCCTGGCCAATTTCAACGAGCACCTCGGCAAGCAGGTCGATCTCTACATCACCGAATGGAACGTGCTGACCAGCAACTATGACCAGTTGGGGCTGGTCGGCGCCTCGGTCATCCTGGAAATGTTCGAAAGCATGGTGCGGATGGGGGTCAAGGACGCCCATGTCTGGCCCCTGCAACACCGCACCGGCAACACGATGGCGGGCGACCGGATGGACGGCGAGGCCGACCTGTCGATCACCGGCACCGCGCTCAAGATGATGGCCGACCGGCTGTATCCCGAGCAGAGCGAGACCGGGCGTACTGTGCGCTTCGAAAGCATGGACTCGCGGTGGTCGGGCGCCGCAGCGGCGGTCGAGATCAACCATTACGCCAGTGTCTACGGGGATGTCCTTTACATTTCCTTGCGCGACGACGCGCCGGGCAGCGTCACGCTGGACCTGTCGCGGCTGCTGACCGGCGCGGCAGACGCGGAATTGCGGCAGCTTGGCATTGCGCCCGGCTCCTCGGACGGGTTCAGCGACTTTGCGCATGACAACGGGCTGAACCGGATCTCGAAACGCTATATCGACCAGGCAGAGCTGAACGAACTGTCGCGCCTGGCCTTCTTCGACCCGAACAATCCGAACCATGTCGACTACCGCAACGGGGCGATCCGCACCTACCTGCCCGATCCCGACACGATCTTTCCACTGGTCGCCAACCCGCGGCAGATCGAAGATTACTATTTCGCCGGCGAGGCCGACGTGCGCGCGCAATTGCGCGACATCACCGGGCGGCTGGGCGGCGACGGCCGGGCAGTCCTTCAGATGCGGCCCTACGAGGTGGTCGAGGTCACCATCGACCGCGCCTGGCAGCAGACCGGCGGCAACGGCAACGATTCGCTGCTGGGCGGGAGCGGGCTGGACGTGCTGTCGGGGCTCGGCGGCAACGACACGCTGCGCGGCGGAGAGCGTGACGACACCCTGCTGGGCGGCACCGGCGACGACCTGCTGCTGGGCGGGTCGGGCGACGATCTGCTGGATGGCGGCGGCGGCACGGACACGCTCCTTGGCCATGACGGAAACGACACGATCCGCACCGGGTCTGGGCAATCGCGGGTGGATGGCGGGGCCGGCACCGACCTGCTGGAAATCGCGGCGAACCGCGCAGAGATGACCTTTGTCCACGAGGGTGGTGTTCTGGTGGCACGGGGCGCGAGCCACGTGATCCGCATCGAAGGGATCGAGACGGTGCGCTTTCAGAACGGGGTGGTGGCGCTCTCCGACCTGGTCAACGTGCCGCCCCTGTCGGAACCGCCCCCTCCGGACGACCCGACTCCGCCCCCGACGGGAACCAACCGCCTCGTGACCGGTACGGATGGCGCCGACAGGCTGACCGGCGGAACCGGCAACGATACGATCCGCGCGATGGCGGGCAACGACCTTGTCCACCTGCGGCAAGGCAATGACCTGTTCGAGGAAGCCGCCACTTCATTCACGTCGGACAACGACACCGTGTTCGGTGGTCACGGCGACGACGTGATGCGCGGCCTTGGCGGGAACGACGTCTATTACGGCGAATGGGGCAACGACCGGTTGACCGGCGGCGCCGGGGCCGACCGGCTGTTTGGCGGCGACGGGTCCGACACGATCGAGGGCGGCGCGGGCAACGACCATGTGTATGGCGGCCGCCACAACGACGTTCTGCGCGGACTGGACGGGCTCGACTCCATCGTCGGAGCGGGCGGCGACGACTGGATCCAGGGCGGCGCGGGCGGCGACACGCTGCGCGGCGGCGCCGGGACCGACACGATCGAGGGCGGCGACGGGCGTGACCTCGTCTGGCTGGGCGGTGGCAACGACCTGTATACCGACACGGATCAGGACGGCGTGGACGGGCGCGACACGGTCTATGGCAATGGCGGCAACGACCGGATCGCAACCGGTGGCGGCAATGATCTGATCTATGGCCATCGCGGTTCCGACACGCTGCTGGGCGGTGCGGGCGACGACATGCTGTTCGGCGGCGACCAGGACGACCGGCTCGAGGGCGGCACGGGCCATGACACGGTGGTCGGCGGCAATGGGCGCGACCTTGTTTTCATGGAGGACGGCGACGACGTCTGGCTTGACAACGATCAGCTCGAGTTCGGCAACGACACCGTGTTTGGCGGCGCTGGCGAGGACGTGTTCTACAGCCGGCGCGGCGACGACCGGCTGACCGGCGGCGCCGGGGCCGACACGTTTGTCTTTGCCGCGCAGATCGATCGCGACGTGATCACCGATTTCCAGGTGGGCATCGACCAGTTGCGGATCGACACCGGGCTCTGGGGTGGGCCGCTGACCGAAGCACGGCTCGAGGCGATCTCGACCGTGGTGGGCGGCAACCTGGTGCTGGATTTCGGTGGCGGGCACAGTCTCACCCTGCAAGGCGTCACCGAAACGGACAGCCTTTGGCAGGACATCGTGCTGGCTTGAGCGGGGTCAGTTGATCTCGGGCTCTGGCACCGGGGCGCCGAATTCCGTGCGCAGGAAGTCGAAGTCGCAGCCCTTGTCCGCCTGTTCGATATGGCGCGAGAACATCCAGCCCCAGCCGCGTTCGTAGCGCGGCGGCGGCGGCACCCAGGCGGCGCGGCGTGTCTCCAGTTCGGCCTCCGTCAGCCGGACGGACAGCCTGCGGTTCGGCACGTCGATCTCGATGACATCGCCGGTGCGGATCAGCGCCAGTGGCCCGCCGATGAAGGCCTCGGGCGCGACATGCAGCACGCAGGCGCCATAGCTGGTGCCGCTCATCCGCGCGTCCGACAGGCGCACCATGTCGCGGTGCCCCTTCTTCAGCAGCGCCTTGGGCATCGGGATCATGCCCCATTCCGGCATCCCCGGCCCGCCCTGCGGCCCGGCATTGCGCAGCACCAGCACGCTGTCGGGCGTCATCGGGTGATCCTCGTCGTTGATGATCTCCTTCAACTGCGCATAACTGTCGGCGACGATGGCCGGGCCGGAATGGACCTGGAATTTCGGGTCCATCGCGGCGGGCTTCATGACCGCGCCATCCGGGGCCAGGTTTCCCCGCAGCACGGCGAGAGACCCTTCGTGGTAGACCGGGTTCGAGAGCGGGCGGATCACGTCGTCATTGTAATTCACCGCATCGGCGATGTTCTCGCCCAGCGTGCGGCCGTTCACCGTCATCGCCGACAGGTCGAGCTTGTCGCCAAGCTCCTTCATCAGTGCATTCAGGCCGCCCGCGTAAAAGAAATCCTCCATCAGGTAGTCCTTGCCCGAGGGCCGGATGTTGGCGATCACCGGGGTGGTGCGCCCGATGGCGTCGAGATCGTCCAGCGTCAGCGGCACGTCCGCCCGCCGCGCCATGGCGATCAGGTGGATGATGGCGTTCGTCGAACAGCCCGTCGCCATCGCCACCGTGACCGCGTTTCGCGTGCTGGCCGGGGTCATGATCCGATCGGGCGTCAGATCCTCCCAGACCATGTCGACGATGCGCCGTCCGCAGGCGGTCGACATGCGCTTATGGGCCGAGTCCGGGGCCGGGATGGTCGAGGCGCCAGGCAGGGTCAGGCCCCAGGCGTCCACGATGCTCATCATCGTGCTGGCGGTGCCCATGGTCATGCAGGTGCCATAGCTGCGCGCGATACCGCCCTGCACGCCCTCCCATTGGTCCTTCGTGATATTCCCCGCGCGGCGTTCGTCCCAGTATTTCCAGACATCGGTGCCAGAGCCCAGCTTTTCGCCGGCGTAATTGCCGCGCAGCATCGCGCCCGCGGGCAGGAAGATGAAGGGCAGGCCCATGCTGACCGCGCCCATGACCAGCGCAGGCGTGGACTTGTCGCAACCGCCCATCAGAACCGCGCCGTCGACCGGGAACGAGCGGAGCGTCTCCTCCACCTCGATCGCGCCCATGTTGCGGTAGAGCATCGAGGTCGGTTTCAGCAATTGTTCGGCAAAGGAGTGCACCGGCATTTCCACCGGCGTCCCGCCCGCCTGCCACACACCCTTCTTCACGAACTCGGCCCGGTCGCGCAGGTGGTGATGGCAGGGCGACAAGTCGGACCAGGTGTTGATGATGGCGATCACCGGCTTGCCGGTCCAGTCCTGCCCGTCCATGCCGATCTGCATGACGCGCGAGCGGTGTCCCATGCTGCGCAGGTCGTCGGGGGCGAACCAGCGGGCGGACCGCAGGTCTTCGGGTTTCTTGGGCATGGGCTTTCCTCCGCTGGCCTGCCGGTTGATGTGAGACCATCGCCGCCCCGCGCGTCAAGGCCCGGCTTCCCGCCCGGCCCTGCGCTTGCTAGACAGGTCGCATTCGCCACCGGAGAGGCCCGGATGAGCAAACCCACCTATGCGCAGATCGCCCAGGTCGCCGGCGTCGGCACCGCCACGGTCGAACGCGTGCTGAACGGGCGCGGCGGCGTGCGACCGGCGCTGGTGGAACAGGTGGTGCGCGCGGCGCGGGCGCTGGACTGGCCCGGCCGCCTGCCCGACCGCCATCGCGGCATCGTCCGGGTCGAGGTGATCCTGGTCCGGCCCGAGACCTCGTTCTTTTCGCGACTGGCCTCTGCCTTTCGCCGCATCGCCGCCACGCTGGACCCGACGATCCAGCTGCACGTGACCTTCCTCGACGAAAGCCGCCCCGAGGCCATCGCCGCCCGCATCGACGCGCCGGGCGCGCGGCGGTCCGGCCTTGTCATCGCCAGCCCCGACGCGCCCGCCATCCGCGATGCGCTGTTGCGACTGCGCCAGACCGGCGCGCCTTTGGTGCAGATCGTCACGCCGACGCTGCCCAACGCCGATTTCGTCGGGATCGACAATCTCGCGGCCGGCCGCACGGCGGCGCTGATGCTGGCGCGGCTGGGCGCGGTGCGGGGTCCGGTTCTGGCGCTGTGCCACAGCCCGGTCTACCGGGTGCACCGCGACCGACTGCGCGGCTTTTCGGATCGGCTGGCGGCAGAGCCGGGTGCGCACCTTGTCCACGTCGGCTTTACCCGCGACAGCCGGACCGAGGCCGCCCGCCGCGTGACCGAGGCGCTGGCGCTCTGGCCCGACCTTGCCGGGGTCTACAACGCTGGCGGCGGCAATGCCGGCGTGACCGAGACGCTGCGCCGGGCCAGGCGCCCGGTCTTCTTCGTCGGCCATGAACTGACAGAGACGATGGCAGAGGCACTGACGGACGGGACGGCGGGCGTGATCCTCGACCAACGGCCCGAGGCGCAGGCCCGCCGCGCCACCGACCTGATGCTGGTCCGGCTGGGCCTGATCGCCGAGCCGATGGACAACCCGCCGATCCGCTTCACCACCCTTACCGCCGAGTCGCTTTGATCCGATCACATCAAGACCGCCCGCGCGAATCCGGTGCCGCCGCGCTATGCCTTGAACCGTGACCGCCGATCTTTAACGAGGCCCGACATGGACGACCTGACATACGGTACCCGCAACAAGCGTGGCGACTGGGCGCCGAACGAGCCGCCCGGGACCGCGCCGCTGTTCGTCTGGCCGCCGAGGCCAGGCGCGCTCCTGAAATGGCTGCCGCACTACTTCCTGCCCTACAATGTGCTGTTCTTTCTCTCGGCGCTGGCGTGGTGGCACTGGGTCGTGCCGCCCGTCGAAATCATGCAGACCGTGTCCTGGGTCTGGGTACTGCGCCTGTTCGCCGTGAACGCGGTCGCGGTCTTTCTCTGGTATGGCCTGTTCGAACTGCGCCTCTACGTCCAGCGCGCACAGGGCAACCGGTTCAAGTACAACGCCAGGTTCCCAGCCGATCACCCATCCGAGGCGTTCTGGTTCAAGAGCCAGACGCGGGACGGCATGATGCGCGCCTTCCTGTCTGCCGTGCCGATCTGGACCGGCCTGCAAGTCGGCGTTCTCTGGGCCTTCGCCAACGGATACGCGCCCTGGCTGGAGTGGACATCGCATCCGGTCTACCTTGCGGCGCTTTGCATCGCGGTGCCGGTGATCCACGAATTCCACTTCTTCTGCATCCACCGGCTGATCCACACGCCGACCCTGTATAAATGGGTGCATTCGGTGCACCACAACTCGGTCAACCCGTCGCCCTGGTCCTCGCTGGCGATGCACCCGGTCGAGCACCTGCTGTATTTCTCGACCATCCTCTATCACCTGGTGATCCCCTCCCACCCGATGATCGCCCTGTATCAGTTGCACGTGGCGGGGTTCGGGGCCGTGCCCGGGCATGTGGGCTTCGACAAGGTCGAACTGACAGAGGGCACCGCGATCGACAGCCACGCCCATATCCACTACCTGCACCACAAGCATTTCGAGGTGAATTACGGCGACGGGCTGATCCCGATCGACCGCTGGTTCGGCACCTTCCACGACGGCAGCAAGGAAGCCGAGGCGCGGATGAACGCCCGCTACCAGGCAAAGAAGGCCCGGATGAACGGCAAGAGCGAGAAGACCGCATGACCCGCTGGATCGCCGCCTGTCGCCTGGACCAGATCGAACCCGAGGACATGGTCCGCTTCGACCACGATGGACGAACCTTTGTCATCATCCGCGCGCCCGAGGGCACGGTCCATTGCACCGACGGGCTCTGCACGCATGAAAAGGTGCACCTGGCCGACGGCATGGTGACGGATCACGAGATCGAATGCCCCAAGCACAGCGCAACCTTCGACTATCGCACCGGCGAAGCGCTGCGCGCGCCGGCCTGCGTGAACCTGCGCACCTACCCGACCCGCATCGCCGGCGACATGGTCGAGATCGAGATCGGATAACGTGCCGCGCCGGCTCTACACATCACGACGCCCTCCCGCGCCATCCGAAATCCGCGGAACTTCCGCCCCGTGAGCACTGTTTTCGCCTTGTAACTCCGCCAAGGGCGCGGCTATACCCGTCGACGGAGACGTGGCCGAGTGGTCGAAGGCGCTCCCCTGCTAAGGGAGTAGGCGGGAAACCGTCTCGAGGGTTCGAATCCCTTCGTCTCCGCCACTTGCCCTCGCGAAAGCGTTCTCCCGATCCGGCTCCAGCCGGATTTTGTCGTTGTCTTCGAGGGTTATGCGGGAGGGGCTGTTGACCGGGCTACGCGCCAAGAAGCCCGGAAGTGGTCTCTCGGGGTCGATATTCTCCGGACCTGTTGCCTGCGTCATTTCGGTGAAGTTTTTACAAGCACCTGATAAAACAACGTTTTATCGGGAGTCCCGCTAAACACTTCGATTTCAGGGGCATTTGCCGCGTGGAACAGAAATCGAACTTTGCCGGGTGGCGACAGTGAAGAACCCGGATGGGCTACTCGCGCATGACCATGTCCATTCGCCATGCGCAGTATGAACACATGCCGGCATCATAGTTGAAGTCGTCTGGATTGAACTCCTCTCCGCACATTGAACATGTCAGATCAGCGCCCGGGCAGAGGACGCAGCCTTCTCCGTTTACCCAGCTTTCACGAAGGCATTCGGGACAGGTTGTGACTGGCGGTTCTCCGCCGTCCGTCATGGCGATGTATGCGTCGCTTGCCACAGACTCGCCGATTGCAGCCTCAAAAACATCCTCACGATCCAATGCCTCGCCGCACTCCGCGCAATCGATCTCCATTGCCTCGAAGCTCTGGTTGTCGGAATCAATTTGCCGAACCAGAGAGGATCCACAATTGGAGCACCTGAGTTCTGTGACCGCTTCAACGAGGGTCTCAAATTCCCAGTTCATGTTCCGAAATGATTCAGTGCATCTCGCCTGCTGCTGATCAAAAACATCCTTGTTCTCAAGAAGTGACTTCCAGACACCATCTCTGAAGAGATGTGCGGGCTCTTCCTGAAGGTGCCCCACCAACAGCTGCTCAATGACTGGCATCGCCGAAGCAAGAGCTTCTTTCGCAATCGCAGGTTTCACCGTCATGAACAGATGCTCGACATCATTTCTGATCCGAGCAAGCTCCTGGAGCTTTGACCAGTCGAGATTGAGCCCCAGCTCCTTGAAACGCTCCTCGATCTGTTGTCGGTCAACCGTGTTCCGGTGTGGCTTCTTAGGCACCATGAGAACGCTGCCATCGATCTTTCGCGGGACGAGATCCTTGTAGATCAGTGAGCCGTCTGTTCCTGGCGGCGACTCGTTCCAAAGCACCTGTTTGCATAGCAGCAGGACGCCGGCGTAAAGGTTTCGGATGGCGGACAGCACACGACGCTCGTCGCCTGTCTGGTAGTCCTCAACTCCGAGCTCGATCGAAAGCACCGCGTTGTCGAGCAACTCCTTCATGTTCAGTAATACTCGCGAATGTAGCCGTATGCCTTCTCGAACAGCTCTGCGTCCTGGTGCAGCTTGTAGCGAAAGAGCGTCTGGCGAAGCGCCTTCTTGACCTCGCGTTCACCCGCGTGCGTGGCTTGCCAGCCATCGAAACGGACCGCACGCACGATCTCGTCGATATCGTCCACGACCCGCTTGACCATCACGGGTGTGTCGCCGTTCCGGGCTTCCTCGAACAACTCGGTCAACGCCGCCTTGCCACGGTCGATGTCCTCTTCTTCCGGCGTCTCGCGTTCGGTCTTCACCACGTCTTTCGCCAGCGCCAGAAGTTCCTTCAGGAAGTCGATCGACAGCAGGAGACCCTGCTGATGCCGGTTCTTCAGGTCCTCCAGGCGCTCGCCCAGAGCCTTGAACTTCGGATTCCCCGCATGCTTCCGCAGGCGGCCCGCCAGCTTGACCGAGATTTCCTTGGCCTTCTTTTCCGGGTCAGGGTTGCCCAGGACCGCTTCGAGCAGTTCGGCATCCAGAACCAGCGTATCGAGATCATCCCGCACCGCGTCGACATGGACGTTCTCGTGGATCAGCTCGATGGTCTTGGCGCCCAGCCGATGCCAAAGCAGCCGCCCTGTGCCGCTGGAGGGCTTCAGCGACTCGTAGACCTGCGCCAGCCAGCGATAGTCGGTCTCGTACTGCGTCAGCACCGGATCGGGCGACAGAGCCTCCCAAATCCGAGCCAGCACGCTGAAATCGGCGGCAAAAGCGTCCCGCAGATCGTTGTTGGGGATGCACTCCTGCGCGGCGATCAGGCCCTCGTAGCCGGTCAGGCTGCGATCCACGCCCGCGAAATAGGCGAGGCACTTTTGCAGGGCGGTCGGCAGGGCGTTGATCAGCTCGGCGATGTTCGACACCGCCTTTTGCACGCCCTCCTCGTCGAATTTCAGCGCCTGCGCCACGTCGTCGAAGATGCCGAGGTAGTCGACGATCAGGCCGTGCGTCTTCTGCTCGCCATAGGGACGGTTCGTCCGGCAGATCGCCTGCAAGAGCGTGTGGTCTCGCAGCGGCTTGTCCAGATACATCGTCTGCAGGATCGGCGCATCGAACCCGGTCAGCAGCTTTGACGTCACGATGATGATCTTCAGCGGGTCCTTCGGGTCGCGGAACCGGTCGAGCAGCTTCTCCTCGGCATCGCGGTCGCGCTTGAAGGCCGCATATTCGGGCTCGCCGCTGTTGACCGAGATCACCACGTCGGAAACCTCGGGCGGCAGGTGGCGGTCGAGTTCCTGCTTGTAGAGCAGACAGCTCTCGCGGTCGAAGGTCACCACCTGCGCGCCAAAGCCGTTCGGGGCGACCTTCTCCTGGAAATGCTTGGCGATGTCGGCGCAGATTGCGGCGATCCGCTTTGGTGACTTCACCAAAATCGACATCTTGGCCGCCGCCTTTCCCAGCCGATCCCGGTCTTCGTCGGTCAGGCCCTGCGTCAGCTCGGCATAGGCCTCCTCGATGGCCTTCTGGTCGATGTGCAGGTCCACCAGCCGCGGCTCGAAATGCAGCTCCTTTGTCGCCCCGTCTCGGATCGAGTCGTTCAGGCCGTAGCGGCTCATGTAGCCGCCATCGTCCGTATCGGCGCCGAAGGCGTAGAAGGTGTTCTTGTCGGCGCGGTTGATCGGCGTGCCGGTCAGGCCGAACAGGAACGCGTTCGGCAGCGCGTCGCGCATCTTGCGGCCCAGATCGCCTTCCTGCGTGCGGTGCGCCTCGTCCACCAGCACGATGATGTTGTCGCGGTCGTTCAGCACGCCGTCCGCCTCGGCGAATTTGTGGATCGTGGTGATCACCACCTTCCGCGCGTCCTTGCCCAAGAGATCGGCGAGTTCCTTGCGGCTTTCCGTGCGCACCATGTTGGCCATGTCGGCGGCATAGAAGGTGCCTGAGATCTGGCTGTCGAGGTCGATCCGGTCCACCACGATCAGCACCGTGGGGTTCCTCAGCGCCGGGTGAAGCCGCAGCTTGCGCGCGGCGAACAGCATCAGCAGCGATTTGCCCGACCCCTGGAAATGCCAGATCAGCCCCTTGCGCGGCTGGCCCGCCACGACCCGCGCGACGATCTTGTTGACGCCGTCCACCTGCTGATAGCGGGCGATGATCTTGATGCGGTGCTTGCCCTTCTGCGTGGCGAAGGCCGTAAAGCTGTCGAGCATGTCGAGCACCATCGCCGGGCGCAGCATCGAGGTGGCGGCCTTTTCCACCTCGCCCAGCGACTGCTTGCCGTCACCGTCGCGCCAGGGGCCCCACATATCGACCGGCATCCGGACGGAGCCATAGCGGAACTCCTTGCCCTCGGTCGCCACCGAAAAGACGTTGGGCACGAACAGCTCAGGCACGTTCTTCTCGTAATCGTCATGAACCTGGATGGCGGCGTCGAGCCAGCTTTGGCTGGACCGCACCGGCGTCTTGGCCTCGATCAGCACCAGCGGAATGCCGTTGACCAGCAGCACCAGATCGGCGCGCTTTTCGGTCTTGCCCGCCCGGATGGTGAACTGCTGGGTGACGACAAAGCTGTTCTTTTCGATCTCGTCAAAGTCGATCAGGCGGATGGTGACGTGTTCGCCATTCGCGCCGAAGGGCATGGAGCGTTCGCCCAGTGCCCAGGCGGCAAATTCCTCGTTCGCCTTCACCAGCCCGTCCGACCGCGCGCCCATGACGATGGCGCGCAGGCGGTAGAGCACGTCATCGGCCCGACCGGGGTTGGCGGCAATGTCGGGGTTCAGGCGGATCAGGGCGTCACGGAGGTGGGGTTCCACCAGCACCTCTTGCGGCTGGCGGGGAAGGTCAGCAGGGGCGACGTAATGCCAGCCGAGACCCGCGACCCTGCCGCCCGTGCGGGCGAAGCCGACGGAGAACTGCGCCGGGCGGGCCGAGGCCGCGCCCGCGAGAAGGTCGCGCAGATGGGCTTCGACGGTGTTGGCTTCGGTGAAGGTCAAACAATGCCTCCAATCACTGCGCTGGTTTGCTCTTTAAGGCTTTCGCGCAGTTCATGCAGGCGGCGCTCGATTTGAGTCCTCTGTTGATCCAAGCGGCTGACACTTCCGATTAGACGCTCCTGCTCCTCGCGCGGCGGAAATGGAAAGACAATCTCACGCAAACGTTCCGCAGGCAGGTGCGGAATTGTCGTTTCAGCAGTGCGGCCCACGAGTTTTCCGGCAACGGAGTAGTAGCGCAGGCAGTTGAGCATCCATTCAGGTTGATCTTTCTTTGGATCCTTCGGTCGAAGGCGATGAAGGGCTTTCTGGTAGCAAGCGCCGGGTATCTCATTTCGCCAGATTACAGACTTTCCGACGTGTCGGCCCTCGCAAGCGAGGATATCGCCACTCTTGAGACTAAACTTCTCTCTTTCCCTTTCGTTAAACGACATTGTTGCGACGTCGGAAAGGTCCAGTCGATTCCACTGAACGTTTGCATTGCGCATGTAGGGGATCTGCATATCACCCTCGATTGCGGACGGTGACATCATCTTACCGAGCTGGACACTATAGCGATCGCCAAGTGGCAGCACATCCCAGTGAGCCGGAAAATCCCCGACCTCAGTTGATCGCCTCACAGAAGCGCCATCACCAAAGTGAACCGTTTGAGAAATGAGAGCGTCCCGCAAGCTGTCCGCAGCAACAAGGCAATTTGCGTAGTGTTCGATTGAAGACCACAAGGCCGAGAACATATCAACCAACCGCGCCTGCTCTTGGATCGGCGGCAGCAGGAACTCGAACACTTCAAGGTCCGAGAAGTTGATATAAGGGTTCACCGATCCTTTCGAATGCTTGATCGAATAGCTGTGGAACGCCTCGGTCTGCATCAGGAAGGGCAGTAAGTCGGGCATCAGCCGGGCGGGGTCTTTCGTTTCGAGCACGAAGGTCGTGTTCGCCGTAACCCCCTCGAAATCCGCCAGCGCCACCTTGCGCAGATAGGTCCGGCGCGACCCGTAAAGCACATGCCCCGGCTTGAACCGCATGTGGAAGGCAGGGCCGAGGTAGTCATCCCCGATCAGGCCCCAGCGCCGGATGCGAAGATCGTCGGTGTCCATGTGTTCCCCGGCGACATAGCGTTCCAGCCCGGAGTTCCACGGATCGACCTTGTCGTTTACCTTGCGTACCACATCGCCAAAGGCCACGCGCGTCCACCCCGCCTTGGAAATCGGCCGCTCAAGCATCGGCGTCCTCCGCAGGCGTCAGGCCATCGAGCATGTCCACCAACGCGTCCATGCCCGACCAGAACTCGCGCCCGTCCTCGTCGAACGCCGCCCAGGTCGCCGCCAGCGTAGCACCACCCGCCACCGCCGCCTTGGGCCGCTTCACATAGCGGGCAATCGACAGGTTGCCGTCGGTCGCCAGCACATCGGCCACCTCTGCCACCGTGGCAAAGCCGGGATCATCACCGAAGGCGTGATAGGCCGACAGGATGCGCGCCTGATGTTCGGGCCGCAGAAAGCTCTGCGCCCGTTCGCGCGCAATCTCGGCCACCGCGTCGATGAACAGGATGCGCCCCTTGCGCGCCTCGGGTTTCTGCGACCGGCAGATCACCACGCAGGCCTCCATCGGCGAGTTGTAGAACAGCCCCGGCCCAAGCCCCAGAACGCATTCGACTCGGTCGGATTCCACCAGCCTGCGCCGCATCTCGGCCTCTTCATTGCGGAACAGCACGCCATGCGGAAACAGGATCGCGCAGCGCCCGGTCTTCGGGTGCATCGACGACAGGATGTGCTGGAAGAAGGCGTAATCCGCCCGCCCCTGCGGCGGGGTGCCAAGGAAGTTGCGCCCCCAGGCATCCTGCTCCCACGCGCCGCGGTTCCATTTCTTGATGGAATAGGGCGGGTTGGCCAGGACCACGTCGAAGGTGCGCAGCCGGTCGCCCTGCACGAAGGCTGGAGTGGCCAGCGTGTTGCCGCTGGCGATGTGGAAATCATCCACGCCATGGATGACCAGGTTCATCCGCGCGATGGCGGCGGTGATGGTGATCAGCTCCTGCCCGTAAAGGCCGGTAGTGCGGATGTCGCCCCCGCGCCGCTTCACCTCGGCGAGGCACGAGATCAGCATGCCGCCGGTGCCGCAGGTCGGGTCATAGATGCTCTCGCCGGGCTGGGGCTCCAGCATCTGACCCATCAGGTGAACAAGGGTGCGGTTGGTGTAGAACTCCTGCGCCGTGTGGCCGCTGTCGTCGGCGAATTTCTTGATCAGGTATTCGTAGCCGTTGCCAAGCTCATCCTCCGGCACGGCGGCAAGGGTGAGGTCGTGCTTCGAGAAATGCTCGATCAGGTTCTTCAGCGTGCTGTCGGGCATCTGGGCCTTGTCGGTCCAGTTGGCGTTGCCAAAGACGCCCTGCAGGCGCTCCGGGTTCGCGGCCTCGATCGCAAGGAACGCCGACAGCAGCGCCCGCCCGACATCGCGCGGTGCAGCGCGCACGTCATTCCAATGCGCGCCTTCAGGGATCACGAAGCGGTCGTTGGCGGTGGCGGTGGCATAACCCTCGTCGCCGGTTTCATCGAGGGCTTCCTGGTAGTCCCCGTCCCAGACGTCGGACAGGCGTTTGAAGAACAGCAGTGGGAAGATGTATTGCTTGTAGTCGCTGGCATCGATGAGACCGCGCAGCAGGGTGGCGGCGCCCCAGAGATAGCTTTCGAGTTCACGTTGGGTCAGCCCGCTCATTGTAGCCACCCCCCTTCGACCAGCACCTTGCGCAGGTGATCCTCGGCCGCCCGAGCGTCGGCCAGCGCAGTCTTGAACGCCTCGACGGCTTCGGGCAGCGGCGGAATGTCCTGGCCGATGGGCGGCAGGACGTAACGCGAGATGTTCAGCGTCCAGCCTTCCTTCTTGATCTCGTCCAGCGTCGCCACCTTGGCACGATCCTCGACATCCTCGAAGGCGCGGTACCAGGCGACGATCTCGTCGCTGTGCTCCTGATCGAGGAAGTTCTGCGCCCGGCCTTTGCGGAACAGGCTGGAGGCGTCGATGATAAGGACTTTGTTCTTTCGGGCCTCAGGCTTCTTGCGGCGCAGGATGACGACACACCCAGCCAGCTGCGTCCCGTAGAACAGGTTAGGCGCAAGGCCGATGACCGCCTCGACCATGTCCTTTTCCAGCAGGGCCTGCCGGATCGAGCCTTCGGCCGATTTCCGGAACAGCGCGCCCTGCGGAAGAACCACCGCCATGCGGCTTTTCGCCGTCGCCGCCATCGACGCGATCATGTGCTGGACGAAGGCATAGTCGCCGTAGCTTTCGGGTGGGATGCCGTACTGAGCCCGACCCCAAGGATCGGCCTCCCACAAGTCACGCCCCCATTCCTTCAGCGAGAACGGCGGGTTCGCGATGACGCAGTCGAAGGTGGCAAGGCCGCCGGTGCTGGAATCCGTGAAGGCCGGGTTCCGCAACGTGTCCTCACGGGCCACCTGGAAGTCCTCGATCCCGTGCAGGACAAGGTTCATCCGGGCGATCGCGGCGGTGGTCAGGTTTTTCTCCTGGCCGTAGATCTTCCCGTAGAAGGTGCGCGGATCGCCGCCCTTGCGCATCACATGCTCGATAGCCCCGAGCAGCATACCGCCCGTGCCGCAGGCGGGGTCGTAGATGCTTTCGCTCTCCTGAGGGTCGAGGATTTCGACCATCATGCGCACGACGCTGCGTGGCGTGTAGAACTCGCCCGCCTTGTTGCGGCGGGTGACGTCGGCAAACTTGCCCACCAGATATTCGTAGGCGTCGCCCAGCACGTCGGTGCTGACGGTGGTGTTGCCGAGCCCGATCTCGGAGAACCCCTCGATCAGATCCTTCAGCAACTCGTCGCAGAACTTCTCCTTGTTGCCCCAGTCCGCCGAACCGAATACGCGGAACAGCGTGTCCGGATTGGCTCGCTCTATCTCCTGCATGGCCTTCTGGAGGGCCGCGCCGACGTTGGCCGGAACTTCTCTGATGTCGTTCCAGTGACAGCCTTCAGGCAGCACGAAACGGTGCACCTCCGGAAACAGGGAGGGGTCCGCTTCGCCATAGATCTCCCGAGCCTCAGCCGTCTCTTCGTCCCAGACGTCGGAGATGCGCTTGAAGAAAAGCAGGGGAAGGATGTAGCCCTTCCAGTCGGTGCGATCGACAGCGGAGCCGCGAAGAGTATTCGCGGCGTCCCACATCGCAGATTTCAATTGCAGACCATTGTTCAACGAATCGTTCATTCTTCACTCTGAGCGCCACCGGGGGCTTTGGGGGCTACGCCGGCCTCGACCGCCTTCAGCCGTTCATACTCCTCGACGGCCAACACGACGACGACAGTCCGCCCGTGCTTGGCCACCGCCACCGGCTCGGCTCGGGCGAGATCGATCAACCGTCCGAAGCCGTACTTCGCGTCTTTCGCGCTCAGGGTCTGCATTCGACTCCCCGCCTATGCCTTCACCACTTTTGGCCAATTTGGCCCAATGAAGCAATGGCGTGAGATTGTGCAGCGAGGTGTTCAGGTGCCGAAGAAGATGTTCTTCTGCTCGATCCAGCTGATCGGGAACGGGTCCATAAGTCGCGCAAGCGTAACGGCATCGTTCTGCCGTCCGTCGAGAACCGCCTCAATGATGTTAGGCTCAAGCTGCGTCAGGCGCAGGATACGCGTCATATAGGACGTCGCGATCCCCTCGCGCTCGGCCAGTTCAGCGATGGTGGCGAACTCACCCGACTCGAGCATCCGCTTCCAGCGGAAGGCGCGGGCCAGCGCCTTGACCAGCGTGTTGTCCGCCTTGCGGTCTGGCCGGAAACCATCGGGCAGGTGCATTTCCTTACGCCCACCGCGCTTCACGACGCGGAACGGGACGTGGAGCGTCACTATCTCGGGGATCGGCGACACGCGGGTCACGCCGCTTCTCCGATGCCCCCGGCCAGCATCTCGCGAGCGAGGCTACTGAGTCCGTCGACGCGGAGCCCGACGTTGAGCCCGTCCGTGCCTATGTCGACACGGTCGACCAACAGCGCCACGATGCGGGCCTGTTCGGCGGGGAAGAGTTCGTCCCACAGCGGGTCGAGTTGCTGCAGGGCGGCACGCGCGTCGGCTTCCGTTATGTCGGCGGCATGGGTGCGGGCCGCTTTCCATGTCCCCGCAATGATCTCGGGCTGACGAAACACAGCCCGCAACTGGTCGATGACTGCGGCCTCGATCGCGCCCGCGGGCACGCGGCCGACCGGACACGCACCAGCACCATGCTTCAGCACGGTCTGGCTGACGTAGTAACGGTACAGCCGCCCGCCCTTGCGGGTGTGCGTCGGCGAGAAGGCGGCGCCATCGGGACCGAACAGCAGCCCCTTCAGCAGCGCGGGCGTGTCGGCGCGTGTGCGCGCGGCGCGCTTGCGCGGGCTTTCCTGCAGGATGGCGTGGACGCGGTTCCAAGCCTCGCGGTCGATGATGGCGTCGTGCTCGCCGGGATAGCTGTCGCCCTTGTGCACCGCCTCGCCGATGTACGCGCGGTTACTGAGCATCCGGTAGATGTACTTCTTGTCGATCCGGTTGCCGCGCGGCGTGCGGATGCCGCGGGTATCGACCTCACGCGCCAGTTCGGTGCAGGAGCCGATCTCGAGGAAGAGGGCGAAGATCCAGCGCACACGCGCGGCGATGTCTTCGTCGACCACCAGCTTCCGGTTCTCGACGCGATAACCATAGGGCGGCACGCCGCCCATCCACATGCCTTTCCTGCGGCTGGCCGCAACCTTGTCTCGGATGCGCTCGGCCGTGACCTCGCGCTCGAACTGGGCGAAGGAGAGCAGGATGTTCAGCGTCAGCCGCCCCATCGACGTGGTCGTGTTGAAGGACTGCGTGACCGAGACGAAGGTCACGCCGTTGCGGTCGAACACCTCGACCAGCTTGGCGAAGTCGGCCAAGGAGCGGCTGAGGCGGTCGATCTTGTAGACCACGACCACGTCGACCAGCCCGTCGTCGATGTCTTCCAGCAGCCGCTGTAGGCCGGGGCGCTCCAGCGTGCCGCCCGAGATCCCGCCGTCGTCATACTGATCGCGGACGAGCACCCAGCCTTCGGAGCGCTGGCTGGCGATGAAGGCCTCACAAGCCTCGCGCTGGGCATGCAGCGAGTTGAACTCCTGCTCCAGCCCTTCTTCTGAGGATTTCCGGGTGTAGACCGCGCAGCGGAGTTTTCGAACGACCTTGGATTTGTCAGCCACCTTGGTCATGCCCGGCCTCCCTGTCGCTTGAGCCCAAAGAAGACGAGCCCGTTCCAACGCGTGCCGGTGATCGCGCGAGCGATGGCAGAGAGCGACTTGTAGGGCCGACCCTGCCATTCGAAGCCGTCGGACAGGACGGTGACGACATGCTCGACACCCTGCCATTCCCGCATCAGCCGCGTGCCGGTGATCGGCATGGCGTCGGCGCGGATGCGGCTCTTCTTCCGGTCGCCGCCATCCAGTTCCTCGCCCAGCCGCTCCAGCCGCCGGACGGTCTCGGGCTTCAACCCGCCATAGGCGAGTTCCTGGATGCGGTAGGCCAGGCGGCTTTCCAGGTAGCGGCGGTTGAAGGGCGGCGGCTCGCTGTCGAACAGGTCGCGCCATTGGGATTTCAGCTCCGGCGTCGGGGTGGATTTCAGAGCGGCGAGGCGCGCGGGGATCGTGTCGGTCATGCCGTTCTCCTTTTTGCGGTGGTTGCATGACCGCTCTGGTCGGCCGAATTGTGTAGCGGAAAGTCTCCATGTTCGTCAGATATTTGACCGCGCTCGCGCATCCTCAGGCGGATCAGGCCGAGGGCCAGCAGGCGGCAGAGTTCGGCGCGGCGTTCAAGGGGGCGAAGGTGGCGAGGATGGAGGGGATTCATCCTGCATCTCCCACCCGGTGAGCGTGGGGGCCTATTTTGATACCCTTCCAGCCCCGCACGCCGTTGACCTTCGCGTCGTCGAAACCGTGGGCGCGAAGAGCTTCCCCGAAAGACTTCGTGCTTCCAGGAGGGTGGCCCGAGGCATTCGCCCACGCCGACCAATTGTCGAACAATTGCCTGGAAGTCGCAGACGCGGCCGGGGCTTTCGCGCAGCAATCCTCAATCCATTGTCCGACAACATCTTCGGCCTCGAAATATCGCTCGGACGCGGCCAGCACCCGTGCGGGCGGTTTCAAGCCATCGACCTGCCAGCTAGCGCAGCCCTCGACCATCCAGGCCAGTATACCTCCCGCCTCGTCGCGAAGGGTGTCGGGGAGGCGCTTGTCGCGATGTTCCGGAGGAATCGTAACGTCGAACGGCACGACGTGCATACGGCGGCGCATGGCTTCGCCGACACCCTGCAGCGTGGGCCGATGGTTCCCGGCAACGAGTAGCTTGAACTGCGGAGTGAACTCGAAGTGGTCCTGACGCATGAAATTCGCACGAATGCGCTCGCCACCGGAAATCGACTTGATACGTGCCTCGTCCCAGGCACGTCCTGCTTCTGTTTCAGAGACCAAAACAAGTCTCGCTGCCCGCAGCCCGGCGAGTTCGGTCAGGTGCCGATCCGATTTGGAGACGGTGAAGGTGCCGAGCGCCGCCGTTGCCGCATAGCTACCAAGGGCATTACCGATCGCGTTGAGGAAAACGGATTTACCGTTTGCGCCTGACCCGTGAAAGAAGGCGAATATCTGTTCGTCTGTCCTTCCAGTGAGACAATAGCCTGCCAATCGCTGAAGATATTTCTGCAACTCATCATCCCCGTCCGTTATCTGGACAAGGAATTCGCGCCATCGCGGACACGTGCTCCCCAGAGATGCGCCAGTTATTTGCGTGATTGCGTGATGTCGATCGTTATTGAGGCATTCCCCGGTCTCGAGGTCGATTGTACCCGCCGGTGTATTGAGCAGCATCGGGTGCTGGTCCCAATCTGCCGGCGCCCGCGCCACGAGCGGATCGGCACCGGTGATTGCGACAACGGCCGATATTGTCTTGTTACTTGCAATGCGCCGTGCTTCGCCGGGTTTATCACGAAGAAGCTGGGTGGCACCGCGACAGGCTTGACGAACTTGCTCCCGGATCTGGTTCGTTTCGTCGAGAGCCCAGTGCGTGCCTTGCCATCGGAGCCATTTGTTCCATGCGGGAACGTAGCGCCAGTCAGCGCCCTCATTGGCAACGAAGGCCGCAGCAACCGCATCGTCGCTCGAGTCAGGGGCCGAGACTGTGTGGATCTTGGCGCCAACGCCGGCCCTGAGCGAACCATGGTTCTCCGCATCTTTCTTCATGATCGCTGCGAATTCACGGCGCAAGCGCTGCTCCTCCCAGGGAGGACTGATCTGCGCGGCGTTGTAGTCGTGAACAGCATGCCAGGCCTCGTCGGGCGTCGCATGACCGATCCGGACGTTCCTGACCCAGTGGCCGATGAAGCTGGAGAGGGCGCCGAAGCGCGTTATCCCGTCGACTCCGCCAGCCCGAATACGTGTTGTCGCCAAGCCCCGGGTCGTTAGACGCGTACTGCATGTGGCTGTGCCACCGACCGATTGTACCGGTAGCAGTTCTGGCAACTCGTCAATGGCAGTTTCAAGTTCAACCAGATCGTATTCTCGGTCGTTCACGGACAGGATCTCTACGGGCGTGAGCCTGCCATATTTGCCGTGGATCGAGCCGGGCACCCGGATCGGCTGATGCATACTGCCGAAAGAAGGATCACCTCCGCCGCGTCTCGCGAGTTTCTGCCGCATCAACCGGACACGTTCCAGGTCTTCGCCTGTCGCGGCTTCGGTCAGGCGCCAATATAGATGGAGCTTTCGCTTTCGCTGCTCTGTGCGTCCACCAGATGCGACTTCGAGCGTGGGGGGGCCGATATGCTTGACCAGAAGATCTCGATTTTCGCTGATTTCACTCTTGTCCAAATCAACAACGAGAACACCGGTCTGGACGACGTCGGACGCCTGCGCCGAGGCTCTTTGAGTCGTTGTTCCGGGGATCACATACAGACCAAGTTGTCGGTGTGCGGCGAGTGGGGCCAGACGTTCGAGTCTTGCTGCTGCCTCATCGATACCGCAGAACTCAATGACAGGCTGCTGATCCGCTGTCCCGGTCTCGGCAAACATCCGGATTGGCACAAAGCCTTCAAGGTAGCCGAAGACAATATCGATGAACGTCTTCATGGCAGCGGGATCGTGAACTGGTTTCTGAGCGGGCTGGTTCATCACAGGCTGCTCCCGCCCTGTGTCTGGTGCTCCTCGAACGCCAGTACATCCTTGACACGGTAGTGGATTGTTCCCCCCACGCGGACGTGTGGGGGCCCATAGCCTTCCGCGCGCCATCGCTGCAGCGTCCGCAGTGACTTGTCCCAGCGTTTCGCAAGATCGCGTTCAAGAACGAGATCCATAGGATCGCGCGCCGAGAAATGGTCGTGACAAGCTGACATTCTGCTCATCCTCGATGCCTGAGTGAGGTTTTGCAGAATTGTATTGCAAATCAGCTATTTACGCACCAATCAGGGCGTGACATGCCGAAAGTCTGGCGTGACAAACCGCGCAGGAGGATCCCTGAAAACATTGAAAAAATCTGTCCGATGCGTGACAGACCGCCCGAAAGGCGTGACAACGGTTCGGCGCCCCCATCGAGACAAGTCACCAATGGCGCGACTCATTCTTTGTCGATCATGTCCTTCGCGATCACTTTGATCTCCGGGTCGAGGCGGTATCCCTCGCCCTCGGGATTTTTCTGAATGAGAAGCGGCGCCTCGGGGTCGATGCCGTGCAATGCCTTGAAAGCGTCCGCGAACTCCCTGCGGCATCGCCTGATGTTCTGACGCAAGGCCGTCGCTTCCATCGTCGTTTCACCTCTAAGCGCGCGATGTTTGATGTAACGATGTTGACTAGGCCATTTGCCATTTGCGCGGTCCTCGTCGAAATGAGGCTTGAGGGCATGGGCCGGAACAGCTGGCTTCCCCCGCACCCGGCACAAGCCGCGCGCAGCGACGATCTTGACGTCCCCATCGCAAAAGAAAGCGACCTGCAACGGATCGTCGGGCCGAAGCACCTCGTCGATCTCCTCAATTGACGCAAGCGCCGGCGACTGCGCGGCTGCCAACCGGGAATCTTCAAACCGCATAGTTTCTCCGTCGGACGAGACATTCAGCATCATCGCGATAAGAGAGGTCGACGGAAGAGGCTGGTCTGAACCGATTTGCTCGGCGGCACCTCGTTCCAGCACTGTTCGTACCGCGCGCGACTGACGGTGATACATATCGAGAGTCT
The DNA here is from genome assembly GCF_018224955.1 of Thetidibacter halocola. Lineage (GTDB taxonomy): Bacteria > Pseudomonadota > Alphaproteobacteria > Rhodobacterales > Rhodobacteraceae > Thetidibacter > Thetidibacter halocola. Next base: position 192,496 of record NZ_JAGTUU010000009.1, read on the forward strand.
TGCCGATCACGTCTCGCACCGGCTGCATCGGATGCCCCAAGAGGATACGGCTGACCTCGGTGCCGTGCTGGACGAAGAGCCTGCGCTCGTCGAGATCGCCAATCCGGAGCATCTGTCGTGTCCACTCCACGCCCATCACCTGGGCCCGCTGTGTGGTTCGGGCACCACGCAATACGTCGAACGCGTAACTTTCCGACGGATCAATGTGCCCAAGCCCGGCAGCCAGAAGCGCAAACCGGCGATCAAGGCATTGGGAACAAGCGCCGCAATGGGTATGCAGCGTGTTTTGTTCTCGCACGCCGGTGCAGCTGACGGCCACGCCGATCAGGCGTGATGCTTTGCCTTCTGCATCGTCATGATCAGGAATGCGGGAAACCACCTCGGTCTTTGTCAGCCATTCGAACCCGTTCGCAAGCGCCAACTCGCCAGGGGCAAGCCGGTCCAGAAGCTGGGCGAGCAGTTCGAGCGACAGAGGATGGGTTGTCCTTGTAGCCATAGTGCCGACGACCTGCGGCGAAATTGGCAGGTTGTGGCTGACGATCCCGTTCTCGAAGAAATCGACCTTGCCCGCACCAAATGCTCTCGCGACGGCGGACCCGATAGCCGCAAAGAGCAGCGTGCGGGACCGCTGCGTGGTGTCCTTGCCCTCTGCGCCCTTGCGATGCGCCTTGACATGCAGATGCCTGACCCGTCCCCGGAAGCGCTCGGCGAGATAGGCCCCTAGAGTTTCCTGCCGCGGAATGACCTTCTGGGCGGATCTATGAGAGACCAGGAGGACGTTCCCGTCTTTGCTGGCCAGCGTCTCAAGCGCCCCCGCGAAGGAGTCGAGCCCGCCTGAGAAAAGGATCACGTTGTCAGCCCTGAACGTCGTGCCAGACGGATCGAGCTCGAGGAAGGGTTCTTGGAGACCCTCGTCCTGACAGTGACGAAACCGGAAGCTAAAGTCATCGTCCGTTAGGAAGTTGCATATCTGAGCAAGCAGGTCCTTAACGGAGGTATCGTTCCAGAATTCGACGTCGCGGACGGCAATGTCGAACTCGAACCCTCGACGCCATGCCTCACCCATCCCGCTGCGCGAGTCCCCGCCGCGCCTGACCGTGCCGTCGGCCGCGAAAACCGTCGCTGCGATCTCCATGAAGTCTTTCGATCTGGGATCGAGGGGTTGAAGGCACTGCGCTTCCAGCCTTGCGCTGCCAAGGTGAAATGTTGGTCGAGTTCCGTTTATCCGGATCGGAAGCGGATCGGCGCGACCTGCGATGCGGACGAGGTTCTCAGGCATCGCGCTCGCGCCTCTCCCTGAGTTCCGCCACGATCTTCTTCAGCGCCACGGAGCCGAAGATGTTGGCATCGTGACTGTTGATCCCGCCGTTGACGTGAATGGTCTTGCCGTACCAGCCGCCGGAAAACTCCTGAATAATCCGGGTCGCCTCCTGTGAATAATGAAACACGGCGGCGTCGAAGGCTGTGCGGTCGGTGAGATTGGCAAAGCGGCGATCTGGGCCGATTTGCTCCGCCAGTGTGCGATCAAGCCAATAGGACAGGCAATCCGAGACGAGGCGAGCATAGAAGAGACGGGCAAGTTGGGAGATCCCGTTGCTCCAGGAAAGCTTCCGAACTACGGACTGTACGTCTTCCGGGGTGGCATCGAACAGGCCCGGCAAGTTTTCCCCGACCAGAAGGGACAGGGTTCCGGTCAATGCATGTGCGGCAAGTTCACCTATATCGGTGCGATTCCTCGTTTGCCGTGCTATCTCGTCCAGTCGCGACGTGGCCGCGGCGAGCAATTCGATGAGTTCAGGACTCTGTCTGACCGCCACGCCGTTATCACGCAAGGCTGCCGGGAAATCGTGGGAACGCGCACAGTAGGGAATGACCAGCAGCAGCCGCACCGCCTCGACGTAAACCGGATCGCGGGCCGCCTCGGCCAGCGACTTCTCGGCAGCAGCAGCACTTGCCGAAACGATGGTTTCGTCTGATGCCTGCGGACTCTCAAGCAGTTCCACGACCCGACGCCAAGGTTTGGACCGGGGAATGACCCCGAGATGAACATGCCCCATTGACGCTTAGGCTCCCTCTTACTGCCATTGATTTGACCCGGCCTCGGATCGATCTGTCAATTGGCAGGAGGGGTGGGACAGATGGGACACTAGAATTCCATATCTTGGTACGCGCGCGCGTGAAGCGAGTATGACTTTCATCCGTCCAATCCGTCCTAATCTGTCGCGTCGTCGCGGTAACAGGCCCGGGCGGAGCAAATGTGGTTCCGAGTAAATGTCGTTCGATGTCGCCAGTTGTCATGATATCGGAATTAATGTCATAATTACAATTCACTAGGAGAATGTTATCCTGCCTCCATCGGCGCATCCAAATACGAGGCGGGGGTCATGGCGAAGCGGGCGGCAGAGGAATTCGACACGCTGGAGCAGCATTTCGGCGCCCGGTCGATCATGCAGCGGCCGGTCTCGGACCTGGTCCCCTACGCCCGCAATGCCCGGACGCATAGCGAGGCCCAGGTGGCGCTGATCGCGGGGTCGATCCGGGCGTTCGGGTTCAACAACCCGGTGCTGGTGGACGGGGAAAACGGCATCATCGCGGGGCATGGCAGGGTGCTGGCGGCGCAAGAGCTGGGGCTCGCAACCGTGCCGGTGATCGAACTCACGCACCTGACCGAGGCGAAGAAGCGGGCCTACATCCTCGCCGACAACCGGCTGGCCGAACAGGCCGGGTGGGACCGGGAGCTGCTGGCCCTCGAACTGGGGGACCTGGCCGACCTCGACGTCGACCTTGGCAGCCTCGGCTTCGACGGGGCGGAACTCGATGCGCTGCTGTCCCATGGCGACAACGATCCTCGCGAGGAAGAGACGCCGGAACCGCCCGCCATTCCGGTCTCGCAGCCGGGTGATCTCTGGATGCTTGGTCCGCACCGTCTGCTCTGCGGCGATGCCACGGACAAGGCGGCCGTGACCCGTCTGCTGAACGGTGTCACCCCGCATCTCTTGGTGACCGATCCGCCCTACGGCGTGGACTACGATCCCGCCTGGCGTAACGAGGCCGGTGCCGCGAAGACGAAGCGCACCGGCAAGGTGATGAACGATCACCGGGCCGACTGGCGGGAGGCCTGGGCGCTGTTCCCCGGCGACGTGGCCTATGTCTGGCACGGCGCGCTGAACGCGACGACGGTGGCTGAAAGCCTGGTCGCTTGCGGGTTCGACATCCGCAGCCAGATCATCTGGGCCAAGGAGCGGTTGGTGCTGAGCCGCGGGCATTATCACTGGCAGCATGAACCGGCCTGGTATGCCGTCCGCGGCAAGGGTCACTGGTCGGGAGACCGCAAGCAGTCGACGCTCTGGACCATCCCGAACCGCGACCAGGACGCGACCACGGTGCATGGCACGCAGAAACCCGTCGAGTGCATGCGCCGCCCGATCCTGAACAACTCCTCGCCCGGGCAGGCGATCTACGAACCCTTCGCGGGCTCCGGCACCACGATCATCGCGGCCGAGACCACGAAACGCGCCTGCCTCGCGATGGAACTCGACCCGGCCTATGTCGATGTCTGCGTCCTGCGCTGGCAGGCCTTCACCGGGAAACAGGCTGTCCTGGACGTCAGCGGGCGCAGCTTTGCCGAGATATCCGCCGAGCGGCAGGAGAAGGCCGCATGAGCCAGACCCGCGCCATGTCCGCGATCGAGGCCACGGCCAATGTCGTCGTGGGCTGGTTCACGGCCTTTGCGCTGCAGCTGGTGATCTTCCCGGCCGTCGGTCTCCAGGCCGACCTCCGGCAGCACCTCGTCATCAGTGCCGGCTTCACGATCCTGTCCTTCCTGCGCAGCTTTGCCCTGCGACGTGCCTTCGAGAGACTGGCGTGATGGCCCGGCCGACCACCACCCTGACCGAGGACCAGGTCCGCGAGGTCGAGACCCTGGCCGCTCTTCTGAACCAGCAGCAGATCGCGGATTACTTCGGGATCGGGCGACGCACCTTCCAGGCGATCTGCGACCGGGACGAGGAGATTGCGGCGCGCTATAAAAGGGGCAAGGCGAAGGCCATTGCCCACGTCGCCAACGGGTTGCTGCAAAAGGCCCGGGCGGGCGACACGACCTCCGCCATCTTCTACCTCAAGACGCAGGCCGGCTGGCGCGAGACGGTCGGCATGGATCACAGCGGCAGGGTCGAGACGACCGGCGGCCGGGATGCGCTGATGCGCGTCCTCGACCAGATCGCGGAACGAACGGCCCGGATCGGCGTCGATCCCCGTTTCACCGATGCGGTGGCATTGGAGGTGACCCAGGCAGGCGAGGAGCCGGGCTGATGCCACGCGGCCGCAAACCGAGCCCGAAGACCGGCACCCTCGCGCAGACCCCGCTCGATGCCGCGCCGCGCTGTCCCGATCACCTGTCCGCCGTGGCGAAGAAGGAATGGCGCCGCCTCGCGACCCCGCTGCACCGGGCGGGGTTGCTGACCGTCGCGGATCGCGCGGCGCTGGCCGCCTATTGCCAGGCTTGGGCCCGCTGGGTCGAGGCCGAGGAGAAGCTGGCCGAAACACCGGCCCTGCTGAAGACCCCAAGCGGCTACGTCCAACAATCGCCCTGGCTTACCGTTGCGAACAAGCAGCTGGAACTGATGGGCCGCTACATGACCGAACTGGGGCTGACCCCGGTTGCGCGGACACGCATCGACATGCCGGTCGGTGCGCAGCACGAGCCGGTCGACAAGATCGAGATCGTCATCGTTGGCGTCGACGAGGACGGAAACCGGTTCGAACGGCCCATGGGCGGGGGGCCTCCACCGAGGCTCGAAAAGGCACACGAAGAACCGGTCACGATCACCCTGAACGAGAACCTCTGACCCGACAGAACTTCACTAAGCCGGCCCGTCGAGCGATGTACAGACCTGCCAAACGAAGGTTGCGCAGGTTTGTACATGGTCAGCAACGCGGACCCGCTTCGGAAACTCGTCGCCTACGAGCGCGTCTCGACCGCCCGGCAGGGTCGATCCGGCCTGGGGCTGGAGGCGCAACGCTCCGCCATCGACAGCTTCGCCGCATCCCGGTCCGCCGAGGTTCTCGCCCGGTTCACCGAGGTGGAAAGCGGGCGCCGGAACGACCGCCCGGAACTGGACAAGGCCCTGAGCCTCGCCCGCCTCACCGGCGCCACTCTGGTCATCGCCAAGCTCGACCGGCTCTCCCGAAACGCGGCCTTTCTTCTCACCCTGCAATCCAGCGGCGTCCGCTTCCTCGCCTGTGACATGCCCGAGGCCAACGATCTGACCGTCGGCATCATGGCCCTCGTCGCCCAGGCCGAACGCGAGGCCATCTCCCGCCGCACCAGGGAGGCGCTGGCGGCGGCCAAGGCCCGCGGTGTGAAGCTGGGCAATCCGAATGGCGCAGAGGCGCTCAGGCGCGCGGGCAAGGGCGGCATCGCGCTGCGCAAGACCGTCAGTCAGAACGCGGATGACTTTGCATGTGAACTCGCACCGATCATCGATGCCATCCGTGTCGAGGGGCATACTACCCTCCGAGCCATGGCCGATGAACTTAACACCCGTGGCATCCGGACACGTCGCGGCGGGCGGTGGCATGTTTCCAGTGTCGGCAATCTTCTGAGCCGGATCGATCGAGGACATCACTGAGTGCTCCCGCGGTCTAAACCGGTCCATCAGGCAAGCAGCTTGACGGTTGTCGTCATGCAATGTCGGAAATTGTCAGGATGGCAATGACTTGCTGGCTTTGGTATCCTTTGCACGCCCTTGCACCGGGCGGGGGCGGGTCCAATCTCTGGAGGGTTGGCCCCGGGAACCGGCGGAGGCAGCCAGTCTTCCACGCAGCCAATATTCGGACCGGGGGTAACGGAGAACGCCATAGATGCCACCGCGCGGCCCCAGAACTCTCCCTACCAATATGAAGCTCGTGACAGGAACTGCGCGACCGCATCGCATGAACCCCGGTGAGCCGCATCCGGACGTCGCGATCCCGGATGCTCCTGATCACCTCACCGAGGCCGCTCGCATCGAGTGGGACCGTGTCGCCGCCGAACTCGCCGCTCTAGGAATTCTGAGCCGCCTCGACCGCGGGGCGCTCGCCGCCTATTGTCAGGCTTATGGCCGCTGGCGCGCCGCAGAGGACGCCTTGTCGCGCATGGCGTCTCGGGACGCCACTACGAATGGGCTTGTTGTTCGGACGAAAGGCGGCAGCCTGATTCAGAACCCTTTGGTCGGAACCGCGAACAAAGCGATGGCTGACATGGTCCGCTACGCTGCCGAGTTCGGCATGACACCGTCGGCAAGAACAAGGCTCATCGTGGACACGTCGCAAGCTTCCGGCTTCGACGGGATCGAGGAGTTCATATCCTGACGCAATCGACGGCAGCACGCTCTTCGACGGGCTGATCGTCGACAACGCCACCGGCATCGTCGACCCACCCCGGCTGCCGCGGTTCAAAGCCTATACGAAATTCGACAACTATGTCGGCGTCGGGACCTGGACGAAGATCGGCCTCAACAACACCGACTACAACGATCAGGGCGCGTTCGACGCCGCGAACAACCGCTTCGTGGCAGCAGCAGACGGCACCTACCTCTTCGGCGCCACACTGCTCTTCAAGGTGAATACCAGCACATCCGCGCGCATGAGCGGGCGGCTCCTTTTCAATGGCACGACGGAGATCCGCGGCTCACGCGGCGAAGTTACCAGTTCGCATGTCTCCGAGGCCACCGCGATCTGGCTGCAGACCATGGTGCCGCTCACCGCGGGCGATACCGTGGAGCTGCAGGGATATTTCCGGGTCGCGGACGGTTACTTCGCCGCCGACCACACGTCCTTCTGGGGTTGCAAGATCGGCTGAGGGAGGCGCGCCATGGCGCCACAACGCCCAGAGGACGGATTCATTCGCATCCCCGAGCACGAGTTCGAGGCGATCCTCGCGCGCGATGCAACCGAGGACGCATGGTGCTGACCGAACTTCCGCCCGGCCACGCTGCTCGTTTTCGCGCGGCTAGGCTTTCACGTGGCGCAGGGCGGCGGGATCGAGATGCGGGCGGTGTTAGCCATGGCGTTGCGAGGCGCGATCTTGGGTGACATCGCGCTGGTGGCGCGTCAGACGCTTTCGGGACGGTAGACGCAATCGGCCAGTGTGCTGCGGTTGAGGTCCGCGACGAAGGCGGCCTCGGCGTGGCCCAGACGTGCCTTCAACCGGCATCGCGGCGTGAGCGTGCAGGTATTGCCGGTGTCTGCGAAGCATTCAACCAACGACTGGCCGGCCTCGAGCAGCGCCACAACGTCGCCCAGCCTGATATCCTCGGGAGGCTGCGCTAGCATCGCGCCGCCGCCACCGCCGCGCCTGGTTTCCAGCAGGCCCGCGGCGGACAGGGCTGAGATCACCTTGGCCAGATGATTGCGCGACACGCCGAACTCCGAAGCGAGATCGGCGGCGGTGAATGCCTGGCCGGGATCGCCCGCCATGCGCATTAGCACGCGCAGCCCGAAATCGGTGAAGGATGTGAGACGCAAGGTCGCGCTCCTGATTTGGTATTTGCAATACGCATTACAGAAGTGTAATCGGCAAATCAAATACCAATTCGTCCAGTTCCGACGACTCACCACAGAATGGACGTGCCATGCATGGCGATGCCACCACCGCAGTGCCGCAGGAAACCGGCGCCCTCATCGATCACATCCTGACCAACTATCACGAAATGCACAGGGCCGACCTCGCATCGCTGATCCCTCTCGCGAGCCTTGTCGAACAGGTTCACGCCGATGATCCTGACGCCCCCAAGGGTCTTGCCCATGCTCTGACCACGCTGGCGCGTGAGATGGAGGATCACATGACCAAGGAAGAAATGATCCTGTTTCCGGCGATGCGCGCAGGCGGCGGGGCGGGCACCGAACACCCTATTGCGGTCATGCGCGCAGACCATGACGATCACGCCGAATCCATCTTGCTGATCCGCAAGCTGACAGCCGATCTGACGCCGCCAGAGCATGCCTGCGGGTCTTGGCGGTCGCTTTATGGCGGCACGGCGACGCTGCTTGAGGAACTGGCTGCTCACATCGCGCTGGAGAATGACGTACTTTTCCCCCGCTTCGAGCCCGCAAGATGACCAAGGACGGGACATATGCTTCGCCGCCCTGCATGGCGGCAGAGGTTGATCCCGCGTATTTCGACCCGCTTGGCGTTGATCCCGAGCAGGCGCACGATGTTGCACGCTGGCGCAGGGCCGAACGGGCACGGCTGGCCGGGCTTAGGGAGGGCCTGGGCCAGGCCGGGCGGGCGCAGGTCTCGGACAGGGTCGCGGGGCATCTGGGGAGGGTGCTGACCGAAGGCGGCGTGGGGCGCGGATGCGTCCTGTCCGGCTACTGGCCGATCAAGGGGGAACCCGACCTGCGCCCGGTCTTGGCTGACTTGCACCGCGCGGGCGTGACCATCGCGCTTCCGGTGGTTGAAACGCCTGCAGCACCACTGATCTTTCGCCGCTGGACGTCAGAGACGAAACTGGCGCGGGGTGATTGGAGTATCCCCGTTCCCCCGCCCGAGGCCGATTTGCTACTGCCCGATATCGCGCTTGCCCCCTGCCTCGGTTGGACCGACGATTGCTATCGGCTGGGCTGGGGTGGCGGCTATTTCGACCGGACGCTGGCTGCGCTGACGCCACGCCCCATCACCATCGGTATCGCGCTGAGTGCCGCCCGACTGCCGACGATTTATCCGCAGCCCCATGACATTCCGCTCGACCTGATCCTAACCGAGGACGGCGTCGCGGCAAGAAGGCGGGACTCAAGGACACAATGATGACCACAACAACCGAACAGATGCGCGCCTGGACCGGACCCGCGATCCTCACCTTCGGGTTCCGCCCGTTCTTCTTCACCGCGACGGTCTGGGCCGCGCTGGCGATGGCACTCTGGGTGCCGATGCTGTCGGGGCACCTGATGGTGCCCACCGCTTTCGATCCCGTGTCCTGGCACGCCCATGAGTTTCTCTTCGGGTATCTCGGTGCTGTAATCGCGGGGTTTCTGCTGACCGCGGTCCCCAACTGGACCGGGCGCTTGCCGATCGTCGGCTGGCGGCTCGGGATGCTCGCGGGCTTGTGGCTGATGGGCCGCGTGGCGGTCGCGATCTCGGGAAGCGTCCCTGCCGTGCTGGTTGCCTTGGCAGACCTTGCCTTTCAGGCTGTCTTTGCGCTTCTGATCGCGCGCGAGATCGCGGCGGGCAAGAACTGGCGCAACCTGATCGTGCTGGCGATGCTGGGGGTCTTCATCCTCGGCAACGCGCTGTTCCACTGGGAGGCGGCAAAGGGCGACTACGCGGCCCAGGGCTACGGCCTGCGGCTGGGTCTTGGCGCGGGCATCATGATGATCGCCGTGATCGGCGGGCGGATCGTGCCCTCCTTCACCCGCAACTGGCTTGTCAAACGGCGCAGCACAGCCTTGCCCGTCCCGCCGATGCAGCCCTTCGACAAGGTGGCGCTGGCGGCTCTTCTGGTGGCGCTTGGGCTGTGGGTCGTGCTGCCTCTCGGGACGCCGACCGGGCTGGCCCTTGTGCTGGCAGGCGTGTTGCATGCCCTGCGCCTGGCCCGCTGGGCCGGACACCGGACCTTTGCTGAACCGCTGGTGACGGTGCTGCATGCCGGCTACGCCTTCGTCCCACTGGGGGCTCTGGCATTGGCTGTGGAAATTCTTGCTCCGGGGTCGTTCGGAATGGCAGGCGCGCAACATTTCTGGATGGCTGGCGCAATCGGGCTGATGACGCTTGCCGTGATGACACGCGCCACGCTGGGTCATACAGGGCAGAACCTCACCGCCGGCGCGGGGACGGTTATAATCTACCTAGCCCTGATCCTGTCCGTCTTCGCGCGGGTCGCTGGCGGCGTCTGGCCCGAAGTCTCCGGCCCGCTGACCACGGCGGCAGGTCTGTTGTGGATCGTGGCCTACGGCGGTTTTGCCATCGTCTACGGCACGCTCTTGCTGCGCCTGCCCGCGGCCAGACGGGCCTGAGGCGCGCGCTCATGGGATGGCTGGAGTTCGTCGCCGCCTATGCCGTGTTTTTCGCGTCGCATTCCCTTCCGGTGCGCCCCTCTGTTCGGCCCTGGCTTGAGGCACGGCTTGGGTCGTCCGGATTCACATTGGCCTATTCCGCTCTGTCGCTCGTCGTTCTGGCTTGGTTGATCGGTGCGGCAGGCCGCGCGCCGCATTTGGCCGTCTGGGACTGGGCGCCATGGCAGGTCCATGTCCCACTGACGGTCATGGGGCCTGTCTGCCTGATACTTGCGCTCTCCATCGGCCGGCCCAACCCTTTCTCGTTCGGGGGTGCACGCAACGACCAGTTCGACCCTGCACTGCCCGGCATCATTCGCTTGTCGCGTCATCCGCTGCTTCTGGCGTTGGCGCTTTGGGCGGCGGCCCATGTCGTGCCAAACGGAGATCTGGCACATGTGATCCTGTTCGGCACCTTCGCTGCCTTCGCGCTTCTGGGAGGCCGACTGATCGACCGGCGCAAGCGCCGCGAAATGGGGCCAGAGTGGCAACGGAGGCGTGATCGCGTGGCGGACGCACCGCTCCTCTCGGCGTCCCAGTCGGGAGGCACTCTCCTGCGGGTTGCGGCAGGCATTGCGCTGTACGGGGCGCTGCTCTGGGCTCATCCATTTCTTTTTGGGGTCAGTCCTCTTCCCTGAACGTCAATCCTTGATGTCTTCGATCCAGGTCTTTGCGGCGACGGCACGGGGGAGGCCAAGCGGGCCGATGGCCAGCATCGCAACCTGCATGATCGCCTCAGCCTCAATCCCCTCCGATCTGGCGCGCCGGGTGTGGGAATGGACCGCGCCTTCGGAGCCCGCGCCAATCGCGAGGGCGAGCTTGACGAGGCGCTTCTCGCGGTCCTTCAGCGGGCCGCATTCGGCTGTAGCCTTGCCCAAGGCAGCATAGGCCTTCCAGACATCGGGGTGTTCCTCGGCGAGATCTCCGGCGGCGCCGGGCATGGATTTGGTCATCTGTCAGTCCCTCAAGTTGAAAAGTCATCAATCAGTGGATTTGGTCTCGCAAAGCGCTCAAGATCCGCCTGACTGTCGATGGTGATGCGCGTGCCGGTCACGGAAACGCCATAGGGCTGCAGGCCCTTGAAGGCGCGGCTGAGATTTTCAGGGGTCATGCCCAGCACAGAGGCCAGGCGCCGCTTCTCGAAGTCCAACTCGAACGCAGCCCCACCGCCGGCGTGCCTTTGTTGCCTGAGCAGGTAATTCGCGAGCCGCTCGAGCGACGTTCTGAGTTTCAGGTCCTTCTGCGCCTTGATGACCGAGCGATAGCACTGCGCCAGTTCCGTGACGATGGCGCGGGCAAAGTTGCTGTCAGCGTCGAAGATCGCGCGCACATCCTGACTGGGGATCAGCGCGATCCGGCTTTTTTCCAGCGTGCGCGCCGACATCAGATAGGGCGCATCCTTGATCGTCGCGGCGAGAATGAAGGTCGAGATGGGGCGGACCGTCGCCATGCTGGTCTCTCGGCCATTCCAGGTCGAAAACAGATCCACAGAACCCGAAATGACGATGTGAAGAAAATCGCTCGGTTCTCCTTCAGTGATCAATTCGATCTGTGCAGGGAAATTCTGCACATAGGCGCCACGCATCAAGGATGTGAAGTTATCATCCGCCATCTGCGCAAAGAGATCGAGTTTTCGAATATCTCGGTATTCGGAATCGGGCATGTCGGTCCCCCTTCGACTTTGCGCACTTAACAATTGTCACCAAATCAATTGATATATGTCAACCCGTCGGTTGACCTTCGCGACCGCAGCCTTGATCTGCGACCGCGCACCGGATGACAAATTTCTGTAAGCCATTTATTTCGTTATCCTTTTCCGGGTTTTGTGATCTAGATCAAGTCACCGGCGGCTCAGCAGCGTCAGGTCTGGCACTGATCCCCTCACAGGGGTGAAAGACATATTTTGCCGGAGACCCGCCATGCAGACCGTAGCCACAGCCTCACGCGCCGATCAGACACGCGCCCTGAGCCTGAGCACGATCGCCTTTACCGCCTGTTTCGCGGTCTGGACGATCTTTTCCATCATCGGTGTCGCCATCAAGGCCGAGCTTGGCCTGAATGACACCCAGTTCGGCCTGCTGGTCGCCACCCCGATCCTGACCGGATCGGTCACCCGCCTGTTTCTCGGCGTTTGGACCGAGAAATACGGCGGGCGGCTGGTGTTCTCGAGCCAGATGATCCTGACGGCGCTGGCCACATGGGCGCTGACGCTGGCGGACAGCTACATCATGTACTTGATTGCGGCGCTCGGCATCGGCCTCGCTGGCGGATCGTTCATCATCGGCGTGGCCTATGTCAGCCGCTGGTATGACGCTGGCCACCAGGGGACCGCGCTGGGTATCTTCGGTGCGGGCAACGTCGGCGCCGCGGTCACCAAGTTCGTCGCTCCCTTCGTCATGGTCGCCTATGGCTGGCACGGTGTGGCCTATGTCTGGGCCGCGGGGCTCGCCATCATCGGCGTACTGTTCTTCCTGCTGGCAAAGGACGACCCCGAGCTGGTCGAGCGGCGCAAGACAGGGGCGAAGGCACCGTCGCTGGCGCAGCAATTCGCACCGCTGAAGAATCTGCAGGTCTGGCGCTTCTCGCTCTACTACTTCTTCGTGTTCGGCGCCTTCGTGGCACTTGCGCTCTGGATGCCCCACTACCTGATCGACGTTTACGGCGTTGACGTGAAAACCGCTGGCATGGCGGCGGCGTCATTCAGCCTGTCTGCCTCGCTGTTTCGCGCCTATGGTGGTCACCTGAGCGACAAGTTTGGCGCGCGCCAGGTCATGTACTGGACCTTCGGTTTCGCGCTGGTCCTTCTGTTCATGCTGTCCTACCCGCCGACGGATTACGTCATCCAGGGCAAGGACGGGCCGATCGCCTTCTCGACCTCGATGGGGTTCTGGCCCTTCATCGCCGTCCTGTTCACGCTCGGCTTCTTCATGAGCCTCGGCAAGGCGGCGGTCTTCAAGCACATCCCGGTCTACTACCCCAAGCATGTCGGCGCGGTCGGTGGTCTGGTGGGCATGATCGGCGGCCTTGGCGGCTTCGTCCTGCCCATAGCCTTCGGCGCACTCCTGGACCTCACCGGCATCTACACCTCATGCTTCGCACTGCTCTTCGGTCTTGTCGGCATCGCGCTGACTTGGATGCATCTGTCGATCCGGGCCATGGAGCGCGCGGCACATGGCCCGGCGCTCGACGAGCTGCCAAGCCTGCCGGAGATGCAGGAAATCCACGTGCCGGGGAAGACGGTCATGCCGCGCGTCCTCGCGGACTGGCATCCTGAAGACGCCACGTTCTGGGCGGACAAGGGTCGGGCCGTTGCGCGTCGCAACCTCTGGATCTCGATCCCGGCGCTGCTTCTGGCCTTCTCGGTCTGGATGGTCTGGTCGGTCGTCGTCGCCCGTCTGCCCGCCATCGGGTTCGACTTCACCCCGGGCCAGCTGTTCTGGCTGGCGGCCCTGCCGGGCCTGTCGGGCGCGACGCTGCGGATCTTCTATAGCTTCATGGTGCCGATCTTCGGTGGGCGGCTATGGACCACGCTGTCGACCGCCTCGCTTCTGCTGCCTGCGATGGGTATCGGCTACGCAGTCCAGAACCCCGACACGCCGTACCTGATCTTCCTCGTGCTGGCGCTGCTGTGCGGCTTCGGCGGCGGCAACTTCGCCTCTTCCATGGCCAATATCGGCTACTTCTTCCCGAAGGCCGAAAAGGGCAACGCGCTGGCGCTGAACGCAGGCCTCGGCAATCTCGGCGTGTCCGTCATGCAGTTCCTCGTGCCCATCGTCATCACGGCGGGCGTGTTCGGGGCGCTCGGCGGGCAACCGCAAACCATGTCCGACGGCGGCCAGCTCTGGATGCAGAACGCAGGCTTTGTCTGGGTGCCCTTCATCCTCGCAGCCACCGTCGCGGCGTGGCTCGGCATGAACGACATTGCCGATGCCCGCGCCAGCTTCGCCGATCAGGCGGTGATCTTCAGTCGCAAGCACAACTGGCTGATGTGCATCCTCTATACCGGCACATTCGGCAGCTTCATCGGCTATTCGGCTGGCTTCCCCCTGCTGACGCGCCTGGCCTTTCCGGAGGTGAACGCACTCAACTACGTGTTCCTCGGGCCGCTGGTAGGCGCGCTCAGCCGGGCCGGAACTGGCTGGATCAGTGACCGCTTCGGCGGGGGGCGCGTGACCTTCTGGACCTTCGCGGCGATGATCGCGGCCACCTTCGGCGTGATCTCCTTCCTTGGGCTGGGGTCCTTCATCGGCTTCTTCGCCTGCTTCATGGCGCTGTTCTTCCTGACCGGTGTCGGCAATGCGTCGACCTTCCAGATGATCCCGGTGATCATGGGCCGCGAAGTGCCGCGCCTGATGCCGCACCTCGGGGTCGAGGAACGCAAGCGCCAGATCGCCATGGAGTCTGGCGCCATCGTGGCCTTCACCTCGGCCATCGCGGCCTACGGCGCCTTCTTCATCCCCAAGGCGTACGGCACCTCGATCGCGATGACGGGATCGGCCGTTGGCGCGCTCTGGGGCTTCCTGTTCTTCTACGTGATCTGTGTGGCGATCACCTGGCTCGTCTACACGCGCCCCGGCGGCCTGCTGCACGACATCGAACATGGCCGCATCGCCGGCGACGCCGCCGCGCAGCCTGCACAATGACCCAACCGACTTCGCGGGCGGCGCGTGTCGCCGCCCGGATCAAGACACCCGAAAGGACAGCACAATGAGCCATCTGCTCGACAGACTGAACTTCTTCCAGAGCAAGGAGTTGGAGCAATTCTCGGACGGTTGGGGCCAGACCACCCGCGAGGATCGCAGCTGGGAAGACACCTACAGAAACCGCTGGCGGCACGACAAGGTCGTGCGCTCGACCCACGGGGTGAACTGCACCGGATCGTGTTCGTGGAAGATCTACGTCAAATCCGGCATCGTCACCTGGGAGACGCAGCAGACAGACTATCCGCGCACCCGCGCGGGACTGCCCAACCATGAACCGCGCGGATGTGCGCGGGGTGCCTCCTACAGCTGGTATCTCTATTCCGCGAACCGGGTGAAGAACCCCCTCATCCGCGGCAGCCTGATGCGTGCCTGGCGGAAGATGCGCGAGACCATGACGCCAGTGGCCGCCTGGGCCGCGATCCAGAACGATCCGATCCTGCGTGCCTCCTATACCAAGACCCGTGGCAAGGGCGGGTTCGTGCGGGCAAGCTGGGACGAGGCGACCGAGATCGTCGCCGCTGCCAACGCCTATACCGCGAAAACCTACGGGCCCGACCGGGTGTTCGGCTTCTCGCCCATCCCGGCGATGTCGATGGTGAGCTATGCCGCCGGCTCGCGCTACCTGTCGCTTCTCGGCGGCACCTGCATGTCGTTCTACGACTGGTACTGCGACTTGCCGCCAGCTTCCCCCCAGACCTGGGGCGAACAGACCGACGTGCCGGAATCGGCCGACTGGTACAACGCGGGCTTCCTGATGCTCTGGGGCTCGAACGTGCCGCAGACGCGCACGCCGGACGCGCATTTCTACACCGAGGTCCGCTATCGCGGCACCAAGTCGGCCGTGGTCAGCCCGGACTATTCGGAAGCCGCCAAGTTCGGCGACATCTGGCTGAACCCGCAGGCGGGCACCGACGCGGCGCTGGCAATGGCGATGGGTCACGTGATCCTGCGCGAATTCCACCTCGACCGGCAGGCCGAGTATTTCGAGGAGTATGCCCGCAAGTACACGGACATGCCGATGCTCGTTCGGCTCGATGAAAAGGACGGGCATCATGTCCCTGGCCGGATGCTGCGCGCCGACGACTTCGACGGCAAGCTTGGCGAGGCCAACAACCCCGACTGGAAGACCGTCGCTTATGACGAGGCGTCGGGTCAGATCGTGGCGCCCAACGGGTCCATCGGGTTCCGCTGGGGCGAAGAGGGAAGATGGAACCTCGAAGAGAAAGCGAAGGGCGCTGAAAGCAAGCTGCGCCTCAGCCAGATCATGGATGGTGATCACGATGAGGTCGTAGGCGTCGACTTCCCTTATTTCGGCGGTGCTGCCACGGGCGACTTCGTGAAATGCGATCACCCCGAAGTGTTGACCCGGAACATTCCAGCGCGCCGTGTGAAACTTGCCGACGGGTCCGAGGCGCTGGTTGCCACCGTTTTCGACCTCTTCTGCGCCAACTACGGTCTCGACCGGGGTCTTGGCGGTGACTGGGTGTCCAAGGATTTCAACGACGACAACCCCTACACCCCCGCCTGGGCCGAAAAGATCACCGGCGTCGAGCGCGAGAAGATCATCGCCGTGGCGAGGGAATTCGCAGGCAACGCCGAAAAGACCCATGGCAAGTCCATGGTCATCCTCGGCGCTGGTCTGAACCACTGGTACCACATGGACATGAACTACCGCGGCATCATCAACATGCTGGTGATGTGCGGCTGCATCGGGCAGGAAGGCGGCGGCTGGTCGCATTACGTGGGTCAGGAGAAGCTGCGCCCGCAGACGGGCTGGCAGCCTTTGGCCTTCGCGCTCGACTGGAACCGCCCGCCGCGACACATGAACTCGACGTCTTGCTGGTACGCCCATACCGACCAGTGGCGCTACGAGACACTGCGCGCGGGCGAGATCCTGTCGCCAACCGCACCCGAGGGCGATTGGGACATCAGCCTGATCGACTATAACATCCGGGCCGAGCGCATGGGCTGGCTGCCGTCCGCCCCGCAGCTCAAGACCAATCCGCTGGAAGTCTCGAAAGCCGCAAAGAAGGCCGGGAAGGAGATCAAGGACTACGTCGCCGAACAGCTGAAAGCCGGTGATCTGGAGATGTCCTGTCAAGACCCGGACGCCCCCGAGAACTGGCCGCGCAATCTGTTCGTCTGGCGTTCGAACCTGCTGGGGTCGTCTGGCAAGGGACACGAGTACTTCCTCAAGCACCTCCTGGGCACCGACCATGGGGTGATGGGCAAGGACCTGGGCGAGGAAGGCGGCGTGATGCCGAAGGAGGCCCGCTGGCACGACGAAGCGCCGAAGGGCAAGCTCGACCTGCTGGTGTGCATCGACTTCCGCATGTCTACGACGGCGGTCTATTCCGACATCGTCCTGCCCACGGCCAGCTGGTACGAGAAGGACGACCTCAACACCTCGGACATGCACCCCTTCATCCATCCGCTGCAGGCGGCGGTGGACCCGGCCTACGAGAGCAAGTCCGACTGGGAGATCTTCAAGTCCATCGCCCGGAAATTCTCCGAAGTCGCGCCCGAGGTTCTGGGTGTCGAGACCGACATCGTCCAGCTTCCTCTCCTGCACGATACCGCCGCCGAACTGGCGCAGGCGCATGTGAAGGACTGGAAGAAGGGCGAATGCGACCTGATCCCCGGTAAGACAGCGCCGAACTACATCGCCGTCGAGCGGGACTATCCGAACCTCTACAAGAAGTTCACCTCGGTCGGTCCGCTCCTTGAAAAGCTTGGCAACGGTGGCAAGGGGATCACCTGGGACACCAGGACCGAGGTCAAGCACCTGCGCGATCTGAATGGCGTGGTCCAGGATGAGGGCGTCTCGAAAGGCCAGGCGAAGCTCGAAACCGCCATCGACGCGGCCGAGATGATCCTGATGCTGGCCCCCGAAACCAACGGCGAGGTGGCCGTGAAGGCCTGGGAAGAACTGGAGAAGCCCACCGGCCGGCATCACGCCCACCTCGCGGAAGGCGCGCATCACACCAAGATCCGCTTCCGCGACATCGCCGCGCAACCGCGCAAGATCATCTCCAGCCCCACATGGTCGGGCATCGAAAGCGAGGAGGTCTGCTACAACGCGGGCTACACCAACGTGCACGAGCTGATCCCGTGGCGCACCCTGACGGGCCGCCAGCAGCTCTACCAGGATCACGAATGGATGCGTGCCTTTGGCGAAGGCTTTGTCAGCTATCGCCCGCCGGTGGACCTCAAGACCATCACGGCCGCCGTCAACAACGACGCGGCCGAGGGTAGCCCGCACGTGGTGCTGAACTTCATCACGCCCCACCAGAAATGGGGCATCCACTCCACTTATACCGACAACCTGCTGATGCTGACGCTGAACAGGGGAGGACCGGTGGTCTGGATGTCCGAGGTGGACGCGGCAAAGGCGGGCCTTGTCGATAACGACTGGGTCGAGGCTTACAACATCAACGGCGCGCTAACGGCTCGGGTTGTGGTGTCCCAACGCATCAAGCAGGGCACGCTGTTCATGTATCATGCGCAGGAAAAGATCGTGAATACGCCTGGGTCCGAGAAGACCGGCAACCGCGGCGGCATCCACAACTCGGTCACCCGCGCGACGCTGAAACCCACGCACATGATCGGCGGCTACGCGCAGCTGTCCTACGGCTTCAACTACTACGGCACAGTGGGCAGCAACCGCGACGAATTCGTTATCGTGCGGAAAATGAAGAAGATCGACTGGCTCGACAAACCCGCAAGCCGGTCCGCAACCCAGAACGTGGAGGCAGCGGAATGAGAGTTCGTGCGCAAATTGGCAAGGTCCTGAACCTCGATAAGTGCATCGGGTGTCATACCTGCTCGGTCACCTGCAAGAACGTGTGGACTACCCGCGAAGGCGTCGAATACGCGTGGTTCAACAACGTCGAGACCAAGCCCGGCACTGGCTATCCGACCGACTGGGAAAACCAGAAGCGCTGGAACGGCGGCTGGACGCGATCCGCGTCGGGCAAGCTGCACCCCAAGCAGGGCAGCAAATGGCGGATCCTGGCGAACATCTTCGCTAACCCCTCGATGCCCGAGATCGACGATTACTACGAGCCGTTCGATTTCGACTACGACCACCTGAAATCGGCACCCGACATGACGGCGTTCCCCACCGCGCGCCCCCGGTCGAAAATCACCGGAGAGCGTATGGAGAAGATCGAGAAAGGTCCGAACTGGGAGGAGATCCTGGGCGGCGAATTCTCGAAGCGCTCCGCCGACTACAACTTCGAGGACGTGCAGAAGGAGATCTATGGAGAGTACGAAAATACCTTCATGATGTATCTGCCGCGACTGTGCGAGCATTGCCTCAACCCAACATGCTCGGCCTCGTGCCCCTCGGGCGCGATCTACAAGCGCGAGGAGGACGGCATCGTCCTGATCGACCAGGAGAAGTGCCGCGGCTGGCGGATGTGCATCTCGGGCTGTCCCTACAAGAAGGTCTACTACAACTGGGATACCGGCAAATCCGAGAAGTGCACCTTCTGCTATCCGCGTATCGAATCCGGCCAGCCGACGGTCTGTTCAGAAACCTGCGTCGGGCGCATCCGCTATCTTGGCGTGATACTTTATGACGCTGACAAGATCGAGGCGGCGGCGAGCGCCGAGCGCGAAACCGACCTCTATGGCGCGCAGCTCGACGTGTTCCTCGACCCCAACGACCCCGAGGTGATCGCCGCGGCTCGCCGTGACGGTGTGCCCGAGGACTGGATCGAGGCCGCCAAGGTCAGCCCGGTCTGGAAGATGGCGATGGATTGGAAGGTCGCCTTCCCGCTGCACCCGGAATACCGGACGCTGCCGATGGTGTGGTACATCCCGCCGCTCAGCCCGATCCAGAACGCCGCTCAGGCGGGACAGATCGCGATGAGCGACCAGATGCCCGACGTGCGGTCGCTGCGGATCCCCGTGAAGTACCTCGCCAACATGCTGACGGCGGGTGACGAGGAACCCATCGTTCACGCCCTCGAACGCATGTCCGCGATGAGGCTCTACATGCGGGCGCTCAGCGTGGACGGCGTGCGGGACGAGGCGATCGCCGCCCGGGTCGGCATGTCCGGCCGGGTGATCGAGGACATGTACAAGATCATGGCCATCGCCGACTACGAGGATCGTTTCGCGATCCCCACGGCGCACCGCGAACAGAACGAACATGGAGCCGACATACGGGGCGGCTGCGGCTTTACCGACGGCAACGGCTGTTCCACCGGTGAGGCCGGCAAGACCACTTTGTTCGGCGGCAAGAAAAAGAAATTCGCCCTTCCGCAGGAGACCTTCTGATGATGGACCGCACACTCAAGGCCCTGTCGCTGATCCTGAGCTATCCCTCGCGGGAGCTTCAGGAGGCCATGCCCGAAATCGGGGGCGTCATCGCAGCCGAACCCCGCATCGCCGCCGACACACGAGCTGCGCTGCGCAGGTTGGCCGACGGCTTCGCAAAGGCCGACCTATACGACCTGCAGGAAAGCTATGTGATGCTCTTCGACCGGTCGCGGACGCTGTCGCTCAATCTCTTCGAGCATGTTCACGGCGAAAGCCGTGACAGGGGCGGCGCCATGGTCAGCCTGATCGAGACCTATCGGGCGGGCGGGTTCGAACCCGCCACCTCGGAACTGCCGGACCACCTGCCGGTGTTGCTGGAATTCCTGTCGACGCGTCCCTTCGCAGAAGTGCAGGAAACTCTGGCGGACGCGGCGCATATCCTTGATGCTCTCGCGGCCCGGCTTGTCCGGCGCGACAGCGGGTATGCTGCCGCGTTCGCCGCTCTTTCCCAGCTCGCCGACATGCAGGCCGACGCCGAAGCCGTGGCCGACATGCTGTCTCAGCCCGATGATGACCCGACCGACCTCGCGGCGCTCGATGCCGTTTGGGAGGAAACCGAGGTTACGTTCGGCCCCGATCCGAACGCAGGTTGCCCGCAAGTCCGCGACATGCTCGCGGCGATGGACAAACCTGGGTTCAATCCTACCCCCGCCCCGCAACCATTGAACAGGAGCGCATGACATGTTTGGCGACTTCGACATCAACTTCGTCATCTTCGGGGTCATGCCCTATGTCGCGCTGACGATCTTCCTCGTGGGATCGATCGTGCGTTACGAGCGGGACCCCTTCACCTGGAAGAGTTCCTCGAGCCAACTTCTGCGCCGAAAGCAGCTGATCTGGGGGTCGATCCTGTTCCATGTCGGCATCCTGACCGTGTTCTTCGGTCACCTCGTCGGCCTCTTCACGCCGGTCTGGGTGCTGGATGCCATCGGTATTCCCTATGCGCTCAAGCAATGGATGGCAGTTCTGATCGGCGGCCCGGCTGGCATCGCCGCCCTGATCGGATCGACCATGCTGATCCATCGCCGCCTGGTCGATCCACGCATCCGCGTGACATCGACCTTCCCCGACATCCTGATCATGGTCCTGATCTGGCTGCAGCTGGCCATCGGCCTGCTGACGATCACCCAGACGCTGCAGCACATGGACGGGTCGGAAATGGTCCGCTTCATGACCTGGTCGCAGAGCGTGGTCAGCTGGAACATCAACGCCTGGGTCACCGTCGTCGACGTGCACTGGCTCTACAAGCTGCACATCTTCCTCGGGCTGATCATCACGGCGCTGTTTCCGTTCACGCGGCTCGTCCACATCTGGTCCGGTTTCGCCGCGCCGTTCCGCTACCTGCTGACGCGGCCCGGCTACCAGATCGTGCGGTCGCGCCGGCACCGTCCTCTGGAAGAACGCCGCCGCGCCTATGACAAGGTGCAAGCCAAGCGCGGTCCTACCGCCACGACGCCCGCGGAGTGAGCCAGATGAACGTGGCCCTGTTTCCCGATGTCGTCGTGAACGGCGAAACCATCCCCTCGGCGGCAATCGCCGCCGAGGCCCAGAACCACAGCGCCCCCAAGGACAAGCCGGGGATCGCCTGGCGCAAGGCGGCGCAGGCGCTGGCGATCCGTGCACTGCTCTTGCAGGAGGCGAAGCGGCGCGGGTTGACGCCCGACCCACTCGAGTTGGCGCCGGGGCGGTTCGAGACGGACGACGAAGCCCTGATCCGCGCCCTGCTGGACGAGGCGCTGGTGATCGCGCCCGTCAGCGAAGGGGCCGTGCGCGCGGAATGGGAGAAAGACCCCGCCCGATATCGTTCGGCACCGCTCTGGGATGTCTCGCACATCCTGTGCGCCTGCGATCCGCGCGACGAAGCCGAGTGCGCCGCGGCCAAGGCACGGGCCGTTGCCCTGCTGGCGCGACTCGACGGTGATGCCAAGGGATTTGCCGCTGCCGCGCGCGAAAGCGATTGCGGTTCGAAGGCTTCTGGCGGCCATCTGGGTCAGCTTGGCCCCGGCGACACCGTGCCGGAGTTCGAGGCAGCCCTGCGCTCCCTGACCGAAGGGGCCGTGACCCCGGCGCCCGTGTTGTCGCGCCACGGCTGGCATATCATCCGACTGAATGCCACGGCGCCGGGGCAGGTGCTGCCCTACGGCACCGTTCGGCCGAAGATCGCGCAGGCGTTGGAAAAGGCAGCCTGGGCGCGCGCCTCGCGCGCCTTCGTGGAGAGCCTCGGTCAAGGGGCGCAGATCTCCGGCGCAAGCCTGACGCCGATCTGAACCACGTGAAAGGACGTGTGATGAAACCGTCAGAGACAGTGACGCGCGGAAGTGGCGACAAACCGACGAGTCCGAGCCTTCTCGCAAATCCTCTGGACTTCATCAGCGAAGACCACCTGCGTGAACGACAGATTTGCGCAGTTATCGACGCGCTGGCAACGGCGGACGCTTTCAATCGCCAAAAAGCGACAACGGTACTGCGCTTTGTGAACGAGGAACTGAACGTCCACCTGCGCGACGAGGCTGAGGACCTGTTCCCGCTTCTTGCCCGGCGCTGCACAGAAGAGGATGCGATTGAGGGTGCGATCGACCGGATCAGGGCCGATCAGGATGAGGCGATGCGTCTGCTGCCCGAAGTGCGTGCGATGCTCGCCGGTTGCCTTGATAGGGGGGCCGATCTGTCCGCAAAGGAGCGCGGGGTGTTGTCCAGGTTTGCGGGGCACGTGCGGCGCCACCTCGTTGCCGAAAACGCGATCCTCTTGCCGATTGCCCGCGCCCGGCTGACTCGGGCCGATCTGCGGATCCTGTCGAAACACATGCGATCCAGACGCGGGCTGCCAGATTTCCCGGAGACGACCGATGCTGAATGACCTTCTGGAGCGTAACGTGGCGTGGTCGAAACAACGCCACGACGAGGAGCCTGACTATTTCACCCGCCTTGCCGCCCTTCAGGCGCCCGAGTTCTTCTGGATCGGCTGTTCGGACAGCCGGGTACCGGCCAACGTGGTGGCGGGGCTCGATCCGGGCGAGGTGTTCGTCCATCGCAACGTTGCCAACATCGTTCATTCCTCGGACATGAACTTGCTCTCGGCGCTGGAATTCGCGGTCGATGCGTTGCATGTGCGCGAGATCATCGTTTGCGGCCACTATGGCTGCGGGGGGGTCAAGGCCGCGACCGAGGATCTGCCACACGGTCTGGCCGATCACTGGCTCGAGCCGATCCGGCGCCTGGCCCGCGCATATGCGGTCGATCTGGGGCGCGAAACCGACCTCGAAGCACAACGCGACCGGCTGGCCGAACTCAATGTGGTCGAGGGCGTGCGGCGCGTCTGCGAGACGCCGATCCTTCAGAGGGCATGGCGCCGTGGAGCCGATGTCCGCGTGCACGGCCTGATTTACGGGCTCAAGGACGGGCGCCTGCGCGACCTCGATTGCAGCATCGGGCCCGGGCATTTCCAGCCTACCAATTCCGCCGAGGAGGCAGCACAATGACCATCCATCAAGCCATCGCGTCACCGGGCTGCGGCTGTGACAGTCAGGACATGCTTCACTCGCTGATCAGCATCGACGAGGCACTGGCCCGGATTGCAGGGCATATAGCACCGGTCGGCCGGACCGAGGCCCTGTCGCTCGACCACGCCTTTGGCCGCATTCTCGCTCAGCCGGTCCGGTCCCGAGCCATGGCACCGGCTTTCGATAATGCGGCGATGGATGGCTATGCGATCGCGACATCGGCCCTCACTGGCGCCGGACCCTGGGTGCTGCCAGTCGTTGCGCGCGTGCCTGCCGGGCAGGCGGTGACGACACCGGTCGCAGGGGCCGTGGCGGCCCGAATCTTTACTGGCGCGCCAGTCCCGTTGGGCGCGGACTCGGTCGTCATGCAGGAGGACGTCCTGCGTGACGGGGACGCTATTCATCTGTCGCACAGACCTGAACCGGGTTTGAACGTCCGCCGCGCGGGTAGTGACATGGCCAAGGGTGCGACCGTTCTGGACAAGGGCCGCAGGCTCGGACCAAGGGAGATCGCCGCCTGTGCCGCCGCCGGCGCGGGCATCCTGCGTGTTCGGCGCAGGCTGCGCGTGGCACTGCTTGTCACCGGCGACGAGGTACGCCGCGCCGGGGGCGCGCGCGAGGAAGCCCAGATCTGGGACGTGAACACACCGATGCTGACGGCAGGCCTTGCAGCTGCGGATGTGGACGTCGTTGCCTCGGCTCATGGTGCCGACAACCTTGCCGGTCTTGTCCGTGAATTGGGCGACATGGCGGCGCAAGCCGATCTTGTCATCACCACGGGCGGTATCTCGGTGGGCGAAGAAGATCATGTGAAGCCGGCCGTCATGGCATTGGGCGGCGAAACCCTGTTCAGCGGCGTCGCGATCAAACCGGGCAAGCCGGTGTCGGTCGGGCGCATCGGCAAGGCGCACTGGCTTGGATTGCCCGGCAACCCGGTATCGGCCTTCGTCACATGGCAGGTCTTCGGACTGGCGCTGATCCGTGCCCTGAGCGGCGCGGGACCCGCCCCGACCCGACGGCATGTCGTGACCGCAGGCCCAATCCGCCGCAAGCCCGGGCGCTGCGAACTCCGACCCGCCACGCTGGCCGGTTTCGATGGCCATGGTCGCGAGATCGTCTCCTTCGAGGATGCCACACATTCGGCCCGTGTCGGGCTGCTCTCTCCAGCGGACGGGCTGATGTTTCTGCCCGCCGACGTCGAATCCCTGCCAGCCGGTGCGCTGGTCGAATTTCAACCTTTTTGCCAATCCTGAAGGAGCCCCGGACATGAAACTTGCTTACACGATGGCGCCAGGACGCGGCGATACGGATCTGGTGCTTGAACGGCTGGCAGCGAACCTCGCAGCCCGGGGCCTCAGATGCTGCGGAACCGTCCAGATCAACAGCGAGCGCGCCGATGCCGGCCCCTGCGACATGGATGTGCGGGTGCTGCCCGATGGTCCCGTTCTGCGCATCAGCCAGGACCTTGGCCCGCAGGCGCGGGGGTGCCGCCTCGACCCGGCCGCGCTGGAAACGGCGGTCGGGCTGGTCAAGGTGAGCCTTTCATCCGGCGCGGACCTGCTGATCGTCAACAAGTTCGGAAAGCACGAGGCGGAGGGGCGGGGGTTCCGCGACGTGATCGCTGAGGCGGTTGCGATGGAGATCCCCGTTCTGGTCGGACTCAATGCGCTCAACCGACCTGCCTTCGAGAACTTCGCGGAGAGGCTGGCAATCCAGCTGCAGCCCGAACCCGCAGCGCTGATGGCGTGGGTGAACGAGGTGACAGCGTCGGCGGACGAACTGGTCTGATTTCGGCCAATGGTTCGGATCTGTTTTCTTTGTCTGCGGGAATTGCGTGCACGGCGGTCGCTGCAAAAGGGATTGTCCTGCCCAGTTTCCGAGATGGGCCGAGCACATGCCGTGCTATTTGTGGCGAACGTGTGAGACCACGTCCACGTTGGCTGACGGGATCTTGCTGATCCTGAAGAAGCTATCGCGCCAGCGGCTCACCCGTTTCGCTGCCAGTCGTGATAGTATCGGGAGACCGCCAAAAACATCGTGAGATTAAATAATAACAATAGGTTAGAGGGTAGAGAACGTTGGATTCCAGGCCCATCCCCTCCGCCACTATCCCTGTTGCGAACACGGACAGGCGCCCCAAACGGCACGGAAATAGTCGTGTTTTCAAAGGGCTTTGCCTCCCCCATCCGAACCTCTGAGACCGCGCGCCAAGCCCGTTCCGGGCTCTGAACGGCGCTCCGTCTCTGTTCGGGCGAACCTCGCCAAATTCGGTTCGGTCGGATTTTTCGTCGGCTTTCCAATGGCCTGAGTTTCAACGCCGCCAAAACTTTGGCCCTTGTTTCCATCGCCTTCAAGGCGACCAGAGCCGCAACAAGCGAGAGGCGCAGCCGTTGGGTGCGATGGCCGAATGGCGCGTAGCGGTGGCGGTAGTTTGCCGTGGCGTCCGCGTCGATAATCGCGGACGGCACGCGCCGCACTGTGCGACCACTTACGTCGAGAGTGGCCTGGACTTCCGCTTTCTCGTCTTGCAGCGGCCTATCCTTCACCAGGTCAGCGGACGGCTCATCGAACCGTAGTCCGCCATTGCGAAATACCGGCTGGACGGCAGAGACTGCTTCCTGAGCCACTCGTCGAACGCCCGCTTGCGCCGGCGTTCCTCCTGCGGAGTCTCTCCGGCCGCGTTCCTTCTGGTCACGCGCCGCTTGCATGTCGGGCGGAAGCCGTTTTTCATGACTGCTCTCTCGAGTTGTATCCGTTATTCGCGAGGGCATCCTCGTAGTGGCGCTCGAGCTTGCTCCTCATTTCGTCGAGGCACCGCACACGTCGGTTCACGGCAGCCATGAGCTTCTCGTCAAGCCGTTCCGCGCCCTCTCCGTAGGCAAGACTACGAAGGATCGCTGATGCCAAAGTGTCGTCGGGAGCCGGCGTCCACCCGGTCGGTGCTGTGAACAGGGGCCGGAATGCAGGCTGAAGCTCTGGCGGGGTGCTCCACGGCCGATTGGCCATGAAGACGCTCTGCCAATCCTGCATCGGCAGCGTCATCAACTCCCAGGCTGGACCTGCATCGAGCGGCCCGAAATGCATCTCCATGAGCCCTTCGGATATTTCACACTCGTCCGGTTCGTATCGGACCGTCTGGTAGGATGGTCCGGATGGGTCTTCTGCTGTTCCCGGCACAGGCCGTTCTTCAGTGAAGCCACGGCAGACCAGCATTCTGTCGCCGTCAGGAAACCACGCGAACAGATCGCCTTCCTCGTCGGAGAGGGTGCAATTATCGATCTGAGCGCCGTTCACGGTATCGTCCTGCGGTCTCAGAAGATCCTTGGGAGCATGTGTCCAGTGCGGCTCGAGCGCCGATATTCCCAGTGCCAGCGCCTCCGGTTCCTCCTGCGCCGTGAGCTGAAGGTCGATGGACCGGGCTTGCCAGAACACACGCCACGAAGCACCGGGGCGGGCTCGCCCGGTCGCGTTGTCGATGAAGTCAGCCCAGTTGATGTTCGTGGATCTGAAGCCAGCCTCCCGCAGGGCATTTTCCCGAAGCTGCCTTTCTCGACCGTCCATTTCAGTGCTGCGATATGCTTCTTGGACCTCTGTGGCCGGTGCGCTTGCATCAAGACAGAGAACGGTTCGCGGCCAATAGACCCGTGCGAGACGGATCCGCGGCAGAAGTGCAGGTGGTTCTTCGGCGTGGCTCTGTTGCACAAATCGGGTGATGGCCGAGGTTCCCCTTTACCCGGACGGACTTATCCCACGGGCTCTGTGACGGGTATGCCGAGCGCGGTGTAGCCGTTTAGGACGGCGATACGGACCTGAAGCTCGGCGACCTGGCGGTCGAAGTCCCGTGCCATCAGGCGCTGCCCCAGCAGTTTCAAACAATGCATCTTCGTCTCAACGCGGCTCCGGCGGTGGTATCCGCTCCATCGTCGCCACAAGGCTCGGCCGAGGTATTTGGAGGCCCGCAGAATTTCATTTCGCGCGGCGGCGCCGGCGGTGACAGCCTTCCATGGCTTTGCGTTCTTTCGTGGCGGGATGACAGCATGGGCGCCGCGGTCGGCAGCGAGCCACGGCGCTTGAGCGCTTCATTGTAGGCCGGCCAGTTCCTGGTCTTGTAGGTTGGGAGTGCGGGTCTGCTCATGCAGCCCAGCTACCACTTTGGATTCACGAGATGAATCCCTCACGTGATTTATGCAACAGAGCCGTCCGGGATGCCGATCTGTGGTTTTGTGGCCCGACGGGCCTGAAAGACGGGATCCTGAAGGGTCTGAAGGCGCTGGACCAGACGCCGCGACGCGTCCGCTTCGAGCATTTCGAGTTCGCCTGACGAGCTGAACATCGGTTTGGCACACTTACCAGGCTCCGCTCGCGCCCCAGCTTCCC
The DNA here is from genome assembly GCF_018224955.1 of Thetidibacter halocola. Taxonomy (GTDB): domain Bacteria; phylum Pseudomonadota; class Alphaproteobacteria; order Rhodobacterales; family Rhodobacteraceae; genus Thetidibacter; species Thetidibacter halocola. Next base: position 220,436 of record NZ_JAGTUU010000009.1, read on the forward strand.
GCCCCGCCAGACCGGCGGGGCATTTTTCTTCCTGACGGCAAGCTGAAGCGAGAATCGCAGCGCCGTCAGGAAGGCCTCAGGTCGGGTCTGCATATCGGTCTCATCAAACGAAAAGGAGACCCTCCGATGCGAAAGATCCTCACCCTTCTTGTTGCCTCCACCGCGCTGACCGCCGTGATCGGCACCACGGCCTGGAGTGCGATGAACGCCGCCCCCGATGGGAGCCCTCGGCCCTTCGCGGCGATCTGGCAGGACGCGACGCAGTCCTTGCCCCTCATCCTCGCCAGTGACGACGATGACGACGATGATGAAAGCCACGGCTCGCGGCGTGATCACGACGACGATGATGACGACGAAGACTGCGACGACGATGACGATGACGATGACGACGACTGCGGCAGCGGCGCTCCCAATCCCGCGCCCGCCGGCACCGTCGCCCCACCGCAGAACGGGCTTTTCGGGAACGGCGCCCCACCGCAGGTCCAGGTGAACTGAGCCTCCCCGACGCACGCGAACCCCGCACCTCGTACACAAGGACCAACCCGATGAAATCGCTTCTTGCGACACTCGCGCTGACCACGGCGCTGACCCTTCCCGGCCTCGCCATGGCGCGCCCGGTGACGCTGACCACGACTCTCAACAGCTACGGTGGCGATGGAGCCTATCTCGCGCTCTACGTCACCGATGCCTCCGGCGCCTACATGGGCAGCCTCTGGATGGCCGGGACCAAGTCGAAATACTACGAGCACCTGACCGACTGGTACCGCGCGACCGGCGGCGACACCGCGCAGGTGAACGGCATCACCGGCGCCAGCGTGGGCGCGGGGCGGACGCTCGAGATAACGCTCGATCTCGCCGATGCGCTGTTCGATGCCGGCTACACGCTGCACATCGATGCCGCCGTCGAGGACATGCGCGACAGCCCGAACGAGGTGGCCGTCCCGCTGACGACCGCTGGCGCCGGCACGCCGGTGACCGGCAGGCGCTACATCGCCAGCTTCGCCTACGACATGTGAGGGGTGATGGCCATGATCCGTGCACTCCATCGCTGGCCGGGTCTTCTGGCTCTGGCTCTCGTCACCGTCCTATCCCTGAGCGGCGCGGCGCTGTCGGTCTTCCCTGCGGCCGAGCGCATTGCCGCGCCGCAGGCCGAGGCGGGCATGACGGTGGCCACCCTCGCGGATCGCATTCAGGGCGCCTATCCGGGCGTCGATCAAATCCGCCGTGCGCCCTCGGGCCGGATCACGGCCTACTGGTTCGATCAGGGCACGCCCGGCGCCGCAGTGATCGACCCCGCCACTGGTCAGGGTGCGGCCTCCGCCGACCCTAACCAGACGCAACGCTGGCTTACCAATCTGCACCGCTCGCTGTTCCTCGGCGATGGCGGGCGCATCGCCATGGCCGTGGGTGCCGCGGCGATGTTGGGTCTGTCGTTCTCCGGTGTCCTGCTGGTCACCCGGCGTGTGGGCGGTTGGCGGAACTGGTTCACGCGGCTGCGCGGACCCCTTGCTGGCCGACTGCATATCGAGATCGCCCGCATCGCGGTGGTCGGCCTTGTCCTGTCGTCTACCACCGCCCTGTGGATGACGGCGTCCACATTCGATCTGCTTCCCGGTGGCGGCGTGCCAGCCATGCCGGTTGAGGTGAGCGGTGAGGCGGCGTTCGCACCTGGTCAGATGCCCCTTCTAGTGGAGACGCCCGTCGACGAACTGCGGGAGTTGAGCTTTCCCTATCCCGCCGATGCGACGGACGTCTTCACGCTGAAGACCGACCAGGGGACTGGGTATCTCGATCAGGGCACCGGTGCACTGCTCGCCTGGACCGACCTTACCGGCTGGGAACGCGTATCAGAGACCATTTACATGCTGCACACCGGACAGGGAGCGCCCACGCTCGGCCTAGTTCTGGGGCTGATGGCGCTCGGCGTTCCGGCGATGGGCGTTACTGGCGTTGTCGTCTGGCTCGCAGGACGGGGGGGGCGGCCGCGCATCCGGGGCAATCAGCCCGCCGGTCGGGCCGAGACGATCCTGCTCGTCGGCAGCGAGGGCGGCAGCACCTGGGGTTTCGCCGCGACGCTTCATGCCGCGCTGAGCCGCGCCGGGCAGAGCGTGCACGCAGCACCCATGTCGGCCTTCTCGCCGGACCGCTACACCAGCGCGAGGCGGATCATTGTCCTCGCGGCGACCTATGGTGACGGCGATTCACCGGCCTCGGCCAAGGGTTTCCTGAGCCGCCTTGCGACCCTCGACCACGCCCCCGGGGCCCCCGTGGCTGTTCTCGGCTTCGGCGATCGAAGCTTCCCGGCCTATTGCGCCTTCGCGAAGGCCGTGTCCGAGGCTGCCCGTGCGAAAGGCTGGTCCGAACTTCTGCCGCTGGACACAATCGACCGCCAGTCACCGCAGGACTTCGCACGCTGGGGCCGCGGCCTCGGGAAAGTGCTGGGGATCGACCTTGAACTCGCCCATCAGCCGGTTCTGCCTGCCACCGAGACGCTCACGCTGATCTCGCGCCGCGACTACGGAAACGAGGTTCAGGCCCCGACCGCGATCCTGCGCTTCGCTCTGCCGAAGGCGACTCTGTGGCAGCGTCTGACTGGAGCGGCCTTCGCACGCTTCACCGCAGGCGACCTGATCGGCATCCTGCCCGAGGGATCACCCGTACCGCGCCTCTACTCGCTCGCCTCCGCGCGCCGCGACGGGTTCGTCGAGATCGTGGTGAAGAAGCAGCCTGGCGGACTGTGTTCCGGCCAACTGACCGCGCTGGAACCCGGGCAAACCGTCACCGCATTCCTGCGCCGCAATCCGGGGTTCCAACCGGGCCGAGGCAAAGCGCCGCTGATCCTGATCGGCGCCGGAACCGGCATCGGCCCATTGGCGGGTTTCGTGCGCGGCAACTCCAGGCGGCGGCCCATCCACCTTTTCTTCGGGATGCGTCACCCGGACAGCGACTTCCTCTACGGTGAGGAGATGCCCGTCTGGCAGGACGAGGGCCATCTGGTCCAGCTTGTAACCGCCGTCTCGCGCGGGGCGCGGCCGCATTACGTCCAGGACGCGCTCCGCAATGAGGCTGCCGAGGTGGCCCGGCTGATCAAGGATGGTGCGCGGGTGTTGGTCTGCGGCGGGCGCGACATGGCCGCGGGCGTCGCCGACGCGCTCGCTGACATCCTTGCTCCCACCGGGCTCTCGCCCGCAGCACTGAAAGCCGAGGGACGCTATGTCGAAGATGTGTACTGAACCGATGCGCCATGCGCTGAACGGTCCGACCATGGGCACGCGCTGGTCCGCGCTGTTCTTCGCGCAAGCGGGTTTCGACCCCGAGCCGGTCCGCGCAGCGCTGCAGGCCGCCGTCGATGAAGTGGACGCGCAGATGTCCACCTGGAAACCCGACAGCGATCTCATGCGCCTGAACGCGGCGCCGGTGGGCGCGTGGGTGGCGGTGCCGGATCGGCTCGGACAGGTTCTGCGGCTCGGGCTCGAGATCGGGCGCGCCTCGGACGGAGCCTTCGATATCGGCATGGGCGATGTGGTGACCGCCTGGGGTTTCGGGCCGCTTGCGGCGACACCCGACCGCATCCGCACCGCGATGAGGACCGACCGGGTGCCCGCGCATGAGGCGTTGGAGATCAACGCGGGCAACGGCCTTGTCCGAAAGACGTCCCCGGTTGCACTGGACCTGAACGGCATCGCGAAGGGGTATGGCGTCGACAGGCTGGCCGAGACGCTGGTGGCGCACGGCATCGACGATGCTCTTGTTGGCATTGACGGCGAAATGCGTGCGCTCGGGCTTCGACCAGATGGGCAAGCATGGACAATCGCCGTCGAGGCCCCGGACGCGGATCGCCGTGCTCCCCATTCCATCTTGGCGCTTCAGGGCGCCGCCGTGGCCACCTCAGGGGACTATCGCCACTGGGTCGAGGTTCAGGGCCGGCGCCTGTCGCACACCATGGACCCGAACCGCGGCGCACCCATACTCGCCTCGACCGCCTCGGTCACGGTCGTAGCAAGGACATGTGCCGAGGCTGACGCCTGGGCTACAGCGTGCATGGTGAAAGGAAGCTTGGAGGGCGGTCAATTGGCGCGTAGAAGCAATCTGAGCGTTCTCTTCATTGATCGTGAGGGCGCTCTGCTTCGCGAAACGCGAGTTGGACGGCTGTTCGAGACCCGTCCAGGCCCCGAGCGCGTGGTTGACGCCGGGATAAGCACCAGATGACCGCTCTGTTTCATGATCGCCTGAACGTCGTCCTTTTGGGCCTGGCATTGCTTGGTCTGGTGTCCGGCCTTGTATTTTGGCTGGTGGGGCAGCCGGATTTTGCCACGATCGCGTGAACGGCAGGGGTCGTTCCTGTCCTCGCGGCCCTTTGCGTCGAAATCGTTCGCAGCGTTTGGAAGGGCGAAGTCGGGCTCGACATCGTGGCGGCGCTGTCGATGTCGGCAGCACTTCTGTTCGGCGAGACGCTGGCTGCGGCGGTGGACGCGCTCATGTATTCGGGTGGTACCTTCCTCGAGAGTTTCGCGCAGGGTCGCGCCCGGCTCGAGATGAGCGATCTTCTGTCTCGCGTGCCCCGGACCGCGACGCGGCATCGCAATGGCGCTCTGGATGAAGTCCCGCTCGACGCCATCGCGCCGGGCGACCTGCTGCTGATCCGGCAGGGCGATGTGGCCCCCGTGGATGGAACGGTCGCGAGCGCGGGCGCGATGCTCGACCTTTCCGCGCTGACCGGCGAGTCGATGCCTGTCCGGCTGGTGCAGGGCCACGAGGTGATGAGCGGCGCGACCAACGCGGGCGAGGCCTTCGATCTGCGGGTCACGCGGGCGGCGGCGGACAGCACCTATGCCGGGATCGTCCGGCTGGTCGAGGCGGCGCAGAAATCCAAGGCGCCGATGGCGCGGCTGGCTGACCGCTACTCGCTGCTGTTCCTCGGCGTCACGGTCGCGCTGGCAACCGCCGCCTGGTGGTTCACGGGCGATCCGATCCGGGCGGTGGCGGTATTGGTGGTGGCGACGCCGTGCCCGCTGATCCTTGCCGTTCCGGTGGCGTTGGTTTCGTCGCCGCGCAGCTTGGCGTCGCCGACCCGGAAAGCACGGTGCTTGCGCCATCGATAGCAGGTCTGCTGGGTCACGCCGATCTGGCGCACCGCATCGGCGATCGCCATTCCTTGCCCTTGCAGAACTTCAACCTGCCGCAGCTTCAACACGATGTCCTCGGGTTTGTCGCGCTTGCCAGCCATCTCTTGGTCCTCCTGAAAATCGGGATAAGACTATCCCAGTTCGTGGACCACTTCAGTGGGGGCACTCCAGTCGAGGGTTCGCACTCCGTGATCACCCCGCCATAGCGGCGCACCGTGTCCTTCTTGGCCTGCGGCGCGGTGCGGGGCATGACCACGTTGCAGGGGATACCCCGTAGCGTGGCGGCATAGCTGAGACACGAGGCGTGGTTGCCCGAGGAATGGGTGGCGACGCCGCGCGCTGCCTGCGCCTCGTCGAGGCCAAAGACGGCATTCGTGGCCCCACGCACCTTGAAGGCACCCGGTTCCTGGAAATTCTCGCACTTGAAGAACAGCTGGCAACCCGCCAGTTCGTTCAGGTAGTCCGACACGCGGACGGGTGTGCAACGGATGTGCGGGGCGATCCGCTCATGCGCATCCAGCATGTCGTTGTAGGTAGGGATAAGCATCAGGCGGCCTCCTTCACCTTCGATGGCGTGGCGGCCCGCACCGGGGCGGCGCCATTGACCTTCCGCGAGGCTGCGAGTTTCTCGGTCACCATCTCGGCTGTGACGGCGGACAGGGTCCAGCCCAGGTGACCGTGCCCGGTGTTGTAGAAGACGCGGTCGCGCACGCCCTGCCCCACCTTCGGCATCATGTTCGGCATCATCGGCCGCAAGCCTGCCCAAGGGATCGCGTGTTCGGTGCTGACACCGGGGAAGAAGCGCTCGCACCACTTGACCAGCGGGCGCACCCGGTCGTCGCGGATATCCAGGTTGTAGCCGTTGAACTCGGCCGTTCCAGCGATGCGGAACCGGTCCTTGCCCAGCCGGCTCGTCACCACCTTGGCCTCGTCGTCCAGCAGGCTGATCCAAGGTGCGGCGTGCTGGCTTTCCTCGTCGTCGAGACGGACGGTGATCGAGTAGCCCTTGACCGGGTAGACGTTCACGCGGTCGCCCAGCTGCGCGCCGATGGCGCGGCTTTCGACCCCGGCGCAGACAACGATGGCGTCGAAGCTGTCAGTCTGGCTCTCGGTGTTGCGGCTCCAGGTGATGCGCACGGCGTCGTCCCCGGCGCGGATTGCCTCGACATCGGCGCCAAAGCGCAGGACGGCGCCCTGGGCCTCGATGGCGCGCGCAAGGCCCGTGGTGTAGCGGTGGATATCGCCGGTGAAATCGCTCTCGGTGTAGTAGCCGCCGTGGAAGCTGCCGCTCAGCGCCGGTTCGATCCCGCGCATCTCGTCGGGGGTCACGGCGCGGCGCTGCAATCCGCCCTCGGCGAGCAGCTTGTTGACCTCGGTCGCGTGGTCGAACTCGGCCTTGCTGGTGTAGACGTGCAGGATGCCGCGATCCTCGCAGTCGAAATCGAAGCCGTGACGCTCTGCCTTTTCCTTGAGCAGACCGCGTGCCGCGATGGCCATTCGGGTCGTCTGCACGGTGTTGGCGCGGTATTGCGGGATCGAGGCCACGAATTCGGCCATCCAGCTATACTTGTGCCAGCTGGGCTTCGGGTTCACCAGCAGCGGCGCGCCTCGGGTCATCATCCACTTCATGCCCTTGAAGACCGTCGACCAGCGGTTCCAGGTCTCGGCGTTCGATGCCGAAAGCTGTCCGCCATTGGCGAAAGAGGTCTGCATTGCCGCATAGCGATTGCGGTCGAAAAGCGTCACGTCAAAGCCCCGGTCCATGAGGCTCGACGCAGTGGTGACGCCGGCAATGCCGGCGCCGATAACGGCTATTCTGGTCATGGTGTCCTCCCGCGACCCAAGGTTCGTCCCGCCGGATGGCAGGTCCAATCCCCTCTGTCGCGGGGCGCAAGGCGCAAGGCCTGCGGCGCTTCAGACGCCCGCTCCGGTCACAGTCCTTTTGCCTGAGAGGTTCCGGGGGGTTGCTCCTTCGGCGCCGAGTGTCTCGGCCTCTCCTGTGACGGCTTGGTAGGCAGTCCGAGGTTTAGATCGATTTCAGTCTCGCGTCAATACTGTTGCAGCATGAGACTATACGTCAGCCAACAGTGCCAAGCGATACTCCTCGGACGTCACCCAGCTGCCCAGCCTTGCCAGGATCTCGTGCAGCGCGCGCAACTCCTGCGCCGAGAGCGGGTCGGTCAGGATCACCTCCAGCCGGTCCGAGACCTGCCGCGCGGTGCGGCGCACCTCCTGGCCCTTCTCGGTCGTGCTGAGTCGAAAGACGCGGGCATCCCCCGGGTCGTTCTCGCGCACGATCAGCCCGGAGCCCAGCAAACCTTGCAGGATTCGCGAGGTCAGGCTGCGCTCGAATCCTGTTATCTTGGCGATTTCCGCAAAGGTCGTGCCGGGATTGTCGTCGATCAGGCGCAGCACCCGCAGGTCGCGAATCCGGCAGCCCGTCTCCTTGAGAAAGATTTCGTCATTGGCAGAGATCGCCTCCTTGGCGACGATGTCGAGCTTGTAGGTCAGGCGCTCATTCCTGAAGGTTCGGGGTTCCTGCATCGGCTTTTCTCCCAGTCCGCCATACCGGCAGGGTATCACGCCATACCCTGATTTCCAGAACAAACAGTCTTATGGTGAGACCATCTTGGCTTGAAAGTTTCAAGTCGCAATCGTCTCAGTCAAAGACAGAAAGGGAGCGCCCGACGATGTTTGCCCAGTGGTATGACGGCCACCGCGCCCTGTCCGAATCCTGGCTGCAAGACCTGCACCGCCACCCCGAGACCGGCTTTGAAGAAGTGCGCACCGCCGCCTTCGTGGCAGAAAAGCTGCGTGCCTTCGGCTACGAGGTCGAGACCGGAATCGGCGGGACCGGAGTCGTCGGAACCCTGCACAGCGCCAAGGTCACGCCCGACGACCCGAGCCGCTGCATCGCCTTTCGCGCCGAACTCGACGCGCTGCCGATGACGGAAAAGGCGGACCTCGCCTATGCCTCGCAGGACGCAGGCAAGTTTCACGGGTGCGGGCATGACGGCCACACCGTCACCGCGCTGACCGCCGCCGCCTACCTCGCGAAGTCCCGCGATTTCGACGGCACGGTGCGCTTCATCTTCCAGCCCGCCGAGGAGTTGCTGACCGGCGCGCGGGCGATGCTGGCGGACGGCCTGTTCGACCGTTTCCCTTGTGACGAGATCTACGCGTTGCACAACCTTCCCGGCCTGCCGGCAGGACATGTCGGCATCCCGGCAGGCGCCGCGCTGGCCTCGGCCGACGACATCGACATCACGATCCGCGCCAATGGTGCGCATGGCTCGATGCCGCACACCGGCGAGGACGCGATGGCCGCCGCCGCGCACCTGATCTCTGCCGTGCAACAGGCCGTGACCCGCGTGACCGATGCGCGCGACGCCGGGGTTATCTCGTTCGGGCTGATCCAGGGCGGCACAGCGCGCAACATCCTGCCCGACACTGTGCGCATCGAGGGCACCATGCGCACCACCGCAAAGGCGCTGCGCGACCGGCTGGCGGACCTGCTGCAGGACGCGGTGCGCGCGACCGAGCTGCTGTTCGGCGTGCTGATCGAGATCGACGTGACCCCGGTCGCGCCCGTGACCATGAACGATCCCGCCTGCGTCGCCGCCGTCACCGCCTCGGCCGCCCGCGTGGTCGGCGCGGACCGGGTGATCGAGAACGCCCGCGCGCTGATGGCCTCCGAGGATTTCTCGGAACTCTCGGCCCGGGTGCCCGGTGCCTATGTCTTTGTCGGGCAGGACGGCCGGATGCCGCACCACCCCGAATATGTCTTCGACCCGGGGATCATCCCGGTCGGAGCCGCCCTCTTTGCCGACCTGGCAAAGCTCCGCACGCGCGAGACGCGCGTCTCTCGCCACACTTCCTGAACACCCAGCATCATCCAAGGGAGGAAACCCGATGATCGCCTTCACCACCCGCCTGTTCAAGGGCGCCGTCGCCGCCACCGCGCTGCTCGCCGCTTCCGCGCAACTCTCCAGCGCCGAAACCCTGACGATGTCGTCCTGGGTGCCGCCGACCCACTTCGTGCACACCGATTTCCTCGTGCCGCTGACCGAGAAGATTGCCGAGGCGACCGAGGGCCGCGTCACCGTCATGATCCTGCCCGCGCCGCTGGCCAGCCCGCCGCAGCATTGGGAACTGGCGCGCACCGGCGTGGCCGACATCACCTGGGGCAACTTCACCTACGAGCCCGAGCGTTTCGTCTCGATGTGGTTCGCGGAATTCCCGAACGCCGGCACCAACGCCGAGGCACAGAGCCGCGCGCTGTGGCAGACCTATGAGGCGTATCTCGCCGACAACGCCGCCTTCGAAGGCGTCAAGATGCTGGCGGTCGGCATGTTCGGCGGCGGGCAACTGCACCACGGCAAGAAGACCGTGACCACGCCCGCCGACGTCGCCAACCAGAAGTTCCGTATGGGCGGCCCGATCCAGGAAAAGCTGCTGACCGCGCTCGGCGCCGTTCCGGTGGCCGCACCGGCGACCAAGGCCTACGAGATGCTGGAAAGCGGCGTCGTGGACGGGTCGCTGCACACGATGGAATCGGTGGTGAACTTCCGCCTCGAGGACGTGCTGAAGCATCACACCGTGTTCCCGAAAGGCTTCTATGACGCGACCTTCTTCGTCGCGATGAACGGCGCCAAGTGGGATGGCCTGAGCGATGCCGACAAGGCCGCGATCGAAGGCGTGATCGGCGAGGAACTCTCGGCCGCGTGGGGCCGCAACTTCGACGCGCAGAACCCTGCCGCGACCGGGAAGCTCGAAGCGGCAGGCCACACCTTTGCCGAAGCCACGCCCGAGCTGATCGCCGCCGTCGACGCGATCCAGGCCACGATGGTCGCGGACTGGGTCGAGGCCGCCAAGGCCGCCGGAGTCGCCGATCCGCAGGCCATGCTGGACTTCTACAACACGACCTACACGACGCTGGCCGGCCAGTAATCGCACACCAAAGCAGAGCGGGGGGCGCCGCGGCATCCCCCGCCGTTCCAGGGAGGAGGAACACACATGCTGTCAGTCGCATGGAAGATCCGCCGGGGGGTCGAAACGGTCATGGCACTGTTTCTCCTGGCAATGGTGGCGCTGACCTTCGCCGACGTGATCGGTCGGCGGCTGATCGGCAAGCCGATCTACGGCTCAAATGACATTACGGAACACATGATGGCGCTCGTGGTCTTTGCCGGGCTGCCGCTGGTGACGGCGGCGGGTGCCCACCTGACCATCGACATCATGGACAAGCTGGTCGGCAAGCCGTGGATGGCCTGGTGGCGGGTGCTGAGCGCGGCGCTGGTGGTCGCGGTGCTGGCGGTCATTGCGTGGCTCTTCATGCGGCATGGCCTCAACGCCTCGCGCATTTCCGAGGTCAGCCAGGCGCTGCGGGTGCCGCGCGCGCCGCTGTATTTCTTCATGGCTGCCAGCTGCGCCCTGTCGGCGCTGGCCGCCCTGGCCATCGCCTTGACCGGGCCGATGGTCGATCCCACCGACACGCACGAGGAGGAAGCGCTATGATCACCGGTTCCATTGCCATGGGCATGGCCATCCTGCTGGCCTTCCTGCGGGTGCCGCTGGCCTTTGCCCTGCTGGCTGTCTCCGTCGCGGGCATCGGCCTTGCGATCAACTGGACCATCGCCTTTCAATTGCTGCCGCTGACCATCTCGGACGCGGTGCTGTCCTACGACCTCGCGGTCGTGCCGATGTTCATCCTGATGGGCAACGTCATCTCGAAGACCGGGATCGCCAGCGACCTGTTCCGCGCGGCCTATGCCTTTGTCGGCCATGTGCGGGGCGGGCTGGCGCTGTCGACCATGGTGGCCTGCTCCGGCTTCTCGGCGGTCTGCGGATCGAGCTATGCCACGGCGGCGACCATGGCCAAGGTCGCCTATCCCAGCATGCGCAAATACCGCTACTCCGACGAACTGGCGGCCGGCACCATCGCGGCGGGTGGCACGCTGGGCATCCTGATCCCGCCGTCGATCATCATGGTGGTCTACGGCATCCTGACCCAGACCAACATCGGCGACCTGTTCATCGCCGGGGTGGTTCCGGGTCTCCTCGGTCTTGGGTTCTACATGCTGGCGATCCGCTTCGTGGCCGCCCGGAACCCGGAGCAGGCACCACAGGGTGAAAAGACCCCGTGGTCCGAGAAAGTCCGGTCTCTTGCCGGGGTCTGGCCGTTCGTGCTGCTCTTCGGGCTGATCATCGGCGGACTCTACGCCAAGCTCTTCACCCCGACGGAAGCCGCCGGCATGGGTGCGGGTCTGGCGATCCTTGTCGCGACCCTGACCGGCAAGATGAACTGGTCCACGCTGCGCGGGATCATCGTGGACACGGCCTATACCTCCGTCTCGCTCTACACGGTGCTGTTCGGTGCGTTGATGCTGTCCAAGCTGCTGACCTTGTCGGGACTGGCGGCGGGTGTTCTAGCCCTGGTGCAATCGACCGGGCTTGAAGGCACGGCCCTCATCCTGGCCATCATGTGCGTCTTCCTGGTGCTGGGCTGCGTGATGGACTCGATGGCGATCATCCTGATCTTCGTGCCGCTCTTCGCACCGATCGTCGTGGCGCAGGGGTTCGACCTCGTGTGGTTCGGCATCATCGTGATCGTCGTGACCGAGATCGCCCTGATCACACCACCCGTCGGCATGAACGTCTTCGTTCTTAAGGCGGTCTTGCCCGACGTGCCGGTCGTTCGCATCTTCCGGGGGCTGATCCCCTTCATCTTGGTCGACGTCGCCCGCCTTGCCCTGCTCATCGCCTTCCCCTCGATCACGCTCTGGCTGGCGAGAACTGTCGGCTGAAGCCACCAGATCGGCCGGCTCAAGTGGCCGTTGCCCCAACATGAACAGCCACGACTTGGCAACGAGTCGTGGCTGTCACTAGTATTGTGTTGCGCAGTCGGAGAGACCAAAGCGGAGCTTTGGCCGGCAGTCGTCATGCACACTGTCCGATTTGCCGGGACCGCCTCATGCAGGCGGCAGCATGATCAACAGGCAAGCTTAGCGGCGCCGCAAACCTGTCCGGGAAATGGGGACCACCTCAGACTACAAGCGCGACCTGCTGGGCTTCCTCACGCAGAACTTCTCCTGGGATCAAGCGGTGCCTGCCGGGCAGCTACAGATAGCAATGACTGGCGAGACTGTAGAATGCGCCTTAGTGCTGATGAAGGACGTGTCTACATTGTTGCCCGCTCTGATCGACCAAAACTCGGCGCCGTCATAGGCGCCGAAAAACACACGGTGTGGTATTTTTGTGGTATGCATGGCAAGAACATCAAAAAATACAAATTTTTCAATAAGTAGTATGGTTTACCAATCAGCCTTTGTCTCCGCCACAATCAGATCCTGAATCCGCCCAAGGGCCCCGGTTGGGGCCTTTTTTCTTTTTTGTTTCAAAGGGCGTTGGCAGGGCCATCCGCCCTTCGGAGACTGGGCGCTTGACGCCGAATGGGTCTCCGAATGGCCTGCGTCTCTCTTCTAGCGCCCCTCGACGGCGGCGGGATGGCGTGAAACATCCTCGCACTTCCAATGGGTTGCCGCGTTCATGGGTTCGCCCCGTTCGCGAGATAATCTGGTGACGGATACCGACACGAAGGCGTAGGGCGGCCAGAAGGACGGCTCCGTGGCGGCCGGTCACCAGGTCTGCGCGGCAGTGCGCGAAACCAGCGTCGCCACCGAAACTCTGCCGGAAGCCTCTGATGACAACGGCACTTCATGCCCAATGCCTGGCGAGGCATCGAACGGGCCCTGAGCTCCCTTGGGCTGAGTTCGGCCTCGCCGAAACCGGGGCGTGCGACCGCCGGATCGCTGGGTTTGCTGCGCATCGCGCTTTGGATCCGCCATTTGTCAACATCACCTATTGAACTTCTGTGGGTGATGCGACGCGGCTAAGCGGGACTGGCGTCAGAGCGGCGGCGTCGATCGCGACGCCGAGTCGAAAAGCACTTTCTGCCCCTAGCCTGGCACTATGTTGAACCAGTCCTTGACAGATCAAGAAAACGACCTGATCGTCGCGGATTACTTCGCGATGCTAGCCGACGACATCTCCGCGCGCCGCTACAGCAAGGCCGAGCATCGGCGTGCCCTCCTGCCGCTACTGAACGACCGGTCCGAGGGGTCCGTCGAGTTTAAACACCAGAACATCAGCGCGGTGCTGAATGGGCTCGGCGAGGACTGGATCCCCGGCTACAAGCCCGCGTTCAATTTTCAGATGACCTTGGTGGATGCCGTGGCGCGGTGGCTGGCGCTGAACCCGGCCTGGCTCGGGCGCCAACCGGGGCTGCAACCGGCTGCGGGGCTGCGCGAGGAGGCGCAAGTCTGGATCGGACCGCCGCCGACGCTGTCGAACCAGCCGCCTCCGCAGGAGCTGGACCAGATGCTGCACATCGCCCGCAAGTTCGACGTGGCGGGCCGGGACGAGCGCAACCGCGCCCTTGGCCGCGCTGGCGAAGAGCGCGTGCTGGCGCATGAGCGCGCGGCCTTGCGGACGGCGGGACGGGACGATCTGGCGCGCAAGGTGCGCTGGGTGTCGGAGGAGGATGGCGACGGTGCGGGCTACGACATCGCGAGTTTCGCCCCGGATGGGCTCCCGCGGCTGATCGAGGTCAAGACGACGAACGGATGGGAGCGCACGCCCTTTCACATCACCTGCAACGAACTGGCCGTGGCCGAGGAGCGCCGGTCGGAATGGCGCCTGTATCGGCATTGGAATTTTTCACGCGAGCCGAAGGCGTTCGAACTGCACCCGCCTCTGGACGCGCATGTCTCGCTGACCGCGACGACGTTTCAGGCGAGCTTTCACTGAGACTCAGTCGAACACCCGCTCCGGCTGCTCGTCTCACGGCAGGACCGCGACATCGGTCAGTTTCAACAGAGTCACGGCGGGCACCTCGCGCTTGTAGACCAAGCGCTTGAGGACCCCCGGCGCGAGATAGGCGACCTATCCGTGTTTTCGAAACGGCAAGGCCATTGGCAGCGCCTCGATGCTTCGATTGCAAAAACCTTCCGATGGCAGCAATTGGCGCGGCATCATTTCAGCGCCGCAAGCCGATGTCTCTAAGGAAATGCTCATTGGCGTGGCGAAGGTCGACATCGGAGTCGGGGCGCGGTCCGAAGAGAGATTTCACAAGCGTCAATGGAAGGTTCAGGGCGCGTGCGAGGGGCGACTTCGCTGTGCGGGACTGCTGCTGTGCCGAAAGATCGGTCATGTCTGGTATCCTTCTGTAGATCCTGCCGGAATGGCTGGTTTGTGAAGCCAGGCTGGCAGCCAGAAGGGTGAATGTCCTGAAGCGGCCCGAACCGTTCCGAAAACTTCGGAAAGGGTCGGAATGGCCGGCAGATTCTTTTTTGACGTCTATGGTTTGAACGCGGCTACACGCCGCGATGGCCCGAACACAAAGGGCTGGGTCGCGCGGTTACACCGTTGCGGCGGCCGTGCGCGCATCAAGGTCGCGAACTAGGCGCTGAAAGCGAGGGAGATCGCGCAGGGCGTCGAGGTCGTTATCCTGTTCAACCCAGACAGAGAAGGTGACGGGGTCGACCCGCGGCAGGCAGGCCTCGAGCGTATCGAGTGCGGTCTCCGTTTCACCGAGCAGCGCCATGGCGCAAGCGATGTTGTAGTCGATGCTTGGATCATCGGGATCAATCGCCTTGACCCGCACGGCCCATTGCCTTGTGCGTTCGGCTTCGCCCAGTCTCGCAAGGGCATTGATACCGCTGATCAATGCGTAGGAATCCGACGAGTTCTCTGAAAGCACGCGTTCCGCCCGAACGAGCGTGCGTCGGGCTGTGTCCAGCACCTTCTCATGCTGGCCTGTTGCCCTGTAGCACATGGCGACATGGGTGGTGGCCGCCAAATCCGCTTCCGAGAGTTCGGTTGCGCGTTCCCAGTGCAAAATGGCTTCGTCGTGCCGCCCGGTCTGGAAACACGTTCGCCCATAGAGAAAGCGAACATCGTAGGAATTCGGGTCGAGTTGAAGCGAGCGTTCGTGAAGCTCGAAAGCCTCGTCGAAGCGACCAAGACCGGCCAGGACGAAGGCCTTTGCCGCAAGCGCCTCTGCCAGGTTGGGATTCAGAGCGAGTGCGCGCTCGGCCGCCTCCAGCCCATGTTCGGGCGAGGCCGAAAAGCCATAGAGCCCCGTCTGGCTGATGGCCAAAAGCGCCCATGCCAGGCCAAAATCGGGGTCGATTTCAAGCGCCCTTTGAGCGAGGCGGCTGGCAATCTCGAAGTTGCGCCTGTCCAGACGTGTGTGGTGGTAGCGCGCCTGGAGATAGAGTTCATAGGCTTCGGGGTTGTCGGTTGGGCGCGACTGGATTGCCACGCGCTCGGCCGGGACAAGCCTTACCTTGAGCGCGGCGACGATCGCTTCGGTGATCTCATCCTGAAGATCGAAGATGTCGGCCAGATCGCGATCGAAGCGCTCCGCCCAGATCGGACGCCCCGTTGCGCCATCGACAAGCTGGGCATTGATACGAATCCTGTTGCCGGATTTGCGCACGCTGCCCTCGACCACATGGGTCAGGTTCATGTCCCGAGCTGTTTGCGCGACATTGACGGCGCGACCCTTGAAGGTGAAGGCCGTGTTGCGGGCGACGACAGACAGCGCCGCGACCTTGGAGAGATCGGTGATGACATCCTCGGTGATCCCGTCAGCGAAATACTCCTGATCGGGATCGTTCGAACTGTTGGTGAAGGGGAGTACAAGGACTTCGGTGAAGGCGGTTTCGCGATTGTCGGGGTCAGGGACGGGGACGTGCGTGTTCTCCCCTACAGAGAGTACGAACTGGTAGCCCCGGCCAGGTATCGTTGCCAGCGCCTTGGGTCCGAGCACCTTTCGCAGAGCCGAGACCTGAACGGTCAGGTTGCTTTCCTCAACCGCGATTTCCGGCCAGACGGCGTCGAGTATCTCTGCCTTGGTCAGGACGCGATGTCGGTTCTCGACCATGAAGCTCAGCATGTCGAAGGCCCTGGCGCCCAGAGGCAATTCGATACCGTCGCGCGACAGCTTGCGCTCTTCCGTCGAAAGGAGGAATTCGCCGAAGCGGAAGGATGACAACGAATTCTATCCTTATTTGGCTTTCGATGACCCGAAGTTTTATCCTGACATCAGTGAAACGACCGTGCCAGTAAATACTTACACAACTCGAAAGCCCTTTACGCTTTCAAGAAAAGGGGCACCTGTGCCCAACGTAATGTCCGTTCGCAAAAGCGAGCATCGGCACACCGAGCAGCGAACGCATGTCATCCGACGCAGGGGTTCTTGGCGGCATCTGCTGTGTGTCGAAAGCTGCCATCGATCGTTCGGGCTGCAATGTCCACCTTGTCTAAGATTTGTGGCTGCTGTCAGCGTGAGCTGCAGCGGCGACAAATCTGACAAGGAGGAAAGCGCGGGCGGATTTCGGTGCTATGGGGATAGTGGCTCAAGGCTTGGTGGTTCGATGCTCT